>OZ220465.1:0-4312500 GCA_965115815.1 Alphaproteobacteria bacterium | reverse complement strand
CGGGCGCAGGGCATGCGCGAAGTCCTGCCCGTCCCGGACGTGCTTCCGAGCCTCGGCGTGGGCGAGACGCTGCCGCTCATCGGATACGTGTTCAGCGAAGCCTGGGCTCGGGCCCGTCCGGAAGCCCTGGCCGCCTTTCTCGCGGCCACGCACGAGGCCCGCCGGATCCTGGCGACCGAGGACGGCGAATGGGATCGCATCCGCAAGCGCACCGGCGCCAAGAGCGATGCCATGCTGCATGCTCTCCGCGACGCGTTCCGGTCCGGGATCCCCGACCCCAGCCACGATTCCCGCGATTCCATTCGCCGCGCGTTCGCCGTGCTGGCCCAGATCGGCGGGCGGACCTTGGTGGGGGAGCACCCCACCATCGCAGACGGCACCCTGTGGCCCTCGACCCCCTAGGGATCGCCGCCGCCGCGCTGCGGCGCGTGGCGGAGAGCGCGGTCGCGCTGCGGATCGGCTCGTTCGTCCTGCTGCTGGGCGTCTGGAGCCTTGCGACGGTCGCAGACCCGTCCGGCCAGATTCTGCCGGCGCCCTGGATCGTCCTGGATGCGCTCTGGTACCACCTGCACGAAGAAGCGCTCCTTCACCACCTGGGCATCACGCTCTGGCGCGTGGCAGCGGCATTCCTGGGGGCCATGGTGATCGGCGTGGCCCTCGGGATCCTGATGGGCGCCCGACGCCGGGCCGACATCGTCCTTGACGGCTGGCACATCCTCTTTCTCAACATGCCGGCCCTTGTCCTGATCATTCTCTGCTACGTCTGGTTCGGTCTCACCGAAATCGCCGCCATCGTCGCCGTGGCCCTCAACAAGATCCCCAATGTCGTCGTGACCGTGCGGGAAGGCACCCGAGCGGTCGACCGCGAACTCCTGGACGTGGCCCGGGTCTTCCGGATCCCCCGGCGAACCACCTTTCTGCATTTCTTCCTGCCGCAACTCTACCCCTACATCATGGCGGCCGCGCGGGGCGGCATCGCACTGATCTGGAAGATCGTCCTGGTGGTGGAACTGCTGGGACGGAGCAACGGTGTGGGATTCAAGCTCCACGAGTTCTTCCAGCTGTTCGACATTGCCTCCGTGCTCGCCTACACGCTGGCGTTCGTGGCGGTCATGATGATCATCGAGTACGGTGCCATGGTGCCCTTGGAACGCAGGTGCACGCGATGGCGGTGACGACGGGTCTGAGGGTCGATGTTCGCCGCAAGCAGTTTGCGGGCGCAGGCAGGACGCCGCCCCACATTGCGATCGAAAATCTGCAGTTCGAGGTGCCGGTCGGGCAGTTCTGCTGCCTCCTCGGTCCCTCCGGATGCGGCAAGACGACGCTGCTCAACATCGCGGCCGGGCTGGATGACGACGTGGACGGATCGGTCGCGATCGGCCGCGAGAACTCGGGAATGCGGGCGGCGGTGGGCTACATGTTTCAGACGCCGCGCCTGGCCCCCTGGATCAGCGTCCGCGAGAACGTCGACATCGTGCTGGATCCCGAATCCCGGGCCGAGGGGCGGGGCGTCGAATTGCTGCGGCGCATGGATCTCGGAGACCACCTCGATGCCTATCCGACCCGCCTCTCCGGCGGCCAGCGCCGACGGGTGGCGCTCGCCCGCGCCTTCGCGGTCCAGCCGGCCGTGCTCTTGCTCGACGAGCCGTTCGTTTCGCTCGACCAGCCGGTCGGAAACCGGCTGCGCGAGATTCTCCTGGACCTCTGGCAGGCGCAACCGACCACGGTCCTGTTCGTGACCCACGACCTGAACGAGGCGATCTTCCTCGGTGACCGCATCGTGTTCCTCTCGCAACCGCCCGCGCGCGTCCTGCACGACGCACCGGTAGAGCTGGCCCGGCCCCGCACACCCGAGGGTCCCGAAATCCTGAACTTCCGCAGCGGTCTGCTCGACCGACACGGCGGCCTGCTGGCTGGTACGCTAGGCCCCGATCCCGATCCCGGACCTCCCGCCCCATGACCGCACCCGAACCCGCAACGGAGGACCCGCCGCTTCTCGTGGTCGACGGGATCGCCAAGAGCTATGGCCGGAAGCCGGCGCTCGAAGGGGTCTCGTTCGCCATTCAGGCCGGTCGCTACGTTTCCCTGCTCGGCCCCAACGGGGCCGGCAAGACCACGCTTTTCCAGTTGCTGGCCGGGCTGTTCGTTCCCGATTCCGGCACGGTGCGCGTCCAGGGCCGGGACCTGCGCCGCGATGCCGTCCGGGCCCTCTCGTCGATCGGTTTCGTCTTCCAGCAGGCCACGCTGGATCTCGACCTCACCGTCCGGGCCAACCTCGCCTTCCACGGACGCCTGCACGGGCTGAGCACGTCCGAGATTCACAGGCGCACCGAACTCGAGCTCCGGCAGGTGGACCTTGAAGACCGCATCGACGACCGCACCCGCACCCTGTCCGGCGGCCAGCGCCGCCGCGTCGAGCTGGCCCGCTCCCTCATCCATCAGCCCCGGATCCTGCTGATGGACGAACCGACCGTCGGGCTGGACCCGCCCAGCCGGAGCGACCTGCTCGAGTACGTGCTCCAGCTCAAGCGCGAACGATCCATGGCGGTGCTCTGGGCCACCCATCTGGTCGACGAAGCCGAAGTGGCGGACCACGTGCTCATGCTGCACGAGGGTACCATCCGGCAAGCCGGCGCGCCGGGCGAGTTGATCCGGCGCGCCGGGGTTTCCAACCTCCACGACACATTGGTACATTTCACGACGAACCATCGACCCAAGGAGGGGCCTCGATGATCCATCGGTACCTGGCAGCAGCGGCCACCGGGCTGGCCGCCGCCGGATTCGTGCTCCCAGCGGGCGGCGGCGAGGTGTACGTGAGCAACGAGGGCAGCGACACGGTGGTCGTGCTGGACCTCGAGACCCTCGAAGTACAGCATGTCGTCGAGACCGGGGGACGCCCCCGCGACCTCCGATTCGGGCCGGGCGGCGACACGCTGTTCATCGCCGCGAGCGAGGCCGACCGCATCGAAATTCTCGACCTAGCCACCAAGACCATATCCGGCTACATTGAGACCGGCGATGACCCGGAGATCTTCGACTTGGATCCCACGGGCGAGATTCTCGTGGTCTCGAACGAGGACGACGCCCGGGCAACCGTCATCGATGTGGCCAGCGGTTCCATCCGCGCGGTCATTGAGGATGTCGGCATTGAGCCGGAAGGCGTGACCTTCACCCCCGACGGCAAGCGGGTATTCGTCACCGCCGAGGGCACCAACACCGTGGTCGTGATCGACCCTTGGGCCGGCACCATCCTGGCGGACATCCTGGTCGGCAACCGTCCGCGGCGGGGCGCCTTCACGCCGGACGGCCTCGAGTACTGGGTGACCAACGAGCTGGGGGGCACCATCAGCATCATCGACACCCGGACCCTGCAGGTCACCGACACCATCCGCTTTGCCAAGCGGGGCCTGCGCGAGGCCGACATCACGCCCGTCGACCTGGTCATGACCCGGGACGGAACCACCGCCTTCGTCACGCTGGGCCGGGCTTGGCATGTCGCGCGGGTCGACGTCGCCACGCGTGCGGTGGAAGCCTACATCCTTGCCGGCAGCCGAGTATGGGGCGCCGCCCTGACCGCCGACGATTCGACCCTGATCGTCACCAACGGCGCCAGCGACGACCTCTCGGTGATCGACACCGGGGCCAACCGCACCGTACGCTCGGTCTCCGTCGGCCGCACTCCCCATACCGTCCGGATCCGGGAATAGCGCCGTCGTGGCCCGGACGCGGCACGGAATGGTCGGCCTCCTGCTCGCAGCCGTCCTGTTGCCGAGCTGGGCCGCGGGGGCCGAGGAGCGGCCGGAATTCGCGTTCGGCTACCTCGATCTTGCGGACGACATCCGCTACACGCAGTGGGGCGTCCACCCCGTCGACATCCGTTCGGAAACCAACCGTATCGACCGCCGCCCGCGAGCGGGAGCCGAGGTCGGCCTGGCCGATGTCCGGGCCCTCGGTCGCCGGGCGGGCGTCCGGTTCACGCTGCGCGCCCGAAGGGTGGCGAGCGCATCTGAACTGCCGGAGGCCCTGGCAGCGATCCGGGCCGAAGCCGGTGCGTCGGCATTCCTGATCGACGCACCCGGACCCGCGGTGCGCGACCTCGCGGCCGCCACCCGCGACCAGGAGATTCTCCTGTTCAACGTGTCGGCCGTGGACGACCGCTTGCGCGGAGAGGCCTGCGAAGCCCATCTGCTGCACACCATGCCCAGCCGGCGCATGCTGGCCGACGCCGTGGCCCAGTACCTGGTGTCCCGAAACTGGAACGATGTCCTGCTCCTGCAGGGTCCGCTTGAAGAAGACGCCCGCACGGCGGAGGCCTTCCGCCACGCCGCCCGCACGTTCTCCCTCACGATCGACGAGGAACGAACCTTCCTGCTGTCCAACGATCCGCGGATGCGAGACCGCAACGACCTGAACCTGCTGACCGGCCGCGCGGACTACGAGGCCGTCTTCGTGGCCGACATCGACCGGGAATTCGCCCGGTCGGTGCCCTATTCCACGCAGGATCCGGCGGCGGTGACCGGGGCGGCGGGGCTGCGCCCGACTCCGTGGCACTGGAGCTATCTCCGCCATGGGGCTCCCCAGGTTCACGGCCGTTTCGAACGCCGGACCGGGCGCCGCATGGAAGGCACCGACTGGGCTGCCTGGGCCGCGGTCCGCGCCGTCGGGGAGGCGATCGTGCGCACCGGCTCCACCGCTTCCCCCGACCTTCGCGCCTACCTGCTCGGGCCCGACTTCCGCCTGGACGGGGCGAAAGGGCCCGCGCTGTCGTTCCGCGCCTGGAACGGCCAACTCCGCCAGCCCGTCATGCTCGCGACGGAGGACTGGGTGACCGCCGTCGCACCGCTGGCCGGGTTCGTCCACCAGAGCAACGATCTCGACACCCTGGGGCGGGACCGGCGGACCAGCAGTTGCCGCCGGTTCCCGCTTCCGGAGCCGGGCCCGTGACGGTCGGCCACGCGCTCCGCGCGCTCGTCGGGCTGACCGCCCGCGAGGTCGTGAAGTTCTTCCAGCAGCGCGGACGCCTGCTGTCGGCCTTCGTCCGGCCGGCGCTCTGGCTGTTCGTGTTCGCGGCCGGCATCGGATCGACCAAGGGAATCGACCCGGGAATCGTGAACCCGTATCCGGTTCAGAGCGTGAACTATTTCGAGTACATCATCCCGGGACTGGTCGGCATGGTGCTGCTGTTCAGCGGCATGCAGTCCTCGCTGTCGATGGTGTACGACCGCGAAATGGGGGTCATGCGCCTCCTGCTGACCGCCCCGCTGCCGCGCTGGTACCTGCTGACCGCCAAGCTGGTTGCGGGAACCATGCTGTCCATCCTCCAAGTGTACGTGTTCCTGATCGTGTGCCTGCCGTTGATCGGCCTGCAGGTCAGCCTCAATACCCCGTGGACCGGGTGGTTGTGGATGTTCCCGGCCGCCGTGCTGTTCGGATTGCTGCTGGGCGCGGCCGGACTGGCCCTGTCGGTGCACATCCGCCAGCTGGAGAATTTCGCGGGGACCATGAACTTCGTCATATTTCCGATGTTCTTCATCTCCAGCGCGCTGTATCCGCTCTGGCGGCTGCTGGAAAACGGCGCCGAAATGGTCTGGTGGATAGCGCAGCTCAACCCGTTCACGCACGGGGTGGAGCTGGTCCGCTGGGCCAGCCAGGGACAGGTGCACTGGACCAGCCTGGCCGTCACGGTGGCCTGCACGGCCGCCTTCCTGGCTGCCGCCGTGCTCGGCTACGATCCACAACGAGGCATGCTCCGCCGACGGGCGGGCGGGGGAGGGCCTCCGGCCGGAGGATGAAGCCTGCGCCCTGCGGATCTCCGGCGACGAACGTCGCGCAACTGGTCGGCGGCACGCCGCTCCTTCGCCTGCGGCGCCTGTCGGACGCCACCGGCTGCGAGATTCTCGGCAAGGCAGAATTCCTGAACCCGGGGCAGTCGATCAAGGATCGGGCCGCGCTCTGGATCATCCGTGATGCCGAACGGCGCGGGCGGCTGAGGCCGGGCGGCACCATTGTCGAGGGCACCGCCGGCAATACCGGCATCGGGCTGACCATGATCGGCCGGGCGCTCGGGTACCGGACCGTGATCGTGATGCCGGAAACCCAGAGCGAGGAAAAGAAACAGGCCCTGCGCACGATCGGAGCCAACCTCCGGCTGGTACCCGCCGTTCCGTATTCGAACCCGGACCACTACATCCGGTTCTCCGGGCGGCTCGCCGACGAGCTCGCGGAAACCCTGCCCGACGGCGCCGTCTGGGCGAATCAGTTCGACAACCCGGTGAACCGCCAGGCCCACCGGGAAGCCACGGCGGCCGAGATCTGGGACCAGACCCACGGCGAGGTTGCCGTCTTCGTCAGTGCCGTCGGCACCGGCGGCACACTCGCCGGCGTCGCCGACGGCCTGAAGGCCCGCAACCCGAGGGTCCGGACGGTTCTGGCAGATCCACCGGGATCGGGAATGCACGCCTGGGTCCAGACCGGGACCCCCCGCGCCGAGGGCACGTCCGTTACCGAAGGCATCGGGCAGGGACGTGTGACGGCCAACCTCGAGGGCGCGCGGATCGACGACTCGCTGCAGGTGACCGACGAGGAGGCGCTGCGGACCCTCTTTGCGCTGGCGGCGGACGAGGGGCTGCTGCTCGGCGGATCGAGCGGGGTCAACGTCGCCGGGGCCGGGCGCATCGCGCGTGACCTCGGACGCGGGCACGTGGTGGTCACGATGCTGTGCGATCACGGTACCCGGTACGCATCGAAACTCTTCAATCCCTCCTTCCTCGTCGACCGCGGTCTGCCCGTTCCCGACTGGCTGGACCGCGGAGCCTGACATGCCGACCGGGACCCCGACGCCGGCGCTGGTTGGCCCCCGCTGGCTGCGCGCCGCCTGCGACCGGCCGGAGGTCGTCATCCTCGACGCCTCCTGGCATCTTCCCGCGGCCCGCCGGAACGGCGCGGCTGAATTCGAACTCGGTCACATTCCCGGTGCGGCGTTCTACTCGATCGACGACGTGGCCGACCCGGATTCGCCGCTGCCGCACATGGTTCCGGATGCCGACGCCTTTGCCGCCGCGGTGGGCGCTCTCGGGGTCGGCACCGGCGATCATGTCGTCTGCTATGCCACCGACGGCATCGGCACGGCCCCCCGCGCATGGTGGATGTTCCGGCTGTTCGGCCATGTCCGGGTCTCCGTCCTCGACGGCGGCCTGCCGGACTGGATCGCCGCCGGCGGCGCGCTGGCCCGGGGCCCGGCTCAGCCGCAGCGGCGCCCCTTCCGGGCAGCACTCGATCCCTCCCGGATCCGCGACCTGGCGGCCGTGCGGTCCAATCTTGAGACGGCGGCGGAACTGATCGTCGACGCCCGCACGGCCGGCCGGTTCGCCGGTACCGAGCCGGAACCCCGGCCCGGCCTGCGGAGCGGCCACGTGCCGGGCAGCGTGAACCTGCCGTACTCGACCCTCCTCGATGGTCCCCGCATGCTGCCTCCGGACGCGCTGCGGGACCGCCTGGCAGCGGCCGGAGTCGCCGGCGACCGACGACCGGTCCTAACCTGCGGATCCGGGGTCAGCGCATGCACCCTTGCCCTCGGCCTCACGCTCGCCGGCCGTGACGACTGGTCCGTCTACGACGGTTCGTGGTCCGAGTGGGGAGGGCGCCCGGATGTCCCGATCGCCACCTGACGCGCACCGGCATCGGCCGGCCACCCTTCTGGGCCGCGCCGGCCGGCGTCCGCACGACCACCACGGGATCGTCAATCCACCGGTGTATCACGCCTCGACCGTCCTGTTCCGGGATACCGAGGATCTGCGCCGCCGCGGCCCCAAGCGACTCGACGAGGTCGTCTACGGCCGCTTCGGAACCCCGACGACCTTCGCGTTCGAAGAGGCGATGGCCGCGGCGGAAGGCGGCGCCCGCAGCGTCGCCGTGGGCTCCGGCAAGACCGCCGTCGCCGTGGCCCTGACCGGCTTTCTCGCGGCCGGCGACCATCTCCTGATGGTCGATTCGGCGTACGGCCCCACCCGCGGCATGGCGACCGGGTGGTTGACCCGGTTCGGGGTCGAGACCACGTTCTACGATCCCTGCATCGGCGCCGGGATCGCCGGCCTGATTCGGAACCACACCCGCGTGGTATTTCTGGAGTCTCCGGGATCCCTCACCTTCGAGGTCCAGGATGTGCCCGGCATCGCGGCCGCGGCCCATGCGCGCGGATGCACGGTGATCCTCGACAACACCTGGGCCAGCCCGCTGTACTTCCGACCGTTCCGTCACGGCGTCGACGTGTCGATCCAAGCCGCCACCAAGTACGTGTCGGGGCATTCCGATGTCATGCTGGGAGTCGTCACGACGACCGAAGCGGTCCACGCGGTCGTGCGCCGCGCCGCGCAGTCTCTCGGGGCGACGGCCGGCCCGGACGACCTGTACCTCGGACTGCGCGGCCTGCGAACGCTGGAGGTCCGCCTGCAGCGGCACATGGAAACCGGACTGACGCTCGCCCGCTGGCTGGCCCGGCAACCCGAAGTGGAGCGTGTGCTGCACCCCGGTCTGGCGCAGGATCCGGGGCACGCCCTCTGGAAGCGGGACTATCTGGGTGCGTCCGGACTCTTCGGTATCGTCCTGCGGCCGGCTCCTCCGGCCGCCTATGACGCCTTTCTGAACGGCCTCGAGCTGTTCGGCATGGGCTACAGCTGGGGCGGGTTCGAGAGCCTCGTGGTGCCGTCGATGACGGAGGGCGCGCGCTCGGTCCGGCCCTGGCCCGCGCCCGGGCGGACGTTCCGCATCCACGCCGGACTGGAGGACGTGACCGACCTGCGCAACGACCTGGCCGCCGGCCTCGCCCGCCTGCGGGACGCGGCGGGATGATCCGCCGCCGCCACCGCGCGGCCGCCGGGCTGCTGGTCCTGGTCTCCGGACTGGCGACGGCCGCGGCCAACGAGACCTTCCAGGTCGGGACGGTCGACATTCTCTCCGGCCCTCGCCGCCACTCGTTCCAGGTGGAACTGGCGGTCACCGCGGCCCAGCAGCAGCAGGGCCTGATGCACCGGCTGACCCTCGGCCGGAACCGGGGCATGCTCTTCCTCTACACGCCGCCCCAGCGCATCCGCATGTGGATGAAGGACACGTACCTTCCGCTCGACATGCTGTTCATCCGGCCCGACGGCACGATTGCCGCCATTGCCGAGGACACGGTCCCCCTGTCGCTCGCTCCGATCGGTCCCGACGTGTACGTGAGCGGCGTGCTGGAAGTCCTCGCAGGCACGGCGGCGCGACTGGGCCTGCGGCCCGGCGACCGCGTACGCCACCCCCACTTTGCCGCTTCGACCGAAGGCCGCCCGTGACGTCCGAGCCCCGACTTCGAATCCGGGTCCAGCTGGGCGACCTGCCGCTGTTCGGCCCCGGCAAGGCGGCGCTGCTGTCCGAGATCGGGGAAGCGGGGTCGATCGCCGGCGCGGCCCGGGCGCTCGGCATGTCGTATCGCCGGGCTTGGCTCCTGGTGGACTCGATGAACCGGAACTTCGCCCGCCCGCTCGTGACCGCCCATCCCGGCGGGCGGGGCGTCGGCGGGGCCAAGGTCACCGATCTCGGGCAGCGCGTGCTGGCCGCCTACCAGGCCGTGGAAGCGGATGCCTCCCGGGCGGTCCGCCGGCCGCTGGCCGATTTTCAGGCCATGGTCGCCCGGCATCCGGGCCCTTCCGTGTCCGGCGAACCGGAGTAGGGGGGATGATCCGCACCGGACCTGCCGCCGCTTCCGTCCGGACCGTGACGGACGGGACGACCGCACGCGGGCCGGGCGGACCGGGTCCCGCCCCGCACGGACGGCCGCGGCATCCGCCGGCTGCGGAGCCGCGGCGGGGCCGGCGATTCGCCCGGCGGACCGCTGCCTGCGTCGGCCTCCTCGGATGGATCTCGGCCCCGGCCCTCCTGCCCGCCGGTGCGCCGGCGGCCGGACCGGTGGCCCACGAGGAACTTCTGGTCTTCGCCGCCGCCTCCACCGGGGCCGCCCTGACCGATCTTGCCCGAGCCTACGCCGCCGCGGGGGGCGGACGCGTGCGCGTTTCCCTGGCCGCCACCAGCGCCCTGGCCCGCCAGATCGAATCCGGCGCGCCGGCGGACCTGTTCATCGCGGCCAATCCGATGTGGATGGACCACATCGAGGAGGCCGGTCTCCTGGCCCCGTCGACCCGCGCCCTCGTCTTTCGCAACCGCCTCGTGCTGGTGGCCTCCGCCGACACGGACCCGGGGCCGGTAGAGATCACCCCTTCGCTGAATCTGGCCGCCCTGCTCGACGGCGGCCGGCTGGCGATCGCCGAACCCCATTCGGTTCCGGCCGGGATCTACGCCCGTCAGGCGCTGGAATCCCTCGGGGTCTGGGCGGGACTCCGGGGTCGACTGGCGCCCGCCGGCGATGTCCGCCACGCCGCGCGGCTCGTGGGGAGCGGCGAGGCGGCGCTCGGAATCATCTACTGGACCGATGCGCGGGCCACGCCGGGCATCAGGATTCTCGGGATCCTTGCTCCCGACCTGCATGATCCTGTCACCTACTGGGCGGCGCGGCTCGCCGCTGCACCGGCGCCGGCCGCCGCCGCCGCCTTCCTCGCATTCCTGCAGTCGGACACGGCGCGCGCGATCGTGTCCCGTCACGGCTTCACCCTGCCGGCCGATGCCCACGCCCGCTGAAACCGAAGCCCTGCTGCTGTCCCTTCGGGTCGCCGTCTGGAGTGTCCTGGGCAGCCTGCCATTGGCGGTCGCCGTCGCCTGGCTGCTGGCGCGCCGGCGCTTTCCGGGCCATGCGCTGCTGAACGGGATCCTGCACCTTCCCCTGGTCGTGCCGCCGGTGGTGATCGGCTATCTCCTGCTGCTGGGCTTCGGGCGGCGCGGGCCCGCCGGCGCCCTGCTCGAGGATGTCTTCGGCATCACGCTCGGCTTCACGTGGCAGGGCGCCGCCCTCGCCAGCGCCGTCGTCGCCTTTCCCCTCATGCTGCGGGCCATCCGGCAGTCGATCGAGGATCTGGACCGGCGCCTCGAACAGGCGGCCCGGACCCTGGGCGCCGGCGCAGCCGACGTGTTCTGCACCGTCACGCTCCCGCTCGTTGCTCCGGGCGTGCTCGCGGGCATGGTGCTGGGATTCGCCCGTTCCCTCGGGGAATTCGGCGCCACGATCACGTTCGTGTCCAGCATTCCGGGAGAAACCCGAACCCTGCCGCTCGCGCTCTACGCCGCCGTGCAGGTTCCGGGCGGAGAACCGCAGGCCGCCCGTCTGGTCATCCTCTCGGTCGCGCTGGCACTGGCCGCGCTGATGGGCTCCGAGTGGCTCGCGCGCCGAACCCGGCACTATGCGGGCGGCGGACCGTGATCGACATCGCGTGCTTCCTCCGGCGGGGAGCCTTCACTCTGGATGTTGCCATGCAGGCGCCGGCCCGCGGCGTGACCGGCCTGTTCGGTCCGTCCGGCGCCGGCAAGTCGACCGTGGCCGCTGCCGTCGCCGGTCTGGTCCGCCCGGACGCCGGGCGCATCGCCCTCGGGGACGCGGTCCTGTTCGACCATGCCCGGGGCATCGCAGTGACTCCGGAACGACGCCGGATCGGCTGTGTCTTCCAGGAAGCCCGGCTGTTTCCCCACATGACGGTGCGCGCCAACCTGCGCTTCGGGGCCCGACGCCGCGGCACGGCCGGGACCGGCGCCTTCGACCGGATCGTCGACCTGCTCGGGCTGGAACCGCTGCTGGGCCGGCGGCCGCGCCGCCTTTCCGGGGGAGAGGCCCAGCGGGTCGCGATCGGACGGGCCCTCCTCAGCGACCCCGACCTCCTGATCATGGACGAACCCCTGTCGTCGCTCGACCAGCCG
Source organism: Alphaproteobacteria bacterium (assembly GCA_965115815.1). Lineage (GTDB taxonomy): Bacteria > Pseudomonadota > Alphaproteobacteria > TMED109 > TMED109 > VXPW01. Next base: position 4,300,671 of record OZ220465.1, on the reverse strand, counting down.
CGCCGCGACGAGGTCCTGCCCCACCTCGAACAGCTCGCCGCCGACACCGGCGTGCCCGTGATCTACATCACGCACTCGCTCGAAGAGATCCTCCGCCTTGCGGACCACCTCGCGGTCATGGCCCACGGAACCGTCGTGACCTGCGGACCCGTCCAGGACGTCATGGCCCGCCCCGACCTCCCCATCCTCAACGACCGGCGCGACGCCGGAACCCTCCTGCGAACCACGGTCGCCGGGCATTTCGAGGACGATCACCTGACGGCGCTGCGCTTCGGCCCGCACACCCTGCTGGTTCCGCGCACCGACCGCGCCGAGGGTTCGCCGCTGGTCCTGCGAATCCTGGCGCGCGACGTGTCCCTCGCGCTGGACCCCCCGCAGCGTTCCAGCGTCATGAACGTGCTGCCGGGCCGGGTGACGGGGCTTCATCCGCGGCCCGACGGTCACGTGGATGTCAGCATCGACACCGGCCAGATCATCCGCGCGCGCGTCACGCGCCGCTCCGCCGAGGAGCTTTCGCTGCGGCACGGCCTCCGTCTGTACGCCTTGGTAAAGTCGGTGGCCTTCGCCGAACGCAGCGCCTTTCCCAAGCATCCGGAAGGGGAACGATGACCACCCAGCTCCGGACCGGCGGCGAAATCCTCGCCGACCAGCTGCTGCTGCACGGGGTGCGCACGGTCTTCGCCGTGCCGGGCGAGAGCTACCTTCCCGTCCTCGACGCCTGCTTCGACCGACGGGCGGTTCTCCGCCTGGTCACGTGCCGGCACGAATCCGGCGCCGCCAACATGGCCGAAGCCGCCGGCAAGCTGACCGGCGCTCCGGGGGTCTGTCTGGTCACGCGCGGTCCGGGCGCCTGCCACGCCAGCGTCGGAGTCCACACGGCGCATCAGGACTCCACTCCGATGCTCCTGCTCGTGGGCCAGGTGGCGCGCGGAACCCGGGGCCGCGAGGCGTTTCAGGAAATCGAGGTTCGCGACCTCTTCCGGACCCCGATGGCCAAGTGGGCCGTGGAGATCGAGGACCCGCAGCGGCTGCCCGAGCTCCTGCATGCCGCGTTCCGGACGGCCACCAGCGGCCGGCCCGGGCCGGTCGTGGTCGGATTGCCGGAGGACATGCTCCGGGCCTCGGCCGTCGTGCCGGACGCCGCTCCCTGGAGGTGCACCCGGCCCCATCCCGACCCGACCGACGTGGACCGCGCCTACCACCTGTTGCGGGACGCCGAACGGCCGCTGATCCTCGCCGGCGGCGGCAGCTGGACCGAAACCGGGCGGCAGGCCCTCGCGCGGCTGGCAGAGCAGGCCGACGCTCCGGTCGCCGTCTCCTTCCGACGCCAGGACCTGATCGACAACGAGCACCCGCACTACGCCGGCGACCTGTCGACCAGCGTGGACCCCCGTCTGGTCCGGCGGGTCCGGGAAGCGACCCACCTGCTGGTGCTCGGAGCGCGGCTCGGAGAGATGACCACCCGCGGCTACACGACGCTGCGGCCGGGGCGCCAGGACGTGCCGCTGGTGCACGTGCATCCCGACCCCTTCGAGCTGGGCCGCGTGTTCATCCCCGAACTGCCCGTACCCGCCGACCCCGGCGCCTTTGCCGCCACCCTGGCCCGCCGCGCGTTCGCCTTCCGTCCGGAACGGCGGGCTTGGCGCGAGGCGGCGCACCGCGACTACTGCCTCGCCTCCACGCCCGACCCGTACCCGGCCGACCTCGACATGGGACAGGTGCTCCTGCACCTGCGCGCAACCCTGCCCGCCGACACCGTGATCACGGTGGACGCCGGCAACTTCAGCGGCTGGGTCCAGCGCTTCTGGCGGTTTCGACACCCCCGCTCCCAGCTCGGACCCACCAGCGGCGCCATGGGCTACAGCGTGCCCGCCGGGGTCGCGGCCAGCCTGCTCGATCCCGCCCGCGAGGTGGTCAGCTTCGTCGGGGACGGGGGCTTCCTGATGGCGGACCAGGAACTCGCGACCGCGGTCCAGCACGCCGCCCGCCCTCTCGTCCTGGTGGTCAACAACGGCATGTACGGAACCATCCGGATGCACCAGGAGCAGGCCTACCCGAACCGCCCGCTCGGTACCGATCTCCGGAATCCGGATTTCGCCGCGCTGGCGCGGGCCTACGGGGCACACGGCGAGCGCGTCACCCGGACCGATCAGTTTCCCGGTGCGCTGGCGCGGGCACGCGCCAGCGGCACTGCCTCCGTCATCGAACTGGTCGTCGATCCGAACCAGATCACCACCCGGACCACGCTGGCGCAGCTGCACGGGGCGGGAGCGCATCCGGGTCGGTCGCGCGCGCCGGCACCCTGACTGCCGCCGGGCGCCGGCGTTTCTCCCGTTCGATGCCCCGTGTAGAGTGCCCCGCCGATGACCGTTGCCCCCGGAACCCACCCGTGAACCGAACGAATGCACTCAAGACCGGCCTGCAGGCCGGCACCCCGCAAATCGGCATGTGGGCCAGCCTCGCCAGTCCGCTGGCCACCGAGGTGCTGGCGGGAGCCGGCCTCGATTTCATCGTGATCGATTCCGAACATGCTCCCAACGATGCCGCCGAACTGGTGGCTCAGCTGCAGGCGTGCGCGGCCGGCGGCCCGACCCCGGCCGCGGTCCGCGCATGGGGCAACGACCGCATCGCCATCAAGCGCATCCTCGACTGCGGCGCCGAAACGGTGGTGGTCCCGAACGTGCAGACTCCCGAGGAGGCCCGGCACGCCGTGGCCTCGGTGCGCTATCCGCCGGCCGGGGTGCGCGGAGCGGCCGGCGCGACCCGGGCCAACGCCTTCGGCCGCGATGCCCGCTACTGGAGCGAAGCCGATGCCCGCACCTGCCTGGTCGTACAGGTCGAAACGGCAGCGGCCGTCGAAGCCGCCGGCGACATCGCGGCGGTCGACGGCGTCGATGCGGCGTTCGTCGGTCCCGGCGACCTGGCGGCCGACCTCGGTGTCATCCACGACCGGGGGCATCGCTCGGTGCGCCGGGCGATCGAGCGAGCCCGCGCCCGGATCACGGCGGCCGGCAAACCCGCCGGCGTGATGGCCGGCAGCATCGAGGAGGCCCGGGAACTCGTGGACCTGGGCTTCGCCATGGTGTCGGTGGCCACGGAACTGGTCCATCTGCGGGGAGTCGTGGACCGGGTCGTGCGCGAACTGAAGGGAGCCCGATGAAGATCACGGCCGTCGAACCGATCACGGTCGACCTTCCCTTCACCCAGAACGGGCCGCCCAGCGGCTTCGGAGGAGAGACCTGGAACACGCTCGCGTGCCTGCTGGTCCGGGTCGATACCGACGAGGGCATCGTCGGCTGGGGAGAGGCCTTCGGCTACAACTGCATCCCCGCCACGCGCACCGCACTGGAGACCCTCGTGGCCCCGCACGCGGTAGGGCTGCCGGCGGACGACATCCGCGGCACGATGGACCGGCTGCAGGTCCAGTTCCACCTGTTCGGACGCTACGGGGTCACGCTGTTCGCGCTCTCGGGTCTCGAAATCGCGCTCTGGGACATCGCCGGCAAGCAGGCCGGCAAGCCGCTTCACGACCTGCTCGGCGGAACCTCCACCGCATCGCTTCCCGGGTACGCGAGCCTGTTCCGATACGAAGACCCCCGCGTCACCGCGGCGGTCTCCGCCGCGGCCCGGGACGACGGTTTCGAACGGATCAAGCTGCACGAGCACACGCTTGCACCGATTCTGGCCGCGCGGGACGCGCTCGGACCCGAGACCCCGCTGATGGTCGACGTCAACTGCCGTTGGCGGGAGCACGATCTTCCGGGCTTGGTCGGCCCCCTCCGGGACGCCGGCCTGCTCTGGCTGGAGGAGCCCGTCTGGCCGCCCGAGAACTTCCCCCTGCTGGCCCGCACCCGGGACGCGCGGCTGCCGCTGGCATCGGGCGAGAACCTGTGCACCGCATGGCAGTTCGGCCATCTGCTGGAGGCGCAGGCCGTGGACTACACGCAGCCCAGCGTCACGAAGGTGGGCGGCGTGGCGGAGTTTGCCGCCGTGTGCGACGCCACCCACGCCGCCGGCCCCGCGGTCGCTCCGCACTCCCCCTACTTCGGCCCCGGATTCCTCGCCAGCCTCCACCTGATTGCCGCCAAGGCCCCCGAAGCGTATGTCGAACGCCTGTACGTTGATCTGGAAACGGACCTGTTCGAGGGCCTGACGGTACCGGACTCCCGTGGCCGCATCCGCCTGCCTACCGGTCCGGGCCTCGGTTGTGATCCGCACCCCGAGCTGATCGCGCGCTATCGGACCGGCTGAGACCGGGGACGTCTCCGGCCGCGGCGAAGGCGGGACCGGCCGGCGGCATCCTGCGGACGGGCCGCGGGACGACCGGACCCCGGTGCTGGCGATCCGTTCGGCCGGAACTCCGCCGGGCCGGGCTCCGGTTCGGCGGCCGCAAGGGAACCGGGCGCCCGCCGCGGGATCTCAGAGCGCCCGACGAACGCGGGGTTCCCGAAGCCCGGCCGGTACCGTCGGCAGACGGGGTTCGACGGGAGGAGACGAGTCGCGCCGGATTGTCCGGTGCCCCGATCCCGGTATCCTGCGCGCCGAAACCTTGCCGAACCCGCCGGAAGCGCTGCTCCATGCCTGCACCCGCAGCCCTTCTGGACGTGGTATCGGTCGGCAACGCGATCATGGATCTCGTGGCCGATGTCGATGACGATTTCATCGCGCGGCACGGGTTCGAGCGGGGCCGCATGATCCTCGGAAGCGAGTCGGCGGCCCTGGCCATGACCGCCCGGCTTCCCGGCAGCCGCCGGATTGCCGGCGGCTCCGCCGCCAACACGGCCGTGGGAATCGCCTCCCTCGGCGGCCGTGCGGCCTTCCTCGGAAGGTGTGCGCAGGATGCTCTGGGACACGGGTTTCGGAACAGTCTGGAAGCAGCCGGGGTCGCGCATCCGATCGGCCTGGGCCCCGCCGACCCCCCGACCGGCCGGTCGATCGTCTTGGTAGCCCCCGATCACGAGCGGTCCATGATGACCTATCCGGGCGCCGCCGCGACGCTCGCGCCCGGGCACCTGATCCGCACGCACGTGACCGGCGGCGCGATCCTGTACGTCGAGGGCTACCTCTTCTACTCCGCCGTTACCGCGCACACGGCCCGGATGGCCGCGGACTGGGCCGCGTCGCACGGACGCACGGTCGCCCTGTCGCTGTCCGACCCGAATTGCGTCGCGCACCATCGGGAGGCATTGCTGGCGCTGGTCCGTTCCCGGGTCGACTGCCTGTTCGCCAACCAGGAAGAGATCACGGCCCTCTACCGGACCTCCGATTTCGAGGCCGCGGCGGCGGCCGCCGCGGGCGACGTCGGGATCGCCTTTCTCACGCGCGGACCCGCCGGTGCAGTGGTCGTGCAGCAGGATCAGGTGGACACCGTGCCGGCCGCCGCCGTGCCCGGCGGCATCCGGGATCTCACAGGAGCCGGGGATCTGTTTGCCGCCGGGACCCTGTTCGGGATGAGCCGGAAGCTGGATCCCCGGAGCGCCGCGCGACTGGGGGCCGCATGCGCCGCGGAAGCGATCAGTCACCACGGAGCCCGCCCGGAAACCGACCTGCACCGGATCGCAAACCATGCGGGTCTGCTCTGATCCGCTTTCGGCCGTGCCCGACCGCCCAACCCGGCTCCCGACGACGGACACCTGCCTCGTCCACGCCAACCAGGCCCTTCCGAACCTCACTCTCCTTCCGATCGGCAATGTCCATGTGAAGCGGCCGGTCAGGCGACCGTCCCGAACCTGCAGGACACTGCCCTTGTGCTGCACCCTGGTTGACGGAAGGATGCCGGTTGGATCCGGCTCTGTCGGCCGCCGCCCAGCCACGCGGACGCGGACCTCTCTCGATACCCCTTCGTGTCCTTCCGCGGAAACGGCTGCCAGTGGTCCATGTTTAACGAGATTTCGCCGATTCGGGCCCGAAATCGCCGATGTCCGGGGTTCTGATCGAAGAAACCCTTGGAAACAAGGGGCATTCTGTCGGGGCATCCAGAGTCGTGCCGTGTTCTTTTTGGGGGCCCCTTGCAACCGACCGAATCAGCATTCCGTTGGGTGCAGGTTCCTTCGACGGACCCGAACCGGCGGCCGCAAAGGTCGCTCCTACAGCCCCTGCCGGTGGGTGGAATCGGTGCGCCGGGGCAACCGGGTGCGGCAGCAAACGCTGCTCCATCTCGGCACCGACGTTCCGATCAAGCCGGAGCTGTGGGGGAGATCTCTGCCGGCGAATGGACGAGATCCTCAGCCCGCAGTCCACCTTCCTGCCGGCCTCCCTGCCCAAGGTGATCCCATGCTTGTTGCTGTGATGCGATCGGAGTCTTGATGGCGGCGCGGGTCGACGCGTTCGAGTCTGCGATTTGAGATGTACGGACGTTTGCAGCCCGGTGGCGGCGCGGAGCGGGGCGCGAGAGGTCCGTTTCGGCGGATCCGGGGCGAGCGAGAGGGGTCCGTTTCGGCGGATCCGGGGCGAGCGAGAGGCCGGCCGGGTTGGGTGGCCCGGCTCGGATCCTTGCGGTTTCGGTCGGGGTGTGAGCGCAGTCAGCCGGATCTTGTGACGGCGTGCAGGACCTGCTTGCGCGGGTCGGCATAGGGGTGACGGGCGTCGGCGAAGCTGGGGAAGGGCTGGGGCAGCTTCCGCGGGGGGTGGAGGATGACGGCAAGGGCGAGGGTGTTGAGGATCGCGTGGTTTGCGGGCGCGTTGCGGGCCCGGAGCCTGGAGTCGTCTTCGCGGAAGGTGGCGTCGCAGATGGGGTGATGGCGTTCGACCCCCCAGGGACCGCGGTTCCCTGCGAGTAGCGGGTGCGGCGAGGCGCAGTCGGCCGCGACCGAGGTCCTGCCGTAGGCATGCTCGGTGGTCCGTTTTCCGGATTTCTTGCATTCGACGCGCCGGGTGACACGGAAGATCGGTTTGACGTGGGGATCGTGGATCATCTTCGCGGGCGGGGTGAAGACTTCGATGCTGCGCGGCTCGATGCGGCCCTGCTCGAGCGTAGGCGTTTCGCGGTAGCGTCCCGTGCTTGTGGTCTCCCAATGGAGGCTCTCGAACATCTCGAAGGTCTTGGAAGCGTGGCCCTTGACCGTCATCATCCCGTCGGCGCCCTGGGTCTCGACGATCCGCCGTGCCGTCTCGCGGGGGAGGGGACTTCCCACCATTTGTCAAGGGGGGTGAGCCGCCTTCGGGAACCGTTCCAACGGGTTCCCGCCGACCCGGAATCGGGAGTTGCATGCGGGCGTCGGCAGAACGATCCTGCAGGTGCAGCATCCGCCGCCGCGGGGCACTGCCGGATCCCATGGCCGGCCCCTACCGCACCGTTCCGGAACGGGCCGGCGGCGAGGCCGAACGCACCCGTCCCGGCCGAATCCTCGGGGCAGCTCCCGTTCCGCCAAGAGATCCAGATCCCGGTCGTCCAAGGCTTCGAGGACTGGGTCCAGGAGCTCTGCGGTGGCCGTGGTCTCCCGCGTCTCCGGCAGGGCCTGCCGCCCGTCCCGGTACTCCTCCCGGATCGTGAGGATCGTGGCGATGGCGTCGTGGAGCCGCGGACCGCGAGAGCGCCGATCCTTCGGCGCACGGTACGCCGTCTTCGCCGCACCCGCACGTCGATGAAGGTGGTAGCGTCGGCGTTCCGCGTGGGACCGGGCCACAGCCGCAGATCTCCCGATCCCGGTTCCTGTACGATGCCGGTACGGAACGGCCGCGGCGGGCGACCGAGGCGCCGTTCGGAGGATCCGGCATCCCGCCGGGACCGGATCCGGACCAGCGGCCCGCTCGCGAGCCTCCCCCCCCGGCTTCGGCGGTCGGGGTCGTACCGGGTCTGAGAGTTTGTTCCTAAATGCATGTCTTGTGCTTTTGTTCTGAATGTGTCCAGTTCAATAATCGTGTTCGCGTGGATTCTTTCCAAATACCGCAAATTTCGTTCTCACTTTGTACGCGAGAATGCTCTGTTCATGTCCCATGTTCTTGTCCCAAGGCAGAGAATGACCGACTTTAGGAACAAACTCTGAGTCTCCCGCATCGCACCGACCCCTGCGAGCCGGCGGTCCGCGACGGAGCGCAGGGCCCGCGCATGCCGGTGGCCGCGAAGCCGCAGGGCCGGGTACTGGGCCCGGCGGACCGGATCCTGCGGCAGGGCGACCCGTGCCCAGGGGTAGACGGCGTCCTGCAGACGATGAGGGGCCGCCCGCCGACGGACCCCGATCCGGGACGTGCCGGAGCGCCGGGGGACGGGAGCCACGCCGGACCGGCACCGCAGGGCTGGGTCGTCTCGTCGTCGCCGGGCCTCGGGTGCTTCTGCCAGCAGCGTGGCCCGAACGATCCTGCCGACGCCCGGTCGCGACCTCAGGATCTCTGCGTCCCGCGGCCCCGCCGGCCCCGATGCGGATTCCGGGGCGGCTTCCGGCTGCCTCTCTTCCGCCGTCGGCCGGTCGATCTCCGGTTGCACCTCCGTCCGCGGTCCGGTGACGAGGCCGAGCGGGGCGAACCGCATCCGGAGAGGGCCCACGGCCGCTTCCGGGGTACCGTCCGCCCCCCGAAGGGCCGGCGTGCGGAGCGTCTTCCGGACGGTGTCGGCAGGCAGGCGGCGCACGCGATGCCGCCGCAGGAGCCGGGTCACGGTACTGGCGCGGAGTCGCCGGGCTCGGTCCGGGGTCGGGACGAGCTCCCGAAGTTCCCGGAACCAGGCCCGCGAAAGATCGCTCTCGAGCTCGAGAAGCTGCGGGTCGTACCGCCAAAGTTGCGGACGGATCCGGTGGACCAGGCGCGTCCGCGGGTGGGTCCGATCCCGGGCCCTGCGCGAGGCTTCCCGCAGCCGGATGACCGCCGGAGAGATCGGGTCGATGCGTCGGAAGGCCGGGCCGTCGGTGCGCAGGGCTCCGGCCCGAACCCGGGCCTCGCGGCGGTCGTCCTTGGCTCCGGCCGGCGACCCGCGGTCCCGGAAGCGATCCCGTGGCTTCGGGGGGATCGCAGGCAGGACCCGACCGCGTTCCATCCGGGACTCGACCCCCGGTCCGTGCGGAACCTCGAGGGCCACTCCGATGGCGTCCGGTTCGGTCTGCGTGACGGTCCGCAGCCCGTCCGCCATCTGCGCCCGGCCCGTTCCGCCCTGGGGGAAGGATCGCTCCTTCGGCACGGCGCCGGAAGCGTCGAGGATGCATCCTTGGTGGTACTCGGACTCCCCGTCGATGCCGACGAAACCCTTCCCTGCATTCCTGATCTCGGGTTCCTCGGAATCCGGATTGCGGTCGGTGGGTCGCCAGGATGCGGATCGGTCCCTGCACGGACGCTCGGAGGCGCAAACTTCCCACGGGATCTCCATCCTGGCCTCGGATCGGGGCACAGGCCCCCCAGCTGCTCAAGGCGCGGGGAGCGTAGGGTGGCTCCCGATCCAGGGCCCATCCCGGTAGCAAGAAACGGGACCTTCACCAAGGCAAAAAACAACCATGGATGGGTGGGGTTCAACCGCCGTCTCCCCGGGGGAGGCGGCGGCTGGCGCTGGAAATCGCGCGCGTGAATGGTGCAGGGGCCGGTGCCCGCCCGCCGCTCGTTGGAGCGGCGGCGGACAGCCGCCGGCCATAGCCAAGGGTACTTCGTAGCGGTACTTCCGCCGCCCCGGTGCCGCGGCCCGGGGGCGCGGCGCCGCACCCCCGGTCAATATGGTTGGCCATAAAACGCAACTTTGGGGTGAAGGGTTGCGCCGCCGCGCGGCAGCGCTTCCTGTCAAACCATGGTTGCGCCCGGTAGGGCCGGTTTCAGCGGTTGCAGATGCGGTAGACCGTCTTCGGATTCAGCCCCACTTCCGCCGCGATCTCGCGGCAGGTCCAGCCGGCCCGCTGTAGCTCCCGGCAGCGTTGGTGCCGCGCCTTGACGGCCCGCACCGTCGCCGGCTTCGCGTCGCCGTGCGCGCTCTTGGTGCCCCGCAAGGATTGCGTCTGACGGAAGGCGGCGCCGGTCGGCCCGTGGCCGTCCCACAGGTGGGCCGCAACGCTTAGTGCACCTTCACCACGGTGCGGTCCAGGGACAGCACCTCGACCTTCACCCGCATGATCTCCAAGCGCTGCAACTCCGCACACATCCGATCCAAGACGCCTTTCTTCGCCCAGCGGTTCATCCGAGTGTAGATGGTGTGCCCGTGACCGAAGGGCGCCGGCAACCCGCGCCACGTGCATCCCCGCTCGGCTACGTACAGGATGGCGTTCAGGACCGACCGAGTACTGAGCAAGACCTTGCCGCGGTGCTTCGGAAAGACAAGAGCGATGTGCTCGTACTGGGCTTGCATGAGTTCCATGACCGGGAATCCTCTCTACGAACCGGGGATCCGGATTCTACCGCATAATGCGTTAACAGACCCTAGGTTGATCTGGATGCGCACGTGCCTCAGGGTCATCCCTTGCGAGCAATCCGTGATCTGACGAACGCGGCGCTGTTGGAGATGTCGGGAGAGTTTGAGGCGTTTTATTCGCGCACAGGCCGTCCGGGGATTGCGCCTGAGAAGCCGCTGCGGGCGCTGTTGCTTCAGGCGTTCTACTCGATCCGCTCGGAGCGCCAGCTGATGGAGCGGCTTGAGTTCAATCTCCTGTTCCGCTCCTGTTCCGCTGGTTTGTGGAACTGGGGATCGACGACCGTGTGCGGGACGCGCCGGTGTTCACGAAGAACCACGAGCGTCTTCTGTCGGGCGCTGTGGCGTCGCGCTTTCTGACGCATCTGGTCTCGCTGCCAGCGGTGAAGCGTCTTGTGTCGCAGGAACACTTCTCGGTGGACGGGACGTAGATCGAGGCATGGACGTCGGTCACGGGCAACACCCGCCTTGCGGTTCAATCGCTTCTGCACCTGCGGCAAGAACCGACATGGCCAAGGCCAACGCGGCGCTTTTCTGCATCTCGGGAACCTCCGCAGACGTGGATACTGTAAAGCGCTTGTGTTGCTGCCGAGGAATTCATGCAAGTCCCCGATTTGACACCGATGGCAGCCGACCCTTCGCACCGTCGGGTGCGGCATCGGCGCGGTTCCGGCAGCGCCAGTGCCCAGGAAGATCGCTCTCCCCCCGAGCACGGCCATTCCCACAGCGCGGGCATGGCCGTCCGTGTCGATCGGCGGGGAACGGTTATTGACGAAACAGACGGTATAGACCAATATCCGGGCGAGACTTCCTTGCCTTGGAGAACTGCCATGGCCCAGGCCGGCGGAGAGAAGATGCGCGAGTTGGAGGGTGTTCTGCATGAGGCGGCAGTCCGCCTGAGCCCGGCGCATGTGGCGGCGCTGGTCGCCCATCCCGATGCCGTGCGCTCGGCGCTGGCGGTGGCGGCGGACGTGCTGACGCTGGACGACCAAGCGCGGTCCGGGGTCGAAATCATCGCGGGTGCCGAGTCCGTCCGCGCGGGAGCCGAAGAGGTGACCAAGCGGATAGCGGAGCGTACCCGCACGGGCGCACCCGAGACGCTGCTGACCTCGGACGAACTGGCGGCGCGGGTCGGGCTCAAGACGCGCCAGTCTGTGCATGACTGGCTGAAGAAGGGGCGGATCGTGGGCTGGCGGGGCGCAAGGCGCGGCCATGTCTTCCCGGCCGGGCAACTCAATGTGCAGGGCCGGCCGTTCGAGGGTCTCGACCGCGTGGCGGAGCTGTTCGACGACGGCTATACGGCTTGGGTGTGGCTCACGACGGAACTGTCCTCGCTCGATGGGGTGAAGCCGCTGACGCTGCTGGCCGGGGGTGAGATCGACCGCGTGGTGAAGGCCGCAGAGGGAGACCGGCAAGGCGACTTTGCGTGACCGGAGAGTACCATCTGGACCGCCTGCGCTCGCGGCTGCGCAGCATCCGTCTCGAGCACGTCTTCCGCGTGATCCACCGAGACCGTCGCCCGACCCCGCTGGGGGCCTCGCCAGCGCCGAGCCGGTTCAGCGATCCGCGGGGCGGTTACGCCGTGCTGTATGCATCGGAGTCGGTTCGCTGTGCCTTCTGGGAGACCCTGGGCCGCAACCGTTTCGCGCGCCGCCGTCGGCGCGAGTTGCCGCGAAGGGAGGTCGGGGTTCGGCTGGTGGTGTCGATGAGTTCCACCGAGCTGCTTGCCCTGATCGACCTGCGCGGCGACGGGCCGGTACGCATCGGCGCGCCAAGCGCGGTGGCGCATGACGGCAACCATGCCGCGGGCCGCGTCCTGTCGGCGGCTGTCCATGCCGGAGTACCGGAAGCAGACGGGATTCTGTTCGCCTCGCGGTTCACCGGCGACAGTTGTGTGGCCGTGTTCGACCGGGCTTTCGGCAAGCTGAGGGTGCTCAGCGTCGCCGAGCTCGTCCGCCATGTAGAGTTCCTCGACGCCCTCGACGATTACGATATCGTGCTGACGAACCCGGCGGGGTAGCGGAAAACGGGAACGGACACGGCGATTGTCGGAATTGCGCGATTCTCGGGAATGGTGGGGATAGCGCGGCCGGCGCGGCATGCGTATAGGTTCCGTCGGGCTTTCAATTACCCACATCGTCGATTTACGGGGTTGTACCGAGGGCGATGTCGCGCTCAATCGACCAAGGCCGCGCCACATGACGATACGGAATCGACGGCGTGCATGGCGTCGTCCTGGTTCCGGAGGTCGCGGTTGTCGGACTCGTCGGGGCCGGGCGCTGCGCCGAACAACTCGGCCTGCTCGCAGGCGATGGCGGTGGGGGAGCTGTGCTGTGCGTCGGGTGTGACAACCGACGCGCCGGAGCAAGCCGTTGTGCCATCGGCATTCAGCCCGAGCGGTGCTTGAGCGGCAGCGCCCGCCGCGCACTTGCGGAGACAGTCCTGCGAACCGCCGCGCGGCTTCCGAGCGGCACTATAGGAAGCACGAGGAAACAACTGCCGGGTAGGAGGGGTCGTTGCCGAGCCCCTCCTACCCGGCTGCTGCGGGAGACCGCGGCGTGGGTCAAGCGCCGCAACGCGGCCGGCGGCACTGTCGATGGGCGGTTCACGACGGCAGACGCCCGGGTGAAACTGAAGTCCCTATACCCAGCAATCCAATGATTCCGTACTAGTAGTACCTGACGGGCTTTCGAAGGGCACCGAAATCCGTATCAAACCTTGTGTTCTGGAATCCCTTGTTAAACATTGGTCAAGACTGCAAATGGAGGATCGAAACGGATCCATCCAACGAGTTGTACCGGAATGACGTCCGGACCCGCGAGGTGAGCCATGGGCAGGTCGCGCCGGCGCCGCGCGGCGGGCAACGGGGCGGCCGGAGGTTCGGAACCCCGGTTCTGGCGTCGGACCACCATGCAGAAGAACGGTTTCTCCGCCGCGGCCGGCAGGCCGATTCGAAGCAACCGGCACGACACGGTAATCCGCGGCCGGCTCCGGGGTTCCCGGACTGCGGTACAGGAAGCCGCCGGCCCGGCGGGCACGCGGCCGGAACACGCCCGCATCGGGCCTCCCTTCACGGTCGGTACCGCGGCACGACGTACGGCCCGTCCGGGAGAAATGCCACCCGCGGGTCCCCGCTGACGGCGACGCTTCGCGCGATGGCGCTCTCCACCGAATCGATCATCGTCACTCCCGTCAGACTGCGCTCTTCGTCGCTGAGACCGGTCGTGTGGAGGGAAACCGTGCCGACGCGCATGGAAGCAAGCTGCTTTTCCGTCTGCCACTCGTCGATGTCGGCTTTCCGCTTGTCGAGCAGGGTCTCGAGAAACCGGTCGGGCCCCAGCGCGGCGAGGCGCCGCTGCGCATCTGCGTACTCCCGCGATCCCATGCCTTCCGAACAGGCCGAGACGACGATGAGATGTCCCTTCGGGGTCAGGATGTCGAGCGGACCGACCATGCCCTTCACCGTCTGATAGTAGGTCTTGTCGAGCGGATACCCCGCACCGGAGGTAACGATGGTGGGAAACCGTTCGGGCACGGGAAGTTCCGAACAGGCCCGTGCAAATGCCACCGCCTGAAGGTGGCTTTCGATGATCTCTCCGTAGTTGACGAAGGTCAGCCGCCGCTGGTCGTCCAGGACCGAGTTGACCGCGTACGCGCCGCCGATCATCTCGATCGCCTCCAGCTGATCCTCGTGCAGCGGGTTGTCGTCCAGCACGCCGACGGCGGCGTTCGGATCTTCCATGTAGCGCGCACTGTGCAGCGTGGCAATCGTATCGGCATGGGCGACTCCGGGGGTGATGATCTTGCGCCCGCCGGAGTAGCCCGCCATGAAGTGCGGCTCCACTAGGCCGATCGCGATCCGCAGATCGGCCGCGACCAACCGGCGATCCAGCCGGATGACATTGCCGCGCTTGGTGATTCCCACTTCCGTGTGGTCATCATCGCGGCGGGCGTAGTGATTCTCGACGCGAATCGTGTCGAGCACCCACGCATCCCCCACCAGTTCGAGAAGCTCCTTGCCTTCGTTCGGTCGATGGAGCCCGGTAGCTACCAGGATGGTGATGGCGTCGGCCGGCAGTCCGCCTGCAAGCAGGGCGCGGACAACCCCGGGCAGCAGGTCCCCGTTCGGCACCGGACGGGTGATGTCGCAGATCAGGACACACGCCGACCGGGCCGATGCGGCCGCGTCCCGGAGCGGCGGCGCACCAACCGGAGCCGCCACGGCATCGGCCACCGCCTGCGCCGGATCGGGCAGGACCGGCATCACCGGCTTGCGGAGCACGGTCGCCTGCCAGCGGTCCGCGACGGCGACCGGGAGGACTCCGCTGTGATACCGCAGGTCAACGTGCATCGGCGGCTCCGGCCGGTTCGACCCGGCGCGCCCGGGCATGGCCGGTCGCGCGCAGGGCTGCGCACGCTGCGCCGAAACCGTTGTCGATATTGACCGCGACCACGCCCGGGCTGCAACTCGCGAGCGCACCGTACAAGGCGGTTTCGCCGCCTCTGGCCGCACCGTAGCCGGTCGAAACCGGCACGGCGATCACCAAGCCGGGCACCAGGCCTCCGATCACGCTGACCATGGCGGCATCCATGCCGGCCACCGCAATGACCACCTCCATTTCGGCCAGCCGGTCCACCTGGTCCAAGAGGCGCCAGAGGCCCGCGACCCCGACATCGCAGATCAGCTCGCTGGCAGCGCCGGCAAAGGTCAAGGTACGGGCCGCCTCGTAGGCCACGCGTGCATCGGACGATCCCGCGGTCACGACGGCGATCCGGACGGGCCGCGGCGACGGCCCGCACGAGCCGAGAATGGCGGTTCGGGACAGGGGATGGTAGTCGAGGGCGGCAGCCTGATCCTCGCGCAGCGTCCGAAACGTCTGCTCCGACAGACGGGTCAGGAACAGGCGACGCCCGTTGCCCGCAGCTTCGTCGAGGATGTGCGAGAGCTGGGCCGGAGTCTTCATCTCGCAGAGGACGGCCTCGTCGAGGCCGATGCGGGACCGCCGGTCGATATCGAGGCGGACTTCGCGGCGGACGTCGTTCATCGGTCGGACTCCCGAACCACGGAACTGCCCCGCCGGTACGGAGCAAACCGCACGGCCCCATCGCGACCCGCCTTGCCGAACCACGCGCCGACGCGCGCCGCGAGCGTCCGCTTCCGATCCCGGCCGAGACCGGAGAGGACCGCGGCGTCCAGCTCTACCGTGACGCCGTCGGCCCGCACCCGGCAGCGGACGGTCATCGGACCCAGTTCCCGCCGGAGCGCACTCTCGGCAGCATCGATGGCTCTCAGGTCTCCGCTGCCGATCGGAATCCCGGTCTCCACCCGGCTGGACAGGCAAGGGGATGCCGGAAGATCCGCCAACGCGTGCAAGCCCTGCCTCGACGCGATCCGGCGGATGGCCGCCTTGCCGATGCGCGCCTCGATCCATGGATGGCGCACGGCGTGGTCGGCAGCGGCCCGGAGGCCGGGGCGCACATCGTCGAGGTCATCCAGGTTGGCCCCCGAGACCAGAGTGAAATCGGTGTGGTGTCGGATCGACCGATAGAGGTTGTGCTTGCAGTGGAAGCAGCGGTTGACCGGATTACGCAGGTAGTTCGGATCGCCGAACTCTCCGGCATCGATGAAGCTGAGGGGCCAGCCGGCCGGTTCGGCCAAGGCCCGCAGCCGCTCGGTGGCGGCGGCGGGGACGGCCGGGGAGACGGCATGAAACAGCCGGGCGCCGGAAGGTTTCCGCTCGACCACGAGCGCAGCGAGCGTGGTGCTGTCGATCCCTCCGCTCACGGCGACCGCGACCGGACCCATCGAGTCCAACACCTCGTACAGGGCCTCGATTCCGTCAGCGGCCGGGGGGACCATGATCGTCTCCGGCGTGCGTCTCAGCCGCGCTCTCAAGGGCTTTCCGTTCAACCCGGATGCGCAGTTCGGCCCGACCGGACCGTCCGCCCTCGGCTTCCCGGATGTCGGCCAGTTCCGCTTTCGCGGAGGGCTGCCCGTCCGGACGCCGCGCCACCTTGACTCGCACCGGCCGGGCCGGTCCGTCGACGGTCATCCGGGTGCGCGGAAGGACCAAGCGGTCCATGAGCGTCCAACGGATGCCCAGGGTCGCGGTCTCGACGAAACACCGTGCGGATACGGCCCCGAGCCGATCGGGGCGCGCCAGCACCTGTACGCGGACCGCCATTCGAGAATGCTTGCCGATCACCGCCTGCTGGGTGACATCCAGCACGCCGTCGCATGCACGCAGGTGCCCGATGCCGGCCGCCAGGTCTTCCGGCGACTGATCGTCCACCTCGAAACTCAGCACCGCGACCTGGTCGGAAAACGGGGTCTCGTCGGGCGGATCGTACAGCTGGGCGCGAAGGACATTGCTCGTACCCCGGAACGTGCCGGCCCCGAAGCCGTGTCCGGTCGAGCGCAATCGGCGCGGCACGAAATCGCCGGCCTGCGACGGCGCAAGATGGCGCAGGATGGCCGCGCCGGTCGGCGTGATTCGTTCGCCCTCGATCCCGTCGTCCATCAGCACCATTCCTTCCAGCAGTCGGGCGGCGGCCGGGGCGGGGAGCGGGAGCATGCCGTGTTCGGTCCTGATCCTGCCCCGACCGCGAGGCAGCGGACCGCAGGACCAAGTCGGCGTCCCGGCTGCCTCGATGAGCGCCGCCGCGGCCACCAGATCCACCGGCGTATCCAGCCCGCCCAGTTCGTGAAACGTAACCGCATCCGCCGGTATGCCATGGACCTGTGCTTCCGCATCGGTGAGCAGAGCGAGAATTTCCAGGGATCTTGCCTGCACCTTCGTATCCAGCGAAGCGCGGGTGATCCATGCGCGGACGGTGTCTGCCGGTGTCGCATGCGGAGGCGCAGGGGCGGTCACACGGAACCGGATTCCGCGCAGCACGCCGTCCCGATGCGGCGTGAAGGCCACCCGTACCCGGTCGCCGAGGCCCAGACTCCGGACCGCGGCTTCCGCAGCTTCCGCACACTCCGGCCGGGCATCGACCATGGCCGCCACGAACATGTCGCCTGCCGCCCCTCCCAGAGCGTCGAGATGAATGTGCATCCTGAGTCCTCGAAGGACGAAACCGGCACCCGCACCGGCCGGGCCCGGCGCGACGGCCGGGGACCGCCGGCCCGTGCGGGGCGGTATCCCGCGTCGTCGGAACATGATACCGTCCGCGTGCGCGGTTGGATCCGCCCCCTGCGGGCCGGGCCCGCTCCTGATCCCGACAAGGGGCTCCGTATACGATGGAACCGGTCTGTCTGGTCATCGGCGCCGGGGGCGGCATCGGCGGCGCGGTTGCCGCCCGCTTTGCACGGGAGGGATACCATGCGGTCCTGTGTCGCCGCACCGACGAAGACGGCTTGCGAACCTCGGTCGCGGGCATCAAGCGCGCCGGCGGGAAGGCATCCGGCTATCTCCTGAACGCGGTCGATCCCGGGAGCATCGAGGATCGGGTGGCGCACGTGGAAACCCATATCGGTCCGATTGCGGTCGTGGTCTACAACCTCGGCGCCCAGATCGGCAATCGGACGCTCGCGGATACCAGCTGCAGGACATTCGAACGCGGCTGGCGCATAGCCACGTTCGGCCTGTTCCGGACCGCGCGCAGCGTCTGCCCGCTGATGGAAGAGCGGGGCAGGGGGACCCTCCTCGTGACGTCGGCCACTGCGGCGGTGCGCGGGAACCGCATGCAGCATTCCCACGCGGCCGCGATGGGCGGCCGGCGCATGCTGTGTCAGTCCCTGAACGCAGAGTTCGGCGCAAAGGGGATCCATGTCGTCCATGTCCTCATCGATGGCTCGGTGGACGCACCGGATACGCTGGGCAGGATGCTCGGAGCGGAGGCCTTCCGGAAGCTGCGCGAGGAACGGGGCCTACACCGCGACGGACTCGTGCTTCCGGTCGAGGTCGCGGAGACGTACCTGCACCTGGCGCACCAGCACCGGTCGGCCTGGACACACGAACTGGACCTGAGAGCCTTCTCCGACCTGCCCTGGTGGAACCGCTGACGCCGCGCGGAACAGGATCCGAGCGCACGCATCCGTTGCCGGGACGTTCGGATCCGGCGACCCCGACCGTTGCAACCTGGCCGCCCGAGCGGCCGGCCTCGGAACAGGGTGCCGAAGCCGCGCCGAAAGGCCGTGCTGCCCGCCCCCGGCAGTCGTGCCCGCGCGGTTCCCATGCACCGGGACCTGCCTACCAATCACAATTCATGTCATGACAAGGGTACTTTTGCTGCACGTCCAGGAGACCGTGAGGCTGCGATACAGGCCTTCCCCATGCTCCGAGGATTTGCGACCGTTGGATGAAGGGAGGCTGAAACGACCCGTCTTGGTGGTGTGTGGGATTCGCGGAACCGGTGCCGGGGCGTTGCAGGCACGGTGTTGGTTCCTTGGGCGTCCGGGGTTCGGAGTGTGGCAGCGATCCGGTCTGTCGCCCCCCGGGGAGGGCTCCAAGGAGATCCCATGCTTGTTGCTGTGATGCGATCGGAGTCTTGATCGCGGTGCAGGTCGACGCGTTCGAGTCTGCGATTGTGAGATGTGCGGACGTCTGCGGCCCGGTGGCAGCGCGGATCGGGGCGCGAGGGGCCCGCTTCGGCGGATCCGGGGCGAGCGAGAGGCCTGCCGGGTTGGGTGGCCCGGCTCGGATATTGCGGTTTCGGTCGGGGTGTGAGTGCGGTCCGCCGGGTCTTGTGACGGCGTGCAGGATCTGCTTGCGCTGGTCGGCATAGGGGTGACGGGCGTCGGCGAAGCTGTGGACGGGCTGGAGCAGCTTCCGCGGGTTGTGGAGGATGACGGAAAGGGCGAGGGTGTTGAGGATCGCGTGGTTTGCGGACGCGTTGCGGGCCCGGAGCCTGGAGTCGTCTTCGCGGAAGGTGGCGTCGCGGATGGGGGGATGGCGTTCGACCCCCCAAGGACCGCGGTTCCCTGCGAGTAGCGGGTGCGGCGAGGCGCGGTCGGCCGCGACCGAGGTCCTGCCGGAGGCGTGCTCGGTGGTCGGTTTTCCGGATTTCTTGCATTCGACGCGCCGGGGGACACGAACGATCGGTTTGACATGAGCACCCTCACGCACCGCACCGAAGCGATGCCGTGCGTGCGCCCCTGCGCGCGCCGGACGTCGGAAAGCGCCGCACCCTGCGGGTACATCGAGCGCAACGCCCGCGCCGACCGGCCGCTCTGCGCCGCCCGCAACGCCCACGCCGCAGGAAGCGGCGCACGATCCCGCACCCGACGACCGGCGTCGCGACGCCGCGGAACCCCGTACCGATCCTTCGCCTCCCCGTGCGGATCGGTAGAGCGCCCGTGGGCGCGCGCAGAGCCCTTGCCCCTGCCCACGCACGTCCCGTTCGCCGCCTGGTACCGGGTGCCGCGGAACTTCGTCGGCGAGACCCACGACTCCGCCACCCGTAACGGAGTGCCGTACGCAGCCTCCCCGTCGTCGCTGAGACACCGCTCCATCCGCGACCACGCACACGAGGCAAGATCCCGAAACATCCGGCGACCTCCCAGAATCACCAACCTCGTGTGATTTCCGATCCGGTGCAACCGCTCCGACGGTTCCTCGCGGCACCCGCCCATCCCACGGTCCCGCGGCGCACAGCGGAAGGCGCCCGTCTGCCCGCCCGCAGCGCCCATCCACCGCCCGCGCCCAGGGAACACGGAGCGCAGACCTCGACCCGCAAACTGCTTGAAACCAAGATCGTGATGACGGTCCACCACACGGTTCCCGCGACACACCTCATCCGGCCGCGCCAGGCGCACCACCCCATCCCGGAGCACAAAACCCTCCGGAGTCGTCTCGAAAACATCCGCTGCACGCTCCAAGACAACCACGGATACCACGCCGCTTCACAAACAGCCAGAGCACACATCCGAATCATCCGGAACCCGCGGAACCCAGCCTTCCAACCAACCTAGCGTGGGATCGTCTTGGGGCACCGGGAGGGTCCGATCGATGCCCGATGTCCGCGTCGTCAGCCTTGGCCTCGCACGCCTCGTCGGGTCGCATCCCACGCTGCGCCCGCCGCTCCCGGGATCGAAGAAGCCCCGGCAGGGGATCGAACGGCGGAACCAGGCGATTTAGTGTCTGCCCGGGAAATCCCTAAGAGTCGGATTACATGAATGAAAACTCAATATTGACAGGGCGAAGATTCATCGAATCCAGCCTGATTTCAGCGGAATATGCCGTCATATGCCCTCAAAGAAGGAATCTTCGGTTCTCCAGATTCCAAATATGGTTGCATATACAATGTGTTATAATTTTCCGTGCAGACACGATTTAGGTGCGCGACGCACTCGGCGAGAGAGGACGGCGCGAAACCCTCGGCGACCGAAGGCGGGAATGAGGCCCCAGGTACATGCGGGACGTGGAAAGGCCCCTAGTAGTACGGAATCATTGGATTGATGGGTATAGAGACTTCAGTTTCACCCGGGCGTCTGCCGTCGTGAACCGCCAGTCGACGGTGCCGCCGGCCGCGTTGCGGCGCTTGACCCACGCCGCGGTCTCCCGCAGCATGGTGGCGCGATCAGGAATGCGTCGTCGAAGACACTGTCGCGACAACGCGCCGATTTCGATTTCGGCCATGTTGAGCCAGCTTCCGTGCTTCGGCGTGTACCGAAACTCGAACCGCTTTCGCACCCGCATGGCCTCCCGGGGTGCAAAGGCTTCATACAACGACGCGGGGCCGTGTGTGTTCAGGTTGTCCATGACCAGTACAATCTTCTTTCCGGGGAAATGATCGTCCGCGAGTTCCCGGATGAACTGCGCCCAGTCCCGCGCCGTGCGGCGATCGGTGACCTTTACCGTACGCCAGTTTTCATTGGGCGCGAACGCCAGGAAGAGATTGGCCGTACCGTTTCGCTCGTATTCGTAGTCGACGATTTCCGGCTGCCCGGGCCGCACGGGGCGGGGAAGGCGGGTTTCCTTCGTCTGCTGCCGGCTGGTCTCATCCATGCAGACCAGGACCTCGTCTTCGGCAAAATCCCGCTGGTACGTGTCCAGCACCTCCTCCATCGCCGCCACGAACGGCGCATTGCGGCTCGGGGGAATGCACCAGTACTGCTTCAGCCAAGGCTTGATCTCCTTTTTTTAGAGTCTTCCGTACCGTTTCTTTCGAGATGCTCTCGACGATCTCCATCTCCATCAGACGACCGGCCAGCAGCTTCAGTGTCCAGCGAACACAACCCTCGGGCGGGGAAGAACAGGCCAGAGCCACCAGCTTCGCTTCCTTCGCCCCGTCCAGGAGTTTCGGTCGGCGGTTCTCCTGCTCCCGACGGCGGAGGGCGGCCTCCAGACCCTCCAGAACACAGCGCTTGCGCAGGCGTTCGACCGTCGAAGCACCGATACCCAAGCCGCGCGCGATGTCCACATCTCGGAGTTTGCCGCCGTCGCGCCCTTCGTCCGCCATCAGGAGAATCTGCGCCCGACGACGACGCCAGGCGGCTCCGGTACCGTCGACGATCGCTTGGAGTTCCCGGCGCTCCGGCACCGAAAGGCTCACTCGATAGAGCTTCCTACCCTGAGGGTTGGCCATGATCCACTCCGATCCCCGCACCGAACCCCTGCAGACAGGCTCGGTTCCCGGAAACCGGATCCGTCCGATCCCCAAGAGAGCATGAGCGCCTGCATGTTCGGCATCGGGTCTGTGGGGATGAACAAAAAAGCGCCGTACCGATCGGGCGCTCACGCGTGCCGACACGCACCGACACGGACCGACACGGACCGACACGGAAATCTTGCCAGAATACTATCGTCAGTTCAACGTTTCCGTACTACTAGGCCCGGACCCGAGCTTCGGCGGCGGCCCGCCAACGACGGACCCGTTCCTCCCTGCGGAAATCGGCCCTCGAACCGGTGCCGGCCGGCGTTGGTCCGGGGGATACGCAATCCTGCATTCGCTGCACGTAGCGGACTTTCCGACCGGAATCCATCGTGAGAAACGAACAGAAGTTCAAGAAAGCGCGAAGAGGAGACCGGGCCGGCACAGGAACAGACGAACAGGACGCACAGAGCACCTCCCGCCCCTGAACTGACCCCGGAGTCCGGTTCGACGCCCCAAGGCCGAACGGGCACCGGGCCGCTTCTCGAAACGGGCAGACCGCGAAGCAATCAACCGAAACGACGGGTTGCTGATGGGCCCCAAGCGTTTGTTCCTGCATTCCACGTTCCCGGATTCGGGACCAAGGCATGGTCTACGCACGAACCATTCTCCCGGAGAAGCCAAGGATGACAGGTGCGGTCTTGGACCAAGACCCGGACGAACCCGGCTGCCGTTGTTCATGAATCCCGACGAACAGTACGCCGTCTTGCTTTGAAACCGGCTCTTGCCGCCTGGACGCGCGGACCCCACTCGAACGGGGCACGCTTGCCGACCCCCGCCCGCCCCGGCTCACCGCGCCGCGGATCGACGATCCTCGGACTCCGCTCTCGCGGCGGAGCTCGGCCCTGCCGTCTTTCCCTCGGCCTTCATGGCGCGGGTCCGACCGGTGCGGGCACCGGGCCCCGCTGCGAGCGAGCCGGCAAGCGACACTCGGGTCGGTCGCGGCTCCCGCCGAAGGATTGTCCGCAGGAACGTCTGCCCGCAGCTACTGCAGCAACAGACCGATGTCCTCGGCTCTCCGAGCCGCAGGCGACCCCGGCGGCAGTTTCTCGATCGCCCGGCCGGCAAACCGTTCCGCATCTTCGGCACGGCCCCGGAGGAGCGCATGCTCGGCCGTGGCCAGCATGGCCAGTCCTTCCTTTCCCGCGCGACCATGCGCAATCGCAAGCAGACGCCAAGCCTTCGCATTTGCGGGCTCCAGTTCGAGCACACGCCTGAGTTCGGCCGTCACGTCCGCCAGATTGGAGAGATTGCCGGTTTCCAGTTCCGCTTGGGCGAAACCCACAAGGATCGTGGGCGCCTCCGGCGCTAGGTCCGCCGCCCGCCGATAGCTTTCGGCAGCTTCCGCGACGCGGCCGTTCTCCAGCAGCATCTGGCCGCGCAGTTCATGGAAATAGCGGTCGTCGGGGCGTTCGGCCAGAAGTCCGTCAAGCCACGACAACGCGGACACAAGGTCCGACTTTTGGTAGAAGGCGATCGCCCGCGCGTACCGGCCGGCGATGCTGTCATCCCCGCCGTACCGCTGCAGCGTCAATTCGGGTGGGTCGGTAAAAGCCAGGATCTTCGCGACCATGCGGCGGTACTCGGCCCGCTCGGCCACCCGCACTTCCGACTCCGGCACCGGTTCGTCGCGCGCCCAGTCCAGGATCCGCTGGATGCGCTCCCGGGTCAGCGGGTGGGTACGGGTGTAGGGATCGAGGTACTCCACGACCTGCTCCCGGGCCTGCAGGTTCAGCAGGAGGTCGGCCATGGGCCGTGCGGAACGCCCCACGGCCGACAGGTACTGGAGGGCGGCCAGGTCCGCCGCATGTTCGGCGGTCCGAGAGTGCTTCAGGAACACGCGCTGGGTCACGGTGTCGCCCAGGGACATGC
The DNA here is from genome assembly GCA_965115815.1 of Alphaproteobacteria bacterium. Taxonomy (GTDB): domain Bacteria; phylum Pseudomonadota; class Alphaproteobacteria; order TMED109; family TMED109; genus VXPW01. The sequence continues at coordinate 4,276,883 of OZ220465.1, read as the reverse complement.
CGGCCGCACCCAAGGAAAACGCATCGTCTCCCCCGCCCAAGGCACCGGCGCCGACCGCGATCAGCGTGGTGGCCAGGCCGACGATCGAGGCCTTTTCCGCTGCCTCGCGGTGACGCACGAGATGTCCGCCCGCGATGTGCCCCGTCTCATGGGCAATCACCCCGATCAGGGCGTCCGGATTGCCCGCGCGGACAATCAGACCGGTGTGAAGGAAGATCTTCTGGCCGCCCGACACGAATGCGTTGACGGTGGGGTCGTTGACCAGATAGATCTCGACCGAGTCTGCATCCAGACCGGCCGCGGCGAACACAGGGTCGGACCACGTTCGGATGTGAAATTCGATTTCGGCGTCCCGCACCAGCGGCAGCCTCTGAGCAGCAGCCGCGGACGGACCCGCAGCCGCAACGGCTCCGACGAGCAGCAACCATGCTGCCCGGCGCCGGAATCGGCCCGGTCCCGATGCGGCGCGCGCGAGGCCGGGCCGACCGACCGGCGGTCCGCTGCAGCCCGTCGTCCGCGATCCCTCGCCGGGCCGGCGACGGTGCGGGCAGCACGAGTGGTCGCGGACCGGCCGCCCGGAGCCCGGGATCACGCCGGGTTTCCGGTGCGGGACGTCCGGCCCCGCGGGTCGGCCCGCAGCATGTTCAGCAGCGTGGCGGCCGCGGCGACCGGCGCCACTCGGCCCGCCCGAACATTCGCTTCCAGATCGGCGACGGGCGTTTCGGTCTTCGCGCGGACCTGCCGGACCGATTCCCGCAATGCCAGGTTCACGTAGGCCCATACGGCCTCCGCCGACTGGCGGCCGCGGGTGCGGGACCGGGTTCCGTCGCGCGTCGTCACGGCGGCAAACGCTTCGATGCGTTCCCAAGCGTACCCGATCCCGGTTCCCTCGACGGCGGAGCACGCGATTACCTCGGGTTGCCAGCTCTCCGACGGCGGCGACATCAGGCGAAGCGCCCGCTTGTAGTCACCCACCGTGAGCGCGGCCGGCCGTTTCAGGTCACCGTCGGCCTTGTTGACCAGGATGAAATCCGCGATTTCCACGATGCCCCGCTTGATCCCCTGCAGGTCGTCTCCGGCGCCGGGCTGCACCAGCAGGGTAACCAGGTCGACCACCTCGCGCACCGCCAGTTCCGCCTGGCCGACTCCCATGGTCTCGATCAGCAGGACATCAAAGCCGGCCGCCTCGCACAGCGTGACCGATTCCCGCACGCCTTGCGCGATTCCACCGTGCAGCCCCCCCGACGGACTCGGTCGGATGAAGGCGCGGTCCGATCGCCCCAACTTCTCCATCCGCGTCTTGTCGCCCAGGATGGAACCGCCGGACACCGTGCTGGACGGATCCACGGCCAGTACGGCAACGCGGTGTCCCCGCGTGATCGCGTGCAGACCCAGAGCTTCGGAGAAGGTCGACTTTCCCACCCCCGGCGGACCCGAGACGCCGATCCGGATCGCGCTCCCGGCCCGGGCATAGACCGCCTGCACCAGCTCGGCCGCCGCCGGCCGGTCACGCGGATGGCGGGATTCGACCAGCGTGATCCCGCGCGACAGCGATCTCCGGTCACCGCCGACAATCTCCGCCGCCAAGGTGCGAATCGACGATGCGGGTGTGCCCGGGCGGGCGGGAACGGACGGGGCCCGGAGGAGGGGGCCTGGGCGATCCGGTGCGGCGTCCGGGACCGGGGACGGCCGGACCGGCACCGAAGGCGGCAGGCGTTCCGGTTCGCCGTCCGGGCCGCTCCGTCCAGCTTTGGCCGGCCAAGACGGAGACGCTCCTGCCGCCGATCTGGATCCGGACCCATGAGCGGTCGACGCGGCCCGCGGGCGCGCACCGGTTTCGCGCCCGCGGCCGGCGGCGGGGTTCGTCATCCGGCTTCCGGCCGGCTTCGGCGCGGACGCCGCCGCTTCGATTCCGGCGCCCCTGTTCCGTTTCTGCGGCCCGGCGGTCGCACGCCGCGGCCCGGCCGGGTCGCGTCCGGCCGCGGAGGTCGAGGCTGCCGTGCGCCCTCCCTCGGTCCGGCCGGATCCGGAGGTGCGCGCATCCGATCGGCGGGCATGGAGAACCACAATGACCGCGCACACCACCAGCAGCGGCAGGAAGAAGGCAGCGACGACGTACAGCTCGTGATCCACCCGATCACCTCTCACCGTTCGGTACGGGTCTCGATCAGCGCCAAGACCTGCTCCGCCGCTTCCGGCACCGGCGTTCCCGGCCCGAAGATGGCACCGACCCCGGCCTGCCGAAGCGCTTCGTGGTCCGCCGCCGGAATCACTCCGCCGCAGATCACGGGAATGTCGGCCGCCCGTTCCTTCTCCAGCGCCGCGACCAGTTCCGGCACGAGCGTCAGGTGACCCGCGGCCAGGGTCGACACCCCCACGACATGGACATCGTTCTCGACCGCCTGCCGCGCGACTTCCGCCGGCGTCCCGAACAGCCCCCCGATGTCGACATCGAACCCGACGTCCGCAAACGACGTGGCGATGATCTTGGCGCCGCGGTCGTGCCCGTCCTGTCCGAGCTTGGCCACCAGAATCCGCGGACGGCGGCCGTGACGCCGGGCAAATTCCGAGGTTCGACGGCGCAGCACCGCGAGCTCGCCGCCGCGGGTCCGGGCCCGGGAATAGGCTCCGACCGCTACCTGCACCCGTGCGGTGTGCCGCCCGAAGACCTGCTCCATCGCCAGCGAGATCTCCCCCACGGTGGCCCGCGCCCGCGCCGCGTCCACGCTGAGCGCCAGAAGATTGGCGTCCTCGGAGGCCGCGCCCTCGCGCAGCGCGTCGAGCGCCCTCCGGCAGGCTGCCGCATCGCGCGCGGCACGCACTGCATGCAGCCGCTCCACCTGCCGACGCTGCACCGCTGCCGCGTTGATGGCGCGCACCTCCACTTCCTCCTCCCGGTCGATGCGGTACCGGTTCACGCCGACGAGCACGTCCCTGCCTTCATCCAGGCGGGCCTGGCGGCTGGCGGCCGCGGTCTCGATCCGGAGCTTCGGCATTCCGCTCTCCACCGCCCGCGTCATGCCGCCCATCTCCTCGACCTCGTCGATCAGCTCGCCCGCCGCCCGGATCAGCTCGTCGGTCAGGTGCTCCACGAAATACGAGCCGGCAAGCGGGTCGACCGTCTGGGTCATGCCGGCCTCGGCCTGGAGGATCAATTGGGTGTTGCGCGCGATGCGGGCCGACGTGTCGGTCGGCAGCGCAATGGCCTCGTCGAACGCGTTCGTGTGCAGGGACTGGGTGCCGCCGAGCACCGCGGCCATGGCCTCGACCGTCGTGCGGACCACATTGTTCAAGGGATCCTGCTCGGTCAGCGACACGCCCGATGTCTGACAGTGCGTGCGCAGCATCAGCGACCGCGGATCTCCGGGTTCGAACATCCGCGCCATGCGTTCGGCCCACAGCACCCGCGCGGCGCGCAACTTGGCCACCTCCATGAAGAGATTCATGCCGATCCCGAAGAAGAACGACAGGCGCGGGGCAAACTGATCGACCGCCAGTCCCCGCCGGAGTGCCGTCCGCACGTATTCGATCCCGTCCGCCAGGGTGAAGGCCAGTTCCTGTACCGCCGTGGCACCGGCCTCGTGCATGTGATAGCCCGAGATGGAGATGGAGTTGAATTTCGGCATGCGGGCAGCGGTGTAGGCGATGATGTCCGCCACGATCCGCATGGAGGGCTCGGGTGGGTAGATGTACGTGTTCCGAACCATGAATTCCTTGAGGATGTCGTTCTGGATCGTTCCGGTCAGGACGGCGGTCTCCACCCCCTGTTCTTCGGCCGCGACGATGTATGTCGCCATCACCGGAAGCACCGCGCCGTTCATGGTCATGGACACGCTCATCCGGTCGAGCGGGATGCCGTCGAACAGGATCTTCATGTCCTCCACCGAATCGACCGCCACGCCCGCCTTGCCGACATCGCCCGCCACCCGCGGATGATCGGAGTCGTAACCGCGGTGCGTGGCCAGATCGAACGCCACCGAAAGGCCCTTCTGGCCGGCCGCCAGGTTCCGCCGGTAGAAGGCGTTGGACTCCTCGGCGGTCGAGAACCCGGCATACTGGCGAATGGTCCAGGGGCGGCCGGTGTACATCGTGGCCCTCGGCCCCCGGAGGAACGGAGCCCACCCGGGCAGGCCCCTCCGACGCTCCGGATGACCGACATCGGCTTGCGTGTACAGCGGCTTGATGGCCAGGCCTTCCGGCGTCGACCGCATCCGCTCGCCGGGGTCGCCTCCGTACTCCCGGCGCGCGCGTTCCACCCACTCGGAAAGGTCGGGAACCGGAAACGGATCGGTCATGGCGGGGTTCGGACGGCTCCTGGGACACGGTCGAGCATACCGGCATACCGGCGGACGGCGAATGCGGCTCCGGTCAGTGCCCGACCCGGTCGCTCCGGGGCAGCGGCTCCGCCGGAACCCCTTTCTCGATCCAGTCCCGGGCGTGCTGGCAGGGTGCCTCGCCGAAACTGCTCCGCCCGGCACATTCCCCGGCAGGCATGACCCGCGCCTCGGCCGGAACCCGGTCCCCGACATCGGCGCCGCCCGGGCAACCCGGCCGCCCGCGCGTACGGTTCGATGGCCCCGGCCGGGCGCGGACCGGCAGCGGCGCCATGGGGGCATTCCCCGCCCCTTCCCGATCGCACACCGGGCCCGGGACCCGACCGCAGGCCACCGGCCGGTCATCGTCGGGCCCGCCCGGAAACCGGCCCCCGAAGCCATGGCCGCAGCCGCCGGCAAGGTCGAATAGAATCACCGGTACCGTTCGTCCCGTTGCCGGACAGCCCACTCTAACCCAACGGGCAGAACGCAGGTCATGCCGTCGATCAGCCCGGCCCGCCGCTGCCCGGCGGCCGCCCCCTCGCCGTGGATCCTCCGGCATGCGCACGATCTCGGCCCAGGATCGCGCGTGCTGGACGTCGCCTGCGGCCGCGGCCGCCACGTTCGGCTCTTTCTGGCCCGCGGATGCCGGGTCACCGGGGTCGACCGCGACCGCGCCGCGCTGACCGGCATCGTCGGCGACCGGTTCGAGGCGGTGGTGCATGACCTTGAAGACGGGCGCCCCTGGCCGTTCCGGGGGCGCCGGTTCGATGCGGTCGTCGTGACCCACTACCTGCACCGACCCCTCCTGCCGGATCTCGTGGCGGCCGTCGCCCCCGAGGGCCGCCTGCTCTACGAGACCTTCGCCACGGGCCACGAGCGGTTCGGACGCCCCCGCAACCCCCGGTTCCTGCTGCGCCGCGGAGAACTGCTCACCGCGGTCGGAAGCGCCCTGCGCGTACTCGCGTACGAAGACGTGCAGACCCGTCGTCCCGCCCGCATCCAGCGGATCGCCGCCGTGCGGGCCGGACCGACCTGACCGGCACCCGGCGGCGCTCACCGTCCGGCGACGACCGGGCCGGACCAGGGCGGCTGCGCATCGAGACTCGGGATCCTCTGCCGGGCTTCGACGACGGCGGCCGGGTCCGGGTCCGCAAACACCAGTTCCGGATCCTCTCCGGCCGCCGCCACGACGCGCCCCCACGGATCCACGACCATCGCACGGCCCCACGTCCGGCGCCGCCCGTAGTGGACGCCGCACTGGGCCGGCGCGACGATCCAGCACCCGGTCTCGATGGCCCGGGCCCGGAGCAGCGGTTCCCAGTGCGCCTCTCCGGTGGGGCGCGTGAACGCCGACGGGACGGACAGGAACCAGGCGCCGGCCCGGGCCAGCGCCCGGAAGAGCCCGGGAAACCGGAGGTCGTAGCAGACCGTCATGCCCAACAGGCCCCAGGGCGTCCGCGCGCAGACCGCCTCGGTCCCCGCCTGGTACCGCTCCGATTCGCGGTAGCGTTCCCCCGCTCCCGGGTCGGCATCGAACATGTGGATCTTGTCGTAGCGCTGCACCACCGCGCCGTCGGCGCCGATCAGCAGGGACCGGTTGGCCAGCCTGCCCTCCGGGTCGCCGGCCCCGACCGCGAGCGAACCCAGCAGCACCCAGATTCCCGCTTCTGCGGCCGCCGCGCACACCGCCCGCACCGCCGGATGGTCCGCTTCGGGCGCAGCCGCGGCCTGCATGAGGCGTGCCGGCGCGAGCAACGGCGCATTCTCCGGAAAGGCCACCAGATCGGCGCCGCCCGCCCGGGCGGCGCCGATCTGCCGGACCATCGCGGCGAGGTTCGCATCCAGATCCGGCGTGCTGGTGATCTGGGCGCAGGCCAGTCGGAACCGGCGGCCGGGTTCAGGCATTTCCGAGCAGCCGGTCGAGTTCGCCCGAAGCCGCGGCCGCGGCCAGCTCGTCGGATCCTCCAACGTGCACCCCGTGGACGAAGACCTGCGGGACCGTCCGCGCTCCGCCCGCCGCCGCCCGCATTTCGGCCCGGAGTTCCGGATTCCCGGTCACGTCGATTTCCCGATACCGGATCCCGCGCTCGGCGAGCAGCCGTCGGGCCCGGTCGCAGAACCCGCAGAGCGCCTGCGTGTACACGAGGATCCCGGAACGGGTCGACACGACGGCGGCTACCGGGCGAGGGCCGCCCCGTCCTTGCGGGGATCCGACCCGGCCGACACGACCCGGCTGTCGGGATCCATCACGATGGCCTGGCCGCCGCCGATCGGCAGGTCCGGCACCTCCACCTCGTGCCCGAGGCGCTCCAGCGCCTCGCGGGCGGCGCGGGGCACCCCCCGCTCGCAGCTCAGCACGCCGTCGAAATGGAAGGATCGAGGACCATCCAGGGCCGCCTGCACGTCCATGCCGAAGTCCAGGATGTTGCTCAGCACGTGCACCTGCCCGACCGGCTGGTAGTGCCCGCCCATCACCCCGAACGACATCCAGGCCTTCCCGTCGCGAACGGCCAGGGCGGGAATGATCGTGTGCATCGGGCGTTTGCCGGGCCGCAACTCGTTCGGATGCCCGCTCGCCAGCGTGAAACCGGCCCCGCGGTTGTGCAGCAGCACGCCGGAGGCCGGCGCGAGGATCCCGCTGCCGAAGGAATGAAAGAGCGAATTGATGAAGGACACGGCGTTGTGCTCGGCGTCCACCACGGAGAGGTATACCGTATCCCGGTGTACGGGCAGGTCCGGAAGGGCGAGGCCCGGCGTGCTCCGCCGCAGGTCGATCCGCGAACGGAGCGCCTCCGCATGCGCATCGCTCAGCAGGGCGTCGACCGGCACGTCGGCATGCTCCGGATCCGCCAGCCGGGCCGCGCGCTCGCTGTACGCAAGGCGGGTGACCTCGGCCTCGAGATGCAGGCGTTCGGGCCCCAGCGGATCCCAGTCCGCGACATCGAATCCGGCCAGCAGGTTCAGCATCAGGAGGGCAATGACGCCCTGCCCGTTGGGCGGGCACTCATACACGTCCACGCCCCGATACCGCGTGCAGATGGGAGCGACGTAGTCCACCGCCGCCGCCGCGAAGTCGTCTTCCGTGTGCACGCCTCCCAGCCGGCGCAGCTTGGCGACGATGTCGCGCGCCACCGAACCCCCGTAGAAGGCTTCCGATCCGTGGTCGGCGATCGCCTGCAGGGTCTCGCCGAGGCGCGGCTGGCGATGCAGCTGTCCGGTCCGGGGCGGGACTCCCTGCGGCAGGAAGACCCGCGCGGCATCCGGGTCCGCCTGCAGCTTGCCGCGTTCCCGGGCCCACGCGTCGGCGATCACGTCGGCGACCGGATACCCCTCCGTGGCATAGCCGATGGCCGGCGCCAGCGCGCGGGCGAGGTCCAGCCGCCCGTGATCCGCGATCAGACGTTCCCAGGCGCGCACCGCGCCGGGAACGGTCACGGCGTGCGGACCGGAAAACGGGACGCTCGCGAGCCCGGCGCCGCGCAGCGCCGCCGCCGACGCCGCGGCCGGGGCCCGGCCCGAGCCGTTGAGGGCGACGATCTCGCCGCTGCCGGCCGGCGCATACAGGCAGAACACGTCCCCGCCGATCCCCGTGGAGTGGGGCTCGACCACCGCCAGCACCGCCGCCGCGGTCACCGCCGCATCAACCGCGTTGCCGCCGTCGCGCAGCGCGTCGAGGGCCGCCACGGTCGCCAGCGGGTGCGAGGTCGCAGCCGCCGAGGTTCCGTGCACCGGAGAGCGGCCGGGAAGGTGGAGATCGCGCATGGACATGCTCGGTACAGGGTCGTTCGCCGGGCCTCGGCCGGACGGTCCGGCCGGCGTCATTCTAGGACCGATGCGCGCCGCCCGTCGGGCGCCCCGCCCGCCGCCCGCCGCCGACCGCCTCCGGGGCGTGCACTCCGCCCGGCGGCCGCCCGCCGCTCCGCCCTATGCTGTAGGAGGGATCCCGAACTCCCGCCCCTCGCGAGGATCCGGGACACCCGATCCCCGTTACGCGTCAGGAGGCCGCCGTCATGTTCATTCAGACCGAAAGCACGCCGAATCCGGAAACCCTCAAGTTCCTGCCCGACCAGACCGTCCTCGACCGCGGCACGGCGTCGTTCAGCGCTCCGGAAGCCGCCGGACGGTCGCCGCTGGCCACCCGCATCTTCGCGGTCGAAGGCGTCGCCGGCGTCTTCCTCGGGCGCGACTTCATCACGGTCACCCGGGCGCCCGACGCCGCATGGCAGCCGCTCAAGCCGCTGCTGCTGGCGGCCATCATGCAGCACTACGCTTCGGGCGAGCCGGCGGTCACCGCACCGGCCGAAGCCGGAACCGGATCGGAAACGAGACCGGAAGACGCGGAGGTGGTTGCGGAAATCCGGGATCTCATCGATACGCGCGTGCGGCCCGCGGTGGCCGGTCACGGCGGGGACATCGTCTTTCACGGCTATCGCGACGGGGTGGTGATGCTGGAACTGCATGGGGCCTGCTCCGGCTGTCCGAGTTCCATGACGACGCTGAAAATGGGCGTCGAGAACATGCTGCGCCATTACATTCCGGCGGTGCAGGAAGTGCGCGAGGTCGCCTGACCCGCCCCCGTGCGCTTCCTCTTCTTCGACACGGCGCTGGATCGCCTGACCGCGGGCCTGGCCGACGGCGAGCACGTCACCGCGGAGCACAGCGAACCCTGTCGACGCGGTCACGCCGACCGGCTTCCCTCCCTGCTGCGCGATCTCATGGCGGCCGCCGGAATGCGGTTTGCCGATCTCGAAGGGGTGGGCTGCACCCGCGGCCCCGGCACCTTCACCGGGATCCGCTCCGGGGTCGCGGCGGCACGGGCGATCGGACTCGCGGCCGATCTGCCGGCCGTCGGCGTGACCACGCTGGACGCGCTGGCCCAGACGGTAATTCCCAACCAGCCGGCCGAACTCCCGATCACCGCCGTGATCGATGCACGGCGCGGCGAGCTCTACCTCCGGCACTTCCAACCCGACGCCACCCCGGCCGGACCGCCGCTGCGCACGGCGGCCCCGGCCGCCGGGCCGCTCTGCCCGGAGGGCGCCCGTCATCTGGTCGGCAGCGGCGCCGCGATCCTCCGGGACGTCCTGTCCCGCGGAATTCCGCACACCGGGATCGGGGCGCCGAGTCCCCGGGCGCTCGCCGTGACCCTCCACCGGGCTCTGGGCCGGATCCGGGGTCCGGGCTACGCCCGCGGCCCCGCGCCGCTGTACCTCCGGCCGGCCGACGCCACCCCGCCGGCCGGCTGGCGTCACCCCCCCGGCCGGGCCGGGCCGCCGTGACGAATGGCGATCCGCCAGACCCCCGAACCCGAAGGATGCGGCCGGGGCGGATCCACCCGGTATCCGAGTTCGGCCGCCGAACGCGGCACGTTGGCAAGGGGCTCGCCCTCGGTCAGCAGGACTTCGAGCACGGCGCCGGCGGGCAGCCGGTCCAGGGCGATCCGGGTGCGGACAAACGTCATGGGACACACCTCCCCGGTGATGTCCAGCGTGACGGTCGGCGGCGGGGTGGTGGAGGACATGGGCGCACCCTCCGTGAGGCGGCCGAGGTCTCCTGCCCGGCGGCCGATCCCTCTATACTGCGGATCCGGGACGCACGCGAAGGTACCACGGAACTTGGCCTCGAGCACTTCGGAACTGGAACGGCTCTGCGCCGAGAAGGGGCTCAGGATGACCTGGCAGCGCCGGGTCATCGTTCGGGTGCTCGCGGATTCGGACGATCACCCGGCCGCGGAAGACCTGTACCGCAGAGCCTCCGAAATCGACCGCCGCATCAGCCTCGCGACCGTGTACCGGACCATTCGCCTGCTGGAGGAAGCCGGCATCCTGGAAAAGCATGATTTCGGCGACGGGCGGGCCCGCTACGAGGAGACCCGGTGCACGCATCACGACCACCTGATCGATGTCGAAACCGGGGACGTCATCGAGTTCGTCGACGAGAGGATCGAGGCCCTCCAGGAGGCTGTCGCCCACCGGCTCGGGTACCGGCTGACCGGCCATCGACACGAACTGTACGGCACCCGGATCCGGAAACCGGAGCCGGAGTGACCGATGCCGGCCGGCGTCCCCTGCCACAGCCCGGTGCCGATCGCGCGCGCCGGCAACTTGGAAGTGCGCCTGGCCACCGAGGCCCGCGAGGTGGACGCGGCCCAAGCCCTGCGGTACCGGATCTTCTACGAGGAAATGTCCGCCAAGCCGTCCCCGGAGATGCAGAAGCGCCGGCGCGATTTCGATCGTTATGACCCCCTCTGGGAACACCTGCTCGTGCTCGATCACGACCTCGGCGGCACCGTGATCGGAACATACCGCCTGCACCGGTGCGGAACGGGCACGCCCTCGAGCGAGCTCTACACCAACACCGAGTACGACGTCGCGCCGATCCTCGAGCAGACCGGGGTTCTTGTCGAGCTGGGCCGGATGTGCATTCATCCCGACTACCGGAACGGCGCCACGGCCCAACTGCTCTGGCGGGGGATCGCCCACTACGTGTTCCACCACGACGTGCAGTTGATGTTCGGATGCGCCAGCCTGAACGGCACCGATCCGGACGAACTCGCGCTGCCCCTGAGCTACCTGTACCATGCCCATCTCGCGCCCCCGGACCTCCGGCCGCGCGCCCTCGAGAGTCGCCGGATCCCGATGGACCGCCTCGCGCCGCATGATTACTCATTCCGCGACGGTCTCAAGGCCCTGCCGGGACTCGTCAAGGGGTACATCCGGCTCGGCGGCTTCGTCGGCGACGGCGCCGTGATCGACTGGCAATTCGGCACCGTCGACATCTGCATGGTGGTGAAGACCGAGAGGGTGAGCAAGCGGTACCGCCAGCACTACGAGCGGGAAGCCGGTGTCGGGAGCGGGTACAACTAGTCTCCGGACGACATTGCATTGACGGTCGCAGGCATGAGCCGCTCCCCCAGTTCGAATCCGCGCCCCCTCCGCAGCGATCCGGCGATGCTCCTAGGTGCGGGATCCGGCCTTCGTGGAGTCCGCGGGAAGATCGGCCCACCGGACGGGCGTCCACGGGTGCCGACACGGATCGGCACGGACCGACATGGATCGACAAGGACATCGTGCCGACCCGCAGCCGGCGATTCCCCGGTGGCGGACTCCTGAACATGGCGGACGAGATCGCGGCCTCGCATGTGCGCGCGGCTTTCCGGAGCGTCGTGTTCCTGGCTTGGTTCCTGCTGCTCGTGCCCGTGCATCTGACGGCGCTCGCCGGCCGTTCCCGGCTGGCGGGGAGGATTCCGGTCGTGTTTCACCGCGGACTCCTGTACCTGTTCGGAATCCGGGTCCGCCGGGTCGGCCGTCCCAGCCCGAAGCACCCCACCCTGTTCGCCAGCAACCACTCTTCGTGGCTGGATATCGTCGTGCTCTCCGCCATGGCTCCAGTCTCCTTCGTCGCCAAGGCGGAAATCGCCGGATGGTTCTTCTTCGGATGGCTGGCAAGACTGCAGCGAAGCATCTTCATCGACCGCCGCCGAAGCCGGGCGGCCGCGCACGGGGAGGAACTGAACCGCCGGCTGGCGAAGCGCGACAGCATCGTCCTGTTTCCCGAAGGGACCAGCGGGGACGGCAATCGCGTGCTGCGCTTTCGTTCGGCGCTCTTCGGGTTTGCGGAAACGAAAGCCATGCGGCGCCTGACCGTGCAGCCGGTGTCGATCTGCTACAGCGGCCTCAACGGCCTGCCGATGGACCGCCGCAACCGGCCTCTGGTCACCTGGTACGGCGGGATGGACCTGCTGCCCCACGTCTGGCGGTTGCTGGGACTCGGCCGCCTCGAGGTGACCGTCAGCTTTCACCCGCCCCTGCCCGGGATCGCCGACCGAAAACAGCTCGCCCGGCTGGCGGAACGCAGCGTCGCCGACGGCCTAGCGCAGGCCCTGGCCGGTCGCGCCCGGAGCGCCGCAACGGCAAAACGTATCCCCTCCCGGTGACCGGCCATGCATCCGCCTTGACTCCGGGAACACCGGGCAGGGACGCGCCCCTGCCCGGTCTCGCACGGACGATGCTGCCGATCAGCGTTTGACGCCAAAGGATCCGACCATGTTTGCCTGCTCGAAGATTCCTGCCGCTTCGGCATGACCCGGACCAGCGAAGCCACCCTGGATGAGATTGCCTGCCACGCCGGCCGAGAATGTTCCGCGAGGACCTACGGAGATATCGTCGAAACGGACGGCAGCAGTCGTATGTGCGCGAAGGCGATCGGTGTTCCGGATGTTGGTGAAGGCGGCATCCAACAATCCGGACCCCATGTCGTAAGTCAGGATCGCGTCGCCCAAAAGCCTGTCTCCGCGCCCGGTACCCGTGGCTGGAGTGCCGACCATCGCACCTCTCCAGGTTGCGCTCCCCGACGGTCGGCTTCCCGTCAGGTCACCGAGTGCAATACCTGATCGACCGTCTATGCGCACCCCTCCTTCCGCCGTGAACGATTCCATCTGCACGCTGAAACCGCTGTGTTCCATCCACGCACTGAGCGCTCGGTAGTCCGTTCCGTTATGCCGCCCGGCGTCCCGGACGACAGTAACGCCGTGCGTCGTGCCGACGGACTGAGGATTGAGGGAGAAGGATTTCAAATCGGACAAGCTGATCGTACGGAAAAAACCCAATGCCCGGTTGCTGAAGGTGCAGGCGGTAGCCGTGCATGAAGATCCGATAGTCAGTGCAGGAAGTTCGCGCGATGATGTATCCGCATAGAACGTTGATACCAGAAAAGAGTCGGCGCGAGAGATAATTCCAGCCGCACGGGCTTCCTGATCTCCGGGTGCTTCTGCCGGAGGTGCAGCACCTGTCAAATCCCGGACCTGGTCAAGTGTAGTTCCAGGATTGCCGGAACCTCCGCCACCGCCTCCGCAGGCAACCAGGAAAATAACGGCAACCGTAGCAACGAGGGCCGTTGTGTGTCTGAGATCAACATGCATGGGTACGACTCCGTGGGGTTCCGGCGCCGGCTGGTACCGGGCCGTTGCAACCACCAGTGCGAAAGCATGGAGTCCCGCCTATTCGCCGAGCGCAGGGAGCTACCCCTTGCCGGGTATCAGGCTGTTCTATTTGGCGGGCGACCCGACATAGCGGGACGCACTGATGGTTGCGGGGTCGAGTATTTCGCACGCGAGGGAACGGGTCAAGGGAGAGATTGGAGCAGGCATGTCCTTGACGAACACGGAAAACGGCCGTTCGTTGTCGCGATGTGCGCGCACACCAAGAAACACGCTGAGCGGAGGAGGAAACCCTGCTCAAGGCACCCGTCAGCGGACATGGTGCAGCACGGCCTTGTCCATTCCGTAACGGGTCGTCCCCGTGCGGTAGATCTCTGCGCGAAGGGGTGCATGCGCTGCCGTACCCGTGGATCACAGGTTGCCAGTGGCGTGCGCTTCCGCCTGGTGTTTCCGCGCCTTCGACGGTCCGGTACTCCTTGTACTGGTGGCGTGACCAAGGCCTGTATGGGGATCTCGTGGCGGCGTTGCGGGGTCCGGCCCGGGCGCGGGAGGGCCGGTGTTCGACCCCGACGGCGGGGGGGGGGGGGGGATCGACCGTCCGTCCGTGAAGACGACGGAGAGCGGTGGGCCGAGGGGGCAGGACGGCGGGAACCAGAGCCAGGGGAGAACGCGGCACGCGGGGGTCGATCCCCTCGGGTTGCCCTTGGTCCTGCCGGTGCACCCCGCTCCTGTGCAGGATCGGGAGGGTGCGCCGGCGGTCCTCGCCGAACTGCGAACGACCCTGCCGAGCTTGCAGAAGGTCTGGGCAGACGGGGGTACCACGGCCCCCAACGGGCCCAAGCCTTGGCCACGATGCCGGATGCCCCGGACCTCGAGATCGTGGTGAAACCCAAGGAACCGAAGGGTTTCGAGGTGCTTCCGCGATGCTGGATCGTCGAGCGGTGGTTCGGCTGGCTGGGCCGCTGCCGACGTCTGGCAGAAGGACGAAGAACGACGGCTGGAGAGCTCGCGGGCAGGGCTGCAACGGGCCGTGCTCCGCATCCTGGTGCGCCGCCTCGGACGGGCCGAAACCCTCGACAAAACCGTAATATGCGGATGAAGGGTTTTGAAACATGCTCTTACCGGACGCGCTGGAAGCGCGGCGCTGCTGGAACCTTCCGCCATTTCTCCGAACGACCCATGGGTCTCCATGTGGACATGTTGGCCGAACGCCAAGACCGGCGCGATTGGGATACCATGCCCGGATCGACCGGAGCCCTCGCAAGGCTCACCGCGTACCGGACAACAAGACACTCACGGTCAGCCCAAGGGGACGCCATGCCGCACGAGGCCCGACAGCATGTGGAGCCTGCAGACCCGACGAGGGACACCCACGCGACGACGGTGTACTCCGGCGAGCGCACCGTCCAGGCACCGCAGCTGACGCTTCCCGACGCATTCAAGCCGAACACGAGGCTCAGGATGGACGGGCTGGAGTTCCTGGCCGCGCTTCCTGCCGACGCCATTCCCGTCGCCTTTTTCGATCCGCAGTACCGTGGCGTGCTCGAAAAGCTGGCCTACGGAAACGAGGGAAAGGAGCGCGGCCGGCGCCGGCACGCCCTGGAGCAGATGAAGGAAGTCGTGATCCGTCGTTTCGTGTGCGGCATCGACCGCGTCCTGATGCCGTCCGGCCACCTGTTCCTGTGGGTCGACAAGTTCCACCTGTGCCAAGGCGTCCGCCCGTGGCTCGCCGGAACCCGTCTCGACATCGTGGATCTCGTGACCTGGGACAAGGGAACGTTCGGCATGGGCTACCGCACCCGGCGCCGGGCCGAATACTGCGTCGTGCTGCAGAAACATCCCCGCAAGGCCAAGGGCGTGTGGAAGGTCCACGACATTCCCGACGTGATTCAGGAAAAAGTGTCCCGGCGCCCGCACCCGCACTCGAAGCCGGTGGACCTGCAAGGCGAACTCCTGGCCGCCGTGAGCCATGAAGGGGATTTCGTGATCGACCCTGCCGCCGGGTCGTTCTCGGTCCTGCAAGCGGCCCGAAACCACCGTCGCACGTTCTTGGGCTGCGACCTGAACGGCTAGAGGACCATGGCCCGCCTGCGAAACGCCAGTCCCGGAAACCCGTCGGGGGCCTACGTTCGACTGTTCGACGACGAGGCACTGGGAGAGCTGGCCAGCAAGATCCAGTCCGCCGTGATCTCGTCGGGCTCGGAGCTCGAAAGGATAATCAGGAAGAAGGCCCCCAACATCCCTGATCTAGACGCTGTTCTGGAACAGAGCATCGTGCCTGACGGCGTGCGGCTCGCCCACAAGCGCCAGATCCAACGAAGCCGAATCCTGAACCTCGCTGGATCCGAGCCGGACTTCATGGTGTTCGAGCGGCATGGCGGCACGCAAACCTGTCACATCATCGAGTTGAAGGATGGCCATGTCTTCGACACCAAGAAGGTCGACGCCGAAAGGCGATCCATGGTATCTACTCACCCCCCTACTGATGACGAAGATCGACCCGCTTCTTGTCAGCCGGAACACGCACCTCCGGTCATCGGTCGCGAGCGAGTTAAAGGGACAAGGGAAAATGCCGGATCCGAACCCGTCAGGAAAAACGATTCGTCATCAGTAGGGGGTGAGTAGATAGTGTCTGCACGGAAAATCACAACACATTGTATATGCAACCATATTTGGAATCTGGAGAACCGAAGATTCCTTCTTTGATGGCATATGACGGCATATTCCGCTGAAATCAGGCTGGATTCGATGAATCTTCGCCCTGTCAATATTGGGTTTCCATTCATGTAATCCGACTCTTAGGGATTTTCCGTGCAGACACTAGATAGTGCCCGCACCGAAAATGGTCATTTTGGCGGCCCTTCCGGCGAAATTTCGGGTTGGACCCACCCTCCGGGGCCTCCGGTCGCTCCGTTTCCAGGGGATTCCTGCCGATTCGCAGCGGCATCCGGGCCCTTCCCACCCAGAATCCGGACGCTAGGGCGAGCGGTTCCGTTCCCGCTCCCGGCGAGCTTCGCGGATGGGGTGGGGGCGCCGCTGTCAGGCGGCGCGTCTTCGTCGTCGTCGGGCTTGGGCCCGGGCTTGTCTCTGCAGCAGCAACCCGATGCGGTGAACATTGAAGGCCACCATGGAGAGCGCCACCATCCGCGCAAAACCCTCCGCCCCATACGACAGGACCCGATCCATGCCGCGCTGCTCGAGATTATTGATGGCGGACTCCACGGCCGGATGCTGCCGGCGCATCTCCCGGAACGTCGGGTCGGCGACCCGTTTCCGGTCGGCCGGACCGAGTTTTCCCTTCTTCGGCAGCACGTTGTGATCCAGCAGTTCGTCCAGTGCGATCCGGTTGGAGGGACTGTGGAACCCCCGATCGAAGCTGCACAGGCGGAGGTCGGGGAAGCGGGCCTGGGCTTCCCGGATCATGGGCACGGCATGATCCACGTCTCCGCCTTCCCACAGGATCCGGGAGTGTAGGAGGAAGCCGTGCTGATCCTCCAGCACGGCCACCGGCACTCCGAGTTCCACCGGAACCCCGGCCTTGCCCTTCACACACCAGCGCGTGTGCTCCTCGAAGATCGAAAACACCTTCTCTTCCTGCGGGATCTTCTCGCCTTTCAGCAGGCGGCGGTCCACTTGGTCGAGCTGCCTCCGGGCATGTTTGAGGTACGACTCGATCCGGAGAATCCTGGGGGCTCCGACGCCTTGCTCCCGAAGCGCGGGAACCGTCGCTTCCGCCCGTCGGACCTCCTCCCAGCAGGCGTCGAGGTACGCTTGGATCGGCCCCGGACGGGCCCGCCGGGTCCGCCGAACCTTCTGAAAGAGCCGCTGCAGCCTCCGGCTCCGATGCCGCCACTGCCGCCCTCCGGACACCCCCGCCCGCAGGGTTGAGCGGCCCGTCTCGCGCACCAGGCAACGCATCGCATCCCACAGCAGGTTGACGTCCGTCGGGAAGTGCACATCCGTCTTCACCACGAACGAATCACAGCGGCCCCGCAGGGGCTCCTTCGACGGGCGACCGCCCGGGCCGCTCTTCCGCTTCCGCTTCCGCTTCCGCACCAGCGCATGGCCGCTCTCCGCGATCAGCTGCAACACCTCCCCCAGCACGTCCGGCGTCAGCAGGCTCACGTTGTGTACCACCGTGGGATACCGGTACCGGGTCTCGTCCCAGAAGTCGGAGTGTCCCAGAAACTTCCGAACGGTATGGTGTTGGTTCACCAGCTCGTGCAGACGATCGAAGTCACACCCCAGGACCTGCTTCAGGAGACCCATCACGAGGATCCTCCACAGCTCCATGCCGGGACGCCCTTTCGTGTGGGACACCTCGGGAAGGATCCCCTGCTCCAGGATCTCGAACAACCGGGCACGAACCGACCGGTCGGCATACACGTGCCGAAGCCCGAGCAGCAGCGGCGGAATGTCATCCCGCGAGTTCTCGTCGATCTCGATCTCCTCGATCGCAACCTGACCCAATTCCATCTGCAGGCGAATGACGTTTCGCATGGCAATTCTCGCGAAGATTTCCGAAAATCCGGCCGATTCTTGACCTCATCGGCCGATTCCCGCATCAAAGCGGGATTCTTCGTCCCCTCTATATCACGATTCCACTTTCAGAGTCAAGCCATTGTACTTTTTCGGTGCGGGCACTAACTAGTGTCTGCACGGAAAATCACAACACATTGTATATGCAACCATATTTGGAATCTGGGGAACCGAAGATTCCTTCTTTGATGGCATATGACGACATATTCCGCTGAAATCAGGCTGGATTCGATGAATCTTCGCCCTGTCAATATTGGCTTTCCATTCATGTAATCAGATTCTTAGGGATTTTCCGTGCAGGCACTAACTAGTGCCCGCACCGAAAATGGTCATTTTGGCGGCCCTTCCGGCGAAATTTCGGGTTGGACCCACCCTCCGGGGCCTCCGGTCGCTCCGTTTCCAGGGGATTCCTGCCGATTCGTAGCGGCATCCGGGCCCTTCCCACCCAGAATCCGGACGCTAGGGCGAGCGGTTCCGTTCCCGCTCCCGGCGAGCTTCGCGGATGGGGTGGAGGGGCGCCGCTGTCAGGCGGCGCGTCTTCGTCGTCGTCGGGCTTGGGCCCGGGCCTGTCTCTGCAGCAGCAACCCGATGCGGTGGACATTGAAGGCCACCATGGAGAGCGCCACCATCCGCGCAAAACCCTCCGCCCCCTACGACCGGACCCGGTCCCTGCCGCGCTGCTCGAGATGATTGATGGCGGACTCCACGGCCGGATGCTGCCGGCGCATCTCCCGGAACGTCGGGTCGGCGGCCCGTTTCCGGTCGGCCGGACCGAGTTTTCCCTTCTTCGGCAGCACGTTGTGATCCAGCAGTTCGTCCCGTGCGATCCGGTTGGAGGGGCTGTGGAACCCCCCGATCGAAGCTGCACAGGCGGAGGTCGGGGAAGCGGGCCTGCGCTTCCCGGATCATGGGTACGGCAGGATCCACGTCTCCGCCTTCCCACAGGATCCGGGAGTGTAGGAGGAAGCCGTGCTGATCCTCCAGCACGGCCACCGGCACTCCGAGTTCCACCGGAACCCCGGCCTTGCCCTTCACGCACCCGCGCGTGTGCTCCTCGAAGGTATCTACTCACCCCCTACTGATGACGAATCGTTTTTCCTGACGGGTGCGGATCCGGCATTGTCCCTTGCCCCCTTAACTCGCTCGCGGCCGATGACCGGAAGTGCGTGTTCCGGCTGACAAGAAACGGATCGATCTTCGTCATCAGTAGGGGGTGAGTAGATACCCTCGAAGATCGAAAACACCTTCTCTTCCTGCGGGATCTTCTCGCCTTTCAGCAGGCGGCGGTCCACTGGGTCGAGCTGCCTCCGGGCAGGCTTGAGGTACGACTCGATCCGGAGAATCCTAGGGGCTCCGACGCCTTGCTCCCGAAGCGCGGGAACCGTCGCTTCCGCCCGTCGGACCTCCTCCCAGCAGGCGTCGAGGTACGCCTGGATCGGCCCCGGACGGGCCCGCCGGGTCCGCCGAACCTTCGGAAAGAGCCGCTGCAGCCTCCGGCTCCGATGCCGCCACTGCCGCCCTCCGGACACCCCCGCCCGCAGGGCTGAGCGGCCCGTCTCGCGCACCAGGCAACGCATCGCATCCCACAGCAGGTTGACGTCCGTCGGGAAGTGCACATCCGTCTTCACCACGAACGAATCACAGCGGCCCCGCAGGGGCTCCTCCGACGGGCGACCGCCCGGGCCGCTCTTCCGCTTCCGCTTCCGCACCAGCGCATGGCCGCTCTCCGCGATCAGCTGCAACACCTCCCCCAGCACGTCCGGCGTCAGCAGGCTCACGTTGTGTACCACCGTGGGATACCGGTACCGGGTCTCGTCCCAGAAGCCGGAGTGTCCCAGAAACTTCCGAACGGTAGGGTGTTGGTTCACCCGCTCGTGCAGACGATCGAAGTCACACCCCAGGACCTGCTTCAGGAGACCCATCACGAGGATCCTCCACAGCTCCATGCCGGGACGCCCTTTCGTGTGGGACACCTCGGGAAGGATCCCCTGCTCCAGGATCTCGAACCACCGGGCACGAACCGACCGGTCGGCATACACGTGCCGAAGCCCGAGCAGCAGCGGCGGAATGTCATCCCGCGAGCTCTCGTCGATCTCGATCTCCTCGATCGCAACCTGACCCCATTCCATCTGCAGGCGAATGACGTTTCGCATGGCAATTCTCGCGAAGATTTCCGAAAATCCGGCCGATTCTCGACCGCATCGGCCGATTCCCGCATCAAAGCGGGATTCTTCGTCCCCTCTATATCACGATTCCACTTTCAGAGTCAAACCATTGTACTTTTTCGGTGCGGGCACTATCTACTCACCCCCCTACTGATGACGAATCGTTTTTCCTGACGGGTTCGGATCCGGCATTTTCCCTTGTCCCTTTAACTCGTGCCCGCCCGAAAAAAAGTACAACCAGTTGACTCCAGTGATGGAAGTGTGCTATTGAAGGGATGAAGAATCCCTCTGTGGGGCGGGAATCGGCCGCTGGGGCCGGAACATCGCGCGGGATTCGGGAATCTTCGGGAGAATGGCCATGCGGGAGACCGTCCGCCCTCAGCTGGAATTGGGCCAGGTTGCGATCGAGGAGATCGAGATCAACGTATATTCGCGGGATGACATTCCGCCGATGCTGCGTGGCCTTCACTACGTGTATGCCGACCGGTCGACCCGGGCCCGGTGGTTCGAGATCCTGGAGGAGGGGATCCTTCCCGAGGTATCCCGCCTGCGAGGGCGTCCCGGCATGGAGTTGTGGAAGATCCTGGTGATGGGTCTCCTGAAGCAGGGTTTGGGCTATGACTTCGATCACTTGCACGAGCTGGTGAACGAGCACAGGACGGTTCGGAAGTTTCTGGGGCACACCGACATCTGGGATCACACCTGGTACGGATATCAGACGATGGTGGACAACGTGAGCTTGCTGACACCGGAAGTGCTGGGGAAGGTGTCGCAGCTGATCGCGGAGAAAGGCCATGCGCTGGTACGGAAGCGGAAGCGGACACGGAAGCGGAAGGACGACACGAACGACACGAACGTCACGAACGGCGCGGACGTCACGAACGGCGCGGACGGCGCGAACGACGCGGACGGCGCGAACGGCGCGGACGGCACGAACGGCACGAACGACGCGGACGACCGGGGCCGCCGTCGGTCGGACGACCCCCTGCGGGGCCGCTGCGATTCGTTCGTGGTGAAGACGGATGTGCACTACCCGACAGATGTCCACCTGTTGTGGGATGCGATGCGTTGCCTGGTGCGGGATACGGGTCGCGTCGCCGTACGCTTGGGGGTGTCTGGATGGCGGCAGTGGCAGCATGGGAGCCGGAAACTGCAGCAGCATTTCCAGCAGGTTCGGCAGACCCGACGGGCCCGTCCGGAGCCGGTCAAGGCGTACCTCGACGCCAGCCGGGCGTGGGTCCGGCGGGCGGAAGAGGCGGTACCGGTGCTTCGGGAGCGAGACGTCCCGATCTCCACGGTGCGTTCGGTCGAGTCGTACCTCAAGCATGCCCGCCGGCAGATCCACCAGGTGGATCGGCGTCTGCTGAAGGGCGAGAAGATTCCGCAGAGCGAGAAGGTGTTTTCGATCTTCGAAGAGCACACACGCTGGTGTGTGAAGGGCAAGGCCGGGGTGCCGGTGGAACTCGGAGTGCCGGTGGCCGTGCTGGAGGATCAACACGGCTTCCTCCTGCACCCTCGGGTCCTGTGGGAAGGCGGAGACGTGGATCCTGCCGTGCCCAGGATCCGAGAAGCCCAGGCTCGCTTCCCCGACCTCCGCCTGTGCAGTTTCGATCGGGGCTTTCACAGCCCCTCCAACCGGATCACCCTGGACGAGCTGCTGGAGCACAACGTGCTGCCGAAGAAGGGAACGCTCGGTCAGGCGGACCGGAAACGGGAAGCCGACCCGATGTTCCGGAAGATGCGTCGGCAGCATCCGGCCGTGGAGTCCGCGATCCACAACCTCGAGCAACGCGGCATGGACCGGGTCCTGTCGTAGGGGGCAGACGGGTTTGCCCGGATGGTGGCACGGTCCGTGACCGCCTTCCACGTCCACCGAATCGGGCTGCTTCTGCACCGGCAGGCCCGGGCCCGGGCCCAACGACGACGAAGACGCGCCGCCTGACGGCGGCTTCCTTCCACCCCATCTGCGAAGCCCGCCGGAGGCGGGAACGGAGCCGCTCGCCCCGGCCGCCGGATTCGCGGCGGGACAAGCCCGGATGCCGCTGCCCATCGGCAGAAATCCCCCCGGAAACCGAGCGGACGGGGCACCGAGGGAGGGTTCCAACCCGCAATTGCGCCGGCAGACCATCCGAAAGGGGCATTTTCGGGCGGGCACTATCTAGTGCCCGCACCGAAAAAGTACAATGGCTTGACTCTGAAAGTGGAATCGTGATATAGAGGGGACGAAGAATCCCGCTTTGATGCGGGAATCGGCCGATGCGGTCGAGAATCGGCCGGATTTTCGGGAATCTTCGCGAGAATTGCCATGCGAAACGTCATTCGCCTGCAGATGGAATTGGGTCAGGTTGCGATCGAGGAGATCGAGATCGACGAGAGCTCGCGGGATGACATTCCGCCGCTGCTGCTCGGGCTTCGGCACGTGTATGCCGACCGGTCGGTTCGTGCCCGGTGGTTCGAGATCCTGGAGCAGGGGATCCTTCCCGAGGTGTCCCACACGAAAGGGCGTCCCGGCATGGAGCTGTGGAGGATCCTCGTGATGGGTCTCCTGAAGCAGGTCCTGGGGTGTGACTTCGATCGTCTGCACGAGCTGGTGAACCAACACCATACCGTTCGGAAGTTTCTGGGACACTCCGGCTTCTGGGACGAGACCCGGTACCGGTATCCCACGGTGGTACACAACGTGAGCCTGCTGACGCCGGACGTGCTGGGGGAGGTGTTGCAGCTGATCGCGGAGAGCGGCCATGCGCTGGTGCGGAAGCGGAAGCGGAAGCGGAAGAGCGGCCCGGGCGGTCGCCCGTCGAAGGAGCCCCTGCGGGGCCGCTGTGATTCGTTCGTGGTGAAGACGGATGTGCACTTCCCGACGGACGTCAACCTGCTGTGGGATGCGATGCGTTGCCTGGTGCGCGAGACGGGCCGCTCAGCCCTGCGGGCGGGGGTGTCCGGAGGGCGGCAGTGGCGGCATCGGAGCCGGAGGCTGCAGCGGCTCTTTCAGAAGGTTCGGCGGACCCGGCGGGCCCGTCCGGGGCCGATCCAAGCGTACCTCGACGCCTGCTGGGAGGAGGTCCGACGGGCGGAAGCGACGGTTCCCGCGCTTCGGGAGCAAGGCGTCGGAGCCCCCAGGATTCTCCGGATCGAGTCGTACCTCAAGCATGCCCGGAGGCAGCTCGACCCAGTGGACCGCCGCCTGCTGAAAGGCGAGAAGATCCCGCAGGAAGAGAAGGTGTTTTCGATCTTCGAGGAGCACACGCGCTGGTGTGTGAAGGGCAAGGCCGGGGTTCCGGTGGAACTCGGAGTGCCGGTGGCCGTGCTGGAGGATCAGCACGGCTTCCTCCTACACTCCCGGATCCTGTGGGAAGGCGGAGACGTGGATCATGCCGTGCCCATGATCCGGGAAGCCCAGGCCCGCTTCCCCGACCTCCGCCTGTGCAGCTTCGATCGGGGGTTCCACAGTCCCTCCAACCGGATCGCACTGGACGAACTGCTGGATCACAACGTGCTGCCGAAGAAGGGAAAACTCGGTCCGGCCGACCGGAAACGGGTCGCCGACCCGACGTTCCGGGAGATGCGCCGGCAGCATCCGGCCGTGGAGTCCGCCATCAATAATCTCGAGCAGCGCGGCATGGACCGGGTCCTGTCGTATGGGGCGGAGGGTTTTGCGCGGATGGTGGCGCTCTCCATGGTGGCCTTCAATGTCCACCGCATCGGGTTGCTGCTGCAGAGACAGGCCCGGGCCCAAGCCCGACGACGACGAAGACGCGCCGCCTGACAGCGGCGCCCCCACCCCATCCGCGAAGCTCGCCGGGAGCGGGAACGGAACCGCTCGCCCTAGCGTCCGGATTCTGGGTGGGAAGAGCCCGGATGCCGCTACGAATCGGCAGGAATCCCCTGGAAACGGAGCGACCGGAGGCCCCGGAGGGTGGGTCCAACCCGAAATTTCGCCGGAAGGGCCGCCAAAATGACCATTTTCGGTGCGGGCACTAAATACGAGTCTCTAAAAGAAAACGGCACTACTTTGGAGGCCCCGACAGAAGGGCCCTTGTTTTCCAAAGGTTTTCTTCGATCAGAACCCCGGAAATCGGCGATTTCGGGCCCGAATCGGCGAAATCTCGTTAAACATGGGTCAAGACACCGTGGCCAAAGTGTGCGACGGTATCTTCGCGCGGGAAGGGAAGAAAGGATCATAAGCGTGTGCGATCTCATCGTGGCGACAACGGAAACCGGCCACGGCAAGGCGTGCATCCCGCACCGGCGCGTTCCGGCGACGACCGCACCGCCGGGAGCGATCCGTCGGTTTCTCGCGCAACGGGGTGGGCGACGCTTCTCGATGCCGCCGTCTTGACCGGCGGTCGGATTGATGCGCCCGGATGCCGGAACCACCGGGATGCAGTTCCGTCGAGGCGGGAATCCGCCCGTCGGTCCGGCGGACATCCTTCCCGCGGACGAGTACCATGCCGAGACGGCACCCGACCGGAACCTTGAGGAAACCCGGAACTCCGTTCATGCACTTGTCTGCAGGCGCGGGACCAAGCCGTCGTGACGTCGGAAACGGATTGTGCGCCTGCCCGGACCAGCCGGTCCGGCGCCGGATCCGGACCGGCCGGAGTCCAGCCGGGCACCCGGTCTCGCGGCCCGATTCCCAGGATCGGAGCCCGGCTGCTCCACGGGGGGTCCGATGCATCGCCTGCCGGACCGCTTGGGATTGCCGGGAATCCGCGGATGGGTGACCGGCGCCGCCGGAACCCCGGTGCAGGACCGGCCCGAAGGCGGCGCCCAAGGCGATCCCGTCCGGGGCGCGCCGAGAGGCCGGAGGCAGCGGGACGGCCCGCAGCCCGTCGCGACCACGACCGCAGTCCGGAAGACCCTGCCCGATGACCGCAATCTCCGAAACCCCGTTGCCGGTCCGACCTTCGGCGGCGCGCCGCGTCTACATCCGAACCTACGGATGCCAGATGAACGTCTACGATTCGGAACGCATGGCCGATCTGCTGGAACCGCTCGGCTACGCGCGGACGGACGCCCCGGAATCCGCCGACCTGATCGTTCTGAACACCTGCCACATTCGCGAGAAAGCGGCCGAGAAGATCTATTCGGAGTTGGGCCGACTGGTGCCGCTGCAACGGACCGCACGACGCGCGGGCCACGCGGTACGCCTCGTGGTCGCCGGCTGCGTGGCCCAGGCCGAGGGAGCGGAAATCCGACGGCGGCGGCCCGAGGTCGACCTTGTGGTCGGACCGCAGAGCTACCACCGCCTGCCGGAATTGCTGGCCCGCGCCGACCGGTCCGGCCAGAGCGCAACCGTTTGCACGGATTTCCCGGTCGTCCGAAAGTTCGACGAGCTGCCGGCCCGTACCCGTCCGGGACCGGCCGCATTCCTCTCGGTACAGGAGGGATGCGACCGGTTCTGCACGTTCTGCGTGGTTCCGTACACGCGGGGGGCGGAGTACTCGCGGCCGGTCGCCGATGTGGTCGCCGAAGCGGAATCCCTCGTGGAGCAGGGAGCTCGCGAGCTGTGCCTGCTCGGGCAGAACGTCAACGCGTACCACGGTCTCGACCCCGGCGGACGAGAAGTCTCCTTGGCCGACCTGCTCCGAATGCTCGCCCGTCTCGACGGCGTCGCGCGACTGCGCTACACGACATCGCATCCCGCCAACATGTCCGATGACCTGATCCGCGCCCACGGTGACCTCGAATCCCTGATGCCCTACCTGCATCTCCCGGTGCAATCCGGATCGGATCGGGTGCTCCGGGCCATGAACCGCGCCCATACCGCAGCTTCCTTCCGGGCCACCGTCCGCGACCTGCGCGCGGCCCGGCCGGACCTCGCGCTGTCGTCCGATTTCATCGTGGGATTCCCGGGAGAGACGGAGCGCGATTTCGACGCCACCCTCCGGCTGGTGGAGGAGGTCTCGTTCGCGTCCGCCTATTCGTTTCGTTACAGCCGCCGGCCCGGAACCCCGGCGGCGGTTCTCCCGAAGCAGGTGCCCGAACCCGAGCAGGCGCGGCGCCTTGCCGTTCTCCAGTCGCTGCTGGCCGACCAGCAGCACCGCTTCAACCGGCAGTTCGAGCACACGACCGTGCCGGTCCTGTTCGAACGCCGGGGTCGCCGCACCGGGCAGCTCGCGGGACGCAGTCCGTGGATGCACGCCGTGCACGCCGACGCCGACAGCACGCTCCTCGGCACCCTGCAGTCCGTGCGCGTCACCCGGGCCGGACCGCACGCCCTGACCGGGGTTCTGGCTGCCGATTCCCCAAGCGCCTCCGGATGACCCGATCCGAACGCGCCGTCGAGGTCTCGTTCCGGGACAACACGCTCCTCTCCGAGCTCTTCGGCGAGCGCGACGACAATCTGCACCAAGTCGAGCGCATGCTCGACGTTACGGTCTCAAGCCGGGGCAACACCCTGTCGATCACCGGACCCGAAGCGGGGCGCGCCCGGGACATGTTCACGGACCTCTACCGCCTGCTGGAATCCGGCCAACAGGTGGGCCGCCCGGAAATCGAAGCCGCGTTCCGCATGTCTGGCCAACCTTCGCGCACCGGCGAGGTCATCAAGACCGCCAAACGCAGCATCTTTCCTCGGACGGCGCACCAGATCGACTACATTCGGGCCCTCCGAACCCAACCGCTCACGTTCGGAGTCGGAGCGGCCGGCACCGGCAAGACCTACCTGGCGGTGGCGGTGGCGGCGGCCGAACTCCGAAACGGCGCGATCGAACGGATCGTGCTGTCGCGTCCCGCCGTCGAGGCGGGCGAGAGTCTCGGCTTCCTTCCGGGCGACCTGCGCGAAAAGATCGACCCCTATCTCCGTCCGCTCCACGACGCTCTGGGAGACATGCTGCACCGAGACTGGCTGGCCCGTCGCATGGAAAAGGGCGTCATCGAAATCGCCCCGCTCGCGTTCATGCGCGGACGCACGCTTTCGAACGCCTTCATCATTCTCGACGAGGCCCAGAACGCCACGACCATCCAGATGAAGATGTTTCTCACGCGACTGGGTGAAGGAGCGAGAATGGCGGTGACCGGAGACCTTTCCCAGATCGATCTCCCGCCCGGTCGCCGGTCGGGCCTGGCCGAAGCCCTGCAGATCACCGCGGACCTCGAAGAGGTCGCCCAGGTGCGATTCAGCGACCGGGACGTGATCCGCCCGCCCCTGGTATCCCGAATCGTGCGTGCGTACGAGCGCAGCGCGCCGACCGGGACATGAACCGGATCGCGCTGCAGGTCGCGGATCGCCGCTGGGACGACCCGGATCTGGCCGCGCTGGCCCGCGCCTGCGCGGCCCTCGCCGTGCGCGGGCACGGATCCGAGCGCGCCAACCTTCGCCTGACCGGAGATGCCGAGATGCGGGCCCTGAACCGGCGCTGGCGGAATCGCGATCAGCCCACGAATGTCCTTTCCTTTCCGCAGGAAGACACCGTCTCGCCCGCTGCCGCCGACCCGGAACTCGGAGATGTAGCCATCGGCTTCGAGACGACCGAGCGGGAAGCTCGGGAGCGCGGCCTCCCGTTGGCCCATCACCTTGCACATCTCACCGTCCATGGCATGCTGCACTTGGTGGGATTTCGACATGACACGGACCCTTCCTCCAAGAGCATGGAAGCTCGGGAACGCGCCGTGCTGGCCGCCTTCGGGATCGCTGACCCGTATCGACTTCGGGGCGTCGGCGCACCGTGACTGAATCCGCCCGAGCCGGAATCGGGAAATTCCTCGCCGAGCGCTACTGGAAGATGCTCCGGCGGCCGACGGGGCGCGACGGCCGCATCCGGCATACCGTGAAGACGGTGGGCCAGTTCCACGATCTGACTCCCAAACAAGCGGGCATCCTCCGGCAACTACTGCGTCTCGACACCATCGATGTCGAAAAGGTCATGGTCACCCGAAGCGAAATCGTCGCCGTGCCGGCCACGGCCACGATCCAGCAACTGATCGACACCGGGAGTCGGGCCGGCCATTCCCGCCTGCCGGTCTTCGGTCGGGATCTCGACGACATCATCGGCATGATTCACATGAAGGACCTGCTGTCCTGGTGGGGCAAGAGCGACGGATTCCGGATTTCCGAGATCATGCGGCCGATTCTCGTGGTCGCACCCTCGACCCCGGTCACCGACCTTCTCGGCCAGATGCAGAGCGAGCGTTGTCATATCGCGATCGTGGCCGACGAGCACGGCGGCACCGACGGCTTGGTCACCATCGAAAACCTGCTGGAGGAAATCGTCGGCGATATCGAGGACGAGCACGATCAGACGCCTCCACCCGAATTCGCGGAAACCGAAAACGGAATCTATGAGGTCGACGGACGGTATCCGCTCGAGTCACTGGAACGGCAGTTGGGGGTCCACCTCCGATCGGGGCGCTTCCAGGACGTGGAGAGTCTGGGCGGATTGGTACTGGCCGTGGCCGGACAATTTCCCGATGAGGGGCAGCGATTCGAACACAACGGACTGGAACTGATCCCTGTCGACGTGAGCGACCGCGCAGTTCTCAGGGTTCAGGTCTCCGCCAAGGGGCACCGGGGAGCGGCATCGCGAACCGGTACGACCAGCCACCAATAGTCCACCCGCGTTGAGCTGACGGTTGCAGGTCGGCAGGATTTCCGGATCGGTCCGGGCTGGAACTCGCCGGAATCCGAGTTGGTGCCCGCCCGAAAAAGTACAACCAGTTGACTCCAGTGATGGAAGTGTGCTATTGAAGGGGTGAAGAATCCCTCTGTGGGGCGGGAATCGGCCGCTGGGGCCGGAAAATCGCGCGGGATTCGGGAATCTTCGGGAGAATGGCCATGCGGGAGATCGTCCGTCCTCAGCTGGAATTGGGCCAGGTTGCGATCGAGGAGATCGAGATCAACGTATATTCGCGGGATGACATTCCGCCGATGCTGCGTGGCCTTCAATACGTGTATGCCGACCGGTCGACCCGGGCCCGGTTGTTCGAGATCCTGGAGGAGGGGATCCTTCCCGAGGTATCCCGCCTGCGAGGGCGTCCCGGCATGGAGTTGTGGAAGATCCTGGTGATGGGTCTCCTGAAGCAGGGTTTGGGCTATGACTTCGATCACTTGCACGAGCTGGTGAACGAGCACAGGACGGTTCGGAAGTTTCTGGGGCACACCGACATCTGGGATCACACCTGGTACGGATATCAGACGATGGTGGACAACGTGAGCTTGCTGACACCGGAAGTGCTGGGGAAGGTGTCGCAGCTGATCGCGGAGAAAGGCCATGCGCTGGTACGGAAGCGGAAGCGGACACGGAAGCGGAAGGACGGCGCGAACGACGCGGACGGCGCGGACGGCGCGGACGGCGCGGACGGCGCGGACGGCGCGGACGGCGCGAACGACGCGGACGGCGCGAACGGCGCGGACGGCGCGAACGGCACGAACGGCGCGGACGGCGCGGACGGCGCGAACGGCACGAACGGCACGAACGGCGCGGACGGCGCGAACGACGCGGACGACCGGGGCCGCCGTCGGTCGGACGACCCCCTGCGGGGCCGCTGCGATTCGTTCGTGGTGAAGACGGATGTGCACTCCCCGACAGATGTCCACCTGTTGTGGGATGCGATGCGTTGCCGGTGCGGGATACGGGTCGCGTCGCCGTACGCTTGGGGGTGTCCGGATGGCGGCAGTGGCAGCATGGGAGCCGGAAACTGCAGCAGCATTTCCAGCAGGTTCGGCAGACCCGACGGGCCCGTCCGGAGCAGGTCAAGGCGTACCTCGACGCCAGCCGGGCGTGGGTCCGGCGGGCGGAAGAGGCGGTACCGGTGCTTCGGGAGCGAGGCGTCCCGATCCCCACGGTGCGTTCGGTCGAGTCGTACCTCAAGCATGCCCGCCGGCAGATCCACCAGGTGGATCGCCGTCTGCTGAAGGGCGAGAAGATTCCGCAGAGCGAGAAGGTGTTTTCGATCTTCGAAGAGCACACACGCTGGTGTGTGAAGGGCAAGGCCGGGGTGCCGGTGGAACTCGGAGTGCCGGTGGCCGTGCTGGAGGATCAACAC
Source organism: Alphaproteobacteria bacterium (assembly GCA_965115815.1). Lineage (GTDB taxonomy): Bacteria > Pseudomonadota > Alphaproteobacteria > TMED109 > TMED109 > VXPW01. The sequence goes on along the minus strand of OZ220465.1, from coordinate 4,246,938 downwards.
GGCTTCCTCCTGCACCCTCGGGTCCTGTGGGAAGGCGGAGACGTGGATCCTGCCGTGCCCAGGATCCGAGAAGCCCAGGCTCGCTTCCCCGACCTCCGCCTGTGCAGTTTCGATCGGGGCTTTCACAGCCCCTCCAACCGGATCACCCTGGACGAGCTGCTGGAGCACAACGTGCTGCCGAAGAAGGGAACGCTCGGTCAGGCGGACCGGAAACGGGAAGCCGACCCGACGTTCCGGAAGATGCGTCGGCAGCATCCGGCCGTGGAGTCCGCGATCCACAACCTCGAGCAACGCGGCATGGACCGGGTCCGGTCGTAGGGGGCAGACGGGTTTGCCCGGATGGTGGCACGGTCCGTGACCGCCTTCAACGTCCACCGAATCGGGCTGCTGCTGCACCGGCAGGCCCGGGCCCGGGCCCAACGACGACGAAGACGCGCCGCCTGACGGCGGCTTCCTTCCACCCCATCTGCGAAGCCCGCCGGAGGCGGGAACGGAGCCGCTCGCCCCGGCCGCCGGATTCGCGGCGGGACAAGCCCGGATGCCGCTGCCCATCGGCAGAAATCCCCCCGGAAACCGAGCGGACGGGGCACCGAGGGAGGGTCCCAACCCGCAATTGCGCCGGCAGACCATCCGAAAGGGGCATTTTCGGGCGGGCACGAGTTGTACGAACCTCGCCTACCCGACCTCCAACCATAACCCGTGGGTTCACGAGATTCAGTGCCGATCAAGCCGGAAGGTGCAGCCGTGCCGGAGCGTCGATCCGGTCACCGGCGAAATCTTCCTCGCATGCCGGTCGAAAGTCGAAACCAAGAGGGAATCCGCGATCCTTGTCGATCCGCCCGAAGGTTCGAGACCGACCTGCAGCAGCTGCACGACGGCCTCTCCCGACCCCGTACCCGCCACTGCATCGGTCGAATCCGGGAGAACTGCCTCTGGGCTGCACGCTGCACGGCCCTACACCGTCGAGAGTGCCGCCTGCGGTCTCGACGCCGGGACCAGGGCCATGACCCGGAAGCGCCGGCCGCGGTTCCGACACCGAACTCACCCATTCTGGCGTGCCGGCCCTGCGCTCCAGCCGCACCGATGGAGATGGCGACACCTTGGGGGCGCACCCTGCCCATCACCCGTGAGCGCCGTCCCTCTCCAACCAATGGGCCAAGCGACACTGTTCCCTCGCTCGCAGCCGACGCTGATCGATGATGCCGCGAACGACAGCGATGCATGCAGGAACATTCTGTTCTCGAACGCAGGATCAGCGTTCTCGGGGGAGCAGAACCGAAGTGGCTGGAAGCCGGGGCAGAATCCACCGTGATCTCGGGCCGCCGGAACCTCTCACAGGACCGTGCAGGCCGATTCAGCGAGGGATTCCGGAGGTACGGTGAACGACGAAACCTTCTTCGCCGCCCACCGAACGATGCCGAATCCATCCGGCGGTCCGCGGCTGCCGCCAGATTCACCTCAATTGTGGCCGTTGGGAATCGAGGCTAACCGCCACCGGTCGCAAGGTCGAGGTAGGTCTGCAGCGCCTCCACCGCCGTCTCGAAGGATGGAGCCTCCGGATAACCACCGGTTTCGATGGCAGAACAGTCGTCCGGCAGACCCTTGCGGTCCAGCGCGTAGCGAAGCGTGGCGCCGTGGATACGCAGAATGCTCAGAAAGTCCGGCGTCTCGAACAACCGAGGCGCACCGCGAGACACGACCGCGAAATCGTAGAGGTCGCGAGCGGCAAGTCCGGCCGCCCTGTGGTGAAGTTTGCGCGCGATGATCTCTTCATCCGGCATGACCCGCACCGTACCCGCCACACCGGGCACAGCCCGGCGTTCGTCCTCGACGGTATCCGGCAATACCTGCATGGATACGACGAAATCGACTTCGTGGGCTCCATATTCGAGGCGGACGACATTGGCCGTTTCCCGGAAGGGAACCTGCCAGTCGTTCAACTTGGGGCTGAGCAGGCCGAGAAGCTGGACGTCTTCGAGGAAAACGTCGATGTCATGACTGATGCGGTGTCCATGACGCAGGGCCAGAACGGTTCCGCCTCCCCAGCGCCAGTCATCGCGGGCAAGGCCGGCGCGGTCGAGAATGCCGACGGCGTCTGCCATCCAACCGGCCCAGGGCGCGGAATCCTCAGACACCTCGTTGCATCCGGTCGAGGGCGGCGACGTCGAGGCCGAAGAGTTCGATCAGCCGCCGTTCGACCGCCGCCGCGGTAAGACCCACATCGGCCGCAAGCAGCGCAAGACCCGTTGCCGATGTCTCCAGCAGGGCCTGCCGTACCCGCGCGATCTCCGGGCCCTCCGGCGCGGCCCCGCGCAGAATGGCCGCGAGGCGCTCCGGCGTCAGCCGACCGTGACTGACCGAGCCGTGCCGGGCATAGCTGCGTAGGGCCGATCCAACGGACATGGAGCCCATTTTGTACCGAACGTCCAAAGGGATGTTCCTGTGGCCTTCTGTCCGCAACGACATCTTCCGAAAATCCGTGGGTCGGTACCGGGGACGTTGCAGATGCATGCCGAGCCCTGTGCGGGCCTTGGCGTGGATGCGCGCGACCCCGATTCAGCCCCCACCACCGGCCACGGCTTCGCACGCGGGCGGGCCCCGTCAACCTCGTCGTCGCCGTGCTCACCGGATTGCCCGGCCCGCGCCGGTGCGGAATCCGCAAGTTTCGCTCGATCCCGCCGAACTGCCTGCGCCCCTGTCTGCCCCTGCCCGGAAGGATTCCGGAAACCGCGACGACGCGATCGACGGCGGGGAAGGCGCCGGCAGGATCCTGACGCTTGGGCGGCGACACGGCCTTGAGCGGGCACGGGCTAGTGATGATCTGCCGGTGCCCGTCCCTCCGCATGCCGGCGCGGCACCAGGATCCAGAGGCGCCCCGACGCCCGCATCCGCCCCGCCTGTTCCCGGGCCTCGGCTCCGGGCCCGAAAAACAGGTCTCCGCGGGCCGGCCCGCGAATGGCGGAGCCGGTGTCCTGCGCCATCATGAGGCGTTCGACCGCAACCTCTCCCCCGCCGGGAACCGGCACGTCGGTTGCCACCCAGACCGGAAGGTGGAAGGGGACGTAGGCCGGATCCACCGCAATCGAACGGCGCGGCGTGAGCGGCACGCCGGCCGCACCCAGCGGCGCCGAGGGAGGCCGTTCCTCGAAGAACACGTACGAAGGGTTCTCCGCCATCAGCGCCCGCATCTCTTCCGGGTGGGCCCGCAGCCACGCGGCAATGGACTGCATCGACAGGTTCTCCGACGCGATCGCGCCGCGACGCTGCAGCGTCCGGCCGATGGCGTAGTACGGGTGGCCGTTGGAACCCGCGTAGCCGACATGCAGGACGGAACCGTCCGCGAACCGGACCCGGCCGGATCCCTGCACATGCAGGAAGAACGCCTCCACCGGATCGAGAATCCAGACCAGCTCCAAGTTCCGGCCGGCGAAGGCGCCCGCCTGGATCGCGGCTCGATCCGGCATCGGTACCAGTTGTCCGTCCCGGACCTGCCCCGCCAGCCGGAGGCCGCCGAGTTCCGGACGGAACGCTCCGAGATCGAGGTCCACCAGTTCGGGCGGCCGCCGGTACAGGGGTTCGCCGCCTGCGACCGGCAAGCGCCGACCGTCCACTTCCGGTTCGAAATACCCCGTGAACCATCCGTCCGCGGAGGGCGGATGCGACAGGGATACCGGAACGAACCATGCCTCGAAGAACCGGCGGGCCGCTTCCGGCCCCGTGACCGAAGCCGTCTCAAGACGGGTACAGATCTCCTGCATGTGCCGCACCGGACCAGCCAAGCCCCTCCGGCCGAGCTCCCGGCCGGGCGGGAGCGTCGCGAGTCGGCGGCAGCTGCCGGCGAGCGCCGGTACGGCCTCGGCATGACGGTCGGCCCGCCACCCGGGAAGATCCGCGAAGGAGATCGCCTCCACCGGCTCCCGCAGGCCCGAATCGCGGATCGGGGCCGACGTGCACCCCGCCGCCACAAGCAGCAGGGCGAGCCCCCTTGGTCCGAACCGGTTCCGACCGAATCCCGGCCGGTCCGGAACCCTCATTCTCCCGTGCGGACGAGGGTCCAGTTCGGATCGGCCGAACCGACATTCCTGGAAAACGTCCAGAGGTCGTTGGCGCGGGCCGGGATCTCGGGGTCTCCATCCACGACCGCGCCGCCCGAATCGCGCACGACCTCGATCTTCTCGCTCTCGAACTCGACCTGGATCCACGCGGACGTACCTTCCATTCCGGCATTCGCGATCGACGCGTGCGCCACCCGGATGTCCCGCATCTCGACCTGCAGCCCGTCCCGCTCCCGTTCGGCCATCGACGATTCGAAACTGCGAAACACCGCTTCGGACAGCAGGCCTCGCAAGGGTTCGCGCTCTCCCTCGGCAAAGGCGGTCACGATCATCGTGAAGGCCTGGCCGGCACCGCCGAGAAACCGTTCCGGATCGAACGTCGGGTCGGCCGCCCGGACGGCCGCCAGCCCGGCGGCCGTCGAACCCGGCTCCTCGTGCCCCGGGTCGGGAGCCTCCGCCCGCTCGCGTTCTTCCTCCGCGTCGGAGACTGCCGACGGTTCCGCGCGACCCGGCGAATCGGCGCCGGCAACGGACTCGGGGGGCGGACTCTCGTGACCGGTGCGACGGCCCAGCACCCGATGCAGACGGACCAGCAGGAACCCCGCGATCACCGCGAACAGGAGAATGTCGAAATACTGCATCGGTGCGCGGCAATTCCTCGAAACGGGCCGTCCGGCGCAGGAACCCGGCGACACTGTAACACAGGGCCCCCGACGTGCCTGCGGCAGACCGGCGCTCCGGATCTTCCCGGCGTTCGGATCAGTCGAGATACCGTTTCCAGATCGGGTTTGACAGTCCTTCCAGCATCGCGGAATGCGCCTCCACTTCCGGCGCGGACGGTGCGTACCGCCGTTCCGGCCAGGCCGCCTTGCCCCGGGTCGACGCCGGCAGGCGCGCGGAGTCCGCCGCCGGCTCGAGCTCGAACGACGCCTGCCGCCCTCCGGTCATTTCGATATAGACCTCGGCCAGCAGCTGGGCGTCGATCAGCGCGCCGTGGCGGTGGCGCCGCACCGCAAGGTCAATGCGGTAGCGCCGGCAGAGATGGTCTAGGGAGACGAATCCGCCGGCCAGCACCATGGTGTCGAAGACCTCCCGGTTCGACGAGATGCCGGCATACCCGGCCCGCGACAGTTCGGCATCGAGAAACCCGAGATCGAAGGGAGCGTTGTGAAAGAGCAGCGGCGAATCGCCCACGAACTCCAGGAAGCGGGCGGCGATTTCGGAAAAGGTCGGCTGGTCGGTCAGGAACGCTTCCGACAGGCCGTGCACCTGCCTGGCCTTCTCCGGAATGGACCGTTCCGGATTGACGAACGTGTGCCAAGTGCGTCCGCTCGGAACGTGATTCCGGAGCTCGACACATCCGACTTCGACGATCCGGTGATCTTCCTCCGGACGCAAGCCGGTGGTTTCGGTATCCACCGCCAGCAGTCGGCCCGTCAATTCCGCCATCTCCTGCATGCGCCGTCCGTTCCTGCGGAACCCGGTCGAAACGACCGGAAGCGGGCGCCGGTGCCCGGGCGGTACCGGCGCAGCACCCGGCGAAGGATTCGCAAGGTAGCACGGCGGCCCTGGCCGGTGGGAATGACGGCGTCGGCCCGCCGCCGTTGCTCCGCAGCTGGCATCTGGCGGGCGAGAATGCCGCGCAGCCGCCGCTCGTCCATGGCGGGCCGCTGCAGCACGCGCTGGCGCTGCAGGAACGCCGGGGCAGAAACCACCAGCACGGCATCGCAGCCGACGTCGCCACCGGTTTCGAACAGCAGCGGTACATCGAGGACGACGACGGCCGTTCGCGCCCGGGCGTAGCGACGCAACCAGGCATCCCGGGCCGCCGCCACCAGCGGGTGCACGATCGCTTCGAGACGATTCAGCGCCGCCCGATCGGAAAATACCCGCCGGGCCAGGGTCGCGCGGTCGAGGTCCTCCCCGTCGGCAGCTTCCGGAAAGGCGGCCCGCACGGCGGCTGCCGCCGCCCCTCCCGGTTCGGTGGCGCGGCGCGCGACGGCATCCGAATCGAACACCGGCACGCCGAGACCGGCGCACAATCGGCCCGTCGTGCTCTTGCCCATGGCGACGGTACCGGTCAGTCCGAGAACCACCATTACCGGCCCCGTGCGCGAAGCACATGCCGTCGGAGCTCCTCGTCGACGCGCGGACGCCGCCCGAACCACCCCTCGAATCCGGGCACGGCCTGATGGAGCAGCATGCCGAGACCGTCGACAATCGCCAGCCCGCGGCGGGCGGCCCGGCGCAGAAGCGCGGTCCGAAGCGGGGCATACACGATGTCCGCCACCACCGCATGGTCCGGAAGTCCCGTGAGATCGGGATCCAGTACCGGACCGGCACCCATGCCCAGGGTCGAGGCGTTGACCAGCAGGTCGGTTCCTCCGAGTTCGGATTCCAGAGCGCGAAGGGACACCGCACGGACCCGTTCGAACTGCCGGGCAAGGTCTTCCGCCCGGGTCCGGGTCCGGTTCGCGATCACGATCTCTCCGGAAAGTGCGGCGCGAAGACCGGCGACCACCGCCCGCGCCGCGCCGCCCGCGCCCACCACCACGGCCCGACGGGCCAACCGGTCCCATCCGGGCGCCTGTTCGCGCAGGCCCTCGACGAAGCCACCGACGTCGGTGTTGTCGCCCAGCAGGCGTCCGTCCCGGACGAAAATCGTGTTCACGGCCCCGACCGTCCGCGCCCGTTCCGTCTCCTCGTCGACGATCCGTCGGACGGCCACCTTGTGGGGAACGGTCACGTTGCAGCCCCGAAATCCCAGGGCCGGCAGGGCGCGGAGAGCGGTCTCCAGATCCTGCTGCCGAACCGCCAACGGCACATAGGCTGCGGCCAGGCGGTGCCGGCGAATCCAGTACGAGTGAATCAGCGGCGACAAGGAGTGGTGCACCGGCCAGCCGACGATTCCCGCGAGCCGCGTCGCACCCGGCGCACCTGCGGCCGGAACCGGCCCGTTCATCCTCCGTCGTCTTCCCGCTTGCGCAGCAACTCCAGGACCGAGGCCGAAGTCTCCTCGATCGACCGCCCCGTAATGTCGATGACGGGCCAGCCCATGCGCGCGTACATCCGGTTCGCCTCGATCACCTCGTAACGGATCCGGGCGTGATCGGAATAGCCGTTGTCTCCCGCGACGCCGATGGTCTCGAGCCGGGTCCGGCGAAGCACCGAAAGGCGGGCGGGCGAGGTCGTCAGCGCAACGACCAACGCACGCCCCTCGCCTTCGGTAATCCAGCGCGGGAGTGCGATGCCGGGAACGACCGGCACGTTGGCCACCCGGACCCCGCGATTGGCGAGGTACATCGAGGTCGGAGTCTTCGAAGTGCGGGAAACGCCGACGAGCACCACGTCGGCATCCTCCGCCTGGGAAGCGAGCTGCCCGTCGTCGTGCTTGAGCGCGAACTCCATCGCCTGGATCCGGCGAAAGTAGTCGCGATCGATCTTGTGTTGCGCACCGGGACGACGCACGGACGGCTCCTCTCCGAGGACCGAGGACAGGGCCGAGATCACCGGATCCAGAATCGCGAGGGACGGTACACGCAGACGACGGCACTCCCTCTCGAAGATCGACCGGAGTTCGGGATCCCCCAAGGTGTAGAACGCGATTCCTCGGTGTTCCCCGATGTGCCGCAGTACGCGCTGCAGCTGCGACGACGTGCGAACGAGGACCGCATTGTGTTCGACGGTGGCAAAATCGGGGAAATAGGCGACGGCCGCCCGGATCACCGTACTGACGGTTTCCCCGGTCGAGTCGGATACCAAGTGAATGTGGAAAGAACTTCGGGATACTTCCTGATCCATGGGGGGATAACTTTCGCACAACACCCGGACGGGAGCCCGTACGCGGGTACCGCCCAGGAACCCTTCAGGTTTCCGACAGGTTATCCGAAACCACCGGCGTGGATGCTGCGATTCCGGCAACCGTGGCCCGGGCCGGTTATCCCCGAAATCCACGGGCCGGCAGACTCCCCGACACCGGCATCGATACCAGTTGCTTGCTGGATTTTCCACATTCCGTCCGGAGATATCTTGCGGATCCGGCGATCGCCGGAAGTGCCGGAAGCCGTCCGCGCAAGGCTTCTTCGTCCCCGAAATCCACACCTCAATCGCAACCATCTTCTACAGGAATCTAGATCTTGAATCGGAGATCCGGCGCCTGGGCATGTCTGGCCCCGGATCCGGCTGCGGTGTCCTGACGCTGCCGGCCCGGATTTGCGGTTCGATCGCGCAGGTTGACTTGCCTCCCCGCATTGGTAGCGTGGATGACGGATCGGCTGGATCCCGTACGGCATGGTCCGAGTCCGTCGGGCGGCATCGGCGCATGTCCGGTTCTCGACCCGTCCGTCCGGAAGCCCCTTTTTTCTTGGCTGGGTTCCGCCACGGGGCCATGCGCCGTCCTTCGGCGATCGTCCCCCGATCGATCATGGGTTCTGCTTATGCACCTTCAGGAACTGAAACGCAAATCTCCGGCCGATCTTCTGGCCTTTGCCGAGACGGAAGGCGTCGAGAACGCCGGGAACCTGCGCAAGCAGGACATCATGTATGCGATCCTCCGCGCACGCGCGGATCGCGAGGAACCGATCTACGGCGAAGGCGTGATTGAGGTCATGCAGGACGGCTTCGGATTCCTGCGCTCGCCGGAAGCCAACTACCTGTCCGGTTCCGACGACATTTACGTGTCGCCCGCCCAAATCAAGCGGCTCGGACTCCGGACCGGCGACACGGTCGAGGGAGAGATCAACCAGCCGGGCGAGGGAGAACGGTACTTTTCTCTCCTGAAGGCGACCAAGATCAACTTCCGCCCTCCGGAAGAAGTTCGCAGCCGCGTCAATTTCGACAACCTGACGCCCTTGTATCCGGACAGCGCCATCAAGCTGGAGGTGGAATCGGGCGGGCCGGCAGGGGACAGCACGTGCCGCGTGATCGAACTGGTGGCGCCCTTGGGCAAGGGGCAGCGCGGATTGATCGTTGCCCCCCCGAGAACGGGCAAGACGGTGGTCCTTCAGAACATCGCGCACGCGATCGAGGAAAACCATCCCGAAATCTATCTGATCGTGCTGCTGATCGACGAGCGCCCGGAGGAAGTGACCGACATGCGACGCTCGGTCCGGGGAGAGGTGGTCAGTTCCACGTTCGACGAACCGGCCACCCGGCACGTGCAGGTGACCGACATGGTCAACCGCAAGGCCAAGCGGCTCGTGGAAAACGGCTACGATGTCGTGATTCTCCTGGATTCCATCACCCGCCTCGCCCGCGCGTACAACACCGTGGTTCCGAGTTCCGGCAAGGTTCTGACCGGAGGTGTCGATTCGAATGCGCTGCAGCGGCCGAAACGGTTTTTCGGCGCCGCCCGCAACATCGAAGCGGGGGGATCTCTGACCATCATTGCGACCGCGCTGATCGAAACAGGGTCGCGGATGGACGAAGTGATCTTCGAGGAATTCAAGGGCACGGGAAACTCGGAAATCGTGCTGGACCGCAAGCTGGCGGACAAGCGAGTGTTTCCGGCAATCGACATTGCCAAGTCGGGAACGCGGAAGGAAGAGCTTCTGGTGGACGGCAAGGATCTGACGAAGATGTGGGTCCTGCGGCGAATCCTGTCGCCTATGGGAACCTCCGATGCGATGGAATTCCTGCTGGAGCGGCTTCGCGCGACCAAGAACAACGCCGAGTTCTTCGATACGATGAATCAGTGAGAGCCTGTGCGGAAACTATGGAGCGACCCCGATTCGAGCCTCTACGATGTGGCTGGCAGCGACATCGGGAGGATGCCATGGCTGGGAGCGAGACCGCTCGTGCGAAGGATCCGCGTCGGGGAAACCGCTTCGAACGCGATCGGACCGACGCGGAATGGGCTCGTTTGGAGCCGCTGTTTCCGGCCCCGTCGTCGACGGGTCGTCCCCGTGAGGTAGACCTGCGCGAAGGGGTGAATGCGCTGCTGTACCCGTGGATGACGGGTTGCCAGTGGCGTGCGCTCCCGCCTTGTTTTCCCGCGACTTCGACGGTCCGGTACTAGTTTTACCGGTGGCGGAACCCGGGCCTGTATGGGGATCTCGTGGCGGCGTTGCGGGGTCCGGCCCGGGAGCTGGAGGGCCGGCGTTCGACGACGACGGCGGGGGGGGATCGACCGTCCGTCCGTGAAGACGACGGAGAGCGGTGGGCCGAGTGGCTCTGACGGCGGGAACAAGATCCAGGGGAGAACGCGGCACGCGGGGGTCGACACCCGCGGGCTCCCCCTGGTCCTGCAGGTGCCCCCCGCCAACGTGCCGGATCGGGAGGGTGCGCCGGCGGTCCTCGCCGAACTGCGAACGACCCTGCCGAGCTTGCAGAAGGTCTGGGCAGACGGAGGGTACCGCGGCCCCCAACGGGCCCAAGCCCGGGCCGCGATGCCGGACGCCCCGGACCTCGAGATCGTGACCCAACCCAAGGGACCGAAGGGTTTCGAGGTGCTTCCGCGACGCTGGATCGTCGAGCGGTGGTTCGGCTGGCTGGGCCGCTGCCGACGTCGGGCGAAGGACGATGAACGACGGCTGGAGAGCTCGTGAGCAGGGCTGCAACGGGCCGTGATCCGCATCCTGGTGCGCCGCCTCGGACGGGCCGAAACCCTCGGAAAAACCGTAAACTACTGATTATATGGAGTTTTGAATCATGCTCTGAGGTGCGACGTCGACCGCAGTGCCGGCCCGGATTCGGTTCCGGGATCCGGGCCGGCTGCGCGGCCCGACCGCGCTACGGGATCAGCAGGGTCGACCCCGTCGTCCTCCGTTCTTCGAGGGCGCGGTGCGCCTCCCGGGCTTCGGCCAGCGGATGGCGCTGGTTGATTTCGATCCGGACCTGTCCGTTTCCGACCACCTCGAACAGCGATGCGGCGCTGGCTTCGAGATCCCTGCGGTCCTTCGTGTACGTGAACAGGGTGGGGCGGGTGAGGAAGTAGGATCCGGCGGCCAGGACGGCCGGGTCCACCGGATCGGTGGGTCCGGACGATTGTCCGAAGAGGACCATCATTCCGTGCGTGGCAAGGCACTGGATCGACTGGGAAAACGTGTCCCGTCCGACACTGTCGTAGACGACCGGAACTCCGTTTCCGTCTGTCACGTCCCGGACTTTCTTCACCCAGTCTTCCCGGTCCAGCAGTACCGGATGGTCGCATCCATGGGCACGGGCCAGTTCCGCCTTGGCTTCGGTTCCCACGGTTCCGATCACGGTTGCGCCCAGCGCCTTCAGCCACTGGCAGGCGATCAGGCCCACGCCTCCGGCCACCGAGTGGAAGAGCACCGTCATCCCGGAGCTGACCCGGAACGTCCGCCGAATCAAGTACTCGGCGGTCATCCCCTTCAGCATCATGGCCGCTGCCTGCTCGTCGGTCACGGGGTCCGGGATCTTCACCACCCGGTCCGCCGGCATCCGGCGGGCCTGCGAATAGGCGCCGGGAGGCGGGGAAGCGTAGGCGATCCGATCTCCGACGCGCAATCCTGAGACGCCGGGGCCGAGCTCCTCGACCACGCCGGCCGCTTCGAGTCCGATGGGGCGCGGCAGGTTCGCCAGCGCGTACGCCCCCGAACGCATGTAGGTGTCGATGAAGTTGAGGCCGATCGCCGTGTGCCGGATCCGGACTTCTCCGTCCTTCAACGCGCCGATCGGGTATTCCTCCCATCGGAGGACGTCGGGCCCTCCCTGCTGATGAATGCATACGGCCATGTTGGTCATGTGGTGTTCTCCACGGTTGGAAAGGTGCGGGGCCGGGGTCGGAGATGGGCATTCAGATGGCGCAGGGTCCGCTCGTCCGCGAGCACGGCGGCTTCCCGGCGGTAATGTTCGCCGCCCGGCCGGGCAAACGCGTGGTTGCAGCCCGGATACCGCTCGATGGTGACCTTCGGATGCGCATCGAGTGCGTCATGGATCTGCTGTTGGGCTTCGGGCGGACAGTACTCGTCTTCCACGGCAACATGGAGCAGCAGCGGACCGCGGATCAGGTGGGCCCGATCCAGAGCCGTTTCGATGCCGACCCCGTAATAGCCGACCGCGGCCTCGACATCGAGCCCGCACGCCGCCAGATAGGAAAGCTTACCGCCCAGACAGAACCCCAAGGTGGCGGACGCGCCCGAGCACTCGTCCTGATGCCGAAGCCACCGCAGGGTCATTGCCACGTCCTCGAATCCCTTGGTCTCGTCGAATCCCTTGTAGAGTTCGAACGCACGAGCCCATTCCTCGTCGGACTGATCCGTGATTTCGATGCTAGGTTCCTGTCGCCAGAAGAGATCGGGGACGGCGACCGCGAACCCGAGCGCAGCGTACTGTTCGGCCACTGCCCGCATGACCGGATTGATCCCGAAGATTTCCTGGATGACGACCAAGCCCGGCGAGACCTTGCCGGGCGGAGCGGTGAAGTAGGCGGCGAATTCCCCTCCTTCGCGGGAAGGGATCCGGACGTAGCGGGAAGGCATGGGCGGGTTCCGGGTCGGGAAGCCAGACAGAGACCGCAACCTATCGCAGATCCAGTGCTTCCGCACCCCGGGAGCGGGGTCCGTCGCCCGTTTCGTTGCGCCGGGTGTCCTCGGTCGGCAGCCGTTCCAGCATTCGGGCGAGGGCCGCGGCGCTGTGCACCGCCAGGGAGCAGGTATTCCGGTAGCAGGCATAGGCACGCGGAAACTCTCCGTCGTCTCGGCTCGCGGTGCATCCGGCATGGCCGTTCGGGAGATCTCCGCGCCGCGTGACGATTCGAACCGTCCGCATCGGCAGCGGCGCCTGCCAGGCAGCGTCCCGGAACGCCCGCACGGAATCGCGGCCGGGGTCTGGAGCCTCGATGACAATGTCCACGTGGTTGGCAAGGGTGTCGACGGCGCCCAGCAAGGAGGGGTAGCCGGAGGGCGCGTTCGCGGCCGCCGTCGCCATGGATCGGACCACCCGGCCGGCGGCGGCCTGCCAGCGGTCGTCGAGGGTGAGGTGCCACAGGCGGGCCATGACGTCGGCCGCCACGCCGGCGCCGGAAGGCGTGGCATCGTCGGGTCCCGATCGGGGCCGCGCGATCAACTCCTCTCCGTCGTCGGCCGTGCGCCAGAGACCTCCGTCTTCTGCCCGGAACCGGGCGAGAACCGTGTGCATCAACGCTTCCGCGCGAAGCCGCCAGCGTTCGTCACCGTCGGCTGTCCACAGGCACAGCGCCGCGTCGGCAAGGAATGCGTAGTCATCCAGCATGGCGGGGTGCTGCGCGTTTCCGCAGCGCCAACTGTGCAGGAGCTTCCCGTCCGGCGCCGTCAGTTCCCGCTCGACGAACACGAAAGCCTGGCGGGCCGCTGCGACCCAGTCCGGACGGGCGAAGACCGCTCCCGCTTCCGCGATGGCTCCGATCGCCAGTCCATTCCAATCGGCGAGAACCTTGTCGTCGAAGGCCGGAGGGATTCGGTGGGATCGTCGCTCCAGGAGGGCGGAGCGGAGCGGAGCCAGCGCAGCGTCTTCCTCCGGGGACAGGGAATCCGGAAGGTGGAGGATGTTCTTCCCTTCCCAGTTTCCCTTTTCGGTGACTCCGTAGGCGGTCCGGAACCGGGGTCCGTCGGACCCCAGCACCTCGTCGATTTCCGATGCCGACCAGACGTAGTACCGGCCTTCTTCGCCTTCGCTGTCGGCATCGAGCGAACTCGCGAACCCGCCCTCCCGAACGCGCATGGCGTCAAGCATCCAGCGGACGGTCTCGTGCACCCTGCGGGCAAAGACCGGGTTGCGGGTGGACCTCCAGACGATGGTCAGGAGGCGCACGTATCCCGCGTTGTCGTACAGCATCTTCTCGAAATGGGGAATCAGCCAGCGGTCGTCGACCGCGTACCGGGCCAGGCCGCCGGCCAGATGATCGTAGATGCCTCCGGCCGACATCCGTTCCAGGGTCGTGATGATCCGCCGGCGAGGAATCCCGGTCCTGCCGGCCCGCCGCCAGACGAACTCCAAGGCGGGAAAATTGGGGAATTTCGGGGCGCCGGGGAACCCGCCGAGATTCGGGTCCAGCCGGTCGGCCGTCCAATGCGCGGCACGATCCAGGTCCGAGGGTGCGGGCAGCGCTCCCGGCTGTGCGACCGTCAGCCGGTCCAGACGTTCGCGCAAGGACCGCGCATTGGACGCCACCCGCCCGGGATCGCGCCGATAGGTATCGGAGACGGCGACCAGGAGATCGGAAAACCCGGGCAGTCCGTGCCGAGGTACCGGCGGGAAGTAGGTACCGCCCCAGAACGGCAGACGCTCGGGTGTGAGAAACATGGTAAGCGGCCAGCCACCCTGCTGCCCGAGGGCCTGCAGCGCCGACAGGTAGAGGTGATCGAGATCCGGCCGTTCCTCACGATCCACCTTGACGTTGACGAACCGTTCGTTCATGACCGATGCGGTTTCCGCGCTCTCGAACGATTCATGCGCCATCACGTGACACCAGTGACAGGCCGCGTATCCGACCGACAACAGCACGGGCCGGGACGAGGCGCGGGCCTCTTCGAACGCCGCGTCGCACCAGGGCCACCAGTGGACGGGGTTCTCGCGGTGCTGGAGAAGGTACGGGCTGGTCTGATTGCCCAGACGGTTCATGTCGGTCTCTCCCGAGGCGGCGGGAAGGCGGATTTCCCGCAGTATGGACGAGTCCCTGCCGGAATCCGCTGGTTCGCGGCGGTTCCGCGGCGAAGCCCGGGCTTGCGGAAGGGCTCGCGAACCGGTACCCGCACCGTTCCGGGCGGCCGGCGACGTTGCTGGTACGGTCGGAATTGCACGGCATCAGGCGGACGGGCCCTCCGGTGCGGCCCGGGTCCGGCGCAGCCGGTTCCTTCCACGGTCTCGTGACCGCACGGCACGGTACCGGGGGGCCGGAAGCCGCCCGGGCGGCCGTCGGAGGGTCGGAGCGGGCGGGTCCGGTACCCGGCCGGCGGTGGGATCCGGATGGCGGCGACGCGGGGATCGCGCTTCGGCTACCCTTCCGAACGACCGAGGAGGGCGAGCATGTCCGAGCAGAACCCTGAGGATCCGCTGTACTACCGACTGCACGTATTCTGCTGCACCAACGTGCGGGCCCCGGGGCATACGAAAGGTTGTTGTCACGACCGCGGCGGCACGGACCTCCGGACATACATGAAGGCCCGGGTCCGGGAGCTGAAACTCGATGGTGTGCGGATCAATGCGTCCGGCTGCCTGGATCGATGCCGGCACGGTCCGGTCCTGGTGATCTACCCGGAGGGAGCGTGGTATTCCTGTCGGACGCGGAGCGACGTGGACGAGATCATCGAGACCCACCTTCGGCGCGGAGAAGGAGTGCAGCGTCTCAGGCTGCCGCCAACGGACCTGAACTAGACCCGGACGGTCGGACGGTCGCGCCCGTGGCGGAAGACACGATCGTTGCTCCGGCGAGCGGACCGCCGCCGAGCGCCGTCTGCATCATCCGCGTTTCGGGTCCGGCCACCTGCACGGCCCTTCGCCACCTGTGCGGGACCGACCTCCGGCCACGCCGGCTGGTTCGGGTTGCGCTGCGCGAAGCCGGTCGGGCACAGCCCCTCGACGAAGGGCTCGCGGTGTTCTTCCCCGGGCCCGGCAGCTTCACAGGCGAAGACGTCGGCGAACTGCACGTGCACGGAGGCCGGGCCGTCATCGACGGCGTGATCGACGAGCTTTGCCGACTTCCCGGTGTGCGGCCGGCCGACCCGGGAGAGTTTTCTCGACGGGCCTTTGCGAACGGGAAACTGGACCTCTTGCAGGCCGAGGGGATTGCAGACCTGGTGGCCGCGGAAACCCGTCTCCAGCGGGTCCAGGCGATCCGCCAGCTGCAGGGAGGACCGAGCGCTCTCTACGATTCGTGGCGGTCCCGAGCGGTTCAGGGTTTGGCGGAGGCCGAGGCGTCGCTGGACTTCATCGACGAAGCGGATGTCGGGACGGCCGAGGTGGATCGCGGCCGGATACGGTCGCTCGCGCGTGACATTGCCGCTCATCTCGACGACTCCCGGCGCGGGGAGCGGTTGCGGGAAGGTTTTCACGTCGCCGTGCTGGGTCCGCCCAATTCGGGGAAGTCGAGCCTGGTGAATGAGCTCGTGCGGCGAGAAGCCGCCATCGTATCGGAAACCGCCGGCACGACGCGTGACATCATCGAAGTGCACCTGAATCTGGGGGGCTGGCCGGTCACGCTTGCCGATACGGCCGGAATCCGGGAGGCGGGTGATTCGATCGAACGCGAGGGCATTCGCAGGGCACTGCACTGGGCGGAGCAGGCGGACCTGGTGCTGGTGGTGCGGGATCTCGCCTCTGACGAGTGTCCGGCGATCGACATCCCGTCGGCGCAAACCCTTCGGGTCTGGAACAAGGCCGATCTCCGGCCGCCGGACCAGCACCCGAAGTTCGAAACCGGGGACCTTGCGATTTCCTGTCACGCGGGCACCGGTATCGAAGATCTTCTCGAATCCCTGGTGGCCAGGATCGCAAGACTTGGGGGACACCCGGAAACGGGGCTGACCCTCACCCGGACACGGCACAGGATGTCGCTGCTTCGTGCGGTTGAGGCCCTGCGCCATGCGTCCGATGCGGATTCGATGGAACTGGTCGCAGAGGAACTGCGCACGGCAGTGCATGCCCTGGGTCGGATCACGGGGCGGGTTGACGTGGAAGATGTCCTCGACCAAGTGTTCTCGTGCTTCTGTATCGGAAAGTAGGGGACTGTCCGGAATCCGTCGCTGCAGTTGCCCGGTTCCCGACATGCTCGGCTTGAAGGCCGGTCCGGCACCTGAGAGCTGGTACCTAAATGCATTTGTTATTCTTGCATTCTGGTTTCGTAAATTCTCACCCATACTGATCTTGGACCATTTTTCCTGACGGCGTTCGGGTCAAGCCACTTCTCTTGTTCACTCGCCTGCTGCCGGGGACCGGAGGTGCAGGTTCCGGTGAGCAAGAACCGGTCCGGTCTCCGGCCTCATCCCTCCTTCCGGCCCGGGGCGAGGGCACGGTGATCCCACGCTGCTAATCCGGCGACGACTGGCGGGATTGTACAGTTTGCGTCACGCTGCAATCGTGCCGCCAAGGGTCGATGGGACGGACCTTCTCAGCACGAAAATTGCGATCAAGGAAGCGATCTATGATGATCCGAGCCCCAACGCATTCGGATTTCGTGTCTCCGAATTAGTGCCTGCACGGAAAATTCCTAAGAGTCTGATTACATGAATGAAAAGCCAATATTGACAGGGCGAAGATTCATCGAATCCAGCCTGATTTCAGCGGAATATGTCATCATATGCCATCAAAGAAGGAATCTTCGGTTCCCCGGATTCCAAATATGGTTGCATATACAATGTGTTGTGATTTTCCGTGCAGACACGAATTAGCATGGGATCGTCGGGGGGCGAGGGGACGGCACCGCGGTCTGGAAAACCCGCGCCGGCGCCGCCGGTTTCCTCGTGCTGGCCGGCGGTGCCGGCTCCGTGGCCTGCCGGTGGGTTCCGTCGAAGGTTCCCGGTTGACTTCGTTAGGACGGACCTTCCATGAACGGGCCGTCGGGGGCGAGTCGCGTCGGAGGCAGCGATGTCGGCATGGTACGGATCGAAGGCGACGGCGGGACTTTGCCAAGCGATCATCGCGGCCCTGCCGCCGCATGACGTGTATATCGAGTCGCACTTGGGGGGCGGAGCGATCATGAAGCGCAAGCCGCCGGCACTGCGCAACATCGGCATCGACCTCCACCGCCGAGCGATCGACACCTTCCGCTGTGACTACCCGGTCGAACTCCACCATGGCTGTGCCCTGCGCTTTCTCGAGACATTCGCGTTCCAGGGCCGCGAACTGGTCTACTGCGACCCACCCTACGTGCAGTCGACGCGCCGGTCTCGCCGCCGCTACCGCTTCGACTGCACGGACGATGATCATGTTGCGCTGCTCGACCTCCTCAAGTCGCTGCCCTGCCAGGTGATGATTTCCGGCTATTCCTCGCGGCTCTACGACACGCACCTCGCCGGCTGGCGCTCGGCCGAGGTCCAGGTCAACAACCACGCCTGCGTCGTCACCGAGAAGCTGTGGTTCAACTTCGGGCCGGGCCGGCCGCACTGGCACACGTGCGCGGGCAGGAACTCCCTCGACCGCCAGCGCATCAGGCGCCTCGCAGAGAGCTGGGCGCGGCGCTACCGGGCGATGCCCAAGGGCGAGCGGCTCGCGGTGCTGGCGGCGGTCATGGCGGTGGAGGCGTCGTGATGGCGAGCGTGAACGGCACGTTCCTGCGCGAGCAGTTCGAGGAGCGAAGGGCCGGGTTGCGGCGCTGCGAAAGGAAGGCCAGGTGCACGACGATGTCGATGCCGGGATCGGCGTCCCCGTCACTCTGCTCGACCCCCTGATCGCCGTCCTTCCAGGGAAGATCCCGCGCAAGACAAGCGGGAACTCCAGCCTGCCGCCGTCGCAGACGGAGAAGGACGGGAGAGCAAGGCGCGCCGGCTTCCCCGGCAAGGGCCCGAGGCCGAACCCGCAGATGGGCGACGACCTGCGCCAGACCGCCGTCGAGGCCGGCGACCCCTGCGGCGCCGACCTCGACGGCGTCGATCCCGTCGACCGGGAGCGCCGCATCCGGTACTACCTCGGGTTTGAGGTCGTCGAACACCGCGTCGACGCCGTGATCCAGGAAGGCCCGAACTGCCGGACCCAGGGCCGGTTCCCCGACGACATGCCGGGCCCGGTGCAGTACGGCGTCGGCATCCTGGCCCTCGTCCTCCACCTGCGGGGTCGCCCCCATGCGCATCCCTGCGCTGTACCGTCGCGCTCCTGCAGGCGCCCTCCGGCCTCCGGCTCCCCGAAGCGACCTGCGTCGGCCAGGTCCGGCGTCTTCACGATGCGCTCGCGCCCCGGGAGCTTTCATGCCGCCACACTTGACGTGCGTCGGTCCGTCCGTCATGGTGACGGCATGCAAGTCGGACTTCGACATCTCCGCGCCGACACGGTCGAGTGGCTGAAGGCGGCGGCGGCCGAGGCCGGCCGGACGCGTCATGCGCTGGCGCGCGAGCTGTGCGAACGCGAGGACTGGCGCAACGCCCGGGGCCAGCCCTGCGTGTCCCAGGCGCGCGGGGTTCTGCCCGGGATCGCAAAGCGGGCGGGGTTCCTGCTGCCCGAGGCGCGGCCGGGTCCGTGCCGCACGCCGGGCCGTCCGGGCGGCGAGGTGGCGCGCACCGACCCGGACCGGAAGCTGGCGTGCACGCTGGCGGATCTCGGGGAGGTCACCTTGGTCCCGGTGGGCGCGGCCCCGGACCGGCGCCGCTGGCGCGAGATGATGGAGACCCATCATCCGCAGGGTTGGAAGCACCGGCCGGGGAAGGTACTCAACTTCTGGGTCGTGTCGTCGCGCCACGGCCGTCTCGGCGGCCTCGGGTATACGGCCGCAGGCTGGCATCAGGCGGCCCGGGACGCGGCCATCGGCTGGTCGGCGACGGCGCGAGCCGCGAATCTGGTGCAGCTGGTCCAGCAGCACCGCTTTCTCCTGCTGCCCGGCGTCCGGGTCGCCCGGCTGGCCTCGCACGTGCTGGCCCGGTCGACGGCGCGCCTGGCCGCGGACTGGAAGGCGGCGCACGGGACCCGGCCGCAGGCGGTCTACACGTATGTGGGACCCGAGCACCGCGGCACCTGCTATCGTGCGGCCGGGTGGAGCCGCTGCGCCGAACCGACCTCGGGCCGGCCGCCGGGAGGCCGTGCGACCACGCCGAAGGCGGTGTGGATCCGGCCCTTGGCCGAGGGCTGGCGAGAGGTCCTGTCTCGGGAGCGGGGCACCGTCCTCGGTACCACGTCGGAGCCGTGGCGGCCCGGGAACGCCGACTGGGCCGACATCGAGTATGGCCGCGGTTCGCATCCCGACGGCCGCGTGCGCCAGCGGGTGCTGGCGATGGGCCGGGCTTGGGAGAACGCTCCGGGCGCGTCCCTGCCCGTGATCTTCCCGTCTGCCGCCGCGCAGAAGGCCGCGTACCGGCTGTTGTCCAGCGCCCGGGTCACGATGGAACACATCCTCGATCCCCACGCCGAAGCCACGGTCGAACGCTGCCGGCAGGAGCGGGTCGTCCTCGCCCTGCAGGACACCACGACGCTGAATTACAACGGGCACTGCAAGACGAAAGGGTTGGTGAACCTTGGAGGCGGGGGCTCGGGCACCCGGGGAATCCTTGCCCATTTCACGCTGGCGGTGACCGAGGGCCGCCGCCCGCTCGGCGTGATCGACCTCAACGCCACCCAGCGCGAGGGCACGGAAGCCCCGGACCGCGACGCCACCGAGCGCGAGGGCACGGCAGCCCCGGACCGCGACGCCACCGAGCGCGAGGGCACGGCAGCCCCGGACCGCGACGCGGTCAAGCCGGAGAGTGTGCGCTGGCTTCAGGGACTCGAACGCGCCCGCCAGCTGGCCGCCGCCTGCCCCGACACCCGGGTGGTCACGGTCTGCGACCGCGAAGGCGACATCTGGGAAATGTTCGTACAGGCGCGCGCCGGCGGCGTCGGGCTCCTCGTACGCTCCGACCGCGGCCGGCAGCGACGGGTGGTCCGCAGCGACGGCTCCGTGGCGGACCTGTGGGAGGCCATGGCGGAGCCGCCGGTTCTGGGAACGAAGACGGTCCACCTCGCCGCCTGCGGCGGACCCCGTCCGCGCCTCCAGCGCACCGTGATCCTCGAGCTCCGCGCCGCCGCCGTCCACCTCGTGCCGCCGAAGAACCGGGACGACCGGACGCCGATGCCCGTGCTCGCCGTCTCGGTCCGGGAAGCCCGGCCGCCCAAGGGCCGCGATCCGCTCCACGGGGTGCTGCTCTCCACCGAGGGCGAGGCCAACCTCCAGCACGCTCGACGCATCGTCGCCTGGTACGAGGCACGCTGGACCATCGAGGAGTACTTCCGGGTCCTCAAGGTCGGCGCCCGGATCGAAGAACGCAAGCTGCAGGACGCCGACGACCTGCGCAAGTGCCTCGCTTTCGATGCCATCACCGCATGGCGGGTCATGGACCTCGAGCGCCTCGCGCGCGATCAGCCCGACCGCCCCGCCCTCGAGTTCTTCACCGACCGCGAAATCGGGGTTCTCTACCGATGGCTCCGGTACTATCGCATCATCCGTGCCCCGCCTGGGAAGCCGCCCGACATCCGCACCTTTGTGGTCGATCTCGCCCGCATGGCGGGCTTCCGGCCCAGCAAACGTCAGCCGCTTCCGGGTACTGCCAAAATCTGGCAGGCGTGGCGGAAATTCAAGACCGGACTCGAATTCGTCCAATCAGAAGGGAACCGCACATGAGCCAGATTGCGTCAACAACGGGCTATTGAAAGCCCCGGGAGGAGGCCGCCGTGGCGCATCTCCTTCCACGCCCGGCCCTGTGCGTCGACGGGGCCGTCTTCCGGATCGACGGCAAGCCCCCACGGCTCCCTGTCGTCGCCGACGGAACCCGGACCGTGCAGGTTCCCGCATCGCGAGCGCGGCCGGGAGGCGATCGAAGAGATCGGCATCCTCCCACGCGGCCGGGGCGTCCTGGTCCACGACTGCCGGGCCCGTACTGGGCTACGACCCGTGCCGGCGCCGGCTGTCGGGATCGGATCCTTGTGCCGTCGTTCCGGGGTTCGGGGAGGTTCGGTCCGTGGCGACCGGCAGGTCATGGCGAAGGCTGCGGTCCGATCCGTCTCCTTGCTATAAGCACATGGGATCGAAGGCGGATCGCCATCGGACGACCGGAATGTTTCACGTGAAACATGCGGACACCCAAGGGCGTCACCCCCGGGTGGGAGTGCGGACGGTCGGCAGGGAGGACGGTTCGAACCTATACGATGCCTACGGAGCGATACGACGTGATGGTGGTCGGTGGCGGGCACGCCGGCTGTGAGGCGGCTGCAGCGGCCGCGCGCATGGGCGCCCGAACAGCGCTGGTCACGCACGCCTTCTCGACCGTGGGTGTCATGTCCTGCAATCCGGCCTTCGGCGGTGTCGGAAAGGGGCATCTTCTGCGGGAAGTGGACGCATTGGATGGATTGATTGCGCGTGCAGCGGACATGGCCGGGATACAGTTTCGGGTACTCAATCGAAGTCGCGGTCCGGCCGTGCAGGGCCCGAGGTGCCAAGCGGACCGGAACCGCTATCGAACGGCGATGCAGGGCCTGCTGCGGGAACAACGAAATCTGACGGTTGTGGAAGGTGCCGTGGACGATCTCGTGCTGGACCGGGAACGGCAGGTGACCGGAATCGGGCTTCGAGACGGCCGCGTTTTCAGGGCCGCTGCCGTGGTGGTCGCTACGGGAACCTTTCTCAGGGGCGTGATCCATGTGGGCGAGTCGGAGACGCCGGCAGGCCGGGCTGGAGACCCTCCTTCCACTCGACTGGCCGAGCGCCTGTCCGCGATGGGGTTTCGAATGGGGCGGCTGAAGACCGGCACCCCGCCGCGCTTGGACGGCTCGACCATCCGGTGGGGCGGACTCGAAGTCCAGGAAGGAGATCCGGTTCCGGAACCCCTGTCGATGATGACCGGGCCCATCGACCGGGCACAGGTTCCCTGTCACGTCACCTGGACGAACCAGGCAATGCACCGACTGGTGAGGGAGAATCTGCATCGTACAGCGATGCATGCCGGTCGAATCGAGGGACGGGGGCCGCGCTATTGTCCGTCGATCGAAGACAAGGTGGTGCGGTTTGCCGAGCGACCGCGGCACCAGATCTTTCTGGAGCCGGAGGGCTGCGGCGTTTCCGTGGTGTATCCCAACGGGATTTCGACGTCACTGCCGATCGAAGTCCAGAAAACGATGCTGAGCATGATCGAGGGACTTGAGGAGGTTCGGATGGTTCGGCCCGGATATGCCATAGAGTACGATTACGTGGACCCTCGCGAATTGCACCCGACGCTGGAAACCCGACGCCTTCGCGGCCTTTTCCTTGCCGGCCAGATCAATGGCACGACCGGTTACGAAGAAGCGGCGGCCCAAGGCGTGATCGCGGGAATCGGCGCAGCTTCGCAGGTGGCCGGAAAGCCGCCGCTGGTGCTGGACCGGACCGAAGCCTATATCGGGGTCCTGATCGACGACCTTACGACCAGGGGCGCGCCCGAGCCCTACCGGATGCTGACGTCGCGGGCCGAATACCGTCTCCATTTGCGGGCTGACAACGCAGATGAGAGACTGACGGCGAAGGGGCGGGAGGCCGGGGTGGTCGGCTTTCCCCGGTCGCGGGTCTTTGCCGAAAAACTCGCGAAACTGACGGCTGCGCGCCGGATGCTCCGGGAAACTCGACTCAGCACCGCTGCGGTTCGCCGGCATGGGATTGCCGTTGCCGATGATGGGCGGCAGCGGTGCGCCATGCAGCTTCTCGGGCACGCTGGAGTCACCATTCCGCAACTGGCGCGGGTCTGTCCTCGGTTGCAGGAAATCGAAGCGTCCCTGCATGGCATTCTGGCGGCTGACGCATTGTATGCTCCGTATCGGGCGCGCCAAGATGCGGATATCCGCTCCTATCGGCGAGATGCGGGCGTCCGGCTCCCGGACGCCCTCGACTATGGTTCGGTCGCAGGACTGTCCGCGGAAGCCGCCGATGCTCTGCAAGCGGGGCGTCCGGCCAACCTGGCTTCTGCGGCACGCTTGCCGGGAGTTACGCCGGTGGCCCTGGCGGCCCTGATCGCCCACCTGAGGAAGCGTTCGGCGCCTGCGTGAATGCGGACGCCGCAGCGGCAGCGGAATGTTTCACGTGAAACATTCCGGTCGCGTTCCCCGGGTTCCGTGCAGCGAGTCGAGCGGTTGATCTTGCGGGTGGAGGCCCCGCCGGCGCACTTCCCCGTTGGGCGCCGTAGCAGATCCCACGGGTTCGGGGGCGACTTGGACGTGGGGCTGGGACGCAGAACGCCGTGGTGGGCTGGCAGCAACCCGGTGTCCAGCCGGTCGGATCCGTCAGGGCGGCGAGCAAACCGGAGGGCCGGAGCGAAAGCGAACGCTTGTAGGAAGCCCCGAAAAGGAACCCTCACGGGAAGCGGAGTAGTGGGACAGTCGGGAATGCCAAGGTCCGGGAACCAGCCCGAGGGCCCGTGTCGATGCGGAAGAGCTGGGGCACGCATCGAATCCCCGGGGTAGAGACGCGCCCATCCGGGACCGACCCGCAGGGAAGGACCGGAAGGTGCGGAGGATCGACAGGAGGGTGTGATCCCGGAAGGTCCGGGACCGCGTCGAGCACCCGGAACCGGGAAAGGATGTGGAGTCCTCCGGACGGGCGGATGGAGTGGAGTAAGCGTGGACGGGCGGGACTACAGGACCCGTCCCGAGCAAGGGCCAGGGCTCAGGTGGCCGTTGCAGCAGGTCCGACCGGTGCGCAGAACCCGGCCCCGACCGACGCGGCTGCAAGGTCGAAGGACGGAGCCAACGCGCGGGGATGCCATGGGTAGGGTCAGCCTTGACCCTGGCGTGTCCGGCGGAAGGCTCCGCACTGAACTCTTGGTGGGCGTCTGATGCTGGAAGCCGTACCCGGGAACACCGGACGTACGGACGTTTCGGGGGACTGCTGGAAACGCGGTCTTTGGCGAAACTGCGAACCCGCCCGCACTCGAAAGAGCGGGGACGGTCCAAGCCTTCGTCTGCGGATGCGCGCGCCAGTGGTCTACCCAGCCGACGGATGCGTGACGATAGCTTCCCCCGGAAAACACGGTTGCCGCGAGAGCATCGCGGTTCCGGAAGTCGCACCTGCAACCCTGAGAGGGCTTCCCGGCGAAGAAGGGGCCGAGAGGGTGGAGAAGCAGTGCTCCCAGAGTGCCGCGCACGAGGGCCGCGGATCCGGCGGACCGAGAGGGACTTCGATGGGAGGTTGCGGTCGGCTTCCGGCACGCAGGCCGAGGGAACGGCGGCAAATTCCACCGGACGCAGGACCGGACGCAGGAAGGGGCCGTCGTTTCCGATCAGAGAATGAAACGGTTCAGGTCGATTTGGTCGATGTCGTCGCCGAGAGTCTTCAGTACGAATTCCTCGTCGATGACGATTACCTCGTCCGGTCGATCCGCGGCTGAGAAGCTCACGTCCTCCAGCAGACGCTCGCAAATCGTGTGAAGTCGTCGAGCACCGATATTCTCCACCGCGTGATTGGCTTTGGCGGCCAGATGCGCGAGGGCCTTGATACCTTCCTCGCGGAACTCGAGCTTGATGCCGTCGGTTGCAAGCAATGCTGCATACTGCCGAGTCAGACTGTTCTCGGGCTCCGTCAGGATGCGGACCAGGTCGGATTCGGACAACGCATCGAGATTCACGCGGATGGGAAGGCGGCCCTGCAACTCGGGTAGCAGGTCGGACGGCTTGGCCAGGTGGAAGGCGCCGGAGGCAATGAACAGGATGTGGCCGGTGCGCACCTGGCCGTGCTTCGTGGAGACCACGGTTCCTTCGATGAGCGGCAGGAGGTCGCGTTGTACTCCCTCGCGGCTGACGTCCGCTCCGGCGCGTTCTTCGGCGCGCGTGATCTTGTCGATTTCGTCGAGAAACACGATCCCGTTCTGTTCGACAGCCTCGATTGCGGTCCGATGCAGTTCGTCGTCGTCGATCAGCCGGTTGCTTTCCTCTTCCACGAGCACCTGGTGGCTTTCGGCTACGGTCATTCGGCGCTTCTGCGTCACGTTGCCGAAGGATTTTCCGAACAGTTCTCCGAGGTTCACCATGCCCACATGGGCGCCGGGCATTCCCGGCAATTCGAACGAAGGAAGGCTGCTGGCGGGGTTCTCGCTCACCTCGATTTCGATTTCCTGCGCATCCAGCTGTCCGGACCGGAGCCGTTCGCGCATTTTCTGTCGGGTGTCGCGGGAAGCGGACGGACCTGCGAGCACGTCAAGGACACGTTTCTCAGCGGCGGCCACGGCTCGTGTGGCCACCTCGTTCTGCAGCCGAGTTCGGGTGATCATGATCGCGCTTTCCAGGAGATCCCGGATGATCGATTCGACATCGCGGCCGACGTAGCCCACTTCCGTAAACTTGGTGGCTTCCACCTTGATGAACGGAGCCTGTGCCAGCGTGGCCAGGCGTCGTGCGATCTCCGTCTTGCCGACCCCCGTGGGGCCCATCATCAGGATGTTCTTCGGAAGGATTTCGTCCCGCAGCGGCAGCTCCAGCTGCTGCCGGCGCCATCGGTTTCGAAGGGCAATCGCCACGGACCGCTTGGCGGCGCGCTGGCCGATGATGAAGCGGTCGAGTTCGGCCACGATTTCGCGGGGCGTGAATGCGGTCATGAGCGGATCACTTCGACGGAAACCTCGCTGTTCGTGTAGATGCAGAGTTCGGAGGCAACGGCCAGCGACCGCCGGGCGATGTCTTCCGCGCCCAACCCGCCGACCTGGATCAAGGCGCGGGCCGCAGCCAGCGCAAAGCCCCCGCCCGAGCCGATCCCGATCAGTCCGTCCGACGGTTCGACCACATCGCCCACGCCGGATACCAAGAGGGACACATCGACGTCCGCGACGGCCATGACGGCCTCCAGACGGCGGAGGTACCGATCGGTTCGCCAGTCGCGGGCCAATTCGACGCAGGCCCGCATCAGTTGCCCCGGATGCCGCTCAAGCTTGGCATCCAGGCGGTCGAACAGGGTAAAGGCATCGGCCGTGGCTCCGGCAAATCCTGCCAGTACCGCCCCGCCGGCCAGTCGGCGTACCTTGCGGGCGTTGGCCTTGATGACGGTGCTGCCTTGCGTGACCTGCCCATCACCGGCGATCACGACCGTTCCGTTCTGCCGGACGGACAGCACGGTCGTTCCGTGCCATGGGGCCTTCAAGTCCGGTGTTCCCGTCGGTGCGGGCGCGCCGCCGTCCACCGGCCCCGCTCAGGATCCCGGCACGGGCTGGTTCCGGATGCGGCCCAGCGACGGGCCAAGCCGGTCCACCGTCGATCGGATCAGCGCCTGATGCGTATCGGCGTCGATCCGATCGCGCAGGAGGCGGATTGATGCCTCCTGCACGAGATCCGTCACGTATTCCCGGTAGGCCTGCCTCGCGGCCTCCTCGGAGCGGGCAATCTCTTCCGCTGCCCGCTCCCGCATGCGGACCAGATGAGTCTGCAGCCTCTGGTCTGCCTCGGCGCCGATGTGCCGGGCGCTCTCCCTTGCCCGGATCCGAAGCTCGTCGGCCATTTTCTCGGCGCGGGCGGCTTCGTCCGTATAGCGGTCCCGCAGCGACTGCGCTTCCCCATGGAGCGCGGCCGCGGCTTCCAGTTCGTCGCGGATGCCGCTGCGGTGCGCGTCAAGAACGCCCGCGAGCTTCCGGAACAGCACACGTCCGAAGACGACGACGAACAGGACAAACGCGACCGCCACCCAAAAGGACGGATCCCGGGCCAGTTCCGACCACGTCACGGTTTCCGCTCCCGTACGGCCCGGGCCACGACGCCGGACAGGACAGCCTCGTCCGTGCGAACATGCGACCACCGGTCCGCAAGGGTCCGCACCAGGTCCGCTGCCACCGCTTCGGCTTCCTGAATCGCCGAAGCCCGCACGGCGGCGATTCGGGCGTCCGCCTCCTTCCGTTCGCGTTCCAGCGTCTCCTGCAGCCGTTCGGTTTGGACCCGGAACGCGGCGGCAGCCAGATCGTGCGCATCTTCAAGCAGACGATCGCTGTCGGCCCGGGCAGCGGAGAGCGTTTCGCGGGTTCGGCGGTGCGCGGCTTCGGCTTCCCTGCGGAGCTCGTCCGCCTGTTCCCGGTCGGCGCCGATTCGCATTTCCCGGGCCCGCAGAGTGCTGCGTACCTGCGGCAGCACGATCCGGCTGGTCACGGCGTAGAGAGCCGCAAACAGGATCACCAGCCAGAAAATCTGCGATGCGAACGTCTCCACGCGAAGCTGCGGCATGCCGCCCTCCGCCACCGCCGCGGGCGGGACCGACGCGGCCGCCAGCATCAGGCAGACCCGGTCGAGATGGCGAGTCATGGACTGCGGTTCGAATCAGACCGCGAACAGGATCAGGAACGCAATCAGGAGCGCGAACAGGGCGATCGCTTCCGTCAGTGCAAAGCCCAGCAGCACGTTGCCGAACACCTTCGGCGCGGCCGAGGGGTTGCGAATGGCGGCCGAGACGTAGTTTCCGAAAATGTTGCCGATGCCGATACCGGCTCCGGCCAAGGCAATGGTCGCGAGACCGGCACCGATCAGCTTGGCTGCTTCAGTTTCCACGGGAAATCCTTTCGGAAGCGGGAGAAAAAAGAAGGGGGACTCAGTGATGCAGGTCCAGGGCGTCGCTCAGGTACAGGCAACTCAGCACTGCGAAGACATAGGCCTGGATGACGGCAATCATGAGTTCGAAGCCCGTCAGGGCCACGATCAGGATGACGGAGACCGGAGCCAGAAATCCGAGGCCGGCGGACAGCAGGAGGCCGACGAAGCCTCCGAAGACCTTGAGCATGGTATGGCCGGCCATCATGTTGGCGAACAAGCGGAGAGAGAGGCTGATCGGGCGGACGAAATAGCTGATGATTTCGATCGGGACCATCAGCGGGATCAGCAGCACCGGCACGCCGGACGGAACGAAGAGCGAAAGAAACCGGACGCCGTGCCGCACCAGGCCGATGACGGTGACCCCGACGAACACGACCGCGGCCAGGGCGAACGTGACGGCGACATGGCTCGTGTACGTGAAGCTGTAGGGGATCATGCCCAGCAGATTGCCGAAGAGTATGAACAGGAACAGCGTAAAGATGAAGGGGAAGTACGGTGCGCCCTGCGGCCCGACAGTGTCCTGCGCCATGCGGGCGACGAACCGGTAGGTCAGCTCGACCGCGGCCTGCCAGCGTCCCGGAACGATGGCGCGGCGGCGCATGCCTCCTCCGAAGAGGGCAGCGACGGCGGCGACCGCGATGAGCATCCAGAGCGAGGAGTTCGTGAACGAGAGGTCGACGCCCCCGATCACGATCGGCTCGAGGGGGACGATCTCGAACTGCTCGAGGGGGCCGTGGGCCCGATCGCTCTGGGCAGTGTCTTCGGTTGCCATCAGAAGTCGGTTCCCGGCAGACGGATCAGGAGGGTGGAACCTGGCCGGGCGGTGGCGGCGGCCGGTCGTACCCCTGAGCGGTACGGAAGACGTTGCGCAGGCCGGCGGCAAAGCCCAATCCCACGCAGAGAATCAGCCATATTGGCGACGTGCCCAGCCATTCGTCCAGCAGCCAGCCTCCTCCTCCCCCAGCCGCAATTCCGGCAATCATTTCGGAAGATACCCTGAGCGCCCCGCCGAAGGCCTTGCCGGGTGCGCGCCCGGTCGAGAACGACGGGTCGTCGGCCAAGCGGTCCGCGAGGCGGGAAAGGTCCGGCGGGAGGTCAGGGATGTCAGGCGTGTCGGCCGCCACAGATTGCAGGGTTCCGCACCAGCGCCCGCGAGGGCGGGCATCGGGACGCTAACCGCTTCCCGGGAAATGTCAAGCCACGCGGCGATCGCGTCTCACCGACTTCGGGGTCGATCCCCGTGCGGGACGGAGGCCGGCGGGCGGAGGGTCAGGCGTGCGCACGAGCCCTGCCCGATGCCTCGAGGGTCGGGGGGGCGGAAGACCGCGTCCGCGCATTCGGGGATCCGGAGGACGTGTGCGAGCAGTTCCCGAGGATCGGACCATGCGTTCGGTCTGCACTCGAACACGGGGCGATGGCGGGCTGCCGGTCGGAGTGCCGGCGCTGTGCGACGCTTCCGGCCCGAAACCGGAAGGACCTTCGTGCGCGGAACCGCGGGCGGTCGGCGGCAGTCGGCGGACGGACCGTCCGGGGAAGCGTCCGGGCGCCGGGTGTCGTGCCGCCGGGCCTGCGGGAACCGTCCCGAAGGCGTGGATGCAGGCCGATCGACGAGACCCCGTATCGCCGGTATCCGGGTCGTCGGAACGCAGGCCGGGACCGGGCACCGGCGGGTTCGCGGGTTTCGGGCGGTTCGTCGTCGCCCCGTCCGTCCCGTTCCGCCACGGAGGGGTCGGACGCTGCGGCGGCCCGCATCGCCGCGTTCCGGCGGTACGGGAACCGTCGGTCACTCCTCCTCCCGAACCTGCGGCCTCGGGCCGAACACCGCAGTGCCGACCCGGACATGCGTGGCGCCCAAGCGCACGGCGGATTCGAAGTCCGCGCTCATCCCCATGCTCAACTGCTGCAGGCCCAAGCGGTCCCGGAGCGACCGCAGCAAACCGAAGTACGGAGCCGGATCGGCATGTGCGGGCGGGATTCCCATGACCCCCGCGATCTCGAGACCCAGTTCCGACCGGCACCACGCGATGAAGCTATCGGCCTCGGCGGGCCGGCAACCGCCCTTCTGGGGCTCCTCGCCGACATTGACCTGCACGAGCAGCCGCCGGGCCCGACCCCCGACCCGGCCGCTAGCGGCCAAGGCGCGGGCCAGGGACTCCCGATCGACGCTTTCGATCGCATCGGCGATCCCGACCGCTTCGCGGACCTTGTTCGTTTGCAGTCGGCCTACGAACCGGAGTTCCGTCGTCGGATACCGCTGGAGAAGCGGCGGCCACTTGTCCAGCATTTCCCGCACGCGGTTTTCCGCGAAGATCCGCTGGCCGGCGGCCAGCAGCGCCTCGACCCGTCGGGCGGCCACGCCCTTGGAGACGGCCACCAGCGACACGCATCCGGGGTCGCGGCCGGCCTCGCATTCCGCGGCCCGCACGGCCGCGCGCACGGCCCGCCAGCGCGAGACCATCTGAGCATCGGCGGCGGCGTGGGGCGGCATGGCCTAGATTCGGCTGCAATGTCCGGTCATCCTAGCAGACGCACCCCGCTGCCCCGACTGTGGTTCCTCAGTGCCGAGGAGCGTGGCATCGACGCCGGCGCGATCGTGCCGACCCTTCCTCGCGGCGTCGGCGTGATCTACCGGGACTATCGCCGTCCGGACCGATCGCATCGGGTCCGCGAACTGGTCCGGCTGTGTCGACGGAAGGGACTGCCGCTGCTGGCGGGAGGGGGGCGCGTCCCGCCCGGAGCCGGCATCCATGTCCCCCGATGGAGTCGTCGCCCGCACCGCACCGCAGGGCCGGTTACGATGTCGGTGCACCGCGCCGGCGACGTGCGCCGGGCCATGGACAGCCGGGCCGACCTGTTCATTGTCGCTCCGGTCTTCCCGACCTTCGCGCATCCGGATTCCCGTCCGCTGGGCCCGCTTCGTCTGGGATTGCTCGCGCGCGCATTGCCGGGCCCGGTCGCGGCCCTCGGCGGAATCACGCCCGCGACCGTCCGGCGCCTTGCGGGACTGGGTCTGTACGCGGTCGGCGGCAGCAGCCTGTTCTCCGGCCCGGGCGCCCCCGGAGCGTTGGCCGGCCTGCGTGTATGGTATGGGCCGCTCGCCAGACGCTCCCGGATCCTGCCCGTTGCCCGACGGTTCCCCACCGATGTCCGGATACGATCCCGCCGAACTCGAAGCTAGGTGGCAGGAGGCTTGGGCCGCAGCGGACGTCTACCGTACGCCGCCTCCGTCCGACGCTCCGGATCGGTACATCCTGGAAATGCTCCCGTACCCGTCGGGACGCATTCACATGGGGCATGTTCGGGTGTACACCCTGGGTGATGTCCTCGCTCGGTATTCGCGAGCGCGCGGCTACAGCGTGCTCCATCCGATGGGCTGGGACGGATTCGGGCTGCCGGCGGAGAACGCCGCCATGGAGCACGGCATCCACCCGGCCCGGTGGACATGGTCCAACATCGACACGATGCGCTCCCAGCTCCGGTCCATGGGCCTGAGCTATGACTGGGACTGCGAGGTCGCCACCTGCAGCCCCGAATACATGCGCGAGCAACAGCGCCTGTTCCTCAGAATGCTGGACGCCGACCTGGTCTACCGGGCCGAGGCCTGGGCCAACTGGGATCCGGTGGAACATACGGTACTCGCCAACGAACAGGTCATTGACGGTTGCGGCTGGCGGTCGGGCGCGCCGGTCGAGCGGCGGCTGCTCCCGCAGTGGTTCTTCCGCATCACGCGGTACGCAGGAGAGCTGCTCGGCGCACTCGATCATCTGCCGCGCTGGCCCGACCGCGTCAAGACCATGCAGCGAAACTGGATCGGACGGTCGGAAGGCGTCCGGATTCGGTTCCGGCTCACCGGCAGCGAGGAGACGATCCAGGTCTTCACGACCCGTCCGGACACGATCTTCGGGGCCACCTTTCTGGCGCTGTCCCCGGACCATCCGCTCAGCCGGCGGATCGCAGAAACCCGTCCGGCGGTGGATGCCTACATCCGGGAAGGCACGCGCGATCCCGGCTGCCGGGGCCGGTCGGCGGACGGGTCCGGCGCCAAATCGGGGGTCGATACCGGACTTCGCGTCCGACACCCGTTTCTCGAACGATCCCTGCCAGTCTATGTCGCGGACTATGTGCTCATGGACTACGGTACCGGTGCAGTTTTTGCGGTTCCGGCGCACGACCAGCGCGATCTCGATTTCGCCCGCGCCCACCAGCTGGACGTGATCCGGGTCGTCGATCCGCCGCCGGAAACGGAACCGCCCGGACCCGGCGAGGCCTACTCCGGTGACGGTACCCTCGTGAACTCCCGCTTTCTGGACGGGCTGGATGTGGACGCGGCGCGACGGGCCGTGATCGATCGGCTCGGCGAGCACGGAGAACCGAGCGTGCAGTACCGGCTCCACGACTGGTGCGCGTCGCGCCAGCGCTACTGGGGCTGCCCGGTGCCCGTGATCTTGTGTTCCGCCTGCGGCACCGTGCCGGTGCCCGAAGCCGACCTGCCCGTGACGCTGCCGGACGATGTCCGGTTCGACCGGCCGGGCAATCCCCTGGAACGGCACGCCGACTGGAAGGCCGTTCGCTGTCCGGCCTGCGGCGGGGATGCCGAGCGCGAAACCCAGACGCTCGATACGTTCGTCGATTCCGCCTGGTACTACTACCGGTATACTTCCGCCCGGGCGAACCGGCCGCTCGAGCGCGATGCGGTGACCCGCTGGTGCCCGACGTTCCAGTACGTCGGCGGCATCGAACACGCCATTCTCCACCTCCTGTATGCGCGATTCTTCACGCGCGCGCTGCGCGATATCGGCGAACTCCCGTTCGACGAGCCGTTCGCCGGCCTCTACTGCCAAGGCATGGTGTGCCACCGCACCTTCCGCGATCCGGCGGACGGCGTCTGGCTCTATCCGGATGAGGTCGAGGCCGCGGACGACGGAGAGTACCGGCGGCGTTCCGACGGGGCGCCGGTCGTGGCGGGCCGAATCGAGAAGATGTCGAAATCCCGTCGCAACGTGGTTGATCCCGTGGACATCATCGCGGCCTACGGTGCCGATGTCGCCCGTCTCTTCATGCTGTCGGACAGCCCCCCCGAGCGCGATCTGGAATGGACCACCTCCGGCGTGGAAGGGGCCGCCCGCTACCTGCAACGCATCTGGCGGGCCTTTGACGAACTGGATCCCGCCCCCGCCGGCGTCGTCAGGCCGGACCGTTTCTCCGCCTCCGCGCGAGCGCTTCGGCAAACGGCCCATCGCACCATCCGGGCCGTGGCAGCCGACATCGAGGCGTTTCGTCACAATCGGGCGGTCGCCCACCTCCGGAAGCTCTCCAACGCGTTTCTCCGCTTCGACGGAGAGAACGCCGGAGCCGGCGGCGCCTGGGCCCTGCGGGAGGCGCTGCAGATCTTCGTGCAGTTGTCCGCCCCCCTGATCCCGCATCTCGCGGAGGAGCTCTGGCAGCGTCTCGGATGCGAGGGATTCGTGTGTCAGACCCCATGGCCGGAAGCCGACCCCGATCTGACCGCCGCCGGCCGGACCGTGATCGCCGTGCAGGTCAACGGCAAGCTCCGGGGAACCCTGGATGCCGCTCCGGGATCGGACGAAGCGGAAACCCGGGAAGCAGCCCTGCAGCTGCCCAACGTGATGCGGGCCCTGGAGGGCGTGCAGGTGCGCAAGGTCATCGTGGTGCCCGACAAGATCGTCAATGTCGTTGCCCGGTAGGCGGGCCCGACGTCTGGTCGGCGTCGTCGTGCTCGCGTCCACGGTCACGGCGTGCGGATTCGAGCCCCTGCACGGGGCCGGGGTCATGGCGGCGCTCGGGGAAGTCGGCGTCGCCCCCATTCCGGGCGGCGCCGGCGAGCTGCTGCATCAGGCCCTGGTCGACCGCCTCCATCCTCCCGGACGGCCGCCGGGGGTTCCGGCCTACCGGCTGGACATCACGCTCCGCCAGGAGAATACGCCGCTGATCATCGATCAGTCGACGTTCGTGCGCCGCTACGACATTCATCTGCACGTCCGCTATCGGCTGGTCGAAATCGCGACCGGGCGCGAACTCGGCAGCGCGGAACGCGATGCCCGCGCCAGCCACGGCGTCATCCCCAACGAGATCTACGGCACGCTCGTAAGCTCCAAGACCGCCCTGCGGCGGGCAGCGGACGTGCTCGCCGACGTCATCGCCGCCGATGCCGCGCTGCTGATCCGGAGCGAAGCGCGCGGATGAAGCTGTCGGCGGGCCAGGTGGAAGGGTTCTGTGCCGAGCCTGCTGCGGATATGCGGGTCGTGCTGCTGTACGGGCCGGACCGCGGTCTCGTCGCCGAACGGCTGGAGCGGATTTTCGGGGTTCTGGCTCCCGATCCGGACGATCCGTTCCGGGTTGCCCGCATGGACGGAGTCGAGGTCGGGTCGGACATGGCGTCCTTTCTGGACGAAGCCGCGCAGATCCCGCTCGACGGCGCCCGCCGGGTGATCCGGATCCGCCATGCGGGGGACGCGGTGGCCCCGGCCCTCGACCAGTTTCTCGGGTCGGACGGAGCGGAGGCGGTGGTCCTGGTGCAGGCCGGCGATCTCGGGCCCCGATCCGCTCTGCGCAACCTGTGCGAACGTTCCGAGCTTGCGGTCGCGCTGCCCTGCTATCGCGACGACGATCGCGACATCGGGCAATTGCTCCGCCGCCTGCGGCAATCGCACGGTGTGCAGATCGACGACGATGCCTTCGCCTATCTCGTGGACCGACTTGGACGCGACCGCGGGGTGACCCGGAGCGAACTCGAAAAGCTGGCCCTCTTTGCGGCCGACGGCGGGCCTCTCGACTACGAATCGGCGGCGGCCCTGGTCGGTGACAGCGCGCTGCTCGGCGCGGACACGCTGGCCGACGCCGCCGGTCTGGGGCAGGCGGGAGCGGCCTTTCGGTCCCTCCAGCGGTTGCACGAAAACGGCATGCACGAACTCACGGTCCTCCGGATGTTGATCCGCCACTTTCAGCTTCTGCACGTGATCACCGCCGCTCCGCATCCTCACGAAGCGATCGAGAGCGTCCGCCCGGCGATCCATTTCAAGCGAAAGCCAGCCGTCCGGATGCAGGCCGGGAAATGGTCGGGGCGACGGATCGAGCATGTCCTGCGTCTTCTCGGACGCTCGCAGCAGATGTGCCTGCATGCCGGATTGCCCGGCCCGCAGGTGCTGCAGGAAACCGTCCTCCGCATCCTGATGGTCGCCCACCGGTGAGGGTCGACCGGGGGTCGACGGTCCGGCCCCCGGTCGCGGACCGGTGCCCCAGGGTCGCCCGTCATCCCCGCAGGCGCCTCAGGAGGTCGTCCAGCTGGGTGCCGCGCCGATAGCGGATTCGGACTTCGCCGTGCTGGCCTCGGGCGCGGACCGTGACCTCCATGCCGAGCGTTTCCTGCAGTTCGCGCTCGAGTTCCTCCAGGTTCGGATCCGGCGAGGGAGGTGTGCGGGCGCGACCGGTCCGGCGCGCCAGCCGTTCGGCCGCCCGGGCGTTGAGACCGCGCCGTACGATGGTCTGCGCCAGCTTGGTCGCGTCGGGAGATCCCACCAGCGGACGGGCTGCTCCCGAGCTCAGTGCGCCCGTGCGAATCATCCGCTGAACCGCTTCGGGGAGCGACAGGAGCCGGACGGAGTTGGCGACGTAGCTCCGGCTCCGGCTCACGGTTTCGGCCACTTGTGCCTGCGTGAAGCCGAATTCGTCCATGAGGCGACGCAGGCCACGCGCCTCTTCCACCGCATCGAGATCCGTCCGCTCCATGTTCTCGATCAGCGCGAGGCCCGCGGCTTCCTGATTGCCGGCCGCCCGGATGCGCACCGGAACCCGGTGCAGGCCCGCCGCCTGCGCCGCTCTCCACCGCCGTTCGCCGGCAAGGATCTGGTAGCCGCCCGGGCGGTCGGGGTCGGGACGGACCAGAATCGGCTGCAGCAGACCCGATTGCCGGATCGAACGCACCAGCGGCTCCAGATCGTCGGGATCGAAGCGGGTGCGCGGCTGGAACGGATTCGGTGCCAGTTCGGTGACGGCGAGCGTGTCTCCGGGATCGGTCCGCACCGGCACCGGATCACGGGGTTCCGCGGTCCCGGGCGGGGATTCGGTGGCGGCCCGCTCGGCGACCAGGGACTCGAGTCCGCGCGCGAGGCCGCGCCGGATTCGCGCTTTGCCGGGCTTCCTGCTCACGACGGTAGCCGGTAGGCTTCCCGGGTCAGCAGTTCACGGGCCAACGCGACATAGGCGCGCGACGCCGGTGAGTCGGGATCGTACAGCAGGACGGGCTCGCCGGCCGACGGGGCCTCGGCCACGCGCACGCTCCGCGGGATTTCGGTCTGGAACACCTTGTCGCGAAGATGCTCGCGGACATCCTGTTCCACGTCGCGGGCGAGATTGGTCCGTCCGTCGACCATGGTCAGCAGCACCCCGTCCAGCTCGAGGTTCCGGTTGGGGCCGGCGCGCACCAGTTCGATGGTGTCCAGGACCTGCGCCAGCCCCTCCATCGGCAGGAATTCGCACTGCAGCGGAACGATGACTCGGTCGGCCACCGCGAGTGCGCCCAGCGTGAGCCAGCCGAGCGACGGCGGGCAGTCGAGGAAGATGTCCGTGTGCGTGGTGCGGAAGCCGGCCACCGCCGCTCCCAGGTGCCGGGCATCGACGCGCGGGTGGAGATCGTCGATCCGGGCCAGTCCCGAGGCCGCCGGCACCAGTTCGAGATTCTCCACCAGGGTCCCCCGGAGCGCAGCGACGGGTTCGGTTCGACCTTCCAGGAGTTCCGCTGTGCCGGGTGTCCGGTCCCCCCATCCGGTCCCGAGACTGGTCGACGCGTTGCCTTGCGGATCGAGGTCGATCAGCAGGACCTTCCTGCCGGCCGCGGCGAACGCGGTCGAGAGATTGACGGCGGTGGTGGTCTTGCCGACGCCTCCCTTTTGGCTTGCGACCGCGATCGTGCGCCCGGGGATCCCCTCTGCCGGCCGGATCACCGCGGCGAGCGATCTCGGCGAAGCAGCAGGTGAAAGGCCCCGTCTCCGCCGCTGCGGATCGGCGCCGGGCACATGCACAGCACCACGTTGCACAGCTTCGGGGAAGCGACGATTTGCGGCAATGCCGCCCGCAGCGCGCCGGCCGGGCCGGTCTCCCGGAGCTTCCGTCCCGTCACGATTCGCACGCAGCGGTGTCCGCCGGATTGGGCATCGAGCACGAACGCCTCGACGGCACTCCAAGCTTCCGCGACACGGTAGCCGTGCAGGTCGAGCTTGTGGGTCGGCCGGATCCGGCCCCGTTCCAGCTTCGTCCGGGTCGCTCGGTCGACCCCGTTGAGGGTCGGAACCGGGGGGTGCGGTGGCGCACCGGTCTTCGGGTCGACAGGCCCGTCCGGGGGCCGGGGAAGGTCGTCGGAAGGGCCGCTCGCCCCCCGCCCCCGCACGCAGTTCTCGAACTCGGCGGCCTCCGCGTCGGTGACCCGGCGCGAAGCGCGGCGGAGAGCCCTCGTCATGGCCCGACGCGCGCTGCGGGATCCGGGGGCTGTCGGGTCACCAGCACGTGGAGCGTCCGCGGACCGTGCGCCCCGAGTTCGATCCGCTGCTCGATGTCGCCGGTTCGGGACGGCCCGGTGATCAGGCAGAGGGTGCGCGGCAGCGCCGGACCGGAAGCGTTCGCGAGCGCGGTCTCGAGGTCGGCGCACACCGATCCCTCCGCGATCACGGCAATCGCATGATCGGTCAGGAAATGGTTGGTCGTCGGGCTGTCGGCAGCGGAGGCATGGAGGATGCTCCCCGTTTCGGCGATTCCCGACATCCCGGGCACGACCGTCACCCGGTCGTCGAGGTCGGCCACCCCGAATGCGGCCTCCAGCATCGGCTCGGCTTCCCAGTGCAGGTGCGCCAGCGCCGGGGAAACCCGGATGCGCGCGGCCAGGTTGTGCTGCGCGAGATAGCGGGCGACGGCTTGCGGGACGGTGTCGCCGGACACCCGCTCGACGGTGGCCCCGGCGGCCTCCAGGCGCCGGCAGAATACGGTCACGTCTCCGGTTCCGGCCGCGGGCCGCGCCGGCTGCGGCCCCTCTGTCCCCTCGACGCCCGGGCGTCGGCGTTGGCGCAGCCGCTCGAGGATTCGTGAGCGCGCGCCGCTCACGGTCGCGCGTCCCGGCTGTTCAGGAAGGTTCGTCCGGGCGGCGCCGGGAAATCCCGCGACCGGGTCCACCCTCCGGCCAGCACCAGACTGCGGTAGCGGCGCGACCGGCCGGCGCACGCCGCCAAGATCCGCATCGCGATCCCGGTCGCCAGTCGGTACAGGCGGGGCCGGACGGCGAACCAGCCCCAGATCGCCAGCGCCAGGCGCGTGCGCGACGAGTTCAACCGCGCGGCATGCTCCCGTTCCCGCCAGTAGCGGAAGATCTTCGGAAGCGGAATCCGCATGGGGCACACCTCTTCGCAACGGCCGCACAGGCTGGAGGCGTTCGGGAGTTCGCGGGTGGCTTCGATCCCCAGCAGGGCCGGGGTCAGCGCCGCACCGATCGGACCGGGGTAGACCCAGCCGTACGCGTGACCGCCCACGGCACCGTACACCGGACAGTGATTCATGCAGGCCCCGCATCGGATGCAGCGAAGCACGGCTTCGGCCGGGGTGCCCAGCAGTTGCGAGCGGCCGTTGTCCAGCAGCACCACATGATATTCTTCCGGCCCGTCGAGATCGAAGGCCCGCCTCGGGCCGGTCGAGAACGTCGTGTAGGCGGACAGGTCCTGGCCGGTCGCGGAACGGGCGAGAACCCGCAGGATGCTCGCGCAGTCCGCGAGCGTCGGCACGATCTTCTCGATGGTGGCCAGCACGATGTGCAGCCGCGGCAGCGTCTGGGTGAGGTCGCCGTTGCCTTCGTTCGTGACGATGACCGAGCTCCCGGTTTCGGCCACCAGGAAATTGGCGCCGGTCAGGCCGGCGTCGGCTTCGAGAAAGCGGCGGCGCAGCACCGACCGCGCCTCGGCCACCAGATCGGCGGGGGCGCGCCGGGGGAACGTCTCGCCCGGGGTTCGGGTGTGGTGCCGCCGGAACAGTTCCGCCACCTGCGGCATGGTCTTGTGGATGGCCGGCGCGATGATGTGGCTGGGCGGCTCGTCGGCAAGCTGGATGATGTACTCGCCCAGGTCGGTTTCGACGACCTCGATGTCGTGGGCTTCCAGGAAGCCGTTGAGGCCGATTTCCTCGGCCACCATGCTCTTCCCCTTGCTCAGGGTCCGCACTCCCCGGGCCGTCAGCAGGTCCAGCACGATCCGACGGGCGTCTTCGGAGGTTTCCGCCCAGTGCACCACGCCGCCCTGATCCCGGCAGCGCGCCTCGAACGTTTCGAGGTGGCGGTCGAGGCGCCGCAAGGCGCGGGTCTTGGCCTCCACGGCGGCGTCCCGGGCGGCCTCGAACCCGGCGAACCGCCGCACGGCGTCGGTGCGGCGGGCCTGGAACCCCTCTCCGAGCAGGCGCAGCGCCGCCTGCAGCCCCTCGTCTTCCAGGGCCCGGACACCCGCTTCGGGAAATCTGGCGACTGCGGATCCGGCCGGCATGGTCAGGACGGAAGGATCGAATCGGTGTCCGCGTCTGCGGCCAGCACCTCCGCCACGTGCCGGCAGGCGACCGGTCGGCCCTCTCGGGCCAGCCTCCCGGCAATGTTCAGGAGGCAACCCAGATCGCCGGCCAGAACCGTCTCGGCACCGGCGGCGGCGATGGCGGCGGTCTTGTCGGACACCATCTTCGCGGAGATCTCCGGATACTTGACGCAGAACGTGCCGCCGAATCCGCAGCACGAGTCACGGTCCGGAAGTTCGACGAGTTCCAGTCCCTCCACCTGTTCGAGCAGCGCGCGGGGCTGCTCCCGGATCGCCATCTCCCGGAGCGACGAGCACGAATCGTGATAGGCGACGCGCTGCGGAAAGCGGGCTGCAACTCCGGTCCAGCCGGCAACGTCCACGAGAAAGCCGGTCAGTTCATGGGTCCGCCCGGCCAGACTCCGCGCCCGGTCGGCGGCCGCGGAATCATCTTCGAACAGACGGACCAAGTGGACGCGCAGCATGCCGGCGCAACTGCCGGAGGGCACCACGACATGGTCGAACGGCTCGAAAGCGTCCAGAATCCCGCGGGCAATGCGCCGGGCCGTCTGCAGGTCGCCCGCGTTGTACGCGGGCTGGCCGCAACAGGTTTGCCGACGCGGCACCTCGACCCGGTAGCCGGCCTGTTCGAGCAGGCGCACCGAGGCCCGCCCCACCGCCGGCCGGAACAGGTCGGCCAGACAGGTGACGAACAGCCCGACGCATCCGGGCCGGAGGGCAGAGTCAGGCACGATCCGGCTCGGGGCCGATCACGAAACTCGCCGGGCGTCGGTCAGGCGGTAGAAGTACCGCCCTGTCCATACCCCGTCGCCGATCAGCTCGAACGTGCCTTCCAGCACGATTGGTTCCAGCACGGCCTCGATCGCCTCCAGGGCCTCGACCTCGACCATGGTTTCCGGCCCGCCCGGCAGACAGAACGGGCACGACGGCGAAATCAGGCTCAGCAGGATCCGGCGGCCGGAGCTGTCGAGGGGAATGTTGAATCCGACGAGCTTGACGCGGGTGCCCGCGAGGGCCTGCACGTCCGGCGGAAACACCGGACGCAGCTCGTCGAACCGGTCGTCGTAGCCGAGCGTGCTGGTGGTCAGCAGGTCCCAAGACACGACGCCTTCGACGTCCGGGAGCGCGGGCGTGATCCCGCGCTCCCGCGCCTCGCGGTAGTCGACGCGGTCATGCGGCTCGGGGGCACCGGTCTCCGGCATGTCTGCGGGAACCGCGGACTCCCTTCCGGAGTCCTGTGCCGAAGTCGGGGGCACCGTCCCCAGGAACGCCGCCGCCAGCGCCAGTCGGGCCGCCTTTCGCAAGCGTTGCATGTCTGGCCTCCTGTCGCCGCTGCTAACCGCCCGAGAGCACCCGGGGAATGTCGATTCGGGCAGCCCGGACGGCGGCCGGCAGGGCGGCCAGAACGCCCAGCCCGAGTACCGCAGCCACCAGCACGACCTCTCCGTCCACCCAGCCGAACGTCACGAGAATCTGGTTGTGCGTCCACAGCCATCGGCCTGCGCCCCAAGCCAAACCGTGCGCCAAGGCCAGTCCCAGAACGATGCCCGCAACGCTCAGTATAAGACTCTCGGCCACGATCTGCCAGAACAGACGAAGCCGGGTGGCGCCCAGCACCCGCATCACGGCCAGATCGATGCGCCGATCCTCCAGCGCCTGGACGAGGGCGGCGAACTGGCCGAGCACGGCCCCGGCCACCAGAATCAGCGCGAACGCCCGCACCACATCGGTGCCGAATCCCACCAACCGGAACAGACGCCGGATTTCCTGCGCCGGCCGAGCGGCCTGCATCGCCGTCGACCGGTTGATTTCGCGGGGCAGCGCCACGGCCGCCATCGGCGACGAAAAACCGACAAGAAACGCCGTGATTTCCGGAGGCCGGAGAGTCTCAGGAAGCGGATTTCGAGGAGCTTTCGAAGGGGGCTGCGCACCCGCTTCCGGCTCCGTGACCTCGCCGCCGCCGGGTGCCCGGTGCGGCTCGTGACGTCCGGGCCCGTCGTCCTCGTGGCCGTGTCCGTCGTGGGGGCCGTCCTCGTGGCCGTGTCCGTCGTGGGGGCCGTCCTCGTGGCCGTGTCCGTCGTGGGGGCCGTCCTCGTGGCCGTGTCCGTCGTGGGGGTCGGTTCCGCTTTCCATTCCATGCACCAGCTGCACGGTTTCCACCGACGTGAGGACCAGCCGGTCCACGACCGTGCCGGTCGGCGCGAGCACGCCCACGGTGTCGTAAGGATGGTCGTCGTGGACGGCTCCGCCGATCCCGTGCTCCCCCACGAACCGGTCCCCCACCCGCAGACCGGTCCGGGCCGCGGTGGCTGCTCCGAGCACCGCCTCTAGGGGCTCTTCCCACAGGCGCCCGGCAGTCGTTTCCGCATCGTACAGGGAGAGGTACTGATGGTCGGTGCCCACGATCCGGAACCCCCGAAACGCGTCTCCGAGGGCCAGCGGAACAAGGGTCTCGACCATCTCGTGCCGCCGGAGGAACTCGGCGTCCTCCATGCGGAGGTTGCCGACGGGTGCGTCGGCATGAAAGACCGACGACAGGACCAGCTGCATCGGGCTCCCCTTCGCTCCCACCACCATGTCGACGGCATCCGCGTCCCGGTTCAACCGCTGTTCGAACTGCTGCGACGCCATCATCAGGAGGGCAATGGTCGCAGTCCCCACTCCGAGCATCGCGACGTTCAGGGCCGCGCCCAAGGGGCGGTGGCGGATCCAGGCCCAGGCCAGTCCCCAGGCGCTCACGGGGCCGGCGCCTCGCCGAGGTTCAGGCAGCGTCCGAAGCGTGCGCGCACGCGGGCGTCGTGGGTCGTGATCACCAAGGTCGAACCGAGTCGTTCCGCCTCCGTTGCGAGCAGTTCCGCCACGATCTCGGCATTGCGGTCGTCCAGGCTGGCGGTCGGTTCGTCCGCCAGCAGCAGCTTCGGCTCGACGACCATCGCCCGGGCGATCGCCACCCGCTGCGCCTCTCCGACGCTCAGCGCCGAGGGTCGAGCCCTCGCCAAGGCATCCACGCCCAGCCGCCGGAGGGCGGACCGGGCCGTGTCCGCTCCCGGCGGCAATCCGGCGAGCGTGCGCGCCAGACCGAGGTTCTGGAGCACATCCAGCGCCTGCACCAGATGCTGCCGCTGGAAGATCACCGCCATGGACCGCCCGCGGAAGCGGTCCCGGCCCGAGGACGTCAGGGCTGCCAAGTCCACACCCAGAACCCGTGCCGCACCGTGTGCCGGTGTCAGGAATCCGGCCAGAAGGTGCAGGAGGGTGGATTTTCCGGATCCGCTCGGCCCCAGCACCAGCCAGTGCTCGCCCCGGGCCACCCGCCAGTTCAGCGCTTCGAGGACCGGGCGGCCGCCGTAGCCGACGCTCGCGCCGTCCAGCTCGATGGCCGGAGTCCGGCCGGCCGGCGGCGCGGGTTCGGGGCGGTCGGCGGGCGCGGGAGTTTCAGCCGGCACGGGTCGGCGTCACGGGGCTTCCAAGCGCCGCCGCAGGCTGCGGAGGTCGTTCCAGGCTTCGGCCTTGCGGGCCGGCTGGCGCAGCAGGTAGGCGGGATGAAACGTCGGGAGCGTCGGGACCGGCGGCAGATCCCCGATGCGGAGCTCGCGCCACTGCCCCCGGATCGTGCTGATCCCCCCGGTTCCGCTGCCCAGCAGACTGCGGGCGGCCGAGGCTCCGAGCAGCAGGACCGCCCGCGGCCGGACGAGGGCGACGTGGGCCCGCACGAAGGGCAGGCAGGACGCCAGCTCCTCTTCGGTCGGGGCGCGGTTGTTGGGCGGGCGCCAGAACACGACGTTCGTGATGTAGGTGTTCGTGCGGTCCCGGCCGATGGCCGACAGCATCCGGTCCACCAGCTTTCCGGCGCGGCCGACGAACGGAAGGCCTTCCCGGTCCTCGTCGACCCCCGGCGCCTCGCCGATCAGCATCAGGTCCGATTCCGGATTTCCGTCGGCAAATACCGTCCGGTTGGCCGTCGACCGCAAGGCGCACCCCTCGAAGCTCTCGACGGCAGCGCGGAGCTCTTCCAAGGTCTTCGCCGATGCCGCCGGGTCGGCGGCGCCGGGCTGCGTCCCGGGCTCCGGGTGCGGCGGATCCTTCCGGAACCGGTTCAGCGGGGTTGCGGACAGTGCTTCGTCAGCCCCCATGTCGACGTACCAGCGCAGCAGCGCGGCGCTTGCCGCGCGGAGGCCGCT
Organism: Alphaproteobacteria bacterium; assembly: GCA_965115815.1. GTDB lineage: Bacteria > Pseudomonadota > Alphaproteobacteria > TMED109 > TMED109 > VXPW01. The sequence continues at coordinate 4,202,994 of OZ220465.1, read as the reverse complement.
CAAGGTCCGCCCGGTTGCCTACAGGGACGCGTACGGCACCGGCCGGCCCCGGGCGTCCCGGATCAGGGATCCGGTTTCGTCCTGTGCGGCCACATAGCGGCCGTGTCCGACCCATTTCCCGACATAGAGGACGGGCTTCACCGGTTTCCCGTCATGCGTCTTCTCCCGGCGCCCCCGGCTGGCTGCAGCCCGCACTGCCGGATTGTTCTTGTTGAGCGGCATCGTGCCCCCTTTCCGTCCCCCAGCCACCGAGCCTGCCCGTGCTTCGGGTATCCACCCGGCGCGTACCGGCCAGAATAGCACAGGTCGGGCGGATGCCGGCGGCCACGGATCTCCGGGCCGAGAAGATCCGGATCGCCGGACCCGTGCCGCCCGCGCGACCGGAGGGTGCGACTGCGAACCGGCCGGTTCGGGCGTCGCCTCCGCACCGGGTGTCGCGGCCTGACGACCGGTCTTCGGATCGACTAGAGTGACCCGGCGCAGAGGACGATCTCCGGGCCGCAAGGAGGACCGTTCGGTGTCGACCGCCCGCCCGCTGATCGGCCTGACCTTGGACCACGAAACGGTTCGGACGTATTCGATGTTCCCGTGGTACGCGCTACGGCAGAATTACGTCGACTGGATGTCCGAATCCGGTGCCGTGCCGATCGCGATTCCCCACGAAACCGGTCTCGTGGACGATCTTCTGCAGCACCTCGACGGCCTGGTCGTGACGGGTGGTGCGTTCGACATCGACCCCGCCCGGTTCGGCGCGCGCGAACGCCATGCGAGCGTGACCACCAAGGACCGCCGGACGGCATTCGAGGCCGCCATCACGAACCGGGCCCTGACGCGCGGCCTGCCGGTGCTCGGAGTGTGCGGCGGCGAGCAGTTGCTCAACGTGGTGTTGGGCGGATCGCTGCACCAGCACATTCCGGGAGCCGTGCCCGAAGCGCTCGAACACGAGCAACCCACCCCGCGCGACGAGCCCGGACACTCGGTCACGATCGTGAAGGGCACCCGGTTGGCGGCCATCGTGGGCCGTGCGCGCCTCGAGGTGAACAGCGCGCATCATCAGGCGGTGGCCGAGCCGGGGCCCGGCGTGATCGTCAACGCCGTCGCGCCGGACGGCGTGATCGAGGGCATCGAGCATCCAGAGTACCGATTCTGCATCGGCGTCCAGTGGCATCCCGAATTCACCCTGCAGGAGGGGGACCGGCGACTGGGCCGGGCCTTCGTCGAGGCGGCGGGCGCATGACGGGAGAGCGCATCGGGCGGCGGATTGCCCGGTCGGGCCTCTGTTCCCGCCGCACCGCCGAGAAGTGGATTGCCGCCGGGCGGGTGTGCGTCAACGGCGAACGCGTGACCGTTCCGGCCCGAAACGTGGGATTCGGGGACCGGGTCGCGGTCGACGGTGCGCCGCTGCCCGCCCCCGGACCGGTGCGGCTGTTCCGCCTGCACAAGCCTCCGGGATTCGTCACGGCGCGGCCGGGTCCGGAGCGACGGCCGACCGTGTTCGATCTCCTGCCGGACGGTCTTCCGTATCTCCACCCGGTCGGCCGGCTCGACCTGGCTTCGGAAGGCCTCCTGCTTCTGACCACGGACGGTGCGCTGAAGCGGCGGCTGGAACTCCCGGAAACCGGCCTGCCGCGGTGCTACCGGGTCCGGGTGCGCGGGCGCGTGGATCCCGGTCGTCTGGCCGCCCTCGCCGGCGGCGTCCGCATCGCCGGCGTCGACTATCGGCCCGTCGCCGCCGTGGAGATCCGGGCCGGCAAGACCAATGCGTGGCTGGAAGTCACGGTGCACGAAGGCAAGAACCGGGAAGTGCGGCGGGTGCTCCGCCATGTCGGACTGCAGGTGAACCGCCTGATCCGGACCGCCTACGGCCCCGTCCGCCTCGGGGCCCTTCCGCGCGCCGGCTTCGCGGAGGTTTCCGCGGCCTTGGTGCGCCGGCACTTCGGACGCGCAGCGTGAACCGCCTCGTCGTGCTCGGCGGCCGCCACCGCGGACGGCCGCTCGAGGTGCCGTCCGATCCGGGCGTGCGGCCGACCTTGGCCCGGGTTCGCAAATCGCTGTTCGACATGCTCGAGCACTCGCCGCGGCTGGGTCGGCCCCTGGCCGGCGCCTCGGTGCTCGACCTGTTTGCCGGCACGGGATCCTTGGGTCTCGAGGCGCTGTCGCGCGGGGCGGCGGCGGCCACCTTCGTCGATCGGGCCGCTGCCGCCGTCGCCGCGCTGACCCGCAACGTCGCGGCCCTGGGGGAGCAGGAACGGGCCCGCATCCTCCGGGCCGACGCGCTGTGCCTGCCGGCTCCGGCACGGGCGGCCCGGCTGGTGTTCGTGGATGCTCCGTACGGCGCCGGCCTTGCGCAGCCGGCCCTGCAGGCGGCGCGGTGCGCGGGATGGGTGGCGGCGGATGGGGTCGCAGCCGTGGAGCTCGGCCGCCGCGAAGCTTTTGCGGCTCCCGCCGGCTGCCGCCTCATCGACGAGCGCGCCTACGGCGCGACCCGAATCTGTTTCCTCCGTACCTGACCCGCCCGCGGGTCTGCCCGGCCGGCAGGAATGAGGCGGCCCGCACCCACCACCCCGGATGCCGTTGCCGCAGCCGGCGAACGGCGGCGTCGGCGTCCTGACGGCGGGCCACGACGGCGAACACGGCGCTGCCGCTGCCGGTCATCCGCACGGCTTCGACTCCCCGCAGGCCCGCCAAGGTGCGGCGGACCCTTCGAACGACCGGCGCCAGCCGCGCCGCCGGTTCTTCCAGATCGTTGGCGGTGCGCGCGACATGGTCCCGCACCGACCCGCGCCGCCGGGGCGCCGGTCGGCGTCCCGGCCCCTGCCAGTGGGCGTAGACCCGGGCCGTCGACAGCTCGGCGGACGGCCAGACGAGCACCACGTGCCCCGACGGGGCCGGCATCGGCTCCAGTTCGGCGCCGGTCCCGCCGGCCCAGCAGGCCTGCGCCTGCAGGCATGCCGGGCCGTCGGCCCCCAGTGCCCGGGCCGCCTGCACTGCCGGCTCGTCGCCGCGCAGGCTCCAGAGACGGCTCAGGGCCCGCAGCGCGGCCGCGCCGTCCGCGGTGCCCCCTCCCAGTCCCGCTCCGGGCGGGATGTGCTTCTCCAGTCGAAGGGCCGCGCCGGCTCGGATTCCGGCACGGCGCCGCAGTTCGGACGCGGCCCGAAGGACGTCGTTCCCGGCCCCGAGATCCCCTAGCCGCCGGGCCATCGGTCCGGAAACGGAAAGCGACAGGCCCGTTGCCGGCGCCGCGCGCACGAAGTCGCAGACATCCACGAACGCCAGCGCCGAATCGATCCGGTGCAGGCCGGCCTCCGTGCGTCCGAGCACATGGAGATGGAGGTTGAGCTTGGCCGGCGCGCGCTCGAGGACGGAACCCGGCCCTTCGGCGGTCAGATCCCGGGTTCCTCCGGGGCCGGCGGATTCCCGTCGAGTCCGTGGCCTAGCTTGCGCCGGAGTTCGAGGGCGAGTTCCGGATCCGGATCTTCCTGCAGCGCATCGCGCCACTGCAGACGCGCTTCGGCCCGGCGCCCGACCCGCCACAGGGCATCCCCGTAGTGGCTGGTGATCACCGGATCGCCGGGTTCGGCTGCGACCGCCCGTTCCAGCGTTTCCACTGCGGCTCGATAGCGTCCCAGCCGATACTGGGCCCACCCGAGGCTGTCGATGATGAAGCCGTTGTCGGGGCGGAGCTCGACGGCCTGCGTCGCCATGGCCAGCGCCTCTTCCAGCCGGCGGCCCTGCTCGACCCAGCTGTACGCCAGATAGTTGAGAACGAACGGCTGGTTCGGCGACAGCTCAAGCGCCCGCTGCAGGTCCCGTTCCGCCCGGTCCCAGCGGCCGGATCGTTCCAGGGCGGCGCCGCGGCCGTAGAGCAGGGGCCAGTGCTGCGGCTCGAGCCGGTCGATCCGGCCGAGCGCCTCGGAATAGGCGGCGACGGCCTCATCGTACCGCTTGGCCGAGGCCATCAGCTGCCCCAGCGCGCTCGGAGCTTCCGGCCGGTCGGGGTGCCTTTCTCCCATCCGGCGCAGTTCGGTGCGGGCCTCCTCGATCCGTCCCAGGCGGCCGAGCAGGGCGGCCGATGCCAGCCCGGCATCCCACGCTTCGGGGGCGCCGGACGGGATGCGCCGGTAGGAGGCGAGCGCAGCCTCCGTCGCCCCGAGGTTCTCCTGCGCCTGGCCGGCGAGCACTCTCGCCACGAACAGTTCCGGTTCCAGGAACAACGCGATCTGCACATACGCCAGCGCAGCGAGGTAGAGCTCCCGGGAGAACAGCATCCGGGCACCGTCGAGGAAGGTCTCGGCGACGCCGAGAGCGAGTTCCGGCCCCTCCATGCGCGGCGCCCGGGCTTCCGCCCCGGCACCGAGGGTCCGGGGCGGATCGGGGGCAAGGCGGGCGACCCCGCCGGGGAACCGGAGCTCGGCTCCCTCTCTCAGGGCCAGGATCGCGCCCCCTGCCGGACGGCGGTCCCGGAGTCGTGCCCGCACCCGGGCCGCTTCCTCGGCCGGCCCGCGGTCCAGGAAATGGGCCAGCGCCGCCAGCGCCACCCGATCCGGAACGGGCCCTTCCTGCAGCGCGGCCCGGTACCGTCGGCCCGAGGCTTCCCGCTCTCCTCGGTGATCGAGAATGCGGGCCGCGTGATAGTGGAAGAACGAGGTCAGGGCTCCGCGCTGGATCTTGCGGTCGATCTCTTCGAGAGCGGCGTCCGGCGGCCCCCGGAAGCCGGAGACCCACGCGTGCAGCACGGACGCCAGATGACCGTCCATGCCGCCGGCGTCGCGGGCCGGAACCAGAACGACTTCGGCGGCATCCAGGTCGTTCCGATGGAGGTGGCCGGCGAGCCGAAGGAATGCCAGCAATCCCCACCGCCGGCCGTCGTCGAGGCCCGGTTCGCGGGCCACTTGCACCGCCGCCGCCACCTCGCCGCTGACGACGAACGCCTTGATGGCCTCCATGCGTACGGCGGGGCGGGTTTCGTCGCGGATCAACGAGCGGAAATACGCGGAAGCGCCGGCGTAATCCCCGACCTGCATCGCATGGCGGGCTGCGAGATACGCCCCGAAGGGAGAATCCGGCCCGTGCCGCCGGTCGTCCTGCCGGCCGCCGGAGGCGGCTGCCGTTCCGTCCGCCGCGAGGAGCATCGCGGCCGCGGTCGCGGCCGCCACGCGGATGATCACGAAGCGGCAGCCCCCTGCCCGTTCCGGAGATATGCCATCAGGTCGCCTGCAGGTGGGAAGAGCCCAAGATCGGCCGAGGGTAACACAATCGGCGGTGGCGTTCGGCGCAAGGAAACGGTCTCCGGGCCGGACGGCGCCGTCGGGCGGTCGGTGCGTCCGGTCCGGGGAACTCTGGTCGCGACCGGTCCGGGGCTGGCCGTGCGCCCCGTTGACAGGCCGCATTCGGATCCGCAGGATCCGTTTGGCCTTACGATGGTGCCGGCGCCGACCGGGACCGGTTCGGGTGCCTGCTTCGTTCGCTCACGATCCCGGTTCCGCATGCGCATCCAAGTGTTCCCGGCAGCTGTCGCCGTTTGCGCGTTCGCGCTGGCCGCCGCAGATGCGGCGGCGCGGGACACGCTGGTACGGGTCGAGGGTCCGGTCGTGCATGTGGATGCGCTCTCGTTCGGCGAGACGCTGTCGCACCTGTTCACGCGCGAGCGGATCCCGAGGGCCGAAGGCGAGCGCTTCGTGCGGACCCTGCGCCGCCACCTCGACCTGCGTCGACTGGCAGCTGGCCAAGTCGTCATCCTGTACCGCTCCGCAACACCCGCCGGGGGGGAGGTGCTCCGCGCGGTGGCCCTGCCGCTGCGCCGGGGCCGTTCGGTGGTCGCGGTTCGAGAAGGCGGAGGCCGGATCCGGGGCGGAGTCTATGCGGACGAGGAAGCGGCCGCCTGGATCGAGGTGTCCGGCGACGCCGGTGGGGCGGCGGCCCGGGCGGGCACCCGAAGGCTGCAGTTGCAGCGCGGCGACAATCTGATCCGGGTGCTGTTGCGGGCAGGGGCAACCCGGGATGACGCCGACCGGGCCGCGACGGGGATGATGAAGCACGTCAACCTGCGCAGGCTGGCGGTCGGCGAGCCGGTGGACGTGGAGTTTTCGACGCAGGGGGACAAGGCCGTGCTCGAAGCGGTCGCGCTGCCTGATCGGGGAAGGCCGGCGAACCTGCGGCGCGATGCGTTCGGCGTGTTCCGGCCGGTGCGGGAAGTGGTCGCGGGAGATGCTGCGCTGCCTCCGGTCGCGCCGGATGCGGTGGTCGTCGACGAGTTCGGCGGGGTTCGCGCGCGGCTCCCGTCCCGGGAGTCGGAATCCCGCGTCGAGGCAGTCTTCCGGCGCGGCGACACCTTGGGGCACCGGCTGCAGGAGGCCGGCATGTCGCTCGCCGAGATCGAGGACGCCGTCCGCGCGTTTTCCGGGGAGATGAAGCCGGCGGCCATCCGGATCGGCCAACGCCTGGCCTACGGCATCGACGGCGGTCTGGTTTCGTACTTCGCCGTGTCCGACCGCCGCCGGCCGGCGGTCTTGGTGGCGCGCACCGCGACCGGCGAATGGACGGCGCAGCGCGTCGACTGGCCGGGCCTCGAGGCTGCGGCCGAGCGCGTCGCGGGCCGAGCATGGCCGCAGGGCCTCGAAACCCACCGGGCCGCGGTTCAGGCGGAACGCCTGCAGAACGCCCTGGAGCGGATCCGGTTTCGGTCGGGCGATGTGCTGGTGTCCGTGCTGACCGGCTTGGGAGCGCAGCCGGGCCCCGCGCACGCGGCCGCCGCCGCGTTCGGCCGGGTCGCGCGTGCCGACCGGATCCGGCCGGGCCAGAAGCTGCTGGCCCCGCGCACGGACCCGGACGGGCCGCTCGCGGGCTTCTTTCTCGAGACGCAGGCCAACCGGAAGCGCGGCGTCCTGGTCCTGAGGGATCCGAACGGCCGGTACACGGCGACCCAGACGGACACCGGCCGGGCCGAGGCGCAGCTGGCCGCCCGGTCCGACCGATTGCAATCGGAGTTCGCGGCCGATTCGGGATCTGCTCCGCCGCCGCCGCCGTCGCCGGATCCGGTCCGGTCCGAGTCGCGTCTGCCGGACGGCCCGCACGTGCAACGGCTTCGGGTCGAGGCCCGATCCGGCGACACGATCGCCGCCATGCTGGCACGGGCCGGTGCCGGCCCGGTCGAGGTCGACCGGGCCGTGCGGGCGATCAGCCGGGAATTCGATCCGCGCACCCTGGACGTCGGGCAGGTTCTCCGCATCGCCATCGGCTCCGGGCCCGACGGAAGCCGGAGACTGGAAGGCCTGTCCGTCGGACTGGATCCGCTGCGAAGCGTCGAGGCGGTCTTGGAAGACGGCGCCTACGCGACCCATCGGGTGGAGCGCGTCTTTCAGGTGGTGCTGAACCGCACGGTCGGCACCATCGACAGCAGCCTTCACCGGGCGGCCGGTCGGGCTCGGCTGCCGGCGCCGGTCCTAGAGCAGCTGGTGCGCGTCTTCAGTTTCGACATCGATTTTCAGCGCGACATCCGGCCGGGCGACGAATTCGAGGTCATGTACGAGGGTCAGGTGATCGACGGCGAGATGATCGATCTCGGACGGATCGTGTACGCGGCCTTGGTAGTCGGCGGCGAGAAGCGCGCCCTGTACCATCATGAGCCGGCCGGTCTGACGCCTGGCTATTTTGACGGCGAGGGCCGGAGCGCTGCAAAGGCGCTCATGCGGACGCCCATCGACGGGGCGCGCATCTCGTCCCGGTTCGGCATGCGGAGACACCCGATCCTGGGCTTCAACCGGATGCACCTCGGCATGGATTTCGCTGCGCCGACCGGAACGCCGGTCTATGCCGCGGGGGACGGAGTCGTCGAGCGGGTCGGCCGCTACGGCGCCTACGGGAAGTACATCCGGATCCGGCACAACAGCGAGTACAAGACGGCGTACGCGCACCTCTCCCGGTATGCCGACGGCCTGCGCCGGGGCACGCGGGTCACGCAGGGGCAGGTGATCGGGCGAGTGGGATCGACCGGTCGGTCCACGGGTCCTCATCTGCATTACGAGGTGCTGTACCGGAACAAGCAGGTCAACCCCCAGGACATCGATCTGCCGAGCCCGGTCTTGCTCGAGGGGGAAGATTTGGCCGCGTTCCTGCGCGTACGCAACTGGATCGACCATGCCTGGAACGATTTCGGCCCGGCGATGGTCCGGGTGTCGGCTCGCCCGTCGGACGAAGAACCGGCGGTCAACTGATGCGCGCCGCACACCGGGCGGGGATTCGGCCGGGTCGAATCGAGTTTCCGCATCTTTCGGTAAGGGGGTTGTAAGGAACGGTTGATTGCGCCAGGTCTAAGCCCTGGAGGGGAGGAAACCATGACGTAGGCTGAAACCTCTCGTCGCAAGCCTGCGGGTTCGACCCCCGCCCGGCAAAGGTGAGCCCGCCAGCCGGAAGCGAGTGTGGCATGGCGTGCGGTAACGCACGTCGTGAAGCGGACACAGCGGGCGGCGAAGCGTCGCTTGGAGCCTCGTAATCCTCAACGTCGGTGCCTTCATCTTTCAAGCAGTGGGGGCCGCACCGGAGTGCCGCATGCACGGGCAAGGCGCAACGGACCGTCCGGGGTCAGAGAACGGCGCAAAGCCGCGGGAGGGCTTGCCAGGGAACCTGGGAGATCCTGTTTCTGCCCGCAGGAATGACCGCTGGAGAGGGAGATAGCCAGCGTGACCCATCAAGACCCCGGCCGGCCGCTGTGCCTGCACGGCGGCGGGAGCGCGCGAGCGAACACGAAACTTGCAGGCATCGTGCGGACCCGGCTGGCGAAACCCATGAGCCGAAGGGCACGCGGGGACAGGAAGTCGTAGCACGCTCATACTACCGTCGAAGGCGGGGAACCGGGTCCACCGGGTGCCGCTGGAGGGAAGGGGCGTGCTGCAGGAACCGAACCCCTGGAGGGAAACGGTGGAAGAGACACTGCGATCTGCCCACACGTCGACGAAACCACAGTGGATCGCCGCGCAGGCGAGGAAGCACCCGGACCGGGTGTTCACCTCGGTGCACCACCGGATAGACGGGGGCTGGATGCGGGAGGCTTGGCGTCGCACCCGGAAGGACGGGGCCGCCGGGATCGACGGCGTGACCGCGGCCGACTACGAGAAGAACCTGGAGGCCAACTTGGAGGACCTCCGGGATCGGATCCTGTCGTGTCGCTACTTCGCGCCGCCGGTCCGGCGGACCTGATGGCCATTCTCCCGAAGATTCCCGAATCCCGCGCGATTTTCCGGCCCCAGCGGCCGATTCCCGCCCCACAAAGGGATTCTTCACTCCTTCAATAGCACACTTTCATCACTGGAGTCAACTGGTTGTACTTTTTCGGGCGGGCACAAACTATTGAGCGGCCCCGATTCTGGTATCTGCGATGTGGCTGGAGAGTACATCGGGATCGGACAAGTCCATTCCACATCTGTCAGATTGCTTTCGAAGCGGTCTCTCCGGCGCCGATACTTTGCACGAGCGGCCAGAATCGGGACCGCTCAATAGTTTCCGTACAGGCCCTCAGGGTGCCGTCGGTGACGACAGGGAGCCCTGGGGTCTTGCCGGCGACCCGGAATCCGGTCTCATCGACCTGCAAGGCCGGGCGTTGCAGGGGAAGGGCCACGGCGACCTCCTCCCAGGATGCGAGCGCATCCTGAAAGCGCCGGACCTGGCCGAGGCAGGTCGCCTCGGAGAGCTGGATGCCGGAGACCGCGTGCACGAGCGAGACGGCACGGCGCAGGGACCGCATCTGGGCGATCCGCAGGTTGAGGACCAAGGCCTGGATGCGGACACCGTACTGCACGGGACCCGGCAGGGGGTCTGGGAACCGGCCCTGGGGCCGGGCCCGGCACTTCGGGCCTTCCTGGATCTCGGCGTCGACACGGCGCTCGACGACTTCGAACCCGAGGTCGTAGAGGACGCGGCGCTCCCGGTCGACGGGGTCGACGGTGATCGTCTCCTTGACGGTGGCCGTGCGCCGGGGGCCGCCCGTCTGCGGCTTCGGCTTCGGGCCCTTGCCGGGGCTCCCGGTGCGCCGCGCGCTCTCGTCCTGGTCTGTCTGGGACGGCGGCAGACCGGAGTTCCGGCTCGTCGTGCTCGTGGTCTTCTCCATGAGCACGGCCAGCAACCGCTGTAGCAGCATCCGCAGGCCGCGGAAGAGCGCCTCGCACTCCGGGGGGACCTTGCCTTGCGTGCGGAGATCCTGGAACCGCTTCTGGAAGGCATCGACTTCTTGACGCAGGGATGTGCCGGCGACGTTCGCCATCATGACGCCTCCACCGCCAGGACTGCCGCCAGCACGGCGAGCCGCTCGCCTTCGGGCATCGTCCGGTAGCGCCGCGCCCAGCTCTCTGCGAGGCGTTTGATGCGCTGGCGGTCGATCGAGTTCCTGCCTGCACACGTGTGCCAGTGCGGGCGGTCCGGTGCGAAGTTGAACCACAGCTTCTCGGTGACCACACAGGCTGGGTTGTGGACCTGGATCTCGGCCGAACGCCAGCCGGCGAGGTGCGTGTCGTAGAGCCGCGAGGGATAGCCGGAGATCATCACCTGGCAGGGCAGCGACGTCAGGATGTCGAGGAGCGCAACATGGTCGTCGTCCGTCCAGTCGAAGCGGTAGCGACGCTGCGACCGGCGCGTCGACTGCACGTACGGCGGGTCGCAGTAGACCAGTTCGTGGCCCCGGAAGGCGAAGGTCTCGAGAAAACGCAGGGCGCAGCCTTGGTGAAGTTCCACCGGGTAGTCACAGCGGAAGGTGTCGATCGCCCGGCGGTTGAGGTCGATGCCGATGCTGCGCAGCACCGGCGGCTTGCGCTTCAGGACCGCGCCGCCCCCAAGGAACGCCTCGATGTACACGTCATGTGGCGGCATGGCCGCGACGATCGCTTGGCTCAGACCCGTCGTCGCCTTCGATCCATACCCTGCCGCCATTCACACCTCCGACGCGATCCGCCCCGATGGCCCGTCCTATAGAGTATCCCTCCTACAATGTCAAGCGCATAGGTCCGGCGGACAGGGCTATTCTTTTGTCCGGTTTCGTCCGACGAGGGGGCGTCGTAGGCAGATCTGGAGGTCCATTCGGGACCGGATTTCGTTGCCGATATGCCGGTTCCGACCTTGAGAAGGTGCCACCAACTTCAAGAACGGCCACTCTGACGCGGTTGTCCACCGCCGATCGCGACAACAGAATGGTCCTGGTCCGGCGGATGGGAACGGCAGCCCACGGAACCCGCTCCACCGGACCGCACGGTGGCCCCGCGACGTCCGCGCGGGGTGCCGGGTCGCGTTGCAGACCCCTCCCCAAAAGGCCGGAACGAGGAGCTGAAGCCGAAGATCGAACCGCTTCTTGTCAGCCGGACCCTGCGCATCCGATCATCGGCAGCGAGCGCGTGAAGGGGGCAAGAAAAATGCCGGATCCGAACCCGTCAGGAAAAACGTTTCGTCATCAGTAAGGGGGTGAGTAGATAGTGCCCGCACCGAAAAAGTACAATGGTTTGACTCTGAAAGTGGAATCGTGATATAGAGGGGACGAAGAATCCCGCTTTGATGCGGGAATCGGCCGATGAGGTCGAGAATCGGCCGGATTTTCGGGAATCTTCGCGAGAATTGCCATGCGAAACGTCATTCGCCTGCAGATGGAATTGGGTCAGGTTGCGATCGAGGAGATCGAGATCGACGAGAGCTCGCGGGATGACATTCCGCCGCTGCTGCTTGGGCTTCGGCACGTGTATGCCGACCGGTCGGTTCGTGCCCGGTGGTTCGAGATCCTGGAGCAGGGGATCCTTCCCGAGGTGTCCCACACGAAAGGGCGTCCCGGCATGGAGCTGTGGAGGATCCTCGTGATGGGTCTCCTGAAGCAGGTCCTGGGGTGTGACTTCGATCGTCTGCACGAGCGGGTGAACCAACACCCTACCGTTCGGAAGTTTCTGGGACACTCCAACTTCTGGGACGAGACCCGGTACCGGTATCCCACGGTGGTACCCAACGTGAGCCTGCTGACGCCGGACGTGCTGGGAGAGGTGTTGCAGCTGATCGCGGAGAGCGGCCATGCGCGGGTGCGGAAGCGGAAGCGGAAGAGCGGCCCGGGCGGTCGCCCGTCGGAGGAGCCCCTGCGGGGCCGCTGTGATTCGTTCGTGGTGAAGACGGATGTGCACGTCCCGACGGACGTCAACCTGCGGTGGGATGCGATGCGTTGCCGGGTGCGCGAGACGGGCCGCTCAGCCCTGCGGGCGGGGGTGTCCGGAGGGCGGCAGTGGCGGCATCGGAGCCGGAGGCTGCAGCGGCTCTTTCCGAAGGTTCGGCGGACCCGGCGGGCCCGTCCGGGGCCGATCCAGGCGTACCTCGACGCCTGCTGGGAGGAGGTCCGACGGGCGGAAGCGACGGTTCCTGCGCTTCGAGAGCAAGGCGTCGGAGCCCCCAGGATTCTCCGGATCGAGTCGTACCTCAAGCATGCCCGGAGGCAGCTCGACCCAGTGGACCGCCGCCTGCGGAAAGGCGAGAAGATCCCGCAGGAAGAGAAGGTGTTTTCGATCTTCGAGGAGCACACGCGCGGGTGTGTGAAGGGCAAGGCCGGGGTTCCGGTGGAACTCGGAGTGCCGGTGGCCGTGCTGGAGGACCAGCACGGCTTCCTCCTACACTCCCGGATCCTGTGGGAAGGCGGAGACGTGGATCCTGCCGTACCCATGATCCGGGAAGCGCAGGCCCGCTTCCCCGACCTCCGCCTGTGCAGCTTCGATCGGGGGTTCCACCGTCCCTCCAACCGGATCGCACGGGACGAACTGCTGGATCACAACGTGCTTCCGAAGAAGGGAACACTCGGTCCGGCCGACCGGAAACGGGCCGCCGACCCGACGTTCCGGGAGATGCGCCGGCAGCATCCGGCCGTGGAGTCCGCCATCCATCATCTCGAGCAGCGCGGCAGGGACCGGGTCCGGTCGTAGGGGGCGGAGGGTTTTGCGCGGATGGTGGCGCTCTCCATGGTGGCCTTCCATGTCCACCGCATCGGGTTGCTGCTGCAGAGACAGGCCCGGGCCCAAGCCCGACGACGACGAAGACGCGCCGCCTGACGGCGGCGCCCCTCCACCCCGTCCGCGAAGCCCGCCGGGAGCGGGAACGGAACCGCTCGCCCTGGCGTCCGGATTCTGGGTGGGAAGGGCCCGGATGCCGCTGCGAATCGGCAGGAATCCCTTGGAAACGGAGCGACCGGAGGCCCCGGAGGGTGGGTCCAACCCGAAATTTCGCCGGAAGGGCCGCCAAAATGACCATTTTCGGTGCGGGCACTAGTAGTACGGAATCATTGGATTGCTGGGTATAGAGACTTCAGTTTCACCCGGGCGTCTGCCGTCGTGAACCGCCAATCGACGGTGCCGCCGGCCGCGTTGCGGCGCTTGACCCACGCCGCGGTCTCCCGCAGCATGGTGGCGCGGTCAGGAATGCGTCGTCGAAGACATTGTCGCGACAACGCACCGATTTCGATCTCGGCCATGTTGAGCCAGCTTCCGTGCTTCGGCGTGTACCGAAACTCGAACCGCTTTCGCACCCGCATGGCCTCCCGGGGTGCAAAGGCTTCATACAACGACGCGGGGCCGTGCGTGTTCAGGTTGTCCATGACCAGTACGATCTTCTTTCCGGGGAAATGATCGTCCGCGAGTTCCCGGATGAACTGCGCCCAGTCCCGCGCCGTGCGGCGATCGGTGACCTTCACCGTACGCCAGTTTTCGTTGGGCGCGAACGCCAGGAAGAGATTGGCCGTACCGTTTCGCTCGTATTCGTAGTCGACGATTTCCGGCTGCCCGGGCCGCACGGGACGGGGAAGGCGGGTTTCCTTCGTCTGCTGCCGGCTGGTCTCATCCATGCAGACCAAAACCTCGTTTTCGGCAAAATCCCGCTGATACGTGTCCAGCACCTCCTCCATCGCCGCTACGAACGGCGCGTTGCGACTCGGGGGAATGCACCAGTACTGCTTCAACCAAGGCTTGATCTCCTTTTTTTCAGAGTCCTCCGTACCGTTTCCTTCGAGATGCTCTCGACGATCTCCATCTCCATCAGACGACCGGCCAGCAGCTTCAGTGTCCAGCGAACACAACCTTCGGGCGGGGAAGAACAGGCCAGAGCCACCAGCTTCGCCTCCTTCGCCCCGTCCAGGAGTTTCGGTCGGCGGTTCTCCTGCTCCCGGCGGCGGAGAGAGGCCTCCAAACCCTCCAGAACACAGCGCTTGCGCAGGCGTTCGACCGTCGAAGCGCCGATACCCAAGCCGCGCGCGATGTCGACATCCCGGAGTTTGCCGCCGTCGCGTCCCTCGTCTGCCATCAGGAGAATCTGCGCCCGACGACGACGCCAAGCGGCTCCGGTACCGTCGACGATCGCTTGGAGTTCCCGGCGCTCCGACGCCGAAAGGCGCACTCGATAGAGCTTCCTGCCCTGAGGGTTGGCCATGATCCACTCCGATCCCCGCACCGAACCCCTGCAAACAGGCTCGGTTCCCGGAAACCGGATCCGTCCGATCCCCAAGAGAGTGTGAGCGCCTGCACGTTCGGCATCGGGTCTGTGGGGATGAACAAGAAAGCGCCGTACCGATCGGACGCTCACGCGTGCCGACACGCACCGACACGGGGCCGACACGGACCGACACGGAAAGCTTGCCAGAATACTGTCGTCAGTTCAACGGTTCCGTACTACTAGATACGAAGGTCCTTTCTATCCGGTACGTATCTCTGACCGGCTCTGGAACTTCGGGCTAGTAGCACGGAATCATTGGATTGCTGGGTATAGGGACTTCAGTTTCACCCGGGCGTCTGCCGTCGTGAACCGCCCATCGACGGTGCCGCCGGCCGCGTTGCGGCGCTTGCCCCACGCTGCGGTCTCCCGCAGCAGGGTGGCGCGGTCGGGAAGGCGTCGTCGAAGACACGGTCGCGACCACGCGCCGATTTCGATCTCGGCCCTGTGGAGCCAGCTTCCGTGCTTCGGCGTGTACCGAAACTCGAACCGTTTTCGCACTCGCAGGGCCTCCCGGGGTGCAAAGGCCTCCTACCACGATGCGGGGCGGTGTGTGTTCCGGTGGTCCATGACCCGTACGATCTTCTTCCCGGAGAAGTGATCCTCCGCGAGTTCCCGGAGGAACTGCGCCCCGTCCCGCGCCGTGCGGCGATCGGTGACGTTCACCGTACGCCCGTGTTCGTGGGGCGCGAACGCCAGGAAGAGGTTGGCCGTGCCGTTTCGCTCGTATTCGTAGTCGACGATTTCCGGCGGCCCGGGCCGCACGGGGCGGGGAAGGCGGGGTTCCTTCGTCGGCTGCCGACGGGTCTCATCCATGCAAACCCGAACCTCGTCTTCGGCAACATCCCGCTGATACGTGTCCAGCACCTCCTCCCTCGCCGCCACGAACGGCGCGTTGCGGCTCGGGGGAAGGCACCCGTACGGCTTCAACCAAGGCTGGATCTCCTTTTTTTCCGAGTCTTCCGTACCGTTTCTTTCGAGATGCTCTCGACGATCTCCATCTCCATCCGACGGCCGGCCCGCAGCTTCCGCGTCCAGCGGACACAGCCCTCGGGCGGGGAAGAACAGGCCAGAGCCACCCGCTTCGCCTCCTTCGCCCCGTCCAGGAGTTTCGGTCGGCGGTTCTCCTGCTCCCGGCGGCGGAGGGCGGCCTCCAGACCCTCCAGAACACAGCGCTTGCGCAGGCGTTCGACCGTCGAAGCGCCGATGCCCAAGCCGCGCGCGATGTCGACATCCCGGAGTTTGCCGCCGTCGCGCCCTTCGTCCGTCATCCGGAGAATCTGCGCCCGACGACGACGCCAGGCGGCTCCGGTACCGTCGACGATCGCTTGGAGTTCCCGGCGCTCCGGCGCCGAAAGGCTCACTCGATCGAGCTTCCTGCCCTGAGGGTGGGCCAGGATCCACTCCGATCCCCGCACCGAACCCCTGCAGGCAGGCTCGGTTCCCGGAAACCGGATCCGTCCGATCCCCAAGAGAGTGTGGGCGCCTGCACGTTCGGCATCGGGTCTGTGGGGATGAACCAGAAAGCGCTGTACCGATCGGGCGCCCACGCGTGCCGACACACACACACCGACACGGACCGACGATGAACCAGAAAGCGCCGTACCGATCGGGCGCCCACGCGTGCCGACACACACACACACCGACACGGACCGACACGGAAATCTTGCCAGAATACTATCGTCAGTTCAACGTTTCCGTACTACTAGTGCAGCCGGAGTGAGTCGCCGCTGCACGAGATGTGCACGGGAGTGCCTTCGGACACCCCGCCCGCGAGCACCAGCGCGGCGAGCGGGTTCTCCACCTCGCGCTGGATGACCCGTTTGAGCGGTCGGGCTCCGTACGCCGGATCGTAGCCCCGTCGTGCCAGCCAAGCCCGCGCGTCGGCGGCCACGTGCACCGACAGGTCGCGCCGGGAAGCGCGCGCGATGAGGCGCTCCAACTGAATGTCGACGATACGATCCATGTGCGCTTCCGTCAGACTGCGAAACAGGATGATCTCGTCGAGGCGGTTCAGGAACTCCGGCCGGAACCGCGCTCGAACCACGTCCATGACGGCCTGCCGACGGTCCGCCGCATCCGTTGCCGGGCTCGCGAGGAGGTCGCTGCCGAGGTTGGAGGTCAGGATCACGAGCGTGTTGCGGAAGTTCACCTCATGGCCTTGGCCGTCGGTCAGGCAGCCGTCGTCGAGGACCTGGAGCAGTACGTTGAAGACATCCGGGTGCGCCTTCTCGATCTCGTCGAACAGGATCACCTGATAGGGGCGGCGGCGCACGGCTTCGGTCAGCGTGCCCCCTTCCTCGTAGCCGACGTAACCCGGGGGCGCTCCCAGCATCCGCGCCACCGAGTGCTTTTCCATGTACTCCGACATGTCGAAGCGGAGCAAGGCGCGCTCGTCGCTGAACAGGAATTCGGCGAGGGCCTTGGCCAGCTCTGTCTTGCCGACGCCGGTCGGCCCCAGGAACAGGAACGACCCCAGCGGCCGGTTCGGATCCTGCAGGCCGGCCTTGGCCCGGCGGACGGCGTGGGCCACCGCCTGCAGGGCCTCGTCTTGGCCCACGACGCGCGATTCCAGGATCGCCTCGAGACGCACCAGCCGTTCCGCCTCGCTGGACAGCAGGTTCTCGGTTGGAATACCGGTCCAGCGGGCCACGACTTCGGCGACATCGGAATCCAGAACGGCGGTTCCCGCCAGCCGCTCCGCGCCGCCCGGATCGGGGTCCGCGAGCCGGGCTTCCAAGGTCGGGATCGTGCCGTGCGCGAGTTCGCCGGCCCGCGCAAGGTCGCCGCTGCGCTGCGCCAGCTGGAGGTCCGACCGGGCCTGGTCGAGCTCTTCCTTCAGCTTGTGGTCGGCAGCCATGGCGTCCTTCGCGGCCAGCCACTCGGCCTGGCGAGCCGCTGCCTGCTCCTCGAGGTTCGCGAGTTCGTCCTCCAGCTTCGCCAGGCGCTTCCGCGCGCGGGCATCCTCCTCCTTGCGAAGCGCCTCCCGCTCGATCTTCAGCTGTACGATCCGGCGGTCCAGTTCGTCCAGAGCCTCGGGCTTGCTGTCGAGTTCCATGCGCTTGCGCGAGGCGGCCTCGTCGATCAGGTCGATGGCCTTGTCCGGCAGGAACCGGTCGCTGATGTAGCGGTCGGACAGGGCAGCGGCGGCCACCAGTGCGGCATCGGAGATGGTCACGCCGTGGTGGAGATCGTACTTCTCCTTGATCCCGCGCAGGATCGACACGGTGTCGTCGACCGAGGGGGCGGCGACGTACACCGGCTGGAACCGGCGGGCCAGCGCGGCGTCCTTTTCGACGTGTTTGCGGTATTCGTCGAGCGTGGTGGCCCCGACGCAGTGCAGGACGCCGCGGGCGAGTGCCGGCTTCAGGAGGTTGGAGGCGTCGGTCGATCCGGATGGGGCGCCGGCGCCGATCAGGGTGTGCATCTCGTCGATGAACAGGACGATACCCGTTTCGTGTTCGACTTCGTTGAGCACGGCCTTGATCCGTTCCTCGAACTCCCCCTGGTATTTCGCGCCGGCGACCAAGGCCCCGAGGTCGAGCGAGAAGATGCGGGCATCCCGCAGGGATTCGGGAACGTCGCCATCGATCACCCGCATCGCCAGCCCTTCCACGATGGCGGTTTTCCCGACGCCCGGTTCGCCGATCAGTACCGGGTTGTTCTTGGTCCGGCGCGAAAGAATCTGCATCACGCGCCGGATCTCCTCGTCGCGCCCGATGACCGAGTCCACGCGTCCCTCCCGCGCGGCGGCGGTGAGGTCGCGGGTATAGCGCCGGAGAGCGTCGTAGCTGCTTTCCGCGCGGGCACTGTCCGCGGTCCGGCCCTTGCGGAGCCGGGCGATCGCGGCTTCCAGGCCGGAGGGTTCCAGCCCGGCCGCGCGCAGAGCGGCCGCAGCCGACGACTTCAGGGCGACGACGGCGGCCAGCAGTCGCTCGGCCGTGACGAAACGGTCGCCGGCCGCGGTAGCTCCCTGCTTGGCGAGTTCGAACAGCCGCACCGTATCCGGATGTGGCGCCAGATGTCCGGCCCCGGGTCCGCCCACGGCCGGCAGCTTCGCGAGCGTTTCCTCGCACGCCTCCAGCGCCGGTTCGGGAGAGGCGCCGGCGCTGCGCAGGAGATTGGCCGCCAGCCCGTTCGGGTCGGACAGCAGCTCGCGCAGCACGTGTTCCGGAACGAACGACTGGTGGCCGGCAGTGCGGGCGCGGGTCAGTGCCGAGTGCACAAGCCCTTGGCAACGTTCGCTCAGTGACTGCAGGTCCATGACGTCCTCCTCCCCGGATCGGCCGTTCGGCTCCCCATGTGCCCCGGCGTGGTCCGATCCCTTCATATGGGGGGTGTCGGCCAGTTGGCAAAGAAACCGGGGTTCCCAAGTCGGAACCGCGGCCGGTGTGGGGACGCGCGGAGCGCGCGACGGAAGACAAGAGGTGCCAATGCGGCATTCCGCGTGGAGGTCGGGCTGCCCATCCCGACGGGAGGGCTCTCGATCACCTTGAGACGTTTGTCGGTTTGCACCCGGGTCGTGGAGATCGGCCGCGGGCTGCCCGCCCGTGGCGCGGAATCATCGGAGCAGCTTGTGGTCCGGAATGATTGGGGTGTGACGGTACAATTCCGAACGGAGTCGAGATCAGGCGAAGGTTCCCTGCACACCACCATCGCCTGAAACGCCGGCGTCACAAGGGATTTGATCCGCCGCGGCGATTGAGCGAGACGACCGGTCCGCGATGTTCACGCGCGTTTCGCGGCGTCGTCCGGTCACAGAGGTAACGGAGCGCGGCGCGGAGTGCAAACGGCGGGCAGTTTTCACTCATGGCGCATCGGAGCCGAAGGCGTTACCTCGGCAGCACGGGCGCCGCCGCACGTGTTCCGCGGAGCCGGTGGACACGGCGCACATGGGACCGCAGTGCCAACGTGCTCGCCGGACGCGGGGCTGCTCAGAGCCTGTACGGAAACTATTGAGCGGTCCCGATTCTGACCGCTCGTGCAAAGTATCGGCGTCGGAGAGACCGCTTCGAAAGCAATGTGACAGATGTGGAATGGGCTTGTTTGATCCCGATGTACTCTCCAGCCACATCGCAGATACCAGAATCGGGGCCGCTCAATAGTTTCCGCACAGGCTCTTACAGGACAGGTTCGCTCAAGCGGTCCCGTAGCCGTGCATGATCTCGGCCGTCGGCAGGGGCAAGCGGCGAAGCAGCGCAGTCATCCGGTCCCCGTTCAACCGGGCCGAGCGGCTGCGCCGCGACAGTCACTTTCGCCCGATTCGGATCGTCTGGTAGCGGAAGCGGGCACTTCGGGCACGGTTCCCGCTCCGGCCGTAGTCGGCATAGTGGCCTTGCAGGCCCCGAGCGAGGTCGTTGCGCGGGTAGGGCAAGGGTGCGTGGCGATGCCGTCGGCCCCCCTCCCGCACCGCAAGCACCGCCCGCGCTAGGCGTCCCTTGGCCGTGCGTGGGCGCAACACCGCGTACTTCCTGTTCGACCGCACCCAGATCTGGGTGAAGCCCAGGAAGTCGAAGGCGGCGC
Organism: Alphaproteobacteria bacterium; assembly: GCA_965115815.1. GTDB lineage: Bacteria > Pseudomonadota > Alphaproteobacteria > TMED109 > TMED109 > VXPW01. The sequence goes on along the minus strand of OZ220465.1, from coordinate 4,182,990 downwards.
CCGCTCCCGGATCCGGGAGCCGCTTGGACCGAACGTCGACGAAGCGCGTCTTCTCTGCATGCAACCTCAGCCCGAACCGGGCCAAGCGCTTGCCGAGGACGGCCAGCACTGTTTCTTCGGTATCCGGACACCCTATCCGGAAGGATGTCCAACGAGGATGGAATTTCCAAGGCAAGCGCACCGTACGGTGATGTCCTGCCCGTGCCGGCACCCGTGACCGGATGAAGCACTCGAACACTCGAAAGCAGTGGTTCGGACATCGTGGGGATCCCGATCCCGTGCGCCGCGACCCTCCGGGATCCGAGAATGCCGATGCGGGCCAAGGTCCGTTACATCGCCTGCAGGAAGGCGCGCCATCCGCCATGGGAGGTGATTTCCTCGGCATCCGCGAGTCCCGCGGGTTCGGTCAGAAAGCCCTTGACCCGGGTTCCGTCGGCCAGCGCGATCGTGCCGATCGAAAGCGGCGGGGGGATCGACGCCAGCAGATCGGCGAGCTTCTCGGCGGGCAGCGCCCAGATCTCCAGGTCGATCGCCCGGCCCGGTTCGGAGCGGATCATGCCCGGCCGGGTCGGGGGGCCGCCGGCCAGTACGAAGAGGCGGTAGACCGGCGCGGTCTCGGCAGTGCGGAGATACCGGCCGGCCCTCGACGTCAATTCGTGGTTGAGCGGTAATCCCGACATGTGCGCCCCGACCACGGCCAGCTCGATCTCGCCGGGTAGCCGTCCGGCCGGCGCGGCCGCGGTGGGGCGCAGGGGGTGGGTCGTCGCTCCCAGGCGCGGCGCGGCGGTGCAGTGCAGCCGCTCGGCCAACGCCGCTGCCCGAACGTCCTGGCCGGCCGGAGCCAGCAGGGTCACGCTGCCGGGACGGCCGTCGGCCCGCGGGCCGGTCGGCACGGCGGTGCCGCAGAGATCCAGCAGGTTGACGAAATCGGTGTACGTGCCGAGACGGGAATTCGGCCCCACCGGATCGGCGTCGACGTCCGCGATCGAATAGAAGGTCGGAATGCTGGGCACGCACAGCACGTCGACTTCCGCGAGCAACGGGGCGGCCTTCTGCTTCAGTTCGGCCAGCCGGTAGAGGCTGCGGAATGCGTCGACCGCCGAGATCCGCGTTCCGCGGCCGAGGATCCGGCGGGTGACGGGATGCAGGGCTTCGGGGTCGTCCTCCATCAGAGCCTCGACCACACTGAGCCGTTCCGCCACCCAGGCGCCTTCGTAGAGCATGGCGCCGACCTCAAAGAACAAGGCGAAATCGACCTCCCGGATCTCCGCGCCCAAGGCGATCAGACGTTCCAGAGCGGCATCGAAGCTCGCCGCCTGCACGGTGTCGCCGAAGAACGGGCGCGTTGCGGGCGTCGGCACGCCCACGGTCACTGCAGGCGGCAGATTCCCGAGCGGCGGCACCCGGCTCGTGCGGGCGAACGCATCGGACGGGTCCCGGCGGGCAGCGGCGGCGAAGGCCCGCCAAGCGTCGGGCACGGTGAGCGCGAACACCGAGATCGTATCGAGCGTGCGGCAGGCCGGGACGACCCCGGTGCCCGAGATCGCGCCCCGTGACGGCTTGAGCCCGACGATGTTGTTGAACGCTGCCGGCACCCGGCCCGACCCCGCAGTGTCGGTACCCAGTGCGAAGGGAACCAATCCGTGCGCCACGGCGACGGCGGAGCCGGAAGAGGATCCCCCGGGCAGGAGTTCGGAATCGAGCGCGTTCCGCGGTGGCGAATGGGGGGAGCGGACGCCGACGAGGCCCGTGGCGAACTGGTCGAGGTTGGTCTTGCCCACCGGGATCGCGCCGGCGGCCTTCAGGGCAGCGACGGCGAAGGCATCGACGGCGGGTGCATAGCGGTAGGCCGGGCAGGCGGCCGTCGTGGGGCTGCCGGCAAGATCGATGTTGTCCTTGACGGCGAACGGAATCCCCCACAGCGGCAAGGCCTCCGGATCGAAGGGGGACAGGGCCTTCGCTTCGGCGGCGCACTCGGACTCCGGACGCAGGTGCAGGAAGATGCCGGGGTCGCCGACGGCCTCGATCCGGCGGTAGACCTCGGCGATGAGATCCTCCGGGCCGGTCCCGCCGGCCATGGCGTCGTGCAGGGTGGCGATATCGAAACGCAGATCCTTCAGCCCGCCCCTCACGCCCCCTCCTTGCAGAATCGTACCGGCTGCTCCCAGTGGATCAGGACCACGCACCCCGGACGGGACCAGACCGAGTGCGCCGTTCCTGCCGGATTCAGGATCAGCGATCCGGCCGGATAATCCCCGCACTCGTCGCTCTGCACGCCGTCGAGCACGACGATGGTTTCGAGTCCGGTGTGCACGTGTCGGGGCACCGCGGCCCCCGGCGCGTAACGGAGCACGGCCACGGCCGGCCGGCCTCGGCGGAGCTCGCAGATGTCCACCCCGGCGCGGAACGGCAGGAAGTCGAGCGTCCGCCAGCCGCCGCGGATCAGATTCGGGAGGTGCCGGGCACCCGAGACCGCCCTATCCATGCAAGGCCTGCTTGATCTCGACCACCGTCGCGGTCCAGCCCACGAGGGCGCCCTGTGCGCGGATCATGTCGAGGGTCGCGGTCTTGAAGTCGGGGCAATAGCTTTCGGTGGCATCCTCGACCAGAAGGCACTCGAACCCCCGGTCGTTCGCCTCGCGCATGGTGGTCTGCACGCAGACCTCGGTAGTCACGCCCGCGAGCAGTAGGCTTCGAACCCCCAGCCGTTCGAGGTGATCCGCCAGCGACGTGGCGTAGAACGCGCCCTTGCCCGGCTTGTCGATCACCCGCTCGCCCGGGGCCGGAGCAACCTCGGGAAGGATCTCGGTACCGGGTTCTCCTGCGATGAGAATGCGGCCCATCGGTCCGGGATCACCGATTCGCAGCGCCGGAGCGCCGCGGCAAAGCTTGGCGGACGGGCAGTCCGAAAGGTCGGGGCGGTGGCATTCCCGGGTGTGGATCACGGGCAGCCCCGCCTGGCGGGCGGCGGCGATCAGCCGGGCGGCGGGCGGAACGACGGCGCGGAGTCGCGTCACGTCATTGCCGAGGGCCGCGCCGAAACCGCCCTCCTCGAGAAAGTCCCGCTGCATGTCGATCACGACGAGCGCCGTCGCCGGGGCCGCGAAGCGGTAGGCGAAGGGCCGAGCGGACGCAACCTCGGCCATCAGGCCGCCCCTCCCATCCGGCGGCCGAGTTCCGCCCGATCCGCGTCCGCGGCGGCGCACGCATAGGCGATGCGTCCTTCCGACATCACCAGCACGCGGTCGGCAAGCTCCATGATTTCGTCCAGGTCCTCGGACAGGAGGAGCACCGCCGCACCCGCATTCCGCGCGGCCGTGATCCGGGTGCGGATGTCTCCGACCGCGGCAAAATCCAGGCCAAAGCACGGGTTCGAGATCACCAGAAGGTCGACCCGGCCCGTCAGTTCGCGCGCGAGCACGGTGCGCTGCACGTTGCCGCCCGAGAGCGAGGAAATCGGCGCATCAAGCGAGGCGGCCTGGATCTTGAACGCCTGCACCAGTCCGGCGGCGCGGCTCCGCATCTCGGCCCTCGACAGCCAGAACCGGGTGCGCCCTGCCTGCACGTCGAAGCTGCGGAATCCCAGGTTCTCGGCTACCGACATGCGCGGGACGCAGGCGTTGTGCAGCGGTTCCTCGGGCAGGTAGCGCACGCGATGGACGCGCGCTTCCTCCCGCGTAGCGCCGTAGGGGACCCCCTTCACCCGCACCTCGCCTTCCCGCACCGGGCGTTGGCCCGTCAGCACTTCCACCAGGTCCGTCTGACCGTTGCCCGAAATCCCGGCGATGCCGACGATCTCGCCCGCGCGGACCTCGAGCGCATCGATCGCGAGATGCCCCCGCTCCGAACGACCCCGTGCGCGCAGTCCGGTGACGGACAGGACCGGCGCGCCGGCGGCCCGCGCTCCGGGGGGCGGTGCGGCGCGAACGTCCCCGCCCACCATCATCCGCGCCATCTCGGCCTCGGTCAGGGCGGCAACCCTGCCCGTGCCGACCAGGCGGCCCCGGCGGAGCACCGAAACCTCCCCGGCATAGGCCGTGACCTCGCGCAACTTGTGGGTGATCATCAGCACCGTGATTTCCCCGGCCCGGCACAGTCCCCGGACGTGACCGAGCACATCGTCGGCCTCGTCCGGCGTCAGTACCGAGGTCGGCTCGTCCAGAATCAGGAAGCGGCGCTCCAGATAGAGCTGCTTCAGGATCTCGAGTTTCTGCTTTTCGCCCGCGGTCAGGGTGGCCGCCGTCCGATCCAGCGGCACCGCGAACGGCATCCGCGCCATGAACGCCTCCAGCCGGGCCCGTTCGGCGCGCCAGTCGATGATCTGCGCGCCGGTCTCGCGGCTGACGACCAGGTTCTCCGCGGCCGTGAGCGACGGCACGAGCGTGAAATGCTGATACACCATGCCCAGCCCCCGGGCATGGGCCGCCTTCGGATCCGGCAGGTCGACCTCGCGGTCTCCGACCACCAGCTGGCCGTCGTCGGGCTGATGGAACCCCATCATGCACTTCACCAGGGTCGACTTGCCGGCGCCGTTTTCCCCCAGCAACGCGTGGAAGGTCCCCGGCGCGATCTCGATCGAGACGCGGTCGAGCGCGAGGAACGTGCCGAACCGCATCGTCATGCCCACCGTCTCGACGCCCAGCGCGCCGGTGTCGAGGCGCCCCCGGACCGTCACGGCAACCCGGCGATGAGGGTTTCGCTGTCGGCGACCGCACCGAATACGCCGCCCTGCATCCGGATCATGTTGATGGCCGCGGTGTGATTGCCCGGGTCGGTGGCGCCGCAGCAGTCCTCGAGCACCACGCACTCGAACCCCCGGTCGTTCGCCTCGCGCAGGGTCGACGACACGCAGACATCCGTGGTGATGCCGCAGATCACCAAGTTTCCGATGCGCCGGGTGCGCAGGATCAATTCCAGGTCGGTGGCAAAGAAGCACCCTTTGCCGGGCTTGTCGATGACGGCTTCCCCCGGTTCCGGGTGCAGTTCCGGGATGATCTGCCAGCCGGGTTCGCCGCGGACCAGGATCCGGCCGCACGGTCCGGGGTCGCCGATCCCCGCGCCGATCCGTTGCGCGCGCCAGCGCTTGTTCGCGGGCAGGTCGGACAGGTCCGGTCGATGGCCCTCGCGGCTGTGGAACACCGGGTAGCCCTGCGCCCGCAGGGCGGTGAGGACGCGCCGGATCGGTTCGATGGGCGCACGCGTGAGCGCGAGATCGTACCCCATCCTGTCGACATAGCCGCCCCGGCCGCAGAAATCGGTCTGCATGTCGATCACGAGCAGCGCCGTGTTCGACGGCCGGAGGTCGCCGTCGTACGGCCACGGGTACGGATCCGAGGCAATGGTGCGGAGGCCGGACACGTTGTTCATTCCTCGGTCTCCCTCGGGTTCTCGCCGTAGCGGCGGGTGGGCGCGGGGAAGCCGCAGGAGGTGCCGTCGATCTCCCTGACCTCGTCCTCCCAAGGCAGCCGGTAGCGGCCCGCGGCCAGGTCGTGCATGTAGCTGTAGGGACAGTCCCGTGCTCCGCCCTTCACCGCGACGTACCCCCGGTGGCCGAGCTGGTAGATGTTGTTCTCGACTCCCCAGTGCGTGCGGGCTTCACGCACCAGGTCCGGGCGCACCTCGGCCGCGATGATCTCGTCGGCGCGGCCGCCGGCGCCATGGGCCAGGACGGTGCCGTCGAAATTGACGATCATCCCCTCGCCCATCGAATCGAAGGTGCCGTCCGATCCGCACATGCAGACATTCGCGGTCACCATCAGGTTGCAGAAGGCGTTGGACCGGTTGGTCAGCCGCCACCCCTCGCGAATGGGAGCGGTGTAGCCCGCCGTTCGCAGCAGGATCTCGGCGCCGCGGTAGGCGGCTTCCCGCGCCATCTCCGGAAACATGCCGTCATGGCAGATGATCAGCGCGAGTCGGGCGCCTTTCGGCCCCTCGATCACGGGAATCCCCAGATCTCCGGGTTCCCAGGGTTCCGCCGGAACCCAAGGGTGGAGCTTGCGGTAGTGGAGACGCAGCTTCCCGGCAGGATCGATGATGAGGCCCGAGTTGTAGGGATGGCCGCCCGGGTTGTTCTCCATGATCGAGAAGCAGCCCCAGATGCCGTGCTCGATACAGGCGCGCCGGAAGGCGGCGACCTGCGGGCCGTCCAGGCTGCACATCAACTCGGGATCGATGTCCATGGACAGGCCGTGAAGCGCGTATTCGGGGAAGACGACGAGGTCCATCGCCGGCAGCCCGCGTCGCGCCTTTGCCACCATGGACACGATTCTTTCCGTCTGGGACGCCAGATCGAGCGGGGTCTCGATGACGGGGAGCTGTAGTTGGACCAGCCCGATCACCACGCCGTTCGGGGACGGGTTGAGGCCACCCAAGCCATTCATGTCGATCTCCTATTTCGAAACGGACAGTTCGCCCGGCGCGCCGGCCAGGGTGCGGGCGGGCGAGGAGGTTGCGATGAGCAGGCCGAGCGTCAGCCCGTAGGGTGCGGCGTAGAACAGGTAGTAGCCGTCCGGAATGCCGACCGATTGCAGGGCCGGCCCCAGTGCGCCCGCGCCGCCGAAGAGGAGCGCGGCCCCGAGGCAGGCCACCGGGTTCCACCGCGCGAAGATCACGAGCGCCACCGCCATCAGTCCCTGACCCGACGAGATCCCTTCGTTCCAGCTGCCCGGGTAGAAGAGCGACAGATAGGCGCCGCCCACGCCCGCCGATGCTCCGCCGGCGGCGGTGGCCAGGGTGCGGACGACCGCGGGCTTCAGGCCCATCGCCCGCGCCGCGTCGGTCGAGTCGCCGACCACCCGGATCCGCAGGCCGGTGCGGGTGGTGCGGAACATCCACCACAGCAGGACGGCCAGGAGGCATCCGATCGGAAACAGGATGTTCACCCGAAGCGCTGCCCGGACCTGGGGCAGATCCGACCACCAGCCGAACTCGATCGCCGGCAGGTCCGGCGCGACCGGCTGGATGTACGGCTTGCCGAAGAAGAAGGCGAGTCCCATGCCGAGCAGCATGAGGGCAATGCCGATCGCGATGTCGTTGACCCGCGGCAGCGAGCAGACCAGTCCGTGGCACAGCCCGAAGAGACTGCCTGCGCCCGCGGCAGCCAGGACGCCGGCCCAGGGCCATGCGGTCAGGTAGGCCGCCGCGTAGCCCGACATGGCTCCGAACACGAGCGTGCCTTCCAGGCCCAGATTGATGCGGCCCGAACGCTCGGTCAGGACCTCGCCGAGCGAAACGAAGAGAAACGGCGTGGACACCCGGACCGCACCCCCCAGGATGGCGAGCGGAAGAGCCCAGAGACCGATGTCGGTCTCGCTCACGGCCGCGTCTTCCGCATCGGGTCGGAACGGCCGGGGCCGGAGGCCGTGCGCCCGACCCGGGCGCGGCGACGGGGCGTCACCGCGGGACGGACCATCGGTCCGGCGCGAAGATCCGGAACCGGCCGTAGAGCGTTTCGGAGGCGAGGATCGCGACGAAGGTGAAACCCTGCAGGACCAGCATCGTGGCGTCCGGCAGATCCATGCGGCGCTGGACGAGTCCCGAGGCGGCCTCGAATCCGGCGAGCAGGATCCCGACCGGCAGAATGGCCAGCGGGTTGTGGCGCGCGAGGAAGGCAACGAGGATCCCGGTATAGCCGTAGCCGGCCGCCAGCGAGGCATTGGCCGAGCCGTGCACGGCGGCGACTTCGAAGGCGCCCGCCAGCCCGGCGAACGCGCCGCCCAGCGCCGTGAATCCCAGAATCAGCCGGCCTGCCGGCAGCCCCTGCACCCGGGCGGCGCGCACGTTGCCGCCGACGATGCGGGCCGCGAAGCCCCAGGTCGTCCGCTCCATCAGCATCCACGACACAAGACAGCCCACGATTCCGACGACGAGCCCCCAGTGCACGTCCCAACCTGGGAGATCGCCGATTCGGAAGGCCTCGGGGAGGGGGACGGTCGAGGGCTTGTTGAGGCTCGCCGGATCCCGGAACGGCCCCTCCACGAAGTGGTTCATCAGCGCGATGGCGAGGTAGGCCATCAACAGGCTTGCAAGGGTCTCGTGGACGCCCCGGTAGTGGCGCAGCGCGCCCACCGCGCCGATCCAGATCCCGCCGGTCGCCGCGCCGGCGGCCGTCAGGATCGGGATCGCGAGCGCGGCAGGCACGCCGGCCAGCGCGCCGGCCAGGGCACCGCACGCCAGGCCTCCGAGCACGATGGCCCCCTCGCCGCCGATGACCACGAGTCCCAGTCGCGCCGGCAGCGCGACGCAGAGCGCCGCCAGCAGGAGCGGCGTCGCGCGGGACAACGTGTTCTGCCAGGAGAACGAGGTGCCGAACCCCCCTTGGTATGCGAGCGCGTAGAATTCGGTGGGCGCCTTTCCCAGCGCCAGCAGGAACAGGCTGAAGGCCGCCAGCGCCGTCAGCAGCGCGGCCGCCGGCAGGGCGACCGGCTCCGCTCGCCGCGCGGCCCCGGCCAGCCAGCCGTCGGGATCCCGCGCCGCCGCCCGGCGGCCGCCCGTCCCGTCGATTGCGGTCATGGCAGCGGTGCCGTTCCGTCACGAAGTGGCGCCGATCACCCCTTCCACGAGATAATCCATGCTCTCCAGCGCAAGGTCGGTTTCGAGGAACACTTCGCCCGGGCCGAGAATCTGCCGGCCCCGGTTGTCCGCCAGGGGGCCGACATAGGCGGCGAACCCGCCCTTCATCATCTCCGCCTTCACGGCCTCGAACCGGTTGCGGGCCGCGTCCGTGACCGCCGGCCCCAGGGGCGACATCTTGACGTAGCCCTCGGCCAGTCCGCCCCGATCGAAGTTGGGGATCGTCCCGCCTTCGAGGGCGGTTCGTACCATCCGGGTGTAGACCCCCGGCCAGTTCCATTCGGCCCCGGTCAGGTAGCGATCGGGGGCGAGCGGTCCCTGGTTCGCGTGGTAGCCGCAGACGAAGCAATCGCGCCCCGCCGCCGTTTCCATCACCACCTTGGGACCGTCCACGTGGCAGGTAATGGCGTCGCAGCCTGCGTCCGCCAGCGCGTTCGTGGCCTCCGCCTCCTTCACCGCAAGCGACCACTCGCCGGTGAAGATCACCTGACAGGTCAGGGACGGGTCGACCTGTCGCGCGCCGAGCAGGTAGGAGTTGATGTTCTGCAGAACCTGCGGAATCGGCTTGGCCGCCACGAAGCCCAGCTTTCCGGAGGCGGTCATGTGACCGGCCACGATGCCGTTCAGGTACTGGCCGAGCCCGATGTAGCCGAAATAGCTCCCGACGTTGGACGGATGCACGCCCTCCTGCCAGAGACCGGCGGCGTGCTGGAAGCGCACCTCGGGATACTTCGGCGCGATCGCGAGGATATGCGGGTCGAAATAGCCGAACGAGGTCGGAAAGAGGAACGTCGCACCGTCGAAGCTGATCATGGATTCCATGGACTTCTGCACGTCGACGGTTTCGGCGACATTCTCTTCCTCGACCACCGAGACCCCCGGCATCGCCCGTACCGCGGCGGCACCCTCGGCATGTGCCTGGTTGTATCCGAAATCGTCCTTGGGCCCCACGTAGATGAAGCCCACGGTCAGGTCTCCGTGGCCGTCGGCGAAGGCGGGCGCCGCCAGCGCGCCGGCCATTCCGGCGCCCGCCAGGGCCGCACCGCCCCTCAGGAATCCACGGCGGGTCGGGTAGGTGGAAGTCATGGTCTCCGAACTCCTTGAGGACATGGACGCCGTCCCGCTCGTCGGGTGCGTGGTCCATGCCGGACACTGGGAACCTCGACGGTACCGCGGTCCGGTGCTGCCGTCTTCTGCTAATTTTGCTTCATGGTGGTGCAAAACATGCAGCACCGATCGAGGGAGGCATCATGGTTGCGCGTCATGTGGTCCCGCTCGCCTATATCGATGCGATTGCGCGGGCCGGCTCGATCCGGAAGGCGGCCGGGATTCTCGCGATCACCTCGACCGCGCTGAACCGGAGGGTGCTGGCGCTCGAGGACGAGCTGGGCGTGCCGATCTTCGAGCGGATTCCGGGAGGTGTCAGGCTGTCGACGGCGGGAGAACTCCTCATCGCGCACGTGCGCAGCCAGACGTCCGATTTCGAGAAGCTGATGGCCCAGATCGCGGACCTGTCCGGCGTGCGGCGCGGCCACGTGACGATCGCCTGCAGTCAGGCGTTGCTGCCGTACTTCCTGCCCGAACAGATCGCCCGCTACCGTGCCGAGCATCCGGCCGTGACCTTCGGGGTCAGCCTGCGCGACCGTGCGGCAGCGGAGCAGGCCTTGGTCGATCGGTCCGCCGAAATCGCGCTGATCTTCGAACCGGTACGACTGCGCGCGATGCAGGTGCTGGTCGACGTGCGTCAATCGGTGCACGCCGTGATGTCCGTGGATCATCCCCTCGCCGGGCGCGGCCCGATTCGGCTGCGCGACTGCGCCGCCTTTCCGGTCGGGCTGCCGACGGTGCGCTACGGCGTTCGGCACCTGATCGACCGGGCGCTGCTGCGGTCCTCCCAGCACCCGACGGTGGTGGTCGAGTCCGACAGTTTCGAGTTGCTCCGGCGCTATCCGCGGCACGAACACTTGGTGACCTTTCAGATCCCCGTCGGCCTTCCCGTCCGGGGCGAGGAGGGGATCGTCACCCGGCCGGTCGACCGGCGGGACGTACCGGAAGGACGCCTGTACCTGTGTCAGCTGCGCGGACGCACGCTGCCGGTGGCCGCGGCCAAATTCGCGGCGCAGATCGAGGCCGATCTGGAATCCGCGTTTTCGTAGCCGGGGAGTCTTGCGTGCGCAGCCGCGTCGTGCCGGAACGTCCCCATGGCTGGGCGTTCGGCGGGACCCGGGCCGCAAGGCCGCGCGGGATGGCCGGAGACCGCGAAGCCCTCTGCGGTCCGCGCCCGGGGCTCGTCGAAAACGCAGGCCGGCCCGAATCCGGCGGGCTGACGGCCGGCCGCATCGAATCCGCGCCGATCGGCACCGGCGGCGCCCTCGGCATCGCGCACACCCTGGAACCCCCGAGAGTGGAGGGTCGGCCGGGTTCCGCGCACGAAACGGAGAGCTCGTAGAGCCCTTGCGGCCTCTTCACCCATGTTTCACGAGATTCAGTCGATTCTGTCCCGGAATCGGCGATTTCAGGGGGCCTTGATCGGGAAATCCCTTGTACGACAAGGGTCATCGTGTCGAGTCTGCAAAAGTAGTGCCATGTTCCTTCGGGGGCCTCTTGCAGCCGGCCGAATCGGGATTAGGCTGAGAGGCAGGTTCCTTCGACGAACTCGAACCGAGGAGCCGACGGCCAAGCCCTCCAAGTTCGCCTCCACCCGCGTCGAGACCCGCGCAACGCAGGATCTACGACGCACTCGGGATTCCGCACGCTCCCGGAAACATCGAAAGATGGACGGCCTGCCACAAGTGCAGCACACGAAATGTATGCTTGGAGGCCTTGTGAATCCTCCTTAAGCCCTTCTGGGAAAGTGTGTTGTAGAATCTCTCGTTAGCCTTGGGTTCAGGCCCGTGCGGAACCGTGGAAGCGCGCAGACCCCTTGCGGAACTCGGGTCCAGCCGAACCGCGAAGGCGCCGGCGGCCGCGGAACGCGCATCGTGCCGGGTGCGGCGGCGACGGGAGGGAGCGGGGGCCCGGAATCCTGCGGCACCGGGAGTCGGGGTCGCAACTCCGCGCAGACCGAGGGAAAGCATGCTCGATGCGATGCGGGCGGAAGCGGCCCACTCGGATCCTCCGCCGGGACGATTCCCGAGCGAAACCCGCTCCCGACCCGGATCCGGATGGAGCCGGCGCCGCGCCCGGGCCGGCGTCCGGCTGCGGCAGACGGGAGGCGGACTACCGGAACGGGCCGTTGGCCGGTCCGGGCCGGTCGTGGCGGGGCCGGTCGTCGCCGTCGTGCCGGCGATCGGTGCTGCCGTTGGAGCGCATCGAGCTGGTGGGCGCGGGGGCGTTCAACGTGGCCTGAATCCGCTGATAATGCTCGGCATGCTGAAGAAAGTGCTCCGCGGCGATGCGGTCGCCCGACGAAAGGGCATCGCGGGCCAGACCATGGTAGCGCTCTGCCACTTGGCGGGCAGTTCCCCGGACCTTGATCCCGGGTCCGCCGTTGCTCTCGAAGGTCTGGTTGGGCCCGCTGCCGCGCCGGGGCGGCGGACGGCCCCGATGACGCCGGGGGCCGGGAGGGGGTTTGGATCGCTCGTACATGGTGGGGTTGGTCGTCTCCAGCAAGGGCGGGCCGGTCCGCGTGCAGGGCCCGGGCGCACCTCGGGTCAAACCCGTGGATGCTGTTCTCCCGCAACCGGCCGGCCGGCGCGGGCTCACCCTGCTGCGGATCCGGAAGCCGGTTTCCGCACTATATACGAGGGGGTCGTCGGGGGCCGACGGAAGGTTCTCCGCTGGGGCCGGCCCCGGGTCCCGGGAACGAGGCGAGCAGACCCCGCCGGCGGCCCGTCAGGTCCGGTAGTGCGACGATGTCGCGGCCGCCGAACCGGTCCACGGTGGCCGCCAGGGCCTCCCACAGGCGGGGATCGGTTTCCAGGACCACCCGGGCGCCCGGCATGAGGACCGGCACCAGACCGGGCAGCAGGGCCCGCACCGGATCGAGGCCGTCCCGTCCGCCGTCGAGGGCTAGGCGCGGCTCGTGGTCGCGGACTTCGGGTTCCAGCGACAGGAGATCCCCGCGGGCGACGTAGGGCGGATTGCAGACGGCCAGATCGAAGGTCGGTTCCGGCCGGAGGGCGCTCGCCCAGTCGGATGCCGCCAGCGACACCCGCCGGTCGAGGCCGTGCGCCGTCGCATTGCGCCGGGCGACGGCCAGCGCCGCCGGCGAACGGTCGACGCCGACGCCCCGGGCGTCGGTCCACCGGCTGAGCAGGGCCAGGAGCATGGCTCCGGAGCCGGTTCCGAGATCGAGGACGAGCTGCGCCGGCCGGCCTTCCAGCAGGGCTTCGACGAGGCACTCCGTCTCCGGCCGCGGGACCAGCGTGGCGTCGGACACCGAGAAGCGCAGCCCGAGGAACTCCCGTTCCCCGGCCAGCAAGGCGTACGGTTCCCGCGCCGCCCGCCGCGCGACCAGGGATGCGAGCCGCCGCACGACGGGAGTCGGCAGGCAGGCATCGCCGGCCAGATGCGAATCCTCTCCGGCCGCCAGCGCCGCCAGCAGCCGGGCCTCGCGCCGCGGTTCGTCGACTCCGGCGTCCCGCAGCACGGTCTGCGCCCGCTGCACGGCACCGTCGACGGTGCACGGTCCCGGCACGGTCAGCAACCGCGGGTCAGCCGGCGGCGCTTCTCGGCCGCGATCAGCGCCTCGACCAGCGTATCCAGCGTTTCCCCGCCGAGCACCTGCTCGATCCGGTGCACCGTGAGACCGATTCGGTGGTCGGTGATCCGATCCTGGGGGAAATTGTAGGTGCGGATCCGCTCGGACCGGTCCCCGGAGCCGACTTGGGTCCGCCGGTCATCCGCCTGCTGCCGTTCCTGCGCCCGGCGCTCCCGTTCGTAGAGGCGGGCCCGCAGGACCTGCATCGCCTTTTCGCGATTGCGGTGCTGGGATTTCTCGTCCTGGCAGACCACGACCGTGTGGGACGGAAGGTGGGTGATCCGGACGGCGCTGTCGGTCTTGTTGACATGCTGACCGCCTGCCCCTTGGGCGCGGAACGTGTCGACCCTGAGGTCGCCCGGGGCAATCACTACGTCCACCTCCTCGGCCTTCGGCAGAACGGCCACGGTGGCGGCCGACGTGTGGATGCGGCCCGAGGCTTCGGTGGCGGGTACCCGCTGCACGCGGTGCACGCCGGATTCGTGTCGGAGCCGGCCGTAGGCACCGCTCCCGATGACTTCGGCCATCGCCTCGCGGGTCCCGCCCAGCGTGTTCTCGCTCATCGACAGCACCCGGAACGTCCATTGGCGGGCTCCGGCGTAGCGTTCGTACATACGGAAGAGATCGCGGGCGAAGAGCGCCGCCTCGTCGCCTCCGGTGCCGGCCCGCACCTCGAGGATGACGTCGCGCCGGTCGGCGGCGTCGGTCGGGAGCAGAAGTTCGCGGATCTCCCGCTCGCAGGCTTCGAGTCGCTGCCGGAGGCGCGCGTGGTCCTCTTCGGCCATCGTCCGCAGCGCCGGATCGATATCGGGATCGGCCAGGATCTCGTCGACGCCGCCGCGCTCCTCCGCAAGGTCGGCATGCTCGGCGATGCGTTCGGCGAGCGGCTGGAGTTCGGCGTGTTCCCTTGCCGTCCGTACCCGGCGGGCGGGGTCGAGCGCCGGATCGCCGAGGACGGCTTCCAGAGCGCGCCGGCGCTGGAGGATCTCCGCGAACGCGGCTTCGAGACGCGGCTCAGCCATCTCCCGCCATCCCCAGGACGTGGTCGGTCAGCGCGGCGTACGGGATTTCGGCCTGGGCGCCCGAATCCAGATCCCGCACCCGGGCTGTCCCTGCCGCCAGTTCGCGGTCCCCCAGCAGGACTGCGGCCCGGGCTCCGATCCGGTCGGCCTGCCGCAACTGCCGCCTGAGGCTCCCCTGCGCCGCCAGTTCGGTCGCCAGTCCCGCATCCCGCAGGGCTTCGGCGCACAGGAAGGCCCGGACCGTCGCTGTCTCGGAGATGCAGGCCACCAGAACCGGACGAGGCAACGGCGGGAGTCCGGAGTCCGCCAGCATCGCCAGCCGTTCGATCCCGGCGGCCCATCCGGTCCCGGCCAGCGCCGGCCCGCCCATGCTCTCGGTGAGACCGTCGTACCGGCCGCCGGCCAGGACGGCGCCCTGTGCCCCGAGATGGTCGGTCACGAATTCGAAAGTCGTGTGCAGGTAGTAGTCGAGCCCGCGCACGAGCAGCGGATCGATCTCGTAGGCCACGCCCAGCGCATCGAGGTGCCGCCGTACCTCCGCAAAGAATCCGGTCGATTCCGGATCCAGACAGTCGAGGAGGCGGGGCGCCTGCGCCGCTACTTCGCGATCCTGCGGGGCTTTCGAGTCGAGAATGCGCAGGGGATTGCGCTGCAGCCGGCGCTGCGAGTCCCCGGACAGGCGGTCGCGGCGGGGCTCGAGGTAGTCGACCAAGGCGGCCCGATAGCGGTCGCGGCTGGCCCGGTTGCCCAGCGTATGGAGGCGCAGGACGACCGCATCCCGGAGGCCGAGAGACGCGAGCAGGCGGGCTCCGGCGGCGATGACCTCGACATCTCCGACCGGCGAGGGCTCGCCGATCAGCTCGATGCCGACTTGGTGGAACTGGCGCATGCGGCCCTTTTGGGGCCGTTCCCTCCGGAACATCGGCCCGTCGTAGAACAGTCGGACGGGCAGTACCTGCAACCGGCCTCCGGAGACCAGTGCGCGGGCCACCGGTGCCGTGCCTTCCGGCCGCAGGGTCACTTCTTCGCCGGAACCGGACGCGAACGTGTACATCTCCTTGGTAACGATGTCGGAGGTTGCGCCGAGGGTGCGGCGGAAGACGTCGCTGAATTCGAACGCCGGCGTCGCCATCGGCGCGTAGCCGTAGGCTGCGGCTGCGGCCCGGGCGGTCGCGATGATGTGGTCGAACCGGCGCTTGTCGTCTCCGAACAGGTCCCGGGTTCCGCGCACTGGCCGGAAGGGTGTGGCCACGGGATGCGCTCAGGCGGCTTTCAGGCCGATCCGCCGGGCCGGGGGGGCGGCGAGGACGGCCGGATCCGTCATGCGCCGGTGTGCCCGGTGTGGCCCGGGCGCGAAAGGCCCCGTCTGGGAGGGCGGTGCGGGCGGGAATCGTGCTGCCGCACACCCGGCCGCGGCCGGACCGTCCGGGCTGCGAGGAGGATGCGTCGGTCCGGAGCGAAAGCTGCAGTGCGCACCGGCAGACCTTGGGGAGGCGGCCGCCCGCGAGCGCGGTGGGGAGACGACCTCCAACCGACCTCCCGGGGCCCCGGCCCGCGCGTGCAGCGCACGGTGTGGATGATGAAGCCTGTGGCGCCGGACCGGTGCGGCGTGCTGTGCCGGACGCCCGAGCATGGTCCGGGCCGGCGGCACCCTTGGTCGATGAGAACAAGGTCAACTGGGCGAAAAGGGAGTACGGCCGCAGCGGTCACAGGAACGTGCGCGTCCGCGAACGCCTGGTCACCATGGGCTGGGCCTGGTACGAACGTCCCGGAGAGATTCTGCCGGTGGTTTTCCCCGGCGAGGCGGCACCGAAGGCGGTCTACTGCCGGTTGTCGAACCGGTGGGTGACGATGAACGCCCCCCTTGAGGAGCATCGGGAAGCGAGGGTGGAACGCTGCCGTCCACGGCGCGTGATCTTTGCCATCCAAGACACGACATGCTGGGAGTATAACAGCTCGAAGACGACCGAGGGTCGGGTCGACTTCGGCGGCGGCTCGGCCAGTCGGGGCGTTGCGGCCCATGCCGAGGTCGCCTTTGTCGAAGGCGGCGGTGCCCTCGGACGGTTCCAGCGCGACGCCGACTTCCGTCTCGAGCCCGATCACCAAATGGGTGGGAAGACGACTAGGAGAGCCGGGCGCTGGCGGGACGGGTACGACCGGCTTGTGCTGCGACCGGGAGGCCGGTGATCGGTGACCGAGAAGATGGAATCTGGGACCTTCGGGACCCGAGGGCCGATGAGCCGAGCATCGCGACAAAGCGGATCGACATCGAAGTCCGCATCGAAGTCCGCGCGGTCGGGGTCGGTCTTGCCCCGCCGGACCGGAAGCCCCGGGACCCGCCGCCGCTCTCCGGATGGCCGTGCAGGTCACGGAACCCCAAGGAGATCCCATGCTTGTTGCTGTGATGCGATCGGAGTCTCGATCGCGACGCGGGTCGACGCGTTCGAGTCTGCGATTGTGAGATGTGCGGACGTCTGCGGCCCGGTGGCGGCGCGGATCTAGGCGCGAGGGGTCCGTTTCGGCGGATCCGGGGCGAGCGAGAGGCCGGCCGGGTTGGGTGGCCCGGCTCGGATACTTGCCGGTTTCGGTCGGGGTGTGAGCGTAGTCAGCCGGGTCTTGTGACGGCGTGCAGGACCGGCTTGCGCGGGTCGGCATAGGGGTGGCGGGCGTCGGCGAAGCTGTGGAAGGGCTGGGGCAGCTTCCGCGGGTTGTGGAGGATGACGGCAATGGCGAGGGTGTTGAGGATCGCGGGGCTTGCGGGCGCGTTGCGGGTCCGGAGCCTGGAGTCGTCTTCGCGGAAGGTGGCGTCGCGGATGGGGTGAGGGCGTTCGACCCCCAGGGACCGCGGTTCCCTGCGAGTACCGGTTGCGGCGAGGCGCGGTCGGCCGCAACCGAGGTCCTGCCGTAGGCGTGCTCGGTGGTCGGTTTTCCGGATTTCTTGCATTCGACGCGCCGGGTGACACGAACGATCGGTTTGATGTGAGGATCGTGGGTCATCTTCGCGGGCGGGGTGAAGACTTCGATGCTGCGTTGCTCGATGCGACCGTGCTCGAGCGTGGGCTTTTCGCTGTAGCGTCCCGTGCTCGTGGTCTCCCAGTTGATGCTCTCGAACGTCTCGAAGGTCTTGGACGCTTGGCCCTTGACCGTCATCCTCCCGTCGGCGCCCTGGGTCTCGACGATCCGCCGTGCCGTCTCGCGGGGGGGGGGTGGAGCGCGTCGAGAGCGCGCAGACGGCCGGCCACCGGCGCGATCTCGAGCGCGGCGTGGACGGCAGCGATCTCCCCGCCCTCCTCGGGATCGTGGAGGATCGAGACCGGCAGGCCGGTCCCGTGCTCGATCCGCGAGACCGTCTCGTCAGGATCCTTGCCGGTGCGGTGGGCGCCGCGAAGGCGCGTGCCGTCGACCGCGATCGCGTGGCCGACCCGCAGGCGCGGCTGCGCCCAGCGCCGCAGAGCCTCCTCGATCCACGCCGGGTCGGGGTTCTGCAGCACCCGGTGCACGGTCGATTTGGATACCGGCTCCTACCGGTTGGTGTCCGGGTTCTCTTCCACGCACCGATCGGCTCCAGATCCTTCTGCGTCATCGCTTTCGCGGAGCGTGCCGCCACCGCGCCGTGCCGATTCGCCCGCCGCGCCCGCACCCGCACGCACCGCACCGAGGCGATGCCGTGCGTGCGCCCCTGCGCGCGCCGGACGTCGGAAAGCGCCGCACCCTGCGGGTACATCGAGCGCAACGCCCGCGCCGACCGGCCGCTCTGCGTCGCCCGCAACGCCCACGCCGCAGGAAGCGGCGCACGATCCCGCACCCGACGACCGGCGTCGCGACGCAGCGGAACCCCGTACCGATCCTTCGCCTCCCCGTGCGGATCGGTAGAGCGCCCGTGGGCGCGCGCATCGCCCGTGCTCCTGCCCACGTACGTCCCGTTCGCCGCCTTGTACAGGGTGCCGCGGAACTTCGTCGGCGAGACCCACGACTCCGCCACCCGCCAACGGAGTGCCGTACGCAGCCTCAGACGTCCTGACCTCGTGAGCTGACTTGATCAGTACGTCCCCACTTTCTCCCAATACAATGAATGATTTGCCCGGTTTTGTGCTTGACCACAGAGTCGCGTGATGGTCCGTATCTACTCACCCCCCCCCCTATTGATGACGAATCGTTTTTCCTGACGGGTTCGGATTCGGCATTTTCCCTTGCCCCTTTCATTCGCTCGCTGCCGATGACCGGATGTGCGTGTTCCGGCTGACAAGAAGCGGATCGATCTTCGTCATCAGTCGGGGGGGGTGAGTAGATACGATGGTCCAATATAATATGATACCTATATTGGGATGATCCCGGCCCTGAACACGCTTGCGATGCACCCGCCTGAAGCCGTCCTGATCAGAACCGCGTGCTTCTCCACTCCAAAATCGTCTCACCTGACATTGGACGAGGTCAGGACGTCTGATTGCGCCAGGCTAAGCCCTGGAGGGGAGGAAGCCATGACGTAGGCTGAAACCTTTCGTCGCAAGCCTGCGGGTTCGACCCCCGCCCGGCAAAGGTGAGCCCGCCAGCCGGAAGCGAGTGTGGCATGGCGTGCGGCAACGCACGTCGTGAAGCGGACACAGCGGGCGGCGAAGCGTCGCTATGGAGCCTCGTACTCCGCAACGTCGGTGCCTTCATCTTTCAGACCGTGGGGGCCGCACCGGAGTGCCGCATGCATGGGCAAGGCGCAACGGACCGTCCGGGGTCCGAGAACGACGCAAAGCCGCGGGAGGGCTTGCCAGGGAACCTGGGAGATCCGGTTTCTGCCCGCAGGTCGAGCCTGCGGAGCCGGCGGGCGAAACCCATGAGCCGAAGGCCAGACGGAAACCGGAAGTCGTAGCTCGCTCCTAGTACCGGCGAAGGCGGGGAACCGGGGCCACCGGGTGCCGCTGGAGGGAAGGGGCGTGCTGCAGGAACCGAACCCCTGGAGGGAAACGGTGGAAGAGACACGGAGATCTGCCAACCCGTCAACGAAACCACAGTGGATCGCCGCGCAGGCGAGGAAGCACCCGGACCGGGTGCTCACCTCGGTGCATCACCGGATCGACGGGGAGTGGATGCGGGAAGCTTGGCGTCGCACCCGGAAGGACGGGGCCGCCGGGATCGACGGCGTGACCGCGGCCGACTACGAGAAGAACCTGGAGGCCAACGTGGAGGACCTCCGGGATCGGATCCTGTCGGGCCGCACCTTCGCGCCGCCGGTTCGGCGGACCTGGATCCCGAAGGGGAACGGCGAGGTCCGGCCCCTGGGCATTCCGACCCTGGAAGACAAGGTGGCGCAACGAGCCATTCGTATGCTGCTGGAACCCATCTACGAAGCGGACTTCGTGCCGGGATCGTAGGGGTTCCGGCCTGGACGATCGGCGCAGGATGCCCTGCACGCCATCGACCAAGGCATCATGAAGAAAAAGAAGCGCTGGGTGATCGATGCGGATGTGTCGAAGTATTTCGACCGCATCCCGCATCGGGAACTCCGCGCCTTCCTGGACCTGCGGATCAAGGACGGTGTCCTCCGTCGCAGGATCCACCAATGGCTGCGGGCGGGCGTCCTGGAGGAGGGCGTCCGGCACACCTCGGAAGCGGGCACGCCGCAAGGCGGCGTGTGGTCGCCGCTGCTCTCCAACCTGTTCCTGCACTACGTGTTGGATCGGTGGGTCGAGCAGACGGTCCAGCCCCGCCTCCGGGGCCGGTGCCAACGGGTGCGGTATGCGGACGATTTCGTGCTGCTCTTCGAGCATCAGCGGGACTGCGAGCGGGTGCTGGCCGTCCTCGGCAAGCGCTTGGCCCGGTTTGGGCTGAAGCTGCACGCAGAGAAGACACGATCCGTTGACTTTCGGGCCAAGCTGCCCCCGGATCCGGGAGCGGACGCCACCTTCGACTTCCTGGGCTTCACCCCTGTTTGGGTGCGGTCGCGATGGAAGGATGCGGTGCTGCGCCAGCACACGGCCAAGGGCCGCCTGGCGCGGGCGCTGCAAGCGGTGCGGGAGTGGTGCCGACGGCATCGACACGCGCCCTTGCTCTACCCGCGCAACGATCTCGCACGGGTCCTACGAGGCCATTGCGCCTACTACGGCCGGAGCGGGAACCGTGCCCGAATGGCCAGCTTCCGCCATCAGGTGATCCGAATCTGGCGAAAGTGGTTGTCGCGGCGCAGTCGTTCGGCCCGGTTGAACTGGGATCAGATGACCGCGCTGCTCCGCCGCTTGCCCCTGCCTACGGCCAAGATCATGCACGGCTACGGGACCGCTTGAGCGAACCTGTCCTGTACGGAACCGGATGCCCGAATGCGGGCACGTCCGGATCGGGTGTGCCAGGCGAACTGGCAGAAGACAGGGGGTGAAAGTCCCCTGGAACGAAGGAGGAACCAAACCGCGTTTCTCCGCGAGCCGTGCGTCGGTTCCCGCGAGGGGGCAGGCGAAGCGTCGGCAGCGGTGCGGATGGGTGGGGCTAAGGAGCACCGAAAAGACGATGATCCGGGGTGCCGAGGCTTTCCGATCGGCCGAAGGCACCATCGCAGGTATCGATTGGGTGAGATGCCTGGCGAGCCCCGCGGTGTCCGAGAACCCCTACACGTCCGTACGTCTTCGGTTGGGACCCTGGGAGATCTTCAAGCGGTCCCGCCGGTCGAGGCGGGACCGAGTAGGGAAGGAGAAAACCGAAGCCTAGGACGAACGGTTTGAAGAAGTCGGATGGGGCCGTACGACCTGGGAAGGCGGCGAACCAGGGAGCGTCCGCTCCTGCGGAGTTGCCGGAGGAAAGGGCCCCAACCAAGGGGAATTCGGGACGCCAAAGCACGCGCCGAACGCAGGGTCGGGCACGCGTGCCACAGGCGGCGGACCGGATCCGGAAAGCTGTAGAGAGGAACCCGAAGGAGCGTCGTACTGCACTCTTTCACCACATCACGCCGGAAGTGCTCCGGTCGGCCTGGTTCGACCTGAAGAAGGAAGCCGCGGCCGGAGTCGACGGCGTGACGTGGGAGGCCTATGGCGAAGATCTGGACGAGCGTTGGCTCGACGTGCACTCGCGCCGGCATCGTGGAGGAGCGTGCCGAGCGTCGCCGGTTCGGCGGGTTGAGATACCCAAGCCGGACGGCGGGACACGACCGCTCGGGATGGCGGCACTGGAGGACAAGATCGTCCAGAAGGCAGTTGTGGATGGGATCCTGACACCGATCTTTGAGGGGGAGTTCCTGGGCTTCAGCTACGGGTTCCGACCGGGCCGAGGGGCGCAGGACGCTCTCGACGCCCTGGCGTTCGGGATCGAGCGGCGCAAGGTCAACGGGATGGTCGAGGCAGACATCCGGGCATGCTTCGACACCATCCCGAGGGATGGGTTGATCAAGTTCCTGGAGCACCGCATGGGCGACAGGCGGGTGCTCCGTCTGATCCACAAATGGCGGAACGCCGGCGTCAGGACCGACGGATCATGGAGCGACACCGGGGTGGGTTCGCCACAGGGTGCGATGGTCAGCCCCTGCTTGGCGAACGGGTTCCTGCACTACGGGTTGGATCTGTGGTTTCACAAGGCATGGCGTCCGAAGGTTCCGGGCGGTCAAGCGATCATGGTCCGCGATGCGGACGATATCGTGGTCGGGTTTCAGTACAAGCGGGATGCGGAGCACTACCTTCGCGATGTTCGGGAGAGGCTGGAGCGCTTTGGGCTCGGCCTCCATCCGGACAAAACCCGTCGGGTCGAGTTCGGCCGGTTCGCCACGGCGAACCGCCGGAAGCGCGGGGCGGGCAAGCCGGAGGCGTTCGACTTCCTGGGCTTCAGGCACTTCTGCACGAAGACCCGGGCCGGGCACTTCAGGCTTGGGCGCAAGCCGATCGCAAAACGGGTCACAAGGACCTTGGCGCGCATCGGGGTGGTGCTTCGCAAACGATGGCAGTACGACCTATGGGAGGTCGGCACGTGGCGAGGGCGGGTCGGTCAAGGCGGGCTCAACGACTACGCCGTCCCGGGAGCGACCCGGTGGCTGCGCACGTTCCGCCAAAGGCTGCAACGCCTATGGATGCGGGCGATACGCCGCCGCTCCCAGCGCCACCGTTTCGACTGGAAGCGGCTGGAGCGCATGACCAAAATTCTTTGGCCGCGCGCAACCATCCGCCACCCATGGCCGGACCCGCGGTTTGCCGTCAAGCACTCGAGGTAGGAGCCGGATGGATTAGCGTCCAAGTCCGGAACTGTGCGGGGGGTGCGCAGCAATGCGCATTCCTACCGTAACTGGGGGGAGGGGCTCGGCAACGACCCCTCCTACCCGGCAAAAAGTTTAGCGCACGAAATGTAGTGCCTGACAGGCTTTCGAAGGGCACCGAAACCCTTATAAAACCTTGTGTTCTAGAATCCCTTGTTAAACATGGGTCAGGCGGACGCGTCGCGGCCGGCAAGTTCGCGGGCGCGCTCCTCGACGAGTTCGGCGACCTGCTCGACGAAGTCGTCGCCCCGGTGCCGGTTCCGGGGGAGGCCGCCCACATGGATCTGGTGGACACCGCGGCCGCCCCCGGTCACTCCGACATCGGCGGTGCGGGCCTCGCCGGGGCCGTTCACAACGCAGCCGATGATGGACACCGTGATCGGTTCGGTGACGTGCTGCAGCCGCTCCTCGATCCGGCGTACCGTGTCGATGACGGGGAATTGCTGGCGCGCGCAACTGGGGCAGGCGATCACGGTCACGCCCCGGCGCCGGAGACCCAGAGAGCGCAGGATCTCGTTGCCGACGCGGACTTCCTCGACCGGGTCCGCGGACAGCGACACGCGGATCGTGTCGCCGATGCCGTCGGCGAGCAGCATGCCCAGTCCGACGGCGGACCGCACGGCGCCGGCGTCCCGGCCGCCGGCTTCGGTGATGCCGAGGTGCAGCGGCGCGTCGGTGGCGGCGGCGAGTGCGCGATAGGCGGCGACGGCCAGCGGCACGCTGGAAGCCTTGGCGCTGATCTTGTAGTCGCGGAACTCAAGTTCGTCCAGCAGGGCGGCGTGCCGCAGCGCGCTTTCCACCATGGCGTCCGCCGTCGGCTCCCGGCCCCGCTCCAGCGATCCGGCGTTCACGCCGATGCGGATCGAGCAGCCGTGGTCGCGGGCCGCGCGCACCACCTCGGCGATGCGTGCCCGGCTCCCGATGTTGCCGGGATTCACCCGCAGGCACGCGGCGCCGGCTTCCGCCGCCTCGATCGCGCGGCGGTAGTGGAAGTGGATGTCGGCGACGATCGGGACCGGGGATTCGCGGACAATTGTGCGCAGCGCCCCGGTCGAGGGCTCGTCGGGGCAGGATACCCGGACGATATCCGCGCCGGCCGCGGCGAGCGCCTGGACCTGCGCGAGGGTGGCGGCCGCATCCGCGGTCAGCGTGTTGGTCATCGACTGCACGGTGATCGGCGCGTCCCCACCCACGAGCACCGGGCCGACCGCGACGGTGCGGGACGGACGGCGGTGCGGGAACGGCTCGTTCCGGACGGAGGCTGTCACTCCCGAATTCCGCGGGCCGACCAGAGCTGCAGGAACGCGTTCGACGGCACCGCGGCGAGTGCCTCGCGGCCGGCGGCCTCGACCCCGTCGGCCCGCAGGTAGGACGGTACCGACGACAGCCGGTCCCAAGCCATTACCAAGAGAATCAGGAGGACCATCGACACTCCCATCATCACGTAGGCCAGCGGGTTGCGGCGCGGCGACGGCGGATACAGGGGTTCGGGATCCGCCTCTGCGTTTCCGTCGGAGTGTCGGCGTACCGCCTCCAGGACGGGCCCGAGGTCGAGGCCGAGATACTGCGTGTACGCGCGAACATGACCGTCCCGCAGTGCGGGCACGGCGGAGACCCGCGCGAATTGCCCGGCCTCCATGCGGGCGATCTGGGTGCGGGAGATGCGCAGGTCGCGGTTCACGTCGGTCCGGGACAGCCCCAGCCGCTCCCGGGCGGCCTGCAGCAACCGGCCCGTGTCGGCGGCCGTTTCGTCGGGCGCGACCGAAGGCAGGCGGGACAGCCGCAGAGAAAACTGCCGTGCCCTTGCGGCGGGCTGCTTTCCCAGCATACGCACCGGTCCGGATTCCGATGCCCGCCGACGGTCGGCGAGCCGTGCCTGTATCAGGGTGCCAGCATACGGCAGCGGTTCACCGAATGCGAACCCCGTGGTCGCGCACGTAATTCCGGAACCGGGGTCCGATGTCGCCGGGCGCGGTTTCGAGCAGATGTTCCAGGTACGGCCGAGCGTCGTCAATCCGAAAGCTCCGGATGGCGGACTTGACCGGGCCGACCGCGGCCGGGTGCATGGACAGGGCGCGCACGCCGAGGCCCACCAGCGCCAGCGCGGCCAGCGGCTGCCCGGCGGCCTCGCCGCACACCGAGAGCTCGACCCGACGGCGGCGGGCGTTGCGGACCAGGTCCCGCAGGGCGTTGAGGGGCGGCCCGGACAGGAACGGATACCGTCGGGTGAGCTCCGGGTCGCCACGGTCCCGGGCGTACAGGAAGGCCGTGAAGTCGTTGGTTCCGACCGACACGAAATCCACATCTCCGAGCACCGCTTCCGCCTCCCAGAGCAGTGCCGGAATCTCGATCATGACGCCTACCTGCAGGGTTTCGGGAGCGCGGCCGCCGCCGGCTTCGTGCAGGGCAACGGCCCGGCGCAGCACGACCCGTGCGCGTTCGAGGTCGGCGCGGTCGGCGACCATCGGAAACATGACCCGCATGGACCGCCCGGCGTGGGCGCGCAGCAGCGCCCTTAGCTGGTCCCGGAGGAGTTGCGGCCGGTCGAACGCAGTCCGGATTCCGCGCCACCCGAGCGCGGGGTTGCGGGCGGGTGGCGGGGCACCGGGCGAATCGATGCGCTTGTCCCCTCCGAGATCCAGCGTGCGGAAGGTGACGGGGTGCCCACCCGCCCGCTGCAGCACCTCGCGGTACAGTGCTTCCTGGCGGCGGACATCGAGATGGGTTCGTTCCAGCAGGGGGGCCAGTTCGGTGCGGTACAGCCCGATGCCCGCGGCTCCGGTGGCGGCGACCTGATCGGCGTCGTCCACGAACCCGGCATTGATCTGCAGCGACACCGAGACCCCCTCCAGGGTGGCGGACGGGAACCGCCGGATCCGCTCGTGCCATTCAGCGTTCTCGGTGTCGGCACGAAGCAGGCTCCGGAACTGCTCCAGCACGTCTTCGGGCGGATCGACGAAGACTTCGCCGGTATCCCCGTTCAGGGCCAGCAGGGTGGCTTCCTCGAAATGCAGCATGGCATCCCGGACCTGCCCGACGACCGGCACGCCGAGACTCCGCGCGAGGATGGAGACGTGCATCGACGGCGCGCCGCCTTCGAGCACCAATCCCCGGATCCGCTCGATCCCGTACTCGAGGAGGGCCGCCGGTCCGATCTCGCGGGCCACCACCACGACTGCGTCCGGGTAGCTGCCGCGCGTGTGCTCTCCGGCCAGCAGGGAGCGCAGGCGGTTGGCCAAGTCGTCGAAATCGGCGAGGCGTTCGCGCAGGTAGGCGTCCGGAAGATGCAGCAGCCGGGCCCGCGTCTCTTCCTGGACCTGGATGACCGCGCCCTCGGCCGTCAGGCCCGATTCGACGTGCTCGTGCATGCGCCGGATCCAGCCGGAGCTGGCCACGAACAGCCGAAAGGTGTCGAGGATCTCGCGGTCGGCCGGACCGCCGCTCGATTCGACGGTGGCGGCCATGTGGTCGAGATCCGCGGCCAGTTCCGAGATCGCGCCTTGCAGCCGTGTCCGCTCGGCCTCCGGATCCTCGGCGACCGGATTCCCCGTCACCGCGACGGGGCCGTGGTGGACCACCTGTCCCAGCCCCACTCCGCCGGCCAGCGGGCGGCCCTGAAACCGGCGCGGCAACGTGACGTTTCCGCTCGCTTCCGCCAGTTCCGCCGGATCGACCAGGCGCTCGCCGACGATCCGTTCGGACAGTACCGTCGCGGTGGTCTGGAGCGTTTCGATGTCGGTGTCGGTGTAGGTGCCGGCGGCCTCGTTCTGAATGGTGAGCACCCCGATCGAGCGGCCGCCGCGCAGCAGCGGCACGCCGAGGAACGCACGGAAGCGCTCCTCTCCGGTTTGCGGTCGAGGCGCGAAGCGCGGGTGTCCGGGAGCGTCCGCGACCGCCAGCGGCTTGCCGCTGGCCGCGACCGTGCCGACCAGCCCTTCGCCCAGGCGCAGGTGCGTGTGGTGCACCGCACGCTGCCGGAGTCCCCGGGTCGCGAACAGCTCCAGCAGGTTTCCGGCCCGGCGCAGGTAGCAGGAGCACACCTCCGACCCCGTGGCCTCGGCCACTTCCCGGACCACCCGGCGGAGCCGGGCGTTGGCCGACCGTCGGCTGCCCATGATCTTCTGGATGCGCGCCAGGAGCGGGCGCGTGGATGGGGCCTGCCGCCCCGAGGGTCTTCCGGACGACCGGGGCCGCCCGGCGTCGTTCACGGCCCGGAATCCGGAATGCGGCGCCTCCGCCGGCGGTGCGCCGTCGGAGGCGGGCTATGCGGAATCGAGACCGTAGGCAGCGTGGAGGGCACGGACGGCCTCTTCGGTGGCGGCTTCATCGATGAGCACGCTGATCTTCAGTTCCGAGGTCGAAATGACCTGCAGGTTGATGCGGTGCTCGGCCAAGGTCGCGAACATGGTCTGTGCGACTCCGGGGCGCGTGCGCATGCCCAGTCCGACGATCGAGACCTTGGCGACGTGGGCGTCCGCGAGAATCGACTCGAACCCGATCGCCTCCCGGGCGTTCCGGATGGCGCGGACCGCCCGTTCCATGTCGCGCTCGACCACGGTGAAGGTGTAGTTGATCCGCTCCCCCGCGTGAGAACCCGACTGCACGATCATGTCGACGTTCACACCTTCCGCCGCAAGCGGTCCGAAAATGCCGGCCGACACGCCCGGTTGGTCGCGCACCCCGGTCAGCGTGAGCTTGGCCTCGTCGCGGCTGTAGGTCACGCCGGTGACGGCATCCTGTTCCATGATGTCATCCTCATCCACCAGCAGGGTGCCGGGCGTGTCGCGAAAACTCGAGCGGACCTGGACACTCACGCCGCAGCGCATGGCCAGCTCGACCGCCCGGGTCTCAAGGACGCGCGCGCCGAGGGATGCCAGCTCGACCATTTCCTCGTACGCGATGCGTTCGATCCGCCGGGCGGAGGCGACCATCCGGGGGTCGGCAGTAAAGACCCCCTCCACGTCCGTGTAAATGTCGCACCGGTCGGCGTGCAGTGCGGCCGCGATGGCCACCGCCGACGTGTCCGATCCGCCGCGGCCGAGGGTTGTGATGCGTCCGGTGGGCGCGATTCCCTGGAATCCTGCCAGCACCGGGATTTCCCTGCGGGCCAGCCGCTCCTCGATCGCCGCGGCGTCGATGCGGCGGATGCGGGCCCGGGCGTGGGCGTCGTCGGTCTCGATCGGCAGCTGCCAGCCGAGCCACGAGCGGGCCGTCAGGCCCTCCGCCTGGAGAGCGAGCGCCATCAGTCCGGCGGTGATCTGTTCGCCGGCGGCGACGACCGTGTCGTACTCGCGGGCATCCATCAGGGCGCCGATTTCGCGGGTCCAGTCGTCGAGCCGGTTGGTGGTTCCGGCCATCGCCGATACCACGACCGCGGTCTCGTCGCCCGCCCGAAAGGCCCGGGCGACCCGGGCGGCGGCCCGCTGCACGTGCGCGACGTCCGACACCGAGGTGCCGCCGAACTTCAGGACCGTGCGCGCCATCGTTACACAACCCGCCGGCGCCGGCGCCGCGGTCCGGACCTTGAGGACAGGGTTAAGGAGCGGTGTCCGCGGTCCGGACCTCCAGAGCATGGCATAGTCGGGCCTTGGATGCGACTCCGGCCGGATCGCCGCCGGCCGGAGGTCGCGTTCGGAGGAATTCGGTCATGAGTCGTGGCGACGCCCCGGCCTCCGCGGTCGATCCGGACGAAATCGCCCGCTTCGACCGGCTCGCGGCCGAGTGGTGGGATCCGCGGGGACCAATGGCGCCGCTCCATGCCATGAACCCGGCCCGGCTGACGTTCATCCGCGACCGGGTCGCCGCAGCCCGCGGTTCCGTCCGGCGGCCGCTGGAACGCGTCCGGGTTCTCGACATCGGCTGCGGCGCCGGCCTGGTGGCGGAGCCCTTGGCGCGGATGGGAGCGCAGGTGACGGCGATCGATGCGGCGTCGGCGCAGCTGGACGCCGCCCGGCGGCACGCCGAATCCGAGCAGCTGGAGATCGACTACCGGGCGGCCGCCCCCGCCGCGTTCGCGGCCGGGGACGGCTTCGACCTCGTAACGGCGCTGGAGGTGGTGGAGCATGTTCCCGACCCGGGCGGGTTCCTGCAGGAGGCCGCAGCATGCGTGGCCCCCGGCGGCACGTTCGTCGCATCCACGCTGAACCGGACGCTCGCGGCACTGGTCAAGGCCGTCATCGGCGCGGAATACGTGCTGCGGCTGCTGCCGCGCGGCACGCACCGGTTTTCCCGTTTCGTCCGTCCGTCCGAACTGGCCGCTCCCTTGGCGGCCGCCGGCCTCAGGGTCACGGCCCTGCGGGGGCTGACCTACCGGTTGGCGGATCGGGTGTGGGAACTCAGCGACGACGTGTCGGTGAACTATATCCTCGCGGCCGCCCGGCCGTGACAATGCTTGTACTTGCGTCCCGATCCGCACGGGCACGGTTCGTTCCTGCCGACCCGCCGGGCGCGAACCGGGCCTCCCGTGCGCGCCGGCGCCGGATCCGGTCGGGGAGGGGGCACCGACGGGGCCGCCGCCTGCGCCTGCAGCTTCTCCACCGGAAAGGACAGGAGAATTCGGGTCACGTTGTGACGCATGGCGTTCAGCATCTGGTCGAAGAGCTCGAACGCTTCGCGCTTGTACTCGTTCAGCGGATCCCGCTGGCCGTAGGCGCGAAGGCCGATGCCTTGGCGCAGACGCTCCAGCGCCTGCAGGTGCTCCTTCCAAAGTCCGTCGAGAACCTGCAGCAGGATCTGCTTCTCCATGGCCCGGAAGATTTCGGCGCCGATTCCCGATTCGAGAGTTGCAACGCGCGCATCCAAGGCTTCGTTGATGCGGACCCGAAGGGTGTCCTCGTCCGCCCCCTCCGCCGCCGCCCATTCGGCAATCGGTAGCGCGAGGCCCGAGAGGACCCGCACGGCCCTCGTCAGCGGTTCGATCTCCCACTGTTCGGCGTACGCCTTGGGCGGCACGAATCGCTCCAGCAGTTCCTCGACCAGGTCGCGGCGCATGTCCGTGATCGTGTCGGATACGTCGCCGTCCTCCATGAGTTCCCGCCGCTGGTCGTAGATCACCTTGCGTTGTTCGTTCATCACGTCATCGAACTTGAGCAGATTCTTGCGGACCTCGAAATTGCGCTGTTCAACCTTGACCTGGGCCTTCTCGATCGCGCGGTTCACCCAAGGGTGAATGATCGCCTCGCCCTCTTCCAGCCCGAGACGGGACAGCACGGCGTCCAGCCGCTCGCCGCCGAAGATCCGCATCAGGTCGTCTTCCAGCGACAAGAAGAACTTGGACATGCCGGGGTCGCCCTGGCGTCCGGACCGTCCCCGGAGCTGGTTGTCGATGCGCCGGCTCTCGTGGCGTTCGGTTCCGAGTACGTAGAGGCCGCCCGCCGCGATCGCCTGCTGCCGGGCGGCGTCGATCTCCGCGGCAATGGCCTCCCCCCGGGCCGCGTCTTCCCGGCCGTCGCCGTCGGCCGCGGCGGCCCGGCGCACGTCGAGGTTGCCGCCGAGCTGGATGTCGGTGCCGCGGCCGGCCATGTTGGTGGCGATGGTGACGGCGCCCGGAATGCCGGCCTCGGCGATGATGGCGGCTTCCCGTTCATGGTAGCGGGCGTTCAGGACCTGGTGGGGGATTCCGGCCTTCTTCAGCCGACGGGACAGGTCTTCCGACCGTTCGATGCTGGTGGTTCCGACCAGCACGGGTTGGCGCCGGGCGCGCGCGTCGCGGATCTCGTCGGTGATGGCCTTCCACTTCTCGTCGGCGGTGCGGTACACCTCGTCGTCGCAGTCCTTGCGGACCATCGTCCGATGGGTGGGAACCTCGACGACGTCGACGCCGTAGATCATGCCGAATTCGCCGGCCTCGGTGACCGCCGTGCCGGTCATACCGGAGAGCTTCGGGTACAGCCGGAAGTAGTTCTGGAAGGTGACGGACGCGAGGGTCTGGTTTTCGCGCCTGACCTCGACTCCTTCCTTGGCCTCCAGCGCTTGGTGCAGACCATCGGCGTAGCGTCGTCCCGCCATCATCCGGCCGGTGAACTCATCGATGATCACGACGCCGCCGTCGCGCACGATGTAGTCGCGGTCCCGCTGGAACAGGAGGTGCGCGCGCAGGGCCTGATGCAGGTGGTGGAGCAGGTTCACATTGTCGAGATCGTAAAGGTCGGCGCCCCGCAGCAGTCCGTCCGTCCGGGCGAGTTCCTCGACGTGCCGGCTGCCGGTCTCCGTGAACGATGCCGCCCGCGACTTCTCGTCGACGTCGTAGTCCTCGGGCCGGAGCCGCGGAATGATCCGGTCGGCGCCGCGGTAGAGTTCCGACGTGTCTTCTGCGGGACCGGAGATGATCAGGGGGGTGCGGGCCTCGTCGATGAGGATGCTGTCGACCTCGTCGACGATGGCCAGCCGGAAGGGCCGCTGCACCCGGTCGGCGAGCCGGTGCTTCATGTTGTCGCGCAGGTAGTCGAAACCGAACTCGTTGTTGGTGCCGTAGGTGATGTCGGCGCGGTAGGCGGCCCGGCGTTCCTCATCGTCGAGGCCGGGGACGATGCAGCCGACGCCCAGTCCGAGGAAGCGGTAGACCGCCCCCATCCAGTCGGCGTCCCGCCGCGCCAGATAGTCGTTGACGGTCACGATATGCACGCTGCCGGCCAAGGCGTTGAGATACGCCGGCAGCGTGGCGACCAGGGTCTTTCCCTCGCCGGTCTTCATTTCCGCGATGCTGCCCTGATGCAGCACGATGCCGCCGATCAGCTGCACGTCGAACGGGCGCTGGCCGAGCGTCCGCTGCGCGGCCTCACGCACGGTGGCGA
Source organism: Alphaproteobacteria bacterium (assembly GCA_965115815.1). Lineage (GTDB taxonomy): Bacteria > Pseudomonadota > Alphaproteobacteria > TMED109 > TMED109 > VXPW01. Next base: position 4,151,688 of record OZ220465.1, on the reverse strand, counting down.
ACGCTTCGGGCAGCAGGTCGTCCAGGGATTCGCCGGCATGCAGGCGTTCGCGGAACTGCCCGGTCCGGGCCTGCAGGGAGTCGTCCGTGCAGGCGTGCGCGTCCGCTTCGAGCGCATTGATCCGCTCGACCGTCTGGCGGTACTTTCGGAGGGTGCGCTCGTTCGGAGTCCCGAAGATGCGCTGGGCAACAGCACCTATCATGGCGGCCTTTCCGGGGGAGCAGCGCAAGCCCCGGCAACGGCTTTCGTGAGGGATCCGGCTGCCGGTGCCGCTCCGGCAACACGCGCAGCCGGTGCTCCGCCGACGGGAGTCCCCCCGCGTTCCTCCGCCGCGGCCGGAAACCCGAGGCAGGAAACGCCCGGCTCCGCCCGGAAGCGGGCCGCACCGAACCCGTCGCCGGGTACGGCGAGCATAGCACGCTTTCGGACTTCTCGGCACAAACGCTCTACAATGGGCCCCTCCGGTATCCGACCCCGGCGCGGAACCCCAGGGCGCGGGTTGCCGGGGCGGCTTTCGCCCCCCCCTCCGTAGTCCTCTTGTCGCCCGGCGGTCGCGATGTCCGAGCCTGCCTCTCTGGCCCCGCCCCGGTTTCCGGAACTGCCGGACATCGCGGGTGTCGAACTGTCGTCCGGTCATTGCGGCATCCGCCCGTCCGGCCGGCGCGACCTGCTGATCGCGACCCTGCCGGAGGGAGCGAGCGCCGCGGCCCGGCTGACCCGCTCGCGCACGGCATCGCCGGCGGTGCACTGGTGCCGGAGGATCCGGCGGCACGGGCGGGTGCGGGCCCTCGTGGCGAACTCGGGCAATGCCAACGCCTTTACCGGCCAGCCGGGCCGCGCCGCCGTGCAGGCCACGGCCGCCGCGGTCGCGGCCGCCGTCGGGTGCCGTCCCCACGACGTGTACGTGGCGTCGACCGGGGTCATCGGCGAGCCGCTGCCCCTGCCGGACCTCCTCAGGGCAGTGCCCGCGATTGCGGCGGGCGCGGGGAAGGCGGGGTGGGAGGCGGCGGCCGAGGCCATCATGACCACCGACACGTTCCCCAAGGGGGCGGCGGCCGAGACCCGGATCGATGGCCGGACGGTTCGCATCGGCGGCATCGCGAAGGGTTCCGGAATGATCGCGCCGGACATGGGAACCATGCTCGCCTTCCTGTTCACCGACGCCGATCTCCCGAGCCGGGTGCTCCGCGAGCTGCTCGGCCCGCTGACCGACCGCACGTTCAATGCCATCACGGTCGACAGCGACACTTCCACCAGCGACACGTGCACCCTGTTCGCGACCCGCACGACGCCGGCGGCGCGGCCGGTCACGACGGCCGTCGACCGCCGGCTCGACGCGTTCCGGGCTGCGCTGGAAGGCGTGATGACGGATCTTGCGCGGCAGATCGTGCGGGACGGCGAGGGAGCGACGAAGCTGGTCACGGTGACGGTGCGAGAGGCGGCCCGTCCGGCGCACGCCCGGGCGGTGGCGTTTGCCATTGCCAACTCGCCGCTGGTCAAGACCGCGGTCGCCGGGGAGGATGCAAACTGGGGGCGCATCGTGATGGCCGTGGGCAAGGCCGGCGTGCCGGTCGATGCCGAGCGCGTCGGCATCAGCATCGGCGGCATTCCCGTGGCCCGAGGCGGCGGGGTGGTGCCCGGCTACGACGAGACTCCGGTTGCGAGCCACATGCAGGAGCCCGAGATCGTCCTGGACGTGTCGCTGGGGGCGGGAACCGAGGAGGCCACGGTCTGGACCTGCGATCTCACGCACGGCTACGTCGCGATCAATGCCGACTACCGGAGCTGACCGGCCGCTGGTGGTGGTGGCCGCGGGCGCGCTGGTCGATGCCGGATCGCGCCTCCTGCTGGTCCGGCGTCCGCCCGGCCGGCCGCTGGCCGGGCTGTGGGAGCTGCCGGGCGGCAAGATCGAGGACGGGGAGACACCGGAAGCCGCGCTGGTCCGGGAGCTGGACGAGGAACTCGGCGTGGCGGCGGATCCGGCGAACTTGGATCCCTGGAGGTTCGTCAGCCACGGCTACCCGGCCCTGCATCTCCTGATGGCGGTGTTCGTCCTGCGCCGCTGGGCCGGAATCCCGCATCCGCGCGAACGGCAAACATTGGTCTGGGCACGGGCCGGCGAGCTCGATTTCCTGGCCATGCCCGCTGCGGATGCACCGCTGGTGCCGCGCCTGAAGGCTCTGCTTGCGGTCTGAGAGTTTGTTCCTGAATTCGGGCATTCTCGGTCTTGGGACAAGAACAGGGGAAAGGCACGAATCATTCTCCCTGAGAAAATAAGGATGATGGTTGCGATGTCTGCGAAAAATCCACGTGAACGTGATTGTTGCTTTTCACGAATCCCGAATAAAGGAACAAAACACCAATTCAGGAACAAACGCTGACGCGGGTCGGCGGGCGGCCCCGGGCTGCGGGCCTCCGGTCATGGAACGCCGGCGCAGGAAGACGCGCCGGGTGGCCCGGCATGGCCCCGGAGGCCACGACGATCCCAGGCTAATTCGTGCCCGCCCGAAAAAGTACAACCAGTTGACTCCAGTGATAGAAGTGTGCTATTGAAGGGGTGAAGAATCCCTCTGTGGGGCGGGAATCGGCCGCTGGGGCCGGAACATCGCGCGGGATTCGGGAATCTTCGGGAGAATGGCCATGCGGGAGACCGTCCGCTCTCAGCTGGAATGGGGCCAGGTTGCGATCGAGGAGATCAAGATCAACGTATATTCGCGGGATGACATTCCGCCGATGCTGCGTGGCCTTCAATACGTGTATGCCGACCGGTCGACCCGGGCCCGGTGGTTCGAGATCCTGGAGGAGGGGATCCTTCCCGAGGTATCCCGCCTGCGAGGGCGTCCCGGCATGGAGTTGTGGAAGATCCTGGTGATGGGTCTCCTGAAGCAGGGTTTGGGCTAGGACTTCGATCACTTGCACGAGCGGGTGAACGAGCACAGGACGGTTCGGAAGTTTCTGGGGCACACCGACATCTGGGATCACACCTGGTACGGATATCAGACGATGGTGGACAACGTGAGCCTGCTGACACCGGAAGTGCTGGGGAAGGTGTCGCAGCTGATCGCGGAGAAAGGCCATGCGCTGGTACGGAAGCGGACACGGAAGCGGAAGGACGGCACGAACGGTACGAACGGCGCGGACGGCGCGAACGGCACGAACGGCGCGGACGGCGCGGACGGCGCGGACGGCGCGGACGGCGCGAACGACGCGGACGGCGCGAACGACCGGGGCCGCCGTCGGTCGGACGACCCCCTGCGGGGCCGTTGCGATTCGTTCGTGGTGAAGACGGATGTGCACTACCCGACAGATGTCCACCTGTTGTGGGATGCGATGCGTTGCCTAGTGCGGGATACGGGTCGCGTCGCCGTACGCTTGGGGGTGTCCGGATGGCGGCAGTGGCAGCATGGGAGCCGGAAACTGCAGCAGCATTTCCAGCAGGTTCGGCAGACCCGACGGGCCCGTCCGGAGCCGGTCAAGGCGTACCTCGACGCCAGCCGGGCGTGGGTCCGGCGGGCGGAAGAGACGGTACCGGTGCTTTTGGAGCGAGGCGTCCCGATCCCCACGGTGCGTTCGGTCGAGTCGTACCTCAAGCATGCCCGCCGGCAGATCCACCAGGTGGATCGCCGTCTGCTGAAGGGCGAGAAGATTCCGCAGAGCGAGAAGGGGTTTTCGATCTTCGAAGAGCACACACGCTGGTGTGTGAAGGGCAAGGCCGGGGTGCCGGTGGAACTCGGAGTGCCGGTGGCCGTGCTGGAGGATCAACACGGCTTCCTCCTGCACCATCGGGTCCTGTGGGAAGGCGGAGACGTGGATCCTGCCGTGCCCATGATCCGAGAAGCCCAGGCTCGCTTCCCCGACCTCCGCCTGTGCAGTTTCGATCGGGGCTTTCCCAGCCCCTCCAACCGGATCACTCTGGACGAGCTGCTGGAGCACAACGTGCTGCCGAAGAAGGGAACGCTCGGTCAGGCGGACCGGAAACGGGAAGCCGACCCGACGTTCCGGAAGATGCGTCGGCAGCATCCGGCCGTGGAGTCCGCGATCCACAACCTCGAGCCACGCGGCAGGGACCGGGTCCTGTCGTAGGGGGCGGACGGGTTTGCCCGGATGGTGGCACGGTCCGTGACCGCCTTCCACGTCCACCGAATCGGGCTGCTGCTGCACCGGCAGGCCCGGGCCCGGGCCCAACGACGACGAAGACGCGCCGCCTGACGGCGGCTTCCTTCCACCCCATCCGCGAAGCCCGCCGGAGGCGGGAACGGAGCCGCTCGCCCCGGCCGCCGGATTCGCGGCGGGACAAGCCCGGATGCCGCTGCCCATCGGCAGAAATCCCCCCGGAAACCGAGCGGACGGGGCACCGAGGGAGGGTCCCAACCCGCAATTGCGCCGGCAGACCATCCGAAAGGGGCATTTTCGGGCGGGCACTAATTCGTGCCTGCCCGGAAAATCATTAAGATTCGGATTACATGAATGAAAGCTCAATATTGACAGGGCGAAGATTCATCGAATCCAGCCTGATTTCAGCGGAATATGCCGTCATATGCTCTCAAAGAAGGAATCTTCGGTTCTCCAGATTCCAGATATGTTTGCATATACAATGTTTTGTGATTTTCCGTGCAGACACTAATTCGGAGACACGAAATCCGAATGCGTTGGGGCTCGGATCATCATAGATCGCCTCCTTAGATGGCAATTTTCGTGCCGAGAAGGTCCCATCGAGCCTTGGCGGCACGATTGCAGCGCGATGCAAACTGTAACAATCTCGCCAGTCATCGCCGGATTAGTAGCGTGGGATCACCGTGGCCCGTGGTCCCACCGAAAGCCAACCGGATCACGCCGTGGGAATACGATCGGGAGTTGTACAAGAAACGTAATGAAGTCGAACGTCTGTTTCGAAGGATCAAGCGATTTCGGCGTGTCTTCACGAGATTCGACAAGCTGGATGTTGTCGTTACCTTCTTCATCCACTTCGCACTCATCGTCGATGCCCTCAAGCCTCTATAGCGTTAACAGTCCCTAGCGGGGCCGGCGCGCCGAGGCCGGGACAACGGGCGTGCGCCCGCGCCGGCAAGGGCCATCGCCGCAACCGGCCGCGCGATGGTCATGGAGTTGCTCGGCGCTCGGGCCGGGCGTGCAGCGAGTGCGGATCTTGTAAGACTGCAGCGTATTGGCGTCCACGCTCGTATCGCAGGCCGGCCGGAAGGCATGGGACCGTTGGATGCGCTTGCTGCCGGCAGGGTGGAACGCGCCGCAATGCTGCACTGCCGGGACGGCTTGGGACCGCCACGATGGGGAAGCCGCCGATCGGAACGAATGTCCTGCTCCCGCAACCTCGGCAGGCACGGGTCGCTGGGCGTCCGCCCGGTCGAAAGGCGGGTCCGTTTGCGGTCGGCTCCCGGGGTCGGTCGAATTCGGCTCGGGTCGCGAGGGCCTTGTCGTTTCGGCGAAATTTTGGTCGTTGGCCGTTTCCGGATGACGGACGGGCAGTGGTGGGCGCGCCTTTCAGGGCCACAGGTCGCCGAGGCTGAATGTGATGGCGTCGAAGGGAGGAACGCTCACGGCGTCATCGTCCTTGAGCGAGGCGATCAGCAGCCACTGGCCGTCTCGGAGTTCGAAGGCTTCTAGGCCGCGGGCGAGGGGATCGACGAACCAGAGATGGAGCACGCCTTCCCGGGCATAGATCGGCCGCTTCTCATACAGGTCGATCTTGCGGGTTCCGGGGGAGAGCACTTCGCAGGCCCAGTCCGGCGCGGCCCCGAACCAGGCGGTGTCGGGATAATCCGGCATGCGCGCCCGGCGCCATCCGGCCAGATCGGGCACGAGGATGTCCTCGCCCAAGTGCAGTTCGGGCTCAAAGACGATCCACCATCCGCCCGGGCCTCCGTCGCCGTAGTTGAACGGTGGGTGGATCCGTGCTCCCAGCCCCGAGCTTGCCCAAGCATGGCGCGGGGCAGGCCGGGGCTGGGTATGCAGCGCGCCGTCGATCACCTCGGCGACCATGTGCGCGGGAGCGTTCAGCACGTCCCGGTAATCGGCTCGGTGCTCCTGTTTCAATGCCTGCATGAGGAGGCCGACTCCATTCCGAAACGAACATACATGCCGACGGGGCCGGAGTCTTCCCCGTGACCTGCCGGACCTGCGGCCGGCCGGCGACCGGACCAGCCAGCCGGATCGCTTGCCGTCTGTCGTGAATGTCCTCTCGTTGACCGCAATGGCCTCGTCGACGGCGCAGTCGGCGGTTTCGGCCTCCCAAGTGTCGCGGATCCGGCGGATAAGGGGAACGGTGCCCTTATCGTTCCGATCGCGCTGCGGAAATCAATGCCTGCTCGCCTCCAAGGCCCGGATGAACGGGATCCCGCGCGCTCTGGCACCACCTTCAGCTCCGGGAACGCCTAAAGTGTGCGTGCCTCCGGATCGAGTTTGGTTGCAACGGCTGAGAGCCGGCCCTTGGATCAAGATATGGTTATTGTCATCGGGTTTCATTAGGACAAACAATCATGTTCGACCGGGTTCCTGTCAAATAGCGCACCCGTCATCCCTATTTTCTCCGAGAGAAGGGTTCGTGTGTGTGTCCCATGCCTGTATCCCGAGGCAGAGAATACGGAATTTAGGCAGAAAAGCTGAGATCGAATCGTGCCGAAGAGGATGCGGTGGACCGATGGCGGAGACGTTGACGAAGATCATCGGAGTCTCGCCGGAACCATGGGGCACATCGAGAAGATTGCCCCCTCCCGGCTCATCCGGGAACGCGGGATATGCGTCTTTGCGGAGCTCCCGACAGCCGGACGACCGCCGCCGGGGTCACGGCTGCAGTTCACCAAGTGATCGGGCGCTGCGAGCACGATGACAACCGGAACCGGCAGCGCATCGAGCGTTCAATGCCGCGGTCGAAGTCGATCCTTGCATCGAACCCCTCGCGGGCGGCCAGCGACCGCAGCAGGTCGTGTCCGGTGCCGGTCCAGCCCATCTTCCGGACCGTGCGCGGCGCCAACGGCGCGGGGAAGGATGCGGCGAGGTGCCTCGGCACGGATTCGTCAAGCAGCAGCTTCATCGCTGCCCGATATCAGCGGGGTCGTCGCCGGTTCCGGCAGCGTCACCGCCTGGTGTCGGGATACGGAAATCGTCCAGCCGGTCTCCCGCCTTGAGACGCTCCCTCGAGATGCGCACCGGAATGGAGGTGTCTGCGGACACGAGCGTCCCGTCGAGGATGTCCGGGTTCCGGTCGATCAGCGTCCTGGTCATCATGTCCTCCCGGGTCGATCGCGTCGTCTCGTCGGGTCCGTGACGGACGCAAGCGTGGGTCTGACGAACGAACTGTGCCTGTCCGATGGTCGCATGCACCGCATGCACCTACGGGAGCGTGCCGGGCAAGGTGCGAGGAATCGCCCGCGGGGCGGTGGTCGGTCCATCGGTCCGGCGGGTTTCCGTGATGCGGTTCGGAATGCAAGGGACAGGGACGATGCGCCCGGGAGACCGGATCGGGGGTAGTCTTCGTGTTCTTCGTACCCTCCCCGGGAGTCCGGTCATGGACGTTCCACACCCTTGGCTTGCTGCCTACCCCGACCATGTTTCCTGGAAGACGGCGTTCGCGGGCCGGCCCGTCTCGGCGCTGCTGGAGGATTCGGTTGCCGCCTTTCCTTCACGCCCGTGCATGGATTTTCTGGGCCGGACCTACACGTATGCGCAACTCGGCGCACTGGTGGAGCGGGCCGCTGCCGGGTTCCGGGCCCTGGGCGTGGACAAGGGCGTGAAGGTCGGGCTCTTTCTTCCCAACTGCCCGCAGTTCGTGATTGCCTTCTTCGGTGTCCTGCGCGCCGGAGGAACGGTCGTGAACTACAGCCCGCTGCATGCCGAAGCCGACCTGATCCGGCAAATCGAGGATTCCGGCACCTCGATCATGGTGACGCTCAACCTGAAGACCCTGTATGCCAGGATGGCATCGGCCCTGAACCAAGTCCGCATGCGGAAACTCGTGGTCGGGAACCTACCGGAGATCCTGCCGTTTCCGAAGAACATCCTGTTCTCGCTGTTCCGGCGCGGAGAAACCGTCGCCGTCGCGGACGATGATCTGCACGTCACCTTCCGCAGCCTGCTCGCGTCGAGAGACGTCTGTCCGAAGGCGACCGTCGATCCGGATGCCGATGCCGCGGTCCTGCAGTACACCGGCGGCACGACCGGCATCTCGAAAGGCGCGATCCTGACCCATTCCAACCTCCATGCCAACGTGCAGCAGGCGATCCTGTGGAACCCGGACCTCGAGCGGGGCCGGGAACGCATGATGGGCGTTCTCCCGTTCTTTCACGTATTCGCCATGACGGTCGTGATGGGGCTGACGCTGGCCGTCGGCGGGGCCATCATCATGCACCCGAGGTTCGAACTCGAGGCGGTTCTCAAGGACATCGCGAAGAAAAGGCCGACGCTGTTCCCGGGCGTGCCGACCATGTACATGGCCATCCTCGGCCATCCGAAGATCCGCCGCTTCGATCTCACCTCCATCAAGACGTGCCTGTCGGGCGGAGCCCCGCTGCCGGTGGAAGTCAAGCGGCGGTTCGAACGCCTGTCGGGCTGTACGCTGGTCGAGGGCTACGGTCTGACCGAATGCTCGGCGGTCGCGACCGCGAATCCGATCGGGGAGGAAGGGAAGGAGGGATCCGTCGGCTTGCCGCTTCCGGCCACCCGCATCGAGATCGTCGACAAGGACGATCCGGGGAAGCCGATGCCCCTGGGGGAGCCCGGCGAGATCTGCATTTCCGGTCCGCAGGTGATGCAAGGCTACTGGGGTCGTGACGAGGCGACCGCCGAGACCCTGTTCGAAGGGCGGCTCCGCACCGGCGATGTCGGCTATCTCGACGACGACGGCTACCTGTTCATCATCGACCGCATCAAGGATCTGATCCTGGTCAGCGGGTTCAACGTGTTTCCCCGGCAGGTCGAGGAGGGAATCTACCGGCATCCGGCAGTGGACGAGGTCACGGTCATCGGGATCCCCGACGAGTACACCGGCGAAGCCGTCAAGGCCTTCGTCAAGCTCAAGGAGGGGGCCCGGCTGGACGCCGCCGACCTTCGGACTTTTCTCCGGGACAAGATCGGACGGCACGAGATGCCCAAACACGTGGAGTTTCGGGCGGAACTCCCGAAGACGGCGATCGGGAAGCTTTCCAGGAAGGAACTGGTTGCGGAGGAGGCGGCCCGGCGGTCGTGAGGTTCGCGGGCGGCCGGGCCCGGGGTGCGGCGGCCGAAGGCCCGGACCCGGCAAGACGGGCGGTCCGGTCAGCGTGCCGCGTCTTCCGCTTCCGGCGGACGGGAGGCCAGCACGCCGTCGTCGGCAAGCTTGCGAACGACATCCGGAGCGTAACCGAGTTCCGCGAGGATGTCGGCATTGTCCGCCCCGAGGAACGGCGCCATGCGGCGAATTCCGGAGGGGGTTTCGACGAAGCGGGCGGCCGGGCGCGGCTGGCGCACGGGGCCGAGAACCGGATCCCGGTGCACTTCGATGATCCGGCTTTCCGCGACCTGTTCATCCTCCAGCAGGTCCGTTCGACTCAGGATCGGCGCGCACGGGACGTGCCGGGCGCGCAGCCGTGCAAGCAGTTCGGCCGAAGGGTGCCTGGCGATCTCTGCCGCCGTGATCCGGCGGCGCTCCGCCGCATTGCGCGCGCGGTCGCCCGGCGTCCGAAAGCGCGGATCCTCGATCAGTTCGGGGCGGCGGAGCACCTCGCACAGGCCGGTCCATTCCCGGTCGGTGACCGCGCCGGCGGTCACGAATCCGTCCCGGGTCCGGTAGATCAGGTCCAGGCCCATCTGGCCTTGGGCGGGGTCGGCCTCGCGTCCCACGAAGTTCAGGGCCGACATGCTCTCGGGCCACAGGTAGGCCACCATCGTATCGAGCATCGACAGACGCACGTGCTGGGCGCGGCCCGTGCGCTCGCGGGCCAGCAGGGCCGCGGTGATGGCCTGCGCCGCCGTGACGGCGGTCGTCTTGTCGGGAATGATCGCGCGAACCATCCGCGGCTTGCCGGTCTCGCGGTCGGACTGGATCTCGGCGAGACCGCACAGGGCCTGAATCACCGGGTCGTAGACGCGCTGCCCGGCGTACGGACCGCATTCGCCGAAACCACTGATCGATACGTAGATGATCTTCGGCCGCAGGACCCGCACCGCTTCCTCGCCCAGTCCCATCCGGTCGATGGTGCCCGGCCGGAAATTCTGCACCAGCACATCGGCCGTGCCGACCAGCTTGCGCACCACGGCGAGGCCTTCCGGCGACTTCAGGTCGATGGCAAGCGAGCGCTTGCTGCGGTTGCAGGACAGAAACGAGGACGTCATCCCGCGATGGCGGATCCCGATACAGCGCATCAGTTCGCCATCCGGCGGTTCGATCTTGATCACGTCGGCGCCTTGGTCGGCCAGCATCATCGTGGCCACCGGTCCCGAAACCATCGCCGTGAGATCGACGATGCGAAACCCGTCCAGAGGCCCCGTCATGCCGGCTTCCCGCCGTCCCGCCGCTCCGGGTGGTTGATTCGGGTCGCCTGCCGGTACGCCGGTCGCCGCGCCGTGAAGTCCCGGTAGGCGGCCAGACGGTCGGGCAGCGGGAGGGTGTAGGCGCGGGCCCAGTCGAGAACGGTCGTCATCAGGATGTCTGCGAGACTGAAGTCCTCCAGCAGGTACCCGTCGCCGGCCGGAATGCGCTCCGCTACCGCGCCGATCTGCGCGGCGAAATACTCGACGGCCGATGCGCAGGCTTCCGGGGCCTCGCCGTAGATGTCGGGCAGATGGCGGTGCCGGCGCAGCAGGTAGAGGACATGCGCATCCAGCTCCATGCTGGCAAACGACATCCATTCGTCGAGGCGCGCTTGGGCCCTCGGCGTCCGCGGAATCAGAAATCCGCACGGTACGGGCGAGATGCGCGTGAGGTAGGTCATGATCGCGCCGCTTTCCGACAACACGAATTCGCCATGCTGCAGGGTCGGGATCTTCCGCTTGGGGTTGACGCGCCCGTAGGCGGCCGTCCGGGTCTCGCCGGTCCGGGAGCGAATCGGCCGGACGGTACAGGGCACTCCGAGTTCCGCGGCCGTCCAGTGCACCCGGAACGTCCGGGTCGTGCCAACGCCCCAGATGGTCACCGCCGGGTCGGTCATGCAGTACCGGCGGCGTCGAAACGAGCCTCCCACGCGGCGTAGTCGAGGTCGGGCTCGTGCACGGCGCGCCGGTGCGCAAGTTCGCGGCCGCGCAGGAGCGCTACCAAGGCTTCGTTGTACGGCACGGGAATCCCGAGTGCCGCCGCCTCCCGCACCAGCGCCCCGTTGAGCGCGTCGATCTCGGTCTTGCGGCCCATGCGGACATGCTGCAGCATCGACGGGCGGTTCATGCGGCGCCCGCCGGCGCAGATCCGCCTGACGGCTTCCGGGTCCGGCAGGGTGATGCCCTTGGCGCCCAGCACGGCCAGGACCTCCTCGACGATGCGCGTGCGGTACGTCATCAGGTCCGGAACATCGACGAATTCCCCCGCACGCAGTCCGGTCACGGCGGCCACGGCGTTGGCCGAACAGTTCACCACGAACTTCTGCCAGATCTCGGCCCGGATGTCGGGCGCGGATTTCGCGGGAAACCCGGCATGCCGCAAGGCTCCCAGAAAGGCCTCGACCCGCTCGCTGGAACCCCCCGACACCTCGCCGACCGAAGTGGGTCCGAGGTGGGTCAGCGAGACATGTCCGGGGCCCAGGGTGGCCGCACTGCACATGCTCGAACCGCCCACCACGCGTCCTTCGCCGACGATCTTCTGCAGGGTCTCGACGTTGCCGATCCCGTTCTGCGAGGTGATCACGAATCCGTCCGGCGACAGCAGGCCGGCGATCGTCCGCGCCGCCTCGGCCGTGCCGTTCGTGTCCGCAAACAGCAGCACGATGTCCGCGGTTTCTCCTGCCTTCGGCTCCGTGTCGGCTTCGAGGCGCAGCCGGTGCTCCCCCAGCGCGCCCTCGACTCGCAGGCCCCCGGAGTTGATCGCGTCGACGTGATCCGGCCAGGAGTCGATCAGCCGAACCCGGTTGCCGGCGGCGGCCAGCAGCCCTCCGTACGAGCCGCCCATGGCGCCCGCCCCCACGACGGTGATGTCCATGTCGGTCCTCCCTGCAGCATGGCCGAAACCCATCTTAGCCAGGTTGCGGCCGTTGCGGGTCGACGCTGGTGGCCGCGCGGGCGGCGGGGTGCATCGGATCTGCCGCGTCCCCCGGGCCGGCCGGTGCGGGCCGACCGGACGAGCTGTGTCCGAGTGCCGCACGGGTTCCTGCCTGCCGGTTCCCGGAGTCCGGAAAGCCGCGATTGCCGGAACGGACACGGAAGCCGAAGCCCCGGGCGCGCAGCTTTGGGCCCCGGCCGGCCGGTTCCGGTCGTCGGGGCCGCAACGTTCGCAAGAGCCCGCGGGTGCGCCGCGTTCTCGACACCGGTCTCGATTTCGCCGTTCCCGGCGTCGCAGCCGACCTGCCTCTCCCGGTCGGCTGCTCCGTGCGGGTTTCGGGTGCGGCAGGACGGATCCGGTGCAGGTTGCCTTGCTAGGGCGATGCCTTGCTATGGTGGAGCGGGGCCTTCCCCGGACGGGCATTCCGGGCGCGCGTCAGGCACTCGAGCCCGAAGGGCGGCCGAAGGCGAGGAACGGGTGCACGCCCCACCGATTTCCGACGATTCCCTGCAAGAACGGAGGTGCGTCATGACCCGTCCTGTCTGCCTGGTCACCGGGGTCGGCCCCGAACACGGTACCGGATCCGAGATCGCCCGACGGTTTGCCGTCGGCGGTTACGATGTCGCCATGCTGGCCCGCAACGCCGAGCGGCTGGCCGGGTTCGAACGCCGGCATGAGCATGCCAAGGCGTATCCGTGCGATGTCGGCGACCTGGATTCTCTGGTCGATACCGTCGCACGTATTCGGTCGGACCTGGGCGCCCCGAGCGTGGTGGTGCACAACGCACCCCGGGCGACGCGCGGTCCGATCCTCGAGCAGGACTTCGCCGATCTCGAAGCCAATTTCCGGGTCAACACCACGGCCCTGTTCGTGCTGGCGCGCGAGACGGTACCGGCGATGCTCAAGGCCGGGCACGGTGCGATCATGGTGACCGGCAATACGTCGGCCACGCGGGGCAAGGCGCAATGGGGTTTCTTTGCCGCAACCAAGGCTGCCCAGCTCATCCTGTCGGAATCGCTGGCCCGCGAGTTCGGTCCCCAGGGCATCCATGTCGCGTACTTCGTCATCGACGCGATGATCGACACGCCGCGCACGCGTCCGCTGCTGGCCCCGGATCGCCCCGACGAATTCTTCGCCAAGCCGAGCGCCATTGCCGAAGAAATCTATCGGGTGTCGCACCAGGACCGCTCGGCTTGGTCGTTCCGGGTCGAACTGCGGCCGTACGGCGAGCACTGGTAAGCGAGTGCGGTCCCGCGTCCGGGCGGCGGGACGCAGGACACGAACGGTGACCGCGACCGGCTCCGGGCGGCCCATGCCGCTCAGGGATGTGGCCGAGGCCTTCGTCCGATTTGCCCACGCGAACCCGGCGCCGCGCAGCGACCTCGAGTACACCAATACCTATACGCTGCTGGTGGCGGTCGTGCTGTCCGCCCAGGCTACGGACGCCGGGGTGAACCGGGCCACCGCCCCGCTCTTCCGAACGGTCGACCATCCGGCGGCGATGGTGGCGCTGGGCGAGGAACGATTGCGGGAAGCCATTCGGACGATCGGGCTGTACCGCACCAAGGCGAAGAACGTGATCGCGCTGTCCCGGCGGCTGATCGAGCACTTCGACGGCGTCGTCCCGGACCGCCGGGAAAGTCTCGAGAGCCTTCCCGGGGTCGGCCGCAAGACCGCCAACGTGGTCCTGAACGTGGCCTTCGGCCAGCCCACGATGGCGGTGGACACCCACATTTTCCGGATCTCCAACCGGACCGGACTGGCGCCCGGACGCGATCCGCTGGCAGTCGAGAAGGCGCTGGTCCGGCGGGTGCCGGAAGCGTATCGGCAGCACGCGCATCACTGGTTGATCCTGCACGGGCGCTACACGTGCACTGCCCGCCGTCCGAAGTGCGCTGCCTGCTGCATCTCCGACCTCTGCCGGTTCCCCGACCGCACCCGCTGACGCGCGGACCGGGATCCGGAAACCGTTCACGGGCGGGCCCCGGCCGCACGCGCGGCTCGTTCGTGATGCATGCAGCGGCCCGCCGGCCGGCGGCGTGCGGACGGATTCGGCTCCGAAGCCGGCCGGTGCCGACGAGGCAGCGCCGCGCCGTCGTCCCGTTCGCGGCCGGGGGATCCGGGCAGCCGTTCGCCTCGGAACCGGGGCGGCCCGACGCCGGCCTGCGTTCTTCGGATCGCACCGGGCGGCGGCGTGTCGCCGGGAGGGTTGCCGAATCGGGCCGTCTCGCAGTCGGGTCGGGCCTGCACGCGAGACGGCCGCCGTCGTCTGCCGTCGCTGCTTCCGCCCTTGCCCGTGCGCAGCCTCGGCCCGTGCGGCGGCGTCCCGCGCGACAGTCCCCGTTCGACGACATGGACCATCAGCGCCGTCCCGAAGCTCGGCGCGAACCAGGCGGAAAACGGCATCAGGAACGCGCCTGCGATCAGCAGCCCCGCGGCCCAGAACTCGAGAAACCGGGCATTCCGGAGCTTCGCGACCGCGTCGAGGGAGCAGCGGCGGCCGGCGACGGCATCGAAGTACTCGCGTCCCAGCAGGTAGCCGAGAATGGCGAACCAGAGCGGAAACCAGACGGGCATCCCGGCGAACAGCAACCAGAGCGGTCCGATCACCAGGAGCCCGATTGCGGCCGAGGTGCCGAGGAGCCGCAGCCCCGCTTCGATCCCGGACAGGATCCCCAGGTCCCGTGCGGTCACGTGCGGATAGTGGGTCCGCTCGACGGCTGCAGCGATCCGGTCGGCGAACAGGCCGGCGAACGTGGTCACCACGGCGGGAAAGAGCAGGACCGTGATCGTCCACGCCAGGGGCGCGCCGACGCCGAAGATCAGGTAGTCGGTCAGCCATCCATCCAGCCATGCGAACCCTGTGGACACGGGCAGAAGCCAGGACGCCAAGGCCCACCAGAACGCCATCACGGCTCCGGCAGCTGCGAGGGCGTTGACCAGAACCCAGGTCAGTACCGGTCTTCGCGCGAGATCCCGGATCGCCGACACCACGGCGCGGCCGAAGGTCACGAAGGGGCAGGATCCCGCGGTACCCGGCCGGCGATCCCGGCGAGTTCCTCGAACCGGCGCGCCCAGTACAAGAGCCTTCCCTCGCGCCGGGCGGGTGCGATCATCTGGAGGCCGACCGGGAGCCCGGCCTCGGTGAATCCGCAGGGCACCGAGAGTGCGGGACAGTCCGTCAGTGAGATCGTCGCCGCCGTCATCAGCCAGCCCACGTAGTCGTCGAACTCGGTGTCCTCGACGGCGCGCGGCCAGGGTACATCCACCGAAAACGGCGCCACCATGGCTGCGGGCGCGAGCAGGAGATCGTGACCGCGGAAGAAGGTCTGCACTTTCTCCAGCATCCTCCCCCGCGCGACCACCGCTCGCCCGACCGCACTGCGTTCCAGCGCCAGTCCCCGTTCGATGTTCCGCCGGAGGTCGGCTTTCAGCTCGGTGCCGTGCTGGGCATGGATCGCGCCCTTCTCGGTGGCCAGGAGATCGGCGCGAAGGGTCTGGAAGATGTCCTCGGCCTCGTGCAGGTCGAGTTCGGCCGGCACCACCTCGGCTCCGAGATCTTGGAACCGCCCGACGGCCCGTTCGACGATGGAGGCCACTTCGGGCTCGCAGGGAAGGAAGCCGTACCCGGTCGTCCAGCCTACCCGCCCGAGGCGGGGCGGCGCCGGCCAGTGTGCCGGGTGCAGGGAATCGCCGTACGTCGCGGGTCCGCCGTCCGGGTCCGGCCGACGGGGACGCGACAGCGGGTCGCGGGCGTCGAACCCGGTCATGGTGTCGAGAAACAGCGCCAGGTCGGCGATGTCGCGCGCCATCGGGCCGTCGATCATCAGCGAATCCCAGGTCAGGTCTCGCGGACCATGCGGAACGGTTCCCGAACTGCAGCGGATCCCCGTGACCGAGCAGAACGACGCCGGGTTGCGAAGACTGCCGCCGAGATCGGAGCCGGTGGCCAGCCAGGCGGATCCCACGGCCAGTGCCGCCGCCGCTCCGCCGGAGGATCCGCCGACCGTCTTGGTCGGATTCCACGGATTGCGCGTGGTTCCGAACACGGAATTGAAGGTCTGGGATCCGGCTCCGAATTCCGGCGTGTTCGTCTTGCCGAGGACGATCCCGCCCCTCCGTTCGATTCTCTCGACCACGAGATCCGAGCGTTCGGGCACGTGATCGGCGAAGATCGGCGTGCCGTACGTGGTGCGAACCCCCTCGACATCGGTGAGATCCTTGATGAGGATCGGGAGGCCGTGCAGGTACCCTGCTTCGTCCGGTCCGGCGCGCGGCAGCCGTTCGGCCCGGGATCGGGCCCGCGCTTCGCACACCGTGGGAACGGCGTTGATCAAGGGTTCGGTTTCCGCGATCCGCGCAAGTGCGGCGTCGATGGCTTCGGTCGGGCTCACGTGACCGATCTTGAGCGCCGCGACGACCGCACGGGCGTTCATGCGTACGAGTTCGTGCATGCTTGGAATCCTCCAGCTGGATCGACGGCGTTCGAAGATCCGGGCGGCGTTCCGGTGCTCCTCTCCGGATCTGCGTCTCGCCGTCCCCGACCGGCAGTTCCGGGACGCCGTCGCGCTCCGCAGTCGCGGTCGGCAGAGCAGGGCCGGCCCGGCCGGGCGCCTTCCGGTCCGGTGGAACCCGGTTTCGCGTCGGGTTCGTCCCGATGCCGCGCCGGGCGGGTCCGCCCGAACGTTGCCGAATCGCAACGGCTCGCCCTTGGATTCTCCGTCGTTCGTTGCAGTCCCGGTCTCGCCGGCCCGAGCGCCGGGAATCGGGCGAAACCTGCGAAGTGGGTACGGTCGGCACTATAGTCTCGGTGTCCCCTCGAGGGAAATGCCGGATCCGGCCGGAGCAGGGTTCCGGCGAGGACGGCGGGGTTCGGATCCGGAGCCGTCCCCGGGCCGCGGCCGACGACCGGACGGCTGGCAGCACGACCTCCGTATCGATCGCGCGGCGGGTGGAGGGTGCGGCCGTGAAGTGCAGGCCGCCGACCCTGCGCGATACCGGTTCGTCCCGCTCCCGTCTCCTGCCCAAGGCCCAGTAGCCGGAATCGAATCTCTCGCCGGCGTCGCTGCGGTCGGGGGGCAATGCCGGCCTCGACACCCATCTTGCGCACGCACTCCGGGCCGGTTGCGTTCCGAAGTCGCGCACCGGGTGGGGTCGGCCGTTCGCGGCATCGACGCCGGTCCGGCGCGTCGCCGACCGGGACCGGCGGGACCTCCTCCCCGAGGTCTGCCAACGCGCACGGCCGCTCCCGTTCCGGGCAGGTGCGCTCCGCCTCGCAGCCCGGCATGCCCGGTGTCCGGCAGGGCCCCGGCCGAGGGTGCGTCCGCCCGATCCCCGCGTGCTCCGCCAGTGTGGGCTGAATCCGGCTCGCCCGGGCCCACAGGGCCCGCCCCGCGCGTTGCGCCACTCCTCGCGCTTGCACCGTTCGCGTGTCCGCGCATGACGGGTCCGGCCGGCCGCCGCCGTCGTCCGCCCCTCCACCGGGCCGGCGCTGCGGGATCGAGGTCCGTCTTGCATGCCGCCACACGGCCCGGCGGACCGGAATGCACCGAGGTACGTACGTCTCATTGAAGGACTTGGGCAGGGGAAGACCGGAGCCCGGGCTGTACCGGCACTCGAGCCTGACGGTCAGCGGGGGCAGGGATCGGCGCCGACCCCTCCTGCCCGGCACCTCGCACCGGGCCCGTCGACCGCCCGGGGATCGTTGCCGTACGTAAGCATGGGGTGGACGGGCAAGGCCGTTCCCGACTAGAGTAGAGGATCCACTGGGCGATGGTCCTGCTCGGCGTCGCGGCGCGACACGGCAATGATGCACCGACCCGATTCTCCATCCGACCGAACATTGCATTCCAACGGAGCATCGCGTGAACCCTTGTCTTGTGCTCGGAGCGGTAGCCGCCGCCTTTCTCGTCGGCCCGACTACCGCCTTGGCCGCGGCGACGCCGGCCGAGACGGCCTTCATATTCAATACGGTCTCGTTCCTTTTGAACGGTGCCTTGGTCTGTGCAATGGCCGTCGGCTTCTGCATGCTGGAAGTCGGCATGGTGCGGACCAAGTCCGCCGGCGCGATCTGCATGAAGAAGATCGGTTTGTATGCGCTGGCCGCCGTGACCTACGCGCTGTTCGGTTACAACCTGATGTACGATGGTGTCGACGGGGGCTACATCGGGTCCTTGAGCCTGTTCGAAGTTGCCGATCCGGCCACGGAAACGGCGGAGGGCTCCGCCTACTCGGGCGCCTCGGACTGGTTCTTCCAGATGGTGTTCGTCGGAACCGTGGCATCGATCGTGTCGGGGGCCGTCGCCGAGCGCGTCCGCGTGACCGCGTTCCTGTGGGTCGCGCTCGTGATCGTCGCCGTGATCTACCCGGTGCAGGGTTCCTGGTCGTGGGGCGGCGGCTGGCTGGGTGAACTGGGCTTCAGCGACTTCGCCGGATCCACCGTTGTGCACTCGGTGGGCGGATGGTGTGCGCTCTCCGGTGTGATTCTCCTCGGTGCGCGGCGCGGCAAGTATGCCGCGGACGGCAGCGTGAATCCGATGCAGGCGTCGGCGGTGCCGCTGGTGGCGCTCGGCGCCTTCGTGCTCTGGTTGGGCTGGCTCGGTTTCAACGGCGGCTCGCAGCTGGCCCTCGCATCGGTGGCCGATGCAAGTTCCATGTCGCGCGTGTACGCGAATACCTATCTCGCCGGATGCGGCGGAGTGCTCGCGGCGACGGCCATGTACTACGGGTTCTACCGTCGGCTTGACGTCACGCTCATTCTGAATGGGGCCTTGGGCGGTCTGGTCAGCATTACGGCCGAACCTCTCACCCCGACGTTCGTCGAGGCCATCCTCATCGGCGGGGTCGGCGGGATCATCGTGGCGGTAGGGGTTCCGTTTCTCGACCGGCTCAAGTTGGACGATGTCGTCGGCGCGATCCCGGTACACCTGTTTTGCGGGATCTGGGGGACCTTGGCGGTCTGCATCACCAACCCCGACGCCCGTCTCGCCGCCCAGTTGGCGGGGATCGTCGCGGTCGGCCTGTTCGCCTTCCTGGTCAGTCTGCTGGCCTGGTACGCGGTGAAGCGGATCCTGGGAATTCGGCTCGACGAGGAAGAGGAGATGCACGGTTCCGATGCGGTCGAAATCGGGCTCGTGTCATACCCCGAGTTCGTCCCCGGCCGTGCGACGTGAGTGACCGGGCCGCCGCCGGTCCGACGATCGGGAGCTAGGGCGGCCGGCGCCCCCCGCGCCGGCCGGACGGCCCGGTCGGAGCGGGCCCGTCGGGCCGGCAGCCCCATCCCGACCCGCTTCCGCATGCCGGCCGACTGATGTCCGCGCCCGTCAATCCGCGCCTCCTGCGGCTGCACGACTATCCGTTCCGGCGACTGGACCGGTTGCTGGCCGGCGGGCCGGCCGCATCGGATCCTCCGATCGTGATGTCGATCGGCGAGCCGCAGCATCCGCCCCCACCCCTCCTGGCCGAGACGCTGCAGCGTCATGCCGGCGAGTGGGGCCGGTATCCCCCGACCCGCGGCACCGGCGCACTTCGTACCGCATGTGCGGAGTGGCTGGTGCGACGCTACCGGCTGCCGAACGACATGATCGATCCGGATCGACACGTGCTGCCGGTGGCAGGGACCCGGGAAGGGCTGTTTGCGGTGGCCCTTGCGGCCGTGCCCGAGAACCGGGGCGGACGCCCGCCGCTGGTCTTGATGCCGGATCCGTTCTATCAGGTGTACCGCGGTGCCGCGGTGGTCGCGGGGGCGGAGCCCGTGTTCCTGCCCTGTTCCCGGTCCGGCGGATTCCTGCCGGATCTCGACGCGATCCCGGACGAGGTATGGCGGCGGACCGCACTCTTCTATCTGTGTTCCCCGGCCAATCCGCACGGCGCGGCGGCGGATCGGGCGTACCTGTGCCGCCTGATCCACCGGACGCGCGCGGCCGGAGCCCTCCTGGTCATGGACGAGTGCTACGCGGAAATCTACTGGGAAGGGCCGCCGACCGGCGTGATGGAGGCGGTTCGGGAACTCGGTGGCGACCTTGCGAATGTGGTCAGCTTCCATTCGTTGTCCAAGCGCTCCAACGTGCCCGGACTGCGGTCGGGATTCGTCGCGGGCGACGCCGGGTTTCTTGAGGCCTTTCTGCGCATGCGGACGTATGGTGGCGGACAGCAGCCGCTTCCCGTGCAGGCAGCGGCGGCCGCACTGTGGCAGGACGATACGCATGTCGAAGAGAATCGGGCGCTCTACCGAAGGAAGTTCCAGGTGGCCGAAGACATCCTGTCCGGCCGGTTCGGGTTCTTCCGGCCGGCCGGCGGGTTTTTTCTCTGGCTTGAGGTCGGAGAGGGCGAGCGGGCCGCCCGGACCCTCTGGAGCGCGGCCGGAGTGAAGGTCATGCCCGGCGGCTATCTCGCCAGTGCCCCGGGGGAGGCCGACCGCCACATTCGGGTCGCGCTGGTGCCGCCGGTCGATGCGGTACGGGTCGGGCTGGAACGGGTGGCCGAGGCGCTCGGCGGGTGCGCGCCCTGACCGGCCGGTGACGGCGGCCCCGGCAGACGCTTGACGGAACCCGGCCATGGACGCACCGTGCGGTCGGGAAACCGACGAGCGGCAGAAGACTCGGAGCTCTGATCTGTCAGCGCCGGATCCGCACTCCCGTTCGGCGAGGCGCGTGCAGTGGTAGCATGGATCGAGCGCGTGGCGAACCGCAGGAATCAGCACGGGCTGCGCGGCTACCGGCGCACGGATGCTTGGGGGAGGTTGGCGCTCCGCGTACTGGGATTCTGCCTTCTGGGTGGCGGCGCCACGCTCGTGCTCGTCCTGATCTCGTCCGACTCCGGTGATCCTTCCAGGCTGGTGCATGCGAACCGCCCGCCCGTGAACTGGCTGGGCGCGCCGGGTGCACGGATCAGTGCCGACCTCAGAAACTGGATCGGAATGCCGGCCGCGCTGGTGGTCGCGCTGACCGTGTGGTGCTGGGGGTGGCGCCTGGCCCGTTCGCAAGTGCTGCCCCGGTTTCGGCGGCGGCTGCTGGCGTTGGCCGGCGCACTGGTGCTGATCACGCTGACGGCCGCTTGGTTCGGACCCGGAGCGGCAGGATGGAGTTTTGCGGGCGCGGGCTTGGCCCAGGCCGTGGACGCCGGCGCGGCGCTGATCGGTCCCGAACTGGCCCGGCAGTCCTGGTTTCGGGCGACCATGGTCACGCTCTCCGCGACCTCGGCCGTGACCGCCTGGTGGTACGCTTCGGCCATGCAGGGATCCGACTGGGTGGATCTGGGCAAGGGCCTCGCCAGGATCTGGAGCGGCGCTCGGCGACTGACCGTCGGCCTGTCGGTTGCCCGGTCGGGTGCGTCGGCAGAGCGGGTGGCGCCGACGCTGGATTCCCTGTCCGACCGGCCCGACCGGCGAAGCGGCCGGAAGAGGCGCCGGCGTCGGGTGCAGGCGGCAGGATCCATGCGTACGGGCCGGCGCGAGGACGAGGAACGGCAGGCCGCGCTCGACATGGAGGGAGAGGCATTCCGGCTTCCGCCGCTCAGCTTGCTGCGCAAGCCCCCGAAACCGGTGGCCGACAGCGTCGAGGGTCAGGAGGCGAACGCCCGCATGCTGGAGACGGTGCTGGCCGAATTCGGGATCTCCGGCATCGTGGGCCGCATCCTGTCCGGTCCCGTGGTCACCCGGTACGACTTCGAACCGGAGCCGGGAATCCGGTCCCGCCGGGTGATCTCGCTCGCGCCGGACATCGCCCGGTCGATGTCGGTACAGGCGGCGCGCATCGCGGTGGTCACCGACCGCAACGCGATCGGCATCGAGCTCCCGAACGCAAGCCGCGAAACCGTCTACCTGCGAGAAATCCTGGGATCGGAGCTGTTCGAGCAACAGCGCAACGACCTGATCATGGCGTTGGGCAAGGACATCAATGGCGGGCCGGTCACGGCGGACCTGTCGGGCATGCCGCACCTTCTGATCGCAGGGACGACCGGATCCGGAAAATCGGTCGGCCTGAACGGCATGGTGCTTTCGTTGCTCTACCGACTGCCGCCCGACCGTCTGCGGTTGATCATGATCGACCCGAAGATGCTGGAGCTTTCGGTATACGAGGGCATTCCGCACCTCCTGCATCCGGTCGTGACGGATCCGAACAAGGCCGTGGCCGCGCTGCGCTGGGCCGTGCGGGAAATGAACGCGCGCTATCAGACCATGTCGCTGCTGCAGGTGCGCAACGTGGGTGCCTACAACCGCAAGGTCGAGGATGCGGTGGCGTCCGGACGACCGTTGTCGCGGGAGGTTCAGACGGGATTCGATGCCGAAACCGGGAGCCCGGTCTACGAGACCCAGACCCTCGAACCGCAGCCCTTTCCGTATCTCGTCATCGTCGTCGACGAGATGGCCGACCTGATCCTGAGCGCCGGGAAGGAGTTCGAACTCGCGATCCAGGCGCTGGCGCAGAAGGCCCGCGCCGCGGGCATCCACCTGATTGTCGCGACCCAGCGTCCGTCCGTGGACGTGGTGACCGGCACGATCAAGGCCAATCTCCCCTGCCGAATCAGCTTTCAGGTATCGTCCGCCACCGATAGCCGTACGATCCTCGGGGATCAGGGAGCCGAGCAGCTGCTCGGCCGGGGCGACATGCTGTACCTGCGCGGCGGCGGGAGGGTACAGCGGGTGCACGGCCCGTTCGTCAGCGATGAGGAAGTCGAGCGCGTGACGAACTACCTGCGGAATCTCGGAATCGAAACGGACTACAACCTTGCGGTGACCGAAGAGGTCAGCGAAACCGCCGACGCGGAATCAGCGGTCGAAAACCACGGACGCGATGCCCTGTATGATGACGCGGTCGCCCTGTTGCGGCACAAGGGCAAGGCGTCGACCAGCTTGCTCCAGCGCCACCTCCAGATCGGATACAACCGCGCGGCCCGCATGATCGATCAACTCGAGAACGACGGGATCGTGAGTCCGGCCGATCACACGGGGAAACGCGAGGTGATCGGTTGACCGCGCGGGGCCCGGGCATGAAGCGGGCTCTCGGTACGGTGCTGCTGTGCGGCGTGATCGGCAGCGGTTCCGTTCGTGCGGAGGACGACCCGCGCCTGGATCAGGTGTGGTCGTTCCTGGAAGCGCTGCCGCACCTGACGGCGCGGTTCCTCCAGCAGGATCCGGACGGGACCTTGCGGAAGGGCTGGATGGCGGTGGCTCCCCCGGGAAAGGCCCGAATCGAATACGAACCGCCCGACAGCACGGTTCTGGTCGCCGACGGAACCTGGCTGGTGTATCATGATCCCGATGCGGGGCAAACCGCGCATCTGGCACTCGACGCGCTGCCGTTGCGGGTGCTGCTCGACGGGCGGAGCCCGGTCCCGGGCGATCCTCTGGAGATTCTCCGGATTGCCGAGAGCAACGATCGCCTTGCGGTGCGCATTGCCATGCTGGACGACGACGGCGTTCGGGTTCCCGGCTGGATCGAACTGGTGTTCCAGCGCGACCCGTTCGACCTCGTGGGCTGGACCCTGATGGATGTGCAGCAACGCTCGACGGTCGTGGTGCTGGAAGACCTGATGGCCGCCGAATTCCCGGAGGGCGACCTGTTCCGCCTGTCGCACGACATGATCGATCGGGGCGACATCTGGCGCGGGCCCTGGAAGAATCGGCGGGCCAGGCCCGGGAATCCTCGCGCGGTTCGCTAGGGCGCGTGAACGCACGGCCCGGGAATCCCGAGTTCGGGCTCGGCGGGTGACTAGTGTCGAAGAATCTGGCTGAGGAACAGCTTGGTGCGGTCGGACTGCGGATCGTCAAAGAAGGCCTTGGGCGTATTCTCTTCCACGATCTGGCCTTCATCCATGAAGATCATGCGGTCGGCCACCTTCGCCGCGAACCCCATTTCGTGCGACACGATGATCATCGTCATCCCGCTTTCTGCCAGGTCCGTCATCACGTCGAGGACTTCCTTGATCATTTCGGGATCCAAGGCCGAGGTGGGCTCGTCGAACAGCATGACGCGCGGTTCCATGCAGAGCGCCCTGGCAATGGCCGCGCGCTGCTGCTGGCCTCCCGACAGCTGGCCGGGATACTTCGCCGACTGGTCGAGAATCTGGACTCGCTCCAGGAACTTCATGGCGATCGCGTCCGCTGCGCTGCGCGACATCTTTCGTACCCAGATCGGCCCCAGCGTGCAGTTCTCGAGGATCGTCAGATGCGGAAAGAGATTGAATTGCTGGAACACCATGCCGATGTCTCGCCGGACCAGATCGATGTTCTTGAGATTCCGGGTCAGGGTCGTGCCGTCGACCACGATGGCGCCTTCCTGGTGCTCTTCCAGCCGGTTGATGCAGCGAATCAGGGTGGACTTTCCGGAACCCGACGGCCCGCAAATCACGATCCGTTCCTGCGCGGCGATCGACAGGTTGATGTCGCGAAGGACATGAAACGTTCCGAACCACTTGTTCAGGCTCGAAATCCGGATTACGGGTGCGGGTTCGGATGCGGGTATTGCGTTGGGCATGGTCGGTCCTTCTAGTGACGGTCCTTGCTCAGCTTCCTTTCCAGGGAGACCGAGTAGCGCGACATGAGGAAGCACACGAGAAAAAAGATCGCGGCCGACAACAAATAGGTCTCGTGGTCGACGTTCCCGATCCAGTCCGGGCTGGTCTGCAGCAAACGAGCGTGACCCAGGAGGTCGAACAGTCCGATGATGATCACCAGTGTGGTATCCTTGAATAGTCCAATGAACGTGTTGACGATCCCCGGGATGGAGATCCGCAACGCTTGCGGAAGAACGACGAGCCGCATGGTCCGCCAGTAGCCGAGCCCGACCGCCTGGGCTCCTTCGATTTGCCCTTTCGGAACGGCCTGCAGGCCGCCGCGCACGACCTCGGCCATGTAGGCCGAGGCGAACAGCGTGACCATGATGATCACCCGCAGCAGCTGATCGAGGGAGGCTTCCGGCGGCAGGAACAGCTGCAGCAGCACGATGGCCACGAACAGGAGCGTGATCAGCGGAACGCCGCGAACGGCTTCGATGAAGGCGATCGACAGGACTCGAATCACCGGCAGGCGGGACTGACGCCCCAGCGCCAACAGGATTCCGACGGGCAGTGACAGGACGATTCCGGTCAGGCCGACCACCATGTTGAGCATGAATCCGCCGAACTTGTCGCTGGATATGACCTCCAAGCCGAAGCCGCCGACGAGAAGATAGGCTGCGAGCAGCGGGTAGACCAAGGAAAACCAGCGGCCGAATCGGGATCCCGGAAGTCGGTCGACCAGCACGTACAGGATGGCCGGTACCAGCAGTACGGCGGTCACGTTGACGCGCCAGTGTTCCTCGGCCGGGTAGAAACCGTAGAAGAACTGGGTCAGGCGTTGGTCGACCCAGGCCCAGCACGCACCCGCACCCGAGCAGGCATCGCCGCTGTCTCCCGCGAACTGCGCCTTGATCAGCACCCAGTCGACGAACGGCGGCACGGTCAGCCACAGCAGCGCAAGCGAGGCCACCGTCAGTCCGGTACTCGCAGGGCTGGAAAACAGGTTGAGACGCATCCAGCCGATGATCCCGACCTCGGTGACCGGCGCGGCGCGGGCGGGGACCATCTGGTCGCGGTCTCGGAAAAACATCGGTCCCCTTACCGGTTGCGCACCAAGGCCGTGCGCTGGTTGTACCAGTTCATGAGAAGCGACGTCAGAAGACTGAGCGTCAGATAGAAGGTCATGTAGATGGAGATGACCTCGAGGGCCTGTCCGCTCTGATTCAGTACGGTTTCTCCAATGGACACGATATCCTGATAGCCGATCACCACTGCCAGAGAGGAGTTCTTGGTCAGATTCAGGTACTGGTTCGTGAGCGGGGGGATGATGACCCGCAGGGCTTGCGGAAGAATGATCTTGCGGGTCCGCAGCCCGGCCGACAGACCGATCGCCCGCGCCGCTTCCAGTTGTCCCTTGTGTACGGCAAGGATGCCCGATCGCACCACTTCGGAAATGAATGCCCCGGTATACAGCGACAACGCCGCCCACAACGCGATCAATTCGGGCGTGACGTTGAACCCGCCGGCAAAGTTGAACCGTTCCTTCAGGGGAAGGTCGAGATCGATGGGCAGACCCACAAACAGCATCGACAGGGCCGGAAGCCCGAGGACCAGTCCGGCCGTGCTCCAGCCCACCGGAAAGGTCTGTCCCGTCCGCTCGTGCCGCCTTCGGGCCCACCGTGCCAGACCGAAGGCGCCGATGGCACCGGCGCCGGCGAATCCCAGCACCAGACCGGCGCCATCCTCGAACATCGGTTGCGGCATGCGGATGCCGCGATTGTTGAGGAAGACGATGTCGGCGATGGACAGGCTGTCGCGCACCTTGGGCAGGGCCAGGATGATGACCCACCAGAAGATGATCTGCAGCAGCAGCGGAACGTTGCGGGTGAGTTCGACGTAGACCGTGGCGATGCGGCTGACCAGGAAATTGCTGGACAGCCGCATCAGACCCACGATCAGACCGATGACCGTGGCCGCGGCGATTCCGAGCACCGCCACGAGAACGGTGTTGAGCCCGCCGACGAGAAACGCGCGTCCGTAGCTCGAGGTCGAGTCGTAGTCGATCAGCCGCTGATTGATGTCGAACGACGCCGTGTCCCGGAGAAAGCCGTATCCGGAGGCCAGTCCGGCACGCTGAAGATTGGTCGCCGCGTTCCAGATGATGAACGCGAGGAACAGCGCGAGCCCGGCGAGGACGAACAACTGGAAGGCGATCCCCCGCAACCGTTCGTCGGTCCAGAGATGGCCGAGCCGCTGGACCCGGGTCCGCGCCGGAGCAGCGAGGGTCGGGTTCACTGCGGCCGCCGGGAGACAGGCAGTCGGGAACGGCGCAGGGACTCGGCCGTCATGACCGCTCCGACCCGTGCAGGAGGCGTCAGCGGAACGGTGGAGAGTAGAGGATTCCGCCGTCGGAATACGGAGCGTTCAACCCGCGCTCCAGTCCCAGCCGCGTGTCCGGCCCCAAGTGCCGGTCGAACACCTCGCCGTAGTTTCCCACGGCCCGGATGGCCTGGACCGCCCAGTCGGCTTCGAGTCCGAGCATGGCCCCCATGCTTCCCCGGCTGCCGAGCAGGCGCTGTACCTCCGGGTGCTCCGACCCGCCGTCCGGCAGGGCCAGGGATTCGACGTTGGCTTGGGTGATGCCCAGCTCCTCGGCCGAAATCAGGGCGTTCAGCACCCATCGTGCGATGTCTGCCCACTGCTCGTCTCCCTGGCGCACCAAGGGTCCGAGCGGTTCCTTCGAGATGATCTCCGGGAAGATCACATGGTCGTCCGGGTTGGCGAACGTGGATCGGGTGGCGGCAAGACCGGATGCATCCGAGGTGTACACGTCGCATCGCTCCTTTTCGTACGCGGTGCGGGCCTCGGCGTTGGTCTCGATGGGGACGGGCTCGTAGGTCATGCCGTGATTGCGGAAAAAATCCGCGAGGTTCAGTTCGGTCGTGGTTCCGGTCTGGATGCAGATCGAGGCGCCGTCCAGCTCCAGGGCGCTGGAAACCCCCAGGCTCCTGGGACCGATGAACCCCTGGCCGTCGTAGTAGTTGACCCCGACGAACGTCAACCCGAGGTCCACGTCCCGGGAAAAGGTCCACGTGGTGTTCCGGGACAGCACGTCGACTTCTCCCGACTGGAGCGCCGGAAAGCGGTTCTTGCCGGTCAGGCTGACGTACTGGATCCGGTCGGGGCTGCCCAGCACCGCGGCGGCCAGGGCCTTGCAGTAGTCGACATCGAATCCCACCCAGTTTCCGGCATCGTCGGTGCTGGCAAACCCGGCAAGGCCGGTATTGATCCCGCATTTCAACTGGCCGGCTGCCCGGAGGTCGTCCAGTGTGGCGCCCCGGGCGGTGCCGATCGTCGCCGGCAGCACGATTGCAGCCAATGCCACAACGAATACCTTCCGCATCATTGGAATCTCCCTGTCGACGGAATCTCGGGGCCGCGGGCGCGTTTCGGTTGCAGGCATGGCCGCACGAACGGGCAGCTGGGCGCCGCGGCCGGAAACCCTTAGACGGAAACCGGCCCGCTGTCAATCAGAAAGGGACAAATCTATCGGAAATATAAAGAAATTGCAGCGCCTGCTTTGTGATTGGCCAGCGAGATGTCCACGCATGGAATGCTGTTCTCCCGGAAACGAAGATCGATGGGGCGGTGGTTTGCGAATCCCGGTATTCCGGGGACGGAAATTCTCCTGTCGGTAACGGTGTCGGAGACATCGACATGGAAGCGGCATGATATCCGTGATTTTCACGGGAGTTCACCATGCGGGAAATTTCCGCCGGCAACGGAAACCCGGCGCAATCAAGATCGAAAGAGCGGTCCTGAACAGGAAGTTCCGAGACGATGGCCTCGCGGTGGTGCGGGCATTCCCTCCCTCATGCCGACCCGTCTGGTCTCGTCCCGTGGTTCGGGCTCTCGGACAGGGTGTCCGTCCCGGCGTGCCCTCAACCGGCCGGTCCGGCACGGAGTGGTGCTCGGGCATGGCTCTGTGGAGGATTCCGGCGGCGGGTTTCCGGAATCCGGACTCGGGTGGGATTGCGATCGTCTGCGCGGGCCGGTGAACGACCCCGGGACGGCGGCGCGGGTTTCCGGCCCCTGCGGAAATCCGGAACCGGAAGCAGTACGGGGATCGGACCTTTCAACCGGACATGCTTGACTCGTTGTTCATGAGGCCGTACATGATGGCCCATGAGGATCGGCTTTCGATATCTGTCCGCGACGACGGTTGACTGGCTGAAGGCGGCGTCGGCTGCCGAGGGCAGCACCCGCTCGTCCCTGGCGCGGGGATGGTGCGAGCGCGAGGGGTGGCGCAATGCGAAGGGAGAGCTGTGCCTTGCCTCGGCACGCGCAGGTCTGCCTGATCTTGCTGCGTCGCTCGACCTCGTCCTCCCTGCGCCCAGGCCTCATGCCTTCGACACCGACACCGACACCCTTGAGCGGGACGATCCCGACCGAGTACTGGCCGGTACCCTAGTAGTACGGAAACGTTGAACTGACGACAGTATTCTGGCAAGATTTCCGTGTCGGTCCGTGTCGGTCCGTGTCGGCCCCGTGTCGGTGCGTGTCGGCACGCGTGAGCGTCCGATCGGTACGGCGCTTTCTGGTTCATCCCCACAGACCCGATGCCGAACGTGCAGGCGCTCACACTCTCTTGGGGATCGGACGGATCCGGTTTCCGGGAACCGAGCCTGCCTGCAGGGGTTCGGTGCGGGGATCGGAGTGGATCCTGGCCAACCCTCAGGGCAGGAAGCTCGATTGCGCCAGGCCAAGCCCTGGAGAGGGGGAAACCATGACGTAGGGTGAAACCTTTCGTCGCAAGCCTGCGGGTTCGACCCCCGCCCGGCAAAGGTGCGCCCGCCAGCCGGGAGCGAGTGTGGCATGGCGTGCGGTACCGCACGTCGTGAAGCGTACACAGCGGGCGGCGAAGCGTCGCTATGGAGCCTCGTAATCCTCAATGTCGGTGCCTTCATCGTTCGAGCAGTGGGGGCCGCACCGGCGCGCCGCATGCATGGGCAAGGCGCAATGGACCGTCCGGGGTCAGAGAACGACGCAAAGCCGCGGGATGGCTTGCCAGGGAACCTGGGAGATCCTGTTTCTGCCCGCAGGTCGAACCTGCGGAGCCGGCTGGCGAAACCCATGAGCCGAAGGCCAGACGGAAACAGGAAGTCGTAGCTCGCTCATAGTACCGGCGAAGGCGGGGAACCGGGTCCACCGGGTGCCGCTGGAGGGAAGGGGCGTGCTGCAGGAACAGAACCACTGGAGGGAAACGGTGGAAGAGACACTGAGAGCTTCCAACCCGTCCACGGAACGACAGTGAATAGCCGCGCAGGCGAAGAAGAAGCGCGGGGTGATCGATGCGGAGGTGTCGAAGGATTTCGGCAGCATCCCGCATCGGGAACTCCGCGCCTTTCTGGACCTGTGGATCAAGGACGGTGTCATCCGTCGCAGGATCAACCCATGGCTGCGGGCGGGCGTCCTGGAGAAGGATGCCCGGCATGCCGACGGCCAAGATCATGCACGGATACGGGACCGCTTGAGCGAACCTGTCCTGTAAGGAACCGGATGCCCTAATGCGGGCACGTCCGGATCTGGTGTGCCAGGCGAACTGGCAGAAGACAGGGGGTGAAAGTCCCCTGGAACGAAGGAGTAACCAAACCGCGTTTCTCCGCGAGCCGTGCGTCGGCTCCCGTGAGGGGGCAGGCGAAGCGTCGGCAGCGGTGCGGATGGGTGGGGCTAATGAGCACCGAAAAGACGATGATCCGGGGTGCCGAGGTTTTCAGATCGGCCGAAGGCACCATCGCAGGCATCGATTGGGTGAGATGCCGGCGAGCCCCGCGGTGTCCGAGAACCCCTACACGTCCGTACGTCTTCTGTTGGGACCCTGGGAGATCTTCAAGCTGTCCCGCCGGTCGAGGCGGGACCGAGTAGGGAAGGAGAAAACCGAAGCCTATGACGAACGGTTTGAAGAAGTCGGATGGGGCCGTACGACCTGGGAAGGCGGCGAACAAGGGAGCGTCAGCTCCTGCGGAGTTGCTGGAGGAAAGGGCCCCAACCAAGGGGAATTCGGGACGCCAAAGCACGCGCCGAACGCAGGGTCGGGCACGCGTGCCACAGGCGGCGGACCGGATACGGAAAGCTGTAGAGAGGAACCCGAAGGAGCGTCTTACTGCACTCTTTCACCACATCACGCCGGAGGTGCTCCGGTCGGCCTGGCTCGGCCTGAAGAAGGAAGCCGCGGCCGGAGTCGACGGCGTGACGTGGGAGGCCTATGGCGAAGATCTGGACGAGCGTTTGCTCGACTTGCACTCGCGCCTGCACCGTGGAGGAGCGTACCGGGCGTCGCCGGTTCGGCGGGTTGAGATACCCAAGCCGGACGGCGGGACACGACCGCTCGGGATTGCTGCACTGGAGGACAAGATCGTCCAGAAGGCAGTTGTGGATGTGATCCTGACACCGATCTTTGAGGTGGAGTTCCTGGGCTTCAGCTACGGGTTCCGACCGGGCCGAGGGGCGCATGACGCTCTCGACGCCCTGGCGTTCGGGATCGAGCGGCGCAAGGTCAACTGGATTGTCGATGCAGATATCCGGGCATTCTTCGACACCATCCCGAGGGATTGGCTGATCAAGTTCCTGGAGCACCGCATTGGCGACAGGCGGGTGATCCGTCTGATCCACAAATGGCTGAACGCTGGCGTCATGACCGACGGATCATGGAGCGACACCGGGGTGGGTTCGCCGCAGGGTGCGATTGTCAGCCCCTGCCTGGCGAACGTGTTCCTGCACTACGTGTTGGATCTGTGGTTTCACAAGGCATGGCGTCCGAAGGTTCCGGGCGGTCAAGCGATCATGGTCCGCTATGCGGACGATATCGTGGTCGGGTTTCAGTACAAGCGGGATGCGGAGCACTACCTTCGCGACGTTCGGGAGAGGCTGGAGCGCTTTGGGCTCGGCCTCCATCCGGACAAAACCCGTCGGGTCGAGTTCGGCCGGTTCGCCACGGCGAACCGCCGGAAGCGCGGGGCGGGCAAGCCGGAGACGTTCGACTTCTTGGGCTTCAGGCACTTCTGCACGAAGACCCGGGCCGGACACTTCAGGCTTGGGCGCAAGCCGATCGCAAAACGGGTCACAAGGACCTTGACGCGCATCGGGGTGGTGCTTCGCAAACGATGGCACTACGACCTATGGGAGGTCGGCACGTGGCTAGGGCGGGTCTGTCAAGGCTGGCTCAACTACTACGCCGTCCCGGGAGCGACCCGGTGGCTGCGCACGTTCCGCCAAAGGCTGCAACGCCTATGGATGCGGGCGATACGCCGCCGCTCCCAGCGCCACCGTTTCGACTGGAAGCGGCTGGAGCGCATGACCAAAATTCTTTGGCCGCGCGCAACCATCCGCCACCCATGGCCGGACCAGCGGTTTGCCGTCAAGCACTCGAGGTAGGAGCCGGATGGATTAACGTCCATGTCCGGATCTGTGCGGGGGGTGCGCAGCAATGCGCATTCCTACCGTAACTGGGGGGAGGGGCTCGGCAACGACCCCTCCTACCCGGCTTGCGCCAGGCCAAGCCCTGGAGAGGGGGAAACCATGACGTAGGTTGAAACCTTTCGTCGCAAGCCTGCGGGTTCGACCCCCGCCCGGCAAAGGTGAGCCCGCCAGCCGGGAGCGAGTGTGGCATGGCGTGCGGTAACGCACGTCGTGAAGCGTACACAGCGGGCGGCGAAGCGTCGCTATGGAGCCTCGTAATCCTCAATGTCGGTGCCTTCATCTTTCGAGCAGTGGGGGCCGTACCGGAGTGCCGCATGCATGGGCAAGGCGCAATGGACCGTCCGGGGTCAGAGAACGACGCAAAGCCGCGGGATGGCTTGCCAGGGAACCTGGGAGATCCTGTTTCTGCCCGCAGGTCGAGCCTGCGGAGCCGGCTGGCGAAACCCATGAGCCGAAGGCCAGACGGAAACCGGAAGTCGTAGCTCGCTCATAGTACCGGCGAAGGCGGGGAACCGGGTCCACCGGGTGCCGCTGGAGGGAAGGGGCGTGCTGCAGGAACAGAACCACTGGAGGGAAACGGTGGAAGAGACACTGAGAGCTTCCAACCCGTCCACGGAACGACAGTGGATCGCCGCGCAGGCGAAGAAGAAGCGCGGGGTGGTCGATGCGGAGGTGTCGAAGGATTTCGACAGCATCCCGCATCGGGAACTCCGTGCCTTTCTGGACCTGTGGATCAAGGACGGTGTCATCCGTCGCAGGATCAACCCATGGCTGCGGGCGGGCGTCCTGGAGAAGGATGCCCGGCATGCCGACGGCCAAGATCATGCACGGATACGGGACCGCTTGAGCGAACCTGTCCTGTAAGGAACCGGATGCCCTAATGCGGGCACGTCCGGATCTGGTGTGCCAGGCGAACTGGCAGAAGACAGGGGGTGAGAGTCCCCTGGAACGAAGGAGTAACCAAACCGCGTTTCTCCGCGAGCCGTGCGTCGGTTCCCGCGAGGGGGCAGGCGAAGCGTCGGTAGCGGCGCGGATGGGTGGGGCTAATGAGCACCGAAAATACGATGATCCGGGGTGCCGAGGTTTTCAGATCGGCCGAAGGCAACATCGCAGGCATCGATTTGGTGAGATGCCGGCGAGCCCCGCGGTGTCAGAGAACCCATACACGTCCGTACGTCTTCTGTTGGGACCCTGGGAGATCTTCAAGCTGTCCCGCCGATCGTGGCGGGACCGCGTAGGGAAGGAGAAACCCGAAGCCTATGACGAACGGTTTGAAGAAGTCGGATGGGGCCGTACGACCTGGGAAGGCGGCGAACAAGGGAGCGTCAGCTCCTGCGGAGTTGCTGGAGGAAAGGGCCCCAACCAAGGGGAATTCGGGACGCCAAAGCACGCGCCGAACGCAGGGTCGGGCACGCGTGCCACAGGCGGCGGACCGGATACGGAAAGCTGTAGAGAGGAACCCGAAGGAGCGTCTTACTGCACTCTTTCACCACATCACGCCGGAGGTGCTCCGGTCGGCCTGGCTCGGCCTGAAGAAGGAAGCCGCGGCCGGAGTCGACGGCGTGACGTGGGAGGCCTATGGCGAAGATCTGGACGAGCGTTTGCTCGACTTGCACTCGCGCCTGCACCGTGGAGGAGCGTACCGGGCGTCGCCGGTTCGGCGGGTTGAGATACCCAAGCCGGACGGCGGGACACGACCGCTCGGGATTGCTGCACTGGAGGACAAGATCGTCCAGAAGGCAGTTGTGGATGTGATCCTGACACCGATCTTTGAGGTGGAGTTCCTGGGCTTCAGCTACGGGTTCCGACCGGGCCGAGGGGCGCATGACGCTCTCGACGCCCTGGCGTTCGGGATCGAGCGGCGCAAGGTCAACTGGATTGTCGATGCAGATATCCGGGCATTCTTCGACACCATCCCGAGGGATTGGCTGATCAAGTTCCTGGAGCACCGCATTGGCGACAGGCGGGTGATCCGTCTGATCCACAAATGGCTGAACGCTGGCGTCATGACCGACGGATCATGGAGCGACACCGGGGTGGGTTCGCCGCAGGGTGCGATTGTCAGCCCCTGCCTGGCGAACGTGTTCCTGCACTACGTGTTGGATCTGTGGTTTCACAAGGCATGGCGTCCGAAGGTTCCGGGCGGTCAAGCGATCATGGTCCGCTATGCGGACGATATCGTGGTCGGGTTTCAGTACAAGCGGGATGCGGAGCAATACCTTCGCGACGTTCGGGAGAGGCTGGAGCGCTTTGGGCTCGGCCTCCATCCGGACAAAACCCGTCTGGTCGAGTTCGGCCGGTTCGCCACGGCGAACCGCCGGAAGCGCGGGGCGGGCAAGCCGGAGACGTTCGACTTCTTGGGCTTCAGGCACTTCTGCACGAAGACCCGGGCCGGACACTTCAGGCTTGGGCGCAAGCCGATCGCAAAACGGGTCACAAGGACCTTGACGCGCATCGGGGTGGTGCTTCGCAAACGATGGCACTACGACCTATGGGAGGTCGGCACGTGGCTAGGGCGGGTCTGTCAAGGCTGGCTCAACTACTACGCCGTCCCGGGAGCGACCCGGTGGCTGCGCACGTTCCGCCAAAGGCTGCAACGCCTATGGATGCGGGCGATACGCCGCCGCTCCCAGCGCCACCGTTTCGACTGGAAGCGGCTGGAGCGCATGACCAAAATTCTTTGGCCGCGCGCAACCATCCGCCACCCATGGCCGGACCAGCGGTTTGCCGTCAAGCACTCGAGGTAGGAGCCGGATGGATTAACGTCCATGTCCGGATCTGTGCGGGGGGTGCGCAGCAATGCGCATTCCTACCGTAACTGGGGGGAGGGGCTCGGCAACGACCCCTCCTACCCGGCTCGAGTGCGCCTTTCGGCGTCGGAGCGCCGGGAACTCCAGGCGATCGTCGACGGTACCGGAGCCGCCTGGCGTCGTCGTCGGGCGCAGATTCTGCTGATGGCAGACGAGGGGCGCGACGGCGGCAAACTCCGGGATGTGGACCTCGCGCGCGGCCTGGGCATCGGCGCTTCGACGGTCGAACGCCTGCGCAAGCGTTGTGTTCTGGAGGGTTTGGAGGCCTCTCTCCGCCGCCGGGAGCAGGAGAACCGCCGACCGAAACTCCTGGACGGGGCGAAGGAGGCGAAGCGGGTGGCTCTGGCCTGTTCTTCCCCGCCTGAAGGTTGTGTTCGCTGGACGCTGAAGCTGCTGGCCGGTCGTCGGATGGAGATGGAGATCGTCGAGAGCATCTCGAAAGAAACGGTACGGAAGACTCTGGAAAAAAGGAGATCAAGCCTTGGTTGAAGCAGTACTGGTGCATGCCCCCGAGCCGCAACGCGCCGTTCGTGGCGGCGATGGAGGAGGTGCTGGACACGTATCAGCGGGATTTTGCCGAAGACGAGGTTCTGGTTTGCATGGATGAGACCCGTCGGCAGCAGACGAAGGAAACCCGCCTTCCCCGCCCCGTGCGGCCCGGGCAGCCGGAAATCGTCGACTACGAATACGAGCGAAACGGTACGGCCAATCTCTTCCTGGCGTTCGCGCCCAATGAAAACTGGCGTACGGTGAAAGTCACCGATCGCCGCACGGCGCGGGACTGGGCGCAGTTCATCCGGGAACTCGCGGACGATCCTATCCCCGGAAAGAAGATTGTACTGGTCATGGACCACCGGAACACGCACAGCCCCGCATCGTTGTATGAGGCCTTTGCACCCCGGGAGGCCATGCGGGTGCGAAAGCGGTTCGAGTTTCGGTACCCGCCGAAGCACGGAAGCTGGCTCAACATGGCCGAGATCGAAATCGGCGCGTTGTCGCGACCGTGTCTTCGACGACGCATTCTTGATCGCGCCACCCTGCTGCGGGAGACCGCGGCGTGGGTCAAGCGCCGCAACGCGGCCGGCGGCACCGTCGACTGGCGGTTCACGACGGCAGACGCCCGGGTGAAACTGAAGTCTCTATACCCATCAATCCAATGATTCCGTACTACTAGAGGACCTTGGAGAGGTCACCGTGGAGCCGGTCGGCGCGGGCGAGGACAAGCGCTTGGCCCGTTCGATGATGGCGACTTGGCATCCCGAAGGCGAGGCGTGTGCACCCGGGGCCCGTGTGAGCTACTGGATCACCTCGTCGCGCCACGGTCGCCTCGGCGGCCTGGTGTTCGGTGCGGCGAGTTGGCACCAGAAGGCGCGCGACGACTTCATCGGTTGGTCCCAAGGAGCCCGTGTCGCCCACCTCGGCGAGATCGTCAACCACGATCGCTTTCTGATTCTTCCGTCGGTACATGTGAGAGCCTGTGCGGAAACTATGGAGCGGCCCCGATTCTGGTATCTGCGATGTGGCTGGAGAGTACATCGGGATCAGACAAGCCCATTCCACATCTGTCAGATTGCTTTCGAAGCGGTCTCTCCGACGCCGATACTTTGCACGAGCGGCCAGAATCGGGACCGCTCAATAGTTTCCGTACAGGCTCTGAAGGAGTTAGCCTCCCATGCCTTGGCCTGTGCCTGCCGGCGTCTGGCCGCGGACGGGCACGAGAAGTACGGGGTGAGGCCGGTTCTGGCGTACACGTATGTGGGTCCCGAGCACAGCGGCGTGAGCTACCGGGCGGCCGGCTGGGAGCGCTGTGAGGAGACGACCTCGGGTCGACCTCCCGGGGCCCCGGGCCCGAGCGTGTCTTGGGCCAGGCGGCGCCCCTAGTCGGTGATGACCGGACCGATTGGGCGATGCGGGAGTACGCCCGCAGCCGCCACAGTGACGTGCGCATCCGCGAGCGCTTGGTCACCATGGGCCGGGCGTGGAACGATCGTCCCGGAGCGATCCTGCCGACGATCTTTCCCGGCGAGGCGGAGCAGAAGGCGGCCTACCGCCTGTGGTCGAATCCGAGGGTGACGATGGACCCTATCCTCGAGGGGCATCAGGAAGCGAGGGTGGAACGCTGCCGTGCGCAGCGCCGGATCCTTGCCATCCAGGACACGACATTCTTGAATGATCGTGGCTTGAAGGCGACCGAGGGTCTTGTCGACATCGGCGGCGGCGGCTCGGGCCCCCCGGGCATGGCGGCCCATGTCGGGGTTGCCTTCAGCGAAGGCGGCTCATCCCTCGGACGGTTCCATCTCGACGCCAACTTCCGTCTCGAGCCGGATCCGAAGAAGGACGAGGTAGACGACCAGGAGAGCCGGCGCTGGCTCGACGGATACGACAAGGCCGTGGAACGGGCCGCTGCCGGTCCTTCGACAAGGGTGCTGGTGATCGGTGACCGTGAAGGCGACATCTGGGACCTGCTGGCCCGGAGCACCGTGCACGAGGCCGGTCTGCTGGTGCGCGTCCGGCGCTCGACACGGCGCCGCGTGATCACCGCAACGGGCGCATGCCGGGACCTTTGGGACTCCATGGCCGATGAGCCGTGCATCGCCACGAAGAGGATCGACATCGAAGCCTGCGGAGGGCCGCGTCGCCGCAAGGAGCGCACGGGCGTGCGCCTCGAAGTCCGCGCGGCAAGGGTCGACCTTGCTCCGCCGGACCCGAAGCCCCGGGGAACGCCGCCGCTCTCCAGGATGGCCGTGCGAGTCACGGAACCCGACCCGCCCGCCGACCGCGATCCTCTCGACGGGATGCTGCTCACCACCGAAGGCGACGGCACCGCAGCCGCTGCTCTCAAGACCGTCTCCTTCTACGAGAGGCGAGGGTGGATCGAAGCGTACTTCAAGGCCCTGAAGGTCGGCACACGGATCGAGGACCGGCGCCTCAATCCGGCCGACGATCTGAGGAAGTGCCTGGCCTTCGACGCCCTCACCGCATGCCGCGTCCTGACCGTCGAGCGTCTCGCGCGCTCCGAGCCCGACACCCCGGCCCGTCCCATCGTCCACCGCGACGAGATCACGGTCCTTGCCCTCCACAAGACCGGCCGACCGCGCACGCCGCGTGGACCTCCCGATCCCGAACCGACCATCGAAGCCTTCGCCGTCGAAGTCGCACGCTTGGCAGGCTTCATTCCCAGAACACGCCAACCCCTGCCGGGAACCGAGAAACTCTGGCAGGGATACAAACTCCTTCTCAACTTCGTCGAACATCACCGAACCATGCGGAAACTCGATATGCTGAAAGAAATGGATTCAACAGTGTCTGGTTGAAAGGGATCGGACGGTGATGGACCACGACGTGGGTCTGTTGTCGGCGGAAGGGCCGGGAAGGCGGTGCAGCGGCTTGCGAAGGGCGGTCATGTCGCGGCCGGGAAGCGGGAGGCAGACGTGCAGATCATCGCCGCCGCTCGACTGCGGCGCCGGTTTCCATTTCCCTGGATCGGTTCCTATGATGTTTCGGACGGTCTTGTGTGGTGCCGGATGGTCTTCCGCTTCTCAATGTCGCAGTGCATGGGGATGTCGGATGTTGCAGGCCGACGACACTGTGGATCAACCTCCGGGAACCGGGAATGGCACGACGGGTGAGCAGATCGAAACGAAACATCGAATCCTATGCCCATGCCGGCAAGGACCGCGTCAACAATCCGCCCGTCGGTCTCGTGACGCCCGATACGGACCCGGAAACCGGCGTCAAGGCGTACCGCCACGACCCGCACATTGATCCCTGCCTGACTTGGGCCGGCAAGGCCGAGCACACGTCGTTCGAGGTGCCGACGGTCTCCCTGCATGTCCACGAGCGCATCGATCCCCGCACCATCATCGAGGCGGTGCGCAAGCGGAACGGCGCCGGACCACAAATGTCCCTCTTCGAAGCGCCTGGCGAGAATCCTCCCATTCGGCAGGCCATCGAGTTCTACAGGCACCGCCACAACTGGTCCAACCGGATGATCGCGGGGGACAGTCTCTTGGTGATGAACAGCCTGCTGGAGAAGGAGGGGCTGGGCGGGCAGGTGCAGACCGTCTACATTGATCCGCCCTACGGGATTCGCTACGGCTCGAACTTCCAGCCTTTCGTCCATCGCAGGGAAGTTTCCGAAAGGGACGACGACCTGACCGCCGAACCGGAGCCGATTCGCGCGTTCCGGGATACTTGGGAACTCGGCATCCATTCCTACCTGACCTACCTGCGGGACCGCCTGCGGCTGGCCCGGGAACTCCTGCACGAACGCGGAAGCTGTTTCGTGCAGATCGGCGACGAGAATGTCCACCGCGCCGGCATGCTGATGGACGAGGTGTTCGGCGCCGAACACCGGATCGCCACCATTACCTATGCCACCACGAGCGGGAGCACCTCCGCGACGCTGCCCGAGGTCGCCGACTATCTGCTGTGGTACGCGAAGGATCGAAAAACCGCCAAATATCGACAGCTCTACGAGCCGCTCACCCGAGCCGAGATCATCAAATACTTCAGTTCGTATGTCATGGTCGAACTGCCCGGAGGCCGGTGCAGGAAGCCGACCCGGGAAGAATGCTTCGCCCCGGATCACCATTTGCCGAAAGACGCGAGAATCTATCAGCGCGTGGCTCTTGATTCCCAAGGCGTCTCCACGACTGGTCGATCCGAACCCTATCATTACGACGGCCGTGTTTTCCATTGCGGCGAAAGAAGGCAATGGGCGATCTCCAGAGAGGGAATCGACCGGTTGGCCAGCTTGAACCGATTGGATGCTCCGGAGGGGCAGTTCTCCCTGCGCTGGAAGCGATATGAAGACGAGGTGCCGGGCCGCCGCATCAACAACATTTGGGCGGTGCAGATGTCGGCCAAGAATCAGCGCTACGTGGTCGAAACGTCGATGAAGGCGATCCAGCGCGCCATCCTGATGACCACGGACCCCGGCGACCTCGTGTTCGATCCGACCTGCGGCAGCGGCACGACGGCCCATGTCGCCGAACAGTGGGGACGACGCTGGATCACCTGCGACACATCCCGCGTGGCCCTCACGCTGGCGAAACAGCGGCTCATGGCCGCCCACTTCGACTACTACGAACTGGCCCGGCCCGGGGAGGGGGTCGGTTCCGGGTTCCGCTGCCGGAGCGTCGCCACCGTCTCGGCGCGGACACTGGGCTATGACGAGCCGCCCGACGAAACGATACTCCATGACCAGCCGTTGATCGACTGCAGCAAGGGACGCGTGACCGGACCGTTCACGGTGGAGGCGGTCCCCGCCCCGGCGGTCCGGCCGCTCGGCGATGCCGAGGAGTCGAATCCCCCTGATAGCACGCGCGCGATTCCCCCCCCCCCCTCCCCTCTTCCGGCGGACCCCTCCGTGGCGCGCTCGGGGGCAACCGTGCAGCAGAGCGAATGGCGTGATGAGTTGTACAGGACCGGCATTCGCGGCAAGTCGGGACAGCGCATGTCCTTCGTGCGCCTGGAACCGCTTCCGGCCACGAGGTGGCTTCATGCCGAAGGCGAGACAAAGCCCGAAGACCATGGCGACGACGCTGCCGACGCCCGGGAATCCGTCCGCTTCGTCGTCTCCTTCGGACCGGACCATGCGCCGCTGGAGCAGCGCCAGGTCGCGCAAGCGCTGGAGGAAGCGTTATCCCTCGTCCCGAAGCCGAAGATCGTCGTCTTTGCCGCGTTCCAGTTCGATCCCGAAGCTGCCAAGGACATCGACGAGACGAACTGGCCGGGGGTCACCCTGCTGAAGGCGCAGATGAACGCCGATCTCCTGACCGAGGACCTCAAGAAGGCGCGGGCGAGTAACGAGAGCTTTTGGCTGATCGGCCAGCCCGACGTGACGGTCGAGCGGATCGCCGACGGCCCGGACCAGGGGCGCTACCGCGTCTCCGTTCAGGGCTTCGATTACTTCGACATGAAGACGGACCATGTGGTATCGGGCGGGGCGGAGAAGGTGGCGCTGTGGATGCTCGACCCCGATTACGACGGACGCAGCCTGTTTCCCCGGCAGGTGTTCTTTCCGATGGCGGGAGCCAAGGACGGCTGGGCCAGACTGGCCCGAAACCTGAAGGCCGAGATCGATCCCGATCGGGTCGAGAAGTATCGCGGTACCGAGTCGCTGCCGTTCGATGCCGGCGAGCACGGCCGCGCAGCGGTCAAGATCGTCGACGATCGAGGCATCGAAAGCCTGAAGATCGTGGAGCTGGCGTGACGGCCCGGCCGGCAGGGACGATGGTGCGGCGGTCCGGGACCGGGGTCGGGGCCGTTCCCCGCCATGCTGCGTCTCCGGACGGCACCACGGATTCCTGCAGGCTCTGGCAGTTCGCCGAGCTTTCGCTGTTCGGTTCGGTGCGCCGGGATGCCTTCGGGCAGAAGATCCGCAGCGACGGCCCGGTCGAGTCCGAGCTTGGCCATGTGCCGGGGACCCGATTCGTCGGCATGGCATCGGAACTGTCGCTTCTGTTCGGTAGCCCCGTCGATGTTCCGACCCGTTCCGCAGTCGAGCGAAGTCCCGAGCACGTTCGTCCGAAAGAGATTCCGGAAGCGGCCGAGGTTGTCCATGCGGCACGATGACCCGCATCTGCCCGACCTGCTGTCCGCCGCCTGCAAGGCGGTCCGGTGCGCACGGGATCTGGATCATGAGTGGTTCGTGCCGAGTGACCTGAATCACACTTCGATCTTCAGGATCCTGGACATCCTCCGCGAGGCCGGACCGCGCACGAGCGAGGACACGAACGATGCGCCGTCCGCCCTCCGGCGGGCCGAGACCGTCGGGATCCGGAACCGCACTGCGCCTGTCGGTTCCGAAATCGGCCCGGAACGGATCGGCTCGTTGGCGCGTTATGCGCGACCGGAGACCGGGTAGGTGGGCCAAAAGACGATCGACCAACTGATCGTCAGCTCCCCGTACGAGGAGCCGACGCGGCATTGGCGCTACGACCGGGAAACGAGGTCGTTCGATCTTGTCGAAGGGCGTCGCCCGGCAGGCTACATCGTCGCGTCCGGCGATTCCCGGACGTTCGACGATCCGGGCATCTTCTCCCCAATCCCGCTGGTCAACCGCATCCGGGCCAGAGTGCAGGATTGGCGCAATGCGGGGCATCCCGGCGTCTCCGGCGTGACCCGGCGTCTGTTGCGTCACTGGACGGATGCCGAAGAGTTCGGGAACCGACGCTTCTTCTTCTGCCAGATCGAAGCGGCCGAAACCCTGATCTGGCTGACGGAGTGTGCCGATGTCGACAAGGCCGGCCTCGACATTCCCTCCGACGGCGGGGCGTTTCGGCGCCTGTGCGCGAAAATGGCGACCGGGTCCGGGAAGACCATTGTCATGGCCATGGTCGCCGCATGGCAGATCCTGAACAAGGTCGCCCATGCGGGGGATGCTCGATTCTCGAGGCATGTCCTGGTTGTGGC
Source organism: Alphaproteobacteria bacterium (assembly GCA_965115815.1). GTDB lineage: Bacteria > Pseudomonadota > Alphaproteobacteria > TMED109 > TMED109 > VXPW01. Next base: position 4,109,307 of record OZ220465.1, on the reverse strand, counting down.
CCCCGGCCTCACGGTGAAGAACCGCCTCGTCGTGCTCGATCCGGCGCACCCGGACAACTACTACGAGGCGTTCGGAATCGTGCCGACGCCCCTGCTCGACAAACTGCGTCGAGGCCGGCTCGTCGTCCAGAACTGGCACGCGCTCAATTGGGAGACGGAGGAGAAGATCGCCGGCAGGCGCGGGGTGGACAAGCGCGGAGCCAAGAGCGACGAGGCGTACGTGCGCGACGTGTTGGGGGACATGGCACGTGCACGGAACATCCTGGTTCTCAATGATGAAGCGCATCATGCCTGGAGGGTGCCGGCGGTGGCCGGCGTCGCGGGGGTTGCGAAGGCCAGCATCAAGGAGGCCGCCAAGTGGATCGGGGGGCTGGACCGGATTCACCGGGCGCGCGGGATCGCCGTCTGCTACGACTTTTCGGCGACCCCCTTCGCGCCGTCCGGCAGGCAGAGTTCCGAGGAGGCGCTGTTCGGGTGGATCGTAAGCGACTTCGGGCTGAGCGATGCCATCGAATCGGGTTTGGTGAAGACGCCGCGCGTGGTCATCCGGGATGACGCCTTGCCGGATGCCAAGAGCTACCGGTCGAGACTGTACCACCTGTACAATGATCCCGAAGTGAAGGACGATCTCGGCCGCAAGGCGCGTCCAGAGGAGCCGTTGCCATCGCTCGTGACCAACGCGTACTGCCTCCTCGGCTTTGATTGGCGCGAAACCGCAAGAAAATGGGAAGCTTGCGAAGTCGATGCGCCGCCGGTGATGATCACCGTTGCCAACCGCACGGAGACGGCGGCCCGCATCAAGCATGCGTTCGATGGCGGTCGGATCCCGGTTGACGAGCTCTGCGACCCCGAGCGCACGCTGCACATCGACTCCGGGGTGCTCGCCAAGGCCGAAGCATCCGAAGCCGAAGAGCCGGCCGCCCCGGTCGAAGGCAAGATGACGAACAAGCAACGGGCAGAGTGGCTGCGCCTGCAGGTGGATACGATCGGGCGGCGCGAAAAACCGGGATGGCGGATCCAGAACGTGATTTCGGTGGGCATGCTCTCGGAAGGATGGGACGCAAGGAACGTGACGCACATCATGGGACTGCGCGCCTTCGGCAGCCAGCTGCTCTGCGAACAGGTGGTCGGGCGCGGTCTGCGTCGCATCTCCTACGACGTGAACCCAACAACCGGATTTTTCGAGCCCGAGTATGTCAACATCTTCGGCGTGCCGTTTGCGTTTCTGCCCCACGAAGGCAGCGAAGGTGCCCCGCCTCCGCCGCCGAGTCCGAAAACGGTGGTCGAACCCGTTGCGGAACGGGAGCGGTTCGCGATTTCGTGGCCGAACATTGAGCGGATCGATCGTGTGTTCCGGCCCCGCCTTTCCCTGTCATGGGAGGCATTGACGCCTCTCCAACTGGATGCGAGCCAGATCATCGGCCAGACGGAGCTTGCGCCCATCGTCGACGGCAAGCCCGACACGACCCAGATCGACGCGATCGAACTGGAGAAGCTGGCGAAGCACCGCGGGCGGCTGCAGCGCATCGTCTTTGTCGCGGCCGGGGAGGCGTACGCTGCCATGCAACCCGCGTGGCAGGGCAGTCGGCCGGACCTGCTGGGGCAACTGGTGCGGCTGATGGAGCAGTTCGTTCGATGGAAGGGGCTCACCATCGTGCCGGCGGCGTTCAACCGCGATGGGTGGAGGCGGCACTTGGTCCTGTCGCTGCACATGACCGAACTGTTCCAGCACTTCTGGAGCGCCATTCGCTTCGATGACGCCAACGCCGAGATCCTGCAGCCGGTCTTCGATCGCGACCGGCCGATACGGTTCACCGGCGACATGCAGGCGTGGTACACGGGCAAGCCCTGTGCTCCGACAATGCGCAGCCATATCAATTTCTGCGTCTACGACAGCACCTGGGAGGACACCGCAGCGTTCGTGCTGGATCGTGCACCGGAGGTCGCGGCCTGGGTCAAGAACGACCATCTGGGCTTCGAGGTGCTCTATCGGGCCCAGGGGAGCGTGCGAAAGTACCGACCCGATTTTCTGATTCGTCTTTCGTCGGGCGGCATGCTCGTGCTCGAAATGAAGGGGCGCATCCGGGAACACGACGAGACCAAGCACCGCTTTCTGAACGAATGGATCGGGGCCGTGAATGCGCACGGAGGCTTCGGCCGATGGTCGTGGGACGTTTCGAGGAATCCGGCCGGGGTCCGCGACATCCTCGCGAAGCACGCGAAACGGAACGCCGGGTGACCGGTCCGATGACCGTGCGCCGACCAGGATGGAAGGTGGACCATCGTCGGGAATCCGAAGCAGGCCGCGATCCTCTTCTGGCCGTCTCCCTGGAACCACGGCGCGGGTCGCTCCGTCCCGTCTCCGGGTGGTAACTGGTCAGGTAGTACGGGGTTGGACGGCCGTCGCCACGCGCGATGAGGCTGCCGCCGCGCGCGACGAGGCCGTAGCGGCGCTGGCGGCCTTGCAGGGTCGGGTGGCCGGACTTGAGCGTCGGCTGGGCCGGAACCGCCGCAACCGCCACCAGCCGCCTTCCCGCGATGGTCTTTCCGTCCGGTCCCGAAGGAGAGGACTTCCGTCCGCCGCCGTGCTTCGGGGCGTCGTCCGGGCGGCCCGCCCGGCCCCAAGGGCACGACGCGGCGCGGTTCCGCGACGCCGGATCGGGTCGAGGATCCTCGTCCCGATCGCGGCGGTCGATGCGGAATCTCGCGGGACGGAGCGCGGTCGGAGGTGCAGGCCGCCCGGCCGGTCCCGGACCTTCCGCCGGTGGTGCGGAAGACGGTCGAGCACCGGGTGCCCAAAGGGGTGTGCGGCTCCTGCGGCGAGCGGAACCCGGGCGGCGTTCCGGAAGGCGTGACGGCCCCGGTTCCGTACGGCCCGAGGGTTCCGTATGGCCCGAGGGGGGAAGCGATCGTGCGGTACCGGGGTGCGGCGCACAGGATCCCCCGCCGCCGGGTCGCTGCGGTCGTGGCGGATCTCTTCGACGCGCCCCGGTCCCAAGGGACGGTTTCCGCCCTTCGGGCTCGCGGCGCCGACCGAGGTTCCGGCTTCGCCGAACGGGTCCGGGATGCCGCGGCCCGGGCCGCCGTCCAGCACAGGGATGAGACCGGCATCCGGGTCCACGGCCGGGGGAAAGGGGTACCTGTCCCCTGCACTGCGCCTCTCGGCCCTTTCCGTCTCGGCCCCAGCCGGGGCGACCTCCTCGAGGACGGGACCGGCATGTCCGTACACGAGTTCGGGACACCGTACGGGAAGATGCGGAACCCCCTCCCTGTGCACGGCATCGCCCACCTTCTGCGGGAACTCGACTCCTGGGAGGAGTCTGGTGGAGAAGAGGGGGCCGGGCGGAGGAAGAAGGGGCTCCGGGGCACCGTGCACGAGGTCCACGAAGCGGGTCGTGCCGGTGGGCCGCGGTCGATGGACGCGGCGGATCGGATCGAGAGGCACTCCGACGACATCGTGGTCGATGCGGTCGCCGGGCACGAGGCGCCGCCGCCGGCCTCGGGAACCGGGAAGAGACGCGGAAGACGCCGGAGGAGCAAGAGCGGGAACCTCGCCCTTCGACGGCGGGACCCTCGGGAGGGAGTCCTGCGGTTCCTGCGGAATCCGTCCGTTCCCCCGACCCACCACGAGGCCGAGAGGGATCTGCGGATGCGGAAGGTGCCCCCGAAGCTCTCCGGCGGCTGTCGGAGCGCACCGGGGGCTCGGGACCCTGTGCGGTACGAACCCGGATCGAGACCGCGCGCACGCAGAGGGGGAACGTGCGGGAGGCACTTCGGGCGAAACCGGAGAGTCGGGCGCTCCGCCTGGCGGCTTCGTGAGAGAGTTCCGCCCCTGTACTCCACTCCATCGACAGACCTTCCATCGGCCGGCCCGCGGCACGGAATTCCCGATCCCGAAAGCACGTGTCGACTATCTGACCAGTTATCAAACCATCAAATAAATGCCGGGATAAATGCCGGGCAGGAGGGGCTCGGCAACGACCCCTCCTGCCCGGCATTTATTACTCACCGCGCTGCACCCACTTCGATATCCCTGCCAAGCCCTTCCATTCGAGGCATGGGTAATATAAACGCTTGCGTTGACACGATTATTTGATCCCGTTAGACTGCGGCCATGGAACCCGCAGTCGCCAATCGAGACAAGAGATCGGGTGCTTGGAGCCTGTGCGGAAACTATGGAGCGGTCCCGATTCGAGCCTCTACGATGTGGCTGGCAACGACATCGGGAGGATGCCATGGCTTGGAGCGAGACCGCTCGTGCGAAGTATCAGCGTCGGGGAGACCGCTTCGAACGCGATCGGACCGACGCGGAAGGGGCTCGTTGGGAGCCGCTGCTTCCGGCCCCGTCGTCGACGGGTCGTCCCCGTGAGGTAGACCTGCGCGAAGTGGTGAATGCGCTGCTGTACCCGTGGATGACGGGTTGCCAGTGGCGTGCGCTACCACCTTGTTTTCCCGCGACTTCGACGGTCCGGTACTAGTTTTACCGGTGGCGGAACCCGGGCCTGTATGGGGATCTCGTGGCGGCGTTGCGGGGTCCGACCCGGGAGCTGGAGGGCCGGCGTACGACGGCGGGGGTGATCGACCGTCCGTCCGTGAAGACGACGGAGAGCGGTGGGCCGAGTGGCTAGGACGGTGGGAAAAAGATCAAGGGGAGAAAGCGGCACGCGGTGGTCGACACCCTCGGGCTCCCCCTGGTCCTGCAGGTGCACCCCGCCAATCTGCAGGATCGGGAGGGTGCGCCGGCGGTCCTCGCCGAACTGCGCACGACCCTGCCGAGCCTGCAGAAGATCTGGGCAGACGGAGGGTACAGCGGCCCCAAACTGGCCCAAGCCCGGGCCGCGATGCCGGACGCCCCGGACCTTGAGATCGTGACCAAACCCAAGGAACCGAAGGGTTTCGAGGTGCTTCCGCGACGCTGGATCGTCGAGCGGTTGTTCGGCTGGCTGGGCCGCTGCCGACGTCTGGCGAAGGACGATGAACGACGGCTGGAGAGCTCGCTGGCATGGCTGCAACGGGCCGTGATCCGCATCCTGGTGCGCCGCCTCGGACGGGCTGAAACCGGAAAAACCGTAACCCGCTGATTATATGGAGTTTTGAATCATGCTCTTACGACCCGATTCGCACGCTCGCACTCCCGCTGCGCCTACCGGGAAATCGACCCGTTCCACCGCAGGACGCATTCGTCGAATCCGGCCCGGCGAGGTCGTGACGGAGGCGGCGATGGCGCAGACCGAATTCCCGCCGGACCTGCCGGAACGCGAAGCCGGCATCGTCACCCCCCATGATCGAACACCCTCTTCTCCGGTGCCCCTTCCAGATCGCGGATCTTCCGACTTCCAATTGGCGGCCTCTTGACTTCCAATCGGCCGATGTAGATGGTTCCGATTGTCTGTACTTGGAGATGGGATGTTCAAGCGGTTTGTAGAGCGCCGGGCCGACGAGGCTCTTTCGGATACGCCCGTAGTTCTCATTGTGGGGCCGCGCCGGGCGGGCAAGACGACGCTCGTCAAGAGCATGGGGGAAGCCGACCGCACCTATATCACGCTCGACGATCAGACAGTACTTGAGGCGGCCAGGTCCGATCCAGCCGGATTCATCCGGGGCCTGGGCCGGGCCATCATCGACGAGATTCAGCGTGCGCCCGACCTGCTCCTAGCGATCAAGAAGACGGTCGATGAAGACTATCGCCCGGGCCGTTTTCTCCTCACGGGCTCGGCCAATGTGCTGACCCTGCCACGGATCGCCGACAGTCTGGCCGGCCGGATGGAAACACTCCAGATGTTGCCGCTCGCGCGGGCCGAGGTCGAAGGGGGGACGCCTAGTTTTCTGGAGCGCCTGTTCGAAGGGAAACTGCAAAATCAGCGCAAAGCGGTCGTCGGTGACGATCTCGTCCAGACCGTTTTGCTCGGCGGGTTTCCCGAAGCAATCGCCCGTGAAAGCGAGCGGCGACGGCAGGATTGGGCACGATCCTACATCACCTCGATTCTCACGCGCGACCTCAGGGAAATCGCAGAGGTCGAGAAGCTCACCGAGCTTCCAAAATTCGTCCGGCTGCTGGCCGAATATTCCGGCCAACTGGTCAACTATTCACAATTCGGGGCGGGCATCAATGTCAGCCACAAGACAGGGCAGCGCTATGTCGGGCTGCTTGAACAGGTTTTTCTGATCGCAACGCTGCAGCCCTGGTTCACCAACGCCCTGAAACGTATCGTCAGGACGCCAAAGCTGCATTTCCTCGATTCCGGCCTGCTGGCGAGCGCGCGCGGCCTGACCTTCGACAGGGTGAAAGCGAATCGCGAGACATTCGGAGCGCTGCTCGAGAGTTTCGTGTTTTCGGAAGTGCTCAAGCTGATGACGTCCTCGGATCTGCGATTGACGCCGCATCATTTCCGCGACCGAGAGATGCGCGAGGTCGACATCGTTCTGGAACGCGACGACGGGATGATCGCGGGCATTGAGGTCAAGGCAAGCGCCACGGTCAGGTCCAGCGACTTCGCCGGCCTCCAAGCGCTGGCAGAGCCGAGCGGCAATCGCTTCGTCTTCGGTGTTGTCCTCTATGACAATACGGATGTCGTGCCGTTTGGCGACCGGCTGGTGGCGGCGCCATTGTCATGTCTGTGGAATTGAGCGGATGCAAAGCGACTATGGGCGGATAGAACCGCGTGGCGCGATGATGGCATTGGGATCGCGTGGGACTGTATAAGAGCCTGTGCGGGAACGATTGAGCGGCCCCGATGCGAGCCTCTCCGATGTGGCGGGCGCCGGGATCGGGAGGATGCCATGGCTGGGAGCACGATCGCGTGTGCGAAGGATCCGCGTCGGGGGATCGCTTCGAACGCGCTCGGACCGACGCGGAAGGGGCTCGTCGTGCGCCGCGGCTTCCGGCGCCGTCGTCGACGGGCCGTCCCCGTGCGGTCGACCTGCGCGCAGCACGACGATCCCACGCTGCTAGTCCAGCGGCGATCGGCGAGATTTTTCGGTCTGCGTCGCGCTGCAATCGTGCTGCCAAGGCTCCATTAGACCCTTAGACCCTCTCGGCGCGAAAAATTGCGATCAAGGGGCGATCTGTGATGACGCAAGCCCCAACGCACTCGGATTCCGCGTCTCGGAATCAGCGTGGGATCACCGTGGCGCGCAGGGGCGCATGCGCTGCGGTACCTGTGGAGGACGGGCTGCCGGTGCCGTGCGCTCCCGCCCGGTGTTCCCGCGACTTCGACGGTCCGGTACTCTTGGTGCCGGTGGCGGGACCCGGGCCGGTATGGGGATCTCGTGGCGACGTTGCGGGGTCCGGCCCGGGAGCGGGAGGGCCGGCGTTCGACGATGACGGGGATGATCGACCGTCCGTCCGTGCAGACGACGGAGAACGGCGGTCCGAGGGGCGAGGACGGCGGGAACCGGATCCAGGGGAGAACGCGGCACGCGGGGGTCGATCCCCTCGGGCTCCACTGGGTCCTGCCGGTGCACCCCGCCCCTGTGCAGGATCGGGAGGGTGCGCCGCCTCGGACGGCCCCCCCCGACAGAACCATAAATACTGACTATGAAGAGCTTTAGAGCGTGCTCTAAGCCCGAAATCCCGCCTCTGCGATCGGCACCTGTTGTCAGTCGGGTCCGGAAGCATCCGCGCCGCCTGTGCCGGAGCGGGAAATCGGACTTCCATCGGCGGAACGGTCAGGTGGACGGCGCAACGAAGCGCGACAGGCCTGAAGAACGGGATTGACAACGGATGTGTTGCCAACCATATTGATGCCAGTATCGTCGTTGGGTGGAAACTTGATGCGAAAAGGTGGCAGCAACTGGGTCGACGGAGGGGACTTCTTCGACCGCGATACGGAGCTCGAAGCGCTGGAAGAGCGGGTGCGGGAGCGAGCCCACACCCTGCTGACTGCGCAGCGGCGGATGGGCAAGACGAGTCTCGTCCGGGAGCTGCAGCGCCGTTTGGTCGAAGCGGGAGAGTTCGAAGTTGTCTTCGTCGATCTCGAGGCGGCCACCGATCCGGCCGATGCGATAGCGGAGATCGGGGTTCAGGCGAAACCGGTGCGCGCGGCGTGGAGTCGCATCAAGACCGGCTTCGCCAATCTGGTGAGCAGTGCCGACGGTCGGATCGAGGAACTGTCGGTTGCGGATCTGAAGGTGAAACTCCGGGCCGGGATCAATGCCGGCAATTGGCCGCAGAGAGGTGACGCGATCTTCTCCGCCCTGGCGGGACGCGGCCGACCGGTCGTGCTCGCGATCGACGAGTTGCCGATATTCGTAAACCGGCTGCTGAAGGACAAGACGGGACGTATGACGCCGGAGGGGAAGCGGGCGGCGGACGCGTTTCTGAGCTGGCTGCGCAAGGCGGGGCAAGCCCATCGGGACCGCGTAACGTTGATCCTGTCGGGCAGCGTGAGCCTGGAGCCGCTGTTGGAACAGGCCGGACTCAGCGCCCAGGCCAACATCTTTTCTCCCTATGAACTGAAGCCGTGGAACGAGGAAACGGCCGTTGCCTGTCTGGGGGAGCTTGCCGAGTCCTATGAAATCGGTCTCACGCCGGCAGTCCGACGGGAGATGTGCTGCAGATTGCGTTGCTGTATTCCGCATCATGTCCAGATGTTCTTCGACAGAATGCACGATCATCTGCGGCGCGCAGGGCGTAAGGACGGATCGCTGAAAGATGTGGAATGGATCTATGTGCGGGAGATACAGGGTGTCCGGGGGCAGGTGGACCTGCAGCATTATGAGAGCCGGCTGGATCTGGTCCTCGGGAGAGCAGGCTACACGGTTGCGCTGGAAATTCTGACGGCAACGGCGGTCGGCGGCGATATCGCCGCTGAAACGATCGACCGGTACCGCAACTGGTTCGCGGCGCGTGATGCGCAGGACGGAGACGGCGCTCCCGCGGTTGATCACGTGCTGCGCGTGCTGCAGCACGACGGCTACCTGGCATGCAGGGACGGTGGTTACCGGTTCGTGTCCGGACTCGTCGAGGACTGGTGGCGCGGGCGTTACGGGCAGGGGTTCGTGCCCGCGTTCGACCGGCAGCGGTAAGGGGGAGGGCGGACCGATGGCTGTGGGCACCAGAAAATACAATCCCGGTTTTCTCTCGATCGACGAGCTGGTCGCGACCTTCTGCGTCCGGACGGCCGAATACGAATCCCTGATCGAGGCGCTGCGTGAGTGCTCCGGCAGCGCAAACACCCATCAGATCGTGATCGGGCCGCGCGGCTGCGGAAAGACAAGCCTCCTGCTGCGGGTGGCTGCGGAGGTACTGCGCGATGCCGGTCTCTCGGCGCGCTTCTTCCCGATCGTCTTCGCGGAGGAAAGCTACGAGGTTTCGACCGCCGGCGAGTTCTGGCTCGAATGCCTGTCCCGGCTGGCCGACCAGGCACCGCGCCGGGATGGTGATGTGAACCTGCACCGCACCTTCGAGGAGATGCGGACCATCCATGACGACCGGGCGCTGGAGGGCCGGTGCCTCGGGGCGTTGCAGGACTTTGCCGACCGGGAAAACAAGCGTCTCGTGCTGATCGTCGAGAACCTGAACATGATGTTCAGGGACATGGGCGACGACGATGCGGGCTGGCGGTTGCGGAAGGTGCTGCAGACCGAACCGCGGATCGTTCTTCTGGCGAGCGCGACCAGCCGGTTCGATCAGATGGATGATCCGAAGGAAGCCCTCTACGAGCTCTTCCGGGCGATCCGGTTGGATCCGCTCGACACGGAAGGCTGTGCGACCTTGTGGCAAAACGTATCGGGGCAGGCACGGGCGCCACAGACGATCCAGGCATTACGGATTCTCACGGGCGGCAACCCAAGGCTGCTGACGATCGTGGCCCGGTTCGGCGCGAATTTGTCGTTCCGCGAGCTGATGGCCGATCTTCTCGATCTGGTCGATGACCATACCGAGTATTTCAAGAGCCATCTTGATGCGCTCCCCGCGCAGGAGCGGAAGGTGTATCTCGCCCTCGCCGCTCTCTGGAAACCGGCGAGTGCGCGCGAGATCGCGGAGCGGGCCAGGCTCGGGACCAGCAAGTGCAGTGCCCAGTTGGCCCGTTTGGTCGACAGGGGCGCGGTCGAGGTGAGCGGTGGAAGCCCACGACGCAAGCTCTACTACCTGACCGAACGGCTCTACAACATCTACTACCTGATGCGCCGGGCGCGCGGACCGGAGCCGCTGATCGATGCGCTGATCCGCTTCATGGAGGCATACTATTCCACCGACCAGTTGAGGGAGTTCGGGGTCCGCGTGGCGCGTGAAGCGCTGGGATTCGACGGGGATGCGTTGACGATCTGCCGGATCGCATTCGGGCGTCTTGTCGGACTTCCTTCGCTGGAAGCGCATCGCGAAGAACTGCTTGCGCTTGCCCCGCCTGCCTTTGCGTATGCGCCCGGTGAGTCTTCCGGGGCATCCTTGGCGCCGTCGGCCGCGAGGGAACTCTTCGGGAAAGCGCTGGCGCTCGCGGAAAACGATCGGTTGCAGGAGGCCGTGGCGGTCTGGGACGAGGTCGTCCGGAGGTTCGGGGAGAGTGATGCACCGACGGATATCGAGCAAGTGTCGATGGCGCTCGTCAACAAGGGACAGGCGTTGGGCGGGCTGGGGAGGGTGGAAGAAGCGCTGGCCGTGCTGGACGAAGTGGTGCGGCGTTTCGGGGTAGACAGCGGGGAAGGTCACTCTCTGGCGGTGGCGACGGCGCTCGTCGGCAAGGGCGGAATGCTGGGCAACCTGAACCGCCATACGGAAGCGCTGGCGGCTTGGAGCGAGATCGCTCGACGCTTCGGCAAGAGCCGGGTGCCGGCGCTTGAGGCAGCCGTGGTGAGCGCGCTACTCGGGACGTCGATCGCGCTGAACACGTTGAACCGGCACGGGGAAGCCCTGGAGGCTTGCGACGAAGTGCTGGAACGCGTCGGCAAAAGCGGTTCGCCGGCACTTCAAGGTGAATTGGCGGCAGCGATGGTCGGACGGGGTCACGCGTTGATCGCGCTGAACCGCGTCGACGAGGCTATGAATGCTTGGCGCGCCGTGGTGGAACGTTTCGAAAGAAGTGACTCTTTCAGGATCCTCGAACAGGTGGCCTCGGCACTCGCGAACATCGGCACGGCGCTTTTCCGGTCGGGCCGATTGGAGGAGGCGCTCGGTGCGTTCGACAGGATCGTGCAGGGCTACAGGGGAAGCGATACGCCGGTCCTACGGGAAGTGATAGTTCGCTGTTTCGCCAACAGAGGCAATGTGTTGGCTGCGCTGGGCCGGGAAACGGAAGCACTCTCGTCCTGGGAAGAAGCAATCAGAGGCTTCGAGAAGGGCGGTTTTCCGGATGGGGCAGAACCGTATTGCAACGCGCTGACGAACAGGGCGGCGGCGCTGCACAACGCCGGCAGGTACGAGGAAGCCCTGCAGCTGTGGGGCAACGTGGCGGAACGCTTCGAGGACAACCACCAGCCCGGGATCCGTGCCATGGTTGCGGATGCCGAGAAGAACCGGGGCTTCTTGTTGGAATGGTTGGGCCGTTACGAAGAGGCGCTCGCGGTCTGGCAGCAGGTTGAAGACCGCCTCGGAAACAGTGGCATGCCGGAGTGGGTCACGCTGGCCGCAGTCGCCTTTCAGCACAGAAGCGCCAACCTGTTCGAACTGAACCGGCCGGAAGAGGCCTTGGCGGTTTGGGACGAGATGGAACGGCGTTTTGGAAACAGCGACGAGCCGGGAATTTCGAAGCAGGTGGCCGCGGCCCTCGTCGGAAAGGGCGAGATGCTTGCCCGTATGAACCGACAAGAGGACGCGATCGAAGTATGGAGCGATGTCGTGCGCCGGTTCGGGGAAGGTGACGCATCTCCGTATCGCGAGGAGATTACGGCAGCCGTCTTGAACAGGGTCTCGGTACTGGGCCTGTCAGACCGGCCCGAAGAGGCGCTCGCGGCCTGTGACGATGCGCTCCAGAGGTTCGGGAGCAGCGACGAGTCCTACAGTACCGAGGCAGCCGCACTAATCCTCCTCAAGAAGGGTGACCTTCTGGTCGCTCTGGACCGGACCGAGGAGGGGTGCGCGGCCTGGGACGAGGTTATCCGGCTCTTCGAGGCAAGCGATGTGCCGGCGCTTCGAGACGCGGCGGAAGCGGCACTGTGCAGACGGGCAGAGCACGAATTGACCGAAGGCCGTGCAAGGACCGCTCTCGGATTTCTCGACCGTGTGCTGCTGCAAGCGCGGGCGGGAATGCCGGCCCGCAGATTGCAGGTCCATTTGATCCGGGCCCGAGGGCACCTGGCGGAAGGCGATGGGGAAGCGGGCGCCCGGGATGTCGAGACGGCACTGTCGGTAATTCCCGAACTGAAAGTGCTGCCGAGGGACGTGGTGGTGGCTCTGGCCGATCTCTCCAGGGGCGTTGGACCGGATAGGATGTGCCATCTGATCAAGTCATCGCCCGCCGGTAATCTCCTGCTTCCGTTGAGAACGGCGCTGGAACGGGAACTCGGGTTGGAACCGAGGGTGGCCAAGGAGGTCGAAGAGATTGCCGAAGACATACGTCGGGAATTGCTTGCTCGGCCTCACGACAAGGCTGAACGACGGACGGCCTGACTGTTGCATTGTACCTGCTCATCCCTGCTGATCATGGATCGTTTTCCCTGACCGCATTCGGGTCAGGCATCTTCTCTCGTCCCCTTCGCTCGCCCGCTGCCCGCGACCGGAGGTGCGGGTTCCGATGGTCCGGACCCGGTCTCCGGTCTTCGGCCGGTCTCCCTTTTCGGCCCGTGGCGACGGGCTTGCCACGCGGTCCCGAAACCTGCGTCGGTGGCGCGGGTTCCCTCGTGCCGGCCGGCGGTGCAGGTTCCGTCGGGGAGGTGCGTTGGACACCGTTGGATGGGCCGTCGGGTCGCATCGTGGTGGAGGCGGCGAGGGCGCCGGCAGGGTACGGATCGAAGGCGACGACGGGGCTCGGGACGGCGATCGTCGCAGCCCTGCCGTCGCAGGACGGGCATCTCGAGTCGCACCTGGGAGGCAGCGCGATCCGGAAGCGCAAGCCGCTGGCGTTCGCACCCTCGGTCGGCCGCACGGGCACCCATGCGCGGGCCGGAACTTCTCCGACCGCCTGCGCATCCATCGCAACGCACGGAGCTGGGTGCGGCGCTACCGGGCGATGCCCGAGGGCGAGCGGCTGGCGGTGGAGGCGAAGTGCGGGCGAGCGGGGACGGACGTCTCTGCGCGCGAAGTTCGAGGACGCGCAGGCCCGGATCGCCGCGCTGCGCAAGGACGGCAAGGTGCCCGAGCCCGACGAGGTCGATGCCGGAATCCGTGTCCGGTGCACCCTGCGCAACCTCCGGACCGCCGTCCTGCGGGAGAAGACCACGCGCAAGATGAGCCGGAACTCCGGTCTGCCGCCGTCAAAGACGGAAGATCCTCGACCGAGGCCGGCCCGGCCGCACTTTCTGCATCAACGATGCGTCAGATGCGAGTCCGGCATCGGCCGGGATCCGGTTTCCCGGCCGGAGCAATGCAGCGACCCGTTGCCGTCCACCCGGCGCGGGACGGTCGAGGCGATGGACGGCAGCCGGTCGTCGTTGGTCCGTGCTCCCGTCCGCCCTCCGGTTGAGCGTGCCGGCGTCGCCGAACCCGACGCCCGCGACGGACACCGGCGCGCGATCGCGCCAGTGTCGGTTCCGATCGTCGCCGGCTTCGACAGGCATGCGGTCCGGCCGGGGTGCCGACACCGTGTGGATCCGTTTCCGAAAACCGCCTGCGCGCATGATACCGCATCGTGAGCCCGTATTCCTGCGGTACGCCCTTCGGCAACCCGCTGATCCCGGGTGTCCGTGATGACCGTGCGCCGGCCTGCGCATGCAGGAGGCGTGTCCGCAGTCCTGACGGCAAAGGGTCCGGCATCCCGGTGCGGAGGCACGTGCTCGCACGAGATTCGTCGGCTGCAGGTCGGTGTGCGCGGCGGTGGATGGTGCGTCGATGCCCTCGGGATTCCCCGGCGGCGCCGGCGATGGGGTCCGCCCCGGTCGGTCGGGCCGTCCGGCCGCGGAACGGACGGCGGACCCCGGTGGAGGCTCAGGCCGGCCTGACGAGGACGCGCCGGAGCGCCTCCTGTTCGGGTCCGGCGATGTCCGGGGCGCCGAGCAGGGCGTCTGCCTGTGCGAATTCGAGGGGCAGGTACTCCGGCGGCTGCGGAGTCGGCGTACCGTCGGCTTCCACCGCATAGTAGAACGGCGTGTAGGGTGCACCCGTCCAAGGCGAGACCAGCGTGCCGGGCGCGTGCAGCAGTCTCAGCACCCGGATCTCCAGACCGGTTTCTTCCCGATATTCCCGAATCAAGGCCGCTTTCGGCGTTTCACCGTCCTCGATTCCGCCTCCGGGGAATTTCCGGGCCCGCACGCGTCCGACGGTCTCGCGCGCGAGCAGGACCCCGCAGTTGCGTACCAGCACCCCGTAGGAACGACGATTGGGCGGGCCGTGCATGCGCCGCTAGTCGCAGGGGAAGCCGGCCGCCCGCAATGCGGACCGCACGCCATCCAGGACCGAGGGATCCTCGATCGTGGGCGGAACCTTCGGCGGCTGCCCGTTCGCGATGGCGGCAATGACGTTCCGCAGAATCTTGCCCGAGCGAGTCTTGGGGAGTTGCCGGACGACGGCCGCACGGCGGAATGATGCCACCGCACCGATGGCGTCCCGGACCATCCGCACCGTCTCGGCCGCGATGTCCTCCGCAGGCCGGGCCACTCCGGCATTGAGCACCAGCAGGCCGATCGGAACCTGTCCCTTGAGGCGGTCGCGCACCCCGACGACGGCACACTCGGCAATGTCCGCGTGCCGGGTCAGCACCTCTTCCATGGCTCCGGTCGACAGCCGGTGCCCCGCACAGTTGATGATGTCGTCGGTGCGCGCCATCACCCAGACGTAGCCGTCCGCATCCACCATCCCGGCATCCGCGGTGCGGTAGTAGCCGGGAAACGCGTCCAGATAGGTCGTGCGAAAGCGCGCACGGTTTCCCCACAGGGTCGGACTGAATCCCGGCGGCATCGGCAACTTCGAGACGAGCGCGCCGATCTCGCCGGGCGGAACCGGCTGCCCCTGATCGTCCAGCACGTCCAGCGCGTACCCCGGAGCGGGCTTGCCGGCGGATCCGGGTCGAACCGGAAAGCCCTTCGTGCCGGCGAAGTAGCCGGTGATGGACCAGCCCGTTTCCGTTTGCCACCAGTGGTCGTAGACCGGAACCCCGAGCACTCGCTCGGCCCAGCGGACGGTATCGGGGTCGGCTCGTTCTCCGGCCAGAAACAGGGCGCGAAAACTGCCCAGGTCGTACGGCTGCAGAAGCTCCGCTTCCGGGTCTGCCTGCCGAATGGCCCGAAACGCCGTGGGAGCGGTAAACAGCACCGCGACGCGATGCTGCGACATCACCCTCCAGAAGGCGCCGGCATCGGGGGTGCCCACCGGCTTTCCCTCGTACAGAACGGTGGTGCAACCGCGCAGGAGAGGCGCATACACGATGTAGGAGTGTCCGACGACCCAGCCGATATCGGATGCGGCCCAGAAGACCTCGCCCGGATCGAGGCCGTAGGTCAGGTCCATGCTGTGGGCCAGTGCTACGGCGTGCCCGCCCTGGTCCCGGACGATGCCCTTCGGATCGCCCGTGGTTCCTGAGGTGTAGAGAATGTACAACGGATCGCCGGCGGACACCGATACGCAGTCCGCGGCGGACGCGGCCGCGACCGCTCGGTCCCAATCCAGATCCCGTCCGGCGGTCATGTCCGCCCGCACTGCCGCCCGTTGCTTGATCAGGCAGTGAGCCGGAGCATGGCCCGCCAAGTCCAGTGCCTGATCCAGCATGGGCTTGTAGGCCACAACCTGGTTCGGTTCCATGCCGCAGCTGCCCGCAACCACGAGCTTGGGCGCGGCGTCGTCGATCCGTGACGCCAGCTCGGGCGCTGCAAACCCCCCGAACACCACCGAGTGCACCGCGCCGAGACGTGCGCACGCGAGCATTGCGATGACGGCTTCCGGGATCATCGGCATGTAGATCAGCACGCGGTCCCCGCGCTGCACCCCGAGGGCGCGGAACGCTCCGGCCGCCCGGGCGGTCTCGTCGAGAAGTTCGTGGTAGGTGAAGGTTCGCTGGGTGCCGGTGACGGGGCTGTCGTGAATCAACGCCGGCTGCCGGCCTCGACCGGCTTCGACATGTCGGTCCAGGCAGTTGTGGCAGGTGTTCAGCTCGCCGTCGGGAAACCAGCGGTAAAAGGGCGGGTCATCGCGGTCGAGAATGCGTTGCGGAGCGCGGCTCCAGTCCAGGAGGCGGGCCCGGTCGGCCCAGAATGCCTCCGGGTCGGCAGTCCAAGCCCGGTACAGTGCTTCATACGATGAATCGGACATTCACTCCACCCCTGACTGCGTTGTGTACCGGCCGGGATCGGATCCGCACTCGTGCGACGAGGCCGTCCGGACGGTCGCGCAACGACAGGTCGCCCATCAGCTCGCTTCGCGCAGTCCTTCCGCGCGGGCAAGATCGACCGATACGAGTGTGGAGACTCCGGGTTCCTGCATCGTCACGCCATACAACCGATCCATCTGGGTCATGGTGAACGGGTGGTGCGTGACGACCACGAGTCGGGTATCCGACGTATTCGCGATCTCGGCAAGCATGGCACAGAAACGCTCGACATTGGCGTCGTCGAGGGCGGCGTCCACTTCGTCCAGCACGCAGAGCGGTCCGGAACGCGTCCGAAACATTCCGAAGATCAGGGCTAGGGATGTCAGGGCCTTTTCGCCGCCCGAGAGCAGCGAGATCCTCTGCAGTTGCTTGCCGGGAGGCCGGGCCACGATCTCCAGTCCGGCTTCCAGTGGATCGTCCGAATCGACGAGTTCCAGTCGAGCCTCGCCGCCCTGGAACAGCGATCGGAAGACGCCCTGGAAGTGATGATCCACCGTCTCGAACGTGCGGCGCAGGCGTTCGCGGGCTTCGCGGTTCAGGCGATTGGTCGCCGTGCGCAACTTGTCGATGGCCTGGATCAGCTCGGCGCGGCCTTCGGCAAGCTTGTCGATTTCGGCCGCCGCTTCCTCGGCCTCGGCTTCGGCGCGCAGGTTGACGGGCCCCACGCTGTCGCGCTCGCGGACCAGGCGTTCGAGCGTACGCTCCAGCTGTTCCCGTGAGAGGAGCTCTTCTTCCGGCTTGAGAACGGCAAGTTCGGAGAGCTGTTCCGGCGCGGCGCCCAAGCGTTCCCGCATCCGCTCCCGTTCGCGGCCCAAGCGATCCTCGGCCTGGCCGCACACGCCGTCAGCTCGGACCTTGGCTTCCCGAGCTTCCGCCAGACGGCGGTTGGCCGCAGCCACGGCGTGGTTGGCGTCGCGCAGGCCGGCTTCGCCGGCCACGCGCGCGTCGGTCGCGGACTGCTGACGGCGTTCCGCTGCTTCCATGTGCTCGGCAACGGCTGTCAGACGTTCCCGGATCTTCCGAGGCTTCCGGTCGACGGCGTTCAGCTGGTTCTCGATTTCGCCGAGGCGGCGCCGGAGCTCCTCCAGATGCAGTTCGGTCGCCGTCTGCCGCCGCACCCAGTTCTGCCCCTGTTGCCGTACGGTTGCGAGACGCTGGTCGCGGTGGGTCTCCGCTTCCCGCATGCGGGTGTGCGTTTCCAGCAACTCGTTGAACCGGTCCAGCGCCGCCCCGGTTTCCTGCCGGCGCTCGCGCGCGGCCTGTGCCAGGGGTTCGGCTTCGGAGTCGTCGGCCGCCGCCCGGGCGTCCTCCAGAAGCTGCCGGTGCACGGAGCGCTCCTCGATCAGGCGGGCGTGCTCCTCGCTCAGCGAGGCGTGCTTCGCCCGGACCTCGACGCTGGCGGCCAGGGCGGTGGCGTGGCGGTCTCGGGCGATCTTGCGCTTCCGCTCGGCCTGCCGGCGGGCATCGATGGCGCGGTTCGCGGCCTGCCGGGCCGCGGCGGCCGCAGTACGGGCCGCCCGGGTCCGGTCTTCCGCGGTCCGCAGCCGAGCCTGAGCCCGGCTGCGGTCCTGTTCGGCGGCCGCGATTTCGCGGGCGAGCTGCTCGAACCGGTTCTTCTGCTGAAAGCGGCGGGACACGGGGGTGGCGTCGCCCGAGGAGTGCGCATAGCCGTCCCAGCGCCAGAGGGATCCGGTTCGGTCGACCAGCCGCTGTCCGGGCGCGAGATCCCGTTGTCGGAGATCCCCGGCGTCGGGGTCGATGACACCGGTATAGGCCAGCCGGCGCCGCAGCGCGGGCGGTCCGCTGACGAATTGGGAGAGCGGCACGCTGCCGACGGGCAGGTTGCTGTCGGCGGCGTCGCCCAGATCATGCCAGGCAATCGGACCGCCGTCGGGGTCCGCGTCCAGATCCTCTCCCAGTGCCGCTGCGGCGGCGCGTTCGAACCCCGGCTCAATCCGGACCTGCCGGGCCAGGGTGTTCTTGCCGCCGGCTTCCAGTTGCTTGGCGAGCGCGCTGCGTTCGGCCCGGAGCGGATCCAGGCGGCGGTCGGCGGCCAGCAGCCGGGACCGCTCGGCTTCGAGAGAGGCCGCGGCGGTCCCGGCCGTGCGTTCTGCATCGGCAAGCCGGCGGCGCGTTCCGGCTTCTGCCGCGTCAGCGGCATCTCCGTGCGAATCGGCATCCCGAACGGCCGCCGCCAGCGCGTCCAGAGTGCCGAACGGAGCCGGCTTCCCGGTGGCCAGATCGTCGAGCGCCGCCTCGACGGACTCGATCCGCCGCGCCAGGCGATCCAGGGCGCCGGCCTTTTCGTCGAGGTCCTGCGCCCGCGCTGTCACCCGAGATTCCGCGCGTGCGGAAGCCCGATCGGCCTCCGTTTCGGCTTCCTGCGCCGCCGCCAGGACCGCCTTCGCGGCCGCAAGCTCGGATTCGAGCGTTCTCCGGGTTTCGGCCGTATCCTGGGTTTCGGTCTCGATCGCCGCCTGTTCCTCCCGCAGCACTGCTTGCTCGCGGGCGATGTCCTCCAGATGCTCCTGCGCCCGAGCCAGATCATTGCTCGTCTGGTCCCGTTCGACCGACAGCTGGCGGCGGCGGTCGGCGAGGTCATCGCGCTCCCGATTCAGCAACGTCAGCTCGTGGGCGATTCGCTGAACGGCGGCGGCGGCCTCCGTTTCGGCGGCCTGCAATTGCGACTGCTGGTCGTGCAGCGCGGATTGACGGGAACTTTCCGCCGCCGCTGCGGCCGCCGCGGCGCTCGCCTCCCGGTCGGCCGTTGCAAGCTGCGAGCGGGCGGCCCGGTCCTCGTCCCGAGCAGCGTTCCAGCGCCGAAGCGAGAGTCGGGCCTCGGCCGTTCGCAGCCGGTCCGACAACGAGCGGTACCGCGCGGCTTGACGGGCTTGTCGCCGGAGGGCAGCGAGGCGGGATTGCTGGGTCTCCAGCAGATCATCGACGCGCGCGACGTTTTCTTCGGTGGAACGCATGCGAAGTTCGGCTTCATGCCGGCGCGCATGCACGCCGACGATCCCGGCGGCTTCTTCCAGCAGGCGCCGACGGTCGGCCGGCTTCGCGTGGATGATGGCCGCCACTTGGCCCTGCGCCACGATGGCATGCGACCGGGCGCCGAGGGCGCTGTCGGCAAACAGCAACTGGACATCGCGGGCCCGCACTTCCTGCCGGTTGACAAAATAGGAGGAACCCTGGCCGCGCCGGATTCGGCGGCAGATTTCGATGGTGTCGGAGTGGTTGAAGGCCGGCGGGGCGCTCCGACTCTCGTTGTCGACATCGATCCGGATTTCGGCCAGGTTGCGCGCCGGACGGGCGGCGCTGCCGTCGAAGATGACATCGTCCATTTCCGCCGCCCGGACGCTCCGGGGAGTGTGTTCTCCCATGGCCCAGCGAATCGCTTCGACCACATTGGACTTGCCGCAGCCGTTCGGGCCGACGACGCCGGTCATGCCGGGACCGATTTCCAGTGACGCCTCTTCCACGAACGACTTGAACCCGGTCAGGGAGACGCGTGTCAACCGCACCTGAGTCACTCCGTAGAGGTTTCCCGCAATATAGCACCCCCGCAGGTTCGGTACCGCATCTTGTGCCGCCTTGGCGAACATCGGACTACAGGTGGTTGCGGACCTGCGCGGGTCCGGCGGTTCGGCCGGTGGCCGGGCGGCGGAGGGTTGACCGGTTCGAACCGATCGTCGATCCTTGGCGTCATGCAGATCCAGCCCATCCTTCCCTCCATCGAGTTCGGTGCGCGGGTCACGGGGATCGATCTCGGCTCCATGAGCGACGAGGCCTTTGTCGCGTTCGAGGCGGCGGCCCATCGGTATGCGGTGCTGGTGGTCCCGGACCAGATCATGGACGATTCGACGCAGCTCGCGTTCAGCCGTCGGTTCGGGCCGCTCGAAGCCAGCATTCTCGAGGACAGCATCGCACACGGATTCTCGCCCGAGATCTCGCATCTCGGAAATCTGGATGCCAGCGGGCGCCGCCAGGCCGCGGACAGCCGGAAAGTGGTGTACGACCGAGGCAATCGGTCGTGGCACTCCGACAGTTCCTTCAAGGAGATTCCCGCCAAGTTCTCGATCTTGTCGGCGCGGATTCTTCCCGATCGCGGCGGAGCTACCGAGTTTGCCGACGCCCGCGCCGGGTACGACACCTGGACCGGCGGCCGGACCGGTGTCGACAAGGAGGATCTTCTGGACGAGATCTGCGCCCACAGCATTGTCTATTCGCGCATGCGGAATACCGGCGACATCTTCGACGAAGCCGAGAAGGCCACGCTTCCCGGATCGCGGCAGCGTCTGGTCCGCCGCCATCCGGCTACCGGAAAGCGCAGCTTCTACGTGGGATCGCATGCAGTCCGCATCGAAGGCTGGGACGAGCACCGCAGTCGGGAGCTGCTGGACGAGCTGGTCGACTGGTGTGTCCGACCGGAACGGGTGTACGTGCACACATGGACCGAAGGGGATGTCGTCCTGTGGGACAACCGGCGGGTATTGCACCGGGGGCGATCATGGCCTGAGGGAGATTCCATCCGGGTCATGCACCGGAGTACGGTGGCGGGGGACGCACCGTCCATCGAAGAATCCGGTTAACCCGTGTAGGGCGAGATCGACCCGATGTCGGCCTCCGGACCGGAGATTTCGGCGATCCTGGGCGACATGCCCCGGTCTTGGGACAGGGTGCGCGCCGAAGAGAGCCGCAGCCACTGCGGCGATCGGGCGGCGCGGGATCCCGTGCACCGCGCCCAGGCACCGCACGGTCGATTCCATCCTCGGGTCGGACGGGACC
Source organism: Alphaproteobacteria bacterium (assembly GCA_965115815.1). Classification (GTDB taxonomy): domain Bacteria; phylum Pseudomonadota; class Alphaproteobacteria; order TMED109; family TMED109; genus VXPW01. The sequence goes on along the minus strand of OZ220465.1, from coordinate 4,088,125 downwards.
GGAGCCGTCACGCCGTCCGGAAAGCGGCCCGTGTTCCTCTCGCCGCTGGGGCCGCACACCCCCTTGGGAACCCGGTGCGCGATGGTCGGCGGCGGGAGGTCCGGGATCTGCCGGGCGGCCGGCACCTCCGACCGCGCGCCGGCCCGCAACGTTTCGCTCCGGCCGCACCGATCGGGACGAGAGCCCTCGACCCGGTCCGGCATCGCGGACCGGGGCAGCGGCGTGCCTCGGGGCCGGGCCGCCCGCCCGGACGGCGCCTCGAAGCCCGCCGCGGCCGGACGTTCTCTCCTTCGGGCCCGGCCGGGAAAGACCGTCGCGGGACGGCGGCTTGGGGCGGCGGCGGTGGGGCCCGCCGACGCTCAGGTTCGGCACCCCGGTCCTGCAAGGCCGCCAGCGCAGCTGCGGGCCCGGCGCGCTCGGCGACAGCCGCGGCACGTCTTGATTCGAGATCGGCCATCCGGCCCCGGAACCCCGCCGGACCGCCGCCGATCATCGGTCCTGTTCCAACGGCGTTCGTGGAACCTCCTCTGCCCAAGACCCGCGGGTTGCGGTCGCCTTGCCCCGACAGGATCGCGTCCTGTACCTCCGGATAGCCCGTCGGCAATCCGCCCCCGTGCTGCCGGACCAGTTCCCCTGCTGGCTCGAAACGGTTCTCCGAACTTCCTGTTCCGGAGGCTGATGACGAAGTTCGTGGGCCCGATGGAACCGGAAGGCCGGCTGAGGGATCTGTCGAGGGTCTCGAAGGTCGACGTCGGCGCCATCGAGGCGCGGGGCGGGGTGACCGGCGGCCGGACCGGCGCGGGGGAGCCGGGCGGCTTCGACGCTCGCTACCGGCTGGACGATCCCGACCTCGAGGTCCGAACCCGCCGGAACCGCGGACGGCCTGCCGGCGGAGAGAGGTGGGCACCAGGCCGGTGCAGCGGGGTCGGGCGTTCTGCGCGCTGCGGGAGGGGAACGACTTCGCGGGCTTCGGCGAGCACCTCCGCGCCTGGCTCGCGGAGGTCCCCTGCCAGTGGCATTCCAGGAGCGGTCTCGCGCGCTGCGGGGCCTGGGATGCGAACCTCCTCTACAGATGCCGGCGCGCGCGGTCGGGGCGGAGCGCGGCGCGGAGGAGGCCTCGCATCGCGGCCGCGCGGACCTGGTGGTGCGTCTCGGCGGGCAGGTCGTCGTGCTGGGGGTTCAAGCTGGCCGACGGCAAGGAGGACGCCGCCGCCGCGCAGGAGGCCGCGGTGACGCCGATGCGGAAGCGAGGCGAAGCGGAGACGAGACCTGCCGCGACCCGCGGATCGGTCCGCCTGATCGGCGTGGCCGGCGGGCGCGAGGCGCGGAACCCGCTCGCCCTCTGCGCCGAGTCCGCAGGAGCGGGGCCCGCGAACGCCTGCCTGACACCGCATTGCTGGGTTCGGCGCGGCCGGCTCCGGACCGGGGCTCGGAGTGCCGGTTGGTCCCCTCCCTTCCAGCCCCGGGTTCCGGCGGGCAGGTTCGGACCGGGAGGAGTGGTTTCGGCTCCACCGGGGCAGCTTCCGGTATCGCGGCAGCACCGGCGTCGGGATTGGTTCAGAATGGACCCGATCGCGGCGAACCTGGCGGAAGCCGGTTCCGGACCCCGACGCCCCTTCCGCAGAAGGGAAAGACGACGGTGTCCGGCAGGATCGGGTCGCGAACCGGCCCGAACGGGCCCGGCCCTCGCCGGCGCCCGGCCGGCGGCCCGGACCAAGCGGGGAGCAGACGGATGCGAATCTCTCGAATCGCCGGGGTCGTGGCGGCCGTCGTTCTGGTTCCGCTCCGGCTCGTCACGGGGGCGTGTGCCGATGATTCCGCGCCAGCCGAACGGCCGGCGTACGCGGAAGGCGAGGCCTACCCGGTACCCTTGGCCACCTGGACCAGCCCCGGGCTGGGGGCAGACTGGCTGTCCTTGGAACTCGTGCAGGAACTGTTTGCAGACGCCGACACGGTCCAGCCGATGGAAGGCGACCCTCCGGTTGCACCGGTCTATGCCGGAGGAGTCCTGCAGGGATACGCATTCGTCACTCGGGACATCACGGAGTCTCTCGGGTTTTCCTCACTCGAGTTCCTGATCGCGGTCGGGCTTCGGCTCGACGGGACGCTGGCCGGGGCGCGAGTGGTCGCGCATCGCGAACCCATCATCGATCTCATCATGCTGCAGAACCTGGTGCCCAGGTTTGCGCACCAGTACGACGGGATCGATATTCGGATGCCGCGCCGGGTGCAGCTGACCCGGTCCGGCGAACCGGGCGCCATCGACGGGATTTCGTCGGCCACGATCAGCGCCGTCCTGTTCAACGAAGCCATCCTCCGATCCGCCCGAATCGTGGCGCGGACCCGGGGCATCCGCCTGCACGATCAGCCTGTGCTCGACATCGTGACCTTTCGACCCCTCGGTTTCGATGCGCTGGTGCAGGAGGGTGCGATCGGACGACTGCGGATCTCCAGGGAGGCGGCCGCGGCGGCCGGCGTCACGGATCCGGATCTTTCCGCCCCCGGGATGGGGGCGGCCGATTTGTACGTCTATGCAAGTGAGCGCGAGGGTCGGGCAGCGAGTCCGCCCTTCGAGGCCGACCTGCTGCTGGACCTGTACGCGGGCCCGGCCATGACGCCGACCGTCGGCCGGAACCTGCTCGGAAACACATGGCACGACCTGTTCGTAAGCGGGCGCAACCCGAACGACCTCCTGCTGTGCATCATGACCATCGGGCCCTATTCCATTGATGGCGAAAAGCATCTTTCGAGCGGTCCGTTCCGCCGCCTGCGCCTGCGGCAGGAAGGCCGGATCTACCCGTTCGACAAGGAGCACCATCGCTATCTCGGGTTCTTGCACGGAACGGACAAGCCCGATTTCGGCGAGATCGGCCTGTTCTGGTTCCCGGCCGAGTCCGGGGTCGACCCGGTCCAGCCCTGGACGCTCGAAGTGCTCGTGGAGAACCGGGACGGGACCAGCGGAACCTGGTTCGGGCTGGACTACGTACTTGACGAGCAGTTCGTGCTTCGTCCGACCCAGACGGCGGTGCTTGCGGCCGACTACAACCCTCCCGTCTGGATGGCGGCATGGCAGGCCCAGCGGACCAACGTCGGCGTGCTCGTGGCCGCACTCGCCGGTCTCGGCCTGTTGCTCGTCCGGCTGGACCGTCTGTCGAGCAGGCCCGTCCTCCTGCAGTGGGTCCGATTGGGATTTCTGGGCTTCGTCCTGGTGTGGATGGGCTGGTATGCGGGTGCGCAGGTGACCGTCCTGAACGTCCTGACCTGGCTGCAGGCGGCGGTGGCACGACAGGGCCTTTCGGTCTTGCTGTCGGATCCTCTCATCGTGATCGTCGCCCTGTTCGTTGCGGTCACGTTTTTCCTGTTCGGGCGGGGGATCTACTGTGGATGGCTCTGCCCCTTCGGGGCGCTGCAGGAATTGCTCGCAAAGGCGGCGCAAGCCCTGCGCATTCGTCAGTTCGTTCCGAGCTATCGGGTGCACCGGTGGCTGTGGCCCGTCAAGTACGGGGTGCTCGCGATCCTGGTCGCGCTCTCGTTCCACGACTTGGACCTTGCCGGAACCGCAGCGGAAATCGAACCGTTCAAGACGGCCATATCGCTGCGCTTCGACCGTGCGTGGCCGTACGTCCTCTATGCCGGTGGGCTGCTGCTGGCGGGCGTGTTTGTCGAGCGATTCTTCTGCCGGTTTCTCTGCCCACTGGGAGCGGCCCTGGCGATCGGCGGCAAGCTGCGCCTCCGCACCCCGTTGCGGCGCCGCGCCGAATGCGGCTCGCCGTGCCAGCTCTGCGCGCGGCGGTGTCCGATCGGCGCCATTGCGCCCGACGGCGCGATCCGCATGGACGAGTGCTTTTACTGCCTCGACTGTCAGGTGCTCTACCACGATCCGCAGGTCTGCCCTCCCCTCGTTCGGAGGCGGCGCCCGCGCGTCGCGCCGGGGCCGGCGTTCGATCGGACGGCGGCGGCGATCCGGGACTGAAACCGGCCGCCCGCTCCGCCCCCTCCTCTGCGTCTTCTCCGTCCCCCGTCCTCCCGAAAACCGAATGCCGGGCCCGGGCGGCCGGTTGCGGCGGTGCCGAAACCCGCAGGGATTCGGCATTGATCGCGGTTCTCCCGGGATGCCGGGGTTGCGCCTGTCCGCGCTGCCGGCGTACGCTCGCGCGGTGGGCCGGGTCGGGACGTCGTGCGTCCGGGCCCGTCTGGGCCCGGGCCTAGCAGGGGCATCATGGCAAGACTATCCCGTGCGCAAGTGGCGGCGTACCGGCGCGACGGACAGGTGACGGCCGACTGGCGTCTTCCCTCGGACACGGTGAAGGCGATGCGGGCGGCCTTGGACCGGCTGGTTGCGGGCAACCGGCACCTGTCGAGCGACAGTCTGTTCTGTCCGCATCTCCGAGCGGCGGGCGCCCAGGGTCTGGCGGGCGAGGATGTCTGGCTGGGGTTTGCCCGGATCCCCGCGATTCTCGACATGGTGGAGCAGTTGATCGGGCCGGATTTCCTGTTGTGGGGAACGACGGTGTTCGGAAAACCCGCGAGCGTGGGCAAGGAAACCCCGTGGCACCAGGACGGCGAGTACTGGCCGATCCGCCCGCTCGCGAGCTGTTCCGCCTGGGTCGCGATCGACGATGCGACGCCGGACAACGGGTGTCTGCGCGTGCTTCCCGGCACCCACCGGGCGCGGCGGCTTCTCCGGCATCGCCGGCGCGACGGCAGCGACGTGACCCTGCATGCGGAGCTGTGCGATCCGTCCGTCGACTACGCGACGGCGCGTGATGTCGTGCTCGAGGCGGGGCAGATTTCGTTTCACGATGTCTTCCTCGCGCACGGCAGCGCGCCCAACCGGTCCGGCCGCCGACGGGCCGGGTATGTCTGTCGGTACATGCCGACGACCTCGGTATGGGATCGCGAACTCGGCGCCGCCCTGGAGAAGCGTTCGGCGGCGGTCGAATTCGTCCGGCGGGACCTGTACCTCATGCGCGGCCGTGACCGGTCCGGCCGCAACCGGTGTGCGGACGATCGCGGAAGCGGGTCCGATGACGGCCCTGCGGTGTCGTTCCGGGCGGGCGGGCGGCTCCGGAACGGGCCGGAATCCTCGACGCCCGGAGGTCCGGACCCCGGGATTCCGGCAGGCCGGCCATCCTGAACCTCCGGCGGCCTTCGGAGGCAGTTCGTAGACCCTGCGGAGTTCGGTTCCGGGCCCGCGGATGCGGGTTTCGTTGGGTTCCTTCAGCAGCCCCGCGACGGCGTTGCCGGCGGTTCCGAGGACGCCGCGGCGCGGTCGATGGACGGAAATTGGGGTCCGGTCTCCGCGAAGTCCGGGGATCGGCATCCGGCGCGGACGGGAAGGCCGGACCGCAGACAGGGACGGCAACCCGGGACGGAACCGAATCCGCTTCCGTCGTACGAACCGGCTGGAGAGGACCGGAAGCGGGTGCGGATCCTGCGGACTCACTCCCACTCGATCGTGCCGGGCGGCTTCGAGGTCACGTCGTACAGCACCCGGTTGATGCCCGGAACCCGGTTGACGATCGTCGTGGCCACCTCGGCGAGAAACTCGGCCGGAAACCGGTAGACGCTCGCCGTCATGCCGTCGACCGAGGTCACCGCGCGCAGGCCGAGTGCGTAGTCGTACGAGCGGCGGTCTCCCATCACCCCGACGCTCCGGACCGGCAACAGGACGGCAAACGCCTGCCAGATCTCGTCGTACAGGCCTGCCCTGCGGATGGCGTCGAGATAGATCCGGTCGGCTTCCCGGAGCAGCGCGACCTTGGCGCGGGTGACCGCGCCGGGAATCCGGACCGCGAGCCCGGGGCCCGGAAACGGATGGCGCCCGACCAGACGCGCCGGCAGCCCGAGTTCGCGCCCGAGGATCCGGACCTCGTCCTTGAACAGTTCGCGCAACGGCTCGACCACCTGCATCCGCATGCGTTCGGGCAGGCCGCCGACGTTGTGGTGGGACTTGATGGGGGCGCCCGGCCCGCCCGCCGGCGCCACCGATTCGACGACATCGGGATAGAGCGTCCCCTGCGCCAGGAACCCGGCCCCGACCCCCGCCGCCGCCCGTTCGAATTCCTCCACGAACACGCGGCCGATGACCTTCCGCTTGGCCTCCGGTTCCTCCACCCCCTCGAGCGCCGTCAGGAACGCGTCCGCCGCATCCACCGTGCGCAGCGCGATGCCGAAGCGGCCCCGGAAGGTCGCATCGACTTCGTCGGCTTCGTCCGCCCGCAGCAGGCCGTGATCGACCAGCACGCAGGTCAGCCGGTCGCCCACCGCCTCCTGCACCAGACGCGCCGTCACGGCGCTGTCCACCCCGCCCGACAATCCGCAGATCACCCGCCCGCTGCCCACTTGCGCCCGAATGCGCGCGACCGCGTCCGTCCGGATCTGCCCGGCCGACCACGTTCCCGCCAGGCCGGCGACTTCCCGGACGAACCGGCGGAGCAGTCTCGAGCCGTCCGGCGTGTGCACGACCTCCGGATGAAACTGGACGCCGTAGTAGCGGCGGGCGTCGTCGGCGATGGCCGCGAACGGGGCCGCGTCGGTCCGGGCGACCCCCCGGAAGCCGGGGGGCGCGGCCTCCACGCGGTCTCCGTGACTCATCCATACCGGATGGCGCTCGCCCGGCTTCCACAGGTCTCCGAACAGCTCCGAGGGCGCCGTGACCTCGATCTCCGCGCGCCCGAACTCCCGATTTCGGGCCGCGTCCACCCGGCCGCCGAGGGCCTGCACCATGGCCTGCTGTCCGTAGCAGATCCCGAGCACCGGCACGCCGGTCCGGAAGATCTCGGGCGCGACCGTCGGCGCGGCCCCGGCGGCCACCGAATCGGGGCCGCCGGACAGGATGACGGCCCCCGGCGACGGGTCGAGGCGCGCCGCCGCCCGGTGCCAGGGACGATCTCGCAGTAGACGCCGTGTTCGCGCACGCGCCGCGCGATCAGCTGGGTGACCTGGCTTCCGAAGTCGACGACGAGTACCCGTTCCCTCACCCGCCCAAGTTCTTCCGGTACAGCGCGATCCGTTCGGCCAGGTCGTCGCCGTCGGGGCAGGGAAAAGCACAGACGTCCTCGATTTTGGCCAGATTGGCCTCGGCCTCGGCCAGGCGTCCCAGCGCCAGGAAGGTCTCGGCCTGGTAGTGCAGCGCGCCCGTGTGCTCCGGCGCCAGCGCCAAGGCCTTCGCATAGTGCCCGAGCGCCGCGTCGAAGTTCTGCAGCCGGCGTTCCAGGTACCCGAGCCGGTTCCAGGCCTCGGCCGTCTCCGGTGCCTCCGCCAAGACGGCACCGAGCGCCCGGCGGGCGTCCTCGTAGCGGCCCTGCTCGATCAGTCCGCCGGCTTCCTGCAGCCGGTCCGCGGTCTCGCTGCTGCCCGCGCCGACTCCCTCCGGCGGTTCTTCCGGGTTGGCCTGCGCGGCCGGACTGCCGGCGGCCGCCAGCAGCAGCGCCGCCGCGACCGAACGCCAGGGCCGCACCGACCCCATCCGCTTGTCCATCGTCTTCCTCCCGGCCGCTCCCGAGGGCCGCGGCGTCATGTTCCGGTCCTGTAGTTAGGGGCCTCGCGGGTCACGGCAACGTCGTGAATGTGGCCTTCGCTGATGCTGGCGGCGGTGACCCGGACGAATTCGCACTCGGACTGCATGGAGGCGATCGAGCGGCAGCCGGTGTAGCCCATGGCCGCGCGCAGCCCGCCCACCAACTGATGGATCACGGCCGCGGCCGGCCCCTTGTAGGGCACGCGACCCTCGACGCCCTCCGGCACGAACGCCATGCCGGCACCCAGCTCTTCCTGGAAGTACCGATCGGCGGACCCGCGCGCGAGGGCCCCGACCGAGCCCATGCCGCGATAGGACTTGTACGAGCGCCCGCCGTACAGGAACACCTCCCCCGGAGTCTCCGCCGTTCCGGCCAGAAGCGATCCCACCATGATGCAGTCGGCGCCCGCCGCAACGGCCTTCGCGAGATCGCCCGAATAGCGGATGCCGCCGTCGGCGATACAGGGAACGCCGGCCTCCCGCGCGGCCGCCGCCGTCTCGCAGATGGCGCTGAACTGCGGCATCCCGACGCCCGCGACGACCCGGGTCGTGCAGATCGATCCCGGTCCGACTCCGATCTTGACCGCGTCCGCGCCGGCCTCGGCCAGGGCCCGCACACCTTCGGCCGTCGCCACGTTGCCCCCGACTACCCGGGCCTCGCCGGACAGGGCACGGATCGTCTCGACGGTCCGGAGCACGCCGCGCGAATGGCCGTGGGCCGTATCGACGACGATGGCATCGGCCCCGGTCGCGATCAGGGCCTCGGCTCGCCCGACTTCCGCGGCGCCGACCCCGACCGCCGCCGCCACCCGCAGGCGCCCGCGCGCATCCTTCGACGCGTCCGGATGCCGTTCCGACTTCTCGATGTCGGTCAGCGTGATGAGCCCGACGCACCGCCGGTCGCCGTCGGCCACCAGCAGTTTTTCGATTCGCCGCTCGTGGAGGATCGCCTGCGCTTCTCGCGAATCGATCCCCTCGGCGGCGATGGCCAGGCCCTCGGACGTCATCAGATCCCGAACCGGCCGGGATTCGTCGCGGGCAAAACGCACGTCGCGGTTGGTGATGATCCCGACGATCACCCCCTCCCCGTCGACGACCGGAAACCCGGAGATGCTGTACTGGCGCTTGAGACGACGGACCTCTCCCAGCGTCGTGTCGGGACGGACCGTCACCGGATCCACGACCATGCCGGATTCGTACTTCTTCACCCGCAGCACCTCGCGGGCCTGTTCGTCGACGGACAGGTTCTTGTGAATCACGCCCAGGCCGCCCGCCTGGGCCATGGCGATGGCGAGATCCGCTTCCGTGACGGTGTCCATGGCGGACGACACCAGCGGGATCGCGAGCGGAAAGTCGCGGGCGAACCGGGTGGCCGTGTCGACCTCGGCCGGCAGCACATCCGACGCGGCGGGCCGGATCAGGACATCGTCGAACGTGAAGGCTTCGCGCATGGGACGGGCTCGCGATCCGGAGCGGGGCGCACGGTCACACAGGTATAGACGGCGCGCCGACCGGACGAAAGCCGGGGTCCGGCCGGGTGACGGCGGGCGCCCCCCGAAATCCGAGCGCCAGGAAGAACATCTCGGCGGACGCGGGCCGCGAAGCGGGCGGTTTCTCGCGCCGGACGACGGAAAACCGTCCGGTCAGCGTCCGCATCAGCGCCTCCTCCCCCGGGCCGCGGATCAGCTTCACGAGCAGGCTGCCGTCCGGGGCCAGCAGGTCGAGGGCGCACCCCACCGCCGCGTCCGCCAAGGCCAGCGAGCGGATCCGGTCGGTCGCGCCGTGACCGGTTGCAGGCGGGGCCATATCGGAAAGCACGACATCCGCGGGGCCCGCCAGTACCGATCGAATCCGGTCCGCGGCACCGGCCGCCGCCGCATCGCCCCGGAGAACGACCGCGTGGCCGACCGCCGCCACGGGCTGCAGGTCGAGCGCCACGATTCGCGCCGTCGGCGCCCGCGCTGCCGCTACCTGGATCCAGCTCCCCGGCGCCGATCCGAGATCGACGAGCCGCCGGGCCCGGCGCAGGAAGCCGTGGCGGTCGTCGATCGCCGTCAGCTTGTACGCGGCCCGGGACCGATAGCCGTCCCGGGCCGCAGCCGCAACGAAGGGATCCGACTGCTGGCGCCGCAGCCAGCGCTGCTCGGAAACGGTGCGGCCCCGCATCCGGGGCCCGGCCGCCCGCTGCGACCGCTGGCGGGCGCGCGTCGGGGTGCGGCGACGCGACATGCCGCGGATCAGGCGCGGAGCGCCGCAGATGCCCGGAACCCGGACCCGCCGGTTCGCCGGGTCCGCATCTCGCGGCCCTCGAGGACCACCGGCCTCCCGTCGGCGATCAGTAGATCACCACGCTGCGGATCGATTCGCCCGGTGCATGAGGTCGAACGCACGGTTGATGTCCTCGAGCGGCATGGTGTGGGTGATCATCTCGTCGATCGCGATCTTGCCCTCCATGTACCAGTCCACGATCCGGGGCACCTGCGTTCGTCCCCGTGCGCCTCCGAACGCCGTGCCCCGCCAGACCCGGCCGGTCACCAACTGGAACGGCCGGGTCGCGATCTCCGCGCCGGCCGGCGCCACGCCGATGATCACCGATTCGCCCCATCCCTTGTGGCAGCACTCGAGAGCCTGACGCATCGTGGTGACGTTGCCGATGCATTCGAAGCTGTAGTCCGCCCCGCCGCGCGTCCGTTCGACGAGATGGCCGACGAGATCTCCGGCCACCTGTTCGGGGTTGACGAAGTCCGTCATCCCGAACGCGCGGGCCGTCGCCTCGCGCGCCGGATTGATGTCCACGCCCACGATTCGGCCGGCACCGACCATCCGCAGGCCCTGGATGACGTTGAGGCCGATTCCGCCGAGCCCGAACACGACGCAGTTCGACCCGGGCTCGACCTTGGCCGTATTGAGGACCGCGCCGATGCCGGTCGTCACACCGCATCCGATGTAGCAGATCTTGTCGAACGGGGCGTCCGCACGGACCTTCGCCACCGCGATCTCGGGCAGCACCGTGTGATTGGCAAAGGTCGAAGTGCCCATGTAGTGCAGCACCGGCTCGCCGCCGAGCGTGAACCGGCTGGTGCCGTCGGGCATCACGCCGCGACCCTGGGTTTCACGGATCGCCTGACAGAGGTTGGTCTTGCCTGACGTGCAGTACTCGCACTGGCGGCATTCCGGCGTGTAGAGCGGAATCACGTGGTCGCCGGGCCGGACCGACGTCACGCCGCGGCCCACCTCGAGCACCACCCCCGCGCCCTCGTGTCCGAGGATGGCCGGAAACCGGCCTTCGGGATCGGCGCCGGAAAGCGTGAATGCATCCGTATGGCAGATGCCGGTGGCCTTGATCTCCACGAGCACCTCGTGGTCCTTCGGTCCTTCGAGATCGACTTCCTCGATCACGAGCGGCTTGCCGGCCTCGACGGCCACGGCGGCCCGGGTCTTCATCGCGCAGGGATTCTCCGTTCACGACCAACGCGCACGACGGACCATACCACGCGTTCGCTGCGCGCGGCGGGCGATCGGGCGTATGATCGCGGCTCCCGGGCGCATCGGTTCCCGGAGGTCGCCGAGAGGATGCGGGCCGCAGGATGATCACGATCACGGTCTTCACCGATGTCCGCAGCCCGTACGCCTTTCTCGCCAAGGCCGAAGTGTACCGGTGGGAGGATGACTTCGGCGCCGCGGTCGAGTGGCTGCCGTACGAAATTCCGATCCGGGAAGCATTCGGAGCGGCCGAAGACCGGAACGCGCGACAGTTGCGCAAGGTCAAGTACCTGTACCGGAACGCCCGTCGCGTCGGGGCCGAACAGGGTCTCACGATCTGCGGCACCAAGCGGATCTTCGATCCCACACCCGCGCATGTCGGGCTCCTGCAAGCGAGGGATGACGGCATTTTCCGCGTGTTCCAGGATCGGGTGTTCGAAGGGGTCTTTCGCCGGGAGCTGGATCCGGATGATGCGGCACAGGTCCGGGCGGTGTTCGAGACCCTCCGCGGCGACGCGGACGCGTACTCCCGGCGCCTCGAGAACGGCGCAGCCGAACTGCACGCGATCGGACAGCGGGCCGAAGCCCTCGGCGTGTTCGGCGTGCCGAGCTTCGTCATCGACGGCGAGCTGTTCTGGGGGACCGACACGCAGCCGCAGATCCGGAAACGCCTGGAAGCCGAGGCCGGGCGGACGACACCGGTCCGGTCCGGCAATGGATCCCGGGAGGTGCCCAGCGAACCCGGGCCGCCGCCGGATGCCGGCAGCGGTGGGCGGCGAAGTACGACGCCGGTACCGTGAGGGACGGAAGCCGGATTGCGCCAAGCCTAAGAGCCTGTGCGGAAACTATTGAGCGGCCCCGATTCTGGTATCTGCGATGTGGCTGGAGAGTACATCGGGATCAGACAAGCCCATTCCACATCTGTCAGATTGCTTTCGAAGCGGTCTCTCCGACGCCGATACTTTGCACGAGCGGCCAGAATCGGGACCGCTCAATAGTTTCCGTACAGGCTCTCAGGTCGGAAACGGCCCGGCGCAGCCGCTCGTTCTCCTTCTCCGGGTCCTTCAGAGGCGCAGCGGGTCGCCGTTCCTCCCGGCATCCTCCTGGCGCCACCGGGAGAAGGGGACCTCGCGGATCCCGACCCGCCGGATCGCCTCCGCCATCGACAGGTCCTGGCCGTGCAGCACCTCCACCTGCCGCAGCCGGCGGACGATCGGGTCCGGCTGGGAACGCGTTCCGGCCATGGTTGGCCCTCCTCATCCTGAATCTCAGGGTGGACCAGTTTCAGGGGGCAGACCAGGACTTTCCTCGACGCCCGATGCACCAAGCCCGAGCCATGGCCGGCTCCAGTGCGCAATCACCGACAGATCGAGAACCGGCTCCACGATGTTCGGGACTTCACCCGGGACCCGGTCCGGAGGTGCAACGGTGCCGGAGTGTCGACCCGATCTCCGGCGAGAGCTTCCTCGCTGGCCGTTCCGAGGCCGGGAGCAGGAAGGAACCGGCGATCCCGGATCGATCTGCCCGGAGGTTCGAGACCGCCTTGCCGAAGACCACGACGGCCTCTCCCGACGCCGCGCCCGCTACCGCATCGACGATGTGCGGCACCGGATCGGCCGGATCCGGGAGAACTGCCGGCGGGCCGCACGGCACTGTGTCGTCGAGGGGCCCGACGATCCCGGCGCCCAGGCCACGGCCGTGACCGGGAAGCGTCGGCCGGCTCCCGACCCGAACGTCCCCGTCCCGGCGTCCATGCCCTGCGCTCCGACCGCACCGATGGGGACGACGACCCCTTGGGGCGCACCTGCACGATGCGCCCGGACCCGGAGGCCGGGTTTCGGTCGCGGAAATCCGGACCGGGCCTGCGGCCGATCTTCCATCCGAAGGAATCGCGTCCCGACGGCCATTTGTTCCTCTCCGTCATTGCCTGTCGACGGGTCCGGAGGATCCGTCGCAAGCTCCAAGCGAATGGCGATCCTCGAAGCGGGAGCTGTCTCCGTGCCGTCATCGAAGGACCGCAGCGGGTCACGGCGACCTTCCGGCGGGCGGACGGCCGGACCCCTTCCTGTCCGCAAGGCCACGCGAGCGGAACCCGGGCAACGCGGCATCTACGACGTGCTCGGGATCCCGCACACCCCCGGAGACCTCCGCAGGCGGACGATCGGAACAGCGTTCCGCGCACGAAAGGTCGTGCCCGGAGGGCTCTTGAAGGGGACTTGAACCGTTACGAAACAGTGTGTTGCAGAATCCCTCGTGAAACATGGGTCGAGGAGCGGGGCGTGCTTTCACCAGGGCGGCGCAATGCGCACATCCGTGCCGGGGGCTGGACCGCGGACTGCCGTGTGGCGGATCGGCAGGCGTCATGGCATTATGGGTGGCGGGTGAAGGAGCGACCCATGGTCGAGAACGTCACAAACGATCTGCTTCTGGAGCGGCTCAAGCAGATTCAGGGCAAGCTTTCGGAGCATGATGAGCGGTTTTCCCGGGTCGAGAGTGAGCTGCGCGCCATCAAGGCGCACATGGCGGGTCTCGTCCAAAGCGATCTGACGCGGGACGCGGACCAGGCGTCCATGCAGGCCCGTCTCGACCGCATCGAGCGGCGCTTGGCTCTCGTGGACACCTCCGCCGGCTAGTAGTACGGAAACGTTGAACTGACGACAGTATTCTGGCAAGATTTCCGTGTCGGTTCGTGTCGGCCCCGTGTCGGTGCGTGTCGGCACGCGTGGGCGCCCGATCGGTACGGCGCTCTCTGGTTCATCCCCACCGACCCGATGCCGAACGTGCAAGCGCTCACACTCTCTTGGGGATCGGACGGATCCGGTTTCCGGGAACCGAGCCTGCCTGCAGGGGTTCGGTGCGGGGATCGGAGTGGATCCTGGCCCACCCTCAGGGCAGGAAGCTCGATTGCGCCAGGCCAAGCCCTGGAGAGGGGGAAACCATGACGTAGGTTGAAACCTTTCGTCGCAAGCCTGCGGGTTCGACCCCCGCCCGGCAAAGGTGCGCCCGCCCGCCGGGAGCGAGTGTGGCAGGGCGTGCGGTACCGCACGTCGTGAAGCGTACACAGCGGGCGGCGAAGCGTCGCTATGGAGCCTCGTGATCCTCAATGTCGGTGCCTTCATCTTTCGAGCAGTGGGGGCCGTACCGGAGTGCCGCATGCATGGGCAAGGCGCAATGGACCGTCCGGGGTCAGAGAACGACGCAAAGCCGCGGGATGGCTTGCCAGGGAACCTGGGAGATCCTGTTTCTGCCCGCAGGTCGAACCTGCGGAGCCGGCTGGCGAAACCCATGAGCCGAAGGCCAGACGGAAACAGGAAGTCGTAGCTCGCTCCTAGTACCGGCGAAGGCGGGGAACCGGGTCCACCGGGTGCCGCTGGAGGGAAGGGGCGTGCTGCAGGAACCGAACCCCTGGAGGGAAACGGTGGAAGAGACACTGAGAGCTTCCAACCCGTCCACGGAACGACAGTGGATCGCCGCGCAGGCGAAGAAGAAGCGCGGGGTGATCGATGCGGAGGTGTCGAAGGATTTCGACAGCATCCCGCATCGGGAACTCCGCGCCTTGCTGGACCTGTGGATCAAGGACGGTGTCATCCGTCGCAGGATCAACCCATGGCTGCGGGCGGGCGTCCTGGAGAAGGATGCCCGGCATGCCGACGGCCAAGATCATGCACGGATACGGGACCGCTTGAGCGAACCTGTCCTGTAAGGAACCGGATGCCCTAATGCGGGCACGTCCGGATCTGTGGGGGGAGGGGCTCGGCAACGACCCCTCCTACCCGGCTCGAGTGCGCCTTTCGGCGCCGGAGCGCCGGGAACTCCAGGCGATCGTCGACGGTACCGGAGCCGCCTGGCGTCGTCGGGCGCAGATTCTGCTGATGGCAGACGAGGGGCGCGACGACGGCAAACTCCGGGATGTGGACATCGCGCGTGGCCTGGGCATCGGCGCTTCGACGGTCGAACGCCTGCGCAAGCGCTGTGTTCTGGAGGGTCTGGAGGCCGCCCTCCGCCGTCGGGAGCAGGAGAACCGCCGACCGAAACTCCTGGACGGGGCGAAGGAGGTGAAGCGGGTGACTCTGACCTGTTCTTCCCCGCCCGAAGGTTGTGTCCGCTGGACGCTGAAGCTGCTGGCCGGTCGTCTGATGGAGATGGAGATCGTCGAGAGCATTTCGAAGGAAACGGTACGGAAGACTCTGAAGAAAAGGAGATCAAGCCTTGGTTGAAGCAGTACGGGTACATTCCCCCGAACCGCAACGCGCCATTCGTGGCGGCGATGGAGGAGGTGCTGGACACGTATCAGCGGGATTTTGCCGAAAACGAGGTTCTGGTTTGCATGGATGAGACCCGCCGGCAGCAGACGAAGGAAACTCGCCTTCCCCGCCCCGTGCGGCCCGGGCAGCCGGAAATCGTCGACTACGAATACGAGCGAAACGGCACGGCCAATCTCTTCCTGGCGTTCGCGCCCAACGACAACTGGCGTACGGTGAACGTCACTGATCGGCGCACGGCGCGGGACTGGGCGCAGTTCATCCGGGAACTCGCGGATGATCACTTCCCCGGCAAGAAGATCGTACTGGTCATGGACCACCGGAACACGTACGGCCCCGCATCATTGTATGATGCCTTTGCACCTCAGAGCCTGTACGGAAACTATTGAGCGGTCCCGATTCTGGCCGCTCGTGCAAAGTATCGGCGTCGGAGAGACCGCTTCGAAAGCAATCTGACAGATGTGGAATGGGCTTGTTTGATCCCGATGTACTCTCCAGCCACATCGCAGATACCAGAATCGGGGTCGCTCAATAGTTTCCGCACAGGCTCTCAGGAGGCCATGCGAGTGCGAAAACGGTTCGAGTTTCGGTCAAGGAGATCCCATGCTTGTTGCTGTGATGCGATCGGAGTCTCGATCGCGGCGCGGGTCGACGCGTTCGAGTCTGCGATTGTGAGATGTGCGGACGTCTGCGGCCCGGTGACGGCGCAGATCTAGGCGCGAGGGGTCCGTTTCGGCGGATCCGGGGCGAGCGAGAGGCCTACCGGGTTGGGTGGCCCGGCTTGGATACGTGCGGTTTCGGTCGGGGTGTGAGCGTAGTCAGCCGGGTCTTGTGACGGCGTGCAGGACCTGCTTGCGCTTGTCGGCATAGTGGTGGCGGGCGTCGGCGAAGCTGGGGAAGGGCTGGGGCAGCTTCCGCTGGTTGTGGATGATGACGGCAAGGGCAAGGGTGTTGAGGATCGCGTGGTTTGCGGGTGCGTTGCGGGCCCGGAGCCTGGAGTCGTCTTCGCGGAAGGTGGTATCGCGGATGGGGTGATGGCTTTCGACCACCCAGTGACCGCGGTTCCCTGTGAGGAGCGGTTGCGGCGAGGCGCGGTCGGCCGCGACCGAAGTCCTGCCGTAGGCGTGTTCCATGGTCGGTTTTCCGGATTTCTTGAATTCGACGCGCCGGGTGACACGGAAGATCGGTTTGACATGAGGATCGTGGATCATCTTCGCTGGAGGGGTGAAAACTTCGATGCTGCGCTGCTCGATGCGGCCGTGCTCGAGCGTGGGCGTTTCGCTGTAGCGTCCTGTGCTTGTGGTTTCCCAGTGGATGCTCTCGAACGTCTCGAAGGTCTTGGGAGCGTGGCCCTTGACCGTCATCATCCCGTCGGCGCCATGGGTCTCGACGATCCGCCGTGCCGTCTCGCGGGTGGTGTGGAGCGCGTCGAGCGTGAGTAGACGGCCGGCCACCGGCGCGGTCTCGAGCGCGGCGTGGACGGCGGCGATCTCCCCGCCTTCGTCATGATCGTTGAGGATCGAGACCGGCATGCCGGTCCCGTGCTCGATCCGCGAGACCGTCTCGTACTGATCCTCGCCGGTGCGGTGGGCGCCGCGAATGCGTTTGCCGTCGACCGCGATCGCGCGGCCGACCCGCAGGCGCGGCCGACCCGCAGGCGCGGCTGCGCCCAGCGCCGCAGAGCCTCCTCGATCCACGCCGGGTCGGTGTTCTGCAGCACCCGGTGCACGGTCGATTTGGACACCGGCTCATACCGGCCGGTGTCCGGGTTCTTCCACGCACCGATCTGCGCCAGATCCTTCTGCGTCATCGCCTTCGCGTAGCGTGCCGCTGCCACCGCGCCGTGCCGATTCGCCAGCCGCGCCAGCACGATCGCGCACAGCACCGAAGCGATGCCGTGCGTGCGCCCCTGCGCGCGCCGGACGTCGGAACGCGCCGCAACATGCGGGTACATTGAGCGCAACTCCCGCGCCGACCGGCCGCTCTGCGTCGCCCGCAACTCCCACGCCGCAGGAAGTGGCGCACGATCCCGCAACCGACGACCGGCGTCGCGACGCAGCGGAACCCCGTACCGATCCTTCGCCTCCCCGTGCGGATCGGTATAGCGCCCGTTGGCGCGTGCATAGCCCTTGCTCCTGCCCACGTACTTCCCGTTCGCCGCCTGGTACAGGGTGCCGCGGAACTTCGTCGGCGAAACAAACGACTCCGCCACCCGCAACGGATTGCCGTACGCAGCTTTCCAGTCGTCGCTGAGACGCCGCTGCATCCGCGACCACGCAAACGAGGCAAGACCCCGAAACGCCCGGCGACCTCCCAGAATCACAAACCTCGTGGGGTTTCCGATCAGGTGCAACCGCGCAAACGGTTCTTTGCGGCGCCAACCCATCCAACGGTCCCGCGGCGCACAACGGAAGGCGCCCGTTTGCCAGCCCGCAGCGCCCATCCACCGCCCGCGCCACGTGAACACGTAGCGCAGACCTCGACCCGCAAACTGCTTGAAACCAAGATCATGATGACGGTCCACCACACGGTTCCAGCGACACACCTCATCCGGCCGCGCCAAGCGCACCACCACATCCCGGAGCGCAAAACCCTCCGGAGTCGTCTCGAAAACATCCGCGGCGCGTTCCATGACCACCACGGATACCACGCCGCTTCACAAAAAGCCAGTACCAATACGAATCATCCGGAACCTGCGGAACCCAACCTTCCAACAAACCTAGCGTGGGATGGCCGTGAGTTTCGGTACACGCCGAAGCACGGAAGCTGGCTCCCCAGGGCCGAGATCGAAATCGGCGCGTGGTCGCGACCGTGTCTTCGACGACGCCTTCCCGACCGCGCCACCCTGCTGCGGGAGACCGCGGCGTGGGTCGAGCGCCGCAACGCAGCCGGCGGCACTGTCGACTGGCGGTTCACGACGGCAGACGCCCGGGTGAAACTGAAGTCTCTATACTCAGCAATACAATGATTTCGTACTGCTGGCTCTTCGTTTTGCGAGCGCATATCCGGCCGGTATGGACCGCCCTGAATCCGCCCGTACCGTCGCCGCCTGCCCGGCCCCCGAGCCGGGGAGGATGCCGGCGATGGTGGCGTCGATCGGCAAGATCGCCTCGTCGGCGCAGGGCGTGAGATACTTCGAGCGCGATGGCTACTACGCTAGGGACGACAAGTCGCTGGGGCGGTCGGGGTTGGTCGATCCCGATGCGTTCGGCCGCGTCCTCGAAGGCGAGGTCCCCGGCGGGCAATGGCATTCGGATATGCGCGTCGCGGTGACGGCGGTTGTTCCCGTACCGGCAAGCCCTTGCCATGAATGGACGGTTCGGTGCGCGGGCGTGTCGGTCCGCGCGTCGCTTGACCAGCGCCCGCTGATTCGCATGCTGTCTTCGGGATTCTGATGCGGGAATCCCTCATGGACCCGCGAATCGTCGCCCTGAAGTGGCACGATGATCCCATGCTGATTCGGAGATGCGAAATCCGGACGCGTGGGGGCTCGGCTCATCACAGATCGCCTCCTTGAGATCGCAATGTTCGGGCCAAGAAGGCCCCATCGAGCCTTGGCGGCACGATTGCAGCGCGACGCAAACTGAGAAAATCTCGCCAGTCGCCGCCGGATCAGCAGCGTGGGATCACCGTGCTGAAGTGGACCCCCTTCTCGGGCCGCCGCCGGACCCGGCAGCAGATCGCGGAGGTCCGGGAGACCGTGGGTCGGTTTTCCCATCTCCCCGTCACGGGCATCCGGCCGCCCCGGACGGCAACCGGTTGACGCCGTCTCCGGCGCTGCTATGAAGCGCGGGCCGTATCGCGCAGCTGCCCGATCTCCTCCTCGGATGGGGTCGCGCGACGCGTAGGGACGGCGGCACGGGTGTCCGTGCCCCCCCCCCCCCGGACAATCCCGCCCGGACCGGGAGCCGCCGCCGGGAGGTTCTGGTACGCCGAGAACAGGAACTGCCCGTCATCATGACCGCCGATCGCCACGACTTCAGGGTTGCCGACCTCGAACTTGCGGAATGGGGCCGCAGGGAAATCGAGATCGCGGAAACCGAAATGCCGGGACTGATGGCGCTGCGCGCCGAGTACGCCGGCCGGCAGCCGCTTGCGGGAGCCCGCATCGCCGGCTGCCTGCACATGACCATTCAGACGGGTGTGCTGATCGAGACCCTGATGCGGCTCGGGGCCGAGGTGCGCTGGAGTTCCTGCAACGTCTTTTCCACCCAGGATCACGCGGCGGCGGCCGTCGCGGCGCGCGGGGTTCCGGTCTTCGCCTGGAAGAACGAGACCGAGGAGGAATTCTGGTGGTGCATCGATCAGACCATCCGGGGTCCGGACGACTGGACTCCGAACCTCATCCTCGATGACGGCGGCGACCTCACGAAAGTGCTGCACGACCGGCACGGAGACCTGCTGCGCCGCCAGGTCCGCGGCATCTCCGAGGAAACCACCACCGGGGTTCGCCGCCTGACCCGGATGGCCGAGCGGGGCGACCTGCTCGTGCCGGCCATCAACGTCAACGACTCGGTCACGAAATCCAAGTTCGACAACCTCTACGGCTGTCGCGAAAGCCTGGTGGACGGAATCCGCCGCGCCACCGACGTCATGCTCTCCGGGAAGGTTGCGGTGGTCGCGGGCTTCGGCGATGTCGGGAAGGGGTCGGCCGCCTCGCTGCGGAACGCCGGAGCCCGCGTGCTCGTCACCGAGATCGATCCCATCTGCGCCCTGCAGGCCGCCATGGAAGGATACGAGGTGACCACGATGGATGCGGCGGCGGCCGTGGCCGATGTCTTCGTGACGGCGACCGGCAACCGGGATGTCGTCACGCTGGAGCACATGCGGGCCATGAAGGACCGCGCCATCGTCTGCAACATCGGCCACTTCGACAACGAGATCCAGGTGGCGGCGCTGTCCAACCTCGTCTGGGAGGAGGTCAAGCCCCAGGTCGACCAGGTCCGGTTCCCGGACGGCCACCGGATCCTTCTGCTGGCGCGGGGGAGGCTGGTCAATCTCGGCTGCGCGACCGGCCATCCGAGCTTCGTCATGAGCGCGTCCTTCACGAACCAGGTACTCGCCCAGATCGAGCTCTGGAGCCGCGGCGCCCGCTACGATCGCGCGGTGCACGTGCTGCCCAAGCGGCTCGACGAGAAGGTGGCCCGCCTGCACCTCGCGCGGCTGGGCGCCGAACTCAGCCGACTCACTCCCTCCCAAGCCGACTATCTCGGCATCGACCGCGACGGTCCGTTCAAGCCGGAAGCCTACCGTTACTAGCCCGGGTGCGGGCCCGGGCGACGGCCGCCTGCCGCTTCCCGACGTGGCCGCCACGGCGGAGCTGGCCGCCCGTCTGGCGCCACTGGCCCGCCCCGGGGACGTCCTCGGACTGACGGGTCCGCTCGGTGCCGGAAAGACCACCTTCGCGCGCGCCTTCGTCCGGGCCCGGGGCGGCGGCGGACCGGTACCCAGCCCCACCTGGTCGCTGGTCGAGCACCACCCGACCGCCGCCGGCGACCTCTGGCATTTCGATCTGCACCGGCTCGAACGGGCCGAAGACGTCTGGGAACTCGGCCTCGAAGATGCCCTGGCCGACGGCATTTCGCTGATCGAGTGGCCCGAGATCGTCGAGCACCTGCTGCCCCCGGAGCGCCTCACGCTGCAGCTGGAGTACGCCCGCTCCGGCCGGGCGGCGGTGCTGGTTCCGGGCATCACCTGGGCCGCGCGGCTGCGGCGGGCGGGCGTTGATGGCTGAACGCCGGGACCGGCAGGATGCCTTTCTGCAGAGTCGGGGGATCGACCCGGCTGCGGTCACCCTGCTGGCCGGCGATGCCTCGAACCGCCGGTACTTCCGCACGCCGGGCGGCGTGCTGATGGACGCTCCTCCCGAGCGGGAGGAGGTCGGCCCGTTCGTCCGGATGGCGCGGCATCTCCGCGGGCTCGGACTGTCGGCTCCGGAGGTGCTCGCCGAAGACCCGCAGGACGGCTGGCTGCTGCTGGAGGATCTGGGGGACGCGCTGTTTTCCCGGGTGCTCGCGGACGGCGCCGCCCCCGAGCGGATCTACGGATCGGCGGTCGACATGCTCGCCGCCCTCGCCCGCCGCCCGCCGCCGCCGTGGCTCGGCCGCTACGGCCTCGCGCTCCTGCACGCCGAAGCCGACCTGTTCCTGGACTGGTACCTGCCGGCCGCCGGCATCGAGCCGGATCCGGAGTGCCGCTCGGAGTGGCGTGACGCATGGACCGCGGCCCTCGCCCCGCACCTCGGGACGGCGCCGGTGCTCGTCCTTCGGGACTGCCACGTCGACAATCTGCTGTGGCTGCCGACCCGCCCGTCGCCCGCCGATGTCGGACTGCTCGATTTCCAGGACGCGCGGGCCGGCCACCCGGCGTACGATCTCGCCTCGTTGCTCGACGATGTGCGCAGCCCCCTGGCGCCGACGCTCGCGGCGAACCTGACGGAGCGCTTTCTCGCCGCCACGCGGATGGAGGCCGCGGACTTCCGGGCCGCCTTCGCCGCCCTTTCCGCCCAGCGGTCCAGCAAGATCCTCGGCATCTTCACCCGGCTGGCCGCACGCGACGGCAAGACCCGGTACCTGGCTTGGCTGGCGGAGGCCTGGCGGTTGTTGGAACTCCGCATCCGGCACGAGGGACTGGATCCCGTCCGGCAATGGTTCGACCGGCACGTGCCGCTCCCGCTGCGGCAGCCGGATGCGCTGGGTCCCCTCCGCCATCGCTAGGAAACAGCCGCACGGGGGCCGGGCCACCGCGGCCGCCGCATGAGGGCCGTCGACTCGGCCATGGTGCTCGCGGCGGGCCGCGGCGAACGCATGCGCCCGCTGACCGACCGGCTGCCCAAACCGCTGGTGCCGGTCGCCGGCCGCTCCCTGCTCGACCGCATGCTGGACGCACTCGAACGGTTCGGCGTCTCCCGCGTCGTCGTCAATGCCAGCTACCGGGCCCGGCAGGTGGAGCAGCGACTGGAGCGCAGGATCCGGCCGCCCGTCCGCATCAGCCGGGAGCCCGAGCGCTTGGGGACCGGAGGCGGCGTGCAGCAGGCCCTCCCGCACCTCGGCCGGCCCGGGTTCCTGGTGGCGAACGCCGACCTCGTGCTGCCCCGGGCCGAGCGGGCGTTCCGGGGGCTCGAGCAGCACTGGGACCCTCGGGGGATGGACGCGCTGCTATTGCTGATCCCGCGCGACCGCGCGACGGGGTATGCGGGCCGCGGCGACTTCGGCTTCGAGGCCGGCCCCGGCGGCCCGGGTCCGCTCGCGCCGGTCGGGGCCGGCGCGCGGACCTACGTGTTCGCGGGCGTCCAGGTACTTTCGCACGACCTGTTCGCGGATCCGCCGGAGGCCCCGTTCGGGCTGGGCGTACTCTACGGCCGGGCCCGGCGGCGCCGGCGTCTGTTCGGGCTCGTGTACCCGGACGCCTGGTACCACGTCGGAACCGTCCGGGCCGTGCACGACACCGAACGGCGGTTGTTCGGCGAGGAGGGCGTTCCATGAGTCACCCGCTGGTGTGGACCATTCCCGCCGGCCAGCCGTTCGCCCGGCTGCTGGCACGGGAACTGCTGCGCCGCGCCCGTCCGTCCGCCGACCTCGCCGACACCACCATTCTGGTCCCGACCGCCCGGGCGGGCCGCACCGTGACCCGCGCCCTGGCCGAGGAAGCGCGGCCGGGGGCGCTCCTGCTGCCCCGGATCACGCCGCTCGGGGAGGTGGGCGAGGACGAGGCCGTGCCCGACCGCGACGACCGCGACGCCGTCTCCGGACCGGCTGCCGGCGACCTGCGGCCGGCCATCGGCCGCGTGCACCGCCAGCTGCTCCTGACCCGGCTGGTGGCCGGCATGCGGCGCGAACGGGTCGGCGGCACACTTGCGGAAGCGGTTCGCCTCGCCCGCGAACTCGCGGCCCTCCTCGACACGCTGCAGTATCAGGAGCGCGCACTCTCCGAACTCGAAACGCTGGTGGACGAGGACCTAGCGGAACACTGGCAGGAGACGCTCCGGTTTCTCGACATCCTCCGGAATCACTGGCCGAAGGTTCTGGCGGAGGCCGGCTACATGGATCCGGCGGCCCGACGCGCGCACCTGCTGCGCCGGCAGGCCGAAGCTTGGCGGCGGCACCCGCCCCCCGGCCCCGTCCTCGCGGCCGGCTCGACCGGATCCATTCCGGCCGCCCGGGCGGTAATCGCCGTCGTGGCCGGGCTGCCCCGGGGCGAGGTGGTCCTCGCGGGCCTCGACCGCACGGTCGATGCGGCTTCCTGGGAGGCGCTCGACGAATCCCACCCGCAGTTCGGCCTGAAACGGCTGCTGGAGGCCCTGGACGTCGACCGGTCCGCGGTGCGCACGTGGCCGGGCTCGGAACCGTCGGCCCGCGCCCGCGCCCGGAGCCGGCTGCTCGCCGAGGTGATGCGGCCGGCGGCCACGGCCGACCGGTGGCCGGAGACGGTGCCGCACCTCGACGTCGATGCGGGACTGGACGGCCTGCAGGTGGCGGAAGCCCGCGATTCGATCGAGGAGGCCGGCACCGTGGCTGTGCTGCTGCGGGAAACCCTCGAGACTCCCGGCAAGACCGCTGCCCTGGTGACCAATGACCGCGAACTGGCCGCTCGCGTGCGGGCCACGCTGCGGCGCTGGCGGATCGAGGTCGACGATTCCGGCGGCGAACCGCTGAGCGATACCTCGGTCGCCGTACTGGTCCGGCTGGCGGCCCGGGCCGCCGCCGGCAACGGCCGTCCCGTGGACCTCCTCGCCCTGTTCAAGCATCCCCTGGTGCGGGGCGGCGGCCCCCGCTCCGCCTTTCTCTCCCGGGTGCGGACGTTCGAACGCCGGGTGGCCCGCCGGCTCTTTGCATGGAACGGCCTGCCCGATGCCCGCGCGGAACTTCGGCGCCAGGTGCAGGATCGTCCCGACCTGGCCGAACTGGCGGCTTGGCTCGACGCGTTCGATGCGCGCATCGCACCGTTTCGGCGGAAGCTCGGCACGACCGCCGAGGCCGGCGACCTGGTGGCGGCGCACCGGGGGTTCGCCGAGTGGCTGGCCGCACCGGGCCCCGGCGAAACCGGATCCCTGTACGACGGCCACGCCGGCGAGCAGTTCCGGGCCTTCCTGGACGAGTTCGAGGCGGGGGCTCGGACCCTGGGCCCGGTGCGGGGGCGCGACTATCCCGGACTGTTGGACGAGGTACTCGCCGGCGTGCCCCTCTACCCCCGCGCGGGGGCCCACCCCCGGCTCCGCATTCTCGGCACCTTGGAGGCCCGTCTCGTCAGCGCCGACCGCGTGATTGCCGGCGGCCTGGTCGAGGGCAGCTGGCCGCGGCGCACGGCCCCCAATCCTTGGCTCAGCCGCACGATGCAGGCCTCCCTCGGTCTGCTCACCGACGCTCATCGCACCGGCATGGGCGCCCAGGATTTCGTGCACGCGGCCAGCGTGCCCGAGGCCTGTCTCTGCTTCGCCCACAAGAGCCGCGGCACTCCGACCGTGCGCTCGCGGTGGCTGACCCGCCTGCAGACCGTGCTCCGGACCGCGCGCCGGACTCCGGCGCCGCCGGAGGCGCTCGGTCTCTGGCACCGGCTGACCGCCCCGCCGGCCTACCGGCCCCGGTCCCGCCCGCAGTTCGCCCCTCCGCTCGCGACGCGTCCGCGTCGTCTGTCGGTGACGCAGGTCCGGACCCTCCTGCGCGAACCGTACGCCGTCTACGCGCGGCACGTGCTGGGGTTGCGGGCGCTGGACCGACCCGGACGGCGGCCCGGTCCGGCCGAATTCGGCACTGCCGTGCACGCCGTTCTGGAACGGCTGGCCTGCGAGGGCCCCGGTGCCGGCCGTGCGGCGGACCCCGATGCTTGGATCCGGGCCCTGAGCCGGGAGGCGCTGGAGCGGTTCCGGACGGCGGAGGGCGGCGACGCACGGTGGTGGGAACACCGTACCTGGTCCCACCGACTCGAAGCGATCCTGCGGTGGTTCCTTCGCCGGGAACTCCTTCGGGCAGCCCGGGGCGACGCCGTCTGGGCAGAGGTTTCGGGAGCGTGCGGGTTCGACGACCCGCCCTTCACGCTGGTCGCCCGGGCCGACCGGATCGAGGTCGACGCCGAAACCGGGTACGCGGCCGTTCTCGACTACAAGACCGGAACGGTGCCCACCCGGAAGGATGTGCAGAGCGGCCGGGATCCCCAGCTCGCGCTGGCCGGCGTCCTAGCCGAGGCCGGCGGCTTTCCCGACCTGCCGGCCGGACTGACCGTCGACCGGCTGGCCTACTGGAGGGTCACGGGGCGGGGGGAGGGCGGCGAGGTTCGTCTGGAGCTCGCGAGGCCCGACACGACGGCGGCCATGCAGGCCGCCCGGGGTCGGTTGGAGGCGCTGGTCCGCCGCCACGGCGATCCGGGAACCGCGTATGCCGCGACCCACGATCCCGAACCGCATTCCGACTACGCGGTGCTGGCCCGCACGCACGAGTGGACCCTGGCCGGTCTCCGGGATCCCGACGAGTGACCGCCGCGCTCGCCGAAGCAGTCCGGCGTCAGCGCGAGGCCTCGGATCCCGGGGTGTCGGTCTGGGTCTCGGCCAATGCGGGGACCGGCAAGACCAAGGTCCTGACCGACCGGCTGCTGCGCCTGCTGCTGAGCGGCGTGCCGCCCGAGAGCGTCGTTGCCATCACCTTCACCCGGGCCGCGGCGGCGGAGATGGAGAATCGACTGTTCGCAGAACTGGCTGGATGGGCCGCGGAAGCCGATGCGGCGGTGACCCGGCGGATCGCGGATTTGACCGGAGAGGCGCCCCCGAATCCCGCCGCGGCCGCCGCGGCTGCCCGCCGGCTGCTCGTGCAGGTGCTCGAATGCCCCGGGGGAATCCGGATCCAGACCATTCACGCGTTCTGCCAGTCGCTGCTGGCGAGCTTCCCCCTGGAAGCGGGACTGGCGCCGCACTTCCGGGCGCTGGACGACCTCGAGGCCGCCGCGCTTCGCCTGGAAGCGCGCGCCGGCATGCTGCAGGCCGCCGAACGCGACGGCGGGGCGTCGGCGCAGGCCTTCCGGACCGTGGTCGGTACGTGCGGAGACCCGCAGATCGGCTCGGTCCTGAACGAATTCACGACGCGGCACACGTCCTTTCCCGACATCGTGCGGGCCCACGGCGGCATCGACGCCTACGTGCGGCGGATCGCCGAACTTCTCGAGGTCGACCCCGCCGACACGGAGGCGGACGTCCTCCGGTCGGCCTGGCGGCGGCTGGCGGCCGGGCAGGCGGACGGTCCCGGACGGCGGGCTCTCGACGATCTCGAGCAGGCGGCGTCCCGGCATCCGTCCCTGCACGCGCCGGCCGAAGTGCTGCGCACCTGGATCGAAGCCCCCGACGATCCGGTAGCGCGCCGGGAGGGCTGGCGGAGGTGGTGCGGAATCTTCCTCACCCAGAAGGGAACCGCTCGCAAGAGGCTGCCCTGGCGGGCCGGGAGCACGTCGGTGCCGGAGCTCGGCGGGGACACACGGGCGTTTCTCGAGGCCGAGAGCCACGCGCTCCAGCGGGACGGAGACCGGCTGCAAGCGGTCCGCACGTTCCGGCTCAGTGCCGCCTTCGCGCGCCTGGCCGAAGCGGAACAGCGGCGCTACGAGCGCCTCAAGCGCGCCCGGGTCGCCGTCGACTACGACGATCTCCTGGTGCGCACGGGCGATCTGCTGACCCGGCAGTCGGCCAGCGACTGGATTCTCTACAAGCTCGATGGCGGACTGCGGCACATCCTGGTCGACGAGGCCCAGGACACGGCGCCGTCCCAGTGGAGGGTGGTGGCGGCCGTGGTCGAGGACTTCTTCACCGGCCTGAGTGCGGTCCGGGATACGCCGCGCACCCTGTTTGCGGTGGGCGATCCAAAGCAGTCGATCTACCGCTTCCAGGGTGCCGATCCGGACGGGTTCGCCACGAAGAGGCGCCAGTTCGAGGAACGGGCGCGGAACGCGGCGCGGCCGTGGAAGTCGATCCAGCTGGACCTTTCGTTCCGCTCGGCCCCGGCAGTTCTCCGGGTCGTCGACGCGGTCTGGAACCAGCCGCGGAAAGGCCTGCGTCCCGGCGAGGAGACGCGGCATGCGGCGTTTCGGGAGGGCCGGCACGGCCGGGTGGAAGTGTGGCCGCCCGTGGTGCCCGAAGACGGCGAGGACCGCCCCTACGCCCATGTCCGTCGGCTGGCCCGGCTGATGGCCGAGCGGATCGGGGTGCTGGTTGGCGGAGACGGCGGGCGCGCGGCGCAGTACGGACCGGGCGACATCATGGTGCTGATGCGCCAGCGGGCGCCCCTGATGCCCTTCATCGTCCGGGCGCTCCGGGAAGCCGGCATTCCCGTCGCGGGCGTGGACCGGATGCGGCTGGTCGAGCAACCGCCGGTGATCGACCTGATCGAGCTGATGCGG
Source organism: Alphaproteobacteria bacterium (assembly GCA_965115815.1). Taxonomy (GTDB): domain Bacteria; phylum Pseudomonadota; class Alphaproteobacteria; order TMED109; family TMED109; genus VXPW01. The sequence goes on along the minus strand of OZ220465.1, from coordinate 4,060,486 downwards.
TTCCTGCTCCATCCGCACGACGACCTGGCGCTTGCCAACGTGCTTGAGGGACCCTTGGCCGGGCTGGATCGGGGTCTCGGCGAGAAGCGGCTGTTCGACTTGGCGCACGACCGGGGTCCGCGCAGCCTCTGGCACGCCCTGCGCGACCGCGCCGACGACCATGCCGACTACCGGACTGTGCGGGACCGCTTGCGCGCCCTCCTCGCGAAGGCTGCGCACGAGTCCCCGTTCGACCTGTTCTCCCACGTGCTGGACGGCGCCCGCGGCGCCCGGCCCGCGCTGCTCGCGCGTCTCGGCCCCGACGCAGCCGACGCGATCGAGGAGTTCCTGTTCCAGGCCCGGGAGTTCGGCCGCCGCCAGACTCCCACCCTCGAACATTTCGCCGACTGGATCGAGGGCGAGACCATCGAGATCAAACGGGATCTCGAGACCGCGGCCGGAAGCGTCCGGATCATGACCGTGCATGCGGCCAAAGGGCTCGAGGCTCCGGTCGTGTTCCTCGCCGAACGCGAGGGTCCGCGGCGGGCGCGGGCATCGGTCGTGTGGGGCCCCCGCGATGTCGCGTTCTTCCGGCTTCCGGAAGGCGAGCGCCCGCCCGTCGTGCACCGTCTGCACGAGGCCTTTGCCGAGGAAGAGCAGCGGGAGTACGAACGGCTGTTGTACGTCGCGATGACGCGCGCCCGGGACCGGGTCGTCGTCGTCTCGTGGCAGAAGCGTGCTCCGAAGCAGCCCGGGCCGTGGTGGTCGCATTTGGTGCGGAGCGCCCTGGTCGAGAGCCCGGAGATCACGGCGACCGTCGACCGATCCTTCCCGGCCGTCGGTCCGCCGCCGGCCCCGCACCGTCCGAGCCGGGCCTACGTGTTCGAGGAGGGCCGCCCGGATGCGCCTCCGGAGGCATCGCCCGCGCCGTCCGGCGCGGCGCCCCTTCCGGATGCGCCGGGCTGGCTCCGGGCGGTCGCCGCGCCGGAACCGGCGGTGCGCCCGGGCCGCACGGCGGCGCAGCGGGTTGCGGACGCGGGCAAGGCCACGGCCCTCGCCCGCGGCACCTTGGCGCACGAGCTGCTCGAGCACCTCGGTGCCTTGGATGCTTCCGCGCGGCGCGAACGCGCACCGGCCCTGGCCGACCGGCTGGCGCCCGGGCTTCCCGCGGGCATGCGCCGCGAACTCTGCGCCATCGTGCTCGACGTGCTGGATCGGCCCGAGTTCGCGTTCCTGTTCGGCCGAAACAGCCGGGCGGAGGTCCGCATCGCCGGCGACCTCGACGGCGAGCTGGTCGAAGGGCAGATCGACCGCCTGGTCGTGACCGATACGGAGGTCACCGTGATCGATTTCAAGACCGGACGGGCGCCGTCGTCCTGGGGGGATGCGCCCGCGGGCTACCGGAAGCAGGTCGGCGACTACGCCCGGTTGCTGGCGAAAACGTATCCGGGGCGGCCGGTTCGCGGGATGCTGTTCTACATCGAGGAGCCGGTGCTGCTTGCGGATCCGGAGGGAACGGCCTGACCCCGGAACGGAGGTTGGACGTGCGGTGGATCAGCATCAGGCCGGGCCGGAGGCGGCAGTCCCTGTGATTTTTCCATTGCCCGGCGGGCGGGCGGTCTTGATGTCGCGGCCTGCCTATGGCTCACATCGCTTGTCAGAGCGTAATTCGTGTCTGCACGGAAAATCACAACACATTGTATATGAAACCATATTTGGAATCTGGAGAACCGAAGATCCCTTCTTTGAGGGCATATGACGGCATATTCCGCTGAAATCAGGCTGGATTCGATGAATCTTCGCCCTGTCAATATGGAGCTTTCATTCATGTAATCCGACTCTTAGGGATTTTCCGGGCAGACACTAATTCCTGGTACAACTCGCTAGAATGATCCATCTCCAGCACTCATTCGTGGCCTTTCGAAGTCTGCACCGGCAGGCTGGCGCGCAGGGTCCGGTGCAGGGGGCGTTGCCGATTCCCTCCTGCTCGGCACCTGCACGCATGGAGGAAGTCCCGACCGGACATGCAACAAGGGGCCGGCAGCGTAGCCTGCGATTCGCGTTGGCCGGCGGAGCAGCGGCGACGGAATCGCCGTGCGTAGGCATTTGTGGTATTCGATGTGGAACTGGGCGACATGCCATCAGGGGATGGCGGAAGGGATCTGCGTCAGTGCGGGAGCTGAACACATGAACAAGATGGAGGTGTCCGACTGTTTGGCTGCCCGCATGGGGTTGAGCAAAGGTGCTGCAAGGGATGTGGCGGTGGACGGCGTGTTCGCCATAACCGGCCAAGTGCTTGCCGATGGTGAGGATGTCCGGCTGCCGGGCTTCGGCACCTTCGGTACCAGAAGCCGGTCAGCCCGTACCGGACGCAACCCGAGAACCGGCGAAGCCATTTCGATACCAGCGTTCACCTTGCCGGCGTTCGAGGCGGGTAAGACGTTGAAGGACACCGTGAATGCGGGATCGGGAGCATGACGGTGCGACAGGAGAAGGCCGTGGCCGGATGCACATCAAACCGCCAGCATGTTGAATTCAGGCGATTTCTCTACGATGACGGGTTTTCTGCGGACAGCGAATCTGCCATCGAGAAGATCCAAGGCCTCACTCAGGTTGAGGGTTGCGCTGGAGCAGCGGCGCTTGGTGCATCGCGTATCCGACAAGAAGACAACATAAGCGTCCACAATTTGGACTCAGTATCTCGACCTGAGCACCGAGTATGGTGGGCGGGCCGGCAGATCGCACTGCGGGAATAGTGTCCTGGGAGCTTGGTCAAAGTGATAGGGGATGAATGGCTATGAATGAAGAGTCCCAGGAGGTTGCGCCAGGTGGATACACATGGCTCAAAATTGACAGCCAAGACGATTATGACCATTTGGCCGATATTCTGGATGTGGAGTTCGAACCTGCGGCCCTTGCACGGGAACTAAAAGGTAACATTTCGAGCGAAATCGTCAGCGGCGTTCTCTTGGAACATGATTACATTGACAAGGACTACAGGAGCACCTTTTACAATTTTTACGCGAAGATGGGGCGGCCCTATCGGCAGGATTGCGTCAGGCTGCATTTCTTCGACAAGGATGTGACCTTCAGCGAATCCCCTCTGGATTTGCAGGGCCCGAACGCTTGGCTTGAAGATCACTACTTTGGATTCATGGTGCTGAGGCCAACGATCACGGCGACGCTCGGTCGTTCACTGCTTTCCCCGCGAATTCGGATCGGGGCGCACGGCAAAGCCATCCAGTCCCAACACAAGGTTCACCTGCTCGGATACACGCTGTCGGTCTGGGGCTTCCCGTCGATGGCGCAGCATGCGGACATCGCGGTATGCGCACATGTGTCGTGCTGGGCCATCCTCCGGCACTATAGCGAGCAGTATGCGCGACACCGGGAGTGGCTGATGCACGACATCACGATGTTGGCGCAACCGTTCGATCCCGGCGGACTGACACCGTCTCTGAGCCTGAACCTGTACGAGGCGGAACGGATTTTTCAAGCTTCCGGCTGCTATCCGTTAATGATCGTCAGGGAATGGGACGAGGAGGCCGGAGATTGGGTGGATGACGATAGGTTCTTCGCTCAGATGCTGAGCTATCTGGACTCCGGTTTTCCGTTGTTCGTGTCGTTGCAGAGCGAGGCGATGGGCAATGAGGGGCATGCCATCGTGCTGGCGGGCTATGAGTGGCGTAACGGCCTGGACGACTCAAGGGAGGGCAGTTCTCACGTGTGGTCGCTGGTGAACAGTCTTCTCGCGGTCGATGATAACCTGTTGCCCTACAGTTCCGTAGGCATCGGGGAAGACACGAGACCGGAAGTGAGTGTCGAACACTATACGGCGGAGGACTTCGACGCATTCATTGTGCCGTTGCCGGACAAGATCTTCTACCCCGCGCAAGCTGTAGAGTCCTTTTCCCTTGAGACCATGTATCCGATTTACAGGACGGTGCTGAAGCTGCCCGAAGAGGACGGTTTGTTGCGGCGGTACTTCATAACCACGGTTTCGGCGCTCAGACGTTTTGTACGGGAGAATGTTTCGCAGTTCGGATATGTGTTGGCAGATTTGCTCATGCACCTGAAGACGACACAATTCGTCTGGGTGATAGAGTATGCGTCCGATAAACAATGGAACGACCGGCACATCACGGCACGGGTGGTGCTGGATGCCAGTGCGAGCCACAAGGACGAACAGCCCATGTGGCTGTGCCACAATCACGAGCTGGCAATCGTGTTCGATCGGTCCTCGGTGGTGCCGGACGGGCGGGAAATCGCTCTGCGACGCCCTGCGGAAACACCGTTGAGTCGTATGGAGACCAATCTGCGGCCCGTGAGATCACCGCCATCGGAGCGACCGGCGAACGTTTCGGTTGCGCCTAACCCAGGGAGGAACATATGAACAGGAAGCTGAGTGAGTATCTCGACAAGAAGGGCGCCAAGCCGCTGGATGAAGGAGTCGCCAAAGCCTATGCGACATCCATGAAGCAGCAGACGATCCCTGATATCGAGAGGCGGGTCAGGAAGAATGAGGAGCGGGCTGCGGAACTCCGATTCTCACCGGGTTCCGCATCAAGGCGTCGGAAAGCCGTGGCGGGGAAGAAAGATAAACACGAGTAGCACGGACACAGGTTTCCCGAGCTGCGTCTTCCGAAGCTAACGGTCCTCCTCTTGGCGTCTGAATCGATCATAGGCTGCCGTGATGATGGTCTCCAGCGCGTCGGCGCCGGCGCGATCAAGGTTGGGATCTTCGCGGAGCAGTTTGGAGACCATGGCGATCGGCTCTCGCGGGCGTCGCGGCGTGGACGTGAAGTCGACGGGATCCAGCCCTGACCAGGCCGACAGGGCGGTAAGGCTGGCGGCATCGGGCTGGCGACCGTTCGACATGCGGGACAGAGTGGTCTGGGAGACGCCGGTCTGGTCGCTCACGGCTTTCCAGGTGGTGTCCCGCGCCTTCACCGTCGCACTGAGGGCGGCATAGAAGGACGGAAAATCGAATCGAGCGCGTCGGGTCATGCTGTATGCCCCGACGACCAGCCGCTGAATGGTTGGCCGGGAATTAGTGCCCGCCCGAAAAAGTACAACCAGTTGACTCCAAGGATGTAAGTGTGCTATTGAAGGGGTGAAGAATCCCTCTGTGGGGCGGGAATCGGCCGCTGGGGCCGGAACATCGCGCGGGATTCGGGAATCTTCGGGAGAATGGCCCTGCGGGAGACCGTCCGCCCTCAGCTGGAATGGGGCCAGGTTGCGATCGAGGAGATCGAGATCCACGTATACTCGCGGGAGGACATTCCGCCGATGCTGCGTGGCCTTCAGTACGTGTATGCCGACCGGTCGACCCGGGTCCGGTGGTTCGAGATTCTGGAGGAGGGGATCCTTCCCGAGGTATCCCGCCTGCGAGGGCGTCCCGGCATGGAGTTGTGGAAGATCCTGGTGATGGGTCTCCTGAAGCAGGGCTTGGGCTAGGACTTCGATCCCATGCACGAGCTGGTGAACGAGCACAGGACGGTTCGGAAGTTTCTGGGGCACACCGACATCTGGGATCACACCCGGTACGGATATCAGACGATGGTGGACCACGTGAGCCTGCTGACACCGGAAGTGCTGGGGAAGGTGTCGCAGCTGATCGCGGAGAAAGGCCATGCGATGGTACGGAAGCGGAAGGACGGCACGAACGGCGCGGACGGCGCGGACGACCGGGGCCGCCGTCGGTCGGACGACCCCCTGCGGGGCCGCTGCGATTCGTTCGTGGTGAAGACGGATGTGCACTACCCGACAGATGTCCACCTGTTGTGGGATGCGATGCGTTGCCTGGTGCGGGATCTTTCAACCGGACATGCTTGACTCGTTGTTCATGAGGCCGTACATGATGGCCCATGAGGATCGGCTTTCGACATCTGTCCGCGACGACGGTTGACTGGCTGAAGGCGGCGTCGGCTGCCGAGGGCAGCACCCGCTCGTCCTTGGCGCGGGGATTGTGCGAGCGCGAGGGGTGGCGCAACGCGAAGGGAGAGCTGTGCCTTGCCTCGGCACGCGCAGGTCTGCCTGATCTTGCTGCGTCGCTCGACCTCGTCCTTCCTGCGCCCAGACCTCATGCCTTCGACACCGACACCCTTGAGCGGGACGATCCCGACCGAGCACTGGCCGGTACCCTGGAGGACCTTGGAGAGGTCACCGTGGAGCCGGTCGGCGCGGGCGAGGACCAGCGCTTGGCCCGTTCGATGATGGCGACTTGGCATCCCGAGGGCGAGGCGTGCGCACCCGGGGCCCGTGTGAGCCAGTACCTGCCCGGAAAATCCCTAAGAGTCTGATTATATGAATGAAAGATTAATATTGACAGAGCGAAGATTCATCGAATCCAGCCTGATTTCAGCGGAATATGCCGTCATATGCCCTCAAAGAAGGAATCTTCGGTTCTCCAGATTCCAAATATGGTTGCATATACAATGTGTTGTGATGTTCCGTGCAGACACGAGCTAGTAGTACGGAAACGTTGAACTGACGACAGTATTCTGGCAAGATTTCCGTGTCGGTCCGTGTCGGCCCCGTGTCGGTGCGTGTCGGCACGCGTGAGCGTCCGATCGGTACGGCGCTCTCTTGTTCATCCCCACCGACCCGATGCCGAACGTGCAGGCGCTCACACTCTCTTGGGGATCGGACGGATCCGGTTTCCGGGAACCGAGCCTGCCTGCAGGGGTTCGGTGCGGGGATCGGAGTGGATCATGGCCAATCCTCAGGGCAGGAAGCTCTATCGAGTGCGCCTTTCGGCGCCGGAGCGCCGGGAACTCCAAGCGATCGTCGACGGTACCGGAGCCGCCTGGCGTCGTCGTCGGGCGCAGATTCTGCGGATGGCAGACGAGGGGCGCGACGGCGGCAAACTCCGGGATGTCGACCTCGCGCGCGGCCTGGGTATCGGCGCTTCGACGGTCGAACGCCTGCGCAAGCGTTGTGTTTTGGAGGGTTTGGAGGCCTCTCTCCGCCGCCGGGAGCAGGAGAACCGCCGACCGAAACTCCTGGACGGGGCAAAGGAGGCGAAGCTGGTGGCTTTGGCCTGTTCTTCCCCGCCCGAAGGTTGTGTTCGCTGGACGCTGAAGCTGCTGGCCGGCCGTCTGATGGAGATGGAGATCGTCGAGAGCATCTCGAAGGAAACGGTACGGAGGACTCGGAAAAAAAGGAGATCAAGCCTTGGCTGAAACAGTACTGGTGCATTCCCCCGAGCCGCAACGCGCCGTTCGTGGCGGCGATGGAGGAGGTGCTGGACACGTATCAGCGGGATTCTGCCGAAAACGAGGTTTTGGTCTGCATGGATGAGACCAGCCGGCAGCAGACGAAGGAAACCCGCCTTCCCCGCCCCGTGCGGCCCGGGCAGCCGGAAATCGTCGACTACGAATACGAGCGAAACGGCACGGCCCATCTCTTCCTGGCGTTCGCGCCCAACGAAAACTGGCGTACGGTGAACGTCACCGACCGCCGCACGGCGCGGGACTGGGCGCAGTTCATCCGGGAACTCGCGGACGATCATTTCCCCGGCAAGAAGATCGTACGGGTCATGGACAACCTGAACACGCACGGCCCCGCATCGTTGTATGAGGCCTTTGCACCCCGGGAGGCCATGCGGGTGCGAAAGCGGTTCGAGTTTCGGTACACGCCGAAGCACGGAAGCTGGCTCCCCAAGGCCGAGATCGAAATCGGCGCGTGGTCGCGACCGTGTCTTCGACGACGCCTTCCCGACCGCGCCACCCTGCTGCGGGAGACCGCGGCGTGGGTCAAGCGCCGCAACCCGGCCGGCGGCACCGTCGATTGGCGGTTCACAACGGCAGACGCCCGGGTGAAACTGAAGTCTCTATACCCAGCAATCCAATGATTCCGTACTACTAGTGTCTGCACGGAAAATCACAACACATTGTATATGAGACCATATTTGGAATCTGGGGAACCGAAGATTCCTTCTTTGATGGCATATGACGACATATTCCGCTGAAATCAGGCTGGATTCGATGAATCTTCGCCCTGTCAATATTGGCTTTTCATTCATGTAATCTGACTCTTAGGGATTTTCCGTGCAGGCACTAGTAGTACGGAAACGTTGAACTGACGATAGTATTCTGGCAAGATTTCCGTGTCGGTCCGTGTCGTCGGTGCGTGTCGGCCCCGTGTCGGTCCGTGTCGGCACGCGTGAGCGCCCGATCGGTACGGCGCTTTCTTGTTCATCCCCACAGACCCGATGCCGAACGTGCAGGCGCTCACACTCTCTTGGGGATCGGGCGGATCCGGTTTCCGGGAACCGAGCCTATCTGCAGGGGTTCGGTGCGGGGATCGGAGTGGATCATGGCCAACCCTCAGGGCAGGAAGCTCTATCGAGTGCGCCTTTCGGCGTCGGAGCGTCGGGAACTCCAGGCGATCGTCGACGGTACCGGAGCCGCCTGGCGTCGTCGTCGGGCGCAGATTCTGCTGATGGCAGACGAGGGGCGCGACGGCGGCAAACTCCGGGATGTCGACCTCGCGCGCGGCCTGGGTATCGGCGCTTCGACGGTCGAACGCCTGCGCAAGCGTTGTGTTCTGGAGGGTTTGGAGGCATCTCTCCGCCGCCGGGAGCAGGAGAACCGTCGACCGAAACTCCTGGACGGGGCGAAGGAGGCGAAGCTGGTGGCTCTGGCCTGTTCTTCCCCGCCCGAGGGTTGTGTTCGCTGGACGCTGAAGCTGCTGGCCGGTCGTCTGATGGAGATGGAGATCGTCGAGAGCATCTCGAAAGAAACGGTGCGGAGGACTCGGAAAAAAAGGAGATCAAGCCTTGGCTGAAACAGTATTGGTGCATTCCCCCGAGCCGCAACGCGCCGTTCGTGGCGGCGATGGAGGAGGTGCTGGACACGTATCAGCGGGATTTTGCCGAAAACGAGGTTTTGGTCTGCATGGATGAGACCCGCCGGCAGCAGACCAAGGAAACCCGCCTTCCCCGCCCCGTGCGGCCCGGGCAGCCGGAAATCGTCGACTACGAATACGAGCGAAACGGTACGGCCCATCTCTTCCTGGCGTTCGCGCCCAATGAAAACTGGCGTACGGTAGTATCTACTCCCCCCCCTACTGATGACGAATCGTTTTTCCTGACGGGTTCGGATCCGGCATTGTTCCGTGCCCCTTTCACTCGCTTGCGGCCGAGGACCGGATGCACGGGGTCCGTCTGACAAGAAGTGGGTCGATCTTCGGCTGCCGCTCCCCGTTCCGGCCTTGTGGGGAGGGGTCCGCAACGCGACTGGGGCCCCTCGCGCGGGACATCGCGGGTCCGCCGTGCGGTGCGGTGGAGCGGGTTCCGTGGGCTGCCGTTCCCCTCCGCCGGAGATCTGCGCTTGACGTTGCTAGGAGGGACCCTCTCCAAGATGGGCCATTGGGGCGGACCGCGTCGGAGGTGTGGATGGCGGCAGGGTAGGGATCGACGGCGACGACGGGTCGATCGCCCGGCGGGGCAAGGGCATTCGGATCTGTGCGTCGAGGTGACGGCGGTGTTCCCATACCGGCAAGCCTTGGATAGGAGGTGACGTTTCGGTGCATGGGCGGGTCGTCCACGCACCGCTTGACAAGCGCCCGCCGATTCGCATGCTGTCGTCGAATCGTGGCTGCGGGAATCCCCATGGACCAGCGAATCATCGACCTGAAGTCGCCCCCCTGTTCGGGCCGCCGCCGGACCCGCCCGCCGATCGCGGAGGTTCGGGAGACCGTGGGTCGGTGTTCCCCCTGCCGCCGCACCGAGCGGGCGAAGACCCTCTGCGAGCCCCTTCACGGGACGACCGCGAAGGGCGGCTCCAGGGTCGGGGCCGGCCTCGGGATGCTGGAGACCTTGGAGCGCCGCGGCATCCGGACGCGCCCGCCGCCGGCGCGGCGCTACCGGACGATGCCCGAAGGCGAGCGGTTCGCCGTGCGGGCGGCCGTCCGGGGGGTGGAGGCGTCGGGATGACGAGCGTCGCCGGCACCTCCCTGCGCCAGGAAGTCGACGCCTTCCAGAAGCGGTTCCAGGATCTCCGCATGCAAGGCAAGGTCTCCCCGGAGTGCGAGGCGCTCGTCCGCGGCCTGCGGATGCTGCTCCAGCTGCTGCTGGCCGTGCTCCTGGAGAAGGCCACGCGCAAGACGAGCCGGAACTCCGGTCTGCCGCCGTCCCAGACGGACAAGGACGAGAGCGCGCGGCGCACCGGGAGCCACGGCAAGGGCCCGAAGCCGAACCCGCAGACGGGCGGTCACCGGCGCACGACCACCGTCCAGGAGACGATCACCGTCGATGCCTGCGACGCTTGCGGCGCCGACCTCGACGACGTCGACCCCGTCGATCGGGAGCGCCGCGTCCTCTACGACCTCGTGTTCGAAGTCGTCGAGCGCCGCGTCGACGCCGAGATCAAGGAATGCCCGAAGTGCCGGGCCCGGACCAAGGGCCGGTTCCCAGACCTCATGCCGGGGCCCGTGCAGTACGGTGTCAGCATCCAGGCCTTGGTCCTCAACCTGCGGATCGCCCAGATGCTGTCCCTGCGCCGTGCTGTCTCGCTCGTGCACGCGATCTCCGGCATCAAGCTCTCCGAGGCGACCTGTCTCGGCTAGGTCCGGCGCTTTCAGGATGCGCTCGCATCTTGGGAGGAGGTCGCCGTGGCCCATCTCCTGCAACGCCCGGCCTTGCATGTCGATGAGACCGGATTCCGGGTCGCCGGCAAGACCCCATGGCTCCATGTCGTCACCGACGGCACCCTGACCGTGAAGTTCCCGCACCGCACGCGCGGTCGGGAGGCGATCGAAGAGATCGGCATCCTCCCGCGCTACCAGGGCGTCCGGGTCCACGACTGCTGGGCTGCATACATGGGCTACGATCAGTGCCGCCACCAGCTGTGCGGCAGCCACCTGCTGCGCGAACTGGCCTTCGTCGTCGAGTCCAACGGCTACCGCTGGGCGCGATGGATGAAGAGCCTGCTGCGCGGGGTCTGCCACAGGGTCAACCAGAGCGCATCCAAGGCCTTGAACGAGACCGACCGCCGGGCCGTGCGCAAGCGCTACCGCACCCTTCTCACCCAAGGCGCCAAGGAGTTGCCCGATATCCCGCCGCGGACGAAAGGAACCCGGGGACGCATCGCAAAGTCCGACGCCCACAACCTGCATGAACGTCTCGTGAAACACGAGACGTCCGTCCTCCGCTTCATGAAGGACCCCGACGTCAGCTTCACCAACCATGCCGGAGAACCGAAGATCCGAATGACCAAGGTCAAGATCAAAGTGTCCGGATGTTTCCGCACCATGCTCCACGCAACCGCATGGTGCCGAGGCTCCAGCTTCCTCACCTCCATGGAGGCACTCGGCTACAACCCTCTCGTCGCCATCCACATCGCCCTCAACGGAAAGGCCGCAGACATCCTCAACGAGCACTACGGCCAACCAGACCCCAACCAGGGGTGAGTAGTAGTCCACCGACGTTGCATTGATGGCTGCAGGATGGGGCGGTATTTCCGTGTCGGTCCGTGTCGGTGCGTGTCGGCCCCGTGTCGGCACCCGCTGGAACCGGGCTGTTCGCTGAGATTCTCGCACCGCTTCTAAGGATCAGATAAAGAACACAATGGGATTATTAGGCCTCTATGGATCAGGTGTCAGGTCTGAGCATCGGGGCCAGCTCATGCCTGCAGCCCCCAATCCAACGTTTCCGTACTAGTAGTTACGTACGGTAAAGGTCACCGATCGCCGCACGGCGCGGGACTGGGCGCAGTTCATCCGGGAACTCGCGGATGATCACTTCCCCGACAAGAAGATCGTACTGGTCATGGACAACCTGAACACGCACGGCCCCGCATCGTTGTATGAGGCCTTTGCCCCCCGGGAGGCCATGCGAGTGCGAAAGCGGTTCGAGTTTCGGTACACGCCGAAGCACGGAAGCTGGCTCAACAGGGCCGAGATCGAAATCGGCGCGTTGTCGCGACAATGTCTTCGACGACGCATTCCCGACCGCGCCACCATGCTGCGGGAGACCGCGGCGTGGGTCAAGCGCCGCAACGCGGCCGGCGGCACGGTCGACTGGCGGTTCACGACGGCAGACGCCCGGGTGAAACTGAAGTCTCTATACCCAGCAATCCAATGATTCCGTACTACTAGTAGTACGGAAACGTTGAACTGACGACAGTGTTCTGACAAGATTTCTGTGTCGGTCCGTGTCGGCCTCGTGTCGGTGCGTGTCGGCACGCGTGGGCGCCCGATCGTCTGGAGCTCCCGGCGCTCCGGCGCCGAAAGGCTCACTCGGTAGAGCTTCCTGCCCTGAGGGTTGGCCAGGATCCACTCCGGTCCCCGTGCCGAACACCTGCAGGCAGGCTCGGTTCCCGGAAACCGGATCCGTCCGATCCCCCAAGAGAGCGTGGGCGCCTGCACGTTCGGCATCGGGTCTGTGGGGATGAACCAGAGAGCGCCGTACCGATCGGGTGCCGACACGGACCGACACGGACCGACACGGACCGACACGGACCGACACGGAAATCTTGCCAGAATACTGTCGTCAGTTCAACAGTTCCGTACTACTAGTAGTCCACCGACGTTGCATTGATGGCTGCAGGATGGGGCGGTATTTCCGTGTCGGTCCGTGTCGGTGCGTGTCGGCCCCGTGTCGGCACCCGCTGGAACCGGGCTGTTCGCTGAGATTCTCGCACCGCTTCTAAGGATCAGATAAAGAACACAATGGGATTATTAGGCATCTATGGATCAGGTGTCAGGTCTGAGCATCGGGGCCAGCTCATGCCTGCAGCCCCCAATCCAACGTTTCCGTACTACTAGATAGTGCCCGCACCGAAAAAGTACAATGGTTTGACTCTGAAAGTGGAATCGTGATATAGAGGGGACGAAGAATCCCGCTTTGATGCGGGAATCGGCCGATGCGGTCGAGAATCGGCCGGATGTTCGGGAATCTTCGCGAGAATTGCCATGCGAAATGTCATTCGCCTGCAGATGGAATGGGGTCAGGTTGCGATCGAGGAGATCGAGATCGACGAGAACTCGCGGGATGACATTCCGCCGCTGCTGCTCGGGCTTCGGCACGTGTATGCCGACCGGTCGGTTCGTGCCCGGTTGTTCGAGATCCTGGAGCAGGGGATCCTTCCCGAGGTGTCCCACACGAAAGGGCGTCCCGGCATGGAGCTGTGGAGGATCCTCGTGATGGGTCTCCTGAAGCAGGTCCTGGGGTGTGACTTCGATCGTCTGCACGAGCGGGTGAACCAACACCCTACCGTTCGGAAGTTTCTGGGACACTCCGGCTTCTGGGACGAGACCCGGTACCGGTATCCCACGGTGGTACCCAACGTGAGCCTGCTGACGCCGGACGTGCTGGGGGAGGTGTTGCAGCTGATCGCGGAGAGCGGCCCTGCGCGGGTGCGGAAGCGGAAGCGGAAGAGCGGCCCGGGCGGTCGCCCGTCGAAGGAGCCCCTGCGGGGCCGCTGTGATTCGTTCGTGGTGAAGACGGATGTGCACTTCCCGACGGATGTCAACCTGCTGTGGGATGCGATGCGTTGCCTGGTGCGCGAGACGGGCCGCTCAGCCCTGCGGGCGGGGGTGTCCGGAGGGCGGCAGTGGCGGCATCGGAGCCGGAGGCTGCAGCGGCTCTTTCCGAAGGTTCGGCGGACCCGGCGGGCCCGTCCGGGGCCGATCCAAGCGTACCTCGACGCCTGCTGGGAGGAGGTCCGACGGGCGGAAGCGACGGTTCCCGCGCTTCGGGAGCAAGGCGTCGGAGCCCCCAGGATTCTCCGGATCGAGTCGTACCTCAAGCATGCCCGGAGGCAGCTCGACCAAGTGGACCGCCGCCTGCGGAAAGGCGAGAAGATCCCGCAGGAAGAGAAGGTGGTTTCGATCTTCGAGGAGCACACGCGCGGGTGTGGGAAGGGCAAGGCCGGGGTTCCGGTGGAACTCGGAGTGCCGGTGGCCGTGCTGGAGGATCAGCACGGCTTCCTCCTACACTCCCGGATCCTGTGGGAAGGCGGAGACGTGGATCATGCCGTGCCCATGATCCGGGAAGCGCAGGCCCGCTTCCCCGACCTCCGCCTGTGCAGCTTCGATCGGGGGTTCCACAGCCCCTCCAACCGGATCGCACTGGACGAACTGCTGGATCACAACGTGCTTCCGAAGAAGGGAAAACTCGGTCCGGCCGACCGGAAACGGGCCGCCGACCCGACGTTCCGGGAGATGCGCCGGCAGCATCCGGCCGTGGAGTCCGCCATCAATAATCTCGAGCAGCGCGGCATGGACCGGGTCCGGTCGTATGGGGCGGAGGGTTTTGCGCGGAGGGTGGCGCTCTCCATGGTGGCCTTCAATGTCCACCGCATCGGGTTGCTGCGGCAGAGACAGGCCCGGGCCCAAGCCCGACGACGACGAAGACGCGCCGCCTGACAGCGGCGCCCCTCCACCCCGTCCGCAAAGCTCGCCGGGAGCGGGAACGGAACCGCTCGCCCTAGCGTCCGGATTCTGGGTGGGAAGGGCCCGGATGCCGCTACGAATCGGCAGGAATCCCCTGGAAACGGAGCGACCGGAGGCCCCGGAGGGTGGGTCCAACCCGAAATTTCGCCGGAAGGGCCGCCAAAATGACCATTTTCGGTGCGGGCACTAGATACGATTCGGGCCCGAAATCGGCGATTTCCGGGGTTCTGATCGAAGAAAATCCTTGGAAAACAAGGGTCATTCTGTCGGGCCTCCATAGTAGTGCCAGTTTCTTTTGGGGACCCCTTGCAGCCGCCCGAATCAGCATTCGGTTGGGTGCAGGTTCCTTCGACGGACCCGAACCGGCGGCCGCAAGGGTCGCTCCTACACCACTTGGCGGTGGGTGGAATCGGTGCGCCGGGGCGACCGGGTGCGGCAGCGAACGCTGCTCCATCTCGGCGCCGACGTTCCGATCAAGCCGGAGCTGTGGGGAGACCTCTGCTGGCGAATGGACGAGATCCTCAGCCCGCAGTCCACCTTCCTGCCGGTCTCCCTGCCCGCGAAGGCCGGAGGCGAAGTCCAACGGATCGCCGCCCGTCTCGTAGCCACGGCCCCTCCGGCGTCCCGGTCGACCGATCTCCAAGAAGTCGACGTCACCCGCCTTGAGATGGTGCGGCCGCGTTCCTGCGGTGTCGAGCACGTGGGGTTATGGGGCGTCCAGAAGGCCGGCCTAGACCGCCTGCTTGGAGCATCTGGAGGTGCCCGGCCCGCTGCGGAGGGCCGCACTGGGTTCGATTCTCGGACGCATGGCGCGCCCCGGTTCCGAGCGCGCCCCCTGGGCGTGGCGGTGCCGGCGCAGTGCGCTCGGCGAGCTGCTGGAGGTCGACTTCGAGGCTTCGAGCGCCAAGAGTCGGTACCGGGCTTCGGATGCGCTCCTGCATCATCGTGACGCGATCGAGAACCACCGGTTCCACCGAATCACGGATCGGTTCGGAATCGAGCCGACGATCCCTTTGTACGATCGCACGAACCCGTTCTACGAAGGCCGGGCGGCGCGGCAGCCCAAGGCCCGCTTCGGTCGCTCCCAGGAACGCCGCTCCGATGGCCGGTTGCGGACGCTCGGCCGGGTTCTGGACGGCCGCGGCTTCGTACGGAAATCCCGCGTCTTCGAAGGCAACATCTCCGAGGGAGCCACGCTGGAGCCCCTGCTTGCCGGACTCCGGACGCCCGCCGGTGCACGGGGGGTCCTGGATGCCGGGATCGCGACGGAGGACCACCTCGCGGGGTTGCGCGACCCCGGGTACCGCCACCTGGTCGTCCGCCGCCGCCGGTGCGATTTCGATGCCGCCCGTGCGACCCCCATCCGGGGCCGTTCCGGTCCGGAGGTGCAGATGTGCCGGAGTGTCGCCCGGCCACCGGCGAGATCTTCCTCGCCTGCCGTTCCGAGGCCAGGAGCAAGAAGGAACCGGCGATCTTGGATCGATCGGCCGAGCGATTCGAGACCGCCTTGCAGAAGATCCATGACGGCCTCTCTCGTCCCCGCGCCCGCCGTCGCGTCGACGACGGCGGGCGCCGGATCGGCCGGATTCAGGAGAAATGCCGTCGGGCCGCCCAACACTATGTCGTCGAGGTGGCCACCGACGATCTCGGAGCCCAGGCCACGGCCGTGACCGGGAAGCGCTGGCCGGATTCCGACCCCGAACGCACCCGTCCCGGCGTCCATGCCCTGCGCTCCCACCGCACCGACTGGGACGACGACACCTTGGGGCGCACCTACACGATGCTCACGGACCTGGAGGCCGGGTTTCGGTCTCGGAAATCCGAGCTGGGCCTGCGACTGATCTTCCATCCCAAGGAATTCCGGGCCGACGGCCACGGGTTCCTCTCCGTCATCGCCTACCAGCTGGTCCAGATGATCCGCCGCAAACTCCAGGCGAACGGTGATCCTCGAAGCTGGAACCGCCTCTGTGCCGACCTCGAGGGACAGCAGCGGGTCACGGCGACCTTCCGACAAGCCAACGGTCAGACCCTCCATGTCCGCAAGGCCACCCGAGCCGAACCCGAGCCGCGCAGCATCTACGACGCGCTGGGGATCCCGCACACCTCCGGAGGCACCCGAAGGCGGACCATCGGAAAAAAGTTTAGCGCACGAAATGTAGTGCCTGACAGGCTTTCGAGGGGCGCCGAAACCCCTATAAAACCTTGTGTTCTAGAACCCCTTGTTAAACATGGGTTAACGACGCCTTTGCCCGAATCCGCATCTACTGTAGGCCCGGCCGGTCGCACGGGCCCACCGGCGCGGGGCGGGATCAGGGACCGCCGGGTCCGCCACAGTGATGCTACCGTTCCACTAGGGGTCCGGCCCGCCGCCTCGTATTCGATGCGGCGCGTGCGCAGCGACGGGATCGGGGGAAACCGTTCCTGCATCATGCGGTGCCACCAGCGGCGGACGCGCTCCAGGGTGCCGCCGGGTCAGGGCTGATTCCGAGGGTTTCGTGGAGGAAAAGTGCGGCAACGCTTCCTCCTGTCCAGCGAGCACAAACGATGCTGAATGGCGTTATGTTCAGGATATGCTATGGTCGCCAATCGGTCCTGTTCAGCGGTGATTTCCACGAAACGACAGGAGTCGGAATCCGTAGGTGCTACTACGCGAACGATTGAAGCCATCCATGCAAAACGACCGTGTTTCGGAAAGATTCGAAACCATTAGGAAATTCATGGAGCCTGCGGCCGCATGGTGGGGCCCGGTCGTGGCAAAGCCGCGATCGGGAAGGGAAATCGCACACATTCGCTGCCCTCACGGAACCGACACGGTGGCCGTGGCACGCCTGAAGAAAGAAATTGACTTTTTGGAAGCCCAACGTAACGGAACGCCGCCCCTGTTCGTTTCGTATTTTACCGAGAACAGTCTGTATGAAAGTCTTGGTGACAAATTGCGAATTTCTCTTGAAACGCGCAATTTGCCGCATAGAATCGTACCCATGCAATCTACCGGAAGCTGGGTAGGGGACACGAACTTGAAAGCGCAGGTCATGGAGAAAATTTGGCACCAAAGTGCTTCACCGGTCTGCTGGATCGACGCCGATGCCGAGATAATGCGTATTCCGAACGTCGTATTCGATAACCCTTTCGATCTGGCCGTTGTTCGTCGCGACGGATGGAACGATTTGTCCGGCTTCGTGTATGTCGGAAAGACCGCTTCCGCACAGCGATTCATTTCCTTGTGGTCGAAGCTGAGCAGACATCATTCCAAGGTTTGGGATCAGGTATTGTTCAGTATTGCTTGGTACCAGGTCGCCAAACGCGAGCCGTTTGCAAGTCTGTGGATCAATGATGGTTTTTTTCGGTTTCCTCGTCCACCCATACGTGATTTAAGGGACAGACTGCTTTATTATCCCTTCAAGACCAAGGTGCGGCCATTTGTTAATCAGAAGCAGGCGTCCCGGGACTACGAACGTTCCCGTGTTCCCGATACCCACGGCCACGATCGGGAATTCGGGTCCGACCATGTGAGTGTTGCCTTCAGACGAGCATTGATCCATCACGACTTCGCATTCGATGCGCAGATGCATACCGTATTTACCGTGGGATCGATGCACGACAACAATACCATGATTTGACATCTGGACCGTCAGATTGCCTGCGAGACGAAAATCGAGGCTGGAGCGATTGCTGTCGCTGAATCAGTACCTGCGCCGCATGGGTGCCGGAACATTCCGCCCGGTCTCCACATTCGCAGTCATGAAGGATCGGACCATTGTAGGAAACATCACGGAGCCCACGTATGGATCGGACCGGTCTCTGGAACGGCATCTGGACAATCTTCGGAGAGAATTCACAGGAGAATCGGAACTCCTTTGGTATCACGCCAAATTGATTGTTTTGCTACGGCGGGAATTTCGGATAAAAGAAACGTTTGTCGAATTTAACCGGCTGTGGAATGCAGAGGAATCGTTTCTTTGCCAGGGTCTGAATGTTCGGTGGTTGATTTCGGCCGCCGATACCTTTGTCGATCACCACCCGGATCCTCAGGTGCGGGCTGTTGGATTGATGGTATCCCTGATCGGGAACGTCATCAAACTGCACGAAAGCGAACGGTGGCTCAACGACATCAGAAGTTCGAAACCTGACATCAAACGCATGGAACAAGCAAGTAAAAATCTGGTCCCGTTATTTGGCGGAACGTCCTGTTTCACGGTTGGAACCGATGACACGCTGCGAAATCTTTATTGGAGGCTGGAGCGGTTTCTCGATGTGCGCCCGACGGGGTCCATACTGCAATCGGTTTGGGATCATTTCCAATTGGAGGATACCGTCTTTGCCCGCATGCGCAAGTTGCACACCCGTCGGCGGACACGATGGTGGGATGAATCCCACGATCAGCCATGATATGTCTTCCGGAAATCTTCAGGATGCAACTGAACTGTGCGCCGCACTGAATGATGTGCGTGGCGCAGTGCCGTCGACCCCATTCGGATTTGGGACCGCAATCTGCGATACCGAAATCCCAGTGTGTGGCGCCGTACAGCAGCGTGTGCTTCGATTCTCGTCGCAGAGCGTGTTTCCATGGGTCGAGTCAGACCATAATCGGGACAACAGTCCAGTTGAACGGCGCAGGCAGGCTCAACCTGATAGCTCAACAGATTGCGCGTGCGGCAGATTACCGCATCAGCAAGCCCGGCGGTGCGGGTAGCACTATGCACCAACTTTCTGGCTCCGGACGGCCACAACAGGTAGGCTGCAGCGCCGCTTCGGTCCTGATAGAGGCGAACCAGCGACATTCCCGGCGCGAGGTGCCGGGCCGAACGATCCAGCAGTTTGCGTCGACATCGAACTTCCAGACTGGCATGGTCGATGCCTTGCAGCAACCGGGCTGCACGCAGGACATCCGGAAGACGTTCTGACAGAAGCGCATCATCTTCAAGTACCAACACGGGTTCTCCGGATGATTGCAGGGCCAGCCGTTTCCAGATCGATAAATGACTGAGAAAGCAGGCGCGCTCCGGTGCCCCTAACGGTCGCTCCCACGTGCTCCAGTACTCATCATCTTTTGCTGATAAGGCTTCATCAGCGGTGACGGCCTCAATTCGTACAAAGCGCAAACCCAGACGGTTGAGCTGATCCTCCATGAACGCCATGCGATCTCTTTCGGATGCCAGATTGATTACGAAACAGCCCATCTTCGTTTAAGTTTCCATCGGGACATTCGTGCTGGTTCCGGGATCTCGGATGGTGCGAGCATCCGTAGATGGCCTCTTGGCGGATAACTTCCATGACGCAGCCAGCGCGGTCGCACGTGCACCCGGACGGCAAGAGGCGGCGGTTCGCTCTTGCCATCCGAACCTGCAGGCCGAACCCTGGTACCGGAGATGCGGGTATCGGAGCGGTGGGTGCGGACCGCAATGGTATCGATGTTCCCGGCACCAATGCTCTTGCACGCCCGCCTTTGCTGCCGGCATCCGTGTCTCCGCGTGCTGTCGTCGGCCCACGGACCGGCCGAGATCGGTGCAGCCTAGTAGTACGGAAACGTTGAACTGACGACAGTATTCTGGCAAGATTTCCGTGTCGGTCCGTGTCGGTCCGTGTCGGCACGCGTGGGCACCCGGTGGGTACGGATCTCGCTTATTCATCCCCACAGACCCGATGCCGAACGTGCAGGCACCCACGCTCTCTTGAGGGATCGGACGGATCCGGTTCCCGGGAACCGAGCCTGCCTGCAGGTGTTCGGCGCGGGGATCGGAGTGGATCCTGGCCCACCCTCAGGGCAGGAAGCTCTACCGAGTGAGCCTTTCGGCGCCGGAGCGCCGGGAACTCCAAGCGATCGTCGACGGTACCGGAGCCGCCTGGCGACGGCGTCGGGCGCAGATTCTGCTGATGGCGGACGAAGGGCGCGACGGCGGCAACCTCCGGGATGTCGACATCACGCGCGGCCTGGGCATCGGCGCCTCGACGGTCGAACGCCTGCGCAAGCGCTGCGTTCCGGAGAGTCCGGAGGCCGCCCTCCGCCGCCGGGGGCCGGAGCACCGCCGACCGAAACGCCTGGACGGGGCGAAGGAGGCGAAGCGGGTGGCTCTGGCTGGTTCTTCCCCGCCCGAGAGCTGGGTCCGCGGGACGCGGAAGCTGCGGGCCGGCCGTCGGATGGAGAGGGAGATCGTCGAGAGCATCTCGAAGGAAACGGTACGGAGGACTCGGAACAACAGGGGATCCAGCCTTGGCTGAAGCCGTACGGGTGCCTTCCCCCGAGCCGCAACGCGCCGTTCGTGGCGGCGAGGGAGGAGGTGCTGGACCCGTACCAGCGGGATTTTGCCGAAGACGAGGCTCGGGTCTGCAGGGACGAGACCCGTCGGCAGCAGACGAAGGAAACCCGCCTTCCCCGCCCCGTGCGACCCGGGCCGCCGGAAATCGTCGACTACGAATACGAGCGAAACGGTAAGGCCCATCTCTTCCTGGCGTTCGCGCCCCACGAAAACGGACGTAGGTGAACGTCACCGACCGGCGCACGGCGCGGGACGGGGCGCAGTTCCTCCGGGAACTCGCGGACGATCCTATCCCCGGAAAGAAGATCGTACGGATCATGGACCACCGGAACCCGCACGGCCCCGCATCGTGGTAGGAAGCCTTTGCACCTCCAGAGGCCCTGCGGGTGCGAAAGCGGTTCGAGTTTCGGTACCCGCCGAAGCACGGAAGCGGGCTCCCCAAGGCCGAGAGCGAACTCGGCGCGGGGTCGCGACCGTATCTTTGACGACGCATTCCCGACCGCGCCACCCTGCTGCGGGAGACCGCGGCGTGGGTCGAGCGCCGCAACGCGGCCGGCGGCACTGTCGATGGGCGGTTCACGACGGCAGACGCCCGGGTGAAACTGAAGCCCCTATATACCCAGCATTCCAATGAGTCCGCACTACTAGGTGCTCCCTCGATTTCCGAGTGCCCTGAAGGTATTGTGCCTTCTGGAGAGTACCGTGGCGGTTGCAGCCCCCGCCCCCGAGGAAGCGTCTTGTGACCCCGGGTGTCCAAGAAAACTTTGCCGTTTCCGTGTCCGGCTGAGCGGAACAGGCACCGGTGCATAGTAGCGTGCGACCGGAACGCTGGTGATGGCAGGGGCTGCGGGTACCACTATCCCGCCCGGCGTTAGAATCGGACCCCCAACGCCCCCGATACCCGCAGATGGAGATTCCCATGTCCACGAAATCCGTCACCGACCTGTCGTTCGCTGCCGATGTCCTCGAGTCCGACCTCCCGGTCCTGGTCGACTTCTGGGCGGAATGGTGCGGACCCTGCAAGCAGATTGCGCCGATCCTTGACGAGGCCGGCCGGGACTACGCCGGTCGGCTGCAGGTGGCCAAGGTCGATATCGACGCCAATCCCGACACGCCCACGCAATACGGCGTGCGAGGCATCCCGACCGTGATGCTGTTCCGGGGTGGTACCCGGGTCGACAGCTTGGTCGGATCGGTCTCCAAGCGCGCGCTCTACGACTGGATCGACGACCGGCTCGAATCGGGCGGTGACGCCGCGTAGGGGCGGACGGCTGCGCCGCATCCGGCATCAGAGACCGGCCCCCCGGATCTCCGCTCTCCCGCATCGTCCAGCAGCGCCTGACCGGCCAGGACGAACGATCCGGCGATCAGGATTCGGGCGGCGCGCAGCGGACGGCAGAGCCATCGCACGGCGCTGGTCAGCTCCCGGCACGGTCGGGCACACAGCCCGGCCTGCCGGGCGGCGGCCGCCAGCGCCCCGGGATCCCAAGCCTCTGCTCCCGGCCCGAGCGGCACGGTCGCAACCCGCTCCGCCACGCCTGAGAATGCGGCGAAGAACGCCGCGGCATCCTTGGTTCGCAGGAGACCGGCGACGAGCCCCAGCGGGGGTCCGGGTCGGGCCCAGTCCGCCAGCGCGCGGGCCGCGTCGGGGTTGTGACCGACATCCACCCACAGCTCGCCGGGGCGGGCCAGGTCCACCAGCCGGCCGCGGTGCACCCGCTGCAGCCGCCCCGGCCACCGCACCTGTTCCAGCGCCCGCCGTGCGACCACGGTCGGGGCCGCAAGCTCCGGCGCCGCATGGAGGCAGGCGGTCGCCAAGCCGGCGTTCTCCCGCTGGTGGGCACCGGCCAGACCGGCCGGCAGGTCCATCCGCCCGCCCGCCGCGTCCTCGTACCTCCATCCCTTCGGTTCGCTCCGCGTTTGCCACTCGATGCCGTGTCGATACGGCGGAGCCTGCAGCCTTCGGGCCTGCCCGGTGATCACCCGCATCGCCTCGGGCGGCTGGCGCCCGACCACCACCGGTACTCCGGCCTTGACGATGCCGGCCTTTTCGGCCGCGATCCGGGACAGGGTCGGCCCCAGTCGGTCGCAGTGATCCAGTCCGATCGGCGTGATGACCGTCAGCAGGGGCCGCTCGACCACGTTCGTCGCATCGAGCCGGCCACCCAGTCCCGTCTCGAGCAGCGTCACATCCGCGGGCCGCGCCCGGAACGCGAGGAACGCGGCCGCGGTCGTGATCTCGAAGAACGTGACCGGCGCGCCCGCGTTCGCGTCCTCGGCGGCGTCGAGGACCGCGACCAGGGAGTCCTCGTCGATGGGCGAACCGTCGATGAGGATCCGCTCGTGAAAGCGGAGGAGATGCGGCGAGACGTAGGCGTTGACGCTCCGGCCGGCGGCCCGCTCGATCGCGGCCAGCATGGCGATGACCGATCCCTTGCCGTTGGTTCCGGCCACATGCACCACCGGACCCAGGTCCCGTTCGGGATGGCCGAGCCGCAGCAGCAGGCGCCGGATGCGCCCTAGCGACAGGTCGATCGACCGCGGATGAAGCCGGGAGATCCGGTCCAGTCGCGCGTCAAGCGGTGACGGCAAGTCCGGTCGCGTCCGGTGGCGACCCGTTTCCGGCCGGCCGGGGTCGATCGGTCAGGTGGGTGAGGATGCGCACCAGGGTCGCCTTCTGTTCGGACCGGGGCACCACTGCGTCGATCATTCCCAGTTCCCGCACCTTCTCCGCCCGCTGGAAGTCGTCGGGGAGCGTTTCGCCGACGGTGTCCTCGATCACCCGCGGACCGGCAAACCCGATCAGGGCGCCGGGCTCGGCCAGCGCCACGTCGCCGAGCATGGCGAACGACGCCGTGACCCCGCCCGTGGTGGGGTGGGTCAGGATCACGACATAGGGGCATCCGGCCTCGCGCGCATCCTCGATTGCCGCGACCGTCCGCGGCAGCTGCATCAGCGACAGGATCCCTTCCTGCATCCGGGCCCCGCCGGAGGCGGTAACCGCGATCAGCGGCCGGCAGTGCTGCCGGGCCAATTCGGCCGCGCGCACCAGCCCCTCGCCCACCGCCACCCCCATGGACCCGCCCAAGAAGGAAAAGTCGAGAACCGCCACCACGCAGGGGCGGGCACCGATCCGACCGACGGCCACCCCCACCGCATCGGCCGCACCCGACGCCGCGCGCGCCGCCTTCAGCCGTTCCGAATAGCGCTTGCGGTCCCGGAACCGGAGCGGATCCTCCTCGACTTCCGGGAGCTCGATCCGGTCGTACACGCCGTCGTCGAAGAGGAGATCCATGCGCTCGCGGATCGGCATCAACTGATGATGGCCGCACGCCGAGCACACCCGGAACTGGGCCTCGAGCTCCTTGTGGAACACCATCCGGTCGCATCCGGGGCACTTGGTCCAGAGGTCGGGCGCGGCGCGCCGGCCGACGACCGCCTGCAGCTTGGGTCGGATGAATTCGGACAGCCAGCTCATCGGCGCTCTCCCCGGTCAGGCCGCACGGGCGGACCGGACGCCGGCCTGCAGCCGTTCCACCAGGCCGGCGACCGCCGCTGCCGCATCCGCCGGCGCGTGCTCCACCGCCTCGACCAGCGCCGATCCCACCACGACCGCATCGGCGATTTTCGCGATCCGGGCCGCCTGGTCCGGCGTCCGGATGCCGAAGCCGACGGCGACCGGCAGGGCCGTCCGGGCGCGGATGCGGGCCAGCGCGCCGGCGACCGCCCGGGTCTCCCCCGCCCGGGTTCCGGTGATCCCGGCGATCGAGACGTAGTACAGAAAGCCCGACGCGTTCCGGAGAACCCGGGGCAGCCGGCGGTCGTCCGTCGTCGGTGTCGCGAGCCGGATGAAGTCGATTCCGTGCGCGCGGGCCGGCAGACAGAGTTCGGGATCCGCTTCGGGCGGCAGGTCCACGACGATCAGGCCGTCGACGCCGGAGCGAACCGCGTCGGCCAGGAACCGGTCGACGCCGTAGACGTAGAT
Source organism: Alphaproteobacteria bacterium (assembly GCA_965115815.1). GTDB lineage: Bacteria > Pseudomonadota > Alphaproteobacteria > TMED109 > TMED109 > VXPW01. Next base: position 4,035,865 of record OZ220465.1, on the reverse strand, counting down.
CGGGTTGTAGTACCCCATCAGCACGACGGGCGTCGTGTCGTCCCGCTCGCGGAATTCCGCCGTCAGGGCCAGCGTTCCCGCCAGGGTCTGGCCGGCCGCAAGCGCCCGCTGCGAACTCTTCTGGATGGCGGGGCCGTCCGCCATCGGATCGCTGAACGGCATGCCGAGCTCGATCACGTCGGCCCCGGCGCGCGGCAGGCCGGCGAGAATGCCGCGGCTGGCGGCAGGGGTCGGGTCGCCGGCCGTGACGAACGTCACCAGGCCGGCCCGGCTTTCGGCGGCAAGCCGCCGAAACCGGGCCTCGATGCGGCCGGTCACAACTCGACCTCCAGCGCGGCCGCGACCGAGAAGACATCCTTGTCGCCCCGCCCGCAGAGGTTCAGGACCAAGAGATGGTCGGGCGCCAGGTCGGGGGCCAGCCGGGTCACGTGCGCCAGGGCATGGCTGGGCTCGAGGGCCGGGAGGATGCCTTCGAGTTCGGCACACATCCGAAAGGCCGCCAGCGCCTCGGTATCCGTCACGGACACATACTCCACGCGGCCCCGGTCGTGCAGCCAGGCGTGCTCGGGCCCGATTCCGGGATAGTCGAGACCCGCCGAGATCGAGTGGGCGTCGCGGATCTGGCCGTCGTCGTCCTGCAGAAGGTAGGTCCGGTTGCCGTGCAGCACGCCCGGCCGGCCGGCCGTCAGCGAGGCCGCGTGCCGTCCGGTTCCGATCCCCTCGCCGCCGGCCTCGACTCCGATCAGGCGGACCCCGGCCTCGTCGAGGAATGGATGAAACAGCCCGATTGCGTTGGAGCCGCCGCCGATGCAGGCGACCAGCGTATCGGGAAGCCGGCCCTCGGCTTCGAGGATCTGTTCCCGCACCTCGGTGCCGATCACTGCCTGGAAGTCGCGCACCATCGCGGGGTACGGGTGCGGGCCGGCCACGGTACCGATGAGGTAGAAGGTGTCCTCGACATGGGCGACCCAGTCGCGCAGCGCCTCGTTCATGGCGTCCTTCAGCGTGCACGTCCCGGACCGCACCGGCCGCACCTCGGCGCCCAGCAGCCGCATCCGGAACACGTTCGGCCGCTGGCGTTCGATATCCGTCTCGCCCATGTACACCGTGCACGGCATCCCGAAACGGGCGCAGACAGTAGCGGTGGCCACGCCATGCTGGCCGGCGCCGGTTTCCGCGATGATGCGGGTCTTGCCCATGCGCCGGGCCAGCAGGATCTGCCCGATGCAGTTGTTGATCTTGTGGGCGCCCGTGTGATTGAGTTCGTCGCGCTTGAAGTAGATCCGGGCGCCGCCCAGCCGCTCGGTCATCCGGGGAGCCAAGGTCAGCGGACTCGGCCGTCCGACGTAGTGGGTCAGCAGCGACCGGAACTCGGACCAGAACGCGGCATCCCGGACGGCCGCCGCATAGTGGCGCTCGAGATCGAGGATCAGCGGCATCAGCGTTTCGGCGACGAACCGGCCGCCGTACGTCCCGAAGTACCCGTCCTCGTCGGGTCCGTTCCGGAAGCTGTTGGACGGGTTCATGGCGAGGATCCGCAGCCGGCAGGTCGGGACGACCCTACCGCAGACCGGGGGCCGCGGGCCGGCGCCCGTGCGGCCGCCAGGAAGGCGGCGATCCGTCCGGCGTCCTTTTCCCCGGGCGCGCGCTCGACGCCCGACGAGACGTCGACCGCCGTCGCGCCGGTACCGGCGGTGGCCGTTCCCACGTTGGCCGCCGTGAGGCCGCCCGACAGGATCCACGGGAGTCCGGGATCGATGCCCCGGAGGAGGTGCCAGTCGAACGCCCGTGCGTTCCCGCCGGGACGCGCGGCCCCGGCCGGTGGGCGCGCATCGAAGAGCAGCAGGTCCGCGCAATCGACGAACGCCGCGGCCCGGTGCGCATCCTCGGGGGTGGCGATGCCGAGCGCCTTGATGATCGGTATGCCGGCGCTCCGCCGGATGGCGGCGCAGCGCTCCGGGTCTTCCCGGCCGTGCAGCTGCAGGGCGCCGACCCCGGTCGCGACCGCGACCCGGACGGCCTCGTCGTCGGGATCCACCAGAACCCCGACCGCCTCCGTCGCCGGCGGCAGGGCCCGCAGGACGGCCCGCGCCCGGTCGGGCGCCACGTGCCGTGGCGAGGGCGGGAAGAACACCACCCCGATCCACCGCGCGCCGTGCGCCGCCGCGAGAGCGGCATGGCGGGGTTCCCGCAGCCCACAGATCTTGACCTGCACGCTCATCCACCGGCACCGGGGAGTCCGGCCGAGATCGCGGCCAGAGCCGCGGCTGGATCCTCGCTGCCCGTGATCGGCCGGCCGATCACCAGGAGATCGGCCCCGGCCCGGGCCGCCGCTTGCGGCGTGGCGGTTCGTTTCTGGTCCTGGACCGCCGCCGAGGCCGGGCGGATTCCCGGGGTCGCGATCAGGAACCCGGGCCCGATCTCCCGCCGGACCCGGGCCGCCTCGGTCGGCGCGCACACGATCCCTGCCAAGCCGCAGTCCCGCGCCAAGCGTGCGAGCCGCACCACCTGTTCGGAAGGCGGCTCCCGCGTGCCGGCGGCCGCGAGATCGGCGGCGTCAAGGCTGGTGAGAACGGTCACGCCGAGCAGCGCCGGCGGCACGGGGTACGTGGCGGCCGCTGCCTGCGCAGCCTCCAGCATGGCGCGCCCGCCGGCGGCGTGCACGGTCAGCAGCGCCGGCGCCAGCGGCCGGAGCGCCCGAACGGCGCCGACCACGGTGTTCGGGATGTCGTGCAGCTTGAGATCGAGAAAGAGGGCCGGGCCCGCCTCTCCGACCTGCCGGACGCCGGCCGGCCCCTGGGCGGCAAAGAACTCCAGCCCGAGCTTGACCGCGGCCGCGGCCCGACAGCATCGCGCGGTTGCCGCCGCACGGTCCGCATCCGGAGTATCGATGGCGACCACCACCCGGGATCCCGGGCGCGTCATGACGATGCCGCACGGCGCGGCCGCCGCCACGCCCCCGAACGCCCGGTCAAACGCCCGAGGCCGCCGAGGAGGACGCCCAGCGCGAGCACCGCGACCAAGAGCAGGTATAGCGGCGCCTCGAGAGCTCCCTCGAACGGCCAGAAGGCGAGGGCCACGTCCTGCCGGTTGGACAACGCGAACGGCACGAACAGCAGCGCGACGATCAGGGCCGCGGCGCGGCGCACCCGACGCAGCATCGCGGAAGTCCGGATCCGGCGGCTAGTTCTCGGTATCGACGCGTTTCTTGAGCTCCTTGCCGGCCCGGAAGTACGGCATGTTCTTCTCCGGTACTTGGACCGGGGCACCCGACTTCGGATTGCGGCCGACATGCGCCGGGTGCCGCCGCACGGAGAAGCTGCCGAAGCCGCGAAATTCGGCGCGCTCGCCGCGAATGAGCGCCTGCTCGATCTCGCTGAAGACCGCGCGGACGACCTGGTCGGCCTCCGCCGCATGCAGGTCGGGATTGCGCTCCTTGATGCGCCGCACCAGATCCGAACGGTTCACAGTCCCACACCCCCCTACGGCCACATCCGCCCCCGATACCTGCCAAATTCCGCCGGATCGGTCAAACCGGGCGGCCGGTTCCCGGACGGTGCTACTTCTCCTTGGGATTCAGGGCCTCGCCCAAGATGTCGCCGAGCGAGGCTCCGGACTCGCTGGAACCGTATTCGCGAAGCGCCCGTTCCTCTTCCTCGATCTCGAGCGACCGGACCGATAGGACCAGACGGCCCCCCTTGGAATCGATGGACACGACCTTGGCATCCACCCGTTCGCCGATCGCGAAGCGGCGCGGATTCTGGTCGGCCCGGTGCTTCGACAGGTCGCTGCGGCGGATGAAGCCGTTGACCTCGTCCACCTTCACGCCCACGCCCCCGTCCGTCAGTTCGGCGACGACGCAGGTAACCACCTGGCCCCGGGAATACGGCGCCAGCGCCCCGGCCGCCCGTTCCTCCTCGATCTGTCGGGTGCTGAGGTTGATGCGTTCCTTCTCGACGTCGACTTCCAGCACCTTCGCCCGTACCCGGTCCCCCTTGCGGAACTCCTTGATGGCCTCCTCGCCCGGGCGGAGGGCATCCAGGTCGCTCAGGTGGACCAGGCCGTCGATGTCGCCCGGCAGTCCGAGGAACACCCCGAATTCCGTGATGTTCCGGACCTCGCCCTCGATCACGCTGCCCACCGGGTGGTTGACCGAGAACTGCTCCCACGGATTCCCGGCACACTGGCGCATCCCCAAGCTGACGCGGCGTCGGCCGGCGTCGACGCCGAGGATCATGACCTCGACCTCCTCGCTCGTCGATACCAGCTTCGCCGGCGGCACGTTCTTGCGGGTCCAGCTCATCTCCGAGATGTGGACCAGACCCTCGATTCCGGGCTCGAGTTCGACGAACGCGCCGTAGTCGGTGATGTTCGTCACCCGCCCCCGGAATTTCGTGCCCTTCGGGTACTTCTCGACCACTCCTTCCCAGGGGTCCGCTTCCAGCTGCTTGATCCCGAGGCTGATCCGTTGCGTGGACGGGTTGAAGCGCACGACCTGCACGCGCAGTTTCTGCCCGACGGAGACGACCTCGCTCGGATGGTGCACGCGCCGCCAGCTCATGTCGGCCACGTGCAGCAGTCCGTCGACCTCGCCGAGGTCGACGAAGGCGCCGTATTCGGTGATGTTCTTGACCACCCCGTCGAGGATCTGCCCCTCCTTGAGGGTCGAGATCAGTTCCGCCCGCGCTTCCGCCCGGGTTTCCTCGAGAACCGCGCGCCGGGAGATGACGATGTTGCCGCGCCGGCGGTCCATCTTCAGGATGTAGAAGGGCTGCTCGGTGCCGAACAGGTGCTGAGCGTCCCGAACCGGCCGCAGGTCCACTTGGCTCCGGGGCAGGAACGCGCTGGCGCCCTGCAGGTCGACGGTGTATCCGCCCTTGACCCGCCCCCAGATGATTCCGGTGACCTGGGCCTTGGCTTCGAAGGCCCCTTCGAGGTCGGACCACGCCTGCTCGCGCCGCGCCCGGTCGCGCGACAGCACCGCTTCGCCGTTCCGGTTCTCGATGCGGTCGAGAAACACCTCGACCTCGTCCCCGACCGCCGGTGCGCTGCCGTGGCCGTGGGCGACGAACTCCCGGAACGGCACCCGGCCCTCGGCCTTCAGGCCGACGTCAATGACGGCCGCATCGTTCTCCACGGCGATGACCTTGCCGATCACCACCGTGCCCTCACGTTTGTCGGAAGCGGCGATCGACGCCGCGAACAGCTCGTCGAAGTTCTCCTCGAAAGCGGGGTGCGTCTCGGAAGACGGCACAGTGTTGCTCATGGAATCTCCCGGTTTCGCCCGGCCGGCGCGGCATCGAGCGGGTCGGCCCGCAGCGGGCAAGTATCGCGGCGCGAGGCCCCCGGCCTCGACCGCACCAGCCGGCAGGCCGTCTCGAGCACGGCCGCGGCGTCGCATTTCGTGGTGTCGATCACGTACGCGTCGGCCGCCGCCCTCAGCGGCGCCGCCGTGCGCGACCGGTCGCGACGGTCACGCTCGCGCATGTCCCGCTCGACACGGGACTGTATAACCGCCTCTCCGCGCGCCCGCAACTCCCGGATCCGCCGGTCCAGGCGGACCGCGGCGGAACCGGTCAGGAACAGCTTCACGTCGGCGTCGGGGAGGACCACCGTTCCGATGTCGCGCCCGTCGAGGACGGCGCCGGCCGCCCCGCCCGGCGGGCGGCGGGCGAACGCCCGCTGGCTCGCCAGCAGCGTCTCCCGCACGGCCGGATGCACGGCCACCCGCGATGCGGCCCGCCCCACCGCCTCGAGCCGGAGGTCGGGGTTCGTCAGGTCGGCTGCCGCACCGGTTCCGGCCGCCGCCACGGCCCGGGCCGCCGCCGCCGCCTGGTCGGGGTCGCGGCCGTCGCCTCCGCCGTCGAGAACCCGGGCCGCGACGGCCCGGTACAGGAGCCCGCTGTCGAGATGGGCGAGACCGAAGCGGGCCGCCAGGCCGCGGGCCAGGGTGCCGGTGCCCACGGCGGCCGGCCCGTCGACCGCGATGATCACGGATCCGCTTCGATGCGGATGGCCGCGCCGAGTTGCCGCATGGCCGCACCGAAGCCCGGCCAGCTGGAGCGGATCGTCGCCGCGCCTTCCACGTCGACGGGCGCCGCGCATGCGGTGCCCAGGACCAGGAAGGCCATCGCGATCCGGTGATCGAGGCCCGACCCGATCCGGACGCCGCCCCGGGGCTGCGGCGTCCCCTCGATCAGCAGGTCGTCCCCCTCGACGCGCACGGCAACCCCGACCGCATCCAGTCCGGCGCGCAGGGCTTCGAGCCGGTCGCTTTCCTTGACCCGGAGCTCGCCGAGGCCCCGGAACCGGCTGACCCCGTCGGCGCAGGCCGCGGCCACGGCCAGGGCGGGGTATTCGTCGATGGTCCGCGGTACCCAGTCGGGTCCCAGATCCACCGCCCGCAGCCGCCCGGCGCGCCCGCGCACGCGCAGGTCGGCCACGGGTTCCGGGCCGGGACCGGCGACGGAAGCGATCTCGAAATCCGCCCCCATCGCCCGGAGGGCGTCGAGGATGCCCGTGCGGGTCCGGTTGACGCCCACGCCCAAGAGTTCCACGTCGGAGCCGTCGGCCAGCAGCGCCGCCACCAGCGGGAAGGCAGCCGACGACACGTCTCCGGGGACCGCGATGTCGGCCGGATGCAGCGGCGCGTCCCCCGGCACCGATACCGCGTTCCCGTGCCCGATCGGGCGCACGGACACCTCCGCACCGAACGCGCGCAGCATGCGTTCGCCGTGGTCTCGGCTCGGGCGGGGTTCCACCACGGTGGTCGTTCCGCTCGCGTGCAGTCCGGCCAGCAGCACGCAGGTCTTCACTTGGGCCGATGCCACGGAACTGTGCCAGGTGAGCGGCAGCAGGTCGCCGGTGCCGGCGATGGTCATCGGCAGGCGCCCGCCCGCGGCCGGGACGAACTCAGCGCCCATTTCCGCGAGCGGTTCGATCACCCGCCGCATGGGCCGCTGCCGCAGGGACGCGTCGCCGGTCAGGACGGCCGGAAAGGCGTGTCCGGCCAGCGCTCCGGCCAGCAGGCGGGCTGCGGTGCCGCTGTTGCCGCAATCCAGCACGCCGTCCGGCGGCGCTAGGCCGTGCGCGCCGACCCCGTGCACGCGCCAGGACCCGAGCGCGGTTCGCTCGATCCCGACCCCCAGCTGCTGCAGACCGTTCCGCATCGCCCGCACATCGTCGGAGTCGAGACCGCCGACCACCCGGGATTCGCCGACCGTCAGGGCCGAGATCAGGAACGCGCGATGGGAGATCGACTTGTCGCCGGGAATCCGGAGTCGGCCGGAGAGCGGCCCGCCGGGAGCGCCTCGGGCCAGGCCGGACGCCCGCGGGCCGGATTCGGGTGGCTTCATGTCGGGGCGGCCGAAGACCGGGCCCGCGCCTCCGGTCCGCCCGCACCCCGCGGACCCGGGAGGGACCGAGGATGCCCTCTCGGGGAGAACGCCCCTTCCCTGCGGTCGCCGGATGCCGGGAGCCGTGCTGTCACGTTGGGGGATCCGAAAGCCACGACTCCCTCCTTGCATCCGCTATCCGTAGCGGATTCCCGGACGGGAATCCATCGTGAGAAACGAACCGGGGGTCGAGGAGTCTCGAAGAGAGGTCACCGTTCCGTCCCTTGCCCACAGGAGCCGGAAAACCGAGTGCGGAGCACCGGCCGTCCGCCGAATTCGCCCCGAAATCCGGTTCGGACCCCTTCCAGAGCCAGACGGGTACGGGACCGGTCTTCGAACCGGGCATGCCGAGAATCGGTCCACCGCAGCGAGGGTTTCCGGACGGGCTCTAACCATTCGGCGGCCTGGTTCGGTCATCAAGGTACCGACGGATGTAGGCCGTTCCCACCCCAACCATTGCGCCACTGAGAACAAAATTCTTTATTTCCTGCAATTCATCGTCTTTCAGCCAGTACCAGTACTCGGGAACCACAAGATGCCATCCCAAGGTGAATATGGCAAAGGTGGCCAGAACAAACAATACGACCATCAATTCGCACATCCCCCATCCAAAGATTCTCCGAACAATTTCGTCACGCCTGTGCTCTCCGCTTGCCCTTTCCAGTTGTTGTTCCTCCGCCTGCGCCGCCGCCCGATCGTCGTGACTCACCGCAGGTGGTGTCTGCGGCGTGGGAATTTCTCGCCGCACCGGCATGCTATCGTCCGTCATGTATTTCTGGCTTATTCATTAGTTCGGCCCACTGAGCGCACGGAAATGGTCTTCGATGAACCCGTTGGGAATGATTGCGTTGCGACCGCGAGTATCCCACACTTTGCGCCACGGAGATCCTTCGGCGTGCGTCATCTGGGACAGCTGAATGCCGCTAAATTCACTATAAGCATCATATACTTGTCCAATGAGATCGAGCTCCAATTCGTCAAAGCCATCGTCCAGACAAGCAAGCGTTGACCGGACGGGATTCCGGCCGTGTCGTTTGATCCCATGATACACATCGGGGATCACTGGTCCATATTGCCACGCGTACACGGGTTGCGCAGACATGGGCTGACGATAGAGCCCCAGCATCCAACCGTGACACAGATACGTAAGTTTGATGACCTGAAGCGGATCTCGGGGGCGGTCCTTCTCCACGCCAAGCAAGATCAACGTGTTGGCAATGGCGCGTGCGTCATGCATTCCGGTCATGTCAGCTTTCCCTCAAGCGGAAACCGCTTGGCTCCGCTTGCCTGCTGTCGCACTCCGCATCGGCACGCGTAACGTCCCGCGCGAGTGTTTGGAACGTTGTCTCTGTCCGCACACAACTGAGCTTCCGTCCCGGTCTTGCCGTGCTGGTGTGCGGCCAAATGAACCGGGGTCAGGGCTTCATTGAAGTTGGTCTCCTGGCGGCCAATCCCATGACGGGATCATGTTTCGCATTGCGACACTAAAGCGCTTGTTCCGCGCTAGTGCTGCCATGTCATGACCATATACCATATGACGTGACAAGACATTACGTGTCCGGGTCCGGCTGCCGATCGGCCCGGAAGCCGACATCGAAGCCGCTGCGGTAGCCGATCTCGCGGCCAAGGGCGCCGTGCCACAGGATCTGATGGACCGGTTCGGGACCATGCTTGCGGCCACGGTACCCTCCGGGATGAGCGAACGGGCGCACGGCATCCCCGACGGATCGGGTGACGTCATGGTGGTTCTCGGCGGCGCAAGGTCCGTCCGGAAACACTCGCTTTGGTCGACGGGTTCTCAGCATGCGGTGTCGGGGCCCGGTCTCCGCCCTTGGATGAACGAGGCCACCGTCCGTCGAAGTCCGGGCCCTGAGCCAGCGCCTGCAGAGCTGCCTGTCGGCGCTTGAAGCCTTGTTGGACCGGGCCGGGCGCATCCGGCTGCCGCCGGCGCGTCCGGGGCCGTCGCACCGGGCACCGCGCACGGATCCCCGGACGCGGTCGGCCCCGCCGTTTCCGGAGGTTTCGGAACAAGCTCAGACGTCCTGACCTCGTCCAACGTCAGGTGAGACGATTCTGGGGTGTTGTGCCGTCGATGTCGTAGACGAGACGGAGGTTGGTTCCCGGATAGACGGTCCTGGTCTGGTTGAGTTCTTCGATCAGCGCCGGCAGTGCTTTTTCGGTTGCGTTGTTGGCCAGGCCGAGGATGCTGACCCTGAGGATGCCGCTTTCGGGGTCCGGGGTCCGGCTCGATGCTGGCATCGGCGGTCATCAGGGCGGCGAGGAGGGTGCGGACAGTGTTGGGTCGCGCCTTTCCCCGGATCACGGGGGCCATCATGCGGGTTTCGGCGCGATCGCAGATCCTGCGGACGAGGTCGATGAGGAGGCGTCGCGTTCGTGGCAAGGTGTCGGGCTGGTCGCGGTCGGCACGTTCGCCGACACGGACAGGGCTGGCCAACCAAGGTCGAGCGGCGCTCCTTGAGTTCGGCGAGGGCCTCCTCGAGAGCGCCGACTTCGGCAGCGAGAGCGTCGGTTGCCTTGCTCTTGGCGGTGGCCCTGGCGACCCGCACCTGCAGTTGAGCGAGGCGCGCCTGGTGCTTCCGGATGGCCGTGCGCACGGTCCTCATGGCCGGATGGACCACGAGGGTGTCGTCATTGAGCGTCTCGAAGCCCTGCTCCGGCAGGGCGTCAAGGTTGTAGGCGTCACGCATGTACTGGAAGAAGTTCTCCTGAACCCAGCGCGAGAACATGGCCCCGGCGACCTCTTCCATCGCCATCCCCGGATGGGTGGTGATGAGCGGCACCCTGCCATGCACACACATCCTGCGGTTGACCCCGAACCTCTGACCCTCTACGGTGGGTTCCATGTCGGCCATGGAACCCGTGCACCGCATCCTGAAGCAACCGGCGCACCTGGTCCGGCTGCAGACGCTTCGGTCTCGGGAGCCGCCGAGCCGTCGCCGCGCCGCGGCTCGACGGGTATGTCGAGAGTTTCACCTGACCGATGCACGGGGTCGCGGGCGCGAGCGCAGTTGCCGGGCGGTCCGGAACGACCTGGAGCGGGCCCGGCAACTGCGCTTGCCGGCACCCCGCGAGGGAAGAGGTGGCGGCGCTCCCCGGCGGCTGGGCACCGCGGTTCCCGTGCCGTCGGGGGTTCCCTCGGAAGCGGGTGCGCTGCACGACCTGTGCCTGGTGCCGGTGACCGGGGAGGCGGACCGGCGGATCTGGAACGAGCTGAGGTTCCGGGAGCATCCGTGCGGGGCGGCGATGCAGGTGGGCGCCCAACTCCGGTATCGGGTTCGGTCGGAGCACGGCATCCTGGGGGCCTTGGGCTTTTCGGCGCCGGCCTTGCGCCTGGCTTCCCGGGACCGGTGGATCGGATGGGACGAGACCGCGCGGTCGCAACACCTGAACCATGCGGTGATCGGTCGGAGCCGGTTCCTGATCCGACCGTCGGTGCGCTGCCGGAACCTGGGCTCCCGGGTGCTGGGGAGGGCGCTGGCCCGGCTGCCCGACGAGATCGAGGCCCGGTACGGGTATCGTCCCCTGTTGGTCGAAACCTTCGTGGATCCGGAAACCCATGCGGGCACCGTGTTTGCCGCCGCCGGCTGGGAGCGGGTGGGAGAGACCACCGGGCGGGGGCGGTTCGCCCGTCCCGGGCAGGAACGGCGGTCGGTCAAGGCGGTGTGGATGCGTCCGCTGCGGAGCGACTGGCGGGCGGTTTTGGGCGTGGCACCGGCGCCGGCGGAGGCCTTGGGTCCGGCCGACGGACGGGAGCGGGGGAGCTGGACCGCGAACGAGTTCGGCGGAGCTCCGCTGGGGGACCGTCGGCTCAGCCGCCGGTTGGTCACGAGTGCGTCCCTGATGGCCGACCAACCCGGCGCATCGTTCCCGGCCGCGGCCCGGGGTCAGCGGGCCCTGGTCACCGGGTACTACCGGATGATCGACCCGCCGGCCGCGTCGGCGGTCACACCGGAGGCCATTCTGGCTCCGCACCGGGAGCGCACCCGCCGACGCATGGCCTCCTGCACGACCGTTCTGATGATCCAGGACGGATCGGACCTCAACTTCGCGACCCATCCGAAGTGCGGCGAGCTCGGCCTCATCGGCCGCAACCGGAACGCGTCGGGCACCCGGGGTCTGCACCTGCATTCGACGCTGGCGGTCGACGCGGACACCGGCATTCCCCTCGGCGTCCCCCGCATCGAATCCGACGCGCCGGACGGCCGGGCCGAGAAAGGCAAGCCGCTCGAAGAACGGAAGTCCGCCCGCTGGATGCGGGGCTTGCGAGACACCTCGGAGCTGGTTCCGGATGGCGTGCGGGTCGTCTCCGTACTCGATCGGGAGGCGGATTTCTTCGCCCGGTTCGCCGAACGGCAGCGGCTGGGCACCGTCGATCTTCGGGTCCGGGCCCGCCACAACCGGTCCTTGGGCAAGGACGAAGAGAAGCTCTTCGAGCCACGGGCCACGGAACCCTCGGCCGGATCCTTGGAGATCGAAATCGCCCGCCCGTCGGCCCGCACCTCCACCCGCACCCAGAAGGACAAGGCGCTGCGGGAAGCGCGGGTCGCCAAGGTATCCCTGCAGTTCCGGCGCTTCGACCTGCCTCCTCCCGGGAACGGAACCGGCTCGCACGACCCCGTGCCCATGACGGCGGTCCGCAGGACCGAAGAAGATCCACCGGCCGGCGTCGAGCCCCGGCACGGGATCCTGCTCACCAGCCTGCCGGTATCGACCCGGAAGGAGGCGCGGCGGGTGCGGGAACGGTACCGCCGGCGCGGGCGGATCGAGGATTGGCACCGGGTCCTGAAACGCGGATGCAAGGCGGAATTCCTCCACCATCGGGAAGGACACCGGATCGAACGGGCGGTCACGATCAAGGCCGTGATCGCTTGGCGACTCTTCGCTAGGGTCCTGCTCGGACGGGAAACCCCCGAACGGCCCGCCGAGGTTCGGTTCTGCAAAACCGAAATCTTGGTGCTCAAGGCCTTCGCCCGTCGGCACAAGCTTCGGCGCCCACCGGACCACCTGGGGCACGCTGTGCGGACCTTGGCGATCTTCGGCGGCTACCTCGATCGCCGCAGCGACCCCCCACCCGGACCCACGGTGGTCTGGCGGGGCTACACCCATATGGCGATCCTGACCCAAGGCTGCGAATGGGTGCTGGAGATGGATCAATCCAGCGAGCTGTACCAGGAATTACGTCCAGACAAGACATGTGAGTCATAGGCAGGCCGCGCCTGCGGGTCGGCCGCGCGATCGCGGTCGACGGCACGCGCCTTCGCGGCGCCCACCGCACCGGCGAGGATCCTGACGAGACGGTCTCGCGGATCGAGCACGGGACCGGTATGCCGGTCTCGATCCTCAACGATCCCGACGAGGGCGGGGAGATCGCCGCCGTCCACGCCACGCTCGAGACCGCGCCGGTGGCCGGCCGTCTGCGCACCCTCGATGCGCTCCCCACCCCCCGCGAGACGGCACGGCGGATCGTCGAGACCCGGGGCGCCGACGGGATGATGACGGTCAAGGGCCACGCGTCCAAGACCTTCGAGACGTTCGAGAGCATCCATTGGGAGACCACGAGCACGGGACGCTACCGCGAAACGCCCACGCTCGAGCACGGCCGCATCAAGCCGCGCAGCATCGAAGTCTTCACCCCTCCAGCGAAGATGATCCACGATCCTCATGTCCAACCGATCGTTCGTGTCACCCGGCGCGTCGAATGCAAGAAATCCGGAAAACCGACCACCGAGCACGCCTCCGGCAGGACCTCGGTCGAGGCCGACCGCGCCTCGCCGCAACAAGTACTCGCAGGGAACCGCGGTCCCTGGGGGTCGAAAGCCATCACCCCATCCGCGACCCCACCTTCCGCGAAGACGACTCCAGGCTCCGGGCCCGCAACGCGCCCGCACACCACGCGATCCTCCACACCCTCGCCCTTGCCGTCATCCTCCACCACCCGCGGCAGCTGCCCCAGCCCTTCCCCAGCTTCGCCGACGCCCGTCACCCCTATGCCGACCCGCGCAAGCAGATCCTGCACGCCGTCACAAGACCCGGCGGACCGCGCCCACACCCCGACCGAAACCGCAAGCCTCCGAGCCGGGCCCCCAACCCGGCAGGCCTCTCGCTCGCCCCGGATCCGCCGAAGCGGGCCCCTCGCGCCCCGCTCCACGCCGCCACCGAGCCGCAGACGTCCGCACATCTCACAATCGCAGACTCGAACGCGGCGACCCGCGCCGCGATCAAGACTCCGATCGCATAACAGCAACAAGCATGGGATCACCTTGGCTGCCGCCCCTCGGTGTCGGGGACCGGCTCGACGCGAAGCGGGCGCCGTTCCGACCGCGGAGCCACGATCTTCGGCTGCGGGTCGGAGGCCGCGAAGTCCAGACCGGGGCGGAGGTCCTGTTGCAGACGTGATCTTCGCGCACGGGCGGCGACGTCAGGATGCCGTGGCGCTCCCGGGTCTCCCGCATCCCGAGGCAGACCCCGACCTTGGAGCCGCCCTTCGCCGTCGTCCCGTGGAGAGGCTCGCAGAGGGTCTTCGCAAGCTCGTTGCGACTGTAGTGGGAAACACCGACCCACGGTCTCCCGAACCTCTGCGATCTGCCGCCGGGTCCGGCGGCGGCCCGAAAAGGGGGTCGATTTCAGATCGATGATTCGCGGGTCCATGGGGATTCCCGCATCCACGATTCGACCGCATCATGCGAATTGGCGGGCGCTGGTCAAGCGGTGCGTGGACCGACCCGCCCAAGCACCGAAACGTCACTTCCTATCCAAGGCTTGCCGGTGTGGGAAAACCGCCGTCACCTCGACGCGCATATCCGAATGCCATTGGGGCGCGCCTGGCGTCCGAGAATCGAACCCAGCGCGGCCGACCGCAGCGGGCCGGGCGCCTCCAGAGGCTCCAGCCGGCGGTCCAGGCCGGCCTTCCGGACGGCCCATAAACCCACGGGCTCGACACCGCAGGAACGCGGCCGCACCCTCTCGAGACGGGTGACGTCGACTTCCTGGAGATCGATCTTCCGGGGCGCCGGAGGGGCTGCGGCCACGAGACGGGCAGCGTCCGTCGGGCTTCGCCTTCGGCCTTCGCGGGCAGGGAGACCGGCAGGAAGGTGGACTGCGGGCTGAGGATCTCGTCGATTCGCCGACCGAGGTCTCCCCACAGCTCCGGCTTGATCGGAAAGTCGGTGCCGAGATGGAGCCGCGTTCGCGGCCGCCCCCGGTCGCCCCGGCGCACCGATTCCCCCCACCGGCAGGGGGTGTAGGAGCGACCCTTGCGGCCGCCGGTTCGGGTCCGTCGAAGGAACCTGCACCCAACCGAATGCCGATTCGGCCGGCTGCAAGGGGCGACCCTAAAAGAACATGGCACTACTTTGGAGGCTCCGACAGAAGGACCCTTGTGTTCCAAGGGTTTCTTCGATCAGAACCCCGGAAATCGGCGATTTCGGGCCCGAATCGGCGAAATCTCGTTAAACATGGGTCAGGACTCTTCCGTTGTCGTCCCGGCAATCGGCGCATGCTGATGTTGGTCTGGACATTCTGTTTTCGCCGTGGCCTTGTGCCGGCCATGACGACGCTTGCGACCCCGGCTTCCCTCATCGACCTTCGCGCGGGGACGGTGCGCCCGACCCGTGGCGCACGTGCGCACCGGCTCCGGGACCGTCGGGGGAAGGAGTCTCCCTACCTGCGGTTTCCCGGCATCCTCGGCAAGGGCCTGCGCCCGGTCGCCCTGCCCGGCGAGACCCGGGTCGCGCGGGTCGGCGGGCAGCCGGTCGCGTGCACGCTTGCTGCACGCGACCGCGGGATCGGCGGGACTGCGGAGCCGCAGTTCCGGCGCCGGCATCGGATCGCGCACCCTTCCCGGTTCGTCCTTCCCAACCCGAGGGAGAGGCCGAACCCGGCGTCCCGCGTGCTCGGCCCGAGCCTTCGACGGCGGTTCGCCGACCTCGAAGCCGCGCCCGGAGATCCGGTGTTCCCCGCGGAGACGTTCGTCGACGTCTCGCGCTTCGCCGGCACCTGCGATCGCGCGGCGAACGGGCGCTCGCCGGGACGGCCGCGCGCCCGGCGACTCCGCGCGCTTCCGTCCCTCCGGCCCGCCCCGGGACTTTCAATAGCCCGTTGTTGACGCAATCTGGCTCATGTGCGGTTCCCTTCTGATTGGACGAATTCGAGTCCGGTCTTGAATTTCCGCCACGCCTGCCAGATTTTGGCAGTACCCGGAAGCGGCTGACGTTTGCTGGGCCGGAAGCCCGCCATGCGGGCGAGATCGACCACAAAGGTGCGGATGTCGGGCGGCTTCCCAGGCGGGGCACGGATGATGCGATAGTACCGGAGCCATCGGTAGAGAACCCCGATTTCGCGGTCGGTGAAGAACTCGAGGGCGGGGCGGTCGGGCTGATCGCGCGCGAGGCGCTCGAGGTCCATGACCCGCCATGCGGTGATGGCATCGAAAGCGAGGCACTTGCGCAGGTCGTCGGCGTCCTGCAGCTTGCGTTCTTCGATCCGGGCGCCGACCTTGAGGACCCGGAAGTACTCCTCGATGGTCCAGCGTGCCTCGTACCAGGCGACGATGCGTCGAGCGTGCTGGAGGTTGGCCTCGCCCTCGGTGGAGAGCAGCACCCAGTGGAGCGGATCGCGGCCCTGGGGCGGCCGGGCTTCCCGGACCGAGACGGCGAGCACGGGCATCGGCATCCGGTCGTCCCGGTTCTTCGGCGGCACGAGGTGGACGGCGGCGGCGCGGAGCTCGAGGATCACGGTGCGCTTGAGGCGCTGACGGGGTCCGCCGCAGGCGGCGAGGTGGACCGTCTTCGTTCCCAGAACCGGCTGCTCTGCCATGGCCTCCCACAGGTCCGCCACGGAGCCGTCGCTGCGGACCACCCGTCGCTGCCGGCCGCGGTCGGAGCGTACGAGGAGCCCGACGCCGCCGGCGCGCGCCTGTACGAACATTTCCCAGATGTCGCCTTCGCGGTCGCAGACCGTGACCACCCGGGTGTCGGGGCAGGCGGCGGCCAGCTGGCGGGCGCGTTCGAGTCCCTGAAGCCAGCGCACACTCTCCGGCTTGACCGCGTCGCGGTCCGGGGCTGCCGTGCCCTCGCGCTCGGTGGCGTCGCGGTCCGGGGCTGCCGTGCCCTCGCGCTCGGTGGCGTCGCGGTCCGGGGCTTCCGTGCCCTCGCGCTGGGTGGCGTTGAGGTCGATCACGCCGAGCGGGCGGCGGCCCTCGGTCACCGCCAGCGTGAAATGGGCAAGGATTCCCCGGGTGCCCGAGCCCCCGCCTCCAAGGTTCACCAACCCTTTCGTCTTGCAGTGCCCGTTGTAATTCAGCGTCGTGGTGTCCTGCAGGGCGAGGACGACCCGCTCCTGCCGGCAGCGTTCGACCGTGGCTTCGGCGTGGGGATCGAGGATGTGTTCCATCGTGACCCGGGCGCTGGACAACAGCCGGTACGCGGCCTTCTGCGCGGCGGCAGACGGGAAGATCACGGGCAGGGACGCGCCCGGAGCGTTCTCCCAAGCCCGGCCCATCGCCAGCACCCGCTGGCGCACGCGGCCGTCGGGATGCGAACCGCGGCCATACTCGATGTCGGCCCAGTCGGCGTTCCCGGGCCGCCACGGCTCCGACGTGGTACCGAGGACGGTGCCCCGCTCCCGAGACAGGACCTCTCGCCAGCCCTCGGCCAAGGGCCGGATCCACACCGCCTTCGGCGTGGTCGCACGGCCTCCCGGCGGCCGGCCCGAGGTCGGTTCGGCGCAGCGGCTCCACCCGGCCGCACGATAGCAGGTGCCGCGGTGCTCGGGTCCCACATACGTGTAGACCGCCTGCGGCCGGGTCCCGTGCGCCGCCTTCCAGTCCGCGGCCAGGCGCGCCGTCGACCGGGCCAGCACGTGCGAGGCCAGCCGGGCAACCCGGACGCCGGGCAGCAGGAGAAAGCGGTGCTGCTGGACCAGCTGCACCAGATTCGCGGCTCGCGCCGTCGCCGACCAGCCGATGGCCGCGTCCCGGGCCGCCTGATGCCAGCCTGCGGCCGTATACCCGAGGCCGCCGAGACGGCCGTGGCGCGACGACACGACCCAGAAGTTGAGGACCTTCCCCGGCCGGTGCTTCCAACCCTGCGGATGATGGGTCTCCATCATCTCGCGCCAGCGGCGCCGGTCCGGGGCCGCGCCCACCGGGACCAAGGTGACCTCCCCGAGATCCGCCAGCGTGCACGCCAGCTTCCGGTCCGGGTCGGTGCGCGCCACCTCGCCGCCCGGACGGCCCGGCGTGCGGCACGGACCCGGCCGCGCCGCGGGCAGCATGAACCCCGCCCGCTTTGCGATCCCGGGCAGAACCCCGCGCGCCTGGGACACGCAGGGCTGGCCCCGGGCGTTGCGCCAGTCCTCGCGTTCGCACAGCTCGCGCGCCAGCGCATGACGCGTCCGGCCGTCCTCGGCCGCCGCCGCCTTCAGCCACTCGACCGTGTCGGCGCGGAGATGTCGAAGTCCGACTTGCATGCCGTCACCATGACGGACGGACCGACGCACGTCAAGTGTGGCGGCATGAAAGGCCCCGGGAGATCTTCCGGTACGAACGGACCGACGGTGCCGCCGAGACGCCGAGCCGCACGACCGCGGCGTGACCGCATGCGCCCGGTGCGCCGCCCTGCGCACCCGGAAACCGCTGGCGGCGGCGGGTTCGTGCTTCCGTACGTCGAAGCCGCGCTCCACCGCACCCACGTCCACCACCTCCCCCCCCCCTTCGCCGACCTGCCGTCCGAGACCCCGGATCCCGCCATCGGCCGGTGGACGGCCCGGCAGACCGGCGCAACCACGCCGCTCGCCAAGGACGGCCAAGACCTCCGCGGCGCCTCCGGGCAGACCGGGAACGGGCGGCGGATGAGGGGCCGCAGCGGTCGCGCACGGAACCGGCAGGGTCCTCGGCCAGGTCGAGGTCGACGCGAGGAGCCACGCGATCCCCGCCGTGCGGGACCTCGCCCGCAGGATCGACGTCCCGGGCCGCAGCGTCCCCCTGGACGCGAGGCACGCTCGGCACGAGACCGTGCGCCGGCTGCTCGAGCGCCGCGCCGACGCTGTCGGCACGGCGATCCGGGATCACCGGGAGACCCTGCTCGACGACCTCGAGGCCGTCGACTTCGAGGGCGCGGCCTCGTTCGAGACCTTCGACCCGGGGCACGGGCGCAGCGAGCGCCGCCGCGGTGCCGGGGTTGACCTCTCCAGCGCCGAGGGGAACGGCTGCGCCGCTCTCCACGGTCGCCGCCAAGCCCTCCGCATCGAGCGCGAACGCGAGACCGCAAGCCCCAAGAGCGCAGGGTCGAGACCCCCTGGAGCCGCACCTCGCTCGGTCCCGAATGCGCGGACCCCGAGATGCTTCCGGCGCTCGTGCGCGACCCTTGGGTCATCGAACGACTGCACTGCGTACGCGACTTCACCTGTGACGAGGACCACTGCAGGGTCCCTGTGCGCCCTCTGCCGCGCCGCCTCTCCTGCCTGACCCACGCCGCCCGCGCCCAGGACGCGCTCGACGCGATCCTCATCCCGCCCGGCGGATGAACCGTCGCCCCTGACCCGGCGTCCTACGCCGGGAACGCGCCGCCGGACGGGGCCACCGGACAGCCCTGCTCGAACCCCTCGAAAAAGCGTGCCCGGTGAGCCCTGATGCACCAGCAACGGCCACGGAAACCGGCGTGCAGGGAACCCAAGATGCCTCAACCATGCCAGGTCCCTGTCACATCAGCAATCCAGGCCCGACAACGGAATAGCCTTGGGTTATGAAGGAAAGGTATCTACTCACCCCCCCCTACTGATGACGAATCGTTTTTCCTGACGGGTTCGGATCCGGCATTGTTCCGTGCCCCTTTCACTCGCTTGCGGCCGAGGACCGGATGCACGGGGTCCGTCTGACAAGAAGTGGGTCGATCTTCGGCTGCCGCTCCCCGTTCCGGCCTTGTGGGGAGGGGTCCGCAACGCGACCGGGCACCCCGCGCGGGACGTCGCGGGTCCGCCGTGCGGTCTGGTGGAGCGGGTTCCGTGGGCTGCCGTTCCCCTCCGCCGGAGATCTGCGCTTGACGTTGCTAGGAGGGACCCTCTCCAAGATGGGCCATCGGGGCGGACCGCGTCGGAGGTGTGGATGGCGGCCGGGTAGGGATCGAAGGCGACGACGGGTCGATCGCCCGGCGGGACAATGGCATTCGGATAGGTGCGTCGAGGTGACGGCGGTGTTCCCATACCGGCAGGCCTTGGATAGGAGGTGACGTTTCGGTGCGTGGGCGGGTCGTCCACGCACCGCTTGACCAGCGCCCGCCGATTCGCATGCTGTCGTCGAATCGTGGCTGCGGGAATCCCCATGGACCCGCGAATCCTCGACCTGAAGTCGACCCCCTGTTCGGGCCGCCGCCGGACCCGCCCGCCGATCGCGGAGGTTCGGGAGACCGTGGGTCGGTGTTCCCCCTGCCGCCGCACCGAGCGGGCGAAGACCCTCTGCGAGCCCCTTCACGGGACGACCGCAAAGGGCGGCTCCAGGGTCGGGGCCGGCCTCGGGATGCTGGAGACCTTGGAGCGCCGCGGCATCCGGACGCGCCCGCCGCCGGCGCGGCGCTACCGGACGATGCCCGAAGGCGAGCGGTTCGCCGTGCGGGCGGCCGTCCGGGGGGTGGAGGCGTCGGGATGACGAGCGTCGCCGGCACCTCCCTGCGCCAGGAAGTCGACGCCTTCCAGAAGCGGTTCCAGGATCTCCGCATGCAAGGCAAGGTCTCCCCGGAGTGCGAGGCGCTCGTCCGCGGCCTGCGGATGCTGCTCCAGCTGCTGCTGGCCGTGCTCCTGGAGAAGGCCACGCGCAAGACGAGCCGGAACTCCGGTCTGCCGCCGTCCCAGACGGACAAGGACGAGAGCGCGCGGCGCACCGGGAGCCACGGCAAGGGCCCGAAGCCGAACCCGCAGACGGGCGGTCACCGGCGCACGACCACCGTCCAGGAGACGATCACCGTCGATGCCTGCGACGCTTGCGGCGCCGACCTCGACGACGTCGACCCCGTCGATCGGGAGCGCCGCGTCCTCTACGACCTCGGGTTCGAAGTCGTCGAGCGCCGCGTCGACGCCGAGATCAAGGAATGCCCGAAGTGCCGGGCCCGGACCAAGGGCCGGTTCCCAGACCTCATGCCGGGGCCCGTGCAGTACGGTGTCCGCATCCAGGCCTTGGTCCTCAACCTGCGGATCGCCCAGATGCTGTCCCTGCGCCGTGCTGTCTCGCTCGTGCACGCGATCTCCGGCATCAAGCTCTCCGAGGCGACCTGTCTCGGCTAGGTCCGGCGCTTTCAGGATGCGCTCGCATCTTGGGAGGAGGTCGCCGTGGCCCATCTCCTGCAACGCCCGGCCTTGCATGTCGATGAGACCGGATTCCGGGTCGCCGGCAAGACCCCATGGCTCCCTGTCGTCACCGACGGCACCCTGACCGTGAAGTTCCCGCACCGCAAGCGCGGTCGGGAGGCGATCGAAGAGATCGGCATCCTCCCGCGCTACCAGGGCGTCCTGGTCCACGACTGCTGGGCTGCATACATGGGCTACGATCAGTGCCGCCACCAGCTGTGCGGCAGCCACCTGCTGCGCGAACTGGCCTTCGTCGTCGAGTCCAACGGCTACCGCTGGGCGCGATTGATGAAGAGCCTGCTGCGCGGGGTCTGCCACAGGGTCAACCAGAGCGCATCCAAGGCCTTGAACGAGACCGACCGCCGGGCCGTGCGCAAGCGCTACCGCACCCTTCTCACCCAAGGCGCCAAGGAGTTGCCCGATATCCCGCCGCGGACGAAAGGAACCCGGGGACGCATCGCAAAGTCCGACGCCCACAACCTGCATGAACGTCTCGTGAAACACGAGACGTCCGTCCTCCGCTTCATGAAGGACCCCGACGTCAGCTTCACCAACAATGCCGGAGAACAGAAGATCCGAATGACCAAGGTCAAGATCAAAGTGTCCGGATGGTTCCGCACCATGCTCCACGCAACCGCATGGTGCCGAGGCTCCAGCTTCCTCACCTCCATGGAGGCACTCGGCTACAACCCTCTCGTCGCCATCCACATCGCCCTCAACGGAAAGGCCGCAGACATCCTCAACGAGCACTACGGCCAACCAGACCCCAACCAGGGGTGAGTAGTTACCCATCTTGGAGAGTGCCCCTCCTACAACGTCAAGCACAGATCTCCGGCAGAGGGGAACGGCAGCCCACGGAACCCGCTCCACCGCACCGCACGGCGGACCCGCGATGTCCCGCGCGAGGGGCCCGGTCGCGTTGCGGACCCCTCCCCACAAGGCCGGAACGGGGAGCGGAAGCCGAAGATCGATCCGCTTCTTGTCAGCCGGACCCCGCACCTCCGGTCCTCGGCCGCGAGCGAGGGAAAGGGGCACAGGACAATGCCGGATCCGAACCCGTCAGGAAAAACGATTCGTCATCAGTAGGGGGGGGTGAGTAGATACAAGGAAAGAATATTTTGTGCCCGCACCGAAAATGGTCATTTTGGCGGCCCTTCCGGCGAAATTTTGGGTTGGACCCACCCTCCGGGGCCTCCGGTCGCTCCGTTTCCAGGGGATTCCTGCCGATTCGCAGCGGCATCCGGGCCCGTCCCACCCAGAATCCGGACGCTAGGGCGAGCGGTTCCGTTCCCGCTCCCGGCGAGCTTCGCGGACGGGGTGGGGGCGCCGCTGTCAGGCGGCGCGTCTTCGTCGTCGTCGGGCTTGGGCCCGGGCCTGTCTCTGCCGCAGCAACCCGATGCGGTGGACATGGAAGGCCACCATGGAGAGCGCCACCCTCCGCGCAAAACCCTCCGCCCCCTACGACCGGACCCGGTCCCTGCCGCGCTGCTCGAGATGATGGATGGCGGACTCCACGGCCGGATGCTGCCGGCGCATCTCCCGGAACGTCGGGTCGGCGGCCCGTTTCCGGTCGGCCGGACCGAGTTTTCCCTTCTTCGGAAGCACGTTGTGATCCAGCCGTTCGTCCCGTGCGATCCGGTTGGAGGGGCTGTGGAACCCCCGATCGAAGCGGCACAGGCGGAGGTCGGGGAAGCGGGCCTGCGCTTCCCGGATCCTGGGTACGGCAGGATCCACGTCCGGACCTTCCCACAGGATCCGGGAGTGTAGGAGGAAGCCGTGCTGATCCTCCAGTACGGCCCCCGGCACTCCGAGTTCCACCGGAACCCCGGCCGTGCCCTTCCCACACCCGCGCGTGTGCTCCTCGAAGATCGAAACCACCTTCTCTTCCTGCGGGATCTTCTCGCCTTTCCGCCGGCGGCGGTCCACTGGGTCGAGCTGCCTCCGGGCAGGCTTGAGGTACGACTCGATCCGGAGAATCCTGGGGGCTCCGACGCCTTGCTCCCGAAGCGCGGGAACCGTCGCTTCCGCCCGTCGGACCTCCTCCCCGCAGGCGTCGAGGTACGCTTGGATCGGCCCCGGACGGGCCCGCCGGGTCCGCCGAACCTTCGGAAAGAGCCGCTGCAGCCTCCGGCTCCGATGCCGCCACTGCCGCCCTCCGGACACCCCCGCCCGCAGGGTTGAGCGGCCCGTCTCGCGCACCCGGCAACGCATCGCATCCCACAGCAGGTTGACGTCCGTCGGGACGTGCACATCCGTCTTCACCCCGAACGAATCACAGCGGCCCCCGCAGGGGCTCCTTCGACGGGCGACCGCCCGGGCCGCTCTTCCGCTTCCGCTTCCGCACCCGCGCAGGGCCGCTCTCCGCGATCCGCGGCAACACCTCCCCCAACACGTCCGGCGTCCGCAGGCTCACGTTGGGTACCACCGTGGGATACCGGTACCGGGTCTCGTCCCAGAAGTCGGAGTGTCCCAGAAACGTCCGAACGGTAGGGTGTTGGTTCACCAACTCTTGCAGACGATCGAAGTCACACCCCAAGACCTGCTTCCGGAGACCCATCACGAGGATCCTCCACAGCTCCATGCCGGGACGCCCTTTCGTGTGGGACACCTCGGGAAGGATCCCCTGCTCCAGGATCTCGAACCACCGGGCACGAACCGACCGGTCGGCAGACACGTGCCGAAGCCCGAGCAGCAGCGGCGGAATGTCCTCCCGCGAGTTCTCGTCGATCTCGATCTCCTCGATCGCAACCTGACCCCATTCCATCTGCAGGCGAAGGACGTTTCGCAGGGCACTTCTCGCGAAGATTTCCGAACATCCGGCCGATTCTCGACCGCATCGGCCGATTCCCGCATCAAAGCGGGATTCTTCGTCCCCTCTATATCACGATTCCACTTTCAGAGTCAAACCATTGTACTTTTTTCGGTGCGGGCACTATTTTGGGGTATACGAGAGTTGCGAGGGAAGAAATTGGGAGTCGTATCGCACCCTGTCGCTTGATCCCCGCACGATGCGGAATCCAGCAGGGTCCAGTACGGGAGGCAAAGGATGAACAGGCGCTTGACGGCGATCGTCGAACGCGAGGGCAACGGCTATGTGGCGCTCTGCCCGGAGGTGGACGTCGCAAGCCAAGGCGAAAGTGTGGCAGCAGCGCGTGACAATCTCGCCGAAGCGCTTAGATTGTTCTTCGAAACCGCGCCCGCGGAGGAAATCGACCGGCGCCTCCGCGGCGAAGTCTATGTGACCCAGATCGAGATCGCAGTTGGCTAGACTGCGTGTCCTGTCGGGACGCGAGGTCTGCCGCATTCTTGCCTCCCACGGCTTCGTCGAAGTGCGCAGACGCGGCAGCCACATTGCGATGCAGAGGGTCGATATCGATGGTGCAGTGACGGTTCCGGTGCCCGATCATCGAGAACTGCGCACCGGTACGTTGCTGTCGATCATACGGCAATCGGGCGTGCCGCGCTCATCATTCGAGGAGAAATCGTGAACGAGATTCAGCCGATTCTGGTCCGGAATCGGCGATTTCAGGGGGTCTTGATCGATACATCCCTTGGAACACAAGGGTCGTCGCGTTGGGCCAGCAAATGTAGTGCCGTGATCGCCCGGGCGCCCCTTGCGGCCGGCCGGATCGGGATCAGGTTGCGGCGCACGTTCACGCGATGAACTCGAACCGGTGGCCCGCCGGACCGCCCCTCCAGGTTCGCGACCATCCGCGTCGAATCCGCCCAGTGCGGCACCTTGCGCCGCGCTGGGGATTCCGCACGCTGCAGGAACTCAGCGCCCGAAATACAGTGCTTGAGGGGCCTTTGATTCCTCTTCAGACTCTTCCAGAGCAGTGAGTTGCAGAACCTCTCGTGAAACTTGGATGGAGATCCTCACCTGTCGACGCACCGGCCGCCCCCTCGGAATCCGTCTTGCCGCCGGCCGGGCCGCCGTTTACAGGGAGGTCAGGAATGCGAGCACGGCCGCCCGGTCCCGGGATTCCAAGGCGCGAAACCGGTCGCGGGCCGCGGCCCCCTCGCCTCCGTGCCAGAGGATGGCTTCGACCAGTCCCTGCGCCCGCCCGTCGTGCAGCAGCCGCCGGTGTCCGTTCACCGCGAAAATCTGCCCGATCCCCCAAAGCGGGGCCGTGCGCCACTCGCGGTTTCCCGGACCGCCGTCGATCCTGCGATCCGCGAGCGCGGGTCCGAGGTCGTGCAGCAGCAGGTCCGTGTAGGGGCGGATGACTCCGGTCGGCGCCCCCTCCAGCCGCCATTCGGGCACGTGGCACGCCGCACACCCGATGGTCGCAAAGATCCGGCGGCCGGCGGGGGCGGCCGCGGAGATCCGGGGCCGCGGCGGCGCGAGTTGCCGGACGTACGCGACTAGGTCCCGAAGCTCCGGATCCGCCACCTCGATCCCGCTGCCGGCCCGGGCGAGACAGGCCGCATGGCCGGCGGCGCAGTTGGCCGTCGGGTGGCGGCGGCTGGTCAGGCCCAGGTCGTCGTGCAGGGCCCGAGCGACCAGCGCTTCCACACCGGGCAGTTCCGCCCGCCAGCCGAAGCGGCCCGCCCCCCGGCCGCCGCGCCGTCCGGAAATGCCGTCGCCGTCCCGGTCATCCGGGTCGGCCCGGGCCGACAGGGCCGCGTCCGGGATGCGCTCGAGCAGCCCGATTCCCGCGATGTGCGGGGCCACCCGCGGCGACAGCTCGATCCGGAGATCCGGTGGACCCAGCACCCAGTCTCGAACCGTGCTCCGGGCCGAGCGCAGCGGCCATCCGACCCCGTCCAGTTCGACGCGGACGACCGGATCCGGCCGGAACCCCACCCGGCCTTCGGGCTCGACCCCGGGGATCGCCTTGTCGTTCAGCTGCCGCCCGTAGCCCGATCCGGAACCCAGCCGCAGCACCATGCCGGTCAGCGGCCCGGCGGGATCCGCCGGCGGCCGTCCCCGGCCGTTGCGCACGTGGCAGCCCGAGCACGACGTGCGGTTGAACACCGGACCGAGCCCGCCCCGGCCGTCGGGGCGGGCTCCGGACAGCCGGATCGTCCGGAACGCCGCCCGACCGCGCGCGAACCGATCCCGCTCGTCGCCCGCAAGACCGGGGAGCGGCCTCGAGAACGCGTCCCGCGCCCCTGCGGGATCGCCGGCGGCAGGGGCGCCCGCCGCAAGGCCGGCGACGACCATCCCCAGCGCGCACAGCGCGGCGCCGGGCCGGACGCGGATCCCGGTCACGGCCAGACCAGGAGACCGGTCCGGTGGCGCGCGATGAAGTCCCAGTCGTAGTCCACCCCGAGTCCGGGGCCCGTCGGCACCGGCACGCAACCGTCTGCCGGAAGATCCTCCTGCCGGTCCGAATACCCGGCGTCGTAGACCGGAGGAATGCAGTTCGGCATGTCGGGCCCGACGAGCGCCATCTCGTAGAAGTGCGTGTTGCGGGCGGTGGCGGCCACGGCGCGGTGCGCCGGGCCGCACGCGTGCACCTGGATGTCGAGTCCGAAGGCCTCCGCGACATGGACGATCTTCATCGCGCCGGTGATGCCGAGGTCGTATTCGGGATCGACATGAATCAGGTCGCACCCGCCGCCGACCAGGAATTCCGCCTTCTCCTCCACGCTGCGGACATGCTCGCCGGCCAGCACCGGCGTCCGGAGGCGTTCGCGCAGCCGGCGATGCCCGGTGACCGAGACGCCGCTGTCGCGGTACGGATCCTCGTACCAGAAGCAGCCGACCTCGTCGCATACGCGCCCCACGGTCAGGGCGTCCATCCACGTGCGCAGTTCGCAGGCCGCATCCAGCATCAGTGGCATGTGCTCGCCGATCCGTGCCCGGACAAGCCGGAGGTTGGCGGCTTCCCGGGCCACGTTCCCGTCGTTCCATCCGTGGATCTTGAATCCGCGGAAACCGCGTTCCCGGCAGGCGGCGGCATAGTCGGCGAACGCCTCCGGCGTGTCCAGTCCGCCGGGGCCGGGCTGCCCGTGGTACGTGCTCGCGTAGGTCGGCAGCCGGTCGCGGAAGGCGCCGAGCATGGCCGCCACCGACATCCCGTGCTGCCGCCCGGCCAGATCCCAGAGCGCGATGTCGAGCGGTCCCTGGCCCATGTGGTCGTAGGCGCGCAGCTCGCGCTTCAGGTCGTCGTGCAGCGCCTCGCGGTGGGCGGGGTCGCGGCCGATCAGCAGCGGTGCCAGCATCTCCGCCTGTCCCAGGGAGGCGCGCGTCCCCACCCAGTGCGTGACGTAGGATCCGGCGGCGCCGTCGTCGGCACGGATGCGCACCGCGAAGCGGGTCGGCGTCAGGGTCGCACCCGGTTCGTAGACGACGTTGCCGACGCCGGGGCCGCGGCCCCGGCCGATTCCGAGGTTGGGAACCGGGAAGGCAAAGACATGGATTTCGACGCGGTCGATGGCGCTCATGCAGGTCTCCCCGCGGTTCCCCGCCGGGTCCGGGAACCGGTCGTGATAGTCTGTCCCGAAAGTCGGCGGAGGCAACCGGACATGGCCGAGCATCTCGGGGCCGACGCGGCCGGCCGCTACCGCCGGGACGGGGCGCTCTTTCCGGTCCGCGTCCTGCCGGTCGACGAGGCCGCGGCGCTGCGCCGCCGGCTGGAGGCCGCGGAAGCGGCCTGCGGCGGGAAGTTCGCAGGCGGGTTCCGGTTCAAGCCGCATCTTCTCTACCCGTGGCTCTACGACCTCGTCCGCGACCCCCGCATCACGGGACCGGTCGCGACCGTGCTGGGGGACGATCTCCTGTGCTGGGCGTCGAATTTCTTCACCAAGGAGGCCCGCGATCCCGCCTATGTTTCGTGGCACCAGGACTCCACGTACTGGGGACTGTCGGGCCCGGAAGTCTGCACCGCCTGGATCGCGCTGAGCCCGAGCACCGCAGCCAGCGGCTGCATGCGCGTGGTCCCCGGCACGCATGGCGAGCAGATCACCCATGTCGACCTGCATGCGGCGGACAACATGCTGTCGCGCGGGCAGATCGTGCAGGCCGAGGTCGATGAGCAGGCGGCGGTCGACGTGGAGCTGAGCCCCGGAGAAATGTCGCTGCACCACGTGCGGCTGATCCACGGCTCGCGGCCCAACACGACCGATGACCGGCGGATCGGGTTCGCGATCCGCTACGCCGCCCCCCACCTGCACCAGATCTACAGCGACCGGGATTCGGCGACCCTCGCGCGCGGCGAGGATCGCTACCGGAACTTCGCCGCCGAACCGCGGCCCGAGTCCGATCTTGATCCAGCGGCCCTGGACCGGCACCGCCGCCTGCTCGAGGTGCATTCCGGCATTCTCTACCGGGGCACCCGGGGCAGCCTCGGGACCCTTCCGGGCTGAACCGACCCGTGGATCGGACTCGCCGCTATCTGATCGCCGCCGCGGCGGCGGTCGGGGCCGGCATCCTGGCCGGCGCCCTGCTGCTCGGAAGCCGATCGTCCGACGAGGCGCCGGCGTCGCCGGAACCCTTCGGAACCGAGGCGGCCATCCGGTGGAAGATGCAGTCGCCGTGGCAGTCCGGCAGCATCAACCAAGAGGTGTTCGCCCGGTTCTGCGATCGTGTGGCCGCCATGAGCGGAGGCCGCCTGGTCATCGAACCCCTGCCGGTCGGGGCCGTCGTGGCCTACCACGAGACCCTGGACGCGGTGCGCGCGGGAATCCTCGACGGCCAGAACGGCGGCACCGCGTATTTTTCCGGCAAGGATGCGGCCTTCGCCCTGCTGGCCGACCTCAACGGCGGTTACGAAACGCCGCGGCAGATGCTGATGTGGCTCGAGTACGGCGGCGGCGGGGAGCTGGCCCGCGAGCTGTTTGCCCGCTACGACCTCCACTACATCGGCGCCGTGCCGTGGGCGGCGGAATCGATTCCGGCCAAGATGCCGATTCGCACGATCGAGGACTTCCGGGGGATCAAGATCCGGACGCCGGAAGGCATGAGTCAGGAGATCTTCGCTTCGATCGGAGCAGCGCCGGTCAATCTCCCCGGGGCCGAGGTCTACACCGCGCTGGAGCGCGGCGTCGTCGACGCCGCCGACTGGGGTTCCATCGGAATGAACGACGAACTGGGGTTTCACCGGATTGCTCCGTACCCCCTGTTCCCCGGCTTCCATTCGATGCCGGTGACCGATGTCGCCGTCCGCCGGGACCGCTGGGACGAGCTGTCCGACGACCTGCAACGGATCGTCACCCTGGCGGTGCGGACCTATGCGCTCGACATGATGCAGACGATCGCGATGCAGGATGCGGCCGTGATCCGCGACGCCGACGCCAGAGGGATCGAACTGGTGCGCTGGTCGGACGCCGACCGCCGGGCGTTCCGGGAGGCGGCCCGCAGGGTCTGGGCCGAGTACGGCGGACGCAGCGAGATGGCCGGGCGGGTATACCGATCGCACCTCGCCTTCCTGGATCGGCTCGGATTGCTGGATCCGTCATGACGCGGGCTCGCCTCGCCGCCGCCCTGCTGCTGGCCGGAATTGCCGCCGGTCCGGCAACGGCCCACGCGGAGCCCGTGTCCTGGAAGATGCAGGCGGCCACGCAGGCGGGAGAAATCGCCTTTGCGATCATGCAGGACTTCACCGACAGCTTGGGCCCGCTCACGGGCGGCCGGCTCCAGGTCGAGCTGCTGCCGGCGGGATCGGCCGTGCAGTACAGCGAAACCCTGGAAGCCGTCGGTGCCGGAATCCTGGACGGTCAGGTCACGGCTCCGGTCTACTTTTCCGGGAAGAATCCGGCGTTCGCGCTGCTGGGCGACCTGATCGCCGCCTACGATCACTCGGAAGAGATGTTCCTGTTCCTGCGGCAGGGCGGGGGCGACGCGCTGCTGCGGGACCTCTACGCGCAGTACGGCGTGCACTACATCGGCGGCGCGGCGACGGGCAAGGAAGCCCTCGTGTCGACGATTCCCCTCCACGGCGTCGACGATCTCGACGGAATCAAGATTCGCGCGCCCGAGGGCATGGCCCAGGACATCTTCGACCGAGTGGGGGCGGCTCCGGTCAACCTGCCTGCCGCGGAGGTGTTCACGGCGATCGAACGGGGCGTCGTCGACGCCGCCGACTGGTCGACGTTTTCGATGAACCACCAGCTCGGATTTCACCGCATCGCCCGCTATCCGGTCTATCCCGGGATCCATTCGCTGCCGGTGATCGATGTTGCCGTGAACGCGGAGCGCTGGGAGGCCCTGCCCCCCGATATCCGGGCGATCGTGGAAGCCGCCGTCTGGGACTTCAGCCGCGATCTCACGCACCGGCTCGAGCTCCGGGATCTGGCCGACCTTGCCGACGCCCGGGCCGCCGGGATCGAGATCATCGACTGGTCCCGGGAAGAACGGTCCCGGCTGCGCGAGATCGCAACCGGGATCTGGGCGGACTGGAGCACCCGCAGCGCGGAAGCCGAAGCCGCCTATGCCGCGCAAGTCGCATTCCTCCGGGAGCTCGGCCTGCTCGCCAGGTAACGGTCGGGCGCGATGCAGTCGGGATCAGGCAACACCGAGGTCGAGCGCGCCTGCCGCCGGGCAGGAGAGATCTTCAGCTATCTCTTCCTCGCGTGCATGGCGATCATCGCGTTCGAGGTGGTCGCGCGCTACGGATTTGCCGCGCCCACCGTGTGGGCGCACGACGTGATCACCATCCTTGCGGCCGTCGGGTTCGTGATGAGCGGCTTCTACACGATGGAGCGGCGGGCCCACATCCGCGTGACGCTGATCTACGATCGTCTGCCCCCTCCGGTTCGGCGGGGCATCGACATTCTCAACGGAATCATTGTCCTGACCTTCGTCGGCCTGCTCGGGGCCCAGACCGCCGTCGATGCGTGGAGCTCGATCCTGATCCTGGAAACCGCCGGAACGGCATCCCGGCTGCCGCTCCCTCCGATCGTCAAGACGGCCTTGGCGGTGGCGTGTCTGGCCATGTTCGTGCTGGGCGCGGTCCACTTGGGCCGGGCGGTCCGCGCCGGCGACTGAAGCCGCCGGTTCATGGGAATCGAGCTCGCTACCGTCGTCCTGGTCGGATCCATGGCGGTGCTGCTCGTGCTCGGGCTGCCGCTGGCGTTCGTCACCGGTTTCGTCGCGCTGGTCTTCGCGTTCGGCTACTTCGGTCTGCCCGGGCTCTATCTTATCGAAAGCCGGATTTTCAGTTTTGTCCGCGAATTCGTCCTCGTCGCCGTCCCGATGTTCATCCTGATGGCTTCGGTACTGGAACGGTCCGGCGTGGCCCGGGATCTGTACCGGGCCATGCATATCTGGGCGGGGGGGCTGCGCGGAGGACTCGCGATCCAGACCATGGTGGTCGCCGTGCTGATGGCGGCGATGACCGGCATCATCGGCGGCGAGATCATCCTGCTCGGTCTGGTGGCGCTGCCGCAAATGCTGCGGCTGCAGTACGACCGCAGCCTCGCGATCGGCACGATCTGCGCGGGCGGTTCGCTCGGAACCATGATTCCGCCGAGCATCGTGCTGATCATCTACGGACTCACCGCAGGCGTGGACATCGGCGAGCTGTTCATCGCCACGATCGTGCCCGGAATGCTGCTCGCGACGCTCTACGTGAGCTACATCATGATCCGCTGCCACCTCGATCCGGCGCTGGGGCCTCCGGCCCCGGGCGAGGAACGGCAGCAGTCGCGCAGGGAGAAGCTCCGGCTGCTGCGAGGCCTCGTGCTTCCGGTCGCCGTCGGGGCCGGGGTCTTGGGCGCCATCTATCTCGGCGTCGCTTCGGTCAGCGAGGCAGCCGGCATGGGCGCGCTCGGTGCCTTGGTGTCGGCCTGGGTGCGCCGCGAACTCTCTTGGACGATGCTGCGGGACGCGCTCTACCAGACGATGAATACCTGCGGAACGCTCCTCTGGATCACGTTCGGTGCGACCGCACTCATCGGCACCTACAACCTGATCGGCGGCAACACGTTCGTCGAGCGCCTGATCACCGGGCTCCCCCTTCCGCCGCTCGGCATCGTGGTCGTGATGATGGGAATCCTGCTGGTGCTCGGACTGTTCATGGACTGGATCGGAATCTGCCTGCTCACGATGCCGATTTTCGTGCCGATCGTCGCGACGCTCGGATACAGCCCGGTCTGGTTCGGAATCCTGTTCTGCATGAACATGCAGACGAGCTACCTGACGCCGCCGTTCGGGCCGGCCGCCTTCTATCTCAAGAGCGTGGCCCCGGACAGCATCAAGCTCGGGCACATCTATCAGGCGATGTGGCCGTTCATCGGTCTGCAGGTCGTCGGTCTGGCGGCCGTCCTGTTCTGGCCGGAGCTCGCGCTCTGGCTGCCCCGAACCGTTCGCGGGGAATAGCGGGGCGGATCGGCGGGCTTGCCCCATGTTTAACGAGGTTCAGTCTTTTCGGGCCCGGAATCGGCGATTTCAGAGGGCCTTGATCGAGAACGTCCCTTGTACAACAAGGGCCATCGTGTTGAATCTGCAAAAGTAGTGCCATGTTCCTTCGGAGGCCTCTTGCAGCCGGCCGAATCGGGAGTAGGCTGCGGGCGCAGGTTCCTTCGACGAACTCGAACCGAGGAGCCGGCGGCCAAGCCCTCTAGGTTCGCGTCCACCCGCGTCGAAACCCGCGCAGCGCAGGATCTACGGCGCACTCGGGATTCCGCACGCTCCCGGAAACCTCGGAAGACGGACAGTCTGCCACAGGTTCAGCAGCAGTGTCTGGAGGGCTTTTAAAGCCTCCTTAAGCCTTTCTGGAACAGTATGTTGTGGAATCTCTCGTTAAACTTGAGTTGCGGGATCGGAGAATGCTTCCGACCTCGGCCGGCAGTCGGCATCTCGCAACGGCTTGCTGCTTGCCGTGCAGCTTGACCGGAACCGGGTGCAGAGTCTCCCTGTCCGGCCGGCGTGGCGGGTTTCCGGGCTTGGTCTGCTGTTCCCCGCCCTGCTGCCGGAGGCCCGTGTCGGCTGCCCCGCGTCCGCAGGGCTTGCGGCACGGGCGAGCGGGGAGGCAATCCGGTGGCCGGGCGGCGGACGGCAGCCGTTCGGGCCCGTATTCCTCGAGCATGCGAGTTTCGACGGCATTCCCCGCCGATCCACATCCGATGGATGAGGTTCAGCCTCTTGCGGGTGGTGGCCGTTGCAGCCCGGTTGGGTCCGTGCCGAAGTAGCGCCAGTTTCTTTTGGAGGTCCTTGCGGGCGGATCGATCGGCATTGGATTGCGGTGCAGGTTCCTGCGACGGACCCGAACCGACGGCCGCAAAGGTCGCTCCTACCGAACCGGATCCGGGCCGCGCAGGGTCTACGACGCGCTGGGGATCCCGCACACCCCGGAGGAATTCGCAGGCGGGCTCGGAAACCGGTTTAGTCCGAAGTTCCAGAGATTTCGCGGTGAATTTCAGGCCTAGGTGGTTGACTATGCTGCGTGGTGTGCAATGGGACGACGCGCGATTTGTTCCCATGTAATG
Organism: Alphaproteobacteria bacterium; assembly: GCA_965115815.1. Classification (GTDB taxonomy): domain Bacteria; phylum Pseudomonadota; class Alphaproteobacteria; order TMED109; family TMED109; genus VXPW01. The sequence goes on along the minus strand of OZ220465.1, from coordinate 4,002,740 downwards.
CAGATGCTTGGGGCTTGACATGGGAGATTGGGTGTCCTATATGGGTTCCCATGTATATCGATACCGTTCCCAACCGCGGTTCTCCGCCCGCCATCCTCCTGCGCGAAGGGTGGCGCGAAGGCGGAACCGTCAAGAAGCGCACCTTGGCCAACCTCTCCAAGTGGCCGCCCGCGGTCGTCGAGGGACTGCGCATCCTCCTCAAGGGAGGAACCGCAGTCCGACGTCTCGACGACGCCTTCGACCTCGTCCGCTCCCTGCCCCATGGTCATGTGGCCGCGGTGCTGGGAACCCTGAAGAAGCTGGGCTTGGACCGGCGGATCGACCCGAAGCCTTCTCCTGAGCGCGATCCGGTTCTCGCCCTGATCGTGGCACGCATCCTCGAGCCCGCCTCGAAGCTGGCCACAGCCCGGGGGATGGCCGAGGCCACCGCGGTCTCCACCTTGGGTGAGCTCCTCGATGCGGAGTGGGACGAGAATGCCCTCTACGGCGCCATGGACTGGCTCTTGGAACGTCAGGAGAGGATCGAGCGGTCCCTAGCGAAGCGGCACCTCGAAGAGGGCTGTCTGGTGCTGTATGACCTGACTTCCGTGTGGATGGAGGGGAGAGCATGCCCCTTGGCCAAGCGAGGCCATTCCCGGGATGGCAAGAAGGGCAAGCTGCAGATCGAGTTCGGCCTTCTGTGCGACCGGGACGGATGTCCGGTGTCGGTGCAGGTGTTCCCCGGCAACACGGCGGACCCGGCCACGCTGTCCTCGCAGATCACCACGCTGCAGGAGCGGTTCTCCTTGGCGAAGGTGGTGCTGGTGGGGGATCGGGGGATGCTGACCGAGGCGCGCATCCGCGAGGAGGTGAAGCCTGCGGGCCTGGACTGGATCAGCGCCTTGAGGGGACCGGCCATCCGTTCTCTGGTGGAGGCCGGCGATGTCGAGATGTCGCTCTTCGACGAGAGAGACCTGGCGGAGATCACCAGCGATGCGTATCCCGGCGAGCGCCTCATGGTCTGCCGCAATCCCCTGCTGGCCGAGGACCGGGCCCGCACGCGTCAGGAACTGCTCGAGGCCACCGAGGCGCGGCTCGCACCGATGGCCGCAGCGACACGGCGCGAGACGCGCCGCCTCCAGGGGGCCGGGAAGATCGGGGAGCGGGTCGGCACGGTCATCGGCACGTACAAGATGGCCAAGCACTTCACGTGGTCCATCGACGATGACGGTGTCTTCACCTACCAGCGAAACGACGCCTCCATCGCTGCCGAGGCCCGGCTCGACGGCCTCTACGTGGTCCGCACCAGCCTGCCGCAGAGCGAGCTCGACGGTCCCGGCACGGTGCGGACCTACAAGCGGCTGAGCTCCGTGGAACGGGCCTTCCGCAGCCTCAAGACCGTGGACCTGAAGGTGCGTCCCGTCTACCACCGCACCGAACCCCGAGTCCGCGCCCACGTCTTCCTGTGCATGCTCGCCTACTCCGTCGAATGGCACATGCGCCGGAACCTGAAGCCCATGCGGTTCGATGACGAGGATGCCGAAGGCGCCGAGGCCCGGCGGCCGTCCGTCGTGGCGCCGGCAGAAATCTCGGCGGGCGCCCGGGCCAAGGCGGCCACGAAGAGGACGCCCGGAGGGGATCCGGTGCACAGCTTCCGCACCCTCATCGGTGATCTCGCCACCCTCACCCGCAACACCGTGGAGCCCCGCCTTGCGGGCGCCGAACCCTTCCAGGTCACCACACGGCCCACGCCACTCCAGAGAACGGCATTCAAGCTCCTGGGCGTGAAGCCGTAGTGTACCCAGTCCGACACCGCTGAAATATGCCGAATGTCATTCCTATCAGATACTTAGGTCTGATCGGCTCTGGAACTTCGGTTTAGTGCACGCAATGTAGCGCTTGGAGGGCTCTGGAAGAGCATCCAAATCCGTATCTAGGCCTGCCCGGAAAATCCCTAAGAGTCGGATTACATGAATGAAAGCTCAATATTGACAGGGCGAAGATTCATCGAATCCAGCCTGATTTCAGCGGAATATGCCGTCATATGCCCTCAAAGAAGGAATCTTCGGTTCTCCAGATCCCAAATATGGTTTCATATACAATGTGTTATGATTTTCCGTGCAGACACTATCTAGTAGTACGGAAACGTTGAACTGACGACAGTATTCTGGCAAGATTTCCGTGTCGGTTCGTGTCGGCCCCGTGTCGGTGCGTGTCGGCACGCGTGAGCGCCCGATCGGTACGGCGCTTTCTGGTTCATCCCCACAGACCCGATGCCGAACATGCAGGCGCTCATGCTCTCTTGGGGATCGGACGGATCCGGTTTCCGGGAACCGAGCTTGTCTGCAGGGGTTCGGTGCGGGGATCGGAGTGGATCCTGGCCAACCCTCAGGGCAGGAAGCTCTATCGAGTGCGCCTTTCGGCGTCGGAGCGTCGGGAACTCCAGGCGATCGTCGACGGTACCGGAGCCGCCTGGCGTCGTCGTCGGGCGCAGATTCTGCGGATGGCAGACGAGGGGCGCGACGGCGGCAAACTCCGGGATGTCGACATCGCGCGCGGCCTGGGTATCGGCGCTTCGACGGTCGAACGCCTGCGCAAGCGTTGTGTTCTGGAGGGTTTGGAGGCATCTCTCCGCCGCCGGGAGCAGGAGAACCGTCGACCGAAACTCCTGGACGGGGCGAAGGAGGCGAAGCTGGTGGCTCTGGCCTGTTCTTCCCCGCCCGAGGGTTGTGTTCGCTGGACGCTGAAGCTGCTGGCCGGTCGTCTGATGGAGATGGAGATCGTCGAGAGCATCTCGAAAGAAACGGTGCGGAGGACTCGGAAAAAAAGGAGATCAAGCCTTGGCTGAAACAGTATTGGTGCATTCCCCCGAGCCGCAACGCGCCGTTCGTGGCGGCGATGGAGGAGGTGCTGGACACGTATCAGCGGGATTTTGCCGAAAACGAGGTTTTGGTCTGCATGGATGAGACCCGCCGGCAGCAGACCAAGGAAACCCGCCTTCCCCGCCCCGTGCGGCCCGGGCAGCCGGAAATCGTCGACTACGAATACGAGCGAAACGGTACGGCCCATCTCTTCCTGGCGTTCGCGCCCAATGAAAACTGGCGTACGGTAAAGGTCACCGATCGCCGCACGGCGCGGGACTGGGCGCAGTTCATCCGGGAACTCGCGGATGATCACTTCCCCGACAAGAAGATCGTACTGGTCATGGACCACCTGAACACGCACGGCCCCGCATCGTTGTATGAGGCCTTTGCCCCCCGGGAGGCCATGCGAGTGCGAAAGCGGTTCGAGTTTCGGTACACGCCGAAGCACGGAAGCTGGCTCAACAGGGCCGAGATCGAAATCGGCGCGTTGTCGCGACAATGTCTTCGACGACGCATTCCCGACCGCGCCACCCTGCTGCGGGAGACCGCGGCGTGGGTCAAGCGCCGCAACGCGGCCGGCGGCACGGTCGACTGGCGGTTCACGACGGCAGACGCCCGGGTGAAACTGAAGTCTCTATACCCAGCAATCCAATGATTCCGTACTACTAGTGTCTGCACGGAAAATCACAACACATTGTATGTGCAACCATATTTGGAATCTGGGGAACCGAAGATTCCTTCTTTGATGGCATATGACGACATATTCCGCTGAAATCAGGCTGGATTCGATGAATCTTCGCCCTGTCAATATTGGATTTTCATTCATGTAATCAGACTCTTAGGGATTTTCCGGGCAGGCACTATCTACTCACCCCCTACTGATGACGAAGATCGATCCGCTTCTTGTCAGCCGGAACACGCACTTCCGGTCCTCGGCCGCGGGCGAGTGAAAGGGGCAAGGGACAATGCCGGATCCGAACCCGTCAGGAAAAACGATTCGTCATCAGTAGGGGTGGTGAGTAGATGCCCAAATCCTTACGAAACAGTGTCTCATGGAATCCCTTGTTAAACATGGGCTGGGCATTGCCTGTGCGCAGGGTCCTTGATGGCCTCCCGGCCGGGGCGCGGGAGGTGTGGACCGATGATCTCCTCGTCGGCGATGCCCGGTGCCGCGAACCTTTCAACCGGACACTGTTGAATCCATTTCTTTCAGCATATCGAGTTTCCGCATGGTTCGGTGATGTTCGACGAAGTTGAGAAGGAGTTTGTATCCCTGCCAGAGTTTCTCGGTCCCCGGCAAGGGCTGGCGCTTTTTGGGAATGAAGCCTGCCAGGCGTGCGACCTCGACAGCGAAGGCTTCGATGGTCGGTTCGGGGTCGGGAGGTCCACGCGGCGTGCGCTGTCGGCCGGTCTTGTGGAGGGCAAGGACCGTGATCTCGTCGCGGTGGACGATGTGACGGGCCGGGGTGTCGGGCTCGGAGCGTGCGAGACGCTCAACGGTCATGACGCGGCATGCGGTGATGGCGTCGAAGGCCAGGCACTTCCTCAGATCGTCGGCCGGGTTGAGGCGCCGGTCCTCGACCCGTGTGCCGACCTTCAGGGCCTTGAAGTACTCTTCGATCCACCCTCGCCTCTCGTAGAAGGAGACGGTCTTGAGAGCATCGGCTGCGGTGCCGTCGCCTTCGGTGGTGAGCAGCATCCCGTCGAGAGGATCGCGGTCGGCGGGCGGGTCGGGTTCCGTGACTCGCACGGCCATCCTGGAGAGCGGCGGCGTTCCCCGGGGCTTCGGGTCCGGCGGAGCAAGGTCGACCCTTGCCGCGCGGACTTCGAGGCGCACGCCCGTGCGCTCCTTGCGGCGACGCGGCCCTCCGCAGGCTTCGATGTCGATCCTCTTCGTGGCGATGCACGGCTCATCGGCCATGGAGTCCCAAAGGTCCCGGCATGCGCCCGTTGCGGTGATCACGCGGCGCCGTGTCGAGCGCCGGACGCGCACCCGCAGACCGGCCTCGTGCCCGGTGCTCCGGGCCAGCAGGTCCCAGATGTCACCTTCACGGTCACCGATCACCAGCACCCTGGTCGAAGGACAGGCAGCGGCCCGTTCCACGGCCTTGTCGTATCCGTCGAGCCAGCGCCGGCTCTCCTTGTCGTCTACCTCGTCCTTCTTCGGATCCGGCTCGAGACGGAAGTCGGCGTCGCGATGGAACCGTCCGAGGGATGAGCCGCCTTCGCTGAAGGCAACCCCGACATGGGCCGCCATGCCTAGGGCGCCCGAGCCGCCGCCGCCGATGTCGACAAGACCCTCGGTCGCCTTCAAACCATTGTAATTCAAGAATGTCGTGTCCTGGATGGCAAGGATCAGGCGTTGCGCACGGCAGCGTTGCACCATCGCTTCCTGATGCCCCTCGAGGATAGGGTCCATCGTCACCCTCGGATTCGACAACAGGCGGTAGGCCGCCTTCTGCTCCGCCTCGCCGGGGAAGATCGTCGGCAGGATCTCTCCGGGACGATCGTTCCATGCTCGGCCCATGGTGACCAGGCGCTCGCGGATGCGCACGTCCCTGTGGCGGCTGCGGGCGTACTCCCGCATCGCCCAGTCGGTCCGGTCATCACCGACCAGGGGCGCCGCCTGGCCCAGGACACGCTCGGGCTCCCGGCACAGCACGGCGCGCCAGTCCGACGACAGGGGCTTCATCCACCACGGCCATCCCATGCTAGGTTTGTTGGAAGGTTGGGTTCCGCAGGTTCCGGAGGATTCGTATTGGTGCTGGCTTTTTGTGAAGCGGCGTGGTATCCGTGGTGGTCATGGAACGCGCCGCGGATGTTTTCGAGACGACTCCGGAGGGTTTTGCACTCCGGGATGTGGTGGTGCGCCTGGCGCGGCCGGATGAGGTGTGTCGCTGGAACCGTGTGGTGGACCGTCATCACTATCTTGGTTTCAAGCAGTTTGCGGGTCGAGGTCTGCGCTACGTGTTCACGTGGCGCGGGCGGTGGATTGGCGCTGCGGGCTGGCAGACGGGCGCCTTCCGCTGTGCGCCGCGGGACCGTTGGATGGGTTGGCGCCGCAAAGAACCGTTGGAGCGGCTGCACCGGATCGGAAACCACACGAGATTTGTGATTCTGGGAAGTCGCCGGGCGTTTCGGGGTCTTGCCTCGTTTGCGTTGTCGCGGATGCAGCGGCGTCTCAGCGACGACTGGAAAGCTGCGTACGGCAATCCGTTGCGGGTGGCGGAGTCGTTGGTCTCACCGACGAAGTTCCGCGGCACCTTGTACAAGGCGGCGAACTGGAAGTACGTGGGCAGGAGCAAGGGCTATGCGCGCGCCAACGGGCGCTATACGGATCCGCACGGGGAGGCGAAGGATCGGTACGGGGTTCCGCTGCGTCGCGACGCCTGTCGTCGGTTGCGGGATCGTGCGCCGCTTCCTGCGGCGTGGGAGTTGCGGGCGACGCAGAGCGGCCGGTCGGCGCGGGAGTTGCGCTCGATGTACCAGCATTTTGCGGCGCTTTCCGACTTCCGGCGTGCGCAGGGGCGCAAGCACGGCATCGCCTCGGTGCTATGCGTGATCTTGCTGGCGCGGCTGGCGAATCGGCACGGCGCGGTGGCGGCGGCACGCTACGCGAAGGCGATGACGCAGAAGGATCTGGCGCAGATCGGTGCGTGGAAGAACCCGGACACCGGCCGGTATGAACCGGTGTCCAAATCGACCGTGCACCGGGTGCTGCAGAACACCGACCCGGCGTGGATCGAGGAAGCTCTGCGGCGCTGGGCACAGCCGCGCCTGCGGGTCGGCCACGCGATCGCGGTCGACGGCAAGCGCATTCGCGGCGCCAACCGCACCGGCGAGGATCCTTACGAGACGGTCTCGCTGATCGAGCACGGGACCGGCATGCCGGTCTCGATCCTCAACGATCCTGACGAAGGCGGGGAGATCGCCGCCGTCCACGCCGCGCTCGAGACCGCGCCGGTGGCCGGCCGTCTACTCACGCTCGACGCGCTCCACACCACCCGCGAGACGGCACGGCTGATTGTCGAGACCCATGGCGCCGACGGGATGATGACGGTCAAGGGCAACGCTCCCAAGACCTTCGAGACGTTCGAAAGCATCAACTGGGAGACCACAAGCACGGAACGCTACAGCGAAAAGCCCACGCTCGAGCACGGCCGCATCGAGCAACGCAGCATCGAAGTCTTCACCCCGCCCGCGAAGATGATCCACGATCCCCACGTCAAACCGATCTTCCGTGTCACCCGGCGCGTCGAATTCAAGAAATCCGGAAAACGGACCATGGAACACGCCTACGGCATGACTTCGGTCGCGGCCGACCGCGCCTCGCCGCAACAGCTACTCACATGGAACCGCGGTCACTGGGTGGTCGAAAGCCATCACCCCATCCGCGATACCACCTTCCGCGAAGACGACTCCATGCTCCGGGCCCGCAACGCACCCGCAAACAACGCGATCATCAACACCCTTGCCATTGCCGTCATCATCCACAAGCAGCGGAAGCTGCCCCAGCCCTTCCACAGCTTCGCCGACGCCCGCCACCACTATGCCGACAAGCGCAAGCAGGTCCTGCACGCCGTCACAAGACCCGGCTGACTGCGCCCACACCCCGACCGAAACCGCAAGGATCCAAGCCGGGCCACCCAACCCGGCCGGCCCACGGCGATCCCACGCTGATTCCGAGACGCGAAATCCGAGTGCGTTGGGGCTTGCATCACCACAGATCGCCCCTTGATCGCAATTTTTCGCGCCGAGCGGGTCTAATGGAGCCTTGGCAGCACGATTGCAGCGCGACGCAGATCGAAAAAGTCTCGCCGATCGCCGCTGGATTAGCAGCGTGGGATCGTCGTGCTTCATCCACACCGCGCGCTGCACGCCCGGGCCCGTAGCCCCGGGAGGTCGACCCGAGGTCGTCTCCTCGCAGCGCTCCCAGCCCGCCGCCCGGTAGCTCACGCCGCTGTGCTCGGGACCCACATACGTGTACGCCAGAACCGGCCTCACCCCGTACTTCTCGTGCCAGTCCGCGGCCAGACGCCGGCAGGCACAGGCCAAGGCATGGGAGGCCAACTCCTGCACATGTACCGACGGAAGAATCAGAAAGCGATCGTGGTTGACGATCTCGCCGAGGTGGGCGACACGGGCTCCCTGGGACCAGCCGATGAAGTCGTCGCGCGCCTTCTGGTGCCAACTCGCCGCACCGAACACCAAGCCGCCGAGGCGACCGTGACGCGACGAGGTGATCCAGTAGCTCACACGGGCCCCGGGTGCGCACGCCTCGCCCTCGGGATGCCAAGTCGCCATCATCGAACGGGCCAAGCGCTTGTCCTCGCCCGCGCCGACCGGCTCTACGGTGACCTCTCCAAGGTCCTCCAGGGTACCGGCCAGTGCTCGGTCGGGATCGTCCCGCTCAAGGGTGTCGGGGTCGAAGGCATGAGGTCTGGGCGCAGGAAGGACGAGGTCGAGCGACGCAGCAAGATCAGGCAGACCCGCGCATGCCGAGGCAAGGCACAGCTCTCCCTTCGCGTTGCGCCACTCCTCGCGCTCGCACAATCCCCGCGCTAGGGACGAGCGGTGCTGCCCTCGGCAGCCGACGCCGCCTTCAGCCAGTCAACCGTCGTCGCGGACAGATGTCGAAAGCCGATCCTCATGGGCCATCATGTACGGCCTCATGAACAACGAGTCAAGCATGTCCGGTTGAAAGGCCGCGAACAGCATGGCGAAACCGTGACGCACGGGATGGCCGTATCGGCCGGGAATGGTTCAACGCAAGGATCCGGGACGGGGCCGCTTCGTGGGTCAGGCAGGTGTTCGCGGGTGCCGTTCATGCAGATTCGGCGCGGAGATCGAGAAGATTGCGCGCCTCGCGCCCACAGGCCACGCCGATCAGATAGACCGGGCCGTCGTGGTCGCGGTAGGTCTCCGCATAGCCCCGCTCGCGCATCTGTGCCATCGCCGCATCCAGTGCGGCGGCGGTGTCCTCGCCATCGGCCATCTTGAACTCCAGCACGAAGACCTGCCCGCCGAGACGCACCACCAGGTCCGCACGGCCGCGGTGCGAAGCCTCCTCCACGCTGAGGTCCACCCCGACCGAACGCAGGCACATGTAGAGCAGGCTCGCATACCAAGCCTCGTAGCGCGCCAGGTCGCCTTTCGCGTGCCATTGGTACGGAATCCCCGCGAGCCAAGCGCGGAGCTTCTCGCCGAAGCCCGCGAAGTCGTGTGCCTCCAGCAACGCGCAGAACTCCCGACCCTGCTTCGGCGACTCGGTGCCCTTCTCCCCCAGCCAAGCGAGCAATCCTCGGCTCAGGCTGATCCGAACCTCGAGATTGGGATAGTCCAGCCGGTAGAAGGCGTCGAAGTCGTCCCGCTCCTCCTCCGCGATGGTCAGGTAGCCGGTCTGGAAGAGCAGCGCCTCGATGTCGATGGCGCCGACCTCGAACTTCGAGACCCGCGACCTCTCCGCCAGACGGCCCTCCAGTTCCATCGGGCTCACGGACTTCTCCATCAGCATCCGGAACAGGAAGTCCGGAGATCCGGTCTCGAACCAGTAGGGGCGGAATTCCCGGTGGTCGAACAGCAGCAGCACGTCATAGGGGTTGTAGACCCGCTCCCCGCCCCGCCAGTGGTAGCCGTTGTACCAGGTGCGGATCTTCTCGCGGTCCAGCCCGGCCAACTCGGGCCCGAACACCCGGTCCAGGTCTTCCTCGCGGTAGCCGCAGATCGTGGCGAAGCGCGGATCGAGGCTGATGTCCTTCAGGTTGTTGAGCCCCGAGAACAGGCTGACCTTCGAGAACATGCTCACCCCGGTGACGAAGACGAAGCGGACCTGCCGGGCGCTGTCCTTGACGATGCCGTAGAAGCCGCGCAGGTAGTCCCGGTTGGCCGTCGCGCGCTCCGGATCGTGGAGCATGTCGAGGATCGGCTTGTCGTACTCGTCCACCAGCACCACGACCTGTTGGCCGGTGGTGCCGTGCAGACGGTCGAGGAGGTTCCGGAGACGCCTCGGGCCGGTATCGGAGGTCCGGGCGGGCGAGAGGCAGTGCTCGCGCTCCACGCTCTCCAGTTGCTCGATGATGTCCCCTTCGATCTCGCTCGGTTCGTCGTACTTTCCGCCGAAGCTCAGCCGCACCACCGGATGCGGCGAGGACCAGTCCCAATGCGGATGGACGGCCAGTCCCCGGAACAGGGGCTCGTGGCAGGCGAACAGCGATCCCAGCGTGTCGAGCAACAGGCTCTTGCCGAAGCGGCGCGGACGGGACAGGAAATAATGGCGCCCCTCGTCCACCAGCTTACGGATGAGCAACGTCTTGTCGACATAGTAGAAATCCTCGCTCCGGATCGTCGGGAAGTCCTGGATCCCGATCGGAAGAAGGCACCGGGTCATCGGTCTCTCCCTTCGCGGCGCCGGAACCTGCGGCCAAGCGGGAAGTGCGGGACGTCCCCGGTCGCGGTTCCGAAGGTCCCGGAACGGACGCGCCGAACGCACGGCCACGCTATCCGTCTGCCGGTCCATGAGCAAGGGACGAAGGACACGGCCACGACCAGGAGTGCCTGCCACCCGAAGTCCCGTCAGGCTGGCGGGACTTCGGTCGACTCCGTTCGGGGGAAATCATGACGAAGTAACTGGTCAGGTAGTACGGGGGTTGGATTAAGAGCCTGTGCGGAAACTATGGAGCGGCCCCGATTCTGGTATCTGCGATGTGGCTGGAGAGTACATCGGGATCAGACAAGCCCATTCCACATCTGTCAGATTGCTTTCGAAGCGGTCTCTCCGACGCCGATACTTTGCACGAGCGGTCAGAATCGGGACCGCTCAATAGTTTCCGTACAGGCTCTAAGATTCTGTTCCTCATATGTGCATGATGTGATCCGATCGGACCCAAACGATGGAAGTCGCGATTCCCGGACAGAGGATGTTCCACGAACGTCGATGGGACCGGATCGAGGACCGGCGGGGGTTCGGTGGTGTTCCGGAATCGGATTGCCGATCTTGAATCCAGACGTGCCACGGCTGTCGCCGCGCGCGACGAGGCCGTAGCGGCGCTGGCGGCCGTGCAGGGTCGGGTGGCCGAATGTGAGCGTCGGCTGGGCCGCAACCGCCCCAAGCCGCCTTCCCGCGATGGCCTTGCCCGTCCGGGTCCGAAGGAGAGGACTTCCGTCCGCCGCCGTGCTTCGGGGTGTCGTCCGGGCGGCCAGCCCGGCCCCAAGGGCACGACCCTGCGCCGTTCTGCGACGCCGGACTGGATCGAAGACCCTCGTCCCGATCGTTGCGGTCGATGCGGAACCTCGCGGGACGGAGCGCGGTCGGAGGTGCCGGTCGTCCGGCAGGTCCCGGACCTTCCACCGGGAGTGCGGGAGACCGTCGAGCACTGGGTGCACAAGGGGGTGTGCGGCCTCTGCGGCGAGAAGAACACAGGCGGTTTTCCGGAAGGTGTGACGGCCCGGCTCCGTACGGCCCGAAGGGGGAATCGAGGGTGCGGTACGGGGTGCGGCGCACCGGATCCCACGCCGCCGGGTCGCCGCGGTAGGGGCGGATCTCTTCGGCGCGCCCCGATCCCAAGGAACGGTTTCCGCCCTTCGGGCTCGTGCCGCCGACCGAGGTTCCGGCTTCGCTGAACGGGTCCGGGATTTCGCGGCCCGAGCCGCCGTCCAGCACAGGGATGAGACTGGCGTCCGGGTCCACGGCGGGTGGAACGGGTACCGGTTGCCTGCACGGAGCCTCTCGGCCCGTTCCGTCTCGGCCAAAGCCGGGGAGGAGACATCTTCGAGGAACGGACCGGCAGTTCCGTGCACGATTTCCGGAACCCGTACGGGAAGATGTGGAACACTCTCTCTGCGCACGGCCTCGCCCCTCCTGCGGGAACTCGAATCCTGGAGGAGTCGTGCGGAGAAGAGTGGGCCGAGCGGAGGAAGAAGGGGCCTCGGGGCACCGTGCATGAGGCCCACAAAGCGGATCGTACCGGCAGGACCTTCCCCACGCTGTGGTCGGTGCTTTGAATGACCGCTGAACGGGGGCATAAATTTCCGCTTTCTTGCCCGGTTTTCCGGCTGTGGCGACCCGTGGACCCCCCAAAGCCAGAAACCCGAAAGGGTTGGGCTCGTGCAACCTCCCTTCATCAGCAGTCGGCAAGATCGAATGCAGCGTGGGAAGTCCTGTCGTACCGGTGGGCCGCGCGGTCCACGGACTCGACGGACCGGATCGAGAGGCACTCCGACGAAATCGTGGCCGACGCGGTCGCCGGGCATGAGGTGCGGCCGCCGCCGGCATCGGGAACCGGGAAGAGATGCGGAAGACGCAGGAGGAGCAAGGGCGGGAACCTCGCCCTGCGACGGCGGGACCCTCGGGAGGGAGTCCTGCGGTTCCCGCGGAATCCGTCCGTTCCCCCGACGAACCACGAGGCCGAAAGGGATCTACGGATGCGGAAGGTGCACCCGAAGATCTCCCGCGGTTACCGGAGCGAACCGGGGGCTCGGGATCCTGCGGTGCGGAGAATCCGGATCGAGACCGCGCGCACGCAGGGATGGAAGGTGCGGGAGGCGCTTTGGGCGAAGCCGGGGAGTCGGGCGCTCCGCCTGGCGGATTCGTGAGAGAGTGCCGCTCCTGTAATCCACTCCATCGACAGTCCTTCCATCGGACCGTTCACGGCACGGAAAATCCCGAAAGCACGTGTCGACTACCTGACCAGTTACCGTATTCGAATGCCAGAAAGACTCCTCCGAATGCCATTGTCCCGCCGGCCGGTGCGGCATCGTACCCCGTCTCCCGGTCGATGTTCGTGGCCTCCGGGACCACGGCCGCGACACCGTGTCCCTGCAGCCACGTCACCCCGCTCCCGCAGACCGTGAGGAAGAGCGCCGAAGACCTTCGTGCAGACCTCGGCGTTCCTCCCCGATCGGGCGAGACGGACCCTCGTGGCACTTTCCCTCCGGTGGACATCCGGTGCTGCTGCAGGGGTGAATGACAGGCAGCGTGGCCGCGTTTCCCGGGAAACCTCTCCCGAGAAAGCGTGGAGAGGCGGAAGCGGGAAGCCGTCGGGTTGCGGGGCTCACGGTACCTTGGGGAAGCGGGGCGCATGATGGTGTACGTGCTCTCGGCAAGGCCGGTGACGAGACGGGGCCGTCGAACCCGACGCCCCGGAACCGTTTCGGAGCGGGATCGAAAGGCACTGGAAAGAAGGATGTCCTCCAGCCCGCTTCCGCCCCCGTTGTCGCTCCCGTCATCCTGCGATACAAGCCTTCGGGTAGCGGAACCCAATGCCCGGTTCCATGACGACGGGCTGAGTGAACGAGATTCAGGAGAGTTTCAGGCGTTCACATCGTCGAAACCGATTTCCCGGGGGCGAGGATCCAGTACCGGGGCTTTGCTCACCACCCTCCGGGTGTGCGGTGCCGAGGACGCCGCCAAGGATGGTCGGCTTCTGCCTCCAGCGGTGGGAGGTCAAAGATATCTTCCGCGTTCTCAAGTCGTGCTGTCGCACCGGGTTCCTTCGGTGCCGCACTGCCGAACGCCTGCAGCGGGCCATCGCCATCAACGCCGTGATCGCCGGGCGCATCATGGTCACGACCCTGCCCGACTGCCAGGTTCCGGATCGGGATTCCACATCGATGTTCACCGACCCGGAACTCCGCTTCCTGCGGGAGTGCGTCGCCGAGAACCACATGACGCCGCCCGGTCCGCTCGGGGATGCCGTGCGCCCGGTCGCTCATCTGGGAAGATACCGCGCAAGCACGCATGATCCCGCACTGGATATCCGGACAACATGCTGCGGCTTGATCAATTTCCCTCACCGCACCAACCCTCGAACCCCGCTGATGATGCAGGCGGGCCGGGTGCTCGTCGTGCCGAGTCGGCGTTCTTGTCAACCGGGCTGCGGTTGGCCGGGTCGGTCCGGGCGCCTATACTGGACCGGTGCAGACGACGGGCGCGTAGCTCAGCGGGAGAGCACTACGTTGACATCGTAGGGGTCGCTGGTTCAATCCCAGCCGCGCCCACCATCCTTGGCAGGGTGCTCCCGGTCGAGTTGCCGCATCCCTTGAAGACCGGTCGAGGCCGGGCGTTCACCGGTCGTGGGATGAGAGTAGGGCCTGCATCTGTCTGCCCTTTCAACGGGGTAAGTGCGAACCGGCATCCGTGGGTGGATCGGTCGGTGTCCGTCTGCCGCCCCGGGCCCCGATACCATCGGTGACCGTGTCCGGGGTCGGGGCTGGTGCATCCGGATACCGATGGCCGCGTGCGCCTGATCCGGACTTCCCCATCGGCCGGGCCGTGCATCCGCGGTCGGCAGGACCGGCCGGCCGCATCCGCAACGCCTTGCGGGGCCCGGCTTTCCCCCGGATGTCGTCGCACTCCGAATCCGGTCGCGTACCGCACCCGGACCGAAGCCGAAGTGCAGACGCGGAAGACGCAACACGATTCCGAACGGACCTTCGCTCCGGCTTCCGTCGGTCCCCGGGCGATCCCAGCTTCCGCCACCGCGGGCCCATCGGTACCGCACGACGGCTGGTCCCGGACGGGACTGGTCTCGATTTCCGGGGGCCGGAGACGGACGCTGTACTTCAGGATCCGGAGCGGCGTGCGGGCATCGACGCGGACGCGGAAACCCAACCGCGAGCCGAAGCGCGCATCGTGACTGCTTCGAAGCCGGATCCGGAAGTGCGCGTCGTGCGGAACCGCGGGAAGACGCGACGCACGGGGGCCCGGCATCGCAATCCCCCCGACGGACGTTGCGTTCGTGGTCCGGAAGGAGAACGGTGATCCGCACGACGGCACCCGGTGCGACGCCGTCCGTCCGGAGCCCTTCTGCGCATGCCCGGGACACCAGGACGTTCCCACGCTGCATTCGATCTTGCCGACTGCTGATGGATGGAGGGAGGTTGCACGGGCCCAACCCTGCCGGGTTTTCTCGCTTTGGGCCATCCACGGGTCGCCGCAGCCGGAAAACCTAGCAAGAAAGCGGAAATTTGTGTCCCGTTCAGCGGTCATTCCAAGCACCAACCACAGCGTGGGGAAAGTCTTGCCGGGATACCGGGCCGGATGGCGGCCCGTACGGCGACCCGCGTCCGGGTCGCGGTTGCGTACCGGGCTATGCTGTATTGAGCTGCCGGCCGGGGAGGCCATCGGCCGGCGGCCCGGTGGTACGGGATCCGGGACCGACGCCGACCAACCGGGCCCGTGCGACCGAATCGCAGCCAGGCCGGGTTCCACTGCGGGGAATCTCGCCCGCCGTCGCTTGCCAGTGCGGTTCCGCCGGGGACTCGTGCCCGGTGCGGCACGGGACAAACCAGGGTCAGGAGGTCGCGGCATGAAGCTGCCGTACCCGTCCGGAACGATCGCCCCGCTCGACCGTACTTTGCCCGATCATGGGTAGTTCGGCTCGGGCGCTTCCGCTCGTCGCGGCGCTCGGGGTCACCGTGCGCACTAGGCAGCGGAGCGTGCTTGAAGGGGTAAACCTCGCGGTCCACCGGGGCGAGATCGTGACGCTGATCGGGCTGAACGGCGCCGGAAAGTCCACGCTCGTCCGCGTTCTCCTCGGGATCCTCCGTCCGACCGGCGGCGAGGTCCGGCGAACGGCGGGCCTGCGCATCGGCTATTCGCCGCAGCAGGTCCACCGCGAGGCCGTGCTGCCGATGACGGTGCGGCGGTTCCTGACGCTCGGCCTGCCGGTCTCGCGTGGGAGGCTGGAGGCGGTGCTTTCGGAGGTTGGTGCCGGCGCGATCCTGGACCACCCGCTGTCGGACATCTCCGGCGGTGAACTGCACCGGACGCTTCTGGCGCGAGCCCTGTTGCGCAAGCCGGAACTGCTGGTGCTCGACGAGCCGCTCGCGGGCGTCGACGTCGCCGGTCAGAGTGCTCTCTATCGACTGATCGCGAGGATCCGGGACCGGTACGGTTGCGGCGTGCTGCTGGTTTCGCACGACCTGCACCTGGTGATGGAAGCGACCGATACGGTGGTCTGCCTCAACCGGCACGTCTGCTGCACCGGTGCGCCCCGGGCGATCACGCGCCACCCTGAATTCGTGTCCCTGTTCGGCCGGGACGTCGCCAGCAGCCTGGCCATCTACCAGCACGCCCATGACCACCGCCATGATGCCGCGGGCGGGCCGGTGCCCGACCGGGCCGATCCTCCCCGGCCCGTCGCTCCGTTCCGGAACCGTCCGTGATGGAGGACTTCTTCGTGCGCGCTCTGGCGGGAGGCGTCGGAGTGGCCCTGGCCGCGGGCCCGATCGGCTGCTTCGTCGTCTGGAGGCGCATGGCGTACTTCGGCGCGACGATCGCGCATGCCGCGCTCCTCGGGGTGGCCGTGGGCTTCCTGCTCAATGTGCCGCCCGTGGTCGCCACCTTTGCCCTCTGTCTCATGATTGCAGGGTGTCTGGTGCTGCTGGAGCGGCAGCAGCTGGTTTCTCCGGACGCCCTGCTGGGCGTGTTGGCTCATGCCGTCTTCGCGGCCGGGCTTGTGGTCCTTTCCACCCTGGAGCAGGTCCGGGTCGATCTCATCGGCTATCTGTTCGGCGACATCCTCGCGATCCGGGTGGCGGACCTGTGGCTGATCTTCGGCGTCGCCGCAGTCACGGCCGGAACCCTAGCATGGAAATGGAACCATCTTCTCGCCGCCACCGTCAACCGCGATCTCGCAGTCGTCGAAGGGGTGCCGGTTCACCGCGCGAACGCCCTGCTGATCTTCCTGATCGCGGGAATCATCGCGATCGGCATGAAGGTGGTCGGCATGTTGCTGATCGTGTCGATGGTCGTGATTCCCGCCGCGGCCGCCCGCCGACTCTCCGCGACGCCCGAGCGCATGGCGCTTGCGGCCACGTCGATCGGTGTGGTTTCGGTGGCGGCCGGCCTGTTCGGATCGCTGCGGTGGGACGTGCCGGCCGGCCCGTCGATCGTACTGGCGGCGAGCGTGATGTTCGCCGTCAGCTTCCTGATTCCGGTGGGCAGCGGCTTCCGGGGCCGCCGCTGAGCGCGCCCGCCGGATCCGGGGCGCAAGACCCCCCGGACCTCGGCCGCACCGCCAGCGGCAGGCCCTGCCCATTGCCCACAAATGCCATCCGACTAGTAGTGCAGAAATGTTGAACTGACGTATCTACTCACCCCCCCCCTACTGATGACGAATCGTTTTTCCTGACGGGTTCGGATCCGGCATTTTTCCTTGTCCCTTTAACTCGCTCGCGACCGATGACCGGAGGTGCGTGTTCCGGCTGACAAGAAGCGGGTCGATCTTCGTCATCAGTAGGGGGTGAGTAGATACAACGATTCGTCATCAGTAGGGGGGGGGTGAGTAGATACCTGGATTCGATGAATCTTCGCCCTGTCAATATTGGGCTTTCATTCATGTAATCCGACTCTTAGGGATTTTCCGGGCAGGCACGAATTAGCCCGCCATCATGCGGAACGGAGTGGCGTCGGGACAGGGCGAGGCGAAGTGAGTGCGGAGGGGTAGGCAGTTCGTGGCCAGGGTGCCGGCGGTCAGGCCGCAGACAAGCGGTCGAGATCGAGACGGTCGCTTTCGACGTAGTCTCTGGCGGTCATATCCTCGAGGCGGCAGGCGATGGACGCATCGAGGCGGAACCGGCCGGTCGAGTCGAAGAGATCAAGCCAGCTTTTGAGAGACGCTACCCAGTCGGCCTCCGCCGGGTCGGCGTCCTTGAGGAACCACCAGCTCAGCAGAACCTCGCCGTTGTCCCAAGATGGCGAGGCGCGGACCCTGATCTCGCGGAGCGCCCGGAGATGAGCGCCCTCGGTGGTCTGTCTGTTGTGTCTGGCCGCCAGACGACTCTGCAGATCCGCGGCGGCGGCAACGAAATCGTCGGGAAAGGCGAATCGCGATCTCTTGCGGGCGAGCGCGCTGGCGAAGTTCCGCAACTCGTCGTCGGTTTCCCAGCCGGGAGTGCGGGCCCATCCGGCGACGAGGGCCTTCTCGACGGTCATGGTACGGTCGAGATCGGCGACAAGACGGTCGCCGGCGACGATCGGCACGTAGGCGAAGGCGGGTCTCTTGAGACGGCGGATCTCTTCGACCCATTGCTCAGGGACCTCGATGAGGGGGGCGATCTCGACGAACGGCCGGGCGCGACAGCCGCGAATGACATCGCAGGTCTGACTGAGCATTACCATACCACGCACTTCGTCCAGCACGGGGGTGGCACCGGCCTCAATGGCTCCACCGGCGTCCGCGAGGGCCTCGGTGACTTGGATGGATGCGTGGCTGTGCGGACGAGACAGATCGGCGAGATGAAGGAACTCCAGGCCGGCGTCCAGGGAGATGTCTCCCTGACGCCAAGCCTGAAGGGCTTGGTCGATCGTTTGTTCGTCCTCCCCCGTCAGGGCCACGAAACCCTAGCCCGACGCCTTGGGTGTCCGCTCCGGCCGGACAGTGCGGGCCTTAGCCGGCACATGGGGCTGATCTTGTTCGGCCCTGAGAAGGAGCGCCGGGGCCGGCGGGCGGCGTGCATCTTGGGCGTTCGACGACAGGGGCACGCGGTGACGCGCGGGTGCCCGGCCGCCGGCCACGCGCGCCGTGGCGTCGTCGAATCGGCCGGTCTGCAAGAGGTCGAGCGTTGAAACCCCGGTAGCCGGGTCAACCGCAAGCAGCAAGGCGCGGGTGTCAACTTGGCTGCCCCTGTCGAGATGGCGAAGGGCGGCCAGCATCCGACGAAGGGTTCGTTCGCGCCCGGCGCTGACGGGATTGCCGTTCGCCCAGTGATGGACGCTGCGACGCGAGACCTCGAACAGATCGGCGAGCTCCTTCCACGTCAGCCCTGAGCGGCGGCGGATCTCCATGATGGCCTCGGTCGTGGATTCCGCGGGCATGTAGTCGAATTGCGCCGCCGGGCCCAAAGCGGCGCGCGAACAACCAGGCGTGCCGGTCGTCCACATTCCCCACCGCCCCTCGGGGTAGGTGTTCGCCGTCATCGGCTCCGCCAGGATAAAGTCGGCGTCCAGAGCCGGGCGATACGCAGGGCCGAGCGCCGAGATGTGGCTGTATGGTGTGTCGCGCCGCGCGGTCGCGATCATGGTTCGCCTCCGTGGAACCTCAGGAACTCCATCGTAACCATCTGGCGGAAGAACCAATAGAGACATTCGGCAAAGCCCGTCGCGGTTGTCAGCAGGTCTTCGCAGACAAAGGGTCGCGACTCGGTCGTGAACATGTCGAGATCCAGAACCCAGCTGGGCTCTGCGACCGGCGCGAGGGCGTTGGGGTCGTAGGTCGCGTTCGCGGGCAGTTTTCCCCATCGACCCTGGATGCGGTTGCCGTTTGGGGCGAGGAACTGCGTCTCGGTTATCTGATGGATGACGGAGTCCCTGAGTGTGGGGTCAAGATTCTGGGGCCGCTGGATCATTCCCAGGATTTCGGTGTGGATCAGCTCCTCAATGCGATCGACCGCCTCGCCTGTGAGGTGGTCGATGTAGCGCAATCCGAAGCGGCTGGTCGAGGCGGGGTTGAACGCCTGCTCGAGCGCGGTGAGGACGTCGCGCAGCCGGGCGAGAAAATCGGCCCGGCTGTTGTAGTCCGAGGTGTCAAGGGCCACGAAGTTCACCCCGAGCGACACCTGCCAGCGGGGCTCTGTCTCCTGATCGGCGAGGCGCCAGATGAGGTCTTGGCGCACGTCCGGGGTTCGATCGCCGGCGATCTCGATACTGTGGACCTGCTCTCGGCGGAGATTGGGATAGGTCTCGCGCAGTGCCTCCTGAAATCCGGCGACCTTGTCGGCGTCACGGATCGCGAGGATGGTCGGGAATCGCGCCTGAGCCAGGACACGCGCCAACGGTGCCTCGCCGAGCGGCACCTCCGGCGTCGGCGTGGGGTTCAGCGGCCACGGTTCGGTCATGTGATGGTTCCTCTCGTCCTCCCCAGTATATGTGAAGTAAAAAGTGAAGCGCCCCCTTCCCAAGGGCGCGGCGTCGAATTCGTTCTCTGCCCAGGCCGCGCTGTCGAGACCGTCCCCGGGCGCCAGGACACGCCGTGTCTCCAGGCAGGTGTCCCAGTCCGCCGCCAGCGGCAGCAGAAGGATGCGCTTCGCCGGTTCCGCCACGCCGTCCCGAAGCCGGCGCCCGGAGGTCTCGCCGACACCGCGCCAGCCAGCCGCCAGGAAGCCGCTGCCCCGGTACTCCGGCGCGACCAAGGTCTCGGCCAGAACCGGATGGAGGCCATAGGCTGCCGCGAAGTCCCCCACCACGCGCCGGGCCGCCAGGCCCGGAACCCGCGATGCAAGATCACGCACGGTCAACCGACGGATGGATCAGGAACCGCGCCCGGCCGATCGCCTCGTCGAGATGTCGCTCGCGGCTCGCATCGTCCCAGCTGAGCCAGGTATCCCGCGCCGTCAGGACTCGCGTCGCAGGGGTAAACAGCAACCCGCCGAGCCAGCCGTGGGACGACCCGACCAGGGAGCGCAGCTGACGACCGACGTGAAGCCGGGCGCGGCGCGGATGCTCCGATGCACTCAGCTCGTTGAACCCCAGCCGGAGCTCCGATCCCTCGACCCGGACCAGCTCGAGGCCCCCGCCCGCGCGGGCCAGAAGACCCACAGGCTCGGCCACCGCCATCTCCCTGCGGGCCACGATCCCCCGGCCGCCGCCACGGCGGGGCAAAGGAAGAACGCTCCTGCCCGCCCGCTCCAAGCGGCGAAGGGCGGAACGGCAGCTCGTGACCTGCAGTCGCCCGCGAAGGTCAACGAAGCCGAAAGCCTCGCATACCCTGCGGCCGGGCGCGGCACGTGAGACCTCCGGCTGCGCCAGGATCCGCGACGGATTCTTCATGCCCTACGCCGAGGAAAGCGCGCTCGGAATCGAAACCGGGCCGTCCATGCGTGCGACGATCGCGCGAACGAATCAGCGAGTCGAGCGGGAAATGTGTCCGATGGGCAGGGCAGGCCTGCATGCTCCCACGGCTTCCGGCCGGTCGCCGCCGTCAGCCCGTCGACGGCG
Organism: Alphaproteobacteria bacterium; assembly: GCA_965115815.1. GTDB lineage: Bacteria > Pseudomonadota > Alphaproteobacteria > TMED109 > TMED109 > VXPW01. Next base: position 3,981,962 of record OZ220465.1, on the reverse strand, counting down.
GGGTCTCGAGGGGTGCGAAACCGGCCTGCTGCAGCATGCGGCGCTGGTTGCGGGCCAGCGATTCGACGGAAAATCCGCCGATGAGCTCTTCGATCATCCGATGCCAGTTGAGCCGGGCTCCGAGCACGGTGAAGACCGATCCCAGACCAATTGCGGCGCGGTCGACCAGGACGAATTCCCTCGGCGGCTTCACGCCGCCCAGGCGGCGCAATTCCCGGTGGACCTGCCCGACGATGCGCCGCCCTTCGCTGGTGCCTTCCTGAATCGGGCGGGCATGATCCTCCAGCAGCGGCGCGTACAGGTAGTCCGCCCAGAGGTCGAGCACGGCCAGCATCTCGCGCGAGAGGCCGGCAAACCCCCACGATTCGTAGGCGGCCACCGCCAGATCCTCGTCGCCGTCGCGTTTGGCCCGGTACAGATTGATCACGCCTTCGACGAAACGCGGCTCGAACGTGCGCACGCATCCGAAATCGAGCAGGTTCAGGGTTCCGTCTGCGGCGAGCGAGTAATTGCCGGGATGGGGATCCCCATGAATCAGGCCATACCGGTAGAACGGACGATACCAAGCTTGGAACAGCCGGAGTGCAGCCCGGTCCCGGAGGGCCTGCGGAGAATCGGCGAACTCACTCAGTTGCCGGCCTTCGAGCCAGGTCATGGCGAGCAGCCGCCCGGTGCACAGGTCCGCGACGGATTCCGGAACCCGAACGCCCTCGGTCGTCGCCAGCACGTGCGCAAACATCTCCATGGTCCTGCGTTCGCGATCGTAGTCGAGTTCCTCCTGCAGCCGTGCGGCCAGTTCCGCATAGATTTCGCTGGTGTGGATGGCGCGGTCGTAGCGGCCGACCAGCCCCAGAAAGAACCGCAGCTGCCGGAGGTCTGCCTGTACCGTCGAGGCCATGTCGGGATACTGCAGCTTGAGCGCCAACTCACGGCCCCCGGCGCGGGCACGATGGACCTGGCCGAGCGATGCCGCATGCGCGGCCGTCCGGCCGAACCGCTCGAACCGGTCCTGCCATCCGGCTCCCAGTTCCGCCGCCATGCGCCGCCGCACGAACAGCCATCCCATGGGCGGCGCGTTGGCCTGCAGGGTGCGGAGCTGCCGGGCGTACTCGGGCGGCAGCAGGTCGGGCACGGCCGCCAGCAGCTGCCCGACCTTCATGACCGGGCCCTTGAGCCCTCCCAGCGCCCGGACCAGATCGGCAGCGCCGGAAGCTCCCGTGTCCGGTCGGCGGCTTGCCCGCCGGCCCACGTAGCGGGCGGCGACCCGGCCGGCCTCCAGACCGAGCCGGGCGTGCCTCCGGGTCTGCCCGCCGATCCGGGCGTCGACCGGATCTTGGTCAGGGGTTTCGTGATTCCGGCCCATTGCGATTTCCGGTACCGGTTCCTGCCCGACCGCGGGCGCACCGCCGCCGGCGGGTCGATACCCCCTGCCCCCCGCCTGCCCGGCCCCCGTCCTGACGCCGTTCCGGTGCCTCCGGGCGCGTGCCGGGCCGAAACCGTGCAGCGGCGACGACCCGGCGCCCGATGCGGTCGGCGCCCGGCGGGATCGGGCCTGCAGCAACCCGTCGCCTCCGGTCGAAGACCGGGAAGCAGGTTCGGCGCGGATCTCCCCTTGCACGCATCGCGCCCGAGGTGCGCATCACGGTGCCCGGACAGGGGGCCGCGCCGGCGACCCGCCTAGCCCGGAGGCGCGGTGCGGGCGCGCCGTTCCGGAGGCAAGACCGGACGGGCGGCCCGATGCCGGCCCGGACCTCCGGGACGACGGCCGCCGCCGGCCGCGGTCGCCGTTGCGGGGGCCGGGCGCCCCGGTCTTCCGGGGACCTTCGCCCGGGCCGGCGCCGGTCCGCATCCGTGAGGGGCAGCTCGCGGGTGTCCGTCGGTACCGCGTTCCGGCCCCGGGGGCAGGGGTCGACATCTTCGATGGGTCCGATCGCGCGGACGACCGGTACGCGGATATGCTGGAAGTCGTCCCTGCCGCCCCCGAGATCCGCGCCATGTGTTGGAGACGATCCAGATGCCTGCCGTTCCGGCCGGGGCGGGGTCCGGATCCCGCGCCCGGCGCGGCGCAGCCCCTTGAGTTTCGTGGGCGTCGTGGACCCCAGCGGGCGTATCGGTACCGGTCCGGCGGCTGGGCCCGACCCGACTCCGAGCCGACGTTCCCGGACCGTCTCGCGCGCGGCATCGGCCCGGCCCGCCACCTTGCCCGGTTCGCGCCGGCCGGTCGGCGGCCGGCCGAACGCCGGGCCCTCCCGACCGGTCGCTGATCGGGGGATCTCCCGGATCCCCATGGATGCACTGGTCGACTGGATCTTTCTCGCCGCCACCGGAGCGGTCGCTTGGCACGGGATCACGTTTCGGGACGAGGACGGCGAACGCGACGGGGTGCGGCTCCTGTTCGGCTGCATCGCGCTGGTCTTCGCGCTGCGGGTTCTGACGGTCGACATTCTCGGGCTTCCCGCGTTCGGATAGCGCGCCGGCGCGCTCAGCGTTCGTACGGACGCTGCAGCAGGTCTTGCTGTGGCCGGACGAGTACCTGCCGGTGCTCGGGCAGTTGAAGCTGTTCATCGAGATAGTGCATGCGGTCCCTGATGGTCGGCGGCCGCACCTGAACATTATACAGGAGACGGTCGATCCAGTGCATGCCGTCCGACAGGTCCGGATCCAGGACCAGCGCCTGCCGGTACGCGTCGCGTGCTTCCTCATGACGGCCCATCGTATCCAGCAGGATGCCGCGGTTGGCGATACCGGCGGCGAACGCGGGTTCGATGGCGAGGGCCGCGTCGAAGGCCGCGAGGGCCGCGTCGTACCGCTGCAGATGCTGCAGGCTGCGCGCGATTCCCTCTGCCGCGTACGCGTTTCCTTCGTCGGCGGAAAGTGCGGCACGGTATTTCTGCAGCGCCTCTTCGTACCGGCCATCCAGAAACGCACGGTTTCCCTCACGGTAGGCAATGCGGCCGGGGTACCGGCCCGCAAGATCCAGATACTCCGCGAGCAGCCCGGCGACCGTGCACACGGCCAAGGCTGCCGCCGCCCGCGAAAGCCATCGGTACCGGCGCTCATGCACGGGTGGACAGCAGCCAGACCTGGAACAGGCAGGCGAACGGCACCACGACCAGGACGGCGACGACGCCGGCCCGGCGCTTCTGGCCCGCGATTTCGTCCGCCGCCAGTCGGCGCCGGGTACGCCGTTCGAGGCGCCGGACACTGAGCGTCCACACCAACCGGGATACCGGCAGCCACAGCGCGGCCGCAAGCAGTCCGGTCGTCAGTACGAAACCCGCCACGCCCCATCTCCTGCAGGGCCGAGGGCGCGCCCCCCGCCGTCAGCCCCGGGCTGCCGAAGGGCCGCCGGCCACCGGGTCGCCGATGTCTTCCGCGATCGGCCGGACCTCCTTGGCGGGCGGCGTCGACAGCTCCATGCGATAGGCCAGCATCCACATCATGTAGACGCCCACCGCCCAGAACAGGATCTGCCACGCCCAGATCGACGGAATTCCGAAGGCCCATGCATCCGGTGTGTTCGGATCGCCAAAGATCCAGTTGCCGATCACGGCGCCCGGCCCGATCCCGAAGAAGAACCACAACAGCGTGATGATCCACGCGACCGGCACCAGCGACCGCTTCTCCGCCGGCAGGCCGGCGTGCTCGCGCAGGAAGGCATGATACGTCATCCGGTGCCGCGTTTCGGTCTCGTCCTGCGTGAAATACGACACGATCAGAGCCACCCCGAGATTGAAGATGATTCCCCAGCCGGCCGAATGGATGGTGAGCGGCCACCGGCCCCACGCCTCGATTCCGAACCAGTCCCGCCCGAGGTTCTCCGTCAGGGTGACCGCGATCAGTCCGGCGATCAACCCGCAAACCACGCCGGACCGGGTCAGCCACGGCCACCAGCACACGGCAATCAGGGAGGGCCACATCTGAAACCCGTACGCCACCGCGAGGCCGCCCAGCAGGACCAGCGCATCACTCGATACGGTCGCCACCACCAGCGCTGCGAACACGATGAGCGCGACGCCGATCCGGCCGAACGTCTTCTGAGCGGCGTGGCTCGCGTCCGGCATCAGATAGTGCTTGATCACGTCGCGGGTCAGCATGCCGCCGGCCGTGGACATGTAGGCCGCGCCGGTCGATTGCATGGCGGCCAGCGCGCACACCGACAGCAGCGCCAGCAACCACGGTGCCGTGCCCTCCAGCAGGTTGATGAGCTGCGGCACCAGCATGCCCTGCTTGCCGGCCTCGGTCATGAGATCACCCGTCGTCAGCCCGGGGCCGATGACGTTGGTCACGGCTTCCGGCGCCACGGCCAGAAACGCCGAGTTGGCCCCCAGCAGGTGGCCGCCCATGCCCTGAATGGCGGTGAACGTGAACAGGATGGCGCCGATCCCGAAGGAAGAGGCCCACACCTGCTGCGGGGCGAACGGCGACGGATCCCGATTGGAGTACGCCCACATCGTGAACGCAGGTGCCGCCTGGATGCCCATCAGGGCCATCATGTAGGTGAGCACCATGATTCCGGTCCACGCGCCGCCCACGGCCGAGGGACCGGCCTCCACGAACTGGATCACGCCCGGAATCGCGACATAGTGGCTGTAGCCGTCGGGTGTGCGCGTGGTGTCGTGTTCCGCGAGCAGCCGGATGCCTTCCACGAGGTTTCCGAGGCCGCCGACATAGGCGAGGGTCAGAATCCCGATCACCACGATCCCGCCCGCCAGCAGGATGCACTGCAGCGTATCCACGTAGGCGACGGCCCGCAGCCCGCCGGACGCCACGTAGATCAGCACGACCATGGACAGCAGCCACATCCCGACCTCGACATCGAGCAACCCGTCGGTCAGGACGTTGAACAGGAATCCGGACGCCCGCAGTTGCACTCCGAGGTACGGGATCGAGAACACCAGGGCCACGATGACCACCAGTACGCGGATCGCGTCCGAGCGAAAGTAGGTGGACAGCATCTCGCCCGGAGTCACGAATCCGAAGCGCTTGCCGAGCATCCACTGGCGTTTCAGGAACAACACGCCGGTAAACGGAATCGTGATGGCGTAGAACGACGCGTAGGCGTAGGGGAATCCGTCGCGGTAGATCAGGCCGGGGTGTCCCATGAACGTCCAGCCGGAGAACGAAGTCGCGGTTGCGGCCAGCACGAATACGAAGACCGAGATCCGCCGTCCGGCGATGAAGTAGTCGGACGCCGTGCGGGCGTCCAGCGCCCCCTTGACCCCCCAGAAGATGCAGTAGCCCCAATACAGGAGGACGAACACGGCGAGCCAGATCATCTTGGGGCTCGCCAGCGCCTGTGCGATGGAATCCATGGTGAGGGGTCTCCTAGCGAAATGGTTCCGTTCCGGATCGCGCCCGACTCTTCCACAACCGCGGGAGTGCCGCAATCCGTGCGGGTTCGGAGGGGGATCGGCGGACGATGATTGACGAAACATCGTCGGCAGGGAAAGATATCGTGCGGGAGGCAGCCATGGCCGTTGCATACTTTGCTGCAGGATGCTTCTGGGGAGTCGAGTCCGCTTTCCGGAAGGTCGAGGGCGTGCGATCGACGTCCGTGGGATACATGGGCGGCGGGCAATCGAGCCCGACCTACGAGGAGGTCTGCACGGGAACGACCGGACATGCCGAGACGGTTCGGGTCGAATTCGATCCGGCGATCGTCGGCTACGAGGATCTGCTGGAGAGATTCTGGCGGATCCACGACCCGACCCAGGGCGACCGACAGGGCCCGGATGTCGGCAGCCAGTACCGCTCCATGCTCTTTCCGGCCGACTTCGGGCAGAAGCTGCTTGCCAGCGCTTCGCGCGAGCGCGTCGTCCGGGAAGCCCGGTTCGCCCGCCCCGTCACCACCGCGATCGAAGATGCAGGGCATTTCTGGTTGGCCGAGGACCATCATCAGCAGTACGAGGAAAAGCGGCGCGGAACGGGTGCCTGACGGTCCGCTTCACGTCGCGCGCGGTCCTTCGCAGGCCGGATCGGGCGGCCCGAGGTGGCGGGGCCGAGCGCGGTGCGACGGGATCCGGACGGAGTCGTCGACGTAACCGGCCACCGGGCCGCCGTGCGCGGCCTCATGGAAGAACCGGTACCGGCAAGCGCATGGCCGTCGGCTCCGTCGTCCGGAGGGACGTTCGCGGCCGGCAAGGTGCCGAAGGCCGTGCGGAACCGACCGAGGCGGCCCGGGCACGGGGCCGCGCGGACGGACGACGGCGCCATCCCTGTCCGAAGCGCCGGGGAGATTGTCGAGGGCGGCGGCCGGGCCGGAGTGCGGGAGTGGCTGCCGTATGCTCTTCGCCGGGCCGCCGTCAGGTGCTGGGGCCGCGGGTCGGGATGGACGAGGAAAGGCGGGAAAACGGTCTGGACAGTGAGGTCGCCGTCTACGAGAGTCCCGACGGCGTGGTCCGGGTCGAGGTGTGTCTCTTCCGGGGCAAACGGTCTGGTTGAGGCGGCGGCAGATGGCGGAGATGTTCGACACGATGCCCGAGAACGTGCTGATGCATCTGCGCCGCAGATTCGCTTCCGGGGAGCTGGGGGCGGATCCGACGACCAGGACGTTGCCGGCCGTTTGAACCGAGGGCCGGCGCCGCCTGAAGCACCACGATCTGGACGACGTCGTCTCGGTCGGCACCGGGTGAACTCCAGGCGGGGCGTGCGTTTCTGCCAGTGGGCCACGCGCATGCTGCGTGATCATCTGGTGCGCGGCCATGCCCTGCACGAGCGTCGGCTGGCCGAATGCGGCCTGCGCGCAGCGCGTGAGACGCTCGACCTGCCGGTCCGGACCTTGCGCGATCGGGCTCCGGTGGACGATACCGGGCAGGCCGTGCTGGATCTCATCGCCGGCGACTCCGACACATGGCGGCTTCTGTGGAGTACGACGAGGATCGGCTGCCGACGCCGCCCGGCGTCCCGCCGTCCGCGGGGGTGCTTGATCACGACCGCGTCACCGGATCGATTGCCGAACTCAGGTGGGGGTTGACGGCACGCAACGAAGCCTCACCGCTGTTCGGCCATCTCCTGGATGACGCGCTGGCCGCGATCCTCGGCAACCTGGAGCAAACCATGTTCGGGGAGGCGCTCTATCGCTCGCGCGAGGAGAAGGCAGCGCATCTGCTGTATTTCGTCGTCAAGGACCGTCCCTTGTTCGACGGCAACAAGCGCATCGGTTCGCTGCTGTTCCTGCTCTACCTGAAACAGGAGGGGGATGGCGCACCGGCTGAATCCCCAAGCCCTGAGAGCATGATTCAAAACTCCATATAATCAGCATTTTGCGGTTTTTCCGAGGGTTTCGGCCCGTCCGAGGCGGCGCACCAGGATGCGGGTCACGGCCCGTTGCAGCCATGCCAGCGAGCTCTCCAGCCGTCGTTCGTAGTCCTTCGCCCGACGTCGGCAGCGGCCCAGTCAGCCGAACCACCGCTCGACGATCCAGCGTCGTGGAAGCACCTCGAAACCCTTCGGTTCCTCGGGTTTGGTCACGATCTCGAGGTCCGGGGCGTCCGGCATCGCGGCCAGGGCGGGGCCCGTTTGGGGCCGCGGTACCCTCCGTCTGCCCAGACCTTCTGCAGGCTCGGCAGGGTCGTGCGCAGTTCGGCGATGACCGCCGGCGCACCCTCCCGATCCTGCACGTTGGCGGGGTGCACCTGCAGGACTAGTAGTACGGAAACATTGAACTGACGATAGTATTCTGGCAAGCTTTCCGTGTCGGTCCGTGTCGGTCCGTGTCGGTCCGTGTCGGCACGCGTGGGCGCCCGATCGGTACGGCGCTCTCTGGTTCATCCCCATAGACCCGATGCCGAACGTGCAGGCGCTCACGCTCTCTTGGGGATCGGACGGATCCGGTTTCCGGGAACCGAGCCTGCCTGCAGGGGTTCGGTGCGGGGATCGGAGTGGATCCTGGCCCACCCTCAGGGCAGGAAGCTCGATCGAGTGCGCCTTTCGGCGCCGGAGCGCCGGGAACTCCAAGCGATCGTCGACGGTACCGGAGCCGCCTGGCGTCGTCGTCGGGCGCAGATTCTGCTGATGGCAGACGAGGGGCGCGACGGCGGCAAACTCCGGGATGTCGACCTCGCGCGCGGCCTGGGTATCGGCGCTTCGACGGTCGAACGCCTGCGCAAGCGTTGTGTTCTGGAGGGTTTGGAGGCCGCCCTCCGCCGCCGGGAGCAGGAGGACCGCCGACCGAAACTCTTGGACGGGGCGAAGGAGGCGAAGCAGGTGGCTCTGGCCTGTTCTTCCCCGCCCGAGGGTTGTGTCCGCTGGACACTGAAGCTGCTGGCCGGTCGTCTGATGGAGATGGAGATCGTCGAGAGCATCTCGAAGGAAACGGTACGGAAGACTCGGAAAAAAAGGAGATCAAGCCTTGGTTGAAGCAGTACGGGTGCATTCCCCCGAGCCGCAACGCGCCGTTCGTGGCGGCGATGGAGGAGGTGCTGGACACGGATCAGCGGGATTTTGCCGAAGACGAGGTTTTGGTCTGTATGGATGAGACCCGTCGGCAGCAGACCAAGGAAACCCGCCTTCCCCGCCCCGTGCGGCCCGGGCAGCCGGAAATCGTCGACTACGAATACGAGCGAAACGGCACGGCCCATCTCTTCCTGGCGTTCGCGCCCAATGAAAACGGGCGTACGGTGAAGGTCACCGACCGCCGCACGGCGCGGGGCTGGGCGCAGTTCATCCGGGAACTCGCGGATGATCCCATCCCCGGAAAGAAGATCGTACGGGTCATGGACAACCTGAACACACACGGCCCCGCGTCGTTGTATGAAGCCTTTGCACCCCGGGAGGCCATGCGGGTGCGAAAGCGGTTTGAGTTTCGGTACCCGCCGAAGCACGGAAGCTGGCTCCACAGGGCCGAGATCGAAATCGGCGCGTGGTCGCGACCGTGTCTTCGACGACGCATTCCCGACCGCGCCACCCTGCTGCGGGAGACCGCGGCGTGGGTCAAGCGCCGCAACGCGGCCGGCGGCACCGTCGATTGGCGGTTCACGACGGCAGACGCCCGGGTGAAACTGAAGTCCCTATACCCAGCAATCCAATGATTCCGTACTACTAGGGGGAGCCCGAGGGTGTCGACCACCGCGTGCCGCTTTCTCCCCTTGATCTTTTTCCCACCGTCCTAGCCACTCGGCCCACCGCTCTCCGTCGTCTTCACGGACGGACGGTCGATCACCCCCGTCGTCGTCGTCGAACGCCGGCCCTCCAGCTCCCGGGCCGGACCCCGCAACGCCGCCACGAGATCCCCATACAGGCCCTGGTTACGCCACCGGTAAAATCGTACCGGACCGTCGAAGTCGCAGGAAAACAAGGCGGTAGTGCACGCCACTGGCAACCCGTCATCCACGGGTACAGCAGCGCATTCACCCCTTCGCGCAGGTCTACCTCACAGGGACGATCCGTCGACGACGGTGCCGGAAGCAACGGCTCCAAACGAGCCCATTCCGCGTCGGTCCGATCGCTTTCGAAGCGGTCTCCCCGACGTTGATACTTCGCACGAGCGGTCTCGCTCCCAGCCATGGCATCCTCCCAATGTCGTCGCCAGCCACATCGTAAAGGCTCGAATCGGGGCCGCTCCATAGTTTCCGTACAGGCTCTGAGGGCGCAGACGCTGCTGATCGCCGAAAGCGCACCCGCCAGCAAGAACCTCATGGTCCGACTGATCGTCAATCTGCTGGATGCCTGAGTTGCGCGGGCAGAACCTGCCGCGGGTGATCGAAAAAGGGGGTTATATGCCCAAGATCAAGCGGGCGGTTAGCGATAGGCCCGGAGCAAGCGGTCCCGCAGTTCGACCTGATAGACCTTCAACACCTGCTCCGGCTCGATCCCGTGCTGATATGCAGTCGCCTTGACGGTGCGCTGGAACTCGGGATCGGTCCCGTACTGGTCCTCGACATACGAGACGCACAGATCGAACACCTCGAATTCCTCCTTATCCGCAGCTTCTGCTTCGAGGTTCGGCGCATTCGTCTGCGCCCACTCGCCCGCAGACCCGGTTGCCGAGAGTTCGCGACCGAAGTCTGTAAGCTGGATCGGGTTGCGTGCCTCCACGGGAGACCGGGAGAATAGCCGTTCCAGAATTTTCTTGATGTCGGCGTGGGCATCGTCCAGCCCTTTGGTGAGGGCATCCAGCCTCGTATCCACGCGACCGGTCCACCGAACGAACCTGATAATCGCCGCTCCCGCTGCGACGATGATCCCAAGGACAACCCACCACGGCGTATTGGCCACCCACTCCGGCATGATCGGCGGTCTCCCCCTTTCCCGCGTAGCGGGATCGCGAAGAACAATCCCGCAAGTCCCTTGATCTTCAGAGAGTCTACGGGAACATCAGCAAACGGCTCGGGATCCGGCAAGCGCCGACACGGAAATCCGGCCGTCCTACTGCGGTCACATCAACGGTTTCGGACGTACACCAGGAAAGATACAGCCGTTGGATCCAGTGACAGCATCGTGGCATGGAGGGGGTGAAGAATCCTCCTTTGGGACGGGAATCGGCCGATGGGACCGGAAATCCGCGGGGGCTTCGGGAATCTTCGCGAGAAGGGCCCTGCGACACGTCCTCCGCCCGCCGCCGGAACGGGGCCGGGTTGCGATCGAGATGATCGATCTCGACGAACCCTCGCGGGATGACCTTCCGTCAGATGCTGCGCGGGCTTCCGCACGTGCATGCCGACCGGCCGGCGCGTGCCCGGCGGTTCAAGATCCTGGAGCCGGGGATCCTTCCCGGGGTGTTCCACACGAAAGGGCGTCCCAGCATGGAACTGTGGAGGATCTTGGTGACGGGGTCTCCCGAAGCCGGGCCCGGGGCCGGACTTCGATCCTCTGCACGGGTCGGTGAACGAGTACCGAACGGTTGGGGAGCTTCCGGGTCACACCGACCGCCGGGACGACCCCGCTACGGGTAGCGGACCGGGCCGGACCACGTGCGCCCGCGGACGCCGGAAGGGCCGGGGGAGGGTCGCAGCCTGCCTATGATTCACATCGATCGGCTTTGCCTCGGCGGTTCCCGAGACAGAAGCGCCCGCCTGCAGCCGGACCACGTGCGGCGGCGGCTTCAGGATGCGGTGCACGGGTTCCATGGCCAACATGAAGCGCACCGTAGAGGGTCCATACGCTTTGGTCAAGACCGTCGATGTGAGTCATAGGCAGGGGACGGGCCTGCGCCACGGCCGGATCGCACCCGGTCGGCTACCGGTTCCGCGGTGCCGGGGTTCTGAATTCGATCAGGGCGGCGAAGGGTCGGCCGGCGGGCGTGGGGCGGTTCTGCACGCTCCGGTTTCCCCTGCCGTTTCGCCCGCCAGGCCGCCGCACCCAGAGGCTCTGCCCTTCCTGAATCCCCGCCCGCCGATAGCCCAGGCCGGCCATCAGTCCGACGGCCAGGTTCGCCGACAGCCCGGTTTCCGCTTCCGGATCGAAGGCAAACGCACGCCCCCCGCCGCGCCGCGCGAGGCGGCCCGAGAGTTCCTCCACCGCTTCCGCGCGCCCGGCCACCGGCCCGACGGCCACATAGCCGGCCGCCGGCCAGAGTTCCGGGGAACCGGCGGCGGCGTCACACCACCGCGGTTTCGGCAGCGGACTGGGCCGGTCTGCGTCCAGCGACTTGAGCATCCATACGAGCGCGGCACCGGGGCCGCGTCGAAGGGCGGGCAGGTCCAGGCATTCCCGACCGACCCGGATGCCGAGCCGGCGCAGGCCGGCGCGGTCGGCGGGCGTCAGGGTCGGCAGCACCTCCTGCACGTCGCGGCGGAGCACCGGCCCGGCCGCCTCCCGGAGCCGCCAAGCCAGCCCCCGGACCGCGGGCGGGAGCGAACGGTCGGCCAGCGCCTCCAGCGGCGCAAGGGTCCGGTCGACATGATTCCGGAGCCATGCCCGGAGCCGCCGCTCGACCTGTCGCCGCGCCGGTCCGTCCAGCAGGTCGTCGGCCTCCAGCTTCAACTCCGGTCGCCACCAGGACCGACCGCGCCGGAGCCGCGCCACCGCCGCGTCCTTCCAGCAGAGGCTTCCGTCGCCCGCCAGCCGGAACGCGTCCTCCGCCTCCGCCGACAGCCGCTCCGCGCGGCGCCGGATCTCGGCCGCAAGGGCCCGGCGCGCCGCCGTGCGCACCGGTCGGGCGTCCCAGGCCTCGCCGCCGGGATCGGGTGCGAACCGGAACCCTGCGAGCGTTCCGACCGGGTGTCCCTCGACCACGACGTCCCCGTCCCGGCGGACCGCCCCCACCAGTTCGCCGGCGTCCTGCAGCCGGCGCATCAGCGTGGCCATCCGCCGGTCGATGAATCGCTGGGTGAGCGCTGCGTGGAGCGCGTCCGACAGCCGGTCTTCCACGTCGCGGGCCAGGTGCCGGAGGCCGGCCGCATCCTCGACCCAATGTTCCCGCTGCGCGACGTAGCGCCAGACCCGGACATGGTCGAGGCGGGCGACCAGCAGGTCGAGGCTGCCGTGGACCCGGTCCAGGGCCGTCACCTTCGGGTGGGTCCAGGATGACGGCAGCGTGCCGTTCCCGGTCGTCAGCCGAAGGTAGATGTCCGCCAGCAGGTCGGTGTGGCTGTCATCCAGGTTCCTGCGGAAATCGGGAATCGAGGCGACGTCCCAGAGCACCCGGATCCGGTCCGGGCTCGAGGCGCGGGCCGCCACGGCGGCGGATTGCGCCAAGGCCCGGAACGAGCGCTCGTCGTCGGCCTCACGCACCCGCAGGAACCACGGACGCGGCGGCGGGGTTTCCAGGCTGCGCCGCAGCGCCCGGATCGAGGAGTAGTCCAGATCCCGGCTGCGCCACATGAGGCGCCGCACAGGGTCGAACCGGTGTTCTTCGAGCGCCTCGATCAGGGTCGGTGCGAACGGCGGGCAGGCCGCGGTGGTGCCGAAGGTGCCGTCCCGGACATGCCGGCCGGCCCGGCCGGCAATCTGGCCGAGTTCGTTCGGCAGCAATGGGCGGTGCTCCCGGCCGTCGTACTTCCTGCGAGCGGCAAACGCGACATGCGCGATGTCCATGTTCAGGCCCATTCCGATGGCGTCCGTGGCCACCAGGTGATCGACTTCTCCGGCTTCGTAGAGTGCGACCTGGGCGTTGCGGGTACGGGGGCTGAGGGCGCCGAGGACGACGGCCGCCCCGCCGTGTCGGCGACGCATGTGCTCCGCCAGTTCGTAGACATCGCGGGCAGAGAAGGCGACCACGGCGGTACGTCGGGGCAAGCGTGCCAGCTTCCGCTCGCCGCCCCAGCGCAGGGTCGAGAACCGGGGCCGTTCCTCGATCTCGGCGCCGGGCAGGATCCGCCGGAGGAGCGGCCGGATCGTGGCGGATCCCAGAAACATGGTTTCCGCGTGACCGCGCGCATGCAGCAGCCGGTCCGTGAACACGTGTCCCCGCTCCGGATCTGCCGCCAGCTGCACCTCGTCGACGGCCAGGAACGCGACCTCAAGGTCGCGGGGCATGGCTTCCGTGGTGGCCGCGTAGTAGCGCGCCCCCGGCGGGACAATCCGCTCCTCGCCGGTAATCAGCGCCGCCGCCGACCGGCCGCGGACCCGAACGATGCGGTCGTAGATTTCGCGGGCCAGCAGCCGAAGCGGGCAGCCGATCAGGCCGCTTGCGTGGCCCAGCATCCGCTCGACGGCCAGATGCGTCTTGCCGGTATTGGTCGGCCCGAGCACCGCCCGAAGGCGAGCTCCGTCGCATTGCCTGTTCACCGGAATCTCCACCCGATCGGGCACGCTGCCGCGGCTCGGCGGCCTTCTCTCGATCTGCGGACCGGGGCGGACGGCCCCGACCTGCCGGCATCGGTCGTCGTCAGTCGGGCCGGAACAGATGCGTGTAGTGCTCGGCCACCCGATACGGTGTCACCGAGATCTTCCGCCAGACATTTTCGGTCGTGTACGGATCCGTAGCGATCCACCGGTCGAGCTCCTCCCGGGTCGCGAAATCGGCGATCGCCGCGGTGCCGATCATGTTTCCTGCATCGTCCAGCAGGGCGCCGCCGACCAGCAGGCGGCCTTCGGCCTGAAGGCGCGCCGCGCCGGCGAGGTGGGCAGCGCGCGCCTTCCGCCGCCGGGCGGGCGCCTCCGGGTCGTCTCCGTCCCAGGCGAGTACGAGATAGCGCACGGGTCTACCCTCCGAGACCGAAGCCGACCGCCAGGCCGGCGCCGGATCCTGATGCCGGGCCCGAGTGTAGGCAATCGTCACCGGGCGCGGGCGGGGGTGTATCCGCCGCCGCGGACCGCGCCGGGACGCCGGTTGGTTCCGTCTGCCCTGTGCGCGCCCGGGTCCGCGTGATCGCCAGACCCGAATTCGTCGGCCACACCGTCTCCCCTGCGCGCGTCCGGTTCCGCCTTGGTCCGGGATCGGACCTCCTTGGTCCAGCCGTCTCCCCTGCGCGCGTCCGGTTCCCCTGCCCGTCGCCCGGCCGGCGTCGCGGCGTTCCATCGCGGTTCCGGCCGGCCGCCGCATTCCGGTTGCCGGTCCGGCCGGTTTCTGGGCCGGTTCGGCCCGTCGGCCGCAAGGGTATAGTCCGGCTCGAAGCTCCGACCCCCCCGCAGGAGGCCAGCGCATGAAGGTCGTGATTACCGGCGGCACCGGTTTCGTCGGTCGTCGCTTGGCCCGCTCGCTTGCCGCCCGCGGCCAGCTTGCCGGACCCGATGGCCGCGCCCGGTCCGTCGACGACATCGTCCTCTTCGATCGGGTGGTGCCGGAGGGTCCGGTGCCCGAAGCTCCCGAGGCCACCGTCGTGCAGGGAGACCTCCGCGACCCGGCCGAGGTCGCCGGTGTCATCGATCGGCCCGAGATCGCCGTCTTCCACCTGGGCGCCATGGTCAGCGGCGGCTGTGAAGACGACTTCGACGGCGCGTGGCGGGTCAATGTCGAGGGAACCCGCAACGTCCTGGAAGCGGCGCGGTCGCTCGGGTCGGCGCCGCGTCTGGTGTTCGCGTCGACCATGGGCGCGTTCGGGGGGAACCAGGTTCGGGAGGCGGTCGGAGACTTTACCAAGCAGAGCCCCCAGACCACCTACGGCATGACCAAGTCCGTCGGGGAACTTCTGGTCAACGACTATGCGCGCAAGGGATATGTCGATGCCCGGGGCGCACGCCTCGCTACCGTGATCGTGCGTGCGGGCCGGCCCAATCTGGCGCTGTCCAGCTATGCGAGCGCGGTGATCCGGGAGCCGCTTGCAGGCATCGACTACGTATGCCCGGTGCCGGCCGGAACCCGCATGCCGATGATCGGGTACGCAACCTGCGCCGCGTGCCTGATCACCCTGGCCGAGCTGGACGGCGACGCGATCGGACCCGATCGGACCGTCAACGTTCCGGGACTCTCGGCCAGCGTCACCGACATGCTGGAAGCGCTGCAACGGGTGGCCGGAGAGCGGACGCTCGGGAAGGTCACGATTGATGCCGACCCGCGGGTCTCCGGGATCACGTCCGGATGGCCGCGCGACACGGACAACCGGCGGTCGACGCAACTGGGGCTTCCGAAGGACCGCAGCGTGGACGAGATCATCCGGACGTACATTCGGGACTACGTCGACGCCTGAATGGGCGCGCACAGCATGGCGGGACGGATCCGCGGGCTGCGGATCCTGTTGCCGGCAACGGGCCTGCTCCTCGCTGCCGGTGCCTACGCATGGTGGTGGCAGGGGGTCGCCGATGCGGTGGAGGCCCGCATTCCGCGGATCGCGGCCCGGGGTGCGGACGCCGGAATCGCGGTCGATCCGGGCACGGTTCAGGTCGGCGGTTTCCCGTACCGCGTGGAGCTCGTACTGACCGGTGCCGCCGCCGCCGCCCGGAACTGGCGCTGGGAGCCCGAGGAGATCCGGATCTACGTGCAGCCCTGGAACCTCCGGCACCTCGTCGTGCGGGCGGGAACCGTGCATCGGGCCGGACGGCCTCCCGCTGTCCTGCCCCTGACGGCCGACGTCCTGCGCGCCAGCCTCGTGCAGGATCGAAAGGGAGCCTTGCGCCGCATCTCGGTCGAAGCAACCGGACTCGCGGCGGCACACTGGTCGCTGGATCGGATCGAACTGCATGGCCGCCGCCGTCCCGACGGTTTCGAAACTGCCGGCCGGCTGGAAGGCCTCCGCTGGGTCGGCGGCGCAGGACCGCCGGACGTCGAATCCGCACTGCTCGAGGGGCTGTTCGTCCCTCCGCCCGATCTCTCGGTTCTGTCCGACCCGACGGGCTTTGCCCGCGACGGCGGCAGGCTTGAAGTATCGCGGTTCGCGTTCGCCTGGGGCCCGCTGAAGGGAGATCTGCAGGGGACCGCAACCCTCGATGCCGCGGGCCGGCCACTCGGGGCCTTCACGATGCGGACGGACAGCGTCCCGGCCGCCCTCCGGTTCCTGGAAGCACGGGGATGGGCTGCGCCCGCCGCGACCCGCGCGGCGGAGATGGCGCTGGCCGGAGACGACCACGAACCGGCGGCAGTTGCGCTTCCGGTCACGCTGCAGGATGGTGCAGTGACGGTTGCGGGCGTGCCCCTGATGCGGGTGCCTGCGGTGGTTGCCCCGCATGCACTTGACGGTTGGCGGCCCCCTGGATCGCGTTGATCGCGCGGAAGTTTCGGGCCACCGACAGCACCGTTGGAGAAGGGGCGGTCCTGCGTCGTCGCGGGGGTTCGGCGGCAACGGTTGCGGCGGCGCACCGTCATCGGGCGGGGGTCGGGTCTCCGGCGCGGTCGCGGCGGCCCGGGCACCGGCGGCCATGGCGTCCTGCAATCCGGCCGGGATGGGACGGCGGGCAGGAGGAAGAGACGGGTGCCGGCCATCCGGACGGACGACGGCGCGCACCGCACCGGCCGGACGCCATCGGAACGGCGGGCGCGCGGAACGGACGGAACGGTTCGCCCGTCCGGTGCGGACATCGGGGTCGGGGCCGGGAACCCGACCGGCCGCGCCCGCTTCCTTGCTGTCGACAACCCTTCGATGGGCACAGGGAGGACGGAACCGTTACAATGGAACCCGGATCCGTTCTTTCGGCATGATTCAGGAAGTATCGATGACGCACCCCGACGATTCCCGGACCCCGATCCGATTGCAGTGCGACCGTCGGCGTGTCCGGGTCTCCGCTGCATGGGGATCGACCCGTGTAGTTGTCGAAGGGTCGCCGTGATTTCGACCGGTTCCTGAACGGAATCCCGAGACGCTTCTCTCCCATTTTCGAGGATGTCCATCATGACCTCGGATCGAGGCACGGGCCCCATGTGGCTGGCCTCAGCCGGAATCCGGCGCGTCGGGCGGCGCCTCGCGCGAAGGGAGCCGGGTCCGGACGGTTGTCGCGGCGGGCCCGCATGGAGCTGCTGCGGCACCCGTGGAGGAGAGACAGCGGTGCCGATGCTCGCGGGCCGGGAACGAAGCGGCCGGGCGCTCCGTCCGGCCGAGGCGTGAATACCGAGAAAGGCTGACGGAATGGAATCAGCAGCATCGGGCTTGGTCCCGTGGAAACCCCAGGCATCCCCCCGCCCGGACGTGCAACCCCGCGCGGTCCTCGCCCGGTATCGCGGCGCGCTGATCATCGTGGGCACGCTGAGCGCGGTGGTGAACCTGCTGATGCTTACCGGGCCGCTTTTCATGCTGCAGATCTACGACCGCGTGCTGACCAGCCGGTCGGAGGCGACGCTGGTCGTCCTGTTCGCCATCGTGGTCTACCTCTACGGGCTGAAGGGTCTGCTCGACGGCCTTCGCGGACGGATCCTGTCCCGGGTCGGCGCCGGGTTTCAGTCCGCACTGGACGAGCAGGCGTTCGATGCAGTCGGCCGGGCGGCGCGCGGTCCGTCCCGGCGCGGGAATCCGGGACAGGGCATCCAGGATCTGGAGACGGTGCGCACGTTCCTGGCCTCTCCGGTGCCGGGTGCGATCCTGGACCTGCCGTGGACGCCGTTTTTCATCGCAATCATCTTCATTTTCCACCCGCTGCTGGGATGGCTGGCGGTGGCGGGCGGCGCCGTTCTGGTGATGCTGGCGCTGGTCAACCGGAAGGTCACGCGCAAGCCGCAGGAACGCGCGGCCCGTCTGTCGGTGGAAGCCGCCCGGCGTGCCGAGGACGTGCGCCGAGAGATGGAAACGGTGACCAGCCTAGGCATGGCCGCACCGCTGCGCACCCAGTGGAAGGAGGTGCGTGACGCTGCATTGGATCGGGCGATGCAGGCGGCGGACGCGGGGGGTGGGTATACCGCCGCCAGCAAGGCGTTCCGTCTTCTGCTGCAGTCGGGAATGCTGGGACTCGGGGCGTGGCTGGTGCTGGGCGGCGAACTGACGGCCGGTGCGATGATTGCGGCCTCGATCCTGCTGGGCCGGGCGCTGCAGCCGCTGGAGCAGACGATCGCGCAGTGGGCGCTGATCCAGAGGGCGAGGACGAGCTGGATTTCGATCTCGCGGCTGCTGGCGGCGACGCCGCCCGCCGTCGTCCCGATGACGCTGCCGCGGCCGGCGGCGCATCTGCGTGTGCGCAATCTGATGGTACTGGCGCCGGACCGGCGGGACGTGTTGCTGCAGGGCGTCAGCTTCGATGCGGTGCCGGGCGAGGCGGTGGCGGTGGTGGGTCCGAGCGGCGCGGGCAAGTCCACGCTGGCGAAGGCCTTGGCCGGGCTGTGGCCGCCCTCGCACGGCGAGATTCGCCTGGGCGGCGCGGAACTGTCGGCTTGGGGAGAGGCGCTGTGGAAGGAGCATCTGGGCTACCTGCCGCAGGACGTGGTGCTGTTCGCGGGCAGCGTCGCAGACAACATTGCACGCTTCGATCCTGCGGCCGACGAGAAGGCGGTGGTCCGGGCATCAGTGGCAGCCGGCGCGCACGAGATGATCCTGTCGCTGCCCAATGCCTACGACACGGTGATGGAAGGCGGCAGCGGCGGGGTATCGGGCGGACAGCGCCAGCGCATCGGCCTCGCTCGGGCGCTTTACGGCAACCCGGTGCTGCTGGTGCTGGACGAGCCGGATGCCAACCTCGACGAGGCCGGTGGGCAGGCGCTGAACCGGGCGATTGCCGGTGCGAAGGCGGCCGGATGCGCGGTGGTGGTGATGGCGCACCGGCGTGCGATGCTGTCCGAATGCGCCCGCATCGTGGTCTTGGAGGGCGGGCGCGTGAAGCTGTTCGGGCCGAGCGCGAAGGTGCTGGCGCAGTTGGCCGGGCCCCGTCGTCTTCCCCGGGTCACCTCGGGGCGGATGGACGGGTCGCGGCCGGTGTCCCCGGGGGGGGCGGGCGACCTGGAAGGGGCGGAAGGAAGTGCCTGAGGCCCCGCGCAGCACTTGGCCGACCGGCGGCCCGGTCCGAATGGGCCTGCTGGTGCTCGGCATCGGGTTCGCGGGAGCGGTGGCGTGGGCCTCGGTGACGGAAATCCACGGCGCGGTGATCGCGCCGGGCAGTGTTGAGGTGGAAGCGCGACGCCAAGCGATCCAGCACCCTGACGGCGGAACCGTGGCGGCCCTTCCGGTGCGCGACGGCGATCGGGTCGAGGCAGGGGCGGCCATTCTGGAGCTCGACGCCGACGACTTGGTGTCGGAGAAGGTGCTTCTGACGCGGCAGCTGCAGGAGGCGCGGGCGCGCATCGACCGTCTTGCGGCTGAGGCCCGGTCTCGCGATGAGGTGGTGTTCCGGGACACGGACGACGCCGTGAACAACCCGGTGCTGACCGCCCTGCTGAGCGACGAGCGTACCCTGTTCGAAACCGGCCGGGAATCGCTGATGCAGACCGTCGCCCAGATCGAGGAGCGCAAGATCCAGGCCGCGGCCTATATCGAAGGGCTGCAACTGCAGACAGCGGCTACCCAGGATCAGCTGAATCTCGTCAGCGCGGAGGTCCGCGACAAGGAAGCCCTGCTCGAGCAGAATCTGATCCCGAAGCCGGAGGTTCTGCGGCTGCGTCGGGAAGAGGCACGTCTCAAGGGCACCCTCGGCGAACTGGAAGCGGAGGTCGCTCGGAGCCGGAGCACGCTGGCGTCCTACGAAATCGAGCGGCTGCGCATCTTGGCGGAACGGCGGGAGAAGGCGCAGGGCGAGATGCGCGAATTGCAGCCGCGCGAAGCGGAACTCGCCGAACGCCTCCGCGTGGTGGAGAATCGTCTCGAGAGACGCGTGTTGCGGGCACCGATGACGGGCGTGGTGCACGGCCTCAAGGTGTTCACCGTGGGGGGCGTGATCCCGGCGGGGGCGGAAGTGGCGGCAATCGTCCCCGAGGGAGTGCCCCTGGTGCCCAGAGTCCGGGTCGATGCGGCCCAGATCGACGAGGTGCGGGTCGGGCAGGAGGTGACGGTGATGTTTCCCGCGTTCAATCTTCGCAACGCTCCGGAGTTCACCGGACGAGTTCATACCGTCTCGGCCGACGCGCTGGTCGACGAGGCCAGCGGCGCCCGGTTCTACACCGCCGAGGTGGAACTGACCGAGGAGTCCGAGGCCGAGGCCCAAGCACGCGGCATCGTGCCCGGCATGCCGGTGGAGGCGTTCATCCGAACCCGGGCCCGGACCCCGATCGCCTTCCTCCTCGATCCCTTTACCGACTATATCCGCCATGCCTTCCGCGAGGAGTGAGACGGAGGTTTCGCATCAAGGAAATCCTGCTTGCCCTCGGGGGCGGATCCGGCGGCCCGCTGCAGCCCATCAAGGGTTCTTGCCATTGTGAAGGCTCTGTTTCTGGGGATTGCAAAGGTCGCGTAGCTGCGCATCCCTGTTGATCATGGATCGTTGGGAACTGCTCCCCCTTCTTCCGTCGCCTTCCCTCCGTCTCTGCCGCCTGGACGCCGCCCGCACTGCACGCCGCTTGCCCTGGGGCATGGCGCCCGACAACGCCGGGCCCGGATTCGTGCGTGGTGCTGGATACACCGGAGGTCGGCGACCTTTCGGCTTGCGCCCAACTCATGGTAAGCGTTCGGTCACGCGGTGATGGCTGATTCTGGTTGGTTCCGGTTGTTCTGAGGATCTGCCAACCAAAGGCTGGCTACTTCGTCCGCTCTCGTACATGATCGAAGCCATGGAGTCTTTCGACGGGACGTGCGGCGCGGCACAGCCACGGACGGGAGGTGGCGACGGCCTATGTCGGGCGCCCGCGGCCTTGTCCTGCGAGGCGCCTGATTGGGGTGGGCGCTCCATGAGGCGGAACGGGTCCGTGCGGATGCGGCCGAAGCGGGCATGCGTGCTTTGCGCGGTGTGGAGATGGCTGCCCGTGCCCGTGCGGGCACATGGAAGTTTCCTTTCGACCGCACTCGTCATCCGCTCAAGGCGGCTTGTGCGGAGGTGAAGACGGTTCGCCGGGAGGCGATGCAAGGGCAGGCCCTGGCGGAGGCGCTGGAGCGGGAACGGGACGCTCTGAAGCGCCCGAACGCTGAACCGGAGCGCGAGCGGGCGAAGCTGCGCGGGACGCGTGCCCAGCACGCGAAGGCGCGCTTCGGGTCGAAGAGCGAGAAGCAGAAGAAGGAAGGCACCGGGAACCCGCGGGGGCAGCAACTTGGCAAGAGCGGCCACGGGCTCACCCCGCGTCCGAAGCTCGAGGAGAAACACGAGCGCCAGGATCCCCCGGCATCGCAGCGCACGTGCCTGAGTTGCGGCGAGCCCTAGTAGTATGGAAACGTTGAACTGACGACAGTATTCAGGCAAGATTTCCGTGTCGGTGCGTGTCGGCACGCGTGGGCGCCCGATCGGTACGGCGCTCTCTGGTTCATCCCCACCGACCCGATGCCGAACGTGCAGGCGCTCACGCTCTCTTGGGGGTCGGACGAATCCGGTTTCCGGGAACCGAGCCTGCCTGCCGGTGTTCGGCGCGGGGACCGGAGTGGATCTTGGCCCACCCTCCGGGCAGGAAGCACGATTGCGCCAGGCCAAGCCCTGGAGAGGGGGAAACCAGGACGTAGGTTGAAACCTTTCGTCGCAAGCCTGCGGGTTCGACCCCCGCCCGGCAAAGGTGCGCCCGCCAGCCGGGAGCGAGTGTGGCAGGGCGTGCGGTACCGCACGTCGTGAAGCGGACACAGCGGGCGGCGAAGCGTCGCGATGGAGCCTCGTACTCCGCAACGTCGGTGCCTTCATCTTTCAAGCAGTGGGGGCCGCACCGGAGTGCCGCGTGTAGGGGCAAGGCGCAATGGACCGTCCGGGGTCAGAGAACGACGCAAAGCCGCGGGAGGGCTTGCCAGGGAACCTGGGAGATCCGGTTTCTGCCCGCAGGTCGAGCCTGCGGAGCCGGTTGGCGAAACCCATGAGCCGAAGGCCAGACGGAAACCGGAAGTCGTAGCTCGCTCCTAGTACCGGCGAAGGCGGGGAACCGGGTCCACCGGGTGCCGCTGGAGGGAAGGGGCGTGCTGCAGGAACCGAACCCCTGGAGGGAAACGGTGGAAGAGACACGGAGAGCTTCCAACCCGTCCACGGAACGACAGTGGATCGCCGCGCAGGCGAAGAAGAAGCGCGGGGTGATCGATGCGGAGGTGTCGAAGGATCTCGACAGCATCCCGCATCGGGAACTCCGCGCCTTTCTGGACCTGTGGATCAAGGACGGTGTCATCCGTCGCAGGATCAACCCATGGCTGCGGGCGGGCGTCCTGGAGAAGGATGCCCGGCATGCCGACGGCCAAGATCGTGCACGGATACGGGACCGCTTGAGCGAACCGGTCCTGTACGGAACCGGATGCCCGAATGCGGGCACGTCCGGATCGGGTGTGCCAGGCGAACTGGCAGAAGACAGGGGGTGAGAGTCCCCTGGAACGAAGGAGGAACCAAACCGCGTTTCTCCGCGAGCCGTGCGTCGGTTCCCGTGAGGGGGCAGGCGAAGCGTCGGCAGCGGCGCGGATGGGTGGGGCTAAGGAGCACCGAAAAGACAAGGATCCGGGGTGCCGAGGTGTTCCGATCGGCCGAAGGCACCATCGCAGGCATCGATGTGGTGAGATGCCTGGCGAGCCCCGCGGTGTCCGAGAACCCCTACACGTCCGTACGTCTTCGGTTGGGACCCTGGGAGATCTTCAAGCGGTCCCGCCGATCGTGGCGGGACCGTGTAGGGAAGGAGAAAACCGAAGCCTAGGACGAACGGCTTGAAGAAGTTGGATGGGGCCGTACGACCTGGGAAGGCGACGAATCAGGGAGCGTCAGCTCCTGCGGAGTGGCTGGAGGAAAGGGCCCCAACCAAGGGGAATTCGGGACGCCAAAGCACGCGCCGAACGCAGTGTCGGGTACGCGTGCCTCAGGCGGCGGACCGGATCCGGAACGCCGCACGGTTCGACCGGAAGCGACGGGAGCGCAGGACCGAGAGTTCTGGGTCGCGCGCAATCCTCCGCCGCCCATGGCCGGATCCGCGGTTTGCCGTCAAGCACCCGAGGTAGGAGCCGGATGGATGAACGTCCATGTCCGGATCTGCGCGGGGGGTGCGCAGGAATGCGCATTCCTACCGTAACGTGTGCCAGGCGAACGGGCAGAAGACAGGGGGTGAAAGTCCCCTGGAACGAAGGAGTACCCAAACCGCGTTTCTCCGCGAGCCGTGCGTCGGTTCCCGTGAGGGGGCAGGCGAAGCGTCGGCAGCGGTGCGGATGGGTGGGGCTAATGAGCACCGAAAAGACGAGGATCCGGGGTGCCGAGGTTTTCCGATCGGCCGAAGGCACCATCGCAGGCATCGATTGGGTGAGATGCCGGCGCGCCCCGCGGTGTCCGAGAACCCCTACACGTCCGTACGTCTTCGGTTGGGACCCTGGGAGATCTTCAAGCGGTCCCGCCGATCGTGGCGGGACCGCGTAGGGAAGGAGAAAACCGAAGCCTAGGACGAACGGCTGGAAGAAGTCGGATGGGGCCGTACGACCTGGGAAGGCGACGAACCAGGGAGCGTCAGCTCCTGCGGAGTGGCTGGAGGAAAGGGCCCCAACCAAGGGGAATTCGGGACGCCAAAGCACGCGCCGAACGCAGTGTCGGGTACGCGTGCCTCAGGCGGCGGACCGGATCCGGAAAGCCGCAAGGTTCGACCGGAAGCGACGGGAGCGCAGGACCGAGAGTTCTGGGTCGTGCGCAATCCTCCGCCGCCCATGGCCGGATCCGCGGTTTGCCGTCAAGCACCCGAGGTAGGAGCCGGATGGATGAACGTCCAGGTCCGGATCTGTGCGGGGGGTGCGCAGTACTGCGCATTCCTACCGTAACTGGGGGGAGGGGCTCGGCAACGACCCCTCCTACCCGGCTCTGAACGCGGGCGACTCGCAGCTTCGCCACGTCGACCGCGCCTAGGCCTCGACCGTGCACGCGTTCCAGGGCAAGACCGTGGACACCGTGATCGCGGCGATGGAGGCGAACCATCCGCATCTGACCACGCAGAAGAGCTTCTACGTCGAGATATCCCGCGCGCGCGACAAGGCAGAACAGGTCACCGACGACAAGGCGGCGCTCAAGGAACAGATCGAAGCCGTCACCGGCGAGCGGATCGCGGCGCTCGAAGCGGTCGAGCCGGAGCGGGCGAAGGGCCGGGAGGCGGGACTGGAGGCGGGCCGGAGCGCCGGGCGAGAGATCGACGGGGCCGCGTCGCGGGAGCGGGACAAGGTGCCCGGGATGGAACGGGACGGCGCAGCGAAGGGCGTCGATCGCGGGCTCGGGCTCTGATGTGTCTGTGCCCGCGGCGGCGGAACCGGAGCGGAGGATTGGAGCCAGCGCCCGCGGGTGGCGCGAGATTGAAACGCCGCCCGGTGCTCCGTATAAGAGCCTGTGCGGAAACTATGGAGCGGCCCCGATTATGGTATCTGCGATGTGGCTGGAGAGTACATCGGGATCAGACAAGCCCATTCCACATCTGTCAGATTGCTTTCGAAGCGGTCTCTCCGACGCCGATACTTTGCACGAGCGGCCAGAATCGGGGCCGCTCAATAGTTTCCGTACAGGCTCTAAGGTGTTCAGGCGCCGTCGCGGCGCGGATAATGAACGGCCCGACCGGGCGAGCGGAAAGGTGGAACGGTTCGATGGGCACGGTTCTCGAAGACGTCACGAGCGAAACCATCGACGCGCAGCACGTACGCCGCCGCGTCGATGACTGGGAAGAGCGCCTGAACGGGCTCTTCGCCGCGGTCGGTGGCTGGCTGCCGGACGGGTGGGAGGCCCGCGAGGGCGCACCCGTGCTCATGCACGAGGAGCTGATGCGCAGGTTCGGCGTCGCCGCGAAGCGGATGCCGACTCTCGAGCTCCGGGACGGCGCAGGTCATGTGGCGAGGTTCGTCCCGCGCGGTCTGTGGATCATCGGCAGCAACGGCCGCGTAGATCTGAAGCGCGACGGGTGCCGCTACCTGATGGTCGACATGGCGGAGAGTTTCGAGGCGCCGGACTGGCAGGCCGCCCCCGCCGAGCACCGGTGCGACCGCGAGGCGGTCAGCGAAGACTGGCTGAAGCGCATCCTGCGGTGACCGATCTCGACGCCATTGCCGCCCTGTTTCAGCAGGTCGACAATTCACTGGAAGACCTGCGTGAGCGACACGACGCCGCCGGCGAGGCCGGCGAGCGCGATCGTGTCGAATGCCAGCAGACGCTGAACGAGCAGGCGTACTTCGTGCTGGCCTGGGGCCAGTTGGAAGCGGACATCGACGATGCCTGCCGCGACGCGATCCGTCTCGGGAAGTCGCACGAGGACTGGCGGCACCGGCGGGCGTGGAGCGTGTACGACGAGGACAACCCGAGGCTCAGCTTCAGGAACCGCCTGACGCTCGTGCTCGACCGGAGCAGCGACGAGTGGAAGCGGACCTTGGAGCTCTACCAGGTGCGCAACCAGATTGCGCACGGCGATCTGCGCCACGCGGGCATCAACCTCCCGACCGTGATCGAGGATTTCCACCGCATTCAATCGTCGCTCGTTCGGGACTGATTGCTGTCGGTTCACCGACCGATGGGCAGCTCGAGATCGACAACGGCTCCCTTATGGCGGTCTTCGCAAATGCGGACTTCGTTGCGATCCGCCCTCCTTTCCCACACCCGTCTCAGATGACGATCATGCCCGTGGTGGCGATGAAGGGAGTTTATGTGCGGACGGTAGGAACCTGTTTCGTATCTACTCACCCCCCTACTGATGACGAAGATCGATCCGCTTCTTGTCAGCCGGAACACGCACCTCCGGTCATCGGCCGCGAGCGAGTTAAAGGGGCAAGGGAAAATGCCGGATCCGAACCCGTCAGGAAAAACGATTCGTCATCAGTAGGGGGGGTGAGTAGATAGTGCCCGCCCGAAAAAGTACAACCAGTTGACTCCAGTGATAGAAGTGTGCTATTGAAGGGGTGAAGAATCCCTCTGTGGGCCGGGAATCGGCCGCTGGGGCCGGAAAATCGCGCGGGATTCGGGAATCTTCGGGAGAATGGCCATGCGGGAGACCGTCCGCTCTCAGCTGGAATTGGGCCAGGTTGCGATCGAGGAGATCAAGATCAACGTATACTCGCGGGATGACATTCCGCCGATGCTGCGTGGCCTTCAATACGTGTATGCGGACCGGTCGACCCGGGCCCGGTTGTTCGAGATCCTGGAGGAGGGGATCCTTCCCGAGGTATCCCGCCTGCGAGGGCGTCCCGGCATGGAGTTGTGGAAGATCCTGGTGATGGGTCTCCTGAAGCAGGGTTTGGGCTATGACTTCGATCACTTGCACGAGCTGGTGAACGAGCACAGGACGGTTCGGAAGTTTCTGGGACACACCGACATCTGGGATCACACCTGGTACGGATATCAGACGATGGTGGACAACGTGAGCTTGCTGACACCGGAAGTGCTGGGGAAGGTGTCGCAGCTGATCGCGGAGAAAGGCCATGCGCTGGTACGGAAGCGGAAGCGGACACGGAAGCGGAAGGACGGCACGAACGGCACGAACGGCACGAACGGCGCGGACGGCGCGGACGGCGCGAACGGCGCGGACGGCACGGACGGCGCGGACGGCACGGACGGCGCGAGCGGCGCGGACGGCGCGGACGGCACGAACGGCGCGGACGGCACGAACGGCGCGGACGGCGCGGACGGCGCGGACGGCGCGGACGGCGCGAACGGCGCGGACGGCGCGGACGGCGCGAACGGCGCGGACGGCGCGAACGGCGCGAACGGCGCGGACGGCGCGAACGGCGCGGACGGCGCGAACGGCGCGGACGGCGCGAACGGCGCGGACGGCGCGGACGGCGCGAACGACGCGGACGGCGCGGACGGCGCGGACGGCGCGAACGACGCGGACGGCGCGGACGGCGCGAACGACGCGGACGGCGCGGACGGCGCGAACGACGCGGACGGCGCGGACGGCGCGGACGACCGGGGCCGCCGTCGGTCGGACGACCCCCTGCGGGGCCGCTGCGATTCGTTCGTGGTGAAGACGGATGTGCACTACCCGACAGATGTCCACCTGTTGTGGGATGCGATGCGTTGCCTAGTGCGGGATACGGGTCGCGTCGCCGTACGCTTGGGGGTGTCTGGATGGCGGCAGTGGCAGCATGGGAGCCGGAAACTGCAGCAGCATTTCCAGCAGGTTCGGCAGACCCGACGGGCCCGTCCGGAGCAGGTCAAGGCGTACCTCGACGCCAGCCGGGCGTGGGTCCGGCGGGCGGAAGAGACGGTACCGGTGCTTCGGGAGCGAGGCGTCCCGATCTCCACGGTGCTTTCGGTCGAGTCGTACCTCAAGCATGCCCGCCGGCAGATTCACCAGGTGGATCGCCGTCTGCTGAAGGGCGAGAAGATTCCGCAGAGCGAGAAGGTGTTTTCGATCTTCGAAGAGCACACACGCTGGTGCGTGAAGGGCAAGGCCGGGGTGCCGGTGGAACTCGGAGTGCCGGTGGCCGTGCTGGAGGATCAACACGGCTTCCTCCTGCACCATCGGGTCCTGTGGGAAGGCGGAGACGTGGATCATGCCGTGCCCATGATCCGGGAAGCCCAGGCTCGCTTCCCCGACCTCCGCCTGTGCAGTTTCGATCGGGGCTTTCACAGCCCCTCCAACCGGATCACCCTGGACGAGCTGCTGGAGCACAACGTGCTGCCGAAGAAGGGAAGGCTCGGTCAGGCGGACCGGAAACGGGAAGCCGACCCGACGTTCCGGAAGATGCGTCGGCAGCATCCGGCCGTGGAGTCCGCGATCCACAACCTCGAGCAACGCGGCATGGACCGGGTCCTGTCGTATGGGGCAGACGGGTTTGCCCGGATGGTGGCACTGTCCGTGACCGCCTTCAACGTCCACCGAATCGGGCTGCTGCTGCACCGGCAGGCCCGGGCCCGGGCCCAACGACGACGAAGACGCGCCGCCTGACGGCGGCTTCCTTCCACCCCATCCGCGAAGCCCGCCGGAGGCGGGAACGGAGCCGCTCGCCCCGGCAGCCGGATTCGCGGCGGGACAAGCCCGGATACCGCTGCCCATCGGCAGAAATCCCCCCGGAAACCGAGCGGACGGGGCACCGAGGGAGGGTCCCAACCCGCAATTGCGCCGGCAGACCATCCGAAAGGGGCATTTTCGGGCGGGCACTAGATACCTGCCGGGGAAGACCCAGGGATTGCCGGGCGTGCGGGGAAGGCCGGCGAACACTGCGGCCACCCTTGCCGGCATCGGCGCCATCCGCGCGCCAGTCTTGGAGTCGCGCAGCCGTATCTCGCCGGTGTCGAAGTTGAGGTCGTCCCACCGCAGGCCGAGGATCTCGTTGCGCCGGCATCCGGTCAGCACGAGAAGGTAGATGGCGGCCGGCGCATGGGGGGCGCCCGGCGCTCGGCGGGCGCGGCCCTGAGCGCCTCGCCGAGCCGGGAGAGTTCCTCGCGGGTGAGGAAGCGCTCGTGCTTCTCGGCCCTGAAACGGGGCACGCTCCGGGCCGGGTTGCGCCCCGAGGGACACCAGCCCCACTCGTCGGCCAGATTGAACATCTTGACCAGAATGTCGGCCGCCCGGTTGGCGACACTGGGGCTGTGATGCAGCGCGTCGTGGAAGCGCAGGATGTCCCTGTGCCCGACCTCGGCGACGAGACGTCCGCCGAGTGCGGGCACGATGTGCTTGCACAGCATGATCCGGTAGTGGGAGACGGTGGCCGGCTTGCAGTGCATCTCGACATGTTCGCGGAAGTAGCGGTCCGCGAGGTCGGCGACGGTGGGATTGTTGGCCGGGTCCTGCGGAACCGGCGGCTGCCCCGTCTTGATGCGGACGATGACCTCGGCGGCCTCCTTGCGGGCCCGGTCGGCGGAGAGCGGGTTGCCGTGCTCGCCGAGGGTCACGCGCCTGGAACGGCCAAAGGCTCGCGTCTGGACGACGAAGACCTTCTTGCCGCTCGCGTAGACGCGCAGGCCGAAACCGGGCAGCTCGCGGTCCCAGTAGACGGTATCCCTGCCATCGACGGGGAGACTGTCGACGATACGTTTGGAGAGAGTGCGGTACTGGCGTTGCGTCATGGCGTCCTGCTCCGGAGACGAGGGCGTTCGGTCATGGCGACGATGAATACGACGATGCCGGCTCCGCGTTCCGGCAGGTCCGGTCCGAATTCGGTCTGCGCCATCGCTCTCTCCGTCACGGCCTCGTCGAACCGGATTCGACGGATGGCGTCCTGCGGCGGAACGGGTCGATTTTCTCGTAAGCGCAGCGGGCATGCGAGCGTGCGAAACGGGTCGTAAGCACTCGCTCTCTTGTCTCGTTTGGCGACTGTGGGTTCCATGGCCGCAATCTAGCGGACTGAAATAATCGTGTCAGAGCAACTGCTTATGTCACACATGCTTCGAATGGAAGGGCTTGGCAAGGATGCCGAAGCAGGTGCTTCTTGGAGAGTTATTTACTTGCCCCGAATGCCGTCAGGAATAACGAGCCGTGATGAATACAGGATCAATAGGGGTGCGCAGGTACGAACTCCTTTCGGAACCGGATGCTGCAGAATCGCTCATGGAACATGGACCGAGGACGGGTCCCGCACCACGACGATCCCATGCTGATTCGGAGATGCGAAATCCGAATGCGTGGGGGCTCGGCTCATCACAGATCGCCTCCTTGAGATCGCAATGTTCGGGCCAAGAAGGCCCCATCGAGCCTTGGCGGCACGATTGCAGCGCGACGCAAACTGAGAAAATCTCGCCAGTCGTCGCCGGATCAGCAGCGTGGGATCACCGTGGGTCCCGCACCGGTGCGTCCCTTGGAGGGGGCGGGTTCGGGGGAACGCACGGGGATCCGCGCCCGGTTCGCCTGCTCCTGTAGGCGCGGTGCGGGGCGCGGCCCCTCCGTCCGTGCCGCCGTCTGCCGCCCGGCTTCCGGTGTCGATATGGTAATCTTCGGTGCCGGTCGCTTTCGGTTGCTGGGCATGCTTGAGGCCGACCTGCCCGTGCCGGCCGGATGTCCCGGGACGCCCCGGCAATCCGACCGGGTGGTCGCAGCCGGGCGGTGCCGGGTCAGGAAGGTGAGCACGTGCCTCGACCCCTCCGCCTTGCCCCGTCCTTGCTGGCTGCGGACTTCGCCGCGCTCGGCAGCGAAGCGAACGCCATGGAAACCGCCGGCGCCGACCTGCTGCACATCGACGTGATGGACGGGCATTTCGTGCCGGAACTGACACTGGGGCCGGCGGTGGTGCGGGCCCTCCGGCCGCGCACCGGTCTGCCGCTTGATGTCCACCTGATGGTCGAACCGGCGGATCGCGCCGTCGAGGCATTTGCCGCGGCCGGCGCCGATTGCATTACCGTTCATGTCGAGGCCTGCCCGCATCTCGACCGCACGCTGCGGAGGATTCGGGAGCTGGGAAAGGAGGCCGGGGTCGCGCTCAACCCGGGAACCTCCGAGAGCCTGCTCGAGCCCGTACTGGGAATTTGCGATCTGGTCTTGGTGATGACGGTGAATCCGGGCTACGGAGGCCAGACCTTCCTCTCCGACCAAACCCGCAAGATCCGGATGCTGCGCGAACGCATCGATGCCCGGTCGCTGGCCGTGCAGGTGAGCGTGGACGGAGGTGTGAACCCGGACACGGCGCCGCAGGCGGTGGCCGCGGGGGCCGACATCCTGGTGACCGGGTCCGTCGCGTTCCGGGGCGGACCGGGCCGGTACCGCGA
Source organism: Alphaproteobacteria bacterium (assembly GCA_965115815.1). Classification (GTDB taxonomy): domain Bacteria; phylum Pseudomonadota; class Alphaproteobacteria; order TMED109; family TMED109; genus VXPW01. The sequence continues at coordinate 3,951,047 of OZ220465.1, read as the reverse complement.
CAACCTGGCCGCATTGCGCCGCGCGGCCGGCGAAGCGTGACCCGGCCTGTGGCGGCGGACACGGCGCACCGGTTGGATCCGGCATGGCGGCGGGCCCTGTACCGCTCGGCAGCGTGGGGGAAATGGCTGGGCCGGGGCCGTCCCGAGACCACGGTGCGTCAGGTGGACGATCCGGTGCCCGGAGATCCCCGTCAGGGCGATGCGCTGTTCACCGGAAGCTATTCGTTCCAGGGAGAAACGCTGGTTTCCCGCACCGGTCCCGTCTGGGAGACCGAAGACCGCGGCGCCGCTTGGCTGGACGACCTGCACGGCTTCCTGTGGATCCGCGATCTCCGGGCCGCCGGCGACGAACTGGCGTCGCTGCACGCCCGCAAGCTGGTCGAATCCTGGCTTGCGGCGTACGCGGACTGGCATCCGCACTTCTGGCGAATCGACATTCTCGGCAACCGGATTTCGGCATGGCTTCTGCATGCCGGTTTCCTGCTGAAGCGGGCGGACGACGCCTTCCACCAGCGGTTCGATTCCGCTCTGACCGCGCAGGTGCGCCACCTTGCCCACACCGCCCGTCCCGCCCGCCTGGGAATCCGGCCGATGGCGGCCGTCCGCGGGCTGTACCTGTCGGGGCTGCTGCTGAGCGACGGCGCGCACCGCCTCCGGCAGGCGCGGTCCCTGTTGCCGCACGCTCTGAAGGCGGTGCCCGGGCGGGATCCGTCGGTTTCTCCCCGGCCGTCGGGCTGCGTCGCCCTGTTGGAACAACTGATCACGCTCCGTCGGATTCTTGCCGCCTGTGGCGAAGAGACGGCGTCGCTCGCGCCGGCGCTGCGCGATACGGCCTCCTGCATCGACAGCTGTCTGCTCGGAGACTACCGGCTGGCGCGGTTTCACGGCGGCGTGGCCGGGGACGCCCGGCAGCTGCGCGCGCTCCTGAACGCCGGCCGGAACGGGGAACCGGGACGGGCCGACGCCACGGGCTACCGGAGAATGTCCGCGGGCGGCACGACGGTGCTGGCGGACTTCGGCCTGCCCCCGCCGGCCGGGAGCCGGGCGCCGCTCTCCTTCGAGATGAGCGACGCGGACCAGCGTCTGATCGTCAATTGCGGCCCGAGCCCCATGCTGGCCGCCGCGAGAGGGGCCGCGCCCGAGGGGCACGCCGCGCACTCGACGCTTGCGGTCGGCAACACCGATGCGCGGCTGCGCTGCCGCCGGCGCCACCCGGCGGTGACGGCGGAACGACGCTCCAGCGAGCACGGCGAAGAGGTGGCCGGCATGCACCGGGGCTACGAAGCGCGCTTCGGCATCGTCCATGTGCGCCGGCTTGCCCTGACCGGAGATGGCCGCACCCTGACCGGCACGGACACGCTGACCGGGCGGCAGGAACGGAGCTTCGCGATCCGGTTTCATCTGCATCCGAAGGTGCGGCCGGCCGGGGGCGAACAGGCGCGTCTCGTCCGGCTCTGCCGCGGCGCCCGGGTGTGGGAGTTCCAGTTCGGAGGCGACGCCGAACTTTCCGTGCGGCCGTCGGTCTACGTGGACAACGACGGAGAAATCGTCGACACTTGGCAGCTGGTGCTGGCCGGCCGGTACCGTCGCCCGGTGAGCGAGGTGACTTGGCGGCTGGTCCGGACGGCCGACGGATGAGACGACCATGAACGGATCGGGATCAGGTGCGGAGGATACCGCCGGCCAGCGACAGGCCCACACCGAATCCCATCAGCAGCACGGTCATGCCCGGCCGGAGCCGGCCGGATTCCCGGGCCTGCCGCAGGGCGATGGGAATGGTGGCCGAAACCGTGTTCCCGATTCCGTCGAGACGCTGAAACCACCGTTCGGGTGCCACGCCGAGACGGGTGCGGAGGCGGTCGAGAACCACGGCGCTCGCTTGATGGAACACGAACAGATCGATGTCGTCCCGGGTCAGCGCCGCGCGCCCCAGCAGGTCCTCCACGGCGTCGGGAACCACGCGCAGCGTGAAGGCCAGAACCTTCGGACCGTCCATGAACAGCACCGGTCCGTCGACGTCGGCAACCCCCCGGTTGGGGGTGAGCGTGAGGTACCGTGCTCCGGCTCCCTCGGTGGCGAACACGAACGGGCCGATGGCGCCGGATCCGTCGCGTTCCACGATGCAGGCCGCCGCACCGTCTCCGAAGATCGGTCTCGACGTCCGGTCGTGGCGCGAGATGTAGCGAGAGTAGTGGTCGGTGCAGGTCAGCAGGATGCGGGACGAGTGGCCGCCGGCAATCAGCGACGTGGCGACCGACAGGCCGTACACGAAGCCGGAACAGCCCTGAATGAGATCGAAGGCCAGCAGCGTGCCGGGGAGTCCGAGCCGTTCCTGCAGGAGGCAGGCGGTGGTCGGCAGGGTCGACTCCGGAGACTGCGTGACATGTACCAGACCGTCCAGGGAGGCTGCATCGACCCGCTCGAGCAGCCGGCGGGCGGCGCTCTCCGCCAGTCCGGTGGCGCTCTCGTCCGGCGCGGCCACGCGCCGGGTGCCGACGCCCGTCTTGGCATGCAGCCGGTCGACCCGCCAGTGCGGGTTCAGCGCGCCGAGTTCCGCAAGAGTCTCGGTTCGGGAACCCAGCCGGTACTCGATATCAGCAATCTGCAAGTTGGCGTCCGCCGACGGTCCCGTTCCCGCTCAACCTATCGGACGCCCGCGATTCCGTCAAAGGCTTCCCCGCACCCCGGGGCGTTGAGCGTCCGGTGTCGGTAGTTCCGGACCCCGAACGCATCGCGGCCATCGAACGGGCCATGCGCGCGGCCGGCCGGGCCATCCTCGCGGTGCGGGCGGCCGGCTCCGTGGACCCGGAAGTCAAGCACGACGGCTCGCCCGTGACCGAAGCGGATCGACAGGCCGACGAGATTCTGGTGCGGGCGCTGGCGCTCCTGGATCCCGACACCCCGGTGGTCAGCGAAGAGCGCCCGCATCCCGCCGGTCTCGACGACGGCGCCCCGCGTTGGTTGATCGATCCGCTCGACGGCACCCGCGGCTTCCTCGCGGGAGGCGACGACTTCACCGTCAATGTCGCCCTCGTGATCGACGGCGAACCCGTGTTCGGCGGCATGTTGGATCCGGCCGGCCAGCGGTTCTACTGGGGGGGGTCCGGCATCGCGGCGGGGGTGGCCGATGCGGCGGGTCGGCGCGAGGCGTTGCGGGTGCGCCCCACGCCCCCCGAGGGCCCCACGGTCCTCGTGAGTCGGTGGCATGAGGCCGCGTTCGAGCGGATCATCGGGCGGATCGAGGGCGGCCGCCGCGAATCCCTGAGCAGTGCACTGAAATTCTGTCGCGTGGCCGAGGGCACGGCGGACGTGTATCTCCGACCGGGTCGTACCATGGAGTGGGACACCGCCGCCGGCCATGCCATTGTCGAGGCGGCCGGCGGGTCGGTGTCGAAACTGGAGGGAGGCCGGCTCCGGTACGGGAAGCCTTCCGGAGAGAACCCGGCATTCTTGGTCGAGGGATCGCCGGAATGGCGCCGGTTTCTCCGTCCCGCCGCTCCCCGGCGCACCGGCCCGTGAGCGCCGGATCCGGCCCGCCCGCGCCGGTGCGCCGGGCCCTGCTCTCAGTAGCGGACAAGACCGGTCTGGCCGCTTTGGGCCGGGCGCTGGCCGACGCCGGCGTCGAGCTCCTCTCGACCGGCGGTACGGCGGCGGCGCTGCGCACCGCCGGGGTGACCGTGACCGAGGTTGCCGAATGCACCGGGTTCCCCGAGCTTCTTGACGGTCGGGTCAAGACGCTCCATCCGGTCATTCACGGCGGGCTGCTGGGCCGACGCGACCGGAACGATCATGTGGAAGCGATGGCGGCGCTCGGGATTCGTCCGATCGACCTGCTGGTGGTCAGCCTGTACCCGTTCGAGACCACGGTGCAGGCGGGGGCGCCGGCGGCGGAATGCATCGAGATGATCGATATCGGCGGGCCGGCCATGATTCGTGCGGCCGCCAAGAATCACGAGGCCGTGACGGTCGTGGTGGACCCTGACGACTACGCCGAGGTGGTGGCGGGCATTGCCGCCCGGGGAGAGGTCCCGGCGCACACGCGCCGGAAGCTGGCGGCCAAGGCCTTCACCCGCACGGCCGCGTATGACTCGATGGTGGCACAATGGCTGGCGCTGCAGGCGGATGCCGACCGCACGACGTTTCCGTGGTACAGCATTGGCGGACCGCGTCAGCGCACGCTTCGCTACGGCGAGAATCCGCACCAGCAGGCGGCCCTGTTCGCAACGGCAACGGCGGAACCGGGCGTGGCGCGGGCCCGTTTGCTGCAAGGCAAGGAGCTGTCGTTCAACAACCTGAACGATGCGGACACCGCCCTCCGGCTGGTGGCCGAATTCTCCGATCCGGCGGCCGCCATCGTCAAGCACGCCAACCCGTCGGGAGCGGCGACGGCGCCGGCGGCCGCGGACGCCTTCCGGTTGGCGCTGCGCTGCGATCCCGTAGCGGCGTTCGGCGGCATCGTGGCGCTCAACCGTCGTCTGGACCCCGAGACGGCCCGCGCCCTCGGAACGTTGTTTCTCGAAGTGGTCGCGGCGCCCGAGATCCCGGCTTCCGCTCGGTCCGTGTTCGAACAGGCCGGAAAGACCGGCCTGCGCCTGATCGAAACCGGCGCACTGCCGGATCCCTCCGGTTCCGCGCCCGATGTCCGCACGGTCTCGGGCGGATTGCTGGTGCAGGATCGCGATGGCGGGAAGATCGAAGCGGCCGATCTGCAGGTGGTGACCAGGCGGCCGCCGACCGCAGCGGAAATGCGGGACCTGTGTTTTGCCTTCCGGGTCTGCAAGCACGTGAAGTCGAATGCGATCGTCTATGCCCGGAACGGTGCGACGGTCGGTGTGGGAGCGGGCCAGATGAGCCGCGTGGACGCGGCGCGGCTCGCCGCCCGCAAGGCGCTGGAGGCCGGACAGGCGGCGGGACTCGACACGTCGCTGGCGGTTCGCTCGGTCGTGGCGTCGGATGCCTTCTTCCCCTTTCCCGACGGCCTGCTGGCCGCGGTCGACGCCGGTGCGACCGCCGTCGTCCAGCCCGGGGGATCGGTCCGGGACCGGGACGTCATCCGGGCGGCCGACGAGCACGATGTCGCAATGGTGTTCACGGGCTTGCGACACTTCCGCCACTAGACGGACGACGGTCTGCCCGCGAGCAGCTTTTCGACTGCCGCTGCGACACACAGCAGGGCCCGGTTCTCGGCCGCCGGACGGGCGATCGTGAAGCCCACCGGCAGCGAATCGGTGACCGGGAGCGTCACGGCCGCAAGCCGGAGCACGTTTCCGAGGCGGGTGTTCCGCAACGCGAGGGCGTTCGCGCGGGCATAGGCGGCACGATCCCCGGCCATCCGGGCCATGGGCGGCGGCAGGATGGGAAGCGTCGGGTGCACCAGGGCGTCCCAGCCGGCCAGCCTCCGGGACAGCGACCCGGCCAGCCGTTCCGATGCGTCCCGTACCGTGAGAAAATCGACGGCCGACATGGCCCGGCCCTCCTGCATGCGGGCGAGTACATCCGGATCGATTCGGGGTTCCTGCCCGTCGATCCAGCGGCGGCAGGACACGTAGCCTTCGGCCGTCACGATGCCGCCGTGCCGCTGCAGCACGTCATGCATCTCGGTGAATTCCGGGATCACCGTTTCCACGACGGAGGCACCGGCCTGCCGCAGAGTTTCCAGCACCGCGGGCACGGCCTCGACGACTTCCGGATCCGCTTCCTCCAGCACGAGGTTGGTGGCCGCCAACAGGCGCAGGTCCCGGGTCCGCACCGAGGCGAGATCGACCGCCGGGTCGCCGGCGAGGACGGCGAACATCCCGGCGGCATCCGCGACCGTCCGGCACAGCGGTCCGACCGTATCGAGCGTGGGGGAAAGCGGCAGGACCCCGTCTCTGGGGACGGCGCCGGTCCCGGTCTTGAAGCCGACCAAGCGGTTCCAGGCTGCGGGAATCCGGACCGACCCTCCCGTGTCGCTGCCGATGCCGATGGGCACATGGCCGCCGGCGACCGAGACCGCGGCGCCGGCCGAGGAGCCGCCCGGCACCCGCGGAACGTCCGTCATTGCTGCGTTTCGCGGCGTACCGAAGTGCGGATTCGTGCCGATGCCCCCGAGCGCGAACTCGACCGTCAGCGTCTTGCCGAGGCACACGAGACCGGCCGCTCCGGCCCGGCGAAGGGCTTCCGCATCCCGCGCCGGAATCCGGCCGGCCAGCTGCGGAGAGCCGCCTTCGGTGGGGGTTCCGGCGGTGTCGAACAGGTCTTTCCAGGAAACCGGCACGCCATCCAGCGGGCTGCGCCGCAAGCCGGCGGCGGCCCGGCGGGCCGCGGCGGCAGCCTCGGCGCGGGCCCGCGCCGGCGTGAGGCGGACGAACCCCGCAGCTTCGAGGCCGGCCGCCGCGATGCGGGCGAGACAGGATTCGACGATCTCAACCGGGTTTCGCTTCCCGGCTTCGATGGCCTGGCCGAGGTCGAGTGCCGTCGGCTGCGCTGCAGGATCGGACATGGTGGCCGAGAGGATAGCGACCGGCGGAGCTTGCGGCAGTCGGCCGCGGCCCGGGTGCCGAACCGGCTGCCGTATGCTGGAACCGGTCGGCAGCAAGGGAGCACAGGACCGATGCCGAACGAGGCAATCCGGACCGAGGTGCTGATTGCGGGCGCCGGGCTTACCGGCCTGACCCTCGCATCGGCACTGGCGTCGGCGGGGATCGATTGCCGAATCGCGGACCCGGCGGTGGACCGTCCGCGGCGCGATGCCCGCACGACCGCGGTGACCCTTGGGTCCCGGCGCCTCTTCGATGCGCTCGGGGTGTGGCCGCTGCTGCGGAAGCCGGCGCAGCCGATTCGCCGAATCCGCGTGGCCGAAAACGGGGTTCCGCTGTTCCTGCACTTCGACTGCGATGCGGTCGGCGAAGGACCGGCCGGATACATCGTTCCGAACCCCGATCTGGCGGACGCGCTCGCGGCTGCACTCCGGCGGCGGGGTGTGAGACCCGACCCGGGGGCCGTGGAGGCGTTCGAGGAGCGACCGGGCTGGGTGCGCACTCGATTGCGGCACGGTCCGGTCATCGACAGCCGGGTTCTGGTCGGGGCGGACGGGCGCGAGTCGGCCGTGCGGGGCCTCGCCGGGATCGGCCGGCACGTCCGGGACTACCGGCAGACCGCGGTGGTGTGCACGGTGCAGCACACCGATCCGCACGACGATACGGCCGTGGAGCGCTTCTTCCCGGGCGGACCGTTCGCCGTCCTTCCCCTGCGCGGCCGCCGGAGCGCCGTCGTCTGGACCGAATCGCACCGCGCCGCAGCTCGCCTCATGCAGCTTCCGGCGGCCGAATTCGAGGCGGAACTCGCGATCCGGTTCGAGGACCGGTTCGGGCTGCCGACCGTGGAGACTCCCCCGAAGGCCTTTCCCCTGTCCCTGGTCCTCGCGCGGCGGCACGTGCGGGGACGCGTGGTCTTGGTCGGGGATGCCGCGCACGCGCTCCATCCGATCGCGGGCCAGGGGTTCAACTTGGGATTGCGCGGGGTGGCGTGGTTGGCGGAACTGGCCGCCGACCGCGTGCGGCTGGGGCTCGATCCGGGTGCCCCGCAGATGCTCGCAGCCTATGCCCGGCGCCGGCGGATCGACACGGCCCAGCTGGTCGCGGTCACGGACGGCGTCAATCGGCTGTTTTCGAACCGGTGGCCCGGGCTGGGTCTCCTGCGGGCACTCGGGCTGGGCATGGTGAATGCGGTGCCCCCGGTGAAGCAGGCCATCATGGGCCAGGCCATGGGGGTCGCGCCGGGGTGGGCCGGGGCCCTGCCGCGGCTGATTCGGGGCCACCCGCTGTGACCGGCGAACCGGCGCGCCGGATCCGTGACGCTGCCGGCGGCCGCCGTTCCCGCGCACGTCGCGCCGGCCTGACCGAACGGCGGCTGGGGACGATCCGGACCGCCGGAAGGACGCAGGACCGGAAATCCGCGACCCGACCCGGCATCGTTCGCAGGCGGCCCGTCCCGGTCGGAAGAGGCGTTCCCGATGGTCCGGGATCCGGGCCCCGTGCCGGACCCTACGGTTCGCGCGAGGCGCCAGCCCGCTGCAGCGCCTGCAGGTACTCCGCCCAGAGCTCGTCCCGGCGCTCGCCCAGCTCCCTGAGGTAGCCCCACGAATAGATTCCCGTGTCGTGGCCGTCATCGAAACGGATCCGGACGGCGTAATGCCCCACCGGCTCCATGGCGGCGACGGCGACATGGCGCTTGCCCGATACCAACTGCTTGGGGCCTCCGTGCCCCCGGACCTCGGCGGAGGGGCTTTCGACCCGGAGCAACTCGATGGGCAACTGAAATGCGGCCCCGTCTGAAAAGACGATGTCCACGATGCCGTTCGCGCGCCGGACCCGGAGGCTCTTCGGTCGCAGGCCCGCGCCCATCAGGGCGGGTCGTCCCCCAGCCTGCGGGCTTCGTCCACCAGCATGATGGGGACCCCGTCCCGAACCGGAAAGGCAAGACCGGCCGCCCGGCTGATCAGTTCGTTCTGGTCCCGGTCGTATTCGAGACGGGTCTTGGTCACCGGACAGACCAGGATCTCGAGCAGGTGCCGGTCGACGGCCGGGTCCGAGGCTGCAGCGGTCAATTGATGCTCCCGGACCCGGATCCCGAACGCTCGGCTTCCTTCATGGCCAGCGATGCCCTCAGCATGCGCGCCCGCTCGACGACTCCCTCAGCTTCCAGCATGCCCTGCTTCTCGCGACTGTCCAGTCGGCAGATCCGGATGCCGAAATGCAGGAGCGTTTCGGTGGGGTCGCGCTTGTGCCGGTCCCAGTCCACCGCCAGCTCGTGCGCGCGGGTATGGCGGATCAGTGCCGCCAGCAGTTCCTTGCGATTGATCGCCCGGCAATCTGCTGGTTGGACATCGGCCGCGAATGCACGCCAATCCACATCGGCACGGCGATAGCCGCCCTGCATCCCGGTTTCGGACCGAACCCGAAAGCGCGAAACGCCCGTGAGCTGCAACAGGTACCGGGCGTCGTCGGTCTCCTGGAACGCCTGAATATAGGCCGCCCCGCCCACTGCATAGAGTGAGCAGTCGTCCGGCAGAGGGTGCGGGATTCCGTCCCGGCTGGGCTGGATGACGCCGAATACGCGCGAGGCCGCAAGTGCGTCGTCGATCAGCTGCACGTAACGGGGCTCAAAGGCCTGGATCACGATTCGGTCGCGTGGAAACAGGACCGTGTTCGACAACGGGAACAGGGGGAGACGTTCCGGCAGTCGCCCGGGTTCCGGTGGCGGCATCGGACGAATCAGGCAAACACGATGGCCGACAACCGCATGCGGGCCCGGGCGGTCAGGGGGTCCCCTTCGCCAAAGACCTCCAGCAGCTTCAGCAGGCGCTTGCGCGCCGCGGCGTCGTTCCACTGGCGGTCGCGGCGCACGCTCTCGAGCAGTTGGTCCACGGCCTCTTCCCGGGCGTCGTTGGCCAGCAACGCGTTGGCGAGATCGATGCGGGCCTGGTGATCGTCCGGGTCGGTTTCCACCTTGGCCCGCAGGCCGGGCAGATCGCCGGCCGAGCGGGTTTCCGCGGCCAGCGAGATCGCCGCGCGGAGTGACTCGATGGCGGGGTCGCGGACGAGATCCTCCGAAACGTTCTCGAGTATGTCCCGCGCATCCGCCGTGCGGCCGGCCTTGAGCATCGCCTTCCCGAGGCCGGCAATCGCGCGCGCGTTCGATCCGTCGCGTTCGATCACGGCCGAATAGAGGTCCGCCGCCTTCCTCGCGTCCTCGGCAAGGGCGGCATCGGCCGCATCCAGCGCCTGTTCGATCTGCTGCTGCACCGCACTCACCGACTGCTGAGCGACGCGGTCCACGAAGGCGCGCACTTCGGACGCCGGCAGGGCTCCGGCAAAGCCGTCCACCGGCTGGCCATCGACGAACGCATAGACCATCGGCAGCGACTGCACCCGCAACTGGGCCGCCAACGTCTGGTTTTGATCGACATTGACCCGAGCCAGGGCCACCTTGCCGCCGGCGGCGCGGACGGCCGTTTCCAGCAGGGGCGTGAGCTGCTTGCACGGACCGCACCATTCCGCCCAAAAATCCACGATCACCGGCCGGGTCCGCGACGCGGACATGACCTCTGCGCTGAACCGGGCGGTGTTGGTATCGAAGATGTAGTCGGAGGCAGCGGCGCGCGCACCGCCGATCAGGGTGTCGGAATCCTGCATGAAATTCCCGATCAAGCGAAGGCTTGCCGTGCCTGGGGTGACGGGCCGTCGAACCGGATTCCCGGTACCGGCATCGAGTGCACGGACGGCAAGGGCACCAAGCCCTCTCGGAGACCCACCGACGGAGCTAGAAATGGTCGCACGGTTTCCGGTTGCGGTCAAGGCCGTCGCCGGTCAACGAAGCGAGGGGTGCGAAAGCAGGCAGACCGGAAGCGGTCCCGCGCGATGCCGGACCCCCGTTCCGGATCCCGTCCCAGCGGGATCCGGAAGATCATGAAATGCGATCAGCAAACGAGCCCGTCCGGAGCGAGGAACGATCCCGGTTCCGCGGCCAGCGTGGACCGACCGTAGGGCATCAACGGGCCACGGTGCGGCCGGTCCCAGTGCACACGGGGGCCGGCCGCGTGCTGCGGCAGACCAGAAGCCGTTGGCCGCATCCGGGGGCCGGAGACCTCGGGCACGGCATTGGGCGCAAGGTCCTCCGGCGGGAGCAGCCGGTTCCGGCCCGGGCGGAGGTCGAAGCGGTCCGCGGGCTTTCATGCCGCCACACTTGACGTGCGTCGGTCCGTCCGTCATGGTGACGGCATGCAAGTCGGACTTCGACATCTCCGCGCCGACACGGTCGAGTGGCTGAAGGCGGCGGCGGCCGAGGCCGGCCGGACGCGTCATGCGCTGGCGCGCGAGCTGTGCGAACGCGAGGACTGGCGCAACGCCCGGGGCCCGCCCTGCGTGTCCCAGGCGCGCGGGGTTCTGCCCGGGATCGCGAAGCGGGCGGGGTTCGTGCTGCCCGCGGCGCGGCCGGGTCCGTGCCGCACGCCGGGCCGTCCGGGCGGCGAGGTGGCGCGCACCGACCCGGACCGGAAGCTGGCGTGCACGCTGGCGGATCTCGGGGCGGTCACCCTGGTCCCGGTGGGCGCGGCCCCGGACCGGCGCCGCTGGCGCGAGATGATGGAGACCCATCATCCGCAGGGTTGGAAGCACCGGCCGGGGAAGGTCCTCAACTTCTGGGTCGTGTCGTCGCGCCACGGCCGTCTCGGCGGCCTCGGGTATACGGCCGCAGGCTGGCATCAGGCGGCCCGGGACGCGGCCATCGGCTGGTCGGCGACGGCGCGGGCCGCGAATCTGGCGCAGCTGGTCCAGCAGCACCGCTTTCTCCTGCTGCCCGGCGTCCGGGTCGCCCGGTTGGCCTCGCACGTGCTGGCCCGGTCGACGGCGCGCCTGGCCGCGGACTGGAAGGCGGCGCACGGGACCCGGCCGCAGGCGGTCTACACGTATGTGGGACCCGAACACCGCGGCACCTGCTATCGTGCGGCCGGGTGGAGCCGCTGCGCCGAACCGACCTCGGGCCGGCCGCCGGGAGGCCGTGCGACCGCGCCGAAGGCGGTGTGGATCCGGCCCTTGGCCGAGGGCTGGCGCGAGGTCCTGTCTCGGGAGCGGGGCGCCGTCCTCGGTACCACGTCGGAGCCGTGGCGGCCCGGGAACGCCGACTGGGCCGACATCGAGTATGGCCGCGGTTCGCATCCCGACGGCCGCGTACGCACGCGGGTGCTGGCGATGGGCCGGGCTTGGGAGAACGCTCCGGGCGCGTCCCTGCCCGTGATCTTCCCGTCCGCCGCCGCGCAGAAGGCCGCGTACCGGCTGTTGTCCAGCGCCCGGGTCACGATGGAACACATCCTCGATCCCCACGCCGAAGCCACGGTCGAACGCTGCCGGCAGGAGCGGGTCGTCCTCGCCCTGCAGGACACTACGACGCTGAAGTACAACGGGCACTGCAAGACGAAAGGGCGGGTGAACCTTGGAGGCGGGGGCTCGGGCACCCGGGGAATCCTTGCCCATTTCACGCTGGCGGTGACCGAGGGCCGCCGCCCGCTCGGCGTGATCGACCTCAACGCCACCCAGCGCGAGGGCACGGAAGCCCCGGACCGCGACGCCACCGAGCGCGAGGGCACGGCAGCCCCGGACCGCGACGCGGTCAAGCCGGAGAGTGTGCGCTGGCTTCAGGGACTCGAACGCGCCCGCCAGCTGGCCGCCGCCTGCCCCGACACCCGGGTGGTCACGGTCTGCGGCCGCGAAGGCGACATCTGGGAAAGGTTCGTACAGGCGCGCGCCGGCGGCGTCGGGCTCCTCGTGCGCTCCGACCGCGGCCGGCAGCGACGGGTGGTCCGCAGCGACGGCTCCGTGGCGGACCTGTGGGAGGCCATGGCGGAGCCGCCGGTCCTGGGAACGAAGACGGTCCACCTCGCCGCCTGCGGCGGACCCCGTCGGCGCCTCAAGCGCACCGTGATCCTTGAGCTCCGCGCCGCCGCCGTCCACCTCGTGCCGCCGAAGAACCGGGACGACCGGACGCCGATCTTCCGGGTCCTCAAGGTCGGCGCCCGGATCGAAGAACGCAAGCTGCAGGACGCCGACGACCTGCGCAAGTGCCTCGCTTTCGATGCCATCACCGCATGGCGGGTCATGGACCTCGAGCGCCTCGCGCGCGACCCGCCCGACCGCGCCGCCCTCGAGTTCTTCACCGACCGCGAAATCGGGGTTCTCTACCGATGGCTCCGGTACGATCGCATCCTCCGTGCCCCGCCCGGGAAGCCGCCCGACATCCGCACCTTCGTGGTCGATCTCGCCCGCATGGCGGGCTTCCGGCCCAGCAAACGTCAGCCGCTTCCGGGTACTGCCAAAATCTGGCAGGCGTGGCGGAAATTCAAGACCGGACTCGAATTCGTCCAATCAGAAGGGAACCGCATGAGCTAGTAGTACGGAAACGTTGAACTGACGATAGTATTCTGGCAAGATTTCCGTGTCGGTCCGTGTCGGTCCGTGTCGGTGCGTGTCGGCACGCGTGAGCGCCCGATCGGTACGGCGCTTTTTTGTTCATCCCCACAGACCCGATGCCGAACATGCAGGCGCTCATGCTCTCTTGGGGATCGGACGGATCCGGTTTCCGGGAACCGAGCCTGTCTGCAGGGGTTCGGTGCGGGGATCGGAGTGGATCATGGCCAACCCTCAGGGTAGGAAGCTCTATCGAGTGAGCCTTTCGGTGCCGGAGCGCCGGGAACTCCAAGCGATCGTCGACGGTACCGGAGCCGCCTGGCGTCGTCGTCGGGCGCAGATTCTCCTGATGGCGGACGAAGGGCGCGACGGCGGCAAACTCCGAGATGTGGACATCGCGCGCGGCTTGGGTATCGGTGCTTCGACGGTCGAACGCCTGCGCAAGCGCTGTGTTCTGGAGGGTCTGGAGGCCGCCCTCCGCCGTCGGGAGCAGGAGAACCGCCGACCGAAACTCCTGGACGGGGCGAAGGAAGCGAAGCTGGTGGCTCTGGCCTGTTCTTCCCCGCCCGAGGGTTGTGTTCGCTGGACACTGAAGCTGCTGGCCGGTCGTCTGATGGAGATGGAGATCGTCGAGAGCATCTCGAAAGAAACGGTACGGAAGACTCTAAAAAAAAGGAGATCAAGCCTTGGCTGAAGCAGTACTGGTGCATTCCCCCGAGCCGCAATGCGCCGTTCGTGGCGGCGATGGAGGAGGTGCTGGACACGTACCAGCGGGATTTTGCCGAAGACGAGGTCCTGGTCTGCATGGATGAGACCAGCCGGCAGCAGACGAAGGAAACCCGCCTTCCCCGCCCCGTGCGGCCCGGGCAGCCGGAAATCGTCGACTACGAATACGAGCGAAACGGTACGGCCAATCTCTTCCTGGCGTTCGCGCCCAATGAAAACTGGCGTACGGTAAAGGTCACCGATCGCCGCACGGCGCGGGACTGGGCGCAGTTCATCCGGGAACTCGCGGACGATCATTTCCCCGGAAAGAAGATTGTACTGGTCATGGACAACCTGAACACACACGGCCCCGCGTCGTTGTATGAAGCCTTTGCACCCCGGGAGGCCATGCGGGTGCGAAAGCGGTTCGAGTTTCGGTACACGCCGAAGCACGGAAGCTGGCTCAACATGGCCGAAATCGAAATCGGCGCGTTGTCGCGACAGTGTCTTCGACGACGCATTCCTGATCGCGCCACCATGCTGCGGGAGACCGCGGCGTGGGTCAAGCGCCGCAACGCGGCCGGCGGCACCGTCGACTGGCGGTTCACGACGGCAGACGCCCGGGTGAAACTGAAGTCTCTATACCCATCAATCCAATGATTCCGTACTACTAGTTTGCGTCAACAACGGGCTGTTGAAAGGTCCGCGGGCGCGCCGTCCGGTGCCCGGGTTGCCGCCGCGCCGCCCGCCCCTCGTTGGTTCTCCGAACGGCGGCCCGCGCACGCGGCTCCGCTGCCGATCCCGGCGGGTGACCGAACGTTGCACGACATCGGCCGTGCTCTATGATGTCGGTCGGAGCGAGCGGGCGTAGCTCAGGGGTAGAGCGCTACCTTGCCAAGGTAGAAGTCATGAGTTCGAATCTCATCGCCCGCTCCAATCGATTTCCGGAGTCCTGCGGATTTCGTTGCTCGTGGGGCCGCCTCGCCGTGGCCCCGGCCGGCCGCGAACCTCCATCGGCGGCCCGGAATCCGTGTCGTCCAGAAGGATCCGGCCGCCGGGCAGCCTGACGGCTGGCCTCTTGGGCCGGGCGGCGGCCGCGCGCAGCGAAAGACCGAATCTCCGGCCCGGGCGCGGCAAGGACGCGACCGACCGGCGCCCTCCGGGGCATCCTGTCCCTCCTGACAGGCGGCGGCCCTTGGGCCCTCGCACGAACCGGCCGGTCCCCACGGGCCGGCCGGAACGAAGCGTGGCGGCAGGCGATCCCCGGCCCCGGTTCACCGGGTCGGGTGCCGAACGCGGGCCGGGCGGCCGTGCGGCGGGCCCTCGGACTGTGCGATTCCCGCGAGTACCAGCGAAAAGTACTCATTGTCGGGCGTGTAATGGCGATGCAGGACGAAGCCGGCGCGCTGCAACAAGTGCTCGAGCGATTCGCGACTGAATTTTCGGCTGATTTCGGTGAGGATGGATTCCTCACGCGCAAACTGCACCTGCACGCCCAGCCGATCGATCGTCACGGTGTGCGGCTGCGTCGCAACCAGCCGCATCTCGATTTGGGCGCGCTGCGTACAGTAGGCGGCGGCGTGTCGAAAGGACTCCGGATCGAAATCCGCGCCGAGACGCGTGTTCAGCACGCGGAGCACATTCCGGTTGAAAGCGGCTGTCAGCCCTTCCGAATCATTGTAGGCATCGTGCAGGACCTGCCGGTCCTTGATCCGATCGGCGCCCATCAGAAGGAAGTCGCCGTGGTCCATCTTGGCGGCTAGGTCGCGCAGGAAGCGGATCCCCTCCGCTTCGCTGAAATTCCCGATGGTTCCACCCAGAAACAGGAACAGGCGCGGTCCCCGGGGGACCGGTAACGCGTCCAGCCCGGCGGTGTAGTCGCCCACGAACAGCTGCACGGCGAGACTCGGATGAACCCGCTGGAGGGATCGACCGGCGGCGCGCAGCGCATCCGGCGAAATGTCGAATGCTGCATAGGTAGCCAGGGGTCCGGCCCGGCCGCATGCGTCGATGATCTGCGGCGTCTTGCGCGACATGCCGCTTCCGAACTCGAACACGGTGGCCGGCTGCACCGTTCCTGCGATGTCTGCAGCTACCTCCGTGAGCAGCGCATCTTCGGTGCGGGTGACATAGTAGTCCCGGGTGCGGCAGATCCGGTCGAACAGGTCGGAACCGGTCTCGTCATAGAGGTATTTCGGCGGCAGGGAGCGCGGGGACGTGAGCAGGAGAGCGCGTACGTCTTCCGCCAGCGTCGGAACGGGTCGGGACGGGGAGACGACCCGGGTCGCCAGCTCGCTCACGCCGACGGTGCTGCCCGAGATGCGGATTGCCGTGCGGACGAGGGCATCCTTGCGGTCCCGGCCGATCCCGCCACGTCAATCCGGACCCGGTGCGCCATGAAGTGCCGCCTTGGACGACGAACCGGAGGGGCCCGGAAGGAACGCGCAGTACCTTGGTCGGTCGGCCGCAGGAGGTAGACAGCTGCCGCAGACGCTTGGCGCACCCGCACCGATACCCAGGATCATGGCGTCCGTCCGGCTCACGAGCCACTCATGCGCCACAATGGTCGAGCGTGGTGCCCGGCTTCCATCGGAGCCTCGCGTGGCGCGACCGTACAGGACGGTCCGGGGACAAGCAACCCGAAGCCGGCGACTGCTCGCGCCGGAGCGGTTCCGCCGCTCCGGCTACGGATCCCGTCGTCGAGCCCCGCGGCAACGGGAGGCAGTGCGCTCCGACAGGTTCGCGGTGCCCCCGGAAGCACGTGCCCGACTGCCGGGGCCCGGCCAAGCCGCACGCGGACACCTCTCTTCGTGCGGCGGACCGGAAACGCCACGCGGGTCAGACGCCGTCCGCAGATCCTCGAGCGGCGCGATGAAGCCGCGCGAGCTGGTGCCACGGTTCCTGCTTCCAGAACCTCTGCGCTCGACCCGAAGTGGACGGCAGCACCCACAACCGGGCGCCGCCCACACGTTGCGGTTGCGGCCCGTAGCCGTCCGGTCCGGAGGCCAGCGCAACTCCGAACTGCTCGCCAAGAAAGACCCGTGCCGGCGTCTTGGCCGTGAACGCGAGAACGTGCGGACGGTACCGCTCGACCTTTTCCCGCAACGCCTGGACCCCGTAGGCTCGGGCCGACAAGTCGGAGTCGTTGCCGAATTCGTGCTTGGCGAGGTCGGTGAGACCGAGACCGTAGTGCAGGACTCGGCGATATTCTTCCGGGCGCAGTTTGCGGTCGGTAAAGCCCGCCTCGTGCAGAATGGTCCAGAACCGATTGCCGCTTCGGGCATAGTAGGCACCCAGCCTTGCCGAGGTGTGGCCGACGGCCGAACCGCAAAATACGGTGATCAGCCCACGCTCAAGAACATCGGGCAGGATCGGATCGCTGCTCATGGAGCCGGAACGACCTGCGGTCGAGACAGAGGCCGCACGAGACCGCCGGCCGGAATCCGGCCGGCGGCGGGCCCTCCGGTGGGTGCATGTCCCGACTCTGCGGAGGGGAAACATGCCATGGCTGGACTGCGGGATCGGTATCCGTTCTTCGGCTTCCGGTGGAATCCGGCGGGCCGGCTGCCTAGGTGTGCGTTGCAGTCGGGAGATTCACGGCTCTGTCTCGGCGTGTCGTTTCCGGAAGCCGTCGAAGCGCCGGCTCTCCGCGGCGAATCGCGGTGCGATAACAGCCTCGGCGCCCGGGAAGGTACCGCGCCTGCCCGTTTGCTTGCGAGGGGTGCCGACGAGGTTGTCGCACTCCCCTGCCGGCGAGGCCGATGGGGGCGCGTCCCTCTCCGGTTCCGGCGGCGCCGGCGTGCGCGCGTCCGGTCGGACATCGCAGATCCGGCCGCCGACGTCCACCAGATCGCGCACCCGCCCGCCAAGGCGCCGGTACGGCGCCATCCGACCTCCCAATTCGTTCGACCGCTTCGGCGGGAAGGATGCGGCCGCGCGATGCCCCGGGATCCCGGCCCGGTTCGGCCGGCCGGCAATCCGGGTCCTGCCGCTGCGCACCCTCGGCCGCCCAGCGGCAGGCGGACGTGCCGCACTGCCGCTACCGGTTCCGGAGCGAACCCAGGCGGAGGTCGCCGGCGCGCGCCCACTCCCGCGGCAGTTCGTCCCGGCGTTCGACGAGTCCGTTCGAGTCGGAGGTCGTCATGTCGACTCCAGCTGGATCCGAATCACGGAAACCGGTATGGCCGCCCGGCCACGGCCGGTTTCCGCCCCGCGGTAGCGGGACGTGCGCCCTCATCCGGCAGGACCATTCTATGGTCAGGTCTGGAGTGCTGATGCGGCACGGACCGGGCATGCTCGAGGCGGCCCTGTTCCCTGCGCGCCGGTTTCCGTGGCCGCTGCCGGTGCATCCGGGCTCACTAGGCGCGCGGTTTCGCGGGTTCGAGCACGGCTGTCCGGTGGCCCCGTCCGGCGGCGCGATCCCGGTCGCGCCGTGCCGTGCGATCGGGCGTCGTCCCTTCCCCCGACGGTCCCCGACCCGAGCGCACGTGCGCTCGGGTCGGGCGCACCGCCACCTCGCGAAGGTCATCGCCGGGACGACAACCGAAGAGCCCTGTCCCATCCGGTGCTGCCCTTGACGAACGGTCGATCTCTCGATACGCCGTGCAGAGGAGTGTCCAGCTTGCTCTTGCGGCCCTGCGGACGCCGTCCCGTTCGGTGCGGCGTTCGGGGGGTCGCGTGCCGATTGCAGAAGGTCCGGCCGGGTTCCCGGTCCGCTCCAGTGCCGGGGGTCTCCATGGATCGGAAAGCACCCTGTCCGGTCCCCTCGAAGTGCGGGCCGGAAAGACACGAACCGGCCAGGACCGCCGCATCGCTCCGCTCCCGGCCCCTGCCGGGAGAGCGCGCGACGGCCGGCTCTCGGGCCGACGACCGGGGTGTGCCCGTCGGCGGCCCCGAGACACGGGCGCCGGAGCGGTGATGGAAGGTGGCGGGCCGACCCCGGCCCGGTCGGGGGGCTCGCATCGTGGAGCGTGATCGAGTCCGCCAACATGCGGCCGAAGCCGCCGGCGTGGCCCTGCTCGTCGCTACCGTGGTCGGATCCGGCATCATGGCCGACAGCCTGGCCGACGATCGGGCCGTTGCGCTCCTCGGCAATACCCTCGCCACCGGAGCGATCCTGGTGGTCCTGATCACGGGCCTGAGAGCCTGTACGGTATCTAGTGCCCGCACCGAAAATGGTCATTTCCTTCCGGCGAAATTTCGGGTTGGACCCACCCTCCGGGGCCTCCGGTCGCTCCGTTTCCAGGGGATTCCTGCCGATTCGCAGCGGCATCCGGGCCCTTCCCACCCAGAATCCGGACGCTAGGGCGAGCGGTTCCGTTCCCGCTCCCGGCGAGCTTCGCGGACGGGGTGGAGGGCGCCGCTGTCAGGCGGCGCGTCTTCGTCGTCGTCGGGCTTGGGCCCGCCGGGCCTGTCTCTGCAGCAGCAACCCGATGCGGTGGACATGGAAGGCCACCATGGAGAGCGCCACCCTCCGCGCAAAACCCTCCGCCCCCTACGACAGGACCCGGTCCCTGCCGCGCTGCTCGAGATGATGGATGGCGGACTCCACGGCCGGATGCTGCCGGCGCATCTCCCGGAACGTCGGGTCGACGGCCCGTTTCCGGTCGGCCGGACCGAGTTTTCCCTTCTTCGGAAGCACGTTGTGATCCAGCCGTTCGTCCCGTGCGATCCGGTTGGAGGGACGGTGGAACCCCCGATCGAAGCTGCACAGGCGGAGGTCGGGGAAGCGGGCCTGCGCTTCCCGGATCATGGGTACGGCAGGATCCACGTCTCCGCCTTCCCACAGGATCCGGGAGTGTAGGAGGAAGCCGTGCTGATCCTCCAGCACGGCCACCGGCACTCCGAGTTCCACCGGCACCCCGGCCGTGCCCTTCACACACCCGCGCGTGTGCTCCTCGAAGATCGAAACCACCTTCTCTTCCTGCGGGATCTTCTCGCCTTTCCGCAGGCGGCGGTCCACTGGGTCGAGCTGCCTCCGGGCAGGCTTGAGGTACGACTCGATCCGGAGAATCGTGGGGGCTCCGACGCCGTGCTCCCGAAGCGCGGGAACCGTCGCTTCCGCCCGTCGGACCTCCTCCCAGCAGGCGTCGAGGTACGCTTGGATCGGCCCCGGACGGGCCCGCCGGGTCCGCCGAACCTTCGGAAAGAGCCGCTGCAGCCTCCGGCTCCGAGGCCGCCACTGCCGCCATCCGGACACCCCCGCCCGCAGGGCTGAGCGGCCCATCTCGCGCACCAGGCAACGCATCGCATCCCACAGCAGGTTAACGTCCGTCGGGACGTGCACATCCGTCTTCACCACGAACGAATCACAGCGGCCCCGCAGGGGCTCCTCCGACGGGCGACCGCCCGGGCCGCTCTTCCGCTTCCGCTTCCGCTTCCGCACCCGCGCATGGCCGCTCTCCGCGATCCGCGGCAACACCTCCCCCAGCACGTCCGGCGTCAGCAGTCTCACGTTGGGTACCACCGTGGGATACCGGTACCGGGTCTCGTCCCAGAAGCCGGAGTGTCCCAGAAACTTCCGAACGGTAGGGTGTTGGTTCACCCGCTCGTGCAGACGATCGAAGTCACACCCCAGGACCTGCTTCAGGAGACCCATCACGAGGATCCTCCACAGCTCCATGCCGGGACGCCCTTTCGTGTGGGACACCTCGGGAAGGATCCCCTGCTCCAGGATCTCGAACCACCGGGCACGAACCGACCGGTCGGCATACACGTGCCGAAGTCCGAGCAGCAGCGGCGGAAGGTCATCCCGCGAGCTCTCGTCGATCTCGATCTCCTCGATCGCAACCTGACCCCATTCCATCTGCCGGCGAAGGACGGTTCGCAGGGCACTTCTCGCGAAGATTTCCGAACATCCGGCCGATTCTCGACCGCATCGGCCGATTCCCGCATCAAAGCGGGATTCTTCGTCCCCTCTATATCACGATTCCACTTTCAGAGTCAAACCATTGTACTTTTTCGGTGCGGGCACTATCTACTCACCCCCCCCCTATTGATGACGAATCGTTTTTCCTGACGGGCCCGGATCCGGCATTTTCCCTTGCCCCTTTAACTCGCTCGCGACCGATGACCGGAGGTGCGTGTTCCGGCTGACAAGAAGCGGATCGATCTTCGTCATCAGTAGGGGGTGAGTAGATACCCTGTACGGAAACTATGGAGCGGTCCCGATTCTGGCCGCTCGTGCAAAGTATCGGCGTCGGAGAGACCGCTTCGAAAGCAATCTGACAGATGTGGAATGGGCTTGTTTGATCCCGATGTACTCTCCAGCCACATCGCAGGTACCAGAATCGGGGTCGCTCAATAGTTTCCGCACAGGCTCTGAGACCGATATCGGGAGCGCACCTCAATCCCCGGCCGTGACCCTTGCATTCGCGGTCCGCGGCGACCTCCGGCCCGCCACGGCCGCCACCTATGCAGCCGTGCAGATTGCCGGAGGCATCGTGGGTACCGGCATCGCCCATCTCATGTTCGGGCAGTTTCCGTTGCAGCTTGCGGAGACGGTGTGGAGCGGTCCGGGCCCACGGTGATCCCACGCTGATTCCGAGACGCGGAATCCGAGTGCGTTGGGGCTTGCGTCATCACAGATCGCTCCTTGATCGCAATTTTTCGCGCCGAGAGGGTCTAATGGAGCCTTGGCAGCACGATTGCAGCGCGACGCAGACCGAAAAATCTCGCCGATCGCCGCTGGATTAGCAGCGTGGGATCGTCGTGGGTCCGGGCCAGTGGTTCGCCGAAACGGTCGCGACGTTCGGGCTGGTGGCGACCATCCTGATCGGGCTCCGCTTTCGCCCGGCCGCCCTCCCCGGGCTGGTGGGCCTGTACATTTCCGCTGCATACTGGTTTACCGCGTCCACCTCCTTTGCCAACCCTGCCGTCACCATCGCCCGCAGCCTGTCCGACACCTTCTCCGGAATTCGACCGGGCGACGCCCTGCCCTTCATCCTGGCGCAGCTGATCGGAGCGCTGTGCGCCGTCCGGGCAGTACGGTGGCTGGTGGGCCCGGACGCGCCGGAACCAGCGATCGCGGTGCCGGATTGACCCGGGATCCGGGAGACCGGCAGGCGGGCGCCGGCCCGCGCCGTTCGGACGCGCCGCACGCCGACCGGTGGTGAGGATCCGGTTTCCCGCTGCCCCGCAGCACCCTATGCTGGAGCCATCTTGAGGAACATCCATCGCAGGGGGAGAGGGAGAAGAGATGACTGCGGGATCTCGATGGCTGGTCGGTGCACTGTTGGGTGTGGTCGGGGTTGCCGCGCTGCCGGCCTCGGCCAAGCTGATCTGCGTGCGCAATGACGGCGTCGACCCGCTGGGTGTGCGCACCGGCAACATGATGCTCTGGCTGGAGGGGGGACGTTCGCGCTGCTTCCGCACCGACGACGACCAGGCCACGCTGCAGAACTGGGACGTGCGACAGTGCGACGAACGCGATATCGAAGTTTCCCTGCGGGAGCATGCCTGCCTGATCTCGGCGGGTGCGGACGGCGTGTGCGTGCCCGAACTGGAGACGCGGCCGCTGGCCGACGCCTGTCGCGACTGACCTGCGTTATCGGGTCTCGGCCTCGATCTGCTCCATGTCGGCATCGCTCAGGCCGAAATGGTGGCCGATCTCGTGGATCAGCACATGGCGCACGATCGCCTCGAATCGGTCGTCGGAATCCGCCCAGTAGTCGATCAGGGCCCGCCGGTACAGGAACACCATGTCGGGGCCCTCGGGGACGGAAGCGGAATCCTTGTGGCCGATGGCGACGCCCTGATACAGACCCAGCAGTTCGAAGGGACTGTCGAGGCGAAGGTCGCGCAGGACCTCGTCGTCGCAGACCTCCTCCACCCGAAACGCCACCGGTCCGACCTGCGAGCGAAACGGTTCCGGCAAGCGTTCGAGTTCGGTGGCTGCGATGGCCGCAATGTCGTCGAGGGAAGGGGCCCGCCCGAACGTCCGCGGCCGGGTTTCGCCGGCAGCTTCCCTCATGGCCGGGCTCCGTGTGGCATGATCTCCGGTCGGACGGCGGGAGAAGATCCGGGCGAACCCTCATGACAGCACCCTTGACGAAGAATCAGCTCGCCGACGCGCTCGGCCGCCTGACCGGATGGGAGCGGCATCCGGACCGCGCGGCCATTCGGAAGCGGTACCGCTTCCGCGACTTTCGGGCCGCGTTCGCGTGGATGACGGAGATCGCCGAAGTCGCGGAACGCATGAATCACCATCCGGAGTGGACCCACACGTACGACCGGATCGAAGTGACGCTCGCCACCCACGACGTGGGGGCGGTCACGCAACTCGACATCGATCTGGCATCCTCCATGGAGTCCGCATGGATCCCTCCCGGCCGGTAGAACCTACCCCGACGGGGGCCCGGTTGGCCACGGTCGGCACGACCGTGCCGCTGGTGGGCGCGGCGGGCGGCCTGTGGCTGCTGGAAGGGGCGTGGCGCGACTATGCCTATCTGACGGGCCTCAACTACGCACTGGCGGCGCTCGCGTTTCTGGGGGCCCTGCATCTGGGACTGACGCTGGCCGCCGCCGGTCGGGGCTTTCGCCAGCATGCGTTCTGGTGGGTGGTGCCGTTCCTTCCGGCAGCGGCAGGACTGGCCGCGCTGGCAGGCTTCGTGGACTTCTTCTGGGTGATCGTGCTGTTCCTCGGAGCGTTTCTCGCGTCGCACGCCGCCGACCTGCGCGCCGTCCGCAAGGAGATCGCGCCCGTGTGGTACCGCGCGGTCCGCAAGTGGGTCACGGCGGCCGCTCTGTTCTGGGGAGGGACCTTCCTGATTCATGCCCCGGTCAGCGTCTCCGGATGAGCCCGAGGTGCGCGGCGGCCCCCCGTTCGCTGCGCCGGACGATGCAGAGGGTGGCCGCCACGATGATGCCGGCCCCCAGGATCGTGGTGATGCCGGGCAGCTGCCCGAACAGCAGGAAACCGTAGAACGTCGCGAAGATCAGGCGCGTATAGTCGACGGGCATCACCGCGCTCGGCTGCACGCCGCGCAGCCCGAGCACGGTGAACACCTGTCCCAGTGTTCCGGCCCCGCCGACAGCCAGCAGAAGCAGCAGTTCCAGAGGTTCCGGCCAGCGCCAGACGAAGAGGGCCGGGATCAGGGTCGCCGGGGTGGAGAAGCCGGCAAACCAGAGCTGGATCGTGAGCGTGGCCTCGGTCTCGGCCAGCGCCTTCACCGTCAGCTTGATTCCGGCGATGATCAGGGCCGATCCGAGCGCGAGGGCCACGCCGGTGACCGGGAGGTTCGCGTTCGACGGATCGACCATCAGCACGATGCCGCCGAAACCGGCCAGCGTGGCGAGCCAGCGGGTCAGGTCCACGCGATCTCCCAGGATCAGGACGGCCAGCGGAATCAGGAAGAGGATGCGGGTGAACCCCAGGGTCACCGCCTCCGCCAGCGGCAGCAGGGCCAGCGCCGCGAACCCCGTCCACATGGAGACCACTCCCAGCCCGCACCGAAGGAGATGCAGCTTCGGTCGGGCCGTGACGATCGCGGCCGGACGGCGCAGGAAGAACGGAATCAGCACGACGCCGCCGAACAGGCACCGGAAGAACGCCAGCTCGAGAGGATGGAAGTCGGTCGAGAGAAACTTGACCAGTGCCCCCATCACCGGGAACGTCGCCGCACTGCACAGGATGAACAGCGCGGCCCGGGTGTGCGCCGACACGGGAATTCGAACCCGCCGCTTCATGGGCGACGCCGGTGCGCACGGCTTTCCCGATGCGCCATGTAGACCGAACTGCCCAGGATCACGGCCGCTCCGATCCAGGTCCAGAGATCCGGAGTCTCGGCGTACAGGACGTACCCGGCGCATGCCATCATCGGCAGCCGGACGAAATCGTACGGCAGCACGGCCGTGGCTTCGGTGACGGCGAAGGCTCGCACCCAGCAATGATGGGCCAGGGTGCCGAACAGACCGAGCAGGGCCATCAGTGCGAGGTCCGCGGCCCCCGGGGGAGTCCAGTCCAGCAGGGCGGGAACGACGGCGAACACCGACAGGAACAGCGGCACGTAGAGCACGACCGCATTCGGATGATCGGTCCGGGCCACCACCTTGACCACGGTCGCGCCGACCGCCATCAGCATGGATGCGCCCAATGCCGCCGCCACCGCAACCGAGAACTCCGCGAACCCCGGCCGCAGGACGACGAGCATTCCGACGAATCCCAGCGCGGTGGCAGTCAGCGCCGGGCTCGCATGCGTTCGCCGAGCACCAAGGCGATCAGTACCGCTGCGAAGACCGGGGCCGAGAAGTTGATGGCCGTGGCCTGCGCGAGCGGAATGCTGCTGACCGAGAAGAACCACAGGTACATGGCCGCAAATCCGAGCAGACCCCGGACCACCTGCAGACCCGGACGCCGGGTTCGGAGGGACCGAAGGCCGGCCGGCCAGACCAGCAGAAGGACAAACAGGACCCCGAACAGCGACCGGACCAACAACAATTCGAACAGCCCGTACCGGGAGGACAACTCGCGAACCAACGTGTTCATCAGCGTAAAGAACACGTTTGCGAGAATCATCCACACGGCACCCCGCACCGGAGGCGGGATCGACGCCCAGACGACCCCGACCGCGGACGGAACCATCGTCATCACGCCCCGGCCTGCCGGTCCCGCCTGCCGGACAGACGGGCCTTGGAGCGGTCAGCGGCGATGTTCGTTGA
Organism: Alphaproteobacteria bacterium; assembly: GCA_965115815.1. Lineage (GTDB taxonomy): Bacteria > Pseudomonadota > Alphaproteobacteria > TMED109 > TMED109 > VXPW01. Next base: position 3,925,743 of record OZ220465.1, on the reverse strand, counting down.
GCCGGGGCATCAATTCCACCAGGTTGCACGGGCGAAACCGGTTGTCGAGCTGATGGACGAGAATGCCGTCCCAACCGTCGCGGCAGGCTCCGGGGGAGCCCGGCAGCGCGAACAGGTAGGTGCCGTCGGCCACTCCCGCGAGCGCTCGGGACTGCAGGGCCGACGTTCCGATCTTCGAGAAGCTCAACATCCGGAAGAGCTCCCCGAACCCCGGAATTTCCTTCTCGAGAACGCGCCGGAACGCTTCCGGCGTGACGTCGCGCCCCGTGATTCCGGTGCCGCCGGTCGCGATGACCGCATCCACCGCCGGATCGGACGTCCATGCGCGCACCTGCCGCTCGATCCGGTCGGGGTCGTCGGCGACCAGCGCCCGGGCCTGCAGGACGTGTCCCGCAGCCGTGACGCGTTCGGTCAGGAGGTTGCCGGATCGGTCCTCGGATAGCGTCCGCGAATCGGACACGGTCAGAACCGCGATCTGGACCGGCAGGAACGGCCTCGATTCATCAAGGTTCGGCATCGTACGCCGTATCTCCTTCTTCGGTTCCGGAATCCAGCGGGACGTACTGCGGCCACCGGCCGCGGCCGAGCGCACGCAGGGACGGCTTGTGCTGTCGGAAGCGGTCGCGGTAGATCCACAGGTTGGAAAGCACGCGTTTCACGAACCACCGTGTCTCGGGCAGCGGAATGCCCTCGATGAACAGTAGCGGATCGTCCGCGTCGAGGTGGTGCTTCCACGCCACCCAGTGCCGCGGACCCGCGTTGTAGGCCACTAGGGCGCCGATCAGGTCGTGTCGGATCTCGGGGTGCGCGAAAAGGTCGTGCAGCACGCGCTGGCCGACGCGGAGATTGAGATCCGGGTCGTACAGGAAATCGGCGCCCGGGCCGCGGAGTCGCCGGTCGCCGGTCAGCGTCCGTGCGGTTCGCGGCAGCACCTGCATCAGGCCGCGGGCCCCCCGTGCGCTCTTGGCGCGGATGTGGAAACCGGATTCCTTGCGGATGATGGCGTGCACCAACGCCTGGTCCACTGCGTCCGATGCCCGGCGAATCCAGCCCGCCGCCGGATACAGGGCCGAAAGGTTGCGAACTCCCGATCGATCCAGGCGGCTGCCGATCCGGAGTTGCACTGCGGGCAGGTCGAGCGCCGCCGCGAAGGCCAGCAGTTCCGAATCGGTCGCGAGCCCGTGTGTCCCGGCGAGCTGCCGGAACTCGGCGTCGGCCTCGTGGATCCGTCCGGCCTGCACGAGGGCAATCGCGCGCTGCGCGGCCGGCTGCGCGAACAAGGCCGAATCCGCATCCAGCGTGATCCCCTGCCGGTCCGTCCAGTCGCCGTCCCCCGAAACGCCCAGCTGCTCCTGCGCCAATTGTCCATAGAGGGTCTCGGGAAATCCCGCGGCGCGATGCAGCATCGCCTCGGCGGCGGTGGGGTGGCCAAGATCCATGTAGGTGCGGGCTGCCCAGAAGGCGGCGGCCGCCGTCTCCCAGGGGCTTCCGGGAACGACCGTCGCCTGCCGGAAGTGCTCCAGCGCGGAATACGCCAGTTCCAGTTGCAGGGCCGCGAGGCCGGCCCGCAGGTGGATCCACGAAAATCCCGGATCCACGGAGGTACTGGCGCCGGCCGCCAGCGTGAAGGCGCGCCAATAGCCGCCATCGGCGTAGTAGCCCGCCGCAATTCGGCCTTCGAGCCGGGCGGCATGCTCGGCCGGGAGGTCGTGCCGGCCGGAATGCAGGTGCGCCAGCGCCGCATCGTACTTGCCGTCTCCCACCAGTTCGAGAACGTCTCGGGCAAACTCCTGCTGGGCGGAGGTCTCGCCCAGTTGCCGTGCGGCGTCGGGCCGGTCGGGGCCGTAGCCGTCGAGACGGACGGTCCGAACCGGCTGCGGCGGCCGATCGTCGTCCGGGCCCTGCCGCCTGCGCGCAAGGCGGTGGATCCGATGCGCACCGGGATGATCGGCATAGGTAGCGAGCCATGCCGAGAGCTCGGCAAACGACGACCGGTAGGCGGTCGGATGCATCAATTTCTGATAGCGCACGTGACCCAGCAAGAGGGGATTCCGAAGCTTGCCGATCTCGGTCTCGGCGCGGGCCCAGTCCCCTCGATGCTGCAGGGCGAAAATGCGTCGGTAGCGGGCTGCGTCATCCGAGGACACCGCAAGGGGAATGCCGGCGTGGCGCAGGGCCTGAGCGACCGGCACCGGCAGTTCTGCGGCGGCCGTGGCCGGGCTGCCCAGCAGGATCAGGCCCATCACCGCAGGGGCCAGTCGGGAACCGGCTACCATGCGGCCGGTGAGGCTCCGGCCGGCACGATCGGCTCTGCTCCTGTTGCGCAGGGCGCGGAGTTCGTACGGCATGGTGGAGTTCTTGGCGCCACGGCTTTGCGGGTGCCGTCTCTCTCGTTGCGGTCAGGCCGCGAGGGGCAGGTGGCACGCGGACCGAGGTCGGAACGGTCCGGTGAGTTCAGCGCGGCCATGGGGGTCGTCCAGGCCGGAGCGAAACGGTCCGATTCGCCGGAGACCGGAATTCCGGCACCGCCGCCCGACCTCCGGCACGCCGCCAGCGCATATCGGATGGCTTCCTTCGTTGGGCGCCCCGAGTCCGGTCGGCAGCTTCGACCCACTTGGAACCGATCGGGAATTCGCCGGTTTTCGGGAGTATCGCCAGCGCCTGCGCTACCCAGTCCTCAAGGACCGGGGCGTCCCGATCGATCTCGGGCCGGTTCCGGCCGGAAGCACGATCCCGCAAGTCGCGCACGGCACGGGTCAGCTTGTCGGCACCGCTCGGATCCTGGTGCAGAATCCTGCGATCGTTCTCGTGCCGGCCGGAGGTCCGGGCCGGTTCGGATCCTGCACGGGTTCGCAGACATGCCGGAAATCCAGCACCTCGACGGTCGGGCCGAGCAGCTTCCGAAACGTCCCGCCGTTGACCTCTCCATCCGCTACCACAACCCCCTCGAAATCCGGGTATCGGGCCCGGAGATGCGCGATCTCGCTGGTCCTTCGCGCCCGGAGTGCCGCTTTCCCTGCTCCGGTATGCGCCCGAAAGCACTCGCGTTCCGTCGCCGACCCCAAGCATCCTGATCCGGCACCGTACCGCACGTGCACGGCGCTTCGCACCAAGAGACCTCCGAGCGATCCTCCTCGCCCGCCCACGAGGGCACCATGACGCCGCCGAGGGAATCCGAGCACCGGACGGCTTCCTGCCGAATCTCCCCCGGATCCCGAAGGGCGTTCGGCGCCTTCGGGCCCAGACGCGGCCGATGTTCGCGCAGGCTCCGGCTCCGGTGCTGCAGGGTGCGGAACGAAAATCCATGCCCCCGACCCTGACCCGAAACCCTTTCGCGTCGCGGGTTGGGCAGTGGATCGTCAGCAACCGCGTGATTTCGGCTGCCGGCCGAGTCCGATCCTTCTCCGACAGGCCCGGCCGTTCCTCGACCGGCACCGCCGACGCTCCGGACGAATTGCGGCAGCGGGAGTGCCGATACGGAACCGCACCCATGGTGGTCAGGGCCGTCTTCGGCTCCCGAACGCAGGTCTTCTCCCCGCGCCCGATCCTGGGCGCCGGATCGTCCTGCTTCTCGATGAACGGCCCGGGATCGAGCGGCCCCGCCGATGCGTCGCCTCGCGCACCCGCAACTCGCAGGATTCGCAGGTCTCCGACATCAACGGCCACTCCGGTTCTTCCCGACCTTGCGCGAGGATCCGGAGCACGGCTGCCGTCATCGGAACCGGCAGCCGGATCCATCGACGAACAGGGGGACGGCAGACGAAGACCCGGACCCGGAGATGCTTCCGATGCGGGTTTCGCTGCGCAACGCACCTGAACTCGGCACAGACACTCCTCCGTTCCGGCCGGCATGGCCGGTTTCAAGGGCCGAACCTGCGGTTCCACCCTGCGGGGGCGCGCATGGGCTGTCTCGCATGATGGCCGGTTGCACGAGCGGACGGAGATGCAGAGCGGCGATCGGGGGGTGGCCTGCAACCATCCCGATTCGTAGCGCTTCGGCGTCCGTGACCTCCATGGTTGCGATGACCGTACTGCAGCATCGGCCCGATGGTCTTGGAGCGCAAGCTCTTGGGTGGGCGGCCCCCGACGCTCAGGGCTCGTCCGGAAACCATCGCTTCGGTCGACGGGTTCTCGGCATGCCCGTTTCGAGGACCGGTCCGATACCCGTTTGGTCTTGGTGCAGGGGGTCGAACAGGACTCCGGGGGTGAGCTCGGGGCGAACGGTGCTCCGCATTCGTTTCTCACGATGAATTCTTGTCGAGAAGTCCGCTACGGGCAGCGAAGGAAGGATTCCGGATCCCGAACGTGGCCGCGTGCGCTCACACCGGCGAGGGTGCACGAAACCGGGGGGCATCTGCCTCGGCACATGGATGACCCTGCCGTCCGGCCGGGGCTGGAGGTCGGCGGAGCGTGGAGTCGGGGCAGCGGCTTGCCGACGGCCTTCCCGTCATCGGTTCGGCGTCGGCCATCCTCGCAACTTGTGGGTCCCTGGGGGGGGGAAGGTTCGGCGGTCGGGCACCCGAAACCGGATCAGCCGAACGCGATGATCACGCCCGAGGCCACGCCCAGGGCGGCGAGAATAATGCCGGTGATGGCGAACGATGTGAGCAGAGAGCGTCGCGCCTGTTCCGCATCGCGCTCGGCCAGCTTGATGTCGCGCGCGACATCGCGCTCGGCCGCCCGGCGCTCCATCCGCTCCACCGCAGAAGTGAAGGTTTCGACATGGGTGTTCATTCGTTCCTCCAGAACCGAGACTTTCCTTTCGACATCAACGACCCGACGCTCCCATGCGTCCATCCTTCGACGTGCTCCCGTCCGGATGCCGGCGAAGACCGACCCCCATCGGACCTCGCCCGTCGGGCGGAGATGAACGCTGCAGGCTCCTACGATACCCACGTTCGGCGCGGACGCCAACCCGTTTGCCGGGCGGCAGGGCCGTCCGGCGCCGGCGCACCGCGAGGGTCCGGATCCGGCGGCGGTGTGCATCGAACCGGAGGCGACGGTCTTTCGCGGAAGGACCGGTCATGGTGTCCTGATGGTCGTCGATGTCCGGTCGACGAAGGGGATCCCGGATCGTTCCGGGTCCGAAGGTTCTTGGACGGAGTGCGGAATCCGGACCGCACCCGGACCGCGGCAGCGCGCGCTCACACCGGCGAGGGTGCACGCAACCGGGGGCATCTGCCTCGGCACATGGATGACCCTGCCGTCCGGCCGGGGCTGGAGGTCGGCGGGGCGTGGAGTCGGGGCCGCGGCTTGCCGACGGCCTTCCCGTCCTCGGTTCGGCGTCGGCAATCCTCGTCCTCGCAGCCTGTCGGTTCCTGGGGGAAAGGTTCGGCGGGTGGCCGAAACCGGATCAGCCGAACGCGATGATCACGCCCGAGGCCACGCCCAGGGCGGCGAGAATGATGCCGGTGATGGCGAACGATGTGAGCAGAGAGCGTCGCGCCTGTTCCGCATCGCGCTCGGCCAGCTTGGCATCGCGCTCCGCCGCCCGGCGCTCCATTCGCTCCACCGCAGCATTGAAGGTTTCGACATGGGTATTCATTCGTTCCTCCAGAACCGAGATGTTCCTTTCGACATCAACGACCCGACGTTCCCATGCGTCCATCTTTCGACGTGCTCCCGTCCGGATGCCGGAGAAGACCGGCTCCCATCGGACCTCGCCCGTCGGTTGGAGATGAACGCTGCAGGCCCCTACGATACCCACGTTCGGCGCGGACGCCCGCCCGTTTGCCGGACAGGACCGTCCGGCGCCGGCGCACTGCGAGGGTCCGGATCCGGCGGCGGTGTGCATCGAACCGGAGGCGACGGTTGCTCGCGGAAGGACCGGTCATGATGTCCTGCGGTCGTCGATGCCCGGTCGACGAAGGGGATCCCGGATCGTTCCGGATCCGAACGGAAGGTTCGGTGGGCGGCCGAAACCGGATCAGCCGAACGCGATGATCACGCCCGAGGCCACGCCCAGGGCGGCGAGAATGATGCCGGTGATGGCGAACGATGTGATCAGAGAGCGTCGCGCCTGTTCCGCATCGCGCTCGGCCAGCTTGGCAACGCGCTCGGCCAGCTTGGCGTCTCGCTCGGCCAGCTTGGCGTCTCGCTCGGCCAGCTTGGCGTCTCGCTCGGCCAGCTTGGTGTCTCGTTCGGCCAGCTTGGCGTCTCGCTCGGCCAGCTTGATGTCGCGCGCGGCGTCGCGCTCGGCCGCCCGGCGCTCCATCCGCTCCACCGCGGAAGTGAAGGTTTCGACATGAGTGTTCATTCGTTCCTCCAGAACCGAGATGTTCCTTTCGACATCAACGACCCGACGTTCCCATGCGTCCATCCTTCGACGTGCTCCCGTCCGGATGCCGGAGAAGACCGGCCCTCATCGGACCTCGCCCGTCGGGCGGAGATGACCGCCGCAGGCTCCTACGATACCCACGTTCGGCGCGGACGCCAGCCCGTTTTCCGGGCGGGGCCGTCCGGCGCCGGCGCACCGCGAGGCTCCGAATCCGGCGGCGGTGTGCATCGAACCGGAGGCGACGGTTTCTCGCGGAAGGACCGGTCATGATGTCCTGCGGTCGTCGATGCCCGGTCGACGAAGGGGAGCCCGGATCGTTCCGGATCCGAAAGGAAGGTTCAGTGGGCGGCCGAAACCGGATCAGCCGAACGCGATGATCACGCCCAAGGCGGCGAGAATGATGCCGGTGATGGCGAACGATGTGATCAGAGAGCGTCGCGACTGTTCCGCATCGCGCTCCGCTGCCCGGCGCTCCATCCGCTCCACCGCAGCATTGAAGGTTTCGACATGGGTATTCATTCGTTCCTCCAGAACCGAGATGTTCCTTTCGACATCAACGACCCGATGTTCCCATGCATCCATCTTTCGGCGTGCTCCCGTCCGGATGTCGGAGCAGACCGGCCTCCATCGGACCTCGCCCGTCGGGCGGAGATGAGCGTTGCAGGTCCCTACGATACCCACGTTCGGCGCGGACGCCAACCCGTTTGCCGGGCAGGGTTGTCCGGCGCCGGCGCACCGCGAGGCTCCGAATCCGGCGGCGGTGTGCATCGAACCGGAGGCGACGGTTTCTCGCGGAAGGACCGGTCATGATGTCCTGCGGTCGTCGATGCCCGGTCGACGAAGGGGATCCCGGATCGTTCCGGATCCGAATGGAAGGTTCGGTGGGCGGCCGAAACCGGATCAGCCGAACGCGATGATCACGCCCGAGGCCACGCCCAGGGCGGCGAGAATGATGCCGGTGATGGCGAACGATGTGATCAGCGAGCGTCGCGCCTGTTCCGCATCGCGCTCGGCCAGCTTGGCAACGCGCTCGACCAGCTTGGCGTCGCGCTCGGCCAGCTTGGCGTCTCGCTCGGCCAGCTTGATGTCGCGCGCGGCGTCGCGCTCGGCCGCCCGGCGCTCCATCCGCTCCACCGCGGAAGTGAAGGTTTCGACATGAGTGTTCATTCGTTCCTCCAGAACCGAGATGTTCCTTTCGACATCAACGACCCGACGTTCCCATGCGTCCATCTTTCGACGTGCTCCCGTCCGGATGCCGGAGCAGACCGGCCCCCATCGGACCTCGCCCGTCGGGCGGAGATGAGCGCTGCAGGCCCCTACGATATCCACGTTCGGCGCGGACGCCAGCCCGTTTGCCGTCCGGCGCCGGCGCACCGCGAGGGTCCGGATCCGGCGGCGGTGTGCATCGAACCGGAGGTGACGGTTTCTCGCGGAAGGACCGGTCATGATGTCCTGCGGTCATCGATGCCCGGTCGACGAAGGGGATCCCGGATCGTTCCGGATCCGAAAGGAAGGTTCGGCGGGCGGCCGAAACCGGATCAGCCGAACGCGATGATCACGCCCGAGGCCACGCCCAGGGCGGCGAGAATGATGCCGGTGATGACGAACGATGTGATCAGAGAGCGTCGCGCCTGTTCCGCATCGCGCTCGGCCAGCCTGGCAACGCGCTCGGCCAGCTTGGCGTCTCGCTCGGCCGCCCGGCGCTCCATCCGCTCCACCGCGGAAGTGAAGGTTTCGACATGAGTGTTCATTCGTTCCTCCAGAACCGAGATGTTCCTTTCGACATCAACGACCCGACGTTCCCATGCGTCCATCTTTCGATGTGCTCCCGTCCGGATGCCGGAGCAGACCGGCCCCCATCGGACCTCGCCCGTCGGGCGGAGATGAGCGCTGCATGTCCCTACGATATCCACGTTCGGCGCGGACGCCAGCCCGTTTGCCGGGCGGGGCCGTCCGGCACCGGCGCACCGCGAGGCTCCGGATCCCCTGGACGGGGTGCGGAATCCGGACTGCACCCGGACCGCGGCAGCGTATGCTCACACCGGCGAGGCGCACGAAACCGGGAGCATCTGCCTCGGCACATGGGATGACCCTGCTGTCCGGCAGGGGCTGGAGGTCGGCGGGGCGTGGAGTCGGGATGGCGGCGGGCCGACGGTCTTCCCGTCGTCGGTTCGGCGTCGGCAATCCTCGTCCTCGCAGCCTGTCGGTCCCTGGGGGGAAGGTTCGGCGGGCGGCCGAAACCGGATCAGCCGAACGCGATGATCACGCCCGAGGCCACGCCCAAGGCGGCGAGAATGATGCCGGTGATGGCGAACGATATGATCAGAGAGCGTCGCGACTGTTCCGCATCGCGCTCGGCCAGTTTGGCATCGCGCTCGGCCAGCTTGGCATCGCGCTCCGCCGCCCGGCGCTCCATCCGCTCCACCGCAGCATTGAAGGTTTCGACATGGGTATTCATTCGTTCCTCCAGAACCGAGATTTTCCTTTCGACATCAACGACCCGACGTTCCCATGCGTCCATCTTTCGACATGCTCCCGTCCGGATGCCGGAGAAGACCGGCCCCCATCGGACCTCGCCCGTCGGCTGGAGATGAACGCTGCAGGCCCCTACGATACCCATGTTCGGCACGGACGCCAACGCGTTTGCAGGCAAGGCGGACCGGCACCGATCGAACCGCAAGTTTCCGAACCCGGCGGCGGAGTGCATCGAACCGGACGGGACGGTCACTTGTCGAATAACCGGTCGGTGATCCTTCCTGCATTCGTCGATGCCGATCAGTAGGGTATCCCCGATCGTTCCGGGTCCGAAGGTTCTCGGACAAGGTGCGGATCCGGGCAGCTATCGGACCGTGGTGACGTGCGTTCAAACCGGAGGTGGTGCGGAACTCGTGCGGCTGGCTGCAAATGTCCCCTCTCCAACGGCTCTTCTGGTGAGGCGGTTCCTCCGGGATCGGGTGTTCCTTCGTTTCTGCAAGGTGACCGGTTTCGGGAGCGACGGACCCAACCCGACAGGTTGTCGAAAGCCACATTTCCGCACCCTTTGGAAGCAGGGTTGAGCAGCACCGGCTGGAAAGCCGGCAGACATCGACACGGCGTGCCATGGTAACGGACCGATCCTCGGCGACAGTCGAGAACATCCAAGACCTCGCGGGACTGCGATGCCCGGGGGCGGATGCGCGAGGGCACGCCTCGGGGACGCAGCGACTGCCGTCTCGACCTGTCCGATCCTCTCACGCTCGACACCGCGAAGCGTCAGATGTAGCGAGCGGCATTCTTCTCCCCGTTCGCAGATCACGGCCATGAGCGCCCGGGCGTCTTCTCCGGGGAATGAAACGGTGTGAACCGGTCCGAAGGGCACCGACCCATCGAGGAATTCAGACGGCGACCGCCGCCAAGGGGGATGCCGGAATGCTCCAAGAACGCCGGAACCCTGATATCGTTCGGGACCATCGTCAGAAAGTCGCATGGTATCTAGTGCCCGCACCGAAAATGGTCATTTTGGCGGCCCTTCCGGCGAAATTTCGGGTTGGACCCACCCTCCGGGGCCTCCGGTCGCTCCGTTTCCAGGGGATTCCTGCCGATTCGTAGCGGCATCCGGGCTCTTCCCACCCAGAATCCGGGCGCTAGGGCGAGCGGCTCCGTTCCCGCTCACGGCGAGCTTCGCGGACGGGGTGGAGGGGCGCCGCTGTTAGGCGGCGCGTCTTCGTCGTCGTCGGGCTTGGGCCCGGGCCTGTCTCTGCAGCAGCAACCCGATGCGGTGGACATTGAAGGCCACCATGGAGAGCGCCACCATCCGCGCAAAACCCTCCGCCCCATACGACAGGACCCGGTCCATGCCGCGCTGCTCAAGATTATTGATGGCGGACTCCACGGCCGGATGCTGCCGGCGCATCTCCCGGAACGTCGGGTCGGCGGCCCGTTTCCGGTCAGTCGGACCGAGTTTTCCCTTCTTCGGCAGCACGTTGTGATCCAGCAGTTCGTCCAGTGCGATCCGGTTGGAGGGACTGTGGAACCCCCGATCGAAGCTGCACAGGCGGAGGTCGGGGAAGCGGGCCTGCGCTTCCCGGATCATGGGCACGGCATGATCCACGTCTCCGCCTTCCCACAGGATCCGGGAGTGTAGGAGGAAGCCGTGCTGATCCTCCAGCACGGCCACCGGCACTCCGAGTTCCACCGGAACCCCGGCCTTGCCCTTCACACACCAGCGCGTGTGCTCCTCGAAGATCGAAAACACCTTCTCTTCCTGCGGGATCTTCTCGCCTTTCAGCAGGCGGCGGTCCACTTGGTCGAGCTGCCTCCGGGCATGCTTGAGGTACGATTCGATCCGGAGAATCCTGGGGGCTCCGACGCCTTGCTCCCGAAGCGCGGGAACCGTCGCTTCCGCCCGTCGGACCTCCTCCCAGCAGGCGTCGAGGTACGCCTGGATCGGCCCCGGACGGGCCCGCCGGGTCCGCCGAACCTTCTGAAAGAGCCGCTGCAGTCTCCGGCTCCGATGCCGCCACTGCCGCCCTCCGGACACCCCCGCCCGCAGGGCTGAGCGGCCCGTCTCGCGCACCAGGCAACGCATCGCATCCCACAGCAGGTTGACGTCCGTCGGGAAGTGCACATCCGTCTTCACCACGAACGAATCACAGCGGCCCCGCAGGGGCTCCTCCGACGGGCGACCGCCCGGGCCGCTCTTCCGCTTCCGCTTCCGCACCAGCGCATGGCCGCTCTCCGCGATCAGCTGCAACACCTCCCCCAGCACGTCCGGCGTCAGCAGGCTCACGTTGTGTACCACCGTGGGATACCGGTACCGGGTCTCGTCCCAGAAGCCGGAGTGTCCCAGAAACTTCCGAACGGTATGGTGTTGGTTCACCAGCTCGTGCAGACGATCGAAGTCACACCCCAAGACCTGCTTCAGGAGACCCATCACGAGGATCCTCCACAGCTCCATGCCGGGACGCCCTTTCGTGTGGGACACCTCGGGAAGGATCCCCTGCTCCAAGATCTCGAACAACCGGGCACGAACCGACCGGTCGGCATACACGTGCCGAAGCCCAAGCAGCAGCGGCGGAATGTCATCCCGCGAGCTCTCGTCGATCTCGATCTCCTCGATCGCAACCTGACCCAATTCCATCTGCAGGCGAATGACGTTTCGCATGGCAATTCTCGCGAAGATTCCCGAAAATCCGGCCGATTCTCGACCGCATCGGCCGATTCCCGCATCAAAGCGGGATTCTTTGTCCCCTCTATATCACGATTCCACTTTCAGAGTCAAACCATTGTACTTTTTCGGTGCGGGCACTATCTACTCACCCCCTACTGATGACGAATCGTTTTTCCTGACGGGTGCGGATCCGGCATTTTCCCTTGCCCCTTTAACTCGCTCGCGGCCGAGGACCGGAGGTGCGTGTTCCGGCTGACAAGAAGCGGATCGATCTTTGTCATCAGTAGGGGGGTGAGTAGATACGTCGCATGAACGTTTCCGGGGAGACCGTTGCAACTGCCGGTACCCGCAGGACGCCGGCGCCTGACTTCTCTTCTCGGTCGCCCGGACGGGTTCCCCCGACCTCCGAAAGAGAAGCGAGCGGCACGGTGAAAGCGGCTCATTCCGGATCGAATCCGAAGTCCTTGCCCTCCAGTTTGAGATCGTCTGCGTTGGCCTTCACGGTCTCAACCACATCCCGGGAATACCCGCCGTCGCCGGAACGCCCGTCGATTTCCAGAACCAGCCGCAGAGCGCTGCCCGGTGCGCGGGTCAGTTCCACCAGCAGGCCGTCCATGATGCGCGCGACTTCCAGTCCCGCACGTTCGGGATCGATCGGAATGCTGGCGAAAAATCGCTTCGGAAGGGGCTCCCGCTTGACCGGTACCGGTCCTTCCCGGGGATTTCTCGGCTCTGGACGAGACCCGATCCCCGCTCCGGCCCCTGCACTACCTGTGCCGGAGTCGGGTCCGGTCTCGCTTGAAGGGATCGCACTGCGGCGCACCAGGAAGCCGTCGTCAAGATTGTCGAGCAGCACTCCGTTGGCGTCGGCCACTCCTCCGTAGGTTCCCGAAGCGTCATCGAAACTCGCTGCGAAGCCAAAGGGATGGTCCGCGTCCTCAACCAAGCGCTGCAGTGCTCCGTCGAAGGTTGCATCGTCGCGCAGCCGGGGCAGGTACACATAGGCCGCAAACCAGTCCCGAATTTCCTTGATGGCGACGTGCGGCCGGTCCTCCGGCCAGATCGGATCGAGGCTCTGCAGCAGATTTGCGGGCCCCAGGTCGGCGTGCACGGTGCCGTCCTTGCTGACCTTGTCCCAGACTGTCTGCGGAATGCTCTTCGCCCCGTGCCGATTCACCAGGCGCGTCGAGTGGATCGCGTACCCGAATCCTGCGTCCGCGCCGTCGGTGTCCGCATCGGGCGTTATCGGGTACAGCACCTGAACCCAAGCTCCACGCACGCTCCCGACCAAGGCTTCGCGGCTGCGGTGTGCTTGTGTTTCTGCGTCCGCGGCCTGCGCCTGGGTCAGGCTCTGTTTCAGATCGATGTCCCTCAGGATCGACTGCCACGCCGTTTCGCGCCGCGCATTCTCACGGGCCGCCTCGAGCTTCGATGTGTCGGCCGCCACGAACACCATGGCATTGCGGTATCGGCGCTGCCCGCCACCCCTCCGCTCGATCGCTTCCCTTACCGCAGCGACGGCGGGCGAATTCGGGCCGGGGCCGACATCGTGAGGCGCTGATGGCGGCAGAACGATCAGTGCGACGGACCTCCGGTCTTCGACGTCGGCCAGGTTGTCCGGCGCGGCATGCACGCGGGGAAATCCGACCCGCCTCTGCCGGTCTTCCCGGAGGATTTCGACGATTCGACGGTCGGCGTCCTCATCGCTCACGGCCCGTGCCCGGTCCGCTGCCAGTTTGTTCAGCGTGGGCCGAGGCGAAAACCAGTAGCTGTCGCCGTCGCGGTAGAGATGGGCCGAACGCGCAGCGATTTCCTGAAGCGCCTCGCCGAAAACGGAAATCTGGTCGCCGGGCTGGGCGCAGGCGAGACGAAGTTCGGTTCCCGTCATCCCGCCTTGGGCCGCGCCGCCATGGGGGGCGGTGGCAAAGAACACCGCCCGCGCCGCGAGCGTCGCGGCCTTCGATCGCAAGAGGCGCGGACGTTGCGCCTCGATTCGGGCCGCGAGAGATTGGCTTCCGTCCACTTCCGATTGCAGGATGGGTCCGAACGCCCGGTCCAGCGGCTCCAGAAGCGCGGTACGGACCTTGTCGTCCTGCAAGGGCAGCAGCGCCGGTGTGATCATCGGCGCACGGCTCTCGCCGCTCCACAGGGCGTAGACGGCGTTCGCCATGATCTTGAGAATGCCTCGGGTCCGCTGGAACTTGTCGAGCACGGACCAGTCTCCCGAGAACCGTCGCAGCAACTCGGGATGGATCGGCCAGGCCCGCCGCATCTCTTCCCCGTATGCGGCTTCGTGAACCCCTGCCGGAAAATCGGCCCGATTGTCGCGGTAGAGCTTGCGAAACGCCCGTATCGTCTCGTCGCGGGCCCGTTCGCCCGCTTCGTCCAGAGGTTGGAACAGGCGGCGGCGGACGATTTCGAAGGTCTCGATTCCGCTTGCCGGCGTCCATGCCGACTGCACGCGGCCGAAGATCTTTTCGAGCCGCCGCAGAGCATCGTGCCCCTGTTGGTCTCCGACCTCCGTGCCCGATTCCGGGAGCGAACCGACGACCACGACGCCCTGAACCGCGGCGGCCGCCTCGGTCAGCGATTGCATGAAGGCGTGAAAGGCGTCGTATTCGAGACCGCGCAACTGGCGTGCGAAGGCCACCACCTCGTCCATCAGGATGAGGCACGGCGCCGCCTTCCGCAGGATCGGAATCAGCTTCTCCGATCCCGGATTCGTGCGGGCGGTCTCCGAGTTGGCGATGGTGTCCACCGCTTCCCATCCGCCGAGACGCCAAGCGATATAGCCCCACAGGGTGTGAATTTCGCGCCCGCCTTCGACCGCCATTGCCTCGGCCGCACCCTTATGGGTGCCGACGAACACGGCCCGCCTGACGGGGTCGAGAGTCTTGACACCCGCAGCCTCGAAGATCGGCTGCATGCCGGCCAAGGTCTGCGGTTGATGCCCCGCATCGGCGGCAGCGGCCAAGTGGTGGAGGGCAAGCATGGTGTGGGTCTTGCCGCCGCCGAAGTTGGTCTGGAGGCCGATGACCGGATCGCCGCCGCGGCCGTCCAGGCGCGCGAGGGTCGAGGCGAGCACGCGCTGCAGCCCTTCGGTCGCGTAGGTGATGCGGAAGAAGGCAGCCGGATCGACATACTCCGCGCTGCCTTCGCCCTGATCGACCTGCGCCAGGTTGGCGGCGAACTCGGCATCGGAAAACCGCGCCTCGAGGACGTCCGGGTGAGGCTCGCAGACTTCGCGCCAAGGGCGAAGCCGACCGGCCGGAGGCACCGGAGGCGACGGTTCGTCGAACCCGAGCGTGCCCGATGTCGGCGGAACCCCGGTTCCGTTGGCGGCCTGCTGCTCGTCGTAGAGGCTTTCGACGACCTTCGCCTGGGGATCGGCCTCCACCGCGGTCGTCAGTTCGCGCAGGGAGTCCAGATACCGCAGCGCCTCGCGACCGGGCATCGTGCCGGCGAAATGGGCCGCGCTGTTCCTCGCGTCCAAGGCGAGCGAAATGAAACTCCGGGCCCTTCGGAGTCTCGGGTCGTTCCGAAACAGGTCATTCCAGTGGTCGAGCAGGGTCTTCAGGAGCCGGTAGACATCGAGTTCCCGGCTTTCCTCGTCTCCGCGCACCCGGGCCGCGAAGTGACGCCAGTCGTCGCCGTGGCGGGCGCGCATGTGCCGGGCGACATACGGCCCGAGTCCGACCCGCAGCGCTTCCAGACCTCGTTCGACCCGTTGCTTGGACGCCAGCATCGCGGCGGCGGTTTCGGTGTCCTTCATGTCGCAATTCCGTGCTGGTTCGGTCGGGGGCAGCGTGTGCGCAGGCGCGGCATCCGACGGATGGACGCGCTCGACGGCATCAGCAACGCCACCCCTGCTCCCCTGCCGCATCTGCCGGGCGGCGGCCGGGACCGATGACGGTCTCGGGCTCACGTCGCATGTGGTTCATGCCGATGCCTGTGAGGCCGGCGCCGGGTCGGGTCGCGCCCGCTGTTTCCGGTTCGGGACGCCGAGAGCTGCACCGATGCCGTCGGCCGACGCCGAAACCGGCCTCGGTTTCGGATCTCCGGGAACAGGAGGCGCACATCGCTTCTTGTCCCTGCGGGGGCGGCGAAGGAGCCGGGCCTTTCCGGCTCCGTTCCGCTCGATTCCGTCCCGGTTCTCGGCCGCGCCATGATCCTTCCAAGGAATCGCGAAGGTGCCGGATCGCGCGAATATGTGCCGCCGGGGCGAGCCTGTCAAAACGGCGGCGGACGAGCACCGGACGATTCCGGCAAGGGTGGGGCCCTGTCTCGGGCCAGTCATCCCGCCTGGACCGGGTGCGCGGACGGCGCCTCGGCCCCGCACGCGGAGAGATCGGGTCGGCGCGACGCCCGGTCGATGTCGAAGCCGCCGCCGCCGTCGGCCTCGAGATCGACATGCCATCCGTCCGAAACCTCGCGGACCTCCGACCCCGGTTCGGACCGGAGCTCGATGTGCAGGCTGTCCGTCGCCTCGCCGTCGTGTAGTGCGTTCGATCCGCCCGCGGGAATCCCCGGTCGGGGAATGCGTTGCGGGCGGTTGCTCCGTCTTCCGGGGCAACCGCCCCGGAATGCGCGTCATGTCGCGGCCGGCGGGCCCGGTTTCGCCCGGTACCGGATACACCCGTTGGGTGGCTTCCCGCAGCGCAGGGATCGGCGGGGACCGCTGCCAGCCCTGCCCGGTCGATACGGGGGCACTTGCGCAGGGTCCGCTTCCGGAACGCGCGTATCGTCTTTCGGCGGCCGCGGCATCTTCCGGTTTCCCGAGCGGCGAACTCACAGCAGTTGCGGATCCTCGGCAAGAGACTCGGCGGCCGCCGCTTCCATCGCCGGCCACTCCCGGGCCAGCATGTTCCAGACCTGCGCTTCGGCAGCCCGGTCCTTGCGCTCGCAGATATCGTAGATGCGGTAGGCCAGCATGCGCGCGGCCTCGCCCGTGTCCGGCCCCATCCCCGAATAGAGCTTCGAGGCGGAAGCGAGGCCGCCGTCGGGCGAGTCGAGAACCCGTGCCAGATGCTGGGCGCATTCCCAAGCGGTCAGGCGTCGGTCGGCCCGGGGATCCCAGTCCTCCGGCAACTCGTCGCGGCGCAGCAGGCGCGCCGTTCCGCCATCGGTGCGGAACACCCCGGCCGTCTCGAGATCGCCGATTCCGATGTCGTAGGCCTGGGCCATGCTGATCGCGTCTCCCGATCGGCCCTCGCCCATGCCGAAGGCCTCGAACCAGTCGATGCAGAAGCGGGTATCGGCGTCGTAGCCTGCCGCCTCCTCGCCGGCAATCTCGTCGCGCACCTCGTTGACGAGCGCGATCGCGGCGCGCACCGTCATCGGCGTGTCGTCGGGCTCCAGCACCTTGGACGCGGCCGTGAAGATGCCCATCCCCGGCCCGATCGACGCCTGCGCCATGTCTACCGGACCGACGCCCCCTTCACGGATTCTGGCAAGCGCGCCGGGCAGTTCCGAGCGGAGGCGTGCGATGAACTCCCGGCGCGTGACGGCACGTGCGTTCGGCGGCCGCTTGCGGCAGACGAGAACGATGGACGAGGCGAGGGCGTTGAACCGTTTCTTCAGGTTTCCGGCCAGTTCCGTCCGCACCGGCCACGTTCCGCCGATGACGTAGCCGGCATCGACCACCCCTTGCAGGAAGGTCGCCCAGCCCGGAGACGTCATGCCTTCCTTCGCGGCTTCCGATTGCTTGAAGGCGTAGTAGAGGGTGGCCGGAAACCCCTCGGCGGCGGAGCGGTGCATGCGGGCGAGCGCCCGGCCCATGCCGTTCATGAAGAACGTCTCGGCCCTGTCCCGGCCGCCGTGCCGATAGGGCGTGGCCACGAGTTCGGCCTCCTTCGGCACGAGAATCCGGCGGAACAGGTCGGGCCAGATCTCGCGCAGCGAGCGGCGCTGCCAGACATAGAAGAAGTCCGAGAGATCGGCGTAACCGATGTTGTCGTAGTACGGCGGATCGGTCGCGATCACCGCTTGCGATGCGAGCGGGGTGTCGCTGGCCGCATCCTGCTGGATCACGGCGGCCGGCGCGACGGTGGCGGTTCCGGCCGCCACGGCGTTGGCGAGATAGCCGACCTGTCCGACGAAACTCCCGCTCGAATCGCTGAACGGATTGGCCTCGCAGAAATCCCAGACCATGGGCAGAGCGTGACGGGCGAATACCTGCTGAACCGTGGCGCCGCCCGGATCCCAAAACGCGAGGCTGGAAGATCGATTGGCCTGTCTGCTGACGCACAGGCCCAAGTACGTCGCCACGGCGTCGGCGTAGGCATCGGCACCCGTGCCGCCGTCGGCGAGGCAGGTCGCGTCGGCGTCCATGCCGACCGCCAGCGCGTCCGCCTTCACCTTCTCCCGCGCACCTGCAACCAAGTCCGAAAATGTCGTCAGTGCTACCAGCTGACGATTGGTGAAAAGATCGGCATGGCCTGTCATTCCGTATTGCTGTACACGAAAACCCAAAGCCTGATCCGGCAATTCTGATGTGAGCTTCCATTCTGGAACTGCAGTATGTGCGATTTCTTCCATTTCGGTTGTCGGATCGAGGTACACGCGCCCTTTCGTGCCCTTGGCAACGACTGCCATGAGACACTGCGAGATCCGCCCCGCCCTGCCCTCAGCGCGTATGTGTGCGAAGGGTATCGGAGTGCCCGTCAACAGACAGCGGCCACCTTGCCGCCCGACCGTACCGTCCGGCACTTTGCCTGCTCCGCTCCGGACAACAAAGCGGTAGGTTCCGGTTTTTCTGTCTACTACCGGATCGACCCAAGCTCGGCTTCCCCTCCTTGACGACAGCACGAATGAACGAACCAGAGGCACATGTGCGCCACTTGCCATGGGATCGGGCGAGGCGACGGTGCGCGCCCAGAGCCACGCGATGACGGTCAACTCCTTCCCGGCGTGGGGCTTGAGAGCGGAGCGCGTCGCTGCCATCGTTTCCGTCACTGCAGCCTTCGGATAGAGATGCCCGATCCGGGCTTCGGCTTCGTCACGCATCCACGTGCCGTAATGGCGGATGTCGTCGGCGAGGCCCTGCGCACCCTTTCCGGCCCATGCCTGTCGGGCCTGTGCGCTTGATCCTGCCCGTGATTTCAAATGCGGCGCCGGGCTGACCCGAGGCCGTCCGGCGAATTTGGGTGGAATCTCGCAGGTCGCCTTGGAGACCAGCACGGCGACGGGATTGATATCGGAGCCGTGCGCGCGCAGGCCGAGGCGCTGCGCCTCCAGCGGGATCGACCCCCCCCGCAGAACGGGTCGCAGACCGGCGGCGCGTTGAGGGCGAGCCAAGCCCGCACCGCGTCCGGATTCCTGCGCGGCGGAGGTGCCTGTTCCCGGCCGCGGGCGAGAGACCGGGCGATCTCCCAGCGCACCCGGTTCAGGACGCGTTGGTCGTTGGTTGCCTCCCACGGCACCATCTCTTCAATGATCTCATGCAGCCGCTTGCGCTCCTGCAACTGGTCCTCTTCGGTCGGGAACTCCTCGGGCCAGGCCGACGGGTCGTCGACGATCTGCGCGAACAGCACCGCCCGACATGCAGCCAAAGGCCGGCGTGCCCACCAGAGATGCAGCGTCGAGGGATGACCGTGCCGGATCGACTTCTCCCGCGCGGAAGCCCTGTTGATGGCCTCCAGCGGAAGGGAGACTTCGATGAGTTTCTTGCGGTGGAGGAGCACTGCCGAGATGGTTTCGTCTATTCGAGCGATTCGGGAAGCTGTGCCGGAACGCCCGGGACCGATCGGGTCATGCCGGTGTCGACGGCGGGCACCGGAGCGACGGCAGGATGCCCGGCGAAGGGACCATCGCCCGGTTCTCGACGATCTCGGCGGCGGAGGTGCCGGAAAAGGCGCGCGGCGCCGCGTACCACACGGCCAGCGCCGGCCCCTGAAAAATCTGACCGTCGTTCAGCCGCAGTCCCGCCGAGCGATGTTCTTCCTGCTTCCGGAGCCATTCGGAAGCGCGAGAGCGCCGGCTCGCCCTTGTCGTCACGAAATATCGTCCGGAATTCGACGCTGAAAGCATGGCCATCTGAGCGGCGGCCCGGATCGAAAAGTGATCAATCTGCAAGCAGGAGACGCATTCCGGCCGGCCCGGCCGGAATCCCGATCCGGAGCGGCAAACCGTCGTTTCCGCTCTCAACTTGTTCGGCGCACGTTCGACGAATTCGTCGTCGTGATCCGGGCGGGCTGCTTTGCGACCGACCGGTACACGTCGAGCCCCCGATCCCGTTCTTGCCAGTTTCCGTAGACGGCCATCGCCTCGCGAACGCCAGGACGGGAGAGGGCAGCTTCAAGCATCTCGGCCTGCTGCCGATCGCGGCTCGACGTTGCATGTCTGCTCGTTCGTTTCCCCTTCATGTCATTCCATCCCTCCGCAGCTGGGCACGTCATCCGGGATCGGAAAACTGCGCCGCTGCCCTCCCGCCCGATTCATCCGGCGCGGACACGGCGAAGCCGAGGCGCCGGGCAGCGCCTTGCCCCCGTGTTCCGCAGCCGTCCGAGCCGTGAGTCGAAGTATAGCCACTTCGCACGGCGGGCAGCGGCCCGTTGATCGGTCGGCGCAGGTGATCGAGAAGTTGCTCTCCCGCTTTGCTCTCGATCTGCGCACGGCGAACGCCTGCGGCGAGGCGTTGGGATCGTCGGGGGACGAACTCGCCTTCTACGGCGCACTGGAGACCAACGACAGTGCCGTCCGGGTGCACGGCGACGACACCCTGCGCAGCATCACCCGCGAACTCGTCGCGACCGTGTGCGGCAACGTCACCATCGACTGGACGCTGCGTGAGAATGTCCGCGCCTACCTGCTCCGGCTGGTGCAGCGTGTCCTGCGCAAGCACCGCTACCTGCCCGACGGGCAGGAAAAGGCGACGCACGCCATGCTCGAACAGTCGGAGGCGCTTTCCGCCGGCTGGGCGGGAGAGGAGTCGCGTGCGACCCCCCGGCACACCGATTTCGGCGCGCAGGGCCTGCGTTCTTCCGCGCCTTGGAGCCGATGCAAGGCCGCGCCAACCTACGCGCCATGGCGGAGGGGTCGAGACGATGGATCATGAAGAGGCCGCCTGCCGACGCGCATGGTCTTGGGTCGTCTGCCGACGGCGCCGAAGCGGTAGCAACGAGATCACAAATGGCAGAAGGGATGGTAGCCTGACGCTTGACACGCATGATGCATCGGGGCGATGGATTGAAGACGGATTGGCTTTGCCGGTCCTGACGCAGGAACGTTCCGATCGCTTGGAGAACCGCCGAGACTCTGATCCGGCGGCGCCATGGAGCCGATGACGCGCCCGCTCTTCGCACTGTACGTGATGTGGCACCCCTCGTATCCAAGGGGTCGCGAGATCGCAGATCGGCTCCGTATGCACTTCGGCCGTGATCTGCGCTGCGCCGTCGGTGAGTGGCGCGGCATCAGTGTCCTCGAACGCAGCGCGGCCGTGCCGGGGGCGCGTACGCCCTTGCCGATCGACTGGGATGATGCGGATTTCACCGCCGTCGTCGTGCTGATGGAGGCGACGCTTGTCGACGACCGTGCTTGGGTCAGCTACGTGAAGGATATTGCACGGACCGCGCATGAAAGGGGACTTCCGGCCGGGTTCTTCCCGGTGACGATGGAGCGTAGGGGCCTCGAACCGGAATTCGTGCCCGCCCGAAAATGCCCCTTTCGGATGGTCTTCCGGCGCAATTGCGGGTTGGAACCCTCCCTCGGTGCCCCGTCCGCTCGGTTTCCGGGGGGATTTCTGCCGATGGGCAGCGGCATCCGGGCTTGTCCCGCCGCGAATCCGGCGGCCGGGGCGAGCGGCTCCGTTCCCGCCTCCGGCGGGCTTCGCAGATGGGGTGGAAGGAAGCCGCCGTCAGGCGGCGCGTCTTCGTCGTCGTTGGGCCCGGGCCTGCCGGTGCAGCAGCAGCCCGATTCGGTGGACGTTGAAGGCGGTCACGGACAGTGCCACCCTCCGGGCAAACCCGTCTGCCCCATACGACAGGACCCGGTCCATGCCGCGTTGCTCGAGGTTGTGGATCGCGGACTCCACGGCCGGATGCTGCCGACGCATCTTCCGGAACGTCGGGTCGGCTTCCCGTTTCCGGTCCGTCTGACCGAGCCTTCCCTTCTTCGGCAGCACGTTGTGCTCCAGCAGCTCGTCCAGGGTGATCCGGTTGGAGGGGCTGTGAAAGCCCCGATCGAAACTGCACAGGCGGAGGTCGGGGAAGCGAGCCTGGGCTTCCCGGATCATGGGCACGGCATGATCCACGTCTCCGCCTTCCCACAGGACCCGATGGTGCAGGAGGAAGCCGTGTTGATCCTCCAGCACGGCCACCGGCACTCCGAGTTCCACCGGCACCCCGGCCTTGCCCTTCACGCACCAGCGTGTGTGCTCTTCGAAGATCGAAAACACCTTCTCGCTCTGCGGAATCTTCTCGCCCTTCAGCAGACGGCGATCCACCTGGTGAATCTGCCGGCGGGCATGCTTGAGGTACGACTCGACCGAAAGCACCGTGGAGATCGGGACGCCTCGCTCCCGAAGCACCGGTACCGTCTCTTCCGCCCGCCGGACCCACGCCCGGCTGGCGTCGAGGTACGCCTTGACCTGCTCCGGACGGGCCCGTCGGGTCTGCCGAACCTGCTGGAAATGCTGCTGCAGCTTCCGGCTCCCATGCTGCCACTGCCGCCATCCGGACACCCCCAAGCGTACGGCGACGCGACCCGTATCCCGCACCAGGCAACGCATCGCATCCCACAACAGGTGGACATCTGTCGGGTAGTGCACATCCGTCTTCACCACGAACGAATCGCAGCGGCCCCGCAGGGGGTCGTCCGGCCGACGGCGGCCCCGGTCGTCCGCGCCGTCCGCGCCGCTCGCGCCGTTCGTGCCGTCCGCGCCGTCCGCGCCGTCCGCGCCGTCCGCGCCGTCCGCGCCGTCCGCGCCGCTCGCGCCGTCCGTGCCGTCCGCGCCGTCCGCGCCGTCCGCGCCGCTCGCGCCGTCCGTGCCGTCCGCGCCGTTCGCGCCGTTCGCGCCGTCCGCGCCGTTCGTGCCGTTCGTACCGTTCGTGCCGTCCTTCCGTTTCCGTGTCCGCTTCTGCTTCCGTACCAGCGCATGGCCTTTCTCCGCGATCCGCTGCGACACCTTCCCCAGCACTTCCGGTGTCAGCAAGCTCACGTTGTCCACCATCGTCTGATATCCGTACCAGGTGTGATCCCAGATGTCGGTGTGCCCCAGAAACTTCCGAACCGTCCTGTGCTCGTTCACCAGCTCGTGCATGGGATCGAAGTCCTAGCCCAAACCCTGCTTCAGGAGACCCATCACCAGGATCTTCCACAACTCCATGCCGGGACGCCCTCGCAGGCGGGATACCTCGGGAAGGATCCCCTCCTCCAGGATCTCGAACCACCGGGCCCGGGTCGACCGGTCGGCATACACGTACTGAAGGCCACGCAGCATCGGCGGAATGTCATCCCGCGAGTATACGTTGATCTTGATCTCCTCGATCGCAACCTGGCCCAATTCCAGCTGAGAACGGACGATCTCCCGCATGGCCATTCTCCCGAAGATTCCCGAATCCCGCGCGATGTTCCGGCCCCAGCGGCCGATTCCCGCCCCACAGAGGGATTCTTCACCCCTTCAATAGCACACTTCCATCACTGGAGTCAACTGGTTGTACTTTTTCGGGCGGGCACGAATTCGAACAGCAGGCGCTGCGTTGGGACCGCTGGGACGCGTCCGTTGCAGACCGGCTTCAGCGTCTCACGGCAGACCTCACCCACGAGTTCTGTCGCATGCTGCGGCATCGGATCGAAAGGTTTCGAGGCGACGGCAAAGAAACGACGTTCGAACGTTATCTGGAGAATATCCGGGTCTTCGTCAGCCACTCGAAACACGACGGGGACGGAGAATCGGTAGGTCGCGGCATTCGCGACTGGATCCATGCGCACAGCCCGCTCGACAGTTTCTTCGATGTCCACGACATTCCACCCGGACTGTCGTTCGGGAAAGTGCTGCTGCATCAGATCGGCGCGGGGGCTGTCGTGGCGGTGCATACCGACTCCTACTCCTCGCGCGAGTGGTGCCGACGCGAAGTCATCGAAGCGAAGCGACGCCTGGCGCCGATGGTCGTCGTCGATTGCGTGCGGGATACCGATCCGCGTGGAATGGCCTACCTCGGCAACGTGCCGATCGTCCGCATGGATCCCGACCGGAGGGACAGGATCGCCGTCGTTGTGGGCCGCCTCCTGAATGAAGTGTTCCGCACATGGTTGTGGCTCTGTCGGGTGGGCCCCCGTCTGATGAATTCGCCGGGGGTCGTATTCACGGCGCGCCCACCCGAACTGATCGCTTTGGCGGCGTCGTTTCCTCATGATGGGGAAGCGGCTTCGACGATCGTCTATCCGGAACCGCTGCTGAGTGCCGATGAAGAACGGCTGTTCAGGGAAGTCGCGCCGGGAATCCGCCTGCGAACGTTGACCGACTGGCTGGAGGAACACCCATGACCGCACCCGACACCGGGATCCCGACCGCCGTCGGCGTCTCGGTTTCGGAGAGTCCGGATTTGTCGGCGCTGGGGCTGAGCGACGGGCATTTGCGGGACGCGATGGCCGAGGTCGCTCTCTTGGTGCTCGCGTCGGGAAGGAGTCTGGCCTACGGCGGAGACCTGCGGCCACACGGCTTCACGGAACTTCTGTTCGAGCTGGTGGGACGGTATCGGAATCATCCCCGGCATGGCGGGACCGTCATCGTCACCGACTATCTGGCTTGGCCGGTGCATATCCGGATGACATCGGACGAAATTGCCTCCTTCTCCGCCGGACACGAGCCGGCCGCCCGTCTCGTGTTCCTCGGGTTGGACGGTGCGCTCCTCGCGCGGGAGCAGAGGCTGACGCTGTGCGCGCAGGAGCCGGACGAAGAGGAATGGACGGAAGGACTGACGGCGATGCGAGTCGTCATGCGCAGAGACATCGGAGCGCGGGTCGTTCTCGGCGGCAGAGTCGAGGGCTACAGGGGGGCGATGCCCGGCATCGCCGAGGAGGCATACCTCTCTCTGGAAGCAGGTCAGCCCGTGTTCCTCGCAGGCGGATTCGGCGGCTGCGCACGCGATATCGCGGAGACGGTCGGTCTCGTCGAGCGCTGGGCCGGCTCGCGCGAGGAATGGGCCGGCCGGGAGCGCTTTCACCAGTACTCGCCGGACGACCTGTGCAACGGTCTTTCCTGCGAGGAGAACGCCATCCTGGCCCGCACCCCGCATGTCCAGGAGGCAGCCACCCTCATCTCGCGGGGGTTGCGCCGAGTCCTCGATGATCGAGATCACGATGCACAAAGTGTTCATGAGCTACCATCACCGCAATGACCAGAGTTACAAGGAACAGATGGTCGATCTCGGTGCGAGGCACTCGATATTCGTGGATCGATCCGTGGACACGGGCGACATCCCCGACGAGTGGGCCGACGAGCGGATCCGTAGCGTCATCAGAGACCGGTATCTCCGAGACTCGACGGTGACCATCGTGTTGATCGGCAGTGAGACCAGACGCCGGAAGCACGTGGACTGGGAGATTTACTCCAGCATGTACGATGGACCAGTGAACAAGAATTCGGGGCTGATCGTGTCAACCTTTCGGGAATCTCGGATCATCAATGCAATGCGCCCCATGGAGATGAAGAGAAAAAACTGTTGTATCCGGAAATTCCTTCATGGACCCATGTCAAGGACCGGGCGGAGTTCGTGCGTCGATATCCCTGCATGCCTGATCGAATCATCGACAACCTGGTACAATCGAACGTCAAGATATCCGTCGCTCCTTGGAGAAAAATCAATGCGGGAACGCTTGGATTCTTGATCGAGGCTGCCTTTCGCAATCGCGCCGCTTGCGCGTACGATTTGCACAGGCCCATGAGGCGGGCGAATTCGTGAGCAGCCGCTATCCTGCCGCTTGCATGCGTAGGGCAGCCGGACGTCTCAAGGACTTTCACCGTGTAGCGTGCCGGTGCCCGGTACTCGTCTGATCGAGCGTCGGTCGAAACTTCATGAGGGACACGGCCCGAACTTCCCATTCAAGGCATGGATGTTCCGAAACCAGTGCCCGGAACAACAGGATTTCCGTCGGTCCCGATCATGAAAACGGCTGGTTCCGGCTGGACCTCCGGCAGTTCGAGTGCCCGTCTCTGCAGTCGAGGGCCGACACGACGGCCCTTGCGTTCCGGGCCGGAACCGGCGGAATCCCTCCAAGCACGGGCTCAGCCATTCCGCCGTGCCGGCGCTGAGAGGTCGGAGATCGCGATTGCCGGCATCCGGGCACGGTCAATGGCGATTCCCCGACGGTTTGTCCTCGAACGGTCCCGGGCCCGTCGTTCATGGCGGCGGGTCGGCACGTTCCCGGATCGCCGACACGGAAATCGCCCGCGAAACCTCCGCAAAGCCGGGATCCGGTCCGAAGATCCGCGCCGGGTCGGTGACGTAGCGCGGACGATGGACGACGCCGTCCTCGACGAGCACGACGGCGAGAATGAAGGCCGCACCCGCGTTGAGCGCCGCCAGCATCTCGTTCCGCGTGATCGTGACGGCCCGCGCGTCCGCGCGCCGTCCCTTGACCTCGATGAAGCGAAGGCCTCCGGTCCCGGGGTCGCGGCTTTCGATGTCGTAGCCCCGGTTCTCCGCCGAAACGTCGAGCGGCTCGTATCCGGCGTTTCGTTCGTGTTCCATGACGGCGTCCATCGCCCGGGCCTCGACTGTGGCGCGGCCGAGGGTGTCCGGTGGTTCCCGTGCGCGGTCCGGGGACGGGTCGCTCGGCCGTCCTTCGCGAAGCAGTCTCGCGGGCACGACAAGGGCGGCGGCGCAGAGTTCCGGGGGCAGCGGCGCGAGGTCGCGCTGGCGCGCGAGGTCGTCGAGCCGACGCGCCAGTCGGTCCGTCAGCGTTTCCGCCTGGCGCTTGACGTTCTCCGAGTTCAGCCGGGGACGTCTGCCCGCCTTCTCTTCGGCCTCCAGTTCCAGGGCGCGGTGCTGGAGATGGACGATCTCGCGACGCATCCGTTCCTTGACCGCCGCTTCGATCTTGTCGAGTTCGGCAAGGCGCGGCTCTCTCACCTCGGCCAGATGCCGGGCCGCCAGGTCGGTGACCGCCAGCGTGCGGGCCCGCTCCTCCAGGGGTCCCCGGAGCCAGGGTGCGCCCACGGCCCGGTCGATCCCGTCCCGCTCTTGCGCCGTCGGCTCGCGGCAGTCGAGATGGGGCGCCGGCCCGCCGTCGCCGGCGCGGCCGTCTTCGTGAAGCCAGACGAACTGCAGCCGCTCGGAGAGCGTCTGCGGCTGACCGTTCCGGGTCGTCCGGCCATCGCGGATCGCATGCCGCAGCGCGACCAGCACGCGGGCGCCGTCGTGCCGGTCGGCCTCGTCGACCAGTACCGCACCGCGTGCGAGAAGGTCGCGGTGGCGTTCCAGCGTCAGGTCGATCAGGGCATCGAGCAGCGGATGACCGGGCGCCATCAGGGCCGCCTGCGGCGGGCCCGCGATGTGCGCCTTGTCGAAACAGATGCGGCGGTACCGCTGCAGTACCGGATCGGCCCGTCCGATCAAGCGGTCGCGGTCGCGGAGGATGGACGGCACCCGTGTGACCTCGGCCCGGCCGGTCTCGCGGGGACGCAGGACGCCGCCGGCTTCGGCGAACGCGGCCTCGAAGAACGAACGGATGTGGTGGGGCTGGAGACGCCGTGCTGCGGCCCGTTCCATCGTCTCGCGCACGCCGCGAACCGTGGCCGGGTCGATCCCCTCCCGGGCCAGCTTGTTGCGCGCGACGAGATCGTTGATGTGGTCGACATCGACTGCTCCGTCGATCGCCCGGAACAGCCTTGCCCGAACCTCCGGCCGCTCCCCGTAGCGGATGGCCTCCATGAAGAGTTCGCGCAGCGGCCGGGCCTCGAACAGCTCCCCGAGCACGTCGTAGACCTTTCCGCCCAGCGCCTTCCGGGCGGTCTCCAGTTTCTCGAGCAGCCGGAGGTAGACGGCGCCCTCGCGCGTCTCGCTCGCGACCAGGTTCCAGAGGTGGCACACCTCGGTCTGCCCGATCCGGTGAATGCGCCCGAAGCGCTGTTCCAGCCGATTGGGGTTCCACGGCAGGTCGTAATTCACCATCAGGTGGGCGCCGCGCTGGAGGTTGACGCCTTCGCCGGCGGCATCGTTGGCGAGCAGGAAGCGGACGGCGGGATCGTCATTGAACGCGGCGATGGTCGCACGCCTGCGATCCCGCGGGACGCTGCCGTGGATGACCGCGACGCTCTCGGGTTCGCCGGTCCGCTCGCGGATCCGTCCGGCGAGATACTCCAGGGTGTCGCGGGCTTCGGTGAACACGACGATCTTGCGGCGCACGCCGCCCTGCGGGCGGAGCACCAGGGGGTCGTCGAGGATGCGGTCGAGCTCGCGCCACTTCGCGTCCTCTCCGGACCGGCGGAGCGCGTGCGCCATCCGCTCGAGGCGTTGCAGTTCTGCGATCTCCGCCTCGAGTTCGGCAACGGTCTGCGCCGCGGTCGCGCGATCGACGAGCCGGTTTTCGTGTGCTTCCAGTTCCTCGCCCGTGGCCTCTTCCAGGTCCTCCTCGTCCAGGGAGGGCTCGGCCGGAAGGGGCGATACCGGCGTGCCGGGTCGACGGCCGGCCCGGCCTCCTTTCTCTTCCTCCAGTCTTGCCTCGAGACGCGCGAGCCGACGTTTCAGCGACTCGTGGATGGCCGCGGGCGAGGACGCCAGGCGGCGCTGCAGGATCTGCAGGGCGAAGCCGACATTGTGGCGCCGCCTCGTGCCGTCATCGGCCAGACGGTCCGCCCGGTTCATCTCCTCGCGCACGTAGTGGGTCACGGCTTCGTAGAGCTCCGACTCGCTCGGGGACAGGTCGTAGGAGACGGTGCGGGCGCGCCGCTCGGGAAACAGCGGGTTGCCGTCGAACCGGTACAGTTCTTCCTTGGTCAGGCGACGCATCATGTCCGAAGGATCGACCTTGCGGACGCCTTCCCGGAACCGTCCTTCGAAACGGTCCGCATCGAGAAGGCCCATGAAGAGCTGGAAATCCTCTTCCTTGCCGTTGTGGGGCGTTGCCGTCATCAGCAGAAGGTGGCGGGTCGCGCGGCCGACCAGCGCGCCCAGCTGAAAGCGTTTGGTGTACCGGACTTCCTGGCCGAAAAAGGACGCCGACATGCGATGGGCTTCGTCGCACACGACCAGATCCCAGGGCGGCGCCGCTTCCAGTCGGGCCTTCAGGTCTTCGTTGCGGGCCAGCATGTCGAGACGCGCGATGAGGCGGGGCCGGTCGGCAAAGGGATTGCCGGTGGCAGACGTCTCGACCTGTTCGCGACTCACGATGTCGAAGGCGAGTCCGAACTTGTCGTGAAGCTCGTCCTGCCACTGCTCGACCAGGCTGCCGGGGGCGATGATCAGGCAGCGTTCCAGGCTGCCCCGGATCCGCAGCTCCTTGATGAGCAGGCCGGCCATGACGGTCTTGCCGGCTCCGGGGTCGTCGGCCAGCAGGAACCGCAAGGGGTGGCGGTCGAGCATCGTGCCGTAGACCGCGGTCAGCTGGTGCGGCAGCGGCTCGATCTGCGAGGCGTGGACGGCGACATGGGGATCGAAGAGATGGGCGAGCCGGATGCGCAGCGCTTCCGAGGCGAGTCGGAACCGGCGGCCGTCACCGTCGAACCCGAAACGGCGCGCCGGGGCGGCTGCACGGAGACGGTCCTC
This sequence comes from Alphaproteobacteria bacterium, assembly GCA_965115815.1. Lineage (GTDB taxonomy): Bacteria > Pseudomonadota > Alphaproteobacteria > TMED109 > TMED109 > VXPW01. The sequence continues at coordinate 3,896,612 of OZ220465.1, read as the reverse complement.
GTCGTCTCGGTAGAGGATGCGCTCACCGAGTCCGTCCGGCCCCTTCCAGGTCACCTCCACCGCATCGGGGCCGTAGGAACGCGTCGCCACGATCTCCACGGCACCGCTGCCCTGAATGCCGGTCACGCGGGCTCCGGAAACGAGGTTTTCGAGCTTCATCATGGCGTTTGCATACCCGTTGCGGGGTGTCCGTACCGGCGGCGGGACCATGGGGGATTATGCTGCCTTGCGTTCCGCCATTCCACGCCGAAGGTCATCGTCGCGACCGCCTCCGGCAATGGCGGCACAGGGCCGCCTCCGCGGCCGGAGATTCAGCCCTGAAACCTTCGCCGTCTCCGCCCCGATCCCCAGATCGAGGCTTGGAACCCACGCCGGATCTTCTGTGCCTGCGACACCACCGAAACGGCGATCGCGCTCGCGGCGCCTCGACTGCAACGACACCCGGATCGTCCGGCTGCGGCCCGCCCTCGACGGACAGGACCGGAACCACATGCCCATCGGAGACCGCCAAGGTGAACCGCGCGAAACCGATGACCGACCGATCGACCTGCCGCAGCGAAACCGCCACGCCGAAAACTGTCAGCAAAGGAGCGCCCTTCATGACCGCCCTGACAGATGCTGCCTTTCCGTACAGAAGTCATGCGGTTCGATGGCGTGGGGATCGGATCGATCATCCTGCGACGAGGCCGTGCTGTCCGGGAACCCGCATTTCGATCCGCGCCCTTGGCCTGCCCCCATCGACTGGTCCAGTGCGAAGGTTCGTGCATGGGCGGCTTCTCCGCCAGCCTGGCATGATCGTTTCCGGGGCTGGGGGTCGGGATCCCAAGCTGCTGTGCGGACGCATGGCGTGGTCGTGGCGGCGCCGGGATTTCGATGAGAATCCGGGCCTCCTTCAGGGTATGGAAGATCTCCCCGTTCCGGAGCTCGTCCCGCAGCCGTGCGTGGAAGCTTTCGATGAGTCCGTTCTCTCGGGGGGATCCCGGCCGGATCCCGGCCGGATCCCGGCCGGAGGAAGGCCGTCCGTGCGCCGACCGCAGAGATCCATCGCCGCACGACCTTGGCGACGAGCTCCGGGCCGGCAAGGTGATCCCATGCTTGTTGATGTGATGTGATCGGAGTCCTGATCGCGGCGCGGGTCGGCGCGTTCGAGTCTGCGATTGTGAGATGTGCGGACGTCTGCGGCCCGGTTGCGGCGCGGATCGGGGCGCGAGGGGTCCGTTTCGGCGGATCCGGGGCGAGCGAGATGCCTGCCGGGTTGGGTGGCCAGGCTCGGAGGCTTGCGGTTTCGGTCGGGGTGTGGGCGCGGTCAGCCGGGTCTTGTGACGGCGTGCAGGACCAGCTTGCGCGGGTCGGCATCGCACGGCCATCCCACGCCAGGTTGGTTGGAAGGCTGGGTTCCGCTGGTTCCGGATGATTCGGATGTGTGCTGGCTGTTTGTGAAGCGGTGGGGTATCCGTGGTGGTAACTGGTCAGGTAGTGCTCCGGCTTGACATCCCGGTTCTCATAGGGCTGAGAGTCTGATACGTTCAGGAGATGCGGTGCCGGCCTCAGCCCTTGGGCCGAGAAGTTGCAGCCGAATCCCATGGGACCGGACCGATGATCGGCAGCGTGTCGGTGGACTTCCGGGGCCGGATTGCCGGTCTTGAAGCCAGACTGGCCGAGGCTGTCGCCGCGTGCGATGCGGCGGCGGCCGAGCGGGACCAGGTGGCTGCCGAGCGGGACCAGGTTGTCGCCGCGTGCAATGCGGCGGCGGCCGAGCGGGACCAAGCTCTGGCGGCGCTGGCGGCGTTGCAGGACCGCGTTTCCGAGCTGGAACGTCGGCTGGGCCTGAACAGCCGCAACAGCCACAAGCCGCCCTCCAGTGACGGCCTTTCCCGACCGGGGCCGAAGGAGAGAGCTTCCGTCCGGCGGCGTTCTTCGGACCGCCGTCCGGGCGGCCAGCCCGGCCATCCGGGAGCGACGCTGCGTCGTTCCGAGACGCCTGGTCGGATCGAGGATCATCCTCCCGATTCCTGCGGTCGATGCGGAAGGTCCCTGGCCGGATCGCCATCGGAAGTGCAGGCCACCCGGCAGGTCACGGACCTTCCGCCGATGGCGCTCGAGACCGTCGAACACCGGGTTCATCAAGCCGTGTGTGGCCACTGCGGAGAGGTGAACAGGGGCCGCTTTCCGGAGGGTGTGACGGCCCCGGTCCAGTACGGCCCGGGAGTGGAATCGATCGTGCAGTACCTGGGCGCGGCGCACATGATTCCGCGTCGCCGGATCGTCGCTGTACTCGCAGACCGGTTCGGTAGGACCCTGTCCCAAGGGACGGTTTCCGCCCTTCTGGATCGGGGCGCCGCCCGATTCTCCGGTTTTGCCGGGCAGGTCCGGGCGGCTGCGGCCCAGGCCGCCGTCAAGCACAGGGACGAGACCGGCGTCCGGGTCCACGGTCGGCTGAAATGGGTCCACGTCACTTGTACGAAGCAGATCAGCCATTTCCGTCTCGGCGAAAGCCGCGGGGACGTGCTGGCGGAAGCGACCGGCATTTCGGTGCACGATTTCTGGAAACCGTACTGGAAGATCTCCGATACCCGTCATGCACACTGCGTCGCCCATCTCCTGCGTGAACTCGATCACCGGACGGAATTTCACGGAGAGGAATGGGCCGAGCCGATGAAGCAGCTGCTCCAGGGGGCCGTGCACGAGGTCCACGAGGCGGCCCGTGCCGAGGAACCGCTGTCCGCGGACGCGGCGGACCGGATCGAGAGACACTACGACGAGATCGTCGCTTCCGCCCTCGCCTGGCACGAAGCGCGACCCCCGCCGGAATCCCGCGCCGGAAAGTCACGCGGAAGACGCCGGAAACGCAAGGGCTGGAATCTCGCCCTGCGGCTGCGGGACCATCGAGAGGGGATTCTGCGGTTCACGCGGGATCCGTCCGTTCCACCGACGAACCATGACGCCGAGAGGGATCTGCGGATGCTGAAAGTGCATCAGAACGTGTCCGGCGGCTATCGGAGCGAGCAGGGGGCGCGGAACCACGCGACGCTGAGAACCCTGATCGAGACGGCGCGCAAGCAGGGGTGGAACCTTCTCGAGGCGCTTCAGGCGAAACCGGAGAGCCTGCTTCCCTGCTTGGGGGATTCGTGACGAAACCCGGCCCCTGAAGCCGTTCCGTTGACCGATCTTCCAGCGGTTTGCCCGCGGTGCAGGGTTCCCGGTCCGAAACGCTGACCGACTACCTGACCAGTTACCGTGGTGGTCATGGAGCGTGCCGCGGATTTTTTCGAGACGACTCCGGAGGGTTTTGCGCTCCGGGATGTGGTGGTGCGCCTGGCGCGGCCGGATGAGGTGTGTCGCTGGAACCGTGTGGTGGACCGTCATCATGATCTTGGTTTCAAGCAATTTGCGGGTTGCGCTCCGTGTTCACCTGGCGCGGGCGGTGGATTGGCGCTGCGGGCTGGCAGACGGGTGCCTTCAGCTGTGCGCCGCGGGATCGTTGGATTGGCTGGCGCCGCGAGGAACAGTTTGCGCGGTTGCACCTGATCGGAAACCACACGAGGTTTGTGATTCTGGGGGGTCGCCGAGTGTTTCGGGGTCTTGCCTCGTTTGCGTTGTCGCGGATGCAGCGGTGTCTCAGCGATGACTGGGAGGCTGCGTACGGCAATCCGTTGCGGGTGGCGGAGTCGTTGGTCTCACCGACGAAGTTCCGCGGCACCATGTACAAAGCAGCGAACGGGAAGTGCGTGGGCAGGAGCAAGGGCGAGGCGCGCGCCCACGGGCGCGATCCCGATCCGCACGGGGAGGCGAAGGATCGGTACGGGGTTCCGCTGCGTCGCGACGCCGGTCGTCGGTTGCGGGATCGTGCGCCGCGGCCGGCGGCGTGGGCGTGGCGGGCGACGCGGAGCGGCCGGTCGGCGCGGGCGTTGCGCTCGAGGTACCCGCAGGTTGCGGCGCTTTCCGACGTCCGGCGCGCGCCGGGGCGCACGCACGGCATCGCCTCGGTGCGGGGCGTGAGGGTGCGGGCGCGGCCGGCGCATCGGCCCGGCGCGGGGGCCGCGGCGCGCTGTGCGAAGGCGAGGACGCAGAAGGATCCGGCGCCGATCGGTGCGGGGAAGGACCCGGACACCGGCCGGCAGGAACCGGTGTCCCGATCGACCGTGCACCGGGTGCTGCAGAACCCCGACCCGGCGTGGATCGAGGAGGCTCTGCGGCACTGGGCGCAGCCGCGCCTGCGGGTCGGCCACGCGATCGCGGTCGACGGCAAGCGCATGCGCGGCGCCAACCGCACCGGCGAGGATCATTACGAGACGGTCTCGCTGATCGAGCACGGGACCGGCATGCCGGTCTCGATCCTCAACTACCACGACGAGGGCGGGGAGATCGCTGCCGTCCACGCCGCGCTCGAGACCGCGCCGGTGGCCGGCCGTCTGCTCACGCTCGACGCGCTCCACACCACCCGCGAGACGGCACGGCGGATCGTCGAGACCCATGGCGCCGACGGGAGGATGACGGTCAAGGGCAACGCTCCCAAGACCTTCGAGACGTTCGAGAGCATCCACTGGGAAACCACAAGCACGGGACGCTACAGCGAAAAGCCCACGCTCGAGCACGGCCGCATCGAGCAACGCAGCATCGAAGTCTTCACCCCGCCCGCGAAGATGATCCACGATCCCCATGTCAAACCGATCTTCCGTGTCACCCGGCGCGTCGAATTCAAGAAATCCGGAAAACGGACCATGGAACACGCCTACCTTCGGTCGCGGCCGACCGCGCCTCGCCGCAACAGCTACTCACATGGAACCGCGGTCCTTGGGTGGTCGAAAGCCATCACCCCATCCGCGATACCACCTTCCGCGAAGACGACTCCATGCTCCGGGCCCGCAACGCACCCGCAAACCACGCGATCCTCAACACCCTTGCCCTTGCCGTCATCATCCACAACCCGCGGAAGCTGCCCCAGCCCTTCCACAGCTTCGCCGACGCCCGTCACCCCTATGCCGACAAGCGCAAGCCGGTCCTGCACGCCGTCACAAGACCCGACTGACTGCGCTCACACCCCGACCGAAACCGCAAGGATCCAAGCCGGGCCCCCCAACCCGGCCGGCCTCTCGCTCGCCCCGGATCCGCCGAAACGGACCCCTCGCGCCTAGATCCGCGCCGCCACCGGGCCGCAGACGTCCGCACATCTCACAATCGCAGACTCGAACGCGTCGACCCGCGCCGCGATCGAGACTCCGATTGCATCACAGCAACAAGCATGGGATCTTCTTGGTCGGCATCGGGGTGGCGGGCGTCGGCGAAGCTGGGGAAGGGCTGGGGCAGCTTTCGCTGGTGGTGGAGGATGACGGCGATGGCGAGGGTGTGGAGGATCGCGTGGTTCGCGGGCGCGTTGCGGGCCCGGAGCCTGGAGTCGTCTTCGCGGAAGGGGGCGTCGCGGAGGGGGTGAGAGCTTTCGACCCCCCGGGGACCGCGGTTCCCTGCGCGTACCGGTTGCGGCGAGGCGCGGTCGGCCGCGACCGAGATCCTGCCGCAGGCGTGCTCGGTGGTCGGTGTTCCGGATTTCCTGCATGCGACGCTCCGGACGACACGGAAGATCGGTTGGACGTGGGGATCGTGGATCATCTTCGCGGGCGGGGTGAAGACTTCGAGGCTGCGCGGCTCGATGCGGCCCTGCTCGAGCGTGGGCGTTTCGCGGCAGCGTCCCGTGCTCGTGGTCTCCCGATGGAGGCTCGCGAACGTCTCGAAGGTCTCGGCAGCGTGGCCCCTGACCGTCATCCTCCCGTCGGCGCCCCGGGTCTCGACGATCCGCCGTGCCGTCGCGCGGGGGGTGGGGAGCGCGTCGAGCGTGAGCAGACGGCCGGCCACCGGCGCCGTCCCGAGCGCGGCACGGACGGCGGCGATCTCCCCGCCCTCGTCGGGATCGTCGAGGATCGGGACCGGCATGCCGGTCCCGTGCTCGATCCGCGAGACCATCTCGTACGGATCCTCGCCGGTGCGGTGGGCGCCGCGCCTGCGCGTGCCGTCGACCGCGATCGCGGGGCCGACCCGCAGGCGCGGCTGCGCCCGGCGCCGCAGAGCCTCCTCGATCCACGCCGGGTCGGGGTTCTGCAGCCCCCGGTGCACGGTCGATCGGGACACCGGTTCCTGCCGGCCGGTGTCCGGGTTCTTCCCCGCACCGATCGGCGCCGGATCCTTCTGCGTCCTCGCCTTCGCGTAGCGTGCCGCCGCCACTGCGCCGTGCCGATTCGCCAGCCGCGCCAGCAATATCACGCACAGCACCGAAGCGATGCCGTGCTTGCGCCCCTGCGCGCGCCGGACGTCGGAAAGCGCCGCAAAATGCGGGTACATCGAGCGCAACTCCCGCGCCGACCGGCCGCTCTGCGTCGCCCGCCACGCCCACGCCGCAGGCCGCGGCGCACGATCTCGCCACCGACGACCGGCGTCGCGACGCAGCGGAACCCCGTACCGATCCTTCGCCTCCCCGTGCGGATCGGGATCGCGCCCGTGGGCGCGCGCATCGCCCTGGCTCCTGCCCACGCACGTCCCGTTCGCCGCCGGGTACCGGGTGCCACGGAACTTCGTCGGCGAGACCCCCGACTCCGCCACCCGCAACGGATGGCCGTACGCAGCCTCCCGGTCGTCGCCGAGACCCCGCTCCATCCGCGACCACGCACACGAGGCAAGACCCCGAAACGCTCGGCGACCCCCCGGAACCACACACCTCGTGGGGTTTCCGATCCGGTGCAGCCGCTCCCACGGTTCCTCGCGGCGCCCGCCCATCCCACGGTCCCGCGGCGCACAGCGGAAGGCACCCGTCTGCCAGCCCGCAGCGCCCATCCACCGCCCGCGCCAAGTGCACACGGAGCGCAGGTCTCGACCCGCAAACGGCTGGAAACCAGGATCGTGATGACGGTCCACCCCACGGTTCCGGCGACACACCTCATCCGGCCGCGCCAGGCGCACCCCCACATCCCGGAGCGCACAACCCTCCGGGGTCGTCTCGAAACCATCCGCGGCGCGCTCCATGACCACCACGGATCCCCCACCGCTTCACAACAAGCCAGCACACATCCGAATCATCCGGAACCCGCGGAACCCAGTCTTCCAACCAACCTGGCGTGGGATGGCCGTGCCTCCACCTGCCGTAGCAGGCGGACGATCTGATCCGGCTGGTAACGCGTTCCGGCAATGGTTGGCCCTCCTCATCCTGAACCTTGGGGTGGACCAGTTTGAAGGGACAAGCCAGGCGCATCGGATGTTGAAACCGATCGGTTACAGTGGTATGGTTGAGGTTTCTTGGTTCCCGTCGTATCGTCGTCATGAACCGGGAATGCCTTGGGGTTCAAGCCCGACCACCAGATTCCAGCATAGGAGCTTTCAACCGGACACGGTTGACTCTTCGCTCATGAGGGGCCGTACATCGTGGTCCATGAGGATCGGCTTTCGACCTCTGTCTGCGACGACGGTGGATGGGCTGAAGGCGGCGTCGGCTGCCGCGGGCAGCACGAGCTCGTCCTTGGCGCGGGGATGGTGCGAGCGTGAGAAGTGGCGCAACGCGAAGGGCGCCCTGTGCCGGGCCTCGGCGCGCGCGGCCTTGCCGGGTTTTGCTGCGTCGCTCGACCTCGTCCTTCCTGCACCCAAGCCTCATGAATGCGGAATCAGCCATGTCCGGTTGAAAGGCATAGGAGAATCAAACTCTTGCGTAAAATCTTGTCTCATATCGACGTTCTAATTGTTGTTCCTCTAAACGAAGAACTTGAAAGTATATTAGAAGTCTTCGAATTCCACGATGACCTCTCATTTCGGGATCACTTGGTTGGGCGCGTTCATCGATCAGATCAGGAAACGTCAATTTGCGTGGTTAAACTTGCGGAACCGGGCAACACTGCTGCGCGAGCAGCGTGTCTAGAGGTGCTGCAACATTACTCCGTAGGGCTAATTGTCAGTTATGGAATCATCGGAGGAATCAAGAAAGATCTGCGGCTGGCCGATGTCTGCGTTTCCCATAACGTTCTCGATCTGACCGATCAAGGAAAGATCGAGGACAGCCATGATGGGCTTAGCTTTTCTCCTAGCCCCCGTCACATGGAGGTGAACCGTAATCTATGCTCTCGCTTGTCTTTCCTGGGAACCAATCCGACTTACACGCTATTCCGGAATCAATGGCACGATAATTACATCAACATGTTATCTGAAATTGAGCTGAAGTTTGGTAAATCCTTCGAGTCATCTGGTGAACAACTCCCTGTGGAGCCAGCTGTGTACTTCGGCCCGATCGTCAGTTTCGCAGTTGTGGCCAGCGATACCTTTGCGCGTCGCCTATCCCTCATAGATCGCAATGTTCTCGCTGTTGATACAGAAAGCGCAGGAATCTTTGAAATTGCCTCGAATTTTTCAACACCGGCGATTACTATTCGAGGAGTATCCGACTTTGCAGATAAAAACAAAAATTCGCTCGAAGTCGATACAAATAGACTCGTTCGCCATATAGCAGCAAAGAATGCTGCATTTTATCTGGAAGCCCAGTTGCGAACCCCAACTATTCTGGACTTTCTGAGAGAACGAAAGATCGCGATACAAAATAAGCATACAAAAGTTCTGTTTCGATCCGCTACCAGCGACCCCATTGACACGATTCTCAATCAAGCTGCCGAGACCATTCATTTGCAATTGCAAGAGACCTGTCCAGCTTATCGGCATAAACCCAAAGAAACCATGCTTCCCACGCCTAGGTTGCTACGTGTGAGCGCGCCTCCGGCCACAGACGACGCAGACGACTGGGATCTCCCACGAGAGGCCCCTACTATGATTGAACAATTTGACCGATTGATCATAGCTCTTGAGCATACCTACCCGGATCAGGCGCTACCATGGGTCTTGGCGGATATCGTGTTACGGACCAATGGAACTCGCCTTTACGTGCCTTTTGTAGTGGATGGGGAACAAGTGAGCCCCAACCGCTTCTCGTTGAAGTCGATAGAAGGAGTCGAGCATCTTCTGAAATTGGAGGGATCAAAAGCGATACCTGTGGTGATAATCGATGACCCAAATCTCCAGTCCATGACACGGGTCGGAGCCCTCATTGATGAGGCAAATCGGTATCCGTCGGTGAAAGTGGTGGTGATAGCAAAAAAGCACGGTGCTCCGATCTTGGTAGAAAGTTTTTCGAAGCAATTCGGAGCAGAAATATTTGCTGTTGCTGACTTCTCTTTAGGATCATTGTCTAACTTTGTTTCAAGCAACTTCGACATAGAACTGTCACAAGCGGCTGTTTTGGCAACAAAGATCAATAGGGCTTTCGAGCAATTCAACATGCATGCTCATCCGTCGTATTTCGCTGGTATATCGGCGGAAGTGCTAGCTGGAATTATAGCTGCCAATCGGAGAGGTGAATTAGTTCAGTTGGCGGTTGATGGAGCCTTGATGATATTAGTGGCGACGGATGATGGGGAGGTTCATGTCAGCAAGAGTTGGCGACGCGAGTTTCTAAAGGATGTGACGGTGAGACAGTTTGTTTTTGGGCAAAACATTGAAGAAACGATTGCAGTCAGATTGGCGGGAGAGATGGCAAGGCGTCGCGACATAGACATTAAACCGTTGGAGTTTGTTCAATCGTTTGTTTCCGCCGGAATTATACGATTTGATAGAGAATCAGTGAGGTTTAATTTGGTGTACGTTCGTGATTACTTGATTGCAGAATACCTGCACCAAAATCCAGAGGTTGCCGAGCATTATTTCAATTTTGATGTAGTGGACTCCGACTTTAATGTGTTGGATATTTACGCTGAATTGGGTGCAGATGTGAAAATATTGAATGGGGTCGCCGGATTGATCGAATCCGATTTGAATTATTTAGCGAAGAGAGATCCCGATGTTTCAGATAATTTGATTAGCAATAAGGTTCAATTTAGCGGTGTTACGAGCTTTGGGAGATTGGCCGCGAGGAGAAAAAGCTTGGCGGACGCGATTCGATATGTAGGAGAGAACGACGCGGATTTGCAACGAAAGCAACAGTTGTTGGATCTTCAGAAGGCTATCGCGCGGCGGACGGCGCGGGATGCGGTAGAAAAATCCGGGGGGAATCTTCTAAGGGGTGAAGGATGCAAGGAGAAAAAGGACGATGAGGACCGAAACGGCGTAAACCGCGTAGGAGAGGAGAAGGTTGAAGATATTCCGAGGAAGGCGATATCGGCGCATTGGTTTGCGGCATGCGTGTTATTGGGTTCGGGGGCCGAGCGAATGGAGGCCGTTCCCAAGAGGAGGTTGGCAAGAGGTCTTATTGGGCTGGGTTGTCGTATTGCGGAGTACTGGACGGCGGAGAGAGCGAGTGTGAACTTCGAGGAGATTAGGAATGCAATTTTTGAAGAAGATTCATTTAAAGAAAGACGAAAGCGGGTCAGCAAGCAAGTATGGAAGAATCTAGAGCGGGACCTCAATCAGTTTATCCACATTTGGGAATATTCGTACATCACAGGTCCGTACAGGACAGTGTTGTCATCGCTTTGTAATCAAGGACAAGGAAATGTTCTGCGAAAGTCGGTTAAGGAACTCAATTTAGATCGAACTTTCGAAAGTTTGACGCAGGCTATTTGGGTAAGCGAAATGGAGCCGGAATATGCCCGGCAAGGATTTAGGAAATGGCTAAGGCCCATTACTGGCTCTATCGTGCTGCAGTTCGTGTTGGTAGAGCACTTTATTGCACGAGTTTATTGGGATAAATGGAGGCAGGCGGATAGGGCCGCTTTCTTGGAAGCTGCTTCGAATGTTATGGAGGGGCTCGGAGAGCACTTGGACAAAGGAAGGGCGCGAAGGGCGATTCGCAAGGTGAAGAAAAGGAGTTCATAGGAGCGTAGCTGCCGCAGAGTCTGGAGCGGCAATGTCGATAAACGGGCGGGCGGGCCGGGTTTGGTTGCGGAACCTGTCAACGCCATTGAGACAGCACGGGTGGTCATGTACTGAGCATCTCCCACGGTAGGGGTGGCCTTCGGCGGGTGGATCCAGACCGTTTCGGGGAGCGCCCGCGGTTTCGGCCTCCCCCGGACGAACCGTTCCGGGTGCCGGCCCCAGGCTCAGACGTCCTGACCTCGTGAGCTGACTTGATCAGTACGTCCCCACTTTCTCCCAATACAATGAATGATTTGCCCGGTTTTGTGCTTGACCACAGAGTCGCGTGATGGTCCAATATAATATGATACCTAGTAGTCCACCGACGTTGCATTGATGGCTGCAGGATGGGGCGGTATGTCCGTGTCGGTCCGTGTCGGCACCCACTGGAACCGGGCTGTTCGCTGAGATTCTCGCACCGCTTCTAAGGATCAGATAAAGAACACAATGGGATTATTAGGCCTCTATGGATCAAATGTCAGGTCTGAGCATCGGGGCCAGCTCATGCCTGCAGCCCCCAATTCAATGTTTCCGTACTACTAGTGTTGTGTCCCGCAAATACGAGCAGATAGTAGAATGCCGGTTCGGCCTCACCATCCAACGAACCATCACGCGCGGATCGTTCGACAGTGTAAATCAATTCGTCAGGACGATTGAACGTTTCATCGAACAATACTATCGATTCCACATCCCTTTCGTATGGATCACAATCTCCGAATCTATTTTTGACAAGCTTGAGCTTTTATCTGCTCGTATTTGCGGGACACGACACTAGATACCCAAGATCGTGATGACGGTCCACCGCACGGTTCCAGCGACACACCTCATCCGGCCGCGCAAGGCGCACCACCACATCCCGGAGCGCAAAACCCTCCGGGGTCGTTTCGAAAACATCCGCGGCACGCTCCATGACAACAACGGATACCACGCCGCTTCATAAAAAGCCAGCACAAATCCGAATCCTCCGGAACCAGCGGAACCCGGCCTTCCAACAAACCTAGTAGTACAGAAACGTTGAACTGACGATAGTATTCTGGCAAGATTTCTGTGTCGGTCCGTGTCGGTCCGTGTCGGTGCGTGTCGGCACGCGTGGGCGACCGATCGGTACGGCGCTCTCTGGTTCATCCCCACAGACCCGATGCCGAACGTGCAGGCGCTCACACTCTCTTGGGGATCGGACGGATCCGGTTTCCGGGAACCGAGCCTGCCTGCAGGGGTTCGGTGCGGGGATCGGAGTGGATCCTGGCCAATCCTCAGGGCAGGAAGCTCTATCGAGTGCGCCTTTCGGCGTCGGAGCGCCGGGAACTCCAAGCGATCGTCGACGGTACCGGAGCCGCCTGGCGTCGTCGTCGGGCGCAGATTCTGCGGATGGCAGACGAGGGGCGCGACGGCGGCAAACTCCGAGATGTCGACATCGCGCGCGGCCTGGGTATCGGCGCTTCGACGGTCGAACGCCTGCGCAAGCGTTGTGTTCTGGAGGGTTTGGAGGCCTCCCTTCGCTGCCGGGAGCAGGAGAACCGTCGACCGAAACTCCTGGACGGGGCGAAGGAAGCGAAGCTGGTGGCTCTGGCCGGTTCTTCCCCGCCCGAAGGTTGTGTTCGCTGGACGCTGAAGCTGCTGGCCGGTCGTCGGATGGAGATGGAGATCGTCGAGAGCATCTCGAAAGAAACGGTACGGAAGACTCTAAAAAAAGGAGATCAAGCCTTGGCTGAAGCAGTACTGGTGCATTCCCCCGAGCCGCAATGCGCCGTTCGTGGCGGCGATGGAGGAGGTGCTGGACACGTACCAGCGGGATTTTGCCGAAGACGAGGTCTTGGTCTGCATGGATGAGACCCGCCGGCAGCAGACGAAGGAAACCCGCCTTCCCCGCCCCGTGCGGCCCGGGCAGCCGGAAATCGTCGACTACGAATACGAGCGAAACGGTACGGCCAATCTCTTCCTGGCGTTCGCGCCCAACGAAAATTGGCGTACGGTAAAGGTCACCGATCGCCGCACGGCGCGGGACTGGGCGCAGTTCATCCGGGAACTCGCGGATGATCCCATCCCCGGCAAGAAGATTGTACTGGTCATGGACAACCTGAACACACACGGCCCCGCGTCGTTGTATGAAGCCTTTGCACCCCGGGAGGCCATGCGGGTGCGAAAGCGGTTCGAGTTTCGGTACACGCCGAAGCACGGAAGCTGGCTCAACATGGCCGAGATCGAAATCGGCGCGTTGTCGCGACAGTGTCTTCGACGACGCATTCCTGATCGCGCCACCATGCTGCGGGAGACCGCGGCGTGGGTCAAGCGCCGCAACGCGGCCGGCGGCACCGTCGACTGGCGGTTCACGACGGCAGACGCCCGGGTGAAACTGAAGTCTCTATACCCAGCAATCCAATGATTCCGTACTACTAGTGCCCGCCCGAAAAAGTACAACCAGTTGACTCCAGTGATGGAAGTGTGCTATTGAAGGGGTGAAGAATCCCTCTGTGGGGCGGGAATCGGCCGCTGGGGCCGGAACATCGCGCGGGATTCGGGAATCTTCGGGAGAATGGCCATGCGGGAGATCGTCCGTTCTCAGCTGGAATTGGGCCAGGTTGCGATCGAGGAGATCAAGATCAACGTATACTCGCGGGATGACATTCCGCCGATGCTGCGTGGCCTTCACCCATGTTTAACGAGATTTCGCCGATTCGGGGCCGAAATCGCCGATTTCCGGGGTTCTGATCGAAGAAAAACCTTGGAAAACAAGGGTCGTTCTGTCGAGACCTCCAAAGTAGTGCCATTTTCTTTTAGAGGCCTCTTGCAACCGGCCGAATCGGTATTAGGTTGGGTGCATGTTCATTCGACGGACCCGAACCGGCGGCCGCAAGGGTCGCTCCTACACCACCTGCCGGTTGGTGGAATCGGTGCGCCGGGGCGACCGGGTGCAGCAGCGAACGCTGCTCAATCTCGGCGCCGATTTTCCGATCGAGCCGGAGTTGTGGGGAGATCTCTGTCGGCGAATCGACGAGATCCTCAGTTCGCAGTCCACCTTCCTGCCGGTCTCCCTGCCCGCGAAGGCCGAAGGCGAAGCCCAACGGATCGCCGCCCGTCTCGTGGCCGCAGCCCCTCCGGCGCCCCGGAAGACCGATCTCCAGGAAGTCGACGTCACCAGCCTCGAGATGGTGCGGCCGCGTTCCTGCGGTGTCGAGCACGTGGGGTTGTGGGCCGTCCGGAAGGCCGGTTTGGACCGCCTGCTGGAGCATCTGGGGGTGCCCGGTCTGCTGCGGTCGGCCGCGCTGGGTTCGATTCTCGGACGCATGGCGCGCCCCGGTTCCGAGCGCGCCACCTGGGCGTGGTTGTGCCGGCGCAGTGCGCTCGGCGAGCTGTTGGAGGTCGACTTCGAGGCTTCGAGCGCCATGAGTCTGTACCGGGCTTCGGATGCGCTCATGCGTCATCGCGACGCGATCGAGAACCACCTGTTTCACCGGATTACGGATCTGTTCGGAATCGAGCCGACGATCACTCTGTACGATCTCACGAACACGTTCTACGAAGGCCGAGCGGCGCGGCAGCCCAAGGCCCGCTTCGGTCGCTCCAAGGAACGCCGCTCCGATTGCCGGTTGCTGACGCTCGGCCTGGTTCTGGACGGCAGCGGCTTTGTACGGAGATCCCGCGTCTTCGAAGGCAAGGTCTCCGAGGGGTCCACGCTGGAGACCATGCTCGCCGGACTCCAGACGCCGGCAGGGGCACGGGTGGTCCTGGATGCCGGGATCGCGACGGAGGACAACCTCGCGTGGTTGCGCGACCACGAGTACCGCTACCTCGTCGTCAGCCGCCGCCGCCGGTGCGATTTCGATGCCACCCGTGCAACCCCCATCCGGGGCCGTTCCGGTCAGGAGGTGCAGCTCTGCCGGAGTGTCGATCCGGCCACCGGCGAGATCTTCCTCGCCTGCCGATCCGAGGCCAAGAGCAAGAAGGAACCGGCGATCCTGGATCGATCGGCCGAGCGATTCGAGACCGCCTTGCAGAAGATTCACGACGGCCTCTCCCGTCCCCGCGCCCGCCGGCGCGTCGACGATGTCTGGCGCCGAATCGGCCGGATCCAGGAGAAGTGCCGTCGCGCCGCCCAACACTACGCCGTCGAGGTGGACACCGACGATCTCGGAGCCAAGGCCACGGCCGTGACCTGGAAGCGCCGGCCGGCGCCCGATCCCGAACGCACCCGTCCCGGCATCTATGCCCTGCGCTCCAACCTGACCGACTGGAACGACGACACCTTGTGGCGCACCTACACGATGCTCACGGACCTGGAGGCCGTGTTTCGGTCGCTGAAATCCGAGTTGGGCCTGCGGCCGATCTTCCATCAAAAGGAATTCCGGGCCGACGGCCACTGGTTCATCTCCGTCATCGCCTACCCGCGGGTCCAGATGATCCGCCGCAAACTCCAGGCGAACGGGGATCATCGAAGCTGGAGCCGTCTCCGCGCGGATCTCGAAGGGCAGCAGCGGGTCACGGCGACCTTCCGGCAGGCCAACGGCCAGACCCTCCATGTCCGCAAGGCCACCCGAGCCGAACCCGAGCAGCGCAGCATCTACGACGCGCTGGGGATCCCGCACACCCCCGGAAGCACCCGAAGGCTGGCGGTCTGAAAAAAGTTTAGCGCACGAAATGTAGTGCCTGACGGGCTTTCGAAGGGCACCGAAACCCTTATAAAACCTTGTGTTCTAGAATCCCTTGTTAAACATGGGTTCAGTACGTGTATGCCGACCGGTCGACCCGGGCCCGGTGGTTCGAGATCCTGGAGGAGGGGATCCTTCCCGAGGTATCCCGCCTGCGAGGGCGTCCCGGCATGGAGTTGTGGAAGATCCTGGTGATGGGTCTCCTGAAGCAGGGTTTGGGCTAGGACTTCGATCCCATGCACGAGCTGGTGAACGAGCACAGGACGGTTCGGAAGTTTCTGGGGCACACCGACATCTGGGATCACACCTGGTACGGATATCAGACGATGGTGGACAACGTGAGCTTGCTGACGCCGGAAGTGCTGGGGAAGGTGTCGCAGCTGATCGCGGAGAAAGGCCATGCGCTGGTACGGAAGCGGAAGCGGACACGGAAACGGAAGGACGGCACGAACGGCGCGGACGGCGCGAACGGCGCGAACGGCGCGAACGGCGCGGACGGCGCGGACGGCGCGAGCGGCGCGGACGGCGCGAGCGGCGCGGACGGCGCGGACGGCACGAACGGCGCGGACGGCGCGAGCGGCGCGGACGGCGCGGACGGCGCGGACGGCGCGGACGGCGCGGACGGCGCGGACGGCACGAACGACGCGGACGGCGCGGACGGCGCGAACGGCACGAACGGCACGAACGACGCGGACGGCGCGGACGGCGCGAACGACCGGGGCCGCCGTCGGTCGGACGACCCCCTGCGGGGCCGCTGCGATTCGTTCGTGGTGAAGACAGATGTGCACTACCCGACAGATGTCCACCTGTTGTGGGATGCGATGCGTTGCCTAGTGCGGGATACGGGTCGCGTCGCCGTACGCTTGGGGGTGTCTGGATGGCGGCAGTGGCAGCATGGGAGCCGGAAACTGCAGCAGCATTTCCCGCAGGTTCGGCAGACCCGACGGGCCCGTCCGGAGCAGGTCAAGGCGTACCTCGACGCCAGCCGGGCGTGGGTCCGGCGGGCGGAAGAGACGGTACCGGTGCTTCGGGAGCGAGGCGTCCCGATCCCCACGGTGCTTTCGGTCGAGTCGTACCTCGAGCATGCCCGCCGGCAGATCCACCAGGTGGATCGCCGTCTGCTGAAGGGCGAGAAGATTCCGCAGAGCGAGAAGGTGTTTTCGATCTTCGAAGAGCACACACGCTGGTGTGTGAAGGGCAAGGCCGGGGTGCCGGTGGAACTCGGAGTGCCGGTGGCCGTGCTGGAGGATCAGCACGGCTTCCTCCTGCACCATCGGGTCCTGTGGGAAGGCGGAGACGTGGATCCTGCCGTGCCCAGGATCCGAGAAGCCCAGGCTCGCTTCCCCGACCTCCGCCTGTGCAGTTTCGATCGGGGCTTTCACAGCCCCTCCAACCGGATCACCCTGGACGAGCTGCTGGAGCACAACGTGCTGCCGAAGAAGGGAAAGCTCGGTCAGGCGGACCGGAAACGGGAAGCCGACCCGATGTTCCGGAAGATGCGTCGGCAGCATCCGGCCGTGGAGTCCGCGATCCACAACCTCGAGCAACGCGGCATGGACCGGGTCCTGTCGTATGGGGCAGACGGGTTTGCCCGGATGGTGGCACGGTCCGTGACCGCCTTCAACGTCCACCGAATCGGGCTGCTGCTGCACCGGCAGGCCCGGGCCCGGGCCCAACGACGACGAAGACGCGCCGCCTGACGGCGGCTTCCTTCCACCCCATCTGCGAAGCCCGCCGGAGGCGGGAACGGAGCCGCTCGCCCCGGCCGCCGGATTCGCGGCGGGACAAGCCCGGATGCCGCTGCCCATCGGCAGAAATCCCCCCGGAAACCGAGCGGACGGGGCACCGAGGGAGGGTCCCAACCCGCAATTGCGCCGGCAGACCATCCGAAAGGGGCATTTTCGGGCGGGCACTACCTATATTGGGATGATCCCGGCCCTGAACACGCTTGCGATGCACCCGCCTGAAGCCGTCCTGATCAGAACCGCGTGCTTCTCCACTCCAAAATCGTCTCACCTGACATTGGACGAGGTCAGGACGTCTGATTGCGCCAGGCCTAAGCCCTGGAGGGGAGGAAGCCATGACGTAGGCTGAAACCTTTCGTCGCAAGCCTGCGGGTTCGACCCCCGCCCGGCAAAGGTGTAGCCCGCCAGCCGGGAGCGAGTGTGGCATGGCGTGCGGCAACGCACGTCGTGAAGCGGACACAGCGGGCGGCGAAGCGTCGCTATGGAGCCTCGTAATCCTCAACGTCGGTGCCTTCATCTTTCAGACCGTGGGGGCCGCACCGGAGTGCCGCATGTATGGGCAAGGCGCGACGGACCGTCCGGGGTCAGAGAACGACGCAAAGCCGCGGGATGGCTTGCCAGGGAACCTGGGAGATCCTGTTCCTGCCCGCAGGAATGACCGCTGGAGAGGGAGATAGCCAGCGTAATCCATCAAGACCCCGGCCGGCCGCTGCGCCTGCACGGCGGCGGGAGCGCGCGAGCGGACACGAAATTTGCAGGCATCGTGCGGACCCGGCTGGCGAAACCCATGAGCCGAAGGGCACGCGGGGACAGGAAGTCGTAGCACGCTCATACTACCGCAGAAGGCGGGGAACCGGGTCCACCGGGTGCCGCTGGAGGGAAGGGGCGTGCTGCAGGAACCGAACCACTGGAGGGAAACGGTGGAAGAGACACTGCGATCTACCAACACGTCGACGAAACAACAGTGGATAGCCGCGCAGGCGAGGAAGCACCCGGACCGGGTGTTCACCTCGGTGCACCACCTGATCGACGGAGACTGGATGCGGGAGGCCTGGCGTCGCACCCGGAAGGACGGGGCCGCCGGGATCGACGGCGTGACCGCGGCCGACTACGAGAAGAACCTGGAGGCCAACGTGGAGGACCTCCGGGATCGGATCCTGTCGGGCCGCACCTTCGCGCCGCCGGTTCGGCGGACCTGGATCCCGAAGGGGAACGGCGAGGTCCGGCCCCTGGGCATCCCGACCCTGGAAGACAAGGGGGCGCAGCGAGCCCTTCTTATGCTGCTGGAACCCATCTACGAAGCGGACTTCGTGCCGGGATCGTAGGGGTTCCGGCCTGGACGATCGGCGCAGGATGCCCTGCACGCCATCGACCAGGGCATCATGAAGAAGAAGCGCTGGGTGATCGACGCGGATGGATCGAAGTATTTCGACAGCATCCCGCATCGGGAACTCCGCGCCTTTCTGGACCTGCGGATCAAGGACGGTGTCATCCGTCGCACGATCCACAAATGGCTGCGGGCGGGCGTCCTGGAGGAGGGCGTCCGGCACACCTCGGAAGCGGGCACACCGCAAGGCGGCGTGTTGTCGCCGCTGCTCTCCAACCTGTTCCTGCACTACGTGCTGGATCGGTGGGTCGAGCAGACGGTCCAGCCCCGCCTCCGGGGCCGGTGCCAACGGGTGCGGTATGCGGACGACTTCGTGTTGCTCTTCGAGCATCAGCGGGACTGCGAGCGGGTGCTGGCCGTCCTCGGCAAGCGCTTGGCCCGGTTTGGGCTGAGGCTGCACGCAGAGAAGACACGTTCCGTTGACTTTCGGGCCAAGCTGCCCCCGGATCCGGGAGCGGGTGCCACCTTCGACTTCCTGGGCTTCACCCATGTTTGGGTGCGGTCGAGATGGAAGTATGCGGTGTTGCGCCAGCTCACGGCCAAGGGGCGCCTGGCGCGGGCACTGCAAGCGGTTCGGGAATGGTGCCGACGGCATCGACACGCGCCCTTGCTCTACCAGCGCAACGATCTCGCACGGGTCCTACGAGGCCATTGCGCCTACTACGGCCGGAGCGGGAACAGTGCCCGAATTGCCAGCTTCCGCCATCAGGTGATCCGAATCTGGCGAAAGTGGTTGTCGCGGCGCAGTCGTTCGGCCCGGGTGAACTGGGACCAGATGACCGCGCTGCTTCGCCGCTTGCCCTTGCCTACGGCCAAGATCATGCACGGCTACGGGACCGCTTGAGCGAACCTGTCCTGTAAGGAACCGGATGCCCTAATGCGGGCACGTCCGGATCTGGTGTGCCAGGCGAACTGGCAGAAGACAGGGGGTGAAAGTCCCCTGGAACGAAGGAGTAACCAAACCGCGTTTCTCCGCGAGCCGTGCGTCGGCTCCCGTGAGGGGGCAGGCGAAGCGTCGGCAGCGGTGCGGATGGGTGGGGCTAATGAGCACCGAAAAGACGATGATCCGGGGTGCCGAGGTTTTCAGATCGGCCGAAGGCACCATCGCAGGCATCGATTTGGTGAGATGCCGGCGAGCCCCGCGGTGTCCGAGAACCCATACACGTCCGTACGTCTTCTGTTGGGACCCTGGGAGATCTTCAAGCTGTCCCGCCGGTCGAGGCGGGACCGAGTAGGGAAGGAGAAAACCGAAGCCTATGACGAACGGTTTGAAGAAGTCGGATGGGGCCGTACGACCTGGGAAGGCGGCGAACAAGGGAGCGTCAGCTCCTGCGGAGTTGCCGGAGGAAAGGGCCCCAACCAAGAGGAATCCGGGACGCCAAAGCACGCGCCGAACGCAGGGTCGGGCACGCGTGCCACAGGCGGCGGACCGGATACGGAAAGCTGTAGAGAGGAACCCGAAGGAGCGTCTTACTGCACTCTTTCACCACATCACGCCGGAGGTGCTCCGGTCGGCCTGGCTCGGCCTGAAGAAGGAAGCCGCGGCCGGAGTCGACGGCGTGACGTGGGAGGCCTATGGCGAAGATCTGGACGAGCGTTTGCTCGACTTGCACTCGCGCCTGCATCGTGGAGGAGCGTACCGGGCGTCGCCGGTTCGGCGGGTTGAGATACCCAAGCCGGACGGCGGGACACGACCGCTCGGGATTGCTGCACTGGAGGACAAGATCGTCCAGAAGGCAGTTGTGGATGTGATCCTGACACCGATCTTTGAGGTGGAGTTCCTGGGCTTCAGCTACGGGTTCCGACCGGGCCGAGGGGCGCATGACGCTCTCGACGCCCTGGCGTTCGGGATCGAGCGGCGCAAGGTCAACTGGATTGTCGATGCAGATATCCGGGCATTCTTCGACACCATCCCGAGGGATTGGTTGATCAAGTTCCTGGAGCACCGCATTGGCGACAGGCGGGTGATCCGTCTGATCCACAAATGGCTGAACGCTGGCGTCATGACCGACGGATCATGGAGCGACACCGGGGTGGGCTCGCCGCAGGGTGCGATTGTCAGCCCCTGCCTGGCGAACGTGTTCCTGCACTACGTGTTGGATCTGTGGTTTCACAAGGCATGGCGTCCGAAGGTTCCGGGCGGTCAAGCGATCATGGTCCGCGATGCGGACGATATCGTGGTCGGGTTTCAGTACAAGCGGGATGCGGAGCACTACCTTCGCGACGTTCGGGAGAGGCTGGAGCGCTTTGGGCTCGGCCTCCATCCGGACAAAACCCGTCTGGTCGAATTCGGCCGGTTCGCCACGGCGAACCGCCGGAAGCGCGGGGCGGGCAAGCCGGAGGTGTTCGACTTCCTGGGCTTCAGGCACTTCTGCACGAAGACCCGGGCCGGACACTTCAGGCTTGGGCGCAAGCCGATCGCAAAACGGGTCACAAGGACCTTGGCGCGCATCGGGGTGGTGCTTCGCAAACGATGGCAGTACGACCTATGGGAGGTCGGCAAGTGGCTAGGGCGGGTCTGTCAAGGCTGGCTCAACTACTACGCCGTCCCGGGAACGACCCGGTGGCTGCGCACGTTCCGCCAAAGGCTGCAACGCCTATGGATGCGGGCGATACGCCGCCGCTCCCAGCGCCACCGTTTCGACTGGAAGCGGCTGGAGCGCATGACCAAAATTCTTTGGCCGCGCGCAACCATCCGCCACCCATGGCCGGACCAGCGGTTTGCCGTCAAGCACTCGAGGTAGGAGCCGGATGGATTAGCGTCCAAGTCCGGAACTGTGCGGGGGGTGCGCAGCAATGCGCATTCCTACCGTAACTGGGGGGAGGGGCTCGGCGACGACCCCTCCTACCCGGCGGCTCGGCCCAGGGTGCGCCGGCGTGGCTCGATCCGGCGCCGTGCGCGGCCGTGGTGGACCTCGTCGGGGGTGAGCATCGCGAGGCCGGCATGGCGATGCTCGGTGGGGTACCAGGGGAAGAAGGATCGACAGAAGGCGAGGGCGGCGGTCAGATCCGGGAAGCGCCCGGGGGAACCCGGGGTGGTACTTCAGGGTCTGGAACTGTGCCTCCGAGAAGGGGTGGTCGTCGCTGACCCCGGGGCGGCCGAGGGAGCGGGTGATGCCGAGCCGAGCGAGGAGTTGCGCGGTACACGGGCGGGTCATGGGGGCGCCGCGGTCGGAGTGCAGGGTCCGCACCCGGGGCTGGATGCCCTGCTTGAGACACGATTCCTCGATCCGTCGGCTGGCCAGCGCAGCGCTCTCGCGTTCGGCGACCCTCCATCCCACCCCGTAGCGGCGGAAGAGATCGAGCCGCACGTAGAGGTAGAAGGAAGACCCGGTCTTCGGCCCGAGCAGCCGTGTAATGTCCCAGGACCAGACTTGGTTCGGGGCGCGGGCGACGAGTTTGGCAGAGAGGGTTGCGGCAGCAAGCTTGGTGCGGGAAGCCGGAAACCGCTGGCCCTTTACCGGCGATTGTCCGGTTTTCCCGCCATGGCCACGCCATCGTCTTCCCGACCCGTTCCGGTGCCGCCTCGATATCGCGATCCGCGAGATGAGCGTAGCGCATTGTCATCCTTACGTTGGAATGGCCGAGCAGACGTGAGAATGCGCCGGAACAGGCACGCCGTTCATCACCGCATGACTCGCCATGGTGTGGCGCCTATGTCTTGCGCGACATAGGCGGCACAGGATGGCGAAGCACTTCACGGAGTCCATCGACGACGAGGGGGTCTTCACCTATGGGCGCGATGCGGCGGCCATCGCCTCCGAGGCCGGGCTCGACGGCCTCTACGGGGTCCGCACCCGCCTGCCGCAGAGCGAGCTCGACGGCCCCGGCACGGTGCGGGCCTGGAAGCGGCTGGGATCCGTGGAACGGGCCTTCCGCCGCCTCAACCCATGTTTAACAAGGGATTCTAGAACACAAGGTTTTATAAGGGTTTCGGTGCCCTTCGAAAGCCCGTCAGGCACTACATTTCGTGCGCTAAACTTTTTTCAGACCGCCAGCCTTCGGGTGCTTCCGGGGGTGTGCGGGATCCCCAGCGCGTCGTAGATGCTGCGCGGCTCGGGTTCGGCTCGGGTGGCCTTGCGGACATGGAGGGTCTGGCCGTTGGCCTGCCGGAAGGTCGCCGTGACCCGCTGCTGCCCTTCGAGATCCGCGCGGAGACGGCTCCAGCTTCGATGATCTCCGTTCGCCTGGAGTTTGCGGCGGATCATCTGGACCCGCGGGTAGGCGATGACGGAGATGAACAAGTGGCCGTCGGCCCGGAATTCCTTTTGATGGAAGATCGGCCGCAGGCCCAGCTCGGATTTCAGCGGCCGAAATACGGCCTCCAAGTCCGTGAGCATCGTGTAGGTGCGCCACAAGGTGTCGTCGTCCCAGTCGGTGAGGTTGGAGCGCAGGGCATAGACGCCGGGACGGGTGCGTTCGGGGTCGGGCGCCGGCCGGCGCTTCCAGGTCACGGCCGTGGCCTTGGCTCCGAGATCGTCGGTGTCCACCTCGACGGCGTAGTGTTGGGCGGCGCGACGGCACTTCTCCTGGATCCGGCCGATCCGGCGCCCGACGTCGTCGACGCGACGGCGGGCGCGGGGACGGGAGAGGCCGTCGTGAATCTTCTGCAAGGCGGTCTCGAATCGCTCGGCCGATCGATCCAGGATCGCCTGTTCCTTCTTGCTCTTGGCCTCGGATCGGCAGGCGAGGAAGATCTCGCCGGTGGCCGGATCGACACTCCGGCAGAGCTGCACCTCCTGACCGGAACGGCCCCGGATGGGGGTCGCACGGGTGGCATCGAAATCGCACCGGCGGCGGCGGCTGACGACGAGGTAGCGGTACCCGTGGTCGCGCAACCACGCGAGGTTATCCTCGGTTGCGATTCCGGCATCCATGACCACCCGTGCACCGGCCGGCGTCTGGAGTCCGGCGAGCAGGGTCTCCAGCGTGGACCCCTCGGAGACGTTGCCTTCGAAGACGCGGGATCTCTGCACGAAGCCGCTGCCGTCCAGAACCAGGCCGAGTGTCAGCAACCGGCAATCGGAGCGGCGTTCCTTGGAGCGACCGAAGCGGGCCTTGGGCTGCCGCGCCGCTCGGCCTTCGTAGAACGGGTTCGTGAGATCGTACAGGGTGATCGTCGGTTCGATTCCGAACAGATCCGTAATTCGGTGAAACAGATGCTTCTCGATCGCGTCGCGATGACGCATGAGCGCATCCGAAGCTCGGTACAAACTCATGGCGCTCGAAGCCTCGAAGTCGACCTCCAGCAGCTCGCCGAGCGCACTGCGCCGGCACAGCCACGCCCAGGTGGCGCGCTCGGAACCGGGGCGCGCCATGCGTCCGAGAATCGAACCCAGCGCGGCCGACCGCAGCGGGCCGGGCACCTCCAGATGCTCCAGCAGGCGGTCCAGGCCGGCCTTCCGGACGGCCCATAAACCCACGTGCTCGACACCGCAGGAACGCGGCCGCACCATCTCGAGGCTGGTGACGTCGACTTCCTGGAGATCGGTCTTCCGGGGCGCCGGAGGGGCTGCGGCCACAAGACGGGCGGCGATCCGTTGGGCTTCGCCTTCGGCCTTCGCGGGCAGGGAGACGGGCAGGAAGGTGGACTGCGAGCTGAGGATCTCGTCGATTCGCCGGCAGAGGTCTCCCCACAGCTCCGGCTTGATCGGAAAGTCGGCGCCGAGATTGAGCAGCGTTCGCTGCCGCACCCGGTCGCCCCGGCGCACCGATTCCACCAACCGGCAGGTGGTGTAGGAGCGACCCTTGCGGCCGCCGGTTCGGGTCCGTCGAAGGAACATGCACCCAACCTAATGCCGATTCGGTCGGTTGCAGGGGGCCCCTAAAAGAAAATGGCACTACTTTGGGGGCCCCGACAGAAGGACCCTTGTGTTCCAAGGGTTTTCTTCGATCCGAACCCCGGAAATCGGCGATTTCGGGCCCGAATCGGCGAAATCTCGTTAAACATGGGTGAAGACCGTGGACCTGAAGGTGCGCCCGGTCTACCCCCGCACCGAACCCCGGGTCCGCGCCCACGTCTTCCTGTGCAGGCTCGCTTGGTACATCGAATGGCACCTGCGCCGGAAACTGAAGCCCGTGCGGTTCGACGACGAGGATGCCGAAGGCGCCGAGCCCCGGCGGCCTTCCGTCGTGGCGCCGGCAGAAGTCTCGGCGAGCGCCCGGGCCAAGGCGGCAACGAAGAGGACGCCCGGAGGGGATCCGGTGCACAGCTTCCGCACCCTCATCGGCGATCTCGCGACCCTCACCCGCAACACCGTGGTGCCCCGCCTTGCGGGCACCGAACCCTTCCAAGTCACCACACGACCCACGCCGCTCCAGAAAAAGGCCCTGGACCACCTCGGCGTGCGCCTGTAGCGTTCCCGGTAGCGACACACCCGATTCTCTCAAACGTCAATATATGCATAATGATACGTCTGATCGGCGCTGGAACTTCGGGTTAAACATGGGTCAAGCCCGAGAGTCGTCGGTCGTCGGGATTGTAGAGGGACCATGCGCGGCGATGCCGCCAATTGCCCTGCGACTGCGCGTGGCGGATGGCGTCCCGGCCGGCGTTGTCGATGTCGGTTTCCAGTTGGCCCCAGGCCAACACGAAATACGCCTGGTCGTTGATCTCTTGCTCGCGCGCGACGCGGTCGCGCGCGTCGGTTTCCCCGGCGGTGTCGTGCCGTTCGCGCAGGTCTTCGAGAACGCCGTCGGTCCTTTCGAACGATCCCGCGATGGCCCGAAGACCGCTCACTGCAGGATCCGTCTCAGCCAGTCCGGGGTCACGGGCTCGCGGTCGCACCGATGCCCGGCGGGCGCCGCCTGCCAGTCGGGTTCCCGGAAATTCTCGGCCGCGTCGACGATGAGATAGCGCCGGCCATCAAGCTTCAGGTCGACCCAGCCATTGTTGCCGATGATCCACAACGCATGGGGCCGGAGCCTGGCCGTTTCGCCGGACCGTCCGCACAGTTCGAGCGTGGGCAGCGGCTTCGCCGCGACCCCGAATTCGCGCATCATCTTCTCGTGCATGAGCACCGGAGCCCCCCGGCGGGCCTCCCAACCGTCCGGCAACCATTCGCTGATTGTTCCGTAGAGGCGGTTCAGACGCGCCTCCCAGTCGTCGACCCGCCGCTCCACATGCCTCGTGTCGATGGCATCGCTGGTGACTTCGTCGAGAACCGTGTTCATCGGACCTTTCCCTGTCGCCGTCCGGTCGGGCGAGCCATCGATCATCCGCACGACGACCGCATCCGATCCTCGTTATACGAACTGCCGGAGAGCACTTCAACGGAGCGAGCCGGGACAGATCAGAAC
This sequence comes from Alphaproteobacteria bacterium, assembly GCA_965115815.1. Classification (GTDB taxonomy): domain Bacteria; phylum Pseudomonadota; class Alphaproteobacteria; order TMED109; family TMED109; genus VXPW01. The sequence goes on along the minus strand of OZ220465.1, from coordinate 3,870,666 downwards.
CGCCGCGACGGGCGGCCGTCTTCGAGGATGTCGGCGGCGATGCTGTCGGAGACGCGGACGGCGGACCCGCGCACCGAGTCCCTTGCCGGATGCCCATACCGGGCGGTGGCCTTCACTTGGGTGGCCACTCGCCATGCCCTGCTTCTCCACCACTGCCTGGAAGCTTGCCGCCGCGGCAATTTCATCCGGAATCCGGCAGTTGGAGGTCGCGATCCCGCTCTTGGCGAGGTTCGACGATCGGCTTTCGGGGTGGATTGCGGCCCGCCGACGCGATCCCGGGCGGCGGCAGCGTCCCTGTCCGGGGTCGCATGTCCCGGGGCGGATCACGCGCCGCCCGAGGCAGCCCACGGCACGAGCCGGGCGGATTGCCGGCCGGATCCGGAGCTGCGCGGCGTCTTTCAATAGCCCGTTGTTAACGCAATCTCAGACGTCTTGACTTCGGAAAGCCGTCTTGGGTCTGACGGGGCCCCTTTCCACCGGGAGATCAAGGGGTTTTTCTGGGTTCGGCGGGCTTCACTCGTGAATCTGTCGTTGGGCAAGATCCGCGAGCCCGAGATGTTCCCGGAACCGAACTCCGCATGGTCTACGAACTGCCCGCGAAGCCCGCCTGAACGGCAGCAAGGGGCTCCCACTTCTTGACCGCCAACACTCCCGAAATCAGGACGTCTGAATCTGGCTCATGTGCGGTTCCCTTCTGATTGGACGAATTCGAGTCCGGTCTTGAATTTCCGCCACGCCTGCCAGATTTTGGCAGTACCCGGAAGCGGCTGACGTTTGCTGGGCCGGAAGCCCGCCATGCGGGCGAGATCGACCACGAAGGTGCGGATGTCGGGCGGCTTCCCAGGCGGGGCCCGGAGGATGCGATCGTACCGGAGCCATCGGTAGAGAATCCCGATTTCGCGGTCGGTGAAGAAATCGAGGGCGGGTCGGTCGGGTTGGTCGCGCGCGAGGCGCTCGAGGTCCATGACCCGCCATGCGGTGATGGCATCGAAAGCGAGGCACGTGCGCAGGTCGTCGGCGTCCTGCAGCTTGCGTTCTTCGATCCGGGCGCCGACCTTGAGGACCCGGAAGTACTCCTCGATGGTCCAGCGTGCCTCGTACCAGGCGACCATGCGCCGGGCGTGCGGGAGGTCGGGCTCGCCCTCGGTGGAGAGCAGCACCCAGTGGAGCGGATCGCGGCCCTTGGGCGGCCGGGCTTCCTGGACCGAGACGGCGAGCATGGGCATCGGCGTCCGGTCGTCCCGGTTCTTCGGCGGCACGAGGTGGACGACGGCGGCGCGAAGCTCGAGGGTCACGGTGCGCTTGAGGCGCTGACGGGGTCCGCCGCAGGCTGCGAGGTGGACCGTCTTCGTTCCCAGAACCGGCTGCTCCGCCATGGCCTCCCACAGGTCCACCACGGAGCCGTCGCTGCGGACCACCCGTCGCTGCCGGCCGCGGTCGGAGCGTACGAGAAGCCCGACGCCGCCGGCGCGCGCCTGTACGAACCTTTCCCAGATGTCGCCTTCGCGGTCGCAGACCGTGACCACGCGGGTGTCGGGGCAGGCGGCGGCCAGCTGGCGGGCGCGTTCGAGTCCCTGAAGCCAGCGCATACTCTCCGGCTTGACCGCGTCGCGGTCCGGGGCTTCCGTGCCCTCGCGCTCGGTGACGTCGCGGTCCGGGGCTTCCGTGCCCTCGCGCTGGGTGGCGTTGAGGTCGATCACGCCGAGCGGGCGTCGGCCCTCGGTCACCGCCAGCGTGAAATGGGCAAGGATCCCCCGGGTGCCCGAGCCCCCGCCTCCAAGGTTCACCAGCCCTTTCGTCTTGCAGTGCCCGTTGTAATTCGTGCCTGCTCGGAAAACCCCTAAGAGTCGGATTACATGAATGAAAGCTCAATATTGACAGAGCGAAGATTCATCGAATCCAGCCTGATTTCAGCGGAATATGTCGTCATGTGCTCTCAAAGAAGGAATCTTCGGCTCTCCAGATTCCAAATATGGTTGCATATACAATGAGTTGTGATTTTCCGTGCAGACACTAATTCAGCGTCGTGGTGTCCTGCAGGGCGAGGACGACCCGCTCCTGCCGGCAGCGTTCGACCGTGGCTTCGGCGTGGGGATCGAGGATGTGTTCCATCGTGACCCGGGCGCTGGACAACAGCCGGTACGCGGCCTTCTGTGCGGCGGCGGACGGGAAGATCACGGGCAGGGACGCGCCCGGAGCGTTCTCCCAAGCCCGGCCCATCGCCAGCACCCGCGTGCCACGCGGCCGTCGGGATGCGAACCGCGGCCGTACTCGATGTCGGCCCAGTCGGCGTTCCCGGGCCGCCACGGCTCCGACGTGGCACCGAGGACGGTGCCCCGCTCCCGAGACAGAACCTCTCGCCAGCCCTCGGCCAAGGGCCGGATCCACACCGCCTTCGGCGCGGTCGCACGGCCTCCCGGCGGCCGCCCCGAGGTCGGTTCGGCGCAGCGACTCCACCCGGCCGCACGATAGCAGGTGCCTCGGTGTTCGGGTCCCACATACGTGTAGACCGCCTGCGGCCGGGTCCCGTGCGCCGCCTTCCAGTCCGCGGCCAGGCGCGCCGTCGACCGGGCCAGCACGTGCGAGGCCAACCGGGCGACCCGAACGCCGGGCAGCAGGAGAAAGCGGTGCTGCTGGACCAGCTGCGCCAGATTCGCGGCCCGCGCCGTCGCCGACCAGCCGATGGCCGCATCCCGGGTCGCCTGATGCCAGCCTGCGGCCGTATACCCGAGGCCGCCGAGACGGCCGTGGCGCGACGACACGACCCAGAAGTTGAGTACCTTCCCCGGCCGGTGCTTCCAACCCTGCGGATGATGGGTTTCCATCATCTCGCGCCAGCGGCGCCGGTCCGGGGCCGCGCCCACCGGGACCAGGGTGACCTCCCCGAGATCCGCCAGCGTGCACGCCAGCTTCCGGTCCGGGTAGGTGCGCGCCACCTCGCCGCCCGGACGGCCCGGCGTGCGGCACGGACCCGGCCGCGCCTCGGGCAGCACGAACCCCGCCCGCTTCGCGATCCCGGGCAGCACCCCGCGCGCCTGGGACACGCAGGGCTGGCCCCGGGCGTTGCGCCAGTCCTCGCGTTCGCACAGCTCGCGCGCCAGCGCATGACGCGTCCGGCCGGCCTCGGCCGCCGCCGCCTTCAGCCACTCGACCGTGTCGGCGCGGAGATGTCGAAGTCCGACTTGCATGCCGTCACCATGACGGACGGACCGATGCACGTCAAGTGTGGGGGCATGAAAGGCGCGGCGCATGCGCGGCAACGACTGGATGGCGATGCTCTCGTAAGCGTCCATCGGTGCTGCGCGGCAACGACCCTTCCTGCCGAGAATCGGGAAGGTGCGGCAACGCCCCATCCGCGCGGCGCCTGTCGCGACCGCGGTCCGGGCCCTATATTCTCGGAGAGGATCCTGCCTCGGTGTCGGTCGAAGGGTTCTTGGTCGCGGCACTGCATGGAGATATGGTCATGGTGCGATTCGTCGCTGCAGCGGGCGCGCTCATGGTTGCGCTGCATCCCGGCAGTTCCCCCGAAGCGGCGGAGCTCGACCGTTCGGATGTGGAGACCATCGTTCGCGAGTACCTGAACGAGCATCCCGAGGTGATCTACGAAGCCGTCGAGCGGCACCAGCAGCGGCTGGCGGAAGAGGCGAGAAGGCAGCAGGATGCAGCGGTCGAGGCCAATTTCGAGGCGATCGTCGATGGTGCGCCGTGGGCGGGCGCATCCGACGCGGATGCGGTCACGGTCGTGGAGTTCCTCGACTACAACTGCGGATACTGCAAGCGCTCGATGGAGGCCGTTCTCGAGGTTCTGGAAAGCGAGTCGGACGTGCGGTTCGTCTTCGTCGAGTTTCCGATCCTTGCGCCGAGTTCCCGGACCGCGGCTCTGGCCGCCTTGGCTGCCGACCGGCAGGGCGCCTATTTCGAGTTGCACCGTGCGCTGATGGAACATCGGGGCGCGCTGACCGACCGGCGCGTGATCGAAATCGCCGAAGCGGTGGATCTCGACGTGCCCCGGCTGGAGGCGGACATGAAGGATGCCGGGCTCGTGGCCGCACTCGAGCGCAATGCCGCCATGGGCGAGAGTGTGGGCGTTCAGGGAACGCCGTTCTTTCTGATCAACCGGAAGGCCTATCCCGGTTGGCTGGATGCGGACAAACTGCGGAGCGCCATCGCGGAAGCCCGGTCCGGTTGAGAGCGTTCCCGTCCCGCTCCGAATTTCGGGGTCCGGGGTCCGGAAGCAGACGCAGCCCGCCCCGGTTCGAAGCCGCATGTCGGGCGGCTCGCATGCGTCTGGAGCCGTTTCCGGAGGACGGCAGGAACCGTCCGGAAATCCCGAAACGCCGGAAGGACGGAAGCATCGCGAGGAATCGTGGCGAGGCGCCCTGTTCACGAGGAACGGTTCGTTCCATGCGGCCGAAGACGCCCCGAGGTTGCCGGGGCTGCGGCCACACGGCGGCCGCCGACCCTGCCGTCATCTTCGATCTACGGCCGTCATTGGCGCCGGTCTCCCGGCGCCCGCGAACCGTGCCCTGCCGAAGACGATCGCATCGGCTGACCCGTTCGCGGGGTTTCGGGACGGGAGGCTTGCGGGTTCGGCGCTGAAATCGGCGATCCGCCATCCGGCCGCCGGAACACGGGGGCGATCGCTTCCGTGCGATCGATGGCGGGGCGCCGGTGTGCGGGTTCCGACGACGGAACACCGGAACCGTCCCCGCGCCGTCGTCATCGGCCTCCTGCGTCGCGGTTCGGCGGTCGGTTCCGCGAAGCTCGACGAAACCGCGGGCGGCAAGCACGCGGCGGAGTTCGCGCTCCGAACAGGAGCCGCGGCCCGGACCTGCCGAGTCACGAAAGCTGCGGGGTGAGATCCGCAGTCCGGTTCGGGTGCAAGGCGTACGTGCGGTCCGGAGGGGAAGCCGACTTGATGTCCTGGATCGGTGCCGCTCAGGCGGATAGCGCCATGGCACAGGGTCTGCTGCCCCGACCACGACCCGACCGTCATCCCGAGCGGGAGGGATCCTTCCGCCCGGACGGGTCTCATTCCAGGGTCAGCAGAATCTTTCCGACATGGTCGCCCGCCTCGAGGGCCCGGTGCGCTGCCGATGCCTGCGCGAGCGGAAATGTGCGGCCGGTCACCGGCCGGATGCGCCCGGTGGCGAACAGGGGCCAGACCCGTTCCCGCAGGGCGTCCCGGATCCGCCCCTTTTCGGCGATGCTCCGGGGTCGAAGGGTGGAGGCGGTGACGGTCAGCCGCTTCTGGAGCAGGGGGAGCAGGCTGGCTTTCACCTTGAATCCGCCGAGGAACGCGATGATGGCCAGCCGTCCCTCGACCTTGAGGGCATCCAGGTTGCGGGCGAAGTAGCGGGCGCCGACCATGTCCAGAATCAAATCGACGCCGGCGCCCCCGGTTGCACTCCGTACGGCCCCCACGAAATCCTCCGTCCGGTAGTTGATTCCGCGCTCGGCACCGAGCGCCTCGCAGGCCTGCGCCCGCGCCTCGCTGCCGGCGGTCGCGAACACCCGGGTTCCGTGGGCGGCGGCGAGCTGGATGGCTGTCGTGCCGATGCCCGACGCCCCGCCGTGCACCAAGAACGATTCGCCGGCCCGCAGGCGGCCGCGGTCGAAGACATTGGTCCAGACGGTGCAGTAGGTTTCGGGCAGCCCGGCGGCGTCCACGACCGACACGCCCTCGGGGATCGGCAGGACCTGCGCATCGGGAGCCGCGCAATATTCGGCATAGCCGCCGCCTGCGACCAGCGCGGCAACGGTCTGGCCCTCGGTCAGCCGGTCGACGCAGGGCCCGGCCTTCACGATGTCGCCGGCCACCTCGAGACCGGGTATGTCGCTGGCTCCGGGAGGCGGCGGGTACAGGCCCTCGCGCTGCATGATGTCCGGGCGATTGATCCCGGCCGCCCGGACCCGGATGAGAACTTCGTCGGGGCCGGGTTGCGGGACCGGCCGGCGGCAGGGCACCAGCGCCTCCGGACCGCCGGGGGCTGCGATCTCGATCGCATGCATGTGGTCGGGTAGGGACATCGGGCCGGTCCGGGCAGGCCATCGGCGGGCCAGTATGCCAGACGGTTCGGCGGGTTCCCCGGTGCGTTCTGGCGGCGACCGGCGGCAGCAGGTAAGGTGGGTGCATGGTACCCGAAGACGACGGCCCGGTTGCGAAGCCCGCGGCCGGCTTTCCGCGCAACCTGGAACCGCTCTCGGTCGACGCGCTGCGACAGTACCTGGTCGAGCTCGACCGGGAGCGCGTGCGCACGCGGCAGGAACTGGAACGGAAACAGCGGGCGGCCGATGCGGCCGCCCGCGTCTTCCGGTCATGATCGGCCGGTCCGGCGCCGCCTTCCCCGTCTGACCCGAGCGGCCGATGTCCCCAGCCGGAGCCTACCACCCGGACACGCTTGCCCTGCATGCCGGTCAGCGCCCCGACCCGCAGCACGGCGCCCGTGCCCAGCCGGTCTACCAGACGACCAGCTACGTGTTCGACGATGCCGACCATGCCGCGTCGCTGTTCAACTTGGAACGCGCCGGCCACGTGTACAGCCGCATATCCAATCCGACCGTTGCAGCCTTGGAAGAACGCCTCTCGGCCTTGGAGGGAGGGGTGGCCGGCGTCTGCACCGCGAGCGGCCAGGCGGCCCTCCATCTCGCCGTCGCGACCCTGTTGTCGGCCGGCGACCATGTCGTCTCGTCTGCCGCCCTCTACGGCGGCAGCCGCAACCTGCTGGACCTGACTCTCCCGCGCTTCGGCATCTCGACCACGTTCGTCGATCCGCGCGACCACGACGCGATTCGGCGGGCCGTCCGGCCGGAAACCCGCCTCCTGTTTGCCGAGACGATCGGCAATCCGGGTCTGGAGGTGCTGGATGTGGAGGCGGTGGCCGCAATCGCGCATGCGGCCGGCGTGCCGTTTCTGGTCGACAACACGCTCGCGACGCCGCACCTCTTGCGCCCGATCGAGCACGGCGCGGATCTCGTCCTGCATTCGGCGACCAAGTTTCTCGGGGGCCACGGGGTGGCCGTCGGCGGGGCCCTGATCGACGGCGGGACGTTCGACTGGACGGTCGCCGGGCGGTTCCCCACCTTGACCGAACCCTATGCCGGGTACGGCGGCGTCCGGTTCGCCGACGAGTTTGGTCCGGCGGCATTTGCGGCCCGCGCCCGGGCCGAGGGGCTCCGCGACTTCGGTGCCTGCATGAGCCCGCAGCACGCCTTCTACATCCTGCTCGGGGTCGAGACGCTGGGCCCGCGCATGGAGCGCCATGTTGCCAACGCCCGTGCGGTCGCGACCATGCTGGACGCGCACGAGGAAGTGCCCTGGGTGGCATGGCCGGGGCTGGACTCCCATCCGGACCGCGCCGTGGCGGACCGGCTTCTGCCGCGCGGCCCCGGCGCCATTGTCTCCTTCGAGGCGCCGGGAGGGCGCGCCGGCGGCCGGGCCCTGATGGCCGGCCTGTCGGTGTTCTCCCATCTTGCGAACGTCGGCGACGCGAAGTCGCTGGTCATCCATCCGGCCAGCACCACGCACGCCCAGCTGGATGCGGCCGGACTCTGCGCCGCTGGCGTCACCGAAGGTCTGGTGCGGTTGTCGGTAGGGCTCGAGCACATCGATGACTTGCTGTCCGACCTTCGGCGCGGCCTGGAGGCCGCCGTGCGCGCATGAACCTGCGGGTGGCGGGAAAATCGGTGCACTGGTCCGCCGGCGGCCGGCCGTTCGACCGCGACCGGCCGACGATCGTCCTGCTGCACGGCGCGGGCATGGACCACAGCGTGTGGAGTCTGCCGGCCCGGTGGTTTGCCCATCACGGCCGGGCGGTGTGCGCACCGGACTTTCCCGGCCACGGCCGAAGCGAAGGGCCGCCGTTGGCGACGGCAGCCGAAGCTGCCGACTGGGTGATGGAGCTCCTGACCGGGCTCGGTGTGAATGCGGCCTGCGTGGCCGGGCACAGCATGGGCGCCCTGTCCGCGCTGGAATGCGCCCGCCGGTCGCCGGAGCGGGTCCGGGCGCTGGCGCTGCTGGGGGCGGCGCCGGCGATGCCCGTGCATCCGCGGCTCCTGCAGGCGGCGGCCGGACAGCCGGCGGCGGCGGCGGCGATGATTGCGGAATGGGGCCATGCGGCGGCGGCGCGCCTGCGCGGCGGGCGCGGCAGCCCGGGGTTCTGGGCCCCATGGGCCGCGCGCCGCCTCCTGATGCGGGCACCGGCCGGCGCGCTGCATGCGGCCCTGGTGCTTTGCGACACGTACCGGGACGGGATCGAGGCTGCTGCCGGAGTCGCGGCGCCGGCCCGGGTGATCAGTGGCGCGGACGATCGCATGACCCCCGCGCGGGCGGGGCGACAATTGAGCCGGGCGCTGGCGGGAGCGATCTTCGAAGAGATCCCGGATTGCGGGCACATGATGATGACGGAAGCGCCCGAGCCCACGTTGCGGGCGCTCCGGGCCGCGTTTGCGGGTCCGGCGTGAACCCATCCGGGGCGGAACCGGCCGCTCGGCGCGCGCACTATCCGTACTGGCGCCGCCTGCAGACCCGGTGGGGCGACAACGATATCTACGGCCACATGAACAACGTGGTGCACTATCAGCTCTTCGACACGGTCGTGAACCGCTTCTACTGGGAGGATGCGGGATGGGATCCGGCCGCATCGCCCGTCATCGGCATCACGCCGGAAACCCGGTGCCGGTACTTCCGGCAGCTTCGCTATCCGGATCCCGTCGAGGCCGGGGTACGGGCTGCACACATCGGCCGTACGAGCCTGCAGTTCGACATCGGGCTGTTCCGGCCGGACGATTCCGACCCGGCGGCGATTGGACATTTCGTCCATGTCTTTGTGGATCGGGTGCGTCAGGACCGAACGGTGCCGGTGCCCGCCGGCATCCTGGCCGCGGTGCGGCAAATGCTGGCCGGGACCGGCCCGACCGATCCCGGGCGCGGATCCTCGAGCCGGTGAACTCGAAGTGCGGTGGACGCAGTCCATAGTGGACGAGATTCGACCGATTCGGGCCCGGAATCGGCAATTTCCGGGGTCTTGATCGACGAAATCCCTTGTCAAGCAACGGGCGTCGTGTCGGCCCGCACCGGTCGCGCCGGGTTCCTTCGGAAGCTCCTTGCGGCCGGCCGGATCGGGATCAGGTTGCGGTGCAGGTTCCTTCGACGAACCCGAACCGGCCGACGGCCGGGCCCCAAGGTTCCCGGCCACCCGCGTCGAACCCGTGCAGCGCAGTGTCTGCAACGCACTCGGGATTCTGCCCACTCCTGGCAGCCGGAAACACCGGAAAACTGACGGTCTACAGAAAGCTCAGCGCACGAACTGTGACTGCTTGGAGGGCTTTTGAACCCTCTTCAAGCCCTTTGCGGAACAGTGTGCTGAAGGATTCCTTGCGAAACTTGGGTCAAGGAATCCGAATCCGAACCACCGATTGGTTCCTCCGCCTGTCCATGACGCGGGGCACCTGATACGCGCACCCGGCAGGGTGGGGCAGCAGACCGGGCCTGGAAACTCGCCATGTCGGCCGGACAGGGTGACTCGGCGTCCGACTCAGGCTACGTTGCGCAACAAAGGATCGCCGGGCAGCACTTCCTGCCCCGAGATCCGCTCCGGTGCCTGCCCCGAAGACCTGCCCTCAGGCTGGGCTCCCCCCGGAGCGGATCCGTACGAACCGCACGGGACGGATTTCCGCGGAGGGCCGCACGGACCGACACGGGAATCCGGCCGGCCCGGATCCGTCTATTCAGCCTCGGTGGACTGCCGGAGCGTCGGACATCCCTGCTCGCCCCGTACAGGAGGGCGTTCAGGTCCGACAGAGGGCCGATCGAAGTCTTGCCGCGGGACTTCGGACGGACAGAAGCGATGCGCTCGTACCGGGCTTGCGGGAGTTCCGGGATCGGGCATCCTCCCCGCGAACGGGAGATCCATGGCCTCCCGCGTATGGCGTCAACACGCCTTAGAGTTTGTTCCTAAAGTCGCTGGTGGCCCCAATCCATGGTATTTCTCAAGCTACGACCCACAGATGGAGGGTATCATGGCTCCGAGGCGTCGCGACCTCCGTCCAAATCTGCTTGGTGACGGTACTTCGGTCGTCACCAAGCAGATTTTTGGGGTTATCCGCGACTGTAGGAACAAACTCTTAGATCTTCAGGCCGCCGAAGCGGCGCTTGAAGCGTGCAACCTGCCCTCCGGATTCCCGCAACTGGACGGGCCCTCCGGTCCAGGCGGGATGGGTCAGGGGATCGATGTCGAGCTTGAGGGTGTCTCCGGGCTTGCCCCAAGTCGAACGGGTCGTGAACTCGGTTCCGTCGGTCATGACCACGGTAATGTCGTGGTAATCAGGGTGGATGTCCTGTTTCATCGGTACCATCATCAAGGCGGCAGGAGACGGGAGCCTCCGACCATACCGAACCGGCCCCGCCCGGACAACCCGCGCCTCGGGCCGAAGCGCGCACCGTGGCCGATTTTGGCGTAGGGTGCGGGCATGAACCGCGGTTGCCGCCAGCAGTCGGACCTTGCCGTCGGCGAAGGGCATGTCGTGCACGTGCGGACGTACGGCAGCCCGCAGGGCATCCCGGCCGTCTACCTGCACGGCGGGCCCGGCAGCGGATGTCAGCCGGCTCATGCACGGCTGTTCGATGCCGGCCGGTTCCGGATTGTGCTGTTCGATCAGCGCGGCGCCGGACGTTCGCGCCCCAGGCGCTCTCTCTCGGCCAACACCACGCCGCATCTGGTGGACGACCTCGAGCGGATCCGCATGCATCTCGCCATCGACCGGTGGCTGGTGGTCGGAGGATCCTGGGGTAGCACCTTGGCGCTTGCCTATGCGCAGGTGTTTCCCGAGCGCGTGCTCGGAATGGTGCTGCGGGCGGTCTTCTTGGGGACCCGCAGGGAGTGCGAGTGGGCGTTCCGCGGCGCGGCCGAGACCTTCTGGCCGGAACTGTGGGCCGCGTTCCGCGACCTCCTGCCCGACCCCGAGCGCGACGACCCGGTCCGCGCCTACGGCCGGCGGCTGGAGGATCCGGATCCACGGATCCATCGCCCGGCCGCAGAGGCATGGGCGGCGTACGAAGGCACCTTGTCGACGCTGGCGCCGCCGGCTCCGAGCCTGCCGGCCCGGCTCGACCGGGGGCCCGGGACCGACGACGGGGCCGGGCCGAACACGCCTTACGTGGAGTGGCACTACATGAAGCATGACTTCTTTCTGGAACCGGACCAGCTCGTCCAGAACGCCGGTCGAATCCGCGGCATTCCCGGACGGATCGTGCAGGGTCGGTACGACCTGCTGTGCCCGCCTGCAGGGGCCGCGAGTCTGGCGCGGGCCTGGCCGGACGCGCGGCTCGCGATCGTGCCGGCCACCGGACACGCCGGAGCCGAGCCGACGATCCGGGATGCGCTGACGGCCGCCATCGGAGAACTCGGAACGGAGTGCCGACGATGACGCCGGGTGCGGACGAGATGCACGCCTGGACCTCCCAGGACGCGCATCTGGGCGAGGTCACCCTGCACCTGCTGCGCGGACGCCGTCGCCGGGGGCCGGCGGTCATGCTGGTGCACGGCTGGCCGGAGTTCAGCCGGACATGGCGGAAGAACCTGCCGGTGCTGGCGGAACGCTGCGATGTCGTGGCTCCCGACCTGCGGGGCTTCGGCAAGAGCTCGAAGCCCGATTCCGTATGCACTCCGCAGACCTACGCGGACGATCTGATCGCTCTCGCGGACCATCTGGGCCAAGGGCCCGACGGCGCTGGCTGGACGGGTGCGTTCACCGTGGTTGCGCACGATGTGGGTGCGTTCGCGGCGCAGCTCCTTGCACGAGCGCGACCGGATCGCATCCGCGGACTGTTCTTCTTCAATTGTCCGTATGACGGCATCGGCGGGCGCTGGGTGCAGCAGGGGCATTTCCGCGAAATCTGGTACCAGACGTTTCACCAGATGGAATGGGCGGCGGACCTCGTCGGCGCCAGCCGGGACACGTGCCGGACCTACCTGTCCCATTTCCTGCGGCACTGGAGCCATGATCCGCGGGCCTTCGACGAAGATCTCGAGGTTTGGGTCGAGAACTTCCTGCAGCCGGGCGCCCTGCAGGGCGGCTTCAACTGGTACCGCTCCATCGCCGAGGCCCGGCGCCGGGCGATCGCGGGAGAAGGTCCGGTGCCGACCGCGATTCCGGCACCGACCCAGGTGCTCTGGGGGCGGCACGACCCCGTCCTTCGGTCCGAGTGGACCGAAGGACTCGGGGACTATTTTTCGGACCTGACGGTCGAGATTGCCGAGGAAGCCGGCCATTTCGTGCACTACGAGCAGCCGGATCTGGCGAATGCCCGGATACTGGCGTTTCTGGATCGCCTGGAGGATCGCACGGCGGCCGGCGCCTGATCCGGCAGGGAACGGTCGTACCTCCGACGCCGGGCCCCAACCCGCACGGCCCGCCGCATCAGGAAGGGTCAGGACGCCCGCGGCACCTCGGCCCGAGCACCCGTCAGCGCGTGTTCGGAGGCCTTGCCCCGGCGCCGACACCGGGATCTGCAGGCGAAGGTCCGTTCGCCCTCCCCCAGCAGCGATACAGGATGACCCCTCCTTGGGTAGTCGGGGCTTGCGCACGATCTCCGGGATCGCGTCCGACCCGAGGTCCGCCAGTTCCGAGGTCCTTTTCGAACCCGGATCCCCTCCGGGGCACCCTGCCGATCCGGCATCGATGCCTCGTGAACCAGCATCCAAATCGGGGCTCCCTGCGGATCCACGGACCTGGGACCCGGGCGGGCGCGGACCTGCTTGTCCGCGTCCGATCCGGCAGGGCCGTCACTCTCCGTCGTGGCCACCGACGGGCGGGCGATCCCGGCCGCAGTCGGATCCCGGGGACGTCCGTCCTGCTCCCGCGCACGATCCCGAAGGGCATTCAGCCTGCGGTCGATGACACTGGGAGTTCGCCACGCAGGAATCGGAGTTCTGGACCGTGCTCAAGGGCGGAGACCATTGGGAGCAGCACGCCGTGGGCATCCGGTTCCCGGCAGGAACGGGATGCGTGGAACCTCTCCCGACGGCCCATGGTCGGCCTCCGTCCCTTCCCGGAGGGTGGAGGAAGAAGCGGGTCATCCCGGCGCACTCCGCATCGCTCGCATCGGTTTCCAGACGATCCCAAGGATGCTGGGCGGGTACTGCTTCTCGGTCGTCCTGCGTCCAAGCCATGGAAAGGCATCGATTGTGCGGCTTCCACAGCGTCAGGACCCACCACCGAGAGGACGCTCGAATTCAGGAACAACCTCTGAGGGGGGGGGCGAGCCGGACCCTGAAAGCGGCCCCCCTCAGGGCCAACATCCTCGGCCGGGCCAACCACGCAACCGAAAGAGCACAGCCGCCGCTGATCGAAGAACCCAACCCGACCAGGACCGTCCATCCGGGAACAAAGCTCCTCCTCGTCTACGACATCGACGGCGCACCATTCCAGAATCGTCTCACTTGACGTTGGGCGAGTCCAGGATGTCTGCACTTCCGAAGAGCATCCGGATCACCGCAGACCGATGGAAGCGGATCGAGACGGCGGCCCGAGAGCGGCAGGTTGGGCCCCCAATCGGCTCGTCGTCAAGCTCGCCATCAAGGCCCTCGACCGGCGCGAAGGGTACGGCGCCGAGGCCGAAATCAAGGTGGCCAAGGCCTCGCTGTTCCCCTCCCAGTCCATCGCCCGGGGCCTCATCGCCAAGGGACGCCGGGCCGAAATCCGGGAACTCTCGACTGCACGTGTCGCCTGCCTGACCAGCTACCCGGCAGTTTCTTTCGGTGAGGACCCTGACCGGATGCGCGACACCGTCACGCCGATCAGGCTGTCCCGGGTCACCAGCCCGGCCAGATTCTTCTCGTCCAGGTCCTCCGAGTTCGGCGGCCGCATCGGCAGGACCATGTAGCGCAGGTCGGCGGTACTGTCGTGCACGCGAATGGCGACGTCGTCTGCGATGTCGGTTCCGAATTCGGCCAGCACCTTGCGCGGTTCCCGCACCGCCCGGCTGCGATAGTTGCGCGACTTGTACCAGTCGGGGGGCAGGCCGAGCAGAAACTTCGGATAGCAGGAGCACAAGGTGCAGACGATCAGGTTGTGGACTGCGGGGGTGTTCTCCATCACGACAATCGGGATGGGTCCGATATCGATGTCGAGTTCGGCCGCAGCGGCTCGTGAGTCGGCGAGCAGGCGTCGGCGATACCCGTCATCCACCCACGCCCGGGCCACAAGACGCGCACCCCGGGCCGGGTCGAGGCGGTCCATGCGCTCGACCTGCATCCGCAGATCGTCTGCGCTGAAGACCGCCTTTTCGAGAAGGAGCGACGTCACCGCCATCTGCAGAACCTGATGATAGGCGAACGGACCGTCCTCCAGATCGGGATGCGGCGGGTGGCGGTACGTCGAATTCCCTGCAGGGTTCAGGTGCCGCGGCGCCGGCCGGGCAGCGGCATCGTTCATCTCGCACGTTCCGATACGGGTTCCAGCCAGTGCTCGTAGAGTTCGATCTCCACGCAGTCCCGGCCGTTCCCTGCATCGCCGGGCCACAGCGAACGGCAGGTGAACGCCACCCGATACAGCGGAACGCTGGCCGCCTGGTGGTCCCCGTAGGCAAGCTGTTCGGGATTCCGAAATCGTCCGCATACCCGTTCGACCGAGCCGGTCTTCCCGCGGCAGTACCAAGGCGTGCGCACGTGCCCCGGAGGAAAGCGCTCGCAAACCCGGACTCGGACGCCCCGGACAAACTTCGGCGGCGGAACGCTCACGGGACCCTCCATCCGCGCCCCGATTCGATTTCGGCCATGCGCCGGCCGAGTTCCTCGACCCCGATCATCTTCTTTTCGAGCAGGATGTTCGTGATGGACGCCATCCAGCGCTCGTAGTAGCTGTATCGATCATAGGCGGAGGCACCGAGTTCCTCGATCCCGCGACGAAGCTCGTCCACCGAGAGGATGTTCCGCTGCCCGAGCAGCACCATGAGAGCATCGACACGTTTTTCCCAAGGCGCGGGATCGTGCTCGCTTCGGTCTACGGACCCCGCTTCCAAGCCGCCCATATCGTGATGACGGCGAACTCGGTTCCCGACCTTGGGCTCCTCGGTATCCGGCATCGCCTGGCTCCGGCCTGCACCCCGTCCGTGTCGCGGGCTCCGAACCGCCGCTTGGACCCCCCGCTCGCCGGGCAGTCTATCGGACCGCGGCCCGGATGTCCTCCGGTCCCGTCGACAGGAGCGGTGGCGGGCCGCGCCGCCGTGCGCGGCCCGGCCGGATGCGTGCGCGGGGGCGGACCGGGAGCAGCACCTGAAGTGCCCCCGCCTCGCAGGACCTCGGCCCGCGCATCCGGCCGAGGCGGTGCCGCCACCCGTCGGAGTCATGCGCCGATCGCCGGGACGTCCGATCCGGTGCCGGGAACCGGATGGCCGGCCCAGGCCATGCCACCCGCCCGCCGCCCCGGCGGGCTGCCGGCCCTGCACCACGAAGATGCCGCCGCAACGGATGCACGATGCCCGTTCCGGACCGAAGCGGGTCCGGGCGCGGCGGCTTCCGGCTCCGTCCATGTTGCCGCCCGACCGATGCGATCCCGGTTTCCCGCCCGTGCACCCGGGCTCCGGTGAGCGGGGCAGGACGGATCTAGTAGTACGGAACCGTTGAACTGACGATAGTATTCCGGCAAGATTTCCGTGTCGGTCCGTGTCGGCCCCGTGTCGGTGCGTGTCGGTACGCGTGGGCACCCGATCGGTACGGCTCTCTCTGGTTCATCCCCACCGACCCGATGCCGAACGTGCAGGCGTCCACGCTCTCTTGGGGATCGGACGGATCCGGTTTCCGGGAACCGAGCCTGCCTGCAGGTGTTCGGCGCGGGGATCGGAGCGGATCCTAGCCAACCCTCAGAGCCTGTACGGAAACTATGGAGCGGCCCCGATGCCCGCTTCTACGATGTGGCTGGCAGCGACATCGGGAGGATGGCCAGGGCTGGGAGCGAGACCGCTCGTGCGAAGGATCCGCGTCGGGGGGATCGCTTCGAGAGCGATCGGACCGACGCGGAAGGGGCTCGTCTGGAGCCGCGGCTTCCGGCACCGTCGTCGACGGGCCGTCCCCGTGAGGTAGACCTGCGCGCAGGGGTGCATGCGCTGCGGTACCCGTGGATGACGGGTTGCCAGTGGCGTGCGCTCCCGCCTTGTGTTCCCGCGACTTCGACGGTCCGGTACTACGGTTACCGATGGCGTGACCGGGGTCTGTATGGGGATCTTGTGGCGGCGTTGCGGGGTCCGGCCCGGGAGCGGGAGGGCCGGCGTTCGACGACGACGGCGGGGGGGATCGACCGACCGTCCGTGAAGACGACGGAGAGCGGTGGGCCGAGTGGCTCTGACGGCGGGAACAAGATCAAGGGGAGAACGCGGCACGCGGGGGTCGACACCCGCGGGCTCCCCCTGGTCCTGCAGGTGCACCCCGCCAACGTGCAGGATCGGGAGGGTGCGCCGGCGGTCCTCGCCGAACTGCGAACGACCCTGCCGAGCTTGCAGAAGATCTGGGCAGACGGAGGGTACCGCGGTCCCCAACGGGCCCAAGCCCGGACCGCGAGGCCGGACGCCCCGGACCTCGAGATCGTGACCAAACCCAAGGAACCGAAGGGTTTCGAGGTGCTTCCGCGACGCTGGATCGTCGAGCGGTGGTTCGGCTGGCTGGGCCGCTGCCGACGTCGGGCGAAGAACGATGAACGACGGCTGGAGAGCTCGCGGGCAGGGCTGCACCGGGCCGTGATCCGCATCCTGGTGCGCCGCCTCGGACGGGCCGAAACCCTCGGCAAAATCGTAGCCTGCTGATTATATGGAGTTTTGAATCATGCTCTTATACATGGCCACTGAATATCGGCGATCGATCCGTGTATGTCAAGCACTAAACACATTATTACATGGGTACACTATGGCGCCCGGAAAATCCGATAAGCCAAGCCATATCAGTGACTTGGCGTGTATATCAGCCGGAATTTTCTGGAACTTCGGCCTAGAATCCCTTGTTAAACAGGGGCCAAGGACGAGACCGCTACGATACGTACAAGAAACACGACAAGCCGAAAAAGACATCTGGTTGAGGGGCCTCTGCGCAAGGACTGGAAACGCATCCTCAACCGGTGAAAATCACCAGCAATCACCCCGTGACCGAACGCTTACCGTCAGCCTGCTTCCGTTTCCGCCAATCGGTGCCGGACGGCCACCATTAACGCTTCCCCCCGTTCGATTGTCCCAAGCCGGTCGAGCGGGCACGCGCCCGGGTCGGCGTCCGCGTAACGCAGGCGAGCGGCGTAGCGGGTGTAGTCCACCAACCCGTCGAAACGGGCGACATCCGCTCCGTCGGCGCTCAGCATGTCCAGCAAAGCCGCCAGATCGTGCGACAGCGGGTAGGTTTCGCCCTTCGAGGCGAGCCATGCCTTGAACAGCTTCTCCGCCGCCTGTTAGACATGGAAGCCGAAAATCTCGTCGGCGAAGACGGCTGCATCGCCCATGCCGCGAAGCGCCGAAATGTCTCTCTCAGCCGCGCGGAACAGCTCCTGCGCCTGCTCAAGGTCGCTCATAGAGCACCTTGCCTTCGCGCAACGCGCGCGCGAGCACATGATTGAGGGAGCCGCGCCAGCGGTCGGCCTCGTCCAAGCTGTAGACTAGGATATCCTTCGGAACATGGAATTTCGCGAGCGCGCGCCAGAGGCGCGTCTCTTCGGCGCCACGGTCCCTGCCCGGCCCGAACGGCTCCGCCTCGACAACCACCAGATCGACATCCGAGTCCGCCCCGGCGTCGCCGCGGGCGCGGGAGCCGAAAAGGATCACCTGTTCGGGATCGGCCGCCTCGACGATGGCCACCGTCATCCGCCGCAGCAGCGCATCGTCAACCCGTGTCATACCGGTCGGCAAACCTTCACGCTCCTGCATCGTCCACGCCCGCTGACAGGATATCCGATTCGGCTATAACCACACTCCTCCTGGCCCACGCCCGCAACCGTCCGAACGGATCGCGGACCTTGACCAGTCGGGGATGGGGCGTAGCGCAGCCGAACCCATGTTTAACAAGATTCCGCCGATTCGGGCCCGAAATCGCCGATTTCCGGGGTTCTGAGCGAAGAAACCCTTGGAAAACAAGGGTCATTCCATCGAGATCTCCAAAGTAGTGCCAGTTTTTTTTGGATAGCCCTTGCGGGCGGACCGATCGGTATTGGTCTGGAGTCCAGGTTCCTGCGACGGACCCGAACCGGCAGCGGCAGAGGTCGCTCCTACCGAACCGAATCCGGGCAACGCAGCATCTCCGACGCGCTGGGGATCCCCCCACACCCCAAGGAGATCCCATGCTTGTTGCTGTGATGCGATCGGAGTCTCGATCGCGGCGCGGGTCGACGCGTTCGAGTCTGCGATTGTGAGAGCCTGTACGGAAACTATTGAGCGGTCCCGATTCTGGCCGCTCGTGCAAAGTATCGGCGTCGGAGAGACCGCTTCGAAAGCAATCTGACAGATGTGGAATGGGCTTGTCTGAGAGCCTGTGCGGAAACTATGGAACAACCCCGATTCGAGCCTCTACGATGTGGTTGGCGACGACATTGGGAGGATGCCATGGCTTGGAGCGAGACCGCTCGTGCGAAGTATCAGCGTCGTGGAAACCGCTTCGAAAGCGATCTGACCGACGCGGAATGGGCTCGTTTGGAGCCGCTGCTTCCGGCACCATCGTCGACGGGTCGTCCCCGTGAGGTAGACCTGCGCGAGGTAGTGAACGCGCTGCTGTATCAGTTGATGACGGGTTGCCAGTGGCGCGCGCTACCGCCTTGTTTTCCTGCGATTTCGACGGTCCGATACTATTTTACCGGTGGCGGAACCAGGGCCTGTATGGGGATCTCGTGGCGGCGTTGCGGGGTCCGGCCCGGGAGCTGGAGGGCCGGCGTTCGACGACGACGGCGGGGGTGATCGACAGTCAATCCGTGAAGACGACGGAGAGTGGTGGGCCGAGTGGCTATGACGGTGGGAAAAAGATCAAGGGGAGAAAGCGGCACGCGGTGGTCGATACCCTCGGGTTGCCCTTGGTCCTGCAGGTGCACCCCGCCAACGTGCAGGATCGGGATGGTGCGCCGACGGTCCTCGCTGAACTGCGAACGACCCTGCCGAGCTTGCAGAAGGTCTGGGCAGACGGAGGGTACCGCGGTCCCAAACTGGCCCAAGCCTTGGCCGCGATGCCGGACGCCCCGGACCTCGAGATCGTGACTAAACCCAAGGAACAGAAGGGTTTCGAGGTGCTTCCGCGACGCTGGATCGTCGAGCGGTTTTTCGGCTGGCTGGGCCGCTGCCGACGTCTGGCGAAGGACGATGAACGACGGCTGGAGAGCTCGCTGGCATGGCTGCAACTGGCCGTGATCCGCATCCTGGTGCGCCGCCTCGGACGGGCCGAAACCCTCGGAAAAACCGTAACCTACTGATTATATGGAGTTTTGAATCATGCTCTGATCCCGATGTACTCTCCAGCCACATCGCAGATACCAGAATCGGGGTCGCTCAATAGTTTCCGCACAGGCTCTTAGACGTGCTCGAGCGCGCCCGCGCCGCCCCGGCTGCCTCGCGCGTGCGGTACGACCTGGTTCGGGAATGGACGGCCGGACAAAGAGAAGCCGGCTGCCTCGCGCGCGCGGTACGACCTCGTAGCAGTACTAGTCGCAAGGGATTCGTAGCGGGGGGCGCCCGCCCGCCGCTCGTTGGAGCGGCGGCGGACAGCCGCCGGCCATAGCCAAGGGTACTTCGTAGCGGTACTTCCGCCGCCCGGGCGCCGCGGCCGGGGGGCGCGGCCTGTCTATGACTCACATTGTTTGTCTGGACGTAAGCGCTGGTACAGCCCGCTGGATGGATCCAGCTTCAACAGACGTTCGTAGGTTTGGGCCATCGTCGCCAGCTGGGTGTACCCTCGCCAGATCACTGTGGGGCCGGGCGCGGGGTCGTTGCGACGGTTGAGAGAGCCCCCGAGGATCGCCATGGTGTGCACGGCGGTTCCCAGGTTGTCGGGTCGGCACGGAAGCTTGCGCTCAAGGGCGAAATCCTTGAGCACCAGGATTTCCGTCGTACAGAACCGGACCTCGGCGGGCCGTTCGGGGGTTTCCCGTCCGAGCAGGACCCTGGCGAAGAGTCGCCAGGCGATCACGGCCTTGATGGTGACCGCCCGTTCGATCCGGTGTCCTTCCCGGTGGTTGAGGAATTCCGCCTTGCATCCGCGTTTCAGGACCCGGTGCCCGTCCTCGATCCGCCCGCGCAGGCGATCCAGTTCCAGCACCCGCCGCGCCTTCTTCCGGGTTGATACCGGCAGGCTGGTGAGCAGGATCCCGTGCCGGGGCTCCACACCGGCCGGCGGATCTTCTTCGGTCCTGCGGACCGCCGTCATGGGCACGGGGTCGTGCGCGCCGGTTCCGTTCCCGGGAGGAGGCAGGTCGAAGCGCCGGAACCGCAGGGATACCTTGGCGACCCGCGCTTCCCGCAGCGCCTTGGCCTTCTGGGTGCGGGTGGAAGTGCGAGCCGACGGGCGGGCGATCTCGATCTCCAGAGATCCGGCCGAGGGTTCCGCCGCCAGTTGCTCGAAGAGCTTCTCTTCGTCCCTGCCCAAGGACCGGTGGTGGCGGGCCCGGACCCAAAGGTCGACGTTGCCCAGCCGCTGTCGCTCGGCGAACAGGGCGAAGAAGTCCGCCTCCCGATCGAGTACGGAGACGACCCGCACGCCATCCGGAACCCGCTCCGAGGTGTCTCGCAAGCCCCGCATCCAGCGGGCGGATTTCCGTTCTTCGGGCGGCTTGCCCTGCTCGGCCCGGCCGTCCGGCGCGTCGGATTCGATGCGGGGGACGCCGAGGGGGAATGCCGGTGTCCGCGTCGACCGCCAGCGTGGAATGCAGGTGCAGACCCCGGGTGCCCGACGCGTTCCGGTTGCGGCCGATGAGGCCGAGCTCGCCGCACTTCGGATGGGTCGCGAAGTTGAGGTCCGATCCGTCCTGGATCCTCAGAACGGTCGTGCAGGAGGCCATGCGTCGGCGGGTGCGCTCCCGGTGCGGAGCCAGAATGGCCTCCGGTGGGACCGCCGACGTGGCCGGCGGGTCGATCCTCCGGTAGTACCCGGTGACCAAGGCCCGCTGACCCCGGGCCGCGGCCGGGAACGATGCGCCGGGTTGGTCGGCCATCAGGGACGCACTCGTGATCAACCGACGGCTGAGCCGACGGTCCCCCAGCGGAGCTCCGCCGAACTCGTTCGCGGTCCAGCTCCCCCGCTCCCGTCCGTCGGCCGGACCCAAGGCCTCCGCCGGCGCCGGTGCCACACCCAAAACCGCCCGCCAGTCGCTCCGCAGCGGACGCATCCACACCGCCTTGACCGACCGCCGTTCCTGCCCGGGGCGGGCGAACCGCCCCCGCCCGATGGTCTCTCCCACCCGCTCCCAGCCGGCGGCGGCATACACGGTGCCCGCATGGGTTTCCGGATCCACGAAGGTTTCGACCCGCAGGGGACGATCCCCGTACCGGGCCTCGATCTCGCCGGGCAGCCGGGCCAGCGCCCTCCCCAGCACCCGGGAGCCCAGGTTCCGGCCGCGCACCGACGGTCGGATCAGGAACCGGCTCCGACCGATCACCGCGGGGTTCCGGTGTTGCGACCGCAGGGTCTCGTCCCACCCGATCCACCGGTCCCGGGAAGCCAGACGCAAGGCCGGCGCCGAACAGCCCAGGGCCCCCAGGATGCCGTGCTCCGACCGGACCCGATACCGCAGCGGGGCACCCACCTGCATCGCCGCCCCGCACGGATGCTCCCGGAACCTCAGCTCGTTCCAGATCCGCCGGTCCGCCTCCCCGGTCACCGGCACCAGGCGCAGATCGTGCAGCGCACCCGCTTCCGGAGGCACCGCCGACGCCACCGGAACTCCAGCGCCCAGCCGCCGGAGAGCACCCCCACCCAGGCCCCGGTGGGGCGGAGGCAACTGCACCTGCCGGGTGGGCTCCAGATCTTCCAATACCGCTTGGCAACTGCGCTCGCGCCAGCGACCCCGCGCGTCGATCAGGCGAAACTCCCGACACACCCGACGGACCCCGGCCCGACGGCGGGCCGGCGGCTCCCGGGACCGAAGCGCCTGCAGCCGGCGTAGATGCGCCGGCTGTCTCAAGATGCGGTGCACGGGTTCCATGGCCGACAGGAGCCGCATCGTAGAGGGTCCATGCACTCCGGTCAAGCCTACTGATGTGAGTCATAGGCAGCCCGCAGGGCCTCCTGAGGTGCAAAGGTCTCCTATAGCGATGCGGGGCCGTGCGGGCTCCGGTGGTCCATGACCCGTGCGATCTTCTTTCCGGGGACAGGATCCTCCGCGAGTTCCCGGATGCACGGTGCCCCGTCCCGCGCCGTGCGGCGGTCAGGGACGTGCACCGTACGCCCGGGTTCGTGGGGCGCGAACGCCGGGAAGAGATGGGCCGTACCGTTTCGCTCCTGTTCGGAGTCGACGATTTCCGGCGGCCCGGGCCGCACGGGACGGGGAAGGCGGGGTTCCTTCGTCGGCTGCCGGCGGGTCTCATCCCTGCCGACCCGAACCTCGTCTTCGGCAACCTCCCGCTGGTACGGGTCCGGCACCTCCTCCCTCGCCGCCACGAACGGCGCGTTGCGGCTCGGGGGAAGGCACCCGTACGGCTTCAACCAAGGCGAGATCTCCTGTGGTTCCGAGTCCTCCGTACCGTTTCCTTCGAAAAGCTCTCGACGATCTCCCTCTCCATCCGACGGCCGGCCCGCAGCTTCCGCGTCCCGCGGACCCAGCCCTCGGGCGGGGAAGAACCAGCCAGGGCGACCCGTTTCGCCTCCTTCACCCCGTCCCGGAGTTTCGGTCGGCGGTGCTCCTGCTCCCGGCGCTGGAGAGCGGCCTCCGGACCCTCCGGAACGCAGCGCTTGCGCAGGCGTTCGACCGTTGAGGCGCCGACCCCCAGGCCGCGCGAGGTCGACATCCCGGAGGGGGCCGCCGTCGCGCCCCTCGTCCGCCATCAGGAGAATCTGCGCCCGACGCCGCCGCCAGGCGGCTCCGGTACCGTCGACGATCGCCTGGAGCTCCCGGCGCTCCGGCGCCGAAAGGCGCACTCGGGAGAGCTTTCTGCCCTGAGGGTGGGCCAGGATCCGCTCCGGTCCCCGGGCCGAACACCTGCAGGCAGGCTCGGTTCCCGGAAACCGGATCCGTCCGATCCCCAAGAGAGCGTGGGTGCCTGCACGTTCGGCATCGGGTCTGTGGGGATGAACCAGAGAGAGCCGTACCGATCGGGCGCCCACGCGTGCCGACACGCACCGACACGGGGCCGACACGGGGCCGACACGGGGCCGACACGGAAATCTTGCCAGAATACTGTCGTCAGTTCAACAGTTCCGTACTACTGGACGGTGTCTTCCGTTCCGAGCACCAGTGTGACCTGACTCGAGAACACGCCGCCATTGCCGTGCGCGAGCGCCACCTTCGGATCCGGCTGCTGACGCTCGCCCGCGTCCCCGCGCAGCTGGCGCACGGCTTCAATCATCGGGAACATCCCGTACATGCCGGGATGGCAGCACGAGAGGCCGCCGCCGTTGGTATTGACCGCAAGCCTCCCGCCGGGTGCAATCGCGCCCTTCTCCACGAATGCGCCGCCCTCGCCCTTGGCGCAGAATCCGAGATCCTCGAGGAACACGATCGTGTTGATGGTGAACGCATCGTACACCTCGACGACATCGATGTCGGATACGGAGACGCCGGCCATCCGGTAGGCGCGACGCCCGGATTCACTGGCCGCCGTAGCGGTGAGATCCGGCATGTTGGCGATGGAGCGGTGCCAGTGGGCCATGGCTCCACCCAAGATCGGTACGGGCCGGGATCTGAGGTCGCGGGCGCGGGCGGGCGTCGTCAGGATCACGGCGCCGCCCCCATCGGTCACCAGACAGCAATCGCGCACCGTGAAGGGGTCGCAGACCGGTCGCGCCGTCACCACATCCTCGATCGAGAGCGGCTGGCGCATGAAGGCTTCGGAATTCCGGGCGGCCCAGGCGCGGGCGGCCGTGGCCACCGCTGCCAACTGCTCACGTGTCGTGCCGTACTCGTACATGTGGCGCGACGCGGCCAGGGCATAGGCCGTGATCGGCTGGCGGGGTTCGTACGGACTCTCGAACGGATCGGGTCTGGACGTGGATACCAGCCGGCCCGACGCCGAACGCTGATTGCTGCCGTAGGCCACCAGAGCGACCTCGCACTGTCCGGTTGCGATGGCCATCACGGCCGTCAGCAGATGGGCCAGGTTCGAAGATCCGCCGATCATCGACGAATCGGAGAACGCGGGGGCAATGCCGAGGTACTCGCTGAGCGTGAGCGACCCCATGTTGTGGGTCATCGAAGCACAGAACACGCCGTCGATGTCGGCCGGCGCAAGTCCGGCGTCGTCGAGTGCGGCGCGGACCGCGCCCGCGGTGATCTCCAGTTCGCTCAGGCCCGGGGCCTCCCCCAGACCGAAGGTTCCCGCGCCGACGACCGAGGCGGCGCCCCGAAGGCCGCTCACCGATTCGTCCGCATCGGGTGAAAAACCACGATCGGGCCGCGCTCGACCTGCCGGATCACCGCCGTGACGGCCATGCCGATCCGGACCTCCTCGGGCGCGATCGTCTCGACCCGGCTCATCATGCGCGGCCCTTCCGCCAGGTCGATCAGCGCCACGTTGTAGGGCGGACCCTGTTCCGGTCGTCGGCGCACCACGCTGGTTGCGTAGACGATGCCCCGGCCGGACGCCTCCCGCCAGCCGAGGCGCGCCGTCCCGCAGTGCGGGCAGAGCATCCTCGGGTAGAACACGCTCCGATCACAGTCCGTGCAGTGCTGCAACAGAAGCCGTCCGTCGGCGAGTGCCTCGAAGTAGGTGTGCTCCGGGCCCGGTTCGGGGAGATCGACCGGCATGCGCAGACTCCCTCGGGAAGAGCGGCGGGCGGACCGGGCCGGCCGGCACGAAAGGGTTCAGTCCGGCTCGTCGTCGGCGTGGGACAGGGCCGCGAATCGACCGCCATGGTAGCGGACCAGCGGATCATCGGGTCCGACGGGCGGGGTGGCGGCTTCGATGTCCGCACGGAACGTCTCGGCGTTGTCTCGGGGCCGAAACCCGAGCGCCGCCGCAGCCCGGTTGTCCCAGAACGATTCCGGGTTGGCCGATACCCCGAAGACCACGGTATGGCCTAACGTGCGGGCGGTGAGCGCACGTTCCACGAGGTGCACCAGATCCGGGTACGAAAGCCAGGTCGCCAGCATCCGTCGGTCCACGGGTTTCGCGAAGCAGGAACCGATCCTGAGCGAAACCGATTCGATCCCGTACTTGTCGTGATAGTACTGTGCGAGATTCTCGCCAAATGCCTTGGTAACCCCGTAATTCGTGTCCGGTCGCAGCGGAACCGTCGCATCGATCGTGCGCGTGCGCGGATAGAAGCCGACCACGTGGTTGGAGCTGGCCCACACGACGCGCCGGACGCGGTTTTTGCGGCAGCCTTCGAACAGGTGATACATCCCGAGGATGTTGGCGTGGTGGAGATCGGCGAACGGAGCTTCGCCGGACACCCCGCCCATGTGCACGACGGCATCCACGTTCCGCGTGAGTTCGAGCACCCCGGCGTCGTCGCCGAGATCGCACGGGACCGTCTCCTCGCGTGCGCGCGCAGCGCCGAGCGGCTGGCGGTCCGACACGCGGAGAACTTCGGAGAGGGCGGGAAGGGAGGCGCGAAGCACCGTTCCGAGGGCGCCCGCCGCACCGGTCAGGAGGAGGCGCCGGAAACGGCGGCGGGCAGAATCGCGCATGGTCCGGAATCCGGAAGCGGGGTCACCGTCGTGCGTTGCGCCGGCTCGAACCGGAACCCATCTTCATCCCGTGCACGACCCGGGAAACTCGGGTGGCTTCAGACTACAGAACCTTGGGGAGCACGCGCCTGCATCGTGGGTGAGCGTACCGGGCGTCGCCGGTTCGGCGGGTTGAGATACCCAAGTCGGACGGCGGGACACGACCGCTCGGGATGGCCGCACGGGAGGACAAGATCGTCCAGAAGGCGGTTGTGGATATGATCCTGACACCGATTTATGAGGTGGAGTTCCTCGGCTTCAGCTACGGGTTCCGACCGGGCCGAGGGGCGCATGACGCTCTCGACGCCCTAGCCTGAAGTTCCAGAAAATTCCGGCTGATATGCACGTCAAGCCGCTGATATAGCTTGGTTTATCGTATTTTCCGGGCGTCATAGTGTACCCATGTAATAATGTGTTCAGTGCTTGACGTACACGGATCGATCGCCTATATCCAGTGGCCATGTATATCGAATCTGCCCCCAACCGCTCTTCACCGCCCGCCATCCGGCTTCGCGAATCCGATCGCGAAGCCGGAACGGTCAAGAAGCGCACCCTCGCCAACCTCTTCAGGTCACCACACGACCCACGCCACTCCAGAGAAAGACCCCCAAGCTCCTGCGCGTGAAGCCTTGGTGTCCCCAGTCAGACACCGCTGAAATGTATCGAATGTCATTTCTATCAGATACTTACGTCTAATCGGCTCTGGAACTTCGGCCTAGTCCAGCCATAATTGTCATGACTCGGTAGGGCTCGGTTCCCGGAAACCGGATCCGTCCGATCCCCAAGAGAGCGTGAGCGCCTGCACGTTCGGCATCGGGTCTATGGGGATGAACCAGAGAGCGCCGTACCGATCGGGCGCCCACGCGTGCCGACACGCACCGACACGGGGCCGACACGGACCGACACGGAAATCTTGCCAGAATACTATCGTCAGTTCAACGTTTCCGTACTACTAGGATGCGGATCGGTCCCTGCACGGGCGCTCGAAGGCGCAAACCTCCCACGGGATCTCCGTCCTGGCCTCGGATCGGGGCACGGCCCCAGGTGCTCAAGGCGCAGGGGCGTAGGGTGGCTCCCGATCCAGGGGCCCATCCCGTGTGCAAGAAACGGGACCTGCACCATGGCAAAAACCATGGATGGGCGGCGGCGGGCGCTGGAAATCGCGCGCGTGAATGGTGCAGGGGTTCGGCAACGACCCCTCCTACCCGGCATTTTGGAACAAGCCCTAACCACGAATGCGATCAGCGAAGCATTAGTATCACAAGCAAGATCGTCGCCGGTACAGCCGCTCCAATCGTCATTCTGAGCGCCAATAGGATGATTCCCTGGGTCGTTAGGTACGGCCGATTATTGACGGTCTTCAGCCTTCTGGCCAATTTTCCGATTCGGGACCGACGAGTCGCTTCGTTGGAAGCCCGAGGCAAGGAGTCGCGCACCTCCGCAATTTCAGCTTCAATTTTACAAAGTCTCTGTCTTAATTTTCTTATCTGATGCGCCTCATGAACAGTGTCCGGCATTAATTCGAAAGATCTTTGCCGCCTTCTGGATTCGGCAGGAGCAGGTGCCACCGACGCCCGGATGGCTTTTGGTGAATGTATGTAAAATTGTGCGAGCTCGCCTTGTTCAACCTCGTCGGACGTAACAATCATATACCCTGACCGGTTGCCGAATATCCCTCGCCCCTCTGTCGCATGCGAAAACAAATCCGCCAACCGCACTTGTTTGAAAATATCCGCCCACTCCAATTTATCGAATTGGTCGGAACTCACTTTTTCAGCGCGGTGCGGATACTTGTATCCATGTAATCGAAATTTGGGGGGAAACGAATTGGTTTTCGGATCCCGCTTTTCCGCAAGCGAGCGGTGCACGGCCGAAATCGTTTTCAAAGCACTCATCAACTGTTCAGGAAAGAGTGGCTTGCTCGACCAGCAACCCGCCGCGATGTATGCACCGCGGTTTTGATCAGTGTCGTTGGGATGAATGGATCGATATTCGGCGTACATCGCCCATCCATCCTCTTTGTCGCCCTGGCGATGGAATAGATGTCTCACACCTATCTGATCAGAAAATTCTCTAGCCGGAATAACCTCCAGACATCGGCCATACCGATCTGGAAACCGCTGTCCGTCGAGAGTTATGCACTCGAATCCGTTTTTGTCGGTTGGTGTGCCGCAGATAAAGTAGACGGGGGACTTCAATTCGTTGCTGCCCATCGCTTGATTTTCTGCCAGAGCGTCAAGCGGACCGGAGGATAGTGCGATAATCCACGTCCGGTTGCGTGTGTGTGGATCCACTGGATCACACGACTAATGGGTAAGAAATCATGTTTCTCAATGATTGGGCGTGACGAGAGATCGTTCGCTTCACCTCCCTTGATCCGGAGAGTTCCTACCGTGAATCGAATATACTGAACCTGTGCCCTTTCGAAACCACGAAGCGTGGATCTGGTCTGAGGAAAATGTTGCCCGAAAAACTGCTTCGGATCTCGGTTGCGGTTCTGGGTGGAATCCCATTTTGCGGCAACGAAAAGGAGTCTGATGCGATTCAGACCGAGGTCCCGTATATAGGTAAGAAGTTCGCTAAACACCATATCTTCGAATAGCCGCTGGTCTCCTCGGTCGTCCGAGGATCGGTTCGCCATTGTCGCGGGCTCGTGTCGAATCGTGTCGGACACCAATACAAACAGCTTTTTGATATCGGTTGCCGTCAAAATGTGCTCCAACTCGGAAGGCAGACGATGTTCTGGGTCAGGTTGGTTCTTCTGCTGAAGGATGTTCACGAAATGCTCGCCAGATATATCGATGAAGCTAAGCTTGATCGGTTGACGGCCTTGTCCGAATTCAATGAAAAATGCTTGGAGTGTTCCTGTAGGAGTGCGTTCAGGGAATTCGCCGCGGTCGAATCTGTTGATCCAGTCTAAGAGTTCGATACTGGGATCTGTTTCTCCATCCTCATTTTGGAACGTGAGGTTAATGTGCTCATCTGTATATAGCCGGTGAATCAAGGCATGCAGCAACGTGGATTTTCCAGATCGAACGGCCCCGACAACAAATAGGCAGTATCCGCCCTTTGGCAGAGGTGGAGCAGTGCGATTCGATGTAAAACGATCATTCTCGTCTACACGTATCGGCCGGAGGTTGACGGGAATCGGATCGTCCGGGTGGTTTGTCTCAGGCATGCCATGAACCCCTTAATTGTATTGAGGACGATAAAATGCAATGGACATCATCGGAGCCAATACATCGAGCAGAACGGCTATTATAACGGAAAGAAAAATAGCGATCGGACTTACCGCCCGCACAAAATTGCGCCAAGTGTATTTGAATTTACCAACTTCGTCGGCTTTATCATTGATATCACTGAGTGTCATTTCTGGAACCGGAGACAAGTGCCGGTTAACCTGATTCTCGATCGATTCTAGGTCACGGCGCATCGCATCAGTGTGGTTGCGGTGGAAATCGTCGTCGTCGATACGTTTTTTGTGATCATTCTTTTTTCTCTGGATATCTTCGTAGACCGACACGACGCGGCGAACGATCCCTCGACGATGACGTTCGTCGATAAGCTCCCGAATGTGCGCTTCAAGCTTCTCGGCGTATTGAACGTGCTCCATTTGGGGTCTTTCCGGTGGAGGAGCTACCAAATCGGTAGAGTCGGTTTCCAATAAATCCTCGATTCGCATCAAGTGTGCTTGGGCACGCGGCCCGAGTCCTAAGTTCCGAGGATCGGTAATTTGCTCTCTGAGCTTAGCTAATTCATTTTCAACCTCCGCGATGGTTGCGAGCTCGCTCTGGTATTGTGGATTGCTGTCAAACAGATTAAGCGCTTTCGTGCTCTCCCTATCAAACAGATACCATGCCTCTTCCTGTGTTTCCCGGACGATATCCTGCTCAATGATTCGAGAATAAAAGGCGTTAGTATTGCTCAAAAAACTAAACACAAAAACGATAAAAAACACGAGAAATGGCCAAAATAGAGGTCTGTCGGCGATGCGTGCCGCACGAATCTTGAAGTTGATCGCCAACAGTCCCAAGCCGATGATTGCCGCGATTGGAAAGCTCATGTAAAACGGAAGATCCTTCGAGAATCCGAGATATGTCGTGTATGCGCTAAACCCGGAGGCCAGAAACAGTATCACCACAAATATGACATCAAAGAAAGTTCCTCGTGGTGCTTCACGATCTGGGTACTCAAGATAGCTCATGGTTTCTCCGGTTCCATCATCACGGCGACCGCGTCATCGACAGCGCCCACGATCCCCAAGGCAGGGTTCGCGAACTTATACCAGATCCACGGCCGCATTCTGGTCGACTTCGACCGGTGCGACTCCGAGAACGAGCGGGCCGCCACCCTCGTGCACCTCGGCCATGCTGCTGAAGGAGCACAACCGGGACTTCGGGTTCCGCATCCGGAACGCCGCCCGCCCCGGGGTTCGACACCTTCCTCGCCTCCGGCGCGCCCGGGAACGAGACCGCGCTGCGCTTGAGGATCCTGCGCGTCCGGCTCGTCCGGTACCGGCACGCCGACACGGAATACGGCATCGCGACCTCCCTGCTCGATGACTGCCGCGATCCCGTTACCGCACTCTCGGCTCTCGATCCCGCTCGTTGGGGTGGGGAGGAAATGTACAAGACCGGGAAGTTCCGGATCGAGGCCTTCCACGCCCGGTCCGAGCGCGTCGTCCGACAGGAGCTCTACGCCGCCTTCGTCCTGATCACCCTCGCCCGCCCGTTCGCGGACCGTTGCGACGGCGACCTCGACGACGGCGACGACCGGCTGGCCCTGCGCACCCACTTCTGCAACGGCCTGCGCCTCATCGGCAAGAAGACGGACCCGGGTTTCGGTCGCGGAAATCCGAGCGGGGCCTGCGGCCGATCTTCCATCCAAAGGAATTCCGGGCCGACGGCCACGGGTTCCTCTCCGTCCTCGCCTACCCGCGGGTCCAGATGATCCGCCGCAAACTCCAAGCGAACGGTGACCCTCGAAGCGGGAGCAGCCTCCGTGCCGACCCCGAAGGACAGCAGCGGGTCACGGCGACCTTCCGGCAGGCCAACGGTCAGACCCTCCAGGTCCGCAAGACCACCCGAGCCGAACCCGAGCAGCGCAGCATCTACGACGCACTGGGAATCCCGCACACTCCCGGAGGTACCCGAAGGCTGACCATCTGAAAAAAAAGGTTAGCCCGAAGTTCCAGAGAATTCCGGCTGAAATGCACGTCAAATCATTGATGCAGAATGGTTTGTCGGATGTTTCGTGCGTCAGAGTGTACCCATGTAATACGGTGTTGGATGCTTGATATCCGTATCTACTCACCCCCCTACTGATGACGAATCGTTTTTCCTGACGGGTTCGGATCCGGCATTTCCCGTGCCCCTCTAACTCGCTCGCGGCCGAGGACCGGAGGTGCGTGTTCCGGCTGACAAGAAGCGGATCGATCTTCGTCATCAGTAGGGGGGTGAGTAGATAGTGCCTGCCCGGAAAATCCCTAAGAGTCGAATTACATGAATGAAAAGCCAATATTGACAGGGCGAAGATTCGTCGAATCCAGCCTGATTTCAGCGGAATATGTCGTCATATGCCATCAAAGAAGGAATCTTCGGTTCCCCAGATTCCAAATATGGTTGCATATACAATGTGTTGTGATTTTCCGTGCAGACACTAGATACTGATATCCATCGATCTGTCGCCTCTACACAGTAGCCCTGTAGATCGAATCCATTGCCGGCAACAGCCCGAAGCGCGCAGGCTCTATAGTCGAACGTCAGAAGAACGGATCCGAATGCCGTTGGCATGCGTATCGCACGGGGAGAGGGCCGAACCGGACAGCGGTCGGCGGTGACCGGCCGCAAGGAGATCCCATGCTTGTTGCTGTGATGCGATCGGAGTCTCGATCGCGACGCGGGTCGACGCGTTCGAGTCTGCGATTGTGAGATGTGCGGACGTCTGCGGCCCGGTGGCGGCGCGGATCTAGGCGCGAGGGGTCCGTTTCGGCGGATCCGGGGCGAGCGAGAGGCCGGCCGGGTTGGGTGGCCCGGCTTGGATCCTTGCGGTTTCGGTCGGGGTGTGGGCGCAGTCAGCCGGGTCTTGTGACGGCGTGCAGGACCTGCTTGCGCTTGTCGGCATAGGGGTGGCGGGCGTCGGCGAAGCTGTGGAAGGGCTGGGGCAGCTTCCGCTGGTTGTGGAGGATGACGGCAAGGGCAAGGGTGTTGAGGATCGCGTGGTTTGCGGGTGCGTTGCGGGCCCGGAGCATGGAGTCGTCTTCGCGGAAGGTGGTATCGCGGATGGGGTGATGGCTTTCGACCACCCAGTGACCGCGGTTCCATGCGAGTAGCGGTTGCGGCGAGGCGCGGTCGGCCGCGACCGAAGTCATGCCGTAGGCGTGTTCCATGGTCCGTTTTCCGGATTTCTTGAATTCGACGCGCCGGGTGACACGGAAGATCGGTTTGACATGGGGATCGTGGATCATCTTCGCGGGCGGGGTGAAGACTTCGATGCTGCGTTGCTCGATGCGGCCGTGCTCGAGCGTGGGTTTTTCGCTGTAGCGTTCCGTGCTCGTGGTTTCCCAGTGGATGCTCTCGAACGTCTCGAAGGTCTTGGGAGCGTTGCCCTTGACCGTCATCATCCCGTCGGCGCCATGGGTCTCGACGATCCGCCGTGCCGTCTCGCGGGTGGTGTGGAGCGCGTCGAGGGTGAGCAGACGGCCGGCCACCGGCGCGGTCTCGAGCGCGGCGTGGACAGCGGCGATCTCCCCGCCCTCGTCGTGATCGTTGAGGATCGAGACCGGCATGCCGGTCCCGTGCTCGATCCGCGAGACCGTCTCGTTAGGATCCTTGCCGGTGCGGTTGGCGCCGCGAATGCGCGTGCCGTCGACCGCGATCGCGTGGCCGACCCGCAGGCCCGGCTGCGCCCAGCGCCGCAGAGCCTCCTCGATCCACGCCGGGTCGGTGTTCTGCAGCACCCGGTGCACGGTCGATTTGGATACCGGTTCCTACCGGCCGGTGTCCGGGTTCTTCCACGCACCGATCTGCGCCAGATCCTTCTGCGTCATCGCCTTCGCGTAGCGTGCCGCCGCCACCGCGCCGTGCCGATTCGCCAGCCGCGCCAGCACGATCACGCACAGCACCGAAGCGATGCCGTGCGTGCGCCCCTGCGCACGCCGGAAGTCGGAAAGCGCCGCAAAATGCGGGTACATCGAGCGCAACTCCCGCGCCGACCGGCCGCTCTGCGTCGCCCGCAACTCCCACGCCGCGGGAAGCGGCGCACGATCCCGCAACCGACGACAGGCGTCGCGACGCAGCGGAACCACGTACCGATCCTTCGCCTCCCCGTGCGGATCGGTAGAGCGTCCGTTGGCGCGTGCATAGCCCTTGCTCCTGCCCACGTACTTCCAGTTCGCCGCCTTGTACAGGGTGCCGCGGAACTTCGTCGGTGAGACATACGACTCCGCCACCAGCAACGGATTGCCGTACGCAGCCTCCCAGTCATCGCTGAGACGCCGCTGCATCCGCGACAACGCAAACGAGGCAAGACCCCGAAACGCCTGGCGACCTCCCAGAATCACAAACCTCGTGTGGTTTCCGATCAGATGCAACCGCTCCAACGGTTCCTTGCGGCGCCAACCAATCCAACGGTCCCGCGGCGCACAGCGGAAGGCGCCCGTCTGCCAGCCCGCGGCGCCCATCCACCGCCCGCGCCACGTGAACACGTAGCGCAGACCTCGACCCGCAAACTGCTTGAAACCAAGATAATGATGACGGTCCACCACACGGTTTCAGCGACACACCTCATCCGGCCGCGCCAGGCGCACCACCACATCCCGGAGCGCAAAACCCTCCGGAGTCGTCTCGAAAAAATCCGCGGCGCGTTCCATGGCCACCACGGATACCACGCCGCTTCACAAAAAGCCAGCACCAATCCGAATCATCCGGAACCTGCGGAACCCAGCCTTCCAACAAACCTAGCATGGGATGGCCTTGGACCGGCCGAGGGCCAGATCGGGATCTTCCGGAGTCGTCGCGCGGGGTCCTCGGACGGTGTTCCTACGGAACGGCCCGAGCGATCCCGCGCCGGTTGCACGACACCGCACCGAGGCGGCCCGCCCGCTGCCGGTTCGGCGAGGCCGGAGGCGGACCGGGATCCGGACGGCTAGGTCGCAGGAGGCCGGGTCAGGTCTCGCGTTCCGAAGCCTGCTGCAGCTTGTGCGCGGCCAGCCGCGCCAGACGCCGGTCGCGCCAGCGCACGCGGTCGCCAAGGCGGTCGGCCGGCAGCTGCCGGCGGCGGCGGGCTTCCAGGATCCGGGCCAGGCCTGCGCTCCACGTCCGCGGCGGGCCGCCGTCGCGGGCAAGGTCAAGATACAGCCGGCCGTAGCGCGTGACATAGTCGGCAATGCCGCCGGGCGCGTTGAGGTCGATGGTCTCGAACGGCCCCATGAACGACCAGCGCAGCCCCAGCCCCGACGCCACGGCCGCATCCACGTCGTCCACCTCGGCAATCCCGTCTTCCACCAACCGGAAGGCCTCGTGCAGCAGTGCTCCCTGCAGGCGGTTCACTACGAATCCCGGCACTTCCTTCTTCAGCGTCACCGTGGCCTGCCCCGCATTCTCCATCCGCGACCGGGTGCGTTCGAGGACGGCGGGATCGGTCCACGGAGCCGGCACCAGTTCGACCAGCGGAATGAGATGCGGTGGGTTCAGCGGATGCGCGACCAGACAGCGGGACCGTCCGGCGAGCGCTTCCGAGAACCGCGACGCCGGAATGCCCGACGTCGAGCTCGCGAGCACGGCATCCGGGCCGGCCGCGGCATCCAGCTGCGTGAACACGGCCTGCTTCCCCTCGAGCACCTCGGGCGTGCTTTCCTGCACGTGCACGGCACCGTCCAGCGCCGCTTCCAAGGTTGGGGCCGCCGCGATCCGCCCCAGCACCGCGGAGGGCGGATCCCGGCCCGCCAGCCCCAGTTCCGCCAGTCCGCCCAGCTCGTCGGCAATCCCCCGCACGGCCCGCTCGACCTGCCCGGGCCCGGCATCCCAGAGCCTGACCGTGCAACCGGCCCGGGCGAACACGATCGCCCAGCCGCGGCCCACCAGGCCGGTGCCGACAATCGCGACGACGGCGGTTCCCGGCATCGTTCAGAGCAGCATCTGCGTGTCGCCGTCGACGGCGAGAACCTGCCCGGAGACGTTGCGGGCCAGCGGCGACAGCAGGAACAGCGCCGTGTCGGCCACGTCCTGGGCCGTGACGAACCGCCCGAGCGAAATGACCTCGCACAGTCGCGCGCGAAGAGACTCCGGCGACTCGCCGCGCAGCCGGGCCTTGGCGTCGATCACCCGTTCGATTCGCGGTCCCTCGACGTTGCCGGGCTGAATGGCGTTGACCCGGACCCCGGCCTCTCCCAGCTCGCGCGCCAGCGACTTGGTGAACCCGACCACCGCCCATTTTGCGGCGGCATACGGCGTACGCCCGGCAAAGCCGAACTTTCCGGCCAGCGACGAGAGATTGACCACGGCCCCGCCGCGCGACGTCCGGAGCGCCGGCACCGCCCGGCGCGTCACGTAGAACATCCCGTTCAGATCGACCTCGATCGTGCGCCGCCAGTCCGCGGGGGCGATCTCCTCGATCCGGCCGGTCGGCCCGCCGATGCCCGCGTTGTTGACCAGCCCGTCGAGACCGCCCAGGCGGTCGATCCCGTCTTCCACCCACGCCGCGGCCTGATCCGCGTCGGATACGTCGCAAGGCGCGATCGAGATGCCGGGACAGGCCGCGCGAAACGCGGCGCAGGCGTCTTCGTCAAGGTCGCAGGCGTGCACCCGGGCACCGTGCCGGTGCAGCGTCTCGGCGATGGCGCGGCCGATGCCGGTTGCGGCTGCGCTCACCAGCACCCGCTGTCCGGACACCCAGTCGTCGCGGGAAGAGGTCGCGGCCATGCGGCCCATGCTACCCGATCCCGGCCGGTCCGCCGGACCTCTCCGCACTCGGCCGGTAGTCGCGGGCAAACAGGTACGCGAACGTTGCGAGCAGCAGCACGCCGGCAATCATCAGAAAGGCCGCCGTATAGGCTTCCGGCGGGGCTCCGGCCGCGGTTCCTCCCCGGCCGGCAATCACCAGCCCGGTCGTCCACTGCAGCGCGAAGACGCCGCCGAAGTTGAAGAAATTCGTGAAGGTGAGCGCCCGCCCCACCAGTCGCACGGGGAACAGCGCGCGGTAGTGCGCGAGCAGCAGGACGCTGAAGGCTCCGGTCAGACCGAGGGTCCCGAACAGCACGAGACTGCACCACATCGGCACCGGAGGGATCAGCGCGATCACGGCGATGACCAGTGCGAGCCCGAGGCATCCCGCCACCGCCGTCCACTTGCGGGTGTCGAACAGCCGGTCGGAACGGCCGAACAGGATGCAGCCGACATTCCAGGCGGCGGCCGTCGCCAGCAGCACGTTTCCGCGGTCGAGGCCGCCGAGGCCCTGCACGTCCTTCAGGTAGGGCGCGCCCCAGAGCCCGAGGATGGCCAGCAGTCCGCCGTAGCCGACGAACGAGATCGGCAGCATGAACCACAGGTCACGCGTCGCGAGAATGTCCCGAAACCCGCGCAGCACGCCGCCCTCCGGTTCCCCCGTGCGGGGCTTCCGGAACGGTGAGCCGTCCGGCGTGTCGCGCACGGTCAGCCAGAAGACGGCCGCCACCAGCAGCGTGATGCATCCCATGGCGACGAACACGCCCCGCCAGCCCACCCAAGCCGAGGCGGCCGCGAGCGGGGTGGTGGCAAGGATGCCTCCGAACCCCCCGACCCCGAGCACCAGCCCGGCCATGGTGGCGAAGCGGCGGGACGGCACCCAGCGCGAGAACAGCACCAAGGATCCCATCAGCCCGACCGAGCAGCCCGCTCCCATCAGCGCGCGGCCGGCCAGCAGTCCGGAGAACCCCGTGACCGCGGCGAACAGGAAGGCCCCCAGTGCGGCGCCCACCAGCACGAGCGAAGTCGTCGCGCGGGGTCCGTACCGATCCAGCAGGATCCCGAGCGGCAGCTGCGCGCAGGCGAACGCGAGAAAGAAGATGCCTCCGAGCCGGCCGAGTTCCTCCGGCGCGAGCGAGAGCCGGCTCATCAGTTCGGGCGCCAGAACCCCCACGGAGGAACGGTAGAACTGCGAAAGCAGGTATGCGGTGCACGCCAGCGCAACCAGCCGGGTCAGGGCAAGGTTCATCGGGACCGCCCTCTCCGACCGGTCGTCAGCGGCAGATCTCTCCGAACGGCCGGTGCCCCGGCCTCGGTCCGGCCCGGCGGCGCATGCTACCCTAGAAAAGAAGCGGTAAAGGGCCCGGACCATGCCAGAGCACGTACCGCGCCCGCCGGCCCGGGGAACCCCCGCCGCCCGGCCGCACGAAGGCCGGCCGCACGAAGGCCGGCCGGGATCCCGGAGCCAGCCCCGACCGTCTTCCGGGCGGCCGTCTCCGGCCCGGGCCTCCTCGCCCCCGCGCGGCCTGCGGAACAGCGGTCCGGCGGCGGCGCGCCCGCCCCGGCCGGGCGGCCGGGGCGCCGGAGCCCGGAGGGATTCCGGGGAACGGACGGAGGCGCGGCGGCGGGACCCTTCCGAACGGGAGCCTCGCCGCGGGCACCGTCTGCGGGAGCGGACCGGAAAGCCGGCCGGTCCGCACTCCGGTTCGGCGCGAACGGGATCCGGCGGCAGCTTCCGCGGGTCCGGCGAGCGCCGAGCCGGACCGGTGCGCAAGGCCGCCGGCCCCGGGCGGCCGAAAGGGGCACGATCCCCTGCCCGGCGGGCCGCGCCGGGAGCCGGCAGCGCCGGCGCCCGACCGCCCGACCGCACGCACCCGGGCCCGCGCGCGGACCGCCCGCCCCGGCGCTCCCGCCCGCGGCGTGCGGACGGCAACCCGCCCGCCGCCCCGCCGGTGCGCGGTGGCGGGACGGGCCACGACCGCGACCGCCGCCCGCTGCGCCCCCCGCACCGGGCCGGAGAAGGCCGGGCCGGGAGCGGCCGGCCGCCGGCGCCCCGCCCGGCGATCCGGACGGAGCGGTCGGCCGAACGGCGAAGCGGTCCCCCGCGCTCCGGAGACGGCCGGAAGCGGCGCTCCGGTCCGTCCGGGGATCCGAAGCAGCTGCTGCGCGCCCGGCAGGCGGCCGCCGCCATCCTGACCTCGGTGCTGTTTCGGAACGTGGCGCTCCAGGCCGCGATCGCGGCTTCGCCCCTGCTTCCGGGCCTGGACGACCGCGATCGGGCGTTCGCACGGGCCTTGGTCACGGCCACCCTGCGCCGGCGGGGGCAGATCGATGCCGCGATCGGTTCGTTCCTGGAACGACCGCTGCCTCCCCACGCCCGGCATGCCTGGCTGATGCTCCTGATGGGAGCGGCGCAGATTCTCTTCCTCCGGGTTCCCGCCTATGCCGCGGTGTCCACCTCGATGGAACTGCTGATCCGGGGGCCGGGGCGCACGTGGCGGGGGTTGGTCAACGCCGTCCTGCGCGGGATGGCCGATCGCGGTGCAGGAATCGTTCGGAACCAGGACGCGGGACGCCTGAACACGCCGGACTGGCTGTGGCGCTCGTGGATCGGGGCGTACGGAACAGATACGGCCGCGCGGATCGCGGCAGCCCACCTGAACGAGCCGGCGCTCGACCTGTGTCCGAAGACCGACCCCGAAGCCTGGGCGACCCGGCTCGGCGGCACCGTTGTGCTGGACCGCGCCGTGCGGGTGGCGGCGGGGGGAAGCGTCGACACGCGCCCCGGCTTCCGCGAGGGCGCCTGGTGGGTGCAGGATGCGGCCGCGCAGCTGCCCGTGCGGCTGCTCGGGCGGATCGCCGGCAGCACGGTCGCCGACCTGTGCGCCGCGCCGGGAGGCAAGACGCTGCAGATGGCGGCTCTGGGGGCCCGCGTGACCGCGCTGGACGTCTCCGAATCGCGAATTCGGCGGCTGTCGGCCAACCTCGCCCGCACGCGGCTCGAGGCCGAAACCGTGGTGGCGGATGCCACCGACTGGGATCCCGGGTGCGGCTTCGACGCCGTGCTGGTCGACGCCCCCTGCACGGCGACCGGCACCATCCGCCGCCGCCCCGATGTCCCCTGGCAACGCACCGCGAGCGACTTCCGCGCCCTTGCCGCCCTGCAGGACCGACTGCTCGACCGCGCCCTCGGATTGGTCCGCCCGGGCGGCCTGGTCGTCTACACGGTCTGTTCGCTGCAGCCCGAAGAGTGCGAACACCGGGTCCAAGCGTTCCTCGCCCGCCATCCGGAAGCCGGGCTGGTCGCGGTCCGCGCCGGTGCCGATGCGGTGCCCGATCCGTTCGTGACGGCCTCCGGGTACCTCCGGACCCTGCCCTGCCACCTGGCGGAGGCCGGAGGTGTGGACGGGTTCTTTGCCGCCCGGATCCGACGGCCCGAACTCGGGGTGGAGCTCGGGGACCGACTCTGAATCGGTTAGGATGTCCGGCGGGCCGGCGGCCTGCGCTCCCGTGAGGTGCCCTTGTCGACTCCCTCTCCCCGTCCGTCCGGGCGCCCGCCCGACGCCCTGCGGCCCGTGACCCTCGAGGTCGGCGTGTCCAAGTACGCGGAGGGGTCGTGTCTCGCCCGCTTCGGGGACACGCAGGTCCTGTGCACCGCTTCGGTCGAGGAGCGGGTGCCGCCGTGGCTGCGGGGGCAGAAGCGGGGCTGGGTGACGGCCGAATACGGCATGCTGCCCCGCTCCACCCTGACCCGCACGGATCGCGAGGCCGCCCGAGGCCGCCAGACGGGCCGGACGCAGGAGATCCAGCGGCTGATCGGCCGGTGTCTCCGGGCGGTCGTCGACCGCGCCGCGCTCGGACCCCGGCAGATCCGGATCGACTGCGACGTGATGCAGGCCGACGGCGGCACCCGCACGGCGGCGGTCACGGGCGCTTGGGTGGCGCTGCACCAGGCCGTCGCTTCGCTCCGGAGCCGCCTGGAGAACGGAGCCGAACCGCTGACCGGACAGATTGCCGCCGTCAGCGCCGGAGTCTGGAAGGACCAGGTCGTCCTGGACCTCGACTACGCGGAAGACCAGCACGCGGACGCGGACGCGAATTTCGTGTTTTCGGCCGACGGCCGGATCGTCGAAGTGCAGGGTACCGCCGAGGGCGCGCCGTTCACCATGGAGGCGTTCCAGACCATGTTCTGGTTTGCCCGTCAGGGCGCGGACGAGCTGTTCCGGGCGCAGCGCTCGGCTCTCGGGCAGTGACGCCGGCCGGGCCGCGATCCTGGCCGGGCGGAGACCTGGTGGTGGCGACGGGCAATCCCGGCAAGGCCGCCGAGATCGCGGATCTGCTGGCCTCCTTCCCGGTCGCGGTGCGCCCGCTCGGGGAGTTTGCCGACGAACTCCCCGAAGAGACCGGCGCCACGTTCGCCGCGAACGCCGTGATCAAGGCCGAGGCGGCCGCGGCGGCGGCCGGCCTCCCCGCCCTGGCGGACGACAGCGGCCTGGCCGTGGCTGCGCTCGACGGGGCCCCGGGGGTACGTTCGGCGCGATGGGCCGAGGACGCCGGCGGCTTCGCCGCGGCCATGGCCCGGCTCTGCGCCCGCCTCGAGGGAACCGCCGATCGGCGGGCGGCCTTCCATTGCGCCCTCGCCCTCGCTTGGCCGGACGGCGTGACCCGGACGTTCGAGGGAACGGTCGAGGGAACCCTCTGCTGCCCCCCGCGCGGCACCCGCGGCTTCGGATACGACGCGATCTTCGTCCCCACGGGCGACCACCGCACGTTCGGGGAAATGGACCCGGCCGAAAAGGCGGAACGCAGTCACCGGGCGGACGCGTTTCGCCGGTTGGTCGCCGCATGCCTCCGCAGCTAGCGCGGCGGATCGCGCTCTACGTGCACTGGCCGTACTGCCGGTCGCGCTGCCCCTACTGCGATTTCAATGCCCACCGGTCGCCGAACGCCGTGGACGGAGCCCGCTGGCTGCGGGCCTACCGGGCAGAAATCCGGCACAGCCGGGAGGTCTGCGGCCCCGGCACGCTGCAGAGCGTCTTCTTCGGCGGCGGCACGCCCTCGCTCATGCCGGCCGAGGTGACCCACGGCGTCCTGGCCGCCGCGGCGGCGGCGTGGCCCCTCGCGCCCGATCCCGAGATCACGCTTGAAGCCAATCCCAACTCCGCCGAGGTCCGCCGGTTCGAGGCGTTTCGCGAGGCCGGCGTGAACCGGGTGTCGGTCGGCGTCCAGGCGCTGGACGACGATGCCCTCCGGCGGCTGGGCCGCGGTCACACGGCCACGGAAGCCCGGAGCGCCGTGGAGGCGGCCGGGAGGGTGTTCCCGCGATTCTCGTTCGACCTGATCTACGGCCGGCCGGGCCAGGGAACGGCGTCTTGGCGGGCCGAGCTGACCGAAGCGATCACGCTGGCCGGGGAGCACCTCTCCTGCTATCAGCTGACCCTCGAACCGGGCACGCCGTTCCACACGCAGGCGGCGGCGGGCCGACTGCGCCTGCCCGCAGACCCGATCGCGGCTGCCCTGTTCGACGTCACGTCGGATCTCCTGGATGCCGCCGGCCGACCGCGGTACGAGGTGTCCAACCATGCCCGGCCGGGCGCCGAATCCCGGCACAATCTCGCGTACTGGCGCTACGACGACCATGTCGGGGTCGGCCCGGGCGCGCACGGCCGGCTGCAGACCGGGACGGGAAGGGCTGCGCACGCCCGATTCCGCCGGCCGGAGACCTGGCTGCGGGCCGTCGAGGCGCGGGGGCACGGTACCGAACACACGGACACGATTCCGGCCGCCACGGCCGGACGCGAGATGCTGTTGATGGGCCTGCGTCTGGCCGAAGGGGTCAGCCGGGCCGCCTTTCGGGAACGGATCTCGATGCCGCTGGAGGACGCGCTCCGGCCGGACGCCGTCGAGCGGGCGCAGGATGCCGGCCTGCTGCGGGCGGACCGCGACCGGATCCGGGTTCTGCCCGCCGGTCTGCGGGTGTTGGACGCGCTGATCGAGAACGTGGTCGCGTGAACTCAGCCGGACGGCGTTCGCGCAAATTCGGCCGGCGCCGGTTCCAGCAGGGAAGGGCGGCCGCGCCGGATCTCGTAGACGCCGAAACGGCGTTCCACCGTGCCTCCGGGAAGCAGCCGGAACGCACCGAGGAGACCGCGAAAGCCCCCGGGCGCCAGCAGCCGGGCCCTTCTCGCTCCGGGCTCCGCCGCCGCTAGGTGCGCGGCCAAGGCCGTCGCGTCGTACGCCAGGGCCGCGGTTCGGGAAGGTGGCACATCGTGGAGCCGCCGGAAGCGTTCGGCAAATTCCCGGAACCGGTCCTCCGGAAGATCGGCAAACCGTCCGCCCTCCAGCGCGGGCTCCCCCCCGAGATCCGAGGTGCGCCAGCCCGACAGCCCGAGGTAACGCACGCGGTCGGGGTCGGCGCTGCGGTAGGCGAGTTCGGCCGCAAGGGACCGCAGGGTGTGCCCCCGGGCGGCGATCAGGATCGAGATTCCCGCCCGGCTCGCGGTTCCCGGAACGGCATCGACGAACTGCTGCGCGACGGCGCCGGGCTCGCTGTCCTCGGTGTACCGCAGGACCTCCGACTGATTCTCCCGGGCCACATGGAGGCGGTACGCTTCTGCGACCTCGTCGCCGTATTCCGATGCCGGCGCGATCAGGCCGATCCGCCGATCCGGCGCTGCGGCGGCGTGCCGGAGAATCCGGCGCACCTCCCCCCGAGGGTGCACGCCGAGCATCCAAGCGTCACGATCGGCCACGGAAACATCGTTGCTGAGTGCCAGGATCGGAACCCCGTGTTCCGCCCCCGCCGGAACGACGGCTTCGGTCGTCCACGCGAAGAGCGGACCGATGACGAGGCCCACCCCGTCGCCGACCAGTTCCAGAAACGCGGAGCGGGCGGTTCCGGCATCCCCCGCCGTGTCCCGCGGCAGCAGCTCGATGCGGTCGGAGTCGGCGTCGAACAGGGCCATCTCGATGGCCCGGAACAGCTCCCGGCCGGTCTCGGCCCGGGAACCGGACAGCGGCAGCAACACCCCGACGCGGAGCAGCGGATCCCGATCCAGGGGCCGGACGGTGGGTGCGGAAACCGTCGGGGCTTCGCCCGAGGGCGCTCGCGGCGCCTCCACGGGCTCCGACCGCGCGGCCTCCGGTTCGGCGGCGGTGGGTTCGACCGGCGGCCCCCCCTCCCGGTCCGGGTCGGCGGATTCCGTCGGTTCCGTTTCGAGGTCGTCGCCGGATTCGACCGGGGCCGGATCGCGGTCGGATGCGGGGCCGCAGGCACCGACGCAACCGGCGACCAGCAGGATGAAGGCGGCGATGACGGGTCGGCGGCATGCCGCGAGCCGACGACCCCCTGCGCCGGTCCGAATCCCCGCGGGAACCGGGCGCGGGCCGTCTTCCGGTTCCGCGGGCACGGGCCGGGAACCCGCTTCGGCGGATCCCGGATCGGCAGGATAACGATGGCCGAACACGCCGCTAGTATAGCGATCCGGGACGCGAAGCGGGGGGTCCGAATCCTGCCGCGCGATCGGTGGCGGGCCGCCCTTCCGAAACCCCGGCCCGTGGCGTGGGAAACCGGATTCATGCAGCCCCTACCGCACACCTTCCGCAGTCGTGTGCTTGTCGCCGCCTTGGGCGCGGCCGGCCTGGCCGTGCTGCCCGGATGCGCCGGAGTGCTTCTGGGCAGCGGCGGAGTGGCCGGACTGGCGGTTGCCCAGGAACGTCCGATGGAGCGCGGCGTACAGGATATCGCGATCGCATCCGAACTGCGAAGCGCCTACCTGCAGGCCCAGTTCGACGATCTGTTTCTCAGCATCAGCGTACTGGTGGTAGAAGGCCGGGTACTGCTCACGGGAACGGTGCGGTCCGAAGAGTTGCGGACCACGGCCGTCGAACTGGCGGCGGCGATGGACGGTGTCGTCGAGGTGCTGGACGAGATTCAGGTGGCGCAGGACTACGGATTCCTGCGCCGACTGGACGACACCTGGATTTCGACCGAGATCCGGGCGCGTCTGGTGGGGGGCTTCGGATCCGAGCAGATCGATTTCTGGACCACGACCCACAACGCCGTGGTGTACTTGGTGGGAATTGCCGAGAACGAAGCGGAGGTCCGCCAAGTGACCGAGATCGCCC
This sequence comes from Alphaproteobacteria bacterium, assembly GCA_965115815.1. Lineage (GTDB taxonomy): Bacteria > Pseudomonadota > Alphaproteobacteria > TMED109 > TMED109 > VXPW01. The sequence goes on along the minus strand of OZ220465.1, from coordinate 3,826,768 downwards.
GCAACGTGAAGGGCGTCGCCAAGGTCGTGAACTACATCCTGCTGCGCGACGATCCCCGCCGCCTGCCGATGCCGGACAAATAGGCCGCCGGCGCGCGGCATCCAGACGACCGGAGGCGCCCGTGTCCCTTCGCGTGGCCATTCAGATGGATCCGATCGGATCCATCCACCTGCCGAGCGACAGTACCTTCGTGCTGGCTCTGGAGGCCTTCTCGCGCGGGCACGAACTCCATTCCTACCAGCCCGGCACGCTGAGCTGGCGGCAGGGACGCCTTCTCGCGCGGGCGCGGCGGATTCGCGCGTTGCGCCGCGAACCGGGGAATCACGTCGAGGAAGGTGCGCGGGAAACCGTGGATCTCGCCACCTTCGATGTCGTGCTGATCCGCCAGGATCCTCCCTACGACATGGGATACGTGACGACCACGCACCTCCTGGAACTGCTGCCTGCGGACACGCTGGTGGTCAACGACCCGAAGGGCATTCGCGATTCCCCCGAGAAGCTCCTGATCCTCCGGTTTGCGGAGTGGATGCCGCCGACCCTGGTCACCCGTCACCCGGAGGACGTTGCTGCGTTCCGGGCCGAGTTCGGCCCGGCGGTCATCAAGCCCCTGTACGGTCACGGCGGGAACGGGGTGTTCCTGCTGGCGGAAGGGGATCCGAACCTGGATTCGCTGCTCGACCTTCTCGGAACCACCGGGTCCTTCATGGTGCAGCAGTACGTCCCGAGCGTGACCGAGGATGGCGACCGCCGGATCATCTTGGTGGACGGGCGGCCGGTCGGAGCTGTGGACCGAATCCCGAAGCCGGGGAGCATCCGGTCCAACCTGGTGGCCGGCGGGGCTGCGCACCCGGCAAGGCTCAGCGACCGGGATCACGAAATCTGCAGCGCCATCGGGCCGGAACTGCGGCGCCGCGGTCTGCTGCTGGCGGGAATCGACGTCATCGGCGGACGCGTGACCGAGATCAACGTGACGTCGCCGACCGGGCTGCCGTCGATCGAGCGTTTCGACGGGATCAACGTCGGCGCCCGCTTCTGGGACGCGGTCTCGGTACGCCGGGCGGCGCGGGTCCGGGCGTGAGGATTCCCCCTTCGCCCGATTCCCGGCGCGCCCCATGGCGGCAGGCACGAACCCGCGACCACGGCATCCGTCGCGCCCGCATGCCTCCGTGCCGAACTGGCCGCGGGCCACGAGCCGCAGCCGGCCGATTTCCCTGCCCTCGGGCAGAAGGAGGTCGGCGTGCCCCGGAACTTCCGCACGTCCCGCGCGCGCCTGGCCGTCATCGTCGCGCAGCGGCGGCCGGAAAGCGTCCGTCGCACCACCGGGCTCGTGTGCTGCGTTCCAGCGAGGCGGCGGCGGTCGAGAGCCTCGACGAGCGGCCCCTCGTGCCCTGGACGAGCAGGACCGGGCCGACTTCGCTACCGCGCTCGACGCACCGGTGGGGCCGGACCCCGACGCGGCGGGTGCGTTACGTACGCCGGCCGCAGCGGGCGGGCCTGACTCCGCCGGAGCCGCCTGTGCCCCGCCACGACCTTTCGCAGTTTTCCTTGGGGTCCCTGTCCACGATGTCCAGACCCGGAGCAGGGCGCGGCTGAACGAGACCCGCAGCGGCGACGCACCGATGTTGCCTGCGACGGCGAGCGCGGGGCCAGTTTCTGTCGTCTCGCCGCCGGTTCCGTGGAAAGACATCCGGTATCGTCCCAGGTCAGCCGCAAACTGCCCGAGTCGGTCCTGGTCATTCTCCACAGTCGGCGCGCGGCGGATGAAGCCTGCCGAAGTCAGCGGCTCGGCACCGACCTGTTCGTCGATGCCGGTCGCCGTGCACTCGCGGCATCGGCCGCGTTCGGCCCGCGAGAGCCAGGCCCGCCGGGTCCGGCGCAAGCTCTCCTCGACCGATGGGATCGATGTGCGGACCGATCGGTTCCTTCTGCGCGGTGTCCCTGGCCCCGTTCGGTCTGACCGCGGCTCGGAGTTCGTGGCCGAAGCCGTGCGGCGATGGGTCTCTGCGGTCGACGTCCGCGCCGCGCGGTGTCCCGATCACGCCGTGCGTCCGCACAGCAGCTTGGGATCCCGGCCTCAGCCCCGGAAACGGTCATGCCGGCTTGGCGGAGAAGCCGCCCATGCACTAACAATCGCACTGTACCAGTCGACGGGATCTGACCAGTGATGGTTGCCTGCCGAAGCGCGACGGCGGCCCGCGCACTTGCATCCTTGCTCGGCCACGTCTAGTAGTACGGAATCATTGGATTGATGGGTATAGAGACTTCAGTTTCACCCGGGCGTCTGCCGTCGTGAACCGCCAGTCGACGGTGCCGCCGGCCGCGTTGCGGCGCTTGACCCACGCCGCGGTCTCCCGCAGCATGGTGGCGCGATCAGGAATGCGTCGTCGAAGACACTGTCGCGACAACGCGCCGATTTCGATTTCGGCCATGGTGAGCCAGCTTCCGTGCTTCGGCGTGTACCGAAACTCGAACCGCTTTCGCACCCGCATGGCCTCCCGGGGTGCAAAGGCTTCCTACAACGACGCGGGGCCGTGTGTGTTCAGGTTGTCCATGACCCGTACGATCTTCTTGCCGGGGAAGTGATCATCCGCGAGTTCCCGGATGAACTGCGCCCAGTCCCGCGCCATGCGGCGATCGGTGACCTTTACCGTACGCCAGTTTTCATTGGGCGCGAACGCCAGGAAGAGATTGGCCGTACCGTTTCGCTCGTATTCGTAGTCGACGATTTCCGGCTGCCCGGGCCGCACGGGGCGGGGAAGGCGGGTTTCCTTCGTCGGCTGCCGGCGGGTCTCATCCCTGCAGACCCAAACCTCGTCTTCGGCAACATCCCGCTGGTACGTGTCCAGCACCTCCTCCATCGCCGCCACGAACGGCGCATTGCGGCTCGGGGGAATGCACCAATACTGCTTCAGCCAAGGCTTGATCTCCTTTTTTTAGAGTCTTCCGTACCGTTTCCTTCGAGATGCTCTCGACGATCTCCATCTCCATCAGACGACCGGCCAGCAGCTTCAGTGTCCAGCGGACACAACCTTCGGGCGGGGAAGAACCGGCCAGAGCCACCAGCTTCGCCTCCTTCGCCCCGTCCAGGAGTTTCGGTCGGCGGTTCTCCTGCTCCCGGCGACGGAGAGAGGCCTCCAGACCCTCCAGAACACAGCGCTTGCGCAGGCGTTCGACCGTCGAAGCACCGATGCCCAGGCCGCGCGCGATGTCGACATCTCGGAGTTTGCCGCCGTCGCGCCCTTCGTCCGCCATCAGCAGAATCTGCGCCCGACGACGACGCCAGGCGGCTCCGGTACCGTCGACGATCGCCTGGAGTTCCCGGCGCTCCGGCACCGAAAGGCTCACTCGATCGAGCTTCCTGCCCTGAGGGTTGGCCATGATCCACTCCGATCCCCGCACCGAACCCCTGCAGACAGGCTCGGTTCCCGGAAACCGGATCCGTCCGATCCCCAAGAGAGCATGAGCGCCTGCATGTTCGGCATCGGGTCTGTGGGGATGAACAAGAAAGCGCCGTACCGATCGGGCGCTCACGCGTACCGACACGCACCGACACGGGGACGACACGGACCGACACGGACCGACACGGAAATCTTGCCAGAATACTATCGTCAGTTCAACGTTTCCGTACTACTAGGATGACGCTGAGAATCGACAGATCTGCGAGTGGGCCATTGTCGCGATGCTTCGGAAAAATATGGGCAGTTCGTTCGTACTGGGCTTGCGTGAGTTCCATGATCGGGAAGCCTCCTCACGAACGGGGAACCCAGAGGTCCATCACATATTGCGTCAACACGTTCTAGCGCTGGCGTTCGAGGCGAAGGCAGACGCTGCAGTCACATGAGTGCTACCCGATGAGCATGCATGTCGAGATCAGTCGAGAGCGCCTTGCAGATTTGCTGGCCCATCCAAGAGAAGATCTTGACTTCGAGATCAAGAACTGGCTCAATCTGCAAGGTTCGAACGAAGATAGAGCGAATTTCGCAAAAGCTGTTCTGGCGATATCTAATCATGGGGGCGGCTTTGTTGTTCTCGGATTGGTAGAACATGGTGAGGGTTTTGTTGATTCAGAAGGGCGCCCGGCTACGTTTGATGGCTACAGCCAAGATCTCATCAACGGCATTGTGCAGAAATACTGTGATCCTCCATTCCACTGTTCGGTCCATATCATCCCCAACTCGAAGGGTTTATTGTTTCCGATGGTAAGGGTTCCTGGTGGCCACCGTGTTCCTGTCCGTGCTCGACGAGCAGGACCAAACGGCAAAATCGTTGCGGACAATGCGATCTATGTACGAAAACCGGGACCCCGCAGCGAGACACCACAGAGTGCCCAAGATTGGGATGCACTCCTCAACAGATGCGTCCGGAATCGGCGTGATGAGATGTTCGACCAGATTAGAGATCTGATCACCGGGGCCGTGCCTCAAACCGCCCAACCGGATGAGCAACCTGCGAGACTGGACGAATGGATAAGCACGAGGGTTCAACGCTGGCGTGACTTGACTGATCCCTTGCCCGCCAACGCTGGGCCACGACTTCTGCATGGGCGATACAGCTTCGCGTATGAAATCATTGGCGAGCCTCGACAAATTGCGCTTCCCGACCTCCCCGAGGTGTTGAGAGCAAGCGCCGTTCGGTACACGGGCTGGCCACCGTTTTGGTATCCAACCCGTGCTGGGATTGAACCTTATCCCAATAACGGAACTGTTGAGTGCTGGTTGGGTGGCGATTCCCGAAATCCTGATGCCGCGCATTCCGATTTCTGGTGTATCGATCCTAACGGATTTGCTTTTTTGCTCAGGGGTTTTCAGGAAGATGCAATGTGGGAAACAGCACAGCTAGGACGTGTCGCAATCGAGCCGAAAACTGTATTCGACATTGCCATTCCTATATGGTATCTACTCACCCCCTACTGATGACGAAGATCGATCCGCTTCTTGTCAGCCGGAACACGCACTTCCGGTCCTCGGCCGCGAGCGAGTGAAAGGGGCAAGGGACAATGCCGGATCCGAACCCGTCAGGAAAAACGATTCGTCATCAGTAGGGGGGTGAGTAGATACCCTATATGGCGAATTGGTGAGACATTTCTTCATGCCAGAAGCTTAGCCGCCAATCTCTTCGAGAGCGCGACCACCATTCGATTCGTAGCAAAGTATGAGGGACTGTCTGAACGATCATTGCATAGTATTGATAGAATTCGTTACATTTTGGGAAGCGGCAGATTCGCTTGTCAGGACTCAATCAGTTTGAGGACTCATGTGGAAGCTAAGGCCATCGAAACGAATCTGCCGGAAATTGTTCATCATTTACTTTCTCCTCTCTACACATTGTTCGGATTCTTTGAATTGCCGATCGAGCTTGTCGCTGATGAGCTTGCACGCATGAGAAAAGGCGTCCCTTAGTTTTCCAGACTTGTAATGTCAAATGCTCGTATGGATCTGCCCCCACCAATCCGGCATGAGCGATGTTCGTGGCTCTAAACACGTGGTGATTTCTCTTGTCTATGGCTCTTTCAAGTGGGTAGCAATCATTGTGCGGACGCTAAGTTAATTATTGATTATTCAAGAATAGAATAAATATCCGGTTTTTTTTATGTTATTTGAGATTTGTATCTACCCACACCCCCCCCTACTGATGACGAATCGTTTTTCCTGACGGGTTCGGATCCGACATGTTCTCTTGCCGCCTTCACTCGCTCGCTGCCGATGACCGGATGTGCGGGGTTCGGCTGACAAGAAGCGGATCACTCTTCGGCTTCCGCTCCACGTTCCAGCCTTATGGGGAGGGAGGGGTCTGCAACGCGATCCGGCACCCCGCGCTGACGTCGCGTGTCCACCGTGCAGTCCGGTGGGGCAGGTTCCGTTGGCTGCCTTATGCTGATTCGTCCGGCTGCAAAGGGGGCTCCAAAAGAAAATGGCACTACCTGGGAGGCCTTGACAGGATGATCCTTGCGTTTCAACGGTTTTCCTCGCTCAGAACCCCGGCAATCGGAGATTTCGGGCCCGAATCGGCGAAATCTCGTTAAACATGGGTTGAACCTGCTGCAATGGAGCGCAGCGGCACGGGAAGGCGCCGTCGAACGGCGTCGCGCAGCATCGTGACTGGGCAGCGCCCGGAATCCCTCGCTGCATTGGCCTGCACGACCCCGTGCAGGCCTCCAAGTCCACCACGGATACGGCCGATTCAGCCCCTGCTCCCCTCCAGTCCGCCTCCGACCCAAAAACGTTCCTTCCGGACAGGGGAGCGATATTCGGCACCGGGCTTGCCAATATGGCACTTTCGGGCGGGCACTCGTTCAGTTCGCATTACTTCTCCGACTTCATTTCGTGACCGCTGGCCCCTTGTTCGGCTTGTGCGTCCGTCTCCTCCGCAACGCCGCTTCCAGCGGGGTGCGCATCTTCTCGTACCGCATGAACAGGTGTTCGATCCGTTCGCGCTCGGAGGCGAACCCCTTCCGCCGGTAGAGCCGGTCCACTCCGCGGTCGAGCGCTTGGTGCGACCGACGCAGGCCCGGCGGCATCAGGTCTGGGTCGTAGAGTTGGGCGAGCGTCGCACCCGGATGCGCGGCGCGGGCGTCGAGCACTGCGCGCGCAAGCGGCTCTAGCCTTGACCGGTCCGCCTCCTCGGGCGGCACCGGGAAGGTGTTGTAGACGAGGCCGATCGAGTAGCGGTAATCGCTCTTCAGCCGCCCGCCGACATGACGCAGCCACGCCATGTGCATCGCCGAGGTCAGCAGTGCGAAGTCCGCCAGAGTCGCATCCTGAAGGACGAATACAAGATCGCTCGGAATCGTCGGCGGCTCCAGCCACCCGGTCGGCACATACTCGCGCCGCTCCGAACTGACCTTCGGAACCACCAGGAACGGCGCGGTGGGGATGACGTTGACATGGTACAGCGTCGGTGTCTCAGCGAGCTTCCGGGTCGGCGCGCTCTTGCTCTCTGCTCGGTAGGCGCGCACCGCGGCAATCCGTTCCCGCACATGCGGCAGACGCGCCAGAATGTCGGGCGGTGCGCCGGGGAGCGCCAGGATCCAGCGCCGGCCGCCCTGCAGGTACTCCCGCGCCCCGACGAACGGTCGGAGCCAAGGAGAGGCCCCCGGCTCCGCTTCCAGGAATGCGGCCCGTTCCTCCGCGTCGAATATGTAGTTGCCGCCGTCAATGAGCTTGGATCCGATGATCAACCGGCCCATCCCGTTGATCGGACGGCTTTCCTCCCGCACCACCAGGTGCGAGTCCGACAGCCCGCCGGCATCGAACAGATACGGCGACAGCGCACCGTGGCGGCTTTCCTCCGGATCACCGTGGATGTCGGGATAGCTGAACAGCCGCTTCTCCGCCCGCGCGGCCTCGCGTCGGTCGAGACCGAGGATGACGACATGCACATGCGCCTTGCCGCGCGCATCCGATCCCCATGCGAAGGTCCGGTGCGCGAACGCAATCTCCAGCTTGCAGCGCCCGAACAGCACCGGCCATAGCTGCGCGACCTGCTCGCCCTGCGTGATCGAGTTGGTCGCGACAAATCCGACCCGGGCATCGCCGCCCTGCACATACTTTCCTGCCTTGATGAACCACGCGGCGACGTAATCGAGCGTGCCGCCGCTCTTGCCGAGAGCCGCGACCCCGCGCACCTGCGCGCGCTGCTCCGATGTCTGGTATTTCGCGCCCACGAACGGCGGATTGCCCAGCACGAACGAACACTCGCCCGGCGGGAGCAGATCCGACCAGTCGATTTCCAGCGCGTCGCCGTGCACGATCCGCGGCGACTTCTCGAGCGGGATCCGCACGAAGGTCCGGTGGAACTCCAGGCTCATGCGGGTGTTCATGATGTGATCCATCATCCACAGCGCGGTCTCCGCAATGCGTACCGGGAACTCGCCCAGCTCGATCCCGTGGAACTGGTCCACATCCACCACCGACTGCCAGCGGGCATCGAACACCACTTGCCCGGACAGGGCCTCCGCCTTCCGGATCTCCCGGATAACCTCGATTTCGAGCAGGCGCAGCTCCCGGTAGGCAAGGATGAGGAAGTTGCCGCAGCCGCACGCCGGGTCGAAGAACGTCAGACGGCCCAGTTCGGCCTGGAACCGCTGCAGCCGGGACCGGCGGTTGCGGCCCCGGAGCGCCCGGATCTCTGCAAGCTCGGCGCGCAGGTCGTCCAAGAACAGCGGCTCGATCACCTTGAGGATGTTCCGCTCGGTCGTGTAGTGCGCGCCTTGGGCGCGGCGTTCGGCGGGTTCCATCACCGATTGGAACAGCGCGCCGAAGATCGCGGGCGAGATGTTCGACCAGTCGAAGCGGCAGGCGTCGAGCAGGGCGGCGCGCATCGCCGCATCGAACGCCGGGATCCGAAGCGCCCCCCGGAACAGGTCGCCGTTGACGTAGGGAAAGCGTGCGAGGTCCTCGTCGAGCGTGCGCTGGCGGCGGTCCTCCGGAGTGTCCAGCACCTGGAACAGCTGTGTGAGCCACAGGCCGAGGTCGGCCCCGTCCTCGCCGGTGCGCGCCTCGAGGAAGTCGAGGAACCGGTCGCGCGGCTCGAAGATCCCGGTGTCGTCGGCGAACAGGCAGAAGACGATCCGCACTAGGAAGCGCTCCAGGTCGTGCCCCGTGTACCCGACATCGCGGAGCGCGTCGTGCAGCCGGCCGACCAGTTCCGCCGCCTCGAGGTTGACCGGATCCTGATCGCGGAAGGCCCGGCGCTGCACGCCGAGGATGAAGCCGAACGCTTCGACCTGCCCTGGCAGGTCGGCAAGCGAGAAGGCAACGGTCGCGCGTTCGTCCAGGTCGTGAAGCTCGAAGGTCCGGAAGTCGCTCACCAAGATGTAGCGGGGACGCTCGCGCTCGGCCAGCGCGTCGACGTACGCCCCGGCCTGATCGAACGCCGCCTGCAGGTCGCGTCCGGCGCTCTTCTGTTCGACGACGAGGACCCCCGGCCAGAACAGGTCGATGAAGCCCGAACGGTCGTCGAGCTTCGCGACGTGGGCCTCGTAGCGTGCGACGCTCCGGCGGCGCACCCCAAACACCTCGAAGAATGCGTTGTAGAAGCTCTGCGTCTCGCCCTTCTCGTAGACCGCGTCCTTCCAGTCCTCGGCAAAGGCGGCGGCGCGAACCCGCACCTCGTTCCACGACAGGCGCATCAGGCGGCGACGGCCGGTCGGCGCACCGTGGTCCGAAACGGACAGCCGACAACTGGAAGGGTCTGGCACCGTCCGGCCGCTCGGGTGCGAGGACCGATCATGCGGGCAACACATCCACGCATGGTTCGGCGACGACCCGATCCCGGCCGCGCCCGCGCAGGCTCGTCGCGTTCCTGCACGCAATCCCCGGCTCGGCCGTGCCGCCGCCCGATCGTCTCCGAGGCTGTTGCCGTCGCTGCCGGCATGCACGCCCGCCCGTCCGGCGGGTGCAAGGTTTGCACGATCCCGTCTGCGCCGACGTCTCCGTCACGTCGCAGCCGCCTGCATCCCTCCGCTCGCGGACCCGTGTGCCCGGGGTGCGGCGGACCGACGCGGTTGTCCGCCGCACCTCTTCGGTCCGTGATCGTCGATCCGGTTCGCGGCTGCACCGTCCTTGAAGCGGAACATCACGCGCTTGATGTCGGAGACGCGACCCCTTCACCGGCCCGTACGGCTGCCCTTGAGGAAGGTGCCGGGAGCATCGGCGCCGCCCGGATGCGCGGCCTCTTACCGCTGAAACCACGGCGCTGGGTCGACCGGCAACGCCCCGGGTCATCGCGTTCGTGCAGCTGCCGCGTTTCCTGGTGCCCGAAGGTCATGATTCATGGTCGTGCCCCACGGTTCCCCACCGCAAGCGTCCGCCATGGCTGCCAGGGCTGACGGCCAGGTTGCCGAGCGGACACGAATGCACCGATCGGCGTCCCGCCGCGGGAACCCGTGCTCCGCGCCGGTGCCCCGGTGCGACTGCTGCCGCGCAGCGGATGGAGCGTTTCGGGTCGGACAGCTTCCATCGCACCCCCCGACGCCGATACTTTTCCCCCGGCCGCGAGATCCAAGACCGCCATCCGCACCGCCGCATCCTCATGATCAAGGACGCCGGGATCGCCGACGGCACGCAGGCCGCCGGCGGCCGCGGGATCGGCAGGCCCGGCCAACGAACGATCCGCCGGTGCACGGTGCGCACTCCGGGATCTTCCCGGACCGGACGTTCCGGCCGGCGGCGGACGTCGCACGGCCGCATCCGTCCAACCGGTTCGGATTCCGGCGGCATCGTCCGGCCGGGCGAGCCTTGCGGGACCACGAGACGGAAGGGATGTCGCCCGCCCGTCCAGCGCCGCAGGGTCACGACGGCGTCGGCTTGATCATGCGGCCGAGCGGCTCTCCGCCGAAGACATGCACGTGAAAGTGCGGCACTTCCTGACGGGCGTGCCGGCCGTGGTTGGCGAGCAGCCGGTACCCGTCCGTCTCGATGTCCGCCTCGCGCGCAACCCGACCGATCGCCCGAACCAAGGATTCGATTTCCGGGCCCGTGGCGCGCGCCGAGAAATCCGCCATGGACACGTACTGCCCCTTCGGGATCACGAGAATGTGAACCCGGGTCTGCGGCCGGACATCCCGAAACGCCAGGGTGTGTGGGTCCTCGAACACCTTGTCGCAGGGGAGTTCGCCCCGCACGATGCGGGCAAAGACATTGGTCTCGTCGTAGGAGGTCTCGCCGGCAGCCATCAGCCATCTCCTCCGGATGCAGGCCCCCCGCCCGAGGACCTGCCGACCGACACGGACGCGCCCGGAGGGCGGGCCCGCTTCTCCAGCTCCGCCGCCACTGCGTCCGGCTCCACGCCCGCCGCCTGCCAGAGCACCAGCAGATGGTAAAGGAGATCGGCGCTCTCGGCCACGATCGCCTGCGGGGCGCCGCGGACGGCGGCGATGACGGTTTCGGTGGCTTCCTCGCCCACCTTCTGCGCGATCCGGTCCACGCCGTTCGCCAGCAGACGCGCGGTGTAGGAGGATTCGGGGTCGGCCCCGCGCGCGCGCGCGCCGATGGTGCGCCACAAGGCATCCAAGGATGCCGACAGACCTGCAGGAAGGTCAGTCATCGGGGCGGCTGCCCGCGGCGGGGCGGACCGCAACCACCCGCCCGCCCCGGCAGGCCCGGAAGAAACAGGACCGGGGCCCCATGTGACAGGCCGGCCCGGTCTGGTCCACCAGCGCAAGCAGGGTATCGCCGTCGCAGTCCACCCGAAGGTCCAGGAGCCGCTGGACATGGCCCGAGGTGCCCCCCTTGACCCACAGGGCCTGTCGGCGCCGGGAGAAATACGTCACGCGTCGCGTAGCCAAGGTTGCGCGGAGCGCCGCGCGGTCCATCCAGGCCAGCATCAGCACCTCGCCGGTATCGTGCTGCTGGGCGATCACCGGAACGAGGCCGTCCCCGTTGAAGCGCACCTGGTCCGCCAAACTCACGTTCGGTCCACCGCCGGGTGCGGCTCCGGACGAACCGGGATGCCGTCGGCCCTGAGGGCGCACCGCGCGTCGGCAATCGCGGTGTCCCCGTAGTGAAAGATCGAAGCCGCCAGGACCGCGCTCGCGCCCCCCTTTCGCACCGCCTCCGCCAGATGGTGGGCGGAACCCGCTCCTCCGGAGGCGATCACCGGCACGTCGACCGCCCGGCTGACCGCCCGGGTCAGCCCGAGATCGAACCCGTCCCGGGTGCCGTCGCGATCCATCGACGTGAGCAGAATCTCGCCCGCCCCCATCGCGGTCGCCCGGTGCGCCCACTGCACCGCGTCGATGCCGGTCGAACGCCGCCCCCCGTGCGTGAAGATCTCGAAGCCGTCTCCCTGCCGCCGGGCGTCGATTGCCACCACGATGCACTGCGATCCGAACTTTTCCGCAGCCCGGGCCACCAGTTCGGGCTCGCGGACGGCCGCGGTGTTGATCGAGACCTTGTCGGCGCCGGCCAGCAGCAGACGGCGAATGTCTTCGAGCCTCCGGACCCCCCCGCCCACGGTCATCGGCACGAAACACTGCTCGGCGGTGCGGCGCACCACGTCCAACAGAATGCTGCGTTTCTCGTGCGACGCCGTGATGTCGAGAAAGCACAGTTCGTCGGCCCCCTGGGCGTCATAGCCCCGCGCCTGTTCCACCGGATCGCCCGCATCCCTGAGGTTCACGAAGTTGGTTCCCTTGACGACCCGCCCGTTCTTCACGTCGAGACAGGGGATGATCCGGATCTTGAGCACCCGTCACGCCGCCAGCAGCCGGACGGCCTGCCGCACGTCTAGGCGCCCCTCGTAGAAGGCGCGGCCGACGATGACGCCGTCGATGCCGTTCTCCCGAAGCGCCTTGATCCGTGCCAGGTCCTCCAAGGTTGCGACGCCCCCGGACGCCACGACGGGAATCGGGCTGCTATCGGCGACCCGTCGCAGTGCGGCAGGATCGACGCCCTGCAGCACGCCATCGCGGGCGATGTCGGTATGGATCAGGACGGCGGCATCGTAGTCGGCCGCGGCGTCGAGGAATGCGGCGAGGTCGATCTCCGTCGAACGAGCCCACCCCTCGATCGCGATCCGACCGGAGCGGGTGTCCGCCGCCACGGCGATCCGGCCGGGGTGCGCGCGGCAAATCGCGCGCGCCGCATCCGGGTCGGACACGGCCATCGTCCCGAGGACCACCCGCTGCACGCCGGCATCCAGCCACGCATCCGCGGCCGCCCGGGAGCGAATGCCGCCGCCGAGCTGAATCTGCATGGTCGTCGATTCCAGCACCGCCGAAACCGCCTCCGCATTGGGGGAGCCGCCCGCAAAGGCGCCGTCGAGATCCACGACATGCAGCCACGTGCAGCCGGCATCCTCGAAGCGGCGGGCCTGTTCCGCCGGATCGTCGCCGAACACGGTCGCCCGGTTGGGATCCCCGCGTTCTAGGCGCACGCACCGTCCGTGCCGGAGATCGATGGCAGGATAGAGGTTCACGCGATCTTCTTCCGGTAGAAATGCCCCGCAATCATGCGGTTGTCGACCAAGTGGTAGTCCGGGAGCGTCCCCCATCGCTCGTACCCATGGGCTTCGTACAACCGAATGGCGCGATCCTGGGTCACCCGGACGTCGACGCAGAACTGCGTGAACCCGACCGCCGCCGCATGCCTCTCGGCATGCCGGAGCAGCGCCGCCGCCAATCCGTGGCCCCGTGCCCACGGGGCCACGAAATGGGTATCGAACGAGGCCGAGAAGGCCCGCGCCTCGTCCCGCGTCACCGGCCGCACGACCTGCACCGAGCCCGCGACCGTTCCCCGGTACCGGCCGATGATCAGGGTGCGGTGCGGAACCACGAGGACGCCCTTCCAGTAGGCCTTGAGGCGATCGTCCGAGGGCAGGGCGACCCAGCCAAAACCGATTCCGTCTTCGAGGGCCTTGCGGGTGGCGTCGCACAGTTCGACGAGCTCGCCCGGCCGGAAGCGCTCGATGATCTCGGTGGTGGTCTCGGTCACGGCGCCCATCGGACGAAGTTGGCGAGCATGCGCAATCCGTCGGCTTGGCTCTTTTCGGGATGAAACTGGGTTCCGACCAAGTTGTCCCGCGCCACCGCCGCCACGACCGGGCCGCCGTGGCAGGTCCGGGCCGCGACATGATCCGGACAGTCGGTCTCGACTGCGTAGCTGTGCACGAAGTACACGTGGGCGCGCGGCCGGAGGCCGGCGAAGACGGGGTGGGGCGTCAGGTCGAGCAGTTCGTTCCATCCCATGTGGGGAATTCGGCGCCCCGCGCCCGGCCGCATCCGCACGACCTGTGCCGGAATCCAGCCCAGACCCGGATGCCGGCCGTGTTCCTCGCTGTCCCGGCTCATCATCTGCATGCCGACGCAGATTCCCAGAAACGGCGCACCCTCCTCGATCACGCGTCGCTGCAGGGCATCGATCATGCCGGGGATCCGGCGCAAACCCGCCATGCAGTCGGCGAAGGCGCCGACCCCCGGCAGGACGATCCGATCGGCGCTGCCGACCCGGTCGGGGTCCCCGGTCACGACGGCAGCGGCGCGGGCGGAGACCGGCGCCACGCGTTCGAACGCCTTGGCGACGGAACGCAGGTTCCCGGACCCGTAGTCGACGATGGCCGCGGTCACCGTCGGGCCGCCGGCGCCGCCCCGCGCCGCCTACGCGGCATCGGTCGGCGCGTCATTCCGAAGGACGCCCTTGGTGGACGGTACCCGACCGGCGGCCGCCGGATCGATCCGGACGGCATCGCGCAGGCAGTACGCCAGTCCCTTGAAGCACGATTCGATCACGTGGTGGTTGTTCACTCCGTACAGGTTCTCGACGTGCAGGTTGCCGCCGGCCGCCTGCGTGAACGCCTGGAACCATTCCCGAAACAGCTCGGTATCCATGTTGCCCAGCCGATTCTGCGTGAACGCGACCTTCCAGACAAGGTACGGGCGGCCTGAGAGGTCGATCGCGACCCGGGACAGCGTCTCGTCCATCGGGATCAGCGCGTGGCCGAACCGGCGGATTCCGCGGCGGTCGCCCAGCGCTTCCGCTACGGCCCGTCCGACGGCGTAGCCCGTGTCCTCGGTCGTGTGGTGGCCGTCGATGTGCAGGTCGCCCTCGGCCGCGACGTCCAGATCGATCAGGCTGTGCCGGGCCAGCTGCTCCAGCATGTGGTCGAGAAATCCGATCCCCGTCGCCACGGCGCGCGTTCCGCTTCCGTCCAGCGACGCGGTCACCCGCACCGACGTCTCGGCCGTCGATCGTTCTACGGTGGCCCTGCGCATGCGGTATCTCGCGAATCGGCACCCGCCGGCGTGCCGTCAGCCGCGCTCCCTGTGGGGGAACGATCCCCGGTCGTCAGAACCGCAGGGTGGTCCGGCCGGCCGGCACCCCGTTCACGACGCACTCGTCCCGGGTCAGCTCGACCGTATCCGAATCGCTCGTGGCCTCGCAGGTCAGGGTTCCCTCGGGAAACTGAACATAGACCGTGACCGGAAAGGACTCCGGGCGAAACCCCACGCTTTCACCGGCCTTGACCCACCGGAGCCAGTACTCGATGGACACCTTCGCCCGCAGCTCGGGATCCGCATTGGTCACCGTGAACGCGCGGGCCGGCAGAACCGCGGTCGCGGTGGCGACCATGGCGGTCAGCAGGACCGGGCGAAGCACCCGCGGGAGACCGGCAACGGTGCGCATGGGCCACTCTCCAAGCCTGCAGGCGAGACCACGGCCGACCGGGGCCGGCCATGGTCTCCACCCGCGGTCCGACACGCCGGAGCGCGTCGAGGGCGACTACCAGATCGCGACCGGCGAACCGATCGAGCCCGTGGCGCCCGCCACCGGCACCGGGCTGTAGAAATAGGCGAACTGGTAGATCCCCTGATCCGCCAGGACGGACAGCTTCAGGTTTTCCTGGTTCACGATCCCGTGCCGGGTCTGCAGGTAGGTGTGGACACAGAAGGCACAGGCCGGATCCGGGTTCGGAACCGCATCGCCCGGCCAGGTGTCGAAGCCCGTGACGCCCGCCTGCACGACCTCGGCGATCCAGCGGGCCACTTCCATGCCGATGCCGGGACAGCCGTCGTTGAACACGGCCGGGTTGTCCCAGTGCCGTTCCCATCCGGTCCGGATCAGGATGGCGTCGCCGGGCATGGGTTCGTAGTCCGCCATGCCCTGCGCCTCCAGCGCCGCGCGGACGTCGGCCATCGTCACGACATCGCCCTTTTCCATCGGAGCATCGCGCACGGCCGCGATGTCGAGCAGGATGCCCCGCGCGATGATCGGGTTGAGCTTTTCGCTGCCGAGGTAGTTCAGTCCGTACGGGTTGCCCATCTGCTCGGCGGTAAAGCCGTTGTACCAGCGCATTTCGGTCTTGTCGCCCGTTGCCCCGACCTGGACGCCGATGTGGCCGAGCCCGTCGAACTGGGTGCCGACCTGCCCGATTTCCGTGGCCAGGAACTCGTCGTTCCACATGATCCGGTTCGCACCGAAGGCGCCGCCGGTCGGCGTGCCGGGAATGCGCAGCGAGAACTTCCGCTCTCCGAACAGCGGCATGTCGCTGACGTACGCGTGACCGATCTTGGCCGCCTTGCCTTGCTTGATCAGCGCAAGGGCGCGCATCACGACGTTGGGCTGTGTGTACCAGTTGGTGGAGCCGGCTTCGTCGCCTTCGCCCCACATCGGGTGCGGCCACCATTTCGAACCCAGGGGGGTTTCCATCACGGTGCCGTCCACCCAGGGCTTGCCGACGCAATCACCCCACGAATCCGGCGAGCACTCCGCGCCAGCGGTAGCCGCCCATCCGGTGACGGTCAGCGCCGCCATCATTGCGACAAGTTTCCTCATCGTGTCTCTCCCTCTGCAATTTGCCCTTCGGGACACCGGGAGCGTCCCTGGTCCGGGCTGCTGCCGGACCGGACGACGACCGAGTTCGACCGCCGTCGGCTCAGGCAGCGTGGCGAACCCTACCATGCTGCCGGAGCGGCGAACAGCGAGGGGCACGCTGCCGCCGCGCCGGGACCGGCGGACCCCGTCGGTGCGCCCGGGACCGGGGAGGCGTCCCCGGCGCAGATCGCCCGTTCGAAATAGAGGCCGCGCGCCGGAGCCGTGGGGCCGGATGCACCCCGGCGGCGGGCGGTCAGGGCGCGGGCGGGGCCGTCCGCATCGATCCGCCCGAGACCGACTTCCACCAGCGTTCCCACGAGGATCCGGACCTGCCGATAGAGGAAGGACGGGGCGCGGGCGCGGATGACGACCTCCGCCGCGCTCTGCACCACCGTCAGTTCCGTGAGCGTCCGCAGCGGCGAGGCCGCCTGGCAGCCGGCCGCGCGATAGCTCGTGAAGTCGTGCCGGCCCACCAAGGGCCGCGCCGCCGCGGCCATGGCTCCCGTGTCGAGCCTCCGGGGCAACCACCACACGAGGTGGCGACCGAAGGCCGGCGGCGAGGGCCGGGACAGGATCCGGTACAGGTAGCTCCGCTCGACCGTCGAGAACCGGGCGTGGAACTCCGGCGGCGCCGTTCCGCAGGCCAGGACCACGACGGCGCTCCCGGTCGCCCGGCCCAGATGGAAGTTGATCCCCATCCGGACCGATTCGGGAGGCCGCGGGGTGCCGAGATCGACATGGGCGACCTGACCCAGCGCATGCACCCCCGTGTCGGTACGGCCGCTCGCGTGCACGGTCGCGGCCGCCCCCGAATACCGTGCGACCGCCGTCTCGAGGGACGCCTGCACGGTCGGCCCCGCGGCCTGACGCTGCCAGCCCCGGAAGCGGGAGCCGTCGTATTCCAGGGTCAGCCGGTAGCGCACCGGACCGGCCGCTCAGAGCGCACGCGCGCGGGCGCGCAGCACGAATTTCTGGATCTTGCCGGTCGAGGTCTTCGGGAGCGCACCGAAGACCACCGTCTTCGGCGCCTTGAAGTGCGCCATCTCGTTTCGGCAGTACGCGATCAGGTCGGCCTCGGTGACCCCGCCGGCGTCGTCCCGGAGTTCGACGAAGGCACACGGCGTCTCGCCCCACCGGGCGTCGGGCCGGGCCACCACCGCGGCCGCCGCGACACCGGGGTGCCGGTACAGCGCATTCTCGACCTCGATGGACGAAATGTTCTCCCCGCCGGAGATGATGATGTCCTTCGACCGGTCCTTCAGCTCGATGTATCCGTCCGGGTGCGTCACCGCGAGATCGCCGGTGTGGAACCACTCGCCGGCGAAGGCCTCGGCGGTGGCCTCCGGATCGCGCAGGTACCCCTTCATCACGAGGTTGCCGCGCATCATCACCTCCCCCAGCGCGGCGCCGTCCCGAGGCACCGGGTCCATGCGTTCGGGATCCAGGACCCGCAGCTCCTCCAGCGACGGGTACCGAACGCCCTGTCGGGCCTTGCGGCGGGCCTGCTCCGGGGCCGGCATGCGATCCCATTCTTCCTGCCAGGCGGACACCACGGCCGGTCCGTAGGTCTCGGTCAGGCCGTACACGTGCGTGACGTGGAAGCCTTTGGCCTGCATGGCCTCGATCACCGGCGGCGGCGGCGGGGCCGCCGCCGTCATGACCCGCACCGGCCGGGGCAGCGGTCCGGACAGCCGGGCTGCGGCCTCGACCACGGCGCCGAGGACGACGGGCGCGCCGCAGAAATGGGTGACCCTGCGGGTCTGAACGGCATCGAGAACGGCGTTGCCGTCCACCCGCCGCAAGCAGACGTGGGTGCCGCCGAGGGCCGTGACGGTCCAGGGAAAGCACCATCCGTTGCAATGGAACATCGGCAGCGTCCAGAGGTAGACGGGGTAGTGGCCGAGGTCCCACACCAGCTGGTTGTTCAGTGCGGCGAGGTAGGCGCCGCGGTGGTGGTAGACCACGCCCTTGGGGCGGCCGGTGGTACCCGAGGTGTAGTTGAGGCTGACCGCGTCCCATTCGTCCTCGGGCAGGCGCACGGCGCGGCGCGGCGTGCCGGTGCCGGCCACGTCTTCGTAGTCGGTGCCGGTCGGCTGCGGCTCCGGCCCTTCGGAATCCGCCGACCACAGCACCTTCGGCCGGCGGTCCGGTGGCAGGGTCCGGAGGGCTCCGTCGAGCAGTTCGCGGTATTCCGTGTCGGCAAGGACGAGTCGCGCCCGGCCGTGCTGCAGGATGTACGCGATCGTGGCCGCGTCGAGGCGGGTGTTGATCGTGTTCAGCACGGCGCCGGCCATGGGAACGGCGTAGTGGCTTTCCAGCATGGCCGGCGTGTTCGGAAGCAGGGCGGCCACCGTGTCGCCCGGCCGGACGGCCGCCTCCTGCAGCCAGGACGCGACGCGGCGGCACCGCACCAGCAGGTCCGCATACGTCGCCGAACGGCGGCCGTGCACCCAGGCCGGCCGCTGCGGAAAGACCTCCGCGCTGCGGAGCAGGAACCGGAGCGGCGTGAGCGGCTGGTGATTCACGGGTCGGTGCGGCAGGCCGTCGGGACGGGGAGGGTCGACCAGCGGCAGGTTCATGGCGATTCTCCGTCTTCGCCGGACTCGCGGGCCCCCGAGGTGCCGCCGCCCAGTGCGCAGGCGCGGCCGTCGGGATCGACCCGGAGCAGGGTCCACGAACCGGTAGCCGCAGAACCGTACAGTTCCACCACCGCCGTACCCTCGTTGTTGATTCCCCACCACCACCGGGTCTCGCCATGCCGCTCGGCGAGCGCGGCCGCGAACTCCGCGTGACCCCGACAGTAGGCCGTCAGCTGCAGGGTCCGCCATTCTTCGACCGCGGCCGGAAAGGGCGTCGCGACGCCCGCCAGCAGCGCCGCCGCCACCCTCCGAGCCCGGGTTCGGCGCCGGCGGCCAGCGGGTCGAACCGGCATGCTCCGATCCGCCGGAGCGGCCGAGACCGAGGAAGATCCCCGCCCGCCTCCGGGCCCGGCCGCCCGGACGGCGGACGGGCCCTTGTCGGGTTCACCCCGCCCGCCCGGGCGCAGGCAGATCCGAACCGGCCGCGATTCGCGCATGCCTCCACCGGGGCGCGTGCTCCGGACGAGCCGCAGCCGAAGAACGGAACCGGCCTGCGGAGCGCGTGCGGATCTTCCGGGCATCGTCGCGGGAGGATATCGAAAGACGGACCCGGCACTGCGGGACGGATCCCCAAGCCGCCCATCAGCCATTCATCATGGCATCACAAGGGCGTTCTTGCCGCATGTCGAGGGCGCGGCGAAAGGTTGCGGGCCGGGGTGCCCGAGCCGGCCGACCCGCCGGAGTTCCAGCGTTGCCCTTCGCTCCGGTGGCCGACCTGACGGGCCCGTTCGACGCTCTCGGCGCCGAGCGCGAGGTGGCCGCATCCTTCCTGGACCCCATGGGTTCCGGGCGGGCGGTCGTGCCGGCGACGGAGGTACCCGCCCATCCGGGCCGGCCGGATGAAGGCGGTGCCGAGGTGGCCGGGCGCTGCCCGGCCGCGCTGCCGGGCCCCATCCGCGATCACCGCAAGCTCGGCTTCGGAGAACCGCACTCCGGGTTCGAGCCCCGGCGGCTGGCGCCCGAGCAGGGCCAGACCGACCGTCTCCGGACGCACGCAGGGCGAAGCCCGTTCGACGCGTTCCTGCGTGCGCTGAGCCCCGTCTCCCCGTCCCAGCCGGACTGGAGGATGCAGAAGAACTCCTCGATGCGTCCGCGCCGTTCGGAGAAGCCCACCACCTCCCGGGCGTGATGGCCCCGGTCACCGGCAACGAGGTCAGGAGCACCCCTTCCAGCGGCTTCGCGCCGTCCTCGGGATCGGCGGTTTCCCGGACATGGACCGGCGACCGGCGGATCGGGCGCGCGCCCCGGTTCCGTTCCTTGCCGAGACTGCGGCTGCGGCGGGCCCGGACGAGGATGGGGGCCCGGCGCCGGGTCCGGGTTTCCCGGTCGTCGTCGGCGGCGCCCTCGGGCGGCGGCGCATCGAACTCGATTCGCGGCCCGCCCAACGGGATGCCGTCCGCCGTGACGGCGAGGGTCGTGTGCAGGTGCAGCTCGAGGGTGCCTCGGGGATCCCCGGTTGCGGGCGATCGCACCGCGACCGCCACAGGCCGGGTGCGGCGCTAGGTCGAGATCGGAACCGTCCTGGATCCGCAGCACCCGATGGCACGAAACGCCGGCTCGGCCGGGCATCGCCGAAGTCCGCGCCGGCCCGTTCCTGCTTGGCCCACCGGGTGCGGCCCGGGCCCGCACCCGGGAAGCCGCCGAGGATCCCGTCGCCGGCGGTCAGGAAGCAGCGGATCTGCGACCCGGTCGCCCGCACCGGCCCGAGAGGGTGCTCTCGGGCTCTCATCGCCGCTCACGAGCGTTTGCCGGCGCGGGCGGTCATGGGTGAGACCGCGAGGTCGGGGATCCGGTCGGCCCGCTCCGGGATCTCCGGCAACGGCGGGGCCGGCCGCGTCCGGGATTCCGTGCGCGGAGGCCGGCCCGGTTCAGCGCCTCGAGCGCCGACAGGCAGCTCTGCAGGCGCCAACGTCCGCGCCCATCGCGCAGCGCGAACCCGGCACCGGCGGCGGGGGTCGCGGCCCGACGGCTCAAGAACCGATCCAGGATCGGCTGCAGCCGGGCCAGGGCCGCGGGCTGCTCGAGGGTGGACCGGAGCGGCAGGGGGTATGGCCCATGATGATGGGAATCCCGGCAGGGTGCGGAAGCCTTGTCGGGATCCCGGTCCGCAGGATCGCCGGGCGTACCGGGGGCGGGCGGCGGCGCCCGCGATGGCCCGCCCTTCCATGCACTGGCAATGACGCACTTTGCGACAAACGGGCAGTCCCGGGCCGTACGCCCGTTTGGATCTCCCGGGCATACCGCAGGGCCGGTGCGGGAACCGGCGACCGCCGAAGCGAGCGGCGCCCAGCCGCACGGAGCGGAAGAAGTCCGCCCCGATGCCCTGCGTCCGATCCGCGGTCGCCGGAGTTTCGAGATCGGGAGGACCCCGGCTCCCGAACCCGGTCGGCCCGCGTTTCGTCGTCCGGGTCGGGCATCCGGTCGCCCCGGCGGTTTCGGCGTCGACGGATGATGGCGGCCGCATCGGGGAGCGGCCGCCTTTCGGCTAGGTCCTGCTAGGGCCTGTTAACGCTATAGAGGCTTGAGGGCATCGACGATGAGTGCGAAGTGGATGAAGAAGGTAAAGACGACATCCAGCTTGTCGAATCTCGTGAAGACACGCCGAAATCGCTTGATCCTTCGAAACAGACGTTCGACTTCATTCCGTTTCTTGTACAGTTCTCGATCGTATTCCCACGGCGTGATCCGGTTGGCTTTCGGTGGGACCACGGGCTCCAGTCCCCGACTTGCCACCAGTTTACGGGTTTCGTCCCCTTCATAGGCCTTGTCCATCACCAGACACCGTGCGGTATTCGGCAATGCCATGCGGTGCAGCAACTTGCGCCCTTGGGGCCCGTCGCCCTCCTGTCCTCCGGACAAGGAAAACCCTACCGCGTTTCGATCACTCGCAGCTACCAGATGAAGCTTGGTGGTCCAGCCCCCGCGCGACTTCCCGATGGCCTGAGCACCATGCTTTTCGAGCGCTCCTGTACCGTCCGGGTGCACTTTCACCACGGTGCTGTCCAAGGACAGCACCTCGACCTTCACCCGCATGATCTCCAAGCGCTGCAACTCCGCAAACACCCGATCCAAGACGCCCTTCTTCGCCCAGCGGTTCATCCGGGTGTAAATGGTGTGCCAGTTGCCGAAGTGCGCCGGCAGCCCGCGCCACTTGCATCCCTGCTCGGCCACGTACAGGATCGCGTTGAGAACCGACAGATTACTGAGCAAGACATTGCCGCGGTGCTTCGGAAAGACATGAGCAATGTGCTCGTACTGGGCTTGCGTGAGTTCCATGACCGGGAATCCTCTCTACGAACCGGGGATCCGGATTCTACCACATATTCCACCACATAATGCGTTAACAGGCCCTAACATTACAGGTTCTTGAGAGCATCGACAATGAGTGCGAAGTGGATGAAGAAAGTAAAGACAACAGCAAGCTTATCAAATTTTGTGAAGATTCGTCGAAATCGTTTGATTCGCCGAAACAGACGCTCGACTTCATTGCGTTTCTTGTACCGTTCCCGATCATAGTCCCATGGTGCAACCCGATTTGCCTTCGGTGGGACCACAGGCTCCAGGCCCCGGCCCGCAACCCGCTCACGGGTCTCATCTCCTTCCCAAGCCTGCCATGTCATGATAACTTGGGGCTGGACATGGTGCAGGATCTGCGGTAGGCTGTTGTCGTGATGGCACGATCCGGCATTCTTCAGGCCCTGCGCGAGGACGCGGCCCGCGCACCGTACCGCCCCTGCCGCAGGATCGGCGTTCCGGCTGTCGGGCTCGGAGCCGCAGGATCTGCGAGGAGTTTTCGTTCCGGAATGCGGCCGGGCGTGGGCAACTCCGGACGGATCCCGAGGTCGCAAGCTTGATCCCGGGTCCGGACACCGGATCATGTGGCACGGTGCTACCCGCCTGAGAGCCTGTGCGGAAACTATTGAGCGCCCCCGATTCTGGTATCTGCGATGTGGCTGGCGAGTACATCGGGATCAGACAAGCCCATTCCACATCTGTCAGATCGCTTTCGAAGCGGTCTCCCCGACGCCGATACTTTGCACGAGCGGCCAGAATTGGGGCCGCTCAATAGTTTCCGTACAGGCTCTGAGCAGCGCCGATCTTGGCCATCAAGTCGGCTTCCGGATCGAACAGCGGCACATCTTGCGCCAAGATCAGGCCCTCGACGTCACGTCGTAATTGTCATTACTCGGCAGTCCTAGGCCTTGTCCATCACCAGGTATCGTGCAGGATCCGGTACTGCCTTTCGGTTCAGCAGCTTGCGTCCCTGGGGCCCATCCCCCGCCTGCCCTCCGGACCAGGAAAACCCCACGGCGCTTCGATCATCCGCGGCAACCAGATGAAGCTTGGTAGTCCAGCCTCCGCGCGACGTCCCGATGGCCTGAGCACCGTTTTTTTGGGCGCTCCCGTACCCTCCGGATGCACGTTCATCACGGTGCTGTCCAGCGACAGCACCGTGACCTTTACACGGATGATCTCCAGGCGTTGCAACTCCGCAAACACCCGATCCAGGACACCCTTCTTCGCCCAGCGGTTCATCCGGGTGTAAATGGTGTGCCAGTTGCCGAAGTGGGCCGGCAGCCCACGCCACTTGCATCCCTGCTCGGCCACGTACAGGATGGCGTTGAGAACCGACAGATTGCTGAGCGAAACCTTGCCGCGGTGCTTCGGAAAGACAGGAGCGATGCGCTCGTACTGGGCTTGCGTGAGTTCCATGACCGGAAATCCTCTCCACGAACAGGGGGGATTGGAGCACACCACATGTTGAGTTAACAGCCCCTAGTAGGCCAGCCGCACCCCGAGGGATCCCGACAGCCCCGGCGTGCCGTAACCGGAAACCTGCTGATACTCCGCATCGAAGAGGTTCTCGATCCGGCCGAACACCTCCATGCGCTCGTTCAGACGGTAGCGTCCGGCCAGATCTACCCGAACCCAGTTGTCGAGCATCGTGCCGTCGCCATTGGGCTCGCTGTCGTTGTAGCGCACAAGCAGCGCCCCGGAAAAAGGGCCGTCCGGATCCAGCGAGATCCGGAGATCGCCGGAGTGCATCGGAATCCGCGCGACGGCCCCGCCGTCCCCCTTCCGGGCATCGACATAGGCGTACTGGAGAGCCACCGTGAGCCCGGGGGCGAACCGGTAGGCGCCGTCCAGTTCCACGCCCCTGGATTCGACCTCGGCAATGTTCGCATACCCGCCCGCATTGCAGTCGAAGCCGATCTGGTTCCGGGTGCGCTGCCGGAACCAGGTCAGGCCGACATCGACGCGGCCGTCGGGCGAGCGCCAGTCGACCCCCGCGTCGACCGCTTCCGCGGTTTCGGCTTCGAGGTCCGGGTTCGGTGCGGCATCCTCGCCACAGAACGTCGGCCGGTACGTCGTCTGGAAGATCGTCGGAGCCTTGAAACCCTCGCCCCAGCTGGAGCGGAGCGTCAGGTCCCGGACCGGGTGGTAGGCGACGGCCACACGACCGGTCACCTCACCTCCGAATCGATCATGGTCGTCCCGGCGGACTCCCCCGGTCAGCGTCAGGTGCTCATTGGGCCGCAACGCATGCAACGCGAACAGGCTGTGGATGGAGGTGCGCACGTCACGGACCCCGGAGGACGGGATGTCGGCACGGGTCGTGTCGCGCTCGGCGCCGAAGGAGAGGGTGTGTTCCCCGTCGATGTCCAGCACTCCCTGATAGCGGTAGATCACGCGGTCGCCCTCGGCCTCGAAACTCTGCATCCCGTCACTGAAGTCCTCGCGCGAGATGCCGGAATAGCCCGCCACCAAGAGATTCTCCAGACTCCCCCCCCAGGACACCCCGCCGAGGGACAGACGGGCGGACAGCTCTTCGGCCGCGCCGAGATTGTCGGCGTCGACCCCGAATCCGTCATACTCGGTTTCGGAATCGGACCAGCGCACGGCCGCCGACAATCGTGCATCGCCCCCGAGCCGAAGGCCACCCCGGATCGCGAGGCTGCGGACGTCATAGCCGTCCTCTTCGGGGTTGCCGTCTCGGGCCTCGGCCTTGGAAATCCCGTCTGAGGACATGCCAGCCACGGTCAGCCGGACCTCGCCCTCTTCGGCTTGGTGCCCGGCCGAGATCCCGCCCCGAAACGTGTCGAAGGAACCGAATTTGCCGAACGCTTCGCCGCTGGAACCCGCCGCCGCCCGCTTGGTGGCAATGGAGACCACGCCCCCGATGGCGTCGCTCCCCCAGAGGGTCGATTGCGGGCCCTTCAGCACTTCGATGCGCTCGATGCTGCCTGCATCGAGATGGGCGAAGTTGAAGCCGCCACCCGGCGAGGCCGGATCATTGACCGGCACCCCGTCTACCAGAACGAGAGTCTGACCGCTGGATGCGCCTCGGATGCGGGCCGTCGCGGCCCCGCCGTACGCACCGTTCTGATGGATCGTGACTCCCGGCGCGGCCGCCACGGCATCAAGGGCGAAATCCACGCCGAGCTCTTCGATGTCCCGGGCCGTGAGGACGGTGACGCTCGACCCGAATTCGGTCGCCGTCTGCTTCAGACGGGAGCCGTCGACGACAATCGGAGCCAGCGCGACGCGGTCCGACGGCTCGGACCGCCCGCCCGCCGGCAGGCCGAGCGTCGCGGCCACCGCGCAGACCCACAGGTTCTTGCCCAACATGAAGTTCCTCTCCCGCGGATGCCTGCGGGTCGCATCGGCATCCTCGCAACGACACGTCGGCCGCACGGGCGAATCTCCGTGCCGGCGACCGACCGGTTTCCGGTGTCGTTTCGTGGGAGAGGTGGTTCACCTTCCCGTCCGCTGAGAGCTCTTCCCGGCCTCCGGACGAACGACGCGATGGCAGGTCTCCTGGCTCGCCGGTTCGGCGCTTCCGGCCGCCTTCCCGGAACCGGGACGGTTCCAGTGGCGTTTCGGCCGGAAACTCTCGGCTTACAGTTGCGGGTACAGCCTCGGAATTGCACCGAGTTCCCTCTTGCTGCCCGTGCAGGCAGCAACCATCTGGAGCCACTGTACGGCACCCTGACGAACGGTCAAGCACGCACCCGCGAGAGGATCGAAATTCCCCGGTTCCGCATGCGTGCACGGGAACACGCGAGACGGGCGTTCCGGGCCGTGAGCGCTCGGGGGAACGTGGGATCCGGTCGCCCCGCCGCCGTCGGCACGACGGACGGGCCGCAGACCTCGAGGACGTCCGGATCCGCCGCCGCACGCGGCCCGGCAGTCCGGCCGGAACGGCCCTCGCGCAGCGCGACCGGGCCCGGGCGGCGGACGGCCGGGCCCGGAGGGTTGCGGTTCCGGGCGGGTGCGTCCGTTCGTGCAGGTGTTCGACGCGCCGTTCGCGGTCGTGCTTCACGACCCGTCACCACGATCCTCCGGAGATCCATGCCGGGGCGGTCCTTCGCGAGAAACCCACCGGAACCGACAACCCGGTCCCCGGAATCCGAACCGCCGGACGTGGGAGGACCGGTCGGCATACGGGTGCGGAAGCCCTGCCGACATTGCCGGAATTCCGTCCCGGAACGGCTCGCCCGGGTCGATCTTCCCGGTCGTGCATTTCGCCCGGGGCGAGCAGTGGGCGGAAAACCGTCCCCCCTCGGTGATTCGCGAGGGATGCCGCTCCGAAACCTCGCCGGCGCCGGCGCCCCCCGGTCGGTCCTGCCGGCGCCGCCCCGCTGCTGTCCGCGATCCCGTCCGGCAGGAGTGCCCGAAAGGTGGGCAGGTCTCGGGTTCGGACCTGGCCGCCCGCGATCCTCGACCCGGTTCCTGCCCCGGGCACCGGAAGGGCCCCGCGCGGCCCTCGCCGGTCGGACATCCTGATGTCGGGTGACGGGCCTTCCGGGGTGTTCCGCGTCGGAGCCCGCCCCCGCGCCTTCCCGAATCTGCGCGGGCCGGCGGCGGCCGGTTAGAAGTCGAGCCCGCGTCGGGCCTTGATCCCTGCCTGGAACGGGTGCTTGATCTCGCGCATTTCGCTCACCAGATCGGCGTATTCGCAGATCTCGGGTTTCGCATCCCGGCCCGTCAGGATCACGCTGGTCCGGTCGGAACGGGCTTCCAGCGCATCGATCACGTTCTGGATCGCGAGGTATTCGTACTGCAGCGCGATATTGATTTCGTCGAGAACGACGAGATCATGGTCTCCGCCGGCCAGCAGGTTGCGCGCGCACGCAAGGGCGGCTTCCGCGGCCGCGGTATCGCGTTCGCGGTCTTGGGTGTCCCACGTGAACCCCTCGCCCATCGTGTGCCAGTCAACCCGGTCCAGCGCGTCGAAGAATTTGCGCTCGCCCGTCGTCCAGTTGCCCTTGATGAACTGCACCACCGCCACCCCGTGCCCCCATCCGAGCGCCCGGACGATCACCCCGAAGGCGGAGGTCGACTTGCCTTTTCCGTTGCCGGTGTGGACCAGGACCAGACCGCGTTCGAGGCGTTTCGCCGCCGCCGTTTTCCGTCTCTGTTCGGCCTGCAGCTTCTGCATTTCGACCCGGTGCTGTTCGGCTTCGTTCACGCGTTGCCTCCTTCGTTCGGCGGACCGGCCCGCATCCTGCCGGCTGCGGCGGTAGGTCGGCGGTGCCGGGCGTCCGGCATGCGGCCCGCCACCGGTTGCCGGTACCGGTCGAAACGGACCCCGGCCGGCGGCTATTCGTCGGCCACCTTCACCACCAGCTTGCCGAAGTTCCGGCCCTGCAGCATCCCGATGAAGGCCTCGGGAGCGTGCTCGAGGCCCTCGACGACATCCTCCCGGTAGCGCAGCTGACCCGCCCGGATCCAGCGCGCCATGCGGCGGACGGCGATCGGGTACTTCTGCGTGAACCGGAACACTAGGAAGCCCTCGACGCGGGCTTGGTGGACCAGAACGTGCCGCAGCGACCGCGGCCCGATTCCTTCCTCCGTGTTGTTGTACTGGGAGATCTGGCCGCAGACCGCGACCCGTCCCCAAGGCGCCAGATTGGCGAAGGCCGCATCGGTGACCGGCCCGCCGACATTGTCGAAATAGACGTCGACCCCCTCCGGGCAGGCCTCCCGCACGGCCGCGTCGAGGTCGGCGGCGGTGCGGTAGTTGATGCCGGCGTCGAAGCCGAGTTCCCGGGTGACGTAACGGACCTTCTCATCGGACCCGGCGGTGCCGACCACCCGGCAGCCGGCGAGTTTGGCGATCTGCCCGACCGCCGCCCCCACGGCGCCGGACGCCGCCGACACCAGCACGGTGTCGCCGGGCACCGGCCGGCCGACCTCGAGCAGTCCGAAGTAGGCTGTCATTCCGGGCATTCCGAGAATTCCGACCGAGGTCGAGATGGGGGCCAGGGAAGGGTCGACCTTCCGGATCTGCGCGGCGGTCGCGATCGCGTAGTCCTGCCATCCGAGCGCAAATCCCTGAACGATGTCCCCCGCCTCGAAGGTGGGATCCCGGCTCTTCTCGACGCGCCCGCAGACGGCCCCGGTCATGACCCCGCCGACCGGGTTCGGCGGCGCATACGACTTCGCGGGACTCATCCGCCCGCGCATGTACGGATCCAGCGACAGCCACAGGGCGCGGACCCGAACCTCGCCGGGGCCGGGCTCGGGAACCGGCTGCTCTTCCAGGCGGAAGTGGTCGGTAGTGGGCATGCCCGCGGGACGGGAGGCGAGGACGATTCGACGGTTGACAGTCATCGAGGACTCCGGGTTCGGGGATCAGGGGACACGGCCGGGCGGCGCTATCCGATCAGGCCGGCCACCGGCGACGAGGGACTGCCGGTGAACCGGCGGGGAATGCGGCCGGCAAGGTAGGCGTCGCGGCCGGCGCACACCGCGGCCCGCATGGCCCGGGCCATGCGGATCGGATCGTCGGCGCCGGCAATCGCGGTATTCATCAGGACGGCATCGCACCCGAGTTCCATGGCCTGCGCCGCATCCGACGCCGTACCCACCCCCGCATCGACGATGACCGGGATCTGCAGGCGCTCGACGATGAAACGGATGTTGAGCGGATTCCGGATCCCCAGGCCCGACCCGATCGGCGCCCCCAGCGGCATGACGGCGGCGGCTCCGAGATCCTCGAGCCGCCGCGCCAGCAACGGATCGTCGGTGCAGTACACCATCACCTCGAACCCCTCGCGGACCAGGATCTCGGTTACGCGCAGCGTCTCCGGCATGTCCGGATACAACGTGTCGGGGTCGCCCAGCATCTCGAGCTTCACAAGCGTCCAGCCGCCCGCTTCCCGGGCCAGGCGGAGGGTGCGCAGCACCTCGTCCGCCGTGTAGCAGCCGGCGGTGTTGGGCAGGAAGGTGTACGCCTTGGGGTCGATGACGTCCGTCAGCCGCACCGCGTTGGGGTCATCGAGATTGACCCGGCGCACGGCCACCGTGAGGATCTCGGCCCCGGACGCCTCGAGCGCCGCCAGGTTCTCCTGGTAGCTGGCGAACTTGCCGGTGCCGACAATCAGTCGGGAACGAAAGCGCCGGCCGGCGACCTCCCAGCGGTCGTCGTCGCCGCCGCCTACCAGATGGACGATTTCGATGGCGTCGCCGCCTTCGAGCCGGACCGCACCGAAGTCCGCCCGCCGCACGATCTCGCGATTCCGTTCGACGGCGATCTTCCTCGGGTCGAGTCCCAGATCCCGCACCAGATCCTCGATCCGCCCGTCGGCGGAAACCGTGCGCTGCGCACCGTTGACCGTGATCTCCACCACATCCCACCCCGCGCGGTTGGTCGTCGGTCGGACTCTCAGAGCACTGCCGTGCCGGTACTGTAGATTCCGTTCATGGCACAGGCTACCACCGTGTTCGTGCTGAACGGACCGAACCTCAACCTGCTCGGAACGCGCGAACCCCGGATTTATGGATCCGCGACCCTGACCGATGTCGAGTCGCTCTGTCGAGCGACCGCGGCCCGGCTCGGGCTGCGGGTCGACTGCCGACAGACCAACCACGAGGGGGTGCTGGTCGACTGGGTGCAGGAAGCCGCGGCCCGGGCGGGCGGAATCGTGCTCAATGCCGGTGCCTACACGCACACCTCCGTGGCGCTGCTGGATGCACTCCTGGCGTATGACGGGCCGGTGATCGAGGTGCACGTCTCCAACGTGTACTCCCGCGAGCCGTTCCGCCGCCGTTCCTACCTTTCGGCCCGGGCCAACGGCGTGTTGTGCGGGCTGGGGGTCGCCGGCTACGCGCTCGCGCTGCAGGCCGCCGCCCCGCTGCTGGCTTCTCCGGCGGCGGGCGGCCCGGCGTGAAGCCGGGAGCGGTGGGGTCGGCATGCCCAATTTTCCGGTAGACGAGCCATTCCTCCGCCGGCTGGCGGCGCTCATGAACGAGGCCGGCCTGGCCGAAGTCGAGCTGATCGAGGGGCGGCGGTCCATCCGTCTGGCGAGAACCGTGCCGCCCGCCGCCCCCGGGCCCGCCGAACCGGTGGCAGCTCCCATGGCCGCACCGGTCGCTCCGCCCGTCCGCGAGCCCGATCCCGTGCGCGCCGAGGATTCGGCGGAGCACGCCGGCGCCGTCACCTCACCGATGGTGGGTACGCTGTACGTGGCCCCCGCGCAGGGGGCCGCACCCTTCATCAAGGTCGGGGACCGGGTGAGCGAGGGCGATCAGTTGTTCATCATCGAGGCCATGAAGACGATGAACGCGGTCCCCGCCCATCGCAGCGGAACCGTGGCCCGGATCTACGCCGAGGACGCCACGCCGGTCGAGTTCGGCACCGTGCTGGCGGTCATCGAATAGCCCTCCGGTGTTCAGGAAGGTTCTCATCGCCAACCGGGGCGAGGCCGCGCTGCGCATTCTGCGCGCCTGTCACGATCTCGAAATCGGGACCGTCGCCGTGCACTCGACCGCCGACGCCGACGCCATGCACGTACGGCTCGCCGACGAGTCGGTGTGCATCGGTCCGCCCGCCGTCCCGTCGAGCTATCTCAACGTTCCCGCCATCATCGCGGCGGCGCACCTCAGCGGGGCGGATGCCCTCCATCCCGGGTACGGCTTTCTTTCCGAGAACGCCGAATTCGCCCAGATCGTCGCGCTGCACGACATCGTCTTCATCGGTCCCCGACCGGAACACATCGCGATGATGGGAAACAAGGTCGAGGCGCGGCACCGCATGCGCGCTCTGGGGGTGCCGGTCGTCCCGGGCGCCGACGGTGCGCTGTCGTCCCCGGACGAGCTCCGGGCCCTCGCCCGGGACGTCGGATTTCCCCTGATCGTCAAGGCCGCGGCGGGCGGCGGGGGTCGGGGCATGAAGGTGGTCGAGACGGAGGAGGAACTGGAACCGGCCTGGCAGCTGGCCCGGTCGGAGGCCCGGGCGGGATTCGGGGACGACACCGTCTATGCCGAACGCTACCTCCGGACGCCGCGGCACATCGAGTTCCAGATCGTGGCCGACGCACACGGCAACGTGATCCAGTTGGGCGAACGCGACTGCTCGGTGCAGCGGCGCCACCAGAAGATGGTGGAAGAGGCGCCTTCACCGGCGCTCGGCCGGGCCGCCCGGCAGCGGATCGGCGACCGCATTCTCGGTGCGGTCCGGGACATCGGATACCTGGGTCTGGGCACCGTGGAGATGCTCTACGACGACGGGGAATTCTATTTCATCGAAATGAACACGCGGCTGCAGGTGGAGCACCCGGTGACCGAGATGGTCACCGGCATGGACCTCGTCTGCGAGCAGGTCCGGATTGCGGCCGGAGAACCGTTGAGTTCCGCCCCCGGGGCGGTTTCCGTCACCGGCCACGCCATCGAATGCCGGATCACGGCCGAGGATCCGGACACGCTGACGCCGCGGCCGGGCCGGGCGGACGGCTACCATGCGCCGTCCGGTCCCGGGGTCCGCGTCGATTCCGCGATGTTCGGCGGAAGCGAGGTGTCGCCCCACTACGACAGCCTGATCGCCAAGCTGATCGTGCACGGCCGGGACCGCGGCGAGGCGATCCGCCGGCTGCGGCGCGCGCTCCGCGAGTACGCCATCGACGGACTGGCCACCACCATCCCGCTGCACCAGCGCATCCTTCGGCACCCCGATTTCGTTTCCGGGCGGTACGACGTGCACTGGCTGGAACGGGAACTGCTGGGCCGGACGGCCGCATGACCGAACCGACGGTCCTGCCGACCGCGGCGGTTCTGGCCGCGTACCGGCAAGGGTGGTTTCCGATGGCTCCCGGCCACGGGGACCGGAGAGTCTACTGGATCAACCCGGAGGTCCGCGGGATCCTGCCCCTCTCCCGCTTTCGCGTGCCCCGCCGCCTCGCGCGCACGCTGCGGCGGCGGCCGTTCCGTCTCACGGTGGATCAGGACTTTCCGGCTGTGATCGGCGCCTGCGGCCGATGCGACCCCGCCCGGGGGCGCGCCGAGACCTGGATCAACCCGGCGATCCGGACGGTGTTCCTGCAACTGTACCGGGAAGGCTACGCCCACTCGGTCGAGTGCTGGCGGGACGGAAAGCTCGCGGGCGGTCTCTACGGCCTCGCCATCAACGGAGCGTTCTTCGGCGAAAGCATGTTTTCCGCGATGCGGGATGCCAGCAAGGTCGCCCTGGTGCATCTGGTCGACCGGCTGCGCGCGGGCGGCTTCACGCTGCTGGATGCACAGTTCGAAAACGACCACCTCGACCAGTTCGGGCAGGAGCGCCTGGCCCGGCCGGTATTTCGCCGGAGGCTGGACGCCGCACTGGAGCGCGACGCGGACTTTTTCCGGATCGGAGACGCGGGAGGGCTGCCGGACGACCGGTATCCGGACGGCGTTCGGCCGTCTCCGGCCGACGACGGCCCCGGCCGCAGCGCATGGGACCGGGCCGCGCCGGCGCCGTCCCCGTAGTCGAGCCCTCGCCGCGCCGTCCCTCTCGACGCCGGCCGGGACCGGACCCCGAAACCGCCCGGCGGACGTCAGCGCCGGCTCCCTGCGCTCCGCTCCGCCGCCCCCGCCCCCGGTCCGGCCCGCCCTCTCTCCCGGCAGTCCAGCATCCAGACGTCATGCGTGGGGTACTCGAGCGCGGACAGACCGGGACTCGAGGCAAACATCCATCCGCGGAAGACTTCCGACCCGGCGTGGCGGCCGACCGGATCGGGTTCCGTGATCACCAGAAACGCGGCGCTTTCGGGCAGGTCCTCGGGCAGGGATTCCCAGCAGCGGGTGGGAACGATCTCCAGCGGGCCGAACCGGGTCACCGCGTTCAGCGGGGCTTCGATCACGGAAGCGCGCGCCGGTCCCTTCTCCAAGACCCGGAGGACCGCGACCGGCTCCGCCGCGGCCGGGCTCAGTCCGAAAACGGCTCCGGCAAGTCCTGCACACACTGCGCCAAGACCGCCCGCACCTGCTCCGGATCGGCGCCCATCAGCACGCCGTCCTCGAGCGCCTCCCGGGCCAGGTCGCGGATCTCGCGGAGATTCTCGTTGAGAACCTTGATCTTTTCCGTGCACGACAGGGGAGCCTGGTCCGGTGTCAGCCATTGCTCGGGAAGGTACTCCAACGATGCGGATCCCGAGCGCACACTCAAGTTACGGGTTCCCGAAGAGCTTCGAGATCGCACGCAGGAAATCGACCGCGGATTCGGTGTTCTCGATCGTGTCGCCCGGCTCCAGCATCGTGTCGTCGGCGCCGGGCACCACGCGCAGGTGGGAACCGCCCATCAGGCCGTCGCTGGCGACCGAGACGTAGGAATCGACCGGCAGCCGGACCTCGGGTTCCACCCTCAGGGTGACGACCGCTTCATACGTGGCGGGATCGACGACCTGATCCACGACGGTGCCGACCGCGATGCCGCTGACGCGGACGGGCGCCCCGACATTGAGGCCCCCGACCGAGGCGAATCGGGCCGAGAGCTCGTAACCGCCGCCGGTCTGCAGGGCGATGCGCTCGCTGGCGTACACTAGGAACAAGGCGGCCGCCGCGAGCACCGCGGTGCCGAGAACGGTCTCAAGCGCGTTTCGGGTCAGATGCCGTCTCCTCGTCAAGGGCCGGGGTCCAAGCCTGGTACGGAAGCGGGGGCACGGCGGCGCCCAGAAGCGAGCCCGGGGGTCGGTGGGCATCTGCCGTGCCGGTCGGATTCGGGCGGTGCGGACGCTGCCAAGGACAGGGCGAGGCGGCCTCTTCGCCCGGCGGCCGGTCCGTCGTATGCGTCAGCCACGCCTGCCAGAGCGGGGGCACCGCGGAACCCTCAGCCGGGCCGCGATACAGGACCCAGCGGCGCTCCCGGCCCCGCCGTGCCCGGCGTTCCCGGTAGTACCGGTTGCCGAACTCGTCGACGCCCACCCGCCTGCCGAAGATCAGTACGGTGAGCCAGATCGCGGGAGTGTGGGGCACCTGCGACGCTCCTTCGCCCGGGGTCCGGAGACCGGCCGCAGGAGATCTCCCGTTGCCGCCCGGTCCCCAAATTGCCGTCACGGACATAGTGTGGCAGGAATCGCTGGGAATCGCACGCCCCCGAACGCCTGCGCCGCCCTCTGTCCGCTCCACGCCCGGGATCTGCCCATGACCGGCCCACTGATGCCCAAGGCGACGGCCCTCTGGCTGATCGACCATACGACCCTGACCTTCGCCCAGATCGCGCGGTTCTGCCAGTTGCACGTGCTGGAAGTCCAAGGCATTGCGGACGGCGACGTCGCGTCCGGGGTGGCCGCCCGCAATCCGGTCGTCAGCGGCGAGTTGGAGCCGGCGGAACTCGAGCGCTGCCAGCGCGATCCGTCCGCTCAGCTGCAGTTCAATCCCAACCTCGACACCGACGACGAAACCCGCCGCACCGGCCCGCGCTACACTCCGGTCGCCCGCCGTCAGGATCGTCCGGACGCGGTCGCATGGCTGCTTCGGCACCATCCCGAACTGAGCGAATTCCAGATCGGCCGGCTGGTAGGCACGACCAAGAACACGATCAACAAGATCCGGAACCGAGAGCACTGGAACTCGCCGAACATCACGCCGCAGGATCCGGTGCTGCTCGGCCTCTGCAGCCGCGCCGAATTGGTGGCGGCGGTGGAGAAGGGACGCCAGTCGAAACGCTGGCGCGAACGGGAGCGCGTCCGGCAGGAAGAGGAACGGAACCCGATGGCCGAGGATGATGCCGACCTGATGCGGTCGCCGGTCCGACCCGGAGCCGGAAACTCCGACTAGGGATCTGCCGGGCAGCAAGTCCGGTCGTGGCGGCGACGGCGCCGGTCCGGACGAGAGGCCGCGACGGTCCTCCGAACGGGGTTCCGGGACCTTTCAACGTCCCGCATCTGCATCGGGACGGTGCCGCTGGCGGTCCGGACGTAGTGCCTGCACGGAAAATCACAGCACATTGTATATGCAACCATACTTGGAATTTGGAGAAACGAAGATTCCTTCTTTGATGGCATATGATGACATATTCCGCTGAAGTCCGGCTGGATTCGATGAATCTTCGCCCTGTCACTAGTAGCACGGAATCATTGTATTGCTGGGTATAGAGACTTCAGTTTCACCCGGGCGTCTGCCGTCGTGAACCGCCAGTCGACCGTGCCGCCGGCCGCGTTGCGGCGCTTGACCCACGCCGCGGTCTCCCGCAGCAGGGTGGCGCGGTCAGGAATGCGTCGTCGAAGACACGGTCGCGACCACGCGCCGATTTCGATCTCGGCCCTGTGGAGCCAGCTTCCGTGTTTCGGCGTGTACCGAAACTCGAACCGCTTTCGCACCCGCAGGGCCTCCCGGGGTGCAAAGGCTTCATACAACGACGCGGGGCCGTGTGTGTTCCGGTGGTCCATGACCCGTACGATCTTCTTGCCGGGGATGGGATCATCCGCGAGTTCCCGGATGAACTGCGCCCCGTCCCGCGCCGTGCGTCGGTCGGTGACGTTCACCGTACGCCCGTTTTCGTTGGGCGCGAACGCCAGGAAGAGATGGGCCGTACCGTTTCGCTCGTATTCGTAGTCGACGATTTCCGGCTGCCCGGGCCGCACGGGGCGGGAAAGGCGGGTTTCCTTCGTCTGCTGCCGGCTGGTCTCATCCATACAGACCAAAACCTCGTTTTCGGCAAAATCCCGCTGATACGTGTCCCGCACCTCCTCCATCGCCGCCACGAACGGCGCGTTGCGGCTCGGGGGAATGCACCCGTACTGCTTCAACCAAGGCTTGATCTCCTTTTTTTCAGAGTCCTCCGTACCGTTTCCTTCGAGATGCTCTCGACGATCTCCATCTCCATCAGACGACCGGCCAGCAGCTTCAGCGTCCAGCGGACACAACCTTCGGGCGGGGAAGAACAGGCCAGAGCCACCTGCTTCGCCTCCTTCGCCCCGTCCAGGAGTTTCGGTCGGCGGTTCTCCTGCTCCCGGCGGCGGAGGGCGGCCTCCAAACCCTCCAGAACACAACGCTTGCGCAGGCGTTCGACCGTCGAAGCGCCGATACCCAGGCCGCGCGCGATGTCGACATCCCGGAGTTTGCCGCCATCGCGCCCCTCGTCTGCCATCCGGAGAATCTGCGCCCGACGACGACGCCAGGCGGCTCCGGTACCGTCGACGATCGCTTGGAGTTCCCGGCGCTCCGACGCCGAAAGGCGCACTCGATCGAGCTTCCTGCCCTGAGGGTTGGCCATGATCCACTCCGATCCCCGCACCGAACCCCTGCAGGCAGGCTCGGTTCCCGGAAACCGGATCCGTCCGATCCCCAAGAGAGTGTGAGCGCCTGCACGTTCGGCATCGGGTCGGTGGGGATGAACAAGAGAGCGCCGTACCGATCGGACGCTCACGCGTGCCGACACGCACCGACACGGGGCCGACACGGACCGACACGGACCGACACGGAAATCTTGCCAGAATACTGTCGTCAGTTCAACGGTTCCGTACTACTAGGACGAACGGCTTGAAGAAGTCGGATGGGGCCGTACGACCTGGGAAGGCGACGAACCAGGGAGCGTCAGCTCCTGCGGAGTTGCTGGAGGAAAGGGCCCCAACCAAGGGGAATTCGGGACGCCAAAGCACGCGCCGAACGCAGTGTCGGGCAAGCGTGCCTCAGGCGGCGGACCGGATCCGGAAAGCCGCAAGGTTCGACCGGAAGCGACGGGAGCGCAGGACCGAGATTTCCAGGTCGCGCGCAATCCTCCGCCGCCCATGGCCGGATCCGCGGTTTGCCGTCAAGCACCCGAGGTAGTGCCCGCCCGAAAAAGTACAACCAGTTGACTCCAGTGATAGGAGTGTGCTATTGAAGGGGTGAAGAATCCCTCTGTGGGGCGGGAATCGGCCGCTGGGGCCGGAACATCGCGCGGGATTCGGGAATCTTCGGGAGAATGGCCCTGCGGGAGACCGTCCGCTCTCAGCTGGAATTGGGCCAGGTTGCGATCGAGGAGATCGAGATCAACGTATATTCGCGGGAGGACATTCCGCCGATGCTGCGTGGCCTTCACTACGTGTATGCCGACCGGTCGACCCGGGCCCGGTGGTTCGAGATCCTGGAGGAGGGGATCCTTCCCGAGGTATCCCGCCTGCGAGGGCGTCCCGGCATGGAGTTGTGGAAGATCCTGGTGATGGGTCTCCGGAAGCAGGGTTTGGGCTAGGACTTCGATCACTTGCACGAGCTGGTGAACGAGCACAGGACGGTTCGGAAGTTTCTGGGGCACACCGACATCTGGGATCACACCTGGTACGGATATCAGACGATGGTGGACAACGTGAGCCTGCTGACACCGGAAGTGCTGGGGAAGGTGTCGCAGCTGATCGCGGAGAAAGGCCATGCGCTGGTACGGAAGTGGAAGCGGACACGGAAGCGGAAGGACGACACGAACGTCACGAACGGCGCGGACGGCGCGGACGGCGCGGACGGCGCGGACGGCGCGGACGGCGCGAACGACGCGGACGGCGCGGACGGCGCGGACGGCGCGGACGGCGCGAACGACGCGGACGGCGCGGACGGCGCGAACGACGCGGACGACCGGGGCCGCCGTCGGTCGGACGACCCCCTGCGGGGCCGTTGCGATTCGTTCGTGGTGAAGACGGATGTGCACTACCCGACAGATGTCCACCTGGTGCGGGATACGGGTCGCGTCGCCGTACGCTTGGGGGTGTCCGGATGGCGGCAGTGGCAGCATGGGAGCCGGAAACTGCAGCAGCATTTCCCGCAGGTTCGGCAGACCCGACGGGCCCGTCCGGAGCCGGTCAAGGCGTACCTCGACGCCAGCCGGGCGTGGGTCCGGCGGGCGGAAGAGACGGTACCGGTGCTTTTGGAGCGAGGCGTCCCGATCCCCACGGTGCGTTCGGTCGAGTCGTACCTCAAGCATGCCCGCCGGCAGATCCACCAGGTGGATCGCCGTCTGCGGAAGGGCGAGAAGATTCCGCAGAGCGAGAAGGTGGTTTCGATCTTCGAAGAGCACACACGCTGGTGTGTGAAGGGCAAGGCCGGGGTGCCGGTGGAACTCGGAGTGCCGGTGGCCGTGCTGGAGGATCAACACGGCTTCCTCCTGCACCCTCGGGTCCTGTGGGAAGGCGGAGACGTGGATCCTGCCGTGCCCAGGATCCGAGAAGCCCAGGCTCGCTTCCCCGACCTCCGCCTGTGCAGTTTCGATCGGGGCTTTCACAGCCCCTCCAACCGGATCACTCTGGACGAGCTGCTGGAGCACAACGTGCTGCCGAAGAAGGGAACGCTCGGTCAGGCGGACCGGAAACGGGAAGCCGACCCGACGTTCCGGAAGATGCGTCGGCAGCATCCGGCCGTGGAGTCCGCGATCCACAACCTCGAGCCACGCGGCAGGGACCGGGTCCTGTCGTAGGGGGCGGACGGGTTTGCCCGGAGGGTGGCACGGTCCGTGACCGCCTTCAACGTCCACCGAATCGGGCTGCTGCTGCACCGGCAGGCCCGGGCCCGGGCCCAACGACGACGAAGACGCGCCGCCTGACGGCGGCTTCCTTCCACCCCATCCGCGAAGCCCGCCGGAGGCGGGAACGGAGCCGCTCGCCCCGGCCGCCGGATTCGCGGCGGGACAAGCCCGGATGCCGCTGCCCATCGGCAGAAATCCCCCCGGAAACCGAGCGGACGGGGCACCGAGGGAGGGTCCCAACCCGCAATTGCGCCGGCAGACCATCCGAAAGGGGCATTTTCGGGCGGGCACGAGGTAGGAGCCGGATGGATGAACGTCCATGTCCGGATCTGTGCGGAGGGTGCGCAGTACTGCGCATTCCTACCGTACCGTGTGCCCGGCGAACGGGCAGAAGACAGGGGGTGAAAGTCCCCTGGAACGAAGGAGTACCCAAACCGCGTTTCTCCGCGAGCCGTGCGTCGGTTCCCGTGAGGGGGCAGGCGAAGCGTCGGCAGCGGTGCGGATGGGTGGGGCGAAGGAGCACCGAAAAGACGAGGATCCGGGGTGCCGAGGCTTTCCGATCGGCCGAAGGCACCATCGCAGGCATCGATTGGGTGAGATGCCGGCGAGCCCCGCGGTGTCCGAGAACCCATACACGTCCGTACGTCTTCGGTTGGGACCCTGGGAGATCTTCAAGCGGTCCCGCCGATCGTGGCGGGACCGTGTAGGGAAGGAGAAAACCGAAGCCTAGGACGAACGGCTTGAAGAAGTCGGATGGGGCCGTACGACCTGGGAAGGCGACGAACAAGGGAGCGTCAGCTCCTGCGGAGTGGCTGGAGGAAAGGGCCCCAACCAAGGGGAATTCGGGACGCCAAAGCACGCGCCGAACGCAGTGTCGGGCACGCGTGCCTCAGGCGGCGGACCGGATCCGGAAAGCCGCAAGGTTCGACCGGAAGCGACGGGAGCGCAGGACCGAGAGTTCTGGGTCGCGCGCCACCCTCCGCCGCCCAGGGCCGGATCCGCGGTTTGCCGTCAAGCACCCGAGGTAGGAGCCGGATGGATGAACGTCCATGTCCGGATCGGTGCGGGGGGTGCGCAGTACTGCGCATTCCTACCGTAACTGGGGGGAGGGCTCGGCAACGACCCCTCCTACCCGGCGCCTTGCTTGACGGCAGAAGGGGGGGGGTAAAGTGTGTGTCCATGATCAGGAATCGGGATGGTATTGCCATGGCTATCGAGCGGACCGGCAGCGTCGAAGATGACGCCCTGACAGGCGGTATCGGCAACGACATCCTGGACGGCGGCGAGGGTGCCGACACGCTCACCGGCGCCGCCGGGGCGGACACGCTCTATGGCGGCCACGGGGACGACACGCTCGAGGGGGGTGACGGCAACGACCGCCTGTTCGGCGGTCAGGGCGCCGACCGGCTGACGGGCGGCCGGGGCAACGACGGCCTCTATGGCGGTTTGGGGGCCGATGTCTTCGCCTTCACGGTCGGGGACGGGGCCGACCGCATCGCCGGTTTCGAGGCCGGCGACCTCATCGAGATCGCTGGCGTGTCCGGCGGCCTCCGGGATCTGGTGATCGAGCAGCAAGGCTCCAATGCCGTCATCCGCTATGGTGACGGCGACACGGTCACGCTGGAGAACGTGATGGCGTCCTCCTTGGGCGCGGACGACTTCCGGTTCCTGCCCATGCAGACGGTTCCGCCGGAGGTCGGCGGCGAGGAGGCCGCCTCGCCGGACGCTCTTGCACAGGGTGCGCCGCCGGAGGGCACGTCCGACGCCGCCTTGAGTGGCGGGCCTGCTGGCGGCGAGGTGCTGAAGGGCGGCAAGGACGCGGACACGCTGAGCGGCGGGGCCGGCGACGACACCCTGCGTGGCAACGGGGGCGCCGACACGCTGACCGGCGGGGCCGGCGACGATACCCTGGGGGGCGGCAAGGGCGACGACATGCTGAGCGGCGGGGCCGGCGACGACACCCTGCGTGGCAACGGGGGCGCCGACACGCTGACCGGCGGGGCCGGCGACGATACCCTGGGGGGCGGCAAGGGCGACGACATGCTGACCGGCGGGGTGGGCTCCGACACGCTCACCGGTGGCAAGGGCGGCGACACCTTCGTGTTCGCGGCGGGAGACGGGGCCGACACCATTACCGACTTCGGAAACGGAGACAGGATTCGCCTCGACGGCGTATCCGGCGGGTTCGCGGGGCTGATCATCGAACAGGACGGCGCCGATACCGTGGTCCGCTACGGCAATGACGATACGATCACCCTGTTGGGCGTGTCGGTGGACAACCTGGACGCGGACGACTTCATTCTGCCGGCCGCCGGCGGCCGCGACGATCCCAAAAAGGCTACTTACGGCACCGGCACAGCTGACCCGCTCGGGAATACACCGCCTGGCACCGGCGAGACCACCGAAACACCATCCCGCAACGGCCTCACCTTGGAGGGCGGCGACGGCGACGATACGCTGAGAGGTGGCGACGGCGACGACACGCTACGGGGTGGCAAGGGCAATGACACGTTGTGGGGTGATGACGGTGCCGACACGCTGTGGGGCGGCGCGGGCGATGACTGGTTTTCGGGCGATGACGGCGATGATGTGCTTCACGGCGGCGAGGGTAACGACCGGATCTATGGTGGCGATGGCGACGATGTATTTTACGGCGGCGCCGGCAATGATGTGTTTTGGGGTGATGTCGGGGATGACGAACTCAACGGTGGCGATGGC
The DNA here is from genome assembly GCA_965115815.1 of Alphaproteobacteria bacterium. Lineage (GTDB taxonomy): Bacteria > Pseudomonadota > Alphaproteobacteria > TMED109 > TMED109 > VXPW01. The sequence goes on along the minus strand of OZ220465.1, from coordinate 3,785,411 downwards.
AATGACACGATTCTGGCTTGCCTCGGCGATGACACGCTCAACGGTGGCGATGGCAATGACACACTTGGATGCGATGCCGGCAATGATACGCTTAACGGAGGCGCTGGCCGTGATCTTGCGGACTACACCCATTCGACAGCGGCCGTTACGATCAATCTGCAGACCGGCGAGGCATGGGGTGGGGACGCCGAGGGTGATACGTTGATCAGTATCGAGGACCTCTACGGCTCCAAATTCAATGACGTATTGATCGGTGACTCGGGAAACAACACATTGTATGGTAGTGCTGGCAATGACACATTGCATGGCGGTGACGGCGACGACAAGCTTTACGGCAGCTCTGACAACGATGAGATTCACGGCGGTGACGGCAATGACACATTGCATGGCGGTGCCGGCAACGACAGTCTGAGTGGGGACAGCGGCGACGATACCTTCGTGTTCTCCAACGACTACATGGCCGAGGACGACACCGACACGATCGTGGATTTCGGCAGTGGAAGCGACAGGATCGCACTGTCGGGATTTGCCAAGGATACGAATACTGCCATCAGTTTCAGCGATCTTGGAGGCAAGATTGCAATGGACGGTGGAGACACAACTATCGACCTGACGGATTTCGGCGGCGGAATGATCGTTCTGGAAGATTTTACCGGAACATTGGATAGCGGTGATTTCATCTTTTGACGGGGGTGGCAAGCAGGCCGTTCCCATGCTCCGGGGATTCTGCGAACGTTGGATGAAGGGAGACTGAAACGGCCGGTTCTGGTGGTGTGTGGGAGTTGCGGAACCGTTCCCGGAGCGTTGCAGGCCCGGTGTTGGTCCCTTGGGCGCCTTGGTTTCGGAGTGTGGCAGCGGTCCGGTTTGTCGGCCCCCGGGAAGGGCTCGGCCGCGCGGCCTCTCAGAGCCTGTGCGGAAACTATGGAGCAGCGTATCTACTCACCCCCTACTGATGACGAAGATCGATCCGTTTCTTGTCAGCCGGAACACGCACTTCCGGTCATCGGCCGCGAGCGAGTTAAAGGGGCAAGGGACAATGCCGGATCCGCACCCGTCAGGAAAAACGATTCGTCATCAGTAGGGGGGGGGGTGAGTAGATAGTGTCTGCACGGAAAATCACAACACATTGTATATGCAACCATATTTGGAATCTGGAGAACCAAAGATTCCTTCTTTGATGGCATATGACGGCATATTCCGCTGAAATCAGGCTGGATTCGATGAATCTTCGCCCTGTCAATATTGGGCTTTCATTCATGTAATCCGAATCTTAGTGATTTTCCGGGCAGGCACTAGTAGTACGGAAACATTGAATTGGGGGCTGCAGGCATGAGCTGGCCCCGATGCTCAGACCTGACACTTGATCCATAGAGGCCTAATAATCCCATTGTGTTCTTTATCTGATCCTTAGAAGCGGTGCGAGAATCTCAGCGAACAGCCCGGTTCCAGTGGGTGCCGACACAGACCGACACAGACCGACACGGACCGACACGGACCGACACGGACATACCGCCCCATCCTGCAGCCATCAATGCAACGTCGGTGGACTACTAGATAGTGTCTGCCCGGAAAATCACAACACATTGTATATGCAACCGTAGTTGGAATCTGGGGAACCGAAGATTCCTTCTTTGATGGTATCTACTCACCCCCCTACTGATGACGAATCGTTTTTCCTGACGGGTTCGGATCCGGCATTTTCCCTTGTCCCTTTAACTCGCTCGCGACCGATGACCGGAGGTGCGTGTTCCGGCTGACAAGAAGCGGGTCGATCTTCGTCATCAGTAGGGGGGTGAGTAGATACCTTTGATGGCATATGACGGCATATTCCGCTGAAATCAGGCTGGATTCGATGAATCTTCGCCCTGTCAATATCGAGCTTTCATTCATGTAATCCGAATCTTAGTGATTTTCCGGGCAGGCACTAGATACGGAGCAGCCCCGATTCTGGTATCTGCGATGTGGCTGGAGAGTACATCGGGATCAAACAAGCCCATTCCACATCTGTCAGATTGCTTTCGAAGCGATCTCTCCGACGCCGATACTTTGCACGAGCGGCCAGAATCGGGACCGCTCAATAGTTTCCGTACAGGCTCTTAGGGGTTTCCGGGCAGGCACCGGTTACCTTCCGGGACCGTCCCGCGTCGCAGAGAAGCAGGGCCGGCGTCGGCGTTTTGCCCCGAGCCTGCCGCGGGCATCCGACTCGCGCGCGTATGCCGGCGGCGGCGATGCCGCCTATCGCCTCGGTGCGCGGTCTTTCGTGTTCCGGCGCACGCCGGCCACGGCTTCGCCGTTTGCTGGCTTCCGCATCGCCGGCCGCAATCGCGCTGCGGGAAGGCCCGGTCCGAGGGGGCTATGCTCGTCGTGTCCGCATGCGTCGCGGGTTCGGTGCAGATCCTGAACCCCGTTTCTCGAGGGCCCGAACGTGGAATGGTCGGAAGTCTGCTGGCGAATGGACGAGGGAGAAGGCCCGCAGACCGAGTTCAAGCGCGGCTTGGGGGATCTGTCCGCCGTGGGAAGGGCGATCTGCGCGTTCGCGAACTCCACGGGAGGCGTGGTGGTGCTGGGGGTTGCCGACGACGGCACACTCGTCGGGGTCGGGGAGCCTGCCGACCGGGTTCGGGAACGACTGACGTCGTTTCTGCAGACCGACTGCAGTACGCCGGTACAGGCGCGGATCGGCCGGCAGACCGAACCGAACGGCTGGATCCACTGGGTGGAGGTTCCGCGCCAGCGCGGTTTCGAGCCCCTGCGCTACGGTGGCCGGGTCTGGATTCGTCGTGACCGCAGCAGTGTCGAGCCGTCTCCGACCGAGCTTCAGGAGCTCTACAACGCATTCGGATCCATCCTGACCGAGGAACGTGCGATCCTGGATGCTTCGCCGGAGCACATCGACCTCGCAGCGTTCCGGCGCTATCTGCGACGCTTGGGATTCGACACCGCGAGCGATCCGCAGCCCGACCGCGAGGATGACCTGCGCAATCGCGAGGTCACGGTCGAGTTCGGCGGAGAGCCATGCGCGACGCTGTACGGGGTACTTGCGTTCGGCAAGGATCCCCAGCGCTATTGGCGAACGCACAACTTCCGGATCGAATGCGTGGCCTACGCGGGTGAGGACCGGGCTTGCGAGGTGCTTCAGGTGGCCAGCGCCGGGGGCCGTGTCGATGAACAGGTGGAACGGGCGTCCGGTTGGTTTCTGGGCCTCGGACGTTTCGAGTCCTACCGGGACTTGGTCCGTGAAGACCGGTACCTTTTGCCCCGGCGGGTGATCCGGGAAGCCCTGACCAACGCCGTGACCCACCGGGATTACGCCATCACGGGATCGAAGATCCTCCTGGAAGTGTTTGAGCATCGCGTCGACATCACCAGCCCGGGCACCCTGCCCAACCACATGACGGTCGAGCGGGTTCGCGCCGGAGCCAACCCCCGGTCGAGGGTATCTACTCACCCCCTACTGATGACGAATCGTTTTTCCTGACGGGTTCGGATCCGGCATTTTCCCTTGCCCCTTTCACTCGCTCGCGGCCGAGGACCGGAGGTGCGTGTTCCGGCTGACAAGAAGCGGATCGATCTTCGTCATCAGTAGGGGGGTGAGTAGATACGGTCGAGGAACGAATCGATCTCCCACTACATGTCCGCCATGGGATTCATGGAGCAGCGCGGCAGGGGCTGGCTCATCATGCGCAGCGAGATGCTGCGGTTCAATGGAACCGAACCGGAACTCATGCAGAATGAACGCAATCGGTTCGTGCAGGTCACCTTGGCTCTCGATCCTCGTGGGAACGGGTTGCCGGATCGATGAAGCCGGTCGGGTCCGGTGCCGTGCGCCGGTGTGCCGAGAACCGGGCCTCGGGAGGTCGGTCTTTCCTGCCGCCGGGGTGAGGCAGCCCGACTGCTGTCGCTGAGGAGCGCCGGTCCATGGGTCGGCGGTGCCGTTCGCGTACCAATGGCTTTCGGGTATGCGCGTCGCTGTAACGGAGGTCGTTCCTGCGCCGACAAGCCCTTGACGTGAGGTGCCGTTCCGGTGCGCGGGCGTTTCGGTCCGCGCACTGTTGGACCAGTGCCCGCGGATGCGCATGATGCCCTCGGATCGGTGCTGCGGGAATCCCTCATGGATCCGCGAATCGCCAACCTGCAGTCGACCCCCTCGGGCCGCCGCCGGACCCGCCCGCCGTTCAGGGAGGTCCGGGGAACCGTGGATCGGTGTTCCCGCTGCAGCCGCACCGAACCTGCGAAGGCCCGCTGCGAGCCTCTCCACGGAAAGACGGAGAAGGGCGGCTCCAAGGTCGGGACCGGCCTCGGGATGCGGGAGACGCCCCCGGAGCGTCAACAGCATCCTGACGGTGCCGCCCGGGCGCGAGGGCCGCGTCCGCAACATGACCTCCGCCCCGGTCGGGACTTCGGCCTCCGACCCGCAGCCGGAAATCGCGGTGCCGCGGTTGGAACTGCGCCTGCTTCGCGTCGAGCCGGTCCCCGACCCCGAGGGGCGGCAGCTGTGGAACGCCTTCGTCGACCGACACCCCTACCTCGGCTACCAGCGCCCCTTCGGGCGCAGGTCCGCTCCTTCGGGACCGCCCAGCGGTTCCCGAAGCGCCGGGAGGCGCGCTGGTCGCGGCCGTCGCCGCGGTCGCGGAACGCGAGGACAAACGCGGGCAGAGATGCAGGCGGATCTTCCACCGTTTGCGGTTCCCGTGGTTCGTGCTCCGCCTCGTTGCCGTGCCCGCGCGGGCAGGGCGTAACCATGGCGACGGTCAGGATGCCTCGCTGATTCGTTGCCGCGCCCGCGCGGGCAGGGCTTTCTCCGTTATGGGTTGATGGGCCGGAAAAGCTCGTTGCCGCGGCCCGGCGCGGGCAGGGCTACGGAATCACGCTCAGCGAGCTCTGGGAGCCGTGGGAGGCCGCAGGCATCGCCCTGCCGCAGGGGCCCCGGGCCTCCGGCGGCGTCGACGGCCTGCGCGGCGCGGGAGAAGCTCGACGAGGCTGCGTTCCGGCGCCGGCACGCGGAGATCCTCGACGAGGCTGCGTTCCGGCGCCGGCACGCGGAGATCCTCGCCCACGGTCCCGAAGGCACGCTCGGGAAGGGCCACAGGACCCTCGCCGTCGACGGCTCGAAGATCACCCTGCCCAGGGAACTCGCGCAGTACGGCGACCGCGCCCTCGACGGCGCCCGCGACCCTCAGAGCCTGTGCGGAAACTATTGAGCGACCCCGATTCTGGTATCTGCGATGTGGCTGGAGAGTACATCGGGATCAAACAAGCCCATTCCACATCTGTCAGATTGCTTTCGAAGCGGTCTCTCCGACGCCGATACTTTGCACGAGCGGCCAGAATCGGGACCGCTCAATAGTTTCCGTACAGGCTCTCAAGGCAGGGTCCGCGCACGCTACCGGATTCACGACCGAATTCCGGTCGACCTCGACCGGTTCGACCCCGAGAACAAGCGGGCCGCCGCGCTCGCGCACCTCGGCCATGCGGTCGAAGGCGACGTCATCGTCTACGACCGAGGCTCTCTCCTCCTTCGCCCTGGCCTTGCCCACCGAGAGCGCAAACGGGACTTCGGGTTCTGCATCCGGAACGGCGCCCACCCCGGGTTCGACGCCTTCCTCGCCTCCGGCGAGGGCGTCCGGACCGCCACCCTCGACGCGCCCGGGGACGAGACCGCGTTGCGCTCGAGGACCCTGCGCGTCCGGCTCGTCCGGTACCGGCACGCCGACACGGAATTCGGCATCGCGATCTCGCTGCTCGACGACCGCCGCGATCACGTCGCCGCACTCTCGGATCTCGATCCTGCTTGTTGGGGTGTGGAGGAACGGTGCAAGACCGGGAAGTTCCGGATCGAGGCCTTCCCCGTCCGGTCCAGGCGGCCGCCGTCGGGGCGAGCGCCGCTCGGTCCACGGAAGGTGCCCGTGCTCTCTGCGACGTTCTCGGTCGTTCCCGAGGCCGGACGGTCCGCCATTTCCGGAGCGGCGAGGCGTGTCGGGCCGGTTCCCGAACGGGGACTACCCCCGCCGGCCGGTTTTGCCCAGCGAAAGGAGCGGGCTGGACGGACCCCTCGGACGGTGCGGGCGCAGCGAACGGAAAAGCCGGGCAGGGCCTGGATCGAGAGACGGCCGTACCATCCCCTTTGCGACCGCTGCGTCCCTGATGTCGATGTGCAGGCGGGCGGAGGGTCTTCCGGCGGAATCCGCCCGCGCGCCATTCCGACCGCCTTCGTCTGCAATCCTGCCGGTCTGGGCGGGCCGCCTCGTCCGCGTCCTCCCTCCGCCGCCGCGCATCGCCATGCACCTGCAGAGAGAAGTTCGGGAAGGCGCGTCTTGCCGGATCCGTCTGCGCCGACGATCCGGACGTTGCGGCCCTCGGCCAAGCGCCGGCGGGCTCCCGACCCCGTGCGCTTCCGGATCCCGAGGTACGTGCGCACGGCTTCCCGCGGCACCTCAGGGATCGGACATTCTGCGGCCGAACGGTGCTCGTCGCCCGGGGGCGCCGCGGACGCGGTGCCCTCTTCGACCTCGATCCCGAGGCTCGGTGTCCGGGCGCATCCCGCCGGCATCACCGGATCGGCCCGAGGACACCGGTCTCGCGTCCTTCCTCGGGAAGCCGGCGCGGGCGGAACCGCCCACGCCGGCGCCCGGGACTACAAGCCTTCGGCGAGGTTCCGGAGACCGTCGATGCCGGTCTGATAGACGCCGTTCAAGGTCGCGACCATGCTGTCGGCCTCATCCGCGCTCGGAAATGCGGCGCGGTTGATCACGGCCGACCAAGTGATGGTGCTGGTGCCGTCCCGCGGGCCCGCGGACACCCGCACCGTGCCCGTATAGAGCGTGCCGGCCAGAAACCCTTCCGTCATCCCGTAGGAATAGGACATGTCTCCACCGGCAACCATGGGCTCCACCAAAATCTGCTCATCGTTGAAGTTGAGCCTGCGGACGGTGCCCGGGTTGGTCCCGTCACCGCTGAGCAGCTCGCAGTCCTTGATCGGTGGCAGCCATTCGACAATATCGCAGAAGCCGCCGACGCGACTCCAGGCAGTGGCGGGGTCGATGTCGGCGACCGCTTCCTGGTGGATCACGGCCATGTCGGCCGCGACCGCCATCGTGGGGATACCGCCGACCAGCGGAAGGGCAAGCAACGCGGCGGCAACGCCGCAGGTAGGCATTCGGATCATGGTTGAGAACATCTCCTGGTCCGGGGGTGTGCCCCAAGGGCGGGTGCAAGCGGGCGCGCGACCGGGCCATCGAAACGGGCCCGCAATATCCGCAGTCGGCGGGACACGCGCTGCTGGCCTGACTATACAGTGGGAATCCGGAACCCTCTCGGCCGGCCATCGGACCGGACGCGGGCTGCGGTGCGGCCCGCCGTGCAGGGTCCCGGCGTCGGTCGGGAATTCGCGTTGCCTGCTCGCTGCGGCGGGCGGGCCTTTCGAGTTCCCACGGCTCTCCCGGGCCCGGTTCCCGTGCGGTCGCAACTTCTCGGCGTCGGCACTGCGGAAGGGCTGCAGCCGCGCCCTGCCATGCACACACATCCGGCGGTTGACCCCGAACCTCTGACCCTCTACGGTGGGTTCCATGTCGGCCATGGAACCCGTGCACCGCATCCTGAAGCAACCGGCGCACCTGGTCCGGCTGCAGACGCTTCTGTCTCGGGAGCCGCCGAGCAGTCGCCGCGCCGCGGCTCGACGGGTATGTCGGGAGTTTCACCTGACCGATGCACGGGGTCGCTGGCGCGAGCGCAGTTGCCGGGCGGTCCTGAACGACCTGGAGCGGGCCCGGCAACTGCGCTTGCCGGCACCCCGCGAGGGAAGAGGTGGCGGCGCTCCTCGGCGGCTGGGCACCGCGGTTCCCGTGCCGTCGGGGGTTCCCTCGGAAGCGGGTGCGCTGCACGACCTGTGCCTGGTGCCGGTGACCGGGGAGGCGGACCGGCGGATCTGGAACGAGCTGATATTCCGGGAGCATCCGTGCGGGGCGGCGATGCAGGTGGGCGCCCAGCTGCGGTATCTGGTTCGGTCGGAGCACGGCATCCTGGGGGCCCTGGGCTTTTCGGCGCCGGCCTTGCGCCTGGCTTCCCGGGACCGGTGGATCGGATGGGACGAGACCGCGCGGTCGCAACACCTGAACCATGCGGTGATCGGTCTGAGCCGGTTCCTGATCCGACCGTCGGTGCGCTGCCGGAACTTGGGCTCCCGGGTGCTGGGGAGGGCGCTGGCCCGGCTGCCCGACGAGATCGAGGCCCGGTACGGGTATCGTCCCCTGTGGGTCGAAACCTTCGTGGATCCGGAAACCCATGCGGGCACCGTGTTTGCCGCCGCCGGCTGGGAGCGGGTGGGAGAGACCACCGGGCGGGGGCGGTTCGCCCGTCCCGGGCAGGAGCGGCGGTCGGTCAAGGCGGTGTGGATGCGTCCGCTGCGGAGCGACTGGCGGGCGGTTTTGGGTGTGGCACCGGCGCCGGCGGAGGCCTTGGGTCCGGCCGACGGACGGGAGCGGGGGAGCTGGACCGCGAACGAGTTCGGCGGAGCTCCGCTGGGGGACCGTCGGCTCAGCCGCCGGTTGGTCACGAGTGCGTCCCTGATGGCCGACCAACCCGGCGCATCGTTCCAGGCCGCGGCCCGGGGTCAGCGGGCCTTGGTCACCGGGTACTACCGGATGATCGACCAGCCGGCCGCGTCGGCGGTCACACCGGAGGCCATTCTGGCTCCGCACCGGGAGCGCACCCGCCGACGCATGACCTCCTGCAAGACGGTGTTGATGATCCAGGACGGATCGGACCTCAACTTCGCGACCCATCCGAAGTGCGGCGAGCTCGGCCTCATCGGCCGCAACCGGAACGCGTCGGGCACCCGGGGTCTGCACATGCATTCCACGCTGGCGGTCGACGCGGACACCGGCATTCCCCTCGGTGTCCCCCGCATCGAATACGACGCGCCGGACGGCCGGGCCGAGAAGGGCAAGCCGCTCGAAGAACGGAAATCCGCCCGCTGGATGCGGGGCTTGCGAGACACCTCGGAGCTGGTTCCGGACGGCGTGCGGGTCGTCTCCGTACTCGATCGGGAGGCGGATTTCTTCGCCCTGTTCGCCGAGCGGCAGCGACTGGGCACCGTCGATCTTCGGGTCCGGGCCCGCCACAACCGGTCCTTGGGCAAGGACGAAGAGAAGCTCTTCGAGCCACGGGCAGCGGAACCCTCGGCCGGATCCCTGGAGGTCGAAATCGCCCGCCCGTCGGCCCGCACCTCCACCCGTACCCAGAAGGCCAAGGCGCTGCGGGAAGCGCGGGTCGCCAAGGTATCCCTGCAGTTCCGGCGCTTCGACCTGCCTCCTCCCGGGAACGGAACCGGCTCGCACGACCCCGTGCCCATGACGGCGGTCCGCATGACCGAAGAAGACCCACCGGCCGGTGTGGAGCCCCTGCACTGGATCCTGCTCACCAGCCTGCCGGTATCGACCCGGAAAGAGGCGCGGCGGGTGCTGGAACTGTATCGCCTGCGCTGGCGGATCGAGGACTGGCACCGGGTCCTGAAAAGCGGATGCAAGGCGGAATTCCTCAACCATCGGGAAGGACACCGGATCGAACGGGCGGTCACCATCAAGGCCGTGATCGCCTGGCGACTCTTCGCCATGGTCATGCTCGGACGGGAAACCCCCGAACTGCCCGCCGAGGTTCGGTTCTGCAAAACCGAAATCAGGGTGCTCAAGGACTTCGCCCGTCGGCACCAGCTTCGGCGCCCACCGGACCACCTGGGGCACGCCGTGCGGACCCTGGCGATCTTCGGCGGTTACCTCGATCGCCGCAGCGACCCCCCACCCGGACCCACGGTGATCTGGCGGGGCTACACCCATATGGCGATCCTAACCCAAGGCTACGAATGGGTGCTGGAGATGGATCAATCCAGCGAGCTGTACCAGGAATTACGTCCAGACAAGACATGTGAGTCATAGGCAGGCCGCGGCCGCCGAGGGCGGCCCGCCCCGGCCGGCGCCCGCGTCTGCAGAGGCAGGACGGATCGGTTCTCCGAAACCGCCGATTCCGGGCCGGAAGGCAGCGGAATCTCGGGCCGCCCGGGTGCAGGGTGCCGACGGTCTCCGATGCGTTGAGGTACGGACCGAGACGTTCGGACCGAACGAGGATTCGCCGGACCCGTTGCGGTTCCGTGCGGAACGCCGTCCCGGGCCCTCGACACGGAAGGGCCGATTTTGCAGGAACCGCATTTGGCGTGCACAAGCAAGATCCTGGGGCTTTCCGATCGGCTTCGGACGGCGGTCCGGACGCCACGGGTTTGGATTTGACTTGCGTCGATGATCATGGCAAAGGGGCGGCCCCGAACCATGCATTCCCACAAGAGGTTCCCATCGTGCCGGATGTCGATCTGGGAGAGAAACGTGCATGCAGCGACTGCGGCATTTTGTTCTTTACCCTCAACCGACCTTCGCCGACCTGCCCGAAATGCGGGCAGGAGGCGCGCGATTCCCGGCCCCGGTCGCCCGCCGCCTTGCAGAAGCCCGATGTTGCCGATGTCGTCGACGATCCTGCGGACGAAACGAAGCAGGAGGACGAATTCGAGGAGGACGCGGATGCCGTTGCACTCGGGACCTCTCCCAAGCCGGCGATCCAGGACGAGCCTTCGGAAGACGAATAGCGAGGGAGGGTTGCACGCCGCCGCCGCATCGACCACAATCGGATCGACACGACGCCTCGGGGGCCGTAGCTCAGTTGGGAGAGCGCGTGAATGGCATTCACGAGGTCAGGGGTTCGACCCCCCTCGGCTCCACCACCCGTCGCAGGAAGGAAATCGGCAGACCGGAAGTCTTGGGGGCGGTGCCGGCCCTAGCGGATCCGATTCTTGAGCGTGCGTGGAACCGGGCCGGGGTGAGTCGGAACCGTCCGTCGGCCGGATCCGGGTGCCGGACCGGAGAAGGGGAAGCTTCCCCGGCCGCTACTCCACCGGTTGCGTGATCGTAAACGCCCCGCGGAGGTCACCCGGAGCGAACCCGCGGGCCTGATCCTCGGGATACAGGGTGTCAAGCCGGGCACGGATGTCCGGCGCGAGATCGGATCCGTGGCAGGCGATACAGGTCATTCCCGTGACGATGGCCTTCATGTAGCGGAAGGAACGGCGATCGTCTGCGGTCACGATCTCGGCGTAATCCAGCAGCGTCGGATCCGCACCCTCGGCCTTGCGCGCTTCGAAATCGTGCAGAACGGCACGTTCCCATGCATCGGGCGCGTTGGCCGGGTTTCGCACCCTGAGACTGGTGCGGCCGATCCTCCATCCACGGTCGGAGGACACCGAATCGGCCAGTGCCGGAGCGGCCAAGCTGCAGACTTGGACGGCCGCGGCCGGTCCACCCTCGGCGACGGCCGCGGACAACTGCTCCGCCAGCGCACCGGCCAGCGACTCGATAGCCGCGCGGCTCGCGGCGATTCGGGATCCCATGTCGTCCTCGGCGGTCATCGCCGGGGTGGGAACCGAGAGGCACGCGATCCCCAGCCCGGCTGCCACGCCGCGCAGGAGCGATTCGGGTACGATTCTCATGACCCCAGTCTACCCGATCCACAGCCCGGCCCGCCGGCGCGTCCACGGCCGGTCCCCCCGCTGCGTTCGGGCCGGAAGGAAGTCCTCCCGAACCGCCCGCTGGCCTGCGGACCTCGCGACCGGAGCCGTGCGAGACCCCGCGATGCACGGGACGAGGCGGAGCCGGTTCCGGGCCGGAGACGGGACCGGTTTACGCAGAGCTCGCCGAGCGAACCCCGGGAGGCATCGTATCCGCCGCCGAGATCCGCCGGATCCGGAAGGCCGCCTCACCCGGCCGTCCGCGGAACGGACGAACGGGAGACCGTGCGCACCGGGCGGCATCGAACGGGCGGCAAGAGGGCGGCGCCGCGCCATCCTGCGTCTTTCATGCCGCCACACTTGACGTGCGTCGGTCCGTCCGTCATGGTGACGGCATGCAAGTCGGACTTCGACATCTCCGCGCCGACACGGTCGAGTGGCTGAAGGCGGCGGCGGCCGAGGACGGCCGGACGCGTCATGCGCTGGCGCGCGAGCTGTGCGAACGCGAGGACTGGCGCAACGCCCGGGGCCAGCCCTGCGTGTCCCAGGCGCGCGGGGTTCTGCCCGGGATCGCAAAGCGGGCGGGGTTCATGCTGCCCGCGGCGCGGCCGGGTCCGTGCCGCACGCCGGGCCGTCCGGGCGGCGAGGTGGCGCGCACCGACCCGGACCGGAAGCTGGCGTGCACGCTGGCGGATCTCGGGGAGGTCACCTTGGTCCCGGTGGGCGCGGCCCCGGACCGGCGCCGCTGGCGCGAGATGATGGAGACCCATCATCCGCAGGGTTGGAAGCACCGGCCGGGGAAGGTCCTCAACTTCTGGGTCGTGTCGTCGCGCCACGGTCGTCTCGGCGGCCTCGGGTATACGGCCGCAGGCTGGCATCAGGCGGCCCGGGACGCGGCCATCGGCTGGTCGGCGACGGCGCGAGCCGCGAATCTGGTGCAGCTGGTCCAGCAGCACCGCTTTCTCCTGCTGCCCGGCGTCCGGGTCGCCCGGCTGGCCTCGCACGTGCTGGCCCGGTCGACGGCGCGCCTGGCCGCGGACTGGAAGGCGGCGCACGGGACCCGGCCGCAGGCGGTCTACACGTATGTGGGACCCGAGCACCGCGGCACCTGCTATCGTGCGGCCGGGTGGAGCCGCTGCGCCGAACCGACCTCGGGCCGGCCGCCGGGAGGCCGTGCGACCACGCCGAAGGCGGTGTGGATCCGGCCCTTGGCCGAGGGCTGGCGAGAGGTCCTGTCTCGGGAGCGGGGCACCGTCCTCGGTACCACGTCGGAGCCGTGGCGGCCCGGGAACGCCGACTGGGCCGACATCGAGTATGGCCGCGGTTCGCATCCCGACGGCCGCGTGCGCCAGCGGGTGCTGGCGATGGGCCGGGCTTGGGAGAACGCTCCGGGCGCGTCCCTGCCCGTGATCTTCCCGTCTGCCGCCGCGCAGAAGGCCGCGTACCGGCTGTTGTCCAGCGCCCGGGTCACGATGGAACACATCCTCGATCCCCACGCCGAAGCCACGGTCGAACGCTGCCGGCAGGAGCGGGTCGTCCTCGCCCTGCAGGACACCACGACGCTGAATTACAACGGGCACTGCAAGACGAAAGGGTTGGTGAACCTTGGAGGCGGGGGCTCGGGCACCCGGGGAATCCTTGCCCATTTCACGCTGGCGGTGACCGAGGGCCGCCGCCCGCTCGGCGTGATCGACCTCAACGCCACCCAGCGCGAGGGCACGGAAGCCCCGGACCGCGACGCCACCGAGCGCGAGGGCACGGCAGCCCCGGACCGCGACGCGACCGAGCGCGAGGGCACGGCAGCCCCGGACCGCGACGCGACCGAGCGCGAGGGCACGGCAGCCCCGGACCGCGACGCCACCGAGCGCGAGGGCACGGCAGCCCCGGACCGCGACGCCACCGAGCGCGAGGGCACGGCAGCCCCGGACCGCGACGCGGTCAAGCCGGAGAGTGTGCGCTGGCTTCAGGGACTCGAACGCGCCCGCCAGCTGGCCGCCGCCTGCCCCGACACCCGGGTGGTCACGGTCTGCGACCGCGAAGGCGACATCTGGGAAAGGTTCGTACAGGCGCGCGCCGGCGGCGTCGGGCTCCTCGTACGCTCCGACCGCGGCCGGCAGCGACGGGTGGTCCGCAGCGACGGCTCCGTGGCGGACCTGTGGGAGGCCATGGCAGAGCAGCCGGTTCTGGGAACGAAGACGGTCCACCTCGCCGCCTGCGGCGGACCCCGTCAGCGCCTCAAGCGCACCGTGATCCTCGAGCTCCGCGCCGCCGCCGTCCACCTCGTGCCGCCGAAGAACCGGGACGACCGGACGCCGATGCCCGTGCTCGCCGTCTCGGTCCGGGAAGCCCGGCCGCCCAAGGGCCGCGATCCGCTCCACTGGGTGCTGCTCTCCACCGAGGGCGAGGCCAACCTCCAGCACGCTCGACGCATCGTCGCCTGGTACGAGGCACGCTGGACCATCGAGGAGTACTTCCGGGTCCTCAAGGTCGGCGCCCGGATCGAAGAACGCAAGCTGCAGGACGCCGACGACCTGCGCAAGTGCCTCGCTTTCGATGCCATCACCGCATGGCGGGTCATGGACCTCGAGCGCCTCGCGCGCGATCAGCCCGACCGCCCCGCCCTCGAGTTCTTCACCGACCGCGAAATCGGGGTTCTCTACCGATGGCTCCGGTACTATCGCATCATCCGTGCCCCGCCTGGGAAGCCGCCCGACATCCGCACCTTTGTGGTCGATCTCGCCCGCATGGCGGGCTTCCGGCCCAGCAAACGTCAGCCGCTTCCGGGTACTGCCAAAATCTGGCAGGCGTGGCGGAAATTCAAGACCGGACTCGAATTCGTCCAATCAGAAGGGAACCGCACATGAGCCAGATTGCGTCAACAACGGGCTATTGAAAGATCCTGCGTCCCGGGAAGCCGCCTCGCCGCCGGCTGCGTTTCGAGCATTGCTTGCCATGCAGGAATTGCATGGCTGCCTTGACTTCAGGCGGGCAGGGCGTATGCGGCTATCTTGCGACCTGCAGTGGTTGATCCTTTTTCAGGGCACGGTCGCAGATGGAACCGATCCGTGAAGTCGAGCACGATAGCGTCATTGCTGCTGGCCGCCGCCGCCGCCGCGGGGTTGGGGATCTGGGGTTCCCTGTGGTGGCAGGAACGCCGCCATTTCGAGATCACCGACAATGCCTACGTGCGCGGCAGCATCACGATGATCGCGTCCCGCATCAGCGGCTACGTCACCGATGTGCCGCCCCCGACGCATACCCACGTGGTTCCGGGCGACGTGCTGGCGGTGTTTGAAACCGGGCCGCTTGAAGCGGTGGTGGCCGAACGGAGAGCGAGCGCAGAGGTGGCGGAGGCGGCACTGGCGGCCGCCCGGGCCGACGTCGAGGCGGCCCGCGCGGCCGGGTCCGCGGTTCCCAGTCATCGGGCCACGGCGGAAGCCCGCAAGGCCGCGAAGCAGGTCGAGGTGCGGAGTGCCGAAGCCCGGGCCGCCTCCTTCGAGGCCGCGCGCGACCATGCCGCCATGGATGCCGAACGGGCTGCGACGCTGTTCAAGGCACGTTCCATCAGCCGCAGCGGTCTCGACGACGCCACGACCCGGCTGGTGCGCGCCGAACATGATCTTCAGGCGGCCCTTGCCGATGCGGCCAAGCTGCGTAGCGACCTCTTCGTGCTGGATGCCGAAATCGCGGAACTGGATGCGGCAGCTTCCGAGCGTACCGCCGATCTCCGCCGGGCCCGGGCCCGGCACCGCAGCGCCGCGGCCGCGCTCGAAAGCGCGAAGGCCAAGCTGGAAGCGGCGGAGCTGGATCTCGCATCCACCGAAGTGCGGGCGCCGGTCGAAGGCTTCATCGCCAATCAGACGGTCGAACCGGGATTCTACATCGAGGAAGGCTGGCCGATGATGGCGGTCGTGCCGCTCGACAGCATCTGGATCACCGCCAATTTCAAGGAAACGCAACTCGAACGGCTGCGCGTCGGACAGGAAGTGAAGATCGAGATCGACGCCTTCCCGGAACATCCGGTCCTCGGCCGTATCCTGAGTTTCGCCCCCGCGAGTGCCGCCTCCTTCTCGCTGCTCCCGCCACAGAACGCGTCGGGCAACTTCGTGAAGGTGGTGCAGCGGGTGCCCGTGAAGATCCGTTTCGAAACGCCACCAGGGCTCGCCAATCGAATCGTACCCGGCATGTCGGTCGTGGTGGCGGTCGATACCCGCACGGCCCCGCAGGGGGCCGCCTTGGCGGAGCACGCACCGTAAGTACTGCTTCCGCGTTCCTTCCGGCGATCGACGTCGGCGGGCTGACACGCTCGGGTCGCCTCGCCTTCTGGGCGATGACCGGCGGAATGTTCCTGAACCTGATGGGGGTTCAGAACCTGGCGTCCGCCTTTCGGCACATCCAGTCCGGCCTGGAGGCCGGCCCCGACGAGGTCAGCTGGATCATCACTTCGTTCCTGATCGCGGAAGTCGTGATGCTGGCGGTCTCCGGCTGGCTCCTGCGGGCCCTCTCGATCCGCTGGATGTTCACGCTGTGCGCGGGCGGTTTCACGGTCGGGTCGGTGCTCTGCGCCTTGGCCTGGGACATCAACTCGGCGGTCGCCTTTCGCGCCGTGCAGGGGCTGTTCGGCGGCGGCATCATGCCGTGTGTCTTCTCCGTGCTGTTCACGCACTACCGGCCCGAGGCGCGCGACCGGGTGAGCATGGTGGTCGGACTCTTCGCCACGGCCGCGAGCGCCCTCGGCCCCATCCTGGGCGGATACATCGCCGAAACGCTCTCGTGGCGCTGGATCTTTCTTTCCAACGTGCCGGTCGGCGTCGTCGTAACCGTGCTCGGAGCCACGCTCGGCCGCTACGACTCTCCGGAGGTCGGCCTCTGGAAAAAGGCGGACGGGCCGGGAATCGTGCTGGCGATGCTGGTTCTGGGACCCGGGCTGATCGTTCTGGAGGAAGGGCGGCGGTCGGACTGGTTCGCATCCGATCTCATCACCGCCCTGACCGCGGTCGCGGCACTGGCATTGATGCTGTTCCTGATTCGCGAGTTCACGTGCAGGCATCCGGTCGTGGACCTTTCGGTGTTCCGGACGCGAAATTTCGCACTCGGCAGCATCGTCGTGTTCTGCTGGGGCATCGTGCTGTTTGCGCCGGGATACCTGCTGCCCGTCTTCCTGGCGCGCGTACGGCTGCTCGACAGCGTGGTCATCGGCCAGATGGTGTTCGTGCTGGGAGCGGGCCAGTTTCTGTCCGGATTTCTCGCGCTCGCCCTCTTTCGAATCTGGCCGCGCCGAATCGTGGCCCTGTGCGGCATGATGATGATGGGCGTCGGCACCGTAATGCAGGGATTCATGTTTGCAGGACCCGGATTCTGGGACGTTTTTCCCGCACAGGGCGTTCGCGGGCTCGCTGCGCAACTGACCTTTCTTCCGATCCTGAACCTTGCGCTCGGCTACCTCGGACCCGACCGCATCAAGAATGCGGCGGGCCTGTTCAACCTGATCATGCGGCTGGGAGCCGCGGTCGGCATCGGCGCGATGAACTCGATCCTGGAAGCGCGGATCCAGCACCACTACACCCATCTTTCCGACGTCACGAGAAATTCGGCGGCCGTGGCCCACGATTGGATGCGGATGCTCTATCGCGGACTGGAGCCGTCCGTCTCGGATTCGTTTGCCGCCGTCCGGGGGGCCGCCGGCTACATCTACCAGGTCGCCGAGCGCGAGGCGATCGTCCTGGCGTTCAATGAGACCATGCTGGGTCTGGGCGCCCTGATGCTGGTGCTGGCCCCGTCCGTGCTGTTTCTCAGGAGCATTGCCGCCGCCCGGACGACGAAACGGATCGATTCCGGTCCCCGGCAGGTGCGCCGGGGACCGGGTGGGTAGTCACGGAATTCGGGGCCCGGGCCGGAGGCAGGAGATCGCTCTGGTCCCCGCGGAAGCAGGCGTTTGGTCGGAAGCCGGCCGCGACGGCCAAGGGTGGATCCGGCTCGACGGCATGCGGCCGCGCGCGATGCTGCCGCGCATTCCCCCGGGGAAGGTCCGCCCGTCGGCCCGCCGGAAGGTTGGGGTGACCCGCTGCGGCCTGCCTATGACTCACATGTCTTGTCTGGTCTGGACGTAATTCCTGGTACAGCTCGCTGGATGGATCCATCTCCAGCACCCATTCGTAGCCTTGGGTCAGGATCGCCATATGGGTGTAGCCCCGCCCGACCACCGTGGGTCCGGGTGGGGGGTCGCTGCGGCGATTGAGGTAGCCGCCGAAGATCGCCAGGGTCCGCACGGCGTGCCCTAGTAGTACGGAATCATTGGATTGGGGACTGCAGGCATGAGCTGGCCCCGATGCTCAGACCTGACACCTGATCCATAGAGATTTTTGTTCTTTCTTTGATCCTTAGAAGCGGTGCGAGAATCTCAGCGAACAGCCCGGTTCCAGTGGGTGCCGACACAGACCGACACGGGGCCGACACGGACCGACACGGAAATACCGCCCCATCCTGCAGCCATCAATGCAACGTCGGTGGACTACTAGGTGGTCCGGTGGCGCCGAAGCTGGTGCCGACGGGCGAAGTCCTTGAGCACCAGGATTTCGGTTTTGCCGAACCGGACCTCGGCGGGCCGTTCGGGGGGTTCCCGTCCGAGCAGGACCCTGACGAAGAGTCGCCAGGCGATCACGGCCTTGATCGTGACCGCCCGTTCGATCCGGTGTCCGTCCCGATGGTGGAGGAATTCCGCCTTGCATCCGCGTTTCAGGACCCGGTGCCCGTCCTCGATCCGCCCGCGCCGGCGGTACCGTTCCCGCACCCGCCGCGCCTCCTTCCGGGTCGATACCGGCAGGCGGGTGAGCAGGATCCCGTGCCGGGGCTCCACGCCGGCCGGCGGATCTTCTTCGGTCCTGCGGACCGCCGTCATGGGCACGGGGTCTGGCGCGCCGGTTCCGTTCCCGGGAGGAGGCAGGTCGAAGCGCCGGAACTGCAGGGATACCTTGGCGACCCGCGCTTCCCGCAGCGCCTGGGCCTTCTGGGTACGGGTGGAGGTGCGGGCCGACGGGCGGGCGATTTCGATCTCCAGGGCTCCGGCCGAGGGTTCCGCGGCCCGTGGCTCGAAGAGCTTCTCTTCGTCCTTGCCCAGGGACCGGTTGGGGCGGGCCCGGACCCGAAGATCGACGTTGCCCAGCCGCTGCCGCTCGGCGAACCGGGCGAAGAAATCCGCCTCCCGATCGAGTACGGAGACGACCCGCACGCCATCCGGAACCCGCTCCGAGGTGTCTCGCAACCCCCGCATCCCGCGGGCGGATTTCCGTTCTTCGAGCGGCGTGCCCTTCTCGGCCCGGCCGTCCGGCGCGTCGGATTCGATGCGGGGGACGCCGAGGGGAATGCCGGTGTCCGCGTCGACCGCCCGCGTGGAATGCAGGTGCAGACCCCGGGTGCCCGACGCGTTCCGGTTGCGGCCGATGAGACCGAGCTCGCCACACTTCGGATGGGTCGCGAAGTTGAGGTCCGATCCGTCCTGGATCCTCAGCACCGTCGTGCAGGAGGCCATGCGTCGGCGGGTGCGCTCCCGGTGCGGAGCCGGAAGGGCCTCCGGTGGGACCGCCGACGCGGCCGGCGGGTCGATCCTCCGGTAGTACCCGGTGACCGGAGCCCGCCGACCCTGAGCAGCGGCCGGGAACGATGCGCCGGGCGGGTCGGCCATCCGGGACGCACTCGTACCCCACCGGCGGCTGAGCCGACGGTCCCCCAGCGGAGCTCCGCCGAACTCGTTCGCGGTCCCGCTCCCCCGCTCCCGTCCGTCGGCCGGACCCAAGGCCTCCGCCGGTGCCGGTGCCCCGCCCAAAACCGCCCGCCCGTCGCTCCGCAGCGGACGCATCCCCACCGCCTTGACCGACCGCCGCGCCTGCCCGGGGCGGGCGAACCGTCCCCGCCCGGTGGTCTCTCCCACCCGCTCCCAGCCGGCGGCGGCAAACACGGTGCCCGCATGGGTTTCCGGATCCACGAAGGTTTCGACCCGCAGGGGACGATCCCCGTACCGGGCCTCGATCTCGTCGGGCAGCCGGGCCAGCGCCCTCCCCAGCACCCGGGAGCCCAGGTTCCGGCCGCGCCCCGACGGTCGGATCAGGAACCGGCTCCGACCGAGCACCGCAGGGTTCCGGTGTTGCGACCGCGCGGTCTCGTCCCACCCGATCCACCGGTCCCGGGAAGCCAGGCGCAAGGCCGGCGCCGAACAGCCCAGGGCCCCCAGGATGCCGTGCTCCGACCGGACCCGATACCGCAGCGGGGCGCCCACCTGCATCGCCGCCCCGCACGGATGCTCCCGGAACCTCAGCTCGTTCCCGATCCGCCGGTCCGCCTCCCCGGTCACCGGCACCAGGCACAGGTCGTGCAGCGCACCCGCTTCCGAGGGAACCCCGGACGGCACGGGAACCGCGGTGCCCAGCCGCCGGGGAGCGCCGCCACCCCTCCCGCGCGGGGCGCCGGCAAACGCACCTGCCGGCGCCGCTCCAGGTCGTTCCGGACCGCCCGGCAACTGCGCTCGCGCCCGCGACCCTGTGCATCGGTCAGGGGAAACTCCCGACCTACCCGTCGCGCCGCGGCGCGACGACGGCTCGGCGGCTCCCGAGACCGAAGCGTCTGCAGCCGGACCCAGTGCGCCGGTTGCTTCAGGATGCGGTGCACGGGTTCCATGGCCGACAGGGAACCCACCGTAGAAGGTCAGAGGTTCGGGGTTAACCGGCAGGATGTGTGTGCATGGCAGGCCGCGGCAGACCTGACCGAAACCGATTTCATCTTTCACGGATAGACCGTAACCGCCGACATCCGGCCTCGGAGCCCGCCCGGGCCCGCGCCGGGCGGGATTTTTCGTTCCCGGGATACTGGTGGGCCTGCCTGTCGCGAACCGGCACGATATGCATGCAGAAGCTCGGCCGCCGGCCCCGCCCAGAGCCCGGTGCGCTTGATCGGCCGAGCGGTACATGCTCTCCCTGCCCGGCAGGGTGCGCCCGCACGCGCTCCACACGACCCCTACGCGGCTGCCTCCGTCCTCTTCCACGAAGACCACCCAGGCGGCGGACGCCCCCGCGCCCTGCCTAGAGACTGTTAACGCTACAGAGGCTTGAGGGCATCGACGATGAGTGCGAAGTGGATGAAGAATATAAAGACGACATCCAACTTGTCGAATCTCGTGAAGACACGCCGAAATCGCTGGATCCTTCGAAACAGACGTTCGACTTCATTCCGTTTCTTGTACAATTCCCGATCGTATTCCCACGGCGTGATCCGGTTGGCCTTGGGTGGGACCACGGGCTCCAGTCCCCGACGTGCCACCAGTTTACGGGTTTCGTTCCCTTCCTAGGCCTTGTCCATCACCAGACCACGTGCGGTATTCGGCAATGCCATGCGGTGCAGCAACGTGCGCCCTTGGGCCCGTCTACCTCCGGTCCTCCAGACAAGGAAAACCCTACCGCGTTTCGATCCTTCGCAGCTACCCGATGAAGCTTGGTGGTCCAGCCCCCCGCGCGACGTCCCGATGGCCTGAGCACCGTGCTTCTCGAGCGCTCCCGTACCGGCCGGGTGCACCTTCACCACCGTGCTGTCCAAGGACCGCACCTCGACCTTCACCCGGATGATGTCCAAGCGCTGCAATTCTGCAAACACCCGATCCAAGACGCCCTTCTTCGCCCAGCGGTTCATCCGGGTGGAGAGGGTGTGCCCGTGGCCGAAGTGCGCCGGCAACCCGCGCCACGTGCATCCCTGCTCGGCTACATACAGGATGGCGTTCAGGACCGACCGAGTACTGAGCAAGACCTTGCCGCGGTGCTTCGGAAAGACAGGAGCGATACGCTCCTACTGGGCTTGCGTGAGTTCCATGACCGGGAATCCTCTCTACGAACCGGGGATCCGGATTCCACCACATAATGCGTTAACAGGCCCTAGCAGATCCAAATCCGGCGCGAACCGGGCGGGCAGAAGAAATCCCGAAGCCTGATCAAGGCCGGGTTGGCGCCGGGTCGTGCCGGCAAGGCCGTGATCGGTGGGTTGATGCGATTCCTGGTGGCGCCCCAATGGCATTCGGGTATGCGCATCGATGGGACGGCGGTGGTTCCCACGTCGGCATGCCCTTGATATGAAATGACGTTCCGTGCTCGGACGTTTCTGTCCGCGCCCCGTTTGCCAAGCGCCCGCGGATTCGCATGATGCTCTCGAGTCAGTATGCGGGAATCCCTCATGGACCCGCGAATCGTCGACCTGAAGTCGACCTCCTTCTCGGGCCGCGCCGGACTCGTCCGCAGATCGCGGAGGTTCGTTAGCCTCGTCGGGAGTGCGATTGCACGCGATGGTATCTCCGACGGCCTTCGATAGAGGAGCCATGCGAGGGGCCCGGCGGCCAGAGTCTCCACGGCCGAGCTGGGATGCACGGGGCGCAGATGGCTGACGCATTTCAACACCTGACCCACGATCCATACCCGGATGAACCGCTGGGCGAAGAGAGGCGTTCTGGATCGGGTGCGGGCGGAGTTGCGACGCCTGGAGAGCGTCCAAGTCAAGATCGAGGTGCTGTCGCTGGACCGCACGGTGCTCACGGTGCACCCGGAGGGTACGGGAGCCTGCAGGAACCCGGTGCGCAGGCGACCGGAACCTCGCGCGGGGGCGGGACGCCCACGCTTCATCGGGGGGCGGCAAGCGCCGTGGGGTGTTCCCGGTTCGGAGGACCGGAGGGGGATCGGTCTCAGGGACGCAAGCTGCTGAACCCAAGTCGGAACTTCACAAACCGTGAAGTTCCGACTAGGCCAGTTCCGCGCACGTCTGCGCGATTCGGGAGCAGGCGTCTTCCAGCACACGGTCCGATGTCGCGTAGCTGATTCGGAAATACGGTTCCAACCCGAACGCCGCACCCGGCACCACCGCAACCCCGGCCTTGTCAAGAAGAAAGGAAGCCAGGTCGCCGCTGTCCCGGAGGGTGGTGCCGGCTGGTGTCGTCTTTCCGATCAGGCCTGCGCAGGAGGGGTACAAGTAGAACGCTCCTTCGGGCACGCGGCAGGAGAGTCCGGGGATCGCGTTCAAGGCCAAGGCGGTATGGTCGCGGCGCCGCCGGAACGTGTCGATCCACGCCACGAGGAACGACTCGTCGCCCGTCAAGGCCGCGACGGCGGCGGCCTGACTGACGGAACAGGGATTGGTGGTCGACTGCGACTGGATCTTGGCCATCGCCCGAATCAGATCCTCGGCACCGCCGGCATATCCGATTCGCCAACCGGTCATGGAATAGGCCTTGGACACCCCGTTCACCGTCAGCGTTCGCGGTTGCAGGGCCGGTTCGACTTCGGCGAGAGTCCGGAACACGAATCCGTCGTAGGTGATTTTCTCGTAGATGTCGTCGGTCAGCACGTGGACGTGCGGGTGCCGCACCAGAACCGCGGCCAGCCCCCGGAGTTCCTGCTCGGTGTAGGCCGCACCCGTCGGATTGGAGGGGGAGTTCAGGATGAGCCACTTCGTGCGGCTCGTGATCGCCGTGTCCAGCATTTCGGCAGTGATGCGGAATCCGGTTTCGGGGCCGGCGCTGAGGATCTTCGGGATCCCGCCCGCCAAGGCCGTCATGTCCGGATACGAGACCCAGTAGGGTGCGGGGATCAGGACTTCGTCGCCTGGATCCAGGGTGGCCAGCAGTGCGTTGAAGAGCACCTGCTTGCCGCCTGCCCCCACGGTGATCTGGCTTGCGGAATAGGCAAGGCGGTTGTCGCGGCGAAACTTGGCGGCCACGGCCTCCTTCAGTTCGGGCGTACCATCCACCGCGGTATATTTGGTCCGGCCGTCGCGGATTGCCCGCATCGCAGCGTCCTTGACATGATCGGGGGTATCAAAGTCGGGTTCTCCGGCCCCCAGGCCGATCACGTCCCGGCCGGCTGCCCGCAGTTCGCGAGCACGAGTGGTGACCGCAATGGTGGGGGACGGCTTGATGCGGTCCAGGCGTCGCGCTAAAAGGCTCATGGTTCACTCCCTCCTTGCTGCCCACCCGGCGATGGCCGGAGCGCCTTGGGCTGGCGGGTCTCTGGCTTGCCGTGCCCGACGCACGGCACGAATTCCCGTGGAAATCGTATGGTACTTCCTTGGTTTCTGTCGACTGTAGCCATGGCGATGGGCTTCGTGGTCCTCGTGCCCGCACCGGCCCATGCGTCCTTCGTGCACTCCGTGGGGCGCGACCACATGATCCGCGAATGGGTGGACCGGGATCTGGATTCCGTTCTCATCGAGATCACGCCGATCATGCATGGCGGCAATCCGGCCTATCGCGTGACGTTTCGGCCCCGCTCGAGTGCCCCCGGGTCTGCCGCGACGGAGGTCCTCGTTCGCGCGGATGATTTTCGCGACATGAAGCCCGTGCTGGTCGACCCGCAGCCGGACGGCGGATAACCCGGCTGCTCCGGCCGACCGCACCGTCCGCGGAGTTGCTGCGGGTACTTGCGACGCTGGATCTCGGTCGCGGGAAGGCGCCGCTTGCTGTCGTCTCCCTGACCGGAGGGGTGTCGTCGGACATCTGGAAGGTGGTTTTTTCCGACCGCACGGTCTGCGTCAAGCAGGCCCTTGCAAGACTTCGAACCGAGACCGAGTGGCATGCGCCCGTCGGGCGCAACGCGGCCGAAGCCCAGTGGCTCGCCTGGGCCCGCAGCGTCGTGCCGGGCGCGGCCCCGGCCCTGTTGGCCAGGGACCGTTCGGCCGGCCTGCTGGTCATGGAGTATCTGCCCCCCGATCGGTACCCGCTGTGGAAGGCGGAGTTGATGGCCGGGCGCATCGACGTAGCGTTCGCTGCCCGGGTCGGAGACGCGATGGGGCGCCTGCACGCCGCTGCCGCTGCCGACGCTCGGGTACCGGAGGCTTTCTCCCATGCCGAGACCTTCCACGATATTCGCATCGAACCCTACCTCCTGTATCCCATTCGGTCCCATCCGGATCTTCGTACCTCCCTCGAGACCCTGGCCGGCGATCTGTCGAAGCGGGCACCTGTCGTGATCCATGGCGACTCCAGTCCGAAAAACCTGCTGCGTGCTCCCGACGGCGCTCCGGTGTTCCTCGACGCCGAATGCGCGACCGCCGGAGATCCCGCTTTCGACGTCGCGTTCTGCCTGAACCACCTCCTGCTCAAGGGCCGGCGGTTCCCTTCCCGGCGGGAGCCGCTCCTCGCAAGTGCGGACGCGCTGCGCCGGACCTATCTGCGCCGGGTCCGCTGGGAAGATCCGGCGACCCTCGAGATGCGCGTGGCCCGGCTGTTGCCCGCACTGCTCCTGGGTCGGATCGACGGCCGGTCGCCGGTCGAATATCTCGATACCGATCCCCTCTGCGCCCCGGTCCGTTCCTTCGCCCGCAAGCATCTGATGCAGCCGGCGGCGACCCTTCCCCTCCTGTTTCGGCGCTGGGCCGATCTCCTGGAGAACCTGGATGCCTGAAACGACCATCCGCAATGTGCTGGGACGACGCATCTGGGACTCCCGGGGCCACCCGACCGTGGAGGCCGACGTGATCCTGGCCAGCGGTGCGACGGGCCGGGCCGCCGCTCCCGCCGGCGCCAGCCGCGGCAGCAGGGAAGCGGTGGAACTCCGAGACGGCGGTGCAGCTCTTGGAGGGCGTGACGTGGAAACGGCCCTCAGGGCCCTCAACGGACCGGTGCGCCGAGCCCTCACGGGATCGGATGCAGGCGACCAGGCGGCCGTGGACCAGATCCTCGAGGATCTCGGCGGGGACGGGTTTGCCGCGATCGGCGCCAACACGTCCACGGCGGTGTCGCTGGCCGTGCTGGATGCCGCAGCGCGGGCCCACGGGCTGGAACGCTGGCAGCTGCTGTCGGCGGACCGCGCGCCGCTGCTCCCCATGCCGGAAATCCAGCTCGTGGGCGGCGGTGCCCACGCCGCCCGCGCCCTCGACCTGCAGGACATCATGGTGGTGCCGGTGGGAGCCGCGTCGTTTGCCGAAGCCCTGCGGCTCGCCGGCGAGACCTACCGGGCGGCCGGTCAGCTATTGGCGGACACCGGCCGTCTGGCCGGCGTGGCGGACGAAGGCGGCTACTGGCCCGTCTTCGACCACAATCGCGAAGCGCTTGCGTTTGCCGTGCAGGCGATCGAGGCGGCCGGCCTGCAACCCGGAACCGACATGGCGCTGTCGCTGGACATTGCGGCCAACCAGTTGCGCGACCGCGGCCGCTACCGGCTTCGTCTCGAGAACCGGATGCTGGAACCGGAGGCCTTTTCCGACGAAATTCTCGGCTGGTGCCGGGAGTTCCCCGTAATCTCGGTCGAGGATCCGCTGGCGGAAGACGACCGGGAAGGAATGATCCGGTTCGTGGCCGCCATCGGCGGCCGGGCCCAGGTCGTGGGCGACGATTTCCTGGTGACCGACGCCCGGCGGACGCGTGCCGCGGCCCGCACGCACGCCGCCACGGCACTGCTCGTCAAGCCCAATCAGGCCGGTACGGTGACCCGGGCGCGAGCGGCCCTCGACGCCGCCCGCGCCGCCAACTGGGGGACCATCGTGTCCGCGCGTTCGGGAGAAACCGAGGACGTTTCGATCACGCACCTGGCCGTCGGCTGGCAATCGGGGCAACTGAAGGTCGGGTCCTTCGCCCGGTCCGAGCGCATGGCCAAATGGAACGAAGCGCTGCGGATCGAGGAACGGGGCGGAACGCGTGCGCGCTTTGCCGGCCGAGGCGCGGTCGCAGCCCCGCAGTTCGGTCGGTGATCCCAGGCCCGAGCGCCGGACGGCCGCCTCGAACCCACGGGAACCGGCACGGGTCCGGCGCATAGCGGCTGCCTGCTCCGGCGCGGACACCGGCGGGTTCGGTGCGGGCGCCGGCTCGGTCGGGTACGGCTGAACCGTGTCCCCGGCCCAGCCGCCGGATCCCGCACCGGAGCGCACCGAACGCGCGCCCGACCGAAACCGCGCCGGCCCGCCGGAGCGTTCGAACCCGAAGGGTCGTTCGGACGCGACCCCCCGACCCGGATCGCCCGGCCGCCGCGTCAGGCGGCCGAAGAACGACCCCCGGCGCGCACCGACGTTGGCGAGAGTTCCCTCCCCACAAGTCTCGTGGCCGCGGGCCGGTTCGATCTCCTCCGCTACCAGAGCAGGGACGCACCGAACCGCAGTACATGCTCGGGACGGCCGTCGGCGTCCCGTTCGCGGCGCAAGGCTTCCACGTCCAGCACCATCGACGATCCGAGTTCCAGACGTCCCCCGGCCCGGTAGTTTCTCCCTCGATCCTCCGCCAGCACGAACCCGGCATAGGGGGTCAGGAGGCCCTGTCCGTTCAGGGCCGGAAGTCCATAGCCGACCTCCGTCACCAGATGCGGCGCCGCCCGATCCCGGCGCCAAGGATCTTCCTTCGTCCCTGTCGGCGGGAACGCCGTCCATCGGGACGATCCGATACCGCCGTCGACCACGCCCACGCCCGGCGCGAGGCTCAGGGACAGGCCGTGTCCGTCGCCGCCGGCGCCCTTCCGGATCAGACCCCCGACGCCCCATCCTTTGGTGTCGCCGCCGTGGCCGGCCAGAGCCCGCCCACGGATCCCCAGTGTCAGATCAAGGACTGTGTCCAGGTAGCTCAGCGCCCCTCCGATCTCCAGACCGGTTCCCGTTCCACCGTCCCCGCTGTCGCTGCGGAACGCCACTTCCAGCGACGGCGTCAGGACCGCGCTCTCCGTGATCGTGTGCACATGCCCCGCTTCCATCGACACCCGCAGCAACTCGACGTCGGAACGGATCGAAGCGAGCGATCCCGAACCTTCGATCTCGGCCCGGGCCAGTGCGCCGTCGGCCCGGATGTCGATCGTGGTCCGGCCGCCCCGGATGAGGCTGTCGCTTGCATACAGCTGCCCCTTGACGCCGGCGGCCACGGACGTCTGGGTCAGGTCTCCGGACTGCGTACCTTCGTGACGATCCCTGATCTCGACATCGCCGGTGCCGTATCCGGCCATGGCCCACAACTCGAGGCCCGACGACAGCGTCACCCCCGCATACGGGTGGACGCCGATCTGGTCCGTCTCGTAGGTTCCGGAATGCGCCGTCGTGCCCGATCCCTCCTTATAGTCGAAACTGCCGCTCGACAACGACAGCGACAAGCCCGCAATCGCGTTGCGGCGAAGCCGCACGTCGGCCCCGAGGTGGCCGCTCGTCGTCCTGCCGTCCCACGAGACGCCGCTGCTCGCGCCCGACAACTCGCGCCAGTCGCCGCTGCCCCAGAACACCGCGCCCCCCGGCAGGGCCGAGGCATCGCCTCCCTCCGCGTTGAGCGGAAGTGCGAACGAGGAGCCCGCCAGCATGCGGGCGGCCTCGAATCCGTCGTTCCCGATTTGCGGTCCGTGCATTTCCAGCGCCTGCAGCCATCCTCGTGCAGTTCCGGCGTCGGGCGCCTTCATCTTCGATGGGCCGGCCAGACCGGCACCGATCCGGGCGCGGACCGCGTCCACCGTGCTCGCCAGGGTCATCCGTGCGGATTCCGATAGAAGCGTCTCGGCGATCTTGACGATCTTTTCGTTCGCGTCGTTCGCGCGGTCGGCCGGATAGACGCCCGGGTCGCTTCGCCCGAGCAGCGCCTGGCCCACCTTGTCCACGTGCGCCTTCTGGGTATCGCCCAGGATCTTCGCCGCGCCCGACCCCGGATAGTGCGCACAGTACGCGCTCGCCGGATCCGCCGTGTTGCCGTCGCCCGCCGCGATCCGCATCGTGCGGCAGTCGAGCGATTCCCACCACGCTCCGACGCTCGTGAAGCCGCCGTCCCCGTAGATCAGGTCCGCCGCCGCATGTACCAGCTGCTTCGTCGCCGCGTCGAGGTCGGCGTACATCTTCTTTGCGGCCGTCGCCTGCGCCGGCGTCGCATCGTCGCCGTGCAGCGCCGCCACCATCTGCTCCGCGGTCAGCACGTTCCACCAGCGCATCGCCCTCGCGCTGTCGGCCGGATAGACGCCCGGGTCGCTCCGCCCGAGCAGCGCCTGGCCCACCTTGTCCACGTGCGCCTTCTGCGCATCGCCCAGGATCTTCGCCGCGCCCGACCCCGGATAGTGCGCACAGTACGGGCTCTCCGGATCCGCCGTGTTGCCGTCGCCCGCCGCGATCCGCATCGTGCGGCAGTCGAGCGATTCCCACCACGCTCCGACGCTCGTGAAGCCGCCGTCCCCGTAGATCAGGTCCGCTGCCGCATGCACCAGCCGCTTCGTCTCCCCGTCGAGGTCGGCGTACATCTTCTTTGCGGCCGTCGCCTGCGCCGGCGTCGCATCGTCGCCGTGCAGCGCCGCCACCATCTGCTCCGCGGTCAGCACGTTCCACCAGCGCATCGCCCTCGCGCTGTCGGCCGGATAGACGCCCGGGTCGCTCCGCCCGAGCAGCGCCTGGCCCACCTTGTCCACGTGCGCCTTCTGCGCATCGCCCAGGATCTTCGCCGCGCCCGACCCCGGATAGTGCGCACAGTACGGGCTCTCCGGATCCGCCGTGTTGCCGTCGCCCGCCGCGATCCGCATCGTGCGGCAGTCGAGCGATTCCCACCACGCTCCGACGCTCGTGAAGCCGCCGTCCCCGTAGATCAGGTCCGCTGCCGCATGCACCAGCCGCTTCGTCTCCCCGTCGAGGTCGGCGTACATCTTCTTTGCGGCCGTCGCCTGCGCCGGCGTCGCATCGTCGCCGTGCAGCGCCGCCACCATCTGCTCCGCGGTCAGCACGTTCCACCAGCGCATCGCCCTCGCGTGGTCGGCCGGATAGACGCCCGGGTCGCTCCGGCCGAGCAGTGCCTGGCCCACCTTGTCCACGTGCGCCTTCTGGGTATCGCCCAGGATCTTCGCCGCGCCCGACCCCGGATAGTGCGCACAGTACGGGCTCTCCGGATCCGCCGTGTTGCCGTCGCCCGCCGCGATCCGCATCGTGCGGCAGTCGAGCGATTCCCACCACGCTCCGACGCTCGTGAAGCCGCCGGCCCCGTAGATCAGGTCCGCCGCCGCATGCACCAGCTGCTTCGTCGCCGCGTCGAGGTCGGCGTACATCTTCTTCGCGGCCGTCGCCTGCGTCGGCGTCGCATCGTCGCCGTGCAGCGCCGCCACCATCTGCTCCGCGGTCAGCGTGTTCCACCAGCGCATCGCCTTCGGATCATCCGGAGTCTGCGCGTTCGCCGCGGCCGACCAGGTCAGGACCAGGGGAATCGCGAGTCCGGCCAGCGCGGTACCGAGTTCCGAGCGGATTTCGGTGAATCCGCACCGGCGGCCGCATGATTCACGTCGGGGACGGTGCGTACCGTCTCGTGCTGAAGCAACGCTTGTCATCGTAGGATCCTCTGGAATGCTCACTGCAGGGCGGGACCGTCACGACCCGGCACACCGGATGTCGAGGATCGCGCACTATCGATCGTTGCAGAATCGCTGTCAACACTCCCCGGTCGCCGGAACTCGGGCCCCTGCCACGGCGTCCGCGGCACTCCGGTGTACCGGTCGAGCCCGGTGCAGGCCGCATCCCCCGCCGCCGGCCCACCCCCTCGACCCGACGGGCGCGGGCTCGCCGCCCGGCCTGCCCGCCCGGGATCCGTCCGCGGCAACCGGAGTCGCAACGAAATGCGGTATTTCCCGCCGCCGCGCGGCGGCGGGAATCCGCGGCGCCCCCGTGCCCCGATCGCGCCGAAACCGGGTCTGCGGAGCCGCAGCGCTCCGCAGACCCCGTATACTCGTCCGTGCGCGGGCCTGCGCGGCGATACCTTCGGAACCCCGAGATGTCCGCGACCGTTTCGACCCATCTGCTGGCGCTCGCGAGCAGCGCCACGCTCATCGTCGGCCTTGTCCTGATCTTTTGCGGAAGGGCCACCCTGCAGCAGCTCCGGATTCCCGATCGCGAAGACGATGCCCGAGGCTTTGCACAGGCCGACCGGATCCTGAAGAAGGGAATCCTGATGCTGCGCTCGGGGGACGTGATCGGCGTGGTGGGCGGAATCGGCGTGATCCTGACGATGCTCATGTATGCCGGAATCATCCCTGCGCTCTGATCCGGCCGCGGGCGCGGTGTCCGTGCACGGATCCTGGCGGACCGAATGGTCGCGGCCGGTTCCTCGCCGGACCGGTTTGCCCGGGACACGCCTGCGGACCGCACCTCGGGCCGGGGCCGGTCGGCACTCCCGTGCCGCCCGGCCGTTCCGATGCGCGGATCCGGCCCGGCCGACCCCATTGCGCGGTCCATCCTGCCGGACCGGCCGCGCATGCGGAACCTTCGAGCGAGCCGGAGCGCGCGGGTTCCCGCCCGTGATCCTTGGTCGCATTTCGTGCCTTCGCCCGACCGGAACGGCGAAGCGGATCCCGAGGCCCGGGCCGCCGGCGCACGCCGACGCCGCCGGAACCCGCCGCGAACCTGCATCGCGCTGCGGGAACGGACCGCGGCCGGCCGCGACCATCCTGCCGTTGGTCGACCGCTCCTGGCGCCGATTGGCGCGGACGCCACCGGATCCCGGGGGCGGGCCGGGCCGCCGCGCCGCCGACGATGACGGGCGCACCCGGATCCGGTGCGCGCACCCCGGGCGCGGGACGAGCGGGATCGCCTGCGGTCCGGCCGCGTCCCGGATCGCGGAGGATTCCAGCCGCCGCGCGGCCGGCGCCCGTCCATCCACCGGCCGGAACCTGCTCCGGGGGGCGGCCGCCCGGCGAGGGCCCGATCCCGAAGCCGCGCGCCCGCCGCCGGCCGGGACCGCCGATGGATCCCGGGGAGACGGTTTTCGGCCGCTCCCGGCCGCTCCGGCTGCGATTCCGTCCTCCGGGCCGGCGCCGCAGGAACCGCGGTCCGGAGCGGCCGGGCGCGGACCGGGACGGATACGGACCGCATGAGCGGCCGGGGCGATCGACGGAGGGAATCCGACCGGGCTTCCCCGATCACCGGGACGGACGACCTGGAGCAGCTGTGCCGCCGCCTTGCCCGGGAGCCCTTCGTCTGTGTCGACACCGAATTCCTGAGCGGGCAGACGTTCTGGCCGAAACTGTGCCTCGTGCAGCTCGCCGACGCCCAAGGCAGGAGCCACGCCGTCGATGCGCTGGCGAACCTGGACCTCGAGCCGCTGTACCGACTCCTCAACGAGGCCCCGCCGATCAAGGTGTTTCACGCGTGTCGACAGGATGTCGGCATCGTCTTTCTGGAAACCGGGCGGGTGCCCGCTCCGCTGTTCGATACCCAGATCGCGGCGATGGCGTGCGGCTATGGAGAATCGGTCAGCTACGCGAGCCTCGCGCACGCGATCGCGGGTGCGGAAATCAGCAAGGCCGACCGCTACACGGACTGGTCGCGGCGACCCCTCTCGCCGGCCCAGCTGAGCTATGCCCTGGCGGACGTGACCCACCTGCCGGCCATCTACCGGCGACTTGCCGACCGGCTCGACGCGGCGGGCCGCTGGGATTGGCTGGACGAGGAAATGGCGACGCTGACCGACCCCGAGTCGTACGAGATCCGGCCCGAAGACGCCTGGCGGCGGGTCCGGCTTCCGGCGCTGCCGCCCCGGAAGCAGCTGATCGCACAGCTGCTCGCCGCCGCCCGCGAACGGACCGCCAGGAGCCTGGATCGCCCCCGCCGCTGGATCGTGTCCGACGAGGCCTTGGTCCAGATCGCGCGCGCCGCGCCCGGCACCGTGCGGGAACTCGCCGGGATTCGGGGTGTGTCCGACGCGCTTGCGCAGGGCGAGATCGGCACCCGGCTGCTCGAGGCGGTGCGCCAGGGGCAGGCCGCCCCGTCTCCGCTGCCCGCCGGCGAGACCCGGACGAAGTCGAAACCGAAGCCGCTCGCGGAGGCGGCCCTGCTGCGAGCCCTGCTCCGCCAGGTGGCCGCCGAGCACCGGATCGCGTCGAAACTGCTGGCCAGCGCGGAGGATCTGGACGAGATCGCTGCGGGCAATCGGGATCTGCCGGTGTTCCGGGGCTGGCGGTACCGGATTTTCGGAGAACCGGCCGCCGCCCTCTGCGAGGGGCGGATCGCGCTGGGAATCCGGGACGGACAGCTGCACCGGTTTCCGGTCGGCGACCGGGACGGGTAGCCCGCCGTCCGCGCTCGGAACGGCGGCCGGTCGGCCGGGCTTCCCGGCCGGCGCCCGCGAAATCCGGAGTGCCGGCCGCCACCCCGACCGGCGGCCGAACGGGCAGGCAGAAGCATCCGCGTGCGGATTGGCCGGATCCGGCCCGCCGGAGCGGCGCCGGCCGGCCTGCGGCGCGGGGACCGGGGAATCCCGCGGTTGGATCTCGAGCCCGGCCCGGAACGCGATCCCCTTCGTGCCCGGGGTCTTCCCCCGCCCCCTCCCGTTCCGAACCTGCACCCGAAGACCGGGGCCGGCGGCAGCTCCCCGGAATCCGGCCCTGCGGCTTCGCGTGCGACCGCCATCGGCGGGTCCGCTGCACGACCCCGCCGCCGGTGCGAATCCGGTTTCGGACCCCTCGGCGCTCGGGCGTGGGGGATCCTGCCGGGTTCCGGTCCACGCGGCCCGGGAGGAGACCCCGCCCGCGGTCCGTCGTCAGGTGCGCACGACCCGATGCCGGCGCTCCAGCGCCTCGGCCAGGCGCTGGAGACGCACCCGCACGACCGGGGCATCCAGGTCGTGCGGCAGGATGAGGGTCAGGATCCCGGCGCGCCATTCCATGCGGCAGCTCTCCAGCGTCGACCCCGTGCCGCCGCCGAGGGTCATGGCCAGGCGCAGGGCCGACCCCACGATCCTGGCCCCGCGCGCCTGCGCATCCGGAATCAGGGCGGCAATCGACCGGATCCGCCCGGTCGCGGCGGCGCCCGTGTAGCGGGCGTGCAGCACCAGGGCCATCCGGATGCGGGTCGTCTGGCTCAGCGGCAGCATCGGGCGCAACGCGATGCGGTCGAAGGCATACCGCGCCCGATGGTCCGGATGCTCGCTCCAGGCCAGGTCGGCGAGGCGGGCGCAGGCCCGCACGAAGTCGTCGTCCGCGTGCTCGAAGCCCGCGTCGGTCAGGGCGGGCCGGATCCATCCGGCCAGGATCTCCGCGTCGGCGACAAAGGGCCGATGGCCGGCCTCCAGGGACGCGCTGGCATCGAGGATCGGCGACCTCCGCCACGCTTCCGCCGCCGGATTCAGCAGATCGAGGAGAATGCCCTCCCGAAGACCGAAGCTGGAAAACTCGACCGCCGCCGGCCGGATCGTGCGGACCACGGCCCGCAGCGCGGCGGCGGCGACGGCGAGTCCCCGGCGCCGGTGGCCGGGGACGGAAGGAGGGAGCCGGCGGGCCGGCAGGCGGATCAGGTCGGCCAAGTGGTCGGCGAGCTTCTCCCGTTGCAGGCGATACCCGTGAATGATCGGCAACGGATGCCCGGTCCGACCCTGCAACGCCCGGGCCACGGACCGCCACGCTCCGCCGACCGCGTAGAAGGTCCGGCCGCGGCCGTCGCGCAGCCAGTCGTGGGTGCGCAGTTCCCGATCCAGGATGCGTCCGGCCCGTGCGGCATCGTGGCCGCTCCGGTCGAGGAGGCGAAGCAGGCCCGCCGCGAGCGAATCGTCGGCCTGCACGATTCCCTCGCGGACCCGGGCGAGCTCGAGGCTGCCGCCCCCCATGTCTCCGACGATGCCGTCGGCGCCGGGGATGCCGGCCATCAGGCCGCGGGCGGCCAGCCGGGCCTCGCGCCGCGCGTCCATGACGTCGATGGCGATGCCGGTCCGGGCCCGGACCGCTTCGACGAACGGCGGGCCGTCCGCCGCGTCCCGAATCGCCGCGGTCGCCACCATGCGGACGGGCCGGGCCTGCATGGCCCGGGCCAGACGGTGAAACCGCAGGACCGTGGCCAGCGCCGTCTCGCGCCCGCGCCGCTGCAGCCGGCCCGCCGTCCGGAGGGTGGCGGCCAGTCCCACGAGGACGCGTTCGTTGTAGAGGACCACCGGCGCCCGGGCCGGCGGCCGGTACACCACCAGCCGGAAGGAGTTGGAACCCAGGTCGGCCACGGCCACCGGCCGTTCCGGCCCCTCGGCGGATCCGGCCGCCCGCCGGTCCGTCATTCCCGGAACGACGCGCCTAGCGGGCCGAGCTGTCGAGCGGCACCGACCGGGGGGCCCCCGTGAGCAGGGCCTTGCCGCGCCCGGACAGCGAGGGATGGTCCATGAAGTACTGGTGTGCCGATTCCGAACCGGCGTCCCCCTCCATCGGCCGGTAGGAACCGTCGCTCTGCATGCTCCAGCTCTGCACCCGGTCGTTCAGGTTCGCCACCATGATCTGGTCCAGGACCTGCTGGTGGACGGTCGGGTTCCGGATCGGCACCATCGTCTCGCACCGGCGGTCGAGGTTGCGCGGCATCAAGTCGGCCGAAGAGATGAAGACCCGGGCCTGGCGCGACGGCATCTTCCGCCCGGCCCCGAAGCAGTAGATCCGCGCATGTTCGAGAAAGCGGCCCACGATGCTCTTCACGCGAATCCCCTCCGACAGGCCGGGCACGCCCGGCCGCAGGCAGCAGACGCCGCGGACCACGAGGTCGATGACCACCCCGGCCTGGCTGGCCCCGTACAGCGCATCGATGAGGTCCGGATCGACCACGGCGTTGACCTTGATCCAGATCGACGCCGGTCGGCCGGCGCGCGCATGCTCGATCTCCTCGCTGATCAGGTCGAGCAGGGCCCGGCGAAGATGGGCGGGGGCCACCCGGATCGCCTGCCAGGTCTCCGGCTCGGCATAGCCGGTGAGCAGGTTGAACAGCGCCCCGGCGTCGCGTCCGAGGACCGGATCACAGGTGAAGAGCGACAGGTCCGTGTAGACCTTCGCGGTCGCGGGATGATAGTTCCCGGTTCCGAAATGGACGTAGCTGACGGGGCCGGCGGGCTCCTGCCGAATGACGAGCGACGCCTTGGCATGCGTCTTGAGGCCCATGAATCCGTACACCACGTGCACCCCGGCCCGTTCCATGTCGCGGGACAGCTTGATGTTGGCTTCCTCGTTGAATCGGGCCTTGAGCTCGACCAGCGCCGTGACCGACTTGCCGGCCTCGGCGGCCTCGATCAGGGCGTCGACGATCGGCGAATCCTCCTTCGGCGTCCGGTAGAGGGTCTGCTTGATCGCCAGCACCCGCGGATCCCGCGCCGCCTGCCGCAGGAACTGGATCACGACATCGAAGCTCTCGTACGGGTGGTGCACGATCAGGTCCTTCTTGCGGATGGCGGCAAAGCAGTCGTCGCCGGTGCTGCGGATCCGCTCGGGAAAGCGCGGCTCGAACGCTTCGAAGCGCAGGTCCTCCCGGCCGCACCGCACGATCTCCGCCAGCGCCGCCACCCCGATGATGCCGTCCGCCTCGATCACGTTCGCCGGATCGACGCGCAGTTCCTGCAGCACCGTTTCCCGAAGGTCCGGCGGCATCTGCGTGGTGATCTCGAGCCGCACGACGTGGCCGCGCCGCCGCTTGCGCAGGAGGGTCTGGAAGGATCGGACCAGATCCTCGGCCTCCTCGGCCAGTTCGATTTCGCTGTCGCGGATGATCCGGAACGTGCCGTGGCCGAGCAGCCGGCAATCGTGGTAGATGCGGTCGACGAAGGTCCGGACGACATCCTCGAGCAGCACGAAGCGCACGGGCTGTCCCGGCAGGCGCACGAAGCGGCGGAGTCCGGCGGGAATCGGGATCAGGGCATGGAGCTGGCGGCCGGTGGCGCTCGGGCGCAGGCTCAGGACCAGCGCGAGGCCGAGATTGGCGATGAACGGAAACGGATGGGCGGGATCGATCGCCAGCGGCGTCAGCATCGGGAAGATCGCGCGGCCGAAATGTTCGGACAGCCAGCCGTGCTCGCGCGGGGCGAGGTCGTCGGGATCGATCACGTGCACGCCGGTCTCCGCCAGCTCGGCGCGGAGCTGCCGCCAGCCCGCCTGCTGCTCGGCCAGCAGCCGGGCGGCGGCGGCATTGACGGCCGCCAGCGTTTCCGGCGGCGACCGGCCGTCCGGCGAACGGCGGGTGATGCCGGCCGCAATCTGGCCCATCAGCGCCGCCACCCGGACCATGTAGAACTCGTCGAGATTGGCGCCCGAGATCGACAGGAAGTTCACCCGCTCCAGCAACGGATGGTGCGGCTGGCCGGCTTCGCTCAGGACGCGCCGGTTGAAGGCGATCCAGGACAGCTCGCGGCTGACGAACCGCGCCGCTCCGAAGTCCGCCGCCGGGCGCGGACCGGGCGCCGCCGCGGCCGTCCGGACGGCGGCTGCGGTCCGGGCCTGCACGGGATTGCCGCCGCGTCCGTTCCGCGCCGCCGGTTCAGAACGTGCCCGGGTACCCGCCGCCGTCCAGGAGGACATTCTGGCCGGTCAGGTAGCCGGCGTGGGTACTGCAGAGGAACGCACAGGCGGCGCCGAACTCCTCCGGCATCCCGAAGCGTCCGGACGGATTGGCCGCCGCCCGGGCGGCGGCGGCTTCGTCCACGCTGATCTTCCGCTGCTTCGCCTCGAACTCGAGGGTGCCGCGCAGCCGGTCGGTGTCGAACGGGCCGGGGAGCAGGTTGTTGATGGTGACGTTGTAGGCGACCGTCTTGCGGGCGAGGCCCGCCACGAACCCGGTCAGGCCGCTGCGCGCTCCGTTCGACAGTCCGAGAATGTCGATCGGCGCCTTCACGGCGCTCGAGGTGATGTTGACGATCCGACCGAATCGCCGGGCGATCATGCCG
Source organism: Alphaproteobacteria bacterium (assembly GCA_965115815.1). GTDB lineage: Bacteria > Pseudomonadota > Alphaproteobacteria > TMED109 > TMED109 > VXPW01. The sequence continues at coordinate 3,748,260 of OZ220465.1, read as the reverse complement.
TCGACCGTGGCCTTGATGAGCTCGATCGGCGTGAACATGTTGGCAGTGCACGCCGCCGTCCAGTCCGCCCGTGTCCACTCCCGGAAATCGCCGGGAGGGGGGCCGCCGGCATTGGTGACCAGGATGTCGGGATCCGGGCAGGCCTCGAGCAGGGCGGCCTGCCCCTCGGGGGTGGTCACGTCGGCGGCCACCGTCTTGACCGCGGTGCCCGCGGCGGCGGCCCGGGCCACGTCGGCGGCGGTCCGTTCCAGAGTCTCGGGGTGGCGCCCGTTCAGCACGACATGCACGCCTTCCTCGGCCAGGGCCCGGGCACAGCCGCGGCCCAGCCCGCGGCTGGAGGCGCATACGATCGCGGTGCGTCCGGCAATGTGAAGATCCATGCAAGTCTCCCAGCAAGTCGGTGGTCCGCATCAGGCGTCGGAAGCCGCGGAATCCGCAAGCCACGCCTGCACGAACGGGATCGTGAGTCGGCGCTGGCGCGCCAGACCGGCGGCATCCAGATCCGCGACCAGCCGGCGCGCGGCCGCGAACGAGCGGCGCATGCGCCGCAGGAGAAAGTGTATCACCTCGTCGCTCACGCGCACCCCGCGGTCGCCGAACTGCTTCCGGATCACCTGGCCCAGAAGCTCGTCGTCCGGCTGACCGAGGAAGACCGACGGCATGGCGCGCAGGCGCGACCGCAGGTCCGGCAGGCGCAGGCCGAGTTCGGCCGGCGGCCGGCGGCCGGTCACCAGCAGGTGCCCGCCCGCATCGGTCATGAGGCTGACGAGGCCGAACAGACGGTCCTCGTCGGTATCGCCGCCGACATCCTCGATCAGGATTGCGCGCGCCCCGCGCCGGGCCGCATCCAGCGCCGCCGCCAGCCGCGCCGCCCGGTACCGCACGGCGCCGGAGCGGTGCCTCCACACGGCGCCGAGATGCGACTTGCCGGCGCCGGGCGGCCCCACCAGCACCACGCCCGGCGGCGGCCAGTGCGGCCATCCGTCGATGGCGGCGACCGCCGCCGCGTTGGCGGCGCCCACGACCAGATCCTCCCGGCCCGACGCCTCGCGCACCTCGAACGCGAACGCGTACTGGGACACCGCCCTCAGTCCTCCCGGTAGAGCCGGCTGTCGCGATACCCGGCCAGCGCGGAACGGAGCAGCACGGCGATCACGGCCGCCGCCGGCACCGCCACGAGCACCCCCACGAAGCCGAGGAGGGCGCCGCCGGCGAAGAGGGCGAACAGGGTCGCGACCGGATGCAGGCCCACGCGCGGGCCGACGAGCCGGGGGCGCAGCACGTAATCGTCCAGCAACTGGCCGGCGGCAAAGATCGCGGCGGCGGCCAGCGTGGGCCACGCCGCCCCGAACTCGAGCGCCGCCAGCCCCACCGCGAGCAGCAGGCCGGCCAACGCCCCGACGAACGGCACGAACGAGATCAGTCCCGCGAACAGTCCCACGAGGACGCCGTTCGGGATGCCGACCAGGCCGAGGGCGAGCGCATAGAGGCAGCCCAGCAGGGCGCACGTCAGCAACTGGCCGCGCACGAACCCCGCCAGCACCTGATCGATCTCGGCGCACCGGGTCCGCACGGCGGCCCGGCTGCGGCGCGGCAGCAGGGCATCGATCCGGGCCAGCAGCCGGTCCCAGTCCCGGAGCAGGTACCAGGCGACCAGGGGGGTGACCAGCAGCAGTCCGGCCGTGTTGATCACGGCGGCGCCGGAGCGGAACAGGTCCTGCAGCGCCGCGAGCGCCCAGGCTCCCAATTCGCCGGACACGAGCGGCCACACCTCCGGCGCGCCGCCGCCGACCGCCCAACCCAGCCGATCGGCCACCTGCTGCCGGACGGGATCCAGCGCGGCTCCGATCCGCCGGAACCGGGCGGGCGCCGTCTCGGCCCAGGCCTGCACCTGATCCAGGACCACCGGCAGCAGCAGGCCGGCCGCGGCGAAGGCCGTCAGCGTGGCGGCGAGCAGGACCAGCGTGGTCGCGAGGCTGCGGCCGAGTCCCAGCCGTTCGCACCGGTCGACGACCGGATCCAGCAGATAGGCGAGGGCGACCCCGAGCAGGAACGGCAGCAGAATCGACGACAGCAGCCACAGTCCGGCGACCGCGGCCGCGCACAGCGACAGCGCGAGCACGATCCCGCCGCGGGGGCCGGAGAACGGCGGCACGGAGGTCAGTCGACGACGGACGGGGGCGGGGCCTCGAGCGGGGCGGCGGCCTCCGGGCCGGGCCGGGCCGCGGCGGCGGGCGGGAACCGCAGCCGCCACGACTCGCCGGCGACCGCGACCTCCAGCCCGGCGGCCGTCAGGGACGCCTGCATCGCCTCCGGCGCGCCGCGGTAGGCGAGCCGGAGCTCCGCGAACCGCGGGGTGAGCCGCCGGACCGCCACGTGCGCGACCGCGCTCGAGCGCCGGAGCTCGGTCCGCACGCGCCGCCACTCGCCGAAACTTCCGAACTCCGCCCGCGCGGCCAGGGTGCCGTCGATCCGCCGCCGGTCCCGCCGCCACCGGATCCAGAGATCCCCGGCCGCCCGGGCCGCGGTTCCGGCCGCGCGCCGCAACAGGCCCTCCGGCGCTTCGTCCACGGCCGCGTGCAGCCGCAGCCGCAGCGGTTCGCCGAGCGGCCGGCCCCGGTCCGTCAACTGCACGGACACCGTCAGCCGGTCGCCTTCGGGCGACGGGTCGGCCCGGGCGACCACGGCCCGGTCCACCCCGTAGCGGCGTGCGAGCCCGGCCAGCGAATCCGCCCGTCCGGCCGCCGCCGCGGAGGCGGAGAGGACCGCAACGTCGCCGAGCTCGCCGTGCGGCATCAGCCACGGGATGAAATCGCCGTCGGGCGGGCGGTGCGTCCACGCGTCCAGCCAGGGGTTGTCGTCCCAGAGCACCGGGACCCCGTTCCGGATCCACAGCGGGATCAGCACGTGCGGCGGCGGGCGCCGCTCCTCGAAGACCAGGCCCAGACCGGCCAGCAGGCCCCGCACCTGCTCGGGATCGAACTGCACCTCCACCGCCGCCCGGTAGCGCTCGGCCGACCGGCGCTCGTTCCGGACCGAATAGCCGGTCACCAACGACGACGGATCCGCCTGCACCGCCCCGGGCACCCGGTCCGCATCGCCTTCCAGCAGCATCCACTGCAGCAGCCGCCGGAAGGCCGCCCGTTCGCCGGCCCGCAGGGCGGCGGCCCGGGCGGCCCGGCCGTCGGCGCCGGATTCGTCGACCGGGATGCCCCCGACCGTGTAGACGTCCCGAACCGCCGGGGCACCGGCCGCGCCCGGCAGCCCGACGGCGGCGGCCAGTCCGAGGCCGGCCAGTCCGAGGCCGGCCACGGCCCGGACCCCCCCGGCCATCCGGCCCCCCCGGCGGCCGGGTCTCATCGGAACCGTCCGCCGTTCGGCGCGGAACCCCGGCCGCGCCGCGGCCCGTCGACCGCCCCGTTGCGGCGGCCCGGCCGCGGCCCCCCGAGGGCGGGAGGGGTCCCCGTTGCCGCCCGCCCCACAGGGCGTTCTGTCGGCTGCACGGCGCCGTCCCGGCGGGCCGCGGCCCTGCCCGACCTTTGCATGGCGGGGAGTATAGATGCATGGTGCACGGCGGACGTCCGGGCCGGTTCGCCCGAGCCGGCGGACGGCCGTTCCGCGACGGGGCGACGACGCGCACCGATGACTGCAGGCAAGCGCTACACCTATGCGGGCGCGGGCGTGGATCCCGGGGCGGCCGACCGCCTGATCGCCCGGCTCGCGCCCCTGGCCGCCACGACGGCCCGGGCCGGCACCCGGGGCGGCCTGGGCGGATTCGGAGCGGTCTTCGACCTGCGGTGCGAGGGGTTCCGGGATCCGCTGCTGGTCGCGACCGCCGACGGGGTCGGCACCAAGCTCCTGCTCGCGGACACGGTCGGCCGCCACGACGGGATCGGGATCGACCTCGTGGCCATGTCCGTCAACGACCTGCTGGTCCAGGGCGCGCAGCCGCTCTTCTTTCTCGACTACTTCGCGACCGGACGGCTGGAGCCCGACCGTGCGTTTCAGGTGTTGCAGGGGGTGGTCGAGGGCTGCCGACAGGCGGACTGCGCCCTGGCCGGAGGCGAGACGGCCGAGTTGCCCGGGGTCTATGCGGACCGGGTCTACGACCTGGCGGGGTTCGCGGTCGGCGCGGTGGAGCGGGCCCGGGTGCTGCCCCGGTCCGACCTCGCACCGGGCGACCCCGTGCTGGCGCTGGAGAGTGCGGGACTGCATGCGAACGGCTTCTCGCTCGTGCGAGCCATCGTCGCCGGTGAAGGATGCGACCTGGACGCCGCGGCGCCGTTCGCGCCCGACCGACCCCTCGGCGAGGCGCTGCTCCGTCCGACCCGGATCTATGCCCGCAGTCTCCGTTCCGTGCTGGCGGCGGGCGCCGTCAAGGCCCTGGCCCACGTCACCGGCGGCGGGATGGCCGCCAATCTGGCGCGGGTCCTGCCGCCGGACCGGCAGGTCGCACTCGACGGGGCGGCGCTGCGCCTGCCCCCGCTGTTCGACTGGCTGCGCGCGACCGGCGGTCTCGACGCCGCTACCCTGTTCGACACGTTCAACTGCGGCGCCGGCATGCTCCTGATCGCCGCGCCGGCGGACTCCGAACGGGTCCGGCGGCACCTGGAAGGCGAGGGGGTGCGCGCGTGGCCCGTCGGGGTCGTGACCGCGGACCGGGATCCGGCCGTGGTCCTCCGGAACCCGGAGGCCGCATGGCAGGCCTGAACGTCGCCGTGCTGGTCTCGGGGCGCGGCTCCAACCTGCAGGCGCTGCTCGACCGGTCCGCCGCCGGCGCCCGGTTCCGGATCGGGCTCGTGGTCTCCGACCGGGCGGACGCGGGCGCCTTGGCGCGGGCGGCGGCGGCGGGGGTTCCGGCGCGGATCGTCCGTGCCCGGGCCGGCGAGCTGCGGGCCGGGTTCGGGGTCCGGCTGGACGCCGCGCTGGCGGGCGCCGGCATCGATCTGGTCTGCCTGGCGGGGTTCCTGCGGATTCTCGGCTCCGGCTTCGTCGCCCGCTGGCGCGGCCGGCTGCTCAACGTCCATCCGTCGCTGCTGCCCGCGTATCCGGGGCTCGACACGCATGCCCGGGCCCTGCGCGACGGCGCCCTCCGCCACGGGTGCACGGTGCACTGGGTCCGCCCGGCCGTCGACGCCGGCCCGATCATCGCCCAGGCCGCGGTTCCGGTGGAGCCGACCGACGACCCGGCGACCCTCGCCGCGCGCGTGCGGGCCGCCGAACACCGGCTCTACCCGGAAGTGGTCGCCGGGATCGCGGCCGGCCGCCTGGCCGATCCGGGCGGAACCGCGCGGCTCCGCCCGGATCAGCCCGCGATCTCGATCTCCGAAAAGAAGTAGGCGATCTCGCGGGCGGCGGCGGCGGCGCCGTCGGAGCCGTGCACGGCATTCTGCTCGATCGAGGATCCGAACTCCTTCCGGAGCGTCCCGGCCTCGGCGGCGGCCGGATCGGTGGCGCCCATCACGGCGCGGTGGCGGGCGATCGCGTTGTCGCCCTCGAGCACCTGCGCCACCACGGGCCCGGACGTCATGAACGCGCACAGCGAATCGAAGAACGGGCGCGCGCGGTGCTCGGCATAGAAGCCTTCGGCCGCCGCCCGCGAGAGCCGGAGGCGGCGCTGGGCGATGACCCGCAGGCCCGCGGCCTCCAGCCGGGCGACGATGCGGCCGGTGACGTGGGCGCGTGTGGCATCGGGCTTGATGATCGACAGGGTGCGCTCGACCGCCCCCGGCGCGGCCGCCCCCGCTCCGGCGGGCGGCCTGCCGGGGGCCGGAGCGGGGGCGGCGGGCGCGGCCGGGGGCGGAGCCGTCGACGGCCGGGCCGGCGGCCGGCCCGCCGCCCGCCCGCCGGCCGGCTCCCAGCCGCCGCCCGGGGTCTGGACCGACCATTGGAAGTCGTCGGCCGCCGCCCGGGACTGTCCGAAGGCCTCGGCCGACCGCACGGCTTCCGGATCGGTGGCGTCGTAGAGCATGCAGACGCGCTGGAAGGAGTCGGCATCCGACGCATCGGCGCCGTCCAGCGCCACCAGCATGTGCGCCCGGTTGGGCACCGCCGTGGTCGTCGTGAGAAAGACGGGGAGCTCCTCGGGATGCGCGTCGCCGTCGGCGCCGTGCGGCAGGAACGCGCTCCCGCCTCGCCATAGGCTGGCATTGAGGGCGTCGATCCGCTCGGCATCGGGCGAGCGGACCACCGCGCGCAGATCCTTCTGCAGGGCCGCGCCGAGGAGCTTCAGGACCACGGAATCGATCGGCTGGGTACAGCCGTACAGGTGCGTCTTCGGCGCGCTCATTCCAGGTGGTCCGCGACGTAGCGGTCGAGCAGGCGGACGCCGAAAGCGGTCCCGCCGGGAGGCACCAGCGGCCGGCCCCGGGTCCGCCACGTCACGCCCGCGATGTCCAGGTGCGCCCACGGGATGCCGTCGATGAAGCGCTCGAGGAGCTTGGCGCCGGCGATGCTTCCGGCGTAGCGGCCGGACCCCACGTTCTTCATGTCGGCGATGCGCGATTCGATGTGCCGGTCGTACTCGCGGTCCAACGGGAAGCGCCAGAGTTTCTCGTTCACCGCGTCGCCGGCGGCGGTGAGGCGTCCGGCCAGTTCGTCGTCGTTGCAGAACAGCCCGGCCCGCTCCTGGCCCAGCGCCACCAGGATCGCGCCGGTCAGCGTCGCGAGATCGATGATCGCCTTCGGCTTGAACTTCTGCTGCGCGTACCAGAGGGCGTCGGCCAGCACCAGCCGGCCCTCCGCGTCGGTGTTGATGACCTCGATGGTCTGGCCGTTCATGGTGGTCACCACGTCGCCCGGACGCTGGGCCCGGCCGGACGGCATGTTCTCCACCAGCCCGACCACGCCGACGACATGGGCCTTCGCCTTCCGTCCGGCCAGCGCCTTCAGGGCCCCGAGCACGACCCCGGCCCCGCCCATGTCCCACTTCATGTCCTCCATCGACGCCGACGGCTTGATTGAGATGCCGCCGGTGTCGAACGTGACGCCCTTGCCGACCAGCGCGAGGTCGGGCCGGGCGGCCTGGCGCCCGCGCCAGCGCAGCGCGACCACCCGGGGCTCGTTCTCGCTGCCCTGCGCCACGCCGAGCAGGGCGCCCATCTTGAGGGACCGGATCCGGGCCGGCGCCAGCACGTCGACCTCGACGCCGAGCGGCCGCAGGCCCCGCGCCGCTGCCGCCAGCTGCACGGGGGTCAGAACGTTGGCCGGCTCGGACACCAGGTCGCGCGTGAGGAACACCCCGTCGGCGATGCGGTCGAGCACCTCGAACCGCTGCTCGGCGGCGGCGACCGAGTCCACCGCCACGGCCACGGCGCGGGTCACGGGTTTCTGCTCGTCCTTGAGGCGGGTGCGGTAGCGGTCGAACCGATAGCTCTGCAGGCGCACTCCGTAGGCGATCTGGGCGGCGGCCTCCGCCGGTTCCACGGCCGTGCCGTCGGGCAGGTCCGCGAGGACGGTGGCGCCGGCCACCCGGTACCGGTCGAGCGCCCGGGCGATGGCGGCGCCGAGCCGGGCCGCCGCTTCGGCATCGACCTTGCCGACTTCGTCCACCCCGATCAGAACGACGCTGTCCGCCGCGATGCCGGCCGGCGCCGGGAACAGCAGCGACTTGCCGAAGGCCGCCCGGAACCGGTGCGACCGGGCTCCCTTCAGCAGGGCTCCCTTGAGGCGGCGGTCAAGGTCGCGGCCGCTGGCGGACAGGAGGCCGCCCTTGCCGACGGTCACCACGAGGGTGCCGCTGCGGGGCAGGGAAGGCTTGACGAAACGTAGGTCGAGGGTCATGGGCAAGGTTCCGTTGGAGGGGGCCGGAGCGGGACCGGGGGTCAGGAGTTGAGGATCTGGACCAGCACGTAGACCGCGACCGCGGCAAAGACGACCGTGCCGATCGTGACCCAGACCAGGCTGCGGTCGTGGGAAGGAGGGTGGGTCATGGGACGTTCCTGTTGTCAGCGTTGCGGCGGCGGGGACCCGCCCGGGACTTCGGAACGGGCCGCCGGCAGGATGGAAGCCGGGGCCGCAAGTTTCAAGGCGCGGCCCCAGGACCATTCCGTTGTCGGGCCTGGAGTGCTGAGACGGCAGGGACCGGGCAGGCTCGAGGCAACCCGGGTTCCCTGCGCGCCGGTTGCCATGGCCGTTGCCGGTGCATCAGAGCGTAGCATCAGAGCGTACCGGGCACGTTTTTCGGAGGGTTCGGGCACAGCGGTCCGGTGGCGCCGTCCGGCGGCGCGTTCCCGGCGGATGGCGCGGGGTCCGGCGCGAAGGTTCCTCCGCCGGGCGGGGTGCGGATCGCGTCGCGTGCGTCCCGGGCGCGGGCGGCGGAATGCCGGTGGGCCTCGGCCTGTAGGGGAAGCGTCCGCCGCAGCGCACGATGACGAGGGGTCCGGCAGGAGAGGTGGCGCGGGCGAGGCGCACAGGGACCCTGCCGCGATCCTCGTCACAGGGGAAGCCGCCGCATTACGGAGTGCCGTCGATTCTTGATGACCCTAGGGTCGCGCACGAGCGCCGGAAGCCTCTCGGCCCATGTTTCACGAGATTTCGCCGATTCGGGCCCGAAATCGCCGATTTCCGGGGTTCTGAGCGAAGCAACCCTTGAAACACACGGGTCATTCCGTCGAGGCCTCCAAAGTAGTGCCCTGTTCGTTTGGGGCTCCTTGCGGGCGGCCGGATCGGCGTTACGTGGGGTGCAGGTTCCTTCGACGGACCCGAACCGGCGGCCGCAAGGGTCGCTCCTGGACCCCCGGCCGGTGGGGGGAATCGGTGCCGGGGCGACCGGGTGCGGCGAGCGAACGCGGCTCCCTCTCGGCACCGACGTTCCGATCGAGCCGGAGCTGTGGGGAGACCTCGGCCGGCGAATCGACGAGATCCTCCGCCCGCCGTCCCCCTTCCTGCCGGGCTCCCTGCCCGAGAAGGCCGAAGGCGAAGCCCGGCGGATCGCCGCCCGTCTCGGGGCCGCAACGATTTCCGGCGCCCCGGAAGATCGATCTCCGGGACGTCGACGTCCCCCGCCACGAGAGGGTGCGGCCGCGTTCCTGCGGGGTCGAGACCGCGGGGTGGTGGGCCGTCCGGAAGGCCGGCCGGAACCGCCGGCCGGAGCCTCCGGGGGTGCCCGGTCCGCTGCGGAGGGCCGCGCGGGGTTCGATTCTCGGCGTCCGCACGGCCACTCGAGCCGAACCCGAGCCGCGCAGCATCTCCGACGCGCAGGGACTCCCGCCCCCCCCCGGAGACACCCGAAGGCGGACCATCGGAAATCAAGTTTCGCGCACGAAATGTCGTGCCTGACGGGCTTTCGAAGGGTGCTGAAACCCGTAGAAAACCTTGTGTTCTGGAATCCCTTGTTGCACATGGGTCGGGTCTGGCGGGTTCGGGACCGAGCGAGGTGCGGCGCCCGATGGCCTCGATCCTGCGCTCTCCGGTCTTCCTCGAGTCAGGAAGGATGAACCGGGAAGGGTTCGCGATCCGATGCAGGTGCCAGAACTGCGGCTCCCCAGTCCGGCCGATCCAGCGGTCGCGTGCGGCGAGCTTGAACGCGTCCGGCTGCCAGCCGACCAGCGCGACGCAGGTCTCGCCGTGCAGGGCGACAGGGCGCAGGCCCGTTCCGATGATGCCGGGAAACCGCAGGTAGGGATGCTCCTTCACCAGATGGCCTCAGAGCACGATTTCAAACATCATATAATCAGTAGGCTATGGTTTCACCGAGAGTTTCAGTCCATCCCGGGCGACGCACCAGGATGCGGATCACGGCCCGTTGCAGCCAGGCCAGCGAGCTCTCCAGCCGTCGTTCGTGGTCCTTCGCCCGACGTCGGCAGCGACCCGGCTAGCCGAACCACCGCTCGACGATCCAGCGTCGCGGAAGCACCTCGAAAATCTTCGGTTCCTTGGGTTTTGCCATGATCTCGAGGTCCGGTCGTAATTTCTTCAATTATACGAGACAATGATATTCATCCCTCGATTCCGGTATAGAGTAATCGTCCTTTCATTCTTGGGGCGCTTTCGATTTCTGCGATTCTGGCGACGCATTCATTTCCCCCTCCGGACTGCCCTTCCAGCTGCCTTCTCTCTTGGTTCGGCAACGTTTTTCTCGTGCTCGCGGTTGCACCTATGGTTGGGCCAGTTGATTCTCTATTTCATCCAGCATAGTAACCACGTCCGGATGTATTTCATTAGGCGACATCACAGAAACAAGCTGGTAGTAGTTTGACTCGCCAAGCTCTACTCCTGCAGCATTCAGAATTTTACCAATCGTTGTCTTTCCCTTGATTTGATCCGTATCCGTGGCTTTGAACGGTTTTTCGAACAGCACCCGAGGCAAGTGCTCTTTCATGTATTCTTCCGCCCTTTCTCCTGCCGCCTTTCCGAACCGCCGAAGAATGAACCGCAAGATCGCATTCGGATGGATCAAATAGTTTTCCGTCTCATAGCGGCTCCAATACACTATCTTCATTCCTTCCAGTGTATTCCTGCGTCCTTTCTCGATTCGTAATTCCCCCGGTCCCAGTCCGTCCCAGTGCCCGCCCTTGGCTCCATTACGATCACACACCTCCACCGCGCGCAGATCCGGGACTTGTGCCCTTAGCGCACGATAGTGCTTTTTGGCATAAGCTCGACCCCTCTCTTCTGCGGTTGGCACCCAGAAACCTGTATCCAAGTACTGCCGTACTGGGCGACCCAACACCTCTGCCCATGCCCGCAGAATATTCCTATCAGTTTTTCCTTCCACATACAGCACGCGTTGTGTCGTTTCCGCCAACACTATTTCCTCGCCAGGAATGGTTGACAGCTGCTTCGCGTCCTGCCGACAAACTGATCTAAGACCGTTTGCGGTGACAAGAAACAGCTTTTCTCCTTGTTCGCTCGCCGCTTCGTCAATCAGTCTGCCAGAGTGGGTTGCCATCAGCACCTGACAGTCATTCTCTTCGCAGTGCTCACGTATGAGGCGATACATCTTTTCCTTTAGTAGCACGTGCAAGTGAGCATCCGGCTCATCAATAAGAAACAGCGTCGCGTTGGAATGCAAGAGAGCGGATTGCACCAACACCGTTTGCAAGAAGCCTGCCGCACCATTGAGCAGATCGTACCAATGGTCCTTTGCCGAGTGCCGGTATCGAGCGGTTATCGGATCGACACCGCTTGGTATCGAAAGCTCAAAATCAAAGAACGACTTTATGGTGTTCTGCAGCGTGCTCCATTTTTCAACGTCACGACTCGCAGCCTGAACCATATTCCTGAGTACCGTTCCACCCTTGCCGTGAGCCAATCTTGCTGCGACCACCCCTTCGCTATATTCGGGTTCCTCGACATCCAATCCCGATAGTGGCGGAACGTAGAGTGCCTTCGGCGGGTTCCTCGCAAAAGCCTCAATGTCCGGTGGCGATATGCCTGCCTCCGGCCCCACGATGGCGATCGTCGGGTCCTGATAATTGAGCTCGAACCCCACGTTCCATTCGTCCGTCGATACTCCAATGGTAATCGGCTCGCTAGTGTTCTGGTTATACCACAACTCGTCGAATCTGGACAGCGCCAACATTCTAAGATTGGAAACGCTTACTTCCGCGCGATGCATGCTCTGATAATCTCGGCGCGCTAATTCTGGATTGCTCTGCAACCAAATCTCGCCCAGCTCTGCCCAAGTTGTCAAAGCCTGCAGTAACGTCGACTTTCCTGAATTGTTGGGACCGGCAATGAGCGCCCGTTCCCCCAGTTCGCATTCCAAAGAGCGAAATTTCTTGAAGCAGCTTACGGCAACCCTACGGATCATCCCTGTTCTCCCTTGGCACGAAAATGCCCGGTGTTTCACTCCAGAGGATCCTTCCGCGCTGAAACCAATAGTGGCATTTGCACCTACGTCCTGTCACGTGCACGGATGGATGCAGTGACACCTCTCCGCCTGGGTGCTCGGTTATCAGCCATCGCCTTTGCGATTCGGCCGATATGTCCACATGGACGACCTGTCGGCACCGGCGTCGAGGACATACCACCGCCGCTTGAAATGGATATTTCTTTCCCCCAATGATGTAGACCGTATCCTTCTCTACACGTTCGGGCAGGTCCTCCACCCACTGCGTGCGGTACGGATGCCGTTTGGCCAGTTGGTTGAAGAGCCATCTAATCACGGCGAGTATTGTTCCGCACGAGAAGGCTGTTGTCGCCAGTGCCTCGGTACCTCTCAAACAGTCGATGCGGTTCCCCGTCATCTGATTCCGCTTCAAAACACCCGTGAACCAAGCGAAATCGCTGGGTCGCAAACTCGCGATTTTGATCAAACCGGAATGTCTGCACCCGTGCGAGGAAATCGTTGAATGCCATACATGCCGCCTGCATATTCACCGACATTACCGCCGGTTGCTCCTCCCCTACGGCCGCCAGGTATCCGGCAACACGCTGTCGTGCATAGTAGTCCGGGTCGGTTCGTTGCCAATGCTCCGCGGTCACCTGGTCCATTCGGTAGGCGCCACGAGACCACAAATCGCGCCCGTCTGGGTGGATGTAGTGCGAGACTGCGTCGGCGGCACCGATCTTCCCCGTCCCGTCCGCGTCTATATGCACTCCGACATCAAAATAAGGGATCAGATATGCGCTGGCCAAGCAATCCAAATGATACCGCCCGAACGCTGAGTCCACGCAACCGAAAATCACATCGCAATCGATCAGGGCCGACACGACCTCCGGAGAATCGGTCAGCGCGTCATATGCATCGAGCTGGGTCCCAAGCCCGATTCGTTCCACTGCCCCACTAAGCGCTTCCACCTTTGATCTTCTATCTCTGGCATCCTTCATGGAAACATTTACGACCCGGTTGAGGTTCTTCTCTTCAAGAACATCATTATCAACTATCACAAGCTGTCCGACGCAGTTGCGCGACAGCAACTCAATGACAATACTTCCGGTTCCCGAACAACCCACCACCCCCGCTTTCATCGCACGCAGTCGATCCAGCGTTCCTGCTCCAAACGTCTGGGACAATTTCCTTTCATACGCAGTCGCATGTTTCTGTAGCGTCTTGTTCCAAATCCATATACTGTCACCCACGACATTGACGGACCGGAATCCGCGAAATTGGCCGCTCCGCCCAACCGCTCTCGCCACAATCGAACCGTCCGGCAACATAATCGCTGCACCATTAATTCGATCGTCATCGAACCACGCGTTCACCGACGCAAATAGCTCCCGATCATTGTCATCATCAATTTCTGAGAACTCCTTCCCACCATCCGGGTGCGAATGAACTGTAATCACGGATTGACCCCACCGATCGATGTCGGCAATCGTGTCTGGCGCAAAGTGCTCCTCGAACGGCCATGTCACTCTATGCACATTTCTATCGGACAATTCGTGCGGCAGTCCGACAAACTCTTCCACCACAAGCCTCTGATGATGTTTTCCCGATCCTTGATTGCATATGAAGACGCCCGCAGCCTCCAATCCATCTCCAGGAAAGAGGTATCGGAACGCCGATTCATGCGTTCGTTTGGTCATCGCCAGTGTCAGGAGTTTCATTCTACGCCGGCTACTTGCAGCTCGTGCCAAACATATTCAATATGGCGAGCAAGATTGTCTTCGCCCGGGCTCCACTGATAATGCCTGGACCAACGCTGCCATCGACGCGCAAAATGTTCCTCGATGGAAAGTGCGCCCGCATCCCGGCCATTCAGTGGAATTAGCGGTGGGTCGAGATAGAACATATCCAACGGGGATGCAGGATATCCTGCCGGCATCAGGATCATAAGGTCTGCTGTCGACTGCGCGAATCCAGCCGGAACAGGAAAACCCTCTATCAGAAGGCCGCATTTTCCGCTCCCTTCGTTGAGTTTTCGCCATCGACCTTGATGATTCGCATCAAGGTATTCCACATCCTCCGGGAGCAGTTCAAAGGGGTCACTCACGTCCCTGCTGCGCCTGACGGCGAACGGTCTCGAACCGTTCTACGCCGGGTCGTGAGACGTCAACGAAGTCGTCTGCCTCGATTCGCTCTCTTTTTCCATCGCCTAACTTCTGGTTCAACGCCCACTCTTCCGGGGTCTTGCCGCCCAGTGCCAAGATTTGCGTTCCCGTGATTTTTTCTTCCTTAACGGTATGTTTTTCTCGATCAATCCTGATTCGATATTTTTGCCCTTTAGGTGGCGGGCGGCCATGCCGACTGCAGTCCTCAATGTCTATCGGATCTCCAACACCGGAACCGTCACTTGCCGGAATCAGGAAGAAGGCGTTTCCTTCCTGCACCAGAACCTTCGTGTCGTCTGCGATCTCTGCATCGGGCCCGGTGGCAATGTCAGCAAAGAGACGACCTTCCGAGTGTTCAATGTCGAATGTCTTGATCTCTTTTCCAGTAATTTTTGCCTTCGGAAGTGCCGGGCCTAGTTCGCCATTTAGCCTCAGCTGGATTGCTTTTCGTAGTGGCGGATTGTTTTCTATCGAACTCTCTCCGGTCACAAACGACTCATGCCCTCTGACCACAAGAAAGCTAGCAGGGTCGAGCGGAATATCGATATCATCCTGTTGGCTAAGAAACAGACGTCCGTCCTCACACCCGACCAAGTCATAGATTATTTGAGCGCTGACCAGGCCGGCCGTTACTTCGTATCTGGCACCGTCGATCTCGATATTCACTTTCATTTCTGCCTCCTTCTCCTCAGCAAGTCAACGCCATTCTCACCGGTCTCGGCGATCACCGTAGTGGGCTTGTAGAACGGTAGCGTCGTCCGCTGCGTCTGTCAACCTCATGCACGCTGCGACGACAATTGCCGGTACCACACCAGCTTGCTCCTTCCTTGTAAGCCGCCAATGCCGACCGAAGCCGTGCGTTTGTCCCGGTGAGCGCCGGTGCGCTGCGTGATCGCAGGTTCCGGCGAAGCGCGAGAGGTTGACGAACGTCTCCGAGAGGAACACCGGATCTCCGAGCGCGGCGGCGAGGTCGGCGGACCGCCGCCGAAGGCTCGGGCCGGGAAGGACGAACCGGGAAGGGTGCGCGATCCGATGCCGGCGCCGGAACTGCGGCTCCGCAGTCCCGCCGGTCCCGCGCGACCCAAGTCTCGCCGTGCCGGGCGACCGAGCGCCGGCTCTGGCCGAGGATGCCGGGAAACCGCAGGTAGACTGCCACGGCGAAAACGGAATGTCCGGACCAAAATCAGCATGCGCCGATCGCCAGGACGACAACGGAAGAGCCCTGGCGCGGCTCCGGAAGCCGGATTCCGGCGGGCGGCGCGGACCGGGTCGCTGCGGCCGGCGCCGCGACCGAACCCGGATCCCGGCGGCGGCCGGGGACGGTTCGTTCCGAAACGGAACCTCCGCTACGATGGCCTCCGCAGCGTGGTGCCCGGGCCGCGTCACGGAGCCGGGCGCCCCGGATTTCCCGAACACCGGACAGGGCGTGTCGACGGCGGGCCGGGCCCGGCCGGACGCAGCCGGAACCGCACATGATCGATCAGACGCCGCTCCACAGCTACACGACCGAGGAGGCTCTGGAGTTTCATCGCCGAGGCAAGCCGGGCAAGCTGGAAATCGTCCCCACCAAGCCGCTCGCCACCGCCCGCGATCTCTCGCTCGCCTACTCCCCCGGAGTCGCCATCCCCTGTCTCGAGATCGAGCGGGATTCCGCCGCCGCCTTCGACCTGACGTCCAAGGGCAACACCGTGGCGGTCATCTCGAACGGCAGCGCCGTGCTCGGTCTCGGCAACCTCGGCGCCCTCGCCTCCAAGCCCGTGATGGAAGGCAAGGCCGTGCTCTTCAAGCGGTTTGCCGACATCGATGCGATCGATGTGGAAGTCGATACGGAGGACATGGACGTCTTCGTCCAGACGGTCCGCACGATCGCCGGAAGCTGGGGCGGCATCAACCTCGAGGACATCAAGGCGCCGGAGTGCTTCGTCATCGAGCAGCAGCTGTCGGACGTGCTCGACGTTCCGGTCTTTCACGACGACCAGCACGGCACCGCGATCATTGCCGCGGCGGGCCTGTTGAACGCGCTTGACCTGACGGGGCGCGCCCTCGCGAACACGCGCATCGTGATCAACGGCGCCGGGGCCGCGGGCCTTGCGTGCGCCGAACTGCTCCGGGCCCTGGGTGCTCCGCCGGACAGCATCGTCCTCTGCGACCGCTCCGGCGTCGTGTTCCGGGGGCGCGGCCGGATCAACCAGTGGAAGTCCGCGCATGCCGTCCGGACCCGCGCCCGGACGCTGGCGGAGGCCCTGGACGGAGCGGACGTGGTCTTCGGGCTGTCGGCCAAGGGAACGTTCAGCGCCGACATGATGCGGTCGATGGCCGCCCGGCCGATCGTCTTCGCGATGGCCAATCCGGATCCGGAGATCCGTCCCGAGGATCTGGCCGAGGTACGCCCGGACGCGATCGTGGCCACCGGCCGGTCGGACTACCCGAACCAGGTGAACAACGTCCTCGGCTTCCCCTACATCTTCCGCGGCGCCCTCGACGTGCGGGCGTCGACGATCAACATGGAGATGAAGGTCGCCGCCACCGAGGCGCTGGCGATGCTGGCGCGCGAGGATGTCCCCGACGAGGTCGCCGCCGCCTACGCCGGGCAGACCCTGCGCTACGGACCGGACCACATCATTCCGAAACCGTTCGATCCCCGCCTGATCACGCAGATTCCGCCCGCGGTCGCCCGCGCCGCCGTCGCCTCGGGCGTGGCCCGGCGCCCGCTCCGCGATTCCGAGGAGTACCGGCGGACCCTGGCGACGCGGCTGGACCGCACGGCCTCGATCCTGCAGGTGCTGAGCGACCGGGTGCGGGCCGTGCCGCGCCGCATGGTGTTTGCCGAAGGCGACGAAAGCCGCATGATCCGGGCGGCCGCCCGCTGGCGGGACGAAGGGTGCGGCACCCCGGTGCTGGTGGGCAGCGAGGAACGGGTGCTGGCCCGCTTGGACCGGCTGGGCATCCGCTCGGCCGCCGGCTTCGAAATCCTCAATGCCGCCGTCAGCACGCGGACCGACGCCTATACGGACTTCCTGTACGGGCGCCTCGCCCGCAAGGGCTATCTGCGGCGCGACTGCCAGCGCCTGGTCAACCGCAACCGCAACGTGTTCTCCGCCTGTGCGGTCGCGCTCGGCGATGCCGACGCCCTGGTCACCGGCACCACCCGGAACCACTATGCGGCGCTGGCCGACATCCGTCGGGTCATCGATCCCTCGGCCGGCGGCGAGATCTTCGGGCTGTCGATCGCGGTGACCGGCGGGCGCACCCTGTTCATTGCCGACAGCACCATTCACGAAACCCCGTCCCCGTCGCAACTGGCTGACATCGCGGTCGGAGCCGCGGCCACGGCCCGGCGGTTCGGTCACGAACCCCGGGTGGCCCTGCTGTCGTTTGCCAACTTCGGCCGGCCGATGAGCACCGAGACCGGGCGGGTGCGCCGGGCGGTCGAACTGCTGGACGAGCGCGCGACCGACTTCGCCTACGACGGCGAGATGGCGCCCGATGTCGCGCTGCGGACCGACCTGCAGGAACACTATCCGATCTGCCGGCTGAACGGACCGGCCAACGTGCTGATCATGCCCGGGCTGCACGCCGCCAGCATCGCGGTCCACCTGCTGTGCGAAACCGGCGGGTGCCGGATCCTCGGGCCGATGCTGACCGGTCTGACCCATCCGGCCCAGATCACGCGGATGGGGGCGCGCGTGTCGGAGATCGTCACGGCGGCCATGCTGGCGGTGCACGGAATCGCGGACGAGCACTGAACCCGGGGCCGTCGGCAGGGCGCCCCGGTGGGGACGGCCGAGCGGATGCGCGCCGCGCTGCGCGCCGCCGCGCCCGCGGCCGTCGTGCTGACGGCCGCGGCCGCCGCCGACCAGGTCGACGGGCGGGCGGCGGCCGGAATCTGGGTCGCCCTGTTCCTGTCCGGCGCGGTGGCCGTCGGCGCGCGGATCCGCGATTCGGAGCGCCTGGTCCGGTGGGTCCGGGCCCTCCGGGACGGGGAGCCCGGACCGGCGGCGGACCTCTCGGGCAGCGGCCTGCGCGAGCTGGCCCGCAGCCTCGGTCAGCTGGAGTCCGAAGTCGGCCGGATCCGGTCCGGCGTCGCGCGCTGCGACCGGTTCGTCGACGGACTCCTAGCCGGGCTGCCGATGCCGGTCCTCTGCCTCGCCCCCGACGGACGCGTCACCCGGGCCAACCCGCCGGCGGCCGCCCTGTTCCGGCCGGCGCCCGCCGCCCGCACGCTGCCGGAACTCACCCGCGTCCCGGCCTGCCTGCAGGTCTTCGAGGCGGCCGTCCGCGACGGGACGGCGCACACCGTCCAGTGCCGCCTTCCGGCCCAGAACGGCGGTCTGCATCAGGTGTCGGTGCACCCGTTCGACGATCGTTCGGGACGGGCGCCGCACCAGGTCATGGTCTGCGTCGCGCTCGCCCGTGCGACTCCGGTCGAGGACACCCGCGCGACGTTCCTGGCCAACGCGAGCCACGAGCTGCGCACCCCGCTGACCGCCATTCTCGGCATGGTCGAAACGCTGCAGGGGCCCGGGCGCGACGATCCCGAGATCCGGCGGCGGTACCTCGACCGGCTGGGCAAGCAGGCCACCCGGATGGTGAAACTGTTCGACGACCTGATTCATCTTTCGGCGGTCGAGATGAGCGAGACGCTGCCGCCCGACGGCCGGGTCGAACTGGTCCTGCTCGCCCGTGAGGTGGCGGACGACCTGGCCGGGCCGGCGGTCCCGCGGAGAATCCGGATCCGCCTCGACCTGCCGAACGGTCCGGTCGAGGTTCCGGGCGACCCGGAACAACTCCGCCAGCTCGTGAGCAACCTGCTCGACAACGCGATCAAGTACGGGGCCGAGGGCGGGGAGGTGCGCCTCGCGGTGACCGCGAATCCGCCGCGCGTCACGGTCACCGACGACGGCGAGGGCATCCCGCCGGGCGAAGCCGAGCGCGTCTTCGAGCGGTTCTACCGGTCCGCCCGCGCCCGCGACCGGCGGATTCCCGGGCACGGCCTGGGGCTGGCGATCGTGAAGCATGTCGCGCGGCGGCACCGCGCCGAACTCGACGTGCGCAGCGAGCCCGGCGCCGGCTGCACGATCGGCGTGACCTTCGGGGAGCCGCGGCCGGCCGCTCCGGCCGGGACCCCTGTCACATAATCTTCGCATTTTCTACACGACCGGATCCGACGACCTCCCGTATCCCAGTGCCGTCCTCGGGGCGAATCGCCCCCCGTCCTACCCGGGAGCCTCCCACACCATGCAGTATCGTCATCGTCTCGTCGGTGCCGCCCTCGTCGCCGGCACCGTGGCCGCCGCGGCCGGGGCCGCGCAGGCCCGCGACCAGATCCACATCGTCGGATCCTCGACCGTGTATCCCTTCGCCACCGTGGTCGCGGAGAACTTCGGCCGGGCTTCCGACTTCAAGACCCCCAGGATCGAATCCACCGGTTCCGGCGGCGGCATGAAGCTGTTCTGCGCCGGCGTGGGCACCGAACACCCGGACATCACCAATGCCTCGCGCCGGATGAAGGGCAGCGAGCTCGACCAGTGCCGCGCGAACGGCGTCACCGACGTGGTCGAGGTGAAGATCGGCTACGACGGCATCGTGCTCGCGAATGCCCGGTCCGCCCCCGACGTCCGGCTGACCCGGCGCCATCTCTTCCTGGCGCTGGCCAAGCAGGTGCCCGAAGGCAACCGGGAAGGCGGCCGGCTGGTCGCCAACCCGAACCGGACCTGGGCGGACGTCGACCCTGCCCTGCCCGCCGTGGCCATCGAGGTGCTCGGTCCGCCGCCGACCTCCGGCACGCGGGACGCCTTCAATGAGCTCGCGATCGAGGGGGGCTGCACGACGTTTCCGGAACTGCAGGCCATCAAGCAGGAGGACAAGCAGCGCTACCGGGCGGTCTGTCGCGGGATTCGCGAGGACGGCGCCTACATCGAGACGGGCGAGAACGACAACCTGATCGTGCACAAGCTGGCCGACAACCCGGACGCCTTCGGAGTCTTCGGATTCTCCTTCCTCGACCAGAACCGCGACCGGGTGAAGGGGGCCTCCATCGACGGCGTCGCGCCCGAGTTCGAGCAGATCGCGGCCCGGGCCTATCCGGTCTCCCGACCGCTCTACTTCTACGTGAAGAAGGCGCATGTCGACGTCATTCCGGGCATCCGCGAGTACGTCTCGGCGTTCACCCGCAGCGAGGCTTGGGGCGACGAGGGCTACCTCGCCGAGGAAGGCCTCATTCCCCTGCCGCCCGACGAGCGGAGCCGGTTCGGCGACCACGCCGCCCGCCTGACTCCGCTCGAGAGTCTCTAGGCCGCCTGCCGGGGGACGGCCGCCGTGGCCGTCCCCGCCCGGCTCGCCATGCTGCTCTCGTACCTTCCGCTGCTGACGGTCGCGCTCCTCGGCCTCGGCGCGTTCCACGCGTCCCGGGCCCGGGTCGGGGCGGCGCCGGAGCCGGCGCTGTCGGGACTTCCGGCGCACTACGGGTGGTACGGGACGCTCTGGACGGTCGTGCCGGCCACGCTGGTCTACGCCGCGTGGACCGTGGTCGACGGGACGGTCGTCCGCCATCTCGTGCTGGCCGACTACCCGGAGCTCGCGGGGCCCGAGGCGACGCTGCTGTACGTCGCGATCGAGAACGCCGCGGCCGGGGTGCGGACCGCAGGCGTGCCGGCCGCGTCGGTCGACCTGCTGGTGCGGCTCGAGTCGCTCGCCGCCGGCGCCCGCCTAGCCGTCGTGACGGCGGTCGCGGCGCTCGGGTTCTTCTGGGGCTGGCGGCGGATCCGGCCGGAACTGACGGCCCGGAACCGGGTCGAGGCCGCCCTGCTCGTGGCCCTGTTCGTCGCGTCCCTCATCGCCATCCTCACGACCGTCGGGATCGTCCTCTCCCTGGTGGTCGAGACCTTCCGGTTCTTCCGGCTCGTCTCGCCGTTCGAGTTCTTCTTCGGTCTCGAGTGGTCGCCGCAGATCGCGCTGCGGGAGGACCAGGTCGCGGCTTCCGGCGCGTTCGGCGCGATCCCGGTCTTCGCCGGCACCCTGCTGATCACGCTCATCGCCATGCTGGTGGCCGGGCCGATCGGCCTGATGTCGGCGATCTATCTCTCCGAGTACGCCCACCCCCGGGCCCGCGCGGTGATCAAGCCGCTGCTCGAGGTCCTCGCCGGGATCCCGACCGTCGTCTACGGCTTCTTCGCGGCCCTGGTGCTGGCGCCGAACCTACGCGGCCTCGGCGCGGACCTGGGGCTCGCGATCTCGTCGGACAGCGCGCTGGCGGCCGGGCTGGTGATGGGCATCATGATCATTCCGTTCGTGTCCTCCCTGTCCGACGACATCATGACCTCGGTGCCGCGGTCCCTGCGCGAAGCCTCGTACGGCCTGGGCGCCACGACCTCGGAGACGATCCGGCGGGTGCTCCTGCCCGCCGCCACTCCGGGCATCGTCGGCGCCTTCATGCTCGCCATCTCGCGCGCGATCGGCGAAACCATGATCGTGGTGATGGCGGCGGGCCTGTCCGCCCACCTGACCGCGAATCCGTTCGAGGCCGTGACCACCGTCACGGTGCAGATCGCGACCCTGCTGGTCGGCGACCACGAGTTCGATTCGGAAAAGACCATGGCGGCGTTCGCCCTGGGCCTGACGCTGTTCTTCGTGACCCTGGCCCTCAACGTGGTCGCGCTGCGGGTCGTGCAGAAATACAGTGAACGGTATGACTAGCTCCGGCCCCTCGACGATCCGCACCCGGGCGACGGCCCGGCACCGCCTCCGGCGGCGCCGGCAGTCGGAACGCCGGTTCCAGCTGTACGGGATTCTCGCGATCTCCGTGGCGCTCGGCTTTCTGGTCGTGTTCCTCGCCAGCATCGTCAGCCGCGGCTACCTTGGGTTCGTGCAGACCGAGATCCGGCTGACCGTCCAGTTCGAGCCGGAACTCGTCGACGACCGACGCTACCGGCAGATCCTGCAGGCCGGACTGGCGGACCTCTTTCCCGAGGCCGGCGATTCGCGGGCCGAACGCCGCGCGCTGACGGGCCTGGTCAGCGCCGGCACGGTCTATGTCCTGCGGGAGGCGGTGGAGGCGAATCCGGCGCTCGTCGGCACGGTGCAGGACGTGTGGGTGCTGGCCTCGGATCCGGTCGACCAGTTCTACAAGGGGCGCATCGACGCCGCGCTGCCGGAAGCCGACCGTCCGATCTCGGACGCCGCGCTGGCCCGCCTCGCGCAGCTGGACGCCGCCGGCCGCATCGACCTCCGTTTCAACCGCAACTTCTTCTCCCGGGGCGACAGCCGCAACCCGGAAGAAGCCGGCATCCTGGCCGCCGTGGTCGGTTCGGCGCTGGCCCTGGTCGTGACCTTCGTCGTGTCGTTCCCGGTCGGCGTGATGACCGCCGTCTACCTCGAATCGTTCGCGCCCCGGAACCGGATCACGCGCCTGATCGAAATCAACATCAACAATCTGGCCGCGGTGCCGTCGATCGTGTTCGGCCTGCTGGGCCTCGCGCTGTTCCTCAACGTCTTCGGCCTGCCGCGGTCGGCCCCGGTGTCGGGCGGTCTGGTGCTGAGCCTGATGACGCTTCCCACCATCATCATTTCCGCGCGGGCCGCGATCCGCGCGGTGCCGCCGTCGTTTGCCGAAGCGGCGATCGGGCTGGGCGCCAGCCGGGTGCAGGCGGTCTTCCACCATGTGCTCCCGGTCGCGGCGCCGGGCACCCTGACGGGCGCCATCATCGGCATGGCACAGGCCCTGGGGGAGACGGCGCCGCTGCTCATGATGGGGATGGTGGCCTTCATCGTCGAGGTGCCGGGCGGGTTCACCGATCCGTCCACCGTGCTGCCGGCCCAAGTCTACCTGTGGGCCGACAGCCCGGAGCGCGGCTTTGCGGAAAAGACGGCGGCGGCCATCCTCGTCCTCATGGGATTCCTGCTCGTGATGAACGGCCTGGCCGTCTGGCTCCGACGAAAGTTCGAAACCTCATGGTGATTGCCGGCGGATCCTCTCCTTCGCCACCGAAACTGACGGCCCGGGGGGTCTCGGTCTTCTACGGCGGGAAGCAGGCGGTGTTCGAGGTCGGCCTCGACATCGGGGCCCGCGAGGTCACCGCGTTCATCGGTCCGTCGGGATGCGGCAAGACGACCCTGCTGCGGTGCTTCAACCGCATGAACGACCTGATCGACGGCTGCCGGATGACCGGGAGCCTGCGGCTGGACGGCCGCGACATCGTCGGACCGGAGGTCGATGTGGTGCAGCTGCGGACCCGGATCGGCATGGTGTTCCAGAAACCGAATCCGTTTCCCAAGTCGGTCTACGACAACGTCGCCTACGGCCCCCGGCTCCATGGCATGGCGCCGACCCGGGGCGAGCTGGACGAACTGGTCGAGACCAGCCTGCGCCGGGCCGGGATCTGGGAGGAAGTGAAGGACCGGGTCGACCAACCCGGCACCAGCCTGTCGGGCGGCCAGCAGCAGCGCCTGTGCATCGCCCGGGCCATTGCCGTCCGCCCGGACGTGCTCTTGATGGACGAACCGTGCTCGGCGCTGGATCCGATCGCCACCGCCACGATCGAGGAGCTGATCCACGAACTCCGGTCGGAATTCACGATCATCATC
Source organism: Alphaproteobacteria bacterium (assembly GCA_965115815.1). Classification (GTDB taxonomy): domain Bacteria; phylum Pseudomonadota; class Alphaproteobacteria; order TMED109; family TMED109; genus VXPW01. Next base: position 3,724,740 of record OZ220465.1, on the reverse strand, counting down.
GTGACCCACAACATGCAGCAGGCGGCCCGCGTGTCGCAGAAGACCGCCTTCCTGAATCTGGGGAAACTGATCGAATTCGACGACACGAAGAAGATCTTCACCAATCCGTCCGAGCCGTCGACCCACGACTACATTACCGGTCGGTTCGGATAGAACGTTCCCGAGGAGCCTGCGCATGCCTGCCGAACATACGGTCAAAGCGTTCACCGAAGACCTCGCCAAGGTCGAGCGCAGCCTCCTGCAGATGGGCGGCCTGGTCGAGGCCCAGGTCGCCCGCGCCGTCACGGCGGTCACCCAGCGCGACAGCCGGGCCGCCGCCCGCATCGTCGACCAGGACGCCGAGATCGACCGCTGCGAACAGCACATCCAGGACCAGGTCGAGCGGCTGTTCGCGCTGCGCCAGCCGGTGGCGCAGGACCTTCGCCTGACCATCTCGGCGATCCAGATTGCGGGCAACCTCGAGCGCGCCGGGGACCTGGCCGCCAGCATGGCCCGCCGCGTCGTGGTCCTCTGCGAGACGCGGGAGGTGCCGGGGCTCTACGCGCTTCCCAAGTTTGGAGACGCCTCGCACACGATGCTGCGCGGCGCCCTCGACGCCTTCCGCGACCGCGACATCCGGCAGGCGAAGGCGATCCGCCACCGCGACCGCGAGCTCGACGACATGTACGGCGGACTGTGCCGCGAGCTGCTGACCCACATGCTGGAGGATCCGCATCGCATCACGCCGGGAGTCCATCTCCTGTTCGTGGCGAAGAACTTGGAGCGCATTGCCGACCACGCGACGAACATCGCCGAACTCGTGGACTACGTGATGATCGGCACCCGCGCCTCGGAGGACCGCCTCCGCGGTCAGGACATGCTGATGGGGGGCCGGTCCGCACCCGACGACGCGCCATGACCGAACGCATCCTGGTGGTCGAGGACGACGACGAGATCCGCGATCTCATCTGCTACAATCTCGTGGCCGGAGGCTTCAGCGTCGAGGAGGCCGACGACGGAGCCCGGGCGCTCGACCTGCTCCGCAGGAACCGCCCGAGTCTGACCGTCCTCGACTGGATGCTCCCGACCGTTTCCGGGGTGGATGTCTGCCGCGCGGCCCGGCGCGAGCCGGCCCTGAGCCGGCTTCCGATCCTGATTCTCACCGCCCGCAGTGCGGAAAGGGACCTGCTGCAGGGATTCTCCGGCGGCGCGGACGACTACATGGTGAAGCCGTTCTCCACGGCCGAGCTGCTGGCCCGGGTCCGGGCGCTGCTGCGCCGCGGCCCGCAGGCGTCCGGGGAGTACGAGGCCTCCTACGTCTATCGCGACCTCGAGCTGAGTTCGCTGACCCACCGGGTCCGCAGGGCCGGACGGCGGGTGCACTTGGGGCCGACCGAGTTCCGGCTGCTGCGCAAGCTGATGGCGACGCCGGAACGGGTCTTCACGCGCCAGCAGCTGCTGGACTCGGTGTGGGGAGAGAACATCTACGTCGAGGAACGCACCGTGGACGTGCATATCCGACGGCTGCGCAGGGCCCTCAACGAAGGCGGCGGCCCCGACCTGATCCGGACCGTGTGGGCCACCGGCTACGCGCTGGACGCAGACGAAAGCTAGTAGTACGGAATCATTGGATTGGGGGCTGCAGGCATGAGCTGGCCCCGATGCTCAGACCTGACACCTGATCCATAGAGGCCTGATAATCCCATTGTGTTCTTTATCTGATCCTTAGAAGCGGTGCGAGAATCTCAGCGAACAGCCCGGTTCCAGTGGGTGCCGACACAGACCGACACGGGGCCGACACAGACCGACACGGAAAGCTTGCCAGAATACTGTCGTCAGTTCAACGTTTCCGTACTACTAGGCGTCCGGAAACGTGGGATGGACGGCAGGAGTTCCGGGTCGGCCCCCGTGGGACCCCGGTCGGCGCGGACTCTCTCCCCTTCATCCCCACCGGCCCGGTGCCGAACGGATCGGCGCCCGCGCCCCGTGCGGACCGGCCGGACCCGGCCCCCGGGAAGCCGGCTCCGGCCTGCGGATCCTCGGCCCCGCGGCCGGAGCGGACCCCGGCCAACCCCCAGGACCGGACGATCTGCCGAGCGGCCCGGTCGGCGCCGGAGCGCCGGGCGAGACGGGCGACCGCCGCCGGTACCCTCCCTGCCGCGCGTCCGGAGCCGTCCGGGGAGCGCTGGCATCACGACGCCGGCCTCGGAATGCCCGCGACCGCATGGTTCGTGGATTCCTGCTGGTACGGGTGGTCGGACTCGAACCGACACTCTGTTCCCAGAACCGGATTTTGAATCCGGCGCGTCTACCCATTCCGCCACACCCGCCCACCGCCGGCCGCTCGGGCCGCGCCCGATGATAGCCGACTGGGCCGGCGCGGATCGTTTTCGGTTCCGGCGGACCCCGGTTCCGGGTGCAGCCGAAGGGTTGCACCCGCCGGACGATCCGGCCATACTGCCGTGCTATGGAAGGATCGGCGGAACCCACGCCCAGCGTGTTGGCGGCCCGGATCGTGTCACGTCCGGGCCGGAGGGTGCCCCACCCGGGCAATGTCTTCCGGGACGGGGAAATCAGCCAGTTGGCAGGACTCTTCTCACGCATGCTCAAGGCGGGTCTGTGGCACGACTACGCCATCGGTCATTCCGAGACTCGGGCAACGTTCTGCGTGTATCGGTACGCTCGCGAGGCGCCCGAATACCAGCTGGTCCGCAATCGTTCGGGCGACCGCGTTCCCGAATGGCAGGTCCTGCAGCGCGGAAGGATCCTCAAGTGCTCGGCCAGTCTGCCGCTGCTGCTCACATGGCTCGAAGCCCGCACCCGTCGCGTGCGACGGGGTTGATCCCGCACTGTGCCGCCGCCGTTCCGATGGGGCATGCGGGTCCGCTACAACGAGGTTGACGCCCAGGCCTTGGTGTATTTCGCCCGACACCTGACCTATTTCGACAACGCGATCACGGAATTCTTTCGCTTGATGCCGTTCAACCTGTTCGGCTATGCCCGTGAAACGGGCTTCGACTTCAACGTGGCCCACGCGGAAGTCGACTTCGCGCGGCCCGTGCGGCTCGACGACGAACTGGAGGTCGAGATCAGGGTCGTACGGCTCGGCGTATCCAGCATCACCTTTGCCGCAACCCTGTATCGCACGGGCTGCGAGGACCTCCTGTCCCAAGGCAGGATCGTGTGGGTGCATGCAGATCAGAACCGCATGCGAGCGGCCCCGATCCCGGACGAACTGCGCCGTCGGGTCACTCCGCACCTGCACGTGCCCGCCGGTTCGTGACCCGGCGAGGGGGCACAGGTTGCGCGCGCCGCCGCGCCACGCCGCCGACGTTTCCTGCCCTCGTACCTCGACCCGTGCTGGAACTGGTCCGGTAGCCGACCAGCGGTTTCGGAACCGGGATCCCGTGCCGCGGGCCGGCCGCTGGAAGATCTGTCGATGAGGTGGATTCCAGGAGTGCTGCTCCCTCACGAATCCACGGGCCGGGCACACGATCCGCTCCTCCGGTTTCGCCCGAAGCGCCTCGAGCACGTTCCATCTCTGCTTGCACGCGGGCGGGATCTGGGTTCTCGGTACCGCAGGGTTCCGGGTCCCCTGCTCGCTCCGCCGGTCGCCGGACCCCTTCCGGGGCGCTCCCAGCATCCGCAGATCCCTTTCGGCCCCGTGGTTCGCGGGCGGAACGGACGGATCCCGCGTGCCCCGCAGGAGTAACGGCCCACCCTTTCTTCCCTCGCCCTCTCTCCGTCTCTGCCGCCCGCACCGCCGCCCGTACTGCGCGCCGCGCGCCCCGGGGCATGCCGCCCGGTCGCGCCGCGTCCGGCTCCTTGCGTGGCGCTGGATGCCCGGGAGGTCGGGGACGTTCCAACTCGCGCACAGGTGCACGTGCGGTCGGCCGAGGGTGCGCAACACGGGCGGTTTGCGCTTCGTGCCGGCTCTCAAGCGGGGTTCGAGGTACCCGTCCTGCGGTAACCGGGCCGCGACCGGAGACCGGCCGAAAACCGGACCGGTCCTGGCCCATCGGAATCCGCACCTCCCGTCCCCGGCCGCGGGCGAGAGGGCCGCGAGACGATGCTTGCCCCCGAACGCTGTCGGGAGACACGATCAAATCATCGGGGGTGAGCAGTCACGAATCGTTTTCCTGACGGCGTTCGGATCCGGCATCTTTTATGCCCTTCCCTCGCTCGCTGCCGATGTCCGGATGTGCGGGTTCCGGCGGGCAAGAAACGCGGCTCGATCTTCGGCTTCCGCTCCCCGTTCCGGCTTTGTGGGGAGGGCTCGGTAACGACCCCTCCTACCCGGCGGTTCCGGCGAAACGCGAGAGGTCGACGAACGTCTCCGCGAGGAAGACCGGACGTTCCTGCGCGGCTTCGAGGTCGGCGGACCGACGCCGAAGGCTCAGGCCGAGCACGCGGGATGCCGGATTCGGCCCCCTCGGGCCAAGAAGGACGAACCGGGAGGGGTTCGCGTCCGAGGCAGGCACCGGAAGGTCGGCTCCGCCGACCCGCCGACCCGCTCGATTCCGGTCGCGCCGTGCCGGGCGACCGGGTGCCGGCCCGTTCCGAGGAGGTCGGGAAACCGCAGGTAGGAATGTTCCGTGCCTATCCGCTTGTTTCATACACCCACTAGGAACTGTGAACATTACAGGTTCTTGAGAGCATCGACAATGAGTGCGAAGTGGATGAAGAAGGTAAAGACAACATCAAGCGTATCGAATCTTGTGAAGACTCGTCGAAATCGCTTGATCCTCCGAAACCGACGCTCGACTTCATTGCGTTTCTTGTACCGTTCCCGATCCTAGCCCCAGGGCGCAACCCGATTTGCCTTCGGTGGGACCCCAGGTTCCAGTCCACGACGTGCACCCCGCTCACGGGTCTCATCTCCTTTCCAAGCCTGGTCCATCACCAAGTATCGTGCAGGGCCCGGTACTGCCCTTCGGTTCCGCCGTGTGCGTCCCTAGGGCCCATCCCCCGCCGGCCCTCCGGACCAGGAAAACCCCACGGCGCTTCGATCCTCCGCGGCAACCCAATGAAGCTTGGTAGTCCAGCTTCCGCGCGACGTCCCGAGGGCCTGAGCACCGTTGTTTTGAGCGCTCCCGTACCCTCCGGATGCACGTTCATCACGGTGCTGTCCAAGTGACAGCACCTCGACCTTTCCACGGATGATCTCCAAGCGTTGCAACTCCGCAAACACCCGATCCAGGACCCCCTTCTTCGCCCCGCGGTTCCTCCGGGTGTACCTGGTGTGCCCGTTGCCGAAATGGGCCGGCAGCCCACGCCCCGTGCATCCCTGCTCGGCCCCGTACAGGATGGCATTGAGAACCGACAGATGGCTGAGCGAAACCTTGCCGCGGTGCTTCGGAAAGACAGGAGCGATGCGCTCGTACTGGGCTTGCGTGCGTTCCATGACCGGAAATCCTCCCCACGAACAGGGGGGGCTGGAGCCTACCACATGTTGAGTTAACAGGACCTGGTAGTAGTGGCGCTGCTGACCCGGGCACGGCCCAAGGTTCCGGCGGCAGTGAGGTTCCGGCCGGCAAGTGGTATGTTCGACCCCATGGCGAGAGTTCTTCCTAGGCCGCGACGATGAACAAGCGCCCGGTGGGCTTCCTCGGCGGCTTCCACGCCCACTTCCAGAACGGGGCCGCGATCGGCGCCTTCGGAGCGAGGGTGGTGACGGAGTAGGCGGCTCTCGGAGCGTCTCCGTTCCGGCCCCGGCTGCTTCGCGGCCGGGGCGTTCTTCTCCCCCGGACGCGCCCCGGGCGTCCGGGGGTTCTCCCGCACCGACAAGGATCCCATGCGCGCACCTGCTCTCGTTCCCGTTGCCGGGCTGCTTCTGCTCGCCGCCGCGGCCCACGGCCAGGACGAGACCGACCAGCGGTTCCGGGCGGGCATGGAGGCGTTGGATGCCGCCCTGGCCGCCGCGGACCGGGAAGCCCGCGACGGGAAGCTCGATGCGGCCATCGCCGCGTTCCGGTCGATTCTCGTGGATCGCCCGGAGCTGGTGCGCGTGCGTCTCGAGCTTGCCCGCGCCTTCTTCCTGAAGGAGGAAGACGCGCTGGCACGGCGGCATTTCGAGCAGGTGCTGGCCGGGACGCCGCCGCCGGCCGTGGCCGCCAACATCCAGCGGTTCCTGAGCGTCATGCGCGCCCGGCGGCGCTGGGATGCGCATTTCGGTGCGGCCGTCGCACCCAACAGCAACCTCAACGCCGCCTCGGGCACGCAGACGATCTGGCTCGACACGCCGCTCGGCCGCCTGCCCTTCACGCTGGACCGGGAGGTGGTGCCGAAGTCGGGCCTCGGCCTTCTGGTCTGGGGCGGCGGCGAATACCAGCATCCGTTCGCCGACCCCGGCGCCGCGGCCGGGACGGGCGCCTGGTGGCTGCGCTCCGGGGCCAGCGCGCGCCTCCGGGAGTACAAGGGCGGGGAGTTCGACCGCCATTCCGTCTCGGCGCATCTCGGCCCGCGCCGGATTCTCGGTGCCGGGACGGAGGTCAGCCTGCTGGCGACGGTGAGCCGGCAGTGGGCGGCCGGCGTGCCTGAAATCGATCGCTTCGGACTGCGCCTGGAAGGCGATCACCTCCTGACGCCGCGTCTCGTCCTGTTCGCCTGGGCGAACGCCGCCCGGCGCCGCTGCCGCGACTGCGACTGGCTCGACGGTCCGGTGGGGGATGTGTCGCTCGGAGCCACCTGGGTTGCCCTGCCGATCCTGCGTCTCGACGGCAATGCCGGCTGGCGCTGGAGCCGCGCCGAGGCCGAACCCTGGCGCTCGCGCGGTCCCCGGGCCGGCCTCGGCGCCGTGCTGGCGCTGCCGGCCGGGTTCTCCGTCGGCCTGCGCGTCTTCCTGCAGCGCACCGACTACCAGGGGCGGGGATCCGACCACCACACCATCGATCTCAAGCCGCGTACGGATCGGACGCGGTCGCGCTCCGTGTCCGTGCACAATCGCGCGCTCACCCTGCTCGGCTTCAGCCCCCGCCTCTCGCTCGTCCGCGAGGAGCGCGAGACCAACGCCCAGACCCTGGACTACCGGCAAGACCGCGCCGAACTCTCCTTCGTGCGGCAGTTCTGAAAAAGGCGGGCGCGCGGCCCGGCGCGCCCTCTCCTGCCGGACCCCGGCTCCCCGACTCGCGGCGGCGGGCTCCGTGTCGGCGGTGGAACCCGTGCACCGCATCCTGGAGCGGTCCCCGACCGACGGCGTCGACGGCGGACGTATCTCCGGCCGTCGGACGGGCCCTGTGCCCGCCGGTTCGACCGAGGGCCGCCGCCCCCCGCGCCCTTGGCGATTCTGGCCGCGATCCGGTGGGCGGCGGCCGGGCCGGGATCGTGGGCGAGGGGCTTTCATGCCGCCACACTTGACGTGCGTCGGTCCGTCCGTCATGGTGACGGCATGCAAGTCGGACTTCGACATCTCCGCGCCGACACGGTCGAGTGGCTGAAGGCGGCGGCGGCCGAGGCCGGCCGGACGCGTCATGCGCTGGCGCGCGAGCTGTGCGAACGCGAGGACTGGCGCAACGCCCGGGGCCAGCCCTGCGTGTCCCAGGCGCGCGGGGTTCTGCCCGGGATCGCGAAGCGGGCGGGGTTCCTGCTGCCCGCGGCGCGGCCGGGTCCGTGCCGCACGCCGGGCCGTCCGGGCGGCGAGGTGGCGCGCACCTACCCGGACCGGAAGCTGGCGTGCACGCTGGCGGATCTCGGGGCGGTCACCCTGGTCCCGGTGGGCGCGGCCCCGGACCGGCGCCGCTGGCGCGAGATGATGGAGACCCATCATCCGCAGGGTTGGAAGCACCGGCCGGGGAAGGTCCTCAACTTCTGGGTCGTGTCGTCGCGCCACGGCCGTCTCGGCGGCCTCGGGTATACGGCCGCAGGCTGGCATCAGGCGGCCCGGGACGCGGCCATCGGCTGGTCGGCGACGGCGCGGGCCGCGAATCTGGTGCAGCTGGTCCAGCAGCACCGCTTTCTCCTGCTGCCCGGCGTCCGGGTCGCCCGGCTGGCCTCGCACGTGCTGGCCCGGTCGACGGCGCGCCTGGCCGCGGACTGGAAGGCGGCGCACGGGACCCGGCCGCAGGCGGTCTACACGTATGTGAGACCCGAACACCGCGGCACCTGCTATCGTGCGGCCGGGTGGAGCCGCTGCGCCGAACCGACCTCGGGCCGGCCGCCGGGAGGCCGTGCGACCACGCCGAAGGCGGTGTGGATCCGGCCCTTGGCCGAGGGCTGGCGCGAGGTCCTGTCTCGGGAGCGGGGCGCCGTCCTCGGTACCACGTCGGAGCCGTGGCGGCCCGGGAACGCCGACTGGGCCGACATCGAGTACGGCCGCGGTTCGCATCCCGACGGCCGCGTGCGCACGCGGGTGCTGGAGATGGGCCGGGCTTGGGAGAACGCTCCGGGCGCGTCCCTGCCCGTGATCTTCCCGTCTGCCGCCGCGCAGAAGGCCGCGTACCGGCTGTTGTCCAGCGCCCGGGTCACGATGGAACACATCCTCGATCCCCACGCCGAAGCCACGGTCGAACGCTGCCGGCAGGAGCGGGTCGTCCTCGCCCTGCAGGACACCACGACGCTGAATTACAACGGGCACTGCAAGACGAAAGGGCTGGTGAACCTTGGAGGCGGGGGCTCGGGCACCCGGGGAATCCTTGCCCATTTCACGCTGGCGGTGACCGAGGGCCGCCGCCCGCTCGGCGTGATCGACCTCAACGCCACCCAGCGCGAGGGCACGGAAGCCCCGGACCGCGACGCCACCCAGCGCGAGGGCACGGAAGCCCCGGACCGCGACGCCACCCAGCGCGAGGGCACGGCAGCCCCGGACTGCGACGCCACCCAGCGCGAGGGCACGGACCGCGACGCGGTCAAGCCGGAGAGTGTGCGCTGGCTTCAGGGACTCGAACGCGCCCGTCAGCTGGCCGCCGCCTGCCCCGACACCCGGGTGGTCACGGTCTGCGACCGCGAAGGCGACATCTGGGAAATGTTCGTACAGGCGCGCGCCGGCGGCGTCGGGCTTCTCGTACGCTCCGACCGCGGCCGGCAGCGACGGGTGGTCCGCAGCGACGGCTCCGTGGCGGACCTGTGGGAGGCCATGGCGGAGCCGCCGGTTCTGGGAACGAAGACGGTCCACCTCGCCGCCTGCGGCGGACCCCGTCCGCGCCTCCAGCGCACCGTGATCCTCGAGCTCCGCGCCGCCGTCGTCCACCTCGTGCCGCCGAAGAACCGGGACGACCGGACGCCGATGCCCATGCTCGCCGTCTCGGTCCGGGAAGCCCGGCCGCCCAAGGGCCGCGAGCCGCTCCACTGGGTGCTGCTCTCCACCGAGGGCGAGGCCGACCTCCCGCACGCTCGACGCATGGTCGCCTGGTACGAGGCACGCTGGACCATCGAGGAGTACTTCCGGGTCCTCAAGGTCGGCGCCCGGATCGAAGAACGCAAGCTGCAGGACGCCGACGACCTGCGCACGTGCCTCGCTTTCGATGCCATCACCGCATGGCGGGTCATGGACCTCGAGCGCCTCGCGCGCGATCAGCCCGACCGCCCCGCCCTCGAGTTCTTCACCGATCGCGAAATCGGGGTTCTCTACCGATGGCTCCGGTACGATCGCATCATCCGGGCCCCGCCTGGAAAGCCGCCCGACATCCGCACCTTTGGGGTCGATCTCGCCCGCATGGCGGGCTTCCGGCCCAGCAAGCGTCAGCCGCTTCCGGGTACTGCGAAAATCTGGCAGGCGTGGCGGAAATTCAAGACCGGACTCGAATTCGTCCAATCAGAAGGGAACCGCACATGAGCCAGATTGCGTCAACAACGGGCTATTGAAAGGGCGAGGGGGGCGGAGCGGGCGGTCGTCTCGACCTTGATGGCGGCCGCGCCGCGTGCCGATTCTCGGCCCGCCCGCTCCGCCCGGCCGACCGCCGTTGGCGAAGCCGTGGCGGAGGTTCCGGATGCGCCGGTCCCCGAGGTCGGCGCGTTCCGGGATGCGGACCCGGGCCGTGCCGGAGGGCGGGACGGGAACCCGACTTCGGGCCGGGGACCTCCCCGGGGGCGGGCGGGGCGTCTTCCCCGATCGGTCGGGGCCGCAACGAGCGGGACGGCGAGAGGCCGCCTCCAGACCCGGGTCGGGTTGTCGGCCCGGGGGAGACCGCCGCCCGGCCGGGGTCCGGCATCCAGAACCGGATCGGCAGGAGCGGATCGCACCGGCGGCCCGCGTCCGGTCCTCGCGGCGGTGGCGCACACTCGGCGGTTCGAGGCCGGCCCTGACCGGGACGAAGGAAGGGGGCGGCCTCCCGATCGGTCCGCGCCGTTCGAGCCGGTCCATCCGCAGGTGGGGGGGCGCGGCCGGGCAGCCGGTGCTCTCCGTGGACCCGAAGAAGGAGGAGCGGATTGGAAATGTCCGGGGCGGCGGACGTCCCCGGCGCCCCCGGGAAGGTTCCGACGAGGTCCGGGTGCGCGGCTTCCCGGACCCGGACCGGCGCCGGGCACGGCCGCCCGGTGCGAGGTACCGGGGATCCGGCGGAATCCACGACCTCGGCTGGGTGTGGGTCGGCATCTGCCGCGACCCGGCGGCCTTCGCCGTGGGGCGCCTCGGTCGCGGGTGGTGCCGCAGGGTGCCGGAACGGGTTCCGCCGGGGTCGGCGGCGGCGGATCCCGACCGACGGCGGGGGATCCGACGGCCACCGGGGGGAGGTCCGGACGGTGGAACTTCGGACGCCCGCCCGCGCCCTTCGGGCTCGGGATCCACGCCCGTCTCCTGCCAACCGGTGCCGGGATTCGGAGCCGCTGCGAAGGGGGCGGGAACGGTGCGTCGAGGGGCAGGGGGAGGCCTCCGATCCGGAGCGGCGCGTCCTCGACCTTCGGCGTCCTTTCTGCCCCGGCGCGTGCCCCTTCTGCCTGCAGCTTCCAACGAGTTCCCCGGGTCCCGACCGACCTTGGCCGTTCTCGGTCCGCGCGGGGTTGGGGGCGCCGTGCCGGGGTGGCGGGGATCCGGTTGCAGGGTTGCAGGTCCGGGGGTTCGGGGGTTCGGGGGTACAGTGCGGGTTCGCGGGAGCCCCTTGGGGAGCCGCGAGGGGCATCGGGCGGTCCGGCGTACCGCCCGGCTTCGGTTCCGTGCGGCCGTCCACGGAGCCGGGGGGAGCCCTTCGGGACTGCTGTAGGCGGCGGGCCCGACCGATCGGCGCGGGCGGACTTTTGAGGAGAGGGATTCGATGCGAACCATGCAACATGTGGCTGGGGCGGCGCGGGTCGCTGCGGGCCGGTCGCTCGCCGGCAGCGGCGGGTCGTCCAAAACCGCGAAGCCCGGCAACGACCCCGACCCGCCGGCGGGGCCCTCGGGTCGGGCGCTCTCCACGGAGGCCGCCGCGGTCCTGGCCGCGGTGCGGGCGGCGGAGGCGGCCGCGAAGAAGTCGCGGGCCGGGATCGGGAGCCGGGCGGAGGATTTGTGGTTCGACGCGATCTCCGTACACGGCCAGAGCTCCACGGCCGTGGCCAAGGCGCAGGCCATTCTCGACGCGGCGGCGGCGGTCGCGGCGGCGCTCAAGACGGCCGAGGACCAGAAGACGAAGGCCCAAATGGCGCAGACGCGGGCGAACCAGCTGCCGGCCGACACGCCCGACCTGGCGGAGCTGAAGGCGCAGCTCGCCGCCGCGATCGCGGAAGCGGACCGGGTCATCGCGGCCATCAAGGCGATCCAGACCGCGACGGGCGTCGGTACGCTTCGACACGCGGTCGGCACGGTCAAGGGCGCCGACGGCATGGGCACCGCGGCCCAGATCGGCATGCCCGCGGCCCAGCAGATCGACGCGGCGCTCGCGCGGCGGGGCGCCGCGGGGGAGAACCGGCCGGTCGGCAATGCCGTGCGCATGACCCACGAGCAGAAAGGGTACCTCACCGCGTCGCCCGTGGTCACGCTTGGCGGCTTGGCGGGGGACCACACGGTCACGGAGGTACTCCGGTTGGAGGACGACGCTCCGGAAGGCTCCGTGTCGTTCCGGGAGGTGGTCGGAGACAAGCTTCGGACCGGCCCCAAGGATCCCCGCTACTCCATCCCCGCGGACGGCCTCCCCGCGGGCACCACGGACGGGGTGGAGGACTGCGCGGCGTGCGGCAGCCTGGACCGCAACCGCCAGGGTTCACCCGGAACCCCCCTTGCGGGCCAGTATCTGTGGCAGACTGCTGGGGGCATGGCGGCGACGTACAAGGGGAGGATGAGGGTTCTGTTGTGCGAGGGCACGTTGCACGGTTCGGGCAGATCGAAGGCGCCGACGGCACGACCCAGGACGAGGATGAAGCGGTCGGCACGCTGCGGGGCAACTGCGGCGTTTGCGACCCAACGACCGAACGACGAGTACGTGTGGTCGGAAGCCAGGCAGATCTACGAGCCCATCGCCTACGCCAAGTACGGGTACTGGCTGAGCAGCAGCCGGGAACACACCCGTTCCCGGTCCACCTCCAACGAGGTCCGCGTGCATACCTTCGCCTACATCGTCCGGCCGAACCCCATTGCGTACTACCACCAAGATGCGACCCCGGCCCCGGTCACCGGCGCGTCGACGACGCGGGCCCGCACGGGTACCTAGTGCCCGCACCGAAAATGGTCATTTTGGCGGCCCTTCCGGCGAAATTTCGGGTTGGACCCACCCTCCGGGGCCTCCGGTCGCTCCGTTTCCAAGGGATTCCTGCCGATTCGCAGCGGCATCCGGGCCCTTCCCACCCAGAATCCGGACGCCAGGGCGAGCGGTTCCGTTCCCGCTCCCGGCGGGCTTCGCGGACGGGGTGGAGGGGCGCCGCCGTCAGGCGGCGCGTCTTCGTCGTCGTCGGGCTTGGGCCCGGGCCTGTCTCTGCAGCAGCAACCCGATGCGGTGGACATTGAAGGCCACCATGGAGAGCGCCACCATCCGCGCAAAACCCTCCGCCCCCTACGACCGGACCCGGTCCCTGCCGCGCTGCTCGAGATGATGGATGGCGGACTCCACGGCCGGATGCTGCCGGCGCATCTCCCGGAACGTCGGGTCGGCGGCCCGTTTCCGGTCGGCCGGACCGAGTTTTCCCTTCTTCGGAAGCACGTTGTGATCCAGCCGTTCGTCCCGTGCGATCCGGTTGGAGGGGCTGTGGAACCCCCGATCGAAGCGGCACAGGCGGAGGTCGGGGAAGCGGGCCTGCGCTTCCCGGATCCTGGGTACGGCAGGATCCACGTCCGGACCTTCCCACAGGATCCGGGAGTGTAGGAGGAAGCCGTGCTGATCCTCCAGTACGGCCCCCGGCACTCCGAGTTCCACCGGAACCCCGGCCGTGCCCTTCCCACACCCGCGCGTGTGCTCCTCGAAGATCGAAACCACCTTCTCTTCCTGCGGGATCTTCTCGCCTTTCCGCCGGCGGCGGTCCACTGGGTCGAGCTGCCTCCGGGCAGGCTTGAGGTACGACTCGATCCGGAGAATCCTGGGGGCTCCGACGCCTTGCTCCCGAAGCGCGGGAACCGTCGCTTCCGCCCGTCGGACCTCCTCCCCGCAGGCGTCGAGGTACGCCTGGATCGGCCCCGGACGGGCCCGCCGGGTCCGCCGAACCTTCGGAAAGAGCCGCTGCAGCCTCCGGCTCCGATGCCGCCACTGCCGCCCTCCGGACACCCCCGCCCGCAGGGCTGAGCGGCCCGTCTCGCGCACCCGGCAACGCATCGCATCCCACAGCAGGTTAACGTCCGTCGGGAAGTGCACATCCGTCTTCACCACGAACGAATCACAGCGGCCCCGCAGGGGCTCCTCCGACGGGCGACCGCCCGGGCCGCTCTTCCGCTTCCGCTTCCGCACCCGCGCATGGCCGCTCTCCGCGATCAGCTGCAACACCTCTCCCAGCACGTCCGGCGTCAGCAGGCTCACGTTGGGTACCACCGTGGGATACCGGTACCGGGTCTCGTCCCAGAAGTTGGAGTGTCCCAGAAACTTCCGAACGGTAGGGTGTTGGTTCACCCGCTCGTGCAGACGATCGAAGTCACACCCTAGGACCTGCTTCAGGAGACCCATCACGAGGATCCTCCACAGCTCCATGCCGGGACGCCCTTTCGTGTGGGACACCTCGGGAAGGATCCCCTGCTCCAGGATCTCGAACCACCGGGCACGAACCGACCGGTCGGCATACACGTGCCGAAGCCCAAGCAGCAGCGGCGGAATGTCATCCCGCGAGCTCTCGTCGATCTCGATCTCCTCGATCGCAACCTGACCCAATTCCATCTGCAGGCGAATGACGTTTCGCATGGCAATTCTCGCGAAGATTCCCGAAAATCCGGCCGATTCTCGACCGCATCGGCCGATTCCCGCATCAAAGCGGGATTCTTCGTCCCCTCTATATCACGATTCCACTTTCAGAGTCAAACCATTGTACTTTTCCGGTGCGGGCACTACCTAGTAGTACGGAATCATTGGATTGGGGGCTGCAGGCATGAGCTGGCCCCGATGCTCAGACCTGACACCTGATCCATAGAGGCCTGATAATCCCATTGTGTTCTTTATCTGATCCTTAGAAGCGGTGCGAGAATCTCAGCGAACAGCCCGGTTCCAGTGGGTGCCGACACAGACCGACACGGGGCCGACACAGACCGACACGGAAAGCTTGCCAGAATACTGTCGTCAGTTCAACGTTTCCGTACTACTAGTGCCTGCCCGAAAACCCCTAAGAGTCTGATTGCATGAATGGAAGTCCAATATTGACAGGGCGAAGATTCATCGAATCCAGCCTGATTTCAGCGGAATATGTCGTCATATGCTCCCAAAGGTATCTACTCACCCCCTACTGATGACGAAGATCGATCCGTTTCTTGTCAGCCGGAACACGCACTTCCGGTCATCGGCCGCGAGCGAGTGAAAGGGGCAAGGGACAATGCCGGATCCGCACCCGTCAGGAAAAACGATTCGTCATCAGTAGGGGGGTGAGTAGATACTCCCAAAGAAGGAATCTTCGGTTCTCCAGATTCCAAATATGATTGCATATACAATATTTTGTGATTTTCCGTGCAGACACTATCTAGTAGTACGGAATCATTGGATTGCTGGGTATAGGGACTTCAGTTTCACCCGGGCGTCTGCCGTCGTGAACCGCCAATCGACGGTGCCGCCGGCCGCGTTGCGGCGCTTGACCCACGCCGCGGTCTCCCGCAGCAGGGTGGCGCGATCAAGAATGCGTCGTCGAAGACACTGTCGCGACAACGCGCCGATTTCGATCTCGGCCATGTTGAGCCAGCTTCCGTGCTTCGGCGGGTACCGAAACTCGAACCGCTTTCGCACCCGCATGGCCTCCCGGGGTGCAAAGGCCTCATACAACGATGCGGGGCTGTGCGTGTTCCGGTGGTCCATGACCAGTACAATCTTCTTTCCGGGGATAGGATCGTCCGCGAGTTCCCGGATGAACTGCGCCCAGTCCCGCGCCGTGCGGCGATCGGTGACTTTCACCGTACGCCAGTTTTCATTGGGCGCGAACGCCAGGAAGAGATTGGCCGTACCGTTTCGCTCGTATTCGTAGTCGACGATTTCCGGCTGCCCGGGCCGCACGGGGCGGGGAAGGCGGGTTTCCTTCGTCTGCTGCCGACGGGTCTCATCCATGCAAACCAGAACCTCGTCTTCGGCAAAATCCCGCTGATACGTGTCCAGCACCTCCTCCATCGCCGCCACGAACGGCGCGTTGCGGCTCGGGGGCATGCACCAGTACTGCTTCAACCAAGGCTTGATCTCCTTTTTTAGAGTCCTCCGTACCGTTTCTTTCGAGATGCTCTCGACGATCTCCATCTCCATCCGACGACCGGCCAGCAGCTTCAGTGTCCAGCGGACACAACCTTCGGGCGGGGAAGAACAGGCCAGAGCCACCCGCTTCGCCTCCTTCGCCCCGTCCAGGAGTTTCGGTCGGCGGTTCTCCTGCTCCCGGCGGCGGAGAGAGGCCTCCAAACCCTCCAGAACACAACGCTTGCGCAGGCGTTCGACCGTCGAAGCGCCGATGCCCAGGCCGCGCGCGAGGTCCACATCCCGGAGTTTGCCGCCGTCGCGCCCCTCGTCTGCCATCAGCAGAATCTGCGCCCGACGACGACGCCAGGCGGCTCCGGTACCGTCGACGATCGCCTGGAGTTCCCGGCGCTCCGACGCCGAAAGGCGCACTCGATAGAGCTTCCTGCCCTGAGGATTGGCCATGATCCACTCCGATCCCCGCACCGAACCCCTGCAGGCAGGCTCGGTTCCCGGAAACCGGATCCGTCCGATCCCCAAGAGAGTGTGAGCGCCTGCACGTTCGGCATCGGGTCTGTGGGGATGAACCAGAGAGCGCCGTACCGATCGGGCGCTCACGCGTGCCGACACGCACCGACACGGAAATCCTGCCAGAATACTATCGTCAGTTCAACGTTTCCGTACTACTAGTGTCTGCACGGAAAATCACAACACATTGTATATGCAACCATATTTGGAATCTGGAGAACCGAAGATTCCTTCTTTGAGGGCATATGACGGCATATTCCGCTGAAATCAGGCTGGATTCGATGAATCTTCGCCCTGTCAATATGGAGCTTTCATTCATGTAATCCGACTCTTAGGGATTTTCCGGGCAGACACTACCTACGAGGGCAACGCGGTCGGCCTGTCGGTGCTGAAGTCGTTCACTACGGGCACCGGGGCGGGCGAGGACATCAAGTTCGGAGAGTTCACGGCGGACGTGACGCTCAAGGCCGTGTTCGGCGCGAGCGCCAGCCTGGCCGGGACGATCGACAACTTCGAGGGGGACGCCGTGGATCCGAAGTGGAGCGTGGGGCTCCAGAAGGTGACCGATGCCGACCTGACCTTTGCCCTCGACGATGCGAGCCCCAACTCCATCGCCCAGGGTTCCGGCGGCGAGACCGGCCGCTGGTCGGCGCTGGCCTACGGCCAGCGGGAGAAGCGCCCGGAGGGCATCACCGGCGCCTTCAACGCCTATTTCGTGTCTGCACGGAAAATCACAACACATTGTATATGCAACCATATTTGGAATCTGGGGAACCGAAGATTCCTTCTTTGATGGCATATGACGACATATTCCGCTGAAATCAGGTTGGATTCGATGAATCTTCGCCCTGTCAATATGGGCTTTTCATTCATGTAATCATACTCTTAGGGATTTTCCGTGCAGGCACTATTTCGCGAACGGGGCCGCCGCCGGCGCCTACGCCACGAGGCCGAAGACGGCGGAGTAGCGCCCGCCGCGCCCGGGCCTTCTTCCGGACGGAGGGAGAGGGCCGGCGGGCGCGCCGGCGCCGGCCGGAACCCCGCCCGGGGTAGCCACCATGCGGCCGGGTCCGGGCTTGCGGTGCGCGGCTCGCCGCGCCGTACCGCACGGTTACGTCATCAGCGGTTCCTCCAGGAACGGAACCACGGTCCGCCTCGACTCCAGCATCCGGGTCCGCAGCAGCCGCCCCTTGCGGGTCCAGTAGGATGCCGTGGCGGCCCGTCCGAGGTTCCAGACCGCTGCCGTCGGCGAACGCGTCCGCGAACAGGCCTGCACGGCGGAGTGTCGTCCCGCTTCAATGATGCTGGCTTCGAACCGTGCGCCGGTTCCTTCCCGAACCCGGTGTGGTGCGTGCACGATGTGCTGCATCGCGAGGGCGGGAATCAACTGCCGGATGTGGGCCGGTTCATGCCCGAACGGCGTCGGTCCGATGAGGGCGTAGTCCACCGGCCACGAAAAGGTGGCGTACCGTTCGGCCAGCCAGCGTGCATACGTCCGGTGCAGCAGGTAGCAGCCGGCCCCGGAACTGGTCGGATAGAGCCGGCGGGCCGCCACCCGCAGTTCCCCGCCGGCATCGTGGAGGACGATCCGGCTGCCGGTCTTCGCGGTTCCCACCCGGATTCGCAGGTGCGTGGTTTCCAGTTTCAGGAGGTCGGTGTCGTCGGGAACCCAGGAGCTGGTGGTCAGGAACGCCTTCGCGCGCCGCGACATCAAGAGATCGTCTTCCATGACCACGCCATAGTCCTCGGCGCCGGCGCCGATCCGGTCCCATACGTTTCGGTGGCTCAGGAAACAGGCGATTTCGCCCCGGCTCATCTCCCTTCGTCCGGCCTCCTGTCGATAGCCGGCCCGAGCGATCCGGTCCGCACCGAGTACCGCACCGTCCACGGCGGAGATTCTCCGGCAGGTCAGCCCCAGCCAGGCAAACTGCGCTTCCATGTGTCGCCGACGATCCATGGAACGATCAAGATTGATATAGTATATGTTCATCCCGTGCCTAGCCCGGTTCCGTCACCAAGGGGAATGATCGCTTGATGTTCAGCCTCGGGCGCAGGCAAGGGTCTCCCTGAGCGCGCTGCTGACGGATTTCATGCCGCATTTCGGATCGAGGTTCGGCTCCTCTTGGCAGTTGGACCGGTTCGAAGGTCGTTTCTTGCCGTTCGTGCCGGTGCCCGGACCGGCGCCGGGCCCACGGCTACGGACATCTGCGGGAGATGCTGCTACGGACGTCTGCGGGAGACGTTGGGATCCGACGGTGATGGGATGCAGTAGCTGCGGTCCCGGCGGCGCTTGGGCCGCGGCACGCAGGTGGACGAGGGCGTGGGCGAACACCTCCTGCAAGGGGAAGATCGAGGCAAAGGAGAGGCAAAACCTGCGCACTGTCTTCGTGACCCTGCCGGCAAGCTTGAGCAACCGGGATCGCAGAGTGTCGACGCGCCAGCGGGCACACTGGGTACCGCGCAGGCCGACACGGCGCAGGAGGTCGATGAGGATGCCGGCGAAGGCCGAGAAGTACATGCGCAGCTGGTTGGCCCGCAGAATAGGGGCGGACGTGCGGTCGGAGAACCGCCACAACTGCGGGTCCTTGATCCGGTTCTCCATGTCGCCCCGGGCGCAGTACCATGGTTCGTAGAGTTCCCGGGCGCCGACCTTCTTTCTGGAGATGTTCGTCACCCCATAACGGGCGTTCTTGCCGCGCAGTCCGGGCCGCCATTCCGCCTGGGCCACCACCCGCCGCTTGCGGGGCCAGGATCTGCGTGTGCGATACTGCAGATTCCGATACCGTCGGGAGGGCTTGCCGGACCCTAGGCAACGCCGCCTCGACGGGTCGAGTGCCTTTGCGATCTTGTGGTTCAAGCGGGGGTTTTGCCCATACCCAAAGACATCGTCGATCTCATGGTCCTCGCACCCGACCATGAGGTCGTTCTTGCCGAAGTCGGCATCGCCCCGCACCACGATCCGGGTCCGGGGCCACGCGTGGCGGATCTGCTCGACGATCCGGGACAGCTCCTTCAGTGAGCCCTCCGCCGCGCCGCGGGCGGCCGTCCGCAACCGACAGCACAGGGTGTGCTCGCCGCAGACGAGGAAGAGCGGCAGGAAGCCGTAGTGACGGTACTGGCCGTGGAAGGATTTGCCCTCTTGGTCGCCATGGACCGGGTCGTCGGGGGCATCGAGATCCAGGACGATCTCCCCGGGAGGTTCCGCATGGCTCTCCAGGAACCGGTCCACAAGAAGACGATCCAGGGCCTCGTGGTCGGCCACGACCTTCTTGTACCGGTGCGGGCTCGCCTCGTCCGGCGGGCGGAGCTCCAAGCGGTTCAGCGTGCTTGAGGCCGCCAACGCGTGACCACGGTCCCGCTCGCGAACGCGTCTCTCTCCCTCCACATCGTCGACCCCGCAAGCCAAGGCCAAGGCGGGGTCGTCACGCAGACGGTCATGATCGTTGAGATCCTCGTACCCCAAGGCCAAGGCGAACCTGCGCTGCGCCACCAAGGCCTGCACATCGTGCTCGATGCGGCCGGGGGCACGAGGGTCGACAAAGGCGTCCGCCACACGCTCCGTGACCTTGAACAGCCGGTCGGCTTCCCGCAACAGCAGCGCACCGCCGTCGGAGGTCATGCGGCCCCCGTCGAATCCGGCCACGATCCGCCGCCGTCCGAGGCGTGCAAATTCCAAGGGCCGTGAAGTACACTGTGTCGTCATGGGGATGGGCTCCTTGCAAGCAAGGAAATGGTTGTACGAATTCCGACTATAGCACCGATCCCATCCCCATGACAAGGGGTTGGTGAGCAATCCGGGCTATCCGCTTGTTTCATACACCCACTAGATAGTGCCCGCACCGAAAATGGTCATTTTGGCGGCCCTTCCGGCGAAATTTCGGGTTGGACCCACCCTCCGGGGCCTCCGGTCGCTCCGTTTCCAAGGGATTCCTGCCGATTCGCAGCGGCATCCGGGCCCTTCCCACCCAGAATCCGGACGCCAGGGCGAGCGGTTCCGTTCCCGCTCCCGGCGGGCTTCGCGGACGGGGTGGAGGGGCGCCGCCGTCAGGCGGCGCGTCTTCGTCGTCGTCGGGCTTGGGCCCGGGCCTGTCTCTGCAGCAGCAACCCGATGCGGTGGACATTGAAGGCCACCATGGAGAGCGCCACCATCCGCGCAAAACCCTCCGCCCCATACGACAGGACCCGGTCCATGCCGCGCTGCTCGAGATTATTGATGGCGGACTCCACGGCCGGATGCTGCCGGCGCATCTCCCGGAACGTCGGGTCGGCGGCCCGTTTCCGGTCGGCCGGACCGAGCTTTCCCTTCTTCGGCAGCACGTTGTGATCCAGCAGTTCGTCCAGTGCGATCCGGTTGGAGGGACTGTGGAACCCCCGATCGAAGCTGCACAGGCGGAGGTCGGGGAAGCGGGCCTGCGCTTCCCGGATCATGGGTACGGCATGATCCACGTCTCCGCCTTCCCACAGGATCCGGGAGTGTAGGAGGAAGCCGTGCTGGTCCTCCAGCACGGCCACCGGCACTCCGAGTTCCACCGGAACCCCGGCCTTGCCCTTCACACACCAGCGCGTGTGCTCCTCGAAGATCGAAAACACCTTCTCTTCCTGCGGGATCTTCTCGCCTTTCAGCAGGCGGCGGTCCACTTGGTCGAGCTGCCTCCGGGCATGCTTGAGGTACGACTCGATCCGGAGAATCCTGGGGGCTCCGACGCCTTGCTCTCGAAGCGCAGGAACCGTCGCTTCCGCCCGTCGGACCTCCTCCCAGCAGGCGTCGAGGTACGCCTGGATCGGCCCCGGACGGGCCCGCCGGGTCCGCCGAACCTTCTGAAAGAGCCGCTGCAGCCTCCGGCTCCGATGCCGCCACTGCCGCCATCCGGACACTCCCGCCCGCAGGGCTGAGCGGCCCATCTCGCGCACCAAGCAACGCATCGCATCCCACAGCAGGTTAACGTCCGTCGGGAAGTGCACATCCGTCTTCACCACGAACGAATCACAGCGGCCCCGCAGGGGCTCCTCCGACGGACGACCGCCCGGGCCGCTCTTCCGCTTCCGCTTCCGCACCAGCGCATGGCCGCTCTCCGCGATCAGCTGCAACACCTCTCCCAGCACGTCCGGCGTCAGCAGGCTCACGTTGTGTACCACCGTGGGATACCGGTACCGGGTCTCGTCCCAGAAGCCGGAGTGTCCCAGAAACTTCCGAACGGTATGGTGTTGGTTCACCAGCTCGTGCAGACGATCGAAGTCACACCCCAAGACCTGCTTCAGGAGACCCATCACGAGGATCCTCCACAGCTCCATGCCGGGACGCCCTTTCGTGTGGGACACCTCGGGAAGGATCCCCTGCTCCAGGATCTCGAACAACCGGGCACGAACCGACCGGTCGGCATACACGTACCGAAGCCCGAGCAGCAGCGGCGGAATGTCATCCCGCGAGCTCTCGTCGATCTCGATCTCCTCGATCGCAACCTGACCCAATTCCATCTGCAGGCGAATGACGTTTCGCATGGCAATTCTCGCGAAGATTCCCGAAAATCCGGCCGATTCTCGACCTCATCGGCCGATTCCCGCATCAAAGCGGGATTCTTCGTCCCCTCTATATCACGATTCCACTTTCAGAGTCAAACCATTGTACTTTTTCGGTGCGGGCACTAGATATAGTAGGCTCCCGGTGAGCTAGTGTTGTGTCCCGCAAATACGCGTATATCAATGCTCAAGCGCCGGTCACAATCGAGTCCGCGCTTGCGGCCTATACGAAAGTAGATGCGGAATCATTCGTAGTGTTCGAGGAATGGTTCAATTGGCCTGACGAGTTGAGTGACGCTGTCGAACGATCCGCGCTTGATAACTCGTTGGCTGATGGGGCTAATCAGTATTCCATTAGCTACTCGTATTTGCGGGACACAACACTAGGAGGGCGATGCTTCATGGACATTTTCGATCGTCCCGACCTGGAGTTTCCCCAGTCATTGCCTGGGTTTCGGATCGCAGCGACGACGGAAGGCCCGACCTTCGCCGGATGGTACTCCGGAAAATGGCAGCATCCCGTTACCCCACATCTAGTGGGTGTATGAAACAAGCGGATAGGCACGGAACGATCAAGGGGATGTGCGCATGTTCCGCACCGATCAGCGGCACGAGCCGGCTACGATTCAGATTCGTTTTCGGCAGGAATGCATCGCGTTCGATCCGTGTGCATCAGCCCATGGTCGCGCGAATGGCCGTGGATCGACAGGTGCCGAGCTGACCGCCATCGACCCCTGCTGCATCCGACAGAACCGAAAACCATGGTCAGATCCCGGAAACCGGAAGACGCGCAACAGGTATCTCCGTGGGTTCCCGAAACCGTGGGGCGCATGGAAACGGCCGGCGGGAGAAGCGCCCTGAGCGGCCCCCGGTTCCTCATCGAACTCGCCATCGAAGTCTTGATCGAAGGGAACCCCTGGGCGCGGACCCCCGGCTTCCGGTCCCGGAGGGCTCGTGGTGTGCCGCTCGGGACCGGATCGCAGAGGGACGAGAGGACGCAGAGGTGGCGCGGGACGCGGTGGCGACGCTCCGCCCGGGCCGCCGTGACGGATCCTGCGCCGCAACGTCGCTCGGCGTCTTCGTCATGATGTTCTCTGGACGGAGTCGACCGAAATCCCGGAAGCCTGACGGGTCTTCGGGTTGCACGTACTCTTGGTCGCGGCCCTGTCCTTCGTCCCTTGCTCGTGGACCGGCAGGCGGATAGCGTGGCCGTGCGTTCGGCGCGTCCGTTCCGGGACCTTCGGGGGCCGCGACCGGGGAAGTCCCGCACTCTCCGCCTGACCGCAGGTGCCGCCGCCGCGAAGGGAGAGACCGATGACCCGCCGCCGTCTTCCGATCGGGATCCAGAACTTCCGACGCCTCCGGGAGACCGGCAGCTACTATGTCGACAAGACCCCGCTCATCCGGGACCTGGTCGAGCAGAGCGACCACTATTTCCTGTCCCGTCCGCGCCGCTTCGGCAAGAGCCTGTTGCTGGACACGCTGGGGTCGCTGTTCGCCTGCCACGAGCCCCTGTTCCGGGGATTGGCCATCCACCCCCACTGGGATTGGTCCTCGCCGCATCCGGTGGTGCGGCTGAGCTTCGACGGAAAGTACAACGAACCCGGGGACATCGAGCGCAGCATCCTCAACCAGTTGGCGATCATCGAACACGGCGCCGGCCTCGACCAGGTACCGACCGCCCGCACGGGTCCGGAGCGTTTGCAGAACGTCCTCTATTACCTCCGTTGCGCCACCGGCCGGCCGGTGGTGGTGTTGGTGGACGAGTACGATAAGCCGATCCTCGACGTGCTCCACGATCCCGAGCTCGCGACGGCCAACCGGGACTACCTGCGCGGCCTCTACGGCATCGTCAAGGGCAGTGCCCGCCATGTCCGCTTCGTCTTCGTCACCGGGGTCAGCATGTTTTCGAAGGTCAGCCTGTTCTCGGGGCTCAACAATCTCGAGGACATCAGCCTCGATCCGCACTTTGCCACGATCTGCGGCTACCGCGAGGAGGATCTGGACCGGGTGTTCGGGCCCGAACTGGCCGGGTTGGACCGCGAGGAGATCCGCACCTGGTACAACGGCTACCACTGGCGGGGCGGGGAGCGGGTCTACAATCCCTACGATGTGCTCCTGTTCCTGCGGAAGCGCGAGTTCCGCCCCTACTGGTTCGAGACGGGGTCTCCGGACTTCCTGTTCCGGATGCTGATGGAGAAGTCCGTGAGCCCGATGGAACTGGAGGGGCGGCTGGCCGACATGTCGCGGGTTTCGAAGTTCGAGGTCGGCGACGTCGACATCGAGGCGCTGCTCTTCCAGACCGGCTACCTGACCATCGCGGGGGAGGAGAAGCAAGGCCACAGGATCCTCTACCGGCTGGACTATCCCAACCTCGAGGTTCGACTCAGCCTGAACGACGAGCTGCTTGCCTGGCTGGGGGAGGAGGGCACCGAGCCGGTACAGCGGGGCCGGGAGTTCTGCGCGCTGCTGGAGGCGCACGACTTCGCGGGCTTCGGCGAGAAGCTGCGCGCCTGGCTCGCGGGGATTCCGTACCAGTGGCATGCCAGGGGGGACCTCGCGCGCTACGAGGCCTGGTATGCGAGCCTCCTCTACATGTGCCTGCGCGCGGCCGGGGCGGACCTGAGCGCGGAGGAAGCCTCGCATCGTGGCCGTGCGGACCTAGTGGTACGTCTCGGCGGTCAGGTCTTCGTGCTGGAGTTCAAGATGGCCGCCGGCGAGGAGGGCGCTGCCGCCGCGCTGGATGCGGCGCTGGCGCAGATGCGCGAGCGGGGTTATGCGGAGACCTACCGCGACCATGCCGGCCCGGTCCACCTGATCGGCGTGGCCTGCGGGCGCGAGGCGCGGAACCTCCTCGACCTCCGCGCCGAACCCGCATGAGCAGGACCGAGGGGAGTGCCGGTCCTCGTCAGGTTCTTGCGGCGACGGTGGTCGTGTGCGGGCCCGCCGCCGGCGTGATCCGCCACTCCGGGGTCGAACTCCTCGATTCCCGAACGGCGCCGGCCGGTGCCGTTCGGATCGGATGCGGGCGGGCATCTTCCGTCGCGGCCCCGGTTCGGAACCGGTCCCGCCATGGCAGCGTCCGGACATGAGTGACGGCAGGCCGCACAAGGTCCACCGGAATCCGCAGAAGTGGCCCGCGACCGGCTCGACGCGCGGCTCCGAACCGCCGGCTGGTGGGTACGGGACAAGGACAGGCTCGGCCTCGACGCGGGCCCCGGCATCGCGGTGCGCGAGGCCCCGACCGACATCGGCCCCGCCGACCACGTGCTCTTCGCGGACCACTAGTAGTACAGAATCATTGAATTGCTGGGTATAGGGACTTCAGTTTCACCCGGGCGTCTGCCGTCGTGAACCGCCAGTCGACCGTGCCGCCGGCCGCGTTGCGGCGCTTGACCCACGCCGCGGTCTCCCGCAGCATGGTGGCGCGATCAGGAATGCGTCGTCGAAGACACGGTCGCGACAACGCGCCGATTTCGATCTCGGCCATGTTGAGCCAGCTTCCGTGCTTTGGCGTGTACCGAAACTCAAACCGCTTTCGCACCCGCATGGCCTCCCGGGGTGCAAAGGCTTCATACAACGATGCGGGACCGTGCGTGTTCCGGTGGTCCATGACCCGTACGATCTTCTTGCCGGGGATAGGATCGTCCGCGAGTTCCCGGATGAACTGCGCCCCGTCCCGCGCCGTGCGGCGGTCGGTGACGTTCACCGTACGCCAGTTTTCGTTGGGCGCGAACGCCAGGAAGAGATGGGCCGTGCCGTTTCGCTCGTATTCGTAGTCGACGATTTCCGGCTGCCCGGGCCGCACGGGGCGGGGAAGGCGAGTTTCCTTCGTCTGCTGCCGGCTGGTCTCATCCCTGCAGACCCAAACCTCGTCTTCGGCAACATCCCGCTGATCCGTGTCCAGCACCTCCTCCATCGCCGCCACGAACGGCGCGTTGCGGCTCGGGGGAATGCACCCGTACTGCTTCAACCAAGGCTTGATCTCCTTTTTTTCCGAGTCTTCCGTACCGTTTCTTTCGAGATGCTCTCGACGATCTCCATCTCCATCCGACGACCGGCCAGCAGCTTCAGTGTCCAGCGGACACAACCCTCGGGCGGGGAAGAACCGGCCAGAGCCACCCGCTTCGCCTCCTTCGCCCCGTCCAGGAGTTTCGGTCGACGGTTCTCCTGCTCCCGGCGGCGAAGGGAGGCCTCCAAACCCTCCAGAACACAACGCTTGCGCAGGCGTTCGACCGTCGAAGCGCCGATACCCAAGCCGCGCGCGATGTCGACATCCCGGAGTTTGCCGCCGTCGCGCCCCTCGTCTGCCATCAGCAGAATCTGCGCCCGACGACGACGCCAGGCGGCTCCGGTACCGTCGACGATCGCCTGGAGTTCCCGGCGCTCCGGCGCCGAAAGACGCACTCGATCGAGCTTCCTGCCCTGAGGGTTGGCCATGATCCACTCCGATCCCCGCACCGAACCCCTGCAGACAGGCTCGGTTCCCGGAAACCGGATCCGTCCGATCCCCAAGAGAGCATGAGCGCCTGCATGTTCGGCATCGGGTCTGTGGGGATGAACAAGAAAGCGCCGTACCGATCGGACGCTCACGCGTGCCGACACGCACCGACACGGGGCCGACACGGACCGACACGGAAATCTTGCCAGAATACTATCGTCAGTTCAACGTTTCCGTACTACTAGGCGGTCGGCGTGATGCAAGGCCAGGCCGGACAGCTGGGGCGTCAGGCGCATCACGGTCGAAGAGCAGTCGGCAGGCTACGCCCGCGCCAGGTCCTCGGCCGCGACGGCACCCCGCAGGATCTGTGGGACGCCATGGCCCGGCCGTCGGTCCCCGCCCGCGTCTCGAGCGCAAGACCCTTCTCGAATGCCGCGACGCCGTCGTCGAGCTCGTGCCGCCGAAGGACCGGGACGACTGGAGGCCGGGGCCCCTGCTGCCGTCCCGGTCCGGGAACGCCGCCCGCCCCCGGACCGCGCGCCGCTCCACGGGGTGCTGCGCACCGCCGAAGGCGGGCCCGGCCTCGACCACGCACGGCGCATTGTCGCCGGGTTCGAGGCGCGATGGACCCTCAAGGAGTACTTCCGGATCCTCAAGGCCGGTACCCGGATCGAGGACCGCACGCTCCGAGACGCCCACGACCTGCGAACGGCTCTCGCCTTCGATCCCGGGATCGTCGGGCGCGTCAGGGACCTCGAACGCCTTGCCCGAGACCACCCCGACCCGCCGGTACTCGATCTCGTCACGAACCGGGAACTCGAGATCCTCGACCGCGGGCGGCGGCATCCCCGCCTCCTCCGCGCACCGCCCGACCCGCCCCCGACCTCCGTACCTTCGTGATCGATCTCGCCCGCGTCGCCGGATTCCGACCCACCCAGCGGCCCCCGCTTCCGGGAACCGCGCACCTCCGGCCGGCCTGGCGGACGGGCAAGGCCGGAATCGATTTCATCCAGGCATGGGAGAACCGCGCAGGTACCCGTCGTCATCAACCATGGGCACGTGAAGGGTCCGCGGCCGGTCGAAGGGAGCTCCGGCGAGGCGGCGGCGCGGGAGCGTCGGGCGGCCGGCCGGATTCCCCGCAGCAGCGGCCCGCCCGGCTCCGCGTCCCCGGAGTCCCGTGCCTCCGGTTGAATCCCGGCCGGCAGGCTGTATGCTTCGGGCGCCGGCTCTCTCCGGCCGTCCCCTCGGCCGTGCAGCGTGGCGTTGCGAGAGTCGGCCGCCGCCGCCGGGGTCCGCGGCTCCCCGGCCGGGAACCGTCGTTCCCGGCCGGGTTGCCGCGCGGGACCGGTGGGCCGCACGGAACCGGGCCGGAAGGGCCCGGACCGTCCGGCGGACCCCTGAAGGAAGCCCGGCCCACTCCTCCCGCCGACGCGGGGAGGGTGGCCGGACATGAGGCGCATTGACGCAATACGTGAACGCAATTCCCGAGCTCGGGCGGCCGGAACTTCTCGAGTTCGCCCGGTCCATTGCCAACGAACGCCTGATCGACCCCGAAGTGGTTCTGGGCGCGATGGAGGAGGCCGTGCAGGCGGCGGCGCTTCGGAAGTACGGCCAGGATCTGGACGTGAAGGCGCACATCGACCGGAAATCCGGCGAGATCACCCTCCGGCGGGTGCTAGAGGTCGCCGACCCGGTCGACGACTGGCACCGGCAGATCAGCCTGGAGGAGGGCCGGAAGCGCGACCCGGAGGCGGGCATCGGCGACCGGATCCACGAACCGCTGCCGCCGATCGACCTAGGCCGCCTCTCGGCGCAGATGGCGAAGCAGGTGGTGTACCGCTTGGTGCGCGAGGCCGAGCGCAAGCGCCAGTACGAGGAGTTCCGGGGACGGGTCGGCGAGATCATCAACGGCATCGTGAAGCGCTTCGAGTACGGCAACGTGATCGTGGACCTAGGCCGCGCGGAAGGGTTCATGCGCCGAGACCAGACCTTGGCCAAGGAGGCGTACCGGGCCGGCGACCGCATTCGTGCGTACATCATGGAGGTGCGCCAAGAGGCCCGGGGGCCTCAGATCCTGCTGTCGCGGGCGTGCAACGAGTTTCTCGTCAAGCTGTTTTCCCAGGAAGTTCCCGAAATCTACGACGGGGTGGTCGAGATCGTCGCGGCCGCCCGGGATCCCGGCAGCCGCGCGAAGATCGCGGTCATCTCGAGCGATCCGGGGATCGATCCGGTGGGTGCGTGCGTCGGCATGCGCGGCAGCCGGGTCCAGGCGGTCGTCGGCGAACTGCAGGGCGAACGCGTCGACATCATCCAGTGGTCGCCGGACACCGCGACGTTCATCGTCAACGCGCTGGTTCCGGCCGAGGTGACCAAGGTCATCATCGACGACGAGGCGACGCGGGTCGAGGTGGTGGTTCCCGAAAGTCAGCAGAGCTACGCCATCGGCCGCCGCGGCCAGAACGTCCGGCTGGCGACCAAGCTGACCGGCTGGGAGATCAAGATCCTGACCGAAAAGATGGAATCCGATCGACGCCAGGAGGAACTGCGGCAGTTGATCCGGATGTTCGTCACGACCCTCGATGTCGACGAGGTGGTCGCGCACCTGCTGGTCTCCGAGGGCTTCGCTTCGCTGGAGGCGATCGCGTTCGTGCCGTTCGAGGAACTCTCCGAGATCGAGGGTCTCCGGGAAGAAGTGGCCGAGGAACTCCGCGAGCGCGCCACCAAGGTGATCCTCGAACGCAACGCGGAGCTCCAGAGGATCCGGTCGAAGCTCGGCGTCACGGACGAGGTCGCGGCGCTCGAGAAGCTCAGTCCGTCGATGCTGGTGGTTCTGGGCCTCAACGGGATCCGGACGCTGGATCAGCTTGCGGATCTTTCGAACGACGAGGTCATCGAAGTATTGTCGGACAAGGTGGCCCTGGAGAAGCTTCGGGTGTTCTATCGGGCGAACGACGAGGAGATGGGTCTCGGCATCCAGCTGCACGATCTGGAGCTCGACCGCGACGAGGCGAGCGAGGTGATCATGGCGGCCCGCGCCCACTGGTTTGTCGACGGGGAACCCGGGTCGGAGGATCCGCCGCCGCCGGCGTCGCCGGAGGCGACGGCATGATGCCGGCCCGGGCCGGCCGCGACCCGGTCCGCCGGCGCTGTATCGTGGCGCGGACGGCGGAGGACCGGCAGGGCCTCGTGCGGTTCGTCGCGAACGGCGCCGAGGTGGTTCCCGACTTGGCCGAACGCCTGCCCGGGCGCGGCGCCTGGGTCGGTGCACGGCGGGCGCGGATCGACGAGGCGGTGCGCTGCAACCTGTTCGCCGCGGCCTTCCGGCGCCGGATCGACGCGCCCGGGAATCTTGCCGGGCAGGTCGAGGAGCTGGTCGCCCGGCGGATCGTCGATGCGGTCGGGCTGGCCCGCCGGGCCGGCCGCGCCGTGCACGGACGCGACCGTTGTCTCGAGGCCCTGCACACGGGATCGGCGATGCTGCTGGTCGTGGCCGAGGATGCCGGTTCGCAGGCAGCGCGGATGCGGCAGGCCGCCCATGCGCAGGGCGCCGCGGTCGGCATCGGTCCGCGCAAGGCCATGCTCGGCGCTCCCTTCGGCGGGGCCGCCGCCTACCTCGCGATCGGGGCCGGACCGCTCTGCGGCCGGATCGAGCGCGACCTGCAACGCCTGGCCGGCCTGCGCCCGGTCAGACACGGAAATCAGGCATGACCGACAAACCTCTTGGCCCTGAGACCGACGCAAAGGGCGGTCGTCCGGAAAGCCTCCATCTACGCCGCACGGTGAGCGGCGGGACGGTGCGCCAGAACTTTTCGCGGGGACGCAGCAAACCGGTCGAGGTCGAGCGGCGCAAGAAGCGGGTCTTCAAGAAGGGAGTCGGGGGTCGGATGGAGGAACACAAGGCCCGGTCGGCTTCCTCCTCCCTGACGCTGCGCCCGGCCTTGGGATCGTCGCCCGGCCGGACCGAACCGGTCGCGCCGCCGCCGGGCCGGCCGGCGCCGAGCGGCCTGTCGGAAGGGGAGCGCCGGGCCCGCCTCCGGGCCCTGGAGGAACGGGCCCGCCGGCGGTCGGACCCGCCGCCCGACCCGGCGGACCAGGTCACGATCGTCCCGCCCCCCGAACAGGAGCTCGGGGCGGCGCCCCAAGGGCGCCGACCTCCGGCCGAACGACCGCTCCCGGTCCGGGATCCGCCGGATTCCGGCCCGCCGCCGATGGAGGCGGGAGACCCCGGCGTCACCGAGGATCCGTCGAGTGCGCTGGGTCCGGAGGTTCGGGTCGTGATCCGCGGCGGCCCCCGACCGGTCGGCCGCAGGGGCTCCGCCCCCGAGGCGCCGACCGCCCGCGGACCGCGGCCGCCCGGCGCCGCTCTCGGCCGCCCGGGTTCCGGCGCCCCGTCCCGGCGCCCGGCGGACCGACGTCCGGGCGAGATTCGGAGCGGACGTCCGGGGTCCGCGGCTCCCCGTTCCGCGGGCCCGCGTCCTTCGGCCCCGCGGCCGGGCGCCGGTCCGAGCCAGGCTCCGCGCGCTGGCAGTCCGCGGCCCGCCGCGCCGCGGGGGCCGGACGGAATCGAGCGCCCCCGCAAGCCCCGCATCCGGCCGCGTCGGGACCATCGCAAGCCGGCGGCCCGGATCGAGCCGGCCGCACGCCGCCGCTCGGGCAAGATCACGGTGCAGCAGGCGCTGGACGATACCGAGCGGCAGCGCTCGCTGGCGTCGGTCCGTCGGGCCCGCGAGCGGGAGCGGCAGGCGCAGCGGCGGGCCCAGGGCGGCGCCGCGCAGAAGGTGGTGCGCGAGGTGGTCATCCCGGAAGCCATTACCGTGCAGGAACTGGCCAACCGGATGGCGGTGCGCAGCGCCGAGGTCGTGAAGGCCCTGATGGGCCTCGGCGTCATGGCCACGGTGACCCAGTCCATCGATGCCGACACGGCGGAACTCGTGGTGGGGGAACTCGGCCACCGGGTGAAGCGGGTGTCGGCCGCGGATGTCGAAATCGGGCTCAAGGCGGCCGAGGACGATCCCGCGAACCTGCTTCCGCGAAGCCCGGTCGTCACCGTGATGGGGCATGTCGATCACGGAAAGACGTCGATCCTCGACGCGCTCCGCTCGACGGATGTCGCGGCCCGGGAGGCGGGCGGGATCACACAGCACGTGGGCGCCTACCAGATCACGACCGAAGACGGCCGGAAGATCACGTTTCTCGACACGCCGGGCCACGCCGCCTTCACGGCGATGCGGGCCCGGGGGGCGGACGTCACCGACATCGTGGTGCTGGTGGTGGCGGCCGACGACGGGGTCATGGACCAGACGGTCGAAGCCGCCCGGCACGCCCGCGCCGCGGGCAAGCCGGTGGTCCTCGCGATCAACAAGATCGATACCCGGGGTGCCGATCCCGAACGGGTCAAGAAGCAGCTGCTGCAGCAGGAAATCGTGACCGAGGACCATGGCGGCGACGTGATGGCCGTGGAGGTGTCGGCCACCCGGAAGATCAATCTCGATGGGCTGGTCCATGCCATCCTGCTGCAGGCGGAGATGGCCGATCTGACGGCCAATCCCGACCGCTCGGCCGAAGGGGTGGTCATCGAGGCCCGGCTGGACCGGGGCCGCGGCGTGGTCGCGACGCTGCTGGTCCAGCGCGGCACGCTGGAGGTCGGCAACATCGTCGTCGCGGGATCGAAGTGGGGTCGGGTGCGGGCCCTGACGGACGAGCGCGGCCGGAAGGTTCCGGGGGCGGCCCCTTCGGTTGCAGTCGAGATGCTGGGGCTGAGCGAGGTGCCCGAAGCCGGCAACGAGTTCGTCGTGGTCGGGAGCGACGCGCGGGCCCGGGAGGTCAGCGAATACCGCGAGCGGATGGAGAAGCAGAAGCGGGTGGCGGCGATGGCCAAGGGGGCCTCGGTCGAGGAAATGCTCCGGAACCTGGGTTCGGAGCAGCGCCGGACGGTGGCCGTGATCGTCAAGGCGGACGCCCACGGTCCGCTGCAGGCGATTGCGCAGGCCCTGGCTGCCTTGGCCACCGAGGAGGTGGGCTGCCAGATCCTGCATCAGGGCGTGGGCGCCATCACCGAATCCGACGTGACCCTCGCCGCCGCGACTCCGGCCCTGGTGGTTGGTTTCAATGTCCGTGCAGACGCGGTGTCCCGGCAGCTGGCGCGGCGCCAGGGTGTGGACATCCGCTACTTCGGACTGATCCACGAACTGATCGACGACATCCGGTCGATGCTCTCCGACCTGCTGACGCCGGAAATTCGCGAGGACTTCCTCGGGTACGCCCGCATCAAGCAGGTCTTCCAGGTCAGCAAGATCGGCAACGTCGCGGGGTGCGAGGTGACCGAGGGCGTGGTGCGGCGCGGCGCCAACGTGCGCCTGCTGCGCGACAACGTCGTCATCCACTCCGGCAAGCTGGCGACGCTCAAGCGCTTCCGGGACGATGTCGGCGAGGTGCGGTCCGGCACCGAGTGCGGCATGTCGTTCGAGCACTACGAGGATCTCCGGGCCGGGGATCTGATCGAGTGCTTCGTGGCGCGCGAGGAACGCCGTACCTTGGAGGCGTAGGCGCCGTGGCCGGAGGTCGATGGGAAAGCGCCCGGAAGTACCGGGTCGGGCGGGCGGTTCAGGAAGCGCTGGTCCATGTGCTGGGCGGCGGTTCCCTCCGTGACCCGGTGCTGCGCGAGGCCAGCGTGACGGTCCTGGAGGTGCGGATGAGCGGGGATCTCCGGCACGCCGAGGTCTTCGTCCTGCCGTTCGGGGCGAGGCCCTTGGAGGAGGGGACGGACTTGGTGGACCGCCTCGTGCGGGCCGCGCCGTATCTGGCGGGACGGGTGGCCCGCCGGGCGCAGCTCCGGCATGCTCCGAAACTCCGGTTCCGGCTGGACCGGCGCCTCGACCGGGCGGGAGCGGTCGACCGCCTGCTCGGTACCGCCGGAACGAAGGATGCGGCCTGAGCCGGCCGGCTGGCTGGTGCTGGACAAGGCGTCCGGCATGTCGTCGGCGCGCGCCGTGGCGCACGTGAAGCGGGCCCTCGGTGCGGCGAAGGCGGGCCATGCCGGCACCCTGGATCCGCTGGCCACCGGAGTCCTGCCGGTAGCCGTCGGGGAGGCCACCAAGACGGTGCCGTGGATGACGGATGGCACCAAGTGCTATCGCTTCCGCATCCGCTGGGGCGAGGCGCGGGATACGCTGGATGCCGAGGGAACGGTCACGGGATGCTCCCCGAACCGGCCTTCGGCGGCGGCGATTCGGGCGGCCTTGCCGGCGTTCACCGGTACCATCACCCAAGTTCCGCCGGCATACTCGGCCGTCCATGTCGCCGGGCGCCGGGCGTACGAGCGGGCGCGGGCGGGCGAACGGGTCCGGCCGGACCCCCGGAAGGTGGACGTGCACGCACTGGAACTGCTCGCGCTTCCCGATGCGGATCACGCGGACTTTCGCTTGGTCTGCGGTGCGGGTACCTACGTCCGGAGCCTGGCGCGGGATCTGGCCCGCGTGCTGGCGACCGAAGGACACGTGGCGGCGTTGCGGCGGACCCGCGCCGGCGGCTTTGCCGAGCACCAGGCCCTCACGGTTGCAGAACTGGCCGAGATCGGAGATAAAGGGGGGAAGGGCGCGGGACTCCTGCCTCTCGAAGCGGCACTGGCCGGCATCCCGGTGCTGGAGCTGACGGGGCGGGAGGCGGTGCAGGTCCGGCAGGGTTGCCGGATCCGTCCGGAGCGGGTTCCCGGCAGGCGGTTTGGCGAAGGGGTGGTGGTTGCCTCGCGTGCCGGCCGGACTGTGGCGGTCGGCCAGTGGTACAATCGGGAGTTTGCTCCCCGACGGGTATTCCGGGATCGTCCGCGGACCCGAAGTCGGTTCGAAGGGAAGGGCTGATGTCGATATTGTCCGAGCGCAAGGCCGCGCTCATTTCCGAGTACGGACGGGATTCGTCGGATACGGGGTCGCCCGAAGTCCAGATCGCGATCCTGACGGAACGGATCAACAATCTCACCGAGCACTGCAAGGCGAACCGCAAGGATGTCGATTCCCGTCGGGGACTGGTCGGCATGGTCGGTTCGCGGCGCCGGCTGCTCGATTACCTGCAGAGAACGAACGAGTCCAAGTACCGGGAAGTGCTTCGTCGTCTCAGTCTTCGGAAATAGTCGATCGTGGGAGACCGGGCGGCGGCAACCGGTTCGCGTCTCTCCGGCGGCGGATGCGGGCTGCTTCGGCCCGCCCCCAAGCTTCAGGCGGGTCGGAACGGCAGTGCCGGACGAACCGCCTGCCACCCGGACGCAAACGGTCTGGACCAGAAACGTGCCAACGTGAAGAGGAGTGTTCCATCCCATGTTCAACATCCAACGCCAAGAAATCGACTGGGGCGGGCGCCCTCTGGTGCTGGAGGCCGGGCGGCTGGCGCGGCAGGCCGACGGGGCCGTGCTGGTCACGTACGGCGAGACCCAGGTACTCTGCACCGCCGTCGCGCGAAAGGCCGTCCGCCGGGGCGCGGATTTCTTTCCGCTGACCGTCAACTATCAGGAAAAGATGTCGGCCGCCGGACGCATTCCGGGCGGATTCTTCAAGCGCGAGGGCCGGCCTTCGGAAAAGGAAACCCTGACGTCCCGCCTGATCGACCGGCCGATCCGCCCCCTGTTCCCCGCCGGGTTTCGCAATGAGATCCAGATCATCTGCACGGTGTTGAGTGCCGATCTCGAGAACGACCCCGACATTCCCGCGATGATCGGGGCGTCGGCAGCTCTCGCACTGTCGGGGGCGCCGTTCCGGGGTCCGATCGCTGGCGCCCGGGTCGGCTGGGCCGACGGGGCGTACACGCTCAATCCGCGCGCCGCCGAACTCTCCGACAGCGACCTCGACCTCGTCGTGGCCGGCACGCGGGGCGGGGTCCTGATGGTCGAATCGGAAGCCCGGGAGCTGTCCGAGGACGTCATGCTCGGTGCCGTGATGTTCGGCCACGCACGGATGCAGCCGGTCCTCGACGCCATTGCGGCCCTCGCGGCGCGCGCGGGCCGGGAGCCGTGGTCGCACGAGGAGGCCGGAGACCGCGGCCCGGTGCAGGCGTTCGTCGCCGAGACCGCCGCCGACGGGCTGCGTGCGGCCTACCGGATCCGGGAAAAGCAGCGCCGGACGGAAGAGGTGGCGGCGGTTCGGGCCGACGTCCTGGAGCGCGCCGGCGAGGATCATGACGAGGAGGCGGTGGCCGCGGCGCTCAAGAGCCTGGAAAAGGACATCGTCCGGTCCGACATTCTCGAGACCGGCACCCGGATCGACGGCCGCGACCGGCAGACCGTCCGCCCCATCGATTGCCAGGCCGGGCTGCTCACGCGCACGCACGGATCGGCCCTGTTCACCCGCGGCGAGACGCAGGCCCTGGTCAGCGTCACTCTCGGAACCACGCCGGACGAGCAGGTCGTGGAATCGCTGGACGGCGTGGCTCGCGAGCGGTTCCTGCTCCACTACAACTTCCCGCCGTATTCGGTCGGCGAGACGGGCCGCATGTTCGGTCCCGGCCGGCGCGAGGTCGGTCACGGCAAGTTGGCATGGCGCGCCCTGCGGCCGCTCCTGCCGGAGGCCGAGGCGTTCCCCTACACGATTCGCGTGATTTCCGAGATCACGGAATCCAACGGGTCGTCTTCCATGGCTTCCGTCTGCGGCGCCTCGCTCGCCCTGATGGACGCCGGCGTCCCGATCGCCCGCTCGGTGGCGGGGATCGCCATGGGCCTGATCAAGGAAGACGACCGGTTTGCCGTCCTGTCCGACATCCTGGGGGACGAGGATCACTTGGGCGACATGGACTTCAAGGTGGCCGGCACGCGGGACGGGATCACGTCGCTGCAGATGGACATCAAGATCACCGGCATCACCGAGGAAATCCTGCAGGTGGCGCTGGAACAGGCCCGAACCGGCCGCATCCACATCCTGGATCAGATGGAAGGCGCCTTGGACCACGCCCGCTCGCAGATGAGCGCGCACGCGCCGAAGATCGTCGGCATCAAGATCCCGGTCGACCGGATCCGCGAGATCATCGGCCCGGGGGGCAAGATCATCCGGGAAATCTGCGCAACCTCCGGAGCCTCCGTCGACGTGGGCGACGACGGAACGGTCCAGATTTCCTCCAGCAGCCAAGAGTCCATCGATGCCGCGCTCGGCGAGATCAACAGCATCGTGGCCGAGCCGGAGATCGGTTCCGTCTATGATGGAACGGTGGTGAAGGTCGTCGATTTCGGAGCGTTCGTGAACTTCTTCGGCAAGCGCGACGGCTTGGTGCACATCAGCGAGCTGGTTTCGCGGCGGGTGCGCTCGGTGCAGGATGTCGTGCAGGAGGGAGACGAGGTGAAGGTCAAGGTGATTGACGTCGACGACCGCGGCCGGGTCCGGCTGTCGATGAAGTCGGTGGACCAGGAGACCGGCGAGGATCGCGCCGAGCGGATCCGTCCGGCGCCGGAATCCCCCCGTCGCCTGCGTCCGCCGGCGTGGCAGTAGACGGACGGCGCCCGATCGGGAGGTGTGCGCGTGAAGCCCCTCAACGCGATCCGCATGGCCGGCCGAGAGATCCTGCCCCTGATCGAGGGGGGCAAGGGGATCTCGGTGACCAACGGCCGGAGCGCGGGGGCGTGGGCGCTGGCCGGCGGGGTCGGCACGTTCTCCGGCGTGAACGCGGATACGATCGATTCGAACGGGAGGACCGTTCCGCAGGTCTATTCGGGGAAGACCCGGGCCGCGCGCCACGAGGAACTGGTCCGGTATTCGATTGCTGGTGGCGTGGCGCAGGCGCAGATTGCCCACGAGGAACGCCGAGGCGAAGGGCGGCTGCACGTCAACATTCTGTGGGAAATGGGTGGTGCACGCCGGATTCTCGAGGGCATTCTGGCGCGCGCCAAGGGTCTGATCCACGGCGTGACCTGCGGGGCCGGGATGCCGTACAAGCTGAGCGAGATCGCGGCCCGCTTCGGGGTCTACTACTATCCGATCGTGAGTTCGGCCCGGGCGTTCCGCGTGTTGTTCCGGCGCTCCTACCACCGCGCTCCGGAGTGGTTGGGCGGCGTGGTCTACGAAGACCCTTGGCTGGCCGGCGGCCACAACGGATTGTCGAATGCGGAAGATCCGGCCCGACCGGAGCCGCCGTATCCGCGCGTAACCGCTCTCCGCCGGGAAATGTCGGCGGTCGGTCTGGCGGACACGCCGATCATCGTGGCCGGGGGGGTCTGGTATCTTCGCGACTGGCAGGACTGGATCGACAACGCGGAACTCGGACCGGTTGCGTTCCAGTTTGGTACGCGGCCGCTGCTGACGGCCGAAAGCCCCATCTCCGAGCAGTGGAAGCGGCGCCTGCTGACGCTGAAGGCGGGAGATGTCAGCCTGCATCGCCACAGCCCGACGGGATTCTATTCGTCAGCGGTCCGGAATCGTTTTCTCGAAGAGCTGGACCAGCGGAGTCGCCGCCAAGTGTCCTATTCCCGGGAGCGGGACGACGACCATACCGAAATGGTCGAGGTGGGCGCGAGGAAACGGCAGGTATGGATGACCCCGAACGATGCAGCCCGGGTCCGGGCTTGGGTATCGACGGGGTACACGGAGGGCCTCCGGACCCCGGCCCAGACGATGATTTTCACGAGAGAGGACCGAGCCCGGTCGATCCGGCAGGACCAGATCGAATGCATGGGCTGCCTGTCGCAGTGCCTGTTCTCGAACTGGGCCGAAGACGCGCGCCGCCGGTCCGGCCGCAAGGCGGATCCGCGGAGTTTCTGCATCCAGAAGACCCTGCAGAAGATCGCGCACGACGCGGATGTGAACGCGCAGCTCATGTTCGCCGGCCACAACGCATGGAGATTCGCCGAGGATCCGTTCTACCGGAACGGCTTCATCCCGACGGTCCGCCAACTGGTGGCCCGCCTGCAGACCGGGGACTAGGGGCCGTCCCTTTCAACCGGACATGCTTGATTCGCTGTTCATGAGGCCGTACATGATGGACCATGAGGATCGGCTTTCGACATCTGTCTGCGACGACGGTTGACTGGCTGAAGGCGGCGTCGGCTGCCGAGGGCAGCACACGCTCGTTCCTAGCGCGGGGATTGTGCGAGCGCGAGAACTGGCGCAACGCGAAGGGAGAGCTGTGCCTTGCCTCGGCACGCGCGGGTCTGCCTGATCTTGCTGCGTCGCTCGACCTCGTCCTTCCTGCGCCCAGGCCTCATGCCTTCGACACCGACACCCTTGAGCGGGACTATCCCGACCGAGCACTGGCCGGTACCTTGGAGGACCTTGGAGAGGTCACCGTGGAGCCGGTCGGCGCGGGCGAGGACAAGCGCCTGGCCCGTTTGATGATGGCAACCTGGCATCCCGAGGGCGAGGCGCGCGCACCCGGGGCCCGTGTGAGCTACTGGATC
Source organism: Alphaproteobacteria bacterium (assembly GCA_965115815.1). GTDB lineage: Bacteria > Pseudomonadota > Alphaproteobacteria > TMED109 > TMED109 > VXPW01. The sequence goes on along the minus strand of OZ220465.1, from coordinate 3,686,234 downwards.
ACCTCGTCGCGCCACGGTCGCCTCGGCGGCTTGGTGTTCGGTGCGGCGAGTTGGCACCAGAAGGCGCGCGACGACTTCATCGGTTGGTCCCAGGGAGCCCGTGTCGCCCACCTCGGCAAGATCGTCAACAACGATCGCTTTCTGATCCTTCCGTCGGTGCATGTGAAGGCGTTGGCCTCCCATGCCCTGGCCTGTGCCTGCCGGCGTCTGGCTGCGGACTGGCACGAGAAGTACGGGGTGAGGCCGGTTCTGGCGTACACGTATGTGGGTCCCGAGCACAGCGGCGTGAGCTACCGGGCGGCGGGCTGGGAGCGCTGTGAGGAGACGACCTCGGGTCGACCTCCCGGGGCCCCGGGCCCGGGCGTGCAGCGCGCGGTTTGGATGAAGCCCCTGTCGTCGGACTGGCGCGCCGTGCTGTGCCGGGAGCCCGAGCGTGTCCTGGGCCAGGCGGCGCCCCTGGTCGGTGATGACCGGACCGATGGGGCGATGCGGGAGTACGCCCGCAGCCGCCACAGGGACGTGCGCATCCGCGAGCGCTTGGTCACCATGGGCCGGGCGTGGAACGATCGTCCCGGAGAGATCCTGCCGACGATCTTCCCCGGTGAGGCGGAGCAGAAGGCGGCCTACCGTCTGTTGTCGAATCCGAGGGTGACGATGGACCATATCCTCGAGGGGCATCAGGAAGCGATGGTGGAACGCTGCCGTTCGCAGCGCCGGATCCTTGCCATCCAGGACACGACGTTCTTGAATTATCGTGGTTTAGAGTCGACCGAGGGTCTTGTCGACATCGGCGGCGGCGGGTCGGGCGCCCTGGGCATGGCGGCCCATGTCGGGGTTGCCTTCAGCGAAGACGGCTCATCCCTCGGACTGTTCCATCTCGATGCCGACGTCCGTCTCGAGCCGGACCCGAAGAAGAACGAGGCGGACGACCAGGAGAGCCGGCGCTGGCTCGACGGATACGACAAAGCCGTGGAACTGGCCGCTGCCTGTCCTTCGACAAGGGTGCTGGTGATCTGTGACCGTGAAGGCGACATCTGGGACCTGCTGGCCCGGAGCACCGTGCACGAGGCCGGTCTGCTGGTGCGCGTCCGGCGCTCGACACGGCGCCGCGTGATCACCGCAACGGGCGCATGCCGGGACCTTTGGGACTCCATGGCCGATGAGCCGTGCATCGCCACGAAGCCGATCGACATCGAAGCCTGCGGAGGGCCGCGTCGCCGCAAGGAGCGCACGGGCGTGCGCCTCGAAGTCCGCGCGGCAAGGGTCGACCTCGCTCCGCCGGACCCGAAGCCCCGGGGAACGCCGCCGCTCTCCATGATGGCCGTGCGAGTCACGGAACCCGACCCGCCGACCGGCCGCGATCCTCTCGACGGGATGCTGCTCACCACCGAAGGCGACGTCACCGCAGCCGATGCTCTCAAGACCGTCTCCTTCTACGAGAGGCGAGGGTGGATCGAAGAGTACTTCAAGGCCCTGAAGGTCGGCACACGGATCGAGGACCGGCGCCTCAACCCGGCCGACGATCTGAGGAAGTGCCTGGCCTTCGACGCCATCACCGCATGCCGCGTCCTGACCGTCGAGCGTCTCGCATCGACATCGAAGCCTGCGGAGGGCCGCGTCGCCGCAAGGAGCGCACGGGCGTGCGCCTCGAAGTCCGCGCGGCAAGGGTCGACCTCGCTCCGCCGGACCCGAAGCCCCGGGGAACGCCGCCGCTCTCCATGATGGCCGTGCGAGTCACGGAACCCGACCCGCCGGCCGGCCGCGATCCTCTCGACGGGATGCTGCTCACCACCGAAGGCGACGGCACCGCAGCCGATGCTCTCAAGACCGTCTCCTTCTACGAGAGGCGAGGGTGGATCGAAGCGTACTTCAAGGCCCTGAAGGTCGGCACACGGGTCGAGGACCGACGCCTCAACCCGGCCGACGATCTGAGGAAGTGCCTGGCCTTCGACGCCATCACCGCCTGCCGCGTCCTGACCGTCGAGCGTCTCGCACGCTCCGAGCCCGACACCCCGGCCCGCCACATCGTCCACCGCGACGAGATCACGGTCCTTGCCCTCCACAAGACCGGCCGACCGCGCACGCCGCGTGGACCTCCCGACCCCGAACCGACCCTCGAAGCCTTCGCCGTCGAGGTCGCACGCCTGGCAGGTTTCCTTCCCAGAAAGCGCCAGCCCCTGCCGGGAACCGAGAAACTCTGGCAGGAATACAAGCTCCTTCTCAACTTTGTCGAACCTCACCGAACCATGCGGAAACTCGATATGCTGAAATAAAGTATCTACTCACCCCCTACTGATGACGAAGATCGATCCGCTTCTTGTCAGCCGGAACACGCACCTCCGGTCATCGGCCGTGAGCAAGTTAAAGGGGCAAGGGAAAATGCCGGATCCGGACCCGTCAGGAAAAACGATTCGTCATCAGTAGGGGGGTGAGTAGATACGAAATAAATGGATTCAACAGTGTCCGGTTGAAAGGGGCCGGACATGCACGCGGTCGTCCCTCGGGGTCCGTCCGGATCCCGGGTAACCGGAGCGCGGGAGGAATCATGTCGTACGGCGCAGGTCCCGCGTTGCGGGTGGATCCGAATGCCGATTTTGATGTCGTCGTCGTGGGTGTCGGCGTGATCCGCCTGTCATCGATCTTCCGCCTGCGCCGGTGCGGCTTTCGGGTTCGCGCCCAAGGGACCGGAGACGGGGCCGGCGGCATCTGGTTCTGAAGCCGGTATCCGGGGTGCCGCTGGGATGCCGAAAGCCTCAAGTACTCGCATTCCTTCGACAAGGGGCTGCCGCAGGAATGGCGCCGGCCGGAGCGACGCGGAACCCAGTTGCAGATCCTGAAGTACGTCGAACATGCGGTCGAGCGCTTCGACCTGCTGGGGGACGGGCCGCTGAAGATGCGGGTTAGCGCGGTGCGGTTCGACGAGGCCGACGGATGCCGTTGTCAGGACCACGGTGCCGTTCTGCATCACGGCGACCGGGAATCTTTCCACTCTGGGGTGCCCCGACTACCCCGGTCTCGGCACGTTTGCCGGGCCCGCCGTCGCGCTCCGGACGGTGGCCGAAGGGCAGCAGTCGATGTTTCGGGGCTACGCGTGAGCGTCGTGGGCACGGGTGCGTCCGGTGTCCGGTCGATTCCGCACATTTGCACCTCGAACATGAGACCCGGGATGGTCGGGCTGTCTGCGCCCGTGTCGTGTTGCGGACAGACTGCCGATCGATGGGAATCGTCAGGATGTCCCGAACCGGAAACAGCCGCGGGTGTCGGAACCGTGTCGTCGGTCCTTTGCCCGGGTGCCGGTTGGGAGCGGGCCCGCACCAGCAGGTTCGTGTCCGGCCGACGTTCGGCGACGACTCTTCCTGCCCGGCCAGGAGATGCGGTCGGACGGCCGATCCTTCCGGCCCTTGCGTCTGGATGAGTGAGCAGGTGCCGGAGAACCGCAACTCTTCCTGTTTGCGGTACCGACGGCTTGTCGGCCGGGGCGGATTCGTTAGGATCCCGTTATGAGCGAAGCCAGTGCGTTTGATACCCACCGCTTCATCAAGCGTCTGAGTGCCTGCGGTTTCACGGAGCCGCAGACCGAGACCTTGGTCGATGGTATCTACTCACCCCCCCCTACTGATGACGAATCGTTTTTCCTGACGGGTTCGGATCCGTCATTTTCCCTTGTCCCTTTAACTCGCTCGCGACCGATGACCGGAGGTGCGTGTTCCGGCTGACAAGAAGCGGGTCGATCTTCGTTATCAGTAGGGGGGGGTGAGTAGATACGGTGCGGAAACATCCAGACACTTTGATCTTGACCTTGGTCATTCGGATCTTCTGTTCTCCGGCATTGTTGGTGAAGCTGACGTCGGGGTCCTTCATGAAGCGGAGGACGGACGTCTCGTGTTTCACGAGACGTTCATGCAGGTTGTGGGCGTCGGACGTTGCGATGCGTCCCCGGGTTCCTTTCGTCCGCGGCGGGATATCGGGCAACTCCTTGGCGCCTTGGGTGAGGAGGGTGCGGTAGCGCGTGCGCACGGCCCGGCGGTCGGTCCTCGTTCAAGGCCTTGGATGCGCTCTGGTGGACCCTGTGACAGACCTCGCGCAGCAGGCTCTTCATCCATCGCGCCCAGCGGTCGCCGTTGGACTCGACGACGAAGGCCCGTTCGCGCAGCAGGTGGCTGCCGCACAGCTGGTGGCGGCACGGATCGTAGCCCATGTATGCAGCCCAGCCGTCGTGGACCAGGACGCCCTGGTAGCGCGGGAGGATGCCGATCTCTTCGATCGCCTCCCGACCGCGCTTGCGGTGCGGGAACTTCACGGTCAGGGTGCCGTCGGTGACGACAGGGAGCCATGGGGTCTTGCCGGCGACCCGGAATCCGGTCTCATCGACCTGCACGGCCGGGCGTGGCAGGAGATGGGCCACGGCGACCTCCTCCCAGGATGCGAGCGCATCCTGAAAGCGCCGGACCTAGCCGAGGCAGGTCGCCTCGGAGAGCCTGATGCCGGAGATCGCGTGCACGAGCGAGACAGCACGGCGCAGGGACCGCATCTGGGCGATCCGCAGGTTGAGGACCAAGGCCTGGATACGGACACCGTACTGCACGGGACCCACGACGATCCCACGCTGCTAATCCAGCGGCGATCGGCGAGATTTTTTCGGTCTGCGTCGCGCTGCAATCGTGCTGCCAAGACTCCATTAGACCCTCTCGGCGCGAAAAATTGCGATCAAGGGGCGATCTGTGATGACGCAAGCCCCAACGCACTCGGATTCCGCGTCTCGGAATCAGCGTGGGATCACCGTGGCACGGGACCCGGCATGAGGTCTGGGAACCGGCCCTTGGTCCGGGCCCGGCACTTCGGGCCTTCCTGGATCTCGGCGTCGACGCGGCGCTCGACGACTTCGAACCCGAGGTCGTAGAGGACGCGCCGCTCCCGATCGACGGGGTCGACGTCGTCGAGATCGGCGCCGCAGGCGTCGCAGGCATCGACGGTGATCGTCTCCTGGACGGGGGTCGTGCGCAGGGGGCCGCCCGTCTGCGGGTTCGGCTTCGGGCCCTTGCCGGGGCTCCCGGTGCGCCGCGCGCTCTCGTCCTGGTCCGTCCGGGACGGCGGCAGACCGGAGTTCCGGCTCGTCGTGCGCGTGGTCTTCTCCAAGAGCACGGCCAGCAGCAGCTGTAGCAGCATCCGCAGGCCGCGGACGAGCGCCTCGCACTCCGGGTGGACCTTGCCTTGCGTGCGGAGATCCTGGAACCGCTTCTGGAAGGCGTCGACCTCTTGGCGCAGGGATGTGCCGGCGACGCCCGTCATCCCGACGCCTCCACCCCCGGACGGTCGCCCGCACGGCGAACCGCTCGCCTTCGGGCATCGTCCGGTAGCGCCGCGCCCAGCTGCTCTCTGCGAGGCGCGGGAGGCGCGGGGCGGTCGATCGAGTTCCGGCCCGCGCACGTGGGCCCGTGCGGCCGGCCCGAGGCGACGGTCGCGAGAACCTGCAGGGCGCAGCCCGGGTGACGTTCCACCGGATACTCACAGCGGAAGGGGTCGATTGCCCGGCGGGGGAGGTCGAGGCCGAGGCTGCGCCGCGCCGGCGGCGGGCGCGTCAGGATCGCACCGCCCCCAAGGAACGCCTCCAGGTACACGCACGAAGATCCCATGCTTGTTGCTGTGATGCGATCGGAGTCTCGATCGCGGCGCGGGTCGACGCGTTCGAGTCTGCGATTGTGAGATGTGCGGACGTCTGCGGCCCGGTGGCGGCGCGGATTTAGGCGCGAGGGGTCCGTTTTGGCGGATCCGGGGCGAGCGAGAGGCCGGTCGGGTTGGGTGGCCAGGCTCGGATACTTGCGGTTTCGGTCGGGGTGTGGGCGCGGTCCGCCGGGTCTTGTGACGGCGTGCAGGACCTGCTTGCGCTTGTCGGCATAGGGGTGACGGGCGTCGGCGAAGCTGTGGAAGGGCTGGGGCAGCTTCCGCGGGTTGTGGATGATGACGGCAAGGGCAAGGTGTTGAGGATCGCGTGGTTTGCGGGTGCGTTGCGGGCCCGGAGCATGGAGTCGTCTTCGCGGAAGGTGGTATCGCGGATGGGGTGATGGCTTTCGACCACCCAGTGACCGCGGTTCCCTGCGAGTAGCGGTTGCGGCGAGGCGCGGTCGGCCGCGACCGAAGTCATGTCGTAGGCGTGTTCCATGGTCGGTTTTCCGGATTTCTTGCATTCGACGCGCCGGGTGACGCGGAAGATCGGTTTGACATGAGGATCGTGGATCATCTTCGCTGGAGGGGTGAAGACTTCGATGCTGCGCGGCTCGATGCGGCCGTGCTCGAGCGTGGGCGTTTCGCGGTAGCGTCCCGTGCTTGTGGTTTCCCAGTGGATGCTCTCGAACGTCTCGAAGGTCTTGGGAGCGTTGCCCTTGACCGTCATCATCCAGTCGGCGCCATGGGTCTCGACGATCAGTCGTGCCGTCTCGCGGGTGGTGTGGAGCGCGTCGAGCGTGAGTAGACGGCCGGCCACCGGCGCGGTCTCGAGCGCGGCGTGGACGGCGGCGATCTCCCCGCCTTCGTCATGATCGTTGAGGATCGAGACCGGCATGCCGGTCCCGTGCTCGATCAGCGAGACCGTTTCGTAATGATCCTCGCCGGTGCGGTTGGCGCCGCGAATGCGCGTGCCGTCGACCGCGATCGCGCGGCCGACCCGCAGGCGCGGCTGCGCCCAGCGCCGCAGTGCCTCCTCGATCCACGCCGGGTCGGTGTTCTGCAGCACCCGGTGCACGGTCGATTTGGACACCGGCTCCTACCGGCCGGTGTCCGGGTTCTTCCACGCACCGATCTGCGCCAGATCCTTCTGTGTCATCGCCTTCGCGTAGCGTGCCGCGGCCACCGCGCCGTGCCGATTCGCCAGCCGCGCCAGCAAGATCACGCACAGCACCGAAGCGATGCCGTGCTTGCGCCCCTGCGCGCGCCGGAAGTCGGAAAGCGCCGCAAAATGCGGGTACATCGAGCGCAACTCCCGCGCCGACCGGCCGCTCTGCGTCGCCCGCAACTCCCACGCCGCAGGAAGCGGCGCACGATCCCGCAACCGACGACCGGCGTCGCGACGCAGCGGAACCACGTACAGATCCTTCGCCTCCCCGTGCGGATCCGTATAGCGCCCGTTGGCACGTGCATAGCCCTTGCTCCTGCCCACGCACTTCCAGTTCGCCGCCTGGTACAGGGTGCCGCGGAACTTCGTCGGTGAGACCAACGACTCCGCCACCAGCAACGGATTGCCGTACGCAGCTTTCCAGTCATCGCTGAGACGCCGCTGCATCCGCGACAACGCACACGAGGCAAGACCCCGAAACGCCCGGCGACCTCCCAGAATCACAAACCTCGTGTGGTTTCCGATCAGGTGCAACCGCTCCAACGGTTCTTTGCGGCGCCAACCCATCCAACGGTCCCGCGGCGCACAGCGGAAGGCGCCCGTCTGCCAGCCCGCAGCGCCAATCCATCGCCCGCGCCACGTGAACACGTAGCGCAGACCTCGACCCGCAAACTGCTTGAAACCAAGATAGTGATGACGGTCCACCACACGGTTCCAGCGACACACCTCATCCGGCCGCGCCAGGCGCACCACCACATCCCGGAGCGCAAAACCCTCCGGAGTCGTCTCGAAAAAATCCGCGGCGCGTTCCATGACCACCACGGATACCACACCGCTTCACCAACAGCCAGCACCAATCCGAATCATTCGGAACCCGCGGAACCCAGCCTTCCAACGAACCTAGTAGTACGGAATCATTGGATTGCTGAGTATAGAGACTTCAGTTTCACCCGGGCGTCTGCCGTCGTGAACCGCCAGTCGACGGTGCCGCCGGCCGCGTTGCGGCGCTTGACCCACGCCGCGGTCTCCCGCAGCAGGGTGGCACGGTCGGGAATGCGTCGTCGAAGGCACTGTCGCGACCACGCGCCGATTTCGATCTCGGCCATGGTGAGCCAGCTTCCGTGCTTCGGCGTGTACCGAAACTCGAACCGCTTTCGCACCCGCATGGCCTCCCGGGGTGCAAAGGCCTCATACAACGATGCGGGGCTGTGCGTGTTCAGGTTGTCCATGACCAGTACAATCTTCTTGCCGGGGATAGGATCGTCCGCGCGTTCCCGGATGAACTGCGCCCCGTCCCGCGCCGTGCGGCGGTCGGTGACCTTCACCGTACGCCAGTTTTCATTGGGCGCGAACGCCAGGAAGAGATGGGCCGTGCCGTTTCGCTCGTATTCGTAGTCGACGATTTCCGGCTGCCCGGGCCGCACGGGGCGGGGAAGGCGGGTTTCCTTGGTCTGCTGCCGACGGGTCTCATCCATGCAGACCCAAACCTCGTCTTCGGCAACATCCCGCTGGTACGTGTCCAGCACCTCCTCCATCGCCGCCACGAACGGCGCATTGCGGCTCGGGGGAATGCACCAGTACTGCTTCAACCAAGGCTTGATCTCCTTTTTTTCAGAGTCCTCCGCACTGTTTCTTTCGAGATGCTCTCGACGATCTCCATCTCCATCCGACGACCGGCCAGCAGCTTCAGTGTCCAGCGGACACAACCCTCGGGCGGGGAAGAACCGGCCAGAGCCACCAACTTCGCCTCCTTCGCCCCGTCCAAGAGTTTCGGTCGACGGTTCTCCTGCTCCCGGCGGCGGAGAGAGGCCTCCAAACCCTCCAAAACACAACGCTTGCGCAGGCGTTCGACCGTCGAAGCGCCGATACCCAAGCCGCGCGCGAGGTCGACATCCCGGAGGTTGCCGCCGTCGTGCCCCTCGTCTGCCATCCGCAGAATCTGCGCCCGACGACGACGCCAGGCGGCTCCGGTACCGTCGACGATCGCTTGGAGTTCCCGGCGCTCCGACGCCGAAAGGCGCACTCGATCGAGCTTCCTGCCCTGAGGATTGGCCATGATCCACTCCGATCCCCGCACCGAACCCCTGCAGGCAGGTTCGGTTCCCGGAAACCGGATCCGTTCGATCCCCAAGAGAGTGTGAGCGCCTGCACGTTCGGCATCGGGTCTGTGGGGATGAACCAGAGAGCGCCGTACCGATCGGGCGCCTACGCGTGCCGACACGCACCGACACGGGGCCGACACGGACCGACACGGAAATCTTGCCAGAATACTATCGTCAGTTCAACGGTTCCGTACTACTAGCGTGGGATGGCCTTGAGGTACACGTCCTGCGGCGGCCGGGCCGTGACGATCGCCGGGCTCCGACCCGTCGTCGCCTTCGATCCCTACCCTGCCGCCATCCACACCTCCGACGCGGTCCGCCCCGATGAACCATCTTGGAGAGTGCTCCTCCTACAACGTCAAGCGCAGATCTCCGGCGGAGGGGAACGGCAGCCCACGGAACCCGCTCCACCGCACCGCACGGCGGACCCGCGACGTCCCGCGCGAGGTGCCCGGTCGCGTTGCGGACCCCTCCCCACAAGGCCGGAACGGGGAGCGGCAGCCGAAGATCGATCCGCTTCTTGTCAGCCGGACCCCGCACCTCCGGTCCTCGGCCGCGAGCGAGTGAAAGGGGCACGGGACAATGCCGGATCCGAACCCGTCAGGAAAAACGATTCGTCATCAGTAGGGGGGGGTAGATACGTCGGGGTCCGGGCGACAGGGGTTTGGTCAGGGCCGGGATCGGAATCCTGCGGCAGGGGACGAGAGTCGGCATTTGCCGCGATCGAAGCGCGGATCGCGGCGATCAAGGTCCGACCGAACCCATGCTTCACCGGATTCAGGCGATTGCGGACCGGTCGGCGAATTCAGGGATCTTGATCGAAGAACCCTTGAAAAAGGAGAGTCTTCGTGTTGGGCTCGGAGAAGCAGTACCCTGTTCTTTTGGGGATCCTTGTGGCCGGTTGGATCGGGATCAGGTTGGGGTGCAGGTTTCTTCGGCGAACCCGGGCCGGCGAGGTGGATGGCCAAGCCTTCCAGGTCCGCAAGGCCGCCTAAGTCGACCCTGCGCCGCGTGGCGTCTACGGCGCGCTTGAGCCTCCGCACGCTCCCGCAGCCATCGGAAGGCTGAAGATGAAGAACGTTCTGCGCACGAAATGTAGTGCATGAAGGGCCGTTGCATGAGCATTCTGTCCATGGTCGCAGAAATACAATCCACTGCGGATAGGGCGGACAGCACTGGATCAAAAACACAAAATGTGCTGTCGTTGCCGTTCAAGGAACTGAGGTCCAAATGATCCCTGCAGGCGGATTCCATGGCCAGCAGGACACCATTGGGGTCGTCGCCGCCCCGGGGTTCCATGACAGGCGTGTCCGGGGCGGTTCTCCGGCCGGGCCCGGATTTCACGAACGATCGCCATCCAGCCCGACACGGTCCAGCAGTTCCGTGCCGAGAGCGCAGTCAACTACTGCCTCGCCAATCTCGGCCAAGCGTTCGGGATCTTCAATGTCGTCGAGAAGCGCGACGATGCGTTGCGCCGTCACCCCGTCGAACTTGCACCTCGTCTGGCGCACGAGCAGCGCCCGTTCCGGTTCCAGTGCCCGTTCCCGACCCGGCTTCCGGACCGGTTGCGGGAATGCGTCGATTCGTGCGGCCAGTAGTGCCCCCATGGCATCCAGCCCTCCGATCGCGCGCAGCTGGAGCAAATCCTCTGCAAGATCCGGTTGCGCCGATGCCAGCCCCCTTCCTTCCGTCACCTGCAGTACCCATTCCGCCAAGGCCTGCCGGAGGCTCGCATGCCGCGGCCCTTCGAGCAGCGCGCCCAACTTCCGCAGCACCGGCACGAGTTCCTCCATCGGATCCGGTTCCAACGCGGCGTGCGCAGTCGCCGGGGTGTCCGCGGAACGATCCCCGACGTGTTGCTCGTGCTTGTCGGGACGAAGACGGCGTCCGGGCGGCGGGGGCGGTGGGAGATCCGCAGCAGCCCCGTCCATCCGGTCGCCCGCCCCGTCGTTCGCACCCTGCGCATCCATCGGTTGCAGGTCACCGCGGGAATCACTGACGGTGGCCGGCCGTGCCTTCTGCAGCCTTCCCGCCACGAATCCGCTCACGGCAGGTCGGACCCGTACCGGCCCGACTCTGCACCGTCATCGACCGGTCCACCGTCGGCGGGAATGCCGGCCGGTCGTTCCGGATGCCCGAATCCGGGCTGCAGATCCGCGTCTGATCCAATGCGGTGCCCCGGCTTCTGCACAACCTCCGGTCGACAGGCTGCCCCGGCATCGGTTCTTGGCCTGTCGAGATCCCGCTCTGTCATGTGAGGCCCCGACACGAATCGATGGGGACGAGGGTTCGTCCTCCGCCGGCGGTGGCAACGGAACGCGAACGGATGGCAGTGCAGGTCCCACTTGGTCCGCATCAGGACCGGAAGCGGACCGGCGACAGTCCCTCCGAGAGAACCATCTTCGACCGGGAACCGTCCGGCGATCTTCGGTGAACGCACCTTCGGCCGATCGGGCAGTCTACAGCACCGATGCCGATCCGGTGAAACCGCGCCGCCCGGGATTGCAGGAATCGGTTTCGCGTCGGCCGGATCGCGACCCTCCGCCGGAAGGGGCATTCGACGGGACACCGGCCAGACGGTCGGCCCCGTATCGGTGAACCTGCGAAGATCCCGCCGCATCGGAACCACCGACCGGAGCGTTCGACGCCCGGCGGTGCGCACACGAATCCGAGCCGCGCCCGGACTCCCCTGATGCCTTCCACGTGAGCCTCTGCGTCGTTGTTCCCGGGGTTCGGAAAGGTCGCCGGCCCGGCGTGCCCTTCAGCGCGTTCCGGCCCCGAAACTCCCATGAATCTCGTTCACTTGCTCCGTCGGCAGGTACCTGAGCATCGGGTTCTGGCCGGCCAGGATCTTGCATGGCAGGGCGCCGGGAGCGACAACGGGGGCGAAGCGCAGCGCGACAATCAGCGTGAGACGAGGGAAGCGGCAGCTCGGAACGAAGGGAGTACCGGAGCGGCCCTAAGAGTGGAGTTCTTTCCGGTGCCTTCCGAGCCGGTTCCGAAACGGGTCCGAATCGTCGGTCCCGAGATCCGCCGTGCCACCGGCTCTGCCGGCCCCATCCTGCTCTCGTGCGCCGTACCGGAAATCCACGAGCCGGCCGCCGTCCTCGCGGAGTTCGGCTCCGACCCTTCCGTCTTTTCCTCGACCCGCCACAGCGCGGCCGGGGCCGGTCTTGCGCCGGGGAACCATGTGCGTGTCGGCAAGCGGCGCCCGGGCCGGGCGCGTCGGGAGAACATCCCGCGTTGGGAGAGACGGATGATGGATTGCGCCCGGGGCCGCGACCCGCACCGGGAGCTACCGGTTTCACGGTGACCGCAGGGCCTTGACAGCTTGGCGCGGATCCAACCGGGCCATGAGGCCACGGCCCTCCAGAAGCTGCGCCGGGTCCATCGGATGCGGATCAGCGGGGGAATTCGATCGGGATCCGCACATCCATGACGAAGACATGGGGGTCAGGCGAAAGGCTCCTGGCTGGATTCGCATGCGACGGAATGCGAGCCCGGACCGGTTGCGGTTCGACGCCTGACCACCGGTTCGATTCTCCGCTCGCGCAAGTCGCACGACCGGATGCGGGGCACCCGACCCGCGCATCCGGCAGCAGGCCGCGCCTGGAGCTGGCCCTGTCGGCCGGACAGGGAGACTCTGCGCCGGATTCCGGTCCAGGTACACGGCAAAGGGTCGAAGGGAGGTCGACCGGAGCGCGGAAGGTCGGACCGCAGGACCTCGATGGACGAGAACCGGATGCGCGCATCCGGCGGTTCGCCTCTGCCTCAGCTCCCGGAACCGGAGAGCATCTTGATCATGCGGTTCCGCATCACGAACTTCTGCGGCTTGCCCGTTGCCGTCGTGGGGATGGCCTCGACCACCCGAACGCGTGCGGGAACCTTGTAGTGGGCGATTCGACCGATGCAGTATTCCCTGACCGCATCTTCAGTGAGCAGGCATCCGGGGTTCGGAACGACCCAGGCGCACACCACTTCGCCGAAGGTGTCGTCTGGAATGCCGAAGACCTGCGCTTCGGAGATCGCCGGATGCCGGAACAGAAAATCCTCGATTTCCCGCGGAGAGACATTCTCGCCACCGCGAATGATCATGTCCTTCACCCGGCCGACAATCGAGCAGAAGCCGTCCGCATCGAGAATCGCGAGGTCCCCGGTATGCATCCATCCGTCGACGATGCTCGCGCGCGTCTGCTCGTCGTCGTCCCAGTATCCCTTCATGACGGCGTATCCACGGGTGCACAGTTCGCCCGTTGCCCCGACCGGCACGATCGTTCCCCCTTCATCCACGAGCTTGACCTCGAGATGCGGATGAATGCGTCCGACCGTGGAACAGCGCTTGTCGACCGGATCATCCACGAGGCTCTGGAAGGAGACCGGCGACGTCTCGGTCATGCCGTAGCAGATGGTGATTTCCCGCAGGTTCATCTCGACGCGGACCCGCTCCATCACGTCCACCGGGCAGGGGGCGCCGGCCATGATGCCGGTGCGCAGGGAGCCGAGATCGACCCGCTGGTTTTCCCGTTCCCGGAGCATGCCCAGGAACATGGTCGGCACGCCGTAGACGGCCGTGCAGCGCTCGGCGGACAGGGTGCGCAACGTGCCTGCCGGATCGAACCCCCGGCCGGGCAGGACCATCGCCGCTCCCTTGCTCACCGCGCCCAGCACTCCCATCACCATGCCGAAGCAGTGGTAGAGCGGTACGGGTATGCACAACCGGTCCGAAGGCGTGAGCCGGATGCGGTCCGTCACGAAGCGGGCGTTGTTGACGATGTTGTAGTGGGAAAGCGTCGCACCCTTGGGTGCGCCCGTGGTGCCGGAAGTGAATTGGATGTTGACGGCATCGTAGGGATCGAGTCGTCCGTCCAGCACGGCCAGACGCCGTCGCTGTGCCGGGCCGCCGAGCGTCCGGACCTGCGCCAACGAGAAGACGCCCGGCCCCGGATCGTCGTCCAGGACGATCACGCTGCCGAGAGTCGGAAGCCGGGCCGCCCGCAGTCGTCCGGGCGCGCACCGGTCCAGTTCCGGAGCCAGTTGCCGGACCATCCCCAGGTAGTTCGAGGTCTTGAACGACCGTTCGAGAATCAGCGCCTTGCAGCCGACCTTGTTGAGGGCAAATTCCAGTTCCGCCAGCCGGTACGCCGGATTGATGGTCACCAGCACCAACCCGATCCGGGCCGTGGCGAATTGCGTCAGGATCCACTCATAGCAGTTGGGCGCCCAGATCCCGACGCGATCGCCCGGTTCGAGGCCCATGGCCAGGAATCCGGCGGCCAGCTCGTCGACATCCCGGTCGACATCGCAGTAGCTGCGACGCGTTCCCGAATCCGCCCCGACGAACGCATCCCGCGGTCCGTGCCGCGCCACGGCTTGCCGCAACAGGTGCGGTACGGTGATGTACCGAAGATCGCACTGGGTCTCGCCCCGGACGTAGGAGCGTCCGTCGAGGGGGACACCCTCGGGTGCACGGTCCTTCGAGCCCGACGGCCCGAATCGTTCGGTTCGTCCGGCGGGGCTCTCGTTCAGGATCGCCATCGGGGCCGTCTCCCATCGTGCGCCGGTCGCCGCCTTGCCTGAAGGCGTGCGCACCCCGGCAGGTCTTCGGTTTGCCGGGCCGGAGTCCGACCGGCGGCAAGCCGACCGGAAGTCCCTCGCTCAGGCCGACGGGCACGGTCATCGCTGCCCGCCTGCCCGCCGTTGAACGGCGCCGAACGGGCGATTCTGGCAGATGCGCGCCCGACATGGAGCGTGACGGAACGGTCGGCCGAGAGCAGCGGCTGGGTCCGGGATGCGAGGGTCGGCATCAGCAGCAGGTCGTAGTCCTGCCGCGCGGCGCGTACGCGCGCGGCATCGATTCTTCTGTTTCCCTCGGCGTCCTTCGCCGGCGCGTGGTCGGCGGCGTCGAGCCGGTTCGGCCCCTCGCGTGTGATGCTCCGGTCGATGAGCCGGACCGGCGTGCACGCGACGGCCCCGATCCGCGCTCCACCGGCCACCGGCTCCGGACTCCTGCCTGCCCCGGGCAGCGATCCGGAAGCCCGGGGTGGTCGTTCGCCGCCACGGCGCGCGTCGCGGTGTTTCCGCGTTCCCCGTGTTCCGGCATCCCTTCGCGCCCTTTGCTGCAATCCGCTCCCGAAAGTCGGACCGGCTCCGCGACCCGCTCGGGCCGGACGGGCTGGGCAGGATACGTTCTGCATGCCATCAGGATCCTGCGAGGCCGCGGGGCGCAGGGATAGCACGCGGCGCTTGGCGCGTGCTCGAAACACCTGCGATGCGGGACCGTGTACACACACCGGTCGTTTCCCGCACCGTCTAGGGGTCGACCGTCTTCCGGCCCACCGCTCGAAGGCCGCGATCCACCTGGCCAACAGGGGCTGATCCTGCCCCGCAAGACCCTCGTCGCCGATCACGGCGACGGTCGGGTTCGTGCTCCATATTCGGAGTTTCCGCCTTTCCGCATGATCGGGTCGGCGACTTCCGACATTCTGCATACCGCCAGGCCGCCGTCGGCGCCGGTCGGATCGAGAGCCGGGCAGTATGGGCCCCTGTCGGGCCCGCGCCGATCGATCCCTTGCGGCTGACCATCCAAGGACGACGGATCCGTTCCCGACACCCTCCGCCCGAACCGCGGACGGCAATGCCGGCTCCTCCGGGCTGCTTCGCCCCACCCGGACCGCGCCGTACCCGGCCTCGCCGTTCCACCCCGTGCCGGATTCTTCGGCTGCCGAATCCGCGTCAGCCCGGGCGGAACACCGGTTCGTCGCCCGGCCCCGGGCGAGCTGCTTTTCGGAGGGGGGGGCGAACTGCGGCGGCGGCCAGCGAACCCCCGGCCGACGCGGCGATGGACACGGGATGCGGCGGAGCGGAAGCGGTCAGGCACAAGGCGATCCGCCACGTCCGAATCATGTATCCGCAGGATTCTCGGGGTCCTGCAACGGAAAGGGATCGCCGGGTCGATGGCCAAGGTTTGGCATGGTCCCGGAAATCCTGCGCGGTGCGCCTGCGACCTGTGGTCGCGGCGTTGCTACGGGACCTTCCTGGGGTGCCAGGGCGACGTTTCGAGTGCGTAGTCCCGGATCACTTCCGCGACTCGTATGCGGTACCGTTCGAACAGTGCCGTCCGGCCGAACTCCTGCGCGTCCCGGTGGCCCGCGTGCTCCCGCCATCGGGCGATGGCTGCCTCGTCTCTCCAAGTCGAGAGCGACAGGATCTTCCCGGGTCGGACCAAGCTCTCGAAGCGCTCGATCGAAATGAACCCGTCCACGGCTTCGAGCTCTTGGCGAAGACGGGCAGCGATCTCCAGGTACTTGTCCCTGTTGCCGGCGGAGGGTTCAACTTCGAATATGACGACATGCATCTGCCGGACCTTTCTGGCGTCTTCGTTGCCGTTCCGACACGGTTCCCGGTCGTCAGGCCCGATCCCTGCCCTGTCGCCAGCACGGCCGAGTACATACAGCAAAATGCACCGCGCTTCCCCGAGAGGACCGCACGCACCAGGGCTCTTCCGTTGTCGTCCCGGCGATCGACGCATGCTGATTTTGGGCTGGACATTCCATTTTCGCCGTGGCCGTGTGCCGGCCATGACGACGCGTGCGACTCCGGATTCCTCCATCGACCTTCGCGAGGTGACGGTGCGCCTCGGCTCCGGGACCGTCGGGGGGAAGGAGCCTCCCGACCTGCGGTGTTCCGGCCTTATCGGAACGGGCCGGAGCTTGGTCACCCTGCACGGAGCGACCGGGGTCGCGCGAGTCTGCGGAGCCGCAGTTCCGGGGCGCGCATCGGATCGCGAACCCCTCCCGGTTCGTCCTTCCCGGCCCGAGGGGAAGGCCGAGCCCGGCATCCCGCGTGCGCGGCCCGGGCCTGCGGCGTCGGTCCGCCGACCTCGAATCCGCGCCGGGAGATCCGATCTTCGGCACGGAGACGTTCGTCGACCTCTCGCTCTTCGCCGGGACCTGCGATCGCGCGTCGAACGGGCGCTCGCCGGGACGGACGCACGGCTTCGGTCGCGCGCCCGGCCCCTCGGCGCGCTTCCGTTTCCACGGCTCGCCCCAGGAGATCTTCCGGTACGAACGGACCGACGGTGCCACCAAGGCACTGAGCCGGGCGATTCCGGAGAGCGGGAGCGCGGAGCCGCGCGCCCGCGTCGGGCCAATGCCTCGTCCGGACGGCGCAGCCGGTTCGCCGGCCTGGGCGAGGTGCCCGAGTGCCGCCCGCCCCGGGGCCAAGGCCATCCCACGCTAGTAGTACGGAAACGTTGAACTGACGACAGTATTCTGGCAAGATTTCCGTGTCGGTGCGTGTCGGCCCCGTGTCGGTGCGTGTCGGCACGCGTGGGCGCCCGATCGGTACGGCGCTCTCTGGTTCATCCCCACAGATCCGATGCCGAACGTGCAGGCGCCCACGCTCTCTTGGGGGATCGGACGGATCCGGTTTCCGGGAACCGAGCCTGCCTGCCGGTGTTCGGCGCGGGGACCGGAGTGGATCTTGGCCCACCCTCAGGGCAGGAAGCTCGATTGCGCCAGGCCAAGCCCTGGAGAGGGGGAAACCATGACGTAGGTTGAAACCTTTCGTCGCAAGCCTGCGGGTTCGACCCCCGCCCGGCAAAGGTGAGCCCGCCAGCCGGGAGCGAGTGTGGCATGGCGTGCGGTAACGCACGTCGTGAAGCGTACACAGCGGGCGGCGAAGCGTCGCTAGGGAGCCTCGTACTCCTCAATGTCGGTGCCTTCATCTTTCGAGCAGTGGGGGCCGCACCGGCGCGCCGCGTGTAGGGGCAAGGCGCAACGGACCGTCCGGGGTCCGAGAACGACGCAAAGCCGCGGGAGGGCTTGCCAGGGAACCTGGGAGATCCGGTTTCTGCCCGCAGGTCGAGCCTGCGGAGCCGGCTGGCGAAACCCATGAGCCGAAGGCCAGACGGAAACCGGAAGTCGTAGCTCGCTCCTAGTACCGGCGAAGGCGGGGAACCGGGTCCACCGGGTGCCGCTGGAGGGAAGGGGCGTGCTGCAGGAACAGAACCGGCTGGCGAAACCCATGAGCCGAAGGCCAGACGGAAACCGGAAGTCGTAGCTCGCTCCTAGTACCGGCGAAGGCGGGGACCGGGTCCACCGGGTGCCGCTGGAGGGAAGGGGCGTGCTGCAGGAACAGAACCACTGGAGGGAAACGGTGGAAGAGACACTGAGAGCTTCCAACCCGTCAACGGAACCACAGTGGATCGCCGCGCAGGCGAAGAAGAAGCGCGGGGTGATCGATGCGGAGTCGAAGGATTTCGACAGCATCCCGCATCGGGAACTCCGTGCCTTTCTGGACCTGTGGATCAAGGACGGTGTCATCCGTCGCAGGATCAACCCATGGCTGCGGGCGGGCGTCCTGGAGAAGGATGCCCGGCATGCCGACGGCCAAGATCATGCACGGATACGGGACCGCTTGAGCGAACCTGTCCTGTACGGAACCGGATGCCCGAATGCGGGCACGTCCGGATCTGGTGTGCCAGGCGAACTGGCAGAAGACAGGGGGTGAGAGTCCCTTGGAACGAAGGAGTAACCAAACCGCGTTTCTCCGCGAGCCGTGCGTCGGTTCCCGCGAGGGGGCAGGCGAAGCGTCGGCAGCGGTGCGGATGGGTGGGGCTAATGAGCACCGAAAAGACGATGATCCGGGGTGCCGAGGTTTTCAGATCGGCCGAAGGCAACATCGCAGGCATCGATTTGGTGAGATGCCGGCGAGCCCCGCGGTGTCAGAGAACCCACACACGTCCGTACGTCTTCTGTTGGGACCCTGGG
Organism: Alphaproteobacteria bacterium; assembly: GCA_965115815.1. Lineage (GTDB taxonomy): Bacteria > Pseudomonadota > Alphaproteobacteria > TMED109 > TMED109 > VXPW01. The sequence goes on along the minus strand of OZ220465.1, from coordinate 3,667,533 downwards.
AGATCTTCAAGCTGTCCCGCCGGTCGAGGCGGGACCGAGTAGGGAAGGAGAAAACCGAAGCCTATGACGAACGGTTTGAAGAAGTCGGATGGGGCCGTACGACCTGGGAAGGCGGCGAACAAGGGAGCGTCCGCTCCTGCGGAGTTGCCGGAGGAAAGGGCCCCAACCAAGAGGAATTCGGGACGCCAAAGCACGCGCCGAACGCAGGGTCGGGCACGCGTGCCACAGGCGGCGGACCGGATACGGAAAGCTGTAGAGAGGAACCCGAAGGAGCGTCTTACTGCACTCTTTCACCACATCACGCCGGAAGTGCTCCGGTCGGCCTGGCTCGGCCTGAAGAAGGAAGCCGCGGCCGGAGTCGACGGCGTGACGTGGGAGGCCTATGGCGAAGATCTGGACGAGCGTTTGCTCGACTTGCACTCGCGCCTGCATCGTGGAGGAGCGTACCGGGCGTCGCCGGTTCGGCGGGTTGAGATACCCAAGCCGGACGGTGGGACACGACCGCTCGGGATTGCTGCACTGGAGGACAAGATCGTCCAGAAGGCAGTTGTGGATGTGATCCTGACACCGATCTTTGAGGTGGAGTTCCTAGGCTTCAGCTACGGGTTCCGACCGGGCCGAGGGGCGCATGACGCTCTCGACGCCCTGGCGTTCGGGATCGAGCGGCGCAAGGTCAACTGGATTGTCGATGCGGACATCCGGGCATTCTTCGACACCATCCCGAGGGATTGGTTGGTCAAGTTCCTGGAGCACCGCATGGGCGACAGGCGGGTGATCCGCCTGATCCACAAATGGCTGAACGCTGGCGTCATGACCGACGGATCATGGAGCGACACCGGGGTGGGTTCGCCACAGGGTGCGATTGTCAGCCCCTGTCTGGCGAACGTGTTTCTGCACTACGTGTTGGATCTGTGGTTTCACAAGGCATGGCGTCCGAAGGCTCCGGGCGGTCAAGCGATCATGGTCCGCTATGCGGACGATATCGTGGTCGGGTTTCAGTACAAGCGGGATGCGGAGCACTACCTTCGCGACGTTCGGGAGAGGCTGGAGCGCTTTGGGCTCGGCCTCCATCCGGACAAAACCCGTCTGGTCGAGTTCGGCCGGTTCGCCACGGCGAACCGCCGGAAGCGCGGGGCGGGCAAGCCGGAGACGTTCGACTTCCTGGGCTTCAGGCACTTCTGCGCGAAGACCCGGGCCGGACACTTCAGGCTTGGGCGCAAGCCGATCGCAAAACGGGTCACAAGGACCTTGGCGCGCATCGGGGTGGTGCTTCGCAAACGATGGCAGTACGACCTATGGGAGGTCGGCACGTGGCTAGGGCGGGTCTGTCAAGGCTGGCTCAACTACTACGCCGTCCCGGGAGCGACCCGGTGGCTGCGCACGTTCCGCCAAAGGCTGCAACGCCTATGGATGCGGGCGATACGCCGCCGCTCCCAGCGCCACCGTTTCGACTGGAAGCGGCTGGAGCGCATGACCAAAATTCTTTGGCCGCGCGCAACCATCCGCCACCCATGGCCGGACCAGCGGTTTGCCGTCAAGCACTCGAGGTAGGAGCCGGATGGATTAACGTCCAAGTCCGGAACTGTGCGGGGGGTGCGCAGCAATGCGCATTCCTACCGTAACGTGTGCCAGGCGAACTGGCAGAAGACAGGGGGTGAAAGTCCCTTGGAACGAAGGAGTAACCAAACCGCGTTTCTCCGCGAGCCGTGCGTCGGCTCCCGTGAGGGGGCAGGCGAAGCGTCGGCAGCGGTGCGGATGGGTGGGGCTAATGAGCACCGAAAAGACGATGATCCGGGGTGCCGAGGTTTTCAGATCGGCCGAAGGCACCATCGCAGGCATCGATTGGGTGAGATGCCGGCGCGCCCCGCGGTGTCCGAGAACCCCTACACGTCCGTACGTCTTCGGTTGGGACCCTGGGAGATCTTCAAGCGGTCCCGCCGGTCGAGGCGGGACCGAGTAGGGAAGGAGAAAACCGAAGCCTATGACGAACGGTTTGAAGAAGTCGGATGGGGCCGTACGACCTGGGAAGGCGGCGAACCAGGGAGCGTCAGCTCCTGCGGAGTTGCCGGAGGAAAGGGCCCCAACCAAGAGGAATCCGGGACGCCAAAGCACGCGCCGAACGCAGGGTCGGGCACGCGTGCCACAGGCGGCGGACCGGATACGGAAAGCTGTAGAGAGGAACCCGAAGGAGCGTCTTACTGCACTCTTTCACCACATCACGCCGGAGGTGCTCCGGTCGGCCTGGCTCGGCCTGAAGAAGGAAGCCGCGGCCGGAGTCGACGGCGTGACGTGGGAGGCCTATGGCGAAGATCTGGACGAGCGTTGGCTCGACGTGCACTCGCGCCTGCATCGTGGAGGAGCGTACCGGGCGTCGCCGGTTCGGCGGGTTGAGATACCCAAGCCGGACGGCGGGACACGACCGCTCGGGATGGCTGCACTGGAGGACAAGATCGTCCAGAAGGCAGTTGTGGATGTGATCCTGACACCGATCTTTGAGGTGGAGTTCCTGGGCTTCAGCTACGGGTTCCGACCGGGCCGAGGGGCGCATGACGCTCTCGACGCCCTGGCGTTCGGGATCGAGCGGCGCAAGGTCAACTGGATTGTCGATGCAGATATCCGGGCATTCTTCGACACCATCCCGAGGGATTGGTTGATCAAGTTCCTGGAGCACCGCATTGGCGACAGGCGGGTGATCCGTCTGATCCACAAATGGCTGAACGCTGGCGCCATGACCGACGGATCATGGAGCGACACCGGGGTGGGCTCGCCGCAGGGTGCGATTGTCAGCCCCTGCCTGGCGAACGTGTTCCTGCACTACGTGTTGGATCTGTGGTTTCACAAGGCATGGCGTCCGAAGGTTCCGGGCGGTCAAGCGATCATGGTCCGCTATGCGGACGATATCGTGGTCGGGTTTCAGTACAAGCGGGATGCGGAGCACTACCTTCGCGACGTTCGGGAGAGGCTGGAGCGCTTTGGGCTCGGCCTCCATCCGGACAAAACCCGTCTGGTCGAATTCGGCCGGTTCGCCACGGCGAACCGCCGGAAGCGCGGGGCGGGCAAGCCGGAGGTGTTCGACTTCCTGGGCTTCAGGCACTTCTGCACGAAGACCCGGGCCGGACACTTCAGGCTTGGGCGCAAGCCGATCGCAAAACGGGTCACAAGGACCTTGGCGCGCATCGGGGTGGTGCTTCGCAAACGATGGCAGTACGACCTATGGGAGGTCGGCAAGTGGCTAGGGCGGGTCTGTCAAGGCTGGCTCAACTACTACGCCGTCCCGGGAACGACCCGGTGGCTGCGCACGTTCCGCCAAAGGCTGCAACGCCTATGGATGCGGGCGATACGCCGCCGCTCCCAGCGCCACCGTTTCGACTGGAAGCGGCTGGAGCGCATGACCAAAATTCTTTGGCCGCGCGCAACCATCCGCCACCCATGGCCGGACCAGCGGTTTGCCGTCAAGCACTCGAGGTAGGAGCCGGATGGATTAGCGTCCAAGTCCGGAACTGTGCGGGGGGTGCGCAGCAATGCGCATTCCTACCGTAACGTGTGCCAGGCGAACTGGCAGAAGACAGGGGGTGAGAGTCCCCTGGAACGAAGGAGTAACCAAACCGCGTTTCTCCGCGAGCCGTGCGTCGGTTCCCGCGAGGGGGCAGGCGAAGCGTCGGTAGCGGCGCGGATGGGTGGGGCTAATGAGCACCGAAAATACGATGATCCGGGGTGCCGAGGTTTTCCGATCGGCCGAAGGCACCATCGCAGGCATCGATTGGGTGAGATGCCGGCGAGCCCCGCGGTGTCCGAGAACCCATACACGTCCGTACGTCTTCTGTTGGGACCCTGGGAGATCTTCAAGCTGTCCCGCCGATCGTGGCGGGACCGCGTAGGGAAGGAGAAACCCGAAGCCTAGGACGAACGGCTTGAAGAAGTCGGATGGGGCCGTACGACCTGGGAAGGCGGCGAACCAGGGAGCGTCAGCTCCTGCGGAGTTGCTGGAGGAAAGGGCCCCAACCAAGGGGAATTCGGGACGCCAAAGCACGCGCCGAACGCAGTGTCGGGCAAGCGTGCCTCAGGCGGCGGACCGGATCCGGAACGCCGCAAGGTTCGACCGGAAGCGACGGGAGCGCAGGACCGAGAGTTCTGGGTCGCGCGCAATCCTCCGCCGCCCATGGCCGGATCCGCGGTTTGCCGTCAAGCACCCGAGGTAGGAGCCGGATGGATTAACGTCCATGTCCGGATCTGCGCGGGGGGTGCGCAGTACTGCGCATTCCTACCGTAACTGGGGGGAGGGGCTCGGCAACGACCCCTCCTACCCGGCTCGAGTGCGCCTTTCGGTGCCGGAGCGCCGGGAACTCCAAGCGATCGTCGACGGTACCGGAGCCGCCTGGCGGCGGCGTCGGGCGCAGATGCTGCGGATGGCGGACGAAGGGCGCGCCGGCGGCAACCTCCGGGATGTGGACCTCGCGCGCGCCCTGGGCATCGGCGCTTCGACGGTCGAGCGCCTGCGCAAGCGTTGTGTTCTGGAGGGTCTGGAGGCGGCCCTCCGCCGCCGGGAGCCGGAGAACCGCCGACCGAAACTCCGGGACGGGGCGAAGGAGGCGAAGCGGGTGGCTCTGGCCGGTTCTTCCCCGCCTGAGGGTGGTGTCCGCGGGACGCGGAAGCTGCGGGCCGGCCGTCGGATGGAGAGGGAGATCGTCGAGAGCATCTCGAAGGAAACGGTACGGAGGATTCGGAAAAACAGGAGATCAAGCCTTGGCTGAAACCGTACGGGTGCCTTCCCCCGAGCCGCAACGCGCCGTTCGTGGCGGCGAGGGAGGAGGTGCGGGACCCGGATCCGCGGGAGGTTGCCGAAGACGAGGTTCGGGTCTGCAGGGATGAGACCCGCCGGTAGCCGACGAAGGAACCCCGCCTTCCCCGCCCCGTGCGGCCCGGGCCGCCAGAAATCGTCGACTACGAATACGAGCGAAACGGTACGGCCCATCTCTTCCTGGCGTTCGCGCCCAACGAAACCTGGCGTACGGTGAACGTCACTGACCGACGCACGGCGCGGGACGGGGCGCAGTTCCTCCGGGAACGCGCGGAGGATCCTATCCCCGGCAAGAAGATCGTACGGGTCATGGACCACCGGAACCCGCACGGCCCCGCATCGTGGTAGGAAGCCTGTGCACCTCAGGAGGCCCTGCGGGTGCGAAAGCGGTTCGAGTTTCGGTACCCGCCGAAGCACGGAAGCGGGCTCCCCAGGGCCGCGATCGAAATCGGCGCGGGGTCGCGACCGTGTCTTCGACGACGCCTTCCCGACCGCGCCACCCTGCTGCGGGAGACCGCGGCGTGGGTCGAGCGCCGCAACGCGGCCGGCGGCACGGTCGATGGGCGGTTCACGACGGCAGACGCCCGGGTGAAACTGAAGTCCCTATACCTAGCAATACAATGATTCCGTACTACTAGGTTGGTTGTGAAGGCTGGGTTCCGCGGGTTCCGAATGATTCGGATTGGTGCTGGCTGTTGGTGAAGCGGTGTGGTATCCGTGGTGGTCATGGAACGCGCCGCGGATTTTTTCGAGACGACCCCGGAGGGTTTTGCGCTCCGGGATGTGGTGGTGCGCCTGGCGCGGCCGGATGAGGTGTGTCGCTGGAACCGTGTGGTGGACCGTCATCACTATCTTGGTTTCAAGCAGTTTGCGGGTCGAGGTCTGCGCTACGTGTTCACGTGGCGCGGGCGGTGGATTGGCGCCGCGGGCTGGCAGACGGGTGCCTTCTGCTGTGCGCCGCGGGACCGTTGGATTGGCTGGCGCCGCGAGGAGCAGTTTGAGCGGTTGCACCTGATCGGAAACAACACGAGGTTTGTGATTCTGGGGGGTCGCCGGGTGTTTCGGGGTCTTGCCTCGTTTGCGTTGTCGCGGATGCAGCGGCGTCTCAGCGACGACTGGGAGGCTGCGTACGGCAATCCGTTGCTGGTGGCGGAGTCGTTTGTTTCGCCGACGAAATTCCGCGGCACCCTGTACAAGGCGGCGAACTGGAAGTGCGTGGGCAAGAGCAAGGGCTATGCGCGCGCCAACGGGCGCTATACCGATCCGCACGGGGAGGCGAAGGATCTGTACGTGGTTCCGCTGCGTCGCGACGCCTGTCGTCGGTTGCGGGATCGTGCGCCGCTTCCGGCGGCGTGGGAGTTGCGGGCGACGCAGAGCGGCCGGTCGGCGCGGGAGTTGCGCTCAATGTACCAGCATTTTGCGGCGCTTTCCGACTTCCGGCGCGCGCAGGGGCGCAAGCACGGCATCGCTTCGGTGCTGTGCGTGATGTTGCTGGCACGGCTGGCGAATCGGCACGGCGCGGAGGCGGCGGCACGCTACGCGAAGGCGATGACGCAGAAGGATCTGGCGCAGATCGGTGCGTGGAAGAACCCGGATACCAGCCGATATGAGCCGGTGTCCCAATCGACCGTGCACCGGGTGCTGCAGAACACCGACCCGGCGTGGATCGAGGAGGCTCTGCGGCGCTGGGCGCAGCCGCGCCTGCGGGTCGGCCACGCGATCGCGGTCGACGGCACGCGCATTCGCGGCGCCCACCGCACCGGCGAGAATCAGTACGAGACGGTCTCGCTGATCGAGCACGGGACCGGCATGCCGGTCTCGATCCTCAACGGTCACGACGAGGGCGGGGAGATCGCTGCCGTCCACGCCGCGCTCGAGACCGCGCCGGTGGCCGGCCGTCTGCTCACCCTCGACGCGCTCCACACCACCCGCGAGACGGCACGGCGGATTGTCGAGACCCATGGCGCCGACTGGATGATGACGGTCAAGGGCAACGCTTCCAAGACCTTCGAGACGTTCGAGAGCATCAACTGGGAGACCACGAGCACGGGACGCTACAGCGAAACGCCCACGCTCGAGCACGGCCGCATCGAGCAGCGCAGCATCGAAGTCTTCACCCCGCCCGCGAAGATGATCAACTATCCTCATGTCAAACCGATCTTTCGTGTCACCCGGCGCGTCGAATTCAAGAAATCCGGAAAACGGATCACCGAGCACGCCTACGGCATGACCTCGGTTGCGGCCGACCGCGCCTCGCCGCAACAGCTACTCGCATGGAACCGCGGTCACTGGGTGGTCGAAAGCCATCACCACATCCGCGACACCACCTTCCGCGAAGACGACTCCAGGCTCCGGGCCCGCAACGCGCCCGCAAGCCCCGCGATCCTCAACACCCTCGCCATTGCCGTCATCCTCCACAACCCGCGGAAGCTGCCCCAGCCCTTCCACAGCTTCGCCGACGCTCGCCACCCCTATGCCGACCAGCGCAAGCAGGTCCTGCACGCCGTCACAAGACCCGGCTGACTGCGCTCACACCCCGACCGAAACCGCACGTATCCGAGCCGGGCCACCCAACCCGGCCGGCCTCTCGCTCGCCCCGGATCCGCCGAAACGGACCCCTCGCGCCCCCATCCGCGCCGCCACCGGGCCGCAGACGTCCGCACATCTCAAATCGCAGACTCGAACGCGTCGACCCGCGCCGCGATCGAGACTCCGATCGCATCACAGCAACAAGCATGGGATCTCCTTGGGGGTCTGCGGGAACCGCCGCAGAGGGGCCGGCGCGATGATCTCCGCCGGCGCCGACGGACCCGGACAACCAGGACGCCAACGTCCACGTACCATCCGCCGGGTAGGAGCCTTGACATGGATCTCCATGATCGAGGTCTCGTGGCTGCCGTTCTTCTTAGAGCCTGTACGGGAACTATTGAGCGGTCCCGATTCTGGCCGCTCGTGCAAAGTATCGGCGTCGGAGAGACCGCTTCGAAAGCAATCTGACAGATGTGGAATGGGTTTGTCTGATCCCGATGTACTCTCCAGCCGCATCGCAGATACCAGAATCGGGGCCGCTCAATAGTTTCCGCACAGGCTCTTAGCGTTCGCGCCCAAAGCGGTTCGAGTTTCGGTACACGCCGAAGCACGGAAGCTGGCTCAGCATGACCGAATCGAAATCGGCGCGTTGTCGCGACCGTGTCTTCGACGACGCATTCCCGACCGCTCCACCCTGCTGCGTGCGGTTCCGGGTCGGTCAGCGCAGAAGACGGGCCGTGGTCGGCGGACCGAGTGCGTTTCGCGCGCTGGCGAGATTCCAGACGGGCCGTTTTTCGAGGCTCCGGAATCCGGGCAGCGAAGCCGGTTGCTTGGGTGACGTGCGGGCCGAGGGCGAAAGCCTTGTTTTCGATCCCGGGGGTACCGCTGACCCCGCTGATTCTGGTTCTTGGCGCTGCGGCAGTGGTAGCGTGCCCGGGGCAAGAGGCAGAGGTGCTGCTTCCGGACCGAACATCCGGCCAGACGGCAAACCGGACCCGGGATCCGTCAGACGACAATCGAATCGTCGGGCAGGAGGGACTCGGCCGCGATTCTCCCGCCCGGCGCCCCGCGTGCCCGGTGGCAGGAACGGACCCTCACGTTCAGGAACCACAGTACCGCCGGCGTTCCTTGCCGGTACCGTCGCGGCGCGATAGAATCGGGAATGGACAATCAGGGGGCAAGGCTCGTCCGGCTGGAGGAGCGAATCAAGACCATGCAAGCGGAGTATCGCGCGGATATGTCAGCCTTGGCGCGGGACATTGCCGACCGGAACGCCGCGATGACGCGGGACATTGCCAACTTGAACGCCGAAGCGGCCCAGCGTCAGGCGGACGCGGCGGATCGGGCAGCACGTTGGGGATGGTGGCAGTTCGGCCTTACCGCCGGGCTGATCGCCCTCGGCTTCGCGGTTCTCGGCTTCCTGATCCGGCTTCCCTGAAGCGGGATGGTTGCGAACCGGGTCACCGGTCAATCGCCGGTACTGTCGGCGTCGAGGTTTGACGGGCATTTACAGAAGATGATACACCGGCCGGGAACAATAGAAAACACTGAAGATTGAATCATCCGGGCATGTTAAATCAACATGCGAAATACGCTGGCTCCCTGTTCGTGGAGGGGATCCCGGTCATGGAGCTCACGCAAAGTCCAGTGCGAGCGTATCGCTCATGTCTTTCCGCAGCACCGCGGCAAGGTCTCGCTCAGCAATCTGTCGGTTCTCAACGCCATCGTGTACGTGGCCGAGCAGGAATGCACGCGGCGCGAGTTCGATGCGGATGGCCGCGAACCTGGAGGGCTTGGCCGTCGGGCCTCGATTCGAGTTCTTCGAAGGTTGCACGGTCCTGATCGACGAGCTCCAGCCGCCGAATGAGTACAGGCCCGCGCGCGCGAGGTTGCATGGCGGCTCCTGGGCGGACGTCCGGAAGACGGCTCAGGTCCGCGCGCACGGTTGCACGGGACTTCTGACGCACCTTGGCGGAGCGTCAACCCTACAGGCCCGCGCGCGAGGTTGCACGCCCGACGTCGGGGGGGGATCCGTGCATGGGAGTGACGGGAATGGCCGGGTTCAAGCGTGCGATTCCCCTCAGGCGGATCCGCACATGGGTACGCAGGGCCTCGCCAGCGTGCATCAGAATCGGCATCCGCGGTGCTCTCCCACCGCCAACTGCGCCGGATCGCGCGCGCCGATCCGCGGTCCGGGAACCTGTACCTCCGCCACCGCACTCCGGCGGCTTCCGGCCTACCACTTCGGCCGGAAGATGCCGGGCGGCCCCTTCCGCCAGCGGACGCGGCGATCGCGAATCCGCGCCGGACCGCGTCGACAGGTGGGGCCGGAGATGTGCGGATCCGGTCCGGGTGGACCGGCCGGCCGGAGCGCGTCATGCTGCTCTGCAACGAAGCCCGTCCGTGCGGGCGCCGTGTCCGGTCCGGGAAGCCACGCCGCCGCACCGACGCCAGAAGGATGCGAAATCCGGAGTGGGAATCCCGTGCCTGTTCGTTCCCAGTTCCTCAACCTGCGACGCCGCCTTGAAGCCGGCATGGTCGGCCAAGACCCCACCGTGCGCAAACTGCTGATCGGGCTGCTGGCCGACGGTCACGTGCTGCTGGAAGGCGCTCCGGGGCTGGCGAAGACCCGCATCGCGCGGCTTCTCGCGGGCGGCTTGGAAGGCAGATTCAGCCGCATCCAGTTCACGCCCGACCTGCTCCCTTCCGATCTGACCGGGTCGTCGATCTACGACGCCCGCGAACAACGGTTCGACTTCCAGCCCGGTCCGATCTTCGGAAACTTCATTCTCGCGGACGAGATCAATCGGGCGCCGGCCAAGGTCCAGTCGGCGCTGCTCGAAGCGATGGAGGAACGGCAGGTGACCAGCGGCACCCGGAGTTTCGGTCTCGATCCTCCGTTCTTCGTCATCGCGACCCAGAACCCGATCGAGCACGAGGGCACTTGGGAACTGCCGCAGGCCCAGCTCGATCGCTTCCTTCTGCACGTGACGGTGGACTATCCGGACCTCGCCACCGAGCGCAGGATCCTGGATCTGGTCCTGCAGGAAGCGGTCGATGCCCTGACGCCGGCCCAGGAGCCGCCGCCGGTATCGAAGGCGGACCTGGCGGAGGCGCGGCGACGGGTGCTCGACGTGCATCTGTCGGATCCCATCCGCGACTACATCGTCCGCCTGATGTCCGGCACCCGGGGCGACCCGCAGCGTCTCGACGGCGTCGGCGAGCACCTGTCCCACCCGGTGAGCCCGCGCGGGTCGGTGTCGCTCGCCCGCACGGCCCAGGCGCACGCCTGGCTGCTCGAACGCGACCACGTGCTGCCGGAGGACATCAGCGCACTCGTTCCCGATGTTCTGCGCCACCGCATGGGGCTGACCTATCGCGCCGAAGCGGACGGCGTGACGCCCGATCAGGTGGTCCGGAACCTGCTGGATCAGGTCCGTGTGGTCTAACCGTGCACGGGCATCCCCGTCCGATTCGACGGATCCGGCCGCGCTGACCCTGCACGAGATGATGGCGATGCGGCCGCGCCGCGTGCGCGGCCGGCTGCGGCCGGGCGAACGCTTCCCGACCGGCCTGCGTCCCGGACGCCGCCGGGCGCAGGGCCTGGACCTGGACAGCATCGGTCCGTACGTGCCCGGCGACGACATCCGCTGGATGGACTGGCGCGCCACCGCGCGCACGGGACGCGCGCAGATGAAGCGGTTTGTGGCTGAATCGCACTTGGCGAGGATGCTGATTGTCGACTTTCGGCCGCACCTGATGTTCGGTACCGAGGTGCGGCCCATGGCCAAGACCGCCGGACTGCTGGCGGCCCGCATGGCCTGGGAGGCGTTCGTACTCCAGGAACCGGTCGGCGCCGTCCTGGTGCCCGACCAAGTGCTGGTGCGCCCGCGGCGCGGCCGGAGCCACGTCCTGTTCCTGCTGAAGCACCTTGAGGACAGCTACCGGGCCGCGCTCGCCCGCGCCGGTTCCGACGGCGGGGATGCGCTGGCCGCCGCGGTCGACACCGCGAGCGGACTGCTGCGGTCGGGAGACGAGATCTGCGTGTTCAGCGATTTCGGCGACCTTCCTCCGGCCCTGATCGCCAAGGTCCGCGAACTGACCCCCTTCCGACAGTTCCGCGCCGTCATCGTCGAGGATCCGATGCTGCGCCGCCCGCTTCCCGCCGGACGCTACCCCTACCGGGCCGCCGGCGACCCGGTGCGCCGGATGGCGACGGTCTCGACCTCGACGGCGACCCGGCATCCGCCCGTTGTCCGGGAACTGCAGCGCTCCTTCCGCCACGCCCTGCTCCGGGACGGCTGGCGGATTACCGAAGTCGTCGGCAGCCGCTTCCTGCCACCCGGCGACGGACAATGAACGAAGCCACGGTGCTGGCCGAGATGCGCGACATTCACCTGCCCGCAGGTCTCGCCGACGCCGCGCCGCTCGCCTTCACGCTGTGGCCACTGGCGGGTCTTGCCGTCGTGGCCGGCGTCCTGGTCCTGATCCGGGCCGGCCTGCGCCGGTGCCGACGGCGTCAGGCGCGCGCCGAACTCGCCCGGATTGCCGCCACCGACGACCGCTCCGTGCAGTGGTCGCTGCTGCTCGCCTTCGCCGCCACTCGGGCCGGCCGGGTGCGGCACCCCCGGCCCCTGCCCCGTTTCGTCTACCGTCATCCGGATACGGTATCCGGACCGGAGCGGACCGCATTCATCGAGTTCCTGCACGCGGAACTGGGTCGGTGATCGAACTGCTGCGGCCCTGGGCGTTGGCACTGCTACCGCTGCCGGTTCTGGCCTGGCGCCTCCTGCCGGCCGCCGCCGCCCGGGCCGCACTGCCGGTGCCGGTGCCCGTCCGCAGACTGTTCTCGGGCCTCTCCGCCCAAGGTCGGCACCGGCCCCTACGGCTGGCAGACGCCGGCCTCAAGACCCTGGGATGGTTGCTGCTTGTCTTGGCGCTGGCCGGACCGTACAGCCGCGAATCCGAGCTCCTGACCCCGACCGGGCGCGATCTGATGGTGGCGGTCGACCTGTCGGCCAGCATGGAACAGGAGGACATGGTCGTGGGCGGCACCAGCGCGCCCCGTCACGTGGCGGTGCGGGAACGGCTCCGGGAGTTCATCCGGCAGCGCCGGGGCGATCGGGTGGGGCTGATCGCCTACGGCCACGAAGCGTACCTGGTTTCGCCCCTGAGCTACGATGTCGAGGCCATCGTGGCAATCCTCGACGAACTGGCCATCGGCCTGCCCGGGCACCGCACCGATCTCGGACGGGCAATCGGGCTGGCGATCAAGACTTTCCCGGCGGGACCGGCAGCCAACCGAGTGCTGGTGCTGCTGTCCGACGGCGAAGACAATTCCGGCGAACTGACCGGCTCCGACGCGGCCGAGCTGGCGGCCCGGCACGGCATCCGCATTCACACCATCGGATTCGCGTCCGCGATCGAAGCCGACGGCGCCGAGATCCTCCGAACCATCGCGGATCACACCGACGGGCGATTCTTCTGGGCGAAGACCGCGACCGACCTGGCCGCCACCTCGCGCGCGATCCATGAACTCGAGCCGGCCCGGCGGCCGGAAGAAGAGACCCACATCATACGCGACTGGTCGCTCCACGCCGTGGCTCTGACGCTTCTGGTGCTGGGCGCGCTGATCGTGCAGGATCTCCGCAGCGCATGACGCTGGCCCAGCCGTTTGCGCTGCTCCTGCTGCTGCCGGCCGCCGGCTTGGCGGTCTGGCTCCGGTTCGGACGCGGCGCGGCGGGCCCGGACCTGCCCGGCCACTGGAACCGGATCGTCGACCCGAAGATGCGGTCCTTCATGGCCGGACGGGTGGTGGCCCTCCGGCGGCGGCCGGTCGGATTCTGGTGCACCTTGTGGGCCCTGCTGGTTCTCGCCTTGGCCCGCCCCGTCCTCGACTTTCCGGGCCCGCCCGCCGCCGGCAATCTCGTCGGCCGCGTGATCGCCCTGGATCTGGGCACCCACGGGGAGGTCGAGCGCCAGCGGCTGCTCGCCTACCGGCTGCTCGACGCCGCTCCGGACGTCCCGACAGCCGTGGTGGCTGCCACCGGGGAGGCGTTCGGCGTGGTGCCGTTCACCACCGACCGGGCGCATCTGGATCGCTACCTGCAGGTGATCGGGCCGGGAGTCATGCCGGTCTCCGGACGCGCCCCGGGAATGGCCGTCACCCATGCCGAATCCCTGCTGGCCCGGGCCGGCATGGTCGTCGGACAGTCGGTGCTGATCACCGGTGGAACCGTGCCGGCGGCGCGGGGTGCCGCGGCCGGGGACTGGCTGCGGGCGGTGGTGGTGCACGACCGCAACGACGCGGCATGGAAGCCCTATGCCGCCGGCCTCGGCGCCCGGCTGGCCGATGCCGGCACCCTCGACGGTATCGTCGACGACCTCGACCGCCGGGTCGCCGACACCCTCCGGGATCGCGACGATGCGACCGATCTTGCCGCCGCCCCTTGGCTGATCGCCGCCGGTGCCGGTCTGTGGCTGTTCTTTTTCCGACGGATCCGGTCCGCATGACCTGGCGCCGGCTGGGCTGGGGCGCAGTCGTGGCGGTCACGGCGGCGGGATCGTGGCTGTGGCCGCGCATCGACCGGGTGCCGACCGATTTCGAGCTCGCGGTCGGATACCTGCAGGACCGTCGGCCGGACCTTGCGCTCCTGTTCTTCCGGGATCCCGCGTGGCGGGGCGTGGCCGCGTACCGGGCCGGCCGCCATGCCCAGGCGCTGCGCGAGTTCGCGGCCGAAGAGACGGTGCCGGCCCTCTACAACCAGGGCAACAGCCATGTCCGCCTGCGCGACTGGCCCAATGCCGCCGCCGCCTACGAGCGAGTCTTGCGATTCGACCCCGACCATGCGGATGCGCGCCACAATCTCGCACTGGTCCGGCAGCTTCTCCGGGCACAGGACCGTGCGCCCGCCCCGGAACCCGCCCCGGAACCCGCCCCGAACGACTCCGGGGAGCACCGGGTCACGGAAGCCCAGGAAGGTTTGTCGAACCAGGCGCAGGCGGCCGATTCCCCGCAGAGCGAAACGGCCGGCAACACGAACGACACCGACGAGACCGCGGACAGCGAGGCGGCCGAGCGGCCCAAGCCGACCGCCACGACGGGGCAGGTCGGAAGTGCCGCGGCCATCGGCCGGGCGGACGACGACCGCGGCCCCGCCAACCACCGGGTGGTGGGCACCGTCGACCTCAAGCCCCGGTCCAGCACGCATCCCGCCGAGGTGTTGCTCCGGCGGATCCGCGACGATCCTGAGAAGGTCCTGCGCGCCCGGCTGCAGTCCGCCTACGAGACGCGAATCGCGCGAGTCGGCGAGTGATCCGGGGCGTGCTCTTCGGTCTGGGCCTGATCGCCCTCGGCGGGACCGGATTCTCGCAACCGGCCGACGAGTCCGACCGCCGATGGTTCCGCGTCACGCTGGATCCGCCGACGGCGGCCACCGCAGGCGTCTGGGTCGGCGGGGAGATCGTCCTGCACGTGCAGTTCGTGTCCGCCGATCCGTTCAAGCGGGTCCGGTTCCGCCTTCCGGCCATCGAGGGCGCGCGCTCGACCGTGCTCGCACAGGCCCGGACTCGCAAAGTGGACATCGTCGACGAGGACGGCTACAGCACGCTGGACAGCCAGAAGTACAGCCATGAAATCCGGATTTCGCTGGTGCCCGAGCGGAGCGGAACCCTCGTCATCCCGCCGATCACCGCCACCGGCATCGCCGAACCGGTCGGCCGGCGAAGCTTCGAATTCGAGGACATTCATCCGGAACAGACCCTGGTCGTCCATCCGACGGACCCGGAGTGGGCGGGAGACGCAGGGCTCGTCTCGCGGCAGGTGGCGATCCGGGACTCCTGGTCCCGCGCCCTCGCCGACATCCGCAACGGCGACACGGTGCGCCGGACCGTCACGCTGCGCGCCGCCGGTCTGACCGCCGACGACCTGCCGGAATTCCACCTGGAATCCCGCACCGGGCACCGGGTGCTGCGCACCGAGGTGGTGACGGAAACCGAGAAGACGGAGCGCGGCCTCGTGGCCCACCTGCAGCAATCCTGGGACATTCACTTCGAAACCGAAGACGTGACCCATGTCGACGGCGTGGCGCTCGCGTACTGGAATCCGGAACTCGGCCGGCCGGAGACAGCCGTACTTGCGGCCACCCGCGTCGAACCACGCATGCGGGACGCCGCGGCGCTTCGCGATCGGCTGCGCGCGCAGGCGCACGCCGGGCATCAGGCCCGGCGCCTGGGGTTGTGGGGGCTGGTGTCGGTGCCGATGGCGATCCTCGCCGCCGGCATCCTGCTGACCCTCCGGCACGCGCTGCCCACCGGCGCGGACCGGAGGCTGTGGCGGGCGTCGAGGCAGTGCACCGATCCGCTCGACTTCTACCGCGCGTTCCTGGTCTGGGGCCGGGCCACGTTCGGACCCCGACCGGTGACCGGCCGCGCCGAGGTATCGGAGCTCGGAACCCGCGCGACCGAACAGATCGATCGGCTGCACGCTTCGGTCTTCGGAGCCGGGGGCGGCCGCCCCCGCTTGCGGACCCTTGCCGGCGTCCTGATTCTCTCGTCCCGGAGGAGGGCGCTGCGGCGGTTCCTGCAGACCCTGATCCCCGGTACGGCGCGGTTCCTGTTCCTGCGTTGATCGGCGCCGGCACGCAGCGGTCTCTTCCCGGAACTTTCGGCCTGAACCCAGGTTCCGCGGCCGTCAGTCGATTCCGGCCCGGAATCGGCGATTTCTCAGGGATCTGGAGCGAGAACACCCCTAGTAGCACGGAAACGTTGAACTGACGATAGCATTCCGGCAAGATTTCCGTGTCGGTCCGTGTCGGCACGCGTGGGCGCCCGATCGGTACAGCGCTCTCTGGTTCATCCCCACCGACCCGATGCCGAACGTGCCGGCGCCCACGCTCTCTTGGGGATCGGACGGATCCGGTTTCCGGGAACCGAGCCTGCCTGCCGGTGTTCGGCGCGGGGACCGGAGCGGATCCTGGCCCACCCTCAGGGCAGGAAGCTCTACCGAGTGCGCCTTTCGGCGCCGGAGCGCCGGGAGCTCCAGGCGATCGTCGACGGTACCGGAGCCGCCTGGCGGCGGCGTCGGGCGAGATTCTGCGGATGGTGGACGAAGGGCGCGACGGCGGCAACCTCCGGGATGTGGACCTCGCGCGCGCCCTGGGCATCGGCGCTTCGACGGTCGAGCGCCTGCGCAAGCGCTGCGTTCTGGAGGGTCTGGAGGCTGCCCTCCGCCGCCGGGAGCCGGAGAACCGTCGACCGAAACTCCGGGACGGGGCGAAGGAGGCGAAGCGGGTGGCTCTGGCCGGTTCTTCCCCGCCCGAGGGTGGTGTCCGCGGGACGCGGAAGCTGCGGGCCGGTCGTCGGATGGAGAGGGAGATCGTCGAGAGCCTTTCGAAGGAACCGGTACGGAGGACTCGGAACCACAGGAGATCTCGCCTTGGTTGAAGCCGTACGGGTGCCTTCTCCCGAGCCGCAACGTGCCGTTCGTGGCGGCGAGGGAGGAGGTGCGGGACCCGGATCCGCGGGAGGTTGCCGAAGACGAGGTTCGGGTCTGCAGGGATGAGACCCGTCGGCAGCCGACGAAGGAACCCCGCCTTCCCCGCCCCGTGCGGCCCGGGCCGCCGGAAATTGTCGACTACGAATACGAGCGAAACGGTACGGCCCATCTCTTCCTGGCGTTCGCGCCCAACGAAACCTGGCGTACGGTGAACGTCTCCGACCGACGCACGGCGCGGGACGGGGCGCAGTTCCTCCGGGAACGCGCGGAGGATCCTATCCCCGGCAAGAAGATCGTACGGGTCATGGACCACCGGAACCCGCACGGCCCCGCATCGTGGTAGGAAGCCTGTGCACCTCCGGAGGCCCTGCGGGTGCGAAAGCGGTTCGAGTTTCGGTACCCGCCGAAGCACGGAAGCGGGCTCCCCAGGGCCGCGATCGAAATCGGCGCGGGGTCGCGACCGTGTCTTCGACGACGCCTTCCCGACCGCGCCACCCTGCTGCGGGAGACCGCGGCGTGGGTCGAGCGCCGCAACGCGGCCGGCGGCACCGTCGATGGGCGGTTCACGACGGCCGACGCCCGGGCGAAACTGAAGTCCTTATACCCAGCAAACCAATAATTCTTTCCTACTAGGGCTCGCCGCAACCCGGGCACGTGCGCTGCGGTTGCTGACCCGCGGGTTCCCGGTGCCTTCCTTCTTCTGCTTCTCGCTCTTCGACCCGAAGCGCGCCTTCACGTGCGGGGCACGCGTCCCACGGAGCTGCGCCCGCTCGCGCTCCGGTTCAGCGTTCGGGCGCTTCAGAGCGTCCCGTTCCCGCTCCAGCGCCTCCGCCAGGGCCTGCCCTTGCATCGCCTCCCGGCGAACCGCCTTCACCTCCGCACGAGCCGCCTTGAGCGGATGACGAGTGCGGTCGAAAGGAAACGTCCATGTGCCCGCACGCGCACGGGCAGCCATCTCCGCACCGCGCAACGCACACATGCCCGCTTCGGCCGCATCCGCACGGACCCGCTCCGCCTCATGGAGCGCCCGCCAGTCCGGCGCCTCGCAGGACCAGGCTGCGGGCGCCCGACATAGGCCGTCGCCACCTCCCGTCCGCGGCTGTGCCGCGCCGCACGTCTCGTCGAAAGACGCCATGGCCTCGATCATGCACGAGAGCGGACGAAGTAGCCGGCCTTGGGTTGGCAGATCCTCAGAACAACCGGAACCAACCAGAATCGGCCATCACCGCGTGACCGAACGCTTACCCCGCTGGAGGGAAGGGGAGGGTCGCAGGCACGGATCGACTGAAGGGACACTCTGGAGAACCCCGAGGTGCTTGCGGAAACCGCGTTCCGCGTTCCGGCGCCGCCGCAACGACGGTCGATGGCCGCCGCGATGCAGGACCTCCGGCAACGGGCGGTCGTCCTGCGAGGAACGCGGCACGAAGCCCCGGCGAGGGCGCTTTCGGCTGGGGGTCGCAGACCGATCGCGAAGCGGATCGACCGGACCCTTGCGCGCGTCGACGAGGGGCTCCGCAGACGTCGGCATCAAGGACATCCGGGAAGTCGGGAAGGGGCTGGGCAGGTCTGCAGAGGCCGGCTCGACGCCTTCGCTGTCCCGGGGCCGGTTCCTGCGCTCGTTGCACCGCAGGCTGCAACGCCTGTGGATGCGGGTGCTGCGGCGGCGGTCCCCTGCGACCCCGCTTCGAGACCGGAAGAGATCGGAGCGCAGAACCGCAATCCCGTGGTTACGCGTGTCCGTCCGCCACCCAGGGCCGGATCTGCGGTCTGCCGTCCGCCACCCGAGGCCGGGTCCAGATCTACGCGGGGGGCAGCGATGCGCATTCCTGCCGCAACCGGAGGCTCGGCAACAACCCCTCCTGCCGGGCGCTCGGTTCGGTCCGTCCCTTCGGCAAAGCGGCGCTCTACGGCCTCGACGCGGCCTATGGCAAGGAGACGGGCTTCTCCGACCAAGGCGCCCGGGCCTCCGAGCCTGCAGACGGCGCGGGATTGCACCTGACGGGGCCGGAGTATACCGTTTCTCCCGGCGAGGGACCTTCCGGGAGGCTGATCAGGATGCAGTTCGACCAGTCCTGGTACAACTGCGTCGGCGGCGAGCGCGTGATGGGTTTCCGCATCGGCGCCGAATGTCCGGAGTTCATGCGCCCGTGACCGGAGCCGGAACGCATGCCGGCGTGTAAGCGGTGTCCGCCGGTTCGGATCCCGGTTCTCGGTCGTGCAGGACGAGCAGGCAAGCCGCTTCGACAGCCGGCGGACCGGCCCGCTGAAGCAGTGGAAGGTCTCGTCTGTCGACTTGGCGTCGCTGGACGAGTGCGGTGCCTGCACGCAGACCAAGGAGATGATGTTCTTCTGCACGGGTACGGTCGGTGCGTCTTGGACGGACGACAAGAAGCGCGTCCGCATCGCCGCCCTGCAGCGTTTCCTCTCACACCTCCCCTATCCGGACTGAAGGACATGGGAGAGAAGGTGGGACCGGATCCGCTGATCGTCGGGCCCGCCGGACATGTCGTCGACCGCAGCGAGTCGATGGGGTCGGTGCGCTGACTTCCGTTACGCCGGCAAGAGAGGACCCATGACGTTGGAAACCAAGTATATCTGGGACTCTTCCACGGGAATTCAGAATATCGACTCGGAAAATGCGGCCGGTATCGAGGCCATGGCGAGCTCGGAAATGTCCGGCATCAAGGCTGTCTGGCAAGAGCAGCGAGACCGGCTTCAGGGAACGCCGATGCTTGCCGATTTCACCGAGAAGCTGAGCCGCGAATGGGCGATCGAGACGGGAATCATCGAAGGTCTGTACGACATCGACCGCGGCGTCACGCAAACATTGATCGAACAGGGCTTCCGGGCCGAACTGCTTGCCCATGGGACTATGAATCAACCGCGTGAACGGGTGCTGCAGCTGATCCGGGATCAAAAGGACGCCTTGGACGGCGTATTCGATTTCGTAAAGCAGGCCCGAGTGCTGTCGACGTCTTGGATCAAGGAACTGCATGGGGCGATGCTCCGCAGTCAAAAATGGACCGAAGCAACTGATTCTTTGGGACGGAATATAGAAGTGCCTCTCATTCTAGGAGATTGGAAGAAACAGAAGAACTCACCGATTCGTGAAGGCATAATTTATGATTACTGTCCTCCGGAACAGGTATCCAGCGAGATGGACCGGTTGATCGCGATGCACGAAGCCCATCGGGAGTCGGAAATTCCACTGGAAATTCAAGTCGCCTGGCTGCATCACCGATTTACCCAGATTCACCCGTTCCAGGATGGAAATGGCCGAGTTGCCCGAGCATTGGCATCTCTCGTTCTGGTGCAGGCAGGATTGTTTCCGTTGGTTGTCACGCGGAACCACAGAACAGCTTATATCGATTCTCTGGAAGCGGCCGATGGAGGTTCGCTTGAACCTCTTGTCGATCTTGTTGTCCGTCTACAGAGACGTCAATTCGTCAAGGCGGTTGCTCTCTCTGAATCTGTTCTTGAAGAACGGGACAGCGTTGCGGAAGTTCTCTCCGGGCTGGCAGCGGCAGCACAAAAGACGGTGGACGCCGAAAAGAAGGACCGCCAGTCGGTTGTGGAAATCGCCGAAGAGCTCTCCCGCGAGTTGCGTCGCTGGCTGGAAAACCATAGTGGAGAAATAAGGAGCGCTTTGCAGAGGGTACATTCGGCTAGCGAGGTGTCGGTGAAGGAGGCGGACGAATCCACAAGTCACTACTTTCGATCCCAGATCATCAAAAATGCCAAGGACCAGTTGAAATATTTCGCCAATCTCGGCGAATTCAGGCATTGGGTGTCTCTAAACATGTACTGGCGCCGTCGCGCGAAGCTGGTCTTCGCCGTTCACGGTATCGGACGGGAGTTCAACAGAACTCTGATATGCGCGCCGTTTCTGGAGTTCCGGGACAGCGACGAAGAAGGCGTACAGAATTCGAGCCTGATTTATTTGACAGATGAAGGATTCCTGTTCTTTCACAACGATTCCGTTGAAACCGCCCGCCAACGCTTTCAACCGTGGCGCGATGCGGTGTTCGGCGCCGCCATGCGGGAACTGACCGAAAGCCTGTGACCGCGGGGTTGCAGCGCCAACCGGGCGACTTGGGACCTGGCGAGGCGGCAGCGTGCGACGCTGGTCTGTCTCGCGCGCTGTTCCGCGCCCTCGGCGCAGGTCCGGCGCATACTGCAGCGCAGACTGGAGCGAGGGCGCGGCTTGGAGATCCGCGCCGGCGAGAAGGATATCGACGCGGTGCTTGCCGACCTCATTCGTATGGGGCTCATCGACGACCGCGCTTCCCCCGAAGTTCCAGAACCGATCAGACGTACGTATCGGATAAGAAGGACATTCGATACATGTCAGCGGTGTCGGACTGGGTATGCTATGGCTTCATGCCCAAGAGCTTGAGTGCCGTTCTCTGGAGTGGCGTGGGCCGTGTGGTGATTGGGAAGGGTTCGGCGCCCGCAAGGCGGGGCGCCACGGTGTTGCGGGCTGCCCATGCGCACACATCTTGCCGGCTACCCCCGGACCTCTGACCCTCTACTACGGTGGGTTCCCTGTCGGCCATGGAACCCGTGCACCGCATCCTGAAGCAACCGGCGCACCTGGTCCGGCTGCAGACGCTTCGGTCTCGGGAGCCGCCGAGCCGTCGTCGCGCCGCGGCTCGACGGGTAGGTCGGGAGTTGCACCTGACCGATGCGCGGGGTCGCGGGCGCGAGCGCAGTTGCCGGGTGGTCCGGAACGACCTGGAGCGGAGCCGGCAGGTGCGCTTGCCGGCGCCCCGCGCGGGAAAGGGTGGCGGCGCTCCCCGGCGGCTGGGCACCGCGGTTCCCGTGCCATCGGGGGTTCCCTCGGAAGCGGGAGCGCTGCACGACCTGCGCTTGGTGCCGGTGACCGGGGAGACGGATCGGCGGCGCGGAGTTCGAGGACGGCCCGGCGCTCGAGACGCTGACGAGGGCCCCGCAGGAACGGATGCGGAGGATCTTCGTGCCCAGGACCGA
Organism: Alphaproteobacteria bacterium; assembly: GCA_965115815.1. Classification (GTDB taxonomy): domain Bacteria; phylum Pseudomonadota; class Alphaproteobacteria; order TMED109; family TMED109; genus VXPW01. The sequence continues at coordinate 3,645,721 of OZ220465.1, read as the reverse complement.
TGGCTTGGCGACGGCCTCCCACAGGTCCTCCGTGGTGCCGTCGCGGCGGAGAACCCGACGCTGGCGGCCGCGGTCGGAGCGGACAAGCAGACCGGCGCCGCTGGCCCGGGCCGGTTCGAACCTTTCTCGGAAGTCGCCTTCGCGACCGCAGACCGTGATCACGCGGGCCCACGGGCACGCGGCGGCACGCGGGCCGGCGCGGTCGAGCCCTTCCAGCCAGCGTACGCGTTCCGGCTCGACCGCATCGCCCGGAGCTTGGGCACCATTGCGTTGCGTGGCGTTGAGGGTGAGCACGCCGAGCGGGACCCGCGGGACCTCCCCGAGGTCGGCCCAGGCGCACGGCAGATCCCGGTCCGGGTACGTGCGTTCCACCTCGCAGCCCGGCCGGTCCGACGTCCGGCAGGGTCGCGGCCGAGGGGCCGGCAGCACGCTCCCCGCGCGCTCCGCCAGCACGGGCAGGGCTTGGGTCGCTTGTGGGCTACACAGGGCACGCCCCGCGCGTCGCGTCGCGCCGCGCCTCGTGCTCGCACAGTTCGCGCGCCTAGGCATGACGGGTCCGACCCGCCTCGGACGCCGCCGTCTTCAGCCATTCCACCGTACCGGCGCTGAGGTGTCGAAGTCCGACGTGCAGCTGTGCAGGCCGCCACACGGCACGGCGGACCGGACATTGTCAAGTACGGGTGATTGAAAGATCAATTAGTGTCTGCACGGAAAATCACAACACATTGTATATGAAACCATATTTGGAATCTGGAGAACCGAAGATTCCTTCTTTGAGGTATCTACTCACCCCCCTACTGATGACGAAGATCGATCCGCTTCTTGTCAGCCGGAACACGCACCTCCGGTCATTGGCCGCGAGCGAGTTAAAGGGGCAAGGGAAAATGCCGGATCCGAACCCGTCAGGAAAAACGATTCGTAACTACTCACCCCTTGTTGGGGTCTGGTTGGCCATAGTGCTCGTTGAGGATGTCTGCGGCCTTTCCGTCGAGGGCGATGTGGATGGCGACGAGAGGGTTGTAGCCGAGTGCCTCCATGGAGGTGAGGAAGCTGGAGCCTCGGCACCATGCGGTTGCGTGGAGCATGGTGCGGAACCATCCGGACACTTTGATCTTGACCTTGGTCATTCGGATCTTCGGTTCTCCGGCATGGTGGGTGAAGCTGACGTCGGGGTCCTTCATGAAGCGGAGGACGGACGTCTCGTGTTTCATGAGACGTTCATGCAGGTTGTGCGCGTCGGACTTTGCGATGCGTCCCCGGGTTCCTTTCGTCCGCGGCGGGATATCGGGCAACTCCTTGGCGCCTTGGGTGAGGAGAGTGCGGTAGCGCTTGCGCACGGCCCGGCGGTCGGTCTCGTTCAAGGCCTTGGATGCGCTCTGGTTGACCCTGTGACAGACCTCGCGCAGCAGGCTCTTCATCAATCGCGCCCAGCGGTAGCCGTTGGACTCGACGACGAAGGCCAGTTCGCGCAGCAGGTGGCTGCCGCACAGCTGGTGGCGGCACTGCTCGTAGCCCATGTACGCAGCCCAGCAGTCGTGGACCAGGACGCCCTGGTAGCGCGGGAGGATGCCGATCTCTTCGATCGCCTCCCGACCGCGCTTGCGGTGTGGGAACTTCACGGTCAGGGTCCCGTCGGTGACGACAGGGAGCCATTGGGTCTTGCTGGCGACCCGGAATCCGGTCTCATCGACATGCAAGGCCGGGCGTTGCAGGAGATGGGCCACGGCGACCTCCTCCCAGGATGCGAGCGCATCCTGAAAGCGCCGGACATAGCCGAGGCAGGTCGCCTCGGAGAGCCTGATGCCGGAGATCGCGTGCACGAGCGAGACGGCACGGCGCAGGGACCGCATCTGGGCGATCAGCAGGTTGAGGACCAAGGCCTGGATGCGGACACCGTACTGCACGGGCCCCGGCATGAGGTCTGGGAACCGGCCCTGGGTCCGGGCCCGGCACTTCGGGCATTCCTTGATCTCGGCGTCGACGCGGCGCTCGACGACTTCGAACACGAGGTCGTAGAGGACGCGGCGCTCCCGATCGACGGGGTCGACGTCGTCGAGGTCGGCGCCGCAGGCGTCGCAGGCATCGACGGTGATCGTCTCCTTGACGGTGGTCGTGCGCCGGTGGCCGCCCGTCTGCGGGTTCGGCTTCGGGCCCTTGCCGTGGCTCCCGGTGCGCCGCGCGCTCTCGTCCGGGTCCGTCTGGGACGGCGGCAGACCGGAGTTCCGGCTCGTCTTGCGCGTGGTCTTCTCCATGAGCACGGCCAGCAGCAGCTGTAGCAGCATCAGCAGGCCGCGGAAGAGCGCCTCGCACTCCGGGTGGACCTTGCCTTGCGTGCGGAGATCCTGGAACCGCTTCTGGAAGGCGTCGACCTCCTGGCGCAGGGATGTGCCGGCGACGCTCGTCATCCCGACGCCTCCACCGCCCGGACGGCCGCCCGCACGGCGAACCGCTCGCCTTCGGGCATCGTCCGGTAGCGCCGCGCCGGCGGCGGGCGCGTCAGGATGCCGCGGCGCTCCAAGGTCTCCAGCATCCCGAGGCCGGCCCCGACCCTGGAGCCGCCCTTCGCGGTCGTCCCGTGAAGGGGCTCGCAGAGGGTCTTCGCCCGCTCGGTGCGGCGGCAGGGGGAACACCGACCCACGGTCTCCCGAACCTCCGCGATCGGCGGGCGGGTCCGGCGGCGGCCCGAAAAGGGGGCCGACTTCAGGTCGATGATTCGCGGGTCCATGGGGATTCCCGCAGCCACGATTCGACGACAGCATGCGAATCGGCGGGCGCTGGTCAAGCGGTGCGTGGACGACCCGCCCACGCACCGAAACGTCACCTCCTATCCAAGGCTTGCCGGTATGGGAACACCGCCGTCACCTCGACGCACCTATCCGAATGCCCTTGCCCCGCCGGGCGATCGACCCGTCGGCGCCTTCGATCCCTACCCTGCCGCCATCCACACCTCCGACGCGGTCCGCCCCGATGGCCCATCTTGGAGAGGGTCCCTCCTACAACGTCAAGCGCAGATCTCCGGCGGAGGGGAACGGCAGCCCACGGAACCCGCTCCACCGGACCGCAGGGCGCGGACCCGCGACCTCCGCGCGAGGGGCCCGGTCGCGTTGCGGACCCCTCCCCACAAGGCCGGAACGGGGAGCGGAAGCCGAAGATCGACCCACTTCTTGTCAGCCGAACCCCGTGCATCCGGTCCTCGGCCGCGAGCGAGGGAAAGGGGCACGGAACCATGCCGGATCCGAACCCGTCAGGAAAAACGATTCGTCATCAGTCGGGGGGGGGTGAGTAGATACAACGATTCGTCATCAGTCGGGGGGGTGAGTAGATACAACGATTCGTCATCAGTAGGGGGGTGAGTAGATACTCTTTGAGGGCATATGACGGCATCTTCCGCTGAAATCAGGGATGAATCTTCGCCCTGTCAATATTGAGCCTTCATTCATGTACTCCGACTCTTAGGGGTTGCCGAGCAGGCACCAATTGCCGGGACACCATCAGAGGCATGGTTCCAATCCATGATACCGATGGCCACGATGTCCTTTGCGGCCATGACGACGACCGGCCGTTCGACGGCCACCGCTACGCGGGAGCCGATATCTGACGGGGTGCAGCGCCGTCAGGTCGACAAACGTGTCTGCGGAGGGGATCGGCGGGCAGCTATCGGCTTCCGCTGCCGTTCCTTTTGACCTCGGGGAACAGCCAGACGGCAAGACACATGAAGGCGGTCAGTCCAAAGAACAGTTCCGCCGGCGCCTCCAGCGAGATGGTCTGGCGCACGAACCAGAGCGCCGCGCTGGCGGCCAGGACCGTGACGGAAAGGATGGCGCGAATCATCGGTGGCATCGGTGGTTTCCGTTCAAACGAGAATGAGGCCGGACAGGGCCGCCGCCGCCATGGCGCACGACACCAGCGCGGCGAACAGCCCGAACCGGGAATTCCGGAACCGCAACGGCAGCGTCTCGGCGAGAAGGGGCCCGCCGAGCACGGCCAGCCCTGCCGCGACCACGGCAGGCGCCCACGGAAGGACCGACGCGGTTCGGGCCAGCACCAGCACGAGCCCGCCGACGGCCAGAACCGATCCGCACAGCAGCGCGCCTCCCAGCCGGCCGTGTGCGGCCGTCGGCCCGGCGGCTTTCGGGAGGAACCCGCTGACCACGACCCCCGACCCGGCAGCGATGCCGGCCCCGGCGGCAAACCCCACCAGCACGGGATAGTCGACTTCCGCCAGCGGCCCGGCCATCGTGCCCGTCCTCCTTGCACGGCGATGCGCGGCTGGTACAGTAGCAGGCGGCGGGGAATCGCCGGCGCCGGGCAGGAGCAGTGAGCAGCCGCACGTACCGGGGCGAGCGGACGATCGACGGGGCCGTCGTTACCGTGGATGACGCTCCCTTGCGCCCCCGCTTGGACCTTCACGCCTTCACCCGCCGCGGTTTCGAGTGGGGCTACGAGGGGGACGGGCCGCTGCAGCTGGCCTTGGCCATCCTTGCGGAACACTTCGGGGTCGACGGCCGGGCCCGAGCCGAATGCTCCGCCTTCATGTCCCGGGTGGTGGCCTGTTTCGGGAACGAGTGGGAAATGACGTCGGCCGACATCGACCGCGCCTTGGCCCGGATCCGCGTCGCCCCCTGACCGGATGGAGAGAGAACGCATGGCACGGGAACTCGATTGCACGCAGATGTCGAACCGGCAGCGGCGCTACCGCGCAACCTACCGCGAGCGCATTGCCGGTTGGTACAACGGGTGGCTGCATGTCGGCGTGATCTATGCCATCGGTTGCGCCGCCCTGGCGATCTACGTCCAGAGCCTGGCCGACGTGCGCTGGTACGAGTGGCTGATCGTGCCGGTCGCCTTCCTCGGCGCCAACTTCTTCGAATGGTTCCTGCACATCGCAATCATGCACCGGCCCCAGAAGAACCGGGCCCTCCGGGCCATCTACATGCGCCACACGATGATGCACCACCAGTTCTTCACCGACGACGAGATGCGCTTTGCCGGCCAGCACGACTGGCGCGTCACCTTCTTTCCCCCGTTCGCACTGGTGACCTTCATCTGCATGTCGGTGCCGATCGCCCTGGCCGCCGGGTGGCTGTTCACGTCCAATGTTGGCTGGCTCGTGATCGCGACGACCACCTCCATGTACCTCCTGTACGAGTTCATGCACTTTTGCTGTCACGTGGACGAGAACCGGTTCGTTCGCCACATGCCGTTCGTGAACACCATCCGCCGGCATCACACCGCCCACCACAACCAGTCGCTCATGATGGAACGCAACATGAACCTGACGTTCCCGATCATGGACTGGCTGTTCGGTACCTCCGACCTGAAACGGGGTCTGCTGGGACACCTGTTCAACGGCTACGACACCCGTCACGTCCGCCAGGATCTTCGCCGGACGGTCCGCACACCGGACGGCCGCCGGCCGCCGGCCGGAGCCGTGCCGACGGGATGATCCGAGCTTCCCGCTCCCGGCGGCCGGAAACCGGACGGGACGCCGTCCGGTCGGCGGCGACCCGAGTCACGCGCCCCGGACCCTGAGGCCGGAGCCCGGCCCGGGGGAGTGTGCGAACCCCGGGGCCGGCAGCGCCCGCCTGCGGCGCGCGCCCGCAACCGGGATCCGGCACGGGCGTTGCCGGAGGCGGTGCGCGCCCGGCTCCCCCGACGACCCCGGCCCTGCCTGCGAGAACAGAACGTTCCCGGTTTCCGGTTGGCGGGCAATGCCTTGGCCGGACGGGAGTGGAATCCGCCGGTGTGCGACGAGAGATTTCAACCTACATCGTATCTACTCACCCCCCCTACTGATGACGAATCGTTTTTCCTGACGGGTTCGGATCCGGCATGGTTCCGTGCCCCTTTCCCTCGCTCGCGGCCGAGGACCGGATGCACGGGGTTCGGCTGACAAGAAGTGGGTCGATCTTCGGCTTCCGCTCCCCGTTCCGGCCTTGTGGGGAGGGGTCCGCAACGCGACCGGGCCCCTCGCGCGGAGGTCGCGGGTCCGCGCCGTGCGGTCCGGTGGAGCGGGTTCCGTGGGCTGCCGTTCCCCTCCGCCGGAGATCTGCGCTTGACGTTGTAGGAGGGACCCTCTCCAAGATGGGCCATCGGGGCGGACCGCACGACGATCCCATGCTGATTCGGAGATGCGAAATCCGAATGCGTGGGGCTCGGCTCATCACAGATCGCCGCCTTGAGATCGCAAGGTTCGGGCCAAGAAGGCCCCATCGAGCCTTGGCGGCACGATTGCAGCGCGACGCAAACTGAGAACATCTCGCCAGTCGTCGCCGGATCAGCAGCGTGGGATCACCGTGGGGCGGACCGCGTCGGAGGTGTGGATGGCGGCCGGGTAGGGATCGACGGCGACGACGGGTCGATCGCCCGGCGGGGCAAGGGCATTCGGATAGGTGCGTCGAGGTGACGGCGGTGTTCCCATACCGGCAGGCCTTGGATAGGAGGTGACGTTTCGGTGCATGGGCGGGTCGTCCACGCACCGCTTGACCAGCGCCCGCCGATTCGCATGCTGTCGTCGAATCGTGGCTGCGGGAATCCCCATGGACCCGCGAATCATCGACCTGAAGTCGCCCCCCTGTTCGGGCCGCCGCCGGACCCGCCCGCCGATCGCGGAGGTTCGGGAGACCGTGGGTCGGTGTTCCCCCTGCCGCCGCACCGAGCGGGCGAAGACCCTCTGCGAGCCCCTTCACGGGACGACAGCGAAGGGCGGCTCCAGGGTCGGGGCCGGCCTCGGGATGCTGGAGACCTTGGAGCGCCACGGCATCCTGACATTGCCGCCCGTGCGCGAGGACCCCGTCCGCGACAGACGACGGGTCGGAGCCCGGCGGTCGTCACGGCCCGGCCGCCGCAGGACGTGTACCTGGAGGCGTTCCTTGGGGGCGGCGCGATCCTGACGCGCCCGCCGCCGGCGCGGCGCTACCGGACGATGCCCGAAGGCGAGCGGTTCGCCGTGCGGGCGACCGTCCGGGGGGTGGAGGCGTCGGGATGACGAGCGTCGCCGGCACTTCCCTGCGCCCGGAGGTCGACGCCTTCCAGAAGCGGTTCCAGGATCTCCGCACGCAAGGCAAGGTCCCCCCGGAGTGCGAGGCGCTCGTCCGCGGCCTGCTGATGCTGCTCCAGCTGCTGCTGGCCGTGCTCCTGGAGAAGGCCACGCGCAAGACGAGCCGGAACTCCGGTCTGCCGCCGTCCCAGACGGACCCGGACGAGAGCGCGCGGCGCACCGGGAGCCACGGCAAGGGCCCGAAGCCGAACCCGCAGACGGGCGGCCACCGGCGCACGACCACCGTCCAGGAGACGATCACCGTCGATGCCTGCGACGCCTGCGGCGCCGACCTCGACGACGTCGACCCCGTCGATCGGGAGCGGCGCGTCCTCTACGACCTCGTGTTCGAAGTCGTCGAGCGCCGCGTCGACGCCGAGATCAAGGAATGCCCGAAGTGTCGGGCCCGGACCCAGGGCCGGTTCCCAGACCTCATGCCGGGGCCCGTGCAGTACGGTGTCAGCATCCAGGCCTTGGTCCTCAACCTGCGGATCGCCCAGATGCTGTCCCTGCGCCGTGCCGTCTCGCTCGTGCACGCGATCTCCGGCATCAGGCTCTCCGAGGCGACCTGTCTCGGCTAGGTCCGGCGCTTTCAGGATGCGCTCGCATCCTGGGAGGAGGTCGCCGTGGCCCATCTCCTGCAACGCCCGGCCTTGCATGTCGATGAGACCGGATTCCGGGTCGCCGGCAAGACCCCATGGCTCCCTGTCGTCACCGACGGCACCCTGACCGTGAAGTTCCCGCACCGCAAGCGCGGTCGGGAGGCGATCGAGGAGATCGGCATCCTCCCGCGCTACCAAGGTGTCCTGGTCCACGACTGCTGGGCTGCATACATGGGCTACGATCAGTGCCGCCACCAGCTGTGCGGCAGCCACCTGCTGCGCGAACGGGCCTTCGTCGTCGAGTCCAACGGCTACCGCTGGGCGCGATGGATGAAGAGCCGGCTGCGCGAGGTCTGTCACAGGGTCCACCAGAGCGCATCCAAGGCCTTGAACGAGACCGACCGCCGGGCCGTGCGCACGCGCTACCGCACCCTCCTCACCCAAGGCGCCAAGGAGTTGCCCGATATCCCGCCGCGGACGAAAGGAACCCGGGGACGCATCGCAACGTCCGACGCCCACAACCTGCATGAACGTCTCGTGAAACACGAGACGTCCGTCCTCCGCTTCATGAAGGACCCCGACGTCAGCTTCACCAACCATGCCGGAGAACAGAAGATCCGAATGACCAAGGTCAAGATCAAGGTGTCCGGATGTTTCCGCACCATGCTCCACGCAACCGCATGGTGCCGAGGCTCCAGCTTCCTCACCTCCATGGAGGCACTCGGCTACAACCCTCTCGTCGCCATCCACATCGCCCTCAACGGAAAGGCCGCAGACATCCTCAACGAGCACTATGGCCAACCAGACCCCAACAAGGGGTGAGTAGTTACCCAGATTTCTTGAATTCGACGCGCCGGGTGACACGGAAGATCGGTTTGACATGAGGATAGTTGATCATCTTCGCGGGCGGGGTGAAGACTTCGATGCTGCGTTGCTCGATGCGGCCGTGCTCGAGCGTGGGCTTTTCGCTGTAGCGTCCCGTGCTCGTGGTTTCCCAGTTGATGCTCTCGAACGTCTCGAAGGTCTTGGGAGCGTTGCCCTTGACCGTCATCATCCCGTCGGCGCCATGGGTCTCGACGATCCGCCGTGCCGTCTCGCGGGTGGTGTGGAGCGCGTCGAGCGTGAGTAGACGGCCGGCCACCGGCGCGGTCTCGAGCGCGGCGTGGACGGCGGCGATCTCCCCGCCTTCGTCATGATCGTTGAGGATCGAGACCGGCATGCCGGTCCCGTGCTCGATCCGCGAGACCGTCTCGTACTGATCCTCGCCGGTGCGGTGGGCGCCGCGAATGCGCGTGCCGTCGACCGCAATCGCGTGGCCGACCCGCAGGCGCGGCTGCGCCCAGCGCCGCAGAGCCTCCTCGATCCACGCCGGGTCGGTGTTCTGCAGCACCCGGTGCACGGTCGATTTGGACACCGGTTCCTACCGGCCGGTGTCCGGGTTCTTCCACGCACCGATCTGCGCCAGATCCTTCTGCGTCATCGCCTTCGCGTAGCGTGCCGCCGCCTCCGCGCCGTGCCGATTCGCCAGCCGTGCCAGCAACATCACGCACAGCACCGAAGCGATGCCGTGCTTGCGCCCCTGCGCGCGCCGGAAGTCGGAAAGCGCCGCACCATGCGGGTACATCGAGCGCAACTCCCGCGCCGACCGGCCGCTCTGCGTCGCCCGCAACTCCCACGCCGCCGGAAGCGGCGCACGATCCCGCAACCGACGACAGGCGTCGCGACGCAGCGGAACCATGTACAGATCCTTCGCCTCCCCGTGCGGATCGGTATAACGTCCGTTGGCGCGTGCATAGCCCTTGCTCCTGCCCACGTACTTCCAGTTCGCCGCCTTGTACAGGGTGCCGCGGAACTTCGTCGGTGAGACCAACGACTCCGCCACCCGCAACGGATTGCCGTACGCAGCCTCCCAGTCATCGCTGAGACGCCGCTGCATCCGCGACAACGCAAACGAGGCAAGACCCCGAAACGCCTGGCGACCCCCCAGAATCACAAACCTCGTGTTGTTTCCGATCAGGTGCAACCGCTCAAACTGCTCCTCGCGGCGCCAGCCAATCCAACGGTCCCGCGGCGCACAGCAGAAGGCGCCCGTTTGCCAGCCCGCAGCGCCAATCCACCGCCCGCGCCACGTGAACACGTAGCGCAGACCTCGACCCGCAAACTGCTTGAAACCAAGATCGTGATGACGGTCCACCACACGGTTCCAGCGACACACCTCATCCGGCCGCGCCAGGCGCACCACCACATCCCCGAGCGCAAAACCCTCCGGAGTCGTCTCGAAAACATCCGCGGCGCGTTCCATGACCACCACGGATACCACGCCGCTTCACAAAAAGCCAGCACCAATACGAATCATCCGGAATCCGCGGAACCCAGCCTTCCAACAAACCTAGCATGGGATGGCCGTGTTCCCGAGGTATCCCGCCTGCGAGGGCGTCCCGGCATGGAGTTGTGGAAGATCCTGGTGATGGGTCTCCTGAAGCAGGGTTTGGGCTAGGACTTCGATCCCATGCACGAGCTGGTGAACGAGCACAGGACGGTTCGGAAGTTTCTGGGGCACACCGACATCTGGGATCACACCCGGTACGGATATCAGACGAGGGTGGACAACGTGAGCCTGCTGACACCGGAAGTGCTGGGGAAGGTGTCGCAGCTGATCGCGGAGAAAGGCCATGCGATGGTACGGAAGCGGAAGCGGACACGGAAGCGGAAGGACGGCGCGGACGGCGCGGACGGCACGAACGGCACGAACGGCGCGGACGGCGCGAACGACGCGGACGACGCGGACGACCGGGGCCGCCGTCGGTCGGACGACCCCCTGCGGGGCCGCTGCGATTCGTTCGTGGTGAAGACGGATGTGCACTACCCGACAGATGTCCACCTGTTGTGGGATGCGATGCGTTGCCTGGTGCGGGATACGGGTCGCGTCGCCGTACGCTTGGGGGTGTCTGGATGGCGGCAGTGGCAGCATGGGAGCCGGAAACTGCAGCAGCATTTCCAGCAGGTTCGGCAGACCCGACGGGCCCGTCCGGAGCCGGTCAAGGCGTACCTCGACGCCAGCCGGGCGTGGGTCCGGCGGGCGGAAGAGGCGGTACCGGTGCTTCGGGAGCGAGACGTCCCGATCCCCACGGTGCGTTCGGTCGAGTCGTACCTCAAGCATGCCCGCCGGCAGATCCACCAGGTGGATCGCCGTCTGCGGAAGGGCGAGAAGATTCCGCAGAGCGAGAAGGTGTTTTCGATCTTCGAAGGTATCTACTCACCCCCTACTGATGACGAATCGTTTTTCCTGACGGGTGCGGATCCGGCATTGTCCCTTGCCCCCTTAACTCGCTCGCGGCCGATGACCGGAAGTGCGTGTTCCGGCTGACAAGAAACGGATCGATCTTCGTCATCAGTAGGGGGTGAGTAGATACCTTCGAAGAGCACACACGCTGGTGTGTGAAGGGCAAGGCCGGGGTGCCGGTGGAACTCGGAGTGCCGGTGGCCGTGCTGGAGGATCAACACGGCTTCCTCCTGCACCCTCGGGTCCTGTGGGAAGGCGGAGACGTGGATCCTGCCGTGCCCATGATCCGAGAAGCCCAGGCTCGCTTCCCCGACCTCCGCCTGTGCAGTTTCGATCGGGGCTTTCCCAGCCCCTCCAACCGGATCACCCTGGACGAGCTGCTGGAGCACAACGTGCTGCCGAAGAAGGGAAAGCTCGGTCAGGCGGACCGGAAACGGGAAGCCGACCCGATGTTCCGGAAGATGCGTCGGCAGCATCCGGCCGTGGAGTCCGCGATCCACAACCTCGAGCAACGCGGCATGGACCGGGTCCTGTCGTAGGGGGCAGACGGGTTTGCCCGGATGGTGGCACGGTCCGTGACCGCCTTCAACGTCCACCGAATCGGGCTGCTGCACCGGCAGGCCCGGGCCCGGGCCCAACGACGACGAAGACGCGCCGCCTGACGGCGGCTTCCTTCCACCCCATCTGCGAAGCCCGCCGGAGGCGGGAACGGAGCCGCTCGCCCCGGCCGCCGGATTCGCGGCGGGACAAGCCCGGATGCCGCTGCCCATCGGCAGAAATCCCCCCGGAAACCGAGCGGACGGGGCACCGAGGGAGGGTCCCAACCCGCAATTGCGCCGGAAGGCCATCCGAAAGGGGCATTTTCGGGCGGGCACTAACTTCAAATCAAAATTCTTTGGGGTGGACACCCGGCGTGGCGGCGGCCGGGCGCATTCGGCGGCGGAAACGGCGCCGCGGGGCCGAATCCGCTCGGATCGGCAATTAGCGGCCATGAAACCTTCGCCCAGAAGCCCGTCAGCGCGCAGGAAGCCGCCCCCTAGGTTTTCCTACCCCCGGAATACGGGGGCGTCCAGCGGCCGCTATGCGCCGCGTAGGGCCGTTCCGTTTTCCGTCGCTGCATGCAGCCTCGCGGGCGCCGCGGGGGCCGTGCGCTTGAGCGCGGCCGGCGCCGGGGCGCCGCGGGTCCTATCCGCCCAGGAATTCGAAGTCGGATTCGGTCAAGTCGGCCGCGGCCACGCCTTCCAGCGTTACGCTCCAGTCGTCGCCCGGGCCGGTAATGACTGCGTCGCCGTCTTCGTTGTCCTTCGCGATCAGATCGGCGTAGACCAGCCCGCCCCGGAATACGAGCACGTCGGCGCCGTTGCCGAAGTCCTTGATCGTGTCATGGTCGCTTTCCGCGTCGAATACAAAGCGGTCCGCGCCGCTGTAAGCCTCCTCCGCCAGCCATAGCCGGATCGCGGCGGTATCGCGTAGGTCGCCGTCGTACCCGGCGTCGCGGAGCCAGTCGCTCAAGTCGCTGTCCTTGAAATCCCAGCCCCCGTCGTCCCCGTCGCCCCAGAGAACGTCGTTGCCCTTGCCGCCGTAGATCGTGTCGTCGCCGTCGTAACCCCCGTAGATCACGTCGTCGCCGGCCCCGCCGTAGATCACGTCGCCGTTGCCACGGTCCGGCCGGCTCCAATCCAAATCTAGTCTACTATTCCCGTGCAGAATGTCGTTGCCGTCGCCGCCGTGCAGAATGTCTTTGCCGTCGCCGCCGTGCAGAATGTCTTTGCCGTCGCTGCCGTACATGCGGTCGTTGCCGGACCCGCCTTGCAGGTAGTCGTCGCCGGACCCGCCGTAGAGCCGATCGTCGCCGCCAATGCCGAACAGCCGGTCGTCGCCTTCGTCGCCGGACAGGTAGTCGTCGCCGTCGTAGCCTTCGAGCTGATCGTCGCCGGACCCGCCGTAGAGCCGATCGTCGCCGGACCCGCCGTAGAGCCGATCGTCGCCTTCGTCGCCGGACAGGTAGTCGTCGCCGGCCCCGCCCTGTATGGAATCGTTACCCGCGCCGCCGTAGATCACGTCGCCGCCGTCGCGCTGGCCTTCTTTGGGCCCGCCGCCGTAGATCACGTCGCCGCCGGCCCCGCCGTAGATCACGTCGCCGCCGAGGCCGCCGTAGAACCAGTCGTTGCCGGTCCCGCCTTCCAGCCGGTCGTCGCCGTTGCCGCCGTAGAGCCGATCGTCGCCGGCCCCACCGTGCAGGAAGTCGTCGCCGTTGCCGCCGTAGAGCCGATCGTCGCCGGCTGCGCCCACGTTGTCGCCGTAGAGCGTGTCGTCGCCGGCGCCGCCGCGCAGAATGTCGTCGCCCATGCTTCCGGACAGATAGTCGTCGCCTTTGCCGCCGCGCAGAATGTCGTCGCCGGCCCCGCCAAGCAGCATGTCGTCGTCGCGCCCGCCGTCGATCCGGTCGTCGCCGTCGGTCCCCCTAATGCGCGCCATGGTCCGATCCTCCAGGTTGCCGGTGGTCTGCCCCCATCGACTGGTCCAGTGCAAATGTTAGTGCATGGGCGGCTTCTCCGCAAGGCTGGCCGGCCGGCTCCGCTACGCTCCGCCGGCCGGCCAGCCTTGCATGATCGTTTCCGGGGCTGGGGGTCGGTATCCCAAGCTGCTGTGCGGACGCACGGCGTTGTAGTGGCGGCGCCGTTGTAGTGGCAGCGCCAGGATTCGATGAGAATCCGGGCCTCCTTCAGGGTGTGGAAGATCTCTCCGTTCAGGAGCTCGTCCCGCAGCCGTGCATGGAAGCTTTCGATGAATCCGTTCTCCCAAGGGGATCCCGGCCGGATGAAGGCCGTGCGAGCGCCGACCGCAGAGATCCATCGCCGCACGACCTTGGCGACGAACTCCGGACCGTTGTCGGAACGGATGGGGCCCGGCACGCCCCGCAGAAGGAACAGGTCGCTCAGCACGTCGACGACATCGCTCGAAGAGAGCGTGCGCCGGACCCGGATGGCCAAGCTCTCGCGGCGGAACTCATCCAGCACGTTGAGCATGCGGAAGGCCCGGCCATCCCGGGTCCGGTGATGCACGAAGTCGTACGACCCGACGGGGTTCACCCGCTCGGCACGGAGCCGGACGCAGGAGTCATCGTCGAGCCACCGTCGGCTCCGTTTCCGGGGTTTGGCAGGCACCTTCAGCCCCTCGCGCCGCCACAGGCGCTCGATCCTCTTATCGTTGACCCGCCAGCCGGCGTCGCGCAGCAGGGCCGCGATGCGGCGGTAGCCGTAGCGGACCTGCTGACAAGCCAGCTCGATCATGTCCGCAACCAGGCGCTTCTCATCGGCACGGGGGCGCGGCACCCGGCGCTGGGTCGAGCGATGCGGACCCAGCACCCGGCAGGCACGCCGTTCCGAGATCTCAAGCCGACCACGGACATGATCGATACATTGGTGACGACGCGAGGGGCTTGGAAGTTTCCCCGCGCGGCCTCTTGGAGAATCTGCTGGTCCAACGCCAGGTCGGAAACCGCCCGGCGCAGCCGCTCGTTCTCCTTCTCCCGATCCTTCAGGCGGCGCAGCTGATCGCCGTTCATCCCGGCATACTCCTGCGCCACCGGTAGAAGGTGACCTCGCTGATCCCGACCCGTCGGATCGCCTCTGCCATCGACAGGTCCTGACCGTGCAGCACCTCCACCTGCCGCAGCAGGCGGACGATCGGGTCCGGCTTGTAACGCGTTCTGGCCATGGTTGGCCCTCCTCATCCTGAACCTTAGGGCGGACCAGTTTCAGGGGGGGGCTTCCCACCCTTTGTCAAGGGGGGTGAAGCACCCTCGGGCCCCCTTGCCCGGTTCCCGCCGGAGCCGGCCTGCGGCCGTCGGCAGAGCCGTGCCGCCCGTGCCGACTCCGCCGTCGCGGGGTTCTGCCGAGTCCCATGGCCGGCCCCTACCGCACCGTTACGTACCGGAGCCTGACCGGGCCGAACGCACCCGTCCCGGCCGAATCCTCGGGGGCGTTCCCGTTCCGCCAGGGAATCGAGATCCCGGTCGTCCAAGGCTTCGAGGACCGGATCCAGGAGTTCCGCGGTGGCCGGGGTCTCCAGGGTCTCCGGCCGGGCCTGCCGCCCGTCCCGGTACTCCTCCCGGATCGCGAGGATCGTGGCGATGGCGTCGTGCAGTCGCGGTCCGCGAGAGCGCCGCTCCTTCGGCGTACGGTACGCCGTCTTCGCCGCACCCGCCCGTCGACGCCGGCGGTCGCGGCGCGGGCGTTCGGCGTGGGACCGGGTCACGATCCCGGATCTCCCGGTCCCGGATGGTACGACCCGGTTACGGAACGGTCGCGGCGGCCGGCCGTGTGCGAGGATCCGCCCGGCTTCGGAGGGCGGGGTCGTACCGGGTCGGGGTTTCCCGCAGGGCACAGACCCCTGCGAGCCGGCGGTCGGCGACGGAGCGCACGGCTCGCGCAGGCCGGGGGCCGCGAAGCCGCAGGGCCGGGTACTGGGCCCGGCGGGCCGGGTCCTGCGGCATCGCGACGCGCGCCCAGGGATCGACGGCCTCCTGCAGGCGAGGATGGGCGGCCCGCCGGCGGACCCCGATCACCGATGTGCCGGAACGTCGGGGGACGGGGGCCACACCGGACCGGCACCGCAGAGCCGGATCGTCTCGCCGTCGCAGGGCCTCCGGTGCTTCTGCGCGCAGCGTGGCCCGGACGATCCTGCCGACGCCCGGTCGCGAACTCCGGATCTCTGCGTCCCGCGGCACCGCCAGCCCCGATGCGGATTCCGATCCCTCTTCCTGCTTCCTCACGTCCGTCGTCTGCCGGTCGATCTCCTTCCGCACGTCCGCCCGTGGTCCGGTGACGAGGTCCAGCGGGGCGAACCCCACCCGGAGAGGGCCCACGGCGGCTTCCGTGGTGCCATCCGCCCCTCGGATGGCCGGCGCTCGGAGGGTCTTCCGGACGGGGTCGGCATCCCGGCGCCGCACGCGAGGGCGGCGAAGGATCCGGGGCACGGTGCGGGCGCGGGGTCTGCGGGCTCGGTCCGGCGTCGGGGCGAGATCCCAGAGTTCCCGGAACCAAGCCCGCGAGAGATCGTTCTCCCGATCGAGGAACTGTGGGTCGTACCGCCCGAGCTGCGGGCGGATCCGGTGGACCAGGCGCGTGCGCGGGGCGGTCCGCTCGCAGGCCCTGCGCGACCCTTCCCGCCACCGGAGGACGGCCGGAGAGATCGGATCGAGAAGGCGAACGGCCGAACCGTCGGTACGCAGGGCTCCGGCCCGAACCCGGGCCTCGCGGCGGTCGTCCTGGGCGCCGGCCGGCGACCCACGGTCCCGGAAGCGGTCCCGTGGCTTCGGGTGGATCGCATGCAGGACCCGACCGCGTTCCATCCGGGACGCGACCCCCGGTCCGTGCGGAACCTCGAGGGCCACCCCGAGGGCGTCCGGTTCGGTCTGCGCAACGGCCAGCAGCCCGTCCGCCATCGGTGCCAGCCCGGCTCCGCCAGGGGAGAAGGACCGCTCCTTCTGCACGGTGCCGGAAGCATCGAGAAGGCACACTTGGGGGTGCTCGGACCCCCAGTCGATTCCGGCGAAAAACGTCAACGCGTTCATGATTTCTGGCTCCTTCGGGTCAGGATGGGGTTCTCTTGGGCCGCCAGGATGCGGATCGGTCCCTGCACGGGCGCTCGGAGGCGCACACTTCCCACGGGATCTCCATCCTGGCCTCGGATCGGGGCACAGGTCCCCCCCCCCCCAGGTGCTCAAGGCACAGGGGGCGTTGGGTCGCTCCCGATCCGGAGGCCCGTCCCGTTCACGAGGAACGGGGCCTTCACCATGGCCAGAAACCATGGATGGGCTGTAGCCGGCGGGAGGCGGCGGCTAGCGCGGCAATCGCGCGCGTGAATGGTGCAGGGGGCAGACCAGTTCTTCCCCGCCCGAGGGTTGTGTCCGCTGGACGCTGAAGCTGCTGGCCGGTCGTCTGATGGAGATGGAGATCGTCGAGAGCATCTCGAAGGAAACGGTACGGAAGACTCGGAAAAAAAGGAGATCAAGCCTTGGTTGAAGCAGTACGGGTGCCTTCCCCCGAGCCGCAACGCGCCGTTCGTGGCGGCGAGGGAGGAGGTGCTGGACACGGATCAGCGGAATTTTGCCGAAGACGAGGTCCTGGTCTGCATGGATGAGACCCGTCGGCAGCAGACGAAGGAAACCCGCCTTCCCCGCCCCGTGCAGCCCGGGCAGCCGGAAATCGTCGACTACGAATACGAGCGAAACGGCACGGCCAATCTCTTCCTGGCGTTCGCGCCCAACGAAAACTGGCGTACGGTGAAAGTCACTGACCGACGCACGGCGCGGGACTGGGCGCAGTTCATCCGGGAACTCGCGGACGATCCTATCCCCGGAAAAAAGATCGTATTGGTCATGGACAACCTGAACACACACGGCCCCGCATCGTTGTATGAGGCCTTTGCACCTCGGGAAGCCATGCGAGTGCGAAAACGGTTCGAGTTTCGGTACACGCCGAAGCACGGAAGCTGGCTCAACATGGCCGAGATCGAAATCGGTGCGCTGTCGCGACAGTGTCTTCGACGACGCATTCCCGACCGCGCCACCCTGCTGCGGGAGACCGCGGCGTGGGTCAAGCGCCGCAACGCCGCCGGCGGCACTGTCGATTGGCGGTTCACGACGGCAGACACCCGGGTGAAACTGAAGCCCCTATACCCAGCAATCCAATGATTCCATACTAGTGTCCTGTCATTCGTCAAATGTCAGATAGAGGCGTTTGAGCTTCACGCGGGCATCGTCGGGGGTGAACTGCCAATCCACCTTGGCCTTGATGCGGTCGCGGGGGGCCTGCCAGGCGGCGACTTCCCGGCGTAGCACCTCAATGCAGTCGATGCGGCGGTTCAGGCACTGGCGGATCATGACGTTGAGTTCCACCTCGGCCACGTTCAGCCAACTGCCGTGCTTGGGGGTGTAGACGAACTCGAAGCGGTCCCACAAGGCCTTAGCTTCGTCGGGCGGGTAGGCCTCGTAGAGGGCGCCAGGGCGATGAGTGTTGAGATTGTCCATCACCAGGGTGATGGTGGTGGCGTCCTGGTAGCGCCCGGCAATGTCGGCTAGGAACCGCGCCCAGTCGATCTTGGTCTTGCGCTCGGTCACCTTGGTCATGCGCCTGCCGGCCAAGGGTTCCGTGGCCATGAAGACGTTGCAGGTGCCACAGCGTCGATACTCATAATCGTGACGCGCTGACCGTCCCGGCGCCATGGCGATCGGTTGCCGTGTCTCGCCGGTATCTAGTGCCCGCACCGAAAAAGTACAATGGCTTGACTCTGAAAGTGGAATCGTGATATAGAGGGGACGAAGAATCCCGCTTTGATGCGGGAATCGGCCGATGCGGTCGAGAATCGGCCGGATGTTCGGAAATCTTCGCGAGAATTGCCATGCGAAACGTCATTCGCCTGCAGATGGAATTGGGTCAGGTTGCGATCGAGGAGATCGAGATCGACGAGAACTCGCGGGATGACATTCCGCCGCTGCTGCTCGGGCTTCGGCACGTGTATGCCGACCGGTCGGTTCGTGCCCGGTGGTTCGAGATCCTGGAGCAGGGGATCCTTCCCGAGGTGTCCCACACGAAAGGGCGTCCCGGCATGGAGCTGTGGAGGATCCTCGTGATGGGTCTCCTGAAGCAGGTCCTGGGGTGTGACTTCGATCGTCTGCACGAGCTGGTGAACCAACACCCTACCGTTCGGAAGTTTCTGGGACACTCCGGCTTCTGGGACGAGACCCGGTACCGGTATCCCACGGTGGTACACAACGTGAGCCTGCTGACGCCGGACGTGCTGGGGGAGGTGTTGCAGCTGATCGCGGAGAGCGGCCATGCGCTGGTGCGGAAGCGGAAGCGGAAGCGGAAGAGCGGCCCGGGCGGTCGCCCGTCGAAGGAGCCCCTGCGGGGCCGCTGTGATTCGTTCGTGGTGAAGACGGATGTGCACTTCCCGACGGACGTCAACCTGCTGTGGGATGCGATGCGTTGCCTGGTGCGCGAGACGGGTCGCTCAGCCCTGCGGGCGGGGGTGTCCGGAGGGCGGCAGTGGCGGCATCGGAGCCGGAGGCTGCAGCGGCTCTTTCAGAAGGTTCGGCGGACCCGGCGGGCCCGTCCGGGGCCGATCCAGGCGTACCTCGACGCCTGCTGGGAGGAGGTCCGACGGGCGGAAGCGACGGTTCCCGCGCTTCGGGAGCAAGGCGTCGGAGCCCCCAAGATTCTCCGGATCGAGTCGTACCTCAAGCATGCCCGGAGGCAGCTCGACCAAGTGGACCGCCGCCTGCGGAAAGGCGAGAAGATCCCGCAGGAAGAGAAGGTGTTTTCGATCTTCGAGGAGCACACGCGCTGGTGCGTGAAGGGCAAGGCCGGGGTTCCGGTGGAACTCGGAGTGCCGGTGGCCGTGCTGGAGGATCAGCACGGCTTCCTCCTACACTCCCGGATCCTGTGGGAAGGCGGAGACGTGGATCATGCCGTGCCCATGATCCGGGAAGCCCAGGCCCGCTTCCCCGACCTCCGCCTGTGCAGCTTCGATCGGGGGTTCCACAGTCCCTCCAACCGGATCGCACTGGACGAACTGCTGGATCACAACGTGCTGCCGAAGAAGGGAAAACTCGGTCCGGCCGACCGGAAACGGGTCGCCGACCCGACGTTCCGGGAGATGCGCCGGCAGCATCCGGCCGTGGAGTCCGCCATCAATAATCTCGAGCAGCGCGGCATGGATCGGGTCCTGTCGTATGGGGCGGAGGGTTTTGCGCGGATGGTGGCGCTCTCCATGGTGGCCTTCAATGTCCACCGCATCGGGTTGCTGCTGCAGAGACAAGCCCGGGCCCAAGCCCGACGACGACGAAGACGCGCCGCCTGACAGCGGCGCCCCCACCCCATCCGCGAAGCTCGCCGGGAGCGGGAACGGAACCGCTCGCCCTAGCGTCCGGATTCTGGGTGGGAAGGGCCCGGATGCCGCTGCGAATCGGCAGGAATCCCCTGGAAACGGAGCGACCGGAGGCCCCGGAGGGTGGGTCCAACCCGAAATTTCGCCGGAAGGGCCGCCAAAATGACCATTTTCGGTGCGGGCACTATCTACTCACCCCCTACTGATGACGAAGATCGATCCGTTTCTTGTCAGCCGGAACACGCACTTCCGGTCATCGGCCGCGAGCGAGTTAAAGGGGCAAGGGACAATGCCGGATCCGCACCCGTCAGGAAAAACGATTCGTCATCAGTAGGGGGGGGTGAGTAGATACCCTACATCATGACGCTCTCTCTCCAGAGCTCGGCCGGATGCGAACCGGGTTCCGGATCGAGAACATTCCCCGGAACCCAAGGGTCGTCGGGTCGGGACCGCGAATGTAGCGCCGGGTTCCTTCGGAGACCGCTTGCGGTCCCGACCGGGATGCACGGCCATCCCACGCTAGGTTTGTTGGAAGGCTGGGTTCCGCGGGTTCCGGATGATTCGGATTGGTGCTGGCTTTTTGTGAAGCGGTGTGGTATCCGTGGTGGTCATGGAACGCGCCGCGGATGTTTTCGAGACGACTCCGGAGGGTTTTGCGCTCCGGGATGTGGTGGTGCGCCTGGCGCGGCCGGATGAGATGTGTCGCTGGAACCGTGTGGTGGACCGTCATCATGATCTTGGTTTCAAGCCGTTTGCGGGTCGAGGTCTGCGCTACGTGTTCACGTGGCGCGGGCGGTGGATGGGCGCCGCGGGCTGGCAGACGGGCGCCTTCATCTGTGCGCCGCGGGACCGTTGGATGGGCTGGCGCCGCGAGGAACCGTTGGAGCGGTTGCACCTGATCGGAAACCACACGAGGTTTGTGATTCTGGGGGGGGGGTCGCCGGGCGTTTCGAGGTCTTGCCTCGTTTGCGTGGTCGCGGATGGAGCGGCGTCTCAGCGACGACTGGGAGGCTGCGTACGGCAATCCGTTGTTGGTGGCGGAGTCGTTGGTCTCACCGACGAAGTTCCGTGGCACCCTGTACCAGGGCGACGAACTGGAAGTACGTGGGCAGGAGCAAGGGCTATGCGCGCGCCAACGGGCGCTCTACCGATCCGCACGGGGAGGCGAAGGATCGGTACGGGGTTCCGCTGCGTCGTGACGCCTGTCGTCGGTTGCGGGATTGTGCGCCGCTTCCTGCGGCGTGGGAGTTGCGGGCGACGCAGAGCGGTCGGTCGGCGCGGGAGTTGCGCTCGATGTACCCGCATGTTGCGGCGCGTTCCGACTTCCGGCGCGCGCAGGGGCGCACGCACGGCATCGCCTCGGTGCTATGCGTGATCGTGCTGGCGCGGCTGGCGAATCGGCACGGCGCGGTGGCAGCGGCACGCTATGCGAAGGCGATGACGCAGAAGGATCTGGCGCCGATCGGTGCGTGGAAGAACCCGGACACCGGCCGGTAGGAACCGGTGTCCCAATCGACCGTGCACCGGGTGCTGCAGAACCCCGACCCGGCATGGATCGAGGAGGCTCTGCGGCGCTGGGCGCAGCCGCGCCTGCGGGTCGGCCACGCGATCGCGGTCGACGGCACGCGCATTCGCGGCGCCCACCGCACCGGTGAGGATCCTAACGAGACGATCTCGCGGATCGAGCATGGGACCGGTATGCCGGTCTCGATCCTCCACGATCACGATGAGGGCGGGGAGATCGCCGCCGTCCACGCCGCGCTCGAGACGGCGCCGGTGGCCGGCCGTCTGCTCACGCTCGACGCGCTCCCCACCCCCCGCGAGACGGCACGGCGGATCGTCGAGACCCATGGCGCCGACGGGATGATGACGGTCAAGGGCAATGCTTCCAAGACCTTCGAGACGTTCGAGAGCATCCACTGGGAGACCACGAGCACGGGACACTACCGCGAAACGCCCACGCTCGAGCACGGCCGCATCGAGCCGCGCAGCATCGAAGTCTTCACCCCGCCCGCGAAGATGATCCACGATCCCCACGTCCAACCGATCTTCCGTGTCACCCGGCGCGTCGAATGCAAGAAATCCGGAAAACCGACCACCGAGCACGCCTACGGCAGGACCTCGGTCGCGGCCGACCGCGCCTCGCCGCAACCGGTACTCGCATGGAACCGCGGTCCCTGGGGGTCGAAAGCCATCACTACATCCGCGACGCCACCTTCCGCGAAGACGACTCCAGGCTCCAGGCCCGCAACGCGCCCGCAAACCACGCGATCCTCAACACCCTCGCCCTTGCCGTCATCCTCCACCACCCGCGGAAGCTGCCCCAACCCTTCCACCGCTTCGCCGACGCCCGCCACCCCTATGCCGACCCGCGCAAGCCGGTCCTGCACGCCGTCACAAGACCCGGCGGACCGCACTCACAACCCGACCGAAACCGCAAGCCTCCGAGCCGGACCCCCAACCCGGCCGGCCTCTCGCTCGCCCCGGATCCGCCGAAACGGACCCCTCGCGCTCCGATCCGCGCCGCCACCGGGCCGCAGACGTCCGCACATCTCAAATCGCAGACTCGAACGCGTCGACCCGCGCCGCGATCAAGACTCCGATCGCATCACAGCAACAAGCATGGGATTTCCTTGACCGGGATGAGGCCGAGGCGCACCTGCATTCGACGAGTCCGAACCGACGGGCCGAGGCCGCCCCCTCCATGTCCGGAAAGCCGCCCGCGTCGGCCCGGCGCAGCGCGGCATCTGCGCCGCGCTCGGGTTTCCCCCCACGCCCGGAAACCTCGGAAGACGGACCGCCGGAAACCGTCGGGTGGGCGCGAGGCAGTGCCTGAAGGACTCCCGGATCCTCTTTGACCCCGCACGGGACAGCGGGCGGTGGAATCCCTCTGCTGCACAGGGGTCAAGACGCGCAAGGAGGTCGAACGTCGGTTCGGCGGGTCCCGCGATGCCGCCGGGCGTTCACGGGATTCGGGGGGGCGCTGGATGCCGTCTTCACCTTCTTCGTCCACTGCACGCTCATCGTCGAGGCTCTCGAATCCTCAGGATGTCCATCGTCCCCGGTTCGTGTTGCCCGCAGCGCGGGGGTCCGAATCCGGGATTCGACAGGGTTCCGCCGCCGCAACCGGAAACCGGGCCGGGAGCGAGGACGGGGGACCGGTTCCGCTCTCGAATCCGGTCGAGGAGCGGGATCCTGTCGGCGGGTCTCCGCGTGGGGGACACGATGTGCGATAGTCGCGCCCCTCCAGCGCTGCACCGGAAACCCGTCATGACGGCCGACGACCGTGCCTCCCGTTCGGGCCTGCGCTACGAGGCGGACGAGAAGCCGCCCCCGCTGCTCGCCTTCGGCCTCGGTCTCCAGCTCGCGATTCTGACCGCCGGCGGGATTGTGCTGACCCCGGCCATCGTGGTGCGGGCGGCCGGCGGAACCGAGGGGTTTCTCGCATGGGCGGTGTTCGCCGCGGTCGCCGTCAGCGGCGCGATGACCGTGGTGCAGGCCGTGCGCATCGGGCGGCTGGGCGCGGGCTATGTCCTCGCCATGGGGACGTCCGGCGCGTTCATCGCGATCTGCGTGGCCGCGCTGGCGAAGGGCGGGCCGGCGATGCTCGCCACGCTGGTGGTCGTCTCCGCGCTGTTTCAGTTCGCGCTCGCCATGCGACTCTCGCTGTTCCGGCGCATTCTCACGCCGACGGTCGCCGGGACGGTCATCATGCTGATCCCGGTCACCGTCATGCCGATCGTCTTCGGCATGCTGGAGCGGGTTCCCGAAGGTGCTTCGGAAGCCGCGGCGCCGGTGAGCGCGCTGGTCACCGTGGGGGTCATCACCGCGATTGCGCTGAAGGCCCGGGGATCGCTGCGGCTCTGGGCGCCGGTGATCGGCGTAGGGGTCGGATCGGTCGTCGCCGGCTACTACGGCCTCTACGACCTGGAGCGCGTGGCGAATGCGGCGTGGATCGGGCTTCCCGAAGGCTCCTGGCCGGGTCTGGATCTCGGCTTCGGGCCGGTGTTCTGGACGCTGCTGCCGGCCTTCGTCTTCGTGACGCTGGTCGGCGCCATCGAGACGATCGGCGATTCCATCGCCATTCAGCGCGTGTCCTGGCGTACGTCCCGGGCGGTGGATTTCCGTGCGGTGCAGGGGGCGGTGGCGGCGGACGGCATGGGCAACCTGCTTTCCGGACTCGCGGCCACGGTTCCTAACACGACCTACTCGACGAGCGTGTCGGTGACCGAGCTCACCGGCGTGGCGGCCCGACGGGTGGGCGTTGCGCTGGGACTCGTGTTCGTCGCCGTGGCGTTTCTTCCCAAGGCGATCGCGGTGGTGCTGGCCATCCCGGGCGCCGTGGCCGCGGCCTACGTCACGATCCTGCTCGCCATGCTCTTCGTGCTCGGCATGAAGATCGTGGTCCAGGACGGGATGGACTACCGCAGGGGTCTGGTCGCAGGCGTCTCGTTCTGGGCCGGGGTGGGCTTTCAGAACGGGTTGATCTTCCCGGAGCACGTCTCCGAATTCGCGGGCGGCCTGCTTGAGAACGGCATGACCGCCGGCGGCCTCGTCGCGATGGCCATGACCCTGTTCATGGAACTGACCGAACCGCGGCGACGCCAGATCGTGGTGGAGTTCGATCTCGCTCGGTTGCCCGAAATCCGGGCGTTTCTCGCCGACTTCGTCGCGCGCGGCGGATGGGGCCGCGGGATGGCCGCGCGCCTGGATGCCGCGGCCGAGGAGACTCTGATGACGCTGCTGGACGAACGGGGCGCCGGCAAGGGGCTCCGGCGCCGCCTGTTGCTGACCGCACACGGCGAGGCGGGGAGCGCGGTCCTGGAGTTCATCGTGGCGCCGGGCGAGGCGAACCTGCAGGACCGGATCGCGCTGCTCAGCGAGCGGCCGGAAGAAGCGCCGGCCGGCCACGAGGTTTCGCTGCGGCTGTTGCGTCATCTCGCTTCATCGGTGCGCCATCAGCAGTATCACGACACGGACATCGTGACCGTGCGCGTCGATGCCCCGGCGGGTGTGGCCGCCGGGGAGGCGGGCGGATAGCGGGACGGATGCGGTTCGACCTCGCCGCCGGGCGGCGCGGCGTCCTTCCGGCCCCGCCGTGCCCTTCTGCTCGGACCGGTCCGGCGCGGCTGCGTTACGTTCGAATGGCCGGCTGCAACCGGTGCCGTCGTCCGGCGACCACCAGCGCCAGAATCCCGCCTCCGACCGTCACCAGCCCCCAGGCCGGAAGCCCGGCGACGGTGGCCTGGGGCGGCAGCAGGAGCAGTCCGCCGGCCAGGGCCAGCCCGATCCGGAGGGAGCCCGGAAGCCTCCCCCGGTACCAGCCCTCGAGGGCCAGGGACAGGGCCCAGACCCCGGCGACCGCCGGCGGCAGGGACACCGCGGTCATCCACGCCGGGCCTTCCAGCAGCAACGCGGGGTTGTACACGAACGCGAACGGCACCAGGTACTTCGCGATTCCGATCCGGGCGGATTCGACCGCCGTGGCCATCGGCGGCGCTCCGGCCACGGCCGCCGCGGCAAACGAGGCCAGCGCGACCGGCGGCGTGATCGAGGAGACGACGCCGAAGTACAGTGCGAAGAAATGCGCGGCGATCGGAACGACGCCGATCTCGATGAGAGCCGGGACCACGAGGGCGGCGACCGTGATGTAGACCGCGGTCGTCGTCATGCCCATCCCGAGAATGATCGCGCCGACGGCCGTGAGCAGCAGCAGGATCGGCAGGCTTCCTCCGGCGAGGCTGATGACCGAATAGGTGAACTTGAGTCCCAGTCCCGAGGTGAAGATCGACCCGATGATGAGCCCTGCGCAGGCGCAGGCGACGGTCACCGGAACGGTATTGCGCACGCCGGTTTCGAGCGCCGCGAACAGGTCCACGGCCGTCATGGCGGTGTCCCGCCGGAGGAAGCTGAGGCCGACGAGGGCCAGGATCGACCAGAAGGCCGCGAGCATCGGCGTGGAGCCTGCGAACAGCAGGCCGAGGAGCACCCCGAGGGCCAGCAGCAGGTGCCAGCCTCGTGCTAGAACCTCGCGGAACCGGGGCAGCCGGTCCCGGTCGATCCGGCCGATCCCGTGCTTCTCGGCCTCCAGGTGCACCATGAAGTACACGGTCGTGAAGTAGAGCGCGGTCGGGATGATGGCGGCGGCGATGACCCAGAGGTAGCGGACGTGCAGGAATTCGGCGACCAGAAAGGCGGCCGCGCCCATGATCGGCGGCGTGATCTGGCCGCCCGACGAGGCGCAGGCCTCGACTGCGCCCGCGAAGCGCGGTCGATAGCCGAGTTGCTTCATGAGCGGAATCGTGAACGGGCCCGTCGTCACGACGTTGGCCACGGCCGACCCCGAAACGGTGCCGAGGCAGCTGCTGGCGACCACGGATGCCTTGGCGGGTCCGCCGATGCGGTGGCCGGTGAGGGAGACGGCGAGGTCGATGAAGAAGCGCCCCGCACCGGAGCGCAGGAGGATGGCGCCGAACAGGATGAACAGGAGGATGTACGTGGATGCCACGTAGATCGGGATCCCGAAGATGCCCTCGGTGCGCATGAAGACGAAATCGACGAACTTCCGGAAGGAAGTCGGCGGTCCGTAGAGAAACCCGGGAAAATGCGGGGTCAGCAGCGCGTGGGCCACGAAGAAGCCCGCCACCGCGACCATGGCGATGCCCACCAGCCGGCGGGCGGCTTCGAGCACGAGGAGGATCGTGAGCGTGCCGACGGCAAGATCGGCATCGTTGATGTCGCCCTGGCGCATCAGGAACGCTTCGAGGTCGAGCAGGGTGTAGACCTGCACGAAGATGCAGAGGCCCGCGAGCGCCAGGTCGGCGGCGAAACCGGCCGTCCGCCGCCGGTTCCCCGCATCCCCCGCCACCCGGACCGGCGCGAGCGGGGAGGTGCGCCCGAGCGGGCGCAGGAGGAACGCGAGCACCAGCATGACCCCCAGATGGGTGGAGCGGAACGCGCGGGATTCGGGGGTTCCGAACAGTGCGCAGAACAGATGGAAGAGTGCCAGCGCGATGCTGAGCGCCGCGACCGCGAGGGCCGCCGTGCGGGCGAGGTCCGTCGTCGGGTGCCGCAGGGCCTGCTCCAGCAGCGACAGACGGTCCGGGCCGGGACGCTCCGGTTCGGGCATGACGGGCCGGTCCGGCTACGGAAGGAGACCGCGGTCCGCGTAGTACCGCTCCGCGCCCGGGTGGAGCGGAAGGATCGCCGCCCGCAGGGCGTCGCGCAGCCGCGATTCCTGCCAGGTCGGGCTTACGGCCACGAATTCGTCATGGTGCTCCCACAGCAACCGGGTCACGCCGTGGACCACCTCGTCGGGGACGGAGGCGCGGGCGATCAGGACCGTGGTCGCGCCGACCGTCGGAATGTCGACGGCAAGATCCTCGTAGGCGGTCCGGGGAATCGTGCTTTCGACATAGCCCGGATTCTCGGCGAGAAAGCGGCGGCGAATGCCCTCTTCGACCGGCAGAAAGCGGATTCCCACGCTGAACTGCAGGTCGATGAAGGATGCCTGCGGCACGCTGGTCAGGGCCGAAAACGCGTCGATGTGCCCGTCGCGCATCAGGGCCACCGAATCGCTGTAGGACACGTGGTGCACCGTGCCGCCGCCGGCGCGGACATCCTCCATCCCGAAGCCGTAATAGGACAGGAGGAGTTCCACGGCCTCGAATCCGGACCAGCGCGCCTTGCCGGGGCTGAGGTTGCGGGTGCGGAGGTCGGCGTACGACCGGATGTCGGAATCGGCCGGTACGGCGGTCTGCAGCGCCGCGGGGTACAGGGTCGCGACCAACCGGAGATTCGGGTGCTTCTTGCCGGAGCGGTCGAGGCCGGCAAAGGCGCGGTAGGCGGTATGCCCGTAGCTGAAGCCGATTTCGGCGTCGCCGCGGTTGATGTCCTGCACGTTGGCCCCGCCGCTGCCGGGCGCATTGGAGGTCACGACGCCGTCCAGGCGGGTCCCCACGATTTCCATGAGCTTGGCGCCGAGCGGATACCAGTTGCCGCCGGCCGGGCCGGACACCATGCGCAGAAACGTATCGGCGGCGGCCGGGCCGGCGCTCAGCGCCGCGCCCGTCAGCAGGAGGAGAACCAGAAGACGGACCATGGGAGCACACTCTCCGAACCGGATCCCCGATGCTTGCCCAGGTCAGGGACAAGCGCAAGCCGCGGGATGGCGGCGGGCGCAGGGAACGGAATCCGGAATCCGGCCCGGGCCCGGCAGGTGCACCGGACGGGGCGGTCCGGAGACGGTTCGGCCGGCCGATCCGGTTCCGGCGGCCCGGGCTTCCGGATTCCGCCGCGGCCGGCCGGGCGGGCATTCCTCCCGTCGTGCGTCGTGCTGTCGGATGCGCGAGGCGAGGGGCCCGCCGACAGGAACCGCCGGTGCTGCCCGGCGGTCGCGACGTCCGGTTCGGTGGCCGGCCCGGCGCGCCTGGGTCGGTCCGCGTCCTGCCGTTCGGGGTTGCCGACCGCGGATGCCGCGGCCGGAGGCGGCGCCGACCGTTCCGGAACGTCCCGTCTGCTTCCCGGTTCCGGCCGGCTGGGTCGGGCCGGATCTTCGCGACCGCGGGTCGGGGTTCGGTGGTGGGTCCCGCGCGGTCCGGTCGGACGGGCGGGCGCGGCGGCGGCCGCATCCGCGCCGTCGGGGGACGGCAACCCCGGCGGGCGCGGTCGGGTTCCCGGGCCCGGCATCGCCCCGGTCGCGGCGGTCGAGGATCCGGCGGGGCCGGAGGAAGTCCGGCCGGTGGTGCGGCCCGGTCTCCGGCATCCCGAAGGCTCCCGTGCAGGTCTTTCGAAGACCGGCGCGCGCGGGGCCCGAAGGTGGGCGCCCCCGGTTCCGATGCGGAGGTGTCCCCCGGCGCCGCGCGTCCGCCCGCGCGCGTCCGCCGGCAGGATCCCGGATCGGACCGGACGGGATCCTGCCCCTGCCGCGGAGGCCCCGGGAGCGTCCGCGCCCGCACGGCCTGCAGGCCCCGTTGCGGTCGACCTCCGGCGCCCGGACGCCGCCCCGGCCCCCGGGATGCGGGTTCGGTCTGGCATCGACACCCGGTGTTCGGGAGAGGACCGGCGTTTCGGGTGCGGCGGAGACGCGCGCCGAGGACCGGTGGCGCGGCCGGCGCCGCGGCGGCCGGAACGCGCGCCGGAGGGTGCACCGGGCCGGCCGGAGGGAGCGCGGGGGGCGAAGCCCGCCTCGGGCGGCTTCGACGCTTCGCTCGGCAGACGTTCCGCCCCGGGCCGGCGGCGGTTCGGAACCGGCGTCGATCGCGGGGTCGGGTGCTTCGGAAGGCGCGAACCCGAACGCGCGCCGGGGTCCGCCTCGGCGCCGCGGGAGGCAGGCGGTTTCGGTCGGGACGCGCGGCCCGGGGGCGGGGCCCCTCCGGACGGCGGGCGCGGCCGCACCGGGGAGAGGGTCGCCCGGTGATCGAACTCTGGATTCCGGTCACGATCTTCGCCGCCTTTTGCCAGAACCTCCGAAGCGCCGTCCAGAAGTACCTGAAGGGCGTGCTATCGAACACGGGCGCGACGTTCGCGCGATTCGGCTGCGGCCTGCCCGTCGTGCTGGTCTATGTCCTGGCGCTCCGCTACGGCGCCGGGATGGCGTGGCCGGAACCCGATCCGGTGTTCGCCCTGTACGTGCTGATCGGCGGCGCGGCGCAGATCTGCGCCACCTTTCTCCTGCTCTGGCTGTTCTCGTTCCGCGACTTCGCGGTCGGCACCACCTATTCAAAGACGGAGGCGGTCCAGGCAGCGCTGTTCGGGCTGGTCGTCCTGGGCGACGGCCTGAGCGTGGCCGGCGGCATCGCGATCTTCGTCAGCCTGACCGGAGTGATGCTGCTGTCGACGGCGAAGACCCGGCTCGCAGGGCGCCGGCGGCGGTGGGGCTGGACCGAACGGACCGCATTGATCGGGATGTTCTCGGGCACGCTGTTCGGAATTTCGGCCGTTGCGTTCCGGGCGGCGTCGCTCTCGCTCGGAGCCCATCCCGGCGGTGGGGCGGACTTCCCCATGCAGGCCGGCTTCACGCTGGCCGCCGCCGTCCTTGCCCAGACCGTCGCGATGGCGGCCTGGATGTGCTGGCGCGAGCCCGGTCAGCTGCGTGCCGTCCTGCGGGCGTGGCGTTGGGCAGGTATCGCGGGACTGGCGGGCGCACTGTCGTCGATCGGCTGGTTTACGGCCCTGACCCTCCAGAACGCCGCGTATGTCCGTGCGCTCGGCCAGATCGAGCTCCTGTTCGCCTTTGCCGCCGGAACCCTCATCTTCCGGGAGCGCAGCTCCTGCAGGGAGGTCGTCGGCGTCCTCCTCGTCACCGCCGGCATCCTCATCCTCGTCGGCGGCTGATCCGGCGGCCCGGCTCCCTTCCCTCCGATCCCGCGCCCACCGCCGGACCCCGACCCCGCAGGCGCGCGGCCCGGACGCCGGCAAGACCGCTTCGTGCGGAACCTACGGGACCGGCGATTCCCGGCGGATGAAGGTCTCCGATCGGGCCCGCCGCCCCGATTTTCGGGCTTCTCCTTCCGCGGGGAGCGGCACGACCTCCTTCGGCCCGCCCCGCGCCCGCGGCGCACCGAGGCCCGGACGGACCCCGGTCCGCGGCCGGCTCGGGGTGCCGCGGGCGCGGGGCGCCGCTTCCGGCCGAGGATCGTTGCCGCGCTACAGCCATCCCCGCTCGCGAAACGCCTCGAGCTCGACGCCGGGCGGCGCGTACCAGCCGTCCGCTCCGTACCGGGCGCCCATGCGGAACGCCACGCTCTTGTTGCCGTAGGGAATGCGAAGCGGCGTCGACGCACCCGCAGGCGCCGCCCCCGCGGCGGCCGAGGGTCCGGTCCGGATCGGTTCCGGCCCGGCCGCCCGACGCGAGGGCGCGGCGTTTGGTGCCCTCCTGCCCGGCCGGGGTCCGCGCGCCTTCCCGTCCGGCGGAGCGCCGGCCGTCCGGCCGCCCGCAGCCGGCCCCTTCCGTTCCGGGTTCCGCCTCGAGGCGTGCGCATCGAGGAACGCCCGGCGGAGCACCGCCGACTTCGTGGATCCGGACGGCGGCCGGATTCCCCGGCCCTGCGCGATCGAGGCCGCCCGCCGCCGCCGCTTCGCCGTCGGCGGCCGGCCCCCGCCGGAGGCGGCGCCCGGAATCCCGTTCGCGCCCGCCGCGTCCTGCCTTTCGAGTCGGCCGATGATGCGCCGGGCCGTGTCGCACACCGCGTCGACGGCTCCCGTCATCTCCTGTCGGCCGGTCAGGACGTCGTCGAGCAGGCATTCGAGATCCGCCGTCACGCCCGGGTCCACCAGTGCGGGGTCGGCGCGCTTCAGCACGCCGTACAGCGCGAGGCCCCGGTCGGTCGGCACGAGGTGCTTGCCTTGCGCCGCCAGGAACCCCTGCTTCTTCAGTCCCGAGAGGATCTCCGCCCGGGTCGCCGGCGTGCCGATTCCCTTCGCCTCCCGCAGCCGCTCGCGCAGCGCCTCGTCCTCGACGAAACGCCACGCGTTCTGCATCGCCTCGATCAGCGTGCCCTCCCGGTAGCGCGGCGGAGGTCGGGTCTCCTTGTCCTCGATCTCGGGATCGCGGAGACGCGCCGTCGCACCGCCCGGCAGGGACGGCAGCGACGGCGCCGCCTCGCCGTTCTCCTCGGCCGGCCGCCCGCCCGGAAACGCCCCGCGCCAGCCGGCTTCGACGGGCTGGCGTCCCGTCGCCCGGAACTCGAACCCCCGGACGTCCAGGGTCACCGTGGTCTGCCGGTAGCGGTAGTCCGGCATGACCGAGGCCAGGTAGGACCGCGCCACCGCGTCGAACAGCTTCCTTTCGTCGGCCGTGAGACGAGGCCAGACCTCGCGCAGGCGGCCGACCCGGTTCACGTTGGGGACGATCGCGTGATGGCCCGCGCCCTCCAGCCCTGGGTCGTGGAAGGCGCCGTTCCGGCCCCGGCGGATCACCGGCGGCGACGGCACGGCGAGGTTCGCGTACGCCCGTCCCGCCCGCAGGCCTGCGACGGTTCTCGGCACGTCTGCGGCGGCGCTCTCCGGCAGCCAGCGCACCTCGGCCCGGGGGTAGGTCAGGATCTTCTTGCCCTCCCCGTCGTAGAGCTCCTGCGCCACCGCCAGCGTCTTCGACGCGGTCCAGCCGAAACGCGCACTGCACAGCTTCTGCAGCGAGGGCAGGTCGTGCAGGCGCGGCGGGCGCTGGCGCCGGTCCTCGACGCGCACGCCGAGCGGCCCCTCGAATCCCCGCGCCGCCTCGGCGATCGCTTCCGCCCGGCCGCGCTCGACGATGCGCTCCCTCGGCGCGTGCCGCATCCGGAATGCGTCGTCTGCGGCGTGGGCCGTCGCCCCCACCTCGAAATACCCCATCGGCACGAAGTCCCGGATCTCCAGCTCCCGCCGGCAGGCGATCGCCAGCGTCGGCGTCTTGACCCGGCCGATCCCGATCACGCCCCGCGCCCCGCGCCCCAGCGTCACCGTCGCGGTCCGGGTCAGGGACAGGTTGTAGATCTGGTCCGCCTGCCGGCGCGCCACGGCCGCCGCGTAGAGTCCGGCGTGCTCGCGGTTCGGCCGGGCGCGCCGGAACGCCGTGCGGATGGTCTCCGCATCCTGCGCGGTGCACAACACCCGCAGCACCTCCCCCCGGTAGCGGCAGTGTTCCAGGATTTCCTGGCCGATCAGCTGCCCCTCGCGGTCGCAGTCGGTCGCGAGCCACACCCGGTCCGCCGTCTGCAGCGCCGCCCGGATGGCCTTCAGCTTCGCCGCCTTGGTGCCGCCGGCGGCGGGCTTGGTGCCGTAGAGCCCGTCCGGTCTCAGCAACGCCGTCGACCAGCGCTTCCAGGCCGGGTTCACGTCCTCCGGCTCGCACAGGTCCAGCAGGTGGCCCTCCGCCGCCAGCACCGCGCCGTAGCGCGCGCCCACGGCCGCCCGCACGTCCTTCGCCTGACTCGCCTTTTCCGTGAGGACGATCTGTCGGGTCACGGCGGGCCTTGCGGCGAGGCCCCGCCGTTCTCCTCCGCTCCCGGCGCGGCCGCGATGGCGGCCAGGAACGGCGCCGCGAACTCCTTCAGCTTGGCCGCGCCGACGCCGTTGACCTCGGCGAACTCCGCCGCGCTGCGCGGGCGGCGGCGCACCATGTCGATCAGCGTCCGGTCGGGGAACACGATATAGGCCGGCACCCCCCGCTCCCGCGCGATCTCCAGGCGCAGCGCCTTCAGGGCGCCCAGCAGCGCTGCGTCCCCGCCGTCTGGGGCCGCCGGCCCGGTCCGGCCGCCGTCCGGGGCCGCCGGCTCGGTCCGGCCGCGGGCCGGGCCGCCGTCCCGGGCCTGCGCGGGGGCGCGCGCGAGGACCGTGTCCCCGCGGTAGAGGAACTCGCCGTCGCCGCGCAGCAGCGCCCGCCCCTTCTCCGTGATCCCGATCCCGCCGTACCCCCCGATGTCGATCCGCAGGAACCCCGCCGCCGTCATCTGGCGGATCAGCGAACGCCACTCGTTCGGACCGCGCTCCGCCCCCACCCCGAAGGTCGGAATCCGGTCGTGGCCGAAGCGTGCGACCTTGTCCGTCCCGGTCCCCCGCAGGATGTCGATCAGGTGCGCGGCCCCGAAACGCTGGCCCGACCGCCAGGCGGCCGAAAGAACCTTCCGCGCGTCCTCGGTTCCGTCGACGCGCTCCGTCGGATCGAGGCAGACGTCGCAGTTGCCGCAGACCTCGATCCGCTCCCCGAAATACCCCAGCAACGCCACCCGTCGGCAGGCCGGCGCCTCGCAGTAGCCCAGCAGGGCATCGAGGCGCTTGTGCTCGCGCCGCCGGCGCTCCGGCCCCGCATCCTCGTCCTCGATGAACTGCCGCCGCATCCGGATGTCCTCGAGGCCGTACAGCATGTGCGCCTCGGCCGTCCCGCCGTCCCGGCCGGCCCGTCCGATTTCCTGGTAGTAGGCCTCGACGCTGCCCGGAAGGTCGGTGTGGAACACGTAGCGCACGTCGGCCTTGTCGATCCCCATGCCGAAGGCGATGGTGGCGACGATCACCACGCCCGGCTCGGTCATGAACCGGTTCTGGTGTGCCTCCCGCTCCTCCTTGTTCATACCCGCGTGGTAGGGCAGCGCGCGCACCCCGTCGGACGCCAGCATCGCGGCGGTCTCCTCGGTCTTGCGGCGCGACAGGCAGTAGACGATCCCGCTCTCGCCCCCGTGGCGGGCGATGAAGTCGCGAAGCTGGCGCTTCCACCCGCGCTTCATTTCCACCGAGAGCTTGATGTTGGGCCGGTCGAAGCCGAGCACGAACTGGTCGGCCCGGCCGCCGAACAGCTGGTCGACGATGTCGGTCCGCGTCACCTCGTCCGCGGTCGCCGTCAGCGCCGCGATCGGGACGTCGGGGAAGAGCGCCCGCAGCCGGCGGAGATCCTCGTAGTCCGGCCGGAAGGCCGGGCCCCATTGCGAGATGCAGTGGGCCTCGTCGATGGCGAAGAGCCGGACCGGAAGGCGGGCCAGCGCCGCCAGCATGCGCTCCGTCATCAGCCGCTCGGGGGCCAGGTACAGAAGCCGCGTCCGGCCCGCCGCCGCCCGCCGCCAGGCCGCGACGTTGGCGCCCCGGCCGCTCGCGGAGTGGATGCAGTCCGCGGCGATGCCCGCCAGCCGAAGCGCGGATACCTGGTCCTGCATCAGGGCGATCAGGGGCGACACCACCACCGTGATCCCGTCCAGGACCAAGGCGGGGATCTGGAAACAGAGCGACTTTCCCGATCCGGTCGGCATCACGGCGAGCGTATGGCGGCCGTCGAGGAGCGCTTCGATCACGGCTTCCTGACCGGGGCGAAACCCCTCGAAGCCGAAGACCTCCTGCAGGGCCTCCCGCGCCGTCCGCCGCCCTCCTCGCCCTCCTTCCGGACCGGGTCGGCGCGTTCGCTCCTCCGACGACGATGCGAGCGGACCGCGCGGCCCGGCGGCGCTCCCACCGGGCGCTGCGCTGTCCGCCGCCGCGGGCCCGGGAGAACGGGGGCCGGGCGCACCGCGCCCGTTCGGTCGGGGCGGCGACACACGGTCCACGGGCCGGAGAGACATGGGAGAATCCCTACCACGAATCGTCACCCCAGGCGACGGTCGCACCCGGACCATGCGCAGGGTTCGCTCCGGCAGACCGACCCCCGGGCCGTCGGCGGCCGCGTTCGTGTCGGATCCCCAGGAGCACGGTCGTCCTCCGGTAGTCCGTGGGTTCGGGGTGGGGAGCGGGCGGCGCGGTCCCGGTTCCCGGGCGGCGGAACCCAAGGCTCGGCTCCGTCCGGCCGGGTGGGGGACCGGGATTCAGGAGCGTTTCGGCCCGGCGGCGGAGTTCCCCGTCGGAGGGACCCGCGCGCGGCCCCGGCGGCCGGCGCGGCGGAGCCCCCGGCAGGGGTCGGATCCGCCGGCCCGCCGGGGGTCCGCCCCGCGCCGGCGGGACGT
The DNA here is from genome assembly GCA_965115815.1 of Alphaproteobacteria bacterium. Lineage (GTDB taxonomy): Bacteria > Pseudomonadota > Alphaproteobacteria > TMED109 > TMED109 > VXPW01. The sequence goes on along the minus strand of OZ220465.1, from coordinate 3,610,501 downwards.
GCCCCGCGTCGCGGGAATTCGTGGCCGGGCCGGAAGTGTGCTAGGTACCCGCGCTGACCTTGATGGTTTCGTCAAGGAGGCTTCCCGGTGCGTCGAGGTGCCAGCGGCGTCCCGGGCCGAGCCGGAGCAGCGGGGTGCGGTTCCGGATTCCGGTGGAGCCTGCGCGTCCGCAGATGTGGCCGCGGCGATTGCCGCCCCTTGCGCGGGAGACCATGACGACGGTTGGGACCACGGCGGCCGACACCTTCCCCAAGCTCCTTCGGGTCAACGCGGAGCGCCGCGGCGACCAGCCGGCCTACCGGGAGAAGGAATTCGGGATCTGGCGGACCTGGACGTGGTCCGAGGTGGCCGAAGAAGTCCGGTATCTGGCCCTCGGCTACCGCTCGCTCGGCGTCGAACGCGGCGACCGGGTGGCCATCATCGGGGACAACCGGCCGCCCCTCTACTGGTCGTTCACCGCCAGTCAGTCGGTCGGCGCCGTCCCGGTGCCGTGCTATCAGGACTCGGTCGCCGACGAGATCGCGTACGTGTGCGGACATGCCGGCGTGCGGATCGCGGTGGTGGAGGATCAGGAGCAGGTCGACAAGCTCATCGAGGTGCGCGACCGCCTCTCCGAGCTGCGTACGATCGTCTACACCGATTCCCGCGGTCTCGAGCGGTACGGCGGGGTCGAGGGGCTGATCAGCCGGGAGGCGGTCGTCCTCGCGGGCAAGGCGCTGCAGGCCCGGGATCCCGAAGACTACAACCGCGAGGTCGCGCGCGGGGGGCCGGCCGATTCCGCCGCCATCCTGTACACGTCCGGCACCACCGGCCGCCCCAAGGGAGTGCGGCTGTCGCATGCCAACCTGATCGGGCCGGCCGGCCGGGCCGTCGCGTTCGACCGTCTGACCGGCCGGGACGAGGTGCTCGCCTACCTGCCGATGGCCTGGGTGGGCGACTTCGTGTTTTCGGTCGCCCAGAGCCACATCGCCGGATTCTGCGTGAACTGTCCGGAATCGCCGGAGACCGTGCAGACCGATCTCCGCGAAATCGGCCCGACGTACTACTTCGCCCCGCCCCGCATCTTCGAAAACATGCTGACCTCGATTCGGGTACGGATGGAGAACGCCGCCTGGATCAAGCGCCGGATGTTCGCCTACTTCCTAGAGGTGGCCCGGCGCGCGGGCTGCGAGATTCTCGACGGGGCGCGGGTCGGCCCGCTCCGGCGGCTGCAGTATGCGGTCGGGAATCTTCTGGTCTACGCGCCGCTGCGCGACGTGCTGGGGCTCGGCCGAATTCGGGTCGCCTACACGGCAGGCGAGGCGATCGGGCCGGATGTCTTCCGGTTCTTCCGGTCCCTCGGGATCAATCTCAAGCAGCTGTACGGGCAGACCGAGGCCTCGGTCTACGTAACGATCCAGCCGGATTCGGAGGCCCGGGCGGACACCGTCGGGCCGGCGTTTCCCGGCGTCGAGGTTCGGATCCGGGAGCAGGAGGTCCAGTTCCGCAGCGACGGCGTGTTCCAGGGGTACTACCGGGACGCCGCCGCGACCGCGGCGGTGATGACCGAAGACGGTTTCGTGCGGACCGGGGATGCCGGGTACCTCGACGAGGACGGGCACCTGCGGATCGTCGACCGGGCCAAGGATGTCGGAACGCTCACCGACGGCACGCTGTTCGCGCCCAAGTTCCTCGAGAACAAGCTCAAGTTCTTCGCGTGGATTCGGGAGGCGGTGGCCTTCGGGCACCAGCGCGACCGGGTCTGCTGCATGATCAACATCGATCTCGAAGCGGTGGGCGACTGGGCCGAGCGCCGCGGGATCGCGTACTCGGGCTACACCGACCTCGCCGGCCGGAAAGAGGTGTACGGCTTGGTGCGCGACACGATCGGCGCGGTCAACGCCGACCTGGAACGGGATCCGGCCCTGCGGGGGTCCCGGATCCGGCGCTTTCTCGTCCTCCACAAGGAACTCGATGCCGACGACGGCGAGCTGACCCGTACCCGGAAGGTGCGCCGAGCGGTGATCGCCCGCCACTACGCCGAACTGGTCGAGGCCCTGTACTCGGACCGCGACTCGTGCCGGGTGGCGGCCGAGGTCACGTTCGAGGACGGCCGGCGGGGCACGATCGAGGCCGACGTGCCGATCTGGGACGCCGCCGCGCCCCCGGCGGCCGCGGCATGAAGCCCCCGCCCGGCCGCGCCCCTCCGGTCGCCGAGCTCGAGCACATCCATCTGTCGTTCGGCGGCCTGCGCGCCCTGTCCGACGTGAGCGTGGCCGTCCGGCCGCGCGAGCGGCTGGCCATCATCGGCCCGAACGGTGCCGGCAAGAGCTCGCTGTTCAACGTCATCAGCGGCATCTACACGCCCTCGGCGGGGATCGTCCGGCACCGGGGGAAGGTCCGGTCGCCGCGTATGAAGCCGTACCAGGTGGCCCGTCTCGGCATCGCCCGCACCTTCCAGAACATCGCGCTGTTCTCGGGCATGACCGCACTCGACAACATCATGACGGGGCGCAACGGCCTGATGCGGCGCGGCCTCTTCGGCGAGGCGCTGCAGCTGGGCTGGGCGCGGCGGCAGGAAATCGAGCACCGCCGGCGGGCCGAGGAGATCATCGACTTCCTGGAAATCCCCTCCGTCCGGCGCACGCCCGTCGGCGCGCTGCCCTACGGCATGCAGAAGCGGGTCGAACTCGGCCGTGCGCTGGCGGCCGAGCCGGAACTCCTGCTGCTCGACGAGCCGATGGCCGGCATGAATCTCGAAGAGAAGGAGGACATGTGCCGGTTCATCCTGGACGTGAACGAGATTCGCGGGACCGCGCTGATCCTGGTCGAGCACGACATGGGGGTGGTGATGGACATCTCCGACCGGGTGGCGGTGTTCGACTACGGCCGCAAGATCGCCGACGGCTCCCCCGACGAGGTCCGGAGCGACCCGGCGGTGATCGACGCGTACCTCGGAACCCCGCACGAGCGCGGAGGCCGGTGACCGGATGGACGAGCTCCACTTCTTTCTCGAGGTGCTGATCGGCGGGCTGCTGTCGGGCACGCTGTACTCGCTCGTCGCCCTCGGATTCGTGCTGATCTACAAGGCCTCGGGAATCTTCAACTTCGCCCAGGGCACGATGGTGCTGTTCGCGGCGCTGACCTTCGTCGGCGTGCGGCAGCTCGGCGCGCCGCCGCTGGCGGCCGCGGCCGTCACGCTGGCCGTGATGGTGGTGCTGGCCTTCGCCGTGGAGCGTTTCGTGTTCCGGCACATGGTCAACCAGCCCCAGGTCATCCTGTTCATGGCGACGATCGGCCTCGCGTACTTTCTGGAGGGTCTGGGCCAGACCCTCTGGGGTGCGGAAGTGCACGTCCTCGATCTCGGGATCCCGGATCGGGGCCTCTTCTTCGGCCCGGTCCTGGTCAGCCAGTTCGACCTGGTGGCCGCACTCGTCGTCGCCGCGCTGGTGGTCGTCCTCGCGGTGTTCTTCCGCGCCACCACCCTGGGCCGCGCGCTGCGCGCGGTGGCGGACGACCACCAGGCGGCGCTCTCGATCGGGATCCCGCTGCACCACGTGTGGGTGGCGGTCTGGTCGGTGGCCGGCTTCGTGGCCCTGGTGGCCGGCCTTATCTGGGGCTCCAAGCTCGGCGTGCAGTTCTCGATCTCGCTGGTGGCCCTCAAGGCGATCCCGGTGATGATCATCGGCGGCTTCACCTCGATTCCGGGCGCGATCGTCGGCGGACTGATCGTCGGGGCCAGCGAGAAGCTGGCCGAGGTGTATCTCGGTCCCTTCGTGGGCGGCGGACTGGAGAACTGGTTCCCGTACATGCTCGCCATGGTCGTGCTGATGGTCCGGCCCGAGGGTCTGTTCGGCGAGAAGATCATCGAGCGCGTGTGAGGATCCGACCGTGTTCTACCGCGAGACCGGCCAGTACAAGACGACCTACGCGGCCGACCGGGCCCTGTTCCCGCTGCGCCAGGACCGGATCGGGCTGGCCGTGATTCTCGCGGCCGCCTTCGTCGCCGTCCCGCTGCTGGCCGACGAGTACTGGCTGCGGTCGGTGCTGACGCCGGTGCTGGTGTTCTCGCTGGCCGCGATCGGCCTGAACATCCTGACCGGGTACACGGGCCAGCTCTCGCTGGGCACGGCGGCCTTCATGGCCGTCGGCGCCTTCGCGGCCTACAACCTCGAGGTGCGCGTGCCCGAGGTGCCGTTCCTGGTATCGTTCGTCGTGGCCGGGTTCGCCGCCGCCGGCGTCGGCATCCTGTTCGGGCTGCCCTCGCTCCGCATCAAGGGCTTCTATCTCGCGGTCGCGACCCTCGCGGCCCAGTTCTTCATCGAATGGCTGTTCACGCACGTGCCGTGGTTCACGAACTACTCGAGTTCGGGCGTGATCACCGCGCCGCCCATGACCCTCCTCGGCTACCGTTTCGAGAGTGCGGAATCGCGCTATCTGCTCACCTTGGCCATCGTCGTCGGCATGGCCTTCATGGCCCGGAACCTGGTGCGCAGCGAGCTCGGCCGGGCCTGGATGGCGGTGCGGGACATGGATGTCGCCGCCGAGGCGATCGGCATCAACCTGATGAGGACCAAGCTCACCGCCTTTGCGGTCAGCTCGTTCTACTGCGGCGTGGCCGGCGCCCTCTGGGCCTACGTCTATCTCGGCACGGTCGAACCGCAGGCCTTCGACGTGCTGCGCTCGTTCGAGATCCTGTTCATGGTGATCATCGGCGGCCTCGGGAGCATCCTCGGCTCGTTCCTCGGAGCGGCGTTCATCGTGCTGCTGCCGATCTTCATCGCCAATGCCAGCGGTGTGTTCGGCGACGCGCTCTCGGCCGAAACGATCGCGCATCTCGAGTTCGTCCTCTTCGGCGGCCTGATCATCGTCTTCCTGATCGTCGAGCCGCGCGGTCTCGCCCGCCTGTGGCAGATCCTGAAGGAGAAGCTCCGGCTCTGGCCGTTCCCCTACTGATCGAGCACTCTGGAGAACCCCATGTCCATCCGTTGCCTGGCCGCGCTGGCCCTTCTGACCGCCGCCCTGCCGCTCCCGGCGGCCGCCCAGGAGCGGCCCGGGGAAGGGGGCGAGCAGTTCGTTCCCATCACCAGCTACCGGACCGGTCCGTACGCCGTCGCGGGCATTCCGTTCCAGGACGGCTTCCTCGACTTCCTGAAACTGGTCAACGCGCGCGACGGCGGGATCGAAGGCGTGCGCATCGTCTGGGAGGAGTGCGAGACCGCCTACAAGCCCGACCGCTTCGTCGAATGCTACGAGCGTCTGAAGAACCGCGGCGAACGCGGCGCGGCGGTCTTCAATCCGCTGGGCACCCCGCTGACCTATGCGGTGATCGACCGGCTGCCGGCGGACCGGGTGCCGCTGATCACGCTCGGGTACGGGCGGACCGACGCCAGCGACGGGCGGGTCTTTCCCTACGTGTTCCCGCTGCTCGTCAACTACTGGAGCCAGAACACGGCCAAGATCCGCTACATCGCCGGCCTGGAGGGCGGCTTCGAGAACCTGCGGGGCCTGAAGATCGCCAACGTCCACCACGATTCGGCCTACGGCAAGGAGACCGGTCCGGTGCTGGCGAGGCAGGCGGCGGAGTACGGGTTCGAGATCGAGCACTTTCCGGTCGTGCATCCGGGCATCGACCAGAAGGCCGTGTGGCTCAACGTGCGCCGGTACCGGCCCGACTACGTCATCCTCCGCGGCTGGGGCGTCATGAACCAGACGGCGCTGAAGGAGGCGGCCCGAATCGGGCTGCCGGCCGACCGGATCATCGGCGTCTGGTGGGCGTGCACCGAGCAGGACACGGTCCCGGCCGGCGACGCCGCGGTCGGCTACACCTGCTCCACGTTCCACGGCAACGGCCGCGGCTTCCCGCTCATCCAGGACATTCTCGAGCACGTGCACGCGGCCGGCGACGGCACCGGCCCGCGCGAATATGTCGGAACCGCCGCCTACAACCGCGGCGTGATCAACGCCTTCGTGACCGTGGAGGCCATCCGCACCGGCATGCAGCGGTACGGCGCGCGGCCGCTCAGCGGCGAGGAGGTGCGCTGGGGGATCGAGAACCTCGACCTCGACGCGGCGGACATCGAGGCGGCGGGCGCGACCGACCTCGCGCCGCCGCTGCGGGTCACGTGCGCCGACCACGAGGGCGGCGGCAAGGTCCTGTTCGTGCGGTGGACCGGCGAGACGTTCGAGCCGGCGTCCGAATGGCTCGAGCCGGACCGCGCCCTCGTGCGCGGGATGGTCGAGGAATCGGCGGCGCGGTACGCGGCCGAGAAGGGCATCGTCCCGCGGTCCTGCGAATCCTGATGCACCGTACCGCGGCCCCGGCCCCGGACGACCCGCCGGGGCCGCTGCTGGCCGTCACCAACATCGAGGTCGTCTACAACCGGGTGATCCTGGTCCTCAAGGGGGTGTCGCTGCAGGTGCCTCGCGGCGGCGTCACGGCCCTGCTCGGCGCCAACGGCGCGGGCAAGACGACCACGCTGAAGGCCATCTCCCACATCCTCAAGGGCGAGCGCGGGGAGGTCACGCGGGGCCGCATCGTCTACGACGGGGCGCCGACCGATTCGCTCGCCCCGTCGGACCTCGTCCGCCGGGGCCTCGTGCAGGTCATGGAAGGCCGGCACTGCTTCGAACACCTGACCGTCGAGGAGAACCTTCTTCTCGGGGCGTACACCCGGCGCGAGAGCCGGGCCGAGCGCCGCGGGCAGCTCGAGAAGACGTACGCCTATTTCCCCCGGCTGCGCGACCGCCGTCACACGCAGGCGGGCTACGTCTCGGGCGGCGAGCAGCAGATGACCGCCCTCGGCCGGGCCCTCATGGCGCGGCCGCGGATGATCCTGCTCGACGAGCCCTCCATGGGCCTGGCGCCGCAACTGCTGGCCGAGATCTTCGGCATCGTCGACCGGCTCAACCGGGAGGAACAGGTGAGCTTTCTTCTGGCCGAGCAGAATACGCACGCCGCCCTGCAGCACGCCGGCTACGGCTACATCCTGGAGAACGGCCGCGTCGTCATGGAGGGCGAGGCCGGACAGCTGACGGAGAATTCCGACGTGAAGGAGTTCTACCTGGGCCTGGGCGAATCCGGGCGGAAGGGCTTCCGGGAGGGCAAGCGCTACCGGCGCCGGAAACGCTGGCTGTCGTAGCGCGGGACCGGCCGCGACGGGGACCGGTCGGGGTGCAGGCCGGACGACGGCAGCTATAGTTTCCGGGGGCCGGTGGGTCCGGAACCGCGCGTTCCGGCGCGATGGGTGCGGCGGCCGGACCTGTCGGGATCCGGGCGGGGGAGGTCGGGAATGCCACGTACGACGGAGGTCGGGGGAACCGGCCGCCTCAGACGCATCGCGGCGGGCGTCAGCCTCGGGGTCGGGGCGCTGCTGGCGGCCGGGCCGGCTCCGGCCCAAGGCCCCACCATCCTGCAGCAGGCGAAGGAGGCCGAGCCGGAGGAGGCCACGCTGGCGCCCGGGGCAGACTCGTTCCTCGCGACCTACCTGAATGACGAGACGCTGCAGCTCGTGTTTCCGGGAGCCGAATCGTACCAGCTGGTGGAGGGAGAGTTTCCGAGCGCCGACGTCTATCGGGGCGGCGGTCGCGTGGGCTACGTCTTCGAAACGCACGACACGATTCGCGGGCTCGGGTACTCGAGGCGGCCCTTCCATCTCCTGGTGGGCGTGCGCACCGACGGGGTGCTCACCGGCGTGCGCCTGCTCGCGCATGTCGAACCGATCGCCATCCTCGGCCGGACCGACGAGGATTTCCATCAGTACCTGACCCAGTACCGGGGCATCGACACCGCGCGCGGGATCAGCATGCAGCTCGGTCTCTCGGATTCGGTGCTGGAGGGCGAGGCGATCGCGATGCGGGAGACGGCCGGAGACACGTCGGATCTCGTCCCCGTCGACGCAATCTCGCGCATCACCACCTCGTCCCTGCTGTTCATGGACGCGATCATGCGCGGCGCCCGCAAGGTCATGCGGGACCGGGGGTCGGTCCTGTCGGCCGACGATCTCGGGCGGGTGCTCGATCTGGAGCTCTGGACGGAACAGCGCTGGGGAGCGCTGCGGGAGGACGGCTCGATCGCCGGGCGCACGATCACGGTCGGAGAGCTCGAGGCGGAGCTGGCCGGAGACCCGCATACCGCGCTCCCCCTGTCGGTGCGCTACGCCGACCCCGACGAGCCGGTGGCCGAGGTCTATGCGGCGTTCGTCACGCCGGCGGGCATCGGAATCAACATTCTGGACCGCCGCTGGTACGACCAGTACGTGGCCGCGGGCCGGTCGGTCGGAGATGCGGTCCTGTGGGTCGGCTTCCGGGGTCCGGTCGGCTTTCGGGACACGCGCGCCACCGCCGTCGCGCCGGAGGTGTACCGGAACCTCCGGCTCCGCCAGGAGGACCGCACGATCCCGCTGACTCCTGACCTGTTCAAGCCGCTTCCCTTCCATCACATCGCGGCCGGCCCGACGCTGGACGATCAGGGATTGTTCTACTTCGCGGCCGGGAGCGGCCCGGATCCGACCCGTCCATGGACCCTCGAGTTCGTCGTCGAGGGCGAACGGGCCCGGCGCGCACCCGAGGATGCGGTGCCGTCGTCGGCGACCTTCCCGGTGACCTACACGATCCCCGCCCGCTACGTGCGCGCCGAGCCGCTGCCCCTGCCGGCCGCGGCGGCGGCCGGTCTCGACGGAGGCCTGGACTGGCAGGGAATCTGGCGCGACCAGCCGGTGACGGTGGCGCTCGGGACGGCGACCGCCCTCGCCGTCCTCCTGGTGCTTGGGTTCCAGCGCCGGATCGTGCGCCACCGCACCCTGTACCGCGGGATCCGGATCGGCCTGCTGGCATGGGTTGCGGGCTGGCTCGGAATCGTTGCCGGCGGGCAGCTCACGGTGCTGCATCTGATGAATGTCGTGCAGCTCCCGTTCTACGGAGGCGGGCTGGAGGGCTTTCTCGCCGAACCCCTGATCACCATCGTGGGAGTTGCGGCGCTCGTGACGCTGCCGCTCTGGGGGCGATCGCTGTTCTGCGGCTGGTTGTGTCCGTACGGAGCGATGCAGGAACTTCTGGGCCGGCTCGCCCGGACGTTCCGGGTTCGGCGGCCGCACGTCCCGGAGCACTGGAACCGACGGCTGGCCCGCGTCAAGTACGCGGTGCTCGCCGTCCTTCTCGTGCTCACGTTCGTCGATTTCGAGTGGGCCGCCTGGGCGGCCGGCATCGAGCCGTTCAAGACCGCGGTCACGCTGCGCTTCGACGCGCCGACGGCGGCGGTGCTGTGGGCGGGCGGACTGCTGATCCTCGCTCTGTTCGTCGAGCGGGCATTCTGCCGGTTCCTGTGCCCGCTCGGCGCCGGTCTCGCCGTCCTGGGCCGGCTCCGGCGGTTCTCGTTCCTGCGCCGCCGCCCCGAATGCGGCAGTCCGTGCCAGGCCTGCGGTCCGGTCTGCCCCACAGGAGCGATCGCCCGGTCGGGCAGGATCAACATGAACGAGTGCTTCTACTGCCTGGACTGTCAGGTGCTCCACGACGACCCGACCCGCTGTCCGCCGCTGGTCGCGCAGGTGAAGGCCCGGGCCGCCGCCCTGCCGGTTCGGAAGCCGGCCGGCGCGCCGGCCTGAACGAAGCGGCCGGGGCGGTCGGAAGGCGGCCCGGAACCTCCGTCAGGCGGCGGCCGGATCGGGTCCAGCCCGGGATCGGGAGGGCCGATGCGGTCGTGGTGCCGGGCCGCCGCCGCGGTGCGCGTCCGGAGGCGGGCGACCGGGGGCGCATCCGATCCGCCGGAGGCGGTTCGGACGTGCGGCCTGCGCGCGGCCGCCCGGTTCGGAGCGACAAGCGGCACCGGGCATCGCGGTTCGGGCGGTGCTGCGCCGTCGGTCGTGATCGGCGGTCGGGTCCGGGGTTGCTGCTGTCTGAGCGCCGTCTCCGGTCCCGGTCTCGTCTTGAGAGTTTGTTCCTAAATGCATTTGTTGTTCTTCCGTTCTGAATTTAGGCAATTCAATAATCATGTTCGCGTGGCTTCTTCTCAGATACCGCAAATTTTGTTCTCACTTTGTACGCGAGAACGCTCCGTTCATGTCCCATGTTCTTGCCCCGAGGCAGAGAATGACCGACTTTAGGAACAAACTCTGAGGCGGTCCGGCAGGGGTCCGGGGGTCCGGACCCCGGACGGAAGATCGTGCAGGAGAGGTACAAGAATGCCTTGACGACGACCGCAGCAACCACGGATGCGGTCGGAATGGCTGCCAGAACACCGCCCCATATTCACACTTTCAATGGGCCTTATATAGTGCCTGCCCGGAAAATCACTAAGATACGGATTACATGAATGAAAGCTCAATATTGACAGGGCGAAGATTCGTCGAATCCAGCCTGATTTCAGCGGAATATGCCGTCATATGCCCTCAAAGAAGGAATCTTCGGTTCCCCAGATTCCAAATATGGTTTCATATACAATGTGTTGTGATTTTTCGTGCAGACACCATATATTTGGTTAGGGCCTGTTAACTCAGCATGTGGTAGGCTCCAGCCCCCCCCCCTGTTCGTGGAGAGGATTTCCGGTCATGGAACGCACGCAAGCCCAGTACAAGCGCATCGCTCCTGTCTTTCCGAAGCACCGCGGCAAGGTTTCGCTCAGCCATCTGTCGGTTCTCAATGCCATCCTGTACGGGGCCGAGCAGGGATGCACGGGGCGTGGGCTGCCGTCCCATTTCGGCAACGGGCACACCAGGTACATCCGGAGGAACCGCGGGGCGAAGAAGGGGGTCCTGGATCGGGTGTTTGCGGAGTTGCAACGCCTGGAGATCATCCGTGGAAAGGTTGAGGTGCTGTCACTGGACAGCACCGTGATGAACGTGCATCCGGAGGGTACGGGAGCGCTCAAAACAACGGTGCTCAGGCCCTCGGGACGTCGCGCGGAAGCTGGACTACCAAGCTTCATTGGGTTGCCGCGGAGGATCGAAGCGCCGTGGGGTTTTCCTGGTCCGGAGGGCCGGCGGGGGATGGGCCCCAGGGACGCACACGGCGGAACCGAAGGGCAGTACCGGGCCCTGCACGATACTTGGTGATGGACCAGGCCTGGGAAGGAGATGAGACCCGTGAGCGGGGTGCACGTCGTGGACTGGAACTTGGGGTCCCACCGAAGGCAAATCGGGTTGCGCCCTGGGACTAGGATCGGGAACGGTACAAGAAACGCAATGAAGTCGAGCGTCGGTTTCGGAGGATCAAGCGATTTCGACGAGTCTTCACAAGATTCGATACGCTTGATGTTGTCTTTACCTTCTTCATCCACTTCGCACTCATTGTCGATGCCCTCAAGAACCTGTAATGTTAACAGTCCCTAACCAAAATACAATATATGGGGTTCGAGCGTAGATAAAACCACAATATGTGGTGTTCCGGTAAGTCAAGTATACAAGCCCCTTTCAATTGGGTCACGTCATGCTTTTCGCCATGTGGTCTTGAATGGCAGCAACGCGCTCCTCGATCCGTGCGACCTGAGTTTCCAGGGCGCAGAGTCGCCTGTCCCGTCCCGTTCCCCTTCCGCCGCCGCCAGTGTGCGCATACGATGGTGGCGGTACAGAGACTCCGGGAATCCCGTCAACGTCATCGGTCATGGAAGCACCATGCGCAGCCACTCCCACAGGTCGTTGCGATGGAATCCGGTCTGGGCCGAAACTTCCAGAACGACCCCCAGCAGGCCGCGCTCGTCGCCGATGCCCGAGGACTCGGCAATGTGCGTTGTCGTTGTAGTGCCTTCCGGCGCAACGAACGCCAAGTGATCGGTCAGAATGAAGTGCCGGCCCGGCCATTCCTGCCGTAACGATTGCCATGCCGCTTCATCGGCCTCATGGAGAACCACCGCATAGATGCCCAGGGCGCGCCGTCCGGCCCCGCCCGTGTACCGCTGACATGTCCTGCTGCCACCTTCGTCCCCACTCCCTGTGAGGCCGTCTCCTGTCAAGGAGGCGACATGGCGACCGGGCTCCGGCAAATCCCGCCACGAAGGCCTATGGCGGATCCAGATTATGGCGAGATCCCGGAGGATGCAACCGTCGAACTGCCCGGTTTCGGCGCATTCCCGCGCCATACGCCGGGAACGCGCCGCCGGACGGCGCAACCGGACAACTCTGCTCGAACCCTCGAAACAGCGTGCCCAGTGAGCCCTGATGCACCAGCAGTGGCCACGGAAACCGGCCCACGGTGAACCGGGCGCCTCAACCATGCTAGGTTCCTGCTCCATCAGTCATCCGCAGGCCCGACAAAGAAGGGTCCGGTCCGCCGGCCGGCCGGCCTTGCCGGGAAGCCGCCCATGCCCTAACCTTCGCACTGGACCAGTCGATGGGGGCAGGTCACGCTCAAATCACACCTGTTGAGGGGGCAAGTACGATGACACAGGATAGTTTCCGGACCGGCGGCGCTGGCAACGAAACCCTGACGGGCGGCCTTGGCGACGACATCCTGACGGGCGGCCTTGGCGACGACATCCTGACGGGCGGCGACGGCGACGACACGCTGACGGGCGGAACCGCAAGCCCGGGTGCCGACGCGGACTTTCTCCTCATGAACCCCGGCAGCTCGGACGATGACACGCTGGACGGCGGTGCGGGCGACGACACGCTGGACGGCGGTGCGGGCGACGACACGCTGGACGGCGGTGCGGGCGACGACACGCTGTATGGCGGCGACGGGGACGACACGGTCGATGGCGGTGCGGGCAACGACCGTCTGGAAGGCGGCCGGGGCGCCGACAGGCTGACCGGCGGCCGGGGCACGGACTCGCTCTATGGCGGCAGTGGCCATGATGTCTTTGCGTTCGCGGTCGGCGACGGGGCCGATTACATCGGCGATTTCAAGGCTGGCGACATCATCGAGATGGCCGGGGTGTCGGGCGGTTTCGGGGATCTGGTGATCGAGCAGAAGGGCTTCCATACCGTCATCCGCTACGGCGACGGCGACACGATCAAGCTGGAGGGCGTGACGGCGGCCTCCCTGGGCGCGGACGATTTCCGGTTCCTTCCCGTCGAGGCAGCCCCGCCGGAGGGCGGCGGCGAGGACGCTCTTGCACAGGGTGCGCCGCCGGAGGGCACGTCTGGCGACACCTCGAGCGGCGGGTCTGCTGGCGGCGAGGTGCTGAAGGGCGGCAAGGGCGTCGACACGCTGACCGGCGGTGATGGCGACGACACCCTGCGTGGCAACGGGGGCGCCGACACGCTGACCGGCGGGGCTGGCGACGACACCCTGCGTGGCAACGGGGGCGCCGACACGCTCACCGGCGGGGCTGGCGACGACTTCCTCTATGGCGGCTTTGGCGACGATACGCTGACCGGCGGTGATGGCGACGACTTCCTGAAGGGCGGCAAGGGCGACGACATCTTGGCCGGTGGCGAGGGCGATGACACCCTGCGCGGCGCCAAGGGCGTCGACACGCTCAACGGCGGTGCGGGCGACGATACGCTGACCGGCGGCAAGGGCGACGACACCTTTGTGTTCGCGGCGGGAGACGGCGCCGACACCATTACCGACTTCGGGGGTGGCGACAGGATTCGCCTGGATGGCGTATCCGGCGGGTTTGAGGCGCTGGTCATCGAGCAGGACGGCGCCGATGCCGTCATCCGCTACGGCGACGGCGGCGACACGATCAGGCTGTCGGGTGTGACGGCGGGCGGCCTGGACGCGGACGACTTCATCCTGCCTGCTGGCGGTGGCGGCGGTGAAACAGTCATGTACAGCGACAGTACGAGCGACGACGACAACGACGGCGGCAACCCCCTCGACAACGACGGTAGCGACCCGAATGCCAACAACGACGGCGGCGACGAGGACACGATCCCAGGCACCTCGGGCGATGAGACGCTTGATCTCGAGAACACTGGGGACGGCGACAACGGCGGCGACTCGGACGTCGGGGGAGACGACGACGATGATGACGACAGCTGCAATAAACCGGGCGAGCTTCCTCGCATCGTCGGTCAGGGCCAGACCGGATACAGCATACTCCACGGCACCGAGGACTCGGAGTTCATCTACGGCGGTGCCGGATGGGTCTGGAACACGCTCTACGGCCACGGCGGTCATGACACGATGGCAGGCGGCTACGGCAGCGATGTGCTGATCGGCGGCAAGGGCAACGACTGGCTTCGCGGCGACTGGGGGGGATGGGTCTACGGTGACACCTACATTTTCAATCCGGGCGACGGCTTCGACTACCTGTACGAGCTGAGAAAGGAGGACACGATCGAGTTTCACTTCGGCGATCAAGACATGGGTCCCTTCCAGTTCGTCGAGCACCAGGCGCGCTACTCCATGGATGCGGTCATCGTCTACGGCGATGGTGGCACGTCGGACGGCACCATCCTCTCGCACACCGGCTTCGCCTGCGCGCTGCAGGTGGACGGCGGTGCGGGCGGCGGAACCGTCCGGATCGGCGACATGTCGCTGGCCCAGTTCAAGGCCTCCGGGATCGGCTTCACCGTCCGGGGCGGTAACGGCGACAATACGCTCCACGGCGCCTTCGGCCGGGACATCCTCCAGGGCCTCGGGGGCGACGACACGCTCCACGGCTACGATCGGGACGACCGGCTTTCGGGGGGGACGGGCGACGACACGCTGATCGGGGGCAAGGGTAACGACCTGCTCCACGGCGGCGCCGGCGCCGATCGATTCGTCTTCGACAGCGAGTCCGAGACCGACCGCATCCTGGACTTCGAGGACGGCACCGACATCTTGGTCATCCGTGGGAACCTCCAATTCTCCGATCTGGACATCAAGCAGAGCGGACGCAACGCCGTGATCGGCGATCCCGACAACACCTTCTCGATCGTGGTCGAGAACATTCAGGCGTCGCAGCTAACCGAGGCCGATTTCGACTTCACGGGCTGATCTTGCCGTGTAATCGTGCTCGGTGGCTTTCAACCGGACATTCAACTCCATCTTTTTCGGCAGATCGAGTTTCCGCATGGTTCGGTGATGTTCGACGAAGGCGAGGAGGAGTTTGTATCCCTGCCAGAGTTTCTCGGTTCCCGGCCAGGGTTGGCGCTTTTCGGCGATGAAGCTGGCCCGGCGTGCGACCTTGACGGCGAAGGCTTCGATGGTCGGTTCGGGATCGGGAGGTCCGCGCAGCCGGCGCTGTCGGCCGGTCTTGTGGGGGCAAGGACCGTGATTTCGTTGCGGTGGACGTGTGGCTGGCCGGGGTGTCGAGCTCCGAGCGTGCGAGACGCTCGACGGTCATGACGCGGCATGCAGGGATGGCGTCGAAGGCCAGGCACTTCCTTCGGGTCGTCGGCCGGGTCGAGGCGCCGGCCCCCGATCCGTGTGCCGATCTTCAAGGCTTGGAAGTACTCTTCGATCACCCTCGCTTCTCGTAGGTATCTACTCACCCCCCTACTGATGACGAAGATCGATCCGCTTCTTGTCAGCCGGAACACGCACCTCCGGTCATCGGCCGTGAGCAAGTTAAAGGGGCAAGGGAAAATGCCGGATCCGAACCCGTCAGGAAAAACGATTCGTCATCAGTAGGGGGGTGAGTAGATACCCGGAAGAAACGATGCTATCTGGTAACTAGTAGTCCACCGACGTTGCATTGATGGCTGCAGGATGGGGCGGTATTTCCGTGTCGGTCCGTGTCGGTGCGTGTCGGCCCCGTGTCGGCACCCGCTGGAACCAGGCTGTTCGCTGAGATTCTCGCACCGCTTCTAAGGATCAGATAAAGAACACAATGGGATTATTAGGCCTCTATGGATCAGGTGTCAGGTCTGAGCATCGGGGCCAGCTCATGCCTGCAGCCCCCAATCCAACGTTTCCGTACTACTAGTGTCTGCACGGAAAATCCCTAAGAGTCTGATTACATGAATGAAAATCCAATATTGACAGGGCGAAGATTCATCGAATCCAGCCTGATTTCAGCGGAATATGCCGTCATATGCCCTCAAAGAAGGAATCTTCGGTTCTCCAGATTCCAAATATGGCTGCATATACAATGTGTTGTGATTTTCCGTGCAGACACTAACTACTCACCCCTTGTTGGGGTCTGGTTGGCCATAGTGCTCGTTGAGGATGTCTGCGGCCTTTCCGTCGAGGGCGATGTGGATGGCGACGAGAGGGTTGTAGCCGAGTGCCTCCATGGAGGTGAGGAAGCTGGAGCCTCGGCACCATGCGGTTGCGTGGAGCATGGTGCGGAAACATCCGGACACCTTGATCTTGACCTTGGTCATTCGGATCTTCGGTTCTCCGGCATGGTGGGTGAAGCTGACGTCGGGGTCCTTCATGAAGCGGAGGACGGACGTCTCGTGTTTCATGAGACGTTCATGCAGGTTGTGCGCGTCGGACTTTGCGATGCGTCCCCGGGTTCCTTTCGTCCGCGGCGGGATATCGGGCAACTCCTTGGCGCCTTGGGTGAGGAGGGTGCGGTAGCGCGTGCGCACGGCCCGGCGGTCGGTCTCGTTCAAGGCCTTGGATGCGCTCTGGCCGACCCTGTGGCAGACCTCGCGCAGCAGGCTCTTCATCCATCGCGCCCAGCGGTAGCCGTTGGACTCGACGACGAAGGCCAGTTCGCGCAGCAGGTGGCTGCCGCACAGCTGGTGGCGGCACTGCTCGTAGCCCATGTACGCAGCCCAGCAGTCGTGGACCCGGACGCCCTGGTAGCGCGGGAGGATGCCGATCTCTTCGATCGCCTCCCGACCGCGCGTGCGGTGCGGGAACTTCACGGTCAGGGTGCCGTCGGTGACGACAGGGAGCCATTGGGTCTTGCCGGCGACCCGGAATCCGGTCTCATCGACCTGCAAGGCCGGGCGTGGCAGGAGATGGGCCACGGCGACCTCCTCCCAGGATGCGAGCGCATCCTGAAAGCGCCGGACATAGCCGAGGCAGGTCGCCTCGGAGAGCCTGATGCCGGAGATCGCGTGCACGAGCGAGACGGCACGGCGCAGGGACCGCATCTGGGCGATCAGCAGGTTGAGGACCAAGGCCTGGATGCGGACACCGTACTGCACGGGCCCCGGCATGAGGTCTGGGAACCGGCCCTTGGTCCGGGCCCGACACTTCGGGCCTTCCTTGATCTCGGCGTCGACGCGGCGCTCGACGACTTCGAACCCGATGTCGTAGAGGACGCGCCGCTCCCGATCGACGGGGTCGACGTCGTCGAGGTCGGCGCCGCAAGCGTCGCAGGCATCGACGGTGATCGTTTCCTGGACGGTGGTCGTGCGCCGGTGGCCGCCCGTCTGCGGGTTCGGCTTCGGGCCCTTGCCGTGGCTCCCGGTGCGCCGCGCGCTCTCGTCCGGGTCCGTCTGGGACGGCGGCAGACCGGAGTTCCGGCTCGTCTTGCGCGTGGCCTTCTCCAGGAGCACGGCCAGCAGCAGCTGGAGCAGCATCCGCAGGCCGCGGACGAGCGCCTCGCACTCCGGGGGGACCGTGCCTTGCGTGCGGAGATCCTGGAACCGCTTCTGGAAGGCGTCGACCTCTTGGCGCAGGGAGGTGCCGGCGACGCTCGTCATCCCGACGCCTCCACCGCCCGGATTGCCGCCCGCACAGCGAACCGCTCGCCTTCGGGCATCGTCCGGTAGCGCCGCGCCGGCGGCGGGCGCGTCAGGACGCCGCGGCGCTCCAAGGTCTCCAGCATCCCGAGGCCGGCCCCGACCCTGGAGCCGCCCTTTGCGGTCGTCCCGTGAAGGGGCTCGCAGAGGGTCTTCGCCCGCTCGGTGCGGCGGCAGGGGGAACACCGACCCACGGTCTCCCGGACCTCCGCGATCGGCTGGCGGGTCCGGCGGCGTCTCGAACAGGGGGTCGACTTCAGGTCGATGATTCGCGGGTCCATGGGGATTCCCGCAGCCACGATTCGACGACAGCATGCGAATCGGCGGGCGCTTGTCAAGCGGTGCGTGGACGACCCGCCCACGCACCGAAACGTCACCTCCTATCCAAGGCCTGCCGGTATGGGAACACCGCCGTCACCTCGACGCACCTATCCGAATGCCCTTGCCCCGCCGGGCGATCGACCCGTCGGCGCCTTCGATCCCTACCCTGCCGCCATCCACACCTCCGACGCGGTCCGCCCCGATGGCCCATCTTGGAGAGGGTCCCTCCTAGCAACGTCAAGCGCAGATCTCCGGCGGAGGGGAACGGCAGCCCACGGAACCCGCTCCACCGGACCGCACGGCGCGGACCCGCGACCTCCGCGCGAGGGGCCCGGTCGCGTTGCGGACCCCTCCCCACAAGGCCGGAACGGGGAGCGGAAGCCGAAGATCGACCCACTTCTTGTCAGCCGAACCCCGTGCATCCGGTCCTCGGCCGCGAGCGAGGGAAAGGGGCACGGAACCATGCCGGATCCGAACCCGTCAGGAAAAACGATTCGTCATCAGTCGGGGGGGGTGAGTAGATACCCTATATGAATGAAAGATTAATATTGACAGGGCGAAGATTCATCGAATCCAGGTAACTACTCACCCCTTGTTGGGGTCTGGTTGGCCATAGTGCTCGTTGAGGATGTCTGCGGCCTTTCCGTCGAGGGCGATGTGGATGGCGACGAGAGGGTTGTAGCCGAGTGCCTCCATGGAGGTGAGGAAGCTGGAGCCTCGGCACCATGCGGTTGCGTGGAGCATGGTGCGGAAACATCCGGACACTTTGATCTTGACCTTGGTCATTCGGATCTTCTGTTCTCCGGCATTGTTGGTGAAGCTGACGTCGGGGTCCTTCATGAAGCGGAGGACGGACGTCTCGTGTTTCATGAGACGTTCATGCAGGGTATCTACTCACCCCCCCCTACTGATGACGAATCGTTTTTCCTGACGGGTTCGGATCCGGCATGGTTCCGTGCCCCTTTCCCTCGCTCGCGGCCAAGGACCGGATGCACGGGGTTCGGCTGACAAGAAGTGGGTCGATCTTCGGCTTCCGCTCCCCGTTCCGGCCTTGTGGGGAGGGGTCCGCAACGCGACCGGGCCCCTCGCGCGGAGGTCGCGGGTCCGCGCCCTGCGGTCCGGTGGAGCGGGTTCCGTGGGCTGCCGTTCCCCTCCGCCGGAGATCTGCGCTTGACGTTGCTAGGAGGGACCCTCTCCAAGATGGGCCATCGGGGCGGACCGCGTCGGAGGTGTGGATGGCGGCAGGGTAGGGATCGAAGGCGACGACGGGTCGATCGCCCGGCGGGGCAAGGGCATTCGGATCTGTGCGTCGCGGTGACGGCGGTGTTCCCATACCGGCAAGCCTTGGATAGGAGGTGACGTTTCGGTGCGTGGGCGGGTCGTCCACGCACCGCTTGACAAGCGCCCGCCGATTCGCATGCTGTCGTCGAATCGTGGCTGCGGGAATCCCCATGGACCCGCGAATCATCGACCTGAAGTCGACCCCCTGTTCGGGCCGCTGCGAGCACCTTCACTGGACGACAGCAAAGGGCGGCTCCAGGGTTGGGGCCGGCCTCGGGATGCTGGAGACCTTGGAGCGCCGCGGCGTCCGGACGCGCCCGCCGCCGGCGCGGCGCTACCGGACGATGCCCGAAGGCGAGCGGTTCGCTGTGCGGGCGGCAATCCGGGCGGTGGAGGCGTCGGGATGACGAGCTTCGCCGGCACCTCCCTGCGCCAAGAGGTCGACGCCTTCCAGAAGCGGTTCCAGGATCTCCGCACGCAAGGCAAGGTCTCCCCGGAGTGCGAGGCGCTCGTCCGCGGCCTGCTGATGCTGCTCCAGCTGCTGCTGGCCGTGCTCCTGGAGAAGGCCACGCGCAAGACGAGCCGGAACTCCGGTCTGCCGCCGTCCCAGACGGACCCGGACGAGAGCGCGCGGCGCACCGGGAGCCACGGCAAGGGCCCGAAGCCGAACCCGCAGACGGGCGGTCACCGGCGCACGACCACCGTCCAGGAGACGATCACCGTCGATGCCTGCGACGCTTGCGGCGCCGACCTCGACGACGTCGACCCCGTCGATCGGGAGCGGCGCGTCCTCTACGACCTCGGGTTCGAAGTCGTCGAGCGCCGCGTCGACGCCGAGATCAAGGAATGCCCGAAGTGCCGGGCCCGGACCAAGGGCCGGTTCCCAGACCTCATGCCGGGGCCCGTGCAGTACGGTGTCCGCATCCAGGCCTTGGTCCTCAACCTGCTGATCGCCCAGATGCTGTCCCTGCGCCGTGCCGTCTCGCTCGTGCACGCGATCTCCGGCATCAGGCTCTCCGAGGCGACCTGCCTCGGCTATGTCCGGCGCTTTCAGGATGCGCTCGCATCTTGGGAGGAGGTCGCCGTGGCCCATCTCCTGCAACGCCCGGCCTTGCATGTCGATGAGACCGGATTCCGGGTCGCCAGCAAGACCCAATGGCTCCATGTCGTCACCGACGGGACCCTGACCGTGAAGTTCCCGCACCGCAAGCGCGGTCGGGAGGCGATCGAAGAGATCGGCATCCTCCCGCGCTACCAGGGCGTCCTGGTCCACGACTGCTGGGCTGCGTACATGGGCTACGAGCAGTGCCGCCACCAGCTGTGCGGCAGCCACCTGCTGCGCGAACTGGCCTTCGTCGTCGAGTCCAACGGCTACCGCTGGGCGCGATTGATGAAGAGCCTGCTGCGCGAGGTCTGCCACAGGGTCGGCCAGAGCGCATCCAAGGCCTTGAACGAGACCGACCGCCGGGCCGTGCGCAAGCGCTACCGCACTCTCCTCACCCAAGGCGCCAAGGAGTTGCCCGATATCCCGCCGCGGACGAAAGGAACCCGGGGACGCATCGCAAAGTCCGACGCCCACAACCTGCATGAACGTCTCATGAAACACGAGACGTCCGTCCTCCGCTTCATGAAGGACCCCGACGTCAGCTTCACCAACAATGCCGGAGAACAGAAGATCCGAATGACCAAGGTCAAGATCAAAGTGTCCGGATGTTTCCGCACCATGCTCCACGCAACCGCATGGTGCCGAGGCTCCAGCTTCCTCACCTCCATGGAGGCACTCGGCTACAACCCTCTCGTCGCCATCCACATCGCCCTCGACGGAAAGGCCGCAGACATCCTCAACGAGCACTATGGCCAACCAGACCCCAACAAGGGGTGAGTAGTTAGTGCCCGCACCGAAAATGGTCATTTTGGCGGCCCTTCCGGCGAAATTTCGGGTTGGACCCACCCTCCGGGGCCTCCGGTCGCTCCGTTTCCAGGGGATTCCTGCCGATTCGTAGCGGCATCCGGGCTCTTCCCACCCAGAATCCGGACGCTAGGGCGAGCGGCTCCGTTCCCGCTCCCGGCGAGCTTCGCGGACGGGGTGGAGGGGCGCCGCTGTTAGGCGGCGCGTCTTCGTCGTCGTCGGGCTTGGGCCCGGGCCTGTCTCTGCAGCAGCAACCCGATGCGGTGGACATTGAAGGCCACCATGGAGAGCGCCACCATCCGCGCAAAACCCTCCGCCCCATACGACAGGACCCGGTCCATGCCGCGCTGCTCGAGATTATTGATGGCGGACTCCACGGCCGGATGCTGCCGGCGCATCTCCCGGAACGTCGGGTCGGCGGCCCGTTTCCGGTCGGCCGGACCGAGTTTTCCCTTCTTCGGAAGCACGTTGTGATCCAGCAGTTCGTCCAGTGCGATCCGGTTGGAGGGGCTGTGGAACCCCCGATCGAAG
Source organism: Alphaproteobacteria bacterium (assembly GCA_965115815.1). Classification (GTDB taxonomy): domain Bacteria; phylum Pseudomonadota; class Alphaproteobacteria; order TMED109; family TMED109; genus VXPW01. The sequence goes on along the minus strand of OZ220465.1, from coordinate 3,588,970 downwards.
CTGCACAGGCGGAGGTCGGGGAAGCGGGCCTGCGCTTCCCGGATCATGGGTACGGCATGATCCACGTCTCCGCCTTCCCACAGGATCCGGGAGTGTAGGAGGAAGCCGTGCTGGTCCTCCAGCACGGCCACCGGCACTCCGAGTTCCACCGGCACCCCGGCCTTGCCCTTCACACACCAGCGCGTGTGCTCCTCGAAGATCGAAAACACCTTCTCTTCCTGCGGGATCTTCTCGCCTTTCAGCAGGCGGCGGTCCACTTGGTCGAGCTGCCTCCGGGCATGCTTGAGGTACGATTCGATCCGGAGAATCCTGGGGGCTCCGACGCCTTGCTCCCGAAGCGCAGGAACCGTCGCTTCCGCCCGTCGGACCTCCTCCCAGCAGGCGTCGAGGTACGCCTGGATCGGCCCCGGACGGGCCCGCCGGGTCCGCCGAACCTTCTGAAAGAGCCGCTGCAGCCTCCGGCTCCGATGCCGCCACTGCCGCCCTCCGGACACCCCCGCCCGCAGGGCTGAGCGGCCCGTCTCGCGCACCAGGCAACGCATCGCATCCCACAGCAGGTTAACGTCCGTCGGGAAGTGCACATCCGTCTTCACCACGAACGAATCACAGCGGCCCCGCAGGGGCTCCTCCGACGGGCGACCGCCCGGGCCGCTCTTCCGCTTCCGCTTCCGCACCAGCGCATGGCCGCTCTCCGCGATCAGCTGCAACACCTCTCCCAGCACGTCCGGCGTCAGCAGGCTCACGTTGGGTACCACCGTGGGATACCGGTACCGGGTCTCGTCCCAGAAGTTGGAGTGTCCCAGAAACTTCCGAACGGTATGGTGTTGGTTCACCAGCTCGTGCAGACGATCGAAGTCACACCCTAGGACCTGCTTCAGGAGACCCATCACGAGGATCCTCCACAGCTCCATGCCGGGACGCCCTTTCGTGTGGGACACCTCGGGAAGGATCCCCTGCTCCAGGATCTCGAACCACCGGGCACGAACCGACCGGTCGGCATACACGTGCCGAAGCCCAAGCAGCAGCGGCGGAATGTCATCCCGCGAGCTCTCGTCGATCTCGATCTCCTCGATCGCAACCTGACCCAATTCCATCTGCAGGCGAATGACGTTTCGCATGGCAATTCTCGCGAAGATTCCCGAAAATCCGGCCGATTCTCGACCTCATCGGCCGATTCCCGCATCAAAGCGGGATTCTTCGTCCCCTCTATATCACGATTCCACTTTCAGAGTCAAACCATTGTACTTTTTCGTTGCGGGCACTAGTTACGAAGAAACTACGTAAATCGGATCTACGGCGTGCGGGACCCGGACTCCGCTTCAATGAGGCCGGGGCAATGCCCCGGAAGAAACGCTGCCGGCCGACGTGCGGTTCTCGATGGGGACCCCGGCGCTTCAATGAGGCCGGGGCAATGCCCCGGAAGAAACCACGCCTTATCCGGACAATCCCAGAAAGATTCCCGAAGCTTCAATGAGGCCGGGGCAATGCCCCGGAAGAAACGGGGATCGGCGCGGGTGCCGTCGCGGGTAGGGTCCGCTTCAATGAGGCCGGGGCAATGCCCCGGAAGAAACTATGTAGACCAGGAATTGGTCGATAAAGACAAACTCGGCTTCAATGAGGCCGGGGCAATGCCCCGGAAGAAACGTGCCCGGGGAAGGATCGGGAAGAGGGGCCGTGAACTAGCTTCAATGAGGCCGGGGCAATGCCCCGGAAGAAACTGACCGGCTCAAGGCAGCGGAAAGCGAGGCTAAGGCGCTTCAATGAGGCCGGGGCAATGCCCCGGAAGAAACCCGGTCACTTTGGATCTCGGGGTTCTGGAATCGTCGGGCTTCAATGAGGCCGGGGCAATGCCCCGGAAGAAACCCTGCACGTGGCTATGGGCACAACCCCCTGGACCGTGCTTCAATGAGGCCGGGGCAATGCCCCGGAAGAAACGACGTGGCCGGCCAGTCGGGCCGGATCACCTCACTGCTTCAATGAGGCCGGGGCAATGCCCCGGAAGAAACTACGAGCTCGGTCAGACTCCAACGCGCCTGCATTCTCGCTTCAATGAGGCCGGGGCAATGCCCCGGAAGAAACAACGAATCTACTGTTAGATCCGTCGTGAATGCAGTCGCTTCAATGAGGCCGGGGCAATGCCCCGGAAGAAACGCTGCGATACGCAGGTGTAGACGTCGCGAAAGCTAGGCTTCAATGAGGCCGGGGCAATGCCCCGGAAGAAACCGGCCGGTCGGTCCGCGGACCATCGTCAGCCACGTCAGCTTCAATGAGGCCGGGGCAATGCCCCGGAAGAAACCCAGGCGATGGGTCCGGCCGCTGGAAGCGCACACCGAGCTTCAATGAGGCCGGGGCAATGCCCCGGAAGAAACCCGCCGCGATGGCTTGCCCACGCTGTCGGACGCCGAAGCTTCAATGAGGCCGGGGCAATGCCCCGGAAGAAACGCGGTCCATCGTCGGGCACATCAAAACTCCCACGTGGCTTCAATGAGGCCGGGGCAATGCCCCGGAAGAAACCCTTCCATTGGCCCACGATCTCGCCGCGCTTGTGCATGCTTCAATGAGGCCGGGGCAATGCCCCGGAAGAAACTCGCTGGGCCACCATTCTCACGCGCGAATACCTGATGCTTCAATGAGGCCGGGGCAATGCCCCGGAAGAAACGCCCTGCTCTTGCAAGGCGCGCGCGACCGCCACGGCGCTTCAATGAGGCCGGGGCAATGCCCCGGAAGAAACCATTCGACGTGATGGACGGCTTGAAGGCCGAGATGGGCTTCAATGAGGCCGGGGCAATGCCCCGGAAGAAACCGTGCGGGCCCTGCGCCATGGCGGCCGTCGCCGGGCTGCTTCAATGAGGCCGGGGCAATGCCCCGGAAGAAACCGCGACGTGACCGAGATGGGCGACGAGGAGTTCGTGCTTCAATGAGGCCGGGGCAATGCCCCGGAAGAAACTAGCATGGACGCGCAATCGGCCCCCGACCCGATGCCGGCTTCAATGAGGCCGGGGCAATGCCCCGGAAGAAACCGCCGCCGTCTTCGGCGCATCGTCGGCCAGGGCGTCGCTTCAATGAGGCCGGGGCAATGCCCCGGAAGAAACCCGGCACCGTTGCCGTCACCGTCCCCCCATTCTTCGTGGCTTCAATGAGGCCGGGGCAATGCCCCGGAAGAAACCGCGGCCCGTCAACACACGATTCGGAATACCTGCCATGGCTTCAATGAGGCCGGGGCAATGCCCCGGAAGAAACTCGAGCGCTGGTCACTGCGGTCTTCGCGTCACCCGGGCTTCAATGAGGCCGGGGCAATGCCCCGGAAGAAACCCGGCCTGCGGGTCGACCCAGCGCGGCCGCACGGGGCTTCAATGAGGCCGGGGCAATGCCCCGGAAGAAACCGCGGTCCGCCGGGCGCGGATTCGCCAGCAGCAACGCGCTTCAATGAGGCCGGGGCAATGCCCCGGAAGAAACCGAGGCGCACACGTCGAACAAGCCGGTGCTGCTGTAGCTTCAATGAGGCCGGGGCAATGCCCCGGAAGAAACTGTCTGGAAGTTATGGCGGAGCGACAGAAGGGCCACCGGCTTCAATGAGGCCGGGGCAATGCCCCGGAAGAAACTCCGAAGTCAACTTCCCGCTGATGCAGGATGCGAACCGCTTCAATGAGGCCGGGGCAATGCCCCGGAAGAAACGTTCTTGAGGACTTTCCGGTAGAGCGCATTCGTCGGAGCTTCAATGAGGCCGGGGCAATGCCCCGGAAGAAACCCCGATCTATGAATCGTCATCCCCCCCTCCACCCCACACGCTTCAATGAGGCCGGGGCAATGCCCCGGAAGAAACAAAGGCTGATGGCTATGCACCAGCAGCTTTCTGAGGGCTTCAATGAGGCCGGGGCAATGCCCCGGAAGAAACAATACAGACTGATCCGAAAGCGCGAGAACAGATCAGAGGCTTCAATGAGGCCGGGGCAATGCCCCGGAAGAAACCTGGACCGAGGAGTCCGAGCTTTCGAAGCGGACCCCGGCTTCAATGAGGCCGGGGCAATGCCCCGGAAGAAACGAAGGAGAATTCGATGTCCAAGAACACTGCTCAGGTGCTTCAATGAGGCCGGGGCAATGCCCCGGAAGAAACCCGGCAAGGACCTCGAGTGAGGCCGCGCACCTACGCCGAGCTTCAATGAGGCCGGGGCAATGCCCCGGAAGAAACCTAGAGAGCAGATTAGAGAAAGACTTCAGCGTAGCGGCTTCAATGAGGCCGGGGCAATGCCCCGGAAGAAACATCGCATTGTCGTCTTCCGTTCCTGGGCCGAATTCGTGGCTTCAATGAGGCCGGGGCAATGCCCCGGAAGAAACGCCCTAGGAAAGGAAACTATGACTACGATGACAAAGACGCTTCAATGAGGCCGGGGCAATGCCCCGGAAGAAACAGAGTACGTAGAGTACGTAGGGGGGGGCGTGTTGACGCTTCAATGAGGCCGGGGCAATGCCCCGGAAGAAACGCATTGATGGCATCCATGACTACCAGATCTTCAATGCTTCAATGAGGCCGGGGCAATGCCCCGGAAGAAACCCGCTTCAGGCCGGGTACGACCAGCGCGAGGCGTTGGGGCTTCAATGAGGCCGGGGCAATGCCCCGGAAGAAACGCGGCGCGTTCTTGCGCGGCATGTCGGGTCTTGGCGAGGCTTCAATGAGGCCGGGGCAATGCCCCGGAAGAAACCTTCACCCAGGCCTTCGGGGTGGAGGTGACGTTTCGCGAGCTTCAATGAGGCCGGGGCAATGCCCCGGAAGAAACCTCCTATTCCCGTGAAGGGGCGTATGTGACGGGACTGGCTTCAATGAGGCCGGGGCAATGCCCCGGAAGAAACCGTGTCTTCGATCGTATCCTTGCTTACGACAATCCGCGGCTTCAATGAGGCCGGGGCAATGCCCCGGAAGAAACTGGACCTCGCGTGCCAAGATTTCCCGGGCAGCCAGGCGCTTCAATGAGGCCGGGGCAATGCCCCGGAAGAAACTCCTTTGTCGTCAAGACTAAGGACTACGACGCAGCCATGCTTCAATGAGGCCGGGGCAATGCCCCGGAAGAAACCTCGCGCGGGCGTACAGGCTCAGGGGCCGCGCCCTGCTTCAATGAGGCCGGGGCAATGCCCCGGAAGAAACTCCGGATGGAGCAAGAGAAGCTGCCTTGTCTCTGGCGCTTCAATGAGGCCGGGGCAATGCCCCGGAAGAAACTGCGAAGAAAAGTAAGTCATCGACTTCAACCTTCCGGCTTCAATGAGGCCGGGGCAATGCCCCGGAAGAAACCTTGTACACCTCTTCTCTTGATGCTCCCTGTGCATGCTTCAATGAGGCCGGGGCAATGCCCCGGAAGAAACTTGCTCGTACAGCCGCGCTTCCCCGCGAAGCTGTTGTTGCTTCAATGAGGCCGGGGCAATGCCCCGGAAGAAACCGCCACCCCGGGGTAGCGGGACTGGTGGCGCTCCGCGCTTCAATGAGGCCGGGGCAATGCCCCGGAAGAAACCTCCCCACGTTGCGGGGATCCTGGAGACCAGATCATGCTTCAATGAGGCCGGGGCAATGCCCCGGAAGAAACCCTAGAGAGCAGATCAGGGAAAGGCTTCAGCGTAGCGGCTTCAATGAGGCCGGGGCAATGCCCCGGAAGAAACACCATCATGACTTCTTTTCCTGGTGCGGGAGGCTAGCTTCAATGAGGCCGGGGCAATGCCCCGGAAGAAACCTGGCGGCGGCGGATTGCAGCGTATTGACCTTTGGGGCTTCAATGAGGCCGGGGCAATGCCCCGGAAGAAACTATCGATCCGATCGGCTGGGTCGAGCGAGAGATCGCGCTTCAATGAGGCCGGGGCAATGCCCCGGAAGAAACTGCTGCCGATCGAGATGCTGGATCGTGACATCGATGGCTTCAATGAGGCCGGGGCAATGCCCCGGAAGAAACCACGTTCGCGCGGCTGGAGGAGAGCGAGCTGGACGCGGCTTCAATGAGGCCGGGGCAATGCCCCGGAAGAAACCATCCGTCTGGCGAAGCCGACCGGGGAGCCGTACCGGCTTCAATGAGGCCGGGGCAATGCCCCGGAAGAAACCGAGGCGGTGTCGTCGATCGCCGCGAGCTCGCCCTGGCTTCAATGAGGCCGGGGCAATGCCCCGGAAGAAACTCGCTTGCATTACTACCGACGGGTCAACATTGATCTGGCTTCAATGAGGCCGGGGCAATGCCCCGGAAGAAACCCAGGGGCTCGGGGCCGCCGCCGTCTAGAGCCCCGGCGCTTCAATGAGGCCGGGGCAATGCCCCGGAAGAAACAGCGGGGAGGCCTGGAGGGGGGGCGGACACGCCCCGCTTCAATGAGGCCGGGGCAATGCCCCGGAAGAAACCTGCAGAAGAACTTCGGCGCAAGCGCGAAGTTGATGAAACGCTTCAATGAGGCCGGGGCAATGCCCCGGAAGAAACCTTGTGAAGCGTAGCACAACGTATCCGATAACTCGGCTTCAATGAGGCCGGGGCAATGCCCCGGAAGAAACGGGGCGAGAGTGGCCGGAATCGGGGTCTCGGGTGGCGCTTCAATGAGGCCGGGGCAATGCCCCGGAAGAAACTGCCTAGCATTGACGCCGCCGCCCTTACAGGCGAAGCGCTTCAATGAGGCCGGGGCAATGCCCCGGAAGAAACACCTTTGCCCTTGGGTCGTGCATTACACTGACCCCGCGCTTCAATGAGGCCGGGGCAATGCCCCGGAAGAAACCAGTGTCACCTTTTCGTTCACTCAGGGCAAGGGCACGCTTCAATGAGGCCGGGGCAATGCCCCGGAAGAAACAATGGCAAAGACTACGACGAAGACCGCTGAGACCAAGCTTCAATGAGGCCGGGGCAATGCCCCGGAAGAAACTCCGACTAGGAGACTTGCTCATGGCTAACGTTGCTCGGCTTCAATGAGGCCGGGGCAATGCCCCGGAAGAAACTCTTTCGTTGTAAAGACGAAGGACTACGACGCTGCGATGCTTCAATGAGGCCGGGGCAATGCCCCGGAAGAAACGCAGGAGGAGATGCGGCGGCTGACGGTCGATCTGGAGCTTCAATGAGGCCGGGGCAATGCCCCGGAAGAAACCCAGGAGCTCGGGGCCGCCGCCGTCTAGAGCCCAGGCGCTTCAATGAGGCCGGGGCAATGCCCCGGAAGAAACCCGGGCGCTCGGCGCGAATGCCGACAAACTGAGCCGGCTTCAATGAGGCCGGGGCAATGCCCCGGAAGAAACGGGTCTGGCGGCCGAGACCGTGACCGGGGAGACCCCGCTTCAATGAGGCCGGGGCAATGCCCCGGAAGAAACCCCCTGCCCCTGCCCTGCCCCTGCCCTGCCCCTGCCCGCTTCAATGAGGCCGGGGCAATGCCCCGGAAGAAACTCCGCCCGCCGAAACTTCATCTCTTCGGCCGTTGGGTGCTTCAATGAGGCCGGGGCAATGCCCCGGAAGAAACGTCGACGATCGGCGCGCCTCGGCGAAGAACGCCAAGGCTTCAATGAGGCCGGGGCAATGCCCCGGAAGAAACCCTCCGGCGACGTGGTGTCCTCGCCATGCCCCGACGCGCTTCAATGAGGCCGGGGCAATGCCCCGGAAGAAACTGCGTGCTGTGTGGGGTTGCCCCGGTGGACCCCGGCGGCTTCAATGAGGCCGGGGCAATGCCCCGGAAGAAACTCCGCCAGCGCCTCGTTGATGCGCATCGCGATCCGCCGGCTTCAATGAGGCCGGGGCAATGCCCCGGAAGAAACTCGGCCGGCTCGATCTCGTCGTCAAGATCGAGATCCAGCTTCAATGAGGCCGGGGCAATGCCCCGGAAGAAACCGCAGCCCGAGCTCGCCGATCACGGGAACGGAACGCGCTTCAATGAGGCCGGGGCAATGCCCCGGAAGAAACGATGTCAGGTTGAGCGCGCTGCCCGAGGTGAGCCGCGCTTCAATGAGGCCGGGGCAATGCCCCGGAAGAAACCTGAACGCGCGGACCGCGGCGCTGGAGCAGCTCCACGCTTCAATGAGGCCGGGGCAATGCCCCGGAAGAAACTATTCTCGGTGGGGCCTTTGGCGGCGGATCCAGTGGCTTCAATGAGGCCGGGGCAATGCCCCGGAAGAAACCCGCCGGCCCTCGATCAAGTGACCGCCGCGTAGCAAGGCTTCAATGAGGCCGGGGCAATGCCCCGGAAGAAACTGCGGTCTGACAGTGACAGGCTTGCCAAGCTGCGATCGCTTCAATGAGGCCGGGGCAATGCCCCGGAAGAAACTGCGCGCGAGGCGCGGGATGGCCGGGTCAGGATCCGGCTTCAATGAGGCCGGGGCAATGCCCCGGAAGAAACTACTACCCCGATCGAGCCGACCACATCCGACATCTCGGCTTCAATGAGGCCGGGGCAATGCCCCGGAAGAAACCTCCCTTCGATCAGCAATTGGCCGATGCCGTGCTGCTTCAATGAGGCCGGGGCAATGCCCCGGAAGAAACTTCCAACCCCAGGTTCCTGGTTGCCTTCACCCTCACGCTTCAATGAGGCCGGGGCAATGCCCCGGAAGAAACGATGCGCACGGTGCGCATCTCGTCCTCCTCCTGGGGCTTCAATGAGGCCGGGGCAATGCCCCGGAAGAAACTTCGGGCGGATAGCGACAGGCTCGCCAAACTGCGATCGCTTCAATGAGGCCGGGGCAATGCCCCGGAAGAAACTATGAAGGCGCGCTTGATGTGCCATGGCATTGCGCAGCTTCAATGAGGCCGGGGCAATGCCCCGGAAGAAACTGGGCCCGCGCGCGCAGACTGGCTGCTGACGAGGTGGCTTCAATGAGGCCGGGGCAATGCCCCGGAAGAAACGCGGCGCTGGCGCGGCTCAAACCGTATCAGGACGCAGCTTCAATGAGGCCGGGGCAATGCCCCGGAAGAAACGTCGTATTGCAGATTGGCTCCGAAGAGCGTTCCCGTGCTTCAATGAGGCCGGGGCAATGCCCCGGAAGAAACCAGGGAACGGCTGATGGCTATGCATCAGCAACTTTCGCTTCAATGAGGCCGGGGCAATGCCCCGGAAGAAACCTAGACTGCAGGCTATGCACCAGCAGCTTGTCAGTGGCTTCAATGAGGCCGGGGCAATGCCCCGGAAGAAACCCTAGGAAAGGAAACTATGACTACGACAAAGACTACGCTTCAATGAGGCCGGGGCAATGCCCCGGAAGAAACTTCGGGCAGAGTATCTACTCACCCCCTACTGATGACGAAGATCGATCCGTTTCTTGTCAGCCGGAACACGCACTTCCGGTCATCGGCCGCGAGCGAGTGAAAGGGGCAAGGGACAATGCCGGATCCGCACCCGTCAGGAAAAACGATTCGTCATCAGTAGGGGGGTGAGTAGATACCGGGCAGATAGCGACAGACTGGCCAAGTTGAGGTGCTTCAATGAGGCCGGGGCAATGCCCCGGAAGAAACCCACGAGAGTTCGTCGCTGCCCGAGACGCAGCAATCGCTTCAATGAGGCCGGGGCAATGCCCCGGAAGAAACACCGACTGTCTCGCAATCTACCGGCGAGAATCGACGCTTCAATGAGGCCGGGGCAATGCCCCGGAAGAAACATCCTCGGACTCCTCAAGAAAGTTGAGGAAGTCCTGCCGCTTCAATGAGGCCGGGGCAATGCCCCGGAAGAAACCCCCATATTCATACGGATTCGTCGGGTACTGGTGTGGCTTCAATGAGGCCGGGGCAATGCCCCGGAAGAAACCATGAAGATAAAACTTGAGACTGACCCACGAGACAAGGGCTTCAATGAGGCCGGGGCAATGCCCCGGAAGAAACGATGCCGCGGGGATCAGCCGAGCGTAGGTTTGTTCTGCGCTTCAATGAGGCCGGGGCAATGCCCCGGAAGAAACCCCGGAATCCTCCCGACGATTCCAGAACCCCGCTACCGCTTCAATGAGGCCGGGGCAATGCCCCGGAAGAAACCGCGGGGGATTTCGACACGCCGGCCGGGTGGACGTGGCTTCAATGAGGCCGGGGCAATGCCCCGGAAGAAACAACGACCATCCCGAGGTCGAGGGGCGAGATGTCGCGGCTTCAATGAGGCCGGGGCAATGCCCCGGAAGAAACGCGGCCCCTGAGCCTGTACGCCCGCGCGAGCTGCTGGCTTCAATGAGGCCGGGGCAATGCCCCGGAAGAAACGACGAGGGGCGAAACCTCGCCTGGGACGCAGCCATCGCTTCAATGAGGCCGGGGCAATGCCCCGGAAGAAACCTGCGCCGGCCAGCGCCGCGCCCTTCGCAATGCCCGCGCTTCAATGAGGCCGGGGCAATGCCCCGGAAGAAACACTGGCTACGCTTAGCACGACTTACCCTATCACTAGGGCTTCAATGAGGCCGGGGCAATGCCCCGGAAGAAACACCGGCTGAAGGCGGCTGAGAGTGAAGCCAAGGTAGCGCTTCAATGAGGCCGGGGCAATGCCCCGGAAGAAACTCTGCACTTCCGCGCCACATGATCATCTTGTTGTCGGCTTCAATGAGGCCGGGGCAATGCCCCGGAAGAAACCAGCCCAAGCTGATCCATCCGCGAACTGCAGCGCTGGCTTCAATGAGGCCGGGGCAATGCCCCGGAAGAAACTGTCAACACGCCCCCCCTACGTACTCTCTCTCACCAAGCTTCAATGAGGCCGGGGCAATGCCCCGGAAGAAACACAGTGACGAGGGGCGAAACCTCGCCTGGGACGCAGGCTTCAATGAGGCCGGGGCAATGCCCCGGAAGAAACCTGGTCACTTCGGCTCTCGGGGTTCTGGAATCGTCGGCTTCAATGAGGCCGGGGCAATGCCCCGGAAGAAACTACGGACATGGCTTGGAAGGCTGCATGGATTGAAGAAGCTTCAATGAGGCCGGGGCAATGCCCCGGAAGAAACAGCCACTCTGCAAATACCGGGAGACTATAGCAAATCCCGCGCGGATGCGAGCGCTTGGTCGTTTTCCACCGGATTGCCGCGAAAGCGACCCGACGTGGCAGCACATCAGCCACGAAGAGACCAACAGAACAATGCTTTAAGCATCTTCGAGCGCTCCCGGACATGATCGCACCTCTGCGCCGCTCGATTCGGTTCGGCAAGATACCGGCCCGCTCTCCCGGCCATGCACCGGCCGGAATGCCGAACGGATCGGGATTCTCGTCATATGACGATCGCCTGCCGCTCGATTGCAGAGAGTGTCTTGCCGATACTGACGACGGCCACCTCCGACTTGTGCGCCGGACCAACATCGATCACCAGCACATGGTCCTCTCCCACCTTGATCGCCTCGCGCAGCTGCGTTTCGAGCTCGGCCCGGCGGCGAGGGGACAGGCGACACTGAAAGACCGACAGCTGAATCCATTCTCCGAAACCGTTCATGGTCTTGAACACACGACGCCAGCGCCGGCTGTTGGAAATGTCGTACGCGACGATGTAGGTCCGTTCGAGACTCATGGCGGAACGCATTATCGAGGGAGGTAGTGCGGAACCGCCGGCAGCTCTCCCAGCAGATGCCGGCACAACAGGCGCGCCTGCAACAGCAGCAGTCGCCGCATGCTGATCCGATAGCCGAAAAGCGGGTGCGTGGTTTCTTGGGACAGCCGACGCTCGAACGCGGCAACAAAACGCCGACGGCCGGCGGCCGTGAGCGCCGTCCCCGTAAGCGCACGCACGAAATCGCTCCCCGACACCTCCCCGGTGTTGACCGCTGACAGGACCACGGAGTCGGCAATCAGCGGCCGGAACGGTTCCATGAAGTCCAAGGCCAAGGCAGGCTTGCCGTAACGAGGGGCGTGATAGAATCCGCGATAAGGGTCGAGCCCGACAGTTGCCAACGCGATCGTCAGGCGTCGCGTCAGCATCGCGTAGCCCAGCGACAGCATCGCGTTCACGGGGTCCGTCGGCGGGCGGCGGTTTCTTGCGTTGAAGCGAAAGTCCGCCACGCCTTCCGCATCGCGCGGGCCCGTCCGGTCGGCAGGAGGCGCCAAGAGTTCCGAGAACGCCCGAAAGTACGTGGCGGCCGCATCTCCCTCCAGCCCCAGCAGCGCCTCCAGCGTACCGGCACGATCGGTCGCCCTGCGGGCCGCGTCGAGGCGGTTCAGGGCCATCTTCCGGGACTCCTTCTCGCCCCGCCAATTCCGGCGAACGATGGTTCGCTGGTTCCTGATCTTGGCCGCGACCAAGTCGCGGGCGAAATACAGGCAAAACTTCGGGTCGAAGCTCGACCGGTACTGCGCGGTGCGAACCTCCACGTTGCGGTGCCCTGTCCCGTGGGCCAGACCACGGAACCAGCCGCCGTGGCTGTGAAACGACACCGGTATTTCACGGTCCATCAGAGAGGCAAGCGCCGGAGCGGTGATCGACACGTTCCCGAACAGGGTGACATCCGACACCTCGTTCATTCGCACGGTCGTATCACCCTGTTCCGCATCGTTGATCGTCAGCGTATCGCCGGATTTCGAGATTCGCGCACGCTGCGACTGCACGATCAGGGGCATGGCCTCGTCGACTCCGACCGCAACCGGGCGGGGCGCCAGACTGGATCCGCCCAGCGCTGCCATCTCGTCGGGAAGACAGACGGAAACCAGGGAGCAGCGCGGACATTTCGGGCTGTCGTTCAACGGAGGCGGGATGCGGCCGTGCGAGACCGTGAGGCGCAGCCGGCTGACGGCTTCCTTCGCGGTGTGGCGCAACTCCTCGTCCAGCACCACCCGAACGCGTTCCCGGCTTTCCACGTACCAGATCGCACCCTCATCGACCCGGTAGCCGTGCTCCTCCAGCAGCAGTGCCTGCAGGCAGACCTGCACGCGCTCCGGCTCATAGGCCCCGTGCCGTACATGGGGTCGTTTGCCCCGCTTGTAGTCGACCGGAGTGACCACTCCGTCTTCCGCTTCGGCGAGATCGATCTTCGCGATCACGCCGAGCCTCTCGGAGGACAGCGTGAGCGATCGGCTGACGATCCTGGTCTCTCCCTCCAGCGCTTCGGGGGCCGGCAGCGGGGCGTTGCCCCGGTCCACCCGCGTATGCACCCGTCTGCCGTCAACCGTATCTCCGGTGTCCGCCCACTCGGCCTGTCCCCACATGAGATAGGCCAGCCGGGGGCAGTAGACGAACTCGTTCACCATGCGCGCGGGCACGAACGGCTCGTCGCGGGACAGCGGCGGTGCCGGCAGATGAAACTCAAGCTGACCCGAACGCACGGCACCCTGCCCCTTCCCGGCCAGCAACGTCCCGCCGATCCGGCCGCCGGCCCCGGCTTCCCTTCATCCCCCCGCTGCCTGGTCGGGCCCCCACGACGGATCCGAGGCATCGGTCGGCGTCGGCAGCTCGCGCTCGCGGTTGCCCGTGATGTCGATCGTGTGGATCCGGATGCTGTCGGCGCCCTCGGAACCGGGCTCGGTCCGCGCGAACGCCAAGAGCCGGCCGTTCGGCGCCCAGCTCGGCCCCTCGACCAGAAAGCCCTCCGCGATCAGCCGCTCGCCGCCGCCGTCGGGATGCATGAGGCCGATGTAGAAGCGCCCCCGCACCGACTTCGTGAACGCGATGTAGTCCCCGCGCGGCGACCACATCGGCGCAGTGTAGCTGCCCGCGCCGAAGCTGATCCGCCGGAGTGCGCCGCCGTCGACGCGCATCACGAAGAGATTCGGGCGGCCGGACCGATCGGAGCTGAAGACGATCTCATCGCCCTCCGGACTGTAGCTCGGCGACGTGTCGATCGCCCGGCCCCGGGTCAGCTGCCGGAGATCCCCGGTTCCGAGATCAAGGGTGAACACGTTGGTCACGCCGCTCCGGGCCAGCGACAGCGCGACCTCCGTGCCGTCGGGGTGGAACCGGGGGGCGAACGTCATCCCGGAAAACTGCCCGAGCTCCCGGCTGCTGCCCGTTTCCAGGTCGTACCGGAACACGCTCGGCGCGCCGCCCTGGTAGCTGAAGTAGAGCGCGGACTTCCCGTCCGGCGAAAACCGGGGGGTCAGGACCATGTGCGATCCGTCGGTGAGGTACCGGTGGTTGGCCCCGTCCTGGTCCATGATCGCGAGCCGCTTGACCCGTTCCGTCGCCGGCCCCGTCTCCGCGACGTAGAGAATGCGCGTGTCGAAATAGCCCGATTCCCCGGTCACCCGCGCATACACCCGGTCGGCCAGCACGTGCGCCATCCGGCGCGCGAGTGCGAGCGGCCCGCTCAGGCGCACCCCGACCATTTCCCGGGCGCCGTACACGTCCCAAGCCCGGGCCGCCACCTCGACCGCCCCGTCCCCCAGATCGCGCACCGTCCCGGTCACCAGTACCTGGGCATCGATGATCCGCCAGTCGCGGAACCTCGGCTGGATCGAGGCATCGGTCGGCCCCTGCAGGTACGAATCCGGATCGATGTGCCGGAACAGCGCGGAACTCAGGAGATCGCTCACGACGATCCCGCCGATCTCGCCCGCATCGGTCGCGAGGAGATTGCCTTCCACATCGAGGGTCAGCGCGAACGGAACCGGCTCGATCCGCCCCTCGACGATGTCGATCTCGAGCGGACCGTCCTGGGCCCCGGCCGCACCGCCGAAGGCCAGCAGCCCGGCCAGCACCGCGGTACGTCGAAGGAACACGGACATTCGGAACATCGGGATCCCCAGACGGATCAGCGCTGCGGGCGGAAGTTTAGCCGCACGCGCCGCCACCGCGCGTACTCGTCGGGCGGCAGGCCGCTGATCCGGCCGGTCTTCAGGATCGCGGTCTGGGCGCTGTCGAGCAGCGGGCGGAGGAGCGGGTTCCGGCCGATCCGGCGCAGTTCGTCCTCCGACACGCGGAGATCGTGAATGGTGCCGTCGCGCTGCAGCTGGAATTCCAGGACCACGTACAGGTCGCCGTCTTCCCGGAGCGCCGGCGGACGCCGCCAGTTGGCCTGGACCTGTCTCTGGATCAGACCGTACATCCGCGCCCGGGCAAAACGCTCTTCCGGAGTCTCGCTCCCGGCCGGCGCGGGATCCAGTGCCGCGTAGCGTTCGAGGGCCTCCTCCAGCTTCGTGGGCGGCGCCTCCGCCGCCGGCTCCCGCTCCGTGAGGTCGCGCAGCATGTCGTCGAACCGCGAGGGCGGGGGCGGCGGAGCAGGAGCCGCAGCGGTGCGGACGGTCTCCGGCGGCGGGGCCGGCGCCGCGGGCGCCGCGGGTCCGGGCGCGGCCCCGGCGGGCGCGACAGGCTCGGGCAGGGGCGCCTCCGGCGCCGGCGGGGCGGGACGCGACGGGACGGGAGCGGGAGGGGCCGGCACGACCGCCGACGCAGGCAGCGCGGCCGCCTCCGGCGCTGCGGCGGACTCCGGTTCGGGTTCCGCCACCGGGACCGCCGGCGCCGGCGGAGCGGGCGCGACCGGCGCCGGCGGGCCGGGTTCCGTCTCGGGGGCGGCCGGGGACGGCGGCGTCTCGGGCGCCGCGCGCACGGGATCGGGCGCCCAGGCCAGTTCCACGTCGACCGCCGGCGGCGGGACCACCGTCCGCGACGCCGTCGGCAGGCCCGTCACGGCAAGGATCGCGACCAGGGCGTGCAGCAGGACCGACAGAACAACGCCGCGGCCCACCCGTCAGAGCCTGTCCGGGCCGGGCGGGGCCGTGACCAATGCCACGCGCCGCTGACCCGACGCCGATATCCGTCCGATCACTTCCATGATCCGTCCGTAGTCCACGTCCCGGTCCCCGCGAACGAACACCCGCTGGCCGGGCCGCGCGCCGAGAATGGCGTCCAGCTTTGCGGCCAGGGTCCCGGCCTCGATCGGCCGGTCGAGCAGCAGGACCTGCCCGTCCGCCTGCACCGTCACGACGATCGGCTCGTCGCTGCCCGGAATCGGTTCGGCGTCCGCCTCCGGCAGGTTGACGCTGACACCGGTCGTCAGCAGGGGCGCGGTGATCATGAACACCACCAGCAGCACCAGCATCACATCGACCAGGGGCGTGACGTTGATCTCCGCCATCGGGGCGCGCGCATTTCGGCCCGAGCGGGCCCGGAACGGGCCGGGGCCGCGGTTCACGTGCCGTTCTCGTCGATGTGCCGCGAGAGCAGCGCCCCGAGCTCGCTGGCAAAGGTCTCGAGCCGCGCCGCGTAGCGGTTGAGGTCGCCCGAGATCTTGTTGTAGGCGACGACCGCCGGAATCGCGGCGAGCAGTCCGAGCGCCGTGGCGAACAGCGCCTCGGCGATGCCCGGCGCCACCACCGCCAGCGACGTGTCCTGGCTGACGCCGATCGACTGGAAGCTGTTCATGATTCCCCAGACGGTTCCGAACAGGCCGACGAACGGTGCGGTCGACCCGACCGTGGCCAGGAAGCCCACGTTCCGTTCCAGCGCGTCCATCTCCCGCGTGACGGTGACGTGCATCACCTGGCCGATCCGTTCACTGACGCCGGCCGCAATCGCGCGCTGGCGCTCGGTCGGGGTGACCGACCGCTGCCATTCGTTCATGCCCGACACGAACACCGCCGCCAGCGGATGGTCGGGGCGGCTCTGGAGATGCCGGTGCAGATCCTCCAGCGACCCGCCCGACCAGAACGTCTGCTCGAACCGGTTGGCCTTCTGCTTGAGTTTCCGGAGGCGGCCCAGTTTCTGGAAGATCACCGCCCAGCTCCAGATCGAGGCCAGAACCAGCAGCACCAGCACGGCCTTGATGACGATGTCGGCCTGCAGGACCAGACCCCAGATGGTCAGGTCGAGGTCGGCCGTGGTCATGAGAATCTCGTCCATGAGCTTGAAGATGTCCGGAATTCCGGGCGCGTCAAGGCGGCGAACGCCGCCGCCGCCGCCGCGGGCCACCGCCGCGGCCGGCCGTCCCGGGTCACGCAAGCCAGGGTCAGCGCGAGTTCCGCCAGCACCGCGTCGCGGCGCCGGACGGTCTGGGCCAGCCGGAGCCGGGCCCCGCGCACGGCGCCGGCGCCAGTATGCACCTCGAGCAGGTCGTCGAGACGGGCCGGCGCACGGTACTGCACGTGCAGATCGCGCACGACGATGACCGCACGGTGCTCGGCGAGCATGCCCGGGTGCTCGATGCCGAGACCGCGCAGCATCTCGGTGCGGGCCCGCTCGGCGTAGCGGAGATAGTCCGCGTGGTACACGATGCCGCCGGCATCGGTGTCCTCGTAGTATACCCGAACCGGAAAGACATGGACGCCGCCCCGAAAGCCCCCGGTGGGCGGCGCGGCCTCAGTCGCCACCGGCCGGGCCCGCCGGAGGCGCGTCGTCCTCCGGAGGAAACAGGCCGGGAAGATCCCCGGTCCCGGGCGGCTCCAGGCCCAGGCGCTGCCAGGCCAAGGCCGCCGCGACGCGCCCGGCCGCGGTCCGCTGGACGAAGCGCGCCTGCAGCAGGAACGGCTCCACCATGTCCTGCAGGGTCTCGACGTCCTCCGACAGCGACGCCGCGAGCGACTCGATGCCGACCGGGCCGCCGTCGTAGCTTCGCACTAGGCAGTCGAGGTACCGACGGTCCATGGCATCCAGCCCGTCGGCATCGATGCGCAGGTTCTCGAGCGCGGATTCCGCATCGCTCCTGCGGATCGCCGCCACGCCCCGGACCGTCGCGAAATCGCGCACGCGGCGCAGCAGCCGCGACGCGACCCGCGGCGTCCCGCGCGCCCGCTTCGCGATTTCCGCGGCGGCTTCGTCGGCCAGATCCAGGCTCAGCAGCGCAGCGCCGCGCGCCACGATCTGCTGCAGCTCGTCCGGCCGGTAGAAGTCGACGTGAAACAGGATCCCGAACCGGTCGCGCATCGGGTTCGACACCCGCCCGACCCGGGTCGTGGCGCCGACGACGGTCATCGGCGGCAGCTCGATCCGCATGGTGCGCGCGCTCGGGCCGCGGCCGATCATGATGTCGAGCCGGAAATCCTCGAGCGCGGGGTACAGGGTCTCCTCCACGGTGATCGGCAGCCGGTGGATCTCGTCGATGAACAGCACGTCGCGCGGGTTGAGCCCGGTCAGGATCGCCGCAAGGTCGCCCGGCCGGGCCAGGGCCATGCCCGACGTGGTCAGCATGCCGGCGGCCAGCTCCTCCGCGATGATGTGCGCCAGCGTCGTCTTGCCGAGCCCCGGCGGTCCGTGCAGCAGGACGTGATCCAGCGCCTCGCTGCGGGATCGGGCCGCCTCGATGAACACCCGCAGGTTCGCGAGGCCTTCCGCCTGGCCGACGAACTCGTCGAAGCGGGTGGGCCGCAGCGCCCGGTCGGCCGCATGGCGCGGGCCGCCCGAAACCACCCGCGTCTCGTCGAAGGATCCGCCGGCGCTCATTGCGCAAGGATCCGGAGCGCCCGCCGGACCAGTGCCTCCACCCCGCTCTCGGGATCTTCCGCCCGCGCGCTCGACAGCGCCCCGACGGCCTCGCCCCGGCCGTACCCCAGGGCCGTCAGCGCCTCGACGGCATCGCGGTAGGCATGCTCGTCGGCACCCGGAACCGCCGCGGTCGGGAGCGTGCCGATGCGGCTCCGGAGTTCCGCGACGATGCGCGCGGCGCCCTTGGCGCCGATGCCCTCGGCGCGCGCGATGAGCTTGGCGTCCTCCGCCGCCACCGCCTGCTCGAGCTCGGCCGGCGCCAGCGCGTCGAGCGTGGCCAGGGCGGATTTGGCGCCGATGCCCGGCACCGTGAGGAGGGCCCGAAACCAGG
This sequence comes from Alphaproteobacteria bacterium, assembly GCA_965115815.1. GTDB lineage: Bacteria > Pseudomonadota > Alphaproteobacteria > TMED109 > TMED109 > VXPW01. The sequence goes on along the minus strand of OZ220465.1, from coordinate 3,570,362 downwards.
TGCGCTCGGCGGCGTCGCGGAACCCGAAGAGTTCGACCGCATGGTCGCGCGCGTGCGTATGCACCAGAACTTCCACCTCCGGCTGGGCGTCCGCCAGCCACCCCAGCGTGCGGCGGGTGCAGGCTACCTGATACCCGACGCCGCCCACGTCGATCACGGCCTGACCGTCGCCGGTCGAATCCAACCGCCCGCGCAGCTTGGCGATCACCGGCGCCCGCCCGTGACGACGAACCGGGCGTGCGGACGGGTGCGGCTGGCGTGGCAGATCGCCACCGCGAGCGCGTCGGACGCATCGAGAGTCTCCGCGGCGGCGGCGGGCATCAGGCCGCACACCAGGGCCGCCACCCGCTCCTTGTCGGCGTTGCCCTGCCCCGTCACCGCCAGCTTGACCGTCGTCGGCGCGTACTCGTGCACCGGCAGATCGCGCCGGGCGACCGCGACGAACGCGGCGCCGCGTGCGAGCCCCAACGCCAGCGTCGAGCGCGGATTGCGATTGACGAAGATCTTCTCGATGGCGGCCGCTTCCGGATCGTGCGAATCGAGAATCGCGCCGAGCTCGCGGTCGAGGCGGCCGAGACGCCGGGCCATGGTCTCGCGCGGATCGGTGCGGACGGCCCCCGACGCGACGAAGGCCAGATCCCTGCCCGCCACGTCGATGATCCCCCAGCCGGTGCAGCGCAGACTCGGATCCAGGCCGATCAGGCGCATGGAGTCCCGCGCACCGCCTTCCGGCCCGGTCGTCCGGACCCCGTTCAGCCGGCTTCCCGCAATTTCTCGAGCACCTCGTCCGGAACGTCCGGATTCGCGGCCACCGACTGCACGTCGTCATGGTCTTCGAGCATCTCGATCATGCGAAACAGGCTCCGAGCCTGGTCCTCGCTGACCGGCACCGTGGTCTGGGGGATCCACTCCAGCCGCGCGCGGTTCGGATCGCCGAACCGCGCGATGAGGGCATCCCGGACCGCGCCGAAGGTGCCGGAATCGGTCCGGATCTCGTGCCGGTCGGCACCGGAGATCACGTCGTCGGCCCCGGCCTCGGCCGCGGCCTCCAGCATGGTGTCGGCGTCCGCGGCCTCGGCCGGGTACCGGATCACGCCCTGGCGGGCGAAGGCGAAGCCGACGCTGCCGGTCTCCCCAAGCGTTCCGCCGTGCTTCCCGAACGCCGCCCGCACCTCGGAGACCGTCCGGTTGCGGTTGTCGGTCAGGGCCTCGACGATGATCGCGACTCCGCCGGTCGCGCGACCTTCGTACCGGACTTCCTGGTAGTCGCTTCCGGCCGCCGGACCCTGCGCCTTCTGGATCGACCGCTCGATCCGGTCCTTCGGCATGTTTTCCGCCCGGGCCGCCAGGACGGCCGTGCGGAGACGGGGGTTCTTGTCGGGATCCGGCAGTCCCGAGCGCGCGGCGACGGTGATTTCCCGCGCCAGCTTGGAAAAGACCTTGGACCGCTTGGCGTCTTGGGCGCCCTTGCGGTACATGATGTTCTTGAATTGCGAATGGCCGGCCATGGGCGTCTGGAATCGCTGCTGCAGGGCGGGACGGGACATGGCAATCTACCACAGGGAACCACCGGACCCGCATCCCCGGAAATTCTCGGCCGGACGGCCCCGCGCCGCCGGGCACCGGCCCCGAACCGGAAGCGATCGGGCCGTGGACCCGCCCGGCGGACCTCCGGATCTCCTCGACCGGAAGCCTCCGGCTCCTGACCCCCGACGCGGAACCCCGCACAGAACGTTCACGGGCCCATGAGCACCATCCTGTTCATCAACCTCGACAACCTGCTGCACCGCCGCGGCGTGGAATCCGAACGAGTGGAATTCAAGGAGGCATGGCATCCGGAGACCACGGGAGTCCAGGTGCTTCGAACGATCTGTGCCTTCGCAAACGACTACCACAATCTGAACGGCGGCTATGTGGTCATCGGCGTCGGGGAGGACTGCGGCCGGGCCCGCCTCCCGCCGACCGGACTGTCCGCGGCGGACGTCGAAGCTGCCCAGCAGTGGATTCGCGGCCACTGCAACCAAATCGATCCCCCCTATCAGCCGATCCTCTCGCCCGAACGGGTCGGCCTCCGGCAGATTCTCGTGGTGTGGGCTCCGGCCAGCGAAACCCGTCCCCATCGAGCGCCCGAATCGCTCCGGGGCCGCCGCCGGTACTGGATCCGCCTCGGCTCTTCCACCGTGGATGCCGAGCAGCGGGGAGATCTGACCCGCGGATTGTTCCAGCAGACCGCCCGCGTGCCCTGGGACGATCGGCGAACACCGGATGCCCGCATCGAGGACCTTCGAGAAATCCAGGTCCGCGAATACCTGCGCGACATTCGAAGCGGCCTCCTCGACGAATCCAGTGCCGCGGAGATCTATCGCCGCCTGCGCATCACCACGCGAGTCAACGACCACGAGGTGCCGAAGAATGCGGGACTGCTGTTCTTTTCGAACGATCCCGTGCACTGGTTTCGGGGCGCAAGGATCGAAGTCGTGCAGTTTGCCGGGGATCGGGCCGGCGCCGTGCAGGAGGAACGCACCTTCGGCGGCGGTCTGGTCGACCAGCTTCGCGGCTGCCTGAAGTATCTCGAAAACCTCTCCACCCGTCACCTCCACAAACAGCGGGACCGGAGTCAGGTGCGCGGGTGGGTGAGCTATCCCCTGCCCGCACTCCGCGAGACGCTGGTCAACGCCGTCTACCACCGTTCCTATGACGTCGATCAACCCGAACCGACCAAGGTCCACCTCCATCCGGACCGCGTGGACATCGTCAGCTATCCCGGTCCGGTCCCGGGGATCGAGGCCGGTCACTTCAAACCGGGCGCACGGGCCCGCCCCGCACCTGCGCGCAATCGCCGCATCGGCGAGTTCCTGAAGGAACTGGGACTGGCCGAGGGGCGCCTCACCGGTCTGCCGAGGATCTTCCAGGTCATGCAGGCCAACGGATCGCCGACCCCTCGCTTCACATTCGACGAGCAACGGACCTTTTTCCAGGCGACGCTGCCCGCCCACCCGGAATACGGCGCCTTGTCCGCGCTGCGGGACGCCGCCCACCTCCGGACCCTGGGCGAGCATCAGGAAGCGTTCCAGCGCATCCGGTCCGCCTGGAGGTCCGACCCGGCCTCTGCAGTGCTCGCCTCGGAACTCATCCGGATCCACGCCGACCGACACGAGCTCGAGCGTGCGGAAGAGGTGTTCGCCACCTTTTCCGCCCACGGGCCCGATCACGCCCTCCCGCATGTCACCAACACACTGGTCGACATCCTGATCGACCGCGGCCGGAAATGCGACCGAAAGAAGGCGCTGCGACTGCTTCGGGACGTGCGCCCGGCGCGCTTCGGACAGGACACGATCGACGCCGCCGTCCTGGCGCGCCGCGCACGCGATTCGCATACCGCACACCGCCTGTTCGAGCACGCCGGCGACCGGGTATTCGCCGACCCCCGCGCCTTGCTCGAGTTCGCGCAGACCAAGATGTGGCTGGCCGGCGAGGCACTTCGGAACCGTCGACGCGATTCCCGCCGCCGGCTCCTCAAGGAGGCCCAGGCATTGCTCGAACGCGTCCTTCAGCTCGATGCACCTGCAGCGCGGCATGCATGGGCGTGGCGGGAGCTGGCCCGCACCCGCAACTGGTTGCGCGCTCCGGCGAGTACCGTCGAGGACGCCTATCGCCGAGCGATCCGGAACCTGCCCGACGAATCGCGCTTTGAGCAAGAGCTGCAGCAATTCCGGAACTCGCGACGCTGAACCCACGCCGTGCCGGGAGAACCGACGGGTGCGTGCGGACGCACCACGGCGCGCCGTTCGGGCCCCGACGTCGCAGAACACCGGACCTCCATCCGTCCGGTACGGTCTCTCCGCAGGAACACCGTGCTTCGGGAGCGGGGCCGGAGTCTTGGCCCATGTTTAACCCGAAGTTCCAGAACATTCCGGCTGATATCCACATCAAGGCCCTGATATAGTGCCCACTCGAAAAACTACAACCATTTGACTGCAGTGATGAAAGTGGAGGCCTTTCCCATGCTCCGGGGATTCTGCGAACGTTGGAGGAAGGGAGGCTGAAACGGCCGGTTCTGGTGGTGTGTGGGATGTGCGGAACCGTTCCCGGGGCGTAACCGGTCAGGTATTACCGAGGTTGGATTGACATCCAGTTTCTCATATGTAGTGCCTGCCCGGAAAATCCCTAAGAGTCTGACTATATGGTATCTACTCACCCCCCCCCTACTGATGACGAATCGTTTTTCCTGACGGGTTCGGATCCGGCATGGTTCCGTGCCCCTTTCCCTCGCTCGCGGCCAAGGACCGGATGCACGGGGTTCGGCTGACAAGAAGTGGGTCGATCTTCGGCTTCCGCTCCCCGTTCCGGCCTTGTGGGGAGGGGTCCGCAACGCGACCGGGCCCCTCGCGCGGAGGTCGCGGGTCCGCGCCCTGCGGTCCGGTGGAGCGGGTTCCGTGGGCTGCCGTTCCCCTCCGCCGGAGATCTGCGCTTGACGTTGCTAGGAGGGACCCTCTCCAAGATGGGCCATCGGGGCGGACCGCGTCGGAGGTGTGGATGGCGGCAGGGTAGGGATCGAAGGCGACGACGGGTCGATCGCCCGGCGGGGCAAGGGCATTCGGATCTGTGCGTCGCGGTGACGGCGGTGTTCCCATACCGGCAAGCCTTGGATAGGAGGTGACGTTTCGGTGCGTGGGCGGGTCGTCCACGCACCGCTTGACCAGCGCCCGCCGATTCGCATGCTGTCGTCGAATCGTGGCTGCGGGAATCCCCATGGACCCGCGAATCATCGACCTGAAGTCGACCCCCTGTTCGGGCCGCTGCGAGCACCTTCACTGGACGACAGCAAAGGGCGGCTCCAGGGTTGGGGCCGGCCTCGGGATGCTGGAGACCTTGGAGCGCCGCGGCATCCTGACGCGCCCGCCGCCGGCGCGGCGCTACCGGACGATGCCCGAAGGCGAGCGGTTCGCCGTGCGGGCGGCCGTCCGGGCGGTGGAGGCGTCGGGATGACGAGCGTCGCCGGCACCTCCCTGCGCCAGGAGGTCGACGCCTTCCAGAAGCGGTTCCAGGATCTCCGCACGCAAGGCAAGGTCCACCCGGAGTGCGAGGCGCTCGTCCGCGGCCTGCGGATGCTGCTACAGCTGCTGCTGGCCGTGCTCATGGAGAAGACCACGCGCAAGACGAGTCGGAACTCCGGTCTGCCGCCGTCCCAGACGGACCCGGACGAGAGCGCGCGGCGCACCGGGAGCCACGGCAAGGGCCCGAAGCCGAACCCGCAGACGGGCGGCCACCGGCGCACGACCACCGTCAAGGAGACGATCACCGTCGATGCCTGCGACGCCTGCGGCGCCGACCTCGACGACGTCGACCCCGTCGATCGGGAGCGCCGCGTCCTCTACGACCTCGTGTTCGAAGTCGTCGAGCGCCGCGTCGACGCCGAGATCAAGGAATGCCCGAAGTGCCGGGCCCGGACCAAGGGCCGGTTCCCAGACCTCATGCCGGGGCCCGTGCAGTACGGTGTCCGCATCCAGGCCTTGGTCCTCAACCTGCTGATCGCCCAGATGCGGTCCCTGCGCCGTGCCGTCTCGCTCGTGCACGCGATCTCCGGCATCAGGCTCTCCGAGGCGACCTGCCTCGGCTATGTCCGGCGCTTTCAGGATGCGCTCGCATCCTGGGAGGAGGTCGCCGTGGCCCATCTCCTGCCACGCCCGGCCTTGCAGGTCGATGAGACCGGATTCCGGGTCGCCGGCAAGACCCAATGGCTCCCTGTCGTCACCGACGGCACCCTGACCGTGAAGTTCCCGCACCGCAAGCGCGGTCGGGAGGCGATCGAAGAGATCGGCATCCTCCCGCGCTACCAGGGCGTCCGGGTCCACGACTGCTGGGCTGCGTACAGGGGCTACGAGCAGTGCCGCCACCAGCTGTGCGGCAGCCACCTGCTGCGCGAACTGGCCTTCGTCGTCGAGTCCCACGGCTACCGCTGGGCGCGATGGATGAAGAGCCTGCTGCGCGAGGTCTGCCACAGGGTCGGCCAGAGCGCATCCAAGGCCTTGAACGAGACCGACCGCCGGGCCGTGCGCAAGCGCTACCGCACCCTCCTCACCCAAGGCGCCAAGGAGTTGCCCGATATCCCGCCGCGGACGAAAGGAACCCGGGGACGCATCGCAAAGTCCGACGCCCACAACCTGCATGGTATCTACTCACCCCCCTACTGATGACGAATCGTTTTTCCTGACGGGTTCGGATCCGGCATTTTCCCTTGCCCCTTTAACTTGCTCACGGCCGATGACCGGAGGTGCGTGTTCCGGCTGACAAGAAGCGGATCGATCTTCGTCATCAGTAGGGGGGTGAGTAGATACCGTGATGGCATGAACGGGAATGTTCCGTTTCGATTCAACACGAACTGGATCCGAGGAGCTCTGCGTCGAGGAGGCGCGCACGCTCCTTCAGCTTCTTGCGCCCAACGTTGGTCTCCGAGTGTATGGTGACTCCGCGGTGCCAGCTGTCAACCCAATCTCGATAACGAGTCGAGACGGCGCGAGCGAAAGCCTGTCGTTCGTCGGAATCGGTGAGGCGTTCCTTTTCCAGATATAATCGAACCAGTTCGAGAACTTCAGCTTCCGATCGGCCCTTGATCTTCAAGTGCCAGCGCCCCTCGGGGGTCTTTTCGATCTCCTCCTCTTTCAGTGCCTGCACAAAATGGGTAGTTTCTTTCTCATCATGGTGAAACCGGCCGTATCCGACTGCCGTTTTCGACCCACCGCCGCCCCATTCGAGAGCTTCGCGCAGCCATCCGAAGACGACGTCAAGATCGTCGCTATCCAGAGGCGGGCGCTGCGTGAAGCTGAAGAGAAAATGCGCGTTTTCCGCCGTGACGAGAAAGGGGATCAGAGTCGGGGAGCGCCAGTCGCCCGGTGGATCTTCAAAAGTCCATCCGGCGTAGTGCGGCGTCATGACATCTGCAGCCAGTCGCATCGGGCCAGTGGGAACGGCATCATGGAAGCAGACACCGCCCACTCTGCCGGGCTTTCCGAAAATGCGATTCTGCGTGTCGACGTCGACGGATGGTTCGACACCATGCCTTGCCCACGCTCTGAGCAGACCCTTGATAGAGCTACCCGGCAGATACGGTGTTCCCAAAATGGGGTGCCAAGCGAAACCGTTCTCGATCGGATGGCTGCGGCCGAGTCCGGTTACGAAGCGCGACTCGTTTGAGAACACTGCGAAGCACCCGCCCAGTCTATTGGCCATGCGCGCCTGGCGACGGGCATATTCTCCAATATGCCTGCGGTCGCCGACTGGCTCCTTGGTGACGCTCTTGATCCAAGGGAGCTTTTCTTGCGCTGACATGGACGGGCAACCGTCGTCGTTCCTCCACGTGTTGCAGAACTTGTCGAACCAAAGTCCGGCGTGTCCTTCACTAGGATAATTCTTCGGTTCGGAACTTGCCTCCCTATAGAGCCAGCGACTCACTCGTCGTGTCCTTCGGTCGGCGGCAGTGCTGCACGACAGCATTTCTTGTGCCATTCGAGCCACGCCAAGGCTTCGGCCTGAGCACGGAGGTAGTCCGGCTCGTCGTGTTGCACAATCGCCTTCAGCAGATCGCCCGGAGGGTAGACACCCCCATCTCGGCAGAGCCAGTGCTGCAGATTGTCATAGAGCTTCTTGTGCGCAGATTGATGGTCATCCTTCGGATTCGAACTTGCGGCCGCTAGTTCGGTCGCCAGCGCCTGCCCCAGACCGTTCATGATGATGGCCGGGCCGAGGCGATCCACATAGGCGCGATACGGCCTCTTGAATTCGTCGGATTTTCCTTCGAGTGCAGTGACTCGATCAAGGGCGTGCGCGGCACGCTGTTGCTCAAGGGCCTTCATGACACGGTCCTGTCGCTGTTTTCGTGGATACGCACTGCGAACCAGCCATGCCCGACCGTCTCATTGCCGCCGACCTGCAGGTACGGGTCATTTTCTGGGAACAGTCCTTGGAGTACTTTGTCTGGGCCGTCAGTGCCTCGTGTCGCGATCAACGTGTACATGACCGTGTCCGGCGGGAGCGACTCCTCGTACCAGAGGTTCCTGCTCTTCTTGGTACCGTCTTCATCAAGCTTGTTGCGGGCCTGGACAGGGAGGCCGTAGCGCGCAAACCAAGCGAAATCACAGTCATGCAGGATTGTGACTTGTGTGGCGAGGCGTGTTTTCGTTTCCTGGTGGAAAATCAGTGGCTTGATGGTTTCCGCGAGATCTGTCGGCGGTGAATCGGCAATGTTAAACTGCCGCTCTTCCAGAAACAATTTTTCGTTTCCGTTGGCAAGCACGAAGCCGTGGTTTGTTTCTGGAATCTGCGGCCGCGCCGTAATGCCGGCGCGAGCAAGGTCACGATTGAAGCGTTCGATCAGGTGCGGGCAGGTCGTCCATCGATACCGCCCGGTCAGGCTGCGCACCGGCAGCAACAGCAGCCGCCCGTCGGATACCAGAAGCTCGCCCGCATGGTCGCCCCTACCGAAATGGCGATGGGTGTCCATCTCCGCCCTCTCGGCTTTGTCGCGCAGCGCGCCCTTGAGGCTGGAGCCGACGAGCACCGGATAGCCGGTCGATGCCTCGCGGGCCACAGGCAGGTCGACGACCCCCATGCTGCGTCCGGTTCCGGGGTGGATGGGGGTTTCGGCCAGTAGGCCCAGGATTGTTGCGTTCATGTCTCTCTTCCGATCTTTACAGCCAGACACCGGCGGCGACGAGCCCGAACCCCCAAGCCGTTTGCGCCCCGAGGCGCAGGACCCCGCCGTCGGCGATGGCATCTTGTGCGTTTTCCGGTATTTCGCAGAACAGCACACTGCCTGGCGCCAGCACGCTGCGGAGCGGCAGCGGGCGGCGTGCCAGCGAATCCCAGCCGCCGATGCGCTGCGGGCGGCCCAAGCAGGCCGAGACGATCCTGGCACCGCCCAGCGCGTCGAGCGGGCGCTCGCCGCGAATGACCGCTTCTTCCAAGTCGAGCGGCGTCAAGGCCACCAGCACCGCCTGTCCCCTCGGTCCGACCTGCGCAGACAGCGTATCAAGGTTTGCGCAGCCCAGCCATTCCCGGCATTGCGCCAGCCGGTTCTCGCCGCCCAGGGGGACCAGCCGGTTGAACGGCCGAAGCCAGTCCGCAGGCAGGCCGGCAATGCGCAGTCCGAGGGAAACGCCGCGTCCGGGCCGCACATGGCGGGTGCTGTAGAGCATCCCTTCCTTCGCGCTGCGGGTTTCCCTGTCGCGCGCAAGGCCGATGCGTTCCTCGGCAGACCACAACGCCTCGTCCTCCACAATCTCTCCTATATTCGGAAGGTTGCCCCGCAAGACGGAAGTCAGGCCTTTCAGGGTGAGCCATTCCCGGTCGCCGGCCTGGAGCTTCGCCCCCTTCTTGCTCCCTTCGGGCAAGTCGGGGAGGCGAACCGTCCTGCCGAGATCGCAGCGGACCGGCAGCCCTGGCCGGAGCAATGCGCACGGCCGCCATCCGTTCGCTTCCCTGATGCCGAGCAGGTGGCGGGGAGAACGGAACAGCAGCTTCCTGCCCCGCAGGAGAAACGGTCCGTCGAAGGAAAGTCTGCCCGGGTCTTTCGGGCCGTTGCCGAGAACATCGTCGAACGACTTGTGCCACCGGCCGCGGCCGTCCCAGCCCCGGGCCAGCGCCAGCACCGCCCGCAAGGCTCCGGCGGCCGTCGCCGGGTGCGGCGGGAACAGGCTTTCCACATTGTCCTGCGGTGCCGCATCGCTCGCGAACGGCGTACCGCCGCGGAAGAACCATGTGTCCACCGGATCGAGACGGACGCCGATCATGCTTCGCGCTCGCCATGGCCGCCCCCGGCAAGGAAGCGGGCGAGGAGGAGCGCATCAACCCCGATCTCGGCTGTTTCGCCTCCCTGCCCGTCGGCAGGTGCGCGCCGCAACAGGCGCCCGACGAGATCGGCCATCTCCGCCGCTGCCGCGGCGGCGCTCTCGCCGCGAATCACGGTCAGGCTGTGGCCGATTTCGGCGCACAGGAAGGCTGGAAGATCGATATCCTCCGGTACAATGCCCCACGCGCCGGGGCGCCAAGAATCCCATCCGCCGAGCCTGACGAGGAGTTCGCGGAGGCGGTAGAGCAGCGCGGACGACAGATCCGGTTCCGAGGTCTCGGTTCCGAGACGGTCCGCCTGCGTCCGGACAAGATTCACGGACGATTCGCTGCTGCCGTCAGGGCGCGGCCGGTGCCATGTCGTGACCCATTGGGAGTTCAACCCGCCGGGCTTGAGGACTCCGACCGCCAGCGAGTCGCGGCCGTTGCCTTCCTTGGCAACCTCGTCAAGCAGCCGGCGGGCCTCGCGCAGCGCGCCGCCGAGCGGATAGCGAATATGCACGAAGGCGACCGCAGCCGAAAGGGTGGCTCCCACCTCATGCCTGAAAGCCGAGCGATAGCATTCGGCCATCTCCTCGGCGCATGGCAGCGCACCGGGGACCGGCAGTAGGGCCAGTGCATCGTCGCCCCCGGCATAGACGGTCTCGCCGCCATGCTTGCGCACGATTTCCAGCACTTGCGCCATGAATGCCGCCAGCGCTCGGCTGACCTGTTCGCCGCCGGTCTCTCCCACCAGCCTGCCCAGCTGGTCGCCGTCGGCGAGAAGCAGGGCGTAGAAGGAGGACGGCGGCCCGAGACGCTGTCCGTTCCGGTCCTTGGCGCGGCAGATTGCTTTCAACTTCCCGGCAAGATTGGCGCGCGCACCGTCCCCGGCATGGGTGTCGAGTGGGCACAACCGCGTGCTCTCAACCGCTTCTCGGTGATACCAATTGGCATCGAGGCGAGGGAAGTTGCCGGCGGCGGAACGCTCCCGGTCCAGCCAGCGTTCGGACAGGACGCCGGACGGTGCGAACTGCATAACCTGCCCAGCATAGTCGCGTGCCAGGTCCGGCGCACAGTTTTCCACCCGGTGGAGCCATGGCCGGGCGGCGATATGGACCGTCGACGGCCAGCGCGACCTCCCCTCCTTCCATCCCAGCGCGTCGTCGGCGACGCGCGGGAACAGGCGCTTGATCAGGGCGATGGCGCACAGCCTCTCGTTGTCCCTCAGATCCAGCGCACCGACCCGCCCGCGTAGATACTCCCAAAAGCGGTCCTGCGAGACCCTTCCGGCCCTGCCTGCCGAACGTACATGGCCCGAAAGCTCCTGCAGGTCGTGCATGACCGTGCACTTGTCGCCTGGTTCGGTCGGCGGAAGGTGACTCCGCCAATGCTTGCGCCGGGCGAGAAGGCCGTCCTCGGCAGGCCCGGCGCACCACGCCACTTCCCAGAAGGCGGCGACCTGGCGGTCCCAGATTGCCTGCGTGCCGGTGCCGCCTTCGCAGGCCTCCGCAACGAACTTCCCCCACACGGCGTTGCAGATTCGTGTCCATGCCCCTCGGAGGGCTGCGACTGCAGCGCGGGCGACAGGTTCAGCCTCCGCTTCGACATCGACCGCGAAGTGGTTCGGTAGTGAGCCGATGCTAGGCGGCTCGCCAACCCTTTCGCCTCCCGTCCAACGGTAAAGCGTATCGCCCTTGACCATGGGTTGGACGATGCGGCCTCCGGCTTGCTCCGCGCCATGCATCGCATGCCCCGCGAGAAACGAGAGAAGATATGAACTTCCCCAAAGGTCGCGGGTGCGACGCGACTGGAGGACGAAGCCCTGCACCGGGCCAACGGCAATGTCGAGACGAAGTGTCACGGTCGCACCTCGATGGCCTCGTCGAACGGTTCCTCACGCCTTTTCCAGTCGAGCAGACGATCGAGGAAGCAGTGGATCGGGCGATAGAGTTCCTGCTCCGGCGCCATCCGAACCTTTGTGTGGTCGACCGAGATGGTCGTCCCTCGCGGCAGGAACCGGGCCGGCAGAAACGACAGGACCGCAACCGGTGTGCCGCCGCACTCGTGGATATGGATGAACAGCGGGCTGGCACGCCGGTCGAGATTCCTCCCTCTCGGAATGACTTGCCTTCTTCCGTAATTGTGGGGCAGGCCGAAGGCGATGCGGCGCGGGTGTTTTGCCGGCCTCCCGCCCTTCATCAGGTCGTGGTCGTCCCTGAATTTCTTTTCCGAGTCTTCATCCTCCAGGATCTTCCCGTTCCGGCCCCAACTCCGGTATCGGACAAGCTCCCGGCCGACTAAGTCAAGCAGTTCCAGCGGGTTCGCACCAGCGGCGTACAGCAGGACATGCCGGGCGCGGGACGAGAAGGCCGTGTATTCAGGAAGATCTTCCTCTTCTTGTTCGTATCGCAGCTTCCCGATCTCTGCTTGCAAATCCTTCAAGGCCTCCGGTGCGCTCCATCGCCGCTTGTTACCCACGCGAAGCGATCGTAGCGCCAGCGAGCCGTAGCCCTTACGACTCTTCGCGCCCATGCCGCCGAGAGTGCCGAGGGCGATGAGTGCATCGCGAAGCAGCACCAATTCCACCTCGCACACCTCGCGGCAGCGCAGGCGCACGGTGAATTCGAACGGTGTGCGCAGGCAACCGCGGGTGAGTTGGCCGGCCTTCTTGCTTCGGCCCTTGCTGTCGAAGGCCTCCATGACGCCGTAGCCCAGATAGCGCGCCCCGGCCCCGACCGGTTCCCGGCCGCCGGCGGCCGCCGTCAGCACCGAATCCCTATTGCAGGTCTTCGGCTCTTGGTCTGCTCGCTCGAGGCGCATGAGCACGCGGGATTGGCCGCCGACGCTACCGAAGAGGCTGTCCTCGCGCTGCCGGATTCGGGTGAGGTCGCCAGCGTATCGCGGCCAAGCCAGCGCCCGCCACCAGAAGCGCAGCACCCCCTTGAAGCTCGGCAGGCGAAGTTCCGGGCGCGCGCGGTCCGCCCCCGCGCAGAACAGCGGGGTGACGGCTCGGTATGTCGCCTCAATCGTCGTCGGCATCGTCGTTATCCCTCTTGTCGAGCCAGAAGGTCTGTCCGGCCCGCCAGGGATCCCTTTCCTGTTCCGCCGCCGTTCTGCGGTCGATCAGTCCGAATCGCTGCACCGGGCAGGCCAGCCCGCGCGCGGCACCGGCGACCGCCTCGGCAACCAAGCCCATCAATGTCGTTCCCCCGGTGACATTGATAACGACATCCACGGCGCCCACGAAATGGCACCGCGCCGCCTTTGCCAATCGCTCAATCTCCGACTGGTCTCCGTAAGGATCGTTAAGGCAAAGCCTCTCGACCGCGCCTCGATACCCGGCGCGGTCCGCCGCTTCCGCGATCCGTCCCGCTGTCTCGTGCGAGCAGATGACGAGGCACAAGTCCGGCTCGCGGCCGTCCCCGTCGTTTCTGTACGCTTGCAGCGCGCTGAACAGCACACCCGGACGCATTCCGATGGGACTGACCAGGATGTGCCGGCCCGGCTGCATGCCGAGGGGCAATTGCATGACGGGGCAGTTGCGCAGTGTTTCTTTCCAGTACCGTAGAACATGATTCAGATTCTTCGACGCTTCGGGATCTCCGACGAGAACCTGCGGACGCATTCCGTGATGGGCGTATCCGTTGCGAAGCTTTCGCAGCCGCTCCCAATATGTTCCCAGCCGTTGCTGCTCTTCGCCCAAATGCTCCCGGAACGCCCCGTCCCTGCCGACGGCCTCGATCGCGTCGAGCAGTTTGGCCGCGCCGTGCCGTCCGCCGGGGTAGTCGAGCCATTTGTCCCTTGGTCCTCGCGCCCACAGGACCCAGGAGACGGTCCATTCGTTCATCAGGCCGAGCGCGGTGGCGACATGTCCGCGATCCAGCAAGTCGTCGATATGCCGGGCCTGCCGTTTCAATTCGCACTCGTTCAACGGCACTTGGCTCTTCCATTCGTTGCCGGCAACCGGCAGCGCGAGGGGCCGAAGAAAATCACTGATCCGACCGACCAGTTCGTCGCCCAGCGGCAGGCGGTAGTCGTTTGAGATCAGCTTTCGCAGGGGCTTGATATGCTGCTTGCACACAAGGCCCGCCTGCCGGCCCAGTTCAAGCGGAATCCCGGAGAGGTAGGCGTCCGACATTCGTGCCAGATCGTCCGCCATCTTCTTCGCCGACGGTTCTCGCGAGTCGCTCCGGAGGATGGCGGCCAGCGGCTGCGCGCTACCGGTATCGTTCAGCGCCCGCAGCGCATGGAGCCAGCGCGGCAGCTCCAGAAGGCCGCGCAGATCGAGGAACGGACTGGGTCCGTTCTCGCGCAACAGGCCGTACCAAGCGCCCCGCACCCGCACGCCGCGCAGCGCGGAGACATACAGCACGACCAGATAGGTGAGGAACGAGAAGTGCCGGAAGCCGTGGGTGACGTCGATGGTGATGTCGGCCTTGTCGCCAACGGCTTCGGCGGCCTGCTCCATGAAGGCGTTGATCTTTTCCGGGGTGTCGCCCCCGCACACCCGGACCAGTTCCGTCTGGCATCGGCCGTCTAGCGCCGCCTTGAGCGTTGGCCAGCTTTTGCGTTGCGCTTCCGGCGTGCACAGCGCTGCGACGCGTCCCGGCCGGTGGTCGTGCGCGAGCAAGTCGTAGAGCGCGAGGGGGGCGAGCGGCTTCTCGACCTCGCGGTTCTCGAGACGGTAGCGCGCGGCGCACGGCGCAGTGCCGAGCACCGTCAGCAGCACATGGTCGCGCACCGAGTCGTCCGACGCACCGGCGCCCGTGCGGCTGTCTTCACCATTGCAACTGCCACCCATTATCCGACATCCTCGGCGCGTTCCGCCCCCGCGCCGCGCGAGGGCCCGAACAGGCCACCGCCCTTGTGCGACGTGCGACCGATGACGAGCGGCCCTTCCCGGGCCGCGGCGAAGGTGAGCCTCAGGCGGCCCGAAAGCCCGCCGCGCGGCCCGCGTCGCGCCGACAGGATCTCTGCGGCTGCCGGTGCCGGCCAGCCGATGCGCCGGAGTTCGGCCAGAACGTCGGCGCACAGCGCTTCCTCGTCCGTGAGCTTGCGCCGGTGGCGGGTTACGCAATAGTCGGTCACGCTCTCCCACACCCGCGAAGACGCGAACAACGGATCGCTGTCGGCATCCAGCCCCAACGGCGAGAGCGACAGGCAGCCTGCCCGACCAGCGCGCAACTCCGTCATGCCTTCCAGCGCGCGTTCGACCGCAGCATGGTCATTGTGGACATCCCGCCACGTCACGCCACCGCGTTGCAGCCTGCTCGGAGCGATGAAGAGCAGGCACCGCCTCGCCGGGTCGAACGCGACTGCGATATGGCGGTGGGCGCCGTCGCGGGCGGGGCTGCCATCGTCTTCGTGACCGCTCACATAGCGCGGGAGCCGCTGGCCGCGTGGCAGGGCTGCTTGCATCCGCGCCAGCATGGCGCGGCGCGCGGCGTGGGCGACCTCGGCAGGGTCAGCATCTCCAGCCAGTCCGGAACCGATCACGAATGCCAGCACACCCGGTATTGGGTCGAACGGGGACATGAGGCCCAGTCCGAGATAACGGCCATCGCCCAGCAACAACGGTCCGGCAACCGGCTCGGCGAAGGTCAGCGCCGCGTGCCACAGCATTCCCTCGGTAAAGCGCGTACCTGCGGCGAAGGCTTCGGCCCGTTCGCCATGGCTGTCGAACGGCTCCCGCTGCACACGTACCTCTGCCGGCAAGCTGCGGACCCCGGCGTGACGCAGGGCTTGACGCACGGCGTGAACGGCGCGAGACTCCTCGCGCGCCCGTTCCTCTGTGCCCTTGGGTTCCTCCTTCGTGCGCGCGGGATTAATGCGCCGGCGCCGGGCACTTGTGAGCGCCAGCGGTGTCACGCTGCGCCAGCAGCGCCCGCGTCGCTCGTAGCGCGCCGCCATGCCGTCGGCGTCGGCGTCGATGCGCTGCAACTCAGTATGCACCACGCCGTCGCCGGCCCGGGCGGCCTGTGTGCAGGCCCAGGCGAGGTCGCCCGCCCGCAACGGGCAGGATTGCGGCACATGGATCGCAAGGCGGCGGATCGCCAAGTCGGCATGGGCATGGCCGATCGACGGAAGCGGCACGATCCGCACCCGCGCCGCCTTGGCCGCCTCCGTCGCGCCCCGGCCGATCAGGTAGCGCTCGACATCGTCAGTCTGCGCCGGCAGCGCCTCGCACAGAAGCTGCGCGGCCCGGTCGCGCACTTCGGCAACGAGCATTGCCGCTTCGCTCAGCCGGCGAGGGGCGAAGCCGCCGCGGGCCTCGCCCTCGCGCAGCTCAAAGGCAAGGCGAACCGGCGGTGCGTTGTAGACGATGTTTGCGAAGAGCGGCTTGGGCGGCTGGACAAAGACGCGAACCGGCTTGCGGTTGCTGCCACTGCGGCGGAAGCGGGTACGCATTCCGTCGAAGCGAGCCGCAAGGCTGCGTTCCGTTCCCGGCCGCGGGCAGAGCAGGTTGAGACCCACTCCGCCGCCGGCCGATGGGCGGTAGACGATGCCTCCGTGGTCGGAGATCCGCCTTCGGGCCTCGTCCGGGTCGAACACGGCGGCATCGGCCCAGGCCATGTCGAGGCCGCGGCCGAGCTGGTAGAGCCGCCTTGCCGCCTCGCACAACACGGCCGCCGGCGCGTAGTCGCCGCCGAAGGACCAGCAGTAGAGAACCGGCGCGGCGGCATCGAACAGGACGGGGCGGACGGTCTTGCCGACGCGGACCTCCGCCACCGCGCGCGCGATGTCGGAAGCGCTCTTCCCGGACAATGCGGCATCGAGATCGTTGTTGGGTACAAAGCTCTTGTAGCCTTGCCCCTGCTTAGCGCACGGGGCGGCGATTACCGGGGGCGGCAGCTGTTCCAGCCACTCCAGCGCCTCCCGCACCGCGGACGGTACCGCCGCGCCCCGGGCCGTTCCCGCCAGCAGCGCCTGGAAAAGCCGCGCTGGCGCGGGCGGCCAGCCTCCGGAACCGTGGTAGCGGCCCTCATGGAATAGTACGGCGACGAGCAGCGCGCGCTCCACGATTCAGACCTTCTTCGCAGCGTCGGCCTTGGCCAAACCCTTGTCGAATGCGACGGTGTGGTTCTCGCCCACGCCGAACGCCGCTGCGGCATCCTGCGCGAAGGTGAGAGCGACCTTTTCATCCAGTGCGACGGCTTCGCGCGTCCCGTCGCGTCCGACCGCCTCCCATGTCGTCGGTGCCTCAGGGTCGGGAGTGAGCAGACAGCCCTGGCGCAGGAAGCCGTCGAACGGCGCGGTCGCCGCCGCCAGCGCGAGGCCGAGCACATAACGGCGCAGCATCGACGGATTGTCGCCGCCCAGACGGCGCAACGCCACCAGATTGACGGTCACGGTGCGGCGTATGCCACCATGCACAATGATTCCGCCGTGCTGCGCTGTCGCCGGGACATGCACGAAGCCGCGCTGCGCGAGCGGGCTCTTCGTGTTCCCTTCCTGTTTCTTCTGCTCGGTTTCGGTAAATGTGCCTAGTTCGGCGTAATCGACGGGCGGCGAGTATTGTGCGGAGCGCTTCAGTTTGCCCACATTCCAGGCGCGGATGACCGATTGCACGATGCGCGGCAGCTTGGCCTGCGTGTCACGCGAATCCCAGACGCCGAAGACCAGCGAGGTCGGCGCCAGCCGCGCGATGGGAGCGGCGTCGTCGGTGTCGAGATAGGCGGTAAACGCGGCGTTGGCCTTATCGGCAAGTTTAGTGGAGCGGATGAGGGCGTCGCCCAGCCGGTGCCCGGCCCGGAAAATGGAGATCGACTTTTCATTGCCGTAGGTTATCGTCACCTGCGGCGCCAAGGCAGCGTAAGGATCGTCTTCGAAGATCGGCTCCATGCGGTTGGCCTGCGATCCTACGCTGTCGATGGTAGCGATCTTGGTGCCGTCGGCGAGCGTGTCGATATTGTAGCCGACATCGGCATAGGTCGGCGGAAAGATCACGGCGTCCTTGCCTTCCACCGGCAGCAAGGTCTGGCGCAGCGTCAGCGCCACGGAGCCGTCGCGTTTGTTGTTGGCGCAGCGTTCGGCGAAAGCGGTGTCAAATGCGGTCATGACGGCAAGGTCTCCTCGATGACTTCGGTGATGCAGCGGGCCTGGCCCTCCTGTCCGGGCCAGCTCAGCCGCATGGCGAACAGGCGGAACGGCAGTCCCGGGAAGGGTGGTTTCTCCACGCCGAGGGCTGCGCGCAGAAAAATCGGGTCGTAGAGGCCGTCGCTAGCCAGGCCAGCCACGCCATAGCTGTATTCAAGCCGACTGCGCCATGTCGGACGGGCGTTGGTCAGGCCGATGGCGGCCAGCAACTCGACGACCGGATACCCCCTCATCACGATTTCGCCGTGGGCATTGGGCGAGAATCCCGCATCGATCGGCACATAGTCGCGCCGCCAGTCGAAACGGAAGCTGCTGCTTTGCTCGGCATTGAACGAAAAGGGGGCATCCGCATGATCGACCGCCCGCCCGCGAAGCAGGTCGAGCGCATCGCGTGTCAGGCCGGCTCCCGGATAGCCGCCGGCGCCGGCCCAGAACTTGACCCTGTCGCGCCCCGCCCGGCCCTGATCGCCCCAGTGGTCGATCACGATGATTCTGCCGTCGCCGTCGCTTAGACGCGCCGGCAGGACGTCGGGCCCAGTATCCCTGAACGGAAATGCGCCGGAGTCTTCCGCCTCGGTCCCAATGTTCCATCTTTTGGTACTGTGCGGTGACCCCGTCGGCGCGATGGATTTTACCGTGGCTTCGTCAAGAAAGCGCAGGACGCGGGCGGCCGGGTCGTCGTCGCCGCGCGCGGCGAGGCGGAAGCGTGCGCCGTCCGCCTCCCGCCACGCGAAGCCGCCGCGGGCGTCGCCGAGCAGGCCGTCGGCGACTTCGAGGAAGCCCAGGCAGGCGAAAACCTGACCGGGGTTGGCGAGATCGACCGGGATCGACGTCTCGGCCATCACGCGGCCCCGTCCTTGTTGTCGTCGAGCCGCCGCGAGGCCGCTTGGTCGGCGGCGCGCAGCAGCGCCTCCCACCAGGCGAGGCCCCAAGGCCCCCACCCCCTTTGCAGGCGCGCGAAACGCAGGGCAATCGTGCGCGCGCCCTGTTCCGCCGCGCTCGGCGGCACCGCATCGCAGCCCTCGATGCCGATGCCGGGCCTAGCGCGGCCATGATGCGCGGCGATCAGGTGCAGTGCCAGCTCGAAGCGCGGGTCGGCGCGATCGAGGCTGCCGAGACCAACCCTTTCGGCATCGAGCACCGATTTGAATTCGTGCCGGTAGCCGTTCAGCCGCTGGCGATTGAAAGGCCCCGATGTCTTGGCATAGGGGCCGCCCTTGCGCCAGTCCGAAGGCGCGTTGAAGGCCTCTTGCCAGCGTTTTGCGGCCTTGCCGTCGTCGTGGTGGCGGGCTGCGGCGACCAGCATGGCCCTGTCGGCCTCCGGGAGGCCGAGTGCATCGGCGATACGCGCGGCTTCCTTCCCCGCCCATTCCTGATGCTCGTCGAGGCGCTGGGCCTTGCGGGCCACTGCCCGGGCATCCTCGCTCTCGCCGGTGCCGCGGCGCTTCCAGACAATCAGCCGGGTCCGGGCCTCGTCCTCCGCCGATACGCAATAGGGTACCTCTAGCACCGCCTGCCAGCCGTCAGAGTCAGATACATCGTCCGAGCACGCCTCAACCTTGAGGTTCCAGGGAATCTCTTCGGGCTGGCCCCAATTGTCTTCGACCGTGCAAGCTCGGTCATTGGCTGTCTCGTCCAGCAAGCCGTTTTTGATTCCGCCGAACCGAGCATCCACCACCAATCGCTTGCCGGCGAGTAGCGCGTTCAGGTTCTTGCGCCCGCTCTTGTCGATCCCGGCGAGGCTCAGAACGCCTGCCGGGCGGTTGGCGGCGTCGAGCAGGAAGGCGATGGCGGTCGCGCCGGTCAGTGGCGCAAGAAAGTGCCTGCCCTCGGTAGCTTCTTCCCCGTCGTTCGCGCTGTCGCCGCCGGGAGCGGGAGACGGTCCGACCGTCCGTGCGGCTGCCTTGTCCAATACCTTCAACTGCTTGCGCGCGCGCTTCGTGAGCCACTCAGCCACTCGCGACGTCTCGGTTTCCAAGAGTTCCGTCGTCTGTGGCGGCGCAGCGGCAAAGAAGGCCCGAATTGCCTGTTTCGACTGCGCCTGCGCTGCGCCGCCATCTGCCCGGAACCGCAACGGCAGATAGCGCCGCCAGACCACGGCGGTTTGCGGCTCGTCGTCTTCTACCCAGCCCCTCAGCCACGGGCCGACTTCCGGCCGTCCGGCATGGTCCTCCAGCGCGGTCATCGCCCAGGCATCGACCAGCGGGCGGGTGAGCGCCGGGTAAAGCGGCATTCGCGTCGTGGCTTCGGCGATCTGTGCATGCTGGCCCGGGTCGGTGGCGAGGTTCTCCAAGGCACCGGGTCCGGCTTGGCGTTCGCCGGCTTCGTTCAGCGGCAGGGCATACAGAAGGCTGCGTGCTGCTTCATGGCGGGCGACGGCGAGGGTGCCCGTCTTACTTCTCGAATTCTTGTCTGGTTTGCCGGTTCGCTTGTCTTGGTCGATCACCCGCACCATCGCGTCCCCTCTGCCGCGCCGGTTGACCCGGCCGAGCCGCTGCACCATGCGCTCCCAAGCAACCAGGTCGCAGACCATGTGGTCGGCGTCGAGATCGACCCCGACCTCACCGGCGGAGGTTGCGACGAGGAACACGGGCATGCGACGCGGGGTTGGACTCTCGCCGACAAGGCCGTATCCCTGCAGTTCCTGGGTGACCTTCTGCCGCTCGCGCACCCGCCGGCCGCCAACAAGGAGGATCACTTCGGACCGAGGCCGCTCTCGGCTGGTGCGCTTGCGAAGATCATCCGCCACCTTCCCGGCATCGGTGCGGCGGTCGCAGTAGACTGCCACGGCAGGCGGTTGGCCGGCGTTTGCACATGCGGCCTCCATCAGTTCCCAAGCCCGGTCGGCCAGCGCCCGATCGAGGCTCAGATCCGGCGAGAGATCCTCGACTGTCAATCTCTTGCGTGCCTCCAACCGAGCGCGGACCGTGCCATTTCTCCGGTCGTCGTCATTCAGGCGGAACAGGCTTCCGTCGGACTCGCGGCCCAGTGTGGCTGACAGGGGCAGGACGTGGAAAGGTGGCGGCAACTCATTGTGGACCGCTGGGCCGGCGAAAGTGCCCGCCAGCCCATCGGCCCCTTGCGCGGACGGCCGCCGCCCCGTTTCGATTGTCTTGAGCAGGCGCTCGAAGGGACGAGCGAGATGCGCCTCGTCCAGCAACACCAAGGTATCGCAGCCCAGCAACCCTGCCACGAAGGGCCGCATCCGGCGGGACAAGCCATAACCTTCGAATAGCAGCCGCGATCCCACCATGTCCACGGTGCCAACGACAATCGCCTCCGTCGCCGGATCGGCCATCCATTCCCGGTTGTCGACATGCCGGCCGCGCAGAGTGGAAATCGGCAATTGCTTCTTGCCGAGGCCGAGGGCGGATCGCACCGAATCAAGCCGTTCGTCCTGCTCCAGCCGTTTCCTCAGTTGTTCGGCAAACTCGGTCGCCTGATCAACCACGGCCCGTCGGTCCACGACATAGACAAGACGCCGGGGCAAGGCTGCTCCCGCCGCCCGCGCGAGCAGCCAGATTGCCATGACGGCGGTCTTGCCCAAGCCGGTGGGGATATCCACTGCTGGGGGCAGCATGCCGCACGCGAAATGCTCCCCGTAGAGCCGCTGTTGCCATGGAAAAGCGGGATGTCCAGCCAACGCTTCGAACGCGGCTTCAAATTGGATGGGAAATGTCACAGCTCAGAGATCCGGCCTGCAACGCCGCGTGAACTGCAGACTTACAGTGGGAAGCATTGCGCCGGTGATCGGAAGGAACATGCTTTCTTTCTTATGCATCCATCTGTTCCCGCAATAATCTGCCGGAGTGATCGACGGAGATGACGGGATCAGCAAGCGGGCCGAACCGCGCATAAGACTTCAATTTTTCGTGCATGTCGGCGGGCAGTGCCCCGGTCGTTCGGTTCAATGCGAACCGGACCTGTCTTCATGGCAGCATCCGGATTCGGCCGAAGACTGCCACCATTCCGTCCCGTAACGCAAGCACCGAGACGAAGTCCACCAGATTCCGACAAGCGATCACCGAGCGGCTGACCATCCGCAGAGCATGCTGGTGTCAGGTTCCCCTTCTCGGTCCGCTCCAAACACCGTTGCTGCCGGAAGCCGCTTGCACCCTGTCGGGTATGGTTCCCGGCAGGAACCGGCCACGGGCCGATGACATGGGCGTGCTAGACTGAAGTTCCAGAGCCGATCAGACCTAAGTATCTGATAGGAATGACATTCGGTACATTTCAGCGGTGTCGGACTGGGTACACTATGGCTTCACGCCCAGGAGCTTGAATGCCTTTCTCTGGAGTGGCGTGGGCCGTGTGGTGACCGGGAAGGGTTCGGCGCCCGCAAGGCGGGGCGCCACGGTGTTGCGGGTGAGGGTCGCGAGATCACCGATGAGGGTGCGGAAGCTGTGCACCGGATCCCCTCCGGGCGTCCTTTTCGTGGCCGCCTTGGCCCGGGCGCCCGCCGAGATTTCTGCCGGCGCCACGACGGACGACCGCCGGGCCTCAGCGCCTTCGGCATCCTCGTCGTCGAACCGCATGGGCTTCAGTTTCCGGCGCATGTGCCCTTCGACGTAGTAGGCGAGCCTGCACAGGAAGACATGGGCGCGGACTCGGGGTTCGGTGCGGTGGTAGACGGGACGCACCTTCAGGCCACGGTCTTGAGGCTGCGGAAGGCCCGTTCCACGGAGCTCAGCCGCTGGTAGGCGCGCACCGTGCCGGGAACCGTCGAGCTCGCTCTGCGGCAGGCTGGTGCGGACCCCGTAGAGACCGTCGAGCCTGGCCTCGGCAGCGATGGAGGCGTCGTTTCGCTGGTAGGTGAAGACACCGCCATCGTCGATGGACCACGTGAAGTGCTTCGCCATCTTGTACCTGCCGATGACCGTGCCGACCCGCTCCCCGATCTTCCCGGCCCCCTTGAGGCGGCGCTGGTCGCGCCGTGTCGCTGCGGCCATCGGTGCGAGCAGCGCCTCGGTGGCCTCGAGCAGCTCCTGACGCGTGCGGGCCTGGTCCTCGGCCAGCAGGGGGTTGCGGCAGACCATGAGGCGCTCGTCGGGATCCGCATCGCTGGCGATCTCCACCCGGTCTCGCTCGTCGAAGAGCGACCTCTCGATGTCGCCGGCCTCCACCCGGGAACGGATGGCCGGTCCCCTCAAGGCGCGGATCCCGTCCAGGCCCGCAGGCTTCACCTCCTCACGGATGCGCGCCTCGGTCCGCATCCCCCGATCCCCCAAACCCGCACCCCCTTCGCCCAGGAGAACCGCTCCCGCAGCGTGGCGGCCTGCGAGGACCGCGTGGCCGGGTCCGCCGTGGTGCCGGGGAACCCCGGCACCGACACCGGACATCCGTCCCGGTCGCACAGAAGGCCAAACTCGATCTGCAGCTTGCCCTTCTTGCCATCCCGGGAATGATCTCGCTTGGCCAAGGGGCATGCTCTCCCCTCCATCCACACGGAAGTCCGGTCTGACCGCACCAGACAGCCCTCTTCGAGGTGCCGCTTCGCCAGGGACCGCTCGATCCTCTCCGGACGTTCCAGGAGCCCGTCCATGGCGCCGTAGAGGGCATTCTCGTCCCACTCCGCATCGAGGAGCTCGCCCAAGGTGGAGACCGCGGGTGGCCTCGGCCATCCCCCGGGCCGTGGCCAGCTTCGAGGTGGGCTCGAGGATGCGTGCCACGATCATGGCCAAGACCTGATCGCGCTCAGGTGAGGGCTTCGGGTCGATCCGCCGGTCCAAGCCCAGCTTCTTCAGGGTTCCCAGCACCGCGGCCCCAGGACCATGGGGCAGGGAGCGGACGAGGTCGAAGGCGTCGTCGAGGCGTCGGACTGCGGTTTCTCCCTTGAGGAGGATGCACAATCCCTCGACGACCGCGGGCGGCCACTGGGAGAGGTTGGCCAGGGTGTGCTTTTTGACGGTTCCGCCTTCGCGCCACCCTTCGCGCAGGAGGATGGCGGGCGGAGAACCGCGGTTGGGAACGGTATCGATATACATGGGAACCTATATAGTGCCTGCCCGGAAAATCCCTAAGATTCTGATTACATGAAGGAAAGACCAATATTGACAGGGCGAAAATTCATCGAATCCAGCCTGATTTCAGCGGAATATGTTGTCATATGGTATCTACTCACCCCCCCCTACTGATGACGAATCGTTTTTCCTGACGGGTGCGGATCCGGCATTGTCCCTTGCCCCTTTAACTCGCTCGCGGCCGATGACCGGAAGTGCGTGTTCCGGCTGACAAGAAACGGATCGATCTTCGTCATCAGTAGGGGGTGAGTAGATACGTCATATGCTCTCAAAGAAGGAATCTTCGGTTCCCCAGATTCCAAATATGGTTGCATATACAATGTGCTGTGATTTTCCGGGCAGACACTGTATTAGGACATCCAATCTTCCATGTCAAGCCCCAAGCACCTGCATTACGTGGGAACAACCGCGCGTCGTCCCATCGCATACCATGCAGCACAGTCAACCACTTAGGCCTGAAATTCACCGTGAAATCTCTGGAACTTCGTATCTACTCACCCCCCTACTGATGACGAAGATCGACCCGCTTCTTGTCAGCCGGAACACGCACCTCCGGTCATCGGTCGCGAGCGAGTGAAAGGGACAAGGGAAAATGCCGGATCCGAACCCGTCAGGAAAAACGATTCGTCATCAGTAGGGGGGTGAGTAGATACGGAACTTCGGTTTAACAAGGAATTCCACAAAACACTGTTTCGTAAGGGTTCAGACGCCCTTCCAAAGCTGTTCAGGCACTACATTGCGTGCGCTGAACCGGTTTCCGAGCCAACCTTCGAATGCCTCCGGCGCCCGCGGGGCCCCCAGCGCGTCGTAGATGCTGCACTGCCCGGATTTGGTTCGGTAGGAACGGCCCCTGCCGCCGCCGGTTCGGGTCCGTCGCAGGAACCTGCACCCCAATCCAATGCCGATCGGTCCGCCCGCAAGGGCCCTCCAAAAGAAACGGGCACTACTTGGAGGCCTTGATGGAATGAACCTTGTTTTTCAAGGGTTTCTTCGCTCAGAATCCCGGAAATCGCCCATGCCGGGCCTCAATCGGCGCAATCTCGTTAACCATGGGCCGAGATCGTGGCACAACCCAAGGAACCGAAGGGTTTCGAGGTGCTTCTGCGACGCTGGATCGTCGAGCGGTGGTTCGGCGGGCTGGGTCGCTGCCGACGTCGGGCGAAGGACTATGAACGACGGCTGGAGAGCTCGCTGGCATGACTGCAACGGGCCGTGGCCCGCATCCTGGTGCGCCACCTCGGACGGGCCGAAACCCTCAGAAAACACCGCAAACTTCTGATTATATGGAGTTCTGAACTATAATCTCAGGTGCCTGTAATGTTCACAGGCCCTAGGAACAAACGCTCAGCCCGGGCCGTCCATCCCGCTTGCGGGTCCGGCCTCCGCTTCGGCGGCTCTAGCGATGATATCGCGCAGTTCGGCGCGGCGCCCGAGCTTGGCGGGGCCGATGGCCTTCTCGATGAATTCACGGGTACAACGGAGGCACCCATGGATTTCGGGCCGTCTTTGGCCTGCAGGTCGAGGAACTCGACGCTGACATGGTCGTTCCTGTCGACGTCCAAACACCACATCTCGCGGACGCCGAGCGTTCGGTAGAACCCCGGCTTGTCCTCGTCGCCATGGCTGCGCTCGACCTCGACCACGAGATCGGGCGGGGTGCGCGCCTCGAAGGCCCGGCGGTCGTCGGCCCCCTTGAGGGCAGCGAGGACATAGGCTTCGGCGGTCTCGCCGAGGTAGAAGCAGCAGTCGGGTTCGGCGGTCGCCCGACCTTCCCGATTCGGACCACCCGGCCCGTGCCAGCGGGCCGAGCCCAAGCCAACGGCGTCGAACCCGACGGCGTCGCCGAGCGCGTCCAAGAGGCGGTCCACGCCCCGGCCGACGGTTTCATGATCGGTGGACGGCGACATCAGTGCGATGAGGCCGGCGGCGGGGTCAATGAACACCCGCCTCGCAATCGTATTCCAGTCCAAGCGGGCGAAGATGGCCACCTCCTCCGGCGGCAGGCGCAACGTGGTGTATTCCGAGCCCATGCTGCCGGTATGACGTTTGATCGCGATCGTAGCGTTCTGCATCGTTCTGCTCCCTCTCTCAGCGGTCCCTCCGCAGCATAGAATGGACTTTTCTGTCGGACTGTCCGGGACCTTTCCACTGACGTGCTTGGCTCGACATTCATGAAGACCGGAACCTTCTGCCCAAGCGGGGGATCCGGGAAGCCCGAACCAACGCCATGCCCCACCGAGAGTACGCCATCACGGGATCGAGGATTTTCCCGGCAGGGATCGAGCATCGCGTCGACATCACCAACCCTGCCATCCTGCCCAACCACCTGACGGTCGAGCGGGTGCGCGCCGGAGCCCATACCCGGTCAAGGAACGAGTCGCTCTCCTACTGCATGTCCGTCCCGGGATTCATGGCACGGCCATCCCACGCTAGGTTTGTTGGAAGGCTGGGTTCCGCGGGTTCCGGAGGATTCGGATTGGTGCTGGCTTTTTGTGAAGCGGCGTGGGATCCGTGGTGGTCATGGAACGCGCCGCGGATGTTTTCGAGACGACTCCGGAGGGTTTTGCGCTCCGGGATGTGGTGGTGCGCCTGGCGCGGCCGGATGAGGTGTGTCGCGGGAACCGTGTGGTGGACCGTCATCACGATCTGGGTTTCAAGCAGTTTGCGGGTCGAGGTCTGCGCTACGTGTTCACGTGGCGCGGGCGGTGGATGGGCGCTGCGGGCTGGCAAACGGGCGCCTTCCGCTGTGCGCCGCGGGACCGTTGGATGGGTTAGCGCCGCAAAGAACAGTTTGAGCGGTTGCACCGGATCGGAAACCACACGAGGTTGGTGATTCTGGGAGGTCGCCGGGCGTTTCGGGGTCTTGCCTCGTTTGCGTTGTCGCGGATGGAGCGGCGTCTCAGCGACGACTGGAAAGCTGCGTACGGCAATCCGTTGCTGGTGGCGGAGTCGTTGGTCTCACCGACGAAGTTCCGCGGCACCTTGTACAAGGCGGCGAACGGGACGTGCGTGGGCAGGAGCACGGGCGATGCGCGCGCCCACGGGCGCTCTACCGATCCGCACGGGGAGGCGAAAGATCTGTACGGGGTTCCGCTGCGTCGCGACGCCTGTCGTCGGTTGCGGGATCGTGCGCCGCTTCCTGCGGCGTGGGAGTTGCGGGCGACGCAGAGCGGCCGGTCGGCGCGGGAGTTGCGCTCGATGTACCAGCATTTTGCGGCGCTTTCCGACTTCCGGCGCGCGCAGGGGCGCACGCACGGCATCGCCTCGGTGCTGTGCGTGATCGTGCTGGCGCGGCTGGCGAATCGGCACGGCGCGGTGGCAGCGGCACGCTACGCGAAGGCGATGACGCAGAAGGATCTGGCGCAGATCGGTGCGTGGAAGAACCCGGACACCGGCCGGTAGGAGCCGGTGTCCCAATCGACCGTGCACCGGGTGCTGCAGAACCCCGACCCGGCGTGGATCGAGGAGGCACTGCGGCGCTGGGCGCAGCCGCGCCTGCGGGTCGGCCGCG
Organism: Alphaproteobacteria bacterium; assembly: GCA_965115815.1. Taxonomy (GTDB): domain Bacteria; phylum Pseudomonadota; class Alphaproteobacteria; order TMED109; family TMED109; genus VXPW01. The sequence continues at coordinate 3,542,906 of OZ220465.1, read as the reverse complement.
CGATCGCGGTCGACGGCACGCGCATTCGCGGCGCCAACCGCACCGGCGAGGATCAGTACGAGACGGTCTCGCGGATCGAGCACGGGACCGGCATGCCGGTCTCGATCCTCAACGATCATGACGAAGGCGGGGAGATCGCCGCCGTCCACGCCGCGCTCGAGACCGCGCCGGTGGCCGGCCGTCTGCGCACGCTCGACGCGCTCCACACCACCCGCGAGACGGCACGGCGGATCGTCGAGACCCATGGCGCCGATGGGATGAGGACGGTCAAGGGCAACGCTCCCAAGACCTTCGAGACGTTCGAGAGCATCCACTGGGAAACCACGAGCACGGGACGCTACAGCGAAACGCCCACGCTCGAGCACGGCCGCATCGAGCCGCGCAGCATCGAAGTCTTCACCCCTCCAGCGAAGATGATCCACGATCCCCACGTCAAACCGATCTTCCGTGTCACCCGGCGCGTCGAATGCAAGAAATCCGGAAAACCGACCATGGAACACGCCTACGGCAGGACTTCGGTCGCGGCCGACCGCGCCTCGCCGCAACAGCTCCTCGCAGGGAACCGCGGTCCCTGGGTGGTCGAAAGCCATCACCCCATCCGCGATACCACCTTCCGCGAAGACGACTCCAGGCTCCGGGCCCGCAACGCACCCGCAAACCACGCGATCCTCAACACCCTTGCCATTGCCGTCATCCTCCACAACCAGCGGAAGCTGCCCCAGCCCTTCCACAGCTTCGCCGACGCCCGCCACCCCTATGCCGACCAGCGCAAGCAGGTCCTGCACGCCGTCACAAGACCCGGCTGACCGCGCTCACACCCCGACCGAAACCGCAAGGATCCAAGCCGGGCCACCCAACCCGGCCGGCCTCTCGCTCGCCCCGGATCCGCCGAAACGGACCCCTCGCGCCTCAAGGCGATCCTACGCTAGGTTGGTTGGAAGGCTGGGTTCCGCGGGTTCCGGATGATTCGGATTGGTGCGGGCTGTTTGTGAAGCGGCATGGGATCCGTGGTGGTCATGGAACGCGCCGCGGATGTTTTCGAGACGACCCCGGAGGGTTGTGCGCTCCGGGATGTGGCGGTGCGTCTTGCGCGGCCGGATGAGGTGTGTCGCGGGAACCGTGTGGTGGACCGTCATCACGATCTGGGTTTCAAGCAGTTTGCGGGTCGAGGTCTGCGCTCCGTGTGCACGTGGCGCGGGCGGTGAATGGGCGCTGCGGGCGGGCAGACGGGCGCCTTCCGCTGTGCGTCGCGGGACCGTGGGATGGGCGGGCGCCGCGAGAAACCGTTGGAGCGGTTGCACCAGATCGGAACCCACACGAGGTTTGTGATTCTGGGGGGGGCGCCGAGCGTTTCGGGGTCTTGCCTCGTGTGCGTGGTCGCGGATGGAGCGGCGTCTCAGCGACGACTGGAAAGCTGCGTACGGCCATCCGTTGCGGGTGGCGGAGTCGTGGGTCTCGCCGACGAAGTTCCGCGGCACCCGGTACCAGGCGGCGAACGGGACGTGCGTGGGCAGGAGCACGGGCGATGCGCGCGCCCACGGGCGCGATCCCGATCCGCACGGAGAGGCGAAGGATCGGTACGGGGTTCCGCTGCGTCGCGGCGCCGGTCGTCGGTTGCGGGATCGTGCGCCGCTTCCGGCGGCGTGGGCGTTGCGGGCGACGCAGAGCGGCCGGTCGGCGCGGGCGTTGCGCTCGATGTACCCGCAGGGTGCGGCGCGTTCCGACGTCCGGCGCGCGCAGGGGCGCACGCACGGCATCCCCTCGGTGCGGTGCGTGATCGTGCGGGCGCGGCGGGCGAATCGGCACGGCGCGGTGGCGGCGGCACGCTATGCGAAGGCGATGACGCAGAAGGATCTGGCGCAGATCGGTGCGTGGGAGAACCCGGACACCGGCCGGTAGGAACCGGTGTCCCCATCGACCGTGCACCGGGTGCTGCAGAACCCCGACCCGGTGTGGATCGAGGAGGCGCTGCGGCGCTGGGCGCAGCCGCGCCTGCGGGTCGGCCCCGCGATCGCGGTCGACGGCACGCGCCTTCGCGGCGCCCACCGCACCGGCAAGGATCAGTACGAGACGGTCTCGCGGATCGAGCCCGGGACCGGCATGCCGGTCCCGATCCTCCACGATCACGATGAGGGCGGGGAGATCGCTGCCGTCCACGCCGCGCTCGAGACGGCGCCGGTGGCCGGCCGTCTGCGCACGCTCGACGCGCTCCCCACCCCCCGCGAGACGGCACGGCGGATCGTCGAGACCCAAGGCGCCGACGGGATGATGACGGTCAAGGGCAAACGCTTCCAAGACCTTCGAGATGTTCGAGAGCCTCCATGGGGAGACCACGAGCACGGGACGCTACCGCGAAACGCCCACGCTCGAGCACGGCTGCGTCGAGCCGCGCAGCATCGAAGTCTTCACCCCGCCCGCGAAGATGGTCCACGATCCCCACGTCCAACCGATCTTTCGCGTCACCCGGCGCGTCGAATGCACGAAATCCGGAAAACCGACCACCGAGCACGCCTACGGCAGGACCTCGGTCGCGACCGCCCGCGCCTCGCCGCAACCGCTACTCGCAGGGAACCGCGGTCCCTGGGTGGTCGAACGCCCTCACCCCATCCGCGACGCCACCTTCCGCGAAGACGACTCCAGGCTCCGGGCCCGCACCCCGCCCGCAAACCACGCGATCCTCCACACCCTCGCCCTTGCCGTCATCCTCCACCACCCGCGGAAGCTGCCCCAGCCCTTCCACCGCTTCGCCGACGCCCGTCACCCCTATGCCGACCCGCGCAAGCCGGTCCTGCACGCCGTCACAAGACCCGGCGGACCGCGCCCACACCCCGACCGAAACCGCAAGGATCCGAGCCGGGCCACCCAACCCGGCCGGCCTCTCGCCCGCCCCGGATCCGCCGAAGCGGGCCCCTCGCGCCCCGCTCCGCGCCGCCACCGGGCCGCAGACGTCCGCACCTCTCACAATCGCAGACTCGAACGCGTCGACCCGCGCCGCGATCAAGACTCCGATCGCATCACAGCACCGAGTATGGGATCTCCTTGCTCGCGCCTAGTAGTACAGAATCATTGAATTGCTGGGTATAGGGACTTCAGTTTCACCCGGGCGTCTGCCGTCGTGAACCGCCAGTCGACCGTGCCGCCGGCCGCGTTGCGGCGCTTGACCCACGCCGCGGTCTCCCGCAGCATGGTGGCGCGATCAGGAATGCGTCGTCGAAGACACGGTCGCGACAACGCGCCGATTTCGATCTCGGCCATGTTGAGCCAGCTTCCGTGCTTTGGCGTGTACCGAAACTCAAACCGCTTTCGCACCCGCATGGCCTCCCGGGGTGCAAAGGCTTCATACAACGATGCGGGACCGTGCGTGTTCCGGTGGTCCATGACCCGTACGATCTTCTTGCCGGGGATAGGATCGTCCGCGAGTTCCCGGATGAACTGCGCCCCGTCCCGCGCCGTGCGGCGGTCGGTGACGTTCACCGTACGCCAGTTTTCGTTGGGCGCGAACGCCAGGAAGAGATGGGCCGTGCCGTTTCGCTCGTATTCGTAGTCGACGATTTCCGGCTGCCCGGGCCGCACGGGGCGGGGAAGGCGAGTTTCCTTCGTCTGCTGCCGGCTGGTCTCATCCCTGCAGACCCAAACCTCGTCTTCGGCAACATCCCGCTGATCCGTGTCCAGCACCTCCTCCATCGCCGCCACGAACGGCGCGTTGCGGCTCGGGGGAATGCACCCGTACTGCTTCAACCAAGGCTTGATCTCCTTTTTTTCCGAGTCTTCCGTACCGTTTCTTTCGAGATGCTCTCGACGATCTCCATCTCCATCCGACGACCGGCCAGCAGCTTCAGTGTCCAGCGGACACAACCCTCGGGCGGGGAAGAACCGGCCAGAGCCACCCGCTTCGCCTCCTTCGCCCCGTCCAGGAGTTTCGGTCGACGGTTCTCCTGCTCCCGGCGGCGAAGGGAGGCCTCCAAACCCTCCAGAACACAACGCTTGCGCAGGCGTTCGACCGTCGAAGCGCCGATACCCAAGCCGCGCGCGATGTCGACATCCCGGAGTTTGCCGCCGTCGCGCCCCTCGTCTGCCATCAGCAGAATCTGCGCCCGACGACGACGCCAGGCGGCTCCGGTACCGTCGACGATCGCCTGGAGTTCCCGGCGCTCCGGCGCCGAAAGGCGCACTCGATCGAGCTTCCTGCCCTGAGGGTTGGCCATGATCCACTCCGATCCCCGCACCGAACCCCTGCAGACAGGCTCGGTTCCCGGAAACCGGATCCGTCCGATCCCCAAGAGAGCATGAGCGCCTGCATGTTCGGCATCGGGTCTGTGGGGATGAACAAGAAAGCGCCGTACCGATCGGACGCTCACGCGTGCCGACACGCACCGACACGGGGCCGACACGGACCGACACGGAAATCTTGCCAGAATACTATCGTCAGTTCAACGTTTCCGTACTACTAGGTTTCGTTGGGCGCGAACGCCAGGAAGAGATGGGCCGTACCGTTTCGCTCGTATTCGTAGTCGACGATTTCCGGCGGCCCGGGCCGCACGGGACGGGGAAGGCGGGTTTCCTTCGTCTGCTGCCGACGGGTCTCATCCATGCAAACCCGAACCTCGTCTTCGGCAACATCCCGCGGATCCGTGTCCAGCACCTCCTCCATCGCCGCCACGAACGGCGCGTTACGGCTCGGGGGAATGCACCCGTACGGCTTCAGCCAAGGCTTGATCTCCTTTTTTTCCGAGTCCTCCGTACCGTTTCTTTCGAGATGCTCTCGACGATCTCCATCTCCATCCGACGACCGGCCAGCAGCTTCAGCGTCCAGCGGACACAACCCTCGGGCGGGGAAGAACCGGCCAGAGCCACCCGCTTCGCCTCCTTCGCCCCGTCCCGGAGTTTCGGTCGGCGGTTCTCCTGCTCCCGGCCTTTCAATAGCCCGTTGTTGACGCAATCTGGCTCATGTGCGGTTCCCTTCTGATTGGACGAATTCGAGTCCGGTCTTGAATTTCCGCCACGCCTGCCAGATTTTCGCAGTACCCGGAAGCGGCTGACGCTTGCTGGGCCGGAAGCCCGCCATGCGGGCGAGATCGACCCCAAAGGTGCGGATGTCGGGCGGCTTTCCAGGCGGGGCACGGATGATGCGATCGTACCGGAGCCATCGGTAGAGAACCCCGATTTCGCGGTCGGTGAAGAACTCGAGGGCGGGGCGGTCGGGCGGATCGCGCGCGAGGCGCTCGAGGTCCATGACCCGCCATGCGGTGATGGCATCGAAAGCGAGGCACGTGCGCAGGTCGTCGGCGTCCTGCAGCTTGCGTTCTTCGATCCGGGCGCCGACCTTGAGGACCCGGAAGTACTCCTCGAGGGTCCAGCGTGCCTCGTACCAGGCGACCATGCGTCGAGCGTGCGGGAGGTCGGCCTCGCCCTCGGTGGAGAGCAGCACCCAGTGGAGCGGCTCGCGGCCCTTGGGCGGCCGGGCTTCCCGGACCGAGACGGCGAGCATGGGCATCGGCGTCCGGTCGTCCCGGTTCTTCGGCGGCACGAGGTGGACGACGGCGGCGCGGAGCTCGAGGATCACGGTGCGCTTGAGGCGCGGACGGGGTCCGCCGCAGGCTGCGAGGTGGACCGTCTTCGTTCCCAGAACCGGCGGCTCCGCCATGGCCTCCCACAGGTCCGCCACGGAGCCGTCGCTGCGGACCACCCGTCGCTGCCGGCCGCGGTCGGAGCGTACGAGGAGCCCGACGCCGCCGGCGCGCGCCTGTACGAACCTTTCCCAGATGTCGCCTTCGCGGTCGCAGACCGTGACCACCCGGGTGTCGGGGCAGGCGGCGGCCAACTGGCGGGCGCGTTCGAGTCCCTGAAGCCAGCGCACACTCTCCGGCTTGACCGCGTCGCGGTCCGGGGCTGCCGTGCCCTCGCGCTCGGTGGCGTCGCAGTCCGGGGCTGCCGTGCCCTCGCGCTCGGTGGCGTCGCGGTCCGGAGCTTCCGTGCCCTCGCGCTCGGTGGCGTCGCGGTCCGGGGCTTCCGTGCCCTCGCGCTGGGTGGCGTCGCGGTCCGGGGCTTCCGTGCCCTCGCGCTGGGTGGCGTTGAGGTCGATCACGCCGAGCGGGCGGCGGCCCTCGGTCACCGCCAGCGTGAAATGGGCAAGGATTCCCCGGGTGCCCGAGCCCCCGCCTCCAAGGTTCACCAGCCCTTTCGTCGTGCAGTGCCCGTTGTAATTCAGCGTCGTGGTGTCCTGCAGGGCGAGGACGACCCGCTCCTGCCGGCAGCGTTCGACCGTGGCTTCGGCGTGGGGATCGAGGATGTGTTCCATCGTGACCCGGGCGCTGGACAACAGCCGGTACGCGGCCTTCTGCGCGGCGGCAGACGGGAAGATCACGGGCAGGGACGCGCCCGGAGCGTTCTCCCAAGCCCGGCCCATCTCCAGCACCCGCGTGCGCACGCGGCCGTCGGGATGCGAACCGCGGCCGTACTCGATGTCGGCCCAGTCGGCGTTCCCGGGCCGCCACGGCTCCGACGTGGTACCGAGGACGGCGCCCCGCTCCCGAGACAGGACCTCGCGCCAGCCCTCGGCCAAGGGCCGGATCCACACCGCCTTCGGCGTGGTCGCACGGCCTCCCGGCGGCCGGCCCGAGGTCGGTTCGGCGCAGCGGCTCCACCCGGCCGCACGATAGCAGGTGCCGCGGTGTTCGGGTCCCACATACGTGTAGACCGCCTGCGGCCGGGTCCCGTGCGCCGCCTTCCAGTCCGCGGCCAGGCGCGCCGTCGACCGGGCCAGCACGTGCGAGGCCAGCCGGGCGACCCGGACGCCGGGCAGCAGGAGAAAGCGGTGCTGCTGGACCAGCTGCACCAGATTCGCGGCCCGCGCCGTCGCCGACCAGCCGATGGCCGCGTCCCCGGCCGCCTGATGCCAGCCTGCAGCCGTATACCCGAGGCCGCCGAGACGACCGTGGCGCGACGACACGACCCAGAAGTTGAGGACCTTCCCCGGCCGGTGCTTCCAACCCTGCGGATGATGGGTCTCCATCATCTCGCGCCAGCGGCGCCGGTCCGGGGCCGCGCCCACCGGGACCAGGGTGACCGCCCCGAGATCCGCCAGCGTGCACGCCAGCTTCCGGTCCGGGTCGGTGCGCGCCACCTCGCCGCCCGGACGGCCCGGCGTGCGGCACGGACCCGGCCGCGCCTCGGGCAGCATGAACCCCGCCCGCTTCGCGATCCCGGGCAGAACCCCGCGCGCCTGGGACACGCAGGGCTGCCCCCGGGCGTTGCGCCAGTCCTCGCGTTCGCACAGCTCGCGCGCCAGCGCATGACGCGTCCGGCCGTCCTCGGCCGCCGCCGCCTTCAGCCACTCGACCGTGTCGGCGCGGAGATGTCGAAGTCCGACTTGCATGCCGTCACCATGACGGACGGACCGACGCACGTCAAGTGTGGCGGCATGAAAGGCTCCCGGCGGCGGAGGGCGGCCTCCAGACCCTCCAGAACACAGCGCTTGCACAGGCGTCCGACCGTCGAAGCGCCGATGCCCAAGCCGCGCGCGATGTCCACATCCCGGAGTTTGCCGCCGTCGCGCCCTTCGTCCGCCATCCGGAGAATCTGCGCCCGACGACGACGCCAGGCGGCTCCGGTACCGTCGACGATCGCCTGGAGTTCCCGGCGCTCCGGCGCCGAAAGGCGCACTCGATCGAGCTTCCTGCCCTGAGGGTTGGCCATGATCCACTCCGATCCCCGCACCGAACCCCTGCAGGCAGGCTCGGTTCCCGGAAACCGGATCCGTCCGATCCCCAGGAGAGTGTGAGCGCCTGCACGTTCGGCATCGGGTCTGTGGGGATGAACAAGAAAGCGCCGTACCGATCAGGCGCCCACGCGTGCCGACACACACCGACACGGGGCCGACACGGACCGACACGGAAATCTTGCCAGAATACTGTCGTCAGTTCAACGTTTCCGTACTACTAGCATGGGATGGTCTTGCGCCGGACCGGGCCCGCAGACTCCGCGCCAGCACCGTGCCCCGGATCCTTCGCCGCCATCGCGTGCGGCGCCGGGATGCCGACACCGTCCTGAAGACCCTCCGAGCGCCGGCCATCCGAGTGGCGGATGGCACCACGGAAGCCGCCGTGGGCCCTCTCCGGGTGGGGTTCGCCCCGCTGGACCTCGTCACCGGACCACGGGCGGACGTGCGGAAGGAGATCGACCGGCAGACGACGGACGTGATGCAGCAGGAAGAGGGATCGGAATCCGCATCGGGGCCGGCGGTGCAGCGGGACGCAGAGATCCGGAGTTCGCGACCGGGCGTCGGCAGATCGTCCGGGCCACGCTGCGCGCAGAAGCACCGGAGGCCCTGCGACGGCGAGACGATCCGGCTCTGCGGTGCCGGTCCGGTGTGGCCCCCGTCCCCCGACGTTCCGGCACATCGGTGATCGTGGTCCGCCGGCGGGCCGCCCATCCTCGCCTGCAGGAGGCCGTCGATCCCTGGGCGCGCGTCGCGATGCCGCAGGACCCGGCCCGCCGGGCCCAGTACCCGGCCCTGCGGCTTCGCGGCCACCGGCCTGCGCGAGCCGTGCGCTCCGTCGCCGACCGCCGGCTCGCAGGGGTCTGTGCCCTGCGGGAAACCCCGACCCGGTACGACCCCGCCCTCCGAAGCCGGGCGGATCCTCGCACACGGCCGGCCGCCGCGACCGTTCCGTAACCGGGTCGTACCATCCGGGACCGGGAGATCCGGGATCGTGACCCGGTCCCACGCCGAACGCCAGCGCCGTTACCGCCGGCGTCGACGGGCGGGTGCGGCGAAGACGGCGTACCGTACGCCGAAGGAGCGGCGCTCTCGCGGACCGCGACTGCACGACGCCATCGCCACGATCCTCGCGATCCGGGAGGAGTACCGGGACGGGCGGCAGGCCCGGCCGGAGACCCTGGAGACCCCGGCCACCGCGGAACTCCTGGATCCGGTCCTCGAAGCCTTGGACGACCGGGATCTCGATTCCCTGGCGGAACGGGAACGCCCCCGAGGATTCGGCCGGGACGGGTGCGTTCGGCCCGGTCAGGCTCCGTTCCGTAACGGTGCGGTAGGGGCCCCGGCCATGGGACCCGGCAGAACCCCGCGATGGCGGAGTCGGCACGGGCGGCACGGCTCTGCCGACGTCCGCAGGCCGGCTCCGGCGGGAACCGGGCAAGGGGGGTCCGAGGGCGCTTCACCCCCCTTGACAAAGGGTCGTACCGCGCGCGCGAGGCAGGCGGCCGGGTTCGGCCGCCAGCGGGCGCCGCTCGAGAGGTCGTACCGCGCGCGCGAGGCAGGCGGGTCCCGGGCTCGATCCGCGAGACCGTCTCGTACGGTCGTACCGCGCGCGCGAGGCAGGCGGGCGCAGCGCGGTCTCGTCCCCGGGTGCGTCGAGGGTCGTACCGCGCGCGCGAGGCAGGCGGTTCGAGCCACGGGCCGCGGAACCCTCGGCCGGAGGTCGTACACGCGCGCGCGAGGCAGGCGGGTGCTGAACGTCATCCGGAGGCTTCGTGCCGAAGGTCGTACCGCGCGCGCGAGGCAGGCGGATGCCAAGCAAGAACCACCCCACATCCGTCCAGGGTCGTACCGCGCGCGCGAGGCAGGCGGTGCAGCTCCCGTTCTACGGAGGCGGGCTGGAGGGTCGTACCGCGCGCGCGAGGCAGGCGGGTGTGCGCCTGCTGCACCAGGTCCTGCAGGATCGGTCGTACCGCGCGCGAGGCAGGCGGGCTGCACTCTGGATTGCGCGCTCGCCCATGCACGGTCGTACCGCGCGCGCGAGGCAGGCGGGGCTACGCCGCCGGCGAGGTGGTCGACAATGGCGGTCGTACCGCGCGCGCGAGGCAGGCGGCCCCCGGCGTCAGGTTCCGCGGGAGTGTCGCTTGGTCGTACCGCGCGCGCGAGGCAGGCGGCGTCACCCGCTTTAGCCGCTTCTGCAGCGCCCGCGGTCGTACCGCGCGCGCGAGGCAGGCGGGCTCAGCCCGTCGAGCAGGAACGACCCGAACTCGGTCGTACCGCGCGCGCGAGGCAGGCGGGCTCAGCCCGTCGAGCAGGAACGACCCGAACTCGGTCGTACCGCGCGCGCGAGGCAGGCGGGATCGCATCGTAGATTCCTCGGGGGACGTGCGCGGTCGTACCGCGCGCGCGAGGCAGGCGGCGATCTGGGCGATCCGCGGCCGCTGCGGCCCCCTGCGCGCCGCTCGAGCGCATCCGGCGGCGACCCCGGCGGACGAAGGGCCGGCCCGCGACCGCGGGAAGCGGCGGCGGATCGACGAAGTGCGGGACGCAATGCGCGCCGGCGGCTGTGTTAGTCTGGGGGCGGTCCGTCGGAAACTCGGGTCCGGACCTTGGGAGATTTCACTATGGTGCGACGAGACTACGACGACTGGCTTCGCGGGGGGGCCGGCGACGACACGCTTCGCGGTGGCGACGGCGACGACCGGATGAACGGCTACGAAGGCGACGACTGGATGAACGGCTACGAAGGCGACGACTGGCTGCACGGCGGGGCCGGCAACGACGACCTGAGCGGCCACGACGGCGCGGACACGCTCTACGGCGGGGCCGGCGACGACGATCTGGGCGGCCACGACGGCGACGACACGCTTCGCGGCGGGGCCGGCAACGACTACCTGAGCGGCAACGCCGGCGACGACACGCTTCGCGGCGGGGCCGGCAACGACTACCTGAGCGGCGGCGACGGCGACGACACGCTTCGCGGCGGGGCCGGCAACGACGAACTGTACGGCGGCGACGGCGACGACACGCTTCGCGGCGGGGCCGGCAACGACTACCTGAGCGGCAACGCCGGCGACGACACGCTTCGCGGCGGGGCCGGCGACGACAAGCTGTACGGCGGCGACGGCGACGACACGCTCCACGGCCGGGCCGGCGCCGACTACCTGAGCGGCGACGGCGGCGCGGATCGCTTCGTGTTCGACCGGAACAGCGGCCACGACGAAATAGTCGACTTCGAAGACGGCACGGATACGATCGTCTTTACGAGCGCGAGCGGAATCCGGTTCGAGGACCTGATCATCGCGAAGGACCCCAGAAACCACTTCGAGGACCGGTTCGAGGGCCGGATCTCCTGGGAGGGGTCCCCCGTTGTCATCTCCCCCGTTGTCATCGAGGATGCATCCGGAGAATGGAGCATCGAAGTTTGGGGCACGCCGGCGGCGGAATTGACCGAGTCCGATTTCGCGTTCGACTTCATCGCGTGAAACGCGAACCTGCTTTCATCCAACCTTTCCACTAGAGGAGGAAATTCCATGTCTAAGAGCCTGTGCGGAAACTATTGAGCGACCCCGATTCTGGTATCTGCGATGTGGCTGGAGAGTACATCGGGATCAAACAAGCCCATTCCACATCTGTCAGATTGCTTTCGAAGCAGTCTCTCCGACGCCGATACTTTGCACGAGCGGCCAGAATCGGGACCGCTCAATAGTTTCCGTACAGGCTCTAAACCAGGCAAAGACGCTGACCGGACGCTGACCGGAACCCCCGACGACGACGTGCTGCGCGGCGGGCCCGGCGACGACCGGATTTCGGGTCTGGCCGGCAACGACACGCTCTACGGCAGGAGCGGCATCGACCGGATCTGGGGCGGCGACGGCGACGACGAGCTCTACGGCAGGAACGGGGCGCCGACCACCTGCATGGCGACGGCGACGACGACACGCTGCACGGCGAAGGCGGCGCCGACCACCTGTACGGCGGCGCCGGCGTGGACACGCTGTACGGCGGGATCGGCAACGACGTGCTCCACGGCGGCAAGGGCAACGACACGCTGGAAGGCGGCGCCGACGACGACGTGCTCCACGGCGGCGACGACAACGACACGCTGGAAGGCGACGACGGCGCGGACACGCTCTACGGCGGGGCCGGCGACGACAAGCTGTACGGCGGCGCCAACGCGGAGCCAAAAGGGTTGGACCCGGACCGGGAAGTCGTGTTCGGAGACACGCTCGCGGACCGGCTGTTCGGCGGCGACGGCGACGACACGCTGGAAGGCGTGGCCGGCCGCAACCACCTCCACGGCGGGGCCGGCGACGACTGGCTGATCGGCGGCGACGGCGTGGACGAGCTCCACGGCGACGCCGGCAACGACTACCTGCAAGGCGGCGCCGGTGACGACAAGCTGTACGGCGGCGCCGGCGACGACACGCTTCGCGGCGGCGCCGGCGTCGACAAGATGCACGGCGGCACCGGCGCCGATACCTTCGTCTTCAGGACAGGCAGCGGACTTCATGATGAAATCATGGACTTCGATCGGTCGGAGGATGATGTCATCCGGATGGAGGGAATCGCCAAGGTCAGCGGGTCTTCTGAACTTATCAGCGAATTTAAGGACCTTGAAATCGCATATGGAACGATTTTTTCCTCTGGCGTCGAGGAAAAATGCGCGCTAGTTTACAGCAAGGCGGAAGAAGACAATTTGTCGTGGTACATCACGCTCAGAGACCTTGACTCTTTCGATCTTGAAGCAAACGACTTCCTATTCGCTTGAAGGTTCGGCTTGGCGCGGCCGGATCGGCGGGATCCCGGCCGCGCGCTGCCGGTTCCGTTGCGGCAGATCGAGGCACCGGCCGGGCCGACCGGCCGGAAGATCGCACGGCGACGGCTAGGGCTACCATGTCCTGAAAAAAAGGGCTGGACATTGCCGATCGGGCGGTGTACGGTCCCTCGCCCTGCGGACCCAATCGAACATCCTTCAGACGCTGCGCGGCGCGGAAGCGCGGTCCCGGGTGGCCGGGATCCTGTCGCGGGAGTCGTTTGCCAGCCGGCAGTCCTTGGGCCGCCGGGTGTGCGAGGAGTTTGCCTTGGTCGACGCCCTCGGCCGGTGGCAGGTTTCGGGATGCCTCAAGGCCCTGCGCACGCTGGCGGCGTCCGCGCCGGAGATCGTCCTGCCGCCGCCCCGGGTGCCGCCGCCGGACCGAACGCCGCGTCCGCTGGACGAGGCCGTTCCGGCGCCGGTCGGGGTGCCGGGGCGGGTGTCGGAGATCGAAGGGCTGGAGGTGGTTCCGGTGACGGCGGTGGCGCAGCGCACGGTGTGGAACCCGCGGATCGCGCGCGAGCATCCGCATGGCCTGACGACCTTCGCGGGCCCTCAGGTGCGCTATCGGGTGACCTCGGGACACGGGATCCTGGGCGCGGCCGGGTTCTCGGCCGCCGCCTTGCAGGTGGGGGCGCGGGATCGCGGGATCGGGTGGAGTGCGCCGCAGCGCCGGGATCACCTCCACCGGGTGATCGGTCTCAGCCGCTTCCTGATCCGTCCGGCGGTCCGCTGTCCCCATCTCGCCAGCCAGGTGTTGGGCCGCCGGTTGCGGCGGCGGCCCGCGGACCTCGAGGCCCGCTACGGCCTGCGGGTGTGGCGGGTGGAACGCTATGCGGATGCGGGTGTGCAGGGCACCGGCCTGCGGGCCGCGAATTTCGTGTGCGTGGGCGCGACGAAGGGGCGGGGCCGCCAGGACCGGTATCATCGCCGGGAGAAGACCGGGAAGACGGTCTGGATGTACCCGTTGCACCGGCGCTGGCGCCGGGATCTCGGGGTGGCCGAAGTGGAGCGATGGCCGTCGCTTGCGCCCGGGGAGGGTCTCCGTGCACAGGAGTGGGCCGCGAACGAGCTGGGAGGAGCACCCTTGGGGGATCGGCGACGGACGGCGCGGCTGGTGAAGAGCGCTTCGCTGCTGGCGGAGGATCCGGGACAGAAGATCCAGGCCCACCCGGACCGCAGCCGTACGGTCATCCGTGCCTTCTACCGGTGGATCGAGCAACCGGCGGACAGCGCCATCACGGCGGACCACATCCTGGCGCCCCACCGGGAGCGTACCCTCCAACGCATCCGGGGGCAGCGGACGGTGCTGGCGATCCAGGACGGGAGTGATCGGAGCTTTGCGCGGCGGCCGGGGTGTGACGGCCTGCAGGTGATCGGCACGAACCAGACCCGTGCCTCGACCCTCGGCCTGCACCTGCACGCCACGCTGGCGGTGACCGACACCGGCCTGCCCCTGGGGGTGCTGCGGTTGGGGTTCGACCCGCTGAAGAAGCACGCGAAGACCGTCGCCGCCGGGACGAAAAGCCGGCGATGGCTCCACGGCTTCACGGACACCGTCGACGCCGTCCGGGAAGTCGGCGGCAAGACCCGCGTGATCACGGTCTGCGATCGGGAGGCGGACTTCTTCGAACGGTTTGATCTCCAGCGCCAGCACCCGCGGGTCGAGGTGTTGGTGCGGGCCCGGCATGATCGGGTCTTGGGGCCCCATCGCCCGAAGCGGTTCGCTGCCCTGCAGGCCGGCCCGCCCGACGATCGGATCGACATCGAGATCGACGGCCTGACCGAACGCCGGAAATCGCGCGGGAAGCCGGCCCGGCCGGCGCGGCGCAAGCGCGTGGCCCACTGCGAACTCCGGCATCGTCGCCTGACCCTGCCGTCGACCCTGGAGGGCAAGGATCCCGTGTCCGTCTCGACCGTCCATCGGGTCGAAATCCACCCGCCCGAAGGCGAGAATCCGGTGCAGGGGTTCCTGCTCACCACGCTCCCGGTGCGCACCGGTCCGCACGCCGCCGAGGTGGTCGGCCACGATCTTCAGCGCTGGAAGATCGAGGATTTCTTCCGCGTCCTGAAATCCGGCTGCCAGGTGCAGTCCCTGCGGTTCCGCAAGGCCGAACGCCTGCAACGGGCCACCGCCATCCATGCCGTGATCGCTTGGCGCATCATGGTTCTGACCCTGCTCGGACGACCGGTCCCGGACTGTGCACCCACGCTGATGTTCACCGATCCGGAACTGGCCTTCCTCCGCGACTATGCCCGCGAGCAGGCCATGCCCGCGCCCGATCCCCTTGGTGCCGCCGTGCGTCTGGTCGCCCATCTCGGAGGGTATCGGGACCGCAAGCACGACCCCGAACCCGGACACCAGATCATGTGGCACGGATCCAACCGGCTGAGCAGCGCCACCCTCGGCCATCGAATCGGCTTCCAGGCCGGCCAGCGACAGGCCTTGGTTCGGGATCGGACCTCTCTGGTCCAGCCATAATTGTCATGACTCGGTAGGGCTAGGACCCGCGGCGGACCCGGCGCCGGGCACGCTCGAGCGCACCTAGCGGCGCCCCGGCCGCGCCGGCCCGGCCGCGGGAAGAAACCCGTTGCCACGGGCAACGGTTTTACGGCCGACCCCCTGCGCCGGACCCGCGGCGGGCGCATTCCGGGGCCGCACGGACGGTTTACGGGGCTAGCCTCGTAAACCCGCGGGACGGCCGCGGCGGGCGCTTGGGGGGCGAAGGTCCGCCGGATCGGGCGGATCGGGCGGATCGGGCGGAACCGGGGCCGCACAGCGCGCGGGAAGGGCGCGGCCCATGGTTTCTCTCCTGCTTACCGGTTCCGGCGCGCGCTGACGGGCTGCTATGCGCTTCCGCGGCGGGTGCGGACCCCGGCCGTGCGCCCCCCCCCTGCGCCGGCCCCGGCCCGGCCGCTAGAAGGTCTCGGCCGGTGCCGCCGGTGCCGGCGGCGGCGGCGGCGACGGCCACAATTTCAGCGTGGCCAGGACCTGCTTGATCGTCTGATCCGCCATGCGCAGCACGTGCGCGGCGGCGCGGCCGTCTTCGAACTTCGGCTGGCCCGCGGACAGTGCGCATAGGGCGGCGGCGCGATCGCGGAAGGCGTGCGCAAGTTGCGCGGCCGCTTCCGAATGCGCCGGATGGCGCAACGCGCCCCATTCCGCCAACTGCCCCAGGATTTCCGCGCGCATCTTCGGGATCGGCCACGGCTGGCGCGCCGCGCCGGACTTCAGCGGTCGATCCCACGGCCAAGTGGGAACTTCGGCGGCGGACCGCGGTTGATTGCCGGTCTGGGCCGACGACCGCGCGACTTCAAGCGGTTTCGGCCCCCGCTGCGGGCTGGCTTTCCTGCCATGACTCAAACTCCTACGGGGTCCTGGAACACAAAACGCCGGGTAGGAGGGGCTCGGCAACGACCCCTCCTACCCGGCTGTTCGGGCCAAGAAGGCCCCATCGAGCCTTGGCGGCACGATTGCAGCGCGACGCAAACTGAGAAAATCTCGCCAGTCGTCGCCGGATCAGCAGCGTGGGATCACCGTGCCGGCTCCTATCGGCCGGTGTCCGGATTCTTCCACGCACCGATCTGCGCCAGATCCTTCTGCGTCATCGCCTTCGCGGAGCGTGCCGCCGCCACCGCGCCGTGCCGATTCGCCCGCCGCGCCCGCACCCTCACGCACCGCACCGAGGCGATACCGTGCTTGCGCCCTTGCGCGCGGCGGACGTCGAAAAGCGCCGCATGATGCGGGTACATCGAGCGCAACTCTCGCGCCGACCGGCCGCTCTGCGTCGCCCGCAACGCCCACGCCGCAGGAAGTGGCGCACGATCCCGCACCCGACGACCGGCGTCACGACGCAGCGGAACCCCGTACCGATCCTTCGCCTCCCCGTGCGGATCGGTAGAGCGCCCGTGCTCCTCCCACGCACGTCCCGTTCGCCGCCTTGTACATGGTGCCGCGGAACTTCGTCGGCGAGACCCACGACTCCGCCACCCGCAACGGATGGCCGTACGCAGCCTCCCCGTCGTCGCTGAGACACCGCTGCATCCGCGACCACGCACACGAGGCAAGACCCCGAAACACCCGGCGACCCCCCCCCAGAATCACCAACCTCGTGTGGTTTCCGATCAGGTGCAACCGCTCCAACGGTTCCTCGCGGCGCCCGCCCATCCCACGGTCCCGCAGCGCACCGCTGAAGGCGCCCGTCTGCCCGCCCGCAGCGCCCATCCACCGCCCGCGCCACGTGAATACGTAGTGCAGACCGCGACCCGCAAATTGCTTGAAACCCCGATCGTGATGACGGTCCACCACACGGTTCCAGCGACACACCTGATCCGGCCGCACAAGGCGCACCACCCCATCCCGGAGCGCAAAACCCTCCGGGGTCGTCTCGAAAACATCCGCTGCGCGTTCCATGGCCACCACGGATACCACGCCGCTTCACCAACAGCCAGCACCAATCCGAATCATCCGGAACCCGCGGAACCCAGCCTTCCAACCAACCTAGTAGTCCACCAACGTTGCATTGATGGCTGCAGGATGGGGCGGTATTTCCGTGTCGGTTCGTGTCGGCCCCGTGTCGGTCTGTGTCGGCACCCACTGGAACCGGGCTGTTCGCTGAGATTCTCGCACCGCTTCTAAGGATCAAAAAAAGAATAGAAGAGGTTCATTAGGAATCTATGGATCAGGTGTCAGGTCTGAGCATCGGGGCCAGCTCATGCCTGCAGCCCCCAATCCAATGATTCCGTACTACTAGCGTGGGATCGTATTAGGATTCATGGGGCCGCGCGACAGAGCGGGGTCGACCTGCGCAGCGAGATGCTGCAGTGCAACGGAACCGGACCGGAACCCATGCAGGACGAACGCCATCGGTACGGGCGGGCGACCTTGGTTCTCGATCCGCGCGGAAGCGGGTTCGCCGGACCGGTGAATCGGGTCGAATCCGGTACCGTGCGCCGGTACGCCGAGCGGATCAGGCGGGCGTACGCCGAGAACCGGATCCCGGGGGAGGAGGCGGCTGGCGCCGAACGTCGCGCGCGGGCGGAGCGCAGGCGGCGGCGGGCGCTGGCATCTGCGCGCGTGAAGGGTGTAGGGGCGGCACGTCCTGGCGTCGGGGTGGAGCGACCCGACTGTCGGGAACGAGGAGCGCCGGTCCACGGGTCCGCGGGGCCGTTCGCGGGTCGGATTCGCTGTCGTTCCCGCCCGGCGGGAACGGACCCTTCGGAACGCGCGACAGCGCCGCCGGGGAACCCGGCTGGGACCCCGCGAAACGCCGGGGTACTTCCGCTATTCTTCGCAGGGACCGCAACTTTGGCCGGTGCGCGAAAACCGGGGAACCGGCCGCCCGTCGGCAGCCGTCCCACCCGCCCCCGCGCCGGGGTTCGGGCCGGCCGCCGGCCCACCGCCGGATGCCGGGACCGGCAAGGACCGGCGCAACCGTTCGAACGACAGGTTAAGGATCCGGAGAGCAGGATGGCGACAACACGGATGCGGTTCGTTCCGGCAGCGGCGCTCTTGATGCTGGCGGCGTGCGGCGGCGGGGGAGGCGGCGGCCCGGGCGGAGCTCCGCCCGGGCCGGCGCCGGCCGCTCGTGCGCCCGATCCGGTCCGCCCGCCGTCGGACTTCCTGCGCACTCCGCGGTTCACGACACACCAGCCCGGCGTGCTGGAGCAGATCGGTGCGCATCACGCCTACGCCCGGGGCCTCACCGGCGCGGGCGTCCGGATCGGGATCGAGGACACCATTGTCGACTTCACGCAGCGCGGGGAATTCGGAAACCGGGTCCGGCTGCGGGAGGCGGACGGCGCCGAACTGTCGTACCTGCGGCCGTACGGGGACAGCGCCTTCGGCGAGGTCCAGTCGTGCATCCGGTCCGGCGCCTGCAACGTCTGGAACGGGAACAGCGCCGGCGACCCGGAAGCCCCGAATCGCTGGGTGCGGCAGATCGTCGATCGGGACGGCTGGCCGACCAGAGACGACGGGACCTTCATGGTCGACGAGCATCATGGCCGGGGCAACTTCCTCGAACGCATGCTCCGGTGGCGGGAAGTTCCGACCCCGTACGGAGTCACCGGAAGGCACGGCACCATCGTCGCATCGGTGGCCGCCGGAGCCAACCTGGGCGTGGCGACCGGGGCCGCGATCGTCCCCATCGCGTGGAACTTGACGGACGATCAGGCCAACAGCGCGTATGCGGACGCCGTCTGGCGGTCCGCCATCGCGGAGCTTCCCCGCCCGGACCGCGAGCAGACCGACCTCTCGCTCGCTGCATCCTATCGGGAGCACTATGCGAAGCTCGACATCATCAACCGTTCGTACGGCGTGGACCTGTTCGACCCCGACATCATTTCGGCCGAAGTCGAGTCCGAGTTGCGGTGGTACCGCACCTGGCTGCCCCGGACGATCGATGCGGTGCTGCAGGTCGACACGCCGGCGGACCGGCGGACCATCCTGGTCTATTCCGCCGGCAACGAGGGGCAACGCTGGTCCGGCATCGGGGCCGATCTTCCGTACTACATCCAGGAATTGCGCGGCCACTCGCTGTCGGTGGTGGCCACGGACCCGGAAACCGGGCGTCTGGCCGGGTATTCGAATGCCTGCGGACCCGTCCCGCCCGACTGGAACGCGGCCCGGCACGGGCGGCACTACTGTCTGGCCGCCCCGGGGACGGTGCGGGGGCTGGTGCCGGACCCGGGGGCCCCGGGGCGCGGCGCCGTGCGGCGCGGACTCACGGGAACCAGCTTCGCCGCGCCGCTGGTATCCGGCGCCTTGGCCCTGCTGAAGGAGCACTTCCGGGGCACGCGCGGCAACACCGCGATCGTCAAGCGCATGATCGACACCGCGGACCGCACCGGGCCCTACGCCGATCTCGAGATCTACGGCGCCGGCCATCTGGATCTCGAAGCGGCGCTGGCGCCGGCCGGCGCGCTCACGGTCGGGCCCTCGGCCCACGCGCTCGACCGCTCGTCGCTCCGGGCGCCGGCCGCCTTCGGGGCGATCGCCCGCCGGGCCGCGCATCTGGAGCTGGCCGCCTTCGACGACCACGGGTTCCCGTTCTGGATCCCGCTCCCGTCCCTGCTGGCGCCGCCGGCGACCGGGCGGCTCCCGATTCCCCGCTTCGAGGGCGCGGCCCCGCCGTCCGCCCCGGCCCCCGGGCTCGCCGACCTCAACCTGACGTGGATGGCGGCCGGCCGCGACCGCGCAGGGGCCCGGTCCGGGCGGGCAGACGGTTGGGTGGCGGGCTTCGGCCCGGCGGCGGCGGGCGTGGCCCGCCGGGCGCGGAACGACGGCTGGGGCTACGGCCTGAGCTTCGAGGACGGCGGCCATCTCGGAACCGAAGCCTCCGGTGCGTTCCGGACGGATCTCGAATCCGGCTTGGTCTGGACTTCGCGGTCGTTCGCGCATGCCTTCGCATCCGGCCTCACCGTGGAGGCCGCGGGCACGCTGGCGGTCAGTCTGCCGCGATCCGGAGCGGACGCCCTGTTCCGCGCCGGCCCCTCCGTCCTGTCGGCGGCGGCGCTGCGGATCGGCACCCGGACCACGGGCGTCGTCGTCGAGCAGCCGTTCCACGCCGAATCGGGCACGGGCGCGTTTCGCCTCGAGAACGGACGGCTGGAAGGACAACGGAAGCTGCGGGACGAGTACCGCATTTCCCTGCGGCCCGAGGCGCGGGAACTCCGGATCACGGTGCGTCACGACTGGAGCGCGTTCGGCGGGACGTTCGCGGTGGAGGCCGGAGGCGCCGTGCATGCCGGTCATGTCCCGGGGGAGCGCGAAGCGAGTGCCGGTCTCGCCTACCGCAGGACCTGGTAGGGCGGTGCATCACTTCTGCATCCTGACATGCGGGTGCGCCGCCGCACTCGCCGCCGCCTGCACCGATGCCCGACAGTCGGGACCGCCGCCCGCCGCCGTGGAGGGTCCGGCCGTCGTGCGCGAGGGGGTCGTGTACCTGCCGGCCGCCGTCGGTCCGCAGGGGTGCGTGCTCTACCGGATGCGGATTCCCGGCGCCCGCGCGCCGGCCGCCCTGCTGTACCGGAGCCTCGACGGATCCTTCCGCCATGTCCGTCCGGAACCGTGCGTGACGGAGGAAGGATCCCGCTGAAGCGGGGATCCGCTCCCGGCCGTCGCCGGCTCGGCCGCACCGCCCGGATGCGGTCCGGCGGACGGACGTCCGCAGCCGCCCGGGCGCGCGGGCGGCGCGGGCCACGGATCCGGGACCGTCGTCCGCGCGGCGGCCGGGCGGCAGGCGATCCGTTCGCGCCGGCGGACCGAGCTTTCCGGAACGGTCCGGCGTGATATGGTGCGGCCACCGGAACTGCCCTCCCGTGCCGGTCGCAGCCCCTGCCCGCCGCCCGTGCGGGGAGGTTCGGCCCGTCCTCCGGAGGGCCGCCGTTGCGGGCGGGCCGGCGGAACCCTTCAGGGAGGCAGCGAGTTGCGCTACGAGTCACCCCAGACCGCCGAGGATGCCGTGCGGCTGCTGACGGGCGGCGGGCCGAGAGGACGGGTGCTGGCCGGCGGCACCGACCTGCTCGTGCAGCTCCGGTCCGGCGCGATCGCTCCGGAACTCGTCGTCGACATCAAGCGAATCCGGGAGACCCGGGAGATTCGCGAGGACGGGGGCAGGCTGGTCATCGGTGCCGCGGTGACCGGCGCCGAGCTCGGCGAGCATGCAGCGGCACGGGCCCGGTGGCCGGGGGTGGTGGAGGCGGCCGAACTCATCGGCTCGACCCAGATCCAGGGCCGGGCCAGCCTGGGCGGAAATCTCTGCAATGCGTCGCCGGCCGCCGACACCGTGCCGGCCTTGGTCGCGGCGGCCGCCGCGTGCCGGGTCGCCGGCCCGGCCGGCGTGCGCCGCGTCCCGGTCGAAGCGGTGTGCACGGGCCCCGGCGCGGTTTCCCTGGGCGACGGCGAGTTCGTCGTCGCGATCGAACTCCCGGAACGCCCGCCGCGTTCCGCCGACGCCTATCTTCGCTTCATTCCCCGCACCGAGATGGACATCGCCGTGGTCGGGGCCGCCGTGAGCCTGTCGCTGGACGAAGGCGGTCGCTGCACGGCCGCCCGGGTCGCCCTGGGTGCGGTCGCGCCGACCGTGGTCTTGACCGAGGCCGCGGCCGGGACCCTGGTCGGAACCGGGTGCGACGATGCCGCGCTCGAGAACCTTGCCGCCGCGGCCCGGGCCGCCTGCCGCCCGATCGACGACAAGCGCGGTACCGCGGCCTACCGCACCCGGGTCGCGGGCGTGCTGGCCGTCCGCGCGGCCCGCAGGGCGGCGCAGCGTGCGCGGGGAGGCCGGTAATGGCCAAGGTCCACGTCACGACCACCGTCAACGGCGATCCGGTCGAGTTCCTGTGCGCGCCCGAGCAGACCCTGCTCGATGTCCTGCGGGATGAGCTCCACCTCACCGGCACCAAGGAGGGCTGCGGGTCGGGCGACTGCGGAGCGTGCAGCGTGATCGTCTCCGGGCGCCTTGTCTGCGCCTGCCTGATGCTGGGTGCGGAGGCCGAGGGGGAGACCGTCGAGACCATCGAGGGAATGGCGTCCGGCGACCGCCTCCATCCGCTGCAGACCCAGTTTCTCGAGCACGCGGCGCTGCAGTGCGGGGTCTGCACGCCCGGCTTCCTGATGGCGGCGCGGTCCCTCCTCGAACGCCATGCCGCCCCGACCGAAACCGAGGTCCGGTACTGGCTGGCGGGGAATCTCTGCCGCTGTACCGGATACGACAAGATCGTGCGCGCCGTGCTGGACACGGTGCCGCGGATGCAGGAGACCCGACATGACCATTCCGACTGACGGTCCGGCCAACGGCGGCACCCGGTGGGTGGGAACCCGGCCGGTGCGGCCCGACGGCGTGGACAAGGTGACGGGACGGGCGCGGTTCGGAGCGGACGTGCACCTGCCGAACATGCTGGTGGGCAAGGTGCTCCGCAGCCCCCATGCGCACGCGCGCATCCGGTCGGTCGACGCCTCGGCGGCGCTGGCGCTGCCGGGGGTCAAGGCGGTGGTGACCCGCGACGATTTCGCGGATCAGCCCTCGGAGTTCGTGCCGGCCGGCGAGATGGTGATCAACTACCGCGATGTCGTGCGCAACGTGATGGCCCGCGAGAAGGCCCTGTTCGAGGGGCATCCGGTCGCGGCCGTGGCCGCCGTCAGCGAGACGGTCGCGCGCGAGGCGCTGGCGCTCGTCCGGGTCGAGTACGACGTGCTCCCGCACGTGCTGGACGTGGTCGAGGCAATGGCGCCCGATGCGCCGCTGCTGCACGAGGACCTGTTCACGCAGGGCGTCGATCCGGTTCCCGAGACGCCGTCCAACGTCGCCAAGGTGGTGGAATTCCGTCTCGGCGACCCGGACGCCGGATTCGCCGAGGCGGACGTGGTCGTCGAACGCGAATTCACCACCCAGCCCGTGCACCAGGGCTACATCGAGCCGCACGCCTGCGTCGCGAACGTCTCGGAAGACGGGCAGGCCGAACTGTGGTGCACCACCCAGGGCCACTTCGTCGTGCGGGGGCACTGCGCCCGGCTCCTCGGCATGGACGTGTCCCGGCTGCGTGTCACCGCCTCCGAGATCGGCGGCGGCTTCGGCGGCAAGACGGTGGTCTACCTGGAGCCGGTGGCGCTGATGCTGTCGCGCAAGTCCGGCCAGCCCGTGAAGATGACCATGTCGCGCGAGGAGGTGTTCCGGGCGTCCGGACCCGCTGCGGGCAGCCGGGTGCGGGTGAAGATGGGCATGACCGGGGACGGCAGGATCACGGCCGGGGAGGCCGAGCTCCGGTACCAGGCCGGCGCCTTCCAGGGCTCGCCGGTCCAGCCCGGCTGCATGTGCGCGTTCGCGCCGTACGACCTCGAGCACGTGAAGGTGGTCGGCTACGACGTGGTGGTCAACCGGCCCAAGGTGGCCGCCTACCGGGCGCCGGGCGCACCCCAGTCGGAGTTCGCGGTCGAGTCCGTGGTCGACGAGCTCGCCAAGCGGATCGGGATGGATCCGGTCGAACTGCGGCTTCGGAATGCCGCGAAGGAGGGCACCCGCGCCGCCTACGGCCCCACCTTCGGACCGGTGGGGCTCGTCGAGACGCTGGAGGAGGCCCGGGCGCATGCGCACTACCGGGCCCCGCTCAAGCCGGGGCAGGGCCGGGGGGTGGCATCCGGGTTCTGGTTCAACATCGGCGGCGAGACCTGCGCGACGCTCAATCTTGGCGAGGACGGAACGATCACGCTCGTGGCCGGGACGCCCGACATCGGCGGCTCGCGCGCGTCGCTGTGCCTGCAGGCGGCCGAGACGCTCGGCGTCGACGTCGAGCGGATCCGTCCCCTGATCGGCGATACCAGTTCGCTGGGCTACACCTTCCTGACCGGGGGCAGCCGGACCACCTTCGCGAGCGGCTTGGCCGTCGTCGAGGCCGCGCGGGACCTGATCGGGCAGCTGTGCGCGCGCGCCGCCCGGATCTGGGACATTCCCGTCGATGCGGTCGAGTGGGCCGGGGGCGAGGCCCGGCCGGCGGGATCCAACGCCGGGGAATTCGACCCGCTGTCTCTCGCCGATCTGGCCCGGCGGGCCGGCAAGACCGGCGGACCCTTCGTCGGCCGGGCCCAGATCAACGCCCAGGGCGCCGGCCCGAGCTTCGGCACGCATGTGGTCGATGTGGACGTCGACCGCGAGACCGGCCGGGTGACCATCGAGCGCTACACGGTCGTGCAGGACGCCGGGCGGGCGGTGCACCCGAGCTACGTGGAAGGGCAGCTGCAGGGCGGGGCGGTGCAGGGAATCGGCTGGGCCCTGAACGAGGAATACGTTTACGACGACCGGGGCCGGCTGCAGAATCCCGGCTTCCTCGACTATCGGATCCCGGTGTGTTCGGACGTGCCGATGATCGACACCGTGATCGTCGAGGTGCCGAATCCCGCGCATCCCTATGGCGTGCGCGGGGTCGGGGAGACACCGATCGTGCCGCCGATGGCCGCGGTCGCCAACGCCGTGGAACATGCGCTCGGGGTGCGGTTCACCGATCTGCCGATGTCTCCGCCCAGGGTGCTGGAGGCGTTGGAGGGTGCCCGCACGGCGCGGGCGGCCTGACCGGTTCCGCCGTGGCGCGCGTGGTGTTCACCGGCAACTTCCGGCATCTCGTCGGCCACGAGGCCGAGGCCGACATCCCGGCTGCGAATGTCCGCGACCTGCTGGCGCGGCTGGGCGAGCGCTACCCGGCACTCGCTCCCCACCTCGATGAGGGCTTGGCGCTCGCCATTGACGGGGAAATCCACCAAGATGCACTGTTCTCGCCCGTGGGTCCGGAGAGCGAGGTGTGCCTGATGCCGAAGATCGCCGGCGGCTGAATCCCGGCTGGCCGGCCCCGCAGTCGAAAACCGGCTCCCGTCGGCGGGCGCTGGAAGGTCGGGTCGCCGAAGCGGATTCCGGTACGGAAACTCCCGCCCGAACCGTCCGGGCAGAGGATCCGGTTGCCGGTTCCGCCCGAGGGACCTCGCCCCCGTTCCGTTCCCGCGTGCGCGCGGGCTCGACCGGGATCTCGCGGTCCCGCAGGGTTCCGGGATTCCGGCCCGGCCGCCGCCGGAACCGCTCCGGGGCCGGTCCGCATGCGCGGGTTCCGCGGTTCGGCACCGGGACCGGCGGATGCTGCAGGACCCGCAGGATCTCCTGGTCACCATCATTCCGTCTTCCGCCGCTCCGACCGGAACGATCGCGGCGGCCGGCGTGCCTGCCCGGATCCGCAGGTTCGAAGAGGGTGTGCGGGACACGGGTTTCGGGGCTGGTTTTCCGGTCTGAACCGGGATCCGTGTCAAGCCGTATCCCCACCTGCGAAGAACGGGCATGGCATGCCGTCCGGGCGCCGTGCTCTCCCCCGGCCCGGGCCGCCCGCCGGAGCGTTCCGATAGACCGTTCCGCCGGAAGGCCGGTTTTCGGGTAGGGGCCGCCATGGCGATCGTCCATCCCTTTTCGGGGGTGCGGGCGGGATGCCTGCCGGGAGCGTCCCTGAGGCCCCGCCGGCCGCGCCGGATCCACCTTCCCGTGGGGGCGCACGACGCCTTGTTCCGGGAACGGGTCTCCTCGCCCGCCCGCGCCGCTGCGGTGCTCGCGGACTACCTGCCCGCGGGCGGTGGCCAACCTCCTCGACCCCGAGGCGGCGCCGGCGAGGGTCGAGGGGAGTTTCGTCGACGAAGACGCGGCGCGGACCCGGTGCGACGCGCGGTTCCGGGTTCGGCTGCGGAGCGGCCACGAGGCGCGCGTCTACGTGCTGTTCGAGCACAAGAGCCGGATCGACACCCTGACGTCGCCCCCGATCCTGAAGTACAGGGTCCGCATCTGGCTCCGGGAGGTCGAGGCCGCCGCCGCCGGGGGCCGGCTGCCGACGATCCTGCCGTTGATGTTCTACCCCGGTCGGGGCCGGTGGACGGCGGCGCGGTTGATGCCCGAGAGGATCGACGCGCCTGAGGAGCTCCGACCGTTCCTCCGGGCATTCGCCTACGTGCTGCACGACCTCGGGGAGATCGAGCCGCCGAAGCTGTCGCGTGCGCCCGACGTGCGGGCCGCGCTGCTGGCGCTCCGGGGGCTTCGCGCCGAGGAGCTCGCGGGGGGCGTCTCCTCGATCGGATCACCGGCGGGCCGGTTGCGGGAAGCCGGCTGGAGCAGCATATTTGGGCCGATCTCGTCGCGCATATGCAGTACCTGACGCCGTCGCGTCTGGAAGCGTCGCTGCGCCGGACGAAGCCGGACCCATGGGAGGTGCTGATGGGCACAGTTGCGGAAGCTTGGATCGAACAGGGATTTGAACAGGGATTCGAACAGGGAATCGCGGAGGGAATCGCGGAGAGGATCACGCAAGGGCTCGCGAAGGAAATCGAGAAGGGAATCGAGCGGGGCCGACGCGAAGGCCAGGCCGGGATCGTACTTCGTCTTCTGCGAAGGCGCTTCGGGGGGGTACCGGAGGCGGTACGCGATCGAGTTCGCGGCGCGTCGACCGTCGAACTGGAGACCTGGGCGGATGCCGTGCTTGAAGCAGCGACTCTCGACGAGGTGCTGGCCGCCCGCCGGAAGCGCTGAAAGCCCCCGGCATCGCCGCCTCCGCCTCCGACCCGAGCCTTCCCTCCCGGATCCGGAGAGGGCCGAAGTCGCCATGCAGGGGGCCGCTTCCCTGCGAGACCGGCTCGCTCCGCTCGGCACGGACCTGACGAGGGGGCCCAACCTACGGTTCGGGCAAGGACGGCAGCATCCCGCAACGGCTCTTCTGGCGCGACCTCGGGTGGGCGGAACGGGGTTTCGGACCGTCTGCCACCGGGTCGTTCCGCAACGGGCGGATCCCCTGTGCATCCTGGATGCTCCGCTGCACGGGGTTCGTCCAACGCACCGGAGAACCTCGATCCCATGCGGCCGCGGCGGGCACGAAGGCCTCGGGAAGCAACCGGCCCGGCCGGGGGAGATTCGGTAACGACGGGCCGGGTACGACCGGGGGCAGGTTCGTCCGGGATCCCCGACATCGTCCCTCCGAGCCCCACCCGGCTGAACCCCGTGGAACCCGGGTCGAGCCGATCCGCACCCCTGCATGATCCAAGCCTCGGCCGGGGCCGGCAGCCGCGCCGCCCGATCCTTCGTTCCGGCTCGTCCGGGGTCCGATCACCGGCGCCGCGACCGCCGCCTTCGTGCGATGCGGATCCCGCAGGCACGGAGAGGTTTGCGGGACCGGCCTCGAGAGGCGCATTCCCCGGCCTCCGCCCGGGGCCGCGGCCGGGTCACATCCGCACTCGTGACGGATGGTCCGGGCGCGGATTCCGCGGAAGGTCGGTCGATCCGGCGCGTCCGAGCCAACGGAGAACCGCGTAGCCGACGATGCCCGACAGCAGCGACCCCGACAGGATGCCGAGCCGGGCCGCCGCCTGATGTTCCGGATCGCTGAAGGCGAGCATCCCGATGAACAGGCTCATGGTAAAGCCGATGCCCGCGAGCGCCGAAGCGCCGTAGACCTGCAGCCAGGTCACCCCCTCGGGCAATCGGCAGATTCCGATCCGCACGCCGGTCCAGGTCAGGCCGAACACACCGAGTTGATTGCCGGCGAATAGCCCGACGGCGATTCCGAGCGTGATCGGCGACAGGAAGTCAGGCAGGGTGAGGTCGCCCAGGGGGATGCCGGCATTGGCGAAGGCGAAGGCCGGCATGACGAACAGGGTGACGAAACCGAACAGGGCATGCTCCGCCCGCACGAGGGGCGCGGTCGATTCGTCGCCCGTACGGAGGGGGATGAGAAATGCGACGATCACGCCTACCAGCGTTGCGTGCACGCCCGACTTGAGCATCGCGACCCACATCACGACCCCAACCAGGATGAAGGGCAGCAGGCGCGTGGCGCCGGCGAGATTCAGCGCCAGCAGGACCGCCGCGGCCGCCCCCGCGACGCCGAGCGAGATCAGCGACAGGTCGGCCGTATAGAAGAGTGCGATGATGAGGATGGCGCCCAGGTCGTCGATGACCGCCAGCGCCAGCAGGAACGCTTTCAGACCCGCCGGAACCCGGCTGCCGAGCAGGGCCAGGACGCCGACGGCGAAGGCAATGTCGGTGGCGGCCGGAACGGCCCATCCGCGCAGCGCCGCCGGATCGTCCGCATTGAAGGCGATGTTCACGGCGGTGTAGATCAATGCCGGCGCCGCCATGCCGCCGAGCGCGCCGAGTGCCGGCAACACGGCCTGGTCCCAGGACGACAGGCTCCCGTTCAGGAGCTCGCGCTTGATCTCCAGCCCGACCAGCAGAAAGAACAGGGCCATCAGCCCGTCGTTGATCCAGAGCAGCAGCGGCTTCTGCAGGGTCAGGACGCCGACCTGCACGACGACCGGCACGGTCAGCAGGCCGTCGTACAGCCAGGCCAGCGGCGAGTTGTCGAGCACCAACGCCAGGACGGCGGCCAGCATCAGCAGCACGCCGCCGGCGGCATCGTGTTTCAGCAACCGTGCCAGGGAATCGATCGGATTGGACATGCAGGCTTCTTCGAGGGTGCGGCGGCGGCCGGCCGTCGGCCGGGCCCGGGAACCGAGGATAATCCACGCCCGCTTCCGAAGGGTCCGGATCCAGAAGGTGCGCCGATTTCGGGATCGTGCACGAGACCCGGCCCTCCCGTCCGGGCGCGCATCGACGCCGGCCGGGAGCCGGCGGCCGGAGGCGGCCCCGGTTCCCGCGGGTGGGCGCGCGACCGGACGGGTTCGGGATCGGCCGCCGTCGGTCCGCGGTCACCGGCCGGCGGGCGCGGATCCCTCAGTCGCCGCGGGCTTCGGAAACGGCGGCCTCGGGCGGTCGGGCGCGGTCTCCCGCGAGGTGCACCGTGGAGGTCGGGAACGCGATCTCCGCGCCGTGCCGGCGGATGATCTCGATGATGCGCAGCTGCACGTCCTGTTTCACCGCGTGGTACTTCGACCACGCGGTCGTATGGGTGTAGCAGTAGACGAAGAAGTCGAGCGAGGACGGGGCGAAGGTGTTGAAGTGGACCATCAGGAGCTCGTCGCCGTCGATGTCGTCGTGGGCGCGCAGCATTGCCTCGATGTCCGCAACGATGGACCCCATCGCCGCCGCGTCCTCGTACCGGATGCCGATGGTCTCGTAGATGCGGCGGTGCTGCATGCGCGACGGATTCTCCACCCCGATGCTGGCAAACACGCTGTTCGGGATGTAGAGCGGGCGCGTGTCGAACCTCCGGATCACCGTGAGACGCCATCCGATCCGTTCCACCGTGCCTTCGATCTGTCGGTCATGGGAGCAGATCCAGTCCCCCACCGCGAACGGCCGGTCCAGGTAGATCATCAGCCCCCCGAAGAAGTTCGCGAGCAGGTCCTTCGCTGCGAACCCGATCGCGATCCCGCCGATGCCGCCGAAGGCGAGCACGCCGGAGATGCTGAATCCGAGGGTCTGCAGCGCCACCAGAACGGCGGTCGTGAGGACCGAGAGTCGGAGCAGTTTGACGACGGCATCCAGCGTGGCGCGGTCGACCTCCTTGCCCTTCCTCTCCCGATCGGCCACGAATTTGGCTTCCGCGATGCGGATGAACCGCACCGGAAACCATGCGATGGCGGCGATGAGGCCCACATCCCGGATCGGATCCACGGCCCGGAAGATCGCGGTTCCCACTTCCTCCCGGATGAGGTCGACCGCGAACGCAAGGCCCGCGATCCAGATGAACAGGCGCACCGGCGGGCCCAGCGCGTCGACGAGGCTCTCGTCCCAGACGCTGGGCGTGCGCAGGAGGCTGCGCCGCAACCGCGCTGCCAGCCGGTTCACGGCGAACGCGAGCGTGGCGGTTCCGAGCACCGTCACGAACACCTGCAGCACCCACGAGTGCAGGCCGATGGGATCCAGGAAGGGGAGGAGGATTTCCGTGTCGTTCATGGCTGGACCGGACCCGCGCCGACCGGGGTCGGAAGGTCCCGCCGCCGGAGCCGCGAGGCACCGGGCCGCACGCGGCCGGATCTCCCGTCCGGGCGCATCGCGGATCGCGCGCCGGAGCGCCGGGGCCCGGCCGTCGACGGGACCGCAATCCGGGCCGCCCGGCGGGCGCGGCGTCGGGTGGGCGGAGTGTAGCAGAAGGGGTTCCGGAAGCCCGCGCCCGGCCACCCGGGACCGGGGCGTCCATCGGGCCGGAGAGGCGGGGCGAGGGGGCGGATTCGTACCGGACCGGGGAGCGCGGGTTCGGGGCCGGGGCGGCCGGGATCCCTGCCGTCGTTCCTTTCCGTCCGTCGGTCCGACGGGCGTCTTTCCGGCGGCCGGCCGGATCCGGGCGCGCATCGCGGCCGTCGCCGGGCGCCCGGAGTGCGACGGCCGCCGCCGCGTCGTTCGCCGCCGGGCGCGGCGCGGGCCGGCGGCCGTACCGGTTGCGCCGGCCGGCCGCGAAGGTCTACGTTGCGCGGCCCCTGCGGACGCACGCAAGACCCTCGGTCGGACCGGACCGTCCCCGGCCGCCTCCCGGATACGAGAACCCAGCCATGCCTTGCAGTCCGAACGACGGCGGCCTCCCGACGGTGGCCGCCCGCCGTACCGTTGCGGCCGACAAGTTCATTACCGAGACGGGCGTAACCTATGCGGGCCAGCACCTGATCGCCGACTTCTGGGGCGGGGTCGGGCTGGACGATGCGGAGACCCTCCGCGCGGCGATCCGCGCGGCGGCGCACGCCGCCGGCGCGACGATCCTGCACCTGCATCTGCACCGTTTCGGCGAGGAGCTGGGGGTGTCCGGGGTGGCGGTGCTGGCGGAGTCGCATATCAGCGTGCACACGTGGCCCGAACGCGGGTACGCGGCGTTCGACGCATTCCTGTGCGGCGGGACCGATGCGGGCGCGGCGCTGCAGGAGCTCGAGCGGCATGTCCGTCCGACCTACCGGGAAGTTCGGATGCTGCGTCGCGGCAGCCGCTCCTCCGGTGGCGACCCCGCGTGAGCGCGGAAGCCGAACGGTTCCTCGATTCCCGGCGGCTCCCGACGCCCTGCCTGGTGATCGACCTGGGCGAGGTGGCGGACGCCTATCGGCGCTTGCGGCGCTGCTTCCCCGGATTCCGGATCCAGTATTCGGTCAAGGCCAACCCTGCCTCCGAGATCCTCCTCCGCCTGCATGCCCTGGGCGCCGCCTTCGACGTCACCAGCCGTTCGGAGATCGCGCTCTGTCTGCGCCTCGGGGTCGCGCCCGGCCGCCTGGCCTACGGCCATCCGGTCAAGAAGGCCCGGGACATCGCGTGGGCGCACCAGCGCCGGATCCCGAGCTTCTCCTTCGATTCCGCCGCCGAACTCGAAAAACTGGCGAGCCACGCGCCCGGCGCTGCGGTCGTGGTTCGGGTGGCGGTCGACAATGCCGGCGCCGCGTGGCCGCTCGACCGGAAGTTCGGGTGTGCGGCCGGGGCGGCGCCCGGGCTCATGCGCCGCGCCGCGACGGCCGGCCTGCAACCGGCAGGCCTGGCCTTTCATGTCGGGTCGCAGCAGACGGATCCCGCGAGCTGGGAGCGTGCGGTGGCGGCGGTCGCCCCGGTGGCGAAGGCGTTGGCGGCGGACGGACTGCCGGTCGCATCGCTGAACGTGGGCGGCGGGCTGCCGGTCCGGTACCACGACGGCATTCCGGCCCTGGAGGCGTGCGCGCGGGCCATTCGGGAGGCCGTGAGGCGCCATTTCGGCGATCGCGCCCCGGCGCTCGTGATCGAGCCCGGCCGCTATCTGGTGGCGGCGGCCGGGGTCATCGAATCGGAAGTCGTGCTGGTCACCCGGAAGTCCGCGGACGACCCACGCCGCTGGGTCTATCTGGACATCGGCCGGTTCGGCGGGCTGGCGGAAACCGAGGGCGACGCGATTCGCTATCCGATCACGGTGCGGGGCGGGGGCGGGCCCGGAGGACCGGTGGTGCTGGCCGGCCCCACGTGCGACAGTGCCGACCTCCTGTACGAGGCTGCGCCGTACCGGCTGCCGCAGGCGCTCACGGCCGGCGACCGGGTGCGGATCGGGTGCGCCGGCGCCTACACGACGGTGTATGCCTCGCGGTTCAACGGATTTCCGGTCCCGCGCAGCCACTTCGTCGATTCGGCCGGACTGCCGGCGTTACCCGGCCGCGACCGCCCGGCGCATCCAGACGGGTAGCGCGTACGCGCTCCGGTGCAGGTCGGGCGAGTAGGTGCGGGTGGGGACGGGATTCCGGCGGGCGCGTTCGACCGCGTCGTCGAGGCGGGATTCGGACAGCGGCATCCGGGAGCCGCGGGTGATGGCCATCGGGCCGCCGGTATAGGTCGGGGTCACGGTGAGGTACGTCGCGACCCCGGCCCAGGCGGTGCGCATGTGGCGGCAGACGTCCCGGAGCTCGTCGTGCTGGAAGAACGGAACGCCGCTCTGGAAGACGGCGACGCCGGCGGCCCGGAGCGCCGCGGCCGTGGTGCGGTAGAACGATTCCGTGAAGAGGGACCGGGCCGGTCCGATCGGATCGGGCCGGTCGGAAATGATCAGGTCGTAGGCTTCCCGCCGGGCTTCGAGAAATTGCGCGGCATCGGCGGCGTGTACCTGCAGGCGGGGATCCGCGAACGCATTGCCGTGGATGGAACCCAGGAACTCGCGGGCCAGTTCGACGACCCGCGGGTCGATGTCCACCAGATCGACGGCCTCGACCGACCCGTGCTTGAGGATCTCCTCGGCCACGGCGCCGTCGCCGCCGCCGACGATCAGCACCCGCCGGACCCGACCGTGCTCGTAGACGGGCGGATGCGCCATCATCTCCGAGTACGTGTGCTCGTCGCGTTCGGTGAGCTGGACGATTCCGTCCAGTGCCAGAACCCGGCCGAAGACCGGATTCTCGAACAGCTGGATGTGCTGGAAGGCGCTGTGTTCGTCGGCGAGGACCCGCGTGACCGAGAACGTCTGGGTGTACCCGGCGTGGAGCGTTTCCGCGAACTCGTGCATTATCGCCCCGTCGGGCCGCGCCGGCCGGATTCCGCGGCCCGGACCTCGACGATATGCTGACGCCCGGACAGGCCTCCGGATTGCGCAGGGATTCCCATGCAGAGCCTCCTCATGCTCCTCGACAGGGTGCTTGCCCTGATGGCCTGGATGGTGGTGATCCAGGTGGTGCTCAGCTGGCTGATCGCGTTCGACGTGGTCAACTTCCGCAACCGGTTCGTGTTCGGCGCGCATCAGGTTCTGACCCGGCTGAGCGAACCCCTGCTCCGCCCCATCCGGCGCCTCCTGCCCGACACGGGGTCGATCGACATCTCGCCGATCGTCCTGATCCTGGGGATCTGGTTCGTGCGCAGCCTGCTCGTGGAGCTGGCACGGGGCTAGCCGCCGTTCATGATCCGCCGCCGCTGCCGGAGGCGAAGCGCGTGCAGGCGGATGAAGCCCTCCGCATCTTTCTGGTCGTAGACCGAATCGGCCTCGAACGTTGCGATGCGTTCGCTGTAGAGGCTTCTCGGGGACCGGCGTCCGACCACGCGGGCCGATCCCCGGTAGAGCTTCAGGCGGGCGGTGCCGGTGACGTTCCGCTGCGATTCGTCGATCAGGGCCTGCAGCATCTCCCGCTCGGGCGCGAACCAGAATCCGTTGTACACCAGCGACGCATACCGCGGCATGATCTCGTCCCGGGTGCGCAGGGCCGGGCCGTCCAGCGTCAGGGATTCGACGGCCCGGTGGGCGGTCAGGAGCAGCGTGCCGCCGGGAGTCTCGTACACGCCGCGGGACTTCATGCCGACGAAACGGTTCTCCACCAGGTCCAGCCGTCCGATCCCGTGCCTCCCTCCGAGATCGTTGAGCCGTTCCAGAAGCCGGGCCGGTGTCAACCGTGTGCCGTCCACCGCGACCGGGTCGCCGGCCTCGAAGTCGATCTCCACGTACTCCGGCGCCTCAGGCGCCGCTTCCGGAGCCACGGTCCGCTGGAACATGGCTTCGTCGGGTTCGTGCCACGGATCTTCCAGAGCCCGTCCTTCGTAGGACGTGTGCAGCAGGTTGGAATCGGTCGAGTAGGGGGGTTCGCCGGCGCTTGCCCGTTCGACCGGGATCCGGTGCGTTTCGGCATAGGCGAGCAGATCGGTCCGGGACCGCAGGTTCCAGGTTCGCCAAGGAGCGATCACCCGGATGTCCGGATCGAGCGCGTAGTAGCTGAGCTCGAAGCGGACCTGGTCGTTGCCCTTGCCGGTGGCACCGTGCGCGACCGCGGCGGCGCCGGTTTCGCGGGCGATTTCGACTTGGCGGCGGGCGATCAGCGGGCGGGCGATCGACGTTCCGAGCAGGTAGGTTCCCTCGTAGAGCGCATTGGCCCGGAACATCGGAAAGACGTAGTCGCGGACAAAGGTCTCGCGCAGGTCTTCGATGCGGATGTCGCGCACGCCCATCCGCTCCGCCTTGTCGCGGGCCCGTTCCACGCTTTCGTACCCGAGGTCCGCCGAAAAGGCGACCACCTCGCACCGGTAGGTTTCCTGCAGCCAGCGCAGGATCACCGAGGTATCGAGGCCGCCCGAGTAGGCGAGCACGATCTTGTTCACGTCCTGGGCGTCGTGCACGTCCGACATGCGGAACTCCGTTGCGGTACCGGGCGGGGAGGGGCGGAAGGCCTTGCGCGGAGGTGGATATAGCACGCCGGATCCGGGCTGGTACGGACGGTCGCCGGTGCCCGGGACCGCCGCCGGCGGGTCCTCGGCGGCGAGTTCCCGCAGATCTTCCCGGTCGCGCGGAGGGGGGCGGGACGGCGCCGGCCGGTCGCCTTCGCGCCTGCGGTTCCCGGAAGCGGGCCGCGATCTCCCGGCGGCGGGAACCGGAGCCGGGCATCGGGAGGCCGGGCCGACGGCGAACCCGTCCCGCCGGTCCGTGCGGGATCTTTCGATGCCCCATACGTAACGAATTCCGGTCCGCCGTGCAGTGCAACGGCATGCCCGTCGGACTTCGATCCCGCTGCGCCGGCACGGCGGAGGGGCGGAAGACGGCGGCGGCCGAGAGGGCCGGACCCGTCATGCCTTGGCCCGCGCAGGGTGCGGTAACGGGTCAGGTAGTCGACACGTGCTTTCGGGATCGGGAATTCCGTGCCGCGGGCGAGCCGAGGGAAGGCCGGTTGGCCGGACCGGGCTCGAGGCTGCCGGTCATGTCGCCCTTACCCTGTTTCAAGCCCTTCATTGACTACCGAAAGGTAGCGATCGTAGGCGAACGGCCGGGAACGGTGTCTTCGCGTCGACGACATCGGGCGCAGGATCGGCCGGATCCAGGAGCCATGCCGTCGGGCTGCCCCACACGACGTCATCGAGGTGGCCACCGACGATCTCGGAGCCCAGGCCACGGCCGTGACCGGGAAGCGCCGGCCGGCTCCCGACCCCGAACGCACCCGTCCCGGCGTCCATGCCCTGCGCTCCCATCGCACCGACTGGGACGACGACTCCTTGGGGCGCACCGACATGATGTGCACGGACTTGGAGGCCGGGTTTCGGTCGCGGAAATCCGAACTGGGCCGGCGGCCGATCTTCCATCCCAAGGAATTCCGGGTCGACGGCCACGGGTTCCTCTCCGTCCTCGCCTACCAATGGGTCCCGATGATCCGCCGCAAACTCCAAGCGAACGGTGATCCTCGAAGCTGGAACCGCCTCCGTGCCGACCTCGAGGGACAGCAGCGGGTCACGGCGACCTTCCGGCAGGCCCACGGTCCGACCCCCCAGGTCCCCGGAGGCGCCCGAAGGCTGACCATCTGAAAAAAGTTTAGCGCACGAAATGTGATCCCGCGCCACCCCGGGGCGATGCGGGCGCTCCACGATGAACGGCTTCGCATCCCCGACTTCCGCCGGCGGCAGGGACGCAAGCCCACGATGGCCTGCGTGCGGTGCATCCCCCTCCTCGCCGAGCTCGCCCACAGGAAGGGCGGCCTCGCCGCTGCGCCGTTCGCGCAGGTACGGTCGCAGGAGGAGTTGGCGGCCGTCGGCGCCTGGCGGAACCGCCGGACAGGCCGTTGCGAGCCCCCTCCACGTCCACGATCCCTCGGGGGTCCCGAGGATCGACCCCGAAGCTCTCGAGGACGGGATCCGCCGGTATGGTGGGCCCCGGCTGCCCTTGGCCCGGGCGCGGACCGCCGAGGGCACGCGCATCCGCGGCGCCCACCGCAACGGCGCGGGCCACCCCGAGACCGGGGTCCGGGTCGACCTCGCCTCCGGCGCACCTTTCGCACTTCGGAACTTCGGCGACGAGGGTGGCGAGCTGGCGGCCCCGCACGATCTCCTGGAACGCCGTGCGATCCGCGGCCGGGTGATCCCCCTCGACGCGTTGCACACGACCCGCACGACCGCGAAGCGGATCCCGGAACGCTCCGGCGCCGACGATGTCTTCTCCGTCTAGGGCAACGCGCCGGAGACCTTCGCCCTTCTCGACCGCATCCACGGGGAGAGACTCCACTGGCCCCTTCACGGAGAATCCGGAACCGGCCCACGGATGTCCGGAGCCGCGCTCCATCCCCGTTCTGACCCCGATCCAGCGCCGGATCCACGACCCCGGCGTCCGTCCGATCGCCCGCATCCCCCGCTCCCGGGAGCCGCAGAAGAAGGGGAACGAGGGCGGAAACGACGACGCCGAAACCGCGCAGGTCCGCACCTCGCTGGCTCCCGAGGCCGCGGCGCCGGAGGATCGACTCCGGCTGAATCGGGGCCACGGCAGTGGAGAACCGGAATCATCGCCAACGGGACGGCGTCTTCGGCGAGGAACGCCTGGCGGACCCGCACCGGCCATGGAGCAGCCCACCGGGCCCGTCGCAACCACCTTGCGCTCGCGGGAATCTTCGCCCACCGTCGCGAGACGGAGAGCCTCGCCGAAACCCGACGACGCCTGCCGTTGCACCGCAGCGAAGCCCTTGCCGCCCGGATCCGGACCGGAGAGGCCGCCACGTGGCCGAGCCCTCCCCGGGGGCCGACGGACCGAACTGCTGCCACACTCCGAACCCCGGGCGCCCAAGGGACCCACACCGCGCCTGCAACGCCCCGGGAACGGTTCCGCAAGTCCCACACACCACCAGAACCGGCCGTTTCAGCCTCCCTTCATCCAACGTCCGCAGAATCCCCGGAGCATGGGAAAGGCTTGGACCCTCTCCACCCGAGGACTTTCCCACACTGTGGTTGATGTGCCGGGTAGGAGGGCTCGGCAACGACCCTTCCTACCCGGCGGTTGTGAAGGACCGCTGCACGGGACACAAATTTCCGCATTCCTGCCAGGTTTTCCGGCTGCGGCGACCCGTGGACGGTCCCGCGGCCAGAAAACCCGGCAGGATTGGGCCTGTGCAACCCCCCTCCATCAGCAGTCGACAAGATCGAATGCAGCGTGGGAGAGCCCTGATTTGGACGCCCTTCCAAAGCTCTCCAAGCACTACAGTGCGTCCGCGAAACCGGTTTCCGAGCCCGCCTTCGAAGGCCTCCGGGGTGTGGGGGATCCCCAGCGCGTCGTAGATGCTGCGTCGCCCGGATTCGGTTGGGTAGGAGCGACCTCTGCCGCCGCCGGCCCGGGTCCGTCGCAGGAACCTGCACTCCAATTCAATCCCGATCGGTCCGCCCGCAAGGGCCCTCCAAGAGAAACGGGCACCACTTCGGAGATCTCGATGGAACGACCCTTGTTTTCCAAGGGTTATCTGCGCTCAGAGCCCTGGACATCGGCGATTCCGGGCCCGAATCGGAGGCATCTCGTTAAACATGGGTCGAGGGTCGGCCGGCGGCAGGAACGGCCGGTATCCCGGATTTCCGGCGGTCGGTCACACGTCAAGGTCTGGCGGTATCGGGACACCCTCCGGGACCGTTTCGTGCACCTGCAGCCGGCGGGGTGTCTGGATCGCCATCGGTGGTAGAGTGCGGGGCCGCCAATCTTGGCGCATGAGAACCAGAACCGGGGATGAACGATGGCGACAATCCATGGAACCGACAGCGACGACACGCTGCGCGGAGGCACCCGCCGAGACACACTCTACGGCGGCAAGGGCGACGACATGCTCTACGGTGGCGAGAGCGGCGACACGCTTTACGGCGGCGCGGGCGACGACCAGCTGCACGGCGGCCGCGGCCGCGATCGGCTTGATGGCGGCGACGGAAGTGATGATCTCGACGACGGCAACGACTGGCTTTGGGGCCGTGGAGGCGATGACCGGCTTGATGGCCGCGCCGGCGACGACTGGCTCTGGGGCGGCGCCGGCGATGACGAGCTTTTGGGCAAAGACGGGAACGACCACCTGTACGGAGGGACGGGCGACGACAACCTGCAGGGTCACCAGGGTGTCGATCGGCTTTACGGCGGCGGCGGAAAGGACCGTCTTTCTGGTGGCGACGGCAACGACTTCCTGCGCGGCGGCAACGACGACGACCCTTGGATTGATGGCGGCAAGGGGCACGACACGCTCTCCGGCGGCCGCGGCGACGACGTGCTGATGGGCGGGGCCGGCCACGACGATCTCTACGGCGGCAGGGGCCACGACGAACTGGACGGCGGGGCCGGCCACGACACGTTTTCCGGCGGCAAGGGCGGCGACCGCTTCGTCTTCCGGGCCGATACTGAATCCGTAATCGATAGTGGACACGACGATATCAGGGATTTTGGCAAGGGTCGTGAAAACGACATCATCGTCTTGGTGGGACTGAAGGAGGTTGGTGGCAGCAGGCTGACCTTCGCGGACCTGACCATCAAAGACAACGACGAAGGAGATGCGGTGATTACCGGCCCGGGTGGCGACTGGAGCATTACGCTTTGGTATGTTTCTGCGGATGAGCTGACCGCATCCGATTTCGAGTTTCTGGCATAGAAGACGCGTCTTGCCCCGCGACGGGATGCTGTCGCGGGGCGGGTCCGAGGGCCCGTCAGCCGATCAGGTGTGCGGCCCAACGATCCATAACTTCCCGCTTGCCGGCGGCACACTTGTCCTGCCGATGAGGACCGTTCAACCGCACGTCCGAAGGCATGCGCAAGGCTGACTTGTAAGTCTGACTTTCGTGGATACTGTCTTGCGACCCGAAGCAATCCCTGAAACAGGGCCCGCCCTACAGTCGGATTCTTCGCCCCTTCAATAGCGCACTTTCATCACTGAAGTCAAATGGCAGTACGTTTCGGGCGGGCACTATTTCTTCTCCGTCAAGAGCCACGCGCCGGAGACCTTCGCCATCCTCGACCGCATCCCCTGGGAGAGAGACGCCACCGGCCCCTTCACGGAGAATCCGGAACCGGCCCACGGACGTCCGGAGCCGCGCTCCCTCCCCGTCCTGACCCCGCCCCAGCGCCGGATCCACGACCCCTGCGTCCGCCCGATCGCCTGCATCCCCCGCTACCGGGAGCCGCAGAAGAAGGGGAACGAGAGCCGAAACAACGACACCGAAACCGCGTAGGTCCGCACCTCGCGGGATCCCGAGGCCGTGGCGCCGGAGGATCGGCTCCGGCGGAATCGGGGCCACGGGGCGGTGGAGAATCGGAATCATCGCCCACGGGACGGCGTCTTCGACGAGGACGCCTGCCGGACCCGCCCCGGCCCTGGTCCGGCCCACCGGGTCTGTCTCCACCACCTTGCGCTCGCGGGGATCTTCGCCCACCGCCGCGAGGCCGAAAGCCTCGCCGAAACCCGGCGACGCCTGCAGTGGAACCGCAGCGAAGCCCTCGCCGCCCGGACCCGACCCTGAGCGGCCGCTCCGCGGCCGAGCCCTCCCCAGGGATCGGACAGACCGACCCGCTGCCACACTTCGAAACCCGGGCGCCCAAGGGACCAACCCCGCGCCTGCAACGCCCCGGGAACGGTTCCGCACATCCCACACACCACCAGAACCGGCCGTTCGCCTCCCTTCATCCAACGTTCGCAGAATCCCCGGAGCATGGGAAAGGCTTGGTTGGATGTCCGTCGGCACCGGTCTCGAAGAAAACGATCCCGGACCGAAGGGACGGCGGCCCGGATTGACACCTGTCCGGGCACGTGTCAGACAGGAGGTCGGCGGGGCCGTAGCTCAGTTGGGAGAGCGTCGCGTTCGCAATGCGAAGGTCAGGGGTTCGAATCCCCTCGGCTCCACCATGAGTGTAGCGGGTTGGGCGTCGGTTCGTGCTTCGGCGCGCTGCGAACCGGAACCTTCAGGACCCCTCGGGCCAGCGCAAGACGGTTCGTCGGGCGCGGATGCCGGTCGTCGCGCACGCTCCGACAGGTCTGGCGTCGGCACGGCGGAGGGCGGAATACGGCGGCGGCCGGACCCGTCATGGCCCGCCGCGCAAGCCGTGCGGGCGCGGGGGCTTGCGCACCGCCCGGTGTCGCACCGTTCGGTCCCCTGACGAATGGCGGGACGTCCGCCCCCACCGGCGTCGCTCGCGGCCCCCGGAGTTCCAGGTTCCCGCGTTCCCGCCACGATACCGGATCGCCGCGCCGGCGCAGTACCGGATCCGGCCCGCGGTCGGGTGACGGGCCGGGCCTGTGAAGGCGACGCGGCCCTTCCACGGGATCCGTGAACGGCCCGCGGCTCCGGAATCTCGCCCGAGGTGCGGCCGAAGACAGGCCGGGCCCCGGCGCGGAACGGGGACCGGGAGTCGTGCACGGGGCGCGGCGGGGCCGAAGGTCGATTCCGGCGTCGGAAACGGTTCCCGAACGTCTTCGCGTGTTTCGACCGAACCCCGATGCGGCCTGCACCTTCTGCGCCCGCCCGGTCCTCCTCTCCCTATCGCGCGGACGTGCCCCGGCCGGTGCGATCCGCGGTTCCGGCGCGCCCCATCGCCGCATTCGCCGCCGCCCACCCCGACCGGACGGCCCCTTCGATCGTGGCCGGGAGACCCGTGTCGGTCCAGTCGCCGGCCAGGAACAGGTTCTCGAACCCGCAGCGGGTGGAGGGACGTCGCCGGACTTCCGCCGGCGTCTGGGCGAACGTCGCCCGGCGCTCCTTGATCACGCGGAAGGCGGGCACCGGCCGGGGCGCGCGGTCGAGTGCGAGGGCAACGTCCCGCCAGGTTCTGCGCGCGAGTTCCGGGGCCGCGACTTCGGCGAGGGCGTCGGCAGCACTGATCGTGACCGAGGCGACCGTGTCGCGAACGAACAGCCATTGCGCCGTACCTCCGATCAGCCCGAGAAACGGTGCTCCTGCGGGCAACCGGGCGGGTTCCGGCAACGCGAAATGCACGTTCACGATGCCGTGACTGGTCCGCGGAACGGTGATTCCCGGCACCAGATCTCCCGTCGTCGCCGGCGGCAGGGCCAGCACCACCCGGTCGTGCCCTTCCAGCGGAACCGTCCGGTCCCCGAATTCCAGCCTCCGCGCCCGGCGGTCGGCATACGCGATTCGACCCAGCCGCCACCCGAACCGGGTTCGGACGCCCGCACGCGCAAGCAGCTGCAGGGCCGGCTCGACGAACGTGTCCGACAGCCCGATCCGGGCTACCCGCGCCCGGCATGCGCCCTCGCCCTTGACGAAGAGGCTCCGGAGCACCGACCACAGCAGCTGCGCGTCGGCGGTCCGGACGGGCGTATTCAGGGCCGCGAGCGCCAGCGGCTCCCAGAATCGCGCCCACAGGACCCCGTCCCCGGGCACGCAGTCCTGTACGGTGCGGCCGCGCCCGGCCCGGGAGAGCCGCAGGGCAGGCCGATAGCTCCGGACCGTCGTGTCGGGCACCCGCCGACGCGGGCTGAGCAACCACCACGGGATCGGGCCCCGGCCGGGCCGCAGGGTCCAGCGTCGGCCGGTGGCTAGTTCGAGAAACGGAAAGCGCGCGGACGAAGGTCCCTGCAGTTCGTGCGCGGCGCCGATGTCCGCCAGATAACGCATCGCGGCCTGATTGCCGCTCAGCAGCAGGTGATTGCCGTTGTCGACGGTGCGCGCGAGCCGGCGATCCGGAACCGAGCGACACCGGCCGCCGGCGTGGCCGCTGGCTTCGTAGAGGGCGACGGTGCGGTCGCGGCGCACCAGCGACACGGCGGCCGCGAGCCCCGCGAGACCGGCGCCGACGACATGAATCACGCCCACTTCGGGGTCGCTACAGCCGGCCGTACCGGAATGCGAGCCAGATCTTGCGCACGGTGGACAGACGGACCGTGAAGTCGGTCCGCCGCCACCCCCGTCCTTCGAGGCGGTCCAGCAGTTCCCGGTAGACCGTCATCGCAAGCATCGCCGGGCGCAGGTTTCGCCACCCGAGCTCCTCCAGCAACCGACCGGCTTCCGCGTAGTGACTGCGGGCGCACTCGGCCAGTTCCGCGCAGGCGTCCGGGAACTTCGGATCCTCGAGGACCGCCTCCGGCGGCCGTGCCGCCACGCCGTGCTTCCGCAGCAGGTCCACCGGAACGTACAGCCTGCGCCGGGCGGCGTCCTCCTTCAGGTCGCGCAGAATGTTGGTCATCTGCAGCGCGTTCCCCAAGCTCTTCGCGAGTTGCGGTCCCGGATACCGGGGCCTTCCGAAGGTGTGGACCGTCAGCATGCCGACCGAACCCGCCACCTTGCGGCAGTAGCGCCGCAGGTCGCCCATGCTCTGCATCTGGACCGTCGGCGCCGCGTCGATTTCCATGCCGTCGAGGACGGCCAAGAACTCGCGTTCGGGCAGCCCGCACGCCCGGACGGGCTCCAGCAGGGCCTTCGTCGTCGGCCGCGTTGGGCGTCCCGCGTACAGGCGGCCGATCTCTTCCTTCCAGGCGGCCAGCGCCCGGAGCTTGTCGGCGACCCTCCCGGGGCCGTCCGCAATGTCGTCGACCTCCCGGCAGAACGCGTAGATCGCGGACATCGCGGACCGTCGTTCCGGCGGCAGCACCCGCAACCCCCAGACGAACGACGTGCCCGAGCGTGCGAGCACGCCGGCCACATGGGCCCGGGGGTCCACCGCATCCGCGGCGCCGCGAAGGCGGGATGGGAGCGGATCGGGCGGCGCGGCCGCCTTCCGAGATCCCGTTCCCGGATCGGACCCGGCATCCGGTCCGGTCATGCGGCAGGATTCGGTCGGCGCGCATCCGGGAATCGGACCGCAACGCCGTCTTCCCGGGCGTCGGGGATCGGGGTTCGCCGGGGCCGCCGCGTCCGGTCGGCGCGCCTGCCTGCCCGCGCCGGCCGAGGCTCCCGGACCCGGTCGACGGACCGCGGCGGCGGTTTCCCGTCGCGGACGATCATGACGACGGGCCGGTCGGCCGGGAGCGGAGAACCGCCGCCCGCCGGCGCGGGGATTTCCCGGCCATCACCCGGAGCGCTCCCTTCAGGCCGCAGCCGAGGTACTGGGGTGGCGTCAGCACCACCCGCTCCGCCAGCGGGTCGCGCCGGCGCAACGCCGCCGAGAGCCGTTCCGCAATGCAGACGATCACCGACGCCTGCACGGCCGACCGCGTACCCCGGAGTTGGGCAGGAAGCCGTCCGGCCCGCACGAGCAGCCGGTCGGTCGCATCGAGGCAGCGGTCGAGTACGGCCCGCAGGGCCCTCGTCGACCGGCGCGCCGCCAAGGCCGATTCGTCCACCGCTTCCGCCGTCATCCAGTCCCGGGGCAGGTAGATCCGGTTCAGGATCCGGTAGTCGTCCGCGCAATCCTGCAGGTGGTTGAGCACCTGCAGGGCATGGCACAAGGCATCCGCGGCGGCGTACGCCGCGGGAGCTTCGCCGTGCAGGTCGACCAGATAGCGGCCGACCGGGGCGGCCGACCGGTCGCAGTACTCCATCAGCTCGTCCCAAGTGTCGTAGCGCGACTGCACGGCATCCTGCCGGA
Source organism: Alphaproteobacteria bacterium (assembly GCA_965115815.1). Taxonomy (GTDB): domain Bacteria; phylum Pseudomonadota; class Alphaproteobacteria; order TMED109; family TMED109; genus VXPW01. The sequence goes on along the minus strand of OZ220465.1, from coordinate 3,499,248 downwards.
AGGCGTCGATGAGGTTGCGGCAGTGCCGTCCGGTCACACCGGTCGCCGCCAGGCTTCGCCGAACCGCATGCGCTTCCGGCGCGGCCGGGATCGCGGAAGCGTCGCCACGCAGGGCGGCGGCGTAGCCGTCGAGACGTGCGGTCTTGGCTGCGGGATCCAGACACGGGTGGTCGGCGATGTCGTCCATGGCCCGAGCCAGCGCGTAGAAGGCCGCCACGTGGGGTCGAAGTCGTCGCGGCTGCAGCCAGGAAACAACGGGGAAATTCTCGCTCGACCGGGTCCGGCCGGCCGGGGCCGCCCGGCCGCCGGCGCGGCGTCCGCATCCGGTCCGGGCGCCTCCTCCTCCGTTCACGGCGGCCCCGAGCCCCGACCCGCGACCGGGCGCCGTCGCCCGGAACCGCGCATGCGGTCCCGGACACCCGGGCCCGCGAGGATCCGACGGGATCCGGAATCCCGGCCGCGGCCCGGCGCAGGCTCCTGCTGGACCGGGGTGCGGAAGCGGAAGACCGAATCGTCCGTGCGGCCGGTTTTCCGGGCAGCGCCGCGTCCGCTCTCCGGACGGGTCTTCCGGCGGCCGCCCGCGGCCCCGGATTCCGGTTCCGGAACCGCCGGGCGGCGGGCGGGCGGGCACCGGTTCACGTGCGTTTCGGGCAAGGTTCCCGGCCGTCCTCTCGTTGCGGCGGGAGGGATCCCGGCCTAGCGGTCACGATTCAGCACGAACGCGGCCGCCGCGCGCAGGCGGTCGGCGCCCGGTCCGAAGCCGTCGAGGTGCGCCAGGGCCGCGTCGGACCGGCGGCAGGCCTCGCGCCGCGCTTCCTCCGCCCCGAGTATCGAGACCAGCGTCGCCTTGCCCGCAGCGGCATCCTTGGCGACCGGCTTCCCCAAGCTGGGTTCGTCCCCTTCCACATCCAGCAGGTCATCCTTGATCTGGAACGCGATTCCGAGCTCGGAGCCGAAGCTCCGCAAGGCCGCGCACGCGCTCCGGCCGGCCTGTCCCAGGATCGCTCCGGCCTCCGCGGAGAACGCCAGCAAGGCTCCGGTCTTGAGCCGCATGAGGTCGAGAACTCCGCCCCGTCCGGCGGGCTGATGCTCGCTCTCGAGATCGATCATCTGTCCCCCCACCATGCCCGCGGCGCCCGCGGAATCGGCGAGCGAGGCCACCAATTCGGTGCGAACCCCCGCATCCGCGTGGGTTTCCGGGGCCGCCAGGGTCTGGAACGCCAGCGTCTGCAGCGCGTTCCCCGCCAGGATGGCGGTGGCCTCCCCGAAGGCCCGGTGACACGCCGCCCGCCCGCGCCGCAGGTCGTCGTCGTCCATGGCGGGCAGGTCATCGTGAATCAGCGAGCACGCATGGATCATTTCGACCGCCGCCCCGGTACGCAGGCCGGCCTTCTGCGACACCGAAAAGAGGTCCGCAGAAGCGTCGACGATATACGGACGCAGGTATTTCCCGCCTCCGAACAGGGCGTACCGCATGGCCTGCTGCAGCCGTCCCGCCTGCACGGGGACCGGCAGCAGTTCTTCCATCACCGCCTCGAGCGGTCCGCCGAACGCGGCCAGGGCATCCCGCACGGATTCGGCGGAGGTCACGGCGGGCCTCCGCACGGGATCGTCCCGCCGCCGCTCCGGCCTTGCGGCGGTTCGGCGAGGGTGGGCGTGCCGCGGTTCACGGCTGGCGGTCAGGGGCCGTCGGCGCGGAGTCCGGAAGACTGCCGCGAGGGGCCTGCGTGAGCCGTGGCCGGCTGATTCATGATGGCCGTCCGGGCCGAGGCCGCTCCGGCGCCGACCCGAGGTTCGGTCTGGGGAATCCCGGGGCGCCGCGATGGATTCCACCGCCGACGGAGCCGGAAGCGAGGATCCAAAGACCGCGTGCGAACTGCAGGATTCGGAATCCCGGACGGGTCGGCATGCACCGGCTGTGGATCCTGGAACACCCCGGAAGGATACCGGGCGGAGGGCGCGGCGTCAATGAACTACGGTAGCTGCCCACCCCCGGATGCGGCTGCAGCCGTCCGTCGCACCGAACCGGACCCGCGCCGGACCCCGGGGAACGAGCGGGGGATTCCGGTGGAGCGGGCGCTGGAGCGGCGCGCGGACCCAACCGGCCATGGCCAGCATGGGGCCGTTCCGGCCCATTACCTGGTGTTGGTATGGACCACCTAGTAGTACGGAATCATTGTATTGCTGGGTATAGAGACTTCAGTTTCACCCGGGCGTCTGCCGTCGTGAACCGCCAGTCGACCGTGCCGCCGGCCGCGTTGCGGCGCTTGACCCACGCCGCGGTCTCCCGCAGCAGGGTGGCGCGGTCGGGAATGCGTCGTCGAAGACATTGTCGCGACAACGCACCGATTTCGATCTCGGCCATGGTGAGCCAGCTTCCGTGCTTCGGCGGGTACCGAAACTCGAACCGCTTTCGCACCCGCATGGCCTCCCGGGGTGCAAAGGCTTCATACAACGACGCGGGGCCGTGTGTGTTCCGGTTGTCCATGACCAGTACGATCTTCTTGCCGGGGAAGTGATCATCCGCGAGTTCCCGGATGAACTGCGCCCAGTCCCGTGCCGTGCGGCGATCGGTGACCTTCACCGTACGCCAGTTTTCGTTGGGCGCGAACGCCAGGAAGAGATTGGCCGTGCCGTTTCGCTCGTATTCGTAGTCGACGATTTCCGGCTGCCCGGGCCGCACGGGGCGGGGAAGGCGGGTTTCCTTCGTCTGCTGCCGGCTGGTCTCATCCATGCAGACCAGGACCTCGACTTCGGCAAAATCCCGCTGGTACGTGTCCAGCACCTCCTCCATCGCCGCCACGAACGGCGCATTGCGGCTCGGGGGAATGCACCAATACTGCTTCAGCCAAGGCTTGATCTCCTTTTTTTAGAGTCTTCCGTACCGTTTCTTTCGAGATGCTCTCGACGATCTCCATCTCCATCAGACGACCGGCCAGCAGCTTCAGCGTCCAGCGAACACAACCTTCGGGCGGGGAAGAACAGGCCCGAGCCACCAGCTTCGCCTCCTTCGCCCCGTCCAGGAGTTTCGGTCGGCGGTTCTCCTGCTCCCGGCGACGGAGGGCGGCCTCCAGACCTTCCAGAACACAGCGCTTGCGCAGGCGTTCGACCGTCGAGGCGCCGATGCCCAGGCCGCGCGCGATGTCCACATCCCGGAGTTTGCCGCCGTCGCGCCCTTCGTCCGCCATCAGGAGAATCTGCGCCCGACGACGACGCCAGGCGGCTCCGGTACCGTCGACGATCGCCTGGAGTTCCCGGCGCTCCGGCGCCGAAAGGCGCACTTGATAGAGCTTCCTACCCTGAGGGTTGGCCAGGATCCACTCCGATCCCCGCACCGAACCCCTGCAGACAGGCTCGGTTCCCGGAAACCGGATCCGTCCGATCCCCAAGAGAGCATGAGCGCCTGCATGTTCGGCATCGGGTCTGTGGGGATGAACAAGAAAGCGCCGTGCCGATCGGGCGCTCACGCGCACCGACACGGACCGACACGGACCGACACGGACCGACACGGACCGACACGGAAATCTTGCCAGAATACTATCGTCAGTTCAACGTTTCTGTACTACTAGGGCCGCGCCCTTCCCGCGCGCTGTGGGGCCGCTGTGCGGCCCCGGTTCCGCCCGATCCGCCCGATCCGGCGGACCTTCGCCCCCCAGGCGCCCGCCGCGGCCGGGGCGCCGCTAGGTGCGCTCGAGCGTGCCCGGCGCCGGCCCCGCCGCGGGTCCTAGCCGTCGCCGTGCGATCTTCCGGCCGGCCGGCCCGGCCGGTGCCTCGATCTGCCGCAACGGAACCGGCAGCGCGCGGCCGGGATCCCGCCGATCCGGCCCGCGCCAAGCCGAACCCCTAAGCGAAAATGAAGTCGGATTCTACAAGATCCGGGGCTTCGCTCCCGGTGCCCAAGACATCGATGCTCCACGTCAAATCATCGTCCAAATCTTCCGACAGGCTGGAGACCCGCGCAACCTTCCTGCTGTCGACAGTTTTCTCCTCGATTCGAAGGTTCTTGAATTCGCTGACACCGTCGATTCCGTGCAATCTGATCTTGTCCCCCTCCGCCCGGTTGAAGTCCTCGATGTCATCGTGTTCGCCGCCTTCCCTGAATATGAAGGTATCGCCGCCGGCGCCGCCTTTCAGGAAGTCGTCGCCGCTGTCGCCGCTCATGACGTCGTTGCCGGTCCCGCCGTACAGCCGGTCGTCGCCGGTGCCGCCGTTCATGACGTCGTTACCGCCGCCGCCGACCAAGGTGTCGTCGCCCTGGCCGCCGCTCAGTGCGTCGTTGCCGGGGTCGTCCAGTCCGGCGCCGGCGCCGTACCGTCCGCCGTACAGGAAGTCGCCGCCGTTGCCGCCGACCAGCCAGTCGGCGCCGGCCCCGCCGTAGATCCAGTCCGTACCGTCGCCGCCGTCCAGGAAGTCGCGGCCGGCTTCACCCAGAAGTAGGTCCGTACCTTTGCCGCCGAACAGGCGGTCCGCGAGCGTGTTTTCGAACATGATTTGTTCCCGGTCCGGGTCCACCCCCTTTGGCTCGGCGTTGGCGCCGCCGCGAAGCTCGTCGTCGCCGTCGCCGCCGTAGAGCGTGTCCGCGCCGTCGCCGCCTTCCAGCGTGTCGTCGTGCTTGCCGCCGTGGAGCTCGTCGTTGCCGATCCCGCCTTCCAGCGTGTCCTCGCCGTCGCCGCCGTGGAGCACGTCGTTGTCCTTGCCGCCGTACAGCTTGTCGTTGTGGTCGCCGCGTTACAGGTGGTCGTCGCCGCCTTCGCCGTGCAGCGTGTCGTCGCCGACGTCGCCATGCAGGTGGTCGGCGCCGTTCCGGCCGTAGAGCTCGTCGTTGCCGTCGCCGCCCCAGATCCAGTCGATGCCGCTCCGGCCGTAGAGCGTGTCGTCGCCGCCCAGACCCGAAATCCGGTCGTTGCCGGGCCCGCCGCGCAGCACGTCGTCGTCGGGGGTTCCGGTCAAGCTTTTGCCCGGTTTAGACATGGAATTTCCTCCTCTAGTGGAAGGGTTGGATGAAGGCAGGTTCGCGGTTCACGCGATGAAGTCGAACGCGAAATCGGACTCGGTCAATTCCGCTGCCGTCGTGCCGCCGGAAACTTCGATGCTCCATTCTCCGGATGCATCCTCGATTACAGGGGGCCTGTAGCCCCGGGCCGTGATGATCAGGTCCTCGAACCGGATTCCGCTCGCGCTCGTAAAGACGATCAGGTCCTTGCCGTCTTCGAAGTCGTGTATTTCGTCGTGGCCGCTGTTCCGGCCGAATACGAAGCGGTCCGCGCCTTCGTGGCCGCGCAGGTCGTCGTCGCCGGCCCCGCCGCGAAGCGTGTCGTCGCCTTCGAGGCCGCGCAGCACGTCGTCGCCGGCCCCGCCGCGAAGCGTGTCGTCGCCGTCGCCGCCGGACAGATCGTCGTTGCCCTTGCCGCCGTGGAGCGTGTCGTCGCCTTCATGGCCGGACAGGTAGTCGTGGCCGGCCCCGCCGTGGAGCGTGTCGTCGCCTTCGCCGCCGAGCAGCCGGTCGTCGCCGGCCCCGCCGCGAAGCGTGTCGTCGCCTTCGTGGCCCCACAGCTCGTCGTCGTCGATCCCGCCGTGGAGCGTGTCGGCGCCGTCGCCGCCGGACAGAGCGTCGTTGCCGGCGCCGCCGTACACCACGTTGTTGCCGTCGCCGCCGTACAGCCAGTCGTCGCCCTTGCCCCCGTACAGCACGTCGTCGCTGTCGCCGCCGGACAGCCGGTCGTCGCCGATCCCGCCGTGCAGCACGTCGTCGCCTTCGTGGCCGCTCAGCTCGTCGTTGCCCTTGCCGCCGTGGAGCACGTCGTCGCCTTCGTGGCCGGACAGCCGGTCGTTGCCCTTGCCGCCGTGGAGCACGTCGTCGCCTTCGTGGCCGCTCAGCTCGTCGTTGCCCTTGCCGCCGTGGAGCACGTCGTCGCCTTCGTGGCCGGACAGCCGGTCGTTGCCCTTGCCGCCGTGGAGCACGTCGTCGCCTTCGTGGCCGCTCAGCCGGTCGGCGCCGCCGCCACCGCGAAGCGTGTCGTCGCCGGCCCCGCCGCGAAGCGTGTCGTCGTAGTCGCGCGGACCTGATCGTGGCGAGCTCTCTTTTGGTCCGTACATGGTGAAGTAGTTAAGGAGCCACTCGTGCTGGGCTTCCCAGTTGAGGGCCGCGTCGTCGGGCATCTTCCAGCTGGGGGTCGTTCGTTTCGCCATGGTGAAATCCCCTAGTAGTGCAGCCGGTCGGCGCCTTCGCCGCCCCACAGCACGTTCCCAAAGTTCCGGCAAAGTTTCTGCCGGCCCGAAACTAGTAGTCCACCGACGTTGCATTGATGGCTGCAGGATGGGGCGGTATTTCCGTGTCGGTCCGTGTCGGTCCGTGTCGGCCCCGTGTCGGTCTGTGTCGGCACCCACTGGAACCGGGCTGTTCGCTGAGATTCTCGCACCGCTTCTAAGGACCAGATAAAGAACACAATGGGATTATTAGGCCTCTATGGATCAGGTGTCAGGTCTGAGCATCGGGGCCAGCTCATGCCTACAGCCCCCAATCCAATGATTCCGTACTACTAGCACAAAACTTCCCACGGCGCGGGCGGCGCCCCAGCGGCCGCATTTCGCCGGGAACGCGCCCGGGTCCGCACGGCGCCGGAATGCGCTTCCCGGCCGCCGCGGGGGTCCGGATCGGCGCGGCCGGGGCGCGATCGGGAAAACCCGTCACCCGTGGTGACGGGTTTCTTTCCGCGCCCGTCGCGGCCGGGGCGCCGCTGGCAGCGCTCGAGCGTGGCCGGCGGGTCGCCGTCGTAAAAGGGTTGCGGATGCCAAGGTTGCGCACCGGGGGGCCAACCGGCCCGGCGCCGGGGTGCCCCAAGGGGTCCCGCCGCGGGTTTACGGGGCTAGCCTCGGAAACCGTCCGTGCGGCCCCTGGGTGCGCCCGGGTCCGGCGCATGGGGTCCGGGAAAAACCGTTGCCCGTGGCAACGGTTTTCTTCCCGCGGCCGGCCCCGCCGCGGGTCGGCGCCGGGTCCGCTAGCCGCCCAGAAACTCGAAGTCGGCTTCGGACAGGTCGGCCGCGGCTACGCCTTCCAGCGTTACGGACCAGTCGTCGCCGGGACGGCCGGCGCCGGGCGCACGGTATCGGGCGGTAATCACTGCGTCGCCGTCTTCGTTGTCCCGAATGCGAAGGTCCGCGTAGGACAGCTTGTCGCGGAATATCAGCACGTCGGCGCCGCGGCCGAAGTCCGCGATCGTGTCATGGTCGCTTTCGGAATCGAATACGAAGCGGTCCGCGCCGCCGCCGCCCTTCAACCAGTCGTCGCCGGACCCGCCGAGCAGCAAGTCGTCGCCGGACCCGCCGAGCAGCAAGTCGTCGCCGGCGCCGCCGAACAGCCGGTCGTCGCCGTCGTCGCCTTCCATCCGGTCGTCGCCGGACCCGCCGAACAGTACGTCGTCGCCGGGGCCGGCGTACAGCAAGTCGTCGCCGGACCCGCCGAGCAGCAAGTCGTCGCCGGCGCCGCCGAACAGCCGGTCGTCGCCGTCGTCGCCTTCCATCCGGTCGTCGCCGGACCCGCCGTGCAGTTCGTCGTCGCCGTCGTTGTCCCACAGATCGTCGTCGCCGTCGCCGCCGTGCAGCACGTCGTCGCCGGGTCCGCCTTCCAGCGTTTCCGCGGCCGCGGCCCGATCCAGCAGCAGCGCAAGCCCAAGCCATGCGCCGATCCGCGCCCCATGCGCGCCCGCCGCGGCCGGCCGGCCGGCGCCCTTCCGCTTGCCCATCATGCGCGCCATGCGCCGATCCTACGCCACCCACGGCCCGGAACCGGCCCGCACAGCGGCCGCACAGCGCGCGAAACGCCTTCGCCCCTAGGCATGGCTACCCACGGCGCGGGCGGCGGCTGACGGGCCGCATTTCGCCGCCGGTGCGCTCGGCGGGAATGCGCGGCCGGGTTGCCGCCGGCTGGCCACACGCGCCCGCGCGCGCGGTTTTTCGTAGTGGGGCGGCCGCTTGCGCCCGCGCGCTCGTTGGAGCGGCGGCAGCGGGCCGCAACCTTCACGAGACCGGACGGCGGCCCGCCGACCGGACTCGCACGGGGCAGGGCGTGCGGCCGCGTCGGTCAAGCGGCGGGCCCGGCGGGAGTCAGGCGCCGTGTGCGCAACGCGTCGAACGCAGGGACCGGAACCTTCGCCCTTCGGCCCGTCCGGGCGCCGCCCCGGCCGGCGGCCACGGAGGGTCCGGGCTCCGTGCGGCTTCCCCGTCTCCCGGGTCGCCGGGCGGCCGCCGGCCTTCTCGGCCCGGCGGCCGGGAATCGCCCGTCACCGGAACCGGGGTTCCCCTTCCTCACCGTCGTCGGTGCGAATCGCTTCGGGCGGGGGATCCGCGGGCGCCCCCGCGTCGTCCTCGTCGTCTCCGAACCAGTCGAAGATGTTCAGCATCCCCAGCAGCCCCCCGCCGTCTTCCTCTTCCGCTTTGCGCCGTGCCTGATCGCGTGCCAGGAGCTGACGGACCTGAGGGTCGGCGGCATGGGCGGCAACGGCGTCCAGGATCGCGGCCTCTCCCTTGGAGGCAGCCGTCCCGGGCGCATCGACGGAGGTCCGGTCGTCCTCCGGCCGCGACGCCGCATCGACCGCCGACAGGGGCGGGCGCAACTCCAGGTTCGGCGGCACCGCCAAGGGATCCTGGCGAATCACCCGGAGCGGATCGGGGGAGCGCTTGCCGATTCCAAGCGTGCTCTGGATCCGTTCGCACCCCGCGAGCACGATGGACGACGACAGCAGCAGGAGCAGGGCGGGGATTCGAGGCATGGAACCGGGGTCAGCGTTCGCGGCGCGGCGCGCGAAGCCTAGCAACGACCCGCGGCAGCGGCAATGCGTGCGCCATCACGCACAGGACTCCGACGGTGATCGCCGCGTCGGCCACGTTGAACGCCGGCCAGTGGTACCCGCCGGCGTGCACGTCGATGAAGTCGACCACGCTGCCGCGCGCCAGCCGGCAGATGGCGTTCCCGACGGCGCCGGCCGCAATCAGGACCAGACCCCAAGCGTAGACGCGCTCGGCGATGCGCGCCTGCATGACGAGCAGCCCCGCCGCCACCGCCACCGCGAAGGTGGCCAGGATCCACTGCTGGGTGGCGCCGCCGCCGCCCAGCAGGCCGAACCCGATCCCGTAGTTCCGGACATGGACCAGATTGACCAGCATGCCCACCTCGATCGGTCCGCCCGGCGCCGGGAGGACGGCCGCGACCCAGGCCTTCGTGATCTGGTCCGCCGCCACGGTGGCGAGGAACAGCCCCGCGCGCCCGACGCGCGGGGTCACACCGCGTTCCGGCAGCGGCGGCACAGGTTCCCGGACGATTCCTCCACTTCGGGCAGCACCCGCCAGCACCGAGCGCATTTCCGCCCCTCGGCCACGGCGGTCACGATCGCGACGCCCGGCACGGACGGATCGCGGTAGGCGTCCGTCGGGGCCGGATCCCGGCGCAGCGTGATCCGGGAGGCAATGGCCAGTTCCGCGAGGTCGTGCCCCGCGAGCTCGTCGATTCGTTCGGCGTCGGCATGGACGAAGGCCTGCGCTTCTAGGCCGGAGCCGATTTTCTGCTCGCGCCGCATGATCTCGAGCGCGCCGGTAATCAGGTTGCGCACCTGCCGCACCCGGCCGAACGTCCGCGCCGCGGCATCCTGCCTCCACGCCGCGGGAATTTCCGGAAAGGTCCGCAGATGCACGCTCTCGTCCGGACCGGGATGCCGGGCCAGCCACGCCTCTTCGGCAGTGAAGCACAGTACCGGAGCCAGCCAGGCGGTCAGGATCTCGTGCAGCTCGAGCAGCGTCGTGCGCGCCGCGCGGCGCCGCGGCGAATCGGGCCGGTCGCAGTAGAGCGAGTCCTTGCGGACATCGAAGTAGAACGACGAGAGGTCGTTGGCGCAGAAAGTGTGCAGCGCCCGGTAGAAGGCCTGGAAGTCGTAGCGTGCGAACGCGTCCATGCGCAGCCGTTGCAGCTCGTGGAGGCGATGCAGGACCCAGCGTTCCAGGTCCGGCATGGCGGTCGCATCCAGCCGTTCCGCGGCGCGGAAGCCGGCCAGGTTGCCGAGGACGAAACGCAGGGTGTTGCGGAACCGGCGATAGGCGTCCGAAATCCCCGCCAGCACCTGATCCCCGATGCGCAGGTCGCCGGTGCTGTCGCTCAGGGCCACCCAGAGCCGGAGGATGTCCGCCCCCCGGGTGTCGTGGATCTCCTGCGGCCGCACGACATTGCCGGCGCTCTTCGACATCTTGCGCCCGTCGCCGTCGAGGACGAACCCGTGGGTCAGGACGCTGCGGTACGGCGCCCGGCCCCGGGTGCCGCAGCTGGCCAGCAGCGAACTCTGAAACCATCCCCGATGCTGGTCGGTGCCTTCCAGGTAGAGGTCGGCCGGCCATTGCTGGTCCGCACGGTTCTCGAGCACGAAGGCGTGCGTACAGCCGGAATCGAACCACACATCGAGAATGTCCCGGGTTCGTTCGTAGTCGTCCGGATCGCGCCCGGGACCCAGGAAGTCCGCGGGGTCGTGCGTGAACCACGCGTCGGCTCCTTCCGCCTCGACGGCGGCGACCACCCGGTCGAGCACGGCCGGGTCCCGGAGCGGTTCCTGCGTCCGCCGGTCGACGAAGACCGGGATCGGAACCCCCCAGGCGCGCTGCCGGGACACGCACCAGTCCGGCCGGGTCTCGATCATCCCCCGAATCCGGTTGCGCGCGCCGGCCGGGATCCACTCGGTCGCGTCGACGGCGGCGAGCGCCTGGGTCCGAAGCCCGTGGGAATCCATGCTGATGAACCACTGCTGCGTGGCCCGGTAGATCACGGGTCGCTTGGAACGCCAGGAATGCGGATAGCTGTGTTCGTGCCGCTCGGCGGCCAGCAGCGTTCCGGTTTCGTCCAGCGCCGCGAGGATCGGCGGGTCGGCCTCGAAGACATGGAGGCCGGCGAATCGGGGAACCGATGCGGCGAACCGGCCGTCGTCGCGCACGCATTCGGTGACCTCCAACCCGGCGCGGCGGCCCAGTGCGAAATCGTCCTCGCCGTGGGCGGGGGCCACGTGCACCAGTCCGGTACCCTGATCCGTCGTCACGAAGTCGGCCGCAAGGAGCGGCACGGGCGCGGGGTGCCCGGGGATCGGATGGGAGCAGACGCCGCCGGTGAGCAGCGAGCCGGAGAAGGCCGCCGCCGGGCGGCAGGATTCGATGCCGGCCGCCGCGGTCACGGCGGGGATCCGGCACGAGGCCACGACCAGCCGGTCGCCGGGCCGGGCCCCGGATTCCGCGCGGCAGCGCTCCACTTCCAGCACCGTGTAGTCGAGGTCCGGGCCGAACGCGATCGCCCGGTTGGCCGGAAGGGTCCAGGGAGTGGTGGTCCAGATGACGACGTCCGCTCCTTCCAGGGCCGGGTCCGGCGCCCGGGTCACGGGAAACCGGACGAACACGGCCGTCGACGTCAGATTCCGGTACTCGACCTCGGCCTCGGCCAGCGCGGTCTGCTCGACCGGGGACCACATGACGGGTTTCAGACCCCGGTAGAGGCTTCCCTGCAGCAGGAACTTGCCGATCTCGCGCACGATCTGCGCCTCGGCCCGGAACTCCATCGTGAGGTAGCGACCCTCCCAGTCGCCGGCCACGAACAGTCGGCGGAAGTCCGCCATCTGGACTCCGATCCATTTTTCGGCGTAGGCGCGGCAGGCGCGCCGGAACCGTGCGATCGGCACGTCGGCTCGGGACTGCCCGCGTTTCCGGTATTCCTGCTCGACCTGCCATTCGATCGGCAGGCCGTGACAGTCCCAGCCCGGGATGTAGTGCGCATCCCGGCCGGCCATCTGCCGGGTCCGGTTGGCCAGATCCTTGAGAATCTTGTTGAGCGCCGTGCCGATGTGGATCGGCCCGTTGGCGTACGGGGGGCCGTCGTGCAGGATGTACTTCGGCCGCCCGGCAGCGTTCCTGCGCAGCCGGGCCCACAGATCCATGGCGTCCCAGCGCGCCATCATGTCCGGTTCCCGGCTGGCCAGCCGGCCGCGCATCGGAAAGTCGGTGCGCGGCAGGAACAGGGTGTCGCGGTACTCGGTGCGGCCGCTCATGGTGCCGCACTCCGCGGCGGCTCGACGGCGTCCGTCAGGTTCCGGACGTGGCAGACGTCCCGGGCCATGGCCGCAATCAGGGCATTGGTGTTGGCGAACTTCCGTTCCGGCCGGAGGCGGCGGACGAACGCCACGCGCAGCCGCTGTCCGTACAGAGGGCCCTGAAAGCCGAGGACATGCGTCTCCAGAACGCGCCCGGCGCCGCCGAACTGGGGCCGGGTGCCGGTGCTGATGGCGCTGGGCAGCCATCCGCGCTGCGGATGGCCTTCGATCCATGTCCATCCGGCGTAGACGCCGTCGAGCGGCGCGAGCTGCGACCGGTAATGCAGATTCGCGGTCGGAAAGCCCAGTCGACGCCCCCGCGCCTGGCCGCGCCGGACGCGTCCCTCGACCTCGAACGGCGCGCCGAGCGCGCGCGCGGCGGCGTCGAGACGGCCTTCGGCCACCGCCTTGCGGATGGCGGTCGAACCGATGGCGTCGCCCGCAGCATCGGTGACCGGGTCGACCACGGTCAGGCCGAACCGTCCGCGCCGTTCGCCGTCCGCCAGGCAGTCCGGCGTGCCGGCCCGGCCGGCGCCGAATCGAAAGTCGCTGCCGACGACGATGTGCCGGGCGGCCAGGGCGCGGACCAGCACGGTCTCGATGAACCGGTCCGCGGAGAGGGTCGCGAAGGCACGGGAGAAGCGTTGCACGTAGAGGACCTCGACGCCGGCGGTGGCGATCTTGCGCGCCTTGCTGCGCAGGGGGGTCAGTCGGCCCGGGGCGGACTCCGGCCGGAGGACCGCGGCCGGGTGCGGTTCGAACGTGAGGACGGCGCACCGGGCGCCGCCCGCATCGGTCGCGGTTCGGCAGGCAGCGGCCAGCAGCTTCTGGTGCCCGCAATGCACGCCGTCGAAGTTGCCGAGGGCGACCACCCGGCCCCGTCGCGAGGCGGGATGGCCCGGCTGCACGCGGAGGAGCTCCATGGGCACTCACGGTCCAGAATCGGAGGGGACCGGCACTATAGGGGTTCGGCCGCGGTGGGGCGGCGGTCGGCGCGGTCTCAGACGGCGGGATCCTCGGCGGCGGCGGGCGGCCCCGCCGCACGGTTCCGCCGGTTCCGGGTTGGTTCCGAGGGCGTGCTCGGCATCCTCCCGCGCCGCCAGGGCGTCCGGGTCCACGACGGCCGGGCTCCATATCTGGGCTACGACCCGTGCCGCCCCCAGCTGTGCGGCCGCCATCGGCTGCGCGAACGGACCTTCGTCGTCGAGAGTCCCACGGCTGGCGCTGGGCGCGATGGATTGAAGGGCCGGCTGCGCGAGGTCTGCCACAGGGCCCACCAGAGCGCAGCCCGCCGCGGACGATAAGGAACATGCGGACGCATCGCGAAGTTGGACGCGCACTACCGGCACGAGCCTCTCGTGACCCACGAGAAGTCCGTCCTGCGCTTCATGAAGGACCCGGATGTCCGCTTCACCAACCATGCCGGAGAACGGAGGATCAGGATGGTAAAAGTCCAGATCCAAGGTGTCCGCATGCTTCCGGACCAGGTTCTACGCAGACGCATGGTGCCGGATCTCAACCCATTGGCGATCAAGGGATTCCACAAAAACCTGTCCCGTGAGGGTCTGGATGCCCTTCCAAAGCCCTCCAGGCACCACATGGCGTGTGCTAGATCGGTTTCCGAGCCGGCCTTCGAATGCCTCCGGGGTGTGTGGGGGGGATCCCCAGCGCGTCGTAGAAGCTGCGCGGCCCGGATTCGGTTCGGTAGGAGCGAATTCTGCCGCTGCCGGTTCGGGTCCGTCGCCGGAACCTGCGCCGCAATCCAATGCCGATCGGTCCGCCCGCAAGGGCCCTCCAAAAGAAACGGGCACGACTTTGGCGACCCCGAGGGAATGACCCTTGTTCTCCAAGAGTGTTCTTCGCTCAGAATCCCGGAAATCGGCGAGCCCGGGCCCGAATCGGCGGAGTCTCGTCAAACATGGGTCAAGCCACCTGATCTCCATGGCCGCACTCGGCTACAACCTTCTCGTCGCAATCCAGATCGCCCTCGCCGAAAAGGCCGCAGACAGGATCAGGTTGCACTACGACCCATCAGACCCCAACAAGGGGTGCGCAGTTCCGGCGCGGCAAACTTGGGGCGGACATGGACGGCGTCACGGTGCTTTGCAACGGTACCTTGCAGATGTCGAAACCATCCGGTTTCTTCAGAGCCTGTACGGAAACTATTGAGCGGTCCCGATTCTGGCCGCTCGTGCAAAGTATCGGCGTCGGAGAGACCGCTTCGAAAGCAATCTGACAGATGTGGAATGGGCTTGTTTGATCCCGATGTACTCTCCAGCCACATCGCAGATACCAGAATCGGGGCCGCTCAATAGTTTCCGCACAGGCTCTCACAAGTGTACTCAGCTCCACGCAGCCGCAGCTGCATGGATCGAAGTCGGGATGCGTGCCCGGCATGTGCTGTCCGACGCCGGCGCGGTTCTTCCACCCGCCCGCCTCGGGCTCTGCGGCGGAAGCGGATCCCCGAGGTTGCTCGGAGGGTCGTCGGAAGGTGTCATGACAACCCTTGATTCGAGGAGCTTCCGGCATGCAATGGCGGTGGCGTGGCAGTCACCGGGGTGCGGGACGACGGGCAATATCCGGCGCGTCTTCCAGATCGATACAGCCATGGTTTACCAACTGCGTTCGGATCGTCATCGCCGATACGTTGAAGTATTCCGCGGCTTCATTCTGCTTTTCTTCGGAATAGTCGCCGTTCAGCATCTCCTCCGTGGAGGAAAACGGGCTCAATAACTCCGCAGCGAAGGCTCGTTGCGCCTTCTGTCTGTAGCTGTGGGCGCGCGTTGCCGGGTGCAGCCGTTCGCCGGCGTACTGCAGTTTGCGGCTCAGCACACGGTCGCCCACCAGACGCGCCAGATCGAACCGACGCCCCGTTTCCCAGTTCGATCTGAGCGCCACATGCGCGGTGCCACCGCCTTGCCCGCTCAGCACAAACGACACAGCGGGCGACCGCCTGTTCGTGTCCGTAATGGTATCGACCGTCGTCCCCGCGAATTCAGATAGCTGGATGTTGGAAACCGGTTGGCTGTCCAGATTCAATCGGTCGCGCAGGCTGCGGGCGGCGCTTTTCCCGACACGCCACGCCGCGGTTTCTGCAGGCTCTGGAAGATCCGCATCGCATTCCAAGGAAACGGTGTCGTCCGGATTGGCATTGAAGCCGCTGTCGTATGCGATGTCCGACAGCTCCGTGGCTGAGAGCATGTGCTCTTGCCCATCGCCGTGAAGCGCGGCGTCGTGGGCCATTTCGCCCAACGCCCATTCGCCAAGCGTTGGCATATCGCCGAGACGGTTCCGCAGCACGGTTTCGTCAATTTCGTCCGGATCGTACCCCAACTGCGCTTCCAAGCGTCGCAAACGGGCAGCCTCGGGACCCTGCCGTTCCGCCTTGAGGTCGTTCCAAAGGAGATGAAGGTTCGAGTTCCCGATGTTGCGGTTGCCCAATCTGGTCAGGATGTTTTCGATGAAGCCGTCAATCGCCGTTTCCAACTGTGCGGGACGAACGATTTCGCGCTTGGCTGCACCGATATAGCGAAACGAGACTTTCCCGGGGTTCCGCGTCGGGCTGGATTGGAGGAATGTCTGGACCCCGTCTGTGAAAACCAAGATGTTCGGCCATGCATAGCCCTCACCGACCGTCGCCATCGAGTGAGCAAACTCCCAACGGCGTTGGGCGCTTTCCGCCGAGGGTCGTTCGCCCTCCCACCGAATTCGCCACCAGTTCCAGATGAACCACTCGGCGAGTGGGTATCCCGCAACATGCGGGCCGTGGCGGAGTTCGTTGCTTTCGATGTCCTGACCGACCGTCAGCAGTCGTTCGTTCGCTGTCATGGAGAACAGACCGAACGTCGCCCTTTCTTGCGCCGAGCCTGAAGCGAGTTCCTCAGAAGAGAGTGAAACTGTCAGTTCGCCTCGCACCTCAGCCCCCATTCTTCCAGGACCAGACGCCGCATGCCGTCATCGTCCTCGCCCAATTCGTAGCCGTGGTAGCACCGACTGCCTTGCTCATGTTTGGATTCGTACGCACGGCCCTCGGGGTCCACTGCCCAAATGTACTTTGGAAATCCATTTTCGCCGATGCTGCCGATCATCCCTCGCTCGATGCCTTCGCGGAAGAGGGCCCTCGCTTCGTTCAAGCTCACGATGCGGCCGCTGCCGTCGCACAGCGACTTGTTCGGGCGTGGGTTCGCCGGAGGATGAAAACCGTAGTCGGCCCCCTTGTGTTTGTGAAGCGCGCTGCCGGTGTAGCGGGCCTCGTCCACGAGGCGTTGCAGAACACTGCGGTCGATCTCGTGTTTCGGGACGAATCTGCGTTTTGGATTGTTCCCCTGACGTTTGGGCATCCTGATTGCCCCCTGATCCGGACTTGGCGCTGATGGCATCCTGCATATGGACGGGGATGCGGGCTACAACCGACTGACCCTGCCAAGCCGCAAGGATGGCGCGCCGATAAGGTTGGCATATTGCCGACTAGTAGTCCACCGACGTTGTATTGATGTCTGCAGGATGAGGCGGTATTTCCGTGTCGGCCCCGTGTCGGTCTGTGTCGGTCTGTGTCGGCACCCACTGGAACCGGACTGTTCGCTGAGAGCCTGTGCGGAAACTATGGAACAACCCCGATTCGAGCCTCTACGATGTGGTTGGCGACGACATTGGGAGGATGCCATGGCTTGGAGCGAGACCGCTCGTGCGAAGTATCAGCGTCGGGGAACCCGCTTCGAAAGCGATCGGACCGACGCGGAATGGGCTCGTTTGGAGCCACTGCTTCCGGCACCATCGTCGACGGGTCGTCCCCGTGAGGTAGACCTGCGCGAGGTAGTGAACGCGCTGCTGTACCAGTTGATGACGGGTTGCCAATGGCGTGCGCTACCGCCTTGTTTTCCTGCGATTTCGACGGTCCGGTACTACTTTTACCGGTGGCGTAATCAGGGCCTGTATGGGGATCTCGTGGCGGCGTTGCGGGGTCCAGCCCGGGAGCTGGAGGGCCGGCGTTCGACGACGACGGCGGGGGTGATCGACAGTCAATCCGTGAAGACGACGGAGAGTGGTGGTCCGAGTGGCTATGACGGCGGGAAAAAGATCAAGGGGGGAAAGCGGCACGCGGTGGTCGATACCCTCGGGTTGCCCTTGGTCCTGCAGGTGCACCCCGCCAACGTGCCGGATCGGGAGGGTGCGCCGGCGGTCCTCGCCGAACTGCGCACGACCCTGCCGAGCTTGCAGAAGGTCTGGGCAGACGGAGGGTACCGCGGTCCCCAACGGGCCCAAGCCTTGGCTGCGATGCCGGACGCCCCGGACCTCGAGATCGTGACTAAACCCAAGGAACAGAAGGGTTTCGAGGTGCTTCCGCGGCGCTGGATCGTCGAGCGGTTTTTCGGCTGGCTGGGCCGCTGCCGACGTCTGGCGAAGGACTATGAACGACGGCTGGAGAGCTCGCTGGCAGGGCTGCAACGGGCCGTGATCCGCATCCTGGTGCGCCGCCTCGGACGGGCCGAAACCCTCGGAAAAACCGTAACATACTGATTATATGGAGTTTTGAATCATACCCTGAGATTCTCGCACAGCCTCTAAGCATCAGATAAGGAACATATAGGGGTTGTTAGAGCCTGTACGGAAACTATTGAGCGGCCCCGATTCTGGCCGCTCGTGCAAAGTATCGGCGTCGGGGAGACTGCTTCGAAAGCAATCTGACAGATGTGGAATGGGCTTGTCTGATCCCGATGTACTCTCCAGCCACATCGCAGATACCAGAATCGGGGCCGCTCCATAGTTTCCGCACCGCTTCTAAGAGTTTGTTCCTAAAGTCGAGCGGTCTTCCGGTGGTGTAGCCTGACCCCGTTGAATCCCCCCAACGGGAGCCGACCCATGGCCTGGGACGAGACCAATCAGAAGCAGTACACGCGTCCCCTGGATCGTTTTGAAGCCGACGTGAGCGCCGCGGAGTGGGCGGTGATTGCCCCGCTCCTTCCCCCTCCGTCCAAGATGGGACGGAGACCGATCCCCGACCCCCGGGATGTGTTCAACGCCATCCAGTTCATGCTGGGAACCGGGTGCCAATGGCGCGCAATTCCGAAATGGTTTCCGCCGTTTCGTACCGTTACGAACGACGAGTACGCGTGGCGGAATACCGGGGTCTTCGAGCGGATGCTGGAGGCCCTTCGCGATCCGGCGCGGGAGCAGGACGGACGTTCGCAGGATCCCGCCGCGGCCGCGATCGACCGCCAGTCGGTGGCCACGACGGAGAGCGGCGGGCCTGCGGGATCCGACGCGGGCAAGAAGATCAAGGGGCGCAAGCGTCCCATGACGGTGGATCCGCAAGGATCCCCGATGTCGATCCGGGTCCACGAGGCGTCGGTTCCGGATCGGGACGGGCTCCGGAGGGGATCCGGAAGATGCGGGAGAAGGCCCCGAAGGTCACGAAAGTGTGGGCGGACGGCGGCGATCAGGGCCCGAAGTTGGCCTCGGCGTTGGCCGATCTCGGATCGGACATCGTCCTGGAGATTGTGCGCAAACCACCGAATGTCCAAGGTTTCATCCTCCTGTATCGGCGCTGGGTCGTCGAGCGCACCTTCGCCTGGAGGTCCCGATGCCGACGTCTGGCGGACGAAGGAAACCCGCCTTCCCCGTCCCGTGCGGCCCGGGCAGCCGGGAATCGTCGACTACGAATACGAGCGAAACGGCACGGCCCATCTCTTCCTGGCGTTCGCGCCCAACGACAACTGGCGTACGGTGAAGGTCACCGATCGCCGCACGGCGCGGGACGGGACGCAGTTCATCCGGGAACTCGCGGACGATCACTTCCCCGGCAAGAAGATCGTACTGGTCATGGACAACCTGAACACGCACGGTCCCGCATCGTGGTATGAGGCCTTTGCACCTCAGGAGGCCATGCGGGTGCGAAAGCGGTTCGAGTTTCGGTACCCGCCGAAGCACGGAAGCTGGCTCCACAGGGCCGAGATCGAAATCGGCGCGTGATCGCGACCGTGTCTTCGACGGCGCATTCCTGATCGCGCCACCATGCTGCGGGAGACCGCGGCGTGGGTCGAGCGCCGCAACGCGGCCGACGGCACCGTCGATTGGTGGTTCACGACGGCGGACGCTCGGGTGAAACTGAAGTCTCTATACCCAGCAATCCAATGATTCCGTGCTACTAGGCCCGGACCGCGGACCGCGATGCCGGACGCCCCGGACCTCGAGATCGTGGCACAACCCAAGGAACCGAAGGGTTTCGAGGTGCTTCCGCGACGCTGGATCGTCGAGCGGTGGTTCGGCTGGCTGGGCCGCTGCCGACATCTGGCGAAGGACTACGAACGACGGCTGGAGAGCTCGCGGGCATGGCTGCAACGGGTCGTGATCCGCATCCTGGTGCGCCGCCTCGGACGGGCTGAAACTCTCGGTGAAACCATAAAACACTGATTATAAAGATTTTAAATCATGCTCTCAGCCGCGTGGGCGGGTTTCGGGCAGGTGCCCGCCGACGCGCACCGGTTCGGCCTGCACGGCCAGTCCGGTACCGGCGGCGGTCTCCACGAAGATGCCCGCCAGTGACCCCTCGCCCTCCGCCGCGCGAATTCTCCCGGTGCGCATCCGGGTCCGGAACCGTGCGATCCACGGCTCTGCCTGATAGCCGATCACCGACTGGTAGTCGCCGCACATGCCGGCATCCGCCTGGAACGCCGTGCCGCCGGGGAGGATCCGGGTATCCGCGGTGGGCACGTGGGTGTGGGTGCCGACGATCAGGCTCGCGCGGCCGTCGAAGGCGTGGGCGAAGGCCATCTTCTCGGAGGTGGTCTCGCCGTGGAGGTCGATCAGCACGGCGTCGGCGGTTTCTCCCAGCCGGTGCGCCCGAAGCACCGCCTCGGCCGCCGCAAACGGATCGTCGAGCGGCTCCATGAAGGTCCGGGCCATGAGGTTGATCACGCAGATTCGCCCTCCGGAGGCCGCCGGATAGACGCCCACGCCCGTACCGGGCACGGCCTCCGGATAGTTGTGCGGCCGCAGCAGCCGCGGCTCCCGCGCGGCCAGCGGGGCAATCCGGGCGTGGTCCCAGATGTGGTTGCCCGACGTCAGCACGTCCACGCCGGCATCGAACAGCTGTTCGCAGGTGTCGGGTGCAGGACCGTAGCCGTCGCGCGCGTTCTCTCCGTTGGCCACCACGAAGTCGAGCCGGAGATCCCGTTTCAAACCCGGAAGATGCCGGCGAAGCGCCTGCATGCCGGGCATGCCCACCACATCCCCGCAGAAGAGGAACCGCACCCCGCGGTTACCGAGCCGCGTCCCGACAGCGGTACACGCGGCACTCCGTCACCACCAGATCGAGGCGGCGGTCGTGGGGTGCCTCGGGCACGCGGTCGACCCGTTGCAGTTCCCAGGCCAGGCCCGCGGCCCGCGTTCCGGCCCCGAGCGCCGCCAGCGTCCGGTCGATGTACCCGCCGCCGCGTCCCAGCCGGCGGCCGGCTGCGTCGAACGCGACCAGCGGGCAGAGGACGAGATCGGGGTGCGCGCACGGGGCCGCGGCCGCGGGCGCGGGGATGCCGAACCGGTCGGGCGGGAGCGGCTGGCCGGGGCGCCAGCAGCGGTAGACGGGCGCCGCGGCGGCCGCGACCACGGCCGGAAGCGCCAGCGTGACCCCCCGCTCGGCCCACGCCGCCAGCAGCGGACGGGGGTCGATCTCGCCGTCGTCCGGCCAGTATCCGGCGACCACGCTTCCGGCGGGTGCGGTCACCTCCCGGAGGGCCTGGCGGGCCAGCGAGTACGCGGCATCGGGCTGCATTCCGTACGCCCGCCGGCGGCGGGCCCGGAACTTCCGCCGCAGGGCCTGCTTGGCGGCAGCGGCCCCGGCCGTCACCGGCGCATCCGTCGCGGGAGGTACCGCACCGACCGTTCGCAACGGAAACCACTGTGGCGCAGAATGCTCAGGTGGGCGCCGTATAACCGGACCACGGCCCGGACAGGGACAGCTCCCCAGTGGAATTTACGGCCCAAGGGTTGTTCGTGCAGCGCGCATCGGGCAGCCACCGTCCCGGCCGCAGTCTAGCACGGCCGGCGCCGGCCCGGCCCTGACGGGCGGCGCCGCAGCGTCACGGGAGCACCTTCGTCTGCAGGGCCGCGATCCGTCGTTCCACGGCCGCCAAGCGTGCCGTCGCGCTGTCCGCGGCGGAGCGGGCGTCATCGAGCACGGTCAGCGCCGCCATCAGGATCAGCTGGCTCTGTCCGGCGGTGGGATGCTCGCGCTGGAAGACGACCAGCCGGCGGTCGATCTCGGCGGCCAGCGCCCGCACCCGGTCCCGGTCCTCCCGGGCGCAGGAAATCCGGTAGGGGCGGCTCCCGACCACGACCTCAAGCGGGGCCATCGGATCCGTCCAGGATCTCGTTCAGCTGGCGCAGCGCGGCATCCAGCCGCTCCAGGCCCCGTTGGCGCCGGGCTGCCGTAGCGGCCTGTCTCTCGGCGGCGGCCCGGGCGCGGACCAAGCCGGCTTCGATCGCGTCGAGGCCGGCTTCGATGCGCTCCGAAAGTCGACCGACATCCGCGGCGGCCGGGGTCGGCTCCGGAGAGGCCGTCATGGACCGACCACCGCGGGCGCCGCACGGTTACGGCAGGTAGCCGCGGTCCCCCCAAGTCCGGTACTTCTCCCGGAATTCCGAGAGGGAGGTCCAGACCCGGGCGAAGTCCGCGTCCTTGGCCGCCTCTTCCTCGACGGTCTCGTTCCATGCCGCTTCGAAGGCCTCGAGGAACTCCGGCCCCCACTGGTGCACCGTGACCCCGCGTTCCTCGAGCCGCCCCAGCGCGTCCGGCTGCAGCGATTCGGCGAGGCCGTAGGTCTTCACGATGCTCTCCGAACAGGTGGCCTCGATCTGCGCCTGCTGCGCCGCGCCGAGGGCCTGCCACCGTTCCTGATTGACGATGAGTTCGGAGAAGCTGGTCGGCTGGTGCCAGCCGGGCAGGTAGTAGTGCTTGGCCACTTGGTGGAATCCCAAGTCGTAGTCGATGACCGGCTGGGCGAACTCGGTGGCATCGATCGTCCCCAGATCCAGCGCCGGGTAGATGTCGCCGCCCGCGAGCAATTGGGTCGAGACGCCGAGCTTCTCCATGACCTTGGCGCCCAGCCCGAAGAAGCGCATTTTCAGTCCCTGCAGGTCGTCCACGCTTTCGATCGGTGTCCGGAACCAGCCCGAGGCCTCCGGCGAGATCATCATGCAGTGGACCGGGTGGATGTTGTGGGCGGCATAGAGTTCCGCGAACAGTTCGTTGCCGCCTCCGTGGTGCAGCCAGGCAATCGCCTCTCCGGGCAGCGGCCCGAACGGGACGGCCGTGAAGAACTGGAGCGCCGGCACCTTGCCGGCCCAGTAGCCGGATGTGGACCAGCCGGCATCGACGGCTCCGGTGGACACCGCGTCGAAGATCTCCAAGGCCGGCACCAGCGCGCCGGGCTCGAAGAACTGGATCTGGATGGTGCCGTCCGAAACCTCCCTGATGCGGTCGACGAAGTCCTTGCCGCCGGTGCCGAGAATGGCGAGGTTGCCGGGGAACGTGCTGGGCATCTTCCAGCGCACCGTGGCGCTGCCGTCCGCGCCGCCGGCGCCGGAGGTCGCGGGACCGGACGGATCGCCGGCTTCCTGCGGAGTGTCCGGGGAGAACAGGCCGGCTCCCAGATATCCGGCCACCAAACCGACGGCGAGTACGATCACGAGCAGAAGCTTGTTCATGGCGTGAGGATCCTTGGTCCCGGGGCGGCCGCGGACCGCTCCCGGCCGGTTGCCCGCCGGGATACTGCCCCATGGGGCAGGGCGGCGCAAACCGTAGGCCTGCCCTGCACCGGCCGGTCTCCGGTCGAATCGGGATCCGGTATCGTCGGCTCCCGCACCGGGATCCGGGTCCGGCGGTGCACTGCGGCGGGAGGAAGCGGATGGCGCGCTCGGCCGATGTCCTGGTGATCGGCGCCGGCATTGCCGGCGCGTCGGCGGCGGCGCGGCTGGCCCCGCACCGCCGAGTGGTGGTGCTGGAGCGGGAATCGATGCCGGGCTACCACACGACCGGCCGGTCCGCCGCGTTCTACACCGAAAGCTACGGCAATCCCGTCATCCGGGCCCTGACCCGCGCCAGTCGGGCGTTCTTCGGGCAGCCCGGAGCGCACTTCGAGCCGCCGCTGCTGCTCGGGAACGGCGGGTCCCTGTTCATCGCCCGGGCGGACCAGACGGCGGCCTTCGAGCGTGCGTTCCGGACCGCGAGCCGGCTCGATCCGGCGATCGTCGAACTCACCCCCGGGGAAGCCGCCGAGCGGGTTCCGGTCCTGCGGGAGGGATACGTGGCGCGCGCCTTTCTGGAACCCGCCGGCCGCGCCATGGACGTGGACCGCATCCACGGAGGCTGGATGCGGACCCTGCGCGCCCACGGCGGCGAGATCGTGTGCAATGCCGAGGCGGGGGCCATCCGGCGCCGCGGCGGACGGTGGGACGTGGACACGCCCCAAGGGGTCTTCCGCGCGCCCGTCCTGGTCAATGCCGCCGGCGCCTGGTGCGACGTGATCGGGCGCCGGGCCGGATGCCGGCCGATCGGCTTGGCGCCCAAGCGGCGCACGGCCATCGTGTTCCCCGCTCCGCCGGCCGTCAGGGCCGCCGGCTGGCCGGTGACGCTCGACGTCGAGGAGGAGTTCTACTTCCGGCCCGATGCCGGGCAGATCCTGGCCAGTCCCGCGGACGAGACGGACTCGCCGCCGTGCGACGCCCAGCCCGAGGAACTGGACGTCGCGATCACCGCCGAGCGCATCCGGCGGGCGACGACCCTGACGGTCGAGCGGATCCGGAGTCGGTGGGCCGGACTGCGGAGCTTCGTGGCCGACCGCACCCCGGTCATCGGCGAGGATCCCGGGCAGGAGGGGTTCTTCTGGCTGGCGGGACAGGGCGGATACGGCATCATGACGTCGCCGGCGGCGGCCGCCGCCTGCGCGGCCCTCGTGACCGGCGGAGCCTGGCCGGCGGAACTGGCGGCCGAGGGGCTGGATGCGGCCGTGCTGGCGGCGGGCCGGGCCGGCCTCGGCGCGGGCCGCGGGACGTCGGCCGGAAGCTGAAGCGGGCTGTCCGGCGGCGCATCCGAAGCCGGGCGTGCGGTCGGCCGCGAGGATCCGCCGAGGGAACCCCGGACCGGGGGTGCGGACGGCTCCCGGGGGCGCCGACGCCGGTCGTTCCCGGCCCCCGGCCGCCGTCCGTTGCACCGCGCCCGGCCCGCGCTACACTCCCGACTTCCGTCCATGCGGGACAGCCCGAAGGGGATTGCGGATGCGCATAGGCAAGCTTGTCGGGGCCGGAGCTGCCCTCGCGTTCGGGGCGACCGGCGCCAAGGCGGCCGAGGTGGTGGGTCAGCCGGTCAACTGGGGCCTCGACCTGCAGGCCGCCGGCGCGGACATGATGGACGAGATCGGCCGCTTCCACGACCTGCTGCTCTGGGTGATCTTCCTCATTTCGCTTTTCGTGCTGGGGCTGCTGGCATGGGTGATGGTGCGCTACAACCGGACGGCGAACCCGACCCCGGGGACCCGCACCCACAACCCGTTGATCGAAGTCCTGTGGACCGTCATCCCGGTGGTCATCCTGGTGGCCATCGCGGTTCCGTCGTTCCGGATCCTGTACGCCGCCGACACGGTGCCGCCGGCCGACCTGACGGTCAAGGCGACCGGCTACCAGTGGTACTGGGGGTATGAATATCCCGACCACGGCAATTTCTATTTCGACGCCTTCGTGGTCGACAGCGCCGAGGAGTTCGAGGAGCCGCGGCCCTTCACGCGGCTGCTGTCCACCGATCTTCCGGTGGTGGTGCCGGTCGACACGACCGTTCGGCTGCAGGTCACGGCCGCCGACGTGCTGCACAGCTGGGCCATCCCGGCGCTGGGCGTGAAGGTGGACGCGGTGCCGGGCCGTCTCAACGAAACCTGGTTCCGGGCCCGGCGGGAGGGCATCTACTACGGTCAGTGCTCGGAACTGTGCGGGGACTTCCACGGCCGGATGCCGATCGAGGTGCACGTCGTGTCGCAGACCGCCTTCGACGCCTGGGTCGCCGAGGCCCGGACCCGATTCGCGCAGGACGCCGGGCCGGACGCGCCCGTGCTCCTGACCCGACACACCCGCTAGACGCGCAGACCCGACCGGGGGAACTCCACCATGACGATGGCTGCAGGGGCCCACGCCCACAGCGACCCGACCGGCTGGCGCCGGTGGCTCTACTCCACCAACCACAAGGACATCGGTACGATGTACCTGGTGTTCGCGATCCTCGCCGGAGTGATCGGCGGGATCATGTCCCTCCTGATGCGCAGCGAGCTGGCGGCACCCGGCGACGGGATCCTCGGTGGCGACTACCGGCTCTACAACGTCCTGACCACCGCGCACGGGCTGATCATGATCTTCTTCATGATCATGCCCGCCATGATCGGCGGCTTCGGGAACTGGTTCGTCCCGATCATGATCGGCGCGCCCGACATGGCCTTCCCGCGGATGAACAACATCAGCTTCTGGCTGCTGGTGCCCGCCTTCATCCTGCTGATGGCCAGTCCGTTCGTGGGCGGCGGGGCCGGCACCGGATGGACGATCTATCCGCCGCTGTCGGGCAACCCCGCCCATTCCGGACCGGCCGTGGACATGGTGATCCTGTCGCTGCACCTGGCCGGAGCCTCGTCCATCCTGGGTGCCATCAACTTCATCACGACCATCTTCAACATGCGGGCGCCGGGCATGACGCTGCACCGCATGCCGCTGTTCGTCTGGTCCATTCTCGTCACGACCTTCCTGCTCGTCCTGGCCCTGCCGGTGCTCGCGGGCGCGATCACGATGCTCCTCACCGACCGGAACTTCGGCACCGCGTTCTTCACGCCGGACACCGGCGGCGATCCGATCCTCTTCCAGCACCTGTTCTGGTTCTTCGGCCATCCGGAGGTCTACATCCTGATCCTGCCGGGGTTCGGCATCATCAGCCAGGTCGTGGCCACCTTCTCGCGGAAACCCGTCTTCGGCTACCTCGGCATGGCCTACGCGATGGTGGCCATCGGGTTCATCGGGTTCCTAGTGTGGGCGCACCACATGTACACGGTCGGACTCGACGTCAACACCAAGGCGTACTTCACGGCCGCCACCATGGTGATCGCGGTGCCGACCGGGATCAAGATCTTCAGCTGGATCGCCACGATGTGGGGCGGCTCGATCGAATTCCGAACCCCGATGCTGTTCGCAGTCGGCTTCATCTTCCTGTTCACGGTGGGAGGCGTCACCGGGGTGGTGCTCGCCAACGCGGGAGTCGACACCGTGCTGCACGACACCTACTACGTGGTCGCACACTTCCACTACGTGCTGTCGCTGGGCGCCGTCTTCGCGCTGTTTGCCGGCTTCTACTACTGGATCGGAAAGATGTCGGGCCGACAGTATCCGGAGTGGATGGGAAAGGTGCACTTCTGGCTCCTGTTCGCCGGCGTCAACCTCACGTTCTTCCCCATGCACTTCCTCGGTCTGCAGGGCATGCCGCGGCGGATCGCGGACTATCCGGACGCGTTTGCCGGATGGAATCTGGTGGCGACGGTCGGGGCGTGGATCTCGCTGCTGTCGATCGCGTGGTTCCTCGCGACCCTGGTCCGCACCTTCCGCGCCGGTCGGGCGTGCCCCGAGAATCCGTGGGGCGAGGGGGCGACCACGCTCGAGTGGAAGATCGTGTCCCCGCCGCCGTTCCACACCTACGAAACCCTGCCGACCGTCCGCTAGGATCCGCCGGTTTGCAAGACGTGTCCCGGGATCTGTCCGGACCGGTCGGCGACCTCGGCGACTTCCTCGCCCTCGCCAAGCCGCGGGTCATGGTGCTCGTGGTGTTCACCGGCATCGTGGGGATGGCGCTGGCTCCGGTGATGCTGCACCCGGTGCTGAGCGCCGCGGCGCTGCTGGCGCTGGCGCTCGGCGCGGGCGGGGCCGGCGCCCTCAACATGTGGTTCGACCGCGACATCGATGCGGGCATGGAGCGCACGAAGACCCGTCCGGTCCCCGCCGGTCGGGTGGCCGCCGCCGAAGCGCTCGCGTTCGGCGTCCTGCTGTCGCTCTTCGGCGTGCTGCTCATGGCGCTGGCCGCCAACTGGAGCGCGGCGGCGCTGCTGCTGGCCGGAACGCTCTTCTACGTCTTCGTCTACACGGGCTGGCTCAAGCGCTGGACGGCGCAGAACATCGTGATCGGCGGGGCGGCGGGCGCCCTGCCGCCGGTGATCGGCTGGGTTGCGGCCACCGGCGAACTGGCGCCGCTGCCCCTGATCCTGTTCGGCATCATCTTTCTCTGGACACCGGCGCATTTCTGGGCCCTTGCCATCGTCCGGGCCGACGACTACGCGCGCGTCGAGGTGCCGATGCTGCCGGTTGCCCGGGGCGATGCGGCCGCCCGGCGGGGGGTTCTGGCCTACAGCGCGGCCACGGCGGCGATGGCGATGGTGCCGTACGCCACCGGCGACTTCGGCATCGTGTACGGTGTCGGCGCCGGCCTGCTCGGAGCCGGCCTGCTGTGGCACGCCGGCCGGATCTGCCGGCGCGACGCCGGCAGCGAGATGCGGATGTTCTGGTATTCGATCGTGTACCTGTTCCTGCTGTTTCTGCTGATGCCGCTGGACGGCCTGCTGGCGGGGTCGTGACGCGCCCCGACTCCAGGACCCGCCGCAAGAACCTGGCGCTGGCCGGGCTCATCGTGGCCCTGATCGCCGTGTTCTACGCCGTCTCGCTGATCCGGATGGGCGCCGCCCCGTGAACCGCAACCTCGCCGTCGGCGGCGCGGTGGCGGCGGCCGTGGTCCTGATGGCGGGCCTGAGCTTCGCCGCCGTTCCACTGTACGATCTGTTCTGCCGGGTCACCGGGTTTGCCGGCACCCCGGGTGTCGCGGTGCGCGCGCCGGGCGGCGCCGGACTCCCGATGACGGTCCGGTTCAACGCCGACGTCGCGCCGGGATTGCCGTGGCGGTTCCAGCCGGTCGACCGGGAACTGCAGGTCGAAGCGGGTCGCTCGGTACTCGCCTTCTACCGGGTCACCAACGACGGCCGCGGACCCGTGACCGGTACCGCGACGTTCAACGTGACCCCGCTGAAGGTCGGGCAGTACGTACGGAAGATCGACTGCTTCTGCTTCGAGGAGCAGCGGCTGGATCCGGGCCAGACCGTGGACATGCCGCTCACGTTCTACGTCGACCCGGAGATCGCCTCCGATCCCGCCACGCAGGAAGTGACGACCGTTACCCTCTCCTATACCTTCTTCCGTGCAGCCGGGCCGGGCCCGAACGCTCCGTCCGCATCTGCCGGACCGGCGCCGGCGGCTGCATCCCCCGGACCCCAGGAACCCATCGCGGAAGCCGTCCCATGAGCCAGCACGCCCATCCGTATCATCTCGTCGCCCCCAGTCCGTGGCCGGTGCTGGGTGCGCTGAGCGCGCTGGCGCTGGCGCTCGGCGCGCTCATGTACATGCACGAACTGCCGTACGGCAGTGCCGTGCTCGCGCTCGGCGGCCTGCTGGTGGCCGGCACGATGTTCGTCTGGTGGCGCGACGTGGTGCGCGAGGCCGAGCACGAAGGGCACCACACGCCCACGGTGCAACTCGGACTGCGCTACGGGATGGTCCTGTTCATCGCGTCCGAAGTCATGTTCTTCGTCGCCTGGTTCTGGGCCTTCTTCGATGCCAGCCTGTTTGCCGACGAGGCGAAGCAGGTGGCCCGCGTCGCCTTCACCGGCGGCGCCTGGCCCCCGGCCGGGGTCGAGGTGTTCGATCCCTTCCACCTGCCGCTCCTCAATACCCTCATCCTGCTGACGTCGGGCGCCACGGTGACCTGGGCGCATCATGCGCTGCGCGAGGGCAAGCGGTCGGGTCTCCTCCAGGGGCTCGGCGTGACCGTGGCCCTCGGCATCGCCTTCACGGCGGTGCAGGCCTACGAGTACGCCCACGCCCCGTTCGGCTTCGCGGACGGCATCTACAGCTCCACCTTCTTCATGGCCACGGGCTTCCACGGAGCCCACGTGCTGATCGGGTCCGTCTTCCTGATCATCTGCCTGCTCCGCGCGCTCGCCGGGCATTTCCGGCCGGAACACCACTTCGGGTTCGAAGCGGCGGCCTGGTACTGGCATTTCGTCGATGTCGTGTGGCTGTTCCTGTTCTTCTCCGTCTACTGGTGGGGCGGATCCGGTGGAGTGGTCCACTAACGTCCGGAACCTCCCGCCCCGAGCCGGCTGGCGGAACCCTCCTCCGGGGGCGGCGTCCGGCGCGCGGCCGGGGCCGCTGCCTCCCCCGGCCGGGCCCGCGGTCTGACGCCCGCGGTGCTTGGCGCGGCCGCACCGATGCCGGCTGACCGGGCGGCCGGCCCCGGCGCGGCGCGGGCGGGACGCCGGATGCCGACTGATCCGGTCCGGCGGCGCGACCGGCGGATCGTGCAGGGCACGGCCGCGGTGTCGGCCTTCCTGTTCCTGCTGGGGCTCGGCACCTGGCAGATGGAGCGTCTTCGCTGGAAGATGGATCTGCTCGACCGCATGGACCGCCGCGCCGCCGCGCCGCCGCTTCCGGCCCCGGCCTCGACGCCCGACCTTCCCGAGTACACGCCGATCTACGCCGAAGGCGCGTTCCGGCACGATCTGGAATTCCTGCTGGTTCCCCGGACCCGGAAGGGCGTCGCCGGCGCGCAGGTCCTGACGCCGCTGGTGCGGCCGGATGCACCGGCCATCCTGGTCAATCGGGGCTTCGTTCCGGCCGCTCGGACGGCGGTTTCGACCCGGCGCCGCGGGAACCCTGAGGGTCCGGTGCGGGTCGAGGGCGTGCTCCGGCCGGAGCCGGCCCCCGGTCCGTTCGTTCCGGACAACGATCCGGCCGCGGACGCCTGGTACGCGATCGACCTGGCCGCCATGGCCGAGGACGCCGGACTGGAACTGGCCCCCTACGTGCTCGAGGCCGGCGCGGCGCCCAATCCCGGTGGATGGCCCGCGGGCGCACCTGCGGGGGCCGTCCTGCGCAATTCCCACCTCGGGTATGCGCTGACCTGGTACGGCTTGGCGGCCGTCCTCGCCGTCTGCGTCTGTGTGCTCGTCCGTCGGGCGGACGCGCCGCCGCCGTGCTCCGGCCGGGTCGGTCGGTGATGGCGGCGCTTCGCACTGCTGCCGATCCGCAGCCTCCGGACGGGGCTCCGCCGCAGGCGTCCCGCCGCATGCGGCAGGTCGCTTCCCTCGCCATCTTCTTCGTGCTGGTCCAGATCGCGCTGGGGGGCGCCGTGCGGCTGACCGGTTCCGGTCTCAGCTGCCCCGACTGGCCGCTGTGTTACGGTTTCTGGTGGCCGACCCCGGAGGCGCTGGCGACCGTTCCGGATCTTGCCTACACGTACGGGCAGGTGTGGCTGGAATGGGGGCACCGGGTCAATGCCGCGGTCGTGGTCGCGCCGCTCGTGCTCCTCGTGCTGGTGACGGCGCCCACGCTCGCGCACCGATGGCTCGGTCTTGCCGCGAGCGGGCTGGTCGGAGTGCAGGCGCTGCTGGGGGGGGTCACGGTCCTCGACCGGAACAGCCCCGGATCGGTGGCGGCGCACCTGACCGCCGCGCTGGTTCTCCTGGTCGTGCTGGCGGGTGCGGCCACCCGGTCCCGTCCGGCCGGACCCCCGCCCCGGCCGCGGCTGCCGCCCGGCTGCCGCAGCTTGGCCTGGGTCGGCGTGGCCCTCGCCCTCGCGGCCGCGGGCGCGGGGGCGCTGCTGGCCAAGTCGGGTGCGGCGCCGACCTGCCCCGACTGGCCGTTTTGCGGCCGCCCGTGGACTTGGGCGCACTATGCCGACCCGGACATCCTGCTCCATCTGGCGCATCGGACGCTCGCCCTGGCCGCGGCGCTCCCGGCGCTGCTGCTGGCGATCCGGATTCCGCGGCGCCGTGCGCCGGCCGCCTTCGCCTGGGCGGCCGGCGCGGTGGCGCTGTTCGGGTGCCAGTCGCTGTTGGGTCTGCTGACGGCGGTGGCGGAACCCGGCCTCGGGCTGGCGCTGGCCCACCAGGTGGCGGGCGCGGTCCTGATCGTCGCCTATGCCGCCGCCGGCTGGTCCGTGGCCCGGGCACGATGACCGGAGTCCGACCGCCGCTGCGCTATGTCGGCACCCGCGGCGCCGATTCCGTGGATTTCCGGACGGCGACGCTGTCCGGGCCGGCGCCGGACGGCGGGCTGTTCCTGCCCGAACGGTGGCCGGACTCCGGGGCCGGGTTCCGGCGGCTGGCCGGCGCCCGTTATGCCGAGACCGCAGCGCACGTGCTGGCCGCGTTCGGGGGCGAATCGCTGCCGCCGGGCGCGGCCGCCGCCCTCGCGGACGACGCGTACCGGCCCTTCGCGCATCCGGACCCGGCGCCGCTCCGCGAGCTCGGGCCCGGCCTGCATCTGCTCGAGCTCTTTCACGGCCCCACGCTGGCGTTCAAGGACTTCGCCCTCCAGGTGCTGGCCCGCCTCTTCGACCGGTTCCTCGAGCCCGGCCGCCGGGCCCTGGTCCTGTGCGCCACCTCGGGCGACACCGGCGCCGCCGCCATCGCCGCCTGCCGCGCCCGCCGGGCCCTGGGCATCGTCGTGCTGCACCCCGAGGGGAGAATCGCTCCGCTGCAGCGGCGGATGATGACCACCGTCGACGATCCGGCGGTCTTCAACGTCGCCGTCGAGGGCACTTTCGACACGTGCCAGTCCCTGGTCAAGCAGGCGTTCGCCGATGCGGCCCTGCGCCGCGAGTGCGGCCTGATCGCGGTGAACTCGATCAACTGGAGCCGGATCGCGGCCCAGACCGCCTACTACGTGCACGCCGCCGGTCGGCTCGACGGGCCGGCGCCGGTCTTTGCCGTGCCCTCGGGCAACTTCGGCGACGCCTACGCCGGCCATGCAGCCGCGTGCATGGGGCTGGGCGTCTCCCGTCTGATCGTCGGCACCAATCGCAACGACATCCTAGCGCGGTTCTTCGAAACCGGGTGCTACCGTCCGGACCGGGTGCATCGCACGCTGTCGCCGGCCATGGACATCCAGGTCGCTTCCAATTTCGAGCGGCTGCTGTACGAGTTTCGCGGCCGCGACGGCGCGGCCGTGCGGCACGACCTGGCCGGCCTGGCGCGCGGCCAGCCGATTGTCGTGACCGCCGGGCGCCGCGCGGACCTCGGCACGCGGTTCGCGGGGCGCCGGGTGACCGACGACGGAACCCTGGAGACGATGCGCGCGATTCGGAAGATCAGCGGGGTTCGGATCGATCCCCACACCGCGGTCGGCATCGCCGCCGCCCGGCAGGCGGGGGCCCTCGATCCGCACTACCGTGCGACTTCGGCCCCGGTGATCGCCCTGGCGACCGCGCACGCCGCGAAATTTCCCGACGCCGTCCGGCGCGCCCTGAAGGAGGAACCGGAAATGCCCGAATCCCTGGCCCGATGCCTGGAGGCCCCGGAGCGATGGACGACGCTCCCGCCCCGCTATCCCGAGCTCGCCGACCACCTGCGCCGGGCCGCATCCGACCTCGCGGCTTCCGCGCGATGAGCCGCGCGGGCGGGCTGCCGGCCGCGGTCGTCACCACGCTGCCGTCCGGTCTGCGGGTCGCGAGCCAGGCCGTCCCCGGAACGCGCACGGCGGCGGTCGGGGTCTGGGTGCACACCGGCGCCCGCAACGAACCCGCCGAACGCAACGGGATCTCGCACCTGCTGGAGCACATGGCGTTCAAGGGAACGGCGACCCGAACCGCCCGGCAACTCGCCGAAGAGGTCGAATCGGCCGGCGCCTACATGAATGCGTACACCGGTCGGGAGGATACCGCCTATCACCTGCGAATCCTGTCGGGAACCTTCCCGCTGGCCGTCGACGTGCTGTCCGACATCCTGCGGAATCCGGCGTTCGCCGACGAGGAGCTGGTGCGGGAACGGTCGGTGATCCTCCAGGAGATCGGCGAAGCGCAGGACCATCCCGGGGATGTCGTCTTCGACCGCTTCCAGACGTGCGCGTTTCCCGACCAGCCGCTGGGCCGGCCGATTCTCGGCACGCCGGACATCGTGTCCGGCATCGGGCGGGACACGCTCCTCGCCTACATGCACGAGCACTACCGGAACGACGCCATGGTCCTTGCGGCGGCGGGCGCGGTCGACCACGAGGTGCTGGTCGACCTGGCGGCGGCCGCCTTCGACCCCGTCGACCGGCCGCGGGCCGCGGACCCGGCGCCCGCCCACTATCACGGGGGCGTCGGCGGGGTGCCCCGCGAGCTGGAGCAGACGCACCTGGTGCTCGGGTTCGAAGGCGTGGCCCATGCCGATCCCGACCACTATGCCGCGACGATGCTCTCCGCCATCCTCGGCGGCGGCCTGTCCTCGAGACTGTTCCAGGAAGTGCGCGAGAAGCGGGGCCTGGCCTACGACATCCACAGTTTCAGCAGTTCCTTCCGCGACAGCGGCATCTTCGGCGTGTACGCCGGCACCAGCGAAGGGGCGGTCGGCGAGGTCATTCGGCGCACGGCCGAAGAGTTTCACGGCCTTGCCGGCAAGGTTCGCCCGGAGGAGCTGGACCGGGCGATGGCCCAGGCGAGAAGCGGCCTGCTGATGAGCCTGGAAAGCTGTTCCGGACAGGCCGAGGCGCTGGCCCACCAGTTGCGCGTGCATCAGCGGCCCGTTTCCGTGGACGAGCACCTGCAGCGGCTGGCCGCCGTCGACGGGCCGGCCGTGAGCCGTGTGGCGCGGCGCCTGCTCGCCAGCCCTCCGACCCTCGCCGCGGTCGGTCCGCTCGGCGGACTGCCCGACGAGACGGCGCTGCGCTCCCTGTTCGGCACCCCCGCCGCCGGAGCGGCATGATCCGGCGCTTGCAGGCACTGCTGCGCGCCTTCGAATCTCCGCCGCTGCAGGGGCCGCGCGTCCACCTGCGCCCTCCCCGGCGTTCGGATGCGGACGCGTGGGTGGCACTCCGAACGGCCAGCCATGCCTTTCTCAGACCCTGGGAACCGGCCTGGCGGCCGGAGCACTGCACCCGGTCGTTCTATCGCCGCCAGCACCGGAGCCAGAGACTTGCGGCGCGGGAGGATCAGGGGTATGCGTTCCATATCTTCCGCAACGCCGACCGCGCCCTGGTCGGCGCCGTGACCGTCGCGAACGTGCGGCGCGGCGTCGCCGATTCGGCGTCGATCGGCTACTGGATCGGAGCGTCCTACGCCCGTCGGGGATATATGCGCGAAGCGATCGCGGTCCTGGTCCCGACGCTCTTCGGGCCGTTGCGTCTCCACCGCCTGGAAGCGGCGGCGGTGACGGCCAACCGGCCGAGTCGCGGCCTGCTGGAACGCTTGGGGTTCCGTCAGGAAGGCACCGCGCGGGACTATCTCCGGATCGACGGCCGTCGGCAGGACCATGCCCTGTACGCCCTGCTCGCCACCGACCCCCGGCCGTCTCCGGCCGCCGCCGAACCTGCCGCCCGGGCGGCGGGTCCTCCCCTTCGGTCGGACTCCGGCTCCGGATCGTGAACCTCTCCCGTCTGCTCGCGGCCCGCGCTGCATCCGGACGTCCGGTTCGCGTGGGCCTGATCGGCGCCGGCAAGTTCGGCACCATGTTCCTCGCGCAGGCCCGCCGCACGCTCGGACTGCAGGTCCTCGGCGTCGCGGACCGGAACGTTGCGCAGGCGCGCGCGAACCTCCGCCGGTGCGGATGGAGCCCCGAGCACTCGGACGCCGCGGATCTCGACCACGCGCTTCGGACGGACGCCACGCGCATCGACGACGATGCCTCGGCCCTGATCACCCATCCGGCCCTCGACGTTCTGGTCGAGGCGACCGGCGACCCGCGCGCGGGCCTTCGGCACGGCCTGACGGCCATCGAACACGGCAAGCACGTCGTGATGGTCAACGTCGAGGCCGATGTCCTCGCAGGACCGCTGCTGGCCCGCCGCGCCGCCGCCGCCGGCACCGTGTACAGCCTCGCCTGGGGCGACCAGCCGGCCCTCGTGAGCGAGCATGTGGACTGGGCGCGGGCGTGCGGGTTTCGGGTCGTCTGCGCCGGAAAGGGCACGCGCTACCACCCCGACTTCCACCGTTCCACTCCCGACACGGTCTGGGACCACTACCCCCTGGACCGGGACGCGGCCGCCCGCGGCGGCCTGAATCCCAAGATGTTCAATTCGTTCATCGACGGGACCAAGTCGGGAATCGAGATGACGGCGGTGTGCAACGCCACCGGCCTCCTCCCGCAGACCGGAGGCCTGGCCTTCCCGCCCTGCTCGCGCTACGACCTCGCCGAGGTGCTCAAGCCCGCCGCCGCGGGCGGCCGGATCGAGCACGCCGGCACCACCGAGGTCGTGTCCTCGCTGCACCGGGACCGGTCGCCGGTCCGCGACGACCTGATGATGGGCACCAATGTTGCGGGATATTTTGAATCTTCTATATAGCGCTGATTTTACTGGTATTTTCCGGCCTCCGGCAAATCAAGCCTGTTTCCGGATAGCGGCCCGAGACCGGATCGATCCGAAATGAGGCGTTGCCGGCTCGCGCATGCCGGTAAACGGTCCATCGCGCCCGAGTATCCGTTCGGGTTCCGGGGGATGAGGAGTGGGTTATCCGCTTGTCGGCATTTTCACACCGGCCCGACGGTTGTGATTCTACCGATTGAGGGTGCGTTACCAGTCTTTTCGCAGTGTGCGGAGCCAGATGTCTTTTTTCGGCTGGTCTCGTTTGTTGTGCCTGTCGTAGCGTCCCCGGCCTTGGGTGGTCCCGACGCGGGTCCAGCTCGATGCGCGGTAGACGGCACCGGTGTAACGGGGCGTTTAGCGGGGCGTTTCGACGAAGGTCTCGATCAGCACCGGCGTGATGTTGTAGCGCCCGGTCCAGTCGATGGGCAGGCGGCGGCGCACGATAGCGAGGATGTGCGAGCCGAGGTTGGGGATCTCGATCCAGGGCAGGATATGGCGACGAGCCAGCCGTTGCGGTCGTGGACGGCGTAGCGCATCTGGGCGCCGACCAGTGTCTTGTGTCCGAGATAGTGGTAGCGGGCGATGAACTCGTTCCAGAGCCTGCCTTCGCGGGTGCTGTGCACGACGGTGCGGAAGTCGAGCGGGCGGAACTCGTCGAGGGTCGTGGGCGCCGGGAACAACGGCGGCTCGGTGTCGGGTCCGAAGACGATGGGCTTGAGCGGTCCTCGCCGCCCTTTGGGGGGAGGCAGCTCGATGAGACCGTCCTTGTGCATGGCGAGCATGACGACATGGGCCATCATGTCCTTCAGCCCGCCGTCGGGCTTGAGCCAGCCGATGCGCCGGCAGAACTCGAACGACAGGGCGCGGCGGGAGAGCGGGGCGGGATCGGCGATCAGGGCGCGCAGCAGCGCCATTTCATCTTCGGTGAAGTCGCGCCCGTAATAGCGGCACTCGACCGCGCCGGTCATCCCGCCGCCGCGAGTTCGCGCCGGCGCGCCTCGTTCATCGACCACGGCAGCCAGGGCGAGAGGTCTTCCGGCGGCTCGCCGCCGTTCTCCGCGCACGCGGTCAGCCATTCACCGAGCCAGCGCCGGACGTCGATGCCGTTGATTGCCAGCGTGCCGGCCACCGAGTACATCGTCGCCGTGAACCCGGCGCCTTTCTCGCTGTCGGAGCCGAACGAGAGCCGTCGCCCGATGACCGCGAAGGGCAGGGAGAGTTCGCCACGGTTGTTGTCCATGGCCGAAAGGTCCACAAGGGCAACATGCAGACGGGGCATCCCGCATTGCCGCCGGACCCGAATACCGCCCGGGAGCAGCAGGTCGAAGCCGTCCCGGCCGGCCTCTGCTGCTGCCGGCAGACCCGATAGCCGGCAAACGGCCGGCCGGGGTACGAGCTGCGGCGAGCCTCGCGGCGGACAGGCGCCTGGCAGGGTATCGCCCGTCCGGGCCCTGCCGCAGGCCGGATTACATGCTCCTGCCGCGCCCCAGGCGCCGGCTGAGCTGCCTCGCTTCCTCCTGCTGCTGGCGGGCGGCATGCCGGTTCCGTTCGGCGGCGATATCGGCGAAGGTCTTCTTCTGCTTATCCGTAAGGTGGGGGCTGTCGGCGAGCGCGCGCATTTCCCC
The DNA here is from genome assembly GCA_965115815.1 of Alphaproteobacteria bacterium. Taxonomy (GTDB): domain Bacteria; phylum Pseudomonadota; class Alphaproteobacteria; order TMED109; family TMED109; genus VXPW01. The sequence continues at coordinate 3,462,119 of OZ220465.1, read as the reverse complement.
GACGATTGCGGCGCTGTCCTCCATGTCGAAACGGTTGACGCCCCGGGTCTTCGCGCTGGCGCATACGTCCTTCCACAGTTTCATCAGCGCGCCGCAGCGCCGGACATGCGCAGGATAGCCGGGCGCCATCAGGCCGGCATTGCAGTAGCTGTGATAGTCCCGGATCTGCCGCCCCAGGCACGAGAGCATGCCCTGGTAGAGCTGAAATTCGATGGCGGGGTTTTCGAGAAGCGCCATCGGGACGCGCATGCCCAGGCCGACGCGCACATGCTTGAAGATCGTCGTCAGGCGGCGGTCGATGGCCTCTCGGTCCTCCGGCCTGTCCTCCAGATTGAAAGCCTTGCCGAGCTCGACCCCCGATCGGCATTTGCGGCACCGGAGCCGGTGGGAGTCCCTGCCGCTGTTCCGCCGGTAGCGCTCCCGGTGTTCGAAGGCATTGACGCCGTAATTCTCGCAACCCTCCCCGGGGCAGGCGGCGAACGGGATGCTCTGGCTCTTGAACAGGACATAAGCAGCCCGCAGCGACCGGTTCGACAGCAGCCGCGCGGTCAACCCGCAGCTGTTGCACCGGTAGCGATGGGCGTCCCCGGGGAATGCGGCGGAACGATGGTGTAGCGGTCCGCATAGGCATCCATGTCCGGAGCCGGTCCGAAATCGGGGCACATCGGGTTGCGGCAGAAATTGGCATTGAAGGTGATTCCCGGCCTAACCTGCGGGAACGGGATCGGCTCGAACGCCCTGAGATGAACCTCTTGCATGCCTCGGACCGTCTTCACGGCTGGGGGCCCGGGGACCGCCCGTCCCGGAATAGCATCCGGAAGGAATTTCCCTGTCAAGCCGATCGGCTCATGGGCGCGGCAGGGAATCCCGTCCCCCCACAATCGTTAGCGCTTCCTCATTCCTATTTTTCAGATCTCGGTATCGATTGCCCGCCGAAGGCGCAGCGTCTCGGAATGGAGAAAGAGTTCGTCGTCCTGGGTGATGATACGCGCATGCATCGTGCAGATCCGTATTGGGTAGAGCCTCTGCAACGATTCCTGCACCGACGTCTTTCTCTGGAACACGAGCTCAAAAACCTCCTTCCAGTTATCGTTGCGGACGATGATCTGCTCGTAGTCAGTGAAATCCGCATAGGCGATCAGCGGTTTTTCGGGCTCTCCGCTTGCGAGCGCCTTGTCTCGCTTGTCCTTCCACTCCTTACGCATCGGGCCGGGGACGCGGTGCCTGATCCAGTCCGCGCCACATGCTGCAGTCATCATGCGGTCGATGAACCGGCGCACATGCGCCTCGAACCGCTGGAGGTGGTCATGTGCGGCGTTGTTGCGTTGCAGGCCGGTTTCCTCCTCGTCGGGCGGAGGGGCGCCAACCCGGTCGTAGTCTTCGAGGCGGGGCGGCGGCGGCCGCTTGATGCCTGCAACTGTCAGCGCCTGATTGAAAGCCGCAGCGGGGAAATCGGTCAGGATGGGGTCGAGACCGCGCTTGAGATAGAAATCCGAGCGCACGAACGGATCGGTGAACATGTCGCGCGGCCAGTCGATGCTTGCGCGCCAGTCGCCGAGATAGGGCCGGAGACGGTCGGCGGACAGGCTGCCGAAGTCGGGCGTTGTGTCCAGGACATGCCCGATTTCCTGCAATTCGACGAGGCCCGCAAGAGACCGCTCCCTGGCTCCGATGTTGATCCAGGGTAACTACTCACCCCTGGTTGGGGTCTGGTTGGCCGTAGTGCTCGTTGAGGATGTCTGCGGCCTTTCCGTTGAGGGCGATGTGGATGGCGACGAGAGGGTTGTAGCCGAGTGCCTCCATGGAGGTGAGGAAGCTTGAGCCTCGGCACCATGCGGTTGCGTGGAGCATGGTGCGGAAACATCCGGACACTTTGATCTTGACCTTGGTCATTCGGATCTTCTGTTCTCCGGCATTGTTGGTGAAGCTGACGTCGGGGTCCTTCATGAAGCGGAGGACGGACGTCTCGTGTTTCACGAGACGTTCATGCAGGTTGTGGGCGTCGGACTTTGCGATGCGTCCCCGGGTTCCTTTCGTCCGCGGCGGGATATCGGGCAACTCCTTGGCGCCTTGGGTGAGGAGGGTGCGGTAGCGCTTGCGCACGGCCCGGCGGTCGGTCTCGTTCAAGGCCTTGGATGCGCTCTGGTTGACCCTGTGGCAGACCCCGCGCAGCAGGCTCTTCATCAATCGCGCCCAGCGGTAGCCGTTGGACTCGACGACGAAGGCCAGTTCGCGCAGCAGGTGGCTGCCGCACAGCTGGTGGCGGCACTGCTCGTAACCCATGTACGCAGCCCAGCAGTCGTGGACCAGGACGCCCTGGTAGCGCGGGAGGATGCCGATCTCTTCGATCGCCTCCCGACCGCGCTTGCGGTGCGGGAACTTCACGGTCAGGGTGCCGTCGGTGACGACATGGAGCCATTGGGTCTTGCCGGCGACCCGGAATCCGGTCTCATCGACATGCAAGGCCGGGCGTTGCAGGAGATGGGCCACGGCGACCTCCTCCCAGGATGCGAGCGCATCCTGAAAGCGCCGGACATAGCCGAGACAGGTCGCCTCGGAGAGCTTGATGCCGGAGATCGCGTGCACGAGCGAGACAGCACGGCGCAGGGACAGCATCTGGGCGATCAGCAGGTTGAGGACCAAGGCCTGGATGCGGACACCGTACTGCACGGGCCCCGGCATGAGGTCTGGGAACCGGCCCTTGGTCCGGGCCCGGCACTTCGGGCATTCCTTGATCTCGGCGTCGACGCGGCGCTCGACGACTTCGAACACGATGTCGTAGAGGACGCGGCGCTCCCGATCGACGGGGTCGACGTCGTCGAGGTCGGCGCCGCAAGCGTCGCAGGCATCGACGGTGATCGTCTCCTGGACGGTGGTCGTGCGCCGGTGACCGCCCGTCTGCGGGTTCGGCTTCGGGCCCTTGCCGTGGCTCCCGGTGCGCCGCGCGCTCTCGTCCGGGTCCGTCTGGGACGGCGGCAGACCGGAGTTCCGGCTCGTCTTGCGCGTGGCCTTCTCCAGGAGCACGGCCAGCAGCAGCTGGAGCAGCATCAGCAGGCCGCGGACGAGCGCCTCGCACTCCGGGGAGACCTTGCCTTGCATGCGGAGATCCTGGAACCGCTTCTGGAAGGCGTCGACTTCCTGGCGCAGGGAGGTGCCGGCGACGCTCGTCATCCCGACGCCTCCACCCCCCGGACGGCCGCCCGCACGGCGAACCGCTCGCCTTCGGGCATCGTCCGGTAGCGCCGCGCCGGCGGCGGGCGCGTCCGGATGCCGCGGCGCTCCAAGGTCTCCAGCATCCCGAGGCCGGCCCCGACCCTGGAGCCGCCCTTTGCGGTCGTCCCGTGAAGGGGCTCGCAGAGGGTCTTCGCCCGCTCGGTGCGGCGGCAGGGGGAACACCGACCCACGGTCTCCCGAACCTCCGCGATCGGCGGGCGGGTCCGGCGGCGGCCCGAACAGGGGGTCGACTTCAGGTCGATGATTCGCTGGTCCATGGGGATTCCCGCAGCCACGATTCGACGACAGCATGCGAATCGGCGGGCGCTTGTCAAGCGGTGCGTGGACGACCCGCCCACGCACCGAAACGTCACCTCCTATCCAAGGCTTGCCGGTATGGGAAAACCGCCGTCACCTCGACGCACATATCCGAATGCCATTGTCCCGCCGGGCGATCGACCCGTCGTCGCCTTCGATCCCTACCCTGCCGCCATCCACACCTCCGACGCGGTCCGCCCCGATGGCCCATCTTGGAGAGGGTCCCTCCTACAACGTCAAGCGCAGATCTCCGGCGGAGGGGAACGGCAGCCCACGGAACCCGCTCCACCGCACCGCACGGCGGACCCGCGACGTCCCGCGCGGGGTGCCCGGTCGCGTTGCGGACCCCTCCCCACAAGGCCGGAACGGGGAGCGGCAGCCGAAGATCGACCCACTTCTTGTCAGACGGACCCCGTGCATCCGGTCCTCGGCCGCAAGCGAGTGAAAGGGGCACGGAACAATGCCGGATCCGAACCCGTCAGGAAAAACGATTCGTCATCAGTAGGGGGGGGTGAGTAGATACGATTCGTCATCAGTAGGGGGTGAGTAGATACGATCCAGGGCGTATTTATCGATTCAATGGCCTTGCGAATGGCGTTCTCATGAACCCGAAGGGCTTGTGTTGCCGGGTTTGGCCTCTGCGGAGACAGTCCCCGAACCATCGCGCGGCTTCCAAGCGGCACTATAGGAAGCACGAGGTAACAGATCAATGCATGAAGGTGTGCGCACCGGCAGCGTCACTTACTCGGCCCGCACTGTCGGCGGCGGTGCGGGCTCGTGCGTTCCCGCCATTGAGCAGAGGCCGCTGCACTTGTTCCCGCAGCAGAAGATCGGGCCGGGCACTCGTAACCGCTCCGCAGCGCAGCCGCCGGTAGTGACGGCACGGCGGGCGATTGCGGCGTGTAACGTGGCGCGCTACAGTGAATCATGAAGATCAGGCACAAGGGGTTGCGGGCGCTGCACGAGCGCGATGACGCCGCGCGGCTGCCTGCCGATCTCGCACCACGGCTTCGTCGTATCCTGTTCCGCCTGCAAGAGGCGACCCATCCGGGCAGCACGGACGCGCCGGGCTTCCGGCTGCATCCCCTGAAGGGCGACCGCGCGGGACCGTGGAGCGTCCGCGCCTCGGGCAACTGGCGCGTGGTGTTCCGCTTCCAGGACGGCGGGGCCGTGGACGTGGACCTGATCGGACTACCACTGACAGAAGGGGAGCGATAATTATGAACGATGTTGCAGGCGATCGCGTCGGGCCGATGCATAACCCGCCGCATCTGGGCGAACTCATCCGCGAGAGCATGGACGATGTGGGCTGGAACGTGACCGAGACGGCGGCGCGTCTTGGGTGCGAGCGCGGAACGCTGTCCCTCCTGCTGAACGGCAAGGCGGGCGTGTCGGCGAACATGGCGCTGGCGCTGGAGGATATCGGCTGGGGCACCGCGGACCACTGGATGCGGATGCAGGCAAGTTTCGAGCTTGCGCAGGCGCGTCGGCAGCGGGATGCCGACTCGCGACGCGCCGCGGCGTTGCACCCATGATCCGACCTCTTGCTCGCCTGTGGGCCGGTAGACAGAGCCAGTCACCATTGACATAGGCGCTTCGGGTGGTGACATAGGCGCTTCGGGTGGCTAGATCGAACTGGCCGCTTGGTTGAGACAAGGGAATGCGCGAGCATGTTGACGTTCAACTCAATTGACGTGGAAACCGCCAACGCTGATCGGGCGAGCATTTGCCAAATCGGCATCGTGCACATTCAGGATGGAAAAATCGAAGATCAGTGGCAAACCTTGGTGAACCCGGAGGACTGGTTCGATCCATGGAATATCTCGATTCACGGAATCGACGAAAGCACCGTGAGCCATAGTCCTACTCTACCTGATGTCCGTGACGAGTTGCGCGCTCGGCTGCGCGGAAGCGTCTTGGTTAGCCACACCTCGTTTGACAGAGTTGCATTTGAACGGGCGATGACGAGATATGACCTTGAGCAACTCTACGTTACTTGGCTCGATAGTGCCAAGATCGCCCGTCGGGCTTGGCCAAAGAGTTACGGTCGAAGTGGTTACGGCCTCAAGAATATTGCTAAAGATCTCGGCATCTCCTTTGCCCATCACGATGCGCTTGAAGATGCCAGGGCCGCCGCAGAAGTAGTTCTTCACGCGTGCAATTCGACAGAGATCGACATTGAGGGTTGGCTATGTCGGGTTGAGCGTCCAATCTTCCCTTCATCCTCGGGTTCGTCTTCAAGCTCGGCAGAATCAGTTAAGCGCGAAGGAAATGTGGAGGGGGCCTTATACGGTGAAACGATCCTGTTCACAGGTGCGCTTAGCCTTCCACGAAGGCAAGCAGCAGACATGGCCGCAACGGCGGGCTGCGATGTGGTAAACAACGCCAGCAAGAAAGTCACAATGCTTGTCGTGGGTATACAGGACGGCAGTAAGCTGAATGGCTATGAAAAGAGCAGCAAACATCGGAAGGTGGAAACGTTGATTTCGAAGGGTTCTGAAATTCAAATACTCTCGGAAAGAGACTTCTCCGAACTCATGGGCATTGATGAGCAACCTCATGCGTTGTGACAAGAATCATACGCGTCTTGCCAAAATCCATCAACCGATAGCTCTTCACATTAGGATCAGACACAAATGACAATGCTTACCGGATTTGATGAGGCGGTTGTGGTCGATGTTGAAACAACGGGTCTTGACCCTAAGACAGACAGAATTGTTTCTGTCGCGCTAATCCATGCAAATTTTGGAATCCTAAGGGAAAATCCCGGTGGCCTAGACGGCAGGACCATGGATGCTGTGGTCAACCCACAATGCCGAATCCCCAAGGAATCATCCCGCGTGCACGGAATAACAAACAAGGACGTGGCCGATAAAGAGTCTTTCTCGGACATCGCGCAGGAAATGCGGGATTTCATTGGGGATCGCCCCATCATCGCCCACAATGTGTCGTTTGACAAAAGCTTCCTCAATGCGGAATTCAAGAGAGCCGGTGTCAAGACACTAGCCCGGAATAAGAGCTATTGTACGATGCGGCGATTTCGGGAATTCAATGATGGTCGGCGAAGAGGAAGCAATCTGGATGATGTGGTAGAAACTATGGGGCTAGAGCCGCGAAGGGGGAAAATACATGACGTCATTGAGGATACGAAGTTGGCATGGCAAGTGGCTGGATTATTTTACATGATGGATAACAAAATTGAGATTCCCGGCGGCAAACCGGTTCCTCCATCACGAAGTAGCAAATTCGATGAGGATAGTGGGCCCAGGCGTCAATCCGGGGAATCCAAATCGAGTTTAGGGACTATCGTGGGCGTAATCATCGTAGCTGTGCTGCTGGCGTGGTGGCTGCTTTAGGGGATTAAAGAATGCGGGTGATTTTTGAATTTACGGCCATCGCCGCCGCGATAACGGAGCCAACTCTTTCTGCCGCCTCGACAAGGTGCGCGTCGGCAAGATGAGCGTAGCCTGCCGTCGTGCGATGCCGCCGATGGCCGAGCAACTTATCAACGGAGGCTCTTGCAGAATGTTTAATCGAGGGAGATTTTGTGCTGGTCTGGCTTGATTTGGGGGTATTGGTTTTCGGTTTCGGGGTCGCCTTGCGGTATCCTTGGATTGCACCATCCAGAAGCGACCGCGGAGACGACCCCGATGAACCTTGGCCCGAAGCTATCGGATTTCTGGCGTCGATTTCAAGGGGAGAAATTTTCGCTGTGGTGTTTTTTTGGTCGTGAGGGACCGTCGGTCCGGGTGGTGATGTTGTTTGTTCCGGCGTTCGAGGCGGTCGCCGCGGTTGATTTTCGAGCTTGAGCGGCCCAGCCCGGCAGCATCGCCGGCCTTCGGTCGCGGGTGTCCGGTTGCGCACCGTTGCCGTGCAGTCCGCCACCGGCTCGGGCAAGACCCTCGTCATGCACGCCCATATCCTGCAATACCGGCGCCTCGCCGCCGCGACGGACCGGCCGCCCCGCAATGTCATTCTGGTGACGCCGAACGAGCAGTTGTCCGAACAGCACGAACGCGAATTGCTGGCCAGCAACCTGCCAGCGCGCATTTTCTCCAGAGAGGCTGGCGCCAGCTTGCTGGCGACGGTCGAGATTATCGATGTGAACAAGCTCGCCGAGAAACAGGGGGTGAAGCGGGTTGCCGTTCGCGACTTCGGCGACAACAACCTCGTGCTGGTGGACGAGGGGCATCTCGGCGCGTCCGGCAAGGTCTGGCGTGAGCGGCGGAAGGAACTGGCGGAAGGCGGCTTCGCCTTCGCATATCCGCCACCTACATGCCCGGCGACGTGGTGGCCTTTCACCGTTCCTACAAGCGCCTCGGGGTCGGGAAGGGCGACGAGCTGCGCGTCGGCCGCGTCGACCATGCCGCGCACTCGGTGAACCTGGAGGGCGCGGACGGGCGGACCGCCGCCTGGGAGCCCGGACGCCTCGCCGCCCGCGGCGTCGAGGTCTACCGCAGCGAGGAGATCGAACTCCGCGCCGGCGACCGCATCCGCTGGACCCGCAACGACGCCGGCCTCGGGCTGCTCAACAGCGGCACGGCGGAGGTCGCCGCGGTGCGCGGCGGCCGGGTAACATTCCGCCTCGAGGACGGGCGCATGCTCGACCTCGCCCCCGGCGACCCGCAACTCCGCCATGTCGACCGCGCCTGGGCCTCGACCGTGCACGCCTTCCAGGGCCGCACGGTCGACACCGTGATCGCCGCGATGGAAGCCCGCCACCCCCACCTCACCACGCAGAAAAGCTTCTATGTCGAGATCAGCCGCGCACGCGACCGCGCGGAACTCGTGACCGACGACAGGGCGGCGCTGAAGGAGCAACTGGAGGCGGCGACCGGCGAGCGCATCGCGGCGCTCGAAGCGGTCGGGCCGGACAAGGCGCAGGGCCGGGACCCCGAACGGGAGGCGGGCCGGGGCGCCGGGCGGGAGAGCGATGCGTCCGCGCCGCGGGAGCGGGACAGGTCGCCGAAGCCGGAAATCGAACTCTCCCGGGCGCCGAAAGGCGTTGATCGCGGTTTCGGGCTGTAGCGCCCCGGCCCGGCGGAGAGAGACGGGATCGGGGAGAGTGGAGGCGGACCGCGGGCGGCGCACGGTATGGGAACATCCGCCGCCGCTCCATATGGTGTCCAAGGGTCGCCACAGCGCGGATCATGAAGGGCTGACCGGGCGAACGGCAGGGCGGAACGGTTCGATGGGCACGGTTCTCGAAGATGTCACAAGCGACACCATTGATGCGCAGCACATACGCTGGCGCGTCGATGACCGGGAAGAGCGGCTGAACGGGCTCTTCTCCGCAACCGGCGACTGGTTGCCGGACGGGTGGAAGGCTCGCCAGGGCGCGCCGGTCGTCATGTACGAGGAGCTGATGCGCAAGTTCGGAGTCGCTGCGAAACGGATGCCGACGCTTGAGTTCCGGGACCGCGCGGGCCATCGGGCCCGACTCGTTCCGCGCGGACTGTGGATCATCGGCAGCAACGGCCGCGTGGATCTGAAGCGAGACGGGCGCCGCTACCTGGTGGTCGACATGGCCGGGAATTTCGAGGCTCCCGACTACCAGGCCGCGCCTGCCGAGCACCGGTGCGTGCGCGAAACGGTCGGCGAAGACTGGCTGAAGCGCGTCCTGCGGTGACCGGCCTGAAGGCCGTTGCCGCCCTGTTCCAGCAGGTCGACAATTTGCTCGAAGACCTGCGCGAACAGCACGAAGCGGCCGGCGAGGCCGATGAGCGCGACCGTGTCGAACGCCAGCAGAAACTGAACGGGCAGGCGTATTTCGTGCTGGCCCGGGGGCAGTTGGAAGCGGAGATCGACGTTGTCTGCCGCGACGCGACCAGACCAAGACGGTCTATCCGGGAACAAGCCTCCGCATCGTCTACGACATCAACGGCGCAACACTCCAAAATCGTCTCACTTAACGTTGGACGATGTCAGGATGTTTGATTGCGCCAGGCCAAGCCCTGGAGAGGGGGAAACCATGACGTAGGTTGAAACCTTTCGTCGCAAGCCTGCGGGTTCGACCCCCGCCCGGCAAAGGTGAGCCCGCCAGCCGGGAGCGAGTGTGGCATGGCGTGCGGTACCGCACGTCGTGAAGCGTACACAGCGGGCGGCGAAGCGTCGCTATGGAGCCTCGTAATCCTCAACGTCGGTGCCTTCATCTTTCGAGCAGTGGGGGCCGCACCGGAGTGCCGCATGCATGGGCAAGGCGCAACGGACCGTCCGGGGTCAGAGAACGACGCAAAGCCGCGGGATGGCTTGCCAGGGAACCTGGGAGATCCTGTTCCTGCCCGCAGGAATGACCGCTGGAAAGGGAGATAGCCAGCGTGATCAATCAAGACCCCGGCCGGCCGCTGTGCCTGCACGGCGGCGGGAGCGCGCGAGCGAACACGAAACCTGCAGGCATCGTGCGGACCCGGCTGGCGAAACCCATGAGCCGAAGGGCACGCGGGGACAGGAAGTCGTAGCTCGCTCATAGTACCGTCGAAGGCGGGGAACCGGGTCCACCGGGTGCCGCTGGAGGGAAGGGGCGTGCTGCAGGAACCGAACCCCTGGAGGGAAACGGTGGAAGAGACACTGCGATCTGCCCACACGTCGACGAAACCACAGTGGATCGCCGCGCAGGCGAGGAAGCACCCGGACCGGGTGTTCACCTCGGTGCACCACCGGATCGACGGGGACTGGATGCGGGAGGCTTGGCGTCGCACCCGGAAGGACGGGGCCGCCGGGATCGACGGCGTGACCGCGGCCGACTACGAGAAGAACCTGGAGGCCAACTTGGAGGACCTCCGGGATCGGATCCTGTCGTGCCGCACCTTCGCGCCGCCGGTTCGGCGGACCTGGATCCCGAAGGGGAACGGCGAGGTCCGGCCCCTGGGCATTCCGACCCTGGAAGACAAGGTGGCGCAACGAGCCATTCTCATGCTGCTGGAACCCATCTACGAAGCGGACTTCGTGCCGGGATCGTAGGGGTTCCGGCCTGGACGATCGGCGCAGGAGGCCCTACACGCCATCGACCAGGGCATCATGAAGAAGAAGAAGCGCTGGGTGATCGATGCGGATGTATCGAAGGATTTCGACAGCATCCCGCATCGGGAACTCCGCGCCTTCCTGGACCTGCGGATCAAGGACGGTGTCCTCCGTCGCATGATCAACCAATGGTTGCGGGCGGGCGTCCTGGAGGAGGGCGTCCGGCACACCTCGGAAGCGGGCACGCCGCAAGGCGGCGTGCTGTCGCCGCTGCTCTCCAACCTGTTCCTGCACTACGTGTTGGATCGGTGGGTCGAGCAGACGGTTCAGCCCCGCCTCCGGGGCCGGTGCCAACGGGTGCGATACGCGGATGACTTCGTGCTGCTCTTCGAGCATCAGCGGGACTGCGAACGGGTGCTGGCCGTCCTCGGCCAGCGCCTGGCCCGGTTCGGGCTGAGGCTGCACGCAGAGAAGACACGTTCCGTTGACGTTCGGGCCAAGCTGCCCCCGGATCCGGGAGCGGGCGCCACCTTCGACTTCCTGGGCTTCACCCATGTTTGGGTGCGGTCGAGATGGAAGTATGCGGTGTTGCGCCAGCTCACGGCCAAGGGCCGCTTGGCGCGGTCGGTGCGAGCGGTGCGGGAGTGGTGCCGACGGCATCGACACGCGCCCTTGCTCTACCAGCGCAACGATCTCGCACGGGTCATACGAGGCCATTGCGCCTACTACGGCCGGAGCGGGAACAGTGCCCGAACTGCCAGCTTCCGCTACCAAGTGATCCGAATCTGGCGAAAGTGGTTGTCGCGGCGCAGTCGTTCGGCCCGGGTGAACTGGGACCAGATGACCGCGCTGCTTCGCCGCTTGCCCTTGCCGACGGCCAAGATCATGCACGGATACGGGACCGCTTGAGCGAACCGGTCCTGTACGGAACCGGATGCCCTAATGCGGGCACGTCCGGATCTGGTGTGCCAGGCGAACTGGCAGAAGACAGGGGGTGAGAGTCCCCTGGAACGAAGGAGTAACCAAACCGCGTTTCTCCGCGAGCCGTGCGTCGGTTCCCGCGAGGGGGCAGGCGAAGCGTCGGTAGCGGCGCGGATGGGTGGGGCTAATGAGCACCGAAAATACGATGATCCGGGGTGCCGAGGTTTTCCGATCGGCCGAAGGCACCATCGCAGGCATCGATTTGGTGAGATGCCGGCGAGCCCCGCGGTGTCAGAGAACCCATACACGTCCGTACGTCTTCGGTTGGGACCCTGGGAGATCTTCAAGCTGTCCCGCCGATCGTGGCGGGACCGCGTAGGGAAGGAGAAACCCGAAGCCTATGACGAACGGCTTGAAGAAGTCGGATGGGGCCGTACGACCTGGGAAGGCGGCGAACCAGGGAGCGTCAGCTCCTGCGGAGTTGCTGGAGGAAAGGGCCCCAACCAAGGGGAATTCGGGACGCCAAAGCACGCGCCGAACGCAGTGTCGGGCACGCGTGCCTCAGGCGGCGGACCGGATCCGGAACGCCGCACGGTTCGACCGGAAGCGACGGGAGCGCAGGACCGAGAGTTCTGGGTCGCGCGCAATCCTCCGCCGCCCATGGCCGGATCCGCGGTTTGCCGTCAAGCACCCGAGGTAGGAGCCGGATGGATTAACGTCCATGTCCGGATCTGCGCGGGGGGTGCGCAGTAATGCGCATTCCTACCGTAACGTGTGCCAGGCGAACGGGCAGAAGACAGGGGGTGAGAGTCCCCTGGAACGAAGGAGTAACCAAACCGCGTTTCTCCGCGAGCCGTGCGTCGGTTCCCGCGAGGGGGCAGGCGAAGCGTCGGTAGCGGCGCGGATGGGTGGGGCTAATGAGCACCGAAAATACGATGATCCGGGGTGCCGAGGTTTTCAGATCGGCCGAAGGCAACATCGCAGGCATCGATTGGGTGAGATGCCGGCGAGCCCCGCGGTGTCCGAGAACCCATACACGTCCGTACGTCTTCTGTTGGGACCCTGGGAGATCTTCAAGCTGTCCCGCCGATCGTGGCGGGACCGCGTAGGGAAGGAGAAACCCGAAGCCTATGACGAACGGCTTGAAGAAGTCGGATGGGGCCGTACGACCTGGGAAGGCGGCGAACAAGGGAGCGTCAGCTCCTGCGGAGTTGCTGGAGGAAAGGGCCCCAACCAAGGGGAATTCGGGACGCCAAAGCACGCGCCGAACGCAGTGTCGGGCAAGCGTGCCTCAGGCGGCGGACCGGATACGGAACGCCGCACGGTTCGACCGGAAGCGACGGGAGCGCAGGACCGAGAGTTCTGGGTCGCGCGCAACCATCCGCCACCCATGGCCGGACCAGCGGTTTGCCGTCAAGCACTCGAGGTAGGAGCCGGATGGATTAACGTCCATGTCCGGATCTGTGCGGGGGGTGCGCAGCAATGCGCATTCCTACCGTAACTGGGGGGAGGGGCTCGGCAACGACCCCTCCTACCCGGCAGTTCAGTCACTCAGAAGGTATTGCGTGACCAGAGCCCGCATGATGGCCTCGCCTCGTCTGGAGAGTCGTCGAATATTGACCTCCGACATCGCGGAGAAATCGGTCGGGTAACGAATCACCTCTTCTCTGTCGACCCAGTTGGCTGGCTTGAGCGGCACCCGCTGGTCGATCTGTCCGAGAGCGGCGTAGACGAAGCCGTCAATGCGTTCCGCCTTGGCGTGCTCGTGCAGGCGTTGCTTCGTCGCGTCCTGGACCTTTCGCATGACTGTGGAGACGACTTGGCTCATGCGCTTCGGCCAGCTGAGGGGATGGATCTCGCCGGTGAACTGGCCGATCCCGGCGTCGCTTGCGATGATGATGTCGACATCGTAGTCAATCGCGCTGATCCGGGGATCCCGGCCAGGTTCCATGACGGTGACGCCGAGGTTCTCGAAAACGCCGCCATCGGTCACGGTGACCCGGTGCGTTTCGGTCTTGTCGTTTCGTTTGAACGGCCTTCTCCAGTAGAAGGGCGGAAGTAACGGCGGGTAAGCGGCCGAGGCTGCGACGGCGTCGGCCACGCGAAGTTCTCTGGCCGGAGCCCATCCATACCGATAGGAGCCGAAGCGTTGGTTGCTCATGCGGAAGGCAGTACCGGTTCGAAGCTCACACGCGTTGAAGACGATCGACTTGTGCTGACGGGTGGGTGCATCGCATTTCTGCGGGCCGACCACGTCGGCAATGGCGTCGGCCAACACATGCGTTAGCGAGTAGCGGCGTCGGATGGGCCACGAGGTGCGGGACAGCGCGGCGCATGCACTGCGGAGACCCGGGAAGAGCGAGGCGACACGACTCGCCGACCCGGTGAGGAGGTCGACAAGGAGCGTTGGGAAGGCGACGAAGACGAAGTTCCATACAAGGGGCGCAGCGCGCGCGGGGTGGATGAGTTTTACGAGTCCCGGCACTACCAGGCCCCGGCGAAGGAACTGGACGATGTTGCGATCTATGTCGGCGAACGGTGCTTCGGTATAGCCGAGCATCCCGGTCATGACGGCCCCACCCGACACGCCGGAGATCACGTCGACCTCATTGAGCAAGTTCAAGTCTTCGAGCGCGCGCAAGGTGCCGAGGTGAAACGCAACGGCGCGTGATCCGCCGCCAGAGAGTGCCAGACCGATCACCTTGTCGAGCGCCGCGACGGGAGGCGGAGTGGTGATTCCGCCGCGGACCGAAAGGGCCAGCTCGGTTCCGGTATCAAGCGCGGCGAGTTCCTGTTTCTGGAATGTGTAGGCTCCGAGTTCCGGTTGCGTACGGACCGCGTGGCCGACGATCGCCATCAGATGATGGGCGCCGTCATCAGGAGCCGCTGTAAAGATGTCGGTGATGCCCAGGTAGTCGGTTAAGCTGGGTTGGGCACTACCGACCGGATGGGAATGCCAGGTGCCGATGTAGCGAACGATACCGTGGGTGCGTGCGCGGTAGTCCTCGCACAGATCCCTCGTGCCGTGCGTTCCGCAAACGAAGCCCTCGGGAGAGAAGGTGCTGTCGCGCGGGGGGCCGCTGACGTTGGTAATCCACGCGATTCCGAGGGTCTCGTCCAACTCGCCGAACAGCAGGCCGCCGGTCTCGTGCTCGGCGGAGCATTCACGGGCGCCGGCGCGGACCCAGCCCGTCATGTCGCGCCAGGCGTTCATGGACATGCGGAAGTCGATTCCATCGGCGATCCAGCGCAGGTCGGGTCGAAAGCGGAACCTGTGCTCGCGGCGATGGGGAGAGCACGAGATGAGAAGACCGCTGGCGGCATCGTCCGGTTCGGCGAGGATTTGCGCGAGAGCATTCAGGGCTTGGGCAGAGAGCGCGGCGACATCGGTATGCGACGCCACGAAGGTCGGATTGGAGCAGCCGGGCTCGGGTTGGCGGAGGCCGCCGATGGCTGCGCGGGTCCAGAAGGCTTCGGACCAGTCGCTCAGCCAGTCCCGCGCGATGGCAGCGATGCCGAGACGGCGAAGCGCGTCGAGGGGGCCGGCTCGGTATCCGGTTGGAGCGAGCACCGCAACCGCGTGGTGGGCGGTGGCGCTGATCATCACGGTCGCAATGGGAGCCTGGCGCTCGTGCTCCTTGAGAAGCGCCTCGAGCTTGCTGCGCACCTGCAGGGACGCGGTCGCGTCGATGATGAGGTCGACATCTGCGTCCCAGTCCGGTTCGGCGAGGGTGTGCGAGATGATGTCCTCGGACCGGGCCGTGACCTGAAGTCCGGGGGCGATGGATTGCAGACGCCCGGCAAGCGCCGTGGCCTTGGGCTCATTGACGTCGAGCGCGGAGAAATTCTGCCGTATCAGCAGGCCGGGAGCGACACGGCCTCGATCGAAAAGCTTGAGTTGGGACACACCGGCGCGTGCGAGATGTTCGGCGATGAGCCCGCCGATCGCCCCGCAGCCCCAGAGCGCAACGCGCTTGCCGCGAAACCAGTCCATCGATGTGCCCTCGTCGCGCCGGGTGATGACTTCGGGCCGGTTCTCAATCACGTGACACCATCGTACACGGGCTTCCTTCCTCCAGGTAAACAAGGTGTCGAGGATGGTGTCGATCAATGCCTGTATGGCAGCGGGAGTGTCCTGTCCTTTGTAGCGGTTGCTGAATTGGCAGGCGATGGATGCGGCGCGCAGCTTGGCGACGTCCCCCGGCTCAATTTCCCAGAAGGTGAGGTGCTGGTTTCGTTGCGCGGGGTCGCCGGCGATGCCGCGCGAAGGCGCACCGATGCCGATGTAGAGCGAGGCGCCATCGGGGATCCGCTCGGAAGCGACCATCATGTGGGCAAGGAGGCGGTAGCCCAGACGCCCCTTGGCCTCCAGGTAGTCGAAAAGGTACCGCACTTTGCGCGGGTACTCGAACGGAAGCTCGAAGTTCAGCAGCACGGTCGGCGCAAACGGCATGTGGTCGGGGAGCGCATGCAGGGGAATCCACGCCTGGACTTCGAGAAGGGCCGGTTTTGGCTCGTGAAGGGTGGCGGCGCCGAACCATGGCCAGGTATCACGAGCCGGGGTGTCGGCGTTGACGCAGATCGTAGTTGTGGCAACCGGGTAGGCGACCGGCGGGTGCAGGGGACCCTCGGGATCGTCGAGCTCGTTTCGCGCTCCGCGTCGAAACCACTCATCGATCTGCGCCAGGAACCCGAACATGCCTTGGGAGGGGATCCACTGGGTCTCGGTGGACAGATAAACGCAGAGACGGGTTCCCCACTGCACATGGCCGAAGCCGTGGAACCGGGAATGGGGGGTGTCGACCGATGGCGAACTGAATGGAAAATCCGCCGGCACCGAAAGCGTGATGTCTTCTCGGTCGTGCAGCGGAAGGCCTCCCTCGACACGCGGGTAGTGCGTGCAGTCGAGCGAGATATCGACGTTCAGGCAGGCGCCGGGAGCCGGGTCATCGTCGATACCGACGATCCGGATGGGAGATCGGTGCGTATTGGCGATACGTCGGAGTTGGGTGAGGGCAATCCGTTGCCCTTCACTTATTGCCACGACCGAATCCGACCGCGACGGCAGGCGGCGACGCGGCGACGCCGCCGACGGCCCTCAGCACCTCGCTCATGGACCTGCTCGATTGTGTGTCGCCAACATACGCGAAACCGTTCCGGCCGACCTCGAAGATGATCGGCTCGGGATTCTTGCGGTTCGGGTGTTCGTGGGTGCACAGGAAGGCGTTGGCGCCGATGCGTTCGTACTGTCTCTTCGCCTTGGCGTGAGGTGGGGTGTCGCCCGGGTCGTTGCGTGTCGGCACAGGTTCGGAACTCGAGACGACATATCCCGGGTTGAGGGCTGCGGCAGCGATCTCGCGAACGATATGCTCCTTTAGGGTCTCGTCGCTGTCCCCCTCTTCCTTCCAGTACATGGCGGACTTCGAGCAATGATGCGGGGCGAGCAGCACATTCCAGGCGAGTGACGTGCGGATACTTCGGTGGAAGATTCGCCGGATGACGGGATAGCTGAGGTCCCCCATGAGCAGTGCCCGGCCAGCGTGGTTGTCATTGTAGAGCGAGACCTGGAAGGCGAGGCTGCAGTCGTTGCGGTCACCGAAGCTGTCCTCGCGAAACGGGGCGTGGACAAACGCCTCG
The DNA here is from genome assembly GCA_965115815.1 of Alphaproteobacteria bacterium. Lineage (GTDB taxonomy): Bacteria > Pseudomonadota > Alphaproteobacteria > TMED109 > TMED109 > VXPW01. The sequence continues at coordinate 3,445,070 of OZ220465.1, read as the reverse complement.
AACCGATTGGAGAGATCCTCGCCGTCCAGTGTCGTAATGGTCTCACCGGGAATGGTCAGGAACTGTGCGGGGAAGCCACGAAACTCGCGTTCGCACAGAAGGTCGTCGTAGCCGATGATGCGAATGCGGTTACCCCGGCCGGGGTCGCCGCCCGCCCGGATGGCAGCTTGGACGCGACGCATGGCCTCATCGTGAAAGGCTTGTGCGTCGTCGCAAAGGTCGTCGCCCTCCATGAATTCGCGAAAGGTGCGCGGCGACATCCAGAGTTCGGAGACGATGACGCGGCGTTTCAGTTCCTCGAAGCCTTGGCAGTGGTCGAGATCGGGATGGCTAAGTCCGAACACCGACAGGTATGGCGTGCCGCTGAGTCTCGGAAGGATACGTATGAGCTCGTCGATGACCGGCCAGGCGGGGTCGCTGCGGTCTCCCGCCTTGGCCATGTGCCGAAGGTCGAGTTGAAGGTAAACCGTTTCTGCTACCCGAATGGTCGTGCTGTCGCCCGTGCCGACGGGCCAGAAGATGAAGCCCTGATCAGGTGGTTTGATGGCCATGTCCCGCAATCCCTTTGGTTATTATTGAAACCGAGCATGCTGAGGAGAAACACTCGCCCAACACAAGATATGGGGGTAGCTGGACTGATTTCAAGGCTTGGGCAAGCGGCGCCGTTATGGCACGGGCCAAGTGATGCCCGGTATGGAGCTCGAGTGCGCTGACGGAAGACGAGCAGCGGGAGCGGCACGACGGCTTGGGGGAGGTGGGTGCCTTCGTGCCGGCATTCCGGCTCGCGCTTCCAGGGGTCCTTGGCCTGGCGGGGCGGTCTCATCACCCGGTGTCATTGTCCGTGAGCGTGGACGGAGCGGTGAGAACGCCATCGGCAGGCCGCTCCGCATCGGGATCCGGCACGATCGTCGAGATGAACTCCCGGATTTCCTCGACTTCGACCTGGGCGTCCGTCGGCAATGAGGTCTCGGGCGATGGCCTGGGCGGCGAACAGCGAGGCTCTGGCCACCTTGATTTCGGCCTCCGCGCTGGGCCGTTCGCGCCGGTCGAGGGCCGTGATGGCGAGCTCGACGACGAGCCGATTGGGCGAAACCTGCCGCTCCCTGGCCGCCGTTTCGATACGCTTCCATTGGTCGGCGGTGACCCGGATGTTCTTCTGAAGTGACGATGCCATGCGGTTTCGCCTGTTCTTGCGTGTGGATTCGCGAGAGTTCCGGTTCCGGCCAGTCAGGTCCCCCGAGCCGCGCGGCCGCCGGTCGTTCGGCGTGGCGGACCGAAGTCGCGAGCAGACGGGGCCTCCGGACAGCTGCCGGACCGGTAGCTGTCATGGTGCAGCGCATGCGAGGCCGATACCAGACTGGTAGTTTCGCAGGAGCAAGTCCATATCCAGCGGGGGCGGAAGGGGCCGCCATGTCCGGTGGAGTGCGGCGGGGCGGCGCCCAACCTCCTGATATCGCGCATGTGTTTGCAGCAAACACGGGGGCTATCAATCCGGTGCGACCTTTCCCGGCGTGACAGGAGCGGACAGTCCTGCGCCCGCCCGCGGCATGGGTGGCCAGCAGCGGACACGGGCAGCCATGGCAACGCCTGCATCAAGGATGCGTCGGGTGTGAGAACCAACGCGCCGAAGGGCGGTATCTACTCACCCCTCTACTGATGACGAATCGTTTTTCCTGACGGGTTCGGATCCGGCATTTTTCTTGGCCCGAACATTGCGATCTCAAGGAGGCGATCTGTGATGAGCCGAGCCCCCACGCATTCGGATTTCGCATCTCCGAATTAGTGTCTGCACGGAAAATCACAACACATTGTATATGCAACCATATTTGGAATCTGGAGAACCGAAGATTCCTTCTTTGAGGGCATATGACGGCATATTCCGCTGAAATCAGGCTGGATTCGATGAATCTTCGCTCTGTCAATATTGAGCTTTCATTCATGTAATCAGACTCTTAGGGATTTTCCGGGCAGGCACGAATTAGCATGGGATCGTCGTGGTCATGGACCACCGGAACCCGCACGGCCCCGCATCGCTATAGGAGGCCTTTGCACCTCAGGAGGCCCTGCGGGTGCGAAGCGGTTCGAGTTTCGGTACCCGCCGAAGCACGGAAGCGGACTCCCCAGGGCCGAGATCGAAATCGGCGCGGGGTCGCGACCGTGTCTTCGACGACGCTTTCCCGACCGCGCCACCCTGGTGCGGGAGACCCCGGCGTGGGTCAAGCGCCGCAACGCGGCCGGCGGCACTGTCGATGGACGGTTCACGACGGCAGACGCCGGGGGAAACTGAAGTCCCTATACCAATCAACCCAATGATGCTAAGCTACTAGTCGGAGTGTTGTGTCGCTGTCTTGATTGCATCGCAGTCGCCGATAGGATGCAGTTGGCTGGCAGGCGGAGGACAGGGGCATGGCGAGCATCACGGTCCGCAATCTCGACGACGAGGTGAAGACGCGGTTGCGCGTGCGGGCCGCGAAACATCATCGCTCGATGGAGGAAGAAGTGCGCATCATCCTGCGCGAGGCTGTCGAGCGCAGGGAGTCCCCGAGGAATCTCGCAAGCGCCATTCGCGCCCGCATGGCGCCTCTCGGCGGCGTGGCTCTTGAACTGCCGCCGCGCGGGCCGATGCGCGAACCGCCCACCTTCGATTGAGCGTGGCGCGATGGCCATCCTGCTGGACACGAATGTGGTATCCGAACTGTTGTGCCGGTCTCCCGATCCGATCGTCGAAGCTTGGGTGGGAGACCGCCCTGCAACGGACCTGTATTTCTCGTCGGTCGGCGAAGCGGAACTCTGGTACGGCGTTGCGATTCTCCCGGCCGGCCGGCGCCAGACGGCGCTTGCCTCTGTCATCGAGACGATCCTGCGGGAAGATTTCGAAGGCCGCATCCTCTCCTTCGACAGTGCCGCGGCGCGAGATTATGGGGATATCGCTGCGTGCCGACGTTCCGCCGGACGTTCGATCGGCCCGGCGGACTGCCAGATCGCCGCCATCGCCCGCTCGCGCGGCATGGCGGTGGCGACCCGCAATGTCCGGGACTTCGAGGATACCGGCATTGATGTCGTCGATCCCTGGACGGCGGCATGAGCGGCACGACGGAGGCCTTCGCCCGCGTGAAGGTCGATAAGCTGCTTGAGGACGCGGCATGGAACCTGACGGACGGTTCGAGCGTCCTGTTCAAACATGCGCTGCCCGACGGTACGCAGGCCGACTACGTGCTCTGCGACCGGCAGGGTCGGCCCATGGCAGCGTTGGAGGCCAAGCGGGCGAGCATCGATCCCATTACGGCGCAGGACCAGGGCCGGCACGATGCCGGACAACTCGGGGTGCCTTTGGTGTTCCTCTCGAACGGCGAGGAAGTACGGTTCCTCGACCGCGAGACCGACGCCCCCGCGCGCAAGGTTGCCGGGGATCCCGACCGAGATCCGGCCGGGGGAGGAACCCCGACGCCCCCGCGCGCAAGGTTGCCGGCTTCTACGCCCGGGACGACCTCGAACGGCGCATTGCGGCGCGCCGGAGCCACCGCGACCTGTCGGCGGTCGCCATCGACCGACGGATCGTCGACCGGCCCTACCAGATCGGATGCATCGAGGCCTTGTCCGCCGAAGTCTCGCGCGGGCGGCGCACGCTGCTGGTCGAGATGGCGACGGACACCGGCGAGGTTCTCACCGCCCTGGAGGCGGTGGACGGGCGCCTCGATGCGGCGGAGATCGTCACCGCCATTCCGGTAAAGGAGAGCGTCGGCGACCTTGCCATCGAGCCCTGGAGGTCGGGCGCTGGAAACGCGCGAGGAACCCCGATCTGGTGCCGGACGAGCCTGAGGCCATCGAGCATCTCGAGGCGCTTGCCGTCATGACGTGGTCGTCTGACAAGCGGACAGCGGACAGCGGAGTGGGCTTCTGCCGAGTGGATCGGCGAGACCGCCCGTGCGACCCACCACGTCGAGACACGCCTCATGGACGTGCTTGAGCCGGGTCTTCGCAGGGTGGGCGAGAGCGCCGATCCGGGATCCGGCGCGGGCGGGCGCTTCCAGGTGGACTCGAGTCTCACCGCGGCACGGGCGCTGCTGGACCTGGCCTGGGCGCCGGACCTCAGAGCCTGTACGGAAACTATTGAGCGGTCCCGATTCTGGCCGCTCGTGCAAAGTATCGGCGTCGGAGAGACCGCTTCGAAAGCAATCTGACAGATGTGGAATGGGCTTGTTTGATCCCGATGTACTCTCCAGCCACATCGCAGATACCAGAATCGGGACCGCTCAATAGTTTCCGCACAGGCTCTCAAGGAACTGGTTCGATGCGCCGCGGCCACCTGGCCGCTCGCTGGCAGGGCTGCAACGGGCCGTGATCCGCATCCTGGTGCGCCGCCTCGGACGGGCCGAAACCCTCGGCAAAACCGTAACGTGCGGACTATGAAGAGTGTGGAATCATGCTCTCATTGCCGACTTCGAGTTCAGCGATGACACGAACCTGGCGAACTCCGAACGCGCTATGGGCCGCATCAAGATCGAGGGCGGCTTGCAATTCCGGGATCCGGTAATCAGCGAAGATGCCGAAAACAACCAGAACGCCGTGATCACCAACGCCACCGAAACCTACTCGATCACGGGGAATTTCGATCACGAACTGCTGACTATGGAGGCGGGCAATTTTGCGTTCGATGATGTCGTCTGACCGAATGGCGAGAGCGATCGGCAGGCTCCCCCTGACCGGGGAAGCCTGCCGGCACAGCCCGAGATCCCGGCCAGCGGCATCGTCCACCGCGACAAGATCACGGTCCGGAACCTCCACAAGATCGGCTGACAGCGCACACCGCGTGGGCCTCCCGATCCCGAACCGACCCTCGAAGCCTTCGCCCTCAAGGTCGCACGCTTGGCAGGCTTCATCCCCAGAAAATGCCAGCCCCTGACGGGAACCGAGAAGCTCGGGCAGGGATACCGACACCTTCTCAACTTCGTTAAGCATCACCGAACGATGCGGACACTCGATAGGTTGAAAAAGTTGGATTGCACAGTGTCCGGCTGAAAGACCTGGGCCTGCGGCGTTCCCGCGCGGTCCCTGCGGCATCCGAGAGGAACGACCCCGACATCGTGAAGTTCGAGGCTCCGTCGCCCTTCGGGTCCGTTTCCCGATCTGCGGCCACGCACGCCATGTCGCCCTTGCTTCCGGCCGACGGGCCGCCCCTCTGCCGGGCGGGATCCCATTTCCCGCCAGCGAGCGACGACAGATTCCGATGCAGGGCGTGCCCCGTTCCGGATTGCGTTCCGCTACCGGGCAACTGCCGGTCCGGTGGCTGTCGGACCTGACGACCTCAAGGTTGAAAATTGCAAGCTCGTCACTCAGAATTCCGGCATGTCCACGGTCCCGCGCCACACGCATCTCCGACATCTCGCGCGCTTGGTGCGGGAGAATCCGGTCGTCGCGCTGCTGGGGGCGCGTCAGGTCGGCAAGACCACCCTTGCCCGTGAACTCCTGCGGCAGAGACGAGGTCCGACCACCTGGTTCGATCTGGAGCATCCACGCGATCTCAGGCAACTCGACGAACCCGCACTGGTCCTCGAACCTCTGCGCGGCCTGGTCGTGTTCGACGAGATCCAGAATCGTCCCGAACTGTTTCCCCTGTTGCGGGTGCTGGCAGACCGTTCTCCGCGCCGGGCGAGCTTCTTGGTCCTCGGGAGCGCAGCTCCGGAACTCCTGCGCCAAGGATCGGAAACGCTGGCCGGCCGCATCGCGTTCTACGAGTTGCCGACCTTCGATCTCGACGAAGTGGGACCCCGCAACTGGAAACGTCTCTGGCTGCGGGGCGGATTTCCCCGAGCCTACCTGCCGCGTGCGCACCGCCGCAGCGGCGAGTGGCGGGCGAATTTCGTCCGAACGTTCGTCGAGCGGGATGTGCCGCGCCTGGGCACCGGCATCGCACCCCGCACACTGGCGGACTTCTGGGCCATGATCTCGCACTATCATGGCCAGATCTGGAACAGTTCCGAGCTGGGAAGGGCGTTCGGCGTCTCCCACACCACGGTGCGCGGCTATCTCGATCTTCTCACCGCTACGTTCATGGTCCGCCGGCTCCAGCCGTGGACCGAGAACGTCGGCAAGCGCACGGTCAAATCACCGAAAGTGTACGTCTCCGACAGCGGGCTGCTGCACACCCTGCTCGGGATCGAAACGCCCTTCGATCTCGCAACCCATCCGAAAGTAGGTGCAAGCTTCGAAGGCTTCGCCCTTGAACAGGTGATCCAGCGACTCGCCCTCCGTCCCCGGGAGGTTCACTTCTGGGCGACCCACTCCGGTGCGGAACTCGATCTCCTGGTCACGCGCGGGCGCCGCCGACGGGGCTTCGAGTTCAAGCGCACCGACGCGCCGCGGACGACACGTTCGATGATCACGGCCCTGGACACGCTGGGACTCGACCGGATCGACGTCGTTCATGCGGGCGACCGCGGATATCCGATGCACGAGAGGATTCGGGCGATACCGATGCGCGAGGTCATGGAGTTGCAGGAGTAACCGCCGCCGTCCGGACGCCCGATCGGGATGCGGGCCGGCCGCCGGGCGGGGACCCGGCCCGGCCCTGCGGTTCGGCAGCGTGCGTCCCCGGAGCGCGCCGCCCGCCCTCCAGACCAGGCACTCTCCCCACGGCGCTTCGAGGATCCGCGGCAACCCGCTGAGGTTAGAGGTTTCCGCCCCTGCGCGACGTCCCGCCGGCTTGGGCACCGATGGTGTGAGCGTTGCCGGCCGGCTGCACTTCGACCGTCGCACCGTTCAGCGAGGGCACCTCGACCTTCCCCGGACGGCCTCCATGCGTTGCCATGCCGCAACCCCCCGATGCCGGGGGTCCTTTCTCGTCCGGCGGTTTCGCTGAGGGCATCCGCTGCGCCGATTGCCGAAGCGCGTCGGAAGCCGCCGCGACCGGCATCCCCGCTTGGCCCTGTACAGCACGGTGCGGGGAACCGACGGAGGACCGAGCGAGACCGTGCTGCTGCCAGGCTCCGGAAAGACATGAGCGATGCGCCCGCAGCGGGCTCGCATGAAGTTCGATGGCGGGAATTCCTCCCCACGAACCAGAGGTCGAGAGTTCCTTGCAGGGTGAGTCCACACGCCCCGGGACGAGAATTGGGGCCGTGCGCCCGGCCGCGCAGCCCGGGGTGTCGGCGCCGTCACGCCGGATGGTGACCACTCCGACCGGGTGCCGACGACCGCAAGCGTGCGACGGGCAGGAATCCGCCGCCGGGATTCCCCCGCCCGTCGTCCTGCGGTGCCCGGGCGGCTCGTTCCCGCCCGGAACGGATCGTTCGGACCGGCCGGAGACGATTCCGAGTCTTTCGGCGGTACCGTCTCCCCTGGCGATACGGCCGCCGGCGCTGGCGTCAGCGGCGGGCACGGGAGCGGTCCACGAGAAGCGTGATCCACGTCTCGCGACGGACCGTGCGCCGAACGGTCAAGCCGTGACGGACGTAGGACCGCAATACCGGAAGCCGCTGGGGCAGGAGAATACCGGACAGCACCAGGGAACCTCCGGTCGACAGGCTGCCGGCCAGGTGCGGCGCCACTCCCCGAAGCAGGTCGGCGAACAGGTTGGCGGCCACCACGTCGAAACGCCTGCCCGTGGGCCGGCGTGCGTCGGCCTCGACCACCTCCACCCAGCGGCCGACCCGGTTCCGGGCAACGTTGTCCCGGGCGCAGGCCACCGCATCCGGATCGTTGTCGATCGCCAGCACCGGACAGCGCCAGAGACGGGCCATGACGATGGCGAGGGTTCCCGCTCCGGTGCCCAGGTCGAGCACTCGGCGCGGCCGGGGGCGCTGGCCGGCGAGGCGGTCCAGCATCTCGATCATGACCGAGGTGGTGGGATGGTGTCCGGTGCCGAACGCGGGTCCGGCATTGATGCAGAGGTCGTGTCGGGTGGGGGAGGAGATCGGAAGGTGGCTGCCCCGGAGTACGAAGCGGCCGCTCCGGGCGGGAGCGAGCCGGACGAGGCTGCGGGCGGCCCAGCCATCGTCGGGGACGGAATCCAGCCGGACGGACCGGATCGGGATTCCCGTTGCCGACCACACGGAGCGCCATCGCGCGGCATCCGGTCGTCGGCGCGAGAAACCGCAAATCTCCACTTCATCCCCGAGGATTCGGGTGCTGGTCGCGTCGGCGAGGCCGAGCAGCATTTCCTCGACCGCGATCCGCCGGCCGGCGGGCACCCGCACCCGGGTCCGGTACATCGCCGGTCGCCGGCCGTCAGGCCTGCTCGGCGGCCCGCAGGTAGTCGCGCAGGATGGTCTTCCGGCCGCTCTTCTCGAACCGCACGTCGCACGCGTCGTCATCCCCGCCGACGACGGTGCCGTACCCGTACTTGTCGTGAAAGACCCGCTGGCCGGGCGCGACCTTCCGGTCCCGGGCGTCGGTCCGGGGGAGGACCGCGGTCGGCGCGGGGGCGATGATCGTCGTCGCCGTGTGAAATCGGGTTTCCCGGTCCCCGGAACCCCCGAAGGTTTCGTGCATCGTCTCGATGGCGGCGTGTTCCGCCGGCAGTTCGCGCAGAAACGGCGAGGGGTACCGGGTCTCCCAGTTCCCGAACGTGCGCCGCCGTCCGGCCCAGGAAATGTGCGCCTCGCGGCGCGCGCGCGTCAGGCCGACATAGGCCAGCCTCCGTTCCTCTTCCAGGCCGTCGTCGCCGCTGTCGTCGACGGCCAGGTCGTGCGGGAACAGGCCTTCCTCCCAAGCCGGCAGGAACACCACATCGAACTCGAGACCCTTGGCCGCATGCAGGGTCATCAGCGTGACCCGCGGTTCTCGGTCCGGCTGGTTGCGGTCCTGCACCAGGGCCACATGTTCGAGAAACCCGTGCAGGTTCTCGAAGTCCCGGAGCACGGTCAGCAGTTCCTGGAGGTGCTCGATCCGGCCCGGGGCGTCCGCGTTCGGGTCGCGACGGAGCATGTCGAGGTACCCCGATTCTTCGAGGACCATGGCGGCCAGTTCGGAGGGTTGGCTCCGGTCCGCCGCGGCCCGCCACCGGTCGAGGGACAGGAACAGGTTCCGCAGGCCGGCGCGCGCGGTGCCGCCCAGCTGGTTGGCCGCCAGCAGCTCGCGTCCCGCCTGCTCCAAGGGTTGTTCCTGCCGGCGGGCCGCGTCGGCCAGCTTGGCGAGGGTCGCGGCTCCGATTCCGCGCCGCGGGCGCCCGACGATCCGCTCGAGCGCGAGATCGTCCCGGGGATGTTCCACCAGTCGCAGGTAGGCCACGGCGTCGCGGATTTCCTGACGTTCGAAAAAGCGCGGGCCGCCGACGATCTGGTACGGGAGACCGATCTTCAGAAACCGCTCCTCGAAGCCGACGATCAGGGCCGTGGTCCGGACCAGGACGGCGATGGCGTCGAGGGAGATCCCCCGCCGCTGCAGCGCCTCGATGTCGTCGCCGATCCGGGCGGCCTCTTCCTGGCTGTCGTGGAACTGCCGGACGCGCACGGGCTCTCCCGGATCGTCGGCGGTCCACAGGTTCTTGCCCAGGCGCCGCCGGTTGCGGCCGATGAGGGCGGAGGCGGTGCCGAGAATATGGCCGGTCGACCGGTAGTTCTGCTCGAGACGGATCACCTCGGCCTCGGGAAAGTCCTCGCGGAAGCTGAGGATGTTCCCCACGTCGGCCCCCCGCCAGCCGTAGATCGACTGGTCCTCGTCGCCCACCGCACACACATTGCCGTGCTTGCCCGCAAGGTGCCGCACCCAGAGATGCTGGGCGGTATTGGTGTCCTGGTACTCGTCGACCAGGATGTGCCGGAACCGGTCCTGCCATTCGTCCCGCACCTGCGGGTCGGAGAAGACGGTCAGGTTGTGCAGCAGCAGGTCTCCGAAGTCGGCGGCATTCAGGGCGCGCAGCCGATCCTGGTAGGCCGCGTAGAGGCGGATCCCTCGGTTGTGCGCGAAGGCCCGGCCTTCGGCATCCGCCCGGTCCGGGGACTGGCCGAGGTTCTTCCAGCGGTCAATCAGGCGGAGGAACTGCGCGGGGGGCCAGCGACCGGGATCGAGGCCGGCGGCGGCGAGGACCTGCTTGACGACGCGCTTCTGGTCGTCCGGATCCAGGATCGCATAGTCCGACCGCAGTCCGACCATCGGGGCGTGTCGTCGGAGAATCCTCGCACCCAGCGCGTGGAAGGTGCCCAGCCACTGGCCCGACAGGGCGCGCCCGGTCAGCGATTCGATGCGGCTGCGCATTTCGCGGGCCGCCTTGTTGGTGAAGGTCACGACGAGCAGCTCGGAGGGATGTGCCCGGCCGGTTGCGAGCAGATTCGCGACCCGCATCGTGAGCACCCGCGTCTTCCCGGTCCCGGCGCCGGAGAGGATCAGCAGAGGGCCGTCTCCGGCCTCGACGGCGCGCCGCTGTTCCGGATTGAGGCCGTCGTCCGCAAGGCCCCCGGGGTTCGGGGCCGGGCGGCGGAGACCGAAGTTCCGGCGCACGGGGTCGGCGCGGCCGGCCGCCGGGGCCGCGGCTTCAGATGGCGGTCCAGCCGCCATCGATCATGAGCAGATGCCCGGTTACCATGCGGGCGGCGGGGGAGGCGAGATACAGGATGCCGCCGGCCATTTCCGATACTTCGGCAAAGCGCCCGAGCGGCGTCCGGGATTCGATGTAGGCCACCCGGTCAGGGTGCTCCAGCAGGGGCCGGGTCAGATCGGTCTTCACGTAGGTCGGACCGACCGCATTGACCCGAATCCCGTGGCCCGCCCACTCGCAGGCGAGCGAGCGGGTCATGTTGACGACCGCGCCCTTGGTCGCGTGGTAGGGCAGGTTGGGTGCGGCGCCGCCGCCCGTGACGCCCATGATCGAGGCGATGTTGATGATGGCGCCTCCCTGCTGCTCGATCATGGCGGGTGCGGCCTCCCGGCAGCAGAGAAACACCGACGTCTGATTCAGGCGCAGGACCTCTTCCCATGCGGCAAGCGGGATTCCGGTCGTGGCCGCGCGCGGGCTGTAGCCCGCGTTGTTCACCAGAATGTCGATGCGCCCCGTGGTGCGGCGGACGGCGGCGAAGGTCGCCGAGATCTCGCGTTCGACGGTGACATCCAAGGCGTGGGCCGAGGCCGACCGTCCGGCACTCCGAAGCTCCGCTGCCGTCCGGCGTGCCCCGTCCGGATCGATATCCGTGACGGCCACATGTGCACCGGCTTCCGCCAGGGCGAGGCACGCCACGCGGCCGATGCCTCTGGCGCCCCCGGTCACGATCGCCGTCTGTCCGTCCACCCGGAACAGGTCGAGAGTCGAGAACGTGGCGGCCGCCGGCGGCGCAGGAACCTCGGTCATTGTTCAGAAGACCCGGTACCGCTTGTAGGCTTCCTGCGGATCCTCGCCGCCGCGAATGGCCTCGCGAAGTGCGTCCTCCGTGCTCGCGATCCGCTCGGCCTCCGCGATCACTTCCTCGGCCCGGGCAGCCGGAATGATCACCACGCCGTCGGCATCACCGAGGACGTAGTCGCCCGATTCGACCGTCAGGCCGCCGATCCGGATCGGGTCTCCCATCGAATCGACCATCCAGCGCGCCCCGACATCGGCCGGCGTGGCGTACCGGCAGAAGACCGGGAAACCGAGGGCGTTGACGCGGTCCACGTCCCGGCAACCGCCATCCACGACATAGCCTCGGATGCCCCGCAGCTGCAGGGTCTCGGCGGACAGCTCGCCCATGTGGGCGACGGCATGGTCGTGCGGCTGGCAGACCACGACCCGGCCGCTCGGGGCCGCCGAGAGGAATCCGGTCCACGTGAGCAGCGTGTCGTCGATCGACACGCCGTCGCGCGGAGATCCGGAAAGCGTCCACGCGGGTCCGGCCAGCCTCGACCCGGGCCGCAGGCCGACGATTTCCGGCGGCAGGGCGCGATCCCGCATTCCGGCCGCGGTCATCGTGTCGTAGACCGCGGCCGCGTACAACCGCTCGAGGCGAGCCGTGAGTTCGGTCACCGGGGAGATCCGGTGCCCAGATCGACCGGCAGGGTGCAGCGGGCTTGGCGAACATCGTAGTCCCCCGCACACAGCCACTGGACCGGATTGAGACTGCCCGGCCGCGGATAGTCGCTGCAGCCCGTCATCATGATGATCGCCACGACAGCCAAGGCGGCGATGGCGCTGGAAATCGGGCGGGTCAGAGCAGGAACAGTGCCATCAGGACCAGCACCGCGACCGCACCCGCCGTGGTGTAGACCGTCAGTCGCACGAAGCCGTGCCAGGTTTTTCGCTGTGTTTCGTACTGTGCGTCGATTTCGTGAGCCATGATCCCCGACCCCCACTCCGGCGCTGCTGTGCCCCGCTGGAATCCGAAGTCTAGCAAACCGGCGCAACCACAACAATGCGGGACTCGCGCAGCGCGGGATCCGCTCCTTCCGCCCGAGGAACACCGACCGTCGATGGAGGCGCTTCGGCCCGGCGGTCCGCACCCGGGCAAGGCCTGTCGTGCCATGATGATCGTGACATGAACGAAGACAACGCCTGACGGTGATCCGGTGCACAGCCTGCGCACCCTCATCGATGATCTCGCCACCCTCACCCGCAACACCGTGGCGCCCCGCCTTGCCGGCGCCGAGCCCTTCCAGGTCACCACGCAGCCCGAGTCGCCCCAGAGGAAGGCCCTGGACCACCTCGGCGTGCGCCGGTAGCGTTCCCGGTAGCGGCAAACGCCCTTCTCTAGAAGATCAATATTTTCAATGCTTTACGACTCCGTAAGGCTGGAGCTTCGGCCTAACCCGAAGTTCCATGTGATTTCAGCGGAAGAATCACACCAAGCGATTGATCTTGCTGACAAAATGGCGTGGAGACGGCACGTAGATGCTCCCATGTAATAGTGGTGTTTTCTGTTGATACAGATGGTTGTAGCCCCCATATGCGTTGCCATGTGTGTAGACATCGTCCCCAACCGCAACTCGCCGCCGCCGCCAGTCTCTCCTCTTGGCCCATGGAGAAGATTGAAACCCTGCGGCCCCTCCGGGTCACCACGCGGCCCACGCTGCTCCAGAAAAAGGCCCTAGTAGTACGGAATCATTGGATTGCCGGGTATAGGGACTTCCGTTTCACCCGGGCGTCTGCCGTCGTGAACCGCCCATCGACCGTGCCGCCGGCCGCGTTGCGGCGCTTGACCCACGCCGCGGTCTCCCGCAGCCTGCCTATGACTCACATCGGCAGGCTTGACCGGAGTGTATGGACCCTCTACGGTGCGGCTCATGTCGGCCATGGAACCCGTGCACCGCATCTTGAGACAGCCGGCGCATCTGCGCCGGCTGCAGGCGCTTCTGTCCCGGGAGCCGCCGGCCAGCCGTCGGGCCGGGGTTCGTCGGGTGTGTCGGGAGTTTCGCCTGATCGACGCGCGGGGGCGCTGGCGCGAGCGCAGTTGCCAAGCGGTATTGGAAGATCTGGAGCACACCCGGCAGGTGCAGTTGCCTCCGCCCCGCCGGGGCCTGGGTGGGGGTGCTCTCCGGCGGCTGGGCGCTGGAGTTCCGGCGCCGTCGGCGGTGCCTCCGGAAGCGGGTGCGCTGCACGACCTGCGCCCTGCCTATGACTCACATTGTTTATCTGAACGTAAGCGCTGGTACAGCCCGCTGGACTGATCCAGCTTCAACAGACGTTCGTAGGTTTGAGCCATCGTCGCCAGCTGAGTGTACCCTCGCCAGATCACTGTGGGGCCGGGCGCGGGGTCGTTGCGACGGTTGAGATAGCCCCCGAGGATCGCCATGGTGTGCACGGCGGTTCCCAGGTTGTCGGGTCGGCACGGAAGCTTGCGTTCAAGGGCGAAATCCTTGAGCACCATGATTTCCGTCGTGCAGAACAGGACCTCGGCAGGCAGTTCGGGGGTTTCCCGTCCGAGCATGACCATGGCGAAGAGTCGCCAGGCGATCACGGCCTTGATGGTGACCGCCCGTTCGATCCGGTGTCCTTCCCGGTGGTTGAGGAATTCCGCCTTGCATCCGCTTTTCAGGACCCGGTGCCAATCCTCGATCCGCCCGCGCAGGCGGTACAGTTCCAGCACCCGCCGCGCCTCCTTCCGGGTCGATACCGGCAGACTGGTGAGCAGGATCCAATTCAGGGGCTCCACGCCGTCCGGCGGATCTTCTTCGGTCACGCGGACCGCCGTCATGGGCACGGGGTCGTGCGCGCCGGTTCCGTTCCCGGGAGGAGGCAGGTTGAAGCGCCGGAACTGCAGGGATACCTTGGCGACCCGCGCTTCCCGCAGCGCCTTGGCCTTCTGGGTGCGGGTGGAGTTGCGGGCCGACTGGCGGGCGATTTCGATCTCCAGGGATCCGGCGGAGGCTTCCGCCGCCAGTTGCTCGAAGAGCTTCTCTTCGTCCTTGCCCAGGGACCGGTTGTGGCGGGCCCGTACCAGAAGATCAACGTTGCCCAGCTGCTGCCGCTCGGCGAACAGGGCGAAGAAGTCCGCCTCCCGATCGAGTACGGAGACGACCCGCACGCCGTCCGGAACCAGCTCCGAGGTGTCTCGCAAGCCCCGCATCCAGCGGGCGGACTTCCGTTCTTCGAGCGGCTTGCCCTTCTCGGCCCGGCCATCCGGTGCGTCGTATTCGATGCGGGGGACGCCAAGGGGAATGCCGGTGTCCGCGTCGACCGCCAGCGTGGAATGCATGTGCAGACCCCGGGTGCCCGACGCGTTCCGGTTGCGGCCGATGAGACCGAGCTCGCCGCACTTCGGATGGGTCGCGAAGTTGAGGTCCGATCCGTCCTGGATCATCAGAACGGTCGTGCAGGAGGCCATGCGCCGGCGGGTGCGCTCTCGGTGCGGAGCCAGAATGGCCTCCGGTGTGACCGCCGACGCGGCCGGCGGGTCGATCCTCCGGTAGTACCCGGTGACCAAGGCCCGCTGGCCCTGAGCGGCGGCCGGGAACGATGCGCCGGGCTGATCGGCCATCCGGGACGCACTCGTAACCAACCGGCGGCTGAGCCGACGGTCCCCCAGCGGAGCTCCGCCGAACTCGTTCGCGGTCCAGCTCCCCCGCTCCAGTCCGTCGGCCGGACCCAGGGTCTCCACTGCCGTCGACGCCACGCCCAGGATCCGGCGCCAGTCGCTCCGCAGCGGACGCATCCACACCGCCTTGACCGACCGCCGCGCCTGCCCGGGGCGGGCGAACCGCCCCCGCCCGGTGGTCTCTCCCACCCGCTCCCAGCCGGCGGCGGCAAACACGGTGCCCGCATGGGTTTCCGGATCCACGAAGGTTTCGACCCGCAGGGGACGATACCCGTACCGGGCCTCGATCTCGTCGGGCAGCCGGGCCAGCACCATCCCCAGCACCCGGGAGCCCAAGTTCCGGCAGCGCACCGACGGTCGGATCAGGAACCGGCTCAGACCGATCACCGCGTGGTTCAGGTGTTGCGACCGCGTGGTCTCGTCCCACCCGATCCATCGGTCCCGGGAAGCCAAGCGCAAGGCCGGCGCCGCAAAGCCCAAGGCTCCCAGGATACCGTGCTCCGACCGAACCAGATACCGGAGTTGGGCGCCCACATGCCGCACCGCCCCGCACGGATGCTCCCGAAACATCAGCTCGTTCCAGATCCGCCGGTCCGCCTCCCCGGTCACCGGCACCAGGCGCAGATCGTGCAGCGCACCCGCTTCCGGAGGCACCGCCGACGGCGCCGGAACTCCAACGCCCAGCCGCCGGAGAGCGCCCCCACCCAGGCCCCGGCGGGGCGGAGGCAACTGCACCTGCCGGGTGTGCTCCAGATCTTCCAATACCGCTTGGCAACTGCGCTCCCGCCAGCGACCTCGCGCGTCGATCAGGCGAAACTCCCGACACACCCGACGGACCCCAGCCCGACGGCTGGCCGGCGGCTCCCGGGACCGAAGCGCCTGCAGCCGGCGCAGATGCGCCGGCTGTCTCAAGATGCGGTGCACGGGTTCCATGGCCGACATGAGCCGCACCGTAGAGGGTTCGTGCACTCCGGTCAAGCCTACTGATGTGAGTCATAGGCAGCCCGCAGCAGGGTGGCGCGGTCGGGAAGGCGTCGTCGAAGACACGGTCGCGACCCCGCGCCGATTTCGATCTCGGCCCTGTGGAGCCAGCTTCCGTGCTTCGGTGTGTACCGAAACTCGAACCGCTTTCGCACCCGCATGGCCTCCCGGGGTGCAAAGGCCTCCTACCACGATGCGGGGCCGTGCGTGTTCCGGTGGTCCATGACCCGTACGATCTTCTTGCCGGGGATGGGATCATCCGCGAGTTCCCGGATGAACTGCGCCCAGTCCCGCGCCGTGCGGCGGTCGGTGACCTTCACCGTACGCCAGTTGTCGTTGGGCGCGAACGCCAGGGAGAGATTGGCCGTACCGTTTCGCTCGTATTCGTAGTCGACGATTTCCGGCTGCCCGGGCCGCACGGGACGGGGAAGGCGGGGTTCCTTCGTCTGCTGCCGGCTGGTCTCATCCATGCAGACCAGAACCTCGTCTTCGGCAACATCCCGCGGATCCGTGTCCAGCATCTCCTCCCTCGCCGCCACGAACGGCGCGTTGCGGCTCGGGGGAATGCACCCGTACTGCTTCAACCAGGGCTTGATCTCCTTTTTTTCAGAGTCTTTCGTACCGTTTCCTTCGAGATGCTCTCGACGATCTCCATCTCCATCCGACGGCCGGCCAGCAGCTTCCGCGTCCAGCGGACACAACCCTCGGGCGGAGAAGAACCGGCCAGAGCCACCCGCTTCGCCTCCTTCGCCCCGTCCAGGAGTTTCGGTCGACGGTTCTCCTGCTCCCGACGGCGGAGGGCGGCCTCCAGACCCTCCAGAACACAGCGCTTGCGCAGGCGTTCGACCGTCGAAGCGCCAATACCCAGGCCGCGCGCGAGGTCGACATCCCGGAGTTTGCCGCCGTCGCGCCCTTCGTCCGCCATCAGGAGAATCTGCGCCCGACGACGACGCCAGGCGGCCCCGGTACCGTCGACGATCGCTTGGAGCTCCCGGCGCTCCGGCGCCGAAAGGCGCACTCGATCGAGCTTCCTGCCCTGAGGGTGGGCCAGGATCCGCTCCGATCCCCGTGCCGAACACTTGCAGGCAGGCTCGGTTCCCGGAAACCGGATCCGTCCGATCCTCAAGAGAGCGTGAGCGCCTGCACGTTCGGCATCGGGTCTGTGGGGATGAACCAGAGAGCGCCCTACCGATCGGGCGCCCACGCGTGCCGACACGCACCGACACGGGGCCGACACGGACCGACACGGAAAGCTTGCCAGAATACTGTCGTCAGTTCAACGTTTCCGTACTACTAGACCATCTCGGTACGCCTCTAGCGTTCCCAGTAGCGACACACCCAATTCTCTCAAACATCAATACATTCATAATTATGCGTCTGATCTGCGCTGGAACTTCGGCCTAACTGGCCGAATCATGCCCGGCGTCTGAGGCAGCAACCGGGCGCGGGGGAAGGCGGACATACTCCCGGCCGGACTTTTCCTGCATTGCCCGGATGTCTTGGAAGATGGCTGCCATGTCGTGGTCGAGGCGGGCCGCATGTGCATCCCGCATCGCCCACACTTCGGAAATGATCGGATCAGCCGGGGTCTTGTCCATGGTTTGTCTCCATCAGTTCGTTCGGTGTGCAGATCACCGGCGGTTCGCAACCTGCCCATCGGCAAGCCTGTTCGATCTTGGCGCGCATTGCGGCATTGGCAATATGCCGGAAGTTCCACGTCACCAGAAAATCGATGCCATTGGCAGCAGCGATGGCGATATGTGCTGCATCGTCCGCGGCCTGCCGTGGAACAGCGCCGGCTTCGACAAGAGAATGCGCGAGATTCTCCGCCTCCGGTGTCGCATCGAGAAGCGCGACAGATTCCAGCGCCTCCAAGCGGCTGCGCGCAGCCTCAGGGTCGCCCGCTCCGGCTTCCGTGACGACAAGGGCCGACGCCACGAGGTCGAACCGGTCAGGAGCGTTGCGCCACCACTTTCTGGTGATCTCCTGATATGCCGCGATGATCACATCCCGCGACGGTCGTGCGGTCAGGTAGCTCACGACCGATGTCTCGATGTACGCTGTGGGTCGCATCGCGACGGCTTCACGGTCCGCCGGGGGCGGATTGCCCGAGGTCGGCCTCTGCAAGCAGCGGGATCGAAGCGATCCGTCGCGCCGTATCGGCAAAGTGCTGCACTTCCCCGGGCAACAGGGGGCGGTCGAATACGGTGCGCTCGCGGTAAGACAGCCATTTCTTGAGTACCTGATAGCCGCCCAAGCGGTAAGCCCAGACGGCGGCGGGGACGTTGCGCCAGAACGCCTCGCCGTTGAGGTAGATATCGAACATCGTGTCGCCGAGGTTGGCGCGTTCGGCGGAACCTGTCAACGCCGTTGAGACAGCAAGGGTTGTCATGTACTGAGCATCTCCCACGGTAGGGGTGGCCTTCGGCGGGTTGATCCAGACCGTTTCAGGGAGCGCCCGCGGTTTCGATTTCCCCTGGACGAACCGTTCCGGGTGCCGGCCCCAAGCTTGGCCCAAGGTGCGCCGGCGTTGCTCAATCCGCTGCCGTGCGCGGCCGTGGTGGACATCGTCGGGGGTGAGCATCGCGAGGCCGGCATGGTGATGTTGGGTGTTGTACCAGGGGAAGAAGGATCGACAGAAGGGGTTGTCGTCGCGGACCCTGGGACGGCACAGCGAGAGGGTGATGCCGAGCTGGGCGAGGAGTTGCGCGGTACACTGGCTGGTCATGGGGGCACCGCGGTCCGAGTGGAGGGTCAGCACCCGGGGCTGGATCCCCTGCTTGAGACACGATTCCTCGATCAGCCGGCTGGCCAGAGCAGCGCTCTCGCGTTCGGCGACCCTCCATCCCACCCCGTAACGGCTGAAGAGATCGAGCCGCACGTAGAGGTAGAAGGAAGACCCGGTCTTCGGCCCGAGCAGCCGTGTGATGTCCCAGGACCAGACCGGGTTCGGGGCGCGGGCGACGAGTTCGGGCTTGGCGTAGCGTGGGTGGGTGAGCGGGTTGCGTCGTTCCCGCACCGGCTGCCGGGCGGAGAGGATGCGGTACCTCGTGCGCTCCGAGCCCAGGTACCGTCCTTCGTCGAGCATCGTGGCCACGACCTCGGCCGGGGAACGATCGACGAAACGCGGGGAGGCGAGCCGGTCGAGGACCGGCTCCCGCTCCCCCTCGCTCAGAGGGCCCGGGCGGGCGTCGCACGGGGCTGCCGGTGCCCGGGAGCGGGCCTCCGGCGGCGGTAGAACGTGGCCCGGGACACCCTCAGCGCCCGACAGGCCGGCGCGATGCCGACCTGCCGAGCGAGGGAAGTGGCGGCCATCCGCAGTCCTTCCCGTCGCGGAGGCTGAATCCCGGCAGCCCGGCAACGTTTCCCTGAACTTCGAGAATCGTATGGGCCGTAGCCAGCTCCTTCTCCAGCCGCGCCACTTGGGCCTTGAGCCGGCGAACCTGAGCGCCGAGGGGCCGGGACGGCGCCGGCTTGGGACCGCGCTTGCGCGGTGCTAGGCCCTGCAACGCCCCTCGGCGGCGGGGGGCCTTGCGCCACGTCGACAGGTGCGAGCTGTACAGCCCCTCGCGGCGCAGCAGGCGGCCGATCTCGCCCGGCTCGCGACAGCGGTCCGCCTCCTCGACGATCCGCAGTCGATACTCGGCCGAGAACCGGCGCCGGGTCGGCTGGGCGAGAACCTCCGGGTCCGGGGCACGCCGGGCCGGCGGGGTCTCGGCCCTGGGGGGCGCCCCTGCACCATTCACGCGCGCGATTGCCGCGCTAGCCGCCGCCTCCCGCCGGCCCCCGAGCGCTAGCGCTCGGGGGCCGGCGGGAGGCGGCGGCTACAGCCCATCCATGGTTTCTGCCATGGTGAAGGCCCCGTTCCTCGTGAACGGGACGGGCCTCCGGATCGGGAGCGACCCAACGCCCCCTGTGCCTTGAGCACCTGGGGGGGACCTGTGCCCCGATCCGAGGCCAGGATGGAGATCCCGTGGGAAGTTTGCGCCTCCGAGCGCCCGTGCAGGGACCGATCCGCATCCTGGCGGCCCAAGAACCCCATCCTGACCCGAAGGAGCCAGAAATCATGAACGCGTTGAAGTTTTTCGCCGGAATCGACTGGGGGTCCGAGCCACGGTGATCCCACGCTGATTCCGAGACGCGGAATCCGAGTGCGTTGGGGCTTGCGTCATCAAAGATCGCCCCTTGATCGCAATTTTTCGCGCCGAGAGGGTCTAATGGAGCCTTGGCAGCACGATTGCAGCGCGACGCAGACCGAAAAAATCTCGCCGATCGCTGCTGGATTAGCGGCGTGGGATCGTCGTGGGGTACACCCCCCTGCCCACATTCGGGTCTGCCTTCATCATGGTTCCTCTCTGCCGCCCTCTCATTCCCAGGGGAGTCGGTGTCTCAGCGAGGTTGGCAGAGAGGGGAATCGGGGCCGCTCAATAGTTTCCGCACAGGCTCTGAGAGCCGAACGGGGGGCCTTCGCGAAGCTTTGGCTTCGTGGAGGAGTCCCCGGGCGCCTCCCCGAGAATCTGCGGGTCCAACGCCAGATCGGAAACCGCCCGGTGCAGCCGCTCGCTCTCCTGCTCCGGATCCTTCCGGCGGCGCAATGGGTCGCCGTTCCTCCCGACATCTTCCTTGCTCCACTGGGAGAACGGGATCGTACGGATCCCGACCCGACGGATCGCCTACGCCATCGACCGGTCCCGGCCGTGCAGCACCTCCACCGGCCGCAGCCGGCGGATCCTCGGTTCCGGCTGGCAGCGCGTTCGGGCCAAGGCTGGCCCTCCTCATCCTGAACCTTGGGGTGGGCCAGTTTCAGGGGGGGGGCAGACCAGGAGAGTATAATTCCGCCAAGAGGAAGGTCACGCGCGAGTGGTCACCGAAATTTGAGCAACGACGTCGCCAGACGCCGCCCGAACATCGTTAGAGAGGAATTAGCCAATATTTCCTTTGCATCCCCCAGTTCATTATCGATTCCTTCTATTCTGGTTTCCGCAAAGGACGAGTATTCCGTAGCGCGCCCGGCAATCCGTGTCCAGAAGCATCGAAGATTCCCAAAAACGTAGATTCCGTGCAGCAATCCTTGAACGGTTCTGTGTTCTTTCTTCCATGGCGAGAAAACCATTCGCTGCGTTGAATTTTCTTCTGTCAATGGTCGGAATCTTTCCACTAGTGAAAGTTGCAAGTGCAGCGCTTCATGGGCGATGCTCTCGGCCAGTCGCTCGACTCTATGCGATTCCGTCACCAAGGGACAGGATACAAAGACCGAAAAAGGCAACCTTGGGTCAGTATAGCTAGAGTCGATGTACATGTCGGAGGATAGAAGGACATGCACTGATCGGCACAATCCTGCCACAGTGCCGAGTATCGGCTCAACCATGCGAATAAGGTCGAGAGAACGTGCAAATGCATCACGAAATCCCGTATCGTTCAGATGGTTTTCATTGGCAAAATGAAGCCCCAAGTCTTTCCATCTGCAAAGAATCTCCTTGGACAATATTTCGACCTGTAATCCTGTGTGGAATTCCAATTCAGGAAAATCCTCCGTATAAATTATTTCCGGGTCCGATCCATCAAGGCATCGGGCTGTCGAGTAGTTCCGCCACGTCGAAGCTCCGCCAAAGGCT
This sequence comes from Alphaproteobacteria bacterium, assembly GCA_965115815.1. GTDB lineage: Bacteria > Pseudomonadota > Alphaproteobacteria > TMED109 > TMED109 > VXPW01. Next base: position 3,423,538 of record OZ220465.1, on the reverse strand, counting down.
CGTTCCCTTAGAAGTGATGGTTCCGCTCGGTTCCAGCAGCAAGGACCGTCGATGTACTTGATCATGCCTGGCTGCGATCTGCGAAGAAGGAGTATACGACGGTAAACCGCTCTCCCCCATGGACTGTGCTGACCGCGTGATAGGATTTGGGAGAAATTGCGAACGCTTGTACGGAGCCGTGCTGGGGCTCGATGATCTTGTTGACGGTCTCTGGTTCCGGTCCGCCGAAAAGCATCAAATACCCCCCATGCCTAGGCTCCCATCCTCGGTTGAGTTGCAGAAGGAGTCGATGGCTCTCGCCACCGAGGATGAAGTCATTATGAATACGGATTGTTTGCCCTGCGGTCAGCTTGTGCGCCGTCACGTCCACATGATCGGACAAGGGTTGCCGGAAGCATCGGGACATCCGGTCCCGCAGTGACGATAGGGTCTCCGGGCACGCTAGGTGTCGCACGGTCGCAGCAAGACAGATGTCAAGCAAGCTGAATTCGTACTGTTCGTAGAAGGCGGCTGTGGTGAGTTTCCATGGAGCGCAGTGCTCCAGCCAATGAATCCATGCTTGGCAGGCATCAAATTGCATGCAGTGTCCCATGAAGTGCTCGAAGGGGCACTCGTGGAAATCAATAATTTGGAAATCAGGAAACATTGTCATCATGAGGAAGAAAATCAAGAGAGCCATGAAGGCCTAGCTGTTTCAGCCGAGAGATGACGTGTCGAATAAAAGTCATATGATCTCGGCAGTATATCGATGGATTGTTGTAGCCGCGATCAGTGCTCCAGCGATATAGCGGCATCCCGCCGCCGCAAATGGGAAGCAGGTCACACGTCTGGCAATGAATGCAGGTCGGCAATTGCATACGTGTATAGTTGTCGTATTCTATTGATGATAGAACTATGGAAAGAGAAGTATTTGCAACATTCCATCGAGCGGGAAACCGATCTGCGCCCTCGAACGACGCCCGGAGTGTGTCGTTTTTTCGGATTTCTCCATTGGTTTCGACTATGAGGATCCCATGTCGTCCATTTCCCCTGCCTTCCTTCCGGCTTGATCCGCCTAGGCAAAGTTTGATGGTGTCGTCCAGGATACGGATCGGAACGGGTGAAGGGTCCGAAAGATACATATCAAATAAGATTTTCAACCATTGCCCGTACTCGGTGCTCTCGAATTGCGCCTTTCTTGGGGGAATTCGATCATGGTTTCCGTCCTGAAGAAGGAAATCCATGCTCGGGGAACCCAAGTCCTTGAGGAATTCGTACACGTTCTTCGGATCGACGGTTGGCTGGATCACCGACAGTGTGCCGGCGAACAGAGAATCGCTATCGGAGTGAGAGACGAGAAGACGAATACCACGAATCGCGTCGGCGTAAGTACTCCTGCCGCGATGGTTCAGCCTAGCGAGGTCGTTGGCTTCCGGTGGTCCGTCGATGCTCACGGATACGCTGGTGTGCGTTTCGGCGAAAAGATCAAGCAATTCCTTGCTGAGAAGCGTTCCATTGGTTTGTATGCTAATGGGGTGGCGATGCGGAGCCAGGCGAGACCGCAAGCTTCGCAACATGGTGGCGAGTTCATCGAAGCCCAAGAGGAGCGGCTCCCCTCCGTGCAGAACGATCGCGAAGCCAGCCTCCTGCTGTTCGGCCTGTTCGAACAGTCGGTCACAAAGGGCCTTCGACACCTCACGATGCATGCGCTTGGGCTGAAGCCGCCACGTGGTATCGGGCCCCTGATACACGTAGCAGTACGAGCAGTCGATATTGCACCGGCTGGCGGTCTTTACCAGAACCGTGTCAAGCTGAGCCTCGGTTTTCATGTCACGGTCCGGAACCTGTCAACGCCGTTGAGACAGCATGGGTTGTCATTTACTGAGCATCTCCCACGGTAGGGGTGGCCTTCGGCGGGTTGATCCAGACCGTTTCGGGGAGCGCCTGCGGTTTCGGTCTCCCCCGGACGAACCGTTCCGGGTGCCGGTCCCAGGCTCGATCCAAGGTGCGTCGGCGTTGCTCGATCCGGTGCCGGGCGCGGCCGTGGTGGACATCATCAGGGGTGAGCATCGCGAGGCCGGCATGGTGATGCTCGGTGTTGTACCAAGGGAAGAAGGATCGACAGAAGGCGATGGCGGCAGTTAGGTCCGGGAAGCGCCCGGGGAACCCGGGGTGGTACTTCAAGGTCCTGAACTGTGCCTCCGAGAAGGGGTTGTCGTCGCTGACCTTGGGGCGGCCGAGCGAGCGGGTGATGCCGAGCTGGGCGAGGAGTTACGCGGTGCACGGGCTGGTCATGGGGGCGCCGCGGTCCGAGTGCAGGGTCAGCACCCGGGGCTGGATCCCCTGCTTGAGACACGACTCCTCGATCAGCCGGCTGGCCAGGGCCGCGCTCTCGCGCTCGGCGACCCTCCATCCCACCACGTAGCGGCTGAAGAGGTCGAGCAGCACGTAGAGGTAGAAGGAAGGCCCGGTCTTCGGCCCGAGCAGCCGTGTGATGTCCCAGGACCCGACCGGGTTCGGAGCGCGGGTGGCGCCGTTCCCGCACCGGCTGCCGGGCAGAGAGGATGCGGTACCTCGTGCGCTCCGAGCCCAGGTACCGTCCTTCGTCGAGCATCGTGGCCACGACCTCGGCCGGGGAACGATCGACGAAACGCGGGGAGGCGAGCCGGTCGAGGACCTGCTCCCGCTCCCCCTCGCTCAGGGCCCGGGCGGGCGTCGTACGGGGCTGCTGATGCCCGGGAACGGGCCTCCGGCGGCGGTAGAACGTGGCCCGAGACACCCCCAGCACCCGACAGGCCGGCGCAATGCCGACCTGCCGAGCGAGGGAAGTGGCGGCCATCCGCAGTCCTTCCCGTCGCAGAGGCGGAATCCCGGCCGCCCGGCAACGTTTCCCTGGACTTCGAGAATCGTAGGGGCCGTGGCCAGCTCCTTCTCCAACCGCGCCACCTGGGCCTCGAGCCGGCGAACCTGGGCACCGAGGGGTTGGGACGGCGCCGGCTTGGGACCGCGCTTGCGCGGCGCCAGGCCCTGCAGCGCTCCCCGGCGGCGGGGCCTTGCGCCACGTCGACGGATGCGAGCGGTACAGCCCCTTGCGGCGCAGTAGGCGGCCGATCTCGCCCGGCTCGCGACAGCGGTCCGCCTCCTCGACGATCCGCAGTCGATACTCGGCCGAGAACCGACGGCGGGTCGGCTGGGCGAGAACCTCCGGGTCCGGAACGCGCCGAGCCGGCGGGGTCTCGGCCCTGGGGCGCGCGCCCCAGGGCCGGCGTGGCGAGGGGGTACACCCCCCTGCCCACATTCGGATCTGCCTTCATCATGGTTCCTCTCTTCCGCCCTCTCATTCCCAAGGGAGTCGGTGTCTCAGCGAGGTTGGCAGAGAGGGGTCGGGGGCCCTGCGGTTAACGGCCTCGATTGTGCCGGTTGTGAACCCGGTCATAGACAGCTTCTACGCTCCTCTCGTTTCGTACCTCCTCCAGCAGGCGAGATAGGACCGGGTGCTCCTCCGCCGGAGAGGACGATCCCGTGTTCAAGCCTTTGCCGGTTGAGGCGTCGGGCGATTCGGACGAAAATGGAGCAAGGCGGTGGTCCATCAGGGCGTCTCCAGGTTGCGTGGGCGAGATGATAGACGAATTTCGATAATCGAAACAAGGGGCGCGTAGGTCATTGAAAATCAGGTCAATTTTTTGAAGTGGAGCACATAAGCCGTTGAAAACAAAGGACCGTATTTTCTATCGTGGACTTTATGCTGGAGATGCCTTGGAGCGCTGGCGAACGGTCCGGCTACGATCGATCCTGGGGCCGCATGTGGGTGGCCGGATTTCAACCTCCGATGCCGGCCTTCAGGCACGGACGCCGCAGTTTCCGTATCTGGAGTAGAGGTTGACAGGGACGGATAGCGGTCTAGAATGTGCGGAACCACAATTTGCCTCTGCGCCATGTACGCGTGCGACTGCAGCGCCAATCGCCTCCCGCCGGCATGCAATGGACACTGAACAGAGTGGCTGGAAGCCGACTGTCTTTGGTAGTAGCTTTTTGCAGAATTGGAACGCCGTGCGAATCCATTTCCCGTCGATTGGATGTAAATATGCAGCACATTGACCGCGAACTTGAAGAAGTATGGAACGCGCTTCGAGCGAGCTCAAGCCAACGGAATGAATTCTTGTTGGAAGTTCGCATCACGAACCTACGGGGCATCGAGAGCCTCCGGTTTCCTTTCAATTATCCTGTTTGTGTTTTGGCGGGGCCCAATGGTTCGGGAAAATCAACAGTATTGTTCGCATGCGCTTGCGCCTATCGCCTGCCGGGTGGCGGTGCAAGGGACTTTGTCCCGAGCAAGCTGTTTCCCAACTTCGTCAGCCGGCAATCGGGCGTAGGTTCGGATTTCCCACAGCAAACCGAGCTCGAGTTTCACTACCTTCACCGCGGTGACCGCCGTTTCATGACATGGAGACGAGGCAGGTCATGGAGCAGAAAAGGAGACGGGAACAGCCATCCGGAACGACAGATCTATATGCGCACGCTTGCGAATCTCACCAGCCCGGCCGAGGTACGGAGTATTCTGCAGCTTGGAAGGAAGCAGGTCCGCAGCGAAATGATCAGCTCCGATCTGCTCGTATTTGCGCACCGGGTGTTGCCGTGGCGCTATCGCAGCTTGGACCTCATCCGCGGAACATCTCCGCGTGATCTTCTTTTTGCGGAAATCGAGGACGCCGGCGAAACACGCTACTCGGAATTCCATATGTCTTCAGGAGAACGCACTATTTTGCGTATTTCCAAGGATATCTCCCGCCTCAGGGACGCACTGATATTGATTGATGAAGTGGATACCGGGCTGCACCCGTACACGCAGAAGCAGGCGATGCTGGAACTGCAGAAAAGCGCCCTGCGCCAACAGTTGCAGATCATTGTCGCCTCTCACAGCCCGGTGATTCTGGACAGTGTGCCCCCGGAAGGAAGAATGTTCCTGGACCGTGATCCTGAAACAGGGCATGTACGCCTCGAACCTCCTTATCGGGACATATTTCAGAAGGCGTTGTACGGACAATCGCAGGATCGGCTCTCGGTACTTTGTGAAGACAAGGTGGCAGAGGGCGTCATCCGGGGTGTGCTTGATGTTCTGAATGTCAAGCTGGGTTTGCGGCCCGAAGATATTGTAGTGGGAAGGAATACCGGGAGAAATGAATTTCCGGGCCATGTCCGCACGCTCGGAAAGTTCGGGAAGCTTTCCGACTTTATCGTTGTTTTGGATGGTGATTCCCGTGAAATGGAGGGTAAGCTCACGGCGGCTGCCGAGAAGTATGGTCATAACCTTCGACCCCTGTTTCTTCCCGGAGAGGCCTCGCCGGAGCAATGGCTGTGGGGGATTCTTCGCGCGAAAGCGGATGATTACGCCCAGACATGCGACCTCGCAGTGGCGGACATGAAGGCAATGACGGTCAGGATTGAGAATTTGACCGAGGATGCCGTCCGGATGCGCGATAAAGCAAAGGCTGCGTTGGGCATGTTTGCCGTCGACATAAAGCGAACGCTTCCGGAAGTCGCCAGGAGCATTGCAAGAAGGGAAGCGGAGAACAACACGATCCGAGAATTGATGGACGGCCTTAAGGATCAGATCATACGTTGGCGAGCTCTCTTGGGCCGACACACCAACCGGTGACCGACAGACACCCACCTCGGTTTCCTTTCGGTTGGAATGACGGTTGAACGTAGCGCGTTTGCGAGAGAGCGTCGGAGAAGCCTGGTTTCTCCTCCGTCTTGATGTGACGAGAATGCGATCGGTATGGTGGTTTCCGGCTTCGTCGGGTGAGTCGAGATCTTCGTCGAAGAGATCGGTCCAACGCGCAAATCGGAATGCCGGGCATCTCAAGCGAGGGTCATCTTCGGCTGTCCCCAACGCGTTCGCTCATGGCAAGGCGATGCGCGAATAGGTGCTCTCCGAACCATCGCCGGCCCGGCATCTCGGCGGCCTTCACGGGGAAGTGCACCCGGGCCGGGATCCGTCGGGAAACGATCGAATCTCGATTGGAGGTGCGTGCACGGGGCCGGAGTTTCGTTCCCCATGGAAGGAACGGCGCCACAGGTCGGGGCCGCCCTCTCTCGATCGGAGACGTTCGCCTCCTTGGGGTCGTCGTTCCTGATTCTGCAGGAAACGCGCTTGTACGCAGGGTCCCGAGCCCTTTCATGCCGCCACACTTGACGTGCATCGGTCCGTCCGTCATGGTGACGGCATGCAAGTCGGACTTCGACATCTCCGCGCCGACACGGTCGAGTGGCTGAAGGCGGCGGCCGAGGACGGCCGGACGCGTCATGCGCTGGCGCGCGAGCTGTGCGAACGCGAGGACTGGCGCAACGCCCGGGGCCAGCCCTGCGTGTCCCAGGCGCGCGGGGTTCTGCCCGGGATCGCGAAGCGGGCGGGGTTCGTGCTGCCCGCGGCGCGGCCGGGTCCGTGCCGCACGCCGGGCCGTCCGGGCGGCGAGGTGGCGCGCACCGACCCGGACCGGAAGCTGGCGTGCACGCTGGCGGATCTCGGGGCGGTCACCCTAGTCCCGGTGGGCGCGGCCCCGGACCGGCGCCGCTGGCGCGAGATGATGGAGACCCATCATCCGCAGGGTTGGAAGCACCGGCCGGGGAAGGTCCTCAACTTCTGGGTCGTGTCGTCGCGCCACGGCCGTCTCGGCGGCCTCGGGTATACGGCCGCAGGCTGGCATCAGGCGGCCCGGGACGCGGCCATCGGCTGGTCGGCGACGGCGCGGGCCGCGAATCTGGTGCAGCTGGTCCAGCAGCACCGCTTTCTCCTGCTGCCCGGCGTCCGGGTCGCCCGGCTGGCCTCGCACGTGCTGGCTCGGTCGACGGCGCGCCTGGCCGCGGACTGGAAGGCGGCGCACGGGACCCGGCCGCAGGCGGTCTACACGTATGTGGGACCCGAGCACCGCGGCACCTGCTATCGTGCGGCCGGGTGGAGCCGCTGCGCCGAACCGACCTCGGGCCGGCCGCCGGGAGGCCGTGCGACCGCGCCGAAGGCGGTGTGGATCCGGCCCTTGGCCGAGGGCTGGCGAGAGGTCCTGTCTCGGGAGCGGGGCATCGTCCTCGGTACCACGTCGGAGCCGTGGCGGCCCGGGAACGCCGACTGGGCCGACATCGAGTATGGTCGCGGTTCGCATCCCGACGGCCGCGTGCGCCAGCGGGTGCTGGCGATGGGCCGGGCTTGGGAGAACGCTCCGGGCGCGTCCCTGCCCGTGATCTTCCCGTCCGCCGCCGCGCAGAAGGCCGCGTACCGGCTGTTGTCCAGCGCCCGGGTCACGATGGAACACATCCTCGATCCCCACGCCGAAGCCACGGTCGAACGCTGCCGGCAGGAGCGGGTCGTCCTCGCCCTGCAGGACACCACGACGCTGAAGTACAACGGGCACTGCAAGACGAAAGGGCGGGTGAACCTTGGAGGCGGGGGCTCGGGCACCCGGGGAATCCTTGCCCATTTCACGCTGGCGGTGACCGAGGGCCGCCGCCCGCTCGGCGTGATCGACCTCAACGCCACCCCGCGCGAGGGCACGGCAGCCCCGGACCGCGACGCCACCGAGCGCGAGGGCACGGCAGCCCCGGACCGCGACGCCACCGAGCGCGAGGGCACGGACCGCGACGCGGTCAAGCCGGAGAGTGTGCGCTGGCTTCAGGGACTCGAACGCGCCCGTCAGCTGGCCGCCGCCTGCCCCGACACCCGGGTGGTCACGGTCTGCGACCGCGAAGGCGACATCTGGGAAAGGTTCGTACAGGCGCGCGCCGGCGGCGTCGGGCTCCTCGTGCGCTCCGACCGCGGCCGGCAGCGACGGGTGGTCCGCAGCGACGGCTCCGTGGCGGACCTGTGGGAGGCCATGGCGGAGCCGCCGGTTCTGGGAACGAAGACGGTCCACCTCGCCGCCTGCGGCGGACCCCGTCAGCGCCTCCAGCGCACCGTGATCCTCGAGCTCCGCGCCGCCGCCGTCCACCTCGTGCCGCCGAAAAACCGGGACGACCGGACGCCGATGCCCGTGCTCGCCGTCTCGGTCCGGGAAGCCCGGCCGCCCAAGGGCCGCGATCCGCTCCACTGGGTGCTGCTCTCCACCGAGGGCGAGGCCAACCTCCAGCACGCTCGACGCATCGTCGCCTGGTACGAGGCACGCTGGACCATCGAGGAGTACTTCCGGGTCCTCAAGGTTGGCGCCCGGATCGAAGAACGCAAGCTGCAGGACGCCGACGACCTGCGCACGTGCCTCGCTTTCGATGCCATCACCGCATGGCGGGTCATGGACCTCGAGCGCCTCGCGCGCGATCCGCCCGACCGCCCCGCCCTCGAGTTCTTCACCGACCGTATCTACTCCCCCCCCTACTGATGACGAAGATCGATCCGCTTCTTGTCAGCCGGAACACGCACCTCCGGTCATCGGTCGCGAGCGAGTTAAAGGGGCAAGGGAAAATGCCGGATCCGAACCCGTCAGGAAAAACGATTCGTCATCAGTAGAGGGGTGAGTAGATACCTGATTGGACGAATTCGAGTCCGGTCTTGAATTTCCGCCACGCCTGCCGGATTTTGGCAGTACCCGGAAGCGGCTGACGTTTGCTGGGCCGGAAGCCCGCCATGCGGGCGAGATCGACCACGAAGGTGCGGAGGTCGGGCGGCTTCCCGGGCGGGGCCCGGATGATGCGATCGTACCGGAGCCATCGGTAGAGAACCCCGATTTCGCGGTCGGTGGTATCTACTCACCCCCTACTGATGACGAATCGTTTTTCCTGACGGGTGCGGATCCGGCATTGTCCCTTGCCCCCTTAACTCGCTCGCGGCCGATGACCGGAAGTGCGTGTTCCGGCTGACAAGAAACGGATCGATCTTCGTCATCAGTAGGGGGTGAGTAGATACCCAATCAGAAGGGAACCGCATGAGCCAGTTTGCGTCAACAACGGGCTGTTGAAAGCCCCGAGCCCGGTCATTCGGTCATGGAATATGGTGCGCTCTGCCCGGTCAGAGGCGGGGTCCGCGGTCCCGAGATCGGGCCCCGTCGCGACGGCTTCGATTCGGCTTCCGGGTCGGCCAGCGGGGCCGGCCGCAGACCGCGACGTCGGAACGATCAGGACGCGACAGTGTCAGGATCGGCGCGCTTTCTCCGATTCGCCGGCAAATCCCTTCATGAAGGCCTCCCGCAAACTCTCCCATTCTCCGCGCCCGGCCGGCAGCCAGGCCTTCATCAAGGCCGCGGGGTCCATGGCGCGGACCTGTTCGGTCACGCGTGCCTGCATGGCCTCGAGCGCGACCGCCTGGAGTTTCTGCAGATCGGCAAGTCCGAGGAATTGTCGGGCTTCTTCCGGCGTGCAATCGATGTCGATCGTGACTTTCATGAAGGGATCCTCCTGGCGCAGCGGGACGGCCGGACCGGGGTCAGCTGCGCACCCGCACGTAGCTTCCGGGCGCCGGCTCGATGACCAGAGCGGCGCCCGTCCCGACCTTCCGGGCGGCCACCTTCGGGCCCGACCGGCGCGCCAGCCACGATGCCCAGTCGGGCCACCAGGAACCGGGCCGTTCGACCGCATCCTCCCGCCACGCATCCAGCGTGCGGTACGATTTGCGCCGGGGATTGGCCCAGTGCCGGTACTTGTTCGAATCGGGCGGATTGACCACACCGGCGATGTGGCCGGCGGCGGCCAGCACGAACCGCTTGGGACCGCCGAACAAGTGGTTGAGCTTGAACACGGATGGAGCCGGGGCGATGTGGTCGTCGATGCTGGCCTGAATGTAGGTCGGGATCCGGACTGCGCCGAGATCGAGGGGAACGCCCGCCAGTTCGAACTGGTCCTTTCGGGCAAGGGCGTTGCGCTGATACATGCCGCGCAGATAGTCCATCAGGAGCTGGGCGGGAAACCGGGTGGAATCCGCATTCCAGTACAGCAGGTCGAAGGCCGGAGGTTCCTTGCCCAGCAGATAGTTGTGGATGACGAAGTACCAGATGAGGTCGTTGGCCCGGAGCGCGTTGAAGGTGGCGGCCATTTGCGCGCCGTCGAGATAGCCCCGGGCCCGCACCTGATTCTCGATCCCGTCGACGAACGCCCGGTCGGTGAAGATGCGCAGGTCGCCGGCGTCTTCGAAATCGGCTTGTGCCGCGAAGAAGGCCGCCGCGGCGATGCGGTCGTCATCGGTGGCCGCCATCAGCGCCAGCGCGGCGGCGAGGAGCGTGCCGCCGATGCAGTAGCCGATGGCGCTGACCTGCTTCTCGCCGGTCGCACGCTCGATGCCGTCCAGGGCGGCGAGAATGCCGTTCTCGACATAGTCGTCGAAGCGCTGGTCGGCGAGGCTCTCGTCGGGATTGACCCAGGAGATCATGAAGACCGTGAATCCCTGACTCGTGGCCCAGCGGACGAACGAGTTTTCCGGTCTGAGATCGAGGATGTAGAACTTGTTGATCCAGGGCGGAACGATCAGCAGCGGCTTGCGGTAGACCGTTTCGGTGGAGGGCTCGTACTGGATGAGCTGCATCAGCGGGGTCTGGTGAACGACGCTGCCCGGCGTCGTGGCGAGGTTGCCGCCGACCTCGAAGGCGGCCGGGTCCGTCTGCCGCGGCCGCAGTCCGTCCCGGCCCTCTTCGAGGTCGGCTCGCAGGTTTCGCAGGCCGCGCACGAAGTTCTCTCCCCGGGAATGCACCGCTTCCCGGAGCACCTGCGGATTGGTGAGGGCAAAGTTGGTCGGCGCCAGCGCATCGACGATCATCCGGCTGAAGAACTCCAGCTTCCGGGCCGTGTCGGCATCCGGCCCGTCCAGACCCGCCACGGTCCGGTGCACCCAGCGGGCATGGAGCAGGTGCGACTGCTTCAGGAAATCGAAGATCGGGTTGCGGCTCCAGTCCGCGTCCCGGAACCGATAGTCTCCCGGCTGCGGCTCGATGACCGAAGGAGCGTCCCCTCCCATCATGCGCAGCGTGGTCCCGAGCCACAGGGCCTGGTAGTCCCGCCACAATTCCGTCTGCTGCGTCAGGACCGTCGCGGGATCGAACCGCAGACCGGCGAGGGTTCGGGGTGCGGGCTCCGCGTCGGGTGCGCGCCCGCCCGGCCGGGCCCAAGACGCCATCCATTCGATCCACGTGGACTGGAGCCGGGCCGCGGCCTGTCCCAGGCTTTCGGCGATGCCGGCGAGATCGTCCGGTTCTTCCGGCCGATCGCGGCTGCTGCGGGTGTTCATGGCGCTCCCCGATTCCGGCGCTAGTACATGTGCTGGCCGCCGTTGACCGACAGCGTGGAACCCGTGATGAAGCCGGATTCGTCGGAGGCGAGGAATCGGATCGCCCGCGCGATCTCCTCCGCCCGGCCCAGGCGCCGGACCGGAATGCGCTGCACGATCTTCTCCAGAACGTCCTTCGGCACTGCGGCGACCATTTCGGTGTCGATGTAGCCCGGCGCGACCGCATTGACCGTGATTCCGTGCGCGGCGCCTTCCAGCGCCAGCGCCTTGGTGAAGCCGTGAATGCCCGACTTGGCGGCGGCGTAGTTGACCTGACCGTACTGCCCGGCCTGACCGTTGATCGATCCGACATTGACGATCCGGCCGAACTTCCGCCGCCGCATGCCCTCGATCACGGCCCGCGACATGTTGAAGCACGAGCCGAGATTGGTGTCGATGACCTGACGCCACTGTTCGGGGTCCATCCGGTGCAGGGTGCGGTCCCGGGTGATGCCGGCGCTGTTGATCAGCACGTCGATCGGACCCAGGTCGTCGGTGACCCGCGCCACCCCCTCCCGACAGGCATCGAAATCGGACACGTCCCATCGGTAGACCGGAATGCCGGTTTCGGCCCGGAAGTATTCGGCCTTCCGGTCATCCCGCCCGTACACCGAGGCCGCGCGGTACCCCGCGGCCTGGAAGGCGGCAGCCGTAGCGGCGCCGATGCCGCGAGTTCCGCCCGTCACGAGAGCGATTCGGCTCATGGTCAACTCCGGTTGGCCAGCTGTGGGCCCGGCCCCGGCCGGCTGGTTGTCGGCCGGGCCGGCCTCCCGCGGTTCAGGCTAGCGCGCCGCCGCGGGCGGCCGCACGAACGTCTCGACCGCGCTCTCCACCCGCCGCCGGACGGGGTCCAGCGCTCGGGCCGTCGTGTCTGCCGCGGTCCGGTGCAGTCGGGTCGACTGGTCGAGCGCGCAGGTGACGCTCCGGTTCACGGCCTCGATCTGCACGTCCAGGAACTCCTGCGGGGTCCGGGCCGCGCCGAGCCGCTGCATCGCGTCCAGGTGGCCGGCCATCGCGGCCCGGGCGTCGTCGACGAGACCCGCGCAGCAGGCTTCCCAGCCGGACATCACGGCCGCCGCGGATTCCGCCAGCGCGTCCAGGTTGTCCTTCCCGTAGGCTGCCGCCCGGCGGGAGACGTCCCGGGCCAGGTCAAGGTGCTCCTGGCCGGCGGCGGCGGCGTTCCGACAGCCCGTCTCGGCGGTTTCCGCGCCGGCCTTCAGGACGGCTTCCAGGGTTTCCTTGCCGGCGGCGGCAAGCTTCTCTGCTGCCGCACTTGCGGCGGTTTCGGGGTTGGGCGGGGTGGAGGTCATGGAGTTCTCCGGGACACGGTTTCGGGGGAACGGGCCGGCGCTGCCGGCCCGGGTTTTTGCATCGCAAAATGCTAGCGCCGAAACCGCGGGCGGTCAAGCGCGTGGCGGCCACGGCCGGGAGACGACCCCGGACGGCGGCCACCCGCGGTTCTCGGGGCCGGTGCGGAGCCGGGGGAGGGCCGGCGGCGCGGAGGACCCCGGCCGGCAGCGGTTGCGGGGCGGTCCTTGTGCGTTGCACAATACGGGCGGGACCGCGGGCGCGAGGCGGGTTCCGGCAAGGACGGGGCGATGCAGCAAGGCGGCAAGGGGGCGGGCGGGGCCGGGCCGGACGACGCTCCGCCCGTCGTCATCCGGAAATATGCCAACCGCCGTCTCTACGACACGGACGGAGGGTGCTTCGTCACGCTCGGCGACCTCCACGCGAGGGTCCGGCGCGGCGACGCCTTCGTCGTCCAAGACGCCAGGTCGGGCCAGGACATCACCTGTTCCGTTCTCGTGCAGATCATCGCGGAAGAGGAAACCAAGGGTCACAACCTGCTGCCGCTGAACTGTCTGCGCCACATCCTGCAGGCCTACGACTCCCGCATGGGTCCGCTGTTCCGATCCTATCTGGAACGCAGCGTCGATGTCTTCGTGACCGGCCAGCGGCAGGTTTCCGAGCAGGTGCGGAGCCTGCTGGACGACGGACCTCCGGACCTCGCGGTGCAGCCGTTCGCGGAACTCGGCCGCCGCAACGCCGAGATGGTCCGGCGCTCCATGGAGTGGTGGGCCCCGCCCGGTGCGCGCCGGCCGCCCGGCGAGGACCGCGCCGCCGCCGAAGGCGCGGACGCGGAGTCCCGGGAGGAAGAAATCCGGCAGCTTCGACAACGGCTGGCCGATGTCGAGCAGCGCCTGGACGGCCTGTCCCGGAAGACCTGAGAATCGGTTCCCGGCCGCGGAGCGGGGGCGGCCGTCGGTCGGACGGCAGCGCCGGTCGCCGGGCGATCCGCAGGCCGGTCCCGAAAGGAGGCGGACGCGTCTCCCGAGCGGCCCGGTCGGGGCCGGAACGCGGCCCGACGACGGCGCGCCGGGCCGACCGGGCCGCGAAGGAAGAGCGGACCTTCCGGGACCGGCTGTCGGCGCCGCCGTTTCGTACCCCCGCTGCCCGCTCGAGGAGTGCCGATCCCGGAGTCATCGGGAACTCTCGATGCGGGACGCGGCCGCCCGGCCCGATCCGGTAGGATCGGTCGTTCGGCCTTCCCCCACCCTTTCGGTTCCGGTGCGTGACGAGTTCCTTTCAGTTCCTGCATGCTGCGGACATCCATCTCGACAGTCCCCTCCGCGGACTGGCCGGGCAGGAAGGAAACACGGCCGACCGGGTGCGGACCGCCACGCGCGAGGCCCTGGACCAGCTGGTCGGACTGGCGATCCGGGAGCGCGTCGACTTCGTGGTCCTGGCCGGCGATCTCTACGACGGCGACTGGCGTGACTACCGGACCGGCCTGTTCTTCGTCGGACAGATGGGGAGGCTCCGCCAGGCCGGGATTCCGGTGTATCTGCTGCACGGCAACCACGATGCGGAGAGCCAGATCACCCGCCGCCTCGAACTGCCCGACAACCTCCACGTGTTCGGCAGCCGGGCGCCGGAGACGTTCCGCCGGGCGGATCTCCAAGCGGTGCTCCACGGCCAGAGTTTCGGACACCGGGACGAGACCGGCAATCTCGCGCGCGGCTATCCGCCGCCGGTGCCCGGCGCCTTCAACCTCGGCGTGCTGCACACCGGGCTGGGCGGCTTGGGCGGACACGCCAATTACGCCCCCTGTTCGCTCGACGATCTGGTTCAGAAGGGCTACGACTACTGGGCCCTCGGCCATGTGCATCAGCAGACCGTGCTGCACGAACGACCGCATGTCGTGTTCCCGGGAAACCTGCAGGGGCGCCATGTGCGGGAATCCGGGGCCAAGGGCGCGTACCGGGTTTCCGTGGAAGGCGGCGAGGTCACCGGGCTCGAGTTCCTGCCGTGCGATGTCGTGCGCTGGGCCGTGCTGGACGTACGGCTGGACGGCGCCGACAGCATGGGGGACGTGTCGCACCGCATGCGCGGTGCCCTCGAAGCGGCCGTGGCCGAGGCCGCCGGCGGACCCATGCTGGCGGTTCGCTTGGTGCTGACGGGCCGCACCGGGATGCACGCGCAACTGGTGGCGGAGGAGGATGCGGTCTTGGCGGAGGCCCGGGCGGGCGCTCTCGGTTTCGGCGAGGAGCGGGCCTGGGTCGAGAAGGTGGTGATGTCGACCGAGCCTCCGGTCGACCCGCAGGCCCGGTTGCGTCGGGAGGACGCGGTCGGGGAGCTGCAGCGGATGCTGCAGGATGCCGGCACCGACGAGAATCTGCGGGCGCAGCTCGCGGGCGATATCGGGGAGCTTGTTCGGCGTCTGCCGCATGATGCGCGCGCCGGGACCGAGGATCCGGTGCTGGCGGCAGCGATGGAAGGCGAGTACGCGGCGCTCGTCGATCGCGTGCTGCCGTACCTGTCGGCCCGCCTGACCGCCGGGGACGATTGAGCGTGCGTCTGCGCCGACTCGACCTGGTCCGGTACGGACGCTTCACGGACCGCTCGCTCGAACTGCCCGACGGCGAGCGGGATCTGCACATCGTGTTCGGACCGAACGAGGCCGGCAAGTCCACCGCGCGGGCCGCGATCGAGGATCTGCTGTTCGGGATCCCCGCCCGGTCACCGTACAACTTCGTGCACGACTACGGCAGCCTGCGGGTCGGAGCGGCGATCGAGGACGGGGACGGTGCGCTCGAAGTGCTGCGACGCAAGGGCAACCGGGACACGCTGCTGGGTGCCGACGGGCTGCCGCAGGCCGGGGGCGAGGGTGCGCTGAAGCCGTACCTGGCCGGTGCGGACCGGGCGTTCTTCGGCCGGATGTTCAGCTTGGATCACGTACGCCTGCGGGCGGGCGGACAGGAGATTCTCGACGCCCGGGACGATGTGGGGCAGATGCTCTTTGCGGCCGGGTCGGGCATCGCCGGGCTGCGACATCGACTGGGCGATCTCCTGGGCGAGGCCGATGCCCTGTGGAGCGCCCGCCGGGCCGGCCACCGCAAGTTCTACGGCGCCAGCGACCGGCTGCAGGAGGCGGAACGGGCGGTGCGGGAGCAGACCGTCACCGCGGCCCGGTGGCGGGAGCTGAAGCGGGCCTACGATCGGGCCGACCGGGCCCATGCCGAGATCGACCGGAAGATCCGCGCGGCCAGCGCCGAGCGCAGTCGTCTCGGCCGCATCCGGCGGGTGCTGCGGGATGTCCGCAGGATGCACGAGTGCGACGGTCAGCTGGCGGATCTCGGCGAGGTCGTCGTACTGCCGGAAGACGCGGCCGGGACCCTGGCGGACGTGGAGCGGAAGGAGTCCGCGGCCGAAACCCGAATCGCGGTACTGCGAGACCGGTTGGACCAGGCCCGGCAGGAGCTGGAAGGGCTTGTCTTCGACGAGCGGTTGGTCCTGCGGGGCGAGGACATCGGCCAGCTCCACGAGCGGCGGATCGAGGTTCGCGGCGAACGGGCGGACCTGCCGAAACGCGAGGCGGAACTGCATGCGGCCCAGGATGACCTGCGGGCCCGCGCCGCGGAACTCGGATGGGAGGGGACCGCGGCGGACGGGCTGATGGCGCGCATTCCGCCCCGCACCCGGGTCCGGGCCGTGAGCTCCCTTCTCGGTCAGGGAGGCCGACTGGAGGGCGAGGTCGCGAACGGGGTCCGCCGGTTGGAAGAGGCCCGGGCAGCCCACGCCGCCCTGCGTGCAGACCGGGACGGACTGGGCGAGCCGTCCGACGTGTCGGGACTGGCCATCGTCCTCCGGACCGTGCGCGAGCAGGGCGATCTCGCCGGCCGGATCCGGGCGGCGGAACGGGATCTCGAGGACGCTTGCCGGCGGGTTCGGCAGCAGTTGAAGGCGCTCAACCCCGGCGGCGTGGAGGAAGGAGACCTGGCGGATCTGGTGGTGCCGACGACGGCGACGGTGCGGCAGCATCGCGACCAGGCGCAGGACTGGGAGCGGCGCTGGAGGGACGCGCAACACGAGGCCGCCGCCGTCGGGAAGGAACGGGATCGGGCGGTCGGCGCACGCGAGCACACGGTGCGCGACGGCAACCTCGTGACGGCCGGGGAACTGCGCGCGGCGCGCGCGCAGCGGGACGCGCTCTGGAGCCGGATCAAGCGCGCTTGCATCGAAGGTGCGCCCGTCTCCGGGGATCCGGCGCGCGACCCGGAGGATCTGGCGGGGGCCTTCGAGCCGGCCGTGGCGAAGGCCGACGATCTGGCGGACCGGCGGTTCGACCGGGCCGAGGCCGCCGGCCGTCTGGCCGAACTCGAACGGAAGATCGGCGAGCTCGAGCTCCGCTGCAGGCAGCTGCAGGAATACCGGTCCGAGCTGACCGAGGAAAAACGGCAACGGGAGGCGGAGTGGGCGGCTGCTTGGGGATCGGTGCCGTTTCGGTTGCGGGCTCCCGAATC
Source organism: Alphaproteobacteria bacterium (assembly GCA_965115815.1). Taxonomy (GTDB): domain Bacteria; phylum Pseudomonadota; class Alphaproteobacteria; order TMED109; family TMED109; genus VXPW01. The sequence continues at coordinate 3,406,519 of OZ220465.1, read as the reverse complement.
CATGCTCGAGTGGATGGAGGGCCGGCGGGCGGTGCTGGATGCCGTGGCCGGGCGCGCCGCGGCGGAAGGCGCCCTGGAGTCGCTTCGCGCGGAGGAACGCGAGGCGCGGGAACGGATTCTCGGGGAGTTGGCGTCGCTCGGGGCGAACCCGGAAGTGCGGGAAACCGACCGCCTGAACGAGATCCTCGAACGCGCGGCCGAAGTGCAGCGCCGGCGGGAAGCCGAGGTGGGCAGGAAGCAGCGGCTGGAGGCGGACCTCGCGGATGCCGCCCGTGAAGTCGCGCGCCGCGAGCGCGACCTGGACGCGGCCCGGCGGGCCCGAGGCGACTGGCAGGCGGCCTGGGCGACGGCGCTGGACGGGCTCGGGCTGCCGGCGGAGACGGCACCGCAGGCCGTCGAGGCGCAGATCGAGGTTCTCGACCAGATGCGCGAGACCGCAAATCGCATCCGGTCGTTGCGCCACGACCGCATCGACAAGATCCGGCGCGACGTTGCCGGCTTCGAGGGGGACGTGCGCGACCTGGTCGGCGACCTGGCCCCGGAACTGCGGGAGCATCCGGCCGAAGAAGCCGTGTTGGAACTGGAACAACGCTTGGCCGAAGCGCGGCGGGTGCAGGAGCTCCGGAAGAAGAAGGCCGAAGAGGTGGACGAGCTGACCGAGTCGCTTGCGGGGCGCGAACGCGACCGGCGGGAACGGACGGCTGCGGTGGTCCGCCTGCAGACCGTGGCCGGCGTCGGGACCCGGACGGCGCTGGCGGAGGCGGTCGCGCGCTCCGATCGGCGGCGCTTGGTCGAGCGCGAGCGCCGGGCCCTCATCGGCAAGCTCGAACAGGACGGAGACGGAAAGTCGATCGAGGAACTGGTGGAAGAATGCGCGGGTGCGGCTGTGGACGAGATCGGCGCACAGGAGCAATCGGTCGAAGCCGGGCTGGAGGACCTGCGCGGGCAACAGACCGCCGCGGCCGAAGAGCGGTCACGGGCGCGGGAGGCGTTTCGGGCCATCGGCGGAGGCGATGCGGCGGCCCGCGCCGCCGCCCGCCGGCAGGAAGCGCTGGCCGACATGCGGCATGCGGCCGAACGGTATGTCCGCGTGAAGACATCCGCCACGCTCCTGCGCTGGGCGATCGACCGCTACCGGCGGGAAAAGCAGGCGCCGCTGCTGCGGCGGGCCGGCGACCTGTTCCGGACGGTCACCGGGGGTTCGTTCCTGCGCCTTCAGGTCGAGTTCGATGATCAGGACCGCGCCCGACTGGCGGCGGTGCGTCCGGACGACCGCGCCGTTCCGGTATCGGGCATGAGCACAGGCACGGCCGACCAGCTGTACCTGGCCTTGCGGCTGGCGGCGATCGAAGACTATCTGGAACGAGGGAAGGCACTGCCGTTCGTCGCCGACGACCTGTTCATTCAGTTCGATGATGTGCGCGCGGCGGCCGGCCTGACGCTGCTCGCCGCCCTCAGCCAATCCACGCAGGTGCTGTTCTTCACCCACCACCGGCACCTCGTGGAACTGGCGCGGCAGTCGCTCGGCGATCGCGTGAACCTGCTGACCCTGTCGGAGCCAGAGGTCTCCGCCGCCTGATTGCGATGCCGCATTGCTCGGCGCCGGGTTCGAACACAGGACTTTCCCACGCTACGGCGGATCTTTCGGGGGCCGAAGAATCGAGGTCGAATCGGCCATCTGATCTTTCGGAAGCAGAAGGAAAGAAACAACCAATGTCCGAAAATATGGTGATCTTTACATCCGAGACGAAGAGATCGAAGGAACAGGAGATAAGGTCGCAGTAATCTACAGCCGGAACGAATTCGATGCGCGGACGAAGGTTGACTGGGGACAGGACGACGCGACATGGAGTATCGAATTCTGCGGTGAGACAAGTTCCGAAATTGACTAAAACGATTTCGATTTTCTCTTGGTCTGAGGATGGGGCGTCTTCGGCGCAAAACCGCGAATCGTGAACGGTGCCGCCATCACGGCCTGCGGACAAGGGAGGCCGAGGTAGGGTCTCGTAGACGTAGTTCATGATCGTCCCTTCCCTGCTCTTCTCCATTGCCTCGTCGATGGCACCGAGGGGGAACCCTTTCAACCGAACACTGTATCTACTCACCCCCTACTGATGACGAAGATCGACCCGTTTCTTGTCAGCCGGAACACGCACCTCCGGTCATCCAATGAGATCCCATGCTTGTTGCTGTGTATCTACTCACCCCCTACTGATGACGAAGATCGATCCGCTTCTTGTCAGCCGGAACACGCACCTCCGGTCATCGGCCGCGAGCGAGTTAAAGGGGCAAGGGAAAATGCCGGATCCGAACCCGTCAGGAAAAACGATTCGTCATCAGTAGGGGGGTGAGTAGATACGTTGCTGTGATGCGATCGGAGTCTCGATCGCGGCGCGGGTCGACGCGTTCGAGTCTGCGATTGTGAGATGTGCGGACGTCTGCTGCCCGGTGGCGGCGCGGATCTAGTCGCGAGGGGGCCGTTTCGGCGGATCCGGGGCGAGCGAGAGGCCTACCGGGTTGGGTGGCCCGGCTTGGATCCTTGCGGTTTCGGTCGGGGTGTGAGCGCGGTCAGCCGGGTCTTGTGACGGCGTGCAGGACCTGCTTGCGCTTGTCGGCATAGTGGTGGCGGGCGTCGGCGAAGCTGTGGAAGGGCTGGGGCAGCTTCCGCTGGTTGTGGAGGATGACGGCAAGGGCAAGGGTGTTGAGGATCGCGTGGTTTGCGGGCGGGGGAGGGCGGTCCGGAGCATGGAGTCGTCTTCGCGGAAGGTGGCGTCGCGGATGGGGTGATGGCTTTCGACCCCCCTCCCCAGGGACCGCGGTTCCCTGCGAGTATCGGTTGCGACGAGGCGCGTTCGGCCGCGACCGAGGTCATGCTGTAGGCGTGTTCCGTGGTCGGTTTTCCGGATTTCGTGCATTCGACGCGCCGGGGGACACGAAAGATCGGTTTGACGTGGGGATCGTGGGTCATCTTCGCTGGCGGGGTGAAGACTTCGATGCTGCGCGGCTCGATGCGGCCCTGCTCGAGCGTGGGCGTTTCTCGGTAGCGTCCCGTGCTCGTGATCTCCCAATGGAGGCTCTCGAACGTCTCGAAGGTCTTGGGAGCGTTGCCCTTGACCGTCATCATCCCGTCGGCGCCCTGGGTCTCGACGATCCGCCGTGCCGTCTCGCGAAGGGTGTGGAGCGCGTCGAGAGTGCGCAGACGGCCGGCCGCCGGCGCGGTCTCGAGCGCGGCGTGGACGGCGGCGATCTCCCCGCCCTCGTCGGGATCGTGGAGGATCGAGACCGGCATGCCGGTCCCGTGCTCGATCCGCGAGACCGTCTCGTACTGATCCTCGCCGGTGCGGTGGGCGCCGCGAAGGCGCGTGCCGTCGACCGCGGTCGCGTGGCCGACCCGCAGGCGCGGCTGCGCCCAGCGCCGCAGAGCCTCCTCGATCCACGCCGGGTCGGTGTTCTGCAGCACCCGGTGCACGGTCGATTGGGACACCGGTTCCTACCGGCCGGTGTCCGCGTTCTTCCACGCACCGATCTGCGCCAGATCCTTCTGCGTCATCGCCTTCGCGGAGCGCGCCGCTGCCACCGCGCCGTGCCGATTCGCCCGCCGCGCCCGCACCCTCACGCACCGCACCGAAGCGATGCCGTGCGTGCGCCCCTGCGCGCGCCGGACGTCGGAAAGCGCCGCACCATGCGGGTACATCGAGCGCAACGCCCGCGCCGACCGGCCGCTCCGCGTCGCCCGCAACGCCCACGCCGCCGGAAGCGGCGCACGATCCCGCAACCGACGACAGGCGTCACGACGCAGCGGAACCCCGTACCGATCTTTCGCCTCCCCGTGCGGATCGGTAGAGCGCCCGTGGGCGCGTGCATAGCCCTTGCTCCTGCCCACGCACGTCCCGTTCGCCGCCCGGTACAGGGTGCCGCGGAACTTCGTCGGCGAGACCCACGACTCCGCCACCCGCAATGGAGTGCCGTACGCAGCCTCCCAGTCATCGCTGAGACGCCGCTCCATCCGCGACCACGCAAACGAGGCAAGACCCCGAAACGCCCGGCGACCCCCCAGAATCACAAACCTCGTGTGGTTTCCGATCAGGTGCAACCGCTCCAACGGTTCCTCGCGGCGCCCGCCCATCCCACGGTCCCGCGACGCACAGCGGAAGAATCCGCGGCGAGCGGCGTGCATCGGGCTGCCGCTGGCAGCATCCCGCGCGATTGGTGGGTGGATCCCGCGGCATCCCCCGGGCCGAGACAATACGACCGTGGTAGGATCCTCTGCTCACTTCGGGCCGCCCCCGGCCGCATTCCCGCAGGTGGAACTAAGGCTGATTCCGGTGCGTTCCGGTCGTTTCGCATGCAACCGGAGTATCCCCGAAACCGCTAGGTTGCCCGACCCGTCGAGACCACATCGAAAATCTGGGGTTCCCGGCCATGATTCAGATAAACGTGCCGACGGTCATCCGTCTGCTGACCGTGCTGCTGCTTCTGTTCCCGGTGCTTCCTGTGATCGGCGTGGCTCAGGTACCGGAAGGCGACCGCGAGACGGAAATCCGGGAAGTCGTCGTCGTCGGCACCCGGGCCCTGCCGCGGTCCGTGGAGGATTCCCCGGTTCCGGTGGATACGTTCGGCAGCAGGGATTTCGGAAATCGGGGCAGTAGCGACCTGGTCAACACGGTTCGGACCCTCGTGCCGTCATTCCATGTTGCGGACAACGCCTCTCGCGACATGGCGGCCTTGGTGAGACCGATCAATCTGCGCGGCTTGGCACCGGATCACACGCTGGTGCTGATGAATGGAAAGCGTCGGCACCGGGGTTCGGTGATCCAGTGGCTTTCCAACGGAGCGTCCAACGGTGCCCAGGGGCCGGATATTTCGGTCATCCCCGCGATTGCCGTCAAGCGCATGGAGGTGCTGCGCGACGGAGCCGCGGCACAATACGGTTCCGATGCGATCGCAGGGGTACTCAATTTCATTCTCAAAGACGCATCGGAAGGTGCGTCGTTTGAGACCCGGTACGGTGCCCACACTGCGGATTCCGACGAGGATCTGACCACGGTTGCCGCGAATATCGGCCTGCCGTTGTTCCGTTCCGGCTTTGCCAACCTGAGCATGGAGTACGCCGAAGCGGCTCCCACTAGTCGCAGTGTACAGCACCGCGATGCCGCAGCGCTGACGGCGGCGGGCATTCCGAATGTGGCCGACCCGGCCAAGCCGTGGGGTTCGTCCGGGATCCGCGGAAGCATCAAGACCGTGGCCAATATCGGCGTTGACCTGAGTGACAGCGATTCCCTGTACGTGTTCGGAAACTACGCGAGTCGGGAAGTGGAAACGCCCTTCTTCTTCCGAAGCCCGATGAATCGGAAGGGTGTGTACGAGTTTGACCCGGATCCGGATGATCCGGACAACCCCGATCTGTTCCTGGTCGGCGGGGAAGGGTGCCAGGCGAAGTACACGGTTCCGTCCTTGGCAGAGAACGTCATCGATTTTGGCAACCGTCTGAAAAACGATACCGGGTGCTACTCTTTTGTCGAACACTATCCGGAAGGATTCACGCCCATCTTTGGCGCACGGTTGCGGGACTATTCGGCCGTGGTCGGAATGCGAGGAAGTCTGGCCGGAGAACTGCGCTACGATGTCTCGGGCAGCATCGGCCAGCACAATACCGACGGATTTCTTCACAATACGATCAACCCGTCCCTGGGGCCGGATTCTCCCCGGAATTTCGATATCGGTCAGTACACGCAAACCGAGACCAACGTCAACGTGGATCTCTCCTATCCCGTCGATGTCGACATGGCTTCGGACCTTCATGTCGCCGGGGGCGTCGAGTGGCACAAGGAAGAGTTCGAGATCGTCGCCGGGGAAGAGGCATCCTGGCGAAAGGGAACGTTCGCAAGCGATGGTTTCGGCATCGGTTCGAACGGTTTCGCCGGATTCAGCCCGGCCAGTGCCGGTGTCTGGAGTCGGACCAACATCGCGAGCTACGTCGATTTGGAGGTCGAGCCCGCCGACGGCTGGCGTGTGGGTGGTGCGGTTCGCTGGGAAGACTTCGACAGTTTCGGGAACACGACGAACTTCAAGCTGACCTCGGGCATCTGGCTGACCGATACCTTCGCCCTGCGCGGATCCGCCGGTACCGGTTTCCGGGCCCCCACCCCGGGTCAGGCGAATGCCCGCAACGTGACGACGGCGGTCGATGCCCAGACCAAGGCGTTCGAGGAGCGTGCGACGATCGGCTCCACCCACCCTGTTGCGGTGGCGCTGGGAGGTCGGGAACTCAGGCCTGAAGAAAGCCGGAACCTGTCGCTGGGTGCGGTGCTGGCTCTGGACAACGGGTTGAGCCTGACGATGGACTTTTTCCGCATTGATGTCGATGACCGCATTGCGCTGTCGAAACGGTTTCCGGTTACCGATGCGATCAAGCGTGACCTGCTGGCCGCGGGCGTAGAACAGGCGGGCGATTTCGACACGATTCGGTACTTCACCAATGATTTCGATACCCGAACCCAAGGAGTCGATGTCGTGCTGACCTACGGGTGGGAATCGGGTCTCGGCCGCACGGACCTGCAACTGTCGTTCAACTACACGAACACGGAGGTTCTCGACTACCGGTCGGAGTCAACCGTCGCGGATGGAAATACCATTGCCAACCTAGAGAACGGAGCTCCGAAACAGCGGATCGACCTGACGTTGAATCACGAGATCGATCAATGGGACCTGTTCGCCCGCTACGGTTACTACGGCGATTGGTACGACGATCACGGCGGCAGGGAATTTGACGGCTATGGCTTGGTGGATGTGCAGGCCCGGTACCACTTCCTGAACGGTCTGTCTGTCGCACTCGGCGCTGAGAATGTACTGGATCAGTATCCTGACCGGAACATCGACCCGGGCGACGGCGGCAAGTACCCGCGCTACTCTCCGGCAGGCTACAACGGCGCGCTGGTATACGCTAAGGTCAGCTACTCGATGTAGTCGCCGCCGGATCCGGGCCCACGCGGGTTCGGACGCCATCCGGTACGCTCATCTCGCCCGGGGTTTGATCCGGAAGGTACCGGACGGATTCCTCGGGGAGTCATCGGCGCAATGGCCGGGAAACCGGATCCCCGGCTGATCACCGGTTCGCGGTCGGCCCTTGATGGCGAATCCTGTCGGCGCGGCCTTGATGTGCCCGTGCTTCCGGCGATGCTGGAATTCCGTGCTGCAGTGCAATCAGATCGTTTCGCCCTCGGAACCATGCTGGATTCACCGGCCAACGCCAACGTCGGACCACATTCTCGACGGCCTCTCGCGCTGCCTGACCGCAACGCGGGGGACTCGATCCGGCGTCCAGGCAAGGCCTGAACCGGCTCTCGGCCCAGGAACGGCTGGGGCGCAGGCAGGGTTGGAGGGACGGGAGGGAAGTCGGCGATCCGGTCGCGATCGGACGCTGGCCTGCAATCCTCCCGATTCGTACCGCTTCCGCGTCCGTAGTCCCCATCGCGGCGAGAGTCACACGTAGCATATCGGACTGAGGCCTTGTCGCGCACGATCCTGGGCGGACGGACCCTCCATGTTCAGCGGCATGCCCGATGGGGTGAGCGATCAAGATTCATGGGAGTGGGGCAGGGGCAGGAATGGCTTGCTGCCCGCCCATGTTCTTCCTCGGGCGAGAATCACCTGCGTACCCCCGTCTCCCGACCAGAGGGGGGGGAGCGGATCCGGCAACCGTGACGCGTCGCCGGCGACAGATCCTGCGAACCTGCCGAAGGCCGTGATCAGAATGCGATGTCGAGACGCGTGTACCAAATCCGCCCGGACAGCCCGTACGACGTGTCGGGGTTGTACCGGATTCCCCACCCCAGCGTGGCATTCAGGGTCTCCTTGCAGGCCGTGCCCACTTCGTCGGGATACTCGTCCAGCAGGTTGCTTGCGCCCACCGTGATTCGGACATCGTCACCGACACGGAAACCGACAGATGCGTCCGTGATCCACGCAGGGCTGATTTCCCCCGGGCATTCGGGTCCGAAACTCAACCACTGCGGCGCGGCCTTGCCGAAATAATGGACGCCGACGTCGAGGTCGATGAGATCGCGATCGGTCCAGCTTGCGTGGACGCGGTACCGCTGACGGGGGTTTCCGTACTCGATGAAGGATCGTGTCGGATCCGAAACCCCGTCATCAGCAGCCGTGATCTTGGTGCGGTTGAAATGCAGGGCACCGGTCAGCGTCAGGTCGCCTCCCGCGAATTCACGGTTGTGCCGGGCAACGATGTCCAGACCGGTGGTTCGCGTGTCGACGGCATTGTCGAAGAACTGAATGTCCGTGATCCTGGGCAACTGGCGCTCGGCAAGCAGCTTGTCGCATTGGTCCTGGTGCATGCCGTTGCAGTCCGGCGTTCGCTTGACCAGTGTGATGCGGTCCTCGAGATCTACGAGATACACATCGGCGGACAGCGAAAGCCCGGTCTTCGGTTTCCATGCCAGCCCCGCGCTGAGGCTTCGGGAATCCTCGTGCCCCAGGGTTTCGGGACCGAAGCCGAAGAACTCACGCGCGGCACCGTCCTCCAAGTGGGCCGTCACGGAAAGCCCCCCTTCTTCCGCATCCCCGCCTCCGAACACAATGGTGTTGAAGCCCAGCTGCGGAAGGCTGGGTGCTCGAAATCCCGTGGATGCGGTGGTTCGGAAAGAGAGCTCCGGCCCGACGCGATACCGGCTGCCCACCATGCCGGTCAGGCTGTCTCCCGCTCCGTCGTGACGCTCGTATCGGGCAGCACCTTCGACATTCCAGTTCAGGGACACATCGTGCCGCAGGTCCGCCCACAATGCATGACTGGACCGGTCCCTTGCACCGAACCGCGCATTGGTGGGGGAATAGCCGGGATATCCCTGATGGCCGCACCTCGCTAGGGAGTCCGCTTGGCCGACGGCTCCGTCGACCAGTGTGACTGCCGGGGCCTCATCGCCCGGATGGTCCGGGGTACCGCAGATCCAGGACGCCTCGTCACCGGCGCGCATGCGGAAACGTTCATCGCGAAACTCTGCGCCTAGCGCCGCCTCGCTGGTGTCGCCGATGGGCCCCGAGATATCGAAATCCAGCAGGTAGTGGCTCAGTCTCGTCCCACCGCTGTCGCCGGATCTCGGGCCGGCATTGAGCGCGACTTCGCGCGGCGTGATTTCCGAGAGATCCCGCGACTCGAGCTCCCTCTTGAGCCAGCTCGCCGCCCACGACGCGTTGATGCTGTCGGTGGCGCCGAAATCGAACTCGTTCACTCCATGGCTCGCGCTGGCATCGTAGTTCCAGTTTCCGAGCCGGGACCGGAAACCGATGCTGATCGCCTGATCTTCGGAGACCGAGACCTCGAACGGAAGGAAGCCGTCGGGGTGTACCGGAGCCACCATCCGGTCCGACGCCCAGACGGGGTCTCGCCAGGCACCGCTGCTCTTGCCGTTTCGGGACGACAGGCCGCCGAATGCGTAGAGTTCGCCGCCGGTGTCGAGCCGGGCCACGGCATTGACGAACAGACTCTTGAGATCGTGCTCGGGCTCTCCCAGCACCGACTTCCGGCGAACCCCCGGAGGGTTCGGGCCTTGGGGATCCAGCGCGCCGGTCTCGAAGGCCCGGTCGATGCGATCCTGGTCGAAGAATTCGGTCGTGACATTGATGCTCCCCTCGGCTCCCAGGGGCAATCCGATCCCGACCGACGCGCCGACCTGCTGCCCGTCGCCCTCGTCCGTGATGCCGGATTTCAGGTGGAGCGTCGAGTCGTAGGGGGTTTCCTTGAGCACGATGTTGATGACGCCGCCGATGGCGTCGGATCCGTACTGGGTCGCCGCACCGTCCCGCAGCACCTCGATGCGTTCGATCGCGGCAAGCGGGATGGTCCGCAGGTCGGCGCCCGTGGTGCCCTGTCCGGCGGCATCCAGCGGGCGCGGGAAGGAGATGCTGTGCCGCCGTTTGCCGTTGACCAGCAGCAGGGTGTGGTCGGGACTCATGCCGCGCAGGGTGGCCGTATGGAACAGACCGCCATCGCCAAGCGCATTGCGCTTCGAGTTGAACGAGGGAGCGGTCTTCTGCAAGGTCACGGCCAAGTCTTCCGAGTGGGCCCGGCCCAGTTCCTGGGCGTCGTGGACATCCACCGGAACCGACAGGTCTTCCGCCGCAACTCCTCGAACGCGCGAGCCCACCACGACGATGTCGTCCAAAGTCAGGGTATTCGGCCCATCCGGACGATCTCCTTCCTCCTGGGCCTGTACTGGTATTGCTGCACTCAGCACTGCAAGCGATACGGAGCAACAAACAAGGCGAAATCCCGTCACGGCTGCTTCCCCCCGCTACCGGAACCGAAAAGGGCAACTGCTGCTCTCTATACCAGAATGGACTTTTTCATGCAAGGTCATGGCCTCATCCCCATGCAGACTTCCGATCGTCGGACACAGTGTTCGCATGACGGTTGCGAATCCACGGTCCCCACTCTTGCGGATTTCGGAGGACGGCTGCGCCTTCCGTCGCGCCCGGACGTTCCGAGTGACCGGCAACGCATCGGTGCGCACCGGGGTCGACCGGCCTGCAACGCGAAGGATCTCGCGACGCCCGGTGCCGACAGGGTCGACCGGATCCGTTCCTTGCCCATGCGTCGGCTGGCGGATGGCGCGGTCTGGTGTTCAGCGCGACGGTTCCGGACACCGCAGGCACGACAGGGGGACGTCCCGCGCGCTCCGTCGGCCGATCCGACCGCCTGTTCCGGTGTCGCGGAAGGAGAGATCGATGCCGCCGCCGTCATGCGGAGCCCGGTCGAGCAGGGCGACCATGATTTCCGGTCCCGCCCGCGCCGCTTCGGCAAGAGCCTGCCGCTCGACACGCTGGGGGTGCCGTTCGCCTGCCGCGAACCCGTGTTCCGGGGACTGGCCCTCGCTGCATCCGGCACTGCGGCTGAGCGCGCACACCGGATGCCCTCGACGTCATCCCGGCGGTACCCTGAACCCACTGCGGCGGGGTCCGGCAGCAGGGGAAGGCGCAGTCGAACGGGGCGGCGCAGCATCATGTCCGGAGATCCCGAAGATCCCGCCGCATCGGCCGGCACGAGGTCGCGGCGGCGGTCCGGGCAATGCGCGCATGCGTCTGCTCCGTTCCTGTTTCCCGCCACGCTGACCCTGCTTCCGACAACCCCAGCTTCTGCCTTCCCGGGCCACGACGCCCTTGGGTCCGCAGGTCCGGCGTTCCCTGCGCGAACCCTGTCCCGGGTTGCGGTCCGGCCTGTGCTTCGTGCCTGCCGGTGCCGAAGCGGACAGGCCGGGAGCCTGTCGGGTCCCAGAAGGCAATCCGGACGGCCCCGGGCCGCCGGTCGTGCCGGCCCGCGCCGGGCGTGGGCGCCGTTTCCTGCCGGTGGGAGCCGCGGGCCCCGACCGGCGCCCGGGCCCGGGCCTTTCGACCGCAGCGGCGGGTTCGGACGCCGGACCGGTCCGTGGCCGACCTGTTTCAGGCGGACAGGACGTCCCTCGCGGCGTCCTCCCCGGATTCCATCGCGCCTTCCATGCCCCGGCACGAGCGCGCCACCTGCTCGCCGCTGAAGAAGACGCGGCCGTGCGGCTGGCCGAGGGCCGCCGCCAGCCGGCTGACCTGCCCCGGCCGGAAATAGGTCCAGGCGCCCCGGGCGCAGGGATCCCGTCCCCAAGCTTTGGTGTCGAGATAGTCGAGCTTGCCTCTCGCGGCCGGTCTCGCCGCGCCGACGGCGCTCAGGACCGCGTTGGCGGCGGAAGTCTCGTCCAGCGCATCGAGCATCCTGGCACGGGGACCCATGATCCACGCCGTGAAGCCGGTCACTTCCTCGGGATCGGTCCCGTTGCGCGCGGCTGCGAACATGCCGGCCGGGCCGTCCGTGAAGAGACTCGCGGCGTGCCCGTCCTCCTTCCAGAAGGGAGATCGGTGCGCGAAGTACATCTGCGTGACCGGCTGGGACCGGAGGCACCGCACGGCTTCCGCTTGGCGGCCGGACAGGGGGGGATCGAACGCGACGTGACGCAGTACCCCGACCGGCAGGGCGCAGACGACATGGGCCGCCGCATGGGTTTCGCCGTTCGTGCAGCGGACCTCCACTCCGGACCGGTCGGCGGCGATGGCCGTGACGCTTCGGCCGAAGCGCACTTCCTCGTCGAGAAGATCGGCCAGCGCTTCCGGAATCCGCTGCACGCCGCCCCGAACCGTGTAGCCCGGCGCTCCGTCCGGCGCCGTGCGTCGCTGGGCGGCGGAAAAGGCCGCCCGGAAAAACAGCAGCAGGGTCGAGATGTCGCCGGCGTGGTCGCCGAAACCCGGGTTCAGGTCGTAGGCCAGCCGCACCGCGGCCTCGTCCAGTCCCAGCCCGGTCAGCCACGACCGCACGGACACGTCGTGGACGGCGAAGGCCGGATCGAGCCAGCGTTCCGGCGCCGGCAGCGGATTGTGCCGCATCGCCAGCGTCCGGTGCAGCGTCCAGGGCATCGCGGTCCGGTACGGCTCGGGGAAGGGGTTCCGCGGGTGTTCCGGCCAGTCGGATTGCCGGATCAGTTCACCGTCTAGCACCAGATCCTGTTCCCGGAAGAACGCCAGCATGGGGGTGACGTCCACCCACGGGATGCCCGCCCGCGCACAGACCGCGGCCACCCGGTCGTAGCCGGCGCCGATGTAGGTGCCGCCCGCCTCCTGCGTGTGGCCGGGGCGCCGCATCGAATGCACCCGGCCGCCCACATGGTCCCGGGCTTCGAGCACCCGGACGCGCGCCCCGCGGTCCTGCAGGTGGAGGGCGGCGGCGAGTCCAGCAAGCCCGGCGCCGACCACCACGACGTCGGAACGATTCCGGCCGCTCACCGGAACCAGCGCGGCCCCGCCGCCGGACTTCCGCAGACCGCGTCCTGCGCCGGGCCCGGCCGGCCCGAGGGACAGCAATTGGACGGGCAGAAGTCGTGGCTCGGTCCGTGCCGGCCGAGCGCCCGGCGGGCGGCGCCGGCTTCGGAACGCTCGTCCAGAAGGTCGCAGATCATCCCGACGAACGCCGGATGGGTTCCCACCGTCCCGGCGCGCACGAAATGGATGCCGGCTTCGGCCGCCGCGGCGGCGGCTTCCTCGTCGAGGTCGAGGGTCACCTCGAGATGGTCGCAGACGAAGCCGATCGGAGCGACGACGACGTCGCGTTCGCCGCGCTCCCGTTCCTCCCGGATGGCATCCCCGATGTCGGGCCCCAGCCACGGCTCGCCGCCGTAGCGCGCGTTGTTGCTCTGGTAGACGAGTCGCCAGCGGCGCGGGTGGCGGTCCTGCAGGGCCCGGCCGACGAGGCGGCAGGCCTCCCGCAGCTGCGCCACATACGGAGCGTTCCGGGCAGCCGGCGCCGGCAGGCTGTGCGCGGAAAACAGGATCGGCGCCCGGGCCTGCCGCGGCGCCGGAATCGTGGCGATCGCGGCGCGCACCCGATCGGCGACCGCGGCGACGAAGCCCGGATGGTTGTACCCGTAGCGCAGGCGGTCGATCACCGGTGCGGGTTCGACGCCCGCCGCGGCCGCGGCGAGATCTTCGCGGTAGCGCCGGCAGCCGTTGTACGAAGAGAACATGCTCGTGACGAACGCCGCCGCGCGCCCGATCCCGTCGTGCGCCATGGTTCGGAGGGTATCCGACACGAACGGGTGCCAGTTGCGGTTCCCCAGATAGACCGGCAGCGCCCGGCCGCGGCGGGCGAGCCGGTCCCGCACGGCGCGCACCAGGCTGCGGGTATGGCCGGCGATCGGGCTGACGCCGCCGAACCGGACGTACCGGTCGGCGATCCTGCGTCGGGCCGAGTCGGAGATGCGCAGTCCGCGGAGCACGTTGTCGAGGAACGGCTCGATGTCCGCCGGGCCCTCCGGGCCGCCGAAGGATACGATCAGGAGGGCGTCATGCCGCCGCGCCGCCGAATCGACGAACGGAGAGCGGTTCATGCGCCGCCGCCGTCCGGGCCGCCTCCCTGCCAGACCGCCCGGCCGACGAAGAACGGACCGAGGCGGTCGAGGTACCGGGAGGTCTGTTCCGTCCCGCGCATGGCCTGGACGACCGCCGACAGCGGATGCAGGTTCGCGCCCACCAGGCCGACGACGAAGTCGTTGTCGTGCTTGTCGAGGCCGTGGCAGGCCAGCCGGATGTCGTGGGCCAGGCCGGCCGATCCGAAACGGTGGCCGAGCGCGCCGTGTTCGGCCAGGATCTGCCGCTGGCGATTCGCGTCCAGCGCGGCGAAGCCCTTGGCCCGCCGGAGCGGATACCAGACGGCCCACCGCAGGCCGGGATCCGTGATCCGGGCGATCGGGCGCGTGAACAGGACGTGTTCGAGGTCGGATTCGTAGCCGATCGCGTAGGTACGGCCGAACATCTCGAATTCCTCTTTCCGGGTCAGGTCCGCAAACGGCGGGCGGTTCAGCCGGGCGCGGAGGTCGTGCACGAAATAGTCGGGATCCTCATGCACGATGACGATCCCGATGCCCGCCGGGTCGCCAACCTCCAGGTACAGTGCCCCGGTCACGCCGCCGCCGGCCAGCGCCCGGGCCACCGGGGCGGGGTCGGCGCAGCCCCCGTAGGCGGTGAACCGCAGGAACAGGCGGCGGTCCAGCGAGACGGCCGCGGTTCCGCGCCGTCCCTTTTCGCTGAGGTCGATGGGTTCGGGTCCCGACGGTGCTCCCGGCCCGGCGGTCCCGGTCACGGAACGCACCCTCCCGGACGGCCCCTCCGGCCGGCGTCCGGAAGGGGGCCCGCGGCGCTCGGGCAGCCGTGCTGCAGGTGGTGGGTCAGCGCGCCTCTCCCTGCACCGTTTCGACCAGCGCGGCCACGCTTTCGACCGGCGTGTTCGGGAGCACGCCGTGGCCCAGATTGACGATATGGCCCCGTGCGCCCACCTGATCGAGCAGGGCGGCGGCGGCGGCCCGCGTCGGCCCGGGGCCGGCCGTGAGGATGGCAGGGTCGAGGTTGCCCTGCACGCAGCGCCGGTGTCCGTGGCGGTCCTGAAGTGCCCGCAGATCGACCCGCCAGTCCACGGCCAGTGCTTCCGCCGGCAGCGCGGCGTAGGCCTCCACCAGGTGCGGGGCGTTGTTCACGAACAGGATGCGCGGGATTCCCGCCGCGCCGACCGCCTGCAGCATCGCCTCGAGGTGGGGTCGGACCAGCCGATCCCAACTGGCCCGCGGCAGCAGGCCGGCCCAGGAATCGAAGATCTGCACGGCGGCGGCGCCGGCCCGGCCCTGACGGATCAGGTAGTCGGCCATCAGTCGGGACAGGAGATCGAGAAGCCGCGAGAGGGCGAGGGGTTCGGCTGCGGCGAACGCGCGGAGACGGGGGAACTCCCGAACGCCCCGGCCCTCGACGAGGTACGCGGCGAGAGTCCAGGGAGCGCCGCAGAAGCCGAGCAGTGCGGTGGCGGCCGGCAACGCCCGGCGGACCCGGCCGATCGCCTCGATGACTTCCGGTGCGACCGCCGCCGGATCCGCATCCGCACCGGCCAGTGCCTCCACCGCGGCTGCGCTCCGGATCGGGTTCGTCACGACCGGTCCGGGATCGAAATCGAAGTCGATTCCGAGGGCCGGGAGCGGGCTCATGATGTCGGCGAAGATGATGGCCGCGTCGAGCGAGAAGCGCCGGAGCGGCTGCAGCGTGACCTCGGCCGCGAGTTCGGCGCTGCCGGCCAGTTCCTTGAAGCGGTACTGCTGACGGAGGGCCCGGTATTCGGGCAGATAGCGTCCCGCCTGGCGGTTGATCCAGAGCGGCCGCCGCGGCGTGGGTTCCCGGGCGAGCGCCCGCACGAGGAGCGGGCGCGGCGCCCGGGGGGCCGACGGGCGGGCGGGTCCGGCCGGGGTCGACGGCATCATGCGGAACGGGGCCGCGCCGGACGACGGCCGCCGTGCGGAATCCGCAGGATTCGGGAGGCTTTCGGGGCTCCGGCGCTCACAACCATCGCTCCCGGAGGGCGCTGCGGCAGTGGTAGGTGATGACGAGGTCCGCGCCGGCGCGGGCGATCGCGAGCAGATTCTCCCGCACTACCCGGGCTTCGTCCAGCCAGCCGCGCGCGGCCGCCGCCTTGACGGCGGCGTACTCGCCGGAGACGTTGTAGGCCGCGAGCGGCCGGTGCGTGGCGGCGCGCACTGCCGCGACGATGTCGAGGTAGGGAAGCGCCGGCTTCACCATCAGCAGGTCGGCGCCTTCCTGCTCGTCGAGGGCGGCCTCGCGGATCGCCTCCCGGGCGTTGCGGCAGTCCATCTGGTACCCCTGCCGGTCTCCGTTCGAAGGTACGGAATCGGCCGCTTCCCGGAACGGTCCGTAGTACGCCGAGGCAAATTTCGCGGTATAGGCCAAGATCGCGACCTGCCGGCATCCGGTGGCGTCGAGGGCGTCCCGGATCGCGGCGACCCGCCCGTCCATCATGTCCGACGGCGCCACCACGTCGGCCCCGGCCCGGGCGTGGCTGAGCGCCGTTTCGACGAGCCGCGGCAGGGTGCGGTCGTTCTCGACTTCGCCGTGTTCGAGCAGGCCGCAGTGGCCGTGGTCGGTGTAGGCGCAGAGGCAGACATCCGTCATCACCACCAGATCGTCCCCGAAGGTGCGTTTCAGGCGGCCGACCGCGCGCTGCACGGCGCCGTCGGCCGCGGCGGCCGCCCGTCCGTCCGGAGCCTTGGCGCCGGGGGGCGGCTGCCCGAACAGCAACACGTTGCGAATGCCGAGAGAGAGGTCGGATTCCACTTGCGGCAGCAGACGCTCCACCCCCACGGACGCAATTCCGGGCATGGAGGATACCGGTTCTTCGGCTCCGTCGACCGGCAGGACGAAGTGCGGCAGCACGAACTGTCCGGGCGCGAGGCGCGTTTCGGCTGCCAGGTTCCGCAGGGCCCGGCTGCGGCGCAGTCGCCGGGGCCGGTCCCGGCCCGGAAGCGTGATGTTCAGTTCGCGCACTGCAGTGCCTCCAGCAGCCCCGGAAGACCGGGTCTGGCCGCTTCCCCCGCGACCTGCAGCCCCGCGGCCCGCGCGGCCCGGGTCGTGGACGGGCCGATGGTGAAGATAGCGAGGGCCGCATCCAACCGTACCTGATTGCAGAAGCCCGTCACGGCCGAGGGGCTGGCCAGGAACACGATCCGGGCCCCAAGGGCCGAGGCGGCCAGTCGGCAGGGGCGGAGCGCAACGGGAGCGGTGCGGTACAGCTCCATGCGCAGATACGGGTGCCCGGAGCGGTCGAGTGCGGACTCCAGAGCCCGGCCGGCGGTTTCGGCCACCGCGATCAGGACCCGCGCCCCGGGTTCGAGACGCGGCACCAGTTCGGCGGCGAGCGCGTCCGCGGTACCGCCGGTGCCGACCAGGTCGACCCGGCCCAGCCGCATGCGCGCCTCGGCGGCGGTGGCGGGGCCCACGGCCGCCACCTGGACGGGAATGCGGGCCGCCCGGGATTCCGGACCCAGGCGGTCGAACGCGGCCACCCCCCGTCGGGACGTGAAGGCGACCCACCGGAGGTGCGGCCATTCCCGCGCCAGCCGGGCCCGGAGTTCCGGCGTCGCGAGGTCACGGCACCGGATACACGGAAGGATCACGGGCACGGCCCCCAGGGCTTCGAGTTCGGAGGCCCATTCGGTGCAGCCCTGCCGGGTTCGCGTGAGGACGATCCGGTCGGGCCGGGGCTTCATGCAGGCATTCCGCCCGGACCCGGACGGCCGCCGGCCCGGCCGGCACGCGTCTCGTCGGCCCGGTCTCGGGCATGCGTCGTCACGCCGTCGCCGGGGCGCGGGATCGCTCGGCGCCGAGCCGCTGCCAGAGCCGGTTGGCCATGGATCGGGGGTCCGTTCCGCACTCGGTTTCCGTTGCCACCCGACCGTTCCGGTCGAGCATGGCGTGCAGGAAGCAGGCGTCGGCGGCGGCGCGGCAATAGGCACCGAACGCCAGTTCGCAGCCGCCTTCCAGGCGGCCCAGCAGCAGCCGCTCGGCGGCAATCGCCCGGCGGGAGGCCGGATGGTCGAGCGTCGCCAGGAGGGCCCGCAGGTCGGGTCGGTCGCGCCGGCATTGCAGGGCCAAGGCGCCTTGGGCGGGAGCGGGCACGAACTGTTCGGGGTCGAGGCGCGTCACCGTGAGGCCCGCGAGACCGGGCGCCGCCGATCGGGGCGCGGGGGCGGTGCGGAGGCGGTCGAGGCCGGCGGCGGCCAGCACGATGGCGTCGTACTGACCGTCCTGCAGGCGGCGGATCCGGGTCGGGACGTTGCCCCGCAACGGCGTCGGCCGGAGATCCGGGCGGAAGTGCCGGAGCCAGGCCTGCCGGCGCACCGAGGACGTTCCGACCCGTGCGCCGTCGGGAAGCGGCAGGAAGCCGCGGTCGCGGCGCAGGCGCTCCGGGCGCACGAGCAGGCAGTCGGCGGCATCGAGGCGCGGCGGTACGGCGGCAATCGCGAGTTCGTCCGGGCCGTCGGTAGGTACGTCCTTGTACGAGTGGACGGCCAGATCGATGGTCCCGTCCGCCAAGGCCCGGTTGATTTCGCGGACGAAGACGCCTTGGGGCCCGATGGCGGCGAACACGGGCGCCCGGGAACGGTCGCCGGCGGTCGTGACCGGCACCAGTTCCGCCGCGTGACCGGTCGCTTCCAGCTGCGCTGCGACGGACGCCGCCTGCGCCCGCGCGAGACGGGAGTTGCGGGTACCGATGCGCAGCCTCATCCGTGTTCCGTTCCGCGACCGAAGGGAAGGTTGCCGGGGGTCGCCGCGGCCGGCAGGTGCGCCGACTCCGGCTCGTGGCGCGGGCGTCCGATGGCGTTCGCCCGCCGCGCCCGATTCGGGAATCACCCGCCCCGGAGATGGCGCCGCCGACCGTCCGGCGGCCCCGGTCAGGCAGGGGTGCAGTCTACAGGTTCGGGAGTCGGCGTCCCGATGGCACCGGGGAAACGGACCGCACGGATGCGGGCGGCGTGGCGCCCCGGGTCGGGTTCGCCGGGGTTCCGTCCGCCCGGCCCTGTGGAGCCGGTGCCGGACCTCCGGACGGGTGCGGCGGAACGGATCCATCGGGGATCGACCGTCCCGCCGGCGCATCGGCTCCGGCGCGGGCATGCTCTCGCCCACCGGCGTACCGACGCCGAACGTTCGGTCGACCGCAGGCGGCACGGCCGGCCGCAGGCTCGGGGACGGAGGACGGCATGCCGCTACCGTCCGGCACGCGGTCCGGCGCATCGACCGAACCCGCACGCGAGATCATCACGCCCTGCGGTCCACTTCGGGATCCCCGCGTGCAGATCGCGAACCCCGTTCCCGCGCGCGGACCCGCCGTTCGGCCCCCTGCGAACCCGCTTCCGCGGAACCCTCCGCCGCCGGGTGCGTCCCCGTGCGCGCACCGGGTTCGGGGTGGATCGGCATGGGCCGGTGACGCTGCACCGGGTGCGTCCCCGCGCGTATCGGGTTCGGGCGAATCCCGTGCCGGGAATCCGTCTCCCGGAGAGACCGGTCCCCGAGCCACTGCATGCGCGACCTTCGCCTTGCCGCCGCCGCTCCGATTCCCGACTGCCGCCGCCCCTCCCCGAACCGCCTCCCTCCGCCGCGCGGCGCCCTCCGCGCCGGCCGGCCGGAGCGATCGTCCGGGATCCGCATGGGCTTCGTTTCTTGCATTGACACCCGAATGTGGCATCGTCGGCCCGTGTGCAGCCGTAGGAGGCCTTTTCGGCACCGCACCGCCGTGCGCGGTTCCGAGCAGCCGGTCGGCCGTCTCGTGGCCAGACGTCTACCGCTGCAGGCGGGAAGGCCTGCTGGTGCCCTCCGTCCCGGACGGGTCGGCCGACGCAGCGGCGGGAAACTGCGACATGGACTATCAGCGGTTCTTTTCCGATCGGATCGCCGATCTGAAGACGGAAGGCCGGTACCGCGTGTTTGCGGATCTGGAACGGCAAGCCGGGCGGTTTCCGCAGGCAATCCGGCACACGGGGAAGAAGGCCGCTCCGGTCACGGTGTGGTGTTCCAACGACTACCTCGGAATGGGGCAGCACGAGGTCGTCGCGCGCGCGATGCGGAAGGCGATCGACCGGGTCGGCGCCGGGGCCGGCGGAACCCGCAACATTTCCGGGACGACCCACCAGCACGTGCTGCTGGAGCAGGAGCTGGCGGACCTGCACGAGCGGGAAGCGGCCCTCCTGTTCACTTCGGGGTACGTGGCGAACGAGGCGACGCTCTCGACCCTCGGACGCCACCTGCCCGGCTGCATCCTCTTTTCCGACGAGGCCAACCACGCCTCGATGATTGCCGGCGTCCGGCACGCCATGACCGAGAAGTGCATCTTCCGCCATAACGATGCGGGCGACCTCGAAGAGAAACTGCGGGCGGCCGATCCCGACCGCCCCAAGGTCATCGCGTTCGAATCGGTGTATTCGATGGACGGCGACATCGCGCCGGTCGGGGCGTTCTGCGACCTCGCCGCCCGCTACGGCGCCATGACCTATCTGGACGAAGTCCACGCGGTCGGCATGTACGGGCCGCGGGGGGCCGGCATCGCGGCCCGCGACCGGGTCATGGGCGACATCACGATCATCCAGGGGACGCTGGCCAAGGCATTCGGGATCGTCGGCGGCTACATCGCCGCTTCCGCCTCGGCGGTGGATTTCATTCGCTCGTATGCGCCCGGCTTCATCTTCACCACCGCCCTTCCGCCGGCGGTGGCCGCCGGGGCTCTCGCGAGCGTCCGGCACCTGAAGGCGAGCGACACGGAGCGGGGACTGCACCGGCGGCGGGTGGCGTCTCTGAAACGTGCACTCGCGGATTCCGGCTTGCCGGTCATGCCTTCGGAATCGCACATCGTGCCGGTCCGGGTCGGGGATCCCGTGGTCTGCAAGCAGGCCACCGACATGCTGCTCGAGCGCTTCCGGATCTATGTCCAGCCGATCAACTACCCCACCGTGGCGCGCGGCAGCGAACGGCTGCGCCTGACCCCGACGCCGCTGCACAGCGAGGCGGACATCGCGAATCTGGTGGCGGCCTTGCAGGCGGTGTGGAAGGAACTGGCGATCGGCGGCACCGGCTGATTCGCGGAGCGGCCGGGGCGGCGGCCCCGCCCGGAGGTCTCAGCGGCCGCCGAGCGCCTGGTCGAGGTCGCGGAGGAGGTCGTCGGCGGTCTCCAGCCCGACCGAGATCCGCACGACGTCGCTGCCGGCGCCGGCCGCGATCTTCTGTTCCTCCGTCAGCTGGTTGTGCGTCGTGGAGGCCGGATGGATGATCAGGCTTCGCGTGTCGCCGACATTGGCGAGATGCGAGAAGATCCGGACATTCTCGACGAGTCGCACGCCGGCCTCGTACCCGCCCCGCACGCCGAACGTGAAGACCGCGCCCGGCCCCGCGGGATAGTACTTCCTCGCCAGGGCGGCGTACGGGCTGGACGGGAGTCCGGCGTAGCTGACCCACGCCACCGCCGGGTGCCGTTCGAGGTACTCGGCGACGGCGCGGGCGTTGGCGACGTGCCGCTCCATCCGGATGGGCAGCGTCTCGATGCCGGTGAGGATGTGAAAGGCGTTCTGGGGCGCCAGTGCGGGCCCGAGGTCGCGCAGCGCGTCGGCCCGGACCTTCATGGTATAGGCGAAGTCGCCGAAGGTCTCGGCAAAGCGCAGCCCGTGATACGACGCCGTGGGTTCGGTCAGGGCGGGGAACTTGCCGCTTGCCGTCCAGTCGAACCGTCCGGATTCCACCACGATTCCGCCGAGCGAGCTCCCATGTCCGCCCATGAACTTGGTCAGCGAGTGGACGACGATGTCCGCGCCGTGCTCGAACGGGCGATGCAGCCACGGGGTGGCGAGGGTGTTGTCGACGACGAGCGGGATCCCGTGTTCGTGCGCGAGGGCCGCCATCCGCTCCACGTCGACGATGACGCCGCCCGGGTTGGCCAGGCTTTCCACGAACAGGCACCGGGTCCGGTCGGTGATCGCGTCGCGCACCGACCCTTCGTCATCGGGGTCCGCGAACGTCACGCGCCAGCCGAACCGTCGGAAGGTATGGGAGAACTGGGTGACCGAACCCCCGTACAGATAGCGGCTGGCAACGAATTCGTCCCCGGACTGCAGCAGCGGGAAGAGGGCGAGCTGCTGGGCGGCATGCCCCGACGCGCAGGCCACCGCGCCCCGGCCGCCCTCGAGGTTGGCGACCCGTTCCTCGAGCACGGACACCGTCGGGTTGGTGATGCGGCCGTAGATGAAGCCGAAGTCCTGCAGGTTGAACATCGACCGGGCGTGGTCGACATCGTCGAACACGAAGCCCACCGACTGATAGATCGGGGTGGTGCGGGCACCGGTGGCCGGATCCGGAGACGCGCCGGCATGCACGGCGCGGGTCTCGAATCCGAACGCCGGCGGGGGATCGGAGCTCGTCATGTCGGCCGGTTCCGGGTTCGGAGCGGTCGGCGGCGGTTGGAGAACAGCCCGGAGTTGATTCCGCCCCAGCCCAACTCTCCGTGCAACCGCCCGTATTCGATCTTGGGGCACCGGTTCATGACCACGTCGAGGCCGGCGGCGGCGGCGAGGGCGGCCGCGGCGTCGTTGCGGATCCCGAGCTGCATCCAGACGGTCTTGGCGCCGATGCGGATGGCGGACCGGGTGAGGGCGAGGGCCTCTTCGGAGCGGCGGAAGAGGTCCACCATGTCGACCGCGGCATCGACGGATTCGAGATCGGCCACCACGGTTTCGCCCAGGAGGTCGGTTCCGGCGGCCGCCGGATTGACCGGAATGACGCGGTAGCCCCGCTCGCGCAGGTACTTGTAGGCAAAGTAGCTGGGCCGGCGAGGATTGGGGCTGGCCCCCACCATCGCGATGACCCGGGTGCGCTCGAGGATCGCGCGCAGGTACGAATCCGGGTAGGCGATCGGGGTCAAGGCGCGTTCAGGTTCCGGTCCACGCCGGAGTGCGTTTCGACAGGAAGGAATCGATCCCCTCTTCCGCATCGCGGGTGAGCATGTTCCCGGTCATGACGTCGCTGGCGTAGGCATAGGCGTCGTCGATCGACAGCTCGGCCTGCCGGTAGAACGCTTCCTTTCCGATCCGCAGGGTCAGGGGCGATTTGGCGGCGAGGGCGCCGGCCAGGTCCCGGACGGCTCCGTCGAGGGCCTCGGCCTCGACCACCCGGTTGACCAGGCCGAACGCGCCGGCGGTCTCGGCGTCGATCGTCTCGCCGGTCAGCAGCATCTCCATCGCCGGCTTGCGGCCGACCGCACGCGACAGGGCGACCATGGGGGTGGAACAGAACAGGCCGATGTTGACCCCCGGAGTTGCGAACCGCGCGTCCCGCGATGCGACCGCGAGGTCGCAGGACGCCACCAGCTGGCAGCCGGCGGCGGTCGCGGTGCCGGCGACCTTGGCGATGACCGGGCGCGGGTGGCGCGTGATGGACAGCATCAGGCGCGAGCAGGCCGCGAACAGGTCGGCGTAGGTCCGGCGGTCCGGGCGGGCGCGGAGCTCCCGCAGGTCGTGGCCGGCGCAGAAGACGGGTCCGGCCCCTTCGATGACCAAGACCCGGACGCGGTCGTCCCGCGCGGTGGCGTCGAGTTCCGCCTGCAGTTCGGACATCAGGGCCCGGGACAGCGCGTTCCGGGCGGCCGGCCGATTCAACGTGAGCACGCACACGCCGCTCGCATCGTGCCGCAGGAGCACCGGGTCGGGGTGCGCGGATCGCGCCGCTGCCTCCATGGTCGGGCTCCCCCGGGCGGTGATCGATGCACGGTACGGTGATCCGTGCACCAGTATAGGGGATCCGGGGAACCGGGGGCCGGTGCGGCCGGCCCCCGGCCGGGCCCGGCGTTCATCCGCCGGCCCGGCCTCCGTGGCGCGGGTGCGTCCCCGGCCCCCGGCCGCGTCCGAACCCGCTTCCGTCATCGATGTCCGCCAGGGTCTCCTCCAGTACGCGCACGCGGGCGCACGGCCCGGCCGAGGCGAGGGTGTCCGCCAGGGCGTCGGACGTCGACCAGCGCACGTTCCGCATGAGGGTGCGCGGAGGGCGGCGATTGGCGAACCCCGCCAGCCAGTAGCCGCCGTCCTCGGCCGGGCCGAACACGAAGTCGCTGCTGCGCAGGGCGGCCAGCGCCGTCCGCAGGTGCCGGGGCCGGAGGTCGGGAATGTCGCTGCCGACCATCAGGATCGGTCCGGTCCGGTTCCGGGCGACCCTCCGCATGCGCGTTCCCAGGTCGCCCGGGCCCTGGGGAACGGCCGGAATTCCGAAGATGCGGCTCATGGCGGGGCCGGCGCGATCCGGCGTCACCGCGAGCATCGTGCGCCAGGTGCGCGAATCCCGGACCCGCCGCAGGAGCCGGGTCAGCGTGGTCCGGTAGAAGCGGAGGGCCTCCACCGGGCCGATATCGGCCGCGAGTCGGGTCTTCACGGTACCGATCACCGGCTGCCGGGCGAAGACGACGACGCCGGGCAGGCGGGAGCGTCGGAGGGCCGATCCGGGGAGCGGCGGCCTCTCCTCGTGCGGCCGACGGATCCTCCGGACCGGCCGCCGGACGACCCTCGGCCGGATCGCGACCGATCGCCGGCAGGCCTTCGGCATCGGGTCGGCCGGGCGCTCCCGGGTCGCCGGCTGCGGCGGACGGACCCGGCGGGGACGGTCGGCAGGTCGTGCGGACTCGCGACGGTGCCGGCGCCTTCGGACCGTTTGCCGGATCGGGTGCTGCTGGCAGGATCGCTCGGTCACGGTCTTCCTAGCCTCAGGCTCCGGAGGACGCCGGCCGATGCCCCGGGAATATAGCGCCTGCCGCCTTGGATGCGGCCGGCCTGACGGACCCTGCCGGGCGCGCCGCTTGCCGACCCCATCCGCCGCGGCCGGTAGGGGTGCCGTCGACCCCGGATTCGGTGCGCGGCGGAAGGGGTGGCCGGCCGCGCCCGCGCCGCGCAACCCTCTGCCCCTGCCACGATGGCCTGCTGATCCCCGTTCCCGGGGTGCTGCGCGCATGCGACTGCGTGGCCGGCGATTCTCTCGGATTCCCGGGCAACGACGCGGATCCGCTATCTGCCCTGGCCGGAGAGGATTCTTCGGCGACGCCCTGACAACGGGATGATCGGAACGCCTCCCGGCTCGGGGCGCGAGCCGGAGGTCGTCGATTCCGGCCGTTGCATCGGGATCCTTCGCTCGCGGCCCGGCCGCGGTTCCGGTCCGCGGTTCGGTGCCCGCCATCGTCGGTTCCTGCGGGCCGAATCGGATCGCGTGCTGCCCGGTACGGAGTTCGTCGCCTCGGTCGACCGGAACCTCGTCATCCATCGGACGGGGTCGGAGGTCACGATCCGCACTCCCGACCCTCGCGACGATCCGGCGTTCCGCAACTTGGTCCTCGGGGCGACGGAACGACTTCCGCCGGCGGACCCCGAGGACGGGCTCCGCCGGTCGGCGCGACCGCGTTGCGAGCAAATGTGTCGGCGCCGCCGGCCGAGGTCTCGGACGGGCGCTGCCGGCAGGTCATGCCAGGGTCGTCGGGCCGAGGATGCCGGCCGGGAACCGGCGGCAGAACCTCTCCGCACCGAACCGAGTGCCCTCGATTCCTCCCGGGAAGGCATGCCGGGGCGGAACCGGTAGACTCCAGCCGCTGGCCGATGACGTTCGCCCTTACCCTTCGGGCGCGGCTCGTTGGTGTGCGTGTGCGTGTCGGCAAATTCGAGGCACCGGAGGGCACAGTCTCATGACCACGACAGGCAAAGTCTACAGACCCATTACGGCAGCCACCCTGTGGGAGTTTGATCCCGAACGGGATATCGTGGAATTGCCCGAGGGGTGGAAGGTTGTCGTTCTCGAGACACGTCCGGCGTGGACGATCATCCGGGAAGAAGGATCCCCCTACCGTGATGAAGACATCGTTGCGTTCGCAATCGAGTTCATCGGTGTACCCAAATCGAAGCTCGACCTGAACAAGCATCTTCGGCACGTTCCGGTCAAAGACGGGGTCTGGCCGCCCGTGGGCACGGACGCGGATGAAGTGGTCTATGGCTACACCGCGAGCGAAATCCACGGCAAGAAGGGCAACGACGAGCTTCATGGAGGCAAGGGGGACGACATCCTCCGTGGCAACATGGGCAACGACACGCTCGACGGCGGGGCCGGGAACGACCGGCTGCAGGGCGGCAAGGGCGACGACACGCTCGACGGCGGAGCCGGGAACGACCGGCTGCACGGGGGCCCGGGCAACGACCGGCTCATCGGCGGGGCCGGGAACGATGAATTCGTCTACAAGGGCGTGAGCGACGACGTCATCGAAGACTTCCAAAGAGGGGACACCATCATTCTGAAGAAGATCGCCGGGGTCGCCGGATTCGACGACCTCGACGACATCCGCAAGACGGACGGCAATACGGTGATCCACTTCGGGGACGACACCCTGACCCTTGAGAACTGGAGCGCGAACCTCACGGCCGATGACTTCCAGTTCATCGCCTGAGGCAGCTCACGGTGCTGCGCACCCCGGTGGCGGCATGATGCTCCCGCGATGGACTGTTGGGTGGCCGATGACGGGCCGGTGAGCATCATGCACCGGCATCGGCCGCCATGTCCGCGAGTGGGGTGACCAACCGGAACCGGCCTGCCCGGGGGCTTCGGGTCCGGCCCGACGCAGGGATTCGACTCCCCCCGCGACGATGCGGTACCCGCCGCGATCATGGAGCGCCGGTCGATACCGAGGCGGCCGATCGGCTCGCTGCACGCTTCGGTCTCCGGGGGATCCGGGCGGCTCTTGCGGAAATGGCCGGGCAACGGCACCGGCTCCGGGAATTCGATGCGCCGGTGTTGCTGCAAATCGTGGAGGATGAGGATTGCCTGTTGGACCGCGGCCGCCTTTCCACAGCTTCGCCGACGCCCGTCACCCCTATGCCGACCAGCGCAAGCAGGTTCTGCACGCCGTTACAAGACCCGGCTGACCGCGCCCACACCCCGACCGAAACCGCAAGCATCCGAGCCGGGCCACCCAACCCGGCAGGCCCCTCGCGCCCCGCTCCGCGTCGCCACCGGGCCGCAGACGTCCGCATATCTCACAATCGCAGACTCGAACGCGTCGACCCGCGCCGCGATCAAGACTCCGATCGCATCACAGCAACAAGCATGGGATCACCTTGACTGCTCATCCCGAGCGTGCGCAGGACTGACTGCAGGCCTTTGCCCGTGGGCTCATCTCGCGGCAGGCGATGGCACCGATGTCAGTTGTCACTTGACAGGCGACAGTCTAGAGTCGGTTCGTGATCGCATCGTTCCGTCATCGTGGCCTGAAGGCGCTGTACGAGGGCAGGACGGCGCGGCGCGTGGTGGTGGCGCATGTCGGGAAGGTGTGCGACATTCTGGCGGCGCTCGACACGTGCCGGGGGCCGGAGGGCATGAACCTGCCGGGCTTCCGCCTGCACCGGCTTGCGGGCGGCGGGAAAGGCACTGGGCCGTATCGGTCTCCGGCAACTGGCGAGTGACCTTTCGGTTCGAGGACGGATCCGCCGTTGACGTTGACTATGTGGACTATCACTGAGGAGACGGTCATGGGGATGCACAACCCTCCGCATCCGGGCGGCATCGTGAAGCGGCAGTGCCTCGAACCACTGGGGCTTACGGTGACGCGGGTTGCCGAAGGGCTGGGTGTGACACGCCAAGCGCTGTCGGAGCTGGTGAACGAACGCACGGGAGTTTCCGTGGAGATGGCGATCCGGCTTTCAAAAGCCTTTGGGTCGACGCCCGAAACCTGGCTCGGGATGCAGATGGCTTACGATCTCTGGCAAGCTCGCTCCCGCGCCGGCGAGATCACGGTGGAGCGTTTCGAAGCGGCGTAACTTCAGGCGGTCGAGTCAGCTCCCGCATCTCAACGGTCCATGCCGTTCTCGCATTGCAGCATTACGCGTCAGCCAGTCGTTCAAAGCCCCAGCCCATGTTTAACGAGATTTCGGCGATTCGGGCCCGAATCGCCGAAATCTCGTTAAACATGGGTTGAGCCTGCAAGTGCGGGCCCGCCCGGCGGGTGTTCTGGGAGCTCGTGTCCGCCCGGAAAGGGCACCGGCAATGGAGTGCAGACACAGGAGCGCGCCATGGACAGGATCGAGATTCACGGAATCCAGCCCGATTGCAGCGGAATGCGCCGCCGCACTCCCTCAAGGCAAGGGTCTTCGCTCTTCCGGAATCACACCATGACCTCAAGCTGCAACGTGCCGTGATCTTTCGGGCAGGCGCGCGCCCGGCGGCGCCTTCCTGAACCGCTGGTCGATCCCCGCCCGGCCGACCGTCGGGGAGAACGGCGTTGCCGGATTTCCGATCCGCGTCCGCAGCGGGACGGACACGGGATCCCTTCGTTCCGCAGAGGGACCGTCCCGTCGAGTCCGGTTGTGGGGCAACGCGGCGGCGATCCAGGCCCGGAACGCGGTCTCCGTGCCGAAGGCGGCGAGAGTCTGCGGGAGAACGCGGATTCGATTTCGGACACCGTAGGATAACGATCAACTGGACACCGGAGAACCGGGTGTCGGTGACCCGGTACCCGCACGTGAGGGTCCCGCTGGTCGGGGTGCGTTCGGATCGTCGCTTGCGAGGGTGGCCGAAGGCCGGCCCCGTCCCGATATTCGGCCCCGTGACCGGATCACGGGGCCCGGAGCGGATTGCAGGACCGCACTCTGTCGGAAACGGGATCCAGGGGTTCGACGACGGCAGGGACGGCCGCCCGCAAGGAGCCCGCGGATTCGACGGAGCAGGGAAGGCAGTGCGCTCCGCAGGGTGGCGGGCGGCGATCGCGGCAAGCGGCGGTTTCGTCCGTCTGACGGCTTCGTGTCGGGTCAGGCCCCGGATTCGTACATCCTGCGGATGCGCTCCGGTGGCATGCCGCCGAACCACAGTGCGAGGCACCACAGGTTGCGCAGGCTCCGCCGCAGCCAGCCGTCCCGCCGGTACCGCTCCGACGAGGTGCGAAGGGTGGCGGCCAGGATGTGCAGGCGCCGGCGCCCGATGCGACGGACTAGGTCGACATCCTCCATGATTGGGACATTGCGGAAGCCGCCGATCTCGTCCAGCAGGGTACGGGAGATCAGCAGTCCCTGATCACCGTAGGGAAGGGCGAGGATCCGGGTGCGGAGGTTGGCCAGGAATGCGGTCCTGCGGGCCGGCCGGGATCCATCGTCGAACGCCAGACGAAAGCAGGCTGCACGATGCACGTGTTCGGGCGTGGCAATGAACGTCCGGATCTCGTCAGCCCAGTTTGCGGGAAGGGAGGAATCCGCATGCAGGATGAGGAGCCACGGCCCTGACGACCGGGTGCAGCCCGTCCGGATCTGGCCGCCCCGGCCCCGAGGCGCCGTGGTGAATCTGGCTCCGTAGACCTCCGCACAGGCCACGGTGGCGGCCTGATCCTGCGAATGGCCGTCCACGACCCAGGTTTCGCCCACCCGGCCGGTTACGGACTGCAGGAGTGCCCCTAGGTGGTGCGCCGATTCCAGGGTAGGTATGACGACGGAAACCTCCGGAATCGATGCCGCAGGTTCGGGAAGGGAAGGAGACGGGTCTTGCATGACAGCATCAGGTTCCGGCCGGCTTCGCGAACCCGAGTTGTGCACAAGGGCGGTTCCGCGTGACGGCCGACCGCGATGGCCGGGCGGGGCAGCGCATTGGCGATCCGACGGCGGACTGCCGCCCTCCCGGTTCGCATCGCTTCCGCGTCCGTGACTTGCCTCCCTGCGGTCGCCGCACCGCAGCATCGTCCTGAGGGTCCCGGAGCGCAAGCAAGCTCCCGGGAGGACGGGCTCCGATGCCAGGCCACATGGATGAAGGGGGCGGGGGCGAGACTCCTGCAGGTTCGGGAAGGGTCGCACATGGCCGGCGACCCGACCACCCGGCCGGTCCGCCGGGTCCGCCCGCACTTCGGTGCTGCTGCCCGCAGTGTCCTGCTGTCGATAACGGCTTTCCCCAGGAGCGCAAGGAACCGGGCGCGAACCTCTGGTTCGGCATGCAGGTGGGAGGCCCGCCATGATGTCCGCCGGAGGGAGGTCTCGGACGGTGCGCCCGAATCGGGATTCTCCCTGCGGTGGGATCCGGAAGCGGGCACCGGCCCGGACCCTGCCTGTCCCCGGTTTGATCTTTTCGTGACGCCGAGAGCTGCTAGGATGATTCCATGGTCAAGCAGCGGTCCGGCGCAGGGATTCGGCTCTCGCGGCCGGGCACTTCCCCGGGGCAGCGGCGCGGTCGCGGTGCGGTCAGCAACCGCACCGGCCGGTTCGAGGCGCAGGTTCGCGAAGTGGACGATGCAGTGCTGGCCGAATGTCCGCCCCCGGCCACGGTCGAAACCACGGTGCAGACCAGCGCGACCCGGACGGGACTGACCTGGAACCGGTCCCCCGATATCGGCTTTGATCGCTCCGTGAATCCCTATCAGGGGTGCGAGCACGGCTGCATCTACTGCTACGCCCGTCCGACCCATGCGTTTCTCGGGCTTTCTCCGGGCATCGATTTCGAGACCCGCATCTTTGCCAAGACGGCGACGCCCGATCGGCTGCGCGAGGCTTTTGCCCGTCCGGGCTACTCGCCGGCCCCGGTTGCACTCGGGGCCAATACCGACCCGTACCAGCCGGCGGAGCAGAAGCTGCGTCTTACGCGCCGCATTCTCGAATGTCTGCGGGACCATCGTCATCCGGTCAGTATCGTGACCAAGTCGGCGCAGGTGCTGCGCGATCTCGATGTACTGGCGGAACTCGCGTCCGAGAATCTGGTGCAGGTGCTGGTCTCGATCACGACGCTCGATCATCGGCTGGCCAACCGCATGGAGCCCCGGGCCAGTACTCCGGGCCGCCGCCTCGAAGCCGTGCAGCGGCTGCATGCTGCCGGCGTACCGGTCCTCGTCCTGCAGGCCCCGGTCATACCCGGTCTCACGGACCCGGAAATCGAGCGTCTGGTGGCCGCCGCCGCCGCGGCCGGGGCGCGGTCGGTGCGCTATGTGCTGCTGCGCCTGCCGGGCGAGGTTGCGGAACTGTTCGAAGAGTGGCTCCACGTGCATGTCCCCGGCGCGGCCAAGCGAATCCTGTCGCTGGTGCGCGAGACCCGGGGCGGGGCCCTGTACCAGTCGGAATTCGGGATCCGGCACCGCGGGACCGGCCCCTATGCGGACCTGATCCGAGCCCGGTTCGCCGCCGCATTGCGGCGTCACGGCCTCGACGTTCGGATGCCGGACCTCGACGTGAGCCGGTTCCGGCCTTGCCCGGTGCAGGGGGAACTGGACTTCAGTTGACCGCGCCGCTTCCGGCCATCACGAGGTCGGCCGCGAGGCCGGCAAACCAGATCAGGGCGGCCCGATGGGCGCCGCGAAAGGCCCGTCCGCTGGACCCGGCATCCTGCAGATCCACAGTGACGGCATGCCGGGCCGACAGGATGCCGAACCCGGCGAGGCCCGCCCATGCAGGAAGTCCGCTGTCCGCGACCCCGAGCGCGACCGCGAACACGCAGGTTGCTGCGGCGTAGGCGCCGGCCACGAATGGTCGGCCCGCCGAACCGAGCCGCACGGCCGCGGAACGGATGCCTGTCGCCTGATCGTCTGTCCGATCCTGATAGGCGTAGAGCGTGTCGTAGCCGACGGTCCACAGGACGCAGCCGGCGTAGAGGCACAGGGCGGCGGCCGCCGGCCAGTCGGCGGCGGCGGCCGACCACCCGACGAGGGCGCCCCAATTGAACGTGATTCCGAGCCACACCTGGGGCCACCATGTGAACCGTTTCGCCAGCGGGTAGATCAGTACCAGGGGGAGAACCCCGGGCACCAGCCAAGCCGCAGGCGCCGGCAGCAGCAGCAGCAGGGACGCGGCGGCCACCAAGTGGCCGGCGATGAACGCGAGTGCCGTGGCCGCCGTGACGCGCCCCGCCGCGAGCGGCCGGTTCCGGGTTCGCGCTACCGCAGCGTCCAGTTTCCGGTCCAGGAGGTCGTTCCAGGCGCAACCGCCCGCGCGGGCGAGCGCGGCGCCGGACAGCAGCACGAGACAGAGCCAGACCAGGTCCGCAGGCTGCGGCCGGGCCAGGGCGGCCCCCCAAGCGCAGGGCCAGGCCAGCAGCCAGATGCCGATGGGTCGGTCGTAGCGGCCGAGCGCCGCGAGATCGGCCAGAAGTGTACCGCGGAGAGGGTTCACGGGAGCCATGGTCGTATGGGTAGGGTGCCGCCGGCGCCGGCGCAACCGGCCGGTTCGAACGGGGTCCGTGTCGGTGCGGGGGGCGCGGCGGGACCGGATGCACGGGCTGCGGGATCCTCCGGGTGCGTGCGGCGATCCTGCGCCGGACGCAGAATGCCCATCGGAACTGTATCCGCGCAGGACCGCATCGTCGGGAGGAGACAGGATGCCGAAACTGCGGGAAGCGGGCGGCTGCTGGCTGCTGTGGACGCCTACCGCCGGATCCCGGTCCGCGGTGCGCTATGTCACCGAATGGGGAATCGAACGGATGATCTGCATGGCCCCTGCGTCCGGGAGTCCGCCGCCGCCGGTTTCCGAGGTCCGGAACGCCGTGGTGCGGGCGGCGCGCGCTGCCATGCACACACATCCTGCCGGTTGCCCCCGGACCTCGGACCCTCTACGGTGGGTTCCCTGTCGGCCATGGAACCCGTGCACCGCATCCTGAAGCAACCGGCGCACGTGGTCCGGCGGCAGACGCTTCGGTCTCGGGAGCCGCCGAGCCGTCGTCGCGCCGCGGCTCGACGGGTAGGTCGGGCGTTTCCCCTGACCGATGCGCGGGGTCGCGGGCGCGAGCGCAGTTGCCGGGCGGTCCGGAACGACCTGGAGCGGAACCGGCAGGTGCGCTTGTCGGCACCCCGCGCGGGAAAGGGTGGCGGCGCTCCCCGGCGGCTGGGCACCGCGGTTCCCGTGCCGTCTGGGGTTCCCTCGGAAGCGGGTGCGCTGCACGACCTGTGCTTGGTGCCGGTGACCGGGGAGATGGATCGGCGAATCGGGAACGAGCTGAGAGCCTGTGCGGAAACTATGGAGCGGCCCTGATTCTGGTATCTGCGATGTGGCTGGAGAGTACATCGGGATCAGACAAGCCCATTCCACATCTGTCAGATTGCTTTCGAAGCGGTTTCTCCGACGCCGATACTTTGCACGAGCGGCCAGAATCGGGACCGCTCAATAGTTTCCGTACAGGCTCTGAGGTTCCGGGAGCATCCGTGCGGGGCGGCGATGCAGGTGGGCGCCCAACTGCGGTATCGGGTTCGGTCGGAGCACGGCATCCTGGGGGCCCTGGGCTTTGCGGCGCCGGCCTTGCGCCTGGCTTCCCGGGATCGATGGATCGGGTGGGACGAGACCCTGCGGTCGCAGCACCTGAACCCCGCGGTGCTCGGTCTGAGCCGGTTCCTGATCCGACCATCGGTGCGCTGCCGGAACCTGGGCTCTCGGGTGCTGGGGAGGGCGCTGGCCCGGCTGCCCGACGAGATCGAGGCCCGGTACGGGTACCGTCCCCTGCGGGTCGAAACCTTCGTGGATCCGGAAACCCATGCGGGCACCGTGTTGGCCACCGCCGGCTGGGAGCGGGTGGGAGAGACCACCGGGCGGGGACGGTTCGCCCGCCCCGGGCAGGCGCGACGGTCGGTCAAGGCGGTGGGGATGCGTCCGCTGCGGAGCGACGGGTGGGCGGTTTTGGGCGGGGCGCCGGCACCGGCGGAGGCCCTGGGTCCGGCCGACGGACGGGAGCGGGGGAGCGGGACCGCAAACGAGTTCGGCGGAGCTCCGCTGGGGGTCCGTCGGCTCGGCCGCCGGTGGGTCACGCGTGCGTCCCTGATGGCCGACCCGCCCGGCGCATCGTTCCCAGCCGCCGCTCAAGGCCGGCGGGCTCCGGTCACCGGGTACTACCGGAGGATCGACCCGCCGGCCGCGTCGGCGGTCACACCGGAGGCCCTTCCGGCTCCGCACCGGGAGCGCACCCGCCGGCGCAGGGCTCACGACGATCCCATGCTGATTCGGAGATGCGAAATCCGAATGCGTGGGGGCTCGGCTCATCACAGATAGCCTCCTTGAGATCGCAATGTTCGGGCCAAGAAGGCCCCATCGAGCCTTGGCGGCACGATTGCAGCGCGACGCAAACTGAGAAAATCTCGCCAGTCGTCGCCGGATCAGCAGCGTGGGATCACCGTGGCGCAGGGCCTCCTGCACGACGGTGCTGAGGATCCAGGATGGATCGGACCCCAACTTCGCGACCCATCCGAAGTGCGGCGAGCTCGGCCTCATCGACCGCAATCGGAACGCGTCGGGCACCCGGGGCCTGCACCTGCATTCGACGCGGGCGATCGCCGCGGACACCGGCATTCCCCTTGGCGTCCCCCGCATCGAATCCGACGCGCCGGACGGCCGGGCCGAGCCGGGCACGCCGCTCGAAGAACGGACATCCGCCCGCGGGATGCGGGGCTTGCGAGACACCTCGGAGCGGGTTCCGGACGGCGTGCGGGTCGTCTCCGTACTCGATCGGGAGGCGGACTTCTTCGCCCGGTTCGCCGAGCGGCAGCGGCTGGGCACCGTCGATCTTCGGGTCCGAGCCCGCCCCAACCGGTCCCTGGGCAAGGACGAAGAGAAGCTCTTCGAGCCACGGGCAGCGGAATCCTCGGCCGGATCCCTGGAGATCGAAATCGCCCGCCCGTCGGCCCGCACCTCCACCCGCAGCCAGAAGGCCCAGGCGCTGCGGGAAGCGCGGGTCGCCAAGGTATCCCTGCAGTTCCGGCGCTTCGACCTGCCTCCCCCCGGGAACGGAACCGGCGCGCACGACCCCGTGCCCATGACGGCGGTCCGCAGGACCGAAGAAGATCCGCCGGCCGGTGTGGAGCCCCGGCACGGGATCCTGCGCACCCGCCTGCCGGTATCGACCCGGAAGGAGGCGCGGCGGGTGCGGGAACGGTACCGCCGGCGCGGGCGGATCGAGGACGGGCACCGGGTCCTGAAACGCGGATGCAAGGCGGAATTCCTCCACCATCGGGACGGACACCGGATCGAACGGGCGGCCACCATCAAGGCCGTGATCGCCTGGCGACTCTTCGCCAGGGTCCTGCTCGGACGGGAAACCCCCGAACGGCCCGCCGAGGTTCGGTTCGGCAAAACCGAAATCCTGGTGCTCAAGGACTTCGCCCGTCGGCACCAGCTTCGGCGCCACCGGACCACCTGGGGCACGCCGTGCGGACCCTGGCGATCTTCGGCGGCGACCTCGATCGCCGCAGCGACCCCCCACCCGGACCCACGGTGGTCGGGCGGGGCTACACCCATATGGCGATCCTGGCCCAAGGCTACGAATGGGGGCTGGAGATGGATCAATAATCCAGCGAGCTGTACCAGGAAGTACGTCCAGACAAGACATGTGAGTCACAGGCAGGGCGCGGTCGCATCACGGCTTCAAGCAAATTGCTGTCGCGGACTGCATCGTGATCGATTCGGCGTCGCGGGCCGGTCCGGAACCGGGGGCCGGGGTGCGGGCCCTGAACCCCGTTGCCGATCTGGTGCCGTCGGATCGGTCATGGCGTGCGGAAGCACTGACCGGGGCAGGTCTGGAAACACGCCTGATGGACGGGGATCTGGGCAGGTGGCTCGGGTCGCCGCACTACGGCCGCAGCGACATGCTCGGGAACGACCTGCACGGGTTCGCGATCGAAATCTCGCACGCGCTCGAATGGGAAGCGCTGCACGGCTGGCTGAATGCGGGCACGCAGACGAACGGGGACGTCATGTACCGGACCAAGGGCGCGATCAAGGTCAAGAACCTCGACGGACCGGTGATCATCAACGGGGTCCAGCACGTCTACCAGCCTCCGCAACGGTTGCCGGAGCTCGAGGTCGACCGTTCCCGCTTCCTGTTCATCACCTCCGATCCCGCCCGCGCCGCCGTCGAGTCCAGCCTGCGCGTCGACCTGCCCCAGTTCCAGCGTCTGAGCGAGGCCCGGGCGGAGCGGCATGCCCGAGCCGCCCGCGACCCGTCGATATCGGTCTAGCGGTCCGGAATCACGGCATGGATGGGGGTCGGGACTTCCGTTTCGGCGGGGCGTCCCGGGCCGTGCACCGCCGGTCGGCGGTGCCGACGCCGTCGTCTCCCGCAGCAGGGCGTCGCGGGTCGGGCAAGGCGCCGTCCGCTTCCTCGGGACGGAGGATCCGGTCCATGCCGGGTTGCTCCCACGTTCCGGAGAATCGGGCAACCGCCGGTAGTCCGGAAACGTTGCACTGACGACCGGATCCCAGCAGGATTTCCGTGTCGGTCCGTGTCGGCACCCGCGGGCCGCCAATCGGTACGGATCTCGCCGGTTCGTCTCCGCAGATCCGAGGCCGAGCGTACAGGTGCCCGCGTTCTCCTGCGGACCGGACGGATCCGGTCCCCGGGAGCCGACCTGCCTGCAGGGTTTCGGAACCGGGACCGGAGCGGACCCTGGCCCACCCCTAGGGCAGGAAGATCTCCCGAGGGGCCCTTTCGGCGCGGGAGCGCCGGGAGCTCCAGGCGATCGTCGACGGTACCGGAGTCGCCCGGCGTCGGCGTGCTGATGGCGGACGAGGGGCGTGACGGCGGCCGGCTCCGGGATGCCGATCTCGCGCGCCGCCGGGGTATCGGTACCCCGTCGGGCGAGCGCCGGCGCAAGCGCTGCGTTCCGGAGGTCCGGAGGCCGCCCTGCGCCGCAGGGAGCAGGAGCACCGCCGGCCGAAACTCCCGGACGGGACGAAGGAAGCGAACCGGGCGCCCTGGCCTGCTCGTCCCCGCCCGAGGGTGGTGCCCGCTGGACGCTGAGAGTGCGGTTCGAGTGTCGGTACACGCCGAAGCACGGAAGCTGGCTCCACAGGGCCGAGAGCGACATCGGCGCGCGGTCGCGGCAAGGCCTCCGGCGACGCCTTCCCGACCGCGACCCCAAGGTGCGGGAGACCGCGGCATGGGGCGCACGCCGCCCTGCGGCCGGCGGCGCCGTCGACTGGCGGTTCACGCCTGCAGACGGCCGGGGGAAACTGAAGTCCCTATACCCTGCAATCCGATGGATTCCGTACTGCTAGAAACGAACCTTCACGACGGAAAAATCATCCGGAAGTGCGCCTTCACCATTGTGGGATCGAACCCACCGATAGATGTCCTCGGGCTCGCGCCCGCCATCGGCTCGGGCGAAATCGACCAAATCCTGCTGCGACAGCATCCGACCGTCGGC
Organism: Alphaproteobacteria bacterium; assembly: GCA_965115815.1. Taxonomy (GTDB): domain Bacteria; phylum Pseudomonadota; class Alphaproteobacteria; order TMED109; family TMED109; genus VXPW01. Next base: position 3,369,468 of record OZ220465.1, on the reverse strand, counting down.
CACCGGGATTTCATAGGCACCGTCACTGTATACCAGCAGCTGGTCACCCGGCCGGATGGTCGTCGTCCGGGCCGGAAACCGCAGGTCCGGAAAGGTGCCGATGGCAACGTTGCCCTTGCTCGCCAGCAGCTCGGCGGGAGCGGGCTCGCGGTTCCCGGAAGGGCCGGGGCCCGGACTGAGCAAGATGGCCGGCGGGTGTCCTCCGGACGAATACCGCAGCGTGTCCGTGCGACGGTCGTGCACGCCGTACCAGATCGTGAAGAACATGTTGTTCTGGTGTTCCATCGGAAAGGCGTCGTTCAGGGCCGCCAGAACGGAACTGGGATCGGCAAAATCGGCGCTCGACATCGCCTGGGTTCGCAGGACGTTGATCACGGTCGCCGCCAGGAGGGCCGCGCCGATGCCGTGTCCGCACACGTCGATCAGGTAGACCGCGAAGTGGTCGGCATCGACATGGTGATAGCCGAACGCGTCCCCTCCGAGCTCCGTCGAAGGTTCGAAGTACCATTCGGTGCTCGGCTGCTCGGCACGGGGCGCGGGCAGGATGGATCTCGCGTAGTGAGAGGCTTCGTTGAGTTCTTCTTCCAGCCTGCTCTGGGTGCGCTGCAGCAGGATGTTGCTCTCGGCGAGCTGATCCTCTACCGCCTCGCCGTGCGCGATGGTGGCTTCATAGAGCAGTTGCAGGTCGTCGTGTTCGGCTTCCAGCCGGGCGAGCTTGCGTCGGGTTTCCGCGAGCCGGCGCGCGAGCGCCGGCGCATGTCGCGCTTCTTCCAGTTCCTTGCCGGTCAAGTCTTCCATACCCACCTCGGACTTTCGCCGGATCCGTCCTCGGCGGGGGGATCTGCCGGTCGCTGCGATTGCGTCGAGGGTACACGGATACACGACAAAGTGCCGGATCCGGGGCGCCCGCCGCGCCCGGGCCCACCGGGGAAGATCGGAACGAGTCGGACGGGGCACCGCAGGGCGCGGTCCTGCGATCGGAAATCGGTGCCGTTCCTGCTTCCTGCGGTCCCGTAACGACCGGGCCCGGCCGGTGCGGGACCGCCCCCGCGCACTGTCGACGGCCCGCGCCCCACGCCCGGCAGTCCGGACTCCATATCCTCTATCCTCTCCGGCATGGCATGGAGGCATCTTGGCCTGATGATTCCCGGTGCACGACTGGACGCGTTGTGCTATAGGTGGCCGGCCGGCAACATGCACGAATCCGGCAGGTTTCCACAGCTGGAGGATCATTGCAGTGTCGGCCAAGCGGATGCCCCTTCGTACGGGAGCGGTTGAGGAGGTTCGGCCGCCGGATGCGCCCGCACCCGGGATCGGCCCGATGGCGACCGGGGGCCGGAGCGGGTCTGATGGTGCCGGGCCGCCGCCGCAACCGGAGAATGTGCGCGCCCACGACAAGGTGGCGGATCCGCCGGGCTCGGCGGATTGCGATCCGGGCTTCCGGCCGCTGATGGAGATTTCTCTGCATGCCGAGGTCCTGGATTCCCGGTGGGTCTACTGCGACTACCTGTCGTCCTTCGTCGCAGAAATCGTCGGTCACAACCGTGCCGATCCCTTCAGGTCTTCCAATCTGTTGTCGGCCACGATCAACGAAATCCTCGAGGTGGTGCACCGCACGCGGAAGGAACCGGAACGGCTCCTTTTCCGGATTCTCCGGAACGGCCCGGTGGACCGAATCACGACGGTCGTGCCCTGTGGCCGGGTCGAACAGCAGTTCTACGAGAGGACCGTCGGGGAACTCTGCGCGCCCGATGCCGGCGACCAGTACCTGAACATGCTGTTTTCCGAAGAGGATCTCGATCGACGGTTGGGGCTGTTCGAGCTCGCCGTGTTGTACAAGGCCCGGTTCTCGGCCGAAACGGTCGAAGGCACGTCCGTCCGTCTGACGGTCGACCTGTCTCTCGAGCAAGAGACCGTCTGATGCCGCCTCGGGCCGAAGCCTCCTTCGAGTTCGCGTTCGACGAGAACAATCAGGTATTTTCGCTTTCCGGCTCGATGCGCCCGCGGTCCATCGGGGAGATCGCGACGTGCCTGGAGGCGCTGCGGGCCAGCGCGCGACGGGCCACCGGAACCTTCTATGTCAATGTCCGCAGGCTGCTCCAGTCGAACAACATCGCCTTCAACGGCGTGGCCGGCGTGCTGACGGGGGTCTGCGCGGAGCGGCCGGACCTGAAGGTCCGGGTGACGCTGTCCAGCGTGGTGGGGTGGACTCCCGGGAAGTTCCGGGCGCTGCGCTGCAGGATTCCGCGAATCGAAGTGGTGGCATACGACCAGGACTTTTATCCCGGACAGGCGTTTGTCGAGGACAGTTCGTTCGTGTCCGTCCTGCGGAAGCAGACCACCCTGACCTGGCGGCACGAGAAGCACATCCTGGCCCGGCACGGCATCGCCGAGGGCATGAAGGTCGCCGACATCTGCTGCGGGATCGGCGACTTCGCCATTCTGGTGTTCAAGGAATTCAAGCCGACGCAGGTCGTGGCGCTCGATCATGCCCGGTCCAGCCTTTCCTATGCCCGCAAGATGGCGAAGGAATTCGATGTTTCCGGGGTCGAGTATGTCTACGGCGATGCGGCTGAGATGCTCCTGCCCAGCGACGAGTTCGACTTCGTGATCTGCCGACATTCCCTGCAGGTCTTCGACCGTCCGGAACAGATTCTGGCCGAGCTGCTCCGGATCTGCCGGCCCGGCGGCCGCGTGTACGTGACCAACGAAAAGAACTCCCACTGCTTGGGCGAGCCCCGTTCGAAATCGATCCAGTGGACGTACAACGAGGTTGCCAAATTGTGGAACCACTTCAACATGGACATCGAGATCGGACCGAAGAGCCGCAGGCTCCTGCTCGATGCAGGGCTCGAGGACATTCGCATGGAGTCCTTCATGGTGACCAATCTCGATGGAGACCCCGAGGAGTTTGCCGACGTGATCCGGACGTGGAAGCAGATGTTCGCCGGGAGCATGGCCCGGGAGAGGGGTGACGACGAGACGTTCATCCGGCGGTTCAAGCAGGGCTTCGACGACCACATCTTTGCCGCCCTGCACCCCAAGGGCTATGCCGGCTGGCCGATCTGGGTGGCGTCGGGGCGACGGCCGCGATGACGCCGTCGGCGGCCCGGAGCGAAGGAGGCGACGGCAGCCGGCCCCTGGGGCGATTTTCGCTCCGCAGCTTTCGCGCCAAGTTCGTGCTCGTGGTCGGGGCGGCCGTGTTCTTCGACCTGGTGCTGGCCGGGGGCGTGGCGATCTGGAACATGCAGCGGCTGTCCCGGGATGCGCGAAACGAGATCAGTGCGGGCCTGACGCAGTCCACCGAGCAGTTCCTGCAGACCTCCATCGAAATGACGACCTCGCAGGCCGACCTGCTCCTGGATCGGGTGCACTCCGAAATCACGATGCTGGCCAACGGAATGCAGTTCCTGATCGACCATCCGGAAGTCAAGGGCGCGCTCGGAGACGCCATGTCCGCCGATCCGTCCCTGACGCGCCCGCTGGTCTACGATGCCGAAGGCGGATGGTCGCAGAACCTGCCCGGTGCCCCCTCCGCCGTCAGTGTCTGGGGGTACCTGCTGGACGAGAATCGCGAACCGCTGCCGACCACCGCCCGGGAAATTCGGGACAGCAGGTTCCTGGACCTGATGGGGCCCGCGATCATGAAGACCGGCGCCGCCAAGCTGCAGGTCTACTATGTCGGGCCCAAGCACGCCTCGATCCTGCGGGCCTCGCCGTATTCGGATCAGGCCCGGACGTTCGACCAGTTGTACCCGGGCCACAACGCGGGACCCAATTTCTGGGATTTCTTCTTTCCGGGGGTGTACGAGGGCTGGCAGTCCTGGCTGTCCGACCCGGAGGCCCGGCCGGTCGAGTCCGACATCGTGATGACGGAACCCTATGTCGATGCGATCACCGGAATCCTGATCGTCAGTTTTTTCCATCCTCTGTGGACGGCCGATCGCTCGGATGTCGCGGGGATGGTGGCCGTCGACATCACTCTCGACCAGCTGACCTCGCTGGTCGAGAGCATCACGCTGGGGGACACCGGTTTCGGCTTCCTGGTGATGTCCAACGGCAATGTGATCGCCATCAACGAAGCCGGCGAGCGGACCATCGGGCTGGTGGCCAGCGACGTGGAGGGCCAGGGGGTCACCGGCATCGACCGATCGATCCGCAACAGCATGCACCCGGCGATCGCGGACATGCCCCTGCCGACCGGGGATGAAGTGGCGGTTCAGCACGTGACGCTCGAGGAGCGGGGCGAGCGGAAGCCGTACCTGATCCTGAAGCAGCGGCTCGAACCGACCCACCTGTGGAATCCGGAGGGGATCCGGAGGGAGCACATGACGATCGGCTTCGTGGTGTCCGAGGAAGACGTGTATCAACTGCTGACGGCCGTGGAGGGCCGCATCTCGGGCGCCACGGCGCGGATCTACAACCTGCAGGTGGCTGCGCTGATGGTCAGCCTGCTGATCGTGTTCGTCGCGGTCTACGCCATATCGGGCCGCATCACTTCCGGTCTGAGCGCGCTGGCCGGCGCGGCCCGGAGGCTGCAGAACAAGGACTATTCGGTCCGGGTCCGCATTCCCACGCGGGACGAGGTCGGACAGGTGGGGGTCGCGTTCAACAGCATGGTGCAGGAAATCCAGTACCATACCGAGAATCTGGAAAGCTTGGTCGAAGAGCGCACGCACAATCTCGAAGAGGCAAACCGGGAGATCGTTTCCCTCAACGAACAACTCAAGAGCGAGAACCTTCGCCTGGGCGCGGAACTCGAAATTGCCCACCGAATCCAGAAGATGGTCCTGCCGAAGGACAGCGAACTGGAACAGATCCCGAAGCTGGAGATCGCCGGCTACATGGAGCCGGCCGACGAAGTGGGCGGGGACTACTACGATGTCCTGCAGGACGGTTCCCGCATCAAGGTGGGAATCGGCGACGTGACCGGCCACGGCCTGGAGAGCGGTGTGCTGATGCTGATGGTGCAGTCTGTGGCCCGGGCCCTGCACGAAGAGGGCGACCGCGACAACAAGCGGTTTCTGGAAACCCTCAACCGCGCGATCTTCAAGAACATCGCGCGTACCCAGTCCGACAAGCACCTGTCCCTGGTCTTCGTCGATTACGAGGATCAGGAACTGACGCTCGCCGGACAGCACGAGGAAGTCCTGCTGGTGCGGCGCGACGGCGCCCTCGAACGCATCGATACGATGGACCTCGGATTCCCGATCGGACTGGAATTCGACATCGCCCCCTTCATCGACACCCGCAAGATCGCCTTCACCAGCGGCGACATGCTCATCCTGCATACGGATGGCGTGACCGAAGCCGAAGGCGCGGACGGCGCCCTCTTCGGTCTGGAACGTCTCTGCGAGAGTGCACGGTCCAACTGCCGGGGCACGGCGGCCGATGCGGTCGCCGGGATCGTCAGAGATCTCAAAGCGCACATCGGCGCCCAGAAGATCCACGACGACATCACGCTCGTGGCCATGAAGCACCTGTAGCGGAGCCGCGACGGACCATGCCCAAACAATGCGGAAATGCGGACGCGATCGGAAGGTTCGGGTGCCGATCGATGCGAATCCGCCTCTTCGACGGCCCGCTCGACATTGCTTGGAAGCACTGTGCGGTCACCTCCGACTTCTTGGGGAACTTCTATGCGGTCCGGGCCCGATCCGCGGCCGCCAACGACGTCCGCCACAGCGTCGGCTACCTGGTCAACGAACTGCTGGAAAATGCGGTGAAGTTCCGCGCCTCCGGAGACATCGTCGTCGACACGCAGCTCGAAGGCGACCGGTTCCGGGCTTGCGTGATCAATCTGATCAGTGAAGCGGGCGCGCTCCGGTTCCAGGATGTTCTGGCCGGACTGCAGGGGCGCGATCCGTCCGAACTCCTGATCGAACGAATCGAGCGGAATGCGGCCGACCCGGCGGCCACCGGTTCCGGCTTGGGCCTGCTCACGCTGATGGGTGATTACGGCACCTTGCTGGGGTGGGATTTCGGGGAACCCGCCGGGAACCGGGGCCCCGTGCGACTGGCCGCTCATGCGGTGTTGCCGCTGGCCTGAGATCCGGTATGCTGCGTGCGTGCCGGCAGTTTCCGCCGTTCCTTCCCGAATGAATCTCTCTGGGTGATCGAGTTCCATGGAAATCAAGGCGGACAGCTACCGCATCTGGGTCGAGGATGCGGTCATCCACTACGAAGGGACAATGCGCCTTTCGGGCACCGACGCCTACCAGCCCGTGCTGGCGCTGATGAACGAGGTGCTCGCATCGCGGCCCGAAGAGATCACGCTCGACCTGGTGGAACTGGAATTCCTGAACAGTTCCGGAATCAATCTGCTCGCGCGGTTCACGATCGAGGTGCGCAAGCAACAGCACACGGGCATCGCCGTCCGGGGCTCGACGCGCGTGCCGTGGCAATCGAAGTCGCTCCCGAACCTCAAGAGACTCCATCCTGCCCTCAGGCTGGACTTCGTGTAGCCGCGTGCAGCCGCGTGCGCAGGCGCCGGAACCGGGGCAGGCGGGGAGGCAGGGATCTGAGATCATCCGGGCCGTCCGAACGCCCGGCGCGCGGAAGCGGGGGTCCCTGCGCCGGGGATCGGGCGGAGGAGGTCGGGCGCTCCGGCGGAAGACGGCGACACGCTTCCCCTTGCTGCGGGGCGCCGGCGAAGTTGCCGTGCCCCGGCTGGCGGTGTCCGTCGCCGGATCCTCTCCTCGTTGCGGGGTCGGACGGAAGCCGGCCGCGCGGGTGGGCTGCGGGTCGCGGGCCGGCCGGGATCCGAAATACGCGCGGGAGGTGCGGCGGCGGGGGCAGGTTTGGGCACTGCGGGCTCCCGCATCGGGGCCGGAGAGTCGCGTCCCGGCCTGATGGGATCGGTGGCCGACGGCGCGCGGGAATCGGGGAGTCGGATCATCGGAGTGGTACCGGTCGGCCGCGCGGCCGCGCCGGACCTGCATCCGGATCTCGAAGTGACCGTCGCCGCCGAGTCGACGGCCGGCCGCAGGATCCGGACGTACGGCGTGCCCGATGTCTGCGTCGCGCACCCCGGCGCCGTCGGAATCCCGGAGGAAGTCCCGGGAACCCTCGCAGGATCCGGGTTCGGACCGCGCTGCCTGCCCGTGGTGGTGGTCGATCTCGACCGCTACCGGGCCCGATGCCGGAAATGCTGGAACGCATGGTCGAGCAGGGCTTTCTCCCCGACCTTCCGCATGGAACCGTGATCAGGGTCGGGTCGGCCGAGGCTGCCGTTCGGGCCGCGGACGACCGGTTCGGGTTCCCGGCGGCCCCGGCCTCCGGCCGCTGAACCCCGCCCCGCCCGTCCGCCCCGTCGCATCTCTGGAGCCCGCACGCCGTGAGCAAAATCAAGGTCGCCTCCCCCCTGGTCGAACTGGAAGGGGATGAAATGACCCGGATCATCTGGGAATGGATCCGGGAACGCCTGATCCGCCCGTACCTCGACCTGAACTTGGTTGCCTACGACCTGCACGTCCGGAACCGCGACCGGACCGACGATCAGGTGACGGTCGATGCGGCCCATGCGATCCGCCAGTACGGCGTCGGCATCAAGTGCGCCACCATCACCCCCGACGAGGATCGGGTGGCCGAGTTCGGTCTCAAGAAGATGTGGCGGTCCCCGAACGGCACCATCCGCAACATCCTCGACGGCACCGTGTTTCGCGAACCGATCCTCTTCCGCAACATTCCCCGGTACGTGCCCGGCTGGACTCGTCCGATCGTGATCGGCCGCCATGCCTTCGGCGATCAGTACCGCGCCACCGAACTGCAGGTGCCGGGGCCGGGCCGTCTCGTGATGCGGTTCGAGCCCGCCGGACAGGAGCCCGCGACGGAAACCGAGGTGTTTCGGTTCCGGGAACCCGGAATCGCCCTGGGGATGTACAACCTCGACGAGTCCATTCGCGGCTTCGCGAGGGCCTGCCTGCGGTACGGTCTCAATCTCGGGATGCCGGTCTACCTGTCCACGAAGAATACGATCCTGAAGCAGTATGACGGGCGGTTCCGGGACCTCTTCCGGGAGGTGTTCGACGCCGAATTCGCCGCACCGTTCGAGACCGCCGGCCTGGAGTACGACCACCGCCTGATCGATGATCTGGTCGCCAGCGCCATCAAATGGCCGGGCGGGTTTCTCTGGGCCTGCAAGAACTACGACGGCGATGTCCAGTCCGATCTCGTGGCCCAAGGGTTCGGATCCCTGGGCCTGATGACCTCGGTGCTGATGACGCCCGACGGACAGACCATCGAAGCGGAAGCCGCCCACGGTACGGTCACGCGCCACTACCGGGCGTACCGACGGGGGGAAGCGACCTCGACCAATCCGATCGCATCGATCTTTGCCTGGACTCGCGGACTGTGGCACCGCGGGCGGTTCGACGACACGCCGGAGGTGCAGGCGTTTGCGAAGACCCTGGAGCGGGTGTGTCAGGAGACGGTCGAATCCGGCAAGATGACCAAGGATCTGGCCCTGCTCGTGGGAGGAGGGCAGGAATGGCTCGAGACCGAGCCGTTCCTGGACGCGATTGCCGACCACCTGGAGCGGGCGCTCTGAAACCCCGTAGCGGCGGCGTGCTCATCCGGGCTTGCCGATAGCCCGTTGCACCGCGCGCAGGGCTTCGCCGGCGGCCTGCCCGTCGGGGCCGCCGCCTTGGGCCATGTCGCGCCGTCCGCCTCCCCGGCGGCCGCCGAGCGCCGCGACCCCGGCCCGGACCAGGTCCACGGCGTCGAACCGGTGCGTGAGGTCCTCGCTGACGGCCACGGCCAGCGATCCCTTTCCTTCGAAGGACGTGACCACGACGGCCAGACCGCTGCCGAGGGTGTTGCGCAGCCCCTCCGCCTGGCTGCGGAGAACCTTCGGCGGCACTCCGTCGAGCACCCGTCCCAGCACCCGTACTCCGGCGATTTCCGACGATTCGTCGTCTCCGCCGCTGCCGGCGGCCAGCTGCCGGCGCAGCTCCGCAATCGTTCGTTCGAGTGCGCGACGCTCCTGCAGGAGCCGACCGATCCGCTCCGGCACGTCGTCCGGCCGAACGCCGAGGTCGGCCGCCGCGCTGCCGAGCAACCGGGATTGCTGCCGGAAGAGCGCCAGGGCCGCGGATCCGCCCACCGCCTCCAGCCGCCGGACCCCGGAGGCGAGCGCCGATTCCGAGATCACCTTGAACAGGCCGATCTCTCCGGTACGCGCCACGTGCGTCCCTCCGCAGATCTCCAGCGAGAATGCCGGACCCGCGGCCGGACCCATGCGCACCACCCGCACTTCGTCCCCGTATTTCTCGCCGAACAGGCCGAGCGCCCCGTCCCGCAAGGCGGCATCGGGCGGCAGCACCCGGGTTTCGACCGTCCCGTCGGCCTGCACCCATTCGTTGACCGTGCGTTCGATGTCCTCGAGCTCCGCCGGGGTCACCGCCCGCGGATGGCTGATGTCGAACCGCAGGCGGTCCGGGGCCACCAGCGAACCCTTCTGGGTGACCTGTTCGCCCAGCCGTTCGCGGAGGGCGGCGTGCAGCAGATGGGTGGCCGAGTGATGCACCCGCAATCCGGCGCGCCGGTCCTCGTCCACCGCCAGCTCGACCGCGTCTCCGACCTGCAGCACGCCGTCTTCGAGCGTCCCGTAATGGACGTGCAGGGAGGGGGCGTGCGCCCGCGTGTCCGTCACCCGCATCCGCCCCCGGGGCCCGCGGACGGTTCCGGTGTCTCCGACCTGCCCGCCCCCTTCGGCGTAGCAGGGTGTCTGGTTGCAGACCACCCCGATGACGCCGCTGCCGCCGTCGGCGCGGCAGATCCGGCGGCCGTCCGCGACGAGGGCCCGCACGACGGCTTCCGCACGGGTTCCCGCGTAGCCCAGAAACTCGGTCGGGCCCGTCTCCTCGCGAATCTCGAACCAGACGCGCTCCTGCCCGGGATCCCCGGCGCCCGACCACGCGGCGCGCGCCTTGCGTTGCTGTTCGGCCATGGCCGCGTCGAATTCGTCCCGGTCCAGGGCCCGGCCCTCGCTGCGCAGGATGTCGGCGGTCAGGTCCACCGGGAACCCGTACGTGTCGTACAGCCGGAAGGCCGTCCGGCCGGAGAGCGGGACGCCGGCCCCGAGCTTCCCCGTCTCGTGGGCGAGGAGGCGCATGCCGCGCTCGAGGGTGTCGCCGAACCGCACCTCCTCCTGCTTCAGGGTTTCGGCCATCAGCGGGCCGGCCCGGACGAGTTCCGGGAAGGCGTCGCCCATTTCGGCCACGACGCTTCCGACAATCTTCCAGAGCACGGGTTCGCGGGCGCCCAGTAGATGGGCGTGGCGCATGGCCCGTCGGGCGATGCGGCGCAACACGTAGCCCCGGCCTTCGTTCGACGGCAGCACTCCTTCCGCGATCACGAAGGCGGCCGCGCGGACATGGTCGGCGATCACCCGGTGCGAGACCGCCCGCGCACCCTCTTCGTCGGTGGCGGTTGCCGCCTTCGAGGCTTCGATCAGGAGGCGGAACAGGTCGGTGTCGTAATTGTCCGTGAAGCCCTGGAGGACGGCGGCCATGCGCTCGAGTCCCATGCCGGTGTCGATCGAAGGCCGCGGCAGGGGGGCCCGGATCCCGGGAGCTTCCTGCTCGTACTGCATGAAGACGAGGTTCCAGATCTCGACGAACCGGTCGCCGTCCGCGCCGGCGCTTCCCGGAGGTCCGCCCGCTACCTGCTCGCCGTGATCGAAGAAGAGTTCCGAGCACGGCCCGCACGGACCCGTATCCCCCATCGTCCAGAAGTTGTCCGCGGTGGCGATGCGCAGGATGCGGGCTTCCGGCAGTCCGGACACCGCGCGCCACAGTCCGAATGCCTCGTCATCCCCGGCGTGGACCGTGACCAGCAGCCGGCCGGGATCGATGCCGAATTCCCGCGTGACCAGCGTCCAGGCGTGCACGATGGCCTGTTCCTTGAAATAGTCCCCGAAACTGAAGTTCCCGAGCATTTCGAAGAACGTGTGGTGGCGGGTGGTGCGGCCGACATTTTCGAGATCGTTGTGCTTGCCTCCGGCCCGGAGACACTTCTGCGAGGTGACGGCGCGCGCGCAGCTCCGGGGTTCCTGGCCGGTGAAGACGCCCTTGAACTGCACCATCCCGGCGCTGGTGAAGAGCAGGGTCGGATCGTTGCGGGGGACGAGCGGCGACGACGGTACGACTTCGTGCCCGTGGCCGCGGAAGTAGTCGAGGAATGCGGCGCGAATCTGCGAGGTCGTCGTGGCTGCGGCCATGGCGTCGTCAAGTCCGGCTATGCGCAGGTCGCCGCCCCGGGCCGGCGACAGTGCAGGGTGGCGGTCGGCCGGAACGCGGCCGGCCGTGCGGCGTTCCGGTTTCGGTCAGTCTAGCCTACCGTCCCCCGCCGTGCGCGCGGGTTCGGGATCCCGGGATGGGGGAACCGGCCGCAGGCAATGCCCGCGCCGTCGGGAGCCCGCAGCGGAACCGGCGGCCCCGGCTCCGGTGGCAGGACCGGATCCGTTCTCGATTCCCGGCCGTCGGGTCACTCCGCGCAGGCATAGGTGCGGGCCAGGTTGAAGACCACGGTGATCCGGGTTCGCGACGTTTCGCAGATGGCGATGCACTGGCCGGAAACCGCGTGTTCGCCGGCCAGGAAATACCGGTCGCCGGCGGCCGGACGCCCGGCGGGAAAGCAGCCGGTCTCTCCCTGCTTGACCCGGACCGAAGGTCCGTCGCAGCGGTACCGGTCGGGATTCGCGTAGAAGGAGATTCCGGGGTGCACCCAGGCGATTTCGAAGGTGTTGGTGACGCACACCGCCTCGGCGACGGCCCCGCCCGGTCCGAGCAGGAAGGCTCCGGCGAGCGCACCGGCGAACCCGCGCTTCATCGGTTGAGCCGGTTCTGCACGAGGCCCTCGACCGCCTCGGGGTCGGCCAGCGTCGAGGTGTCCCCGAGCTCGCCGTGTTCATTGGCGGCGATCTTCCGGAGAATGCGCCGCAGGATCTTTCCCGAGCGGGTCTTGGGGAGCGCCGGCGCCCACTGCAGGTGGTCGGGTCGGGCAATCGGGCCGATTTCGCGCCGCACCTGCTCGCCCAGAGCGGCCCGCAACTCATCGGTAGCCGCCGCCCCGACCACCAGGGTCACGTACGCGTAGATTCCTTGGCCCTTGACGGCGTGCGGGCAACCGACAACCGCCGCCTCGGCCACCGAGGGGTGGGCGACCAGGGCGCTTTCGATTTCCGCGGTCCCCAGCCGGTGCCCCGACACGTTGATGACGTCGTCGACCCGGCCCGTGATCCAGTAGTAGCCGTCCTCGTCGCGCCGGGCGCCGTCGCCGGTGAAGTACATGCCCGGGAACGTGGTGAAATACGTATCCACGAAGCGCTGGTGATCGCCGTAGACCGTCCGCATCTGCCCGGGCCAGCTGTCCAGCAGGACCAGCTTGCCCGAAGCCGGCCCCGTCATCAGACTGCCGCTGTCGTCGACGATTCCGGGGCGCACCCCGAAGAACGGCAGGGTGGCCGAGCCGGGCTTCAGGGCGGTGGCGCCGGGCAGGGGTGCGATCATGATGCCGCCGGTCTCCGTCTGCCACCACGTGTCCACCAGCCGGCAGCGGCTGTCGCCGACGACCCGGTAGTACCAGAGCCAGGCCTCCGGATTGATGGGTTCGCCGACCGAGCCGAGAACGCGAAGGGAGGAGCGGCGGGTCCGGCGGACGGGGTCGTCGCCGTTCCGCATCAGGGCCCGGATGGCGGTGGGCGCCGTATAGAAGACGTTGACTTGGTGCCGGTCGCAGACCTGCCAGAAACGGGACGGGTCCGGCCAGTTGGGGACGCCTTCGAACATCAGGGTCGTGGCGCCGTTGGCGAGCGGGCCGTAGACGATATAGCTGTGCCCGGTGATCCATCCGACATCCGCCGTGCACCAGTAGACCTCGCCGTCCCGGTAGTCGAACACCTGCTTGTGGGTCAGCGAGGCGTAGACCAGATACCCGCCCGAAGTGTGCAGGACTCCCTTGGGTCGGCCGGTGGATCCCGACGTGTACAGGATGAAGAGCGGATCCTCGGCCGCCATCTCCTCCGGCGGACAGTCCGGATCGGCGGCGGACCGCATCGCCGACCAGAACACGTCCCGGCCGTCCCGCATCGGCACGTTGCCGCCCGTCCGTTCCACGACCAACACCGTGTGGACGCCGGGGCAGCGCTGCAGGGCCTGATCCGTGTTGGCCTTCAGGGGCACCAGCTTGCCGCCCCGCGGACCTTCGTCGGCCGTGATCACGCAGGTCGATTCGCAATCCAGGATCCGCTCGGCCAGCGAGTCCGGCGAAAATCCGCCGAAGACGACCGAGTGGATGGCGCCGATCCGGGCGCAGGCCAGCAGCGCGTAGGCCGCTTCCGGGATCATCGGCAGGTAGATCGTGACCCGGTCCCCCTTGCCGATGCCGCGTTGGCGCAGGGCGTTGGCCATCCGGCAGACTTCCTCATGGAGTTCCCGGTACGGGATCGTCCGGGTGTCTCCCGGGCGGTCGCCTTCCCATACGATGGCCGGCTGGTTGCCTCGATCGGGGAGGTGCCGGTCGATGCAGTTGGCGGACACGTTCAGGGTTCCGTCGTGGAACCACCGGATGTGCACGTCGCCAGGTGCGTAGCTGACGTCGCGAACCTGCGTGAAGGGACGAATCCAGTCGATGCTCCGCCCCTGCTCGGCCCAGAACGCTTCCGGATCGGCGATCGATTCGCGGTACATCGCCTCGTACTGGTGTTCGTTCACCCGGGCGGCCGCCGCAACGGCGGACGGTACCGGAAACAGCGTGTCGTTCATGAAGTCCTCGCCGGGTTGCGGGCGCTCGACGCAGGTCCGGGCCCGTGGTGCTCGCAGGACTCTCCTCTCCCCGCACGCCGCGAGCGGGGCCGATGGTCCGGCCGCCATCGTAACCGGATTGCACCGGAGGTCGGATCAAGGCCCGGAATCACCGCGTCGCCCGTCAGGCGCGTGGCCGAAACCTGCGAAACGCCGCGGCCGGCCCGCTTGCGCTCCGTCGCCCGTCAGGCGCGCGGCCGAAACAGGTACGGCGGCAACGGCATCCCCTCGCATCCCGGTTCGGCGGGGCGTCCTTCGCCGGGTCGCGATCGGGAACCGGGCGGGTCGTCAGGCGGTCCGGCCGGTCGGTTCATGGCGGATTGCCGCCGTGACGCATGACGGTCCGCAACCGGCGGGCCCGCTCAATGCCGTCGTTACCAGAGCGTGGCTCGTATTCTTGCTGCCGCCGGGAGTGCGGCGAAGAGCTCCGTGCTTGATCCGTGCATTGATGTCGCGTTGCGCCGCCGGTATGGAACATTTGGTGATTACCGGCCCATTTCCTTGCCGTCAGCTTTCCTTGAAATCCACCAAGAAACCTGTTGCGGACCGCCGTCTGGCGTTCGTGGAAGGGTTGGCGGGCGTGGAGCCGCCAGAAATCGGTCTGCGCAGAACGTCTGCGCAGACCGATTCGGCACCATCGATCGTGCGCGAAAAACAGCCGAGGAACCAGACCAGCCAGTCGGTGATGTCGACCGTGCCTTTCTGTGCGCTTTCGAGCGCATCGTAGTAGTCGGAGCGCTCTTTCCGGATCTGGCTCGACATGCTGTAGAAGCGTTGTCTGGAATTCTCCGACGGCGCAAGCGCCTGATCGGTGACCGCGCGCGCGATGTGTCCGTTGCCGTCCTCGAACGGGTGGATGGTCACGAACCACAGATGCGCGAGGCCGGCTCGCAGCAGGCCCTCGGGCTCGCTTCGGCGATTGAACCAATCCAGGAACATCCGCATTTCGGCATCCAGTTCTTGAGCCGGCAGTACCTGATGGTGCACCCATTGGTGGCCCACGGGTTCCGAAACGACCTGCATCGGACCCGCCGCATCGTCCCGCCACGCGCCTGTCTGTACCTTGCGCGTTCCCGAATAGCCGGTCGGGAACAGCGCGGCCTGCCAGGCGAACAACGTTTCGGCAGTCAGCAGTGTCCCGTGATTCGCCGTGGTATCGAGCGTCATGTCGACGACGCCTTCGGTCCGCCGCTCGGTCGGCGCCATGGCCGCGGAGGGCAGGCCGAGGCGGAGCGCGAGCGACGATCGCACACGGTCGCGGTCAAGGATCTCGCCTTCGATCTCCGAGCCTCTGACGACATCTTCCGTCAGAGTTTGAATCATAAGTATCTGACTATGATATGTGTTTGATGACCTTGCGGTTTCCGGTCACAATCCGGCCCGCGCCACCCGGCGCATCAGGAAGCGGCAAGCAGCCAATTGCACTCAGGCCAGCGAGCTGGCAGCGAGCGCTCATAGTCCTTCGCCAGACGCCGACATCGGGACCTCTAGGCGAAGGTCCGCTCGACCCCCCCCCCAGCGCCGATACAGGAGGATGAAACCCTTGACATTCCGAGGTTGGCGCACAATCTCCAAGACGATGCCCGATCCGAGATCGACCCGCGCCGAGGCCCGCTTCGGGCCCTGATACCCGCCGTCCGCCCACAGTTTTGTGACCTTCGGAGCCTTCTTCCGCCTCTTCCGGATCCCCTCCGGCGCCCCGTCCCGATCCTGAACCGATGCCGCATGGACCACGATCGAAATCTGGGATCCTTGCGGATTCACCGTCCTGTGACGCTTGCGGCCCTGGATCTTCTTGCCCGCGTCGGATCCCGCAGGCCCACCGCTCTCCGTTGTGGCCACCGACTGGCTGTCGATCGCGGCCGCAGTCGGATCCTGCGAACGTCCGTCCTGCTCCCGCGCCCGATCCCGCAGGGCCTCCAGCATCCGGTCGAAGACCCCGGGATTCCGCCCTGCGTACTAGTAGTACGGAAACGTTGAACTGACGATAGTATTCTGGCAAGATTTCCGTGTCGGTCCGTGTCGGTCCGTGTCGGCCCCGTGTCGGTGCGTGTCGGCACGCGTGAGCGTCCGATCGGTACGGCGCTTTCTTGTTCATCCCCACAGACCCGATGCCGAACGTGCAGGCGCTCACACTCTCTTGGGGATCGGACGGATCCGGTTTCCGGGAACCGAGCCTGCCTGCAGGGGTTCGGTGCGGGGATCGGAGTGGATCCTGGCCAATCCTCAGGGCAGGAAGCTCGATTGCGCCAGGCCAAGCCCTGGAGAGGGGGAAACCATGACGTAGGTTGAAACCTTTCGTCGCAAGCCTGCGGGTTCGACCCCCGCCCGGCAAAGGTGAGCCCGCCAGCCGGGAGCGAGTGTGGCATGGCGTGCGGTAACGCACGTCGTGAAGCGTACACAGCAGGCGGCGAAGCGTCGCTATGGAGCCTCGTAATCCTCAACGTCGGTGCCTTCATCTTTCGAGCAGTGGGGGCCGCACCGGAGTGCCGCATGCATGGGCAAGGCGCAACGGACCGTCCGGGGTCAGAGAACGACGCAAAGCCGCGGGATGGCTTGCCAGGGAACCTGGGAGATCCTGTTCCTGCCCGCAGGAATGACCGCTGGAAAGGGAGATAGCCAGCGTGATCAATCAAGACCCCGGCCGGCCGCTGTGCCTGCACGGCGGCGGGAGCGCGCGAGCGAACACGAAACCTGCAGGCATCGTGCGGACCCGGCTGGCGAAACCAATGAGCCGAAGGGCACGCGGGGACAGGAAGTCGTAGCACGCTCATACTACC
The DNA here is from genome assembly GCA_965115815.1 of Alphaproteobacteria bacterium. Taxonomy (GTDB): domain Bacteria; phylum Pseudomonadota; class Alphaproteobacteria; order TMED109; family TMED109; genus VXPW01. The sequence continues at coordinate 3,352,883 of OZ220465.1, read as the reverse complement.
GTCGAAGGCGGGGAACCGGGTCCACCGGGTGCCGCTGGAGGGAAGGGGCGTGCTGCAGGAACAGAACCACTGGAGGGAAACGGTGGAAGAGACACTGCGATCTGCCAACACGTCGACGAAACAACAGTGGATAGCCGCGCAGGCGAGGAAGCACCCGGACCGGGTGTTCACCTCGGTGCACCACCTGATCGACGGGGACTGGATGCGGGAGGCTTGGCGTCGCACCCGGAAGGACGGGGCCGCCGGGATCGACGGCGTGACCGCGGCCGACTACGAGAAGAACCTGGAGGCCAACTTGGAGGACCTCCGGGATCGGATCCTGTCGTGCCGCACCTTCGCGCCGCCGGTTCGGCGGACCTGGATCCCGAAGGGGAACGGCGAGGTCCGGCCCCTAGGCATTCCGACCCTGGAAGACAAGGTGGCGCAACGAGCCATTCTCATGCTGCTGGAACCCATCTACGAAGCGGACTTCGTGCCGGGATCGTATGGGTTCCGGCCTGGACGATCGGCGCAGGAGGCCCTACACGCCATCGACCAGGGCATCATGAAGAAGAAGAAGCGCTGGGTGATCGATGCGGATGTATCGAAGTATTTCGACAGCATCCCGCATCGGGAACTCCGCGCCTTCCTGGACCTGCGGATCAAGGACGGTGTCCTCCGTCGCATGATCAACAAATGGTTGCGGGCGGGCGTCCTGGAGGAGGGCGTCCGGCACACCTCGGAAGCGGGCACGCCGCAAGGCGGCGTGCTGTCGCCGCTGCTCTCCAACCTGTTCCTGCACTACGTGTTGGATCGGTGGGTCGAGCAGACGGTTCAGCCCCGCCTCCGGGGCCGGTGCCAACGGGTGCGATACGCGGATGACTTCGTGCTGCTCTTCGAGCATCAGCGGGACTGCGAACGGGTGCTGGCCGTCCTCGGCCAGCGCCTGGCCCGGTTCGGGCTGAGGCTGCACGCAGAGAAGACACGTTCCGTGGACTTTCGGGCCAAGCTGCCCCCGGATCCGGGAGCGGGCGCCACCTTCGACTTCCTGGGCTTCACCCATGTTTGGGTGCGGTCGAGATGGAAGTATGCGGTGTTGCGCCAGCTCACGGCCAAGGGCCGCTTGGCGCGGTCGGTGCGAGCGGTGCGGGAGTGGTGCCGACGGCATCGACACGCGCCCTTGCTCTACCAGCGCAACGATCTCGCACGGGTCATACGAGGCCATTGCGCCTACTACGGCCGGAGCGGGAACAGTGCCCGAACTGCCAGCTTCCGCTACCAAGTGATCCGAATCTGGCGAAAGTGGTTGTCGCGGCGCAGTCGTTCGGCCCGGGTGAACTGGGACCAGATGACCGCGCTGCTTCGCCGCTTGCCCTTGCCGACGGCCAAGATCATGCACGGATACGGGACCGCTTGAGCGAACCTGTCCTGTAAGGAACCGGATGCCCTAATGCGGGCACGTCCGGATCTGGTGTGCCAGGCGAACTGGCAGAAGACAGGGGGTGAAAGTCCCCTGGAACGAAGGAGTAACCAAACCGCGTTTCTCCGCGAGCCGTGCGTCGGCTCCCGTGAGGGGGCAGGCGAAGCGTCGGCAGCGGTGCGGATGGGTGGGGCTAATGAGCACCGAAAAGACGATGATCCGGGGTGCCGAGGTTTTCAGATCGGCCGAAGGCACCATCGCAGGCATCGATTTGGTGAGATGCCGGCGAGCCCCGCGGTGTCAGAGAACCCATACACGTCCGTACGTCTTCTGTTGGGACCCTGGGAGATCTTCAAGCTGTCCCGCCGGTCGAGGCGGGACCGAGTAGGGAAGGAGAAAACCGAAGCCTATGACGAACGGTTTGAAGAAGTCGGATGGGGCCGTACGACCTGGGAAGGCGGCGAACAAGGGAGCGTCAGCTCCTGCGGAGTTGCTGGAGGAAAGGGCCCCAACCAAGGGGAATTCGGGACGCCAAAGCACGCGCCGAACGCAGGGTCGGGCACGCGTGCCACAGGCGGCGGACCGGATACGGAAAGCTGTAGAGAGGAACCCGAAGGAGCGTCTTACTGCACTCTTTCACCACATCACGCCGGAGGTGCTCCGGTCGGCCTGGCTCGGCCTGAAGAAGGAAGCCGCGGCCGGAGTCGACGGCGTGACGTGGGAGGCCTATGGCGAAGATCTGGACGAGCGTTTGCTCGACTTGCACTCGCGCCTGCACCGTGGAGGAGCGTACCGGGCGTCGCCGGTTCGGCGGGTTGAGATACCCAAGCCGGACGGCGGGACACGACCGCTCGGGATTGCTGCACTGGAGGACAAGATCGTCCAGAAGGCAGTTGTGGATGTGATCCTGACACCGATCTTTGAGGTGGAGTTCCTGGGCTTCAGCTACGGGTTCCGACCGGGCCGAGGGGCGCATGACGCTCTCGACGCCCTGGCGTTCGGGATCGAGCGGCGCAAGGTCAACTGGATTGTCGATGCGGACATCCGGGCATTCTTCGACACCATCCCGAGGGATTGGTTGGTCAAGTTCCTGGAGCACCGCATGGGCGACAGGCGGGTGATCCGCCTGATCCACAAATGGCTGAACGCTGGCGTCATGACCGACGGATCATGGAGCGACACCGGGGTGGGTTCGCCACAGGGTGCGATTGTCAGCCCCTGTCTGGCGAACGTGTTTCTGCACTACGTGTTGGATCTGTGGTTTCACAAGGCATGGCGTCCGAAGGCTCCGGGCGGTCAAGCGATCATGGTCCGCTATGCGGACGATATCGTGGTCGGGTTTCAGTACAAGCGGGATGCGGAGCACTACCTTCGCGACGTTCGGGAGAGGCTGGAGCGCTTTGGGCTCGGCCTCCATCCGGACAAAACCCGTCTGGTCGAGTTCGGCCGGTTCGCCACGGCGAACCGCCGGAAGCGCGGGGCGGGCAAGCCGGAGACGTTCGACTTCCTGGGCTTCAGGCACTTCTGCACGAAGACCCGGGCCGGACACTTCAGGCTTGGGCGCAAGCCGATCGCAAAACGGGTCACAAGGACCTTGACGCGCATCGGGGTGGTGCTTCGCAAACGATGGCACTACGACCTATGGGAGGTCGGCACGTGGCTAGGGCGGGTCTGTCAAGGCTGGCTCAACTACTACGCCGTCCCGGGAGCGACCCGGTGGCTGCGCACGTTCCGCCAAAGGCTGCAACGCCTATGGATGCGGGCGATACGCCGCCGCTCCCAGCGCCACCGTTTCGACTGGAAGCGGCTGGAGCGCATGACCAAAATTCTTTGGCCGCGCGCAACCATCCGCCACCCATGGCCGGACCAGCGGTTTGCCGTCAAGCACTCGAGGTAGGAGCCGGATGGATTAACGTCCATGTCCGGATCTGTGCGGGGGGTGCGCAGCAATGCGCATTCCTACCGTAACTGGGGGGAGGGGCTCGGCAACGACCCCTCCTACCCGGCTTGCGCCAGGCCAAGCCTTGGAGAGGGGGAAACCATGACGTAGGTTGAAACCTTTCGTCGCAAGCCTGCGGGTTCGACCCCCGCCCGGCAAAGGTGAGCCCGCCAGCCGGGAGCGAGTGTGGCATGGCGTGCGGTACCGCACGTCGTGAAGCGTACACAGCGGGCGGCGAAGCGTCGCTATGGAGCCTCGTACTCCTCAATGTCGGTGCCTTCATCTTTCGAGCAGTGGGGGCCGTACCGGAGTGCCGCATGCATGGGCAAGGCGCAATGGACCGTCCGGGGTCAGAGAACGACGCAAAGCCGCGGGAGGGCTTGCCAGGGAACCTGGGAGATCCGGTTTCTGCCCGCAGGTCGAACCTGCGGAGCCGGCTGGCGAAACCCATGAGCCGAAGGCCAGACGGAAACCGGAAGTCGTAGCTCGCTCATAGTACCGGCGAAGGCGGGGAACCGGGTCCACCGGGTGCCGCTGGAGGGAAGGGGCGTGCTGCAGGAACCGAACCACTGGAGGGAAACGGTGGAAGAGACACTGAGAGCTTCCAACCCGTCCACGGAACGACAGTGGATAGCCGCGCAGGCGAAGAAGAAGCGCGGGGTGATCGATGCGGAGGTGTCGAAGGATTTCGACAGCATCCCGCATCGGGAACTCCGCGCCTTTCTGGACCTGTGGATCAAGGACGGTGTCATCCGTCGCAGGATCAACCCATGGCTGCGGGCGGGCGTCCTGGAGAAGGATGCCCGGCATGCCGACGGCCAAGATCATGCACGGATACGGGACCGCTTGAGCGAACCGGTCCTGTACGGAACCGGATGCCCGAATGCGGGCACGTCCGGATCTGGTGTGCCAGGCGAACTGGCAGAAGACAGGGGGTGAGAGTCCCCTGGAACGAAGGAGTAACCAAACCGCGTTTCTCCGCGAGCCGTGCGTCGGTTCCCGCGAGGGGGCAGGCGAAGCGTCGGTAGCGGCGCGGATGGGTGGGGCTAATGAGCACCGAAAATACGATGATCCGGGGTGCCGAGGTTTTCAGATCGGCCGAAGGCAACATCGCAGGCATCGATTGGGTGAGATGCCGGCGAGCCCCGCGGTGTCCGAGAACCCATACACGTCCGTACGTCTTCGGTTGGGACCCTGGGAGATCTTCAAGCGGTCCCGCCGATCGTGGCGGGACCGCGTAGGGAAGGAGAAACCCGAAGCCTATGACGAACGGCTTGAAGAAGTCGGATGGGGCCGTACGACCTGGGAAGGCGGCGAACAAGGGAGCGTCAGCTCCTGCGGAGTTGCTGGAGGAAAGGGCCCCAACCAAGGGGAATTCGGGACGCCAAAGCACGCGCCGAACGCAGTGTCGGGCAAGCGTGCCTCAGGCGGCGGACCGGATCCGGAACGCCGCACGGTTCGACCGGAAGCGACGGGAGCGCAGGACCGAGAGTTCTGGGTCGCGCGCAATCCTCCGCCGCCCATGGCCGGATCCGCGGTTTGCCGTCAAGCACCCGAGGTAGGAGCCGGATGGATTAACGTCCATGTCCGGATCTGCGCGGGGGGTGCGCAGTAATGCGCATTCCTACCGTAACTGGGGGGAGGGGCTCGGCAACGACCCCTCCTACCCGGCTTGCGCCAGGCCAAGCCCTGGAGGGGAGGAAGCCATGACGTAGGCTGAAACCTTTCGTCGCAAGCCTGCGGGTTCGACCCCCGCCCGGCAAAGGTGAGCCCGCCAGCCGGGAGCGAGTGTGGCATGGCGTGCGGTAACGCACGTCGTGAAGCGGACACAGCGGGCGGCGAAGCGTCGCTATGGAGCCTCGTAATCCTCAATGACGGTGCCTTCATCTTTCGAGCAGTGGGGGCCGCACCGGAGTGCCGCATGCATGGGCAAGGCGCAACGGACCGTCCGGGGTCAGAGAACGACGCAAAGCCGCGGGAGGGCTTGCTAGGGAACCTGGGAGATCCTGTTCCTGCCCGCAGGAATGACCGCTGGAGAGGGTAAATAGTGTCTGCACGGAAAATCCCTAAGAGTCTGATTACATGAATGAAAGCTCAATATTGACAGGGCGAAGATTCATCGAATCCAGCCTGATTTCAGCGGAATATGCCGTCATATGCCCTCAAAGAAGGAGTCTTCGATTCTCCAAATTCCAGATATGGTTGCATATACAATGTGTTATGATTTTCCGGGCAGGCACTAAATAGCCAGCGTGATCAATCAAGACCCCGGCCGGCCGCTGTGCCTGCACGGCGGCGGGAGCGCGCGAGCGGACACGAAACTTGCAGGCATCGTGCGGACCCGGCTGGCGAAACCCATGAGCCGAAGGGCACGCGGGGACAGGAAGTCGTAGCACGCTCATAGTACCGCAGAAGGCGGGGAACCGGGTCCACCGGGTGCCGCTGGAGGGAAGGGGCGTGCTGCAGGAACAGAACCACTGGAGGGAAACGATGGGAGAGACACTGAGATCTGCCAACACGTCGACGAAACCACAGTGGATAGCCGCGCAGGCGAGGAAGCACCCGGATCGGGTGTTCACCTCGGTGCACCACCTGATCGACGGGGAGTGGATGCGGGGGGCTTGGCGTCGCACCCGGAAGGACGGGGCCGCCGGGATCGACGGCGTGACCGCGGCCGACTACGAGAAGAACCTGGAGGCCAACTTGGAAGACCTCCGGGATCGGATCCTGTCGGGCCGCTACTTCGCGCCGCCGGTTCGGCGGACCTGGATCCCGAAGGGGAACGGCGAGGTCCGGCCCTTGGGCATTCCGACCTTGGAAGACAAGGTGGCGCAACGAGCCATTCGTATGCTGCTGGAACCCATCTACGAAGCGGACTTCGTGCCGGGATCGTATGGGTTCCGGCCTGGACGATCGGCGCAGGATGCTCTGCACGCTATCGACCAGGGCATCATGAAGAAGAAGAAGCGCTGGGTGATCGACGCGGATGTATCGAAGTATTTCGACAGCATCCCGCACCGGGAACTCCGCGCCTTCCTGGACCTGCGGATCAAGGACGGTGTCCTCCGTCGCATGATCCACAAATGGCTGCGGGCGGGCGTCCTGGAGGAGGGCGTCCGGCACACCTCGGAAGCGGGCACGCCGCAAGGCGGCGTGTTGTCGCCGCTGCTCTCCAACCTGTTCCTGCACTACGTGTTGGATCGGTGGGTCGAGCAGACGGTCCAGCCCCGCCTCCGGGGCCGGTGCCAACGGGTGCGGTATGCGGACGATTTCGTGTTGCTCTTCGAGCACCAGCGGGACTGCGAGCGGGTGCTGGCCGTCCTCGGCAAGCGCTTGGCCCGGTTTGGGCTGAAGCTGCACGCAGAGAAGACACGATCCGTTGACTTTCGGGCCAAGCTGCCCCCGGATCCGGGAGCTGGCGCCACCTTCGACTTCCTGGGCTTCACCCATGTTTGGGTGCGGTCGAGATGGAAGTATGCGGTGCTGCGCCAGCACACGGCCAAGGGGCGCCTGGCGCGGGCGCTGCAAGCGGTGCGGGAATGGTGCCGACGGCATCGACACGCGCCCTTGCTCTACCCGCGCAACGGTCTCGCTCGGGTCCTACGAGGCCATTGCGCCTACTACGGCCGGAGCGGGAACAGTGTCCGAATTGCTAGCTTCCGCTACCAGGTGATCCGAATCTGGCGAAAGTGGTTGTCGCGGCGCAGTCGTTCGGCCCGGGTGAACTGGGACCAGATGGCCGCGCTGCTTCGCCGTTTGCCCCTGCCTACGGCCAAGATCGCGCACGGCTACGGGACCGCTTGAGCGAACCTGTCCTGTAAGGAACCGGATGCCCTAATGCGGGCACGTCCGGATCTGGTGTGCCAGGCGAACTGGCAGAAGACAGGGGGTGAGAGTCCCCTGGAACGAAGGAGTAACCAAACCGCGTTTCTCCGCGAGCCGTGCGTCGGTTCCCGCGAGGGGGCAGGCGAAGCGTCGGTAGCGGCGCGGATGGGTGGGGCTAATGAGCACCGAAAATACGATGATCCGGGGTGCCGAGGTTTTCAGATCGGCCGAAGGCAACATCGCAGGCATCGATTTGGTGAGATGCCGGCGAGCCCCGCGGTGTCAGAGAACCCATACACGTCCGTACGTCTTCTGTTGGGACCCTGGGAGATCTTCAAGCTGTCCCGCCGATCGTGGCGGGACCGCGTAGGGAAGGAGAAACCCGAAGCCTATGACGAACGGTTTGAAGAAGTCGGATGGGGCCGTACGACCTGGGAAGGCGGCGAACAAGGGAGCGTCAGCTCCTGCGGAGTTGCTGGAGGAAAGGGCCCCAACCAAGGGGAATTCGGGACGCCAAAGCACGCGCCGAACGCAGGGTCGGGCACGCGTGCCACAGGCGGCGGACCGGATACGGAAAGCTGTAGAGAGGAACCCGAAGGAGCGTCTTACTGCACTCTTTCACCACATCACGCCGGAGGTGCTCCGGTCGGCCTGGCTCGGCCTGAAGAAGGAAGCCGCGGCCGGAGTCGACGGCGTGACGTGGGAGGCCTATGGCGAAGATCTGGACGAGCGTTTGCTCGACTTGCACTCGCGCCTGCACCGTGGAGGAGCGTACCGGGCGTCGCCGGTTCGGCGGGTTGAGATACCCAAGCCGGACGGCGGGACACGACCGCTCGGGATTGCTGCACTGGAGGACAAGATCGTCCAGAAGGCAGTTGTGGATGTGATCCTGACACCGATCTTTGAGGTGGAGTTCCTGGGCTTCAGCTACGGGTTCCGACCGGGCCGAGGGGCGCATGACGCTCTCGACGCCCTGGCGTTCGGGATCGAGCGGCGCAAGGTCAACTGGATTGTCGATGCAGATATCCGGGCATTCTTCGACACCATCCCGAGGGATTGGCTGATCAAGTTCCTGGAGCACCGCATTGGCGACAGGCGGGTGATCCGTCTGATCCACAAATGGCTGAACGCTGGCGTCATGACCGACGGATCATGGAGCGACACCGGGGTGGGTTCGCCGCAGGGTGCGATTGTCAGCCCCTACCTGGCGAACGTGTTCCTGCACTACGTGTTGGATCTGTGGTTTCACAAGGCATGGCGTCCGAAGGTTCCGGGCGGTCAAGCGATCATGGTCCGCTATGCGGACGATATCGTGGTCGGGTTTCAGTACAAGCGGGATGCGGAGCAATACCTTCGCGACGTTCGGGAGAGGCTGGAGCGCTTTGGGCTCGGCCTCCATCCGGACAAAACCCGTCTGGTCGAGTTCGGCCGGTTCGCCACGGCGAACCGCCGGAAGCGCGGGGCGGGCAAGCCGGAGACGTTCGACTTCTTGGGCTTCAGGCACTTCTGCACGAAGACCCGGGCCGGACACTTCAGGCTTGGGCGCAAGCCGATCGCAAAACGGGTCACAAGGACCTTGACGCGCATCGGGGTGGTGCTTCGCAAACGATGGCACTACGACCTATGGGAGGTCGGCACGTGGCTAGGGCGGGTCTGTCAAGGCTGGCTCAACTACTACGCCGTCCCGGGAGCGACCCGGTGGCTGCGCACGTTCCGCCAAAGGCTGCAACGCCTATGGATGCGGGCGATACGCCGCCGCTCCCAGCGCCACCGTTTCGACTGGAAGCGGCTGGAGCGCATGACCAAAATTCTTTGGCCGCGCGCAACCATCCGCCACCCATGGCCGGACCAGCGGTTTGCCGTCAAGCACTCGAGGTAGGAGCCGGATGGATTAACGTCCATGTCCGGATCTGTGCGGGGGGTGCGCAGCAATGCGCATTCCTACCGTAACTGGGGGGAGGGGCTCGGCAACGACCCCTCCTACCCGGCTTGCGCCAGGCCAAGCCCTGGAGGGGAGGAAGCCATGACGTAGGCTGAAACCTTTCGTCGCAAGCCTGCGGGTTCGACCCCCGCCCGGCAAAGGTGAGCCCGCCAGCCGGGAGCGAGTGTGGCATGGCGTGCGGTAACGCACGTCGTGAAGCGGACACAGCGGGCGGCGAAGCGTCGCTATGGAGCCTCGTAATCCTCAATGACGGTGCCTTCATCTTTCGAGCAGTGGGGGCCGCACCGGAGTGCCGCATGCATGGGCAAGGCGCAACGGACCGTCCGGGGTCAGAGAACGACGCAAAGCCGCGGGAGGGCTTGCCAGGGAACCTGGGAGATCCTGTTCCTGCCCGCAGGAATGACCGCTGGAGAGGGTAAATAGCCAGCGTGATCAATCAAGACCCCGGCCGGCCGCTGTGCCTGCACGGCGGCGGGAGCGCGCGAGCGGACACGAAACTTGCAGGCATCGTGCGGACCCGGCTGGCGAAACCCATGAGCCGAAGGGCACGCGGGGACAGGAAGTCGTAGCACGCTCATAGTACCGCAGAAGGCGGGGAACCGGGTCCACCGGGTGCCGCTGGAGGGAAGGGGCGTGCTGCAGGAACAGAACCACTGGAGGGAAACGATGGGAGAGACACTGAGATCTGCCAACACGTCGACGAAACCACAGTGGATAGCCGCGCAGGCGAGGAAGCACCCGGATCGGGTGTTCACCTCGGTGCACCACCTGATCGACGGGGAGTGGATGCGGGGGGCTTGGCGTCGCACCCGGAAGGACGGGGCCGCCGGGATCGACGGCGTGACCGCGGCCGACTACGAGAAGAACCTGGAGGCCAACTTGGAAGACCTCAGCCCCGCCTCCGGGGTCGGTGCCAACGGGTGCGGTATGCGGACGATTTCGTGTTGCTCTTCGAGCATCAGCGGGACTGCGAGCGGGTGCTGGCCGTCCTCGGCCAGCGCTTGGCCCGGTTTGGGCTGAAGCTGCACGCAGAGAAGACACGATCCGTTGACTTTCGGGCCAAGCTGCCCCCGGATCCGGGAGCGGGCGTCACCTTCGACTTCCTGGGCTTCACCCATGTTTGGGTGCGGTCGAGATGGAAGTATGCGGTGCTGCGCCAGCACACGGCCAAGGGGCGCCTGGCGCGGGCGCTGCAAGCGGTGCGGGAATGGTGCCGACGGCATCGACACGCGCCCTTGCTCTACCAGCGCAACGATCTCGCTCGGGTCCTACGAGGCCACTGCGCCTACTACGGCCGGAGCGGGAACAGTGTCCGAATTGCCAGCTTCCGCTACCAGGTGATCCGAATCTGGCGAAAGTGGTTGTCGCGGCGCAGTCGTTCGGCCCGGGTGAACTGGGACCAGATGACCGCGCTGCTCCGCCGCTTGCCCCTGCCTGCGGCCAAGATCGTGCACGGATACGGGGCCGCTTGAGCGAACCTGTCCTGTAAGGAACCGGATGCCCTAATGCGGGCACGTCCGGATCGGGTGTGCCAGGCGAACTGGCAGAAGACAGGGGGTGAAAGTCCCCTGGAACGAAGGAGTAACCAAACCGCGTTTCTCCGCGAGCCGTGCGTCGGCTCCCGTGAGGGGGCAGGCGAAGCGTCGGCAGCGGTGCGGATGGGTGGGGCTAATGAGCACCGAAAAGACGATGATCCGGGGTGCCGAGGTTTTCAGATCGGCCGAAGGCACCATCGCAGGCATCGATTTGGTGAGATGCCGGCGAGCCCCGCGGTGTCCGAGAACCCATACACGTCCGTACGTCTTCTGTTGGGACCCTGGGAGATCTTCAAGCTGTCCCGCCGGTCGAGGCGGGACCGAGTAGGGAAGGAGAAAACCGAAGCCTATGACGAACGGTTTGAAGAAGTCGGATGGGGCCGTACGACCTGGGAAGGCGGCGAACAAGGGAGCGTCAGCTCCTGCGGAGTTGCCGGAGGAAAGGGCCCCAACCAAGAGGAATCCGGGACACCAAAGCACGCGCCGAACGCAGGGTCGGGCACGCGTGCCACAGGCGGCGGACCGGATACGGAAAGCTGTAGAGAGGAACCCGAAGGAGCGTCGTACTGCACTCTTTCACCACATCACGCCGGAGGTGCTCCGGTCGGCCTGGCTCGGCCTGAAGAAGGAAGCCGCGGCCGGAGTCGACGGCGTGACGTGGGAGGCCTATGGCGAAGATCTGGACGAGCGTTGGCTCGACGTGCACTCGCGCCTGCACCGTGGAGGAGCGTACCGGGCGTCGCCGGTTCGGCGGGTTGAGATACCCAAGCCGGACGGCGGGACACGACCGCTCGGGATTGCTGCACTGGAGGACAAGATCGTCCAGAAGGCAGTTGTGGATGTGATCCTGACACCGATCTTTGAGGTGGAGTTCCTGGGCTTCAGCTACGGGTTCCGACCGGGCCGAGGGGCGCATGACGCTCTCGACGCCCTGGCGTTCGGGATCGAGCGGCGCAAGGTCAACTGGATTGTCGATGCAGATATCCGGGCATTCTTCGACACCATCCCGAGGGATTGGTTGATCAAGTTCCTGGAGCACCGCATGGGCGACAGGCGGGTGATCCGGCTGATCCACAAATGGCTGAACGCTGGCGTCATGACCGACGGATCATGGAGCGACACCGGGGTGGGCTCGCCGCAGGGTGCGATGGTCAGCCCCTGCCTGGCGAACGTGTTCCTGCACTACGGGTTGGATCTGTGGTTTCACAAGGCATGGCGTCCGAAGGTTCCGGGCGGTCAAGCGATCATGGTCCGCTATGCGGACGATATCGTGGTCGGGTTTCAGTACAAGCGGGATGCGGAGCACTACCTTCGCGACGTTCGGGAGAGGCTGGAGCGCTTTGGGCTCGGCCTCCATCCGGACAAAACCCGTCTGGTCGAGTTCGGCCGGTTCGCCACGGCGAACCGCCGGAAGCGCGGGGCGGGCAAGCCGGAGACGTTCGACTTCTTGGGCTTCAGGCACTTCTGCACGAAGACCCGGGCCGGACACTTCAGGCTTGGGCGCAAGCCGATCGCAAAACGGGTCACAAGGACCTTGACGCGCATCGGGGTGGTGCTTCGCAAACGATGGCACTACGACCTATGGGAGGTCGGCACGTGGCTAGGGCGGGTCTGTCAAGGCTGGCTCAACGACTACGCCGTCCCGGGAGCGACCCGGTGGCTGCGCACGTTCCGCCAAAGGCTGCAACGCCTATGGATGCGGGCGATACGCCGCCGCTCCCAGCGCCACCGTTTCGACTGGAAGCGGCTGGAGCGCATGACCAAAATTCTTTGGCCGCGCGCAACCATCCGCCACCCATGGCCGGACCAGCGGTTTGCCGTCAAGCACTCGAGGTAGGAGCCGGATGGATTAACGTCCATGTCCGGATCTGTGCGGGGGGTGCGCAGCAATGCGCATTCCTACCGTAACGTGTGCTAGGCGAACTGGCAGAAGACAGGGGGTGAGAGTCCCCTGGAACGAAGGAGTACCCAAACCGCGTTTCTCCGCGAGCCGTGCGTCGGTTCCCGCGAGGGGGCAGGCGAAGCGTCGGTAGCGGCGCGGATGGGTGGGGCTAATGAGCACCGAAAATACGATGATCCGGGGTGCCGAGGTTTTCCGATCGGCCGAAGGCACCATCGCAGGCATCGATTGGGTGAGATGCCGGCGAGCCCCGCGGTGTCCGAGAACCCCTACACGTCCGTACGTCTTCGGTTGGGACCCTGGGAGATCTTCAAGCGGTCCCGCCGATCGTGGCGGGACCGCGTAGGGAAGGAGAAACCCGAAGCCTATGACGAACGGCTTGAAGAAGTCGGATGGGGCCGTACGACCTGGGAAGGCGGCGAACAAGGGAGCGTCAGCTCCTGCGGAGTTGCTGGAGGAAAGGGCCCCAACCAAGGGGAATTCGGGACGCCAAAGCACGCGCCGAACGCAGTGTCGGGCAAGCGTGCCTCAGGCGGCGGACCGGATACGGAACGCCGCAAGGTTCGACCGGAAGCGACGGGAGCGCAGGACCGAGAGTTCTGGGTCGCGCGCAATCCTCCGCCGCCCATGGCCGGATCCGCGGTTTGCCGTCCAGCACCCGAGGTAGGAGCCGGATGGATTAACGTCCATGTCCGGATCTGCGCGGGGGGTGCGCAGTAATGCGCATTCCTACCGTAACTGGGGGGAGGGGCTCGGCAACGACCCCTCCTACCCGGCTCGAGTGCGCCTTTCGGCGTCGGAGCGCCGGGAACTCCAGGCGATCGTCGACGGGACCGGAGCCGCCTGGCGTCGTCGTCGGGCGCAGATTCTGCTGATGGCAGACGAGGGGCGCGACGGCGGCAAACTCCGGGATGTCGACATCGCGCGCGGCCTGGGTATCGGCGCTTCGACGGTCGAACGCCTGCGCAAGCGCTGTGTTCTGGAGGGTCTGGAGGCCTCCCTCCGCCGTCGGGAGCAGGAGAACCGCCGACCGAAACTCCTGGACGGGGCGAAGGAGGCGAAGCTGGTGGCTCTGGCCTGTTCTTCCCCGCCCGAAGGTTGTGTCCGCTGGACACTGAAGCTGCTGGCCGGTCGTCGGATGGAGATGGAGATCGTCGAGAGCATCTCGAAAGAAACGGTACGGAGGACTCTAAAAAAAGGAGATCAAGCCTTGGCTGAAGCAGTACTGGTGCATTCCCCCGAGTCGCAACGCGCCGTTCGTGGCGGCGATGGAGGAGGTGCTGGACACGTATCAGCGGGATTTTGCCGAAAACGAGGTTTTGGTCTGCATGGATGAGACCAGCCGGCAGCAGACGAAGGAAATTCGCCTTCCCCGCCCCGTGCGGCCCGGGCAGCCGGAAATCGTCGACTACGAATACGAGCGAAACGGCACGGCCAATCTCTTCCTGGCGTTCGCGCCCAATGAAAACTGGCGTACGGTGAAGGTCACCGACCGCCGCACGGCGCGGGACTGGGCGCAGTTCATCCGGGAACTCGCGGATGATCACTTCCCCGGAAAGAAGATCGTACGGGTCATGGACCACCGGAACACGCACGGCCCCGCATCGTTGTATGAAGCCTTTGCACCCCGGGAGGCCATGCGAGTGCGAAAGCGGTTCGAGTTTCGGTACACACCGAAGCACGGAAGCTGGCTCACCATGGCCGAGATCGAAATCGGCGCGTGGTCGCGACAGTGCCTTCGACGACGCATTCCCGACCGCGCCACCATGCTGCGGGAGACCGCGGCGTGGGTCAAGCGCCGCAACGCGGCCGGCGGCACCGTCGATTGGCGGTTCACGACGGCAGACGCCCGGGTGAAACTGAAGTCTCTATACCCATCAATCCAATGATTCCGCACTACTAGTCGTTCGGAACGGTGCCAAAACAGCGGAAACCTTTCGGAAGCGCACGCCATTGGCATCCGGTTCCCAGCAGGAACGGGAGGGCGTTGAACCCATCCCGGGGCTTTCATGCCGCCACACTTGACGTGCGTCGGTCCGTCCGTCATGGTGACGGCATGCAAGTCGGACTTCGACATCTCCGCGCCGACACGGTCGAGTGGCTGAAGGCGGCGGCGGCCGAGGACGGCCGGACGCGTCATGCGCTGGCGCGCGAGCTGTGCGAACGCGAGGACTGGCGCAACGCCCGGGGCCAGCCCTGCGTGTCCCAGGCGCGCGGGGTTCTGCCCGGGATCGCAAAGCGGGCGGGGTTCATGCTGCCCGCGGCGCGGCCGGGTCCGTGCCGCACGCCGGGCCGTCCGGGCGGCGAGGTGGCGCGCACCGACCCGGACCGGAAGCTGGCGTGCACGCTGGCGGATCTCGGGGAGGTCACCTTGGTCCCGGTGGGCGCGGCCCCGGACCGGCGCCGCTGGCGCGAGATGATGGAGACCCATCATCCGCAGGGTTGGAAGCACCGGCCGGGGAAGGTCCTCAACTTCTGGGTCGTGTCGTCGCGCCACGGCCGTCTCGGCGGCCTCGGGTATACGGCCGCAGGCTGGCATCAGGCGGCCCGGGACGCGGCCATCGGCTGGTCGGCGACGGCGCGAGCCGCGAATCTGGTGCAGCTGGTCCAGCAGCACCGCTTTCTCCTGCTGCCCGGCGTCCGGGTCGCCCGGCTGGCCTCGCACGTGCTGGCCCGGTCGACGGCGCGCCTGGCCGCGGACTGGAAGGCGGCGCACGGGACCCGGCCGCAGGCGGTCTACACGTATGTGGGACCCGAGCACCGCGGCACCTGCTATCGTGCGGCCGGGTGGAGCCGCTGCGCCGAACCGACCTCGGGCCGGCCGCCGGGAGGCCGTGCGACCACGCCGAAGGCGGTGTGGATCCGGCCCTTGGCCGAGGGCTGGCGAGAGGTCCTGTCTCGGGAGCGGGGCACCGTCCTCGGTACCACGTCGGAGCCGTGGCGGCCCGGGAACGCCGACTGGGCCGACATCGAGTATGGCCGCGGTTCGCATCCCGACGGCCGCGTGCGCCAGCGGGTGCTGGCGATGGGCCGGGCTTGGGAGAACGCTCCGGGCGCGTCCCTGCCCGTGATCTTCCCGTCTGCCGCCGCGCAGAAGGCCGCGTACCGGCTGTTGTCCAGCGCCCGGGTCACGATGGAACACATCCTCGATCCCCACGCCGAAGCCACGGTCGAACGCTGCCGGCAGGAGCGGGTCGTCCTCGCCCTGCAGGACACCACGACGCTGAATTACAACGGGCACTGCAAGACGAAAGGGTTGGTGAACCTTGGAGGCGGGGGCTCGGGCACCCGGGGAATCCTTGCCCATTTCACGCTGGCGGTGACCGAGGGCCGCCGCCCGCTCGGCGTGATCGACCTCAACGCCACCCAGCGCGAGGGCACGGAAGCCCCGGACCGCGACGCCACCGAGCGCGAGGGCACGGAAGCCCCGGACCGTGACGCGACCGAGCGCGAGGGCACGGCAGCCCCGGACCGCGACGCCACCGAGCGCGAGGGCACGGCAGCCCCGGACCGCGACGCCACCGAGCGCGAGGGCACGGCAGCCCCGGACCGCGACGCGGTCAAGCCGGAGAGTGTGCGCTGGCTTCAGGGACTCGAACGCGCCCGCCAGCTGGCCGCCGCCTGCCCCGACACCCGGGTGGTCACGGTCTGCGACCGCGAAGGCGACATCTGGGAAATGTTCGTACAGGCGCGCGCCGGCGGCGTCGGGCTCCTCGTACGCTCCGACCGCGGCCGGCAGCGACGGGTGGTCCGCAGCGACGGCTCCGTGGCGGACCTGTGGGAGGCCATGGCAGAGCAGCCGGTTCTGGGAACGAAGACGGTCCACCTCGCCGCCTGCGGCGGACCCCGTCCGCGCCTCAAGCGCACCGTGATCCTCGAGCTCCGCGCCGCCGCCGTCCACCTCGTGCCGCCGAAGAACCGGGACGACCGGACGCCGATGCCCGTGCTCGCCGTCTCGGTCCGGGAAGCCCGGCCGCCCAAGGGCCGCGATCCGCTCCACGGGGTGCTGCTCTCCACCGAGGGCGAGGCCAACCTCCAGCACGCTCGACGCATCGTCGCCTGGTACGAGGCACGCTGGACCATCGAGGAGTACTTCCGGGTCCTCAAGGTCGGCGCCCGGATCGAAGAACGCAAGCTGCAGGACGCCGACGACCTGCGCACGTGCCTCGCTTTCGATGCCATCACCGCATGGCGGGTCATGGACCTCGAGCGCCTCGCGCGCGATCAGCCCGACCGCCCCGCCCTCGAGTTCTTCACCGACCGCGAAATCGGGGTTCTCTACCGATGGCTCCGGTACTATCGCATCATCCGTGCCCCGCCTGGGAAGCCGCCCGACATCCGCACCTTTGTGGTCGATCTCGCCCGCATGGCGGGCTTCCGGCCCAGCAAACGTCAGCCGCTTCCGGGTACTGCCAAAATCTGGCAGGCGTGGCGGAAATTCAAGACCGGACTCGAATTCGTCCAATCAGAAGGGAACCGCACATGAGCCAGATTGCGTCAACAACGGGCTATTGAAAGATCCCGGGGGTCGGTGATCGGCCTCCGTCCCATCTTGGAGGGCGGAGGAAGGAGCGGGGCAATCACTGCCCACTCCGCATCGCTCACGTCGGTTTCGAAGCGATCCAGTGGGCGCGGATACCGCTTCTGATGGGTCTCGTTCCAGGCCATGGATCGGCTCCCGTTGGGTGGATTCAACGGGGTCAGGCTACACCACCGGAAGACCGCTCGACTTTAGGAACAAACTCTCAGGACTTCTGGTCTGCCCCCGCACCATTCACGCGCGCGATTGCCGCGCTAGCCGCCGCGAGGCCCGGGTTCGGGCCGGAGCCCTGCGTACCGACGGTTCGGCCTTTCGCCTTCTCGATCCGATCTCTCCGGCCGTCATCCGGTTGCGGGAAGGGTCGCGCAGGGCCTGCGAGCGGACCGCCCGGCGCACGCGCCTGGTCCACCGGATCCGCCCGCAGCTCTGGCGGTACTACCCGCAGTTCCTCGATCTGGAGAACGATCTCTCGCGGGCCGGGTTCCGGGAACTCCGGGATCTCGCCCCGACGCCGGACCGGGCCCGCAGACTCCGCGCCAGCACCGTGCCCCGGATCCTTCGCCGCCCTCGCGTGCGGCGCCGGGATGCCGACACCGTCCTGAAGACCCTCCGAGCGCCGGCCCTCCGAGTGGGCGGAGGGCACCACGGAAGCCGCCGTGGGCCCTCTCCGGGTGGGGTTCGCCCAGCTGGACCTCGTCACCGGACAACTGGCGGACGTGCGGAAGGAGATCGACCGGCAGACGACGGACGTGAGGAAGCAGGAAGAGGGATCGGAATCCGCATCGGGGCCGGTGGTGCAGCGTGACGCAGAGATCCTGAGTTCGCGACCGGGCGTCGGCAGAATCGTCCTGGCCACGCTGCTCGCAGAAGCACCGGATGCCCTGCGACGGCGAGACGATCAGGCCCTGCGGTGCCGGTCCGGTGTGGCCCCCGTCACCCGACGTTCCGGCCAATCGGTGATCGTGGTCCGCCGGCGGGCCGCCCATCCTCGCCTGCAGGAGGCCGTCGATCACGGGGCGCGCGTCGCGATGCCGCAGGACCCGGCCCGCCGGGCCCAGTACCAGGCCCTGCGGCTTCGCGGCCACCGGCATGCGCGAGCCTTGCGCTCCGTCGCCGACCGCCTGCTCGCAGGGGTCTGTGCCATGCTGGAAACCCAGACCCGGTACGACCCCGCCCTCCGAAGCCGGGCGGATCCTCGCAAACCGCCGGCCGCCGCGGCCGTTCCGTAACCGGGTCGTACCATCCGGGACCGGGAGATCCGGGATCGTGACCCTGTCCAACGCCGAACGCCCGCGCCGCTACCGCCGGCGTCGACGGGCGGGTGCGGCGAAGACGGCGTACCGTACGCCGAAGGATCGGCGCTCTCGCGGACCGCGGCTGCACGACGCCATCGCCACGATCCTCGCGATCCGGGAGGAGTACCGGGACGGGCGGCAGGCCCGGCCGGAGACCCTGGAGACCACGGCCACCGCGGAACTCCTGGATCAGGTCCTCGAAGCCTTGGACGACTTGGATCTCGATTCCTTGGCGGAACTGAAACTCCCCCGAGGATTCGGCCGGGACGGGTGAGTTCGGCCCGGCCAGGCTCCGTTACGTAACGGTGCGGTATGGGCCGGCCATGGGACTCGGCAGAACCCCGCGACGGCGGAGTCGGCACGGGCGGCACTGCTCTGCCGACGGCCGCAGGCCGGCTCCGGCGGGAACCGGGCAAGGGGGTCCGAGGGCGCTTCACCCCCCCCCCTTGACAAAGGGTGGGAAGTCCCCCCCCCCTCAAACTGGGCCACCCTGAGGCTCAGGATGAGGAGGGCCAACCATGGCCAGAACGCGTTCCAAGCCGGATCAGATCGTCCGCCTGCTACGGTAGGTGGAGGTGCTGCACGGCCCGGACCTGTCGATGGCAGAGGCGATCCGGCGGGTCGGGATCCGCGAGGTCACCTTCTACCGGTGGCGCAAGGAGTAGGCCGGGATGAACGGCGATCCGCTGTGCTGCCTGAAGGATCTGGAGAAGGAGAACGAGCGGCTGCGCCGGGCCGTTTCCGACCTGGCGTTGGACCAGCAGATTCTCCAGGAGGCCGCCCGGGGAAACTTTCGAGCTCCTCGCGTCGCCGCCCATGGATCGATCCTGTCCGTGGTCGGCTCGAGATCTCGGAACAGCGGGCCTGGCGGGTGCTGGGTCAGCATCGCTCGACCCAACGCCGGGTTCCGCGCCCCCGTGCCGACGAGAAGCGCCGGGTTGCGGACAGGATCGGGCGGGCTCGCCGGCAGGTCCGCTACGGCTACCGCCGCATCGCGGCCCGGCTGCGCGACGCCGGCTGGCGGGTCCACGACCAGAGGATCGAGCACCGGTGGCGGCGCGAGGGGCGGAAGGTACCTGCCCAACCCCGGAAACGGGGCCGACGGTGGCTCCGTACCGGACCGAGGACGGCCGGTCCTTCCGCATGCTCAACGTGCGGGACGAGTTCCGCCGCGAGAGCCTGGCCATCCGGGTCTGGCGCACGCTCTCTTCGAGCGAGGTCGTCGACGTGCGGAGCGATCGGTTCCTCCTGCGGGGCGTGCCGGGCCCCATCCGTTCCGACCACGGTCCGGAGTTCGTCGCCAAGGCCGTGCGGCGATGGATCTCTGCGGTCGGTGCCCGCACGGCCTTCATCCGGCCGGGATCCCCCCGGGAGAACGGATCCATCGAAGGCTTCCACGCACGGCTGCGGGACGAGCTCCGAAACGGGGAGATCTTCCATACCCTGAAGGAGGCCCGGATTCTCATCGAATCCCGGCGCCGCCACGACCACGCCGTGCGTCCGCACGGCAGCTTGGGATCCCGACCCCCAGCCCCGGAAACGATCCGGCCAGCCTGGCGGAGAAGCCGCCCATGCACGAACATTCGCACTGGACCAGTCGATGGGGGCAGGCCACCGCTATCGCCTCAAAGCGGAAAACAACAGCGCGCGGCGTCCAGCAGGGAGCGCAGCTCGGGGACTCAGTGGCTGGGCGAGACCCTCACAGAGGTTGCCGCGTGGCGCCAGGCAGGCTCCCGTTTGTAAGAAATGGATCGGTTGCGCGACGACCGGTGCTGGCCATTACGCAACAGGACTTTCCCACGCTGCATTCGATCTTGCCGACTGCTGATGGAGGGAGGTTGCACAGGCCCAACCCTGCCGGGTTTTCTGGCTTTGGGCCGTCCACGGGTCGCCGCAGCCGGAAAACCTGGCAAGAAAGCGGAAATTTGTGCCCCGTTCAGCGGTCATTCCAAGCACCAACCACAGCATGGGAAAGTCCTGATTACGCAAAGATTCGTGACACGAAGGATACGAAATGAGATAATCAACGGACGATGTGCTGCTGTTCGGTTGCGCGGGCGCAGTTCGAGCCCCCGGGAACTTGGTACAGGAGAGTTGGAGGTATCCCAAATGCAGTTTGTGCGGGGAGGTCCGGATGTTCCCGAGCGCCTGTTGCAGGCGCACAAGGAAGGCCGTGTCGTCTTCTTCTGCGGCGCTGGAATCTCCTATCCTGCTCGGCTTCCAGGATTTACCGGGCTGGTGGAAAAACTCTACTCCGGCCTGGAGGTCATCCCGGATCCGGTGCAGAAGGCAGCCATCAAGAACAGGCGATATGACACGGCCGTGAGTTTGCTTGAGACCAAATTCGTCGGTGGACGTCGAGCGGTACGTCAGAAGATCGCGGAGATCCTAGATCCGGACATTTCGGCTCCCAATGCGACTGCCACGCACGACGCACTGCTGACTCTGGCGGAGTGCCGCGAGCGGCGCACCCGGCTGATCACGACCAACTTCGACCGGCTGTTCGAACATGTCATCGCGAAGCATGTCATCGCGAATGGTCGATCTTCGACGGCACGATTCGAAGCCCCGTTGCTACCCGTCCCCAAGCAACGCTGGGATGGATTGGTGTATCTGCACGGCCTGCTGCCTGAAGACACCGCCAACAAGAGTCTGGACAATTTGGTCGTCTCGAGTGGGGATTTCGGTCTCGCCTACCTTACTGAGCGTTGGGCGGCGCGCTTCGTCAGCGAGTTGCTTCGGAATTTTGTCGTGTGCTTTGTCGGCTACAGCATCGACGACCCCGTGTTGCGCTACATGATGGATGCCTTGGCGGCGGATCGTCTGCTCGGCGAAACGCCGCCCGAGATGTTTGCGTTCGGCAGTTTTTCCAAGCGTGAGGAGGAGGCGCGTGCGAACGAGTGGCGCGCCAGGAATGTCACCCCAATCCTCTATCGGGAACATCGGCGCCACGCCTACCTGCACCGAACCCTCCGCACTTGGGCCGACACCTACCGGGACGGCGCGCGTGGAAAGGAACGGATCGTCGTCGAGTACGCTATGGCGCGTCCGGACACAGCCACCCGTCAGGATGACTTTGTCAGCCGAATGTTGTGGGCTCTGAGCGACCCAAACGGCCTTCCCGCCAAGCGGTTCGCGGACCTGAATCCGGTGCCTGGCCTCGCTTGGCTCGAACCGCTCGGTAAGGATCGTTTCGGGCAGGCCGACCTGATCCGCTTCGGCGTTCCGCCCAAGGCGAGCACGGACGAGAATCTCGCCTTCAGCCTGATTCGCAGACCCTCACCGTACGACTTGGCTCCCCGGATGGCACTCGCGAACGGGGGTGCGCACGAGGGCCGCCTTGACGACGTAATGCGGCACCTGACTCGCTGGTTGAACCGCCATCTTGGCAACCCCGCACTGCTCCTCTGGCTGGTCAAGCAAGGAGGGAAGCTGCACGCAGAATTTGCGGACCGGATAGCCGATCGTCTCAATGATCTGACCGAGCTGGAGCATTGCGAAGGCCGCGAGGGGTTGGACGGCATCCGCAAGGATTCACCTGACGCGATCCCGGACAAGCGGATGCGCACGCTTTGGGGTCTTTTGTTGGCCGATCGGGTGGAGAGGCTCGGAACTGACCTCGATCTTCACAGATGGCGGGATCGCTTCGAGAGAGACGGCCTGACCACCACCTTGCGGCTGGAACTGCGTGACCTGCTCCGCCCGCGCGTGTCGTTGCGTGCGCCCTTCGCATGGCCGTTCGGCGATGAGGAGGTTGAGGAAGAAACAGGGAGCATGCGGCAGATCGTTGACTGGGAGATCGTCCTCTCGGCAAGCCATGTGGATGGGAGTCTGCGCGTGCCGGCGGACAACGAGAAGTGGGCGAGCGCCTTGCCGACCTTGCTCACCGAGTTCACCGAATTGCTTCGCGATGCGCTCGACCTCATGAACGAGCTGGGTGGCGCGAACGACAGGAGCGATTTGTCGTATGTGAGCCAGCCATCGATCAGCAAGCACACCCAGAATCCCCTTTTCCGAGATTGGACGGCTTTGATCGAGCTGAACCGCGACGCATGGAGGGCAACGGCCGCCGCGTCGCCGGAGAAGGCGCAACTGGTGGCCGAAGCGTGGTCGCAGTTACCCTATCCTCTGTTCCGCCGACTGGCGTTTTTTGCCGCCGCGCAGGACGGTGTCGTTCCTCGAAATCAGGGACTTGGGTGGTTGCTGGCCGACGACAATTGGTGGCTGTGGTCGGTGGAGACGCAGCGCGAGACCATGCGGATGCTGGTCGCCCTGGCTCCGCAACTCGCCGAAGAAGAACTGACTAAACTCGAGCGTGCGATACTCGCGGGTCCGCCGCGGGACATGTACAGGCCCGATCTCGAAGAGGAACACTGGACGCGGATACAGGAAAGTGACGTTTGGCTGCGGCTGGCCAAGATCGGCAGGAACGGAGCGGAACTGGGTGCCGCTGCTAGGGACCGGATGGACGAGATCTCTGCCAAATTCCCGAATTGGGAGCTGGCTGAGAATGAACGCGACGAGTTTCCGACATGGACCGACGTCGGAGATCTGCGCATTCACGTCGCCGCGCCTCGCGATCGAGACGAAATGATCCAATGGCTGCGCGACAATCCTGAGCCGGACTATCGGCGTTCCGACGACTGGCACGAGCGCTGCCGCGACGATTTCGATGAGGCCGCGTCGGCACTGGCTGTGTTGGCGGCGGAAGGAATATGGCCGAGCGGTCGGTGGAATGAAGCACTTCGGCGGTGGTCGGAGGGCGAGCTGCGGGAACGATCCTGGCACGTCATGGCCCCGGTATTGGTCGATGTACCGGAGGAGAAGTTGCAGGGACTTTCTCATGGGCTGAGCTGGTGGCTGGAGAAGCAGGCCAGAACCTTCGGGGGACAAGAGGCGACCTTTCTCTTGTTGTGCGATCGCGTGCTGGCGCTCGACTACGAGGTCGAAGAGGCGGACGACGATTTCGTCAATCGAGCGATCAACCATCCTGTGGGACATGTGACGGAGGGGCTGCTTCACTGGTGGTACCGAAGTGACCTGAAGGACCAAGGAGGTCTGGCCGACGAACCGAGACGCCGGTTTACCCGGCTCTGCGACACGGGAATGCCGAAGTTCCGGCATGGTCGCGTGTTGCTGGCAACCCACGTGATCTCGTTGTTCCGAGTGGACCGCGAATGGACGACCCGATTCCTGCTTCCACTCTTCGAGTGGGGAAACTCCGAGGCGGAAGCACGCGCGGCATGGGAAGGGTTCCTTTGGTCGCCGAGGCTCTACCCGCCCTTGATGGAGTTGCTGAAGCCGGCGTTCCTGGCAACGGCAGACCGCTGCGCTCAGCTTGGCCGACGCCGAAAACAGTATGCGTCGTTGCTGACGTTCGCAGGGCTCGATCTTGGGGACACCTTCGGGAGGCGCGAACTGGCACTCGCCATGCGAGCGTTGCCCCAGGACGCGCTCGACCACGCGGCAGATACGTTCTCCCGCGCCGTCGACAGTGCCGGCGACCGGAGAGCCGAGTACTGGAAGAACAGGGCGGCACTCTACCTGAAGGCGATCTGGCCAAACACGCCCGATGCCGTATCGGAATCGATCTCGGAGAACTTCGCCGAAGCGAGCATTGCGGCCGGGGAGGCGTTCCCCGAGGCAATGGCGCAGGTCTCTTCCTGGTTGCGGCCGCTGCAAGACTCGGACCGAATTGCGCATACCCTTCATCAAGCCCAACTGGATACCCGTTTTCCGGAGTCGGCACTTGAGCTTCTGAACCGAATCGTGCCTGTCGCGGCTCAGGGGTGTTTCCCCGACCTGGCTGGATGCCTCAGTGCCGTACGGGACGCTCAACCGGAGCTCGAACAGGACCATCGTTTTCAGAGACTGCTGGAAGTCGTGCGAGCGAATGGAGGGGCTCTTAACTGAACGGTTTCCGCACGGCGGACTGATCCCTGCCAATACCGCCAAACCCGCCACAATCTGCCCGGCGCGGTCTGAGGCGACCAGCAGCACGCGGCTTCGGCGGCGGTCTGCTGCGCGAGGGCGTTCTCGGCGCAGCCCGGCGCGCCCCGAGCGAAATGGTAAGCTTACCATTTCCTGTGTAATGGTGACGGCCAGATAATGGAGAGTATTTGCGCTGCGACCCTGTGAGACCGGGCCTCAGGGCCGAGGTCGCTCACCATTAATATATGGTACTCCTCCGCTGTTTAATGCAAGAGGAGCGAGGCGGTGCCATCGTGTAAAACTGGAAGGAAGCCCGACTATCTTCCGGGTCCATTCGGACCGTTCATTCAGGAGTTCGTAACCTACCTCGGCGACGCGGGGGTTGGCCCGAGTCAACGCGGCAAGCTTTGGCGTGTCGCCGAGGATGTCCTGACTTGGCTGCAGCGCGACGGCACGGCGATCGACTCAGTCGATGACGCCGTGTTGCGACGATTCAGGGATGAGTGCTGCGAGGAGTTTCTGAAGGGTCGCGAACCCCACAGACCTTTTTCAGATTCGTGTGACGCTGTACATGAATTGCGCGCGCTGGCTCGTTCGATTCGTCGAGCACAGGGGTGACGCCCGACATCCTGGAGATCTCGCCGACGGCTTGCGCCTCCTTGATGAGCACCTCGCCCAGTTGGACGCCGAAGGCTATACGGTTCGGACTCGGACGGGGCCGCCGCCACACTTGCCGCCACTTCCTGACCTGGATCCACCAGTGCCGCATCCCGCTAGCGGAGGTGAACGCCGGGACCCTTGAGCGGTTCATCGACCATGACTGTGTATGCCCGTGGAGGATGCGCAAAATAGAAAAACCGAAGTCCCGGCATGTAGGCTCGATCGAGTCGTTTCTACGGTTCCTCTTCGCCGGGGGGGGGGGATGCCGGACGCTTTCCCGGTCGAAGATTCCGGCACCGAGATGCCCCTGTTCCGTTCGTGGCTCCGGCGCCATCGCGGAATCGGCGATGTCACTATCGGCAAGTATGTGAAGACCCTTTCCTTGGTCTTGCCCGACCTTGGGCAACTACCCTCAGCTCTACGACGCGGCTCTCATCAGGGGTGTCATACTGAGCCGCTTCGCCATCGCCCCGGTGAGGCCCGCGTTCGAGCACAACGCCCGAAACGTGGGCTCGGTCTGCGTTGACTGCCGTGCCTTCGTTCTCTCGGTCCTTTGCTGCTCAATGTTCCTGAGATTGACAGTATATGCCATGTTCCATATGGTTTCGTTTGGATCAATACGGTCTTCCAGTCAATCGAGGTTGGTGGAGCGATGATTTCCGAGGAACCTTGGGTCGGAATCGCCGAAGTGGCTGCGCACCCGGGAGTGGCCAAGGACACGGTGTACCGCTGGGTCGACACGCAGGACCTCCCGGCCCACCGTGTCGGTCGGCTGTTCCGATTCAGGCTTTCACAAGTGGACAGGTGGGTCGAGAACAGGACCAGCCATGGGGCCGCTAGCCGTAGGTCGGGGAGGACCGGCGCCAAGGAGCCGAACGATCCGGACCATGGTTGAGCATCCCCTTGCGGCGCGGATCGGGAACCGCGTATCTCTCACCGGACACTTCGACGTACCCGTCGTCCTGGAAGGCGTGCGACCGTTGGGCGCGCATGGATCCGGCGGATACGAATGTCGCGTTCGCCTACCCGACGGTGCGCTCGAGGAGGCGGTCATCACGCCTGACGAGGCCGTTGCGCTTCTCGGTACGGAAGCCGTGCGAGAGAAGGCGGCGCCTCCACCCGCGGATGCGAACCGCCTGCGACTCCTGGTCGAGTCGGCCCGCATTCGTCTCGCCTACACCTACGATCGGCAGTTCGCGGTGAGCCTTTCGGGCATCCGGACGCTGCCGCACCAGATTGAAGCGGTCTACATGAAGATGTTGCCGCAGCCACGCTTGCGGTTTCTTCTCGCCGACGACCCCGGCGCCGGGAAGACGATCATGACCGGCTTGCTGATCAAGGAACTCAAGCTGCGCGAGGCCATCGAACGTTGCCTCATCCTCGTCCCCGCGCCCCTGACCCTTCAGTGGCAGGATGAACTGCTGCGCTTCTTCAACGAGCCGTTTCCGATCATCCACTCGGCGAACGACCAGCGGCAACTCCTGAACCTCTGGGAGCGGGAGCGCCAGGTCATCGCATCCATCGATTACGCCAAGCAGGACGAGGTCCGCGAGCGTGTATGGCAGCAGCAATGGGACCTCATCATCATCGACGAAGCCCACAAATGCAGCGCCTACACCAAGCGCGCGTCGGGACGCGACGACGAGGTCGATCGCACGAAGCGATATCAACTCGCCGAGCGTCTCTCCGAGCAGTGCGACAGCCTGCTGCTGCTGACAGCCACCCCGCATCACGGCGACGACGACCGGTTCGCGCATTTCATCCGTCTGCTCGACGGCGACCTGTTCCCCGAACCGCACCGTTTCGGCGAGGCGGCCGGCCAGATCCGCCGAGACATCCTCAAGCTCGGCGAGGACTGCCCGTGGTCGCTTCGGCGGCTGAAGGAAGATCTGAAGGACATGCGCGGCCGCCGCCTGTTTCCGGACCGCCACGTGCAGACCGTCAGTTTCGCCCTCGGACCGGAGGAGTACACCGTCTACAAGACGGTCACGGCCTACATCAACGAGTTCCTGCCGCAGGCGACGGGGCGCCGCAAGAACAGCGTCGCACTGGCGCGCACCGTCTTCCAGCGTCGCCTCGCAAGCTCGACGCACGCGATCCACGAGTCGCTGCGCCGCCGCAGGAAGAAGCTGGATGACCTGCTCCGCGAACTCGAAGCGCTTTCTCCTGCCCGCCGCGCCCGCCGTCTCGCCCAACTGCAAGGCCGGTTGTCGGACACCGAACAGGACGAGGACGACCTCGACGAAGTCTCCCGCGATGCGCTCATCGATGAGGCGGTCGCCGCCGCCGAACTGGACCAGCTCCGCGCCGAGCTTGCGGAGCTCGGCGATCTCGTGGCCCATGTCGGGCGGGTCCGGGCGAGCGGACGCGATTCGAAGCTGGTCGCTCTGCGGGAGTGCGTGCAGCGATCGGAGTTCGAGGAGCTGAAGGACGGGCGCGGCAAGCTGCTTCTCTTCACCGAACACCGGGACACGCTCGACTACCTGCGCGAGCATCTCGAGGCGTGGGGCTACTCCACTTGCCGGATTCACGGCGGGATGAATCCGCGCGAGCGCAAGCAGGCCCAGGAGGATTTCCGAACGAGCCGTCAGGTCTGCGTGGCCACCGAAGCGGCCGGAGAAGGCATCAACCTCCAGTTCTGCCACCTGATGATCAACTACGACCTACCTTGGAACCCGACCCGGCTCGAGCAGCGCCTGGGCCGCATCCACCGCATAGGGCAGACACGCGACGTGTACGCGTTCAACTTCGTGGCGACGTCCTCCGAAGATGGCCAGCCGGTCATCGAGGGGCGCATCCTGGAGCGGCTCCTCGGCAAGCTGGACCGCATGCGCGAGGCGCTCGGCGACCGCGTGTTCGATGTCGTCGGTGAAGTGCTCTCGCTGAACAAGGTCAATCTGCCGGACATGCTGCGCGAGGTGGCCTACGAGCCGAGAAGGCTGGACGACTACCTCGACGTGATCGATCGCATCGACCCCGATCTCCTCGGCCGCTACGAGGAGGCGACCGGCATCGCTTTGGCGCGCGGGCACGTGGATTTCTCGACCTTCGCCCGGGCCAATCTGGAGACCGAGGAACGCCGGCTCATGCCGCGGTATGTGGAATCGCACTTCGTGAACGCCGCACGGGCCGTGGGCCTCCGCCCGGAGGCAAGGGCCGACGGGCTATGGCGGATCGAGCACGTGCGCGCCGGTCTCCGCTCCGAGCGCCTCGCCGCCGTGCGGCGTCTGGGTGCGCCGGAAGCGAGTTAGTGCCCGCCCGAAAATGCCCCTTTCGGATGGTCTGCCGGCGCAATTGCGGGTTGGGACCCTCCCTCGGTGCCCCGTCCGCTCGGTTTCCGGGGGGATTTCTGCCGATGGGCAGCGGTATCCGGGCTTGTCCCGCCGCGAATCCGGCTGCCGGGGCGAGCGGCTCCGTTCCCGCCTCCGGCGGGCTTCGCGGATGGGGTGGAAGGAAGCCGCCGTCAGGCGGCGCGTCTTCGTCGTCGTTGGGCCCGGGCCCGGGCCTGCCGGTGCAGCAGCAGCCCGATTCGGTGGACGTTGAAGGCGGTCACGGACAGTGCCACCATCCGGGCAAACCCGTCTGCCCCATACGACAGGACCCGGTCCATGCCGCGTTGCTCGAGGTTGTGGATCGCGGACTCCACGGCCGGATGCTGCCGACGCATCTTCCGGAACGTCGGGTCGGCTTCCCGTTTCCGGTCCGCCTGACCGAGCCTTCCCTTCTTCGGCAGCACGTTGTGCTCCAGCAGCTCGTCCAGGGTGATCCGGTTGGAGGGGCTGTGAAAGCCCCGATCGAAACTGCACAGGCGGAGGTCGGGGAAGCGAGCCTGGGCTTCCCGGATCATGGGCACGGCATGATCCACGTCTCCGCCTTCCCACAGGACCCGATGGTGCAGGAGGAAGCCGTGTTGATCCTCCAGCACGGCCACCGGCACTCCGAGTTCCACCGGCACCCCGGCCTTGCCCTTCACGCACCAGCGTGTGTGCTCTTCGAAGATCGAAAACACCTTCTCGCTCTGCGGAATCTTCTCGCCCTTCAGCAGACGGCGATCCACCTGGTGAATCTGCCGGCGGGCATGCTTGAGGTACGACTCGACCGAAAGCACCGTGGAGATCGGGACGCCTCGCTCCCGAAGCACCGGTACCGTCTCTTCCGCCCGCCGGACCCACGCCCGGCTGGCGTCGAGGTACGCCTTGACCTGCTCCGGACGGGCCCGTCGGGTCTGCCGAACCTGCTGGAAATGCTGCTGCAGTTTCCGGCTCCCATGCTGCCACTGCCGCCATCCAGACACCCCCAAGCGTACGGCGACGCGACCCGTATCCCGCACTAGGCAACGCATCGCATCCCACAACAGGTGGACATCTGTCGGGTAGTGCACATCCGTCTTCACCACGAACGAATCGCAGCGGCCCCGCAGGGGGTCGTCCGACCGACGGCGGCCCCGGTCGTCCGCGCCGTCCGCGCCGTCCGCGTCGTTCGCGCCGTCCGCGCCGTCCGCGTCGTTCGCGCCGTCCGCGCCGTCCGCGTCGTTCGCGCCGTCCGCGCCGTCCGCGCCGTCCGCGTCGTTCGCGCCGTCCGCGCCGTCCGCGCCGTTCGCGCCGTCCGCGCCGTTCGCGCCGTCCGCGCCGTTCGCGCCGTCCGCGCCGTTCGCGCCGTTCGCGCCGTCCGCGCCGTTCGCGCCGTCCGCGCCGTCCGCGCCGTTCGCGCCGTCCGCGCCGTCCGCGCCGTCCGCGCCGTCCGCGCCGTTCGTGCCGTCCGCGCCGTTCGTGCCGTCCGCGCCGTCCGCGCCGCTCGCGCCGTCCGTGCCGTCCGCGCCGTCCGTGCCGTCCGCGCCGTTCGCGCCGTCCGCGCCGTCCGCGCCGTTCGTGCCGTTCGTGCCGTTCGTGCCGTCCTTCCGCTTCCGTGTCCGCTTCCGCTTCCGTACCAGCGCATGGCCTTTCTCCGCGATCAGCTGCGACACCTTCCCCAGCACTTCCGGTGTCAGCAAGCTCACGTTGTCCACCATCGTCTGATATCCGTACCAGGTGTGATCCCAGATGTCGGTGTGTCCCAGAAACTTCCGAACCGTCCTGTGCTCGTTCACCAGCTCGTGCAAGTGATCGAAGTCATAGCCCAAACCCTGCTTCAGGAGACCCATCACCAGGATCTTCCACAACTCCATGCCGGGACGCCCTCGCAGGCGGGATACCTCGGGAAGGATCCCCTCCTCCAGGATCTCGAACAACCGGGCCCGGGTCGACCGGTCCGCATACACGTATTGAAGGCCACGCAGCATCGGCGGAATGTCATCCCGCGAGTATACGTTGATCTTGATCTCCTCGATCGCAACCTGGCCCAATTCCAGCTGAGAGCGGACGGTCTCCCGCATGGCCATTCTCCCGAAGATTCCCGAATCCCGCGCGATTTTCCGGCCCCAGCGGCCGATTCCCGGCCCACAGAGGGATTCTTCACCCCTTCAATAGCACACTTCTATCACTGGAGTCAACTGGTTGTACTTTTTCGGGCGGGCACGAGTTACCGCAAGCTGACCTTCTACAAGGAGCACCTGGAACAGGATCAGCACCTCGATGCCGTACTGCTCGGTCCCGACCATGCACTGTACGCCGCGGTCGACGAGAAGCTGAACGCACTGCTTCACGATGTGGTGGGTCGTACCGCCGTCTATGTGGACTCGATGACAGCGGCGCCGTACCGGCTGCACTTCTACGAGATCTCGGTTCGGGGCCGGACGACCAAGGGAGAGGCGACGACCATCCATGCAGAGCTCGTAGCCGTACGCGGGCCGGTTGCCGAGGACATCGCCGATGGCGAGCGGTTCGAGATGGTTCCGGCCGACATCCTGATCGACCTCCCGAAACACCCCCACCCCCCGGAGACGCTGCCCGAGATCGATTTCGGACCTGTCAGCGACTACGTCAAGACCACGGTTCAGATGGAACGTCGCAGCACGGCGCGGGACGAGCGGAGCCGCTACGCGGATGTCGCGCACGAGTATCTCGAGAGGTCCTTCGGCGCCCGGGTGCGGGCGGCGCAGGACCGCGTGATGCGGTTGCGGAGCCGCGAATCGACCGAACCGGAAGTGGCCCTTGCCCGTCAGCGGGCGGAGCAGAGCCTGGCCGACCTCGAACGCACCCGACAGGAACGCTTCGCCGGGGTGGATCGCCTCCGGGTAGCCCGCCACGGTCCGGTACGCCACGTGGCCAGTTGTCTGGTCCTGCCTTCGGACACGGCAATCGACAACTTTCCGGAACTGGCCGAGGAGCAGGATGCAGGACTGAAGCGCCGGATCGAGCTTGCTGCCGAGGACATCGTCGTCGCGCACGAAGAGGCCCGAAACCGCGATTGCGAGCGGGTGGGGCATCTCAAGATCGGCTTCGACATCCGGAGCCTCGCGGCTCCTGACCCACAAACCGGATACCGCGACCCGGTGGACGGCGTGCGGCGTATCGAGGTCAAGGGCCGCAGGGCGGGCCACCCGATCCGACTCACCACGAACGAGTGGTACAAGGCCCAGCAGCTCGGCGACACCTACTGGCTCTACGTGGTCTGGGATCCGCTCGAGAACCCGGACGCCGTCCCGGTAATCGTCCGCAACCCCGCCAGGCATCTGGACCATGCGAAAAAGGAGGTCGTTGCCGCACGCCATTACGACATTCCGGCGAATGCCGTCGAACAAGCGGCGCAAGATCTCCAGGAGGGTGCCGCATGACGCCCGACGACCTTCGTCTGATCGAGGATTACCTGCCGCTGGAGTTGCTCAATGCCCTCGCGTCGAAGGAGAAGCTGCATCCTCGGCGCTATGTGGAACTGATCCACTACTGGCCGGCCCGTCGTCCGATCACGGCATGTCGAGCCTCCATCTACGCCGCATTGGCACCGGCACCGTGCACCGACGCCGAACGAGACAAAGCCGCATCCTTCGTAGCGAAGCTCGCCGCCTACGACCCCGATCCCGGTGTGGTTTCCACGGCGCGCAAGAAGATCAAGCAATGGAACGGCGGGCAATCACCCAAGGTCCTCGACATGTTCGCCGGCGGCGGGGCCATTCCACTCGAGGCAGCGCGACTGGGCTGCGAGAGTCATGCCGTGGACTACAACCCGGTCGCCCATCTGATCGAGCTCTGTACGCTCGTCTATCCGCAATCCTTCGGCGCAAAGCTGGCGGATGACTTCCAGCGCTGGAGCGCCGTGATCCTGGACCGAATGCGCGACGAGATCGGCGATCTCTACCGGCCGATCGCACTTTCGCAGACCGTAGAGGCCACGCGGCAGGAGTCTCAGTGGGATGAGCTGTTCGGCAACACCGAGTCCGTGTCCGGCACACGCGCCGACCCCGTCGCATACATCTGGGCGCGTACCGTGCCCTGTCGGCGCCCCGGCTGTTTGGCGCCCGTCCCGCTGGTCAGGCAGTCGTGGCTGCGGAAGAAGGGGGGCGCCATCGCCGCCGTGCCGCGAATCGAAGACGGCAACCGGCTGTGCTGGGACATCGTGACCGGCGCTACCGCCCGCGAAGTGTCGCAGCACACCGGCCAGACGGGCGCCGGGCAGGCAGCCTGCGTGGCCTGCGGCACCCCGGCGCCCGCCGATCACGTGAAGGAAATGGCGGCGGCCGGGCGCATGGGCGAATCGCTTGCTGCCGTTGTGGCCGCACTGCCGCCCAAGAGGCCGAAGAGCAAGAAGCGCCGTAAGGTCTACCTGCCGCCGGATGCCGGAATCGCGCTCGCGGTGGATGATGTCGAGCACCGTCTGAACACTCTTGAGACGGAACTTGGCTACACCCGCCCCGAAGAGGAACTCCAGGGGAAACTTCGGGACCAGTTGCCGGCCTACGGCTTCGAGACGTACCGAAAACTGTTCACACCGCGGCAACTTCTCGTTCTCTTTACGCTTGTCAAGCACATCCGGCGAGCCCATGCGGAGATGCTCGACCAAGGGGTTTCGGAAGACCGTGCGCGGGCATTGACAACCTTCTTCGCGATGGCCTTCGGAAGGTTCGTGATCGCGTTCAACAAGTTTTCTCGGTGGGAACCTCAGGACCAAATCACACGCGGGGCAATCGGTGACCGCCAAGCCTTGAAGATGATTTACGACTTTTCTGATATCAATCCATTTGCCGCGACCACGGGCAGCCTGCCCTTCGCCTTGGATCGCGAAGTATTCTGCATACGGGAGCTGGCCAAGATCAAGAATTCTTGCGTTGTCACTCGGGGAAATGCCGAGAAGCTCTTCTACGATGACGAGACGTTCGACGCGGTGTTCACCGATCCGCCCTACTACAGCAGCATCTACTACGCCGACCTGTCGGCCTTCTTCTACGTCTGGCTGAAGCGAATTGTCGGCGACCTCTATCCGGAGCACTTCACGCTTCCCACGCCTCCCAAGCGCCGCGAGGCCGTAGCGCAGCCGAGCGCGCACAGCGGCAACGCGGAGAAAGCCAAGGCGCATTATGAAAGACTGATGCGCAACGCGCTCGCCGAAGCCCGACGGGTGCTGAAGCCGGGGGCGCCGCTGGTCTGCGTGTACGCGCACCGCACGACCGAAGGCTGGGCGACACTGATCCGCGCACTTGTCGGCGCGGGCATGACCGTCACCGAAGCCTGGCCCGTGCAAACCGAATCACGGGGCCGCGTCAACGCGCGTGGCGCCGCCGCCCTCTCCGACAGCATCTTCTTCGTCGCGCGCCGACGCGAACAGGCCATCGTCGGGCAGTACGAATCGGAGGTCGAGCCGCAACTCCGCCGGATCGCGCGCGAGCGTGTGCGAACCCTGTGGAACGGCGGCAAGGGCATCGGCGGCGCCGACCTCCTGATGGCAGCCGTCGGTGCCGGTCTGCGCGCCTATACGCGGTTTGCCCGGGTCGACTACGCCAACGGCGAGACGGTCTCCGCCGAGCAGTATCTGCGCGATGTCGAAGGGGTCGTGCTCGACGTGATGCTCGACGAGATCTTTGGCCTTCGGGGCGCGGCGGTCACGGCCGTCGATTCCGTCACCCGGTTCTATATCCTGTGGCGGTTCACCTACCGTGAATCGGCC
The DNA here is from genome assembly GCA_965115815.1 of Alphaproteobacteria bacterium. GTDB lineage: Bacteria > Pseudomonadota > Alphaproteobacteria > TMED109 > TMED109 > VXPW01. The sequence goes on along the minus strand of OZ220465.1, from coordinate 3,318,881 downwards.
ATCGAGGCGGGTGACGCCTACGTCTTCTGCTACCCGCAAGGAATCGAAGTCGACGGCCCTGAGGGACTGACAGGCAACGCCCCGAAGCTGGTCGAGAAATCCGGCGGCAAGTTCCGTGTGCGAGACTACACCGAGCGCGGTGATGACGAAGCGCTGGGCCTCCCCGTGAATGGCAGGGCCGCACCGTTGATCGATGTGCTGCACCGGCTGCTCTACGTGCTCGAGAAGCGGCCGGCCGCGCTTCAGGAGTACCTTGAAGCGACTCGCCCGAACGGGGAGCAGCTTCGACTGGTTGCCCAAGCGTTGTCGGCCCCGGCCCTCGGGGGATCGGCCGCACCGTCTGCGTCGCCAACTTCCGAACTCGGCGCGCTCACTCGGCTCAATGCCAACTGGCGAAGCGTCGTCGAGGGAGGCGCGTACGCGCGCGAAACGGAGTCGCCGGCAATCGGGCAACAGGAACTGTTCGGCGGAGACGAATCTCGATGAACCCCCATTTGCGACCCTGGCTGCAGTGCGTCGACCTGCATCCTGACGTGCTTTCCGACGATTTCTCCGAGGATATCTTTGCGCTTGATCTCGGTACCCTGTCCGACTACCTGATCGGCAAGGAGCAGAAGCAGCCCGACTCGGAGCTCAGGCGCGTCCCGGCGGTGTACCGCGACGCCCGCAGCTTCTTCGCCGCGTCGTACTTGACGGGTGGCCTCAAGTCCCTGCTCGCACACGTGCTCGGACGCCTTTCCGGCGCTGGAGGCAACCGCGTGCTCAGACTGCAAACGCCCTTCGGTGGCGGCAAGTCTCACACCTTGGCTGCCCTGCTGCACGCAGCCCGGTCCCGCACGGCGCTCGAGGCGCTGCCGGAAGCGGCCGAACTTCCGAGGCCGAAGGGTGTGCGCGTCGCGGTCGTCGATGGACAGTTCTTCGACTCGACCAACGGGAAACAGGCGCCCGGCGCGGACATCAACGCGAGGACTCTCTGGGGTTGGATCGGCTGGGCGCTCGGCGGCCGGCAAGGCTATGACCTGGTGCGCGCACAGGACGAGGCTCGGGTCGCTCCGGGCGCCGATGCGCTGATCGACCTGCTCAAGGGCGGGCCGAGCCTGATCCTCCTCGACGAGGTGCTGCAGTACCTCATCAGTGTCGGCGGAATCCGCGTCGAGCAGACCACCCTCCGCGACGAGACGTTGTCGTTCCTTCAACGGTTGACCGCAGCAGTCGGGAGCGTGGACAACGCGGTGCTTGTCTATTCGTTGCAGTCGAGCAAGAGCGAGTCCCTCGAATACACCGGCCTGCTCCAGATCGTTGAGCATCTGGCGTCTCGCAAGGACCAGCGCCGCGAGCCGGTGGAAGGCAATGAGGTCCTCAACGTCATCCAACGTCGGCTGCTCGCCGGGGCGCCTGATGCGAGCGTGACGACCACCGTAGCAGACGTCTACGGCGAAAGGTTCACGCAGATGCGGCGCGCCCACGCGCAGGGTGAGCCGGAGCGTCTGCAGGCAGAAGACGAGGGTGCTGCGCTGCGTGAACGGATCAAGGCGTCGTATCCGTTCCATCCCGCCCTGATCGACCTGATGCGCGAGCGCTGGGCCGCCCTTCCGGACTTCCAGCGTACCCGCGGCTCGCTGCGTTTCCTGGCCTCCTGCCTCCGCGCAGCCTACCGCGCGGGCACCTCCGGCTCGCTGCTCGGACCCGGCGACGTTCCCATTCAGGAGAACGACGTGCGCCTTGCCTTCTTCAAGGAGGTCGGCCAGCGGGAGGACTTCCAGGCGTGCTTGGAGCACGACTTCGTCGGCGCCAACGCGCGCACCCGCCGCATCGACGACCGGCGCGCCCGGGAAGTCACGGCCGAGGCAGGAAAGCAGCCCGCCACCCGTCTTGCCACCACCATGCTGCTCTACTCCTTCGGCGGGTTGCGTCGGGGAGAGGGGGAGCACGGCGACCTGCTGCCACCTGGCATCGGCGAGCCGGAACTGCTCGGCGCGAGCATCGGGCCCGATCTCGACACGACCACCATCCAGGCTTGTCTCAAGGAGCTCAAGGAGCAATGCCTGTACCTGCACTTCGATGACGTGCGCTACTGCTTCAAGAGGGATCCCAACGTCACGTTGCTTGTCGAACAGGAAGCCGATGCCGTCGGCAGGGACGAAAGTCGAGTTCGTGCGCGCATCCGCCGCATGCTTGATGAGCGGCTTGCCGGGCAGCGCGCCATCGTCTGGCCGGGCAAGCCGAGCGACGTGCCGGACCGGGATCCGCACTTCCTGATCGTCTACCTGCCGCTCGAGTTCGCAGCGCGACCGGAGGCGGAACGGCGCCACGAAGCGCTCGTGTTGTGCGAGAAGTTCGGCAACCGGCAACGCGAGTTCTGCAACGGCCTCGGGCTTGCGGTTCCGGCTGCCGATCAGGTCGAGACCGTGCGGCGCAGCGTGCGTTATCTGCTCGCGGTCGAGCGAATTCAGGGGAAATGGCGCGAGCACAACCTCACGACTGCACAGCGGAGCCAACTCAAGGAGCGCGATGCTACGGAGAAGGCGGCCGCCGAATCCGCACTGCTCAGGCTCTACGGCGAAGTCTGGCTGCCCGCGGTCGGCGACAAGACGTTGACCTTCGACTCGGTCCGCCTGGGAGGCCGCCCGCTCCAGACCACGCTCGACGAGAAGAAGCGCGCACTCATTCACCAGCGCCTGATGGAGCTGCTGACGATGGTTCAGCGGTGCGTGTTCGAAACCGTGGCGCCCGGAAAACTCGTCGAGTTGTTCAAGCTTGGAGAGCCGGGAAACCATGCCGCCGGCATTGCCACCGACAAGGTACTGGCCGGCTTCTACGAGTTCCTCGGGTTCCCGCGCATACTCTCCGCCGAAGCGGTGCGCGGCGCTGTCGCTCGCGGGGTGGAGACCGGCCTTTTCGGGTATGTCACCGGGCGCCCGCAGCTCGGCGATGACGGCCGCTACCAGGTCGGCCGGCACCGCGTCGCATTCGAGCGGACCGTCGCCGTCGACGAAATCGATCTGGATGCGGGCTTTCTGATCAATCCGACAGCGCTGCCTGAGCTACCCGCCGCGTCCGACGCAACGGCTGGAGGAAACGATACTCCTGACGACGAATCACGTGACGGAGGTGACACCGGCGCAGCCGAAGATACGGATAACGACACAGCCTCCACCGAGCACTCGGACGCCCGAGAGGTCACCCTGTCCTTCACCGCAGGCCAGCACGACCTGTACGCCGCATGGAATGCCCTCGCCAACCTCGCCGACGTCGCGGGCGAAGTCTCCATCAAGGCCAGAGCCGCGCTGCCCCAAGGGTACGACAGGGCCAAGTTGGAGAACGGGGTGGTCGAACCCCTTCGCGAACTCGGTCTGATTGCGGACGAGAACGGATGACCTTGCCTGCCAGCCGCTACCGCCGACCGAACACATCTGGATTGACCGTACCATGATACTCAAACGAGTACAAATCACCAACTTTCAGAGCATCCGGGATTCCACGGAGTTCGAGATCGGCGAGGTTACCTGTCTTGTCGGGAAAAATGAAGCAGGCAAGACTGCACTGCTAAAGGCACTGTATCGACTTAATCCCGTTCGCGCTTCTGACGCAGATTTCGATACGACCAGAGACTACCCGCGTCGTGATCTGATCGACTATGAGGAAGGCCTTGCGAATGATCCCCAAGACGTTGCGCATGTCGTTCGGGCAACCTACGCACTCGATGCTGAGTGCATCGAAACAATCGAATCCATGTATGGAGTCCGTTGCCTGAAGGACAGGAATGCAGTCGTCGAATTACGCAAGGACTACTCCAACCAGGTGACGTGCTCCGGGCTGCAGGTAGACCATGAAGCTGCAATATCTCATCTCGTGGCCAGCGCTGATCTGCCGAATTCCTTGAGCGAATCGCTGGAATCCTGCGAGAGCATTCCGAATTTACTCGAGGCCCTTCAAGGCATTGAAGAGACAGATGCGTCACGAGAGTTCGGCCGACGCCTCGGCGAAATACCTGATGGAGATGTGGAGAAAGCGATATACGACCAGATAATTTTCCCTAAATCTCCGAAGTATCTATATTTCGATGAATACTACCAGATGAAAGGACAAGACAACCTCAATGCGCTCCAGGATCGCTGTAATCAAGGCAATCTTGAGGAGGCTGATGAACCGCTGCTCGGGCTTATTGAATTTGCCGGACTAAATCTGGATCAACTTATGAATCCCGAACAAACTGAAAAGTTGCTCGGCCGGCTTGAAGCAGCGGAGAACCGGCTTACGAATAAGGCACTGAAATACTGGTCTCAAAATAGCCACTTGCGCATGAAATTCGATATTCGTCCTGGTCAATCTGGAGATCCTCCCGACATGACGAGCGGGATGAACATCTTGGGAAGAGTGCAGGACACCAAACACATGGTCAGTACCGCCCTTGGCACAAGGTCTCGCGGCTTCATATGGTTCTTTTCCTTTCTCGCATGGTATTCAAAGCTCCGCAAGCAGGGTGAAAACCTCATTCTGCTGTTGGATGAACCCGGACTATCCCTTCACGCAAAAGCCCAGGCAGACCTGCTTCGCTACTTCGAGGAGGAACTCAGGCCGCATCACCAGCTTATCTATACGACGCATTCACCTTTCATGGTCGATCCGACACGCTTCGATCACGTCCGGATTGTTCAGGACTTGAGCGTAGAAGAGGGATCGGATGATCTGCCTGACGACAAACAGGGGACAAGGGTAGTTGGCGATGTTCTCGATGCAACTTCGGACAGTCTGTTCCCACTCCAGGGTGCCCTAGGATACGAGATTCATCAGACATTGTTCGTAGGTCCCAATTGCTTGGTTGTTGAAGGTGCCTCGGACCTTCTGTACATCCAGATCATGTCAGCCCTTCTTGAGAAACGGGGCAAGATCGGTCTCAGTACCCGATGGACGATCACGCCTGTGGGAGGAGCTGGGAAGATTCCAGCGTTCGTGGCGCTGATCGGTACGCAGAACGACCTGAATGTGGCGGTACTCGTTGATTTTCATGAGCGTGATCGGCAGCAAGTAGAAAATCTGTACAGAAAGAAATTGTTGAAGAGGCAGAAGATACTGACGTTCGCAGAGTTCACTCAGGACGACGAAGCGGATATTGAAGATTTGTTCGGCGTTGAATTCTACCTGCGGCTGGTGAATGCGGAGTTTGGGTGCGAAATCCGGTCCACTGAATTGGATTCAGATCATCCTCGAGTTATCCGGCGAATCGAGGAGTATCTGAAAGGAAGCCCACTTCCGGAGGAAGTTCGCTTCAGTCACTACCGCCCGGCGCGATACTTCAGCGAGAATGCCGACTCACTCGCCGAGCACTTGGGAGATAACGACTTCGATTGCTTCGAATCGGTTTTCCAAGCGGTTAACGGGCTCCTGCCGAATTAACTCCGCGCTTGAACAAACATCCTGAGTATCTACTCACCCCTCTACTGATGACGAATCGTTTTTCCTGACGGGTTCGGATCCGGCATTTTCCCTTGCCCCTTTCACTCGCTCGCGGCCGATGACCGGAAGTGCGTGTTCCGGCTGACAAGAAAAGGATCGATCGTATCTACTCACCCCTCTACTGATGACGAATCGTTTTTCCTGACGGGTTCGGATCCGGCATTTTCCCTTGCCCCTTTAACTCGCTCGCGACCAATGACCGGAGGTGCGTGTTCCGGCTGACAAGAAGCGGAGTAACTAGTGCCCGCACCGAAAATGGTCATTTTGGCGGCCCTTCCGGCGAAATTTCGGGTTGGACCCACCCTCCGGGGCCTCCGGTCGCTCCGTTTCCAGGGGATTCCTGCCGATTCGCAGCGGCATCCGGGCCCTTCCCACCCAGAATCCGGACGCTAGGGCGAGCGGTTCCGTTCCCGCTCCCGGCGAGCTTCGCGGATGGGGTGGGGGCGCCGCTGTCAGGCGGCGCGTCTTCGTCGTCGTCGGGCTTGGGCCCGGGCTTGTCTCTGCAGCAGCAACCCGATGCGGTGGACATTGAAGGCCACCATGGAGAGCGCCACCATCCGCGCAAAACCCTCCGCCCCATACGACAGGACCCGGTCCATGCCGCGCTGCTCGAGATTATTGATGGCGGACTCCACGGCCGGATGCTGCCGGCGCATCTCCCGGAACGTCGGGTCGGCGACCCGTTTCCGGTCGGCCGGACCGAGTTTTCCCTTCTTCGGCAGCACGTTGTGATCCAGCAGTTCGTCCAGTGCGATCCGGTTGGAGGGACTGTGGAACCCCCGATCGAAGCTGCACAGGCGGAGGTCGGGGAAGCGGGCCTGGGCTTCCCGGATCATGGGCACGGCATGATCCACGTCTCCGCCTTCCCACAGGATCCGGGAGTGTAGGAGGAAGCCGTGCTGATCCTCCAGCACGGCCACCGGCACTCCGAGTTCCACCGGAACCCCGGCCTTGCCCTTCACGCACCCGCGCGTGTGCTCCTCGAAGATCGAAAACACCTTCTCTTCCTGCGGGATCTTCTCGCCTTTCAGCAGGCGGCGGTCCACTTGGTCGAGCTGCCTCCGGGCATGCTTGAGGTACGACTCGATCCGGAGAATCCTGGGGGCTCCGACGCCTTGCTCTCGAAGCGCAGGAACCGTCGCTTCCGCCCGTCGGACCTCCTCCCAGCAGGCGTCGAGGTACGCCTGGATCGGCCCCGGACGGGCCCGCCGGGTCCGCCGAACCTTCTGAAAGAGCCGCTGCAGTCTCCGGCTCCGATGCCGCCACTGCCGCCCTCCGGACACCCCCGCCCGCAGGGCTGAGCGGCCCGTCTCGCGCACCAGGCAACGCATCGCATCCCACAGCAGGTTGACGTCCGTCGGGAAGTGCACATCCGTCTTCACCACGAACGAATCACAGCGGCCCCGCAGGGGCTCCTCCGACGGGCGACCGCCCGGGCCGCTCTTCCGCTTCCGCTTCCGCACCAGCGCATGGCCGCTCTCCGCGATCAGCTGCAACACCTCCCCCAGCACGTCCGGCGTCAGCAGGCTCACGTTGTGTACCACCGTGGGATACCGGTACCGGGTCTCGTCCCAGAAGCCGGAGTGTCCCAGAAACTTCCGAACGGTATGGTGTTGGTTCACCAGCTCGTGCAGACGATCGAAGTCACACCCCAGGACCTGCTTCAGGAGACCCATCACGAGGATCCTCCACAGCTCCATGCCGGGACGCCCTTTCGTGTGGGACACCTCGGGAAGGATCCCCTGCTCCAGGATCTCGAACAACCGGGCACGAACCGACCGGTCGGCATACACGTGCCGAAGCCCGAGCAGCAGCGGCGGAATGTCATCCCGCGAGCTCTCGTCGATCTCGATCTCCTCGATCGCAACCTGACCCAATTCCATCTGCAGGCGAATGACATTTCGCATGGCAATTCTCGCGAAGATTTCCGAAAATCCGGCCGATTCTCGACCGCATCGGCCGATTCCCGCATCAAAGCGGGATTCTTCGTCCCCTCTATATCACGATTCCACTTTCAGAGTCAAGCCATTGTACTTTTTCGGTGCGGGCACTAGTTAGTGCCTGCCCGGAAAATCACTAAGAATCGGATTACATGAATAAAAGCTCAATATTGACAGGGCGAAGATTCATCGAATCCAGCCTGATTTCAGCGGAATATGCCGTCATATGCCCTCAAAGAAGGAATCTTCGGTTCTCCAGATTCCAAATATGGTTGCATATACAATGTGCTGTGATTTTCCGTGCAGACACCAAATAGTGCCCGCCCAAAAATGCACAACCGCTCGATTCTATAGCCTAAACCGAAGTTCCAGGTGATTTCAGCGGAAGAACCACGCCAAGCGATTGATCTTGCTGACAAAATAGCTCGGAGACGGCACATAGATGTTGCCATGTAACGGTGGCGTTCTCTGTTGACACATCCGGTTGTGGCCCCCATATGCGTTGCCATGTGTGTAGACATCGTCCCCAACCGCAACTTGCCCCCCCCCCGCCGCCAGTCTCTCCTCCTGGCCTATGGAGAAGATCGAAACCCTGTGCGGCCCCTCCAAGTCACCCCGCGGCCCACGCTGCTCCAGAAAAAGGCCCTAAACCACCTCGGCGTACGCCTCTAGCGTTCCCAGTAGCGACACACCCGATTCTCTCAAACATCAATACATTCAAAATGATACGTCTGATCTGTGCTGGAATTTCGGTCTAGATCGTGATATAGAGGGGACGAAGAATCCCGTTTTGGGGTGGGAATTGACCGATCAGACCGGGAATCCGCAAAAGACGCTCGACTTCATTTCGCTTCTTGTAGAGTTCTCGATCATATGCCCACAGTGTGACCCGATGTGCCTCCGGCCGGGAACTCAGAAACTCCGGCAGGGATACTCAATCCTCCTCCATTTCGTCGAAAACTACCGAATAATGCGGGATCTCGATGTGCTGAAATCAACGGAGTCAACGGTTTCCAGTTGAAAGGCCCCCAGCCCCGGAAACGATCATGCCAGGCTGGCCGGCCGGCGGAGCATAGCGGAGCCGACCGGCCAGCCTGGCGGAGAAGCCGCCCATGCACGAACATTCGTACTGGACCAGTCAACGGGGGCAGGCCACGGGGTCCGGGCGCAACTTGCCCGGAACAGGATACGGGGCTGCAGTGCCCGAAAACGCACCGCGTCCTCCGGGCATCGCACCCTTCCCGAGCGACCTCACCCAACCTGGATCGGCGGGGCGGCCGGCAGCGTTGTCCAAGACAGGCTGTCCGATCACGGGATGTGCGGGATTCCGCATCGGGTGTCGGCAATCGCCGGCATTCCGGACTGGATGGGCATATGCTTGCTCTCGAGCCGATCCGCCGATCCTTACCACGGCAACTTCATGGCGGCGATGATGATGCCGGTGGCGATGGCCACGGTCGTGAACATGCGCCATTGTGCGGTCGTGGCCCGCTCTTCTGCGTCCGTCCGAAGCCGTTCCATGTCCGTCCGAAACCGTTCGAGGTCCGTCCGGAATGCGTTCAGTGTGCTGTCGAGGTTGGCCTGCATGGTGTTCATTTCCTCTCTCAGCAAGGCGACCTTCTTGTCAAGTTCGCGAGGATCCAGAGCGTCTCCCATGCACGGAACCTAGGCATCGGGGGCGGGGCCGTCAATCGACTCCGGCAGATGGATCCGAGGAAGTGCGCGAAGGTGGGTCGGGACCGGTCTTCCGTCGCCGGCCGGGCCGACTGCTGCCCCCGCATCCGGCAGGCACGCCGTTCGGAAATCTCGAGCCGGCATGGACAGGATTGTGATCTGGGCGACGCCGCGCGGGGCTCGGAAGGTTCCCCGAGCGTATCTAGTAGTACGGAAACGTTGAACTGACGATAGTATTCTGGCAAGATTTCCGTGTCGGTCCGTGTCGGCCCCGTGTCGGTGCGTGTCGGTACGCGTGAGCGCCCGATCGGTACGGCACTTTTTTGTTCATCCCCACAGACCCGATGCCGAACATGCAGGCGCTCATGCTCTCTTGGGGATCGGACGGATCCGGTTTCCGGGAACCGAGCCTGTCTGCAGGGGTTCGGTGCGGGGATCGGAGTGGATCATGGCCAACCCTCAGGGCAGGAAGCTTTATCGAGTGCGCCTTTCAGCGCCAGAGCGTCGGGAGCTCCAGGCGATCGTCGACGGTACCGGAGCCGCTTGGCGGCGGCGTCGGGCGCAGATTCTGCTGATGGCGGACGAAGGGCGCGACGGCGGCAAACTCCGGGATGTCGACATCGCGCGCGGCCTGGGCATCGGCGCCTCGACGGTCGAACGCCTGCGCAAACGCTGTGTTCTGGAGGGTCTGGAGGCCGCCCTCCGCCGCCGGGAGCAGGAGAACCGCCGACCGAAACTCCTGGACGGGGCGAAGGAGGCGAAGCTGGTGGCTCTGGCCTGTTCTTCCCCGCCCGAAGGTTGTGTCCGCTGGACACTGAAGCTGCTGGCCGGTCGTCTGATGGAGATGGAGATCGTCGAGAGCATCTCGAAGGAAACGGTACGGAAGACTCTAAAAAAAGGAGATCAAGCCTTGGCTGAAGCAGTACTGGTGCATTCCCCCGAGCCGCAATGCGCCGTTCGTGGCGGCGATGGAGGAGGTGCTGGACACGTACCAGCGGGATTTTGCCGAAAACGAGGTTTTGGTCTGCATGGATGAGACCAGCCGGCAGCAGACGAAGGAAACCCGCCTTCCCCGCCCCGTGCGGCCCGGGCAGCCGGAAATCGTCGACTACGAATACGAGCGAAACGGTACGGCCAATCTCTTCCTGGCGTTCGCGCCCAACGAAAACTGGCGTACGGTAAAGGTCACCGACCGCCGCACGGCGCGGGACTGGGCGCAGTTCATCCGGGAACTCGCGGACGATCATTTCCCCGGCAAGAAGATTGTACTGGTCATGGACAACCTGAACACACACGGCCCCGCGTCGTTGTATGAAGCCTTTGCACCCCGGGAGGCCATGCGGGTGCGAAAGCGGTTCGAGTTTCGGTACCCGCCGAAGCACGGAAGCTGGCTCAACATGGCCGAGATCGAAATCGGCGCGTTGTCGCGACAGTGCCTTCGACGACGCATTCCCGACCGCGCCACCATGCTGCGGGAGACCGCGGCGTGGGTCAAACGCCGCAACGCGGCCGGCGGCACGGTCGACTGGCGGTTCACGACGGCAGACGCCCGGGTGAAACTGAAGTCTCTATACCCAGCAATCCAATGATTCCGTACTACTAGATACAATGTGAAGGACGAAATCAAGCCTGTCGAATCTCGTGAAGACACGCGGAACCGCTTGATCCTCCGAAACAGGTGCTCGACTTCCCTGCGTTTCTTGTGCAGTTCCTGATCCTTATCCCATGGCGTGACCCGGTTGGCCTGCGGTGGGACCACGGGCTCCCGTCCCCGGCCTGCGGCCAGCTCACGGGTTTCGTCACCTTCCCCGGCCTGGTCCGTCACCAGACCGCGTGCGGTATCCGGCAATGCCATGCGGTTCAGTTCGGCAGCTTGCGTCCCTGAGAGCCTGTGCGGAAACTGTTGAGCGGCCCCGATTCCAGCCTCTACGATGTGGCTGGCGACGACATTGAAGAGCTTTGAATCATGCTCTCAAATCTGCCGAACCCTGAAGAACCCTTGGTTTTCCTGCGGAAAGGGGCCCCGTCAGACCCAAGACAGCTTTCCGAGGTCAGGGCATCTGAGTTTCTGCACAGGCTCTAAGAGCCTGTACGGAAACTATTGAGCGGTCCCGATTCTGGCCGCTCGTGCAAAGTATCGGCGTCGGAGAGACCGCTTCGAAAGCAATCTGACAGATGTGGAATGGGCTTGTTTGATCCCAACTGTACTCTCCGGCCACATCGCAGATACCAGAATCGGGACCGCTCAATAGTTTCCGTACAGGCTCTAACGGTCCACTTTTGGCCGGTTGGGACCAATGCTAAAGGTCCACCGTACTGGGTCTTACGACCCAGCGCTTACGCGCTTGTTGGGCACTTAAGCCCGGAATGGACGAAGGTTCGGCCCCGCGGCCCGGCCCCCGCCGGGCGGCGGAACACGCTGCCGGCCCCCGCCAGTGCGCTCGGAGGAATGCGCGGCCCGGCTGCCGCTGGCGCGTGCGGGAAGCGATCCGCGCGGGACGGCCTCCGGCGCGCACCCCGGCGAAGCGCCCGCCGCGCATTCCGGCGCCGAGCGCTGCCAGCGGCGCCCCGGCCGCGTTCCCGGCGCATATCGGCCCGTCAGCCGCCGGGCGCGCCGAGAGGGTAGCCAAGACCATGGCCCGCGCCCTTCCCGCGCGCTGTGGGGCCGCTGTGCGCGCCGGTTCCGGCGGACCCAGCGCCGCGGCGAGCCGAAGGGCCGGATTCCGGCCGTGTGCTACGCTGCGGGCCGGGAACTGCCGGTGTAGGAGGGCTCGGCAACGACCCCTCCTACCCGGCACTTGGAGGATCGGACCATGGCGTGCTACCGCTACCGCTACCACTACAACTCCAGCTACGGCTCGCTGCCCGACGGCACGTGTATTTTTCCGATACCGCGCGACGGCCGCGACGGCTACGACTATCGGCTCGTCGGCAACGCCGGCGACAACACGATCTACGGCTACGCCGGCGCCGACGTGCTCTACGGCGGGTCCGGCGCCGACGTGCTCTACGGCGGGTCCGGCGCCGACGAGCTCTACGGCCAAGACGGCGACGACGTGCTCTACGGCCAAGACGGCGCCGACGAGCTCTACGGCCAAGACGGCGACGACGTGCTCTACGGCCAAGACGGCGCCGACGAGCTCTACGGCCAAGACGGCGACGACGTGCTCCGCGGCGGCAGGGGCGACGACGAGCTCCACGGCGACAGCGGCTACCACCCCCACGTCCGCCGCTACTCCTCCGACCCCAACTACCCCGCCGCCGCCGGCGACGACGAGCTCTACGGCGGCCGCGGCAACGACACGCTGGAAGGCGGCAAGGGCGACGACCGTCTCTACGGCGGCGCCGGCGACGACCGTCTCTACGGCGGCGGCCGGAATACCGACTGGCTGTTCGGCGACGACGTGCTGTTTGGCGGCAACGACGTGCTGTTTGGCGGGACGGGCAACGACGTGCTGTTTGGCGGGACGGGCAACGACGTGCTGTTTGGCGGCAAGGGCGACGACCTGCTGCGCGGCTACGGCGGCGACGACACGCTGGACGGCGGGGCCGGCGACGACTACCTGGTCGGCTATGGCGGCGACGACCTGCTGCGCGGCCAAGACGGCGACGACGAGCTCTACGGCGACGACGGCCGCGACCGTCTCTACGGCGGGTCCGGCGACGACTACCTGTACGGCGGCGCCGGCACCGACGTAATGAACGGCCAAGACGGCGACGACACCCTCTACGGCGGCAAGGGCAACGACACTCTCTACGGCGGAGTCTTTTTCGAAGTCCCGCGGCAGGGCAACGGCGCCGACCGCTTCGTATTCGACGCGGAAAGCGACCACGACACGATCGGCGACTTCGGCTACGGCGACGACGTGCTCGTATTCGAGGGAATGGCCCGCGCCGATCTGATCGTGAAGGACAACGACGACGGCGACGCAGTCATTACCGGCCCCCGCGACGACTGGAGCGTAACGCTGTTTGACGTTTCCGCGGCCGACCTGTCCGAAGCGGACTTCGACTTCACGGGCGGCTAGCGGACCCGGCGCCGGGCGCGCTCGAGCGCACCCAGCGGCGGCCCCGGCCGCGGAAAGAAAAGCGTCGCCATGGGCGACGCTTTTTCGCCCTTGGGGGGCGAAGGTCCGCCGGATCGGGCGGATCGGCCGGAAACAGGTCCGCACAGAAGCCCCCAGACGCGCGGAAAGGCCGCGGCCCATGGTTTTCCCTGCCTACCGGTTCCGGCGCGCGCTGGCGGGCCGCTGTGCGCGCGGGACGGCCGCGGCCTGCCTATGACTCACATGTCTTGTCTGGACGTAATTCGTGTCTGCACGGAAAATCACAACATATTGTATATGCAATCATATTTGGAATCTGGAGAACCGAAGGTTCCTTCTTTGATGGCATATGACGACATATTCCGCTGAAATCAGGCTGGATTCGATGAATCTTCGTCCTGTCAATATTGAGCTTTCATTCATGTAATTCGACCCTTAGGGGTTTCCGGGCAGGCACTAGTTACCCGGCATTTTCCCTTGCCCCTTTAACTCGCTCGCGGCCAATGACCGGAGGTGCGTGTTCCGGCTGACAAGAAGCGGATCGATCTTCGTCATCAGTAGGGGGGTGAGTAGATACCCTGGGAGATCTTCAAGCTGTCCCGCCGATCGTGGCGGGACCGTGTAGGGAAGGAGAAAACCGAAGCCTAGGACGAACGGCTTGAAGAAGTCGGATGGGGCCGTACGACCTGGGAAGGCGGCGAACAAGGGAGCGTCAGCTCCTGCGGAGTTGCTGGAGGAAAGGGCCCCAACCAAGGGGAATTCGGGACGCCAAAGCACGCGCCGAACGCAGGGTCGGGTAAGCGTGCCTCAGGCGGCGGACCGGATCCGGAAAGCCGCAAGGTTCGACCGGAAGCGACGGGAGCGCAGGGCCGAGAGTTCTGGGTCGCGCGCCACCCTCCGCCGCCCATGGCCGGATCCGCGGTTTGCCGGCAAGCACCCGAGGTAGGAGCCGGATGGATGAACGTCCATGTCCGGATCTGTGCGGGGGGTGCGCAGTAATGCGCATTCCTACCGTAACTGGGGGGAGGGGCTCGGCAACGACCCCTCCTACCCGGCGCCTCGGCACCATGCGGTTGCGTGGAGCATGGTGCGGAACCATCCGGACCCCTTGATCTTGACCTTGGTCATTCGGATCTTCGGTTCTCCGGCATGGTGGGTGAAGCGGACGTCGGGGTCCTTCATGAAGCGGAGGACGGACGTCTCGGGTTCCCGAGACGTTCATGCAGGTTGTGGGCGTCGGACGTTGCGATGCGTCCCCGGGTTCCTTTCGTCCGCGGCGGGAGGTCGGGCAGCTCCTTGGCGCCCTGGGTGAGGAGAGTGCGGTAGCGCGTGCGCACGGCTCGGCGGTCGGTCTCGTTCAAGGCCTTGGATGCGCTCTGGTGGACCCTGTGGCAGACCTCGCGCAGCAGGCTCTTCATCCATCGCGCCCAGCGGTAGCCGTGGGACTCGACGACGAAGGCCAGTTCGCGCAGCAGGTGGCGGCCGCACCGCGGGTGGCGGCACGGATCGTAGCCTTTCATGCCGCCACACTTGACGTGCGTCGGTCCGTCCGTCATGGTGACGGCATGCAAGTCGGACTTCGACATCTCCGCGCCGACACGGTCGAGTGGCTGAAGGCGGCGGCGGCCGAGGCCGGCCGGACGCGTCATGCGCTGGCGCGCGAGCTGTGCGAACGCGAGGACTGGCGCAACGCCCGGGGCCAGCCCTGCGTGTCCCAGGCGCGCGGGGTTCTGCCCGGGATCGCGAAGCGGGCGGGGTGCCTGCTGCCCGAGGCGCGGCCGGGTCCGTGCCGCACGCCGGGCCGTCCGGGCGGCGAGGTGGAGCGCACCTATCCGGACCGGAAGCTGGCGTGCACGCTGGCGGATCTCGGGGCGGTCACCCTGGTCCCGGTGGGCGCGGCCCCGGACCGGCGCCGCTGGCGCGAGATGGTGGAGACCCATCATCCGCAGGGTTGGAAGCACCGGCCGGGGAAGGTACTCAACTTCTGGGTCGTGTCGTCGCGCCACGGCCGTCTCGGCGGCCTCGGGTATACGGCCGCAGGCTGGCATCAGGCGGCCCGGGACGCGGCCATCGGCTGGTCGGCGACGGCGCGGGCCGCGAATCTGGTGCAGCTGGTCCAGCAGCACCGCTTTCTCCTGCTGCCCGGCGTCCGGGTCGCCCGGTTGGCCTCGCACGTGCTGGCCCGGTCGACGGCGCGCCTGGCCGCGGACTGGAAGGCGGCGCACGGGACCCGGCCGCAGGCGGTCTACACGTATGTGGGATCCGAGCACCGCGGCACCTGCTATCGTGCGGCCGGGTGGAGCCGCTGCGCGCCGAACCGACCTCGGGCCGGCCGCCGGGAGGCCGTGCGACCGCGCCGAAGGCGGTGTGGATCCGGCCCTTGGCCGAGGGCTGGCGAGAGGTCCTGTCTCGGGAGCGGGGCATCGTCCTCGGTACCACGTCGGAGCCGTGGCGGCCCGGGAACGCCGACTGGGCCGACATCGAGTACGGCCGCGGTTCGCATCCCGACGGCCGCGTGCGCACGCGGGTGCTGGCGATGGGCCGGGCTTGGGAGAACGCTCCGGGCGCGTCCCTGCCCGTGATCTTCCCGTCCGCCGCCGCACAGAAGGCCGCGTACCGGCTGTTGTCCAGCGCCCGGGTCACGATCACGGCCATCCCACGCTAGGTTTGTTGGAAGGCTGGGTTCTGCGGGTTCCGGATGATTCGTATTGGTACTGGCTTGTATCTACTCACCCCCCCTACTGATGACGAATCGTTTTTCCTGACGGGTTCGGATCCGGCATGGTTCCGTGCCCCTTTCCCTCGCTCGCGGCCAAGGACCGGATGCACGGGGTTCGGCTGACAAGAAGTGGGTCGATCTTCGGCTTCCGCTCCCCGTTCCGGCCTTGTGGGGAGGGGTCCGCAACGCGACCGGGCCCCTCGCGCGGATGTCGCGGGTCCGCGCCCTGCGGTCCGGTGGAGCGGGTTCCGTGGGCTGCCGTTCCCCTCCGCCGGAGATCTGCGCTTGACGTTGCTAGGGCCTGTTAACGCATTATGTGGTGGAATATGTGATAGAATCCGGATCCCTGGTTCGTAGAGAGGATTCCCGGTCATGGAACTCACGCAAGCCCAGTACGAGCGTATCGCTCATGTCTTTCCGAAGCACCGCGGCAATGTCTTGCTCAGTAATCTGTCGGTTCTCAACGCGATTCTGTACGTGGCCGAGCAGGGATGCAAGTGGCGCGGGCTGCCGGCGCACTTCGGCAACTGGCACACCATCTACACCCGGATGAACCGCTGGGCGAAGAAAGGCGTCCTGGATCGGGTGTTTGCGGAGTTGCAGCGCTTGGAGATCATGCGGGTGAAGGTCGAGGTGCTATCCTTGGACAGCACCGTGGTGAAGGTGCACCCGGACGGCACGGGAGCGCTCGAAACGCACGGTCCTCAGGCCATCGGGAAGTCGCGCGGGGGCTGGACCACCAAGCTTCATCGGGTAGCTGCGAATGATCGAAACGCGGTAGGGTTTTCCTTGTCCGGAGGACAGGAGGGGGACGGGCCCCAGGGACGCACGTTGCTGCACCGCATGGCATTACCGGATACTGCACGTTGTTTGGTGATGGACAAGGCCTAGGAAGGGGACGAAACCCGTGCGTTGGTTGCAGGCCGGGGACTGGAGCCCGTGGTCCCACCGAAGGCCAACCGGATCACACCGTGGGAATACGACCGAGAATTGTACAAGAAACGCAATGAAGTCGAGCGCCTGTTTCGGAGGATCAAGCGATTTCGGCGTGTCTTCACGAGATTCGACAAGCTTGATATTGTCTTCACCTTCTTCATCCACTTCGCGCTCATCGTCGATGCCCTCAAGCCTCTATAGCGTTAACAGGCCCTAGGAGGGACCCTCTCCAAGATGGGCCATCGGGGCGGACCGCGTCGGAGGTGTGGATGGCGGCAGGGTAGGGATCGAAGGCGACGACGGGTCGATCGCCCGGCGGGGCAAGGGCATTCGGATCTGTGCGTCGCGGTGACGGCGGTGTTCCCATACCGGCAAGCCTTGGATAGGAGGTGACGTTTCGGTGCGTGGGCGGGTCGTCCACGCACCGCTTGACCAGCGCCCGCCGATTCGCATGCTGTCGTCGAATCGTGGCTGCGGGAATCCCCATGGACCCGCGAATCATCGACCTGAAGTCGACCCCCTGTTCGGGCCGCTGCGAGCACCTTCACTGGACGACAGCAAAGGGCGGCTCCAGGGTTGGGGCCGGCCTCGGGATGCTGGAGACCTTGGAGCGCCGCGGCATCCTGACGCGCCCGCCGCCGGCGCGGCGCTACCGGACGATGCCCGAAGGCGAGCGGTTCGCCGTGCGGGCGGCAATCCGGGCGGTGGAGGCGTCGGGATGACGAGCGTCGCCGGCACCTCCCTGCGCCAGGAGGTCGACGCCTTCCAGAAGCGGTTCCAGGATCTCCGCACGCAAGGCAAGGTCCACCCGGAGTGCGAGGCGCTCGTCCGCGGCCTGCTGATGCTGCTCCAGCTGCTGCTGGCCGTGCTCATGGAGAAGACCACGCGCAAGACGAGTCGGAACTCCGGTCTGCCGCCGTCCCAGACGGACCCGGACGAGAGCGCGCGGCGCACCGGGAGCCACGGCAAGGGCCCGAAGCCGAACCCGCAGACGGGCGGCCACCGGCGCACGACCACCGTCCAGGAGACGATCACCGTCGATGCCTGCGACGCCTGCGGCGCCGACCTCGACGACGTCGACCCCGTCGATCGGGAGCGCCGCGTCCTCTACGACCTCGTGTTCGAAGTCGTCGAGCGCCGCGTCGACGCCGAGATCAAGGAATGCCCGAAGTGCCGGGCCCGGACCAAGGGCCGGTTCCCAGACCTCATGCCGGGGCCCGTGCAGTACGGTGTCCGCATCCAGGCCTTGGTCCTCAACCTGCGGATCGCCCAGATGCTGTCCCTGCGCCGTGCCGTCTCGCTCGTGCACGCGATCTCCGGCATCAGGCTCTCCGAGGCGACCTGCCTCGGCTATGTCCGGCGCTTTCAGGATGCGCTCGCATCCTGGGAGGAGGTCGCCGTGGCCCATCTCCTGCAACGCCCGGCCTTGCATGTCGATGAGACCGGATTCCGGGTCGCCGGCAAGACCCCATGGCTCCATGTCGTCACCGACGGGACCCTGACCGTGAAGTTCCCGCACCGCAAGCGCGGTCGGGAGGCGATCGAAGAGATCGGCATCCTCCCGCGCTACCAGGGCGTCCGGGTCCACGACTGCTGGGCTGCGTACATGGGCTACGAGCAGTGCCGCCACCAGCTGTGCGGCAGCCACCTGCTGCGCGAACGGGCCTTCGTCGTCGAGTCCAACGGCTACCGCTGGGCGCGATGGATGAAGAGCCTGCTGCGCGAGGTCTGCCACAGGGTCGGCCAGAGCGCATCCAAGGCCTTGAACGAGACCGACCGCCGGGCCGTGCGCAAGCGCTACCGCACCCTCCTCACCCAAGGCGCCAAGGAGTTGCCCGATATCCCGCCGCGGACGAAAGGAACCCGGGGACGCATCGCAAAGTCCGACGCCCACAACCTGCATGAACGTCTCGTGAAACACGAGACGTCCGTCCTCCGCTTCATGAAGGACCCCGACGTCAGCTTCACCAACCATGCCGGAGAACAGAAGATCCGAATGACCAAGGTCAAGATCAAAGTGTCCGGATGGTTCCGCACCATGCTCCACGCAACCGCATGGTGCCGAGGCTCCAGCTTCCTCACCTCCATGGAGGCACTCGGCTACAACCCTCTCGTCGCCATCCACATCGCCCTCGACGGAAAGGCCGCAGACATCCTCAACGAGCACTATGGCCAACCAGACCCCAACAAGGGGTGAGTAGTTACCTGACAGATGTGGAATGGGCTTGTTTGATCCCGATGTACTCTCCAGCCACATCGCAGACACCAGAATCGGGATCGCTCAATAGTTTTCGCACAGGCTCTCAGGAAAAACGATTCGTCATCAGTAGAGGGGTGAGTAGATACACTGGCTTTTTGTAAAGCGGCGTGGTATCCGTGGTGGTCATGGAACGCGCCGCGGATGTATCTACTCACCCCCTACTGATGACGAAGATCGATCCGCTTCTTGTCAGCCGGAACACGCACTTCTGGTCCTCGGCCGCGAGCGAGTGAAAGGGGCAAGGGACAATGCCGGATCCGAACCCGTCAGGAAAAACGATTCGTCATCAGTAGGGGGGTGAGTAGATACCCGCGGATGTTTTCGAGACGACTCCGGAGGGTTTTGCGCTCCGGGATGTGGTGGTGCGCTTGGCGCGGCCGGATGAGGTGTGTCGCTGGAACCGTGTGGTGGACCGTCATCATTATCTTGGTTTCAAGCAGTTTGCGGGTCGAGGCCTGCGCTACGTGTTCACGTGGCGCGGGCGGTGGATTGGCGCTGCGGGCTGGCAAACGGGCGCCTTCCGCTGTGCGCCGCGGGACCGTTGGATTGGTTGGCGCCGCAAAGAACAGTTTGAGCGGCTGCACCTGATCGGAAACAACACGAGATTTGTGATTCTGGGAGGTCGCCGAGCGTTTCGGGGTCTTGCCTCGTTTGCGTTGTCGCGGATGCAGCGGCGTCTCAGCGACGACTGGGAGGCTGCGTACGGCAATCCGTTGCTGGTGGCAGAGTCGTTTGTTTCGCCGACGTAACTAGTGCCCGCCCGAAAAAGTACAACCAGTTGACTCCAGTGATAGAAGTGTGCTATTGAAGGGGTGAAGAATCCCTCTGTGGGGCGGGAATCGGCCGCTGGGGCCGGAACATCGCGCGGGATTCGGGAATCTTCGGGAGAATGGCCATGCGGGAGACCGTCCGCTCTCAGCTGGAATGGGGCCAGGTTGCGATCGAGGAGATCGAGATCAACGTATATTCGCGGGATGACATTCCGCCGATGCTGCGTGGCCTTCACTACGTGTATGCCGACCGGTCGACCCGGGCCCGGTGGTTCGAGATCCTGGAGGAGGGGATCCTTCCCGAGGTATCCCGCCTGCGAGGGCGTCCCGGCATGGAGTTGTGGAAGATCCTGGTGATGGGTCTCCTGAAGCAGGGTTTGGGCTAGGACTTCGATCACTTGCACGAGCTGGTGAACGAGCACAGGACGGTTCGGAAGTTTCTGGGGCACACCGACATCTGGGATCACACCTGGTACGGATATCAGACGATGGTGGACAACGTGAGCCTGCTGACACCGGAAGTGCTGGGGAAGGTGTCGCAGCTGATCGCGGAGAAAGGCCATGCGCTGGTACGGAAGCGGAAGCGGACACGGAAGCGGAAGGACGACACGAACGTCACGAACGGCGCGAACGACGCGGACGGCGCGAACGGCACGAACGGCACGAACGACGCGGACGGCGCGAACGGCACGAACGGCACGAACGACGCGGACGGCGCGAACGGCACGAACGGCACGAACGGCACGAACGGCGCGGACGGCGCGAACGACGCGGACGGCGCGGACGGCGCGAACGACGCGGACGGCGCGGACGGCGCGAACGACGCGGACGACGCGGACGGCGCGAACGACGCGGACGACCGGGGCCGCCGTCGGTCGGACGACCCCCTGCGGGGCCGCTGCGATTCGTTCGTGGTGAAGACGGATGTGCACTACCCGACAGATGTCCACCTGTTGTGGGATGCGATGCGTTGCCTGGTGCGGGATACGGGTCGCGTCGCCGTACGCTTGGGGGTGTCCGGATGGCGGCAGTGGCAGCATGGGAGCCGGAAACTGCAGCAGCATTTCCAGCAGGTTCGGCAGACCCGACGGGCCCGTCCGGAGCCGGTCAAGGCGTACCTCGACGCCAGCCGGGCGTGGGTCCGGCGGGCGGAAGAGACGGTACCGGTGCTTTTGGAGCGAGGCGTCCCGATCCCCACGGTGCGTTCGGTCGAGTCGTACCTCAAGCATGCCCGCCGGCAGATCCACCAGGTGGATCGCTGTCTGCGGAAGGGCGAGAAGATTCCGCAGAGCGAGAAGGTGTTTTCGATCTTCGAAGAGCACACACGCTGGTGTGTGAAGGGCAAGGCCGGGGTGCCGGTGGAACTCGGAGTGCCGGTGGCCGTGCTGGAGGATCAACACGGCTTCCTCCTGCACCCTCGGGTCCTGTGGGAAGGCGGAGACGTGGATCCTGCCGTGCCCAGGATCCGAGAAGCCCAGGCTCGCTTCCCCGACCTCCGCCTGTGCAGTTTCGATCGGGGCTTTCACAGCCCCTCCAACCGGATCACTCTGGACGAGCTGCTGGAGCACAACGTGCTGCCGAAGAAGGGAAAGCTCGGTCAGGCGGACCGGAAACGGGAAGCCGACCCGACGTTCCGGAAGATGCGTCGGCAGCATCCGGCCGTGGAGTCCGCGATCCACAACCTCGAGCCACGCGGCAGGGACCGGGTCCTGTCGTATGGGGCGGACGGGTTTGCCCGGATGGTGGCACGGTCCGTGACCGCCTTCAACGTCCACCGAATCGGGCTGCTGCTGCACCGGCAGGCCCGGGCCCGGGCCCAACGACGACGAAGACGCGCCGCCTGACGGCGGCTTCCTTCCACCCCATCCGCGAAGCCCGCCGGAGGCGGGAACGGAGCCGCTCGCCCCGGCCGCCGGATTCGCGGCGGGACAAGCCCGGATGCCGCTGCCCATCGGCAGAAATCCCCCCGGAAACCGAGCGGACGGGGCACCGAGGGAGGGTCCCAACCCGCAATTGCGCCGGCAGACCATCCGAAAGGGGCATTTTCGGGCGGGCACTAACTAGTGTCTGCCCGGAAAATCCCTAAGAGTCGGATTACATGAATGAAAACTCAATATTGACAGAGCGAAGATTCATCGAATCCAGCCTGATTTCAGCGGAATATGCCGTCATATGCCCTCAAAGAAGGAATCTTCGGTTCTCCAGATTCCAAATATGGTTTCATATACAATGTGTTATAATTTTCCGTGCAGACACTAACTAGTAGTACGGAATCATTGGATTGATGGGTATAGAGACTTCAGTTTCACCCGGGCGTCTGCCGTCGTGAACCGCCAGTCGACGGTGCCGCCGGCCGCGTTGCGGCGCTTGACCCACGCCGCGGTCTCCCGCAGCATGGTGGCGCGATCAGGAATGCGTCGTCGAAGACACTGTCGCGACAACGCGCCGATTTCGATTTCGGCCCTGTTGAGCCAGCTTCCGTGCTTCGGCGGGTACCGAAACTCGAACCGCTTTCGCACCCGCATGGCCTCCCGGGGTGCAAAGGCTTCATACAACGACGCGGGGCCGTGTGTGTTCAGGTTGTCCATGACCAGTACAATCTTCTTTCCGGGGATAGGATCGTCCGCGAGTTCCCGGATGAACTGCGCCCAGTCCCGCGCCGTGCGGCGATCGGTGACCTTTACCGTACGCCAATTTTCGTTGGGCGCGAACGCCAGGAAGAGATTGGCCGTACCGTTTCGCTCGTATTCGTAGTCGACGATTTCCGGCTGCCCGGGCCGCACGGGGCGGGGAAGGCGGGTTTCCTTCGTCTGCTGCCGGCTGGTCTCATCCATGCAGACCAGGACCTCGTCTTCGGCAAAATCCCGCTGGTACGTGTCCAGCACCTCCTCCATCGCCGCCACGAACGGCGCATTGCGGCTCGGGGGAATGCACCAGTACTGCTTCAGCCAAGGCTTGATCTCCTTTTTTTAGAGTCTTCCGTACCGTTTCTTTCGAGATGCTCTCGACGATCTCCATCTCCATCCGACGACCGGCCAGCAGCTTCAGTGTCCAGCGAACACAACCCTCGGGCGGGGAAGAACAGGCCAGAGCCACCAGCTTCGCCTCCTTCGCCCCGTCCAGGAGTTTCGGTCGGCGGTTCTCCTGCTCCCGGCGGCGGAGAGAGGCCTCCAAACCCTCCAGAACACAACGCTTGCGCAGGCGTTCGACCGTCGAAGCGCCGATACCCAAGCCGCGCGCGATGTCGACATCCCGGAGTTTGCCGCCGTCGCGCCCTTCGTCCGCCATCAGGAGAATCTGCGCCCGACGACGACGCCAGGCGGCTCCGGTACCGTCGACGATCGCCTGGAGTTCCCGGCGCTCCGGCACCGAAAGGCTCACTCGATAGAGCTTCCTACCCTGAGGGTGGGCCAGGATCCACTCCGATCCCCGCACCGAACCCCTGCAGACAGGCTCGGTTCCCGGAAACCGGATCCGTCCGATCCCCAAGAGAGCATGAGCGCCTGCATGTTCGGCATCGGGTCTGTGGGGATGAACAAGAAAGCGCCGTACCGATCGGGCGCTCACGCGTACCGACACGCACCGACACGGGGCCGACACGGGGCCGACACGGACCGACACGGAAATCTTGCCAGAATACTATCGTCAGTTCAACGTTTCCGTACTACTAGTGCCTGCCCGGAAAATCACTAAGATTCGGATTACATGAATGAAAGCTCAATATTGACAGGGCGAAGATTCATCGAATCCAGCCTGATTTCAGCGGAATATGCCGTCATATGCCATCAAAGAAGGAATCTTCGGTTCTCCAGATTCTAAATACGGTTGCATATACAATGTGTTGTGATTTTCCGTGCAGACACTATCTACTCACCCCCCTACTGATGACGAAGATCGACCCGCTTCTTGTCAGCCGGAACACGCACCTCCGGTCATCGGTCGCGAGCGAGTTAAAGGGGCAAGGGAAAATGCCGGATCCGAACCCGTCAGGAAAAACGATTCGTCATCAGTAGGGGGGTGAGTAGATACCCCCGAGCGACCTCTGGGAGAATCTGCGGGTCCCACGCCCGATCGGAGACCGCCCGACGCAGCCGCTCGTTCTCCTTCTCCGGATCCTTCCAGCGGCGCAACGGGTTGCCGTTCCTCCCGGCATCCTCCTGGCGCCACCGGGAGAACGGGACCTCGCCGATCCCGACCCTCCGAATCGCGTCCGCCATCGACAGGCCTTGGCCGTGCCACACTTCCACCCGCCACAGTCGGCGGACCATCGGTTCCGGCTGGTAGCGCTTCCTTGCCATGGCGGACCCTCCACATCCTGAGCCTCAGGGTGGATCAGGTTGAGGGGGCAGACCACTGAGCGACGACGCCCGACCTGGATCGGCCGGGTCGGAGGCGCTGCCCCAAGCCGGGTTATCCAATCAGGGAGGTGCCGGGTTCCGCATCAGGCGTCGGCCGTCGCCGGCATTCCTAACTGGATGGGCATGGGTTTGATCCCGAGCCGGCCCGCCGATTCCTACCACGGCAACTTCATGGCGGCGATGATGATGCCGGTGGCGATGGCCACGGTCGTGAACATGCGCCATTGTGCGGTCGTGGCCCGTTCTTCTGCGTCCGTCCGAAGCCGTTCCATGTCCGTCCGAAATCGTTCCATGTCCGTCCGAAACCGCTCCACGTCCACCCGAAACGCGTTCAGCGTGCTGTCGAGGTTGGCCTGCATGGTGTTCATTTACTCCCTCAGCACCTTCTGGTCGAGTTCACGAGGATCCGGAGCGTCTCCCATGCATGCACGGAACCTAGGCATCGGGGGCGGAGCCGTCAATCGACTTCGGCAGAGGGATCGGAGGAAGTGTGCGATGGTGGGTCGGAACCGGTGTTCCTTCGCCGGCAGGCCGGGTCGGCCGAAACGCCGGGTCGGGAACCGCGCCGTGCAGGCCGTCCCCGGTTTCGGAGGGCGGCACGTGCGGCCATTCTCCTCCGGACCGGCTGGCCGGAGGGGGCGCGGGCGCCTCCGCGCGGGCCGCGCCCGGGGCGGCTACCGGGTCCAGAAGGACGGGCTTGCCACGGCGACGAGCACGATGACCTCGAGTCGCCCGAGCAGCATCCCGGCCATCAGCACGGCGCGGCCGAAGGAATCCTCGGGGGCAGCTGCCCCGCCGACCAGGGTCGACATTCCGGGGCCGGTATTGGTCAGTGCGGCCACGGCGCCCAGGATGGCGTCCTCCGTGGCGAGTCCGGTGATCGACAGCAGCACCGCCAGCGCCGCGCAGGCGCCGAACCAGAGCACCGCGAACGCGAACAGCGCCGGGACCAGGCCGGGCTCGGTGGTCTTCCCGCCGTAGCGCAGGGTCCTGACTTCATGCGGCTGGGCGCCGCGGTTCAGTTCGTTCCAGAGAACCGCACCCAGCAGCCGGGCCCGCCGCAGGCGGATTCCGCCGGCCGCGCCGGCCACCGAGCCGCCGATGACGGCAAGCGCCAGCAGCGGTGTGATGGCCGCGTCCCGGGGGTCGGTGACGATGCCGGAGGTGCTGAGCAGGGAAGCGGTGACGAAGAGGCTGTCGACCAGGCCGGTGTCGGGTACCACCAGCCACGCAAACGCGATGCCGGCGACCAGCAGCCCGGCCAGCAGCGAGGTCTCCGGGCTCCGGAGCAGCGCCGCCGGGGCCGGGCGGAACCGGTCGGGGCTGCCCGGAAACCACAGGGCGCCGGCGAGCATGAACAGGCTCAGCACCACGGCGCCGCCGGGGCCCGGCAGCGACGAGGGAGGCCCTCGGGGATCGCCGCCGGTCGCGATCGCGGATGCGGCGTAGAGCAGGCTTTCGAACGCGTCGGCGCCGCTGACCGCCAGCAGCAGCGCACACAGCACGGTGAGCGCGGCGTAGACGGCCGCGATGTCCGCGAACGCCGGCCGCCCGGTGGCGCCGCTGCTGCCGCCGGCGCCCGGGGTTGCGGATCCGCCCAGCCCGGCCGGCAGAAACACCGCCGCGGCGAGCAGGAGGGTGGCCAGCCCCCCGGTCCACTGCAGCCCGGCCCGCCACAGCACGAGGGCGGGATCGGCGGCCGCGTCCGGCGAGGACCAGTGACCGGTGGTCGTCACGGCCGAGACCGAATCGAACAGTGCGTCGAAGGGATCGGCGCCGGCCTCCCAGAACGGCACGAAGCCGCCGACCGCCAGCGCGCCCCAGACCCCCACGGCGCCGAGCAGCGCCGCCGGCCGGGTCGGCCGCGGACGGCTCCGGCGGGTGGCGAGGAGCAGGCCGCTGCCGACGAACGCGGCCCCGGCGGCCAGGAGCAGGAAGCCGCTTGCGGACGAGAGCCCCGCCGCCCAGGCCCAGGTTCCGATGCCGCCGGCGAGCAGACCCTCGGCGCCGAGCGCTAGGGCCATCGTTCGGAAGACCGGGGCTGGGGCCACCTCTAGAGCTTCGCGGTTCCGAAGGCCGCTTCGAGCGTCGGCACCTTTTCGTGGGTGACCAAGACGATCACCCGGTCGCCGGGATGGATCACCGTATCGCCGACCGGCAGGATGACCCGACCGTCCCGGACGACGGCCCCGATGACGATGTCCGGATCGAGCTTCAGGCCGCGCAGCGAGGTGCCGGCGATGCTGGACGTGTCCAGCGCTTCGTAGTCCATCACCTCCGCGCGGCCGTCGTGCAGGGTGTGGACGGCCTGGACGCGGCCGCGCCGGACCCACCGCAGGATCTTCGAAACGGTGACGGAACGCGGAACGATGGCCTGGTCGATCCCGAGCTGGCTCAGCAGCGAACCGTACTTGTTGTCGTGCGTGACCGTCGCGGCATAGGGGCACCCCTTCCGCTTGGCGAGCGCCGAGACCAGGGTGTTGACCTCGTCGTTCTCGGTCACCGCGAGCAGCATCGCGGCGTCCCGCACGCCGGCCTCTTCCAGGATCCCGTCGTCGCGGGGATCCCCCAGCAGCACCCGCGTGCCGTCGAGGACCTCGTCCGCCCGCGTGGCGATCTCGGGATCGGCCTCCAGGACGGTCACCCCGTCGGCCGAGTCCTGGTTCGCGATCCGTTGCGCCACCAGCCGTCCGAGGTTGCCGCCGCCGACGATCAGGATGCGCCGGGGCGCGTCGATCTCCCGGCCGAACGAGCGGAGCACGCGATTGACGCGGCTGGCCTCGGTGATGACGAAGACCTCGTCGCCGGCGGTCAGCGTTTCGTCCTTTCGGGGCACGATGCCGGTTCCGTCGCGCACGATGTAGGCGACCCGGGCGCGCAGTTCCGGGAACAGTTCGGTCAGTTCCCGGAGCGGATGCAGCAGGACCGGCGATTCCCGATCCAGCTTCATGCCGACGAGCTGCACCCGGTCGTTCACGAACCCGACCGCATCGCTGGCTCCGGGCAGCGCCACCAGCCGGGAGAGGGCAATGGCCACTTCCCGCTCCGGCGCGATGATCTCCGCCGGCAGGTCGTTGCGGCCGTAGAGCTGCGGCCAGTCCTCCTCCTGGTAGGCCGGATGGCTGATGCGCGCGATCCGGGTCCGGATCCCGAACACGCTGTGCGCCACCTGGCAGGCGACCATGTTGATCTCGTCGCTGCGGGTGACGGCGATCAGGAGATTGGCGACCTCGGCCCCGGCATCGCGCAGCACCGGCGGGTGCGACGGGTGTCCGTGCAGGGTTTCGAGATCGGCGCTTTCCCGGCGGGCCCGGTCCAGCAGATCGGCCTCCTGCGCGACCAGGGTCACGGCGGCCTCCTCTTCCTCGGCCAGATGCCGCGCGATGCTGCGGCCGACCTCGCCGGCGCCGCAGACGATGGCCCGGAACCGGGCGTCGTCGTTCATGCCTCCTCCGATCGGCCGTCGGCGCCGTGGGCGATGCCCAGCAGCCGGAGCTTCCGGTGGAGCGAGGTTCGTTCCAGGCCGACGAACGACGCGGTGCGGGTGATGTGGCCGCCGAAGCGCGCGAGCTGGGCGGACAGGTAGCGGCGTTCGAACAGCTCGCGCGCCTCCTTCAGCGGGCGGCTCATGATCGCTTCGGCTCCGAATCCGAACCCGGGCGCGCCGGGTTCG
The DNA here is from genome assembly GCA_965115815.1 of Alphaproteobacteria bacterium. Lineage (GTDB taxonomy): Bacteria > Pseudomonadota > Alphaproteobacteria > TMED109 > TMED109 > VXPW01. The sequence goes on along the minus strand of OZ220465.1, from coordinate 3,291,048 downwards.
CCGAGTACGTCGCCGGGCAGCATGGCGGCGCACACCGGGCCGGTTTCGGAATCCGGCGCAAGGATCAGGATCCGCTCGATCACGTTGCGGAGCTGGCGGACGTTGCCCGGCCAGTCGAAGGCCTGCAGCCGGGCCTCGGCCTCGGGGTCGATCGGCCGGGGCGGCCGGCCGAGCGCCCGGGCGCACTGCAGCATGCAGTGGCGGGCGAGCGCGGGAATGTCCTCGCGGCGGTCGGCGAGGGAGGGCACGTGGACCGGCACGACGCTGATGCGATAGTACAGGCTGGCCGACAGCCGGTCCCGGCGCAGGCAGGCTTCCGGGTCGATGCTGGTCGAGGAGAGCACGCGGACGTCGACCTTGACCGGCGTGCGTCCGCCGACGCGCAGGAAACTCGGGTTCTGCAGGGCCCGCAGCAGCCAGGTCTGCGCGTCCCGCGCCATCTCGGCGATTTCGTCGACGAGCAGGGTTCCGCCGTGCGCCCGCTCCAGCAGCCCGACCCGCGCGACGCGGCCGTCGCCCTCCTCGCGGCCGAACAGCTCCTCGGCGAAGCGGTCCGCCGCCGTGCGCGGTGCGTGCAGAACCACGAACGGTGCCCGGCGCCGGTGCGACTGGGCGTGGATGGCGCGCGCGACGGATTCCTTCCCGGCGCCCGGCGCACCGGTGATCAGCACCCGGCTGTTGGTGGGCGCCACCCGCCCGATCGCGGTCTTCAGGGCCCGGATGGCCGGGGAATGCCCGATGATCGCGTCCGGCGCCCCCGTGCGGTGGGCGAGGGCGGCGTTCTCCTGCCGCAGGTGCTCGGTTTCGAGGCTCCGCCGGACCACGTGCAGCAGCAGTTCGCTGTCGAACGGCTTCTCGAGAAAGTCGACGGCGCCGAGGCGCATGGCATCGACCGCCGTCCGCACCGAACCGTGCCCGCTGATCATCACGACCGGCAGCCCGGAACACCGCGTGCCGATGGCCTTCAGCAGGTCGATCCCCTCCCGTTCGCCGTGGCGCAGCCACACGTCCAGCAGCACCAGGGACGGCACCCGCTCCGCCAGGGCGTCCAGCGCACTCCCGGTGTCGCCGGCGGTGCGGGTCCGGAATCCCTCGTCCTGCAGCAGGTCCTGCACCGCGGCACAGATGTCGGGCTCGTCGTCCACGATCAGGATCTCGCCCGTGCGGTCGCCGTCGGGTCGGTTCCGGGAAGCGTTCGCCACGGCCGTCACCCGGTTGCGGCCGGCGGGCGGGGGGTGCCGGGCTCGTCGTCCACGATCAGGATCTCGCCCGTGCGGTCGCCGTCGGGTCGGTTCCGGGAAGCGTTCGCCACGGCCGTCACCCGGTTGCGGCCGGCGGGCGGGGGGTGCCGGGCGCGGCGGGAAGGGTCAGGATCACGCGGGCGCCCCGCGGCGTGTTGGCGAGCGTGATGCTGCCGCCCTGATCCTCGACGATCCGGCGGACGATGGCCAAGCCCAAGCCGGTGCCGCCCTTGCGGGTGGTGACGTAGGGCTCGGTCGCCCGATCCAGGAGCGGTTCGGGAAAGCCCCCGCCGTCGTCTTCCACCGTGATCCGGTAGGCATCGCCCTCCACCGCTTCCTCGAGCACGAGGTCGATCCGGCCCGTTCCCGCCGCGTCTCCGCATCGGCGGTGAATCGCCTGGACCGCATTCTGCACCAGATTGCCGATCGCGCGATCCATCTGGCTGGCGTCGCACAACACCCGGACCGGGTGGTCGGGAACCTGCGCGCGGATGCGGAGGTCGGCGTGCGCCGTGTCGCGGATGGCCTGGATGCCGCGAACCAGCTCCCCCATGTCGACCGGACGCAGGACCGGCGGCGGCAGGCGCGCGAACTCCGAGAACTCGTCCACCATGCGGGTCATTTCCCCGACCTGACGGACGATGGTGTCGATGCACGATTCGAAGACGGCCGGCTCGGTCCGCACTTCGGTCGCGTAGCGGCGCTTGAGGCGTTCGGCGGCGAGGCGGATCGGCGTCAGGGGGTTGCGGACCTCGTGGGCGATGCGCCGGGCCACGCCGCGCCAGGCCGCGGCGCGCTGCGCGAGCACGCGTTCGGTCATGTCGTCGAACGTGACCACGTACCCCTGTACCCGGGCATCGCGGGTGGCGGCGTTCACGCGGGCCAGCAGGATGCGCTGCTGGCCGTTCCGGGTCATGACGACCTGCCCCTGATTGGCCCGCTCCGGAGCGACGGACGCCTGCCGGAAGAGTTCCGACAGAGCCGGTACCGCGCGCTCGAACGGCTGTCCGGCCAGCGCGTCGTCGGCCACCCCGAGCAGGTCGGAGGCCGACCGGTTGGACAGGAAGATCACGCCCCGGGGATCCACGGCCACCACCCCGGCGCTCACTCCGGCCAGCACCGCCTCCGTGAACCGCCTCCGGGTGTCGAGTTCGCGGTTGGTCTCGACCAGTTCGCGGCGCTGGTCCTCGATCTGGTCCGTCATCCGGTTGAACGCGCGCAGCAGCAGCAGCAGCTCGCCGCTCTGGCCCGTCTCCCGCACGCGGGCGCCGAGGTCGCCGTCGCGTACCCGGTTGGCGGCCTGGGCCAGTTCCGAGATCGGGACGGCGAACCGGTTGGCCACCTGAAACCCGATCCAGGCGGCCACGACCACCAGCAGCACGGCCCCGGCGACGAAGACCATCGTGAACGAAATGTGCAGGTTGGCGCGCTCGCGTTCCGCCTGGTGGTACTCGCCCACCGCCGTGCGGACGGCGTCGATGTTGCGCAGCACCCCGGTGTCGATGTAGCGGCCCACGTACAGCACCTGGTCGGCGAGCCCGGAGAGCGGCGCCAGCGCGCGGACCCGATCGCCGCCGCGAATCTGGAACACGACGGTGTCGCCCTGCAGCGCCTGCTGCAGGGCGCCGGCCGGCAACGGGTCGAACGTCAGCAGCAGGCTGAGGGAACTCCGGCCGAGAATCTGCCCGTCGGCGCGCAGCACCAGTGCTTCCGCGATCCCGCGCTCGGCCACCAGCCGGTCGAGCGTGGGGGTTTCGAGGCGGCGCTCGGCCGGGGCCCGGGCCAGCCCGTTGGCGATCCACAGCACGTCGGCCAGCACCAGCTTGCGGTGATCTTCGTAGTACGCGTCCGCGACCGCCAGCGAGTGCGTCAGTGCCGACGAGACCCGTTCCGAGAACCAGCCCTGGATGCCGATCGTGAAGAAGCCCGCGGCCCCGGCGGCGACGATGACGGCCGGCGCGGCGGCCAGCAGGCTGAAGGCGGCCACCAGCTGGACGTGGATCCGGGCGCCGGGCTGCGCCCGGCGCCGGCGGACCCAGAGCAGGGCGACCCGGCGCGCGAGGATCAGGGTCAGCAGCACGAGCACGAGCAGGTCGGCGTACAGGAGCGCGATGATCAGGTCGGGGTCGGAATCGGCACTGGGCGTCAGCACCACGTACGTGACGATGCCCAGCCCGGCTCCGGTCAGGGCCAGCCCCCAGGCCAGCCACCGTTGCACCCGCGTGCGGGCGGTCAGCCGGACCAGGCGCGTCCGCAGCGGAAATCCGGCCGCGGCGGTCACCGGTCGTCCCGCGCGCGCGCCGGGCGGATCCGGAGGTCGAGATCGCGGATCTTCTTGCGGAGCGTGTTGCGGTTGATGCCCAGCAGTTCGGCTGCGCGGATCTGGTTGCCCTCGGTCGCCTGCAGGGTTCGCCGGAGGAGCGGACGCTCGACCTCCTGCACCAGCCGCCGGTACAGCCCCGGCGGCGGCAGGGCCTCGCCGTGGGCGGCGAAGTAGCGTTGAAGATGCCGCTCGACACTGGCGCCGAGCGTGGAATCCTCCCGGTCCGGGCGGCGCGCCGCGGCCGGCGCGCTGGCCAGTTCCTCGGCCACCTCGTCGGCGCCGATGACATCGCCGGCGGTCAGGACCGCCAGCCGGCGCAGGAGGTTTTCCAGCTCCCGGACATTGCCCGGCCACGAATGTTCGGCCAGCCGGGACAGCGCCGCTTCCGCGATCTGCTTGGGAGCCATGCCGTCTTCGGCCGCGCGGGCCAGGAGGTGTCGGGCCAGCAGCGGCAGGTCCTCTGGTCGGTCGCGCAGCGGCGGCATGCGGATCGGCACCACGTTCAGCCGGTAGTACAGATCCTCGCGGAACAGCCCCTCGCGGACCAGGGCGCCGAGGTCGCGGTGCGTGGCGGCGATGATTCGGACCTCGGTCCGCACCGCCTCCATCGCGCCCACCGGATGGAACTCCCCCTCCTGCAGGACGCGCAGCAGGCGGGTCTGGGCGTCCGGCGGCATGTCGCCGATCTCGTCGAGAAACAGGGTGCCCCCCTCGGCCTGCCGGAACCGGCCGGTCGACGCCCGGTGCGCGCCCGTGAAGGCACCGCGTTCGTGTCCGAACAGCTCGCTCTCGATCAGGTCGCGGGGGATGGCGGCCATGTTGAGCGCGACGAACGGCCGCTTCCGGCGCGGACTGAAATCGTGCAGCGCCCGCGCGACCAGCTCCTTGCCGGTTCCCGATTCTCCGAGGACGAGCACCGTGAGGGCGGTATTCACGACTCGGGCCACGACCCGGTACACCCGCTGCATCGCGGGCGACCGGCCCACCATGGGCAGGTCGTCGGGCGCCGCGCCGGCCGCGGTCCGGGGCGCGCTGCGGTCGCGGGCGAGGGCGCGGCGCACGGTGGCCGCAAGCTCGTCGAGATCGAACGGCTTCGGGAAGTACTCGAACGCGCCGCGCTCGCCGGCGCGCAGGGCCGTCAGCATGGTCGAGCGGGCGCTGATCACGATGACCGGAAGGTCGGGCCGGGCGTCGCGGATCCTGGGCAGCAGGTCCAGCCCGCTGCCGGAGGGCATCGCGACGTCGGTGACGACGAGATCCCCGGCCCCGCCGCGGATCCACGACCAGAGATGCTCGAGGTCACCGGTGTCCCGGACCGCAAGGCCGTGCCGGTGCAGCGCCCGCCGGATCACCGTGCGCACCGCGGCATCGTCGTCGCCCACCAGGACGACCGGATTCCGGGGAGGCGGCACGGTCAGCCGACCGGTTCGCCCGCGCGGTCCGCGGCGGCCGGGTCGGCCGGGAGGTACACGGTGAACCGCGTACCCGGCCCGGCGGCGGCCTCCGTCACCTCGACCACTCCGCCGTGGTCCTCGACCACCCGGGCCACCAGGGACAGCCCGAGGCCGCGCCCGCCGGCCCGGGTGGTGACGAACGGTTCGAACAGGTGCTGGCGCAGATCCTCGGGAATCCCCGGCCCGCCGTCCTCGACGGCCACGTACACGGGCAGGCCCCGTTCGGCCGCGGTTCCCGACCGGACCCGCAGGCCGTGCCGGATCCCGGTGATCAGGCGGGTCGTGCCTTCCGCGTCGGCTTCGGCGGCGTTCTTGACGAGGTTGAGAAACGCCTGCACCAGCCGGTCCCGGTCGCCCGGGACCGGCGGGATGGAAGGGTCGTATTCGCGCGTGAAGGTCACCCGGTTCGCGAATCCGTTCCGGGCCAGCATGATCACGCGGTCCAGCACGACATGCACGTTGACGGGGGCGGTCCCCATCGCGGCCCCGTCCACGAACGTGTCGAAGCGGGCCAGCAGCTTGCCGATCCGGTCGGTCTCGTCGCGGATGAGCCGGGTCAGTTCGCGGTCGGACGGAGCGACGGACTTCTCCAGGAGCTGGGCCGCGCCGCGGATCCCGGAGAGGGGATTGCGGATCTCGTGGGTCAGGGTCTCGGCGAAGCCGGTGGCCGAACGGGCGGCGCTCAGTTGGCCGAGGCGGTGGCCGCCGATGGACTGGGCCACCGACCGCGCATGGAGGGTGAGGACGATCCGGCCGGGGGCGTCATGGCAGGGCGAGGCCCGGGCGTCGACGATACGCGGCGGCAGGCCCGGTCCGGTCAGGCGGATGCCGTACTCGACGGCGCTGCCGCCGCGTCGGCCGACCCGCCCGAGCATGGCGAGGACGGGGCTGTCGCCCGAGAGCACCGTCGCGATTGGCCGCTGCACGAGGCTGCGGGCGCCCGTCCCGAACAGGTGTTCGCCGGCCGGATTGACGTAGAGGATGCGGCCGGTTTCCGAGAGCAGGAACACGGGCACCGCCAGCGAGTCGAGGAGATCCTGCGGCGCGACCGCGGGTACGGCGCACGGGTCGGCTGCACGGGCCACGGCGCGGCGCTCCGGCACGGGACAGGATCTCGGGAGACTACTGCCAATCCCGGCGTTCCCCAACTCGGGCCCGGCCGTGCCCCCGCCGGCGGGCCGGCGGGGGCGGCGTTGCGCGGCCCGGCCCGCTCCGGCACAGTGCTCTGGGCGAGGGAGGCCGGCATGGGAGCACAGGTGCGAAGCCTCGGCACGTTCGACTACGTGGTGGTCGGGGCGGGGTCGGCCGGGTGCGTCCTGGCCAATCGCCTGAGTGCGGACCCGGGCGTGCGCGTCCTCCTCCTGGAAGCGGGCGGTTCGGACCGCTGGCCCTGGATTCGCATTCCGGTGGGGTACCTCTACTGCCTCGGGAACCCGCGGGTCGACTGGTGCTTCACGACCGAGGTCGAGCCGGGGCTGGGAGGCCGCGCGGTTCCCTACGCGCGCGGCCGCGTCCTGGGCGGCTGCTCGTCGATCAACGGCATGATCTACATGCGCGGCCATGCGGCCGACTACGATCACTGGCGCCAGCTCGGAAACGCCGGATGGTCGTGGGAGGACGTGCTGCCGTACTTCATCCGCGCCGAGGACCACTGGCGCGGCGGGGATCCGCTGCACGGCCGGGGCGGTGAGTGGCGGGTCGAGCAGGCGCGGGTTCGGTGGGACATCCTGGATGCGTTCCGGGCGGCGGCGCGCGAGGCCGGCATTCCGCCGACCGACGATTTCAACCGCGGCGACAATGCGGGGTGCGGTTACTTCGAGGTCAACCAGCGGCGGGGCCGGCGCTGGAATGCGGTGCGCGGCTTCCTCGACCCCGTCCGCCGGCGCGCCAATCTCGAAGTGGTTCCGCATGCGCACGTCCGGCGGATCCGGATCGAATCCGGACGGGCGGTCGGGATCGATCTCTGGCAGGGGGCCGCGGCGGGCCGGGCGGAGGCGAAGGGAGAGGTCATCCTGGCGGCCGGCGCCGTCGGCTCGCCGCAGCTTCTGGAGCTGTCCGGGATCGGGCAGGCCGAACGCGTGGCGAAGCTCGGGCTGACCCCGGTCCTCGACCGGGCCGCGGTGGGTGAGAATCTCCAGGATCATCTCCAGATCCGGCTCGTGTACCGGGTGCAGGGCGTCCGGACGCTCAACGAGACCGCGGGGACGCTTCGGGGCAAGACCGGGATCGCGCTCCGGTATCTGCTGTTTCGCCGCGGTCCCATGACCATGGCCCCCAGTCAGCTGGGGTGCTTCGCCCGCTCGGATCCCGACCGCGACGCGGTCAACCTGCAGTATCATGTCCAGCCGCTCAGTCTCGAACGGTTCGGCGCGCCGCTGGATCCGTATCCCGCCTTCACCGCCAGTGTCTGCAACCTCGCGCCGGAATCCCGCGGCAGCGTGCACGCGACCTCGCCGGACGCCCGCGCCGCCCCCGCCATCCGTCCCAACTACCTGTCGGCGCCCGAGGACCGGCGGGTGGCGGCCGACGCCATTCGCCTGACCCGGCGGATCTGCGCCCGGCCGGCCCTGCAACGGTACCGCGCGACGGAAGTCCGCCCGGGCCCGACGCCCGACGACGACGAGAGTCTGGCCGCGGCGGCCGGCGCCCTCGCGACCACCATCTTCCACCCGGTCGGAACCTGCCGGATGGGGCGGGACGGGGTGGTGGACGAGCGATTGCGGGTACGCGGTCTGCGGGGGTTGCGGGTGGTGGATGCCTCCGTGATGCCGACCATCCCGCACGGGAACACGAACGCGCCCACCATGATGATTGCGGAACGAGGCGCCGACCTGATCCGCCGGGACGCGCGCGCGTGACGCGGTCCGCCGCCGCGCCGCCGGAGCGGGTCGATGCGCTGGTCGTGGCGGCCGGGCGCGGCGAGCGGGCCGGAGGCGGCGTGGCCAAGCAGTTCCGCACCGTGCGGGGCCGCCCGCTGCTGCGCTGGGCGGTCGAGGCCTTTGCCGGCCATGCCCGCGTGGACCGGGTGCTGGCGGTGGTGGCGCCCGGCCAGGGAGCCCGCGCCGCGGCGGCGCTGGCCGGCCTCGAAGTCCGGCTGCTGGACCGGGGCGGGACCACCCGGCAGGCGAGCGTGGCGGCGGGTCTCGAGGCCATGGCGCCGGATCCGCCGCGGTCCGTGCTCATCCATGACGGGGCCCGCCCCCGCCCCGGCCGGGCGGTGATCGGCCGGGTGCTCGATGCCCTGTCGGACGCCGACGGCGCCGTCCCGTCCCTGCCGCTGACCGACACCGTGAAGGAGGTCGACCGCACCGGCCGGGTCCGGCGCACCCTGCCCCGCACCGGCCTCCGCGGCGCCCAGACGCCGCAGGGGTTCCGCTTCGAGACGGTTCTGGGCGCGCACCGGGCGGCGGCCGGCGCGCCGGCCGCCCCGGACGACGCCGCGCTGGTGGAAGCGGCCGGCGGCGTCGTCCGGACCGTGCCCGGGGATGCGGGGAACCTGAAGGTCACGGATGGGGACGACCTGGACCGCTTCGCGCGGCTGTCGGACGCGCGCCTGCCGCGCACCGGCCACGGATGCGACGTGCACCGGTTCGGGCCGGGCGACGGGGTCCGGCTGCTCGGGATCGACATTCCGCACGATCGGGGGCTGGTGGGTCATTCCGACGCGGATGTCGGTCTGCATGCCGTCGCCGATGCGATCCTGGGCGCCTTGGGCCGGGGCGACCTCGGCCAGCACTTTCCCCCCGGTGACCCGCGCTGGCGCGGGGCCGATTCGGCCGCACTCGCGGAGCGGGTCCGGAGCATGGCCGAGGAAGCGGGTGCCGAAATCGTGCATGCGGACGTCACCCTCGTCTGCGAGACGCCCGTCATCGCCCCCTACCGCGACCGTCTGCGCCGGTCGCTGGCCGGCATTCTGGGGATTCCGGCCGGCGCCGCCAGCGTGAAGGCGACCACCACCGAGGGGCTCGGGTTCGCCGGCCGCGGCGAAGGGATCGCGGCGTTCGCGCTGGCCACGCTGCTGGCTCCGTCGGCGCGGGAATGAACGCGGCCCGGTGCGACCGCGTGGCGGAAGCCGCAGCCCTGGCCGGGGGTCTGGGCCGGATCGGGCCGGCGCCCGGGACGCTTGCGTCCGCGGCGGCGCTGCCGGTCGGGGCGGGCCTGCACCTGCTCGGAGGCGCGGCCGCGGTTCTCGCGGCGGCGGCCTGCGTGGCGGGAATCGGCTGGTGGGCGGCCGGCCGCTACGGCCGGGTCACCGGGCGCCGCGATCCGCCCGAGGTCGTCGTGGACGAGGTGGCCGGGATGCTGATCCCCCTGGCTGCGGCCGGCGGCGACGCCGTGCTGATCGGCACGGCCTTCGGCCTGTTTCGGGTGCTCGACATCGTCAAGCCGTTCCCGATCTCGTGGCTGGATGCGCGGGTGTCCGGCGGGCTGGGGGTCATGCTGGACGACCTGGCCGCCGGCGGGCTGGCGCTCGGCGGTACCTGGGGAGCGGGGATGCTGCGTGACGCTTGGGTCTGAACTGGTGCGGCGGGGCGCCGCGTGCCTGCAGCTGCTGGAGGGCGCGGGGCTGACGCTCGCGACCGCCGAATCGTGCACGGGCGGCATGGTGGCGGCGGCGCTGACCGATGCCCCGGGTGCATCCCGGGTCCTGAATCGCGGTTTCGTGGTGTACGCGGACGACGCCAAGGCCGAGCTGCTCGGGATTCCCCGGACGGTCCTGGCCGCGTACGGAGCGGTCAGCGAGGAAGTGGCGGGGGCGATGGTGACCGGAGCCCTTGCGCGCGCTCCGGTCGATCTCGCGGTGGCGGTGACGGGCATTGCCGGCCCGGCCGGCGCCACCGCCGCCAAACCGGTCGGGCGGGTGCACATCGCGGCCGGCCGGCGCGGCCGGCGACCCCGGCACGAACGGCTGCAGCTGGCTGGTGACCGGCGACGGGTGCGCACGCAGGCGGCGGTACGGGCGCTCGACCTGCTGATGCAGGTGGCGGTCCGGCCGTGACGGACCCGCACGTGCTGCTGGCCGGCGGCGCCGGGTTCGTCGGGAGCTGGACGGCGCGGGCGTTTCTGGCCGCCGGATGGCGCGTCACCGTGGTCGACCCCGCGGTGGCGGCGGGCCGGGTGCCGGAGAGGTGCCGCCGGGTGGCGGAGATCGCGCGCGGCGACATTCTCGACGAGCTGCTGGCGGGCGACCGGCCCCGGACCGTGATCGGCCTCGGGGCCTTCGGGTCGGGCGGACGCGGGCTGCTGGCCGCGGCCCGGGCCCATCCCGGAGCCGCCATCGCGGTCAACGCGGGCGGCTTGGCCACCGTGCTGGATGCCGCCGCTCGGGCCGGGGTGCGGCGCGTGCTGTGGACCAGTTCCACGGTCGTCTACGCGCGGACGGCCGGGGAGCGCGGGCCCCCGGCCGACGAGCGGGAGCCGACCGGTCCCGATACGGCCTACGGTCTTTCGAAGCAGCTGGCCGAGGCCACCGCCGCGTGGTTCCGGGTGCACCGACCGGTGGACCCCACCGGCGTGCGGCTGCCGCTGGTGCTCGGTCCGGGTCTCCGCTATCGCGGGGCGGCCGCGCCGTTCCGGGACGCGATGCGGACCTTCGCGGCGACCGGCGCGATGCCGGCCGCGGCGGCGGCCGATTCCCCGAACGACGTGCTGTACGTCAAGGACGCCGCGCGGCTGCTGGTCGCGCTGGCGGCGTTCCCGGGCAATCTGGCGCCGATCTACAACGCGCCGTCGTTCCCGCTTCGGTGGTCCGAGTTCGTGGACCGCTTGGCCGCCGCGACCGGCCGGCCGGCGGGCGGACCTGGCCGGGCGGCGGTCGACACGGTCCCCGGATGGCGTAGGTTGTCGGACGCTGCCCTGCGTGCGGAGACGCGCTTCGTGCCGGCATTCGATCCGGACGCGATGATTTCCGACTGGCTGGGCGAAGCCGGAGGGGAGGCACGGGGGGCATGACCGACATTCTGGAGATGGCGCGCATGACGTCGCCGGAACTGGCCGACGCCGCCGCCGGCATCGAGGTGGCCCTGCAGCCGATCGGGGCGACCGAGCAGCACGGACCCCACCTGGCGCTCGGGACGGACTTCGTGGCGGCGGATCGCATCGCCCGCCGGGTCGCCGGCCGGCTGGGCGGCCGAGCCCTGCTGCTGCCCGTGCTGCCGTACGGCGTGTCGCCCCATCACATGGGGTTTCCCGGCACCGTCACGCTGGATCCCGAGACCGTGATCCGACTCTGTTGCGAGGTTGCGCGCTCGCTCGACCGCCAGGGAATCGGGGCCATCGTCTTCGTCAACGGCCACCACGGGAATGCGGCGGTCCTGCAGGTTGCAGCGACCCGGATCCGCTACGAACTGGGCGTGCGTGCGGCCGTGGCCTTCTACTTCGCCCAAGCGTCGGACCGGGTGCAGACGCACGCGCGCACGCCGCGGTTCGGCCACGCCTGCGAGATCGAGACCAGCGTGCTGATGCACCTCGCGGACGACTATGTGCGGACCGATGCTCTGGCTCCGGGCGCGATGCGGGAGACCGGTCTCGTGCATGGAGTCCCTCACGATCCGTTCGCCCTGCAGATGCCGGTGCCCTTCGATCGGCAGACCGGCAACGGGGCGTTCGGCGATGCGCGCCTTGCGTCCGCCGAGGCGGGGCAGGACATTGTCGACACTGCGGTCGCCCGGACCGTGGCCTTCATCGACAGCCTCAAGACCGCCGCGATCTGAACGGGACGATGGAACGGTCTTCCCGCGACGTGACGCTGCGGTCTTCCGGCCGCCCGCCCGGGAGGCGGGCGGGAGGGTCCGCCGGACGGGAACGGCGGCGGAGACTGCAGCGGGTCGTGCTGCAGGTCTGCGCCGGGGTGCTGCTGGCCGGGGCGGCGGCGATCGCGGCTCCGTCCGCGTCCGCAGCGCCGGTCCTGTCGGCCGAGGATCGTGTGCTGTTCCGGAAGGCCTTGGCGGAGATGGACCGGGCCAAGTGGAAGCGGGCCCTCGACCTCACCCGCAGGGCCGACGATCCCCTGCTTCGGACCATCGCGCAGTGGCGGTGGCTGTCGGCGGAAGACGGCCTCGCGACCTGGGAGCAGTCCCGCGACTTTCACGTCCGGCATCCCGGCTGGCCGTTCGCGAAACGGCGGCAGGCCTTGGCCGAACGCCGGATGCCGCCGGACCTTCCCGCCCCGGAAGTCCGGGACTGGTTCCGGCAGTTCCCCCCGGTTACCGGCCCGGGCCGGGTCCGCCATGCGGAGGCGCGCGCCGTCGGCGGGGCGGACGTCGACCTCGCTGCCGAAGTGCGGGCGGCCTGGCGGACGGGAAGCTTTCGGTCGCACGAGGCGCGGACGTTCCTGAAGCGCTACGACCGATTCCTGCGCGAGGAGGACCACGCGGCCCGGCTCGACCGCCTGATCTGGGACCGGCAGTGGGGGGCCGCCACCCGGCAGCTCGGGCGCGTCTCGCCCGAGATCCGGCAGCTCGGCTTCGCCCGCATCCGGCTGGGGCGGCGCGCCCCCGGCGTCGATGCCGCCGTCGCCCGGGTCGGACCGGCGTGGATCACGCATCCGGGGCTGATCTTCGAACGGGCCCGCTGGCGCCGTCGCGCGGGCATGCGCGAGCGCGCTCTCGAACTGCTGTGGGATCCGCCGGCGCAGTTCGGCCCGAGGCCCGACCGCTGGTGGTCCGAGGTGCGGCTGCATGCCCGGCGGCTGATCAATGCCGAACGGTTTGCCGACGCCTACCGGCTGGTCTCGGCCTACACGGTGCTGGACGGAGTTCCGGGCGTCGAGGCGGACTGGCTCGCGGGATGGCTGGCGCTCCGGTTTCTCGGCCATGCCCCCACGGCGCACCGCCATTTCCGGGACATGCGCAGCGCGGTGACGATGCCCGTGTCCATTGCCCGGTCCGCCTACTGGACCGCGCTGGCGGCGCCCCGGGGCGAGGAAGCCGTCGGATGGCTCGACGAGGCGGCGGCGTATCCCGCTACGTTCTACGGCCAGATGGCGGCCCGGTGCCGCGGTCGACCGATCGCGCTTCCGCCCGCCCCGGCCGCCGCGGTTGGGGAATCGCACTGGGATCGACAGCCGGGCGTGCGGGCCATGCTGCTCTTCGCGGACCGCGGCCGATCCCATCTCGCCCGTCGATTCGCGCGGCGTCTCGCCGGTGAGGCAGAATCGATCGGGGAGGTCGGAGCCCTCTACCGCTTGCTGCATGCGGCGGGGCACACGCATCTCGGACTGGCGATGCTGCGCAAGGCGACGCGCGCGGGTTTCTACCTGCCCCGGCTGGCGTATCCCGACGACGCGCACGCCGGGGCCTTCGACGCGGTGGACGTGGAGGTCGAGAAGGCTCTGCTCCTGGCGGTCGCCCGTCAGGAGAGCGCCTTCCAACTCGGCGCCCGGAGCCGGGCGGATGCGCGGGGGCTGATGCAGGTGCTGCCCAGCACCGCGCGGTTCGTGGCCCGTCGCGAGGGCCTCGAGTTCGATCGGGGCCGGCTGTCCACCGATGCGGCCTACAACGTCACCATCGGATCGCGGTACCTGCACGGCCTGCTCGAGGACTACGACCGGTCGTATCCGCTGGCGCTGGCCGGGTACAATGCCGGCCCGCGGCGGGTCAAGCGGTGGTTGCGCCGGTACGGGGATCCGCGTCGGGGAGACCTCGACATGCTCGACTGGATCGAGCTGATTCCGATCGCCGAAACCCGGAACTACGTGCAGCGGGTGCTGGAAGCGCTCGTGGTGTATCGCCGGACGGCCGGAGACGGCGGGCCGCCTCGCTGGGAAATGCCCCTCACGTGTCCGGGCTAGACGCCGGCGCCGCCGCGATCCGGCGCGACGACATCGTGGCGGCGAGCCGAGTGCTCGGGAGGCGGGCGCGGTGTACGCCTCTCCTGGAATCCGGCGTCCTCAACGTTCGCACCGGCGGGCGGATCCTGATCAAGCCCGAGTGCCTGCAGCGGACCGGGTCGTTCAAGTTTCGGGGGGCCTGCAACCGGGTCGCCGCCATCCCGGAGGCGGACCGGTCGGCGGGTGTCGTGGCCTGGTCGTCCGGCAATCACGCCCAGGGCGTGGCCTGCGCCGCGCATCTGGCCGGAAGCCCGGCCACCATCGTCATGCCGCGCGATGCGGCCCGCGTCAAGGTTGCCGGTGTTCGGCGCTTCGGGGCGGAGATCGTGTTCTACGACCGACGGGCGGAGGGGCGGGAGGCACTCGGCGCCCGGGTGCTCGAGGAACGCGGCGGGACGTTCGTACATCCGTATGACGACCCGTTGGTCGTGGCCGGCCAGGGGACGGTGGGTCTCGAGGCGGCGCAGCAGATGCGCGCTCGGGACCTCGTTCCCGACCTCGCGCTGGTTCCCTGCGGCGGCGGCGGTCTCGTCGCCGGCGTGGCCGTCGGGCTGAATTCCGAGTTCCCGGATGTGGACGTGCGCCCGGTGGAGCCCGCCGTGCACGACGACATGGCCCGCTCGCTGCGCGAAGGCCGCCGGGTCACGGCCGACGAAGGCGCGACCACGATCTGCGATTCCCTGCTGCCGCCCCGGGTGGGATCCCTCGCCTTCGACATCGGAAGCGAGCGGCTCGGACCGGGGCTGGTCGTGTCGGACGCGGAGGTGCTGGAAGCGGTGGCCTTCGCGCTGCTGCGGCTGAAGCTGGTCGTGGAGCCGGGCGGGGCGGTCGCGCTGGCCGCGGCCCTGGCGGGTCGGATCGACCTGCACGACCGGACGGTGCTCCTGGTGGTATCCGGCGGCAATGCGGATCCGGCGCTGCTGGCCCGTGCCCTTGCGGAGGCCGGCGAAGCCCGCTTCGGGGAGGCCTGACCGGCCGCTCCGCCACGGGGGCCGGAGCCGGGCATACGGTTTTCGGAGGTGTGGCCCGCGGCCGCCCATCCCGGCGGTTCGCCGGCGCCCTCCGCGGCAGCAGGCGCGGCCATGGGCACGCCGACCGGCACGGCCGAGCGTAACGACATCGCGCCGCAGGCCCGGCTCGCCGATGTGCCCCGCCGGATCGCGGGAACCCTGCAGAACCGGATCGAGGCCCCCCTTCCCGGAAACCGGGGTCCGGAGCAGAGGCTTGATCAAGCCGCATGATTCGGCCTCCGCTCAAGACCACTCCGCACCGCACGTGCACGCCGTACCCGGACGGCCCGCCTGCTCCCGCGGTCTTCGCCGGATGACTGCGCCGGTTCCACACGCGTTGCCTCTGCGCGGGGGAACGATGCCGGCTCGAATCCCCGGAGCCGTGCGAAATCGCGCCGGCCACGCGGTCGTCTGGCGCCCCCGATGAGCAGCGGAGGTTACGGTTTCGAAGGCCGGAGAAGGCGGCCGACGTCGCGCCATAATTTGGCGAACGAGGGAGAATTCCGCCGCGCTTCGGCCATGTCGAAGACCGCAGTGAGCGCAGTCTGGTCGAGTGTTTCCCGGTACCGCCGGCCGCGCGGCATCCTCGCGCCGAGCCAGCCCTTGGCGTCCCGGATGGCTTCGGGATCGTTCAGCGATGCAAGCGCTTTGTCGAGGCCTCTCTGTCCGGCGAGCGAGCCGGCAGCCGCCAGGAACCAGGTTTCGTATTCCGCTTTTGCCAGGACCGCGCGGAGGTCCCGTCCGGGACCGGCCGCCGCGACGCGGGCAAGAAGTTGCGGGGCAAGTTTCGCCGGGCAATCGCGATCGGCGTCGAGCAGCACCAGCACACATCCATCCGTGCCCGCCCGATGCGAGGCAAATTCTACGGCGCGTTCCAATTCGCCCGGTTGCAGGAGCTTGTTGCGCGGCACACGGATGGGCCGGGGTATCTCGACAACCATGTCCGACGATGTCTCTCCGGCAATGCGGCGGAGCAACTTCGGTAGCGCTGTTGCCTCGCCATGCCCTTCCACGATCGCCACGATGGTCCTGCGCATCATTCGTTGACCGGGCCGAACAGGTCCAGTGGACGGGCGCCCGGTCGGGAAAGCGACGGATCCGGGTCAAGCTGGTTCATCCGGAGCAATTCGCCGGCCGTGTAGAGGCGGTCCTTCAGCGCCGACCGTCCGGATTCATGCAACGAACCGATGCGGCTTTCGCCGTCCTCCGCGGTGACGGCGATGATCTGGTCCGGTGCAATGGCCGAGTCGTCGAGCAGTTCCGGGCTGTGGCTGGTGACCAGAATCTGCGCGTGTTCGGCCGCGTCCCGGAGGCTGTCCACCAGTACGCCGGCAGCCGCAGGATGCAGGGCAATCTCTGGCTCTTCGATGCCGATGAGCCAGCGCCTCCGATCGTCCCGGCCATAGCTCTGGAACAGCGCCACCAAGATTCCGAGCGCCCGCAGCGTTCCGTCCGACATGTTCCCGGCAAGGAACTGCCAGGGGTGTCGGGCACCTCGAACCTTCTGGCGGAACGCCAAGGTTTCCCTCGGCCCAATGGCCCGCCGCTCGACGCCGGCAATCCCGGGAACCACTTGGCCGAGATAACCCTCGATTCTTTGCTTGAAGTCCGGCGCGTTCTCGGAAAGGTCGTGCAGGACGCTGGCTAGATTGCAGCCGTCCCGCTTCAGGATCCTTCCCGGATCGGGCGGCTGGAGGTCCCGGATTGCCTCTGGATTCAGATTGTAGAAGCTTGTTGTCGCCAAGGCCTCGTACACGGTGCGAAACGGCTCCAGACCCGAAACCGTGACGAGATACAGTCGGTCGGCGGCGGCGAGGGGAGGATGCGTGATGGTGCTTTCGACAACCGCGCCCCGTTCTATCTTGTAACGATGACCGCCAAGGCCGGTGCGCGGCGCAACGAGGCATTCTTCCTGCTGGACTTCATAGCCGCCCCGTTTCATGGCTCCGACCGTGAAGGCGTGGCAGCCGACCCAGTCCTCGAGCGTGAATTCGAGTCGAATGCCGAAATGGGTGGGGTGGCCGCCGGAGCGGCGGCGAACTTCGCCGATGCCGCCGCGGTCGCGCAGCGCATGGTCCATGGAGTAACCGATTGATTCGGCAGTGAATCTGAGCGCATCAAGAAAATTGCTTTTGCCGGAGCCGTTCGGGCCGACGAGAAAGGAAAGCTGCGCCGGCCGCACATCGCAGGCGCCGATGCTCTTGTAGTTTCGCAGCACGATGCGTGTCAGCAGGCGGCGGTCAGACATTGCGGGTCTCCCGCTGTCGAGTCGGCGCGGTGCTGGCGTCAATGTAGCAGATCGGTACCCGGCCCGCAGGAACATTTCTTGAAGGTGAACATGCAAGATAAGACCTGTGCTCTGTAGCGTTCCGGAATCAGATCTTCTCGATCCCATAGATAGTTGAGAGTATCGACGATGAGCGCGAATTGGATGAAGAAGGTGTAAGACGACATCCAACCTGTCGAATCGCGTGAATACCCGCCGGAATCGCTCAATTCGTGCCTGCACGAAAAATCGCAACACATTGTATATGCATCCATATTTGGAATCTGGAGAACCGAAGATCCCTTCTTTGGGGCCTATGACGACATATTCTGCTGAAATCAGGCTGGATTCGCTGAATCTTCGCCCTGTCAATATTGCGTTCTCATTCATGCAATCAGAATCTTAGGGTTTTCCGGACAGGCACTAATTCTTCGAAACAGGCGTTCGATCTCATTTTGCTTCCTGTAGAGGTTCCGATCGTATTCCCACAACGTGACTCGATTGACCTTCGGTGAGGGCCATGGGCTCCCGCCCCCGGCCTGCAACCTGCTCACGGGTCTCGTCACCTTCCTACGCCTTGTCCATCACCAGACCACGTGCGGAATCCGGCCATGCCATGCGGATCCGGAGCTCGCGTCGCTAGGGCCCGTCGCCCTCCTGCCCTCTGGACAGGAAGAACCCCCACGGCGTTTCGATCCTCTGCGGCCACCCGATGAAGCTTGGGCGTTCAGCCCCCGCGCGACCTCCCGATGGCATGCGCACCGTTCGTTTCGAGCACTGCCCCTCCCCGCCACCATCGCTGAGACACCGAATACCCTTGGAATGAGGGAGCGGCGGAGAGGATCCCTGATGAAGGCAGACCCGAATGTGCGCAGGGGGTACCCCCTCGTCACGCCGGCCTTGGGCGCGCCCCCAAGGCCGAACCCCCGACCGCTCAGCGTACTCTGGACCCGGAGGTTCTCGCCCAACCGACTCGCCGCCGGTTCTCCGCCGAAGATCGACTGCGGATCGTCGAGGAGGCGGACCGCGGTCGCGAACCGGGCGCGATCGGACGCCGGTTGCGCCGCAAGGGGCGGTACCGTTCGCATCGGTCGAACCTGATGCAAGGCTTGTCGCCGAGGAGCGCTGCAGGGCCTGACGGTGCGCCGGATCGGGACCGCACACGTCGGCTCGGGCCGAAGACCGGGTCTTCCTTTTCCCTCTAGTAGTTCGGAATCATTGGATCGCTGGGTATAGAGACTTCAGTTTCACCCGGGCGTCTGCCGTCGTGAACCGTCCATCGAAAGTGCCGCCGGCCGCGTTGCGGCGCTTGACCCACGCCGCGGTCTCTCGCAGCAGGGTGTCGCGGTCAGGAATGCGTCGTCGAAGACACGGTCGCGACCCCGCGCCGATTTCGATCTCGGCCCTGGGGAGCCCGCTTCCGTGCTTCGGCGAGTACCGAAACTCGAACCGCTTTCGCATCCGCAGGGCCTCTGGAGATGCCAAGGCCTCATATAGCGATGCGGGGCCGTGCGTGTTCCGGTGGTCCATGACCCGTACGATCTTCCTTCCGGGGATAGGATCCTCCGCGAGTTCCCGGATGAACTGCGCCCCGTCCCGCGCCGTCCGGCGATCGGTGACGTTCACTGTACGCCCGTGTTCGTTGGGCGCGAACGCTAGGAAGAGATGGGCCGTACCGGTTCGCTCGTATTCGTAGTCGACGATTGCACGGGACGGGGAAGGCGGGTTTCCTTCGTCGTCGGCCGGCGGGTCTCATCCCTGCAGACCCGAACCTCGTCTTCGGCAACATCCCGCTGATCCGTGTCCAGCACCTCCTCCCTCGCCGCCCCGAACGGCGCGTTGCGGCTCGGGGGAAGGCACCCGTACGGCTTCAGCCAAGGCTGAATCGCCTGTTTTCCGAGTCCTCCGTACCGGTTCTTTCGAGATGCTCTCGACGACCTCCATCTCCATCCGGCGGCCGGCCCGCAGCTTCAGCGTCCAGCGGATACCACCCTCGGGCGGGGAAGAACCGGCCAGAGCCACCAGCTTCGCCTCCTTCGCCCCGTCCCGGAGTTTCGGTCGGTGGTTCTCCGGCTCCCGGCGGGCGGAGGGCAGCCTCCAGACCCTCCAGAACGCAGCGCTTGCGCAGGCGTTCGACCGTCGAAGTGCCGATGCCCAGGCCGCGCGCGATGTCGATATCCCAGAGGTAGTGTCTGCACGGAAAATCATAACACATTGTGTATGCAATCATATTTGGAATCTGGAGAACCGAAGATTCCTTCTTTGAGGGCATATGACGGCATATTCCGCTGAAATCGGGCTGGATTCGATGAATCTTCGCCCTGTCAATATGGAGCTTTCATTCATGTAATCCGACTCTTAGGGATTTTCCGGGCAGGCACGAGGTAGCCACCGTCGCGCCCCTCGTCCGCCATCCGCAGAAGCTCCGCCCGACGACGCCGTCAGGCGGCTCCGGTACCGTGGACGATCGCCTGGAGTTCCCGGCGCTCCGGCACCAAAAGGCGCACTCGATCGAGCTTTCTGCCCTGAGGGTTGGCCAGGATCCACTCCGGTCCCCGCGCCGAACACCGGCAGGCAAGCTTGGTTCCTGGGCACCGGATCCGTCCGATCCCCAAGAGAGCGTGGGTGCCTGCACGTTCGGCATCGGGTCGGTGGGGATGAACCAGCGAGATCCGTACCCCCCGGGGGTCCACGCGTGCCGACACGGATCGACACGGAATCTTGCCAGAATACTATCGTCAGTTCAACGTTTCCGTACTACTGGGTGCGGCTCGGCCTTTTTCGCCGCTACGGGGTGGGATGGAGGGTCGCCGAACACGAGAGCGCTGCACGGGGCCCGCCGACGGATCGAAGAATCGTGTCTCTGTTCCAGACCCTGAAGTACCATCCCGGATTCCCGGGCGCTTCCCGGATCGGACCGCCGCCGTCGCCTTCGGTCGGTCCTTCTTCCCTGGGTACCCCACCGATCCTCACCCTGCCGGCCTCGCGAGGCTCACCCCCGACGAGGCCCACCACGGCCGCACCCGGCACCGGATCAAGCCACGCCGACGCACCCTAGTAGTACGGAAACGTTGAACTGACGACAGTATTCTGGCAAGCTTTCCGTGTCGGTCTGTGTCGGCCCCGTGTCGGTCTGTGTCGGCACCCACTGGAACCGGGCTGTTCGCTGAGATTCTCGCACCGCTTCTAAGGATCAGATAAAGAACACAATGGGATTATCAGGCCTCTATGGATCAGGTGTCAGGTCTGAGCATCGGGGCCAGCTCATGCCTGCAGCCCCCAATCCAATGATTCCGTACTACTAGGCCGAGTCTGGAACCGGCATCCAGAGCGATTCGTCCGGGGGAGACCGAAACCGTGGGCGCTCACCGAAACGGTCCGGGTCCACCCGCCGGAGGTCACCGCTACCTTGGGAGATGCTCCGTACAGGCCCCCCCTTGCGGTCTCAACGTCGTTGACCGGTTCCGCCCCTCCGTTACTGCGCGGTGCTCGCTACGCACTTTCCACCATTTGGTCGAATTGCTGCCTTGGAATCTTCCTCTTGTTGACCAGCACCGTCTGAATCACTCTTTCTGAAACATGAAAATGCCGTGCGGCAGCAGATATGTCGTCTTCAGAAGGATAATCCGTATTGATGTAAGACAATAAATCCTCGTAAGGGCACAACAAACTCTGCGCGAATGCCCGCTGGAATTTCTGACGTCCTGTTCTGATCCTTGTGACGGGTCCCAGGGCATCGTTCCCCGACCAAATCGCATCACCCAATATGCGACACCAATCGAAGCGACGACCTTGCGACCATCGGGCGTTCAAGGTAGCAACATTCTTCCCTTCATCCCCTTGTCGCAAGCGAATTCCATAGCCAAGTCCGGAGGATTCCGACTCGTCACTGCGAAAGCGATCCGTGGATGTGTTCAGCAACTCCGCCAAGCGTCTGTTTCTGAGCGGGCCCTCTCCGACCCCCAAGCCGTGGCGCACCGCTGTGGCCGCCTCTTCTGCGATCTCCCATACGGGTCGGCCGGATCCCTGTTGAATCGTTCCTGCAGCGTATCTACTCACCCCCCCCTACTGATGACGAATCGTTTTTCCTGACGGGTTCGGATCCGGCATGGTTCCGTGCCCCTTTCCCTCGCTCGCGGCCGAGGACCGGATGCACGGGGTTCGGCTGACAAGAAGTGGGTCGATCTTCGGCTTCCGCTCCCCGTTCCGGCCTTGTGGGGAGGGGTCCGCAACGCGACCGGGCCCCTCGCGCGGATGTCGCGGGTCCGCGCCCTGCGGTCCGGTGGAGCGGGTTCCGTGGGCTGCCGTTCCCCTTCGCCGGAGATCTGCGCTTGACGTTGTAGGAGGGACCCTCTCCAAGATGGGCCATCGGGGCGGACCGCACGACGATCCCATGCTGATTCGGAGATGCGAAATCCGAATGCGTGGGGCTCGGCTCATCACAGATCGCCTCCTTGAGATCGCAAGGTTCGGGCCAAGAAGGCCCCATCGAGCCTTGGCGGCACGATTGCAGCGCGACGCAAACTGAGAACATCTCGCCAGTCGTCGCCGGATCAGCAGCGTGGGATCACCGTGGGGCGGACCGCGTCGGAGGTGTGGATGGCGGCCGGGTAGGGATCGAAGGCGACGACGGGTCGATCGCCCGGCGGGGCAAGGGCATTCGGATAGGTGCGTCGAGGTGACGGCGGTGTTCCCATACCGGCAGGCCTTGGATAGGAGGTGACGTTTCGGTGCATGGGCGGGTCGTCCACGCACCGCTTGACCAGCGCCCGCCGATTCGCATGCTGTCGTCGAATCGTGGCTGCGGGAATCCCCATGGACCCGCGAATCATCGACCTGAAGTCGCCCCCCTGTTCGGGCCGCCGCCGGACCCGCCCGCCGATCGCGGAGGTTCGGGAGACCGTGGGTCGGTGTTCCCCCTGCCGCCGCACCGAGCGGGCGAAGACCCTCTGCGAGCCCCTTCACGGGACGACCGCGAAGGGCGGCTCCAGGGTCGGGGCCGGCCTCGGGATGCTGGAGACCTTGGAGCGCCACGGCATCCTGACATTGCCGCCCGTGCGCGAGGACCCCGTCCGCGACAGACGACGGGTCGGAGCCCGGCGGTCGTCACGGCCCGGCCGCCGCAGGACGTGTACCTGGAGGCGTTCCTTGGGGGCGGCGCGATCCTGACGCGCCCGCCGCCGGCGCGGCGCTACCGGACGATGCCCGAAGGCGAGCGGTTCGCCGTGCGGGCGACCGTCCGGGGGGTGGAGGCGTCGGGATGACGAGCGTCGCCGGCACTTCCCTGCGCCAGGAGGTCGACGCCTTCCAGAAGCGGTTCCAGGATCTCCGCACGCAAGGCAAGGTCCCCCCGGAGTGCGAGGCGCTCGTCCGCGGCCTGCTGATGCTGCTACAGCTGCTGCTGGCCGTGCTCCTGGAGAAGGCCACGCGCAAGACGAGCCGGAACTCCGGTCTGCCGCCGTCCCAGACGGACCCGGACGAGAGCGCGCGGCGCACCGGGAGCCACGGCAAGGGCCCGAAGCCGAACCCGCAGACGGGCGGCCACCGGCGCACGACCACCGTCCAGGAGACGATCACCGTCGATGCCTGCGACGCCTGCGGCGCCGACCTCGACGACGTCGACCCCGTCGATCGGGAGCGGCGCGTCCTCTACGACCTCGTGTTCGAAGTCGTCGAGCGCCGCGTCGACGCCGAGATCAAGGAATGCCCGAAGTGTCGGGCCCGGACCAAGGGCCGGTTCCCAGACCTCATGCCGGGGCCCGTGCAGTACGGTGTCAGCATCCAGGCCTTGGTCCTCAACCTGCTGATCGCCCAGATGCTGTCCCTGCGCCGTGCCGTCTCGCTCGTGCACGCGATCTCCGGCATCAGGCTCTCCGAGGCGACCTGTCTCGGCTATGTCCGGCGCTTTCAGGATGCGCTCGCATCCTGGGAGGAGGTCGCCGTGGCCCATCTCCTGCAACGCCCGGCCGTGCATGTCGATGAGACCGGATTCCGGGTCGCCGGCAAGACCCAATGGCTCCATGTCGTCACCGACGGCACCCTGACCGTGAAGTTCCCGCACCGCAAGCGCGGTCGGGAGGCGATCGAAGAGATCGGCATCCTCCCGCGCTACCAGGGCGTCCTGGTCCACGACTGCTGGGCTGCATACATGGGCTACGAGCAGTGCCGCCACCAGCTGTGCGGCAGCCACCTGCTGCGCGAACGGGCCTTCGTCGTCGAGTCCAACGGCTACCGCTGGGCGCGATTGATGAAGAGCCTGCTGCGCGAGGTCTGCCACAGGGTCAACCAGAGCGCATCCAAGGCCTTGAACGAGACCGACCGCCGGGCCGTGCGCAAGCGCTACCGCACCCTCCTCACCCAGGGCGCCAAGGAGCTGCCCGATATCCCGCCGCGGACGAAAGGAACACGGGGACGCATCGCAAAGTCCGACGCCCACAACCTGCATGAACGTCTCGTGAAACACGAGACGTCCGTCCTCCGCTTCATGAAGGACCCCGACGTCAGCTTCACCAACCATGCCGGAGAACAGAAGATCCGAATGACCAAGGTCAAGATCAAGGTGTCCGGATGTTTCCGCACCATGCTCCACGCAACCGCATGGTGCCGAGGCTCCAGCTTCCTCACCTCCATGGAGGCACTCGGCTACAACCCTCTCGTCGCCATCCACATCGCCCTCAACGGAAAGGCCGCAGACATCCTCAACGAGCACTATGGCCAACCAGACCCCAACAAGGGGTGAGTAGTTACCCTGCAGCACCAACTGCATGCTGCAGATCACATATGATCCTTGATTGTTCCGCAGCTCTGATTGCTTTCTTTAGCGTATCGACCGCCTCTTCGCCTTGATGGGCAACAATGGCTTCCTCGACACCCCCGCGCCCATAGGTATCCACATACGCCAGCAAGGATTTGACCAGAACCTCCGGTGCATCGTCGACATCGTAGCCCAGCTTTGCCTCCAATCGACGCCAGGCTGCAATATCGTCATCCTGCCGCTCGTCCGTCAATGCCGAATACTGCGCGAGCAGCGCCGCCCGGTCGTTCGAGTTCGCATCGACAGCCCTGTCCAGGAAATGATCGACCGATGATTCAAACTGATTGGCATCTACGAAAACCAGTGCGTCCTTCGTAAACCTCAATGCGAAGTTCATGCTGGGCGGATCACTGCGGCACGCCAGCCCAATACGGGCATCTTCGCTCCAAATCCGGAACTGTGGCCAGACGTACCCGCCACCAATTGCCGAAAGCTCGTGAGCCAAGCGCCAGGCCGAGTCAATGGGATCGGATACAACCGGTTCCCAACGCAACCGCCACCAATGGTCCGTGATCCAAAATGCCAATTGGATAGGGGGAGCACGCAGACAGTCGTCATTGCGCTGGCTGCCACTTCGAACCAGTTCCGTGAAACAGACATCTCCGGAACGCAACGATATGGATTGCGGCACGTCCCAAGATGCATCGGCACCGGTCCGGACACTGAGTTCGAAATCATCCATCATCGAAACCCGTACCGTATTCTGCATTGCCGAACCGCGTGCCGGGCCAGCGGATTCCCGTTCGATTCCGCCCAATCTCGGAAACGCTTGTAGACCGCCTCCGCTATGGGTTCTGTGCTTCGCACCGGATACCCATGGTATTCCGTCTGCCCCGCGTTTGTGGTTCTCCCTTCGTAAATCCATCCGTTATCGGTAACTGCCCAGATGATGCCGTTTTCTCCCAACAGTCCGGCCTGAAGGGATCGCCGAATCATGCGGGGTATCGACCTGATGTCGGCAGGCCGAAAGTCGGCATCGCGGTCGCATAGCGTTGCGTCATCTCTGTCTCCCCGGAACGGCGGAAGGTCATGGATGTGGGGTGTCTGCTTGTGCCTGGGACTCCCCCGATAGGTGATGTTTCTTCGCAATTTTCCGGTGTAGCATTGATCCGGATTCGGAATCAGGCGGCGTTTTTCGTTGTTCGAGCGCCGGGCCGGCAGAAGAGGTCTCTTGACCGGTCTCTTCATTTGCACTTGCCCTTCCCCGGTTGCGGCGTCGGGATTCTCGGTCTCGGTTCGGACATCGTCAACCAGCCGGACTCGCCGATACCGGAGTTCCCGTGCAGTGGACTGCCAGTCCGGAATCCACGAAGCGGGCTCGGAATCCGGCTGCGGGATCTGCGAGGGAAGCGCCGCGCGGCATGGCCCGTCTACGCGCCGTCCGGCGCGGTTCCGGAGATCCGTTCCGACACGTGGGTCAGGAACGCTGCGGCCGTCGCCGCCGGATCCGCCGTTTCCGTCGTGTCGCCGGACAGTGCCCGCACCGCTGCGAGCGCCACGCCGCCCCCTCCGTCATCGGGTTCGAGGTCGGCCAGATATGCCGCCGCCGATTCGATGTCTTCGGGTTCGTCCTCGCCGCCGGCCGCTGCTAGGGCGCCCGCCGCCAGGCGGATGGCGTCCACCGCTGGGCCCCGAGCTTCCTCGGCGAAGCCCCCGCCTGCCAGGAGCTGGGCCGCTTTGAGCTTGTGGTCGGCGCGGCCGGCAAGGGTTCGGGCCCGGAGCTGTGCCGCGTGCGCGTCCTTGTCCGGCCGTCCTCCCGACCCGGGAAAGAGTTCTTCCATGGTCTCGGTCGGCGAGGCGATCATGCCCGAACGGGCCAACTTGAGCATCGATTCGTAGGTTTCGGGACTGATTACCGTGACCGCCGGTTCCGTGAAGTCCGCCAGTCGTTCCTCTTCCTCGCCGATCCGTTCGGGCGGGAGATCGATCACGACCAGGACGGCCGTTTCGTCTCGCCGTCCGAAGATCCTCTGCAACGCCGTTCCGTGGTCCGCAATCAGCCGGTTGCGGAGGGCCTCGTGTGGCGCGGCCGGCGGAGCGGCGGTCGCGGGCGGTCCCGTTGGCCGGCCGGGGTCGAGCACGGCGCTGAGACGTTCCATGAACGCTGCCCTTCCGGTCGGCAGCGGGATCTTTGCCAGATCGCCCCGGCGGTCGAGCACGCCCTCGGCCAGAATGCGCTTCGCATCCAGCAATCCCAGCATCCGGTGCTCAATCGTGCCCTCGCTCACCAGATTGAACACCCGGACGGGACGCTGCTGATGCTTGCGCCAAGCCCGCGCGATCCGCTGTTCGAGCCGGGCTGGATTCCAAGGCTGGTCCAGATTGATCACCGTGTCGGCAACCTGGAGGTTGAGCCCGACGCCGCCGGATTCCGAAGACAGGAACAGGCGGCAGTCCGGATCCTCGCGAAACCTCCGGATCTCCTCGCGCCGCCGGGTCTGCGGCACGCGGCCGGTGTGCCAGGCAAACTCGATGCCGGAATCGACGGCAAGCTCCCGCACCAGTTCCAGCATCCGGACCCATTCCGAAAAGACGATGATCTTGCTTTCGGGATCCTCCAGCAGGTCGGGAACCAGCTTTTCGATCTCGTCCATCTTGGGACAGGGATCCCGTTCCCCGCCGAGAATGTAGAGCGAGTCGCATACCATGCGCATGCAGGCGAGATACCGCTGCAGTTTCTCGAACTCCTCGGCGGTCAGCGGACGGCGCTCGGCGATCGCGGTGAGCCTCTTGGCCAGATACTCGTAGTCCGTGTAGACCTTGGTCTGTGTGTCGGTCATCGGCACAAAAAAGGTCTTGGTGGACCGGGGAGGAAGCTGGGTTTCCACCTCGTCCTTGCGGCGGCGGAGCATGACTGTGGAAATCCGGTCCGCGAGATTCTCTAGGTTCTGGAATCCCGAGGGACGCCCGTTCTCGTCGAGCACGTAGTACTCCCGGTTGAACCGGAAGAGCGGTCCCAGCAGTTCCGGATTCAGGAACTGTACGATCGAGTAGATCTCTTCGATGCGGTTTTCGATCGGCGTTCCCGTGAGCACGAAAGCGTAGCGGCTTTCCATCTTCTTGATTGCGGTCGCGGTCTTGGTCTGCCAGTTCTTGATGCGTTGTGCTTCGTCAAGGATCACGACATCGGGCGCCACGGCATCGAGCATCGTGCGTCCGTCTGCGAGTACCTGCTCGTAGTTGCAAAGCGTGAAGAACGATCCCTCGACATAGGCGGTGCTGCGGGCCTGGGCGTTGCCGTAGACCGCGGTGGCCGACAGTTCGGTGAAGCGGTCGATCTGTTCCAGCCACTCGGCTTTCAGCGATGCGGGCGAGACCACCAGCACCCGTTGGATCCCGCGCAGTTCGCGCAGGAGGGCGCAGGCGGCAATCGCCTGCACGGTCTTTCCGAGGCCCATGTCGTCGGCCAGCAGGGCGCGTTCACCGAAGGCCAGGTGCAGGGTTCCCTCGACCTGATAGGGCAGCAGCGGGAGCTTGAGCATCTCCATCGAACGCCGCCCTGCCTCAAGATCGGCCTCGAAGCGCTCGCGCTCGCGCCCGCGCTCGTTCGCAGACCGTACCGCGTCGACCCAGTCTTCCAGCCGGTGAGAGACGCGCAGCGACGTCCGGTGCGCCTGCGCCAGGTTCCGCAGGCGACCCATGGCGTCGCTCGAACCCTTCTCCAGCTCCTGGACATGCCGCCGGACTTCCGCCGTCAGGTCAGGTTGATCTCGGCTGATGTCCTCGGGCACCGTCAGGCGCAGCGCACGGTGGTCCCGCTCGTCGAGGAAGACCTCGATGCGGCCGCTCGCCCGATTGCTTCCGCCGCGCCGCGCCAGGTGGTGCAATGCGCCTTCGATATGCTTGCAGGTGCCCAGCCGGTTCGTCCGATGATCCGGACAGCTGCAGGAGTTGATCCGGTCGCGCGTGCTGCGGATTTCCACCCGGTAGGCATTGCCGCTGGAAGACGTCACCAGATAGTCGCAAAAGGGACCGACTTCCGCATCCAGGGGGCACACTTCGGCGGTCTCGGTCCGCCCGCGCCACCGCCGCCGCTGGACTTCCTCCTCGTCGGTCGACAGCCAGCCGCGAAAGCGCGGCGCCGTCCCCTCGGACCAGAGTCGGGCCTGCCGGTCGGTGCGTGGGTCAGTCATGGTCGATCCTCTCCCGCTCTGCCGTGCGGATTCCGTCTCCCGCACGGAGGCCGGAATCCTAGCCTGTCCGGAGATCGGGCGGGATCTTCGGTCGGACCCGGACCGGCGGGGCGGACGGACAGGAAGATCGGATGGGCCGCCGTGCGCCCCGGCGCGGAAGGTCCGTGGGTTCGAACCGGAGACGGTGAGGCAACGGGATCAGGCCGGCCGCCGTCGAGCCGCACGTCCGGCCGACGGTGACCGAGACCGCCGCTAGGGTCGGTCAGGCGTTCCCGGCCGTGGGCGAGATCCGGTACGGGTCGACCGGTTGCCCCGATACGGTATTGCCGATTCCGCCGATCGCTCGTTCCCACTTCGCTGCGTGGTCCGGCGAGAACACGAGATCCTCGTCAGCGACGCCGTGCAGCCAGGCGTTCTGCAGGATCTCGCGGTCCAGCTGTCCCGGTCCCCAGCCGGCATATCCGAATAGGATCAGCGCATGACGCGGCCCTTGGCCGGCGGCGATTCCCCGGAGCACGTCCACGCTCGACGTCAGCATCATCGATCCCCCGACCCGCCGCGAGTTCTCGTACTCCAGATCATCGGTATGCAGCACGTAGCCGCGGTTCGGCTCCACCGGTCCGCCCATGTGGACCTGCACGTGTTCGGCTGCCGCGGTCCCCTTGATATTGAGCTTGTGCAGGAGCTTCGGGAACACCGGCGAGGTCGCCGGACGATTGATGACCAGTCCCACGGCGCCCTCGGCTTGGTGCGAGCAGAGGTACACGACCGTTCGTTCGAAGAACATGTCCGTCAGGGACGGCATCGCGACCAGCAAATGGCCGTCAGGGGCCGGCGGGGTCGCGGGTCCTGGGGATGGGTCCGACATGGGGCAACGCTATTCTCTCCGGATCCGCCCTGCAACGCATGCGGGAGCGCGTTCCGAAACCACCGGGTTGACGGATGCCGTACCGCAGCGCGGCGGCTCCGTCAGGGAGGATCGCACATGTCCAGGATCGCCGTTACGGGCGCCGGCCGCGGCATCGGACGCGCCCTTGCGGTGGAGCTTGCCCGCCGCGAACACGAGGTGCTTGCCCTGTGCCGCAGGCCGACGGAAGAGCCCGGGCTCGCACGCGCCGACCGAATCACCGTGCACGAACTCGATGTCGGGAATCCGGTCTCCATGCGCACGTTTGCCCTGCACCTCGACGGCACTCTCGATGTCCTCGTCAACAATGCCGGAATCGCGGGAAGCCCGATCGGAAAGGACGTTTCCGAAGCGGATTTCCGGAAGGCCGAAGAAGTGTTTCGCGTGAATGCACTTGGTCCGCTCCTGCTGACGCGCCTTCTCGCGGACCGGCTGGTGTCCGGGGCCGTGGTGGTGAACGTGACCTCGATCATGGGTTCGAACACCGAAAATACCACGGGCGGCATGGCGGTCTACCGCGCGAGCAAGGCGGCGCTCAACAGCATCACGCGCACGCTGGCGGCCGAGCTGGCCCCCCGCGCCGTCACGGTGCTGGCGCTCCATCCGGGTTGGGTGCGCACCGACATGGGCGGTTCATCCGCCACCCTCGACGCGGAGGCGTCGGCGAGCGGCATCGCCCGAGTGATCGCCGATGCCGGCCCCTCCCGGAACGGTGCGTGTCTCGACTGGACGGGGGCTTCGCTCCCTTGGTGACCCAGAAGCATCGCGGCAACGGGCCAAGGCCTGCCATGTCATGATAAATTAGTGTCTGCACGGAAAATCACAACACATTATATATGCAACTATATTTGGAATCTGGGGAACCGAAGATTCCTTCTTTGAGGGCATATGACGACATATTCCGCTGAAATCAGACTGGATTCGAAGAATCGTCACCCTGTCAATAGTGAGTTTTCATTCATGTAATCCGAATCTTAGGAGGTTCCGGGCAGGCACAAATTAGGTCTGGACGTGCCGCTTGGTCTGCGCTAGCTTGCAGCCATGATGGCACGATCCAGCATTCTTCACACTCTGCGCGAGGCCGGGGCCCGGGCGCGCGTTGCTGCCATCCTGTCGCAGGAGCAGCACTCCGGCCGTCGGGCTGCAAGCCGCCGGGTATGCGAGGAGTTTTCGTTCCGGGACGCGACCGGGCGTTGGCAATTGTCGAGTTGTCTGAAGGCCCTGACCACGTTGGCATCGTCGGATCCGGCGATCCGGCTTCCGGCGCCGCAGGCTGCTGCCGTGGACAACTCTCCGCGTCTTCTTGACGGAGAAGTGCCGCTGCCGGTCGGGGTGCCGTCCCGTCTGTCCGGGCTGGCGCAGGTGCGGTTGTCGGTGGTGACCGAGGTTTCGGAGCGAACGGTATGGAACACGTTGATGGCGCGCGAGCATCCTCAGGGCATGACGACGTTTGCCGGCTGTCAGGTGCGCTATCTTGTGACGTCGGAGCACGGGATCCTGGGTGCGGTCGGGATCTCGGCGGCGGCGTTGACGGGCGAGGCCCGCGACCTGCCTATGACTCACATGTCTTGTCTGGACGTAATTCCTGGTACAGCTCGCTGGATTGATCCATCTCCAGCACCCATTCGTAGCCTTGGGTCAGGATCGCCATATGGGTGTAGCCCCGCCCGACCACCGTGGGTCCGGGTGGGGGGTCGCTGCGGCGATCGAGGTAGCCGCCGAAGATCGCCAGGGTCCGCACGGCGTGCCCCAGGTGGTCCGGTGGGCGCCGAAGTTTGTGCCGACGGGCGAAGTCCTTGAGCACCATGATTTCGGTTTTGCAGAACCGAACCTCGGCGGGCCGTTCGGGGGTTTCCCGTCCGAGCATGACCCTGGCGAAGAGTCGCCCGGCGATCACGGCCTTGATCGTGACCGCCCGTTCGATCCGGTGTCCTTCCCGATGGTGGAGGAATTCCGCCTTGCATCCGCGTTTCAGGACCCGGTGCCAGTCCTCGATCCGCCAGCGCAGGCGATACAATTCCAGCACCCGCCGCACCTCCTTCCGGGTCGATACCGGCAGGCTGGTGAACAGGATCCCGTGCAGGGGCTCGACACCGGCCGGCGGATCTTCTTCGGTCCTGCGGACCGCCGTCATGGGCACGGGGTCGTGCGCGCCGGTTCCGTTCCCGGGAGGAGGCAGGTCGAAGCGCCGGAACTGCAGGGGTACCTTGGCGACCCGCGCTTCCCGCAGCGCCTTGGCCTTCTGGGTGCGGGTGGAGGTGCGGGCCGACGGGCGGGTGATTTCGATCTCCAGGGATCCGGCCGAGGGTTCCGCTGCCAGTTGCTCGAAGAGCTTCTCTTCGTCCTTGCCCAGGGACCGGTTGTGGCGGGCCCGGACCCGAAGATCGACGTTGCCTAGCCGCTGCCGCTCAGCGAACCGGGCGAAGAAATCCGCCTCCCGATCGAGTACGGAGACGACCCGCACGCCATCCGGAACCCGCTCCGAGGTGTCTCGCACGCCCCGCATCCAGCGGGCGGACTTCCGTTCTTCGAGCGGCTTGCCTTTCTCGGCCATCAGGGACGCACTCGTGACCAACCGACGGCTGAGCCGACGGTCCCCCAGCGGAGCTCCGCCGAACTCGTTCGCAGTCCAGCTCCCCCGCTCCCGTCCGTCGGCCGGACCCAAGGCCTCCGCCGGCGCCGGTGCTCCGCCCAAAACCGCCCGCCAGTCGCTCCGCAGCGGACGCATCCACACCGCCTTGACCGACCGCCGTTCCTGCCCGGGACGGGCGAACCGCCCCCGCCCGGTGGTCTCTCCCACCCGCTCCCAGCCGGCGGCGGCAAACACGGTGCCCGCATGGGGTTCCGGATCCACGAAGGTTTCGACCCACAGGGGACGATCCCCGTACCGGGCCTCGATCTCGTCGGGCAGCCGGGCCAGCGCCCTCCCCAGCACCCGGGAGCCCAGGTTCCGGCAGCGCACCGACGGTCGGATCAGGAACCGGCTCAGACCGATCACCGCAGGGTTCAGGTGCTGCGATCGCGCGGTCTCGTCCCACCCGATCCACCGGTCCCGGGCAGCCAGACGCAAGGCCGGCGCCGAAAAGCCCAGGGCCCCCAGGATGCCGTGCTCCGACCGAACCCGATACCGCAGCTGCGCGCCCACCTGCATCGCTGCCCCGCACGGATGCTCCCGGAACCTCAGCTCGTTCCCGATCCGCCGGTCCGCCTCCCCGGTCACCGGCACCAGGCGCAGGTCGTGCAGTGCACCCGCTTCCGAGGGGACCCCGGACGGCACGGGAACCGCGGTGCCCAGCCGCCGGGGAGCGCCGCCACCCCTTACCCGCGCGGGGCGCCGGCACGCGCACCTGCCGGTTCCGCTCCAGGTCGTCCAGGACCGCCCGGCAACTGCGCTCGCGCCAGCGACCCCGTGCATCGGTCAGGGGAAACTCCCGACCTACCCGTCGAGCCGCGGCGCGGCGACAGCTCGGCGGCTCCCGAGACCGAAGCGTCTGCAGCCGGACTAGTAGTCCACCGACGTTGCATTGATGGCTGCAGGATGGGGCGGTATTTCCGTGTCGGTCCGTGTCGGCCCCGTGTCGGTCTGTGTCGGCACCCACTGGAACCGGGCTGTTCGCTGAGATTCTCGCACCGCTTCTAAGGACCAGATAAAGAACACAATGGGATTATTAGGCCTCTATGGATCAGGTGTCAGGTCTGAGCATCGGGGCCAGCTCATGCCTACAACCCCCAATCCAATGATTCCGTACTACTAGGTGCGCCGGTTGCTTCAGGATGCGGTGCACGGGTTCCATGGCCGACATGGAACCCACCGTAGAAGGTCAGAGGCTCGGGGTCAACCGGCAGGATGTGTGTGCATGGCAGGGTGCAACCGCTCAAACTGTTCTTTGCGGCGCCAACTAATCCAACGGTCCCGCGGCGCGCAGCGGAAGGCGCCCGTTTGCCAGCCCGCGGCGCCAATCCACCGCCCGCGCCACGTGAACACGTAGCGCAGACCTCGACCCGCAAACTGCTTGAAACCAAGATCGTGATGACGGTCCACCACACGGTTCCAGCGACACACCTCATCCGGCCGCGCCAGGCGCACCACCCCATCCCGGAGCGCAAAACCCTCCGGAGTCGTCTCGAAAAATCCGCGGCGCGTTCCATGGCCACCACGGATACCACGCCGCTTCACAAAAAGCCAGCACCAATACGAATCATCCGGAACCTGCGGAACCCAGCCTTCCAACGAACCTAGCGTGGGATGGCCTTGCCTTGGTGACGGAACCGGGCTAGTAGTACGGAATCATTGGATTGCTGGGTATAGAGACTTCAGTTTCACCCGGGCGTCTGCCGTCGTGAACCGCCAATCGACGGTGCCGCCGGCCGCGTTGCGGCGCTTGACCCACGCCGCGGTCTCCCGCAGCATGGTGGCGCGGTCGGGAATGCGTCGTCGAAGGCACGGTCGCGACAACGCGCCGATTTCGATCTCGGCCATGTTGAGCCAGCTTCCGTGCTTCGGTGTGTACCGAAACTCGAACCGCTTTCGCACTCGCATGGCCTCCCGGGGTGCAAAGGCTTCATACAACGATGCGGGGCCGTGCGTGTTCAGGTTGTCCATGACCCGTACGATCTTCTTTCCGGGGAAGTGATCATCCGCGAGTTCCCGGATGAACTGCGCCCAGTCCCGCGCCGTGCGGCGGTCGGTGACCTTCACCGTACGCCAGTTTTCATTGGGCGCGAACGCCAGGAAGAGATGGGCCGTGCCGTTTCGCTCGTATTCGTAGTCGACGATTTCCGGCTGCCCGGGCCGCACGGGGCGGGGAAGGCGAGTTTCCTTCGTCTGCTGCCGGCTGGTCTCATCCATGCAGACCAAAACCTCGTTTTCGGCAAAATCCCGCTGATACGTGTCCAGCACCTCCTCCATCGCCGCCACGAACGGCGCGTTGCGACTCGGGGGAATGCACCCGTACTGCTTCAGCCAAGGCTTGATCTCCTTTTTTAGAGTCCTCCGTACCGTTTCTTTCGAGATGCTCTCGACGATCTCCATCTCCATCCGACGACCGGCCAGCAGCTTCAGTGTCCAGCGGACACAACCTTCGGGCGGGGAAGAACAGGCCAGAGCCACCAGCTTCGCCTCCTTCGCCCCGTCCAGGAGTTTCGGTCGGCGGTTCTCCTGCTCCCGACGGCGGAGGGAGGCCTCCAGACCCTCCAGAACACAGCGCTTGCGCAGGCGTTCGACCGTCGAAGCGCCGATACCCAAGCCGCGCGCGATGTCGACATCCCGGAGTTTGCCGCCGTCGCGCCCCTCGTCTGCCATCAGCAGAATCTGCGCCCGACGACGACGCCAGGCGGCTCCGGTCCCGTCGACGATCGCTTGGAGTTCCCGGCGCTCCGACGCCGAAAGGCGCACTCGATAGAGCTTCCTGCCCTGAGGGTTGGCCATGATCCACTCCGATCCCCGCACCGAACCCCTGCAGGCAGGCTCGGTTCCCGGAAACCGGATCCGTCCGATCCCCAAGAGAGCATGAGCGCCTGCACGTTCGGCATCGGGTCTGTGGGGATGAACAAGAAAGCGCCGTACCGATCGGGCGCTCACGCGTGCCGACACGCACCGACACGGGGCCGACACGGACCGACACGGAAATCTTGCCAGAATACTGTCGTCAGTTCAACGTTTCCGTACTACTAGTTAGTGCCTGCCCGGAAAACCCCTAAGATTCTGATTACATGAATTAAAGCTCAATATTGACAGAGCGAAGATTCTTCGAATTCAGTCTGATTTCAGCGGGATATGTCGTCATATGCCATCAAAGAAGGAATCTTCGGTTCCCCAGATTCCAAATGCGGTTGCATATACAATGTGTTGTGATTTTCCGTGCAGACACTAGTTAGTGCCTGCCCGGAAAATCCCTAAGAGTCGGATTACATGAATGAAAGCTCAATATTGACAGGGCGAAGATTCATCGAATCCAGCCTGATTTCAGCGGAATATGTCATCATATGCCGTATCTACTCACCCCCTACTGATGACGAAGATCGATCCGTTTCTTGTCAGCCGGAACACGCACTTCCGGTCATCGGCCGCGAGCGAGTTAAGGGGGCAAGGGACAATGCCGGATCCGCACCCGTCAGGAAAAACGATTCGTCATCAGTAGGGGGTGAGTAGATACCATATGCCATCAAAGAAGGAATCTTCGGTTCCCCAGATTCCAAATATGGTTGCATATACAATGTGTTGTGATTTTCCGTGCATACACTAGTAGTACGGAATCATTGGATTGATGGGTATAGAGACTTCAGTTTCACCCGGGCGTCTGCCGTCGTGAACCGCCAGTCGACGGTGCCGCCGGCCGCGTTGCGGCGCTTGACCCACGCCGCGGTCTCCCGCAGCATGGTGGCGCGATCAGGAATGCGTCGTCGAAGACACTGTCGCGACAACGCGCCGATTTCGATTTCGGCCATGTTGAGCCAGCTTCCGTGCTTCGGCGTGTACCGAAACTCGAACCGCTTTCGCACCCGCATGGCCTCCCGGGGTGCAAAGGCTTCATACAACGACGCGGGGCCGTGTGTGTTCAGGTTGTCCATGACCAGTACAATCTTCTTTCCGGGGATAGGATCGTCCGCGAGTTCCCGGATGAACTGCGCCCAGTCCCGCGCCGTGCGGCGATCGGTGACCTTTACCGTACGCCAGTTTTCATTGGGCGCGAACGCCAGGAAGAGATTGGCCGTACCGTTTCGCTCGTATTCGTAGTCGACGATTTCCGGCTGCCCGGGCCGCACGGGGCGGGGAAGGCGGGTTTCCTTCGTCTGCTGCCGGCTGGTCTCATCCATGCAGACCAGGACCTCGTCTTCGGCAAAATCCCGCTGGTACGTGTCCAGCACCTCCTCCATCGCCGCCACGAACGGCGCATTGCGGCTCGGGGGAATGCACCAGTACTGCTTCAGCCAAGGCTTGATCTCCTTTTTTTAGAGTCTTCCGTACCGTTTCTTTCGAGATGCTCTCGACGATCTCCATCTCCATCAGACGACCGGCCAGCAGCTTCAGTGTCCAGCGAACACAACCCTCGGGCGGGGAAGAACAGGCCAGAGCCACCAGCTTCGCTTCCTTCGCCCCGTCCAGGAGTTTCGGTCGGCGGTTCTCCTGCTCCCGACGGCGGAGGGCGGCCTCCAGACCCTCCAGAACACAGCGCTTGCGCAGGCGTTCGACCGTCGAAGCACCGATACCCAAGCCGCGCGCGATGTCCACATCTCGGAGTTTGCCGCCGTCGCGCCCTTCGTCCGCCATCAGGAGAATCTGCGCCCGACGACGACGCCAGGCGGCTCCGGTACCGTCGACGATCGCTTGGAGTTCCCGGCGCTCCGGCACCGAAAGGCTCACTCGATAGAGCTTCCTACCCTGAGGGTTGGCCATGATCCACTCCGATCCCCGCACCGAACCCCTGCAGACAGGCTCGGTTCCCGGAAACCGGATCCGTCCGATCCCCAAGAGAGCATGAGCGCCTGCATGTTCGGCATCGGGTCTGTGGGGATGAACAAAAAAGCGCCGTACCGATCGGGCGCTCACGCGTGCCGACACGCACCGACACGGGGCCGACACGGACCGACACGGAAATCTTGCCAGAATACTATCGTCAGTTCAACGTTTCCGTACTACTAGTTAGTGCCTGCCCGGAAAACCCTAAGAGTCGGATTACATGAATGAAAGCTCAATATTGACAGGGCGAAGATTCATCGAATCCAGCCTGATTTCAGCGGAATATGTCGTCATATGCTCTCAAAGAAGGAATCTTCGGTTCCCCAGATTCCAAATATGGTTGCATATACAATGTGTTGTGATTTTCCGTGCAGGCACTAGTAGTACGGAATCATTGGATTGCTGGGTATAGAGACTTCAGTTTCACCCGGGCGTCCGCCGTCGTGAACCGCCAGTCGACAGTACCGCCGGCCGAGTTGCGGCGCTTGACCCACGCCGCGGTCTCCCGCAGCAGGGTGGCGCGGTCGGGAATGCGTCGTCGAAGACATTGTCGCGACAACGCACCGATTTCGATCTCGGCCATGGTGAGCCAGCTTCCGTGCTTCGGCGTGTACCGAAACTCGAACCGCTTTCGCACCCGCATGGCCTCCCGGGGTGCAAAGGCTTCATACAACGACGCGGGGCCGTGTGTGTTCCGGTTGTCCATGACCAGTACGATCTTCTTGCCGGGGAAGTGATCATCCGCGAGTTCCCGGATGAACTGCGCCCAGTCCCGTGCCGTGCGGCGATCGGTGACCTTCACCGTACGCCAGTTTTCGTTGGGCGCGAACGCCAGGAAGAGATTGGCCGTGCCGTTTCGCTCGTATTCGTAGTCGACGATTTCCGGCTGCCCGGGCCGCACGGGGCGGGGAAGGCGGGTTTCCTTCGTCTGCTGCCGGCTGGTCTCATCCATGCAGACCAGGACCTCGTCTTCGGCAAAATCCCGCTGGTACGTGTCCAGCACCTCCTCCATCGCCGCCACGAACGGCGCATTGCGGCTCGGGGG
Organism: Alphaproteobacteria bacterium; assembly: GCA_965115815.1. Classification (GTDB taxonomy): domain Bacteria; phylum Pseudomonadota; class Alphaproteobacteria; order TMED109; family TMED109; genus VXPW01. Next base: position 3,253,566 of record OZ220465.1, on the reverse strand, counting down.
AATGCACCAATACTGCTTCAGCCAAGGCTTGATCTCCTTTTTTTAGAGTCTTCCGTACCGGTATCTACTCACCCCCCCCCCCTACTGATGACGAATCGTTTTTCCTGACGGGTTCGGATCCGGCATGGTTCCGTGCCCCTTTCCCTCGCTCGCGGCCGAGGACCGGATGCACGGGGTTCGGCTGACAAGAAGTGGGTCGATCTTCGGCTTCCGCTCCCCGTTCCGGCCTTGTGGGGAGGGGTCCGCAACGCGACCGGGCCCCTCGCGCGGAGGTCGCGGGTCCGCGCCGTGCGGTCCGGTGGAGCGGGTTCCGTGGGCTGCCGTTCCCCTCCGCCGGAGATCTGCGCTTGACGTTGCTAGGAGGGACCCTCTCCAAGATGGGCCATCGGGGCGGACCGCGTCGGAGGTGTGGATGGCGGCAGGGTAGGGATCGAAGGCGACGACGGGTCGATCGCCCGGCGGGGCAAGGGCATTCGGATAGGTGCGTCGCGGTGACGGCGGTGTTCCCATACCGGCAAGCCTTGGATAGGAGGTGACGTTTCGGTGCGTGGGCGGGTCGTCCACGCACCGCTTGACCAGCGCCCGCCGATTCGCATGCTGTCGTCGAATCGTGGCTGCGGGAATCCCCATGGACCAGCGAATCATCGACCTGAAGTCGACCCCCTGTTCGGGCCGCTGCGAGCACCTTCACTGGACGACAGCAAAGGGCGGCTCCAGGGTTGGGGCCGGCCTCGGGATGCTGGAGACCTTGGAGCGCCGCGGCATCCTGACGCGCCCGCCGCCGGCGCGGCGCTACCGGACGATGCCCGAAGGCGAGCGGTTCGCCGTGCGGGCGGCCGTCCGGGCGGTGGAGGCGTCGGGATGACGAGCGTCGCCGGCACCTCCCTGCGCCAGGAGGTCGACGCCTTCCAGAAGCGGTTCCAGGATCTCCGCACGCAAGGCAAGGTCCACCCGGAGTGCGAGGCGCTCTTCCGCGGCCTGCTGATGCTGCTCCAGCTGCTGCTGGCCGTGCTCATGGAGAAGACCACGCGCAAGACGAGTCGGAACTCCGGTCTGCCGCCGTCCCAGACGGACAAGGACGAGAGCGCGCGGCGCACCGGGAGCCACGGCAAGGGCCCGAAGCCGAACCCGCAGACGGGCGGCCACCGGCGCACGACCACCGTCAAGGAGACGATCACCATCGATGCCTGCGACGCCTGCGGCGCCGACCTCGACGACGTCGACCCCGTCGATCGGGAGCGCCGCGTCCTCTACGACCTCGTGTTCGAAGTCGTCGAGCGCCGCGTCGACGCCGAGATCAAGGAATGCCCGAAGTGCCGGGCCCGGACCAAGGGCCGGTTCCCAGACCTCATGCCGGGGCCCGTGCAGTACGGTGTCCGCATCCAGGCCTTGGTCCTCAACCTGCTGATCGCCCAGATGCTGTCCCTGCGCCGTGCCGTCTCGCTCGTGCACGCGATCTCCGGCATCAGGCTCTCCGAGGCGACCTGCCTCGGCTATGTCCGGCGCTTTCAGGATGCGCTCGCATCTTGGGAGGAGGTCGCCGTGGCCCATCTCCTGCAACGCCCGGCCTTGCATGTCGATGAGACCGGATTCCGGGTCGCCGGCAAGACCCAATGGCTCCATGTCGTCACCGACGGGACCCTGACCGTGAAGTTCCCGCACCGCAAGCGCGGTCGGGAGGCGATCGAAGAGATCGGCATCCTCCCGCGCTACCAGGGCGTCCTGGTCCACGACTGCTGGGCTGCGTACATGGGCTACGAGCAGTGCCGCCACCAGCTGTGCGGCAGCCACCTGCTGCGCGAACTGGCCTTCGTCGTCGAGTCCAACGGCTACCGCTGGGCGCGATTGATGAAGAGCCTGCTGCGCGAGGTCTGCCACAGGGTCGGCCAGAGCGCATCCAAGGCCTTGAACGAGACCGACCGCCGGGCCGTGCGCAAGCGCTACCGCACCCTCCTCACCCAAGGCGCCAAGGAGTTGCCCGATATCCCGCCGCGGACGAAAGGAACCCGGGGACGCATCGCAAAGTCCGACGCCCACAACCTGCATGAACGTCTCGTGAAACACGAGACGTCCGTCCTCCGCTTCATGAAGGACCCCGACGTCAGCTTCACCAACAATGCCGGAGAACAGAAGATCCGAATGACCAAGGTCAAGATCAAAGTGTCCGGATGTTTCCGCACCATGCTCCACGCAACCGCATGGTGCCGAGGCTCCAGCTTCCTCACCTCCATGGAGGCACTCGGCTACAACCCTCTCGTCGCCATCCACATCGCCCTCGACGGAAAGGCCGCAGACATCCTCAACGAGCACTATGGCCAACCCGACCCCAACAAGGGGTGAGTAGTTACCCGTACCGTTTCTTTCGAGATGCTCTCGACGATCTCCATCTCCATCCGACGACCGGCCAGCAGCTTCAGCGTCCAGCGAACACAACCTTCGGGCGGGGAAGAACAGGCCCGAGCCACCAGCTTCGCTTCCTTCGCCCCGTCCAGGAGTTTCGGTCGGCGGTTCTCCTGCTCCCGGCGGCGGAGGGCGGCCTCCAGACCTTCCAGAACACAGCGCTTGCGCAGGCGTTCGACCGTCGAGGCGCCGATGCCCAGGCCGCGCGCGATGTCCACATCCCGGAGTTTGCCGCCGTCGCGCCCTTCGTCCGCCATCAGGAGAATCTGCGCCCGACGACGACGCCAGGCGGCTCCGGTACCGTCGACGATCGCCTGGAGTTCCCGGCGCTCCGGCGCCGAAAGGCGCACTCGATAGAGCTTCCTACCCTGAGGGTTGGCCATGATCCACTCCGATCCCCGCACCGAACCCCTGCAGACAGGCTCGGTTCCCGGAAACCGGATCCGTCCGATCCCCAAGAGAGCATGAGCGCCTGCATGTTCGGCATCGGGTCGGTGGGGATGAACAAGAAAGCGCCGTGCCGATCGGGCGCTCACGCGCACCGACACGCACCGACACGCACCGACACGCACCGACACGCACCGACACGGGACCGACACGCACCGACACGGAAATCTTGCCAGAATACTGTCATCAGTTCAACGTTTCCGTACTACTAGTTACGAACGAGGATGCCGCACATCGCAATTCAATACAACGTTGGTGGATGACTAGTAGTCCACCGACGTTGCATTGATGGCTGCAGGATGGGGCGGTATTTCCGTGTCGGTCCGTGTCGGTGCGTGTCGGCCCCGTGTCGGCACCCGCTGGAACCGGGCTGTTCGCTGAGATTCTCGCACCGCTTCTAAGGATCAGATAAAGAACACAATGGGATTATTAGGCCTCTATGGATCAGGTGTCAGGTCTGAGCATCGGGGCCAGCTCATGCCTGCAGCCCCCAATCCAACATTTCCGTACTACTAGATCGCGCCGACCGATCTTGCGATGAAACCCATGAAGCCGAAAATGGCGGCTGCGGTTGCAAGCCAGATCCCGGTCTGCCATCGCAGGTTGGCAACCAAGCGCTTTTCCGCATCCGCCCGGTCCCTTGCTGCGTCCGTCCGTAGCCTCTCAATGTCCGTCCGCAGCCTTTCGCTGTCCGCCCGGAACGCGTTGAGGGTGCTTTCGATGCCCGCCCGCCGCCTTTCGCCGTCTGCCCGGAACGCGTTGAGGGTGCTTTCGAGGCCCGCCCGCCGCCTTTCGCCGTCCGCCCGGAACGCGTTGAGGGTGCTTGCGAGGCTGGCTTGCAGGGTGTTCATCTTCTCCTCCAGCACGGCAACCCGCTTGTCGAGTTCGTGGTTGTCCGGTGCGTTTCCCATGGTCTCACGCTAGTTGCCGACCCAACACCACGGACAATACCGATTCTACCACGACACCTATCCTACCACGGCGAACCGCAAATGCCGCAACCATTGGCCGACGATGTCATGGAACCCATTTGCGAACAAATCCTCTGAGCACCTTCCGTGCGAGCGGGCCGGGATCACGAAAAACCGGGTGAGTCGAGCGGACCTGCCCCTGTGGGTGCGCGCCCCGGTTGTGCGAGGTTGGAAAACACCATGGCTGGGGTGCGATATCTGAATCTGCGATTCAGATACAGATGGCTTCAGGGCATGGTTCAAAACTTCATATAATCAGTAGTTTGCGGTTTTTCCGAGAGTTTCGGCCCGTCCGAGGCGGCGCACCAGGATGCGGATCACGGCCCGTTGCAGCCCTGCCCGCGAGCTCTCCAGCCGTCGTTCATCGTCCTTCGCCAGACGTCGGCAGCGGCCCAGCCGGCCGAACCACCGCTCGACGATCCAGTGTCGCGGAAGCACCTCGAAACCCTTCGGTTCCTTGGGTTTGGTCACGATCTCGAGGTTCGGGGCGTCCGGCCTCGCGGCCCGGGCCCGTTGGGGACCGCTGTACCCTCCGTCTGCCCAGACCTTCTGCAAGCTCGGCAGGGTCGTTCGCAGTTCGGCGAGGACCGCCGGCGCACCCTCCCGATCCGGCACGTTGGCGGGGTGCACGTGCAGGACCAGGGGGAGCCCGAGGGTGTCGACTCCCGCGTGCCGCTTTCTCCCCTGGATCTTTTTCCCGCCGTCCTAGCCGCTCGGCCCACCGCTCTCCGTCGTTTTCACGGACGGACGGTCGATCACCCCCGCCGTCGTCGTCGAACGCCGGCCCTCCCGCTCCCGGGCCGGACCCCGCAACGCCGCCACGAGATCCCCATACAGACCCCGGTCCCGCCATCGGCAACCGTAGTACCGGACCGTCGAAATCGCAGGAAAACCAAGCGGGAGCGCACGCCACTGGCAACCCGTCATCCACGGGTACCGCCGCGCATGCACCCCTTCGCGCAGGTCTACCTCACGGGGACGGCCCGTCGACGACGGTGCCGGAAGCCGCGGCTCCAGACGAGTCCCTTCCGCGTCGGTCCGATCGCTCTCGAAGCGATCCCCCCGACGCGGATCCTTCGCACGAGCGGTCTCGCTTCCAGCCCTGACCATCCTCCCGAGGTCGGTGCCGGTCACATCGTAGAAGCGGGCATCGGGGCCGCTCCATAGTTTCCGCACAGGCTCTCACCCGGAATCGCGGGCGGGAAGGCGCGGAGCCGCTCCCCGCTGCCGGCCGGCAGCCCCTCCCGGCCAGTCCGGTCCCGGCGCCAGTCCTCCAGACTCCACGATGAAGTCGGCCACCGCTCGCACCCCCTCACCATGCTTGATCCGGGCGAACAGGAAGGGTCGGGACCCCCGCATCCGTCTCGCGTCGCGGTCCATCACGCCGAGATCCGCACCGACCAGCGGCGCGAGGTCGGTCTTGTTGATGATCAGCAGGTCGGACCGCGTGATTCCGGGTCCGCCCTTGCGCGGGATCTTGTCGCCGGCCGAGACGTCGATCACGTAGATCGTCAGGTCGACGAGTTCCGGCGAGAAGGTCGCGGCCAGATTGTCGCCGCCGGATTCCACGAACACCACGTCGAGATCCGGGAAGGCGGCCTGCATCTCCGCGATCGCGGCCAAGTTCATCGACGCGTCCTCGCGAATCGCGGTATGCGGACAGCCGCCGGTTTCCACGCCCCGGATCCGCTCCGGGCCAAGGGCGCCGGAACGGATCAGGAACTCGGCATCCTCGCGGGTGTAGATGTCGTTGGTGATGGCGGCAAGGTCGTAGGCGCCGCGCAGGGTCTTGCACAGGCCGTCCAGCAGGGCGGTCTTGCCGGAGCCGACCGGTCCGCCGATGCCGACGCGGAAGGGAGCGGTCATGATCGGAACAACCTCGTGTACTGGGTTTCGTGCTGTGCGGACGTCCAGTCGACGACCGGCGCGGCCGCGCCGATGTCGTCGAGCGACCGGTGCAGGGCCGCCTCGGCCGCCGCGAGGACGGCGTCCTCGAGGCCGGCCAGCGTGCGCTGGCCGGCGACTTGGCCGAGCGGGATCAGCCGCACCCCGGCCGATACCAGGTTCGCGGCCAGCGCGTGCAGGTAGGCGGCGAGTCCCTCGCGGAGCGGGATGTTCTCCCGGGCGACGGCGGCGGCCACGCCGATCGGGTACACTAGGGTCCGGCCGCCGGCCACCGCCCCGTTGCCACCCCATGCCGCCGCCACGGCATGGTGGAAGGCCTCCCCCTGTGCGGCTGTCTCGGATGCGGTCTCGCGCGTCGTGCGCAGGGCGCGCCCTAGGTCTGCGATTCCGGCCAGCCGGTCCGGATTGCCGGACTGCACGGCGCACCAGGTCTCGCGGAAGAGGTCGGCGTCGACCCGGGCCGAGCCGAACTGCAGGATTCCGCGCACCCAAGCGGCCAGCGCGCTCCGGTCGCGGACCAGGCCGGCCTCCACGGCATACTCGAGTCCGTGCGAGTACGCGTAGGCCCCCACCGGGAAGGACGGGCTGAGCCATGCCATCAGGCGGATGAGGCGGCGGGCGGTCTCCATGGCCGGTCCTAGCGGCCGTCCGGCCCGGGGACGGCGGGGGCGTACGCACCCGGTTCCGGAGAAAACGGTGCCCGCCGCCGGGTCGTGACCGCGCCCAGCCGCTCGGCCATCGCCGCCAGCACGTGATCGCTCCGGATCCGGAGGCCGCCGTCGGCCAGGACCTGCAGCGGCGCATGGCGGTTGCCGATGTGCCAGGCGATCCGGGCGGCATGGGCTGCGGAATCGCAGCGGATATCGACGACCGCTTCCGGCGCCGCCCGGACCAGCACGGTCCGGCCGTCGGCGAGCACCAGTCCGTCGCCGTCTTCCAGCCGAGGGACAGTCTCCAGGTCGAGCAGCAGCGGTTCGCCGTCGTCGCTCCGCAGCCGCATCCGGCGGCGCTGTCGGTCCTCGTGCCCGAGGGTGGCCGACGGATGATCCGGCCGCGGGATCCAGGCGCCCCGGCGCAGGATCGAGACGGCGCGTCGCATCGACGGCGCCCTCAGAACAGGAAGTAGCGCTGGGCCATCGGCAACCGGTCCGCGGGCTCGCAGGTCAGCAGGGCTCCGTCGGCCCGGACCTCGTACGTCTCGGGATCGACGTCGATGGCCGGGCAGAGATCGTTCAGTACCATGTCCCGCTTGGCCAAGGTGCGTGTGCCCGAGACGGTCGCGAGCGGCTTCGCGAGTTCGAGTCCGCCCAGTCCGCCTTCCAGTCCCGCGCGCGAGACGAAGGTAAGCGACGAGGCGGACCGGGCCCGCCCGAGTGCGGCGAACATGGGCCGGTAGTGCACCGGCTGGGGCGTGGGAATCGATGCGTTCGGATCGCCCATGGCCGCCACGGCGATCCCGCCTCCCTTGAGCACGAGGTCCGGCTTGACGCCGAAGAACGCCGGCTTCCACAACACGAGGTCGGCAAGCTTGCCCGCCTCAACGGAGCCGACCTCGCCGGCGATCCCGTGCGCCAGCGCCGGGTTGATCGTGTACTTCGCGAGGTACCGCCGGACCCGGAAGTTGTCGTTGTCCCCGCGCTCCTCGGGAAGCCGCCCGCGCTGGCGCTTCATCTTGTCGGCGGTCTGCCATGTCCGGATGATCACTTCCCCGACCCGACCCATGGCCTGGCTGTCGGAGGCGATCATCGAGAAGGCCCCGAGATCGTGCAGGATGTCCTCGGCCGCGATGGTCTCGCGGCGGATGCGGCTCTCGGCGAACGCCACGTCCTCCGGAATGTTCGGGTCGAGGTGATGGCACACCATCAGCATGTCGAGGTGCTCGTCGAGGGTGTTGACGGTAAAGGGACGGGTCGGGTTGGTGCTGGACGGCAGCACGTTGGGTTCGCCGCACAGCCGGATGATGTCCGGTGCGTGACCGCCTCCGGCGCCCTCGGTGTGGAACGCGTGAATCGTGCGGTTCCGGAACGCGGCCACCGTCGTCTCGAGGTAGCCCGATTCGTTCAGGGTGTCGGTGTGGATCGCGACCCCCACGTCGAACTCGTCGGCGACGGCGAGACAGGTATCGATGGCCGCCGGCGTCGTGCCCCAGTCCTCGTGCAGTTTCAGGCCGCAGGCGCCGGCGCGCACCTGTTCGACCAGCGCGGCCGGCGCCGAGGCGTTGCCCTTGCCGTAGAAGCCGACGTTGACCGGCAGCGCCTCCGCCGCCTCCAGCATGCGCGCCAGGTGCCAGGGGCCCGGGGTACAGGTCGTTGCATTGGTCCCCTCGGCCGGCCCGGTGCCGCCGCCGAGCATCGTGGTGACGCCCGAGCAGAGGGCATCGTCGACCTGCTGCGGACAGATCCAGTGGATGTGCGCGTCGACGCCACCGGCGGTGAGGATGCGCCCCTCTCCCGCGATCGCCTCGGTGCCGGGGCCGATGACGATGTTCACGCCCGGCTGGGTGTCCGGATTGCCGGCCTTGCCGATCGCCGCGATCCGTCCGTCGCGCAGCCCTACGTCCGCCTTCACGACCCCCCAGTGATCGACAATGAGGGCGTTGGTGATCACGGTGTCGGCCGCGCCGTCCGCGCGGGTGGCCGTGCCTTGGCCCATGCCGTCGCGGATCACCTTGCCGCCCCCGAACTTGACCTCCTCTCCGTACACGGTCCGGTCGGCCTCCACCTCGAGGAACAACTCGGTATCGGCCAGACGCACCCGGTCGCCGACCGTCGGCCCGTACATGGCGGCATAGGCCGCCCGCTCGATGGGAACCGGCATGGTCTAGTCCTCCAGGGGGCCCTGGATCCGGGCCCGGAACCCGCGCACGATCCGCGCACCGGCATACGGGATGAGCCGGACGTCCCGCCGCTGGCCCGGCTCGAACCGCGTGGCGGTGCCCGCCGGAATGTCCAGGCGTCGGCCGCGGGCCGCGTCCCGGTCGAATGCGAGTGCGGCATTGACTTCGTGGAAATGGTAGTGCGAACCGACCTGAATCGGCCGGTCGCCGGTGTTGGCCACCGTGACCGTGACGGCTTCGGCTTCCGCATTGAGGAGCAGCGATCCCGGGGCGGGGCGGATTTCGCCGGGAATCATCGCCGGGGTTCCGGAATCACCGGACCGGCCGGTGCACGGTGACCAGCTTGGTGCCGTCGGGGAAGGTGGCCTCGACCTGGATCTCGGGAATCATCTCCGGCACCCCGTCCATCACCTGGTCGCGCCGCAGGACGCCCGCGCCGTCGCGCATCAGGTCGGCGACCGAGGCCCCGTCCCGGGCGCCCTCGACGATGTAGTCGGTGATCAGGGCCACCGTTTCCGGATAATTCAGTCGCACGCCGCGCTCGAACCGGCGGCGCGCCACGACGGCCGCCATGGCGACGAGCAGTTTGTCCTTCTCCCGCGGGGTCAGATGCATGCGGATGGTCCTCCGATCAGGCGTGCCAAAGCCGCGGCAGGACCGCGGAGCGACCGCCCGCGCCGGCGCGGAACCCGGACCAGAACTCCGCGAACGCGGCGCGGACCGCATCTCCGCGCTCCGCCAGCCAGCGCACGACGAGCACGCCGTTCACGAGCGTGGCCCCCGCCCGCACCCCGGGCGGCAGACGAACGAGCCGCCGCCGGGCCTCCGGCTGCCGCGCGGACGCGTCGTCCGCAGCATAGACGGCGCAGGCCAGCGCCCGCGCCCCGCCGAATCCGGCCGGGTGATCGATCACGGCCGCAAGGTCGTCGTCGACCTGGAGCGCATCGGCCCAGACGAGGCTTCCGTCGCGGCGCACCTCCCACGCTTCGCGCACCAGGCCGCGCCGCATGCGCTCGCCCGAAGCGATCCGGCCCAGCACCAGGAACTCGCCGGCCAGCACCCGGCCGCCCGGCGCCCGGTCGATGCGGATCCGGCGGCGCAGCCGGGCCCGGTCGAACAGGATCGTTTCCTGCGGCAGCCACTCGAGCCAGGTGTCCGCGCCGGCCTGCAGACGCACGTCGACCCGGCAATCCGGGCCGGACGAGCGGTACACCTTTTCCGCCGCCTGCGCCGAGACGACGGCGGCCGCCCCGTCGGCGACGGACGCGACGACCTCGATCCGGTCGCCTCCGACCAGGCCGCCCGAGGTGGTCACGAGCACGGCCAGGGGCGGCTCGGAGGCCGGCTGAGCCGGAAACAGGATCCGCATCGGGGCCCGCTGGTACAGGTGACGCAGCGAGGCCGGACCGGCGCCGGCAAACCCGACCTCGGCGACGCCGTGCACGCCGCCCGCCGGAGCAGGAGTATCAGATCGTGAGGTAGCGGCGGACATCGGCCTCGACCATGCTTTCGGCGGGGCCCGACAGCACGACTTCGCCCCGTTCCATGACCGCAAAGTCGTCGGCGAGGTCGCGCGCGAACTCGAAGTACTGCTCGACCAGGAGGATGGCCATGTCCCCGCGCGCCGCGAGGGTTCGGATGACCCGTTCGATCTCCTTGATGATCGACGGCTGGATCCCTTCGGTCGGCTCGTCGAGCACGAGCAGGCGGGGCCGCATGACCAGCGCCCGGGCAATCGCCAACTGCTGCTGCTGGCCGCCGGACAGGTCGCCGCCGCGGCGTCCGAGCAGGTCGCGCAGGACCGGAAACATCCGGAAGACCGTTTCCGGCAGGGTGCGGGCCGCCCGGGGGAGCGAGGCATAGCCCGTGCGGAGGTTCTCGTGCACGCTCAGCAGCGGAAAGATCTCGCGGCCCTGCGGGACGTAGGCGATGCCGCGGGCGGCGCGCCGGTGGGCCGCAAGGCGGGTGATGTCGGCGTCCTCCCACAGGATGCGTCCGGCCGTCGCCGCGCGCCGGCCGGCGATGACCCGGAGCAGGGTCGTCTTGCCCACGCCGTTGCGTCCCATCACGCACGTCACGCGGCCGGGGGCAGCCGACAGGCTGACCCGCCGGAGCGCCCGGCTGGCGCCGTAGTGGCAATCGATGGCTTCGACCCGCAGCACGGCTAGCGCCCCAGGTACACTTCGATCACCCGCGCATCGTCCTGCACGGCCTCGAGCGCCCCCTCGGCCAGCACCGCCCCCTCGTGCAGCACGGTGACCCGGCAATCGAGACCGCGCACGAAGGCCATGTCGTGTTCCACCACGAGGATCGACCGCGCTCCGGCGATGCGGACGAGGAGCTCCGCCGTCTGCGCGGTTTCCTCGTCGGTCATCCCGGCCGCCGGCTCGTCGATCAGCAGCAGTTCGGGATCCTGCATCAGCAGCATCCCGATCTCGAGCCACTGCTTCTGGCCGTGGGACAGCTCGCCGGCCCGGCGGTCGCGGTGGGCGGCGAGGTACGTGGTCTCGAGCACCCGGTCGATGCGCGCGCGGGCGGCCGCATCCGGCTGGGAGACCAGGCTGGCGAAGACCCCTCGGACGCCGGCACGGGCCAATTCCAGGTGGTCGAAGACGGTGAGCGCGTCGAACACGGTCGGTTTCTGGAATTTCCGGCCGATGCCGAGGTTGGCGATGGCTGCCTCGTCCAGCCGGGTGAGATCGGTCCCGCCGCGGAACTCGACGCGGCCGCGGTCCGGCCGGGTCTTGCCGGTGACCACGTCCATCAGGGTCGTCTTGCCGGCGCCGTTCGGACCGATGACCGCCCGCAGCTCGCCCGCCTCGACATAGAGGCTCAGGTCGTTCAGCGCCCGGAAGCCGTCGAACGACACCGACACGCCGTCAAGGTACAGGATCGTGTCGCGCGGGCCGGGCCGGGTCCGGACGGGGAGGGCGCTCATGCGGTCGGTCCGGTCGGCGGCGGCCGGCCGCGGGCCCGCAGACCCCGGCCGCGGATGCGGACGGGTACCGCCGGTACCGCGCCGACGATTCCCTTCGGCAGGAACAGCGTGACGGCGATGAACAGCGCGCCGAGGACGAACAGCCACAGGTCCGGGAGGACGCCGGTGAACACGGTCTTCGCGCAGTTCACGAGCACCGCCCCCAGCACGGCGCCGTACAGGGATCCCCGTCCGCCGACGGCCACCCACACGATGATCTCGATCGAGGCCGCCGGGGCGAATTCGGACGGGTTGATGATGCCGGCCTGGGGCACGTACAGGGCGCCGGCCAGCCCGGCCAGCATGGCCGAGACGACGAAGACGAAGAGCTTGTAGTGTTCGACCCGATATCCGAGGAACCGGATGCGGGTCTCCGCGTCGCGCACGGCCACCAGGACCCGTCCGGTGCGGCTGCGGACGATCCAGCGGCACAGCAGGTACGCCGCCGCCACCGCGCACGCACTGGCGGAGAAGAGCGCGACCCGGGTCGCGTCCGCCTGCAGGCTGAAGCCGAGCAGTTCCTTGAAATCGGTCAGCCCGTTGTTGCCGCCGAACCCCATGTCGTTCCGAAAGAACGCGAGCATGAGGGCAAAGGTCATCGCCTGGGTGATGATCGAGAGGTAGACGCCGGTTACGCGCGAGCGGAACGCGAACCAGCCGAAGAGCAGCGCCAGGGCTCCGGGCACGAGCAGCGCCATCAGCAGCGCGAACGGGAACCCGTCGAAACCGTGCCAGTACCAGGGCAGTTCCTGCCAGTCGAGAAACACCATGAAGTCCGGCAGCTCGGGATGGCCGTACACCCCGCGGTCGCCGATCTGGCGCATCAGGTGCATGCCGGCGGCGTACCCGCCCAGCGCGAAGAATGCGCCGTGGCCCAGGCTGAGAACCCCGGCGTACCCCCAGACCAAGTCGACGCTGAGCGCCAGTAGGGCGAAGGCCAGGTACTTGCCGGCCAGGCTGACGACATAGGTCGGAACGTGGAACACCGAATCGGCGGGCAGCAGCAGGTTCGCGACCGGCACCCCGACCGCGGCCGCCGCCAGCACGGCCAGCAGGATCCGGCCGCCCGGGTTATCGGCGAGAAGCTCCGCGGGGACCGGCCGGGCCGCCACCGCTCAGGACCCCACCGCGCGGCCCCGGAGGGCAAAGAGGCCGCGCGGTCGCTTCTGGATGAACAGGATGAGGGCGACCAGCACGAGGATCTTGGCCAGCACGGCCCCCGCGAACGGTTCCAGGAACTTGTTGGCCACGCCCAGGGTCAGGGCGCCGGCGACGGTGCCCCAGAGGTTGCCGACCCCGCCGAACACGACCACCATGAAGCTGTCGACGATGTAGGCCTGTCCCAGGTTGGGGCTCACGTTGTCGATCTGGCTGAGGGCGACGCCCGCCACCCCGGCGATGCCCGCGCCCAAGCCGAAGGTGGCCGCATCCACCCAGCCCGTCCGGATTCCCATGGACGACGCCATGGCCCGGTTCTGGGTGACCGCCCGCATGTGGAGACCGAGGGCGGTGCGGCGCAGCACCAGCGCGACCGCCGCCACCACCAGCAGGCTGAAGACGAGGATCGCGATCCGGTTGTACGGAAGGGTCAGCCCGGTCGCCGTCTCGAACGCTCCGCTCAGCCAGAGCGGGCTCGACACCTCGCGGTTGGTCGGACCGAACACCGACCGGACGAACTGCTGCAGGATCAGGCTCAGCCCCCACGTTGCCAGCAGCGTTTCGAAGGGTCGGCCGTAGAGCCAGCGGATCACGCCGCGCTCGATGGCCACGCCGGCCGCACCGGCCACGAGAAAGGCGGCGGGCAGCGCGGCTGCCAGGGCGTAGTCCAGATGATCGGGAGCCGCGGTGCGGAAGAGTTCCTGTACCATGAAGGTCGTATAGGCGCCGAGCATGACCAGTTCGCCGTGCGCCAGGTTGATCACGCCCATCACGCCGAAGGTGATGGCCAGCCCGAGGGCCGCGAGGAGGAGGACCGATCCCAGGCTGAGTCCCCGGAAGACGGCGCCGAGCAGATTCCAGAAGACGAGGTCGCGCTCGATCGCCGCCAGGGCGGCGGCGGCGGCGGCGCGCACCCGTGCATCCGCCTCGTCTTCCAGGCTGAGTCCTGCCAACAGCGAACGGACCTCCGGGAGCGCCGATCCGGACAGACGCTGCACGGCGGCGACCCGCACGGCGGCCGCATATTCCGGACGGGTTTCGATGGCGGCCCGGACCAGGGTCAGCCGGCCGAGGATGTCCGGATCGTCTTCGCGGGCAATCGCCTGCTCCACCGTCGCGAGCGTCGCGGGGTCGCGCGCCGCCAGGAGCGCCTCCGCCGCGGAGGCCCGCTGTCTGGGGTCGGGGGACAGCAGGGTGAGGCCACCGAGAGCGGCCCGGATCCGGCTGCGCAGGCGGTTGTTGACCCGGACCTTCCCCAGTTCCTTTCGGGTCGCGTCCCCGAGTGCGGCGCCCTCGACCGCGTGGGTCAGCGAGAAGACCTTCCCGGTCTTGCGGCCGATCACGAGCAGACCGTCGGCCTTGCGCGTGAACAGCCGTCCCTGCGCCATGGCGCGGAGAATCGGAATGGCTCTCGGGTGGCCGGTCGCGGCCAGGCGCTCGATGCCGACCGCACGATCCTGAAAGCTCGTTCCCGACAACCCCCGAAGGGCTTCATCCAGTGCCGCGGCCTGGCCGGATGCGATGCCGCCCGCCAGGCCGGCGGAGAAGGCGAGGAAGATCAGCAGGGCCCGGGGGCGGGCCCATCCGCATGTCGGCATGGCAGCAGACTCGAACGAGGAGGGCCGGCCCCGGACGGCCGGCGGGAGAGGAACGGGGAGTCCGCCCCGGTCTCGGGGGCGGCGGAGGGCTGCCCCGCCGCCCCCGACCGGGAGGCTACATGTCGGCCGTGGCGCCGAACGTCGGACGCTCGCAGTTGCCGCAGACCCACGGGTACGTCCAGTCCGCGGTCAGCTTCGCGCTCTCGGGGATGTAGTCCGACCACGCGTCGCCCCGGACCACGCCGTCTGTCTCCCAGACGATCTCGAACTGTCCGTCGTCCTGGATCTCGCCGATCAGGACCGGTTTCGACAGATGGTGGTTGGTGTTCATCCGCGCGATTCCGCCGGTCAGGTTGCTGAAGGTCTGGCCGTACATGGCCTGCCGGACGGCATCGACGTCGACCGTTCCGGCCTGCTGCACCGCCTGTACCCACATATTGAAGCCGATGTAGTGGGCTTCCATCGGATCGTTCGTCACGCGGTTCTCGTCGCCGATGAAGGCGTGCCACCGTTCGATGAAGGCTTCGTTCTCGTCGGTTTCGACGCTCATGAAGTAGTTCCAGGCCGCGAGGTGTCCGACCAGCGGCCTGGTGTCGAGACCGGCCAGTTCCTCTTCCCCGACCGAGAACGCCACCACGGGGAGGTCCTCGGCTCGCACGCCCTGGTTGGCCAATTCCTTGTAGAACGGAACGTTCGCATCGCCGTTGATGGTCGACACCACGGCCGTCCGCTTGCCTTCGGACGCGAACTGCTTGACATCGGCCACGATCGTCTGCCAGTCGGCATGTCCGAACGGCGTGTAGTTCTCGAGGATGTCGGCGTCGGCGATGCCCCTGGCATTCAGGTAGGCGCGGAGGATCTTGTTGGTCGTGCGCGGGTACACGTAGTCGGTGCCGAGCAGCGCGATCCGCTCGGCGCCGCCGCCGTCCTCGCTGAGCAGGTAGTCGACGGCGGGCAGCGCCTGCTGGTTGGGGGCCGCGCCGGTGTAGAACACGTTCCGGGAGCTCTCCTCGCCCTCGTACTGGACGGGGTAGAACAGCAGGCCGTTGAGTTCCTCGATCACGGGCAGGACCGACTTGCGGGAGACCGAGGTCCAGTTGCCGAAGATTACGGCGACCTCGTGCTGCTCGATCAGTTCCCGCGCCTTTTCGGCAAACAGGGGCCAGTTCGACGCCGGATCGACGACGACGGGCTCCAGCATCCGGCCGAGCAGGCCTCCCTTGCGGTTCTGTTCCTCGACGAGCATCAGCATCGTGTCCTTCAGCGTCGTCTCGCTGATGGCCATCGTGCCCGACAGGGAATGCAGGATCCCGACCTTGATGGGATCCGCCTGTGCCGCTTCCGACAGCGGAACCGAGACGGCCAGAAGGCCTGCGAGAATCAGGTGGCGTGGGTTTCGAACCATGGACGTTCTCCGTGACAACGGGTGCGCACCCACCGATCTCCGGTGCCGCTCCGCGGACCGCACCCCGCCCGGTTGCAAGCAATTGTCGTGCCATCTTCCGCCCTCCCGCATCTGCCTCGGAAGCGCGGCGGGTCCGGCCGCACGGCGACGGGCGGCTGCATACATCGTGCCCACGGGTATTTCTTCATTGCTGCATTTATAGGCACTGAACAAGGGTGCCGGAGAACCCGCCGGATGACGCAGGGGATCGGTCCCGGAGCGCCTTGCCCCGGCGCACGCAACGGTCCGGGATCCGGTCTTCCTTCGCTCCGTCCGAACTGCGGGTCGGCAAGGCGGTCCGCCGTTCGCGTCGCGGGTCTGGGCCGGGCCTGCCTGGAGCCGGAACCTTCGGGCCGGCTGCAGGGCCGGCGCTTCCGCCGTGCGGACGGTGCGCGGGCGGGCGGCATCCCCGGCGTCGGGTACGGCAGGGGTCCCCTGCGCGGCCTCGGATTCGCGGGTCCGGAGCCGCCGCTCGACCCCGACGTGCAGGGCACCGCGAAACGGCGCCGGGTGCGGAAGCCGGGCCCCGAACCGGTACCGGGAGCGCCGGCGGTACCGTCAGTCGAAGCTGATCTCCGGCACCGGGTCGGCCGTCGGCGAGGCCTGCAGTTCGGCGGCGAGACGTGCGGCCACGTCCGCGAACGCCCGAGCCTCCGCACTCTCCGGAGCTCCGGCGACGACCGGCAGGCCCTGATCGGACAGTTCCCGGATCGCGGCATGCAGCGGAATGCCGCCCAGAAACGGCACCTGCATGGCAGCCGCAGTCCGTTCGGCGCCGCCGTGCGCGAAGATCTCGGTGCGTTCCCCGCATTTCGGACAGGCGAACCAGCTCATGTTCTCGATGAATCCGAGGACCGGCACCTCGACCCGGCGAAACATGTTGAGCCCCTTGCGGGCATCCAGGAGCGCGATGTCCTGCGGCGTCGAGACGATCACCGCCCCCCGGAGCGGAACCCGCTGCGACATGGTCAGCTGCACGTCCCCCGTCCCCGGCGGCATGTCCACCAGCAGCACGTCGAGGTCGCCCCATTCCACATCCCGGAGCAATTGCTCCAGCGCGCCCTGGACCATGGGACCCCGCCAGATCATCGGACGCTCCTCGTCCACCATGAAGCCGATGGACATGACCTTCACCCCATAGCCGGCCATGGGTCGGATCCGGTTGCCGTCGATGACCTGCGGCCGGCCGGAGATCCCCATCAGGCGCGGCTGGGAAGGGCCGTAGATGTCGGCGTCGAGGATGCCGATGCGGAGTCCCTGCCGCCGCAGGGCCAGTGCGAGGTTGGTCGTCAGGGTCGACTTGCCCACGCCGCCCTTGCCGCTGGCTACGGCCACGATCGCCTCGACGCCGGGCAGTACGAGGCCGCGGGCTTCGGCAGCAGGACCTCCGGGCGGTTTCGGCGCGGGCCGTTCGGCCGTCAGCACCGCGCTCACCGAGGCCACGCCCGGCAACGACAGCACCGCCTGCTCGCAGGCTCGCCGGACGACCTCGAGCGCCCCGGCGCGTGCGGGCTCCGCCTCCAGCGCGAACGCGACGTTGCCGTCGCGGATGGCGATTTCCTGGACCATTCCGAGGCTGACGACATCTTGGTTGCGGGCCGGATCCCGGACTCCGGTCAAGGCTGAGCGCACTTCGGCTTCCGTGATGCTCGGCATGGAACCCTCCGCTCGGCTCCGTTCGGACAGGGACGTCCGGGTCGGTGGCGAGAGCAGCAAGCGTGAGGGAAAGTCTAGACCAGTTCGGGCTTCGGCCCGCGACGGGTCGTCGGGGCCGACACGACGGCCGAAGCGGCGAGGGCGGCCGGCCGCCTGTCGTTCGCGTCTGCACCGGAACCGGCTTCGGCATCCGGACGTTCCGGCGAGGGATGCGCGCGCAAGGGAGAGAGGAGGGGCAGAATCTTCGGGTCTCCGCTGCCAACGCGTTTCCGGCGAACGGACCGGCCGCAGGGTCCGCTGGTTGACGGGAGCGTGACTGTGCAGGCTTCGACTGCCTTGTGCGGCCGCCCGGAAGAACCTCCCCCGTTCTTCGCGGGACGGGACGATGCCCCCGTTCATGGCGGTGATCATGAGCGGGACGGGAACGTCCGAACTCCGCCGCCCGATGCGGCCTCATCGTCGACGCGCGAGACGTTCGGGGAGCCCGACCGGCAGCCGGCGTCCGCCTGTGCGATCGCGGTGCCGAATCCCCGGGCAGGGCGAGACCCATCCTGCGTCCGATTCGCCGCCGCGCGGGCGCGGACTGGAGCCCCGATCTGCGCGGACCCCCGTCAAGGCGCGCGGGCCGCGCGCGATCGTCACCCACAGCGGCCCGCAGCGCTTCGGTTCCTGCACCGGGTGGAAATCTCGTATGGCAGAAGCATGCCATTGATCTACAGAAGAATCTTGAATCTCTCCGGGAGGCAAAACCGGCAATCCGCGACAAGGACCGGTTCGGTCGCCGGATGTTGTCACCGCAGTGCGAGGGTCCGAAGAAAGGGATGCTCCCCCACCGCCGGAAGCGGTACGATGCCGTTCCACAAGATCCCGCATCGGGAGCCTCCCCATGACCGTATCTTCATCTGCCACCCCGCGGTCCATCGACGTGTCCGGCGGGCCGTTTCCGGTAGCGGAAGCCGTGCTCCGGATTCTGGCGCACTGTCGGGAAGAGCTGGAATCGCCGTGGACGTCGAAGAGCTTCGAAGCGTGCGGACGCCGGTTTCGACGAGAAGCGACGCACAAGCTGGCCGCGCTGGCGGCGGCCGATGCCGAAGCCCATGGCGTGGACGCCCCCAGTACTGCACCCCGCCGCAGGAGCGCCGGCCGGTGCACACGAGGATCTCGTTGCGCGCCGGGCGCATCTCCTTCACCGCCTTCAGCGTGGCGGTGGCCGGCTTCGCGCCGCGCGCCCTTCGGGGCGGTGTCGTCATGGCAGCGGCGCATGTCGCCGTCCAGCATGGCGTGAAAGCGTTCGACGGCGTAGCGTTCACCGTCTTTCAGGCCTCCGTTGAAGAAGTGGACGAGGAAGGTCGTGTCCGTGTTGCCGGGCCTCGGGATTGCGGATGTCATGGGGTGCGCCTCTGTCGTGTCGGGACTTCAGGACGGCGGCGGAGACCCCTCTCCCGGGCCCCCGCCCGCCGCCCGCTCACGGCCAACGCTCCCCTCCCGGCCGTGCTGGCCGCCGGGGTGGAGACGCCGACGGGACGGCGGCGCAGCTGGGGCGGGGCGTCTGCCGTGCGGTGCGGCACTGGAGTGGTCGAAGGTGCCCTTGCGGAAGTGGGTTTTTGTCGTCTACCTTGAGATGACGAACCTCAAAGGCGTATCCAGCATGAAGCTGCACCGCGATCCCAAGGTCACGCAGAAGACGGCGTGGTTCATGCTTCACCGCATCAGGGAAGCATGGACGAGCGAGGCGGCGCTGCCGTTCCCCGGCCCTGTCGAGGCCGACGAGACGCATATCGGTGGCAAGGAGAAGAACAAGCACGCTGGCAAGAAGCTGCGCGCAGGGCGCGGGGCCGGCGGCAAGGCCACGGTCGCCGGGGTGCGGGATCGCGGCTCCAAGCACGTCGGCGCCGGGATGGTCGAGGGAACGGACAAGGTGACGGTGCAAGACTTCGTGGCCGACCGCACGGCACCGGGCGCCACCGTCTACATAGACGAGCACTGCGCCTACCAGGGCATGCCGTTCCGCCACGAGACGGTGAAGCACAGTGTCGGCGAGTATGTGCGCGATCAGGCGCACATCAACGGGATGGAAGCGTTCTGGTCCCTGTTCAAGCGCGCCTACCACGGCACCTTCCACCATCTGTCGGCCAAGCGACTGAACCGCTATGTGCGGGAGTTTGCCGGACGGCACAAGGTCCGGGACTTGGACACCATCCGCCAAATGGAGTCCGTCGTGGCGGGGCTGGTCGGAAAGCGGCTCATGTATCGGGACTTGATCGCGTGAGCGAGCTTCCCTTGGTATTCCGATTCGAGCCCGACTGCCCGCCGGGGCTTTTCCTCGACGAGTTGGCCAGCTATTCGGCTTTCGGGGAGACCATAAAAACGGAAACGGGCGGGGGCAAGCCCTGCTTCATAAACGAGTACTGGACTTCGCGCCAAAGGCAGGCGCACCGCATTCACGAAGTCAGTTATCGCGCCTGCTTCAAGCCCCAACTCCCGGCCTTCTTCATCGATCGCCTGAGCCAGCCGGGGGATATTGTCTACGACCCTTTCATGGGTCGAGGAACAACCCCCGTGGAAGCTGCCCTGCGGGGGCGTGTGCCGTATGGCAACGATACAAATCCGCTTAGCCGAGCGTTCACGGAACCCCGGATAAACCCGCCATCTCTCGACCAGATTATGGGACGGCTTGACGAGATTCCGTGGGAGGATTTCAGGAGTATCGAAAACGAAGATCTGCTGGCGTTCTATCACCCTACCGTCTTGGCCCTAATCGAAGGGCTGCGTGGCTGGTTGCTGGCAAAGGAGCATCTGGGGCTGCTTGACCAGACGGATCGCTGGATCAGGATGGTCACCATCAATCGCCTGACCGGACATTCTTCAGGGTTCTTCTCTGTCTACACCCTTCCCCCCAATCAGGCCGTATCCGTAGAGGGGCAAAGGAAGATCAACAAGAAGCGCGGCCAGACGCCTCCGTTGCGGAGTGTTCCGAGGATCATTGCCAAGAAATCGCGCAGTCTCTTGTCCCACGGTCCAGCGCAGGCCCCGGGAAGCCTGTTCCTGACCGGGCAATCGCACGAGACACCAGAGATCGCGGATGAGACTGTCGCCCTGACCGTCACATCTCCCCCTTTCCTTGACATCGTGAACTACGAGGCGGACAACTGGCTCCGGTGCTGGTTTTTGGGCGTTGATCCGAAAACAGTGCAGATCGCCAGGCACCGAACCGTAGAAGGCTGGCAGGCGTTCGTTGCCTCGACCCTGAAAGAGCTGACGCGGATTACCCGTCCGGGCGGGCACATTGCCTTTGAGGTCGGGGAAGTCAGGAAAGGAACGGTTCGCCTAGAAGATCACGTTATTGCGGCGACATCCGGCCTGCCCGTTACAACACTTGGGGTGATGATCAATCAGCAAGATTTTACGAAGACGTCGAACTGCTGGGGTGTCTCCAACAACAATAGTGGAACCAACAGCAACCGCATCGTCATTCTACAGAGGGACACATGACCACGGACTGCGAGAGACGCCTTGAATCTGCGGTAGTCCAGTTTCTCGAACCGATGAGCGGGATACCCTTCGAGATGGTCATCAAAGCCCTATACGATGCGAGGGTGGAGCGGTTTGACGTGGAGGATCACGACAACCGCGAATCACTGGACAAGATCGTGAAGGCTTTGCGCGAGACTTGCCACGTCGTTCAAGCAAACCCCATCAGGCGCTCCCGACCGAATGAGGTCGCACGATATGGAGCCCTTCGTCATCAACGCCTGGCGCATCATGGTCATGATCCTGCTCGGACGGCAGGTTCCGGACGGTGAGCCCGAACTGATGTTCACCGATCAGGAGCCGAGCTTCCTGCGCGACTGCGCCGCCGAAAAGCGCAGACGCCGCCCGACCGCCTCGGGGATGCCGTCCGCCTAGTGGCCCATCTTGGCGGGTACCAGGATCGCAAGCATGATCCCGAGCCCGGACACCCGATCATGTGGCACGGCACGACCCGTCTGACCAGCGCTGTTCTTGGCCATCAAGTCGGCTTCCGAGCCGGACAGCGGCAGGCCTTGCGTCAGGATCGCCAGGATCAGACCCTCGACGTCACGTCGTAATGGTCATTACTCGGCAGGGCTGGCGCTGAGCACGACGGAGGAGGAAGCAGCTGCGCGAGGTCTGCCGCAGGGTCAACCCGAGCGCATCCAAGACCCTGGACGAGGCGAACCGCCGGGTCGTGCGCAAGCGCTACTGCACCCTCCTGACCCAGGGTCGCAGGGGACGGCCCGACATCTCGCCGCGGGCCGAAGGAACACGGGGACGCATTGCAACGTCCGACGCGCACCACCTGCACGAACGTCTCGTGAACCACGAGACGTCCGTTCTGCGCTTCATGAAGGACCCCGACGTCCGCTTCACCCACCATGTCGGAGAACCGAAGATCAGGATGACAAAGATCAAGATCAAGGCGTCCGGATGCTTCCGCACCATGCTCCAGGCAACCGCATGGTGCCGGGGCTCAAGCTACCGCACCTCCATGGCCGCACTCGGCTACCACCCTCCCGTCGTCATCCCGATCGCCCTCGACGGAAAGGCCGCAGACAGGATCCAGGATCAAGAAGCACTACGACCCATCAGGCTCCAACAGGGTTGAGTAGATACCTTGAGAGGAACGAATTAGTGCCTGCCCGGAAAATCCCTAAGATTCGGATTACATGAATGAAAGCTCAATATTGACAGGGCGAAGATTCTTCGAATCCAGCCTGATTTCAGCGGAATATGTCGTCATATGCCCTCAAAGAAGGGATCTTCGGTTCCCCAGATTCCAAATATGGTTGCTTGTACAATGTGTTGTGATTTTCCGTGCAGGCACGAATTACCGGATGCACCCGCGAGCGGTGACAGGCCAGAGTGCTTCCACGTGTTCGTGGCGCATGCAGACGTACCAATCGTGCAGATTGACGGTGGGGTCGCAATGGGACGGGATCAACCGCACCCGGTCGCCCACCGCAAGACGCGCCTGCGAGTCGGAAAGATCCAGGATCGTGTGTTCGTCGGACACGCCCGCAACCCGTACCGACTCCAGGTCGGCAATGCCCGGTGCGCCGGAGTCTGCGGAGAAGGCCTTGAGGCCGGCATCCAGGACCGCCCGTTCCCGAACGGGGCTGCTGACGACGGTGGATTCGACATAGAGCGCCTGCTCGAACGTGGTGACGGGGTTGCCGCCGGCATCCAGGTTGCGGGCGTAGTCCGCGTCCATGAAGACGTAGGAGCCTGCCTGCAGTTCGTTGTAGACCCCGCTCCCCGCTTCGAATTCCCAAGTGCCGGTGCCCGCGCCCGCGACCGTCTCGCACCGGAGGCCGTGCCGGTCGAGCAACTCGATCGTGGACCGGGCCCGCGCGACGGCGCCCGCGATGGCCGCGCGCCGGGCCGCGTGGGAGCGGAGATGCTGGGCGGCACCGTGATAGGCCTGCAGGCCGGCAAACCGGAGCCCGTCGGTGCCCGCGACGCGTTGCGCCAGCGCGACGGCCGGCGCCCCCGGCGCCACTCCGCACCGGGACATGCCGACATCGATCTCCACGAGAACGTTGATCTCGAGGCCGGCGGCCGTCGCGGCCGCACCGAGCTCCCCCACGTTGCCGGGATCGTCCACGCAGACGCCGACCTGCGCTTCCCGGGCGACGGCGGCCAGTCGCGCCGCCTTGCGGGTGCCGATCACCTGATTGGTCACGAGTACGTCGGATACGCCGGCCAGCACGAGGGCCTCGGCCTCGGTGACCTTCTGACAGCAGGCTCCCACGGCCCCCATCGCCACCTGCTTCCGAACGATGGGCGCGCACTTGTGGGTCTTGGCATGCGGCCGGAGCCGGACTCCGGCCGCCGCGGCGGCGCGGGCCATGCCTGCGAGGTTGTGCTCGAAGGCGTCCAGATCGATCAGGAGGACCGGCGTGTCGAGGTCGGCGACAGGGGAACCGATCCGTTCGGGTGGGAGCGTGGCCATGGCGGCACCTGCGGGCGGACGAAGCGGGGAAGTGTGCCGCTGCCCGATCCCGCGCACAAGGTCCGACGGAGCCGCGGACCGGGGCGGGTCGGTTGCGGAAGGCGTGCGGACCTCGGGTCGATGTCCGGAGGGACATCAGGGCGCTTCGCCGAAGCCGTCGTCGACCAGTTGCCCCAGGGCCGCGACCGCCGCCTCCGCCTCGGGCCCCGACGCCCGGATCCGGACGACGGTTCCCGTCGAGGCCGACAGGGCCATCAGGCCGAGAATCGACCGGCCGTCGGCGGACAGGTCGTCCCGATGCACGCTGATGTCGGCCCGGAACCGGGCTGCGCACCGGACGAAGCGTGCCGCCGCGCGCGCGTGCAGGCCCCGGAGATTGCGGATTTTCGCGGTCCGGCTGGCCGTTGGAGCCGCCGGGTTCACTCCGCGGCGTCCCGGGCGCCGCGCAGAGCCTCCCCGAGTTCGAGCATGTTCCGGCGGCCGGCGGAGCGCACGGTGGCCAGCAGCTCGGGCAGCGGCAGGTCGCGCCCGCGCACCTCGGCCAGCTTGTACATGACCGCGAGGTTGGGATTGGCCAGCATCATGGCCTGTCCCTCCGGTTTCGTGTCCTGCACCACCGAGCGCGTGAGGTTGGCGGGGGTGCTGCCGAACACGTCGACGATGTAGATCACGCCGCGCCCCGAATCGACCGCGGCCCCGGCCTCGCGGATGGCGCGGCGGCGCTCCTCGATGTCGTCGGTCGGCCCGACCTCCAGCACCCGTACCGCCGGCATCGGTCCGACCGCGTGTTCGGTCGCGGCCACGAGTTCGGCGCCCAGCCGGCCGTGGGTGACCACCACCACCCCGACGCCGTCGAACGTCCCGCCCGGTCGAGCCTCCGCTTCGTTCATGCCGCATCCCCCAGCGCGCCGGCCACGGATTCCGCCGGACCGAGGGCCAGCCGCACGCGGGCCGCGGCCGAAGCGCTCCCGGCCGCGAGGCGAAGGACGGGCAGGCCGTGGCCGTGGATCGTTGCCGCGGTGGGCTCCGGGAGCCGCACGGCAGGACGGTCGGCCAGGTCGACGAGCAGCGCCACCGGGACGCAGCTTCGGTACGGCAGGCGCACGATGCCGATCCCCCTCACCTCAAGCAGTCCCCGGAGCGCCGGCGGCGCGCTCGCGAGGAGGGCGCCGCCGGACAGCTCGAGCAGGACGCGGTCGTCCGCTACCAGTTCGCCGCCGCCGTCGATCAGCCGCAGAGCCAGATCGGACTTGCCGGTTCCGCTCGGTCCGCAGAGCAGCACCCCGCGCGCTCCGATCGCGACGCACGTTCCGGAGCGGGTCATGCCGCCTCGGGGCGGTCGGGCTCCGGCTCCGTCAGCAGCGCGTGGATCGCGTCCGACCCGCTGGCCCCCCGGAGAACCCGGCGCAGCCCGGCTCGTCCGAGCCGGCGCGAGACCCCCGCCAGCACCGCCAGATGCCGGGCATCGTCCCGCTCCGGGCTCAGCAGGCAGAATACCAGTTCCACCGGCCGGCGATCGGGCGCATCGAACTCGATGGGCGGGGCCAGCCGGGCGAAGACCCCGGTCGGGCGCGACAGGCCTTCGAGACGGGCGTGCGGCACCGCGACCCCGTGGCCAAGGGCGGTCGAGCCCCGCTGTTCGCGCGCCAGCAGGGCTCGGAAGATCCGGCGTTCCCCGAGCCCGGTCTCCCGCGCCCCGACCCGGGCCAGCGTCTGCAGCAACTGGCGGGTGCTGTTGACGCTCAGCCTCGGCAGGATGGCCGAAGGGGCGAGAATGCTGGCGAACTGCATGCGATCGGATCCGGTCCCGCGGTGCGCACCGGAGGCGTTCCGGACCCCCGATCCGGCGCCGGGGCAGACACCGTCGGGAAGTCTCAGGTTGGGTCGATCGACGCCCGGTGTCAAGGCGGCCGGCTCAAGCGTTCCGTCGGGGTGCGGTGGTTCTCCGTGTGGGCGTCCCGGATCCTCCTCCGGCGCCGCGCGGAGGACGGAATCCGAAGGATGCTCCGGTACTTGGCAACGGTTCGCCGGGACACCCGGATGCCGGCGTCGGCCAGCGCCGACACGATCTGCCGGTCGGAGCGGGGCGGGCAGTCCGGCCCTTCCGCCTCGACCAGGGACCGGATCCGGGCCCGCACCGCGCCGGTGGCGTGGGTCGTGCGCCCGTCGGTGCCGGCAAGGCCCCGATCGAAGAAGGAGCGGAGGGGCACGGTGCCGCGAGGGACCATCAGGGTCTTGTTGGCGACCACCCGGCTCACCGTGCTCTCGTGCAGGTCGACCAGTTCGGCGACGGTCTTCAGCGACAGCGGCCGGCGCCGACCGGCGCCGTGGCGGACGTAGCCCTCCTGCAGCCGCACCAGCACGCTGGCTACCCGGTAGACTGACTGGGCGCGCTGCCGCAGCGCCCGGACCAGCCAGGCAGCCTCCTGCCACTGCCGGACCAGGGTGCCGTCGGCATCGCCGGCGGACGCACCCGCCCGGGCCGCCCGGTATCCGGCCCGGTCGGCGTAGACCCGCGGAAAGCAGGCTGGGTTGAGTGCGATCCGCCAGCCGCCGGTCGTCGGGGTGGCCACCACGTCGGGGATGCCGGGAACGGCGGACTGCGGGGCAAACGCCTGACCCGGTCTCGGGTTCAGGGAACGGAGGTCGGCCAGGAGCGCCTCCAGCCCCTCCGCGGACACGTCGAGCAGGGTGCGAAGCCGGTCGCGGGCGTCGTCGGCCACCAGGTCGAGATGGTCGACCAGGAGCCGCAGTTTCGAGGAAGCGGGGCCGTCGGCGTCCAGCTGGAGCGCGAGGCACTCGGCCAGCGACCGGGCGCAGACGCCGGGCGGATCGAAGGTCTGCAGCCGGGTCAGGACGCGCAGAACCTCGGCCACGTCCGCGCGCGCGAGTTCGGCGACCTCCGCGGGATCGAACTCGGCGAGGTAGCCGTTGGCGTCGACCAGGTCGATCAGCAGTTCCGCGACGGCGTGGTCTCCCGGCGGGAGGTCGAGTCGGGCCTGTTCGGTCAGGTGCTCGCGGAGGCTCGGCGGGTCGGCCGCGACATCGTCGGCGGGGGCTTCGCCGGCCGCCGGCAGCCGGGCCCACGGAACGCCGGCGTCCGACCAGGAATCGAGCGGGGCCGGCCCCGCTCCGTCGGGCTCCGGCGCGGTGCGGTCGAGCAGCGGGTTCGAGGCCATCTGCGCGTCCACGTAGCGGTTCAGGTCGGCGCCCGCATGCTGCAGGAGGCGGACGGTCTCCGCCATCTGCGGAGTCAGGGCGAGCCGTGGTCCGATGGCGGCCCGCAGTCCGGGAGCGGCGCGCACCGGGATCCTACATGCGGAACCGGTCGCCGAGGTACACCCGGCGGACGTCATCGTCGGCGACGATGTCGTCGGGACGGCCGTGCGACAGGACCCGCCCGTCGTGGAGCACGTAGGCGCGGTCCACGATCTCCAGCGCATCGCGGACGTTGTGGTCGGTGATGAGAACGCCGATGCCCCGGTCCCGGACCTGCAGGATCAGGGCGCGCATCTCGGCCACGAAAATGGGGTCGATTCCCGCCAGCGGTTCGTCCAGCAGGAGATAGCGGGGCCGGCAGGCCAGGGCCCGGGCGATTTCCGTCCGCCGGCGCTCGCCGCCGGACAGGACCAGCGCGGAGGCGTTGCGGATGTGCAGCAGCGAGAAATCGGTGAGGAGTTCCTCCAGCGCCTGCTCGCGGTGGGACGCCAAGGGCTCCACGGTCTCGATCGCGGCCCGGAGGTTGCCCTCCACCGACATGTTGCGGAAGATCGACGGCTGCTGCGCGAGATAGCCGATGCCGTGCCGGGCGCGGCGGTAGAGCGGCCAGTGGGTGACGGCGTGGCCGTCGAGATGGATCGATCCGGAATCCACGGGCCGCAGCCCCGCCAGCAGGTGAAAGGTTGTGGTCTTGCCGGCGCCGTTGGGGCCGAGCAGCGCGACCGCTTCCCCGCAGGCGAGTTCGAGGGACACGTTGCTGACGATCAGGCGCCTGCGGATCCGGTGGGTGAGG
Source organism: Alphaproteobacteria bacterium (assembly GCA_965115815.1). Lineage (GTDB taxonomy): Bacteria > Pseudomonadota > Alphaproteobacteria > TMED109 > TMED109 > VXPW01. The sequence goes on along the minus strand of OZ220465.1, from coordinate 3,226,191 downwards.
TTGCTCGCGACTAGGCCGCGCCGGCCCTGGATGACCCGGAGCGAAGGGGCCGTCGGCGGCGTCACGGCGTCTCCCCGGCCCCGTCGGCGGCGCCGAACCGCAGCCGCGGCTGCCGGCCGTCCGCGCCGGTGACCTGGCTGGTTCCGTCGGCGAGATTGATCGTGAGCACGGCGCCCCGAAGGAGGTTGCCGTCGCGCTGCAGTTCCACGGCGCCGCTCAGCGTGATGAGACCGCCCTCGATGTCGTAGACCCCGGTATCGCCGCGCGCGGTCTCGGTCGCGGTCTCATAGATCACGCCCCCGGTGGCCTCGATTCGACCGACCCGGTTCACCGACCCGTCGGCGTCGCGGACGGCATGGGCAACGAATCGTTCGGCCCGCAGGGTCCGGCCCCCCTGCTGCGCCACCGCATTGCCGACCGCGGTGGCCACCGCGGTCTCCTCGTTCCATTCCAGCGAGTCGGCCGTGATCTGGGTCAGTCCGAGCGCGGGTCCGTCCTCCGCCCGGCCCGACGCCGCGAGGCCGGCGAGCGCGACGGCCGCCGCGAACGTCCGCAGAGCGGAGGGCACGGCTAGGTGCGGCCGCCCGGCTTGAGCATGAGCTGCGGCCGGCCGGTGAACGACAGCGTTCCGGACACGAGGTCGTAGCGGTAGCCGCGGGCGTCCACGACGCCCCACGTCCCGGCTGCGTGGACGGGCTCCGTGCCCTCCAGGACGCCCTGGTCGGGGAAGTACGCGGATGATTCGGTTTCCAGCACGGTTCCGTCCTGCGTCTCCATGCGCATCCCTCCGAACACGGAGACCCGGCGGTTCGGGATGTCGTACCGACCGGCCGCGGCCGTCAGGGACACCTTCTTTGTACCAGAAAGGAACCGGGCTTGGATCCGGTTGAGGCGGACCGCATCCGCCCGGCCGGCTTCTTCGAAGATTTCCTCCGCCGTGATGTGGTACCGGCGCCCCTCGCGGTCGGTGCCCACCAGCCGCGCTCCGGACATCGCGTGGCCGGGCGCGGCCGCCGGGTGCGCGGGTTCGGGTGCGAGGCGCGGGGGACGGCCGGTGTCCCACAGCACGACCACCGCCACCGAGGCCAGACCGCCGGCCAGCAGCAGCGCCTTGATGCCCCCCAGGATGCGCGGGCGAAACCGGGTGGGCGGCTTCCGGCGGTGCCGGGATTGGGGGGCCCGGCCGGGCGGGAAGGCGGCCGGGGGAAACCGGTCCACCCTCATGCGATGCCGGCCCGGACGCAGTCGTGCATGTGGATCACGCCCCGCGGAATCCCGTCCGCGGTGACGAACAGGCTGGTGATGCCGCGCTCGTTCATCGCGGCCAGGGCCTCGCCCCCGAGAGCGTCCGCCGCGACGGTCGCGGGGTCGCGGGTCATGATGTCCCGGGTCCGGCGCTCCAGGAGATCCCGCGCCATGTGGCGCCGGAGGTCCCCGTCGGTCACCGCTCCGATCAGCCGTCCGCCGCGGCCGGTGACGCCGGCGCACCCGAGGCCCTTGGCCGTCATCACGAGCAGGGTGTCCCGGACGGGGGCGTCCTCTTCGACCAGCGGCAGGGCCGGGCCGGTGTGCATGAGGTCGCCCACCCGCACCAGGCGGGCGCCGAGCCGGCCGCCTGGATGCAGTCCGCGGAAATCCTCCGCCGTGAATCCCCGACGTTCCAGCAGCACGGCCGCGAGCGCGTCGCCGGCGGCGATGGCCAGGGTCGTGGAGACGGTGGGAGCCAGTCCGATGGGGCAGGCTTCGGGCACGGCGGGAAGGACGACGGCCGCGTCGGCGGTCGTCGCGAGCGTGCTGGCGGCGGCGGCGGTGACGGCCACGAGCGGGATCCGGAACCGGCGCACATAGGCGAGCAGGGGCGAGAGCTCGGACGTTTCGCCCGAGTTGGAGATGGCCAGCACCGTGTCGTCCCGGACGATCATGCCGAGATCGCCGTGGCTGGCCTCGGCGGCGTGCACGAACTGCGCCGGCGTGCCGGTGGACGCCAGCGTGGAGGCCACCTTGCGGGCAATGTGGCCCGACTTGCCCATGCCGGTCACGATCACCCGCCCCCGGGTGGCGGCCAGAATCCCGGCCGCGGTCTCGAACGCCGGCCCGATCGCGGCCGCGAGCACGGACAGCCCCTCGGCTTCCGCCCGCACGACCCGGCGGGCGAGCGCGAGGTCGGACGGACGGCCCGGCCGCGGCTCGGCGGCGGTCGGGGCGGGCGGCCGGTCAGCGGCGGCCGGCATACATGTCGTGTGCGAACGGGTCCGCGTCGTTCCAGCCCAAGAGATCCAGGGCGACGCGGGTCGGCAGAAAGTCGAAGCACCGCTCGGCGAGGTCGCGGCGCCCTTCCCGGGCCAGCATGCGGTCGAGGATCTCGTGCAGCCGGTGCAGGTGCAGCACGTCGGTGGCCGCGTAGCGCTCCTGCTGCGGGGTCAGCGCCTCGGCGCCCCAGTCGGTCTGCTGCTGCTGCTTGGAGATGTCGATCCCGAGCAGCTCCCGGCACAGGTCCTTGAGACCGTGGCGGCCGGTGTACGTCCGCGCCAGCCGGGACGCGATCTTGGTGCAGAAATTGGGATGCGAGCGCGCCCCGAGATGGTGCCGGAGCGTGGCCATGTCCGCCCGCGCGAAGTGGTACAGCTTCAGCGTGCCGGGGTCTTCCAGCAGGGCCCGCAGCCGTGGCGCCTCGTAGGAGCCGCGCCGGAAGCGGACGAGGTGCACGGTGGCGTCGCCGGCCGAGACCTGCGCGAGACACAGCCGGTCCCGGCCCACGGCCAGCCCCATCGATTCGGTATCGACCGCCGCGCCGGCGGGAAACGTCAGATCGGGCGGCAGGTCGCCTTCGTGGAAATGAATGTCCATGGGGGGAATCCGATGGCGAGCCCGGTTCGGCGCGGCGCCGGCCCGGGGGCGGCGGCCGGCCGGGACGGGCGGGGCCGGCGGGTCAGGCGGCGACCGCCGGGAGACCGGCGAGCGCCAGCGCGAGCTCGCCCTCGTCGCAGTCCGGGTCGCTCAGGGAGCCGGCGAGGAAGTCCTGGTACGCCTGCATGTCGAAATGGCCGTGGCCGCACAGGTTGAACAGGATCGTGCGCCCGGTTCCGGCCGCACGGCACTTCAGGGCCTCGTCGATCGCGCCCCGGACGGCGTGCGTCGCCTCCGGCGCCGGCACGATCCCCTCGGCCCGCGCGAACCGCACGCCGGCGGCGAAGCACTCCTTCTGGCGATAGGACCGGGCCTCGATCAGTCCGAGGGCGTGGAGGTGGCTGACCAGCGGCGCCATTCCGTGATAGCGCAGTCCGCCCGAATGCACGCCCGGAGGGACGAAGGCCGACCCCAGGGTGTGCATCTTGACGAGCGGCGTGAGATGCCCGGCGTCGCCGAAGTCGTAGGCGTACTTGCCGCGGGTCAGCGACGGGCAGGCCGCCGGTTCGACGGCGATGACCCGGACCCGGGGTCCGCCCCGCAGCTGCCGGCCGAGGAACGGGTTCACCATGCCGGCGAAGTTGCTGCCGCCGCCGGTGCAGCCGATCAGGATGTCCGGATAGTTTCCGGCCATCTGCATCTGTTCCAGCGCTTCCTGTCCGATCACCGTCTGGTGGAGCAGGACGTGATTCAGGACGCTGCCGAGCGCGTACCGGGTGTCGTCGTTCCGGCCCGCCCGCTCCACGGCTTCGGAGATGGCGATGCCGAGACTGCCCGTCGAATCGGGGTGCGCCTCCAGCACCGCGCGGCCGGCCTCGGTCTCGGGGGACGGACTCGCGACGCAGCGCGCCCCGTAGGTCTCCATCATGGCCTTCCGGTAGGGCTTCTGTTCGAAGCTGACCCGCACCATGTAGACCTCGACCTCCAGTCCGAACACGCGACCCGCATAGGCCAGCGACGATCCCCACTGGCCGGCGCCGGTCTCGGTCGTGAGGCGCCGGGTGCCGGCGTCCCGGTTGTAGAACGCCTGCGCCACCGCGGTATTCGGCTTGTGGCTGCCGACGGCGCTCCCGCCCTCGTACTTGTAGTAGATCTTGGCGGGCGTATCGAGGTCCGCCTCCAAGCCGCGGGCCCGGTACAGCGGGCTCGGGCGCCACTGGCGGTAGACCTGCCGCACCGGTTCGGGAATCTCGATCTCGCGTTCGGTCGACACCTCCTGGCCGATCAGGGCCGTCGGGAACAGCGGCGCCAGGTCCTCCGGCCCGACCGGACGGCCGGTGCCCGGGTGCAGAACCGGCGGCAGGGGCTCCGGGAGGTCCGCCTGGAGGTTGTACCAGGACCGCGGAATCCGGTCCTCCGCCAGGACGTACTTGACGATGTCGCTCATGGTACGATGTTGCTCATGGTGATCTCCGGGTCCCGGCCCCCTCCGGCCCGCCGCCGGACGGCGGCCCCGGACGAGCCGGCGGCGGGCCGGCTTACGGCTCTTCCGCGCGCAGGGCGGCGAGCATAGCGGATTGGGGAATCTCGACGTTGCCGATCTGGCGCATGCGCTTCTTGCCGGCCTTCTGCTTGTCGAGCAGCTTGCGCTTGCGCGTGATGTCGCCCCCGTAGCACTTCGCCGTCACGTCCTTGCGCAGCGCCGCGAGCGTTTCGCGGGCGATGATCTTGCCGCCGATCGCCGCCTGCAGCGACACCTTGTAGAGCTGACGGGGAATCAGCCCCTTGAGCTTGCTGCAGAGAGCACGCCCGCGGCCCTCGGCCCGGCTGCGGTGGGCGACGAAGGACAGGCTGTCGACCGGTTGTCCGTCGACCAGGAGGGCCACCCGCACGAGGTCGCCGGCCCGGTAGTCCGCCAGCTCGTAGTCGAAGGAGGCGTACCCGCTGGTCGCGGACTTGAGCCGGTCGTAGAAGTCGAACACGACCTCGTTCAGGGGCAGCCGGTAGACCACCATGGCCCGGGTGCCGACGTACGTCAGCTCGACCTGCTCGCCGCGCTTGTCCGTACAGAGCTTCAGCACGTTTCCGAGATACCGGTCCGGCACCAGGATCGTCGCCCGGATCCACGGTTCCTCGACCGTGCGGATGCGGCTCGGGTCGGGCCAGTCCACCGGATTGTGCAGCTCGAGGTCGCGGCCGTTGGTCAGGCCCAGCCGGTAGACCACGCTCGGCGCCGTGGTGACGAGGTCGAGGCCGAACTCGCGCTCGAGCCGCTCCTGGACGATTTCGAGGTGCAGCAGGCCCAGGCAGCCGCACCGGAAGCCGAGACCCAGCGCCGCGCTCGATTCCGGTTCGTAGTGGAGCGAGGCGTCGTTGAGGCGCAGCTTGGCGAGCGAATCCCGGAGGTGGCGGTAGTCGCTGGCATCCGCCGGGTACAGGCCGCAGAACACGACCGGTGTCGATTCCCGGAAGCCCGGCAGGGGCTCCGCGGCCGGCCGGCGGGCGTCGGTGACGGTGTCGCCGACCCGGGTGTCGGCCACCCGGCGGATCGACGCCGTGAAGAACCCCACCTCGCCCGGCCCGAGCGCCTCGGCCGGCTGCGGCCGGGGCTCGAACCAGCCGACGCGGTCGACCTGATAGTCGGCGCCGCTGGCCATCATGCGGATCTTCTGGCCCGTCGCGAGCCGGCCGTCGATCACGCGCACCAGCACCATCACGCCGAGATAGGCGTCGTACCAGCTGTCGACCAGCAGCGCCGACAGCGGCGCGCCCGGCGCCGTGGTCGGCGGCGGGATGCGGTCGACGATCGCATCGAGCAGGGCGTCGATTCCGGCGCCGGTCTTGGCCGAGATGCTCAGGGCGGCCGCGCCGTCGAGCCCGATCGTGTCCTCGATCTGGGTGCGCACGCGGTCCTCGTCGGCCGCCGCCAGGTCGATCTTGTTGAGCACCGGGATGATCGTGTGGCCGTGATCCGTCGCGAGATAGGCGTTCGCGATCGTCTGCGCCTCGACGCCCTGCGTCGCGTCCACGACGAGGATCGAGCCCTCGCTCGCGGCCAGGCTGCGGCTCACCTCGTACGTGAAGTCGACGTGACCCGGGGTGTCGATCAGGTTGATCAGGTAGCGCCGGCCTTCGACCTCGTGCGCGAGGCGGACGGTCTGGGCCTTGATCGTGATCCCGCGTTCGCGCTCGAGGTCCATCGAATCGAGGACCTGGGCCCGCATGGAACGGGCCTCGAGCGTACCGGCCCGTTCGATCAGGCGGTCGGCCAGGGTCGACTTGCCGTGGTCGATGTGGGCGACCACCGACACGTTGCGGATCCCGGCCACGGGGTGCGCGCGCCCGTACTCAGGCATGCTCCCCCCGCAGGCGACCGCCCGGGTTGCGGGCCACGGCCGCGACGATGGCCGCCGCCGCCTGCCGGATCTGCGCGTCGCTCAGCGGCGCTTCGCCGGGCTGGAGCACCACTTCGACGGCGACCGATTTCATGCCGGCGGGCAGGTCGCCGCCTTCCCAGACGTCGAAGACGTCCACCCGCTGCACGAGGTTCGGCACCGCGCGCGCGGCGGCGCGCACCACGTCCGCCGCCGGCGTGGCCGCGTCCACCAGGAACGCGAAATCGCGCGTGACCGGCGTCAGGCGGTTCCGCACCGGGGTGCCGCGGTTCCCCGACCGCCGGCGCCCGGCCGGCACCGCATCGAGAAAGATCTCGGCCGCGACCGCCGGCAGGTCGAGGCCGGCCTGCTGCAGGATTCGCGGATGGAGGGCGCCGAACGCGGCCAGGGGGGTCGGGCCCAGAGCCAGCACGCCCGACTGTCCCGGGTGGAACCACGGCGGCGCCTCGCGGCGCACCTGCAGCCGGGCGGTCGGTGCGCCCGCGGCCGCCAGCGCCGCCTCGGCGTCGGCCTTGGCGTCGAACAGGTCGACCCCGCGGGCAGCCTCGGCCCAGTGCCGCGGGGCGGCCCGCCCGAAGCGCAGGCAGCCGGCGACCGGGCGCTCGCCGGCAGGGGGCGGGTCGCCGTATACGGTTCCGATTTCGAACAGGCCGGTGTCGCGCACCCCCCGCGCCGCGTTGGCGGCCGCGGCCTCGAGCAGGGAGGGCAGCAGCGAGGGCCGCATCGTGTCGAGATCCGGCGAGATCGGGTTGGCGAGCCGGAGCGGCTCCCCGCCGCCGCCGAAGGCGCGGGCCCGGGCGTGGCTCACGAAGGAGAACGTCACGGTTTCGTGGAGGCCCTGCGCCGCCAGCGCCGTCCGCACGCGCGCGGACCGCGTCCCGCCCGTCCCGGCGGTCGGCCCGGGCCGGGCCGCGGTGCGGTCCACGGGAATCTCGGGAATGGCGTCGAAGCCGTGCACCCGCAGGATCTCTTCCACCAGGTCGGCCTCGCCGTCGATGTCCGGGCGCCAGGAAGGCGGAGTCACCCGCCAGGTCGGCGCCGCTGCGTCGACGGTGAAGCCGAGCCCGGTCAGGATCGACGTCTGGCGCGCCTCGGCGACCGGCACGCCCCCCAGCGCTGCCACTCGTCCAGGCCGGAAGGAGACCGGCGACGGCGGCGGCGGCGGGGCGCCGGCCCGGACGACGGCGCTGGCCTCGCCGCCGCACAGCTCCAGGATCAGCCGGGTGGCCGCGTCGATGCCCCAATCGGTCGACGCCGGATCCACGCCGCGCTCGAACCGATAACGCGCGTCCGACCGGATGCCGAGGCGCCGGCCCGATCGGGCGGTCCGGACCGGGTCGAACAGGGCGACCTCGAGGAAGACATTGCGCGTCGCAGGCGAACAGCCCGTCGCGGCGCCGCCCAGCAGGCCGCCGATGGCGCACACACGGTCCTCGTCGGCGATGACCGTGACCTCGGGGTCGAGGGCGTAGGTGTGCCCGTCGAGGGCTGCGAGGGACTCGCCCGCACGGGCCATGCGCATCACGAGATTTCCGCGCACCCGGTCCGCGTCGAACACGTGCAGCGGCCGGCCGCGGTCGAGGGTGACGTAGTTGGTGATGTCGACGAGCGCGGACACGGGGCGGAGCCCGGCCGCGCGGAGGCGGCGCTGCATCCAGTCCGGACTGGGCCCGTTGGTCACGTTGCGGAAGTACCGCCCGGCGACCAGCGGGCACGCGTCGCCGCGGTCGCCGAGCTCCCGCCGCCACGTCACCGGGCTGCCGCAGGTCCCGTCGACCGGTTGCGACGGCACCGGACGCAGGGTGCCCGCCCCCGCTGCCGCGAGGTCGCGGGCGATTCCCCGGACGCCCGCACAGTCGCCGCGGTTGGGGGTGAGCGCGATTTCGAGGACGGGGTCGTCGACGCCCGCCCACGCCGCATAGGCGGCGCCGACCGGGGCCGCGTCCGGCAGTTCGAGGATTCCGTCGCGGTCGTCGCCGAGGCCGAGTTCGAAGGCGGAGCAGAGCATGCCCCGTCCGGTCACCCCGCGGATGGTCTTCTCGGCCAGCGTGAGGCCGCTGCTCGGAATGCGCGCCCCCAGCGGCGCGAGCACGGACTTCAGGCCGGCGCGGACGTTGGGGGCGCCGCAGACGACCGGCAGCCGATCATCGCCGACGTCGACGGTGCACACCCGGAGCCGGTCGGCGTGGGGGTGGGGCTGCGCGTCCGTCACGCGCGCGATCCGGAACGGAGCCAGCGCTTCCCGCCGATCCTCCACGGCCTCGACCTCAAGGCCGAGGGCGGTCAGGCGCTCGGCGAGGGCGGGGACGGAGGCCTCGGTGTCGAGGTGGTCCCGGAGCCAGGACAGCGTGAATCTCACGGCGCGGGGCCGACCGCCGGACCGGGTCGGGCAAACGGGTCGAAGCCGTAGTGCCGCAGCCAGGCCAGGTCCGATTCGAAGAACGAGCGGAGGTCGGGAATCCCGTACTTGAGCATCGCGAACCGCTCGACCCCGAGCCCCCAGGCGAATCCCTGCCACGTGTGGCGGTCCACCCCGCAGTTGTCGAGCACCCGCGGGTGCACCATGCCGCAGCCCATCACCTCGAGCCAGTCGCCGTCGCCGCCGATTTCCAGGCCGCTCCCGGTCCGGCGGTAGCTGATGTCGACCTCGGCGGAGGGTTCGGTGAACGGGAAGTACGAGGGCCGGAACCGGATCCCGACGTCGTCCCGCCCGAAGAACGCGCGGACGAACGCAGCGATGGTCCCCTTGAGATGCCCCATGGTCAGGTGGCGGTCGACGGCCAGCCCCTCGACCTGATGGAACACGGGCGCGTGGGTGGCGTCGCGGTCGCAGCGGAAGGTGCGGCCGGGGGCGATGATGCGCAGCGGCGGAGCGGCGGCCCGCAGGGTCCGGATCTGGACCGGCGAGGTATGCGTCCGCAGGACCTTGCGCTCGCGGCCGTCGGCCGAACGGAGGTAGAAGGTGTCGACGTCCTGGCGGGCGGGGTGCTCGGGCGGGAGGTTGAGCGCCGTGAAGTTGTGGAAATCGTCTTCGATGTGCGGGCCTTCCGCCACCCGGAATCCGAGCTCGCCGAGAATGGCCGTCATCTCGTCGAGCGTGCGCGGGATCGGGTGCTCCAAGCCCGGCGGGCGGCGCCGGGACGGCAGCGTGATGTCGGCCTGCTCGGCGGCGAGACGGGCCTCGAGTGCGGCGTCCTCCAGGACCGCCCGGCGCCGGTTCAGGGCGTCGGTCAGGCGGTTCCGGAGCGCGTTCAGACGCCGGCCGGCCGAGCGCCGTTCGGGGGCCGGCCGGGCCGACACCGAGCGCAGCAGGCCGGTCAGCTCGCTCCTGCGCCCGAGCGCCCGGATGCGGACGGCGTCGAGGGCCTCCGGGTCCGGCGCGGCCCGCACGGCGGCCAGCAGCTCCGTCTCCAGGGCCGCGGCCCGGGCCTCCAGCGGGTTCATCGATCCTCTCCGGACCCCGGACCCGGTGACGGCGCGGCGTCGGTCAGCGTGTCTCCAGAGCGGCCTGCGCCTGCCGCACCACCGCCCCGAAGGCGTCCGGATCCCGCACCGCGAGCTCGGCGAGCACCTTGCGGTCGAGCCCGATGCCGGCGTGTTCGAGCCCGTGGATCAGCTCGCCGTAGCGCAGCCCGTGCGCCCGGGCGGCGGCGTTGATCCGCTGAATCCACAGGCTCCGGAAGTCCCGCTTGCGGGTCCGGCGGTCGCGATAGGCGTACTGCAGGTTCTTCTCGACGCGCTGGACGGCGGCCCGGTAGGTGTTCTTCTGACGGCCCCGGGCACCCCGGGCGGCCTTGATGACCCGACGATGACGCCGGCGCGTGGTGACGCCGCTGGTAACGCGTGTCATGGAACAACCCTCGGTTCAGCGGTTCCGGAGCAGGTGGCGCTTGATGTAGCGCGCGTCGGCCGGCGATGCGGTGGTGGTGCCCCGCGCCGTCCGGATGAACTTGTTGGTCCGTTTGATCATGCCGTGCCGCTTGCCGGCGAAGTTGCGCCGCACCTTGCCGGTGCCGGTCAGGCGGAACCGCTTCATGGCGGCGCGCTTGCTCTTGATCTTGGGCACGGGCCGAACCTCGCGGGGCCGTCCGATCCGGACGGCCCCGGCACCAATCCTGCAGCGGAGGAGGCGCACGGTACAGGCGTCGCGAACCTTCTGCAACCGCGGGCCGGCCGCCGGTGCGGGTCCGGTATGCTCGGGTGCCGGCCGCCACCCGCTGCAGGAGGATCGCATGGCGAAGCCCCGTCCCAATTTCATTGCCGGCGAGTGGCGCGCGGCACCGGCGGCGGTGCCCAACGTCAATCCGTCGAACACGGACGAGGTGATCGCCGAGCACTGCCTGGCCACGGTCGCCGACACCGGTGCGGCCGTGGACGCGGCCCGGGCGGCGTTTCCGGCATGGGCGCGCACCCCGCCGCAGCTGCGGCACGATGTCCTGCGCCGGGCCGCGGACGAGATCTTCGCCCGCCGGGACGAGCTCGGCCGGCTGCTCGCCCGGGAAGAGGGCAAGACGTTGCCGGAGGCGTCCGGGGAAGTGGCCCGCGCAGGGCAGATCCTCGACTTCTTTGCCGGCGAAACCCTCCGACTCGCGGGCGAGAAGGTGGCGTCGGTCCGCCCGGGCGTCGAGGTCGAGATCACCCGCGAGCCGCTGGGAGTGGTCGGCGTGATCACGCCGTGGAACTTTCCGATCGCGATTCCGGCCTGGAAGATCGGGCCGGCGCTCTGCTACGGAAATACGGTGGTCTTCAAGCCGGCGACGCTGGTGCCGGGCTGTGCGTGGGAGCTCACGGACATCCTCGCCCGGGCCGGGCTGCCGGACGGGGTCCTCAATCTGGTGGTGGGGCGCGGCTCTGAAGTGGGCGAGACGCTCCTCGCCCACGACGGGGTGGACGCCGTCACGTTCACCGGTTCCGTGGAGACGGGGCGCCGGGTTGCGGCGGCCTGCGCCCGCCGGCAGGCCAAGTTCCAGCTGGAAATGGGCGGCAAGAACCCTCTGGTAGTCCTGGACGACGCCGACCTCGACCAAGCGGTGGAATGCGCCGTGAACGGGGCGTTCTTCTCGACCGGACAGCGGTGCACCGCCTCCTCGCGCCTGGTGGTGGCCGAGGGGATTCACGACCGGTTCGTCGCGGCCGTGACCCGGCGGCTGGCCGGTCTCGTGGTGGACGACGCGCTCAAGGACGGAACCGACATCGGCCCGGTGGTCGACGGTTCCCAGCTGCGCCGGGACCTGGAGTACCTCCGGATCGGAACCGAGGAGGGAGCCCGGCTGCACTTCGGCGGCGAGCCGCTGGAGCGGGCGACGCCTGGCCACTACCTCCGGCCCGCCCTGTTCACGGAAACGACTCCCGACATGCGGATCAACCGGGAGGAGATCTTCGGTCCGGTAGCATCGGTCATCCGGGTTGCCGGCTACGAGGAAGCCTTGGCCGTCGCCAACGACACCGAGTTCGGGTTGTCCGCCGGGATCTGCACGACGAGCCTGCAGGCCGCAAATCACTTCCGGCGCAACGCGGAAGCCGGCATGGTGATGGTGAATCTCCCGACCGCGGGAGTCGATCCTCACGTGCCCTTCGGGGGACGGAAGGGATCGTCCTACGGCCCGCGCGAACAGGGTCGCTATGCGGTCGAGTTCTACACGACCGTCAAGACCGCCTATGTCGCGTAGGGTCCTCGTTGCGGCCGTGGCCCTGGCGGCCGCATGGACCGCCCACGCCGACCAGACGGCACCGGAACTTGCCGGCCTGTTTGCCGCCCTCGAGGCGAGTGCCGACCCGCACGAGGCGGTCGGGATCGAGCATCGGATCTGGCAGGTCTGGATGGAGCACGCGGATTCCGATGCACGCGAGACGATGCAGGACGGAATCCGCGCCCTCGCCGCCGGCGACCATCCCGCGGCGCTCGACGCCTTCGACCGGCTGGTGGAACGGTATCCCGGCTTCGCGGAAGCCTGGAACAAGCGGGCGACGGTTCACTACCTGCTCGGCAACGACGAGTCGTCCGTCGCCGACATCGCCGAAACCTTGGAGCTGGAACCCCGGCATTTCGGGGCATTGTCGGGACTGGCCCTGATCTACGAGCGCAACGGCCAGCCGGCCGCGGCTGCCGGCGCCCTGCGCCGCGCCCTCGGCGTGCATCCGCAGCTGGGAGGAGGCGCGCGCCGCCTCCGGTTGCTGGAAGAGGCGGCCGGACCCTCGATCTAGTCCGAAGCGCCAGAGCCGATCAGGCGCAAGGATCTGATATGCATGATGTTCGATAGATCTCAGCGGCGTGTTTCTGGGTACACCAGCAGTACGGAAACGTTGAACTGACGATAGTATTCTGGCAAGCTTTCCGTGTCGGTCCGTCGGCCCCGTGTCGGTGCGTGTCGGCACGCGTGAGCGCCCGATTGGTACGGCGCTCTCTGGTTCATCCCCATAGACCCGATGCCGAACGTGCAGGCGCTCACGCTCTCTTGGGGATCGGACGGATCCGGTTTCCGGGAACCGAGCCGGCCTGCAGGGGTTCGGTGCGGGGATCGGAGTGGATCCTGGCCCACCCTCAGGGCAGGAAGCTCGATTGCGCCAGGCCAAGCCCTGGAGAGGGGGAAACCATGACGTAGGTTGAAACCTTTCGTCGCAAGCCTGCGGGTTCGACCCCCGCCCGGCAAAGGTGAGCCCGCCAGCCGGGAGCGAGTGTGGCATGGCGTGCGGTAACGCACGTCGTGAAGCGTACACAGCGGGCGGCGAAGCGTCGCTATGGAGCCTCGTAATCCTCAATGTCGGTGCCTTCATCTTTCGAGCAGTGGGGGCCGTACCGGAGTGCCGCATGCATGGGCAAGGCGCAATGGACCGTCCGGGGTCAGAGAACGACGCAAAGCCGCGGGAGGGCTTGCCAGGGAACCTGGGAGATCCGGTTTCTGCCCGCAGGTCGAGCCTGCGGAGCCGGCTGGCGAAACCCATGAGCCGAAGGCCAGACGGAAACAGGAAGTCGTAGCTCGCTCATAGTACCGGCGAAGGCGGGGAACCGGGTCCACCGGGTGCCGCTGGAGGGAAGGGGCGTGCTGCAGGAACAGAACCACTGGAGGGAAACGGTGGAAGAGACACGGAGAGCTTCCAACCCGTCAACGGAACAACAGTGGATAGCCGCGCAGGCGAAGAAGAAGCGCGGGGTGATCGATGCGGAGGTGTCGAAGGATTTCGACAGCATCCCGCATCGGGAACTCCGCGCCTTTCTGGACCTGTGGATCAAGGACGGTGTCATCCGTCGCAGGATCAACCCATGGCTGCGGGCGGGCGTCCTGGAGAAGGATGCCCGGCATGCCGGCGGCCAAGATCATGCACGGATACGGGACCGCTTGAGCGAACCTGTCCTGTACGGAACCGGATGCCCTAATGCGGGCACGTCCGGATCTGGTGTGCCAGGCGAACTGGCAGAAGACAGGGGGTGAAAGTCCCCTGGAACGAAGGAGTAACCAAACCGCGTTTCTCCGCGAGCCGTGCGTCGGCTCCCGTGAGGGGGCAGGCGAAGCGTCGGCAGCGGTGCGGATGGGTGGGGCTAATGAGCACCGAAAAGACGATGATCCGGGGTGCCGAGGTTTTCAGATCGGCCGAAGGCACCATCGCAGGCATCGATTTGGTGAGATGCCGGCGAGCCCCGCGGTGTCCGAGAACCCATACACGTCCGTACGTCTTCTGTTGGGACCCTGGGAGATCTTCAAGCTGTCCCGCCGGTCGAGGCGGGACCGAGTAGGGAAGGAGAAAACCGAAGCCTATGACGAACGGTTTGAAGAAGTCGGATGGGGCCGTACGACCTGGGAAGGCGGCGAACAAGGGAGCGTCAGCTCCTGCGGAGCTGCCGGAGGAAAGGGCCCCAACCAAGAGGAATCCGGGACGCCAAAGCACGCGCCGAACGCAGGGTCGGGCACGCGTGCCACAGGCGGCGGACCGGATACGGAAAGCTGTAGAGAGGAACCCGAAGGAGCGTCTTACTGCACTCTTTCACCACATCACGCCGGAGGTGCTCCGGTCGGCCTGGCTCGGCCTGAAGAAGGAAGCCGCGGCCGGAGTCGACGGCGTGACGTGGGAGGCCTATGGCGAAGATCTGGACGAGCGTTTGCTCGACTTGCACTCGCGCCTGCACCGTGGAGGAGCGTACCGGGCGTCGCCGGTTCGGCGGGTTGAGATACCCAAGCCGGACGGCGGGACACGACCGCTCGGGATTGCTGCACTGGAGGACAAGATCGTCCAGAAGGCAGTTGTGGATGTGATCCTGACACCGATCTTTGAGGTGGAGTTCCTGGGCTTCAGCTACGGGTTCCGACCGGGCCGAGGGGCGCATGACGCTCTCGACGCCCTGGCGGTCGGGATCGAGCGGCGCAAGGTCAACTGGATTGTCGATGCAGATATCCGGGCATTCTTCGACACCATCCCGAGGGATTGGTTGATCAAGTTCCTGGAGCACCGCATTGGCGACAGGCGGGTGATCCGTCTGATCCACAAATGGCTGAACGCTGGCGTCATGACCGACGGATCATGGAGCGACACCGGGGTGGGTTCGCCGCAGGGTGCGATTGTCAGCCCCTGCCTGGCGAACGTGTTCCTGCACTACGTGTTGGATCTGTGGTTTCACAAGGCATGGCGTCCGAAGGTTCCGGGCGGTCAAGCGATCATGGCCCGCTATGCGGACGATATCGTGGTCGGGTTTCAGTACAAACGGGATGCGGAGCAATACCTTCGCGACGTTCGGGAGAGGCTGGAGCGCTTTGGGCTCGGCCTCCATCCGGACAAAACCCGTCGGGTCGAGTTCGGCCGGTTCGCCACGGCGAACCGCCGGAAGCGCGGGGCGGGCAAGCCGGAGACGTTCGACTTCTTGGGCTTCAGGCACTTCTGCACGAAGACCCGGGCCGGACACTTCAGGCTTGGGCGCAAGCCGATCGCAAAACGGGTCACAAGGACCTTGACGCGCATCGGGGTGGTGCTTCGCAAACGATGGCACTACGACCTATGGGAGGTCGGCACGTGGCTAGGGCGGGTCTGTCAAGGCTGGCTCAACTACTACGCCGTCCCGGGAGCGACCCGGTGGCTGCGCACGTTCCGCCAAAGGCTGCAACGCCTATGGATGCGGGCGATACGCCGCCGCTCCCAGCGCCACCGCTTCGACTGGAAGCGGCTGGAGCGCATGACCAAAATTCTTTGGCCGCGCGCAACCATCCGCCACCCATGGCCGGACCAGCGGTTTGCCGTCAAGCACTCGAGGTAGGAGCCGGATGGATTAACGTCCATGTCCGGATCTGTGCGGGGGGTGCGCAGCAATGCGCATTCCTACCGTAACGTGTGCCAGGCGAACTGGCAGAAGACAGGGGGTGAGAGTCCCCTGGAACGAAGGAGTAACCAAACCGCGTTTCTCCGCGAGCCGTGCGTCGGTTCCCGCGAGGGGGCAGGCGAAGCGTCGGTAGCGGCGCGGATGGGTGGGGCTAATGAGCACCGAAAATACGATGATCCGGGGTGCCGAGGTTTTCCGATCGGCCGAAGGCAACATCGCAGGCATCGATTTGGTGAGATGCCGGCGAGCCCCGCGGTGTCAGAGAACCCATACACGTCCGTACGTCTTCTGTTGGGACCCTGGGAGATCTTCAAGCTGTCCCGCCGATCGTGGCGGGACCGCGTAGGGAAGGAGAAACCCGAAGCCTATGACGAACGGCTTGAAGAAGTCGGATGGGGCCGTACGACCTGGGAAGGCGGCGAACAAGGGAGCGTCAGCTCCTGCGGAGTTGCTGGAGGAAAGGGCCCCAACCAAGGGGAATTCGGGACGCCAAAGCACGCGCCGAACGCAGTGTCGGGCACGCGTGCCTCAGGCGGCGGACCGGATACGGAACGCCGCACGGTTCGACCGGAAGCGACGGGAGCGCAGGACCGAGAGTTCTGGGTCGCGCGCAATCCTCCGCCGCCCATGGCCGGATCCGCGGTTTGCCGTCAAGCACCCGAGGTAGGAGCCGGATGGATTAACGTCCATGTCCGGATCTGCGCGGGGGGTGCGCAGTAATGCGCATTCCTACCGTAACTGGGGGGAGGGGCTCGGCAACGACCCCTCCTACCCGGCTTGAGTGCGCCTTTCGGCGCCGGAGCGTCGGGAGCTCCAAGCGATCGTCGACGGTACCGGAGCCGCCTGGCGGCGGCGTCGGGCGCAGATTCTGCGGATGGCGGACGAAGGGCGCGACGGCGGCAAACTCCGGGATGTCGACCTCGCGCGCGGCCTGGGCATCGGCGCTTCGACGGTCGAACGCCTGCGCAAGCGCTGTGTTCTGGAGGGTCTGGAGGCCGCCCTCCGCCGCCGGGAGCCGGAGAACCGCCGACCGAAACTCCGGGATGGGGCGAAGGAGGCGAAGCGGGTGGCTCGGGCCGGTTCTTCCCCGCCCGAGGGTGGTGTCCGCGGGACGCGGAAGCTGCGGGCCGGTCGTCTGATGGAGATTGTCGAGAGCATCTCGAAAGAACCGGTACGGAGGACTCGGAACCACAGGAGATCCAGCCTTGGCTGAAGCCGTACGGGTGCCTTCCCCCGAGCCGCAACGCGCCGTTCGTGGCGGCGAGGGAGGAGGTGCGGGACCCGGATCCGCGGGAGGGTGCTGAAGACGAGGTTCGGGCCTGCAGGGATGAGACCCGCCGGCCGCCGACGAAGGAACCCCGCCTTCCCTGCCCCGTGCGGCCCGGGCCGCCGGACATCGTCGACTGCGAATACGAGCGAACCGGTACGGCCCCTCTCTTCCTGGCGTTCGCGCCCCACGAACACGGGCGTACGGTGCACGTCCCCGACCGGCGCACGGCGCGGGACGGGGCGCAGTTCCTCCGGGAACGCGCGGACGATCCTGTCCCCGGGAAGAAGATCGTACGGGTCATGGACCACCGGAACCCGCACGGCCCCGCGTCGTGGTAGGAGGCCTGTGCACCTCCGGAGGCCCTGCGGGTGCGACAGCGGCCCGACGTTCGGTACCCGCCGAAGCACGGAAGCTGGCTCCCTAGTAGTGCGGAATCATTGGATCGCTGGGTATAAAGACTTCAGTTTCACCCGGGCGTCGGCCGTCGTGAACCGTCCATCGACCGTGCCGCCGGCCGCGTTGCGGCGCTTGACCCACGCCGCGGTCTCTCGCAGCAGGGTGTCGCGGTCAGGAATGCGTCGTCGAAGACACGGTCGCGACCCCGCGCCGATTTCGATCTCGGTCCTGGGGAGCCAGCTTCCGTGCTTCGGCGGGTACCGAAACTCGAACCGCTTTCGCATCCGCAGGGCCTCTGGAGATGCCAAGGCCTCATATAGCGATGCGGGGCCGTGCGGGTTCCGGTGGTCCATGACCCGTACGATCTTCCTTCCGGGGATAGGATCCTCCGCGAGTCACGAAGATCCCATGCTTGTTGCTGTGATGCGATCGGAGTCTCGATCGCGACGCGGGTCGACGCGTTCGAGTCTGCGATTGTGAGATGTGCGGACGTCTGCGGCCCGGTGGCGGCGCGGATCTAGGCGCGAGGGGTCCGTTTCGGCGGATCCGGGGCGAGCGAGAGGCCGGCCGGGTTGGGTGGCCCGGCTTGGATCCTTGCGGTTTCGGTCGGGGTGTGGGCGCAGTCAGCCGGGTCTTGTGACGGCGTGCAGGACCTGCTTGCGCTTGTCGGCATAGGGGTGACGGGCGTCGGCGAAGCTGTGGAAGGGCTGGGGCAGCTTCCGCGGGTGGTGGAGGATGACAGCAATGGCAAGGGTGTTGAGGGTCGCGTGGTTTGCGGGTGCGTTGCGGGCCCGGAGCATGGAGTCGTCTTCGCGGAAGGTGGTATCGCGGATGGGGGGATGGCGTTCGACCACCCAGTGACCGCGGTTCCATGTGAGGAGCGGTTGCGGCGAGGCGCGGTCGGCCGCGACCGAAGTCCTGCCGTAGGCGTGTTCCATGGTCCGTTTTCCGGATTTCTTGAATTCGACGCGCCGGGTGACACGGAAGATCGGTTTGACGTGGGGATCGTGGATCATCTTCGCGGGCGGGGTGAAGACTTCGATGCTGCGCGGCTCGATGCGGCCGTGCTCGAGCGTGGGCTTTTCGCTGTAGCGTCCCGTGCTCGTGGTCTCCCGGTTGATGCTCTCGAACGTCTCGAAGGTCTTGGGAGCGTTGCCCTTGACCGTCATCATCCCGTCGGCGCCATGGGTCTCGACGATCAGCCGTGCCGTCTCGCGGGTGGTGTGGAGCGCGTCGAGCGTGAGCAGACGCCCGGCCACCGGCGCGGTCTCGAGCGCGGCGTGGACGGCGGCAATCTCCCCGCCCTCGTCGTGATCGTTGAGGATCGAGACCGGCATACCGGTCCCGTGCTCGATCCGCGAGACCGTCTCGTTAGGATCCTCACCGGTGCGGTGGGCGCCGCGAATGCGTTTGCCGTCGACTGCGATCGCGTGGCCGACCCGCAGGCGCGGCTGCGCCCAGCGCCGCAAAGCTTCCTCGATCCACGCCGGGTCGGGGTTCTGCAGCACCCGGTGCACGGTCGATTGGGATACCGGTTCCTACCGGCCGGTGTCCGGGTTCTTCCACGCACCGATCTGCGCCAGATCCTTCTGCGTCATCGCCTTCGCGTAGCGTGCCGCCGCCACCGCGCCGTGCCGATTCGCCAGCCGCGCCAGCACGATCACGCATAGCACCGAGGCGATGCCGTGCGTGCGCCCCTGCGCGCGCCGGAAGTCGGAAAGCGCCGCAAAATGCGGGTACATCGAGCGCAACTCCCGCGCCGACCGGCCGCTCTGCGTCGCCCGCAACTCCCACGCCGCGGGAAGCGGCGCACGATCCCGCAACCGACGACCGGCGTCGCGACGCAGCGGAACCACGTACAGATCCTTCGTCTCCCCGTGCGGATCGGTATAGCGCCCGTTGGCGCGTGCATAGCCCTTGCTCCTGCCCACGTACTTCCAGTTCGCCGCCTTGTACAGGGTGCCGCGGAACTTCGTCGGCGAGACAAACGATTCCGCCACCAGCAACGGATTGCCGTACGCAGCCTCCCAGTCATCGCTGAGACGCCGCTGCATCCGCGACCACGCAAACGAGGCAAGACCCCGAAACGCCCGGCGACCTCCCCCCAGAATCACAAACCTCGTGGGGTTTCCGATCAGATGCAACCGCTCCAACGGTTCTTTGCGGCGCCAACCCATCCAACGGTCCCGCGGCGCACAGCGGAAGGCGCCCGTCTGCCAGCCCGCAGCGCCCATCCACCGCCCGCGCCACGTGAACACGTAGCGCAGACCTCGACCCGCAAACTGCTTGAAACCAAGATCGTGATGACGGTCCACCACACGGTTCCAGCGACACACCTCATCCGGCCGCGCCAGGCGCACCACCCCATCCCGGAGCGCAAAACCCTCCGGAGTCGTCTCGAAAACATCCGCGGCGCGTTCCATGACCACCACGGATACCACGCCGCTTCACAAAAAGCCAGTACCAATACGAATCATCCGGAATCCGCGGAACCCAGCCTTCCAACAAACCTAGCGTGGGATGGCCGTGTCCGCGAGTTCCCGGATGAACTGCGCCCCGTCCCGCGCCGTCCGGCGATCGGCGAGGTTCACCGTACGCCCGTGTTCGTTGGGCGCGAACGCCAGGAAGAGGTGGGCCGTACCGGTTCGCTCGTATTCGTAGTCGACGATTTCCGGCGGCCCGGGCCGCACGGGACGGGGAAGGCGGGGTTCCTTCGTCTACGGCCGGCGGGTCTCATCCCTGCAGACCCGAACCTCGTCTTCGGCAACCTCCCGCGGATCCGTGTCCCGCACCTCCTCCCTCGCCGCCACGAACGGCGCGTTGCGGCTCGGGGGAAGGCACCCGTACGGCTTCAGCCAAGGCTTGATCTCCTTTTTTCCGAGTCCTCCGTACCGGTTCTTTCGAGATGCTCTCGACGACCTCCCTCTCCATCCGACGGCCGGCCCGCAGCTTCGGCGTCCCGCGGACCCAGCCCTCGGGCGGGGAAGAACCGGCCAGAGCCACCTGCTTCGCCTCCTTCGCCCCGTCCCGGAGTTTCGGTCGGCGGTTCTCCGGCTCCCGGCGGGCGGAGGGCAGCCTCCAGACCCTCCAGAACACAGCGCTTGCGCAGGCGTTCGACCATCGAAGCGCCGATGCCCAGGCCGCGCGCGATGTCGACATCCCGGAGGTAGCCACCGTCGCGCCCCTCGTCCGCCCTCCGCAGAAGCTCCGCCCGACGCCGCCGTCAGGCGGCTCCGGTACCGTGGACGATCGCCTGGAGTTCCCGGCGCTCCGGCACCGAAAGGCGCACTCGATCGAGCTTTCTGCCCTGAGGGTGGGCCAGGATCCACTCCGGTCCCCGCGCCGAACACCGGCAGGCAAGCTCGGTTCCTGGGCACCGGATCCGTCCGATCCCCAAGAGAGCGTGGGTGCCTGCACGTTCGGCATCGGGTCGGTGGGGATGAACCAGCGAGATCCGTACCCCCCGGGGGCCCACGCGTGCCGACACGGATCGACACGGAATCTAGCCAGAATACTGTCGTCAGTTCAACGTTTCCGTACTACTAGGGCCGCGATCGAAATCGGCGCGAGGTCGCGGCCGGGTCTTCGCCGGCGCCTTCCCGACCGCGCCACCCTGCTGCGGGAGACCGCGGCGTGGGTCGAGCGCCGCAACGCGGCCGGCGGCACCGTCGATGGGCGGTTCACGACGGCCGACGCCCGGGGGAAACGGAAGCCCCTATACCCAGCAATCCAATGATTCCATACCACTAGCATTCGCACTGGACCCGTCGATGGGGTAGGCCACGGGGATCCCGACCATGATCCCGACCAACGTACCGACCGTCTTCTGCCTGCGGGCCGCGTCGTTGCTGCCTTGGCAAGGATTGGTATTCCTGCTATCGTATGGGGTGACAGTCGTCCGGCACGGTGCATGAGGTCATGATGCGGAGCTTGAGGCCATCAGGCAACAGTGCCGTTCGCGGCCCGTTGCGATGCTTCGGCCCGGCCCGGGAGTTTCCGGGCAGCGCCCGCTTGAGGTTCTTGCCCCCCCCCTCGAAATTCCGACGGCAGGCTGAGCTGGCGGGCACGGCCGGGGGATCGCCCGCCGCCTGATCGCGGTATGTGCTGCCGCCAGAATTCGCGCAAGCGCGGCAACCGCCCGGACGTTTCGGTAGCCACTGCAGGCAGACCGGCTGGTCACGCCGGGTCGAAGAGCCGCACCGTCTTCGTCGGGCAGCGTCCGTTCATGCCGGATCTTCCGATGCGACGTCGGGCGGGTGGGATTGCACCAGTTCCGGCAAGGAACCCGGCCTCCGGGCCTTCGGGCGGGCCGCAGTCGGCCCCACGTCGAAGGGGTGGGACAGGTTCCGCGTGCGGCCCTTCCGGCGCGGTTCCACACCGGTTCCCTATCACCACAAGGAGTTCTCGAAGATGAGCATGAGCAACATGCAGCACTGGGCCCTGGCCGTTGCCGTCGCAGCGGTCCCGGCCCTCGCCGGTTGCAACGTGTCCGGCTCCCCTTCCGCCGACGCGGCGGCGGGCCGGTCGGACGGGCAGACCCTGAGCCGGTTCCAGCCGATTCCCCCTGCTCCTCCCGGCTCGCGGTATCAGAATACCTGCGTCGGCAAGGGACATGTCCTGGAAGAGGGTTCGGGCGATGCTCCCGAGAAGTTCCTCGTGACCGTGTATGTGCATGACATGCCCGATTTCCCGCTGCCCTTGTTCAGCGACCCGGTGCGGAGGGATGCCACGACCGCGCACCTCACGGGCTGTGCGACCCACTACCGGGTGGGAGAAATCGATGCGAATGGCTGGCCGAAATATCGATGGGATGATTTCACGTTCTACTACGATCCGACGCCGGACGGCGATTTTGCGAATCCCCGGAGCTTTTGCGGGGACGAACCGGGTGTGCTCGCTTTAGGCGGAGACCGACTGGCCGACAGCAGCGCAGCGGAATGGGGGTACGACCGGGGGTACGGCCTGACCGAAGTGGATCGTCAAGTGGAGGTCGCGATGCCGGACGGAACTCCGGTCGTGATATCTCCCGCAGGCGCCGTCTGGGCCACGGGATGGGAGTGGATCGAGAAGGACGACCTGACCGAAATCTGGGTCTACCAGTACGACGACCCGACTCAGGCGCCCGAGCCGGTGGAACATCGGACGGTCGCGGATCCGTTATTCTGATCCGGTACCGAGAGGTTCCCGCCTCGGGCAGGCGGCGGTGTCCCGTCGCATGCCCGAAGCGGCATACATCCGACCCCGTCGACATTCCATCGTCTTGACCGACCCCGTCGAAACCAAGGGACTGAACCATGAAAACCACCCTGTTCTGCAAGATTTCCTCCGCCCCATGCCGGGGCCTCACTGCCGGGGAGGGGAGGCCCCGTCAAATGACCCATCGACGAATCACCGCGCCACGGAAATACATGACAGCCCTCGAGGTTGCGTTCTTGTGCGTTTTGGGGGGTGCGCTCGCGGGCTGCAGTCAAGCGACTGATAGGCCGGTTGCGGCGGATATCATGAACATGCCGGTGAAGGCGGATGCCCCATCGGCCCCCGCTCCCGAGGTCAATACGGTGGGCTCGGTTTTCGTATATGCGGAGCAGCTTCCCAATGGGCTGTGGCGGCATTTGACCGTTACGATCGCAGAGGAGCTGGAACGAGATGGTTTGCTCGTTGCTCGGACAGAGAATTCGCTTCCCACAGTGGATCCGGGTGGTCCGTGTGACGGTGCGAACGGCAATTTGTTTGATGCGCGGTCCTATAATTGGATCGGTTGCTTGAAGGATGGCCAAGTGCTGGCGGAAAAAACACCGCACACTGGGGTGCTTTCGTGGCCCCTGCAGGTCGGAAATGCGTGGAGGTGGATGTCTCGTTGGACGGACCACTGGCTGCAGCCCGGTTTTACTTCAGTATCGGATGAGTGGTCGGACCACGAGGTCACGGCCTACGAGGAGGTCACGGTTCCGGCGGGAACGTTCATGGCGTACCGAGTGGAGATCGTGGGGTCGCAATGCGACTGTTTTACGGAGACGCTCTGGTATGCGCCGGAGATCGGACAGGTGGTCAAGGGCGATTGGGGGAGGAATTCCAAGAACGGGTACGGTGAGATGGCCGCTCGTGCTTGGGAGCTGATCAGCTTCGATATCAAGTAGGTTTTCAACCCAGATTGCTGAGGCCTTGAGTGCCGGGGCGACGTGCCGTCGCCTCGCACTCTGGGTCTGTCAGGGATTGGGGTGGACCACTTTTGCGAAGGGTCCATGGGTCTGGGAAGCCCCATGGAGACGAGGAGGATGACGAATGACGATTCAACCAACATACGCGTCGCGGAAATTCATGATGGCCGGCAAGGTCGCGATCTTGGTCGTTCTGGGGGGTGCTCTTGCGGGCTGCAATCAGGCGGCCGAGATTCCTCCGGTTGCGACCGATGTCATGAACATGCCGGTACAGGCTGATGCCCCATCGGCGCCCGCTCCCGCGGTCCATACGGTGGGTTCGATTTTCGTACACAAGCATATATGGCCAAATGGTCAGTATCTGCTCCGGACCTCTACGGTCGTGGAGGAGATGGAGCGTGACGGTCGGCTGCTCCACCGTACGGAGTTTTGGCCTTCGGCAATCGATCCAGGTGGTCCGTGTGATGGTGCCAACGGCGATCTGCTTGATGCGCGGTCCCGCAACTGGATCGCTTGCCTCAAGGATGGCGAGGTGCTGGCGGAAACGACGCCGCACAACGGGATGTTGTCGTGGCCCCTGCAGGTCGGAATGGCATGGCGCTGGATGTCGCGTTGGACAGATTACTGGTTGCGGCCCGATTTTTCTGGTGGCCAGTGGTCAGACCACGAGGTCACGGCTTGGGAGGAGGTCGAGGTTCCGGCGGGAACGTTCATGGCGTACCGAGCGGAGCTGGTGGGGACGAAGCACCGCTCCCACACGGAAACGGTTTGGTTTGCGCCGGAGATCGGACAGGTGATCAAACGCACTGGGTAACTACTCACCCCTTGTTGGGGTCGGGTTGGCCATAGTGCTCGTTGAGGATGTCTGCGGCCTTTCCGTCGAGGGCGATGTGGATGGCGACGAGAGGGTTGTAGCCGAGTGCCTCCATGGAGGTGAGGAAGCTGGAGCCTCGGCACCATGCGGTTGCGTGGAGCATGGTGCGGAAACATCCGGACACTTTGATCTTGACCTTGGTCATTCGGATCTTCTGTTCTCCGGCATTGTTGGTGAAGCTGACGTCGGGGTCCTTCATGAAGCGGAGGACGGACGTCTCGTGTTTCACGAGACGTTCATGCAGGTTGTGGGCGTCGGACTTTGCGATGCGTCCCCGGGTTCCTTTCGTCCGCGGCGGGATATCGGGCAACTCCTTGGCGCCTTGGGTGAGGAGGGTGCGGTAGCGCTTGCGCACGGCCCGGCGGTCGGTCTCGTTCAAGGCCTTGGATGCGCTCTGGCCGACCCTGTGGCAGACCTCGCGCAGCAGGCTCTTCATCAATCGCGCCCAGCGGTAGCCGTTGGACTCGACGACGAAGGCCAGTTCGCGCAGCAGGTGGCTGCCGCACAGCTGGTGGCGGCACTGCTCGTAGCCCATGTACGCAGCCCAGCAGTCGTGGACCAGGACGCCCTGGTAGCGCGGGAGGATGCCGATCTCTTCGATCGCCTCCCGACCGCGCTTGCGGTGCGGGAACTTCACGGTCAGGGTCCCGTCGGTGACGACATGGAGCCATTGGGTCTTGCCGGCGACCCGGAATCCGGTCTCATCGACATGCAAGGCCGGGCGTTGCAGGAGATGGGCCACGGCGACCTCCTCCCAAGATGCGAGCGCATCCTGAAAGCGCCGGACATAGCCGAGGCAGGTCGCCTCGGAGAGCCTGATGCCGGAGATCGCGTGCACGAGCGAGACGGCACGGCGCAGGGACAGCATCTGGGCGATCAGCAGGTTGAGGACCAAGGCCTGGATGCGGACACCGTACTGCACGGGCCCCGGCATGAGGTCTGGGAACCGGCCCTTGGTCCGGGCCCGGCACTTCGGGCATTCCTTGATCTCGGCGTCGACGCGGCGCTCGACGACTTCGAACACGAGGTCGTAGAGGACGCGGCGCTCCCGATCGACGGGGTCGACGTCGTCGAGGTCGGCGCCGCAGGCGTCGCAGGCATCGATGGTGATCGTCTCCTTGACGGTGGTCGTGCGCCGGTGGCCGCCCGTCTGCGGGTTCGGCTTCGGGCCCTTGCCGTGGCTCCCGGTGCGCCGCGCGCTCTCGTCCTTGTCCGTCTGGGACGGCGGCAGACCGGAGTTCCGACTCGTCTTGCGCGTGGTCTTCTCCATGAGCACGGCCAGCAGCAGCTGGAGCAGCATCAGCAGGCCGCGGAAGAGCGCCTCGCACTCCGGGTGGACCTTGCCTTGCGTGCGGAGATCCTGGAACCGCTTCTGGAAGGCGTCGACCTCCTGGCGCAGGGAGGTGCCGGCGACGCTCGTCATCCCGACGCCTCCACCGCCCGGACGGCCGCCCGCACGGCGAACCGCTCGCCTTCGGGCATCGTCCGGTAGCGCCGCGCCGGCGGCGGGCGCGTCAGGATGCCGCGGCGCTCCAAGGTCTCCAGCATCCCGAGGCCGGCCCCAACCCTGGAGCCGCCCTTTGCTGTCGTCCAGTGAAGGTGCTCGCAGCGGCCCGAACAGGGGGTCGACTTCAGGTCGATGATTCGCTGGTCCATGGGGATTCCCGCAGCCACGATTCGACGACAGCATGCGAATCGGCGGGCGCTGGTCAAGCGGTGCGTGGACGACCCGCCCACGCACCGAAACGTCACCTCCTATCCAAGGCTTGCCGGTATGGGAACACCGCCGTCACCGCGACGCACCTATCCGAATGCCCTTGCCCCGCCGGGCGATCGACCCGTCGTCGCCTTCGATCCCTACCCTGCCGCCATCCACACCTCCGACGCGGTCCGCCCCGATGGCCCATCTTGGAGAGGGTCCCTCCTAGCAACGTCAAGCGCAGATCTCCGGCGGAGGGGAACGGCAGCCCACGGAACCCGCTCCACCGGACCGCACGGCGCGGACCCGCGACCTCCGCGCGAGGGGCCCGGTCGCGTTGCGGACCCCTCCCCACAAGGCCGGAACGGGGAGCGGAAGCCGAAGATCGACCCACTTCTTGTCAGCCGAACCCCGTGCATCCGGTCCTCGGCCGCGAGCGAGGGAAAGGGGCACGGAACCATGCCGGATCCGAACCCGTCAGGAAAAACGATTCGTCATCAGTAGGGGGGGGTGAGTAGATACCGCACTGGGAGAAGTACTTCCGAGAACGGATACGGTGCGAGTGGCATGTGGCAGGTGGAGCTGGTAAGCTTCGATCTCAAGTAGGTCGGGCTGTCATCGAAATCATTCTTGGCGGGAGAACAGATCAATGGCCGGTCAAGATTCGGCGGCAAGATTGCCACCGGACAAGCAATTCGTTGCAATCGAAGAATCACTTGGCCATACGAACAGGGTGTGGCTGCCTTATGCAGCACATGCTATCAATTTTGCGTGCCCAGAATGCGAGGCATCTTGTCCCTGTGATTCTTGACGTTGTCTGGGCCGGGTGTCCGTCCGGTTCGCTCGGCGTCATCTCCCATGGGTTGGGTAAAGGCACGAAAGCGTTCACCGCGCCAGTGGACATGCGGAGATCCGACTGGTCGGATCCGGCAGAAACGGGCGTACGGTGAACGTCCCCGACCGGCGCACGGCGCGGGACGGGGCGCAGTTCATCGGGAACGCGCGGATGATCCTATCCCCGGGAAGAAGATCGTACGGGTCATGGACCCCCGGAACCCGCACGGCCCCGCATCGTGGTAGGAGGCCTGTGCACCTCCGGAGGCCCTGCGGGTGCGAAAGCGGTTCGAGGTTCGGTAGAGGCTGAGGTGCGCGCTATTTTGGAGGAAACGGTCCTGCCGGAAGAGCGGGCTGCGCTGGGGACGCTGCTTACCGACCTCGGCCGGCGCGCCGGGTTGACGGACGAGGAATTCGCGAGCTTCGCACAACGCGATACCGCTCCGGCACGGCCGATCAATCTGGAGTGATTCTGGTAGGCCCCAAGGTCCAAGATGAGGAGGGCCCGCCATGGCCCGAACGCGTCACAATCCGGACCAACGGTGAGTTTCCTTTTCAATTCCAAGTGTTAGATGAAGAAACACCGAATGAATTTCCGTCTAGCCGTCCGACGATGGGAAGGTGACGGCTTTGCCGGAATCGGAAGAGGAACACGAGGGCCGGGCTCGCGATCGAGAAGCGAAATTCCCCCGGTCCCGCCGGGCTGGGTCGATGGCGTCCTCTGCAGCTTCGTTGAAGATGTCGACATGCCGATACCCGTGATGCAGGCCTGCGAGGATCGGGACTGTCTCGCAGTCTGCCGCGAGAGCCGCGTGGAACGGCTCAATGCCGACCGAAACCGTCGGCGCAGGCTTCCGGCCTGGCAGGCGTGGCGGAGAATTCGGATCGTCAAGACCGAAGCCGGCCTTGTTTCCCTCACGGGAGGACAGTCCATGAACCACGGGTGATCGACGATGGGGGCAGGACGCGGTAGCGGTCCTGCACGCCTGTATCGCGGTCATCCCCGCCGCCGGAGGTCCCGGTCATCCGACCCCGGTGCCCCTTCGCCGCTGCGGGCCGTTCCTGACGGGATCCGGTACCAGGAAGGCCCGGAAGTCATTGACGTTGGTCCGGGTCGGGCCGGTGACCACGAGGTCGCCGAGCGACTCGAAGAAGCTCCCGGAATGGTGGACATCGAGGAGATGGCGTGCCCGGAGGCCCCGCGCTGCGGCCCGCGCCAAGGTGCTCGGATCGATGTGGGCCCCCGCATGGCGGCCCTGGCCGTCAATGCCGTCCGTATCGCAGGCCAGCCCGTGAACATTGGCACCGTCGAGTGCCAAGGCGGCGGCCAGGAGGAATTCGGTGTTGCGCCCGCCGGCGCCGCCGTTCCCCGGCAGGGTGACGGTCGTCTCGCCGCCCGAGATCAGTGCGAGCGGCGGTCGGGCGGGCTGTCCCGCCTCCAGCACGTGCCGCGCGATGGCCGCGTGCATGGTGCCGATTTCCCGTGCCTCCCCTTCGATGCGGTCGGACAGCACCAACGGGCGATATCCCTCCGACCGGGCGACTTGCGCCGCGGCCCGCAGGGTGTCGCGCGGCCGGACCAGAATGCGGTGGGTCGCCCCCGCAAA
Organism: Alphaproteobacteria bacterium; assembly: GCA_965115815.1. Classification (GTDB taxonomy): domain Bacteria; phylum Pseudomonadota; class Alphaproteobacteria; order TMED109; family TMED109; genus VXPW01. The sequence goes on along the minus strand of OZ220465.1, from coordinate 3,197,807 downwards.
GGCGGAATGCGTGTCGTCGGGCGTCTCCCGGGACGGATCTTCCAGAATCGCCCGCACCGGCGGGGGCGGATCGATCCGGTACCGAGCCAGAATGGCCAGTGCGTCGCCTTGCGTGGTGGCGTCGCCGAAGGTCGGGCCCGACCCGACCACCGACGGATCATCTCCCGGAACATCGGAAATCAGCAGGGTCACGACGCGCGCGGGGGCCGCACGGAGCGCCAGCCGGCCTCCCTTGATGGCGGAAAGGTGCTTCCGCACACAGTTCATTTCGTGAATGGTGGCCCCGGAACGCAACAGTGCGGCCGTCACCTGCTGCTTGTGCATCAGGGTGATGCCGAGGGCCGGAGCCGCCAGCAAGGCGCTCGCTCCGCCGGAGATCAGGCAGAGCAGGAGGTCGTCAGGGCCGAGCGCCTGCGCCTCCTCCAGGAACCGGGCTGTGGCCCGCTGCCCGGTCTGGTCGGGAACCGGGTGCGAGGCTTCGATGACGTCCACCCTCGGACAGTCCACCCCGTGACCGTACGGGGTGACCGCCAGCCCGTTCAGCGGTGCGTCCCACGTCTGGTCCACCGCCCGTGCCATGACCGCCGCTGCCTTGCCGGCACCCAGTACCAGCGTCCGCCCGCGCGGGCGGCGGGGCAGGTGCCGGGTCACGAGACGCGCGGGGTCGGCGGCCTCGACCACGGCATCGAACATGGCGCGCAAGACGTTGCGGTATGCCGGATGGACGGCTTCACGCAACGGACGGTGTGTCGGAATCATCGAGCTGCGGGGTTCGATCCTCGTTCCTGTACGAAGGCATGGCGAAACCGGCAGGGAGGCTGTGACCGGACACGGAACCCGGACAGTTTATCAGGGGCCTTGTCAGGCCCGTCCCCGGGCCGCAGGCCTGCCCCTTCTGCCGACCCTTCCTGCGCTCCGGCGCTCAACGAGTGTTCGACGGTGTCGGGCCGGGCGGGTTGGGGCGTCGATGGCCTGCCGGGCCGCATGCAGGTTCGGTCGCGCACCCGGCCGGGGCGTTCCGCATCGACCGCAGGAACCGGGAGGAGGGTCCCCGATCCGGTGCGGGATCCCGGATCGGGCAGCGTCGTCCCCTCGCAATCCGGCTGGCTGTCCGTACCGGCGTCCCGAAGGGAGGCGAGGCCGGAGGTCCTCTCCGCAGGGGTGAACGGCATTTCGACCGCGGCCATGCTCGCGGTTGTCGGCGTCGGAGACCGGAAGCCCTTTCCTGTCGCAGCCGGACTCGGGGGGATGCACACCGAAGCCAGAGTCGGCGGCGTTTGCGGATGATACGGACGGCCATCCGGGGTTGGCAGCCCGGTGCAGTCATGGTTTCGGAATCACCGGGGACGGCGCCGTGCGGCAACGTTCGCCCGCGCATCCCGGCACCGATGCTTCCGCGAACCACGGGTCGGGCGCACCGGGAGTGTGGGTCGACAGCGACCGATACCTTCGAGCCGGCGAGGTCCGGCGTCGTCGATGCCCTTGCCTTCGATGCCGACGGCGTGCCCGACATGGTGATCGACTGCAAGGGAGACATCGGCTCCTCATCGGAAACTCCGGAGCCGTACTTCGATCGGATCATGACGGAACCCCGGCCCGGCCTCATCGTCGTCACAACTTCCGGAACCGGGATTCGGGGAATGCGGACCGGCGACAACCCGCCCGGTCCGTTCCTGAACCGGTCTCCTGGCTTCGCAGTCCAGCACACATGGAGGACATTGCGACAGATGGGAAGGCCACAAGGGCGCGATTCCCGGTTGGCAAGGGGAGGTTGCGGCCCTGCGGCCTCGGACCGATTCCCTTGTCGCTGCAGCCGGGAAGTGGGAGTCGTAGGGCAGGTGGACAGGGCGCCGACTCCATCGTACGCCTCGGGCGGCGGGGTGCGTTCCTGTCTTCAGCCCACCGCGGCGCGGTGCCGCAATCCGATACCCGAACCATTTCCTGTTGAGGACCGCCATTTTTGCTGCCAGGGAAGATGCAAGGTCCTCCCAGGGGCCCGGCTTGATTGTACCCTATGAGACGGAACCGCATCTCGGGCCCAGGCTCCGGTACCGCAATCCGTCGGTAGGCGGACCGGAGGAACGGGCTGCCCACCTCCGAATTGCCCGGACAACCGGGAACCTCCCGCCGAACGCGGAATCGGGCACAGGTTCACCCGGGTCGTGGGAAGGGCAACGGAAAGGGACGGTCTTCATCGCACCGCCGGGCAGGTCAGTCGGCCGCCCGCCAGTGAAGCAGCTCGCTTTCCAGTCCTTCGGCCAGCGGCTGAATGTCGCTCCCCGGTTTTCCTGTCTCCAACCGCCCGACCAGGCGGGCGATCTCCGGCGCCGACCGATTCTGAGCTTCGGCGAGACCGTGCAATTTGGTCTTGGCAACCCGCGCAGCTGGATCCGATGCCGAATCGTAGATGGAGTCCAGCTGGTTCATGCGGGCTGCGAGGTCGTCGGTTCCCAGACCCAGTTCGGCGGATGCCTTGACCGAACATGCCCGCAATGCGTGCCATACCCAGACTTCCGGCGCACCCCCGGGAAGAAACAAAACCGAGATATCTCCTGCTTGATCATGCAACCTCGTTTCCGCCGCACTGCCGCGCTTGTCGCCGTCGAGAACGAAAACAAAATTTCCGATTTGACCGAACTTTCGAAATGCAGCCGCGTGGGACGGGAATTCTTCAGCTCCTGTGTCACGGCCGATGCGAACCGTTTCTGTCCTGATTCTCTGTCGAACAAGAAGAACATCGAGTACCCCTCGCAAAATGCCCTCGGCCACCTCGTCTTCGCACAGCAGGTTGAGGGTGTCCCCCGAACGCCCGTAGAGTGCATTCTGCACGATATCTCGATAGGCAGGGCGAACCGTGACCTGTCCGTGGTCGTCACGTTCGAGGAAGACACGTCCGTTCGCCGGCACCGAGTCCAGCACGACCGGACTGTGGGATGTGACCATGACCTGAAGGTCGTTGCGCAGCGCCAATTGCTGCAAATGCAACATGAGGAGCTGCTGCACCCAAGGGTGCAAGCCTGCTTCCACTTCGTCGATCAGGATCAACGCCCCCCTGAGTTGAGCGATTTCCCGAGAAAGGCGGAGAATGGCTCGTTCGCCGGCGGACATGTGCAGTTCGGAATACGCGCCGCCGCGCTCCTGAGCAGCAAAGAGCAGATTCTTGTTTCCACTCGACAGGTTCACGACTTCGGAATATCGGAACGGAAGCATCCGGTGCGCAAACTCGATCTGCGATGCCGGCAGAACCGCCTCCTGTGGCGCAAGAGCCGATCGCGACATGCTCAGGACTCCGCGCACTTCGGATGGATTGCTGAGGTTGCTCAGGGTTCTGAGATAGACCGGCCGCTCCGGCTGCTCGACATTCTTCCGACCGAGAAAGCTCCGATTCCAGCCCTTGGAGCGGCGCCATCGCATGGACCGCCGACCTTCCGGCGTCGCATAGTCAAAATCGATAATGACTTCGTTCCTGTGATCCTCTCGTACTCCGGCTCTGGGCCGGTAATCGGGAAACAGCGTGGACGGTACGAAGTCCTTGACGCCGGCTCCGGGAACCCGGTAGGCGCAGGCCGCCGCAAACAGCACCGTTGATTTTCCGCTGGCATTGCCGCCAGCAATGACGCTGACCGGATAGTCGAGTACCGTACGCAGGTTGTCGATGCCCCGGATTCCGTGCAAGTGAATTTCCGAAAGAAAATGTGGAAGATGGGGCTTCTTGCCCTGCAATTGCCCCCATAACTCTCTGAAACGTCGCTCAATCATGGCGATGTGCTCGTTCCGTTCGGCCGGGACATTCATGGCCCCAAATGAGCCCGGAGACCTCCCCTCGTTGAATCGCCGCGAAGGCCGAACCCCGGAAGGTCCGTATTCCGGCCCCCGGTGCGTACGTGCCGTTGATTGCGAGATGGTTCACGATCTGCCGAGCGAGTGTTGGGTGCGGATGGGCGGGCATGATGCTGCTCCTCGGCGACAGGGGCGATCTCCGCGTCGGATCTCGGTAAGGTTGAAGCCTGTCTGTCGGCCGATCACGACTGGGGTGAAACCGGTAGGTATGAAAGCGTGTCCGTGACGGGAAAGCAAGAAGCCCGTGGCATGCAAGGTTCGGATCCATCCATTCATTGCAGTCTATTGTGCCCCTGTGAACGGATCCCGGCGCAGACCTTAGTACAGCCAGGCCCAAGCTTTGGAGGTACCGCGTGGAGTCCCGGGACGCGCCCGTTGCCGTTCGAGCACGAAATACGTGCCGTCCAAATTCAAATTACGGAAGCTCTGTTTCTGGTGCCGTGAATCTCCGCACGATGATCGTTCAATTCGCCGTAGAATCTATCGAGACTCCCGCATAATGAACCTTCGACCGTTGGATTTCCCCTCCCCGCATGAAGACCGGGCATATATTTAATGTTTCTAAAAAGTACAGCTGCAATGCCTTGGTACGATGCGTCGGCGAACTTTCCAAGCATAGATCCGATTCATGGCTGCCGTGCCCGATTGTATGTCAGCAATGCCCCCAACGCCTCTTCCTCTCCGATTCCCGCATCCCACCCGTAGGCGGCGGCGACGGCAGCGTCGAGCGTGGCGTGGGCGTCGGCGAGCCATTGCGGGCGGGCGTTGTAGAGCCTGGTCAGCGTGCGGGCCTTGAGGTGCTTCGCCACCGCTTCGTCGCGGGCGACCGGGCGCCTCGGATAACCCGGCGCCGGCTCGTCCAGCCATTCGACCCATTCGGGCGGGTGGAGCCAGCGGTCGCGCAACTCCACCAGTCGCCGCGTGGCCTCGGCAATGGCGACGGCGCGCGGGTCGTCGAGGTAGTCGGTAGCGGGGAGGTCGGGCGAGAGGCCGTCCGGGAAGGGGAAGGTTTCGAAGGTGGTGGTCGGCGTGTAGCGCGGGCGGTCTTCCAAACTGGTGCCGAGCTGCAGCGACCAAGCCTCGTGGAACCGGCTGTGCAGGATACCGAAGGTCACGTCGTCGTCGCGGGCGATGACGATAAGCTGGTGGTCGGGGCAAACGCCGGCGTCCAGCCATACGAACAGACGATGCTTAGCCAATGTCGGCGTTGCGATGTAGCGGGACAGGGCCGCAAGACGTACGAACAGCGTCTGTCCGGAACGGTCGTGCCGCCACCAGTTTCGCCGCAGGTCTGCGCGGTTGTTTCGATCCCTCGCCGGCTTCACCCGATTGCAGACATGCGTGAAGGGGGCTTCGTACAGCGCGGATTCGGACACGGTCCTTTCATGTCCGAAATCGATGATCCACTTGCCCGCCGGCCGGCGCGTAATGTCCATACCGTTCATCCAGGGCTTGAGCACATCGGCGTTGGTCCGGCCATTCGGGTTCGCGGGGAGCAGCAGCCATTCCCGCGCCTGATCGCCCGGAATGTCGAATGCGCCCTTCTTCATGCCGCCGACAAATGCCGCGCCCCGATTGTCCGGGAGCCTCCCAGCGGCGGTCAGGTCGGCGGTCCTCGCCGTCAGATCGGCGTTGATCCGGACGACATCTTCGCCATTCAGGCGCACGGGCAGCCCGGCATCTTGCGCGCCAAAGCACACCAGCGACACCCGCACCGCGGCACCGTCCACGATCCAAGGCTCGTCCGCCCAAGCATCGTAGATCGCCGAATCCTCGACCATCCGATCCAGAACGACACGATTCTTTCCGCCTCGTATCGAATTGGTAGCCACCAGACCAGCCCGGGAGACGGCCCCGGCCGCGACATGCCTGCTTGCCTTGTGGAACCAGTAACAGACGAGATCCCCGAACGCCGGGACCGATCCCTTGTACAGGCTGCGAAGGGCATCGGTATAGTCCACGCCAAGCCTTTCGCGCTGCGGCGAGTAACCGAGAAACGGCGGGTTGCCGATCACGACCTCGGCCTCCGGCCAGTCCGGCTCGCTCCCGTCCGGCGCGAGGATCGCGTCCCGGCACTCGATGGTGTCAAGCGGATCGAGAACCGGATCCTTCGAGATCCCGAAGCCGTTGCGCCGCATCCACTGGATTTCGCCGATCCACACCGACACCCGGGCCAGTTCCGCCGCATAGGCGTTGATCTCGATCCCTTTCACGTTCGCCGGGCCGACCGCCGGAAACTCGCGCTCGAAGCCGAGTGTCTCCGCTTCGAGCTGGACCCGGTGCTCAAGGTCCTTGAGCGCGTGCAGTGCGAGATAGAGGAAGTTGCCCGACCCGCAGGCGGGGTCGAGCACGGTGCACCGCCGCAGCCGTCCGAGAAAGGTACGGAGCACCCCGTCCGCCAGGTTCCGGTGCCGGGTCCGGGTCCGCGTCGACCCGGCCGCGTCGGCGCGCTCGACCCGGGCCGCGATCTCCGCCTTCGCCGTCTCCCATTCCGCGAGCAGCGGCCGGACGATCACCGGTTCGACGATGCGCAGGATCTTGTCGCGGTCGGTGTAGTGCGCCCCGAGTTGGGAGCGCTTGTCGGGGTCGAGGCCGCGCTCGAACAGCGTGCCGAGAATCGACGGATCGATCTCCGACCAGTCGAGCGCGGCGGCCTTGAGCGCCGTCTCGATCGCTTCCCGGTCGAGGGGCAGCGCCGCATCGTTGTCGAACAGTCCGCCGTTGAACCAGATCACCGATTCGAAGCCGACCCGGCCGCCCGTGGACATGGCGCGGAACAGATCGCGGGCCAGTTCCACGAACTCCCCCGGCCGTCGGCGCGCCTGTTCCAGCATCCGGGTGAACATGCGGTCCGGCAGCAGGCCCACATCCTCGGCGAACAGGCAGAACACCAGACGGTGGACGAAATGCGCCACCGCCTGCGGATCGTGGCCCTGTTCGCGCAGCCCCTGCGCCAGCACCGCGAAGGTCGCCGCCGCGCGCTCGGTCACCGCCTGCCGCGTCTCGCCCGGACGCAGCCGCTCCGGGTCCGACATCGCCCACTTGAGCGTGTCGCGGGTCGCACCGTCGGCGAGATCCTCGAGCGCGAACTCGTGCGTCACGCTCACGCTGTTGGTCCAGTTGGTGCGGAGGCGGAACCGCGCCATGTCCGAGACGATCAGCAGCGGCGGGTTTTCCAGCGCCAGCGCGTACTGCCGCAACTGGTCGAACGCCGCATCTAGGTCGGCGTGCTTGCCCTTGTACTCCCAGGCGAAGCAGCCGCGCTTCCACACGTCGGCCCAGCCGCCGGCGCCGCTGTCCTTCCGCGCCCCGCGCTCGAAGCAGTACCGCTCGCCCGCCGGGTCGGCTTCCGCCGGCGTCGGCTCACCCAGCAGGCGGCACAGGTCGAGGAAGTGCTCCTGCGACGCCGAGCGTTCCTTCAACGTCGACGCTCGCCACTTGGCGATGAACGCGTCCGGCGTCACGGCGTCGGGTGCCGCAGGAATGCGGACAGGGGCTGGCAGCGCCGACGGTCCGCCCGTTCGGAGAGCGCGGTAAGGTTCATCGAAGCAGGGTTCCCGGTTCGCATCGGGCTCCGACCACCATGCAGCGGCAGGGTGCAGGGCGCAACCTCGACGGCGGCGTTTCAATGCCGACCGCCGCGCGGCCGCTACGGGGCCGGGAGGCCAGCCCGGGGTTCCACCGAACCCCGGGCATGGTGCGTCGGGCACCCCATGCAGGGGGATGCTCGGCACCGAGCCCTCCCCTGCGTGTGACGGGGGCGAGTCGAGGCGTCAGACGGGCCGGAGAGCGGCTCATACGCAGTGCCGCCGGCGAACGATCTTGCCCCCGATCGCCGCCGGCGACCATCATTCGAACGAATGCCCCCGGACCCGGTCTATACTGATTGTGCGGCAACCTTTGCCCCGTTTCGGGATTCGATCGGCCATGGAGCTTGCGACGGTCACGCTAGACGACAAGTACGAACGGAACGACGGGCGGGTCTTTCTCAGCGGCACCCAGGCTCTCGTGCGCCTGCCCTTGGTCCAGCGTCGGCTCGACCGGGAGGCGGGACTGGATACCCGGGGATACATCTCGGGGTACCGGGGCTCGCCGCTCGGGATTTACGATAAGGCCCTGTGGGATGCGCGGCGGTTCTTGGAGCGGGGGGGCATTCACTTCCATCCCGGAGTGAACGAGGATCTGGCGGCCACGGCGATCTGGGGTACTCAGCAGATCGGTCTGGTGACCCGGCCGAAGCACGACGGCGTGTTCGGCATCTGGTACGGCAAGGGTCCCGGAGTCGACCGTACGGGCGATGCATTCCGGCATGCCAACTCCGCAGGAACCGCGCCGCGCGGCGGCGTGCTGGCCCTGCTGGGCGATGACCACTTGGCCAAGTCTTCCACGACCGCGCACCACAGCGAACTGGCCATGGTCCATGCGCAGATTCCGGTTCTGAATCCGGCCGGCGTCCAGGACCTCCTGGATTTCGGCCTTTGGGGCTGGGCGATGTCCCGCTTCAGCGGCCTGTGGGTCTCGATGAAATGCATCAGCGCGACCATTGACAGCTCGGCCTCCGTTTATGTCGATCCCGAACGGGTCCGGTCGGTCGTACCGGACGATTTTCCGATGCCGGAGGGAGGGCTTTCGATTCGGTGGCCGGACGACATCCTGGAACAGGAACAGAGAATGGTGTCGCACCGTCTGCCGGCGGCCCAGGCCTTTGCCCGGGCCAACGGGATCAACCCCGTGGTGTGGCGCGGACCGAGCGACCGGATCGGCATTGCGGCCACGGGCAAGGGCTATGCGGAGGTGCGAGAGGCCCTCGACCTCCTGGGTATCGACGCGACCCGTGCGCAGGCCCTCGGGATCCGTCTCTGGAAGGTCGGCATGAGCTGGCCGCTGGAAGCGGACGGCGCCCGGGACTTCCTCGACGGGCTCGAGGAGGTCATCGTCGTGGAGGAGAAGCGGGCGCTCGTCGAAACCCAGCTCAAGGACCTTTCCTTCCACCTTGCACGACGGCCGCAGAGGATCGTGGGCAAGACCGATGAAACGGGATCCGCGCTGATCCCGGCCACGGGAGAACTGACGCCGCTTGCCGTGGCGCGGACGCTGCGCGCGAGACTTGTGCGTCTGGGGGGGGCGGAGACGGACGGTGCGCTCGGCCGTTTCGAGGATGCTCCGGCGCCGGCCGGCGCGCCGGCACCGGTCGAACGGACGCCGTACTTCTGTTCCGGCTGTCCGCACAACACGTCGACGCGGGTACCCGACGGTTCGCTGGCCATGGCCGGCATCGGCTGCCACTACATGGCGGTCTGGGCCAATCGCAATACGCATCTCACCACGCACATGGGTGCGGAGGGTGCCAACTGGATCGGGATGGAGGCGTTCGTCGAGGAGCCGCACATCTTCCAGAACCTGGGCGACGGCACGTACCAGCACTCCGGCCTTCTTGCGATCCGGGCGGCCGTCGCGGCCGGTACCAGCATGACCTACAAGGTGCTCTACAACGATGCGGTCGCCATGACGGGAGGGCAGCCGCACGACGGCGCCCTGACCCCGGAATCGATTACCCGCCAGCTGCGTGCGGAAGGGGTGCGGCGAATCGCGCTGGTCACGGATGCGCCGGAGAAGTACGGGGTCGGCCGGGTTCCGGCCGAGGGAGTCACGCTGCATCCCCGCCGCGAACTCGACGCCGTGCAGGCGGAGCTGCGTACCTGGCCGGGAGTGTCGGTCCTCGTGTACGACCAGACCTGTGCGGCCGAGAAACGCCGCCGGCGCAAGCGGGGCCTTCTGGAGGATCCGGACCGCCGCGTCTTCATCAATGATCTGGTCTGCGAAGGTTGCGGCGACTGTTCGAAGGCCTCGAACTGCATTTCCGTCGAGCCGCTTGAGACGGAGTTCGGGCGAAAGCGGCAGATCAACCAGTCCTCCTGCAACAAGGACTTCTCGTGCGTGGAGGGGTTCTGTCCGAGCTTCGTGACCGTATCCGGAGCGTCCGTGCGCAAGGCGCCGCACTCCCGCCAGGGCGCCGCCCTGGCCGACCTGGTGGGGCGGTTGTCGAACCCTGCCCAGCCGGGTCTCGACCGGCCGCACAACATCGTCATTACCGGGATCGGCGGTACCGGCGTCGTTACCGTCGGGGCGGTGCTCGGAATGGCAGCGCACCTTGAGGGCAAGGGGGTCAGCGTCCTGGACCAAGTCGGACTCTCGCAGAAGGGAGGAGCGGTCGTCTCCGCGTTGCGGCTGGCGTCGAGGCCCGAGGATGTGCATTCCGTCACGATCGACCGGGGCAGTGCCGACCTGCTTCTCGGGTGCGACATGGTGGTGGCCGCCCATGCGGACGTGCGCGCCTGTCTCGCACCGACCCGAAGCGCTGCCGTGGTGAATGCCCACCGGGCACCGGTGGCCGGGTTCGTGCTGGATCCGGACCTGTCCTTCGAAACCCGCCGCATGGTGAAGCTGATCGAGGAATCGAGTCGCACGCAGGCCGCCGACTTCATCGACGCGACGCGCCTGGCGACCCGGCTGTTCGGAGACAGCATCGCCGGCAACCTGATGCTCCTAGGCTACGCCGTGCAGCGCGGACGGATCCCGGTCGGCACCGCGGCGCTCGAGCGCGCCATCGAACTCAACGGGGTGGCCGTGCAGATGAACCTCGACGCGTTCCGGTGGGGTCGGGTCGCGGCGGGCAATGCGGGGGCCATCCAAGAACTTCTGAGCGAGAGCAGCGCGGCGGCGGAGCCGCAAGAGGAATCGCTCGATGCGCTGATCGAGCGCCGGGTCCGGTTCCTGACCGGGTACCAGAATCGCGCTTGGGCCGGACGGTATCGGGAGACCGTGGCCACGGTTCGAACCATCGAGGCCGTCCGCGTGCCCGGAGAAGAATCCCTAGCGCGCGCGGTGGCCCGCTACCTGTTCAAGCTCATGGCCTACAAGGACGAGTACGAAGTGGCGCGCCTGTATACCGACGGCACCTTCCTTCGCCGACTTCGGGAAACGTTCACGGGTCGTCCGCGGCTGACCTTTCATCTGGCCCCGCCGCTGTTCGCCCCGCGGGATCCGGCCACGGGCCACCTACAGAAGGTGACGTTCGGCCCCTGGATGTTGCCCGCGTTTCGGGTGCTGGCGCAGTTTCGGTTCCTGCGGGGTACCCCTTTCGACCCGTTTGGCTGGACCCACGAGCGCCGTTCCGAACGGAGGGAGATTGCCCGCTATGAGCGACTCCTGCAGGTGATCGGCGAGGGCCTGAGTCCGGGCAACCATGCAACCGCCGTTGCACTCGCTTCGATTCCCGAGCAGATCCGGGGTTTCGGTCACGTGAAGTCAGAGCACCTCGAACGGGCCCGATCGCGGGAGCGCGAACTCCGGGCCGCCTTCGATCTGAAGGAGGTTTCGCGGCGGAAGGTGCAGGAAGGGAATCAGGCGGCCTGATCCTGCGGGTCGGACAGGGAGCGGTGACGGGCAGACGGGTACCGAGATCCGGTCATCCGGAAAGAAAGGGATCCGGGCGGGTGGTCCAGCTTGGCGATCCGGTTGCGGGGCGTGCCGAGAACCATCCGGCTGGCGGAGACTGCGGTTCCGTTCGCGCCCGTCCGCGTTGACCACCTGCGCGTCCGGATCCTGAGGAGCCAGACCGTGCACCGGCAGGGAATCTGGGTGATTTCTTCCGGGCGTACTGCAGGAAGTTCTCTTGGGACCATCGCAAGAATCGGTTCCCTGCGGCCCGGGAAAGACGGGAGTTCGTGCCTGCACGGAAAATCACAACACATTGTATATGCAACCATATTTGGAATCTGGAGAACCGAAGATTCCTTCTTTGAGAGCATATGACGACATATTCCGCTGAAATCAGGCTGGATTCGATGAATCTTCGCCCTGTCAATATTGGACTTTCATTCATGTAATCCGACTCTTAAGGGTTTCCGGGCAGGCACGAGTTCGTAGCGATCAGGGGGAGCGGGCGGCCATGGTCCAGCCGGTGGCGGTCTCGGAACCGTCGCGCAGTCGGATGCGCATCTCGGCCAGCCGGACTCCGGCCGTGCAGATCCCTCCGGCTCCCGTCACCGTGAATCCCATTCTGATCGTCGCGCCACGCAAATGCTCCGTTCGTGAACGGTCCGGCATGCTCGCGCTCGATCTCTTCACGGCCCGGGACATCGAGCGTCTTGATGTCCGGCATCGGCATCACCGGGTTCTCCTCCCGACATCTGCATCTTCGGGGTCCGATCCCGCCCGCGTCGAGTGGTTCCGGCCAGGCCCACATCGGTCGCTCCCGGGAACCGGGAAATTCGGCCGTCGTGGCGGAGATCAAGACCGGAATCGACTTCATTCATGCATCGGACGACTACACAGGAGTTAGTGCCTGCACGGAAAATCACAACACATTGTATATGCAACCATATTTGGAATCTGGAGAACCGAAGATTCCTTCTTTGAGAGCATATGACGACGTATTCCGCTGAAATCAGGCTGGATTCGATGAATCTTCGCCCTGTCAATATTGGACTTTCATTCATGTAATCCGACTCTTAAGGGTTTCCGGGCAGGCACGAGTTAGATCCTGCCCAGTGAGGGTGCATGATCACCGACGGGAGTTTATAGTTTCTCGGAAGATCGTATTGCAGTGATTTTCGTGTCCTGAATCGAAGGTGGACTGAATATGAATTGGATTTCTGGCGAGATTGTTGGCGTTCTCACTTTTCTTATTCCGGGCTTTGTGGCTGCGGCGGTGTTCTACTCCCTTACATCGCATCCAAAACCCAGTGCGTTCGATCGTATGGTCCTTGCACTCGTACTTACCTTGTTCTGCCAGGCTGTCGTTGAAATCATCGAAGTGAAAGAGAACATAGAAACGGCTTTCGAAATCGTTGTTGCAGTTTTGATCGGTTTGTGCATTTCTGGAGTTTCAAATTCCGACATACTGCACCACGTTCTTCGCCGGTTTCGTGTGACAAGGGAGACATCGTTTCCCTCTGAGTGGTATTCTGCATTCGCTCGATACGGCGAAAGCTCATACGTCGTATTGCATTTGCAGGAAGGACGGAGGCTGTATGGATATGCCGAGGAATGGCCCAGTGAACCGAAGAACGGTCATTTTCGCAATTGCCGAGGCTGAGTGGCTGGATGCAGAGAACAAGCGCATACCCTTGGGAAGGGTTTCCTTCGTTCTTGTATCGGCTGCAGAAGTCACTATTGTTGAATTTCTGCCTATATCCGGCGAGCCATCCTAGGAGGTTGACCAGTGGCAAAGGAACCGAGCGTGCCACCGACAAGGCGTGTTGTTCTGGAGAAGGGAATTTCGCGTCAGCGGCCGCCTGTCGCGTCCAAGCCGCCGCCCCCTCCGCCCCCGCCCCCACCTGCCAAACCCAAGGCCCAGTGAGTCGGTGATCAGGTAGGGCAGGAACGTGTTATTGTCGGCCCAGCGGTCGGCGAAGGAGAATCCGTGGGAGTCGACTATCTCGGTTCCGATGCGGCAGAGTGCCGGCCTTGGATTCCCCGGGTGCGATTCTCATATGGCATGGTGCGTTCCCGGCACTATAGCCGAGGATTGATCCCCTCTCGTTGTGGTCGGGTAGGGAGGGGCAGGTGCGCATGGGGGTGGCTGCCTGCATCCTGCCGCTCCAAGCGGTGGAGAGCGCCCCTTTCCTTAGCCAATCCCGATGCGGTGCTGAGATCCGGAACCCGAACGATTGTCGGTCACGGATCGCTGTTTTCGCTGCCCGGAAAGATGCGAACGGCTAATGTATATCGGCCGTTCGTTCCTGCCATGCGAGATTTTCACCTCCGGTCCGGTCGGACCCGGTATCCCGTACGGATTCCTTGCGCATGCGTCCCATCGTGATCATTCCCGCTCGCATGGCGGCCCGCCGCCTGCCGGGCAAGCCGCTTGCCGATATTGGCGGGGTACCGATGGTGGTACGGGTCGTGCGGCAGGCGGAAGCCGCCGATGTGGGCCGCGTGGCAGTCGCCTGCTGCGATCCGGAAGTGGCGGATGCCGTCCGGACCGCCGGCGGGCAGGCGGTGATGACCCCTCCGGCGCTCGCTTCCGGCTCCGACCGTGTGTGGGCCGCGCTGCAGATCCTGGATCCGGCCGAGGAGCGCGACATCGTGGTGAACCTGCAGGGTGACCTGCCCGACATCTCTCCTGCTGCGATCCGGCAGGCGTTGACGCCGCTGCGCATCCCGGCGGTCGATGTCGGGACCTTGGTCGCGCCGCTGGCATCCGGAGAACTGGAAGACCCGTCCGTCGTCAAGGCCCGTCTCGAACCGCACGGACCGCCGCCGATCGCGCGAATCACCGCGTTCTCGCGAACGGTATCGAACCCCGACCCGTGTCTGCGCCATCACGTCGGGATCTACGCGTGGCGGCGGTCGGCGCTGGGTCGCTTCGTGAACCTGCCGCCCAGCGCCCGCGAACAGGCGGTTCGGCTGGAGCAGCTCAGGGCGCTGGAGGCCGGCATGCGGATTGACGGCGCTCGGGTTGACGCGGCACCGGCCGGCGTGGACACTCCGACCGATCTGGATTGCGTGCGCGGCCGGATGGGCGCATGACTCGACGCCTTCTCTCGCGGCCCCGTCGCGGCCCCGTCGATCGGCACTGCCCATGACCCGGTCCCTGCGTGTTGCCTTTCAGGGCGAGCGCGGTGCGCATTCGCACATGGCGTGCCTCGACGTGTACCCGGATTCGGAAGTGGTTCCGTGCACGGCCTTTGAGGACTGTTTCGAGGAAGTGCGCCGCGGGCGGGCGGACCGCGCGGTGATTCCCGTGGAAAATTCCTCGGCCGGGCGCGTTGCCGACATTCACCGGCTGCTGCCGGCTTCCGGCCTGCACATCATCGGCGAGCACTTCGCCGAGATCCGCCATCACCTCATGGTCCGGCCCGGCACGGTGCTGCCGGACGTCCGGCAGGCCGCCAGTCACTTCCATGCCCTGAGTCAGTGTCGGAGCTTTCTGTTGTCCAACGCAATCGAACCGTTCCTGTTCGAGGATACGGCCGGGGCCGCACGCCATGTCGCCGAAGGGGACAGCCGCGCGCAGGCTGCCATTGCGTCGCAACTTGCCGCCGACCTCTACGGGCTGGAGATCGTTGCGCGCGAGATCGAGGACGACCCGGGCAACACGACCCGCTTTCTCGTACTCGCCCTGGAGTCGATCGAACCCGAAGTATCGTCCGAGAACACGATCACCTCGCTCGTGTTTCGCGTCCGCAACATCCCTGCGGCCTTATACAAGGCACTCGGCGGATTCGCGACCAATCGCGTCAACATGCTCAAGCTCGAGAGCTCTATCTCGGACCGCTCGTTCTCGTCGGCCGAATTCTACGCCGACCTCGAAGGCCATCCGGAACATCCCAACCTCGTGCTGGCCCTAGAGGAGCTCGGGTTCTTTTCCCGGAGCGTCCGGGTGCTCGGCGTCTATCCGGCTTCGGGGTTCCGAAGCGAATCGCCCCGCCCGTAGCCTTGCATCGCGGGATTGCCGGTGGACTGCGCGTGCGGCGGCCGTATTCCTGCAACCCCGCCGTACGGTCCTTTCCGGAACGCCTCGGGCATGGACCGCTTCGCGGAACTGAGCTCAGGTTGGACGAAATCCGCGCACCCAAGAGCCTGCGCTCCAAGACCATCAGGCCGATGCTGCAGTGCGACTGCCGCGTCCGTGGATATCACGGACGCCGAAGCGCGACGAATCGGGACGGTCGCAGGCCGCCCTCGGATCGTCAACGCGTATCTCCATCCGCCCGTGTGACCGGCCATCATGCGGGACAGCCCGCGCGCGCATCCGCTAGAGCGGAGCTGCAGGTTCGGCCTTTGAAGATGGGCCATGGCGGCCGGACAGCGGGAGACAGTGCCGAGTCCAGGTGGGATACAAAGCCGTAGTCCCAAAGCGTTTCCATCCCCGCGCGTCCCCCAGCATCATGGCCACGCCCCGCGTGGCAGCCGTGACACGCCCGCCGGGCGGGCGTAGCATGGCGGGAGAGCGGGGATCGAAGAGCATGGCATGAGTGCAGGTGCGACGTTGCGCCGGCAGTGGCCGGCCCGCAAGGCGACCTACCGGGACGTGCTCGCCGCGCCGGCTCATATGGTGGCCGAAATCGTCCGAGGCGCGCTGCACATGCAGCCGCGCCCGCCCGTTCGTCACGCTATAGCCGGCTCCTCGCTCGGCATCGAAATCGGCGGTCCGTTCCAAAGAGGGCGCGGCGGGCCGGGCGGCTGGTGGATCGTCGATGAGCCGGAACTCCATTTCGGTGAGGACATTCTGGTACCCGACCTCGCCGGCTGACGGCGCGAGCGGATGCCGGAGCCGCCCGACGAAGCTTATCTGACCCTCGCGCCCGACTGGGCGTGCAAGGTTCTTTCCCTCTCAACGCGGAAATTTGACCTCGAAGAAAAACGCCCGGTCTATGCGCGGGAGGGCATTGGCTATCTCTGGTTCGTTGATCCGGTCGCGCGGACCTTGGAGGTCTTTGCGCTCCGGGACGGCGCGTGGACGCCGGTCGGCGCGGCGCGGGATGCCGAGCAGGTGTCCCTCCCGCCCTTCGATGCGGTGGCCTTCCCGCTCGACGCGCTCTGGCCTTGACAGGGGGCCGGATGCCCTCGGGTCGCCCGCTCGATCCGTTCCTGCAGGGCCGTATCCCCAGCTCCGGATGCCGAGCCACGTTCGGACGGCGACCTCCCCTGGGTTGGCGAACCCGAACCGGATCCGGAGGCGGCATCTCGCCGTCCCGCTCCTTCCGGCCCCGCCCGATCATGGAACGCCGCACGCCAGTCCCCACCTCCGCACTCCCGCCCCGCTCCAAAACCCGGGCTCGGCGGCGGCGAGCCAACGACGGCCCTGTTCATCCGGGTGCGGAGATCGGGCCTCGCACCGGTATCCGATCCTCGAAACGAGTATGCCGGGAACCCGTCCGCCCAAGCGAGGGTTTCTTGACGGGCCCTAACCCGAAGTTCCCCCCTGCTTTCGGCGGCAGAATCCTTTCAAGCGGTTGATATTGTTGGTAGACTGGCGCAGAGACGATGCCAAAGTGTTCCCATGTATCGGTACCATATTCTGTTGACATGGAAGGTTGGATCCTCTCTATACGTTGCCTTGTATGTAGACATCGTCCCCAACCGCACTTCGCCCCCCCCCCGCCGTCCTCCTGCTCGAAGGATGGCGCGAGAACGGAACGGTCCGGAAGCGCACCGTCGCCCATCTCTCCTCTTGGCCCTTGGAGAAGGTGAAGACCCTGCGGCGTCTCTTGAAGAACGAGCCCCTGGTCGGCCGTGCCGATGCCTTCGACATCGTCCGCTCCCTTCCGCATGGCGCTGTGGCCGCGGTGCCGGGAACCCGGAAGAAGCTGGGACTGGACCGGCGGATCGACCCGAAGCCCTCTCCCCGGCGGGACCGGGTGCTGGCCCGGATCGTGGCGAGGATCCTGGCACCCGCTTCGAAGCGGGACCCGGCCCGAGGGCGGGCCGGGGCCACCGCGACGCGTACCCTGGGCGAGATCCTCGAGGCCAAGGCCATCCCACGCCAGGTTTGTTGGAAGGCTGGGTTCCGCTGGTTCCGGAGGATTCGGATGTGTGCCGGCTGTTCGTGAAGCGGTGTGGTATCCGTGGTTGTCATGGAGCGCGCAGCGGATGGTTTCGAGACGACCCCGGAGGGTTTTGCGCTCCGGGATGTGGTGGTGCGCCTTGCGCGGCCGGATGAGGTGGGTCGCTGGAACCGTGTGGTGGACCGTCATCACGATCCTGGTTTCCAGCAGTTTGCAGGTCGAGGTCTGCGCTCCGTGTTCACGTGGCGCGGGCAGTGGACGGGCGCTGCGGGCCGGCGGACGGGCGCCTTCATCCGTGCGCCGCGGGACCGTTGGATCGGCTGGCGCCGCGAGGAACCGTTGGAGCGGTTGCACCTGATCGGAAACCACACGAGGTTTGTGATTCCGGGGGGGGTCGCCGGGTGTTTCGGGGTCTTGCCTCGTGTGCGTGGTCGCGGATGGAGCGGGGTCTCGGCGACGACCGGGAGGCTGCGTACGGCACTCCATTGCGGGTGGCGTCGTCGTCGGTCTCGCCGACGAAGTTCCGCGGCACCCTGTACCAGGCGGCGAACGGGACGTGCGTGGGCAAGAGCAAGGGCGATGCACGCGCCCACGGGCGCGATCCCGATCCGCACGGGGAGGCGAAGGATCGGTACGGGGTTCCGCTGCGTCGCGACGCCGGTCGTCGGTTGCGGGATCGTGCGCCGCTTCCTGCGGCGTGGGAGTTGCGGGCGACGCAGAGCGGCCGGTCGGCGCGGGAGTTGCGCTCGATGTACCCGCATGTTGCGGCGCTTTCCGACGTCCGGCGTGCGCAGGGGCGCACGCACGGCATCGCCTCGGTGCGGTGCGTGAGGGTGCGGGCGCGGCTGGCGAATCGGCACGGCGCGGTGGCGGCGCGCTGTGCGAAGGCGATGGCGCAGAAGGATCCGGAGCCGATCGGTGCGTGGAAGGACCCGGACACCGGCCGGCAGGAGCCGGTGTCCGAATCGACCGTGCACCGGGTGCTGCAGAACCCCGACGCGGCGTGGATCGAGGAGGCTCTGCGGCGCCGGGCGCAGCCGCGCCTGCGGGTCGGCCACGCGATCGCGGTCGACGGCACGCGCATTCGCGGCGCCCACCGCACCGGCGAGGATCAGTACGAGACGGTCTCGCGGATCGAGCACGGGACCGACATGCCGGTCCCGATCCTCCACGATCACGACGAGGGCGGGGAGATCGCCGCTGTCCACGCCGCGCTCGAGACCGCGCCGGTGGCCGGCCGTCTGCTCACCCTCGACGCGCTCCACACCACCCGCGAGACGGCACGGCTGATCGTCGAGACCCATGGCGCCGACGGGATGATGACGGTCAAGGGCAACGCTCCCAAGACCTTCGAGACGTTCGAGAGCATCAACCGGGAGACCACGAGCACGGGACACTACCGCGAAACGCCCACGCTCGAGCACGGCCGCATCGAGCCGCGCAGCATCGAAGTCTTCACCCCGCCCGCGAAGAGGATCCACGATCCCCACGTCCAACCGATCTTCCGTGTCGCCCGGCGCGTCGCATGCAGGAAATCCGGACAACCGACCACGGAACACGCCTGCGGCATGACCTCGGTCGCGGCCGAACGCGCCTCGCCGCAACCGGTACTCGCAGGGAACCGCGGTCACCGGGGGGTCGAAAGCCATCACCCCATCCGCGACACCACCTTCCGCGAAGACGACTCCATCCTCCGGGCCCGCAACGCCCCCGCAAACCACGCGATCCTCCACACCCTCGCCATTGCGGTCATCCTCCACAACCAGCGGAAGCTGCCCCGACCCTTCCACAGCTTCGCCGACGCTCGCCACACCTATGCCGACCAGCGCAGGCAGGTCCTGCACGCCGTCACAAGACCCGGCTGACCGCGCCTGCACCCCGACCGAAACCGCAAGCATCCGAGCCCGGCCACCCAACCCGGCCGGCCTCTCGCTCGCCCCGGATCCGCCGAAGCGGACCCCTCGTGCCCCGTTCCACGCCGCAATCGGGCAGCAGACGTCCGCACATCTCACAATCGCAGACTCGAACGCGCCGACCCGCGCCGCAATCAAGACTCCGATCGCATCACAGCAACAAGCATGGGATCATCTTGGGGACGAGAGGACGAAGATCCGTGCCTGAAGCGGTGACGCTGCTCCGCCCGGACAGGCATGACAGACCAGGCACTGCAACGTCGCTCGGTGGGTTCGTCGTGATTTCCCTCGGACGGAGTTGACCAACGCCCCGAAAGCCTGACCGGACTTCGGATTGCAGGCACGCCGGGTTGTGGACGTATCCTTCGTCCCTTGCTCATGGGCAGGCAAGCGGATAGCGTGACCGTGCGCTCGACGGCACCGGTCCGGGACTTTCGGGCCACGACCGGGAAAGACCCCCCTTGGCCGCAGGTGCCGACGCCGCGAAGGGAGGGACCGATGACCCGCCGCCGCCTTCCGATCGGGATCCAGAACTTCCGACGCCTCCGGGAGACCGGCAGCTACTATGTCGACAAGACCGCTCTTGTTCGGGATCTGATCGAGCAGGGCGACCATTACTTCCTGTCGCGTCCGCGCCGCTTCGGCAAGAGCCTGCTGCTCGACACGCTGGGATCGCTGTTCGCCTGCCACGAGCCCTTGTTTCGGGGACTGGACATCCACCCCCACTGGGACTGGTCCTCGCCGCATCCGGTGGTGCGGCTGAGCTTCGGCGGAAAGTACAACGGGCCGGGCGAGATCGAAGGGGACGTCATCGAGCAACTGGAGGGTGTGGAGCGTGAGCACGGCCTCTCGCCCGCCCGGACCTCCGATACCGGTCCGAGGCGGCTGCGGAACGTACTCGACCGGCTGCACGGCGCCACCGGCCGGCCGGTCGTGGTGCTGGTGGACGAGTACGACAAGCCGATCCTCGACATGCTCCACGACCCCGAGCGCGCGACGGTCAACCGGGACTACCTGCGCGGCTTCTACGGCATCGTCAAGGACAGCGCCCGCCATGTCCGCTTCGTCTTCGTCACCGGGGTCAGCATGTTCTCGAAGGTCAGCCTGTTCTCGGGGCTCAACAATCTGAAGGACATCAGCCTCGATCCGCGCTTCGCCACGATCTGCGGCTACCGCGAGGAGGATCTGGACCGGGTGTTCGGGCCCGAACTGGCCGGGCTGGACCGCGACGAGATCCGCACCTGGTACAACGGCTACCATTGGCGGGGCGGAGAGCGGGTCTACAATCCCTACGATGTGCTCCTGTTGTTCGACCACCGGGAATTCCGCCCCTACTGGTTCGAGACGGGGTCTCCGGACTTCCTGTTCCGGATGCTGATGGAGAAGTCCGTGAGCCCGATGGAACTGGAGGGGCGGCTGGCCGACATGTCGCAGGTTTCGAAGTTCGAGGTCGGCGACGTCGACATCGAGGCGCTGCTCTTCCAGACCGGCTACCTGACCATCGCGGGGGAGGAGAAGCAAGGCCACAGGATCCTCTACCGGCTGGACTATCCCAACCTCGAGGTTCGACTCAGCCTGAACGACGAGCTGCTGGCCTGGCTGGGGGAGGAGGGCACCGAGCCGGTGCAGCGGGGCCGGGAGTTCTGCGCGCTGCTGGAGGCGCACGACTTCGCGGGTTTCGGCGAGAAGCTGCGCGCCTGGCTCGCGGGGATTCCGTACCAGTGGCATGCCAGGGGGGACCTCGCGCGCTACGAGGCTTGGTATGCGAGCCTCCTCTACATGTGCCTGCGCGCGGCCGGGGTGGACCTGAGCGTGGAGGAAGCCTCGCATCGTGGCCGTGCCGACCTGGTGGTGCGTCTCGGCGGTCAGGTCTTCGTGCTGGAGTTCAAGATGGCCGACGGCGAGGAGGACGGTGCCGCCGCGCTGGATGCGGCGCTGGCGCAGATGCGTGATCGGGGCTATGCGGAGACCTACCGCGACCGCGACGGCCCGGTTTACCTGATCGGCGTGGCCTGCGGGCGCGAGGCGCGGAACCTCCTCGACCTCCGTGCCGAACCCGCATGACCGTGCCTCTCGTCTGCGGACCCATGCAGGGATCCGGCAGCGTCCCCTGAACGAACATCGAGTGGTCCGTCCTGTGCGCCCCGGTCGTATCCGTTCCTTGCTCATGGGCAGGCAGGCGGATAGCGTGGCCGTACATCGATGCGGCGGTTCCGGGACATTCGGAGCCACGACGAGGAAGGTTCCGCGCACCCCGTTGGGCCGCAGGTGTCGGCGCCGCGAAGGGAGGGACCGATGACCCGCCGCCGCCTTCCGATCGGGATCCAGAACTTCCGACGCCTCCGGGAGACCGGCAGCTACTATGTCGACAAGACCGCTCTTATTCGGGATCTGATCGAGCAGGGCGACCATTACTTCCTGTCGCGTCCACGCCGCTTCGGCAAGAGCCTGCTGCTCGACACGCTGGGATCGCTGTTCGCCTGTCAGGAACGCCTGTTTCGGGGATTGGACATCCACTCCCACTGGGACTGGTCCTCGCCGCATCCGGTGGTGCGGCTGAGCTTCGACGGGAAATACGACGAGCCGGGCGAGATCGAAGGGGACATCATCGAGCAGCTGGAGAGCGTGGAGCGCGAGCACGGCCTCCCGCCCGCCCGGACCGCCGATACCGGCCCGAGGCGCCTCCGGAACCTTCTTGACCGGCTGCACGGCGCCACCGGCCGGCCGGTCGTGGTGCTGGTGGACGAGTACGACAAGCCGATCCTCGACATGCTCCACGACCCCGAGCGCGCGATGGTCAACCGGGACTACCTGCGCGGCTTCTACGGCATCGTCAAAGGCAGCGCCCGCCATGTCCGCTTCGTCTTCGTCACCGGGGTCAGCATGTTCTCGAAGGTCAGCCTGTTCTCGGGGCTCAACAATCTCGAGGACATCAGCCTCGATCCGCGTTTTGCCACGATCTGCGGCTACCGCGAGGAGGACCTGGACCGGGTGTTCGGGCCCGAGCTGGCCGGGCTGGACCGCGACGAGATCCGCACCTGGTACAACGGCTACCACTGGCGGGGCGGAGAGCGGGTCTACAACCCCTATGACGTGCTGCTGTTCCTGCGGAAGCGCGAGTTCCGTCCCTTCTGGTTCGAGACGGGGTCTCCGGACTTCCTGTTCCGGATGCTGATGGAGAAGTCCGTGAGCCCGATGGAACTGGAAGGGCGGTTGGCGGACATGTCGCGGGTCTCGAAGTTCGAGGTCGGCGCCATCGACATCGAGGCACTGCTGTTCCAGACCGGATACCTGACCATCGCGGGGGAGGAGAAACGAGGCCACAGGATCCTCTACCGGCTGGACTATCCCAACCTCGAGGTTCGGCTCAGCCTGAACGGCGGGCTGCTCGCCTGGTTGGAGCAGAACGATCCCGATCCGCCGGAGCGGGGACGGGAGTTCTGCGCACTGCTGGAGGCGAACGACTTCGCGGGCTTCGGCGAGAAGCTCCGCGCCTGGCTCGCGGGGATCCCGTACCAGTGGCATGCGAAGGGCGACCTGGCGCGCTACGAGGCCTGGTATGCGAGCCTCCTCTACATGTGCCTGCGCGCCGCCGGGGTGGACCTGAGCGTGGAGGAAGCCTCCCATCGTGGCCGTGCCGACCTGGTGGTGCGTCTCGGCGGTCAGGTCTTCGTGCTGGAGTTCAAGATGGCCGACGGCGAGGAGGACGGTGCCGCCGCGCTGGATGCGGCGCTGGCGCAGATGCGTGAGCGGGGCTATGCGGAGACCTACCGCGACCGCGACGGCCCGGTTTACCTGATCGGCGTGGCCTGCGGGCGCGAGGCGCGGAACCTCCTCGACCTCCGCGCCGAACCCGCATGACCGTGCCTCTCGTCTGCGGACCCATGCAGGGATCCGGCAGCGCCTCCTGAACGAACTTCGGGTGGTCCGTCCTGTGCGACCCGGTCATATCCGTTCCTTGCTCATGGACCGGCAGGCGGATAGCGTGGCCGTACATCGATGCGGCGGTTCCGGGACATTCGGAGCCACGACGAGGAAGGTTCCGCGCACCCCGCCTGCCCGCAGGTGCCGGCGCCGCGAAGGGAGAGACCGATGACCCGCCGCCGCCTTCCGATCGGGATCCAGAACTTCCGACGCCTCCGGGAGACCGGCAGCTACTATGTCGACAAGACCGCTCTTGTTCGGGATCTGATCGAGCAGGGCGACCATTACTTCCTGTCGCGTCCGCGCCGCTTCGGCAAGAGCCTGCTGCTCGACACGCTGGGGTCGCTGTTCGCCGGCCACGAGCCCCTGTTCCGGGGACTGGCCATTCACCCCCACTGGGACTGGTCCTCGCCGCATCCGGTGGTGCGGCTGAGCTTCGACGGGAAATACGACGAGCCGGGTGAGATCGAAGGGGACATCATCGAGCAATTGGAGAGCGTGGAGCGCGAGCACGGTCTCTCGCCCGCCCGGACCGCCGATACCGGTCCGAGGCGGCTGCGGAACGTACTCGACCGGCTGCACGGCGCCACCGGCCGGCCGGTCGTGGTGCTGGTGGACGAGTACGACAAGCCGATCCTCGACGTGCTCCACGATCCCGAGCGCGCGACGGCCAACCGGGACTACCTGCGCGGCTTCTACGGTATCGTCAAGGGCAGCGCCCGCCATGTCCGCTTCGTCTTTGTCACCGGGGTCAGCATGTTCTCGAAGGTCAGTCTGTTCTCGGGGCTCAACAATCTGAAGGACATCAGCCTCGATCCGCGCTTCGCCACGATTTGCGGCTACCGCGAGGAGGATCTGGACCGGGTGTTCGGGCCCGAACTGGCCGGGCTGGACCGCGACGAGATCCGAACCTGGTACAACGGCTACCACTGGCGGGGCGGGGAGCGGGTCTACAATCCCTACGATGTGCTCCTGCTGTTCGACCACCGGGAATTCCGAGACTACTGGTTCGAGACCGGATCGCCGGACTTCCTGTTCCGGATGCTGATGGAGAAGTCCGTGAGCCCGATGGAGCTGGAGGGCCGTCTGGCGGACATGTCGCGGGTCTCGAAGTTCGAGGTCGGCGCCATCGACATCGAGGCGCTGCTGTTCCAGGCCGGATACCTGACCATCGCGGGGGAGGAGAAACGGGGCCACAGGATCCTCTACCGGCTGGACTATCCCAACCTCGAGGTTCGGCTCAGCCTGAATGGCGGGCTGCTCGCGTGGTTGGGGCAGAACGACTCCGATCCGCCGGAGCGGGGCCGGGAATTCTGCGCGTTGCTGGAGGCGCACGACTTCACGGGCTTCGGCGAGAAGCTCCGCGCCTGGCTCGCGGGGATTCCGTACCAGTGGCATGCCAGGGGGGACCTCGCGCGCTACGAGGCCTGGTATGCGGGCCTCCTCTACATGTGCCTGCGCGCGGCCGGGGCGGATCTCAGCGCGGAGGAAGCCTCGCACCACGGCCGTGCGGACCTGGTGGTGCGTCTCGGCGGGCAGGTCTTCGTGCTGGAGTTCAAGATGGCCGACGGCGAGGGGGACGGCGCCGCCGCGCTGGACGCGGCGCTGGCGCAGATGCGCGAGCGGGGCTATGCGGAAACCTACCGCGACCGCGACGGCCCGGTCCACCTGATCGGCGTGGCCTGCGGGCGCGAGGCGCGGAACCTCCTCGACCTCCGCGCCGAACCCGCGTAACCGGGGTTCGCGCACGCATTCTCCTCGCCGACCGCCGCTCCTTTCGTGGTCGTGCCCTTTGTCCGCAGAGCCACGTCGGGAGCGGCCCACGCCGACCGCATGCGTCGTCAAGGGTCGATCGGAAACCCACGATCGGCCGGGCCGGTCTCCACGACGAGCCACGACGATCCCATGCTGCTAATCCAGCGGCGACCGGCGAGATTTTTCGGTCTGCGTCGCGCTGCAATCGTGCTGCCAAGTCTCCATTAAACCCTCTCGGCGCGAAAAATTGCGATCAAGGGGGGGGATCTGTGATGACGCAAGCCCCAACGCACGCGGATTTCGCGTCTCGGAATCAGCGTGGGATCACCGTGACGACGAGCACACGCTCGGCGACCCGGTCGAGCGCTCCGGCAGGCTGGATCCGGATCAGCGCCATCCTCTCTGCCAACATCGCTGAGACACCGGCTACCCTTGGAACGAAAGGGCGACAGGAAGGGGACGGCCCTTGCCGGTACAACTCGGGAACGGATAGTGTCGCGGAACTGAAGTGCCCGTTTCGTCCGGTTGGTCATCGATGAACCCCACCGAGGCTCCTCCCGCGCAAGACCGCCTCGAGCTCGAGATCAGGGATTTCGGTCCCATCATCGAGGCCACGCTCGACCTGCGGCCGTTGACGGTTCTGGTCGGACCCAGCAACACCGGAAAGTCCTATCTTGCCATTCTCATCTACGCGCTGCACCGGCTCTGGAGCGCGCAGGTATTCGGGCCGAGTTATCTCGGAGGAAGATTCCGATCGTGGCACCTTGGCGATTTCGAGGATCCTTCGGAACCGATCATGGATGCGGCTGTCGAATTCTTGAAGCGGATCACGGACCGCGGCGGGCAACCGTCAGCGGCGGAGAGGCTCGCCCTTCCGGCTTCGATCACCAGGGTGCTCAGCAGGGGTTACGACCGACGCGGCGGTCATTTGGACGAGGAAATCCGCCGGTGCTTCGGCATCGAAGAGTCCGCGGCGCTGATCCGCAGGGGCGCGCAGGGAGGAGCCGGAGTTGGAATCCGGATTCGTCATCGCGGCGGGGCGGCCGCGGTCGTGCAGGATTTCAGGATCGAAGCGCGGCAGGCGAAGTTCCGGATCACGATCCCCGAAGACGCAAAATGGCCTGCCGACCGAATCGGGACGGACCGTTCTCCATGGTTGTTCGATGCCCTCGCCGGAATTCGAAGCGTTCGCCACAGCGGGTGGAGCGGGGAATTGCGCGACGCGTACAGGTTCGAGTTGCTGGAAGCCTTGGCGATCGCGCTTCATCCGCTGACCGTCGGCCCTCTCGCCGGAGGAGCCTTTTATCTTCCCGCCGACCGCACGGGCGTCATGCACGCCCACCATGTGGTGGTCAGCGCGCTGATCGGCAGTGCGGCAATGGCGGGGGTTCGACCGGCTGCGCGCACGCCCGTGCTTTCGGGCGTGCTGGCGGATTTTCTGGAAGAACTGATTGCCTTGGGTCAGCGGCCCGGCGTTCGGCGCAGGTCCAAGTCCTCCCGCAGCCTCGGCGCCGGGATCGAGACGGCGATTCTCAAGGGGTCGATCCGCGTCGAGAAGTCGAAAGCCGTCGGCTATCCCCATTTCACCTACAGCCCCGAAGGCTGGAAGGAGAGCCTCTCCCTAGCCAACGCTTCCTCCATGGTATCCGAACTCGCGCCGGTAGTGTTGTACCTGCGTCACAGGGTCGAGGCGGGAAACCTGCTGATCATCGAGGAGCCGGAATCGCATCTGCATCCGGCCATGCAAGTGCAGTTGACGGAGGAAATCGCAGCGCTCGTGCAGGCCGGCGTCCGGGTGGTCGTCACCACGCACAGCGAATGGGTGCTGGAGAAACTGGCCAATCTCGTGGGCCGCTCCGGCCTCCCCGAGGCCGGAGCGGAGCTGCCCGAAGGCCGGACCTCCCTGTCCGCACGCGATGTAGGGGTATGGCTGTTCGAACCGAAGGAGCGCCCCCGGGGGTCGGTCGTGCGGGAAATCCCACTGGACGAATCCGGGCTGTATCCGACGGGTTTCGGCGAGGTCGCCGCGGCGCTGCACAATGACTGGGCGGACCTTTCCGGACAGAGCCGGGATCCGGGTTGATGGGGCTCGTCGAATCGGTTCGCGGCAGAAGCGATCCGGAATGCCTGGTTTCCCGAATTGGGAGGAACGGCTGCACCGTGTCGCTGAGGGATGCGCCTAGGGAACGATTGATCATCGATTTCGACAAGCGTGACGCGCCGGTTCGAGGCGACGGCCCGAGCTGCGACTACCTGTTCGTCGCCGAGGGTGTGCCGAGGGAGGCCGGATGGGTGGCGCCGCTGGAACTGAAAAGAGGCGCCTTGCGGGCGAGCGCGGTCGTCCGGCAGCTCCGCGCCGGGGCGGAAGCAGCGGAACGGCTGGTTCCCCGAGAGCTTCGGCCCTCCTTTCGCCCCACGGCCGTGTGCGGAAGCATCCACAAGCTGGAACGGGCAGCGTTGCGAAAACCGCAGAATCGCATCGCCTTTCAGGGACACTCGGAGGCCGTCCGGCTGATGTCATGCGGATGCCGGTTGACCGAGGTGCTCGGCTCGTGATGCGGCCGGCCGAAACCCGGCCTGTTGGGACCGTCGGGCCGTCCGGGACGGGATCGTCGGTGCGGGCGGGCGGCGGTCCGGAGCGGCGGGGAGGGCGGGTGCCCGCCGGGCCGGTGCGTGCCGGCCTTCGGCCGGGCGGTTGACGATTCGCGACGCGGGCCGCATGGTGCGGTCTGCCGGTGCCTGCCGGCTCGGATCCCCGACGACTTGGCTGCGCCTCCGGATACCGGCTTGTCCGAGACCCCTTCTCCCGCCGCGTACCGCAGCATGGCCAACGCGGTGCGCGCGCTCGCGATGGACGCCGTCGAGCAGGCGGCGTCCGGGCACCCGGGCATGCCCATGGGCATGGCCGACGTGGCCACGGTGCTCTTCGCCCGACACCTCCGGTTCGACCCCGACTGCCCGGAATGGCCGGACCGCGACCGGTTCGTGCTGTCCGCCGGTCACGGGTCGATGCTGTTGTTCGCCCTGTTGCATCTCACCGGGTACGCCGATTTTCCGCTCGACCAGCTGCGGCGCTTTCGACAGCTCGGGAGCCGTGCGGCCGGCCACCCCGAGTACGGGCACGGCCGGGGCGTCGAAACCACCACCGGTCCGCTCGGCCAGGGACTGGCCAACGCGGTCGGGATGGCGCTTGCCGAGCGCATGCTCAACGCCCGCTTCGGCGACGGCCTGGTCGACCACCGCACCTGGGTGATCGCCGGCGACGGCTGCATGATGGAGGGAATCAGCCACGAGGCGGCGAGTCTGGCCGGCCACCTGCGGCTCGGGCGGCTGACCGTCCTGCTGGACGACAACGGCATCTCGATCGACGGCCCGACCGACCTCGCCATGTCCGACGACTATCCGGCCCGATTTGCGGCGCTCGGCTGGCACACCCAGTCGGTGGACGGGCACGACGCCGGGGCCGTGGACCGGGCCCTGACCGCCGTCGCCGCCGACCCGCGCCCCTCGCTGGTCTGCTGCCGGACGACCATCGGGATGGGGGCTCCGACGAAGGCGGGAACCGCGCGCGCGCACGGCGCCCCGCTCGGCGCCGAGGAGGTGGCGGGCGTCCGGGCCGCGCTCGACTGGCCGCACGCGCCGTTCGCGATTCCCGACGACGTGGCGGCCCACTGGCGGGCCGCAGGCCGACGCGGCCGGCGCGCGCGCGCCGCCTGGGAGGCCCGGCACGCCACCGGGGGCGCGGCCGCGCGGACCCTGTCGGAGGCGTGGGCGGGAGGCCTGCCCGCCGGGGTCGAGACGACCGTCGCCGGGCTGGTGCGGCACTTTTCGGCGACGGCGCCCGCCTGGGCCACCCGCAAGGCCAGCCAGGCCGTGCTGAACGAACTGGCGCGGGATCTTCCGGAACTGGTGGGCGGTTCGGCCGACCTCACCGACTCCAACGGCACCCGGGCGGCGGCGCAGGAGCCGGTCGGGCCGGAACGCTATGCCGGTCGCTACATCCACTGGGGGGCGCGCGAACTGGGCATGGCGGCCTGCATGAACGGCATCGCGCTCCACGGCGGACTGATCCCGTACGGCGGCACGTTCCTCGTGTTTTCCGACCATGCCCGCCCGGCCCTTCGCCTGGCGGCGCTCATGGGGATCCGGGTCATCCACGTGGCGACGCACGATTCGATCGGGCTCGGCGAGGACGGTCCGACCCATCAGCCCGTGGAGCATCTGGCCGCGCTCCGGGCGATTCCCAACCTGCGGGTCCTGCGCCCGGCCGATGCCGTGGAAACCGCGGAGTGCTGGCGTCTCGCGCTGGAACACGCCACCGGTCCGTCGGTCCTGGCGCTGACCCGGCAGAGCGTGCCGACGGTGCGGACGGCCACGGGCCCGGACTGCACGGCGCGCCGGGGCGGATACGTGCTGCGCGATGCGCGGCCGGCCGAAGCGGTGCTGATCGCCTCCGGGTCGGAAGTTTCGGTTGCGCTGGCGGCATCGGACCTCTTGGCGGGGGACGGCATTCCGGCCCGGGTGGTGTCGCTGCCCTGCTGGGAACTGTTCGCCGCCCAGGACGCCGCCTACCGCGAGCAGGTCCTCGGCGGCGACGTGCTGCGGGTCGGAATCGAGGCGGCCGCGCGGTTCGGCTGGACCCGCTGGCTGGGTCGCGACGGGGAGTTCGTCGGAATGACGGGGTTCGGAGCCTCGGCTCCGGCGTCCGATCTGTTCCGGCATTTCGGGATCACGGCCGAGGCCGTGGCCGACCGGGTGCGGGCGCGGCTGGGCCGCGGCCGGGGAGGAGGAGGCGATGGCTGCACGACTGGCCATTAACGGGTTCGGCCGGATCGGCCGCATGGTCTTCCGGGCCATCCACGAATCGGGCCGGGACGACGTCGAGGTGGTCGCGGTGAATGATCTCGCGTCGGCCGAGACCTGCGCCCATCTGCTGCGGTTCGATTCGGTGCACGGCCGGTTTCCCGGCACGGTGGCTCTCGAGCACGGGCACCTGGTCGCCGCCGGTCGGAAGGTGGCCGTGCTGTCGCAGCCCGACCCGAACCGGCTGCCCTGGCGGGACCTGAACGTCGAGGTCGTGCTCGAATGCACGGGCCGCCTGACCGACCGGGCCGACGCCGCCCGGCATCTCGACGCCGGGGCCGGCCGGGTGCTGGTATCGGCTCCGGCCCGGGAGGTCGACCGGACGGTGGTGACGGGCGTCAACGACCGCATGCTCCGGGCGGACGACCGCGTGGTGTCGAACGCCTCGTGCACGACCAACTGCCTCGCGCCGGTGGCCAAGGTGCTCCATGCGGCGGTGGGCATCGAGCGCGGGTACGTGACGACGGTGCATGCGTACACGTCCGACCAGCGCCTCCAGGACACCGCACACGCGGACCTGCGCCGGGCGCGGGCGGCGGCGCTGGCGATGATCCCGACCTCGACCGGCGCGGCGCGGGCCATCGGACGGGTCCTGCCCGAACTCGCCGGTCGGCTCGACGGCTGCGCCATCCGGGTACCGACCGCCAATGTCTCGCTGGTGGACTTCGTGTTCGACGCCGGTCGTCGGACCAGTGCCGACGAGATCAACGGCGCGATGGCGGCGGCGGCGGACGGCGAGATGCGGGCCGTGCTGGCGTACACCGAGGCACCGCTGGTGTCGTGCGACTTCAACCATGTGGCCGCGAGCGCCACGTTCGACGCCACCCAGACCGCGGTCGTGGACGGACGGCTGGTACGGACGCTGGCCTGGTACGACAACGAGTGGGGCTTCGCCAGTCGGATGGCCGACACGGCGGCCCGGATGGCGGCGTTCGGCGGCCCGGAACGGTGAAGCTCCGACCGCTCGATTCCGTGGCGTGGGCGGAGCGCCGGGCGCTCGTCCGGTGCGATCTCAATGTCGCGGTCGACGGGAACGGCGCGCTGCTGGATGCCGCCCGCATCGAGCGGTTGAAACCCACGGTCGCCGCCCTCGTGACCCGGGGCGCCCGGGTGATTCTGGCTTCGCATCTCGGCCGGCCCGGCGGCACGGTGGATCCGGAACTGTCGATGACCCGGCTGGTCGAGCCTCTCGGCGACGCGCTGGGGGTGGAGGAGATCGCGCTGCTGGGCGACTGCGTGGGGGAGACGATCGAGTCCGTGTCCCGGGGCCTGCAGCCGGGCGGCATCGCGCTCCTGGAGAATCTCCGCTTCCATCCCGGCGAGGAAGCCAACGATCCGGCGTTCGCGGCCGCCTTGGCCCGGGTCGGCGATGCCTACGTGAACGACGCGTTTTCCGTTGCCCACCGCGCGCACGCCTCGGTCGTCGGGGTGCCCCGGCACCTCGAGGCCGTCGCGGGACGGGCGCTCGAGACCGAGGTGGACATGCTGCGGCGCGTGCTGGATGCGGACGACGGCGACGTGATGGCCGTGGTCGGCGGCGCCAAGGTATCCTCCAAGATCGTCGCCCTGCGCGCGCTGGTGGCGCAGGTCGATTCGCTGGCGGTCGGAGGGGCGATGGCCAATACCTTCCTCGCGGCCCGGGGACTGGATCTCGGCCGTTCGCGGGTGGAAACCGGGATGCTGGACGAGGCCCGCGGGGTCATGGACGCCGCTGCGCACGCCGCCTGCGAGCTGCTGCTCCCGACGGACGTCGTGGTCGCGACCGGACCCGATGCCGAGCCGTCGGTCGTCGATGTGGATCGGGTGCGGGGGGAGCAGCAGGTCCTGGACATCGGGCCCGCGACGCGCGACCTCTTCGGCAACCGGCTGGCGAGTGTGCGGACCCTGCTCTGGAGCGGACCGCTGGGACGGTACGAGGTGCCCCCGTTCGATCAGGGGACCGCGGTCGTCGGCCGGACCGCGGCCGTGCTGACCCGGGGCGGCGCGCTCACCTCCGTCGCGGGCGGCGGCGACACGGCGGCCGCGCTCAACCGGTTGTCGCTGGGCGGGGGGTTCAGCTACGTCTCGGTCGCCGGCAGCGCCTTCCTCCGGTGGATCGAGGGGCGGACCCTGCCCGGCCTCCTGCCGCTCGCTGCCTGATTGCTTCGATTATCCCGCGGAACCCGCTCCCATGCACGAAACGCCTGCCGTGAAACGAATCCTCGGCTACTACGAGGGAGAAACGCCGCGCCTGCGCGAAAGCCTGGGCCGAATTCTCATGCACGGAGCCCTCGGCGGAACCGGCCGGGTCGTGATCCTGCCGGTCGACCAGGGTTTCGAGCACGGGCCGGGCCGGTCGTTCGCACCCAATCCGGACGGGTACGATCCGCACTATCACTTCCGGCTCGCGCTGGCGGCCCGGGTGAACGCGTTCGCGGCTCCGCTGGGCCTGCTCCGGGCCGGCGCCGACACCTTTGCCGGGCGGATCCCGCTCATCCTGAAGCTCAACGGCGGCACGAGCTGGTCGACGGTCCGGGACCAGGCCCGGACCGCTTCGGTGGAGGATGCCGTCGAACTTCGGTGCACGGCCGTGGGCTTCACGATGTACCCCGGCGCCGAGGCCCAGTACGACATGATGGAAGAACTGCGGGAGATCATTCGCGCGGCGCGGGCCCAGGGCATGCCGACCGTCGTCTGGTCGTATCCGCGCGGCGGCGCGCTGACCCGGGAGGACGAGACGGCGCTCGACGTGACCGCCTACGCCGCGCAGCTCGCGGCCCTGATGGGCGCCCACATCATCAAGGTGAAGCCGCCGACGGCGCGTCTGGCGCAGCAGGAAGCCGCCGCGGTCTACGCCGAGCACGGCGTGCCGTCCGGGACCCTGTCCGACCGCGTCCGGCACGTGATGCAGGCCGCCTTTGCCGGGCGGCGGATCGTGGTGTTCTCCGGCGGCGCGGCGAAGGGGCGGGACGCCATCCTGGCGGAAGTGGGCGCAATCGCCCGGGGCGGCGCCTACGGCTCGATCATCGGCCGCAACAGCTTCCAGAGAGCGGAGGCGGACGCGGTGGCGCTCCTCGGTGAGATCGCGGATCTCTACCGGGCGGCATGCTGACCGGAACCGGGCGCGCGGAACCGTCCTGCCGGCTGTATCTGATCACGCCGCCGGCCTTCGATCTCGAGACGTTCCTCCCGGAGTTCGACGAGGCGCTGGCGGGCGGACCGGTGGCCTGCGTCCAGCTGCGGATGAAGGAGGCCGACGATCCGGCCGTGGCGGCGGCGATGGCGGAGCTGCTGCCCCGGTGCCGGAAGCGCGGCATCCCGCTGGTGCTGAACGATCGGGCCCATCTCGTGCACGCGACGGATGCCGACGGCCTGCATGTGGGAGCGGAGGATCTGCCGGCCGTGGCGGCCCGGTCCCGGATCGGGCCGGACCGGATCCTCGGCGTCAGCTGCTACGGCTCCCGGCATGCCGCGATGGAAGCGGCCGCGCGGGCGGACGCGGACTACGTGGCGTTCGGGGCGTTCTACCCGACGGCGACCAAGAAGCCGCGGGCCCGGCCCGAGGTCTCCCTGCTGGCCGACTGGAACCTGGCGACGGTCGTGCCCGCGGTGGCCGTCGGCGGGATCACTCCGGACAACTGCGGCCCGCTGGCCGCGGCCGGAGCGGCCTGCGTGGCCGCGGTGTCGGCGGTCTGGAACCATCCGGACGGCGCGGGCGCCGCCGTCGCCGCCTTCCACCGGGCACTGGGCGCCGCGCCTGCCGCCCGGCCGGTGCGCGCACCCAGCTGACGGATCCGCCCGGTCCCGCGCCGTCGCCGCCGGGTCAGGTCTCGCGCGCGGCCAGCTTGCGCTGCAGCTTCCGCCAGCGGCGCACGGCTTCGGACTTCTCTCGGGCGCGCCGTTCGGAGGGCTTCTCGTACGCCCGACGCTTCTTCATTTCCCGGTACAGGCCTTCGCGCTGAAGTTTCTTCTTGAGCGCCTTCAGCGCCTGATCGACATTGTTGTCTCGTACCACTACCTGCAAGGGAGATCTCGCTTGTGGATGCAATCGGCAGGGATCGCGCGAACGCGGGCCCGCAGGGTAGCACACGGGCGGCCGCGTCGGGAAGGGCGGCCGGAAGTCCGCCGGACGGCGGGGCGGGCCGGCACCCCGGGACCGGGGGCGGGCGTGCGACGGCGGCGCGCGGGACGCCTATACTTGCGTGCGCAACGAACGCAGGCTGCATGCGGAACGGTACGCGGCGCGGGGCAGCGGGATCGCCCGGCCCCCGGCGCTCCGCCGCGGGAGCGGCCGCGGAGACGGGGTGGAGTTCGAGCTGACGCGCTATCGACACGTGGTCCGGGCGATTCCCTTCGCCGTGGCGGGCTCGTGCGTCCTGGCCTGGGCGGTGGGCCTGCAGGATTTCGTGCAGCGCGTGCCGATCCCCCGCGCCCTCGAGACCGGGTTCGACGGCGTCATCGTGCTCACCGGCGGCGACGGACGGGTGGCCGCCGGGTTCCGGTTGCTGGAGGACCATCCGGACGTGCGCCTGCTGGTATCCGGGGTGGGGGCGGGGGTCCGCGCCGTCGATCTGGTCGTGCCGCCCGCCATCGTGCCCCGGGTGGACCTGGGCCGTGCCGCCGCCGATACGGTGGGCAACGCCGTGGAGAGCCGGCACTGGGCCCGGCAGCGGGGCATTGCCCGGGCGGTGCTGGTGACCAGCGACGTGCACCTGCCGCGCAGCCTGCTCCTGTTTCGGTACCTGGCCCCGGATCTCGAGGTGGTTCCGTACCCGGTGCCGGGCCCGGGAGGCGGGTCGGGCAGCCGGTCGTGGGCGTGGTACGCCGCGGCCGCGACCGAGTATTCCAAGGCACTCGCCATGCGGCTCCTCTTGGTGCTGGGAGGCCCCGGCACCCTTGCGGGCGGCCTCTGATGGCGCGGGCTGCCCGACGCCTGCGGTGGAACCGGGCACCGAACGCGCGGTATGCTGGGAGCCGCCCGCGGCCTCGGTTGCGGCGGCGTCGGGCGGAAGAGCGGAGACGTGGGGGTTGGGTGCGTTCGTCGGAAGACGCCGGCTGATGCGGCCGGTCGCCGCCCGGCTGTGACCGGGTCCGAAGGCTCCGCGCCCGGCGCCCGGCGCCCGGCGCGCGCGGCCGTTCCCGGCGCGCCGGCGGAGGCGCGCGGCCGGTTCCGGCGCGGATTGCGGCGCGGCTGGCACGGCGTGCAGTTCGTCGGGGTCCTCGCGGCCGGCATCGCCGCCTTCATGGTGCTGGTGCGGGCCCGAACCCCTCCGGAAACGCTGGATCTCGCCCGACCCCCGATGCCGGTCGCCGTGGTCGTGGCCGAGGCCGGCGAGTACCGGTCGACGCTGACCGCCTACGGCGAAGTGGTGGCCCGACGCACCGCCGATGTCCGCGCCCGGGTCGGGGGGGCCATCCTGCGGGTCTCCGAACGGTTCGCCAACGGCGCACCGGTGGCGGCCGGGGACCTGCTCGTGGAGCTGGATCCGTTCGAGTACGAGCAGCGGGTCGAGGAGAGCGCCGCGTCCGTGCGGGAAGCCGCAGCGCGGCTGGCCGAAAGTCGCGAGACCGCACGGCACCAGGTCGAGCTGGTGGATCTCGCCGAGCGACGGCGCGGCCTGGCCCGAACGGAGTACGAGCGCCAGTCCGCCCTGTCCCGGCAGAACGTGAGTGCCCGCCGCACCCTGGAATCGGCCGAATCCAGGCTGGCGTCGGCGGACACCGAACTGGTGCAGCGACGGCAGCAGGCGGCCTCCGCCGAGGCCCGGATCGCCCAGCAGGAAGCGCTGCTCGAGCGTCTGCGCGCGGCGGAGGCGCGAAGCCGGCGGGCGCTGCGCGACACCCGGATCCGGGCCGCCTTCGACGGCCATCTCGCGCAGGTGTCCGGGGATCTCGGCCAGCAGGTTCGGGCGGGGGAACGTCTGGCTCGCCTGGTCGACACGGCTGTGCTCGAAGTCCGGTTCTTCATCCCCGAAGGACAGCTGACGCGGCTGGTCGACGTCGCCGACGGCGGCATCGGCGCCGCCTGCATCGTGTCGTGGCGGACGGCCGCCGGCATCCGCACCTATGCGGCGCGGGTAACCCGGATCGAGGGCGAAATCCAGAGCAGCCGGGCCGGCGTCAGCGTGTACGCCCGCATCGCGGGCGCCGATCTCGAATCGGATCCGATCCGTCCGGGCGCGTTCGTGGAGGTGGAGCTCTTCGAGGAATCCCACGTGGGAACCTTTTCGGTCCCCTTCGAGGCGCTGCGCCCCGGGCCCCGTCTCCTGGTCGCGGGCGACGGGGCGGCCGCCGCCCGGACCGTGACGGTCGTGGCCCGGGCCGGCCGCAACGTGCTCGTGCGGGGCGACCTGAAGCGGGGCGAGGAGGTGATCGTGACCCGCTCCGGGGAACTGGACACGGGCGACCCGGTCGCGGTGGTCGCCCGGGCGAGGCCCGGTGCACGATAGCCCCCGGCCCGGTCCGCCGTCCGGGTTGATGGCGGCGTTCGCGCGCCACCCGACCGCCCCCAACATCCTGATGCTGATCCTGGTGGCGCTGGGCTTCGCGTCGCTGCTGCAGCTCAACCGGCAGTTCTTTCCCGACTACGCCATCGACTACGTGGTGGTGGGCGTGGTCTGGCCCGGCGCCGGCGCCGGGGAAGTCGAGCAGTCCGTGGTGGCGGCCATCGAGCCCGAAGTCCGGTTCCTGAACGCGGTCAAGCGCGTGGTGGCCACAGCCGAGGAAGGCTACGGCGGAATCGTCATCGAGTTTCGGGACGGAACCGACATGCAGAAGGCGCTCGCCGACGTGGAGACGGCCGTCGCCCGGGTTACCACTCTGCCCGAGACTGTCGAGCGCCCGACCGTCACCCGGGTCATTCCGTTCGAGCCGGTGGCCCGGATCCGGGTGGCCGGGCCCTACGGCGAGGCAGAGCTGCGGCGGTATGCCAAGATCCTGCGCGACGGACTGCTCGATGCCGGGGCCGACCGGGTCACGATCTTCGATCTCCGTGCCCTGGAGCTGGTGGTGGATGTGGAGCCGGCCGCGCTCCTGTCCCTCGGGCTCAGCCTGAGCGATCTGGCCGGCCGCATCGGCGCCCAGTCGCGCGATGTTCCGGGCGGCGACACGCACGGGACGAACGAGCTGCAGGTGCGCGTGCAGGGCGAACGCACCACGGCGGCGGCGCTCGCGGCGCTGGAGGTCGTGTCGGAGTCGAACGGCCGCGCCCTGCGGGTGGGCGACCTGGGGGTGGTGTCCGACACGCTGGCCGCCGACATGGCTGCCGGCCGGGCGGGCGGCCGGCCGGCGCTTTCGATCCTGGTCAGCCGCTCGCAGACCAGCGACATTCTCGAGGTCTGGAAGGATGTGCAGGCCTATCTTGCCGGCGCGCCGGTCGGAATCCCGGACGACCTCGAACTGACGTTCTACCGGATCGAGGCGGACCGGGTCGTGAGCCGGCTCGACATGCTGGTCCGAAACGGCCTGAGCGGCCTCGTGCTGGTGCTGGTCATCCTGTTCGTCTTCCTCAGCCCCCGGACGGCGTTCTGGGTGGCGGTCGGAATCCCGACGGCCTTCGCCGCCACGCTGTTCGCGATGTACCTCAGTGGGCAGTCGATCAACATGATCAGCATGTTCGCCATGATCATGATGCTGGGAATCGTGGTCGACGATGCCATCGTGGTCGCGGAGCACGGACAGATGCATCGGGAACGGGGAGCCGCACCGCTCGAGGCCGCGGTCACCGGCGCGAGAACCATGCTGTGGCCGGTGCTGGCGGCTTCGGTGACCACGATCTGCGCGTTCATGCCGGTGTTCTTCATGTCCGACATCATCGGGCAGATCGTCGGCGCCATCCCGTTCGTGGTCCTTGCCGTCTTGGTGGCCAGTCTGTTCGAGTGCTTCCTGATCCTGCCCGGCCACCTGCGGCACGCGTTCGAGCGCCGGGGCGCCGGTTCCCGCCGGCCCGGAGGCTTCCGGCGCGGGTTCGACCGGGGCTTCGCCGCCCTGCGCGACGGACCCTACCGGAGGTTCATCGGCTGGGCCCTGACCCGCCGCTACCTGATGGTGGCGATCGCCGTGTCGCTGTTCGTCGCGACCGGGGGGTTGCTGGCGGGCGGCCAGGTGAAGTTCGTGTTCTTCCCCCAGCTCGAATTCGGCGTGGCCGAGGCGCAGTTCCGGTTTCCCGCCGGCACCCCGCGTTCCACGGCGGAAGCGATGGTCGACGAACTGGAGCGGGCGCTCCGCGCCGTCGACGAAACCGGCGTGGTGGAGACGGTCTACGGCGTGGCCGGCCGGCTGCCCGCGCCGCCGGGCGCGACCGGTTCCGCGGGCAGCTCCGGCGTCGCCCGGGATCAGCTGGGCGGACTGACCGTGCAGCTGATCCCGGTCGAGGACCGGACCCTGGGGCTGCAGCAGGTCATCGACGCCTGGCGCGCCGAAGTCCGCCCGCTTCCGGGTCTCGAACACCTGGCGATTGCCCCGCCCCGGATCGGCCCGCCGGGCAGCGACATCGATGTCCGGCTGTTCGGCGCCGAGCCGGAGGTGCTGAAGGCGGCGGCGCTGGCCGTGCGGGAGCTGCTGGCCGGCTATGTCGGCGTCAACGACGTTCGCGACGACCTTCCCTACGGCAAGCGCGAACTGGTCCTGTCCCTGACCCAGCGCGGCCGGGCGCTCGGATTCACCACGGCGGCGGTCGCCCGCGAGGTGCGGGGTGCGTTCGAGGGCATCATCGCGCAGCGTCTGGCGGTCGGCGACGAGGAGCTGGCGGTGCGGGTCCGGATGCGCCGCGATGCCATGGAGGCGCATGCGCTGGGCACCCTGCTGGTGCGGAGTCCGGGCGGGCTGCAGGTTCCGCTGTCGGAGGTGGTGGAAGTCGAGGAGCGGCAGGGCTTCTCGTCCTTCCGGCGCGTGAACGGGATTCGCGAGGTCGCCGTGACGGGCACGGTGGACCCGACCCGCGCCAACGCGAACGAGGTGCTGGCGCAGCTGGCCGACGGCGCGCTGGCCGCGGCGATCGCCCCGTACGGTGTGCGCTGGCGGCAGGCCGGGCAGGGCGAGAACCAGCAGGAGACCCTCGACGAGATGAAGCTGGGGGCGGCTCTGGGCCTGCTTGCGATCTATCTGGCGATCGCGCTGGTGTTCGGCTCGTACCTCCGCCCCGTCGTCGTCATGGCGGTGATCCCCTTCGCCATGGTGGGCGCCGTCTTCGGGCACTGGGTGATGGGGTTCGACCTGACGATCATCTCGGTGCTCGGCCTGCTCGGCCTGTCGGGCATCGTGGTCAACGGATCGATCATCGTGGTCAATACGATCGATCGGCACGTCCGGGGCGGCGAGGAGCCGCTGGCGGCGGTCGTCAACGGCAGCTGCGAGCGGCTGCGGGCCGTCATCCTGACCACGGCCTCCACCATCGGCGGCCTGGTGCCGCTGCTGCTGGAGACGAGCTTCCAGGCCCGGTTCATCCAGCCCATGGTGGTCACGATCGTCTTCGGGCTGCTGGCGACCATGCCCCTAGTGCTGGTCATCGTGCCCAGTCTGGTGCTCGTCCAGGACGACGCCGCGCGGTGGATTCGCCGGCGGTTCAGCGCCGCCAGAATCCGGGAGCGAACATCACCAGCGCGGTGAGAAACTCGAGTCGTCCCAGCACCATCCCGGCCGACAGCGCCCACTTGGCGGCGTCCGGCAGGGGCGCGTGGGTGCCGCCGGGGCCGACGACGGGACCGAGCCCCGGTCCCACGATCGCCACCGCCGAGGCCGCGGCCGACAGGGACGTGAGTCGGTCGAGCCCGAGGATCGACAGGTATCCGGCCAGCACCGAAACGGTGACCAGGAACAGCGCGGCGATGCTCAGGACCGGACGCAGGTAGTCCTCGCTGATCCGCTTGCCGGCCAGCCGGGGCGGGCTCACCAGCCGCGGCTGCGGAACCTTCCGGAGCTGTGCCCGGACCAGCGCCAGCATGACCTGGATCCGGAAGATCCGCAGTCCTCCCGTGGTACTGCCGCTGCACCCGCCGACGAACATCAGCAGGAACAGGAGGGTCAGGGAACCGCTCCCCCAGCCGGAGAAGTCCTCGGTCGCGTACCCGGTTCCGGTCATGATCGAGATCACGTTGAAGGCCGAGCGGCGCAGCGCGTCGAGCGGTCCGGAACCGGACCCATCCAGCCACAGCCCCAGCGCGACGGCGCCGACCGCCGCTCCGGCGACGGCCAGGAACGCGCCGATCTCCGGATTGCCGGCAAGGAGCCGCCAGTGGCCCTGCGCGGCCTGGCGGTACCCGATGAACGGCAGCGACGCGGCCAGCATGCCGAAGATGATGACGATCTCGACCGCGGGGTTCTGCCAGGCCCCCACGGACCCGTTCCGCGTCGAGTAGCCTCCGGTCGCGATGGTCGTCATCGCGTGGCAGAGGGAATCGAACCAGTCCATGCCGGCGATCCGCAGCAGCACCACCCAGATCGCCGTGAGGATCAGGTAGATCCGGACCAGCACCAGCGCCAGCGCGGCGTCGCTCAGCTTGCGGCCGCCGCTCAGGCCGTTCTGGTCGATGCGGAGTACCTCCATCCCGCCGATTTCCCGGAACGGCAGCATGACCAGGGCCATGACCACGATGCCGAGGCCGCCGAACCACTGGAGCATGGCGCGCCAGAGCAGGATTCCGGGCGAGCGGTGATCCAGATCCGGGTACACCGAGGCGCCGGTCGTGGTGAGTCCGGAGGCCGCCTCGAAGAAGGCGTCCGTGTAGCTGATTCGCGGGTCTGCCAGGTACATCGGCAGGGCTGCGAGGACGATGGCCAGCAGCCACCACAGGGTGATCAGCGCAAGCACCTGCCGGGGGTCCTGACCGCGGCCGAAGTCGCCGACCCGCGTGCCGCTCCGGCAGGCGAGGATCAGGGCCACGCCCGCGAACGCGGCGCCGGCGCCGGTTCCGGCAAAGGCCAGCGCCGAGGACCGGTGGGCCAGCAGGTCCGCGGCCATCGGGACCAACATGGCCGATCCCACCGGCAGCATCAGGATGCCGGTGAGGTGCAGAACCGGTCGGATTCGCGGCATGCGGGGTCCGGGATTCTAGCCGGATCTCCGGTCGATCAGGTACAGGAACTCGCGGCGCGTGGCGGGGTCGTCGCGGAAGGATCCCGTCATGCGGCTGGTCACCATGGCCGCATTGCGTTTCCGCACCCCCCGCGTTGCCACGCAGAAGTGTTCGGCCTCGATGACCACCCCCACGCCCCGCGGACGCAGTTCCTCGGCGATCGTGTCGGCGATCTGCACCGTCATCTTCTCCTGCAGCTGCAGCCGCTTCGCGAAGACATCGACCAGCCGGGCGAGCTTGCTCAGCCCGACCACGCGGCGGTCCGGGAGATAGCCGACATGCGCGGTCCCGATGATCGGCGTCAGGTGGTGTTCGCAGTGCGACGAGAACGGAATGGCGCGCAGCGCGACGATCTCGTCGTAGCCTTCGGTTTCCTCGAAGGTGCGGCGCAGGATCGCGCCCGGATCCTGCCGGTAGCCGGCGAAGTGTTCGTCGTACGCGCGAACGACGCGGTTCGGCGTCGCGACCAGTCCTTCGCGGTCGGGATCCTCGCCGATCCAGCGGATCAGGGTGCGCACCGCTGTCTCGGCGTCGGCCCGCGAAGGACGTTCGGGGCGCATCAGTGGAGCGTGCGCCGGGACCAGGGACTCTCGAGCGGGAACGCCGGAATCTCGACGTCGAACGTCTGGCCGTCCTCGCCCTGCATCGAATAGGTGCCGCTCATGATGCCCGACGGCTGGGACAGCGGCGTGCCGGACGCGTACTCGAAGGTCTCGCCCGGCGCCAGCACCGGCTGCTCCCCGACCACGCCCTGTCCCTTCACGTCGATGGCCTGGCCGCGGCCGTCGACGATGCGCCAGTGGCGGGTCATCAGCTGGACCTTCCCGGCGCCCCGGTTCTCGATACGGACCTGGTAGGCCCACAGATAGCGTTCCTCGTGCGGCACCGACTGCTCTTCCAGGTAGAACGGGCGCACGCGCACCGTGATGCCGCGGCTCTCCTTCTGGTACCAGTGCTCCTCGTCGTCTTCGGATTCGGGGTCGAACAGGTCGTCGGTCATGATCAGTTCGCCGTGCAGCTGGCGCCGCCGAGGACACAGAACTGGGCGCAGAACGGGTGTCGGAGCGTTACGCTGCGGGGGCCGTCGGACAGGCGGGGCCCCAGTTCGAGGGACTCGTCATAGGGCAGCAGGGTGCACGGCACCACCACCGGTCCCGGGGCGCCTTTCCGCCGTACCACCATGCGCGACGACGCGCACATCAGGGAGGCGGGGTCGACATCGAGGGTCCGCCAGCACGACTGGGTGATTTCGGGGGCTTCGCGTTCGGCGTCCATCGGCGGAAACAGCATGAGGCGGTCCGGATCGGACGCATCGATCTCGAGTTCGAGCTCCCGGGCCAGCCCGGCAAAACCGGCTCGCATCTCTGTGTCCGATTCGTCCTCGACGCGCCGGCAGGCGAGGTCGACTCGAAAGCCGTGATCCCGCAGCCAGCGGAGCCCGCGCAGGGCCGGCGCCCAGGTGCGGGCGCCGCGAATCGCCTCGTGCCGTTCGGCGCCGTAGTGATCGAGGGACACCCGGACGATCAGGCCGCGGCGTCCGGCCAAGGCGGCGAGCGCCGTCGCGTGGCGCTCCATGGGGCGCATCGCGTTGGTCAGGACCAGCACCTGAAATCCGCGGTCGAGGCTGCGTTCCAGCATGGCGACCAGTTCGGGATTCAGGAAGGGCTCGCCGCCGGTGAAGCCGATCTGGCGCGTGGCCAGGCCGGTGCGCCGGATCTCGTCGAGATAGGCCTCGACCTCGTCCAGCGAGAGGTACTGCAACCGGTCGTTGGTCGGGCTGGACTCGATGTAGCACCCTCGGCAGGCGAGGTTGCAGAGGGTGCCGGTGTTGAACCAGAGCGTGTCCAGCCGGCGCAGCGGCACCCGAGCGCGCGGGCGCCCGTCCGGCGTGCAGTCGGGATCGGCGTGCCCGACCGGCGTCGCGGCGCCTCCGGAACGGGTCGGCAGGGTGCAGTCGTCCATGAGCGGTTCCGAGCGGGACAAGCATCGGGTCAAGATAGCGTAGGGGCGCACGGCAATCCATACCGGCCCTGCCGAATCCCGGAGCCTCCTCCGTCCGCGGTGACGAGAAGACGGACGGCCTGAGGCAGTCCGCACGCCCCATCCCCTCCCACCGCCGCCGGACCGTCTCGACTGCATGGGAAGCGGTGTCGTGGTTCAGGCTCGGTACCGGCATACGTCGCCAAGAGATCCGGACCCTGCGTTGGGAACGGATCGACCGGGACGCGCTGCCGTTCCGTGTCGGCAACTGGTCAGGTAGTACGGCAGGACTATCTCTATCGTCGAGTCTGGCTGATTGAGGACATCTACGGTGGCGTTCACGTGCGGACCATGCTCCGCGGCGATGAAGTGCTCCGCGACAAGCGCAAGGAGCAATTCGACAGCATCGTCAAGGATGGACGCCTGGCGATGGCGGAGGCCCTCGGCGAAGACCCGGCGTGACGGTTCGAGCGGCGAACTCAGCCGCCGATGTCCTCGAAATATGCCAGCGCGGGCAGGTTGCGGCGATGATGGACGATGCGAAGAACTACCGGCGCATGGTCGGCGGCGGCAATCCGGGCGAAGAACACCAGGTGCCGCCGGCAGATCAGGTCAAGACGATCCCACGCTAGGTTGGTTGGAAGGCTGGGTTCCGCGGATTCCGGATGATTCGTATTGGTGCTGGCTGTTTGTGAAGCGGCGTGGGATCCGTGGTGGTCATGGAACGCGCCGCGGATGTTTTCGAGACGACTCCGGAGGGTTTTGCGCTCCGGGATGGGGTGGTGCGCCTAGCGCGGCCGGATGAGGTGTGTCGCGGGAACCGTGTGGTGGACCGTCATCACGATCTGGGTTCCAGCAATTTGCGGGTCGCGGTCTGCGCTCCGTGTTCCCTTGGCGCGGGCGGTGGATGGGCGCCGCGGGCGGGCAGACGGGCGCCTTCTGCGGTGCGCCGCGGGACCGTGGGATGGGCGGGCGCCGCGAGGAACCGTTGGAGCGGTTGCACCGGATCGGAAACCCCACGAGGTTGGTGATTCTGGGGGGCGCCGGGTGTTTCGGGGTCTTGCCTCGTGTGCGTGGTCGCGGATGCAGCGGTGTCTCAGCGACGACGGGGAGGCTGCGTACGGCACTCTATTGCGGGTGGCGGAGTCGTGGGTCTCGCCGACGAAGTTCCGCGGCACCCTGTACCAGGCGGCGAACGGGACGTGCGTGGGCAGGAGCAAGGGCTCTGCACGCGCCCACGGGCGCTCTACCGATCCGCACGGGGAGGCGAAGGATCGGTACGGGGTTCCGCTGCGTCGCGACGCCGGTCGTCGGGTGCGGGATCGTGCGCCGCTTCCTGCGGCGTGGGCGTTGCGGGCGACGCAGAGCGGCCGGTCGGCGCGGGCGTTGCGCTCGATGTACCCGCAGGGTGCGGCGCTTTCCGACGTCCGGCGCGCGCAGGGGCGCACGCACGGCATCGCCTCGGTGCTGTGCGTGATCGTGCGGGCGCGGTTGGCGAATCGGCACGGCGCGGTGGCGGCGGCGCGCTACGCGAAGGCGATGACGCAGAAGGATCTGGCGCAGATCGGTGCGTGGAAGAACCCGGACACCGGCCGGTAGGAGCCGGTGTCCGAATCGACCGTGCACCGGGTGCTGCTGCAGAACCCCGACCCGACGTGGATCGAGGAGGCTCTGCGGCGCTGGGCGCAGCCGCGCCTGCGGGTCGGCCACGCGATCGCGATCGACGGCACGCGCATGCGCGGCGCCCACCGCACCGGCGAGGATCAGTACGAGACGGTCTCGCGGATCGAGCACGGGACCGGCATGCCGGTCTCGATCCTCAACGATCCCGACGAGGGCAGGGAGATCGCCGCCGTCCACGCCGCGCTCGAGATCGCGCCGGTGGCCGTCGTCTGCGCACGCTCGACGCGCTCCACCCCCCCCCCCGCGAGACGGCACGGCGGATCGTCGAGACCCAGGACGCCGACGGGATGATGACGGTCAAGGG
Organism: Alphaproteobacteria bacterium; assembly: GCA_965115815.1. Classification (GTDB taxonomy): domain Bacteria; phylum Pseudomonadota; class Alphaproteobacteria; order TMED109; family TMED109; genus VXPW01. The sequence continues at coordinate 3,152,977 of OZ220465.1, read as the reverse complement.
CCACGCTTCCAAGACCTTCGAGACGTTCGAGAGCATCAACTGGGAGACCACGAGCACGGGACGCTACAGCGAAACGCCCACGCTCGAGCACGGCCGCATCGAGCCGCGCAGCATCGAAGTCTTCACCCCGCCCGCGAAGATGATCCATGATCCTCATGTCAAACCGATCGTTCGTGTCCCCCGGCGCGTCGAATGCACGAAATCCGGAAAACCGACCACCGAGCACGCCTCCGGCAGGACCTCGGTCGCGGCCGACCGCGCCTCGCCGCACCCGCTACTCGCAGGGAACCGCGGTCCCTGGGGGGTCGAACGCCATCCCCCCATCCGCGACGCCACCTTCCGCGAAGACGACTCCAGGCTCCGGGCCCGCAACGCGCCCGCAAACCACGCGATCCTCCACACCCTCGCCCTTGCCGTCATCCTCCACCCCCCGCGGAAGCTGCCCCAGCCCTTCCACCGCTTCGCCGACGCCCGCCACCCCTATGCCGACCCGCGCAAGCAGGTCCTGCACGCCGTCACAAGATCCGGCGGACCGCGCGCACACCCCGACCGAAACCGCAAGCATCCGAGCCGGGCCACCCAACCCGGCCGGGCCTCTCGCCCGCCCCGGATCCGCCGAAACGGACCCCTCGCACCCCGCTCCGCGCCGCCACCGGGCCGCAGACGTCCGCACATCTCAAATCGCAGACTCGAACGCGTCGACCCGCGCCGCGATCCAGACTCCGATCGCATCACAGCAACAAGCATGGGATTTTCGTATCTAGTGCCCGCACCGAAAATGGTCATTTTGGCGGCCCTTCCGGCGAAATTTCGGGTTGGACCCACCCTCCGGGGCCTCCGGTCGCTCCGTTTCCAGGGGATTCCTGCCGATTCGTAGCGGCATCCGGGCTCTTCCCACCCAGAATCCGGACGCTAGGGCGAGCGGCTCCGTTCCCGCTCCCGGCGAGCTTCGCGGACGGGGTGGAGGGGCGCCGCTGTCAGGCGGCGCGTCTTCGTCGTCGTCGGGCTTGGGCCCGGGCCTGTCTCTGCCGCAGCAACCCGATGCGGTGGACATGGAAGGCCACCATGGAGAGCGCCACCCTCCGCGCAAAACCCTCCGCCCCATACGACAGGACCCGGTCCCTGCCGCGCTGCTCGAGATGATGGATGGCGGACTCCACGGCCGGATGCTGCCGGCGCATCTCCCGGAACGTCGGGTCGGCGGCCCGTTTCCGGTCGGCCGGACCGAGTTTTCCCTTCTTCGGCAGCACGTTGTGATCCAGCAGTTCGTCCAGTGCGATCCGGTTGGAGGGACTGTGGAACCCCCGATCGAAGCTGCACAGGCGGAGGTCGGGGAAGCGGGCCTGCGCTTCCCGGATCATGGGCACGGCATGATCCACGTCTCCGCCTTCCCACAGGATCCGGGAGTGTAGGAGGAAGCCGTGCTGATCCTCCAGCACGGCCACCGGCACTCCGAGTTCCACCGGAACCCCGGCCTTGCCCTTCACGCACCAGCGCGTGTGCTCCTCGAAGATCGAAAACACCTTCTCTTCCTGCGGGATCTTCTCGCCTTTCCGCAGGCGGCGGTCCACTGGGTCGAGCTGCCTCCGGGCATGCTTGAGGTACGATTCGATCCGGAGAATCCTGGGGGCTCCGACGCCTTGCTCCCGAAGCGCGGGAACCGTCGCTTCCGCCCGTCGGACCTCCTCCCAGCAGGCGTCGAGGTACGCCTGGATCGGCCCCGGACGGGCCCGCCGGGTCCGCCGAACCTTCTGAAAGAGCCGCTGCAGTCTCCGGCTCCGATGCCGCCACTGCCGCCCTCCGGACACCCCCGCCCGCAGGGCTGAGCGGCCCGTCTCGCGCACCCGGCAACGCATCGCATCCCACAGCAGGTTGACGTCCGTCGGGACGTGCACATCCGTCTTCACCACGAACGAATCACAGCGGCCCCGCAGGGGCTCCTCCGACGGGCGACCGCCCGGGCCGCTCTTCCGCTTCCGCTTCCGCACCCGCGCATGGCCGCTCTCCGCGATCCGCTGCAACACCTCTCCCAGCACGTCCGGCGTCAGCAGGCTCACGTTGGGTACCACCGTGGGATACCGGTACCGGGTCTCGTCCCAGAAGCCGGAGTGTCCCAGAAACTTCCGAACGGTAGGGTGTTGGTTCACCCGCTCGTGCAGACGATCGAAGTCACACCCCAAGACCTGCTTCAGGAGACCCATCACGAGGATCCTCCACAGCTCCATGCCGGGACGCCCTTTCGTGTGGGACACCTCGGGAAGGATCCCCTGCTCCAGGATCTCGAACCACCGGGCACGAACCGACCGGTCGGCATACACGTGCCGAAGCCCGAGCAGTAGCGGCGGAATGTCATCCCGCGAGTTCTCGTCGATCTCGATCTCCTCGATCGCAACCTGACCCAATTCCATCTGCAGGCGAATGACGTTTCGCATGGCAATTCTCGCGAAGATTTCCGAACATCCGGCCGATTCTCGACCGCATCGGCCGATTCCCGCATCAAAGCGGGATTCTTCGTCCCCTCTATATCACGATTCCACTTTCAGAGTCAAACCATTGTACTTTTTCGGTGCGGACACTATCTACTCACCCCCCTACTGATGACGAATCGTTTTTCCTGACGGGTTCGGATCCGGCATTTTCCCTTGCCCCTTTCACTCGCTCGCGACCGATGACCGGAGGTACGTGTTCCGGCTGACAAGAAGCGGATCGATCTTCGTCATCAGTAGGGGGGGGTGAGTAGATAGTGCCCGCCCGAAAATGCCCCTTTCGGATGGTCTGCCGGCGCAATTGCGGGTTGGAACCCTCCCTCGGTGCCCCGTCCGCTCGGTTTCCGGGGGGATTTCTGCCGATGGGCAGCGGTATCCGGGCTTGTCCCGCCGCGAATCCGGCGGCCGGGGCGAGCGGCTCCGTTCCCGCCTCCGGCGGGCTTCGCAGATGGGGTGGAAGGAGGCCGCCGTTAGGCGGCGCGTCTTCGTCGTCGTTGGGCCCGGGCCCGGGACTGCCGGTGCAGCAGCAGCCCGATTCGGTGGACGTTGAAGGCGGTCACGGACCGTGCCACCATCCGGGCAAACCCGTCCGCCCCCTACGACCGGACCCGGTCCATGCCGCGTGGCTCGAGGTTGTGGATCGCGGACTCCACGGCCGGATGCTGTCGACGCATCTTCCGGAACGTCGGATCGGCTTCCCGTTTCCGGTCCGTCTGACCGAGCGTTCCCTTCTTCGGCAGCACGTTGTGCTCCAGCAGCGCGTCCAGGGTGATCCGGTTGGAGGGGCTGGGAAAGCCCCGATCGAAACTGCACAGGCGGAGGTCGGGGAAGCGAGCCTGGGCTTCTCGGATCCTGGGCACGGCAGGATCCACGTCTCCGCCTTCCCACAGGACCCGATGGTGCAGGAGGAAGCCGTGTTGATCCTCCAGCACGGCCACCGGCACTCCGAGTTCCACCGGCACCCCGGCCTTGCCCTTCACGCACCAGCGTGTGTGCTCTTCGAAGATCGAAAACCCCTTCTCGTTCTGCGGAATCTTCTCGCCCTTCCGCAGACGGCGGTCCACTTGGTGGATCTGCCGGCGGGCATGCTTGAGGTCCGACTCGACCGAACGCACCGTGGGGATCGGGACGCCTCGCTCCCGAAGCACCGGTACCGTCTCTTCCGCCCGCCGGACCCACGCCCGGCTGGCGTCGAGGTACGCCTTGACCGGATCCGGACGGGCCCGTCGGGTCTGCCGAACCTGCTGGAAAGGCTGCTGCAGTTTCCGGCTCCCATGCTGCCACTGCCGCCATCCGGACACCCCCAAGCGTACGGCGGCGCGACCCGTATCCCGCACTAGGCAACGCATCGCATCCCACAACAGGTGGACATCTGTCGGGTAGTGCACATCCGTCTTCACCACGAACGAATCGCAGCGGCCCCGCAGGGGGTCGTCCGACCGACGGCGGTCCCGGTCGTCCGCGCCGTTCGCGCCGTTCGCGCCGTCCTTCCGCTTCCGTGTCCGCTTCCGCTTCCGTACCAGCGCATGGCCTTTCTCCGCGATCAGCTGCGACACCTTCCCCAGCACTTCCGGTGTCAGCAGGCTCACGTGGTCCACCATCGTCGGATATCCGTACCGGGTGGGATCCCAGATGTCGGTGTGCCCCAGAAACTTCCGAACCGTCCTGTGCTCGTTCACCCGCTCGTGCATGGGATCGAAGTCCTAGCCCAAACCCTGCTTCCGGAGACCCATCACCAGGATCTTCCACAACTCCATGCCGGGACGCCCTCGCAGGCGGGATACCTCGGGAAGGATCCCCTCCTCCAGGATCTCGAACCACCGGGCCCGGGTCGACCGGTCGGCATACACGTACTGAAGGCCACGCAGCATCGGCGGAATGTCCTCCCGCGAGTGTACGTTGATCTCGATCTCCTCGATCGCAACCTAGCCCCATTCCAGCTGAGGACGGACGGTCTCCCGCAGGGCCATTCTCCCGAAGATTCCCGAATCCCGCGCGATGTTCCGGCCCCAGCGGCCGATTCCCGCCCCACAGAGGGATTCTTCACCCCTTCAATAGCACACTTCCATCACTGGAGTCAACTGGTTGTACTTTTTCGGGCGGGCACTAGATACGGATTTCCTTGGTCTTGGGCCGGCGGCCGGCCAAGCGAGCCTCGCCGCCGCCCGTGCAGGGCAGAGGCCTCGAAAAAGTGGGATTCAGCACCGAGGCCAAGCTCGCCGCCGCCCGCGCAGGGCAGATGCGGTCCCTGCTCGTCGGCACGGTGGGCGTGGAGTCTGCGTGCGAGGGGTCTGTCCCATGATCTGCAGCGCCCCCGCCGCGCTGCTGGCTCGACCGCCTGGACGGCATCCGGGGTGCCGTCGCCGATCAGTCGTTCGACCTCGGCCCCGTTCTCCTCCGCAAACGCCGAATGCGGTCCCGGCCCCCGGCCCGCGCGCGCTTCGCAGCTCGGACGCCGCTTCCCCCTCCTCCCAGGTTCGTGTCCTCGCGGAAGGATCCGGTTCTCGTGAACGGGACAGGCACCTGGACCGGAGCCACCCAACGCCCCTCCAAGGCACGGTCTGGTGGCGGCCCTCGAACCGGGCCTGCCGAAAACCGGCCCCCGAAGCGGTGAGTTCCGGACGGGCCCTTGACCGCGGTGCGGACTCCTGCACGGCTCGACCTTTTGACCGCGGGCGGGGGCCGGGCTACCGTGCCCCCGTCGCCGAATGCAGGTCGGGGTTCACGCGGGCGTAGTTCAGTGGCAGAACGTCAGCTTCCCAAGCTGAATGTCGCCGGTTCGATCCCGGCCGTCCGCTCCCGTGCCGGTTGACGACCGGGTACCGTTTCGGGTGACCGTGTCGGGCCTGCGCACGGTGCAGCGCTCCCGATTCGGGCGACCCGGCCACGTGGTGTCGATTCTCGATCCCGGCACCCGGACGCCGGGGCCGCTCCGGCGCGGCAACGGGGGGCGCGTGACCCGGATGGCGTTCCATGATGCGGTGCGGCCGGTTCGGGGGAAGGTGCTGCCGGCGGCAACCCATGTCCGCCGGCTGGCGCGGCTCGGGCGCCGGTTGGCCACGGCCCGCTGCCGGCACGTGCACGTGCACTGCTTTCAGGGGGTCTCCCGGTCGACGGCGGCGGCCCTGATCGTCATGGCGGCCGGCAGCGGCGGTGCGGGCGCCGAGGCCCTGCTGGAGGAACTCGACCGGATCCGTCCGAAGAACTGGCCGAACAGCCGGATGGTGCGCCTTGCCGACCGGCAGTTGGGGTACCGCGGAAGGCTGGCAGCGGCCCTGCGCGCGCATCATGTGCGCAAGGCCCGTTGCGACCCGGCCTTGGCGCGCTTGGTGCGCGGGCACTGGTTCGGGCACCGGAGGCACGAGGTGCCGGACGGCCGGTGACGGCGGACGGACGGCGCGGGAGGGTCTCGGTCCGCCGGGCGGCCGGGGCCGGGAAGGTCGGCCTGGAAGAGCGGGCCGGTCCCCTGAGCGAGCTGGACGAACGTTCGCAGGAAATCTTCCGGCTGGTCGTGGAGACCTATCTGGCCGGCGGCGCTCCGGTCGGGTCGCAGACCGTCGCCCGGGAACTGAACGGGGTGCTGTCGCCGGCCTCGGTCCGCGCGGTCATGGCGGAACTGGAGGGGCGGGGCTTCCTGTACGCACCGCACGTCTCCGCCGGCCGCCTGCCGACCGAACGCGGGCTTCGCCTGTTCATCGACGGACTGCTCAAGCTGGGCGAACTGCCCCCGTCCGAGCGCACCCGCATCGAGGCTCGCTGCGCCGGGGCCGGCCGCAACCTGCGGGAAGTGCTGCGCACGGTCGGGGAGGAGCTCTCCGGCCTGGCGCAGTGCGCATCGCTGGTCGTCACTCCGAAGGCGGAGCAGCGCGCGATCCAGCACATCGAGTTCGTGCGCCTGGATCCGGGCCGCGCCCTGGTCGTGATCGTCGATACCCACGATCTCGTGGAAAACCGCCTGATCGACCTGCCGACGGGACTGCCGGCGCATGCGCTGATCGAGGCCTCCAACTACCTCAACGACCGCTTCGCCGGGCGCTCGCTGCAGGAAGCCAGCCGGACCGTCGAGGCCGACCTGGAGGCGGATCAGGCGGAACTGGATGCCGAAACCCAGAAGGTGATCGAGGCCGGGTTGGCCGTGCGCACGGCGACCGACGGCGACCCGTCGCTCATCCTGACCGGCCGGGCGCGCACCTTGGAGGGAGTGCGCGAGCGGGTCGCGGTGGAACGGGTGCAACTGCTGTTCGAGGCGCTGGAGCGCGGCCGGACCCTCCGGCGCCTGCTCGACTCCACGCTGCAGGGGTCCGGCGTGCATGTGTTCATCGGGGCGGAGACCGAACTGTTCGCCCGGTCGGGGTGCGCCCTGATCGTCGCGCCCCTCGTGCAGCACGACGGCAGCCCGGGGCCGCTGGGGGCGATCGGCGTGATCGGCCCGACCCGGCTCAACTACGCCCGCATCATTCCGATGGTGGACTACACGGCCCGGGCCGTGGGCCGCCTGCTGAACTGAGCGGTGCGGGCGCGCCGTCCTCCGGCCGCGTCCGGGGCCGACCGATGACCGGCCCGCCGCCGGGCCGGGGCGGCCCGGCGGACCGCCTCCGGTCGGTGTTCGACGCGGCCCGCCGCCTCCTGATCTTCACCGGGGCCGGGGTGAGCACCGAATCCGGCATTCCGGACTTCCGCAGTCCGGGCGGTGTCTGGGATCGCAATCCGCCCGTTCGCTTCGACGAGTTCCTGCGTTCGGAAGCGATGCGGCGCGAGACCTGGCGGCGCAAGCGCGAGACCGACCGGGCGCTGCGGCGGGCCCGCCCCAACCGGGGACACCGCGCGATCGCGGAGCTGGTCCGGCGCCGGCCGGCGAGCGTGGTGGTGACCCAGAACGTCGACGGCCTGCATCAGGCGTCCGGGGTGCCCGCGGGGCAGGTCGTCGAGCTGCACGGCAACGCGACCTTCGCGGTTTGCTGCGACTGCGGGCTGCGCCACGAACTGCGCAACATTTTCCGGGCCTTCGACCGCGACGGGACGCTCCCGGCCTGCCGGCGCTGCGGCAGCCCCTACGTCAAGAGCGCAACGGTCTCGTTCGGACAGCCGGTGCCGGCGGCAGCGCTGCATCGGGCCGAGGCGGCGGCGCGCGCGTGCGACGCCGCGATCGCCGTCGGATCGTCGTTGGTGGTCTACCCGGCGGCCGGAATCCCGCTGGCGGCCCGGCGGCAGGGGGCGCGCTACGTCATCCTCAACCGCGAGCCCACACCGCAGGACGACCGCGCCGATCTCGTGATCCGCGGCGAGATCGGGAGCCTGCTCGGCGACGCGGTGGGCACGGCCTGATGCGGCCGGCAGCGCCCGCACGCCCCCTTGCATCGGCCCGCGCCGGCTACCATCTGCACCCTTTGCCGCACGGGGGAAGCCGGCCGTGACCGATCCGCACGATGCCCAGTCCGCAGGGAAGGATGGCCCGCCCGAACCGGGGGCACCGGGCAAACCGCCGCCCGTCGATGCACCGGCGGCGGAAGCGGAACCGCAGTCCGGACCTGCCGACGCGAGTCTCCGGATCGCGGCGCTCGAAGCCGAGCTGGCCGCCGAGCGCGACCGGATGCTGCGGGCCCGGGCCGACGCGGAGAACACTCGGAAGCGGTCGGACCGCGAGCGCGCCGAAGCCCTCCGGTACGGGGCTTCGGACCTGGCCCGCGACATGCTGGACATCGTCGACAACTTGGAGCGGGCGCTGGCCAGCATGCCGGCGGACGGGGCCGAGAAGGCGGAAGACGTCGCCACGCTGCGCGAAGGCGTGACCCTGACCCTGCAGGAACTGAACGCGAAGTTCGTCCGCCACGCGATCGAACGCATCCGGCCGGACCCGGGCGATCCCTTCGACCCGAACCGCCATCAGGCGGTCACGCAGGTACCGCGACCCGGGTTGCCGGGCGGGGTGGTGGCCGAGGTTCTGCAGGCGGGGTACCGGCACCACGACCGACTGCTGCGGGCCGCGGTCGTGGCGACGACGCCGAAGGACGTCGGCGCCGCCCCGGCGGAGGAGGGCGCGCCGGGCGGGGAACCGCCGGTTCCTCCCGCGGACGCGAGCGCGTCGGAGGCCGGAGGTCCGGCGGCCGGTGGCGCGCGGACCGGGAAACCGCGGGCCGGCCCGTGACGGGCGGGCAGCACTTGGAGCTGGGCGGCGGCGCGGCGCGGCTGACGCTGCCGGCGAGCTGGCGGCTGCACGAGGTCGAACGGGACCGGGCCCGGGCCACCTTCCCGTTCGGCGACTACCCCCGGCTCGGAATCAGTGTGGTGTCGGTGGATGACCCGGAAGCGGTCGCGCAGGGCGAGCCGGGCGACTACCTGCACGGCGGCGATGCCGCACTGGTCGCCGCCGGCGACACCGTGTCCGGGTGGAACCTGCGCTACCGCGCCGTGCTCGACCGCAGCGAAGAGGTGCGGATCTGGCGCCGGGCGGCCGTGTTCGGCCAGCGGCACTTCCGGATCGTCACGCTGGCGCTGTCCCATCCGGCCACCGCCGCTGCCCGGGCCGTGGTCGACGGGGTGACCGGCGACATCGAGACCGTGGCGGCGGGCGTCGCGTTCGCCGAACGCGATACCGCGCTCGACCGGGAGGCCCGGGCGCAGCGCCGCGCGGACGCGCTCCCGCTGGGCCCGGCGACCCCGTGGCCCGGGGTGGAACTGCGGCTTCCGACCGGCTGGATCGAGCATCGGGAACCGGACGGCCGTACCTTGGTCCTCGAAGCCCCCGACCTTCCGGACACTTGGCTCGTGCTGGAAAGGGATGACCGCCAGCTGTCCGGGGCGCTTCCGGACGCCGATGCGACCGTCCGCCTCATGCGCTCCATCGCCGATTCCCGGCAGGCCCGCGACGTCCGGATCCGGAGCGCGGGTGTGGGCGAGTACCTGCTGTCGTGCAACCGGACCGGCCGCGACCATCCGGACGCAGGCCCGATCCGCGAACGGTTCTGGCACCGGTTCGTCTTCCGGCCCGGACGGCTGACCGCGCTCAACGCGACGTTCGCCCATCCCGAAGCGACCGAGGATCCGGAGTACCATGCCGCACTGGCGCGGATCGTCGCGCGGGTGATGACCGAAGCCGAGGTGACGGCGCCGGGCTGACCGCCTCGGCCCGTCTTGCAGGCGCGGCGGGTCGTTCCCATATTCCGTCTCTTGCCGACATCGGGGCGCACCGCCGGTGCGGGCTGCGGGGGCTCAGGGAGAATGCCATGGCCAAGGTGATCGGGATCGATCTCGGCACCACGAACTCGTGCGTTGCCGTCATGGACGGGCGCAATGCGCGGGTCATCGAGAATGCGGAAGGCAGCCGGACGACCCCGTCGGTCGTTGCCTTTACCGACGACAGCGAGACGCTGGTGGGGCAGACCGCCAAGCGGCAGGCTGTGACCAATCCGGAAAAGACCTTCTTCGCGATCAAGCGGCTCATCGGCCGGAGCTTCACGGACGAAAAAGTGACCCGGGACCGGGAAATGGTCCCCTACGAGATCGTCAAGGCGGACAACGGCGATGCCTGGGTGCGGGCCGGCGCCAAGAGCTACGCGCCCAGTCAGATCAGCGGATTCGTGCTGCAGAAGATGAAGGAGACGGCCGAGGCGCATTTCGGCGACGAGACCCGGCAGGCGGTCATCACGGTGCCCGCCTACTTCAACGATTCCCAGCGGCAGGCCACCAAGGACGCCGGCCAGATCGCCGGACTCGAAGTGCTGCGGATCATCAACGAGCCGACCGCCGCCGCGCTGGCCTACGGCCTCGACAAGCGCGAGAGCGGTCTGGTCGCCGTGTACGATCTCGGCGGCGGCACCTTCGACGTCTCCATTCTCGAGATCGGGGACGGGGTCTTCGAGGTCAAGTCCACCAACGGCGACACGTTCCTCGGCGGCGAGGACTTCGATCTGCGGGTGGTCGAGTACCTGGCCGACGAGTTCCAGAAGGACAACGGCATCGACCTGCGGCAGGACAAGCTCGCGCTGCAGCGCCTCAAGGAGGCGGCCGAGAAGGCCAAGATCGAGCTCTCCAGCACCGGCCAGACCGAGGTCAACCTGCCGTTCGTCACCGCCGACGCAAGCGGGCCGAAGCACCTCAACATGAAGATCACCCGGGCCCAGCTCGAGAAGCTGGTCGACGATCTGGTGCAGCGCACCGTGGTGCCGTGCCGGAAGGCGCTGGAGGACGCCGAGGTCAGCGCCAGCGACATCGACGAGGTGGTCCTGGTCGGCGGTATGACGCGGATGCCGAGGGTGATCGAGACCGTCAAGAACTTCTTCGGCCGGGATCCCCACAAGGGGGTCAACCCCGACGAAGTGGTCGCGATCGGCGCCGCCATCCAGGGAGCGGTGCTGGCCGGCGACGTCAAGGATGTGCTGCTGCTGGACGTGACTCCGCTGTCGCTCGGCATCGAGACCCTGGGCGGGGTGTTCACCCGCCTGATCGACCGCAACACGACGATTCCGACCCGCAAGAGCCAGACCTTCTCGACCGCCGACGACAACCAGACGGCGGTGACCATCCGCGTGTTCCAGGGCGAACGCGAAATGGCGTCCGACAACAAGGCTCTCGGGCAATTCGATCTCGTCGGCATCCCGCCCGCTCCGCGCGGCACCCCGCAGATCGAGGTCGGATTCGACATCGACGCGAACGGCATCGTCAACGTCTCGGCCAAGGACAAGGCCACGGGGAAGGAACAGCAGATCCAGATCAAGGCTTCGGGCGGGTTGAGCGACGACGAGATCGACCGGATGGTGAAGGAAGCCGAGCAGCACGCCACCGACGACCAGGCCCGGCGGGCGGCGGTGGAAGCCCGGAATCAGGCCGACAGTCTCGTCTATTCGACCGAGAAGAGCCTGGCGGACCACGGCGACAAGCTGAGCGAGGACGACCGGAAGGCGATCGCGGCGGCCCTGGCCGATCTCCGGAGCGAGACCGGAAAGGACGATGCCGACGCCGCGGCCATTGCCGCGAAGACCGAGGCGCTTCATCAGGCCGCGATGAAGCTCGGCGCCGCGATGTATGCCGAGGCGGCGACCGCGTCCGGGGCCGAGGCGGCCGACGGTGCCGGCAAGGGGCCGACGAAGCCGGGGAAGAAAGACGAGACGATCGTCGACGCCGACTTCGAAGATGTGGCCGACCCCGATCCCAAGGATCGGCCTCGATCGTGAGGACCCCCGCCGCGCGCCGGCGGCGGGGTCCGGACCGCTGCTGACCGGCAGGAATCCGCATGCCTGATTTCTACGAGGTGCTCGGCGTCGACCGGAATGCCGATGCCGCGGCCATCAAGAGCGCGTATCGGCGCTTGGCCAAGGAGCACCATCCGGATCGCAATGCCGGCGATGCGGCGGCCGAACGGAAGTTCAAGGATGTCAACCAGGCGTACGAGGTGCTGAAGGATCCGGAACGACGCGGCGCCTACGACCGGATGGGGCACGCGGCCTTCGAGGAAGGATTGCAGGCCGGCCCCCAGGGCGCCGGCGGATTCGCCGGTTTCGGGGACATCTTCGACAGCGTCTTCCGCGACTTCATGGGCGGCGGCCGGCAGAGCGGCCGCCCGGCGTCCGGCGCCGACCTGCAGTATGCCCTCGCGGTGACGCTGGAGGAGGCGTACCGCGGCGTCGACAAGACGATCCGGTTCGGGGCCGAGGAGACGTGCGAACGCTGCGGCGGTTCCGGGGCCGAGGGCAATCGGCGCGCGACCTGCACCACGTGCAACGGTTCCGGTCAGATGGCCGCCCGGCGCGGCCTGCTGCTCTTTCAGCAGACCTGCCCGGCCTGCCACGGCCGCGGGCAGGTGATCGAGACGCCCTGCACCGCCTGCCAAGGCGCGGGACGGGTCCGCCGCTCCCGGTCGGTCGACGTCAAGGTTCCGCCCGGGGTCAGCGACGGCACGCGGCTCCGGCTGACGGGGAAGGGCGAGGCCGGACCCCCGGGCGGCCGGGCGGGCGATCTCTACGTGTTCCTCGAGGTCGAGCCGCACCCGCTGTTCGAGCGCGACCGCGAGCATCTCCAGATCGTCGTTCCGATTCCGTTCGAGACGGCGGCCTTGGGGTCCGAAGTGGTCGTGCCGTCGCTGGACGGCGGGCGGATGAAGCTCGCCATTCCGCCGGGCGCGCAGCCCGGCCAGAAGTTCCGGCTGCGCGGCAAGGGCATGCCGCGTCTGCAGCGTTCCGGGCACGGCGACCTGTTCGTGCAGGTCAGCGTCGAGGTGCCCTCCAACCTCAGCCGTCGGCAGCAGCGGTCGCTGGCGGCGGCCGTGGAGGACATGACGGACCGCAACTACCCGGCGACGACCGAGTTCCGGGCCGCCCTGCGCCGCCACGCGCCGTGACCGGTGCGGTTCGCATCGGCATCGTCGGGGCCGCCGGCCGCATGGGGCGGGCCTTGGTCCGGGTCCTTGCCGACGGACCGGGCCGGCTGGCCGGTGCGCTCGAGCGCCCGGAGCACGTCCTCGTCGGATCGGATGCCGGCCGCGTCGCCGGACGGGAAGAGGCGGGGATCCCGATCACCGACGCGGAAGACCGCTTCTTCGCCGGGATCGACGTCGCGATTGCCTTTGCCGCTCCCGAGGCCGTGGCGCGGCACGCGGTCGCGGCGGCGAGGGCGCACACCGGTCTCGTGATCGGCACGACCGGCCTGGGGTGTGCCGAGCGGGAGGCGCTGCGCGAGGCCGGCGAGACCGTGCCGGTGGTGTGGTCGGCCAACATGAGCCTGGGGATCAATCTGCTGGCCCACCTCGTGCGGATGGCGGCGGCGGCGCTGGGACCCGATTGGGATGTCGAGATCCTGGAAATGCACCACGCGGCCAAGCGGGATGCGCCCTCGGGGACGGCGCTGGCGCTGGGGCGCGCAGCGGCGGCCGGCCGCGGCATCGATCCGGAGGCCTCGGCCGTGCGCGGACGCGACGGCGACACCGGTCCGCGGACCCCCGGCACGATCGGCTACGGCGTCCTGCGCGGCGGGGATGTCGTCGGCGATCACGTGGTCGTGCTGGCCGGCGCCGGCGAGCGGCTCGAACTCGGACACCGGGCCCACGACCGGTCCATCTTTGCCCGAGGTGCAGTCCGCGCCGCCACGTGGGCCGTGCGCCAGCGGCCCGGACTCTACGGTATGGGGGATGTCCTGGGCCTGCCCGGGTGAACGGCGGCGAGGCGCCGGTCCGCGTGGCGTTCCGCGGGCGGTTGGGCGAACGCTACGCCGAGCTGCTGCGCGCGTACCTGACGCTGCCGCACACGCTGCGGTGTGCCGGTTCCGATCCGGAAGCGTGGGCCGAGGCGCTGGCCGGCGCCGAGGTCGCCGTCACCATGGACTGGTCGCGGGCGGCACCGCCCGCCCCGCGCCTGCGACTGCTGCACCTTCCGGGCGCCGGCACCGATTCGGTCGACGTGGCGGCGCTGCCGGCCGGCTGCGCGGCCTGCAACGTCTACGAACACGAAGTTCCGATTGCCGAATATTGCATGCGGGCGATGCTCGAGCACGCCATCGGCGCGACCGCCACCGACCGCCGGTTCCGGTCGGGGGACTGGTCCGACAGTCTCGTCCTCGGCGGCGCGACGCACGGCGAGTTGCAGGGCCGGGTTCTCGGCATTCTCGGGTACGGCCGGATCGGGCGGGCCCTGGCCGTGCGCGCCGCCGCCTTCGGCATGCAGGTCCGAGCGGTCACGGCCCGTCCGGCCCGGGTCCCTCCGCTGACCGAGGCGGTCCCTCCGGACCGGCTTGCCGAGGCGGCCTCGCAGTACGACTACCTGGTGGTGGCTTGTCCCCTGACCGCCGCCACCCGCGGAATCGTGGATGCCCGGGTACTCCGGGCGATGCAGCCGGAAGCGGTGCTGATCAACGTCGGCCGAGGCCCCGTGGTCGACGAGCAGGCGCTGTTTCGGGCCCTGACAGGCGGCGAGATCGGCGGCGCGGTCCTCGACGTCTGGTACCGGTACCCGACCCCCGGCGACGGGTCGCGGGTCCGGCCTTCGCGCTACGACTTCGAGAGCCTGCCCAACATCTGGATGACGCCGCACACGTCGGCGTGGAGCACCGGGATGCTGGAACGCCGGTTCGCGGTCATCGCGGACAACATCGCACGGTTGCGCGCGGGCCGGCCCCTGCGCAATCGCTTCGCCTGATCCTGCCGGAGCCGGGCTCGGATGGGGCGCGCCCGAATCGACGGTTTCGCGGAGTACGCGGAGGAGAATTTTCGCCGGGCCGGCGGGTTCTGGTCTGGATCCCGCGCGCGGCCGTGGCAGGGCCTCCGGTCAATGGCATTCGGATATGTGCGTCGAGGTGACGGCGGTTTTCCCATACCGGCAAGCCTTTGATAGGAGGTGACGTTTCGGTGCGTGGGCGGGTCGTCCACGCACCCGGTCACGGCCGTGGCCTTGGCTCCGAGATCGTCGGTGGCCACCTCGACGGCGTAGTGTGCGGCGGACCGACGGCATTTCTCCTGGATCCGGCCGATCCGGCGCCCGACGTCGTCGACGCGACGGCGGGCGCGGGAACGGGAGAGGCCGTCGTGAATCTTTTGCAAGGCGGTTTCGAATCGCTCGGCCAATCGATCCGGGATCGCCGGTTCCTTCGTGCTCCCGGCCTCGGAACGGCAGGCGAGGAAGATCTCGCCGGTGGCCGGGTCGACACTTCGGCAGAGCTGCACCTCCGGACCGGAACGGCCCCGGCTGGGGGTCGCACGGGCGGCATCGAAAGCGCACTGGCGGCGGCGGACGACGAGGGAGCGGTACCCGGGGTCGCGCCACCCTGCGAGGGGGCCCTCCGTCGCGGTCCCGGCATCCAGGACCCCCGTGCACCCGCGGGCGTCCGGAGTCCGGCGAGCAGGGTCTCCGGCGTGGACCCCTCGGAGACGTGGCCTTCGAAGACGCGGGATCTCTGCACGAAGCCGCTGCCGTCCAGAACCCGGCCGAGCGTCCGCAGCCGGCCATCGGAGCGGCGTTCCTGGGAGCGACCGAAGCGGGCCTTGGGCGGCCGCGCCGCCCGGCCTTCGTAGAACGGGTTCGTGCGATCGTACCGAGGGATCGTCGGCTCGATTCCGAACCGATCCGTACTCCGGTGCAACCGAGGCTTCTCGATCGCGTCACGAGGATGCAGGAGCGCATCCGAAGCCCGGTACCGACTCCTGGCGCTCGAAGCCTCGAAGTCGACCTCCCGCAGCTCGCCGAGCGCACGGCGCCGGCACCGCCACGCCCGGGGGGCGCGCTCGGAACCGGGGCGCGTCCTGCGTCCGAGAATCGAACCCCGTGCGGCCGACCGCCGCGGACCGGGCACCTCCAGATGCTCCAGCCGGCGGTCCAGGCCGGCCTTCCGGACGGCCCATAAGCCCACGTGCTCGACACCGCAGGAACGCGGCCGCACCCTCTCGCGGCGGGGGGACGTCGACGTCCTGGAGGTCGGTCTCCCGGGGCGCCGGAGGGGCCGAGGCCACGAGATGGCCGGCAATCCGTTGAGCTTCGCCTTCGGCCTTCGCGGGCAGGGAGACCGGCAGGAAGGTGGACTGCGGGCGGAGGATCTCGTCGATTCTCCGACAGAGGTCTCCCCCACAGCTCCGGCTCGATCGGAACGTCGGCGCCGAGATGGAGCCGCGTTCGCTGCCGCACCTAGTCGCCCCGGCGCACCGATTCCCCCCCCCACCGGCAGGTGGTCCAGGAGCGACCTTTGCGGCCGCCGGTTCGGGTCCGTCGAAGGAACCTGCACCCAACCGAATGCCGATCCGGCCGGCTGCAAGGGGTCCCCAAAAGAACAGGGCACTGCTTTGGAGGCCCCGACAGAATGACCCTTGTGTTCCAAGGGTGTTCTTCGCTCAGAACCCCGGAAATCGGCGATTCCGGGCCCGAATCAGCGAAATCTCGTTAAACATGGGGTAAGGGTATCTACTCACCCCTACTGATGACGAAGATCGATCCGTTTCTTGTCAGCCGGAACACGCACTTCCGGTCCTCGGCCGCGAGCGAGTTAAAGGGGCAAGGGATAATGCCGGATCCGCACCCGTCAGGAAAAACGATTCGTCATCAGTAGGGGGGTGAGTAGATACGGGTAAGGGACCGTCAGTGGATCGTCGCTTCGGTTGAGCGGTTCTTGGCATGCTCGCATGCTCGGTTTGAGGATCGGTCCGGCGCCAATCCGATATTGGCAGAAACGCATTCCGGATCGTGTTTCGAGGTGCGTTCTGGGAACGGATGGAAATCTGCGCCTCGCACTCTGTCGTCGTGCCTCTGTGGGCAAGAGGCGGCAGATGGATTGTCGAAAATCTCTTGCCCCGCCGCCAGTCGTTCCTCAGAGCCTGTACGGAAACTATGGAGCGGTCCCGATTCTGGCCGCTCGTGCAAAGTATCGGCGTCGGAGAGACCGCTTCGAAAGCAATCTGACAGATGTGGAATGGGCTTGTTTGATCCCGATGCACTCTCCAGCCACATCGCAGATACCAGAATCGGGGTCGCTCAATAGTTTCCGCACAGGCTCTCAGGATCGATTCATTCCAGATCGTCGGCCGTGGCAGCAGACGAAAAATACGTATTCCAATTGGACCGAGGCCATCCGGTACCGGTTTGCCCCTGACCGTTCAAACTTTTCAAGCCGTACTCCGCCTTTGATCGGCCGGAGGAAGCTACGATGTCGGGTTTCGGATAGAGGCTCGCGAAGCCGTGCGCGGTGCGGGATAGACCACGGCACCGCGCCCTGAGTTGGGACAGCGTGGCCTGCCCCCATCGACTGGTCCAGTGCGAATGTTCGTGCATGGGCGGCTTCTCCGCCAGGCGGGCCGGCCGGCGGAGCGTAGCGGAGCCGGCCGGCCCGCCTGGCGTGATCGTTTCCGGGACTGGGGGTCGGTATCCCAGACTGCTGTGCGGACGCACGGCGTTGTAGTGGCGACGCCAGGATTCGATGAGAATCCGGGCCCTCCTTCAGGGTGTGGAAGATCTCTCCATTCAGGAGCTCGTCCCGCAGCCGTGCGTGGAAGCTTTCGATGAATCCATTCTCCCAGGGGGATCCCGGCCGGAGGAAGGCTGTGCGGGCGCCGACCGCAGCGATCCATCGCTGCACGACCTTGGCGACGAACTCCGGGCCGTGGTCGGAGCGGATGTGGCCCAGCACGCCCCCGCAGGAGGAACCGATCGCTCAGCACGTCGAGGACGTCGTTCGAGGAGAGCGTGCGCCGGACCCGGATGGCCAGGCTCTCGCGGCGGAACTCGTCCCGCACGTTGAGCCTGCGGAAGGCTCGGCCGTCCCGGGTCCGGTGATGCACGAAGTCGTACGACCAGACGTGGTTCACCCGCTCGGCACGGAGCCGGACACAGGAGCCGTCACGGAGCCGGAGTCGGTTCCGTTTCCGGGGTTGGGCAGGTACCTTCAGCCCCTCGCGCCGCCACAGGCGCTCGATCCTCT
Organism: Alphaproteobacteria bacterium; assembly: GCA_965115815.1. Classification (GTDB taxonomy): domain Bacteria; phylum Pseudomonadota; class Alphaproteobacteria; order TMED109; family TMED109; genus VXPW01. Next base: position 3,135,107 of record OZ220465.1, on the reverse strand, counting down.
TGTCGTGGACCCGCCAGCCGGCGTCGCGCAGCAGGGCCGCGATGCGGCGGTAGCCGTAGCGGACCTGCCGGCGAGCCAGCTCGATCCTGTCCGCAACTAGTAGTACGGAATCATTGGATTGCTGGGTATAGAGACTTCAGTTTCACCCGGGTGTCTGCCGTCGTGAACCGCCCATCGACAGTGCCGCCGGCCGCGTTGCGGCGCTTGACCCACGCCGCGGTCTCCCGCAGCAGGGTGGCGTGGTCGGGAATGCGTCGTCGAAGACACGGTCGCGACCACGCGCCGATTTCGATCTCGGCCCTGTTGAGCCAGCTTCCGTGCTTCGGTGTTTACCGAAACTCGAACCGCTTTCGCACTCGCATGGCCTCCCGGGGTGCAAAGGCTTCATACAACGATGCGGGGCCGTGCGTGTTCAGGTTGTCCATGACCAGTACGATTTTCTTGCCGGGGATAGGATCGTCCGCGAGTTCCCGGATGAACTGCGCCCAGTCCCGCGCCGTGCGGCGGTCGGTGACCTTCACCGTACGCCAGTTTTCATTGGGCGCGAACGCCAGGAAGAGATGGGCCGTGCCGTTTCGCTCGTATTCGTAGTCGACGATTTCCGGCTGCCCGGGCCGCACGGGGCGGGGAAGGCGAGTTTCCTTCGTCTGCTGCCGGCGGATCTCATCCATGCAGACCCAAACCTCGTTTTCGGCAAAATCCCGCTGATCCGTGTCCAGCACCTCCTCCATCGCCGCCACGAACGGCGCGTTGCGGCTCGGGGGAATGCACCCGTACTGCTTCAGCCAAGGCTTGATCTCCTTTTTTTCCGAGTCCTCCGTACCGTTTCCTTCGAGATGCTCTCGACGATCTCCATCTCCATCCGACGACCGGCCAGCAGCTTCAGCGTCCAGCGAACACCACCTTCGGGCGGGGAAGAACCGGCCCGAGCCACCCGCTTCGCCTCCTTTGCCCCGTCCAGGAGTTTCGGTCGGCGGTTCTCCTGCTCCCGGCGGCGGAGGGCGGCCTCCAGACCCTCCAGAACACAGCGCTTGCGCAGGCGTTCGACCGTCGAAGCGCCGATACCCAGCCCTCTCTGCCAACATCGCTGAGACACCGACTACCCTGGGAATTAGAGGGCGGCAGAGAGGAACCATGATGAAGGCAGACCCGAATGTGGGCAGGGGGGTGTACCCCCTCGCCACGCCGGCCCTGGGGGGCGCGCCCCCCAGGGCCGAGACCCCGCCGGCTCGGCGTGCTCCGGACCCGGAGGTTCTCGCCCAGCCGACCCGCCGTCGGTTCTCGGCCGAGTATCGACTGCGGATCGTCGAGGAAGCGGACCGCGGTCGCGAGCCGGGCGAGATCGGCCGCCTGCTGCGTCGCGAGGGGCTGTACAGCTCGCATCTGTCGACGTGGCGCACGGCCCGCCGCCGGGGAGCGTTGCAGGGCTTGGCGCCACGCAAGCGCGGTCCCAAGCCGGCGCCGTCCCACCCCCTCGGCGCCCAGGTTTGCCGGCTCGAGGCCCAAGTGGCGCGGCTGGAGAAGGCGCGGGCCACGGCCCATACGATTCTCGAAGTTCAGGGAAACGTTGCCGGGCTGCTGGGATTCAGCCTCCGCGACGGGAAGGACTGCGGATGGCCACCACTTCACTCGCTCGACAGGTCGGCATTGCGCCGGCCTGTCGGGCGCTGGGGGTGTCCCGGGCCACGTTCTACCGCCGCCGGAGGCCCGCTCCCGGGCATCAGCAGCCCCGTACGACGCCCGCCCGGGCCCGGAGCGAGGGGGAGCGGGAGCCGGTCCTCGACCTGCTCACCTCCCCGCGTTTCGTCGATCGTTCCCCGGCCGAGGTCGTGGCTACGATGCTCGACGAAGGACGGTACCTGTGCTCGGAGCGCACGATGTACCGCATCCTCTCTGCCCGGCAGCCGGTGCGGGAACGGCGCAACCCGCTCACCCACCCACGCTATGCCAAGCCCGAACTCGTCGCCCGCGCTCCGAACCGGGTCTGGTCTTGGGACATCACACGGCTGCTCGGGCCGAAGACCGGGTCTTCCTTCTACCTCTACGTGCTGCTTGATCTCTTCAGCCGCTACGTGGTGGGATGGAGGGTCGCCGAACGCGAGAGCGCGGCCCTGGCCAGCCGGCTGATCGAGGAGTCGTGTCTCAAGCAGGGGATCCAGCCCCGGGTGCGGACCCTGCACTCGGACCGCGGCGCCCCCATGACCCGCCCGTGCACCGCGCAACTCCTCGCCCAGCTCGGTATCACCCGTTCGCTCAGCCGCCCCAAGGTCAGCGACGACAACCCCTTCTCGGAGGCACAGTTCAAGACCTTGAAGTACCACCCCGGGTTCCCCGGGCGCTTCCCGGATCTGCCCGCTGCCATCGACTTCTGTCGATCCTTCTTCCCCTGGTACCACACGGAGCATCACCATGCGGGCCTCGCGATGCTCACCCCTGACGATGTCCACCACGGCCGCGCCCGGCAGCGGATTGAGCACCGCCGGCGCACCTTGAGCCAAGCTTGGGGCCGGCACCCGGAACGGTTCGTCCAGGGGAAACCGAAACCGCGGGCGCTCCCCGAAACGGTCTGGATCAACCCGCCGAAGGCCACCCCTACCGTGGGAGATGCTCAGTACATGACAACCCTTGCTGTCTCAACGGCGTTGACAGGTTCCGCAGGCCGCGCGCGATGTCCACATCCCGGAGTTTGCCGCCGTCGCGCCCTTCGTCCGCCATCCGGAGAATCTGCGCCCGACGACGACGCCAGGCGGCTCCGGTACCGTCGACGATCGCTTGGAGTTCCCGGCGCTCCGGCGCCGAAAGGCGCACTCGAGCCGGGTAGGAGGGGTCGTTGCCGAGCCCCTCCCCCCACAGATCCGGACGTGCCCGCATTAGGGCATCCGGTTCCTTACAGGACAGGTTCGCTCAAGCGGTCCCGTATCCGTGCATGATCTTGGCCGTCGGCATGCCGGGCATCCTTCTCCAGGACGCCCGCCCGCAGCCATGGGTTGATCCTGCGACGGATGACACCGTCCTTGATCCACAGGTCCAGCAAGGCGCGGAGTTCCCGATGCGGGATGCTGTCGAAATCCTTCGACACCTCCGCATCGATCACCCCGCGCTTCTTCTTCGCCTGCGCGGCGATCCACTGTCGTTCCGTTGACGGGTTGGAAGCTCTCCGTGTCTCTTCCACCGTTTCCCTCCAGGGGTTCGGTTCCTGCAGCACGCCCCTTCCCTCCAGCGGCACCCGGTGGACCCGGTTCCCCGCCTTCGCCGGTACTATGAGCGAGCTACGACTTCCGGTTTCCGTCTGGCCTTCGGCTCATGGGTTTCGCCAGCCGGCTCCGCAGGCTCGACCTGCGGGCAGAAACCGGATCTCCCAGGTTCCCTGGCAAGCCCTCCCGCGGCTTTGCGTCGTTCTCTGACCCCGGACGGTCCATTGCGCCTTGCCCATGCATGCGGCACTCCGGTACGGCCCCCACTGCTCGAAAGATGAAGGCACCGACATTGAGGATTACGAGGCTCCATAGCGACGCTTCGCCGCCCGCTGTGTACGCTTCACGACGTGCGGTACCGCACGCCATGCCACACTCGCTCCCGGCTGGCGGGCTCACCTTTGCCGGGCGGGGGTCGAACCCGCAGGCTTGCGACGAAAGGTTTCAACCTACGTCATGGTTTCCCCCTCTCCAGGGCTTGGCCTGGCGCAATCGAGCTTCCTGCCCTGAGGGTGGGCCAGGATCCACTCCGATCCCCGCATCGAACCCCTGCAGGCAGGCTCGGTTCCCGGAAACCGGATCCGTCCGATCCCCAAGAGAGCGTGAGCGCCTGCACGTTCGGCATCGGGTCTATGGGGATGAACCAGAGAGCGCCGTACCGATCGGGCGCCCACGCGTGCCGACACGCACCGACACGGGGCCGACACGGAAAGCTTGCCAGAATACTATCGTCAGTTCAACGTTTCCGTACTACTAGGCGCGTCTCGTCGGCACGGGGGTGCGGAACCCGACGCTGGGTCGAGCGGTGCTGACCCAGCACCCGGCAGGCACGCCGTTCCGAGATCTCGAGCCGACCACGGACATGATCGATACATTGGCGACGACGCGAGGGGCTTAGAAGTTTCCCCGGGCCGCCTCCTCGAGAATCTGCTGGTCCAACGCCAGGTCGGAAACGGCCCGGCGCAGCCGCTCGTTCTCCTTCTCCAGGTCCTTCAGGCGGCGCAGCTGGTCGCCGCTCATCCCGGCATCCTCCTTGCGCCACCGGTAGAAGGTGACCTCGCTGATCCCGACCCGACGGATCGCCTCCGCCATCGACAGGTCCTGACCGTGCAGCACCTCCACCTGCCGTAGCAGGCGGACGATCTGGTCCGGCTTGTAACGCGTTCTGGCCATGGTTGGCCCTCCTCATCCTGAACCTTAGGGTGGACCAGTTTCAGGGGGGCAGACCAAGCGGATGGCGCGCTCGTCCTCAGCGGTCTTGCGGACGGTGAGTCGCGGTCTCTCATGGGGAGCTGGAGAGAATTGGCCGTCCGGACCCGACCGCTCCCGGGTCTGCTGCCCGGCAGATCCTCGGTCTCGACCCGCGGTCACATGGGTTGCCCTGCCGGGTTTCCGTCTCCCGGGAGGCACGGGAATCCGCGAGATCGCCGATTCGGTGCGAACGCCTGAAGGATCCCGCGGAACAGGATCGGGCGGATCAGGGTTCGGAGAGGCCGGTTCGCCTGCCGTCCAGCCGGGCGCGCAAGGCACCGGCGCCGGCCGTGCGCGCGCCTAGGGCATGCAGGCGGGAGCGGAGCCGTCGGTCCGACGTGTAGACAAAGGCACGATGCGGTTCGGGAAGACCGGCCACGAGATCGACGATCATGTCGTCGGCCGCATCCCGGCCGGAGCGGGCGGCGGCGCGGACCCGGACCCGGGTCGTGGACGGTGGCGGGGGGCAGTTGCGGGGCAGGCGATCGAACACGACCGTGCACGACCTCCGGGTACGATCGCACAGGCGATCCAGCGCATCGACCAGACGGGCGGCCGCTTGGCTGCGGTTGCGCCACCAGCCGTCGGGCCGGCTTGCGAAAACGTTGGTCCCATCCACGAAGATGGCAACCGAAGAGGAAGGGGTCATGGAGTCGCGGGTTCTTCCGGAGGGCGTGGTCCTTGAGGGTCGGGATCGTAACCGCGGCCGGTTCCGGCGGCCGGCCGCTGGCGTCGGAGGGGCGCGGCTGCGATGATCGCCGGGACTCCTTGGAGCGGGACGAGGGCGGACACGCATGCGGATCCTCAGCTGGAACGTGAACGGGATCCGCGCCTGCGTGCGGCACGGCTTCGTGGAGTTTCTCGGCAACCGGGATGCGGACATCGTCGGGATCCAGGAGGTTCGGGCCCTGCCGGAACAGGTGCCGCCCGCCGCCCGGTCTCCCTCGGACTGGCACACCGTGTTCGTGAGCGCCGAACGGCGCGGGTACAGCGGCGTCGGCCTGTATGCGAGAAGGGAGCCGGACCGGGTCGATACGTCGCTGGGCGATTCGCGCCTCGACGTGGAAGGTCGATATCTGGCGGCGCAGTTCCGGAGCCGGCGCGGACGGCTGTCGGTGGTCAACGTCTACTTCCCGAAGGGCAGCGGGAAGGACCGCGACAACAGCCGCGTTCCGTACAAGCTAGATTTCTGCCGGGCGGTATTCGAACAGGTGCAGCGCCTGCGCCGGCGCGGTCCGGTATTCGTGATCGGCGATTTCAACACGGCGCACCGCGAGATCGATCTGGCCCGGCCGAAGACCAACGCGAGGAGCAGCGGGTTTCTGCCCGAGGAGCGGGCGGAATTCGACCGGTGGCTGGAAGCAGGTTGGGTGGATACGTTCCGCGCGCTGCACCCCGAAGAGGCCGGGCACTATACGTGGTGGCGCCAGTGGGGAGGGGCCCGGGAACGCAACGTCGGCTGGAGAATCGACTACGTACTGGCTTCCCCGGCGGCGATGAAGCGGGTGCGGAAGGCGTTCATCTGGCCCCACCAGCGGGGGTCCGATCACTGTCCGGTCGGGGTGGACGCGGAGATCGACCTCTTCTAGCGCAGATGCGGGCGACCGGGATCGACCGAGGTTCGTCGGCACGGCCATCCCACGCTAGTAGTGCGGAATCATTGGACTGCTGGGTATAAGGACTTCAGTTTCACCCGGGCGTCTGCCGTCGTGAACCGCCAATCAACAGTGCCGCCGGCCGCGTTGCGGCGCTCGACCCACGCCGCGGTTTCCCGCAGCATGGTGGCGCGGTCGGGAATGCGTCGTCGAAGACACTGTCGCGACAACGCACCGATTTCGATCTCGGCCCTGTTGAGCCAGCTTCCGTGCTTCGGCGTGTACCGAAACTCGAACCGTTTTCGCACCCGCATGGCCTCCTGAGGTGCAAAGGCCTCATATAGCGATGCGGGGCTGTGCGCGTTCCGGTTGTCCATGACCCGTACGATCTTCTTTCCGGGGATAGGATCGTCCGCGAGTTCCCGGAGGAACTGCGCCCCGTCCCGCGCCGTGCGGCGATCGGTGACCTTCACCGTACGCCAATTTTCATTGGGCGCGAACGCTAGGGCCTGTTAACGCATTATGTGGTGGAATATGTGATAGAATCCGGATCCCTGGTTCGTAGAGAGGATTCCCGGTCATGGAACTCACGCAAGCCCAGTACGAGCGTATCGCTCATGTCTTTCCGAAGCACCGCGGCAATGTCTTGCTCAGTAATCTGTCGGTTCTCAACGCGATTCTGTACGTGGCCGAGCAGGGATGCAAGTGGCGCGGGCTGCCGGCGCACTTCGGCAACTGGCACACCATCTACACCCGGATGAACCGCTGGGCGAAGAAAGGCGTCCTGGATCGGGTGTTTGCGGAGTTGCAGCGCTTGGAGATCATGCGGGTGAAGGTCGAGGTGCTATCCTTGGACAGCACCGTGGTGAAGGTGCACCCGGACGGTACGGGAGCGCTCGAAACGCACGGTCCTCAGGCCATCGGGAAGTCGCGCGGGGGCTGGACCACCAAGCTTCATCGGGTAGCTGCGAATGATCGAAACGCGGTAGGGTTTTCCTTGTCCGGAGGACAGGAGGGGGACGGGCCCCAGGGACGCACGTTGCTGCACCGCATGGCATTACCGGATACTGCACGTTGTTTGGTGATGGACAAGGCCTATGAAGGGGACGAAACCCGTGCGTGGGTTGCAGGCCGGGGACTGGAGCCCGTGGTCCCACCGAAGGCCAACCGGATCACACCGTGGGAATACGACCGAGAATTGTACAAGAAACGCAATGAAGTCGAGCGCCTGTTTCGGAGGATCAAGCGATTTCGGCGTGTCTTCACGAGATTCGACAAGCTTGATATTGTCTTCACCTTCTTCATCCACTTCGCGCTCATCATCGATGCCCTCAAGCCTCTATAGCGTTAACAGGCCCTAGGAAGAGATGGGCCGTGCCGTTTCGCTCGTATTCGTAGTCGACGATTTCCGGCTGCCCGGGCCGCACGGGGCGGGGAAGGCGAGTTTCCTTCGTCTGCTGCCGACTGGTCTCATCCATGCAAACCAGAACCTCGTCTTCGGCAACATCCCGCTGATACAGGTCCAGCACCTCCTCCCTCGCCGCCACGAACGGCGCGTTGCGGCTCGGGGGAAGGCACCCGTACGGCTTCAGCCAAGGCTTGATCTCCTGTTTTTCCGAGTCCTCCGTACCGTTTCCTTCGAGATGCTCTCAACGATCTCCCTCTCCATCCGACGGCCGGCCCGCAGCTTCCGCGTCCCGCGGACCCAACCCTCGGGCGGGGAAGAACCGGCCCGAGCCACCCGCTTCGCCTCCTTCGCCCCGTCCAGGAGGTTCGGTCGGCGGTTCTCCTGCTCCCGGCGACGGCGGGCGGCCTCCAGACTCTCCAGAACACAGCGCTTGCGCAGGCGTTCGACCGTCGAAGCACCGATGCCCAGGCCGCGTGCGATGTCCACATCCCGGAGTTTGCCGCCGTCGCGCCCCTCGTCCGCCATCAGCAGAATCTGCGCCCGACGCCGCCGCCAGGCGGCTCCGGTACCGTCGACGATCGCTTGGAGTTCCCGGCGCTCCGACGCCGAAAGACGCACTCGATCGAGCTTCCTGCCCTGAGGGTTGGCCATGATCCACTCCGATCCCCGCACCGAACCCCTGCAGGCCGGCTCGGTTCCCGGAAACCGGATCCGTCCGATCCCCAAGAGAGCGTGAGCGCCTGCACGTTCGGCATCGGGTTTGTGGGGATGAACAAGAGAGCTCCGCACCGACACGGGGCCGACACGAACCGACACGGAAAGCTTGCCAGAATACTGTCGTCAGTTCAACGTTTCTGTACTACTAGGTTTGTTGGAAGGCTGGGTTCCGCTGGTTCCGGATGATTCGGATTTGTGCGGGCTGTTTGTGAAGCGGTGTGGGATCCGTGGTTGTCCTGGAGCGCGCCGCGGATGGTTTCGAGACGACCCCGGAGGGTTTTGCGCTCCGGGATGGGGTGGTGCGCCTGGCGCGGCCGGATGAGGTGTGTCGCTGGAACCGTGTGGTGGACCGTCATCACGATCTTGGTTGCAAGCCGTTTGCAGGTCGAGGTCTGCGCTCCGTGTTCACGTGGCGCGGGCAGTGGATGGGCGCTGCGGGCTGGCAGACGGGCGCTTTCATCTGTGCGCCGCGGGACCGCTGGATGGGCTGGCGCCGCGAGGAACCGTTCGAGCGGTTGCATTTGATCGGAACCCACACGAGGTTTGTGATTCTGGGGGGGCGCCGGGTGTTTCGGGGTCTTGCCTCGTGTGCGTGGTCGCGGATGGAGCGGCGTCTCAGCGACGACTGGGAAGCTGCGTACGGCCATCCGTTGCGGGTGGCGGAGTCGTGGGTCTCGCCGACGACGTTCCGCGGCACCCTGTACCAGGCGGCGAACGGGAAGTACGTGGGCAGGAGCAAGGGTTATGCACGCGCCCACGGGCGCTCTACCGATCCGCACGGGGAGGCGAAGGATCTGTACGTGGTTCCGCTGCGTCGCGACGCCGGTCGTCGGTTGCGGGATCCCTCTCTGCCAACATCGCTGAGACACCGACTACCCTGGGAATTAGAGGGCGGCAGAGAGGAACCATGATGAAGGCAGACCCGAATGTGGGCAGGGGGGTGTACCCCCTCGCCACGCCGGCCCTGGGGGGCGCGCCCCCCAGGGCCGAGACCCCGCCGGCTCGGCGTGCTCCGGACCCGGAGGTTCTCGCCCAGCCGACCCGCCGTCGGTTCTCGGCCGAGTATCGACTGCGGATCGTCGAGGAAGCGGACCGCGGTCGCGAGCCGGGCGAGATCGGCCGCCTGCTGCGTCGCGAGGGGCTGTACAGCTCGCATCTGTCGACGTGGCGCAAGGCCCGCCGCCGGGGAGCGTTGCAGGGCTTGGCGCCACGCAAGCGCGGTCCCAAGCCGGCGCCGTCCCACCCCCTCGGCGCCCAGGTTCGCCGGCTCGAGGCCCAAGTGGCGCGGCGGGAGAAGGAGCGGGCCACGGCCCCTACGATTCTCGAAGTTCAGGGAAACGTTGCCGGGCTGCTGGGATTCAGCCTCCGCGACGGGAAGGACTGCGGATGGCCACCACTTCACTCGCTCGACAGGTCGGCATTGCGCCGGCCTGTCGGGCGCTGGGGGTGTCCCGGGCCACGTTCTACCGCCGCCGGAGGCCCGCTCCCGGGCATCAGCAGCCCCGTACGACGCCCGCCCGGGCCCGGAGCGAGGGGGAGCGGGAGCCGGTCCTCGACCTGCTCACCTCCCCGCGTTTCGTCGATCGTTCCCCGGCCGAGGTCGTGGCCACGCTGCTCGACGAAGGATGGTACCTGGGCTCGGAGCGCACGAGGTACCGCATCCTCTCTGCCCGGCAGCCGGTGCGGGAACGGCGCAACCCGCTCACCCACCCACGCTATGCCAAGCCCGAACTCGTCGCCCGCGCTCCGAACCGGGTCGGGTCCTGGGACATCACACGGCTGCTCGGGCCGAAGACCGGGTCTTCCTTCTACCTCTACGTGCTGCTTGATCTCTTCCGCCGCTACGTGGTGGGATGGAGGGTCGCCGAACGCGAGAGCGCGGCCCTGGCCAGCCGGCTGATCGAGGAGTCGTGTCTCAAGCAGGGGATCCAGCCCCGGGTGCGGACCCTGCACTCGGACCGCGGCGCCCCCATGACCAGCCCGTGCACCGCGCAACTCCTCGCCCAGCTCGGTATCACCCGTTCGCTCAGCCGCCCCAAGGTCAGCGACGACAACCCCTTCTCGGAGGCACAGTTCAAGACCTTGAAGTACCACCCCGGGTTCCCCGGGCGCTTCCCGGATCTGCCCGCTGCCATCGACTTCTGTCGATCCTTCTTCCCCTGGTACCACACGGAGCATCACCATGCGGGCCTCGCGATGCTCACCCCTGACGATGTCCACCACGGCCGCGCCCGGCAGCGGATTGAGCAACGCCGGCGCACCTTGAGCCAAGCTTGGGGCCGGCACCCGGAACGGTTCGTCCAGGGGAAACCGAAACCGCGGGCGCTCCCCGAAACGGTCTGGATCAACCCGCCGAAGGCCACCCCTACCGTGGGAGATGCTCAGTAAATGACAACCCTTGCTGTCTCAACGGCGTTGACAGGTTCCGGATCGTGCGCCGCTGCCGGCGGCGTGGGAGTTGCGGGCGACGCAGAGCGGCCGGTCGGCGCGGGAGGTGCGCTCGATGTACCCGCATTTTGCGGTGCTTTCCGACTTCCGGCGCGCGCAGGGGCGCACGCACGGCATCGCCTCGGTACTGTGCGTGGTCTTGCTGGCGCGGCGGGCGAATCGGCACGGCGCGGTGGCAGCGGCACGCTCCGCGAAGGCGATGACGCAGAAGGATCTGGAACCGATCGGTGCGTGGAAGAACCCGGACACCGGCCGGTAGGAGCCGGTGTCCCCATCGACCGTGCACCGGGTGCGGCAGAACCCCGACCCGGCGTGGATTGAGGAGGCTCTGCGGCGCTGGGCGCAGCTGCGCCTGCGGGTCGGCCACGCGATCGCGGTCGACGGCACGCGCCTTCGCGGCGCCCACCGCACCGGCAAGGATCCTGACGAGACGGTCTCGCGGATCGAGCACGGGACCGGCATGCCGGTCTCGATCCTCAACGATCACGACGAGGGCGGGGAAATCGCCGCCGTCCACGCCGCGCTCGAGACGGCACCGGTGGCCGGCCGTCTGCGCACCCTCGACGCGCTCCACACCCCCCGCGAGACGGCACGGCGGATCGTCGAGACCCAGGGCGCCGACGGGAGGATGACGGTCAAGGGCAACGCTCCCAAGACCTTCGAGACGTTCGAGAGCATCAACTGGGAGACCACGAGCACGGGACACTACCGCGAAACGCCCACGCTCGAGCATGGCCGCATCGAGCCGCGCAGCATCGAAGTCTTCACCCCGCCTGCGAAGATGATCCACGATCCTCATGTCCGACCGATCTTTCGTGTCACCCGGCGCGTCGAATTCAAGAAATCCGGAACACCGACCACGGAACACGCCTACGGCATGACCTCGGTCGCGGCCGACCGCGCCTCGCCGCAACCGGTACTCGCAGGGAACCGCCGGTTCTTGGGGGGGGGGGTCGAAAGCCATCACCCCATCCGCGACGCCACCTTCCGCGAAGACGACTCCAAGCTCCGGGCCCGCAACGCGCCCGCAAACCACGCGATCCTCAACACCCTCGCCATTGCGGTCATCGTCTACAACCAGCGGAAGCTGCCCCAACCCTTCCACAGCTTCGCCGACGCCCGCCACCCCGATGCCGATCAGCGCAAGCCGGTCCTGCACGCCGTCACAAGACCCGACGGACCGCGCCCACACCCCGACCGAAACCGGCAAGTATCCGAGCCGGGCCACCCAACCCGGCCGGCCTCTCGCTCGCCCCGGATCCGCCGAAACGGACCCCTCGCGCCCCGATCCGCGCCGCCACCGGGCCGCAGACGTCCGCACATCTCAAATCGCAGACTCGAACGCGTCGACCCGCGCCGCGATCGAGACTCCGATCGCATCACAGCAACAAGCATGGGATCTCTTTGGGTTCGTCGGTCCTCGGGAAGGGAACCGCACCGACGCCCTACACGGATGCCCTCCTGCGTCGGACCGTGCCGAGGGATCGAAACGACTCCGGTCTTCCCTCCGCAACGAGGGATTCCCGCGCGCCGCACGGCCGGACGCGCTGCGCTCGTCGCACCCCCGGTGCGCTCCGTGCGGGTCGACCGGATGCAGCGGCCGGCCGGGCTCCGTAACGGGCCGGCTCTTCGGCGTGTCGGGCGGCGTCCGGCAGATCTCCATGCACGGCGTCCGGCCCGCGCCCTCGCCGACATTCGGGAGCCCTTCCTCGAACCGATGCCGATGGGCAGGAGCCATGCCCTCGTGGGGGCCGTGGAGCGTGCCCATCGCGTAATCGCCCGCCGCCGACAGCCGGAACCCGATGCCGCGGCCGGGCGGGGTGCTTCCAAGCACGTCGCCGCCGGCCTCGAAGCGCAGGTGGTCCGGGGGCGTCGATCCCGGATGGTCGTACGACAGCGTCAGCCACCGACCTCCGCGCCTGCTTCCGTCACCCAGCGGAACCGCCGGTCGCATGCGGAGCCGATCCCTTCGTGCGGACCCGCGCAGCGAATCCGGGCGACCCGCATGTCCGGCAATGACGTGGCCTGCCCATTCGTGTCGGGATCGTCGCCCGAACGCAAGGAAGGCCGGACGGCGATCAGCACACCTCGAACAGTCCGGCCGCTCCCATCCCGCCGCCGACGCACATCGTGCACACCACCAGTTTCCCGCCCCGCCGTCGCCCCTCGATCAGCGCATGCCCGACCAGTCGTGCTCCGGACATGCCGTACGGGTGTCCGATGGAAATGGCGCCCCCGTCGACGTTGTACTTCTCGGGATCGATGCCGAGCTCGTCGCGGCAGTACAACGCCTGTACCGCAAAGGCCTCGTTCAGCTCCCAGAGGTCGATGTCCTCGATCCCGAGCCCGTGCCGCTCGAGCAGGCGGGGAACGGCGCGCACCGGACCGATGCCCATCTCGTCCGGTTCGAGGCCGGCGACCGCGAGCCCCCGAAACAGGCCGAGTGGTTCGATTCCCCGTTTCTCGGCGACCTTCGAATCCATGACGACGCAGGCCGAAGCTCCGTCCGACAGCTGGCTAGCGTTCCCGGCCGTGATGCAGTTCCCGGGTCCCATGACCGGTTCGAGGCCACCGAGGCCTTCGGCGGTCGTCGACGGACGATTGCCTTCATCCCGCTCCAGGGTCACCGCGGTTTCGGAGACCTCTCCGCTTTCCCGATCCTGCGTCAGCTTGACCGAGGACAGCGGGACGATCTCGTCCTCCAGGCGACCCGCCTGCTGCGCGGCCGCCGTCCGCATCTGCGAAGACAGAGCGTATTCGTCTTGTTGCTCGCGACCGATCCCGTAGCGTTCGGCCACGACTTCCGCCGTCTGGATCATGCTGAAATAGAGTTCGGGTTTGTGCCGGTTGATCCAGGCGTTCTGCGCCCGATGCTGGTTGGCGTGCTCGTTCTGTACCAAGCTGATCGATTCCAGCCCGCCGGCCACCATGACCGGCACCCGGTCGACCAGCACGCGCTGGGCCGCCATGGCAATGGCCTGCATGCCGGATGAGCAGAACCGGTTGATCGTGGCGCCGGCCGCCTCGACCGGCAGTCCGCCCCGAAGGGCGCACTGCCGTGCGATATTTCCGCCGGTCGCTCCCTCGGGCAAGGCACAGCCCATGAGCACGTCTTCCACCTCGCCGGCGTCGAGGCCCGCGCGCTCCACCGCATGGCGAATGACGTGTCCGCCGAGTTCGGCCCCGTGGGTATTGTTGAATGCGCCTCGATAGGCCTTGCCGATGGGGGTGCGCGCCGTCGAGGCAATCACGGCTTCGGGCATGCGTGGATCTCCCTGACCGGCGGCATCAGGCCGCCTGCTTCGCATCCTGGAACGACCCGCCCCCGCGCGCCAGGCGCTCGAGCAGCGGCGACTCCGGCCACAAGGCCGGTTCCTCGTTTCGAAACTCCGCGATGGCGGCGGAAACTTCCGCCAGACCGCGACGTTCCGCATGGTACATTGGGCCGCCACGCCAGGCCGGATAGCCATAGCCGTTGATGTAGATGACGTCGATGTCGGAAGCACGCTGGGCGATTCCCTCGTCCAGAATGCGCGCCCCTTCATTGACCAGCGCACCGTGCAGGCGAGCCAGAATCTCGCGGTCTTCGAACGTCCGGCGGCGCACCTGTTTCTCGCGGCGGACTCGAAGGATGAGTTCCTCCACCTCCGGATCCGGGAGGCCCTTGCGGCTGCCGGCCTCGTAGCGATACCAGCCCTTCCCGGTCTTCTGACCGAACCGCCCCTGCTCGCACAAGGCATCGGCGACGGCCCCCATGTAGCCGCCCTTCCGGTACAAACCCTCTGCTAGGTGCCGCTTCCGGATGTACCATCCGACGTCGTTGCCGGCCAGGTCGCTCACGGCAAGCGGACCCATGGCCCAGCCGAAGGCGTACGCCGCGCGATCCACCTGTTCGGGCAACGCGCCGCGTTCGACCAGGTACTGGGCCTGTCGGATGTATTCGTGAAACATCCGGTTGCCCACGAAACCGTCGCAATTGCCCACCAGCACGCCCACTTTCCGGATGGTTCGGGCCAGGGCCATGGCGCTCGCAATGACGTCGGCCGATGTCGTGCGTCCCCGGACGATTTCCAGCAGGCGCATGACGTTGGCCGGGCTGAAGAAATGGGTTCCGATGACCTCCTCGGGACGACGGGTCGTGGCGGCGATGGCGTCGATGTCGAGCGTGGACGTGTTGCTTGCAAGGATGGCACCTTCCCGCATGATCCGGTCGAGGGCCCCGAAGACCTTCTGCTTGACCGGCAGGTCCTCGAACACGGCCTCGATCACGAGGTCCGCGGCCGCGAGGGCCTCCATGTCGCTGACGCCCTCGATGAGGTCCATGCGGGCTTCCAGGTCCGCTTGGCGCATCCGACCCCGGTCCACGGCACGCTGGTAGTTGCCGCGTACGACGCCAAGCCCGCGTTCCAGCGATGCCCGATCCGTGTCCAGAATGCGGACCGGAATGCCGGCATTCGCGAAATTCATCGCGATCCCGCCCCCCATGGTGCCGGCTCCGACGACCGCCGCGGTCGTGACGGGGCGGGGAGTGACCGTTTTCGGAATGTTGTCGATCTTGTTGGCGGCGCGCTCGGAAAAGAACACGTGGATCAGTGCCGGGGATTCTTCGGAATCGTGACTTTCCTCGAACAGGCGACGCTCGTGGGCGAGACCTTCGTCGAACCGCTGTGTGACGGCCCCGCGCACGGCTTCGACGCAGCGCAGCGGCCCCTCGCGGCCCCGGGCCGACCGGACCAGCCGTTCCTTTGCCCGATCGAAGATCGACGGGTCGACGCCCTCGACCTTCTCGTCGCGGTCCCGGGTGGCCCGCGCCGACGCCGCGCCGGCCAGCACGCGCTCCGCATACGCGATCGCCGCCGTCACGGGGTCGCGCTCGGCAATCTCGTCCACGAGACCGAGTTCCCGGGCCAGGGGCGCCGGGATCGGGTCGCCCGACGTGATCATGTCGAGGGCCCGTTCCACGCCGACCAGACGCGGGAGCCGCTGCGTGCCCCCCGCGCCCGGCAGGAGACCCAGCTTGACTTCCGGCAGCCCGAGGCGGGTGCGGGAATCGGCCACGCGTGCGTGACACCCCATGGCAACCTCGAGCCCCCCGCCGAGCGGAGTTCCGTGCAGGGCCGCCACCGTCGGCTTTTCCGACCGCTCGTACGCATCGATCACCCGGCCCAGGCCCGGTTCCTGCATCGGCTTGCCGAATTCCCGGATGTCGGCTCCCGCCATGAACGTGCGGCCGGCGCCGGTCAGCACGAGGGCCCCGACCGCAGGATCGGAACCGGCTTCGCGGAAGCAGCGGAGCAGGCCTTCGCGCACGGGATGTGCGAGGGCATTCACGGGCGGGTTGTCGACGGTGATCACGCCAATGCGTCCCCGTCGCTCCCAAGTCACCGGACTGATCATGGGAAGGGTCCTTCGTTCTGCTGGGCGGATGACAGTCTTCGGGCCGTCGGGCAGCACGTCAGTATATGCCGTCCGCGGTCGGTCTGCGTCCCGCTGCCGCCCGGCCGGCTCCCTTGCAGGACGGGCCTCGGTCGGCATCGCGGTTCGTCGTCCGAAAGGGCAGGGCCGAACCCGAAATCCGACCGGTGTCCGGAACGCGGACGAAGTCTTCGAGGGAGGCACGATCACCTGGATGCGAGGAACCCGTCGCACAGGGGGGCGGGGAAGGCGGGGGATGGGGCACCCGCCCACGACGATCCCACGCTGCTAATCCAGCGGCGATCGGCGAGACTTTTTCGGTCTGCGTCGCGCTGCAATCGTGCTGCCAAGGCTCCATTAGAGCCTGTACGGAAACTATGGAGCGGCCCCGATTCTGGTATCTGCGATGTGGCAGGAGAGTACATCGGGATCAGACAAGTCCATTCCACATCTGTCAGATTGCTTTCGAAGCGGTCTCTCCGACGCCGATACTTTGCACGAGCGGCCAGAATCGGGGCCGCTCCATAGTTTCCGTACAGGCTCTTAGACCCTCTCGGCGCGAAAAATTGAGATCAAGGGGCGATCTGTGGTGACGCAAGCCCCAACGCACTCGGATTTCGCGTCTCGGAATCAGCGTGGGATCACCGTGGGCACCCGCCCGATCCCGCCTCCCCGGCACCGCCGGCAAGGGACGGCATCGCTATGCTTCCGGGAAGCGGCCCCGTAGCTCAGTCGGATAGAGCAACGGATTCCTAATCCGTAGGTCGCAGGTTCGAATCCTGCCGGGGTCACCAATCCGGGTTGTCGACGGCAGACCGCGGGGCGGGAGCGTCCCGCAGGTCGGCGAATCCGGATGGCGACACCCGGAATGAGGGACGGTCCGGAAACCGACCGCTTCGTTTGACCGGTTCTCGACCTGCTCGGCCTGAGGGCCGGTCGGATACCCGTCGGACCTTGGGAAACCTCGCCGCGGCCGCCGATCCGGTCGGCAGCACCGCCCTGCACGGCTCCGGGTCCGTTGCAGACCGGAACGGCCGCTCCAAGGGGTGCAAGGTGCAAGTCTCCGATTAGGAGAGGGCCGCCCTCGAACTTCGGGTCCGTTCCTCCCACGGAGAGTGCAACCACACCCTTCTGCACGCACCTGCAAACGATCCGCTCAGGCTCCGTCCGGAAACCATCGCTTCGGTGGACTGGCGCTCGGCCGGCCGGTTTCGAGATTCGGTCTCCGTACCTGATGCCGCACCCGGAACTCGGGTCGGGTTCGACGGTCCGGAGAGGGCCGCCGACCGAACGTCGCTCGGCATCCGGATCTGGGTCGGCTCTGCAGGAGTGGATCGAGCCGGCGCCCGAGGGGGTCCGGAACGGCCGCTGAAGTGGGTGTCGAAGAGCCGCCGGAACCGGGACCAGTCGCGGAAAGGCCGAAGGGATGTCCGGTCTCCTGCACCCGGGTGTCGCAACGGCTGCCCTACTCGGCGGTTCGCGTCGGGTTCGTGCCCGGACGGAACCGCACCCTTCTGCGCGCACCGTCAAACGATTCCCGTCTTTCCCGACCGTCCCCATGACCGCCCACGATCGAACAGAAGGACATCTTGGGTCGATGCGGACGGGACGCAGGTCGGAACCGCGGGAGCGACTCGTGCCGGCGGGCGTCCGTTCGACATCGTCCGGCCGGTGGGAGGACCGCGCGCGAAGCAGGTCTTGTCGGCCGGGAGTCCGCTCCGGGCCGCCGCCGCTTCCGCCTCCCGTACTGCCGATCGGCCCGAGCAGGGAGTCGCGGCCCACGGCCGACCCCGATTCCATCTTCCACCTTCGCCAGCGCGTTCGCGACGCCAAGCCCCCGCCGGAAGCTGCCCGATCCGCAGCGATGCCGAACGACCGCCTTCGAGGCCGGCGGTCAACCCAAGAAATCGAAATCGGCCTCGGTCAGTTGCGCGGCCCGGATCCCCTCGACCACGATCGAGAACGTGTTGGCGGGGTCGCCGATCACCGTGTCGTCGCCGCTCTGCTTGATGTCGAGATCGGAGAACTTCAGGCCGCTCCTGATCACCAGGATGTCCTGCCCGTCCTCGAAGTCGCGAATGTGACCCGTATCGGATTCGCTGTCGAAACGAACCGGTCGGCGCCCGCACCGCCCATCAGTGTATCGCGACCCTTGCCGCCCACCAGCGTGTCGTCGCCGTCGCCGCCGTAAAGATAGTCGTCGCCGTCCTTGCCGTAGAGCGTGTCGTCACCGTCCTCGCCGGAAAGCGTGTCGCCACCGCCGCCGCCGTGAAGCGTGTCGTCGCCGTCGCCGCCGTTGCGCGCGAGAAGGCCATTGGGAAAGATGAAGTCGTTTGCGTCCAGGGACTCTGCCGACACGCCCAACAGCCTGACCGAGTCGACCCTGTCAGTGTTGGTCCAAGTGTAGCTGATGACGGCATCTTCGCCGTCCTGTTCGATGGTCATCCCGTCCGAGATCGACATACGGGCATAAATGTGCATCCGGTCCCCTGGCCCGAAATCGGTGATGGTGTCGTGCCCGTGGGAATGAAAAAAGGTGTCGCCGCCCGCGCCGCCCGTATATGTGTCGTCACCCCCGCCGCCGTTGAGATAGTCGTGGCCGTCCCCGCCGTCGAGGACATCATCCTCGTTCTCGCTCTTCGGAGAGGCCGACCAGATGTTTAGTCTGGGCACACCGGAGTATCCATCGCCTTGGAGGTAGTCGTTGCCGGCGCCGCCGTTGAGGATGTCGGCGCCTTCGTTGCCTATGAGCCAGTCGTCGCCGTCCCCGCCGTTGAGCGTGTCGTCGCCCCAGCCGCCTCTGAGGCTGTCGTCGCCGTCGCCGCCGTTGAGCGTGTCGTCGCCCCCGGCGGGATGGGTTCTCCAGTAGTCGTCGCCTCTGAGGCTGTCGTCGCCGTCGCCGCCGTTGAGCGTGACGCCCTGGGGCGCCGGTTTTCCGGGATGCAGGGTGAAGTCGTCCTCGTCGAGGGACGCCGCCGAGACGCCCGACAACCTGACCGTGTCGCCGTAACCGTAGCGAATGAGGGTATCGGTGTCGTCCTGCTCGATGATCAGCGCCTCAAACCCGCCGGATACGCCGTCGAAGTGAATCCGGTCGCCGGCCCCGAAGTCGGTAATGGTGTCGGCCCCGTCTCCCGCCCAGAACTCGAAGATGTCGGCGCCCTTGCCCCCGGTCAGCGTGTCGTCGCCAGCCCCGCCCTGCAGCCTGTCGGCGCCCTTGCCCCCGGTCAGCGTGTCGTCGCCAGCCCTGCCGGTCAGGAGGTCGTCGCCGGCTCCGCCAAGCAGTGTGTCGTCGCCAGCCTCGCCGTGCAGTATGTCGTCGCCCCTGCGGCCCCACAGGGTGTCGTCGCCATCACCACCTGTCAGCGTGTCCGCGTCCTTGCCGCCCGTCAGGGTCACCCCATCGCTGCCGCCCGTCTGCGTGCTCTCGCTGGGGGCAGGGTCCTTCGGAGCGTCGCCGTCATCGTTGCCGTCCGGCGGCGCGCCCTGTGCAAGAGCATCCTTGCCGCCGGCCTCCGGCGGAACCGTCTCCACGGGAAGGAACCGGAAGTCGTCCGCGCCCAAGGAGGACGCCGTCACGTTCTCCAGCGTGATCGTGTCGCCGTGACCATAGCGGAGGACGGCATTGGAGCCCTGCTGCTCGATCACCAGGTCCCCGAAGCCGCCGGGCACGCCGGCGATCTCGATGATGTCGCCGGTCTCGAAACCGGCGATGCGGTCGGTCCCGTCTCCCACCGTGAACGCGAAGACATCGGCCCCCAGGCCGCCATAGAGGTCGTCGTTGCCCCGGCCGCCCGTCAGCCGGTCGGCGCCCTGACCGCCGAACAGACGGTCGTTGCCGTCACCCCCTCGAGCGTGTCGTCCCCGTGGCCGCCATAGAGCGTGTCCGCCCCGGCCCCGCCGGTGAGCGTATCGTCGCCGAGGCCGCCGTCCAGAATGTCGTTGCCGATCCCGCCCTGTAGTTCGTGCCTGCCCGGAAAATCCCTAAGAGTCGGATTACATGAATGAAAACTCAATATTGACAGGGCGAAGATTCATCGAATCCAGCCTGATTTCAGCGGAATATGCCGTCATATGCCCTCAAAGAAGGAATCTTCGGTTCTCCAGATTCCAAATATGGTTTCACATACAATGTGTTATGATTTTCCGTGCAGACACTAGTAGTACGGAAACGTTGGATTGGGGGCTGCAGGCATGAGCTGGCCCCGATGCTCAGACCTGACACCTGATCCATAGAGGCCTAATAATCCCATTGTGTTCTTTATCTGATCCTTAGAAGCGGTGCGAGAATCTCAGCGAACAGCCCGGTTCCAGCGGGTGCCGACACGGGGCCGACACGCACCGACACGGACCGACACGGAAATACCGCCCCATCCTGCAGCCATCAATGCAACGTCGGTGGACTACTAGTTCGTGCCCGCCCGAAAATGCCCCTTTCGGATGGTCTGCCGGCGCAATTGCGGGTTGGGACCCTCCCTCGGTGCCCCGTCCGCTCGGTTTCCGGGGGGATTTCTGCCGATGGGCAGCGGTATCCGGGCTTGTCCCGCCGCGAATCCGGCTGCCGGGGCGAGCGGCTCCGTTCCCGCCTCCGGCGGGCTTCGCGGATGGGGTGGAAGGAAGCCGCCGTCAGGCGGCGCGTCTTCGTCGTCGTTGGGCCCGGGCCCGGGCCTGCCGGTGCAGCAGCAGCCCGATTCGGTGGACGTTGAAGGCGGTCACGGACAGTGCCACCATCCGGGCAAACCCGTCTGCCCCATACGACAGGACCCGGTCCATGCCGCGTTGCTCGAGGTTGTGGATCGCGGACTCCACGGCCGGATGCTGCCGACGCATCTTCCGGAACGTCGGGTCGGCTTCCCGTTTCCGGTCCGCCTGACCGAGCCTTCCCTTCTTCGGCAGCACGTTGTGCTCCAGCAGCTCGTCCAGGGTGATCCGGTTGGAGGGGCTGTGAAAGCCCCGATCGAAACTGCACAGGCGGAGGTCGGGGAAGCGAGCCTGGGCTTCCCGGATCATGGGCACGGCATGATCCACGTCTCCGCCTTCCCACAGGACCCGATGGTGCAGGAGGAAGCCGTGTTGATCCTCCAGCACGGCCACCGGCACTCCGAGTTCCACCGGCACCCCGGCCTTGCCCTTCACGCACCAGCGTGTGTGCTCTTCGAAGATCGAAAACACCTTCTCGCTCTGCGGAATCTTCTCGCCCTTCAGCAGACGGCGATCCACCTGGTGAATCTGCCGGCGGGCATGCTTGAGGTACGACTCGACCGAAAGCACCGTGGAGATCGGGACGCCTCGCTCCCGAAGCACCGGTACCGTCTCTTCCGCCCGCCGGACCCACGCCCGGCTGGCGTCGAGGTACGCCTTGACCTGCTCCGGACGGGCCCGTCGGGTCTGCCGAACCTGCTGGAAATGCTGCTGCAGTTTCCGGCTCCCATGCTGCCACTGCCGCCATCCAGACACCCCCAAGCGTACGGCGACGCGACCCGTATCCCGCACTAGGCAACGCATCGCATCCCACAACAGGTGGACATCTGTCGGGTAGTGCACATCCGTCTTCACCACGAACGAATCGCAGCGGCCCCGCAGGGGGTCGTCCGACCGACGGCGGCCCCGGTCGTCCGCGCCGTCCGCGCCGTCCGCGTCGTTCGCGCCGTCCGCGCCGTCCGCGTCGTTCGCGCCGTCCGCGCCGTCCGCGTCGTTCGCGCCGTCCGCGCCGTCCGCGCCGTCCGCGTCGTTCGCGCCGTCCGCGCCGTCCGCGCCGTTCGCGCCGTCCGCGCCGTTCGCGCCGTCCGCGCCGTTCGCGCCGTCCGCGCCGTTCGCGCCGTTCGCGCCGTCCGCGCCGTTCGCGCCGTCCGCGCCGTCCGCGCCGTTCGCGCCGTCCGCGCCGTCCGCGCCGTCCGCGCCGTCCGCGCCGTTCGTGCCGTCCGCGCCGTTCGTGCCGTCCGCGCCGTCCGCGCCGCTCGCGCCGTCCGTGCCGTCCGCGCCGTCCGTGCCGTCCGCGCCGTTCGCGCCGTCCGCGCCGTCCGCGCCGTTCGTGCCGTTCGTGCCGTTCGTGCCGTCCTTCCGCTTCCGTGTCCGCTTCCGCTTCCGTACCAGCGCATGGCCTTTCTCCGCGATCAGCTGCGACACCTTCCCCAGCACTTCCGGTGTCAGCAAGCTCACGTTGTCCACCATCGTCTGATATCCGTACCAGGTGTGATCCCAGATGTCGGTGTGTCCCAGAAACTTCCGAACCGTCCTGTGCTCGTTCACCAGCTCGTGCAAGTGATCGAAGTCATAGCCCAAACCCTGCTTCAGGAGACCCATCACCAGGATCTTCCACAACTCCATGCCGGGACGCCCTCGCAGGCGGGATACCTCGGGAAGGATCCCCTCCTCCAGGATCTCGAACAACCGGGCCCGGGTCGACCGGTCCGCATACACGTATTGAAGGCCACGCAGCATCGGCGGAATGTCATCCCGCGAGTATACGTTGATCTTGATCTCCTCGATCGCAACCTGGCCCAATTCCAGCTGAGAGCGGACGGTCTCCCGCATGGCCATTCTCCCGAAGATTCCCGAATCCCGCGCGATTTTCCGGCCCCAGCGGCCGATTCCCGGCCCACAGAGGGATTCTTCACCCCTTCAATAGCACACTTCTATCACTGGAGTCAACTGGTTGTACTTTTTCGGGCGGGCACTAGTTCGTCGGCAGTGTCTCCGCCGGTTCGTTCGATGCTCATCGGTATCTACTCACCCCCCCCCGACTGATGACGAAGATCGATCCGCTTCTTGTCAGCCGGAACACGCACATCCGGTCATCGGCAGCGAGCGAATGAAAGGGGCAAGGGAAAATGCCGGATCCGAACCCGTCAGGAAAAACGATTCGTCATCAATAGGGGGGGGGGAGTAGATAGTGTCTGCACGGAAAATCATAACACATTGTATATGCAGCCATATTTGGAATCTGGAGAACCGAAGATTCCTTCTTTGAGGGCATATGACGGCATATTCCGCTGAAATCAGGCTGGATTCGATGAATCTTCGCCCTGTCAATATTGGATTTTCTTTCATGTAATCAGACTCTTAGGGATTTTCCGTGCAGACACTAGTAGTACGGAATCATTGGATTGCTGGGTATAGAGACTTCAGTTTCACCCGGGCGTCTGCCGTCGTGAACCGCCAATCGACGGTGCCGCCGGCCGCGTTGCGGCGCTTGACCCACGCCGCGGTCTCCCGCAGCATGGTGGCGCGGTCAGGAATGCGTCGTCGAAGACATTGTCGCGACAACGCACCGATTTCGATCTCGGCCATGTTGAGCCAGCTTCCGTGCTTCGGCGTGTACCGAAACTCGAACCGCTTTCGCACCCGCATGGCCTCCCGGGGTGCAAAGGCTTCATACAACGACGCGGGGCCGTGCGTGTTCAGGTTGTCCATGACCAGTACGATCTTCTTTCCGGGGATAGGATCGTCCGCGAGTTCCCGGATGAACTGCGCCCAGTCCCGCGCCGTGCGGCGGTCGGTGACCTTCACCGTACGCCAGTTTTCGTTGGGCGCGAACGCCAGGAAGAGATTGGCCGTACCGTTTCGCTCGTATTCGTAGTCGACGATTTCCGGCTGCCCGGGCCGCACGGGACGGGGAAGGTGGGTTTCCTTCGTCTGCTGCCGGCTGGTCTCATCCATGCAGACCAAAACCTCGTTTTCGGCAAAATCCCGCTGATACGTGTCCAGCACCTCCTCCATCGCCGCTACGAACGGCGCGTTGCGACTCGGGGGAATGCACCAGTACTGCTTCAACCAAGGCTTGATCTCCTTTTTTTCAGAGTCCTCCGTACCGTTTCCTTCGAGATGCTCTCGACGATCTCCATCTCCATCAGACGACCGGCCAGCAGCTTCAGTGTCCAGCGAACACAACCTTCGGGCGGGGAAGAACCGGCCAGAGCCACCAGCTTCGCCTCCTTCGCCCCGTCCAGGAGTTTCGGTCGGCGGTTCTCCTGCTCCCGGCGGCGGAGAGAGGCCTCCAAACCCTCCAGAACACAGCGCTTGCGCAGGCGTTCGACCGTCGAAGCGCCGATACCCAAGCCGCGCGCGATGTCGACATCCCGGAGTTTGCCGCCGTCGCGTCCCTCGTCTGCCATCAGGAGAATCTGCGCCCGACGACGACGCCAAGCAGCTCCGGTACCGTCGACGATCGCTTGGAGTTCCCGGCGCTCCGACGCCGAAAGGCGCACTCGATAGAGCTTCCTGCCCTGAGGGTTGGCCATGATCCACTCCGATCCCCGCACCGAACCCCTGCAAACAGGCTCGGTTCCCGGAAACCGGATCCGTCCGATCCCCAAGAGAGTGTGAGCGCCTGCACGTTCGGCATCGGGTCTGTGGGGATGAACAAGAAAGCGCCGTACCGATCGGACGCTCACGCGTGCCGACACGCACCGACACGGGGCCGACACGGACCGACACGGAAATCTTGCCAGAATACTGTCGTCAGTTCAACGGTTCCGTACTACTAGATACGCTCATCGTAGGTTTCTCCGATCACGCGGTGTCGGGCAGCCGGTCCGCCCAGTGCGGTAACCACTCTACCCCCCCCCGATATCATGCAACGATGGGGCGGCAAGCTTCGTCACGCGCCCGGTCGGGCAAGGAGCACCTTCTCTGCGGCGCGTCCGGGGGAGTCGTTCCCCGTTCACTTCGCAACGGGCCCGGAGCCCAGGACTTTCCCGCGCTGCATTCGATCTTGTCGACTGCTGATGGAGGGAGGTTGCACAGGCCCAATCCTGCCGGGTTTTCTGGCTTTGGGCCGTCCACGGGTCGCCGCCGCCGGAAAACCTGACAAGAAAGCGGAAATTTGTGCCCCGTTCAGCGGTCATCCAAAGCACCAACCACAGCGTGGGAAAGTCCTGGCCCGGAGCCCGGTGCGGGCAATGGCCGGGCCTTTCCCATGCTCCGGGCACCGCCCGCCCGACCTCCGCACCTTCGTGGTCGATCGCGCCCGGGTCGCCGGGTTCCGACCCAGCTCGCGGCAACCCCTCCCGGGAACCGCGAACCTCGGACAGGCGGGGCGGAAATTCCGGACGGGAATCGATTTCATCCATGCATGGGACGACAGCGCATGCGCCAGATTTCGTCAGCAATGGGGGCTTGAAAGGCGCCTCGGCGGCCCCGTCGGTCCGTTCGTGCCGGAAGATCTCCTGGGACGGGTCGTGGGGACGGAAGAGTGCACCGGAACCGCGCGAAGATCGATGAGGGAATCCGGGGTCGCAAGCGTCGTCAGGGCCGACACACGGCCACAGCGAAAACGGAAGGTTCAGCCCCAAATCAGCGGGCGCCTTCGGCCGGGACGACATGGATCGCCTTGATCATCGACGCCCCCAGGACGCCCAGCGCCGCAACCTCTGGCAATTTCATGCGGCCTTCCGCCGTGGTGATCGCTACTCCGACGCAAACCGCATGAAGATCCCCATCGAGTGCGACCGCCTGACCCAGCGGCCGATCGTGGCGGGCGCCCACGATACCGTCGCCGAAGCCCTCCGCGACTTGGCGCACCGGCTTTACCGGCAACCGTGCGGCGCTTGGAAGGCCGAGATCTCCGACCCGGCCCTCGACGAGGCCCTCGCCGTGAACTCCTTCACCTTTCCCAGGAAGGGCAAACGCTTCGGCTGATCCGGTCTGGTCACCGGATGACCGCAGGTCCGGCACGAGACCGGGGAAGACTCCGGTCCCACCGGCATGTAGATTCGTTTCGGAAAGGAACCGCCTCCTCATGCAGGTATTGAAACAGGATCGCCGTGCCGATTACCGGGATGTCCTGAGCGCCCCGGCCCACATGGTCGCCGAAGTGATCGACGGCGCGCTGCGCACGCAACCCCGGCCTGCCCCGCGCCATGCGCGCGCCAGTTCATCGCTCGGCGCAAAGATCGGAGGCCCCTTCGATTACGACGCCGGTGGGCCGGGCGGATGGTGGATCGTCGACGAACCCGAACTGCATCTGAGCGAGGACATCCTCGTACCCGATCTGGCCGGTTGGCGCCGGGAGCGGATGCCGGATTATCCCGACACCGCTTGGTTCGCGATCGCGCCGGACTGGATCTGCGAAGTGCTCTCTCCCGGAACCCGCAAGATCGATCTGCACGAAAAGCGGCCGATCTATGCCCGCGAAGGCGTTTGTTGGCTCTGGTTTGCCGATCCCCTCGCGCGCGGTCTGGAAGCCTTCCAACTCCGGGACGAACGGTGGCCGCTGATCGCCTCGCTCAAGAACAGTGCCCCTGTCAGTGTTCCTCCCTTCGAGGCCACCACCTTCAGCCTGGCCGATCTCTGGCCCTGAAAGGGGCGCACACAACGGCCTGTCCGGCTTTCGGGATCCGGCCGCAATCGCATCAGCCTTTCGACCGGGCGGACGGCGGTCCGTGCCGGCCGCGGCTGCGGGGGAAGGACATTCGTTCCAGGCAGCAGCTTCAGCGTCGCGCCGGTCCAAGCCGTCCTGATATTGCAGCATCGCAGCGCGTCCCGCCCCGCCGGCAGCGCGCGCATCCAACGGTTCCGTGTCGTCTCCGGCTGCCATGCGATCCGGACACGGACGCCAAGCAGCTGCAGCCGGGCAACAAGATCCGCGCTCGCTGCACGTCCGGCCCGGTCGCCGGGCAACTCCATGACAAGCCCGCGGCCGGTTGCAGCAAGGTTCCTTGTCAGCGCGGGTGTGCGCCGGATGGCGATGGCAGAACCAGGGCGACAGGCACCAGGGGAGCCATGACGGCAGGCCGGACGGGCGGTCCATGCCGCCGCGGTCGACCCGGTGGAGATGCAGAACACCCGGCGTAGGCAACCGCCGGGCGACCGCGCCCCTCGACGGACCCAACATCTGCGGCTCGAACCGCATGAACCGCGCGCAAAGACCCGCCTCCAGGTGCTCAAGGTCCGACCCCTCGGTCGAAGCCAGCTACGTTGAGAGCCGGCACCGCCAGCATCATCTGCCCGTCGCTCCAGGCCGGCCAAACGGCGCCGCGCCGCCCGAACCTTGAACCGCAACACCGGACCGCCGCGTGCCGCCGCGACCGCCCCGTTCCGCCTCACCTCGAGCTGGATCGCAGAACGACAAAACGGGACCGGGAACTTCCCCCGGTGGATGGCGCCCCACAGGGCGGTCTTCCAGCTCAAATCAGTACAATCAACGGCCTAACCGGGGGCCGTGATCTTTCGGATCGCCGCTCGGAGGATGTCCGTCCGTACTCGGCCGCCGTCCGCACGGCGGCCGGGTTCGCGGACCGGGTCCATCGGTTCCGGGGATCGGCCCGGCAAGCACGGTTCCTCCCGCGCGGCGGATGCGACGCAAGGGAACCGCAGATCCCGGCCGCCGCACGACGAAGGGGCGGCAGGTGCGGCAGCGGCCGCCTGCGGCCGGTCCGGGGCGTTGCCGTCGTCGTTCGCACCCCCGAACTCCCGTTTGCAGAGATGCCACGGGACGACCGGACGTCCCGCGTGCGGCTTCGATGCCGTCGGTCCCGAAGTCGGGTCCGAAGGAAGATCGGCCGCGCGACCTTCGGTGGCGACCGCCGGGCCCGTCTCTGCGGAGAACCGCACGGCACCCGCCATTGGCTCATCGGTCCGCCCTCTTCGGCGTCGAATCGCGCGGTCCGGCGGGGTGTCGGTTCCGGCGCCCGCGGTTGCCACGTCGTGCCCGGTTCGGGCGGGATCGAAGGCGGCCCGGATTCCCGGTCTATCGCAGTGTGATCTCCGCCGTGCGTTCGACCCGGACCGGCCCGGCCGGCGACTCGCCGGTGACGATGAATTTGGCGCGGTACACGCCCGGCTCCCACCGTGCGGTCTTTCGGCGCGTGCCGGCATAGGCGAAATAGCGCGCCCGGTCTTCGTCGATCGAATGCCGGTTCCGAAACAGGATGCGCCCGTCCGGGTCGGCGATGACGGTCTCGATCGACGTGCCCGAATGCGCGCCCAGCAGCACCGCGTACCCGACGATCGCCGGCCCGTCCGCCGAGGCGGCATGCGGATCGCCGCCCTGCAGCATCCGCTCCATCTCGGGAATCTCCGTCGTCAGGCCGGCATGCTGGAACATCGTCGGCGTGTAGCGCGCCGGATCCGCGGAGGTCTGCCACAGCGCGGTCTCCGTCCGGCCGACAGCCGATGCCGTGCAGTGCGGCGGGTCGGAGGGCTGCGCGCCACCGAACGGATCGACCGGCCGCCCGTTCAGTTCGAGCTGGAAATGCAGATGCGGAAGCTCCGCCCGGCCGGAGCTTCCCGTCCGCCCTAGCTCGTCCCCTGCGGACACCCGCGCACCCCGGCGCACCGTGACGCTGCCGCGCTGCAGATGGCAGTACTGGGTGGTCCAGCCGCCGCCGTGGTCCAGGCGCACGCCGTTGCCGCATTCCCTGCCTTCCCGGCTCGGGTCGGGACCCTGCATCGGGCTGTCCTCCATCCCGTCGCGCCGTCCCAGCACGACACCGTCGGCCGCGGCTACGACCGGCAGCCGCGCACCCGGATCGACCGGTGCGATGTCCGTTCCCTTGTGTCCCTCGTAGGTCCGGAGCCCGCACCGGTAGTCCCGATAGGCGGGCCCGGACTGGAGGTCCATGTAGGCGAAGAACCAGCAGTCCCGGCCGATTTCGCAGCGTACGGGAAAGAGGAGGCCCGGCGGGTCCGCGGCCTGCGCGCATGCTCCCGCCAAGACGACGCCAACCACCAGGGGCGCGCCGGCGCGACCCGCGCGCCGAAGGCACTGCGCGAGGCGGTCCGGCAGGTTCATGATCGGCCTGCCGATTCCACCGTGCGGCAAGAGGGCGACGCCTCGTCGGAACCCGGAAAGCGGCGGGACCGCCGGTCCGGCCGGACACACGGGAAGATCCGGGAAGAATCCGCAGGAAGGGTCGAAGCCCCGGCCGGGGAGGAAAGCCGTCGACGAACCGCCGCGATCGGTTCGGCCTTGCGGTACCGCGCCCGGAACCCTTCTCGCGCAGCTGCACCGGCCGTCGTCTTCCCCGGGCCGCCGCGGGACGGCGGGCCGGTGCCGTTCCGGCACGGGCGGCGACGCTCCGGATTCCCGGCGACCGGCCCGGGTTCCGACGGGGCGCATCCGTACGAACTCCCGCGGCGTTCCCGACCGAGGACGAACCCTCCGGCCGCGGGACCGGGCGCGAACACGCAACCGCACGGCCGGTGCCCGGCCCGAACGGGGTCCTCAGCGGGCCGCCGCACGGCGCGCTTCGGCGATTTCCAGCGCCCGCTCGGCGCGTCGGCGCACCGCCGGGTCGGTCCCCTGCTCCGCCGTGTCCAGCGCGGCTCGCGCGTCCGCCGCCGCCCGGTCGGCCGCCGCCGCGTCGATCTCCGACACGGGAATCGCCTGGTCGGCGAGAATGACGCAATGTCCCGCCCCTGCTTCGACGAACCCGCCGGTCACGAAATAGCACTCGGGCTCGGCGTCGAACGTCGCGTGCACCTGCACCCGTCCCGGACGCAGTGCGGACAGGATCGGTGCGTGGTCCCGGAGCACGCCGAACTCGCCTTCCGAGCCGGGCACCACCACCATTTCCGGCGTCGCGACGAGCAGGGTCGCCTCGGGCGTGATCAGATCGAGGTCGATCTGCGGCGCTTCGGCCACTTCAGGCCGCCTCCGCGGCCATGCGCTTGGCCTTGGCCACCGCCTCCTCGATGGTGCCGACCATGTAGAACGCCGCTTCCGGGAGATGGTCGTAGTCGCCGTTCACGAGACCCTTGAAGCCCTTGACCGTGTCGGCCAGCTCCACGAACGTGCCGGGGGTACCGGTGAAGACTTCGGCCACGTGAAACGGCTGCGAGAGAAAGCGCTGGATCTTGCGGGCCCGCTCGACGACCAGCCGGTCCTCCTCCGACAGCTCGTCCATGCCGAGAATGGCGATGATGTCGAGCAGGGACTTGTATTTCTGCAGAGTCGCCTGCACCTGCCGGGCCACGTCGTAGTGTTCGTCACCGAGAATCCGGGGATCCAGGATTCGCGAGGTGGAATCCAGCGGGTCCACCGCCGGATAGATGCCCTGTTCCGCAATCTGCCGCGACAGGACCGTGGTGGCGTCGAGGTGGCTGAACGAGGTCGCGGGCGCGGGATCGGTCAGGTCGTCGGCCGGTACGTAGATCGCCTGGACGCTGGTGATCGAGCCCTTGCGGGTCGACGTGATGCGCTCCTGCAGGCTGCCCATGTCGGTCGCCAGCGTGGGTTGGTAGCCGACCGCGCTGGGAATGCGGCCGAGCAGGGCGGAGACTTCGGAGCCGGCCTGCGTGAACCGGAAGATGTTGTCGACGAAGAACAGGACATCCTGGCCCTCGTCGTCGCGGAAGTACTCCGCCATGGTGAGGCCGGTGAGACCGACCCGGGCCCGGGCGCCGGGCGGCTCGTTCATCTGACCGTAGACCAGTGCGACCTTGGACCCCGTGCCTTCGGGAACGATCACGCCCGATTCCCGCATTTCGTGATACAGGTCGTTGCCCTCGCGCGTCCGTTCACCCACGCCGGCAAAGACGGAATAGCCGCCGTGGCCCTTGGCGACGTTGTTGATGAGTTCCATGATGATCACGGTCTTGCCGACGCCGGCGCCGCCGAACAGACCGACCTTGCCGCCCTTGGCGTAGGGTGCCAGGAGGTCCACGACCTTGATGCCGGTCACCATGATTTCGGTTTCCGTCGCCTGCTCGATGAAGGCTGGCGCCGGGCGATGGATCGGGTAGGTTTTCCCGGTCTCGAGCGGCTTGCCCTCGTCGACCGGCTCCCCCACCACGTTCACGATCCGGCCGAGGGTTTCGAGGCCGACCGGCACTTGGATCGGCTCGCCCGAATCCCGCACCCCGACCCCGCGGATCAGACCTTCCGTGGCTCCCATGGCCACGGTGCGCACCGCATGCTCGCCCAGGTGCTGCGCCACCTCGAGCACGAGCCGCGGGCCCTCGCGCTCCACGTGCAGCGCGTTCAGGATTGCGGGCAGTTCGCCCGGGAAGTGAACATCGACAACCGGCCCTACCACCTGCGTGACGTGACCGACGCTCTCTGTCGCCATGCGCTGGATCTCCCGGAGCCGGAGCGGCCCCTACAGTGCTTCCGAGCCCGAGATGATCTCGATGAGCTCTTTGGTAATGGCGGCCTGCCGCTGGCGGTTGTAGGCCAGTTCCAGGCGGCCGATCATGTCTCCTGCGTTCCGGGTGGCGTTCTCCATCGCCGTCATGCGCGCCCCGTGCTCGCCGGCCGCGCTTTCCAGGAACGCCCCGTGAATCTGGACCGCGAGGTTGCGCGGCAGCAGTTCGGCGAGGAGTTCTTCTTCTCCGGGTTCGAATTCGTGCAGGGCGCCGGAGCCGGTCACGGGGACCGGTTCCTTGGCCGAGGGCTCCGGTCGCGGGATGACCGTCGTCTCGGTCACCACCTGCGACATGGCCGAGCGGAACCGGTTGTAGTGCATCGTGCAGATGTCGAAACCGTCCTTCGCGAAGAGGTCGAGAATCTCCCCGGCGACCGCCTCCGCTTCGGCGAACGGAAGATCGCGGCCCGGCGGCAGGGTCCGGCTCCCCACGATCCGCTCGCCGTGCGTGCGGCGCAGCAGGTCGTGGCCCTTGCGGCCCACGCAGTAGATCTTGGTGCGGACGGATTCCTCGGCCAGCGCCGCCAGCCGTCGCCGGACGGCCCGGACGACGCCGGTGTTGAACGCACCGCAGAGGCCGCGGTCGGCGGTGATGACCAGCAGCAGCCGCACGTCGCTGCGGCCGGTGCCGACCAGCAGCGGGGGCGCATCTCCGGCCCCGGCGGCCGCGGCCAGTCGCGTCATCAGGGTCTCCATGCCGGCGGCGTACGGGCGGGCGCGCTCCGCGTGTTCCTGGGCCCGGCGCAGCTTCGACGCGGCCACCATCTTCATGGCCTGCGTGATCTTGCGCGTCGAACGAACGCTGCCGATCCGGGTCCGCAGTTCCTTGAGATTCGACATGCCGAGAGCGTTCCCGAAGGCTAGCCGAAGCTCGCGACGTGGGCGTCGAGGGCGCTGCGGAGACCGGCTTCCGTCGCGTCCGAGATCTCTCCCGTATCGCGGATCGCGGCCAGGAGGTCGCCGTGCTCCGTGCGCAGACGGGCCAGGAGGCCTTCCTCGAAACCCTGGATCCGACCGGTCTCGACCGCGTCGCAGTAGCCGTTCACGCCCGCGAAGATCACGCACACCTGTTCTTCCACGGGCAGCGGCGCGTACTGCGCCTGCTTCAGCAGTTCGGTCAGGCGCGCCCCCCGCCGGAGCAGACGCTGGGTCGAGGCATCGAGGTCGGACCCGAACTGCGCGAAGGCCGCCATCTCGCGGTACTGGGCGAGCTCCAGCTTGATCGATCCCGCGACCTTCTTCATGGCCTTGACCTGGGCCGCGGAACCGACCCGGCTGACCGAGATCCCGACGTTGATGGCGGGGCGGATGCCCTGATAGAACAGATCGGTCTCGAGGAAGATCTGCCCGTCGGTAATCGAGATCACGTTGGTGGGAATGTAGGCGGAGACATCGTTGGCCTGGGTTTCGACGATCGGCAGCGCGGTGAGCGATCCTCCCCCTTCCGCGTCCGACAGTTTGGCGGCCCGTTCGAGCAGCCGCGAGTGCAGGTAGAAGACGTCGCCTGGGTAGGCCTCGCGACCCGGCGGCCGGCGCAGCAGCAGCGACATTTGCCGGTAGGCGACCGCCTGCTTGGAAAGGTCGTCGTAGACGATCAGGGCGTGCTGGCCGTGGTCGCGGAACCACTCGCCGATGGTGCAGCCGGTATAGGGAGCCAAGTACTGGAGCGGCGCCGGCTCGGACGCGGTCGCGGCCACCACGCACGTGTAGTCCATCGCGCCCGCGTCCTGCAGGGTGCGCACCACCTGCGCGACCGTGGAACGCTTCTGGCCGATCGCCACGTAGATGCACTGGAGGTGCTTCTCGGCCGGGCCGTGCGCGTTGATGGCCTTCTGGTTGATGATGGTGTCCACCGCCAGCGCGGTCTTCCCGGTCTGACGGTCGCCGATGATCAGTTCGCGCTGGCCGCGGCCGATCGGGACCAGCGAATCGACCGCCTTGAGACCGGTCTGCATCGGCTCGAAGACCGACTGCCGGGCAATGATGCCCGGTGCGCGGACGTCCACCGGACGCCGTTCGGCCCCCTCGATGTCGGCGCCGCC
The DNA here is from genome assembly GCA_965115815.1 of Alphaproteobacteria bacterium. Lineage (GTDB taxonomy): Bacteria > Pseudomonadota > Alphaproteobacteria > TMED109 > TMED109 > VXPW01. Next base: position 3,101,951 of record OZ220465.1, on the reverse strand, counting down.
GTCGATCGGGTGTCCGAGAGCGTTCACGACCCGGCCGAGCAGGTTCGGCCCGACCGGGGCATCCACGATCCGTCCGGTGCGCTGGACCGTGTCCCCTTCGCGAATCGAGCGGTCGTCGCCGAAGATGACGACGCCGACATTGTCCGTTTCGAGGTTGAGCGCCATCCCCACGACGTTGTCCGGAAACGCGACCAGTTCCCCGGCCATCACCCGATCGAGTCCGTAGATGCGGGCGATTCCGTCTCCGACCGCAATCACCTCACCGACTTCGGCGACTTCGGCGCCGGTCTCGAAATTCTCGATCTGCTGCTTGAGGATCGAGGAAATCTCGGATGCGCGAAGATCCATTTACGCGGCTCCCTTCATGGCATGGGCAAGTGACTGAAGCTGGGTCCGGACCGAGCCGTCAATGCGGAGGGATCCCACCCGGACGACCAGCCCGCCGAGGATCTCCGGGTCGACCGCAGTACGGAGCACGACCTTGCGTCCCAGACCGGCCGCGAGCGCCCTGCGGATGCGGTCGCGCTCGGCGGCATCGAGGGCGACCGCCGTGGCCGCCAGCGCCTCGACTTCGCCCCGGCGGTCGGCCGCCAGCGCCCGGAAGCGCCGGACGACGGCCGGGAGTGCGCCCAGCCGGCGATTGCGCGCCAGCACCCCCGTGAAGCTCCGCACCAGCGAATCGGCATCCATCGCGTCGAGAATGGCCGCCATCACGCGTTCCTGATCGGTCCGCGCCGCGACCGGGCTTTCGATCAGGCGTCGCAGTTCGCGGCTGCCGGTGGTGACGGCGAGCAGCGATTCCAGGCCTTGTTCGGTCTGCTCCAGCCCGTCGCGTTGGGCCGCGATGGCGAAGAGCGCGGACGCATAGGGGGCTGCAACGCCGGCGAGCCCCTCGGAGGATTCAGCCAAGACCGGATCCGAACGCATGGGTGGGTTGAAGCTGCGGGCGTCCGGAACGCACGCACCGGGCGCGACGGATTCGGACCGCCTTCGGCCAGCGGGCTAGGTAGCACAGGGCCCCGCCCCCTGCAACCGACCCGGAACCGACCGGTCGACGGAATCCTGTTCGGCGGCGGCGGGCCCGGACCCGAACGACCACCCCGGTTCGGTCCGGGCAACGGGCCGTCCACCCCGATTCGCGCACCCTTCCGCCCGGTCGTCGGACCGGGCCTCGTCCTCGACCGCCCCCTTCGGCGCAGATCCGGGCCTCACTTCAGGCCGGACGGGAACCCTCCGTTCCGGAGCCCGTCTCGCGGCTCTGCGCGGGAGCCTCCGATGGATCCGTTCTTCCGAGGCGATCCCGGCTCCATGACGGCGGTGGGGGCACCGGCCCCGGGTCGGTACGGGCAGGGATCCGGTTCGGAAGCCATGCGGGGTGGCGATCGGCATCGCCGTCCTGCGGCACGGGACACTCAGGCCCGGCGGCACCTCCGTTCGGCAGAACAGGGTGGGTGGGCAACGAAGTTGCCCACTCCGCCAGGTGCATCGGAGGTTCCGGGCCACCGGTCCTGCTCCCCGAAGGGCGCCCGAATGCATCCCTGCAGGCGACGGATCTCGGTCGTAGCCCGGATTCGCCGACTTCAGCCGCGGCGCATGCGCATCGATCCGGTGTCGGCATGCTCGACCACGAGGCCGTTGCCGTTTCGGGGCACGAACGTCCCGCCGGCGGCCGGTACGTGCCGGACGATCGGGGTCAGCTGTCCTCGGGCGCACCGATCACGTCGGCGAATTCCGCGAGCAGGGCCTCGTACAACTTCCGCTTGAAGGGGACAATTAGATGCGGAAGCTCATGGGGGCGCAGCCAGCGCCAGGCCGAGAATTCGCCGCCTGCACCCAGATCGATTTCCGATTCGGGACCGGTGTGCCGCATGGCGAACCACATCTGCCGCTGTCCCCGGTACCGTCCCTTCCACAGCTTGTCGGCCACGGCGCCGGGCAGGTCGTAGCAGAGCCAGTCGCGCGAACGGGCGAGGATTTCCGCCCGCCGGATTCCCGTTTCCTCGCGGAGTTCCCGAAACGCGGCCGCTTCCGGGGTCTCGCCGGCATCGATCCCGCCCTGCGGAAGCTGCCATGCCTTCGCCGTGTCGGTGCGCTGTCCGACGAACGCCAGGTGATCCGGACTGAGCAGCAGGATTCCGACGCCGGGCCGATAGGACCCGCCGGTCACCGGTCGCAGCCCGATCAGGCCGGCTGCGGACGGAAGACGTTCAGGCTCCGGAGCAGGTCCAGCGCCCGCTGCAGCTGGTAGTCCTCGAGGGCGGGGTCGTCGTCCTCCGTCTCCGGCTCCGCCACGTTCGCCGGATCCGGCGCCGCATCCTCGCCGGGCTCCGGCTCGTCGTTGTCCAGGGCGTTCCGGAGCGAGGCTTCGCTGCGGGCGGTACCGGCGTCGAGAAATTCGATTCGGGCCGGCGGCACCTCGATGTCGGGCGTCACGCCGGTCGTCTGGATGGAGCGCCCGCTCGGCGTGTAGTAGCGCGCGGTCGTCAGGCGCATGGCGCCATGGTTGCCGATCGGCAGCACGGTTTGCACGGACCCTTTCCCGAAGGTCTTGGTGCCCATGAGGACCGCCCGGCCGTGATCCTGCAAGGCCCCCGACACGATTTCGGAAGCGCTGGCCGACCCGCCGTTCACGAGGACCACGATGGGCAGGCCGCCGGTAATGTCCCCCGCACTCGCGTTGTACCGCTGATGGGGCTTGGTGCGGCCTCGGGTCGAAACGATGACGCCGCGCTCCAGGAAGGCATCGGCCACCGCGACGGCTTGGGTCAGCAGGCCGCCCGGATTGTTCCGCAGGTCGAGCACGATGCCCTGGAGGTTCTCCGGCCCGATCTGCGCGCGCAGGTCCTCGAAGTTCTCCTTGACCCCCGAAGTGGTCTGCTCGGTGAAGGAACTGATCCGGAGGTAGCCGACATCGCCTTCCGCCTCGGACCGTACCGACCGGATGCGGATGATTTCGCGGACGATGGTAATGTCGAACGGTTCGACCCCCGGACGGCTCACGCGGATGACGATCGCCGTGTCGGGCTCGCCCCGCATGCGGTCGACCGCGTCGGACAGGGTCAACCCGAGCACGGCTTCGCCATCGATGTGGGTGATGAGGTCGCCGGCCATCACGCCCGCCCGGAAGGCGGGCGTGTCGTCGATCGGAGAGACCACCTTCACGAAGCCGTTTTCCATGGTCACTTCAATTCCCAGCCCGCCGAATCGTCCGCTCGTCTGGACCTGCATCTCGTCGAACTGCTCGGCGCTGAGGTAGCTGGAATGGGGGTCGAGCGCCTGCAGCATCCCGTTGAGGGCGGCATGGATCAGCGTCTGGTCGTCGACCGTTTCGACATAGTCTTCCCGGACCCGCTGAAACACTTGCCCGAACAGGTCCAGCTGGCGATAGGCCTCGTCGTTGGAGGCCCCGGCGCGGCTCTGCTGGTTGGGCGCACAGGTCCCGACCAGCATCGCCAGGATCGCGGCCAAGGCGCCGGCGCCGACGTGGAGACCTGTACGGGTAAGGCGTGTCGCGGTCATGTCAGTGCAATCAGGCACGGACCACCGTCCGGCCTCTCCGAATAGCCATGCGTGCGACGATAGTCTACTCCGTCCGAGCGCACCGGGCCAGAAGAGGCTTGCCCCGGCCGCGGCCCACGAGTAGCTTCGGCCTCCCGGAACCCCGGTCGAACGGGAGGCTCCCATCGCGGTGATCCACGTCGTGGCCGTCATCACGGCCCGGCCCGGGCGGCGACCGGAGCTGCTCCGGGCCTTTCAGGCCAACGTTCCGGCCGTCCGTGCGGAGGACGGCTGCATCGAGTACATCGCGACCGTGGATGCCGATGATGCGGGTCCGTTGCAGACCCGGCTCGGCGAGCACTCCTTCATCGTGGTCGAGAAGTGGGCGAGTCCGGAGGCCCTGACGGCGCACGCCGCTTCCCCGCACATGCGCGAGTACGCCGCGCAGACCCGGGATCTGATCGCCGCGCGTGCCGTGCACGTCCTGACGGCCGTCTGAGTGCCGCAGTTCGCACTCCGACCGGCCCGGAACCGGTGGCGATCGCCGGCGGGAGGGGCGCCGGCCGGCCGCGCTGGGTCCGCGGTCCGGTCGCCGGGAGCGCCGCGGCGCCCGAGTGCCACCGGCCGGATCGGGCGGCACGATCGGACCCGCCCGGCGGCCCTGGAGGCAGCTCCGATGCGCGCCCGCCCGCTCCGTTCCCAACGCATGTCCCAATGCATGCGGTCATGACCGTCGCCTTTGCCAAGATGCACGGGCTCGGCAACGACTTCGCCATCGTCGATGCCCGGCGGCGGCCGCTGACGCCGGCGCCCGCACAGGTGGCCCGGCTGGCCGACCGCCGCACGGGAATCGGTTTCGACCAGCTGATCCTGCTCGATCCGGGCGACGGCACGGTCGACGTCCGGATGCGGATCTTCAACCGCGACGGCAGTGCCGCCGAAGCCTGCGGCAACGCCGCCCGCTGCATCGGCCGCCTCCTCGCGGCCGAGCATCCGCCGGAGACACCGGTCCGCATCGGCACGGCGGCCGGCGCCATCACGGCCCGGGTCCGGACCGACGGACCGGTGACGGTGGAACTGGGCCCGCCGGCGCTGGACTGGAAGCGGATCCCGCTCGCCGCGCCGCGCGACACCCTGGATCTCGGCCTCGTCGCAGGCCCCCTGCGGGGCGGTACTGCGGTCAACGTGGGCAACCCCCACGTGGTCTTCGTCACCGATCGTCTGCGGGACATCGATCTCGCCGGACTGGGCCCGAGTGTGGAATGCGATCCGTTGTTCCCGGAGCGTGCGAACGTCGGGCTCATCTGCAAGGATCGGAGCGCTGCGCCGGAGCCGGGGGGCCGGGATCGCATCCTGATGCGGGTATGGGAACGCGGCGCTGGGCTGACCCGGGCCTGCGGCACGGGCGCCTGCGCGGCCTTGGTGGCGGCGCACCGGCTCGGGCTCTGCGGCCGGTCGGCCACCGTGGGGTTTCTCGACGGCGGTCAGCTGGACATCGAGTGGAAGGAGTCCGACGGACGCCTCCGCATGACCGGTGATGCGGCCCTCAGCTTCCGCGGCCAGATGCCCGAGGAGTGCCTGCGGTGACGGCCCCGCGGGTCGTCACCTTCGGGTGCCGGCTGAACCGCCACGAGTCCGAGGTCATCGGCCGCCACGCCGCGACGGGGGGGCTGCGCGAAGTCGTCATCGTCAACACGTGCGCCGTCACGGAGAATGCGGTCCGCGCCGCGCGCCGCGCGGTCCGCCGGCTCGGCCGCGAGAGGCCGTCCGCCCGGGTTGTGGTGACCGGGTGCGCCGCCCAGACCGACCCCGAGGCCTTCCGGTCGATGCCCGAGGTCGGGGCCGTGGTCGGGAACGACGAAAAGCTGCGGCCCGCGACCTGGACGGCGCCGGGGCTGGCGCATGCGACGGTGACTCCGGCTTCCGGCATGCGGGCGGTGGCCGGCAGCGTGGGGGCGCTCAGCGGCCGCACCCGTACCTTCGTGCCCGTCCAGAACGGCTGCAGCCACCGGTGCACGTTCTGCATCATTCCGTTCGGCCGCGGCCCCAGCCGCAGTGTCCCGCCCGAATCCGTCATCGCCGAAACCCGCGAAGCGGTGCGCCGCGGCGTTCCCGAAGTGGTGCTGACGGGCGTCGACCTCACGGACTACGGCGCCGGCCTGCGCCGCCCGCCGACCCTGGGCGGGCTCGTCCGCCGCATTCTCCGGGACGTGCCGGAACTCCCCCGCCTCCGGCTGTCGTCGATCGATGCGGCCGAACTCGACGATGCGCTGGTCGGGTGCTTCGCGGAGGAGGCGCGCTTGATGCCCCACCTGCATCTCAGCCTGCAGTCACACGACCCCCTGATTCTCAAGCGGATGCGGAGACGGCACACGCCGGAGCAGGCCGAAGGGCTGATCGAGCGGGTGCGGGCGGTGCGTCCGGAAACCGCCTTCGGGGCCGACTTCATCGTGGGGTTTCCCACCGAATCGGACGCCATGTTCGAGAACACGCTGGCCGCCGTCGAACGGCTCGGACTGGTGCATCTCCACGTGTTTCCTTACTCGCCCCGGCCCGGCACGCCGGCCGCGCGCATGCCGCAGGTCGCACCGGCGGTCGGCCGGGCGCGCGGGCGCGCCCTGCGCGCGGCCGGCGAGCGGATGCTTCGGAGGCGGCTGCGGGCCCGGGCCGGGACCGTGGCGGCCATCCTGGTGGAGGACGAGGCCGGTGGCGGGCGGACCGAGGACTATCTGCCGGCCGCGGCTCCCGGGGTCGTTCCGGGGACGATCGTGCGGCGGCGGGTCGAGGCCGCGGGCCGCCGGCTGCACGCGGCATGACGCCCCCGGTACCGCGGCGCGCCCTGTCGGGGTCGGCGCGGACGGCGGTCGACTTCCTGCCGCTGCTCGTGTTCTTCGTCGCGAACTACGTCTGGGGGATCCTGCCCGCCACGGCGGTGCTGGTCGGGGCAACCGCAGCCGCGACCCTGGTACTGTGGTGGACCGAACGCCGGATCCCGCCGGTTCCCGTCGCCACCGCCGTCCTGGTCGGCGTGTTCGGCGTCCTGACGCTCGCGTTCGACGACGCGTTCTTCATCAAGATCAAGCCCACCCTCGTTTCCCTGCTCTTTGCGGCCGTGCTCGCCGGCGGCCTGGTGCGCGGCAAGCTGTTCGTCCGGTACCTGCTGCACGCGGCCGGAATCACGCTCCGGGAGCAGGCGTGGCGAATCCTGACCTGGCGGTGGATCGGCTTCTTCGTGCTGCTGGCCGGCCTCAACGAAGTGGTGTGGCGGTCGTTCTCCACCGATACGTGGGTCAGCTACAAGGTCTTCGGAATCCTCCCGCTCACCCTCCTGTTCGCCGGCCTCCAGATGCCGCTGATCCTCCGGGAACAGAACGCTCGGGCGGCCGCGGACCACCCCAAAACGCCGGACCGACCTGTGCCCCGCGCCTGATCGGCCGGTCCGGGGTCCCGGTGCGGGCCGCCGCGCTGCACCCTTCCCCGGCGGTCGAGACGGGGATCCGCCGGCTACGGTCCCAGCCTCCGTCATCAGCCTCTCGGACCGGGAATCTCCGGCCGGCTCGATGCCGAGAAGACGGTTCCGCACGCCGAAGACTTGCGCGACCTGAGTGCCGATCTTGATCCATGGTTACCGAGATTCGGCCGATTCCGGGCCGGACTTGACCGGAAACAGTTCTTGCAAAACAAAGGTCGTTGCGTCGGGCCCGCAAATATAGTGCCGTGTTCCTTCGGAAGTCCCTTGCGGTAGGGATTCTTGAACGTTTCCGATGGCGAAAACGGCCATCCGTGACAACCGCCAGTCCGGTTGCCGGAATTTGTCACCGAATCGCGGTGGGACGAAGAAGCCGTCCGGAATGCGCGGGCGGCTTGCCGGAGGCCCGGCGGCGCGGGAATTCCGGGCGCGGGCGAAATCGAATCGCTGTACTCCTGCATGGAAAGCTCTGAGAGCCTGTGCGGAAACTATGGAGCGGCCCCGATGCCCGCTTCTACGATGTGGCTGGCACCGACCTCGGGAGGATGGCCAGGGCTGGGAGCGAGACCGCTCGTGCGAAGGATCCGCGTCGGGGGATCGCTTCGAGAGCGATCGGACCGACGCGGAATGAGCTCGTCTGGAGCCGCGGCTTCCGGCACCGTCGTCGACGGGCCGTCCCCGTGAGGTAGACCTGCGCGAAGGGGTGCATGCGCGGCGGTACCCGTGGATGAGGGGTTGCCAGTGGCGTGCGCTCCCGCCTGGTTTTCCTGCGATTTCGACGGTCCGGTACGATTTGTACCGGTGGCGTAACCAGGGCCTGTATGGGGATCTTGTGGCGGCGTTGCGGGGTCCGGCCCGGGCGCTGGAGGGCCGGCGTTCGACGACGACGGCGGGGGGGGATCGACCGTCCGTCCGTGAAGACGACGGAGAGTGGCGGTCCGAGTGGCGATCGATGACGGTGGGAACAAGATCCAGGGGAGAACGCGGCACGCGGGGGTCGACACCCTCGGGCTCCCCTTGGGTCCTGCAGGTGCACCCCGCCAACGTGCCGGATCGGGAGGGTGCGCCGGCGGTCCTCGCCGAACTGCGCACGACCCTGCCGAGCTTGCAGAAGGTCTGGGCAGACGGAGGGTACCGCGGTCCCCAACGGGCCCAAGCCCGGGCTGCGATGCCGGACGCCCCGGACCTCGAGATCGTGACCCAACCCAAGGAACCGAAGGGGTTCGAGGTGCTTCCGCGACGCTGGATCGTCGAGCGGTGGTTCGGCTGGCTGGGCCGCTGCCGATGTCTGGCGAAGGACGATGAACGACGGCTGGAGAGCTCGCGGGCAGGGCTGCAACGGGCCGTGATCCGCATCCTGGTGCGCCGCCTCGGACGGGCCGAAACCCTCGGTAAAATCGTATCATGCTGATTATATGGAGCTTTGAATCATGCTCTGAGGGTCAAGCGAAACGCTCCTTGCTGGATCCGCATGCTCGAGGAATACGAGCCCGAACGACTGCGGTCCGCCGCCTGAACGCCGGATCGCCTTTCCGCTTGCCCATGCCGCAAGCCATGACGCGGGGCAGCTTGACACGCGCATCCGGCGGGGCGGAGCAGCGGACCGGGCTTGGAAACCGGCTATGTCGGCCGGACAGGGAGACTCTGCGCCCGGTTCAGGTCAAGTTCCACAGCAAGGCGGCAAGGCGCAGGTGCTGGTTCTGGACGCCAGACAACAGCGCGTCCATTTGGATGGCGCAGCGAAACTGATCATGGACTTGCTGCTTGCGCCGCCAACTCGAAAGTCACGTCGGTCATCCAGCGCTTGAATCCTTCGTTGTCCATGAACTGTTTGAATAGCTGGCTGTCGTCTCTGATCAGATCAACGATCGTCTTCTTGAGAGCCTTGTCGAATTCTATCCTGGTGTTCTCCGCGTCCGAATTCTTCCAGGCGTTCCTGTATGCCTCGTTGGCGGCGACGCGCCCGGGGATCGTGCGGGTGATCAATTGTTCGACGCGATCCTTGTCTTCCCACCGAATGCCGCCGAACAGGTCGTTGAACTGCCTCACGATGTTGGAGAGCCGATCCATGTCGGGGTCGGGTCGGCGGCTGACCCCGCCTGGCGGCAGGGGATCGATCGCCGCGTCTTCGTCCGGAAACGCGATCTTCTGCATGGTCTGCTTCTCGATCCGGTAGCTGTCCATGTCGATGGCGTCCAAGATGCCTCTGGACAGGTCGTCCTCGCGCGGGGACGGCAGCTTGGGAATCAGGAAGCTGAGAAAGATCGACCGGGTTTCCCAGCCAGCGTTGGTATAGGGAAGGATGCAGGAAAGAAAACTGTAGGTTCGCACGAATGCCTTGGCCTTGCCCTTGAAGTCTGCTTGGCCATCCTCGTCGAGTGCCTTCAGGTAGATCGCAACGCATTCGTCGAGCACCGGGTCGAGCCGGTCGCGTCCGGCGCCGGTCAGGTAGCGGTGCGCGAAGCTCTCGACCTGTTCGGGCGCGTAGACCTGCGCGCCGTCCAGATCCGCCTGCAAGTCATGCAGCTTGTCGGGATCGGTCTCGTCGGCCAGGATCGTCGTGCGGTAGTAGTCCGCAAACGCGTCGCGGATGGTCCCGGCGTCGTTCAGGAAATCCAGCACGAAGACATCGTGTTTCTTCGGGTAGGCTCGATTGAGGCGCGAGAGAGTCTGTACCGCCCGAATGCCGGAGAGCATCTTGTCCACATACATGGTGTGCAGCAGCGGTTCGTCGTAGCCGGTCTGGAACTTGTCGGCGCAGACGAGGAAGCGATAGGGGTGCTCCCGGATCTTCTCTGCAATCTGACTGGCCGGAAAACCGTTCAGCGACGTTTCGCTGACCGTCGTGCCGCCGAATTCGTGCTCGCCGGAGAACGCCACAATGGCGCGGTGCGGACTCCCGCGTTCCTCCAGATAGTCGCGAAGGGCATGGAAGTAACGGATCGCGCGCTCGACTCCGTTGGTGACGACCATCGCCCGCGCCTCGCCGCCGATCTTGTTGCGGGCCAGCACCTGCCCGTGAAAGTGGTCCGCCATGATCTCGGCCTTGAGGCGGATGGCGTGGTCATGGCCCTCGACGAAACGTCGCAGCTTGTTCTGCGCTTTCTTCGTATCGAACTCCGGGTCGTCCGCAATGGTCTTGGCGAGCCTGTAGTAGCTCAGAACCGGCGTGTACTGCGCCAGCACGTCCAGAATGAAGCCTTCCTGGATGGCTTGCTTCATGGTGTAGCTGTGGAAGGCGCGGTGCCTGACCGTACCGTCGGGTTGCGGAGCCGGCGTGCCGAACAGCTCCAGCGTCCGGTTCTTGGGCGTGGCCGTGAACGCGAAATAGCTGGCGTTGGGCAACAGCCTGCGCGATTCCATCAGCCGGTTGATTCGATCCTCGAAGGTCTCTTCATCGCCCGCCCCGCCCGTTTCCGCGAGAGCCTGTCCGATCGCTGTGCTGGTACGCCCGCCTTGGCTGGAATGCGCCTCGTCGAGGACGATGGCGAACCGCCGCCCGCGCTGCATGTCGCCGATCTCGTCGAGGATGAACGGGAATTTCTGCACCGTCGAGATGACGATCTTCTTGCCGGACTCGATGAAGCGCCGCAGGTCGCCTGAGCGGTCGGCATGGCCGACGGTGGCGCCGATGTGGGCATATTGCCGGATGGTGTCGTTGATCTGCCGGTCCAGGATGAGCCGGTCGGTGACCACGATGACGGAATCGAACACCGGAGCGCCGTCCCGGGAAAGGCCGATCAACTGGTGTGTCAGCCAGGCGATGGAGTTGCTCTTGCCGCTGCCGGCCGAGTGCTGGATCAGGTAGCGCTGGCCCGCACCACGGGCGGCTGCATCCGCCAACAGCTGCCGGACGGCGCTGCGCTGGTGGTAGCGGGGCCAGATCTGCTTGCGCGTCTTGTGCCCTGTCCTTCTATCGCGTTCCTCCACGACCTGGGCATAATTTTCGAGGATTTCGGTCAAATTCTCGCGGGTCAGCACCTCGCGCCACAGGTAATCGGTCTTCAGTCCGTGCGGATTGGGGGGATTGCCGGCACCGTCGCGCCAGCCGCGATTGAAGGGCAGGAACCACGACGCCTTGCCCTTGAGATGGGTACAGAAACGCACCTCCGAGTCGTCCACGGCGAAGTGCGCAATGCAGCGCCCGAGCACGAACAGCTTCTCGCGCGGATCGCGGTCCCTCCGGTACTGTTCGACGGCGTCCTCCACGGTCTGCTTGGTGAGGCTGTTCTTGAGTTCGAAGGTGACGATCGGGAGGCCGTTGACGAAGAGCACGATGTCGAGCGCCCGTTGCGTCTCGCTGCGGCTGTAGCGAAGCTGGCGGGTGACGGTGAAGCGGTTCTGCTCGAACCGCTCCCGCGCCTGCATGTTTTCGGGCGAAGGCGCGCCGTAGAAAAGCGCGAATTCGTGGGCGCCGTGCCGGAGTCCGCGCCGGAGCACATCGACGGTGCCCCGCTTCGCGATTTCGCCCTGCAACCGCGCGAGGAACTTGCGCCGGACCGGGCCGTCCTCGCCGAGAGTCAGAGCTTCGGCCGCCTCGGGCTGCGTGGCGCGCAGGAAGGCGCTGAGTTGGGCCAGATCGACGCAATGGTTGCGGTCGTAGTCGTGCCAGCTCCCGCCGCCCCAGCCTGCCCCGCCATACCCGACCGCCGGTTCGCCGACGGCGTCCGTTGCCTCCGGCTCGCAGGGATGGCCCGCCAGAGCCGTGCAGATCAGCCGTTCGAGGCCGCGTTCGCTGGTGTCGGTTGTCATGTCATTTTGCCTGAATGGGCACCTCGACAACCCTGCCCGGCCGCATTGCCGCGGTCGCCTGTCCAATCTCCAGTACATGACGGCTGATCGCCGTCCAGTTGGTCGAAAGCAGAATGACAATGCCGATCTTCCTGCCCTCCGGATTCTGCTGATGGCGCAGACTCGGATCGGTCGTGACGAGCATTTCGTATCCTTCCCGCTCCGCCAGTTCGAGCAACTCGCCGTTATCCTTGTCGGACCCGCCCTTCTCGGACAGCGTGTCCACGGAATGCGCCGGGAGATGACGCCGCAGCGGCGCGGGCGTTCCCTGGTCGAGCAGGAGTCTCAACGCGCCAGCGCCGTCCTCAACGCCCGGGCTTCGTGTTCGAGCACCGCGCGAACCTTCTTCTTGTCCACACCGGGAAACCACTCGACGAAATCGTCGACCGTGGCGCCGCTGGCGAGGTTCTCGTGCAGGGCGAACAACGGGACCCGCGTACCGGCAAAAACCCATGCACCGCTAACCTTTCCCGGCGTCTGCTCCACAGCCGGACATGTTTCCCAGTCTGTCATCTCGGTCAGCTCCTTCCGGTTTGCGGTGCTGCCTTCGGCCTGACCCAGGACAGCGTGAAAAGGAACGACCGGTCCGGCGCCCCGCTGAACCGTCCGTTCGAAGCCCGTCTTGCGGCAGCCGCGGTCATGGCCGGGTGGCGGTACGGAGGCCGGCGGTCCAGCCCTTTTCCGTCAGCACGCCGACCGCCAACTCGATCTGCCGGGGAAAGAACCTTTTCTTGCGATCGTTCCAGGCGTAGGTCGTCGCGATAACCTCTTCCAACGACGCGGGTGCCTCGTATTCGAGAACCCAATGCACCGTCGAGAGCAGCTCGAGGCCGAACGCCGATTCGAACCCGTCGACCAGATCGGCGACCCTCTTGAAACGCTCCCGCGTCGTGGGGGAGCGATCCAGAACCTCGGTGGCGGCCTCGGCCGCGCCGGGGACGATTTCCAGCAGCTTGTCGGGTCGGTCGCCGCCGTTGCCGTCGCCGGTTAGGAAGTGTCCCTCCAGCGCGTTGAGGACATGGCGCAGATTCTCGGCATAAGGCCCGTGGCTGGCCTTTGTGTAGCGGAGCCTCAGCGGTTCGCCCGCAACCTGCATGAAGTACAACAGTTTGTGGACTTCCAGCAGGGTGATGGAGGGATCGAGGAGGCCGTTCAGATAGCGGTTCATCAGCCCGACCAGCGCGGCCCGGCCCGGCGTCATCGCCGGCACTTCGCGGCTGTGCGCCATCCGCCCGGCACCCCGTCTGGCTCGAAGATGACGGTATCCAGATCGCTGAAGCCGCGCAGGGCCGCCTCGATGCGCGGCCGTACTTCGTGCCAGTTCAGCCCGCCGAGACCACTGCCGAGCGGCGGCACCGCGATCGAGCGGATTCCGCGCTCGCGGACCACCCGTGCAAGATCGGCCAGACCGGCCTCGATATTCTCGATCCGGCTGTGGGCGCGCCAATGGCGCTTGGTCGGAAAGTTGACAATGAAGCGCGGATGGGTGAGCCCGCCCGTCTCGAAGACGAACATGCGGCCGGGGTGGACCTTCCCGTGCTTGCAGGCCTCGGCGTAGGCGCGGAAGTTCTCGGGAAACACCTTCTTGAACTGGGTCGCGATCCCGCGACCCATCACCCCGACGCAGTTGACGGTGTTGACCAGCGCCTCGGCATCTTCGGCGAGGATATCGCCCGTCTTGAAGCGGATCATCGCTGTCCCCTTGCAGCATCAATAATACCAGTTCGGCCGAACCGTGACGGCAGGCTGGTGAGCAGCGGCGCGCAGGGCCGCCGCCGCCCGGTCGCGGGCCGCGAACGTGCGCGCGCCGACGCGCTGAAGCAGCGTCCAGGAGAAAGACCGCTCGACAAGGAACTCCGCCTGCTTGCTCTCCTTGATCCCGGGATCGCGCCAATCCCGCGCCTCGACGGCATCCCAGTCGATCTCGTCGAGTCACATCCGGTCGCACCGGTCCTGGAAGTACCGGGGGCCTGCATTGGACAGGGTGAAGGCCCGCCGCCTGTTGCGCTCGGCCCAGTCGACCGTTTCGCGCAAGCCGGCCTCCAGATGCACGATGGGATCCTAGCCACCGCGATACGCGAGTTCGCCATGATTTTCCCTGTGGATCACAAAGAGCATGACGGAGCGCGGACAGAAATAGAACGGCACGCAGTTGCCGACATGGAGCCCGGGATGGCATTCCAGTGAATTGGTCAAACGTCGCTGCTTGATCGTGTTCATGCCGATGGTCGTCCCCGGTCGCGGCTGCGCTTGAAGCGCCGCGTCGCACCGGAGGCCGCCATCGGCAACAATCGACGGCAGCCGGTCCACATGGACGATGTGGTAGAGCTTCGGCGCGGCGGGTGGCGGCACGGTCAACCCGCAGGCCTATGCCGCCCGATCCGGGGAAGCGGGGGCGAGCGCGTCATCGGCATCCGCCGGAGCATCCGCCCCATCGGCGGGTGCAAGGGGGTCGGTCTCCGGCAGTCCGGCTGCCGCTGCGCGCACATCGAGCTTGCCGGTGACGACATCGGCGATCAGCCGGGTGCGATACTCGCCCAGCAGGTCGATCTCGCCTTGTGCCCGGGCAACGCCTTCCCGGATCTTCTCGATCTTCCCGTCGAGAAAGCGGGCGATGGCGGTCTGTTCGACGAGGGGTGGGACACAAACTTCGAGCGTCCCCAGTCTTGTCTCGGCGATCGCGGGTATGCAATTCCTGCCGAATCCGCCGTGACACGATTTGTAAATGAGTCGCTTTGGCAGACATAACTCACAAACTTCGGGTGAGTGTTGGCCCTCGGCGTAAGCACTGCGAAACCAGTAGATGCAATTAATTTGCCTAGCGGCTCTCGCGGCCGCCCCGCATACCACCAGACCGCCTTCAGGTAGGTTCTTACCGTCGAAACAAGAGTGTCTCCAGCCCTAACGACGCGTCTGGCACGAGACGGCGAGCCACCGAATCGGATACGTTGCGGCATCGTAGCCAATCGTCCGGTCTCAACGGCCCCTATGTCGAGATAGTCGAATGTGTATTCCGTGTCGGTGTCTTCCGGAAGCACCAAATCATTGATATTCAACCATCTTTTGAGTTTCTGTACCTTCCAATGCGCCGGCACCTCCCCCAGCCACTCGACGCCGGAGGGCCTGTAGGCCGGGTAGGGCTTGCCGGTGCGCACGTCGAACCGGCCCATCACGGCCTCGCTGACAACGGCCTGCCGGTATTCCTCCAGCAGCACGATCAGCTTCTCTTTCGCGCTGATGCAGCGGGTGATGCGCCGATCCATGTGGTCGAGAAAACGGGCGATGGCGGCTTGTTCGGGGAGGGGTGGGGTCGGTAACCACACAGACCGAATCGCGGTCTGGGATAAACCAAATCTGGTAACTCCGTTCGCCTTTATGAAAAGCTGATTAGCAACGCCTTGACCTGATAAGGCGCGGCATAGAAACATTCCAAATGCGCGCCCTTTAAGTGGGCGGAGTAGCGCGAGATGGTAGCCGCAAACGATGTCGTGATCCGTGCTCTCTACGAACGCTGGAACCCCTATATCGTCCCATGATTCGGAGTCCTTTGTGATGAGCACATCGCCAGTGTGGAGCTGATACTTCCCGATCTCTTCCGCAGTCGCAGTAACCGCCATGAAATCCAAATCATTGCGGATGCGTTCGTTGTAATAGACATCCGAATAGTTGCAAATTCGGACGGGTTGCTCTCCGTTTTTTGAATGCTTGTCAACATTGCTGAAGAAAGTTCTTGCCAAGTTGCGAAGACGCCGCACTCCCCAATGTGCCGGCACCTCCCCCAGCCACTCGACGCCGGAAGGCCTGTAGGCCGGATAGGGTTCGACGAGGTTGCCTGTCATGTCGCAATCACCCTGTTTCCAGCCCTTCACTGAGGATCGAAAGGTAGCGATCGTAGGCGAACAGCCGGGAACGGCGTCTTCCGGTGATTTCCCGCGCGATCCCGAGCCCGACGAGCATGCGCATTGCCGCCGAGACGGCGGGAAAGGACAGCCCGGTGCGGTTGCGGAGTTCGGACAGCGACAGGATCGGTCGCGCCTTCAACGCATCGTGTACGCGCAAGCCCGAACCCGCGCGGCGACCCTGTCGTTCGATGCGGGTCCGGTCCGACGCGAACAGGTCGAGCAGGCGGCCCGATGTGCCGACTGCGCCATCGGCGGTGATCCTCACGCCTTCGAAGAAGAAGGCAAGCCACGCCTCCCAGTCGCCGGTCCGGCGAACGCGGTCGAGCAGGTCGTAGTACGCGCTCCTGTGCTGCTTGAAATACAGGCTCAGATACAGGAGCGGCTCGCGGAGCACGCCGGCCTGATGCAGCAGGAGCACGACCAGCAGTCGTCCGACGCGCCCGTTCCCGTCGAGAAAGGGGTGGATGGTTTCGAACTGCACATGGGCCAGCCCCGCCCGGATCAGCACGGGGGTTCCGTCTTCCTCGGCGTGAAGAAAGCGTTCGAGTGCGGTCATGCAGTCAGGCACGTCGGTATGCGGCGGCGGTACGAAGGCCGCGTTGCCGGGTCGGGTGCCGCCGATCCAGTTCTGGGATCGGCGAAATTCGCCGGGGGCCTTGCCGCGCCCCCGCTCGCCTGACATGAGCACCGCCTGAACCTCGCGGACCAGCCGGTTCGACAGCGGGAACCCCTTGGCCAGACGACTCAGGCCGTGCTCCAGCGCCGCCACATGGCCGGATACCTCGGCCACGTCGTCGAGCGGCGCCCCGGGCGCTTCCTGCAGTTCGAAGAGCAGCAGGTCGGACAGCGACGACTGCGTTCCCTCGATCTGGGAGGAGAGAACCGCCTCCTTGCGCACATAGGCATACAGGAAGAGCGTTCGGTCCGGCAGCAACGCCGAGATGCCGTCGAGGCGGCCGAGGGCCAGCACCGCCGCTTCGAACGCCCGCTGGAGTGCGCTTTCAAGGGCCAGGGCGGGGACGGGCGGCAGCGGATACGGCGTGAAGGCGCGAACCTGCTCGCCTCCGGAAATCGTGACTGTGTGGCGGCCAGTCTCTCCGCGTTGCATTGGACGACTCTCCTATGCAGGGATGCTTGAATCGCACCTGCCGCTGTCAAGCTTTCGGCGTCAGATATCAATAACGGTTCTTGCCATGGCATGGCAATGAGGCCAATCTTTCCTGCCCCACCGGCTGCCCAAGCGCCCGGTAGGTACGGCGTCGGTCAAGGCCGGCGTCCGACAATCTCGGCCAGCAGACCTGCCGTATCCCCCTCCAGAGCCAGAATGTCGGCGCGAATCTCGCCCAGCGGCCGCAGCGGCTGCGGCTTGTAGAAGTAGCGGTTGAAGCTGATCTCCCAGCCGATCCTGACGCTGTCGGGCCTGTACCAGGCGTCGGGCGCCCAAGGCAGCACCTCGCGGCGCAGGAAGGCGTCGATGCCGCCTTCCTCCTATAGCGGAACCTGCTCGATGTCGCGCAGGTCGCCGTCCGGCTCGTATTCCACAACGGCGGGCTTGCCGGTGCCCGTGCCGGTCCGTGACGACGCATTCACAGATCGAGTTCACGGACAAGTTCCTCAATGGTCATGCCGTGATGCCGGGCAATGCTCTTGAGAATGCTCGACAGGGTTCTGGCCCTGATCGGAGTGTGCAGCGGGATCACCTCATGATGCTCTCCATTGACCCGGGTAGTGATCCGTACGTGTGAGCCTCTTTGTCTCACAGCGTCGTACCCCAGGCGCCGAAGGGACGTCTGCAACCTTGCCCCGCTCACATTGCGGGGCAGCTTCATGCCGCGAGAACCTCGTCGCGCACGAAGTGCAACCGGATGAGCTTCGGACGCGGCAACGTGCCGTCAAAGTAGCAGTCAACAGCCTCCTTGACGTTGTTGCGAATTTCCTCAAGGGAATCTCCTTGAGTGTGGATACCGTACCCGAGGGCACTGGCCGAGTAACCGCCGTCCACTTCGTCTTCGTTCACTTCAAATATAATTTCAGTCATGACATCGTCTCCTCGGCCCCGCCGCCGACAATCTCGGCCAGCAGACCTGCAGTATCCCCCTCCAGGGCCAGAATGTCGGCGCGAATCTCGCCCAGCGGCCGCAGCGGCTGCGGCTTGTAGAAGTAGCGGTTGAAGCTGATCTCGTAGCCGATCCTGACGCTGTCAGGCCTGTACCAGGCGTCGGACGCCCAAGGCAACACCTCGCGGCGCAGGAAGGCGTCGATGCCGCCTTCCTCCTGTAGCGGAACCTGCTCGGTGTCGCGCAGGTCGCCGTCCGGTTCGTATTCCACAACGGCGGGCTTGCCGGCGACCGTCGCTTCGAACAGGCCGTGCAGCGGACCGGGCTTCGTTCCCGGTTTGTGAATCCGCCTGATCACGGGCGGAGCGTCGGCGCGCCGAGCGCCGTGTTCCTTGAACTGCCTGATCGCTGCGGCCTTGTAGGCGCGGTCCCGGTCCGCCTCCGCGATGCGCAGCGGCCGTTCGACCGTCACCTTCCAGTAGCCGAAGGCGGCATTGTCGAGAATCCTGCTCCGTTCGGTCTCCTCGAAGGCGAGGAAGGTGTTGCAGATGCGCCCGATATCGTCCTCGCCGAGTTCGCAGTTCTTCTTGCCGAGATTCTTGCGCAAGGGACGATGCCAGCCGGTGGCGTCGATCAACTGCACCTTGCCGCGCCGATGTTCGGGCTTGCGGTTGGTCAGCACCCACACATAGGTGGCGATTCCGGTGTTGTAGAACAGGTTGAGTGGCAGGGCGACGATGGCCTCCAGCCAGTCGTTCTCGATGATCCAGCGGCGGATGTTGCTCTCGCCCTGGCCGGCGTCGCCGGTGAACAGCGAGCTGCCGTTGTGCACTTCGGCGATGCGGCTGCCGAGCGACGTACCCTGCTTCATCTTGGAGAGCTTGTTGGCGAGAAACAGCATCTGGCCGTCGCTCACCCGCGTGGTCAGCGAATATTCGGGCTCGCCGCCGTGTTCGATCAGGAAACGCGGGTCGCGCATCCCCTGCTTGCCGCCCATGCGTTCGAGATCGGTCTTCCAGTTCTTGCCGTAGGGCGGATTGGACAGCATGAAGTCGAACTCGCGGGACGGGAAGGCGTCGTTGGCGAGTGTGGAATGTTCCGGACCGCCCACGATGTTGTCGGCCGCCTCGCCTTCGCCCTTGAGCAGCAGGTCGGCCTTGCAGATGGCGCTGGTTTCGGCGTTGATCTCCTGGCCGAAGAGATGGGTGGAGGCCTGCTTGCCGCGCTCGGCGGCAAGTTCTTGCAGGGTCTCCTCGGCCACCGTCAGCATGCCGCCGGTGCCGCAGGCGCCGTCGTAGAGCAGGTAGGTGCCGGATTCGATCCGGTCGGCGACGGGCAGGAACACGAGTTTCGCCATCAGGCGCACGGCGTCCCTGGGAGTCCAGTGTTCGCCGGCCTCCTCGTTGTTTTCCTCGTTGAAGCGGCGCACCAGTTCTTCGAAAATCATTCCCATGCCGTGGTTGTCGAGACCCGGATGACGGACAGGGCCATCGCGGTCCCTGACCGGAGCGGGGCTCAGGTTGACGTCCGGAGAGGTGAGCTTCTCGATCAACGCGCCCAGCGCGTCGGCCTTTGCGAGGCGCGGGATCTGGTTGCGGAATTCGAAGCTGTCGAGAATGTCCTGCACATTGGGCGAGAAGCCGTCGAGCCAGGCCTCGAAATCGGCCCTCAACTGCTGCGGATTGGAGCGGGCGCGCAGGTCGCGCAGGGCGAACGGCGAGCTGTTGTAGAAGGCTTGGCCCGCGGCCTGGCGCAAGGCAGCATCCTGTTCCACCACGCCGGCCTCGTCGAGCGCGGCCTTCATGTCGAGGACCGCCTGCTTGCCGTCTTCCAGCACCGCATCCAAGCGGCGCAGCACCGTCATGGGCAGGATCACGTCACGATACTTGCCGCGCACATAGAGGTCGCGCAGCACATCGTCCGCGATGCTCCAGATGTAGTTCGCGATCCAGTTCAGGTCGGCGTGGTTCAAGCTGCCCTCCAGCAGGAATTCCGCTCCGCCGAAACATACCCCCATGCTCCGCTGGGTGGAACTGCGCTATGTCGGGGACGAGGATCCGCAAGCGGCGTGACGCGCGCATCGCCGACATGGTGGCGATCTGCCGAACCGATTTTCTCCGACCCGCCGTCGCCGTAGTGTCCGTCTGCGGGCTTGGGCAGGATTGCGCGCGTGTGTGTCGCCAACCGCAGCTGAGAGAGTGATCCATTGGAAAACCGCGCAGATGACGAGCACCGGTGGTCTGCCCCCATCGATGGGTCCAGTGCGAATGTTCGTGCATGGGCGGCTTCTCCGCCAGTCTGGCCGGCCAGTCTGGCATGATCGTTTCCGGGGCTGGGGGTCGGGATCCCAAGCTGCTGTGCGGACGCACGGCGTTGTCGTGACGGCGCCGGGATTCGATGAGAATCCGGGCCTCCTTCAGGGTGTGGAAGATCTCCCCGTTCCGGAGCTCGTCCCGCAGCCGTGCGTGGAAGCTTTCGATGAATCCGTTCTCCCGGGGGGATTCCGGCCGGAGGAAGGCCGTGCGGGCGCCGACCGCAGAGATCCATCGCCGCACGACCTTGGCGACGAACTCCGGACCGTTGTCGGAACGGATGGGGCCCGGCACGACCCGCAGGAGGAACCGATCGCTCGGCACGTCGACGACCTCGCTCGAGGAAAGCCTGCGCCGGCCCCGGATGGCCAGGCTCTCGCGGCGGAACTCGTCCAGCACGTTGGGCATGCGGAAGGCCTGGCCGTCCCGGGTCCGGTGAGGCACGAAGTCGTACGACCGGACGGGGTTCACCCGCTCGGCGCGGAGCCGGACACAGGAGCTGTTGTCGAGCCACAGCCGGCTCCGTTTCCGGGGTCGGGCCGGTACCTTCAGCCCCTCGCGCCGCCACAGGCGCTCGATCCTCTTGTCGTGGACCCGCCAGCCAGCGTCGCGCAGCAGGGCCGCGATGCGGCGGTAGCCGTAGCGGACCTGCCGGCGAGCCAGCTCGATCATGTCCGCAACCCGGCGCTTCTCGTCGGCACGGGGGTGCGGAACCCGGCGCTGGGTCGAGCGATGCTGCCCCGGCACCCGGCAGGCACGCCGTTCCGAGATCTCCATCCGACCACGGACAGGATCGATCCATGGGCGACGACGCGAGGGGCTCGGAAGTTTCCCCGGGCGGCCTCCTCGAGAATCTGCTTGTCCAACGCCAGATCGGAAACCGCCCGGCGCAGCCGCTCGTTCTCCTTCTCCGGATCCTTCCGGCGGCGCAGCGGGTCGCCGTTCATCCCGGCATACTCCTTGCGCCACCGGTAGAACGTGACCTCGCTGATCCCGACCCGACGGATCGCCTCCGCCATCGACAGGTCCTGACCGTGCAGCACCTCCACCTGCCGCAGCAGGCGGACGATCGGGTCTGGCTGGGAACGCGTTCTGGCCATGGTTGGCCCTCCTCATCCTGAACCTTGGGGTGGACCAGTTTCAGGGGGGGCAGACCATCCTCTCGATCTCGAACTCCGGTCCCTGACGTGCGATTATCCGCATGAACAACTGTGCGAACCAGCGTCCCTTCTCGACCTCATCGCGGCTCTCCCCGCGGATGCGCTCAAGGATGACACGCGCGCTCGGCCTCCCCGCAAGGTCGAGGCGCATCGCGCATCTGGCCTTCCGTCATGGCACGCGCCTCCAATGCGTCATGACCGTCCGGTCATCGCCCGGCCTGTGTGGTTGCCGCATGCGCGCGGATATCCCGCTCGCGGATCCACGGATTCAACGATGCACCCCGGTGTACAGACCTGCACAGATCCAATTCGTCGCTTACGACGTTTCATGTTCGGCGGGACAGCCCCGGGAGCAACAGCGTGGACGGAAGCGCCACACGATCCGTTGGAGCCAATCGCTGAACTGATCGGGACCGCACCTTGCCTTCCGGATTAAGGATCTTAAACTCCCTTTCCTGCACGAGCCTCACTATGACTTGATCCAGATCGGAGAAGCGCGCCGCCGTCCGGTTCGCAAGCCTATGCCGCAAGGTGTCCATAGTGACAGAGTGTTCAGACACCAGTCCAAACAGTTCCTGAGGAAGAGTTTCCAGAAGTCCTGCTCGCATTTGCTGTCGACCAATTTCATCGAAATGAAACAATGGGAGGGTCTCGGAGTCCCTCAAGGCATCCCAACCCAACATACCGAAATCCCCTCGTCCATAGTGTTCAAAGGTATTCTGAATGTTCCAATGCTGTTGAATCATCACGTCGCGCGCTATTGGATGCCTTGAAAGGTGGAGAAACCATAAAGCGCGCCTTGACTGCCGTGGCCGAATGAAGAAAGGTGTATCGTAGGTTGCACCGGTTACTTGCCGGGCGTGATCGCGTAGTGCTCTTTGCACAAGTGCTCTGCCTCCGTCCCCATCTCTTTGCTGGATCATGTCGTAAATCTGCGAATCGGTCAACTGAAGCGGTGCTGCCATCTTGGCGATCTGTGGAGTTTCCGCCAAGTGGTTGACGAGGGCATCGGCTGTAAACGTAAGTATCACTTCGGCGGCCGGGAGATCACTAAAAATCCGAGACACAAGCGAGAGTTGCACCTGTGAGAACCCGGTCTGGTCAAGAAGGAAAATCGAGCGCCCGGAACGGGGTTGTCGCTGTCGAACTGCATTGACAATATCCTCGACTTCATTCTTGAAGAGGCCGTTTCTGACTACGATCCTTTCATCATCGATGTGATGACCACGCTCTTTGAGGATCTTTCGCAGATGGTCCGTGTGATCCTTCTCCTTGTCGACAAAATAGAATCTACAATCGATGTGAAGTTGTTTCGCGCGCTTCTCGTTTAGCCGGACGCTCGCCCTTGCGGTTTCTTCGAGCATGACCAAAGGCGTGCCCGAAACCTCGGCAGTTTCATCGAGGAATAAACCACCGCCCGCAAACCCGTCAATAAGGTCAAGCTTGAACTCCTCTCGGCCAGGATTCACGTTCAGCCTGTCATAGTACGCCCGAAGATAGCTGCGCAAAACCTCCAGTTTTGCCTTGCTGTGCGGCTCGATGGACGGCGGTGGGTCGTCAGGGTGCCATTTGAACGGCATGGTCGTCCTTCTCGGTCAGCAGCCCAGGCATTGCGTTATGCTCCGTCCCTTCCAGCTTGCGGCCACCGGCCTTCGGCGTTTGCCCGCCCCACTGCTTGAAGAAGAACGGCACGCCAGCACGTGCGCAGAGGTCGCGTATGTCCCGGACCCATTCCGGTTGCACGGGTCGGGCCTGCGGGCCGCTTTCTCCTCCGACAATCACCCAGGAAATCCCGTTCAGGTCGATGTTTCCGACGGGACCCAAGAGCGGCTCGATCGAGAGGAACCGCACCACCGCCGGCGTCGTTCGCAAATGTTCGATTCTTGCAGTTGCCGAACTGTCTTCAACGGACACTCCGCACCAGATGTGGTTGGGAGCCGAACTGTCGGCGTACCGGCGTCGCAAGTAGTTCCTCATGATCGAACTGCGCTTTGTCAGTATCTGATAGATGTGCCTGTCTACCGCCTCCATTGTTTCGAATATGCTGTCGACAAAGCTCCGCTCTACCTTCTTGTGAAACAGGTCGCTCATGGAGTTGACGAAGATCATTCGCGGTTTGCGCCATCGTGCGGGATGATCGAGCCGCGATGGCCATTGTCGCAGGTCGAATCCCTGCTCATAGGGGTGTCCGGGAACACCGCGCCATCGTTCGGCGAAGCGCTCCGCATAGCAGTGGTCACAGCCACGGGTGATCTTCGTGCAGCCCGTCACCGGATTCCAGGTTGCGTCGGTCCACTCGATTGAAGATTCAGCGCCCATGGCGCAACCTCACGACGAACTCGAATCTGAGTGTGCCCTTGGCGCGCGGGACGGAGGCGCGATTGGTGCGTGTTTTCATGTCACCGCGCTCAGGCCGTTCTTCGCCACCAGCGTCAGCAGCTTCAGCGAGGTGCCGCGGGGGCGCTTCTCGCCGCGCTCCCACTGGCTCACCAGCTCGGTCGTCACATTGAGGTAGTGAGCGAACACCGCATGGCTTGCGTTCTCGCGCAGCCGAAGCTCGAGAATGTCCTCCGGCGTCATTTCCTTGACGGGCGTGAGGCACATCTCGTCGAACTTCCGCATTGGCCTGCCCCCATCGAGGGGTCCAGTACGAATGTTCGTGCATGGGCGGCTTCTCCGCCAAGCCGGCCGCATCCAGCGTCAGATACTCGTTTGCCAGCGATCGCAGTCCCGAAAGTTCCTTGCGCCGGATGTTGTTCCGGTCGCTTTTCGCAAACTCGTGCATGAAGAACGCCAGTTCGCCTGAACGGAACAGCACGACCATGCGCAACCCGCCGCCCTTGCTGGCGATGCGCTGTTTGATGACGCCGCCGCCGAGGTCAACGTTGATCAGCCCCTCCCCGGCGCGTCGGACGGCCTCGCACAATGCCGCATCCTCCAGCCTCTCGCGGTCGGCGAAACGGGCGAACGCCTTGGTCTTGAACGTCGGCAACCCGAACGCGCGCCCATCCGCCTTCTGTCCTTTTATGGTACCCGGTGTGGGTTCTCAACTCACGTCGCGCTCCTGTTCGCTGCACGGCCGTCCTGCCGCCGTTTCCATCCACGCGCCTCCCACCGGAAGGGGGAGAGGCTGGCCGTGAGCGCGGCGACGGTTGGCGCTCCGGAGGCAGGGGAGCGCTGCCGCCGTTCCCATTTACCTGTCGAAGGAGCACGGCACGATGCAGGCAGCAATGGCTCCGCACGGCGGTGCCCGGCTGCGGGCCGAAGGCAAACCGCGCAGGGCACCGCCGTGCGAAGTCCTACGAGCTCGGCCATTCCCGCCGGCAACCGACAAGGCTCGGGCGAGCGCACCGCAGGCGTCCGTCCCCCGTCGAGGGTTTCCGCATCCCGCCCGGCAGTTTCGCACCGTGCACCGGGAACGCCGCTCCGTCCCGCGATGCGGTCCGCGGCCGCCCGCCGCGGCGACCTGCCCCGGCACCCGGGACCGGGATCCGCAAATCGTCCGGCGCAAGGCCGGGATGCCGGTGGCGGGCGCGGGCCGCCGTGCGGCTGACGCTCAGGATCCCGGTCGTGGATCCACCGGTCGAGCGCCGGCCCCGTCCGAGGCGGAGGCGCGCCGTTCGGCCAGCGCTTCGGGAGTATCGAGATCGACCAGCGGGGCGCGCGTGGGGCATTCGATCTCGCAGACCGCCTCGTCATGGCTGTCCACGACATGGCGGGCGCCCGTATCCCCGGCGATGCGCAGGATGTCCGGGAAGTACCGGCGCGCAAACAGGACCGGATTTCCCCGGGTGCCGCCGTGCGCGGCCACGACGATGGCCCGGCCCTCGACCGGGTCGAATGCGGCCAGCAGCCGGTCGACCAGTGCGCCGTCGACGTCCGGCATGTCGCCGAGCATGAGGACCGCTCCGTCGTGGCCCGGAGGCACGGCGGACAGGCCGGCATGCACGCTGGAGGAAAGCCCGTCGCGGAAATCGCGGTTGTGAACCAGTCGGACGCCCAGCGGGCGGAGCGCGGCCGCGACCTGCTCGTGCTGGTGTCCCGTGACGACGATGACCGGAGCGGCTTCCGATGCGAGGGCGGCCTCCGCCGCCCGGACCACGAGCGGCCGGCCGCCGATCGGTTCGAGGAGCTTGTTGCCGCCCCGCATGCGCTGCGACCGTCCGGCCGCCAGGATCACGGCGGCGATTCTCGGGATCCGGTTCGGACGCCGGCGCGAGGCCGATTTCTTCAGGAGTCCCCCGGTTCCCATGCCGGAGAGGACGGCGGAATCCACGTCGAGACCGGCGGCCAGCCGTTCGAGAACGAGATCGAGACCGTTGCGGGCCGGGGCCCGGGCGCAGCCGGGCAGGCCGATCACGCGGGCGGACTGCAGGGTGCCGATCAGGAGCAGGTTGCCGGGATCGACCGGCATTCCGAAGTGGTCCACCCTTCCTCCCGCCCGCTCGATCGCGGCCGGGACGACATCCCGGCGGTCGACGATGGCCGAGGCGCCGCTGATCAGCAGGAGATCGGGCTCGGCGTCGACCGCTTGCGTCAGGGCCGCCGCGAGCGGCGCCGGATCGTGCCGGACCGTCCGCTCGTCCACGATGCTCCCGCCCAGTTCCGAGATCCGGTTTCCGGCTCCGGCTCGCGACCGTTCCAGCAGCTTGGGACTCGTGTCCGGAATCGTGGTCAGCACGTGGGCGACCCGCAGCGGATGGAACGGTGCGACCGAGAGCAGGCCGTGCGCCCGCCCGCGGGCCGCGGAGAGGTCGGAACTCGGTACCGCGAATGGGATGATCTTGATGGTCGCGAGGAGGTCGCCGCCGCGAATGCGCGTGCCGTCGGCCACGGCGGCGATCGTGATCGCTTCCGAGACCCGGTTGCACCGCAGCAGGGCGTCGGCGTCGACCCGAACCAGACCGTCGAGCGTCGCCATGATGTTGATCCGTCCGCCGAAGGGCTTGCGGGTCCGCGTGCCGGCGCCGGCGGCAGCTTCCGCGAGCGCCGCGCAGGCGGTGTCCTCGTCGAGGTCTTCCGGTCCGGGGCGGGCTACGGTGATCCGTTCGATGCCGGCCTGCTGCAGGGCGCGGATGTCGGCTGCGCTGAGGATCCGGCCCTTCCCGAACCGGGTGCCGGAGACGCGCAGCGAATGGGCGAGAATCGCCCCTTCGCACTGCGCGGCGGGCTGCGGACCGAAGTCCACGTCAGTGCGTGGCCGAGCCGTCCCGGCGCACGCTGATCACCTGCGCGAGCACGGCCGCTGCGATCTCGGCGGGCGTGCGTGCGCCGATCGCCAGTCCGACCGGCCCGCGGATGCGGGCGATCTCGGCTTCGGAGAAACCATCCCGAAGGAGGCGCCGGCACCGTGCTGCATGCGTTCGGGTGCTGCCGAGAGAACCGATGAAGAAGGCCGGGCCGCGCAAGGCGACCGCGAGCGCCGCGTCGTCGAGCTTGGGGTCGTGGGTCAGCGTGACGACCGCGGTCCGGGGGTCGGGGTCGAGCGCCGACAGCGCTTCGTCGGGCCACTCGTGGAGAATCGTGATGCCGGGGAACCGCTCCGGGGTCGCGAACGTGCTCCGCGGATCGATCACCGCCGGGTCGAACCCGGCCAGGGCCGCCATCGTCACCAGCGGCTGGGCAATATGGACGGCGCCGACCACGATCATGCGGTACGGCGGCGTGTGGGCATGAACGAACCACGTGTCCCCGCCGGCCACGACCAGCCCGCTCGCATCGGCCGCGAGGCGTCTGCGGGCGTCGTCCACGACCGGCGGGGGCAGGCCGGAATCCGCCGTCTTGAGCGTCGCGATGCCTTGGGTGCCGTCGCGCACCCGGGTTGCGACCGCCAAGGGTGTGCGCGCCCGGCGGGCCGCGAGCACCCGGGTGAGCGTGGCGTCCTTCACCGCGGGTCGCCGACCCGTTCGACGAGCACCTGGATCCGGCCGCCGCACGCCAGTCCGACCTCCCATGCGCGCTCGTTGGTCACGCCGAACTCGAGCAGCCGGACCTTGCCGTCGGTCATGGTCGCCTGGGCTTCGCCGATCACCGCTCCCTCGATGCACCCGCCCGATACCGAACCCACGATTCCAAGATCGGCGCTGATGGCCATCTGGCTTCCCGGCTGGCGCGGACTGGAGCCCCATGTAGCGATGACCGTGGCCAGGGCGACGGCGTGTCCGGCGTCGCGCCAGCGCAGCGTCTGGGACAGGATCTCGTCCGCCGTCGCCGACGGGAACCCTGCCGGCGGCGGGCCGTGCGGGGCAGGGCTGGTCATGACGGTTCTCGGTACCTCGAGGTTCGGGGAACGGGAGGAGCGGCGAGGGCTTCCGCCAGCTCCTGCAGGCTCTGGAGGGTATGCACCGTCCGGGTCTCGTCAACGTGCGGCGCGATCGCGGCCATGCCGCCGGCACGGGGCCGGAACGCAGCGTAGCGCATCAACGGATTGAGCCACACGAGCCGTCGGCACGAACGGCGCAGACAGGCGGTCTCGGCTCCGACCGCCACGTCCGGATCGCGCTCAAGACCGTCGGTCACCAGCAGGACCACTCCGCCGTCGGCGAGCACCCGGCGCGACCAGTGTCGGTTGAACGACCGCAGGGCCGAGCCGATGCGGGTTCCGCCGGACCAGTCGGGAACCTGACGCACAGCCTGCTGCACGGCCTGGTCGGGGTCGCCCCGCTGCAGTGCGCGGGTGACCGGGGTCAGGCGGGTGCCGAAGACGAAACTGGATACGCAGGGGCGCGTCTGGTGCAGCGCATGCATGAAATGGAGCAGCAGGCGGGTGTAGACCGCCATCGATCCCGAAATGTCGCACAGCATGACGACCGGAACCGGTCGGGTGCGCTTCCGCCGCCGCGGCAGCCGCAGCGGGACGCCGCCGGTGCGCACGGCGCGGCGGAGGGCGCCGCGACCGTCGATGCCGTCCCGACCGGTCCGGACGGGACGGTAGCGGCGGGTCAGGCGTTCACCCAAGGGGGGGAGCAGCTTCCGGACCGCATCCTGTGCCGCCCGCAGTTCGTCGGCGCCCATCTCGGCAATGTCGATCGAGCGAAGTCGTTCGGCGTCGGAGGCGCCCGGGGCGGGGACCGCGGGCGGTGCATCGGGGCCGTCGCCGGCCGGGTCCAGGGCGCCGAAGGCCTCGGCGACCCGCCGGCGGGCCGCCGCCGGCCGGCGGCGGGTGCCGCAGGGGATGGAGCGGCCGGCTGGTTCCACGGCGATGCCCTGCCACAGGGCCCGGAACGCGCCGTCGAAGACATCGAGGTCGGCGGGCCGTCGCACCAGCGTGGCGCGCAACCCCCAGTAGACCTCGTCCCGTCGGCGCAGGCCGACCGTCCGGAGCGCGGTCACAGCCGCGATTCCGTCGGCGGGCCCGAGCTTCATGCCGGCGCGGCGCAGCAGCCGGAGGAACACGAGCAGGTTGGCCGCGAGTTGCCCCCCGCGCGGCACGGCCGGCGGGCGGGGGGCGGCCCTGCTCAGGCGGCCTCGCGGGTGGCGGCCGCCAGCAGGCGGGCGGCCTCGGAACCGCGGACCCGGTCGATGTCGTCCTGGTACTTGAGGAGTACGCCGAGCGTACGATCAACGGTTCCGTCTTCGATCCGGGTGCAGTCGAGGGCGGTCAGTGCGTGCGCCCAGTCCAAGGCTTCGGCGGTTCCCGGGGGCTTGAACAGGTCGGCCGAGCGGAGTTCCCGGACGAAGGCGACGACGGCCCGGGCCAAAGCGGCCGGCGATCCGGGCAGCCGGGCCCGGAGGATGTCGAATTCGCGTGCGGCATCCGGGTAGCCGACCCAATGGTACAGGCAGCGCCGCTTCAGGGCGTCGTGAATCTCGCGCGTCCGGTTGGACGTGAGCACTACGGGCGGCGGACGGGAGGCCGCGATCGTGCCGAGTTCGGGGATCGTCACCCGATAGTCGGAGAGGAGTTCCAGCAGCAGCGCCTCGAACGGGGCGTCGGCCCGGTCCACCTCGTCGATCAGGAGTACCGGCGGAGCCTCTTCCTGTCCCGCCAAGGCTTCCAGCAGCGGCCGGCGGATGAGGAACTCCTCGGTGTACAGGTCGGCCGGTGCCGCACCGGCCCGGGTCGACTGCAGGGCCAGCATCTGGGCGGGGTAGTTCCACTCGTACACCGCGCTGGCGAGATCCAGTCCGTCGTGGCAGGAGAGACGCAGGAGCGTTCTTCCGAGTCCGTCGGCCAGCACGGAGGCCACTTCCGTCTTGCCGACCCCGGTCTCGCCCTCCAGCAGCAGGGGGCGTTGCATCTGCAGGGCCAGGAACACGACCGTGGCCAAGGCCCGGTCGGCCACGTACCGGCCGGCCTCCAGCAGTTCCAAGGTGGCGTCCACCGATTCCGGGATGGCGCGCGGAGCGGTCACGGGACGTACTAGCAGGCGGCGACAGCCCGCTTCGCAAGGATGCCGATCAGGTGGGCCCGATAGGCGGCGCTCGCGTGCAAGTCGTCGGTCAGACCCGCTTCGTCCACGGTCACGCCGGCGGCCGCGTCCGCCGTGAAGGCGTGCTGCAGCGCTGTCTCGAACGCCGGATACCGTGTGGCGTAGGGGCCGGCGCCGGTGACTGCGACGCGCACGCCGGCGGCGTGTCGGGCCACGAACACGCCCGCCAGCGCAAATCGCGAAGCCGGATTGGGAGCCTTCCGCCAAGCGGCCCGGGCCGGGATCGCGAAGCGGACCCCGGTGACCAGTTCGCCGGCCTCCAGCGCCGTCGTGAAGAATCCCGTGAAGAACTCCGCGGCGGTCACCGTACGGCGGTCGGTGACCACCTCCGCGTCGAGCGCCAGCAGGGCGGCCGGATAGTCGGCGGCCGGATCGGCATTCGCGATGGAGCCGCCGAGGGTTCCCCGATTCCGAACCGCGGGATCCCCGATCCGGCCCGCGAGCCTCGCTAGGGCGGGGATGCGGTCCGTCACGAGGGCGGAGGCGGCGACTTCGGCGTGGGTCGATGCGGCGCCGACCCGCAGCTTTCCGTCTTCTTCCGCGATGCCGCGCAAGGTGTCGATCGCTCCGAGGTCGACGAGATCGCTGGGACTGGCCAGACGGAACTTCAGGGTCGGCAGCAGCGTCATCCCGCCCGCGAGATAGCGGGCGTCCGGCGCCGCCGAGGCGATCCGGACCGCCTCGTCCCGGGTGGCAGGCTGATGGTAGGTGAAGCGGTACAACGGAGGCCTCCCTACCGGCGCATTTCAGCGGCGCCGGCCAGCACCGCCTGCACGATGTTCTGGTAGCCGGTGCACCGGCACAGGTTGCCTTCCAGTCCCTCCCGGACCCGCTCGGGTGTCAGCGGTTCGGCCGACTGTGCGAGCTCGAGCGCGGTCATGATCATGCCGGGCGTGCAGAAGCCGCACTGCAGGCCGTGGTGCCGGCGGAACGCCTCCTGCATGGGGTGCAGGGACCCGTCGGCGTCAGCCACTCCCTCGATGGTGCGGACCTCGCGCCCGGCTGCCTGCACCGCCAGCACGCTGCACGATTTCACGGCCCCGCCGTCGAGATGGACCACGCAGGCGCCGCACTGACTGGTGTCGCAACCCACGTGCGTGCCGGTCAGGCGAAGTGTGTCGCGCAGGAAGTCCACGAGCAGGGTGCGCGCCTCCGCCCGGCCTTCGACCTCGCTGCCATTTACGCGCAGGGTGATCCGAGCGGGCTGATCGGGTTCCACGAGTTCCTCCGGATCGATGCAGGCCGGTGCGGGGGTCCGGCCCCCGAAGATGAAGTGAAACGGTCGGCGGGTCAATCGGCGGCCGGCCCCGCCCTTCCCGGTCGGCGTGCGGAGGGGAGTTCGGCGGACCGTAGGCAGGGCGGACCGATCGGGAGCGGCCGGACACGAAACGAGACCGCAGGGCATCGGCGATCCGGCCCGTGAATCCCCGCGGCCGACCCGCCGGACCCGCAGGAGCCGGCCGGTCCGGCCGGGACCGGCGGGCTGCGGCCGGAACGCGTAGGGGGGGCGACCGCCGCCCTCGTATGGTGGTCGGTATGGTGCCCGCGGACGCACGGCCTCCGCCCGCCCGCCGCCGCGACCGGAGCGAACCGCGATGCCGGGCCGGGCGACTCGGGAAGGGCCGGGCTCGCGGCGGGTGTCGGGAGGAGAGGAATCGTGGATCCGGATAGCTTCCGCGCCCATGCGCATGAGCTGGCCGACTGGATGGCGGACTATCTGGCGGGTCTCGAGCAGAGACCGGTTCGCGCGCGGGTGCAGCCCGGCGACATTGCCCGGGCGTTGCCGGCGGATCCCCCGGTGCGGGGCGAAGGCATGGACACGATCCTCGACGATTTCGACCGAGACCTTCTCCCCGGTATCACCCACTGGCAGCACCCGCGGTTTTTCGCCTACTTTCCGGCCAGCGCTAGTCCGCCCTCCGTGCTGGCGGAGATGCTCACCGCCGTGCTCGGAGTCAACTGCATGGCGTGGGAGACCTCGCCGGCCGGGACGGAACTGGAGACCCGGGTACTCGACTGGCTGCGGCACATGCTGGGCCTCCCGGCCACCTTCGAGGGCGTGATCCAGGATTCCGCGTCGAGCGCCACCCTGATCGCACTGCTGGCCGCGCGCGAGCGGGCCACGGCCGGCGCGGCGGCGGGCGCCGGGCTTGCCGCCGCCCGCCCACTCGCGGTCTACGCCTCGGCGGAATCCCATTCCTCGGTCGACAAGGCGATGGTGGTGGCGGGACTGGGCCGGAAGAATCTCCGCAGGATTCCGACCGATTCGACCTTCGCCCTGCGGCCCGACCGGCTGGCGGCGGCGATTCGGTCCGATCGGGAAGCCGGCCGGGTCCCCGCTTGCGTGGTGGCGACGCTGGGTACGACGGCGGTCGGTGCGATGGATCCGCTTGCGGAAGTCGCCGACCTCGCTCGCCGGGAAGGCGTGTACCTCCATGTGGACGCCGCGTGGGCCGGAAGCGCTCTGATCTGCGAGGAGTACCGGCACCTGCTGACCGGCATTGATGCGGTGGACAGCTTCGTGTGCAATCCGCACAAGTGGCTTCTGACCAACTTCGACTGCTCGGCCCAGTTCGTCCGCGACATGCGCGAGGTCGAGCGGGTGCTGTCCGTTGCGCCCTCCTACCTCCGGACGACGGCGGGCGACCGGGTTGTCGACTACCGGAATCGCAGCGTACCGCTCGGTCGGCGGTTCCGCGCGCTGAAGCTCTGGTTCGTGATCCGGTACTACGGCCTCGCGGGATTGCAGGAGCACGTGCGGCGGCAGGTCGAATGGGCCGCGGATCTCGAGGCGCGCATTCGCGCCACGCCCGGCTTCGCGCTGGCGGCGCCGCGGTCCCTGTCGCTGGTGACGTTCCGTCATCATCCGGACGGAACGCCCGACGGGCCGGCTCTCGACCGGATCAACCGGAGTTTGCTGGACCGAGTGAATCGGGCCGGACGGACCTGTCTGAGCCCGTGCGAGGTGCAGGGTCGGGTGGCCCTGCGATTTGCCGTCGGGGCGGTGGGCACCGAGGCGCGGCACGTGACCGAGGCTTGGGACCACATCGTGCAGCAGGCGGAACCGTCCGTCCGTCCGGGTGGCGTCTGATTGCGCCTCGGCTTCGAGTCGCGCTTCCGGGGTCCGGTGTCCGCGCTCGTGGTAGATATCCGGGGTCACGCCCGCGACCGGATCCGCCCCCGTCATGTACCGGCTGTCCTTTTACATCGCCCGCCAATTGGCCGCGCCCTACGCATTCGTTCTGTTCGCGCTGATCAGCCTGATCATCGTCATTCCGTCCCTGCGCCTGATCGACGTGGTGCTGTCGAAAGGGCTTTCCTTGGGAATCTTCGCCGGACTGCTGATCGCCTATGCGCCGCGCGACCTGGCCTTTGCGCTGCCGTTTCTCGTTTTTCTGGCCACAGCGATCGCGTATGCACGGCTCAACCTCGATTCGGAACTGGTCGCACTGCAGGCCGCGGGCCGCAGCAACCTGCAGCTGATGATGCCGGCCGTTGTCTTCGGTGCGCTGGCCGGCATCGCTGCCCTGGTGCTCGAGACCTGGCTCGCGCCGGCCGGGTATCACCGCTACCGCGAGCAGGTTCGGGAGATTCGCAGCAGCTATGCCAACCTGCTTCCGCAGGAAGCCACGTTTCTCTCTCCGATCCACGGCCTCACGGTCTTCGTCCGCGAACGGGACGCCGACGGCACGCTGCGCGGTCTTCTGATTCACGACGGCCGTGATCCGGACCGTTCGGTGTCGATCGTGGCGCGGGAGGGACAGAGTCTGTTCGGCGGGGACGTCCCGCGGTTCGTGATGCATGACGGCAGCCGGCACGAGGCCGGCCCCGATCGCGATCAAGTGCACAGCCTCAGTTTCGAACGGTACGTGTTCGAGATCGAGGCCGAGGACCGTCCCTTCGGTGCCCCGCGGATGCGGACGGCGGCCGAACGGTCGCTCCGGGAGCTTCTGGATCCGCCGCCCGAGACACCGCCCGCGGTGCGTGCCCGGTTTCACGCCGAGGCCCAGCGCCGCCTGCAGTCGCCGCTCTTCCTGCTGCTGATGGCTCTTGCCGGCGCCGCGCCGTTCCTGCTCAGGTTCCGCGTGCGGGAGCACCCGTTGCGTCCGCTGTTCTCGGCCAGCGTGACGGCCGTGGTCCTCGAGCTCCTGTTCGTCGCCGCGCCGTGGGCGTACACGTCGGTTCCGGCCCTGATTCCGCTTTCCTACGGCGGGCTCGCCGCGGCGTTCGTGCTGACCTTGATCGCGGTCCGCGGACACGACTTCCGCCGGGGTGCGAACCCGTGGTCGCGGGCGGAAGCATGACGACCTCCTTCCGGGTCTGGACGTACCTCGCCCGGCGCCACGGGGCCGGAATGGCGGTGGGATTCGCGGTGGTCTCGGCCCTGCTGCTCGCCGGAAATTTCGTCGAGTTCTGGCGGCGGGCGGCGGCCCGCGGCATCGGCGACCTGCGTCTGGTGGGCGAGCTGTCGCTGCTGCACTTCCCGTACCTGGTCGAGCACCTGCTGCCCGTGATTGTCCTGATCGGCAGCGCACTCTCCTACCGCCACCTGGGCCGGCACGGCGAACTCGTGGCCGTGCGCGCGGTCGGGATTTCGTGGGTGCATCTGGTCCTGCCGGGGATCCTGCTGGCAGGCGCGGTCGGGGTGGGATGGCTGTTGGTCGGCAATGCCGTGAGCGCCGCGACCCAATCCCGGTTGGACCACCTCGAGGCACGACATTTCGGCCGGGATTCCGGCCGGCTGACGCTGCTGGGTTCGGGCTTCTGGATCCGCCAGGCGGATGTGGAGGGGGATACCTTCGTCCACGCCCGCACGGTGGATCCGGCGACCGTGCGGCTGAGCGACGTTGTGGTGTTCCGGTTCGGATCGGATGGACGCCTCGACGAATGGATCAGTGCCGCTACCGCGCGGCTGGACGACGCCGGTACCTGGCAGCTGCAGGACAGCGTCGTCGTGGACCGGGACCTCGCCGTCGAACGGACCCCGACCTACGCGATCGCCAGCACCCTGGACCGTCGCGCCATCGACGAGGGCTTCATGCCGGTTGGGATGATTCCGTTGTGGAAACTGCCGCAGTACGTCGCGGTGCTGGAACGGTTCGGATTCTCGTCGCGTGCGCACGCGATGCAGTTTCACAGCCTCCTGTCCCTGCCGGCCGCTCTCGCCAGCATGATGCTGCTCGGAGCGGCGTTCATGGTCCCGGTCGAGGATCGTCTCGCGCCGTGGCTGCGCTATGCGGGCCTGCTGCTCTGCCTCGTGCTGTTCTACGCGTTGCGCGACTTCTGCCGGAGCTTCGGAGAGACCACCGACATTCCCGTCGCGCTGGCCGCCTGGCTCCCGGCGCTGCTGCCGGCCGTGTTCGGCGTGGCCGCCATCCTGCATCACGAGGACGGGTGACGAGGCGGGCCGGCATCCGGTTCGGGATGCTGATGCTGGTCGTGTGCGGGCGGCCGGGAATGGCGACGGCCGAGGCCGAAATCACGGCCGACCGGTTCACGGCCCGGGAACGGACCTCGGTGGTCGAGGCCGAGGGCAACGTGCGGCTGCGTTCGGGAGACCGGACGCTGACCGCCGACCGGGTCGAGTACCGGTACGCCGAGGGCCGGATCTTTGCCGAGGGCCGGGTACGGCTGACCGACGGCGACGGGACGGTTCACACGATGGAGCGGATCGAACTCGACGAGGATCTGCGCAGCGGTGCGTTTGCCGCCCTGCGTTCCCGGCTGGCGGGCGGCGGGGTGCTGTCCGCCCGGTCGGCCCGGCGGACCCGGGGAGACCGGACGGTGTTCCGGGACGTGACCTACACGCGCTGCGACGTCTGCCCCGAGGACGCGGGCCCTCCCCCGTGGCGCATTCGGGCGGACGCCGCTACCCACGAGGCCGCACGGCAGGATCTGACCTACCGGGACATCTGGCTGGAGGCTCTCGGCCTCCCGATCTTCTATCTCCCGTGGGCTCGGTTCAAGGATCATACGGTGCGCCGGGCGCGCGGATTCCTGCTGCCGGACGCCCGGTCGGACAGCGCCCTCGGACTGACTGTGAGCGTGCCGTATTTCCTGCCGCTCGGCCCCGCGCAGGACCTGGAACTGCGCACGGCGTACTCCACGCGCGAGGGAGTCTTCCTGAGCGGCCTGTGGCGCCGGGCGGGCGTCAGTTCCGACTATCGGGTGGAGGCCTCGGCGACCCGCGGCAGCCGGGCGCGGGCGGACGGCACCCGTGCGCTGGCCGTCCGCGGGCACCTGGCCGCCGAAGGCGCCATCGGTCTGCGCGACGGCTGGTCGGTGGGCTGGGACGCGACGCGCGCGAGCGATTCGTCGTATCTCGCGCGGTACGGGATCGGACGGGGGATCAACGTGCTGTCCCAGTACGGGTACCTTCGCAAGCGGAGCGACCGCCTCCGGGCCGATCTCGAAGTCTACGGTTTCCAGAACCTCTCGGTGCTCTCCAGGGATGACCGCGTGCCGACCATCTTTCCGCACGGCCGCATCCGCTGGACCAGCGGTCCCGGCGTGTTCGGAGGCCGCATCGTCGCCGTCGGCGACCTTCTGGTCCTCGGGCAGGATGACGGTCGGACGAACCGCAGGCTGTCGCTGACGGGCAGCTGGGAACGCAGTTTCCTGCGCGAACCGGGTCACGTCCTGGATGCGGTGGTGCGGGTTCGGGCGGATGCCTTCGACGCGCGGCCCGGCGCGGGCGATGTGGAGGCCTCGGCCGGCAAGGTGGTCCGATTGGCGCCGGCGGCGGAACTCGGCTGGCGGTTTCCTTTGGTGCGGCGGGTGGCCGGCGGTCAGGTGACGGTCGAGCCCGTGGTGAAGGTGCTGGCCGCACCCGAGGGGCTGAACCGCGACCCGGTTCCGAACACGGATTCGGTGGACGTGGAGCTCAGCCATGTGACTCTGTTCGACTCCAACCGCTTCCCTGGCCTCGACCGCGTGGAGGGCGGCCTCCGGGTCAATGCGGGACTGAGGGGGACATTCCAGGGAGCCGGGGGCATCACGGCGCGAGGTCTGGTCGGCCATGTCCTGCGCCTGACCGGCGAGCGGGATTTCGCCGATCACACGGGTCTGGCGGACCGACTGTCGGATCTCGTGGGTTCGGTGGTCGCACGGATCGAAGGCCTCGGTGCCGCCTACTGGAATTTCCGGCGCTCGCCTGCGGTCTCGGGCGTCCGTCACGATCAGGTCGGCGTGGACCTGCGTCTGGGTCCGCTCGAGACCGAGTTTACGTACGTCCGGTTGCAGGACGATCCGACGTCGCTGTCCTCGGTGAGCGCCGAACAGGTCGGTACCCGGCTGGGTTGGCAGATGACGCCGCAATGGAAGCTGTCGGGCTATCATCTGCGGGATCTGGACCGGGCGGCGTTCTCGTCCACGCTGAAGACCGGCTTCCTTCTGAGTTTCCGCAACGAATGCTTGGACCTTTCCGTGAGCTTTCTGAAAGAACCCACGCAGGCGTCGGACATTCCGCCGTCATCCTCGGTGGGTCTGAACATCACCCTGCTTGGATTCTGAATGCCCCGCTTCCGATGTCCTGACGGCCTCCGGCCGCTCCGCGCCCGCTGCCGCCGGCCGGCGGTCCTGTTCGCCCTGCTCGCGGTGGGCGGGGTGCTGCCGCCCGATCTCGCCGGACGGGCCGGGGCGCAGGAGGTGGAGCTCTCCCGCATCGTGGCCGTCGTCAACGATGATCCGATTTCGGTCCATGACCTGACCTCCCGGGTCCGGTTCACCGCCGCCACGCTGGGCGCTCCGGAAAGCCCGGCGGCGCGGGATCGGATGGTGCAGGAGGTTCTGGAAAGCCTGATCGACGAGCGCCTCAAGGTGCAGGCCGCCAAGCGCCTTTCCGTCGAGATCGGGGGAAACGAGGCGGAAGCTGCCTATGCACGCCTGGCCGCGACGTTCGGCATGGACCCGGATCGGTTCGCGCGGACCCTGCGCCAGGAGGGCATTTCGGATGTCACGGTCTGGGCCAAGATTCATGCGGACGTGCGCTGGAACCGGATTCTCCGGCGGCGGGTGGTGATCGAGCCGCAGGAAGTCGAGAAGGAAATCGCCGACATCCGGGCGGCCGAGGGGCAGCCGGAGTACCGGATCGCCCGGATCGTCCTGCGGGCCGACGGCCCGGACGACCGGGTGGCGGTCCGGGCCGAGGCGGATCGGTTGCGCGGCGAACTGGACCGGGGGGCCGACTTCCGTCTGCTGGCGCTCCGGCATTCGCAGGGCCTGCCGGATTCGCCGGGTGGTGATTGGGTGCGGGGCGATGCGGTGGACCCGGCACTGGCGGCCGTCCTGACGCAGCTGGGGGACGGTCGGGTGTCCGCTCCGGTGGAGACCGAGGGCGCGATCTACCTGGTTCAGTTGCTGGAACGACGTGCCCTGACCGTGCCCGGCAACGAAGAGGTCTTGCGCCGCCAGGCCGAGGAACAGGTGTTTCGCCGCAATGCCGTCACGACCGACCGCGCGCTGCTGCAGCAACTGCGCGCCGGCGCTCTGATTGATCGCCGTCTCTGACCGGTGGGCGAGGCGGCGACGATCACGGACCTGCCGCCGATTCGCGCCATCGTCGCGGCCGCCGGCATTGCTCCCCGCCGGTCCTTCGGTCAACACTTCCTGTTCGACCTGAACGTGGCCGCCCGCATTGCGCGGGCGGCCGGAGACCTTGGGCACGGCGTGGTGGTGGAGATCGGCCCCGGCCCCGGCGCGCTGACGCGCGCGCTGCTGGATGCGGGAGCACGAAAGGTGGTCGCGATCGAGCGCGATCCCCGCTGCGTGGCCGCCCTGCAGACCCTGGTGGAGTCTGCGGCCGGACGGCTGTCCGTGCTGGAGGCGGATGCCCGCGACTTCCGGCTGGAAACAGCCGGCGAACCTCCGGTGCGGGTGGTTGCCAACCTTCCGTACGGCATCGCCTCGCGTCTCCTGGTGGACTGGCTACCGCCGCCGTCCGGGATCACGGGCTTCACGCTGATGTTCCAGCGGGAAGTCGCGCGCCGCATCACGGCTGCTCCGGGCACGCCGGACTACGGTCGGCTTTCGGTGCTGGTGCAGTGGGCGGCCCGGGCACGAATCCGGTTTGCCGTGCCGCCGGACGTGTTCGTGCCGGCGCCCCGGGTGCACTCCGCTCTCGTGGAAATCGTTCCCCGTCCGGCGGCGGAGATCGGCCGGTGTACCGCGGAGGATCTTCGGGTCGTGGTGCGCGCGGCGTTCGGGCAGCGCCGGAAGATGCTGCGCTCGGCGCTGGCCGGACTGGGCGGCCGTGCAACCCTGCCGGAGCGGGCCGGACTGGCAGCGGACCGGCGGGCGGCGGAGCTCTCGGTGGCCGAATTCGTCCGCCTTGCCGAAGCGTACGGAAACCGGGGAATCAGTTCCGAAGCAGCCTCTCGACGAATCGGTTGATGCTTCCCGACCGCCGCCGGATCTGTTCGACCCGGGCAACCGCCCGAATATCCTCGACGCAGGTGTTGAGATCGTGGTTCACGATCACGTAGTCGAACTCCCGCCAGTGCGAGATTTCTTCCGCAGCCTTGGCCAGCCGCCGTCCGATTGAGGCTTCCGAGTCCTGACCGCGGGTGCGGACGCGCCGTTCCAGTTCGGTCATCGACGGAGGCAGCATGAAGACCGAGACGCATCGATCCCCCAGTACCGATCGCAGGCTTGCGGCACCCTGCCAGTCGAGGTCAGCGACGACGTCCCGTCCCTGCGCGAGACATGCTTCGACGGGGTGCCGCGGGGTGCCGTACCGGCAGTCGAACACTTCGGCGTGCTCCAGCAGTTCGCCGGCATGCAGGAGGCGCGCGAATTCCGTTTCGCTCACGAAGCGGTAGTGATCGCCGCGCCGTTCCGTGGCTCGTGGCTTGCGGGTCGTGACCGAGATGGACATCTCGAGCCGCGGTTCCGTCTTGAGCAGCTGACGGAGCACGGTCGTCTTGCCGCAGCCCGACGCGGCCGACAGCACGAGCACCAGACCCCCGCACGGGGATTCCGGCCGGGTATGGGATGGCGACGCGGCGTCCGGTTCGGATGCGGTCATTGTGCTGGAACTCGCGGGCCGGACGGCGAAGCAGGTTCGGGTCGGGAACGGACGACAGTATCAGAGCCTGTGCGGAAACTATGGAGCGACCCCGATTCCCAAGCTTTTCCCATGCTCCGGGGATTCTGCGAACGTTGGATGAAGGGAGGCTGAAACGGCCGGTTCTGGTGGTGTGTGGGATGTGCGAAACCGTTCCCGGAGCGTTGCAGGTGCGGGGTTGGTCCCTTGGGCGCCCGGGTATCGGAGTGTGGCAGCGGTCTGGTCGGTCGACCCCCGGGGAGGCTCGATCGCGTGGCGGCCTCTCAGAGCCTGTGCGGAAACTATGGAGCGGCCCCGATGCTCGCTTCTACGATGTGGCTGGCAACGATCTCGGGAGGATGCCAAGGCTTGGAGCGAGACCGCTCGTGCGACGTATCCGTGGCGGGGGGATCGCGCCTCGAAAGTGATCGGACAGATGCGGAGTGGGCTATCTGGAGACGCTGCTTCCGGTGCCGTCGTCGATGGGCCGTTGGCGAAGGACTACGAACGACGGCTGGAGAGCTCGCTGGCATGGCTGCACCGGGCCGTGATCCGCACCCAGGTGCACCGCCTCGGACGGGCCGGAGGCCTCGACAAAACCGCAACCTTCTGATCAGGAAGAGATGTGAATCACACCCTCAAGCGATGCGTGGACCGACCCGCCTGCACACCGAAACTCCCATCCCTATCAAAGGTGTGCCGGTGCGGGAACAACCGCCGTCACCTCGACGCGCAGATCCGAATGCCATTGGGCCGGAAGGGGGTCCGGCCCGATCGAACTGTCTCCTGATGGGTCGAAGCCGGTGATCCCGACGCGGGGGCCATCCTGCGCGACAGCTTGGATGCACCGGTCGCATGCTTCCGGTCGTTCCTGCTGGCCGCCTCGGCTGTCGCGGCGCACGACCGGTTATCGGTCGGTGTCGACCTCTGCTGCTGCCCGGTCGCGAAGCCTTTTCCAGCGAGCCACGTTCCGGTTGTGCTGTCGAAGCGTGGCTGCGAACGAATGGCCGCCGAACCCGTTGGCAACGAAATAGAGATCGTCCGTGTCCGCCGGACGCATGGCGGCCTGGATGGACGCGAGGCTGGGGTTGCCGATCGGTGTCGGCGGAAGACCCCGCATACGGTAGGTGTTCCAAGGGTGCGGGCGCCGGAGATCGGACCTGAAGAGCGTGCGCGGAGAGCCCGGATCCATGCCGTAGAGGACGGTGGAGTCGGACTGCAGGCGCATGTTCCGCCGGAGGCGGTTGACGAAGACGGCGGCGACCCGATGACGTTCCGAATGCAGCGCCGTTTCCGCTTCGATCATGGAGGCCAGTACGAGTGCTTCCTCGGGGCTTCGGTACGGCAGGTCGCGACTGCGATGTTCCCATGCTTTCGCAAGCACCTCCGTCATCTTGGATTGTGCCCGGTCCAGGATCGCGGCCCGGGGCGATCCGCGTCGAAACAGGTAGGTGTCGGGAAACAGCGAGCCTTCCGGCGGCACGGCCACCGGGCTGCCGCCCAGCACGTCGTTCTGGTTGAGCAGGGCCGCAGCCTGACGGGCGGTGCTGCCTTCGACCAGTGTGACTCGATGCAGCACGGCGTCGCCGCGTACCATGGCATCGGCGATCTTCCACATGGATGCCTGCGCAGGATAGGCGTATTCTCCGGCTTGCAGTCGGTGCCCGATCCCCATCATCCGCGCGCCCGCCTCGAACAGCCATGCGGAACGGATCACGCCGGCGTCCTGCAGGCGCGACGCAATGCTGCTCAGGGGAGTGCCTGGGCTCACCATCACGGTTCGGGGTTCCGCGTGGGGGCCATCGATCCGGAACGCCGCGTACAGCAGGACGGGCGCGAGGACCAAGGCCAGCGGCACGGCGACAGCGACGAGCCATCGGCCCGGCACCGGATCAGTCGACGCGGCCGACAATGACGGAAGCATTGGTTCCGCCAAACCCGAACGAATTGGACAGTGCGGCCCGGACCGGACGGTACCGGGCCGCATGCGGAACCAGGTCCAGTCCTTCGGACCCCGGGCAGGGTCGGTCCAGATTCAGCGTCGGCGGCACGGCACCGTGCACCACCGCAAGGATCGCGAACACGGTCTCGACCGCTCCGGCAGCCCCCAGCAAGTGCCCGATCGAGGACTTGGTCGAACTGATCGAGAGGTCGGCCGCATGATTGCCGAACAATCGGCGGATGGCTCCGAGCTCGATTTCGTCTCCCAACGGGGTCGACGTGCCGTGCGCATTTACATAATCGATGTCGGTCGGCGCCATGTCGGCATCGGCGAGGGCCGCCTGCATGCTCCGGAAGCCGCCGTCTCCATCCGGCGCCGGCGCCGAGATGTGGTGAGCGTCTCCGGACAGGCCGTAGCCCTTGATCTCACCGTAAATCCGGGCCTCCCGCGCGCGCGCGTGTTCGAACTCTTCCAGCACCACGATGCCCGCGCCTTCCCCCATGACGAACCCGTCCCGGTCCCGGTCCCACGGCCGCGAAGCGCGGTCGGGCGCGTCGTTGAAGTTCGTGGACAACGCCCGCATGGCAGCGAATCCCGCGATGCCCAGTCGGCATACGGAGGCTTCCGCCCCGCCCGCTACCATGACATCGGCGGTTCCGGTGCGGATGATCCGGGCGGCGTCCCCGATCGCATGGACGCCGGTGGCGCAGGCGGTCACCACCGAATGATTGGGGCCGCGAAAGCCGTGGCGGATGGACACCTGGCCCGACGCGAGATTGATGAGGCTCGACGGAATGAAGAAGGGGGTGATCCGGCGCGGACCTTTCTGCTCCAGCACGACCGATGCTTCGTGAATCGACTGAAGCCCGCCGATGCCGGATCCGATCATGACTCCCGTTCGATTGCGCGCTTCGGTCGCGTCGCCATCGGGCCTCCAGCCGGAATCGAGAAGTGCTTCGTCGGCCGCGGCGACGGCGTACAGGATGAACGGATCCAGTCGCCGCCGGTCTCGGGCCGGCATCAGGGCATCGAGATTCAGGCCGTCGCGCGCATCGGGCCCAGGTACCTGGCCGGCCACCCGGCACGGCAGGTCATCGGAATCGAAGCCGGTCAGGGGACCGATTCCCGATTCGCCCGCGAGCAGCCGCTGCCAGTTGGCTTCCGTGCCGACGGCCAGCGGTGTGACCAAGCCGATGCCGGTGACGACGACGCGCTTCATGCGGAGGTGCCGCGGGATCGCGGTCAGCTTACCTGCTGTTCGATGTACTGGATCGCATCCTGAACGGTGACGATCTTCTCTGCTGCATCGTCGGGAATTTCGCAGCCAAATTTTTCCTCGAAGGCCATGACCAGTTCGACCGTGTCGAGACTGTCGGCACCAAGGTCGTCGACGAAACTGGCGTTCTCGGTGACCTGATCCAATTCGACGCCGAGATTCTCGACGACAATGTCTTTGACGCGCTGCGCGATATCGCTCATGGGGTGACATCCGTCCGGTAGGTTGTGGTGGGGACGAGAAGACGAAGTGCTGCCGGCGCGACGGCACCGGCGCACGAGGCTGAAGTCCAGCGCGGTCTCGTTACCATACTTCCGCCGGGATGCAAGCGCTGCCGGCGTCCGGAGCGGCTCCGGATCCGCCCCGAACGCCGGCCGCCCTCGTCCCGGGCTGAACGGTACCGACCCTTCCGGTCCGCTGCCGATGCTGCCCCGGGGAGGGAGGTCATCCCAGGCCGCCGGCGATGGTCAGGGTCTGGCCGGTGACGTAGCCGGCTTCATCCGAGGCAAGATACACCGCCGCCGCCCCGATCTCCTGCGGTTGGCCGAACCGCTTCATGGGCACTCTCGCCAGTGCATCTTCCCGAACCGTGTCCGGCAGGGCGTCCGTCATCGGGGTATCGATGAATCCGGGAGCCAGACAGTTCACGGTGATGCCGCGGGTGGCGACTTCCAGGGCCAAGGATCTCGACATGCCGATCAGTCCGGCCTTGGCGGCGGCGTAGTTGGCTTGGCCGGGATTCCCCAGGATCCCGGAAATCGAGGAAACATTGATGATTCGACCGGAGCGTCGACGCATCATCCCGCGGAGCACGGCCCGCGCCATCCGGAACGCCGCCGCAAGGTTCACCTCGAGGACGACCTGCCAATCGGCATCCTTCATGCGAAGTGCCAGTCCGTCGCGGGTGATGCCGGCATTGTTCACGAGAATGTCGACCGGACCGAGGGCATGTTCGGCGGCCCCGACGAGGGTGCCCGCGGCGCCGCCTTCGGCAAGATCCGCGACGATGCAGTGCGTGCGCTCTTCCAGTTCCTCGGCCAGCCGGCGCAGTGCGTCTTCGCGCGTCCCGGTCAGCACCACGGCCGCCCCGGCCCGGTGGAGGGCTCGGGCAATCGCGCGACCGATGCCTCCGGAGGCACCCGTTACCAGCGCGACCCGGTTGCCGAGATCAAACATCCGTCATTCCTCCGATTCGTCCGATTCGTCACAGGACGCGGAACAGAGCGTCCAGATCCTCGGGTTCGGCCACGTTCATCGTCTCCAGACTGCGGTCGATGCGCTTGGCGAGCCCGGTAAGCACCTGTCCGGGACCGACCTCCACGACCATATCCACGCCGCCCCGGCGCAGCCGCTCCACGGATTCCCGCCACCGCACCCGTCCCGTGACCTGGGCGACGAGTCGTTCGCGAATGGCGGCAGGATCGTTC
Source organism: Alphaproteobacteria bacterium (assembly GCA_965115815.1). Classification (GTDB taxonomy): domain Bacteria; phylum Pseudomonadota; class Alphaproteobacteria; order TMED109; family TMED109; genus VXPW01. The sequence goes on along the minus strand of OZ220465.1, from coordinate 3,057,643 downwards.
ACGGGTCCGGCATCGACGTTGGCGATCACCGGCACTGTGGGCGGCCGCAGTCGCAGATTCGCCAGCGCGGCCTCCATCGCACGGGCGGCGGGTTCCATCAGGTCGCAGTGGAAGGGGGCGCTGACGGCCAGCCGGATCGCGCGTCGGAACCCATGTCGAGGGGCCGACGTCACGGCCCGGTCGACGGCGGCCGCGGTGCCGGATACCACGACCTGGCCGGGAGCGTTGTCATTGCCGATGGCGAGCGCATCGCCGTCGGCCGCGTCGGCGACCAGTGCGTCGGCCCCGGCCAGGTCTCCGCCAATCAACGCTGCCATGGCGCCCTGTCCTTCCGGGACGGCCGCCTGCATGGCCCGGCCCCGGCGTCGGACCAGACGCACGGCGTCTGCGAGGGCAAACGTCCCCGCGGCGGCTAGGGCCGTGTACTCTCCCAACGAATGACCGGCTGCGTACCGGGCGGCGCGGGTCAGCGCCACGCCGCCATCGCGCTCCATCACCCGGCACAGTGCGAGGGATACGGTGAGGAGCGCCGGCTGTGCGAATTCGGTTCGCGTCAGTTCGGATCCGGACCCTTCGAAGACCAGCCGGGACAACGCGAACGACAATGCGTCGTCGACCTCTTCCCAGGTTTCGGCCGCGGTCGGGAAGGCATCCCGGACTGCGCGTCCCATCCCGGGTGTCTGGGATCCCTGGCCGGGGAACACGAATGCGCAAGCTGTTGCCATGGTCGGAACTTCTGGTGGACACGACGATCGGTTCGCGAGGATACAGGCGGGGCCGCGACGGCGGCCCGCGCTGCGGTCCCGTGTGAAGATCCGGACTTCGCATACCGCCGACCCCCAGTCCATCATGACGGGGCGCGGACCGGTCTACCCGTTGCGGGGATGCCCTTGTCCCTAGCCGAGCAGCGTACGGGACTCGGCGCGGAATCCCTCGCTCCGGTCGACATGGCCGGGTTCCGGTCGGACCCTGCTGCTCCGCTCCGCCGCCTGCGCGTGCGGGCTGACTCGCGGGATGGCCGCCGGCCCGGGCGAGCGGAAGGGCGCCCCCGCAGTCCTTCGCGACATCAAAGCGGATGCCCGGCGGTTCGGCAACGTTCCCCGATCCTTCGAGAATCGTGTGGGCCGTGACGGGTTCCTGCCCCGGCCGTGCCGCCTGTGCTTTCGACCGGCGGACCTGGGGGCTGAGGGACCGTCAGGAAACCACCGCTTCGGTAGACCGGTTCTCGGCATGCTCGATTTGATGCCCGATCCGGCAGGAGTCCGGCTCGGGAAGCCTCGCCCCGATCGTCGATCTGATCGGCTGCACCACCCCGCACCGGGATCCGGAACCGCTGCGAAGTGGGCAAGAACGACTCTGCCCCGCGGAGCTGAAAGCCTTCGATGATGGCCTCTGGATCCGGGATGAGCGGTACGGACGGGGCCTTGATCTTGGAGGACGCCCTGCACCCGAAACGGGTTGCGGTCATCGGCGATCCGAGGTCGAGGGGCGGGTCGGCGGCGGCGCGGGCGACCGGGACCATCCGCCGCTGTTGCGGCCTGCGGCCGGTCGTGTATGATCGGGCGCAGTCGGAAGTCAGGTGATCCGGTCGTCGGCAGTAGCAAGGTTGTCATGGAGGATGCTTGGCGGTTCCCGCGGGACGTCAGGTGCGGATGGCGCAAGGGTCGAGATTCGAGTACTGAATTCGGACGAAACAGGTTTTTTTGATCACCAAGATGGTTCTGGAACGCAATGAGTACGATTGATCGCATCAAGGCCCGGATTTCGCCGGGCATTCCCGTGAATTTTGTCTACAAGAACAGCCAAGTTGGTGGGCGCGTCGTGTCGCTCGGACGGAAATGTGCCACGGTGCGCTCGGCGCGCGGGCAGCAGTACCGGGTTCCTTACAGGCAGCTGCAGGTACAGGGCTCCACAAGGGATCATTCGGAGACCGAGAACCGGGCTCTCGCCCGCTGCCGGGACCTCCTGCGGCAGCACGGACTCGATGCGGTCGGATGGGTTGCGAGTCTGGATGAGTCCCGGGCCCGGGCAGGAGCCTGCAACTTCACGAAAAAAATGATCTCGCTGTCGAGGCTGTACGTCCGGGTCGCGGATCCGGCCGAACTCGATGACACGATTCTTCACGAAATCGCGCATGCACTGGTGGGACCGCAGCATCACCATGATGCCGTCTGGCGCGCCAAGGCGCGGGCTATCGGATGTTCCGGCGACCGCTGTCACACGCTGAAGTTCAGTCCTCCACGGTGGATCGCAGCGTGCGCAGCCGGCTGCTTTACCCGCCCGGTGCAGCGACGTCGGCGAAACGTCGTATGCCGCCGATGTGGCGGGCCGGTTTCTTGGCGGGCTTGGGACGGTGTGCCGGATCCTGAAGACCTGCCCCGAGACGGTTCTCAACGGGTGCCGGCGGCCCGGCAGCCGGACAACCGGGGTGCCGCCGCCCCGGTCCAGGGCGTGCTGGACTTCACGGCCCGCTGATCCGTCGGTCGGCTGTCGGTTCCGGTGGCGGTCGCCGTCACCCATTCCGTGCTCGGCCGGCGGCCGGCCGTGCGGGCGCAGTGCGGCCGAGGAACGACATCTGCGACGCAGGATCACCCCGCGCTGGGATTCTTGGGGGGGTCCGAATCTGGATGTCCGCCGACTTCGGGTCGTACCCGGGATCCGCCGATCGCGTTCATGTGCGAATCGGCGCCGACAGAGCCCGGGATTCCGCAGGCTGCCCGGGCTCTCGGGCGCCGGTTCGCGCCCGGATGGGCTCGACCTCGGAGATGGGGGAGATCCCGGTTCCGGGCCGGGTGATTGCAGGAAAGATTCGGTTCCGTTCCCGCCGGAGTACCGCAGGGCGCGGGCCAGTCCTCGTGTCTCCACGACCGTGCGGAGGATCGGGGCGAGGGCCGGCGCGTTGGCACGGGACGTGGGGATGCTGAGCATGTCCGGCGCGGCATCGCTCGGGGAACGGGACGGATCCCGTAGGTCTCCATCGTCGTACGTTCTCCCCGACGAGAGTCTCGGGAGCGGACATCGGTGCGGTGGTGCGGAATCCGGACGATCGATTGATCGCTTTCTTCCTGCCGGGGGATCTGACAGCAAACCCCGCCCCCGAAAGCCAGCACCACACCAAGCTCTTCTCCCCCTGCTGGGGCACTGACCCTTGCGGGAAACCCGGGTCGGGAGGAACCGCTTGCCGGTGCCGCGGGGTCGGTCCGTTTCGGGAGGATTCCCCTTGCCGGCCGGGACGGAATCGGCGCCGGCCGGTCATATCTCGGGTGGACGCAACATCGTCCGGGCTGAGCACCTTGCCCTTGCGATCGATGCGGGACAGAAGGGTGCGCGCCGACTCCCCTCACGCCGGAATCCTGACCCAAGGTTAACGAGAAATTCTACAACCCACTGTTCCAGAAGGGATTAACCCATGTTTAACAAGGGATTCCAGAACACAAGGGGTTCTCAGGGTTTCGGCGCCCTTCGAAAGCCTGTCAGGCACGACATTTCGTGCGCGAAGCTTTATTTCCGATGGTCAGCCTTCGGGTGCCTCCGGGGGCGTGCGGGATCCCGAGCGCGTCGGAGAGGCTGCGCGGCTCGGGTTCGGCCCGGGTGGCCTTGCGGACCGGGAGGGTCGGACCGTTGGCCGGCCGTTGGCCTGCCGGAAGGTCGCCGTGACCCGCTGCTGCCCTTCGAGGTCGGCACGGAGGCGGCTCCCGCTTCGAGGGTCCCCGTGCGCTTGGAAGGTGCGGCGGATCCTCGGGACCCACGGGTAGGCGAGGACGGGCGGAACCCGTGGCCGTCGGCCCGGCATTCCTTGGGATGGAAGATCGGCTGCAGGCCCGGTTCGGATTTCCGCGACCGAAACCCGGTCTCCAGGTCCGTGCGCATCGTGTCGGTGCGCCCCAAGGGGTCGTCGTCCCCGTCGGTGCGGTGGGGGCGCAGGGCATCGACGCCGGGACGGGTGCGTTCGGGGTCGGGAGCCGGCCGGCGTTTCCCGGTCACGGCCGTGGCTTGGGCTCCGAGATCGTCGGTGGCCCCTCGACGGCGTCGTGTGGAGCGGCGCGACGGCATGGCTCCCGGATCCGGCCGATCCGGCGCCCGACGTCGTCGACGCGCCGGCGAGCGCGGGGACGGGAGAGGCCGTCGTGGATCTTCTGCAAGGTGGTCTCGACCCATGTTTAACAAGGGATTCTAGTAGTACGGAATCATTGGATTGATGGATATAGAGACTTCAGTTTCACCCGGGCGTCTGCCGTCGTGAACCGCCAGTCGACAGTGCCGCCGGCCGCGTTGCGGCGCTTGACCCACGCCGCGGTCTCCCGCAGCAGGGTGGCGCGGTCGGGAAGGCGTCGTCGAAGACACGGTCGCGACCACGCGCCGATTTCGATCTCGGCCCTGTGGAGCCAGCTTCCGTGCTTCGGCGGGTACCGAAACTCGAACCGTTTTCGCACCCGCATGGCCTCCTGAGGTGCAAAGGCTTCATATAGCGATGCGGGGCTGTGCGTGTTCCGGTGGTCCATGACCCGTACGATCTTCTTTCCGGGGAAGTGATCATCCGCGAGTTCCCGGATGAACTGCGCCCCGTCCCGCGCCGTGCGGCGATCGGTGACCTTCACCGTACGCCAGTTTTCATTGGGCGCGAACGCCAGGAAGAGATGGGCCGTACCGTTTCGCTCGTATTCGTAGTCGACGATTTCCGGCGGCCCGGGCCGCACGGGGCGGGGAAGGCGGGTTTCCTTCGTCTGCTGCCGACGGGTCTCATCCCTGCAGACCCAAACCTCGTTTTCGGCAACATCCCGCGGATCCGTGTCCCGCACCTCCTCCATCACCGCCACGAACGGCGCGTTGCGGCTCGGGGGAAGGCACCCGTACGGCTTCAGCCAAGGCTGGATCTCCCTTTTTCCGAGTCCTCCGTACCGTTTCTTTCGAGATGCTCTTGACGATCTCCATCCGACGGCCGGCCCGCAGCTTCCGCGTCCAGCGAACACAACCTTCGGGCGGGGAAGAACCGGCCCGAGCCACCCGCTTCGTCTCCTTCGCCCCGTCCAGGAGTTTCGGTCGGCGGTTCTCCTGCTCCCGGCGGCGGAGGGCGGCCTCCAGACCCTCCAGAACACAGCGCTTGCGCAGGCGTTCGACCGTCGAAGCGCCGATGCCCAAGCCGCGCGCGAGGTCGACATCCCGGAGTTTGCCGCCGTCGCGCCCCTCGTCCGCCATCCGCAGAATCTGCGCCCGACGCCGCCGCCAGGCGGCTCCGGTACCGTCGACGATCGCCTGGAGCTCCCGACGCTCCGGCGCCGAAAGGCGCACTCGATCGAGCTTCCTGCCCTGAGGATGGGCCAGGATCCACTCCGATCCCCGCACCGAACCCCTGCAGGCAGGCTCGGTTCCCGGAAACCGGATCCGTCCGATCCCCAAGAGAGCATGAGAGCCTGCACGTTCGGCATCGGGTCTATGGGGATGAACCAGAGAGCGCCGTACCGATCGGGCGCCCACGCGTGCCGACACGAACCGACACGGGGCCGACCCGAACCGACACGGAAATCTTGCCAGGATACTATCGTCAGTTCAATGTTTCCGTACTACTAGGTGCGCACGGTTGCGGCGCATGTAGTCGTATTGCCGCGCGGCCGTCGCCGTCCCTGCCAGCGTCTCCATGCGCCGCCGGGGTCGGCCCCATGCGCCCGCGGCCCCTGCCAGCCGGCCCCGAGCGTGTCCGTCGCCGGGTCCGCCGCGGGTCCCTTCCAGCGTCTGCCGCCCGTAGCGGCGCATAGCGGCCCCTGGGGCGCGACAGCCGCGGGACGCGGCCCCCGTGCGGGGCCATGGCATTCGGATCTGTGCGTCGAGGTGACGGCGGTTTTCCCATACCGGCAAGCCTTGGATAGGAGGTGACGTTTCGGTGCGTGGGCGGGTCGTCCACGCACCGCTTGACCAGCGCCCGCCGATTCGCATGATGTCGTCGAATCGTGGCTACGGGAATCCCCATGGACCCGCGAATCATCGACCTGAAGTCGACCCCCTTTTCGGGCCGCCGCCGGACCCGCCAGCCGATCGCGGAGGTTCGGGAGACCGTGGGTCGGTGTTCCCCCTGCCGCCGCAACGAGCGGGCGAAGACCCTCTGCGAGCACCTTCACGGGACGACAGCGAAGGGCGACTCCAGGGTCGGGGCCGGCCTCGGGATGCTGGAGACCTTGGAGCGCCACGGCATCCGGACGTGGCCGCCCGTGCGCGAGGACCCCGTCCGCGACCGGGCCGCTGCCCCGGTCTGGACCTCGGCCTCCGACCCGGAGCCGGAGATCGTGGCTCCGCGGTCGGAACTGCGCCCGCTTCGCGTCGAGCCGGTCCCCGACCCCGAGGGGCGGCAGCTGGGGAACGCCTTCGTCGACCGGCACCCTTACCTCGGCTACCAGCGCCCTTTCGGGGCGCAGGTCCGCTCCTTCGTGACCGACCGGCAGGGGCGCCGGCGGGGTTGCATCCGGTTCGAGGCGGGGACGAAGACGCTTCCGTGCCGGGACCGCGGGATCGGATGGACGGACCGCAGGCGCGACCGCAACCGCCACCGGAGGACGGTCCATTCAAGGTACCTCGGGTTCCCCTGGGTCGTCTCGAAGAACCTGGCGTCCTCGGCCCTGGTTCTGGCCACGCGCCGCCTCGCCGACGACGGGGAACGCCTCCACGGCGGGCGTCCCGTCCGCATCGAGACCTTCGTCGACGAGACCCGGTTCCGGGCCTCGTGCTCCCGTGCGGCCCACGGGGAGCGCATCGGGGACACCGCGGGCCGGGGCACGTCGCGCACGGGAGTCTCCGTGCTGCCGCTCTGCGAGGGGGCCCGCGCGATCCTGCGCTCGGAGCGCGGCGCGGCGCGGCGCACGCCTGCGACGCGGGCCGAGCGGGGACGGTCGGCCGCCGCCGACCGACGGTTCTCGAAGCGCTGGGCGACGCTCGTCGCGGCCGCCGCCGCGATCGCGGAACGCGAGGACGCGCGCGGGCAAAGACGCCGGCGCGTCTTCCACCGCCTGCGGATCCTGCGGTTCGTGCTCCGTCTCGTTGCTGCGCCGCACGGGCCGGGCTACGGGACCCCGCTCAGCGAGCTCTGGGAGCCGTGCGAGACCGCGGGCATCGAGTTGCCGCAGGCGGAGCCTCCGGCGGGCGTCGACGGCCTGCGCGGCGCGAGAGAAGCTAGACGAGGCCGCGTTCAAGCGCCTGCACGCGGAGGTCCTCGCCCACGGTCCCGAAGGCACGCTCGGGAAGGGCCCCAGGACCCTCGCCGTCGACGGTTCGAAGATCACCCTGCCCAGGGAACTCGCGCAGTACGGCTACCGCGTCATCGACGGTGCCCACTACCCCCAAGGCATGGTCAGCGCCCTCTACCGGATCGGCGACCGCGTCCCGGTCGACTTCGATCGGTTCGACCCCGAGAACGAGCGGGCCGCCGCCCTCGTGCACCTCGGCCCTGCGGCCGAAGGCGACGTCATCGTCTACGACCGCGGCTCCACCTCCTTCGCCTGGGCTCTCGCCCACCGGAAGCGCAAACTGAACTTCGTGTTCCGCATCCGGAACGGTGCCAACTCCGGGTTCGACGCCGTTCTCGCCTCCGGCGAGAGCGACCGGACCGTCATCCTCGACGCACCCGGGGACGAGACCGCGCTGCGCTCGAGGACCCTGCGCGTCCGGCTCGTCCGGTACCGGCACGCCGACACGGAATCCGGCCTCGCGACCTCTCTGCTTGACGGCAGCCGGGATCCCGTCCCGGCGAACTCCGATCTCGATCCTGCTCGTGGGGGCGTGGAGGAACGGTACCCGACCGGGACGTTCCGGATCGAGGCCTTCCACGCCCCGTCCGAACGCGGCGTCCGCCCAGAGCTCTACGCCGCCTTCGTTCGCATCACCCTCGCCCGCCCGTGCGCGAACCGCTGCGACCACGATCTCGACGACGGCGACGACCGGCCGGCCCTGCGCACCCACGTCCGCAACGGCTTGCGCCTCGTCGGCAAGGAGATCAAGGCCCGGTTCCTCGCGCAGAGCGCCAGGGTCGCCCGATCCGTCCAGCGGATCCGGTCCGGCCTCTCGCGGTGCATCCCGCGCGAACGGCCCGGGCGCAGTTCCGTACGGCAGTCGAAACCACCCAGGAGCAAGGGACAGCACCGGGTACCCGCCTGACCCCCGACACCGGCCACCGGACCAGGCCCCCGGCTTCCGGCAACCGCCCGAAGCACGGGGGGTCGTATTCGAATGCCATTGGGGCGCTGGGGGTGTCTCGGGCCCCGTTCTACCGCCGCCGGAGGCCCGCTCCCGGGCATCCGCAGCCCCGTGCGACGCCCGCCCGGGCCCGGAGCGAGGGGGAGCGGGAGCAGGTCAAGGAGATCCCATGCTTGTTGCTGTGATGCGATCGGAGTCTCGATCGCGGCGCGGGTCGACGCGTTCGAGTCTGCGATTGTGAGAGGTGCGGACGTCTGCGGCCCGGTGGCGGCGCGGATCTAGGCGCGAGGGGTCCGTTTCGACGGATCCGGGGCGAGCGAGAGGCCGGCCGGGTTGGGTGGCCCGGCTTGGATCCTTGCGGTTTCGGTCGGGGTGTGCGCGGTCAGCCGGGTCTTGTGACGGCGTGCAGGACCTGCTTGCGCTGGTCGGCATAGGGGTGACGGGCGTCGGCGAAGCTGTGGAAGGGCTGGGGCAGCTTCCGCTGGTTGGGGATGATGACGGCAAGGGCAAGGGTGTTGAGGATCGCGTTGTTTGCGGGTGCGTTGCGGGCCCGGAGCATAGAGTCGTCTTCGCGGAAGGTGGTATCGCGGATGGGGTGATGGCTTTCGACCACCCAGGGACCGCGGTTCCCTGCGAGGAGCGGTTGCGGCGAGGCGCGGTCGGCCGCGACCGAAGTCATGCCGTAGGCGGGTTCCATGGTCTGTTTTCCGGATTTCCTGCATTTGACGCGCCGGGTGACACGGAAGATCGGTTTGACGTGAGGATCGTGGATCATTTTTGCGGGCGGGGGTGAAGACTTCGATGCTGCGTTGCTCGATGCGGCCGTGCCCGAGCGTGGGCGTTTCGCTGTAGCGTCCCGTGCTCGTGGTTTCCCAGTGGATGCTCTCGAACGTCTCGAAGGTCTTGGGAGCGTTGCCCTTGACCGTCATCATCCCGTCGGCGCCATGGGTCTCGACGATCCGCCGTGCCGTCTCGCGGGTGGTATGGAGCGCGTCGAGCGTGAGCAGACGGCCGGCCACCGGCGCGGTCTCGAGCGCGGCGTGAACGGCGGCGATCTCCCCGCCTTCGCCGGAATCGTCGAGGATCGAGACCGGCATGCCGGTCCCGTGCTCGATCCGCGAGACCGTCTCGTACTGATTCTCGCCGGTGCGGTGGGCGCCGCGAATGCGCGTGCCGTCGACCGCGATCGCGTGGCCGACCCGCAGGCGCGGCTGCGCCCAGCGCCGCAGAGCCTCCTCGATCCACGCCGGGTCGGGGTTCTGCAGCACCCGGTGCACGGTCGATTGGGACACCGGTTCCTACCGGCCGGTGTCCGGGTTCTTCCACGCACCGATCGGCGCCAGATCCTTCTGCGTCATCGCCTTCGCGTAGCGTGCCGCCGCCACCGCGCCGTGCCGATTCGCCAGCCGCGCCAGCACGATCACGCACAGGACCGAGGCGATGCCGTGCGTGCGCCCCTGCGCGCGCCGGAAGTCGGAAAGCGCCGCAACATGCGGGTACATCGAGCGCAACTCCCGCGCCGACCGGCCGCTCTGCGTCGCCCGCAACGCCCACGCCGCAGGAAGTGGCGCACGATCCCGCAACCGATGACCGGCGTCGCGACGCAGCGGAACCCCGTACCGATCCTTCGCCTCCCCGTGCGGATCGGTAGAGCGCCCGTGGGCGCGTGCATAGCCCTTGCTCCTGCCCACGCACGTCCCGTTCGCCGCCTGGTACAGGGTGCCGCGGAACTTCGTCGGCGAAACAAACGACTCTGCCACCCGCAACGGATTGCCGTACGCAGCTTTCCAGTCATCGCTGAGACGCCGCTGCATCCGCGACAACGCAAACGAGGCAAGACCCCGAAACGCCCGGCGACCTCCCAGAATCACAAACCTCGTGTGGTTTCCGATCAGGTGCAACCGCTCAAACGGTTCTTTGCGGCGCCAACCCATCCAACGGTCCCGCGGCGCACAACGGAAGGCGCCCGTTTGCCAGCCCGCAGCGCCCATCCACTGCCCGCGCCACGTGAACACGTAGCGCAGACCTCGACCCGCAAACGGCTTGAAACCAAGATCGTGATGACGGTCCACCACACGGTTCCAGCGACACACCTCATCCGGCCGCGCCAGGCGCACCACCCCATCCCGGAGCGCAAAACCCTCCGGAGTCGTCTCGAAAACATCCGCGGCGCGTTCCATGACCACCACGGATGCCACGCCGCTTCACCAACAGCCAGCACCAATACGAATCATCCGGAACCTGCGGAACCCAGCCTTCCAACAAACCTAGCATGGGATGGCCTTGGGATCGGACGGATCCGGTTTCCGGGAACCGAGCCTGCCTGCAGGTGTTCGGTGCGGGGACCGGAGCGGATCCTGGCCCACCCTCAGGGCAGGAAGCTCTATCGAGTGAGCCTTTCGGCGCCGGAGCGTCGGGAGCTCCAGGCGATCGTCGACGGTACCGGAGCCGCCTGGCGGCGGCGTCGGGCGCAGATTCTGCGGATGGCGGACGAAGGGCGTGACGGCGGCAACCTCCGGGATGTGAACATCGCGCGCGGCCTGGGCATCGGCGCCTCGACGGTCGAACGCCTGCGCAAGCGCTGCGTTCTGGAGGATCTGGAGGCTGCCTTCCGCCGCCGGGAGCAGGAGAACCGCCGACCGAAACTCCGGGACAGGGCGAAGGAGGCGAAGCTGGTGGCTCTGGCCGGTTCTTCCCCGCCCGAGGGTTGTGTCCGCGGGACGCTGAAGCTGCTGGCCGGTCGTCGGATGGAGATGGAGATCGTTGAGAGCATCTCGAAGGAAACGGTACGGAGGACTCTGAAAAAGGAGATCAAGCCTTGGCTGAAGCCGTACGGGTGCCTTCCCCCGAGCCGCAACGCGCCGTTCGTGGCGGCGAGGGAGGAGGTGCGGTACACGGATCAGCGGGATGTTGCCGAAGACGAGGTTTTGATCTGCATGGATGAGACCCGCCGGCAGCCGACGAAGGAAACCCGCCTTCCCCGTCCCGTGCAACCCGGGCAGCCGGAAATCCTCGACTACGAATACGAGCGAAACGGTACGGCCCATCTCTTCCTAGGGTTCGCGTCCAACGAAAACTGGCGTACGGTGAACGTCACCGACCGCCGCACGGCGCGGGACTGGGCGCAGTTCATCCGGGAACTCGCAGATGATCCTATCCCCGGGAAGAAGATCGTACGGGTCATGGACCACCGGAACACGCACGGCCCCGCATCGTTGTATGAAGCCTTTGCACCTCAGGAGGCCATGCGGGTGCGAAAGCGGTTCGAGTTTCGGTACCCGCCGAAGTACGGAAGCTGGCTCCACAGGGCCGAGATCGAAATCGGCGCGTGGTCGCGACCGTGTCTTCGATGACGCATTCCCGACCGCGCCACCCTGCTGCGGGAGGCCGCGGCGTGGGTCAAGCGCCGCAACGCGGCCGGCGGCACCGTCGATTGGCAGTTCACGACGGCAGACGCCCGGGCGAAACTGAAGCCTCTATACCCAGCAATCCAATGATTCCGTAATACTGGCATCGCACCGTAAGCAGAGAGCCGGGAACCTTCTGCCGTCTCGGCAGCTGCCGGCCCGACGATGTCGGGGCCGTGCCTGCAGTGCTACAGAAGCTTGAGCAGAGCGACAACCAAGCCACCCTGCGCGATTAGCAAGCCGATCAGCCATTTCATCAGGTCGGACTTTGTTGCCTCGATATCGGCCTTGATCTCGTGACGCAGGGTATTCGTCTCGTGACGCAAGGCTTCGATCCCGGCCTTCGTCGACTGACGCAGAACCTCGTTATCAGCTTTCATCTCCTGACGCAGAACCTCGTTATCAGCCTTCATCTCCTGACGCAGAACCTCGTTATCAGCTTTCATCTCCTGACGCAGGGTCTCGATATCAGCCTTCATCTCCTGACGCAGGGTCTCGATATCGGCCTTCATCTCCTGACGCAGGGTCTCGATATCAGCCTTCATCTCCTGACGCAGGGTCTCGATATCGGCCTTCATCTCCTGACGCAGGGTCTCGATATCGGCCTTCATCTCCTGACGCAGGGTCTCGATATCAGCCTTCATCTCCTGACGCAGGGTCTCGATATCGGCCTTGGCCAGTTCGATATCACCCCTGATCCGGGCAATATCCGTCTTGGTCGCAAGATTGGCATTGAGCAGAGCGACATGCTCTTCGGCCAAGGTTTCGGCCTGCAGCTCCGTGAGGCCGCAGGCGGTCAGACGCTTGATGAAGCGGTGGGTATCAAACGCAATGGCTTCAATCATGACGAGATATTAAGGGATCCGGAAGCGGCCGACAAGTGGTCGCACCGCAAACGGGCAGGGAGCCCATTCCGCTGTGCCGGAGGGGCGGGAGCACAAGTGGTCGCACTGCAAACAGGGAGGAGCTTTCCACGGTATCGCCGTGGATTCGCGGGCAAGTGGAGGATCTTGCTTGTCGGCATCAGGTCGGTAGGCAGAACATTCCCACGCTTATTTCGTTTGTGTGTGTCTACTCACCCCTGCACCATTCACGCGCGCGATTTCCAGTGCCAGCCGCCGCCCATCCATGGTTTTTTGCCCTGGTGAAGGTCCCGTTTCTTGCCAACGGGCTGGGCCCTGGATCGGGAGCCACCCTACGCCCCCTGCGCCTTGAGCACTTGGGGGGGGGGACCTGTGCCCCGATCCGAGGCCAGGATGGAGATCCCGTGGGAAGTTTGCGCCTCCGAGCGCCCGTGCAGGGACCGATCCGCATCCTGGCGGCCCACCAACCGCAATCCTGATTCCGAGGAACCCGAGATCAGGAATGCAGGGAAGGGTTTCGTCGGCATCGACGGGGGTCCGAGCCCCACCCAGGATGCATCCTCGACGCTTCCGGCGTCGTGCCGAAGGAGCGATCCTTCCCCCATGGCGGAACGGGCCGGGCGCAGAGGGCGGACGGGCTGCGGACCGTCACGCAGACCGAACCGGACGCCATCGGAGTGGCCCTCGAGGTTCCGCACGGACCGGGGGTCGAGTCCCGGATGGAACGCGGTCGGGTCCTGCCTGCGATCCCCCCGAAGCCACGGGATCGCTTCCGGGACCGCGGGTCGCCGGCCGGAGCCAAGGACGACCGCCGCGAGGCCCGGGTTCGGGCCGGAGCCCTGCGCACCGACGGCCCGGCCTTCCGACGCATCGACCCGATCTCTCCGGCGGTCATCCGGCTGCGGGAAGCATCGCGCAGGGCCCGGGATCGGACCCACCCGCGGACGCGCCTGGTCCACCGGATCCGTCCGCAACTTTGGCGGTACGACCCGCAGCTTCTCGAGCTCGAGAGCGATCTTTCGCGGGCCTGGTTCCGGGAACTTCGGGAGCTCGTCCCGACCCCGGACCGAGCCCGGCGACTCCGCGCCAGTACCGTGACCCGGCTCCTGCGGCGGCATCGCGTGCGCCGCCTGCCTGCCGACACCGTCCGGAAGACGCTCCGCACGCCGGCCCTTCGGGGGGCGGACGGCACCCCGGAAGCGGCCGTGGGCCCTCTCCGGATGCGGTTCGCCCCGCTCGGCCTCGTCACCGGACCGCGGACGGAGGTGCAACCGGAGATCGACCGGCCGACGGCGGAAGAGAGGCAGCCGGAAGCCGCCCCGGAATCCGCATCGGGGCCGGCGGGGCCGCGGGACGCAGAGATCCTGAGGTCGCGACCGGGCGTCGGCAGGATCGTTCGGGCCCCGCTGCTGGCAGAAGCACCCGAGGCCCGGCGACGACGAGACGACCCAGCCCTGCGGTGCCGGTCCGGCGTGGCTCCCGTCCCCCGGCGCTCCGGCACGTCCCGGATCGGGGTCCGTCGGCGGGCGGCCCCTCATCGTCTGCAGGACGCCGTCTACCCCTGGGCCCGGGTCGCCCTGCCGCAGGATCCGGTCCGCCGGGCCCAGTACCCGGCCCTGCGGCTTCGCGGCCACCGGCATGCGCGGGCCCTGCGCTCCGTCGCGGACCGCCGGCTCGCAGGGGTCTGTGTGATGCGGGAGACTCAGAGCCGGTACGACCCCGACCGCCGAAGCCGGGCAGAGGCTCGCGAGCGGACCGCGGGGCCGGATCCGGTCCCGGCGGGAGGCCGGACCCTCCGAACGGCGCCTCGGTCGTCCGTCGCGACCGTTCCGTACCGGCATCGTACGGGATCCGGGATCGGGAGATCTGCGGCCGGGGCCCGGTCCCACGCGGAACGCCAGCGACGCTACCGTCTTCGCCGACGTGCGGGCGCGGCGAAGACGGCGTACCGGGCGCCGAAGGATCGGCGCTCTCGCGGTCCGCGGCTCCACGACGCCATCGCCACGATCCTCACGCTCCGGGAGGAGTACCGGGACGGGCGGCAGGCCCTGCCGGAGACGCGGGAGACCACGGCCCCCGCGGAGCTCCTGGACCCGGTCCTCGAAGCCTTGGACGACCTGGATCTGGATCTCTTGGCGGAACGGGAGCTGCCCCGAGGGTTCGGCCGGGACGGGTGCGTTCGGCCCCGCCGCCGGACCGTTACGGAACGGTGTGGTAGGGGCCGGCCATGGGATCCGGCAGTGCCCCGCGGCGGCGAATGCTGCACCGGCAGGATCGTTCTGCCGACGGCCGCATGCAACGCCCGATTCCGGGTCGGCGGGAACCCGTTGGAACGGTTCCCGAAGGCGGCTCATCCCCCTTGACAAAGGGTGGGAAGTCCCCCCCCCCCTTAAGCTCCTCTGGAACAGTGTGTTGGAGAATCTCTCGTTGCGCTTGGGTCAAGATCCCGGACCTCAGCTTCGGGACCGACGCCACCGCGCTGCATGCCGGCCGAAGTCCGGCACCCGAACCCTGTTCGGTCACGGATCGCCGTTTTCGCCGCCCGGGAAGATTCAGATTCCCAACCAGCCCTCCAGCGCGGGATCTTCGACCCGCAACTGCAAATCTATCTGTCGCTCCACAGGCAGGAGATCGCGGTTGTTTGGTCGGGCACGAACCACCACGACCATGGTCAGGAGGGGGCGCGCTACGCCCCCTCCCGAACCGTCGACCGGACTAGATCGAATTGGTCCGCATGGCTTCGGCCATGAGTTCGGCCTGCCGAATGGCCAACGCGACAATCGTCAATGTCGGGTTTTCGGCGGCCCCGGTCGTGAACTGACTCCCATCGGAAATGAACAGGTTCGGAATGTCGTGCGTGGCTCCGGTGGAACCGCACACACCGTCTTCCGGCTTTTCGCTCATGCGGCAGGTGCCCATGTTGTGGGTGCTCGGAAACGGCGGAAGCTCGTACGTCTTGGCGGCGCCGGCCGCCTCGTAGACGGCACTGCCCATTCGGAACGCATGGTTCCGCATGGCCAGATCATTCGGGTGTTCCTCGAAATGCACCACCGGAACCGGAAGCCCGTACTGGTCCTTTTCCGTGTCGTGAAGCGTGATCCGGTTGTCCGATTGCGGCATGTCTTCTCCCACCAGCCACATCCCGGCCATGTTCCGGTAGTTCTCGATCACTTCACGGGTATAGTCCCGCCCCCAGGTTCCGGGCGATTCCACCGCCATCGCACCGACGTTGCCGGCCACGGCGGCCACCCCGAAGCCGGGCAGGGTTTCCATCAGATAACCGCCCGCGAACCCCCGGCTGTCATCGTGACGAACCTCGTCCATGACGATCCCGGCCATCTGCGTGCCGCGATCGAAATGCACCGCCCCCGGCATCACCCCGTACACGGTGCCGGTCAGGTGCCGCATGTAGTTCCGTCCGACCTGTCCGGAAGAATTGGCTAGGCCGTCCGGGTACATGCCGCTTGCGGAATTCAGCAGAAGACGCGGGCTTTCGACCGAATTTCCGGCCACGGCCACGATCCGGGCCTTCTGCATCTGGAGATCGCCGTTCGCGTCCGTGTACTCCACGCCCGATACCTTGCCGGCGGCGTCGTGCAGGATGCGCATGACCATCGAATCGGGGCGGAGCTCGAAATGTCCCGTCGCTTCCGCTTTCGGCACTTCCGAATACAGCGTCGACCACTTCGCGCCGATCGCGCACCCGGCCATGCAGAACCCGATCTGCTGACAGCCGGGACGGCCGTCGCGCGCTTCCGGGTTGATCGACATGTTGCCCGTGTGCACGGTGCGGTAGCCGAGCTTCCTCGCCCCGTACTCCATGACCTTGTAGTTGTTGTTTCCCGGCAGTCGCGGGATCCCGTGCGTACCCGTGGTCCCCATCTTGTCTTCGGCCCGCGAGTAGTACGGCGCCATCTCGGCCGAATCGACCGGCCAATCCAGCAGGCTTGCGCCCGGAACGTCCCCGTAGACCGTGCGAGCCTTCCATTCATGCCCCTGGAACCGCAGGCTGGCGCCGGCCCAGTGCACCGTGGTACCGCCGACCGTCTTGCAGACCCAGAGCGGATATCCGGGGGTCATGACGCCTGAGCCGATTCGCTTGTCGTTCCAGCTCAGTCTGGCGCCCATCGTGCCCCAGTCGTTGACGATGTCGCCCAAGTCGAGGCGGGGCCCCGCCTCGAGACAGACGACATCAATGCCCTTCTCGGCGAGTTCGTGTCCCAAGGTGCCGCCGCCGGCCCCGGAACCGATGATGACGACGACGCCGTCGTCGTTCAGATCGTAACTTCGAGCCATGGTACTCCTCCCTTCCGTCAAGAAGCCTGCGGCAACCAGTCGATGTCGTCGAAACCGCGGTCCAGATACCCGCCGTGTTCGACCGCGGATCCCTCGAACCCCAGCGCGGACGCGACCTCGGGGTTGCCGTACAGGCCCCCCAGCGTCGCGCTTCGCACCGTCTCGAAAAACGCGCCGTCGTCGCGTTCCGCGCGCTTCATCGCCCGCAGCTGCAGCCCCCGGCTCTGGTCGTGGAACGGCACGTCTCTGGAGGAATCCCCCGATACCACCACGCCCAATCCACGTACTCCGTCGGCCAGTGTCTTCCGCAGGTCCGCGTCCTCGGCCGCGCGGGCATCGAGGTCGGCGACGACCTTCGCGTACGGCCCGTCGTCGAGAAAGTCGTGCGGATACAGTTGGCGGGCCATTGCAATGAGGCCCCGAACCGTGGCCTCGTCGAGCGCCTGCGGTTCGAACGCCCACGACGCATCTTCCGCGACCGCCATCCCGCCGGCACCGAAGGTACCGATGACCGCGACCCCGGCCGCGGTGGTACCCGTACCTTGCAGGAACGCGCGCCTGCTCAGGTAACTGAAGTCCATGTCACTCCTCCTTTCCGGCTCGGCAGTCCGGGCACTGCACTACTGCCGCGCCGGAAGGAGCCGGACCCTTCGAGCATACCAGCCATGCGGAAAACGCACACCTGACGCCCGCCATCGAGCCGGAGCCTCCGTTCACGCTGCGCACGCGCGGCCCGCGGGCGCCTCCGGAAACGGCACCATCTTTCCGGGATTCATGATGTTTCGGGGGTCGAGGGCCTGCTTGAGGGCCTGCAGCACCGCGATCCCTGCGCCACGCTCCAGCTTCAGGTAGTCCATCTTGCCGTAGCCGATGCCGTGCTCGCCCGTGCAGGTTCCCTCCATGGACAGTGCGCGCCGGACCAACCGATCGTGCAGTGCCGCCGCTTCCCCGATCTCCCCGGGGTTCTCCGGATCCACCATGAAGGCGACATGGAAATTGCCGTCCCCTACATGGCCCGCAATCGGAGCCGGAATGGAGGTCCGCGCCGCGATCTCGGCTTCGGTTTCCGCAATGCATTCCGCGAGCCGGGAAATCGGGACGCACACATCGGTCGTCAGCGACTTGCGACCCGGCCATCGGGCCATCAGCGCGTAGAGCAGGTCGTGTCGGGCCCGCCACAGCCGGTTCCGCTCTTCTTGGTTCGCACTCCAAGCGAAGGCGCCGCCGCCCGCTTCCCGCGCCAGTTGCGCCACGATTTCCGCCTGTTCCTTGGTCGACGCCGGCGTGCCGTGAAACTCCAGAAACAGCGCCGGGGTCTCCGCGTAGTCCGACTCGGCCCAGCGGTTGACGGAGGCCATCGACAGCGCATCCATCAGTTCTGCCCGGGCCACCGGCACGCCGGCGTGGCCGGTGGCGATCACCGTCTGCACGGCCGCTTCCACGGACGGGAACGAACACACGGCGGAAACGATGGACTCGGGCAGGCCGAAGAGCCGCAGGGTGACTTCCGTGACGATGCCCAGGGTGCCTTCCGATCCGACGAACAGGCGCGTGAGATCGTAGCCGGCCGCCGATTTCCGGCTCCGTGTGCCTGTCCGGATGACGCTGCCGTCCGCTAGGACCACCTTGAGATCCAGCACCAGTTCGCGCATCGTGCCGTAGCGGACCGCATTGGTGCCCGATGCCCGCGTCGCGGTCATGCCGCCCAGGCTGGCGTCCGCGCCGGGATCCACCGGGAAGAACAAACCGGTGTCGCGCAGATGCTCGTTCAGCCGCCTTCGGGTCACACCGGCCTCGACCGTACAGTCGAGATCCTCCGGATGGACGGCCAGAACCCGGTCCATCCGGGTCAGATCGACACACACCCCTCCTTCGAGGGCGGCGACATGCCCTTCGAGGGAGGTGCCGGTGCCGAACGGGATGACCGGAATCCGGTGGCGCGCGCACAGCGCCACGGTGCGCACCACCTCGTCGGTGGTCTCGCAGAACACCACCACGTCCGGACGGTGCCCCGCATGATACGATTCGTCCCGGCCGTGCTGGTCGAGGGTTGCCGGCGCGGTCGACACGCGTTCGGGGAGCCATGCCCGGAGTTCGGCAACGACCTCCGGGTCCGGCGGGAATCGCCTCCGGGAAACGACGGCACTGGCAGACATCTATCCGGTCCTCCCACAACGGCCGCATGCGGTCCCTGCAGCGCAGGGCGGGCGGCCCGGGCCGCCATTCTGGAATTTGCCGACGGATTGCGCAAAAATGGAAGACCGAGGGATTGGCCCGGAGAGACCATGCACATCGACCTTCCGACGGCCGTAGGACCCGAACAACCGTGGAAACGGCTGGTTGCCATGATCGCGTTCGGGGCGGTCGGATACGTGCTGCTTCCGCTGCTGCTGCTGTTCGCCGTCGTGCAGTTCGGGTTCAGCCTGTGGGCCGGACAAGGCAACGCCCGGCTCGGGCAGCTCGCCGCAGCCGGCCAAGCATGGCTGGGATCGATCCTGAATTTCCTGCTCTATCGCAGCGATCGGCTGCCCTTCCCGTTCAATCCCCTTGCCGACGAAGCCGACGGAGCGGAATCGAACGCGCGGACGGACGCAGGACCCCTTGAGGCCGGGCCGCCCGCTCCAGCCGACGGAGCGGAATCGAACGCGCGGACGGACGCAGGACCCCTTGAGGCCGGGCCGCCCGCTCCAGCCGACGGAGCGGAATCGAACGCGCGGACGGACGCAGGACCCCTTGAGGCCGGGCCGCCCGCTCCAGCCGACGGAGCGGAATCGAACGCGCGGACGGACGCAGGACCCCTTGAGGCCGGGCCGCCCGCTCCAGCCGACGGAGCGGAATCGAACGCGCGGACGGACGCAGGACCCCTTGAGGCCGGGCCGCCCGCTCCAGCCGACGGAGCGGAATCGAACGCGCGGACGGACGCAGGACCCCTTGAGGCCGGGCCGCCCGCTCCAGCCGACGGAGCGGAATCGAACGCGCGGACGGACGCAGAACCCCCCGAAGCCGGCCGGCCCGCTCGATCCGAATGGGAGGCCTGCCTGCGCCATCTCGGCCGTTGCCGGCCGGCGGGCCCGGGCACCGGTGCGAACATCGAGCAAGCCATCCGGACCGGGGCAGCCGACCTTCTGGCCACGGTCGGAATCCGGCTCTCCGACGTGAAGGGCGAGACGCAGGTGGCGTTCGCCACCCGCCACAGCGCCCTCGACATCCTGTTCGCGGGTACCCGCTGGAAGGGGCGGGTCTGGCTCTCGGTGCTGCAGGATGCGCCGGCCGCAACCCGCTCCCGGATCCGGATCCCGCCCGCATCCAACCCCCGGTATGCGGTGCTGATTCCCCTGCGCGCCGTGCTGGCTACCTTCGACGGCTGAGCGGTTTGTTGCGACGTTCGAGGGACCTCTCGGCGGTGCGGCCTGACCCCGTGGAATCCGCACCACGGGAACCTGTCCTTGGCTTGGACCGGGGCCCCGAGAAGCCGTAGCAGCGTCCCTTGGATCGTTCGGCAAGGCGACGTGCGCTTCACCATGGCGGGTCGGGATCGCCCCGCTTCGTCCTCCGCCCTTCGGGGAGGGCGGAGGACGACCCCGGACCATTGGTGACGGGTTCGACGCCACCCGTCCATGCCGGGAACCGGACGCCGATGGCGTGCCATTCCGAGAGGTTCTCCGCCCTTCGGCACAACCCGGAACCGCGCTCGTGGGAGGCGGAATGCCGGCGTCCTCGAACGCATGCCGGACGCCCTTCGACATCTTGCGCGAGAGCCGGGCGGGCGTCCCCGGGATCCGACGGCGGCCGGGATCGACCGCCCGTCGGTGGCCACGACGGAGAACGGCGCCCCTGCGGCGCGGGACCCGGGCCGGAAGGTCGGGGAGTACGCCACCGGACCGCAGGTCCGCAGGGATCCCCGATCGCGTCCCGGGCACGAGGCGTCGATTCCGGACCGAGCCGGGCCTCGGAGGGAAGATGCGGGAGCAGGCGCCGCAGGCCACGAAAGGCCGGACGGACAGCGGAGACCGGGATCCGCGCCGCCCCCGCGCCGGCCAACCCGGGATCGGCCGCAATTCCGGAGATCGTGCGCCGGCTCCCGGATCCCAAGGGATGGACCGTTCCGGATCGCCGCCGGGGAGTCGCACGGACCTTCGCCCGGATGACCCGGTGTCGGCATCGGACCAAGGGCCACGAACGCCCGCGGGCGAGCGCCCGGCCCGGGGGCAACCGCATGCCCGCCGCTTCCTGATGCGCCGGGTGACGCAGTGCGGGCCTGGCCCGAAAACTGGGTGATCCATCAAACCCGCCATACAGTCAATCATTAAGATTCACATGCTGAGACCCGACCCGACAGCAGCCCGCCGAAGCCGAATCGCATCGCGACACGATCTCCATTGCGGAAGGGCGCCATCCACACTACGATGCAAGCGTTCTCCGGGTGCAGCCTTCGCACCGGATGAGCAACCTGCGATCGGGAGGAACGCAATGACCCTTTTCCGTATCGGCCCGGCCTTCGCGGCTGCGGCCTCTGTGGCAACGATCTCCATATGGATGACCTCGTCGGCTTCGGCGATGCACCACGCGAACGAGATCTCGAACTGCGCCGACGAAAACTGGTGCGCGTATCACCGCACCATCGACCGGGCGCACCGCCATTCACCGCTGACCCAGATCACCAAGGACAACGTCGGTGACCTGAGCGTGGCCTGGCTGTTCCAGCCGGGCGGCGCGGACGTGGGAGCCGGCGGCCTGCAAAGCACGCCGCTCGTGCTCGACGGAGGCATGTACGTAGCCTACAACCCGTCCTCCGTAATGAAGCTCAACGCGGCCACCGGCGAACGCTTGTGGTCCTTCGTGCCGGAAATGAACCAAGCGGTGGTCGCCCGTTCGTTCTTCGCCCACACGCGGGGAATGGCCCTCGGCGGCGGTCGCGCCTACATCGGCACGACGGACGGACGAGTCGTGGCGCTGGACCAAGAGGACGGCTCCGTTCTCTGGGATGAGCAGATCGTCGACTCCGCCAAGATCACGGCCGGCTTCAGCGGAGCCGCCACGTATGTCAACGAAAAGCTCATGGTGATCGGACAGAATGGCGGCGAGTACCCGGTCGAAGGCCGGATTTTCGGCCTCAACCCGCAGGACGGCTCTATCGTCTGGACATTCTACACCACGGGCCGTGGCGACGAGGCGGCACTCGCCACTTGGGGGGGAGACTCGTGGCAATGGGGCGGCGGCGGATCCTGGCAGCCCGGCACGGTCGATTTCGAGAACAACCAGATCCTCATCGGCACCGGCAACCCGAACCCCGACTACGACTATTGCGGGGCCGACTGCCGGAATCCGAACGCGGACGGGCACCGGCCGGGCGACAACCTCTACACCTCGTCGACCGTGGCACTCGATCTCGATACCGGCGAACTCAACTGGTACTTCCAGGAAGCTCCCAGCGACCCGTACGACTACGACTCGTCTGTCGGTGAGTACGTGATCTTCGAGAAAGACGGCCGCCGCATGGTGCTGCACCCCGGCAAGAACGGCTTCAACCACGTGCACGATGTCGCGACCGGCCAGCCGCTGGCGGTCTACTCGGCCATGAACCACCAGAACTGGACCTCGGGATTCAACTTGGAAACCGGCGAGTTCGAGAACATGCTCTGGCCGGTAGCCGGCGAGAAAACGCTCGTCTGCCCGGCCATCGACGGCGGCCACAGCTGGAATGCGGGATCCTTCGACCCGAACACCGGCTTCTCCTTCCGGACGGTGCAGGAGTGGTGCATGTGGCTCACGGTCGCCCACAAGGACGGATCCGGCCCGATCAGCGCAGGTGAAGCCACGCGGATCACCGAGCCCTATGCGCAGGTCTACATGGCTGCCGAGTGGATTCAGGCCGATCCGGAAGAGGACAAGGCGCATGGACGTCTCGTCGCGCGCGATCCGCTGTCCGGCGAGATGAAGTGGGAACGCCGCTACGACATCATCCCGCACTCCGGACTCCTGACCACGGGCAGCGGGTTGCTCTTCAACGCCGATTACTTGGGGAACTTCGAGGCGCTCGACGCGGAGACGGGGTCGCTCCTCTGGACCTTCAACCTAGGTTCCGGCACCAACGGAGGGATCATTTCCTACGGTGTGGATGGCAACCAGTACGTCGCAGTGGCCACCGGTCACGGCTCGTACGTCGGCCTCGGCCAGCTCGCCGGTGCCTTTGCCGGAGAAACCATGGACTACCAGCGCAGCGCTCTCGTAGTCGCCTTTACCCTGAAGTAGGGTTCGCGGGGCCTTGGGCGGGCGGCGGTCCCCGGGCCGCCGCCCGCACACTCCGTAGTGATCTCGCATCCCCCCGGTGACGCGGATGTCTTGGCTGGGAGCCTCATGAAGCCGATACTGTTTTCCTTCCTCGTGCTGACCGCCGCACCTGTGGCGAGCCTCGTCGCACCCGCGCTCGCCGCCAGCGACGAGGTACCCGCTCCGATCGAAATTGAATCCGGGAACCCCCTGTCCGGGGATCCGGAGGCCATTGAAGCCGGCGCGGTTCTGTACGGTCGCTGGTGCGTGCAGTGCCACGGCATCAAGGCCGATGGCGTATCTCCCCGCTGGGGCAAATGGGGCTTCGATCTCCGCGTCTGGTGGAGCGGGTACGAGAAGTTCATCGAAGTCGTCGCAGTGGGCAAGCTTCCGAAGATGCCCCCGTTCGGCGAGTACCTGGATTACGATCAGATCAGCCAGATCGGGGCTTTTCTCGAAACGGTTTCCGTCGAAGGAGCGAACTGGAAATGACACTCACCAGGATTCTGACGGGTCTCGTCCTGCTGGGCGCGGTGCCTCAGGCCACCGCCCAGAACTCGTTTCCGGATCACTTCACGTTCGATCGACCGACTTGGATCTGCCGGACAGCCGATGCCTTCCGCAGCCTCGAAACCCGCCTCGCCGAAACCGATACGCCGGGGGATCTGCCCTGCGCCCTGATCACGCTGGATGATGTCGAGGACATCTTGGCACCATGGATCAACATCATCGACGAAGAGGGAGATCTGGTCGAAGTCCGTTTCCTGGTTGAACGCTATCGGCGGCTTCGGCCCCCGGAGGTGCCGAATCGCGGGGGGCTCGTGTCGCGGGCCGAATTCGTCGGCTGGACCCGGCGCGACTCCTTGGAGATGATGACGACATTCTAGATCTGCCAGCGCCGTGAGGATCCCGCGGGATCCGTCACCGCAGCGGACGGCTGCTGCGCCTGCGCGGATCTTTCGGCGTAGCAAATCCGGATCCGCCGCCGGGCGCACTTCCAATCTCCGCGATGACGCGATGCGCCTCGGCACCACCGCGATCTGGGTTTCCTGAACGCGGATCCCGACGGCGCTGGCCCCGAAACCCGGAGTCGGAGACCTTGAACTCCGGGCGCTGCTCCTTCAGACCAGCTACCCGACCCTCGCAGGCGAGAAAGGACCGGGCCACAGGATCCGTGATCAAGCCGACGGCCCCGATCCCGAAGTCAGATTCAGCCGGAACGACGGGCCGGTTCCGGAGAATCGTTGCCGAGCCCAAGGTTGCGGCAGGAATACACGGCACCGGAGGCCTCGGCACGGATGATCCGGGGCCGGGGTCGCGCCGAACCATCCGATCTTCCCGTCGAAGCGGGGGGTGCCGGGACCGCCGACGCAGCGCCTGCATCCACCGGCGTTGCAGCCTGCAGCGAAACGGACGGAGAAACCGGGTCGATCCCGGGACGGCGAATCAGCCGAGCCTGCCCCTCCGCCCCTTCCCGACTTCCCGATGGGGTGGTGCCGGCGTTCAAGGAGAATCTCCTCGATGCACGCAAGAATCCGGCTGACCCGGTTCGCAATCGGGCGGCGGCCCGACCGAAACCCGCCCCCACCGGATCCTCGTGCAGGAATCAAACCGAATCGTTCGCGAGCCGGCCCACCGAATCAACGGTCCCCGTGCAGATTCTCGGAGCATCCGGTTTCTCACCGGAAGAATGCGCTCCAGACCGCCCGCACGCCTTGCCGTGTTCCGGAGTCGGAAAGCCCAAGGCCGAATCCCGTCCCTCCAACGGCGTCACGGATGGCGATCCCCCTTGCCGGATGATCTCCGGCGTCGTTGGGGCGATCCACGGTCATCGTGTTGATGCCGGACCGCCGAAGCCAAGGGTTCCCGGGTCGAACTCGGGGTTCCCCGGCGTACTCTCTCCAGGGATTCCGTACCTGCGACAATCCCCTTCCCTCCAGCGGCTACCCGATCGTCCCGATTCCCCGCCTGCACCGGTACCATCAGATGGGGGCTTATACGCCAAACTAGTAGTCCACCGACGTTGCATTGATGGCTGCAGGATGGGGCGGTATGTCCGTGTCGGTCCGTGTCGGTCTGTGTCGGTCTGTGTCGGCACCCACTGGAACCGGGCTGTTCGCTGAGATTCTCGCACCGCTTCTAAGGATCAGATAAAGAACACAATGGGATTATTAGGCCTCTATGGATCAAGTGTCAGGTCTGAGCATCGGGGCCAGCTCATGCCTGCAGCCCCCAATTCAATGTTTCCGTACTACTAGTGCCTGCCCGGAAAATCCCTAAGAGTCGGATTACATGAATGAAAACTCAATATTGACAGGGCGAAGATTCATCGAATCCAGCCTGATTTCAGCGGAATATGCCGTCATATGCCCTCAAAGAAGGAATCTTCGGTTCTCCAGATTCCAAATATGGTTGCATACACAATGTGTTATGATTTTCCGTGCAGACACAAACTAGCCAAGTGTGTCGGCTTGTGCCGTTTTTCTCAGGTTAAACACCCAAGCCCGACATTGCGAAGGCAGAGAACCAGAAACAATACATATTCAAGAATTTAAACAGATTCTGGCTAGTTTGGCGTATAAGCCCCATCAGATGGCCACGACTTCCCGCTTTCGCAGGTCCCTCGCCCACGTGTAACGAGACTTCGCCGATTCGGGCCCGGAATCGCCGATTCCCGAGGTTCCGATCGAAGAAACCCATGGAAAGCAAGGATCATTCCATCGGGATCGCCAAAGTAGTCCCCGTTTCTTTTGGAGACCCCTTGCGGGCGGACCGATCGGCATGGGGTTGGGGCACCAGGTTCCTTCGACGGGACCTTGAACCGGCGGCGCCGGAGGTCGCTCCTGCACCCCTGCCGGCGGGGGAATCGGGGTGCCGAAGCGACAGGTGCGGCAGCGGACGCGGCGCAATCAGGCCACCCGAGCCGAGCCCGGGCAGCGCGGCATCACGACGCACTGGGGATCCCGGACCCCCCGGAGGCATTCGAACACTGGCGATCGGAAACCGGTTCCGCGACCGCAATGCGGTATCTGGAGGGCTTTGGAAGGGCATCCGAACCCTCACGAAACGGTATCTTGTAGAACGCCCCTTGTGGAACATGAGCTCCGATTACCAGGTCGGGATCTCGCCTTCGGCACGCATGCGCGCCTCTCTGCGCGCGGCGCGTTCCGATTGCGTACCCGGCTGCCCCTGCACCATTTCGATCAGTTCTTCGGCTTCCTGCGCGGTCATCTCTCGCGCCGTGGCACTCGTCAGGTCGATCTTTTCCGTCTCGTCCGCTCCGGTTGCTTGTCCTGCCTTCCGGGCGCCGGCGCCCGGATCCCCTCCCTGCCGCGCACGGGGCCGGCCTTCGTTCGCCTGCGGACGGGACGCCTGAACGTCGCCCGGATCCCTCCCTTCCGGAGTTTCGACGCCTTCGTCGGTGCGGGCCTCGCCTTCATCCATCCCTTCGCTGCCCGCAGTGACGAGCATGCGCCGGGCCAGCTCGTCCTGAAACCGCAGCGCCAGTTCGAGGTTGTAGGCGGCGTCCTCAAGGGACGGATCGATCGTCAGTGCGTCCCGGTACTGTTCGATGGCCTCCTGCAGGTACGGATCGCCGTTGAGGAAACTCCGCACCGCGTTCACGGCCTGCCGGTAGCGGACGGCCGCAAGGTTGTAGTGCACCAAGGCCCGAAGTTCCCGAGGAGCGGTTTCCAGAGCCAGCGTGAAGTGCCGGTCGGCCGCAGCGTTGTCATGCGCCGCAAACGCCGCCGCGCCTCGGGCGAATCCCGTTTCGGAAGTCCCGCCCCCTGCCTGTTCGGCAGCCTCGAAGCGGACCCGCGCTTCGGCATAGTCGCCGTTCGCATACGCCCGGATGCCCGCATCCATTTCCTGCCGCGCCCGATCGTCCTCACCGCAGCCGGCGAGAATCACGATTCCGGCCACCACGCCCGGCCGGAGCAAGCGCAGCCTCATCGAGACCGCCCCGCCGCCAGACCGCCGATCAGCAGGATCAGCGCCGGTACCGTCAACCAGTGATACAGCGGCCGGCGCCTCTGCGCCTGGCCCTCGACCGCAAAACGCCGCGCCGGTGCCCGCTCGACGGCCTCGGACACGTCCGCGACGCAATCGGCGCGGTGCAGTGCGCAAAAGGTACCGCCGCTGTAGGCGGCGAGGTCCCGCAGGACCGCATGATCGGCGCGACTGCGGACCGGTTCGTTCCGGTACAGCAACGGCGCATCGGTTCCGTCCGCGCTCGGCACCCGCACCGGCGTCGGCCGATGCGGGATTCCCAGGGCCAGGACGTGCACCTTCACGCCGGTACCGCGCAGATTCCGGCCCTCGGCCCGCAGCACCGCACCATGGTCCTCTCCGTCCGATACCAGGACCACGTCGGTAAACGGCTCGTCCCCGTCTTCGATGCTGCCCAGGGCAGCGGCCAACCCCGAATCGACGCGGGTTCCCCGTCGCGAGATGTCGTGCGGCCCGGCCGCATCGAAGCGCGCCGCGAACGTCCCGTAGTCGAATGCCGCAGGCAGCAGCAGGCTCGCCCGGCCGGCAAATGCCAGCAGCGACAGGCGGTGCCCCCCGCCCGCGGCCAACCGTTCCACCAGCCGTTCCACGGCGTCGCGCGCGGTGTCGGCGCGCGACGCGCCGTCGTGGTCGCGGGCGTACATGCTCAGCGACACATCGAGGACCACGAGGATATCCCGACCCTCGCGCGCGGCCATTCCCTCCTCGATCCCCCCGACCGGTCGGGCCAGCGCCAGCCCCACCAGCGCAGCGGCGGCGGCGGCCGCTCCCGCCCCGTACCACCGGACCGAGGCCGCCGCCCGCCGATCGAAGCGCGCCGCGAGGACGGCCGCCGTCCGCATGCGCGCCCGGGCCGCATGGGCCTGCAGCATCAGCACCGCCGCCGCGGCCAGCGGAGCCGTCCCGAGGAGGAGAAGGTACTCGAACTCCATGGCGCGTTCCTACGGGGCGACCCGCAGTACGGTCGCGTCCAAGACTGCCCGCACCAGCACCAGAAGCAGGGCCAGACCCAGGAACCAAGGATAGAAATCGACGCGTCGCTGGTAGTGGCGGGCAACGTTCCGGCCCTTCTCCAGTTGATCGATTTCCTCGTAGACGGCCCGCAAGCCGGCCTCGTCGGTCGCGCGGTAGAACCGTCCGCCCGTCGCTTCCGCCACCCGGGTGAGCGTGAACTCATCCACGAAGACCTGGACCGTTCGGACCTCGGAACTCCCGGGGCGCACCGGCATGGCGACCCGACCCCGGCTGCCGGCGCCGATCGTGTAGATGCGCACTCCCAAGGCCCGTGCGGCGTCCGCCGCCACCAGCGGATCCACGGTACCGGCATTGTGGCTGCCGTCCGTCAGAAGGATGATCACCGGGCTCGCATGTTCTCCCCCGGTCAGCGAATCCAGTCCGGCGAGGATGGCGTCGCCGATCGCCGTGCCGTCCTCCTCGGGCAATTCCACCGGACGCAGCGACGCGCACAGTTGCAGCAGGGTGCCGTGGTCCAGCGTGAGCGGGGTCAACGTATCGGCGTAGCGGCCGAACGCGACCAAGGACACCAGGTCGGATCCGCGACCGGACAGCCGGTCCCCGGCACCGGCGACGAAGTCCCGGAACGTGTCCTTTACCACGTCCAGCCGGTTCCGATCTCCTGCGTCGCCGCCGAGATCCAGCGCCGACATGCTGCTCGAGACGTCGACGACCATCGCGATGGCAATGCCCTCGGTAACCCTCTCTGCGACCTCCACGCCAGCCTGCGGACGGGCCAGGGCCGCGATCAGTGCGGCGCACGCCAGCACGGACAAGACCGGCAGGAACCGCGCCGCCCGAACCCGCATCCCTTCCGGCGCCCCGAGAAAGCCGGCGAGCGTCGCGACCCCGACGGCTTCCCCGGGCCGCCGCTCCGACTGCCACCACCGGAACCCCGGCGGGAACGCCAGCAAGACCGCGAGCGCCAGCCACCCGGGCTCGGCGAAGCTCATGCAGGCTTCTCCGAACTGCGGGACACGAACGCCTCAGCAGCGCCCAGCGCCGCTTCGACATCGTCCCGCGTGGCCGTGCGTCCGGCGAACTTGGCCAGATCACAGATCGCCAGCACCTTCTCGGCATTCCGGGCCAGGGGCCCGGCCGCGAGCCCGGCGCCGCGGGTGACGGCGGGGAGCTGCGACATCGTCTCTTCCGTCGTGCGCCGCAGCGCCGGCAACCCCAGTCGATGCTCGATGTAGGTGCGAAGCACGGCCGCCAGTTCGACCGGCACCTCCCCCGGACGACCCGATTCCCGGGCGACGACGCGGCGAAGGCGAGCCAGAGCCTCCAGCGCGATACCGGCAGGCAGCGGCGGGTCATCGGGCCGCACCGGAGGCGACGCGGCAGCCGAACGGCGGCGGAACACCAAGGCCCCGCCGGCCGCCGCCGTGAGCACCGCCAGCGCCGCCCACCACCGCCACGGCGAAGGGTGCGCCGGTGGGGGCAGCGGGACCGGCGGCGCGAGGCCCCGGGGCTCCATCGAATCGGC
The DNA here is from genome assembly GCA_965115815.1 of Alphaproteobacteria bacterium. Taxonomy (GTDB): domain Bacteria; phylum Pseudomonadota; class Alphaproteobacteria; order TMED109; family TMED109; genus VXPW01. The sequence goes on along the minus strand of OZ220465.1, from coordinate 3,028,118 downwards.
ATCGGGCGGAACCCGGTCGTACACCACCACGACCAAGGGGGGCGACAGGATCCGGAAGCGGTCGCCCTGCATCACGCGCTGGATGCGGCTGCCCGGGCCTTCCTTGCACTCGTCGAACGGACTTCCGGCGCCGGCCACCGTCACGAGCTTCCGGTCCGCCCCCCGGTCGCAGTCCCCCGGACGCTCGAGGCGCACCAGCTGCACGTAGGCCGGCATTCCCTCGATTTCGTAGCTGCCCGGCTCGTTCGGGGCCTGCAGACGGTAGGTGGCATGGGAACGACGGCGTTCGGCCACGGGAACGGCCCGGGCCTGATGTCCTTCGACGATCGTGAACGGCCCGATGGCATCGAAGCGGCGCGGAATGTGCACGCCGATTTCCCACGGCATGTCGGCATGAATCGACAACGTGAATTCCTCGCCGGGCCGGACCGCCGCCGGCTCGGCCACCAGACGGATCCGGATGTCGTCCGGAGCGTTGCCCGCCGCCGGAGCGGCCAGCCCCAGGAACGCGGCAGCCAGAACCGCCCCTCGCATCATGCCGAGGCTGCGGCCCGACCGGCGTCCACTCCGGCGCGCCGCAGGAAGTAGCGGGTCAACGCCTGGACCGGGTCGTCGCCGCGCGTCATCTCGAGCGGCTTGAGTCCGAGCGTCGTGAAGATGCGCCAGCGTTCCTCGAGCCGTCGAAGCGCCGCGTTCTCGTAGTGGGCGCGCACCCGCGGATGGTCGAAGTCGACGACCCGTTCCGCGCCCGTCTCGAGGTCACGGACGGCTACCAGGCCCGCTCGGGGAAGGGCGTCGTCGAGCGGATCCCGGAAGACCACCGGGATCACGTCGTGACGCAAGGTCAGCGCGCGAAGCGGACCTTCGAAGTCGGCGGCCAGAAAATCCGAGAGGACGAAGAGCAGCGACCGCCGTCCGGCCACGATTCCGAGCCGGATCAGCGCCCCCCGAAGATCGGTGCCGCGGCCCTCCGGACGGGCACGCCTCAGCCGCTCCTCGAGAACGACCGCATGCGCCTTGCCCTTCTTCGGCCGGGTCCATGATTCCACGCGGTCGCTGAACAGGAGCAGACCGGCACGGTCGTTGTTGCCGATGGTGGCGTACAGGATCGATGCGGCCGTCATGCGAGCCCTCGCCTCCTTGTCCCGCACACCGCCGCCATGCCGAAGCGAGGCGCTGACATCGACCGCCGCGATCACCGTGAGCTCCCGTTCCTCGATGTACTGACGGACGAACGGCCGGCCCGCGCGGGCCGTGACCTTCCAGTCGATGGTCCGGACATCGTCGCCGGGCACGTACTCCCGGAGCTCCTCGAACTCGGACCCGCGCCCCTTGAAGACGCTCAGGAATTCGCCCGTCACCGCTCCGTCAATGGGTCGCCTAGGGCGAATCTTCAGGCGCAGCACCCCGCGCCGGGAGGCGGACGGGCGGCGGTCCGTATCCATTCCGTTAGGGGACGGGCTCGTGTTCGAGGATCCTGGCGATCAGGTCGTCGGTGGTCATGCCGTCGGCCTCGGCCTCGTACGACGTGAGAATCCGGTGCCGCAGCACATCGGGAGCGATCTCCTTGACGTCCTGCGGGGTCACGTACTCCCTCCCCTGCAGATAGGCCCGCGCCCGGGACGCGATCGCGAGAAAGATCGTGGCGCGGGGGCTCGCACCCAGGGTGACATACGCGGCGAGCTCGGCATCGACCTGGTCGATGTACCGGGTCGCGCGCACCAGATCCACCATGTACTCCTTCACCGAGCTCTCGATCCGGACCCGATCGACCGCCCGCCGCGCCCGAACGATCTCGTCGATGGACACCACCGGATCGGGCATCGAACCCTCGGCCGTGAACGCCACCATGTCCATGATGGCGATCTCCTGTTCCCGGTCCGGATACCGGGTACGGAGCATGAAGATGAACCGGTCCATCTGCGCCTCGGGAAGCGGGTAGGTGCCGTCCTGCTCGATCGGGTTCTGGGTCGCGAGCACCATGAACGGCGCCGGAAGCGCCTCGCTCTGGTCGCCGATGGTGACCTGTCGCTCCTGCATGGCCTCGAGCAGCGCACTTTGGACCTTGGCCGGGGCCCGGTTGATCTCGTCCGCAAGGACGATGTTGGCGAAGATGGGGCCGCGCCGAATCCGGAACTCCGCCTGTTTCGGTTCATAGATCATGGTGCCCACGAGGTCGGCGGGCAGGAGGTCCGGCGTAAACTGGATTCGCCGGAAACTCGCGGAAATCGCGGCCGCCAAGGTGGTCACGGCCCGGGTCTTCGCCAGCCCCGGCGCCCCCTCGATCAGCACGTGGCCGTTCGCCAGCAGCGCGATCACGATCCGCTCCAGCATCTCGTGCTGACCGACGATGGTGGTTGCCATCGTCGTCATCAAGCGTTCGGCAAACCCCTCGTCGGGAGGCGGAGAAACCGCGGCAAGCTTCTGCTGCATCTGGACGCGGCCTTTCGGGAACGGCGCGGAGCACGCCTTCAGGGTAGCACACCCGGAGCCTGACCCCGCCCCCGCCGACGGGCGGCACCGGCACACCCTATGCGTCCGGCTCCGTCTATACTTCCGGCTCCATCCGGCCGCCGGGCCGGCGTAGCTCAACGGTAGAGCACCCGCCTTGTAAGCGGAAGGCTGCGGGTTCAAGTCCTGCCGCCGGCACCACCGGCCGGTCCTTGGTCGGGCAGGAGGGCCGATGCTGCTCCCGGAGCCCCCGTCGGAGAACTGCACGATGCCGAAGGCCCGCAGGAATCCTGCCCCATCCCCATGCAACGCCCCGCCCGAACGCGAACGGTGGCGGAGCGCCGACCTAGGTCTGGTTTCCTGCGTCAGCGTGAAGCGATCCAGGGCGTCTCCGGCCCGGGATCTGTACGTTTCTCCCTGGTTCCGGAAGGCCCGCGCCTGCGTCGAAGCGCTCGGTTGCCCGTGGTACATCCTGTCCGCGAAGCACGGGCTCCTCGATCCGAATGCGACGATCGATCCGTACGACGAGACGCTGAAGGCCCTGCCGGTGTACCGGCGACGCACATGGGCACGCGGCGTGATCGAGGATCTCGCCCCCCGCTTGGCGGGGGTCCGTTCCGTGACCCTCTTCGCGGGGAGGGCATACCGCGAATTCCTTGAACCGGAAGTGCGCGGGCGGGGGATCAGGCTCCATGTGCCGATGGAGGGAATGGGCATCGGCCAGCAGCTCGCATGGCTGTCCGACCGGGTCCGTTCGTGAACGCCGCCGAACCGGCGCCCGGCCGCGTCGCCGATACCCATCGTTTCTACGCCCTTCTTTCGCGCATCTCGGAGCGTACCGGGGGATACCGACATCTCGCGACCTGCGACGGGCGGATGGAGTGGCCTCGCCGCGGCGTATACTTCTTCTTCGAGGCCGGGGAGCCCCGAAGCGACCCCGACGCGGGTCTGCGCGTGACACGGATCGGCACCCACGCGTTGAAGACGGCGGCCGGAACGTCGTTGTGGAATCGACTCGCGACTCACCGGGGGAGCTCCCGATCCGGCGCCGGCCATCACCGAGGGTCGATCTTTCGGAAGCTCGTCGGCTCGGCGCTCGCGCACCGTGGCGACGCTCCCTTGCCCCCGAGCTGGGGGGACGAATCGGACCCCGCCGCCGCCCGCAAACTCGGCTGGGACCGCGCGCGAGTGCAGCGCGCAGAGATCGATCTCGAGCGGCGGGTCAGCGAATACATCGGCCGGATGCCGTTCCTGTGGCTCGGCATTGACGACCCGCCGGGCCCGGCAAGCAAGCGCGGTTGGGTCGAGCAAAATGCCATCGCCTTGCTCAGCCACGCCCGGACGCCGGCCGTCGATGCTCCGTCGGACCGATGGCTGGGGGCCTTCAGCGATCGAGAGGGGGTACGCGCGTCCGGACTCTGGAACCAACGTCACGTCGCGGAGCCGCACGATCCCTCGTTTCTCGACGAAATGGACGAGCTCGTGACCCGATGGTCCGAATGAGGTCCTTCCGCCTTCCGCAGACTTCGAACCTCTGTCCGATCCGGCGCCCGCGACGTCGGCCGTTCCGGTCTTGGGATCCATTCCCACCGATTTCCGGTTCGGTCCTGCGCCTGCTGCGGCCCGGGCCGGAGCTCGCGACCCGGAAGCGTGCGCCTCGTCCCGGGTGCCGGCGGTCCGCTCCGGCATGGCTCCCGGGGCGTCGAGCCGCAGCGAGACCCCAACCTCGGAGCGTGCCGAACGCCGTTACGAGTTCAGAGAGAGAGATCCCGGTTGCGCAGTCTCTTCGAATGCCTCGAGGAAGTGCCCGACCCCCCGCCACGTCCGCAGTCGACGTCATTCGCTTCGCCCCCTTCCGGCCCTGGCCGTCGCCGCCCGGCCGGCCAACGATCAGGACGTGACCGCGACCGGGGCGTGACCGCGATCGCCCAGTTCGCCACCCTGCTCTCGCGGGAGCAACCGGAGTCGGTCGAGGCATTCCGGAGCCCCGGCAACGAACGCCATACCGTTCCTCCGGCGACCACCTTCCACAATGTCCTCGCCGCCCTGCCGTTCCTGCAGGAAACGCCACAATGCACGAGCGGAGAAGCTTCTGAGGGCTCGATGTTCCCGAAGTCTCCTCGGGCCGGGGCGGAGGCGCGTGCCCCCATCACGGACGGCCGGCATAATTCCACGGCTGGTTCGCCGGGTCCGGGGTATCTGCCCGGTGGTCAGCCCTACACCGGAGGCGGTGCTACGATGCGGACTTGGCGGCGATGCACCGGAGGGAGCGATCGTGGGAACAGCGATGATCGGCAAGAACAGACCATGTTTGCTGACAAAAGATTGCGCATACCATCCGACATCTGTCTCCGGCACCGCTGGCGTGCCGCGATCCGGATGATCGGGGAGGGGAAACGATGATCATCCGCACGTGGGCAGCGCGGACCGCGGCCCTGACGCTCGCACTGGGGGGAGGGGCGCCGGCCGTCGCCGACTGGGCCGATGTGCGGCAGGCATTTGCGGAGGGGGATGCCGTGGCCCTCGTATCGGCCTTGCGGCCGCTGGCCGAAGACGGCGACGCCGACGCGCAGTTCAACCTCGGAATTCTGCACGACACCGGCCAGGGCGTTCCTCAGGACTATGGCCGCGCCGCGCGCTGGTACGGGTTGGCCGGAGATCAGAACCATCCCACGGCCCTCTACAACCTGGGCCTGCTGTACTTCGAGGGCAAGGGGGTGGAACGCGACCGGACAAGGGCTCTCGAGTTCTACCGTCGTGCAGCCCGGCACGGGGACGCCGATGCATTCAGCAGCATCGGATACATGTTCCTCTACGGGATCGGCGTGGAAGAGGACCGTCTCGAAGGATTTGCCTATTTTCTCCTCGCGGCCGAACGGGGGAGCGGCGACGGTGCCCGCAACCGGGATCTGATCTTGGACAGCTTCGATACCAACGACTTCGCGTTTGCCCGAATCCGCAGCCGCGACCTTGCATCGGAGTTTCCGGTGCCATGAAGCGGGCCGGCTGGATCGTCGCCGGACTGGTCGCGGGGCTGCATGCCGGGATCGGGCTCGCATCGCCCGTCTCCTGGCCGGAATGCCGGGCTGCGGTTCAGGATCTCCTGGCCGCCAACACGGTGGCATTCCGGGCGTCCCGGGAGGGGGACGAACTCCGCTATGTCCTGCGCATCGACGCGGAGCGCTGGAACGGCCTCGGGCTCGAAGGCCAGGATGCCCTTCAGGCACAGCTATCGTGTTCCATCAGCGCGGGCGGAGACCCCGTCCCGTACTCGCTGTCCGTGCGCTCCGCCTATTCGAACCGCGAGCTGGCTCGCTACCACGACGGAGTGCGACTGGCGCGCGCGGCAACCTCTCAAGGAGAACCGAACCATGACCCAGACCCCTGACGACCGATCCATGCTGGACCGGCTTCGCGACCTCCACGAAAAGCTCGAGCACGATGCAGCGCTGGAGCAGGCCTACCTCAAGGATCAGGATGCCTTTCATCGCGCCCACGGTTTCGATCCCAAGGAAGTGGGCGCGGCCCTGGAGAAGCTCAGCCGCCAACGGATCGACGGGTACAAGGGCGTCTTGGAAGCGCACGGCAAAAAGCTCGGGTGAACGCGCACGAGGACAGGTGACCGGCCAGCATGCCGATGATCACCCGACGCCAGCCATCCGCTCCGGCCGCTGCAGGCACGCGCGTGGAAGGTGCAGCATCGGGGCTTGGTGCGGACGGAGGGGATCGAACCCTCACTCTCCTTCGGAGAAACGGATTTTCGTACCACCTCGGCTTTCGCCGCCGCGCCTGCAGCGCGTTCGTGGTCTGGACTATCCCTTCGCCGTCACCGCCGATCCGGTCCCAGGCGCCGCCCGTCTAGTCTCTACACCTTCCTGCTAGGAAGCGCAGGCTTGGCTCGGGATCAGCAACGGCACCGCCGGTCAGCCTTCCCCGAATTTGAGCGGTTCTGCACTGCCGGTTTCCCGACAGGCACTCAACATCCCGCAAGTCCGTCGCGTCTGCCAATTCCGCCACGCCCGCAGGCCCCGGCGTCAGCATACCGATCCATCGGGCCTCGGCCGCTGCTCACGCTTCTTCCCGAAACGGAACGCTCATTCGGACGAGGAACCGGCGCACGGCCTCCGCACACCGGTCCAGCTGTCGGATGTCGACGGCCCGCAGCACGAGACTGGTCCCGATGTCGGGCGGTCGATAGAAGGGGTACGATCCGATCTCCACGTCGGGAAACTCGGAAGCGACCTCCGAGAGGGGTTCCGCGATCGCGCCTTCCGGCCGACTGGCGACAATGGTGCGCGACCGGAGCGGCGGACCGCGGCACAGCTGCGGTTCCACGGCCGCCAGCATGGCCTGCATGATGGCCGGCACGCCGGCCAGCACGAACACGTTGCCGATCCGGAACCCGGGGGCTGCCGATACCGGATTGTCAATGAGGACGGCGCCGACCGGGACATTCGCCATCCGGAGCCGAGCTTCGTTGAGTTCGATGTCCGTCCCCTCGTAGTGGGCGCGGAGGCGGCGGCACGCTTCGGCGTTGCGCTCCACGCCGGCGCCCATTGCAGCTGCCACGCACTCGGTCGTGATGTCGTCGTGCGTGGGCCCGATGCCGCCGGTCGTGAAGAGATAGTCCCAGTCCGAAGACAGTTCCCGGACGGCCGCCATGATTCGCTCGCGCACATCCGGGACGACCCGTACTTCCATCAGCCGAACGCCGATGGCCGACATCCGGGTCGCAACGTGCGCGACATTGCGGTCCTGGGTGCGGCCCGAGAGAATCTCGTTGCCGATCACGAGCAGTGCCGAAGTGGGGGTGTCTCGAGGCATCGCCTCCTCCGAAGGATCGCCCTCATGGTAGCGGGTTGCGGCCGCCATGCCTCGGATCCGCGCGAACTCTCGCGGCTGGTTCGTGCGTGCCGGGGCCGTCACGGCATCTCGATCCCTGCTCGGTCCGGTGCGCGACGGCATCCATCGAAAGGACCCGCCCTCGCGGCCTTGTCTCGGGCCCACATCGATTGGCTTGCCCTCGGGGCATTGCCCCTCTGCGGTGCATTCCGGGCTGGCCATGGAACCCAGGGCAAATCCGTTGTTCTCAAATGTCTGATCAGGGAGGATGAATCGGGGGTAGCTCCGTGCATTTCCGATGGAGGCACCGGTCCTGCTGCGGTCGGCCCCGAATTCGCCAAGGAGATGGGTTCTCGTTCGGACGGTCCACCAAGGTGAATCGGCAGTGGCTGATGATTTCATGATCGATAGGACGGGGTACCGATCTTGGTGCCGGTGGGCAGGCCCGCCCAAGGAGATCTTCCTGTTCGGTATCTACTCACCCCCCCCTACTGATGACGAATCGTTTTTCCTGATGGGTTCGGATCCGGCATTGTTCCGTGCCCCTTTTCACTCGCTCGCGGCCGAGGACCGGAGGTGCGGGGTCCGGCTGACAAGAAGCGGATCGATCTTCGGCTTCCGCTCCCCGTTCCGGCCTTGTGGGGAGGGGTCCGCAACGCGACCGGGCCCCTCGCGCGGGACATCGCGGGTCCGCCGTGCGGTGCGGTGGAGCGGGTTCCGTGGGCTGCCGTTCCCCTCTGCCGGAGATCTGTGCTTGACGTTGTAGGAGGGGCACTCTCCAAGATGGTTCATCGGGGCGGACCGCGTCGGAGGTGTGGATGGCGGCAGGGTAGGGATCGAAGGCGACGACGGGTCGATCGCCCGGCGGGGCACGGGCATTCGGATAGGTGCGTCGCGGTACGGCGGTGTTCCCATACCGGCAGGCCTTGGATAGGAGGTGACGTTTCGGTGCATGGGCGGGTCGTCCACGCACCGCTTGACCAGCGCCCGCCGATTCGCATGCTGTCGTCGAATCGTGGCTGCGGGAATCCCCATGGACCCGCGAATCATCGACCTGAAGTCGACCCCCTGTTCGGGCCGCCGCCGGACCCGCCCGCCGATCGCGGAGGTTCGGGAGACCGTGGGTCGGTGTTCCCCCTGCCGCCGCACCGAGCGGGCGAAGACCCTCTGCGAGCCCCTTCACGGGACGACCGCGAAGGGCGGCTCCAGGGTCGGGGCCGGCCTCGGGATGCTGGAGACCTTGGAGCGCCGCGGCATCCTGACGCGCCCGCCGCCGGCGCGGCGCTACCGGACGATGCCCGAAGGCGGGCGGTTTGCCGTGCGGGCGGCCGTCCGGGCGGCCGTCCGGGCGGTGGAGGCGTCGGGATGACGAGCGTCGCCGGCACCTCCCTGCGCCAGGAGGTCGACGCCTTCCAGAAGCGGTTCCAGGATCTCCGCACGCAAGGCACGGTCCCCCCGGAGTGCGAGGCGCTCGTCCGCGGCCTGCTGATGCTGCTCCAGCTGCTGCTGGCCGTGCTCCTGGAGAAGACCACGCGCACGACGAGTCGGAACTCCGGTCTGCCGCCGTCCCAGACGGACTAGGACGAGAGCGCGCGGCGCACCGGGAGCCACGGCAAGGGCCCGAAGCCGAACCCGCAGACGGGCAGCCACCGGCGCACGACCCCCGTCAAGGAGACGATCACCGTCGAGGCCTGCGACGCTTGCGGCGCCGACCTCGACGACGTCGACCCCGTCGATCGGGAGCGCCGCGTCCTCTACGACCTCGGGTTCGAAGTCGTCGAGCGCCGCGTCGACGCCGAGATCAAGGAATGCCCGAAGTGCCGGGCCCGGACCCAGGGCCGGTTCCCAGACCTCATGCCGGGTCCCGTGCAGTACGGTGTCCGCATCCCGGCCTTGGTCCTCAACCTGCGGATCGCCCAGATGCGGTCCCTGCGCCGTGCCGTCTCGCTCGTGCACGCGCTCTCCGGCATCCAGCTCTCCGAGGCGACCGGCCTCGGCCAGGTCCGGCGCTTTCAGGATGCGCTCGCATCCTGGGAGGAGGTCGCCGTGGCCCATCTCCTGCCACGCCCGGCCGTGCAGGTCGACGAGACCGGATTCCGGGTCGCCGGCAAGACCCCATGGCTCCCTGTCGTCACCGACGGGACCCTGGCCGTGAAGTTCCCGCACCGCACGCGCGGTCGGGAGGCGATCGAAGAGATCGGCATCCTCCCGCGCTACCAAGGTGTCCGGGTCCACGACTGCTGGGCTGCGTACAGGGGCTACGATCCGTGCCGCCCCCCGCTGTGCGGCAGCCACCTGCTGCGCGAACGGGCCTTCGTCGTCGAGTCCCACGGCTACCGCTGGGCGCGATGGATGAAGCGCCGGCTGCGCGAGGTCTGCCACAGGGTCCACCAGAGCGCATCCAAGGCCTTGAACGAGACCGACCGCCGGGCCGTGCGCACGCGCTACCGCACCCTCCTCACCCAGGGCGCCAAGGAGCGGCCCGACCTCCCGCCGCGGACGAAAGGAACCCGGGGACGCATCGCAAAGTCCGACGCGCACAACCTGCATGAACGTCTCGGGAAACCCGAGACGTCCGTCCTCCGCTTCATGAAGGACCCCGACGTCAGCTTCACCCACCATGCCGGAGAACCGAAGATCCGAATGACCAAGGTCAAGATCAAGGGGTCCGGATGGTTCCGCACCATGCTCCACGCAACCGCATGGTGCCGAGGCTCCAGCTTCCTCACCTCCATGGAGGCACTCGGCTACAACCCTCTCGTCGCCATCCACATCGCCCTCGACGGAAAGGCCGCAGACATCCTCAACGAGCACTACGGCCAACCCGACCCCAACTAGGGGTGAGTAGTTAGTGCCCGCACCGAAAAAGTACAATGGTTTGACTCTGAAAGTGGAATCGTGATATAGAGGGGACGAAGAATCCCGCTTTGATGCGGGAATCGGCCGATGCGGTCGAGAATCGGCCGGATTTTCGGGAATCTTCGCGAGAATTGCCATGCGAAACGTCATTCGCCTGCAGATGGAATTGGGTCAGGTTGCGATCGAGGAGATCGAGATCGACGAGAACTCGCGGGATGACATTCCGCCGCTGCTGCTCGGGCTTCGGCACGTGTATGCCGACCGGTCGGTTCGTGCCCGGTTGTTCGAGATCCTGGAGCAGGGGATCCTTCCCGAGGTGTCCCACACGAAAGGGCGTCCCGGCATGGAGCTGTGGAGGATCCTCGTGATGGGTCTCCTGAAGCAGGTCCTGGGGTGTGACTTCGATCGTCTGCACGAGCTGGTGAACCAACACCCTACCGTTCGGAAGTTTCTGGGACACTCCGGCTTCTGGGACGAGACCCGGTACCGGTATCCCACGGTGGTACACAACGTGAGCCTGCTGACGCCGGACGTGCTGGGGGAGGTGTTGCAGCTGATCGCGGAGAGCGGCCATGCGCTGGTGCGGAAGCGGAAGCGGAAGAGCGGCCCGGGCGGTCGCCCGTCGAAGGAGCCCCTGCGGGGCCGCTGTGATTCGTTCGTGGTGAAGACGGATGTGCACTTCCCGACGGATGTCAACCTGCTGTGGGATGCGATGCGTTGCCTGGTGCGCGAGACGGGCCGCTCAGCCCTGCGGGCGGGGGTGTCCGGAGGGCGGCAGTGGCGGCATCGGAGCCGGAGGCTGCAGCGGCTCTTTCAGAAGGTTCGGCGGACCCGGCGGGCCCGTCCGGGGCCGATCCAGGCGTACCTCGACGCCTGCTGGGAGGAGGTCCGACGGGCGGAAGCGACGGTTCCTGCGCTTCGAGAGCAAGGCGTCGGAGCCCCCAGGATTCTCCGGATCGAGTCGTACCTCAAGCCTGCCCGGAGGCAGCTCGACCAAGTGGACCGCCGCCTGCTGAAAGGCGAGAAGATCCCGCAGGAAGAGAAGGTGTTTTCGATCTTCGAGGAGCACACGCGCTGGTGTGTGAAGGGCAAGGCCGGGGTTCCGGTGGAACTCGGAGTGCCGGTGGCCGTGCTGGAGGACCAGCACGGCTTCCTCCTACACTCCCGGATCCTGTGGGAAGGCGGAGACGTGGATCCTGCCGTACCCATGATCCGGGAAGCGCAGGCCCGCTTCCCCGACCTCCGCCTGTGCAGCTTCGATCGGGGGTTCCACAGTCCCTCCAACCGGATCGCACTGGACGAACTGCTGGATCACAACGTGCTGCCGAAGAAGGGAAAGCTCGGTCCGGCCGACCGGAAACGGGCCGCCGACCCGACGTTCCGGGAGATGCGCCGGCAGCATCCGGCCGTGGAGTCCGCCATCAATAATCTCGAGCAGCGCGGCATGGACCGGGTCCTGTCGTATGGGGCGGAGGGTTTTGCGCGGATGGTGGCGCTCTCCATGGTGGCCTTCAATGTCCACCGCATCGGGTTGCTGCTGCAGAGACAGGCCCGAGCCCAAGCCCGACGACGACGAAGACGCGCCGCCTGACGGCGGCGCCCCTCCACCCCGTCCGCGAAGCCCGCCGTGAGCGGGAACGGAACCGCTCGCCCTGGCGTCCGGATTCTGGGTGGGAAGGGCCCGGATGCCGCTGCGAATCGGCAGGAATCCCTTGGAAACGGAGCGACCGGAGGCCCCGGAGGGTGGGTCCAACCCGAAATTTCGCCGGAAGGGCCGCCAAAATGACCATTTTCGGTGCGGGCACTAGTTACGAAAACGGAATGTCCAGACCAAATCAGCATGCGCCGATCACTGGGATGACAACAGAATAGCCCTGACTCCAATGATGAAAGTGCGCTATTGAAGAGGTGAAGAATCCCTCTATGGGACGGGAATCGGCCGCTGGGGCCGGAACTTCGCGCGAGATTCGGGAATCTTCGGGAGAAGGGCCATGCGGGAGATTGTCCGCCCTCAGCTGGAATGGGGCCAGGTTGCGATCAAGGAGAGCGAGATCCACGTACACTCGCGGGATGACATTCCGCCGCCGCTGCGGGGTCTTCAACACGTGTATGCCGACCGGTCGACCCGGGCCCGGCGGTTCGAGATCCTGGAGGAGGGGATTCTTCCCGAGGGATCCCACACGCAAGGGCGTCCCGGCATGGATCTGTGGGAGATCCTGGTGATGGGCCTCCTGAAACAGGGTTTGGGCTATGACTTCGATCCCGTGCACGAGCTGGTGAACGAGCACAAGACGGTTCGGAAGTTTCTGGGGCACACCGACATCTGGGACCACACCCGGTACGGCTATCCGACGATGGTGGACCACGTGAGCCTGCGGAAACCGGAAGTGCTGGGGAAGGTATCGCAGTGGATCGCGGAGAGAGGCCATGCGAGGGTAGGAAGCGGAAGGACGGCACGAACGGCACGGACAACGACCGGGGCCGCCGTCGGTCGGACGGTCCCTTGCGGGGCCGCTGCGATTCGTTCGGGGTGAAGACGGATGTGCACGACCCGACGGATGTCCACCGGTTGTGGGATGCGATGCGTTGCCGGGTGCGGGATCCGGGTCGCGCCGCCGTGCGCTTGGGGGTGCCCGGATGGCGGCAGTGGCGGCATGGGGGCCGGAAACTGCAGCAGCACTTCCAGAAGGTTCGGCCGACCCGACGGGCCCGTCCGGAGCCGGTCAAGGCGTACCTCGACGCCAGCCGGAAGTGGGTCCGGCGAGTGGAAGAGACGGTACCGGTGCTTCCGGAGCGAGGCGTCCCGATCCTCACGGTGCTTTCGGTCGAGTCGTACCTCAAGCATGCCCGCCGGCCGATCCACCAGGTGGACCGCCGTCTGCGGAAGGGCGAGAAGATTCCGCAGAGCGAGAAGATGGTTTCGATCTTCGAAGAGCACACACGCGGGTGGGTGAAAGGCAAGGGAATTATATAGTGCCCGCCCGAGAATGCCCCTTTCGGATGGTCTTCCGGCGCAATTGCAGGGCAGGGAATTCGACCGCACCGAATCATTCGGGAGCCCGGATCAACAGGTTGACGATCAGCCGGATCACGAGGTTCTTTCCTGCCGGTGCGCTTTCGGCGATCAGCAGGGTCAGCGCCGTCAGCGCCTGGGGATTGAGCTGATGGTCCACCCCCTCCTGCTGGAGATAGAGAAGGAACAGTAGCGACCCGATCCTCTTATTACCGTCGGTAAACGGGTGGTCCTTGACCAAAAAATAAAGCAGATGTGCCGCCTTCTCCTCGCGACTTTGGTAGAGGGGCTTGCCGAACATGGTCTGATCTATGCTGCCGAGGATCGCGGCCAAGGCTTCGCCCCGGGGATTGCCGAACAGCGGCGAGGCCTCGTTTCGTGCTATCAGCTCGCGCTTGAATTCCGCGATCGCGCTGTTGGCGCGCGCGTGATCAAGCACCCCGACCGACGGCCCGGTCCCGGGCGGCATCGGCAGACGCTCCTCGTCATACTCCAGAAGCAGGCACCAAGTATCGGCATAGGCTGTGACGATCTCCAGCACCGCCTGCCCGGCATCGTCCACCAAGGCTTGGTCGCGCAGGGTACGCCCGAGCAGGTCAAGGGTCTCACGCGCCTCGCGCAGGCCACGCTCGGCCAGCCGATGCTCATTTACGGTATAGCCGCTCACTAGGTGGTCGCGCAGGGTGCGGGTGGCCCATTGGCGGAAGCGCACACCCCGCCGCGAGTTGACTCGGTAGCCGACCGAGACGATGGCGTCGAGGTCGTAGTGTTTCAGGCGGCGCCGGACCCGGCGCCTGCCCTCGGTTCGAACTGCTAAGAATTCCTTAGTGGTTGTATCGGCCTCCAGCTCGCCACTGGCAAAGATGTTGCGCAGGTGCATCAGGACATTCTCGGGGGTGGTGTCGAACACCTCCGCCATCTGCCGCTGGGTCAGCCAGACCGTCTCATGGTCGAAACGGACATCGACCCGAACCTCGCCGTCGCCGCTTTCGTAAACCGCGACCTCGCCGCCGGGGCCGGTTTCCTGCGCTTCCCGGTTCATCCTGTCGTGCAGCCCGGCCCCGCTGTCCGTCCCGATTCAGTTGAGCGCGTCCTTCAGCGCTGTGCTCGCCCGGAACGACACCGTATTCGACGGGCAGACCGCAGCCGGCTCGCCGGTGCACGGGTTCCTGCCCTCGCGGCCGGATCGGCTCTTCCTGGAGAACTTCCCGAAACCCGCGACGGTGGCGTCCTCGCTGCGCGCCAGCGCTCCGGCGATGGCCGCGAACACGGCCCCGACCGCGCCTTTGGCTACACGCCTCGTCATATCGGCCTCGACGACGCGCTCAACGATATCTGCCTTCTTCACCATTCGTCCCCCGATCACACAGACGATGATTCCGTGAGCCGCCGTGCCCTGGGCCATCCCTAATGCCGCCGGCGGAGCGGGTCAATCGTGCCGACCTCGGACCGGGTCCGGAGCAGGTCCTTGAGGATTTGCTGCGTATGGAGCCGCATGTGGCTCTGTGGCGAGGTGGGGTCCGGGAAAAGTCACCTCGTTCTCCCGAACCCAGCGGTCAGGTTGTCGTGGGTCAGCGTGCCTCCATGCCCCGTGGGTCGCTCCGATGAACCTCCCTGCGATCATCCCGGCGGCACCGGACGAACGGCTGAATTCGTTTTCGCTCACCGCTATCCTGTAAGGCAATAAGTGGGAGGGCTCGGCAACGCGATCCGGCACCCCGCGCCGACGTCGCCTGTCCACTGTGCCGGCCGGTGGAGCAGGATCCGTGGGCTGCCGTTCCCTTCCGCCGGACCGGTCCGCTTGCCATTGCAGGAGGAACCTTCTCCGGGACGGGCCATCGGGGCGGGTCGCGTCGGAGATGGCAAGGGCGGCAGGGTACGGATCGAAGGCGACGACGGATCGGAGCCCGGCGATCGTCGCGGCCCTGGCGCCGCAGGACGTATCCATCGAGGCGTTCCTTGGGGGCGGCGCGATCCTGAAGCGCACGCCGCCGACGCTGCGCAGCCTCGGCCTCGACGCGAACCACCGGGCGATCGAAACCTTCCACTGCGCCCCCCCCCCCCCGGTCGAACTTCACCAAGGCTGCGCCCTGCGTGTTCTCGAGACCTTCGGGTTCCCTGGCCGCGAACGGGTCTCCTGCGACCCGCCCTACGTTCCGCTGCTGTCCGGCTATTCGACCGTCCGGAGGGAGGTACCGTACGGGCACCGTTCGCGGATCGACCGGCTGCTGGAGCATCCGGGCCGCCGGAACTGCTACGTCGAGAGCAAGAACGTCCACCTGTCGCGGCAACCCGGCATGACGGAAGTTCCCGACTCCGTGACCGAACGCGGACGCAAGCCCCTCGGAGGACTCGCCAAGCGGGCCGCGGTCGGCGACCGGGCCGCCACGCTCTACTTGGTGCAGCGGGAAGACCGCACCACATTCCGACTCGCCGGCGACCTGGATCCGGCCTACGCGGCCGCCTTCCGCGCGGCCCGCGCTGCCGTCGTCGAAGTGCCGGCCTCCGGGTGCCGGCTTTCCCCGGATGCCAGTACCGTAGCCGACCCCCTCACCATGGCAGCCCCCGCGGAACGCACTTCATGAATCACCCGACCGACCCCGTCCGAATCCACGATGCGAAAGCCTTCGCCGCCATGCGCCGGGCCGGCCGGCTCGCGGCACAGGTGCTCGACTTCGTCACGCCGAGCGTGCAGGCGGACGTGACCACCGACGCACTGGACCGTCTGTGCCACGACTTCATCGTGGATCACGGAGCCATACCGGCTCCCCTGAACTACAAGGGGTTTCCCAAATCCGTCTGTACCTCGATCAACCAGGTGGTATGCCACGGGATTCCGGACGGCACGCGTCTCCGAGACGGCGACATCCTCAATCTCGACGTCACCGTCATTCTCGACGGATGGCACGGCGATACCAGCCGGATGTTCTGGATCGGCAAGCCGTCCCTGCAGGCACGAATCCTCACGGACACGACCTTCGACGCCATGTGGGCGGGGATTCGGGCCGTGCGGCCCGGCGCCACGCTGGGTGACGTGGGCCACGCCATCCAGACGTGCGCGGAACGCAAGCGCTACTCCGTGGTCCGGGTATTCTGCGGCCACGGCATCGGCAGGATCTTCCACGATGCGCCCTCCGTCCTCCACTACGGCACCCCGAACACCGGCCTGACGTTGCGCGAGGGCATGTTCTTTACCATCGAGCCGATGATCAATGCTGGCCGGCCCGATGTCCGGATCTTGGCCGACCAGTGGACGGCGGTCACCCGGGACCGCTCGCTGTCCGCCCAGTTCGAACATACGCTCGGCGTCACGAAGGACGGCTTCGAGGTCTTTACCTGCTCGCCCGCCGGCCTGGACCGCCCCTCTCTCTGAACCGCACCTCCCCGGCCGCCCGCGGGCACCGTGTCCCGCCGGACCCTCTCCGATCGCATCGATGATCCCGGCCGGTCCAGACACGGCCGGCATCGTCCGCAGGATCTCGGGGGCGAACCGTCGGCAACGCCTCGGAGGCCGGCCCGCCACACACGCCTCCGATTTCCGCATCATCCGCCACGAGCACCAACCCGCGTCGATGTTTCGCCCGGGCGGCTGAATGCGTCGGGCTCCTCGGGCACGCAGCCCCGCCGGGCCGGATCCCCGTCTTGCCCGCAGGCGGGAGGAACGCCCCCGGTCCCGGACGGACCGGGAGACAAGCCTGCGGGCAACGGGAAGCGGGCGGCGATCGTGACGGGCTGGAATTCGATCGCCGCCCGCATGCGACGCACGTGGTTCCGTGCGTCACAACCGTGAGGTCGCAAGCCTCCCGCGATCGACCGCCCGCGGGCGGTCTTCTCGGTTCGTCGCGACCGAAAAACTCCTTGGTGAATTCCGTTCGGGCGCACGGCGGTCCAGACGCCTCCTGATTCCGAGGCTACGGATTCCGCATGTCGGGAAGCTTGCGCGGACATTGCCGCTGCGTTTCCGGAATGTGAATTCCGGTTAACGTTTCCCGGGCCTGTACCGGATCCGGGCGGTTCCGGCGGCCGGGCTCCCATGCACCGTTCAGACGCTGCGTACCTCGGCCGACGACGCTCCTTCCGTCGCCAGGAAGGAATCCGTCGCCATCCGTTCCGGCGGGGCGCCGAGATCCCGCACCCGGGCCGCGCAGGCATCGACAAACCCGGAAGCTCCGGCGATCAGGACGGTGTGATGGGACAGCTGCCCGTGCACCCGGTGCAGCATGTCGGGCACGCGGCCCGCGACGAAGCGCGTTCCGGGAGGGGGCCGCTCCCGGGTCAGCGTCACCTTCCACGTAAAGTTCCCGTGCCGCCGGGCGAGCCGGCTGAACGCATCCATTTCCAGGATCTCGTCTCGGTCGCGAACCGACAGGATCACGGTGACCGGCGCGTGCAAGCCGGCCGCCAGGGCTTCCTTGACGACAGCCAGGACCGGCGCAATGCCGGTGCCTCCGGCGAGGCCTAGCACCGGGCCGGGCACATGCTCCGGAAGCCCGAACGTCCCGTACGGCCCCGACAGGGACGCGACCATGCCCGGACGCAGAACCTCGTGCAGCCACGTGCTGGCCCGTCCCGGTTGGTGTCGGGCAACGAGAAACCGAAGCAGCCCGTCCACCGGCTCCCCGTCCCGCCCCGGCGCATCGGACATCGAATACGGACGCGACGGGGCCAAGCCGGGCACGGCAACCTGGGCGTGCATGCCGGCCCTGAAGGCAAAACGGACGGTATTCGGCAACGCGAATACCAGTTCCCGTACCCGGGGGGTGACGGAACGGGTCGCCACCACCTCGCAGGCCACCGTCCGCGCACGCGCCGCGGACGGGAGCGGGCGGGGCAGCGGGGCGTGCACGCGAACCACGACCTCGGCGGACGCCGGCCGTGCCTGACAGAGGAGCCAGACCCCGTCCCGGCGCTCCCGGTCGGTCAGCGAGAACTGGACCGCACGGTCGGCATCCAGCCGGCCCGCGCACACCGTCGCCCGGCAGGTGCCGCAGATTCCCCCTCGGCAATTGTGCGGCAGGCGCACCCCCGCCGCCAGCGCCGAATCGAGCACCGGCCGGTCGAAGGACGCAGGAAACGCCAGATCGGTACCGTCAATGCGGACGCGCGCCTCGGCCTCCATGAGTCAGGACACCCTCCACTTGACGGTGCATCCCATGCTGGCATGCTGTTCCGGCGGTCCCCCGCGCCCGGCCGCCACATCCTTCATTGCTTCGTAGAGATCGCGCCTGCTTCCGTCCTGCGACCCGGCCCGGGCATCGTCCAGCCGACCCCGGTACTGTAGGCCTCCGGCGCGATCGAAACCGAAGAAGTCTGGGGTGCACACCGCCCCGTACGCCCGCGCGACGACCTGCGTACGGTCGATCAGATACGGAAACGGAAAGCGATGCTGTCTGGCAAATTCGACCATGCGGGGCAGGTCGTCCTCCGGGTAGGCATCGGTATCGTTGGGCATGATGGCCGCCACGCCGACACCGTGCTCCGCGAGATCCGCGGCATCCCGCACGATCTTCCGTGCGGCCGCGACGACGTACGGACAATGATTGCAGATAAACATGATCACGGTCGCGCGCGGACCGGACACGTCGGCCAGCGTCCAGTTCCGCCCGTCGATGCCCGGAAGGTCGAACGACGGTGCCTTCCAGCCGAAATCGCAGAAGGGGGTCCGGGCAGCCATGGGTTCCTCCGACACGATTGCGGGCAGTGGTTCCGGAACGGCAGCGGACACCCGACCGCCGGGCGCGCCCTTCCGTCCCGATCAGAATACCCCGTTTCCGGAACCCGCCAATGCTGAACGAACTCGATTACGAAGGACGCTTGGTGGTCGTCACGGGAGCGGCGGGTCATCTGGGACGGGCTGTCGTGCAGCGGCTCTCGATGCTCAACGCCAAGGTCGAGGCACCCAAGGATCCGGCCGACGGCGGACCCGACCTTGCGCGCGAGGCGGCGGTGCGCCTGTGGTATCGACGGCATCCGACGATGTGGGCTTCGATCCATGTTGCGGGCGGATTCGCGGCAGCCGAAGTCGGCGACACCGGCGAGGACATGCTGGAACACCTGTGGCGAACCAACGCGCGGACCTGCTTCCTCTGCTGTCGGGAGGCCATCCGCAGCTTCCGGGAACAGGGGAGCGGCGGCCGGATCGTGAACGTCGCCGCCCGCGCGGCTCTCGAACCCCGAAACGCCTCGGGCATGGTCGCGTACGCCATCAGCAAGACGGCGGTGGCCGCGATGACCGAGACCCTGGGCGAGGCAGTCGTCGGCGACGACATCTTCGTGAACGCCATCGCACCCTCGATCCTCGACACCCCCGACAACCGCCGCGCGCTGCCCGGCGCGGATCCATCGACCTGGGTCGGCCTCGACGCCGCGGCCCGGGTGATCGCATTCCTCGCGTCGCCGCAGAACCGGACCGTTCGCAGTGCCGTTCTGCCGCTCTACGCCACCAGCTGAGCGCCCCGCTGTCGCTCGGCCGAGGCCGGGCGTGTCTTGCGCTTGCGTGCAACCGCACTATGTTCCCTCCGGCAGTTGGCGACCCTGCCGTCCCTGAAGCCCGCGGCCCCGAGATGCAACCACTGCTCGAAATCGACCAGCTGACCCGGCGCTTCGGCCCGTTCACGGCGGTGGACGGCATCTCCTTCACCGTCCGACAGGGAGAAGTCCTCGGCTTTCTGGGCCCCAACGGCGCCGGCAAGACCACGACCATGCGCATGGTGGCGGGCTACCTACCCCCGACCCGGGGCACGGTCCGGATCGCGGGCCTCGACGTCCAGGATCGGCCCCGGGAAATCAAGCGGCGGCTCGGATACCTGCCGGAAGGCGCGCCGCTGTACGGGGAGATGACGGTCGACGCCATTCTGCGCTTCGTGGCGATGGCCCGCGGACTGGCTGCGCCCGTGCGGCGGCTGCGCACCGAATACGTCGTGGAGCGGCTGCGTCTCGAATCCGTCCGCTACCAGCAAGTCGAGACCCTGTCGAAGGGGTTCAAGCGCCGGGTGGGGCTTGCGCTCGCGATCCTGCACGATCCCGGCGTCCTGGTTCTGGACGAGCCCACCGACGGACTCGACCCGAACCAGAAGCACGAAGTCCGCGAACTCATCAAGATCATGGCGAGCACCAAGGCCATCGTGATTTCCACCCACATCCTCGAAGAGGTCGATGCGGTCTGCACCCGGGCGATGATCATCGCCCGGGGACGCAAGCTGGCGGACGGTACGCCGGCCGACCTGATGCAAGCCGCCAAGGGTGCGGACACGCTCGACGACGTGTTCCGGAAACTGACCGGGGGCCGCGAATGACGAACCCGGTCTTGGCCGTTCTCCGACGCGAACTCGTCAGCTACTTTGTCACCCCGGTGGCCTACGTGTTCATTGCGATTTTCCTGCTGCTCGCGTCGCTTCTGACCTTTCACATGGGGAACTTCTTTGATCGCGGGCAAGCCGACCTGTTTGCATTCTTCCAGTGGCACCCGTGGCTGTACCTGTTCCTGGTCTCGGCGATCGCCATGCGGCTGTGGTCGGAAGAACGCAAGACGGGAACAATGGAGATCCTGATGACGCTGCCCTTGTCGGCCGGCCAAGCGGTGGTCGGAAAGTTCTTGGCTGCGTGGATTTTCACCGGCATTGCGCTGGGCCTGACCTTCCCGCTGTGGATCACGGTTGGCTACCTAGGCGATCCCGACCACGGCGTCATCGTGGGAAGCTACGTCGGAAGCTTCCTGATGGCTGGCGGCTACCTGGCCATCGGCTCCTGCGTGTCCGCGCTTACCCGCAACCAGGTGATCGCCTTCGTCGTGTCCGTCAGCGTATGCTTCCTGTTCACGGTCAGCGGGCTGCCGATCGTCCTGAACTTCTTTTCGGCATGGACCCCTCAGGCCCTGCTCGACGCGATCGCCTCATTCAGCTTTCTGACCCATTTCAACGACCTGAGCCGGGGGGTGATCGATCTCCGGGATCTGGTGTTCTTCGGCTCCCTGATCGTCGGCGCCCTCCTCCTGAACACGATCATCGTCGACGCGAAACGCGGCAGCTGACCGGTGCACCCGAAATCCCGCTCGCTTGCCGCCGCCGCGTGGCTGATCCTCACAGTGGCAGCCTTCATTGCCGTGAACGTACTGACCGGCGCCTTGGCCCGGAACGCGCGGATCGATCTCACCGAAGAGGGGCTCTACACCCTCTCCGACAGCACCCGACACGTGCTGGACAACTTGGCCGAACCGATCCGCTTGCGCCTGTTCTTCTCCGAGGAGCTCAGCCGGGACATCCCGTCGGTCCGCGACTACGAACGCCGCGTGCGCGAGCTGCTCGAACAGTACGTCGCATTTTCCGACGGGCTGATCACGCTGGAGCGCGTGGATCCGGCCCCCTTTTCCGACGCCGAGGATCTTGCCGTCGTCTATGACCTGCAGGGCATCCCGGTCAGTTCGGCCGGCGAGCGCCTCTACTTCGGACTGGTCGCCACTAACAGCACCGACGACACCGAACGGGTGCCGTTTTTCGAGCGCGAACGAGAGGCCTTTCTCGAATACGACCTGACCCGGATCATCTACGACCTCGCGAACCCGCGGCGCGTGAAGGTGGGCTTGGTGACCTCGCTGCCGATCGCGGGGGGGCTGCCAACCGAGGAAAGCCCCCCGGCCGACTTCGTGCCGCCCTGGGCGCTGCACGGACAGATGCTCCAGTTGTTCGACGTCGAGAACCTGGGGCCGGAGCCGACCCGGATCGACGACGACATCGACATCCTGATGGTGGTGCATCCCAAGGATCCGAAACCGGAAGTGCTGTACCTGATCGACCAGTTCGTGATGAGCGGCCGCGGGGCCATCTTCTTTGTCGATCCGTTTTCCGAAATCGAGTTCTCGTACATCGACCCGCAGCAGCGCCGGATCTACATCCCCTATTCGAATCTTTCCAACCTGTTCCAGCCTTGGGGGTTCGAACTCGCCCCCGGGGAAGTGGTCGGCGACCGCTTGGCTGCCCGCAAGGTCAGTCTCGGCGGCGGACAGGTCGTCGACTACGTGCTCTGGCTCGCGCTGCTGGGTCCCTCGTTCAGCCGGGACGACGTGATCACCGCCAATCTCCAGCGGCTGTTCATGCATTCGGCCGGCTGGCTGCGGCCCACCGAGGAGAACCCGGCCCCAGGGTTCTCGCCGCTGGTCCGCGCCACCCCCCAGTCGATGTCGATCGAGCGGTTCCGCATCCAGGTCCAGCCCGACCCCACCCAGCTGCTGGCCGATTTCGTCGCGGACACGGAAAACCGGGTGCTGGCCGCCCGGATCGCCGGATCCTTCCCTTCGGCATTCGCGGACGGCCCCCCGGGCGACGGGGACGACGGGGCTTCCGGCGGAGCGGATGTCGCCCCGGCGCATCGGGCCGCGACCGAGACCGCACACGTGATCGTCGTGGCAGATACCGATGTCCTTGCCGACAACGTTTGGATCGCGACGCGGGATTTCTTCGGCCGCCCGAGCGCGGTGCCGACCGCCGACAACGGTTCGTTCGTCATCAATGCGCTGGAGTCCCTAGCCGGCGGCGGCGAGTTGATCGGACTTCGCAGCCGCGGTTCCTCGGTGCGGCCGTTCACGGTGGTGCAGGATCTGGAACGGGAGGCCGAAACGCGCTACCGGGAAACCGAACGCGCCCTGCAGGCCCAGTTGCAGGAGACCGAAGACAAGCTCCGCAGACTGCAAGGCACGGTATCGCAGGAGGCCGAGCAGGGGGCCCCCATTCTGACCTCCGAGCAACGGGAGACCATCGCCGAATTCCGCGAGCAGATCGTCACGATCCGCAAGCGTCTGCGCGATGTCCAGTACGAACTCCGCAGCGACATCGATGCGCTGGCGGTGCGTCTGGAGGCACTCAACAGCTACGTGATGCCGGTCTTGGTGGTCCTTGCCGCCCTGATCGTCCCGCTCCTCCGGAGACGGAGACGGTCCCGATGAGGCGCCTCGCCGTCTTTGCTGTGGGGACCGGTCTGGTCGTGGCGGTCGCCGTCGCAGCCACCGTCTGGCGGGACACGAGCCTACAGAGCACCAACGAACCGCAGCGGATGTTCCCGTCCCTCTTGGACCAGGTCAACGCAGTGCGCAAGGTTCGCGTGGAAAGCGAACACGGGTCGTTCGAGATCGTGCGGAACGCGGAGAGCGACTGGGTACTGCCGGAACTGGCCGAATATCCGGTCGAGACCGACAGGGTCAAGAAGGTCCTAGTATCCCTGTCGGTCCTCGAAACGCTGGAACCGCGTACGCAGGATCCGGAACGGCACGGTGCGCTTGGCCTCAACGATCCCACGGCAGCCCGGGACGGCGCCGTGTCGATCTCCTTGGTCGACGACCGGGAGACCGTGCTCGCATCGCTGCTCGTCGGCCGCGACGCGAGCGGCAACCGTCAGGCCCGCTACGTGCGGCGGACCGGCGAAGACCAGGCTTGGCTGGTGTGGCGGAACTTCGATCTTCCGGGGCGGCCGATGGGGTGGCTGGATTCGTCCGTCGTCGACCTGCCGCGATGGCGGGTGCGTCGGTTCGTCACCGACCATGCCGACGGGGAGCAGGTCTTGATCGAACGAGAACTGTATTCGGACCAGTACTTCGGTCTCCAGCAGATCCCGGAGGGCTACGAAGCCGAAAACCCGTTTGTCGGCAACCAGCACGGCACGGCTCTCGAACGGCTCAAGGCCGTGGCCATCGAGAAGCGACCCGACCTGCCGCTGCCCCCGGATGCACCCGTTACGACCGTGGAGACGTTCGACGGGATGCGCCTGATCATCCGCACGGCGGAACTGGATGGTGTGGACTGGCTCTGGATGGACGCGGAACACGCTCCGGAAATCCGCCAGGAACTGCCTGACGACGGCCCCAACGTCGTGGGCCTGCCGGATATGCCGGAGCCGGAAGCCGTGAAGGAGGAAGTGGCGGAGCTCCGCGCACGCCTTTCCAAATGGGCGTTCGCGGTACCCCCCGCCAAGCGGAAACAGTTCTCGCGACGCATGTCCGACCTGATCAAGGAAGCCACTCCCGAGGAAGCGGACGGAGAGGCACCGGCGGACTGACCGCTCCTCGGCGGCCCCGGCCGGCCGTGTTCCGGTCTTGGCCATCACCGCCCCCTCCGGCCGCGAGACGCCGGGATGCGGAGACCTTCACGATCCCGCAGTTGAACGTATCGCTGTTCTCCGTGCCTAGTAGTCCGCTGCCCTCTGGACAGGAAGAACCCCACGGCGCTTCGATCCTCCACGGTGGTGACCCGATGAAGCTCGGCGCCCAGCCCCCGCGTGACTTTCCGAGGGCCTGAGCACTGTGCCTTTCGAGCGCTCCCGTCCCGTCCGAGTGCACCGTTACCACCGTGCGGCTCAGCAATCGCACATCAATCTTTCCCCGGATGATTTCCAAGCGCTGCAATTCTGCCGACAGCTGATCCAGGACGCCCTTCTTCGCCCAGCGGTTCCTCCGCGTGGAGATCGTACGCCCGTTGCCGAAGTGCGCCGGCTGTCCGCGCCCCTTGCATCCCTGCTCGACCACGTACAGGATCACGTTGAGAACCGACAGAGTACTGAGCACGACATTGCCGCGGTGCTTCGGAAGGACAGGATCGATGCGGCCGTACTGGGCTTGCGCGAGTTCCATGACGGGGAATCCTCTCCACGAACCGGCAATCCGGATTCCACCTCCTATTGCGTTAACAGTCCCGGGGATTTTGATGTCGTCGTGCGTGATGCCATCGAGGGGCGCCGAGGCATCAAGGGTGTGGCCGGTCGGTGGCGGCGCGAAGCGCCGGATCGCATCCTTGCGCCCGGTCGCGTCGGCAACAGGCGCGAAGCCCAACGCGGTGCGCAGCCCGGCCGGCGCCGGTGTTCAGCGGGACGGGCACCGGCACCGGGTGCTGAGCGTGGCGTTCGCCTTCGGGCGACGGACGGTCGCAGCGCCGCTTGCTTACGGAGTGAGGCTGCGGTAGCGTACGTCCTGCACATGAAGCCCCATCGCGCGACCCGGAAAATGAAATGAGCAAGCATCTAAAGATCGATGTAACTACTCACCCCTGGTTGGGGTCTGGTTGGCCGTAGTGCTCGTTGAGGATGTCTGCGGCCTTTCCGTTGAGGGCGATGTGGATGGCGACGAGAGGGTTGTAGCCGAGCGCCTCCATGGAGGTGAGGAAGCTTGAGCCTCGGCACCATGCGGTTGCGTGGAGCATGGTGCGGAAACATCCGGACACTTTGATCTTGACCTTGGTCATTCGGATCTTCTGTTCTCCGGCATGGTTGGTGAAGCTGACGTCGGGGTCCTTCATGAAGCGGAGGACGGACGTCTCGTGTTTCACGAGACGTTCATGCAGGTTGTGGGCGTCGGACTTTGCGATGCGTCCCCGGGTTCCTTTCGTCCGCGGCGGGATATCGGGCAACTCCTTGGCGCCTTGGGTGAGGAGGGTGCGGTAGCGCTTGCGCACGGCCCGGCGGTCGGTCTCGTTCAAGGCCTTGGATGCGCTCTGGTTGACCCTGTGGCAGACCCCGCGCAGCAGGCTCTTCATCCATCGCGCCCAGCGGTAGCCGTTGGACTCGACGACGAAGGCCAGTTCGCGCAGCAGGTGGCTGCCGCACCGCGGGTGGCGGCACTGCTCGTAGCCCCTGTACGCAGCCCAGCAGTCGTGGACCCGGACGCCCGGGTAGCGCGGGAGGATGCCGATCTCTTCGATCGCCTCCCGACCGCGCGTGCGGTGCGGGAACTTCACGGTCAGGGTGCCGTCGGTGACGACAGGGAGCCATTGGGTCTTGCCGGCGACCCGGAATCCGGTCTCATCGACCTGCACGGCCGGGCGTTGCAGGAGATGGGCCACGGCGACCTCCTCCCAGGATGCGAGCGCATCCTGAAAGCGCCGGACCTAGCCGAGGCAGGTCGCCTCGGAGAGCTTGATGCCGGAGATCGCGTGCACGAGCGAGACGGCACGGCGCAGGGACAGCATCTGGGCGATCAGCAGGTTGAGGACCAAGGCCTGGATGCTGACACCGTACTGCACGGGACCCGGCATGAGGTCTGGGAACCGGCCCTTGGTCCGGGCCCGGCACTTCGGGCATTCCTTGATCTCGGCGTCGACGCGGCGCTCGACGACTTCGAACACGATGTCGTAGAGGACGCGGCGCTCCCGATCGACGGGGTCGACGTCGTCGAGGTCGGCGCCGCAGGCGTCGCAGGCATCGACGGTGATCGTCTCCTGGACGGTGGTCGTGCGCCAGTGACCGCCCGTCTGCGGGTTCGGCTTCGGGCCCTTGCCGTGGCTCCCGGTGCGCCGCGCGCTCTCGTCCTTGTCCGTCTGGGACGGCGGCAGACCGGAGTTCCGGCTCGTCGTGCGCGTGGCCTTCTCCAGGAGCACGGCCAGCAGCAGCTGTAGCAGCATCAGCAGGCCGCGGACGAGCGCCTCGCACTCCGGGGGGACCTTGCCTTGCGTGCGGAGATCCTGGAACCGCTTCTGGAAGGCGTCGACTTCCTGGCGCAGGGAGGTGCCGGCGACGCTCGTCATCCCGACGCCTCCACCCCCCGGACGGCCGCCCGCACGGCGAACCGCTCGCCTTCGGGCATCGTCCGGTAGCGCCGCGCCGGCGGCGGGCGCGTCCGGATGCCGCGGCGCTCCAAGGCCTCCAGCATCCCGAGGCCGGCCCCGACCCTGGAGCCGCCCTTTGCGGTCGTCCCGTGAAGGTGCTCGCAGAGGGTCTTCGCCAACTCGTTGCGGCTGCAGTGGGAACACCGACCCACGGTCTCCCGAACCTCCGCGATCGGCGGGCGGGTCCGGCGGCGCCCCGAACAGGGGGTCGACTTCAGGTCGATGATTCGCGGGTCCATGGGGATTCCCGCAGCCACGATTCGACGACAGCATGCGAATCGGCGGGCGCTGGTCAAGCGGTGCGTGGACGACCCGCCCATGCACCGAAACGTCACCTCCTATCCAAGGCCTGCCGGTATGGGAACACCGCCGTCACCGCGACGCACCTATCCGAATGCCATTGTCCCGCCGGGCGATCGACCCGTCGTCGCCTTCGATCCCTACCCTGCCGCCATCCACACCTCCGACGCGGTCCGCCCCGATGGCCCATCTTGGAGAGGGTCCCTCCTACAACGTCAAGCGCAGATCTCCGGCGAAGGGGAACGGCAGCCCACGGAACCCGCTCCACCGCACCGCACGGCGGACCCGCGACGTCCCGCGCGGGGTGCCCGGTCGCGTTGCGGACCCTCCCCACAAGGCCGGAACGGGGAGCGGAAGCCGAAGATCGACCCACTTCTTGTCAGACGGACCCCGTGCATCCGGTCCTCGGCCGCAAGCGAGTGAAAGGGGCACGGAACAATGCCGGATCCGAACCCGTCAGGAAAAACGATTCGTCATCAGTAGGGGGGGTGAGTAGATACAGATCGATTATGTGGAGTTTCCCAGCACAAACTTCGCGCTGACGAAATCCTTCTTCTCACAAGTATTCGGATGGGAGTTCACAGACTATGGATCGAATTACGTCGCCTTCTCCGGAGCCGGACTTGACGGAGGATTCTATGTGGCCGACCGGCCGAGCCTTGCCGAGTCCGGCGCGACACTTGTCGTATTTTACAGCGATTCGCTCGGCGACACGCTCGACCGCATCACAGCGGCCGGAGGGACCATCATCAAGGATCCGTTCGACTTTCCGGGCGGCCGGCGCTTCCATTTCACCGAGCCGTCCGGCAGTGAATTTGCCGTCTGGACAGCCGCTTGAACGCCTCCGCGGCGGCCATGGGGATGCCGCGGCCCAGCCTCCATCCCGAATGGAGTCGCCGGCGCAGCCTACCCATGACTCACATTTTTCGTCTGAACCTAAGAGCCTGTGCGGAAACTATTGAGCGGCCCCGATTCTGGTGTCTGCGATGTGGCTGGAGAGTACATCGGGATCAAACAAGCCCATTCCACATCTGTCAGATTGCTTTCGAAGCGGTCTCTCCGACGCCGATACTTTGCACGAGCGGCCAGAATCGGGACCGCTCAATAGTTTCCGTACAGGCTCTAAGCGCCGTACAACCCGATGGATTGATCCAACTTCAGCAGGCGTTCCCGGCTCAACCCATGTTTGACGAGATTCAGCGATTCCGGTCCGGAATCGGCGATTTCAGGAGTCTTGATCGAAACATCCCTTGGAACACAAGGATCGTCGGATCGGGCCCGCACATGCAGTGCCGTGTTTCCTCGGAAGCCCCTTGCGTCAGGGCGGATCAGGGTTCGGTCGAGGTGCAGGTTCCTTCCATGCCTATCCGCTCGTTTCATACACCCACTAGATGTAAGGTAACGGAATGCTGCCATTCTCCAGAGTACAATCCGGCGAAGATCGGCCTTCCATCGCCTTTGCGATCCAAAACCCGGGCGTATCTAGTAGTCCACCGACGTTGCATTGATGGCTGCAGGATGGGGCGGTATTTCCGTGTCGGTTCGTGTCGGCCCCGTGTCGGTCTGTGTCGGCACCCCCTGGAACCGGGCTGTTCGCTGAGATTCTCGCACCGCTTCTAAGGATCAAAGAAAGAACAAAATAGGGCTATTAGGCCTCTATGGATCAGGTGTCAGGTCTGAGCATCGGGGTCAGCTCATGCCTGCAGCCCCCAATCCAATGATTCCGTACTACTAGCGTGGGATCGCCTTGCTGCTGACTCCTACCCACAAGGCCGGAACGGGGAGCGGAAGCCGAAGATCGACCCGCCTCTTGTCAGCTGGAACACGCACCTCCGGTCCTCGGCCGCGAGCGAGTGAAAGGGGCACGGGAAAATGCCGGATCCGAACCCGTCAGGAAAAACGATTCGTCATCAGTAGGGGGGGGGGACTTCCCACCCTTTGTCAAGGGGGATGAGCCGCCTTCGGGAACCGTTCCAACGGGTTCCCGCCGACCCGGAATCGGGCGTTGCATGCGGCCGTCGGCAGAACGATCCTGCCGGTGCAGCATTCGCCGCCGCGGGGCACTGCCGGATCCCATGGCCGGCCCCTACCGCACCGTTCCGTACCGGTCCGGCGGTGGGGTCGAACGCACCCGTCCCGGCCGAATCCTCGGGGCAGCTCCCGTTCCGCCAAGAGATCCAGGTCGTCCAAGGCTTCGAGGACCGGGTCCAGGAGCTCCGCGGGGGCCGTGGTCTCCAGCGTCTCCGGCAGGGCCTGCCGCCCGTCCCGGTACTCCTCCCGGATCGTGAGGATCGTGGCGATGGCGTCGTGGAGCCGCGGACCGCGAGAGCGCCGATCCTTCGGCGCCCGGTACGTCGTCTTCGCCGCGCCCGCACGTCGGCGAAGACGGTAGCGTCGCTGGCGTTCCGCGTGGGACCGGGCCACGGCCGCAGATCTCCCGATCCCGGATCCCGTACGATGCCGGTACGGAACGGCCGCGGCAGGCGACCGAGGCGCCGTTCGGAGGGTCCGGCCTCCCGCCGGGACCGGATCCGGCCCCGCGGTCTGCTCGCGAGCCTCCGCCCGGCTTCGGCGGTCGGGGTCGTACCGGGTCTGAGTCTCCCGCATCGCACCGACCCCTGCGAGCCGGCGGTCCGCGACGGAGCGCAGGGTCCGCGCATGCCGGTGGCCGCGAAACCGCAGGGCCGGGTACTGGGCCCGGCGGACCGGCTCCTGCGGCAGGGCGACCCGTGCTCAGGGGTAGACGGCGTCCTGCAGACGATGAGGGGCCGCCCGCCGACGGACCCCGATCCGGGATTTGCCGGAACGGCGGGGGACGGGAGCCACCCCGGACCGGCACCGCAGGGCTGGGTCGTCTCGTCGTCGCCGGGCATCGGGTGCTTCTGCCAGCAGCGGGGCCCGAACGATCCTGCCGACGCCCGGTCGCGACCTCAGGATCTCTGCGTCCCGCGGCCCCGCCGGCCCCGATGCGGATTCCGGGGCGGCTTCCGGCTGCCTCTCTTCCGCCGGCGGCCGGTCGATCTCCGGTTGCACCTCCGTCCGCGGTCCGGTGACGAGGCCGAGCGGGGCGAACCGCATCCGGAGAGGGCCCACGGCCGCTTCCGGGGTGCCGTCCGCCCCCCGAAGGGCCGGCGTGCGGAGCGTCTTCCGGACGGTGTCGGCAGGCCGGCGGCGCACGCGATGCCGCCGCAGGAGCCGGGTCCCGGTACTGGCGCGGAGTCGCCGGGCTCGGTCCGGGGTCGGGACGAGCTCCCGAAGTTCCCGGAACCCGGCCCGCGAGAGATCGCTCTCGAGCTCGAGAAGCTGCGGGTCGTACCGCCAGAGTTGCGGACGGATCCGGTGGACCCAGCGCGTCCGCGGGTGGGTCCGATCCCGGGCCCTGCGCGATGCTTCCCGCAGTCGGATGACCGCCGGAGAGACCGGGTCGATGCGTCGGAAGGCCGGGCCCTCGGTGCGCAGGGCTCCGGCCCGAACCCGGGCCTCGCGGCGGTCGTCCTGGGCTCCGGCCGGCGACCCGCGGTCCCGGAAGCGATCCAGTGGCTTCGGGGGGATCGCAGGCAGGACCCGACCGCGTTCCATCCGGGACTCGACCCCCGGTCCGTGCGGGACCTCGAGGGCCACCCCGATGGCGTCCGGTTCGGTCTGCGTGACGGTCCGCAGCCCGTCCGCCCTCTGCGCCCGGCCCGTTCCGCCATGGGGGAAGGATCGCTCCTTCGGCACGACGCCGGAAGCGTCGAGGATGCATCCTGGGTGGGGCTCGGACCCCCCGTCGATGCCGACGAAACACTTCCATGTATTCCTGATTTCCGGTTCCTCGGAATCCGGATTGCGGTTGGTGGGCCGCTAGGATGCGGATCGGTCCCTGCACGGGCGCTCGGAGGCGCACACTTCCCACGGGATCTCCATCCTGGCCTCGGATCGGGGCACAGGTCCCCCCCCCCAAGTGCTCAAGGCGCAGGGGGCGTAGGGTGGCTCCCGATCCAGGGCCCAGCCCGTTGGCAAGAAACGGGACCTTCACCAGGGCAAAAAACCCTGGATGGGTGGGGTTCAGCCGCCGCCTCCCGGGGGGAGGCGGCGGCTGGCGCTGGAAATCGCGCGCGTGAATGGTGCAGGGGCTTCAATAGCCCTCTAGGCACTACATTTCGTGTG
This sequence comes from Alphaproteobacteria bacterium, assembly GCA_965115815.1. GTDB lineage: Bacteria > Pseudomonadota > Alphaproteobacteria > TMED109 > TMED109 > VXPW01. The sequence continues at coordinate 2,996,924 of OZ220465.1, read as the reverse complement.
CCAAACGTGTGGCAGACCGTCCGTCTTCCGATGTTTCCGGGAGCGTGCGGAATCCCGAGTGCGCCGTAGATCCTGCGCTGCGCGGGTTTCGACGCGGGCGAACGCGAACCCGGAGGGCTTGGCCGTCCGTTCCTCGGTTCGAGTTCGTCGATGGAACATGCCACCTCAGCCTGATCCCGATTCGGCCGGCGGCAAGAGGCCTCCGAAGGAACCGGACACTACTGTTGCTGATTCAACATGATAACCCTTGTTGTACAAGGGATGTTCTCGATCAAGGCCCCTGAGATCGCTGATTCCGGGCCAGAATTGTCCGGGCCAGAATCGACTGAATTTCGTTGGACATGGGTTGAGCTTGCCCGTGAACGGGCGTGCAGGATGGGAGGTGTCTCGCGTCGGTCGGAAGGCCAACCCCGTGCACACCGCCACGGTTCCGTCGACCCCGAAGCACCGGAGGGCAGCCGGCCCGTGTCGCTCCGGCCGCATTCCGGTCTCGCCGGGGTGCGGACCGTCACGTCGAGCAAGGCGTCCACAGTCCTTCCGCTTGCGTGAGGGGTTCGGCGAAATCCCGGCGCCATCGGCACATCGGCGGCGGAATCAGGAGCAGGAGGGAGTCCTGCCGCCGGCCGGGAAGCCGGTCGAGACGATGCACCGACCCATGCCCGCCGCCGATCGGGAACCTGCGCTCCGGGTCCGGGCGCGGCGACCGGGCGATCGACCCGAGAGTGACCGGCCTCGGGTGGCGCAGGATTCGGGTGTCCTCGTGTGCCGGTGGTCCAAGCGTTTCGACGGGCAGGGCATCCAGGGCGGTCCGGACGGTGCCGATGGCGGCGATCTTCGGGTGCAAAGCGGGCCCGGGCCCCGGAGACGGCCGGGGTGTCTCGGCGAGGCCCGGACCAATCTCCGGTCCGAAGGCCCGCAGGGGGTTCCGCCACCGCCGGCGTCATGGACCGCTCTCCCCGAACAGAGGGGCAGCCGGTGACGTCGAGCCACAGCCCGTCGACGATTCGTCATCGGGCCGTCGCAGGCCACACCCGGGGCGTGAACCGTTCGCACCACAGCCCCGGTCGCCCCAAGGCCTGCCGGTCCGCGGCTGGATCCGCCCGCTCCACGGAAGTTCCCGCCCTCCGGGCCCGCGCCTGCCTCTGTCCTCCTCTCGTCCGGGGCGCCGGACCGGTCCGTGCGCTTCCCGCTAGGCTTGGCGAGGAGGAACGGACCGGTCCGCCGGGGGCAGCGTCCAGCGAGAAACTGCACGGACCCCTGCCGCGGACATCGCAAAGCAGAGCACCAAGAACGGTCCGGCCGGAAGATCGGCGGCAGCCGATCCGAGAACCCCGACGACGACCGCCGCCCCGCCGCTCAGCAGGGACCGCACGAGACTGTACGAGCCGTCCGCCCTGCGCCCGGCCAGTGCGGGCAGAATCAGGCTTGCGAAGACGACATACACGCCGAGCAGCTGAACAGATGCGGTGATCGCAAGCGCGAACAGCAGAAAGAATCCCTGTCCGCCCCGGAGCGTCGGGTACCCGAGCCAAAGCCCGGCAACCAGCAGGTACACGGGCAGGAACACGGCCAAGCCCGACCAGGTGATGAACAGGATCTGACCCGAGAGCACGTGTTCGAGCTCCTGCCCTCCGTGCGGGATGTCGGAGAGCAGCAGCAGCGTCAACGAGGCCGCAACGATGAAGCAGCTTCCGATCGCCGCTTCCTGCTCGTCGGTGAGGTTTCGTTCCATCCACCGGAACAGGAGAGCAAAGGCAGCGGCCGCTCCGAACGCCGAGATCTGGGTTCCGATCCAGGACGGATTCGGAACCCAGAGGTTCAGCGCAACGATCGCAACCCCGGCCACCTGTGCCGTGGCAAGGTCGATGAACACGATTCCTCGCTTCAGGACCTCGATGCCAAGGGGTACATGCAGTACCGTGCACAGGAGGCCGGTTGCGAACGCCGGTACGACGATTTCCAGGATCTCAGGATTGATCACGTACGGCTTCTAGCTGCGTGAGGGTGTCGTCAAACAGGTCGAACAGATCATCGACACCCTCCCGGCCGCCGACGGTGAACGGCAGATCGACGATCGGGATGCCGGCCTTGTCGGCGAGCCATTCGATGCCCGCGGACGTCTCGTACGGAGCACGGAGAATGGCACGGGCCCCGCCGTCGCGGGTCCGTTCCAGGACTTCCTGCAGATGGGCGGCCGTCGGGGGAACCCCCGGAATGCGCTCGATCGAAGCGACCTCCTCGATGCCGGTCCAGGCGAACAGGTAGGTCCATGCTTCGTGATAGGTGATGATCGGCATCCCGGCCAGACGGGCGGCCCGTTCCTTCCATCGGGCCGTGGCGTTTTTCCAGCGTTCCTGGAACGCCGACAGCCGATCCCAGTACGTCTTCGCGTTGTCGGGATCGATCAGCGCGAGTCGACGCGCGAGCTCCGCGGCCACGACGGCAATGTTCTGCGGCAGGAGATGCACGTGGGGATTGCCCAGGGGGTGGACGTGACCGAGGCCGCGGTCGGCGTGGCCCGGAACGTCCAGCAATCGTACGTGGTCGCTGGCCATCAGGTAGCCGGGTTGGCCCGGCTGGACGGTGACGCGGGCTCCGCGCTGCAGGAGCACTGGAAGCCATCCTTCCTCCAGACCGGATCCCGCGCACAACAGGAGGTCCGCCCGGCGCGCCTGGGCGATCAGACTCGGCCGCGCCCGGACGTAGTGCGGATCCTGACGACCGTGCGTGGCCGAGGATACGTGGACCGCCTCGCCCCCGATTTCCGCGGCCAGGGCCGCCCATTCGGGCTCGCACGCGAGAATTCTGGTTTCGGCCGACGCCGGGGACGGCACGACCGTCCCCGACGCAACCAGCACGGCAAGTCCGATGGCGGAGGCCATCGGCTTCAGAAGCGACATCGGCTGTCTCGGCGTTCGATGGATGGGCAGATCAGTAGGCATGCGCTGCATGGGCTCCCAGGCTCATGATGTACTGCAAGTACACCTGATTGTCGGTTTCTTCGGCGGTCAGGGATTCGCGATTGAACTGCAACCGAATCCGTCCGAACTCGCTGTTGGTCCAGTCGCCCATCAGGGAAAGGGTCGAAGGATCGTGTTCGGGCTCGTATTCGTCGCTGCCGACATCCTCCGCCTTCATGGGGACCAGTTCGGAGTACCGCAGACCGAGCCGCCAGGCGCGGTGGAACTTGTAGGTTCCCTGCAGGTACCAGCCGGAGCTGGTGCCGTCGACGGCAACCGGCTCCTCGTCCTCCTCGTGGCTGTAGGTGCCGTCCTCGTTCCGCCAGAAGTACTCACCCTGGAAGGTGAGTTCCTGGTCCCGGGGATTCCCGGTGGGCGCCCACGTGTAGCGGACGTCGACGCCGTAGAGCGCAGTGTCGCCGGTGAACACGCCGTCCGCGAAGATGTCGGAATGTTCCTCGTGATCCTCGTCCGCGTGCTGTTCGTCCTCCTCGTCTTCGTGCTCGTCTTCGTGCTCGTCTTCGTGCTCGTCTTCGTGCTCGTCCTCGTGCCCGTGCGCATGGGCCGTGCTGCGCGCGATGGCAGAACCGCTCAGCAGGTAGGCACCGACCCGGAACGAGTGGTTCGCGCCGAAATCGTTCCCGACCCGGGCGTAGGCGGACGCAGCGCGGCGTCCGGTATCCGATCCTCCGAAGGGGAAGTCGTCACCGCGGAACAGGCCGGCACCCGCTTCGACGAACAGGTCCGTGGGGAACACGTAGGCCAGCTCCAGTCCGTTGTCGTTGTACGACTTGTCGATGAATACCCGGTAGGGAAGGGGTCGGTCGACGAAGTCGTCGGCGTGGGCATGGTGTTCATTCAGGTAGCCGAAGGTCCAGAATGCGCGCCCGGCCTTGAGGCGCATGCCGTTCGGCAGACCGGCTCCGGGCAGGGTCTGGATATAGGCCTCTTCGACCTCGACGGCTTCGGTACCGTCCTCGTCCGCATGGATGCCGAGGGTGGTGCTGCCGAAGAACTTGTCGTCGACGTTGGCCGAGAAATTGAACTCGGTTTCGATCAGGCCCAGCCCCTCCTGACCGCGTTCACTTTCGTGTCCGAGCTGAAACCCGGAGATTTCCGAATGGTCCGTCGAGAAGTTCGAGACGGCTGCATTCAGGACGATTCCGATGGCGGGATTGAAGGTGTTGTCCTGACTGCTGCTGCGGGGGGCTGCGGGCCTTCCTGCAGGGGCCAGGGCAGCGATGGCCTCGAGCTGGGCCTCGACAGCGATGGCCTCGAGCTGGGCCTCGAGGTTCTGGATGCGGGTTTCGTATTCCTGCCTCAGCGCCTCGATTTCTGCCGCAAGCGCGGCGGCGGTCGGGGGCTGGTCGGTTTGCGATTGCGCCTCCTGCGCAACCAGAAAGACGGGGACGGTCAGAACCAAGGTTCGGACAAGACCGCGAAATAGGTACATGATGTTCTCCGTACGTTCACAAGCATGTGCCGGAGCATGCAGGCACCATCCCTCCGGGGGGGGGGGAAGGCTGCGAGGTCCAGCACAGAGCAGGTCGGGCAGCGCCCGGGTCTGCATGGATGAGATCAGGTGGACGCCGGAGGAGCGCGAATGCGGTTCGCGGCCGGGGCGCGTCGTGCGACCAGCAGCGAAACGACCGGAGGCGGGGGCTCGAAGAAGCTGGTTGCGTGCTCCGGCAGAGCGTGAGGGAGAAGTACGATCTCCGAAGACGCGATCGGAAACACGCAGGACCCGTGCTCGTCGTGCGAGTGGTCGTCATCGCCGAATTCCACCGCATGGTGGCTGGAATGGACCTGCGCGATCAGCAGGCCGAGCGCAAGCGTGAGGCTCACGCCGTCCCGGGCCCGGTGCGTGTTTCGTCTGCCAGCGTAACGAGCCATGGCGGCACGGTACTACACCTGTCCAGCCCCCTGTCCATCTCTCTCCCTGCGGCGGACGAGAGGTCCGCGCCGCGACCGAGTCCGGCGCCCGTGACGGAAGAACGGTTCGATGGGGAAGCGCGCCTTCGGGCGACCTGGCCGGTCGGTCCGACGGACTCGCGACGACGGTCCTCCAGGGCTCGTCCGGGCGTCGTGCCGGTCCGGGCGGACCGGTTGCGGCGGGAACGTCCGTCGAGCGACGCCCGTGCCGGAGTCCGGAGGGCGTCCGCTCCGGGTCCGGCCTTGCGGGCTGCGTCCGGCCCAATACACTGGCCCCGCGAGGAGGATCCCCCATGAGTTCCCCAGCCGGTGCCCAGAACGAGCCCTTCGGCGTCCAGGTCAAGGCCGGAAAGAACTACGCATGGTGCGCCTGCGGACTCAGCCGGAAGCAACCTTGGTGTGACGGCTCCCACCGGGACACGGCACGGTTGCCGGTGGTCTGGAAGGCGGAGAGGACGGAAACCGTCTTCCTGTGCGGGTGCAAGTCGACCGGAGATTCCCCGTACTGCGACGGCACGCACAACCAGCTGTGACCCGCGGCGGGACGGCAGAACGGGCGGCCGAGGTACTGCTGGAACACCGGCGGGCGCTTCGGCCGCAGCGGGAGCTCCCGGTCGGGGTCGTACCGCCGGATCGGGACGCGGCCTACCGGATCCAGGACGCCCTGATCCGGCTCCACCTGGAAGCCGGAGACGGTCCGGTGGCCGGATGGAAGGTCGCGCTGACCAATCCGGCCATGCAGGCCATGTTCGGCGTTGACGAACCGGCCGAAGGCGCGATTTTCGCGCCGCTGGTGCACGGGTCGCCGGCGCGACTGGATCCCGGGCGGTACCGGCATCTGGGCGCCGAGGGCGAAATCGTGCTTCGCATGGGAGAATCGCTTGCGGCCGACCGGGCGCCGTTTACCGCGGCCTCGGTCGCCGGTGCGGTCCGCGGCTGCCTGGCCGGGATCGAAATCGTGGACGACCGGCACGCGGGCGACGACGCCACCCTCGGGATGCTGGTGTCCGACAACGCGATGAACTACGGCTGCGTGATCGGACGGGAACGGGTGTTCAGCCGCGACATGGATCTTGCGGCCGTGGCAGGTCGCCTGACGGTCGATGGGCAGCCTGCCGGCGAGGGTCTGGGCCGGAACGTGCTGGGCGGACCGCTGGAGGTTCTGGCGCTGCTGGCCAATTCGCTGGCACGGCGCGGCCGTGGCTTGGTTGCGGGCGACATCGTGATGACCGGAAGCCTGGTCGTGACGGTCTGGCCCCGGCCGGGTCAGACCGTGCGATGGGACGTCGACGGTCTCGACTCGGCCGAGTTCACGGTTTCCTCCTGACAGGAACGGCCGGTCATGGGCATGCTGGAGGAAATCCGGGTGCACCGGCTGGTCGAGCGTCTCATGGCGGACCGGGCCGAAGGCGTGGCGTTCGACGGGGGATGGGACCGGAGCCTGATTCCGCAAACCGTGGCGGAAGCCTACCGTGTGCAGGACGCGATCGTCCGGCGCATGCGTACGCGCGGCGTGGAGCCCGGCGGGTGGCGGATCGCCCTGACCACGGATGCCGCCCAGAAACGGCAGGGGGTGGTGCATCCGGTCGTCGGACCGGTCTGGCGCCACGACATGCACGCTTCGCCGGCGACGTTCCCGGCCGCCGCGCTTCGTCACCGGCCGGAAGCCGGCGCGGAACTGGCGCTGCGCATCGGCACGGCCATGGGCTCCGGGGACGGCCCGTGGAACCGCGAATCGGCCGCGGGGTGCGTCGGCGCTGCAGCTCTCGCGATCGGTATTTTCGATGACCGTCAGGTTTCGGATCTGGCGGACTCCACGATCGGGCTCGGGATCGCGGATCTGGCGGGCGCGGCTGCGTGCGTGCTCGGCCCCGAAATCGACGACCTGGACGATCTGGACGATCTGAAGGAGACCGGTCTGGACGCCGTCGAATGGGAGACCGCGCTGGATGGCCGGAAAGTCGGCACGGCCGGCCCGTCGACGTACCTCGCACATCCCTACGAGATCCTGTCGTGGGTGGCGACCCACCTCAATGTCCGGCGTCGGCAGCTGGAACCCGGGGACGTGGTGCTGCTGGGATGCCCCGGCGACCCGTTTCCGCTGGATGCGGGTGACGAGGTCGCCGTGGCAAGTGCGAGGCTGGGATCGGTCAGGCTGGTCCTGGAAGATCGGCCCTTGGCCCGGCCGGCCGGTTCATAGTCGGGGACTCACTTCGCAGGCAAACCGGGTGTAGCGATCCTTCGTGTGGAACAGGAACCGGGAAAGGCCGGCCGGCGCGTAGGGTGACGGCCGGACGGCGACCCATTCGCCGTCTTCCCGCAGTCCTCGGCAGGCAATGCCGGCCCGGTCCGGCCGGGCCAGCCGGAGTTCGTACTGGTTGACGCAGTCGCATGCGCAAACGCGCACTTCGTCGAATCCCTCAAGAGGTACCGTTTCTGCCGCTGCGGTTGCGATCGAACCGACCAGGGCGGCCCCGACGCCAGCAGCCTGAAGCATCTTCCGCATGCCTGCATCGTGCAGGGAAAGGTCCGGCTTGCCAAGCCTCGAGATCGAACGGCGGCCTCGACGGTCGACGCGGGTGCGGGGGATCCCGGTCCCGGGGTCGGCAGCGAAGCCATCGGCACGTCCGCTCCGCGAAACGGTCTACCTCGACCGCACGGCGCGCGGGACGGGGTGCAGGGCACGGCTGCTTCCCGACGGCGGTTGTCCCGCGGTCGGTCGGAAGCGAGGGGCCGGAGTGCCCCCGACCGACGAAAGGACGGAAGGAAGGCCCGTGGCCGGTGCTCCGGCGTCGGTGCCGATGTCGGGGGGTGCATCCGTTCCGACCGCTTCGGCTTCGCGGACGTGCCCGGCACGGAAGGGGCATCGGGGAAGGGGAATGCGGTGCCTCGTACTGCACCGCGGTCGGCATCAGGGATCCCGGTGTCGAGCCGAAAAGCGGCGTGCGTCCGATGCCGCGCCCGGTTCCGCTCGGCCCCCGAATTCGGCCCCGGCGGCGGGAGGGACCGCAGACGCCGGATCCGGAGATGCGGGATTTGGCCTTCCCGAAAAAGAGGCCGGGCAGATCCGCGATCCACCCGGCCGGGCCGACCTCGCGGTTCCGGCCCCGGCACGCAGCGCGGGTTGGCGCGGCGCCCCGGGGCCGGCCCGACTAGGCGGCCGTGATGTCCTCGGGACGGATCGGCAGATCGCGGATCCGCTTGCCGGTCGCATCGAAGATTGCGTTGGCGAGCGCCGGAGCGAATGGCGGAACCATGGGCTCGCCGACCCCACTGGGAATGTGGTCGTTCTCGATCCGGTGGAGATGCACGTTAAGCGGGGCATCGTCGATCCGGGAAACCGGGTAGTCGTGGAAGTTGCTCTGATCCACGGCACCCTGGCTGTACGTGATCACGCCGTGCCGCGCGATGGTGTTGCCGTAGACGGCAGCTCCCTCGCACTGGGCCCGAATCCGTTCGGGGTTGGCTCCGAGACCGCAGTCCAGCACCGTGTCCACCCGCGTGATGTCGTAGTTGCCGTCGTCCGCAACCTTCACCCGGACCGCCTGCGCGATGTAGGACAGGAAGGACCGGTGCACCGCGAGGCCCAGTCCGTGCCCTTTCGGGAGCGGTTTTCCGTACCCCGACACGTCGCGGGCCTTCCGCAGAACCTGGGCCAGACGGCCGGTGTCGATCGGGTAGTCCTCGATCGGATCCCCGTAGTTCCAGTACTCCTCGACCTTCTCCTTCGTCAGGTCGATGATCGCCGGCTCGCCGATCAGCTCAAGCTGGAACTCGACCGGATCGCGCCCGATCTCGTGTGCCAGCTCGTTCGCGAAACTGTTGATCGCGAATGCGTGCTGAATGTTGTTCACCGACCGGTACCAGCCGATTCGGGTGTGCAGGTCGGCATCCCCGTTCTCGATCCGAATGTTCTCGATCGAGTTGTAGGGCATGTCGATCAGGCCCAGACCGTGCTCGATGTTGAACCCGATCTTCTGCTCCGGAACCCAGAGGCCCAGGATGGACGGGAAGGCGACGCCGTGGCGCCATCCCGATACCCGTCCGGCATCGATCACCGCACTGAGGCTCTGGGCGCTCGCGGCGTGGTAGTAGCCGTTCTGAACCTCGTCTTCACGGGTCCAGACCAGACGCACCGGGGCTCCGATCTCGCGGGACAGATAGGCCGCCTCGACGGCGTAGTCCGCCTTCGATTTCCGGCCGAATCCGCCCCCGAGAAGGGTAACGTGCACCGTCACGTTCTCCTTCTCGATCTCGAGCACTTCGGCAATCGTGTCCCGGACCGCCATGGGATGCTGGGAAGCGGCCCAGATTTCGACCTTGCCGTCCCGGTAGTCGGCCACCGCTGCCGGAGGCTCCATCGGCGTGTGGATGAAGTAGGGCACGAAGTACTCGCGCGTGAACTCCTTCGCGGACGCTTTGTCCCGGGCCTGCTCATACGTGCCGCGTTCCCGGATCACGGTCCCGGGCTCGGCGGCCGCCTTCCGCAGTGCCCGTTCGTACGACGGGCTGTCGAGAGCACTGTGTTCCGACTGCGACCACTGGACCTTGAGGGCCTTGCGGCCTTCCAAGGCGGCCCAAGTGTTGTCGGCGATCACGGCGACCCCGCCCAGCTGCTTGAACGCGATCGGAAGCTCCGGCATCGGCAGTTCGACCGTGCCCCGCACGCCCGTGACGGCCATGGCCCCGGAGTCGTCGTAGCTCTCCACTTTTCCGCGATAGACCGGCGAGCGGGCGACGACCGCGGTCTTCATGCCGTCCAGCATCGTGTCGGCGCCGAACCTGCCCCTGCCGGTGGTCATGTCGACCAGATCGACATACGCATCCGGGGTGAAGGCGGATTCGTTGCCGATGTACTTCCAGTCGCTGCGGTCCTTGACCTGGATCGATTCCGGGTCCGGCGCCTCCAGTCCGGAAGCCGTGGCGACGAGCTCGCCGAAGTCGGCGGAGCGGCCACTGGGAGCGTGGCTCACGCGATGGTTCTGCGCAACGCACTCGTCCGCCGGCACGCCCCACATTTCGCCGGCCGCCATCTCGAGCATCTTCCGGGCACCGGCGCCGGCGGCGCGGAGATGCTTGATGTCGCGTCGAACCGAACGGGAACCGTCCGTGTCGAGCTCCTGGCCGAAGTCGTTCCACTTCTGTTCGGCGTCCGCCTGGACGACCGAGCAACGGGACCAGTCGGCCTCCATCTCGTCGGCGATGATCATCGGAAGCGACGTGCGGACCCCCTGGCCCATTTCGGACCGTGCGCACGTGATCGTTACGGAGCCGTCGCCGTCGACCGTGACGAAGAGATTGGCTTCCAGATTCCCTCGGGCCGCGTGGGCGGGGAGGCCCAGCAACTGATCGGCGCCGATCCGGGCGCCGATCACGAACCCTCCGGTTCCGGCAAGGCCCTTCAGGACCGTTCGCCGGCTCAGATTGGTAAGCATGGTCATGGTCAGACCTCCTTCGCGGCCGTTTTGACGGCTGCGAGAATCCGCTGGTACGTGCCGCACCTGCAAATGTTGCCGCTCATGCCGTCCAAGATCTCCTGATCCGAGGGATCCGGGTTCTGGGACAGCAGCGCCGCAGCCTGCATGATCTGGCCGGACTGGCAGTAGCCGCACTGCGGGACGTTGTGTGCACGCCAGGCCCGCTGGACGGCATGGTTGCCCTCTGCGTCCAGCCCCTCGATCGTGGTGACTTCCATCCCCTCTGCGGCCGACACGGGAGTGACGCACGCCCGTACCGCTTCCCCGTCCACATGGACGGTGCAAGCCCCGCAGAGACCGGTGCCGCATGCAAACTTGCTTCCGGTGAGCCCGAGCACATCTCGGACATACCAGAGCAGGGGCATGTTCGGATCACCGCCGAAATCCTGCGGGTTGCCGTTGACAGTCAAGTTCATGTCAACTCCTCCTCCTCATGGTGTCCGGGCCCGCATCGCCGGCCCGGCAGCTTGGGTCGACGCGAGAACGTCCCTTGCTCGGGGTCCGCTGACACGTCGACGGTCCGCCCATGGTACTTTGCGTTCCCCCCAACTCCAAACGAGCGCCTCCGGCCCGGCCCGGTTCCGGCAACCCGGAGGGCGCGCAGCACCGTTCCCGGAGGGATGGATGGACAGCCTCGTCTACGCCGACGGAACCTGGCACGAGGGCGACCCGCCGCTCATCAGTGCACTCAGCCAGAGCTACATGCACGGAACCGCGGTGTTTGACGGCGCGCGGCTGTTCGAGAACTGCGTTCCGGATCTCGGCGCGCATTGCCGGCGCCTCCTCCGGTCGGCCGTGGTCATGGGCCTGGACCAACCCCTCACCGCGGCGGCCGTCGAGAGCCTCGCACGCGAAGGTGCACGCCGGTTCGAGACCGGGGCCGAGCTCTATCTCCGTCCGTCCCTGTATGCAGAACGAGGCTTCCTCACGCCCGAGCCGGGCAGCACCCGGTTCCTGCTGTCGCTCGTGCGCATGCCGATGCCGGATCCCGACGGGATGACGATCACGGTGAGTCCGTTCCGGCGGCCGGGCCCGGACATGGCCCCGACCGAAGCCAAGGCTTCGTGCTTGTACCCCAATGGGTCCCGGGCCCTGCAGGAGGCCGCGCGGCGGGGGTTCGACAACGCGCTGATGCTGGACGGAGAGGGCAATGTGGCGGAACTCGCGTCCGCCAACATCTGGCTGGGCGTGGGCGGGGCTGCGGTCACGCCCGTCTGGAATCGAACCTTCCTGGACGGCATCACCAAGCAGCGGGTGGCCGTCCTCCTGCGGGCCCAAGGAATCCAGGTGGTGGAACGGACCGTCTCCGTCGAGGATGTGCTCGGGGCGGACGAGGTGTTCAGTACCGGCAACTGGGGCAAGGTCCTGCCGGTGACCCGCGTCGATGACCGAACCTTCCCGGCGGGTCCCGTGTACGGTGCGGCGCGGGCGGCCTACTGGGCGTTTGCCGGGACGGAGCCGTTGTAGCCGCCTCGCGGCCAGCCGCCGGGAGGATCCGACGCATGACCGATCATCTGCTGGAGCGATGCGACGGCGGCGTGGCGTGGCTGACGCTGAATCGCCCGGACCGTCTGAACGCCCTGAGCCACGAGATGCTGGATGCCCTGCTCGCGTCGCTGGAGCGGCTGGCTTCCGACCGGAGCATCGGGTGCGTCGTGCTGACCGGGGCGGGCCGGGGGTTTTGCGCCGGCGGCGACGTGACCGGCATGGCCCGGGGTTCGCTTCGGGAAGGCGGCCTGGAGGGCCGGACCGAGGCGCTGCGGGGCCGGATGGAAGTGAGCCGCATCCTCCACGAAATGCCGAAGCCGACGATCGCCATGATGCGCGGACCGGCGGCCGGCGCGGGTCTTTCGATCGCGCTGGCCTGCGACCTGCGGGTTGCCGACGAAACCGCGCTGCTCACGACCGCATTCGTCCAGGTGGGCCTGTCCGGAGACTTCGGTGGATCGTGGTTTCTTTCGCGGCTGGTGGGCGCCGGCAGGGCCAAGGAACTCTATCTCATGGGCGCCCGGATCGAGGCCTCCCGGGCGCTGGAGCTGGGAATCGTGAATCGCGTGGTGCCCGCGGCCGGCCTGCAGGCGGAGACGCGAACGCTGGCGGAAGGGCTGGCTGCCGGCCCGCGGGTCGCGCTCCGCTACATGAAGCAGAACCTGAACGGAACTTGGACCGCCTCCCTTTCCGAGGCGCTCGACACGGAAGCCCGCAACCATGCCCGGTCCGGCCGTACCGAGGATCATCTGGAGGCGTCGAAGGCCTTTGTCGAGAAACGGCCCCCGGCCTTCCGGGGCCGTTAGGGGCATCGGTTGAAGGAGTCGCTGCGGTGGGTCGGCTCCCGCCATGCCCGGTTTGGAGGATCGGTCCGGCTCCGGGCAGTTCGCGGCCGGATCCCGGACGGGGTTCCGGGCAGGCTCAGGAGACGCATGGCCGGTACGGGAAAACCGCCGTCACATCGACGCGCATATCCGAATGCCATTGGTCCGGGGAGCGTTCCGGACGACCGAAGGACCGGTGTTCGCGCCGGGCGTTGCCAAGCCGATTGCCCGTCCTCTTCGGGACAGCGTGCGGGATGCCTGCCGGGGCCTTCGTGCGACGCCTCCGGCCGTGCCGGACGAACCTTCTCGTGAGGGCGCACGCACGCCGCGCCGTTCCGGAGCCCGTTCTCCTCTCTCCTCCCCCGTCCGCACCGCCGCGCCGCGCGCGGGCTACCCGCCGCGGGAGGTGGCCGGTCTCCTTGCCGCCGGGGGGGTCGAGGGGAGCTTCGACGGGGACGCCGCGATGCGTGGACCCTGGTTCTGCGGACCGAGGATCCCGCCTTTCGACGCCTGGCCCCGACCTCACCGGCGATCATCCCGGCGTTCCGACCCCATCCGGAGGCCGCGCTGTTCCGACGACAGGGCTCCGCAACCCGTCGGGAAATGGCCGCCTATGCCGAGCCGTTCGCCAGACGCGTGAAGGCGACGGCAAGCGCGGGGATTCCATCGATCCCCGAAAGGTCATGCCGGTCATCGACCCATCTCTCGGCGAACCAGCTTCCCAGTTGATCGCGGTCCTGCCTCATGTGCACTGCCGCCTGCCGCCCGGCGCAGACCGGCTTCGCATGGCCGGGATCCAGCCAGGGGGCGAGACGAGGCAGGGCCGAGGGCGCATACGGTCGTTGCGGCCCGTGCCTCTCCGGAACCGTGCCGCCGATGGCCAGCACCGCGTCCTTCCAGCCAGCGAGGCCGGAGACGAAGTCGCTCCCGGACTGCATCCAAGCTTCCCTTTCCGAAGCGCTTTGGTACACCGTCTGCGCATCCTCCCGCAGGCCGGGCTCGCGCGCCAGCACCTGCAGGAGTCCGCCGACGCCGACAGCGTATCCGACTCCCAGATCCTGGCTGAAGTTCATGGATTCGGCATAATCGCGGGCTGCTCCCCTCAGGGTCTCGTGCGCGATCGCCGCCAAGTCCGCACGGCCGAGCCTTTCGCCCAGCTCCAGCAGGGCCTGAGCGATTCCCGCTCGGCCCGACAGGATATCAATGGGGAGCGGCGCCATGAACCGCCTTCCGAAGTGAACCTCGTGCATGATGCCGACCCAGGTCGGATACCCGCAATCGTTGGTCACTGCAAGATCCCGGACTTCGGTAGCGATCTGATCAGCCCAGGCCAGAAGATCCCCCGGTTCTGCAGGAGCCGTCCGGCCGCGAACCGGAGTCGGCCGCGGCGGATTGGCGGCGCGCACGGAAAACGACGAACGCAGCCACGCCCGCCGGTCCCGGTCGGTCGCCACGGCCATGGTCCCGAACGCGCCGCGCAGGGCGTCCATCGCATCCTTTTCGAACGCATTCCGCCATGCCTCGCCCTCCACCCCCAGAAGATCCCGGGAGGCCGGAGCGGTCAGGAACAGCGGGATGTCGAGACGGCGCATGTCGCGCACCGCCGCCTCGCGGAGCATGCCGGTCAACTCGGCATAGCGGGGCAGCATCTTGTGCAGGGCGATTTCGCGCCATACGCCGTCCGACAGGGCACCGGGCAGGAGGGATTCCTGAACGATCCGGTAGCAGGTCCAGGTGTCGATGAGGAGAAAGCGGAGCTGCGCGTCCGGCGCGCCTTCGAGCGCGGTCAGAATCCGGTCCTGCATCGCCACCGATCCGAGTTCCCGGGCGACCCGGAGATAGCCGTCCTCCAAGGCGTCGAAATGCGCCGCGCTGTCCGCGAAATCTCCGGACTCGTAACGTGGGGCAAATCGATCTTCCTTCCAGACGTAAAGGCCGTCGTTCTCTGCGGTGTGCAGCGGCGTGCGGTGCTCTCCCGGTCGGCAGAGACACCCCAAATCGGTCGGCTCCACGCCTTCCCTGATCGACATCTGGAGCGGCAGAATGCCGACATTGGCGACTCTCATGTTGAAGCTGATCGCATCCTCGTCCACCAAGCGTCGAATTCGCGGCGGCCACGACGAGATCGGCTGCAGAACCGTTTCGAAATCGACGAACCGCGGTGTGGCACCGTCGGCGATCAGGTTGTCGAACCAGAAATCGGTTGCGTTCAGGGTCTGGAGCAACGCCAGCCACCCGCCGAGCGCCCGGTAGAACCGGTCGGCGTTTCCGGCATCGGCGACCGGACGCGGCGCGTATTCCGTTTCCCAAGCATAACCCGCACGCGGCACCGTGGAAGGCGGAGAGAGCTCGACGCTGGAGATCAGGCCGACGATCTCCCGCATCACGCCGGCGATGCGCAGATCCTTGGGCTTGAATACGACCGAACCGTTGGCAAAGCGCAGGATCGCGACCGACCGCCCGCCGGCGTGCGGGTCGCCGAGCCCCTGCTCGATGCCGACCAGCAATCCGGGATCCCCGCCGTCGAAGAAGCGTCCGGACAGTTCGGCCCGGTCATCCGCGGCATAGCGCAGCATCCGAACCAGATCCGAGCGCCAGTCGGCCAGGGTGCGGCCGAGCGCGTAGGCCAGCGCGGGGCTGCGGGCTAACCGCGCCTCCCAAGTCGATTCCGACGCGCCCAGTCTGGCTTCAAACCGCATGGTTTGCGTCAGGATTGCGCGGAAACGCCATTCGAGATACGAAACGGCTCCGTCCAGCGCGCCGGCGCCGTGCGGCAGGCCGTCGGGCCATTCCGCCTCGATGCAGCCGCGTGCCCACGGATAGACGTCCGAAAAGGGCGTCTCGGTATCGGCCAGCCGCTCGAAGATCTCCCGAAAGGCGCAACCCCAGTCCGGAGCGGGGCCCTCGAGGCGGACATCGCCGAATCTCGCCAGATAGGCGTCCAAAGACAGCCCCAGACCCTCGGCATGCAAGGCCAGCGCACGCCGCGAGCCGAAGGCCTCGAGAAGCCGTTCCTCGCGGCGTGCCCGGGAGGCGGGATCAGTGGGGGACGAGACAAACGGCCCGTCGCCGCCGCGCTCCGGCGGCGGCGAGGCTCGAGCGATGAGAAGATCGGGATCGACAGCCGGCTTGCGCAACGGTCCAGTCCAAGTAAGGGCTTCTCGCCAAAGAAATCGTCGGTTCGGGTGCTGTTCGCGTAGGCGGGTTTCTACCATGAAACACTAGGTGCGTCAAGCGGTGCGGGCGAAGTTCGTGGCACCCGCTCCCTTTCCGGAGGAGCGGACCCGGAAGAGGCGGGTCGTCGCCGGAAGCACCGGTGCTTCCGGCGAGGCCCTCGGCGATCCGGTGGGGCGCGCGGTGTCCGAGGAGTGATCAGGGTGCAGGGGAGTGATCAGGGTGCAGGCGATGCGCCGGCCCCGTCGCGAGGACCATCCACGGTCGCCGTGCGTTCAACCGGACACGGTTAACTCTTTGCTCATGAGAGGCCGCACATCGTGGCCCATGAGGATCGGCGTTCGACCTCTGTGTGCGACGACGGTGGATGGGCGGAAGGCGGTGTCGGCGGCCGAGGGCAGCACGCGCTCGTCCTTGGCGCGGGGATGGTGCGAGCGCGAGGACCGACGCCACGCGAAGGGCGCCCTGTGCCGGGCCTCGGCGCGCGCGGCCTGGCCGGGTCTTGCCTTGTCGCTCGACCTTGTCCTGCCTGCACCCAAGCCTCATGCATGCAGAGTCAACCATGTCCGGTTGAGAAGGTCGCCGTGATATCGTCGACTGCGGTCCGGACGGCCCCTTGCACGGACGGGAAGCACAGGGGCATCTCCTGTCCCTGCCCCGGCTGTATGTCGGTGCATGCGGTGATCGAACGCCGGGCAGGACGGGTCGTTGCCTAGTCTTTCCTGCCCGTCGGCTCCGGTTCCCCCGATCTTCGACGCCGCCGCGCCCGGCCGACCGGGCGGGGCGGCGGCACAGGGTTCGCAGCGGGCGGCCGACCGGGTTCCACGGCACGCGCACCGCAGACGACGACCCCGTGCACCGCTGCCGGATCCTGCCCGGCGTCCCCGCGACGACGCCCTGGAACACCGCCGCTTCCCACCGTGCCGGAATCAGCGGGCGTCCGCGTGTTTCCGGCGCCGATCCGCAGAGTTCCGGAAAGCCTCATTCGCTACAGAAGACAGAAGGTTGCATAAGGGGGGTTGCATGCGCAGGGAAGATGGGATATAAGCCCGTCCCGCAACCCGCAACCGCCATGGAGCAAAGCGGATGAACAACAGCCAGTTCATGCAGGAAATGGCATTGAACGAGGAGCGCCGAGAGCTCATCGTCGCCATTTCCGACCGTTACCACAGCGACGCGGCATTCCGTGACCGGATTGACCGTGGCGACAACAACGATGTCTTCGACGAGTTCGGAATGACACGCCTGGAAGGCATCGATTATCGGTTTCTCATGGATTCCGATGAAGTGGCGCACTTCGTCATGCCGCCCGATCCGAACAGCGATCTGGCGGACGAGCAATTGAGCCAGATTGCCGGCGGCAGCTGCGCCAGCACGGCCGGCACCATCGGATCGGCGAGCACCATCGTCTGCTTCACTTCCTTTTCCAGCCTCGGCAGCGCGTCCACCATCGGGTCGGCGGGGTCGGCCGGCTGATGGGCTGCGCAACGCATCGGTGTGCCGGCAGCCATCCCTTCGGATCATCCTTCAGGAGACAGAACCATGAACGTCGCAGGAAATGACTTTCTTGAAAACATCGATATGTCGCCGATGGCAATGGGGACATATACGAAGAGCTACGAGCGCTTCCTCAAGGCGGCCGACCGCTACCGGAGCGACGAGGAATTCCGCGTCTCGATCGACGGGGCCAGCGGCCGCGAGGTGTACGAGGCATTCGGGTTCGATGTCCCCGTGACCGACATGCAGGTCGATGTGGTCGCAAACACGGATGACGTCGTGCATTTCATCTTGCCGCCGGACCCGAACATGGACCTGGCGGACGAGAGTCTGAGTGCAGTGTCGGGAGGCGCCACAGCCGGCAGCGCGGGCAGCGTCAGCACGGCCAGCACCTTCCAGTGCAGCACGTTCTTCAGTTCATTTTCCACGGCCGGTACCGCGGGCACCGCGGGCAGCGCCAGCTAGAAGACCTCGCCGCACTCCCGGAAAGCCGGGGGTGCGGCTCTTCACGTAATCACAGAACAACAACAAGGAGATTCTCATGAACAAACCGGTTGATGCCCTAGTCACCGATCTTCTGGCATCAGGGGACCTGAAGGAACGCCAGCAACTCTATGCGGACGTGGTGGCGAAATACTACGGCGACCCCGACTTCAAGGCGAAGATGGACGCCGACCCGACTGCCGTTCTCCGGTCCGAGGGCTTCGATTTCCCGGAAGGGGCCGAGGTCAAACTGGTCTTCAACACCCATGATCGTGTGCATATTCTGTTGCCGGCGCCTTCGACCTATCGGGATGCCGCAACGAGCAAGAACGCGTAAGTAGCCGGGCCGGCATCCGGTTTCCCGCTCCTCGGGCGGGTTCATCCCGAGTGTGCCGTTGTGGTGTCTGTCGATCAAACGGGGTGGAAGCCGGCATTCGCGCCGCCGCAACGGTTCACCGAATGCGATCGGGGCTTGGTCGAAAGGCCGTTGCTGGCTCCCCATCTCACGTCCCGCACGTCGGAGGACGGCTCCCTGCTGCTGGCGTCGGAGACGGCCAGCATCCTTCTGGTCGGAGAGTTGTATCGCGATCTCGTGCCCCTGCTCGAGGGAACCCTCGGCCGCCGCGAGATCATCGCCGAGCTTTCGGGTCGACATTCGGCCCTGAGCGCCCAGACCGCCATGGTTTCGCTTGCGGCCAAAGGCTGCGTCGTTTCGGCCGACTTCGCCATGGACCGGGCGTCGGCCGCGTTCTGGTGCGCGCAGGGGGCCACGCCGAGATGGGCGGAACGGAGGATCGGCGCCGCCCGGATCGCGGTATCCGAAGACGACGGGCGGCTCGGCGCGGCGCTCCAGAGCCTCGGCCTGACCGTGGGCCCGGAGCGGCCGACGCTCTCGCTGGTCGTCACGGACGATTACCTGGACGACGCCCATGCGCAGACCAACCGGAAGCATCTGGAGTCGGGCGTTCCGTGGGCTCTGGTCAAGCCGTCGGGCGTCTTTTCCCTGTTCGGCCCGGTGTTCCGCCCCGGTGCGGAGGACGCGCCGTGCTGGGACTGCCTTGCGAGCCGGATCGGCAGCAATGTCGAGATCGCGAACTATCTGCGCGGCCTCCCGGCCGGTTTTGCGTTTCCCTCCAATACGCCCGATTGCCTGTTCGAGGTCGTGATCGGTCTGGCCGCCCTAGAGTCCGCCAAATGGATCGTCTTCGGGGAAGGCGCGACGCTCCACCGCCATACCATGGCCTTGGAGGCGCTCGGCATGCAGACCTCCATCCATCCGGTCGCGCGGCGGCCGCAGTGCCGGACCTGTGGCGACCCGGCACTGTTTCGCCTCGACCGGCCGGCTTCACCGGTGCGACTGGCCCCGAGCCCGAAACCGGTGCGGACCAGCGGCGGTTTTCGCGCCGTTCCGCCACAGGACACCTTGCGCCGGTACCGGCATCTCGTCAGTCCCGTCACGGGGGCGGTGAACCGGCTGCTGCGCATCACCGACGATCGGGATTCCTGGCTGCATGTCCACGTGGCCGGCGCCAACCTCGCGCTGCAGGCGCGCAGCCTTCCGGCCTTGCGCACCAGCATCCGATCCCTGAATTCCGGGAAGGGGAGCACGCCCGAACAAGCCGAGGCGAGTGCGCTGTGCGAAGCCATCGAGCGGCATTCCGGCGCCTACCGCGGCGACGAGATCCGCCGGCGGTCCCGTTTCGTGGATTTCCGCAAGGGCGAAGCGATCCGCCCGGAAACGGTTCTGCACTACAGCGACTGGCAGTACGATCACGCCGCGGAGATCAATGCGCTGAAACGGAAATTCGCCTATGTTCCCGCGCGCTTCGATCCGACCGTGGAGATGAGCTGGTCTCCGGTATGGTCGTTGACGCAGGAACGCCATCGGTACCTGCCCACCGGCATGCTGTATTTCTCCATGCCGCAAGAACATGACCGGTTGTTCTTCGGCCCGGACACGAACGGCTGTGCGGCCGGCAACACCTTGGAGGAGGCCATTCTGCAGGGGTTCCTAGAGTTGGTGGAACGCGATGCCTTCGCGTGCTGGTGGTACAACCGGCTCCGGCGTCCCGCGGTGGCGCTCGACAGCTTCGACGACCCCTATCTTTCGGAAGCGCGCGACTACTACGCCGCCTGCAACCGCGATCTCTGGATGATCGACGTGACCCACGACCTCGGCATTCCGGTGTTCGCCGCAGTATCGCGTCGAACGGACAAGGACGACGAGGACATCCTGTTCGCGGCAGGAGCCCATCTGGATCCCCGGATCGCGGGCATCCGGGCGGTATGCGAACTGAACCAGCAGCTGACCGCAGTCCGGGACGTGAAAGCCGACGGCTCCGGGTATCTCTTCGACGACCCCGAGAGCCTCTGGTGGTGGAAGCATGCCCGCCTGACCGATCATCCCTACCTGGTGCCGGATTCCACCCTGCCCGAGCGGCGCGTGGAGCACTATCCTGCTCTCCGGACCTCCGATACGCGGACGGATGTCGAGCATTGCCGGTCTCTGGTCGAGAATCTCGGCATGGAATTTCTGGTGCTCGACCAGACCCGGCCGGATATCGGCATGCCGGTTGCCCGCACCCTCGTGCCGGGCATGAGGCATTTCTGGGCGCGGTTCGCTCCGGGGCGTCTCTACCAAGTACCGGTCAAGATGGGCTGGCTTGACCGGCCGACCCCGGAAGCCGACCTGAACCCCATCGCCGTGTTCGTCTGATCGGGGGCGGCGCATGGGATTCCTGGACCTGATCGAGGAGCCCGCCATCCTCGCCCGCCTGCCCGCCGGGCGCAAGCTGGCAGCGTCTTCGGACGGCAGGTCCTTGGTCGTCGTCGACCCGGAACGGGGCACCGGCCCGCCGTTCGCGCCCTACAGGAGCGCCTACGAGGCAGCCAACTCGCTGCTTCACGTCGGTGCCCCGCTGCGGGAACTCCGCGATTCGGTCATCGAGGCCGGCGGGCCTTCGTTCGCGGCGTCCTATCTGATCGCCCTGCAGAATCTCTACCGGTTCCGGGGGATGGAACTGGTCGTGATCGACGATGCGGGCGAGCATGCGGTGCTGCAGCCGCAGTGGGACGGCCATGCGCCGCGCCTGGCCGACGACCTGCCGCCACCGGAGGCCGGCCTCGATCGCTTCGCCTGCCTGCGCCGTTCCGGACCGGACTGGGTGCTGGAATCTCCGCTGGCCGGCACGCGCTTCCATCTCCCCGACCCGAACCGTCTGGACGTGCCGGTCCTCCGGCGCGCGCTGGCCGCCGAGGGCTTTCTGGAGACCGGGCGTGGGGCCGTCGACCCGCGCGGCGAGGCATTGCGGCAGTGGGAATTCCACGACCTGCTGTTTCATTGGCATCATCGACCGGGCTGGCACGGCGACCCGGTCGGCGGGATCTTCCCCTTCGTCGGTCAGATCGATCCGCTGCCCGGCGTCCGTCCTCCTTGGCCCGGCCGGAGGATCGCGCTGCCGGTCGCACCGGACGACGCCGGGGGAGAATCCCTCGTCCGGATTCTCGAACGGCGCCGGTCGGAGCGGGTCTATGACGAGGCCCGTCCGATCTCCCTGGCGGACCTGGGCGCGCTGCTGGACCGCACGGCGCGGATTCTCGACCGGTCCACGGTCCAGGTCGGCGGGATCACGGGGGCGGTGTGCGATTTCGAGATCACGAGGCGGCCCTATCCCACCGGCGGCGCCAGCTACGAGCTCGAGATCTATCCGGTAGTCGACCGCTGCGACGGCTTGGAGTCCGGCCTCTACCACTACGACGCCGCGACGCACGAACTGGTCGCGATCGCCGGCCGGACGGCCGAGGTGGAAGCGATCGTGGAGGATGCGCGGGTGGCGACGGGACACCTGGCCGACCCTCAGATCGTGCTGGCGTTCAGCGCCCGCTTCGCCCGGGTCATGTGGAAGTACCGATCGATCGCCTACGGCGTGATCCTGCGGAACGTAGGGGCGCTGTACCAGACCCTCTACCTCGTGGCGACCGATCTCGGTCTGTCCCCGTGCGGTCTGGGCACGGGAAACCCCGCGCGTTTCGCACGGGTGACGGGTCTGGATCCGGTGGTCGAGGGCACCGTCGGCGACTTCATTCTCGGCGGTCCCCCGAAGGGCCGGGAACCGGAGGCCTGACGATGGACGCCGATCCGGCCTTCCCGCCCGCGAAGGCGATCCTGTGCAGCCTGGAGGAAGACCGCGGCCTGGTGGAACGGCCGATGCTGGCGCCGCATCTCGACTTTCGCCTGCACGACGACACGACCGCGCTGATCGTGTCCGAGGCGTTCAGCGGCGTCCTTCACGGCCGCCGCTACATCGACCTCCTGCCGCTGCTGGACGGCCGCCGCTCGCGCCGCGAAATTGCCGCGGCGCTGGCCGACCGGCATTCGGCGGTCGCGGTCCAGACCGCGCTGGTCTCGCTGGCGTCGAAGGGGTACGTGGTCTCCGCAGGCACCGCGATCAGCCGGGAACGGGCGGCCTTCTGGAGCGCCTGCGGCGCGTCACCGCGCTGGGCGGAAACGCGGCTGGGCGCAGCCCGGGTGGCGGTGACCGGCGACGGTCTCGGCGCTCCGCTGGCGGCGATGGGCGTCACCGTGACCGACGACGATCCGACCCTCTCGGTCTTGGTCTGTGACGATTTGCTCGGCGAGGACTGTGCCGAGACCAACCGCCGCCATCTCGCCTCCGCCCGCCCGTGGCTGCCGGTGGCGCCCGGCACCCTGACGGCGCTGTTCGGCCCGGTGTTCCGGCCCGGCGATGCGGGGCCGTGCTGGGCCTGTCTGGCCCACCGTCTCCGCAGCAACCGCGAGATCGACACGTTCCTGCGCATCGGCGGCGGCGGCGCGGTCCTGCGCCGGATCGCGCCCGCGCCGCTGGTCGCGTCCATCCTCGGTCTCGTCGCGCTCGAAATCGCGAAATGGATCGTCTTCGGGGAACGGGCGGCGCTGCAGGAGCACGTGCTCTCGGTCGATGCCTACAGCCTCGCGAGCGACCGGCATCGGGTGTTCCGCCGCCCGCAATGCGGGATCTGCGGCGACCCGGCGCTCTGGCGCCCGGACCGCGCGCCGGTTCCGGTCATCCTCCGGTCCTGCCCCCGGACGGTGGCCAATTCCGGCGGCTCGCGTTCGGTGGCACCTCGGGAGACGATCGCCCGCTACCGACACCTGGTGAGCCCGGTGAGCGGCGTGGTCACCCAATTGATGCGTTCCACGAGCGAAACGGACCCGTGGCTGCATGTCTATTGGTCCGGCAGCAACATCGCCCTGCGGAGCGACAACCTGCGCCTGCTGCGCACCACGCTCCGGAGCAAGAGTTCGGGCAAGGGCGCGAGCCCCGAACAGGCCGAGGCGAGCGCATTGTGCGAGGCGATCGAGCGCGTTTCCGGTGCGTTCCACGGCGACGAGATTCGCCGCCGCGCGCGTCTGGAGGATTTTGCCGACGGCGAGGCGATCCATCCCAACGAGATCCAGCTCTTCAGCGACCGGCAGTACGACCACGCCGAGGAGATCAACGCCCGCGGCGCGCGCTTCAATTTCGTCCCGCAGCGTTTCGACCCGGCCGTGGAGATGGACTGGACGCCGGTTTGGTCGATGACCCGGGAGCGTCACCGCTACCTGCCCACTTCCATGCTCTATTTCGCCGGGCCGCTGGAGGGCGGTCAGATCTACTGCGGTCCGGATTCGAACGGCTGTGCGTCGGGCAACACGCTGGAGGAGGCGATTCTCCAGGGATTCTTCGAACTGGTGGAACGCGATGCCTTTGCCTGCTGGTGGTACAATCGGGTGTCGCTGCCCGTCCTGGACCTGGACAGCTTCGGCGAATCCTATTTCGACCGCGCGCGCGAGTACTACCGGTCCTTCCACCGGGATCTCCGGATGCTGGACGCGACCTCCGATCTCGGCATCCCGGTGTTCGTCGCAGTGTCGCGCCGGACGGACAAGGAGGCCGAGGACATCCTGTACTCGGCCGGGGCCCATTTCGAACCGCGTATCGCCGCTTTCCGGGCGCTGTGCGAATTGAACCAGTACCTGGTTGCGGTCCGGGACGCCGATGCCGATGGCGGCGGCTACCTGTATGACGACCCGGAATGCCTGTGGTGGTGGCACAACGCGAAACTGGCGGAGCAGTCCTATCTGGCGCCGGACCGACGGATCCGGCGCGCAGCGCAGGACTATTCGGCGCCGAACACGACGGACATCCGGGACGACGTCGAGCATTGCCGGGCGCTGGTCGAGGCCAAGGGCATGGAATTCCTGGTGCTCGACCAGACCCGGCCGGACATCGGCATGCCGGTCGCCCGGACCATCGTGCCGGGGCTGCGGCACTTCTGGCCGCGTTTCGCTCCCGGGCGCCTCTACGATGTACCGGTCGCAATGGGATGGCGGCGGACCCCGATCTCCGAAGCCGACCTCAACCCGATCGCGGTGTTCATATGATATAACCGGTGATATAACCGGCGCGGGCGGACGCCGACCGAACCGATCGGTGCACGATGCGCCCTAGGGGTGCCGCAACCGGACCGACGAGGACGGGTCCGGTTCGGATCCCGTGCAGCCGCCGCAGACTCCGGAACTCCGCACTGGCTGGGGGTAGAGACATGCACTTCCGACCGCGCATCGTTCGTTCGTGTCTTGCCGGGTTCGGCCTCGCGCTTGCGGGAGCCGCGGCGCCGGCGTCGGCGCTGACCCTCCAGGAGGCACTGGCCGAGGCCGCAGCGTCGAACCCGGCTCTGGACGCCGCCCGCGAAGCCGCGCGCGCGCGCCACGAGGATGTGCCCGAGGCGGTTTCCGCGTGGCTTCCCACGCTCCAGTTCAACGCCAGCGCCACCCGGCAGAGGACCGCCTCCGATCGGGCCTTCGCGCCCGGCGCGGACCGGACCCACTACGCTTCCCCGCGCTCCTGGACGTTGTCCCTCACGCAGAATCTGTTCCGGGGCGGCCGCGACTCCGCCGCGCTGCGGCGGGCGGTCGAGGGCGTGTCGAGCAGCCACGCATCCGTGGAGGACCGGGAGCAGTCCGTTCTGCTTCGGGCCGCGACCGTCTATCTCGACACGCTCCGCGCGGAGCGGGTGATCGAGCTGCGGGCGGCCTCCCTGGCCGTCCTCGAAGCACAGGTCCGGGAGGTCAGGGCGCAGTACGATGTCGGAGACCGCACCGGCGCCGATGTCGCCCAGGCCGAGGCGGAGCGGGAGATCGCCGCTGCGGACATGGTGGCGGCGGAGACCGAACTGGAAGTCCATCGGGCCCGCTTCCTCCGGTTGACCGGCCTGGCGCCGGACGGTCTCGAGCCGGCCGGCCTGCCGGCCGGCCTGCCAAAAACCTTGGACGAGGCGCATCGGACGGCCCGGTCGCAGCGGCCCGCGGTCCGGGTCGCCGAAGCCGCCATTCGCGTGGCCGAAGCGTCGGTTCGCGTGGCCACGGCCGATCTCGGCCCGCGCGTCGATCTCCGGGCCGCGGCCAAGCGACAATCCGGAACGACGTTTCCGGGCCTGGTCCAGACGGACCTTCCGGGCAGTACCGAAACCAGTCTGATGCTTCAGCTGACCCTGCCGCTCTATCAGGCGGGCGCGGCGGGTCCGCGGATTCGCCGGGCCCGGCATGTACAGGCCCAGCGCCGGAACGAATGGCTCGAGGCCGTGCGCCATGCGTCGCAGCTGGTCGAAAGCGCCTGGAGGAACTTGGAGGCCGCCCGGCGGCGGCAGGCGGCGTTTGCGACCGCAGTCGACGCATCGCGGGCCGCACTGGCGGGGATCCGGCGCGAGGCCGAGGTCGGAGAGCGTACGACACGGGAAGTTCTGGATGCCGAACGGCGGGTCGTCACGCGCCAGATCAGCGTGCTTTCCGCCGAACGCGATGTCATCGCGGAGGCCTATCGCCTGCTGGACGCGGTCGGTGCGCTGACGGCTCGGAACCTCGGGATCGCGGGCGTGCCCGACCTCGCCGGCGAGGCGCGGGAGGCGAAATGGAAACTCGCGCCCGGCATCCTGTACCGGAAATGAGAATGGCAGTTCGGCCGGACCCGGCGACCCGGCGGCCGCCGCGTCGTTCGCGATAGGAATTCGGGGCGCGCGCCGGTGGCGGAATTGTTCAGAAAGGCGGCGCTCGACCGCCTGTCGGAGCCGGAGAAACTCGACCGTGCACTTTCGGTGGTCTCGGCCCGGCAATGGCTGGCGCTGTGCGCATCGATGGCGTTCGTGGCCGCGCTGGTGGCCTGGTCGGTGCTGGGATCGGTTTCCAATTACGTGAGTGCCAGCGGGATCCTGCTGAACACCGGCGGGACGGTGATCGATGCGGTCGCCGCCGACACGGGCACGTTGACCGAAATCGCCTTTGCGGTCGATGACTGGGTCGAGCAGGGACAGGTCGTGGCCCGGACCGTGAATCCCGATTTGGCGGAACGCCATCGGAGTGCACTCGCACTGGTCGAGGAAAGCGAACGGACCCTGAACAATCTCAAGGCGGCGTTCGAAACGGAAGATCGGCTGTTCAGGAACAATGTGGCCAAGCAACAGGAACGTCTCGAGCAGATGGCACGCACCGGCCGGGAAGCCGTGCAGGCCGCCCGCGCCCGCCTTGACAACCACCGCCAGCTCTTCGAGGAGCGTATGGTGACCCGGGTCACGCTCGATCGCAGCCAGCAGGCCCTCGACCGCGCCGTGCAGGATTTGTTCGAAACCACCCGCCGGATCGAGACCCTGGAGGCCCGGGAGCTGACCCGCCGGCACGATCACCGCGTCCAGGTGAACAGTGCGGACACGCGCCTGCAGGAGGCACGCCTGCGGGCCCGGGAACTCGAGACACGGCTGCAGGCGCAGCAGATTCAGGCGCCGGTGTCCGGTGGCGTCATCGAGATCAAGGCCGCCCTCGGCTCGGTGCTCGCGGCGGGCCAGCCCGTGCTCAGCATCAAGACCGGATCGAGCGAGGAGGTCGAGGTGCTGATGTACATTCCGCCGGCCGACGGAAAACGGGTCGAGCCGGGCATGCACGTCCTGGTCTCTCCCGCGACCACGTCGCCGGAGACGCATGGCTTCGTCGAGGGCGTGGTCGAGAGCGTGTCCGAGTTTCCGGTCAGCGTCAGCGGCATGGTCACCGTGCTGCAGAACCAGGAGCTCGCCCAGATCTTCTCCCAGAACGGTCCGCCGTATGCAAGCCGGGTGACGCTGGTGCCCGATCCCTCGACGGCAAGCGGCTTCGCCTGGACCACGACGAAGGGGTCCGACGAGGCGCTGATATCGGGAACGCTCGCCAATGCCGACGTCAAGACCGGGAGCCAGCGTCCGATCGCCATGGCGATCCCGCTGCTGAAGAAGCTGACCGGACAGTGAACGACGTCGCCCGGCTGCGCCCGAACCTGTCCCGCAGGCGGGGCGGCCGGCGGTCCGTGCCCGCCATCCTGCAGATGGAGGCAACGGAATGCGGCGCGGCCTGTCTGGCCATGATTCTCGCCCATTACGGCCGATGGGTGCCGCTGGAAGAACTGCGGGTGCGCTGCGGCGTGTCGCGCGACGGCAGCAAGGCGGTCAACATGCTGCGGGCGGCCCGGGAGCTCGGCCTCGACGCGCGCGGCTTCCGGCGCGATCCGGGACGTCTGTTCGACCTCCCCTTCCCGATGATCGTGTTCTGGAATTTCAACCACTTCATCGTGCTCGAGGGCATCCGGCGCGGTGTTGTCTACATCAACGATCCGGCGGAAGGTCCGCGCCGCATCTCGATGCAGGAGTTCGACGAGGGATTTACCGGGGTCTGCCTCGCCTTCGAACCGACGCCGCGGTTCGTGCGGGGCGGCGCACGACCGAGCTTGCTGCAGGGCCTGTTCGCTCGACTGGGCCGGGCGCGGTCGCCGTTGCTGTTCGTGATCCTGACGACGGTTGCGCTGCTGGTTCCCGGACTCGCCGTCCCGACGATTTCCAAGGTGTTCGTGGATGAAATCCTGGTCGGGAGAAGCGAGAATCTCGTCGTGCCGCTCCTCATCGGCCTCGGGATCGTGACCGTCCTGCAGGGGTTGCTCACCTGGTTCCAGCAGCACTGTCTGGCGCGGATGGAAACCAAGCTTTCCCTCGTCGCGACCTCGCAGTTCTTCTGGCATGTCATGACCCTGCCGATGGCGTTCTTCTCGCAGCGGTTCGCAGGCGACATCGCGAACCGGGTGGCGTCGAACGACAACGTGGCGCGGATCGTGTCGGGCGAACTGGCCACCAACGCGGTCAACATGCTCACCATGACGGCCTATGCGGGCGTCATGCTGGCGTACGACACGATCCTGACGCTCGTCGTGTTCGCCATGGCGGTCGTCAACCTGTTCGCCCTGCGGCTGGTGTCCCGCGCTCGGGAGAACGCGAGCCGCCGCCTGCTCAAGGAACAGGGCAAGGTGGCGGGTGCGTCCGTCTCCGGTCTCAGCATGATCGAGACCCTGAAGGCCAACGGCACGGAGGGTGACCTGTTCGCGCGCCTGTCCGGCATGCATACCAACGTCGTGGCCGCTCAGCAGGACCTCGGCCGATTGACCAACCTCCTGAACGTCGTGCCGCCGCTGCTCACCGCTCTGACGACCGTGGCCATTCTGGGCGTCGGCGGCCTGCGCCTGGTGGAGGGGGTGCTGACCGTCGGCGGACTGGTCGCCTTTCAGAGCCTCGCGCGCAGCTTCTCCCAGCCGATCGAGGGTCTGATCCAGTTCGGCGCCAGCCTGCAGACGGTCAAGGCCGACATCGCGCGGCTCGACGACGTGCTGAACTATCGGCCGGATCGCCGGGTCGTCCGCGGCATGCGCGAGTCCGACGAGGGCGAACGTCCGCGCAACCTGGGTTTCGTGACGCTCGACAACGTCACCTTCGGCTACAATCGGCAGGAGGCGCCGCTGATCGAGGATTTCAGCCTTGCGATCCAACCGGGGCAGCGGGTTGCCCTGGTCGGCGGTTCCGGCAGCGGCAAGTCGACGGTCGGCAGGCTGGTGTGCGGCCTGCTCCGCCCTTGGTCCGGAACCGTGCGCATCGATGCCGACCGGCTGCAGGATCTGTCCCCCACCCACATTGCCGAGACCGTCGCCTATGTCGATCAGGAAATCGTCCTGTTCGAGGGCAGCGTGCGCGACAACGTCACCCTCTGGAATTCGACCGTCGGCAACCATCAGGTCGCCCATGCCCTGCGCGACGCCGCCCTCCTCGACGACATCATGGCCCGACCGGACAAGTACGACGCACCGATCGAGGAAGGCGGCCGAAACCTGAGCGGCGGCCAGCGCCAGCGGCTGGAAATCGCGCGCGCCCTCGCGCCCGATCCGCACATCATCGTGTTCGACGAGGCCACGGCCGCCCTCGACCCGGCCACCGAAATGGAGATCGACGACAACCTCCGCCGGCGCGGCTGCACCTGTCTGATCATTGCCCATCGGCTCAGCACGATCCGGGACGCCGACCGGATCGTCGTGCTCGACGGCGGCCGCGTGGTGCAGGAAGGCCGGCACGACGAACTGATCGAGGTCGACGGCCTGTACCGCACGCTGATCACGTCGGACTGACAGCGTGCCGATCTCCGAATCCGTCGCGCGCCTCGCCGGTCCGCCCCGTGAAACGGGCGCGTTCCGGCCCATCCTCCTGAACGATCCCGGGCGCATCGTCATCGTCGCACGGGGCTATCTGGACATCTTCGCGGTCCGGCGCAGCAGCAACCTGCCGCTCCACCGCAGCCCGTACATCGCCCGGATCGCCGCCGGTCAGGCCGCCTTCGACGGACCGGTGCTGGCAGGCTCCGAATCCGGGCGGGACAGCTTCGTCCTACTGGCGGTTCCGTCCCGAGACGCCGTCATCCTGGAGACGGAACGATCGAAACTCAACGACCGGGGGGAGGCGAGCCTCGAGACCATCCTCCTGATCGACAGGTGGATTTCGAACCTGTCGGAGTTTCTGTCCCGGAACCAGATTCTGCCGCCCCGCAACCTCCAGTTGCTCGAAGCCGATCCGGACGTGCCCTATGCCAGCGGCGCGGCGGTGGGGGCGCATCATTCGGACGTCATCTGGGTTTCGGCGGGCCGGGCGGCGCACTTCATCGGAAATCGGGAGTTCGCCGTCGGGCCGGGGACGCTCCTGCCCTTGTCGGAATGGACCTGGCTGCACCTCACCGCCGATGCCGAGGTCTCGGCAGTGCACACACCGGCGCTCCTGGGCACGAACCGGCTCTGGCCGGCCTTGGATCGTTTTCACACCCTGTTGCTGCGGTCGGCGCTGGTCGTGGACGAACGGGACGTCACCGCCACCCGGGACCGCAACCGGACCAGCCGGAAGGATCGAAGAGCGATCACGTCGACGATCCTTCGGAGCATCGGCGCCGTTTTGAACCCTGCAACGGGCGACGAGATTGCGGTGTCGACCGCCCACCGCATGCCGTTGTTCGCGGCGGCGAGTCTGGTGGCCAGGTCCGTCGGCGGCGCCCTGCAGGCTTCGCGGAACCGAGACCCGGCCGCCGACCCGGCCGATGCGAGGACCCTCGCCTCCTTCGCCCGTCTTTCCGGGATGCGTACGCGCGAGATCTCGCTGGCGGACGACTGGCACCGGCGCGACGGGCCTTCCTTCGTGGGGCGTTCGACCGATGGGGCGCGGCCGCTGGCCGTGGTGTCGAAGGGCTGCGGCCCGTACCGCGCCGTCGATCCGGCCACCGGCCGCGCCTGGACCGTGGACCGCAAGGCGGCTGCGGGAATCGAGCGCCGCGCTTCCATGTTGTACGCCCCCCTGCCGGACGGCATCCGGACCGGCTTGGCAGCGCTGTGGCATGTCCTGCGCCGGTGGTGTGGAAGGGATTTCCGGATCCTGGTCGCCATGGCCGTCCTGGGCAGCCTGATCGCCCTTCTGACACCGATCGTCACGGGCGAGCTCCTGGCCGAGATCATTCCGCGCGGGGATCATGCGATGTGGATCGCCGCCCTCGGCGCGCTCGGGCTGGGTGCGCTGGGAGCGGCGGCGTTCGATATCGTGGGGGCCTTGGCGGCGCTGCGGATCGAGGGTCGGGCCGACGAACAGCTCCAGGCCTCCATCTGGAACCGGCTGGTTTCCCTGCCGACATCGTTCTTCCGCCGCTTCACCGCGGGCGACCTAGCCGACCGGGCCAACGGCGTCGGCATGATCCGACAACTGCTGACCGGCGCCACCGTGCACGGGCTGGTCAGCAGCCTGTTCTCCGTCTTCAGCCTCGCCCTGCTGTTCTACTACAGCTGGACGCTCGCCCTCTGCGCGTGCGGTCTCTCGGTCGCGCTGGTCGCGGGCTCCTGGTTTCTGGTCCGGCGCCAGGTGCGGTCCTACCGGGTCGCATTCCGCACGCAGGGACTGATCGACGGGTTCGTCTTTCAGATGATCACCGGGGTGGGCAAGCTCCGGATGGCGCACGCCGAATACTATGCGCTTGCGCTCTGGGCGCGGCAGTTCTCCGCCCAGCGCCGCGCCACGCTCACCGCGCGATTCTGGGGGGCGGGTCAGCACACCGTGAATGCCCTGTTCATGCCGTTGTCGCTGCTCGTTCTCTTTGCCTTCATCTGGTATTCGCTCATCGAAGGTGGAGCTCAGGATTCCTTCGACCTTGCAGACTTCCTGTCCTTCAATGCGGCGTTCGGACAGTTTGCCGCCTCGATCGTTGCCCTGACCGGCGCGTGGACGACGATCAGCAGTACCGTCCCGCTGTTCGAGCGCGTCCAGCCGATTCTCGAGTGTCCGCTCGAGAGCGACGTCGGCAGTTTCGTTCCCACCGACCTCACCGGGCACATCGAGTTTGCGCGGGTCACCTTCCGCTATCTTCCGGATGCGCCCAGCGCGGTGAACGACGTGTCGTTCCGCGTCCGGCAGGGCGATTACGTGGCATTCGTCGGACCGTCCGGTTCCGGCAAATCGACTCTCTATCGTCTGCTGCTCGGATTCGAACGGCCGGATTCGGGTGCGGTCCTGATCGACGGGTATGACCTCCTGCACCTCGATCTGCCCACCGTCCGGAACCTGATGGGCGTCGTGATGCAGGACGGCAAGCTGGTGGCCGCGAGCATTTTCGACAACATTTCGGGATCTTCCTCGCTGAGCCTGGACGATGCCTGGGAGGCCGCTCGGGCCGCAGGGCTGGAGGACGACATCCGGGCCATGCCGATGGGGATGCACACGGTGCTTCCCGAGGGCGGTGGCGGACTCTCCGGTGGACAGAAGCAACGGGTGCTGATCGCCCGCGCCCTGGCCCGCAAGCCGCGGATCATGCTGTTCGACGAAGCGACCAGCGCCCTCGACAACCGAACCCAATTGACCGTTCAGGAATCGCTCCGGACCCTCAACATCACGCGCATCGTGATCGCCCACCGGCTGAGCACGATCCGCGACGCCGACCGGATCTTCGTGATGGAGGAGGGTCGGATTGTCGAGGCCGGCCGGTATGAAGAACTCATGGCTCGGGGTGGCCTCTTCGCGGAACTGGCGCGGCGTCAGATCGTCTAGCCGGCCGGCATTCCGGGATCGACGGTCTGGGGTGCGGGAGGGTCGGCGGCGCTCGAAGCGCGTTCCGGCCCGGATCCCTGCGGCCGACGGGAGAGGGTCGGATCGAGCCCGGGACTTCGGTCGGGTGGCACGGCCGTCGGTGCGCCCGGGCGAAGCGGTCGGCATGGAGACCGGCGGCTGCCGGGGGGTGCGGGTGCGCCCGGCGCCGATTCCGACCCGGACGCCGGTCCCGCCCACGGCGGGGTTCCGAGCGGTGGAGGGCATCCCGGTCGCCGCCCGCCGCGATGCGGCGCCCGACCCCGCCACCCGACCCCCGTTGTGTCAGGAATCTCCGTTGGTGCTCCCCGGAGGGATTCGGACTCCCGTGCACATCCATGGACATCGGCCGCGTGCCCTGCCGTACGCGACTTCCACCGGCTGCACGACCCTGGACGGAAGACCGGGCGGCATTCGGCTCGGGCGGGTCCGGAGGTGGGCGTCAGGAGTCCGGATCGGCATGACCGGTGCGCCACGGCTGGACGGCGCCGCGCTCGATCCGGTAGGTGTGGTCGAAGCGGCGGTCGGCCCGCTCCATCTCGGATTCCGAGATGAGCACGGTCGTGCCTTCCTGCTGGAGGTCGGCCAGCACCTCCGACAGCCTCAGGGCGAGAGCCGGCGCCACTCCCTCGAAGGGCTCGTCGAGCAGCAGGATCCGGT
Source organism: Alphaproteobacteria bacterium (assembly GCA_965115815.1). Taxonomy (GTDB): domain Bacteria; phylum Pseudomonadota; class Alphaproteobacteria; order TMED109; family TMED109; genus VXPW01. The sequence goes on along the minus strand of OZ220465.1, from coordinate 2,963,951 downwards.
GGCCGGCCACCAGGGCACGTGCCAGCGCGACCAGTTTCTGCTGGCCTCCCGACAGTTGTTCCACCCGCCGCCCGCGCAGATTCGCCACTTCCGGAATGTGTGCGTAGGCGCGTGCACACCGCTCCGTGCCGTCCGCATGTCCGGATCCCCAGGCCGGAAGCAACAGGTTTTCCTCGACCGACAGACCGGGAATCAGCCTGCGGTCTTCGGGCATGTACCCGATCCCCCACCGCGCCCGTGCATGCGCGGGCACCGTCGCCAGGTCGTCGTTGCCGAGCCGGAGACGGCCGGAATGGCTGGGGATCAGGCCCATCACGGCGCGCATCAGCGTGGTCTTGCCGGCTCCGTTGCGCCCGACCAGGCCGGTGAATCCCCGGACGGTCAGCCCGACCTCATGGAGGATGGTGCTGCCGGCGAGCCGGACGGTGAGATCGCGAATCTCAAGCATCGAGTGTACGGCTCGGCGGTCGACCGACCACATGTTCGATGACCGACGGGTTCTCGAGCACCGCTTGCGGCGGGCCGTCCGCCAGGATCCGGCCCTCCCGGAACGCGAGCACCCGGCTGGCGTAGCGCCCCACGACCTCCATGTCGTGCTCGACGAACAGCACGGTTGTCGCCGACCGGCGGAGCGCGTCGATCACCTTGCCCATCACTTCGAACTTCACGCCGGTGCTGACGCCGCTGGTCGGTTCGTCCAGCAGGATCATCGCCGGCTGCCCGACCATGGCCACAGCGATGTCGAGGAGCTTGCGGATTCCTTGCGGCAGTTGATTCACCCGCAGGGACGCCGATTCCGCGATGTCGTACCACGACAGGATCCGCGCCGCCTCGGCCTCGACGCCGGGCTGGACGAGCGGCTGCCACCAGGGCGGGCGTCGGCGGCCGTAGACCCCCACGGCGAGCAGCAGGTTCTCGTGGACCGTGAGACTCGGAAACAGCTGGGGGATCTGGAACGAACGGTGGATCCCGGCCGCCGTGGCCTGCTCGACGCTGCAGCCGGTGATGTCCCGGCCGCGGAAGCGGATCTGTCCCCGGTCCGGCGCGAGGTAGCCGGTCACCATGTTGCAGAAGGTCGTCTTGCCGGCGCCGTTGGCCCCGATCACGCCGACGATCTCCCCCGTCCGGACCGAGACGCTGATCCCGTCCGCAGCCGCCACGGCCCCGAAGCGCTTCCCGAGCTTCCGGGTCTCCAGCAGGACGTCAGACACGGCGGCGGCGCATCCGGGCGACCAGCGACCACAGGCCGTCCGGCAGGAACAGGATGATCAGCAGCAGGGTCGTGCCCAGGAGCATCTGCCACGCCTCGGGCGCGTACTGGAGGGCGAACGTGCGCACCAGTTCGAACACGGTCTGCGCAAGGAACGGAGCCGCGACATGTCCGGGTCCGCCGAGGATCGCGACGAAGACGAACTCGCCCGACTTGGTCCAGTACGCCGTGTCCTCGGGCGTGACGTGACCGATCAGGAGAACCGTGAACACGCCGCCCAGCGCCGCCAGCTTGGCTGCGGCGACATAGGCGACATGGACCGTCCGACGGGCCGACACACCCAGGTAGCGGAGCCGCAGCTCGTTTTCGCGCACCCCCTGGCCGGCGTACCCGATGGGGCTCGCGAGAAATCGGTCCACCACCCAGGCCGCGGCCGCGGTGACGATCACGACGTAGCCGAACAGCACGACCGTCAGCCGTCCGGACTCAGGGGCAGGAGCGAGGCCGAACAGCGTCGGCACCCCGACGCTGAAACCGTCGGTGCTGCCGAGCACCACCGTCTTGGCCAGGATGCCGAACAGGATCATCGAGAACGCAAGATTGAGCATCGCGAAGAAAATGCCCCGGTGGCTTCGGACGATAAAGCCGAGGGCCCATGCGAGAGCGCCGGCCGAGAGGATCCCGGCGGCGGTCAGCAGCAGCATGTCCGTGATCCCGAGGAACTGGTTCGCGAGCGCGGCCGCATAGCCGCCGATGGCGAAGAACAGGCCCTGTCCGAAGGACACCAAGCCGAACCGGATCAGGATCAGCAGGCCCAGCACGACCAGCCCGCCGCCCAGCGACACCGCGACGGTGTGCGCCGCCCAGGCCGGCAGCAGCGGCCACAGGACCAGCAGGACGAAGGCCGCTCCCGCAATGCCCGCCGTCGTGCCCCGTGCCGGCCGGAACGCGCTCATATCCGGCGGGCCTGCGGCTTGCCGAACAGCCCTTCGGGCCGCAGGGCCAGCACCAGCGTCATGACCGCGAAGACGACGAACAGTTCCAGTTCCGGCCGGAAGAACACCGCGGCCGTCCGGCCCAGTCCGACGAGCAGCGCGCCCGCGGCCGCACCTTCCACCGATCCGAGCCCGCCGATCACGACGACGGCAAAGGCCAGCACGATCAGTTCCACGCCGATGCCGGGAACGACCGAAATCAGCGGAGCGCTGAGGGCGCCTCCCAGTGCCCCCAGCACGGCTCCGCACAGGAAGGTCAGGGTGAAGAACCGGGTCACGTTGATGCCGAGCGCCGCCGCGATTTCCCGGTCATGGATGACGGCGATCAGCAGCTTGCCGGGCCGGGTGCGATGGATCGCGACCCAGATCCCGAGGCCGACGAGGGCCACCGCCGGAACCAGCAGCAGATCGTACCCCACGTACGGAATCCCGGCCACCGCGACCGTGCCGAACAGGAAGCGGGGCTGGAACGCGATGTACGATTCCGGCCCGAACACCAGCTTCATGACGTCCTCAAGGATCAGGAACACGGCGTACGTGGCCAGGACGATCACGATTTCGTCGCGGCCGTAGACCCAGCGCAGGATGCCCCGCTCGATCAGGATGCCCACTGCGAGGCCGACCGCGAGAGCCGCCGCCAGCATGATGGCGAGCAGCTCGAAGCCGGCGTCGGGCGCCCCGGAGACATAGAGGCCCACGGCCCAGGCCGCCGTGTACGCGCCGAGCGCGTACAGGCTCCCGTGCGCGACGTTCAGAACCTTCATCACCCCGAAGATGAGGGTGAGCCCGATCGACACGATGAACAGCCAGGAGGCGTAGACCAAGCTGTCGACGACGATCGCGGCCAGCGCCATCATGTACGCATCTCCGCGGCACCCCCGCACGCGGCCCGAACCGTGCGGGCTTCGTCCCGTGCCATCCGCGCACCTTGCAGGAAGTTCATGTCCGAAGCAACCGCCTTGCCCCGCACCCCCGGCGTCCCGGACCGACGCTTGTCCATCGCGCCCATGATGCAGCGAACCGATCGCCACTACCGCCGGTTCATGCGCCGGCTGACCCGGTGCACCCTGTTCTACACCGAGATGATTCCGCTGGGTGCGATCCTGCACGGCCGGCGCGAACGGTACCTCCGGTTCGATCCTGCGGAACATCCGGTTGCGCTGCAGGTCGGGGGCTCCGATCCGGCGGGTCTCGCCGCGGCCGTCCGGCATGCCGGGCGCTACGGGTACCGGGAGGTCAATCTCAACTGCGGCTGTCCCAGCCGCGCGGTCCGGGACGGGGGGTTCGGCGTGGTCCTCATGCGGACCCCGGCCCATGCGGCGGCCTGTGTGCGGGCGATGGCGGAAGCTGCCGACCTGCCCGTCACCGTGAAGGTCCGAATCGGCCTGGACGGCGACCGGAGCGAGGCCTTTCTGGACGATTTCGTCGGTGCGGTCGCCGAAGCGGGATGCCGCGGCTTCATCGTGCACGCCCGTTCGGCGTGGCTGACCGGCCTCAGCCCGGCCGGGAACCGGACGGTTCCTCCCCTCGATTATCCCCGGGTTCGGCGCCTCGCCTGCGGCCGCCCCGATCTCGCGGTCGTCATCAACGGCGGAATTCGGTCGCTCGGGGAGGCCGCAGGCTTCCTCGCCGAAGGTCTCAGCGGCGTCATGATCGGGCGGGAAGCTTGGGAACATCCTTGGCTGTTTGCCGCGGCCGACCCCCGGGTCTTCGGTGCACCGGCGCCGGCCTCGACCCGCGAGCAGGCGGTTCGGGATCACCTCCCGTACCTCACCCGATCCCTGGCCGACGGCGTGCCCCTCCATCGTCTGGTGCGGCCGCTCGTCGGGCTGTACCGGCACCAGCCCGGTGCCCGCCGCTGGCGGCGGGCCCTCGCCACCCTCCGCAGCCCGGAGGATCTCCGGGCCTGCGTGGCGGTGGTGCGCACGGGGCCGGGCGGAGGGCGGGGGCTGCGGGTCTCCGCTGCCGCGGCCCCGGGGGGGGCGGCGCGGGATCCGTGAGCCGCGCCGGCTCGGCGGCGGGCACCGGACGGCGGCGGTGATGAGCATCGCCCGCCCGGCCGCGAACGACCGCCCGGGCGCCTTTCAACCGGACACTGTTGAATCCATTTCTTTCAGCATATCGAGTTTCCGCATGGTTCGGTGATGTTCGACGAAGTTGAGAAGGAGTTTGTATCCCTGCCAGAGTTTCTCGGTTCCCGGCAGGGGCTGGCGCTTTTTGGGAATGAAGCCTGCCAGGCGTGCGACGCTGGGACTCGACGGCGAAGGCTTCGAGGGTCGGTTCGGGGTCGGGAGGTCCACGCGGCGTGCGCGGTCGGCCGGTCTTGTGGAGGGCAAGGACCGTGATCTCATCGCGGTGGACGATGGGACGGGCCGGGGTGTCGGGCTCGGAGCGCGCGAGACGCTCAACGGTCAGGACGCGGCATGCGGTGATGGCGTCGAAGGCCAGGCACTTCCTCAGATCGTCGGCCGGGTTGAGGCGCCGGTCCTCGATCCGTGTGCCGACCTTCAGGGCCTTGAAGTACTCTTCGATCCACCCTCGCCTCTCGTAGAAGGAGACGGTCTTGAGAGCATCGGCTGCGGTGCCGTCGCCTTCGGTGGTGAGCAGCATCCCGTCGAGAGGATCGCGGTCGGCGGGCGGATCGGGTTCCGTGACTCGCACGGCCATCCTGGAGAGCGGCGGCGTTCCCCGGGGCTTCGGGTCCGGCGGAGCAAGGTCGACCCTTGCCGCGCGGACTTCGAGGCGCACGCCCGTGCGCTCCTTGCGGCGACGCGGCCCTCCGCAGGCTTCGATGTCGATCGGCTTCGTTGCGATGCACGGCTCATCGGCCATGGAGTCCCAAAGGTCCCGGCCTGCGCCCGTTGCGGTGATCACGCGGCGCCGTGTCGAGCGCCGGACGCGCACCCGCAGACCGGCCTCGTGCACGGTGCTCCGGGCCCGCAGGTCCCAGATGTCACCTTCACGGTCACCGATCACCAGCACCCTTGTCGAAGGACCGGCAGCGGCCCGTTCCACGGCCTTGTCGTATCCGTCGAGCCCGCGCCGGCTCTCCTGGTCGTCTACCTCGTCCTTCTTCGGATCCGGCTCGAGACGGAAGTCGGCGTCGCGATGGAACCGTCCGAGGGATGAGCCGCCTTCGCTGAAGGCAACCCCGACATGGGCCGCCATGCCCAGGGCGCCCGAGCCGCCGCCGCCGATGTCGACAAGACCCTCGGTCGCCTTCAAGCCACGATCATTCAAGAATGTCGTGGGATGGCAAGGATCCGGCGCTGCGCACGGCAGCGTTCCACCCTCGCTTCCTGATGCCCCTCGAGGATAGGATCCATCGTCACCCTCGGATTCGACCACAGGCGGTAGGCCGCCTTCTGCCCCGCCTCGCTGGGGAAGATCGCCGGCAGGATCGCTCCGGGACGATCGTTCCATGCCCGGCCCATGGTGACCCGGCGCTCGCGGATGCGCACGTCCCTGTGGCGGCTGCGGGCGTACTCCCGCATCGCCCCATCGGTCCGGTCATCACCGACCAGGGGCGCCGCCTGGCCCAGGACACGCTCGGGCTCCCGGCACCGCACGGCGCGCCCGTCCGACGACAGGGGCTTCATCCACACCGCGCGCTGCACGCCCGGGCCCGTGGCCCCGGGAGGTCGACCCGAGGTCCTCTCCTCACAGCGCTCCCAGCCCGCCGCCCGATAGCTCACGCCGCTGTGCTCGGGACCCACATACGTGTACGCCAGAACCGGCCTCACCCCGTACTTCTCGTGCCCGTCCGCAGCCAGACGCCGGCCGGCACAGGCCAGGGCATGGGAGGCCAACGCCTTCACATGCACCGACGGAAGGATCAGAAAGCGATCGTGGTTGACGATCTCGCCGAGGTGGGCGACACGGGCTCCCTGGGACCAACCGATGAAGTCGTCGCGCGCCTTCTGGTGCCAACTCGCCGCGCCAAACACCAGGCCGCCGAGGCGACCGTGGCGCGACGAGGTGATCCAGTAGCTCACACGGGCTCCGGGTGCGCACGCCTCTCGCCCTCGGGATGCCAAGTCGCCATCATCGAACGGGCCAAGCGCTGGTCCTCGCCCGCGCCGACCGGCTCCACGGTGACCTCTCCAAGGTCCTCCAGGGTACCGGCCCGTGCTCGGTCGGGATCATCCCGCTCAAGGGTGTCGGTGTCGAAGGCATGAGGTCGGGGCGCAGGAAGGACGAGGTCGAGCGACGCAGCAAGATCAGGCAGACCTGCGCGTGCCGAGGCAAGGCACAGCTCTCCCTTCGCGTTGCGCCACCCCTCGCGCTCGCACCATCCCCGCGCCCGGGACGATCGGGTGCTGCCCTCGGCAGCCGACGCCGCCTTCAGCCAGTCAACCGTCGTCGCGGACAGAGGTCGAAAGCCGATCCTCATGGGCCATCATGTACGGCCTCATGAACAACGAGTCAAGCATGTCCGGTTGAAAGCCCGGGCGCTGTTCCGGGTCAGCCGCCGACCGCGGCCGGCGGGTCCGGTGCAGCCGCACCGCGTTCGGTTTCAAAGTTTCCGAGCCACTGCATCATGAGCGGCAGGACCAGCAGGTTGAGAAGCGTGGAGGATGCCAGTCCGCCGATGATGATCGCCGCCATCGGTCCCATGATCTCGTGGCCGGGATTGTCTGCATCCAGGGCGATCGGCAGCATGGCCAGTGCCGTCACGAGTGCCGTCATCAGAATCGCCGGCAGGCGTTCGACCGCACCGCGAACGACGGTATCGGAGGTCCAGGGCGCTCCTTCCGCGATGACGAGATGGCGGTAGTGCGAGATCAGCATGATGGAATTGCGCAGCGTGATCCCGAACAGGGTCACGAAACCCACCAGCGATCCCAGCGAGACCACCCCGCCCGTAGCGTAGGCGGCCGCGACCCCGCCGACGAGAGCAAAGGGAAGGTTGGCGAGAACCAGCAGCAGAATCCGCCCGCGCCCGATGGCCATCCGGGCCAGGATCAGGACCCCGAGGCCGGCCGCCAGGGCCGCAACGATCAGTTCCTCCCGCGAGCGGCGTTGTTCGAGGGCCGATCCGGTCAGGTCGAGATACACGCCCCGCGGAAGGAGATCCGTCCCGTCGAGCGCCGCCTCGACGCGCCGGAGCGCGGCTTCCGCATCGGGGTCGGCGATGTGCGCCGTGACGACCTGCAGGCGCCGGCCGCCGTCCCGCAGGATGGCGTAGCGGCCGCGTCCCATCCGGATCTCGGCCAGAGCGCCGAGCGGCTCCAGGATGCCATCGGGGCGCCGCAAGAGGAGCTCGCCCAAGGCCAGCGGGTCGGCGCGGTCGCGGACGTCGAGGACCAGCGTCACCGGAACCGGGAGCCCTTGGCGAAATACCGTGCCGAGCTGCAGGCCACCATACGCCGCTTCCACGGCTTCGACCACTTCGGCCGGGGGAATGCCGGCCCGTCCGAGACGCTCCCAGTCCAGGTGCACTTCGGCCTGCGGGCGGCCCAGTGCGGTCCGCGCGCGCACCTGGGTCAGACCCGGCACCGTCTCGAGCCGGCGGGCGACCTGCGCGGCGGCGGCATCCAGGACGCCGAGGTCGGGACCGAAGATCCGGACGGCAAGGGGGGCTGCATAGCCGGAGACCGTTTCGTCGATGCGTTCCGTCAGGAAGGTGTTCAGTTCCGCCGCGATCCCCGGGGTCCGGTCCAGAATCTCCCGGATCCGGTCGAACACGGCCTGCTGCTCGCTGCCCGAAAGCGGTTCGAGCTCCACTTCGTATTCGGCATAGTGGCTTCCGTAGGTGTCGGCTCCGCGTTCGGCCCGCCCCGCCCACTGCGACATGGACCGCACCCCTTCCACCTGCAGGATCCGGCGGGTCAGTCGGGTTCCGGTCCGGATCGTCTCTTCGAGGGAAGTGCCGGGCAGGCCGGACGTGTGGATCATGTAGTGCCCCTCGCGAAGCTCGGGCAGGAAGGAGCTGCCCAGACTGGGCAGCAGGGCCAGACCGGCCAGCGAACCGCCGAGCGCGACGACGGTCACCGCGCCCGGCGCACGGCTCAGAAGCCGCAGCACCCAGGCGTAGGCCGGAGCGATCCAGCGGATGAGCGGCGGCGCGCGCTCCGAGGCCCGCGTTCCCAGCAGGGTCCGGCACAGAGCCGGCGTCAGGGTGAGCGCGGTCACCAGCGAGGCAAGGATGGCCAGGATATAGGCCAGCGCCAGCGGCGCGAACATGCGACCCGCCACGCCGGAAACGGCGAACAGCGGCACGAACACCAGCATCACGATGGCGCTCGCGTGCACCATCGAGCTTCGGACCTCCATCGAGGCCTCGAAGACCACCTCCCCTGCCGGCCGCGGTACGGGGCGCGTTCGGTTCTGCCGCAGGCGGCGCAGGGCGTTCTCCGTGTCGATGATGGCGTCGTCCACCACTTCACCCAGGGCAATGGCCAGCCCGGAGATGACCATGATGTTGAACGTGCTTCCGGTGCCGAGCATGCCGAGCGTGGCGGCGAGCAGCGAGACCGGGATCGCGGCGGCGGTGATGATGGCGGCCCGGACATCGAACAGGAACGCGAGCAGAACCAGGACGACGAGCCCGCCACCGACCGCGAGGTGCGCGAGGATGCCGTGCACCGACCGTGCCACGTAGCCCGCCGGACGAAACAGATCGCGGTGCACGAACACTCCGAGCGCCTCGAGGGCGGGGGCGAGCCCGTCGAGGGCGTGATCCAGGCCGCGGGTCACGGCGACCGTGCTGGAACCGAACTGGCCGATCACCATCAGCAGGACCGCGGGGGTCCCGCCCACGGTCGCCATGCTGATCGGGTGGGAGGCGCCGTAGCCGATGTCGGCGACATCGGTCAGGGGGATGCGGACGCCGTCCGCCCGCGTGACGCGCAGGGACCGGAGGGTGGTCTCCGACCGGGCCCCGTCGCCGACGATCACGGCCAGGGTCTGGTTGGGCGTGTCGATGCGGCCTGCGCCGCGATGGCCGGCGGCCCGCACGGTCTGCACGACATCGGCGAGGGTGACTTCCGCTCGGGCCAGCCGCTGCAGGTCGGGGCGGATCAGCAGGGATTCGACCTCGCCGCCGAACACGTGGACGTCGGCGACTCCCGGAACCCCGAGCAGACGCGGCAGCGCCAGCTGCTCGATCGTGGAGCGGAGGCGTTCGGGCGCCCGTTCGGCGGTAAACCCGACCGTCATGACCGTGGCCGCGCTGGAGGAGAGCGGGACAATCGCGGGGGCGGAGGCATGCCGGTGCAGGCGCCCCGCCGCCACCGCCAGCCGGGCCGCGACGGCCGCGCGGTTGACCTCGTCGCGGGTTCCGTCCTCGAACGTGAGATGGACGATCGACAGCCCGCCGATCGATTCCGACCAGGTGCCGATCAGGTGCGGCAGCCCCCGGAGCACCTCTTCGAGCGGGCGGGTGACGCCGGTTTCGACCTGTTCTGCGGTCAGGCCCGGCGCCTCCGTCTGGATGACCACCTGTCGCGGAGCAAACTCCGGAAAGATGTCGAAGGCACCTTCGGACAGGCGCCAGACGCCGGACGCCATCACGGCTGCAGCCAGGGCCGTCACGATCCCCGGGTGCCGAATCGAGAACCTGATGATCAGCGCGATCACGAAGTCAGTCGTCGTCCTCGCGCATGATGTCGGCGCGAAACTCCTCTGCCAGCAGCATCTGGCCGCCGCGAATCACGATCCGCGCGTCGGGTTCGAGCACCGGTTCCGGTACGAACCAGCCGCGCTCGAATCGGCGCAGACCGTGCAGCTCCCGGCGACCGAAGCGACCGTCCCCGAGATTGCGGTACGCCCAGATGCCGTCGCCGTGAAAGAGCACGGCGCCGGTCGGCAGCACCACCCCCGGTTCGGTTCGGTCGGTCGCGGCAAACGACACCTCGATCCGAAGGCCGGGGCGCAGACCGGTCCCGTCGGTCAGCAGCACCACGGCGCCGGACCCCATCCCGGCCACGTCGGCGAAGCCGGGCCCGATCAGTTCGGCCGGGCGAGCCGCGGCACCGCTCCCGATGTCGACACGAAACTCGCGCTCCCGCAGTGCGGCCGGCAACCCGACCTGAACGAGCACCTTGCGGCGCTCGGCCAGTGCTTCGAGCAGCGGCGCCCGGTCTGCGGCCGCCCGGGCGAAACGGGATCCCCACTGATGCCGGACGCGCTGCAGCGTCTGCCGCCGCGCCGCCGCGTGTCCGGCGCGCGCCATCTCCTCGTCCTGCAGCGCCCGCTCCGCCAGGTTCACGTCGGTCAGCGCCACCAGTCCGGCGTCGTAGGCCTGCCGCAGGCGCTCCCGGCGTCCGCGCAGGGGTTCCAGACGGGCTTCGGACTGATCGACGAGGCGTTCCGTCTCCCGGATGTCGGCGACATCACCGAGCAGGGGAGCGACATCCAGGACCGTACCGAGACGGGTGTAGCGCTCCGTCCAGGTCCCGGGCCGTACATCCGCCACAACGATCCCGTTGGCTTCCGCTACCCCGGGCGGAAGCACCAGGATTCGCTCCGGGCCGTCCCACTGCAGCGATGCGACCGCTTCATCGTCCTCGTCCTCTTCGTCGTCACCCCCGGACTCCGCCCAGGGCATGCCGGCCGGTGCGTTCGGCAATCCGCCGAGACCCACGGCTGCGAGAACCGATCCTGGGGCGAGGCGCTCGAGTCCGTAGACCGCCGCGCCCCCACCCAGAAATGCGGCGCTCAGCGCAAGTGCCAGGCGCACGTGCGTTCCCGCCGTCACCCGGGAGCCAGTGGGGAGCGGCGGTTCGCTGAAGACCCGCTCCACGGCCAGTTCCAGATCGAGCTGTGCGATTTGCCGCCGCAGCTCCGCGCCGGCTCCGGCCCGTTGCGCCGCCAGCAGTCGCAGTCTTCCGGCGGGCCCGGCCGTGGTCGGGAGCGTCCGTTGGCGGATTGCGGTTTCGACCTGATGCACCTCCGCCGTCGCCACCGCGACCTCGGCGGCAGCGGAAACCGATTCCCGGTTGGCCGTCGCCAGCTTCGTCCATGCGGTTTCGGCGTCCGCGAGCACCTGCGCCTGCACCTCCTCGAAGGTCAGGCGGGCCGCGTCCCGATCCGATAGGGCGATCGCCACCTTGGCATCCGTGATCGCGGGCACCGGAACCATCGCGCCCGCGAGGCGCAGCACGAAGTCCTTCTGGTCCCACAGGATTCCCGGCGCGAGGGACAGGTCGGGAGTCAGTCCAGCCAGCGTGATGCGGAGGCGCGCTTCCGCCGCACCGTAACCGGCAATGGCGACCAGCACGTCGGAACGGCGCACCAGGGCCCAGCGGAGCGCCGCGTCAAACCGGTCCGGATCGACGGCAGCCGGAAGCAGTTCCCCGACGGACGGTCGGATGGCACGCTCCCGGATGGAGCGACGCGGGATCCCGAGTGCGGTGGCCAGTCCGGTCTCCGCCTCCACGGTGCGCGACCGCACGGCGTCCAGGGCCAGTCGCGCCTGCTGCGCCCGTGCGGCGGCCAGTTGCGCGTCTGTCAGGCGGGCCACGCCGCCGGTCACTCCCTGCCGCAGCATCGCTTCGAGTTCGGTCCGAAGCCGCACTTCCTCCTCTGCGAAGCCGGCCTCGATCCGCGCGTGTTCGATCCGCACCAGTGCCTTCAGGATTCGGTCCCGCACTTCCCAGCCCACGCGTTCGAGGGTCCATTGGGCGGCAATGCGTTCCGCGACGGCCGCGTCGGTCCGGGCCGTCTGCAGCGCTTCCCGGGTGAACGGACGTTCCACCGACAGCCCGAGGGTCCAAGGCGCTCCGTCGGTATGGTACTCGACCTCCGACATGTAGACGAACGGCCGCCGGGTTTCGGTGAGCTGCACGTGGGCCTGCGCTTGAGCGAGATCGGCCCGGGCGCGCCGGCGGACGGGGGCGTTCTCGATGGCCGCCAGCACCAGCCCTTCGGCATCGATGGGCCCGTCTCCGCCCGGCAGTACCATGTGCAGGCGGTCGAAGGCAGCGACCTCGGGGTGCAGGGGTCGGGCACGAACCTCCGGTCCCTGACAGGCAGCCACCGCCAGCGGACAGGCCAGCACCAGCGCGACCCCGCGACACGTTCGAACCTGGCCCGTCATGGCTAGCCCCGGTGGCGGACGACCTCCGAAAGCCGCCGCTGTGCGCGGCCGGCGAGGCGCCCCAGCCGATGCGCCGGTGACGGGTCGCCCGCGATGTTCCGGGCCTCCCGCACCACCGCCGCCGCCGTTTCGGCAGTTGCCTTCTGTACCTGCGGACTGGCCGCCGCGCGGCGGATCAGCACCCGCATCACGGATCCGATCAGTGACATGACACGGCAGCATATCACGATCGGCGTCCGGTCCCGGTTCCGGTTGGAGATTCCCGCCGGTGTTCCCGACCGCCGGCCCGGCCTGCCGACGCCGATGGAGGCAGCCCGGAGGACTGCCCGGTTCGTCTTCCCCGCCTCCCGTGCCCGCGGGCCGGTCGGATGCCGCCCGCCTGCCAAGCGTCCGCCCCCGCCGTTCGGATCCGGTCGGAACTCCGCGGGATACACGGCCCGATTCCCGGTAAGCGCACGGGCGCCGCTCGCCGCCGAATCCGCGCAGCTGGTGCCGACGGAGGGACTTGAACCCCCGACCCACGCATTACGAATGCGTTGCTCTACCGTCTGAGCTACGTCGGCGATACGGGATGCCGCAATCTACCCTAGCATGCTCCGGCCCGCCGACGGGCCGGATGCCGCCCGGCTCCGGTCGTCCGGCTTCCGGCCGAGGCCGGCTGGGTGCCCGGCAATCGGATCCGGACCCGCAGTCCGGGACCGTTGTCCTCCAGACTCAGCGTTCCCCCATGGAGTCGGACGACCGCTTCGACCAGCGACAGTCCCAGCCCGCTGCCCGGAGGATTCCGGCTGGGGTTCAGGCGGACGAACCGGTGCAGCACCCGCGGTCGTTCGGATTCCGGAATTCCGGGTCCGTGGTCGGCGACAATGAACTCACGGTGCCCGTCCAAGCCGACCCGGACGGAGATGCGGATGCTGCCTCCCTGCGAGCCGTACTTGATGGCATTGTCCAGCAGATTGGAAAGGCTTTGCGCCAGCAGGGCGCGGTGACCGGAGCACATGCAGGGCGCCGCGTCGGCATGGACGAAGAGCGCGAGATTCGATTCTTCGGCCAGGGGTTCGTAGATCTCCGCCAGCTCCTGTACCAGCAGGGCCGCGTCCACCGGTGCGAACACCGGCCGCATCCCGCTTTCGACCTGCGCGATCTCCAGCAGTCCGTTGAAGGTTCCGATCAACTGGTCGGCCTCCGCAATTGCGCGGTCAAGCGCACACTGACTGATGTTTGGCCGGATGGCCTCGTCGCGCCGCGCGGTCTCGAGACCGCTCCGGAGACGGTGCAGCGGAGTGCGGAGGTCGTGCGCGAGGTTGTCGGTCACTTCCCGAAGGTTCCGGGTGAGACCCTCGATCCGCTCCAGCATGACGTTGAACGTACCGGACAGTCGATCAAGCTCGTCGCCCGATCCCTGCTCCGGGAGGCGCCGGGACCGGCCGCCCTCCAGGACGCTTCGGGCGGCGGCGTGGATTCGGCGAATCCGGGTCAGGATGTGGCGGGCGATGAGCGCCCCGCCGGCGAAACCGAGCAACAGGGCCGCGCCGCCGGCCCACAGGAAGGATTCCGCAAGTTGGCCTTCGATCGTGCGAAGCGCCTGGATGTCGCGCGCCAGCAGGATCCTCAGGCCGGATCCCAGGTGCACCGCCCGGCCCCGGGCGGCACGGGGCTCCGCGTCTCCTCCGCCCGTCGGCCGCGTGTAGGCAAAGTTCATCCATCCGCCTGGACCGACCGGAGCGGTCGGCCACGCCTCCAGATTCCCGGCCTGCTGCTCCGGCGGACCGACCAGCGAGAGCAGGTACAGGTTGGTGGTCTGCCCGTGACTGCGGCCTTCGACCAGGTGGCGCAGGGTGCGCGGCCCGTCCCGGCGAAGCCGGTCGGAGAGGTAGTCCAGCTCCCGCTGGATGCCGGCATCGGTCTGGCGATGCAGCGAGCCGATGGACAGGGTGTGCACTAGGGCAAACAGGGCCGAGGCCGTGATGGTGACGAGGACGAGGCACAGCAGCGTCAGCCGTGCGGCCGCGTTCCGCAAGGGCGAGAAACGGGGCACCGCCAGCCGGGCGCCCGCCATCAGCGGGAGCGGGGCAGGCGGCGGAGGGAGTAGCCGGCCCCCCGGATGGTGTGCAGGAGCGGTTCGGGAAAGCCGCGGTCGATCTTGGCGCGCAGACGGCTGATATGCACGTCGATCACGCGGGACTTGGGCTCGAAGTGGTACCCCCACACCTTTTCCAGAATCATGGTACGGGTGACCACCTGCCCGGCATGCTCGAGCAGGAATTCAAGCATCCGGAACTCGCGCGACTGCAGCTCGACGGATCGGCCGGCCCGCGTCACCGTGCGGGTTCGGCGATCGAGCTTGAGGTCGGCCAGCCGCAGCGTCGAACGGCCCGCTTCGGACGTGCGCCGCCGCACGAGAGCGTCGATCCGGGCCCGCACTTCGGCAAACGCGTAGGGTTTCACCATGTAGTCGTCTCCTCCGGCCTCCAGCCCGAGCACCCTGGAGTCCACCTCCCGCAAGGCCGACAGGAACAGCACGGGTGTGTCGACCCTTCGGGCGCGGAGCTGACGGACCAGAGCGATGCCGTCCATTTCCGGAAGCATGCAGTCCACGACCAGCACGTCGGGCCGGGTATCGACGGCAAGGTCGAGACCGGCCACGCCGTCGGCGGCGTGGTCGACCACATGTCCGAGTTCGGAGAAGCCCCGGATCAGGAATTCCGCCGCAACCGAGTCGTCTTCCACGATGAGAATGTGCATCGGAGAGGTTTCCCGATTCCCGCCGTGCCGCCATTCTGCCGGTCAACAGGCGTGGCGGCCATCCTCCGTGGTACGCGCCGTGCGCCGTCGTTTGCCGACCGGGCGGCGAGTCGTGCCCGCTCCGCGCAGCCTGAACGGCACGACCCCGGACGGCATCCCCGCCCCGAGCGGCCGGTCCGTCCGATCCTGCCCGCGGGTCAACCCGCGCCGCCCTCCCGGCCGGGGCAGGGGAGCGGATCCGCAGCCCCGGGGTCCGAATGCGTGCAGGCGCGCTCCCGGGAGGTCAGTTGACGTTTTCGGACTTGAGCGTATAGCGTCCGCGGTCGGGGCCGTCGAACAGGCGGGGGATCTGTGGATGCAGGCAGGGCTGGCGGCTCGTGTCCGGAAGCAGGTTCTGCTGGCTGACGTAGGCGATGTACGGTCCGTCTTCGCTTTCCGCCAGCAAATGGTAGAACGGCTGGTCCTTGCGGGGCCGGAGATCTTCCGGGATCTGCTGATACCACTCCTCGGTATTGTTGAATTCCGGATCCACGTCAAAGACGACGCCGCGAAAGGGGTAGACCCTGTGGCGAACCACCTGACCCAGCCCGAATTCCGCCCGGGTCTCCAGCGGCTTCTGCATGCTCGTGTCCCTTCCCTGGTCCGGACCGGTGCCGGACGGGCCCCGGCCAGTCTAGCAGATGGGGTTTGATCCGGACATCTTCAAGCCGGATTCACCCGTTCAGCGCCTCGCGGACGAATTCGAGCCGATCCTGGCCGAAGAACATGGCCGGGCCGACGAACATCGTCGGGATCCCGAACAGCCCGCGCTGCACGGCTGCGTCCGAGCGTCTGCGGAGCTCTCCCTTGATGTCGTCCTCCCGGGCCCGGCGCAGCAGGAAATCGGCGTCGAGGCCGCCGGCCCGGAGGCACCGGTCCAGTTCGTCCGAGTTGCCGAGATCGATGTTGTGCGCCCAGAACGCCGGGTAGATCGCGTCGAGATAGGGATCGAGCTGTCCGGCTCGCTGGGCCGCGACCGCACCGCGCATCAGACCGAGGGTATTGATCGGGAAGGCGTCGTTGAAGATCAGCGGAACACCGTATCGACGGGCACACCGGGCGAGGTCGACGGCGAGGTACCGGCCCTTCGCCGGAATCTCGGCGGGAGGCACGTTCCCGGTTGCCTTGAAGATTCCGCCGAGGAGTACCGGGCAGTAGTCCAACTGCGCGCCGGCGTCGCGGGCGAGCGCCGGCAACTGCGTCCATGCCAGATAGGCACTTGGGCTTCCGACATCGAAATAGAATTCCACGCGTCTGGTCATGCGCACTCTCCCGGATGGCAGGGAAGGGGTCGGCAGCGGAATCTATACTGGCGGCCCGTCCGTGGTGAGAACGCGCATTGCGAGGGCAGACCATGGCATCCACGCTCACCGAGCAGCTCGTGCAGTGCATCGAGGCCAAGCCGGTCACGGACTCCGATCTCGAACGGGCTTCGCAGTACGTTTTGGATGCCCTCGCCAGCATGCGGGCGGGCCGGTCGACCCGGCCCGGGCAGATCGTCGGGGCCTGGGCCGCCGCGGCCGGCGGCGATGCAGGGCGGGAAGCCTTCCGGCTGGGGGCGCTGGCGCACATCTTGGAGGTGGACGACCTGCACCGGGAATCGGTGACGCATCCGGGCTGCGTCGTGGTGCCGGCGGCGTGTGCCCTCGCCCGGTCCGTCGGTGCGTCCGGCCGGACGTTCCTCACGGCGGTGCTCAAGGGGTTCGAGGCCATGTGCCGCATCGGCGCCGCGGTCGGGCCCGCGCACTATCGAACCTGGCACAGCACGGCGACCTGCGGGCCCTTCGGCTCGGCCTATGCGGCGGGCACGCTTCTCGGTCTGCAGACGCAGCAGATGGTGCACGCGCTCGGCAACGCCGGCACCCAGTCCGCTGGCCTGTGGGAGTTCCTCGCGTCCGGGGCCATGAGCAAGCATCTCCACGCCGGCCGGGCTGCGGAGGCGGGCGTCGTGGCGGCCGAATTGGCGGCCCGGGGGTTTACCGGGGCGCCGACGATTCTCGAAGGGTCGCGGGGGTTCTTCGCCGCGGCCTGCCCGGATGCGGACAGGGAGGCCGTGCTGCGCGCACCCGGGGATCCTTGGCAGCTGCACCGGACCTCGATCAAGCCCTGGCCCTGCTGCCGGCATACCCATCCGGCCATCGATGCCGCACTGGAACTCGCGCCTCATGCGGAGGATGTGCGGCGGGTCGAGGTGCGCACCTACCGGGCCGCGGTCGAGGTCTGCGACCGTCCGCACCCGACGACGGAATACGAGGCCAAGTTCTCCCTGCAGCATTGTGTCGCAGCGGGGCTGGCGGACCGGGACATCGGATTCGCCAGTTTCCGGGAGCCGGCGCGGCAGCGCCACGGCGACCTGGCCCGGCGGGTCCGCCTGACGTCTGGTCCGCCGTACGACGACGCGTATCCCGGTGCCTGGGGGGCGTCGGTTCGCATTGTCCGGGCCGACGGACGGATCCTCGACGCTTTCCGGAACCATGCGCTGGGGGACCCCGACGCGCCGCTCTCGCCCCACCGGATGGAGGCGAAGGTGCGCGGTCTGCTGGCGTTCGGCGGCGGGGATCCGGAGCCGATGATCCGCCAGGTGCGTGCCCTCCGGGCTGACGGACCGGCCGCCGGCCTCGCCGGGCTCGTGCCCCGGGGCGTGACCGCCTGACCGGTCGCGGACGAACGGGATCGGCGCGCGGGCCCCGGGACGGCCGGCCGCCCGGCACCAAAGCCGCGCCGGGTACGCTCCGCCCTCTCCGACCCTCCCCCGAGACGTCCTGCGGGGCACCGCTTCCCGGGCCTCCGGGGAACCTGGAGATCGAGAGAGGTTGGACCGACCGGATCCGGAAGGTGTTCGGCCTGCTCTCGGCGCCGCTCCTGCGACGGGCACCCGGGCATCCGATGCGGTTGGCGCTGGGTTCGGCGGGTTCACCGGTTCCCGGCCGCCTCGAGACAGTCGCTTCCGTTGGTTCGGGTAGTGCAGATCGCGGTGACGCGGTAGGAATCGTCCCGCCCGCGCTTGATTCGGAACGCGACTGCGTCGCCCTCGGCGAGACCGGACAGAACCACGGCGCCGGTCACTCCGAAGCCCATCGTCATGGCCGGCATGCCGACCCCTTCGATCGGTCCATGCTCGATGGTGAGCGACCGTTCCTCGACATTCACCGACCGAATGATGCCGGTTCCCTGTCCGGTGCGGCGGTCGACGCCTTCGGCAGCGTGATCGGCGTGCGCTCCTTCGTGGTGGTCGGCCCGCAGGAACGGCCGTTCCCGAGACAGGTTGCCAGCGTCCTTCCCGGCAGCCGGCGGCGCGGCGGCGGTGGGGGCGGACCAGATCGCGACCGCAGCGAGCGTGAGGATGGCGACAGGACGGATCATGCGGTGTCTCCACGGGATCGGGCAGGAAGGGAAGCGAAGAGCGGCCGGGCCGGGCTCGGCGGACGGGTCGACAGGGACCGTTCGACCCAAAGACCGTAGGTCGCGGGAATCACGAACAGGGTCAGGATCGTGGTCGAAACCGTGCCGCCCAGCATCGGGAGCGCGATCCGGCGCATCACGTCGGAGCCGAGGCCGTCCGTCAGGAAGATCGGCGCCAGTCCGGCCAGCAGGGTCAGGACGGTCATGAGAATCGGGCGTACGCGAAGCGTGGCGCCGGCGCGGACCGCGAGGAACAGTTCCTCTTTCGTGGCCGGCGGATCGGCGCGTACGCGCTGATCGACGTACAGCAGCATGACGACGACGGTTTCCGCCGCGATGCCGCCGAGAGCGATGAATCCGACCGCGACGGCCACCGAGAGGTGGTAGCCCGCCAGCCATACCGCCCACAGTCCGCCGATCAGTGCGAAGGGCAGGGACAGCATGACGATGAGGATGCGGTCGAGGCGCCCGAAATGCAGCATGAGCAACAGAAAGATCAGGGCAATGGCAGCCGGGATGGCGAGGTGCAGGCGGGCGCTCGCGGCTTCGAGCTGTTCGTACTGGCCCGACCAGGTGATGGCGTATCCGGGCGGGAGGTCGACCGCGTCCGCGACCGTCCGGCGCGCTTCGGCAACGTAGCTCCCGAGATCGCGCCCCGCGAGGTCCACGAACACCCACCCGGTCAGCCGGGCGTTTTCGGAACGGATCATCGGCGGACCTTCCGCAAAGGTCACAGTTGCCAGTTCCCCGACCGGAATGTGCGCCCCGGCCGGGGCGGGCACGAGAATGTCCTCGAGGTTCTCGATGGTTTCGCGGAAGGCCCGATCGTAGCGGATCATGATGTCGTAGCGTTCGCGTCCTTCCACGCTTTCGGTAAGCTTCCTGCCTCCGAGTGCAGTCTGGATCACGGACTGGAACGTACTCATGTCGATGTTTCGCCGCGCGAGTTCCGAGCGGTCGGGTGTGATCTCGAGGTACTTGCCGCCCAGGACGCGGTCGGCAAACGCCGATCGCGTGCCGGGCACGGCCGCGACGACCCCCTCGACTGCGCGGGCAAGGCGTTCGATGACATCCAGATCGTCCCCCGTGATCTTGACGCCGACGGGCGTGCGGACACCGGTGGACACCATGTCCATGCGGATCTGGATCGGATAGCCCCACGAGTTCACGAGGCCCGGCATCTGCAGTCGCGCGTCGAGATGGTCGATGATCCTCTCGATCGTCATGTCCGGTCGCCACGCCGATTCGGGCTTCAGCCGGATCCAGGTCTCGATCATGGTAAGGGGCGCCGGGTCGGTTGCGGTGTCCGCGCGGCCGGCCTTGCCGAACACGCTGTCGACCTCCGGTACGGTCGCGATCAGGCGGTTCGTCTGGCCCAGGATCTGCCTCATCTTGGTGGACGACGCGCCGGGCAGGGTGGTCGGCATGTAGAGGAGTTCCCCTTCGTAGAGGGCCGGCATGAATTCCGATCCCAATTGGCTGATCGGCACCGCGGTGCTGGCCGTCGCGGCGAGGGCGGCGATCACCGTCAGCCACCGCCGCCTCAGGGCCAGCCGAAGCAACGGCTGGTAGACCGAGACCAACAGGCGGTTGAGCGGGTTCCGCTGCGTCCGGGGCATCCTTCCCCGGAGGAGTGCATGCATCAGCACGGGGACCAGCGTGACGGACAGGATGGCGGCGAAGGCCATGGCATAGGTCTTGGTATAGGCGAGCGGCGAGAACAGGCGCCGGCTTTCGCCGGTCAGCGCAAAGACCGGCAGGAACGAAACCGTGATGATCAGCAGTGAAAAGAACACAGCCGGTCCGACTTCCTGGGCCGCGCGGACGATGGCCTCGCGGCGCTGCTCCGGGTCGGGGCGCGGCCCCAGCTCCTCCATCCTTCGGCCGGCGTTCTCGACCATCACGATCGATGCATCGACCATCGCGCCGATGGCGATCGCGATCCCGCCGAGCGACATGATGTTCGCGGTCACGCCCTGGGCGGACATGATGAGGAACGCACCGAGCACGCCGAGCGGGAGGGTGACGACGACGACGAAGGCGGCGCGCAGGTGCAGCAGGAAGAGGCCGACGACGACGGCCACCGCGAGGCCTTCTTCAAGGAGCCTGCCGGTCAGGTAATCGACCGCGCCGGTGATCAGGGGCGAGCGGTCGTACACGGTCACGACCTCCACGCCCGTCGGCAGACCCGGCTGGATCTCGTGCAGCTTCGCCTTGACGCGCCGGATGACGTCGAGGGCGTTCTCGCCGTCCCGCATGATCACGATTCCGGCCACCGTCTCGCCCGCACCGTCGAGCTCGGCGATGCCTCGGCGGAGCGCCGGCCCTTCCACGATGCGGGCAACGTCGGCGAGGGTCACGGGCGTGCCGTCGGCCGCGTGGATCACGACCTGCTCCAGGTCGAAGCGGTCCTCGACATAGCCCGGAGATCGGATGACGAACTCGCTCTCGCCCTGTTCCAGCACCCGGCCGCCGACTTCGCTCGAAGCAGCCCGGACGGCCTCCGTGATCCGGCCGAGGGGGATATCGTGCGCGCGGAGCTGGTTGGGATCGACCAGCACCTGGTACTCGCGGACGAAGCCGCCAACCGAGGCCACCTCGGCGACTCCCTCGACGCCGGCAAGCTCGAGTTTCAGGAACCAGTCCTGCAGGGAACGCAGATCGGCGAGGTCATTTCGCCCGCTCCGGTCGACCAGCGCATACTGGAAGATCCACCCCACGCCGGTCGCGTCGGGTCCGATCTTCGGCGTGGCGCCGGGCGGCAGGTCCGAGCCCAGGCGCGAGAGTGCCTCCACCACCCGGGCGCGCCCCCAGTAGAGATCCACATCATCTTCGAAGATCACGTAGACGAAGCTGGTGCCGAACATCGAGGAGCCCCGCACGTCCTTGGTCCGGGGCAGGCCGAGCAGGGCCGACGACAGCGGATACGTCACCAGATCTTCGACGGTCTGCGGCGACTGCCCCGGAAAGTCGGTGCGGATGATGACCTGGGTGTCCGTGAGGTCCGGGATCGCATCCAGCGGGGTTTGCTGCAGGGCCAGCCACCCGGCTGCGCCGAGCGCCGCCGCCAGCCCCACCACGAGGACCGGGTTGGCGATCGACCCGGCGATCAGGCGGGCCACGGCGGAACGGGATGGGTCCCGCCCGGTCAGGCGGTCATCGTCCTCCACGGTCATCCGCGTCAGTGCTCGTGCCCGGGCCGGCGGGGGACGGGCGCGGGCCCCGTACCGGCCGCAGCCTCTTCGATGCCGGCCATCGGGTCGGGCCAGTCGACCACGACGGCCAAGCGGGTGCTGTACGGATTGGCGGGGGGACCGCCCTGCTGCAGCCACAGGTGGCCGGTTTCGTTCTCCCGATAGAGAACGAGGCCGAGGGTGCGGTAGTGCGCGGGCGCACCGTCGAGGAGCCATGGCTCGAGCGCGGTCGCGAGCGACGACAGGTCACCGGCAAGGGTCGGATCGGAGGTCGATTCCCGGGCCGAACGCAGCGCTGCCTGGGCGTTCTCGACGATCGGCACGAGGCGGGTGTTGCGGAAACGCGACCTGAGCGAGTCGCCCACGCGCAGGGCGGGATCGACGAAATGGGGGTCGATCCGGTAGCCGTCGATCAGCGCCTCGTGGAAGTACAGCGCCATGTCGACGAGATGGTCGATCTCCGCGAGGGTCGTGGCGTCGACCGGGAGTTCAGACAGCGGCGTGTCCGGCCCGGCGGCGGGGAGGAGGGGCGCCTCCAAGCGGGCGAAACCTCCCCGCAGACTCACCTCGGAATCGAGCAGGAACTGCCCGCTGACGACCACTTCCTCGCCCTCGGCAAGGCCGGCGCGGATGGCCGTCCGGCCGCCGGCAGACGCGCCGGTCTCCACGGCGCGTCCGGCGTAACGGCCGTCCCCGAGCGCAACGATGACGTGGGCCCCCCGGCTGTCGCGCAGGATTGCCTCGGTCGGGACCGAGAAACGGTCGGGGTCGGAATCGAGTTCGAAGCGGATGTCCGCGTACGCCCCGGGGCGCAGGTGGCCGGCCGTATTGTCCGCCAGGATGCGCACGTCGGCGGTACGGGTGTGCGGGTCGATGGTGGGATAGATGTAGTCGACGCGGCCCTCGGACGGCGCTTCGGGCGCGCTCGGGAAACTCAGCGAGACCGGCAGCCCTTCCGTGATCCGGGGGAGCTCGGATTCCGGGATCGACGCGAGCACCCAGACGTTCGTGTACGACTGCAGGCGCAGGATCGGAGTCCCCGGCTTCACGTAGTCGCCCTCACGGATGTGCAACCGACTGACCGTTCCCGCAGCTTCGGCATACACCGGCACACGCTCGATCACCGTCCGGGTTTCGGTCAGTCGTCCGATGGTGGCCGGTTGCATGCCCACGGAGCGGAGCCGCTGGCGAACGGCAGCGATCCGAACGTCGTTGCCGATCTGAAGCGCGGCGAGATAGTCCTTCTGCGCCGCGATCAGCTCCGGGCTGTAGACGCGGTAGAGCAGTTGCCCGGCACGGACCGGGTCGCCTTCGGCGCGAACGGTCAGATCCTCGACCCACCCTTCGAACCGGGAGGCGGATACGGACTCCAAGCGTTCGTCCGTGGCGACGTTGCCGAAAGCGCGCAGCGTCCGCACGAACGAGGCGTGTTCGGCCGGCGCCGTCCGGACCCCCATGGTCTGGATCATTTCCGGCGCCACGGTGACGGATCCGTCCCCCGCACCGCCCGTGACGGGGCCTTGGATGGGAACGAGATCCATGCCGCAGATCGGGCACGTGCCGTCCGGATCGGTCGCGATGTAGTGCGGGTGCATCGGGCAGGTGAAGCGTTCGGATCCATCGGCGGCGGCGGTCGGGATCGCCGAATCGGTCCGGGCCAAGGCCGTCCGGCCGTCCGAGACATGGCCCCGGTCGTAGACGAGGTACCCCAGGATGATCAGGGCAAGGATCAGGCCCAGTCCGCCGTGGACGAGTACCGGCTTCACGGCCCGACCAGCAGGGCATTCATGCGGGCGACGGTGCGGTCCCGCCGGGCCCGTTCGGCCGCGATCTGGCCCTGCAGCTGCAGGACGGCGATGTCGCCGCCCAGAACGGGAGAATAGTCTCCGGCTCCGCTTTCGTACGTGGTGAGCCGCGCGGCGGTCTGGTCGCGGATGGCGCCGATTTTCTCCTCAAGGATCGTGATGCCGGATTCGGCTGCCGTCCGCGTGGCGTCCAGGGCCCGGTACCGGGCGGCCGCCCGTCGGGCGGCGGCCAGGACACGGCTCCGTGCAGCTCCGCGGTTTGCCTCCGCCTCACGCAGGGCCGGTTCCTGCGACCGTTCCGTCCAGAAGGGGAGGGTGAAGGTGGCGGTGGCGCTGACCCAGTCGTCGCCCGGATGGTCTCGCTGCTGGTACGTGAACTGCAGGCCCCAGTTCGGTTTCCAGGCGGCCTCCGCCCGGTCGATGCCCGCCTCGGCCACGGACACGTCGGCCCGTGCCACCCGCACGGCATGAAAGGCGTCGGCCTGGCCGGACCATGCGCGCAGCTCCTGTGGTGGGGGCAGCGTGTCCACGACTTCGCCCACGAGGTCCGTGAGGCGGGCGTGGATCCGCCCGGCTTCGGCATCGAGGTCGGCCAAGGCGCGGGCGACATCGGCGCGGGCGACATCGATTTCGGCGAGCCGGAACACTTCCGGCCGGCCGGCCTTGATCTCGGCTTCGACGGCCTGCTCGAGTTCGTCGTACTTCGAATCCCGGGCCGCGAGCAGCACACTCTGCGTGGCGACGCGGGCCCGCTCGATCAGTGCGACGATGAGGTCCGCACGGAGTTCGGCGAAGCGCTGTTCGATTGCTGCGTCGTTGTGGAGGGCGCCGCGACGGGCCCGGGCGGCCCGCGCAGCGCGGACGGCATGATGCGGGATCATCTGGCGCACGCCTACCGCCTTGCTGGTCGGCAGGTATCGCGAAAACGACGGATCCGCGAGCGGAAAGTTGAGAATGCCGAACGACAGGACCGGGTCGGGCAGGGCTTCGGCTGCTGTCGCCCGTTCGCGCAATCCCGCAGACCGATGACGCATGGCGGCGAGGACGGGGTGCTCGCGGAGACGCAGGCTGAGTTCGTCAAGATCCTGGGCGGCCGGGCTTCCGGGCGCCAAGCCCGGAACCAGGCACAGGAAGGCGGCAGGCCGCAGGACCCGTCGGACCGTACTCCACAGAACGGACGGGAATCCACGGGTAGCGTGCAGGCCGTCACGGCCGCGCGCCCGGGCCGGCCGGCCGCGAGGCCGGCCGGGGCCGCACGGGGGGCGGCCGGTCATCTCCGCCGGCCTCCGAGCACCATGACCAGTTCCTCGACCTTGGCCCGTCGGTCGTCAAGGTCGTCGGACGTCAGTGCCTGTTCGACACAGGTCTGGAGATGATCGTCCATGACGACGCCCTCAAGCGCCGCCAGGGCCGCTCTTGCCGCCTGGATCTGACGCACCACATCGATGCAGTACCGATCGTCATCCACCATCCGCGCGATGCCGCGAACCTGACCCTCGATCCTGGCAAGCCGGTTTCGGGCTTCTTCCTTGGCACGTGCCCGCATCGATCCGTCCTCTCCCAAGCATGCCTCCAATATACCCCAGCAGGGTAGGGGTGTCAATTTCCGCCGTGCGGGCACGCGAATCTTCCGCTGGATTCCGGGAGCACCTCGGCGGGCAGTTCGGGGAAGGGACTTCGGACGATCCTGTGCAGGACCGGTCATGTCCATCACGACCGATGGGTTCCCGAACGCGGCTGGTGGTGCTGTCGCCTGCCACAACGGGTCTCGTCGGGAACGGAAGGACTCGGATCGAGCGCGCGCCCTGCCCCGTGTTGCGCATCTTCCGGAGATCCTCCGGCGCTCGGCTCCCTGCGTTGCGTTCCATGCGGCCCATGGAATCCTGCACCGCATTCCGGAACTGCCGCACTCCCTCGCGCCCGGCTGCGATCGGGTGCTTCCGGATTGAGAGCCGCCGATCCGTCGTCATGCTGCTGTCCGTCGGGTGGGCCGGGAGTTTCACCTGCCCGACGCGCGGGGCGCGTGCGCGAGCGCAGTCGCGGGGCGCTGCCGGAAGATCCGGAGCGACCCCAGCGGGCTGAATTGCTGCGGTCGCGCCCGGAGGAGGGGCGGAGGCCCTCCCTGGCAGCTGGGCGCCGCGGTTTCCGTGTCGGCGGTCGTTCCTTCGGATGGGGATCCACTTGCGGTCTTCGTGTCGGGGAACTGATCGTTCGTGAGTTCTCGGATGCGCTGCGCCCGGTCCCGCGTCGCGGGGCGGGTCGGTGGCGTTTCCGTTGCGCCTGTTGTGTCGGGCGCGAAAACCTGGAAGAGATGGGCCTACCGTTTCGTTTGCCGACAGGTCTGATCCCGACCGGCCCGCACCTCGGTACGCTTCGCTGACCCGTATCCATCCTGCCCTCCCTCACCGCCGCGAACAGCGCGCTTCGGTTCGGCGAAATGCCCCCGTACCGTTTCCGCCACGGCTGGACCTCTTGCTTTCGAGGTTTCCTGATCATGTCTTCCGAAGCCTTCATGATGCTCGTCTACTCACCCCGTCGGCAGGTAACTGAGCACCGGGCTCCGCACGCCCAGAAGTCTGCGTACCAAGGCCATCAGTCCGAGGCTCGGGCAGGACCATCGCAACCATGGAGGTCAAGAACGTTGAAGCGATACGAATCGGGACGGTTGCAGGCCACCCTCTGATCGCCTATTCCCTCTCCACCCGTTCGTATGTGGTGCGACCGGCCATCATGCAGGGCAGCCCATGCGCAAACCCGGCAGGACGGAATTGCAGATTCAGCCTGGGTAGTCGGCCCTTCCGGTCGGACAGGGGGAAGTCCGTGCCGGGTCCAGGTGAGCCACGCAGCAAGGGTTCTCGACGATCTCCCTTTCCATCAGTCGGCCGGTGCCTTGATTCCGCCTTCCATGGGCACCGCCTGGGCTCGGAGCCGAGCAGGTGCGGGCGGACCTGCTTCGCCCTGTCCGAGTGCTTGGTCGACGGTACCCGGCTCCAGGCGACGGAGGGCGGTCTCCGGTCCCTTCAGGACGCAGCGCCGGCGCAGCCGCTCGACCGTTGCCGGGCCGATGCCGAGTCCGTGCGCGAGGTCGGCGTCGCAGAGCGTGCAGTCGTCGTGCCCCTCGTCCGTCCGCAGCAGGCTTCGGGCCGGAATCCGGCGCCGGGCGGCCCCCGCGCCGGGCGGCCCCCGGTCTGGTCGATGATCGCCTAGCGACCGTGATGCTCCTGCGCCACAAGGGTTCCCGGTAGATCGTCCTGCCCTGAGGGCTTGACGGGATTCACTCCGGTCCCTCCGCCAAAGACCGGCAGGCGCGGCTTCCGCGGGTTGGATCCGTCCGATCCGCCGGGGGAGGGCGCGACGCCTGCCCATGCGGTATCGGGTCTGTGGGGATATGGGTGAGGGAGATCCGCAGCCCGGGTTTCCGCGGAGGCACCGACGCGGATCGACACGGAAGGCCGGCCGATCTGCGAGTCATCAATCCAACGTCGCCGGACAGCTAGAGCCGGTGTCCTTCCGAATCGACAAGCGGCACCCCGTGTTCGCGCAGGATCGCCTCCACCGCGGCCGCATTGGCATCCAGCAGTTGCTGCAGCTCCGCTTGCCATGCCCGCTCTCCGTGACGGACGCCGACGGATATGCCGAAATGGAGCTGTACACCGGGCTCCGATTCCATCAGGATGACCCGAACGGGAATATCGGGAGAACTCTGCGCAAAATGCCCCGCAATCGGTCCCCACAGGAATGTCACATCAATGTTCCCGGCCAGCAGGTCTTCCTGCTCCAGCTGAGCCGGTCGCAGATCCGGGTCTCCGTACTGCGACGGATACGCCTTGGTCAGACGATCCAGCATGCCGTGCTTGGCCAGCCACAGCGTCCCGGGGTTGCGCTCGGAGAGGCCAAACCGGAGCGAATGCCGCACGTCCGGCTTGAGGGTCAGGAGATCGGATGCCGACCGGACCGAGTCAAGACCCCGCCCTTCGACAAATACCAGCGCATAGGTCGAGTGGTAGTAGGGAGCGGTTGTCGCGGTCAGCTCGTATCCGTTCGGAACTCCCATCACGACGTCACATTTGTAGGAACCATCGGAATCCCGGGCGCGGAGCGTGTTCCGAATGAACCCCAGTCGCTGTGGAAACCAGGTGTATGCCACAGGCAAGTCGAGTTGCTCGGCCAGCAGGGAAGCGATGCGATTTTCGAACCCCGTCTGGTGCTGGCTTGACCAAGGCAGATAGTTGGCGTCCGCGCAAACCTTGAAGGCGACGCGGTCCGCGGCACCGGCCGTTCCGGTCAGTGCCCAAGCGCCCGCGGCAGCCAGTGCGAAAACCCAGCGCCCGGCCCAGGAACAGATCGAACGCCGGCCGGCCAGCCAGCAAGGAACGATGCTCATCGGTCGTACCGTTCGAGCCGGCCAGGCGGCAAGACGCCGTCGGAGCGGGCCTTGAGATAGGCGTACAGCTGGTCAATATAGTTCATCACGTTCGGGTTGGTTCCCCAGCCCGGCATCACTCCGATCTGTCCTTCGTAGCCGTTCACGACCACTTCCAGAAAACGCTCGAGGTTGATCTCGCGAAGCCTCTTTACCAAGCTCGGTCCGATGGTACTTCCGTCGCCGGTCAGACCGTGACAGACTTGGCATTGGCTGAAGGCCCGATAGCCTCGAGTCAGCCAAAGATCGATTCGGCAGGTACTCGGATCCGATTCCGCTTCGCACTGGATGTGGCCGTCGTAGGTCGGAGCAGCTGCTGCTGCAACGGACGAGGCCGTCAGGGTTGCGATCAAGACGAGGATGATTCTGCCGACGCGGCTGATGCCAGTGTTTTGTAGCACGATCCGGCTCCAATCACGGTATGGAGACACGGGGGTCGACAACCGGGCCCGTGCGCACCCTGCCGAGAAGATCTTCACAAAGCGACCGGTTGCGGCGGGATGGCCGCAACCGGTCGGAGGGAATGGCGACCGGGGGTTGCGCAAGTCCGCCCGGCCGCGTTTCAGGACTACGGAAGGGCGAACACGGTCAGCACGCCGCCGAGCTGCGTGTGCTGGCTCAGGCCGCGGTAGGCACCGACAGCCCCCAGTCCGTCCGTATCGCCTTCAAGACCTGCGGCCATGCCGATGCCGGCCCAGCCGCCAACGCCCGACAGCACGCCGACGTACTGCTTGCCGTCGAAGGTCCACGTGTTCACGTTGCCGATAATGCCGGAGGGGGTCTTGAAGCTGTAGAGCTCGGCTCCGGTGCGGGCGTCGACCGCCTTCAGGCGACCGTCCAGGGTTCCGTAGAACACGATGTCGCCGCCCGTCGCCAAGGCACCGCTCCAGACAGAGAACGGTTCCGGCAGAGACCATACGATTTCCCCCTTGGCGGCGTCCCATGCGATGAAGTTGCCGAGGTTGTCGGTCCCGTCTCCGGTAACCTGTCCGGCCGGGAACATGCTCAGCGTCGCACCGACGTACGGCTGCCCCGAGACGTACTCCACCCGGAAGGGTTCGTAATCCATGCAGACGTGGTTCGTCGGCACGTAGAAGAGACCGGTACGCGGCGAGTACGCGGCCGGCTGCTGGTCTTTCGTACCGAGGGCGGCGGGGCAGACATCCTCGGTGTTGACGTCCTCGCCCTGCTGATGGGTGCTGTACTCGGCCACGACCTGCGGACGGCCTGTTTCCATGTCGACATGGGTTGCCCAGTTGACCGCCGGATCGTATTTCTCGGCCACCAGCAGTTCACCCGTCGCACGATCCAGAGTGTAGGCGAAGCCATTGCGGTCGAAGTGCACCAGCACCTTCCGCATGACCCCGTCGATTTCAATGTCCGCGAGGATGTTCTCGTTGACGCCGTCGTAGTCCCATTCGTCGTGCGGCGTCATCTGATAGACCCAGCGAGCCACACCGGTGTCCGCGTCACGGGCGAAGATGGTCATGGACCATCGGTTGTCGCCGGGACGAACGACAGGGTTCCACGTGCTCGGATTTCCCGTTCCGTAGTAGACGAGATTCAGGTCGGGGTCGTAGGTGTACCAGCCCCATGTGGTGCCGCCACCGATCTTCCACTGGTCCCCTTCCCAAGAATCCAGGCTGGAGTTGGGGCCTACCGGTTCCAGCATGTGGGTAGTCTTGTCCGGGTCAATGAGCATCTCGTCATCCGGACCGGTACTGTACGCCTTCCAGGCCAAGCTTCCGTCGTCGATATGGTAGGCGACAAGGAAGCCGCGGACCCCGAACTCGCCGCCGCTGATTCCCGTATAGACCTTGTCCTTGATGACGATCGGAGCGTTAGTATTGGTTTCGCCGGCCGCCGGATCACCATTCACCACGCTCCAAAGCACCTTGCCGGAACCGGCATCCAACGCAACCAGCGTGGTGTCCGCCTGCTGCAGGAAGATCTTGCCTTCGGCATAGGCCAAGCCACGGGCAACCGTATCGCAGCACATCACCGGTATGGTGGCCGGATCCTGGGTCGGAACGTAGGACCAGTTGATCGTCTGATCGGCAAGGTTGATCGAAAATACCTTGTTGGGGAACGGGGTATGGATGAACATGGTGTCGCCGACGACCAGCGGCCCACCTTCGTGACCCCGCAGAACGCCCGTGGAGAAAGTCCAGGCGACACGGAGGTCGCCCACGTTCCCGGCGTTGATCTGCGAGAGCGGGCTGTATCGGGTGCCGTCGTAGGTGCGTCCCCACATGGTCCAGTTGTTGACGTTGCTGCTGAGCGACTTGACGT
The DNA here is from genome assembly GCA_965115815.1 of Alphaproteobacteria bacterium. Taxonomy (GTDB): domain Bacteria; phylum Pseudomonadota; class Alphaproteobacteria; order TMED109; family TMED109; genus VXPW01. The sequence goes on along the minus strand of OZ220465.1, from coordinate 2,933,804 downwards.
CGTCGTTCGCCGTCCCAGACAGCGGCAGCACAAGAAGCGTGCCCATCGTTAGGGCCGCAACAAGCGAAATTCGATTGGTCATGGTTCCTCTCCAGACGTATTGTTCGGCAAGCTCCCCGCTCCCATGCCCGGCCTTTGCGTGACGATCCACAGGAATCGGAGTTGCCCAATCCGCTGATCGCACCCACCTCGTAGAACCACGCGGCGAATCGTCAGCCCGTCAATCGCAATCTAGCACGATCAGGGCCAAGCTGCACGTAGGGCCGATCAAACCCTCGAAGAGACAGGCCGCCGTGGTCGACTCCGGCCCGGGCGGGGGCGGGATCGGGGATGGACGGCCGCTCGTGCGCTTTTGCGGGTGGCTTGGACGTGTCATTCTTTGTCGATGGATACGATGAAGACGGAAATATTCAGAATGTCTTCGTCCGAGAGCACCTTGGCGCGCGGGGCCATTAGCGGAGTGTTTGGGCCAAAGCGCTCTCCCTTGCGGTACCGCTCCAGCCTGTCGACGAGGTAATCCGACGTCTTTCCGCGCAGCTTCGGATAGCTGGCCATGCCTTTGGCAGTCGGGCCGTGGCACTGGCGGCATTGCTTCTGGTAAAGCGCGGCCCCGGCCTCGGCGTCTCCCGCGGTTGCTGCCACTCCGTCAGCCGCTATGGAAGCCATAGGGGTGCCGAAGATTGCGGAAATGACGAAGAGAGAGGGATACAATGATCGCATTAAGGGTTCCATGTGTCGGAGGCTGTGAAAACGGAAAACGGGATCCTGTCAACGGATACGAATCTCGTATGACAGGCCGCCTCTGTGGCATTATATCTGCGGATTGAGTCGCTCTCGCTGCGCTCGCGCGCGGTTCTTGGGGAGCCGGGTGGCGCACGGGGCGCATACGGTTTCGCGCCTGCAGAGCTGCCTGTCGGTGCTTGAAGCCTTGGACCGAGCCGGGCATCCGGCTGCCGCCGGCGCGTCCGGGGCCGTCGCCAGGGCATTCCCACGCTTATTTCGTTCGTGTTCTCTTGTGGCAGGCATGGTGATGCTGCGTAGGTTCGCGCTCGGCCCCGCGCGACCCGCCCCTTCTGGCGTTCTTGTGCTGCCGGTGCGATGCTCCGGGCAGGGTGAGGCGCGACCGCAGGGAAGCCGGCCCGGTGTACCGGGAGACCCCCGTCGGGTTCTCCCGGTCCGAGATCGAAGTTCGTCGGGCGAAGGCGGAGGAACGGCCGCGCTGGGACGCCTGGATGGACGCGCATCCCGATCTGGGCTTTCGTCGGCTGGCGGCGCGCCGCGGCCTGCGTTCGATCGCGGCCTCAGGGGCCCGTGGCTGGGCTGGGCGGCGTGGCAGAACGGCGCCTTCACGTGCGGTCCGCGCGACCGCTGGATCGGCAGGAAGCCGGCGCCGCCGTTCCATCGGCTGGAGTGGCTCGCGAACCCCACGCGTTTCCTGGTGCTTTCGGGCCCCGGAGGGTTCCCGAACCTGACCTCCTTCTTCGTGGCGCGGAGGACCCGTCGGCGCGCCGACGATGGGCGGGGGCGCACGGCCATCGGGTGCTGGTGGCCGAGACGTGCTGGGACTCGGAACGCTTCCCCGACACCCGGTACCGGGCGGCGGGCGGGGAGAGCTTGGGTCGAACTCGGGGGTTCGCCCGCGCCCACGGGCCGTACACCGATCCGCACGGCACACTGAAGGAGAGGTTCCTCACGCCGCTGCGGCCCGATGCTCAGGCGCTGCTTGCGCGCCCGCAGCCCCTGCCGCCGGATGGGGCGCCACCGGCCGGCCCCGACCCATGACGAATTGCTTCGCATCCCTGAACTTCCGCCGGCGGCAGGGACGCAAGCCCACGGGTGGCCTGCGTGCGGTGCATCCCCCTCCTCGCCGAGCTCGCCCACAGGAAGGGCGGCCTCGCCGCTGCGCCGTTCGCGCAGGCACGGTCGCAGGAGGAGCGGGCGGCCGTCGGCGCCTGGCGGAACCGCCGGACGGGCCGTTGCGAGCCCCCTCCAAGTCCACGATCCATCGGATGGTCCCGAGGATCGACCCCGAAGCTCTCGAAGACGTGATTCGCCGGTAGGGTGGGCCCCGGCTCCCCCGGGACCGGGCGCGGGCCGCCGACGGCATGCGCATCCGCGGCGCCCACCGCAACGGTGCGGGCCACCACGAGACCGTGGCCCGGGCCTTTCAATAGCCCGTTGTTGACGCAATCTGGCTCATGTGCGGTTCCCTTCTGATTGGACGAATTCGAGTCCGGTCTTGAATTTCCGCCACGCCTGCCAGATTTTGGCAGTACCCGGAAGCGGCTGACGTTTGCTGGGCCGGAAGCCCGCCATGCGGGCGAGATCGACCACAAAGGTGCGGATGTCGGGCGGCTTCCCAGGCGGGGCACGGATGATGCGATAGTACCGGAGCCATCGGTAGAGAACCCCGATTTCGCGGTCGGTGAAGAACTCGAGGGCGGGGCGGTCGGGCTGATCGCGCGCGAGGCGCTCGAGGTCCATGACCCGCCATGCGGTGATGGCATCGAAAGCGAGGCACTTGCGCAGGTCGTCGGCGTCCTGCAGCTTGCGTTCTTCGATCCGGGCGCCGACCTTGAGGACCCGGAAGTACTCCTCGATGGTCCAGCGTGCCTCGTACCAGGCGACGATGCGTCGAGCGTGCTGGAGGTTGGCCTCGCCCTCGGTGGAGAGCAGCACCCAGTGGAGCGGATCGCGGCCCTTGGGCGGCCGGGCTTCCCGGACCGAGACGGCGAGCACGGGCATCGGCGTCCGGTCGTCCCGGTTCTTCGGCGGCACGAGGTGGACGGCGGCGGCGCGGAGCTCGAGGATCACGGTGCGCTTGAGGCGCGGACGGGGTCCGCCGCAGGCGGCGAGGTGGACCGTCTTCGTTCCCAGAACCGGCTGCTCTGCCATGGCCTCCCACAGGTCCGCCACGGAGCCGTCGCTGCGGACCACCCGTCGCTGCCGGCCGCGGTCGGAGCGTACGAGGAGCCCGACGCCGCCGGCGCGCGCCTGTACGAACATTTCCCAGATGTCGCCTTCGCGGTCGCAGACCGTGACCACCCGGGTGTCGGGGCAGGCGGCGGCCAGCTGGCGGGCGCGTTCGAGTCCCTGAAGCCAGCGCACACTCTCCGGCTTGACCGCGTCGCGGTCCGGGGCTGCCGTGCCCTCGCGCTCGGTGGCGTCGCGGTCCGGGGCTGCCGTGCCCTCGCGCTCGGTCGCGTCGCGGTCCGGGGCTTCCGTGCCCTCGCGCTCGGTCGCGTCGCGGTCCGGGGCTTCCGTGCCCTCGCGCTCGGTCGCGTCGCGGTCCGGGGCTTCCGTGCCCTCGCGCTCGGTCGCGTCGCGGTCCGGGGCTTCCGTGCCCTCGCGCTGGGTGGCGTTGAGGTCGATCACGCCGAGCGGGCGGCGGCCCTCGGTCACCGCCAGCGTGAAATGGGCAAGGATCCCCCGGGTGCCCGAGCCCCCGCCTCCAAGGTTCACCAACCCTTTCGTCTTGCAGTGCCCGTTGTAATTCAGCGTCGTGGTGTCCTGCAGGGCGAGGACGACCCGCTCCTGCCGGCAGCGTTCGACCGTGGCTTCGGCGTGGGGATCGAGGATGTGTTCCATCGTGACCCGGGCGCTGGACAACAGCCGGTACGCGGCCTTCTGCGCGGCGGCAGACGGGAAGATCACGGGCAGGGACGCGCCCGGAGCGTTCTCCCAAGCTCGGCCCATCGCCAGCACCCGCTGGCGCACGCGGCCGTCGGGATGCGAACCGCGGCCATACTCGATGTCGGCCCAGTCGGCGTTCCCGGGCCGCCACGGCTCCGACGTGGTACCGAGGACGGTGCCCCGCTCCCGAGACAGGACCTCTCGCCAGCCCTCGGCCAAGGGCCGGATCCACACCGCCTTCGGCGTGGTCGCACGGCCTCCCGGCGGCCGGCCCGAGGTCGGTTCGGCGCAGCGGCTCCACCCGGCCGCACGATAGCAGGTGCCGCGGTGCTCGGGTCCCACATACGTGTAGACCGCCTGCGGCCGGGTCCCGTGCGCCGCCTTCCAGTCCGCGGCCAGGCGCGCCGTCGACCGGGCCAGCACGTGCGAGGCCAGCCGGGCAACCCGGACGCCGGGCAGCAGGAGAAAGCGGTGCTGCTGGACCAGCTGCACCAGATTCGCGGCTCGCGCCGTCGCCGACCAGCCGATGGCCGCGTCCCGGGCCGCCTGATGCCAGCCTGCGGCCGTATACCCGAGGCCGCCGAGACGGCCGTGGCGCGACGACACGACCCAGAAGTTGAGTACCTTCCCCGGCCGGTGCTTCCAACCCTGCGGATGATGGGTCTCCATCATCTCGCGCCAGCGGCGCCGGTCCGGGGCCGCGCCCACCGGGACCAAGGTGACCTCCCCGAGATCCGCCAGCGTGCACGCCAGCTTCCGGTCCGGGTCGGTGCGCGCCACCTCGCCGCCCGGACGGCCCGGCGTGCGGCACGGACCCGGCCGCGCCGCGGGCAGCATGAACCCCGCCCGCTTTGCGATCCCGGGCAGAACCCCGCGCGCCTGGGACACGCAGGGCTGGCCCCGGGCGTTGCGCCAGTCCTCGCGTTCGCACAGCTCGCGCGCCAGCGCATGACGCGTCCGGCCGTCCTCGGCCGCCGCCGCCTTCAGCCACTCGACCGTGTCGGCGCGGAGATGTCGAAGTCCGACTTGCATGCCGTCACCATGACGGACGGACCGACGCACGTCAAGTGTGGCGGCATGAAAGGGCCCGGGCCGACCCCGTCTCCGGTGCACCCTTCGCTCTTCGGAACTTCGGCGACGAGGGTGGCGAGCGGGCGGCCACGCACGACCTCCTGGAACGCCGTGCGATCCGCGGCCGGGTGATCCCCCTCGACACGTTGCACACGACCCGCACGACCGCGAAGCGGATCCCGGAACGCTCCGGCGCCGACGATGTCTTCTCCGTCCAGGGCCACGCGCCGGAGACCTTCGACCTCCTCGACCGCATCCACGGGGAGAGAGACGCCACCGGCCCCTTCACCGAGAACTTGGAAAAGGCCCACGGACGTCGGGAGCCGCGCTCCCTCCCCGTCCTGACCCCGCTCCAGCGCCGGATCCACGACCCCGGCGTCCGTCCGATCGCCCGCATCCCCCGCTCCCGGGAGCCGCAGAAGAAGAAAGGGAAGGAGGTCGGAAAAGACGACACCGAAACCGCGTAGGTCCGCACCTCGCGGGATCCCGAGGCCGCGACGCCGGAGGATCGGCTCCGGCGGAATCGGGGCCACGGGGCCGTGGAACATCGGGACCATCAACCAAGGGATTGCGTCTTGGGCGAAGACGCCTGCCGGACCCGCACCGGCAACGGCCCGGCGAACCGGGCCAGCCTCAACTACATCGCGCTCGCAGTGATCTTCGCCCACCGCCGCGAGGCGGAGAGCCTTGCCGAAACCCGGCCTGCCTGCAACTGGACCGCCGCGAGGCCATCCACGCCCGGACCCGGCCCTGAGAGCCTGTGCGGAAACTATTGAGCGGCCCCGATTCTGGTATCTGCGATGTGGCTGGAGAGTACATCGGGATCAAACAAGCCCATTCCACATCTGTCAGATTGCTTTCGAAGCGGTCTCTCCGACGCCGATACTTTGCACGAGCGGCCAGAATCGGGACCGCTCAATAGTTTCCGTACAGGCTCTTAGGTCTTCTCTCTACACGTGACTGGGATCGCGCACCCCGGCTTGTGCATCGCTGCCTGCACCCGCAGCTCGCACGCTTCGAAAGATCCCGAAGTCAGAGGCAACTCTAGCTCTTCCGACATTGCGTGAGGATCCGGAGTACGACTTTCTCCATCGGAACCGGCAAGAAGCCGGATCCGTCGATGGATAGCAGGGGTGCAGACGAGCGATCCGGTCATGGGGATGCTCCCGATGCGGGTGGTTTGGGGTCACCGACATCGTACCGCTTCAGGCGGTTGGGAGCATCCCTTATCTTCCGTCCGACACGATCCGGTGACCACATCCGGCATCCGAACCGGTTATGGTCACGGAGGGTCGTTCTCGCCAACGGAAACCACTCAAGAATCCCTATCGGATCCGTAGTGTGGCTCTGTCATACGAGATTTCCGCCCATTCTGGATCATGGCATGATCTTGTAGATGATCCCTTCGTCGATGGCCGCATAGAGTGCGCCATCCGGCCCGGAGACCAGCGACCGGAAGCGGCCCGACTCCATCGGCAGGGTCATCTCGGTGACGTCGAGGACTTCGGTGCCGTCCTCGGTCAGATGGATCACATCAATGCGCTGGCCCAGCGGCGTCCCGCCAAAGCCGATGCCCATCAGGCCCACGACCATGGCACCTTCCCAATCGCCCCATGCTTCACCTTTGAGGAAAGCTGCCGATGATGTGCCTTGGGACCAACCGTTGTTGGTCCAAATCGGTGCCATGGCTCCAGGGTAGGTCACGAAATCCGTCATCGGCATCCAGGCCGCGCGCAGGAACCGGTTGTCACCGACCATCTGGTTCGGACTGTAGCCGCAATAGTCATCCGGGCAGTCGCCGCGACCGGCCATATTCGGGCGCGGGTCCCAACCGGCGTTGCCGCCGTTGCGCAGCACGGTGATCTCGTCCGAATGCCAAGGGCCATGCTCTGCCGTGATCGCCGCGCCCGTTTCGGGGTGAAAGGTGATGCCCTGCACGTTGCGGTGGCCATAGGTGTAGGTACGCTTGTCAAAGCCGAAAGGCGGGGTGTTCTCTGCCGCGGGCGCACCCTCAGTGTCGATTCGCAGAACCTTGGAACCCATCAGCGTCGAGCTCTGCGGCACCGCGCTGTTGTGGTTGTCGCCGGTGGTCAGGTACAGGTAACCGTCCGCTGGGTTGAACCGAACCCGTCCGCCATTGTGCGCACCCGGGCCGCCGAATGGGTGGTCAGTGGCTTTCATCTTGTATGGCACGTCCTCGACGATGTCGGTGCGCTCGGACACGCCCGAGAAATCATCGCGAACTACGAAGCGCATCAGCCGATTGGTATGCGGTGTGACCATGTTGGAGGTCGAGTAGACATAGATCCGGCGGTTGTCGGCAAAGTTGGGGTCGACCGCTACGCCCATCATTCCGGCCTGACCTTCACAAAACAGGTCCTCTTGAGTGCTGGCATAGCCCTCGACACCGCCCATGCCAACCAGCGCAACGGTTTTCCCCGACGGCATCATCACCGACAGGCCTTTGCACTTTTCCGTGTAGAACATGGTGCCATCGTCGAGAAATGCCATGTCCCAAGGGTTTTCCAGATCTTCAAGCACGACCGTGTGGGTCAGGCTGGTGGTGTTCTGTGCCAGCGCTGGCGCGCCGCCGACAAGCGCGCCGGCCAGCAATGCCAGCGCAAGAGATGATTTGAACGGCATGGTGCCTCCTTGATCAATTTGCCCGTCCCGCTGATCGCACCGACCTAGCGGAAACGCACGATGAATCGTCAGCCCGTCAATGCCACCCTAGCACGATCATGGTCAGCCTGCACACAAGGATGAATCGAATCCTCGTAGGGACAGGTAGCGGCGGTTGCCGCAGGCCCGGTCGAGAGCGGGAACCGAGGGCTTCAAGGGTTCATCGTTCATGCAACCTAATTCGTGCCTGCCCGGAAAATCACTAAGAGTCGGATTACATGAATGAAAGCTCAATATTGACAGGGCGAAGATTCATCGAATCCAGCCTGATTTCAGCGGAATATGCCGTCATATGCCATCAAAGAAGGAATCTTCGGTTCTCCAGATTCCAAATATGGTTGCATATACAATGTGTTGTGATTTTCCGTGCAGGTATCTACTCACCCCCCCCCTACTGATGACGAATCGTTTTTCCTGACGGGTTCGGATCCGGCATGGTTCCGTGCCCCTTTCCCTCGCTCGCGGCCGAGGACCGGATGCACGGGGTTCGGCTGACAAGAAGTGGGTCGATCTTCGGCTTCCGCTCCCCGTTCCGGCCTTGTGGGGAGGGGTCCGCAACGCGACCGGGCCCCTCGCGCGGAGGTCGCGGGTCCGCGCCCTGCGGTCCGGTGGAGCGGGTTCCGTGGGCTGCCGTTCCCCTTCGCCGGAGATCTGCGCTTGACGTTGTAGGAGGGACCCTCTCCAAGATGGGCCATCGGGGCGGACCGCGTCGGAGGTGTGGATGGCGGCCGGGTAGGGATCGAAGGCGCCGACGGGTCGATCGCCCGGCGGGGCAAGGGCATTCGGATAGGTGCGTCGAGGTGACGGCGGTGTTCCCATACCGGCAGGCCTTGGATAGGAGGTGACGTTTCGGTGCATGGGCGGGTCGTCCACGCACCGCTTGACAAGCGCCCGCCGATTCGCATGCTGTCGTCGAATCGTGGCTGCGGGAATCCCCATGGACCAGCGAATCATCGACCTGAAGTCGACCCCCTGTTCGGGCCGCTGCGAGCACCTTCACTGGACGACAGCAAAGGGCGGCTCCAGGGTTGGGGCCGGCCTCGGGATGCTGGAGACCTTGGAGCGCCGCGGCGTCCTGACGCGCCCGCCGCCGGCGCGGCGCTACCGGACGATGCCCGAAGGCGAGCGGTTCGCTGTGCGGGCGGTGGAGGCGTCGGGATGACGAGCGTCGCCGGCACCTCCCTGCGCCAAGAGGTCGACGCCTTCCAGAAGCGGTTCCAGGATCTCCGCATGCAAGGCAAGGTCTCCCCGGAGTGCGAGGCGCTCGTCCGCGGCCTGCTGATGCTGCTCCAGCTGCTGCTGGCCGTGCTCCTGGAGAAGGCCACGCGCAAGACGAGCCGGAACTCCGGTCTGCCGCCGTCCCAGACGGACAAGGACGAGAGCGCGCGGCGCACCGGGAGCCACGGCAAGGGCCCGAAGCCGAACCCGCAGACGGGCGGTCACCGGCGCACGACCACCGTCCAGGAGACGATCACCGTCGATGCCTGCGACGCTTGCGGCGCCGACCTCGACGACGTCGACCCCGTCGATCGGGAGCGCCGCGTCCTCTACGACATCGTGTTCGAAGTCGTCGAGCGCCGCGTCGACGCCGAGATCAAGGAATGCCCGAAGTGTCGGGCCCGGACCCAGGGCCGGTTCCCAGACCTCATGCCGGGTCCCGTGCAGTACGGTGTCCGCATCCAGGCCTTGGTCCTCAACCTGCTGATCGCCCAGATGCTGTCCCTGCGCCGTGCCGTCTCGCTCGTGCACGCGATCTCCGGCATCAAGCTCTCCGAGGCGACCTGTCTCGGCTATGTCCGGCGCTTTCAGGATGCGCTCGCATCCTGGGAGGAGGTCGCCGTGGCCCATCTCCTGCAACGCCCGGCCTTGCATGTCGATGAGACCGGATTCCGGGTCGCCGGCAAGACCCAATGGCTCCCTGTCGTCACCGACGGCACCCTGACCGTGAAGTTCCCGCACCGCAAGCGCGGTCGGGAGGCGATCGAAGAGATCGGCATCCTCCCGCGCTACCAGGGCGTCCTGGTCCACGACTGCTGGGCTGCGTACATGGGTTACGAGCAGTGCCGCCACCAGCTGTGCGGCAGCCACCTGCTGCGCGAACTGGCCTTCGTCGTCGAGTCCAACGGCTACCGCTGGGCGCGATTGATGAAGAGCCTGCTGCGCGAGGTCTGCCACAGGGTCAACCAGAGCGCATCCAAGGCCTTGAACGAGACCGACCGCCGGGCCGTGCGCAAGCGCTACCGCACCCTCCTCACCCAAGGCGCCAAGGAGTTGCCCGATATCCCGCCGCGGACGAAAGGAACCCGGGGACGCATCGCAAAGTCCGACGCCCACAACCTGCATGAACGTCTCGTGAAACACGAGACGTCCGTCCTCCGCTTCATGAAGGACCCCGACGTCAGCTTCACCAACAATGCCGGAGAACAGAAGATCCGAATGACCAAGGTCAAGATCAAAGTGTCCGGATGTTTCCGCACCATGCTCCACGCAACCGCATGGTGCCGAGGCTCCAGCTTCCTCACCTCCATGGAGGCACTCGGCTACAACCCTCTCGTCGCCATCCACATCGCCCTCAACGGAAAGGCCGCAGACATCCTCAACGAGCACTATGGCCAACCCGACCCCAACAAGGGGTGAGTAGTTAGTGCCCGCACCGAAAATGGTCATTTTGGCGGCCCTTCCGGCGAAATTTCGGGTTGGACCCACCCTCCGGGGCCTCCGGTCGCTCCGTTTCCAGGGGATTCCTGCCGATTCGCAGCGGCATCCGGGCCCTTCCCACCCAGAATCCGGACGCTAGGGCGAGCGGTTCCGTTCCCGCTCCCGGCGAGCTTCGCGGATGGGGTGGGGGCGCCGCTGTCAGGCGGCGCGTCTTCGTCGTCGTCGGGCTTGGGCCCGGGCTTGTCTCTGCAGCAGCAACCCGATGCGGTGGACATTGAAGGCCACCATGGAGAGCGCCACCATCCGCGCAAAACCCTCCGCCCCATACGACAGGACCCGATCCATGCCGCGCTGCTCGAGATTATTGATGGCGGACTCCACGGCCGGATGCTGCCGGCGCATCTCCCGGAACGTCGGGTCAGCGACCCGTTTCCGGTCGGCCGGACCGAGTTTTCCCTTCTTCGGCAGCACGTTGTGATCCAGCAGTTCGTCCAGTGCGATCCGGTTGGAGGGACTGTGGAACCCCCGATCGAAGCTGCACAGGCGGAGGTCGGGGAAGCGGGCCTGGGCTTCCCGGATCATGGGCACGGCATGATCCACGTCTCCGCCTTCCCACAGGATCCGGGAGTGTAGGAGGAAGCCGTGCTGATCCTCCAGCACGGCCACCGGCACTCCGAGTTCCACCGGAACCCCGGCCTTGCCCTTCACGCACCAGCGCGTGTGCTCCTCGAAGATCGAAAACACCTTCTCTTCCTGCGGGATCTTCTCGCCTTTCAGCAGGCGGCGGTCCACTGGGTCGAGCTGCCTCCGGGCAGGCTTGAGGTACGACTCGATCCGGAGAATCCTGGGGGCTCCGACGCCTTGCTCCCGAAGCGCGGGAACCGTCGCTTCCGCCCGTCGGACCTCCTCCCAGCAGGCGTCGAGGTACGCTTGGATCGGCCCCGGACGGGCCCGCCGGGTCCGCCGAACCTTCTGAAAGAGCCGCTGCAGCCTCCGGCTCCGATGCCGCCACTGCCGCCCTCCGGACACCCCCGCCCGCAGGGTTGAGCGGCCCGTCTCGCGCACCAGGCAACGCATCGCATCCCACAGCAGGTTGACGTCCGTCGGGAAGTGCACATCCGTCTTCACCACGAACGAATCACAGCGGCCCCGCAGGGGCTCCTTCGACGGGCGACCGCCCGGGCCGCTCTTCCGCTTCCGCTTCCGCTTCCGCACCAGCGCATGGCCGCTCTCCGCGATCAGCTGCAACACCTCCCCCAGCACGTCCGGCGTCAGCAGGCTCACGTTGTGTACCACCGTGGGATACCGGTACCGGGTCTCGTCCCAGAAGCCGGAGTGTCCCAGAAACTTCCGAACGGTATGGTGTTGGTTCACCAGCTCGTGCAGACGATCGAAGTCACACCCCAGGACCTGCTTCAGGAGACCCATCACGAGGATCCTCCACAGCTCCATGCCGGGACGCCCTTTCGTGTGGGACACCTCGGGAAGGATCCCCTGCTCCAGGATCTCGAACAACCGGGCACGAACCGACCGGTCGGCATACACGTGCCGAAGCCCGAGCAGCAGCGGCGGAATGTCATCCCGCGAGCTCTCGTCGATCTCGATCTCCTCGATCGCAACCTGACCCAATTCCATCTGCAGGCGAATGACGTTTCGCATGGCAATTCTCGCGAAGATTTCCGAAAATCCGGCCGATTCTTGACCTCATCGGCCGATTCCCGCATCAAAGCGGGATTCTTCGTCCCCTCTATATCACGATTCCACTTTCAGAGTCAAGCCATTGTACTTTTTCGGTGCGGGCACTAGTAGTCCACCGACGTTGCATTGATGGCTGCAGGATGGGGCGGTATTTCCGTGTCGGTCCGTGTCGGTGCGTGTCGGCCCCGTGTCGGCACCCGCTGGAACCGGGCTGTTCGCTGAGATTCTCGCACCGCTTCTAAGGATCAGATAAAGAACACAATGGGATTATTAGGCCTCTATGGATCAGGTGTCAGGTCTGAGCATCGGGGCCAGCTCATGCCTGCAGCCCCCAATCCAACGTTTCCGTACTACTAGTTAGTGCCCGCACCGAAAATGGTCATTTTGGCGGCCCTTCCGGCGAAATTTCGGGTTGGACCCACCCTCCGGGGCCTCCGGTCGCTCCGTTTCCAGGGGATTCCTGCCGATTCGTAGCGGCATCCGGGCCCTTCCCACCCAGAATCCGGACGCTAGGGCGAGCGGTTCCGTTCCCGCTCCCGGCGAGCTTTGCGGACGGGGTGGAGGGGCGCCGCTGTCAGGCGGCGCGTCTTCGTCGTCGTCGGGCTTGGGCCCGGGCCTGTCTCTGCAGCAGCAACCCGATGCGGTGGACATTGAAGGCCACCATGGAGAGCGCCACCATCCGCGCAAAACCCTCCGCCCCATACGACAGGACCCGGTCCATGCCGCGCTGCTCGAGATTATTGATGGCGGACTCCACGGCCGGATGCTGCCGGCGCATCTCCCGGAACGTCGGGTCGGCGGCCCGTTTCCGGTCGGCCGGACCGAGTTTTCCCTTCTTCGGAAGCACGTTGTGATCCAGCAGTTCGTCCAGTGCGATCCGGTTGGAGGGGCTGTGGAACCCCCGATCGAAGCTGCACAGGCGGAGGTCGGGGAAGCGGGCCTGCGCTTCCCGGATCATGGGCACGGCATGATCCACGTCTCCGCCTTCCCACAGGATCCGGGAGTGTAGGAGGAAGCCGTGCTGATCCTCCAGCACGGCCACCGGCACTCCGAGTTCCACCGGAACCCCGGCCTTGCCCTTCACGCACCAGCGCGTGTGCTCCTCGAAGATCGAAAACACCTTCTCTTCCTGCGGGATCTTCTCGCCCTTCAGCAGGCGGCGGTCCACTTGGTCGAGCTGCCTCCGGGCATGCTTGAGGTACGACTCGATCCGGAGAATCCTGGGGGCTCCGACGCCTTGCTCCCGAAGCGCGGGAACCGTCGCTTCCGCCCGTCGGACCTCCTCCCAGCAGGCGTCGAGGTACGCCTGGATCGGCCCCGGACGGGCCCGCCGGGTCCGCCGAACCTTCTGAAAGAGCCGCTGCAGCCTCCGGCTCCGATGCCGCCACTGCCGCCCTCCGGACACCCCCGCCCGCAGGGCTGAGCGGCCCGTCTCGCGCACCAGGCAACGCATCGCATCCCACAGCAGGTTGACATCCGTCGGGAAGTGCACATCCGTCTTCACCACGAACGAATCACAGCGGCCCCGCAGGGGCTCCTTCGACGGGCGACCGCCCGGGCCGCTCTTCCGCTTCCGCTTCCGCACCAGCGCATGGCCGCTCTCCGCGATCAGCTGCAACACCTCCCCCAGCACGTCCGGCGTCAGCAGGCTCACGTTGTGTACCACCGTGGGATACCGGTACCGGGTCTCGTCCCAGAAGCCGGAGTGTCCCAGAAACTTCCGAACGGTATGGTGTTGGTTCACCAGCTCGTGCAGACGATCGAAGTCACACCCCAGGACCTGCTTCAGGAGACCCATCACGAGGATCCTCCACAGCTCCATGCCGGGACGCCCTTTCGTGTGGGACACCTCGGGAAGGATCCCCTGCTCCAGGATCTCGAACAACCGGGCACGAACCGACCGGTCGGCATACACGTGCCGAAGCCCGAGCAGCAGCGGCGGAATGTCATCCCGCGAGTTCTCGTCGATCTCGATCTCCTCGATCGCAACCTGACCCAATTCCATCTGCAGGCGAATGACGTTTCGCATGGCAATTCTCGCGAAGATTTCCGAAAATCCGGCCGATTCTCGACCGCATCGGCCGATTCCCGCATCAAAGCGGGATTCTTCGTCCCCTCTATATCACGATTCCACTTTCAGAGTCAAACCATTGTACTTTTTCGGTGCGGGCACTAGTTAGTGCCCGCACCGAAAATGGTCATTTTGGCGGCCCTTCCGGCGAAATTTCGGGTTGGACCCACCCTCCGGGGCCTCCGGTCGCTCCGTTTCCAAGGGATTCCTGCCGATTCGCAGCGGCATCCGGGCCCTTCCCACCCAGAATCCGGACGCCAGGGCGAGCGGTTCCGTTCCCGCTCCCGGCGGGCTTCGCGGACGGGGTGGAGGGGCGCCGCCGTCAGGCGGCGCGTCTTCGTCGTCGTCGGGCTTGGGCCCGGGCCTGTCTCTGCAGCAGCAACCCGATGCGGTGGACATTGAAGGCCACCATGGAGAGCGCCACCATCCGCGCAAAACCCTCCGCCCCATACGACAGGACCCGGTCCATGCCGCGCTGCTCGAGATTATTGATGGCGGACTCCACGGCCGGATGCCGCCGGCGCATCTCCCGGAACGTCGGGTCGGCGGCCCGTTTCCGGTCGGCCGGACCGAGTTTTCCCTTCTTCGGCAGCACGTTGTGATCCAGCAGTTCGTCCAGTGCGATCCGGTTGGAGGGACTGTGGAACCCCCGATCGAAGCTGCACAGGCGGAGGTCGGGGAAGCGGGCCTGGGCTTCCCGGATCATGGGCACGGCATGATCCACGTCTCCGCCTTCCCACAGGATCCGGGAGTGTAGGAGGAAGCCGTGCTGGTCCTCCAGCACGGCCACCGGCACTCCGAGTTCCACCGGAACCCCGGCCTTGCCCTTCACACACCAGCGCGTGTGCTCCTCGAAGATCGAAAACACCTTCTCTTCCTGCGGGATCTTCTCGCCTTTCAGCAGGCGGCGGTCCACTTGGTCGAGCTGCCTCCGGGCATGCTTGAGGTACGACTCGATCCGGAGAATCCTGGGGGCTCCGACGCCTTGCTCTCGAAGCGCAGGAACCGTCGCTTCCGCCCGTCGGACCTCCTCCCAGCAGGCGTCGAGGTACGCCTGGATCGGCCCCGGACGGGCCCGCCGGGTCCGCCGAACCTTCGGAAAGAGCCGCTGCAGCCTCCGGCTCCGATGCCGCCACTGCCGCCCTCCGGACACCCCCGCCCGCAGGGCTGAGCGGCCCGTCTCGCGCACCAGGCAACGCATCGCATCCCACAGCAGGTTGACATCCGTCGGGAAGTGCACATCCGTCTTCACCACGAACGAATCACAGCGGCCCCGCAGGGGCTCCTTCGACGGGCGACCGCCCGGGCCGCTCTTCCGCTTCCGCTTCCGCACCAGCGCATGGCCGCTCTCCGCGATCAGCTGCAACACCTCCCCCAGCACGTCCGGCGTCAGCAGGCTCACGTTGTGTACCACCGTGGGATACCGGTACCGGGTCTCGTCCCAGAAGCCGGAGTGTCCCAGAAACTTCCGAACGGTATGGTGTTGGTTCACCAGCTCGTGCAGACGATCGAAGTCACACCCCAGGACCTGCTTCAGGAGACCCATCACGAGGATCCTCCACAGCTCCATGCCGGGACGCCCTTTCGTGTGGGACACCTCGGGAAGGATCCCCTGCTCCAGGATCTCGAACCACCGGGCACGAACCGACCGGTCGGCATACACGTGCCGAAGCCCGAGCAGCAGCGGCGGAATGTCATCCCGCGAGTTCTCGTCGATCTCGATCTCCTCGATCGCAACCTGACCCAATTCCATCTGCAGGCGAATGACGTTTCGCATGGCAATTCTCGCGAAGATTCCCGAAAATCCGGCCGATTCTCGACCTCATCGGCCGATTCCCGCATCAAAGCGGGATTCTTCGTCCCCTCTATATCACGATTCCACTTTCAGAGTCAAACCATTGTACTTTTTCGGTGCGGGCACTAGTTACCCGTGCAGACACTAATTCGTGCCCGCCCGAAAAAAGTACAACCATTTGACTCCAATGATGAAAGTGTGCTATTGAAGGGGTGAAGAATCCCTCTGTGGGGCGGGAATCGGCCACTGGGGCCGGAAAATCGCGCGGGATTCGGGAATCTTCGGGAGAATGGCCATGCGGGAGGTCGTCCGTCCTCAGCTGGAATGGGGCCAGGTTGCGATCGAGGAGATCGAGATCAACGTACACTCGCGGGAGGACATTCCGCCGATGCTGCGTGGCCTTCAGTACGTGTATGCCGACCGGTCGACCCGGGTCCGGTGGTTCGAGATTCTGGAGGAGGGGATCCTTCCCGAGGTATCCCGCCTGCGAGGGCGTCCCGGCATGGAGTTGTGGAAGATCCTGGTGATGGGTCTCCGGAAGCAGGGCTTGGGCTTAGGACTTCGATCCCATGCACGAGCTGGTGAACGAGCACAGGACGGTTCGGAAGTTTCTGGGGCACACCGACATCTGGGATCACACCCGGTACGGATATCAGACGATGGTGAACAACGTGAGCTTGCTGACACCGGAAGTGCTGGGGAAGGTGTCGCAGCTGATCGCGGAGAAAGGCCATGCGATGGTACGGAAGCGGAAGCGGACACGGAAGCGGAAGGACGGCGCGAACGGCGCGAACGGCCCTCTCTGCCAACATCGCTGAGACACCGACTACCCTAGGAATCAGTGCCTGCCCGGAAAATCCCTAAGAGTCGGATTACATGAATGAAAGCCCAATATTGGCAGGGCGAAGATTCATCGAATCCAGCCTGATTTCAGCGGAATATGTCGTCATATGCTCTCAAAGAAGGAATCTTCGGTTCTCCAGATTCCAAATATGGTTGCACATACAATGTGTGTATCTACTCACCCCCTACTGATGACGAAGATCGATCCGTTTCTTGTCAGCCGGAACACGCACTTCCGGTCATCGGCCGCGAGCGAGTTAAAGGGGCAAGGGATAATGCCGGATCCGCACCCGTCAGGAAAAACGATTCGTCATCAGTAGGGGGGTGAGTAGATACCAATGTGTTGTGATTTTCCGTGCAGACACGAATTAGAGGGCGGCAGAGAGGAACCATGATGAAGGCAGACCCGAATGTGGGCGGGGGGGGTGTACCCTCTCGCCACGCCGGCCCTAGGGGGCGCGCCCCCCAGGGCCGAGACCCCGCCGACTCGGCGTGCTCCGGACCCGGAGGTTCTCGCCCAGCCGACCCGGCGCCGGTTCTCGGCCGAGTATCGACTGCGGATCGTCGAGGAAGCGGACCGCTGTCGCGAGCCGAGCGAGATCGGCCGCCTGCTGCGTCGCGAGGGGCTGTACCGCTCGCATCTGTCGACGTGGCGCACGGCCCGCCGCCGGGGAGCGTTGCAGGGCCTGACGCCACGCAAGCGCGGTCCCAAGCCGGCGCCGTCCCACCCCCCTCGGCGCTTTCAACAGCCCGTTGTTGACGCAAACTGGCTCATGCGGTTCCCTTCTGATTGGACGAATTCGAGTCCGGTCTTGAATTTCCGCCACGCCTGCCAGATTTTGGCAGTACCCGGAAGCGGCTGACGTTTGCTGGGCCGGAAGCCCGCCATGCGGGCGAGATCGACCACGAAGGTGCGGATGTCGGGCGGCTTCCCGGGCGGGGCCCGGAGGATGCGATCGTACCGGAGCCATCGGTAGAGAACCCCGATTTCGCGGTCGGTGAAGAACTCGAGGGCGGGGCGGTCGGGCGGATCGCGCGCGAGGCGCTCGAGGTCCATGACCCGCCATGCGGTGATGGCATCGAAAGCGAGGCACGTGCGCAGGTCGTCGGCGTCCTGCAGCTTGCGTTCTTCGATCCGGGCGCCGACCTTGAGGACCCGGAAGTACTCCTCGAGGGTCCAGCGTGCCTCGTACCAGGCGACGATGCGTCGAGCGTGCGGGAGGTCGGCCTCGCCCTCGGTGGAGAGCAACACCCCGTGGAGCGGATCGCGGCCCTTGGGCGGCCGGGCTTCCCGGACCGAGACGGCGAGCACGGGCATCGGCGTCCGGTCGTCCCGGTTCTTCGGCGGCACGAGGTGGACGGCGGCGGCGCGGAGCTTGAGGATCACGGTGCGCTGGAGGCGCGGACGGGGTCCGCCGCAGGCGGCGAGGTGGACCGTCTTCGTTCCCAGGACCGGCTGCTCCGCCATGGCCTCCCACAGGTCCGCCACGGAGCCGTCGCTGCGGACCACCCGTCGCTGCCGGCCGCGGTCGGAGCGTACGAGGAGCCCGACGCCGCCGGCGCGCGCCTGTACGAACATTTCCCAGATGTCGCCTTCGCGGTCGCAGACCGTGACCACCCGGGTGTCGGGGCAGGCGGCGGCCAGCTGGCGGGCGCGTTCGAGTCCCTGAAGCCAGCGCACACTCTCCGGCTTGACCGCGTCGCGGTCCGGGGCTGCCGTGCCCTCGCGCTCGGTGGCGTCGCGGTCCGGGGCTGCCGTGCCCTCGCGCTCGGTGGCGTCGCAGTCCGGGGCTTCCGTGCCCTCGCGCTCGGTGGCGTCGCGGTCCGGAGCTTCCGTGTCCTCGCGCTCGGTGGCGTCGCGGTCCGGGGCTTCCGTGTCCTCGCGCTCGGTGGCGTCGCAGTCCGGGGCTTCCGTGCCCTCGCGCTGGGTGGCGTTGAGGTCGATCACGCCGAGCGGGCGGCGGCCCTCGGTCACCGCCAGCGTGAAATGGGCAAGGATCCCCCGGGTGCCCGAGCCCCCGCCTCCAAGGTTCACCGTATCTACTCACCCCCCCTACTGATGACGAATCGTTTTTCCTGACGGGTTCGGATCCGGCATGGTTCCGTGCCCCTTTCCCTCGCTCGCGGCCAAGGACCGGATGCACGGGGTTCGGCTGACAAGAAGTGGGTCGATCTTCGGCTTCCGCTCCCCGTTCCGGCCTTGTGGGGAGGGGTCCGCAACGCGACCGGGCCCCTCGCGCGGAGGTCGCGGGTCCGCGCCCTGCGGTCCGGTGGAGCGGGTTCCGTGGGCTGCCGTTCCCCTCCGCCGGAGATCTGCGCTTGACGTTGTAGGAGGGACCCTCTCCAAGATGGGCCATTGGGGCGGACCGCGTCGGAGGTGCGGATGGCGGCCGGGTAGGGATCGAAGGCGACGACGGGTCGATCGCCCGGCGGGGCAAGGGCATTCGGATAGGTGCGTCGCGGTGACGGCGGTGTTCCCATACCGGCAGGCCTTGGATAGGAGGTGACGTTTCGGTGCGTGGGCGGGTCGTCCACGCACCGCTTGACCAGCGCCCGCCGATTCGCATGCTGTCGTCGAATCGTGGCTGCGGGAATCCCCATGGACCCGCGAATCATCGACCTGAAGTCGACCCCCTGTTCGGGCCGCTGCGAGCCCCTTCACTGGACGACAGCAAAGGGCGGCTCCAGGGTTGGGGCCGGCCTCGGGATGCTGGAGACCTTGGAGCGCCGCGGCGTCCGGACGCGCCCGCCGCCGGCGCGGCGCTACCGGACGATGCCCGAAGGCGAGCGGTTCGCTGTGCGGGCGGCCGTCCGGGCGGTGGAGGCGTCGGGATGACGAGCGTCGCCGGCACCTCCCTGCGCCAAGAGGTCGACGCCTTCCAGAAGCGGTTCCAGGATCTCCGCACGCAAGGCACGGTCCCCCCGGAGTGCGAGGCGCTCGTCCGCGGCCTGCTGATGCTGCTCCAGCTGCTGCTGGCCGTGCTCCTGGAGAAGGCCACGCGCACGACGAGCCGGAACTCCGGTCTGCCGCCGTCCCAGACGGACAAGGACGAGAGCGCACGGCGCACCGGGAGCCACGGCAAGGGCCCGAAGCCGAACCCGCAGACGGGCGGTCACCGGCGCACGACCACCGTCAAGGAGACGATCACCGTCGATGCCTGCGACGCTTGTGGCGCCGACCTCGACGACGTCGACCCCGTCGATCGGGAGCGCCGCGTCCTCTACGACCTCGGGTTCGAAGTCGTCGAGCGCCGCGTCGACGCCGAGATCAAGGAATGCCCGAAGTGTCGGGCCCGGACCAAGGGCCGGTTCCCAGACCTCATGCCGGGGCCCGTGCAGTACGGTGTCCGCATCCAGGCCTTGGTCCTCAACCTGCTGATCGCCCAGATGCGGTCCCTGCGCCGTGCCGTCTCGCTCGTGCACGCGATCTCCGGCATCAGGCTCTCCGAGGCGACCTGCCTCGGCTAGGTCCGGCGCTTTCAGGATGCGCTCGCATCCTGGGAGGAGGTCGCCGTGGCCCATCTCCTGCAACGCCCGGCCTTGCATGTCGATGAGACCGGATTCCGGGTCGCCGGCAAGACCCCATGGCTCCATGTCGTCACCGACGGGACCCTGACCGTGAAGTTCCCGCACCGCAAGCGCGGTCGGGAGGCGATCGAAGAGATCGGCATCCTCCCGCGCTACCAGGGCGTCCGGGTCCACGACTGCTGGGCTGCATACAGGGGCTACGAGCAGTGCCGCCACCCGCTGTGCGGCAGCCACCTGCTGCGCGAACGGGCCTTCGTCGTCGAGTCCAACGGCTACCGCTGGGCGCGATGGATGAAGAGCCTGCTGCGCGGGGTCTGCCACAGGGTCAACCAGAGCGCATCCAAGGCCTTGAACGAGGCCGACCGCCGGGCCGTGCGCAAGCGCTACCGCACCCTCCTCACCCAAGGCGCCAAGGAGTTGCCCGATATCCCGCCGCGGACGAAAGGAACCCGGGGACGCATCGCAAAGTCCGACGCCCACAACCTGCATGAACGTCTCGTGAAACACGAGACGTCCGTCCTCCGCTTCATGAAGGACCCCGACGTCAGCTTCACCAACCATGCCGGAGAACAGAAGATCCGAATGACCAAGGTCAAGATCAAGGTGTCCGGATGGTTCCGCACCATGCTCCACGCAACCGCATGGTGCCGAGGCTCAAGCTTCCTCACCTCCATGGAGGCACTCGGCTACAACCCTCTCGTCGCCATCCACATCGCCCTCGACGGAAAGGCCGCAGACATCCTCAACGAGCACTATGGCCAACCAGACCCCAACAAGGGGTGAGTAGTTACGGTTCACCAACCCTTTCGTCTTGCAGTGCCCGTTGTAATTCAGCGTTGTGGTGTCCTGCAGGGCGAGGACGACCCGCTCCTGCCGGCAGCGTTCGACCGTGGCTTCGGCGTGGGGATCGAGGATGTGTTCCATCGTGACCCGGGCGCTGGACAACAGCCGGTACGCGGCCTTCTGCGCGGCGGCGGACGGGAAGATCACGGGCAGGGACGCGCCCGGAGCGTTCTCCCAAGCCCGGCCCATCGCCAGCACTCGCGTGCGCACGCGGCCGTCGGGATGCGAACCGCGGCCGTACTCGATGTCGGCCCAGTCGGCGTTCCCGGGCCGCCACGGCTCCGACGTGGTACCGAGGACGGTGCCCCGCTCCCGAGACAGGACCTCTCGCCAGCCCTCGGCCAAGGGCCGGATCCACACCGCCTTCGGCGTGGTCGCACGGCCTCCCGGCGGCCGGCCCGAGGTCGGTTCGGCGCAGCGGCTCCACCCGGCCGCACGATAGCAGGTGCCGCGGTGCTCGGGTCCCACATACGTGTAGACCGCCTGCGGCCGGGTCCCGTGCGCCGCCTTCCAGTCCGCGGCCAGGCGCGCCGTCGACCGGGCCAGCACGTGCGAGGCCAGCCGGGCGACCCGGACGCCGGGCAGCAGGAGAAAGCGGTGCTGCTGGACCAGCTGCACCAGATTCGCGGCCCGCGCCGTCGCCGACCAGCCGATGGCCGCGTCCCGGGCCGCCTGATGCCAGCCTGCGGCCGTATACCCGAGGCCGCCGAGACGGCCGTGGCGCGACGACACGACCCAGAAGTTGAGGACCTTCCCCGGCCGGTGCTTCCAACCCTGCGGATGATGGGTCTCCATCATCTCGCGCCCGCGGCGCCGGTCCGGGGCCGCGCCCACCGGGACCAGGGTGACCGCCCCGAGATCCGCCAGCGTGCACGCCAGCTTCCGGTCCGGGTCGGTGCGCGCCACCTCGCCGCCCGGACGGCCCGGCGTGCGGCACGGACCCGGCCGCGCCGCGGGCAGCACGAACCCCGCCCGCTTCGCGATCCCGGGCAGAACCCCGCGCGCCTGGAACACGCAGGGCTGGCCCCGGGCGTTGCGCCAGTCCTCGCGTTCGCACAGCTCGCGCGCCAGCGCATGACGCGTCCGGCCGTCCTCGGCCGCCGCCTTCAGCCACTCGACCGTGTCGGCGCGGAGATGTCGAAGTCCGACTTGCATGCCGTCACCATGACGGACGGACCGATGCACGTCAAGTGTGGCGGCATGAAAGCCCTCGGCGCCCAGGTTCGCCGGCTCGAGGCCCAGGTGGCGCGGCTGGAGAAGGAGCTGGCCACGGCCCCTACGATTCTCGAAGTTCAGGGAAACGTTGCCGGGCTGCTGGGATTCAGCCTCCGCGACGGGAAGGACTGCGGATGGCCGCCACTTCCCTCGCTCGACAGGTCGGCATCGCGCCGGCCGGTCGGGCGCTGGGGGTGTCCCGGGCCCCGTTCTCCCGCCGCCGGAGGCCCGCTCCCGGGCATCCGCAGCCCCGTGCGACGCCCGCCCGGGCCCGGAGCGAGGGGGAGCGGGAGCGGGTCCTCGACCGGCTCGCCTCCCCGCGTTTCGTCGATCGTTCCCCGGCCGAGGTCGTGGCCACGCTGCTCGACGAAGGGCGGTACCTGTGCTCGGAGCGCACGAGGTACCACATCCTCTCCGTCGGGCAGCCGGTGCGGGAACGGCGCAACCCGCTCACCCACCCACGCTATGCCAAGCCCGAACTCGTCGCCCGCGCCCCGAACCAGGTCGGGTCCTGGGACCTCACGCGGCTGCTCGGGCCGAAGACCGGGTCTTCCTTCTACCTCTACGTGCTGCTTGATCTCTTCAGCCGCTACGTGGCGGGATGGAGGGTCGCCGAACGCGAGAGCGCGGCACTGGCCAGCCGGCTGATCGAGGAATCGTGTCTCAAGCAGGGGATCCAGCCCCGGGTGCTGACCCTGCACTCGGACCGCGGCGCTCCCATGACCAGCCCGTGCACAGCGCAACTCCTCGCCCAGCTCGGTATCACCCGCTCGCTCAGCCGCCCCAAGGTCCGCGACGACCACCCCTTCTCGGAGGCACAGTTCCAGACCTTGAAGTACCACCCCGGGTTCCCCGGGCGCTTCCCGGACCTGCCCGCTGCCATCGACTTCGGTCGATCCTTCTTCCCCTGGTACAACACCGAGCATCACCATGCCGGCCTCGCGATGCTCACCCCTGACGATGTCCACCACGGCCGCGCCCGGCAGCGGATTGAGCAACGCCGGCGCACCTTGAGCCAAGCTTGGGGCCGGCACCCGGAACGGTTCGTCCAGGGGAAACCGAAACCGCGGGCGCTCCCCGAAACGATCTGGATCAACCCGCCGAAGGCCACCCCTACCGTGGGAGATGCTCAGTACATGACAACCCTTGCTGTCTCAACGGTGTTGACAGGTTCCGGATGACCGGAAGTGCGTGTTCCGGCTGACAAGAAACGGATCGATCTTCGTCATCAGTAGGGGGTGAGTAGATACACCGGATCGTGTGAAGTCGCGGGAAAACCAGGCGGCAGCGCTCGCCACCGCCAGCCCGTCATCCACGGGTACAGCCCCGCATTCACCCCTTCGCGCAGGTCTACCTCTCGGGGACGGCCCGTCGACGACGGTGCCGGAAGCAGTGGTGCCAGACGGGCCCATTCCGCGTCGGTCCGCTCGCTTTCGAAGCGATCCCCCGACGCGGATCCTTCGCACGAGCGGTCGTGCTCCCAGCCATGGTATCTTCCCGATGTTGCTGCCAGCCACATCGTAGAGGCTGGAATCGGGGCCGCTCAGTAGTTTCCGCACAGGCCCTCAGACCTTGCGTCAGAATCGGTCGGGAACAGTGGAATGCGGGATCCCGGTTGATCAGCCGTCATCGTTACGAGATTCCGTCCGGGACACCACACAGGATGCAGCGGCTTCCCGGCGCAGGGTGCGGAACTGCTCAATGCGCGGCCGCGCCTCCGGCACCGCATCCCGAAAGATGCCGCCCCGCTCTCCGGGCGTGGCGTACAGATAGCTCAGGGTCTCCGCCACTGTATAGTCCCGATAGGAGATCCGTGATGCAATCCAGTCCACCATGCACACACACGCATAGAGTGTGTCATAGTTCTGGCCGCCTTGCAGGTCCATGCAGGCTAGGACGATCTCGACCCGCGCCTGTGTGGGAAAATCATTGGCCGATGCGCGTTCGGCCCCGATTCCCGAAACCATCGCGATCGCTAGGGCCGGCAGGAGCTTTTTCATGACGCAGTGTTCCCGCTCCACGGAGCCTCTCCCATGACCGCCCCGGCCAGGACGGCGAAAGACCGTGACCTTGCGGATGGCCGCCAGCTTCGATGGCAGTCTGCACTACTGATGGCCGTCCTTGCAACCTTCCCGGTCAGCCTGCAGGCCGCCGCTGCCCCGGTTCGGGTGGCGGTGCTGGGCATCGAACTCCTGAAAGCCGACTACTTTCCAGACTCTCATGTTGTCTCGGAGAGCGAGCGTCATCGGCTGGATATGGTGGCGGAAACGATCCGGACCCGGCTGTTGGCGGAAGGGTACGAGGTCGTGACCGCCGACGCGACGGAGGCGGCGGTCCGGCAGGCGAACCCCTTGCAGCGCCTGCATGCGTGCAACGGCTGCGAACGGGATATCGCACGCAGCCTTTCGGCGGATTGGGTTCTGGTCGGCTGGGTCCAGCTGGTCAGCAACCTCATTCTCAACCTTAACGTGGTGGTCGTCGAGGTGGAGACCGGAGCGCCGATCGCCCGCGCGTTCGTCGATTTGAGAAGCAATACCGAACGATCTTGGCGGCATGCCACGAACTACCTGCTCGACCATGTTCTCGTCGAACGGCTCGCCACCCGTCGCTAGATGGACTTTCGGGTTCGGGCGCCGGCCTGCCGGCATCGGCCTTCGGGCCGGCTGGCCGCCCACGCCGTTACTGCCCTTCCGTCCGTTCGACCGGCGAGATCTTGATCAATTCGTGTCCGGCCACGGACCATCCGTCAGTGCCTTCCGGATACCAGATCACCGAGGTGTAGTTCCAGCTCACCGCCCGCCGCGCCGCGTTCCAGGACAGCCAGCAATTCCGGAGGCAGAAGAACACGACGATCCGGGTGCGGTCACCGCGTGTCAAGTGCTCCAGATTCGCCCGAAAGTACCGCTCCTCCTCGATCGGCAGGACGCCGAGGCCGACGTTGGGCAGCCACACGGCAGCCGGCAGGCTGCGGCGGCTCGGCGGGAACCACAGATGACCCGCGCTCCCCGTGCCCGCCGGAGGCCGGGGGGCCGGAAACACGTCCACCAGCACGGGCGCATCCCGCTCCATCAGAATCCGGAGTTCCTCGGTCGATACGACGGTGGCTCCGGTCAGCGAGCAGGGCACGGGTGCCCTGAACTCGGACGTGCGGTAGGTGCCGGGCTCGTCGGGCAGGCACGGGTGCGGACCGGCTCCCACGACCGTCGCGCCGAACAGTGCCGGCACAACGGCCAGGGTGAACCGGAATACTGCTGCGGACCACCCGGACGAGGTGCCGGTGAACGGCATCGGATCGCGGCGGATCCATCGCCAGGGGTCCGGGAGTCGCGTCGCCGGAAATGTTCTTGGAACTCTGGTGCTGCAGACCTTTCGGAGACCGGATTCCGTGGCCCGGTCCGGCGGTCGGTCCGGTCGGACCGGCGTGTTGCCGGACCGGAGAGTACGGATCGAGGGGGACAACATGGATCCCTGTCGTTTCTCCCTGCACGACCGGACCAGGGGTTGGCCGCAGGGTCGGAAACCGTCTCTTTTCGGGCGCGGGGCGCGGCCGGTCGCCGGTCGCCGTTCCGGACTTCTCGTCTGGCCATCGGGGTACTGGTCGGGATGGCGGGCGTGTTCGCCGCAACCGGACTCGCCGTCGCGGGGGAATCGATCCGGCTGCTGCCGGTGGCAGAGGGCGTCTACGTCTACGCAGGTCCGCATGTCCAGGCCAGCAGCCGCAACCTCGGTGGCGTGGGCAATGCGGGAGTGGTGATCGGAGCGGAGGCGGTGGCACTCGTCGATACGGGCGGAAGCCGCGCGTTCGGGAGACTGCTGCTCAAGGCCGTGAGGAAGCTCACGGACCTTCCTGTGAGCCACGTGATCAACACGCACGTGCATCCCGACCATGTGCTGGGGAATGACGCCTTCACCGGCGATGGAGTGGAGTTCGTCGGTCACTACAGGCTCGGAGATGCGCTGGCGGCCCGGGCCGCACATTACCTGGAATCCGGCCGGCGCGAGATCGGGCCGACCTTTGCCGGTACCCGCGTGGTCGAACCTACGCTTGTGGTTACGAGCGGGTTCCGGATTGATCTTGGAGGACGAATCCTGGACGTGTCGGCCCATGCAACGGCCCACACCGACAACGACCTTACGGTTTTTGATCGGCAAACCCGCACGCTGTTCGCCGGCGACCTCGTGTTCGTCGACCGGTTGCCCGTGGTGGACGGCAGCCTGAAGGGGTGGCTGCGCGTCATGGACGACCTTCGTGCCGTGCCGGCCGTGCGGGTGGTGCCCGGCCACGGTCCCGCATCGGTGGCCTGGCCGGACGCGCTGGACGGACAGGAGCGGTACCTTCGGGCCGTCCTGCGGGACGTGCGGAAGGAAATCGAAGCGGGAGGAACGATCGAGCGGGCGATTGCCTGGGCGGCAGCGGAGGAGCGGGAGAGATGGGAACGGTTTGACGACGACCATCCCCGGAACGTCACGGCCAGTTTCGTGGAGCTCGAGTGGGAGTAGGGGGTGTCGGAAGCGTTCGGGCCGGATCTTCTGCCCGCAGTCCCCGGAAGCGGAAATCCGCCGTGCTGCCTCCGGCCGGAGCCGGAGGCAGCGGCCCGGCGTTCCGCATCCCGTCCGGGACGTGGCGTCCGCCGGCCGGGTTCCGGATCATCGCCTGCGGTCCGGGAGGCCGTCCGGATTGATGCTAGAATCGGTTTTCGATGTTCGTGGCCGTGAATTTGTGAGGTCATGCAGCCATGCGGACCACCGTTTCCATCCTTTTGCTGGCACTGGTTCTCGCGTCGCCCGGACCGTCTGCGGCCGACAACGGGAGTCGCTGGGACGAAATCCGAGAATCGCTGTTCGGGGACCGGAGGATCGCGGAAGATACCGGGATCCTGTCGCTGACCGCGCCGCCCCGGGCCCACGATGCGGCCTTGGTGCCGGTCAGCTTCGAAGCCGCATTTCCGCAGACCACGGAACGCCGGATCAAGACGGTCACGCTGATCGTCGACGAAAACCCGATGCCGATGGCGGGCCGGTTTCATTTCACCACGGCCAGCGGGCGGGCGGCCGTCAGCACCCGGATCCGGATCAATGCCTATACCCACATTCGCGCCGTGGCGGAGACCGGCGACGGCGAGCTGCACATGGTGAAGCGCTATGTGAAGGCGTCCGGCGGCTGCTCCGCTCCCGCCGGGAAGGATCCGGAGGCCGCGCTGGCCCATCTCGGCAGGATGAAGCTTCGTCGCTTGGAACCGGTAGTGTGGGGACAGCCGAATAGTGCACAGGTGCTCGTCAGCCATCCCAACCACACCGGCATGCAGATGGATCAGGTCACCCGCCACTACGTGCTGGCGCACTTTGTCGAGAGGATGGAAGTGCGCTACGGGAACGAGGCCGTCCTGACCGTCGATTCCAACTTCTCGCTGAGCGAGAATCCGTCGGTGCGGTTTCGTTATGTGCCGCCCGGGCCGGATCTGCTGTCCGTCCGGGTGACCGACAGCGAAGGACAGGTCTTCGCGCGCTCCTGGCCGATACCGTCTGTGCTCGCGAACGAGACCGACCGGAGCGCGGCACTTGAGGCGGATCCGGAAGATCGGACCGGCCGCTGAAGCGGATTCCGTCGTGCGACCGGCTGCGGGCGGGCAACCGGCCGGCGGCGGAGTGTTCGGGGAGTGGAAGGCGTAATCCGGATCCGGCAACCGGACGATCCGGGTGTCATGCTGAGACGCCGGCCGAGCCGGTTCCGACGGCATCTCCGTTTCCCGTCATCCGGAAAGCAGTGGCGGTCGCCGACCCGCACGAGCGATGCCGATTCGCGTCCGCCGAAATCGCGGAACCGCCCGGTTCCGGATCGCGATTCGGACGGGTTCGTGCAGGTTCCCGCGTATCGGGCTTCAGTGTGGCGAGGACCGAAGTGCGGGAACGGATTTCCGTACGCCTCCGGCCGGCCGCAAATGGCGGCGGAAGCCGTCCGGGAATCGCTCTCGCGGTCGTGGGATGACAGACGGCCGTCAGGGGTCAGGTGCGCCGATTCGAATCATCGTCCGCTCCATTGGCTGATTTCCCGGACCATCGGCTCACGAGGTCCGATCCTGCAGCCCTTGTCGATCGATGGCGTGCCCGTATCATGCGGGGGGGGGGAACGGGCGCTTCAGAACGATCCCTGCAGGGAGTACCCATGGCTCAGTTCGGCATCGGTCAGCCCGTGGAACGGGCCGAAGATCCCCGATTCCTGACCGGCAGGGGGCGGTACACGGCCGATCTGGATCTTCCCGGTCAGGTGTGGATGCATGTGGTCCGGTCGCCGATGGCGTGTGCGGATATTCGCTCCACCAGCACCCGGCACGCGGCGGAGGCCGAGGGTGTGCTCGGCGTGTTCACGGCCGGGGATCTGATGGCAGCCGAGGTCGGCACCCTGCCCTGCCTGTACGTGGGGAAGAACCGCGACGGAACGGACCCTCGGGTCCCGCCGCGGCCTGCCTTGGCGGACGGGCGGGTGGTGTACGTCGGGGAGCCGGTGGCCATCGTGGTGGCCGAGACGGCCAATCTTGCGCGCGACGCGGCCGAACTGGTCGCGGTCGAGTACGAGGAGCGACCGGCGGTTGCCGATACGGCCGGCGCCTTGGCGGACCACGCTCCGCAGGTGCATGACGGCATCCCCGGCAACCGGTGCTTCGACTGGGCCTTGGGCAACGAGGCCGAGACGAACGCGGCGTTCCGGAAGGCGGCGCGCGTGGTCTCCCTCGAACTGGTGAACAACCGGTTGGTACCGAATCCGATGGAGTGCCGAGCGGCATTGGGCAGCTACGAGGACGGTCGCGGTTTCTCGCTTGCCTGCGGTTCGCAGGGTGTGCACCTGCTGCAGGGGCAGCTGGCCAGGATCCTGGGGGTCGAAGCCGGCGAGATGCAGGTGCGCACCGGCGATGTCGGCGGCGGCTTCGGGATGAAGATCTTCCTGTACCCGGAATACGTTCATGTGCTGTTTGCCGCGCGGGCGGTCGGACGTCCGGTCCGCTGGGTCTCCGAGCGTTCCGAAGCGTTCCTGTCGGATACCCACGGTCGCGATCACGTGACCCGCGCGGAGCTGGCGCTGGATGCCGCCGCACGTTTCACCGGGCTGCGCGTGCGGACGATTGCGAACCTCGGAGCCCAGTGCTCGAACTTCGGCATTTTCGTCCCGACGCTGGCCGGTACCGCCATGCTATCGGGCTGCTACCGGACGCCGGCCGTGCACGCGAACGTGGTGGGGGTGTTCACGAACACGCCGCCGGTCGATGCCTACCGGGGAGCCGGACGGCCGGAAGCCGCGTTTGTCGTGGAACGGCTGGTGGACAAGGCCGCTCGGGAACTCGGACTCGCACCGGACGAGATTCGCCGCCGCAACTTCATTCGCGCGGACGAGATGCCGTACACCACGCCCATGGGCGAGACCTATGACACCGGCGACTTCGTCAAGAACATGGAGGATGCGATCGATCGTTCGGACTGGGCCGGGTTCGCGGACCGCCGCGCCGCTTCGGAGCGTCGGGGCCGGATTCGCGGAATCGGGCTCGCCAGCTACATCGAGGCATGTTCGGGTGGCGGGCCCGAGGAGGCCACGATCGAGATCGACGCCGGGGGCCGGGCCCGGGTGTTGATCGGAACCCAGTCCAACGGCCAGGGCCACGAGACTGCATACCGGCAGATCGTCGCGGAGCGGCTCGGCCTCTCGTTCGACCAGATCGACATTGTCCAAGGCGATACCGCAGTGATCGGCTTCGGGTCGGGAACCGGCGGCTCCCGTTCGGTGCCGGTCGGAGGGTCGGCCTTGTCGGACGCCGCCGTGAAGGTGATCCGGCGCGGCCGGAGTCTCGCGGCCGACCAGCTGGAAGCGTCGGCCGAGGACATCGAGTTTCGGGACGGCCGGTTCATCGTGCCCGGCACCGATCTGACGGTCTCGCTCGGCGAGGCCTCCCGGCGCGCGTCCGAGGCCGGCGACCCGCTGACGGAAGCCGCCAAGTGGGCGCCGCCGGCGGCCACGTTTCCGAACGGCACCCACGTGTGCGAGGTAGAGATCGACCCGGACACTGGAGCCGTGTCGATCGAGCGGTACACCGTGGTGGACGATTTCGGGACGGTCGTCAATCCGCTGCTTCTGGAAGGCCAGGTCCATGGCGGGGTGATTCAGGGTCTCGGACAGGCATTGCTGGAGCGTACGCAGTACGATTCCGGCACCGGTCAGCTGCTGAGCGCGTCCTTCATGGATTACGCCATGCCGCGGGCCGACGACGCGCCGGCCATCGATTTCACCTACAATGTGGTGCCGTCGAACACCAATGCGCTGGGCATGAAGGGGGCCGGGGAAGCGGGCGCCATCGGTGCTCCGCCGGCCATCATCAACGCGATTGTCGATGCGCTGCGGGACTACGGCGTGGAGCATATCGACATGCCGGCGACGCCGGAGCGAATCTGGTCGCTGATTGATGCGCGCTCCCGTCGCGCTGCCTGAGGCCCCGTTCGTGTTCGATCCCACTGATCTGCCGGGCCGTGCCGGCTGGCAATTCCTCCACACGCCGGGGCCGACCAACATCCCGCGGCGGATCACCGCCGCGATGGCGGCGCCGCAGGCGGATCACCGGAGTCCGGAGTTCCTGAAGATCGCCGAGCGGGCCTATGCGCAGCTGCAGGGGCTGCTCGGCACCACCGCGCCGGTGGTGCTGATGAGCGCGGCCGGTCACGGGGCGTGGGAGGCGGCGCTGGTCAACCCCCTGGCTCCGGGGGACCGCGTCCTCATGGCGGAAACCGGTTTCTTTTCCCAGCGCTGGAAGGAGATGGCGGAACGGCTGGGCTTGGAGGTCGAATACCTTCCTGGCGACTGGCGCACGGGCGTGGATGCCGGTCGGGTGGAAGCCTGCCTGCGGGCGGATCGTTCCGGGAAGATCGGGGCCGTCTGCGTGGTTCACAACGAAACCTCGACGGGAGTGCTGAGCGACCTGCCGGCGGTCCGGGCGGCGATGGACGCGGCCGGACATCCGGCGCTGCTGATCGCCGATGTCATATCGTCCTTCGCTTCGAGCCCCTATCGCCATGATGCGTGGCGGGTGGATGTCGGTGTCGGCGGCAGCCAGAAGGGGCTGATGCTGCCGCCGGGGCTCGCGTTCAATGCGTTGTCGGACCGAGCGCTCGAGGCGGCGCGGAGTTCGGGTGGCGGGCGGCGCTACTTCTGGGACTGGAACCGGCACCTCGGACCGGAGGGCGGACTGGGGTTCATTTCCACTCCGGCGATTCCTCTCTGGTACGGGCTTGCGACGGCGCTCGAGATGCTGTTCGAGGAAGGGCCCGTGCACGTGTTGGCCCGTCACCGCCGGATTGCCCGGGCGGTGCGGGCGGCCGTGGTGGGGTGGAATCTCGAGCTGGTCTGTACGAATCCGGCCGAATACAGCGACTCGGTCACGGCGATTCTGCTGCCCGAAGGCTGCAACCCGAACCGGTTTCGCGCGCTGTGCCGGAGCCGGTACGGTGTGGCCCATGCCGCGGCCATCGGGCGATGGGCGGAGAACGGGTTTCGGATCGGCCACCTCGGGGCCCTGAGCGAGGCGATGATCCTCGGCTCGCTGGGAGCGACCGAACTGGCACTGCGATCTATGGATGTTCCGCATCGGCGCGGTGGAGCGGCCGCGGCCTTGGCAAGTTTTCAGGGTCTGCCTCCAGCGTCGGCGGCCTGATCGCGACCGCCGGGGCGGGCGGTCTCAGTCGAAGGCCTCCTCCCAGGTTCCGCGCGTCGCGGCCCGCGAGTATTCCGTGGACCGGTTCTCAAAGAAGTTGGTGTGCTCAAGCGCATTGAGCATCTCGTCCATCCAAGGCAGGGGATTGGCATCCGCGTCGAAGAGCGGCGGCTGGCCGAGCCGGTTGAGGCGACGGTCGGCAATGTATCGGATGTAGGCCTTCACCTCGGCGGCGGTAAGGCCTTCGACGCCACCCATTTCGAAGGCCCGGTCGATGAAGGCGTTCTCGTGGCCGACGACGGTCTCGCATGCCTCGCACAGGTCGTGCGCAAGCGCATCCCCGTCGATGTCCGGATTCTCCTGCAGGAAGGTCCGGTAGAGGCGCACGATCGAGTTCGTGTGCAGGGTCTCGTCTCGCGCCGACCAAGTGACGATCTGCCCCATGCCCTTCATCTTGTTGAACCGCGGGAAATTGAGCAGCACGGCGAAGCTGGCAAAGAGCTGGATTCCTTCGGTAAAGGCTCCGAACATGGCGAGAGTGCGCGCGATGTCTTCCGGGGTCTCCGTTCCGAAACCTTGCATGTAATCGTACTTGTCGCGCATTTCCTTGATGTTGAGAAAGGCTTCGTACTCGACTTCCGGCATGCCGATCGTATCGAGAAGATGCGAATATGCCGCAATGTGGACGGTCTCCATGTTGGAGAACGCGGCGAGCATCATCTGGACCTCGGTAGGTTCGAACACGCGCGCGTAGTGGCGCATGTAGCAGTTGTTGACTTCCACGTCCGACTGCACGAAGAATCGGAAAATCTGGGTCAGCAGGTTCCGTTCCTCGTCGGTGAGTCTCTCTCTCCAGTCCTTGACGTCTTCGGCGAGGGGCACTTCCTCAGGCAGCCAGTGGATGCGCTGCTGCTGCAGCCAAGCTTCGTACGCCCACGGGTAGTGGAACGGCTTGTAGACCGGGTTTGCCTTGAGCAGGGACATCGCCGTCAGGCCGTTCGCATCATGGGCGGGAAGGGGGAGACCAGCTGCGGCCCCGCGGGCGCCTGCCGATGTCTGTCGATCGGATCCTCGTCGCGCAGAAGCACCACTTCGACCTCGTGCCGGTTCTGCCGGCTGTCGAGCATCTCGCCGCCGAACCGGCCGGGGCTTTCGGCTTGGACCGGCAGAATCATGCCGTGGCGCAATCTGTCCTCCCCTTGTCCGATAGACCGACGGATCGAAGACCGCTGCAGACGGGGGTGCAGAAGAACCCTTGTTGGGAATTGCGCAAGGTCGGGCCTCCCGTCCGCGCATCCGCGACCCCGGCAGACTCCCGGGCCAGTCCGGCCAGCGCCACCGGTCAACCCCCGGACGGGATGCTTCCCGCGTCCAGCTGGTGAACCGAATTTCCGGTGCCCATTGGCACCAAATAGCTGAGGATAGCCTCTCAGCCCAAGCCTTGCAAATTGGCACAAAGCAGCTGAGGGTAGCCACTCAGCCCAAGCTTGCAAGAGGTTTCAAAAAGCACTTTCCACAAAGGCTTAGAGAGGAATCAAAAGCTCTCCGGACGCGGCATCTCGAGCGTCACCACGAGTTCGACGCGGATGGTCGCGAACCTGGAGGGCATGGCAGTCGGTCCGCCGGTTTGCGATCGTCGAGGAAAACTGCCCCTCGACCTGATTCTGATTCAGTCGGCCGCAAGAAGCTTCCGAAACTTGCACCATCCGGGGAAAGTCGGCCACTGCTGCGCCGCTTGGGCAGATCTTCGAGCGGGCCGGCGACCATGGTTGCGGTCGGGCACGCGCTGCCACCGGTCCGCGGTCGCGGATGTCGGGCGCGGGCCGTGCCTGCACGACGAGGATTCGGCCTCGATCCATCCTGCGGGCAAGGATCCTGCCGAACCGTTCCCGGATCTGGCGGCTTCCTCCTCCCCCAGCGGGGGAGCAGTCACGGACCATGGTGGTTGGGACGAGCATTCGTATCGCCGCTTGCTTGTATCATGCGGCCAGGCGCAGGGCAGGGTCGGCGCTATGGGGCGTCACCCGGTTGCCCACTTCGCCGATAGTGCTTCAGCCTGTTGCAGAACGGTCTGTACGGCGCCGTCCTGGAGGTCGGGCGGATATCCGTGCTTGCGCAGGATGCGCTTGACCAGAACCCGCATCCGGGCGCGGGCCGGCGCGCGGTGCTGCCAGTCCACGGAAGCTGTGTTTTTCAGCCCGTTCAGCAATTCTTGAGCGATGACGCGAAGGTGATCGTTGCCCATCACCTCGACCGCACTCTCGTTCTGGGCCAGGGCATCGTAGAAGGCGATTTCCTCGAGGCTGAGTCCCTCATCCTCGCCGCGCCGGTGCGCCTCGCGGATGTCCCTGGCAAGCCCGATCAGTTCCTGAAGAATCTCGGCCCTCGTAAGGGCGTTGCTGTGGTAACGGGCGATTGCTTCCTCCAGCCTCCGGGAGAAGGCTCGGGTCTCCACGACGTTGACCCGGCTTCGCGAGCGAAGCTCCCCGTTGATGAGTTTGCGCAGCGCCTCCAATGCGAGGTTCTTCTTCTCCATCTCCTGGATCTCGGCCAGGAACTCGTCGGAGAGGATGGAGATGTCGGGTGTGTCCACCCCGGCGGCTTCGAGAATGTCGACGATCTCGGTCGAAACGACCGCGCGGCTGACGATCTGCTGAACCGCCAGGTCCCGCTCCGCGGAGGACTTGCCAGCGCCGGGCGCGCTTTTGGCGAGCGCCGCACGGACGGTCTGGAAGAACCCCACCTCGTCGCGGATGTCCCGGGCTTCGTCGCTGGCAGCCGCGAGCGCGAACGCCTTGGAGAGCACCAGCACGGCATCGTTGAAGCGGCGATGGGCGCGCCCTTTGCCGTCCTCGGTCGGTTCCCGGGCCGACTCGCGTTGCTGCATGCCGAGGACCCACTCGATGGCGCCGGCCAGTGCTGCGAGCCGCTCCTGCGGCGACCCGACCAGGCCGTTGCGGAAGTCGAAACCGTGGAACATGGCACGTACGATCTCGTACTTCTCCCGCAGTACCGCGACGGCTTCGGCCTCGTCGATGCCGGCGTGCCTTCGGTCGTCGCGCGAGTACTGGCCGAGGGCGGACTTCAGGTTCTGCGCGATGCCGATATAGTCCACGACCAGACCGGCGGGCTTGTCGCGGAATACGCGGTTGACGCGGGCGATAGCCTGCATGAGCCCGTGCCCCCGCATGGGCTTGTCAACGTACATCGTGTGCAGGCTCGGCGCGTCGAAGCCGGTCAGCCACATGTCCCGCACGATCACCAGCTTGAGCGGATCGTCCGCGTCCTTGATCCGCTTGGCGAGCAGCTCCCGGCGGGCCTTGCTTCCGATGTGGTGTTGCCAATGATTCGGGTCCGACGCCGCGCCGGTCATGACGATCTTGAGGACGCCGCATTCGTCGTCATCGCTGTGCCAGCCCGGGCGCAGCTTCACGATCTCGCCATAGAGCGCGACGCAGATGCGGCGACTCATGCAGACGATCATGGCCTTGCCGTCCATGCCGGCGACACGGCTCTCGAAATGCTCGACCAGATCCCGGGCCACCAGGCGCAGGCGCTTCTCCGTTCCGACAACGGCTTCGACGTTCGCCCATCGTCTCTTGAGCCGTTCCTGCTCGCCTTCGGCCTCGTCCTCGGTCAGTTCGGCGATCTCGTCGTCGAGCATCGGTTTCTCGTCTTCGTCCAGTTCGATCCGCGCGAGACGGCTCTCGTAGTAGATCGGTACGGTCGCGCCGTCTTCGACACCGCGGTTGATGTCGTAGATATCGATGTAGGTGCCGAAAACGGAAGGCGTGTTCGCGTCCTCCTTTTCGATCGGTGTGCCGGTGAAGCCGATGAAGGAGGCGTTCGGCAGCGCGTCGCGCAGATATTTGGCGAAGCCGTAGGAGATCGCTCCGGTCTTGCGGGCCACCTTGGCGTGGAAGCCGTACTGGCTGCGGTGCGCTTCGTTGGCGATCACGACGATGTTGCGGCGGTCGGAGAGAGCGGGGTATTCGGTTTCGCCGGACTCGGGCGCGAACTTCTGGAGGGTCGTGAACACCACGCCGCCGGATGGGCGCGTCAGAGCCTGTCGCAGGTTCTCCCGGCTGTCGGCCTGCCGCGGGGTTTGGCGGAGCAGGTCGCGGCACATGGAGAACGTGCCGAACAACTGGTCGTCGAGATCGTTGCGGTCGGTGAGGACCACGATGGTGGGGTTCTTCATCGCCGGGTGGGCGATGACCTGTCCGGCGTAGAACGCCATGAGCAGGCTCTTGCCGGAGCCTTGCGTGTGCCAGATCACGCCGATACGGCGATCGCCTGCCGGGCTCGTCGTGGTGATCGTGCGCTCGATCGCATGGCGCACGGCGTGGAACTGATGATAGCCGGCCACGATCTTGACCAGTCCCGCGCCCGTGTCCCCGAACACGGTGAAGTCCCGGACCAGGGTCAGGAACCGGTTCTTCTCGAATACGCCTTCGATGACGGTTTCGAGCTCGGGCGCGCCCTTCGGGGCGATGGCGGCGCCGTCCACGGTGCGCCAGGGCATGAACCGTTCGAGATTGGCCGTCAGCGATCCGAGCCGCGCCTGGAGGCCGTCCGAAGTCATGAGAGCGGCATTGGTGCGGAACAGGGAAGGGATCTCGTCCTTGTAGGTCCGGAGTTGGTTGAATGCTCCTTCGAGAGTGGCGTTTTCGTCGCCGGGGTTCTTCATCTCGATCACGGCCAGCGGCAGGCCATTGAGGAACAGCACGATGTCGGGGCGGCGATTGTGTTCGTGCTCGATCACCGTGAACTGGTTCACCGCCAGCCAGTCGTTGGCCTCGATGTCGTCGAAATCGATCAGACGGGCAGCGTCGCCGCCGATGCTGCCGTCCTCCCGCGCCACCTCGACCGGCACGCCCGTGATCAGGTAGCGGTGCAGGCGGCGGTTCTCCTCGACGAGGGAGGGGGTCTCCGTCTGCCGCACCTTGCGCAGCACCTCCTCCAGCGCCGCGGCGGGCAGGTTCGGGTTGAGGCGTACAAGCGCCTCGCGGAGCCGACCGGTCAGCAGCACCTCATCGTAGCTGCCGCGCTCCGATGCCGCACCCTCCGGGCCGATGTCCGATCCGTGCAGCACGGCATAATCGAGCCCGGCGAGCCATTCGAGAGCGGCGGCTTCCACTTCTCTTTCGGTGATTCTGGTCATTACGCCGCGACTCTGCGTGTTCCCAGGACGAATCTTGCGCGCTCGCGGCGGAGCATCTCGTACGGGCTCATGCAGCGCAGGCCGAGACCGATGCACGCATTCGGAATCTTGATCTTTCTGGCGGTATCGGCGGGGACTTCGTGCGTGACGACGATGCACGCGTGAGCCCGCGCATGCGCGACAAGCCAGGAGTCGGCGACCTGCAAGAAGGTTGCAACGGCGGCCTGCTGGTATCCATGCCCGCTTGCCCAGTCGCTCACGGCGCCAAGCGCCGGTAGCACCGCATCATCCGGCGGCAGAAAGAACCCGTCCCCCCGCGCCGCGGCCCACTCCGCCAACTCGTCGTCTCCGGCCTGCAATTCGTCCGCGACCTTCTCGATGCTCGCGATCTTGCCCGCGCCATTCTGCTCCACCAGCCAATCCCGGAAGGCGGGGCAGAAATCGAAGCCATAGTGCAAGTTCCTGGCTTGGATGAAGACGTTCGAATCGACGAGACAGGCCGTCATCCCATCGCCCCGGCTGCGCGCCCGAGATGGTTGAAGGTCTCGGTCTTCTTGACCTCCAACATCCGGAACGCATCCCGATACAGCGTCCGGCCTTCGAGCGTGCTCACGACCAGCGCGCACGTGAACCGCCGTCCGACGCGCGCGACCGTCGTGCGATAGAAGTCGCCGCCATCGCTGCCCGCCTGGACCAGCTTTCCCGGATGTTCGCTCTCTTGCGTCCAAGCCGCGTCAAAGCGCTCGCGCGTGAGCCAGCCGGCATCGAGCAGGCGACGCAGGAGGACCAACGTGCTGACCTTGAAGATACGCGCCAGTCGGGACAGCGCGTCCGGGAGCGGCTCGTTTCGTCGCAGATCGGTTCGCAGGGCTTCCAGTGGTACCAGAAGCTCCGCTGCCGCTGCGTTGCACCACACCTCCTCTCGCCGGAAGCCCGTTTCTGGCGCAACACCGAGGTTCGACAGGGCGGAGGCGCCAAGCCAGAGATGCGCGAGTTCATGGGCGAGCGTGAACATCTGCGCCGCCTTCGTGTCCTTGCCGTTGACGAAGATCAGCGGCGCGAGCGGATTGC
The DNA here is from genome assembly GCA_965115815.1 of Alphaproteobacteria bacterium. Taxonomy (GTDB): domain Bacteria; phylum Pseudomonadota; class Alphaproteobacteria; order TMED109; family TMED109; genus VXPW01. The sequence continues at coordinate 2,895,843 of OZ220465.1, read as the reverse complement.
ACAGCGCGAAGCCGCGAAACTCGGCGGGATCGAGACGGCGGCGGGTGTTGTTCATCACGATCCCGCTCACCATGACGAGAACGCCGGCCTCGTCGGCCTGGCGGAGGAAAAGCCGCAACGCATCGGTCCACGTCGGACATTCCCGGCGGGCGGCCAGATCGAAACCCAGGGTCTCCCGGATCTGTGCGGCGACAGTCTCTGGGGTCGCATCGACCGAAGCGCTGCCGACGAAATCGAGCGCCGACTCGCCGGCGACGCGCGCGAACTCCCTGTACCAGCTTTGCCGCTCCTGGCAGGCGTAAATCGTGTCCAGCAGGTTGGGGCTGGGCCGCGTGACCGGGTGACCGGCGAACGTGCGGAAATCCGGGATGGGCATGGCTTCTTTCGGCGGCTTCGAGAGGAACAGATAGCCGACCGGCGCATGCACGGCGCGAGCGAACGCCTCCACCTGCCTCAGCGAGGGCTGGAGGTCACCGCTTTCCCATTCGGGGAGTTTTCTGAACTTTCCCGTCAAGTCTTCCTGCGCAAACCCGGCGCGCTCGCGCGCCCATCGCAGAAGCTCCGGATTGACGGGAGCGCGGATCATGCAACGGCCTCCACCGTCTTTTCGGCATGGCGAAGGCGGATTTCGCCGGACAGCAGCTTCGGAAGCAAATAGTCGCGCATCTTGGCCAGCGATTCGGCTTCCTTCATGTTCGCAACGATTCTGGAATAAAGCGGACGAACAAGCCGCTCAAATTCCTCGACAATCCGTTGTGATGGGACAATTACAGGAATGGAGCGGAACACCCTCTTGCTTATCTCAGAGAAAGTCGATCCGCCAGCAATGCCGGTGATGTGGTCAAGGTTCTCATGGCACCAAAACAGAACAAAGACGTTGGGTATCCGCTTCTCACAAACCATGGCAATGAAGCCCTGATTCACTGCGGTTGGCACCTCGGAAATTGCAAGGTAGCCGATTGGTGCGCGCGAGGACATGAGCAAAGTACCGATCGGCAAGAGGCCGGAACTGATTTTCTTTAACCCGGCGTATCTACTCACCCCCCCCCTACTGATGACGAATCGTTTTTCCTGACGGGTGCGGATCCGGCATTGTCCCTTGCCCCTTTAACTCGCTCGCGGCCGATGACCGGAAGTGCGTGTTCCGGCTGACAAGAAACGGATCGATCTTCGTCATCAGTAGGGGGTGAGTAGATACAACCCGGCCTCGGTTATTTTTCGATTTGTCCCCAACAAAACCGGCGACAATAATTTCGACAGATCCTTTGGTGTGGCCCAATGGAACTTGCCGGCTTCCCAGAACGAGGGATCCTTCGTGCTCGGGGTAGCACCTTCGACAGTATTGACTTCTCTACCGATTGCTGAAACTTTCCACCCAACCGGCTTGCCCTCCTCGTCCAACGCATCGGGAAACAGTTCCCACAGTTCGGGGGCGAGGTAGGGAGCGCGCCCTTCCATGTTCGCCCGGACCGGCCCGAAATCGACAAACCAGTCCTGGAAGATCGCCCGCGCCATCGCCTCCAGCGTCTCGTTCATCCTCCGGTTCAATTCGATCTGGTCGTCCAGCGCCCCGAGGAGGCCCGCAATCGCCCGCTGCTCGGGGAGGGGAGGGAGGGGAACCTTGACACGAAGAATATCGTCTGTATCTACTCACCCCCCCCCTACTGATGACGAATCGTTTTTCCTGACGGGTTCGGATCCGGCATTGTTCCGTGCCCCTTTCACTCGCTTGCGGCCGAGGACCGGATGCACGGGGTCCGTCTGACAAGAAGTGGGTCGATCTTCGGCTGCCGCTCCCCGTTCCGGCCTTGTGGGGAGGGGTCCGCAACGCGACTGGGGCCCCTCGCGCGGGACATCGCGGGTCCGCCGTGCGGTGCGGTGGAGCGGGTTCCGTGGGCTGCCGTTCCCCTCCGCCGGAGATCTGCGCTTGACGTTGCTAGGAGGGACCCTCTCCAAGATGGGCCATTGGGGCGGACCGCGTCGGAGGTGTGGATGGCGGCAGGGTAGGGATCGACGGCGACGACGGGTCGATCGCCCGGCGGGGCAAGGGCATTCGGATCTGTGCGTCGAGGTGACGGCGGTGTTCCCATACCGGCAAGCCTTGGATAGGAGGTGACGTTTCGGTGCATGGGCGGGTCGTCCACGCACCGCTTGACAAGCGCCCGCCGATTCGCATGCTGTCGTCGAATCGTGGCTGCGGGAATCCCCATGGACCAGCGAATCATCGACCTGAAGTCGCCCCCCTGTTCGGGCCGCCGCCGGACCCGCCCGCCGATCGCGGAGGTTCGGGAGACCGTGGGTCGGTGTTCCCCCTGCCGCCGCACCGAGCGGGCGAAGACCCTCTGCGAGCCCCTTCACGGGACGACAGCGAAGGGCGGCTCCAGGGTCGGGGCCGGCCTCGGGATGCTGGAGACCTTGGAGCGCCGCGGCATCCTGACGCGCCCGCCGCCGGCGCGGCGCTACCGGACGATGCCCGAAGTCGTGCACGCGATCTCCGGCATCAGGCTCTCCGAGGCGACCTGCCTCGGCTAGGTCCGGCGCTTTCAGGATGCGCTCGCATCCCGGGAGGAGGTCGCCGTGGCCCATCTCCTGCAACGCCCGGCCTTGCATGTCGATGAGACCGGATTCCGGGTCGCCGGCAAGACCCCATGGCTCCCTGTCGTCACCGACGGGACCCTGACCGTGAAGTTCCCGCACCGCACGCGCGGTCGGGAGGCGATCGAAGAGATCGGCATCCTCCCGCGCTACCCGGGCGTCCGGGTCCACGACTGCTGGGCTGCATACAGGGGCTACGATCCGTGCCGCCACCCGCGGTGCGGCCGCCACCTGCTGCGCGAACTGGCCTTCGTCGTCGAGTCCCACGGCTACCGCTGGGCGCGATGGATGAAGAGCCTGCTGCGCGAGGTCTGCCACAGGGTCAACCAGAGCGCATCCAAGGCCTTGAACGAGACCGACCGCCGGGCCGTGCGCACGCGCTACCGCACCCTCCTCACCCAAGGCGCCAAGGAGCTGCCCGACCTCCCGCCGCGAACGAAAGGAACCCGGGGACGCATCGCAAAGTCCGACGCCCACAACCTGCATGAACGTCTCGTGAAACACGAGACGTCCGTCCTCCGCTTCATGAAGGACCCCGACGTCAGCTTCACCCACCATGCCGGAGAACCGAAGATCCGAATGACCAAGGTCAAGATCAAAGTGTCCGGATGTTTCCGCACCATGCTCCACGCAACCGCATGGTGCCGAGGCTCAAGCTTCCTCACCTCCATGGAGGCACTCGGCTACAACCCTCTCGTCGCCATCCACATCGCCCTCAACGGAAAGGCCGCAGACATCCTCAACGAGCACTATGGCCAACCAGACCCCAACAAGGGGTGAGTAGTTAGTGCCCGCACCGAAAATGGTCATTTTGGCGGCCCTTCCGGCGAAATTTCGGGTTGGACCCACCCTCCGGGGCCTCCGGTCGCTCCGTTTCCAGGGGATTCCTGCCGATTCGCAGCGGCATCCGGGCCCTTCCCACCCAGAATCCGGACGCTAGGGCGAGCGGTTCCGTTCCCGCTCCCGGCGAGCTTCGCGGATGGGGTGGGGGCGCCGCTGTCAGGCGGCGCGTCTTCGTCGTCGTCGGGCTTGGGCCCGGGCTTGTCTCTGCAGCAGCAACCCGATGCGGTGAACATTGAAGGCCACCATGGAGAGCGCCACCATCCGCGCAAAACCCTCCGCCCCATACGACAGGACCCGATCCATGCCGCGCTGCTCGAGATTATTGATGGCGGACTCCACGGCCGGATGCTGCCGGCGCATCTCCCGGAACGTCGGGTCGGCGACCCGTTTCCGGTCGGCCGGACCGAGTTTTCCCTTCTTCGGCAGCACGTTGTGATCCAGCAGTTCGTCCAGTGCGATCCGGTTGGAGGGACTGTGGAACCCCCGATCGAAGCTGCACAGGCGGAGGTCGGGGAAGCGGGCCTGGGCTTCCCGGATCATGGGCACGGCATGATCCACGTCTCCGCCTTCCCACAGGATCCGGGAGTGTAGGAGGAAGCCGTGCTGATCCTCCAGCACGGCCACCGGCACTCCGAGTTCCACCGGAACCCCGGCCTTGCCCTTCACACACCAGCGCGTGTGCTCCTCGAAGATCGAAAACACCTTCTCTTCCTGCGGGATCTTCTCGCCTTTCAGCAGGCGGCGGTCCACTTGGTCGAGCTGCCTCCGGGCATGTTTGAGGTACGACTCGATCCGGAGAATCCTGGGGGCTCCGACGCCTTGCTCCCGAAGCGCGGGAACCGTCGCTTCCGCCCGTCGGACCTCCTCCCAGCAGGCGTCGAGGTACGCTTGGATCGGCCCCGGACGGGCCCGCCGGGTCCGCCGAACCTTCTGAAAGAGCCGCTGCAGCCTCCGGCTCCGATGCCGCCACTGCCGCCCTCCGGACACCCCCGCCCGCAGGGTTGAGCGGCCCGTCTCGCGCACCAGGCAACGCATCGCATCCCACAGCAGGTTGACGTCCGTCGGGAAGTGCACATCCGTCTTCACCACGAACGAATCACAGCGGCCCCGCAGGGGCTCCTTCGACGGGCGACCGCCCGGGCCGCTCTTCCGCTTCCGCTTCCGCTTCCGCACCAGCGCATGGCCGCTCTCCGCGATCAGCTGCAACACCTCCCCCAGCACGTCCGGCGTCAGCAGGCTCACGTTGTGTACCACCGTGGGATACCGGTACCGGGTCTCGTCCCAGAAGTCGGAGTGTCCCAGAAACTTCCGAACGGTATGGTGTTGGTTCACCAGCTCGTGCAGACGATCGAAGTCACACCCCAGGACCTGCTTCAGGAGACCCATCACGAGGATCCTCCACAGCTCCATGCCGGGACGCCCTTTCGTGTGGGACACCTCGGGAAGGATCCCCTGCTCCAGGATCTCGAACAACCGGGCACGAACCGACCGGTCGGCATACACGTGCCGAAGCCCGAGCAGCAGCGGCGGAATGTCATCCCGCGAGTTCTCGTCGATCTCGATCTCCTCGATCGCAACCTGACCCAATTCCATCTGCAGGCGAATGACGTTTCGCATGGCAATTCTCGCGAAGATTTCCGAAAATCCGGCCGATTCTTGACCTCATCGGCCGATTCCCGCATCAAAGCGGGATTCTTCGTCCCCTCTATATCACGATTCCACTTTCAGAGTCAAGCCATTGTACTTTTTCGGTGCGGGCACTAGTTACTCTTCCGTACCGTTTCCTTCGAGATGCTCTCGACGATCTCCATCTCCATCCGACGGCCGGCCAGCAGCTTCAGCGTCCAGCGGACACAGCCCTTGGGCGGGGAAGAACCGGCCAAAGCCACCCGCTTCGCCTCCTTTGCCCCGTCCAGGAGTTTCGGTCGGCGGTTCTCCTGCTCCCGGCGGCGGAGGGCGGCCTCCAGACCCTCCAGAACACAGCGCTTGCGCAGGCGTTCGACCGTCGAAGCGCCGATGCCCAGGCCACGCGCGATGTCGACATCCCGGAGTTTGCCGCCGTCGCGCCCCTCGTCTGCCATCAGCAGAATCTGCGCCCGACGACGACGCCAGGCGGCTCCGGTACCGTCGACGATCGCCTGGAGTTCCCGGCGCTCCGACGCCGAAAGGCGCACTCAATAGAGCTTCCTACCCTGAGGATTGGCCATGATCCACTCCGATCCCCGCACCGAACCCCTGCAGGCAGGCTCGGTTCCCGGAAACCGGATCCGTCCGATCCCCAAGAGAGCATGAGCGCCTGCATGTTCGGCATCGGGTCTGTGGGGATGAACAAGAAAGCGCCGTACCGATCGGGCGCTCACGCGTGCCGACACGCACCGACACGGGGCCGACACGCACCGACACGGAAATCTTGCCAGAATACTATCGTCAGTTCAACGTTTCCGTACTACTAGCGTGGGATGGCCGTGGAAGCCAACCGGCACTACGCCGCCCGCGCCCAGGACGCACTCGACGCGATCCTCATCCCGCCCGGCGGATGAACCTTCGCTCCTGACCCCGCGCCATCCGCCGGGAACGCGCCGCCGGACGGCGCCACCGGACCGCTCTGCTCGAACACTCGAAAACGCGAGCCCGGTGAGCTCTGATACACCAGCAGTGCCCACGGAAACCGGCCCACAGGGAACCCGGGCGCCTCGAGCATGCCCGGTCCCTGCCACATCAGCAATCCACAGGCCTGAAAAAAGAATGGTCCTGCGTACTATCTGACCAGTTACTCGGAACCGCAAAAGTGCTCATGGGGCCCAAACTTTTTCCGGGTCCGGGCAGCGCGCCCGGGCGCCCGCCGCGACGGCCGCAGAAGGCTCCCGGACGGCCCCGGACGCACGGAACGCGGGCGGGCGGCAGGGTTCGCGGGGCCTCCCGGCCGCGGCGGGCGATCAGCAGCCGGAAATCGGCGGCTCCCGCGCTCGGCCGCGGCAAGCCGAACCGTCAGGCCGCTACGCTATGTCGAAGTGGCTTTCGTCAAGCAGGGAAGCGGACACACCCTCGAGCAGGATTTGCCATGCCTCGTTGCCCGCATCAACGTCGCTTTGACTCTTGATTACCGCGGAAGTAACCCCCTCTTTCGTTTCATCGACGATGGAAAGATCGGCAAATTTGCGGACATTGGCAATTCCTTCCATTCGGATCGTATCTTCCGACACGTTGTAATCCCCAATGATATCCTTTCCGCTGTTTGCTCTGATGATGAAGGTATCATTGTGATCGCCGCCCTTCATGTAGTCGGCGCCGGCGCCGCCGATCAGAAAGTCGTTATCGTTGCCGCCGTACAGCCGGTCGTCGCCGTCGCCGCCGTACAGATCGTCGTGGCCTTGGCCGCCGTGCAGTTCGTCGTCGCCGGCGTCGCCGGATAGGCTGTCGTTGCCGTCGCCGCCGTGCAGTTCATCGTCGCCGCCGTGGCCGGCCAGCACGTCCCAGTCTTCGTTTCCTTCCATGTAGTCGTTGCCCGCGCCGCCGTACATCGTGTCGCGGCCGTAGCCGCCCCAGATCCGATCATCGCCGGCCCCGCCGTGCAGCTTGTCGTTGCCGGGGTCGCCGTACAGCCAGTCGTTGCCGGCGCCGCCCCACAGGACGTCATTGCCGTACATGCCCAATAGTACATCGTCGCCGTCGCCGCCGGACAGCCAGTCGTCGCCGAAGAAGCCGTGGATCCAGTCGTCGCCGGCGAGACCGTAGATCGTGTCGTCGCCGTAGCCGCCCCACAGGTGTTTACCGGGTAGCTTTGTTCCATCCGGTGCAACGTTCGTTCGATGCGCGTTGTCGTGGCCGGGGGTCCCGGTTAGGACGTTTTTCGGGGAGGGATTCTCCATTGAATTGACTCCTTACAATGTGAGGGTTGGTAGGGAAAAAGAAGGGATAACGTTTCATCCGAGGAAATCGAAATCAGCTTCGGTCAAGTCCTCCGCCGCCGCTTCGTTAACGTAGATTTCCCATTCTCCGGAATCATCCTTGATGACTGCATTGCGTCCCAAGGGGGAAGTAGAGATCCGGCCGTCCGCGAGTACATTGCTTCGATCCTCGATAATCAGGTCCGAGAATCGGATTCCGCTCGTGATGACGATCGTGTCCTTGCCGTCTTCGAAGTCACTGATTGACCCCCCCCGGTCGGAAGGTCTGTTCGGGCTGTTCAGACCGAATACGAAGCGATCCGCACCGTCGCCGCCGGTCAGTATGTCGTAGCCCCGGCCGCCGTGCAGTTCGTCGTCGCCGTCGCCGCCCCACAGCCGGTCATCGCCGCGGCCGCCCCTCAGGTAGTCGTCGCCGGCGCCGCCGGACAGGGAGTCGTTGCCCTTGCCACCCAACAGGACATCGTTTCCGGAGCCGCCCGACAGGTGGTCGTCGCCGGGGCCGCCTTTCAGCCCGTCGTCGCCGGCGAAGGCGGACAGGTGGTCGTTGCCCTTGCCGCCTTTCAGGATGTTGTCGCCTTCGCCGCCGATCAGATGGTCGTCGCCGTCGCCGCCGAACATACGGTCGTGGCCGCGGCCGCTGTACAGCCGGTCGTCATCTTCGGTGCCGATCAGGGAGTAGCCGGCGTTCTTGTCCGCCCACCATCCGTCCGGAAGCGAATTACCCGATTCGCGCGCCTCGTCCGGCGACGTGCGCGGAGAAAGCATGATGCCTCGTTTCGCCATGATGTGAATCCTTTCCTGAGGACCGTTCCGGGCCGGTCAATCCGACCCGATCCGACCACCACTCTACCCCCCCCCGTATTTTGCAACAATGGGGCCAAGGTATCTAGTAGTACAGAAACGTTGAACTGACGACAGTATTCTGGCAAGATTTCCGTGTCGGTCCGTGTCGGTCCGTGTCGGCCCCGTGTCGGTGCGTGTCGGCACGCGTGAGCGCCCGATCGGTACGGCGCTTTCTTGTTCATCCCCACAGACCCGATGCCGAACGTGCAGGCGCTCACACTCTCTTGGGGATCGGGCGGATCCGGTTTCCGGGAACCGAGCCTGCCTGCAGGGGTTCGGTGCGGGGATCGGAGTGGATCATGGCCAATCCTCAGGGTAGGAAGCTCTATCGAGTGCGCCTTTCGGTGCCGGAGCGCCGGGAACTCCAGGCGATCGTCGACGGTACCGGAGCCGCCTGGCGTCGTCGTCGGGCGCAGATTCTGCTGATGGCAGACGAGGGGCGCGATGGCGGCAAACTCCGGGATGTCGACATCGCGCGCGGCCTGGGTATCGGCGCTTCGACGGTCGAACGCCTGCGCAAGCGCTGTGTTTTGGAGGGTTTGGAGGCCTCTCTCCGCCGCCGGGAGCAGGAGAACCGCCGACCGAAACTCCTGGACGGGGCGAAGGAGGCGAAGCGGGTGGCTCTGGCCTGTTCTTCCCCGCCCGAAGGTTGTGTCCGCTGGACGCTGAAGCTGCTGGCCGGCCGTCTGATGGAGATGGAGATCGTCGAGAGCATCTCGAAAGAAACGGTACGGAAGACTCTAAAAAAAGGAGATCAAGCCTTGGTTGAAGCAGTACTGGTGCATTCCCCCGAGCCGCAACGCGCCGTTCGTGGCGGCGATGGAGGAGGTACTGGACACGTATCAGCGGGATTTTGCCGAAAACGAGGTTTTGGTCTGTATGGATGAGACCAGTCGGCAGCAGACCAAGGAAACTCGCCTTCCCCGCCCCGTGCGGCCCGGGCAGCCGGAAATCGTCGACTACGAATACGAGCGAAACGGCACGGCCCATCTCTTCCTGGCGTTCGCGCCCAATGAAAACTGGCGTACGGTGAACGTCACCGACCGCCGCACGGCGCGGGACTGGGCGCAGTTCATCCGGGAACTCGCGGACGATCCTATCCCCGGCAAGAAGATCGTACTGGTCATGGACAACCTGAACACGCACGGCCCCGCATCGTTGTATGAGGCCTTTGCACCCCGGGAGGCCATGCGGGTGCGAAAGCGGTTCGGGTTTCGGTACACGCCGAAGCACGGAAGCTGGCTCAACATGGCCGAGATCGAAATCGGTGCGTTGTCGCGACAATGTCTTCGACGACGCATTCCCGACCGCGCCACCATGCTGCGGGAGACCGCGGCGTGGGTTAAGCGCCGCAACGCGGCCGGCGGCACCGTCGATTGGCGGTTCACGACGGCAGACGCCCGGGTGAAACTGAAGTCTCTATACCCAGCAATCCAATGATTCCGTACTACTAGCAACGTCAAGCGCAGATCTCCGGCGGAGGGAAACGGCAGCCCACGGAACCCGCTCCACCGCACCGCACGGCGGACCCGCGATGTCCCGCGCGAGGGGCCCCAGTCGCGTTGCGGACCCCTCCCCACAAGGCCGGAACGGGGAGCGGAAGCCGAAGATCGACCCACTTCTTGTCAGCCGGACCCCGTGCATCCGGTCCTCGGCCGCGAGCGAGGGAAAGGGGCACGGAACCATGCCGGATCCGAACCCGTCAGGAAAAACGATTCGTCATCAGTAGGGGGGGTGAGTAGATACTATCGTCTTTACGCAGGCCAAATCTTGTCACACCGTTGGCGAAGGCGTGAAATTGGTGCCGAGCCTCTCCGGTTTGAAGTGCGTAGTACAGATAAGGGCCATGAATCTTATCTTTTGATGGGCGAAGAATCGCGAGGTGGTACCCACACACAAGCCCTTTGATATTCTCACGGACAAGTGCGGGAACTCCAATGTCATCATGTTTTTCCGAGTCTTTAGTAATAATGACATCGTCGGTTTGCAATCTGCACCGTTCAATCTCTTTCCTGGTAGCCGTCGCCGTCATGAATGGAATATCGGCTTGGATGAAGCTCCTTGAATAGACATCCATATAGTTGCAAAGTGATACAGTAAATTCTCCATTCTTACTCTTTTTGTCGACACTACTCAGAGTCAGCTTGGTGACTTCGCCCAATGTCGCGGTTCCAAACGTAATGGAAGAACGCCCCGCATCAGCCAGTGCCACATGGTCCCGCTCGATCTCCCGATGAAACTGCTCCGGGAGGCGCGCCCAGTCGCAGGCTTCGACCGGGAAGGGGACATGCGCTTCCCGCACGGCCGCCTCGAAGTCCGCCACGTGGCCCGCCGGAAGTTCCTTCAATCCCGGTCCGCGCAGCACCAGCTCGAGATCGCTGCCGTCCTGGCTGCACCCGTGGACGCGGCTGCCGTGGGCCCACACCTCGACCTCGGGCAGATGCTCCCGCACCAGCGCCTCCAGCACCGCGCGGTGCTGCGGCTGGAGATGCAGCCGGTCGGTCATTCGGTGCCGCCTCGATCCGGTCCGCCGGCCCCGGCGTCGGCGAGAAGCTCGGGCAGCAGCCTCAGCGTGGCCCCGGCGAAGCTGTTCCCGTGGTCCCGGGCGGGATCGGGATCGACCCTTCCTCGCAGGTCCCGGCCGGGGCCCGGCCCGGGCGGTCGGCGAACCGCTTTCACCGGCCGGCGCCGCGCGCCCGGGTGTGCCGGCACGGTTCCCGGTACAGGCAGAGGATCGAAGGAGATCATCGTCTCCCGATCTCCCCCAGCTTTGCCTCGATCACGGCACTCCGTTCCGCCGCTTCCGCAAACTGCTCCGTCAAGGTCTTCTTCAATTCCGCGAACCGCTCTTCGAAGGGCGTGTCGTCCTCCTCGGTGGCCGCGGCGCCGACATAGCGGCCGGGTGTGAGAATGTGGTCGTGGTCCCGGATCGCCTCCAGCGTGGCGGACCTGCAGAACCCCGGTTCGTCCTCGTAGGGGGACGTGCCCGGCCCGCCGCACCAGGCGCGATAGGCGCCCGCAACCTTGGCAATGTCCTCGTCGGAAAACTCCCTGCGGGTCCGGTCCACCATGTGCCCTGCGTGCGGGCGTCGATGAACAGCACTTCCCCGCGCCGATCGCGCCCGCCCCCGCCCGGATTCTTGGTGCGCGTCAGGAACCAGAGGCACGCCGGAATCTGGGTCGAGTAGAAGAGCTGCCCCGGCAGCGCGATCATGCAGTCCACCGCGTCGCCCTCGACCAGGGCGCGGCGGAGGCCGCCTTCGCCGGACTGCGCCGAGGACATGGAGCCGTTGGCGAGCACCACGCCCGCCGTCCCGTTCGGGGCGAGGTGGTGATGGATGTGCTGGAGCCAGGCATAGTTGGCGTTGCCCGTCGGCGGCACGCCGAACGTCCAGCGGGCGTCCTCCCGCAGCCGGTCGCCGCCCCAATCGGAGACGTTGAACGGTGGATTGGCGAGGATGAAGTCGGCCCGGAGGTCCGGCAGGGCATCCTGGTGGAAGCTGCCCTCGTTGTTCCAGCGGATGTCGGCGTCGATGCCGCGGACCGCGAGGTTCATCCGGGCGAGCCGCCAGGTCGTGTAGTTGCTCTCCTGCCCGTAGATCGCGATGTCGCCGATGCGCCCGCCCTGCTCCTCGACGAACCTCTCGGACTGCACGAACATGCCGCCGGAGCCGCAGCACGGGTCGTAGACGCGGCCCTGGTAGGGCTCCAGCATCTCGACCAGCAGCCGGACGACGGAACGCGGCGTGTAGAACTCGCCGCCGCGCTTGCCCTCCGCTCCGGCGAAGCCGCCGAGGAAGTACTCGTAGACCCGCCCGAGGATGTCGCGGGAGCGGTCGGCCTGCTCGGCCATGCCGATCCCGCTCACGAGGTCGATCAGTTCGCCGAGCATGACCGGGTGGAGGGCCGGGCGGGCGTAGTCCTTGGGCAGGACCCCCTGGAGCGAGGCGTTCCGGGCCTCGATCGCCCGCATGGCGTCGTCGATGTCCCGGCCGATGGTCGACTGCCGGGCCCGCGCCTGCAGATGCGCCCAGCGGGCGGCCCGGGGGACCCAGAAGACGTTCTCGGCGAGATACTCCTCCGGATCCTCCGGGTCGGCCAGGTCTTCCTTGAGCAGCGCCGCCCGCTTCGCCTCGAAGGCGTCCGAGATGTACTTGAGGAAGATCAAACCCAGGGCGACATGCTTGTAGTCGGACGGCTCCATGGTGCCGCGCAGCTTGTCCGCCGCGGCCCAGAGCTGCGCCTCGAACCCGAGAGGGGCGCGGCCGTCGTTTGTCTGCTTCGCCATGCGGTACCTGACCGTTCCGGTTCCACGGAGACGCAGTGTGCCCGGCCGACCCCAAGAACACCACGTCGATGTCCGTGCGGAGCCGGCACGGTGCGGCCGATCCACGGGCCGGGTGGTGCAGGGGGGCCGAACGGTTCCACCTCACAGGATGCACCGCCCGAGCGACGGGCTCCCTGCCCGCACGGTCACAACTTATCTTCTTGCCCAGCCAGAAGTGTTTTAACCACGGGCTCCCTGCCCGCACGGTCACAACCCGTCCGGGCTCGGGCGTCCGGTCGGCGCATCCGGGTCCCCCTCCCACTCGATGCCGTCCGTCCGCTCGATCCCTCGGGTCTCACGCAAGGGGGCGTTCGCTCCCCCCTCGGGTGGGGGGACGGTCCGCCGGGGAACGCGCCCTCCGGGGGTCGCGGCTGGTATGCCGCCGTGCTCCGCCTCGTGGGGCATCGGAGGCGCCTCCGCCCTGGATCCCATCGCTCGCGCGAGGACGGCGGCGGCCTGCGCGGCCGTGTCCTGCGGCGCGCCGTCGTCGCGACGGCATCGATCGCGGTGGTCGCGCGCGGGCGGTGTCCGAGCCGCCGTCCGCCCGTGGTGCGCCCGACGCCGTTCCTGACTCTCCGGGAGGTCCGGGTGTGCCGGCAGTCGTGCATGCGAAGGCCGGCCAGCCCGGCTGCATCCCGTAGGCCGATCCCAGAAGGCGGAAAGTCGCGCCGATGTGCGGGTCTCGGGAAACACCCGGTCCCGGCGGTCCGGCCGCGGCAGCGCCTCGACCAGTCGTGCCGTCTCCGTTCAGTGCGCCGAGCCCGTGCCGCCTGAGAGCGTCAGCGGCCGGGTCGCCGCCAGACGCCGGGGTGTTCCTTCCGGTGAGGGTCGAGCACTGAGCCGAGACGCTCCAGCTCTTCGCGGTCGAGGTAACGCGCGACGGGCTTGCGGGAGTTCCTGACGATGTTGGTGCAGGTGTCGGGAACCTGCTCGCCGAGGTCGCCCCACTGGTGGGCCGTCCCGAGCATGGCACGGAGGACTCGAAGGCGCTGTTGGCTGCGCCAGGTCCGTCCGCGCTCGCGGCGTCGAACCACGCCAAGATCCGCGCAGGGTCGATGGCGTCGAGCCGGAGCCCGCCGAAAGGCGGCTCAGGCAGGGTTTCAGTTAGAGCCTGTGCGGAAACTATTGAGCGGCCCTGATTCTGGTATCTGCGATGTGGCTGGAGAGTACATCGGGATCAGACAAGCCCATTCCACATCTGTCAGATTGCTTTCGAAGCGGTCTCTCCGACGCCGATACTTTGCACGAGCGGTCAGAATCGGGACCGCTCCATAGTTTCCGTACAGGCTCTTAGATGTCGAAGGTCTTCAGGGACGACGGCTTCCGGCGAAGTCCCGGCACAGTGGCGCCCCCTCTCCTTGCGCGGCGGCGTCACGTTCTCGCCGCCCCACAGGCGAGCGAGCATGGTCGCATCTGCCCGGTGAGCTGCGTCGAGAGGCCGCATGGGGAAGCGCCCGAGGACGATCTTGTGCAGGCGTCCTTTCACGCGGGTCTGGACGATTTCAAGACCGGACGCCGGAGAGCTGCACTCTGAAGCGGAAATGCGCCAGCAGACTGTCCCAGAGAATGTACTCCCGTTCCGCCGGCCTCGCAGCGGCGAGGGTCTTCACAGTGCGCCGGATCCGGGCCCGCTGCCGCTCCTCTTCCGCGCTCCTTCCCAGTCATGGCTCCGTGGACGATGCCGGACATTCGCCCGGTCGCCTCGCGGACCTGCTCGTCGGCGAGATGGGCGTAGCGTTCGGTGGGGCAACATCGGCGTGGTCGAGCAGGCGGCCGGCGGTGTAGAGGTCGAGACCGCTCATCGCGGCTTGGGAAGCGAAGGTGTACCGGCAGTCGTGGTTGCGCGCATGGTCCAGTCCGGCGAGACCGCGGAGCTTCTGCCAGCGCAAGCCGAGGTCGGCCATCGGCCCGCCGGCCTTCCTGTTCAGAAAGACGAAGCGTCCGTTGCGCGGCAGGCCATTCAGGCCATTCAGGACAGCCCTTGCGGGCGACGGAAGCTGGATCGCCTTCGGTCCGGTCCTGGAGGTCGACAACACCGCGCGGGTGTCGAGGATCCCGTCCCACTGCAGGTCGGCGATCTCGGACGACCGGGCACCGGTGAACAGCAGCAGGTGGACGGCGGCGGCCTGCCGGTCCTCCGCATGGTCGAGCACGAAGCCGAGGCGCCTCAGTTCCTCCAGCGACAGGAACCGCTCGCACGGTGCCGCCGTGCGGCGCCACATGGCGCGGCAGGGGTTGGAGCCTCGCCGGCGCAGGTGCCAAAGCACCACCTCGGCGCGGTCGATCCCGGTGACGCGCATCGCACCGAAGAAGGGCACGAGGATGCGCACGATCAGGTAAGCGTGGCCCGCCCTCGTGGGCAGCTTCCCGTGCCGTCCTTGGCGGCCGCATGAAGTCGGCTGCGAAGTCGCCGCACAGCGGCCCGGCCTCGCGGTCGGTCTTGGCTTCGGTGGTGGCGGCAAGAGCCCTCTCCCTCGCCTCGGCGGCGATCCTGTCGTCGGCAATGCCGAGGATGGTCTTCGGGACACCGACGGGGCGCACGGCCCCGGACGAAGAAGGTCTTTGCCCCGTTCTTGGGGACGGTGAAGTCGAAGGCGGGCAGACCCCTGTCGATGACGGTCAGGCCGTATCGTCCGGGTTTCTTCTCCCTGAATCCATGTTTAACGAGATTCCGCCGATTCAGGCCCGGAATCGTCGATTTCCGGGGTTCTGAGCGAAGAAGCCCTTGGAAAACAAGGGTCATTCCATCAAGGCCTCCACAGTAGTGCCAGTTTCTTTTGGAGGGTTCTTGCGGGCGGACCGATCGGCATTGGATGGGGGTGCAGGTTCCTGCGACCGATCCGAACCGGCGGTGGCAGAGGTCGCTCCTACCGAACCGAATCCGGGCAGTGCAGCATCGACGACGCGCTGGGGATGCCGCACGCCCCGGAGGCATTCGAAGACGGGATCGGAAACCGGTTCAGCGCACGCAATGGAGTGCCTGGACAGCTTTGGAAGGGCATCCGAATCCTTACGAAACGGTGTTTTGTGGAATTGCCTGGTAAACATGGGTGAAGATGCAGCGGACCGTCCGCTCGTGGATGGTGGCGTGGATACGCATGGGTTTACCTTCGTCGTTCCGTTCCCTTGGGCGCCGTCCGTCCCGGGGGGAACGGAATGGCGCTTTGGACGGATAACGCGACCCGCGTGCAGGATCGCGGCCACCGGCCGGGTGAGGTCCAACCATCCGTCACGCAACGGAACAATTTCTACCGATGCAGGCCGGCCTGGCTGCGCTCTCTGCAGCGACGATGCGGGGGCGAGCCGTCAAGGCAGGCATCGGGTGCGAATCGGATGGCCTTCCGTTCCGCCAGAGACCTCCGGCCGGACGGACCGGCCGGCGATGACCGGAGGACGGGGTGTCGGTCGGGGAGCCGCACCGTGGCAAGCGGAGGTTTGCCCACGCCTGCCAGGCGGGTCTATAATCTGGCGGACGCCGCTGGAAGGCAGCGTTGGGGGCACGTTTCCGACTCCGCACCCGCGTGCGGGGGGCGTGGCTGGGGGTTGGCTGATGCCCTATTACGAATCCGTTCTGATCGCTCGGCAGGAAATCGGCGGCGGCGAAGCCGATCGGATCGGCGAGCAGTACGAGGAACTCCTCGGGAAGGAGGGCGCGAGCGTCGTGCGGCGCGAGTACTGGGGGCTGCGGCGTCTTGCGTATCGCGTCCGCAAGAATCGGAAAGGTCATTACCTGATGTTTCATGTCGACGGGCCCGGCACGGCCATCCAGGAATTCGAGCGTCAGCTCCGGATCGACGAGAACGTGGTTCGGTATCTGACCATGCGGCTCGACCGCCTGCCCGACGAACCGTCGATCATCATGAAGGCTCGTGCAGAACGCGAAGAACGTCGCGATCAGGAAAACGCGCGCAGGGAGAGCGAGCGGCGGGCCGCTGCCCCGAGCGACGGCGGTTCCGGGGACGGGAAGCCGGATGACGGCGAACCGGCGGACCGGCCGGCGGAGGCAAGCGCCGGGGAGAGCGGGCCGACGGCGGAAGGTGCGGCCGGCGAAGTGCCGGCGGGAGCAGAATCATGAGCGACAACCGGCTCAGTTCCGCCCGCCCGGTCGCCGGTCCGCGCCGGTCCTTTTCCCGGCGGCGCAAGAGCTGTCCGTTTTCGGGGCCGAATGCCCTTCCGATCGACTACAAGGACGTCAAGACCCTGCAGCGGTTCCTCTCGGAACGGGGCAAGATCGTACCGAGCCGGATCAGTGCAGTGTCGGCACCGAAGCAGCGGCAGTTGGCGCGCGCGATCAAGCGGGCGCGGATCCTGGCGCTGCTCCCGTTCGCGATTCGCTAGGAGCGCTCGGTTTCTGAATCGCTTGGGCAAGCCGGAGCAGGTCGCGCTCGCCCTGACGGCCGGCGCCCTGAGCGCGGTCCTGTACGCGGGGGTTCTCGGCGGCGGAGCTTTCGGGACCGTGTTCCCGGTCCATTTCACTTCGCTTCCTCTGCTGTTTGCCTGCGTCGGTCTGGGAAGCGTTCCCTTCGCTGTCGCCTGCGCAACCGGGGTGCTGGGGGTTGCCGTCGGGTCGGGCGCGGGGATGCTGGGGCTGCTGGTTTACGCAGGGGTGCACGTGCTTCCCGTCGGCCTCGTGCATGCCCGGTTGACGTGGGCCGGTCCGGTAACCGACGCATCGGGCCCGACGGGTCGGCTGGTATCCGAACTGGCCCTCCTCGCGGCCGTCACCATGCTGATCGTGTACGCCGTCGTCGACTTTGATCCGTTCCGCCTGTCCGGCGGACTTGCCGAGTCCTTCGGCGGTCTGCTGGCCACGGCCGTTCCGGACCTGCCGACCGAGGCCCGGACAGTGATGGTCGAAGATCTGGTCCGGTACTTTCCCGGGTTCGTGGCGGTCTGGTGGCTGCTCACGATGGTCATCTGTGCCGTGCTGGCGCAGGCGGCCGCCCGCCGCTTCGGCATGGCCCGCTTTCCGACGCCCCGGTATCGGTCCTTTCGGGTGCCCATGTGGATGGTCGGCCTGTTCCTGCTGGCGCTGCTCCCCGCCGCGCTGATGGAGGGCGATGTCGCGGCCGTGACCGGGGCATTTGCATTGCTCCTCGGCATTCCGCTACTCTTGCAGGGTCTGGCCGTCGTGCACACGGTCAGCCGTTCGTGGCCCGGTCGTCGGCTGTTGCTGTTTGCCTGCTACGGTTCGTTGGTCTGGCCGTTCGCCCCGCTGGCTTGGGCTTTCATCACCGCGCTCGGGGTCACCGAGCAGTACAACCGGCTTCGTCGCCCGCATCCCGTGAGAGAGTGAGTCATGCAGGTCATACTGCTCGAGAGAATCGGCCACCTGGGTCACCTCGGCGATACCGTCGACGTCCGGGCCGGCTATGCCCGGAACTATCTGCTTCCTCAAGGCAAGGTGCTGCGCGCGACGCCCGAGAACATCCGCCGCTTCCAGGAGCAGCGCGAGGAAATCCTGGCTGCCAACGCGGCCCGGCGGAAGCATGCCGAAGTGACAGTGGACGCGCTGCGGGGCCTTTCGATCGTCGTGATCCGACAGGCGAGCGAGCGGGGCGTGCTCTACGGCTCCGTCAGCGCGCGCGACATCGCATCGGAAGTCAGCCGGCATGCGGGCAAGATCGACCGGCACATGGTGCGGGCGGAAGGCGCCATCAAGATGCTCGGGATCCATGTCGTCGAGATCGCTCCGCACCCGGAACTCGCCGTGCCGGTCACGGTCAACGTCGCGAGGAGCGAAGAGGAAGCGGTCCTGCAGGAGGAACGCCATGCCCGGGGCGAGGATGTCCTGGCTTTGGGTACCGAAGAAACCAGGGAGGACGCAGGCATGGACGACCTGCTGGATGATCGGACCCAGTTCCGCCCGCGGGTGCACGAGGAGTTTCCGGACGAGCCGGACGCGGCCGAGCTCGAGGCCGACCGGCTGGACCGGCTCCTGGACGGCGGCCGGCCGTCGGCAGCTCCCGATTCCGCATCGGTTCCGGATTCGGCTGCCTCCCGCCGCAACGCCTGACCGCGCCTCGTTCGGCGTCCTCGGGCGTACGGCGCACGGGTCGATCGCATGCTGGGTCTGCAGGTGCAGTCCGGCCGCATTGACTTGGTGCTTCCGAACGGCCGCGAGGTCACGGTGTCCGGGGTCGATGGTCCGCGGTTCCGCGTTCGCTGCCGCAGCTGGCTGGATCTCCTGCGTTTCCGGATTCAGCCCACGCTGGCGTTCGGTGAGGCGTACATGGCAGGCCGGCTGGCGGTGGAGGACGGCCAGCTGCCGGCGCTGGTCGATTTCATGTACGCAAACCGACTGGACGCCGGGAGGTCGGGTCCGGCGTACTACCTCCGGAAGATCGTGTTTCCGCTGCGGCGGTTGCTGCAGCGGAATACGGTGTTCCGCTCCCGGAAGAACGTCACCCATCATTACGACATCCCGGATGCGATCTACGCGTTGTTCCTCGATTCCGACCGCCAGTACAGCTGCGCCTATTTCCTTCGCGAGGGCATGACGCTCGAGCAGGCGCAGGAGGCGAAGATGCGGCACATTGCCGCCAAGCTTCGGTTGCAGCCGGACCAGAAGGTACTGGATATCGGCAGTGGTTGGGGCGGCCTTGCCTTCCACCTGGCCCGGAACCACGGGGTCACCGTGAAGGGGCTCACGCTCTCCCGGAGTCAGCTGGATGTGGCCGTCCGCCGTGCGGCCGAACGGGACCTGTCGGATCGGGTCGCGTTCGTGCTGGGCGATTATCGCGGCGAGTCCGGGCGCTTCGACCGCATTGTGTCGGTCGGAATGTTCGAACATGTCGGATTGTCCTACTACCGGCCGTTCTTCGAAACCGTCCGGCGCTGTCTGGTGGACGACGGCGTCGCGCTCCTGCATACCATTGGCCGGTCGGCGGGGCCGGGCATCACGGATCCGTTCATCCGCCGCTACATCTTCCCCGGCGGCTACATTCCGGCCCTATCGGAAGTCCTGCCCGTGATCGAGCAGGCTGGTCTGCTGGTGACCGACATCGAGGTCCTTCGGCTGCACTACGCCCACACGCTGCGCCATTGGCGTGAACGGTTCCTGGCGGTCCGCGACCAGGTGCTTGAGATCGCGGACGCACGGTTCCTGCGCATGTGGGAACTGTACCTGGCGGGCAGCGAGGCCGCATTTCGCCACGGCGGCATGGTGGTGTTCCAGATCCAGCTGACGAAAAAAGTCGATGCGCTGCCGCTGACGCGGAACTACATGGCCGACTAGGCCGCGATTCCGCGGCTGCCGGTCCGTCGTGCCTGCAAGGTCGGCACGGTCGTCCCTCCATGCGCCGCAGGTCGGCGGGCTCCGCCGATCGTCGGCATGCGGGCGGCTCTGCTATAAGCGACGGGTCGCGGGATGCCTCCCGATCCCCCCCCCGCCTGCTGCGTGCCAAGCCCATGATTCCCGCCCGGCGTCCCAACAATCCGTGTTTCTCGTCCGGGCCCTGCGCCAAGCGGCCGGGCTGGACGCCCGATGTCCTGCGCGATGCCTGTCTCGGCCGGTCGCATCGCGCACCGGCAGCACGGGAGCGGATCCGGGAAGTTCTGGACCGCACCCGGCAGCTCCTGTCGCTGCCGGCGGACTACCGAATCGCGCTGGTCCCCGCTTCCGATACGGGGGCGATGGAAATGGCGCTGTGGTCGCTGCTGGGACCGCGCGGCGTGGATGTGCTGGCCTGGGAGAGTTTCGGCCGCGGATGGGCCCACGACATCACGGCCCAGTTGCGGTTGGAAGATGTTCGCGTCCTTGACGCTCCCTACGGGGAACTGCCCGACCTGGGCCGGATCGATTTCGACCGCGACGTGGTGCTCACTTGGAACGGCACCACATCCGGCGTCTGCGTGCCGGACGCCGCGTGGCTCCGAGCCGGCCGGGGTCTCGTGATCTGCGATGCGACCTCGGCTGCATGGGCGATGCCGGTCCCGTGGGACCGGCTGGACGTGGCGACGTATTCTTGGCAGAAGGTGATGGGCGGTGAGGGTCAGCACGGCATCCTGATCTTGTCTCCGCGCGCCGCGGAACGTCTGGAATCCTACCGGCCCCCGTGGCCGCTGCCCAAGATCTTCCGCCTAGTGAAGCAGGGGCGAATCGACGAGGCGCTCTTCCGGGGCAGTACCATCAACACGCCCTCGCTGCTCTGTGTCGAAGACGCCTTGGATTCCCTGCGCTGGATTGCCGACATCGGCGGTGAAGCCGGGGCGATCGCCCGAAGCCGGGCGAATCTGGCGGCGGCCAGCCGCTGGGTCGCCGCCGCGCGGTGGGCGGGGTTCCTGCCGGCCCGGCCCGAAATCCGATCCTCCACGTCGATGTGCTTCCGGATCGCGGATGCGTGGTTTGCAAGGCTCGACGAAGGCAGTCGGCGGGCCCGGATCCGGGACCTTGTCGATCTGCTGGACGCGGAGGGTGTGGCGCATGACATCGCGTCGTACCGGGACGCGCCTCCGGGGCTGCGCGTGTGGGGCGGCGCCACGGTGGAGACGACCGACCTGGAGCGGCTGTTTCCGTGGCTGGACTACGCATTCGCGGAGATCCGCCGGAGCGCCGGAGCGTGACCGAACGCGTCCTGATCGCCGACCGCCTGAGCCCGCGGGCAGCCGAGGTGTTCGCGGGTCATGGGATCGAGGCGGTGACCGATACCGGGCTCGACGAGGCCGGCCTGACCCGCCGCATCCCCGGGTTTGCCGGGTTGGCGGTGCGCTCGTCGACCCGCGTGACCAAGGCCGTGCTGGCAGCGGCAGAGCAGCTTCGCGTGATCGGCCGGGCCGGAATCGGCGTCGACAACATCGACATGGCGGCCGCCACCCGCCGGGGAATCGTCGTGATGAACACGCCCTACGGCAATTCGATTACGACCGCCGAACACGCGATCGCGCTGATGCTGTCGCTCGCCCGCAACATTCCGGCTGCCAGTGCGTCGACACACGCGGGTCGGTGGGAGAAGTCCAAGTTCGACGGAGTGGAAATCCACCGCAAGACGCTGGGACTGGTCGGTTGCGGCAATATCGGCGCGATCGTGGCGAATCGTGCCATGGGACTGGGGATGCGTGTGATCGTGGCCGATCCGTTCCTCGCCGAGGAGCGGGCCACCGAGCTGGGAGTCGAGATTGTGCAGTACGAGGATCTGCTGAGCCAGTCCGACTTCATCAGCTTTCACGTGCCGCTAACCGATGCGACCCGCAACATGCTGAACGCGGCGGCCCTGAAGCGCTGCCGGCCGGGCGTGCGGATCGTCAACTGCGCACGGGGCGGCCTGATCGACGAACTCGCGTTGCGTGCGGCGATCGAGGACGGCCACGTGGCCGGGGCCGCGGCGGATGTGTTCCGGGACGAACCCGCCCGCCAGAACCCGTTGTTCGGCCTGGACCAGGTCGTGGTCACGCCCCACCTCGGGGCGTCCACCCGGGAGGCCCAGGAGAACGTGTCGGTACAGGTGGCCGAGCAGATGTCGGATTTCCTGTTGACGGGGGCCGTGGCCAATGCCCTGAACATCCCTTCGGTGACTGCCGAAGAGGCCAAGAAACTCGGCCCCTACATGCGCCTTGCCGACCAGCTCGGACGGCTGGCCGGCCAGATGGCGGCGTCGGGATTCCGAAGCGTCCACATCGAGTTCGGCGGCCAAGCCAGCACCCTGAATGTTCGCGCGCTCACTTCCGTCGCCTTGGCGGGTCTGCTCAGTCCGCAGCTCGATTCGGTCAACATGATCAATGCGCCGGTGATCGCGGAGGGCCGCAACATCCGGGTCACGACGGCGACGAGCGAATCGCCGGGCGATTACGCCACCGAGATCCGGCTCACCGTGCACACGCAGCGGCAGCGGCGGGAAGTGGTGGGAACCCTGCTGGGGCGCGAGCCGCGAATCATCGGCATCATGGGAATCGCGATCGAGGCCCAGCTCGGGCCGAACATGCTCCTGATCACCAATGCCGACCGGCCCGGGTTCATCGGGTCGCTCGGAACCGCGCTCGGCGATCATGCCGTCAACATCGCCACGTTCCATCTTGGCCGCAGTGCGCCGGGTGCAGATGCCCTGGCTCTCGTGGAGGTCGATCAACCGGTGTCGTCCGAACTTACCGAGGAACTGGCCCGACTGCCGCACGTGCGGAGCGTCCGGGTTCTCCGGTTTTGAGCGGAGGACAGGCGTCGGCGAGGGCAGCGGCGGGCCCGATGGGGGCGATATGACCGGCTGCGACCGAACGCTGTTGCCGGCCGGGCTGGCCGACCTCCTGCCGCCGGATGCGGAACGGGAAGAAACCGCATCGCGGATGTTGATCGAGGTTTTCCGCAGCCACGGATACGAGTCGGTGCGGCCGCCGCTGCTGGAGTTCGCGGATACGCTGACCGCCGGGCTGGGTGCGGTGGGGTCGGGATCCACCTTTCGCCTGATGGATCCGGCTTCCGAGCGGATGCTGGGAGTCCGGGCTGATATCACGCCGCAGGTGGCCCGGATCGCTTCCACCCGCTTGGCCTCCGAGCCGCGGCCGTTGCGGTTGTGCTATGCGGGAGAGGTCCTGCGGCTGAACGCCACGGCCAGCCGCGGCGAGCGCCAGGTCCGCCAGATCGGCGCCGAACTGATCGGCTGCCCGGGCGTCGATGCGGACGTCGAGGTGCTCCTGCTGACGGTCGAAGCGTTGGACGCGCTGGGAGTCGAGCAGTTCACGGTCGATCTGACCAGCCCGAATCTGGTTCCGATGCTGCTGGGTTCCTTGGCGCTCGGGCCCGGTCTGGAGGCGGAACTCCGGGAGGCGCTGCGCCGCAAGGATGTCTCCACGTTGCGCCGACGGTTCGGTGAACCGGCCGCGATTCTCGTCGAACTGGCGGCGGCGGCCGGTCCGGTCGGGGACGCAGAGGCGAAGCTGCGATCGATCGTGCTGCCGGGCGACGCGGCGGTCGCCCGGGATCGCATCCTCGACGTGCTGGGCCGCCTTCGTGCCCTTGCGCCCGGGATCACGTTGACGCTGGATCCGGTCGAGAACCGGGGGTTCGGCTACTACGCCGGGGTTGGCTTCGCGGTATTCGCTCCCGGCGCCCGCCGGGAAATCGCCTTCGGCGGGCGCTACCGGATCAACTCCGAGGAAACCGCATTCGGCGTGTCGTTCTTCACGGATGCGTTGCTTCGGGTGGTATCCGGTGACCCGCCGCCGCGGCGGGTTCTCGTGGCCCGCGATGCAGGTCGGGATACCGTCGCGGCTCTGCGCCGCGACGGCTGGATTGCCGTCATCGACCTTCTGGGGGACGGCGATGTCGAGTCCGCCCGAAACGCCCGGTGCAGCCACGTGCTGCGGGAGGGTACGCCGATGCCTCTCGGTTCGGGGTCCGACTGATGGCGAACGTTACCGTGGTCGGTGCGCAGTGGGGCGACGAGGGCAAGGGGAAGATCGTCGACTGGCTGTCGCACCGGGCCGATGTGGTCGTGCGGTTTCAGGGGGGCCACAATGCGGGCCACACGCTGGTCGTGGACGGTCGGGTCTACAAGCTGAGCCTGTTGCCGTCCGGGGTGGTGCGGGGCAAGCTGTCCGTCATCGGCGACGGTGTGGTAGTCAACCCTTGGGCGCTCCGCGACGAGATCGTCACGGTCCGGCGGCAGGGGATCGAGATCACGCCGGCGGTCCTGCGGGTGGCGGAAGGGGCCGGTCTCATCCTGCCCTACCACTGGGAGCTCGACCGCCTTCGGGAGGGCGGCACCTCGGAGTTCGCGATCGGCACCACCCGGCGGGGCATCGGGCCGGCCTACGAGGACCGGGCCGGACGCCGTGCCGTGAGGGTCTGTGATCTGCTGGACCCGCCCGGACTCGAGCGCCGGCTGGAAGCCGCACTGGACTATCACAACACGTTGCGGGCCGGGCTGGGACGGCCCCGGATCGACGGCGGGCCGCTGCTCGCTTCCCTGCTGGACATGGCGGACGGGATGGCGCCGTTCGTCACCAATACCTCGATCCTGCTGGAACAAGCCCGAAGGGACCGGCGGACCATCCTGTTCGAGGGAGCCCAGGGGATCATGCTGGACGTGCACCACGGAACCTATCCCTATGTGACCTCTTCGCACACGGTACCGGGACAGGCGGCCGTCGGCTCCGGAACCGGCCCTGCGAGCGCGGGGTACGTGCTCGGGATCACCAAGGCCTACACGACCCGGGTCGGCGCCGGTCCGTTCCCGACCGAGCAGGCCAACGAAACCGGTCGGACTCTCGGGGAACGCGGCAACGAATTCGGCACGGTGACCGGTCGGCAGCGCCGTTGCGGATGGTTCGATT
Source organism: Alphaproteobacteria bacterium (assembly GCA_965115815.1). Classification (GTDB taxonomy): domain Bacteria; phylum Pseudomonadota; class Alphaproteobacteria; order TMED109; family TMED109; genus VXPW01. The sequence continues at coordinate 2,871,063 of OZ220465.1, read as the reverse complement.
CGGTCATGGTGCGCCAGGCGGTTCGAATTGCCGGCATCGACGGCATCGCGCTGACCAAACTCGATGTGCTGGACGGTCTGGACGTGCTCCGCGTCTGCATCCGGTATCGGGCGGGAAGCCGGACATTCGACTATTTTCCTCCGGGCGAGACCGTCAGCGCATCGATCCGGGCGGAGTACGAGGAACTCCCGGGCTGGTCGGGCAGCACGCAGGGGGCCCGTTCCTGGGCCGACCTTCCGGCGACGGCAGTGAAGTATATCCGGCGCATCGAGGAGTTGATCGGCGTACCGGTCGCGCTACTGTCCACGAGTCCCGAACGCGAGGACACGATCCTGGTCCGGGATCCGTTCACGGGGTGAATCCGGTGCCTGTGCCTGTCGGCGGCGGGCTGGATGGCCGATTGGCGGCGGTGGCCCGGCCGAACGAGGCGCCGCCTCCGGCGTCGCTTGGCGAAAGGAACGCAGCCATGGATCTCGACCTGCAGGGACGGACCGCGTTCGTCACCGGCTCCACCCGGGGGATCGGGTTTGCCGCTGCGGTGGGGCTCGCGCGGATGGGGGCGCATGTGGTCCTGCACGGACGTACCGAGGGCTCGGTAACCCGGGGGGTTGAGCGGTTCCGGGAGATCGCCGGAACGGCCAGCACGGGGGTTATCGGAGACTTGGGGCAGGCCGAAGACTGTTCCCGGATCTTCGGGCAGGTGCCGGAGGTCGACATTCTGGTCAACAACGCGGGCATCTACGACATGCGTCCGTTTGACGAGATCGACGACACGATCTGGCTGCAGTACTTTCAGACCAACGTCATGAGCGGAATCCGCACGGCGCGCCACTATCTTCCGGGCATGCGGCGCAGGGATTGGGGGCGCATCGTGTTCGTCTCCAGCGAATCCGGCGTGTTCATTCCACCCGAAATGATCCATTACGGCTTCTCGAAGGCGGCCCAGCTGGCCGTCGGTCGCGGGCTTGCGGAGACGACGGCGGGAACCGGCGTGACAGTGAACTCGGTGCTGCCGGGACCGACCTGGGTCGAAACCCAGGAGGAGCGTCTCGGCAAGCGGGCGAGGGAGGAACACCGCACGCTGGAGGAGGTGCAGGACGACACCTTCCGCCTGCGGCGAACTTCGTCGCTGCTTCGTCGGTACGCCACCGCCGAGGAGGTGGCCAACCTGATCTGCTACGTGTGCAGCAAGGCCTCGTCGGCGACCAACGGTGCGTCCCTGCGCGTCGACGGCGGTATCGTACGTACGTACATCTGAGGGCGCGGCCCCGCCGTCGGGTGGAAGCCCGGACCGGAACTTCCTGGCGGGATCCCGAGGCTGCGTGGCCCGGGCGGTCGGGTCCGCGCACCGTCGGCGTGATCGGGGATCTCCAGTTCTTCCATGCTCGGATCCCTCTATGGATTCTGTTCGTTCGAATGAGAGGCGTCGTGTTCCCATCTCGGCCCGATTTTGCGGATCCACACCGCCATCGCCGGGTGCCATGTGTCCGGTCACACCACGGGATGAGTGCAGTTCTCGGCAGTGCGTTGCCGATTTCTTTCGATCAAGACCGGTAGATCGGTGTACCGGGCCGAACGCATGCAGGGCGGGGGGGGACCGAGCGCCCGAGGGAGAGTGGCGTCGCGCCGGATGCAGGACCCGACTAGGAACTCGCCGACCTCGCTGCGCTGGTGCCGGGCGTAGGGATCCGTCCGGAAACCATCGCTTCGGTGGACCGGTGTCCGGCATGCCCGTTTCGAGAACCGGTCCGGTATCGGTTCAGCCATGGTGCAGGGGTCGAACAGATTCCGGGGTGAGTTCAGGGGACGGAAAGCACCTTCTCTTCGAGACCCCTCGACCCACTGGTCGTTTCTCAGGATTGATTTTTTCCAAGGAGTCTGCTCTGGGTAACGAATGAAGGATTCGGGTTCCCGCCGGACCGGAACCGTTTGGTACCATTGTGCGATATGGAAATATTCATCCATATTTAGTGTCTGCACGAAAAATCACAACACATTGTATATGAAACCATATTTGGAATCTGGAGAACCGAAGATTCCTTCTTTGAGGGCATATGACGGCATATTCCGCTGAAATCAGGCTGGATTCGATGAATCTTCGCCCTGTCAATATTGAGCTTTCATTCATGTAATCGGAATCTTAGTGATTTTCCGGGCAGGCACTAAATAGTGCCCGCACCGAAAATGGTCATTTTGGCGGCCCTTCCGGCGAAATTTCGGGTTGGACCCACCCTCCGGGGCCTCCGGTCGCTCCGTTTCCAGGGGATTCCTGCCGATTCGCAGCGGCATCCGGGCCCTTCCCACCCAGAATCCGGACGCTAGGGCGAGCGGCTCCGTTCCCGCTCCCGGCGAGCTTCGCGGACGGGGTGGAGGGGCGCCGCTGTCAGGCGGCGCGTCTTCGTCGTCGTCGGGCTTGGGCCCGGGCCTGTCTCTGCCGCAGCAACCCGATGCGGTGGACATGGAAGGCCACCATGGAGAGCGCCACCCTCCGCGCAAAACCCTCCGCCCCATACGACCGGACCCGGTCCATGCCGCGCTGCTCGAGATTATTGATGGCGGACTCCACGGCCGGATGCTGCCGGCGCATCTCCCGGAACGTCGGGTCGGCGACCCGTTTCCGGTCGGCCGGACCGAGTTTTCCCTTCTTCGGAAGCACGTTGTGATCCAGCAGTTCGTCCAGTGCGATCCGGTTGGAGGGACTGTGGAACCCCCGATCGAAGCTGCACAGGCGGAGGTCGGGGAAGCGGGCCTGCGCTTCCCGGATCATGGGCACGGCAGGATCCACGTCTCCGCCTTCCCACAGGATCCGGGAGTGTAGGAGGAAGCCGTGCTGATCCTCCAGCACGGCCACCGGCACTCCGAGTTCCACCGGAACCCCGGCCTTGCCCTTCACACACCAGCGCGTGTGCTCCTCGAAGATCGAAAACACCTTCTCTTCCTGCGGGATCTTCTCGCCTTTCAGCAGGCGGCGGTCCACTTGGTCGAGCTGCCTCCGGGCATGCTTGAGGTACGACTCGATCCGGAGAATCCTGGGGGCTCCGACGCCTTGCTCCCGAAGCGCGGGAACCGTCGCTTCCGCCCGTCGGACCTCCTCCCAGCAGGCGTCGAGGTACGCTTGGATCGGCCCCGGACGGGCCCGCCGGGTCCGCCGAACCTTCGGAAAGAGCCGCTGCAGCCTCCGGCTCCGATGCCGCCACTGCCGCCCTCCGGACACCCCCGCCCGCAGGGCTGAGCGGCCCGTCTCGCGCACCAGGCAACGCATCGCATCCCACAGCAGGTTGACGTCCGTCGGGAAGTGCACATCCGTCTTCACCACGAACGAATCACAGCGGCCCCGCAGGGGCTCCTTCGACGGGCGACCGCCCGGGCCGCTCTTCCGCTTCCGCTTCCGCTTCCGCACCAGCGCATGGCCGCTCTCCGCGATCCGCTGCAACACCTCCCCCAGCACGTCCGGCGTCAGCAGGCTCACGTTGGGTACCACCGTGGGATACCGGTACCGGGTCTCGTCCCAGAAGCCGGAGTGTCCCAGAAACTTCCGAACGGTAGGGTGTTGGTTCACCAGCTCGTGCAGACGATCGAAGTCACACCCCAGGACCTGCTTCCGGAGACCCATCACGAGGATCCTCCACAGCTCCATGCCGGGACGCCCTTTCGTGTGGGACACCTCGGGAAGGATCCCCTGCTCCAGGATCTCGAACCACCGGGCACGAACCGACCGGTCGGCATACACGTGCCGAAGCCCGAGCAGCAGCGGCGGAATGTCATCCCGCGAGCTCTCGTCGATCTCGATCTCCTCGATCGCAACCTGACCCAATTCCATCTGCAGGCGAAGGACGTTTCGCATGGCAATTCTCGCGAAGATTTCCGAACATCCGGCCGATTCTCGACCGCATCGGCCGATTCCCGCATCAAAGCGGGATTCTTCGTCCCCTCTATATCACGATTCCACTTTCAGAGTCAAGCCATTGTACTTTTTCGGTGCGGGCACTAACTAGTGCCCGCCCGAAAATGCCCCTTTCGGATGGTCTGCCGGCGCAATTGCGGGTTGGAACCCTCCCTCGGTGCCCCGTCCGCTCGGTTTCCGGGGGGATTTCTGCCGATGGGCAGCGGCATCCGGGCTTGTCCCGCCGCGAATCCGGCGGCCGGGGCGAGCGGCTCCGTTCCCGCCTCCGGCGGGCTTCGCAGATGGGGTGGAAGGAAGCCGCCGTCAGGCGGCGCGTCTTCGTCGTCGTTGGGCCCGGGCCCGGGCCTGCCGGTGCAGCAGCAGCCCGATTCGGTGGACGTTGAAGGCGGTCACGGACCGTGCCACCATCCGGGCAAACCCGTCTGCCCCCTACGACCGGACCCGGTCCCTGCCGCGTTGCTCGAGGTTGTGGATCGCGGACTCCACGGCCGGATGCTGCCGACGCATCTTCCGGAACATCGGGTCGGCTTCCCGTTTCCGGTCCGCCTGACCGAGCGTTCCCTTCTTCGGCAGCACGTTGTGCTCCAGCAACTCGTCCAGGGTGATCCGGTTGGAGGGGCTGTGAAAGCCCCGATCGAAACTGCACAGGCGGAGGTCGGGGAAGCGAGCCTGGGCTTCTCGGATCCTGGGCACGGCAGGATCCACGTCTCCGCCTTCCCACAGGACCCGATGGTGCAGGAGGAAGCCGTGTTGATCCTCCAGCACGGCCACCGGCACTCCGAGTTCCACCGGCACCCCGGCCTTGCCCTTCACACACCAGCGTGTGTGCTCTTCGAAGATCGAAAACACCTTCTCGCTCTGCGGAATCTTCTCGCCCTTCAGCAGACGGCGATCCACCTGGTGGATCTGCCGGCGGGCATGCTTGAGGTACGACTCGACCGAACGCACCGTGGAGATCGGGACGCCTCGCTCCCGAAGCACCGGTACCGCCTCTTCCGCCCGCCGGACCCACGCCCGGCTGGCGTCGAGGTACGCCTTGACCGGCTCCGGACGGGCCCGTCGGGTCTGCCGAACCTGCGGGAAATGCTGCTGCAGTTTCCGGCTCCCATGCTGCCACTGCCGCCATCCGGACACCCCCAAGCGTACGGCGACGCGACCCGTATCCCGCACCAGGCAACGCATCGCATCCCACAACAGGTGGACATCTGTCGGGTAGTGCACATCCGTCTTCACCACGAACGAATCGCAGCGGCCCCGCAGGGGGTCGTCCGACCGACGGCGGCCCCGGTCGTCCGCGTCGTTCGCGCCGTCCGCGCCGTCCGCGCCGTTCGTGCCGTCCGCGCCGTTCGTGCCGTTCGCGCCGTCCGCGTCGTCCGCGTCGTTCGCGTCGTTCGCGTCGTTCGCGCCGTCCGCGCCGTTCGTGACGTTCGTGACGTTCGTGTCGTCCTTCCGCTTCCGTGTCCGCTTCCGCTTCCGTACCAGCGCATGGCCTTTCTCCGCGATCAGCTGCGACACCTTCCCCAGCACTTCCGGTGTCAGCAAGCTCACGTTGTCCACCATCGTCTGATATCCGTACCAGGTGTGATCCCAGATGTCGGTGTGCCCCAGAAACTTCCGAACCGTCCTGTGCTCGTTCACCCGCTCGTGCACGGGATCGAAGTCCTAGCCCAAACCCTGCTTCCGGAGACCCATCACCAGGATCTTCCACAACTCCATGCCGGGACGCCCTCGCAGGCGGGATACCTCGGGAAGGATCCCCTCCTCCAGGATCTCGAACCACCGGGCCCGGGTCGACCGGTCGGCATACACGTACTGAAGGCCACGCAGCATCGGCGGAATGTCATCCCGCGAATATACGTTGATCTCGATCTCCTCGATCGGAACCTGGCCCCATTCCAGCTGAGGGCGGACGGTCTCCCGCAGGGCCATTCTCCCGAAGATTCCCGCATCCCGCGCGATGTTCCGGCCCCAGCGGCCGATTCCCGCCCCACAGAGGGATTCTTCATCCCTTCAATAGCACACTTCCATCACTGGAGTCAACTGGTTGTACTTTCTCGGGCGGGCACTAACTACTCACCCCTTGTTGGGGTCTGGTTGGCCGTCGTGCTCGTTGAGGATGTCTGCGGCCTTTCCGTCGAGGGCGATGTGGATGGCGACGAGAGGGTGGTAGCCGAGTGCCTCCATGGAGGTGAGGAAGCTTGCTTGCGCCAGGCCTAAGCCTTGGAGGGGAGGAAGCCATGACGTAGGCTGAAACCTTTCGTCGCAAGCCTGCGGGTTCGACCCCCGCCCGGCAAAGGTGCGCCCGCCAGCCGGAAGCGAGTGTGGCATGGCGCGCGGCAACGCACGTCGTGAAGCGGACACAGCGGGCGGCGAAGCGTCGCTATGGAGCCTCGTAATCCTCAACGCCGGTGCCTTCATCTTTCAAGCAGTGGGGGCCGCACCGGAGTGCCGCATGCATGGGCAAGGCGCAACGGACCGTCCGGGGTCCGAGAACGACGCAAAGCCGCGGGAGGGCTTGCCAGGGAACCTGGGAGATCCGGTTTCTGCCCGCAGATACCTGCGGATCCGGTTGGCGAAACCCATGAGCCGAAGGCCATGCGGAAGCCGGAAGTCGTAGCTCGCTCCTAGTACCGTCGAAGGCGGGGAACCGGGTCCACCGGGTGCCGCTGGAGGGAAGGGGCGTGCTGCAGGAACCGAACCCTTGGAGGGAAACGGTGGAAGAGACGCTGCGATCTACCAACACGTCGACGAAACCACAGTGGATCGCCGCGCAGGCGAGGAAGCACCCGGACCGGGTGTTCACCTCGGTGCACCACCGGATAAACGGGGACTGGATGCGGGAGGCTTGGCATCGCACCCGGAAGGACGGGGCCGCCGGGATCGACGGCGTGACCGCGGCCGACTACGAAAAGAACCTGGAGGCCAACTTGGAGGACCTCCGGGATCGGATCCTGTCGGGCCGCACCTTCGCGCCGCCGGTTCGGCGGACCTGGATCCCGAAGGGGAACGGCGAGGTCCGGCCCCTGGGCATCCCGACCCTGGAAGACAAGGTGGCGCAACGAGCCATTCTTATGCTGCTGGAACCCATCTACGAAGCGGACTTCGTGCCGGGATCGTATGGGTTCCGGCCTGGACGATCGGCGCAGGATGCCCTGCACGCCATCGACCAGGGCATCATGAAGAAGAAGCGCTGGGTGATCGATGCGGATGTGTCGAAGTATTTCGACAGCATCCCGCATCGGGAACTCCGCGCCTTCCTGGACCTGCGGATCAAGGACGGTGTCCTCCGTCGCAGGATCAACCAATGGCTGCGGGCGGGCGTCCTGGAGGAGGGCGTCCGGCACACCTCGGAAGCGGGCACACCGCAAGGCGGCGTGTTGTCGCCGCTGCTCTCCCACCGGTTCCTGCACTACGTGCTGGATCGGTGGGTCGAGCAGACGGTCCAGCCCCGCCTCCGGGGCCGGTGCCAACGGGTGCGGTATGCGGACGATTTCGTGTTGCTCTTCGAGCATCAGCGGGACTGCGAGCGGGTGCTGGCCGTCCTCGGCAAGCGCCTGGCCCGGTTCGGGCTGAGGCTGCACGCAGAGAAGACACGTTCCGTGGACGTTCGGGCCAAGCTGCCCCCGGATCCGGGAGCGGGCGCCACCTTCGACTTCCTGGGCTTCACCCCTGTTTGGGTGCGGTCGAGATGGAAGTATGCGGTGCTGCGCCAACGCACGGCCAAGGGGCGCCTGGCGCGGGCGCTGCAAGCGGTTCGGGAATGGTGCCGACGGCATCGACACGCGCCCTTGCTCTACCAGCGCAACCATCTCGCTCGGGTCCTACGAGGCCATTGCGCCTACTACGGCCGGAGCGGGAACCGTGCCCGAATGGCCAGCTTCCGCCATCAGGTGATCCGAATCTGGCGAAAGTGGTTGTCGCGGCGCAGTCGTTCGGCCCGGGTGAACTGGGACCAGATGGCCGCGCTGCTTCGCCGCCTGCCCCTGCCTGCGGCCAAGATCGTGCACGGCTACGGGACCGCTTGAGCGAACCTGTCCTGTACGGAACCGGATGTCCGAATGCGGGCACGTCCGGATCGGGTGTGCCCGGCGAACGGGCAGAAGACAGGGGGTGAGAGTCCCCTGGAACGAAGGAGGAACCAAACCGCGTTTCTCCGCGAGCCGTGCGTCGGTTCCCGCGAGGGGGCAGGCGAAGCGTCGGCAGCGGTGCGGATGGGTGGGGCTCAGGAGCACCGAAAAGACGAGGATCCGGGGTGCCGAGGCGTTCAGATCGGCCGAAGGCACCATCGCAGGCATCGATTGGGTGAGATGCCGGCGAGCCCCGCGGTGTCCGAGAACCCATGCACGTCCGTACGTCTTCGGTTGGGACCCTGGGAGATCTTCAAGCGGTCCCGCCGATCGTGGCGGGACCGTGTAGGGAAGGAGAAAACCGAAGCCTAGGACGAACGGCTTGAAGAAGTCGGATGGGGCCGTACGACCTGGGAAGGCGGCGAACAAGGGAGCGTCCGCTCCTGCGGAGTTGCTGGAGGAAAGGGCCCCAACCAAGGGGAATTCGGGACGCCAAAGCACGCGCCGAACGCAGTGTCGGGCACGCGTGCCACAGACGGCGGACCGGATACGGAAAGCCGCAAGGTTCGACCGGAAGCGACGGGAGCGCAGGACCGAGAGTTCTGGGTCGCGCGCCACCCTCCGCCGCCCATGGCCGGACCCGCGGTTTGCCGTCAAGCACCCGAGGTAGGAGCCGGATGGATGAACGTCCAGGTCCGGATCTGTGCGGGGGGTGCGCAGTACTGCGCATTCCTACCGTAACTGGGGGGAGGGCTCGGCAACGACCCCTCCTACCCGGCATTTGCGGGCCTCTTCCGCCGTCGTACGCGGGGAAATAATGCCGGATCCGAACCCGTCAGGAAAAACGATTCGTCATCAGTCGGGGGGGGGTGAGTAGATACACTTGAACTTCCCGGTTCCGGCGCACGTCTGCTATGGGCGGATTTCGTCACCCGTAGCGACGGGATCGTCCGACAACGGGAGCCGCCCCCAATCGAGGCCACCACACATTCCCGGCCTGCGCCGGTTGGAATTGCCGAAGCTGCCCAGTGGCGAATGCTGAGAGCCTGTGCGGAAACTATTGAGCGGTCCCGATTCTGGTATCTGCGATGTGGCTGGAGAGTACATCGGGATCAAACAAGCCCATTCCACATCTGTCAGATTGCTTTCGAAGCGGTCTCTCCGACGCCGATACTTTGCACGAGCGGCCAGAGTCGGGACCGCTCAATAGTTTCCGTACAGGCTCTGAGAGTATTCGCTTGGGTGTCTCTGCCCTCTCGCGAGCTGACACAGCCTGAAAGCGGTTACTTCTCCGCCTTCCAACCCTGCCTTGAAGCCGCCATCAACGAGGCCCAGTCATCGGGCGGATTTCCCCTTGCGAGCATCTTGGCGAAGACGGTGTACGGATCGGTCCTGCTCCCCGAGGAGCGCAGCGTGGATTGATCGTTGACCCACGCGTAGACGATCACCTTCGCCCTCGCGTCATATCGGAAGAACAATCGGAACCGTCTGCCGATCCTGGCGCGCCGCCAATGGCGGTAGCGCGGGCCGAGCGTGCTGCCCTAGCGGTACTCGCCCCGGGATGGGTCAAGCGGGACGACTTCCAGTATTAGCCGGCTCAACGCATGGAACAACTTGATGTTCGCATTGGACGCGAACCCCGTCGGATCGCTTCTTTGTGCGCGTTGGACTGCATTGTGGAGCTTGCGCAACTGGTCGATGAGGCAATCGTGGAACAGCAGCGTCCATCCGTGGCGCTGCATCAAAGATCGACGTCGCCGTCGATATCCTCGCCCGGTCCCGATTCGCGCTCCGCATGTCTGAGCATGTCCTGTGCCAGATCGTCCGGAATCGCCCGAACATGCCGTCCGGCTCGGATATCACCGGCAAGCAGACCCAGGAACGCACCGATCGCTGGATCTTCATGTTCGGCATCGGCACGGCTGACGACGATCTGTCCATCATCGTGGAGTTCGAATGCCACCTTGGCACCGACATCGACCCCCAGCGCCTGACGGACCGTTCTGGGCAGGGTGATCTGACCTTTCGCCGTCATGGTTGCGACTTCGTGGACAATGGACATGATCGGCACTCCTTCCATGTCGTACGATCGTAAGGGATATTCCTTACGGTGTCAACGCGGTATGGAGGATGCAGGGTATCTAGTGCCCGCCCGAAAAAGTACAACCACTTGACTCCAGTGATGGAAGTGTGCTATTGAAGGGGTGAAGAATCCCTCTGTGGGGCGGGAATCGGCCGCTGGGGCCGGAAAATCGCGCGGGATTCAGGAATCTTCGGGAGAATGGCCATGCGGGAGACCGTCCGTCCTCAGAGCCTGTACGGAAACTATTGAGCGGTCCCGATTCTGGCCGCTCGTGCAAAGTATCGGCGTCGGAGAGACCGCTTCGAAAGCAATCTGACAGATGTGGAATGGGCTTGTTTGATCCCGATGTACTCTCCAGCCAAATCGCAGATACCAGAATCGGGACCGCTCAATAGTTTCCGCACAGGCTCTCAGCTGGAATGGGGCCAGGTTGCGATCGAGGAGATCGAGATCCACGTACACTCGCGGGAGGACATTCCGCCGCTGCTGCGTGGCCTTCAGTACGTGTATGCCGACCGGTCGACCCGGGTCCGGTGGTTCGAGATTCTGGAGGAGGGGATCCTTCCCGAGGGATCCCGCCTGCGAGGGCGTCCCGGCATGGAGTTGTGGAAGATCCTGGTGATGGGTCTCCTGAAGCAGGGTTTGGGCTAGGACTTCGATCCCATGCACGAGCGGGTGAACGAGCACAGGACGGTTCGGAAGTTTCTGGGGCACACCGACATCTGGGATCACACCCGGTACGGATATCCGACGATGGTGGACAACGTGAGCCTGCGGACACCGGAAGTGCTGGGGAAGGTGTCGCAGCTGATCGCGGAGAAAGGCCATGCGAGGGTACGGAAGCGGACACGGAAGCGGAAGGACGGCACGAACGGCGCGGACGGCGCGAACGGCCGGGGCCGCCGTCGGTCGGACGATCCCCTGCGGGGCCGCTGCGATTCGTTCGTGGTGAAGACGGATGTGCACTACCCGACAGATGTCCATCTGTTGTGGGATGCGATGCGTTGCTTGGTGCGGGATCCGGGTCGCGCCGCCGTACGCTTGGGGGTGTCCGGATGGCGGCAGTGGCAGCATGGGAGCCGGAAACTGCAGCAGCATTTCCAGCAGGTTCGGCAGACCCGACGGGCCCGTCCGGAGCCGGTCAAGGCGTATCTCGACGCCAGCCGGGCGTGGGTCCGGCGGGCGGAAGAGACGGTACCGGTGCTTCGGGAGCGAGGCGTCCCGATCCCCACGGTGCGTTCGGTCGAGTCGTACCTCAAGCATGCCCGCCGGCAGATCCACCAGGTGGATCGCCGTCTGCTGAAGGGCGAGAAGATTCCGCAGAGCGAGAAGGGGTTTTCGATCTTCGAAGAGCACACACGCTGGTGTGTGAAGGGCAAGGCCGGGGTGCCGGTGGAACTCGGAGTGCCGGTGGCCGTGCTGGAGGATCAGCACGGCTTCCTCCTGCACCCTCGGGTCCTGTGGGAAGGCGGAGACGTGGATCCTGCCGTGCCCATGATCCGAGAAGCCCAGGCTCGCTTCCCCGACCTCCGCCTGTGCAGTTTCGATCGGGGCTTTCACAGCCCCTCCAACCGGATCACCCTGGACGAGCTTCTGGAGCACAACGTGCTGCCGAAGAAGGGAACGCTCGGTCAGACGGACCGGAAACGGGAAGCCGATCCGACGTTCCGGAAGATGCGTCGGCAGCATCCGGCCGTGGAGTCCGCGATCCACAACCTCGAGCAACGCGGCATGGACCGGGTCCTGTCGTAGGGGGCGGACGGGTTTGCCCGGAGGGTGGCACGGTCCGTGACCGCCTTCAACGTCCACCGAATCGGGCTGCTGCTGCACCGGCAGGCCCGGGCCCGGGCCCAACGACGACGAAGACGCGCCGCCTGACGGCGGCTTCCTTCCACCCCATCTGCGAAGCCCGCCGGAGGCGGGAACGGAGCCGCTCGCCCCGGCCGCCGGATTTCGCGGCGGGACAAGCCCGGATGCCGCTGCCCATCGGCAGAAATCCCCCCGGAAACCGAGCGGACGGGGCACCGAGGGAGGGTTCCAACCCGCAATTGCGCCGGCGGTCCATCCGAAAGGGGCATTTTCGGGCGGGCACTAGTAGTACGGAATCATTGTATTGCTGGGTATAGGGACTTCAGTTTCACCCGGGCGTCTGCCGTCGTGAACCGCCAGTCGACCGTGCCGCCGGCCGCGTTGCGGCGCTTGACCCACGCCGCGGTCTCCCGCAGCATGGTGGCGCGGTCAGGAATGCGTCGTCGAAGACACGGTCGCGACCACGCGCCGATTTCGATCTCGGCCCTGGTGAGCCAGCTTCCGTGCTTCGGCGTGTACCGAAACTCGAACCGCTTTCGCACCCGCATGGCCTCCCGGGGTGCAAAGGCTTCATACAACGACGCGGGGCCGTGTGTGTTACGGTTGTCCATGACCCGTACAATCTTCTTGCCGGGGAAGTGATCATCCGCGAGTTCCCGGAGGAACTGCGCCCAGTCCCGCGCCGTGCGGCGATCGGTAACCTTCACCGTACGCCAGTTTTCATTGGGCGCGAACGCTAGGAAGAGATTGGCCGTGCCGTTTCGCTCGTATTCGTAGTCGACGATTTCCGGCTGCCCGGGCCGCACGGGGCGGGGAAGGCGGGTTTCCTTTGTCTGCTGCCGGCGGGTCTCATCCATGCAGACCCAAACCTCGTTTTCGGCAAAATCCCGCTGGTACGTGTCCCGCACCTCCTCCATCGCCGCCACGAACGGCGCGTTGCGGCTCGGGGGAATGCACCAGTACTGTTTCAGCCAAGGCTTGATCTCCTTTTTTTCCGAGTCCTCCGTACCGTTTCCTTCGAGATGCTCTCGACGATCTCCATCTCCATCCGACGACCGGCCAGCAGCTTCAGCGTCCAGCGAACACAACCTTCGGGCGGGGAAGAACAGGCCCGAGCCACCCGCTTCGCCTCCTTCGCCCCGTCCAGGAGTTTCGGTCGGCGGTTCTCCTGCTCCCGGCGGCGGAGGGCCGCCTCCAAACCCTCCAAAACACAACGCTTGCGCAGGCGTTCGACCGTCGAAGCGCCGATGCCCAGGCCGCGCGCGATGTCGACATCCCGGAGTTTGCCGCCGTCGCGCCCCTCGTCTGCCATCAGCAGAATCTGCGCCCGACGACGCCAGGCGGCTCCGGTACCGTCGACGATCGCTTGGAGTTCCCGGCGCTCCGACGCCGAAAGACGCACTCGATAGATCTTCCTGCCCTGAGGGTTGGCCATGATCCACTCCGATCCCCGCACCGAACCCCTGCAGGCAGGCTCGGTTCCCGGAAACCGGATCCGTCCGATCCCCAAGAGAGTGTGAGCGCCTGCACGTTCGGCATCGGGTCTGTGAGGATGAACCAGAGAGCGCCGTTCCAATCGGGCGCTCACGCGTGCCGACACGCACCGACACGGGACCGACACGGACCGACACGGAAATCTTGCCAGAATACTGTCGTCAGTTCAACGTTTCCGTACTACTAGTTTGTGCCCGCCCGAAAAAGTACAACCAGTTGACTCCAGTGATAGAAGTGTGCTATTGAAGGGGTGAAGAATCCCTCTGTGGGCCGGGAATCGGCCGCTGGGGCCGGAAAATCGCGCGGGATTCGGGAATCTTCGGGAGAATGGCCATGCGGGAGACCGTCCGCTCTCAGCTGGAATTGGGCCAGGTTGCGATCGAGGAGATCAAGATCAACGTATACTCGCGGGATGACATTCCGCCGATGCTGCGTGGCCTTCAATACGTGTATGCGGACCGGTCGACCCGGGCCCGGTTGTTCGAGATCCTGGAGGAGGGGATCCTTCCCGAGGTATCCCGCCTGCGAGGGCGTCCCGGCATGGAGTTGTGGAAGATCCTGGTGATGGGTCTCCTGAAGCAGGGTTTGGGCTATGACTTCGATCACTTGCACGAGCTGGTGAACGAGCACAGGACGGTTCGGAAGTTTCTGGGACACACCGACATCTGGGATCACACCTGGTACGGATATCAGACGATGGTGGACAACGTGAGCTTGCTGACACCGGAAGTGCTGGGGAAGGTGTCGCAGCTGATCGCGGAGAAAGGCCATGCGCTGGTACGGAAGCGGAAGCGGACACGGAAGCGGAAGGACGGCACGAACGGCACGAACGGCACGAACGGCGCGGACGGCGCGGACGGCGCGAACGGCGCGGACGGCACGGACGGCGCGGACGGCACGGACGGCGCGAGCGGCGCGGACGGCGCGGACGGCACGAACGGCGCGGACGGCACGAACGGCGCGGACGGCGCGGACGGCGCGGACGGCGCGGACGGCGCGAACGGCGCGGACGGCGCGGACGGCGCGAACGGCGCGGACGGCGCGAACGGCGCGAACGGCGCGGACGGCGCGAACGGCGCGGACGGCGCGAACGGCGCGGACGGCGCGAACGGCGCGGACGGCGCGGACGGCGCGAACGACGCGGACGGCGCGGACGGCGCGGACGGCGCGAACGACGCGGACGGCGCGGACGGCGCGAACGACGCGGACGGCGCGGACGGCGCGAACGACGCGGACGGCGCGGACGGCGCGGACGACCGGGGCCGCCGTCGGTCGGACGACCCCCTGCGGGGCCGCTGCGATTCGTTCGTGGTGAAGACGGATGTGCACTACCCGACAGATGTCCACCTGTTGTGGGATGCGATGCGTTGCCTAGTGCGGGATACGGGTCGCGTCGCCGTACGCTTGGGGGTGTCTGGATGGCGGCAGTGGCAGCATGGGAGCCGGAAACTGCAGCAGCATTTCCAGCAGGTTCGGCAGACCCGACGGGCCCGTCCGGAGCAGGTCAAGGCGTACCTCGACGCCAGCCGGGCGTGGGTCCGGCGGGCGGAAGAGACGGTACCGGTGCTTCGGGAGCGAGGCGTCCCGATCTCCACGGTGCTTTCGGTCGAGTCGTACCTCAAGCATGCCCGCCGGCAGATTCACCAGGTGGATCGCCGTCTGCTGAAGGGCGAGAAGATTCCGCAGAGCGAGAAGGTGTTTTCGATCTTCGAAGAGCACACACGCTGGTGCGTGAAGGGCAAGGCCGGGGTGCCGGTGGAACTCGGAGTGCCGGTGGCCGTGCTGGAGGATCAACACGGCTTCCTCCTGCACCATCGGGTCCTGTGGGAAGGCGGAGACGTGGATCATGCCGTGCCCATGATCCGGGAAGCCCAGGCTCGCTTCCCCGACCTCCGCCTGTGCAGTTTCGATCGGGGCTTTCACAGCCCCTCCAACCGGATCACCCTGGACGAGCTGCTGGAGCACAACGTGCTGCCGAAGAAGGGAAGGCTCGGTCAGGCGGACCGGAAACGGGAAGCCGACCCGACGTTCCGGAAGATGCGTCGGCAGCATCCGGCCGTGGAGTCCGCGATCCACAACCTCGAGCAACGCGGCATGGACCGGGTCCTGTCGTATGGGGCAGACGGGTTTGCCCGGATGGTGGCACTGTCCGTGACCGCCTTCAACGTCCACCGAATCGGGCTGCTGCTGCACCGGCAGGCCCGGGCCCGGGCCCAACGACGACGAAGACGCGCCGCCTGACGGCGGCTTCCTTCCACCCCATCCGCGAAGCCCGCCGGAGGCGGGAACGGAGCCGCTCGCCCCGGCAGCCGGATTCGCGGCGGGACAAGCCCGGATACCGCTGCCCATCGGCAGAAATCCCCCCGGAAACCGAGCGGACGGGGCACCGAGGGAGGGTCCCAACCCGCAATTGCGCCGGCAGACCATCCGAAAGGGGCATTTTCGGGCGGGCACTATCTACTCACCCCCCCCCTACTGATGACGAATCGTTTTTCCTGACGGGTTCGGATCCGGCATTGTCCCGCGCCCCTTTCACTCGCTCGCGGCCGAGGACCGGATGCACGGGGTCCGGCTGACAAGAAGCGGATCGATCTTCGGCTGCCGCTCCCCGTTCCGGCCTTGTGGGGAGGACTTCCCACCATTTGTCAAGGGGGGTGAGCCGCCTTCTCGGGAACCGTTCCAACGGGTTCCCGCCGACCCGGAATCGGGCGTTGCATGCGGCCGTCGGCAGAACGATCCTGCCGGTGCAGCATTCGCCGCCGCGGGGCACTGCCGGATCCCATGGCCGGCCCCTACCGCACCGTTCCGTACCGGTCCGGCGGTGGGGTCGAACGCACCCGTCCCGGCCGAATCCTCGGGGCAGCTCCCGTTCCGCCAAGAGATCCAGATCCAGGTCGTCCAAGGCTTCGAGGACCGGGTCCAGGAGCTCCGCGGTGGCCGTGGTCTCCCGTGTCTCCGGCAGGGCCTGCCGCCCGTCCCGGTACTCCTCCCGGATCGTGAGGATCGTGGCGATGGCGTCGTGGAGCCGCGGACCGCGAGAGCGCCGATCCTTCGGCGCCCGGTACGCCGTCTTCGCCGCGCCCGCACGTCGGCGAAGACGGTAGCGTCGCTGGCGTTCCGCGTGGGACCGGGCCACGGCCGCAGATCTCCCGATCCCGGTTCCTGTACGATGCCGGTACGGAACGGTCGCGACGGGCGACCGAGGCGCCGTTCGGAGGGTCCGGCCTCCCGCCGGGACCGGATCCGGCCCCGCGGTCCGCTCGCGAGCCTCTGCCCGGCTTCGGCGGTCGGGGTCGTACAGGCTCTGAGTCTCCCGCATCACACAGACCCCTGCGAGCCGGCGGTCCGCGACGGAGCGCAGGGCCCGCGCATGCCGGTGGCCGCGAAGCCGCAGGGCCGGGTACTGGGCCCGGCGGACCGGATCCTGCGGCAGGGCGACCCGGGCCCAGGGGTAGACGGCGTCCTGCAGACGATGATGGGCCGCCAGCCGACGGACCCCGATCCGGGATTTGCCAGAGCGCCGGGGGACGGGAGCCACGCCGGACCGGCACCGCAGGGCTTGGTCGTCTCGTCGTCGCCGGGCATCGGGTGCTTCTGCCAGCAGCGTGGCCCGAACGATCCTGCCGACGCCCGGTAGCGACCTCAGGATCTCTGCGTCCCGCGGCCCCGCCGGCCCCGATGCGGATTCCGGGGCGGCTTCCGGCTGCCTCTCTTCCGCCGTCTGCCGGTCGATCTCCGGTTGCACCTCCGTCCGCGGTCCGGTGACGAGGCCGAGCTGGGCGAACCCCACCCGGAGAGGGCCCACGGCCGCTTCCGGGATGCCGTCCGCCACCCGAAGGGCCGGTGTGCGGAGCGTCTTCCGGACGGTGTCGGCAGGCAGGCGGCGCACGCGATGCCGCCGCAGGAGCCGGGTCCCGGTACTGGCGCGGAGTCGCCGGGCTCGGTCCGGGGTCGGGACGAGTTCCCAAAGTTCCCCGAACCGGGCCCGCGAGAGATCGCTCTCGAGCTCGAGAAGCTGCGGGTCGTACCGCCAGAGTTGCGGACGGATCCGGTGGACCCAGCGCGTCCGCGGGTGGGTCCGATCCCGGGCCCTGCGCGATGCTTCCCGCAGTCGGATGACCGCCGGAGAGATCGGGTCGATGCGTCGGAAGGCCGGGCCCTCGGTGCGCAGGGCTCCGGCCCGAACCCGGGCCTCGAGGCGGTCGTCCTGGGCTCCGGCCGGCGACCCGCGGTCCCGGAAGCGATCCCGTGGCTTCGGGGGGATCGCAGGCAGGACCCGACCGCGTTCCATCCGGGACTCGACCCCCGGTCCGTGCGGGACCTCGAGGGCCACCCCGATGGCGTCCGGTTCGGTCGGCGTGACGGTCCGCAGCCCGTCCGCCCTCTGCGCCCGGCCCGTTCCGCCATGGGGGAAGGATCGCTCCCTCGGCACGACGCCGGAAGCGTCGAGGATGCATCCTGGGTGGGGCTCGGACCCCCAGTCGATGCCGACGAAAAACTTCCATGTATTCCTGATTTCCGGTTCCTCGGAATCCGGATTGCGGTTGGTGGGCCACCAGGATGCGGATCGGTCCCTGCACGGGCGCTCGGAGGCGCAAACTTCCCACGGGATCTCCATCATGGCCTCGGATCGGGGCACAGGTCCTCCCCAGGTGCTCTAAGGCACAGGGGTCGTTGGGTTGCTCCCGATCCGGAGGCCCGTCCCGTGCACGAGGAACGGGGCCTTCACCATGGCAGGAACCATCACCATGGCAGGAACCATGGATGGGCTGCAGCCGCCGCCTCCCCCCGGGCCCCGAGCGCTAGCGCTCGGGGCCCGGGGGGAGGCGGCGGCTGGCGCTGGAAATCGCGCGCGTGAATGGTGCAGGGTCCGCAACGCGACCGGGCACCCCGCGCGGGACGTCGCGGGTCCGCCGTGCGGTCCGGTGGAGCGGGTTCCGTGGGCTGCCGTTTCCCTCCGCCGGAGATCTGCGCTTGACGTTGTAGGAGGGACCCTCTCCAAGATGGGCCATCGGGGCGGACCGCGTCGGAGGTGTGGATGGCGGCCGGCGGCCGGGTAGGGATCGAAGGCGACGACGGGTCGGAGCCCGGCGATCGTCGCGGCCCGGCCGCCGCAGGACGTGTACCTGGAGGCGTTCCTTGGGGGGCGGCGCGATCCGGACGCGCCCGCCGCTGGCGCGGCCTGCCCATGACTCACATTGTTTATCTGGACGTAAGCGCTGGTACAGCCCGCTGGATGGATCCAGCTTCAACAGACGTTCGTAGGTTTGAGCCATCGTCGCCAGCTGGGTGTACCCTCGCCAGATCACTGTGGGGCCGGGCGCGGGGTCGTTGCGACGGTTGAGATCGCCCCCGAGGATCGCCATGGTGTGCACGGCGGTTCCCAAGTTGTCGGGTCGGCACGAAAGCTTGCGTTCAAGGGCGAAATCCTTGAGCACCAGGATTTCCGTCGTGCAGAACCGAACCTCGGCGGGCAGTTCGGGGGTTTCCCGTCCGAGCATGACCATGGCGAAGAGTCGCCAGGCGATCACGGCCTTGATGGTGACCGCCCGTTCGATCCGGTGTCCTTCCCGGTGGTGGAGGAATTCCGCCTTGCATCCGCGTTTCAGGACCCGGTGCCCGTCCTCGATCCGCCCGCGCAGGCGGTACCGTTCCCGCACCCGCCGCGCCTCCTTCCGGGTCAAGGAGATCCCATGCTTGTTGCTGTGATGCGATCGGAGTCTCGATCGCGGCGCGGGTCGACGCGTTCGAGTCTGCGATTGTGCGATGTGCGGACGTCTGCGGCCCGGTGGCGGCGCGGATTTAGGCGCGAGGGGTCCGTTTCGGCGGATCCGGGGCGAGCGAGAGGCCGGCCGGGTTGGGTGGCCCGGCTTGGATCCTTGCGGTTTCGGTCGGGTTGTGAGCGTAGTCAGCCGGGTCTTGTGACGGCGTGCAGGACCTGCTTGCGCTGGTCGGCATAGGGGTGACGGGCGTCGGCGAAGCTGTGGAAGGGCTGGGGCAGCTTCCGCTGGTGGTGGAGGATGACGGCAAGGGCAAGGGTGTGGAGGATCGCGTGGTTTGCGGGTGCGTTGCGGGCCCGGAGCCTGGAGTCGTCTTCGCGGAAGGTGGTATCGCGGATGGGGTGATGGCTTTCGACCACCCAGTGACCGCGGTTCCCTGCGAGGCGCGGTCGGCCGCGCCCTGCCTATGACTCACATCAGTAGGCTTGACCGGAGTGCACGGACCCTCTACGGTGCGGCTCATGTCGGCCATGGAACCCGTGCACCGCATCTTGAGACAGCCGGCGCATCTGCGCCGGCTGCAGGCGCTTCTGTCCCGGGAGCCGCCGGCCAGCCGTCGGGCTGGGGTCCGTCGGGTGTGTCGGGAGTTTCGCCTGATCGACGCGCGGGGTCGCTGGCGCGCGCGCAGTTGCCAAGCGGTATTGGAAGATCTGGAGCCCACCCGGCAGGTGCAGTTGCCTCCGCCCCGCCGGGGCCTGGGTGGGGGTGCTCTCCGGCGGCTGGGCGCTGGAGTTCCGGTGCCGTCGGCGGTGCCTCCGGAAGCGGGTGCGCTGCACGACCTGCGCCTGGTGCCGGTGACCGGGGAGGCGGACCGGCGGATCTGGAACGAGCTGATGTTTCGGGAGCATCCGTGCGGGGCGGTGCGGCATGTGGGCGCCCAACTCCGGTATCGGGTTCGGTCGGAGCACGGCATCCTGGGGGCCTTGGGCTTTGCGGCGCCGGCCTTGCGCCTGGCTTCCCGGGACCGATGGATCGGGTGGGACGAGACCACGCGATCGCAACACCTGAACCACGCGGTGATCGGTCGGAGCCGGTTCCTGATCCGACCGTCGGTGCGCTGCCGGAACCTGGGCTCCCGGGTGCTGGGGAGGGTGCTGGCCCGGCTGCCCGACGAGATCGAGGCCCGGTACGGGTATCGTCCCCTGCGGGTCGAAACCTTCGTGGATCCGGAAACCCATGCGGGCGCCGTGTTTGCCGCCGCCGGCTGGGAGCGGGTGGGAGAGACCACCGGGCGGGGGCGGTTCGCCCGCCCCGGGCAGGCGCGGCGGTCGGTCAAGGCGGTGGGGATGCGTCCGCTGCGGAGCGACTGGCGCCGGATCCTGGGCGTGGCGTCGACGGCAGTGGAGGCCTTGGGTCCGGCCGACGGACGGGAGCGGGGGAGCGGGACCGCGAACGAGTTCGGCGGAGCTCCGCTGGGGGACCGTCGGCTCAGCCGCCGGTTGGTTACGAGTGCGTCCCGGATGGCCGATCAGCCCGGCGCATCGTTCCCGGCCGCCGCTCAGGGTCAGCGGGCCTTGGTCACCGGGTACTACCGGAGGATCGACCCGCCGGCCGCGTCGGCGGTCCCACCGGAGGCCCTTCTGGCTCCGCACCGGGAGCGCACCCGCCGGCGCATGGCCTCCTGCACGACCGTTCTGAGGATCCAGGACGGATCGGACCTCAACTTCGCGACCCATCCGAAGTGCGGCGAGCTCGGTCTCATCGGCCGCAACCGGAACGCGTCGGGCACCCGGGGTCTGCACCTGCATTCCACGCTGGCGGTCGACGCGGACACCGGCATTCCCCTTGGCGTCCCCCGCATCGAATACGACGCACCGGACGGCCGGGCCGAGAAGGGCAAGCCGTTCGAAAAACGGAAATCCGCCCGCTGGATGCGGGGCTTGCGAGACACCTCGGAGCGGGTTCCGGACGGCGTGCGGGTCGTCTCCGTACTTGATCGGGAGGCGGATTTCTTCGCCCTGTTCGCCGAGCGGCAGCGGCTGGGCAACGTCGATCTTCGGGTCCGGGCCCGCCCCAACCGGTCCCTGGGCAAGGACGAAGAGAAGCTCTTCGAGCCACGGGCCGCGGAACCCTCGGCCGGATCCCTGGAGATCGAAATCGCCCGCCCGTCGGCCCGCACCTCCACCCGTACCCAGAAGGCCAAGGCGTTGCGGGAAGCGCGGGTCGCCAAGGTATCCCTGCAGTTCCGGCGCTTCGACCTGCCTCCTCCCGGGAACGGAACCGGCGCGCACGACCCCGTGCCCATGACGGCGGTCCGCGTGACCGAAGAAGATCCGCCGGACGGCGTGGAGCCCCTGAATTGGATCCTGCTCACCAGTCTGCCGGTATCGACCCGGAAGGAGGCGCGGCGGGTGCTGGAACGGTACCGCCTGCGCTGGCGGATCGAGGATTGGCACCGGGTCCTGAAAAGCGGATGCAAGGCGGAATTCCTCAACCACCGGGAAGGACACCGGATCGAACGGGCGGTCACGATCAAGGCCGTGATCGCTTGGCGACTCTTCGCCATGGTCATGCTCGGACGGGAAACCCCCGAACTGCCCGCCGAGGTCCTGTTCTGCACGACGGAAATCCTGGTGCTCAAGGATTTCGCCCTTGAGCGCAAGCTTCCGTGCCGACCCGACAACCTAGGAACCGCCGTGCACACCATGGCGATCCTCGGAGGCTATCTCAACCGTCGCAACGACCCCGCGCCCGGCCCCACAGTGATCTGGCGAGGGTACACTCAGCTGGCGACGATGGCTCAAACCTACGAACGTCTGTTGAAGCTGGATCAGTCCAGCGGGCTGTACCAGCGCTTACGTCCAGATAAACAATGTGAGTCATAGGCAGGCCGCGACCGAAGTCCTGCCGTAGGCGTGTTCCATGGTCTGTTTTCCAGATTTCTTGAATTCGACGCGCCGGGTGACACGGAAGATCGGTTTGACATGAGGATCGTGGATCATCTTCGCTGGAGGGGTAAAAACTTCGATGCTGCGCGGCTCGATGCGGCCGTGCTCGAGCGTGGGCGTTTCGCGGTAGCGTCCCGTGCTTGTGGTTTCCCAGTTGATGCTCTCGAACGTCTCGAAGGTCTTGGGAGCGTTGCCCTTGACCGTCATCATCCAGTCGGCGCCATGGGTCTCGACGATCCGTCGTGCCGTCTCGCGGGTGGTGTGGAGCGCGTCGAGCGTGAGTAGACGGCCGGCCACCGGCGCGGTCTCGAGCGCGGCGTGGACGGCGGCGATCTCCCCGCCTTCGTCATGATCGTTGAGGATCGAGACCGGCATGCCGGTCCCGTGCTCGATCCGCGAGACCGTCTCGTTAGGATCCTCGCCGGTGCGGTGGGCGCCGCGAATGCGCGTGCCGTCGACCGCGATCGCGTGGCCGACCCGCAGGCACGGCTGCGCCCAGCGCCGCAGAGCCTCCTCGATCCACGTCGGGTCGGTGTTCTGCAGCACCCGGTGCACGGTCGATTTAGATACCGGTTCATACCGGCCGGTGTCCGGGTTCTTCCACGCACCGATCTGCGCCAGATCCTTCTGCGTCATCGCCTTCGCGTAGCGTGCCGCGGCCACCGCGCCGTGCCGATTCGCCAGCCGCGCCAGCACGATCACGCACAGGACCGAGGCGATGCCGTGCGTGCGCCCCTGCGCGCGCCGGAAGTCGGAAAGCGCCGCAAAATGCGGGTACATCGAGCGCACCTCCCGCGCCGACCGGCCGCTCTGCGTCGCCCGCAACTCCCACGCCGCAGGAAGCGGCGCACGATCCCGCAACCGACGACAGGCGTCGCGACGCAGCGGAACCCCGTACCGATCCTTCGCCTCCCCGTGCGGATCGGTAGAGCGCCCGTTGGCACGTGCATAGCCCTTGCTCCTGCCCACGTACTTCCAGTTCGCTGCCCTGTACAGGGTGCCGCGGAACTTCGTCGGCGAGACAAACGATTCCGCCACCAGCAACGGATTGCCGTACGCAGCCTCCCAGTCGTCGCTGAGACGCCGCTGCATCCGCGACAACGCAAACGAGGCAAGACCCCGAAACGCTCGGCGACCTCCCAGAATCACAAACCTCGTGTGGTTTCTGATCAGATGCAACCGCTCCAACGGTTCTTTGCGGCGCCAACCCATCCAACGGTCCCGCGGCGCACAACGGAAGGCGCCCGTCTGCCAGCCCGCAGCGCCCATCCACCGCCCGCGCCACGTGAACACGTAGCGCAGACCTCGACCCGCAAACTGCTTGAAACCAAGATCATGATGACGGTCCACCACACGGTTCCAGCGACACACCTCATCCGGCCGCGCCAAGCGCACCACCACATCCCGGAGCGCAAAACCCTCCGGAGTCGTCTCGAAAACATCCGCGGCGCGTTCCATGACCACCACGGATACCACGCCGCTTCACAAAAAGCCAGCACCAATCCGAATCATCCGGAATCCGCGGAACCCAGCCTTCCAACAAACCTAGCGTGGGATGGCCGTGCCTTCCGGGTCGATACCGGCAGGCGGGTGAGCAGGATCCCGTGCAGGGGCTCCACGCCGGCCGGCGGATCTTCTTCGGTCCTGCGGACCGCCGTCATGGGCACGGGGTCGTGCGCGCCGGTTCCGTTCCCTGGAGGAGGCAGGTCGAAGCGCCGGAACTGCAGGGATACCTTGGCGACCCGCGCTTCCCGCAGCGCCTGGGCCTTCTGGGTGCGGGTGGAGGTGCGGGCCGACGGGCGGGCGATTTCGATCTCCAAGGATCCGGCCGAGGGTTCCGCTGCCCGTGGCTCGAAGAGCTTCTCTTCGTCCTTGCCCAAGGACCGGTTGGGGCGGGCCCGGACCCGAAGATCGACGGTGCCCAGCCGCTGCCGCTCGGCGAACCGGGCGAAGAAATCCGCCTCCCGATCGAGTACGGAGACGACCCGCACGCCGTCCGGAACCCGCTCCGAGGTGTCTCGCAACCCCCGCATCCCGCGGGCGGATTTCCGTTCTTCGAGCGGCTTGCCCTTCTCGGCCCGGCCGTCCGGCGCGTCGGATTCGATGCGGGGGACACCGAGGGGAATGCCGGTGTCCGCGTCGACCGCCAGCGTGGAATGCAGGTGCAGACCCCGGGTGCCCGACGCGTTCCGGTTGCGGCCGATGAGACCGAGCTCGCCGCACTTCGGATGGGTCGCGAAGTTGAGGTCCGATCCGTCCTGGATCCTCAGCACCGTCGTGCAGGAGGCCATGCGTCGGCGGGTGCGCTCCCGGTACGGAGCCGGAAGGGCCTCCGGTGGGACCGCCGACGCGGCCGGCGGGTCGATCCTCCGGTAGTACCCGGTGACCAAGGCCCGCTGACCCCGGGCCGCGGCCGGGAACGATGCGCCGGGTTGGTCGGCCATCAGGGACGCACTCGTGACCCACCGACGGCTGAGCCGACGGTCCCCCAGCGGAGCTCCGCCGAACTCGTTCGCGGTCCAGCTCCCCCGCTCCCGTCCGTCGGCCGGACCCAAGGCCTCCGCCGGCGCCGGTGCCACACCCAAAACCGCCCGCCCGTCGCTCCGCAGCGGACGCATCCCCACCGCCTTGACCGACCGCCGCTCCTGCCCGGGACGGGCGAACCGCCCCCGCCCGGTGGTCTCTCCCACCCGCTCCCAGCCGGCGGCGGCAAACACGGCGCCCGCATGGGTTTCCGGATCCACGAAGGTTTCGACCCGCAGGGGACGATCCCCGTACCGGGCCTTGATCTCGTCGGGCAGCCGGGCCAGCACCATCCCCAGCACCCGGGAGCCCAGGTTCCGGCAGCGCACCGACGGTCGGATCAGGAACCGGCTCCGACCGATCACCGCGTGGTTCAGGTGTTGCGACCGCGTGGTCTCGTCCCACCCGATCCATCGGTCCCGGGAAGCCAGGCGCAAGGCCGGCGCCGCAAAGCCCAAGGCCCCCAAGATGCCATGCTCCGATCGAACCCGATACCGGAGTTGGGCGCCCACATGCCGCACCGCCCCTCACGGATGCTCCCGAAACATCAGCTCGTTCCAGATCCGCCGGTCCGCCTCCCCGGTCACCGGCACCAAGCGCAGATCGTGCAGCGCACCCGCTTCCGGAGGCACCGCCGACGGCGCCGGAACTCCCGCGCCCAGCCGCCGGAGAGCGCCCCCACCCAGGCCCCGGCGGGGCGGAGGCAACTGCACCTGCCGGGTGGGCTCCAGATCTTCCAATACCGCTTGGCAACTGCGCGCGCGCCAGCGACCCCGCGCGTCGATCAGGCGAAACTCCCGACACACCCGACGGACCCCGGCCCGACGGCGGGCCGGCGGCTCCCGGGACCGAAGCGCCTGCAGCCGGCGCAGATGCGCCGGCTGTCTCAAGATGCGGTGCACGGGTTCCATGGCCGACAGGAGCCGCACCGTAGAGGGTCCATGCACTCCGGTCAAGCCTACTGATGTGAGTCATAGGCAGGGCGCGGCGCAGCCTCGACCTCGACCTCCCCCGCCGGGCGATCGACTCCTTCCGCTGTGAGTACCCGGTGGGTATCTACTCACCCCCTACTGATGACGAAGATCGATCCGTTTCTTGTCAGCCGGAACACGCACTTCCGGTCATCGGCCGCGAGCGAGTGAAAGGGGCAAGGGAAAATGCCGGATCCGAACCCGTCAGAGCCTGTACGGAAACTATTGAGCGGTCCCGATTCTGGCCGCTCGTGCAAAGTATCGGCGTCGGAGAGACCGCTTCGAAAGCAATCTGACAGATGTGGAATGGGCTTGTTTGATCCCGATGTACTCTCCAGCCACATCGCAGACACCAGAATCGGGATCGCTCAATAGTTTTCGCACAGGCTCTCAGGAAAAACGATTCGTCATCAGTAGAGGGGTGAGTAGATACCCCGGTGGAACGTCACCCGGGCTGCGCCCTGCAGGTTCTCGCGACCTTCGCCTCGGGCCGGCCGCACGGGCCCACGTGCGCGGGCCGGAACTCGATCGACCGCCCGCGCATCCCGCGCCTCGCAGAGAGCGGGGCGCGGCGCTCCCGGACGATGCCCGAAGGCGAGCGGTTCGCCGTGCGGGCGGCCGTCCGGGTGGTGGAGGCATCGGGAGGACGAGCGTCGCCGGCACGTCCCTGCGCCCGGAGGTCGACGCCTTCCGGAAGCGGTTCCAGGATCTCCGCACGCAAGACAAGGTCCACCCGGAGTGCGAGGCGCTCGTCCGCGGCCTGCGGATGCGGATACAGCGGTTGCTGGCCGTGCTCATGGAGAAGACCACGCGCACGACGAGCCGGAACTCCGGTCTGCCGCCGTCCCAGACGGACCCGGACGAGAGCGCGCGGCGCACCGGGAGCCCCGGCAAGGGCCCGAAGCCGAACCCGCAGACGGGCGGCCCCCGGCGCACGACCCCCGTCAAGGAGACGATCACCGTCGATGCCGGCGACGCCTGCGGCGCCGACCTCGACGACGTCGACCCCGTCGACCGGGAGCGCCGCGTCCTCTACGACATCGTGTTTGAAGTCGTCGAGCGCCGCGTCGACGCCGAGATCAAGGAATGCCCGAAGTGCCGGGCCCGGACCAAGGGCCGGTTCCCAGACCTCATGCCGGGTCCCGTGCAGTACGGTGTCCGCATCCAGGCCTTGGTCCTCAACCTGCTGATCGCCCAGATGCGGTCCCTGCGCCGTGCCGTCTCGCTCGTGCACGCGATCTCCGGCATCAGGCTCTCCGAGGCGACCTGCCTCGGCTAGGTCCGGCGCTTTCAGGATGCGCTCGCATCCTGGGAGGAGGTCGCCGTGGCCCATCTCCTGCCACGCCCGGCCTTGCAGGTCGATGAGACCGGATTCCGGGTCGCCGGCAAGACCCCAGGGCTCCCTGTCGTCACCGACGGCACCCTGACCGTGAAGTTCCCGCACCGCACGCGCGGTCGGGAGGCGATCGAAGAGATCGGCATCCTCCCGCGCTACCCGGGCGTCCGGGTCCACGACGGCTGGGCTGCGTACAGGGGCTACGATCCGTGCCGCCACCCGCTGTGCGGCAGCCATCTCCTGCGCGAACGTCTCGTGAAACACGAGACGTCCGTTCTCCGCTTCATGAAGGACCCCGACGTCCGCTTCACCCACCATGCCGGAGAACCGAAGATCCGAATGACCAAGGTCAATCAAGGTGTCCGGATGGTTCCGCACCATGCTCCACGCAACCGCATGGTGCCGAGGCTCCAGCTTCCTCACCTCCATGGAGGCACTCGGCTACCACCCTCTCGTCGCCATCCACATCGCCCTCGACGGAAAGGCCGCAGACATCCTCAACGAGCACTACGGCCAACCCGACCCCAACAAGGGGTGAGTATTTACGTTCAATTCCAGCAAAGACGTTTTCGCTTTCGTGTTCTATGCGTACTCAATCCGTCTCCCTGCCTGCAATTCGGACAGGTTACATTCACACTAGATGCGCAATGGAGATACGATTTCTTGTTCGGGATTAATATTTTAAGACGATTCACGCTGAAATCTCAATTCAATTAAATGTCGGTCTCGGTGGTTGTGGGCCGGGAACTGGAACCCGTGGCCCCACCGAAGGCAAACCAAGTCACGCCGTGGGAATGGCCTGCCCCCATCGACTGGTCCAGTGCGAATGTCCGTGCATGGGCGGCTTCTCCGCCAGGCTGGCCGGCGGAGCGTAGCGGAGCCGGCCGACCAGCTTGGCATGATCGTTTCCGGGGTTGGGGGGTTGGGATCCCAAGCTGCTGTGCGGGCGCACGGCGTGGTCGTGGCGGCGCTAGGATTCGATGAAAATCCGGGCCTCCTTCAGGGTGTGGAAGATCTCCCCATTCCGGAGCTCGTCCCGCAGCCGTGCGTGGAAGCTTTCGATGAATCCGGTCTCCCAGGGGGATCCCGGCCGGATGAAGGCGGTGCGGGCGCCGGCCGCAGAGATCCATCGCCGCACGACCTTGGCGACGAACTCCGGGCCGTGGTCGGAACGGATGGGGCCCGGCACGCCCCGCAGGAGGAACTGATCGCTCGGCACGTCGACGACCTCGCTCGAGGAAAGCTTGCACCGGACCCGGAGGGCCAGGCTCTCGCGGCGGAACTCGTCCCGCACGTTGAGCCTGCGGAAGGCCCGGCCGTCCTCGGTCCGGTGAGGCACGAAGTCGTACGACCGGACGGGGGTTCACCCGCTCGGCACGGAGCCGGACACCGGAGCCGTCACGGAGCCGGAGTCGGCTCCGTTTCCGTGGTTGGGCAGGCATCTTCCGCCCCTCGCGCCGCCACCGGCGTTCGATTCTCTTGTCGTGGACCCGCCAGCCGGCGGCGCGCAGCCGGGCCGCGATGCGGCGGTAGCCGTAGCGGACCTGCCGGCGAGCCAGCCCGATCCTGTTCGCAACCCGGCGCTTCTCGTCGGCACGGGGACGCGGAACCCGACGCGGGATCGAGCGATGCGGCCCCGACACCCGGCAGGCACGCCGTTCCGAGATCTCGAGCCGACCACGGACAGGATCGATCCATGGGCGGCGACGCGAGGGGCTCGGAAGGTTCCCCGGGCAGCCTCCTCGAGAATCTGCGGGTCCCACGCCAGGTCGGAAACGGCCCGGCGCAGCCGCTCGTTCTCCTTCTCCGGATCCTTCCGGCGGCGTAGCTGGTCGCCGTTCCTCCCGGCATCCTCCTTGCGCCACCGGTAGAAGGTGACCTCGCGGATCCCGACCCGCCGGATCGCCTCTGCCATCGACAGGTCCTGGCCGAGCAGCACCTCCACCTGCCGTAGCAGGCGGACGATCGGATCCGGCTTGGAACGCGTTCTGGCCATGGTTGGCCCTCCTCATCCTGAACCTTAGGGTGGACCAGTTTCAGGGGGCAGACCACGAACACTCCTGCAATCTCGACCTTGCCGGATGCGCAGTGACCCTCGATGCGCTGTATGTCCGGCACGACACCGCACGGTGCCGAATCGAGTGCGGCTCCGACTCCGGGATCATCACCATCAAGGGCAACCGGGACACGATCTGCAACGATCTCCAAGCGATCGACTTCCGTCAGGCGCCTTGCCACGCGACCTTCACAAGGATCATGGCCGTTTCGAGTGGCGCCGTTGCGCCGTCGTCGACCTCTCCGGCGATCCCCGGGGCCGCAAGGCCCCCCAGGCCGCTCTTCATGGGTGTCGTCCGGC
Source organism: Alphaproteobacteria bacterium (assembly GCA_965115815.1). Classification (GTDB taxonomy): domain Bacteria; phylum Pseudomonadota; class Alphaproteobacteria; order TMED109; family TMED109; genus VXPW01. The sequence goes on along the minus strand of OZ220465.1, from coordinate 2,841,852 downwards.
CGGGCGCAGATGCACGAGCGGGAAATGCGCAATACCGGCAAGCGCAGCACCGAAGGGATCCGGCGCCGGACTTCCCTCGACGCCCGACGCGCCGGGCCCGGGCCATGGCCGGCTCCGGTGCACCAGAATCGGCAGATTGAGAACCGGCTCCATGAGGTGGGACTGCACATGGGACGAGGATCGCTGCCGGGTGCAGGTGCGCAACCTGCCGCGCAATCTCGCCGGTCCGATCCATGCCGCCGACGCCAGGGCGCGTCGGGACGACCGTTTTCGACATCATCTACCCGGCCCCCATCGCCGGTACGCCGCCCGCGCACAGGAGGCTTTTGATGCCATCCTGACCCTGCCCGAGCCCGGAACCGCCGGCGACGGAACCCGGCAGCAGGAAACGGCGTCGTCGAACGGCGCAGCGCAGCATCCGGCCCGGGCATCCGGAATCCCTCGCCGGATTGGCCTGCACGACCCCGTGAGGGATCCAGGCGACCCGAGATTACGGCGAATCAGTCATGGATTCGCACCACTGCGGCTCTGCTCCCCCGAGACTCCGGCCCTGCCTTCGAGAGCAGAATGTTCCTGACTTGGGCGGGCCTGCTCCACCCGCACCTATTCCTCGACTCGCCCTTCCAAGTCAGTCATTTGATAACAACAGATCGCTCCTTCGATCAGACCGGAGGCCTTCCCCCGCAACAGGCAAAAGTGTTACATGTAGCGCAACGATTCGATGGGAGACGCGCCATGGCCCCTGCATCCACCAGTGCGCAACGCGTAGAGAAGCGCAGGGCGGCCCTCAGGGCGCAGGGACTGCGGCCGATACAGATCTGGGTTCCCGATACCCGCGCCTTCGGCTTTGCCGAAGAGTGCGCCCGCCAAGCTGTAGTCGTCGATGCGGCCAACCGTGCTGACCCCGAACTCATGCAATTCATGGACGCGGCGGCGGACGATCTTGCCGAACATCTGGATATCCTTGAAGCCGGACACAAGGAGTGAGGCGCGGCGACCTCGTCACCGTTGCGCTGCAGGGCGAACATGGCAAACCGCGCCCGGCGCTGGTGATCCGATCGGACCTTTTCGCCCAACTGACGTTGACGGTCACAGTCGTATTGCTGACTTCGGCCGCACTCGACGTTCCGCTGATACGTGTGCCGGTCGAGCCCTCCGGGAACAATGGTCTGCGCACGCGTTCCTATGTCATGTCGATCAGATCTTCTCGGCGGGAACGCGCCGTATCGGACAGGTTTTCGGGCATCTTGACGATGCCGACATGGTGGCGGTGAACCGCGCCCTCGCCCTGTTCACGGGAATCGCTTCTTGAGCGCCGGGAGGCTCAATCAAGGGAAGCCGGAAGTTCCGGGTCGGGACGGGGTATTTCGTACAGGACTTCGCGTACACGACACCGGCTACGCCAATCGATGAGGGCCCGTCCGCAAATTATCGCTTCGGTTGATTGGTTCCCGGCATGCCCGTTTCGAGGATCGGTCCGGCAGCCGTTGAGCCTTTGGGGGCAGGGTTCCCTCTGGGGGTCGTGCGCATGGAGTTCGATACGTCGACCGGCTGTATCCGGCAACACGCGCCCACAGCTACAGACAGAAGGCGCAACGAGCCTTCGCTGCCGAGTTATTGAGCCCGTTTTCCTCGATGGAGGAGATGCTGAACGGCGACTACTCCGAAGAAAAGCAGAACGAAGCCGCGGATCACTTCGACGTATCGCCGATGACGACCCGGACGCAGTTGATCAACCATGGCCGTATCGATTTGGAAGACGTGCCGGATATTGCCGGCCACGGTGCCGATTGAGGAATCACGGAATTCGACTGTGTACAGCATTCTATCCTGTCCACATCCGAAACCCCGTGTTTCCGATCTCGTCGAGGGCCGGGTCGGACGGGAGTGCGTGCCTTCGTGGCCGTGAGTGAGTACGGATTGCCGCCGACCGCCCCCTGGCGCCCGTCGCGCCACCGCCACTGCATGCCGGAAGCTCCTCGGTTCGCAGATCGTCATGACCCGTTCCGACGACCCTTCAAGCGATCTCGGGATCCGGCGCGAATGGCTGTGCTGGACGAAAACACGATTGGACGCCGGTTGCGCGATCGCGCGGCGCGATTTCCGGGAACGGATGCAGCGAGCGGGAACCGCATCACCGGCAGCGCGAAGGAACTCTGTGACGTGCGATCGGACATCGTTCCTGATCGGTGGCACAAGCTGACACCGGAGAAATTCCATTCGGCGTCCGTAACGGGCTTCGACATTGCGCGACGGTCGCGGTTCAGGCGGTTGCGCGAGGGGCCCGGCCGAGAACCGGGCTGAGGCAGGGAGAAACGGGAGTCAGCGGAGCGCAACGGACCGGGAAGTCAAGGAACGGCCGGACGTCTGAGGGGACGGCTACCCGAGGAAGGCGGTGCGGCCGGCAGACCGCGTGTGCCGGCTTGTGGCGTCTTCCTGCCATTGGCCGGCCCTCCGCGTCCGGAACCCAAGGAGCGTGGACGCATCCGGAGGGCAGTCTCGAACCGACGGCGGCGCCGTGCGCGGTGGTTCAGGAGGCTGCGACGATGACCCGATCCGATGGCGGCAGGGCCTTCAATCTTCCGGGGACGGGTTCGTGTCGTGCGACGGCGTCGCGCATGGAGGCCTGCACCTTCTGGAAGGCACGGACCTCGATCTGACGAATCCGTTCGCGGCTGACGCCGAACTCGTTGCTCAGCGATTCGAGCGTACGCGGAGTCTCCCACAATCGCCGGGCGGTGAAGATCCGACGTTCGCGGTCGTTGAGTTCGGCGAGGGCCCGGCCCAGAAGGGCCCGTCGTTGCGCCAGTTCTTCCGATTCGGCCAGTGCCTCCTCGATGTCGTCCTCGTCGCTTTCGACCCAGTCGATCCATTCCGATCCGTCCTCCGCCTCCCCCACCGGGGCGTTGAGCGACTGGTCCGTGCCGGCGAGGCGTCGGTTCATGGACACGACTTCCCGTTCGGGAACCTCCATGCGCCGGGCGATCTCCTCGACCTGTTTGGGCGCGAGGTCGCCGCCGTCGATGAGCTGGAGGTCGCTCTTCATTCGGCGAAGTCCGAAGAACAGCTTTTTCTGGGCGGCCGTGGTACCGATCTTCACGAGCGACCAAGAGTGCAGGACATACTCCGTGACGGCGGCCCGGATCCACCACATGGCATAGGTGGAGAGCCGAAACCCCCGGTCCGGATCAAACCGCTTGACGGCCTCCATCAGGCCGATGTTCGCTTCCTGAATGAGATCGGTGACGGGCAAGCCGTATCCCCGGAACCGCATCGCGATCTTCGCGGCGAGGCGCAGGTGGCTGGTGACCAGCCGATGGGCCGCGTCGATGTCCTGGTGTTGGCGCCAGGCGGTGGCTTCCGTGTACTCCTCGTCCCGGCTCAGCATCGGGAACCGGTGGATCTCCTTGAGATAGCGTGCGAGTCCGGTTTGGGCGAGGACGGGCAGAGCGAGATTGGCCATGCGCGGACGGTCCGGAAACGCCCCCGGGAGAGGGAGGCGCGGAGGAAGACGGGTTCCTATAGATGCCGTTCGGGCGCGGTTCTGGCAAGGGATGCGGGTTCGTCGTGCCGTGCGGCCTGCAGGGTTTGCAGCAGAATCCCGAGATCGCGCGGAGGGGCGGCGGTCAGGCGCAGCGGAACGCCGGTGACGGGGTGAAGGAATGCGAGCCGGTGCGCATGCAGGGCCTGCCGGGGAAAGGCGCGAAGGCTGGTCCGGAGGGCCGGGCCCAGGCTGGCGGAAGGGGTGCGGGCCCGGCAGTACAGCGTGTCGCCGATCAGCGGACAGCCCGCCGACGCCAGATGCACGCGGATCTGGTGGGTTCGGCCGGTCCCCAACCGGCACTCCAGCAGGCTCACCTTCCCGCCGACATCGAACCGTGTGCGGTAGTGCGTGTCCGCTGTTCGTCCGCCCTGCGCCACGACGGCCATGCGGGTGCGGTGCCGGGGATGGCGGCCGATGGGCCGCTCGATGCGGCCGGTTCGGGGGACCGGCAGGCCCCAGCAGACGGCCTGGTAGATGCGCTTCACCTCCCGGGCGGAGATTGCCGCCGCCAGCCGGATATGGGACTCGTCGGTCTTGGCCGCGACCAGCAGGCCGGACGTATCCCGGTCCAGACGGTGCACGATGCCGGGCCGGGTTCCGCCGCCGATGCCCGAGAGACGGTCTCCGCAGTGAGCGAGCAGGGCGTCGACGAGGGTATCGCCGCGGCGGCCCGGAGCCGGGTGGACGACCAGGCCCGGCGGTTTGTTGATGACGATGAGGTGTTCGTCCTCGTAGGCGATATCGAGCGGGAGGAGCGCCGGGCGGGGGTCGGCCGGGGGCGGCGGTGGAATGCGGACCGCGATCCGGACATCGGGACGGGCGAGGGCAGAAGGGCTGGATTCGACGGCTCCGTCCACGGTCACGTTCCCTTGTTCGATCAGGGACCTCGCCTGCGATCGGCTGAGGGTCCCGATGGTTGCCGCCACCAGCCGGTCGATCCGCATCGGGGGCGTGTTCTGCGGTACGATCCAGTCGATTTCGCGGACCGGACCGGTGGGAGGCACGGGTGCGGAAACTCCTTCAAGCGAGAACCGAGCGCATCCTGCTGGCTGTGGTGATCGTCATGGGGGCTGCCATCCTGGCCGGCACGGCGGTGCTCATCGCGGTCCTGGTCGATCTTGCAGGTCAGGGGGGTGCCGGCGCCCCGACGGTCCCGGCCGACGATCCGCATGCCTGATTCCGGTCCCTGCGTGACGGCCCCGCGGTCGTTGCTTGAGAGCGTGCGTGCGGCGTCCGAGGCGGCGGCCCCCGAAGAGGCCTGCGGGCTGCTGCTCGGGCGGGCGGGGTCCGATCGAATCATGCTCAGCGGCTGCGTCCCGAGTCGCAACCTCGCGTCCGATCCGGTGCGCAGGTTCGAAGTCGATCCCGCCGTCCGGCTGCGCGTGCAGCGCGCGGCCCGGAGCGGCGCCGAACCGCTGGTGGGCGTGTACCACTCCCACCCGTCCGGAACCGCCGCTCCTTCGGAGACGGACCGGCGCTGTCTGAACGAGCCCGGGCTGGTCTGGTTGATCGCGGGATCCGGGCCGCGGTGGGAGGTTCGGGCCTGGCTGGCCCTCCGCGGCGACTTCCGGGAACTTCCCCTGACCGTCCTGGAGCACTGATCCGGCGTCAGGCATCGGTGCCGCCGACGGTCAGGCCGTGCACCAGCATGGTCGGCTGGCCGACGCCCACGGGAACCAGCTGTCCCTGCTTGCCGCAGCTGCCGATCCCCGGATCCATCTGCAGGTCGTTCCCGATCAGCGTGGCCTTCTTCAGCACTTCGAATCCGGAGCCGATCAGCGTCGCGCCCTTGACCGGGCAGGTGATCTTCCCGTCCTCGATCAGGTAGCTTTCGCTTGCCGAAAAGACGAACTTCCCGTTGGTGATGTCCACCTGACCGCCGGCGAAGCTCTTGGCATAGAGGCCTCGCCGGACCGACCGAACGATCTCTTCCGGATCCTCTCGGCCGGCCATCATCAGGGTGTTGCGCATCCTCGGCATGGGCTGGTGGGCGTAGCTCTGCCGCCGCCCGTTGCCGGTGGATGCCGTGCCCATCAGCCGCGCATTCTGGCGATCCTGCATGTACCCCACCACCCGGCCTCGTTCGATCAGGGTGGTGTTCTGGGCCGGCGTCCCCTCGTCGTCCATCGTCAGCGAGCCGCGTCGTCCGTCCATCGTCCCGTCGTCGACCACGGTGATGTTCTCGTTGGCCACGCGTTCGCCCATGAGGGAACTGAACACGCTGGTTCGCTTGCGGTTGAAGTCGCCCTCCAAGCCGTGGCCGATGGCCTCGTGAAGCAGGATGCCCGGCCAGCCCGGACCGAGCACGACATCGGTTTCGCCGGCCGGCGCCGCCCGTGCATCCAGCAGGATCAGCGCTTGGCGGAGCGCCTCGTCGATGTGATGGCTCCACGTGTTACGGTCCAGCAGCACCGCATAGCCGTGCCGCCCCCCGGATCCGTAGGCGCCGCTCTCCATCCGCTCCCCGGCCTGCACCACCACGTTGACGTTCAGACGCACCAGCGGCCGGACATCGGTCGCCTCGGCGCCGCCGGCCCGGACGATGCCCACGGACTGGTGCGAGCCCGAGAGGGTGGCGGACACCTGCCGGACCCGGGGATCAAGCGCCCGGGCGTAGCGATCGATCTCCGACAGGAGCTCCACCTTCTGCTGGAACGGCACGGCGCCGATCGGATCCGCATCGCTGTAGCGGCGTTCGTTGGCAGGCGGAGGCGCCACTTCCACCGTCCCCGCGGCTCCGCGGGTGACCGACTGCACGGTGTCCGCCGCCCGCCGCAGGGAGTCGACGCTGACGTCCGACGAGTGGGCGTAGGCGGTCCGTTCTCCGATCACGGCCCGCAGGCCGAACCCCCGGGCGTGGTGGAACGCGGCCGAGCGGATATGCCCGTCATCCAGTGTGAGGCTTTCGGAACGCGCGTTTTCGAGAAAGAGCTCGCCGTCGTCGGCGCCGGTCAGCGCCTGTTCGACGACGGGCAGGGTCTGGTCGCGGTCGAGACCGCCGAGGTCGGCGAGGAGATCCTCGCGGGAGTCGGGTCGGGCCATGGGAAGTTGCTCCGCTGAAGCCGGGGTTGCATGCACGATATGGCGCGGGCGGTGGGAATCCTCCAGCCGGTCACGTCCCGACCCGCGACGAGGGGCGGGAATCGATGGCTGTGCGCCACCGTGCGAGATGCGCCAGCGAGTCGCTGGGCCGGACCTGCACGACCTTCGCGAACCCCACCGTGACATAGGCCGAGATGTCGGCCATCGAGAAGTCGTCGCCCGCGAGGTAGGGGCTGTCGGCGAGGTGGGCGTCCAGATCTTCGAACCAGCAGCCGATCCGGGCCCGTCCGCGCTCGGCGAGAGCCGGGATCTGGGCATAGTCCCTCGGGCCGGTCAGGGCCCGGTCGGCGAACCGGGGACTGCTGTTCCGCAGCGTCTCGGCGACGGCCTGCAGACCCTCGAGTTCCACGCGGCGATGCCAGTTCTCGACCATGCCCTTCTCGAGCGGCGTCCGGCCGAACAGTGCGGGCTCCGGCTGCACCGCTTCGAAGTACCGGCAGATTGCGATGCTCTCCGTGATCGTGCGGCCGTCATCGAACTCCAGCACCGGGACGGTACGGAGCGGGTTGAACGACGAGTACGAAGGGGTCAGGTTGGCGCCCTCGCGGATCCGCACCTCCACCTGTTCCAGTTCGATCCCTTTCTCCGCGAGAAACATGTGCATGCGCCGGGGATTGGGGGCCGGCGCGAAGGTATAGAGCTTCATGGGAACCTCCGGCGGGCCGGGAGGTTCTCCCTGGCCGGGGATTGCGGGGGTCGGCACTGTAACAGGCAGGTCCGGTCGCGGCGTCTACGCGCCCCGGAGAAAGTCCGCGAGCGTGGCGATCAGGGTGCGGTTCTCGTTCTCAAGGCCGACCGTGAAACGCAGGTGATGCGGCAGCCCGTAGTCGGCGACGCGACGGCCAAAGATGCCCTGCCCGGCCAGATGGGCGTAGGCTGCTTCCGCCGACCTCGGGCTGCCCGGTTCGAACTCGGCCAGGACGAAATTGGCGACCCCGGGTCGCACGCTCAGCCCGAGTTCCCGCAGCGAGTCCTCCAGCCGGTGGCGGTGCCGGCGGTTGTGGTCCTGGGCGCGGAGCAGGAACTCGCGGTCGGCGACCGCCGCCCGTCCGGCGGCCTGGGCGGCAGCGTTGACGTTGAAGGGGCCGCGCACCCGATGGAGAGCATCGATCACGCGGTCGGGGCCGCAGGCCCATCCGAGGCGCAGGCCGGCAAGACCGAAGATCTTCGAGAAGGTCCGGGTGACGACCACGTCGTCGCGTTCACGGACCAGGGCGCCCCCGTCGTCGTAGCCTTCCATCTCCGCGTATTCGGCGTACGCAGAATCGATCACCAGCAGGCACCGCTTCGGAAGGCCGGCCCGCAGCCGGCGGAGGCCGGTGAGATCCAAGGCGGTACCGGTCGGGTTGTTGGGGTTGGCGATGAAGCACACCCGGGTGCGGTGCGTCGCCGCCCCCACCATCGCCTCCACGTCGACCGTGAGGTCGGTTTCGGGAACCGAGACGGGGGTGGCACCGGCCATGCGGGCGGCGATCGGGTACATCAGGAACCCGTGCCGGCTGTACAGCACTTCATCGCCGGGACCGGCGTACGCGAGGGCGAGCAGCCCCAGGAGTTCGTCCGAGCCGTTGCCGCAGACGATCCGGTTCGGATCCAGTCCGTGGCGATCGGCCAGGGCCTCCCGGAGGGCAGTCGCACCCGGCTCCGGATAGCGCGATGGATCGGCAACGGCCGCCCGGGCGGCGGCGGCGGCCTTGGGGCTGGTCCCGAGCGGGGTCTCGTTGGAGGACAGCTTGATGACCCGGCCGGAGCGCCGGTCGCCGGAGCTCCCGGGCCGGTAGGGCGAGATGGCAAGCACCGATGCGCGCGGCACGGGAGACATCCGTCAGGTTCCGGGCCGCGGTTGCGCCAGCCGGACGGCGGCCTGCAGCGCCAGTTCGACGGTCCTCGCGCCGAACCCGTGCAGAACGGCGGTGGCGCGGCCGAGGGCAGCGGCGAGCGCGTCGCGGTCCGCGGCGGGCGCACCGCCGTACAGATTGTGCGGACATCCGAGCACGGAGGGCACGCGCGCGGTGTCCAGCAGCAGCTGGACGAACGCGGCCTGTTCGGGCCCCGCGCGGCGGTCGGGAAGGGCCAGCACGATCGCGTCGGCGCAGCTCGTGCGCACCGCTTCCAGCGTGCGCGTTGCGGCCGGGGTCGGGAGGCCGGCCGGCGGCAGGTCGAGTACGGCGACCGTGGTGCGGTCGTCCGGGGCAGGCACCGGAGTCCCCGGTTCCCGGACGAGCAGGACGCGGGTCAAGGTGCCGGCAGCAGGGAGTTGGCGTCGCCGAGGCGCGGGGCCCGGGTCGGCGGACGGCCTGCCCCCGTACGCCGGGGCACGCCGGGTGCGAGCGGGACCGGTACGGCCGGCAGTCGTGCTTTCCGGCCCACAGCAATCTCGGCGGCAAAGATCCCGCGCTCGGCGAACTGCGGATCCTCGATCGCTTCGGCGAGCGTCGGCACCAGCGTGCAGCACAGGTGCTTGGCGTTGCGCAGCCGGGAACGCCAGTAGGAGGCCGGGTGGGCGGCGACGGCGGCCCGGACCCCCCGGCGGGTGGCTTCGGGATCGCGAGTGTCGTTCCGGAGCGCTTCCGGCAGGTCGACGAGGGCACAGAAATTGGACCAGAACCGGTCTTCGAGGGCACCCAGCGCAACCATCCGCCCGTCGGCCGTAGGATAGAGGCCGTACCGCGGGCTCCCGCCGGAAAGCGGGAGTGTGTTGGGACCGGGCATCGCGCCTGTCGCCCACCCGTGGGCCAGCGCCTGCCACAGGAACGGGAAGGACTGCTCGGTCATCGCGATGTCCAGGTAGGCGCCGCGGCCCGTGGTGCGGGCACGGTACAGGGCCAGCAGGATATTGATCACCGCGGGGTAGCTGCCGGCACCGATGTCGGCCAGCTGGGCGTGCGGCATCGTCGGCTGGCCGTCCCGACCCGCCGTCAGGCCCAGCAGGCCGGCTTCCGCAACGTAGTTGAGATCGTGTCCGGCGACCTCGGCGCGCGGGCCGTCCTGACCGTAGCCGCTGATGGCGCAGTAGACGCATTTCGGGTTGGTGCTGCGGACGACTTCGTACCCGACGCCCAGGCGGTCCATGACCCCCGGGCGAAACTGCTCGACGAGCACGTCGGCGGTGGCGGCGAGGGTCCGCACGCGGCCGGCGGCTTCCGGCGCCTTGAGATCGACCTCGATGCTCCGTTTCCCGCGATTCAGCATCGCGAAGGCGACGCTTTCCCCGTCGACGAACGGGGGAGCGCGCCGCATCGGGTCGCCGCCCGGACGCTCGATCTTGATCACCTCGGCCCCGGCCTCTGCCAGCACCAGGGTGGCGAGCGGTCCCGGGAGCAGGGTCGTGAAGTCGAGAATCCTGATTCCTTCCAGAACGTGCATGACTCCGTCCCGAGTGCCGCCCGAGCTTCGTGTCTACGATACAATGGGGACGACCGCGGGTCGGCCGGACCGGCCTCCGTCCTTTCGTTTCGGGAGAGCCCCATGCGCCGGTGCACGGCTTGGCCGGTTGCGATGGCGGCGGTGCTCGCCGCCGTTCCGTCGGTCGCGATGATCGAGCACGGGCCGCTGGCACGTGCGGCCGCGGTCGACGCCGGGTGCATGGAACCGGAGGTCCGGCGACGGGGGAACGAGGGGGCGGATGTCGTGTACGCCGTGAACTGCGCCGACGGTTCGCTGGTGCCGAGCGTCCGGATTCGCTGCGGCGCGGATTCCTGCACTGCCGAACCACCGGCTGTGCGAATGCCCGGATCGTGAGCCGCCTCCATCCGCGCCCGTCCAGCGGCGGCCGGTATGTCGCCGGATGAACCGCCCGGTCCCCCGGGATCCGTGCGCCGGAACCAGACGGCGTGGCGGCCGGCAGGTTCCCGTGCAGCGGCGAGGGAGGACGGTTCGGCGGAAGCCGGAGGGTTCATGCGGTCGACGACCAGCGGGCTGGTGGCCGGGACCCCCCGGGTGCGGGCCGACTGCGGAACGCACGCATGGCCGCCGGTCGTCGGGCCCGGGCCGGCACCTTGGGAGGTGAGGGAAGCGGCGCCGGAGTGGAGGAGACGAAGGGAGATGAATCGTCGCACCCTGCTTCGGGGAGCTGCCGGCCTGGCGGCCGCGACCGGGCTTCCGGGCTTGGTCCCGAGGGTCGGAGCGGCCCCGAGTCGGCGGCGAATCCCGACCACCGGCGTGGACGTTCCGGGGATCGGCCTCGGCAGCTGGATCACCTTCAACGTCGGCTCCGACCCGGTATTGCTCGACCGGTCGACCCGGGTCATCCGCGCGTTTCTTGATGGCGGCGGCGGAATCATCGATTCGTCGCCGATGTACGGATCCTCGCAGGCCACCATCGGCCATGCGCTGGTGCGGGCCGGCGGACCGGCCAGGGTGTTCGCAGCAGACAAGATCTGGGCGCCGGGTGCGGAAGCAGCAGGTCAGCTGGCGCGGACCCGGCAGCGATGGGGAGTCCGGCAGTTCGACCTCCTCCAAGTGCACAACCTGGTGGACTGGAGGGCGAATCTCGAGTTTCTTCTGGCCCTGCAGAAGGCCGGACGACTGGCCCATGTCGGCGTCACCACCTCGCACGGCCGTCGGCACAATGAGCTCGAGCGGATCATGGCGTCCCAGCCCGTCGATTTTGTCCAGCTGACCTACAACCTCGCGGACCGGGAGGCGGAGGCCCGGCTGCTGCCGCTCGCCCGCGAGAAAGGCATTGCGGTGATGGTCAACCGCCCGTTCCGACGCGGATCGCTGATTCGGAAGCTGGCCGGGATTCCGCTGCCGGCGATGGCGTCGGAACTGGGTGCGGGCAGCTGGGCGCAGGTACTGCTCAAGTTCATCTTGGCGGAGCCGGCCGTGACCGCGGCGATTCCGGCAACCACGCGCGTGGACCACGTTCGCGAAAACCAGCTCGCCGGCCGGGGACCGATCCCGGATCGGGCCTTGTGCCGGCGTCTGACCGCCTATTTCGACAGCCTCTGAAGGTGCTCTGGCCGGACAGCCAGCTGCAGGACCTGCTGCCCTTCGCCCCCGAGACGTACTGGCGGCTGATCGAACGGGCGAACCGGGCGGCCTGGCCGGTGCCGCTGGGGATCCCCCTGCTGCTTGCGTCCGGTCTTGCGCTGCGGTGGTGCGGCGGGCGGATTCGTTCGTACCTGATCGCGGGACTGCTGGCCGGTGCCTGGATCTGGTGCGGCGGGTACTTTGTCGGGCGGTGGTACACTTCCATCAACGGGTGGGCGGCCTATGCGGTGCCGGTCTGCTGCCTTCAGGCGCTGCTGGTGGCGTGGTTCGGCACGGTCCGGTCCGGTTTCGCCTGCCTGCGGATCACGGGCGTTCGTCAGGTTGTGGGCTGCGGCTTGGCCCTGGGAGCGCTGCTGGCCTATCCGCTGACCGCCCTTGCCCGCGGCCAGGCCGTGACCGGTGGGGAGTTTGCCGGCACGGCGCCGGATCCGACGGCGGTGGCGACGCTGGGCCTGTGCCTGATGACGCGTCGGGCAGGAGCCTGGATCTGCCTGCCCGTGCCGCTGCTGGCGTGCGGGATCGGATTCCTGACCTTGCGCGCCATGGACAGCTGGCAGGCGGGGATTCCGTTGGCTGCGGCCATCACGGGCGGTGTGCTCGCGACGGTTTCGGGACGGCAGGGGGCCGTCCGCTGATCGCACCGCACCAGCGTGCGGAGGAGCTTCGGGACCACCGGTCCGAAGGCCTCCTTCCCGCGACCTGCACACCCGGCCCGTACCGGCTCGCCACGGTGCGCGGCGGGCACCGGTCCGGGCCCGAGCTTCCGGAGACCCTGCCGAAGGGTGCCGGCAACGGGTGCGTCCGGGATCCGCGACGATCGATCATCGAACTGGAGGCCATCATCGGGTCGCTGCAGATGGGATGCAGGTCGGAACAGTGGGTGCGGATCATGCCTGCAACCGTCCATTCAACGTCGTCCGAGTGCTAGCCCAGCATGTCGTGCCAGATCGCGCGCGCCCAGTCCCATGCCTGGAGCGCGGTCGCCGCCGACCGGCGACCGGACACGCTGCTGGATCCGGCCCGGGCCTTGAGCCGTCGGGTGTCCGGGTCGTAGCCGTAGACCGCACCCACAGATGCGCCTTCGTCCGGAGACACCAAGCTGTAGCACGTGTTGATGAGCGAGGGCGGCAGAATCGCCCGGCCGGTCAGATCCGCCACCGCGGCCCGGGCCGCTACCTTGCCCATGGAGTTCGCGATGAAGCCCGATTTCGGAACCCTGCCAACGGTGGTCTGGTCCGTGGCATCGCCGATGATGTAGACATCGGGTGCCAGGGTCGACGTGAAGTCGTATGGATCCACGGGTGCCCAGCTTGCCCCGGCCGGCACCAAGCCGGCATCATGGAGCAGGCTGGACGCGCGCTGGGGAGGGATCACATTGCCGACATCGGCGATCACCTCGTCGAAGTCGCTGGAGAGCGTACCGCTTCGGGCATCCACTTCGACAAGTGGACTGTCGGGGCGGTAGTCGATGATTCCCGGGTACAACTCGTCCCATGCGGCTGCGAAGATCCGACCCTTGGACACGATCTTCGGGTTGGCATCGAATACCGTGATGGAAGCACCCGGTTTGTGCAGCTTGAGATAGGCGGCCATCAAGCTGATCCGCTCGTACGGTCCCGGCGGGCACCGGTACGGGCTGGGAGGGATCGTGAGTACGATGCGCCCGCCCGACGGGAGTTGAGCCAGCCGGGTCCGCAGCAGGGCCGTTTCGCCCCCCGGACTCCAGGCAGCGGGAAAGCGGTGGTGGGCCTCGGCTCCCCAGCCGGCGATGCCGGAGTAGTCGAATGCGACGCCCGGGCTCAGGATCAGGCGGTCCCCGGTGACGACGCCGGCCGCCGTCGCGACGGCCCGGGCATCGACATCGATACGCTCCACGTCCGAATGCAGGATCTGCACGCCGTGGTTTTGGGTCAGTGTGGCGTAGGCGTGCGTGATGTCCTCGATGGTGCGGAGGTGGCCGATGACCCAGTTGCTGACGGGGCAGGAGTGGAACGCCGGTCGGCGTTCGATCAGGACGGTTTCGATGTCGGGGTCGAGGAGGCGGATGTACTTGGCGGCCGTGAGGCCGCCCCAGCCTCCGCCGAGGATCACGATCCGGGGTCCCGACGCCGGCAAGATGCGCTCGGCGCGTACCGGCACGGACGTCGCCATCACGGACCCCGCACCGGCCAGCAGGTGGCGGCGGGTCAAGGTCATGGCTCGGCCCGCCGGGACTGGGCGGCGAACCACGCCGCCAGCGCGACGATCTCGTCCGCGCTGTAGCCGCGGGCGATCCGCGCCATTTCCTCGCTCGGTCGCTCGCCGGACCGGTACCCTTCCAGCAGTCGAGACAATTCCGCCGCATCCCGACCGGCGAGCGCCGGAATGATGCTGCCTTCCGGCGCTCGTCCCGCGGTGCCGTGGCAGCCGGCGCAGGGAGCCGCGAGACGGGCGCCGTCCTCGGCCCTGAGATCTGCAGCGGTTGTTCCGGTCGAGAACAGTCCGGGGGCGGCGACGGCAAGGATCAGCCATCTCGCGAAGGCCGTTGCCGGATCCCGCAGCAGGGGCAAGTTCGGGACGCGCATGGGGCTCGCAGTCTTGATGTCGGGCGCGGCGCTGCTGGCCGCGACCTGGCCGGCCGGATCCGGTCGCGGACAGCCGACAATGTACCAGATCGTCGATCATGCGATTCCCGAGCCGCTCGACGGCCGGACCGGCAGTCCCGAACGCGGTCGGGCCATCGTCGCCGGCCGGTCGGGCAACTGCCTCGCCTGTCACCGCGCACCGATTCCGGAAGAACCGTTTCACGGCGACTTGGGCCCCCCGCTTGACGGAATCGGAAGCCGGGCGACCGCGGGTGGGCTGCGGCTGCGGCTGGTGGCCCCCCATGTTCTCAACCCGGATACCGTCATGCCTGCGTTTCACCGGGTCGACGGGCTCCGACGGGTGGGGAGAACCTATCGCGGCCGTCCGATTCTCGACGCACAGGAGATTGAGGACGTGGTCGCGTACCTGGTTTCGCTTCGCTGAGGCCGGAGATGCCACCGTGCACGGTGGCATCCCGCAACCGGGGAAGCTATATCTGGAGCATGAGCACCGGGGATGCAGCTCGGACCAGCCGCGGGACCACTGCGGCCTGTCGGCGGTCGGCGGCGCCGACCCGGCGGGTTCTGCTGCAGGCCGGAGGGGCGGCCGCCGCATCCGGACTGACGGGCGCTCGGGCACTCGCCGAGGAGACGGCCGGAAGTCCCTTCCGGGACCGGTTCCAGAGCTTCCGTCAGACGTTTCGCGTGGAGCCGGATCCGGAAGAGGCGAGACGCATCCTCCGCAACATCGTGCGGGGCCGGGAGGCGGTGCCGGGTCTGGTGGAACTCTCGGCTCCCGAGATTGCGGAGAACGGCAACGTCGTGCCGATCACATTCAGGGTCGCGTGCAGCATGGCCGGGGACGACCGGCCGGACGTGGTCCATGTCCTAGCGATGGGGAATCCTTTCCCCGAGGTGGCTACCTACCATTTCACGGAACAATCGGGCCGGGCCGAGGTCGCGATGCGCTGCCGCCTGCGGCAGACCGAGGATCTGGTGATCGTCGCGGAGATGGTTGATGGTCGACTGGGACTTGCGCGATCGAGGGTGCACGTGACGGTCGGGGCCTGCAGCTAGGCGATGGCCGCGCGGGCCGACGACCGCCGGTTGAAGGTGCCGGAACGGGCTGTCCAGGGCGAGGTGATCGTGGTGAAGACATTGGCCCGCCACCCGATGGAGCCGGGCGTGCGGCGGGATCCTGCCAGCGGCGTCATCTATCCGCGGTTCATCATTCAGTCCGTGGTCTGCCGCTTCAACGGGGCGGAGGTGTTTCGCGCGCACTGGTACTCGGGCGTGTCGGAGAACCCCTTTCTGTCGTTTCCGCTGCGCATGGACGAGTCGGGGGTGGTCGAGGTGGAGTGGATTGACGACTATCTCAAGTCGACGGCCCGCAGCGCGTTCATCGTGGTGGTGGATGCGGAGGGTCGAGAGGTGTGGCCGGTGACGGCAGCCTCTCCGTCCGCCGCCGCTTGATCGACTTCCGTCCGTGCTGGCCGGCGATGGTCGTGGCGGCCGCGGCCGGGCCGGTGGGGGCCGGGCCCGAATCACCGCCGCAGCCGCCCCGTTCCGGATACGAGTTCGCCCGCCCGGAGACGCAGGCGATCCAGGACGACGAGTTCGGCAATCCCGGGCAGTTCTGGGTGGAGCGCGGCGCGCGACTCTGGTCGCGTCCGGACGGGGCTGCGGGACGGTCCTGCCGCTCGTGTCACGGAGCAGCGACCGCACTGTCCGGGGCAGCCGCCACGTATCCCAAGGTCGATGGGATCACCGGTCGTCTGATCAATCTCGAACAGCGCATCAATGCGTGCCGGGTCCGCCACCAGGAAACCGATCCGTATGCGCTGGAGAGCGAGCCGTTGCTGTCGTTGAGCTCCTACGTGACGCGTCAGTCGGTCGGCTGGCCCCTTGCGGTGCGGATCGACGGGGACGCACGGCCGTGGTTTCGGCGGGGGCGCGAGCTGTACGCCGAGCGGGTCGGGCAGATGCACCTCGCCTGCACCCAGTGTCACGACCAGCGGGTGGGACACCTGCTGCGCGCCGAACGGATCAGTCAGGGACAGATCAACGGCTTTCCGGCCTACCTGCTGCGATGGGGCACCGTGAGTTCCGTGCATCGCCGGTTCCAGTTCTGTAACGAACAGGCGCGGGCCGAACCGCTGCCGATCGGCAGCGACGACTACAATGCCCTTCAACTCTATGTCGCCTGGCGCGGGGCCGGTCTGGCCGTGGAGGCCCCCGCCGTTCGACGCTGACGGGCCGTCGCATGTCCTTCCTGAATTCCTGCAACCCGGGTCCCCGGTAGCTCGCGCCCGCCCGAAAAAGTACAACCATTTGACTGCAGTGATGGAAGTGTGCTATTGAAGGGGGGAAGAATCCCCCTGTGGGGCGGGAATCGGCCGCTGGGGCCGGAAAATCGCGCGGGATTCGGGAATCTTCGGGAGAATGGCCCTGCGGGAGATCGTCCGCCCTCAGCTGGAATGGGGCCAGGTTGCGATCGAGGAGATCGAGATCCACGTACACTCGCGGGATGACATTCCGCCGCTGCTGCGGGGTCTGCAACACGTGTATGCCGACCGGTCGACCCGGGCCCGGTGGTTCGAGATCCTGGAGGAGGGGATCCTTCCCGAGGGATCCCACCTGCGAGGGCGTCCCGGCATGGAGCTGGGGAAGATCCTGGTGATGGGCCTCCGGAAGCAGGGTTTGGGCTAGGGCCTGTTAACGCATTATGTGGTAGAATGTGTGGTAGAATCCGGGTATCTACTCACCCCCTACTGATGACGAAGATCGATCCGTTTCTTGTCAGCCGGAACACGCACTTCCGGTCATCGGCCGCGAGCGATTTAAAGGGGCAAGGGACAATGCCGGATCCGCACCCGTCAGGAAAAACGATTCGTCATCAGTAGGGGGGTGAGTAGATACGAATCCGGATCCTTGGTTCGTAGAGAGGATTCCCGGTCATGGAACTCACGCAAGCCCAGTACGAGCACATTGCTCATGTCTTTCCGAAGCACCGCGGCAATGTCTTGCTCAGTACTCTGTCGGTTCTCGACGCGATCCTGTACGTGGCCGAGCAGGGATGCAAATGGCGCGGGCTGCCGGCGCACTTCGGCAACGGGCACACCATCTCCACCCGGATGAACCGCTGGGCGAAGAAGGGCGTCCTGGATCGGGTGTTTGCGGAGTTGCAGCGCTTGGACATCATGCGGGTGAAGGTCGAGGTGCTGTCCTTGGACAGCACCGTGGTGAAGGTGCACCCGGACGGTACGGGAGCGCTCGAGAAGCACGGTGCTCAGGCCATCGGGAAGTCGCGCGGGGGCTGGACCCCCAAGCTTCATCGGGTAGCTGCGAAGGATCGAAACGCGGTAGGGTTTTCCTAGTCCGGAGGGCAGGAGGGCGACGGACCCCAGGGGCGCAAGTTGCTGCACCGCATGGCATTGCCGAATACCGCACGGTGTCTGGTGATGGACAAGGCCTATGAAGGGGACGAAACTCGTGCGTTGGTTGCAGGCCGGGGACTGGAGCCCGTGGTCCCACCGAAGGCCAACCGGATCACGCCGTGGGAATACGATCGAGAACTGTACAAGAAACACAATGAAGTCGAACGTCTGTTTCGGAGGATCAAGCGATTTCGGCGTGTCTTCACGAGATTTGACAAGCTGGATGTCGTCTTTACTTTCTTCATCCACTTCGCACTCATCGTCGATGCCCTCAAGCCTCTATAGAGTTAACAGGCCCTAGTACCGTCGAAGGCGGGGAACCGGGTCCACCGGGTGCCGCTGGAGGGAAGGGGCGTGCTGCAGGAACCGAACCCCTGGAGGGAAACGGTGGAAGAGACACTGAGATCTGCCAACACGTCAACGAAACCACAGTGGATCGCCGCGCAGGCGAGGAAGTACCCGGACCGGGTGTTCCCCTCGGTGCACCCCCTGATGGACAAGGACTGGATGCGGGCAAGAAGATCCCATGCTTGTTGCTGTGATGCGATCGGAGTCTCGATCGCGACGCGGGTCGACGCGTTCGAGTCTGCGATTGTGAGATGTGCGGACGTTTGCGGCCCGGTGGTGGCGCGGATTTAGGCGCGAGGGGTCCGTTTCGGCGGATCCGGGGCGAGCGAGAGGCCGGCCGGGTTGGGGGCCCGGCTTGGATACGTGCGGTTTCGGTCGGGGTGTGAGCGTAGTCAGCCGGGTCTTGTGACGGCGTGCAGGACCTGCTTGCGCTTGTCGGCATAGGGGTGACGGGCGTCGGCGAAGCGGTGGAAGGGCTGGGGCAGCTTCCGCGGGTTGTGGAGGATGACGGCAAGGGCAAGGGTGTTGAGGATCGCGTGGTTTGCGGGTGCGTTGCGGGCCCGGAGCCTGGAGTCGTCTTCGCGGAAGGTGGTATCGCGGATGGGGTGATGGCTTTCGACCACCCAGTGACCGCGGTTCCATGTGAGGAGCGGTTGCGGCGAGGCGCGGTCGGCCGCGACCGAAGTCCTGCCGTAGGCGTGTTCCATGGTCCGTTTTCCGGATTTCTTGAATTCGACGCGCCGGGTGACACGGAAGATCGGTTTGACATGGGGATCGTGGATCATCTTCGCGGGCGGGGTGAAGACTTCGATGCTGCGTTGCTCGATGCGGCCGTGCTCGAGCGTGGGCTTTTCGCTGTAGCGTCCCGTGCTCGTGGTCTCCCAGTGGATGCTCTCGAACGTCTCGAAGGTCTTGGGAGCGTTGCCCTTGACCGTCATCATCCAGTCGGCGCCATGGGTCTCGACGATCCGTCGTGCCGTCTCGCGGGTGGTGTGGAGCGCGTCGAGCGTGAGTAGACGGCCGGCCACCGGCGCGGTCTCGAGCGCGGCGTGGACGGCGGCGATCTCCCCGCCTTCGTCAGGATCGTTGAGGATCGAGACCGGCATGCCGGTCCCGTGCTCGATCCGCGAGACCGTCTCGTTAGGATCCTCGCCGGTGCGGTTGGCGCCGCGAATGCGCGTGCCGTCGACCGCGATCGCGCGGCCGACCCGCAGGCGCGGCTGCGCCCAGCGCCGCAGTGCCTCCTCTATCCACGCCGGGTCGGTGTTCTGCAGCACCCGGTGCACGGTCGATTTGGACACCGGTTCCTACCGGCCGGTGTCCGGGTTCTTCCACGCACCGATCTGCGCCAGATCCTTCTGTGTCATCGCCTTCGCGTAGCGTGCCGCCGCCACCGCGCCGTGCCGATTCGCCAGCCGCGCCAGCACGATCACGCATAGCACCGAGGCGATGCCGTGCGTGCGCCCCTGCGCGCGCCGGAAGTCGGAAAGCGCCGCAAAATGCGGGTACATCGAGCGCAACTCCCGCGCCGACCGGCCGCTCTGCGTCGCCCGCAACTCCCACGCCGCAGGAAGCGGCGCACGATCCCGCAACCGACGACAGGCGTCGCGACGCAGCGGAACCACGTACAGATCCTTCGCCTCCCCGTGCGGATCCGTATAGCGCCCGTTGGCACGTGCATAGCCCTTGCTCCTGCCCACGTACTTCCAGTTCGCTGCCCTGTACAGGGTGCCGCGGAACTTCGTCGGCGAGACAAACGATTCCGCCACCAGCAACGGATTGCCGTACGCAGCCTCCCAGTCGTCGCTGAGACGCCGCTGCATCCGCGACAACGCACACGAGGCAAGACCCCGAAACGCCCGGCGACCTCCCAGAATCACAAACCTCGTGTGGTTTCCGATCAGATGCAACCGCTCCAACGGTTCTTTGCGGCGCCAACCCATCCAACGGTCCCGCGGCGCACAACGGAAGGCGCCCGTCTGCCCGCCCGCAGCGCCAATCCACCGCCCGCGCCACGTGAACACGTAGCGCAGACCTCGACCCGCAAACTGCTTGAAACCAAGATCGTGATGACGGTCCACCACACGGTTCCAGCGACACACCTCATCCGGCCGCGCCAAGCGCACCACCCCATCCCGGAGCGCAAAACCCTCCGGAGTCGTCTCGAAAACATCCGCGGCGCGTTCCATGACCACCACGGATACCACGCCGCTTCACAAAAAGCCAGCACCAATACGAATCATCCGGAATCAGCGGAACCCAGCCTTCCAACAAACCTAGCATGGGATGGCCGTGGGATGCGGGAGGCTTGGCGTCGCACCCGGAAGGACGGGGCAGCCGGGATCGACGGCGTGACCGCGGCCGACTACGAGAAGAACCTGGAGGCCAACGTGGAGGACCTCCGGGATCGGATCCTGTCGGGCCGCACCTTCGCGCCGCCGGTTCGGCGGACCTGGATCCCGAAGGGGAACGGCGAGGTCCGGCCCCTGGGCATCCCGACCTTGGAAGACAAGGTGGCGCAGCGAGCCATTCTCATGCTGCTGGAACCCATCTACGAAGCGGACTTCGTGCCGGGATCGTAGGGGTTCCGGCCTGGACGATCGGCGCAGGGGCGCAGGATGCCCTGCACGCCATCGACCAGGGCATCATGAAGAAGAAGCGCTGGGTGATCGATGCGGATGTATCGAAGGATTTCGACAGCATCCCGCATCGGGAACTCCGCGCCTTCCTGGACCTGCGGATCAAGGACGGTGTCCTCCGTCGCATGATCAACCAAGGGCTGCGGGCGGGCGTCCCGGAGGAGGGCGTCCGGCACACCTCGGAAGCGGGCACGCCGCAAGGCGGCGTGTGGTCGCCTTTGCTCTCCAACCTGTTCCTGCACTCCGTGTTGGATCGGTGGGTCGAGCAGACGGTCCAGCCCCGCCTCCGGGCTTTCAATAGCCCGTTGTTGACGCAATCTGGCTCATGTGCGGTTCCCTTCTGATTGGACGAATTCGAGTCCGGTCTTGAATTTCCGCCACGCCTGCCAGATTTTCGCAGTACCCGGAAGCGGCTGACGCTTGCTGGGCCGGAAGCCCGCCATGCGGGCGAGATCGACCCCAAAGGTGCGGATGTCGGGCGGCTTTCCAAGCGGGGCACGGAGGATGCGATCGTACCGGAGCCATCGGTAGAGAACCCCGATTTCGCGATCGGTGAAGAACTCGAGGGCGGGGCGGTCGGGCGGATCGCGCGCGAGGCGCTCGAGGTCCATGACCCGCCATGCGGTGATGGCATCGAAAGCGAGGCACGTGCGCAGGTCGTCGGCGTCCTGCAGCTTGCGTTCTTCGATCCGGGCGCCGACCTTGAGGACCCGGAAGTACTCCTCGAGGGTCCAGCGTGCCTCGTACCAGGCGACGATGCGTCGAGCGTGCGGGAGGTCGGCCTCGCCCTCGGTGGAGGGCAGCACCCAGTGGAGCGGATCGCGGCCCTTGGGCGGTCGGGCTTCCCGGACCGAGACCTTTCAATAGCCCGTTGTTGACGCAATCTGGCTCATGTGCGGTTCCCTTCTGATTGGACGAATTCGAGTCCGGTCTTGAATTTCCGCCACGCCTGCCAGATTTTCGCAGTACCCGGAAGCGGCTGACGCTTGCTGGGCCGGAAGCCCGCCATGCGGGCGAGATCAACCACAAAGGTGCGGAGGTCGGGCGGCTTTCCAGGCGGGGCCCGGAGGATGCGATCGTACCGGAGCCATCGGTAGAGAACCCCGATTTCGCGGTCGGTGAAGAACTCAAGGGCGGGGCGGTCGGGCGGATCGCGCGCGAGGCGCTTGAGGTCCATGACCCGCCATGCGGTGATGGCATCGAAAGCGAGGCACGTGCGCAGGTCGTCGGCGTCCTGCAGCTTGCGTTCTTCGATCCGGGCGCCGACCTTGAGGACCCGGAAGTACTCCTCGAGGGTCCAGCGTGCCTCGTACCAGGCGACGATGCGTCGAGCGTGCTGGAGGTCGGCCTCGCCCTCGGTGGAGAGCAGCACCCAGTGGAGCGGATCGCGGCCCTTGGGCGGTCGGGCTTCCCGGACCGAGACGGCGAGCACGGGCATCGGCGTCCGGTCGTCCCGGTTTTTCGGCGGCACGAGGTAGACGGCGGCGGTGGCGCGGAGCTCGAGGATCACGGTGCGCTGGAGGCGCGGACGGGGTCCGCCGCAGGCGGCGAGGTGGACCGTCTTCGTTCCCAGAACCGGCGGCTCCGCCATGGCCTCCCACAGGTCCGCCACGGAGCCGTCGCTGCGGACCACCCGTCGCTGCCGGCCGCGGTCGGAACGTACGAGGAGCCCGACGCCGCCGGCGCGCGCCTGTACGAACCTTTCCCAGATGTCGCCTTCGCGGTCGCAGACCGTGACCACCCGGGTGTCGGGGCAGGCGGCGGCCAGCTGACGGGCGCGTTCGAGTCCCTGAAGCCAGCGCACACTCTCCGGCTTGACCGCGTCGCGGTCCGTGCCCTCGCGCTCGGTGGCGTCGCAGTCCGGGGCTTCCGTGCCCTCGCGCTCGGTGGCGTCGCGGTCCGGGGCTTCCGTGCCCTCGCGCTCGGTGGCGTCGCAGTCCGGGGCTTCCGTGCCCTCGCGCTCGGTGGCGTCGCGGTCCGGGGCTTCCGTGCCCTCGCGCTCGGTGGCGTCGCAGTCCGGGGCTGCCGTGCCCTCGCGCTCGGTGGCGTCGCAGTCCGGGGCTTCCGTGCCCTCGCGCTCGGCGGCGTCGCGGTCCGGGGCTTCCGTGTCCTCGCGCTCGGTGGCGTCGCGGTCCGGGGCTTCCGTGCCCTCGCGCTGGGTGGCGTTGAGGTCGATCACGCCGAGCGGGCGGCGGCCCTCGGTCACCGCCAGCGTGAAATGGGCAAGGATTCCCCGGGTGCCCGAGCCCCCGCCTCCAAGGTTCACCAGCCCTTTCGTCTTGCAGTGCCCGTTGTAATTCGCGTTGTGGTGTCCTGCAGGGCGAGGATGACCCGCTCCTGCCGGCAGCGTTCGACCGTGGCTTCGGCGTGGGGATCGAGGATGTGTTCCATCGTGACCCGGGCGCTGGACAACAGCCGGTACGCGGCCTTCTGCGCGGCGGCGGACGGGAAGATCACGGGCAGGGACGCGCCCGGAGCGTTCTCCCAAGCCCGGCCCATCGCCAGCACCCGCGTGCGCACGCGGCCGTCGGGATGCGAACCGCGGCCGTACTCGATGTCGGCCCAGTCGGCGTTCCCGGGCCGCCACGGCTCCGACGTGGTACCGAGGACGGCGCCCCGCTCCCGAGACAGGACCTCTCGCCAGCCCTCGGCCAAGGGCCGGATCCACACCGCCTTCGGCGCGGTCGCACGGCCTCCCGGCGGCCGGTCCGAGGTTGGTTCGGCGCAGCGGCTCCACCCGGCCGCACGATAGCAGGTGCCGCGGTGCTCGGGTCCCACATACGTGTAGACCGCCTGCGGCCGGGTCCCGTGCGCCGCCTTCCAGTCCGCGGCCAGGCGCGCCGTCGACCGGGCCAGCACGTGCGAGGCCAACCGGGCGACCCGGACGCCGGGCAGCAGGAGAAAGCGGTGCTGCTGGACCAGCTGCACCAGATTCGCGGCTCGCGCCGTCGCCGACCAGCCGATGGCCGCGTCCCGAGCCGCCTGATGCCAGCCTGCGGCCGTATACCCGAGGCCGCCGAGACGGCCGTGGCGCGACGACACGACCCAGAAGTTGAGGACCTTCCCCGGCCGGTGCTTCCAACCCTGCGGATGATGGGTCTCCATCATCTCGCGCCAGCGGCGCCGGTCCGGGGCCGCGCCCACCGGGACCAGGGTGACCTCCCCGAGATCCGCCAGCGTGCACGCCAGCTTCCGGTCCGGGTCGGTGCGCGCCACCTCGCCGCCCGGACGGCCCGGCGTGCGGCACGGACCCGGCCGCGCCGCGGGCAGCACGAACCCCGCCCGCTTCGCGATCCCGGGCAGAACCCCGCGCGCCTGGGACACGCAGGGCTGGCCCCGGGCGTGGCGCCAGTCCTCGCGTTCGCACAGCTCGCGCGCCAGCGCATGACGCGTCCGGCCGTCCTCGGCCGCCGCCGCCTTCAGCCACTCGACCGTGTCGGCGCGGAGATGTCGAAGTCCGACTTGCATGCCGTCACCATGACGGACGGACCGATGCACGTCAAGTGTGGCGGCATGAAAGGCCTCCGGGGCCGGTGCCAACGGGTGCGGTATGCGGACGATTTCGCGTTGCTCTTCGAGCATCAGCGGGACTGCGAGTGGGTGCTGGCCGTCCTCGGCCAGCGCTTGGCCCGGTTCGGGCTGAGGCTGCACGCAGAGAAGACACGTTCCGTTGACGTTCGGGCCAAGCTGCCCCCGGATCCGGGAGTGGGCGCCACCTTCGACTTCCTGGGCTTCACCCATGTTTGGGTGCGGTCGAGATGGAAGCATGCGGTGCTGCGCCCTGCTCATTAGTCACAAATCCTGTCATGACAAGGGCGCTGTTCCTGCATATCGAAGGTGCCGTGAGTCTGCGAAAGGTGTGGGTCGATACGCCTTGGCCGGGCTTTCAGCCCGAGATCCAGCGTTTCACTTCGCTCTGGTGGCCGACCTGTCGGGCCCGCTCGACGATGTCGGCGCCGAGTGCGAGATGGCCGTATCCTTCCCAGACCACGTGAGCTCCGGGCGGTGCGTCGTGCCGGCGCTGGAGGTACCCGCCCATGCGGGCCAGGAGAAGGATGGCGGCGCCGAGGTGGTCGGGCGCCTGCAGGCGGCGCTGCCGGGCAAAGTCCGCGAGCACCGCCAGCTCGGCCTCGGAGAACAGCACCCCGGGTTCGAGCCCCGGCGTCTCGCGCCCGAGCAGGGCCAGGACCGACAGTCTCCAGGCGAGGACGGCGCGCAGGGCGACGGCCCGTTCGACGCGTTCCCGCGTGCGATGGGCTCCCGTCTCCCCATCGCAGCCGGACTTGAGGATGCGGAAGAACTCCTCGATGCGCCCGCGCCGCTCGTAGAAGCCCACCACCTCCCGGGCCTGACCGGCATCGCGCACGGGCAGCGAGGTCAGGAGCAGCCATTCCAGCGGCTTCGCTCCATCCTCGGGATCGGCGGTTTCCCGGACCTGGACCAGCGACAGGCGGATCGCCCGCGCGCCCGGTTCGGCACGTCCTTCGGGAACCGGGATCTCGAGGCTCTTCCAGCGCAGGGCGTAGGGAGCGGTGCGCGCGGCCCGTCCGAGGAAGGCCGACTGCGATCCCGTCGCCCGCCGTACCGACCACCGCGGCACCGATACCGTCCCGGACTCCCGGACCGGCTGCCGGCGCATGCGTTCGAACAGCTTCAACCGTCCCGGGCCGAGACTGCGGTCGTGGCGGGCCCGCACGAGGATGTGGATCCGCCCTTCCAGGCGTCGCCAGGCCTCCAGGACCTCGAAGGCATCGCCTTCGCGGTCCATGACGGCCACGGCCCGAACCTCGTGCAATCCGTCGATCAGGGCGGCGCTGTCTTCCAGCCCCCGGACCCAGCGCCGGGTCTTGGGGTCACGGTCGTCGGCGGCGGCGCCCTCGGGCGGCGGCGCATCGAACTCGATCCGCGGCACCCCCAGCGGGATGCCGTCCGCCGCGACGGCGAGGGTCGTGTGCAGGTGCAGCCCGAGCGTGCCCCGGGAGCCCCGGTTGCGGGCGATCACGCCGAGACCGTCGCAGGCTTGGTGCGTCGCCAGGTTGAGGTCGGAGCCGTCCTGGATCAGCAGCACCGTTTTCTGTCCCTGGATCCGCTGACGGGTCCGCTTGCGATGCGGGGCGAGGATCGCCTGCGCCGAGACGGCGACGGCATCGGGGTGTTCCATCAGACGGTAGTAGCCGGTCACCATCGCTGCTTCTCCCCGGGCTGCGGTCACGAAGGTCTTCGAGGGTGTCTGCGCCAGCCGGGCCGCCGAGGATACGAGACGCCGGCTCAGCCGGACATCGCCGAAGTCCGCTCCGGCCAGTTCCTGCTCGGCCCATCGGGTACTGTCCAGACCCGCCCACGGCGTCAGCGGCTCCACCCGGGCCCCCAAGTGCCGACGCCAGTCGGCACACAGCGGGCGCATCCAGACCTGCTTGGCCGGCACCGGCCGGCGATGACGGTCGCGACCGGCCGTCTGCCCGACCCGGATCCATCCGGTCGCCCGGCAGCTGGTACCGTCGTGCTCGGGACCGACATACGTTTCGATGAGCACCGGACGCAGACCGTAGAGAGCCTCGTAGTCCCCGACCACCCGGCGCAGGCACAGACCGAGCGCCCGGGAGGCGAGGTTGCGGCAGCGCCCGAGAGCCGGCCGGATCAGGAAGCGCGCCAGGCCGACGATCCGGTGCCGCCCCGCCGCACACTGCGCCGGGGTCCAGCCGATCCAGCGATCGCGCGCCGCCTGCACCCGGGTCGGCGCCGCACACAGGAAGCCGCCGAGAATCCCCTCGCCCGAGGTCAGGAAGTAGCGGATCTGCGAGCCGGCCGCCCGCACCGGCCCGAGAGGATGCTCCCGGGCCATCATCGCCCCCCACCCGCGCTGGCCGGCGCGGTCGGTCACCGGCGACACCGCAAGGTCGGGGATCTGCCCCGCTTGGCCCGGAACCTCCGGCACCGGCGGCACCGGCCGCGTCCGGGGATCCGTGCGCGGGGCCCAGTGCGACGGCCCCGGACGCGCCGGCGGCAGCCGGATGCGCCCGGCCCGGTCCAGGGCTTCCAGTGCCGACAGGCAGCTCTGCAGGCGCAGATGTCCGCGTCCATCGCGCAGCGCGAACGCGGCACAGGTGGCGCGGGTCGCCGCCCAGCGGCTCGACGAGCGATCCAGGATCGGCTGCAGCCGGGCCAAGGCCTCGGGCTGATCCAAGGTGGGCCGGATCGGCAGGGGAGTGTAGTCCATGATGATGCACACCCTGCCAGGGTGCGCGAGCCTTGTCAAGCATTCGGTCCGCACGATCGCCGGGCGTGTCGGAAATGGGCCGCTGCGTTCGCGGGAACACGCCCCTCAATTCACTTGTAATGACAGCTTTTGTGACTAATGGGCAGGCTGCGCCAGCACACGGCCAAGGGGTGCCTGGCACGGGCGCTGCAAGCGGTGCGGGAGTGGTGCCGACGGCATCGACACGCGCCCTTGCTCTACCCGCGCAACGATCTCGCTCGGGTCCTACGAGGCCATTGCGCCTACTACGGCCGGAGCGGGAACCGTGCCCGAATTGCCAGCTTCCGCCATCAGGTGATCCGAATCTGGCGAACGTGGTGGTCGCGGCGCAGTCGTTCGGCCCGGGTGAACTGGGACCCGATGGCCGCGCTGCTTCGCCGCTTGCCCCTGCCTGCGGCCAAGATCGTGCACGGCTACGGGACCGCTTGAGCGAACCTGTCCTGTACGGAACCGGATGCCCGAATGCGGGCCCGTCCGGATCTGGTGTGCCAGGCGAACGGGCAGAAGACAGGGGGTGAAAGTTCCCTAGAACGAAGGAGGAACCAAACCGCGTTTCTCCGCGAGCCGTGCGTCGGTTCCCGTGAGGGGCAGGCGAAGCGTCGGCAGCGGTGCGGATGGGTGGGGCTAATGAGCACCGAAAAGACGATGATCCGGGGTGCCGAGGCTTTCAGAGCCTGTACGGAAACTATTGAGCGGGCCCGATTCTGGCCGCTCGTGCAAAGTATCGGCGTCGGAGAGACCGCTTCGAAAGCAATCTGACAGATGTGGAATGGGCTTCCCTCTCTGCCAACATCGCTGAGACACCGACTACCCTGGGAATTAGTGTCTGCACGGAAAATCCCTAAGAGTCTGATTACATGAATGAAAGCCCAATATTGACAAGGCGAAGATTCATCGAATCCAGCCTGATTTCAGCGGAATATGTCGTCATATGCTCTCAAAGAAGGAATCTTCGGTTCTCCAGATTCCAGATATGGTTGCATATACAATGTGTTGTGATTTTCCGTGCAGACACGAATTAGAGGGCGGCAGAGAGGAACCATGATGAAGGCAGACCCGAATGTGGGCAGGGGGGTGTACCCTCGCCACGCCGGCCCTGGGGGCGCGCCCCCCAGGGCCGAGACCCCGCCGACTCGGCGCGCTCCGGACCCGGAGGTTCTCGCCAAGCCGACCCGCCGTCGGTTCTCGGCCGAGTATCGACTGCGGATGGTCGAGGAAGCGGACCGCGGTCGCGAGCCGGGCGAGATCGGCCGCCTGCTGCGTCGCGAGGGGCTGTACCGCTCGCATCTGTCGACGTGGCGCAAGGGCCCGCCGCCGGGGAGCGTTGCAGGGCCTGACGCCACGCAAGCGCGGTCCCAAGCCGGCGCCGTCCCACCCCCCTCGGCGCCCAGGTTCGCCGGCTCGAGGCCCAGGTGGCGCGGCTGGAGAAGGAGCTGGCCACGGCCCCTACGATTCTCGAAGTTCAGGGAAACGTTGCCGGGCTGCTGGGATTCAGCCTCCGCGACGGGAAGGACTGCGGATAGCCACCACTTCCCTCGCTCGGCAGGTCGGCATCGCGCCGGCCGGTCGGGCGCTGGGGGTGTCCCGGGCCCCGTTCTACCGCCGCCGGAGGCCCGTTCCCGGGCATCCGCAGCCCCGTGCGACGCCCGCCCGGGCCCGGAGCGAGGGGGAGCGGGAGCAGGTCCTCGACCGGCTCGCCTCCCCGCGTTTCGTCGATCGTTCCCCGGCCGAGGTCGTGGCCGCGCTGCTCGACGAAGGATGGTACCTGTGCTCGGAGCGCACGAGGTACCGCATCCTTTCCGCCCGGCAGCCGGTGCGGGAACGGCGCAACCCGCTCACCCACCCACGCTATGCCAAGCCCGAACTCGTCGCCCGCGCCCCGAACCAAGTCTGGTCTTGGGACAGTACACGGCTGCTCGGGCCGAAGACCGGGTCTTCCTTCTACCTCTATGTGCTGCTTGATCTCTTCAGCTGCTACGTGGTGGGATGGAGGGTCGCCGAACGCGAGAGCGCGGCACTGGCCAGCCGGCTGATCGAGGAATCGTGTCTCAAGCAAGGGATCCAGCCCCGGGTGCGGACCCTGCACTCCGACCGCGGCGCCCCCATGACCCGCCCGTGCACCGCGCAACTCCTCGCCCAGCTCGGTATCATCCGCTCGCTCAGCCGCCCCAAGGTCCGCGACGACCACCCCTTCTCGGAGGCACAGTTCAAGACCTTGAAGTACCACCCCGGGTGCCCCGGGCGCTTCCCGGATCTGCCCGCTGCCATCGACTTCGGTCGATCCTTCTTCCCCTGGTACCACACGGAGCATCACCATGCGGACCTCGCGATGCTCCCCCCCCGACGATGTCCACCACGGCCGCGCCCGGCAGCGGATTGAGCAACGCCGGCGCACCTTGAGCCAAGCTTGGGGCCGGCACCCGGAACGGTTCGTCCAGGGGAAACCGAAACCGCGGGCGCTCCCCGAAACGGTCTGGATCCACCCGCCGAAGGCCACCCCTACCGTGGGAGATGCTCAGTACATGACAACCCTTGCTGTCTCAACGGCGTTGACAGGTTCCGCTTGTCTGATCCCGATGTACTCTCCAGCCACGTCGCAGATACCAGAATCGGGGCCGCTCAATAGTTTCCGCACAGGCTCTTAAGAGTTTGTTCCTAAAGTCGCTGGTGGCCCCAATCCATGGTATTTCATCAAGCTACGACCCACAGATGGAGGGTATCATGGCTCCGAGGCAGCGCGACCTCCGCCCAAATCTGCTTGGTGACGGTACTTCGGCCGTCACCAAGCAGATTTTTGGGGTTATCCGCGACTTTAGGAACAAACTCTTAGGCTCTCAGGCCCGTAACGCACTGCGACCACGGCACGGACGAATCTCGACATCCCGGGCCCGGCCTGCCTGCCGCTGCGCACGCAACCCTTGGACGTTCAGGCGAATCAGGCGGGAGAGCTCGGCTCCCTGCCATTCGATGCCGGCCGGAACGGTCCAGAGGTGTCGGTTCAGGTGTTCCGGGCTTCAATCCGGCTCCAGCACGAAACTGAACACCGCCGACAGGCCCGCATATCCCTTGGACACGCTCATGGTCAGGTCCGGGCGGTACAGTGCATCCTGAGCATTCAGGTTTTCCTCGGGGAAGTAGATCTGTGTCGTGAGCGGCCGGAAACCAACCGCCTGAATCCAGACATGGATGTGCGGCGTTCGCACAAACCCGGATCCGTAGGAACCCGGTTTCAGTGTCACGAACATGTACCTACCTTCGGCATCGGTGCGAATCCGGCCCCGGAACCCGAACCCCTCCATGTCGTAGACCCCGTCCGGATCCGCTTGCCAGATATCAAGGACGGCACCCTCCACGGGCCGGCAGGCAACGTCGATCACCCGGCCGCGCACGGTGAGATCGTGGCCGTTCGGCCCGTCCCTGCGCAGATCCTCGCGGAACGGAGCCCCGGACCGATGAAAGGGTCCCGTGGTCTGCATCGCCGTCTTCCGCTCCCTGCCGTTCGCACAGGGTTCCCGAGACCGGGCTGCTGCCGGAACCAGCGAGAGCGCCGAGCCGCAGAGCAACGCCGCCCCGTCCCGAATCAGCCGACGACGACCAATATTGACGTCAGGCCCGAGCATCGCTTCCGTCCCTAAGGGGTTGCGCACCATCCACAATCCCTATTCTACGACAGATTCCCGGAGATTTCCAGCCGCCCTAGTTCACTAGCCCTCCCTGCCTCCGAAATCCCGCCCCGAGACCCATACCTCATGTCACATGGAACGAGAATCCGCCCGTTGCGCCCCGGCAGGCCAAGCCTCCCGGCCGCCGCTCTTGCGCTGCTGATTGCCAGTTCGGCGGCCGCCGACCCGGAGCGGTGGAAATACGCTTGGCCGGAAACCGACTTCTCCAGCCATGCCATCGACCTTCGTTCCATTCGGTCCGGCGGGCCCCCTCGGGACGGCATTCCGTCCATCGACAACCCGGCGTTCATCCCCCTGTCGGCAGCAGTCGATCTGGCGCGCATGGAGCCGGTCATCGGCATCAACATTGACGGGGACGCACGGGCCTACCCGCTCCGCATCCTGATGTGGCACGAAATCGTCAACGACACGGTAGGAGGAATCCCGGTTGCGGTGACCTACTGCCCACTGTGCAACGCTGCCCTCGTGTTCGACCGCCGCCTCGGAGATCAGGTTCTCGACTTCGGTACCACGGGCAATCTTCGAAACTCCGACTTGGTAATGTACGACCGACAAACCGAAAGCTGGTGGCAGCAGTACACCGGCGAGGCCATTGTCGGCGCCCTCACCGGCCAAGCCCTCACCCTGCTGCCGTCACGGCTGACCTCGTGGGAACGGTTCCGCAAACGGCACCCGGACGGACAGGTTCTGATTCCGAATGATCCCCAATTGAGACGGTACGGCCTCAACCCGTACGTCGGCTACGACACCCGGTCTGTTCCGTTTCTCTATGACGGCGAACTGCCGGAGGGGATTGCCCCGCTTGAACGCGTGGTGGCCATCGGGGATCGAGCTTGGAGCTTCGGATACCTGCGCGCCAACCGGACCGTGGATGCGGGCGATTTCGTCATCAGCTGGGAACCGGGCCAAGCTTCCGCCCTCAACACCGGCACGGTGGCAACGGGACGGGACGTCGGAAACATCACCGTACAGACGAAGGACGATCCGCCGGAGGACGTTCCCCACCACGTCACCTTCGCGTTCGTGTTCCATGCGTTTCAGCCGGAGGCCGACATCATCCTCGGCCCGCCTCTCCGAAACGCCGACGGCGATCATGTATGATCGCGCATGCCCTGCGACCGCAGGGCAGCAAGGGAGGAGCATTCACTATGCGAACAACCGGTTTCGCGATCGCCCTCGCGGCCGCCCTCGGCATCCCCGGTCTGGTTCTGGCCGGAGCCGAGCGGATCACCTTTCCACAGGACTACAAGTCCGAATTCGTCTATTTCATGACGTCCGACCGTCCGGACAACATGACAGTGCGCGACCTCTACGCCAACCTCGCCGCGGTCGAGAGTGCCAAGGACGGTGCTCCGCTGGACCACGGTTCGCAGTTCGTGATGGAGGTGTACGCAGCTGTCGTCGATGACGACGGAGAGCCGGTCTACGATGCGGACGGGCGTATGCAGAAGGCCAACCTCAAGGTCCTAGCGGTGATGGAGAAGCAGCCCGGATGGGGCGAGATCTACCCGGAGGACATTCGGAACGGCGACTGGGAATACGGCTTCTTCTCCGGTGACGGAACCCTCAAGGCGGATGTCGACACCCGACCCTGCATGGAGTGCCACCTACCCTTCGCAGAGGATGACTACGTGATCTACCTTGAGGAGCTTGTCGCCAAAGCGAACGAGTAATCGGAGGATGCTCAAGGTCGCCCGACTATGTCTCTCCCGGGGAAGTGTGCCACGCGGTGCCGATAACTGCACCGGCGAGACAGGTTCCGTCGGCTGGCGATCCGTGCCACCGGGGAGGATCGCTGGACATCGCAGGTCGGAATCTTGGGGAGGGGCAGTCGGGTCCAATCGCGTCGGAGGCGGCAAGGGCGGCAGGGTACGGATCGAAGGCGGCGACGGGGATCTGTCCGGCAATCGTCGCGGCCCGATCGCCGCAGGACGGGAAACCCTTGAAAAACAAGGGTCATTCTGTCGGGGCCTCCAAAGTAGTGCCATTTTTTGGAGGCCCCTTGCAGCCATCTGAATCAGCATTCGGTTGGGTGCAGGTTCCTTCGACGGACCCGAACCGGTGGCCGCAAGGGTCGCTCCTACACCCCCGGCCGGCGGGGGGAATCGGTGCGCCGGGGCGACCGGGTGCGGCAGCGAACGCGGCTCCATCTCGGCGCCGACGTTCCGATCAATCCGGAGCTGTGGGGGAGACCTCTGCCGGCGAATGGACGAGATCCGCCGGGTAGGAGGGGTCGTTGCCGAGCCCCTCCCCCCCCCCCCCCCCCAGTTACGGTAGGAATGCGCAGTACTGCGCACCCCCGCACAGATCCGGACATGGACGTTCATCCATCCGGCTCCTACCTCGGGTGCTTGACGGCAAACCGCGGATTCGGCCATGGGCGGCGGAGGGTGGCGCGCGACCCAGAAATCTCGGTCCTGCGCTCCCGTCGCTTCCGGTCGAACCTTGCGGCTTTCCGGATCCGGTCCGCCGCCTGAGGCACGCGTGCCCGACACTGCGTTCGGCGCGTGCTTTGGCGTCCCGAATTCCCCTTGGTTGGGGCCCTTTCCTCCCGCCACTCCGCAGGAGCTGACGCTCCCTGGTTCGTCGCCTTCCCAGGTCGTACGGCCCCATCCGACTTCTTCCAGCCGTTTGTCCTAGGCTTCGGTTTTCTCCTTCCCTACACGGTCCCGCCACGATCGGCGGGACCGCTTGAAGATCTCCCAGGGTCCCGACAGAAGACGTACGGACGTGCATGGGTTCTCGGACACCGCGGAGCTCGCCGGCATCTCACCACATCGATGCCTGCGATGGTGCCTTCGGCCGATCGGAACACCTCGGCACCCCGGATCCTCGTCTTTTCGGTGCTCCTTAGCCCCACCCATCCGAGCCCCACCCATCCGCACCGCTGCCGACGCTTCGCCTGCCCCCTCACGGGAACCGACGCACGGCTCGCGGAGAAACGCGGTTTGGTTCCTCCTTCGTTCCAGGGGACTTTCACCCCCTGTCTTCTGCCCGTTCGCCTAGGGCCTGTTAACGCTATAGAGGCTTGAGGGCATCGACGATGAGCGCGAAGTGGATGAAGAAGGTGAAGACAATATCAAGCTTGTCGAATCTCGTGAAGACACGCCGAAATCGCTTGATCCTCCGAAACAGGCGCTCGACTTCATTGCGTTTCTTGTACAATTCTCGGTCGTATTCCCACGGTGTGATCCGGTTGGCCTTCGGTGGGACCACGGGCTCCCGTCCCCGGCCTGCAACCCACGCACGGGTTTCGTCCCCTTCCTAGGCCTTGTCCATCACCAAACAACGTGCAGTATCCGGTAATGCCATGCGGTGCAGCAACGTGCGTCCCTGGGGCCCGTCCCCCTCCTGTCCTCCGGACAAGGAAAACCCTACCGCGTTTCGATCATTCGCAGCTACCCGATGAAGCTTGGTGGTCCAGCCCCCGCGCGACTTCCCGATGGCCTGAGGACCGTGCGTTTCGAGCGCTCCCGTGCCGTCCGGGTGCACCTTCACCACGGTGCTGTCCAAGGATAGCACCTCGACCTTCACCCGCATGATCTCCAAGCGCTGCAACTCCGCAAACACCCGATCCAGGACGCCTTTCTTCGCCCAGCGGTTCATCCGGGTGTAGATGGTGTGCCAGTTGCCGAAGTGCGCCGGCAGCCCGCGCCACTTGCATCCCTGCTCGGCCACGTACAGAATCGCGTTGAGAACCGACAGATTACTGAGCAAGACATTGCCGCGGTGCTTCGGAAAGACATGAGCGATACGCTCGTACTGGGCTTGCGTGAGTTCCATGACCGGGAATCCTCTCTACGAACCAGGGATCCGGATTCTATCACATATTCCACCACATAATGCGTTAACAGGCCCTAGCACACGGTACGGTAGGAATGCGCAGTACTGCGCACCCCCCCCGCACCGATCCGGACCTGGACGTTCATCCATCCGGCTCCTACCTCGGGTGCTTGACGGCCAACCGCGGATCCGGCCCTGGGCGGCGGAGGATTGCGCACGACCCAGAAATCTCGGTCCTGCGCTCCCGTCGCTTCCGGTCGAACCGTGCGGCTTTCCGGATCCGGTCCGCCGCCTGAGGCACGCGTGCCCGACCCTGCGTTCGGCGCGTGCTTTGGCGTCCCGAATTCCCCTTGGTTGGGGCCCTTTCCTCCCGCCACTCCGCAGGAGCTGACGCTCCCTGGTTCGTCGCCTTCCCAGCCCAGGTCGTACGGCCCCATCCGACTTCTTCCAGCCGTTCGTCCTAGGCTTCGGTTTTCTCCTTCCCTACACGGTCCCGCCACGATCGGCGGGACCGCTTGAAGATCTCCCAGGGTCCCAACCGAAGACGTACGGACGTGCATGGGTTCTCGGACACCGCGGAGCTCGCCGGCATCTCACCACATCGATACCTGCGATGGCGCCTTCGGCCGATCTGAGAGCCTGTGCGGAAACTATTGAGCGGCCCCGATTCTGGTATCTGCGATGTGGCTGGAGAGTACATCGGGATCAGACAAGCCCATTCCACATCTGTCAGATTGCTTTCGAAGCGGTCTCTCCGACGCCGATACTTTGCACGAGCGGCCAGAATCGGGACCGCTCAATAGTTTCCGTACAGGCTCTCAAAATCGCAGACTCGAACGCGTCGACCCGCGCCACGATCAAGACTCCGATCGCATCACAGCAAAGCATGGGATCATCCTTGGGCAGGGTCCCGAGGCGGGCCCAGATAGGACTTCAGGGCCGTCTCGCGCGGCTTTGGGCGCGCGTCGGCTTCCGGTCCGATTCCGCCGGCCGTCACCCGGTCGGGACGCCGACTTGCAATCGGCAGGCCGGCTCTCTAGACATTCCGGTATCGCGGTTCTTCCGCCGAACGGGAAGGTGGGCATTGGACGGCTATGTTTCCGGGACGGGCCATTCCGCCTGTCCCCACGACTGC
The DNA here is from genome assembly GCA_965115815.1 of Alphaproteobacteria bacterium. Classification (GTDB taxonomy): domain Bacteria; phylum Pseudomonadota; class Alphaproteobacteria; order TMED109; family TMED109; genus VXPW01. The sequence continues at coordinate 2,806,366 of OZ220465.1, read as the reverse complement.
CCGAGTACATGCGCGCTCGAGGTCGAACTGGGTGCCGACGGAGCGGTCGGCCGGATTCGCGGGGCGCGCGAGAATACCTACACCTCGGGCGTCGTCTGCGCGAAGGTGGCCCGGTACGCCGAGCGCGTGCACCATCCCGACCGGCTGCTGCGGCCGCTGCTGCGCACGGGTCCGAAGGGGGCCGGGCAATTCCGGGAGATCGGCTGGGACGAGGCCTTGGACCGGGTCGCCGGGCGCTTCCGCCAGCAGGCCGCCCGATTCGGGGCCGAGACGGTGTGGCCCTACTACTACGCGGGGACCATGGGGCTGGTGCAGCGGGACGGGATCAATCGGCTCCGGCACGCCATGGGGTATTCCCGCCAGAAGAACACCATCTGCACCGGACTGTGCGATGCCGGCTGGATGGCCGGGACCGGGGCCTACCGCGGGCCCGACCCGAGAGAAATGGCGGAATCGGACCTGATCGTCTCGTGGGGCGGCAACCCGGCGTCGACCCAGGTCAACGTGATGACCCACGTGCAGCGGGCGCGCCGGACCCGAGGCGCCCGGCTGGCCGTGGTGGATCCGTACCGTACCCGCACGGCGCAGGTGGCCGACCTGCATCTCTGCCTTCGCCCCGGCACCGACGGCGCGCTCGCCTGCGCGATCATGCACGTGCTGTTCCGCGACGGTCATGCCGACCGCGCCTACCTCGCGCGGGCCAGCGACTGCCCGGAACGCCTCGAGGCGCATCTCGCCGACCGCACCCCGGCCTGGGCGGCCCGCATCACCGGTCTCGGCGAAGCGCAGATCGAATCCTTTGCCCGCCTGTTCGGCGAGACCGACCGCACGTACATCCGGATCGGGTACGGGTTCTCCCGTTCGCGAAACGGCGCCGCCAACGTGCACGCAGTCACGTCGCTGGCGACGGTCGGCGGCAAGTGGCAGTACACTGGCGGCGGCGCGTTCTATTCCAACCGCGACATCTACCATTGGGACAAGACCCTGATCGAGGGCCTCGACCTGCAGGATCCGGCGGTCCGGACCTTGGACATGTCGAGGATCGGCCCGGTTCTGGCCCGCGATCCGGCGGACATCGGGGACGGGCCGCCGGTCACCGCGATGCTGGTCCAGAACACCAACCCGGCCGATGTGGCGCCGGAATCCGCGCTCGTGCACCGGGGTCTCGCGAGGGAGGATCTCTTTCTCTGCGTGCACGAGCAGTTTCCGACGGAAACCGTGCGCTACGCGGACATCGTGCTTCCCGCGACTACGTTCCTCGAGCACGACGACGTCTACCAGGGCGGAGGGCACCAGCATGTCCTGCTGGGGCCGAAGCTCGTGGAACCCCGCGGCGAGGCGCGGCCCAACCATCGGGTGATCTGTGATCTGGCCGGGCTTCTGGGTGCGACGCACCCCGGCTTTGCGATGACCGAGCGCGAGATCATCGATGCGACCCTGCGGGCGTCGGGTCATCCGCCCCTTGCCCGGCTCGAGGCCGAACGCTGGCTGGATCTGCAGCCGGATTTCGCCGAGGCGCACTTCGAATCGGGATTCGGATTTCCGGACGGAAGGTTCCGCTTCGCCCCCGACTGGCGGGCGCTCGGGCCGGATCATGCCGGGATGCCGCCGCTCCCCGACCATCTGGCGAACATCGAGGAACGGGACGCCGATCACCCCTTCCGACTGGTGACGGCTCCGGCCCACAACTTCCTCAACACCTCCTTCACGGAGACGCCGACATCGCGGAAGCAGGAGGCCCGTCCGAGCGCACGGATTCACCCGGAGGATCTGGCGTCCGCCGGAATCGGGGACGGCGAACTCGTGCGGCTCGGAAACCGGCGGGGTGACGTGCTGCTGCATGCCCGGTCCTTTCCCGGCCTCCAGCCCGGGGTCATCGTCGTCGAGGGCATCTGGCCCGGCAGCGCCTTCGTCGAGGGGCGCGGTATCAACACGCTCGTCGGCGCCGATGCCGGCCCGCCGAACGGCGGACCGGCGTTTCACGATACGGCGGTCTGGCTGCGCGCCGGCTAGGCGCCGCCGGAAGGAGGGATCCATGGCCATGCGTGGTGCCGCACGGGACTGGGAGCTCCCGGAACGCGCCGTCACGCCGGAGCGCGTGTTCCGGAACCGGCGCGAGATCGTGGCGGGCTTGGCGGCCGCCGGCGTCGCAGCCGCGGCGCCCGCATTCGGCGCGGCCGGTCCGGAGGATCCGAGTTCCGAGCTCTACCCCGTCGCGCGCAACGAGCGGTTCACCGCCGGTCCGGGCCGGGTGCTGACGCCGGAAGGCACGGCGACGCGGTACAACAATTTCTACGAGTTCGGAACCAGCAAGAAGATCTGGAAGGCGGCCCAGGCGCTCGCGATCCGTCCGTGGGAAGTGCGCATCGACGGCCTGGTGGAATCGCCGCGGACCCTCGCGATCGATGATCTTCTGGCCCGGATGCCGCTGGAGGAGCGTGTGTACCGGCACCGTTGCGTGGAGGCGTGGTCGATGGTCGTACCGTGGTCGGGGTTCCCGTTCCGGGAACTGGTGCGCTTCGCCCAACCGACGGACGGGGCACGGTATGTCGCGATGGAGACGTTCCTCGATCCGGACACGGCCAAGGGGCAGCGCCAGGACTGGTACCCGTGGCCGTACGTCGAGGGTCTCACGATGGCGGAAGCGAATCACGAACTGGCGTTCCTCGTGACCGGTCTCTACGGCCAGCCGCTGCCGCGGCAGAACGGCGCGCCGCTGCGGCTGGCCGTGCCCTGGAAGTACGGCTTCAAGTCGATCAAGTCGATCGTCCGGTTCCGGTTCACGGCCGAACGTCCGGTCGGCTTCTGGGAGGAAACCAATGCGCGCGAGTACGGCTTCTGGGCCAATGTCCATCCGGATGTGCCGCATCCGCGCTGGAGCCAGGCTACCGAAGAGGACATCGGGACCGGCCAGCGGATCCCGACGCAGGCGTTCAATGGGTACGGGGAGTGGGTGGCGTCGCTCTATGCCGGGAGCACCGCCGCGAACCTGTATCGGTAGGGTTCGGGCCGGCAGCGCCCGCACGAAACGGACCGGCCGGGATCAGAGCCGCACCTCTCGGATCTTCTCCAGCAGGAAGTCCCGGAACACGTTCACCCGGAGCGTGTTCCGGAGCACTTCGGGATAGACGAAGTAGGCTTCGATCAACGGCCCCTCGATGTCGCGCATGATGTGCTCGCATCGGCCCATTTGGTGGACCAGCAGGGTGGGCAGGGCGGCGATGCCAGCACCCCATTCCACCGAACGGACCATGCCGACGAGGTTGTTGAGGGTGACTGCCGGTTCGAAGCGGGGGTCCAGTCTGCGGAGGGATTCCCCCAGCCAGTTCACCCCGGGAAACGGCATCGAGGTCTGGTCCCCATAGGTGACGATCCGGTGCTCGAGAAGGTCTTCGAGGGTCTGCGGCGTACCGAACTGGCGGAGATACGACGGCGCGGCATAGAGGGCGATGTGGCCGGTGAAGAGGTGGCGCTGGATCAGGCTGGGTTGCCGGGGCGGCGCCATCCGGATGGCGACATCGGCCTTGAGAAGATGGACGTCCACCTCCGAATCGCCGATCAGCAGCGACAGGTGGATTTCCGGATACCGGTCGAGGAACTCGTTGATCTGCGAGGGCAGCCAGACGGAGCCGAACCCGACCGTGGTGGTCACGCGGAGCGGGCCGCGCGGCCGTTCGCGGTTATGGTCCAGCTGCGCCTCCATGCGGGAGATGCGGTCGAACACGTCACGGGACGTTTGCCGGAGGATCTTGCCCTGTTCGGTCAGGACGAGACCGCGGGCGTGCCGCTGGAACAGCGTGACGTCCAAGCTTCGTTCCAGCGAACGGATCTGGCGGCTGATCGCGCCCTGCGACAGGCGGAGGGTTTCGCCTGCCCGTGTGAACGACCCCGCGTCCGCGACGATGCGAAAGATCCGCAGTCGGTCCCAGTCGAGGTGCGGAGGCTCGGTCACCGGCCCTGCGCCGGACGGGTCCCGGCCAGGAACCGTTCGGCTTCCAGCGCCGCCATGCAGCCTTGGCCGGCGGCCGTGACGGCCTGACGAAACACCCGGTCCTGCACGTCACCGGCGGCGAAGAACCCGGGAATGCTCGTCGCCGTGCTGCCAGGCCGGGTCCGGATGTAGCCGTCCTCGTCGGTTTCCACCTGGCCGCGCACCAGCGCCGTGTTCGGGTCGTGGCCGATGGCGACGAACACGCCTTCGGCCGCCAGATCCCGCGTGCCCTCGTTCCGCGTGGAACGCAGGCGCACGCCGGTGACGGCCGGCCGGCCGGCATCGCCCTGAATGGCGTCGACCACATGGTTCCAGACGATCTCGATGCGGGGTTCGGCCTGCAGCCGGTCCTGCAGGATGCGGTCGGCGCGAAGCGAGTCCCGGCGGTGTACCAGCGTGACCTTCGTGGCGAACCGGGTCAGGAACAGGGCCTCTTCCGCCGCGGTGTTGCCGCCGCCCACCACCACGACCTCCTTTCCCCGGAAAAAGAACCCGTCGCAGGTGGCACAGGCCGAGACCCCGTGTCCGCGGTACTGCCGTTCGGACGGAAGCCCCAGCCAGCGGGCATTCGCGCCCGTGGCCAGGATGACTGCCCGGGCCCGGATGCGGGCGCCGTTGTCGCTCGCGCAGACGAACGGCCGACGGTTCAGGTCGATCGACGCGACGACATCGTCCAGGATCTCGACCCCGACGGCGCGGGCTTGGGCCTCCATCTGCTCCATCAGCCAAGGACCCTGCACGATGTCGGCGAACCCCGGGTAGTTCTCGACGTCGGTCGTGACGGTCAGCTGGCCGCCGGGCTGGGGGCCGCGGACGACGACGGGCTGCAGGGCGGCCCGGGCGGCGTAGATGGCGGCCGTCCATCCCGCCGGTCCGGAACCGACGATGAGGACGGGACAGTCCCGGGCGCCGGTCACGATGCCGGGTTCAGCGCCGGTACGACACGTCGGTGATGACGAAGCTGGAGATTCCCCCCGGGGTCTCCACATCGACGGACCCCCCCTTGCGTTGCCCCAAGACCGCCTTCGCGATCGGAGATTCGAGCGAGATCTGGTCGAGGTCGGGATCGGCTTCGTCGCTGCCTACGATCTGGTAGGTGTCCGTCGTGCCGTGCGCAGCATGGCGGAGGGTCACCCAAGCGCCGAAGCGGACCTCGTCTCCCGACAACTCGTCCGTGCGGACGACCTCCGCCATGCCGAGCCGTTCCGACAGTCGGACGATGCGCGCTTCGATGCGTCCCTGCTTCTCCTTGGCGGCGTGGTATTCGGCGTTCTCCGACAGGTCGCCGTGGGCGCGCGCCTCCGCGACCGCGGCCACCACGGCCGGGCGCTGCACGTGCTTGAGCTCGTCCAGCTCCTGTCGGAGAGCGCGATAGCCCTCCTCGGTCATGGGTACCTTCGGCATCGGGGACATCCTGCAGCGGGGTCGGCGGGGCGAACGGTTCCGGTCGCCGCCGCATCAGTCCAAGTACGACTGCAGCGAGGCAACGTCAAGACCGGACGAACGCGTTGCCTCGACGGCCTCCACCGCGGCCCGGCTTCCGGCCAGCGTGGTGAAGCAGGGAATACCGGCGTTCAGCGCCTCGCGCCGCATCGACAGGCTGTCGGCGATGGATCGGGCCCCTTCCGTGGTGTTGAACAGCAGGTCGACTCCGCCGTTCCGGATGGCGTCCACGACATTGGGGCTGCCTTCGTAAACCTTCTTCACGGCTTCCACCCGAATCCCGTGACGGTGCATGAAGCGGGCCGTGCCGGCGGTCCCCAGGAGACGGAATCCGTAGCCGGCGAACGCCCTGCAGACCGGCACGAACGCATCCTTGTCGGCGTCGCGCACGGAGAGGAACAGCGTACCGCAGGTGGGGAGGGCCGTGCCGGCCCCGACCTGCGCCTTGGCGAAGGCGTTCGCGAATGACCGGTCGATCCCCATGACCTCTCCCGTCGATTTCATTTCCGGCCCGAGCAGCGTGTCCGCTCCGGGGAACCGTCGGAAGGGGAACACGGCTTCCTTGACGGCGATGTGACCGCCGCGCGGGGGACGGATCTCGAGGTCGGAGATCGACCGCCCCGCGCCCATCACGAGGGCAGCCATGCGGGCCAGCGGATTTCCTGTCGCCTTGGAAACGAACGGCACGGTCCGGCTGGCGCGCGGGTTGGCTTCCAGCGCGTAGATCTCGCGCGGACGGTTCGGCGTCGCCCGGGTGACGGCGAACTGCACGTTCAGGAGGCCGACGACCCCGAGCGCCAGCGCCAAGCGTTCGGTCTGCTCCTCAATGCGCCGGACGACCTCGTCCGGGAGGGAATGGGGCGGCAGCGAACAGGCCGAGTCCCCGGAATGCACTCCGGCTTCCTCCACGTGCTCCATCACGCCGCCGACGACGACCGTCGTGCCGTCGGACAGTGCGTCCACGTCGGCTTCGATGGCCGAGGACAGGAAGGCGTCGATCAGGATCGGATCGTCGCGACCGTGCAGGTCGACCGCCCGCGAGACGTAGTCCACCAGCGAGGACCGGTCATGCACCACCTCCATCGCACTCCCGCCCAGCACGTACGAGGGGCGGACCATGACGGGATAGCCGATGCGTTCGGCGATGCGGACCGCTTCGTCCGGAGTGCGGCAGGTGCCGTTTTCCGGCTGCCGGATGCCCAGTCCTGCGAGCAGTCCGCTGAACCGGTTCCGGTCCTCGGCGAGATCGATGGCGTCCGGCGGCGTGCCGAGGATCGGAATGTCGGCCGCCGCGAGGGCGCGCGCCAGCCGCAGCGGGGTCTGCCCGCCGAACTGCACGATGCAGCCGATGAACTCGCCGGCGGCGCGCTCGGCCTCGATGACTTCCTCTACGTCCTCGCCCGCGAGCGGTTCGAAGTAGAGCCGGTCCGAAGTATCGTAGTCGGTCGAGACCGTCTCCGGATTGCAGTTGATCATGATCGTTTCGATTCCGGCGCCGCTCAGCGCCTGGGCCGCGTGTACGCAGCAGTAGTCGAACTCGATTCCCTGCCCGATCCGGTTGGGTCCGCCGCCGAGGATGACGATCTTGCGCCGCTCGCGCGGGACGGCCTCGGCGGCGCCGGTGCCGGCTTCCTCGTAGCTCCCGTACAGGTACGGCGTGCGGGCCGCAAACTCCCCGGCGCAGGTGTCGACCCGGCGAAAGGCCGGACGAACGTCGAGGGCCCGCCGGGCGGCGGCGACCGCAGCCTCCGGGCGGCCGACCAGCCGGGCAATGCGCGCGTCCGCGAACCCGTGCGACTTGAACCGGCGGAATGCGGCGGCGGTGGCCGGCAGGCCGCGATCCGCCAGCTCGGCCTCCATGGCGACGAGATCCTCGATCCGGGCCAGGAACCACGGGTCGATGTGGGTGGCGGCGTGAATGTCGGCCAGCGACAGGCCTTCCCGGAACGCCTGCGCCACCAGCAGCACCCGGCGCGGCGTGGGCAGGGCGAGCCGGGTGCGGAGGGCCTGACGGTCCACGCCGTCGCCGTTCCGCGGCACCTCCACCGGGTCGAACCCGGTCAGGCCCAGTTCCAGAGAGCGCAGGGCCTTCTGCAGGGATTCGGCGAAGTTGCGCCCGATCGCCATGGCTTCGCCGACCGACTTCATGGAGGTCGTGAGCGACGGGTCCGCGCCGGGGAACTTCTCGAACGTGAACCGCGGCACCTTCGTCACGATGTAGTCGAGGACCGGCTCGAACGAGGCCGGCGTGCTGCCGGTCACGTCATTCAGGATTTCGTCCAGGCGGTATCCGACCGCGAGGCGCGCCGCCACCTTGGCGATGGGGAAGCCGGTTGCCTTCGAGGCGAGGGCGCTGGACCGGGACACGCGCGGGTTCATCTCGATCACGACGATCCGGCCGTCATCCGGGTTGACCGCGAACTGCACGTTCGAGCCGCCGGTCTCGACTCCGATCGCCCGCAGGATCGCGATCGAGGCGTCGCGCAGCGACTGGTACTCCTTGTCGGTCAGCGTGAGGGCGGGCGCGACGGTGATGCTGTCGCCGGTATGCACGCCCATGGGATCGATGTTCTCGATCGAACAGACGACGATCGCGTTGTCGGCCCGGTCCCGGACGACCTCCATCTCGAACTCCTTCCACCCGACCACGCTCTCCTCGATCAGGACCTGGGTGACCGGCGAAAGATCCAGCCCGCCCCGGACGATGGACCGGAATTCTTCCGGGGTGCGGGCGATGCCGCCGCCGGCGCCTCCCAGCGTGAACGACGGGCGGACCACGGCCGGCAGGCCGATCCGGGCCGCGGCGGCCTCCGCCTCGGCGAGGGTTCCCGCGGTCGCGCTGTCCGGGGTGGCGAGGCCGATGGAGCGCATCGTTTCGCGGAACCGCTCCCGGTCTTCCGCCCGGCGGATGGCCTCGATGGAGGCGCCGATCAGTTCGACCCCGAAACGTTCGAGCGTGCCGTCCTCGGACAGGGCCAGCGCGACGTTGAGAGCCGTCTGCCCGCCCATGGTGGGCAGCAGCGCGTCGGGGCGTTCCCGGTCGATGATCCGGCGCACGGTGTCCGGCACCGTCGGCTCGACGTAGGTCACGTGGGCCAGTTCGGGGTCGGTCATGATCGTGGCCGGGTTCGAATTCACGAGAAGCACGCGGTACCCCTCGTCCCGGAGTACCTTGCAGGCCTGCGACCCCGAATAGTCGAATTCGCACGCTTGGCCGATGACGATCGGCCCGGCCCCGATCACGAGGACCGATTCGAGGTCGCGCCTCCGGGGCATCAGGCGGCCGCCTCGACGATCTGCGCCCGGAACCGGTCGAACAGGTAGGCGGAGTCGCGCGGTCCGGGCGACGCTTCGGGGTGGTACTGCACGCCCGAGACCGGCCGGCCGCGCAGGCGAATGCCCTCGATCGAGCCGTCGAACAGCGACGTGTGGGTCTCTTCCAGCGATTCCGGGAAGTTCTCGCGGCACACGACGAAGCCATGGTTCTGGCTGGTGATCTCGACCTTGCCGGTGGTGCAGTCGCGGACCGGCTGGTTGGCTCCCCGGTGCCCCTGCCGCATCTTCTCGGTGTGCGCCCCCAAGGCCCGCGCCAGCAGCTGGTGGCCGAGGCAGATGCCGAACACCGGAAGGCCGGAGGCCACGAGCGCGCGGATGACCGGCACCGCATACTCGGCGGTGGCGGCCGGATCTCCCGGACCGTTCGACAGGAAGATCCCGGCGGGGCGGCGCGCGAGGATCGTCGCGGCCGATTCCGTCGCCGGCACGACGGTGGGTGCGAGCCCCCGGTCCACCAGCAGGCGCAGAATGTTGCGTTTCACCCCGTAGTCGACGGCGACGATCGGGATCGGCGGCCCGGGCGGGGCGGGGCGGCCCAGTCCGGACCACGGGCCCTCCGACCACGTGTAGGGCGCCCGGCACGTCACCGTCCGGGCCAGATCCATGCCCGCAAGTCCGGGCCAAGCCCTGGCTTCGGAGATCAGCCGGTCGACATCGAAGACGCCGTCCGGGCGGTGTGCGATTACCCCGGCGGGCGCGCTGCCCGTGCGGATCCGGAGCGTGAGTGCGCGGGTGTCGACGCCGGAGAGGCCGATGATTCCTGCGCCGCGCAGCCAGACCTCCAGCGGCTGTTCGCTCCGCCAGTTCGAAGGGGTCGCGGGGTCGGCCCGGAAAACGGCCCCGCGCGCGGCCGGCGCGGCCGCTTCGTGGTCGGCCCGATTGCAGCCGGCGATCCCGATGTGCGGGAACGTGAAGGTGATGATCTGACCCGCATAGCTCGGGTCGGTCAGGACTTCCTGATAGCCGGACATCGAGGTGTTGAAGCACACCTCACCGGCGGCGCGGCCGACATGCCCCCAGCCGCGGCCCCGGCATACGGTACCGTCGGCCAGCACCAGAATCCCCGAGGCCGCGCGTCCGGGCACTCGAAGGGGCGATCCGGGCTGGGTCATCGATTTCCACGATCCCCCGGACCGTCCGGGATGGCTGCGAAAGTACGGACGGGAACGAAAAATGCAAGACGGCCCGGTCGGTGCGGGGAAGGGCGGGCGGCCGGGCCGTGGTACCTGTATGCTGTCCGCCACAGGCCGGTGCCTGAGGGTGCTGAACGTCGAGGCCGCCACACCATGCGTCAGGGGAGTGTTCGCGGGCGCCTGTGCGCCGACCTCAAGGATGCCGTGCGCGTGCAGGATCACCCGCGGGCGGCGACGCTCCGGCTGGTGATCGCCGCGATCGAGGATGCGGAAGCCGACCTGCCGGAAGGAGAGGACGGCCTTGACGATGCGGCGGTCCGCGCGCTGATCCGGCGCCTGCACAACCATTGCGAAGGGGCGACGGAGAGCGGTGGCGGCAATGCGGAGGTGCGCGCCCTGCGCCGGGCGGAGCGGGCGGTGCTGGCCGAGTACCTGCCCGCGTCGATGAACGAATCGCAGATGACGCAGGCCGTCGAGCGGGCGCTCGGCGCCACCCAGGCGCGGTCCATCCGGGACCTAGGCAAGACGATGGCGGAATTGCGCAAGATCTGCACGAATGCGAACGATCTGGCCCGGGCGCGTCGGGAAGCGCGCCGCCGCCTCGGGGCCTGAGCCCGGCAACCGTGGCCCGATTGCCCGACAGCTTCCTCGAGGAGCTGAAGTCCCGCGCACCGATTGCCGACATCGTCGGCCGCATCGTTTTGCTCAAGCCGGCCGGCCCCGGCCGGTACCGGGGTCTCTGCCCGTTCCACAAGGAGCGGACCCCATCGTTCAACGTTGACGAGACCAAGGGACTCTATCACTGTTTCGGGTGCAAGGCCTCCGGCACGGCCGTCCGCTTCGTGATGGATACCGAGAAGCTGGGCTTCTTGGATGCGGTCCGGAAGGTAGCGGCACAGGCGGGTCTGGCGGTGCCCCCCACCGGGGCGCCGACCGATCCCGAACGCGCGCGCCGGTCCGACCGGATCCGGGCGGCGCTGGATGCGGCCCGGGCGTTCTTCGCGGACGAGCTCCGTGCGCCGGCCGGCCGTCGGGCGCGGGAGTATCTCGGGTCGAGGGGAATCCGCGAGACCGAGATCGAGGCCTTCGGGATGGGCTACGCACCGCGACAGGGTGATTCGCTGGTCCGTCGCCTGGAGGCGGCCGGCATCCCGCCCGAGATCCAGTTCGACGCCGGGCTCTTGGGCCGCGATGATCGCAACCACCTCTATCCGTTCTTTCGCGACCGCCTGATGTTCCCGATCGGCGATCCTCTCGGCAGAACCGTGGCCTTCGGGGCCCGGGCGCTCGACCCGAAGGCTTCGGCCAAGTATCTGAACTCCCGGGAAAACCCGGTGTTCCAGAAGGGCCGAACGCTATACAACCTGCACCGGGCCGGGCCGGCCGTACGCACGGCGGACGGCCTCTACGTGGTCGAGGGCTACATGGACGTGATCGCCCTCGCCGCCCGGGGATTCCCGGCGGCGGTCGCCCCGCTGGGGACCGCGCTCACGAGCGAGCAGGTGCGCATGGCCTGGCGGCTGCACGACGAGCCGGTGGTTTGCATGGACGGAGACCGGGCCGGCCGGGCCGCCGCCATCCGGGCCATGGAGAACGTCCTGTCGGCGGTCCGTCCGGGCCGGTCGCTTCGCTTCGCGTTCCTGCCGACGGGCGAGGATCCGGACTCGCTGGTGCGCCGCGAGGGCGCCGACGCCTTTCGGGAGGTGGTGGCGTCCGCCCGTCCCTTGGTTGATCTGGCGTGGGACACCGAACATGCGCGGGAGCGACTCGATACCCCGGAACGCAAGGCGCATTTCCAGGAACGGCTGGGCCGCCTGGTGCAGCGGATCGACGACCCAGCGGTGCGGGATGCGTACCACGAGGAGTTCGCGCGCCGCTACGAGCAGACCTGTCACGGAACGCTGGAGGTCGTCCGGCCGCCGCGCCGGACGCCGGCGGCCCGGACCGCGCGGCTCCGGCGCCTGCCCGGTCCCGACGGGCGGGTCGCCGCGCGCCACCGGGAGGCCGGGCCGAATCCGGGGGCTGCCCGGCGCGAGCGCTCGATCGTGCAGGCCGTGATCAACGTGTCCGGCCTGCTGGACCGGGTCGAGGAGGAGTTTGCGGCCGTGCGGTTCCGGGCGGTTCCGGACCTTGACTTGGTACGTACCGAACTCCTACATAGACAGGCCCGCAACCATCCGGTAGATCCGTCCAGCGTCCGCGCGTGGCTCGAGAGTCGCGACCTTGATCGCCTTCTGCAGGAAGGGGGTCGGTCCGGCCGCTGGGAGCATCGTTTCGTTGTGGAGCCGTTTGTGCGCCCCGAGAGCGGCCTCGACGAGGCCTTGGCCGGGTGGCAGGCGGCCGTTCGGATCCAGCTTGACTGGGTGCGCCGCCATGATCCCCTGCCGTCGGCAGCGGAGGACCGGGAGGGTCCGCCCGGGCCCGACGACGACATTCCGTGGAGTCAGTCCCAGCCATGAACAATGCCGACACGAATTCCACAGCGTCCCGGGAAGCGGGGATGGATGCGGTTCGCGCCCTGATCGAGAAATCCAGGGAGCGACGCTGGGTGAGCACGGACGAGATCGCGGCCGCGGTACCCGTCGACCGGCTCGAGAATCTCGACAAGATCCATGGGTACTTCATCGAAAACTCCATCCGGATCCTGAAGCCGAGCGAGGTGCCGCTTGAGGCCGGTGCGGCGAGGCCGGGGCGCGCGATCGACGCGTCCGGGCGGACGCCGTCCCAGCCGGGCGAAATGACCGGTCGGACCGACGATCCGGTGCGGATGTATCTCCGGGACATGAACGGGATCGACCTGCTCACGCGGGAAGGCGAGATCGCGATTGCCAAGAGAATGGAGATCGGTCGCCGCAAGGCGGTGGAGGCGCTGGTCGAGAGTCCGCGCACCCTCGACCGTGTGATTGCGTGGCGCCGGGACATCGACGCCCGGATCCTGCCGTTCCGGGAGGTGGTGGATCTCGAAGCGACCCACGCCCTCATGTCCAATCGCGCCTCGCCCGCCGCGCCTTCGACCCGGGACGGCAAGCCGACGCCGACCACTGGGGGCGCCAAGCAGTCGGTCTCGTCGATGGAAGCAACGGTCCGGCCGGCCGTCATGACCATCCTGGACGAACTGGAGCGCGTGAAGGACGAGCTTGACCGGGTGCACGCACGGCGAATCCGGCACGCGGTCGAGGGCAAGCCGCTGTCCAAGACCACGAGAATGCGGTACCGCCGGCTGTGCGCCCGTTCCGTGGCGCTGTTGCGCGAGTTCTTCCTGATGCCGGCGCGGACGCGCGAACTCGCCGATGAGCTCTACGACCGGAATCGCAATCTGACACGGGCGGAAGGCAAACTGCGGGCCTTCGTCGAGCGCAGCGGGGTTGGACTCTCGGAGTTCCTGGGCCGGTACTCCGCCAACGAACTGGACGGCGCCGGGCTCGCGCGGCTGATGCGGGAGCGGCAGGAATCGGACTCGCCCGACCGGGCCCTGGAGCAGTTGGAGATGTGCTGCGGCGCCATCCGGGAGATCGCGGAAGGCGGCAAGCTGGTGCCGAAGGAGTTGCGGGCCCTCGTGCAGAGGGTGCACCGGGCGGAACAGGAAGCCGAGCAGGCCAAGGACGAGATGATTGCGGCCAACCTGCGGCTGGTGGTGTCGATCGCCAAGAAGTACACCAACCGCGGCCTGCAGTTCCCGGACCTCATGCAAGAGGGCAACATCGGCCTCATGAAGGCAGTCGAGAAATTCGAGTACCGCCTCGGGTACAAGTTCTCGACCTATGCGACGTGGTGGATCCGGCAGGCCATCACCCGCTCCATCGCGGATCAGGCAAGGACCATCCGGATCCCGGTCCACATGATCGAAACAATCAACAAGATCATTCGTACTCAGCGTCAGATCCTGCACGAAAGCGGTCATGAGGCCTCACCGGAGGAGATTGCGGAGAAGCTCGGCATGCCGCTGGAAAAGGTCAGCCGGGTGATGAAGATCTCGAAGGAGCCGATCAGCCTCGACAAGCAGGTGGGAGAGGACGAGGACACCAACTACGGGGAATTCATCGCCGACGAGAATGCCACGATGCCCGACGATGCCGTGATCCGTGCCCGACTGGTCGAGGAGGTGACGTACGCGCTCACCTCCCTTACGCCGCGCGAGGACCGGGTGATCCGGATGCGGTTCGGAATCGGCACGCAGTCGGATCACACGCTGGAAGAGGTGGGCCGGCAGTTCAATGTCACCCGCGAACGCATCCGGCAGATTGAGGCCAAGGCCCTCAGGAAACTGCGGCATCCCTCGCGCCGGCAGAAGCTGGAGGGTTTCCTCGACGATCGATAGCCGCCCGGCACCGGGCCCGTAGCTCAATTGGTCAGAGCTGACCGCTCATAACGGTTAGGTTGCAGGTTCGAGTCCTGCCGGGCCCACCACGGGGGTGTTCAGTGCCCGCGGTAGGTGCCCGGCCGTTGCTCGAAGAACGCGGCCAAGGCCTCGCGGTGATCTGCGGTCTGGTGCGCCACTCCCTGATAGACGGCACAGGCGTCGAGGAACCGGTCGAGCGACACGGATCCCGCCATGCGCAGGAGTCGCTTGGCATAGCGGAGCGCAACCGGCGGCTTGGCGGCCAGCGTCTTCGCGAGTGTCAGCGCCCGGTCCCGAAGCCGGTCATCCGGCACTACCTCAAGCAGCAGACCGAGGGCCTGCGCTTCGCTGGACTCCACCGTGCGGCCGGTAAGGGTCAGTTCGGCCGCCCGCTGCATGCCGACCGCTCGCGACAGGAACCAGGCGCCGCCGTCGCCCGGAATGATCCCTAGGTTGACAAAGCTCTCCGCAAACCGGGCAGACCGGCCGCCGATCCGGAGATCGCACATGCACGCGAGGTCGCAGCCAGCCCCGATCGCCGGGCCGTTGACAGCGGCGATTACGGGAACCTCGATGTCGTGCATGGCCCGGGGCATACGCTGGATGCCGTGCCGGTAGGCGTGTTCGACGTCCGGTGCGGAACCTTCGAAGTCGCCGGCCCGGTCGCGCATGTCCCGCACGTTGCCACCGGCAGAGAATGCGGTGCCGTTCCCGGTCAGGATGAGCACCGAAATGGTCCGCACGCGGTTGATCCACCCGATCACCGCAAGCAGGTCGTCCACGATGTTTGTGCCGGTCAGCGCGTTGCGGACATCGTGGCGGTCGAACGCGAGCAGGGCCGTGCGGCCATCAATTTCCAGCGTGCAGTCGGCAACGGAAGGAGGTGCGGGCGGTGCCGGAGGGGTCATCGGTCTGCAGGTCGGAGATGCGGGCGAAAGTGCGGCGAGCGTACCCCATCCTATACCGGCCGGCCGTGAATCGCGAGGACTTCCCCATGCCGTGTCGTACGGACGCGTGATGCGCGAGCCGGGCTTTCGGAAACGGTGCGGGCGGCGCGGCCGGGGATGAGCCTGCGCCGGGCCCGACTCCGGATCGGGAGCAACCGTGACGCAGGTTGAAATCTCTCGTCGAGCCTCACGTTTGATCGGACTTCCAGCGGAGCTTTCGCATGACATTCGGTCGTGCAGAGTGGATTCGGGAAATCCGGAGTTCGGGTACCGGGAACGTCACGGACGTAGGCAGGGCCCTGCGAGGGTCGTGCCTGGAGGGGAGTGGGACGGGGGATCCCTTCGAAGGTTTCCCTCCCGTCCGGCCGGGGCTTGATGGTGATCCGGGGGTTCGTTGCGAGGTTGTTGAGCAGAGTGCGAAAGCGGTGTAAGGGGCCGTTGTCCGAGGTGCCCTTGCCGTGGGTCTTGTCGGTCGCCCCCTGCGCCATCGGAGTCGGCGTCGTCCGGTGCCGTTCGGGCGAGGATTTACGTTCAAGAAGGGAGAACGGCATGAATCCATGTTTAACAAGGGGTTCTAGTAGTACGGAATCATTGGCTTGCTGGGTATAGGGGCTTCAGTTTCCCCCGGGCGTCGGCCGTCGTGAACCGCCCATCGACGGTGCCGCCGGTTGCGTTGCGGCGCTCGACTCATGCCGCGGTCTCCCACAGCAGGGTGGCGCGGTCGGGAAGGCGTCGTCGAAGACACGGTCGCGACCCCGCGCCGATTTCGATCTCGGCCCTGGGGAGCCCGCTTCCGTGCTTCGGCGGGTACCGAAACTCGAACCGCTTTCGCACCCGCAGGGCCTCCGGAGGTGCACAGGCTTCCTACCACGATGCGGGGCCGTGCGGGTTCCGGTGGTCCATGACCCGTACGATCTTCCTTCCGGGGATAGGATCGTCCGCGCGTTCCCGGAGGAACTGCGCCCCGTCCCGCGCTGTGCGTCGGTCGGTGACGTTCACCGTACGCCAGGTTTCGTTGGGCGCGAACGCCAGGAAGAGAGGGGCCGTACCGTTTCGCTCGTATTCGTAGTCGACGATTTCCGGCGGCCCGGGCCGCACGGGACGGGGAAGGCGGGGTTCCTTCGTCGGCTGCCGGCGGGTCTCATCCCTGCAGACCCAAACCTCGTCTTCGGCAACCTCCCGCGGATCCGGGTCCCGCACCTCCTCCCTCGCCGCCACGAACGGCGCGTTGCGGCTCGGGGGAAGGCACCCGTACGGCTTCAGCCAAGGCTGGATCTCCTTGTTTTCCGAGTCCTCCGTACCGTTTCCTTCGAGATGCTCTCGACGATCTCCCTCTTCATAAGCCGGCCGGCCCGCAGCTTCCGCGTCCCGCGGACCCAGCCCTCGGGCGGGGAAGAACCGGCCAGAGCCACCCGCTTCGCCTCCTTCGCCCCGTCCCGGAGTTTCGGTCGGCGGTTCTCCTGCCCCCGGCGGCGGAGGGCGGCCTCCAGACCCTCCGGAACGCAGCGCTTGCGCAGGCGTTCGACCGTCGAAGCGCCGATGCCCAGGCCGCGCGCGAGGTCCACATCCCGGAGGTTGCCGCCGTCGCGCCCTTCGTCCGCCATCCGCAGAATCTGCGCCCGACGCCGCCGCTAGGCGGCTCCGGTACCGTCGACGATCGCCTGGAGCTCCCGGCGCTCCGGCGCCGAATGGCGCACTCGATCGAGCTTCCTGCCCGGAGGGTGGGCCAGGATCCACTCCGATCCCCGCGCCGAACCCCGGCAGGCAGGCTCGGTTTCCGGAAACCGGATCCGTCCGATCCCCAAGAGAGCGTGGGCGCCTGCACGTTCGGCATCGGGTCGGTGGGGATGAACAAGAGAGCGCCGTACCGATCGGGCGCCCACGCGTGCCGACACGAACCGACACGGGGCCGACACGAACCGACACGGAAATCTTGCCAGAATACTGTCGTCAGTTCAACGTTTCCGTACTACTAGGGCCACAGAGCTTTTTCGGCGAACGCCTGGTGCAGTCTTTCGGTGGACCACACGTCGATCCCGTCCCTAGTCCGAAAGGATCGATTGCCGCCGTAGACTAGCACGCGTCGCGCGATTCCCGGCAACTCTGTGAGCGCGCGCAACCCGGACAGCATGCCGGTGTGGTAGCGGAGCTGGGACTTGACCTCGATCGCTGCCAGCTCACTATCCCGGCGGAGCAAGAAGTCGACCTCCGTGCGGTTCGCCGGGTGCGGCTCCCAATAGTGCAACTCGTCGAACAGCCCGTCCTGCTCGCCGTGCGCCCGCAGGAGGTGGAGGACCCAGCCTTCTAGGAGTGCGCCGCGTTCCTCGGGCGCGATCGGCCCGTGAAGCTTCTTCACCGCGCGGATCAAGCCGGGATCGACCCAGTAAAGCTTCGGATGGCGTCGCTCCCGCGCCCGCAGCCGCGGTTGGAAGGCGGGGAGGCGAAAGGCGAGCAATGTGTCCTCAAGAATGTCCAGATAGCCCTGCACCGTGGTGCGGGCGACACCGCAATCGCGCGCGATGCTGGAGATATTGACGACTTGGCCGTGGTAGAGGGCGGCGACCGGCAGGAAGCGTGCGAATCCCGGGAGATTTCGGACCAGCCCCTCGGCCCGGACCTCTTCGCGGAGGTAAAGCCGGACATAGCTCTCGAGCACCGCTCGCCGGTCGTCGGCGACCCAGACCAGGGGAATTGTTCCGGTGTCGAGGGCCGCATCGAGATCGAAATCGTCGTCGAGCTCCTCCGGGGTCAGGGGCTGCATCGTTCTGTGCAGCGCCCGGCCGGCAAGCAGGTTGACGCCGGACGCTTTGAGCTTCCGCGCACTCGATCCGAGCAGAGCAAAGTTGAGGCGACGGCCCTCGATGTGCCGGTGCACTTCGTTGAGGAGATTCGGAAGGCGCTGGATCTCGTCGACGACCACCCAGCTACCGGGCGGCGCGGACTGGAGATCCGCGGCGAAGAGGGACGGATCGGCCAGGTAGTCCTGGTAGCGGGCCTCGTCGAGGAGATCGATGTGCGGCGCGTCGGGAAACTGCGCTCGGGCCCAGGTACTCTTGCCGACTCCGCGGACGCCGAGGAGAAAGAAGCTCTGCCCGGGCGGCCGGATCAGCCGTGGATAGGTCTCGTCTGCCATATTACCGTCATTTATCTATGAAAGATGGCAGCATACTGTCAGTCGGGCATCGGCGAGTCAATCACACGACGCAGGCGCTTCTCGCCAGGGCCTGTTAACGCATTATGTGGTAGAATCCGGGTCCTTGGTTCGTAGAGAGGATTCCCGGTCATGGAACTCACGCAAGCCCAGTATGAGCGTATCGCTCATGTCTTTCCGAAGCACCGCGGCAAGGTCTTGCTCAGTACTCGGTCGGTCCTGAACGCCATCCTGTACGTAGCCGAGCAGGGATGCACGTGGCGCGGGTTGCCGGCGCACTTCGGCACCTGGCACACCATCTCCACCCGGATGAACCGTTGGGCGAAGAAGGGCGTCCTGGATCGGGTGTGTGCGGAGTTGCAGCGCTTGGACATCATCCGGGTGAAGGTCGAGGTGCGGTCCTTGGACAGCACGGTGGTGAAGGTGCACCCGGACGGTACGGGAGCGCTCGAAAAGCATGGTGCTCAGGCCATCGGGAAGTCGCGCGGGGGCTGGACCCCCAAGCTTCATCGGGTAGCTGCGAAGGATCGAAACGCGGTAGGGTTTTCCTTGTCCGGAGGACAGGAGGGAGACGGACCCCAAGGGCGCACGTTGCTACACCGCATGGCATTGCCGAATACCGCACGTTGTCTGGTGATGGACAAGGCCTAGGAAGGGGACGAAACCCGTAAACTGGTGGCAAGTCGGGGACTGAAGCCCGTGGTCCCACCCAAGGCCAACCGGATCACGCCGTGGGAATACGATCGGGAATTGTACAAGAAACGGAATGAAGTCGAACGTCTGTTTCGAAGGATCAAGCGATTTCGGCGTGTCTTCACGAGATTCGACAAGTTGGGTGTCGTCTTTATCTTCTTCATCCACTTCGCACTCATCGTCGATGCCCTCAAGCCTCTGTGGCGTTAACATGCCCTAGGTTGTCGGGTCGGCACGGAAGCTTGCGCTCAAGGGCGTAATCCTTGAGCACCAGGATTTCCGTCGTGCAGAACCGAACCTCGGCGGACCGACCGTTCGGGGGTTTCCCGTCCGAGCAGGACCCTGGCGAAGAGTCGCCAGGCGATCACGGCCTTGATCGTGACCGCCCGTTCGATCCGGTGTCCTTCCCGGTGGTGGAGGAATTCCGCCTTGCATCCGCGTTTCAGGACCCGGTGCCCGTCCTCGATCCGCCCGCGCCGGCGGTACCGTTCCCGCACCCGCAGCGCCTCCTTCCGGGTCGATACCGGCAGACGGGTGAGCAGGATCCCGTGCCGGGGCTCCACACCGGCCGGTGGATCTTCTTCGGTCCTGCGGACCGCCGTCATAGGCACGGGGTCGTGCGCGCCGGTTCCGTTCCCGGGAGGAGGCAGGTCGAAGCGTCGGAACTGCAGGGATACCTTGGCGACCCGCGCTTCCCGCAGCGCCTTGGCCTTCTGGGTACGGGTGGAGGTGCGGGCCGACGAGCGGGCGATTTCGATCTCCAGGGTTCCGGCCGAGGGTTCCGCTGCCCGTGGCTCGAAGAGCTTCTCTTCGTCCTTGCCCAGGGACCGGTTGGGGCGGGCCCGGACCCGAAGATCGACGTTGCCCAGCCGCTTCGATGCGGGGGACGCTGAGGGGAATGCCGGTGTCCGCGTCGACCGCCAGTGTGGAATGCAGGTGCAGGCCCCGGGTGCCCGACGCGTTCCGGTTGCGGCCGATGAGGCCGAGCTCGCCGCACTTCGGATGGGTCGCGAAGTTGAGGTCCGATCCATCCTGGATCCTCAGCACCGTCGTGCAGGAGGCCATGCGCCGGCGGGTGCGCTCCCGGTGCGGAGCCAGAATGGCCTCCGGTGTGACCGCCGACGCGGCCGGCGGGTCGATATCCTCCGGTAGTACCCGGTGACCGGAGCCCGCCGGCCCTGAGCGGCGGCCGGAAACGATGCGCCGGGCGGGTCGGCCATCAGGGACGCACTCGTGACCCACCGGCGGCGGATCCGACGGTCCCCCAGCGGAGCTCCGCCGAACTCGTTCGCGGCCCCGCTCCCCCGCTCCCGTCCGTCGGCCGGACCCAGGGCCTCCACCGCCGCCGACGCCACGCCCAGGATCCGGCGCCCGTCGCTCCGCAGCGGATGCATCCCCACCGCCTTGACCGACCGTCGCGCCGGCCCGGGGCGGGCGAACCGCCCCCGCCCGGTGGTCTCTCCCACCCGCTCCCAGCCGGCGGCGGCAAACACGGTGCCCGCATGGATTTCCGGATCCACGAAGGTTTCGACCCGCAGGGGACGATCCCCGTACCGGACCTCGATCTCGTCGGGCAGCCGGGCCAGCGCCCTCCCCAGCCCCCGGGAGTCCAGGTTCCGGCCGCGCACCGACGGTCGGCTCAGACCGATCCCCGCGGGGTTCAGGTGCTGCGACCGCAGGGTCTCGTCCCACCCGATCCACCGGTCCCGGGAAGCCAGGCGCAAGGCCGGCGCCGCAAAGCCCAGGGCCCCCAGGATGCCGTGCTCCGACCGAACCCGATACCGGAGTTGGGCGCCCACATGCCGCACCGCCCCGCACGGATGTTCCCGGAACCTCAGCTCGTTCCCGATCCGCCGGTCCGCCTCCCCGGTCACCGGCACCAGGCGCAGATCGTGCAGCGCACCCGCTTCCGGAGGCACCGCCGACGGAGCCGGAACTCCCGCGCCCAGCCGCCGGAGAGCGCCCCCACCCAGGCCCCGGCGGGGCGGAGGCAACTGCACCTGCCGGGTGGGCTCCAGATCTTCCAATACCGCTTGGCAACTGCGCTCGCGCCAGCGACCCCGCGCGTCGATCAGGCGAAACTCCCGACACACCCGACGGACCCCGGCCCGACGGCGGGCCGGCGGCTCCCGGGACCGAAGCGCCTGCAGCCGGCGCAGATGCGCCGGCTGTCTCAAGATGCGGTGCACGGGTTCCATGGCCGACAGGAGCCGCACCGTAGAGGGTCCATGCACTCCGGTCAAGCCTACTGATGTGAGTCATAGGCAGCCCGCACCCGACGACCGGCGTCACGATGCAGCGGAACCCCGTACTGATCCTTCGCCTCCCCGTGCGGATCGGTAGAGCGCCCGTGGGCGCGCGCATCGCCCTTGCTCCTGCCCACGCACGTCCCGTTCGCCGCCTGGTACAGGGTGCCGCGGAACTTCGTCGGCGAAACCCACGACTCCGCCACCCGCAATGGAGTGCCGTACGCAGCCTCCCCGTCGTCGCTGAGACGCCGCTCCATCCGCGACCACGCACACGAGTCAAGACCCCGAAACGCCCGGCGACCTCCCAGAATCACAAACCTCGTGGGGTTTCCGATCCGGTGCAACCGCTCCAACGGTTCCTCGCGGCGCCCGCCCATCCCACGGTCCCGCGACGCACAGCGGAAGGCGCCCGTCTGCCCGCCCGCAGCGCCCATCCACTGCCCGCGCCACGTGAATACATAGCGCAGACCTCGACCCGCAAACTGCTTGAAACCCAGATCGTGATGACGGTCCACCACACGGTTCCAGCGACACACCTCATCCGGCCGCGCAAGACGCACCACCCCATCCCGGAGCGCAAAACCCTCCGGGGTCGTCTCGAACACATCCGCGGCGCGTTCCATGACCACCACGGATCCCACGCCGCTTCACAAACAGCCAGCACCAATCCGAATCATCCGGAACCCGCGGAACCCAGCCTTCCAACCAACCTAGCGTGGGACCGCCTGGCGTCCGCAGCCGGCCATCGGAGCGGCGTTCCTTGGAGCGACCGAAGCGGGCCTTGGGCTGCCTCGCCGCCCAGCCTTCGTAGAACGGGTTCGTGCGATCGTACAGAGGGATCGTCGGCTCGATTCCGAACCGATCCGTACTCCGGTGAAACCGATGCTTCTCGATCGCGTCGCGAGGATGCAGGAGCGCATCCGAAGCCTGGTACAAACTCCTGGCGCTCGAAGCTTCGAAGTCGACCTCCCGCAACTCGCCGAGCGCACGGCGCCGGCACCGCCACGCCCAGGTGGCGCGCTCGGAACCGGGGCGCGCCCTGCGTCCGAGAATCGAACCCAGCGCGGCCCTCCGCAGCGGACCGGGAACCCCCAGATGCTCCAGCCGGCGGTCCAAGCCGGCCTTCCGGACGGCCCCCACCCCCACGGGCTCGACCCCGCAGGAACGCGGCCGCACCCTCTCGATGCGGGTGACGTCGACTTCTTGGAGATCGGTCTTCCGGGGCGCCGGAGGGGCCGCGGCCACAAGACGGGAGGCGATCCGTTGGGCTGCGCCTTCGGCCTTCGCGGGCAGGGAGACCGGCAGGAAGGTGGACGGCGGGCTGAGGATCTCGTCCATTCGCTGGCAGAGGTCTCCCCCCCCCCACAGCTCCGGCTCGATCGGAACGTCGATGCCGAGATCAAGCAGCGTTCGCGGCCGTACCCGGTCGCCCCGGCGCACCGATTCCACCCACCGGCCGGTGGTGTAGGAGCGACCCTTGCGGCTGCCGGTTCGGGTCCGTCGAAGGAATCTGCACCCAACGGAATGCCGATTCGGCCGGCTGCAAGGGGCTCCCAAAAGAAAACGGCACTACTTGGAAGGCCCCGACAGAATGACCCGGGTTTTCCAAGGGTTTCTTCGCTCAGAGCCCCGGAAATCGGCGATTCCGGGCCCGAATCGGCGAAATTTTGTTACACATGCGCCAGAGCCGTGAAGCAGCGGGCCGCACGGTGTCGAAGACGTCCCCCCGAGCCCCTTCCTGATCGGCTGTTCGACGAAACCGATGGGCCCCTGCTCTTGGGCTTTCCGTGCTGACCGTGTGTTGCCTCCGCTGAATTCCTTCCTTGACCGTGGGTTCAGAAGATCCTTGCAGGCCTCTTGGTCGGCAAGGGTTGCAGGTGGTTTCGGAGGCAGGGATCGAAGCGACAACCGCCGGCTTCATGATCGTGTCGGCGGCACGGCGCTCAGACCGCCCTCAGCCGCCCGAGGAGCGGCCGCCGCCGCCCGTGCGACCGCTTCGCACGGTGTGGTACGGCCTTGGGGGCGGTCCACGGGCGAGACGGCCGTCACCGGCCGAGGACGCAGGGCATTCCCACGCTTATTCGTTCGTGTTTTCTTGCTGGCAGGCATGGTGATGTTGCGTAGGTTCGCGCGCGGCCCCGTGCAGGACTTTCCCACGCTGCATTCGATCTTGCCGACTGCTGATGGAGGGGGCACGGGCCCAACCCTGCCGGGTTTTGGTCTTTGGGCCGTCCACGGGTCGCCGCAGCCGGAAAACTTGGCAAGAAAGCGGAAATTTGTGCCCCGTTCAGCGGTCCTTCCAAGCATCCACCACAGCGGCGGCCATCGCCGCAAAAGGACGATCCCGAGCACTGTGCGTGCCGTGACCGGGCCGTGCCGCCGCGTGCCTGACGGCACGGCCGGGATATGCAAGGCCGGGATTTGACGGAGGGAGCCGGGCTTGGAATGATGCGCCGATCTGTTCCGCGATCCTCGAGTGTCCGTGTCTCGATTGGTCTGGGCTCCGCTGCCCCTCGCCGCATTGCTGATGACGGGGCCGCTGCTGCGGGCGGCCCCGCTGGAGCAGGTGTCGAGTCTGGTGGCGGCACTGCAGTCGACCGCCGCGACGGGCCGCGCCAAAGCCGCGGCCCGGCTTGGCGGACTGGGATCTCACGCCAATACGGCCATTGACGCCCTGATTGCAGTGGCGCTGCGCGATCCGGACCGTGCCGTGCGGATCCGGGCTATTCGTGCCCTTGAGCGCATCAGTGGCCGGGCCCACGTGACGATGACCGCGCTCATCGCGCT
This sequence comes from Alphaproteobacteria bacterium, assembly GCA_965115815.1. GTDB lineage: Bacteria > Pseudomonadota > Alphaproteobacteria > TMED109 > TMED109 > VXPW01. The sequence continues at coordinate 2,782,297 of OZ220465.1, read as the reverse complement.
GCTGGAGGATCCGGATCCCGAGATTCGCTGGGCGGCGGCGGGGGCGATGGAGAGTTTCGGTCTCAAGGCCGTTGTGGCTACGCCCGCCTTGCTCGAGCTGCTGGAGGATGCGGACCCGGCCGTTCAGGCGGCCGCCGCGTCGACCCTCGGGAAGATGGGGCCGGTCGCCGTGGCGGCGCTGATGCACTGGCTTGACGACCCGGTCCGCGGCCGGCGATTGACGGCACTGAAGGGGCTTGCGGCGCATGGAGCGCGGGCGGGGGTTGCGGTGCCGCGGGTAACTCCGCTGATCCGGGATCCGGATCCGGAAATTCGGGCCATGGCGGCATTGTGCCTGCGTCGGATCGCAGGAGACCGGAACTGGCCAGGCGAATCTGGCTGGCTTACCGATTCGCAGGCTGCGATCTGGCCGAAGGCGATGACGTCCGCCGAACGACTGCGCGGCTATCCCTCGTTGCGACGCGCGATCGTGGAGGCGTCCCGAGCGGCGTTTGGCGACCTTGTGGGCGATCCGGACCCTCGTGTGCGATACCAGGCGGCCAAGGGATTTGCCGATCTCGGCGAGGACGGTTCGGCGGATGCAGAACTGGTCACACCGCTGCTGCGCGATCCGGTGTCTCGCGTTCGCCGTGCGGCCGTCGACGCATTGGGCGAGATGGGCGCGAAGGCCGGAGCCGCCGTGGCTCCGGAACTGGTTTCCGCGCTGGGGGATCCCGATGATAACGTTCGCTGGGCGGTGACCCGGGCCCTTCGAAACGCCGGTCCCGATGTGCTCGCCGAACTGGCTGTCGTGCTCGACTACGGGGATGCGCTGCTGCTGGCCGGCGTCCTGTCAGCCGTCATTGAGCTCGGCCCGGCCGCGGCGCCGTTGGCGTCGAAGGTTCTCTCTCATCTCGAAGCCCGCGACCCGAAGGTGCGGGCACTGGCAGCCGAGGCGCTGGGCAGTGTGGGAGCAGGCCAGGCGACCGGCGTTCTCCAGCTTGCACTGGAGGATCCGGAGGAAGAAGTGCGCCAGGCGGCGACGTGGGCGCTGAAGGTTCTCGAAGCGCCGGTACACGCGGTCCGATGAAGATCCACCCATGCCTGACCGCCGCCGTGCTCGTGACCGCGTCCGTCGCTGGGGCGAGGGCAGAATCCGTGGACATGGAGCTGATCATCGCGGTCGACGTCTCATCGAGCGTCGACGGCCAAGAATACCGCCTGCAGATGGGAGGCATCGCGGCGGCGTTTCGAAACCGGTCGGTCCTCGATGCGATCAGCACACTGGGGCCCGGCGGCCTCGCCGTACTCGTGATCCAATGGTCGGACGATCGGGAGCAGGCTCCCGTGACCGGATGGCGCGTGATCCGGAGCGTGGCGGATGCCGTGGCGTTTTCCCGCGAGTTGCGGGTTGCGCCCCGCACGATTCCGGGAGGTCAGACGTCGATTGCCGGTGCCATGGAGTTCGCGATTCGGGAACTCGCAACCAACCGGTTCGAGAGCGGCCGGCAGGTGATCGATGTCTCGGGTGACGGCCGGGCCAACAACGGGGTGCATCCCATGGCGCTCCGTGACCGGGCCATTGAGCAGGGAATCACGGTCAACGGCCTTGCCATTCTGAACGAGGAGCCGTTTCTCGACGACTACTTCGAGCACAGTGTCATCGGCGGCGTCGGTGCGTTCCTCATGGTGGCGGACGATTATCGGGACTTCGCGGTGTCGATGCAGCAGAAACTGGTGCGCGAGATCGGCCTGCCGGTCGCCATGGTTCCATGAGAGTCCCTGCCGTCCGGCGGCATCGACCCGCGCCGGCCGGAACATTGCGGTACCGGTTTCGGTAGTCGGGATCGCATTCGGAACCGACGTCCCAGGTTTGCAGGCGGTCGGTCGATGGGATGGGTTCGGAAGTGGGATCTCTCGTGATTCCCCCGCACCCGGCGGAGGAGCGGCTTCTCCCGTTTGCGCCCGAAACGCATCAAGAGCTTTCCGCCCCTGTCGGCGACGGGAATCGGCGAATTCGTTCCGGTGCTCCGTCCGCAGCCGCAGCTCCCGGTTGGTCGCGCGGTTCGTCGCCGGGCCGACGGATGCTGCGGCATCCGGAACATTCCATCCCCATGGTTCCGCTGCCGAAGGACGGGGTTGCGTCTTTCGCGCATCCGGCGACGGGCGCCCCCGGGCCCGGCGATGATCCCGCGGGATTCTCGCTCCGTCCTCCGATTCGGCCTCGGCCGCCGTCCGGAACCGGGCCCGATTCTGGACACCCCGGCTACCCGACCGGCTCTTGGGCGAATTCGACGATCAGTTCGTCGGCCGCAATGTTGTCGCCCTCCTGCACGCCGATCCTGCGAATGACGCCGTCGCGTTCCGCCCGCAGCTGGTTCTCCGCCTTCATGGCCTCCACGACCGCTACCACCTGCCCGGCGCGGACCGTGTCGCCTTCGGCAACCGCGATCGACAGCACCAGTCCCGGCATGGGACTGCACAGTTGGTTCGAATGATCCGCCGGCACCTTCTTCGGCATGTACACGGCAAGAGCGGCGGCACCCGGGCTACGCACCACGACGTTTGCGGCCACACCCGCATGCGTGAAGGTCCACCCCTCGACCGCCGGATCGATCTGAAGAACAACGGAACGGGCGTTCACGCGGCCGCGGAACACCACCTGCCCGGGCCGCCAAGCGCTTCGGACTACCCGTTCCCGACCGCCGAACGCAACGTCGTACCCGCCTTCCGCCGCCGAAACCGTGCAGGCAATTGCCTCCTCTTCGATCGTGACGACGACCCGCTTCCGCCGGGATCGGACCGAGGTTCCGTCCCGGACGGCGCCGGTTTGCTCCACGAACGCTGCCACTGCGATCAAGATATCCTTGACTTCATGCTCGGGTAGGCCGGCCCGATAGCCATCCGGATACTCGGAATCCAGAAATCCGGTATCGAGCTGCCCCTTCTCGAATCGCTCCGTGCGGGCGACACGGGCCAGAAAGGGGAGGTTGGTCTGCGGGCCCCGAACGTAGAACCCGTCCAAGGCGGACTGCAGGCAACGCACGGCTTCTCGCCGATTCCGGCCGGAGGCAATCACCTTGGCGATCATGGGATCATAGTGCGGGGTGATTTCGGATCCCTCGACCACGCCCGTATCGATTCGAAGATCGGGTTCCGCCGTGGACGGCGGCATCTCCATCCGCCGGATGCGGCCGATGGATGGCACGAATCCCCGTTCGGCATCTTCCGCGTAGACCCGGGCTTCGATGGCCCAGCCCGAGGTGCGGCGGATGTCGGACTGACGCCATCGGAGCGGCTCGCCGGCGGCAATCCGGAGCATCTCCTCCACTAGGTCGATGCCGGTCACCTGCTCGGTGACCGGGTGTTCCACCTGCAGACGGGTGTTCATCTCGAGAAAATGAAACCCGCCTTCGGAATCGACGATGAACTCCACGGTGCCGGCCGACTGGTACCCCACCGCCTGCGCCAGTGCTACGGCCTGCGCCGCCATTCGACTGCGCAGATGGTCGGGAAACTCCGGCGCCGGGGCCTCTTCGAAGACCTTTTGGTGGCGGCGCTGAATGGAGCATTCGCGCTCCCCGAGCGAGACGCACGCGCCGTGCGCATCCGCAAGGATCTGAATCTCAATATGACGGGGGTTCGGGAAGTAGCGTTCGACAAACACCCGCGCGTCGCCGAAGCTCGACCGAGCCTCGCCCGACGCCAGCGGAAACAGCTCCCGGACTTCGGCATCGCTGCTGGCGATGCGCATGCCCTTGCCGCCGCCGCCGGCCGCCGCCTTCAGCATCACCGGGTACCCGACGGCGGCGGCCATGGTCGCGGCCTCGGCCGCGGTCGCCGCCGGCCGGGCGTTGCCGGGGACCACATGGACGCCGCTCTCGATCGCCAGTTTTTTCGCGGTCAGCTTGTCGCCCATGATGTCGATGACGCCTGCAGGCGGACCGACAAAGGCGAGGCCGGCCGCTTCCACCGCCCGGGCGAACGCTCCGTTCTCCGAGAGGAATCCGTAGCCGGGATGGATGGCGTCGGATTTCGTCCTGCGGGCTGCATCGAGAATGGCTTCGATCCGTAGGTAGCTCGCGCGGGCCGGGGCGGGTCCGATCGCGACGGCTTCATCGGCGGCTTCGACATGCAGCGCATTCTGATCCGGTTCGGAATAGACGGCGACCGTCCGGATGCGCATCCGCCGGCAGGTGCGGATGATCCGGCAGGCAATTTCGCCTCGATTGGCGACCAGCACTTTCCGGAACGGCCGGGTCGGCCGGCGCCGTTTCACAGCGGGATGTTTCCGTGTTTCTTGGGCGGATTCGCAAGGTGCTTGGTGCGCAGCATTCTCAGCGAACGGGCAATGCGGGAACGGGTCTCGCGTGGCAGAATGATGTCGTCGATGTACCCGCGGCTGGCGGCGACAAACGGGTTCGCGAACTTGCGGCGGTATTCGTCGCTGCGTCGCCGGATCTTCTCCGGGTCTCCAATGTCCGCCCGGAAAATGATCTCCACCGCCCCTCTCGGCCCCATCACGGCGATTTCCGCCGTCGGCCATGCGAGGTTGATGTCTCCCCGCAGGTGCTTCGACGCCATCACGTCGTAGGCGCCGCCGTAGGCCTTGCGCGTGATGACCGTGACCTTGGGAGATGTGGTTTCTGCATAGGCGAATAGGAGCTTGGCGCCGTGCTTGATCAGACCCCCGTACTCCTGGTCGGTTCCCGGCAGGAACCCGGGCACGTCGACGAAGGTGATGATGGGGATGTCGTAGCAGTCGCAGAATCGCACGAAGCGCGCGGCCTTTCGGCTGGAATTGATGTCGAGACAGCCGGCGAGCTCTAGGGGTTGGTTGGCCACCACTCCGACGGTCCGCCCCTCCATGCGACCGAAACCGATCAGGATATTGGCGGCAAAGTCCGGCTGAATCTCGAAGAATTCCCCTTCGTCGAGAACCTTCTCCAGTACTTCGCGCATGTCGTAGGGCTGGTTGAGCTGCACGGGGATCAGCGAATCCAGCGCAGCCTCGACCCGGTCGGGCGGATCGCTGGTGGGTCGTACCGGTATCGGGTCGCGATTCGAGAGCGGCAGGAACTGGAACAGGCGCCGCACCTGCGCAAGGGTTTCGAGGTCGTTGTCGAACGCGAGGTCGGCGACGCCCGACCTCGCGGTATGGGTTCGTGCACCGCCGAGTTCTTCGTGCGAAACTTCTTCCTGAATCACGGTCTTCACGACATCGGGCCCGGTCACGAACATGTAGCTGGTATCGCGCACCATGCAGATGAAGTCGGTCATGGCGGGCGAATAGACAGCCCCGCCGGCGCACGGACCCATGATCACGGAAATCTGCGGGATGACGCCCGAGGCGAGCACGTTCCGCTGAAATACTTCGGCGTAGCCGCCCAGCGACGCGACGCCTTCTTGAATGCGCGCTCCTCCGGAATCGTTGAGGCCGATCAGCGGTGCGCCCACCTTCATCGCTTGGTCCATCACCTTGCAGATCTTCTCTGCGTGGGCTTCCGACAGGGAGCCGCCGAAAACCGTGAAGTCCTGACTGAACACGAATACGGAACGTCCGCCGATTTCGCCCCATCCGGTGACGACCCCGTCGCCGGGGATGGTTTGCCGCTGCATCCCGAAGTCGCCGCTTCGGTGTTCGACGAACATGTCGAATTCTTCGAACGAGTCCGGGTCCAGCAGGACGGAAAGGCGTTCTCGCGCAGTCAGCTTGCCCTTGGCATGCTGTTTTTCGATGCGCGCCGCGCCTCCCCCTAGGTGAGCATTGCGGCGTTTTCGCTCGAGGGTCTGCAGGACATCTCGCATGGCGGTGTGGCGCTGGATCACGTCAGGAGGGCGGGGGTGGAAAGCAGGCGAATTCGGACACGGAGCGGCCACGTCGGTCAGGAACCGCCGGACAGGTCCGTGCCCCACGGCGATTCATGACGATGGTCTCCTGCTGCCGACAGGATACCAGATGCTTGCTTCGCGGTCGCCGTAGCGGTCACGGCTGCGTGAGCTTGAGTTCGATTCGACGGTTGCGCCGAAGAGCGGCGGGGTGGGAGCCCGGATCAATGGGCTGGAACTCACCGAATCCCGCGACCGACAGCTTCTCGGGTGGTACGCCGTGGTCGAGAAGGATCCGCGCGACGGCGGAAGCTCGCGCGACGGAGAGTTCCCAGTTGGAGGGAAACTGTTCCGTGGCGATGGGGTCTGTGTCGGTATGACCTTCGATCTGCAGAATCCACGGCAGATCGTCGGGAATGTCCTCCGCCAGGGCCTGCAGGGCTTCGGAGACTTTGATGATCTCCCGCCGGCCGCCGGCGCCGATCTCTGCGGACCCGCTGGCGAACAGTACTTCGGACTGGAAGATGAAGCGATCGCCCGCGACCCGCATGTCGGCGCGGTTTCCCAGAATGTCCCGGAGCCGTCCGAAGAATTCCGATCGATACCGGGCCAGTTCACCTACCCGCGTGGCCAAGGCGGCATTGAGCCGCTCGCCGAGCTCTGCAATCTGGACTCCCTTGGCTTCGCGATCCGCTTCGGCGGCGTCGAGCAGGCGCCCGAGTTCATCCAGCCGCGCCCGCACGTCGGCCAGTTGACGGTTCAGCACGGCCGCCTGTTCCCGCGCGGCCGCCGACAGGGCGCGTTCCTGCTGGAGATCGGTTTCGGTCTGCAGCAGGTCGGTTCGGGTTGCGGCGGCAACCGCGGCAAGTTCGCCAAGCCTGCGCTCAAGCTGCACGTTGTCGAGTTCCAGGTTCCGGGACTGGTCCGTGAGGTCCCGTTCCGACGTTCGGAGGCGGTTGAGGTTCTGGCGAAGCGATTGCTCATTGCCGAGCAATCGCTCGATTTCGCTCCGCAGCTCGGTGTCCCGCACTTCCGCTTCGTCGAGCGACCGGCGCAGCGTTCCTACTTCGGACATCAGTTCCCGATTGCGGGCCCGCAGCCCGGTTTCCTGGGTTTGGGCTTCTTCGAACCGACGGGAAAGCACCTGAAAGTCGGTAGTCAGCTGATCGTTTCGGGCTTGCAGGTCCAGTCCCAGCGCTTCGGCGGCTTCAAGCGACAGGCCGATTTGCTGGAGGTTTGCGGTCAGTTGGTCGTTGTCCGCCTGCAGCGTGTCGCCGCGGGCCTCGGCCGTATCCAGAGCCTGTGTGGAGGTCTGCAGCTCGGCGGACAACAGCTGGTTCCGGGCCTGAATCTCGTCACCACGACCCGAGGCTTCTTCCAGCGCACGCGACAGGCTCCGGGACTCCTCTTCGAGGGCCTCGTTCTCGGCCAACAATTCGTCATTCCGGGCCCTCGCCGCAGTAACCGCCTGATCCCGTTGCGCAACGGCCTCTTCCAGGGACCGGTTGCGCGCCAGCAGATCGTTGCCGCCCGCCCGGGCGGTTTCGAGGTCGGCGGTCAACTGCAGGATCTCGGCGGAAAGACCTTCATTTTCGCTGCGCTGCTCGTCGCCCCGGGCCTCGGCGTCGGCGAGGGCTTCGGTCAGTTGTGCGACCTCGGCGTCGAGGGTCCGGTTCCGGGTCTGGAGGTCGCCGCCCCGGGCTTCGGCGTCGGCGAGGGCTTCGGTCAGTTGTGCGACCTCGGCGTCGAGGGTCCGGTTCCGGGTCTGGAGGTCGCCGCCCCGGGCTTCGGCGTCGGCGAGGGCTTCGGTCAGTTGTGCGACCTCGGCGTCGAGGGTCCGGTTCCGGGTCTGGAGGTCGCCGCCCCGGGCTTCGGCGTCGGCGAGGGCTTCGGTCAGTTGTGCGACCTCGGCGTCGAGGGTTCGGTTCCGGGTCTGGAGGTCGCCGCCCCGGGCTTCGGCGTCGGCGAGGGCTTCGGTCAGTTGTGCGACCTCGGCGTCGAGGGTTCGGTTCCGGGTCTGGAGATCGCCGCCCCGGGCTTCGGCGTCGGCGAGGGCTTCGGTCAGTTGTGCGACCTCGGCGTCGAGGGTTCGGTTCCGGGTCTGGAGATCGCCGCCCCGGGCTTCGGCGTCAGCGAGGGCCTCGGTCAGTTGTGCGACCTCGGCGTCGAGGGTTCGGTTCCGGGTCTGGAGGTCGCCGCCCCGGGCTTCGGCGTCGGCGAGGGCTTCGGTCAGTTGTGCGACCTCGGCGTCGAGGGTCCGGTTCCGGGTCTGGAGGTCGCCGCCCCGGGCTTCGGCGTCGGCGAGGGCTTCGGTCAGTTGTGCGACCTCGGCGTCGAGGGTCCGGTTCCGGGTCTGGAGGTCGCCGCCCCGGGCTTCGGCGTCGGCGAGGGCTTCGGTCAGTTGTGCGACCTCGGTGTCGAGGGTCCGGTTCCGGGTCTGGAGGTCGCCGCCCCGGGCTTCGGCGTCGGCGAGGGCCTCGGTCAGTTGCACGACCTCGGCGTCGAGGATCCGGTTCTGGGCCTGCAGGTCTCGACCGGCCTGCTGAGCAGTCGTGACCGTCAGCGAGAGTTCCCGTACCGTCTCCTCCAGCGATTCATTCCGGTCCTGAAGTTCCATACTTCGGGCTTCGGCGGAATCTAGCGCGTGATAAGTTTGATCAAGATCTTCGGCCAGGGAATCGTTTCGATCTTGCAGATCGTTTGCAAGTTTCTCGGCGTCCTGAAGCAATTGTGTAAGATGCTGGATGTCCGCCGCGAGAGACTGATTCTCTGCCTGTTGGTTTCCCGCCAGAGTCTCCGATGATTCCAGCGACCGTGCGAGCTCCTGGGCCTGAAGGGCGAGTTGTTCGTTCTTCGAACCCAAGTCCTTCCCGAGGGTTTCGGCGGCTTGCAGGGACTCGTTGAGAAACCGAACCTGATCGTCAAGTCGTGCATTGGTTGCCCGCATGCTGCCGACTTGTGCTTCGGATTCATCGAGAGACCGGGTGAGTTCGTAGACGGTTTCACTCAATTCGGCGTTCTGGCTCTCCTGGGCAGTGAGTTGTGCCGTCAGGGCGTCCATCCGGGAAGTCAGGGATCGCAGTTCGGCATCGCGGCCTTTCAGCAGTAAGCCCAAGACGAATTCGGAAAGAACGAAGATCGCAAGAAGGAATATGAGGACCAGCAGCAGTGTCGAAATTCCGTCGACAAAGCCCGGCCAGATGTTGGGCGGCTGGCGTCGCGTGGGCACGCCGCGGTCTCAGCGTTTCGAGCGGGTCTGATGGACACCGCTCCGGTCCCCTTCGGATTTGGGCGCGGAGGGCATCGGCCGCCGCGATTCTGGTGGCGTAGATCCGGTGGGTTCGAGAATCGGGGGCTGGATGCTCAGAGTGCGGGCCAGCAGCTTGATCTCCCCCCGCATTCCCTGCAGGAAGGTTTCCTGGCCCGTGACCGTCTCCTCGACCAGACGTTTGAGACTGGAATCGACGCTGCGCAGATGCGCCACCAGATTCTCGTCGAGATTCCCGCCGTCATCGCTGATTCGTTCGATCTGACGCATCATCAGGGATTGATCATTGCGCAACTGATCCCCGATGGCGGCAAGCTGGGTGGCGATTGAAGACATCGATTCACTGACGCTGCGGCGTTCGTTCTCGCCCCGCACCAGAGTTTTCTGGAGCCCGTCGATGCTCTCTGCAGTTTGTTCAAGCAGTGCCTGCACGTAGACGGGAACCGGGCTTTGCTCCATGTCGAGATCGCCGCCGCTGCCAGCAGAAGCGTGCGCCCGTCGCGCCAGCCACTCTTCAAGATCAAGATAGAAGCGATTTTGTGCCTGGGCGACCTGGAGGTCGAGAAATCCCAGTACCAGTGAACCGGAGAGACCGAACAGTGACGAACTGAAGGCGGTGCCCATGCCGGCAAGTGGTTCGGTCAGCCCGGCTTTCAGAGAGCCGAACACCGAAGCTATGTCACCGCCTTCGCTGATGGAGAGGCTGCCGATGACCGCTCCGAACGAACTGACGGTTTGCAACAGGCCCCAAAACGTTCCCAGCAGGCCGAGGAAGATCAGGAGACCGATCATGTATCGGGAAATGTCTCGGGTCTCGTCCAGTCGGAAGTTGACCCCATCCAGCAGCGAGCGCATGGAAAGGGCAGAAATCATGGCTCGGGAGGGCTGGGTTTGTTCCTTGAAGGTGCGCGCAATCGGGGCGAGCAGATTCGGAGGTCGGGAGTTGGCAAGATTCACGCTCATTCCCGAGGCGTACCGGTCGAGCCACCGGATCTCCGGGACCAGTGCCAGCACTTGGCGAAACGAATAGGCAATGCCAATGAACAGGACGCCGGCAATGAGCCCGTTGAGGGCCGGATTGGTTTCGAATGCCTCCTTGAGTGTAGGCAGCAGCAGCGCAGCCAGTCCACCAGACACCACGACGAACGCGATCATGCGGATCAGGAATCGATGGGGGCTATGCACGGCTGCTTCCCGCAAGTTGGGCGAACGACCATTCGCCTGCGCCGGGCCCGCTCGGGAGGCGAGACTCCTCCGGTCGGCGGCGGTGGGGCTGTACAATGGTACGCATGACGATGTCTGCTCGGGATGGCTGACCCGAACCCGCGCTGACGGAATGCCAGAAAAGCCGGCACGATTCAAGGTCGATGATAGCCGACCGGTGTGCGGTGATGGGCAGGAGTGTTTTCATCGGCTTGGCGATTGATCGGCAAAGGTTGATCGGGGAGCGGTCCGTTTCGTATCCAATGGGCCAAGGCGCCGGTCTTTCAAGGAGACGTCGGTTACGAAGCCCGGTCCGCCGTGCGGTGTGGCGGCATGCAAGTTGGACCTCGGCACCTCTGCGCCGCCATGGTGGAGCAGCTGAAGACGACGACGGCCGAGGACGGCCGGCCCCGTCGGCAGCACGTAGACTCCTGTGCGCGACGTGCCCCGACCCGCGGTGTCCCCGATGCGCTCCCCGTGGGCCGCACGGAAGCACGAGGCCCGGAACCGGGTCTCGTCGACGAAGGTCTCGATGCGGACGGGGCGCCCGCCGTGGAGGCGCTCCCCGTCGTCGACAAGGCGGCGCGTCGCCCGGGCCAGGGCCGAGGACGCCACGTTCTTCGAGACGACCCAGGGGAACCCGAGGTACCGCGAATGGACCGTCCTCCGGGGCCGGTTGCGGTCACGCCTGCGGTCCGTCCATCCGATCCCGCGGTCCCGGCACGGAAGCGTCTTCGTCCCCGCCTCGAACCGGATGCAGCCCAGCCGGCGCCCTTTCAACCGGACATGCTTAACTCGTTGTTCATGAGGCCGTACATGATGGCCCATGAGGATCGGCTTTCGACCTCTGTCCGCGACGACGGTTGACTGGCTGAAGGCGGCGTCGGCTGCCGAGGGCAGCACCCGATCGTCCCGGGCGCGGGGATGGTGCGAGCGCGAGGGGTGGCGCAACGCGAAGGGAGAGCTGTGCCTTGCCTCGGCACGCGCAGGTCTGCCTGATCTTGCTGCGTCGCTCGACCTCGTCCTTCCTGCGCCCCGACCTCATGCCTTCGAGACCGACACCCTTGAGCGGGACGATCCCGACCGAGCACGGGCCGGTACCCTGGAGGACCTTGGAGAGGTCACCGTGGAACCGGTCGGCGCGGGCGAGGACAAGCGCTTGGCCCGTTCGATGATGGCGACCTGGCATCCCGAGGGCGAGGCGTGTGCACCCGGGGCCCGTGTGAGCTAGTAGTCCACCGACGTTGCATTGATGGCTGCAGGATGGGGCGGTATTTCCGTTTCGGTCCGTGTCGGCCCCGTATCGGTCTGTGTCGGCACCCACTGGAACCGGGCTGTTCGCTGAGATTCTCGCACCGCTTCTAAGGATCAGATAAAGAACACAATGGGATTATTGGGCCTCTATGGATCAGGTGTCAGGTCTGAGCATCGGGGCCAGCTCATGCCTGCAGCCCCCAATCCAACGTTTCCGTACTACTAGTAGTACGGAAACGTTGAACTGACGATAGTATTCTGGCAAGATTTCCGTGTCGGTCCGTGTCGGCCCCGTGTCGGTCCGTGTCGGCCCCGTGTCGGCCCCGTGTCGGTCCGTGTCGGCCCCGTGTCGGTCCGTGTCGGCACGCGTGAGCGCCCGATCGGTACGGCGCTTTCTTGTTCATCCCCACAGACCCGATGCCGAACGTGCAGGCGCTCACACTCTCTTGGGGATCGGGCGGATCCGGTTTCCGGGAACCGAGCCTATCTGCAGGGGTTCGGTGCGGGGATCGGAGTGGATCATGGCCAACCCTCAGGGCAGGAAGCTCTATCGAGTGCGCCTTTCGGCGTCGGAGCGTCGGGAACTCCAGGCGATCGTCGACGGTACCGGAGCCGCCTGGCGTCGTCGTCGGGCGCAGATTCTGCTGATGGCAGACGAGGGGCACGACGGCGGCAAACTCCGGGATGTCGACATCGCGCGCGGCTTGGGTATCGGCGCTTCGACGGTCGAACGCCTGCGCAAGCGTTGTGTTTTGGAGGGTTTGGAGGCCTCTCTCCGCCGCCGGGAGCAGGAGAACCGCCGACCGAAACTCCTGGACGGGGCGAAGGAGGCGAAGCTGGTGGCTCTGGCCTGTTCTTCCCCGCCCGAGGGTTGTGTTCGCTGGACGCTGAAGCTGCTGGCCGGTCGTCTGATGGAGATGGAGATCGTCGAGAGCATCTCGAAAGAAACGGTGCGGAGGACTCTGAAAAAAAGGAGATCAAGCCTTGGCTGAAACAGTATTGGTGCATTCCCCCGAGCCGCAACGCGCCGTTCGTGGCGGCGATGGAGGAGGTGCTGGACACGTATCAGCGGGATTTTGCCGAAAACGAGGTTTTGGTCTGCATGGATGAGACCAGTCGGCAGCAGACCAAGGAAACCCGCCTTCCCCGCCCCGTGCGGCCCGGGCAGCCGGAAATCGTCGACTACGAATACGAGCGAAACGGTACGGCCAATCTCTTCCTGGCGTTCGCGCCCAATGAAAACTGGCGTACGGTAAAGGTCACCGATCGCCGCACGGCGCGGGACTGGGCGCAGTTCATCCGGGAACTCGCGGATGATCACTTCCCCGACAAGAAGATCGTACTGGTCATGGACCACCTGAACACGCACGGCCCCGCATCGTTGTATGAGGCCTTTGCCCCCCGGGAGGCCATGCGAGTGCGAAAGCGGTTCGAGTTTCGGTACACGCCGAAGCACGGAAGCTGGCTCAACATGGCCGAGATCGAAATCGGCGCGTTGTCGCGACAATGTCTTCGACGACACATTCCCGACCGCGCCACCATGCTGCGGGAGACCGCGGCGTGGGTCAAGCGCCGCAACGCGGCCGGCGGCACGGTCGACTGGCGGTTCACGACGGCAGACGCCCGGGTGAAACTGAAGTCTCTATACCCAGCAATCCAATGATTCCGTACTACTAGTGTCTGCATGGAAAATCACAACATATTGTATATGCAATCATATTTGGAATCTGGGGAACCGAAGATTCCTTCTTTGATGGCATATGACGACATATTCCGCTGAAATCAGGCTGGATTCGATGAATCTTCGCCCTGTCAATATTGAGCTTTCATTCATGTAATTCGACCCTTAGGGGTTTCCGGGCAGGTACGAGCTATTGGATCACCTCGTCGCGCCACGGTCGCCTCGGCGGCTTGGTGTTCGGTGCGGCGAGTTGGCACCAGAAGGCGCGCGACGACTTCATCGGCTGGTCCCAGGGAGCCCGTGTCGCCCACCTCGGCGAGATTGTCAACCACGATCGCTTTCTGATTCTTCCGTCGGTACATGTGCAGGAGTTGGCCTCCCATGCTTGGGCCTGTGCCTGCCGGCGCCTGGCTGCGGACGGGCACGAGAAGTACGGGGTGAGGCCGGTTCTGGCGTACACGTATGTGGGTCCCGAGCACAGCGGCGTGAGCTACCGGGCGGCGGGCTGGGAGCGCTGCGAGGAGACGGCCTCGGGTCGACCTCCCGGGGCCACGGGCCCGGGCGTGCAGCGCGCGGTGTGGATGAAGCCCCTGTCGTCGGACGGGCGCGCCGTGCTGTGCCGGGAGCCCGAGCGTGTCCTGGGCCAGGCGGCGCCCCTGGTCGGTGATGACCGGACCGATGGGGCGATGCGGGAGTACGCCCGCAGTCGCCACAAGGACGTGCGCATCCGCGAGCGTCGGGTCACCATGGGCCGAGCATGGAACGATCGTCCCGGAGAGATCCTGCCGACGATCTTCCCCGGCGAGGCGGAGCAGAAGGCGGCCTACCGCCTGTGGTCGAATCCGAGGGTGACGATGGACCCTATCCTCGAGGGGCATCAGGAAGCGAGGGTGGAACGCTGCCGTGCGCAGCGCCGGATCCTTGCCATCCAGGACACGACATTCTTGAATGATCGTGGCTTGAAGGCGACCGAGGGTCTTGTCGACATCGGCGGCGGCGGCTCGGGCACCCCGGGCATGGCGGCCCATGTCGGGGTTGCCTTCAGCGAAGGCGGCTCATCCCTCGGACGGTTCCATCTCGATGCCGACTTCCGTCTCGAGCCGGATCCGAAGAAGGACGAGGTAGACGACCAGGAGAGCCGGCGCTGGCTCGACGGATACGACAAGGCCGTGGAACGGGCCGCTGCCGGTCCTTCGACAAGGGTGCTGGTGATCGGTGACCGTGAAGGCGACATCTGGGACCTGCGGGCCCGGAGCACCGTGCACGAGGCCGGTCTGCGGGTGCGCGTCCGGCGCTCGACACGGCGCCGCGTGATCACCGCAACGGGCGCATGCCGGGACCTTTGGAACTCCATGGCCGATGAGCCGTGCATCGCCACGAAGATGATCGACATCGAAGCCTGCGGAGGGCCCCGTCGCCGCAAGGAGCGCACGGGCGTGCGCCTCGAGGTCCGCGCGGCAAGGGTCGACCTCGCTCCGCCGGACCCGAAGCCCCGGGGAACGCCGCCGCTCTCCAGGATGGCCGTGCGAGTCACGGAACCCGACCCGCCCGCCGGCCGCGATCCTCTCGACGGGATGCTGCTCACCACCGAAGGCGACGGCACCGCAGCCGATGCTCTCAAGACCGTCTCCTTCTACGAGAGGCGAGGGTGGATCGAAGAGTACTTCAAGGCCCTGAAGGTCGGCACACGGATCGAGGACCGGCGCCTCAATCCGGCCGACGATCTGAGGAAGTGCCTGGCCTTCGACGCCATCACCGCATGCCGCGTCCTGACCGTCGAGCATCTCGCACGCTCCGAGCCCGACACCCCGGCCAGCGGCATCGTCCACCGCGACGAGATCACGGTCCTTGCCCTCCACAAGACCGGCCGACCGCGCACGCCGCGTGGACCTCCCGATCCCGAACCGACCCTCGAAGCCTTCGCCGTCGAAGTCGCACGCTTGGCAGGCTTCCTTCCCAGAAAGCGCCAGCCCCTGCCGGGAACCGAGAAACTCTGGCAGGGATACAAACTCCTTCTCAACTTCGTCGAACATCACCGAACCATGCGGAAACTCGATATGCTGAAAGAAATGGATTCAACAGTGTCCGGTTGAAAGCCCCCGGACCCACGGTGGTCGGGCGGGGCTACACCCATATGGCGATCCTGGCCCAAGGCTACGAATGGGTGCTGGAGATGGATCAATCCAGCGAGCTGTACCAGGAATTAGTGTCTGCACGGAAAATCATAATACATTGTATATGCAACCATATTTGGAATCTGGAGAACCGAAGATTCCTTCTTTGAGGGCATATGACGGCATATTCCGCTGAAATCAGGCTGGATTCGATGAATCTTCGCCCTGTCAATATTGAGCTTTCATTCATGTAATCCGAATCTTAGGGATTTTGCGGGCAGGCACAAATTACGTCCAGACCAGACAAGACATGTGAGTCATAGGCAGGGCGCAGGTCGTGCAGCGCACCCGCTTCCGAGGGGACCCCGGACGGCACGGGAACCGCGGTGCCCAGCCGCCGGGGAGCGCCGCCACCCCTTCCCGCGCGGGGTGCCGGCACGCGCACCTGCCGGTTCCGCTCCAGGTCGTTCAGGACCGCCCGGCAACTGCGCTCGCGCCAGCGACCCCGTGCATCGGTCAGGGGAAACTCCCGACCTACCCGTCGAGCCGCGGCGCGGCGACGGCTCGGCGGCTCCCGAGACAGAAGCGTCTGCAGCCGGACCAGGTGCGCCGGTTGCTTCAGGATACGGTGCACGGGTTCCATGGCCGACATGGAACCCACGGTAGAGGGTCAGAGGTCCGGGGTTAACCGGCAGGATGTGTGTGCATGGCAGCCTGCGGGAGCTCGACTCCTTGGAGGAGTCGTGCGGAGAAGAGTGGGCCGGGCGGAGGAAGAAGGGGCTCTTCGGGGAACCGTGCACGAGGTGCACGAAGCGGATCGTGCCGGTGGGCCGCGTTCCACGGACGCTGCGGATCGGATCGAGAGGGACTTCGACGAAATCGTGGCCAACGCGATCCGCTTGGCACGAGGCGCGGCCGCCGCCGGCATCGGGAATCGGAAGAGACGCGGAAGACGCAGGAGGCGCAAGGTCGGGAACCGCGCCCTTCGACGACGGGACCCTTGGGAGGGAGTCCCGCGGTTCCTGCGGAATCCGTCCGTTCCCCCGACCAACCACGAGGCCGAAAGGGATCTGCGGATGCGGAAGGTACGCCCGAAGATCTCCGGCGGCTACCGGAGGGAGCCGAGGGCTCGGGACCCTGCGGTACGGAGAACCCGGATCGAGACCGCGCGCCCCCAGAGGTGGAACGTGCGGGAGGCGATTCGTGCGAAGCCGGAGGTCGGGCGCTCCGCCTAGCGGCTTCGTGAGAGGGTGCCGCTCCTGGAATCCCCTCTATCGACCAGCCTTCCATCGGCCCGTCCGCGGCACGGAATTCCCGATCCCGAAAGCACGTGTCGACTACCGGACCCGGTGCAATCCACCATCGTCGCGGACCGATGCGATGTCGAACGCCCATCCTCACGGGCCATGATGTACGCCTTCATGAGCGCAGCGCCGAGCCAATCCTATCAGGTTGAAAGGCCGTTATCACGACGCGCCGGGCACGAATGCCATTGGCCGGAGGGCGGGCGGCCGCGGAAATCGGGATCCTTGGCGAGATCGTCGTCATGAGCCGGACCGGTCGGCCTCCGCTAGGCAGTCCTGCAGGGCGAGAGCGACATCGGGGTTGCCGGCAATCAGATCGCCGGTGAGGAACGGGCTGGTGTTCTTCCGGAGTCCGACGACGGAGCCGCCGGCTTCGGTCACGCACAGCATGCCCCCCGCAATGTCCCAAGGCTGGAGCCCCGTCTCCCAATAGCCGTCCACACGTCCCGCCGCCACGTAGCAGAGATCAAGGGCGGCCGCCCCGAATCTGCGAAGTCCTGCGACCCGGCGCATGACGTGGCGCTGGCGCGAGAGATGCAGTTCGTGCGCATCCCGACTTCGGTGCGGAAGACCCAGCGCGATGACGGCTCCGTCGAGGGTGGTGCGCGGCGTGATGCGGAGCCGGCGGTCGTTGACGTAGGCGCCTCGGCCTTTCTCGGCCCAGTAGGCTTCGTGCTTGATGGGATCCAAGACAAACGCCCCGACAATCGTGCCGGCCCGCTCGAGGGCGATCGACAATGCGAAGTGCGGAATCCCGCGCAGGAAGTTCAGCGTGCCGTCGATGGGGTCCACGATCCATCGGTGTTCGCCGTCTCCGGCCTCTTCCAGCCCTTCCTCCATGAGGAATCCGTAGCCCGGCCGCGCACGGGTCAATTCCCGGTGCAGGATTTCCTGGGTCCGGAGGTCCGAAGACGTCACGAAGTTGTCCGGTCCCTTGAGGGAAACTTGGAGATTCTCGATCTCTCCGAAATCCCGCCGAAGGGGCCGGGCGGCCTTTTCCGCCGCTCCCGACATGACGTTGATGGTGGCGGTCGGGTAGGGCACGGCCGGGATCAGGATCCTTGGGACTTGGCTCGTTCCACGTACGACCCGTCCAGCGTATTGACCACGATGCGGGTACCGGACTCCACGTGCGGTGGGACCATCGTGCGCACGCCGTTGTCCAGTTCGGCCGGCTTGAACGAACTGGAGGCCGTCTGTCCCTTCACGACCGCCTCCGTCTCCGTGACGGTGGCAACCGCCGTGTCGGGAAGACGGATGGCGACCGGCTTGTCGCCGGCATATTCGACCGTGACCTCCATGCCGTCCTGCAGGAAGGGGCGGGCATCGCCGACCATGGCGGACGCGAACTCGGTCTGATCGTAGGTGGTCGTGTCCATCAGGGTCACGGTGTGCTCGTCCCCGAACAGGTATTGGAATGCACGGCCCTCGATGTAGAGCCGATCGACGTTCTCGGCAGCGCGAAACCGTTCGTTCAGCTTGCTGCCGTTCTCCAGGTTGCGGAGCTCGATCTGGGCATAGGCGCCGCCCTTGCCGGTCCGCACGGCCTGCTTGCGAACCACGCGCCAGATGCTGCCCTGATGCTCGATCACCATGCCGGGACCGACTTCGTTGCCCTTGACGCGCATTGCAACTCTCCACGGGACCGGAACCGGGGAAGCGGAACGTATAGGCCGGCGCCGGCGCCGGCAAGCGCCGACCGGTTGCGGGTTCCAGCCGGCCTTCGGCCCGCCCCCGTCCGGATCCCGCACTGTCCGATCCTGCGGAAGGGTCTATACTCTGTCTCGGAATCCGCATCTGTCGTTGGGAGCCCGCATGCAGGTCGCGCCAATCTACACCGACAACGACTACCGGAACTTCAACTACCTGATCGCCTGCGAGGAGACCGGCGAGGCGCTCGCGGTGGATCCGCTGGCCGCCGACCGCTGTCTGGCCGAGGCCCGGAAGCGCGGGTGGACGATCACGAAGATCGTCAACACGCACGAACACGACGATCACACCGGCGGCAATGCGCGCATGCGGGCCGCGACCGGCGCTCGACTGTACGCCCACGCGGAGGCCGGAGCATCGATCGAGGGCATCGACGTGGCACTCCGGGCCGGGGATTCCGTTCGCATCGGACGGAGCGTGGAGCTGGAAGCGCTGGACACGCCCGGGCATACCATGAGCCACGTCTGCCTGCTTGCGCACGGGGATCGGCCGTCGCTGTTCTCCGGCGACACGCTGTTCAACGCGGGGGCCGGGAACTGCCACCACGGAGGGCATCCCCGGGAACTGTACCGTACGTTTCGCACCATCATCGCCAAGCTCCCGGACGACGTGGTCGTGTATCCGGGTCATGACTATCTGGAACACAATCTCGGATTCACGCTGGATCGGGAACCGGGCAACGCGCAGGCCCGGTCGCTGCTTGAGGACGTTCGGGGCCGGAACCCCCACCAAGCCGTACCCACCACGCTGGGCGTCGAACGCGAGATCAACGTGTTCCTGCGTCTCGACCGGCCCGAAGTCGTCGCGCGACTGCTGGACGGAGAGGCCGGTCCGGCCGAGGGTTTCGATGAAGAGGCCGTGTTTCTCGCGCTGCGCGAACTGCGGAACGCTTGGTAGGCGGCCCGCCTACCGCAGGGCCCGGACGATCTCCTCGATCATTTTCTTCGCATCCCCGAACAGCATGAGCGTGTTGTCGGCATAGAAAACAGCGTTGTCGATGCCAGCGTACCCGGGCGCGAGGCTCCGCTTGACGAACAGCACGGTCTTCGCTTGGTCGACATCGAGGATCGGCATGCCCGCGATCGGGCTGCCGGGGTCCGTCCGTGCGGCCGGATTCGTGATGTCGTTGGCGCCGATGACGAAGGCCACGTCGGTCGCGGCAAAGTCGCTGTTGATCTCCTCTAGCTCGGACACGTCCTCGTACGGAACCGCAGCTTCCGCCAGCAGCACGTTCATGTGCCCCGGCATGCGTCCGGCCACGGGGTGGATCGCATAGCGGACCGTGACGCCCCGGTTCTTCAGCAGGTCGGCCATCTCCCGGAGGGCATGCTGGGCCTGCGCCACGGCCATGCCGTACCCGGGCACGATGATCACGCTGGCGGCATTGCCCATGATGAACGCGGCATCGTCCGCATTCCCGCCCTTCGCCGAGCGGTCCCCCCGGTCCGGGGCGGCCGTCCCGCCCTCTTGGCCGAACCCTCCCAGGATGACGGACAGGAACGGCCGGTTCATGGCCCGGCACATAATATAGGACAGGATGGCTCCGGAACTGCCGACCAGGGCACCGACGATGATCAGTGCCGTGTTCTGCAGGGTGAATCCGATTCCTGCCGCTGCCCAGCCCGAGTAGGAGTTGAGCATGGATACCACGACCGGCATGTCCGCGCCGCCGATCGGGATGATCAGCAGGATTCCGATGGCGAGGGCCAGTCCGGTCATGACGGCGAACCACACCATGCTCTCGTCCCGGACGAACAGCGCGATCAGGGCGATGATCGCGATCCCGGTCAGCAGATTGAGCGGGTGCTGCAGAGGGAATACGGTCGGCGAGCCGCCGACCAGTCCCTGCAGCTTGAGAAACGCCACGACCGAGCCGGTAAACGTGACTGCTCCGATGACCACGCCCAGCGCCATTTCGACCCGGCTGGCCAATTCGATGGATCCGGCCGTGCCGATGCCGTACGCGTCGGGCGCGAACAGGGCGGCCCAGGCAACGAGCACGGCGGCCGCCCCAACCAGGCTGTGAAATGCCGCCACCAGCTGCGGCATGGCCTGCATCTCGATCCGGAGCGCGATCGCGGCGCCGACCGCGGCGCCGCAGCCGACGGCCAGCGCGGTCCAGCCCATTTGGCCCATGCCCGGCTGCAGGAGCGTGGTGACCACGGCAACGGCCATGCCGGCCATGCCGAATGCGTTTCCGCGCCGGGCGCTGTCGGGCGATGACAGGCCCTTCAGGGCGAGAATGAAGCAGATGGCCGCGCCGAGATAGAGCAGGGCGGCAAGGTCGGCGGTCAAGACGGGCCTCGCCGTTCCTTGCGCCGAAACATGCCGAGCATGCGCTGCGTGACGATGAAGCCGCCGAAGATGTTCACCGCCGCCAAGGCCGTGGCGGCGACTCCGAGCCCCTGCGCGACCGACAGCGGAGCGTCGCGGCCCGGCTCGTCGCCGGGCGCAATCCCGAGCGCGATCAGGGCTCCGACCACGATGATCCCCGAGATGGCGTTGGTCACCGACATCAGGGGAGTATGCAGTGCCGGCGTCACCGACCACACGACATAGTAGCCGACGAACACCGCGAGGATGAAGATCGTGACGTGGACGAGGGTGGGGTCAGCCATGCGCGGAATCCTCGGGGGTATCGTGGACGACGGTACCGTCGCGCGCCACCACGCTGGCGGCGACGACGGGATCGTCCCAGGGGATGTGCAGTTCGCCGCCGTCGGTGATCAGAGGCTCCAGGAACGCGTACAGGTTGCGCGCATACAGGGCGCTCGCGTCGCGGCTGAGGGTGCCCGGGAGGTTCTGCGGGCCGATCACGCGCACGCCGTTCCGGATGACCGTTTCTCCGCTTCGCGACAGCCGGCAGTTGCCCCCTGCCCCGACCGCGAGATCGATCACGACGGAGCCCGGCTGCATGCTGTCGAGCGTGGCCTCGGGGAGCAGTTCCGGCGCGGGGCGGCCCGGGATCAGGGCGGTTGTGATCACGATGTCGCTGCCGGCGGCGGCGGCGTGGATGAGTTCCTGCTGGCGGCGCCGGTAGTCGTCGCTCATTGCCCGGGCGTAGCCGCCAGCGGTTTCCGCCTCCTCGCCGGTGGCATCGACCTCGATGAAGCGCCCTCCCAAGCTCTCCACCTGCTCACGCACCGTCGGTCGGACGTCGAAGGCGGAGACCACGGCGCCCAGTCGCCGGGCCGTGGCAACCGCCTGCAGTCCTGCGACGCCGGCGCCGAGCACCAAGACCTTCGCCGGCGCGACGGTGCCGGCGGCCGTCATCATCATCGGCATGGCCTTGGGCAGCATGGCGGCAGCATCCACAACGGCCTTGTAGCCGGCAAGGCTGGACTGGGATGACAGGGCGTCCATCGATTGTGCGCGGCTGATCCGGGGCAGGAGCTCGACGGCGAATGCGGTGACGCGTTGCCGGGCCAGGGCCCGGATCCCCTCGGGATTCCCGAGGGGATCAAGGAACCCGACCACGACGGAGCCGACGGGTAGCCGGGCCACCTCGTCGGTCCCCTCGTCGGCAGTCATCGGGCGGCGGACCTTGAGTACGACTTCGGCGCCATCCAGCGTGGCGGCGGCTGACGGAAAGAGGCGGGCACCCGCCTCTTCGTACCGCCGGTCATCGATTCCCGACGGCTCCCCGGCTCCGGCTTCGATGGCGACCGCGGCGTTCTTGGTGCGAAATCGCTTCACCGAATCGGGGGTGGCGGCCACCCGGTTCTCGTTCGCCCGCAATTCCTTCAAGACGGCAATGCGCATGCGGTTACTCCGCCGTCCGTCGCCGGGGCCGGCCATTCGGTTGCGCACTCGGATCTGCGACCGGATCCGCCGGGTCAGTCGGAACGGGCCGCCCAGTCCGGAAGCTCGCCGGGAACGACACCGAGGGCGGGTTCCAGCAGGAACCAAGCCACGGCGACGATCACCAGTGTAGCAAGCGGATTGAGAACGAGTCCGGCCCGGAGCATAGCCGCGCTGGGCACGTGTCCCGAGGCGAAGACCACGGCGTTGGGTGCCGTGGCGATCGGCAGCATGAAGGCGGCCGACGCCGCGAACGTGGCCGGGATGCACAGCAGCAGCGGATTTTCGCCGATGCTCGTGGCTACCGCCGCCAGGACGGGAATGAAGGTCGCGGTTGTGGCCGTGTTCGAGTTGATTTCGGTCAGCAGCACGATCAGGATCGTGATGAGGAACAGCAGCCCGACGATCGGCAGGATCGCGACCGCCGCGGTGCCGGCTCCGATCCAGGCGGCGAGACCGGTCGACTTGATGGCGGCCGCAAGCGAAAAGCCGCCCCCCAGGAGCAGAATGACCCCCCAGGGCAGGCGCATCGCGGTCGCCCAGTCGAGCGCGAACGCCCGCTGCCCGTCCGCATCGCGTCCGACCGGCAGGAGGAACAGCGCGAGCGCGCCGCACATCGCGATGCTGGTGTCGTTGATCGCGAACTCGGGAGAAAGCTCGTTGATCGAGCGGCGCGCCAGCCAGAGGGAGGCAGTGGCGAGCAGGACCAGGAGGACAGTGAGCTCGCCCCTCGAGAGGGGCCCCAAGGCACGGCTATCCGCCGCGATGCGCGCTTGGTGACGAGACGCCCCGGCGGCGGGCACGGCGAAGCAGACCCGGGTCAGGACGACCCAGATCAGCGGCAGGAACACGAGGGTCATCGGCAGACCGACCGTCAGCCACTCCACGAAGCCGATCTGGTATCCGAACGTGTCCTGCATGACTCCGGCCAGGACCGCATTGGGCGGGGTGCCGATCAGGGTGGCCATACCGCCCACATTGGCGGCAAAGGCGATTCCGAGCATGAGTGCGCAGGCGAACGCCGCCTTGCCCTGCTCGCCGATTTCCGGATCGTGCCGAAAAAAGGCGAGCACGGACAGCCCGATCGGCACCATCATCGTGGTGGCGGCCGTATTGCTGATCCACATGCTGAGGAAGGCTGCCGGCAGCATGAAACCGGCAACCATGCGTCGCGGCCCGCCCCCGACCCGCGCGACCACGTTGAGCGCGATCCGGCGGTGCAGGCCCCAACGTTCCATGGCCAGCGCGATCATGAATCCGCCCATCAGCAGGAAGACCACGCGGTGGCCGTACGGCTCGCCGGCCGCACGGATCGGAGCGATGTCCAGCACCGGAAACAGGGCGAGGGGAGCGAGGGCCGTGGCCGGGATCGGGATCGCTTCGGAAATCCACCAGCAGGCCATCAGCAGCGCGACGCCCACGAGGCGCCAAGCGGGAACCGCCAGCCCGTCCGGCGGTTCCACCACCAAGGGCAGGAGGAGAGCGAGGATTCCCAGCAGGAACCCCGGCCGGGCGAATCGCCCCCGTTCAGGCTGTCTCCCGCCTGCCGCCCCGCCCTTCGCCGGCGGGGTCAGCGCGCGGTCTCGTTCATGGTTCGCAGCGCCGCAATCAGTCCGTCCACGCCCGCCGTCTCCACGATGGCTGCGAAGTCCTGCCGTTTCGTGGCAAACAGGCTGACCCCCTCGACGGCCACATCCACGATGCGCGGTTCGCCGTCTGTCCGGTGGTTGCGGAACCGCCACTGCACTTCCAGAGGCGAGTCGCCCTCACGCCGGAAGTGCGTGTACACGAACGTCTCGCGCTCGTTTCTGGGAACCGTGCGGAGAATCGTGAGCGAGCCGTCGGCGATACGGTCGAGCTGTGCGTTCACGAGTTGGACCGTGTGGACCTCGAAGGCCTGCTGGTAGGCCTCCTTCTGGGGCTCCGTGATCGACCTCCAGCGGTGCCCGAGGACCGCTCGGCCGATCAGGGGAAGGTTGAAGTACTCCTGCAGGATTCGCCGGATGGCTCGGGAGCGCTGCTCCCGGTGGGTCTCGGGAAGCGCCGTCAGGGCCGAAACCTCTTCCGCGAGGCGTGACAGGGACCGGGCGGCCGGGTGGTCGGCCGGGGCGTCCGCTGACGCCGCGGCCGCGGCCACGACGAGGCCGCCGGCGACGGCGAGACCGATGGAAAGACGGGCCGAGTGCATCTGGTTCCAAGCCGGGGGTTCCAAGCCATCGTCCGGACGGGCTTCCGGGCGGCCGGTCCGGCCGGAGCGGTCGGCCTCGGCCGGCCCGGCTCCGTCGACCGGACGACGGGCAGCCGGGAATGTACCGTTGCCGATGCCCGGTTGCAATCTTCGGACCCGGACCGCAGGCGGGACGAACCCCCTCCGCCGCGCGGACCGTCGCTTCGGCGGTCCTCCCGTGCGGCTCCGCCGGCCCGGAGGCCGGCGTTCCGGCCGCGGCCGCGAGCGGGCAAGGTGCCGACGGACCGGCCGAGATCGGGACGGGAACGTGCCATGCTTGGAAGAGACGGCCACTTGGCGCGGTTCACGGTGCTGGGCCTGGCGCGTGTCCGGGCGGGACCCGCTGCGGTTCGCCAGCTGGCGGACTGGGGCGCCGACGTGATCAAGATCGAACCGCCGCAGGCCGTCGATTCGTCGATCGGGCTCGGCGGCGGGCGGGACGGATCCGATTTCCAGAACCTGCAGCGCAACAAGCGGGCCATCACGCTCAACCTGCAGGATTCGCAAGGCCGGGCATTGCTGGAGAAGCTGGTGTCGCAGGCCGACGTGCTGGTCGAGAACTAGTAGTACGGAACCGTTGAACTGACGATAGTATTCTGGCAAGATTTCCGTGTCGGTTCGGGTCGGCCCCGTGTCGGTGCGTGTCGGCACGCGTAGGCGCCCGATCGGTACGGCGCTCTCTGGTTCATCCCCACCGACCCGATGCCGAACGTGCAGGCGCTCACACTCTCTTGGGGATCGGACGGATCCGGTTTCCGGGAACCGAGCCTGCCTGCAGGGGTTCGGTGCGGGGATCGGAGTGGATCATGGCCAATCCTCAGGGCAGGAAGCTCGATCGAGTGCGCCTTTCGGCGTCGGAGCGCCGGGAACTCCAAGCGATCGTCGACGGTACCGGAGCCGCCTGGCGTCGTCGTCGGGCGCAGATTCTGCTGATGGCAGACGAGGGGCACGACGGCGGCAAACTCCGGGATGTCGACATCGCGCGCGGCCTGGGTATCGGCGCTTCGACGGTCGAACGCCTGCGCAAGCGTTGTGTTTTGGAGGGTTTGGAGGCGGCCCTCCGCCGCCGGGAGCAGGAGAACCGTCGACCGAAACTCTTGGACGGGGCGAAGGAGGCGAAGTTGGTGGCTCTGGCCGGTTCTTCCCCGCCCGAGGGTTGTGTCCGCTGGACACTGAAGCTGCTGGCCAGTCGTCTGATGGAGATGGAGATCGTCGAGAGCATCTCGAAAGAAACAGTGCGGAGGACTCGGAAAAAAAGGAGATCAAGCCTTGGTTGAAGCAGTACTGGTGCATTCCCCCGAGCCGCAATGCGCCGTTCGTGGCGGCGATGGAGGAGGTGCTGGACACGTACCAGCGGGATGTTGCCGAAGACGAGGTTTGGGTCTGCATGGATGAGACCCGTCGGCAGCAGACCAAGGAAACCCGCCTTCCCCGCCCCGTGCGGCCCGGGCAGCCGGAAATCGTCGACTACGAATACGAGCGAAACGGCACGGCCAATCTCTTCCTGGCGTTCGCGCCCAATGAAAACTGGCGTACGGTGAAGGTCACCGACCGCCGTACGGCGCGGGACTGGGCGCAGTTCATCCGGGAACTCGCGGACGATCATTTCCCCGGCAAGAAGATTGTACTGGTCATGGACAACCTGAACACGCACAGCCCCGCATCGTTGTATGAGGCCTTTGCACCCCGGGAGGCCATGCGGGTGCGAAAGCGGTTCGAGTTTCGGTACACGCCGAAGCACGGAAGCTGGCTCACCATGGCCGAGATCGAAATCGGCGCGTTGTCGCGACAGTGCCTTCGACGACGCATTCCCGACCGTGCCACCCTGCTGCGGGAGACCGCGGCGTGGGTCAAGCGCCGCAACGCGGCCGGCGGCACCGTCGACTGGCGGTTCACGACGGCAGACGCCCGGGTGAAACTGAAGTCTCTATACCCAGCAATCCAATGATTCCGTACTACTAGGTTTGTTGGAAGGCTGGGTTCTGCGGGTTCCGGATGATTCGTATTGGTACTGGCTTTTTTGTGAAGCGGCGTGGTATCCGTGGTGGTCATGGAACGCGCCGCGGATGTTTTCGAGACGACCCCGGAGGGTTTTGCGCTCCGGGATGTGGTGGTGCGCCTGGCGCGGCCGGATGAGGTGTGTCGCTGGAACCGTGTGGTGGACCGTCATCATGATCTTGGTTTCAAGCCGTTTGCGGGTCGAGGTCTGCGCTACGTGTTCACTTGGCGCGGGCAGTGGATTGGCGCTGCGGGCTGGCAAACGGGCGCCTTCCGTTGTGCGCCGCGGGACCGTTGGATTGGTTGGCGCCGCAAAGAACAGTTTGAGCGGTTGCACCTGATCGGAAACCACACGAGGTTTGTGATTCTGGGAGGTCGCCGGGCGTTTCGGGGTCTTGCCTCGTTTGCGTTGTCGCGGATGCAGCGGCGTCTCAGCGACGACTGGAAAGCTGCGTACGGCAATCCGTTGCTGGTGGCGGAGTCGTTGGTCTCACCGACGAAGTTCCACGGCACCCTGTACAAGGCGGCGAACTGGAAGTACGTGGGCAGGAGCAAGGGCTATGCACGCGCCAACGGGCGCTCTACCGATCCGCACGGGGAGGCGAAGGATCGGTACGGGGTTCCGCTGCGTCGCGACGCCTGTCGTCGGTTGCGGGATCGTGCGCCACTTCCTGCGGCGTGGGAGTTGCGGGCGACGCAGAGCGGCCGGTCGGCGCGGGAGTTGCGCTCGATGTACCCGCATGTTGCGGCGCTTTCCGACTTCCGGCGCGCGCAGGGGCGCACGCACGGCATCGCCTCGGTCCTGTGCGTGATCTTGCTGGCGCGGCTGGCGAATCGGCACGGCGCGGTGGCAGCGGCACGCTACGCGAAGGCGATGACGCAGAAGGATCTGGCGCAGATCGGTGCGTGGAAGAACCCGGACACCGGCCGGTATGAACCGGTATCTAAATCGACCGTGCACCGGGTGCTGCAGAACACCGACCCGACGTGGATCGAGGAGGCTCTGCGGCGCTGGGCGCAGCCGTGCCTGCGGGTCGGCCACGCGATCGCGGTCGACGGCACGCGCATTCGCGGCGCCCACCGCACCGGCGAGGATCCTAACGAGACGGTCTCGCTGATCGAGCACGGGACCGGCATGCCGGTCTCGATCCTCAACGATCATGACGAAGGCGGGGAGATCGCCGCCGTCCACGCCGCGCTCGAGACCGCGCCGGTGGCCGGCCGTCTACTCACGCTCGACGCGCTCCACACCACCCGCGAGACGGCACGACGGATCGTCGAGACCCATGGCGCCGACTGGATGATGACGGTCAAGGGCAACGCTCCCAAGACCTTCGAGACGTTCGAGAGCATCCACTGGGAAACCACAAGCACAGGACGCTACAGCGAAAAGCCCACGCTCGAGCACGGCCGCATCGAGCAGCGCAGCATCGAAGTCTTCACCCCGCCCGCGAAGATGATCAACGATCCTCATGTCAAACCGATCTTCCGTGTCACCCGGCGCGTCGAATTCAAGAAATCCGGAAAACGGACCATGGAACACGCCTACGGCATGACCTTGGTCGCGGCCGACCGCGCCTCGCCGCAACCGGTACTCGCAGGGAACCGCGGTCCCTGGGTGGTCGAAAGCCATCACCCCATCCGCGATACCACCTTCCGCGAAGACGACTCCATGCTCCGGGCCCGCAACGCACCCGCAAACCACGCGATCCTCAACACCCTTGCCCTTGCCGTCATCCTCCACCACCAGCGGAAGCTGCCCCAGCCCTTCCCCAGCTTCGCCGACGCCCGTCACCCCTATGCCGACCAGCGCAAGCAGGTCCTGCACGCCGTCACAAGACCCGGCTGACTACGCTCACACCCCGACCGAAACCGCAAGGATCCAAGCCGGGCCACCCAACCCGGCCGGCCTCTCGCTCGCCCCGGATCCGCCGAAACGGACCCCTCGCGCCTAAATCCGCGCCGCCACCGGGCCGCAGACGTCCGCACATCTCACAATCGCAGACTCGAACGCGTCGACCCGCGCCGCGATCGAGACTCCGATCGCATCACAGCAACAAGCATGGGATCTTCGTGGGGGGCTCGGCAACGACCCCTCCTACCCGGCTGTCCGTCACAGGCCTGTCGGGGCAGGGCCCGGTCCGGGCGGGACTTCCGGTCGCGGACCTCGGTGCAGGACTCTACTGCGCGTTCGGGATCGTGGTGGCCCTGCTCGAACGGGAGCGCACGGGCGAGGGCGCTCGGGGCCGGCCATCTGCCGGACGATCCGCGGTTCGCGTCGGCGGAACTGCGGTCCGAACACCGCGAGGCCCTGCATCGCCAGCTCGAGGACCGCCTGCTCGAAGCAGGCAGCCGCTACTGGATCCGGGTGCTCAACGCGGCCGGGGTGCCGTGCGGCCCGATCTACCGCGTCGACGAAGTGTTCGCCGACCCCCAAGCCGAGCATCTTGGCATGGCCCGGCCGGTGCCGCATTCTCGCCTCGGCGACCTGACGCTGGTCGGCCCGCCCCTCCGGCTCAGCCGCGCCCCCGACGCTCCCTTTTCGGCCGGCGCCCGAACGGGGGCAGCACCACGAGGAGGTGTTCGCCGCCCTCGGGGTGGGCCCCGAAGACCTGCGCCGGCTTCGGGCCCGGAACGTCGTCTGAGCCGGTCACCGCAGGCGGGCCGTTCCCGCTGCGGCCGATCCTCCCGTACCCTCGAACCTCCCCTGCAGGACCCCGTTCGATGTCGACCGTACCTTCCGATTCCCTGATCGCACATGCGGCCGGAGGCGTGGTTCGGCTCACCCTCAATCGTCCGGCCAAGCACAATGCCGTCGACTATGGGATGTGGCGCGGGATCGCTTCGGCGGTCGATTCGTTCTCCGCGGACGACCGGGTGCGGGTCGTGGTCGTGCGCGGCGCCGGCGGGCGGGCGTTCTCGGCCGGTGCGGACATCTCGGAATTCTCGCGTCACCGGCACGGCGACGCCGCAGGCGCCTACAATGATGCCGTCGCCGCCGCGCATCGCGCCGTGGCGGACTGTCCCAAGCCGACCCTTGCCGAGATCGCGGGCTACTGCATCGGCGGCGGTTTGGGACTTGCGCTGGCCTGCGACCTCCGGATCGCGACCGACCATTCCTGCTTCGGCATCCCGGCCGCCCGGCTTGGGCTCGGCTACGACTACGCGAGCCTCAAGGCCTTGGTCGGAATCGTCGGGCCGGCGGCGGCCAAGGAGATCCTGTTCACGGCCCGGCGGTTCAGCGCGGCCGAGGCGGCGGCCTGCGGCTTGGTCAACCGGGTGGTGGCCGGGCGGGAGCTGGAAGCCGCGGTGGCCGGGACCGTCCGGCGGATCGCGGCGAACGCGCCGCTCACGGTACGGGCCTCGAAACGCATCGTCGGCGAGATACTGAAGGATCCCGACCGGCGTGATCGGGTCCTGTGCGACCGCCTGGTCGCCGAATGCTTCGCGAGCGATGATTACGGAGAAGGTCGGCGGGCGTTCCTGGACAAGCGGGAACCCCGGTTTCGCGGGTGCTGACCGCCGGCGGGCGGGGAAGGGCGGTCCGGAATGCCGAAACCCTTCCCCGGTCCGGGCGCGGGGTGCGTTTCCGCGCTCAGGCCTCCGCGATCCCGAGCGCCCCGGCCACGCCTTCGGCGTACTCCGGATGCACGCGGCGGAAATGGTCGAGCTGACGCCGCACCACGTCGGAAGTCACCCCCTGCATCGCTTCGGCGACATTGCCGAACAGGCGCTGCCGCTGCCCGTCGTCGAACCGTTCGAACAGAGCACGGGGCTGGGCGTAGTCGTCGTTGCCGTCCCGGTGATCGAAGCGCCCGGCCTCCCCCGACAGGCGCAGGGGAGGTTCGCGGTAGTCGGAGTTCTCGGCCGGGCCGCCGACCGAATTGGGTTCGTAGTAGGCGTCCGGATGACCGCTTCCGTTCGGGAAGAAACGCATGGCTCCGTCCTTGTGGTAGTGCCGCACCGGACAGCGCGGGGCGTTGACCGGCAGCGCTTCGTAGTGCGTGCCGAGGCGGTAGCGGTGGGCGTCGGCGTAGGCGAACACCCGCGCCTGCAGGACTTTGTCCGGGCTGAACCCGATCCCGGGCACGACGTTCGACGGGCTGAACGCGGCCTGTTCGATGTCGGCAAAGTAGTTGTCCGGGTTCCGGTCCAGTTCCAGTATCCCGACTTCGATCAGCGGGTAGTCGGCGTGCGGCCACACCTTCGTGAGGTCGAACGGGTTGTACGGGGTTCGTTCCGCCTCCCGCTCGGGCATGATTTGGACGTACAGGGTCCACTTCGGGTACTCCCCCTGTTCGATCGCGCCGTACAGCTGCTCCTGGTAGGTTTCGCGGGACGCGCCGATGACCCGGGCCGCCTCGGCGTTCGTGTAGTGCCGGTGACCCTGCTGCGTCTTGACGTGGAACTTGACCCAGAAGCGCTCACCGGCGCGGTTCCACAGGCTGAACGTGTGCGATCCGTATCCGTTCATGAACATCGGCGCGGTCGGGAGGCCGCGGTCCGACATCAGGATCGTGA
The DNA here is from genome assembly GCA_965115815.1 of Alphaproteobacteria bacterium. GTDB lineage: Bacteria > Pseudomonadota > Alphaproteobacteria > TMED109 > TMED109 > VXPW01. Next base: position 2,751,408 of record OZ220465.1, on the reverse strand, counting down.
TCTGATGGAGGGCTTCCGGCGACAGCGACCAGAAGTCCCACATGGCCTGCGGGGACCGCAGGTTGGTTCGGGGGTGCCGCTTCTGGGTCCGGATGAAGTCCGGGAACTTGACCGGATCGCGAATGAAGAAGACCGGTGTGTTGTTGCCGACCAAGTCCCAGTTGCCCTCGTCGGTGTAGAACTTGACGGCGAATCCGCGGACGTCGCGTTCGGCGTCGGCGGCGCCGAGTTCGCCTGCGACCGTCGAGAACCGCACGAGTGCGGGCGTGGTCTTCCCGGCTTCGGCGAACAGGCCGGCCCGCGTGTATCGCGACAGGTCGTTCGTGACTTTCAGGGATCCGAAGGCCCCCCAGCCCTTGGCGTGGACGACCCGTTCCGGAATGCGTTCCCGGTTCTGGTGCGCAAGCTTCTCGAGGAGCTGATGGTCCTGCAGCAGGACCGGACCGCGCGGTCCTGCGGTGAGACTGTTCTGGTTGTCGGCGACCGGTGCGCCGCCGGTAGTGGTGAGGGTAGGCATCGCGTGCTCCCTGACGTGAGGGTGAGAACACGGAGAATCTGGTGCGGTGCCAACGATATGTAAAATCGATTATTGTGATGACAGTGATCGTTCGGAGCTATGAGTGAGCGATGAACCTTCGCGATTTGCGCTATGCGGTGGCCGTGGCGGAGCACGGACAGTTCGGCCGTGCGGCCGCTGCCTGCCACGTCAGCCAGCCGACGCTGAGCGGACAGATCCGGAAGCTCGAAGACTGCCTCGGCGTGATGCTGTTCGAGCGGACCCGGCGCTCCGTTCGGGTCACTCCGGCCGGGGAACAGGTTCTCGAACACGCGCGCGCGACGCTCGAGCGGGTCCGGCTCCTGCATGAGACGGCCCGCGCATGGAGGGATCCGTTGTCGGGTCCGCTGCGTCTCGGGATGATCCCGACGGTGGGGCCCTATCTGGCACCGATTCTCCTGCCGGCCGCCGGGCGCAGCCTGCCGCAGACCAGGATGGTCCTGTCCGAGGACGTGACGGAGGCGCTCGAGCGCGCCTTGGTCGACGGTCGCCTAGACGCCGCCGTGCTGGCGACGCCGGTCGAGGATCCGCAGCTGGCCGACATCAGGCTGTACGAGGAACCGTTCTGGGTGGCGTTGCCGAGCGGACACCCGCTGGCGGCCCGCGACGACATCGCGCTGACGGAGATCGAAGCCGATGAGTTCCTGCTGCTCGCGGAGGGGCACTGCCTGCGCGGCCAGATCCTGACGCTCTGTTCCCGGGTCCTGCGCCGCCCTCCGGCCGTCCGCACGCAGCATACCGGCTTGACGACGATCCTCGCCTTGGTCGGAGCCGGGCAGGGGATCACGCTGGTGCCGGCCATGAGCATCAGCGGGCCTTGGGTGACCGACGCCGGCATCGCGTTGCGGCGCGCCGCGTCGGAGAACGCCAGCCGTTCCGTACGGCTCGTGTACCGCAAGTCGTTCCCCCGGCTCGCCGTCGTGGAACGACTCGCCGACACCATCTGCGCGATTCTTCCGGACACCGTCGTGCCGGAACGGCGGTAAGGCGACGAGAGCCGCCGACCCGCGGCGCCGGACCTGTTTCCGGGCGGATACCGGACGGACCGGAGTGTGGCGCCGGCGCTACTCCTCGAAGTCGTCGAAATCGTCGAAGTCGTCGAATTCCAGGTTGGGTGCGCGAACGGGAGCATCCTGCGGCCGGTCGCGCGCCCGGAGCCTCTGCAGGTACACGCTCCGGGCCGACGCGTAGGGGTCGAGCGAGGCGGCCAGCCCGGCGTCGAGTTGTTCGAAGTTCTCGTCGCGATACTGCACGGCCCGCAGTCCGGTTTCGGCCGCCGTCAGTGTGGAGCGTGCTGCGGCCGTCCGGTTCAGGTAGTGGTGCGGTGTCGACATTGCATCCATGCCTAGGCCGACCAGTTCCCGTGCCGTCGACGATCCCAGTGCGGGGAGCACGAGATAGGGCCCCGGTGCGACCCCCCACTGCGCCAAGGATCCTCCGAAGCTCTTCGGATCGCGGTGGACGCCGGCAGTGCCGGCAATGTCGATGAAGCCGCCCAGACCGACGATGGTGTTGAGCAGGAATCGTGAAAGCGAGACCTCCAAGGCAGCGGCATCGCCTTGGAGACCCGCATTGAGTGCCGACACCGGTTCGAGCAGATTGCTCAGGAACTGGCCGATGCCTCGCCTGGCGGCCCGAGGAAGAGCAAACCGGTAGACGACGGTCGTCGGACGGAGCACGAAACGATCGAGTTCACGGTTGAGGCCAAAGGTAACCCGGTTGAGAGGCTCCAGTGGATCGTCCGTGCCGGCCGCTGCCGACATCGGGGTGACGGCGCCGAGACCCGCAAGCAGGATCCCGGCACCGAGCGCCGCGTACCGGATGCGGTGTGATCGCGTATCAGACACTCTTTCGAACCCCGTGCTCCCCGGCTCCGATCTTCCGGACCCTACCCGATTTCGGCCGATTCGGGCATCGGTCGCGCTCCGGCAGACTGTCGATGGCGGTACCGGAGCGTTGGTTCGAGAGCCGAGGGAACCGGGCTCCCCGCACCGTTCGTGCGCATGCCGCAGGACTCGGCAACGACCCTTCGCTCGCCCACCCGCCACGCCCGGAGGCCGGTCCCAGGCTCGGCCCAAGGTGCGTCGGCGTGGCTCGATCCGGTGCCGGGCGCGGCCGTGGTGGACCTCGTCCAAGGAGATCCCATGCTTGTTGCTGTGATGCGATCGGAGTCTGGATCGCGGCGCGGGTCGACGCGTTCGAGTCTGCGATTGTGAGATGTGCGGACGTCTGCGGCCCGGTGGCGGCGTGGAGCGGGGCGCGAGGGATCCGCTTCGGCGGATCCGGGGCAAGCGAGAGGCCGGCCGGGTTGGGGGCCGGCTCGGAGGCTTGCGGTTTTGGTCGGGGTGTGGGCGCGGTCCGCCGGGTCTTGTGACGGCGTGCAGGACCGGCTTGCGCGGGTCGGCATAGGGGTGGCGGGCGTCGGCGAAGCGGTGGAAGGGTTGGGGCAGCTTCCGCGGGTGGTGGAGGATGACGGCAAGGGCGAGGGTGTTGAGGATCGCGTGGTTTGCGGGCGCGTTGCGGGCCTAGAGCCTGGAGTCGTCTTCGCGGAAGTTGGCGTCGCGGATGGGGTGATGGCTTTCGACCCCCAGGGACCGCGGTTCCTTGCGAGTACCGGTTGCGGCGAGGCGCGGTCGGCCGCGACCGAGGTCATGCCGTAGGCGTGCTCGGTGGTCGGTTTTCCGGATTTCTTGCATTCGACGCGCCGGGGGACACGGAAGATCGGTTGGACGTGAGGATCGTGGATCATCTTTGCGGGCGGGGTGAAGACTTCGATGCTGCGCGGCTCGATGCGGCCGTGCTCGAGCGTGGGTTTTTCGCGGTAACGTCCCGTGCTCGTGGTCTCCCAATGGAGGCTCTCGAACGTCTCGAAGGTCTTGGACGCTTGGCCCTTGACCGTCATCCTCCCGTCGGCGCCCTGGGTCTCGACGATCCGCCGTGCCGTCTCGCGGGGGGGGGGAGCGCGTCGAGAGTGCGCAGACGGCCAGCCACCGGCGCCGTCTCGCGCGCGGCGTGGACGGCGGCGATCTCCCCGCCCTCGTCGGGATCGTTGAGGATCGAGACCGGCATGCCGGTCCCGTGCTCGATCCGCGAGACCGTCTCGTCAGGATCCTTGCCGGTGCGGTGGGCGCCGCGAAGGCGCGTGCCGTCGACCGCGATCGCGGGGCCGACCCGCAGGCGCGGCTGCGCCCAGCGCCGCAGAGCCTCCTCGATCCACGCCGGGTCGGGGTTTTGCAGCACCCGGTGCACGGTCGATTGGGACACCGGTTCCTACCGGCCGGTGTCCGCGTTCTTCCACGCACCGATCGACGCCAGATCCTTCTGCGTCATCGCTTTCGCGGAGCGTGCCGCCACCGCGCCGTGCCGATTCGCCCGCCGCGCCCGCACCCTCACGCACCGCACCGAGGCGATGCCGTGCGTGCGCCCCTGCGCGCGTCGGACGTCGGAAAGCGCCGCACCATGCGGGTACATCGAGCGCAACGCCCGCGCCGACCGGCCGCTCTGCGTCGTCCGCAACGTCCACGCCGCAGGAAGCGGCGCACGATCCCGCACCCGACGACCGGCGTCGCGACGCAGCGGAACCCCGTACCGATCCTTCGCCGCCCCGTGCGGATCGGTAGAGCGCCCGTGGGCGCGTGCATCGCCCTTGCTCTTGCCCACGCACGTCCCGTTCGCCGCCTGGTACAGGGTGCCGCGGAACTTCGTCGGTGAGACCCACGACTCCGCCACCCGCAACGGATGGCCGTACGCAGCCTCCCAGTCATCGCTGAGACGCCGCTCCATCCGCGACCACGCACACGAGGCAAGACCCCGAAACGCCCGGCGACCTCCCAGAATCACCAACCTCGTGGGGTTTCCGATCCGGTGCAACCGCTCCAACGGTTCCTTGCGGCGCCAGCCCATCCCACGGTCCCGCGGCGCACAGCGGAAGGCGCCCGTTTGCCCGCCCGCAGCGCCCATCCACCGCCCGCGCCACGTGAACACGTAGCGCAGACCTTGACCCGCAAACTGCTTGAAACCCAGATCATGATGACGGTCCACCACACGGTTCCCGCGACACACCTCATCCGGCCGCGCCAAGCGCACCACCCCATCCCGGAGCGCACAACCCTCCGGGGTCGTCTCGAACACATCCGCGGCGCGTTCCATCACAACCACGGATCCCACGCCGCTTCACAAACAGCCAGCACCAATCCGAATCATCCGGAACCCGCGGAACCCAGCCTTCCAACCAACCTAGCGTGGGATGGCCTTGCTCGCCCGCCGTCGCCCTCTGCCTCTCCAGGCGGCGATCCACGCAACCTGAAGGAGACCGGCCATGCGCGGCATCGGCGGCAGCACGCTGAGGGGCGGCCAGACCGTCTTCCACGGCATCCGCATGTGGGGGCCAGCTGTTCCGGGCCGCCATGCTGTTCGCGGCCTTCACCACCGTCGCCGTGCCGGCCTGGACGCTGTGGCAGCGCAGCACGGGCGCGGAATGGTACGCCACCGGCATGGTGACGCTCGCCGAGGTCAAGCTGGTCCTCGGCTACGACCCGGAGTCCGGCCAGGAAATCCGCTTCGCCGACGGCACGCGCCGCGTGCTCGCGATCCGCGACATCGCCGCCTCCGTTCCGGCCCGCAAGGCGCGCGAGCGCATCAGGGACGAGCTGTTCGCCAGCGCCGGTCACGGCGCTGCGTCCGGGGCCGGGCTGATCGTCCTTTTCCTGATCGCGTTCTGGTGGCGCGGCGCCCAACTCGGCCGCCAGAAGCGCATCAGGGGCGCCGAGATGGTCACCGCCGCCGAACTGCGCCGCCGGGTGCAGCCGGCGCATCACCGCGCGCGGCTGCCCGGCGGCAGGCGGCCCTACAGCATCGCCGGCATCCCCTGGCCCGAGCGCGCCGAGACCCAGCACACCATCGTCTCGGGCACCACCGGCTCCGGCAAGACGGTGCTGATCTCCGATCTCGTCTCCCAGATTCGCAGCAAGGGCGAGCGCTGCGTGATCTACGACAAGATGGGCTCCTACACCCGATCCTTCTTCGACAAGGACCGCGACGTGCTGATGAACCCGCTGGACGCCCGCGCGCCGCGCTGGTCGCCGTTCCTGGAAGCGCGCCACCCCCGCGACTTCGACATGATGGCCGCCGCCCTGATCCCCCAGCAGAAGGACACGGTCGACCCGTTCTGGGTCACCGCCGCGCGCCAGCTCTTCTCCAACGGTGCCGGCGTGCTGCGCGGCAGGGGCGAGACCCGCAACAGGGTTCTGGTCGACCATCTGCTCAAGACCGACCTCACCGCGCTCGCCGAGGCCATGGAGGGCACGGTGGCGCAGTCGATCGTCGATCCCGAGAACCCGAAGACCGCGCTCTCGGTGCGCGCCATGCTCACCGCCAATCTCGCCGCCTTCGAGTTCCTGCCCGACGAGGGCAGGCCGTTCTCGATCCGCGAGTGGATATCCCGGGAGAAGGAGGACGGGTTCCTGTTCCTGACCTCGCGCGGCGACCAGCATGCCAGCCTGCGGGGGCTGATCTCGACTTGGCTGGAGATCGCGGTCAACGCGATGCTGTCGCTCGTCCAGGACGACGGGCGGCGCATCTGGGTGATCCTCGACGAGCTGCCGACGCTCCACCAGGTGCCGTCCCTCCAGCCGGGCCTTGCCGAAAGCCGACAGTTCGGCGGCTGTTTCGTGCTCGGCGTCCAGGTCGCCTCGGCGCTCCGCGACCTCTACGGGCGCAACGGCGCGGAGACCGTATCGGGCCTCTGCGGCACCCGCGTCGTGCTCGCCGCGCCGGACCGGGACACGGCGCAATGGTCGGCCGACAGCCTCGGGCGCAGCGAGGTCGAGGAAGTCTCCGAGGGGGTCTCCTACGGCGCCAGCGCCATCCGCGACGGGGTGAGCCTCACGCCGCGCCGCGAGCTGCGCGCCCTGGCGCTGCCCTCGGAGATCATGCGGCTCGAGAACCTCGCGGGCTATCTCAAGTTCCCCGGCCCGTTCCCGGTCGCCGCCATCCGCCTGAAATACACCGCCCGGCCGCAGGCGGCCGAGCGGTTCGTGCCGCGCGAGTGGGACGGGACGGAGGGCGATGCGGCCCGGACGGCATCGGCGACCGTTTCCGCCGGCGCCGACGGCATTGCGGTCCCGGAGCCGCCCGCACCGGACGAGCTGGCGCTGCTTCCCCTGCCGGGAGAGGCCGCCGATCCGCTTCCGGACGGGCCGTTGCCGGGAGAGGCGGCGGGCGCCGGAGGGTCCGCGAAGGGGAAGGCGGACAGGCAGGACCGCGAGCCGGAGGAGGACCGGCCCCGCGGGTCCGGCGTCGCGATCTGACATGGTGGCCTCGATCGGGGCCGTCGCCGCCCCGGCCCAGGGCGCGAGCTACTACGAGCGCGACGGCTATTACGCGAAGGACGATCCCGGGCACAGGGACGCGAGCGCCTGGGCGGGCAAGGGCGCCGAAGAGCTCGGACTGAAGGGGCCGGTCGACCCGGACACGTTCAGGGCAAGACCATCCCACGCTAGGTTGTTTGGAAGGCTGGGTTCCGCGGATTCTGGATGATTCGTATTGGTGCTGGCTTTTTGTGAAGCGGCGTGGTATCCGTGGTGGTCATGGAACGCGCCGCGGATGTTTTCGAGACGACTCCGGAGGGTTTTGCGCTCCGGGATGTGGTGGTGCGCTTGGCGCGGCCGGATGAAGTCGTAGCTCGCTCATAGTACCGGCGAAGGCGGGGAACCGGGTCCACCGGGTGCCGCTGGAGGGAAGGGGCGTGCTGCAGGAACAGAACCACTGGAGGGAAACGGTGGAAGAGACACTGAGAGCTTCCAACCCGTCAACGGAACAACAGTGGATAGCCGCGCAGGCGAAGAAGAAGCGCGGGGTGGTCGATGCGGAGGTGTCGAAGGATTTCGACAGCATCCCGCATCGGGAACTCCGTGCCTTTCTGGACCTGTGGATCAAGGACGGTGTCATCCGTCGCAGGATCAACCCATGGCTGCGGGCGGGCGTCCTGGAGAAGGATGCCCGGCATGCCGACGGCCAAGATCATGCACGGATACGGGACCGCTTGAGCGAACCTGTCCTGTACGGAACCGGATGCCCTAATGCGGGCACGTCCGGATCTGGTGTGCCAGGCGAACTGGCAGAAGACAGGGGGTGAAAGTCCCCTGGAACGAAGGAGTAACCAAACCGCGTTTCTCCGCGAGCCGTGCGTCGGCTCCCGTGAGGGGGCAGGCGAAGCGTCGGCAGCGGTGCGGATGGGTGGGGCTAATGAGCACCGAAAAGACGATGATCCGGGGTGCCGAGGTTTTCCGATCGGCCGAAGGCACCATCGCAGGCATCGATTTGGTGAGATGCCGGCGAGCCCCGCGGTGTCCGAGAACCCATACACGTCCGTACGTCTTCTGTTGGGACCCTGGGAGATCTTCAAGCTGTCCCGCCGGTCGAGGCGGGACCGAGTAGGGAAGGAGAAAACCGAAGCCTATGACGAACGGTTTGAAGAAGTCGGATGGGGCCGTACGACCTGGGAAGGCGGCGAACAAGGGAGCGTCAGCTCCTGCGGAGTTGCCGGAGGAAAGGGCCCCAACCAAGAGGAATCCGGGACACCAAAGCACGCGCCGAACGCAGGGTCGGGCACGCGTGCCACAGGCGGCGGACCGGATACGGAAAGCTGTAGAGAGGAACCCGAAGGAGCGTCTTACTGCACTCTTTCACCACATCACGCCGGAGGTGCTCCGGTCGGCCTGGCTCGGCCTGAAGAAGGAAGCCGCGGCCGGAGTCGACGGCGTGACGTGGGAGGCCTATGGCGAAGATCTGGACGAGCGTTTGCTCGACTTGCACTCGCGCCTGCACCGTGGAGGAGCGTACCGGGCGTCGCCGGTTCGGCGGGCTGAGATACCCAAGCCGGACGGCGGGACACGACCGCTCGGGATTGCTGCACTGGAGGACAAGATCGTCCAGAAGGCAGTTGTGGATGTGATCCTGACACCGATCTTTGAGGTGGAGTTCCTGGGCTTCAGCTACGGGTTCCGACCGGGCCGAGGGGCGCATGACGCTCTCGACGCCCTGGCGTTCGGGATCGAGCGGCGCAAGGTCAACTGGATTGTCGATGCAGATATCCGGGCATTCTTCGACACCATCCCGAGGGATTGGCTGATCAAGTTCCTGGAGCACCGCATTGGCGACAGGCGGGTGATCCGTCTGATCCACAAATGGCTGAACGCTGGCGTCATGACCGACGGATCATGGAGCGACACCGGGGTGGGTTCGCCGCAGGGTGCGATTGTCAGCCCCTGCCTGGCGAACGTGTTCCTGCACTACGTGTTGGATCTGTGGTTTCACAAGGCATGGCGTCCGAAGGTTCCGGGCGGTCAAGCGATCATGGTCCGCTATGCGGACGATATCGTGGTCGGGTTTCAGTACAAGCGGGATGCGGAGCAATACCTTCGCGACGTTCGGGAGAGGCTGGAGCGCTTTGGGCTCGGCCTCCATCCGGACAAAACCCGTCTGGTCGAGTTCGGCCGGTTCGCCACGGCGAACCGCCGGAAGCGCGGGGCGGGCAAGCCGGAGACGTTCGACTTCTTGGGCTTCAGGCACTTCTGCACGAAGACCCGGGCCGGACACTTCAGGCTTGGGCGCAAGCCGATCGCAAAACGGGTCACAAGGACCTTGACGCGCATCGGGGTGGTGCTTCGCAAACGATGGCACTACGACCTATGGGAGGTCGGCACGTGGCTAGGGCGGGTCTGTCAAGGCTGGCTCAACTACTACGCCGTCCCGGGAGCGACCCGGTGGCTGCGCACGTTCCGCCAAAGGCTGCAACGCCTATGGATGCGGGCGATACGCCGCCGCTCCCAGCGCCACCGTTTCGACTGGAAGCGGCTGGAGCGCATGACCAAAATTCTTTGGCCGCGCGCAACCATCCGCCACCCATGGCCGGACCAGCGGTTTGCCGTCAAGCACTCGAGGTAGGAGCCGGATGGATTAACGTCCATGTCCGGATCTGTGCGGGGGGTGCGCAGCAATGCGCATTCCTACCGTAACGTGTGCCAGGCGAACTGGTAGAAGACAGGGGGTGAAAGTCCCCTGGAACGAAGGAGTAACCAAACCGCGTTTCTCCGCGAGCCGTGCGTCGGCTCCCGTGAGGGGGCAGGCGAAGCGTCGGCAGCGGTGCGGATGGGTGGGGCTAATTAGCACCGAAAAGACGATGATCCGGGGTGCCGAGGTTTTCAGATCGGCCGAAGGCACCATCGCAGGCATCGATTGGGTGAGATGCCGGCGAGCCCCGCGGTGTCCGAGAACCCCTACACGTCCGTACGTCTTCTGTTGGGACCCTGGGAGATCTTCAAGCGGTCCCGCCGGTCGAGGCGGGACCGAGTAGGGAAGGAGAAAACCGAAGCCTAGGACGAACGGTTTGAAGAAGTCGGATGGGGCCGTACGACCTGGGAAGGCGGCGAACCAGGGAGCGTCCGCTCCTGCGGAGTTGCCGGAGGAAAGGGCCCCAACCAAGAGGAATCCGGGACGCCAAAGCACGCGCCGAACGCAGGGTCGGGCACGCGTGCCACAGGCGGCGGACCGGATACGGAAAGCTGTAGAGAGGAACCCGAAGGAGCGTCGTACTGCACTCTTTCACCACATCACGCCGGAGGTGCTCCGGTCGGCCTGGCTCGGCCTGAAGAAGGAAGCCGCGGCCGGAGTCGACGGCGTGACGTGGGAGGCCTATGGCGAAGATCTGGACGAGCGTTTGCTCGACGTGCACTCGCGCCTGCATCGTGGAGGAGCGTACCGGGCGTCGCCGGTTCGGCGGGTTGAGATACCCAAGCCGGACGGCGGGACACGACCGCTCGGGATGGCTGCACTGGAGGACAAGATCGTCCAGAAGGCAGTTGTGGATGGGATCCTGACACCGATCTTTGAGGGGGAGTTCCTGGGCTTCAGCTACGGGTTCCGACCGGGCCGAGGGGCGCAGGACGCTCTCGACGCCCTGGCGTTCGGGATCGAGCGGCGCAAGGTCAACGGGATGGTCGATGCAGATATCCGGGCATTCTTCGACACCATCCCGAGGGATGGGTTGATCAAGTTCCTGGAGCACCGCATGGGCGACAGGCGGGTGATCCGTCTGATCCACAAATGGCTGAACGCTGGCGTCATGACCGACGGATCATGGAGCGACACCGGGGTGGGCTCGCCGCAGGGTGCGATGGTCAGCCCCTGCCTGGCGAACGTGTTCCTGCACTACGGGTTGGATCTGTGGTTTCACAAGGCATGGCGTCCGAAGGTTCCGGGCGGTCAAGCGATCATGGTCCGCTAGGCGGACGATATCGTGGTCGGGTTTCAGTACAAGCGGGATGCGGAGCACTACCTTCGCGACGTTCGGGAGAGGCTGGAGCGCTTTGGGCTCGGCCTCCATCCGGACAAAACCCGTCGGGTCGAGTTCGGCCGGTTCGCCACGGCGAACCGCCGGAAGCGCGGGGCGGGCAAGCCGGAGACGTTCGACTTCCTGGGCTTCAGGCACTTCTGCACGAAGACCCGGGCCGGACACTTCAGGCTTGGGCGCAAGCCGATCGCAAAACGGGTCACAAGGACCTTGGCGCGCATCGGGGTGGTGCTTCGCAAACGATGGCAGTACGACCTATGGGAGGTCGGCACGTGGCTAGGGCGGGTCGGTCAAGGCGGGCTCAACGACTACGCCGTCCCGGGAGCGACCCGGTGGCTGCGCACGTTCCGCCAAAGGCTGCAACGCCGATGGATGCGGGCGATACGCCGCCGCTCCCAGCGCCACCGTTTCGACTGGAAGCGGCTGGAGCGCATGACCAAAATTCTTTGGCCGCGCGCAACCATCCGCCACCCATGGCCGGACCAGCGGTTTGCCGTCAAGCACTCGAGGTAGGAGCCGGATGGATTAGCGTCCAAGTCCGGAACTGTGCGGGGGGTGCGCAGCAATGCGCATTCCTACCGTAACGTGTGCCAGGCGAACTGGCAGAAGACAGGGGGTGAGAGTCCCCTGGAACGAAGGAGTAACCAAACCGCGTTTCTCCGCGAGCCGTGCGTCGGTTCCCGCGAGGGGGCAGGCGAAGCGTCGGTAGCGGCGCGGATGGGTGGGGCTAATGAGCACCGAAAATACGATGATCCGGGGTGCCGAGGTTTTCCGATCGGCCGAAGGCACCATCGCAGGCATCGATTGGGTGAGATGCCGGCGAGCCCCGCGGTGTCCGAGAACCCCTACACGTCCGTACGTCTTCTGTTGGGACCCTGGGAGATCTTCAAGCTGTCCCGCCGATCGTGGCGGGACCGCGTAGGGAAGGAGAAACCCGAAGCCTATGACGAACGGCTTGAAGAAGTCGGATGGGGCCGTACGACCTGGGAAGGCGGCGAACCAGGGAGCGTCAGCTCCTGCGGAGTTGCTGGAGGAAAGGGCCCCAACCAAGGGGAATTCGGGACGCCAAAGCACGCGCCGAACGCAGTGTCGGGCAAGCGTGCCTCAGGCGGCGGACCGGATACGGAACGCCGCACGGTTCGACCGGAAGCGACGGGAGCGCAGGACCGAGAGTTCTGGGTCGCGCGCAATCCTCCGCCGCCCATGGCCGGATCCGCGGTTTGCCGTCAAGCACCCGAGGTAGGAGCCGGATGGATGAACGTCCATGTCCGGATCTGCGCGGGGGGTGCGCAGTAATGCGCATTCCTACCGTAACTGGGGGGAGGGGCTCGGCAACGACCCCTCCTACCCGGCTGTACCAGCATTTTGCGGCGCTTTCCGACTTCCGGCGCGCGCAGGGGCGCACGCACGGCATCGCCTCGGTGCGGTGCGTGATCGTGCTGGCGCGGCTGGCGAATCGGCACGGCGCGGTGGCGGCGGCACGCTACGCGAAGGCGATGACGCAGAAGGATCTGGCGCAGATCGGTGCGTGGAAGAACCCGGACACCGGCCGGTAGGAACCGGTATCCAAATCGACCGTGCACCGGGTGCTGCAGAACACCGACCCGGCGTGGATCGAGGAGGCTCTGCGGCACTGGGCGCAGCCGCGCCTGCGGGTCGGCCCCGCGATCGCGGTCGACGGCAAGCGCATTCGCGGCGCCCACCGCACCGGCAAGGATCCTAACGAGACGGTCTCGCGGATCGAGCACGGGACCGGCATGCCGGTCTCGATCCTCAACGATCATGACGAAGGCGGGGAGATCGCCGCCGTCCACGCCGCGCTCGAGACCGCGCCGGTGGCCGGCCGTCTACTCACGCTCGACGCGCTCCACACCACCCGCGAGACGGCACGACGGATCGTCGAGACCCATGGCGCCGACTGGATGATGACGGTCAAGGGCAACGCTCCCAAGACCTTCGAGACGTTCGAGAGCATCCACTGGGAAACCACGAGCACGGGACGCTACCGCGAAACGCCCACGCTCGAGCACGGCCGCATCGAGCAGCGCAGCATCGAAGTCTTCACCCCTCCCGCGAAGATGATCCACGATCCTCATGTCAAACCGATCTTCCGTGTCACCCGGCGCGTCGAATTCAAGAAATCCGGAAAACGGACCATGGAACACGCCTACGGCATGACCTTGGTCGCGGCCGACCGCGCCTCGCCGCAACAGCTACTCGCATGGAACCGCGGTCCCTGGGTGGTCGAAAGCCATCACCCCATCCGCGATACCACCTTCCGCGAAGACGACTCCAGGCTCCGGGCCCGCAACGCGCCCGCAAGCCCCGCGATCCTCCACACCCTCGCCCTTGCCGTCATCCTCCACAACCCGCGGAAGCTGCCCCAGCCCTTCCACCGCTTCGCCGACGCCCGCCACCCCTATGCCGACCAGCGCAAGCAGGTCCTGCACGCCGTCACAAGACCCGGCTGACTGCGCGCACACCCCGACCGAAACCGGCAAGTATCCGAGCCGGGCCACCCAACCCAGCCGGCCTCTCGCTCGCCCCGGATCCGCCGAAACGGACCCCTCGCGCCCCGGGCCGCGCCGCCACCGGGCCGCAGACGTCCGCACATCTCAAAATCGCAGACTCGAACGCGCCGACCCGCGCCGCGATCAAGACTCCGATTGCATCACAGCAACAAGCATGGGATCTCCTTGCGTTCAGGGCGGTGCTCGAAGGCAAGGTGCCGGCCGGTTCCGGGACCGCGCTGGGCCGGCGCGGCAAGGACGGGGAAGTCCTCCACCGCCCCGGGCGCGACCTCACCCTCTCTGCCCCGAAATCCGTCTCGCTGGCGGCGCTGGTCGGCGGCGATGCGCGCGTGGTCGAGGCCCACGACCGGGCCGTGGCGGCGACGCTCGACTGGTTCGAGAGGAACGCCGCCGAGACCCGCATGAAGGACCCGGAGACCGGCCGCATGGTTCGCACCGGCAGCCAGAAGACGGTCATCGCCACCTTCCGCCACGACACCTCACGCAATCTCGATCCGGCGCTTCATACCCATGCGGTCATCGCCAACATGGTCCGGGGCGGGGACGGCAGGTGGCGCTCGATGGCGAACGAGCGGCTCTATCGATCCAAGATGCTGCTCGGCGCGCTCTACCGGAACGAGCTCGCGCAGGGGCTCGCGCGAGCTCGGATACGGCATCGAGAAGACCCATGCCGACGGACGGTTCGAGATCGCGGGCGTCGGCCGCGAGGTCGTGGAAGCCTTCTCGACGAGACGCCGGGAGATCGAGGCGGCGGTTGCCGGGCGCGGCGGCGGAGAGACCGCCGACGACCAGCGCCTCGCCCAGCGCGCGGCCCTGATGACCCGCGCCGCGAAGCGCGACGTGGACCGCGAGGCGCTGCGCGCAAGCTGGCGCCGACAGGAGGCGGCGCTCGGGTTCGACGCCCGCGCGCTGGCGGCGGAAGCCGCGGCGAGGCAGGCAGGCCGGGACGCGGAGAAGGACCGGGAACCGGCGGCGGGTCCGGCCGGCGCAGCGGCGGCGTGGCCGGCCGGACGGGATGCGCCCGTGCAGGACAGGCCGGCGGGCGGCAACGCCGGACGCGCACCGGCCGGAGAGCGGGGCGCGGAGCCGGACTCCGGTCCTCCGGGTTCGGCATCGCGGGCCGTGGACTGGGCGGTGGCGCACCTGTCCGAACGCGAGGCGGTGTTCGCGCGCACCGACCTGCTCGCGGCCGCACTCGCCCTCAGCCCCGGCGCGGCGGCGATCGGGGACATCGAGCGCGAGGTCGCGGCGCGGGAGAAGGCGGGCGCGCTGCACGCGGCCCGCCTGCCGGGCGCGGACGGGCTGCTCACCACCGACCGCGCGGTGGCGGACGAGCGCGAAACGATCGCGCTGATGCAGGCGGGAGAACGGCGCGGCGCCGCCCCGATGCGCGCCCGCGCGGTCGACAAGGCGCTCAGGAACGGCCCCCTCACCCGGGGGCAGAGCAATGGCATTCGGATCTGTGCGTCGCGGTGACGGCGGTTTTCCCATACCGGCAAGCCTTGGATAGGAGGTGACGTTTCGGTGCGTGGGCGGGTCGTCCACGCACCGCTTGACCAGCGCCCGCCGATTCGCATGCTGTCGTCGAATCGTGGCTGCGGGAATCCCCATGGACCCGCGAATCCTCGACCGGAAGTCGACCCCCTGTTCGGGCCGCCGCCGAACCCGCCCGCCGATCGCGGAGGTTCGGGAGACCGTGGGTCGGTGTTCCCCCTGCCGTCGCACCGAGCGGGCGAAGACCCTCTGCGAGCCCCTTCACGGGACGACAGCGAAGGGCGGCTCCAGGGTCGGGGCCGGCCTCGGGATGCTGGAGACCTTGGAGCGCCACGGCATCCTGACGTGGCCGCCCGTGCGCGAGGACCCCGTCCGCGACAGGGCCGCTGCCCCGGTCTGGACCTCGGCCTCCGACCCGCAGCCGGAGATCGTGGCTCCGCGGTCGGAACTGCGCCCGCTTCGCGTCGAGCCGGTCCCCGACCCCGAGGGGCGGTAGCTGTGGAACGCCTTCGTCGACCGGCACCCCTACCTCGGCTACCAGCGCCCTTTCGGGGCGCAGGTCCGCTCCTTCGTGACCGATCGGCAGGGGCGTCGGCTGGGTTGCCTCCGGTTCGAGGCGGGGACGAAGACGCTTCCGTGCCGGGACCGCTGGATCGGATGGACGGACCGCAGGCGCGACCGCAACCGCCACCGGATGACGGTCCATTCACGGTACCTCGTGTTCCCCTGGGTCGTCTCGAAGAACCTGGCGTCCTCGGCCCTGGCTCTGGCGACGCGCCGCCTTGCCGACGACTGGGAACGCCTCCACGGCGGGCGTCCCGTCCGCATCGAGACCTTCGTCGACGAGACCCGGTTCCGGGCCTCGTGCTCCCGTGCGGTCCACGGGGAGCGCATCGGGGACACCGCGGGTCGGAGCACGTCGCGCACGGGAGTCTCCGTGCTGCCGCTCTGCGAGGGGGCCCGCGCGATCCTGCGCTCGGAGCGCGGCGCGGCGCGGCGCATGCCTGCGACGCGGGCCGAGCGGGGACGGTCGGCCGCCGCCGACCGACGGTTCTCGAAGCGCTGGGAGACGCTGGTCGCGGCCGCCGCCGCGATCGCGGAACGCGAGGACGCGCGCGGGCAAAGACGCCGGCGCGTCTTCCACCGCCTGCGGATCCTGCGGTTCGTGCTCCGTCTCGGTGCCGCGCCGCGCGGGCCGGGCTACGGGACCCCGCTCAGCGAGCTCTGGGAGCCGTGCGAGGCCGCGGGCATTGAGTTGCCGCAGGCGGAGCCTCCGGCGGCGTCGACGGCCTGCGCGGCGCGGGAGAAGCTGGACGAGGCCGCGTTCAAGCGCCTGCACGCGGAGGTCCTTGCCCACGGTCCCGAAGGCACGCTCGGGAAGGGCCACAGGACCCTCGCCGTCGACGGCTCGAAGATCCCCCTGCCCAGGGAACTCGCGCAGTACGGCGACCGTGCGAGCGAGGGTGCCCACGACCCCCAGGGCAGGGTCCGCGCCCTCTACCGGATCGGCGACCGCATCCCGGTCGACTTCGATCGGTTCGATCCCGAGAACGAGCGGGCCGCCGCCCTCGTGCGCCTCGGCCCTGCGGCCGAAGGCGACGTCATCGTCTCCGACCGCGGCTCCACCTCCTTCGCCTTGGCTCTCGCCCACCGGGAGCGCAAACTGAACTTCGGGTTCCGCATCCGGAACAGCGCCCACTCCGGGTTCGACGCCGTTCTCGCCTCCGGCGAGAGCGACCGGACCGTCACCCTCGACGCACCCGGGGACGAGACCGCGCTGCGCTCGAGGACCCTGCGCGTCCGGCTCGTCCGGTACCGGCACGCCGACACGGAATCCGGCCTCGCGACCTCCCGGCTCGACGGCAGCCGGGATCCCGTCCCGGCGATCTCCGATCGTATCTACTCACCCCCCTACTGATGACGAAGATCGATCCGCTTCTTGTCAGCCGGAACACGCACCTCCGGTCCTCGGCCGCGAGCGAGTGAAAGGGGCAAGGGAAAATGCCGGATCCGAACCCGTCAGAGCCTGTACGGAAACTATTGAGCGGCCCCGATTCTGGCCGCTCGTGCAAAGTATCGGCGTCGGAGAGACCGCTTCGAAAGCAATCTGACAGATGTGGAATGGGCTTGTTTGATCCCGATGTACTCTCCAGCCACATCGCAGATACCAGAAATCGGGGCCGCTCCATAGTTTCCGCACAGGCTCTCAGGAAAAACGATTCGTCATCAGTAGGGGGTGAGTAGATACCTCCGATCTCGATCCTGCTCGTGGGGGCGTGGAGGAACGGTACCCGACCGGGACGTTCCGGATCGAGGCCTTCCACGCCCCGTCCGAACGCGGCGTCCGCCCAGAGCTCTACGCCGCCTTCGTTCGCATCACTCTCGCCCGCCCGTGCGCGAACCGCTGCGACCACGATCTCGACGACAGCGACGACCGGCCGGCCCTGCGCACCCACGTCCGCAACGGCCTGCGCCTCGTCGGCCAGGCGATCGAGGCCCGGTTCCTCGCGCAGAGCGCCAGGGTCGCCCGGTCCGTCCAGCGGATCCGGTCCGGCCTCTCGCGGTGCATCCCGCGCGAACGGCCCGGGCGCAGTTCCGTACGGCAGTCGAAACCACCCAGGAGCAAGGGGCAGCACCGGGTACCCGCCTGCCCCCCGACACCGGCCACCGGACAAGGCCCCCGGCTTCCGGCAACCGCCCGAAGCACGGGGGTTCGTATTCGAATGCCAGAAAAACTTATCCGAATGCCATTGCCTGACGGGGGCGTCGGCAATGACATCCTGAAGGGCGGCCTCGGCGACGACATCCTGACGGGCGGCGACGGCGACGACACGCTGACGGGCGGAACCGCAAGCCCGGGAGCCGATGCGGACTTTCTCCTCATGAACCCCGGCAGCTCGGACGATGACACGCTGGACGGCGGCGCGGGCGACGACACGCTGGCCGGCGGCGCGGGGAACGACACGCTGTATGGCGGCGACGGGGACGACACGGTCGATGGCGGTGTGGGCAACGACCGTCTGGAAGGCGGCCGGGGCGCCGACAGGCTGACCGGCAGCCGGGGCGCGGACTCGCTCCATGGCGGCAGTGGCCAGGACGTCTTTGCGTTCGCGGTCGGCGACGGGGCCGACTACATCAGCGATTTCGAGGCTGGCGACATCATCGAGATTGCCGGGGTGCCGGGCGGTTTCGGGGATCTGGTGATCGAGCAGAAGGGCTTCTCTACCGTCATCCGCTACGGCGACGGCGACACGATCAAGCTGGAGGGCGTGACGGCGGCCTCCCTTGGCGCGGACGACTTCCGGTTCCTTCCCGTGGAGACGGTTCCGCCGGAGGGCGGCGACGAGGACTGGTCTGCCCCCCTGAAACTGGTCCACCCTAAGGTTCAGGATGAGGAGGGCCAACCATGGCCAGAACGCGTTACAAGCCGGATCAGATCGTCCGCCTGCTGCGGCAGGTGGAGGTGCTGCACGGCCAGGACCTGTCGATGGCGGAGGCGATCCGTCGGGTCGGGATCAGCGAGGTCACGTTCTACCGGTGGCGCAAGGAGGATGCCGGGATGAATGGCGACCAGTTGCGCCGCCTGAAGGATCTGGAGAAGGAGAACGAGCGGCTGCGCCGGGCGGTTTCCGACCTGGCGTTGGACAAGCAGATTCTCGAGGAGGCGGCCCGGGGAAACTTCTGAGCCCCTCGCGTCGTCGCCAATGTGTCGATCACGTCCGTGGCCAGCTGGAGATCTCGGAACGGCGTGCCTGCCGGGTGCTGGGGCAGCATCGCTCGACCCAGCGTCGGGTTCCGCGCCCCCGTGCCGACGAGAAGCACCGGGTTGCGGACAGGATCGAGCGGGCTCGCCGGCAGGTCCGCTACGGCTACCGCCGCATCGCGGCCCTGCTGCGCGACGCCGGCTGGCGGGTCAACGACAAGAGGATCGAGCGCCTGTGGCGGCGCGAGGGGCTGAAGGTACCTGCCCAACCCCGGAAACGGAGCCGACTCCGGCTCCGTGACGGCTCCTGTGTCCGGCTCCGGGCCGAGCGGGTGAACCCCGTCGGGTCGTACGACTTCGTGCATCACCGGACCCGGGACGGCCGGGCCTTCCGCATGCTCAACGTGCGGGACGAGTTCCGCCGCGAGAGCCTGGCCATCCGGGTCCGGCGCACGCTCTCCTCGAGCGATGTCGTCGACGTGCTGAGCGATCGGTTCCTCCTGCGGGGCGTGCCGGGCCCCATCCGTTCCGACCACGGTCCGGAGTTCGTCGCCAAGGTCGTGCGGCGATGGATCTCTGCGGTCGGCGCCCGCACCGCCTTCCTCCGGCCGGGATCCCCCTGGGAGAACAGATTCATCGAAAGCTTCCACGCACGGCTGCGGGACGAGCTCCTGAACGGGGAGATCTTCCACACCCTGAAGGAGGCCCGGATTCTCATCGAATCCTGGCGCCGCCACTACCACGCCGTGCGTCCGCACAGC
Source organism: Alphaproteobacteria bacterium (assembly GCA_965115815.1). Taxonomy (GTDB): domain Bacteria; phylum Pseudomonadota; class Alphaproteobacteria; order TMED109; family TMED109; genus VXPW01. The sequence goes on along the minus strand of OZ220465.1, from coordinate 2,732,012 downwards.
ATCTGGGATACCGACCCCCAGCCCCGGAAACGATCATGCCAGCCTGGCGGAGAAGCCGCCCATGCACTAACATTCGTACTGGACCCGTCGATGGGGGCAGGCCAGTCGGGTGACGATGGTAACGACATCCTGTACGGCGGTTCCACCGACGATGCCCTCGATGGCGGCGACGGCGACGACACCCTGTATGGCAGCGATGGTGACGATTACCTCTATGGTGGCCATGACGGGAACGACATCCTGTATGGCGGTGCTGGCGACGACGAACTCTTCGGCGGCGCGGGTGATGACACTCTGGAGGGCGGCGATGGCGCCGACGAATTCGTGTTTGGGGCGGATATCCCCACTCGGTCGAGGGGAGAAGGAGGAACCGACACCATTGTCGATTTCGAGGAGGCTGACACCATCGTGATTCACGGAGTCGATGGGTTCCAGTCGCTGAACATCAGACAGGACGGGCTCGACACGGTCATCACCTTGGACTATGCAACGATCAGGCTGCAGGACATCGTGGCCGCGTCGTTGGACTCCACGGATTTCGACTTCGTTTGATGCAGAAGATCATGGCGGTGATGGCCCGGCGCGAAGCCGACACGCGGCTCGAAGGACGGGTCGAGATGGACGACGCCTATCTCGGCGGGTCGCGCTCCGGCGGCAAGCGGGGCCGGAGCGCGCCGGGCAAGACGCCCTTCGTGGCGGCGGTCTCGACCAGCGCCGAAGGGGCTCCGCGCAAGGTCAAGCTCGCCCCGGTCAAGGGCTTCCGCAAGCGCGAGATCGCGCGCGACGCCAAACGCTGGCTGGCCCCGGGGACGGAGGTTGTCACCGATGCCCTGCACTGCTGGAACGCCCTCGACGGCATCGCCGCAAGCCACCGGGCCATCCGCACCGGCTCAGGCCGCCGGGCCGTCCGCATGGCCCCCTTCAAATGGGTCAACACGACCCTCGGCAACATCAAGAGCGCCATCGCCGGAACCTGTCGCAAGCTCGGACCCGACCATGCCGAACGCCATCTCGCCAGCTTCGCATGGCGATACAACCGACGATACCAACTCAACCCCATGATCCCACGCTTCATTCACAGCGCCGTCAGAACACAACCCATCCCATATCAACTACTCATTGCAGGACGATCCTTAGGAATAAGCAGGAACGATTTGAGCGAAACCAGATGGCAGCACAATCAGTTCTTGCGCTTGGCAGTCCAGCTGTGTGAGGTCGAATAGGAATCATGCTAAGGCGAGTAGGGAAGTGAAATGGAAAATGGCAACATCATGCCCTTGCTTGTGGCAGAAGGAATTTTGCTTGTTCTGACACTTGTTATTCTTCCGATGTACGCTATTTGGAAGGCTAGATCCTTGGATATTGACGCGCTCAAGGGGCTGGCGCTTCCTCAAGGTTCGGTAAGGTCCATGCTGGCTCTCACTGTGATAGGATCTCTTGTTGTGTTTCTTGTTTTTGGTGGCGCGGCACTCCCGAACAGCACTCGATTTACGGAGATCGTGGCCGCATTGACCGGGATAGCAGGCACGATCATCGGTTTCTATTTCGGTAGTGGCGGTTCCGGACATTCAGGTAACAAGGAGAAATGAATAATTTTGCAGAAAAGAACAGAGAATTTGTCAATGGAATTGACAGGCACTTTCAAAAAATGAAAACAATAAATCACTCGAAATTGTACAAATGGAGAGGGAAAGGACCCGCGACTGCACTGGCTTCACAGGAATATACTCGTGACCGTTGGTGCGGGCGATATCGTATTCCGGCTGGGCGGATATCCGTGTTCCGGCATTGGCCTGAGATGGTCGGACAGCGATCTGGATGTCGCGCTGGAGGGCCAGGTAGCGGCGGTACTTTTCGACGACGAAGGCAAGGCGAATATTGAGGACATTCTTGCGAGCCTGGCGGAGACGGACTTCGCCCAGGAAGGGCTGCGGCGCATACTGAAGGATCCTGACAGGATTGAGGACTGGCGGGTGGGCGAAGCGATCGCGGAGACATACCTGACGGACCATCGGTCATGCAGCTTTCCCTGGCCAGACGGTCGGGACGAGAGAAAGAGCGGCTCCAGCTTGCCAGGGGCGGACTTGGTGGGATTCGGGATCGACGACAACGGCGATTGCCTCGCGTTCGGCGAGGTGAAGACATCGAGCGAACGGAGCTATCCTCCCGGAGCGATGTACGGCCGCACCGGGCTGAAACAACAACTGGAAGATCTACGCGACGAGAAAGCCATCCGCGACGATCTCGTAAAGTACCTCGCTCATCGGGTCGGGTCAGCCCCATGGCGGGCACGTTTCGAGCGGGCGGCAAGAAGGTATCTGCGGAACACATCGGACATTCAGCTCTATGGATGTCTTGTTAGGGACGTGGAACCCCATCAGGATGACTTGCGGGTGCGGGTCGGTAGCCTCGCCGGTGCTTGCCCCGAGGGCACGCGTATCGAACTGCTTGCACTCTACCTGCCGCAGGAAAGCCTGGACGGTATTGGAGGGGAGATGGTTTCACGGCGGGCAGGAGCGGAACAATGAGCCTGTCCGGCAGAGCATTGGAGGCGCTCAACAAACATTGGGCCGTTTCGGCCATCGGGGCGGAGGAGCTGGTACGCGCGGGCAAACTTGTCAACCAGCGTTTGGCGCGGCGGGCGGTCGGCAAGCAGATCAGTTTCTCGTTCGAGGAGAATTCGGAGGACGAGCCGTTCCTGGAAAGGGTGGCGCTGGCATTCGAGCTGGCTGCCATCGAGGGCCTCGACGAGCTGAGCCGTCCGGCCGGCGAGCAACAACAACTCCGGGATCAGGCGGTAGCCGCTTCGTTCCGAGCGTTCGACGTCCGCAGGCTCCTTCCTGTCCCGGCTGAAACGCACGATCGCTTGTTCTTCGTGCTTCAACTCTCCGCGGCCGCCTATTGCGGCGATCGCTGGTCGGACCTGCGGCGCTGGTATCGGGAACAGGGAGAGGCGTTGAGGGCGCCGAGCGTCGCGGATGCCGAATGGGACCGCAGGCTCCTGTACAGGTTGTTTGCCTGCTGGGTCAGGTTATTTCGCAAGGAGGGGTGGGACGATCTGGACCGGATCCGCGAGATAATCGCAGGATTGCGCAACGACCAGAAGGTTCACGAAGAACATCGCCTGCAAAATGGTTCGGAGGCGGTAGACCGGGTGATCGCCCTTCGGCTGGCGGCACTTTACAACTGGGCGAAAGCGACGGAGACGCTTGCAAGTTACATGCTCCAAGGCGAACCAAGCGATCCGTTCGGCACACTGGACAAGCACTTCGAAGCGGGAATTCGGGCGGCGGCCGCTTCAGGGGACGCGCAGCACGAGGTGGTGCTCAGATGGCTGCACGCCACGGCGCGCATCATGGTAACGAATTCGCTGTGGTGGGCGACGCGAACAGTCAACTCGCGAACCACGAAATTCGTGCGCTCTCTGACGCACCGGAAACAGCAGGCGATATTCGAGCTCTTGCCGCCACAGCGCGCGGCGTTGCTTGAGCAGGGGCTGCTCGACCAGGCGAAAACCGCGATCGTAGTCGATTTGCCCACTTCGGGCGGCAAGACACTGCTCGCGCAGTTCCGTATCTTGCAGGCATTGAACCAGTTCCAGGGCGACCGCGGATGGGTGGTGTATGTCGCGCCGACCCGTGCGTTGTCGGCGCAGATAACGCGTCGTTTGCGCGTCGACTTCGAGCCGATTGGCCTGCGGGTCGAGCAGCTGACCTCGGCCATCGAGGTGGACGCGTTCGAGGAGGAGCTGCTTACCGACAAAGACAAGCCGTTCGACATTCTGGTTGCAACGCCGGAAAAGCTGTCATTGCTAATCCGCAACAGGAAAGTGGATCGTCCTCTCGCTCTGGTCGTGATGGACGAGGCCCACAATCTGGAGGCCGAGGGGCGGGGCCTGCGGATCGAACTGTTGTTGGCGACGGTCAAGCGAGACTGCCCGCAGGCAAATTTCCTCCTGCTGATGCCCTACGTAGAGGGGACGGAATCGGTGGCGCGCTGGCTGGCGCAGGACATCGATGCCGGCAATGCGATCAGCCTGGGCACAGTTCCGTGGAAGCCCAACGAGCGGATTATTGGTCTCTACCGGGCGGTCGCAAATGACAGCGAACGCGGCGGTTGGCATCTCGACTTCGAGACGCTGACCGCGACCGAGAAGACCATGCCGCTTCATGGAACCCACCGCGTCGGGGACGTAAAACCGATCAATGTGCCGAAGAGCCAGGTGCTTGCGAAGGGTGCTCAGAAGGGTCTCGGGCTGCAAACGGCAGCGATTGGCGCGGTGATGTCGGCGCGGGGCACGAGCGTGGCGGTGGCCGATACCATTCCCCTAGTCTGGAAGATGGCCGGAGAAGCAGCGCGGAGCCTGACAGGGTCGGAAGGCGTACCGTCAGACATCAGGCTGGTTCAGGACTTCCTGCGCACCGAGATCAGTACCGACTTCAAACTGGTCGACCTGCTCGACAAAGGGGTTGGCGTTCACCATGCGGGGCTGTCCGACGAAGTCCGGACACTGATGGAATGGCTGGCGGAGACCGGCAGTCTCAGGATGTTGTGCGCAACGTCGACGATTGCGCAAGGGATCAACTTCCCGGTGTCGTCAGTCTTTCTGTCTTCGCGTTACGTGCCGCAGAGGACGGGGTCGGTGGGCTTCACCCGACGGGAGATCACGCCACGGGATTTCTGGAACCTCGCCGGACGGGCTGGGCGCATCGGTCATGACAGCGTTGGTGTGGTTGGCCTGTCGGAAGGGAAAGACCGCGAGGCTCTGATCGAGTTCGTGAGTCGCACCACCGGTGCGCTTGTGTCCCGTCTTGTGGTGCTGCTTGACGAGCTCGCGGCCCAAGGGTCGTTGGCGGAGTTGTCGGATGTGCTCTGGATGGATCAATGGGATGATTTTCGCTGCTACATCGCGCACCTGTGGGCGGAGAAGAAGAACCTGGATGCGGTCCTCGCGGACTCCGAGCAGATTCTGAGGCAGACCTACGGATACACGTCGATGAGAAATGATCCGGCGCGGCGACACAAGGCGGATGCTTTGCTGGATGCGACGCACAACTATGCGCGCAAGCTGGCGGAGATGCCTGGTATCCCGGAGCTTGCCGATTCCACAGGTTTCTCACCCGAAGGGGTGGGAGCAGCGATGAAGGAAATCCGCAATCTGGAAGACCGCCTCACCGTATCTGACTGGGCCCCGGAAAGTCTGTTTGGCCGTGGAGGCAGAATGGCCGACCTCTTTGGCGTCATGTTGCGAGTGCCGCAACTCAAACAGGACTTGTCTGAGCTGGGCGGAGAGGGATCCGACCGAAGCCGAATATCCGAAATCACCAACGACTGGGTAAACGGAAAAGGGCTGGAAGCGATTGCCAGGGAATATTTCAGCCACGAAAAGGACGACGAAGCGGGTACAGATGCACTGACGAATGCATGCAGGGCGATCTATCGCACAATCGTCAACAGCGGAACATGGGGTGTTTCGGCTCTCAGCCGAATGTCGGGAATCGATTTCGATGCACTTTCGGAAGCCGACAAACGGCGGATCAATGCGCTGCCGGCGATGATCTATCACGGTGTGAGCAGCGAGGATGCGGTGCTCATGCGTATGAATTCGGCACCGCGCAGTGCGGCCGAGGCGCTGGGCAGTCTGTACAGAGAGGTGAACGGAAGGGACGAACGCCGATATTCGGTGGGTGAGGCGCGGCGCTTCCTGCAGGGTCTCAGCATGGACGACTGGGAGAGGGTGAGACCCGAAGGGGCGACGTTGTCGGGGACTGGATACAGGCGGGTCTGGGAAGTCCTTTCAGGCGAGGCAGGTTGAAGTTGAGTCTCCGCGAAGGTCGGGCAGGGACAGTTCGGCTTTGGGTTGCGTCGAGATGCGGGCCTGTTGCGAGACCATAATATGGGGGAACGGGACCGGCGTTGCACACCGCAAGCGCCTGCCTCGTGGCGGCCGCCTGTTCGCAGCGCGGATTCGTCGAGTGCGGCCGCCCCCTACGTCAGGACCAGCGGAGCCACGAGCGACCACCCCTCGTCGTTCAGGCCGTTTTGCCGATGGTCATCCGGTCCTTGACACTTCGCCTGGATGGTCTCGCCCCAAGCCATGGGAACCCCCATATCGGCCTCAAGACCCGTTGAGCGACCATGTCTTGAGGCCGACCGCTACTCCGGGAACAGACTCTCAGCGGCAGTGCGCACGGGGCTGCCGGTCAGGTGATGGAGGGAGCGCCGGGCGCCGGCCCCATGTCGTCCGCGAGGCTGTCCGCGACGGTGGCGGCGGCGGTCTTCACCGGTTGCCGTGCAAGGTGGGCGTAGCGGGCGGTGGTCTGGATCTGGCTGTGGCCAAGGAGCCGGGCAATCGTCGGCAGGCTCTCGCCGAGCGCGAGCGCCCTGCTGGCGAAGCTGTGGCGAAGGTCGTGAAGCCGCATGTCCTCGAGTCCGGCCTCGCGGCGGACCACCCCCCCCCACGACGAGTTGAGATTGGCGAGGTGCGTTCCGGGTCCGCGCCCGAAGATGACCCAGGGATTGCCGGGCTGCCGGGGGATGGCGGTGAGCACTCCTCTCGCCGTCGGCGACAGCGGAACCGCGCGCGCTCCGGTCTTCGCGTCGCGCAACCGGAGCTCGTCGTGTTCGAGGTCGACATCCCCCCATTTGAGGGTGAGGATTTCGTTGCGCCGGCAGCCGGTCAGCATCAGCAGGCGAATCGCTGCGGCGGCGCTGGCAAGAACCCGGCCCGCACTTTCGAGTTCGTCGAGCGCGGCGCCCAGCCGGTCGTATTCCTGCTCGGACAGGAAGCGCTCGCGGCTTCGCGCCGGATACTTCCTGATGAACCGGCAGGGGTTGCCGCCGGGCGGCGCGTCGCCCGAGGCCGCGGCCCTCAGGAAGAGTCGCGACAGCAGGGAGACCGTCTGGTTCGCCATGATGGGCGTCTCGCGGCGCCGGTAGTGCAGCGCGGCGACGTGATCGGGCGTGATCTCGCCGAGGCGCAGCGCCCCGAACCGGGGGAGGAGGAACCTGTCGAGGATATGGCGGCAGGATCGCGCGTGGACGGCTTGCAGCGCAGGGCCACATGTTGGGTCATGTAGTCGTCCGCCAGCCCGGCGATCGTCGGCCCGGTGGTGGACGCGGAGTCCGCGCCGGGACGGCCCGGCGTCCTGCCCGCCTTGATGTCCGCGATCAGCGCTCCGGCCTCGCGCCGGGCGCGCTCGGTCGACCATGCGCCATGACGGCCGATGGCGACGCGCCGGGTCTTCCCGCCGGAACGCGCGTGCGCGATGTAGACCTTCGACCCGGTCGCATAGACGCGCACGCCGAAGCCGGGCAGATGCTGGTCCCAGTAGACGATCTCCCGGTCGGCGACGGGAAGCCGGTCGACCGACTGCCTGGAGAGGGTGAGCTTGTTGGTGCTGTGCATGGAGTGTCCTTCCGGAGTATGCGCTGACGCGGACGCGCTAGCGGCCGTCCGGCGCCATGATCTTGGCGCCGATGTCGGCGGCGACCCGGGCCGAGGACACCCGCACCGAGTCCCGCGCGAGATGGGCGTAACGCGCGGTGGTGCTCACCTTGCGGTGGCCGAGCAGGTCGCCGATCATCGCCAGGCCCTCGCCCAGCGCGAGCGCCCTGGAAGCGAACGTATGGCGCAAGTCGTGCAGGCGGACGCCGTCGAGACCGGCGTCCTTGCGGATGCACTCCCAGGAGTCGTTGAGGTTGACCAGGCGCGCGCCCTTCTTCCTGTCGGGAAAGACCTAGGGATTGCCGGGCGTACGGGGCAGGCCGGCGAACACCGCGGCCACCCTTGCCGGCATCGGGACCATCCGCGCGCCGGTCTTGGAGTCGCGCAGCCGTACCTCGCCGGTGTCGAAGTTGAGGTCGTCCCACCGCAGGCCGAGGATCTCGTTGCGCCGGCATCCGGTCAGCACGAGAAGGTAGATGGCGGCCGCCGCATGGGGGGACGCCCGGCGTCCGGCGGACGCGGCCCTGAGCGCCTCGCCAAGCCGGGAGAGTTCCTCGCGGGTGAGGAAGCGCTCGTGCTTCTCGACCCTGAAACGAGGCACGCTCTCCAGGGAGGAACCGCAGTCCGACGTCTCGACGACGCCTTCGACCTCGTCCGCTCCCGGCCCCATGGTCCTGGGGCCGCGGTGCTGGGAACCCGGAAGAAGCTGGGCTTGGACCGGCGGATCGACCCGAAGCCTTCTCCCGAGCGCGATCCGGTTCTCGCCCTGATCGTGGCACGCATCCTCGAGCCCGCCTCGAAGCGGGCCACGGCACGGGGGCTGGCCGAGGCCACCGCGGTCTCCACCCTAGGCGAGCTCCTCGATGCGGAGTGGGACGAGAATGCCCTCTACGGCGCCATGGACGGGCTCCTGGAACGTCCGGAGAGGATCGAGCGGTCCTTGGCGAAGTGGCACCTCGAAGAGGGCGGTCGGGTGCGGTAGGACCGGACTTCCGTGTGGATGGAGGGGAGAGCATGCCCCTTGGCCAAGCGAGGTCCTTCCCGGGATGGCACGAAGGGCACGCTGCCGATCGAGTTCGGCCTTCGGTGCGACCGGGACGGATGTCCGGTGTCGGTGCCGGGGTTCCCCGGCACCACGGCGGACCCGGCCACGCGGTCCTCGCAGGTCGCCACGCTGCGGGAGCGGTTCTCCTTGGCGAAGGTGGTGCGGGTGGGGGATCGGGGGATGCGGACCGAGGCGCGCATCCGCGAGGAGGTGAAGCCTGCGGGCCTGGACGGGATCCGCGCCTTGAGGGGACCGGCCATCCGTTCCCTGGTGGAGGCCGGCGACGTCGAGATGTCGCTCTTCGACGAGAGAGACCTGGCGGAGATCACCCGCGATGCGGATCCCGGCGAGCACCTCATGGTCGGCCGCAATCCCCTGCGGGCCGAGGACCGGGCCCGCACGCGTCAGGAGCTGCTCGAGGCCACCGAGGCGCGGCTCGCACCGATGGCCGCAGCGACACGGCGCGAGACGCGCCGCCTCCAGGGGGCCGGGAAGATCGGGGAGCGGGTCGGCAAGGTCATCGGCACGTACAAGATGGCCAAGCACTTCACGTGGTCCATCGACGATGACGGTGTCTTCACCTACCAGCGAAACGACGCCTCCATCGCGGCCGAGGCCCGGCTCGACGGTCTCTACGGGGTCCGCACCAGCCTGCCGCAGAGCGAGCTCGACGGTCCCGGCACGGTGCCGGACCTACCAGCGGCTGAGCTCCGTGGAACGGGCCTTCCGCAGCCTCAAGACCGTGGACCTGAAGGTGCGTCCCGTCTACCCCCGCACCGAACCCCGAGTCCGCGCCCACGTCTTCCTGTGCATGCTCGCCTACTACGTCGAAGGGCACATGCGCCGGAACCTGAAGCCCCTGCGGTTCGATGACGAGGATGCCGAAGGCGCCGAGGCCCGGCGGCCGTCCGTCGTAGCACCGGCAGAAATCTCGGCGGGCGCCCGGGCCAAGGCGGCCACGAAGAGGACGCCCGGAGGGGATCCGGTGCACCGCTTCCGCACCCTCATCGGTGATCTCGCCACCCTCACCCGCAACACCGTGGCACCCCGCCTTGCGGGCGCCGACCCCTTCCCGGTCACCACACGGCCCACGCCACTCCAGAGAAAGGCATTCAAGCTCCTGGGCGTGAAGCCGTAGTGTACCCAGTCCGACACCGCTGAAATGTACCGAATGTCATTCCTATCAGATACTTAGGTCTGATCGGCTCTGGAACTTCGGACTAGATGTGGAGTAACGGGATGCTGCCTGAAACCCGGGCACCGACTGGGGAAACTCCAAGTCTGGACGCTCGAAAATGCTCATGAAGCACGGCCCTCCCGGCTCACTGGAAGCCTGCTACATGTCGTGGGTGTATGAAGCAAGCGGATAGGCACGGAATGTTCCTGTGCGGTAGCCCGCCGACATTGACTTCACGACCGCAGGCTGGCAGAATTTCCGCGCTGGGCCGGTGTCGGTGCCCGTTCGATCCCGGACGGTCGGCGGAGTGTCACACGGATTCCGTACCAATCGGATACCGGACCGAAGGACCTCAGCGGGTCGTTGCGGATCGGACACGGCTCCGAACCGCGGGGACGGCCCCTGCCTGCAGCTGTCCATGCTGCATCGTCGGGCTGTCAGGAGGACAGCACGTGAACCAGTGTCTTTCCGCAATGGAGGGTCGAAGGGATCCGGACCGGCTTCCGGATTTGCGGCTTCCCCGGTTGTCCGCATCGTCGGGTTGCAGGTTTTTCGAACTCCGGGAGCGCGCATGACCGACACGCCGCAGCTGATACGGACCCTTGAGGACAGCGGCCTTGAGCGGCGGGCGGCGGACGCTATTGCATCCGCGCTGGAAGAGCAGCGCCGCCGGGCATCCGGCGGGGCTCCGCCTTGGGTGTTGATCCTAGCGACCGGATTGGTGGCCGGATCGATCGGCTTCCTCGCGATGGTCTCCATCGAAAACCGTGAAGGCTTGGCACGTGTGGAACAGGGGCAACGGGAACTCGTGCGGCGGGTCGGCATCCTTGAAGGGGGACAGCAGGAGCTCGAAAGAGGGCAGCAGGAGCTTGAAAGGGGGCAGCAGGAGATTCTGCGCCTGCTTCGTCAGCAATAGCGTGGGAAGCCAGCCGCCATGGGTCTGTCCGGAAACCATCGCTTCGATCGGCCGATTCTCGGCACGCTTGGCTTGAGGATCGGTCCACGACGATCCCACGCTGCTAATCCAGCGGCGACCGGCGAGATTTTTCGGTCTGCGTCGCGCTGCAATCGTGCTGCCAAGGCTCAATTAGACCTTCTCGGCGCGAAAAATTGCGATCAAGGGGCGATCTGTGATGACGCAAGCCCCAACGCACTCGGATTTCGCGTCTCGGAATCAGCGTGGGATCACCGTGGGATCGGTCCGGTACCGGACCGATCCCGTAGGGAGGATCCGTGATGCGGCCGACCGCGCCGTCGACTGGCCGTTCACGGCCAAGAACGCCCGGACGCAATGGAAATCGTGACCCGTTTCAATGCAATGGTTCCGCACGGCCGGGTACAGCCGCCCGGCAGACTCCACTCGCCCGGCGCTTGATCCGGACGGCCGGTGCACGGATCCCCGGGTGGGGGTCGCTGCGGCAATCCGAGAGGAGCACGGCAACCCGGCCGGGTGCCGACTTTCGATCGAGCATCCATGACGCATTCTGTCGGCGTGGCCTGATCCCCGCATGAGACAGGGGACCGGGATCCCGGTCCCGAACGGGGCGGCGGTCGGCGGGGATGGTGCGTTCGCGCATCCCGATCACGCGGGTTCGGCGCGGAGGTCGAGGAGGTTCCGCGCCTCGCGCCCGCAGGCCACGCCGATCAGGTGGACCGGGCCGTCGTGATCGCGGTACGTCTCCGCATAGCCCCGCTCGCGCATCTGCGCCATCGCCGCATCCAGTGCGGCGGCGCCGTCCTCCTCGCCGTCGGCCATCTTGAACTCCAGCACGAAGACCTGCCTGCCGAGACGCACCACATGTAGAGAAGACGCGCATACCAAGCCTCGTAGCGCGCCAGGTCGCCCTTGGCGTGCCACTGGTAGGGGATCCCCGCGATCCAGGCGCGGAGCTTCTCGCTGAAGCCCGCGAAGTCGTGCGCCTCCAGCAACGCGCAGAACTCCCGTCCCCGCTTCGGCGACTCGGTACCCTTCTCCCCCAGCCAGGCGAGCAATCCTCGGCTCAGGGTATCTACTCACCCCCCTACTGACGAAGATCGACCCGCTTCTTGTCAGCCGGAACACGCACCTCCGGTCATCGGTCGCGAGCGAGTTAAAGGGACAAGGGAAAATACCGGATCCGAACCCGTCAGGAAAAACGATTCGTCATCAGTAGGGGGGTGAGTAGATACGAATGTCATTTCTATCCGATACGTACGTCTGATCGGCTCTGGAACTTCGGGTTAAACAGGGGTCAACGGTTTCCGCACAGGCTCTGAGAGACGCCGTCCGTATCGAACGACGGCAGGGCCGGACGGGCAGAGGGCTCTCGACGGGAACCGGTGCCGGCCCGGAGGCCGGACGCGCGCCGACGTTCCCCGGTGCGGCCGCACGCGGTGTGCGGACGACCGCTCGGGGGAGCCGGGGCCCGGATCCGGACGAGGTGATCGACCCCGCGGAGGTGGGGTCGGCGGTCAGGCGGCCGGGCGCGCGGTGCTGGAGGGTTTGTCAAGCCCGTTACCGGGACTAGAATCCGCGTGCGTCCGCGGCGGGCCGGCGGTCTGGGCTGCGTGATCGTCGACGGAACGCGCTGTGGGCGGATGCGATGGCGTTTTTGGGCACGCTGCTGGGCGGCACGCTGGGCCTTGCGATCGGCGGGCCGATCGGCGCACTCATCGGCGCCGGGGGTGGGCACCTCTTCGACCGCTTCCGCGAGAGCGAGCGGCGGACGCTGGCGGGCGCGGAGGCTGCGGTGCGCGGCGGGCAGGAAAAAACGCAGGCCGCGTTCGCGATCGGACTCATCGCGCTTGCGGCGAAGGTCGCCAAGGCCGACGGACGCGTGACCACGGACGAAATCCGGGCCTTTCGCCGGGTCTTCCACTTTCCCTCGCACGACCGGGCGCGGGTGGCCGCCATCTACAACGAGGCCCGCCGGTCGGCCGGCGGCTACGAGCCCTATGCCCGGCAGCTGGCTTCGATCCTGGGGCCGCGGGACGAACGGTGCGAGCAGATCCTGGACTGCCTGTATGCGATCGCGGCGGCCGACGGTGTGTGGCATCCCGACGAAGAGCGCGTCATTCGGGACATCGGCCGCGTTTTCGGGTTCGCCGATGCGGACATTGCCTCGATCCGGGCCCGACACCAGACGGGCGCCGACGATGGGGTGCCGGGCGGCAACCGGTCGGACTTCGAGGTGCTGGGCCTGGCTCCGACTGCATCCGAGAGCGAAATCCGAGCTGCTCACCGGCGTCTGGTGCGCAAGTTCCACCCCGACCACCTGGTCTCCAAGGGACTGCCCGACGAGCTGCTCGAGCATGCCACCGAGCGTTTGGCCGCCATCAACGCCGCGTACGAGTCGATCATGAAGAGCCGGGCCCGCCGATGACCCGCACGCCTCGGGAAGTCTGGTCGCCCAATTTCAATACCCGCCCGACCGGCGCGGACATCGAACTCGTCGTGGTGCACTTCACGGGCATGGCGACTGCCGGCGCGGCCCTGCGCACCCTCACGCAGCTCGGGTCCGGGGTCAGCGCCCACTGGATGATCGACGAGGACGGCACCCCGTACCGTCTGGTTCCGGATGACCGGAGGGCCTGGCACGCGGGCGTGGGGTCGTGGCACGACTGGCATGACGTCAACGGCGTCTCGATCGGGATCGAGCTGGTCAACCCCGGGCACGATTTCGGGTACCGGCCGTATCCGGGCGCACAGATCGACACGCTGGAGGAGATTCTGGACGACACCTTCCGGCATCATGGACTGCGGCCCTGCGACCTGATCGGCCATTCCGACCTTGCCCCGGAACGCAAGCAGGATCCGGGGGAGCTGTTCCCGTGGAAACGGCTTGCACGATCCGGCTTCAGTATCTGGCCGGAAGAAGTGCTGGACTTTCCGGATCGCGGGCTGGGCGTGACGGACGATCCTGAGGACCTGCTGGAGGAACAGGAGCGGCGGCTCAGCCTGACCCCGGGTTCCTTCGGTGTCCGGGCCGGAATCGCCGAACTCCAGCGGAATCTCCGGACCATCGGCTACGGAGTGGAGGCGAACGGCAGGTTCGACCCCCTGACCGAGGCCGTCGTGGCTGCCTTCCAGCGGCGCTTCCGGCCGCGGGGCGTGGACGGCTACGCCGACCCAGAGACCCGAGCACTGATCGAAGCGGTCGCGCAGATTTCCCGGTAGCGGATTCCGGCGGGGCCGGCGCGGGGCTAGGCGGGCGGCCCTTGACCGGATTCGGACCGTCCCGTTGAATGGGCGGGTCAGACGGCCGGATGGCTGCTCCCGGCGCGCCCGGGAGAGGAAAGTCCGGGCTCCACGGAAACACGGTGCCGGGTAACGCCCGGCGGAGGCGACTCCAGGGAAAGTGCCGCAGAAAGGAAACCGCCGGCGCGCCTGCGCGCCGGTAAGGGTGAAACGGTGCGGTAAGGGCGCACCGCATCTCCGGCGACGGAGATGGCACGGCAAACCCCACCGGGAGCAAGACCGAATAGGGACGGCGTGACCTGATCTCAGGTCGAGGGGGTTTCCGCCTCCGTCCGGGCCGGTCGCACGAGGCACGCGGCAACGCGCGCCCCAGATGAATGGCCATCCTCGACAGAACCCGGCTTACAGGCCGTCTGACCGGCTTCCCGCGATCCGCCGGCCGGGCCGGTTCCCGGTCCGGAGCCCCTCTGAGGGCAGAATCAGGAACAAAGAAAGATCAAAGGAAATTCAAGCAATTCTGGAGGTTATCGTTGACGTTTCCCATGAATGGACATAGGATCCCATGTCTTCCCATACCGCACAGGTAGCGGGACGACACTGTCCACGCCAAGGGGCCGAGCGATGCAAGAGGACGGTGTCCATGCCTTCTTCGCCGGCGCGTTCACCCACCGGATCGATGCGAAGGGGCGGATCAGCATTCCGGCCCGCTGGCGTTCGGAGTTCCGGTCGGACGACTCCCCGCATCTGTACGTCACGCCGGCGACGGCGGAGGGCGGGTCGGCCGCGATCGAATGCGTGACGCAGTCGGACCTGCGTCGAAGGAATTCCGAGCACGCCGGCCGGACCGATCTTTCCCAGCACCGGCGGGGCCTGCTCGGCCTCCACCATTTCCATGCGTATGCCGCCCTGCCGGTCGATCCCGAGGGGCGCGTCCAGCTTCCGCTGGAGGCCTTGACGGTGGCCGGGCTGACCCTGACCGGGAACCCGGATCCGGATCCGGATCGGAATCCGGACCGCGCCGGCAGGAAGCGTCGTCCCGCCCGGCGGCCGCAGGACGCCGTGCTGCTGGGGGCCGGCGACCGGTTCTACATCCTCCACCCGGACCAGGTGGCGGGCTTCTTGGCCGCGGCCGCGGCCGAAGCCGAGAGGGTCGACAACGATCCGGGGCCCGGGCTCTAGGAACGCCGGCACGTGGGCATGTCCCTTTCCTCCCTTCGGCCTGGCCCGACGGCCATGACCCACGTGCCGGTCCTGCTTGCCGAGCTTCTCCGGAAGCTGCATCCAGCGGACGGAGCGCTGTACGTCGACGCTACGTTCGGGCGCGGCGGGGTGACCGCCGCGCTGCTGGAGGCGGCCGACTGCCGGGTGATCGCCGTGGACCGCGACCCCGATGCGCAGCCGGCTGCAGCGGGGCTGGCGGAGCGGTATTCGGGTCGGTTCGACTTTCTGCAGGCGCGGTTCGGGCGGCTGGTCGAGGCCCTATCGCCGCTCGGTGTGCGGGTCGTGGACGGCGGCATCGTGTTTGACTTGGGCGTCTCGTCACCGCAGCTGGACGATGCCGAGCGCGGATTCTCGTTCCGGCGGGACGGTCCGCTCGACATGCGGATGGACGGGGTCGGCCCAACCGCCGCCGACTTGGTCAACGTCCTCTCCGAGTCCGAACTGGCCGGCGTGCTGCGGACGGGGGGCGAGGAACGGTACGCCCGCCGGATCGCACGCGCGATGGTCGGCGCCCGCCCGTTCGCGCGGACGGCGGAACTCGCGGCCGTGGTCCGAGCGGCCGTGCCCGGGGGGCCGCGCGCGACCGATGCGGCGACGCGGACCTTTCAGGCGCTGCGCATCGCCGTCAACGACGAGCTCGGTGAGCTGCGGGCAGCCCTGCGGGATGCCGAGCGGCTGCTGGCCGAAGGCGCGGTTCTGGCCGTCGTATCGTTTCATTCGCTGGAAGACCGGATGGTCAAGCGGTTCCTGATCGAACGGTCGGCCCGGGCGCCCCGGTCCCATCGCCACCTGCCGGTCCGGGATCCGGTGGCGGCGCCGACGTTCCGGCTGTCGCAGTCCGACCCCGTCCGGCCCGGCCCGGCCGAACAGGGCCGGAATCCCCGGGCCCGGTCGGCCCGACTCCGGACCGCGGTCCGGACGGCGGCGGCCGTCCTGTCGTCGGCCGCCTGATGTTCGCGTGGGTCCTGCGGCTGGGCCGCCTGATGGGCTTCTGGCTGTGCCTGTCGGTGGGGGCCGCGACGGTGCTGGGCACCGGCACCGTCTGGTTGCGCCACCAGGGTCGGGCCGAAGAGGCCCGCCGGGCCGTGCTGCACGCCCGGGAGGAGGAACTGCTCGCCGGCATGGACCGGTTGGCGGCGGAGTGGTCGCGCCTGAATCGGCCCGAACGGCTGACCCGGCTGGCCCGGAAGTACCTGGATCTCGGCCCGCGCCCGATCAGCCGGCCGGCCGACCTTGTTGACGTGCTCGGGCCGGGCGGCCCGTCCGCAGGAGCGGCCCGATGAGACGGCGCTGGAGGAAGTACCGCCGGGAACCGGTGGTCAGCCTCTGGCAGCGGGGCCGGAGCCGGTCCGAACGGACGGGGGAGCGGCTGCGGGCCGCCATGACCATGCTGGCCATCGCGTTCGTCGCTGTCGGCCTGCGCCTCGGCGAGGTCGCGGTGTCCGGCGGGCCCGCCTCTCGTCCGGTGACTGCGGCCGGCGGGATTCCGGTGCGCGGCGAGATCTTCGACCGGCACGGAACCCTGCTGGCGACAACAGTTCCGGTCCCGTCGATCTGGGTCAATCCCGCCCACGTGCGGGATCCCGGGTGGCTGGCGGCGCAGCTGGGCGGCGTCTTTTCCGAGCTCGACGCGGGGCGGCTGGCGCAGCGGATCGCAGCCGCCCGGCGCGAGGGCCGGCAGTTCCTGTGGATCCGGCGCCATGCCGGCCCCACCCGGGCCGAGCGGGCCATGCACATCGGTTCGCCGGGCCTCCACGTTCGCGAAGAGCGGCGCCGGGTCTATCCCCAGGGTCGCCTGACGGCGCACGCGGTCGGGTACGTCGACATCGACGGTCGTCCGCAGGCCGGATTCGAGCGCATCGGCGACCCGGCCCTGCGCGCGGGTCCCGTGTACCTGACCCTCGACCTTCGGGTGCAGTACGTGCTGCGGGACCGTCTGCAGGACGCCATGGAACGGTTCCGTGCGGCGGCGGCGGCGGGGATCGTCCTGGACATCGCTTCCGGCGACGTGCTCGCCTCGGTTTCGCTGCCCGACTTCGACCCGAACCGACTTCGGGAGGCGGAGCATCCGGCCCTGTTGGACCTCGGGACGCACGGCGTCTTCGAGATGGGCTCGACCTTCAAGGCGTTTACGGTCGCGGCGGCGCTGGATTCGGGGCGCTCCGCCCTCGATTCACGCTTCGACGCCACCGAACCGATCCGGATTCGCGGACACACGATCAGCGACTATCACCCCGAGGAGCGGACGCTGCGGCTGTCCGAGGTGCTGGTGCACTCGTCCAATATCGGCACGGTGCGCGTGGCCGAGGTGCTGGGAGAAGAGGCGCATCGGAAGTACCTGGGGCGTCTGGGGCTCCTGCAGGAGATTCGGGGTGCCGGGCTCCGGACGGCCCCGCCCCGCCTCCCGGCCGACTGGAGCCTGCTGGAGCGGGCGACCGTGGCGTTCGGCCACGGCATTGCCGTCTCGCCGATGCATCTGGCGGCCGCGACGGCGGCGGTGGTGGGCGACGGCCAGTACCGCGCGCCGCGCCTGCAGCGGACCGGGGCGCCGCGCAGGACCGAGCACGTGTTCCGCCCGTCGACCGTTCGCCAGATGCGCACGCTTCTGCGTCAGGTCGTGCTGCACGGAACCGCGGGCCTGGCCGATGTCGGCAACTACGAGATCGGCGGCAAGACCGGTACCGCCCAGAAGGTGGTGGACGGCCGGTACCGGCGGGGGGCCCGGACCAACTCGTTCGTCGCGGCGTTTCCCATGCGTGCGCCGCGCTATGTCGTGGTCGTGCTCCTCGACGAACCCAAGGCGGCCCCCGGAACCCACGGATTTGCCACGGCCGGCTGGAACGCGGCGCCGCTCGCAGGCGAGGTCGTGGCCGGCGTGGCGCCGCTGTTGGGTGTGCCGCCGGCGCCGCAGGAAGCGCCGGCGCCGTTCTCCATCGCCCAGGTGGCTTGGCGGTAGGCGCGGTGGTCATGCGGCTGACCGAACTCGCTGCCCGGACCGGGCGGCCGCTGCCGCCCGGCGGTCCGGATCCCGAGATTCACGGACTGGATGCGGATTCCCGGTCGCTCCGACCCGGCTATCTGTTCGCGGCTCTGCCGGGCGGGCGGCGGGACGGCGCCGAATTCCTGGAGGAAGCCGGGCAGCGCGGAGCCGTCGCGGCCTTGGTGCCGCCGGCGGTCGCGCTCCGGACCGAAGCGCTCGGTCTGCGCGCGGTGCCGGACCCGGTTCCGCGCCGCCGTCTCGCTCGGATGGCGGCCGCCTTCTACGGATTGCAGCCCGACACGGTGGTCGCCGTCACCGGCACCAACGGCAAGACCTCGACGGCGCATTTCCTGGCCGCACTCTGGCGACGGGACGGTCGTCCGGCCGCCGAGATCGGGACGCTGGGCGTGCGGACCGGAGACGCTTCGGGCGACCTCCCGGCCGGGCCGGTCCTGACCACGCCGGATCCGGTCGCGCTGCATGCCCGGCTGGCATCGCTCGCGCGGGCCGGCATCGACCGGGTGGTGCTGGAAGCGTCCTCGCACGGCCTCGACCAGCGCCGGTTGGACGGTGTCGACCTCTCGATGGCCATCCTGACCACCCTGGGGCGCGACCACCTCGACTACCACGGAACCGAACCGGCGTACCGCGCGGCCAAGCGGCGCCTCTTCTCGGAGCTCCTCGGGCCGGGCGGCACTGCGATCGTCAACCGCGGCACGGCCGGCCAGGACATCCTCGCCGCGGTTCGGCGCCGGGAGGTCCGTGTGGTGACGTACGGGCGCGCGGCCGGCGCGGACTGGCGGCTGCGGTCGGCGCAGCCGACCGATCGGGGCCAGCAGCTGCACCTGTCCACGCCGGACGGAGACCGGACCGTGCCGTTCGGACCCCTGGGCGGGTTCCAGGCCGAGAACGGCTTGGCGGCGCTGGTCGCGGCGGTGGCCTCGGGCGTGCCTCCGGAGGAGGCGTTCGCGGGCCTTGCGTCCCTGCGCCCACCGGCCGGACGGCTGGAGCGGGTGGCGTCCAGGGGCGGGGCGTCGATCTTCGTCGACTATGCGCACACGCCCGAGGCCCTGGCGGCCGCGCTGGACGCGCTCCGGCCGCATGTGCAGCGGGACGTGCATGTCGTCTTCGGCTGCGGCGGCGACCGGGATCGAGGCAAGCGGGCCCTGATGGGAGCGATCGCGGCCGGCCGGGCCAACCGCGTGACGGTGACCGACGACAACCCGCGGTCCGAAGATCCCGCCGCGATCCGGGCGGCGATCCGCCGCGGCGCCCCCGCGGCGACGGAAGTGGGCGACCGCCGCGATGCCATCGCCCGGGCGCTCGTCCTGCTTCGGGACGGGGATGCGCTGCTGATCGCCGGCAAGGGCCACGAGGCCGTCCAGATCGCGCAGGGCGTCGCAACCCCGTTCGACGACCGCGCGGTCGTGCGCGAGCTGGTCGCACGGCGGGCCCCGTGACGCCGCTCTGGACCTCGACCGCCGCGGCGGCTGCGACCGGTGGCCGGGCCGCCGGTTCCTGGGCCGCCTCCGGGGTCGCGATCGACACCCGCCGGCTGATCGCCGGCGACCTGTTCGTCGCTCTCGCCGGCCGGCATGCCGACGGGCACGCCTTTCTGGATCGGGCGTTCGCGGGCGGGGCGGCGGCCGTGATGGTGCGGCGGCCGTCCCCCGCCGGCGACCGCCGCCTGGTGGTCGACGATCCAATGCGGGCGCTGGCCGACTTGGGTCGGGCCGCGCGCGACCGCATGCGGGGCCGGATCGTGGCCGTCACCGGCAGCGTGGGCAAGACCGGCACCAAGGAACTGCTCCGCGCGGCGCTGGCCCCGATGGGAGACGTGCACGCCAGCGCCGCCAGCCACAACAACGCGATCGGGGTGCCGCTGAGTCTGGCGCGCATGCCGGAGACGTCGGCGGTCGCGATCCTGGAACTCGGCATGAACCGCCCGCGCGAGATCGGGCCGCTCGCCGATCTGGTCCGCCCCGACCTCGCGCTGATCACGAGCATTGCGCCCGCGCATCTGGCGGCGTTCGGCAGCCTGTCCCGGATCGCCGAGGCGAAGGCGGAGGTCTTCGAGGGCCTGAAGCCGAGGGGCATCGCCGTCTTTCCCGCCGGCGCGCCGGGCGCGGATGTGCTGCGGCGCACGGCCGCCGCCGGCGGGGCCGCCCGCATGGTCACCTTCGGCACCGGGAAGGAGGCGGACGCGCGGCTGCTCGGCGTGACTCCCTCGCCTGCCGGGCTGACCTATCGCTGGAGTTTCGCCGGGAACGTCCACTGCCATCGGCTGCGGCTGTCCGGAGCCCACTGGGCGCTGAACGCCGTCGCCGCGGGTTGCGTCGCGGGCGTGCTGGGCGTGCCTCCCGAACTGGCCGGTGAGCGGATGGCGGCCGTGGAGCCCTTGGCGGGGCGGGGGCGGCGGCACGCCGTGCAGCTACCGGGCGGCGAAGCGTGGGTGATCGACGACAGCTACAACGCCAATCCGGCCTCCATGGGCGCGGCGCTGGCGGAACTGCGGGACACGCCGGCGCCGGGCCGGCGGCTGGCCGTGCTGGGCGACATGCAGGAACTCGGCCGCGCCTCGGCTGCGCTGCACGCGGGTCTGGCGCGGCAGCTCGAAGGGGTGGACCGGGTGTGGTGCGTCGGCCCCGAGATGACGGCGCTGCACCGGACGCTTCCGGCGGCCGTCGCCGGGGACCGGCCGGCGGATGCGGAGGCGGCCGCGGATCGGGTGGCGGCCGAACTGCGGGCCGGCGATGTCCTGTTGGTGAAGGGCAGCCGGTCCAGCGCGCTGGAAGTGGTGGTCGCACGCCTGACCGGAACGGCCGCCGCCTGATGCTGTTTCATTTCCTGACTCCGCTGGCCGACTGGTTCGGGCCGTTCAACCTGTTCCGGTACCTCACCTTCCGGACGGCGGGCGCCCTGGTGACGGCCATGCTGATCGCGTTCTGCCTGGCCCCGATGCTGATCCGGAGACTGGAGGCCCTGCAGCCCGGAGGCCAGCCGATCCGCGAGGACGGCCCGGACCGCCACCGGCGAACCAAGCAGGGAACCCCGACCATGGGCGGCCTGCTGATCCTGATCGCGGGATTCGGCGCGGCGATCCTCTGGGCCGATCCCGCGAACCCGTACCTCTGGGCGGTCATCCTGGCCGGGCTGGGCTTCGGCCTGATCGGGTTGCTGGACGACCTCCGGAAGGTGCGGCGGCGGCAGGCGGGCGGAATCCCGTCCTGGGTCAAGTTCCTGCTGCAGGTGGCAGTGGCTCTGCCGACGGTGCTGGCCGTCCACGGGCTGGCGCCGGACGGGCTGGCCGGACGGCTGGCCGTGCCGTTCGCCCGGGAAGTGCTCCCCGACCTGGGTCTCGCGTGGATCGCGCTGGCCGTGTTCGTTTCGGTCGGAACCGCCAATGCGGTCAACCTGACGGACGGGTTGGACGGACTGGCCATCGTCCCCGTCATGATCGCAGCCGGCGCCTTCGGCCTCATTGCCTGGCTGGTCGGCAATGCCCTCTTCGCGGAGTACCTGCGGGTGCACTACGTGCCCGGCGCCGGCGAACTGGCGGTGCTGTGCGGCGCCCTGATCGGGTCGGGCTTGGGGTTTCTCTGGTACAACGCCCATCCCGCCCGCATCTTCATGGGTGATACCGGATCCTTGGCCGCCGGCGGCATGTTGGCGACCATGGCGCTGGTCACGCGCCACGAGATCGTGCTCGCCGTGATCGGCGGACTGTTCGTGGCCGAGACCGTGTCCGTCATTCTCCAGGTGCTGTCGTATCGGCTGACGGGCCGGCGCGTGTTCCGGATGGCGCCGCTGCACCATCACTACGAGCAGAGGGGCTGGCCCGAGGCCACCGTGGTGGTGCGCTTCTGGATCATCGCCGCCGTGTGCGCCCTGGCGGGCCTCGCGACGCTGAAGCTTCGGTGAGGCCGGTGGCGCGTTCTCCCGTCGGGATCCTGGGATTCGGCCGGACCGGGGCGAGCGTGGCCCGGGTGCTGGCGGCGGAGGGCCGGACGGTGGTCGTCTGGGACGACCGGGCGGAAGCTCGGGCGGCGGCCGTCCGGTCGGGCTTTCCGGTCCGGAAGCTGCTTCCGCCGCTCGCCCGGATCGTCGCCAGTCCGGGAATCGCGCCCGCCCACCCGCAATTGCGGACGGCGGCGCGGTCCGGGATTCCGGTACGGAGCGACATCGAGGAGTTCGCCGTCCGGTCGGCCGGGCGACCGCCGTCCGTCGTCGGGGTGACCGGCACCAACGGCAAATCGAGCGCGGTGGCCCTGATCGGGCACCTGCTCCGCGCGGCCGGCCGCGCCTGCGCAGTCGGCGGCAACCTCGGGACTCCGGTACTGGACCTGTCGCCGCCGCGCGACGGCGTCTACGTGCTCGAGCTGTCCTCGTTCCAGCTGGCCCGGTGCACGGCCTTCCGGCCGGAGGTCGCGGTGCTCCTGAACACCGGCACCGACCACCTCGACTGGCACGGGACGCGGGACGCGTATGTCGCGGCCAAGGAACAGATCTTCCGGGCGCAAGGGCCCGGCGAGACTGCGGTCGTCTGCGTGGACGACGCCGACGGGGTGCGCATTCGCGATCGGTTGGCGGCGCGGCCGGCGCCGCCGCGGGTGGTGGCGGTGTCGACGCGCCGGCCCTGCACCGGCGGCGTCTGGATCGGCAACGGCGACCTGCACGACGACTTGGACGGCGGTGCCCGGATCGTCGGTCCGATCGACCGGATGCTCCGGGTTCCCGGCCGGCACAACCGGGAGAACGCGGTGGCGGCGTGGGCGGCCGCGCGCGCGGTCGGGGCCGCCCCCGGAGGACTGGCGGCCGCGCTGGCCGGGTTCCGCGGCCTGCCGCATCGACTCGAACCGCTGCCGCGGATCGCCGGGGTCGCCTTCGTCAACGACAGCAAGGCCACCAACGTGGCCGCCGCCGCCGCGGCGCTGGCCTGTTTCGAACGGGTGTGCTGGGTGGCCGGCGGCCGGGGGAAGGGCGAGTCCTGGGGGCCGCTGGTCCGACTGACGCACCGGATCGAGGCCGGGTTCTTCTTCGGCGAAGAGGGCCCGCGGCTGGCGGCCGCGTTCGGACCGCACGTTCCGGCGGCCTGCTTCGGCGGGATGGAAGCGGCGGTGGCCGCCGCCTTCGGCCGGGCCCGGGCCGGGCGGCCTCCGCTCCCCGTACTGCTGTCGCCGGCGTGCGCCAGCCACGACCAGTTCGCCGATTTCGAGGCCCGCGGAGCAGCGTTCCGCGCTGTGGTGGAGACGCTGGCGGAGGTCCGGCGGTGACGGTCGGAGACGCGGCGATGCGCGGCTGGTTCGGGCGCTGGGCGGGCAGCATCGACCGCATCAATCTCGCGCTGATCACGGGACTTGCCAGCGTCGGGGTCCTCGCCGTGATGACCGCCACCCAGCTGGTGGCGATCGATCGGGGTCTCGACGAACTGCACTTCTTCGGCCGGCACCTGCGCGTCCTCGTTCCGTCGATCGTCGTCATGGCGGCGCTGTCGTTCCTCTCGCCCCGGGGCGTCCTCCGGCTGTCCGTCGGCGGTCTCGCCGTCGCCGTGGCGCTGATGATCGTCACGCTGGTCGCGGGAGAGCCGGTCAAGGGGGCCCGGCGCTGGCTGATCGTCGGCGGCCTGTCCCTCCAAGCTTCGGAACTGGCGAAGCCCTTCTTCGCCGTCGTGACCGGCTGGCTGCTGGCGCGGGGCCGCCATGCGTCCGTGGGCCGGCTGGTCCGGTCGAAACCGTCCTACCTGCTGCTGCCGCTCGGCCTGCTGTCCGTCCTCTGGGCCCTACTGGTGGCCCAGCCGGATTTCGGCATGACGGTGATCCTCGGGATTGCATGGTGCGGCCAACTGTTCCTCGCGGGCCTGCGGCTCCGCCTGCTGCTGCTGGCCGCCCTGGCGGGGGCGGTCCTGGTCGGCGCGGCCTATCTGCACCTGCCCCACGTGCAGGCGCGCTTCGACCAGTTCCTGGCTGCGGGCGGCGAACCCGGTTACCAGGTGGCGAAGGGACTCGCCGCCTACGGCCGCGGCGGATTGCTTGGACGGGGCCCCGGCGAGGGCACGGTGAAGGCGAGCATTCCGGACGCGCACACCGACTTCGTCTTCCCGGTCGTGGCCGAGGAATTCGGCATGGCAGCCTGCATCGCCATCCTGCTCCTAGTGGCCGGAATCACGTTCCGGGGCCTCAGCCGGCTGCACGGCGGGCAGAACCTATTCGCCATGTTGGCGGCCGGCGGCCTGCTGCTGCAGTTCGTGGTGCAGGCGCTGGTGCACGTGGCCGTCACGCTGAACCTGGCGCCGACGACCGGCGTGACCATGCCGTTCGTCTCGACCGGCGGCTCGTCGCTGCTCGCGGTCGGGATCGCGATGGGGCTGATGCTGGCCCTGACGCGCCACCGGCTGACACCTGCGGACCGGCACCGGTGAGCCGTCGGGTCGTCGTGGCGGCCGGCGGCACGGGCGGCCACCTGTTCCCGGCGGCGGCCCTGGCCGAGGTTCTGCGGGACCGGGGCTGGACGGCCCGCCTCCTGACCGACCGCCGCGGCGCCGCCCGCCGCCCGCCCTCCGCCGGGGTGCCGTGCACCGTGCTGCCGGCCGCCGGGATGGTGGGCCGGAGCCTGGGGTCGCGGATCCTGGCCGTGCCGGTGCTCGCCGCCGGAGCGATCCGGGCGGTGCTGGAATTCCGACGGGATCGTCCGGCAGTCGTCGTGGGATTCGGCGGCTACGCATCGGTGCCGGCGGGCTTGGCCGCCCGGGTCCGGCGGATCCCGCTGGTCCTGCACGAGGCCAACGCCGTGCTGGGCCGCGCCAACCGGATGCTGGCGCCGCACGCGCAGGCGCTTGCCACGGCCTTCGGCAGCGTGGCCGGCGTGCCGCCGGGCCGGCAGCCGCACCAGGTCGGCCTGCCCGTGCGCGCGGCGTTCGAGCGGCTGGCCGCGGTTCCCTACCGCCCGCCCCGGGCGGACGGCCCCGTGCGCCTCGTGGTGACCGGCGGGAGCCAGGGGTCCCGGGCGCTGGACACGATCGTGCCGGCTGCACTGGTCGCCGCCTGCGCTCCTCTGCGGCGGCGGTTCGATGTGGTGCAGCAGGTACGGCGCGAACGGGCGGTCGCGGTCGAGGCTGCGTACCGGGCCGCCGGCATCCGCTCGAGCGTGGTCCCGTTCGTCGAGGATCTGGCCGACGCCCTGCACGCGGCGCACCTGGTGATCGGGCGGGCCGGGGCGGCCACGGTCGCCGAAACCGCGGTCGCCGGCCGGCCGGCCGTCTATCTGCCGCTCCCGTCGGCCGCGGACGGCCACCAAGCCGCCAACGCGCGCGCCGCGGCCGCGGCCGGCGCCGCGTGGACGGTCGACGAGTCGGCCGGCGCCCCGGCCGTGGGAGCGCTGCTGGCGCAGGTGCTGGCCGCGCCTGCCCGGCTCGCCGCCGCCGCTGCCGCCGCGCGGCGCCTGATGCCGGACGGGGCCGCCGGGAGGCTGGCGGATCTCGTCGAGGACGCCAGTCGGGGGGAGGGCCGGTGACCGACTTCCCGCTGCCACTCGGGGCCGTGCACTTCGTCGGCATCGGCGGCATCGGGATGAGCGGAATCGCAGAGGTCATGCACAACCTCGGCCACCGGGTCCGGGGCAGCGACCGGGTCGAGAGCGCCGCCGTTCGCCGGCTGCGCGGTCTGGGCGTCCGGGTCTGGGTCGGGCACGATGCGCGCCAGGTGGCGGACGCCTCGGTGGTCGTCGTCTCGGCAGCCCTGCGCCGCGACAACCCGGAGGTGCAGGCGGCCCGGCACGCCCGGATCCCGGTCGTGGCGCGGGCCGAGATGCTGGCCGAACTGATGCGATTCCGGCCGTCCGTGGCGGTCGGCGGCACGCACGGGAAGACGACGACCACATCGCTGGTGGCGGCGGTGCTGCATGCGGCCGGGCTGGATCCGACGTTCGTCAACGGCGGCGTCATCAACGCCCACGGGACCAACGCCCGGCTGGGCACCGGGGCCTGGACGGTGGTGGAGGCCGACGAATCGGACGGCTCCGTCGCGCGTCTGCCGGCGACGGTGGCCGTCGTGACCAGCATCGATCCCGAACACCTCGACCACTACGGAACGTTCGACGCCCTGCGCGACGCGTTCCGCCGGTTCGTCGGGCAGCTGCCGTTCTACGGCGTGGCCGTGCTCTGTGTCGATCATCCCGAGGTGCGCCGCCTGGCGACGGCGGTCACCGACCGTCGGGTGCTGACCTACGGACTGGCCGAAGACGCCGATGTCCGGGCGGTCAACGTGGCCGCCGAGGTCGGGGGCATGCGCTTCGACGTGCGGCTGCGTCCGGGCGCGTCCGGCCCGGGGCCCGTCCGCATCGAGGGCCTGTCGCTCGCCATGCCCGGCCGGTACAACGTGCAGAACGCCTTGGGGGCGGTGGCGGCCGGCCGGGTGGTCGGGGTCGGACCGGCGGGCATCCGGGCGGGCATCCGGGACTTCGTCGGAGTCCGGCGCCGGTTTACGCGGGTCGGAGAGGTCCGCGGCGTCGCCGTAATCGACGACTACGGCCATCATCCGGTGGAGATCCGCGCGGTTCTGGAGGCGGCCCGCGGGATCACGCGGGGGAAGGTGGTCGCCGTCGTGCAGCCGCATCGCTATTCGCGGTTGCAGTCGCTGTTCGACGACTTCTGCCAGGCTTTCGACGACGCCGGCGCGGTGATCGTGGCGGACGTGTACGCGGCGGGGGAACGCCCCGTGGCCGGCGTGGGCCGGGACGCGCTGGTCCGCGGGCTCCGGGCCGGCGGCCATCCCTGCGTCCGGGCCCTGTCCGGCCCCCCCGCGCTGCCCGACCTCCTGCTCCCGATGATCGCGCCCGGGGACACGGTGCTCTGCCTCGGGGCCGGCGACATCACGCACTGGGCGGCAGGCCTGCCGGCGGCGCTCGAGGCCCGGTGGTCCGCCGCCGGACGGGAGGCGTCCTGATGGCGCCCCTTATCGAGCGCCTGCCCGAGGTCCGCGGACGGGTCCGCGCGGGCGCGGTCCTGGCCCGCACCAGCTGGTTCCGGGTCGGCGGCCCGGCCGAAGTCCTGTTCAGTCCGGCGGATCTCGAGGACCTGACCGGGTTCCTGCGGGCGCTGGAGCCGGCGATTCCCGTCACCGTCGTCGGGCGGGCGTCGAATCTGCTGATCCGGGACGGCGGGGTGCCGGGCGTGGTCATCCGGCTGGGCCGGGCGTTTGCCGGCGTCGCCGTGGACGGCGACCGCGTGGCCGTCGGCGCGGCGGCGGCCAGCGGCGACGTGGCCCGGGCCGCCCGGACCGCCGGCATTGCCGGATTCGGGTTTCTGGACGGCATTCCGGGCAGCATCGGCGGAGCGTTGCGCATGAATGCCGGCTGCCACGCCAAGGAGGTCCGCCATCTCGTGGTCGAGGTCCGCGCCGTCGACCGCGCCGGCGGCCTGCACCGTCTGCCGGTCGCTGCCCTCGGCCTCGGCTACCGCCGGTGCGCGGTGCCCGCCGGGTGGATCTTCGTGTCCGCGCGGTTGGCGGGCGCAGCCGGGGATCCGGCCGTCATGGCCGCCTGCGTGCGGAGATTTCGCGCCGAGCGCGCCCGCACACAGCCGCTGCGGGTGGCGACCGGCGGCAGCACCTTTCGCAACCCGCCCGGCCGGAAGGCCTGGCAGTTGATCGAGCGGGCCGGGTGCCGGGGCCTGCGGCGTAACGGGGCCCGCGTGTCGGAAAAGCACGCCAACTTCCTGATCAACGACGGAACGGCCCGGGCCGCCGACCTCGAGGGGCTGGGCGAAGACGTGCGGCGCCGCGTGCAGGACCAGAGCGGCGTCCGCCTCGAGTGGGAGATTCACCGGATCGGACGCCCGGCGGGGGAGGGTGGGTCGTGACGGCCGCCGGACGGGTGGTCGTGCTCAGCGGCGGCACCTCGGACGAGCGGGAGATCTCGCTGCGCAGCGGGGCGGCCGTGGTGGATGCGCTGGACGCGCGCGGTCTGCCGGTGGACACGTTCGATCCGCGGTTCGGGGTCGCGGCCCTGGCGCGCGCGGTCGAGCCGCCCGGCACGGTGGTCTTCAACGCCCTGCACGGCGGCACCGGCGAGAACGGATCCGTACAGGGCCTGCTGGAGGTCATCGGGGTGCCCTACACCCATTCGGGGGTCCGGGCCTCGGCCCTCGCGATGGACAAGCCCGGGGCCCGCAGGATCTTTGCGGCGCACGGCCTGGAGGTGGCCCGGGGACGGGTCGTCACGCGAGGGGATCTGGCCGTCCGGGATCCGCTGCCGCGGCCGTACGTGATCAAGCCGCCGGCCGGCGGGTCCAGCATCGGGGTGACGATCCTCCGGGCGGGGAAGGCCCGTCCGGAGCCGGCCCCGTCCGAGGCGCAGGACCCGGTCCTCGCGGAGGAATACGTCCCGGGCCGGGAACTCACCGTCGCGGTGCTCGACCGCCGGCCGCTGGGGCTTCTGGAAATCCGCGTCCCCGACGGTTTCTACAGCTACGATCGCAAGTACCATTCCGCCCGCACCCGGTACGTCGAGCCCGTCGATCTGCCGGAAGCAGTTCGCGCCACGGCGCTGCGGGCTGCGGTGCGCGCGCACGAGCTGCTCGGCTGCCGGGGGGTCACGCGGGCGGACTTCCGCCTCGACGACACGTCGGGCGGGCACCGTCTGATCCTGCTTGAGCTCAATACCCAGCCCGGCCTGACCCGCACCTCGCTGGCACCCAAGCTGGCCCGCCAGGTCGGCATGGGTTTCGAGGAACTGTGCGTGGCCTTGGTGGAAGACGCCTCATGCGGCCGCTGAGGCTGCGCTGGGTGCTCCTGGGTGCCGCGCTGGCCGGCGGCGGGGCGGCCGGGCTGGCGAAGGGCGACGCCGGGGACCGACTGGCCGCCGCCGCGCGGGACGCAAGCGCCGGAGTCGGGCTTACGATCGGCGAAGTCTGGGTCGCGGGCCGTCGGCAGACCGAGCGTTTTGCCCTGATCCGCGTCCTGGCGTCGACGGTCGGACGCCCGAGCCTGTTCGTCGACCTCGATGCGGTCGCCGAAGCGGTCCGGGAGATCAACGGGGTTCGGGATGCCGAGGTGCGGGTCCGGCTCCCGGGACAGCTGCGGGTCGTGCTGCGGGAGCGGGTGCCGGCGGCCGTGTGGCAGACCGGCGGCCGGCTCTACTCGATCGACGGGTCTGGCCACGTGATCCGGCCGGTGGCGGCCGGAGACCGCCCGGGACTGCCGCTGGTGGTCGGGGACGGCGCCAACACGAGGCTCGGGGATCTCGAGGGGATCCTGGATGCCTGGCCCGGGTTTGCGCCGCACGTCGCCGCCGCCATCCGGGTGTCACGGCGGCGCTGGACCCTGCAGACGACCACGGGAATCACCCTCCATCTGCCGGAACACGCTCCGGCCGCGGCGCTGGCCCGGCTGTCGGTCTCCCTGGGCAGCCTGGAGGTCCTCCCCCCGGGTGTTGCGGTCGTGGACCTCAGGGTGCGGGACCGGTTGTTCGTGCGCATGCGTGCAGCCGGCCGAGGGCCGCACGCCGGGGAAGGAGTCTGACGGTGGCGGAGGTGTACTCGGTTCTCGACATCGGCGCCGAGAAGACCTGCTGTCTGATCGCGGGCCGCGAGCCGAACCGGCTGTTGACCGTCATCGGCTGCGGCGCCACCCGTTCGGAGGGATTCGAGAACGGCGTGGTGACCGACATGAAGAGGCTGCCCGCGACCCTTCGGAAGGCGGTGCGCCGGGCCGAGGAGATGGCGGACGGGCGGATCACCCAGGTCGTTGCCTCCCTCCCCTGTGCGCATCCGACCTCCTCGTACCGGGAACTGCCGGAGTTCCGGATCAACGGCGGACGGATCACCGAGCAGAGCTTCAGCGACCTGCGGCTGGATGACCCGGATCAGGAGGAGGGAGGTTCGACGAGGATCGTGCATGCCTTGCCGGTCCGGTACGAGCTGGACGGCAGCCGCGTGGACGATCCCGTCGACATGGTGGGCAATCTTCTGCGGATCCAGGTGCATCTGGTGCACGCCGAACGATCGGTCGGGTGGAACCTGGAGACCTGCCTGGCGGATGCCGAGATCGAGGTCCGGGCCTTCGTGTTCCCGGCCCTGGCGGCCGGCCTGGCGGTCATGACCGAGGAAGAGCGGGAGATCGGTTCCGTGGTCGTCGACATCGGCGCCAGCCGGATCTCGCTGGGCATCTTTCACGAGAACGCGCTCGTGCACACGTGGACCACGGCCGGCGGAGGAGACTATTTCACCCGCGATCTGGCGCGCGGCCTCGGAGTTTCCCTGCACGAGGCGACTCGCATCAAGAAACTGCATGCATCGACCGTGCTCGGCGAGGGTCTGGGCCCGGTCCTGGTTCGGCCGCACGAAGCCGAGTCCGAAGACGAGCGGGTGGAAGTGCCGGCCGCGGCCGTGAACGAGATCGTCGCGTCGCGCGCGGCGGCCATGTTCGAGGAGCTGGCGGACGCCCTCGCTCGCAGCGGGTTCCCGCAGGAAATGGGCGGCGTGGTCGTGCTGACCGGCGGCGGCAGTCAGATGGGCGGTCTCGTCGAAGTGGCGAACAGGATGCTGGCGCGCCGGGTGCGACTCGGCCGTCCGGAAGGCGTGCCGGGCTTGCCGGATGCGCTTCGGAAGCCCGAGTTCGCGGTGCTCGTGGGCCTGCTCCGGTACGCCGAAAACCCGCCGCGGGAGTTTCTTTCCCGCGCCCTTCCGCCCCGACCCGGAGGGCTGCGCACTCTGGTGCGCTGGCTCCGGGAAAATTTCTAACCCGGCGCGGACGTCCCGTCCGCGCACACATGGAGGTCACCATGCCGATTAGCATCAGTGTCCCTGAAGACCTCGACTTCAAGCCGAGAATCACGGTGGTCGGGGTCGGCGGCGGCGGTTGCAACGCCGTCGACCACATGATCGAGGGAAAGCTCGAGGGCGTCTCGTTCGTCGCCTGCAACACCGATCTTCAGGCCCTCAGGCGCTCGACCTGTCCCGTTCGGATCCGCCTCGGTCTGAACAGCACCCAAGGCCTCGGGGCGGGCTCGAATCCGGCCGTCGGATGCGAGGCCGCCGAAGAATCGCTGGACGAGGTGATGGACGCCATCGGCGATACCCACATGTTGTTCATCGTCGCCGGTTTCGGGGGCGGGACCGGAACCGGTGCGGCTCCGGTGATCGCCCGCGCCGCCCATCAGCGAGGCATCCTGACCGTCGCCGTGGTTACGACGCCGTTCACCTTCGAGGCGGTCAACCGAACCGAGGTCGCGCAGGCGGGGTTGCTGGAACTACAGGACTCGGTCGACACGTTCGTGGTAATCGCCAACCAGAAGCTGTTCGACGTCCAGACCGAAGGCATGAGCCTGCTCGATTCCTTCCGGCTGGTCGACAACGTCCTTCATGACGGGGTCCGGGGCATCTCGGACCTGCTCATGTGTCCGGGCCTGATCAATCTCGACTTCGCGGATGTCCGCTCGGCCATGAAGGATGCCGGTGCGGCCCTGATGGGCACCGGCGAGGCGACCGGCGACGATCGGATCGAGGCCGCTACCCATGCGGCGATCAACAACCCGCTGCTCAGTGGCCGAGGACTGGAAATGGATC
Source organism: Alphaproteobacteria bacterium (assembly GCA_965115815.1). GTDB lineage: Bacteria > Pseudomonadota > Alphaproteobacteria > TMED109 > TMED109 > VXPW01. Next base: position 2,700,407 of record OZ220465.1, on the reverse strand, counting down.
AGGCGACCAGCCTGCTGGTCAACATCACGAGCAGCGCCGACGTCAGTTTGACGCAGACGGAACGGATCATGGAGATCATCCGGGAACGCACCCACGAACGGGTCAACCTGAAGGTGGGGGTGGCGATCAATGACGAGATGGGCGACGCGATCCGGGTGTCCGTCGTCATGGCCGGACTCGACCGGCACGATCGCGCGGCCCTGGATTCGATCGCGCCAGGGATCCCGGGCCATGCTCCGAAGCCGCGCCCGGAGTTCCGGCCGGAGCCGTCGTCCAGCGCTCCGCCGCCGGCGCGGCAGGGAGGGCTCGGTGGAGCCGGCCCCGAGGCCGGGCGCGGCGAACCCGCCGGGCCCCGTTCCCCGGTCCGAGCGGCTCCGGGCGTCCGTGCCCGCATCCGGGTGTCGGCGCGGGAAGGAGCGCTCGGACCGAACCGTCCGGTGCCGGACCGGAACGGGTTCGCGGAATCCCCGACGGATCCGGGACGGCATGCGGCCGGAGCGGGTGGGCCGGAGGAGGTGGCGTCCGTCGATCTGCCGCCGGGAATCCGGGACCAGGGGGGCACCCCTGCCGGTTCCGGGCCCGCGCCGGTCGCGGTCGAGCGCGAGGTCGGGGCACGGGAGCCGGCCACGGTCGGTCCGGAGGGGCCCTTGCCCGCACCGCGCACCCGGGATGCCCTTGATCCGACGCCCGTTGCGCCGGGCGACCCTGGTCGCGCCCCGCTGGACGCGGTCGGGAAAACCGGGCCGGGGCGGGCCGCACGGGGGAACCGTGCGACCGACGGATCCGCTTCCCGGGACGCCGGCGGTCGTGCCTCGTATGCCGTGGGAACCGGACCGGAACTCGAGGGTGCGGCTTCGCCCGACCGGGCTCCCGGTGCCGGCGCGCCCCCGGATGCGGTGGCCGCAGGGGAACTGCGCCCGGCCGTCCAGCTGAACGCCGGAAACCGGAAACGGTCGTCGTCGCGACCGAGGTGGTTTCGGCTGTTTCCGGGCCGCAGAAAGGCGGCCGAGGACCGTCGCGAACCCTCGCTGCAGCCTCAGATGCCGAGTTCGGGTTCGGCCGAAGACGCCCCGTCGACCGTCGCCGGCCTCGTCCGCGGGCCCGGGCCGGAGGAGGGCTGGGGGGACGGAGAGCCGGTGAGCGCGCGCGCCGTCCTGGGGATCGACCCTCGGCAGATTCCCAGTTTTCGAAGGTGATCCCGGACTCGGGCGGAGATGCGCCGGCCCGGCGCCGTGCGCCGGGTCCGCCCGGTCCCGATCTTGAGGGTCGAGCGCCGCCCGCCCGCGCCCGTTCAACCGGACATGGTTAAATCCATCTTTTTCAGCATATCGAGCTTCCGCATGGTTCGGTGATGTTCGAGAAGGCGAGGAGGAGTTTGTATCCCGGCCAGAGTTTCTCGGTTCCCGGCAGGGGTGGGCGCGTTCCGGGGATGAAGCCGGCCAGGCGTGCAACCTCGGCGGCGAAGGCTTCGATGATCGGTTCGGGATCGGGGCACGACGATCCCACGCTGCTAATCCAGCGGCGATCGGCGAGATTTTTCGGTCTGCGTCGCGCTGCAATCGTGCTGCCAAGGCTCCATTAGACCCTCTCGGCGCGAAAAATTGCGATCAAGGGGCGATCTGTGATGACGCAAGCCCCAACGCACTCGGATTCCGCGTCTCGGAATCAGCATGGGATCACCGTGGGATCGGGGGGTCCCCGCGGCCGGGCGCGGTCGGCCGGTCTTGTGGAGGGCAAGGACCGTGATCTCGTCGCGGTGGACGATGCGGCTTGCCGGGGTGTCGGGCTCCGAGCGTGCGAGACGCTCGACAGTCCGGACGCGGCCGGCGGGGATGGCGTCGAAGGCCAGGCACGTCCTCATGTCGTCGGCCGGGTCGAGGCGCCGATCCTCGATCCGTGTGCCGATCTTCAGGGCCTGGAAGTACTCTTCGATCCCCCTCGCTTCTCGTGGAAGGAGACGGTCCTGAGGGCATCGGCGGCGGTGACGTCGCTTTCGGTGGTGCGCAGCATCCCGTCGAGAGGATCGCGGCCCGCCTGCACGGCCATCCTAGTAGTACGGAAACGTTGGATTGGGGGCTGCAGGCATGAGCTGGCCCCGATGCTCAGACCTGACACCTGATCCATAGAGGCCTAATAATCCCATTGTGTTCTTTATCTGATCCTTAAAAGCGGTGCGAGAATCTCAGCGAACAGCCCGGTTCCAGCGGGTGCCGACACGGGGCCGACACGCACCGACACGGAAATACCGCCCCATCCTGCAGCCATCAATGCAACGTCGGTGGACTACTAGAGAGCGGCGGCGTTCTCCGGAGCTTCCGGCCCGGCGGGGCCAGGTCGACCTGGGCCGCGCGGACTTCAAGGCGGACCCCCTTGCGCGCCTCGCGGCGGCGGGGTCCTCCGCAGGCTGATGTCGATCCGCTTCATCGCGAGGCACGGCTGCTGGACCATGGGCTCCCGAAGATCCGGGCTCCCGAAGATCCCGATGTGCGCCCGTTGCGGTGTCCCCGTGGCACCGGTCGAGCGCCGGACGCGCATCCGCAGACCGGTCTGGTGCGACGTGCCCCGGGCCCGCAGATCCCAAGCGTCACCTGCACGGTCACCGATCAGCACCACCCTGGTCGAAGGACAGGCCGCGGCCCGTTCCGCGGCCTTGTCGTACCCGCTCCGCCAGCGCCGGCTCTCCTTGTCGTCCGCCTCACCCTTCTCGGGATCCGGCTCGAGACGGAAGTCGGCGTCGAGATGGAGCCGCCCGAGGGCGCAGCCGCTTTCGGTGAAGGCGACCCGACCGGGGCCGCCATGCCCCGGCTGCCCGAGCCGCCGCCGCCGATGTCGACCCGACCTTCGGTCTTCTTCAAGCCGCTGGGATCCAGGAACGTCGTGTCCTGGATGGCGGGGATCAGACGCTGCGGACGGCAGCGTTCCACCCTCGCTTCCCGATGCCCCTCGAGGATCGGGTCCATCGTTACCCTCGGGTTCGACAACAGGCGACAGGCCGCCTTCGGTTCCGCCCCGCCGGGGAAGAGCACCGGCAGGCTCTCTCCGGGACGATCGTTCCACGCCCGACCCATGGTGACTCGGCGATCGCGGATGCGCACGTCCCTGTGGCGGCTGCGGCCGTACTCCCTCATCGCCCCGTCGGTCTGGTCATCGCCGACCAGCGGCGCTGCCCGGCCCAGGATCCGCTCGGGCTCCCGGCACCGCACGGTGCGCCCGTCCGGCACCAGGGGCTTCATCCGCACCGTGCGCCGCACGCCCGGGCCGGCGGCCCCGGGAGGTCGGCCCGAGGCCGTCTCCGCACCGCGCTCCCCGCCCGCCTGCCCGGTAGCTCGTGCCTGCCCGGAAACCCCTAAGAATCGGATTGAATGCGTGAGAACGCAATATTGACAGGGCGAAGGTTCATCGAATCCAGCCTGATTTCAGTGGAATATATCGTCATATGCCATCAAAGAAGGAATCTTCGTTTCTCCAAATTCCAAGTATAGTTGCATATACAATGTGTTGTGATTTTCCGTGCAGGCGCTGGACACTCTTCTCGATCGCAACCTGGCCCAATTCCATCTGGGGCGGACGATCGTCCGCATGGCCATTCTCCGGAAGATTCCCGAATCTCCCGCGAATTTCCGACCCCATCGACCGACTCCCGCCCCACAGAGGGATTCTTCCCCCTTCAATGGCACACTTTCATCACTGGAGTCAAATGTTTGTACTTTTTCGTGCGGGCACCATATACGACAGTGCCGATGGGCCCTTGACATTCCCCGGAACTTTCCTGTGAGTTCTTTTGTAAGCAAGGGGATAGAGAAATGGCGCACAACCCGCCGGGCAAGCATCGAAGGCAGGGAATCTCGCTGATTGAGATCATGCGCCGGTTCCCGGATGCCGTCTATTGGGCGGTGCCCCACTGGCGCAGGCTGACCCCCGCCTGCCGAGCATTCTTCAGCGGGCGGGTGAACGGAAGGCGTTCCAGTCGGTCGTCGCCCAGGAAGTCGGCTCCCTCGGGATCGAGTCCAACCAGCCTCCATTCGGTTCGGGGATCCCGGTTTCCGGGAAGGATCCAAGGCTGGTAGTCGGCGTTCATGGCGGTGAGCAGCTCGGGCTCCGCTGCAGCCAGGCCGATGTGGTCCGAAATCGCAAGCTCTGCGCCGGTCAACCAGTGGATCGCACCGAATCCACCGACGAGGTGCGCGGAATCGATCTGTACCCGATACATGCGGAAGTCGGCTAGGGCGGCGTAGCGGCGAGCATGCGGGTGCCGCCGAAGATACCGTTCACGGCTGGAGGGGTGGGCTTCTGCAACCGCTTGACCCATCAGGCAGATGCGGTTCCCGGACAGAGGTTCGCTGCCGCCGTCGCGGCCGTCATACAGCAGGGCGACCCTGGGGTCGGCCGCAAGGTTCCGGGTGTGTACCGCAAGATCAGACAGCAGCAGCAGCGGTTCTCCTTCGATGGTGGTGGCAGCAAGGGCGAGCGAACTGTGGGGCCGCCGGCGATCTCGTGCCAAGCTCGTCGACATCGCTACTGTCGATCCCGCGCGCACCAAGTGTCGGGCAAGGCCGGCCGGATCGCTGGATTCGGATCGCATGGATGGCTCCCTTCCGTGACAGGGTGTGGACCGGGCAGCCCGGGTTCCAGCGATCGGTGTAGCCTTGCTTCCGACGGTCGTGCCGGGTTCCCGGACCCGTCCTGTCGGCCGGGGGCATGTCGGTCATCGCCACCTCGGGTGCCGATGGCTGCGCATGATACCAGCCACTGGTACAGGACCGTCCGTGGCACTCCGCTTCCACTGACGCGACGGCTCGCGCTGCGGTTGCAGTTCGGCGAAATGAATGGTGTGATGAGCACGGTGCAGGGAAAAGGCATCGGCCGGCGCCGATCGGACTTGTGTTTTCCGGTTGTTGGTTCACTGTAGGAGAGGTTGGCTTGGAACGGGCCGGCGCTGCAGGGAGGTTGCCGTGATCTTTAGGCCCGAAATTGCGAAGGTGTGCGTCTTCGACATGTTTGGCACCCTGTTCGATGTGCATTCGAGTGTGGCCGCGTGTCAGGATGCCTTTGGGTCGGAAGGGCGCAAGTTCAGTGCAGAATGGCGCCGGCGGCAGCTGGAATACTCGTGGCTGCGGGTCGCCATGAAGCGGTACGTGCCGTTCTGGCAGTTAACCCAGGACGCACTCGACGCAACGCTTCGGGAATTTGGTCGCGCGGCCGATTTCGCTCTCAGGCGTCGGCTCTTGGATGCATATTTGCGCATCGATCCGTATCTGGATGCGGAGCCCGCACTGCGCGAACTGCGAAACCGAGGCGTGCGGGCCGCTGTCCTGACCAATGGCAGCCGCGATATGACCGAGGGTGCCCTGAATGTGTCCGGTCTGGATGGCTACGTCACGGAGATCATGAGTGCGGACGATGCGGGGACGTTCAAGCCCGATCCGGCGGTGTATGCGCTGGCACCCAGGATTCTCAAGGTGCAGCCGTGCGAAATCGCCTTCATCTCCACGCACCCTTGGGATCTTGCAGGTGCGACTCTCGCACGATTCCAGACGCTGTGGGTAAACCGTACCGCCGAGACCCACCCGGAGTTGCTGGGCTTTGGACCCCATCTTTCCGTCTCCGGCCTAGGGGAACTGCCGGCCAAGTTCTCCGTGCAGCGGCCGTGAACGATGGCTTGCCGGTCGGTGACCGGCCCAGAATATTCCTTGTTTCGAAGGCAGGGGCGGAATCCCAACCCATGTTTAACGAGATTCCGCCAATTCGGGCTCGGAATCGACGATTTCCGAGGTTTCGAGCGAAAGAAACCCTTGTACAACAAGGGTCGTCATGCCGGGACCTCCAAAGTAGTGCCATGTTCTTTAGAGAGGGGGTTGCGGCCGGCCGGATCGACCTTGGGTTGGGGTACAGGTTCCTTCGACGGACCCGAACCGACGGCGGCAGCGGCCGCTCCTGGACCCCCTGCCGGCTGATGGAATCGGTGCATCGGAGCGACCGGGTGCGGCCACGGACGCTGCTCAATCTCGGCACCGGCTTTCACCCCCGGGGGCATCCGAAGGCTGGCGGTCTTAAACCCGTTCGACGCACGAAATGTAGTGCCTGGGGGCTTTCAGTCGGACACGGTTAACTCTTCGCTCATGAGGCCGTACATGGTGGCCCATGAGGTGCCGGGTAGGAGGGGTCGTTGCCGAGCCCCCCCCCCCCCAGTTACGGTAGGAATGCGCATTCCTGCGCACCCCCCGCACCGATCCGGACCTGGACGTTCATCCATCCGGCTCCTACCTCGTGCCCGCACCGAAAATGGTCATTTTGGCGGCCCTTCCGGCGAAATTTCGGGTTGGACCCACCCTCCGGGGCCTCCGGTCGCTCCGTTTCCAGGGGATTCCTGCCGATTCGCAGCGGCATCCGGGCCCTTCCCACCCAGAATCCGGACGCTAGGGCGAGCGGTTCCGTTCCCGCTCCCGGCGAGCTTCGCGGACGGGGTGGGGCGCCGCTGTCAGGTGGCGCGTCTTCGTCGTCGTCGGGCTTGGGCCCCCGGGCCTGTCTCTGCCGCAGCAACCCGATGCGGTGGACATGGAAGGCCACCATGGAGAGCGCCACCCTCCGCGCAAAACCCTCCGCCCCATACGACCGGACCCGGTCCCTGCCGCGCGGCTCGAGATGATGGATGGCGGACTCCACGGCCGGATGCTGCCGGCGCATCTCCCGGAACGTCGGGTCGGCGGCCCGTTTCCGGTCGGCCGGACCGAGTTTTCCCTTCTTCGGAAGCACGTTGTGATCCAGCCGTTCGTCCCGTGCGATCCGGTTGGAGGGGCTGTGGAACCCCCGATCGAAGCGGCACAGGCGGAGGTCGGGGAAGCGGGCCTGCGCTTCCCGGATCCTGGGTACGGCAGGATCCACGTCCGGACCTTCCCACAGGATCCGGGAGTGTAGGAGGAAGCCGTGCTGATCCTCCAGCACGGCCACCGGCACTCCGAGTTCCACCGGAACCCCGGCCGTGCCCTTCCCACACCCGCGCGTGTGCTCCTCGAAGATCGAAACCACCTTCTCTTCCTGCGGGATCTTCTCGCCTTTCAGTAGGCGGCGGTCCACTGGGTCGAGCTGCCTCCGGGCAGGCTTGAGGTACGACTCGATCCGGAGAATCCTGGGGGCTCCGACGCCTTGCTCCCGAAGCGCGGGAACCGTCGCTTCCGCCCGTCGGACCTCCTCCCCGCAGGCGTCGAGGTACGCCGGGATCGGCCCCGGACGGGCCCGCCGGGTCCGCCGAACCTTCGGAAAGAGCCGCTGCAGTCTCCGGCTCCGATGCCGCCACTGCCGCCATCCGGACACCCCCGCCCGCAGGGTTGAGCGGCCCGTCTCGCGCACCCGGCAACGCATCGCATCCCACCGCAGGTTGACGTCCGTCGGGACGTGCACATCCGTCTTCACCCCGAACGAATCACAGCGGCCCCGCAGGGGCTCCTTCGACGGGCGACCGCCCGGGCCGCTCTTCCGCTTCCGCTTCCGCACCCGCGCAGGGCCGCTCTCCGCGATCAGCTGCAACACCTCCCCCAGCACGTCCGGCGTCAGCAGGCTCACGTTGGGTACCACCGTGGGATACCGGTACCGGGTCTCGTCCCAGAAGTCGGAGTGTCCCAGAAACTTCCGAACGGTAGGGTGTTGGTTCACCAGCTCGTGCAGACGATCGAAGTCACACCCCAGGACCTGCTTCAGGAGACCCATCACGAGGATCCTCCACAGCTCCATGCCGGGACGCCCTTTCGTGTGGGACACCTCGGGAAGGATCCCCTGCTCCAGGATCTCGAACCACCGGGCACGAACCGACCGGTCGGCATACACGTGCCGAAGCCCGAGCAGTAGCGGCGGAATGTCCTCCCGCGAGTTCTCGTCGATCTCGATCTCCTCGATCGCAACCTGACCCAATTCCATCTGCAGGCGAAGGACGGTTCGCATGGCAATTCTCGCGAAGATTTCCGAACATCCGGCCGATTCTCGACCGCATCGGCCGATTCCCGCATCAAAGCGGGATTCTTCGTCCCCTCTATATCACGATTCCACTTTCAGAGTCAAACCATTGTACTTTTTCGGTGCGGGCACTACTTCTGGGTGAAGCCGGCCGCGACTTCCTGGACGGCGGCGCCGGTACGGACTGGATCTACGGCGGGGCCGGCGCCGACTGGCTGGTCGGCGGCGACGGCGACGACTTCCTGTACGGCGGACGGTACGGCGCCGGCGACGGACTGGACCCCGGCAACGACGCACTGAGCGGCGGCAAGGGCGCCGACACCTTGGTCGGCGGCGGCGGTAACGACGTCATGAACGGCGGCGACGGCGGGGACAAGCTGTACGGCGGGATCGGCAACGACGTCAGAGCATGATTCAAAACTCCATATAATCAGTAGGTTACGGTTTTGCCGAGGGTTTCGGCCCGTCCGAGGCGGCGCACCAGGATGCGGATCACGGCCCGTTGCAGCCCTGCCAGCGAGCTCTCCAGCCGTCGTTCATCGTCCTTCGCCCGACGTCGGCAGCGGCCCAGCCAGCCGAAAAACCGCTCGACAATCCAGCGTCGCGGAAGCACCTCGAAACCCTTCGGTTCCGTAGGTTTGGTCACGATCTCGAGGTCCGGGGCGTCCGGCATCGCGGCTAGGGCTTGGGCCCGTTTGGGACCGCGGTACCCTCCGTCTGCCCAGACCTTCTGCAGGCTCGGCAGGGTCGTTCGCAGTTCGGCGAGGACCGCCGGCGCACCCTCCCGATCCGGCACGTTGGCGGGGTGCACGTGCAGGACCAGGGGGAGCCCGAGGGTGTCGACCACCGCGTGCCGTTTTCGCCCCTTGATCGTTTTCCCACCGTCCTAGCCACTCGGACCGCCGCTCTCCGTCGTCTTCACGGACGGACTGTCGATCACCCCCGCCGTCGTCGTCGAACGCCGGCCCTCCAGCTCCCGGGCCGGACCCCGCAACGCTGCCACGAGATCCCCATACAGGCCCTGGTTACGCCACCGGTAAAACTAGTACCGGACCGTCGAAATCGCAGGAAAACAAGGCGGTAGCGCACGCCACTGGCAACCCGTCATCCACGGGTACAGCAGCGCATTCACCACTTCGCGCAGGTCTACCTCACGGGGACGACCCGTCGACGACGGGGCCGGAAGCAGTGGCTCCAAACGAGCCCATTCCGCGTCGGTCCGATCGCTTTCGAAGCGGCTTCCCTGACGCTGATACTTCGCACGAGCGGTCTCGCTCCAAGCCATGGCATCCTCCCAATGTCGTCGCCAACCACATCGTAGAGGCTCGCATCGGGGTTGTTCCATAGTTTCCGCACAGGCTCTCATGAGCGGCGACAGCGGCGACGACGAGCTCCACGGCGGCGCCGGCGGCGATACCTTCATATTCAGGGAAGGCAGCGGACACGATGACATCGAGGACTTCAACCGGGCGGAGGGGGACAAGATCAGATTGCACGGAATCGACGGCGTCAGCGAATTCAAGAAACTTCGAATCGAGGAGAAAACTGTCGACAGCAGGAAGGCTGCGAAGGTCTCCAGCCTGTCGGAAGATTTGGACGCTTTGACGTGGAGCATTGATGTCTTCGGCACCGGGAGCGAAGCCCCGGATCTTGTAGAATCCGACTTCATTTTCGCTTAGGGGTTCGGCTTGGCGCGGCCGCCGGATCGGCGGGATCCCGGCCGCGCGCTGCCGGTTCCGTTGCGGCAGATTGAGGCACCGGCCGGGGGCCGGCCGGAAGATCGCACGGCGACGGCTAGGACCCGCGGCGGACCCGGCGCCGGGCACGCGCCGGGTAGGAGGGGTCGTTGCCGAGCCCCTCCCCCCAGTTACGGTAGGAATGCGCAGTACTGCGCACCCCCCGCACCGATCCGGACCTGGACGTTCATCCATCCGGCTCCTACCTCGGGTGCTTGACGGCCAACCGCGGATCCGGCCCTGGGCGGCGGAGGATTGCGCACGACCCAGAAATCTCGGTCCTGCGCTCCCGTCGCTTCCGGTCGAACCTTGCGGCTTTCCGGATCCGGTCCGCCGCCTGAGGCACGCGTGCCCGACACTGCGTTCGGCGCGTGTTTTGGCGTCCCGAATTCCCCTTGGTTGGGGCCCTTTCCTCCAGCCACTCCGCAGGAGCTGACGCTTCCTGGTTCGTCGCCTTCCCAGGTCGTACGGCCCCATCCGACTTCTTCCAGCCGTTCGTCCTAGGCTTCGGTTTTCTCCTTCCCTACACGGTCCCGCCACGATCGGCGGGACCGCTTGAAGATCTCCCAGGGTCCCAACCGAAGACGTACGGACGTACATGGGTTCTCGGACACCGCGGGGCGCGCCGGCATCTCACCACATCGATGCCTGCGATGGTGCCTTCGGCCGATCGGAACACCTCGGCACCCCGGATCCTCGTCTTTTCGGTGCTCCTTCGCCCCACCCATCCGCACCGCTGCCGACGCTTCGCCTGCCCCCTCGCGGGAACCGACGCACGGCTCGCGGAGAAACGCGGTTTGGTTCCTCCTTCGTTCTAGGGGACTTTCACCCCCTGTCTTCTGCCCGTTCGCCTGGCACACCCGATCCGGACGTGCCCGCATTCGGGCATCCGGTTCCGTACAGGACAGGTTCGCTCAAGCGGTCCCGTAGCCGTGCATGATCTTGGCCGTAGGCAGGGGCAAGCGGCGAAGCAGCGCGGCCATCGGGTCCCAGTTCACCCGGGCCGAACGACTGCGCCGCGACAACCACTTTCGCCAGATTCGGATCACCTGATGGCGGAAGCTGGCAATTCGGGCACGGTTCCCACTCCGGCCGTAGTAGGCGCAATGGCCTCGTAGGACCCGTGCGAGATCGTTGCGCTGGTAGAGCAAGGGCGCGTGTCGATGCCGTCGGCACCCCTCCCGCACCGCTTGCAGGGCCCGCGCCAGGCGCCCCTTGGCCGTGCGCTGGCGCAGCACCGCATACTTCCATCTCGACCGCACCCAAACATGGGTGAAGCCCAGGAAGTCGAAGGTGGCGCCCGCTCCCGGATCCGGGGGCAGCTTGGCCCGAAAGTCAACGGAACGTGTCTTCTCTGCGTGCAGCCTCAGCCCGAACCGGGCCAGGCGCTGGCCGAGGACGGCCAGCACCCGCTCGCAGTCCCGCTGATGCTCGAAGAGCAGCACGAAATCGTCCGCATACCGCACCCGTTGGCACCGGCCCCGGAGGCGGGGGCTGGACCGTCTGCTCGACCCACCGATCCAACACGTAGTGCAGGAACCGGTTGGAGAGCAGCGGCGACAGCACGCCGCCTTGCGGCGTGCCCGCTTCCGAGGTGTGCCGGACGCCCTCCTCCAGGACGCCCGCCCGCAGCCATTTGTGGATCATGCGACGGAGGACACCGTCCTGGATCCGCAGGTCCAGGAAGGCGCGGAGTTCCCGATGCGGAATGCTGTCGAAATACGTATCTAGTGTCTGCACGGAAAATCACAACACATTGTATATGAAACCATATTTGGAATCTGGAGAACCGAAGATTCCTTCTTTGAGAGCATATGACGACATATTCCGCTGAAATCAGGCTGGCTTCGATGAATCTTCGCCCTGTCAATATTGGGCTTTCATTCATGTAATCGGACTCTTAGGGATTTTCCGGGCAGGCACTATCTACTCACCCCTACTGATGACGAAGATCGATCCGCTTCTTGTCAGCCAGAACACGCACCTCCGGTCATCGGCCGCGAGCGAGTTAAAGGGGCAAGGGAAAATGCCGGATCCGAACCCGTCAGGAAAAACGATTCGTCATCAGTAGGGGGGTGAGTAGATACGGAGAAGGCTCCAAAGGCCGCGAAATGGTGGGCGGACGGCGGGGATCAAGGTCCGAAGCTGGCCTCGGCGCGGGCCAATCTCGGATCGGACGTAGTCCTGGAGACTGTGCGCACATCTCGGAACGTCACGGGTTTCGTCCTCCTGTATCGGCGCTGGGTAGTCGAGTGCATCCTTGCCTGGCTGTCCCGGTGTCGGCGTCTGGCGAAGGACTATGCACGCTCGCTGGCGAGCGCTCGGGCGCGGGTGCAACGGGCTGTCTGCCGCTTCCTGATGCGTCGGACGGCACGGGTCGGGCCTTGACGGGGTTCGGTTATGCCATCAAAGACATAATGCAATCGAGCACGTACGATTCGAACTCTGATGCTGGTTCCGGTTCGGGATTCGGCCCACCGGGAGATCCGGCAGGGGACTGATGGAACACGAGCAGCCGCAAGGGGCCGGGTCGCGGGTGGGCCTTCGGTTGCGTCCTGACGGTGGCGATGCCGGCCGGGGTTTCGCCACGGAAGCAGGATCCACGAATCATGTCTGTCTGCGCAACGCGACTTGGATGACATTCGTGGTTTCCGATGCAAATCCGGCAGCGCTGGCCGCGAGGTAGAAGTTCCACATTCGGTGGAAACGGTCGTCGAAGCCCAGCGCGGCGATTCGGCGCCATCGGGCGTTGAACTGGCGACGCCACTCGCGCAGCGTACGAGAATAGCTTGCGCCGAACGTTTCGGTTCCGATCGTTTCCAGTCCGGCAGCCTCGAATTCGTCCCGGAGCGCGGCCCGGCTCGGCAGCAAGCCACCGGGGAAAATGCGTCTTTGGATGAAATCGGTGCCGGTGCGGTATCGGGGAAACAGATGATCGGCCAGGATGATCGCCTGCAACGCCGCGACGCCGCCCGGCTGCAGCCGGTCGTGAACCGCCGAGAAATAGGCTGGCCAGTACTTTTCTCCGACGGCCTCGATCATTTCGATGGAAACCACCGCGTCGTAACGGCCGTCCTCTTCCCGATAGTCGCGCAACCGGATCTCTGCTCGGTCGGCCAGTCCTGCTTCGAAGAGTCGGCGCCGGGCATAATCGCATTGTGCTCGGGAAAGCGTTAGCCCGGTGACCCGGGCGCCGCGTTCGCGAATGGCGTATTCGGCAAATCCTCCCCAGCCGCACCCGATCTCCAGAATTCGGGAGCCCGGCGCCGACGCAAGCCGGTTGCAGATCGCTGCGTACTTGTTTCGCTGTGCTTCGTCCAGAGTCTCCCTCCCGCTGCGGAACAGCGCCGACGAATAGGTCATCGTCTCGTCGAGCCACGATGCGTAGAAGGCGTTCCCGAGATCGTAATGAGACATCACATTGCGCCGGGCGCCCCTGCGGCTGTTGGGCGTCAGGGAGCGACGCAGACGCTGCCAGAACCGGAATGCCCCGGCACCCGGAAAGCGGCGCACCAGGCTCTCGTTGTTGAGCATGACGACATCCAGCAGAGCCTGCAGGTCGGGCGTCGTCCACCATTCGTCAAGAAACATCTCGCCGAATCCCAGATCGCCCTCGAAGAGCATTCGACGGAAGAACCTGGGATTGTGGATCACGATCGTGCCCTGCGGGCCCGGTCGGCCTCCGGCTGCTCGGACCTGCTGCCCATCCGGCAGTTCGACCTTGAGCACGCCACGTTCGACGCCCCGAAGAAGCGACAGGAACACCTTCAACGACCGGGACCGAAGCCACCCGGAAGCCGGAGGCGCGCCGTCCGGATCCCGCTGCCGACCCAAAACGATCACGGTATCGCACCTGGCTTGCTGCCGACCAGCGACAGCAGCGCGAAATACATCGGCCGCGGAAGGGCCGCAAGCAGCTTGAACGCCGCTACCATCGCGAGAGGAAAGGCGATCTCAAACCGGCGTCGCGTCATGCCGCGCACGATCTGCTGCGCCGCCACGTCCGGAGTTACCAGGAACGGCATCCGGAAGTCGTTCTTGGCGGTCAGGCGAGTCGACACGAAACCGGGATTGCACACCTGTACTGCGATTCCGAGTCCGCGCAGGTCGCAACGCAAACTCTCCGCGAGATGAATCAGCGCGGCCTTGGTCGCTCCGTACCCCCAGCAGTCCGGCAACCCGCGGTACCCGGACAGGGACCCGACCAAGACGACCTGGCCCGATCCGCGCCGACAGAATGCCGGCACACAAGCAGTCAGCACGCGCAGAGCCCCCGTGAGATTGACCTCGACGACCGTCTCGAGCGCGTCCAGATCAGGTTGACGGGCCGACATCGGCTCGTAGGCCCCGGCGCAGTAGATGACGCCGTCGATCTCGCCGATACGGTCGAACACCGCCGCCGCACCGTCACGATCAAGCACGTTGAGCGGTGCCGCCATGTGGCCGCCGCTGCGCGCCGTCACTGGCACCATCTCGTCCACGAGACTGGTCAGCGCCGCACCGTCGCGCGCGGACACCACGAGCGCCACCCCCTCCCCGGCCAGACGCAGCGCCAGCGCCCGTCCGATGCCCGCACTGGCACCGACCAGCCAGAAGCGTTTGCCCGCCAGACCGCTCACCACGCGGCCGCGCCGTTGCGGAATGCCGCCACGATCTCTCCGACCTTCAAGCCGAATCGGGACATGCGCGCTCGGTTGATCAGCGTTCCGTCTTCGACGAGATAGAACCAGTCCTCCATCTCGACGATAACCCCGCCCTTGGACCGCGGCACCAGCATCCGGTAGCGCATCACGGCCGCGTTGCCGCTCTGCGCCCCGGTCGCTTCACCTTCGAGGTCGTGCGCGGTCGCGGTGAAGTTCCGGTCATTGGAGAAAACCAGCCTCCAGACCCGCTCGCCCCCGGTGCCGTCGTCGTAGCGAAACCGTTCTTCCACCATCCCCCGGTTCCCGGACCAGCGCCCCGCCAAGTCGATCGTGAACCGCCGCTCGACCCGACCGGAGATTCCCGAAAAGATTCCGGATGCGGTCACCGGACCGGACAGATACCCGCGCAGATCCAGGATCGGCCGTTCGGTGGCATACGACTCCAGCCGCTGGGAACCGAACTCGAACAGCAGACCGGAACCCGGAATATGTCTCGTCTTCACGTGTCGTCTCCGATGTCGGGTACGAATCGCCACAGCACGACCAAGGCCGCCAGCTTCAGGGCGCAGGGTACGAGGGCGTAGGCCACTGCCAGAGCCTCGCCGCCGCCGGCCGTCGCCGGTTCGTATCCGGTCCAGGCAAGAACCGGCAGCACCGTGCCGGCCGCGAGGGCGAGTGCCGACTTCTGGAGGAACGTCCACAGTGAAAACACACGGCCGGCGCCTTCCCGGATGCGCGCTGCCAGCATGGCCGGCACCAGCGTCATGTCCGCTCCCAGCGCCGCACCCGAGAGGCCGGCGATGAAGTAGAAGGCGGCCACATCGCCGGGGCCCAGCGTATAGGCCCAGACGAAAACGGGGATCGACAGGGTCATGCCGGCCGACAGCGCGACCTTGCGCCCGATCCTGCCGGCCAGCCGGGCCCAAGCCGGAGCGGCCGCTGCAGCCATCGCGAAAAACGCGAGCAGCAGAGGACCGGCTTGGGACTCTGCGGCAAGGATGTCGGCCACGAAGAACAGGAACAGGGTCGAGGTCACCGCGGTGGGCAGAGCATTGACAAAACCGAACGCCAGTAGAGGCGGCACCGCGGTTCCGCGCAGGATCTGCAGGAATCCGGCCGAGGGAAGGGAGCGTCCCGAGGCTTGCCACCGTCCGCGCATGCGCCAGAGGGCACCGGCGGCGAACAGCCCGAAAGCCGCGGCATAGGCCGCATAGGCGAAGTGCGTGCCGACCACGGCCGTCAGCGCGACCGGCGCCACGACGGCAAGGCACACGCCAGCCAGCGCACTGGCCTCCCGCCACAGGGCAATGCGCGTGTAGCCGCCGCCGGCGGCTTCCGCTTGGGCCAGACCGTGATCGTACAGTGCGATCTGCAAGGCACTGAAGCCGGTGAACGCGGCCAGCAGGCCCGCTGCCAGACGAGGCAGCGGCGCACCCCATTCGGGCGGCGCGAACAGCACGGCGAAACCGGCCGCGAGCAGCAGGCCCGAAGCCAGTGTCCACGCTTCCCGGTGCCGCGGATATCGGTCGGCCAGCCGGCCGATGATCGGATCCTGCAGGCTGTCCACCGCCCGCGCCGCCAGCAGGACAACGCCCAAGGCGGCAAGACCGACCCCCATGTCCTCTGCATAGTATCGCGGCGCGTGAATGTAGAGCGGAATGCCGGCAAAGGCGAGCATGGCGGCGACCACGCCGGGCGGGAAGAGGTCGCGCCGCGCGCTCAGACGGCCGGAATCACCGGTCATCGCAACGTCCGGAAAGCAGAGCGGCCCTTCGTTTCGGATCCCGGCTCATCGGGCCGACCCAGATTTTCAGGAACAGGTCGGCGTCGTGGGTGAGCGTCCCCGTCGAGGCGCCGTTGCGGAAGAATTCGACCCGATTCGGTCCGCTGCGCCATGCCGTATAGCGGTCACCCTCCTCCACGCTGCGGAGCACGCGTTCGAGTTGTGCACGCGCAGCCGCGAAACTGTGGTCCGGCCGACCGGACATGCGAGCCATTTCAGAGATCGACGAGGACACCAGTTCCTCGCTTTCGAACGCGGTCCGGTAGGTCAGTGTAAGGCCGAAGTTCTCGCCCGGCGGAACGGCTGCGTCGGTCCACAGTTCCGCTCTGTAGAGCCGGAAGAACAGCAGTCGGTATTCGGCACAGCCTGCGGGTCGCACCGCCACCACGCGGTCGGACAATTCCGGCGGCGCCGCGAAGGCGCTGACCGCCGCGAGAATCAACGAGAGAAGGACAACCCGGAGGATCATGAGATGCCGTGTTCCGGCGGCTCGATGCGCCGGTGGTACGGTACTCCCTTGCGCCAGAGCCGAAACGCCTGCCAGTGGATCAACGCCGTGGTGCGCGCAGCCCCGAGCGGTCGGATCAGGAGTGACCGGACCAGTTCCCGGTTGGTGAACGGCCGCCGGGCTCCGACCAACGTCGTGTGCAGCCCGCCCCCTGCACCGTCGTCATAGACGATGCGCACCCCGATGCGGGCTTCGTCGAGCAGGAACCGGAACCGGTAGGCACCCGCGATTTCGAAGAAGGGCGAAACATGGAACTGCTTGCGCAGCTCGATCCAAGCGTCCGGCCGGAGATCGGACCCGTTCTCTCCGGCGCAGAGATAGCCGTGGCGGTCGCCGAACGTGTTGTGGACCTCCGCCAGTACCGCCCGGAGATTTCCGGCGGTGCCGAGCAGGAACCAGAAGCTGACCGGATTGAAGGTATACCCCCAATGTCGCGGGTGGGTCAGCAGCAGGATGCAGCCGTCCCCCTTGATGCCCGCGTTCCGGACCAGCCGGCGAAACCCCTCCGGGCCCCGACAGCCCGCCACTCCGTGATCGGACGGGTACAGCGAGACGAGGTTGGGGCGGCCAAACGAGAACAGTTTCGGGCTCGGCCCACCCGCCAGCACCGCTTCGTGGAGGAGCAGGTAATCCGTGCGGTACACGAACCGGTTGCCGACCGGAACCCGGCGGACATGGCTCACCTTGGCCCGTACGACGGAACAGTCGATCACGTCCATGGCGGCCGCGCCCCGAGGCTTCGCGCGATGTCGACCGCGCTCGCCAGTCCGTCCTCGTGGAACCCGTTGCCGGTCCAGGCCCCGCAGTACCAGGTATTCGACCGACCCTGAATCGACGGTAACGCCGCTTGGGCGGCGTGGGCATGGAAATCGAACTGGGGATGGTCGAAATCGTGGGCATCCAGAACGGCGTCGTCGTCGATCGGCAGAGACGGATTCAGCGTTGCGAACAGCGGCGTTTCGCGCGGGATGCTCTGAAGGGAGTTCATCCAGTAGGTGACCGACGCGCCATCCTCATCGAGCCGGGAGTTTGCCAGATACACCCAACTCGACCAGCATGCCTTGCGTCGCGGCATCAATCGGTCGTCGGTGTGCAGCACGATCCGGTTGCGCCGGAAGCCGATCCGGCCGAGAATCTTCCGTTCGTCCGTCCCGGCGTCCTTCAGGATGGCGAGCGCCGTATCGGCATGACAGGCGAACACGACGCTGTGGAAGGTTTCGGCGGCCTCTCCGGCCGCCTTGACAGAGACCGCGCCCGGCTCCCGCGTTACCGCCTCGACCGTCGTGCGCAAGTGAAGCTGCGCCGACATGCCGGATACCATTCTGGCGACATAGCTGCGCGATCCGCCCTCCACGGTCCACCATCGGTGCTGGCCGGCAAACGACAACAGCCCGTGATGGGCGAAGAAGCGGGCCAGAACGCCGGCGGGAAAATCCCGCATCCCGGCGCGGGGCGTCGACCAGATGGCACCGCTCATCGGCAGCAGGTAGTAGCGCTCGAACCAGCGCCCGAACCGCCGATGGCGGATCAGGTCGCCCACGGTCCAGCTCGGGTTGGAGGAGGTATCCGCCAACGCCGTCCGGTTGAACTTCGCGATGTCGAGGAACATGCGCCAGAATTCCGGCTTGACGGCATTGGCCGGTTGCGCCAGCGCCGCCGCGACGTTGCGGCAGCCGTATTCGATCGTTCCGCCATCCACGGAAACGGCGAAGGACATGTCGCTCTTGCGGACCGGCACGTCCAGATAGTCGAACAGTCGACAAAGATGGGGGTAATTGACCCGGTTGAAGACGATGAAACCGGTGTCCACCGGCACCTGCCGCTGTCCGGCCCCAACGACGACCGTGCGTGCATGGCCACCCGGTCGGTCGGAGGCTTCGTACAACACGACATCGTGAACCCGGGACAACAGCCAAGCCGCCCCCAAGCCGGAAATGCCTGCGCCGATCACCGCGATCCGGCGTCGACGCTCCCTGACCGAATCCGATGTCGGTCCGGACTTCGCCTCCATCAAGGCTCTTGCGGTACCCGGTGCGAAGGGAACGACGGTCGGCCGCCCCGTGAGGTTCGGGAGTCGAATTGCCCGATTCTACCGCGTACCTGCGCAGACCCGGCAATCTCGTCGACACTGCATTCCAAGGTCACGGTTCCCTGTGGCCCATTCGCGCCGTATGCGATTGCGGATTGCGCCGAGCCTTGGAGAGAGAAGAGGAAGCCATGAATTAGGGCAGTGACCTCTCGTCGCAAGGCGGCGGGCTTGACCCCTGTCCGACGGCCGATGGGGCGCACCGGAGCGCCGCGTGCCTAGGCCTACCATGTCATGAAAAAAAGGGCTGAACATTGCCGATCGGGCGGTGTACGGTCCCTCGCCCTGCGGACCCAATCGAACATCCTTCAGACGCTGCGCGGCGCGGAAGCGCGGTCCCGGGTGGCCGGGATCCTGTCGCGGGAGTCGTTTGCCAGCCGGCAGTCCTTGGGCCGCCGGGTGTGCGAGGAGTTTGCCTTGGTCGACGCCCTCGGCCGGTGGCAGGTTTCGGGATGCCTCAAGGCCCTGCGCACCCTGGCGGCGTCCGCGCCGGAGATCGTCCTGCCGCCGCCCCGGGTGCCGCCGCCGGACCGAACGCCGCGTCAGCTGGACGAGGCCGTTCCGGCGCCGGTCGGGGTGCCGGGGCGGGTGTCGGAGATCGAAGGGCTGGAGGTGGTTCCGGTGACGACGGTGGCGCAGCGCACGGTGTGGAACCCGCGGATCGCGCACGAGCATCCGCACGGCCTGACGACCTTCGCGGGCCCTCAGGTGCGCTATCGGGTGACCTCGGGACACGGGATCCTGGGCGCGGCCGGGTTCTCGGCCGCCGCCTTGCAGGTGCAGGCGCGGGACGGCTGGATCGGGTGGAGTGCGCCGCAGCGCCGGGACCACCTCCACCGAGTGATCGGTCTCAGCCGCTTCCTGATTCGTCCGGCAGTCCGCTGTCCCCACCTCGCCAGCCAGGTGTTGGGCCGCCTGTTGCGACGGCTGCCCGCGGACCTTGAGGCCCGCTACGGCCTGCGGGTATGGCGGGTGGAAAGCTATGCGGATGCGGGTGTGCAGGGCACCTGCCTGCGGGCCGCGAATTTCGTGTGCGTGGGCGCGACGAAGGGGCGGGGCCGCCAGGACCGGTATCATCGCCGGGAGAAGACCGGGAAGACGGTCTGGATGTACCCGTTGCACCGGCGCTGGCGCCGGGATCTCGGGGTGGCCGAAGTGGAGCGATGGCCGTCGCTTGCACCCGGGGAAGGTCTCCGTGCACAGGAGTGGGCCGCGAACGAGCTGGGAGGAGCACCCTTGGGGGATCGGCGACGGACGGCGCGACGGGTGAAGAGCGCTTCACTGCTGGCGGAGGATCCGGGACAGAAGATCCAGGCCCACCCGGACCGCAGCCGTACGGTCATCCGTGCCTTCTACCGGTTGATCGAGCAACCGGCGGACAGCGCCATCACGGCGGACCACATCCTGGCGCCTCACCGGGAGCGTACCCTCCAACGCATCCGGGGGCAGCGGACGGTGCTGGCGATCCAGGACGGGAGTGATCTGAACTTTGCGCGGCGGCCGGGGTGTGACGGCCTGCAGGTGATCGGCACGAACCAGACCCGTGCCTCGACCCTCGGCCTGCACCTGCATGCCACGCTGGCGGTGACCGACACCTTTCAATAGCCCGTTGTTGACGCAATCTGGCTCATGTGCGGTTCCCTTCTGATTGGACGAATTCGAGTCCGGTCTTGAATTTCCGCCACGCCTGCCAGATTTTCGCAGTACCCGGAAGCGGCTGACGCTTGCTGGGCCGGAAGCCCGCCATGCGGGCGAGATCAACCCCAAAGGTGCGGATGTCGGGCGGCTTTCCAGGCGGGGCCCGGAGGATGCGATCGTACCGGAGCCATCGGTAGAGAACCCCGATTTCGCGGTCGGTGAAGAACTCGAGGGCGGGGCGGTCGGGCGGATCGCGCGCGAGGCGCTCGAGGTCCATGACCCGCCATGCGGTGATGGCATCGAAAGCGAGGCACTTGCGCAGGTCGTCGGCGTCCTGCAGCTTGCGTTCTTCGATCCGGGCGCCGACCTTGAGGACCCGGAAGTACTCCTCGATGGTCCAGCGTGCCTCGTACCAGGCGACGATGCGTCGAGCGTGCGGGAGGTCGGCCTCGCCCTCGGTGGAGAGCAGCACCCAGTGGAGCGGATCGCGGCCCTTGGGCGGCCGGGCTTCCCGGACCGAGACGGCGAGCACGGGCATCGGCGTCCGGTCGTCCCGGTTTTTCGGCGGCACGAGGTGGACGGCGGCGGCGCGGAGCTCGAGGATCACGGTGCGCTGGAGGCGCGGACGGGGTCCGCCGCAGGCGGCGAGGTGGACCGTCTTCGTTCCCAGAACCGACTGCTCCGCCATGGCCTCCCACAGGTCCGCCACGGAGCCGTCGCTGCGGACCACTCGTCGCTGCCGGCCGCGGTCGGAGCGTACGAGGAGCCCGACGCCGCCGGCGCGCGCCTGTACGAACCTTTCCCAGATGTCGCCTTCGCGGTCGCAGACCGTGACCACCCGGGTGTCGGGGCAGGCGGCGGCCAGCTGACGGGCGCGTTCGAGTCCCTGAAGCCAGCGCACACTCTCCGGCTTGACCGCGTCGCGGTCCGGGGCTGCCGTGCCCTCGCGCTCGGTGGCGTCGCAGTCCGGGGCTTCCGTGCCCTCGCGCTCGGTGGCGTCGCGGTCCGGAGCTTCCGTGCCCTCGCGCTCGGTGGCGTCGCGGTCCGGGGCTTCCGTGCCCTCGCGCTCGGTGGCGTTGAGGTCGATCACGCCGAGCGGGCGGCGGCCCTCGGTCACCGCCAGCGTGAAATGGGCAAGGATCCCCCGGGTGCCCGAGCCCCCGCCCCCAAGGTTCACCAGCCCTTTCGTCTTGCAGTGCCCGTTGTACTTCAGCGTCGTGGTGTCCTGCAGGGCGAGGACGACCCGCTCCTGCCGGCAGCGTTCGACCGTGGCTTCGGTGTGGGAATCGAGGATGTGTTCCATCGTGACCCGGGCGCTGGACAACAGCCGGTACGCGGCCTTCTGTGCGGCGGCGGACGGGAAGATCACGGGCAGGGACGCGCCCGGAGCGTTCTCCCAAGCCCGGCCCATCGCCAGCACCCGCGTGCGCACGCGGCCGTCGGGATGCGAACCGCGGCCATACTCGATGTCGGCCCAGTCGGCGTTCCCGGGCCGCCACGGCTCCGACGTGGTACCGAGGACGGCGCCCCGCTCCCGAGACAGGACCTCGCGCCAGCCCTCGGCCAAGGGCCGGATCCACACCGCCTTCGGCGCGGTCGCCCGGCCTCCCGGCGGCCGGCCCGAGGTCGGTTCGGCGCAGCGGCTCCACCCGGCCGCACGATAGCAGGTGCCGCGGTGTTCGGGTCCCACATACGTGTAGACCGCCTGCGGCCGGGTCCCGTGCGCCGCCTTCCAGTCCGCGGCCAGGCGCGCCGTCGACCGGGCCAGCACGTGCGAGGCCAGCCGGGCGACCCGGACGCCGGGCAGCAGGAGAAAGCGGTGCTGCTGGACCAGCTGCACCAGATTCGCGGCCCGCGCCGTCGCCGACCAGCCGATGGCCGCGTCCCGGGCCGCCTGATGCCAGCCTGCAGCCGTATACCCGAGGCCGCCGAGACGACCGTGGCGCGACGACACGACCCAGAAGTTGAGGACCTTCCCCGGCCGGTGCTTCCAACCCTGCGGATGATGGGTCTCCATCATCTCGCGCCAGCGGCGCCGGTCCGGGGCCGCGCCCACCGGGACCAGGGTGACCTCCCCGAGATCCGCCAGCGTGCACGCCAGCTTCCGGTCCGGGTAGGTGCGCGCCACCTCGCCGCCCGGACGGCCCGGCGTGCGGCACGGACCCGGCCGCGCCGCGGGCAGCAGGAACCCCGCCCGCTTCGCGATCCCGGGCAGAACCCCGCGCGCCTGGGACACGCAGGGCTGGCCCCGGGCGTTGCGCCAGTCCTCGCGTTCGCACAGCTCGCGCGCCAGCGCATGACGCGTCCGGCCGGCCTCGGCCGCCGCCGCCTTCAGCCACTCGACCGTGTCGGCGCGGAGATGTCGAAGTCCGACTTGCATGCCGTCACCATGACGGACAGACCGACGCACGTCAAGTGCGGCGGCATGAAAGGACCGACACCGGCCTGCCCCTGGGGGTGCTGCGGTTGGGGTTCGACCCGCTGAAGAAGCATGCGAAGACCGTCGCCGCCGGGACGAAAAGCCGGCGATGGCTCCACGGATTCGCGGACACCGTCGACGCCGTCCGGGACGTGGGCGGCAAGACCCGTGTGATCACGGTCTGCGATCGGGAGGCGGACTTCTTCGAACGGTTCGATCTCCAGCGCCAACACCCGCGGGTCGAGGTGCTGGTGCGGGCCCGGCACGATCGGGTCCTGGGGCCCCATCGCCCGAAACGGTTCGCTGCCATGCAGGCCGGCCCGTCCGACGATCGGATCGACATCGAGATCGACGGCCTGACCGAGCGCCGGAAATCGCGCGGGAAACCGGCCCGCCCGGCGCGGCGCAAGCGCGTGGCCCACTGCGAACTCCGACATCGTCGTTTGACCCTGCCGTCGACCCTGAGGGCAAGGATCCCATGTCCGTCTCGACCGTCCATCTGGTCGAAATCCACCCGCCCGAAGGCGAGAATCCGGTGCAGGGGTTCCTGCTCATCACGCTCCCGGTGCGCACCGGCCCGCAAGCCGCCGAGGTGGTCGGCCACTATCTTCAGCGCTGGAAGATCGAGGATTTCTTCCGCGTCCTGAAATCCGGCTGCCAGGTGCAGTCCCTGCGGTTCCGCAAGGCCGAACGCCTGCAACGGGTCACCGCCATCCATGCCGTGATCGCTTGGCGCATCATGGTCCTGACCCTGCTCGGACGACAGGTCCCGGACTGTGCACCCACGCTGATGTTCACCGATCCGGAACTGGCCTTTCTCCGCGACTATGCCCGCGAGCAGGCCATGCCGGATCCTGATACCCTCGGCGCCGCCGTGCGTCTGGTCGCCCATCTCGGAGGGTATCGGGACCGCAAGCACGACCCCGAACCCGGACACCAGATCATGTGGCACGGCTCCAACCGGCTGAGCAGCGCCACCCTCGGCCATCGAATCGGCTTCCAGGCCGGCCAGCGGCAGGCCTTGGTCCGGGATCGGACCTCCTTGGTCCAGCCATAAATGTCATGACTCGGTAGCGCTTGCCCTCGCGCACGCTCTCGACGAGGTAGAGATAGCGGTGGCCCCGGGCGGTCGTTTCGCGCACGATCCTGACCGCGTTGTATGTCTTCGATATCGACCAATCAAGAAAACAAGGCCAAATCAGCAAAAATGTTTCACTACATTTTTCTCAACCCGCGCCAATCACCACCCCACTATCCAATCATTTCAACAACTTGGCGAAACCGCGCCCGGCAAAAATCGACACCGACTGTTCAAGTTGGGCCAAGATGACCACCGCGCTCCTCGACCGCCTGACCCATCATTGCGACATTGTCGAAACCGGCAACCAGAGCTGGCGCTTCAAACATCGATCGTGACCCGGCGACGCCCAGGCCGGCGGCCCGGTTGCCCCGGTGGGTCAACAGGCACCTCCCGCGCGGCTCCGCTCCACGTATCGCAGGGCGCTACGCGGAGCCGCGCGGGGCCTTCCTGTTGACTACCGGGACAACCTACAGAGGGGTCAACCTTCCGCGCCGATCCGGGGTCAACTTTGAACGCCGATTGACACCTCGCACGGGAATCCCTGAACCCGCTCCTGAGTCAATCCGTCCACAGGGCCTAGTGGCGGTCTTTTCGCAGCGCAGGGCGATGCGCTTGAAGCGTTTGACCCAACTTGAACAGTCGGTGTCGATTTGCCGTGAAAATGGTTGGGGATCGGGCGCACAAAACCCCTCCCCGCCAAAGCACTGCTCCCGAGGCGTCCGATACTCGCCATCTGCGGCGCCCGTCTTGCGGACCGTGACCGGTAGGCAACCCCGTAAAAGCCCGAAGTCCCGCCCGCGCGGCCGGCACCTGTTTTCATGATACGGGGTGGCCGACCCGCCCGGCAATGGATGTTTGCCGTGAAAATGGTTGGGGATCGGGCGCACAAAACCCTCCCCGCCAAAGCACTGCTCCCGAGGCGTCCGATACTCGCCATCTGCGGCGCCCGTCTTGCGGACCGTGACCGGTAGGCAACCCCGTAAAAGCCCGAAGTCCCGCCCGCGCGGCCGGCACCTGTTTTCATGATACGGGGTGGCCGACCCGCTCGGCAATGGATGTTTTGGGGGTTCCGGTTTCGCCAAGTTGTTGAAATGATTGGATAGTGGGGTGTTGGTTGGGGCGGGTTGAGAAAAATGTAGTGAAACATTTTTGCTGATTTGGTTTGGTTCTGTTTTCTTGATTTGTCGATATCGAAGACATACAACGCGGTCATGTTCGTGCGCGAAACGACCGCCCGGGGCCACCGCTATCTCTACCTCGTGGAGAGCGTGCGCGAGGGCAAGCGGGTGCGCCAGCGCACGATCCGCGCGCTTGGCCGCCTGCAAGAGGCCGCCATCGAGAAGGACGGCAAGCGCATCACCACCCGCACACATGTCGAGGACCAGGTCGGAAAGGTCTTCCAGGCCGTCGGCATCGCGCTTCCCCCGAAATGGCGCGAACACAAAGCCTGATCCCCTCCAAAATCAACGAAATGTAGTGGGTGCACTCGGCCGTGCCGGTGTAACTCGTTGCGATATCGAATATTTTTAATCGTCACTGTTGAAGTTGAGTTTGAGCTTGCCGACAACCTGTTCGGCGCGGGCGCGTGCCCTGTAGAGCGCCCCTGCGAACCACTTTGGCCTGTTTTGGTGTTCTTGCCGTAGCTCTGGCCGGCCGGCAGCACGCCCGCTTGCACGTCGCCCTCGATCCGCCCGCTCGCGCGCAATCATTCGATTGCGACTCCCGCATCTCCGACGCTACAGAAATCTGCCCTCCCTTCATGACCTTCCGCACAGCTCGACTTGGACGCGAAGTCAGCGCAAAGCAGCAGTCCCGCTGCAACCTGTCTCCGCAATCGCACGGCATTGCGCAAAGATCATATCCAGAACAGCCGTTAGCCCGGACATATCGTATCCATTAGTGGCTGATGCGCGCTTCAGAAATGTCTTCGTGTATGCTTCCTTACCCTCGAGTTCTCCCTGATACACGTTCATTTCCTTCTTGTAGGCTGTCCAGACGACTTCCGCTGGCGACTTCTGTTCAGCCGTCAGGTCGAGATAGCACTCTATTGCTGCAGCCCGGCGGTTGATATCCGCCGTTCCCGTCCCGTCAGGTCCCCGCGACCTGAAGTTCCTGAATCTGGCAAGCTCGGGAAGCGTCGCCGCTCGCATGTTTGCGGGTAATGCCAAATCGAGGATCCGACGATATGCGCTCACGCCTTCCGCGTCATTGTCGAGCAGGAAGAGAATCTGGTTGTGGACGTCGATCTTGGCGAGTCCTTGTGCGAACCGCACGAGATTACCCGCACCTACGAAAGGATACCCCTCGCTTACATCAACGAAGCGGAAAAATTCGGCGACCTCCGGGCGCAAAAGCGAGATCGCATGGTAACTAGTAGTACGGAACCGTTGAACTGACGACAGTATTCTGGCAAGATTTCCGTGTCGGTCCGTGTCGGCCCCGTGTCGGTGCGTGTCGGCACGCGTGAGCGTCCGATCGGTACGGCGCTTTCTTGTTCATCCCCACAGACCCGATGCCGAACGTGCAGGCGCTCACACTCTCTTGGGGATCGGACGGATCCGGTTTCCGGGAACCGAGCCTGTTTGCAGGGGTTCGGTGCGGGGATCGGAGTGGATCATGGCCAACCCTCAGGGCAGGAAGCTCTATCGAGTGCGCCTTTCGGCGTCGGAGCGCCGGGAACTCCAAGCGATCGTCGACGGTACCGGAGCCGCTTGGCGTCGTCGTCGGGCGCAGATTCTCCTGATGGCAGACGAGGGGCGCGACGGCGGCAAACTCCGGGATGTCGACATCGCGCGCGGCTTGGGTATCGGCGCTTCGACGGTCGAACGCCTGCGCAAGCGTTGTGTTTTGGAGGGTTTGGAGGCCTCTCTCCGCCGCCGGGAGCAGGAGAACCGCCGACCGAAACTCCTGGACGGGGCGAAGGAGGCGAAGCGGGTGGCTCTGGCCTGTTCTTCCCCGCCCGAAGGTTGTGTTCGCTGGACACTGAAGCTGCTGGCCGGTCGTCTGATGGAGATGGAGATCGTCGAGAGCATCTCGAAGGAAACGGTACGGAGGACTCTGAAAAAAAGGAGATCAAGCCTTGGTTGAAGCAGTACGGGTGCATTCCCCCGAGTCGCAACGCGCCGTTCGTAGCGGCGATGGAGGAGGTGCTGGACACGTATCAGCGGGATTTTGCCGAAAACGAGGTTTTGGTCTGCATGGATGAGACCAGCCGGCAGCAGACGAAGGAAACCCGCCTTCCCCGTCCCGTGCGGCCCGGGCAGCCGGAAATCGTCGACTACGAATACGAGCGAAACGGTACGGCCAATCTCTTCCTGGCGTTCGCGCCCAACGAAAACTGGCGTACGGTGAAGGTCACCGATCGCCGCACGGCGCGGGACTGGGCGCAGTTCATCCGGGAACTCGCGGACGATCCTATCCCCGGAAAGAAGATTGTACTGGTCATGGACAACCTGAACACGCACGGCCCCGCATCGTTGTATGAGGCCTTTGCACCCCGGGAGGCCATGCGAGTGCGAAAGCGGTTCGAGTTTCGGTACACGCCGAAGCACGGAAGCTGGCTCAACATGGCCGAGATCGAAATCGGTGCGTTGTCGCGACAATGTCTTCGACGACGCATTCCTGACCGCGCCACCATGCTGCGGGAGACCGCGGCGTGGGTCAAGCGCCGCAACGCGGCCGGCGGCACCGTCGATTGGCGGTTCACGACGGCAGACGCCCGGGTGAAACTGAAGTCTCTATACCCAGCAATACAATGATTCCGTACTACTAGTGTCTGCACGGAAAATCACAACACATTGTATATGCAAGCATATTTGGAATCTGGAGAACCGAAGATTCCTTCTTTGAGGGCATATGACGGCATATTCCGCTGAAATCAGGCTGGATTCGATGAATCTTCGCCCTGTCAATATTGGGCTTTCATTCATGTAATCCGGATCTTAGGGATTTTCCGGGCAGGCACTAACTACTCACCCCTTGTTGGGGTCTGGTTGGCCATAGTGCTCGTTGAGGATGTCTGCGGCCTTTCCGTTGAGGGCGATGTGGATGGCGACGAGAGGGTTGTAGCCGAGTGCCTCCATGGAGGTGAGGAAGCTGGAGCCTCGGCACCATGCGGTTGCGTGGAGCATGGTGCGGAACCATCCGGACACCTTGATCTTGACCTTGGTCATTCGGATCTTCTGTTCTCCGGCATTGTTGGTGAAGCTGACGTCGGGGTCCTTCATGAAGCGGAGGACGGACGTCTCGTGTTTCACGAGACGTTCATGCAGGTTGTGGGCGTCGGACGTTGCGATGCGTCCCCGGGTTCCTTTCGTCCGCGGCGGGATATCGGGCAACTCCTTGGCGCCTTGGGTGAGGAGGGTGCGGTAGCGCTTGCGCACGGCCCGGCGGTCGGCCTCGTTCAAGGCCTTGGATGCGCTCTGGTTGACCCTGTGGCAGACCCCGCGCAGCAGGCTCTTCATCCATCGCGCCCAGCGGTAGCCGTTGGACTCGACGACGAAGGCCAGTTCGCGCAGCAGGTGGCTGCCGCACAGCGGGTGGCGGCACTGATCGTAGCCCATGTATGCAGCCCAGCAGTCGTGGACCAGGACACCTTGGTAGCGCGGGAGGATGCCGATCTCCTCGATCGCCTCCCGACCGCGCTTGCGGTGCGGGAACTTCACGGTCAGGGTGCCGTCGGTGACGACATGGAGCCATTGGGTCTTGCCGGCGACCCGGAATCCGGTCTCATCGACATGCACGGCCGGGCGTTGCAGGAGATGGGCCACGGCGACCTCCTCCCAAGATGCGAGGGCATCCTGAAAGCGCCGGACATAGCCGAGGCAGGTCGCCTCGGAGAGCCTGATGCCGGAGATCGCGTGCACGAGCGAGACGGCACGGCGCAGGGACAGCATCTGGGCGATCAGCAGGTTGAGGACCAAGGCCTGGATGCTGACACCGTACTGCACGGGCCCCGGCATGAGGTCTGGGAACCGGCCCTTGGTCCGGGCCCGACACTTCGGGCATTCCTTGATCTCGGCGTCGACGCGGCGCTCGACGACTTCGAACACGAGGTCGTAGAGGACGCGCCGCTCCCGATCGACGGGGTCGACGTCGTCGAGGTCGGCGCCGCAGGCGTCGCAGGCATCGACGGTGATCGTCTCCTGGACGGTGGTCGTGCGCCGGTGGCCGCCCGTCTGCGGGTTCGGCTTCGGGCCCTTGCCGTGGCTCCCGGTGCGCCGCGCGCTCTCGTCCTTGTCCGTCTGGGACGGCGGCAGACCGGAGTTCCGGCTCGTCTTGCGCGTGGCCTTCTCCAGGAGCACGGCCAGCAGCAGCTGTAGCAGCATCCGCAGGCCGCGGACGAGCGCCTCGCACTCCGGGGGGACCGTGCCTTGCGTGCGGAGATCCTGGAACCGCTTCTGGAAGGCGTCGACCTCCTGGCGCAGGGAGGTGCCGGCGACGCTCGTCATCCCGACGCCTCCACCCCCCGGACGGTCGCCCGCACGGCGAACCGCTCGCCTTCGGGCATCGTCCGGTAGCGCCGCGCCGGCGGCGGGCGCGTCAGGATCGCGCCGCCCCCAAGGAACGCCTCCAGGTACACGTCCTGCGGCGGCCGGGCCGTGACGACCGCCGGGCTCCGACCCGTCGTCTGTCGCGGACGGGGTCCTCGCGCACGGGCGACAATGTCAGGATGCCGTGGCGCTCCAAGGTCTCCAGCATCCCGAGGCCGGCCCCGACCCTAGAGCCGCCCTTCGCGGTCGTCCCGTGAAGGGGCTCGCAGAGGGTCTTCGCCCGCTCGGTGCGGCGGCAGGGGGAACACCGACCCACGGTCTCCCGAACCTCCGCGATCGGCGGGCGGGTCCGGCGGCGGCCCGAACAGGGGGGCGACTTCAGGTCGATGATTCGCGGGTCCATGGGGATTCCCGCAGCCACGATTCGACGACAGCATGCGAATCGGCGGGCGCTGGTCAAGCGGTGCGTGGACGACCCGCCCATGCACCGAAACGTCACCTCCTATCCAAGGCCTGCCGGTATGGGAACACCGCCGTCACCTCGACGCACCTATCCGAATGCCCTTGCCCCGCCGGGCGATCGACCCGTCGTCGCCTTCGATCCCTACCCGGCCGCCATCCACACCTCCGACGCGGTCCGCCCCACGGTGATCCCACGCTGCTGATCCGGCGACGACTGGCGAGATGTTCTCAGTTTGCGTCGCGCTGCAATCGTGCCGCCAAGGCTCGATGGGGCCTTCTTGGCCCGAACCTTGCGATCTCAAGGAGGCGATCTGTGATGAGCCGAGCCCCACGCATTCGGATTTCGCATCTCCGAATCAGCATGGGATCGTCGTGCGGTCCGCCCCGATGGCCCATCTTGGAGAGGGTCCCTCCTACAACGTCAAGCGCAGATCTCCGGCGGAGGGGAACGGCAGCCCACGGAACCCGCTCCACCGGACCGCAGGGCGCGGACCCGCGACCTCCGCGCGAGGGGCCCGGTCGCGTTGCGGACCCCTCCCCACAAGGCCGGAACGGGGAGCGGAAGCCGAAGATCGACCCACTTCTTGTCAGCCGAACCCCGTGCATCCGGTCCTTGGCCGCGAGCGAGGGAAAGGGGCACGGAACCATGCCGGATCCGAACCCGTCAGGAAAAACGATTCGTCATCAGTAGGGGGGGTGAGTAGATACATCGCATGCTTGATTACGTGAGTGTCCGAACTTCCTTCGGTCGCAATCAGAAAGGTCTGCGTGCGCCGCGCTTCGGAAACAAATTCCCCTTCCCTCGCCCAGCCGTTACAGACGAGCGGTCCATATCGCCATTCCACACTGGCATGAAGATTTCTCTCATTTTCGGCAAGAAGCCTGAGCACATTGTAGGGGTGAAGAAACCCGATGAGTGATCCGAAGTAGCTACGCTCGGAATATCCATCCACATCGTACGCGAATGTCGTCGGTACGCAGCTTACCATAGAATCGTTCGAGAATCGGCCTTTCATTCGCCGTTCACCCTCATCACTGAGGTATGAGAGCCTGTACGGAAACTATTGAGCGGTCCCGATTCTGGCCGCTCGTGCAAAGTATCGGCGTCGGAGAGACCGCTTCGAAAGCAATCTGACAGATGTGGAATGGACTTGTCTGATCCCGATGTACTCTCCAGCCACATCGCAGATACCAGAATCGGGGCCGCTCAATAGTTTCCGCACAGGCTCTGAAGAGAATGAGTCGTCGAGATCGGTGATCGCGTCTCTTGTGACAAACTCCCTGAACTCTCCGAAAGTCATCAACTCCAGCGGAAGTTCCACATCGATCCCCGCTTCCCGGAGAGACCGGCGGTCTTCGACACAAACGGCAGCCACCCTTTCATAATCGACCTTCGCCGTAGCGAGCGTATGGCCCAGCAGCTCCAGGCGCGGCAGAACGGTGCGAAGCGGGCGGGTGAAGGCCATCTCCATCAGCAATCGATCGGGATCGTCGTTGTCATCATCGTCAGCTGCCCAGGGGACGCGCCGACGTTCGTCCGACTGAAACAGAAACCCGTGGTCGACGCCGCGACAGTTCTTGCTCCAGTCGACGCTGAGTCCAGCGATGTCGAGACTGATTTCAGTACCCACCGTTTATTCCCGTCCTCGTCCTTGATGCCAATTCAAGCACCGTAGTTACTTTTTTCTGCCGGGCGAACCTGTCGAGAAGATGTGCAATCGTCGCCAACCAGGAAAGCTCGCTTTCGGCCACCGCTGCGAACAAGTGCAGGACCGACGCATTCGATATCAGGAAAGGGAATGCCATGTCCGTTGTCGGCGACTCTGATGGCCTTGAGCCCGTCGAGGTCATCTTCAACCAGCGTCACGTCGATATGCTTGGCATCCGCATCGACCGCGTTCCAGATCAGCTCGGCCAGGGCAAGGATGGGTTTTCGGGTCTGCGCGATCCGCTCCAGATGGTCGTCCTGAAACTGTATCTCAAAGGTCCTGGCGGTCATGCGGCCCACCTCGCCGATAGCACTTCGGCCTGTTGCAGAACCGTCTGCACGGCGGCGTCCTGGAGGTCGGGCGGATACCCGTGCCTGCGCAGGATGCGCTTGACCAGAACCCGCATCCGGGCGCGGGCCGGCCCGCGGTGCTGCCAGTCCACGGAGGCTATGCTTTTCAGCCCGCTCAGCAATTCCCGGGCGATGACGCGAAGGTGATCGTTGCCCATCACCTCGACCGCGCTCTCGTTCTGGGCCAGGGCATCGTAGAAGGCGAT
This sequence comes from Alphaproteobacteria bacterium, assembly GCA_965115815.1. Lineage (GTDB taxonomy): Bacteria > Pseudomonadota > Alphaproteobacteria > TMED109 > TMED109 > VXPW01. The sequence goes on along the minus strand of OZ220465.1, from coordinate 2,668,347 downwards.
TTCCTCGGGGCTGAGACCCTCCTCCTCGCCGCGCCGGTGTGCGGCGCGGATGTCCTTCGCAAGCCCGATCAGTTCCTGAAGGACCTCGGCCGTCGTGAGGGCGTTGCCGTGGTAGCGGGCGATCGCTTCCTCCAGCCTCCGGGAGAAGGCCCGGGTCTGCACGACGTTGACCCGGCTTCGCGAGCGAAGCTCCCCGTTGATGAGCTTGCGCAGCGCCTCCAATGCGAGGTTCTTCTTCTCCATCTCCCGTATCTCGGCCAGGAACTCGTCGGAAAGGATGGAAATGTCCGGCGTATCCAGCCCGGCGGCTGCGAGAATGTCGACGATCTCGGTCGAAACGACCGCGCGGCTGACGATCTGCTGAACCGCCAGGTCCCGCTCCGCGGAGGACTTGCCGGCGCCGGGCGCGCTTTTGGCGAGCGCCGCACGGACGGTCTGGAAGAAGCCCACCTCGTCGCGGATTTCCCGGGCTTCATCGCTGGCGGCCGCGAGCGCGAACGCCCTGGTGAGCGCCAGCACGGCGTCGTTGAAGCGGCGCCGGGCGTGCTTCTTGCCTTCCCCGGTCGATTCCCGGGCCGACTCGCGGTGCTGCATGTCGAGGACCCACTCGATGGCGCCGGCCAGCGCCGCGAGCCGCTCCTGCGGCGACCCGACAAGGCCGTTGCGGAAGTCGAAACCATGGAACATGGCGCTCACGATCTCGTACTTCTCCAGCATGACCGCGACGGCTTCGGCCTCGTCGATGCCGGCGTGCCTTCGGTCGTCGCGCGAGTACTGGCCGAGGGCGGACTTCAGGTTCTGCGCGATGCCGATGTAGTCCACGATCAGACCGGCGGGCTTGTCGCGGAACACGCGGTTGACGCGGGCGATGGCCTGCATGAGCCCGTGCCCCCGCATGGGCTTGTCGATGTACATCGTATGCAGGCTCGGCGCGTCGAAGCCGGTCAGCCACATGTCCCGCACGATCACCAGCCTGAGCGGGTCGTCCGCGTCCTTGATCCGCTTGGCGAGCAGCTCCCAGCGGGCCTTGCCTCCGATGTGGCGTTGCCAATGCGTCGGGTCCGACGCCGCGCCGGTCATGACGATCTTGATGACGCCGCTTTCGTCGTCGTCGCTGTGCCAGTCCCGGCGCAGCCTGACGATCTCGCCGTAGAGCGCAACGCAGATGCGGCGGCTCATGCAGACGATCATGGCCTTGCCGTCCATGTCGGCAATACGACTCTCGAAATGGTCGACCAGATCCCGGGCAATCAGGCGCAGGCGCTTCTCCGTCCCGACGACGGCCTCGACGTTCGCCAATCGTCTCTTGAGCCGTTCCTGCTCGCCTTCGGCCTCGTCCTCGATCAGTTCGGCGACCTCGTCGTCGAGCGCCGGCTTCTCGCCTTCGTCGAGTTCGATGCGGACGAGGCGGCTCTCGTAGTAGATCGGTACGGTCGCGCCGTCTTCGACGCCGCGGTTGATGTCGTAGATGTCGATGTAATTGCCGAACACGGAAGGCGTGTTCACATTCTCCCTTTCGATCGGCGTGCCGGTGAAGCCGATGAAGGAAGCGTTCGGCAGGGCGTCGCGCAGATATTGCCGTGAAAATTGTTGGGGATCGGGCGCACAAAAACCCCTCCCCGCCAAAGCACTGCTCCCGAGGCGTCCGATACTCGCCATCTGCGGCACCCGTCTTGCGGATCGTGACCGGTAGGCAACCCCGTAAAAGCACGGTGATCCCACGCTGCTGATCCGGCGACGACTGGCGAGATTTTCTCAGTTTGCGTCGCGCTGCAATCGTGCCGCCAAGGCTCGATGGGGCCTTCTTGGCCCGAACATTGCGATCTCAAGGAGGCGATCTGTGATGAGCCGAACCCCCACGCATTCGGATTTCGCATCTCCGAATCAGCATGGGATCGTCGTGCCGTAAAAGCCCGAAGTCCCGCCCGCGCGGTCGGCACCTGTTTTCATGATACGGGGTGGCCGACCCGCTCGGCAATGGACGTTTTGGCGAAGCCGTAGGAAATCTCTCCGGTCTTGCGGGCCATCCTGGCGCGGAAACCGTACTGGCTGCGGTGCGCCTCGTCCGCGATCACGACGATGTTGCGGCGGTCGGAGAGGGCCGGGTATTCGATCTCGCCGGCCTCGGGTGCGAACTTCTGGAGGGTGGTGAACACCACGCCGCCGGACGGACGCGTCAGAGCCTGTCGCAGGTCCTCCCGGCTGTCGGCCTGCCGCGGGGTCTGGCGGAGCAGGTCGCGGCACATGGAGAACGTGCCGAACAACTGGTCGTCGAGATCGTTGCGGTCGGTGAGGACCACGAGGGTCGGGTTCTCCATCGCCGGGTGGGCGATGACCTGTCCGGCGTAGAACGCCATGAGCAGGCTCTTGCCGGAGCCTTGCGTGTGCCAGATCACGCCGATACGGCGATCGCCTGCCGGGCTCGTCGCGGTGATCGTGCGCTCGATCGCATGGCGTACGGCGTGAAACTGGTGATAGCCGGCCACGATCTTGACCAGTTCCGCGCCCGTGTCCCCGAACACGGTGAAGTCCCGGATCAGGGCCAGGAACCGGTTCTTCTCGAACACGCCTTCGACGACGGTTTCGATCTCGGGGGCGCCCTTCGATGCGACGGCGGCGCCGTCCACGGTGCGCCAGGGCATGAACCGCTCAAGATTGGCGGTCAGCGATCCGAACCGCGCCTGAAGGCCGTCCGAAGTCATGAGAGCGGCATTGGTGCGGAACAGGGAAGGTATCTCCTCCTTGTAGGTCCGGAGCTGGTTGAACGCTCCTTCGAGGGTGGCGGTTTCGTTGCCGGGGTTCTTCATCTCGATCACGACCAGCGGCAGGCCATTGAGGAACAGCACGATGTCGGGGCGGCGATTGTGTTCGTGCTCGATCACCGTGAACTGGTTCACCGCCAGCCAGTCGTTGGCCTCGATGTCGTCGAAATCGATCAGACGGGCCGCGTCGCCGCCGATGCTGCCGTCCTCCCGCGCCACCTCGACCGGCACGCCCGCGATCAGGTAGCGGTGCAGGCGGCGGTTCTCCTCGACGAGGGAGGGAGTCTCCGTCTGCCGCACCTTGCGGAGCACCTCCTCCAGCGCCGCGGCGGGCAGGCTCGGATTGAGGCGGGCGAGCGCCTCGCGGAACCGGCCGGCCAGCAGCACCTCGTCGTAGCTGCCCCGCTCCGGCGCCGGGCCTTCCGGGCCCATGTCCGGCCCATGAACCACGGCATAGCCCAGTCCGGCGAGCCATGCGAGAGCCGCGTCTTCGACGTCCGATTCGGAAAGACGGCTCATTCGCCGGATTCGCCCAGAAGATTGACGATAAGGCGAATTAGTGCCTGCCCGAAAACCCCTAAGAGTCTGATTACATGAATGGAAGTCCAATATTGACAGGGCGAAGATTCATCGAATCCAGCCTGATTTCAGCGGAATATGTCGTCATATGCTCCCAAAGAAGGAATCTTCGGTTCTCCAGATTCCAAATATGGTTGCATATACAATGTGTTGTGATTTTCCGTGCAGGCACGAATTATGAGATCCTTGTTCGACGGTGCGCTTTCGGCGATCAACAGGGTGAGCGCCGTCAACCCCCGGGGGTCGAGCCGGTGCGCGATTCCCTCCTGTGTCAGATAGAGCAGGAACAGCAGGGCGCCGATGCGCTTGTTGCCGTCGGTGAACGGGTGATCCTTGACCAGAAAATAGAGCAGGTTGGCCGCCTTGTCCGCGGCGCTGCGGTAAAGGGGTTCGCCGAACATGGTCTGCTCCACATTGCCGAGAATGGCTTCCAGGGCTTCGCCGCGCCGGGTGCCGAACAGCGATGTGGCTTCGCCCTTTGCCGCAAGATCGCTCCTGAAAGCGTCGATCGCGGCGACGGCGGTGTCGAGGCCGAGCGCGCTGGTGGCCGGCTTCGCGCCGGCCGGCGCCTTGAGGCGGTCCTCGTCGTATTCGAGCAGCACGCGCCACGTGTCGGCGTATCTTGTGATCAGGTCCAGTACGGACTGGCCCGTTTCGTCGACGAGCGTTTGGTTCCTGAGCGTCCGGGCGAGCAAACCCAGGGTTTGGCGCGCCTCGTCGAGGCCCCGCTCGGCAAGCCGCCGCTCATTCATCGTGTAACCGCTGACGAGATGCTCGCGCAAGGTGCGGGTGGCCCAGATACGGAACTGTGTGCCGCGCAGGGACTTCACCCTGTAGCCGACCGAGATGATCATGTCGAGGTTGTAGTGATCCACCTCCCTGGACACCCTTCGCCCGCCCTCGGATCGAACCTGTGCAAAATTTGCACAGGTTGACCCTGGGTCCAGCTCTTGTTCACGGTAGGCGTTGTGGATGTGCCGGGCGATTACGGAACGATCCCGCCCGAACAGTTCCGCCATCTGCGGCCGGGTCAGCCAGACTGTCTCCCTGTCGAAACGCACGTCCACGCGCGCCTCGCCGTCCCCGGACTCGTAGACGATGACTTCGCCGCCGGGGGAGTTCATGCAACGTCCTCGACTGCCTCTTCGGCATCACGAAGGCGGATTTCGCCGGACATCAGCTTCGGGAGGAGCAGATCGCGCGTTTCTGCAAGCTTTCGGCTCTCCAGTTTATTCTTGATGGTGTGTTCTATCAGCGGACCAATCGACGGGCCAAGCAAGGAAAGGACGCCATCAGAGGGGCAAGTCGTTGTTGCCTCCTTCAGGTGTCGTCGTTGAATGTGACCCATGGTTGTTGTCTTCGAGGCTGCTATAGCCTGAAACTCTTCCAAGTGATGGAGAACCCACTGGCTGACGAACCATGATGGAAATCTCTCCGAAGTCACTTTGAAGAGGTGTTGGTTCAGCGCTCCTTCGCCTTCGGTCCAGAACTTTGCAAGAAGGCTGCCCGACCAAGAGAACAAGAAGTCACCATCCCTCACGACATACTTGTCTGGGACATCGTATGAGGCCCGGCTAGATCTGGGCGTTATGCCCGCGCGCAACTCGGCGATTTTGATGACCGGTAAACTGTCGTCAGGGCCCAAGGCAGGAAATTTCTGAAGAGCCAGACCGTTCAGGAAGTTTGCGATCTTGTCGAGAGGCAGTCTCACCCACCCGGCCGGCTTGCCCTCCTCATCCAGCGCGTCGGGGAAAAGCTCCCATATTTCGGGAGCAAGGTAAGGAGCGCGCCCTGCCATCTTCGCCCTGACCGGCCCGAAATCGACGAACCAGTCCCTGAAGATCGCCCGCGCCATCGCCTCCAGCGTCTCGTTCATGCGCCGGTTCAACGCTATCTTGTCGTCCAGCGCGCCGAGGATGCCCGCAATCGCCCGTTGCTCGGGGAGGGGAGGGAGGGGAATTTGTATTTTCTTCAGAGAAGAACCGGAAAGCTCTTTGAATGTAGAACCAGAAGCATGACGTTCCAGTTCTTCTGTGTTTAACCTGAGCCAGTAGTAGATGTATTCTGGAAATGCATGATCATGCATCATTAGGGCACGAAACCCCTGATTGGTCGCAATTGGGTTCTTTGCGAGCGCAGTATATCCGATTGGTGCACGTGTAGAGAGCAAGACAGATCCTGCAGGAACTATTCTGGCCGAAGAATCATCGAGTCCCTGCTGCGACAGGTTTCGCTCCCCACGTTCGATATAACGGTCATGGACTCCCGACAGGTCTTTTGGCGTTAGCCAAGGAATTGTTCCATCGAAATTCTTGGCATTTTTTGTCGAAGGTGTACCACCACCGATAATGTCCGCAATATCGTCTATGGCAACCACGCGCCAGTCTGAACACGAAGTAGATTGCTCTAAAACTACATGCTCACGCTCGATCTCCCGATGGAACTGCTCAGGGAGGCGCGACCAGTCGCGGGCGTCGACCAGGAAGGGGATGCACGATTCCCGCACCGCCTCCTCGAAGTCCGCCATGTTGCCCACCGGAATTTCCTTCAATCCCGGCCCGCGCAGCACCAGATCGAGATCGCTGCCGTCATGGCTGCGCCCGTTGACGCGGCTGCCATAGGCCCACACCTCGACATCGGGCAAATGCTCCCGCAACAGTGCGTCCAGCGCCTCGCGGTGCTTCGGCTGGAGATGCAGCCGGTCAGTCATCGGGCGTCGCCTCGATCATGTCCGCCAGCGCCCGGGCATCGGCGATAAAGTCGGGCAGCAGCTTGAGCGTGGCCTCGGCGAAGCCTGCGCCGTAGTCGTGCGCGGTATCGTTGCGGTTGTCGCGATAGCCGAACCAGCGTTCCGCTGCGTCGGCTTCGATCAGTCCGTGCCGGGCGGCGTGGCGGAACAGGTCCTTGAAGGCAAACCGGTCGGCCTGTCGGTTGCTGGCGAAGAAAGCGGCAAGCCGCTTGCGCAACCGTTTGCCGCTCTGCTCCAGCACCAGCTCGAACTCCTTCACGCAGGCAGCGCGATAGATGTCATACATGAAATCGTCCGCCGCGCGATGCTTGTCGATCTCACCGAAAGCTGTCTCCAGCGTTCCGATGCAGCGCCGCAGGAAGGTGGTATCGATGCTCATGTCCCGCTGCTCCGTCCCCGGTGCGCAGACCCATTGCGGCTCATCCATGAGCGGCAGGCCGATTGGTCGATCAGTTTCGGCAAGATTATGAGCCTCAGCAACCGTTGTATGACACAGGCGTGCGCCATGTTGCCCACCGGAATTTCCTTCAATCCCGGCCCGCGCAGCACCAGATTGAGATCGTTGCCGTCATGGCTGCGCCCGTTGACGCGGCTGCCATAGGCCCACACCTCGACACCTCGACACCGGGCAGATGTTCCCTCAACAGTGCCTCCAGCATTTGGCGGTGCTTCGGCTGGAGATGCAGCCGGTCAGTCATCCGGCGCCGCCTCGATCATGTCCGCCAGCCCCGGTGTCGGCGATAAAGTCGGGCAGCAGCCTCAGCGTGGCCCCGGCGAAGTCTTTCCCGTTGTCATGGACGATATCGTTATCGACAATCCCTCGCAGGTCATGGCAGGGGCAAGGCCCGGGCTGTCGGGAAACAGCCTTCACCGGAAGGCGCCGCGCGCCTTGGTTTACCGACATGTTTCCCGGCGCATGCAGAGGATGGGAAGAGGCCATCGTCACCCAATCTCTCCCAGCTTTGCCTCAATAACGGCACTCAATTCCGCAGCTTCCGCAAACTGCTCCGTCAATGTCTTCTTCAATTCCGCGAACCGCTCTTCAAAGGGCACATCGTCCTCTTCGGCTGCCGCGGCGCCAACATAGCGGCCGGGTGTGAGAATGTGGTCGTGTTCCCTGATCTCCTCCAGCGTGGCGGACTTGCAAAATCCCGGCTCGTCATCGTAGAGGGGCGTGTCCGGCCCGCCGCACCAAGCGTGATATGCACCGGCAATCTTGGCAATGTCCTCGTCGGAAAACTCCTTCCGGGTCCGGTCGACCATATGCCCCTGCTTGCGGGCGTCGATGAACAGCACCTCGCCGCGCCGGTCGCGGCAGTCTCCACCGGGATTCTTGTTGCGCGTCAGGAACCAGAGGCACGCGGGAATCTGGGTCGAGTAGAAGAGCTGCCCCGGCAGCGCGATCATGCAATCCACCGCGTCGCCCTCGACCAGGGCGCGGCGGATGCTGCCTTCGCCGGACTGTGCCGAGGACATGGAGCCGTTGGCAAGCACCACGCCCGCCGTCCCGTTCGGGGCGAGGTGATGATGAATATGCTGGAGCCAGGCATAGTTGGCGTTGCCCGCCAGCGGAACGCCGAACGTCCAGCGGGCGTCCTCGCGCAGCCGGTCGCCGCCCCAATCGGAGACATTGAACGGCGGATTGGCGAGGATGAAGTCGGCCCTGAGGTCCGGCAGCTCATCCTTGTGAAAGCTGCCCTCGTTGTTCCAGCGGATGTCGGCATCGATGCCTCGGACCGCGAGGTTCATCCTGGCGAGACGCCAGGTCGTGTAGTTGCTCTCCTGTCCGTAGATCGCGATGTCGCCGATGCGCCCGCCATGCTCCTCGACGAATCTCTCGGACTGCACGAACATGCCGCCGGAGCCGCAGCACGGGTCGTAGACGCGGCCCTTGTAGGGCTCCAGCATCTCGACCAGCAGACGGACGACGGAACGCGGCGTGTAGAACTCGCCGCCGCGCTTGCCCTCCGCTCCGGCGAAGCCGCCCAGGAAGTACTCGTAAACCCGTCCGAGGATGTCGCGGGAGCGGTCGGCCTCCTCGGCCATGCCGATCCCGCTCACGAGGTCGATCAGTTCGCCGAGTATCACCTTGTTGAGCGCCGGGCGGGCGTAGTCCTTGGGCAGGACACCCTTGAGCGCTGCGTTCCGGGCCTCGATCGCCAGCATGGCGCCATCGATGTCCTTGCCGATGGCCGACTGCCTGGCTCTGGCCTGCAGATGCGGCCACCGGGCTGCCTTGGGGACCCAGAAGACGTTCTCGGCAAGGTATTCCTCCGGATCCTCCGGGTCGGCCAGATCTTCCGCGAGCAGCGCCGCCCGCTTCGCCTCGAAGGCGTCGGAGATGTATTTGAGGAAGATCAGCCCGAGGGCGACATGCTTGTAATCGGACGGCTCCATGTTGCCGCGCAGCTTGTCCGCCGCGGCCCAGAGCTGCGCCTCGAACCCGAGATTGGCACCGTTGCTGGTCGCTTGCCTCGCCATATAGTCTGAATCCTTGGCCGCCAACGCGGATACAGTTTGCCGCCTCGGCTCTACGAATACCATTGCATACTTGGCCGACACGGTTCGGGCGGGGAAGGATCCCGTAGATCACGGTGCCACCATTCCAGCGTCGCCGACGCTGCCCAACAGATCAATATGATAGCGCGTCACGGGGTACAGATGGCTCCGCTTCACATGATGCGCCGCCCGAGCGACAGGCACAGCCGACGGCGCCCCCGACAACCGGACCTTCCTGGAGAGCCTCTCGCCCGAAGCGCAAGCCGTCGACTTCCGGCATGCCTGCGAGCATCTCCGCACAGCCTCCGACCATGCCGTCGATCCCAACTGGTTCGAGACTTGCCGCCATACCCTGCGACACGACCCGCACGGCAGAGCCAGGGTCATAAGGGCGCTGCGCTACCTGCGCGACAAGGCAGGCTGCAAACGCGCCGCGCGCACCGCCATCGAGCGCGAACTCGCCTTCTTCCGCAAGCACCGCAAGCGCATGCAATACCGCAACCTCAGCGTCCGCGGCGTCGCCATCGGCTCGGGCGTCGTCGAGGCCGCAAACAAAACCCTCGTCACTCGGAGAATGAAGCGCTTCGGCATGCGATGGCGCATCGCCGGCGGCCAGGCCGTCCTCACCGTCCGCGCCCTCATCAAGTCCGGGCGCTTCGACCGCGCATGGGAAACCCGAACCCACATCCGCCGCGCATCCGACCCCAAGAGGCGCTTCGACCGCGCATGGGAAACCCTCATGGGCAAGGCCGATACCCCGGCCAACGACAACAACTGTCCCGGCTACGCCCCCAAGCGCGCCGCATAAACGGGATCAGCCGAGCGATCACAACATCGTCATGCCAGACTCACGCCCTTTTCACCTAAGACTCCGATCGCATCACAGCAACAAGCATGGGATCTCCTTGCCTCAGCGACGAGACGCCCGCCGAGGGCGGGCACGATGTGCTTGCGCAGCATGATCCGGTAGTGGGAGACGGTGGCCGGCTTGCAGTGCATCTCGACATGTTCGCGGAAGTAGCAGTCCGCGAGGTCGGCGACGGTGGGATCGTTGGCCGGGCCTTCGGTATCGGCGGCTGCCCCGTCTTGATGCGGACGATGACCTCGGCGGCCTCCTTGCGGGCCCGGTCGGCGGAGAGCGGGTTGCCATGCTCGCCGAGGGTCACGCGCCTGGAACGGCCGAAGGCTCGCGTCTGGACGACGAAGACCTTCTTGCCGCTCGCGTAGACGCGCAGGCCGAAACCGGGCAGCTCGCGGTCCCAGTAGACGGTATCCCTGCCATCGACGGGGAGACTGTCGACGATACGCTTGGAGAGAGTGCGGTACTGGCGTTGCGTCATGGCGTCCTGCTCCGGAGACGAGGGCGTTCGGTCATGGCGACGATGAAAACGACGATGCCGGCTCCGCGTTCCGGCAGGTCCGGTCCGAATTCGGTCTGCGCCATCGCTCTCTCCGTCACGGCCTCGTCGAACCAGATTCGACGGATGGCGTCCTGCAGCGGAACGGGTCGATTTTCTCGTAAGCGCAGCGGGAATGCGAGCGTGCGAAACGGGTCGTAAGCACTCGCTCTCTTGTCTCGTTTGGCGACTGTGGGTTCCATGGCCGCAATCTAGCGGACTGAAATAATCGTGTCAGAGCAACTGCTTATGTCACACATGCTTCGAATGGAAGGGCCTGGCAAGGATGCCGAAGCAGGTGCTTCTTGGAGAGTTATTTACTTGCCCCGGACATCGTCGGCCGGCGTGCTCGGGTCCGGGATCCCTTCATCATGCACGCGTGCGACTGTAGCGTCAGCTTCCGCCTCCCGCCGGGATCGCTTATAGTGCTCCTGTGCGCACGTGCCTGCGGGCGCCGGATGCATCCAAAACCCTCTCGTGGCCCCCCCCCCCATGATCATGTCCGACCCATCCATCCGCTCGCCCGGTCCCGGGGATCCGGTGCCCGCGTTCCACCTTCCGACGATTGACGGGCACGTGTCGGGCCCGGCCCTCTCAGGTCGACCCTACGTCGTCTACTTCTATCCGAAGGACGATACGCCCGGGTGCACGAAGGAAGCCATTGCCTTCACTCGGCTGGATCCGGCATTCCGGGACTTGAATATCGCCGTCATCGGCATTTCAAGGGATTCCCTGACCAAGCACGAAACGTTCCGTGACAAGCACGACCTCGGCGTGATGCTGGCGTCGGACGGGGATGGCGCGGTATGCGAGGCTTTCGGGGTGTGGGTGGAAAAGAGCATGTATGGCCGGAAGTACATGGGAATCGAACGGTCCACGTTCTTGGTCGGACCGACGGGTCGGATCGTGCAGGTCTGGCGAAAGGTCAAGGTCACGGGCCATGCCGAAGCCGTTCTGGCGGCGGCGCAGCGCGCCTTCAGCACGGCGGGTGCGTGAAGGCCGGGAACCCATCCCCCCTGCGCCTCACTGTCGTCCAGCACGGGTTCCCGTTTCATTTATCTAGTAGTCCACCGACGTTGCATTGATGGCTGCAGGATGGGGCGGTATGTCCGTGTCGGTCCGTGTCGGTCCGTGTCGGTCTGTGTCGGTCTGTGTCGGCACCCACTGGAACCGGGCTGTTCGCTGAGATTCTCGCACCGCTTCTAAGGATCAGATAAAGAACACAATGGGATTATTAGGCCTCTATGGATCAAGTGTCAGGTCTGAGCATCGGGGCCAGCTCATGCCTGCAGCCCCCAATTCAATGTTTCCGTACTACTAGTGCCTGCCCGGAAAACCCTAAGAGTCGGATTACATGAATGAAAGCTCAATATTGACAGGGCGAAGATTCATCGAATCCAGCCTGATTTCAGCGGAATATGTCGTCATATGCCCTCAAAGAAGGAATCTTCGGTTCTCCAGATTCCAAATATGATTGCATATACAATGTGTTGTGATTTTCCGTGCAGGCACTATCTAGTAGTACGGAATCATTGGATTGATGGGTATAGAGACTTCAGTTTCACCCGGGCGTCTGCCGTCGTGAACCGCCAGTCGACGGTGCCGCCGGCCGCGTTGCGGCGCTTGACCCACGCCGCGGTCTCCCGCAGCATGGTGGCGCGATCAGGAATGCGTCGTCGAAGACACTGTCGCGACAACGCGCCGATTTCGATTTCGGCCCTGTTGAGCCAGCTTCCGTGCTTCGGCGTGTACCGAAACTCGAACCGCTTTCGCACCCGCATGGCCTCCCGGGGTGCAAAGGCTTCATACAACGACGCGGGGCCGTGTGTGTTCAGGTTGTCCATGACCAGTACAATCTTTTTTCCGGGGATAGGATCGTCCGCGAGTTCCCGGATGAACTGCGCCCAGTCCCGCGCCGTGCGGCGATCGGTGACCTTTACCGTACGCCAATTTTCGTTGGGCGCGAACGCCAGGAAGAGATTGGCCGTACCGTTTCGCTCGTATTCGTAGTCGACGATTTCCGGCTGCCCGGGCCGCACGGGGCGGGGAAGGCGGGTTTCCTTCGTCTGCTGCCGGCTGGTCTCATCCATGCAGACCAGGACCTCGTCTTCGGCAAAATCCCGCTGGTACGTGTCCAGCACCTCCTCCATCGCCGCCACGAACGGCGCATTGCGGCTCGGGGGAATGCACCAGTACTGCTTCAGCCAAGGCTTGATCTCCTTTTTTTAGAGTCTTCCGTACCGTTTCTTTCGAGATGCTCTCGACGATCTCCATCTCCATCAGACGACCGGCCCGCAGCTTCCGCGTCCAGCGGACACAACCTTCGGGCGGGGAAGAACCGGCCCGAGCCACCAGCTTCGCTTCCTTCGCCCCGTCCAGGAGTTTCGGTCGGCGGTTCTCCTGCTCCCGACGGCGGAGGGCGGCCTCCAGACCCTCCAGAACACAGCGCTTGCGCAGGCGTTCGACCGTCGAAGCACCGATACCCAAGCCGCGCGCGATGTCGACATCCCGGAGTTTGCCGCCGTCGCGCCCTTCGTCCGCCATCAGCAGAATCTGCGCCCGACGCCGCCGCCAGGCGGCTCCGGTACCGTCGACGATCGCTTGGAGTTCCCGGCGCTCCGGCACCGAAAGGCTCACTCGATAGAGCTTCCTACCCTGAGGGTTGGCCATGATCCACTCCGATCCCCGCGCCGAACCCCTGCAGACAGGCTCGGTTCCCGGAAACCGGATCCGTCCGATCCCCAAGAGAGCATGAGCGCCTGCATGTTCGGCATCGGGTCTGTGGGGATGAACAAAAAAGCGCCGTACCGATCGGGCGCTCACGCGTACCGACACGCACCGACACGGGGCCGACACGGAAATCTTGCCAGAATACTATCGTCAGTTCAACGTTTCCGTACTACTAGTACCGGCGAAGGCGGGGAACCGGGTCCACCGGGTGCCGCTGGAGGGAAGGGGCGTGCTGCAGGAACCGAACCCCTGGAGGGAAACGGTGGAAGAGACACGGAGAGCTTCCAACCCGTCCACGGAACCACAGTGGATCGCCGCGCAGGCGAAGAAGAAGCGCGGGGTGATCGATGCGGAGGTGTCGAAGGATCTCGACAGCATCCCGCATCGGGAACTCCGCGCCTTTCTGGACCTATGGATCAAGGACGGTGTCATCCGACGCAGGATCAACCAAGGGCTGCGGGCGGGCGTCCTGGAGAAGGATGCCCGGCATGCCGACGGCCAAGATCATGCACGGCTACGGGACCGCTTGAGCGAACCTGTCCTGTACGGAACCGGATGCCCGAATGCGGGTACGTCCGGATCTGGTGTGCCAGGCGAACGGGCAGAAGACAGGGGGTGAAAGTCCCCTGGAACGAAGGAGTACCCAAACCGCGTTTCTCCGCGAGCCGTGCGTCGGTTCCCGTGAGGGGGCAGGCGAAGCGTCGGCAGCGGCGCGGATGGGTGAGGCTAAGGAGCACCGAAAAGACGATGATCCGGGGTGCCGAGGTTTTCCGATCGGCCGAAGGCACCATCGCAGGCATCGAGTTGGTGAGATGCCGGCGAGCCCCGCGGTGTCCGAGAACCCCTACACGTCCGTACGTCTTCGGTTGGGACCCTGGGAGATCTTCAAGCGGTCCCGCCGGTCGAGGCGGGACCGCGTAGGGAAGGAGAAAACCGAAGCCTAGGACGAACGGTTTGAAGAAGTCGGATGGGGCCGTACGACCTGGGAAGGCGACGAACAAGGGAGCGTCCGCTCCTGCGGAGTGGCTGGAGGAAAGGGCCCAACCAAGGGGAATTCGGGACGCCAAAGCACGCGCCGAACGCAGGGTCGGGCACGCGTGCCACAGGCGGCGGGCCGGATCCGGAAAGCTGTAGAGAGGAACCCGAAGGAGCGTCGTACTGCACTCTTTCACCACATCACGCCGGAGGTGCTCCGGTCGGCCTGGTTCGGCCTGAAGAAGGAAGCCGCGGCCGGAGTCGACGGCGTGACGTGGGAAGCCTATGGCGAAGGTCTGGACGAGCGTTGGCTCGACGTGCACTCGCGCCTGCATCGTGGAGGAGCGTACCGGGCGTCGCCGGTTCGGCGGGTGGAGATACCCAAGCCGGACGGCGGGACACGACCGCTCGGGATGGCGGCACTGGAGGACAAGATCGTCCAGAAGGCAGTGGTGGATGGGATCCTGACACCGATCTTTGAGGTGGAGTTCCTGGGCTTCAGCTACGGGTTCCGACCGGGCCGAGGGGCGCAGGACGCTCTCGACGCCCTGGCGTTCGGGATCAAGCGGCGCAAGGTCAACTGGATGGTCGATGCAGACATCCGGGCATGCTTCGACACCATCCCGAGGGATGGGTTGGTCAAGTTCCTGGAGCACCGCATGGGCGACAGGCGGGTGCTCCGCCTGATCCACAAATGGCGGAACGCGGGCGTCAGGACCGGCGGATCATGGAGCGACACCGGGGTGGGCTCGCCGCAGGGTGCGATGGTCAGCCCCTGCGTGGCGAACGGGTTTCTGCACTACGGGTTGGATCTGTGGTTTCACAAGGCATGGCGTCCGAAGGTTCCGGGCGGTCAAGCGATCATGGTCCGCGATGCGGACGATATCGTGGTCGGGTTTCAGTACAAGCGGGATGCGGAGCAGTACCTTCGCGACGTCCGGGAGAGGCTGGAGCGCTTTGGGCTCGGTCTCCATCCGGACAAAACCCGTCGGGTCGAGTTCGGCCGGTTCACCACGGCGAACCGCCGGAAGCGCGGGGCGGGCAAGCCGGAGACGTTCGACTTCCTGGGCTTCAGGCACTTCTGCGCGAAGACCCGGGCCGGACACTTCAGGCTTGGGCGCAAGCCGATCGCAAAACGGGTCACAAGGACCCTGGCGCGCATCGGGGTGGTGCTTCGCAAACGATGGCAGTACGACCTATGGGAGGTCGGCACGTGGCTAGGGCGGGTCGGTCAAGGCGGGCTCAACGACTACGCCGTCCCGGGAGCGACCCGGTGGCTGCGCACGTTCCGCCAAAGGCTGCAACGCCTAGGGATGCGGGCGATACGCCGCCGCTCCCAGCGCCACCGTTTCGACTGGAAGCGGCTGGAGCGCATGACCAAAATTCTTTGGCCGCGCGCAACCATCCGCCACCCATGGCCGGACCCGCGGTTGGCCGTCAAGCACTCGAGGTAGGAGCCGGATGGATTAGCGTCCAAGTCCGGATCTGTGCGGGGGGTGCGCAGCAATGCGCATTCCTACCGTACCGTGTGCCCGGCGAACGGGCAGAAGACAGGGGGTGAAAGTCCCCTGGAACGAAGGAGTACCCAAACCGCGTTTCTCCGCGAGCCGTGCGTCGGTTCCCGCGAGGGGGCAGGCGAAGCGTCGGCAGCGGTGCGGATGGGTGGGGCTAAGGAGCACCGAAAAGACGAGGATCCGGGGTGCCGAGGTTTTCCGATCGGCCGAAGGCACCATCGCAGGCATCGATTGGGTGAGAGGCCGGCGAGCCCCGCGGTGTCCGAGAACCCATGCACGTCCGTACGTCTTCGGTTGGGACCCTGGGAGATCTTCAAGCGGTCCCGCCGATCGTAGCGGGACCGTGTAGGGAAGGAGAAAACCGAAGCCTAGGACGAACGGCTGGAAGAAGTCGGATGGGGCCGTACGACCTGGGAAGGCGACGAACCAGGGAGCGTCAGCTCCTGCGGAGTGGCGGGAGGAAAGGGCCCCAACCAAGGGGAATTCGGGACGCCAAAGCACGCGCCGAACGCAGGGTCGGGCACGCGTGCCTCAGGCGGCGGACCGGATCCGGAAAGCCGCACGGTTCGACCGGAAGCGACGGGAGCGCAGGACCGAGAGTTCTGGGTCGCGCGCAATCCTCCGCCGCCCATGGCCGGATCCGCGGTTTGCCGTCAAGCACCCGAGGTAGGAGCCGGATGGATGAACGTCCATGTCCGGATCTGTGCGGGGGGTGCGCAGTACTGCGCATTCCTACCGTACCGTGTGCTAGGCGAACGGGCAGAAGACAGGGGGTGAAAGTCCCCTAGAACGAAGGAGGAACCAAACCGCGTTTCTCCGCGAGCCGTGCGTCGGTTCCCGCGAGGGGGCAGGCGAAGCGTCGGCAGCGGTGCGGATGGGTGGGGCGAAGGAGCACCGAAAAGACGAGGATCCGGGGTGCCGAGGTGTTCCGATCGGCCGAAGGCACCATCGCAGGCATCGATTGGGTGAGATGCCGGCGCGCCCCGCGGTGTCCGAGAACCCATGTACGTCCGTACGTCTTCGGTTGGGACCCTGGGAGATCTTCAAGCGGTCCCGCCGATCGTGGCGGGACCGTGTAGGGAAGGAGAAAACCGAAGCCTAGGACGAACGGCTGGAAGAAGTCGGATGGGGCCGTACGACCTGGGAAGGCGGCGAACCAGGGAGCGTCAGCTCCTGCGGAGTGGCGGGAGGAAAGGGCCCCAACCAAGGGGAATTCGGGACGCCAAAGCACGCGCCGAACGCAGGGTCGGGTACGCGTGCCTCAGGCGGCGGACCGGATCCGGAAAGCCGCAAGGTTCGACCGGAAGCGACGGGAGCGCAGGACCGAGATTTCTGGGTCGTGCGCAATCCTCCGCCGCCCATGGCCGGATCCGCGGTTGGCCGTCAAGCACCCGAGGTAGGAGCCGGATGGATGAACGTCCATGTCCGGATCTGTGCGGGGGGTGCGCAGTACTGCGCATTCCTACCGTAACTGGGGGGAGGGGCTCGGCAACGACCCCTCCTACCCGGCTCGAGTGCGCCTTTCGGCACCGGAGCGCCAGGAACTCCAAGCGATTGTCGACGGTACCGGAGCCGCCTGGCGTCGTCGGGCGCAGATTCTGCGGATGGCAGACGAGGGGCGCGACGGCGGCAAACTCCGGGATGTCGACATCGCGCGCGGCCTGGGTATCGGCGCTTCGACGGTCGAACGCCTGCGCAAGCGTTGTGTTCTGGAGGGTCTGGAGGCCGCCGCCGCCGGGAGCAGGAGAACCGCCGACCGAAACTCCTGGACGGGGCGAAGGAGGCGAAGCGGTTGGCTCTGGCCGGTTCTTCCCCGCCCGAAGGTTGTGTTCGCTGGACGCGGAAGCTGCGGGCCGGCCGTCGGATGGAGATCGTCAAGAGCATCTCGAAAGAAACGGTACGGAGGACTCGGAACCACAGGAGATCCAGCCTTGGCTGAAGCCGTACGGGTGCCTTCCCCCGAGCCGCAACGCGCCGTTCGTGGCGGCGATGGAGGAGGTGCTGGACACGTATCAGCGGGATTTTGCCGAAGACGAGGTTTTGGTCTGCATGGATGAGACCCGTCGGCAGCAGACGAAGGAAACTCGCCTTCCCCGCCCCGTGCGGCCCGGGTAGCCGGAAATCGTCGACTACGAATACGAGCGAAACGGCACGGCCAATCTCTTCCTGGCGTTCGCGCCCAATGAAAACTGGCGTACGGTGAAGGTCACCGATCGCCGCACGGCGCGGGACTGGGCGCAGTTCATCCGGGAACTCGCGGATGATCACTTCCCCGGCAAGAAGATCGTACGGGTCATGGACAACCTGAACACACACGGCCCCGCGTCGTTGTATGAAGCCTTTGCACCCCGGGAGGCCATGCGGGTGCGAAAGCGGTTCGAGTTTCGGTACACGCCGAAGCACGGAAGCTGGCTCACCATGGCCGAGATCGAAATCGGCGCGTGGTCGCGACCGTGTCTTCGACGACGCATTCCCGACCGCGCCACCATGCTGCGGGAGACCGCGGCGTGGGTCAAGCGCCGCAACGCGGCCGGCGGCACGGTCGATTGGCGGTTCACGACGGCAGACGCCCGGGTGAAACTGAAGTCTCTATACCCAGCAATCCAATGATTCTGTACTACTAGAGCCAGTCGTTGTCCTTGCCGCCGTCGAGAGTGTCGTCACCCGTGCCGCCGAACAGGCGGTCGTGGCCGCCTCGACCGTAGAGCGTGTCGTCGGTCCGGGTGCCGCCGTAGACACAGTCGTCGCCTCCGGTGCCGTTGAGCGTGTCGTCCTCGTGGGAGCCACGGATATTGTTGAGAGCCGACATCGTCATGGCCTCTACCGGGGGCATGCGCGCCAATTGCCATGATATCCGATGGGTGGAGCCGACGGGAACCCGGACTGCTGGCCGACACTCCGCAGATCCGATCCCGCACCGAAGGGGGTCTCATCGGCCCGACCGGCGGGGGCGGTCGTGTGGCTGCAACCACGGTGATCCCACGCGGCTGATCGCGCCCTGCGACAGGCGAGATTTTCTCAGTGTATCTACTCGCCTCCCTACTGATGACTTATCGTTTTTCCTGACGGGTTCGGATCCGGCATTTTCCCTTGCCCCTTTCACTCGCTCGCGGCCGATGACCGGAGGTGCGTGTTCCGGCTGACAAGAAGCGGATCGATCTTCGTCATCAGTAGGGGGGTGAGTAGATACTTCTCAGTTTGCGTCGCGCTGCAATCGTGCCGCCAAGGCTCGATGGGGCCTTCTTGGCCCGAACATTGCGATCTCAAGGAGGCGATCTGTGATGAGCCGAGCCCCCACGCATTCGGATTTCGCATCTCCGAATCAGCATGGGATCGTCGTGGGCTGCAACCGTCGATCCGGTGATGCCGGACTGCGGGCGGACGGCGGAAGAATCTTGTCGCGTTCGTGCCTGACGTGAATCACCGCACGGGCAGCGATTCCGTGCGGGAGGACTGCGAGGTGCGGCACGGACGAAGGCGGCGGCAGCCCTTTCGGCGATGCTGACCCGGAGGTGCGTGTGCACCGAAGGCGAAGGACACCGTGCCTGCCGTGCAGCGGTCTTCGGGAGGATCCGCCGGGCCGAACCGGAGGATCGGGCGAGCGTTCACGCTGCCTTCGTGCCCTGTCCCTGCCCGCCCAGACGGGCAGCCAGCGCGGCGGACAGGAAAGCATCCAGTTCGCCGTCCAGCACCGTCTGCGGGTCGCTGGTCTGAACCCCGGTCCGAAGATCCTTGACCATCTGGTGGGGCTGCAGGACATAGGACCGGATCTGATGGCCCCAGCCGATTTCCGTCTTTTCGGCCTCCAGGGCCTGCCGTTCTTCTTCGCGCTTCTGCAACTCCCGTTCAAAGAGTCGCGCTTTCAGCATGCGCAGGGCCGTCGCCCGGTTCTGATGCTGCGAGCGCTGGCTTTGGCACTGCACGACAATTCCCGTCGGCCTGTGGGTGAGCCGCACGGCGGAATCCGACTTGTTGACGTGCTGGCCCCCGGCACCCGATGCGCGGTAGGTATCCACCTTCAGGTCCCGGTCTTCCACCTCGACCTCGATGTTGTCGTCGACCACCGGGTAGATCCATACGCTCGCAAAGCTCGTATGACGGCGCCCTTGGGCGTCGAACGGGGAGATCCGGACCAGCCGATGCACGCCGCTCTCCGTCTTCAGCCATCCGTAGGCGTCGGCTCCACGAATCCGGATCGTGACCGACTTGATCCCGGCTTCCTCCCCGTCCGTCCTCGACAGTTCCTCCGCCGTGCACTCGTGGCGCGAGGCCCAGCGCTGGTACATGCGCAGCAGCATCTCCGCCCAGTCCTGACTCTCGGTGCCGCCGGCCCCGGCATGGATCTCCAGAAAACAGTCATTGCCGTCGGCTTCGCCGGACAACAGCGCCTCGGTGGCCCTGCGCTGCGCCTCGACGGCCAGGCTTCGAAGATTCTCCTCCGCGTCCAGTGCCGCTCCGGCGTCCTCTTCGTCCTCCGCCAGCTCCAGCAATTCCACCGCGTCGGACAATTCCTGCTCAAGCCCGGTCAGGGCCTGCAACTGGGCTTCCAGGCTGGCCCGCTGCTGCATGACCCGGCGGGCCTGATCCGGATCGTCCCACAGGGTTGCGGCCCCGGCCGCGGCATTCAGATCGGCCAGGCGGGTCCGGGCTTCATCCTTGTCAAAGGTGCCTCCCGAGCAAGGCGAGGGAAACGCGGATTTCACGTACGAGATCGTCCAGTTCGGCACGCATGACGACTCCTCCGTGTGCATGACGAGGCGAGGATCCCTGCCGGCCTGCCGCCGATGGCGGAGCCGGACGGGACGCCGGCAGCCTATCGGTGCGCGAGAGCAGCGCAAGCCCGGTTCGCCGAACCTTCGGGCCGAGGTACGTTCGGCCCGAAGGTGAGGCACGGCCGTGGCGCCAGACTCGATCCCCCGGCAGCCCACCCGCATGGGACGGACCGGTCTCCCGAACGCGCCTGCCGCCCCGCGTCCCGGTGTCCGCGGGTCTCCGTGGTACCGTCGTTTCCCGGTTCCGGAGCGGTTCCGGCGGAACCTCCGGCGTGGGTCGCTCGTGTCCCGGTCCTCGGTGCTCTTCGGACCGAAGACGCAGGGGCGGATTTCGGGGGGGGCGGGAGCCGCGCCCCCGCCGAGGCACACCAAGGGCGAATCGGATCAGCGGGTACCGCTCTCGATGTGCGCTTTCGTCAGGGTCGCGACCCGTTCCCGGGCCCTGATCAGCGAATCCATCAGGTCTCGGCCCCGATCGAAGCCGGTGGCCCGTCCGAGGCGCGCGATCAGGGCGGGCGGTAGTTCGGTCGGGTCGGATCGGCTGCCGACCGTGATGCGGAGCAGGGCCTGGACGGTCTGATAGAGGTGGGCCGTCTCGCGCAGCCGGCGGGAGTCCGATTCGGAGAGCACCTCAAGGCCGCCGAGCACCTCGATGACCTCGGTGGTCGAGCCGCGAATGGCGCGGCCGCGGCGGCGGGCCGACCGCACGGCGAGAAACTGCACGAGCAGTTCCAGATCGAGCAGTCCGCCCGCCGAGTGCTTGATGTCGAACGGACCCGACGGCCGGTGCGTGTTCCCGATCTTGGCGCGCAGCGCCAAGAGATCCGAAGCCATGTCGTCGTACTCGCCGGCGGCGGTCAGCGTGCGGTCGATGATGGCGTCGAGGGTTTCGACGGTTGTGGATGCACCGGCGATCACCCGGCTGCGGACCAGCGCGAGTTTCTCGACCGGCCAGGCTTCGTTCCGGAGGTAGTGCTCGTACCCGCTGAGCGCCGAGGCCAGGGGGCCGGCCCGGCCGTGCGGGCGCAGAAGGAGATCGAGCTGCCAGAGACGGCCCGCGACGGTATGGGCGGTGAACCCGGTGATCAGCCGGTTCGCCAGGCGCGAGAAATAGGCTGACGCCGCGAGCGGCGAGGGTCCGTCGGATTCGGCGTCGACGGCGGGAGCATCGTAGAAGAGGATTCCGTCGAGGTCGGAACCGGGCAGCAGCGTGCGGCCGCCCAGTTTGCCGAGACCGAGAAACGCGGCGCCGCCGCCGGGCACGCGTCCGTGCCGGGGTTCGAACTCCCGTTCGATCCGGGCCAGCAGCCGCCGGATGGCGGTCTCCGCAGCCTGCGTCAGCGCCGCCGCCGCCGCCTGCGATTTCTCGACTCCGAACCAGAGTTTCAGGGCCGCGAGGAAGCGCAGCTCGCCGGCCCAGCGCCGGAACGCATCGAGATCGTCCTGATAGTCCCCGCGCCCGAGGGCCAGTTCCGTGTCCAGAGCGGCTTCGATGTCCGCCGGTCCCGGGAGTGACGATTCCAGCGGGGTTTCGAGCAGCTGGTCCAGCAGTCTCGGATTGGCGGTCAGGGAGGCTCCGAGTTCCGGAGCGGAGCCCGTGACCTCCACGACCACGGTCATCAGCGACGGATGCTCGGCAAACATCGACAGCAGTTCGACGCCCGCGTTCAGACCCTCGAAAAACCGGGCAAACCCGGCGAACGCCGCTTCCGGATCCGCCGCTTCGCCGATGGCGCCGAGCATGCTCGGCGTGATCTCGGTCAGGAGGGATCGGCCCCGCTCGGACCGGGTGGCGGCGATGCGGCCGCGATGCCAGTTGGCGATCTGCGCAATCACGCTCTCGGGACGTCGGAAGCCCATCCGCGTCAGGGTGGTCACGGTCGCGGGATCGGGATCGACGCCGGTGAACACCAGGCTTCCCAGCGGGTGGACCAGGCTGTCGTCCGCGGCCTGGTTCTCGGAGGTCAGCGCTCGGACCGCGGTTACGTGTTCCCGGAGCTCCGTCTCGAAGGATTCCAGGCTGGCGTGCCCCAGGAACGAGGCTAGGCGCGCCCGTTCGTCGGCTGCCGCCGGTACGACATGGGTCTGTTCGTCCCGCACCATCTGCACGCGGTTCTCGACCCTGCGCAGGTACCGGTAGTGGGCGATGAGCTGCCGGGCGGTTGCCTCGCGCATGCGGTCGGCGGCCGCGAGAGCCTGCAGGCCGTCGGCCGTGCCGCCGCAGCGCAGCGCGGGGTTGCGGCCGCCCCAGACCAGTTGTTCGGTCTGCAGGTGAAACTCGATCGTGCGGATGCCGCCGTTGCCGAGCTTGAGGTGGAAGCCGGCGGGATCGTAGTCGCCGTTCCCGCGACGGGTCTGACGGAGCATGGCCTGGATGTCGCGGACCGCGTTGAAGTCGAGGCTGCGTCGCCAGACGAACGGCGCGATGCGTTCGAGAAACCGGCCGCCGGCTTCAAGGTCGCCGGCGATGGGCCGGGCCCGGATGAACACCGCCCGCTCCCAGTTCTGGGCAAAGCCTGAGTAGTAGAGCTCGGCCGCTTCCATGGAGACCGCGAGAGGCGTGGAGCCGGGGTCCGGCCGCAGCCGGAGATCCATGCGGAACAGGTAGCCGTCGCCCGTTCGCTCTTGGAACAGGTTGACGAGACGCTGGGTGATCCGCGTGAAGTGCCGGGAGGCCCGCCCGTCCCGGGCCGCCTTCGGGGAGCCCGGGCTGAGCGGATCGTAGAAGACCGCGAGATCGAGATCGCTCGAGTAGTTCAGCTCCCTGGCGCCGAGCTTGCCGAGGGCGATCACCACGTATCCGGATCGTTCGGCCTCAATCCCCAGGAGGTGGGTGGTCGCGGCCTGCAGCAGGTCGCCCGCGAACACGCTCCATTCGTCCAGCACCCGCGACACGGTCCATGCGCCGTCGATATCGGCGAACGCCACTGCGAGCGCCACGCGCCGCCGGACCAGCCGCAGCCGTCGGGCGAGATCCTGGGAGGTCGCCGACGCGGCCGCGGCCGGTTCGGGCAGGCCGCTCCGCGCCAGCGCCAGGGTGCGGTCGGCCCCGTCGGCCGCGAACGCGCGCACGACGGCGGGTTCGACGACGGCGATGTCGCTGAGGAACGGGCTGTGGCCGAATACGCGGTCCAGCAGCTCGGAGCCGGAGCTGCCGAGCTCCGCCCGGGTCGGGTGGCCGGCCTCGGACCACTTCTTCCAGTACAGGTCCTGCTGCCGGCGCAGCTCGCTCCGGAAACCGGACCGATGTGCTCCGGCGCACTCCGCATCGGTCATGGGTACAGTCCCCCCGACAGGCGGGCCATCGGCCGGCGGGCCGCACAGGCTTCCAGCATACCCGGAGCGGGCAGTCAGGATGAGCGAAACGGATGAGCAGGAATCCGGTGGGTCGTCGACCGGACGGCGCACTCGGCCGGTCGACCGGAATCCCGGCGGGTCGGCAGAGGGTTCCGCCTCCGGCGATCGGACCCGGGCGGGCCGCCGGAGGCGGCTCCGCCGAGGGGCGGCCGCGGCGGGGATCATCGTCCTCGGCCTGTTGACGGCAGGGTTCCTGCGGCTGGTCCACGGTCCGGCAGTCGTGCCGTTCGCGTCCTCGTATCTGGCCGACCGGCTTGCCCGGATCCCCCTGCCGGTCGCGGCCCACTGGGAGGAGGTCGCCGTGCATTGGCCCTTCCTGACTCCGTGGCTGCAGGTATGGCTCTCGGAGGTCCGTGCCGACAACCTGCTGGCGGCCGAACGGATCGGCGTGCGGGTGCCGCTGCTCGACCTGCTCCGAGGCCGTCCTTCGATCGCCGGGATCGTGCTCCATGCCCCCGAGCTCACGATCGTCCAGTCGGAAGACCGGAGGTTCCGCCTGGCCGGCGCGGCGGCGGGAGCCGGACCGGAAGCACCCTGGGCGGGGATGGTCCCCGGCACCGTGATCGAGATCGTCGACGGTTTGCTGACATTGGAATTGTCCGGTGCGTCGTCGGGGATCCGGATGGCCGGAATCCGGGCGAGCCTGCAGGAACGGGACGGGCAGTTGATGCTCCGCGGGTCCGGCTCCGCATCCTTCCGGGATCACGCGGCGGTACCGCTGGAGCTGTCGGCGCGGTTCCGGCCCGCCAGCGAAGAGATCGCGGCCGAACTGGCCTTCGACCGGCTCGAACCGCGGATCCTCGCGGAACTGCTGGCGGAGGATGTGCCGCTGCGCCGACTGCACGTGCCGGTCAGCGGCACGGTGGCTGTCGCCGGGCCGGTCGACGCGGTCGAGGTCACGCTGGAGGCCTCCGGGGCGGCGGGCCACATCGCCGTGCCGGATCCCCGCAGCGAAACCGGATCGTCGACCCTTCCGGTCGACGCCCTGCACGTGGTCCTCGGATATGCCGCCGCCGAGCGGGTGTTCGAGCTCCGGGAGCTTGCCGTCACGGGTCCGGCGGGCGCCCTGCAGGTCGACGGGACCGTGCCTGCCGTTCCGGATGGGGGGACGGCGATAACGGCCCGCTTCGTCGGGGCGGTCCCCGTTGGCGACATGGCGGCATGGTCCGATCCTTGGCTCGACCGGTCCGCAGTCGTCTGGATGCGGGAACACGTCGAAGGCGGAACGCTGACCCGACTCTCGGTCACGGCCGAGTATCCGGCGGGCCGACCCGCCGACGAACGGCTCGAGATCCGCGGCGAGGTGCAGGATGCCGTCGTGGACTGGGGGGAGAACCGGCCGCCGCTTCGGCTGGCCGCGGCGCAGTTGCTGCTCGTCGGTCCGCGACTGACCGTGACCGCGCCGGTCGCGGCCGCGGGGCCGGCGACGCTCGGGGAGTTCCGGCTGCACAGCGACGACCTGTTCGACGAGGGCGGCGATGCGGTCCTGACCGCCCGGCTCTCCGGCGAATCCGGCGCCCTGCTGCAGCTGGTCGGGGCCGATCCCGGTGCGACCGATCGTCCCGCGGTGCGGGGCCCGCTTCGGGACGCGCCGTTTCGCGTGCGGATTCCGCTGGGCGGCGGGCGCGGGGAGGAACTGTCCCTGCGGACGGAATTCCGAGACCTTCGCTTCGACCCGGCGGCGTTGCCGGCCGGCTACGCCGGCATCAATCCGCGGGCGCTCTCGGGCACCCTGGCCTACGGGTCCGACGGCCTCGACCTTCGCTTTGCCGGGGAGCTCGGAGCGGCGGTCGTGCTGCGCGACGGGCAGCTGGCGGCGAATGCCGCGGACGCGCCGTCCCTTCGACTTGCGGTCACGCTGGTCGGTCCGATCGCGGACCTGCTCGGGGTCGCGGGCGGAGCGGTGGGGGGCGCCGGGATGCCGGCGGCGGCAGGTACCCTCGCCGGCACGGCGCGAATCCGGGTCGCCCTTGCGGTTCCGCGTCGGCCGGACGCTCCTCCGCGGCTCGAGTCGCTGAACGGCACGTTTGCGATTCCGTCCCTTGCGATCGAAGATCTCGGGCCCGGCCTCCGGGGCGGAGATGCCTTCCGCGACGTGCAGGGTGAGGTGGAGCTGCACGACGATGCCCTGACCGTCTCGGGGCTCGCCGATCTCGCGGATTCCCGCCTCTGGTTCAGCTGGCGGGCGCCGGTGTCGGAGGCTTCCGGCGAGCAGGAGCTCACGATCCGGGGATCCTTCGGACCGGAGGCCCGGGCGGCGTTCGGCCTGGTGTTCGGCGGCCTGGACGGAACCGTGGACCTCGTCGGCACCGCCGTCCGTCGCGCGGGGGCGGCGGCATGGGAAGTGGGCGCCACCGCGGATCTCACGGCCGCCGAGGTGACGATTGCGGATCTGGAATGGACCAAGCCCCGGCAGGCACCGCTGCACGCCCGGATCCAGGGCATGCTGGCCGAGGGGGAGGCGCTCGGACTCCGGCTGGAGGGAAGCGGGGTCGACGTGCGCAGCCGCCTGTGGTTCGCCGGGCGGCGGCTCGACCGGATCGCATTCCGCCGGCTGCAACTCGGAGAGCATCGACTGACCGGGACGCTGGCGCGCGCGGACGACGGGCGTCTGGGGATCGTGCTGGACGGCGATCAGGTGGACCTCCGTCCGTTCCTGTCGGCGGCGAAGAAGGACTCGGCGCCGTCCGCGCCGCTGGATCTCCGCGTGGACAGTCGCCACGCGCGCACCTTGGCGCCCGGGCTGGCCGGGCCGCTGGCGTTGTCGCTGCAGACCGATGTCCACGGGGTTCGGCACGTGCACCTGGGGATGGAACTGACGGACGGAGAAGCGATGGAGTTGCGGGGGGTGCGCAACGGTACCGCGCTCGAATTGCAGCTGACCGGTTCGGATGCCCGCTCGGTCGCTGAGGCCTTGGGACTGGGCGTCGCGGCCGACGACGGAGCGGTGCGGGTCGAGGCCGTCCGGCAGGGCGACCGGATCACGGGCACCGTGCAGGTCGACGAGTTTCACATGGTCGACGCCCCGGTGTTCCTGCAATTGCTCCAGGGCATCACCGTCATCGGGCTGCTGGAGCGGATCGCGGCGGGCGGCGGCGTGGCGTTTTCCGGGTTCGATGCCGAGTTCACGCTGGCGAAGGGCGTGCTCTCGATTCGGAACGGCGTGGCGCGGGGACTGATGCTCGGGGTCACCGTGGAAGGGGAAATCGACACGCGCCGCCAAGTGCTCGAACTTCGCGGCGCCCTGATTCCGGTCTACGCCGTCAGCCAGTTGCTGTCGCAGATTCCGCTGCTCGATCAGGTGCTGACCGGGATGGATTCCTCGGGTATCATTGCCGCCGAGTACGCGGTGGCGGGGCCCGCGGCGGACCCCTCCGTCACCGTGAACCCGATGCAGTTCCTGATGCCCGGAATCCTGCGCGAGCTGCTTCCGGGGCCCGGCGAAGTCGACTCTCCTGCCCGTGGACCGCGCGAATAGGCGAAGGCGGGGGGTTCCCCGGATTCAGCAGCGCTCATCCGGCATCCTCCGGCCCGATCGGGCGGAGGACGGCATGCCGCTTGCGGCCGGCCGACAGCCGAAGCTCCCCGTTCACCAGATCCGACGGTCCCAGTTTGCGGTGTTCATCGGTGACCTTGAGGTTGTTGACGCGTGCGCCGCCGGCGCGAATCAGCCGACGGGCCTCGCCGTGCGTCGACAGGAGGACGCCGTCGCGCGCCAAGGCGCGGACCACGGAGAGACCGGCGTCGAATTCGGCCGCCGGCACCAGGATGGTGGGCAGCCCGGCCCCGGTTCCGCCCTGCTCGAAAGCCGCCCGGGCGGTGGCCTCCGCCTGTCGGGCTTCCCGGTCCCCGTGCGCGAGCCGCGTGGCTTCGCGCGCCAGTCGGACCTTGGCCGCGTTGGCCTCCGGTCCGCGCAGGGTTTCCAGCCGGCGCACCTCGTCGAGCGGGAGTTCCGTGAACAGGCGCAGAAAGCGCCCGACATCGGCGTCGGCCGTGTTGCGCCAGAACTGCCAGTAGTCGTAGGGGCTTCGCAGCGAGGGGTTGAGCCAGACGGCGCCCCGGGCCGTTTTCCCCATCTTCTCGCCGTTCGCGGTCGCGATCAGCGGCGAGGTGAGGCCGTAGAGCGGCGGCAGCGGGTCGCCGACCCCGCCGAGGCGGCGGCCCAGCTCGACCCCGTTGATGATGTTGCCCCACTGGTCCGACCCCCCCATCTGCAGTCGGCACGCGGTCCGGCGGGCGAGTTCGGTGAAGTCGTAGGCCTGCAGGATCATGTAGTTGAATTCGAGAAAGCTGAGCGGCTGCTCGCGTTCGAGCCGGAGCCGGACCGAATCGAAGGTGAGCATCCGGTTCACCGAGAAGTGGCGTCCGACCGAGCGCAGGAAGTTCACGTACCGCAGATCCCCGAGCCACTCCTGGTTGTCGATCAGGATCGCGTCCGCCGGGCCGTCGCCGAACCTCAGAAACCGTTCGAAGACGCTCCGGATTCCGGCGGCGTTCGCGGCAATGGTCGTCTCGTCGAGGAGACGCCTCGACTCGTCCTTGCCCGAGGGATCGCCGACCCGCGTCGTTCCTCCGCCGATCAGGACGATCGGCCGGTGTCCGGATTGCTGGAACTGCCGCAGCAGCATGATCTGGAGCAGGCTCCCGACATGCAGGCCGGGGGCCGTGCAGTCGAAGCCGATGTAGGCGCCGACCGGTGTCTCGCCGGACAGCAGACGGTCGAGTCCCACGCGGTCGGTACACTGGTGCACGTAGCCCCGTTCGGAGATGCGCCGCAGGAAGTCGGAGCGGAATTCGGTCATGGGATCGGCACGGCGGGGACGGGCAGGGCGTGCGGAGAACGTACCATGGGCGAGGCGGAAGCGGGACCGGCCGGATGATGCAGACGGCCATCGGGCTGATGAGCGGCACATCGGGCGACGGCGTGGATGCGGCGCTGGTCCGGACCGACGGCGGCGACCGGATCTCGTTCGGCCCCGCGCTTACCCGGTCGTACGACGGTGCCTTCCGGAACCTGGCGGCCGGCAACCTGAAGCGGCCGTCGGTGGTCCGGGCGCTCACCGACCGGCACGTCGCGGCGGTCCGCGCCCTGTTGCGGAAGGCGGACGTGCGGGCCGCCGACGTGCAGGTCATCGGGTTCCCCGGACAGACCGTGGCCCATGCTCCGGAGGAGGGGTGGACCTGGCAGGCGGGGGATGCCGGCCGGCTCGCCACCGCGACCGGGATCCCGGTGGTGACCGATTTCCGCAGCCGGGATGTGGCGCAAGGGGGCGAGGGAGCACCGCTGGCCCCGTTGTTTCATCGGGCCGTGGCCGCGTCCATGGTCCGCCCGCTCGCGTTCCTGAACCTCGGAGGCGTCGGGAACGTGACCTGGCTGGGCCGCGACGGCGCGGTGTCGGCCTTCGATACCGGGCCGGGCTGCGCACCCCTGGACGATCACGCGCGGCGGGTGCAGGGGACGGCGTGCGACCGGGACGGCCGGCTGGCGGCCCGGGGTGCAGTGCCGGAAGGCGATCTGGAGATCCTGCTGGCCGATCCCTACTTCCGCCGTCCGCCCCCGAAGTCGCTGGATCGGGATCATTTCCGGACCCGCTGCGCGCAGGTCGTCCGGTCCCGTTCGCCCGCGGATGCGGCGGCGCTGCTGACCGCCTTTTGCGCGGCGGCCGCGGCCCGGGCCCAAGCGTGGATGCCCGAGCCGCCGACCCGGTGGCTGGTGACCGGCGGCGGTCGACACAACCCGGTCCTCATGGCCGCCCTCCGGCGCCGGATCGTTGCTCCCGTCGCCCTGGTCGAACAGGTCGGACTCGACGGCGATGCGCTGGAGGCGCAGGCATTCGGATGGCTGGCGGTCCGATCCTTGCGGGGGCTGCCGCTCTCCGTGCCGGGCACCACCGGGGTGGCCCGGCCGACCAGCGGCGGGACGCTCGTGTATCCGCGCGGGCCGTGATCAGGAGGCGGGCTGCATGCGGCCCGATACGTACCGGACGACGGCCTGCGCGAGCATGTCGAGGTGACCGCGGAAGAAGTGATCGGCGCCGGGAATCCGCTCATAGGCGATGGACACGTTCTTCTGCACCTCAGTGTCCCGGACCAGATCGGAGACCGCCGCTTCCGGCACGATGGAGTCCTGATCTCCCTGCAGGATGAGGCCCGATCTCGGACACGGCGAGAGAAACGAGAAGTCGTATCGGTTCACCGGCGGCGCGATCGAGACGAATCCGCTCAGTTCGGGCCGGCGCATGAGCAGGTGGAGCGCGAGCCAGGCGCCGAACGAAAATCCGCTGATCCAGACGTTGCGGCTGTCGTCGTGCGTCGCCTGCAGCCAGTCCAGGGCCACGGCGGCATCGACGAGTTCGCCCTCGCCGTTGGCGTAGGATCCCTCGCTGCGCCCGACCCCCCGGAAGTTGAAGCGCAGCACCGAGAAGCCCAAGTGGGCGAACGAATGGAACAGGGCGTACACGACCTTGCTGTTCATGGTTCCGCCCCCCTGCGGATTCGGGTGCAGCACCAGGGCGAGCGGGGGGGCGGATGCTGTGCCGGCATCGTGGTACCGGCCTTCCAGGCGCCCGGCGGGGCCGTTGATCGTGACTTCGGGCATACGGGAACTCCGATGCACGGAACCGGGAGCGCGCGGCCGGTCTCCGGAACGATTCGGCGAGATCCCGCGAAACGGCGCGATTGTATATAGTTCGCGCACCCGTTACCAGCCGGTTCGGTTTCACATGCCCGGCCTGCCGGCGCCGGCCGTCCTGCCGGTTTCGGGATCGAGCTTCGGAGCATCCATGTTCACGGCATTGCGGGAGGAGTTCCGGTCGATTCGCATCCGGGATCCGGCGGCGCGGGGTGCGCTGGAGATCGTGCTTTGCTATCCGGGATTCCACGCGGTGGCGGTCTATCGCCTGTCCCACTGGTTGTGGCGGCGGCGCTTCCGGCTCTTGGCCCGGTGGCTGATGCATCTCGCCCGCGGGCTTACCGGCATCGAGATTCATCCGGGCGCGACGATCGGCAGCCGGTTCTTCATCGACCACGGCATGGGGGTCGTGATCGGGGAAACCGCGGACATCGGCGATGACTGCTTCCTCTACCAGGGCGTGACCCTAGGCGGAACGTCGCTCGAGCCGGGCAAGCGGCACCCGACGCTGGCCGACGGGGTGATCGTGGGCGCCGGCGCCAAGGTGCTGGGTCCGATCACGCTGGGTCGGAACGCCCGCGTCGGAGCCAATGCCGTGGTGGTGCGCGACGTGCCGGCGGAAGCCACGGTGGTCGGCATTCCCGCTCGCCGGATCGGAGGGTGCGGTCCGAGCGACGGGAAGATCACGGCCTACGGCACGCCGGTGGATGCGCGGGACCCCAATGCGGCCGCGCTGGAGCGACTGGAAGCCGAGCTGTCGGCCCTGCGCGAGCGTCTGGTGGTCTTGGAGACGGTGCCGGCGGCCGACGGGAGGGCCGGGCCGGAGGCCGATGCCGGACCCCGGTCCCGACGCTGACCCCTGCGGTCCGATCTCGCGATGCCCCGTTCCGGTGCCCGTCGGAGCGCCTACTTCGACTACAACGCTTCGGCGCCCCTGCTCGAGATCGCGCGGGCCGCGATGATCGAGGCGATGGGCCGCACCGGCAACGCGTCGTCGATCCACCACTGCGGGCGGGCGGCGCGACGTCTGCTGGAGGATGCGCGCGAGGCCGTCGCAGCTTCGGTCGGCGCCCGCCCCGAGGACGTGGTGTTCACCTCGGGTGCGACCGAAGCCAATGCCCTTGTCGGCGCCGGCCGTTCCCCGCACCGGGTGCTGACGACCGCGATCGAGCACGATTCGGTGCGCGTCCTGACCGCCCGCAGCCGTACCGTGCCGGCCCGGGCCGACGGCACGATCGATCTGGAGCGTCTGGGATCCTTGCTCCGAACGGAACCGCGCCCGGAGCTGGTCGCCGTCATGCTGGCCAACAACGAAACCGGCGTGATTCAGCCCGTGGCGGAAGCCGCCTCCATGGCGAGGGAGGCGGGGGTGCGGGTGCACTGCGATGCGGCCCAGGGATGGCGCCGCATGCCGTTCACGCTCGCGAGCCTGGGGGTCGATTCCCTGGCCCTGTCGGCCCACAAGTCCGGGGGGCCTCAGGGGGCGGGAGCCCTGATCGCCCGGGACGGCGTGCTGGGTCGGGCGTTGCTGCGCGGCGGCGGACAGGAGCGCGGGTGGCGGGCCGGCACCGAGAACGTGGCGGCGGCGGCCGGCTTCGGCGCGGTGGCCGCTGCCCGCCCGCCGGCGTGGACGGTGCTCCGCGGCGTACGCGACCGGATCGAGCGCGCGGCGTGCGAGGCGGCCCCGGAAACCTGCGTCATCGCCCGGTCCAGCGACCGGCTTCCCAACACCTCGATGCTGTCGCTGCCGGGATGCGATGCCGAGGCAGTCGTGATCCGGCTGGATCTCGAGGGTGTCGCGGTGAGCACGGGCTCGGCCTGTTCGTCGGGCAAGGTGGGGCCCAGTCACGTGCTGGAGGCCATGCACGTCGCGCCGGAGCTGGTACGGGGTGCGGTGCGGGTGAGTTTCGGACCGGACATTGCCAGCGCCGAAGTGGAGATGCTGGTATCGGCGTGGGGACGGGCGGCGGCGGCGTGCCGGGATCGGAAGTCCGGCTGACGGACCGTCCGCGGGCGGACGGAGTGCGGCCGTTCCGGTCGGGCGGAATCCGCCGCCGCCGTCCTTCGGGGCGAACGGTTCGCGCGGTTCGGCGGAATCCCGCCGGGCCGTTCGGCCTGCCGGCCGACCCGCGACGGGCCGGGTTCCGAGGCTAGCGTTCGCGTTCCTCCCTGCGGGCGGTGGCGCGAGCCCGCACGATCTCGTCGGCGATCTTCCCGGTCAGTTCCTGCAGATGGTCGAAGGCCGCGCGGTAGGTTCCGACGCCTTGGCTCAGGGAGCGCAGTTCGATGATCAGGTCGTGCAGCTCCGACTGGGGCATGTGCGCCTGCAGGGAGTCCCATCCGGCCCATCCTTCCTTGGGCTCGAATCCCAGAATTTGGCCGCGCCGGACGCTGATCAGGCCGTGCACCTTGTTGGTGTACTCCGACGGTACATCGATGGTGACTCGGGCGATGGGTTCCAGGAGCACCGGCGCACACTTCGGCAGGCCTTCGGTCATCGCCACGCGTGCAGCCAGCTTGAACGACATTTCGTTGCTGTCGACGGAATGGAACTGGCCGTCGGTGAGCGTGACGGCGAAGTCCACCACCGGAAATCCCAGCGGCCCTGTGCCGGCAAATTCCCGGACGCCGGCTTCCACGGCCGGGATGTACTGCCGCGGGACCGAACCGCCGACGATCTTGTCGGAAAACGCGAACCCGCTGCCTCGGACGCGCGGAGCGATGTCGACCACGACATCCCCGAACATTCCGTGTCCACCCGTCTGGCGCTTGAACCGGCCGTGCTGGGTGACGGGCTTGCGGATCGTTTCCTTGTAGGGCACGCTCGGCCGCTGCGCGGTCGCAGCCACGTTGTACTTGGACCGGAGCTTCTCCAGCGCGATCTGCAGATGGATGTCGCCCTGGCCGAGAAGCACCAGTTCATGGGTATCTTCGTCCTGCCGGTACGTCAGCGAGGGGTCCTCCTCGTTGAGACGCTGCAGCCCGCCGGTCAGCTTGACTTCGTCGCTCCGGTTCTCGGGGGTGATGGCCAGCCCGTACACGGGCGAAAGGGGTTCGGGCCAGCCGGATCCGTCGGCCGGGTCGGGCCCGGCACGCAGGATGTCTCCGGTGCGGGCGGCCTCCATCCGGCCGAGTCCGACGATGTCGCCGAAGGCGGCCGAGGAGATCTTTTCGGCCCGGCTGCCGAACAGCGCCTGCAGGCTTCCGATCCGGGCGCCGCCGAGGGTCTGGCCGTCGGCGAGATCGCCGCTCCAGACCCGGGCGAGCGAAATTTTCCCGCTGTGCTGGGCATGAAAGGTCTTGAATACCTGTACCGAGGCTGCGCCGTCCGGATCGAAGCCCAGACGGCCGGCCCGTTCCTGCGGCTGGGGGGCGTCGTGGCGCAGGGCCTTCAGGAGTCGGCGAACGCCGTGACTGTGTTCGGCAGAGCCGAAAAAGACCGGAACGATGTCGCGCTCCCGCATGATCCGTGCCGCCTTTTCGTACACTTCGTCCGCGTCCGGAATTTCCTCCTCGAGCATCTTCTCCAGGATCGCGTCATCGAAGTCGATGAGCACTTCGAGCATCTCCTCGCGTGCAATCGTCACCTCGTCCGACAGCGACTCCGGGAACGCGATTTCCTCCGATTCCGTCCCTGCCGCGTACGAGAAGGCGCGGCGACTGGCCAGATCGACGTACCCGACGACCGCCTCGCCATCCGTGATTGGGTACTCCCGCACGAGCACGGAGGCGCCGGACACGCCCTTGAGGGCGGCCACCACATCGGAGATCGGTTCGGTCAGGGTATCGACCTTGTTGATGAACACCATGTAGGGAATCCGCTGCGACTGCAGGGATTGGATGATCGGCGTCACGGTCACCATCCGGCTGATCGACGGCTCGATCACCAGCACCGCAATGTCGGCCACATGAACGGCGTTCGCCGTTTCCTGCATCAATTCGATCGAACCCGGACAGTCGAGCAGGGCCCAGCGGTCTCCCAGATACGTCATGCGCGCCGGCGTGAGTTCGGTGCTCATGCTGCGCGCCCGCGCCTCGTCGGAGGAGTCTCCGACCGAGGTTCCGTCCCTGACCGAACCGCGTCGGCTGACGGCGCCCGCCGCGACGAGAAAGCTCTCGAGAAGGGTCGTTTTTCCGCTGAGGTAGGGACCGACCAATGCGGCGCAGCGGGCGTGATCAGACGACATCGCGTTTCTCCAGTGCTGCGGCCGCAGCCATGGCCGCAACGGCGGTCACTCCGGGTCTTGATCGGCCGGCGTCGGCCGCCGGACGGAGGGGAGAACCGGACCGGAGTCCGGCGCAACCCGGGCCGGATAGTACAGCGTTCGGGCCGGCGATTTCCCCTCCCCGCAACCGGCGGCTTCGAGATCGTTCGCAGCATCGGGGCGGGAGTCTCCCGCGACCGCGCCGGAGCGCGGGGGGTGCGGACGTGCAGGGGCCGGCTGCACGGACCGCCCGGCCGGTCGTGCGGGACGCTGGATCAGCTGGTGTTCAGAAACTGCAGGATGGCCGCCGCCGTGGCCTCCGGGCGCTCCTGCTGAACCCAATGGCCCGCCCCCTCGATCAGGTGCACGGCCCGCATGTCGCGGCAGGCCGTCGATTGCATTCGGGTGAATGCGCCGGGTGCCTGGTGCACCCCCCAATCCGCAGCGCCGGCAATGAATGCAGACGGCATCCGGACCGCCGCCCCTGCATGGGGGTGCAACTCGTGGACCTGTTCGGGGTCGAGCAGGACGCGGTACCAGTTGAGCCCGCCCTGAAATCCGGTCCGGGCGAACTGGTTCGCGTACACGGCGAGCTCCCGGTCCGTCAGCCATGGTGCGGCGCGGAGCGGGGCATGACGGGCGACGGTGGCCGCCATGGTTTCGTGGTAGTCCATCACGTAATACGTAGGGAGCTGGGCCAGTTCCTCCGCAGTCCAGGCCTGCAGCGGAAACGGGCGGTTGCCGGGCCAGTCGCCGCTCTTGTGGTGCGCGTAGGCGCGAAGAAACGCGTGGATGCCGCCCGGCGCATTCCTCATGTCGCCGTCGGCCGCCGGCGTCGTGTAGTAGTACTGGTAGTGCTTGCGCGGGCGGGGCAGCGCTTCCAGCTGGGGTTCGACGGCCACGACGGCGTGCTGCCGGTCCCGACCGGTGGGAACCCCGGCCACCGGGGCACTCATCAGGATCAGACGTCGAAACAGATCGGGGCGGGTAAGCGCGGCGAGGTAGGCCACGGTCGCGCCGAAATCGTGGCCGATCACGGCCTCGAATCCGTCGATTCCGAGAGCCGGCCGCAGCCCCGCGATGTCCTTGACGAGATTGAGAAAGCGATAGGGAGCAAGGTCGTCGCCGTAGCGTGCCGCTTCGACGGCGGTGAGACCGTATCCGCGCTGATCGGGCGCGACCACACGGTAACCTGCGTCCGCCAGCAGGATCAGGGTCTTGCGCCAGCTGTAGGCGAGTTCGGGGAAACCGTGCAGCAGCAGCAGCCCCGGGTTGCCGGCGGCGCCGGCCTCCAGGACGTGCATGTCGAGTCCGTTGGCATTGTTCACCACGCGGGCGCGGATGGCTCCGGGCAGGGATGCGTGCGGATAGGTCACAGCGACCTCCTTCTCGGCGGTTGGCGGCCGGCACGCCGTACGGGCGAAAGCGGTCGGCGGGTCGGCCCCGGACACGCCGGCGGATCCGCTACCGTCGGGGCACCGCAATGTCGTCGGCGGCACGAGTCCGGAGGACGGACTTGACGACCTTGCCGTTGGCATTGCGCGGGAGTGCTTCCGACTGCAGCGTGAAGGTTTCGGGAACCTTGTAGTCCGCGATCCGGGTCGCGGCGAAACGGGTCAGTTCGTCGGCGGTGGGTCCGCCGGAAGAGACGGTGACAAACGCGTGCACGCGTTCGCCGAGCACCGGACAGGGTCGAGCCACGACCGCGGCCTCGACCACCCCGGGATGCTGGAGCAGCAGGTTCTCCACCTCGGCCGAGTACACCTTGTAGCCCGCCCGGTTGATCATGTCCTTGCTGCGATCCAGCACCTCGACATAGCCATCGGCGTCCATTCGTCCGATGTCGCCGGATCGCCACCACCCGTCGCCGAAGACCGTCCGGTTGACGTCGGGAAGGTTCCAGTAGCCCGGGACCACCATCGGACCGGAGATCCGGAGTTCCCCGTTTTGACCGGGGCCGAGCACCCTGCCCTCGGTGTCGCACACCCGGACTTCCGCGCAATGCATCGGGATTCCGACGCTGCCGCTGCGGCGTACGGCGTCGTCAGGTGGAAGCAGGGTGGCCGGGGAGGTGGTCTCGGTGGATCCGTAGGCGTTCATCAGCTGCAGGCGGGGGAGGCGACGCTGGATCTCCTCGACCAGCGCCGCCGGCATCGGCGCGCCGCCGTAGGCGGCAATCCGCCAGTGCGGCAGCGGGGTCGCATCGAGTCCGCCGGAGCGCAGGATCAGGTGGTACATCGCCGGCACCATGACCGTATGCGTGATTCGTTCGTTCCGAAGCATTCGGAGGGTCCGATCGGCCCGGAACTCCCGTTGCACGACGACCGTGCCCGCGCGGGCGAACAGGGTGAGAATCTGGGCGACGAGACCCGTGATGTGGGTGAAGGGGACGGCCAGCAGCGTACGTTCGGTCCGGTCTTCGAGGCGCATCGCGCGAACGTAGTGAAGGATGCTATGGGCAAGGTTGAAATGGGTGATCATGGCGCCCTTGGGCCGGCCGGTCGTGCCCGACGTGTACATCAGGAATGCGAGCGTTTCCTCGCCGCCCGTCGGGGACGGCAGTTCGCAGTTCCGAAGGTCGTCCGGATCGGTGCCGAGGCGGTCCAGCGGGAGCACGCTGCCGAGGTTGGACACGTGGCGTTTTCCGGGCGCACGGGCGGCCAGGGCGCGCTCCACGATCAGGGTTCGCGCGCCGCTGTCCTCCAGCATGTAGGCGACTTCGTCGGTCTGCAGGCGGTGCCCGAGCGGCACCGCGACCAGTTCGGCCCGCAGGCACGCGACGACTGCGGCGATGGCGTCCCACCGGTTGCCGGACCAGATGCCCACCCGGTCTCCGGCGACCAGGCCCAGACGGGTGAGGTGCGCGGCCATGCCCTCGGCGCGGCGCAGCAGTTCCCGGTACGACCGCCTCTGCCCGTCGTCGATGACGGCTTCCCCGTCCGGGCAACGGACAGCGGTGGCGCAGAGCATCGCGCCGAGATTCGCCGGCCGGTCGCGAAAGCAGGTCAGTGTGCGTTCGAAATGCCGTTCCGTCGTGAGCCCGCCGGGGTCGACGGCGCGCCAGCCAATCGGATTCACGGGGTTTCGCCGGCGGCCAGCGCCCAGGCCGTCCGGGCGTACGGAACCGTCTGTGCACCGACATCCCGGGCGTTGGCGGAACTGGCGTTTCCGCCCAGGGCCCGGGCGAGGACGCCTTCGGCGATGGCGGCGAAGCGAAACATCGAGAAGACCACGTAGAAGTCGGTTTCGATCGGTCGGCGACCGGTTCGCCGACCGTAGTCGGCCACATAGGCCGCCCGGTCCGGAATGCCGTAGTCGGGCTGCAATCCCATGATCCCGTGACGAATCGATCGGGGCAGGTGGAACCCCGAGATGTTGTATCCCAGATCGCCGAGCGGGTGCCCGAGGGTCGAGAGTTCCCAGTCGAGCACGCCGATGACGTCTGGCCGGTCCGGGGCGAACATCAGGTTGCCCAGGCGGAAGTCGCCGTGTACCACGGCGGTCTCGTCGCCGGGCGGGATGTGGGCGGGCAGCCACTCGATCAACCGGTCCATTTCGGGAATCTCGCGGGTGCGGCTGAGCTCCCACTGCCGGGTCCAGCGTGCGATCTGGCGGGCAAAGTAGTTGCCGGGTCGACCGAAGTCCGCGAGACCGGCCGCCTCGGGCGATATCCGGTGGAGGGCCGCGAGGGTGCGGTTCATCGCGTCGTACAGCGCTCCTCGTTCGTCGGGCGCGAGGCCCGGCAGCAGTGGATCGTCGAATACCCGCCCTTCCAGGCGTTCCATCACGTAGAACGGGGTGCCGATGATCGACGCGTCGTCGCAGAACAGGTGCATCTCGGGTACGGGCACGCCCTGTTCCCGGAGGGCGGCCTGCACGCGGAATTCCCGGTCGACGGCGTGGGCGGACGGCAGCAGGTCTCCCGGGGGCTGCTTGCGAAGCACCCAGACTCCGTCGTTTCCCTCCAGCACGAACGTGGGATTGGACTGGCCGCCGTGGAACTGGCGGACCCGGTCGAGGCGGGTGAACCCGGGGAGTCGACCGGCCAGGTGCGAAGCGAGCCGATCAGAGTCGAAACGGTGCGGCCGGCGCACTTCGATCAGGCCGCCGCCGGTCATGGTACGGCGCGCCTCCGCAGGGACACGCCCCCCAGGATCAGCGCGACCACGGCCAGCGACGCGCACCAGAGCATCGTCCCCTGCGCGGCGTCGATCATGCGGTTGCGGTCCCGTTCGAGCGTGCCTTCGAGGTGCGAGCGTGTCCGGGACAGGACCGTGCCCAGAGCGCGGGTCGCCGCGGCCACCGCCTCCAGTCGGGCCGGATCGGTCGGATCGTTGGCCAGGTGCTCGGCCCGGCCGGCGACATCGTCTGCGGCTTCCCGGATTTGTCGGATCCGGTCGGCGGCGGCCGAACGTTCGGTGGCGGGCAGGCGGTGACCGACTTCGGACAGGTAGGCGTCCATCGCCGCGTACCTTCGGACCAGCGCCCGAGTCCCGTCGACGATCTCGCGTGCGACCCCCGCATCCACCGAGGTGTCCGACATCAGCAGGCGGTTGGCGACGCGATGAACCGCCGCGTCCCGTTCCGCACGCTCGAGGGCGAGACCCTGGACGCGGCTGAGCAGGCCCAGCCGGACTTCCGTCTGCCCGGCCGCATCGCCCGCCAGGGTCGCGAGTGCATGCCCGGCGATTCCGAGAGCGATGATCAGCATCAGGACCGCCGCCGCTGCCAGGTGGTGCGCGCGAACCCTCCGTTCCATGGTCGTGCGCGACTAGTTGTGGCGCCGGAGTTCGAGCTTGGCGATCTGGTTGCGGTGGACTTCGTCGGGGCCGTCGGCGAGCCGCAGGGCCCGGGCACTGGCGTACGCCGAGGCCAGCCCGAAGTCGGAAGTGACGCCGCCGCCGCCGTGCGCCTGGATGGCCCAGTCGAGCACCTTGCAGGCCATCAGGGGCGTGGCCACCTTGATCATCGCGATGTCCTTTCGTGCCTCCTTGTTGCCTGCGGTATCCATCCGCCAGGCCGCATGGAGCACGAGAAGCCGCGCCTGATCGATGCCGATCCGCGCGTCCGCGATCCGTTCCTGGGTGACGGTCTGTTCCGAGATCGGCCGACCGAAGGTCACGCGCGACTTCACGCGCTTGCACATCTTCTCCAGCGCCCGTTCCGCCAGGCCGATGAGCCGCATGCAGTGGTGGATCCGCCCCGGCCCGAGGCGTCCCTGCGCGATTTCGAAACCGCGTCCCGCGCCCAGCAGCAGGTGATCGGCCGGAACCCGCACGTCTTCGAACCCGACCTCGGCATGGCCGTGCGGCGCATCGTCGAACCCGAACACCGGAAGGTGGCGGACCACGGTGACGCCCGGGGTGCGTCGGGGCACCAGCACCATCGACTGCTGCCGGTGCCGGTCCGGATTGCCCGGGTCGGTCTTGCCCATGACGATCAGCAGTTCGCAGCGTGGCGAGAGCGCTCCCGAGGTCCACCATTTCCGGCCGTTGACGACGTAATCGTCGCCGTCGCGTTCGATCCGGCACTCGATGTTGGTGGCATCCGAGGATGCGACATCGGGTTCGGTCATCGCGAAGGCAGACCGGATCTCGCCGGCCAGCAGGGGCTCCAGCCACCGCTCCTGCTGGGCCCGGGTGCCGTAGCGGGCGAGGGCTTCCATGTTTCCCGTGTCCGGGGCGGAGCAGTTGAAAATCTCGGGTGCATGCTCGGAACGCCCCATGACCTCGCACAGCGGCGCGTATTCGAAGTTGGACAGGCCGGGCCCGTATTCCGATTCGGGGAGGAACAGGTTCCATAGGTCCGCCTGCCGTGCCCGGCTCTTCAGTTCGTCCATGAGTGGCGGGTGGGACCAGCGGTCGCCCTCGGCGATCTGGGCATCCATCTTCGCTTCGTTCGGATAGACATGCTCGTCCATGAACGCATGGAGGCGTTCCAGCAGGTCGTTGGTTCGGTCGGAGAATTGCAGCATGGTTCCGGGGTCCCCGTGTGCTGGGCGGCCGCCACACCACCCGGGCGCCGATGACGACCGCGGATCCGGACGGACTCGCCATCGTAACCGAGCGGCGCGCGGACGTCACCGGATTCCGCGTCGGTGGCCGCGGACCGCCGCACGCCCTTGCGGCTTCGGACGCGGAGCCCGACGACCGTGCCCGGCACCGTTCAGGGCGCCTGCAGGATGTCGGCGGCTTCCGGCACGGGAACCCATCGATGGCGGCCGGGGTCGGGCGGCCTATCCGATGGTCGCGGTCGCTCCGTGGGGCAGCTCCGCCGGCCCCGGAGTCCGACCGCACCCGATCCCTGCGCGCCGGCCGCCGTGGCCTTCCTTCACGGATCCTCGCCCGGAGAAGCAGGGCCGGGCCGTGATGCGCGCCGCGGCCTGGCGAGCATCCGGCCGGTCCCGGCCGGCCGGTCGGAATCCGGGTTCCGAACCATCCAGAGTCCCGCCGGCCGGCCGCGGGAAGTCCGTTTGCTTCGCCGGACCGGCGTCTCCGGTTCCGGGCGGTGCGCGACCGGCATGGCGATGGACCTGCTTTCCCTGACCGGTGCGGCGCGCGCCCGGAAGACGTGCCGGGCGTGGAACGATGCGGCGGGGCCGGTCGTTGACAGGGCCCGGTCCATCTGAACCTTGATCTGTGCAGGTGCGTCCGGTTCCCGGCTTGGCCGGACCGGTGCGTCGATCCCCTTGCCTTCCCGGGCCGACGCCGCGCGGTTCGTTGTCGGCAGGGCCCGGTACATCCCGGTCAGGGCCTGCGCAGGTACATCCGATCCGTGGCTCCGCGTGACCGATTCGGCGCTTTCCTTGCGTTCCCCGACCTCGGCGGCACGGGTTCGGAGGGCCTTGCCCGACGCAGCCCGGTCTCTCCGGGTTCCGGAGTGCGCAGGCGCATCCCGTGCCTTGCTTGGTGCGGGCGCTCCGGCGGGCTTCCTGCTTTCCCGGTCCGGTGCGGCGCGTTCCCCGGTGCTCGTCCGGGCCGTTCCCTGCAGGCGAAGATGATCGGTGTCCCGTCCGGGCGCCCCGTCGAAGGGGCGGAACAGCCTGCTCTCCCGCACGTGGCGATGGAAGTTGCCCGGATCAAGGGACACGTCCCAGATCGTTTCGTAGATCCGACGGAGTTCCCGGATGGTGAACGCCGGTGGACAGAAGCGGGCCGCGAGCGCCGTGTGCTCCAGCCCGGAACGGATCCGTTCCGCAGCATCGCGGACGATCCGCGCACGAGGGAAGGCGAGGGGGACGGCACCGGTCTCGATTTGCGGTACCGGTGCAAGGCGGCGGGCGCGGGCGTTCCCGCTGCCCTGCGCAACCGGCAGACTCGCGCAGACCGCCCAGTAGGCGATGGTGATGACCCGCCGACCCGGGCTGCGGTCCGGAGGGCCATAGGCGGCCAGTTGCTCCAGGTGCCGGACGCTTCCGTCGAACCCGGCTTCCTCCGCGAGTCCGCGGGCCGCGGCCTCCTCCAGAGTCTCGTCCGGGCGTACGAAGCCGCAGGGCAGGGCCCACACCCCGCGGCAGGGATCGCCACTGCGTTCGATCAGCAGCACTTCAAGCGCGTCTTCACCGACGGTGAACAGCGCGGTCTCGGTGGCTACCGCGAACTGCGGGCCGGTCTCTGGATCGCACTGGTCCTGCATGGGCAGCCGTCACGGACAGGCTCGTGGTTGATCCGACCATATCCGTTTTCCGCAGGAACCGAGCAATCGGTCCGGTGGGCGGAGCGGAGATCGATCACCGGAGCGTGGATCGATGGAGCGGGTTCCTGTCGGAGTTGGTTCCCAAAACCGGGCATTCTACGCTTCCTTGCCCGCGCATGGCCGCTTTCCGCGATCCGCTGCGGTCCCTTCCCCGGCACCTCCGGCGTCCGCAGGCTCGCGTGGTCCACCCCGGTCCGCTCCCCGTACCGCGGGTCGTCCCGGAGGTCTGCCCCGGAAACTTCCGAACCGTCCCGTGCCCGTCCACCAGGTCGTGCAGGGGATCGAAGTCCTGCCCCGAGCCCTGCTTCGGGTGACCCGTCACCAGGATCCTCGACAGCTCCACGGTGATCCCACGCTGATTCCGAGACGCGGAATCCGAGTGCGTTGGGGCTTGCGTCATCACAGATCGCCCCTTGATCGCAATTTTTCGCGCCGAGAGGGTCTGATGGAGCCTTGGCAGCACGATTGCAGCGCGACGCAGACCGAAAAATCTCGCCGATCGCCGCTGGATCAGCAGCGTGGGATCGTCGTGTCTACAGCTCCCTGCCGGGACGCCCTTGCGTGTGGGGCACTCCGGGAAGGATCCCCTGTTGCAGGCTCTCGAACCGCCGGGCCCGGGCCGACCGGTCGGCGAGCACGAGCGGAATCCGGCGCAGCATCGGCGGAAGGCCATCCCGCGAGTGTTCGTCGAGATCGCTCGTCTCGATCGCAACCCGGCCCCGTTCCGACTGCGGGCGGAGGACATCTCGCAGGGCCATTCTCGTGAAGGTTCCCGAACCTCCGGCGAATTTCCGGTCAAACCGGGCGATCCCCGCCCCAAAACGGGATTCTTCGCTGTCTCCACGATCCGATTCAGGTATTGGAGTCAGATGGAGGGACCTTTTTCGGGCGGGCATGAATTCCGGATGGTGCACCTTCCTCCGTATGGAAGCCCACATCCCGATCAAACGCGTCCTCGAGGATCAGCCCGAGCGCCTGCAGCTAGTGCCGACCGAGGAGTCCGGTCGTGCAGGAAAGGGCGCCAGGGCTGATTCGGCAAACCTTGCCGAATTCGGTCCGGAGGGCCCTGCGGGCATCGGGCGTGCCCGGAATCCGGGGGTTGGAAGAAGCCATAAATGGTCAGCTTGACAATATGAAATCCGCCCCCATATTGTCTTCCCGACAATAACCCCTGAAAGGGGACTCATGACCGTTCCAAACCTTGAAATCGCCGCCGTGGGGGCACCGGTCACCCGGCTGGGCGTTTCGTTCTTTCCCGTCTATCTGGCGAACCGCGAGTTGCCGGATATTGCCACCGGGGAGTCGTCCGGGCTGCTGGTGGACGAGCTCGAGATCGAATCGGTGCAGGCACTGCGAGCGTTCAATCCCACGGACCGGGCGGTGTTGCTGGTCGAGGGCGAACATTTCCTGGGCGGGAAGCAGAACCGTGTCGTCAATACCACGGTGCTCGTGGCGGCGGGTTCCGGCCTCGAAATTCCCGTGAGCTGCCTGGAGCAGGGCCGCTGGGGCGATCGTCAGGCATGGCGCCGCTCCGAGTCGTTCGCACCCGCCCGCATCCGGGCGCTGCAGCGCGCGGCCGTCACCCGGAGCGCCCGGATGGCGGAAGGTCGCGCCGGCGACCAGCACCGAGTCTGGCGCGAGGTCGACGTCATGCTGTCGCGCGCCGTGGTCAGGTCCGATACGTCGGCGGCTGCGGATCTGGAGCTGGCCTGCCGGCAGGATCCGGCCCGCGCGGACGCCGTCGGGGAACTGGTCGAACGGGGGCCGCTGCCGGGCCAGTGCGGCATGGTGGTCGCGCGCGGCGGGCAGATGCTGGCCATGGACCTGTTCGGCGCGCCGCATCTGCTCGCAGCGCACTGGGGCCGGCTGGTGCGCTCGCACTATCTGGAAGGTCCGCCGTCTCCAGAGCCGGCGGCCCCGACGCCGTTGTCGGCCGACCGGGCCATGGAGTTCGCCCGGCGGTCGGTACGGGAGCCCATGCGAGATGTGCCGGGCGTGGGCCTGGGGGTGGAGTACCGCACGCAGGCCGGACCGGTCACCGGGCAGATGCTGGTTCTGGACGGCACCGTGATTCATGCGGCGTTTTCGAGACACCCCGAGAACGGAACCCGTGACCATGACTGACATCGATCGGATCGACCGGGATCGGGCGCGGGGACTGATGGCCGGAATCGCGGTCGGGAACCTGCTGGGAATCCCGATGGAGGGAGATTCGAAGGCGCGCATCGCTCGTCGGTATCCGGACGGCGTACGGGAGATCGCCGCGGATTCCGGGTGCCCCGACGACGATGATCTCGCGTTGGCCATCGAGGTCGCGGAGGCGGCTGAGGCCGCCGAGGGACTGGATGTGGACGCGCTGGGCCTTCGCTTCTGGCGGTGGGCGGAAACGAACGGGTCGGGCATGGGCATGCTGACCGCAGAGGTGCTGACCCTGTATGGCGGCACCGATCCGCAGCGGCTCGCATGCATGCGGGCCGGGGCCGGGGAAACCGTCGTGCGGAAACCGCGGGGCGTGTCCATCATCGAGGCGTCGCGACAGGCTTGGAACGGCGGCCGGGCCGGAAACGGCGCACTGATGCGCTGCGCTCCCCTCGCGATCCGGTGGCGCGACGATCCGCATCGGCTGGTGCGGGAGAGCGTGGTGTCCGCCGTGTCGACGCACTGGGACCGGCGTTGCGGCTGGTCCTGCGCGATCGCGAACCTGGCGACGGCCGCCGCGCTGCGCGGCGAGATGCTGTCCGCGGACGATCTGTTGCGCTCGGCACGGGACGGCGTGGCGGCGGCCCGGTCGGTGCTGAGCCCGTATGGCTATCGGTCCGAAGCGCCGTCTTCGGTGACGGAGGCGGTCCGTGGGGCGGCGCGTTCGACGCTGGACGAACTGGAGTTCGACGGTCGCGGCATGGGCGGTACCCTGCTGTCCCT
The DNA here is from genome assembly GCA_965115815.1 of Alphaproteobacteria bacterium. Lineage (GTDB taxonomy): Bacteria > Pseudomonadota > Alphaproteobacteria > TMED109 > TMED109 > VXPW01. The sequence continues at coordinate 2,623,560 of OZ220465.1, read as the reverse complement.
GCAGGGAGCGCTGCTTGCCTACTGGCAGGCCGAGGGCTTTGAAGCGGGCGTTTGCCGAATGGTGGCGGCGGGCGGCGATACGGATACCAACGGTGCCATCGTCGGGGCGGTGCTGGGTGCGAGATTTGGGCTTTCGGCCATTCCCGAACACTGGCGGCGCCGGGTGGACGAGGTCCGGGCGGGGCGGGTGTCGATGGAGTCCCTTGCCGACCGGCTGGCGGCATCTGCAGGCGGGAGGGGACCCCCTCGGCCTCGGACCTCCGGTTTCGGAACCGCACCGGGCAGCGAGCGGACCTAGGGCCTGTTAACGCATTATGTGGTAGAATATGTGATAGAATCCGGATCCCTGGTTCGTAGAGAGGATTCCCGGTCATGGAACTCACGCAAGCCCAGTACGAGCGTATCGCTCATGTCTTTCCGAAGCACCGCGGCAATGTCTTGCTCAGTAATCTGTCGGTTCTCAACGCGATTCTGTACGTGGCCGAGCAGGGATGCAAGTGGCGCGGGCTGCCGGCGCACTTCGGCCACGGGCACACCATCTACACCCGGATGAACCGCTGGGCGAAGAAAGGCGTCCTGGATCGGGTGTTTGCGGAGTTGCAGCGCTTGGAGATCATGCGGGTGAAGGTCGAGGTGCTGTCCTTGGACAGCACCGTGGTGAAGGTGCACCCGGACGGTACGGGAGCGCTCGAAAAGCACGGTGCTCAGGCTATCGGGAAGTCGCGCGGGGGCTGGACCACCAAGCTTCATCGGGTAGCTGCGAAGGATCGAAACGCGGTAGGGTTTTCCTTGTCCGGAGGACAGGAGGGCGACGGGCCCCAGGGGCGCAAGTTGCTGCACCGCATGGCATTGCCGGATACCGCACGTGGTCTGGTGATGGACAAGGCCTGGGAAGGGGACGAAACCCGTACACTGGTGGCAGGCCGGGGACTGGAGCCCGTGGTCCCACCGAAGGCCAACCGGATCACGCCGTGGGAATACGACCGAGAACTGTACAAGAAACGCAATGAAGTCGAGCGCCTGTTTCGGAGGATCAAGCGATTTCGGCGTGTCTTCACGAGATTCGACAAGCTGGATGTCGTCTTCACCTTCTTCATCCACTTCGCACTCATTGTCGATGCCCTCAAGCCTCTATAGCGTTAACAGGCCCTAGTAGTACGGAATCATTGGATTGCTGGGTATAGAGACTTCAGTTTCACCCGGGCGTCTGCCGTCGTGAACCGCCAATCGACAGTACCGCCGGCCGTGTTGCGGCGCTTGACCCACGCCGCGGTCTCCCGCAGCATGGTGTCGCGATCGGGAATGCGCCGGCGAAGACACGGTCGCGACCACGCGCCGATTTCGATCTCGGCCATGTTGAGCCAGCTTCCGTGCTTCGGCGTGTACCGAAACTCGAACCGCTTTCGCACTCGCATGGCCTCCCGGGGTGCAAAGGCTTCATACCACGATGCGGGGCCGTGCGTGTTCAGGTTATCCATGACCCGTACGATCTTCTTGCCGGGGAAGTGATCGTCCGCGAGTTCCCGGATGAACTGCGCCCAGTCCCGCGCCGTGCGCCGATCGGTGACTTTCACCGTACGCCAGTTGTCGTTGGGCGCGAACGCCAGGAAGAGATTGGCCGTACCGTTTCGCTCGTATTCGTAGTCGACGATTTCCGGCTGCCCGGGCTGCACGGGACGGGGAAGGCGGGTTTCCTTGGTCTGCTGCCGACGGGTCTCATCCATGCAGACCAAAACCTCGTTTTCGGCAAAATCCCGCTGGTACGGATCCAGTACCTCCTCCCTCGCCGCCACGAACGGCGCGTTGCGGCTCGGGGGAATGCACCAGTAATGCTTCAACCAAGGCTGGATCTCCTTTTTTTCAGAGTCTTCCGTACCGTTTCCTTCGAAATGCTCTCGACGATCTCCATCTCCATCCGACGACCAGCCAGCAGCTTCAGTGTCCAGCGGACACAGCCCTCGGGCGGGGAAGAACAGGCCAAAGCCACCAGCTTCGCCTCCTTCGCCCCGTCCAGAAGTTTCGGTCGGCGGTTCTCCTGCTCCCGGCGGCGGAGGGAGGCCTCCAGACCCTCCAGAACGCAGCGCTTGCGCAGACGCTCGACCGTCGAAGCACCGATGCCCAGGCCGCGCGCGATGTCGACATCCCGGAGTTTGCCGCCGTCGCGCCCTTCGTCCGCCATCAGGAGAATCTGCGCCCGACGACGACGCTAGGCGGCTCCGGTACCGTCGACGATCGCCTGGAGCTCCCGGCGCTCCGACGCCGAAAGGCGCACTCGATCGAGCTTCCTGCCCTGAGGGTTGGCCATGATCCGCTCCGGTCCCCGTGCCGAACCCCTGCAGGCAGGCTCGGTTCCCGGGGACCGGATCCGTCCGGTCCCCAAGAGAGCGTGAGCGCCTGCACGTTCGGCATCGGGTCTGTGGGGATGAACCAGAGAGCGCCATACCGATCGGGCACCACGCGTGCCGACACGCACCGACACGGGGCCGACACGGACCGACACGGAAATCCTGCCAGAATACTATCGTCAGTTCAACGTTTCCGTACTACTAGGGCCGGGGCCGTTTCGCGCGCTGTGGGGCCGCTGTGCGCGGCGGGCCGAAGGGCCGGATTCCGGCCGTGTGCTACGCTGCGGGCCGGCAAACCTGCATGGAGGATCGGATCATGGCTGTTTACCGAGGGACCAAGGGCGACGACTCCCTGTCCGGCGGGCGCGGCGACGACTACCTGCGTGGCGGCGACGGCGACGACCGGCTGGAAGGCGGCGACGGCGACGACCACCTGTACGGCGACCACGGAATTGACTTCCTGTTCGGCGGCGACGGCGACGACCACCTGTATGGCGGGAAGACCATCGACGATTGGGATGGCTTCAAATGGCCCGACTTCCTGTTCGGCGGCGCGGGCGACGACCACCTGTACGGCGGCGACGGCCGCGACCACCTGTACGGCGCCAACGGCAACGACCGGCTGTACGGCGGGCGCGGCGACGACTGGCTGCGCGGCGGGGCCGGCGACGACCGGCTGTACGGCGGGCGGGGCGCGAACAACGGCGAGCAGCTGGGCGCGAACAACGACAACGACCGGCTGTCCGGCGGGCTGGGCGACGACGCCTTGTACGGCGCCAGCGGCACCGACTGGCTGTACGGGGGCGCCGGCGACGACTACCTGCACGGGGGCGCCGGCAACGACTGGCTGTACGGGGGCGCCGGCGACGACACCCTGCAAGGCAGCGCCGGCAACGACCGGCTGTACGGCGGCCGCGGCGACGACACCCTGTACGGCTCCAGCGGCAACGACCGGCTGTTCGGCGAAGACGGCGACGACTACCTGAACGGCGGCGGCGGCGACGACAGGCTGTACGGGCGCGACGGCAACGACGTTCTCTACGGCGACTATCTCCACATACTTGGCCCCGGCTACCCATCCGGCAACGACTGGCTGTACGGGGGCGCCGGCGACGACTACCTGAACGGCGGCGGCGGCGACGACTACCTGAACGGCGGCGGCGGCGACGACGAAATGTACGGCGGCGGCGGCAACGACGTGCTGCGGGGCGGCCGCGGACAGGATCGCTTCGTTTTCGACAAAGAGAGGGACACGGGCCACGACACGATCAAGGACTTCCGACTTTCCTATACCCCCGCTGACGGCGCGGGCGCGGGCGCGGGCGGGAATCCCGTTAGGTTCCGTACCTTCCGTACCACGGAGGAAGAAAACGACACGCTCGTGTTCACATACAAGACCTACGAGGACTTGACCATCGAGAACAACGCGGCCGGCGATGCCGTGATTACTACCGGACCCGGCAGCGGCTGGTCCGTAACGCTGGAAAACGTCAATGCTTTTGCCCTGTCCGAAGCGGACTTCGACTTCACGGGCGGCTAGTAGTACGGAAACGTTGAACTGACGATAGTATTCTGGCAAGATTTCCGTGTCGGCCCCGTGTCGGTGCGTGTCGGCACGCGTGGGTGCCCGATCGGTACGGCGCTCTTTTGTTCATCCCCACAGACCCGATGCCGAACGTGCAGGCGCTCACGCTCTCTTGGGGATCGGACGGATCCGGTTTCCGGGAACCGAGCCTGCCTGCAGGGGTTCGGTGCGGGGATCGGAGTGGATCATGGCCAACCCTCAGGGCAGGAAGCTCGATCGAGTGCGCCTTTCGGCGCCGGAGCGCCGGGAACTCCAGGCGATCGTCGACGGTACCGGAGCCGCCTGGCGTCGTCGTCGGGCGCAGATTCTCCTGATGGCGGACGAAGGGCGCGACGGCGGCAAACTCCGGGATGTCGACATCGCGCGCGGCCTGGGCATCGGCGCCTCGACGGTCGAACGCCTGCGCAAGCGCTGTGTTCCGGAGGATCTGGAGACCGCCCTCCGCCGCCGGGAGCAGGAGAACCGCCGACCGAAACTTCTGGACGGGGCGAAGGAGGCGAAGCTGGTGGCTTTGGCCTGTTCTTCCCCGCCCGAGGGCTGTGTCCGCTGGACACTGAAGCTGCTGGCTGGTCGTCTGATGGAGATGGAGATCGTCGAGAGCATCTCGAAGGAAACGGTACGGAAGACTCTGAAAAAAAGGAGATCCAGCCTTGGCTGAAGCCGTACGGGTGCATTCCCCCGAGCCGCAACGCGCCGTTCGTAGCGGCGATGGAGGAGGTACTGGACACGTACCAGCGGGATTTTGCCGAAAACGAGGTCTTGGTCTGCATGGATGAGACCCGTCGGCAGCAGACGAAGGAAACCCGCCTTCCCCGCCCCGTGCGGCCCGGGCAGCCGGAAATCGTCGACTACGAATACGAGCGAAACGGCACGGCCAACCTCTTCCTGGCGTTCGCGCCCAACGACAACTGGCGTACGGTGAACGTCACCGATCGGCGCACGGCGCGGGACTGGGCGCAGTTCCTCCGGGAACTCGCGGATGATCCCATCCCCGGCAAGAAGATCGTACGGGTCATGGACAACCTGAACACACACGGCCCCGCATCGTTGTATGAAGCCTTTGCACCCCGGGAGGCCATGCGGGTGCGAAAGCGGTTCGAGTTTCGGTACACGCCGAAGCACGGAAGCTGGCTCAACATGGCCGAGATCGAAATCGGTGCGTTGTCGCGACCGTGTCTTCGCCGGCGCATTCCTGATCGCACCACCCTGCTGCGGGAGACCGCGGCGTGGGTCAAGCGCCGCAACGCGGCCGGCGGTACCGTCGACTGGCGGTTCACGACGGCAGACGCCCGGGTGAAACTGAAGTCCCTATACCCAGCAATCCAATGATTCCGTACTACTAGGCCTTGGACGAACGGATGGCGGAATGAATCCTGCCGCAGAGGATGGGTCTCCCGATGACGGCAGCATTGATTCGGACCATCAGGCTTCCGCCGGAGCCGTGGAAGGGCACCGAACCAAAGCCGCCGGGGAGCCAAGGTTCCCACCAATCGGCTCGTCGTCGAGGGGCCGCCGAGGAACGCCATGGTCCGCACGGCCGTTCCGGGACGGCCGGCCTGCACTTGAGCTCGTGATCACGGGCGAAGTCATCGAGCGTCATGATGTCGGTTCCGCAGAACCGTACCTCGGCGGGCGGTTCGGGCGGTTCCCGTCCGAGCAGCGCCATGGCGAAGAGGGGTCGGGTGGTCACGGATTGATCGTGATTGCCTGCTCGACTCGACGGCCTTCCTGAGGGTAGAGAAGCCCTGCCTTGGATCGGCTTTTCAGGTTCCGGTTCCCCGTCCCTGGATCCACCTGCGCGGTTGATGCAGGTCCGGCAGCCGCAGGCCGGGATGCGGCGGCGGATCGACGGTTCGGGCGAGGTTTTCTCGGGAACGGTGGCGCACGCGCCGCTACGGCACCATATTCCGGTTTCCTATTCGCGCAGGAGCTTCCTGATGATAGTCAAGCGTATGTTGAAGGATCCGGAAGACCCTGCTCGGCTTGCCGAAGCTGTGGTCGTGAAAGTGATCGAGGCCGTGGAGCCGTTTTACCTATATCACACTTGAAGACGACACGACTTTGACCATGCGCACAACGGTTCTGGAGGTCGCCCGGTTCGTCGACCGGTGGGGTAAGGACAACAATCCACTGTACAGTATTACGAGCCAGGGATCGCTCCCCATCGCGACCCCCGATGATCGCAAGAAATCGGATCCATCTGAATGATCCCCGACGCAATTTCTCCCCATGGCGGCTTGCGAATGCAATTCGGATTCCGGACGTATTCTTCTTGACCATGATAGATCGAATCTTTTTCAAACTGCCTTTCCTTCAAGGAAGAATACGGGTCCGCTCAAACTATGATCGCTCGCTCACTCCGGTCCGAATCCGTGTCGTGTTTTGACCACATCCGGCCAGGGGGTCATTTTGAGATCGGGAGCAACCGAAGCAGGTTTTTCCTTCGTTTCTCCAATGATTTTATTCCTGCAAATGAAATTAAAGAAATTGAATCGCATTTGGAGAAAATGCTGTATATGGAGTATGGTTGGCTGGATGGCAACGGATTGGCGCCTCCCGTTCAAGGTGTTTTCTGGCTGGCGTCCATGTTTGCCCGACATTACCGAAGCACGGCACCTATTCCATGCTTGTATCCCACGGAGAAAGGAAATATACAAGCTGAATGGGATATGAAGCGAAGGGAAATTACGCTGGAAATCAATCTGAACACACATCAAGGATATTGGCACGAGCTGCATGTGAATACCAATGTGGAACACGAACATGACCTGGACATCGATTCCGACGGTGACTGGGCCTGGATTGCGGCGCGACTCGAGGCGGGCGAATGAGGTCCGGAAGACTGCTGTTGAGACAGGTCCATCCGAATTTTGTCGAACGATGTCGCATCCCGTCCCAGGCGTTCGGGCCGACAAGGAAAGACCGGGACAAGCTGTCCGTGGACGACGGGGATAGAGTGCCTCCTGAGGAAACCTTTGCCCATTACACGAGGTTGCGCAACCGACGGTCTGTCGGGGTGCTGGCGGTCACGGTGTTCGAATGCAGAAAGCTCGACTTGCATGTAGCGGAAAATCCGCTGCGGTGTGCGCCGTCGCGTAGGACGATCGATTTTTCAGGGTTGTCGAAGGCGAGAAGAGAAGGCAAGGCCAAGCGATTGCGGGAGTGCGCACAAGTCCGTGGATGGCTGCATGGTCCGGTAGAAGGCGAACGGTAGGGTCGAGGGAACCGATCCGGCAACCGGCACGCGTTTTCGAAGCCGGCCTTCCGGGTTGCGGGCAGGTCGCCGGAAGTCGGTGGGAAGGGATCGATTCAGGAGCGGAGATCCCTCAAGAATCGATCAGGCGAAGGATCGGCTGTTCCGGTTCCGCTCCGAAGTGTGTGCCTCGAGAACGTTCCATCCCTGCCTGTGCGCAGTCTCCATCAGGCTCCTCGATACTTGCAGGGTTTCGGGGTTCCTGCCCGCAACACACGACTGCGAATCAGGCGGATTCCGGGCCCACGACCGCGGATCCCCTCGGGGCGGGATGCTTGGTACGGGATCGTCGCCGCCGTACGGAAGATTGCGCCCGCTCGGCTTCGGCCGGGTCCGCGACATAACAAGCGCGCTATGACACTTGCTATATGACGGTACGTCGTGTAGGCTATGCACTCACCGAGGTCGAGGGCAGGCCGTGCAATCGGAGACGGACCGCATTCCGAGGGACTATTCTCGCCGGATCAAGGATTTGCGGGAACGACTGGGGTTCACGCAAATGCAGATGGCGGAGCGGGTCGGCGTGTCGTTCGCGACCGTGAACCGGTGGGAGAACCGCCACTCCCGGCCCACGCGTCTCGCATGGCGTGGCATCGTCGATCTGGAAACCGAAGTCCGGGCATCAGCAAGGCCGGCCGCTCGTGCCGCTGCCTCGCCGCCGCTCGACTTCGGTGCGAATCCGAAAGCGGTGGCCGCTGTCACCGCGGCCGCCCGGCTCTCCTACGGTCACCTCTCCAACCCGGCGTTCGCCAGCGAAATCTCTTCGGTCGACCCCTTGCCGCACCAGCGTATAGCGGTCTACGAGCACATGGTCGGACAGTCGCCGCTCCGATTCCTGCTTGCCGATGATGCCGGTGCGGGCAAAACGATCATGACGGGACTCTATCTTCGGGAAATGCTCGCGCGCCGGCTCGTGTCCCGTGTGCTGGTGGTGCCGCCGGCCGGGCTCGTCGGCAATTGGGAGCGCGAGATGCGCACGCTGTTCCGTCTTTTCTTCCGGATCGTGCGCGGCGCCGATGTCCGTTTCGGCAATCCGTTCGTCGGGCCGGACAGCGACCAGGTCGTCGTCAGCGTCGATACGCTTGCCGGGCCGCGCATGTTCGGGCGCCTGCGCGACGCGGTCGTGTCGGGCGGTGCGCGGCCCTATGACGTCGTCGTGTTCGACGAGGCCCACAAGCTCGCCGCGGACCGCGAGCAGGATGGCTCCGTCCGCAAGACGGGCCGCTACCGCCTGGCCGAAGCGCTGGCCGGCCTGTCCGACACCGGTGCCCGCTGGCATCTCGGATGGTCGGCGCCGAACCTCCTGCTGCTGACCGCGACGCCGCACATGGGCAAGGACTTTCCGTACTACTGTCTGTGGCGCCTGCTCGCGCCGGATGCACTCGCGACCTTCGGCGCCTTCGCGGATTTCCCCGAGGCAGAGCGCCGCCGCCACTTTCTTCGCCGAACCAAGGAAGAGATGGTCCGCTCCGACGGCCGCCCCCTCTATCCGCAACGGAACTGCGACACGCTCAGCTACGCGCTGAATCCGGCCGAGCAGGCCCTCTATGACGAGACGACACGGTACCTATCCCGGACCTACGACAAGGCGCGCACCCGGAACCGTTCCGCAGCCCGTCTGGCGATGAGCGTGTTCCAGCGCCGGCTGGCCAGTTCGACGTACGCGTTGATGCGCTCGTTCGAACGCCGCTTGGATCGCTTGGACGAGGCCATCGCACTGGCCGATGCCGGCCGGATCGACGAACTCGAACAGCACCAGGCGGGGATCGGGAAGACGCCGGATTTTTTCGAAATCCGAACCGCCGACGAAGAGGCGGACGACCAGGGCGGTCAGGAGCGTCACGAGACCTTCGAAGAGACCGTGCTCGGCGGTTTCGCCATGCTGACCCTTGCGGAGCTGCGGGAGGAGCGGGCGGAGGTAGAAGCCCTCCTGTCCCGGGCGCGGCGCCTCTCCGAAACCGGCGAGGACTCCAAGTTCGAAAGGCTGCGTGCCGTCATGGGCGATCCAGACTTTGCCCGGGAGAAGCTGATCGTCTTTACCGAGCACCGGGACACCGCTGAGTTCCTGGTGCGGCGCTTGGAAGGGCTCGGTTTTGCCGGACGGGTCGCCCTGATCCATGGTGGGATCGACTACCGCGCGCGCGAGGTCCAGGTGGAGTTGTTCCGGCGGCCAACGGATCGGGGAGGCGCCCGCTATCTGGTCGCAACCGATGCCGCCGGCGAGGGCATCAACCTCCAGTTCTGCTGGCTGATGGTGAACTACGACATGCCTTGGAATCCGGCGCGGCTCGAACAACGGATGGGCCGCATTCACCGCTACGGACAGATGCGCGACCCGGTGGTGATCGTCAATCTGATCGCCGGAGCGACGCGGGAAGGGCGGGTCCTCAAGGTGCTCCTCGACAAGCTTGAGGCGATTCGCAAGGAACTCCGTTCGGACAAGGTGTTCGACGTGGTCGGACGCCTGCTCGAGGACCTGCCGCTCAGGGACTATCTGGAGCAGGCGGTGACCGAAGCCGGCGCGGACAGCGCCATCAATGCGCTTGATGCGCGGCTGACGTCGGAACGGGTGACCGCCCTGGAGAAACGAGAGCACGCCCCCTGCAGGGGCAGCGAGGTGCGCACCCAGCTCCCCGAGATCAACGATGCCCTTGCCCGGGAACGGTATCGTCGCCTGCTCCCGGGTCATCTTCGCCGGTTCGTCGAGATGGCGGCCCCCTTGATCGACCTGCGGCTCAAGGGGGACGCGGGCGGCGTCTTCGACCTGGTTCCCGAACGTCCGCGCGCCGCCGACGGCGTGCGCGCCGCGATGGACGGCTACCCCGAGGCCATGCGGGGTCGCTTGACGGTCCAGCGTCCGGATGACGGTTGCGATGCCATTTGGATGCACCCCGGCGAACCGGTGTTCGAGTGCGTCCGGGAAGCGTTGCGGACGCGCTGTGCGGGCGAGGCCCGGAGGGGTGCGATGTTTGTCGATCCCCTTGCCGAGGAACCGTATTTCTTTCACTTGGCCCGGGTGTCGATCGTGCGCCGTGGCCCGCATGGACGGGAGACGGTCGAGATTCTTCCGATCGGCCTGCGGCAGGCAGGCGACGGCACGATTTCCCTCTGTCCGCCGGAGCATCTGCTTTTGCTGCGAGGAATCACCGGTGTCGCACCCGGCAGCGTGCCGCTGGCCCGGACGGCGCGCGAGTGGACGGAGAGCGCGGGGGTGTGGCTGAAGGAGGAAGCGATGCGCAGGGCGGCGGAGCATCGCGTGCGCAGCGAGGAATCGTTGGCGGAACGGTGTCGCTGGATCTCGCGGGGCTACGGGCACAAGGCCGCCGAGTTGATGAGGAGGCGCCGGCGGTTGAGCAGAGAGGTGGGCCGGGGCGATGCGGATGCCCGGGAACGGCTCGGTATCGTGAAGGAGGAACAGAAGCGCCTGGGTGCGGAGAAGCGGCGCGGTCTGGCGTTGCTGGAGGCAGAGCCTTCCTCGATCGGTCCCGGCGAGACGGCCATGATTGCCCATGCGCTGGTTCTGCCGACGGACGATCCGGAGGAACGGAACCGGCACGACGCGGATGTCGAGGCGATGGCCATGGAGGTCGCGCGCGCCCATGAGGAAGCGGTCGGCGCTGTGGTGCGCGATGTCTCGCGGCCCGCGCTGGCGCGTCGCGAGGGTCTGGGCGACTGGCCCGGTTTCGACCTGCGTTCGCGCCGGCCCGCCGGCGCGAACGCAGCGGCCGAGGACCGCGCCATCGAAGTCAAGGGGCGCGCCGGGTCCGGCGGGGTGGAAGTGAGCGAGAACGAGTGGGCGGCCGCCTGCAACCTGCGGGCCCGTTACTGGCTCTATGTCGTCTTCGACTGCGCCACGGCCAGACCCCGCCTGATCCGGATTCGCGATCCGTTCGGTAGCCTGCTGGCCCGGGCCAGGGGCGGCGTGGTCATCCCAGCGTCGGAGATCCTGTCGGCCCGCACGGATGAGGCGCAGGCATGAGGTCTGCGATGGCGGTGTCCCCGGACAGGACCGGAGGAGGCGTGTGGGGGCCGCGCACCGGAAGATCATGATCATCGCTGGGCCGAACGGGACGGGGAAGGCGACCTTCGCCACGGGACTGAACCCGTTCCGGCCCGCTGCAGTTGCCGTCCGGGCCGGTTGTCTGATGGTCGATACGATCCGCGAATCCGCGGACCGGGGAGCGAGCTTCGCATTCGAGACGACCGGGAGCGGTCGCAGCCAAGGTCGGTCGATCCCGTGTCGGCGGGCGCAGGTCGATCCCGTCAAGCCGTTCTTCCTGCGGCGGCCGACGCCGGAAATGGCGCTCGCCTGCGTCCGGCGGAGGGGCGCCGCGGGCAGGCACGACGTTCCGGAGGCGCTCGTCCGTCGCCGGGCCGCGGCCGAATGGCGCAACTTCGAACGGATCCATCGGGCCTGGGCCGACGAATGGACCGTTATTCCACCTGACGCCCTACAACGCGAGGCTGCCGAACCATGAACCCTGCCGATACCCGCCTCATCGAGGTGGACTTTCCGCTGGAGCAGGTGTCGCTTGATTCGGTGCATGAGAAGAACGTTCGTCACGGGCACATTTCTACGCTGCACATCTGGCCGGCGCGCCGGCCGCTGGCGGCGTGCCGGGCGGTGCTGGTGGCGACGCTGCTGCCCGATCCCGGTCATGCGGCAGAGCGGCGGGTCCTCTACCGCCGGCTCGCAGGCGGGATCGATGAGACGGTGAAGGCAGAGCGTCGTGACGGGCGCACGATCGGGCGGCGGCGGCGGGAGACCCTCGGGGGCATCCTGCACTGGGGCCGCGAGGGCGGATCGGACCTCGCATGGTTCCGCAAGAGGATTCGCAAGGCGTATGGCGGCCGTGCGCCCAAAGTGCTGGATCCGTTCGCCGGCGGCGGGGCGATCCCGCTGGAGGCGATGCGGCTCGGTTGCGAAGCGACCGCCGCCGATCTCAATCCGGTGGCCTGGTTCATTCTGAAGTGCACCCTCGACTACCCCGGGCGCATGCCGGGGGCGACGCTTCCGCTGCCCGATTTCGTGCGCGACGATCGCGGCTTCATGGAGGCTTTTCTCAAGTCCAAGGGGTTCAAGGGAAAGGCGCTGGCCCGAAGGCTGGCGGCGGCCGGCCTCGGCACGGACAGCGACAGGGCGGAACTGCCGCTGAACGACGGATCCGGGTCGGCCGACGGCGCAGTGCTCGCGGCCGATCTCGCATGGCAGCTGCGTGCTTGGGGCCGGTGCGTGCTGGACAGGGCCCGCGCAGCACTGGCGGAACGCTACCCGACCTATGCTGCGTTCGAGGCATTTGCGTCCGGCGGCACCCCGTTCGGATCGCGGCCGGTTGTCCTGCTGGCGCCGGACGAAACGGGAAAGTCCGACGCCGGGCCGCTGAACGAAGGATTCACCGCAGCCTATCTTGGCGACCCGCGCAACCCGCGATGGGTGGCGAAGCCGACGGTTGCGTATCTGTGGGCCCGCACCGTGCGCTGCAAGGGTTGCCGCGCCGTGCTGCCGCTGCTCAAGACCCGATGGCTGTGCAGGAAGGAGCAGAAGCGCGTCCTCCTCACGATGATGCCGAAGACGGACGGGACCGGCGTCGCCTTCGGTATCGAGGTCGGGGTTTCGCCGGCGGACGGCAATGCGACGCAGCGGCGCGAGCATGACCAGCGACTCGGAGCCGGCACGATGAGTCGCAGCGGTGCGCGCTGCCCCTGCTGCCCGGCCATCATGACGATGGAGGACATCCGCTTCGAGGGCCGTGCCGGGCGACTGGGCGCGGTGATGACCGCCGTGGTGGTGAACGGGCCGAAAGGCAAGGAATACCGCCTGCCGGAAGACGAGGAACTGCGCGCCGCGGACATTTCGGCCGGCGAACTGGAAGCGTTGTACTCCGACATCCCCTTCGGGCTGCCCACGGAGCCATTGCCGGGCAAGGAGGCGCTTGGTTTCCGTATCCCGCTTTACGGCTTCGACCGATGGGACAAGTTGTTCACCCCTCGCCAACTGCTCGCCTTGGGGACGGTATTGCGGGAAATGCGCCGGTGCGCCGACGAAATGGAAGACCTTCCGCCGGAATGGCGCGAGGCGATTCGGGCCTGTCTGGCTCCGTCGCTCGGACGCCTCGCCGACCGGGGCAGCGCGCTTGCGACCTGGACCAACGACCCGGAGAAAATCCGCAGCACGTTCGCCCGTTTCGCGCTGCCCGTCGTGTGGGACTTCGCCGAGTCCTGCCCGCTCGCCGACACCACCGGCGGCTTCGTCCAGGCCGTCGAGTGGATCGCCCGCGTCGTCGAGCACCTCCAAGACGCGGCGCAAGGCGCCCCCGGCGCCACGGTGCTGCGGCAGTCGGCGCTCGAACCTGTGTCCGGCGGTTTCGACGCCATCGTCACCGACCCGCCCTATTACGACGCTATCCCCTATTCGGATCTGATGGACTTCTTCCATGTCTGGTTGCGCCGCGCGTTGCACGGCATCGTGCCCGACACGGACCCGGTATTCGCTGACCCCCTCGGCCCGAAATGGAATGCGGGCGCGCGCGACGGCGAACTGATCGACGATGCCAGCCGGTTCGGCGGCGACCGGGCGGCGTCGAAACAGGCCTACGAAGACGGCATGGCCCGCGCCTTCCAAGCGTGTCACGAGGCGCTGAACCCGGAGGGGCGCCTCGTCGTCGTCTTCGCCAACAAGTCTCCCGACGCCTGGGAGACGCTGGTCGCGGCGCTGATCCGTGCCGGCTTTGCCGTGACCGGGTCCTGGCCGATCCAGACCGAGATGCAGAACCGGCAGCGTTCGCTGGCCTCCGCTGCCCTCGCCTCCTCGGTCTGGCTGGTCTGCCGCAAGCGCCTGCCGGTCCGGCCCGGCTGGGACAGCGCGGTGCTGTCCGAGATGCGCGAGAACATCGTCCAGAAACTTCGCAACTTCTGGGATGCCGGAATTCGCGGGCCGGACTTCGTGTGGGCCGCGACGGGGCCGGCGCTCGAAGCCTTCTCCCGGCATCCCGCGGTGAAGAAGGCCGACGCGCCCGGCGAAACCATGGCCGTCTCCGAATTCCTGCGCGAGGTGCGCCGGATGGTGGTCGATTTCGTCGTCGGCCGCGTGCTCACCCGCGACGGCGAACCCGACGCGGCCAGCGGACTCGACGACGTGACCACCTATTACCTGCTGCACCGCGGCGACTTCGGCATGGGCGAGGCGCCGGCCGGTGCCTGCATCCTCTATGCGCTCTCCTGCAATCTGTCCGATCGCGAACTCTCCGACCGCTTCGACATCCTCTCCCGCCCCGGCCGCACGCTGCCCGACAAATCGGAGGACGACGGGGTCGGCGATGAGGATGATGCTGCCGACGGGGCCGGCGCAGGCGGCCGGGGCGGCAAGGTGAAGCTGCTGCCCTGGAACCGGCGCAAGGCGAGGGGGCTGGGGCTCGAAGGCCCGGACCGGCGCCCCGCGCCGCTGATCGACCGGGCGCACCGGCTGATGCAACTCTGGCGCGCTGGTGACGAGGCGGAGGTCAACGCCTACATCGACGATAGCGGCCTTGCGCGGCACGCCCTGTTCGCCCGGCTGCTGCAGGCCTTGATCGAACTGGCGCCGCCCGGATCGGAGGAACGCGTGATCCTCGAATCCCTTTCCAGCCACCTCGCCGCCCGCGCCGCCCGCGCCGACCCGGCCCAGCGCGACCTGCGGCTGGAAGGAGCGCCGTGATCACCGAGATCCGGCTCAGGGACTTCAAGAACTTCGCCGACGAGGTGCTGCGCGTCGGCCCGTTCACCGTGATCGTCGGCGCCAATGCCAGCGGCAAGAGCAACATCCGCGACGCCTTCCGCTTCCTGCACGGCATCGGACGCGGCTATACCCTAGCGGAAATCATCGGCGGGAAGTATGGATCCGGCGGGTATGTCGAATGGGAACCGATCCGCGGCGGCGCCAACGAACTTGTCCGCGCGGGACAGCGAATCCTGTCCGTCGGCTTCACCGCGAAGCCGGTGGTCGTGCAGCTCCCGCTGGGGGGTGATGAAGGGCCCGTCTCCGCCTATCGCATTGCGGTGCGGCTCGACGAAGATGGCTTCCGAGTGGATTCCGAGGAGCTCGATAGTCCGTCCGGGCCTGTGTATACGGCCCATCCGCCACCGGATCGGATTCGGGAACAGGACGACGATGCCCGTCTGCTGCTTCGCATGGCAAAAATCGGAGACCAGCGAAGGCTTGGCCAGCGCATTGCCGTACGACGGGATCAACCTGCGCTGACCCAGCTTCGGCGCATCCGGCATGTGGCGCGCGCACACAAGCACTGGGCCGGGGAGGTGGCGCACCTGCTCGGCCGTTGCCGCTTTCTCGATCCGACGCCGGACCGCATGCGCAAGCCCGCCTTTCCCGGTCAGGTGACGCTGGGGGACAGCGGCGAGAATCTCCCCACGGTGCTGCAGCAGATCTGCGCCGACGAAGGGAAGCGGGAGGCCCTGTTCGACTGGGTTCGCGAGCTCACACCGATGGATGTGGCGGATTTCGAGTTTCCGCGCGACCCCACGACCGGGCTGGTGCAGCTCGCGATCCGCGAGAACAACGGAAGACGGATCTCTGCCTACAGTGCGTCGGACGGCACCTTGCGGTTCCTCGCCATGCTGGCGGCGCTGCTCGACGAGGAGCCGGCGGGCCTCTACTTCTTCGAGGAAATCGACAACGGCATCCATCCGTCGCGGCTGCACCTTCTGATCGACCTGATCGAGCACCAGACCCGGAAGGGCGTCGTGCAGGTCATCACCACGACCCATTCGCCCGCACTGCTTTCCATGGTGAACGACCGCACGTTCCGGGATATGTCCGTTGTCTGCCGTTCGGAGGACATGGAGGACGCCGTGATCCGCCCGGTCGCCGGCCTGCCCGGCGCCGGGGAGCTGCGCGAGACCCAGGGGCTGGGCCGTCTGCACGCCGGGGGCTGGATGGAGACCGCCCTCGCCTTCACCGAAGGCGACGACGGGGGAGACCCGGAATGAACGTCTTGGTCATTCCCGAGGACTTTCGCAAGGACCAGTATCTCCTGAAGCCGCTGTTCCAGCGGTTGTTCGGGTCCTTGGGCCGGAGGCGCGTGCGGGTCCGGGTCTGCCAGGATCCCCTGCTCGGGGGCGTCGGCGAAGCACTCAAGATCGGGCGGATCCGGGAGGTCGTGGAACAGCATCGCGGCATGACGGATCTCTTCATCCTGTGCGTGGATCGCGATGGCGAGACCGGGCGGCGCACGAGACTGACCGAGATCGAAGAGAAGCTCGACGACGAGGGTTGCCTGTGCGCCGAGAACGCTTGGGAGGAAATCGAAACCTGGACTCTGGCCGGTGTGGATCTGCCCGGGAACTGGAAATGGGCCGAGATCCGCGCGGAAGTCCATGTCAAGGAACGATATTTCGAACCCCTTGCCAGGCTGCGTGGCGTGGCCGACGGCCCGGGCGGCGGACGCAAGGTGCTGGGCGGGGAGGCCGCGCGGAATCTCGACGCGATCCGGCGCAAGTGTCCCGAGGATTTCGGTGCGTTTGCCCGGCGCCTCGAACAGGTCGCCTGAACCGAGGAACAAGGACACCATGGCACGAAGACTTCCCTGGACACCCTGGCACGAGATCGTGACGCTGCGCGAGGATGTGCGCACGGGCGCGCTCTCGCTGGCGGACTTTGCGGCCGACCTTCACGATGTGGCGATGCAACGGGGCGCGCGGCCGATCTACGAGGATCCGGAACGGTTCTTTGCCCTGACCTACCCGACCTTTTCCCTGCGGGAGCTCGTGCGCGACGTGGCGCTCCGCCTCTCCGGCGCCAACACCAAGGCCATCCGCCAGCTGGAGCTCACCTACGGCGGAGGCAAGACCCACACGTTGGTGACGCTGTACCACCTCGCGCACGCTCCGCAGTCGCTGCCCGCACTTCCTGCGGTCGAGCAGTTCCGGTCCCATGTCGGATCGCCCCTTCCGACGGCGCGCGTCGCAGCGCTGTGTTTCGACAAGCTCGACGTGGAAAAGGGCATGGAGGTGCGCGACCCCGCCGGCGCGCTGCGCTGGCTCCGGCATCCCTGGAGCGTGCTGGCGTTTCAGATCGCAGGCGAGGAAGGCCTGCGCACGCTTCATCCCGACGGTGCGAGCGAAGAGCGGGCGACCACGCCGGCCGAGCCTCTGCTTGCCGAGCTGCTGGCGCGGCCGCAGGCAGACGGGCACGCCACCCTGGTGCTGATCGACGAAGTACTGATGTACGCCCGCGAAAAGGCGGCCATGGACGAGAGCTGGCGCGCCAGGCTGGTCGACTTCTTCCAGTATCTTTGCCAAGCGACGGTCCGGGTGGACCGCTGCGCCCTGGTTGCCTCGCTGCTCGCCTCCGACCCCGCGAAGAGCGACGGTTTCGGGAAGGAACTGGCGCAGGAGATGTTTGCCGTCTTCAACCGGCAACGGGAAGAGGGCATCCAGCCGGTGCAGAAGGGCGATGTCGCCGAAGTGCTGCGCCGTCGCTTCTTCGAGTCCCGGTCGATCGCCGATCACGATGGTTTCCGCCCCCATGTCACGGCCGCGGTCGCCAACGTCGCCACGCTCGACGAGTCGGCGCGCAAGAACCGGGCGGGTACGGAGCAGCGGTTCCTCGACAGCTATCCCTTCCATCCGGGTCTGACCGACATCTTCTACGCCAAGTGGACCCAGCTGGACGGATTCCAGCGCACGCGCGGCATTCTGCGGATCTTCGCCATTGCGCTGCGCGATGCCGAGCAGTGGGACCGGGCGCCTCTGGTCGGACCCAACGTGTTCCTGTCCCCGCCCGGCGAAGATGCTCTTTCCGAGGCGGTACGGGAACTTGCCGGCACCGCCACGCGCGAGGTCACGGAGGGCGCCGGCAATGTCTGGAGCGCCGTGCTCGAGGGTGAACTGGCGAAGGCCCGAACCATTCAGGACGAACGGCCGGCGTTGCAGTTCCGCGAAATGGAACAGGCGGTGTGCGCCGTGTTCCTGGGTTCGCAGCCGATCGGCCAGAAGACGCATGCGCGGGAGTTGATGGCGCTGATCGGCGCTACCCGTCCGGATCGCATCGAGATCGGGAAGGGCCTGCGGCGCTGGACCGACCTTTCCTGGTTTCTCGACGAGGCGGAATTCGCCGGTGCCGCAAGGGGAGACGGCGCCGGGACGTTGCCCCAAGCATGGCGTCTCGGCAACCGGCCCAACCTCAAGCAGATGCATCATGACGCCTGTGCCCATCGGGTCGGGACCGAGCCGATCGAACGGGCGCTGCTGGACGAGGTCCGACGGACGAAGGGCCTCGTCGCAGGCGCGAAATCTGCCGGCGCGAGCGTTCACGTGCTGCCGCAACGTCCGCGCGACATCCAGGACGACGGGGAGTTCCATTTTGCCATTTTGGCCCCCGGCGCCGCTTCCGATCCGGGCAGGCCGAGTGCGGAACCCCGCCGCTTCCTCGACGAGACGACCGGGCCGGATCGGCCGCGCACCCGCCGCAATGCCGTGGTTCTGGTGGCCCCTTCGCGCGACGGTCTGGAGGCGGCGCGGGCCCGCGTCCGCGAGTTCCTCGGTTGGGAAGAAGTGCGCAGACAGCTGGACGGCAAGGACGGCGATCCGGTTCGCGAAGACATGCTCGCGAGCTGGACCGAGGCCGCGCGCAAGCGGGTTCCCGAGGCGATTCGCCAAGCCTGGACCGTCGTCGTCACCGTCGGTTCGGGCAACGAAATCGAGGCCTTCAAGGTGCCGGGAGGCACGGAGCCGTTGTTCGCCGCGGTCAAGGCGGATCGGCGGTCGCGCATTCGGGAGACCGAGATCAGCGCCGAAGCCATCCTGCCCGGAGGGCCCTACGATCTCTGGCGTACAGGCGAGACTTCGCGCCGCGTACGGGAGATTGCCGGAGCGTTCGCCGAGAACCCGAAACTGCCGAAGATGCTTCGTCGCAACGACATTCTCGACACCCTCCACCGGGGGGTGCGCGACGGCATCTTCGTGGCGTCGCTGCCCCGGCCCGATCGGTCGGTCCGAACCTGGTGGCGCACACCGGTCGACGAGACGGCGTGGTCGGAACCGGCACTGGAGTTGTTCCTTCCCGACCAAGC
This sequence comes from Alphaproteobacteria bacterium, assembly GCA_965115815.1. Lineage (GTDB taxonomy): Bacteria > Pseudomonadota > Alphaproteobacteria > TMED109 > TMED109 > VXPW01. Next base: position 2,604,312 of record OZ220465.1, on the reverse strand, counting down.
GACGCTGTCGGAGCTTGATCCCGATACGCTGGCGCCCGGCGTCCTGCCGGAACTGTGGGACGGAGAAACCGTAACGGCGGCCGACATCGCCGGCTACTTCTCCGGCGGCCGAACCGCAACCGTGCAGCGGGAGGGCTACACCGAGACGGTCGGGATCCCGGCCTGCCCTCGCGCGGAAGTCGAGTCGGCGGTTCTGGACGGCGTGCGTCGGGGCGCCCTGTGGCTCGTGAACGGACCCGCGAGCTTTCAGGGAGAACCGGTGCCGCCCGGTGTCCTGTCGGAGACCGCCGAACTGCGCTCCCCGATGCCGCCGCTTCCGGGGAACCGGTTGACGGAAGACGCGGTACCGAAGGCCTGGAAGGACAGGAAGACCAGCCCCCCGGCCCTGTCCGCCGCCCTTTCGGTGCAGATCGGAGCACCGCTGCCCTGGTCGATCCTGCGCCGGGCGATCGACGAGGCGCTGGGCGCCGGGTGGCTTGCGATGGCGGGCGAAAGCGGTCCGTGGCCCTGCGAGGTCGCGGGCGCGGCCGCCGTCGTGCTGAGAGCCCCCGACAGGACGGAAACCGGTCTCGGGGAACGTGGCGGTGCGTCTGCCTTGTCCGGAACGGGAACCTACAGCTGCTCGGCCGATCTGGAACCCGACGAACTGCAGGATCTGGTCGATGCGCTTCCGGAGGTCATGACGGCGGTCGAAGGCGTCCCCCTGCGGTTTCGCCTTGCGGTCACGCTGGGGGACGGTACGGAAACGCGTGCGGAAACGATCGCATCCGTGAGCAAGATCCTGGAAGGCGTCCACCCCCGTCTGCGTCTGAGCGGAGCCGGGAACCGGGACGAGTAAGAGGCCCCTTTCGAGCTGCCGCTTGCGATGGAGCCAGAGATGGAGGGCATCGTGCAGGTGCAGGTTCGCCAACGCGGGATACGGGAAGCTCGGGATTCCGGGAACCTGAGCCGCGGCGGGCGTGGGTTCTCAGGGGGTGGGACGCGGGGCCCGATGCCATGAGGACATGCTCTTCTCCTGCCGGCCTTGCCGGCCTTGCCCCCGGACCGGCGAGTCGGTGGCCCTGCCGGCTCTTTCCGACGTCAGCTGGAATTCGGCGAAATCGGGATCGAGAAGACCGGTCTCGACGAGAAATCCCGGGATGATTCTCCGCCGAGGCGGCGCGGGATTCCGAATGTGTACGCCCACCTGTCGACTCGTGTCCCGCCGTTCGGAATCCCGGAAGCGGGGGATCCTTCTCCGGGTATTCCGCATACACGGTCGTTCCGGCATGGAACCGTGGCGGGCCTTGGTACCGGGTCTCCCGAATCCGGGTCTGGTGCAGGACTTCGATTCCCTGCACGAGCTGGCGAGCAGACACGAGACGGTTCGTGGGTTTCCAAGCCGCGCCAGCCTCCGGAACGAGTGCGGCACGGTACCGGACGGAGGTCGACCGTACGGGCTTCTCGGCTACGCTAACGCCACCATGGCACTCTACGCAAGCCTCTTGGACGAACCGAGCGAGGCCGCGTGGGGGCAAGTCCGCGCGTCGTGGCCGGTGCACCGCATTTTCGACGATCGACTGCCTGCATCCGTGCGGAGAACGCCTTGACGGCGGAGGGTGGCCGAACAAGTCGGCATCCGCTCGGGAGGGGCGTCCGGGATCATCATGCAACTGGACTTCTTCGCCGGACACACCGGCTCATCTCTCGTGGAACGGATTTCCAAGCACCGTGGCTGATCCCCCGAATCACGTAACGTCCCTCCATACGAACCGGTCCCTCGCAGGCGGCAACGGTGGTGATCTTCACGGTCGGCTGTCGGCGATCGAAACGCACCTTCACCGCATGGCGAGCACGGAGGACATCCGACGAATCGAGGGGATGATTACGCAGCGCGAGGCGTCCATGCTGCGGTGGCTGATCGGCATTCTGGCCGTGGCGGGCATCAGTTCGGCGGTAGCCCTGCTTCGATCCTTCCCTGCCGGGCTGGTCACGTAGACGTAACCGTCTGCTTCTCTGGACGACCGCCGTTGACCCTTTGCACGCTTGCGACGCAGTGCCCCGACGCCTTCGTCGTCAGTCGGGTCGATCCGGTGCCGGGTAGTTTCCGTTCACGGTCATCGGGCAAGGCAGGGCCGTCTGCCCGGGTCGGCCGGCAGCGATCTCCGGCTGAGCACGAATTTCCCGGACCGCGGGCCGGACGGGATCCACCAAGCTTCCGCTGCGCGGGACGGAGACCGGGGGCCGGGTACCGGAACCCGCGCGGATCCCGTCCTCCACGAGGGTTGGGGCGAGTGATGGGACTTGAACCCACGACCCCCGGTACCACAAACCGGTGCTCTCACCACTGAGCTACACTCGCCAGCGTTTCCCGCGGATGTGTAGGCACGATCGGGGCCCGCGGTCAAGGGCCCGCCCGACGCAGCGGTCCTCCCGGGCGGCCTGCGTTCCGCTATCGGGCCGCCAGCAGGGCCCGGGCGCGCGTGAAGATCCGGTCTTCCAAGGCCATCTCCGTGTCCGCCGCGACGGAAGCGGGGCTGGTCGCGCCGTCTTCCGCGCGCAATCTCCGGTAGACGCGGACGCGCAGGCTGCCGATTCCCAAGTCCCGGTCGGTAATCCGGGCGACCACCTTGATCTCCTCGTCGGGCGCGTCGGCGAGTTCCGTCCATTCCGTGATGATGACCCCTCCCGTCGAATCGACGGAAGCCAGCGGCAGGAAGTCCAGAATTTCGAGCGATGCCTGCCAGAGATGGGGATTGACGGCCATCCGCGGGCCCTCGTCGGAACCGCCGTCGCCGAAGATGCCGGACAGCGAAACCCCGGGGGAAAGCCCTTGGGCCTCGAGCTGCTCGCGGCGCGCCCGCTCGGCCGGCGTTTCCGGCGGCGGGGTGATTTCGGCGTTGCTGCCGCAGGCAGTGAGGGCGACGGAACCGACCCCGGTCAGCAGCACCGGAACGGCAAGCGTGGCGGCAAGGGTACGGAGGGCGGAACGGGACACGAGAACTCGGCGCTCCAAGGCTGCGGGAGATCCGACGGGGCGGGATCCGGATCCGCTTATATCATACGCGCGGCTACCACACGCGTGGCGCGCGGCGACACGTCGCGGCCGATCGATCGTATGCTCGCGGGCCGCGAGAACGTGTCGAGGACGCTGCATGACACCCGTTCTTCTGCCGTACCGTGAGTTCCGGCCCGTGATCGGGCGGAACCTGCGAAGCGGCCCCGGCGCGGCCGTGATCGGCCGCGCCGATCTCGCCGAATCCGTGCGGCTCGGATCGTTGGCCGTCCTGCGCGGCGACGGTGAACGGATCACGATCGGTCCCGGCTGCTGGCTGGGTGCGCGGGCCACCGTGCACATTGCCGACGAGGTGCACGGGACGGTCGTGGGTGCCCGTGCGGTCGTGGGCCGCTTTGCCCTCGTGCACGGCTGCACGCTCGCCGAGCGCGTCGTGGTCGGCGATGCCGCGGTGGTGATGGACCGGGCCGAGGTCGGCGCCGGCGCCGTCATCGGCGCCGGTGCGCTGGTGCCTCCGGGCAAGGTGCTGGAAGGGGGCCGGCTGTATCTCGGGAGCCCGGCCCGCCGCGTCCGGGACGTGGCCCCGGACGAGGTGGACCGCGTGGGTGCCGCCGTGCGCCGGTCCCGCCCGTCTCCGGCCACCGCCGGCGCCGAGGATCCGCTGCCGGCGTTGGATGACGCGGCGCTCTGCCCGCCCGCCTCCGGCGGGCCGCTGCACGCGGGCAACGGAGGCGTTCCGTCCGTCGGCACCGGCTCCTACGTGGCGCCGACGGCCTTCGTGTGGGGCGACGTACGGATCGGACGGGGCGCCAGCGTATGGTTCTCGACCGGGTTGCGCGCGGGTCTCGGCCGGATCGTGGTCGGGGATCGGACGAACGTGCAGGACAACTCCCTCGTCGACGTGCGGGAGGCGGGAGCGGTGGCGGCGATCGGGGATGACGTCACCATCGGGCACAACGTGCGCATGGGAGCCTGCCGGATCGGCGACCGGAGCCTGATCGGCATGGGGGCCTCGATGGGTTCCGGGGTGATCGTCGAGGACGACGCGCTCGTGGGGGCGCGGGCATGGGTGGCGCCGGGTACAGTCGTGCGCTCGGGCTGGATCTGGGCCGGCCGGCCGGCCGAGGCCTTCCGGAAAGTCCGGCCCGACGAAGCGGAGTACTTCCGGCGGGGCAAGGAAATCTATGAAGCGTACGCGCGGGACTACCGGAACTCCGGGGCGGCCGCGTGATCCTCAAGCTCGCGGTCGCGCTCGCCGCCGTGCTGCTGCTGCGGCTGGTCTTCCCGGCGCTGGTGCGGGGGGTGCGGCGTACCCTCGCGGTGATGGCCGCGGCGATCGTGGTGTTCGGCGCGGTGGTATGGCTCAGCGCGGAATGATCCGGCGCCGGCCGGGGTCGGCGGCCGACAGGAGACGGACATGACCTCGAATTCCTACCGGATTGCGGTCATTCCCGGCGATGGAATCGGCCGGGAGGTAGTGCCCGAAGGCATGCGCGTGCTGGACGCGGCCGCGAGTCGCTACGGATTCACGATTCGGTGGGATTCGTTTCCCTGGAGCTGCGAGACCTATCGTGCCACCGGACGGATGATGCCGCCGGACGGCCTGGATCGGATCGCGGAGCACGATGCCATCTTTCTGGGGGCCGTGGGCTTCCCCGGCGTTCCGGATCATGTCTCGCTCTGGGGGTTGCTGATCCCGATCCGCCGCCGCTTCGACCAGTACGTGAACGTGCGTCCGGTGCGGGTCCTGGAAGGCATGCGTTCGCCGCTTCGCGACCGCCGCCCCGCCGATATCGACTTCATCGTCGTGCGGGAGAACGTCGAGGGCGAATACTCCGAGGTCGGGGGGCGGCTGTACGCCGGGACCGACGAGGAGATGGCGATGCAGGAGAGCATCTTCACCCGGCGCGGCGTCGACCGGGTCCTTGACTGGGCGTTCGATCTCGCGGCCACCCGACCCGCGCGGCATGTGACTTCCGCCACCAAGTCGAACGGCATCGTGCACACGATGCCGTACTGGGACGAACGGTTTGCGGCCGCCAAGGAGCGCCATCCGGGCATCGGCACGGCCCAGTACCACATCGACATTCTCGCAGCCCATTTTGTCCTGCATCCCGACTGGTTCGACGTGGTGGTCGGATCGAATCTCTTCGGCGACATCCTCTCGGACCTGGGTCCGGCGGTGGCCGGCACGATCGGCATCGCGCCCTCGGGCAATCTCAATCCGCAACGCGCTTCGCCCTCGATGTTCGAGCCCGTCCACGGATCGGCTCCCGACATTGCGGGGCGCGGCATCGCCAACCCCATCGGCCAGATCTGGTCCGGCGCCATGATGCTGGAGCATCTCGGCCAGCCGGCGGCGGCGGCGGCCGTGATCCGGGCGGTCGAGACCGTGGTTGCCGAGGGCCCCCGAACCCCGGACATGGGTGGATCGGCCACCACCCGGGATCTCGGAAGGGCGGTGGAAGCCGCGCTCGGCTGACCGGTTGCAGGTCGAGATTGCCCGGGCGCGCCCGGCGGGCCGAAGGGCGGTCGGTTGCGGCCCGCCCGTGACCGGCCGCTCCTTGTCGACGGAACCGCCGACGGCATTCGCAGGCCCGGGTCGCCGTCGCCGGCCGCGCTTCGCCCGGCCCGACCGACCCCGGCGCCGCGCAGGGGGCCGCGACGGCGGTTGCGGCGCCCTCCGGGGAACGCGAGGGTCGGTACGGCATGACCGTGCCCGGTCGGGCTCGGGCCTGCGGTCGCGCGCGAAGTTCTCGAGCAGCGTGACTGCGGTTTCGGGGAAGCGCTCGTCAGCGGACCGTTCGGGGGCGTCCGGGAACGCCAACGGGCGGCCCCGCTCGGGATCCGGGTGTCTGCTCCTGCCTGCGGTGCCGGGCCCGGCCGAAACCGCGATGCGGAAGCCGCGGGCAAACCCGCGGCTTCCCTGCGCCCGGTTCGGGTCCTCACCGGACGCGGGATCGGTCCGGAACCGGTCCGCAGGCGGATTCTGCCGGTTCCTCCGGGGGATGGGGCCGAGCACCTTCGTTCCGTCGGCAGCGAGAGACTGATTGCCCGCGGCGGCGACCGGCCGGTCTTCCCGGCAATTCGGCCCGGCACCGACGCAGCGGACTTTGCGGAAACCGGACGCCGCGTTTGGGGCTTGGGGCTTGCGAGGCGTACGATCCTGCCCGCTCGCCGCTGCTGCCCACCGAGCGCAGAGACCCTGCCCCCTGCCTGGCGGGCGTCTCGGATACGATCGAAGACACGCCCGCGCTGTTCCGCCCTGCCCCCTGCCTGGCGGGCGTCTCAGCCGCGTGGCCCGGAACGTGCTCGTCCTCTGCGGAGGGACGGGAACCCGGGAGCGCCGCGAGATCCTGCCGCGTCTCGGCACCATCCCCGAGATGGACGAGCGGGTACCGGTCGCGTCCGACCGCCATGTCGGCGAGGGCTTCGACGACGCCCCCGTCGACACGCTGGTCCCGACGAAGCCGAGTTCGCGGAAGGGCGCGCGCGCCGTATGTCGGCCGCCTCCGGCGCCGGTACGCGGCGCACCCCGAGGCCGTGGTCCACGACCGTGTCGCTCGCGCCGTGCCGACGCTCCTGCACACGAGCGAGCCGCGCGTCCGAGGGCACGGAAGCCTCGGCCACACCGGTCGAGAGGCGGGCCGCCCGGTCGCCGGAGACCGGCGGCCGGAGGTCCGGTGACGCGTTTCGTTCCGGTCCCCGTGCCGCGGGCTCCCGCGGGCCGGGTCGGCACGGGCCGCGACGGCCCGACCCCGGAGGCGCTGCCGGAACGGCCGGCCCGAACGACACACGGAACTCCGGTTCGGGTTGCCTGCCCGGTTCCGACCGGCGGGCTGCAGCCCGGAAGAGGCCCGTGCCGTCGCCGACCCGGCAGAGTTTCCGACTCGAGACCGACGCCGGGAAGTCCTGCCCCTCGCTACGCGGACCCCCGCCGTCCGAAGCCGGGTCGGTCCAGTCGGCATGCCCGGCTTCCGCCCGGGCCGGAGCGGCGGGGCACGGGCAGGGTTCGGCAGGCCGGCTCGACGGCGGCGGCGCTGGAGGTGCAGTGATCAAGGGTTGCCGCGCCGGGCCGAGTGTGCTAGATGAAGGTACGCGATGGACCCGGACGCGTCGGCACACACGGATTGAGAGCAGGATCGCCCCGTCTCTTCCGGGAGATGGAGGGGCGGTCGGCTGCGCTTGCGGCCCCGCGCCCGTCGCGGGCTCCGGAGCTCCCTCCGTCGTGCACCCCGTCCGGGCATTTTCATGGTGGGACGGGGAGATTTGATGCCGACGTACGCCGACGACCTGTCGTTCACTGGCCGCAAGCGCCTGCGCCGGCATCTGGGCCGCCAGGGCGCCGACCCGATGGACATGCCCGACCTGATCGGAATCCAGAAGGTCAGCTACGACGCCTTTCTTCAGCGGGAGGTGGACCCGGACCGACGCCGGGACGACGGGCTGCAACGGGCGTTCACCTCCGTGTTCCCGATCACGGATGCCGCCGGGCGGGCCCGGCTGGAGTTCCGGCACTACGAGTTCGACCCGCCGAAGTTCCAGGTGGACGAGTGCCTGCGGCGCGGCAAGACCTATGCTGCGCCGCTCAAGGTCACGTTGTCGCTCATCATCTACGACGAGGCCGCCGGCGGTGCGCGAACCTACAGGGAAATCAAGGAACAGGACGTGTTCATGGGCGACATGCCGCTCATGACCGACAAGGGCACGTTCATCACCAACGGCACGGAACGCGTCGTGGTCAGCCAGATTCACCGGGCCCACGGCGTATTCTTCGACAACTACAAGAAGACCACGCAGAGCGGCGAGGAGCTGCTGCCGCAGGCACAGGTCATCCCGGCGCGCGGCTCGTGGCTGGCCTTCAAGATCGACGGCCGGAAGAAGGACGGCTACCGGATGAGCGTCCAGTTCGGCCGTTCCCTGGAGCGGATTCCGGTCACCGTCCTGCTGCGCATCCTGGGCATGACCTCGCAGGACATGCTGGCCGAATTCTGCGACGTGTCCGTGTACTCCCACGGTGACGTCGGCAATCCGGACGGGAGCCGGGCATCCGGCTGGTCGACTCCGCTTGATGTCGATGAGTTCCGGGGACGGGCGCCGCGATGGGACTTGGTCGACGCCGCCGACGGGAGCCTCATCGTGGCCCGGGAGCAGAACCTCTCGGCCGGCGAGTGGGAGGCGGTCGCGGCCGCGGGGGAACGCCGCCGGCGGGTCGGGCCCGAGGAGCTGCATGACCTCCGGTTGGCGCGCGACGTGGTCGACACGACGACCGGCGAGATCTTCTTCGAAGCCGGAGAGTGCGTCGGTCAGGTCGAGGACATCATGCCCGGCAGCTTGGCGCGCATGCTGGAGGCCGGAATTACCGACCTGCCGGCGGTCCGGGTGCGGACGGCCGAGGGGCCGTTCGTGCTCAATGCGCTGGAAGAGGAAGCCCGCAAGATTCGTCCGGTCGACCTCGTAGTGTTGGAACCCGGGAACGGTTCGGGTCGGGCCGAGATTGCGGAGGCCGTGGCCCGAATCCTCAAGATCACACCGCGCCGGGCCGAGGAGATGCTGGGTCGGGGCGAGGAGGTGCTGGTCCCGGCGATGCCGTGGGAGGAAGGCGAGCGCGTGCTCCGCGTGCTGGGGGACGGCCGCGGCTTCCAGAGAGTGAGTCGGTGCGTGACGCGGCACCGGGCGAGCGACATGAAGATCGGGATCCGCAACCGCGGGGTGCTGTCCCGCGAACGGATCTTCGAACGAACCTCGGGCGCGCTCCGGGAAGGCGGCGTGTGGATGGGGGAGGAGGGGGCCGAGCGGTTCTTCTACAACCTGTTCTTTGCGCCGGCGGCGCTCACGGCCGATCGCGTGCCGGCCTTCGTGGCGCCCGACGAAGGAGCCCGCAAGGCCTTCGACCTCGAGCGCACGATGCCGGGGGAGGCCGGCGTGTGGATCCTGGATCAGGAGGGCGACCGGACGCTGCTCGCGGTATCGGTGGCCCACCGCGAGCCGGGCCAGCCCGCCACCGTCTGGGTGCCGTCGGCCTTGGTCGAGGAACGGCTGTCGGAGAATTACGATCTGTCGGCGGTGGGCCGGGTGAAGCTGAACAGCCGGCTTGGGCTGGACATCGACGATTCGGTGCGCGCGCTGCGCCGCCGCGATGTGCTGGCGGTGGTGCGGACCCTGGTCGGCTTCCGCCCCGGCGCGAGCCTCATCGACGACATCGATCATCTGGGCAACCGCCGGGTCCGGTCGGTCGGCGAGCTCATGGAGAACCAGTACCGCATGGGACTGGTGCGCATGGAGCGGGCGGTGCGCGAGCGGATCGGGTCGGCGGACATCGAGAAGAGCATGCCGAACGACCTGATCAATGCGCGGCCGGTGGCCGCCATGGTGCGGGAGTTCTTCGGAGGGTCGCAACTCAGCCAGTTCATGGACCAGACGAATCCGCTCGCTGAGGTGACTCACAAGCGGCGGCTGTCGGCGCTGGGCCCGGGCGGTCTCACGCGCGAGTGGGCGAACCTGGAGGCGCGCGACGTGCACCCCACGCACTACGGACGCCTCTGTCCGGTGGAGACCCCCGAGGGGCCGAACATCGGCCTGATCAGCTCGCTTGCCACCTTCGCCCGGATCAACCAGCACGGGTTCATCGAGACGCCCTACCGGAAGGTCGAGAACGGGCGGGTCACCGACACGATCGAGTACATGACGGCGATGGACGAGCAGGGGCACACCATTGCCCAGGCCAGCACGCCGCTGTCCCCGTCCGGCGGGTTCGAACGCGAGATCGTGAACTGCCGCCGGGGCGACAACTTCCTCCTGGCGCCCCGGGAAACCGTCGACTACGTCGATGTTTCGCCGCGGCAGCTGGTATCCGTGTCGGCCGCACTCATCCCGTTTCTCGAGAACGACGACGCGAACCGCGCGCTCATGGGATCGAACATGCAGCGGCAAGCCGTGCCGCTGCTCCGTTCGGAAGCGCCGCTGGTCGGAACCGGCATGGAGGGCCACGTGGCCCGCGATTCGCGGGCGGTGCAGGCGGCTGCGCGCGCCGGGGTCGTGGATCAGGTCGATGCGCGCCGGATCGTGGTCCGGGCGGTTCAGACAGTGGGCGACGAGGAGCGGACCGTCGGGGTGGACATCTACAACCTCCGGAAGTTCGAGCGATCGAATCAGAGCACCTGCATCAACCAGCGTCCGCTGGTCAAGGTCGGAGACCGGGTGCAGGCCGGCGACGTGATCGCCGATGGGTCGAGCACCGATCTCGGCGAATTGGCTCTGGGCCGGAATGTGCTGGTCGCGTTCATGCCGTGGCAGGGCTACAACTACGAGGACTCCATCCTGGTGTCCGAACGCTTGGTACGGGACGACGTGTTCACCTCGATTCACATCGAGGAGTACGAGGTCATGGCCCGGGACACCAAGCTGTGGCCGGAGGAGATCACCCGCGACATCCTCAACGTCGGGGAAGAGGCGCTGCGGCACCTCGACGAGACGGGCATCGTGCATGTCGGCGCCGAGGTGGGGCCGCGGGACATCCTGGTCGGGAAGGTGACGCCGAAAGGGGAGACGCCGTCCACGCCGGAAGAGAAGCTGCTGCGGGCCGTCTTCGGCGAGAAGGCGGCCGATGTGCGCGACACGTCGCTGCGGGTGCCGCCGGGCGTGTCGGGCACGGTGGTCGACGTGCGGATCTTCTCCCGCCGCGGCCTCGAGAAGGATGCCCGGGCCATCGCGCTGGAGCGCGAGGAGGTTGCCCGCCTGACCAAGGATCGCGACGACGAGTTCTCGATCATCGAACGCAACATCTACGAACGTCTGCGGGCCCTGCTGATCGGACAGGCTGCGACCGGCGGGCCGGTGACCGGAACGATTTCCGCGTCGGCCCTCGCGGGCATACCGAAGTCGGGCTGGTGGTTGTGCAAGCTGGAGGATTCCGAAGTCACGGAGCGCGTGGAAGGCTTGCACCGGGATCTCGAGCGGACGCGCGAGCAGCTGGAGCAGGGCTACGCGGACAAGGTCGAGAAGGTGCGTGCGGGGGATGAACTGCTTCCCGGCGTGCTCAAGGTCGTCAAGGTCTACATCGCCGTGAAGCGCAAGCTCTCGCCGGGCGACAAGATGGCCGGCCGGCACGGCAACAAGGGGGTCATTTCCAAGATCAACCCGATCGAGGACATGCCGCACACCGAAGACGGAACACCGGTCGACCTCGTGCTCAATCCGCTCGGCGTGCCGTCACGCATGAACGTGGGCCAGATCCTGGAGACCCATCTGGGCTGGGCTTCGGCCGGACTGGGGCGTCAGGTCGGCGCGGCGCTCGAGGCGGGGCGGACGACCGCCGAGCGCGCCCGCAAGGCGGCGTCGGTGATGCGCAAGATCTACGGGACGGGCGCCTGGAGAGAGCTTCGCCGGACGCTGGACGATGCGGCCGTCGTCGAGCTGGGAGCCAACTTGGTGCGCGGCGTTCCGGTCGCGACGCCGGTTTTCGACGGGGCGGCCGAGGCCGGGATCCGGGCCATGCTGAAGTCGGCCGGATGTCCGGAGTCGGGGCAGGTGCTCCTGATCGACGGCCGGACCGGCGAACGGTTCGCCCGACCCGTGACCGTCGGCTGCATCTACATGCTCAAGCTCCACCATCTCGTCGACGACAAGATGCATGCTCGCTCGACCGGCCCGTACAGTCTCGTCACCCAGCAGCCGCTCGGCGGCAAGGCCCGCTTCGGGGGGCAGCGTTTCGGTGAGATGGAGGTCTGGGCGCTGCAGGCCTACGGGGCGGCCTACACGCTGCAGGAGGTCCTGACGATCAAGTCGGACGACGTGTCGGGGCGCACCAAGATGTACGAAACCATCGTCCGGGGCGAGGACACGTTCGAGGCGGGCGTGCCCGAATCGTTCAACGTTCTGGTCAAGGAGCTGCAGGCTCTGGGTCTCGACGTGCAGGAGGTTCACCATGAATGAAGTGATGCTGACCGGCCCGATGCCGGCCCTCACGCCGGTCCGGACGACAGCTCCCCGTTCGGCGGTGACGTCTCCGGGTGCGCCCGTGCGATTCTCCGGAATCCGGATCTCCATCGCGAGTCCGGAGAAGATGCAGTCGTGGTCCTTCGGCGAGGTCCGCAAGCCCGAAACCATCAACTACCGGACGCTGAAGCCGGAGCGCGACGGCCTCTTCTGTCCGCGCATCTTCGGTCCCATCAAGGACTACGAATGCCTCTGCGGCAAGTACAAGCGCATGAAGCACAAGGGCGTCCTGTGCGAGAAGTGCCAGGTTGAGGTGATCCAGTCGAAGGTTCGCCGGGAGCGCATGGGCCACATCGATCTGGCCGCTCCGGTTGCGCACATCTGGTTCCTGAAGGCCCCGCCGTCCTCGCGCATGGGCCTCCTGCTCGACATGACGCTGAAGGACATCGAATCGGTCCTGTATTTTGAGCGGTACGTCGTGCTGGAACCCGGGACCACGCCGCTGCCGAAGCGGGCGTTGCTGACGGAGGAGCAGTACCGACAGTTGCAGGCCGATTACGGGGCGGACACGTTCACGGTGAGCATCGGGGCCGAGGCGGTGCGGGAACTGCTGGCCGAACTCGACCTCCATGCCCTGCGCACCGAGATCCGCGCGAGCCTCGACCTCACGCGCTCGGAGATGAAGCGGCGGAAGCTGGCCAAGCGGCTGCGGCTCGTCGAATCGTTCCTCCGTTCGAAGAACCGTCCGGAGTGGATGGTGCTGACCGTCGTGCCCGTCATTCCGCCCGAGCTGCGCCCGCTGGTACCGCTGGACGGCGGGCGCTTCGCCACCTCGGATCTCAACGATCTCTACCGTCGGGTCATCAACCGGAACAACCGGCTCAAGCGGCTGATGCAGCTGCGGGCCCCCGACATCATCATCCGCAACGAGAAGCGGATGCTCCAGGAGGCGGTCGATGCCCTGTTCGACAACAGCCGGCGGCGGCGGCCGGCCAAGGGCGCCAACAAGCGGCAGCTGAAATCGCTGTCCGACATCGTGACCGGCAAGCAGGGGCGGTTTCGTCAGAACCTGCTGGGCAAGCGGTGCGACTATTCCGGACGTTCGGTGATCGTGGTAGGGCCGGAGCTGCTGCTGCACCAGTGCGGCCTGCCCAAGAAGATGGCGCTCGAGCTGTTCAAGCCGTTCATCTATTCGAAGCTGGAACGCTTCGGCCATGCGGCCGCCATCAAGAACGCGAAGCGCATGGTGGAACTCGAGGTGCCCGAGGTCTGGGACGTCCTCGAGCAGGTGATTCGCGAGCATCCGGTGCTGCTCAACCGGGCACCCACGCTGCACCGGCTCGGGATCCAGGCGTTCGAGCCGGTGCTGGTGGAAGGCAAGGCCATTCATCTGCATCCGCTGGTGTGCACCGCGTTCAATGCCGACTTCGACGGGGATCAGATGGCGGTGCACGTGCCGCTGTCGGTGGAGGCCCAGCTGGAGGCCCGGGTCCTGATGATGTCGACGAACAATATTCTCAGCCCGGCCAACGGCGAGCCGGTGATCGTGCCCACCCAGGACATCGTGCTCGGGATCTACTACCTCAGCCTGGAGCGGGACGGAGCGCCCGGCGAAGGGATGGCGTTCGCCGGACCGGACGAAGTGCGGCACGCGCTGGGCGTCGGAGTCGTGAACCTGCACGCCCGGGTGCGGGTGCGGCTGGCCGATCCCCAGTCCGGCGCAAGCCGGGTGGTGGAGACCACGCCGGGCCGCACGCTGCTCGGCGCGCTGCTTCCCCGGCACCCCGAAATCCCCTTCGATCTGGTCAATCGCAAGCTGACCAAGCGCGAGGTCAGCGAGCTGATCGGGCTGGTGTACCGCCATTGCGGCCAGAAGGACACGGTCGTGTTCACCGACCGGCTGATGAAGCTCGGCTTCGCCGAGGCCTGTTCCGCCGGGATCTCGTTCGGCAAGGACGACATGATCGTTCCCGCCGAAAAGAAACCCTTGGTCGAGGAGGCCCGGGATCGGGTCAAGCTGCTGGAGCGGCGCTACCAGGCAGGGGCCCTGACGGCGCTCGACCGGTACAACCGGATCATCGACACTTGGAGCAAGTGCACCGACGGCGTCGAACGGGCCATGATGAAGATCATGGAGGGGACCGGAGACGGCGACGTGAACTCCATCTACATGATGGTGGATTCGGGAGCCCGCGGCTCGGTCATGCAGATGAAGCAGCTGGCCGGGATGCGTGGTCTGATCACCAATACCTCCGGCGAGATCATTGAGACGCCGATCACGTCGAATTTCCGCGAAGGCCTGGAAACGGCCGAGTTCTTCAATTCGACGCACGGGTCGCGGAAGGGCCTTGCCGATACCGCCCGCAAAACCTCGATTTCGGGGTACTTCACCCGGCGGCTGGTGGACGTGGCCCAGGACGTGATCGTGACCGAGACGGACTGCGGCACCGAGATCGGCATCGAAAAGACCGCGGTAGTGCGGGGGACGGAAATCGTCGAGACCCTCGGACAGAGGGTGGAGGGCCGGTATGCGGCCGGCCGGATCGTCCATCCGGAAACCGGCGAAGTGCTGGTCCCGCCCGGAGGGTTCATCGGACCGGCGGAAGGCCGGGCCCTCAATGCCGCAGGCGTTGTCTCCGTGCGTGTGCGCTCGGTGCTGACGTGCGAGACCATCGGCGGCGTGTGCGCCCGCTGCTACGGCATGGACCTTGCCCGCGCGACCGATGTCAACATCGGCGAAGCGGTTGGGGTCATCGCCGCCCAGTCGATCGGCGAACCCGGCACGCAGCTGACGATGCGCACTTTCCACATCGGCGGCGTGGCCCAGTCGGGGTCGGACCAGTTCGGCGTCGACAGCACGGCGGAAGGCGTGGTGCGGTTCCGTTCCACCGACGGTTCGGATCTCGGGGACGTGGTCGCCAAGGGCATGGTCATGACCCGGGGTCTCGAGTTGATCGTCGAGGACTCCGGCGGCCGGGCGCTGACCCGCGCCCGGGTTCCGTACGGCGCCGAGCTCAAGGTCGAGGACGGGATGGCGGTAACGCGCGGTGCGCGGCTTGCGGAATGGGATCCGTATACGCGCCCGATCCTGAGCGAGGTTGCCGGAACGGTCCGGTTTGACGATCTCCGGATCGGCGTCTCCCTGGTCGAGCGGATGGACGAATCGACCCGGCTTCCGTCGCTTGAGGTGGCTCAGTGGCAGGGCGTGAAGCAGAGCCAAGAGGATCTTCGGCCGCGGATCACCGTGGTCGGCGCGGTGCACGGCGGCGAGGAGCCGGAAGAGCGGAGCTACGAATTGCAGGTGGGTACGGTGCTCGTGGTGAAGGACGAGGCCGTGGTCGAGGCCGGCGATGTGGTGGCCCGCGTCCAGACCGGGGACCGCAAGTCCCGTGACATCGTCGGCGGACTGCCCCGGGTGATCGCCCTGCTGGATGCGCCGAAGCCCAAGAAACCTGCCGTCTTGGCCGAGGCCGACGGGACGGTCAAATCCATCGAGGAGATGGCGAGTCGGGCGCGGATCGTGATCGAGGCGGCGGACGAGGACCGCCAGCACTCGGTCTCGCGCGACCGGTACGTCCTGGTGCAGGAGGGCGATCGGGTCTGCAGGGGAGACCCGCTCACCGACGGGAATCCGGTGCCGCACGATATCCTGCGGATTCAGGGAATCGATGCGCTGGCGCACCACTTCGTCGAGGAGATCCAGGACGTGTACCGTCTGGAAGGGGTCCGGATCGACGACAAGCACATCGAGGTGATCGTCAGCCAGATGCTGCAGAAGATCCAGGTGTACGATCCCGGCGATTCCGAGTTCCTGCGCGGCGACGAGGTCGACAAGCGGACGTTCCTCCAGACCAATCGGGAGATTCAGAAGGAGAACGGCCGGCCCGCGTCGGGGTCGCCGGTCCTCCAGGGGATCACCCGCGCCAGCCGCGAGACCCAGTCGTTCATCTCCGCGGCCTCGTTCCAGGAGACCACGCGGGCTCTGGCGGATGCGGCCTTGGCCGGCAAGACCGACGAACTCCGCGGCCTCAAGGAGAACGTCATCGTGGGCCGCCTGATTCCGGCGGGTACGGGCAACGTCACGGCGTCCTACGCCCTGCGGGCCGCCCAGCGGGATCGTGAGGCGCTGGAGAAGCAGGAGGCCCGGCAGGCCGAGCACGCGGCCCGGCGGCTGGCCGTGTCCGGCGGGATGCCTCCGGGGCCCGGCCTGGGTCTGCCGGAAGCGTTCGCGGTCCCGGGCAGCTAGCGGTGCCGGCGCCCGGCGCCGGCCGCGAGCACCTGCTTGACGGGAAGCCGGCAACGGCGTAGGGTGCCCGACCTTCACGGGGTGCCCGGACCGTTTCCGGTCCACGCCCCGTGTTCCAGTCGCAACGGACGTTGGTCGGACCGCCGTGTCACGCCGGCAGCGTGGCCCGGCTCGGTCCGCTTTCGCATGAGCCCGCGCGGGGTTCGGAAACGGGGCATTGATGCCGACGATCAGCCAGCTCGTCCGCAAGGGGCGAAGGATGCCGCAGAAACAGCGCAAGGTTCCGGCCCTGCAATCGTGCCCGCAGCGTCGCGGCGTCTGCACCCGCGTGTACACCACCACCCCGAAGAAGCCGAACTCGGCATTGCGCAAGGTGGCCCGGGTTCGCCTTACCAACGGCTTTGAGGTGACCAGCTACATTCCCGGCGAGAGCCACAATCTGCAGGAGCACTCGGTGATCATGATTCGCGGTGGACGCGTCAAGGATCTGCCGGGGGTCCGTTACCACGTGGTGCGCGGCACCTACGACACCCAAGGGGTGTCGGGTCGCCGCCAGCGCCGTTCCAAGTACGGCGCGAAGCGCCCGAAATAGCCGAGCGGAGCGCCGACCATGTCCCGACGGCATCGTGCCAGCCCGCGCGAGGTTCTTCCGGACCCGCGCTACGGCGACGTTATGGTGACGAAGTTCATGCACGCGTTGATGCGGGACGGCGCCAAGCCGGTCGCGGAGCGCATCCTCTACGGTGCCTTGGACCGGCTGGCCGAACGCACCAACCAGGACCCGCTGGGCGTCTTCCGGCAGGCCGTCGAGAACATCAAGCCGGATGTCGAGACGCGCTCCCGCCGGGTCGGGGGTTCGACCTACCAGATTCCGATCGAGGTCCGGCCGGTCCGCCGCCAGGCCCTCGCCATCCGGTGGCTGATCGAGGCGGCCCGGGCCCGTTCCGAGCGCACGATGCTGGAGCGACTCGCGGGCGAGTTGGCCGACGCCGCCTCCGCCCGGGGGGCGGCCTACAAGAAGCGCGAGAATATCCACAGCATGGCCCGCGCGAACCGTGCGTTCTCGCACTACCGCTGGTAGGGAAGGGAGACGGAACGTGGCCCCCACCGTAGCTCTCGGCCGATACCGCAACATCGGAATCATGGCGCACATCGACGCCGGAAAGACGACGACCACGGAGCGCATCCTCTACTACACCGGACGGTCCCACAAGATCGGCGAGGTCCATGACGGAGCCGCGACCATGGACTGGATGGAACAGGAGCAGGAACGGGGCATCACCATCACGTCGGCTGCCACGACCTGCGCGTGGCGCGACCATCGCATCAACCTGATCGATACCCCCGGCCACGTCGACTTCACGATCGAGGTGGAACGCAGCCTGCGGGTGCTGGACGGCGCGGTGGCCGTCTTCGACGGCGTCGCGGGCGTGGAGCCGCAGTCCGAGACGGTCTGGCGGCAGGCGGACCGGTACGGCGTGCCGCGGATCTGCTTCATCAACAAGCTCGACCGGGTCGGTGCCGATTTCGAGGGCGCCGTGCAGTCGATTCGCGACCGGCTGGGAGCGAAGCCGCTGGTCCTGCAGCTGCCGATCGGCCTCGAGGCCGAATTCTCCGGCGTGGTGGACCTGGTCACGATGCAGGCGGTCACTTGGCAGGCGGAGGACCTGGGAGCCACCTTCACGATCGGTGCCCTGCCGGCGGAACTCGCCGAGGCGGCCGCGACCGCCCAGACCGCCCTGATCGAGGCGGCGGTGGAGCA
Organism: Alphaproteobacteria bacterium; assembly: GCA_965115815.1. Classification (GTDB taxonomy): domain Bacteria; phylum Pseudomonadota; class Alphaproteobacteria; order TMED109; family TMED109; genus VXPW01. The sequence continues at coordinate 2,586,372 of OZ220465.1, read as the reverse complement.
CGACGACGAGGCCCTGGAACGCTATCTCGAAGGCGAGATGCCGGACGAGGAGACCCTGCACCGGTGCATCCGCTCGGGCACGATCCGTTCGGAATTCACACCGGTGTGTTGCGGATCGGCTTTCAAGAACAAAGGCATACAGCCGCTCCTTGATGCCGTCGTGCGGTACCTCCCGGCCCCCTCGGACCTGCCGGCCACCCGGGGCCATCATCCCGTGTCCGAGGAGGAGGCCTCGCGCCCCAGCCGGCGGGATGCACCGTTTGCGGGGCTGGTGTTCAAGATCATGAACGATCCGTTCGTCGGGTCGTTGGCGTTCGTGCGGGTCTATTCGGGGTCGCTGCCGTCCGGCGCGAGCGTCCTGAATCCCACCCGGAACCAGCGCGAGCGGATCGGCCGGATGCTGCTCATGCACGCGAATTCGCGCGAGGACATCAAGGTCGCGACAGCGGGGGACATCGTCGCGCTGGCGGGAATCAAGTCGGCCGCGACCGGCGACACGTTGTGCGACCCGCAGCATCCGATCGTGCTCGAGCGCATGGAATTTCCCGAACCGGTCATGGAACTGGCGATCGAACCCAAGACCAAGACCGACCAGGAACGCATGGGCCAGGCGCTGGGGCGGCTGGCGGCCGAGGATCCTTCGTTCAAGGTGTCGGTGGACCACGAGACGGGCCAGACCGTGCTGAAGGGAATGGGCGAACTCCACCTCGACATCTTGGTGGACCGGATGCGCCGGGAGTTCCGGGTCGACGCCAACGTCGGAGCGCCGCAGGTGGCCTACCGCGAGACCGTCACGCGGGCCGCGGAAGTCGACTACGTGCACAAGAAGCAGACCGGCGGTTCCGGGCAGTTTGCCCGCGTGATCATGACGGTGGAGCCGGCGGAACCGGGCGCCGGACTGGACTTTGCCAGCAAGGTCGTGGGCGGCAACGTTCCCAAGGAGTTCATACCGGCGGTCGAGAAGGGCGCGGCGAGCGCGATGCAGAACGGCATCGTCGCCGGGTATCCGGTAATCGATGTCCGGGTCACGCTCACCGACGGCGCCTTCCACGAGGTGGATTCGAGCGCCGTGGCGTTCGAGATCGCGGGCCGCGCGGCGTTCCGCGAGGCCATGCAGAAGGCGGCGCCGCGGCTTCTGGAGCCAATGATGCGGGTCGAGGTGGTCGTCCCGGAGGCGTTCGTCGGGGACATCATCGGCGACCTCAATGGCCGCCGGGGCCAGATCGAGGGCATGGAGCCGCAGGGCAACGCGACGCAGGTCCGCGCCCATGTCCCGCTGGCCACCATGTTCGGGTACGTCAACGCCATTCGGTCGCTGTCCCAGGGCCGCGCCCAATTCACCATGTTTTTCGAGCGGTACGACCGAGTGCCGCAGATGGTTGCCGAAGAAGTGCGCTCGAAGCTCGCATGAGCGCGCGAAAGAAGGAGAAGTAGGCAATGGCCAAAGAGAAATTCGAACGGACCAAGCCGCACGTCAACGTGGGCACGATTGGCCATGTCGATCACGGGAAAACGACGCTGACCGCGGCGATCACCCGTGTCCTGTCCGCACGCGGCGGCGCGACGTTCGTCGGGTACGAGGAGATCGACCGGGCGCCGGAGGAAAAGGAGCGCGGGATCACGATCAATACCGCGCATGTCGAATACGAGACCGAAAGCCGTCACTACGCGCATGTCGACTGTCCCGGGCACGCCGACTACGTGAAGAACATGATCACCGGCGCCGCGCAGATGGACGGGGCTGTTCTGGTCGTGTCCGCCGCCGACGGTCCGATGCCGCAAACCCGCGAGCACATTCTGCTGGCGCGCCAGGTCGGCGTCCCCGCCTTGGTGGTGTACCTCAACAAGGTTGATCAGGTGGATGACGAGGAGCTGCTCGATCTGGTCGAGCTCGAGGTGCGCGAGCTTCTCTCGGAGTACGACTTTCCGGGAGACGACATTCCGGTGCTCCGCGGTTCTGCGCTGCAGGCGCTGGAGGGGGATGCGGCCGGGGAAGCATCGATTCTGGAGTTGATGCAGGCCGTGGACAACTACGTGCCGCAGCCCGACCGCCCCGTCGACGGGGCATTCCTGATGCCGATCGAGGACGTCTTTTCGATTTCGGGACGGGGAACCGTGGTGACCGGCCGGGTCGAGCGGGGCATCGTCAAGGTCGGCGACGAGGTGGAGATCGTCGGGGTGCGCGAGACCGAGAAGACCACCTGCACGGGGGTCGAGATGTTCCGGAAGCTGCTGGATCAAGGTCAGGCCGGGGACAATATCGGCGTCCTCCTGCGGGGGGTCGAGCGGACCGGGGTGGAACGCGGGCAGGTGCTGGCGAAGCCGGGCTCCATCACGCCGCACACCAAGTTCCTCGCCGAGACCTATGTCCTGACCAAGGAGGAAGGCGGGCGGCACACTCCGTTCTTCAAGAACTACCGCCCGCAGTTCTACTTCCGGACGACCGACGTGACGGGAACGGTGGCTCTGCCCGAGGGGACCGAAATGGTCATGCCCGGCGACAATGTCGAGCTGCAGGGCGAGCTGATCGCTCCGATCGCGATGGAAGAGGGGCTCCGGTTCGCAATCCGCGAGGGTGGACGAACCGTGGCGTCGGGTGTCGTGACGAAGGTCCTCGCGTAAGGCGGCTCCGGGGCGGACAGGAACGATGGAACACCAGCGAATCCGGATCCGCCTCAAGGCGTTCGACCGGCGACTGCTCGACGAGTCCGCGCGCGAGATCGTGGGGACGGCGATGCGCACCGGAGCCCAAGTGCGCGGCCCCGTGCCGCTTCCCAACCGGATCCAGCGGTTTACGGTCAACCGTTCGCCGCATGTCAACAAGAAATCGCGGGAGCAGTTCGAGATCCGCACCCACAAGCGGGTGCTCGACATCCTCGACCCGACCCCGCAGACGGTGGACGCGCTCATGAAGCTCGATCTCGCGGCCGGCGTCAACGTCGAAATCAAGCTGGGCTGACGCCATGCGATCCGGAGTTCTCGTGCGGAAACTGGGCATGACCCGCCTGTTCCTCGCCGACGGGCGGCACTGCCCGGTCACGGTCCTCTCGCTGGAAGGGTGCGAGGTGGTCGGCCGGCGGACGGAGGAGCGGGACGGCTACAGCGCCGTGCAGGTCGGCGCCGGCGGTATTGCGGAGCGACGCGTGGCCAAGCCGCAGCGAATCGAGGCGGCCCGGCGGGGCGGGGTTCCGAAGCGCCGCGTGCGCGAGTTCCGGGTGTCCGAGGACAATTTGCTGGAACCGGGCCGGCGCTTCCGCTCCGGTCATTTCGTGGTCGGCCAATACGTGGACGCGTGCGGTGTCACGATCGGGAAGGGGTTCGCGGGGGCCATGAAGCGGCACAACTTCGGCGGACTGCGGGCCTCACATGGGGTGTCGGTCTCGCACCGGAGCCACGGTTCCACCGGCAACAGCCAGGACCCGGGCCGGGTCTTCAAGGGCAAGAAGATGGCCGGGCAGATGGGCGACCGCAGACGGACAGTCCAGAACCTGGAGGTGGTGTCCACGGACGAGGAACGGGGGCTGATCCTGGTGAAGGGCGGCGTGCCCGGGGCGCCAGGCACCTGGTTGACCCTGTCCGACGCGGCCAAGCGGGCCCTGCCGCCGGGCGTGCCGTATCCGGCCGGGCTCGAGGAGCCGGTGTCGGTGCCGGAGGGGGGCGGTGACGGGCCTGCGGAGGATCCCGTCGGCGAAGGCGCCGCGCTTCCGGCCGGGAGCGAAGAGGGAGGAATGCGTTGAAGCTCGAGGTGCGGACGCTGGACAACGAGACGGTCGGGGAGGCCGAGCTGGCCGACCGGGTGTTCGCCGTGGAGGTTCGCAGGGACATCCTGCACCGGATGGTGAACTACCAGCTCGCCCGGCGCCGCCGGGGAACGCGCAAGGCGCGGGAGCGGGGCGAGGTGTCGGGGAGCACGGCCAAGATCTGGCGCCAGAAGGGCACCGGCCGGGCCCGGCACAGTTCCCGGAAAGCGGTGATTTTCCGCGGCGGCGGGGTCGTTCACGGTCCGCGCCCGAGGACGCACGCCCACGGGCTGCCGAAGAAGGTCCGTCGCATGGCACTTCGCTGCGCCCTGTCGCTGAAGGCGGCCGAGCGCGAGCTCGTGGTGCTGGAATCGCTGACCTTGCCGGCGCCGCAGACTCGGGTGCTGGCCGAGAAGCTGCGGGCTCTCGACGTGGATCGGCCTCTGATCGTGGCCGGGCGCGAGGTGGATCCGGACTTCCGGCGGGCGGCCGCCAACCTGCCGGGCGTCGACTGCGTGCCGGTGCAGGGGGCCAACGTGTACGACATTCTTCGTCATCGGGCGCTGGTACTGCTGCCGGAAGCGGTCCGCGCCCTGGAGGAACGACTCTCATGAACGTCATCCGCTCGTGCGAGGTCCTGGTGCGGCCGCTGGTCAGCGAGAAGTCGTCGGCGGTGCTGGAGCGCAACCAGGTGGTGTTCCGCGTCGACCGGCGGGCGACGAAGCCACAGATCCGCGCCGCGGTCGAACGCCTGTTCCGGGTGCAGGTGACGGCGGTCAACACGCTGGTGGTCAAGGGCAAGGTGAAGCGGCTGCGGGGCATTCGGGGCCGTCGCAGCGATCAGAAGAAGGCCTTTGTGACGCTGGCGTCCGGGCAGTCGATCGATCTCGGAAGCGAGGTCTGACGATGGCGCTCAAGCAGCATCGGCCCGTCACTCCGGGGCGGCGGCAGCTCGTGCTGGTGGACCGTTCGGATCTGTACGGCGGACCGCCCGAGAAGACCCTGACCGAGGGCCGGACCGCCACCGGCGGACGCAACAATCAGGGCCGAATCACGGTCCGGCATCGTGGCGGAGGCCACAAGCGGAGGTATCGTCTGATCGATTTCCGCCGCCGCCGGGATGACGAGCCGGCGCGGGTCGAACGCCTCGAGTACGACCCCAACCGGAGCGCGTTCATCGCGCTGGTGCGCTACCCGGATGCGACGCCCGCCTATATCCTCGCTCCCCAGCGGCTGGCGCCGGGCGACATGGTGGTCTCCGGCGCTCGGGCCGACATCAAGCCCGGCAACTGCATGCCGCTCGGAAACATGCCGGTCGGAACGATCGTCCACAACATCGAACTGAAACCCGGCGCCGGGGGGCAGCTGGCGCGGGCGGCGGGGAGCTATGCGCAGCTGCTCGGGAAGGACGCCGGCCGGGCGACGCTGCGGCTGGTTTCCGGCGAACAGCGGCTGGTGCGGTCGGACTGCCGGGCGACCGTGGGGGCGGTTTCGAATCCGGATTGTCAGAACGCGAAGCTCGGGAAGGCGGGCCGGAACCGGTGGCTGGGCCGGCGCCCGCATGTCCGCGGCGTGGTCATGAATCCCGTGGATCACCCCCATGGCGGCGGGGAGGGCCGAACCTCCGGCGGGCGGCATCCGGTCACGCCGTGGGGGGTGCCGACCAAGGGGCACCGGACGCGCAACAACAAGGCGACCGACCGGTGGATCCTCCGCCGCCGGCGGAAGAGATAGGAGACGGCACGATGGCACGGTCGGTGTGGAAGGGTCCCTTCGTGGACGGCTATCTGCTGCGCAAGGCGCAGAAGGCGACGGAAAGCGGGTCGCGGGCTCCGATTCGGACCTGGTCGCGACGATCGACGATCATGCCGCAATTCGTCGGACTCACGTTTGCGGTCCACAACGGCCGGCGCTTCATCCCGGTCCTGGTGTCCGAAGACATGGTCGGCCACAAGTTCGGAGAATTCGCCCCCACGCGGACGTTCTACGGGCACGCCGGCGACCGCAAGGCGACTCGGCGCTGACCGGCCATGGGTAAGCGTCCTGCTCCCTCTCGCCTGCGGCCCGACGAGGCCAGGGCCATGGCCCGCGCGGTCAAGGTCAGCCCCCAGAAGCTGAATCTGGTGGCGGGATTGATTCGCGGCCGCCCGGTCGGCGAGGCCGCCCGGATCCTGGAGTTCTCCCGCCGCCGGATCGCGGCGGACGTCCGCAAGGTGCTGCTGTCGGCCGTGGCCAACGCCGAGGCCGTCGAACTGAACGCCAACCAGCTGGTCGTGGCCGAGGCGTCCGTGGGTAAGTCCTTGGTGATGCGCCGGTTCCGGGCTCGGGCCCGGGGGCGCATGGGGCGCTATCGGCGGGCGTTCAGCCGACTGACGATCATCGTACGGGAAACGGAATAGAGGCGGGCATGGGACACAAGGTCAATCCGATCAGCCTGAGGCTGGGCATCAACCGGACTTGGGATTCGCGGTGGTACGCGAGTGCCGACTACGCGGACCTGCTGCACGAGGATCTGCGGATCCGGCGCTACATCCGGTCCGACCTGAAAGGGGCCGGGATCAGCCGAATCACGATCGAACGTCCACCGAAGAAGGCGCGGGTGATCATTCACACGGCCCGGCCCGGCATGGTCATCGGCAAGAAGGGCGCCGACATCGAGCGAATCCGCAAGAAGCTGGCCACCATGACCGAGAGTCAGATCCAGCTGAACATCGTCGAGATCCGCAAGCCGGAGATCGAAGCTCAGCTCGTGGCCGAGAATGTCGCCGAACAGCTGGAACGGCGGGTAGCCTTCCGCCGGGCGATGAAGCGCGCCGTACAGGCTTCGATGCGCCTCGGCGCGCTGGGCATCCGCATTACCGCCGGCGGGCGGCTCGGGGGAGCCGAGATCGCCCGCGTGGAATGGTATCGGGAGGGCCGCGTTCCGCTGCACACGCTGCGGGCCGACATCGATTACGGGGTCGCGACCGCGCGGACGGCCTACGGCACCTGCGGCGTCAAGGTGTGGGTGTTCCGCGGGGAAATCCTGGCCCACGATCCATCGGCCATGGAGCGCACGCGGAGCGAGCAGCAGCAGCGGCCGCTGGCGGGTGGCCCCCAGGGCGGCCGCTCCGGTTCGGGACGGGGCAGCCGGGGCGCGCGTTCGGGGCCGGGACCGGGCGGCGCGCGGCCACCGGAAACGGCGACACCGGCGGGCGTTCCGCACGCCGGAGCGGCGGCGAACGCGGAATCGCGTCCGGCGCCTGTGCCGGCGGCGGAACCGGTGGCCCCGACCGGTCCTGCAACGACGAACGAGTCGGGGAGTGTGGCGAGGCCGGGGCAGGCGGAGGAATCCGGCCCGGCTGCCGTCGGCTCGACTTCGGGCGGACCGGTGGCTGCGGACCGTCCGGTGTCCGCGGATCGGCCGGCGGCCGGTCCCGATCCTTCGGGTTCGTCTGCGGAGTCCCCTTCCGTCGAGGCCGGGTCCTCGGAAACCGAGTCACCCGCGGGGGATGCGCAGCCATGATGAGTCCGAAGCGGACCAAGTTCCGCAAGGCCCACAAGGGACGGATCCACGGTCTCGCCAAGGGGGGGACCAAGCTCAATTTCGGCGCCTACGGCATCAAGAGCCTGCAAGCGGAACGGGTCACCGCGCGTCAGATCGAGGCGGCCCGGCGCGCCGTGACCCGCCACATCCGCCGCCAGGGCCGGGTCTGGATCCGCGTGTTCCCCGACGTGCCGGTGTCGACCAAGCCAACCGAAGTGCGGATGGGGAAGGGCAAGGGGTCGCCCGAGTACTGGGTCTGCCGCGTCAAACCGGGCAGGGTCCTGTTCGAACTCGACGGCGTGCCGGCGGAGACGGCCCGGCGGGCCTTCGAGCTGGCGGCGGCCAAGCTCCCGGTGCGCACGCGCTTCGTGACCCGGCTGGAGCACTAGGCATGGTACTGCGGATCGCCGAAGTGCGGCAGAAGACCGACGACGAACTTGGGGCCCTGCTGGAGCGGCTGGCGCGGGAGCGTCTGAACCTGCGCTTCCGGCAGGCCAGCGGGGAGCTCGAGAACACTGCCCGGGCCCGCGAGGTGCGGCGCGAGATCGCGCGGATCCGGACCGTGCTGCACCAGCGCAGAAAGGGGACCTGAGGGATGCCGAGACGTGTGCTTCGCGGGGTCGTGGTCAGTACGGCGTCCGACCGGACCGCCGTAGTCCGGGTGGAACGCCGGGTGCGCCACCCGCTCTACAAGAAATTCATTCGACGGTCGGCCAAGTACCACGCGCACGACCCCGAGAACGCCTGCCGGGCCGGCGATGTCGTGCGCATCCGCGAACGACGACCGCTTTCCAAGCTCAAGTGCTGGGAAGTGCTGCCCACGGACGCGAACTGAGGTGCGGAAGCTGTGATCCAGTCTGAAACCAACCTCGGGGTGGCCGACAACTCCGGCGCCCGGCGCGTGCAGTGCATCAAGGTGCTGGGCGGTGCGAAGCGGCGGTACGCATGGGTCGGGGACATCATCGTGGTATCGGTGAAGGAAGCGATTCCCCGGGGCCGGGTGAAGAAGGGCGACATCCATCGGGCCGTGATCGTGCGCACCGCCAAGGAGATTCGCCGTGCCGACGGAACCGCGATCCGGTTCGATTCCAACGCGGCGGTGCTGCTCGATCAGGAAAACGAACCGATCGGCACCCGGATCTTCGGCCCCGTGACCCGGGAACTGCGCGCCCGGCGATTCATGAAGATCGTGAGTCTTGCACCGGAGGTGCTGTGATGACCGGGCAGTTCCGCATCCGTCGCGGCGACGAGGTGGTCGTGCGCACCGGCCGCAACCGCGGCCTCGGAGGCACGGTGCTGCGGGTGGACCGCGCCCGGTCCCGGGTGATCGTGCGCGGCGTCAACGTCGCCCGCCGGCACACGAAGCCCACTCCGAGCAACCCGGGCGGGATCGTGGACCGGGAGCTCTCGATTCACATTTCGAACGTGGCGGTGCGGGACCCGGCGGACGGGAAGCCCACCCGGGTCGGCTGTCGGCGGCTGGACGACGGCCGCAAGGTGCGGTTCGCGAAGCGATCCGGCGATCTTCTGGATGAGTGAGGGAAGCATGACGGCGCGCCTGCGTACCCTGTACGACACCCGCTACTGCGAGGAACTGCGGCGGGAGCTCGGAATTGCCAATCGGCTTGCGGTCCCCCGCCTGGAGAAGATCGTGCTCAACATGGGAGTCGGTTTGCCTTCCCAGTCCGCCGTACGCGGGGGACTGGCCAAGGAGGACGACAAGGGGGTCGAAGGCGCGATGCGCGATCTGGAGGCGATCGCCGGGCAACGGCCGGTGGCGACCAAGGCGCGCAGGCCGATCGCCGGCTTCAAGATCCGCCAGGGGATGAAGATCGGCTGCAAGGTCACGCTGCGGTCTGGCCGCATGTACGAGTTTCTCGACCGCCTGGTCACCGTTGCCCTGCCCCGGGTTCGGGATTTCCGCGGCGTCGATCCGAGCTCCTTCGACGGCAACGGGAATTTCGCGCTCGGGCTGCCGGAACAGATCGTGTTTCCCGAAATCGACTACGACACCATCGACCAGGTTCGGGGCCTTGACGTCGTCATCACCACCACCACGCCCCGCGATGACTGGGCGCGTGCGTTGCTGCTGAAGTTCAACATGCCGTTTCGCAAGCAGGGAGCCTGATTCCATGGCCAAGACGAGTGCGATCATGAAGAACCGCCGCCGCCGGAGGATGGCCGAGCGCGGGCGCGGGGTCCGCCGTGCGCTCAAGGCCCGGATCCGCGATCGGTCGGCCGCGCCCGAGGAACGGTTCCGGGCGGTGCTGGCCTTGGCCAGGCTTCCCCGGAATGCCTCACCGGTCCGGATCCGGAACCGCTGCGAGTTGACGGGGCGTCCCCGCGGCTACTACCGGAAGATGCGGATCTCGCGAATCGCGCTTCGGGAGCTGGCGTCCATGGGCCAGATCCCCGGCATGACCAAGGCCAGCTGGTAGGAGGGCGCGGACCATGACGATGACCGACCCTCTCGCGGACATGCTGACCCGGATCCGCAATGGCCTGATGGCGGAACAGCAATCGGTCCGCTGCCCGGATTCCCGCCTCCGCAGAGGCGTTCTCGAGGTGCTGCGCGAGGAGGGCTACATCCGCGCGTGGCGGGTGGAGGAGCGGGGCGGGCCGAAGCGGGACCTGGTGATCGAACTGAAGTATCACAAGGGGGAGCCGGCCATCCGGGAGATCCGGCGTATCTCCAGTCCGTGCCGGCGGATCTATTCGCCGGTACGCGAGATTCCGCGCTTCCACGGCGGTCTCGGGCTGCATGTCCTGTCCACACCGGCCGGCGTGATGTCCGACCGGGCGGCCCGGGCAGCCAATGTCGGCGGCGAACTTCTGTGCCGGGTGTTCTGACGATGTCGCGCGTGGGAAAGCACCCGGTTCCGGTCCCCGAAGGGGTTGCGGTCGTGATCGAGGGGGATCGGGTGACGGTGCGGGGAAAGCTCGGGACGCTGTCCCAGACGTTTCCCGCCAGTGTGGAGATTCGCCGTGCCGACCAGACGATCGAAGTGGTGCCGCGGTCGCAGAAGGAGGGAGCGCGCGCCGCGTGGGGCATGACGCGGGCCGTGGTGTCCAACATGGTGACCGGGGTCAGCTCCGGCTTCCGGCGCCGGCTCGATATCGAAGGGGTCGGTTATCGGGCGGCCGTGCGGGACCGGGTTCTCAGCCTCCAGTTGGGCTACAGTCACGAGGTTCACATCGCCGTGCCCGATGACCTGGAGGTGGCATGCCCGCGGCCAACGGAAATCGAGGTCTCGGGCGCCAGCCGCCAGCGAGTCGGTCAACTGGCGGCGGAGATCCGCGCGTTCCGGCCTCCGGAGCCCTACAAGGGGAAGGGAGTGCGGTATCGGGGCGAGCACGTCCGCCGCAAGGAAGGAAAGAGGAAGTAGCCGATGGCCGTTTCCGCCCGCGAACGCATGCGCCGCCGCTGCCGGCGCAATCGCCGTCGGCTGCGAAAGGCCGCCAACGGACGCCCGCGCTTGTCGGTGTTCCGTTCGAACTGTCACATCTACGCCCAGGTCATCGACGATGTCCGGGGTCGAACGGTGGCCAGTGCCTCCACGCTGGATCGGGTTCTCCGGTCGGACGCCGGCGGCCGCAGCGGGATCGACGCGGCCCGCGCCGTCGGTGCTCTGGTGGCCGAGCGCTCGAAGGCGGCCGGGGTCGACGCCGTGGTCTTCGATCGCGGCAGCTATCTGTATCATGGGCGCGTGCGCGCGCTGGCCGAGGGGGCCCGGGAGGGCGGACTCGGGTTCTAGTCTTGGACGGGAAAGCACATGGCGCGTAGACAACGGAATACCGAGGAACGGCAGGAACTCGTCGAGAATCTGGTCAAGATTCGGCGGGTGGCCAAGGTCGTAAAAGGCGGCCGCCGGTTCGGCTTTGCCGCCATCGTGGTGGTGGGGGACGGCCAGGGCCGGGCGGGATTCGGCTCGGGAAAGGCCAAGGAAGTTCCGGAAGCGATCCGCAAGGCGACGGAAGACGCCAAGGGAAGGCTGCTTCGGGTACCGCTGCGCGAGGGACGCACGCTGCACCACGATACCAGTGGTCGACTGGGCTCGGCGCGCGTGATCCTCCGGGCGGCGCCGCCGGGGACGGGGATCATCGCCGGGGGGCCGGTCCGGGCGGTCCTGGAGCGGTTGGGCGTGCAGGACGCCGTGGGCAAGTCGGTCGGCAGCGGCAATGCGATCAACATGGTGCGGGCTACGTTCGACGCCCTGCGGAACGTGCAGTCTCCGGCCGATGTCGCGGCCCGTCGCGGGCGCAAGGTTTCGGAGGTTCTCGACCGGACCGGTCGACGGCGTCGGTCGAAGGGGGAATCGCGGTCCGCTCGCCCGTCGGCCCGGGATCCGGCCGTGCGTCCGGCGGACGCGGCGCCCGGCCCGGACCCGACGCCTCCGCCCGCTTCGAGCGGTCCCGGTGCGGATTCCACGGAAGGCGCGGTTTCCGCGTAGCATGCCATGACTCCACTTCGTACCGGACGCATTCGCGTCACCCAGACCCGAAGCCCGATCGGCCGCAAGCCGGTCCAGCGCCGGACCTTGATCGGGCTCGGCCTGAACCGGATCGGCCGGGTTTCGGAACTGGAGAACACTCCGGCCGTTCGCGGCATGATCGCACGCGTTCGGCATCTCGTCGTAGCGGAAGCCGTCGTCGCCGGGGAGCCCTCGCATGATTCTTGATCAACTCGCACCGGCCCGGGGTGCACGGCGCAACCGCAAGCGGGTCGGGCGCGGGATCGGCTCCGGAACCGGAAAGACCTCGGGGCGGGGGCACAAGGGTCTCAAGGCCCGGTCCGGTTCCGGCACCTCGGGCTTCGAGGGCGGGCAGATGCCGCTCTACCGGCGTCTGCCCAAGCGGGGATTCCGGCCGCTTCGCCGCCGGCGTTTTGCGGAGGTCAGTCTCGGGCGTCTGCAGGTGGCGGTCGATGCCGGCCGGCTCGACCCGGCGTCGGTCGTGGACGCGGCCGCGCTGCGGGAGGCCGGGATCATCCGCCGTGTGCGCGACGGGGTCCGCCTTCTGGGTTCGGGCGATCTGTCGGTGCCGATGACCTTGGAGGTCGCCGGTGCGTCCCGTTCGGCGGTTGCGGCGGTCGAACGGCAGGGGGGAAGCGTACGGACGGTCGCCCCGGAGAAGTCCGGCCACGCCGAACGGCGCGCCGCATCGCCGGCCCGCGGTCCGGAGACGGCATGAGTCGCCTGCTCCCCCTCCGTCCCGGATCGGTCGTGCGCGCTCGTTCCACCGGGGAGGTCGGCTGATGGCGTCCGCCGCGGAACAGCTTGCCGCCAACATCAACTTCGGCGCGATTGCCCAGGCGACCGAGCTCAAGCGACGCATCTGGTTCACGCTGGGCGCGCTGATCGTCTACCGCATCGGAACCTACATTCCGTTGCCGGGGATCGAAACCAGCGCGGTGGCCGATGTCTTCCGGCAGAATTCCGGCGGCATTCTCGGAATGTTCGACATGTTCGCCGGCGGTGCGCTCGGGCGGATGACGATCTTTGCCCTGAACATCATGCCGTACATCTCGGCCTCGATCATCATCCAGCTGATGACCACGGTCTCCGCGCATCTCGCGCAGCTCAAGAAGGAAGGCGAATCGGGCCGTCAGCGCATCACGCAGTACACCCGCTACGGAACCGTCGTGCTGGCAGCCCTGCAGGCCCTCGGGATCGCGGTCGGACTCGAAAGCCTGACCGGCTCGCAGGGTCCGGCGGTTCGGGATCCCGGTCTGTTCTTCCGGTTCGTGACCGTGATCACCCTGACCGGGGGCACCGTGTTCCTGATGTGGCTGGGCGAGCAGATCACGTCCCGCGGAATCGGGAACGGAATTTCGCTGATCATCATGGCCGGGATCGTGGCCGAGCTTCCGGCTGCCTTGGTGGCCACGCTCGAACTGGGTCGCACGGGGGCGTTGTCGGGCATTCTGATCCTCCTGCTGATGGTGCTGTCCGTGGCCGTGATTGCGTTCATCGTCTTCATCGAGCGTGCACAGCGACGCATCCTGATCCAGTATCCGAAGCGGCAGCTGGGCACCAAGACCTTCGGCGGCGACACCAGCAGCTACCTGCCGCTCAAGCTCAACACGTCGGGCGTGATCCCGCCGATTTTCGCGAGTTCCATCCTCTTGCTGCCGGTCACGGCACTCAGCTTCAACGCCGGTCAGGGCCCCTCGTGGCTGCTGGATGTCACCGCCGCACTGGGGCGGGGACAGCCGGCCTATCTGGCGTTGTATGTCGCCGGGATCGTCTTCTTTGCCTTCTTCTACACCTCGGTGGTCTTCAATCCCGCCGATACGGCAGACAATCTGAAGAAATACGGAGGCTTCGTGCCCGGCGTCCGTCCCGGCGCCAACACGGCCGCCTACATCGACCGGATCCTGACCCGTCTCACGACGGCCGGAGCGGCTTATCTGGCCTTGGTGTGCCTGTTGCCGGAAATGCTGATCTCCCAGTACGCGGTGCCGTTCTATTTTGGCGGCACCAGCCTGCTGATCGTCGTCAACGTCACCATGGACACGGTGGCCCAGATCCACTCCCACCTCGTGGCCCGGCAGTTCGAGGGACTGATCAGGAAGGCGAAACTCCGGGGCCGGTCGTAGTGCGTCTGGTGCTGCTGGGGCCGCCCGGATGCGGCAAGGGAACCCAGGCATCCGTGCTTCGAGACCGGTTCGGAATCCCGCATCTCTCGACCGGCGCCATGCTGCGTTCCGCCGTCGAGGCCGACACCGAGATCGGACGGCGGGCGGCAGCGATCATGAGCCAAGGTGCGTTGGTGCCGGACGAGGTGGTCCAGGGAATCGTGACGCACCGGCTGGGTTTCGGGGACTGTGCGGAGGGCTACATCTTGGACGGGTTTCCGCGCACGATCGTGCAGGCGGATGCCCTGGAGCAGATGCTTGAGCGCGGAAAGCAGGTGCTGGACGGGGTGATCGAGTTCACCATTTCCGAGGAGGAACTGGTGCGCCGGATCACCGGCCGGTACGTGTGCAGCACGTGCGGTGCGGTCTACAACGAGCACTCGAAACCCACGCAGCGGGAACATCGCTGTGACGTCTGCGGCAGTACCGAGTTCCATCGCCGGGAAGACGACCGCGCGGATACGGTGGCAGAGCGCTTGGCCGCGTATCGGGCAGAGACGGCTCCGCTGGTGCCCTACTACGAGGCTAGGGATTTGCTGATCCGGATTGACGGCGGTCACGGCACGGCGGAGGTCACGGCCGCGCTGCTTGATGCGCTATCGAACTCGGTTCATGAATACGACTGAGTGGGACATGCGCAAGCTCGTCCTCGGGATGAAGATGTGCAGGACAATCCGATACTATCGTAGAGAGGAAAAATCCGTTGACAAATATATTAATTATAGGTCCGATCAATCGCTAGAAGAAGAAACATAATGATCGGCGATCATTGCGCATCTCTGTTCGACCATGCAAGCATCGTTCTTGTGTTGATTCTGGTCGTCTCTAATCTCTGAAGAAAGGAGTTTCTTCCGTGCAATATGGTTGCAGGCCTCGGGCTGGGCCGACGGCCTGTATATGGCGCGTCCGGCCTTTGCGGTTGCAATCTGCTGGGTTTTCTGTGTTTTGTCATTTTCGGACAATTTCCGCGAGGTTCGGTTGTGGGCACCGATATCATGACGATCCGGGAGGTATCCGAGTTTCTTAAGATCAATGAGAACACAGCCTACAGGCCCGGCACCGAAGACAAACTTCTCGGCTTCTCGGACTCCTTCGCGGTTTATTGCTGAGATGAACCTGGATGGCTCCGATTCATCTGACTGAGTCCTTCCATGCATACAGCCGAGCTATGGACCTGATAGGGATTCTTGAATCGTCTCCGATGGTGAAAACGGCTATCCGTGACAACAACCGGTCCGGTTGCCGGAGTTTATCGTCGGATTGCGATGGACGGAAGAAAGGGATGCTTCCAACCGCCTGAAGCATTTGCGGTATCGGTAACCCATAAACCCCCGTATCGGTCGCATCCCCATGACAGGATCCTCGCCTGCAATCCCGTTGTCCATCTGTCCTGCCCCAGGGCATTCCCACGCTTATTTCGTTCGTGTTTTGTATCTACTCACCCCCCCCCTACTGATGACGAATCGTTTTTCCTGATGGGTTCGGATCCGGCATTGTTCCGTGCCCCTTTTCACTCGCTCGCGGCCGAGGACCGGAGGTGCGGGGTCCGGCTGACAAGAAGCGGATCGATCTTCGGCTTCCGCTCCCCGTTCCGGCCTTGTGGGGAGGGGTCCGCAACGCGACCGGGCCCCTCGCGCGGGACATCGCGGGTCCGCCGTGCGGTGCGGTGGAGCGGGTTCCGTGGGCTGCCGTTCCCCTCTGCCGGAGATCTGTGCTTGACGTTGTAGGAGGGGCACTCTCCAAGATGGTTCATCGGGGCGGACCGCGTCGGAGGTGTGGATGGCGGCAGGGTAGGGATCGAAGGCGACGACGGGTCGATCGCCCGGCGGGGCACGGGCATTCGGATAGGTGCGTCGCGGTACGGCGGTGTTCCCATACCGGCAGGCCTTGGATAGGAGGTGACGTTTCGGTGCATGGGCGGGTCGTCCACGCACCGCTTGACCAGCGCCCGCCGATTCGCATGCTGTCGTCGAATCGTGGCTGCGGGAATCCCCATGGACCCGCGAATCATCGACCTGAAGTCGACCCCCTGTTCGGGCCGCCGCCGGACCCGCCCGCCGATCGCGGAGGTTCGGGAGACCGTGGGTCGGTGTTCCCCCTGCCGCCGCACCGAGCGGGCGAAGACCCTCTGCGAGCCCCTTCACGGGACGACCGCGAAGGGCGGCTCCAGGGTCGGGGCCGGCCTCGGGATGCTGGAGACCTTGGAGCGCCGCGGCATCCTGACGCGCCCGCCGCCGGCGCGGCGCTACCGGACGATGCCCGAAGGCGGGCGGTTTGCCGTGCGGGCGGCCGTCCGGGCGGCCGTCCGGGCGGTGGAGGCGTCGGGATGACGAGCGTCGCCGGCACCTCCCTGCGCCAGGAGGTCGACGCCTTCCAGAAGCGGTTCCAGGATCTCCGCACGCAAGGCACGGTCCCCCCGGAGTGCGAGGCGCTCGTCCGCGGCCTGCTGATGCTGCTACAGCTGCTGCTGGCCGTGCTCCTGGAGAAGACCACGCGCAAGACGAGTCGGAACTCCGGTCTGCCGCCGTCCCAGACGGACTAGGACGAGAGCGCGCGGCGCACCGGGAGCCACGGCAAGGGCCCGAAGCCGAACCCGCAGACGGGCAGCCACCGGCGCACGACCACCGTCCAGGAGACGATCACCGTCGAGGCCTGCGACGCTTGCGGCGCCGACCTCGACGACGTCGACCCCGTCGATCGGGAGCGCCGCGTCCTCTACGACATCGTGTTCGAAGTCGTCGAGCGCCGCGTCGACGCCGAGATCCAGGAAGGCCCGAAGTGCCGGGCCTGGACCAAGGGCCGGTTCCCAGACCTCATGCCGGGGCCCGTGCAGTACGGTGTCCGCATCCAGGCCTTGGTCCTCAACCTGCGGATCGCCCAGATGCGGTCCCTGCGCCGTGCCGTCTCGCTCGTGCACGCGATCTCCGGCATCCAGCTCTCCGAGGCGACCGGTCTCGGCTAGGTCCGGCGCTTTCAGGATGCGCTCGCATCCTGGGAGGAGGTCGCCGTGGCCCATCTCCTGCAACGCCCGGCCGTGCATGTCGATGAGACCGGATTCCGGGTCGCCGGCAAGACCCCATGGCTCCCTGTCGTCACCGACGGAACCCTGACCGTGAAGTTCCCGCACCGCAAGCGCGGTCGGGAGGCGATCGAAGAGATCGGCATCCTCCCGCGCTACCAAGGTGTCCGGGTCCACGACTGCTGGGCTGCATACATGGGCTACGATCCGTGCCGCCACCAGCTGTGCGGCAGCCACCTGCTGCGCGAACGGGCCTTCGTCGTCGAGTCCAACGGCTACCGCTGGGCGCGATGGATGAAGAGCCGGCTGCGCGAGGTCTGCCACAGGGTCGGCCAGAGCGCATCCAAGGCCTTGAACGAGACCGACCGCCGGGCCGTGCGCACGCGCTACCGCACCCTCCTCACCCAAGGCGCCAAGGAGTTGCCCGATATCCCGCCGCGGACGAAAGGAACCCGGGGACGCATCGCAAAGTCCGACGCCCACAACCTGCATGAACGTCTCATGAAACACGAGACGTCCGTCCTCCGCTTCATGAAGGACCCCGACGTCCGCTTCACCCACCATGCCGGAGAACCGAAGATCCGAATGACCAAGGTCAAGATCAAGGTGTCCGGATGGTTCCGCACCATGCTCCACGCAACCGCATGGTGCCGAGGCTCCAGCTTCCTCACCTCCATGGAGGCACTCGGCTACCACCCTCTCGTCGCCATCCACATCGCCCTCGACGAAAAGGCCGCAGACATCCTCAACGAGCACTACGGCCAACCCGACCCCAACAAGGGGTGAGTAGTTACCGTGTTTTCTTGCTGGCAGGCATGGTGATGTTGCGTAGGTTCGCGCGCGGCCCCATGCGGTCCGCCCCCTCTGATGTTCTTGTGCTGCCGGTGCGGATGCTCCGGGCATGGTGATGCGCGACCGCAGGGAAGCCGGCCCGGTGTACCGGGAGGCCGTCGCCGAGTTTTCCCGGTCCGAGGTCGAGGTTTTCGTCTGACGAAGGCGGAGGAACGGCTGCGCTGGGACGCCTGGATGGACGCGCATCCCGAAAACGGGGCTTTCGTCGGCTGGCGCGAGCCGCGGCCTGCGTTCGATCGCGGCCTCAGGGGCCCGTGGCGGGGCTTGGCGGCGGTGGTAGAACGGTGCCTTCACGTGCGGTCTGCGCGACCGCTGGATCGGCGGGAAGCCGACGCAACCGTTCCGTCGGCTGGAGCGGTTCGCGAACCCCACGCGTTTCCCGGTGCTTTCGGCCCCGGAGGGTTCCCGAACCTAGCCTTCTTCTTACTGGCGCGGATGACCCGTCGGCTCGCCGACGACGGGCGGGCGGCGCACAGCCATCGGGTGCTCGTGGCCGAGACGTTCTGTGCCGGAACGCGTTCCCGACACCCGGTACCGGGCGGCAGGCTGGGAGGGCCTGGGCCGAACCCGGGGGGGGGTCGTCCGCGCCCACGGGCAGTACACCGGCCCGCACGGTACGCCGAAGGAGAGGTTCCTCACGCCGCTGAGGTCCGATGCCCGGGCGCTGCTTGCGCGCCCGCAGCCTCTGTCGCCGGAGGTGGTGCCGCCGCCCGACCCGACCGGATCCCGCGCCACCCCGGGGCGATGCGGGTGCTCCATGACGAACGGCTTCGCATCTCCGACTTCCGCCGGCGGCAGGGACGCAAGCACACGGTGGCCTGCGTGCTGTGCATCCCCCTCCTCGCCGAGCTTGCCAATGGGCGCATGCTCGACCTCGTTCCCGGCGACCCGCAGCTCCGCTATCTCGACCGCGCCTGGGCCTCGACCGTGAACGCCTTCCCGGGCCGCACGGTTGACACCGTGATCGCCGCGATGGAAGCTGGCCACCCCCATCTTACCATGTAGAAGAGCTTCTCCGTTGAGATCAGTCGCGCGCGCGACCGCGCGGAACTCGTGACCGACGATCGGGCGGCGCTGAAGGAGCAACTGGAAGCGGCGACCAGCGACCGGATCGCGGCGCTCGAAGCGGTCGAGCCGCACAAGGCGCAGGGCCGGGGCGCCGGATGGGAGGCGGGTCGGGGCGCCGGGCGGGAGAGCGGTGCGTCCGCACCGCGAGAGCGGGGACAGGTCGCCGAAGCCGGAGATCGGACCCTCCCGGCGGCCGAAAGGCGTCGATCGCGGTCTCGGGCTGTAGGGCACCAAGTCCGGCGGAGAGAGGCGGGATCGGGAGAGTGGGGGCGGACCGCGCGGGCGTCACGCGGTATGGAAACGGCTTCAGGCGGTCGATACGCCGCGTAAGAGGGACTCGGCAATGACCCCTCCTACCCGGCTACTGGGGCCTGATTGGCTACTCAGCCAAGATCCTCCTTGGGGTGAGGATCGGGCGCTTGCTGCGGCTGCCGGCATGGAGTAGCCTTTTGGCTCGGGATGCCTTCATGCCCTGCCATGGGGCTTCATCCCCTGCGGCCGAACAGGCACCATGAGCGCAAGCTTCTCGGACTTGCTTGACGGCCGGGGGGGGGTAGACTTCGCATCCGTGATAGAATCGGGAGGAATTTGCAATGGCTATCGAGCGGACCGGCGGTGCTAGCGACGACACCCTGACGGGGGGCGTCGGCAATGACATCCTGAAGGGTGGCCTCGGCGACGACATCCTGACGGGCGGCGACGGCGACGACACGCTGACGGGCGGAACCGCAAGCCCGGGAGCCGACGCGGACTTTCTCCTCATGAACCCCGGCAGCTCGGACGATGACACGCTGGACGGCGGTGCGGGCCATGATGTTCTGGACGGCGGTGCGGGCGACGACGCGCTGGACGGCGGCACGGGCAACGACACGCTGTATGGCGGCGACGGGGACGACACGGTCGATGGCGGTGCGGGCAACGACCGTCTGGAAGGCGGCCGGGGCGCCGACAGGCTGACCGGCGGGCGGGGCACGGACTCGCTCTATGGCGGCAGTGGCCATGACGTCTTTGCGTTCGCGGTCGGCGACGGGGCCGATTACATCGGCGATTTCGAGACTGGCGACATCATCGAGATGGCCGGGGTGTCGGGCGGTTTCGGGGATCTGGTGATCGAGCAGAAGGGCTTCCATACCGTCATCCGCTACGGCGACGGCGACACGATCAAGCTGGAGGGCGTGACGGCGGCCTCCCTGGGCGCGGACGACTTCCGGTTCCTTCCCGTCGAGGCAGCCCCGCCGGAGGGCGGCGGCGAGGACACCGCCTCGCAGGACGCTCTTGCACAGGGTGCACCGCCGGACGGCAACAATGACGGCGACGATGATGCCTTGAGCGGAGGGTTCGCCGAAGGGAAGGTGCTGCGGGGCGGTAAGGGCGCGGACACGCTGACCGGAGCCGATGGAGACGATCTCCTGAGAGGCTACAAGGGCGACGACACGCTCACTGGCGGTGCTGGTGACGACACCCTGCGGGGCAACAGGGGTGCCGATACGCTGGCCGGCGGCACCGGTGACGACATCCTGCGTGGCGGCAGAGGCGCCGATACGCTCACCGGCGGGGCTGGCGCCGACACGCTGGACGGTGGCAGGGGCGCCGATACGCTCGCCGGCGGGGCTGGTGCCGACACCTTCGTTTTCGAAGCGGGAGACGGCGCCGACACCATTATCGACTTCCGGGCGGGCGACAGGATACGCTTGGATGGCGTATCCGGCGGGTTCGCGGGGCTGGTCATTGAGCAGGACGGCGACGATACCGTCATTCGCTACGGTAGCGGCGGCGACACGATCAGGCTGTCAGGCGTGTCGGCGGACAGCTTGGGTGCGAACGACCTCATCCTGCCTGCTGGCGGTGGCGGTGACGATCACGAAAAGGCTGCTTACGGCGCCAGTACGAGCGACGACGACAACGATGGCGGCGACCCTCTCGACGACGACAACGACGGCGGCGACCCTCTCGACGACGACAACGACGGCGGCGACCCTCTCGACGACGACAACGACGGCGGCGACCCTCTCGACGACGACAACGACGGCGGCGACCCTCTCGACGACAACAACGACGGCGGCGAGGACAAGATCCCGGGCACTTCAGGCAATGATCCGCTTGACGTTGAGGACTGCGGCGAGACCATTCATGGTGGCGCGGGCGCGGAATCGCTCTTTGGCACCGCATGCGACGACACGATCTACGGCAACTCGGGTGACGACAAGCTCTACGGTCGAAAAGGCGATGACAAGATCTATGGCGGTGCGGGGAAAGACCTCCTCCGCGGCAACTCGGGTGACGATGAACTCTGGGGCGGGGAGGGCAACGACACGCTGAGAGGTCGTGACGGCGACGACCTGCTGGAAGGCGGCAAAGGCTGGGACTGGCTCTCGGGTGGCTTGGGCAATGACACGCTCCGGGGCGGGGAGGGCAACGACTATTTCGTTTTCGGAACGGAGGGCTACGCCAGCAAGTGGGGATTCAAGGATGGCGGCGATGACACGATCCTCGACTTCGAGGACGGAACGGACTACATCGTCCTCGGCTCGGTCGATGGGGAGTACCGCTTCGACGACCTTGAGATCCGGCAGTCCGGCAGTGACGCCATCATCACTTGGTCCTTGGGGACCATCACCTTGGAGGGGATTCAGGCGTGGCAACTGAGCAAGGCCGATGTCTTTGCCCACGTCCCGGTCGAATTACACGAGCCCCACTTGATCCTCGACGACAGCATGGGCGACGACACGCTCCGGGGCCGCGCGGGCCTCAGCGACCGGTTCGGATTCACGTATGGTGGCGACGACACGATCCTCGACTTCGAGGACGGGAGGCTCGTGAGGGACCGCATCGCCTTCTATTCGGTCGACTCGGAACTCGGCTTCGACGACCTCGATATCCGGCAGACCGACAGCGGCGCCGTCATCACTTGGTGGTCGGGGACTGTCACCCTGGAGGGGATTCAGGCGTCGCACCTGACCGAGGCCGATTTCGACTTCATCGGCTGACGCGCCAGTAATATGGAGGTGTGATTTTCTGTCCGTCTCGATATTCGCTTGGAGGCGTCGGTGGCGGGCAACAAGGAGGTTTCGATTGAGTTGATCGCTGAGGATCGTTTGGAGCTTGAGATGCGTGTTCGGAACGATCGCGTTCATCCAGGGCGAGCTGTGGGCGCGCTGTTCGGACGGGGCGCCCTCTCTGCCAACATCGCTGAGACACCGACTACCCTTGGAATGAGAGGGCGGCAGAGAGGAACCCTGATGAAGGCAGACCCGAATATGTGCGAAGAGGGGTGCACCCCCTCGCCACGCCGGCCTTGGGGCGCCCCCAAGGCGTAGACCCCGCCAGCTCGGCGTGCTTCGGACCCGGAGATTCTCGCCCAGCCGACCCGTCGCGGGTTCTCGGCCGAAGATCGACTGTGGATCGTCGAGGAAGCGGACCGCGGTCGCAAGCCGGGCGAGATCGGCCGCCTGCTGCGTCGCGAGGGGCGGTACAGCTCGCATCTGTCGACGTGGCGCAAGGCCCCTGCCGCCGGGGGCGCTGCCAAGGAGATCCCATGCTTGTTGTTGTGATGCGATCGGAGTCTGGATCGCGGCGCGGGTCGACGCGTTCGAGTCTGCGATTGTGAGATGTGCGGACGTCTGCGGCCCGGTGGCGGCGCGGATCTAGGCGCGAGGGGTCCGTTTCGGCGGATCCGGGGCGAGCGAGAGGCCGGCCGGGTTGGGTGGCCCGGCTCGGATACTTGCGGTTTCGGTCGGGGTGTGAGCGCGGTCCGCCGGGTCTTGTGACGGCGTGCAGGACCTGCTTGCGCGGGTCGGCATAGGGGTGGCGGGCGTCGGCGAAGCGGTGGAAGGGCCGGAGCAGCTTCCGCGGGTGGTGGAGGATGACGGCAAGGGCGAGGGTGTGGAGGATCGCGTGGTTTGTGGGCGCGGTGCGGGCCCGGAGCCTGGAATCGTCTTCGCGGAAGGTGGCGTCGCGGATGGGGGGATGGCGTTCGACCCCCAGGGACCGCGGTTCCCTGCGAGTAGCGGTTGCGGCGAGGCGCGGTCGGCCGCGACCGAGGTCCTGCCGTAGGCGTGCTCGGTGGTTCGTTTTCCGGATTTCTTGCATTCGACGCGCCGGGGGACACGGAAGATCGATTGGACATGAGGATCGTGGATCATCTTCGCTGGAGGGGTGAAGACTTCGATGCTGCGCGGCTCGATGCGGCCGTGCTCGAGCGTGGGTTTTTCGCGGTAGCGTCCCGTGCTCGTGGTCTCCCAGTTGATGCTCTCGAACGTCTCGAAGGTCTTGGAAGCGTTGCCCTTGACCGTCATCATCCCGTCGGCGCCCTGGGTCTCGACAATCGGCCGTGCCGTCTCGCGGGGGGGGGGGTGGAGCGCGTCGAGCGTGAGCAGACGACCGGCCACCGGCGCGGTCTCGAGCGCGGCGTGGACGGCGGCGATCTCCCCGCCCTCGTCGGGATCGTTGAGGATCGAGACCGGCATGCCGGTCCCGTGCTCGATCCGCGAGACCGTCTCGTACTGATCCGTGCCGGTGCGGTGGGCGCCGCGAATGCGCGTGCCGTCGACCGCGATCGCGGGGCCGACCCGCAGGCGCGGCTGCGCCCAGCGCCGCAGAGCCTCCTCGATCCACGCCGGGTCGGGGTTCTGCAGCACCCGGTGCACGGTCGATTGGGACACCGGCTCCTATCGGCCGGTGTCCGGGTTCTTCCACGCACCGATCGGCGCCAGATCCTTCTGCGTCATCGCCTTCGCGGAGCGTGCCGCCGCCACCGCGCCGTGCCGATTCGCCCGCCGCGCCAGCACCCTCACGCACCGCACCGAGGCGATGCCGTGCGTGCGCCCCAGGACTTTCCCACGCTGTGGTGGGTGCTTTGAATGACCGCTGAACGGGCACACATTTCCGCTTTCTTGCCATGTTTGGCCGGCTGCGGCGACCCGTGGACGGCCCAAAGCCAGAAAACCCGGCAGGGTTGGGCCTGTGCACCCCCCCTCCATCAGCAGTCGGCAAGATCGAATGCAGCGTGGGGAAAGTCCTGCCCCCCTGACGATGTCCACCACGGCCGCGCCCGGCAGCGGATCGAGCAACGCCGACGCACCTTGAACCCAGCCTGGGGCCGGCACCCGGAGCGATTCGTCCGGGGGAGACCGAAACCGCGGGTGCTCCCCGAAACGGTCTGGATCCACCCGCCGAAGGCCACCGCTACCGTGGGAGATGCTCAGTACATGACATCCCTTGCTGTCTCAACGGAGTTGCCAGGTTCCAGAATTCGGCCTGCCGAACGAGGCCCAACCCGGAAGCAGAGCAGAATCGATGCAGGCTCCGGCCTGTGGGCCCACGGACCTCAGCGCCGCAGCGGCGCGCAGGCCTCCTCCAGCCAGTTGCGCGTGGTCGGATCGAGTCTGGGTCCGAGCACCGTCACGACCCGCCGGTGATAGGCGTCAAGCCAAGCCCGTTCGTCACGATTGAGCATATCGGCAACGATCAGCCGACGGTCGATCGGGGCCAGCGTCAGCGTCTCGAAGCCGAGCAGGTCGATGTCGGCTCCCGCCGGCGGCGGTTCCTTGCGGACGGCCACGAGGTTCTCGATGCGGATCCCGTAGGAGCCTTCGCGGTAGTATCCGGGTTCATTGGAGATCACCATCCCGGCGGCCAAGGGCACCAGCGAGCCGGCCGAGACGGTCGGCGTCCCCGTTGTTCGGTCGACCCGGAAGGAGATGGACTGCGGGCCTTCGTGAACGTTCAGGAAACTGCCCACTCCGTGCCCCGTGCCGTGGTCATAGGCAAGGCCGGCCCGCCACAGCGGCGTGCGGGCCAGGATGTCAAGCTGACCGCCGCCCGTGCCGCAGGGAAAGCGCGCGCGGGCCACCGCGATGTGCCCTTGGAGAACCCGGGTGAAGCGGTCCCGCATCTGCGGCTCTGTATGGGCCACCGCCACGGTTCGGGTGACGTCGGTCGTGCCGCCGGGGTACTGGCCGCCACTGTCCACGAGATACAGGTCGCCGGGTCGAAGCAGCCGGTCGGTGGCCGCCGTGGCGCGATAGTGCACGATGGCACCGTTCGGTCCGGTCCCCGAAATGGTGGGAAAGCTCGGGGACCGGAAGTCGGGGCTTTCACGGCGAAAGGTTTCCAGTTGCGCCGCCGCCCTGCATTCGCTGACCCCGCCGCCCGGCGCTTGGAGATCGAGCCAGCAGAGAAACCTGGCGATGGCCAGGCCGTCGGTTTCGTGGACCTCCCGCATGTTCCGGAGTTCGACCGCGTTCTTGATGGCGCGCGGCAGCGCAATGGGGTCGGGGGCGTGTCGAACCCGGGCTCCGGACTCCCGGAGCAGCGTTCCGATGGACGCCGGCGTCGAGGCCGGATCGATCTGTACCCGGGATTGGTTGCGGCCGAACTCCGACAGGGTGGCGGCGAGGGCGGCTCGGGGGGCCACGGAGACGTCATCGCCCAAGTGCGCTCGCACCTCGTCGGTCACGCTGCCGGGACGGGCAAACAGCCTTGCGGAGCCGTCGGCCAGCAGCACCGCCTGCGCCAGCGCCACTGGCGAGTAGGGCAGGTCGGAACCGCGGACGTTGAGCAGCCAGGCGACCGATTCCGGCGCCGCGAGGACCACGGCGGAGCAGTCGTGTGCACGCAGGCCCTCGGCCAGCCGCCGCCGCTTCTCGGTGCTTTCCTCGCCCGCGAAGCGCAGAGGGTGGGGGACGATGCGGCCGTCCGGCCAGGGGGGCCGGTTCGTCCAGTGCGCATCGATGGGATTCGCGAGCACGGGCACGAGACGCCCGCCGCCCTTGCCGACGGTCCGCGTCATCCGTTCGAGGCGGCGGATGCTGACCAGTTTCGGATCGAACCCCGTCCGGGTCTGGCCGGCGAGGGTCTTCGCGAGCCAGCCTCCCGGTGACAGGGAGCCGCTGTTCACGATCTCGAAACCGTTGGCCCCGGTTTGCGATCCCGCTTGGAGCGTATATCTACCGTCGACAAACAGGGCGGCCCGGTCTTCCGTGACGACTGCGGTGCCGGCCGAGCCGGTAAATCCGGTGAGCCAAGCCAAGCGTTCCGCGGCGGCGGGAAGGAACTCGCCGAGAAACTCGTCCTCGTGCGGCTGAACAAAGCCTTGGAGCCCTTGCTCGGACAGCCACTGCCGGACCAGCCGGAGTCGTTCTTCGATCATGGCCATGCACGTCGGGTGAAGGAATGCGGCTGCGGGGTCGGAGCAGCAGGGGCCGCGCCTTGATGGTAGCACCGAAGCGGCGGCGCCGAGGCGCGCCGGCCCGGTCGTGCGGTCCGGTCGCCCGCTGCTATCTTTCCGCGATCAGGCCACGCTCCGGCGAGGCCCGGTTTCGGCAGACGGCACGAAATACCTCCCGTCCCGCGCGGCGCTTCGGGTTGCATCGACGGCCGGCGAAGCGGTAGGGTTCCGGTCTGCCGGATCCGGGCGGACGGGTTCGGCCAAGCGAGCGCGCGGTAGCATGAGCAATTCCACCGGCAAGGACGGAAAAAACACCCTGTTCTGCTCGTTCTGCGGCAAGAGCCAGCACGAAGTCCGGAAGCTGATCGCCGGACCGACGGTGTTCATCTGCGACGAATGTGTCGAGTTGTGTATGGACATCATTCGCGAGGACAATCAGTCGAGCCTGGTGAAAGGCCGCGAGGGGGTGCCCAGCCCGACCGAGATCTTTGCGGTGCTCAACGACTACGTGGTGGGTCAGGATCACGCCAAGCGAGTCCTCTCGGTGGCCGTGCACAATCACTACAAGCGTCTCGCGCACGGCCTGAAATCGTCGGATGTCGAACTGGCGAAGTCCAACATTCTGCTGATCGGCCCGACCGGCAGCGGCAAGACGCTGTTGGCGCAGACCTTGGCCCGGATCCTGGATGTTCCGTTCACCATGGCCGATGCGACCACGCTGACCGAGGCGGGGTACGTGGGCGAGGACGTGGAGAACATCATTCTGCATCTTCTGCAGAACAGCGAGTACAATGTGGAGCGGGCGCAGCGCGGAATCGTGTATGTCGACGAAATCGACAAGATCAGCCGCAAGTCGGACAATCCCTCGATCACGCGCGATGTCTCGGGAGAGGGCGTGCAGCAGGCCTTGCTGAAGATCATGGAGGGAACGGTGGCGAGCGTGCCGCCGCAAGGCGGTCGGAAGCACCCGCAGCAGGAGTTCCTGCAGGTGGACACGACCAACATCCTCTTCATCTGCGGCGGCGCGTTCAGCGGCTTGGAGCGCATCATCGCGGACCGGGAAACCGGGACCGGCATGGGGTTCGGTGCCGACGTGCGTTCGCCCGAGGAAGCCCGCAAGGATGATATCCTGAAGAAGGTGCAGTCCGAAGACCTCCTTCGCTACGGACTGATCCCCGAGTTCATCGGGCGCCTGCCAGTCGCGACGACCCTCCGCGACCTGGACGAGCCGGCGCTGGTCGAGATCATCACGACGCCGAAGAACGCCCTGCTGAAGCAGTATGTGCGGATGTTCGAGATGGACGGCGCGAAGCTGACAGTGACCGACGACGCGGTGCGGGTGATCGCCCGCCGGGCCATTGAGCAGAAGACTGGAGCCCGTGGCCTGCGTTCCATTTTCGAGGGAATTCTGCTGGACACGATGTTCCACCTGCCATCGCGGGAAGGGGTGCAGGAGGTCGTGATCGACTCGGAAGTGGCCGAGGGTCGGCGCCAGCCCTTGATGATCTTTGCCGACCCCGCAGTCGGCGCGTCTCTCGATCCGGCGACCCCTCGGGCGATATCCGGCGCGCGCGCTGGGTCTTGAAATTGTGCGCCCGAGGCCACAACTTGGCATCCTGATGCCCGTCGTTTCCGGCGCCACCCTGAGGACGAAGCCGCATGCCCGAAGCCCCTGAGAAGACCGACCCGGCGAGACGGACACGCGATCGGCGGGTGTTGCCGGTGTTGCCGCTTCGCGACATCGTCGTCTTTCCCAACATGATCGTCCCGCTGTTCGTGGGCCGGGAAAAGACCGTGCGGGCTCTGGAAGAGTCGATGGCAGGGGACAAGCAGATCCTGCTCGTGGCGCAGCGCGAATCGGGCGAGGATGATCCCGGCCCCAAGGGCATCTATCCGGTCGGCACGGTGGGAAAGATTGTCCAGCTGCTCAAACTGCCCGACAATACCGTGAAAGTGCTGGTCGAAGGCGTGGTGCGGGCCGCCATCGAAGACTTCACGGTGACGGACCGGTTCCTGCAGGCTGCCGTGTCCGAACGGCCGGACTGCCCGCCGGACCCCGACCACACGCTCGAGGCGCTGCTTCGGGCAGTGCACGCCCGCTTCGAGACCTACGCGAAGCTGAGCAAGAAGATCGGCCAGGAAATGGTCGCGTCCATCGCCCAGATCGACGCATCCGACCCCGGCCGAATCGCCGATGCGGTGGCGGCCCAGATCGGCAGCAAGATCTCGGACCGGCAGAAGCTTCTCGAGACCGGCGATATTCGGCAGCGGCTGGATCTGATCCATGCCCTGATCGAGGCCGAGATCGAAGTGCTGAAGGTCGAGCGCAAGATCCGGACCCGGGTCAAGACGCAGATGGAGCGTTCGCAGCGGGAGTACTACCTGAACGAACAAATGAAGGCGATCCAGCGCGAGCTGGGCGAGGGCGGCGAACGCGACGAGGACGATGCCGACAATTTCCGCTCGCGGATCATGGAAACCAAATTTTCCAAGGAGGCCAAGGCCAAGGCGCTGTCGGAGTTGCGGAAGCTTCGTTCCATGAGTCCGATGTCCGCCGAGTCCACGGTCGTGCGCAGCTATATTGAATGGCTGCTGGACGTCCCGTGGAAGAAGTTCAGCCGCGTGAGCCGGGATCTCAAGAAGGCGGAGCGGATTCTGAACGAGGACCACTACGGTCTGGAGAAAGTCAAGGAGCGGATTCTCGAGCATCTCGCCGTCCAGCAGCGCACCAAGCGCGGGCACGGCCAGATCCTTTGCCTCGTGGGCCCGCCGGGGGTCGGCAAGACCTCTCTCGGCGAATCCGTCGCCCGCGCGACGGGGCGGAAATTCGTGCGCGTGGCGCTGGGCGGGATTCGCGACGAGGCGGAGATCCGCGGCCATCGACGGACCTATGTCGGTTCCATGCCGGGGCGAATCATCCAGGGGATGAAGAAGGCCAAGGTGTCGAACCCTTTGTTTCTGCTGGATGAAATTGACAAGTTGGGCTCCGACTGGCGGGGGGATCCGACTTCGGCCCTGCTGGAGGTCCTGGATCCGGAGCAGAACGTCACGTTCAACGACCACTACTTGGAGGTGGACTACGACCTGTCCACGGTGTTCTTCCTGACGACCGCGAACACCCGCAACATGCCGCAACCGCTGCTGGACCGCATGGAGATCATTCCGTTGCCGGGCTACACGGAGCGCGAGAAGGTTGAGATCGCGAAGTCGCACCTGATCGCCAAGCAGATGAAGCGCAACGGAATCCGGCCGCACGAATGGACGCTGGAGGAGGGTGCGCTGGAGACGATCATCCGGCGCTACACGCGCGAGGCCGGGGTGCGGGGACTCGAACGGGAGATCGCGAAACTGTGCCGCAAGGCCGTCCGCAAGATCGTGGGCGGAGAGGTGGAGACCGTGGCGGTCGGGCCGGAGGATCTGCCGGAGTATCTCGGCCCGTTCCGCTACCGCTACGGTGAAGTCGAGAGCGAGCAGATGGTGGGGGTGGCGACCGGCCTCGCGTACACCGAGGCGGGCGGGGACCTGCTCACCATCGAAGCGGTCACCATGCCCGGCAAGGGTCGGCGCCAGATCACCGGCCAGTTGGGCGACGTGATGCAGGAATCGGTCAAGGCCGCGGTTTCGTACCTGCGTTCGCGCGCTCCGCTTCTGAACCTGGAGGCGGATGCGTTCGATGCGCGCGATATCCACCTGCACGTGCCCGAAGGAGCGACGCCGAAGGACGGGCCTTCTGCGGGCCTCGCGATCGTCACGTCCATCCTGTCCGCCCTGACCGGGGCGCCGGCGTCGTCCCGGGTCGCCATGACCGGAGAGGTGACGTTGCGGGGACGGGTGCTCCCCATCGGCGGCCTGAAGGAGAAGTTGCTGGCCGCCCTCCGGGGCAGCATCCGGACCGTTCTCATTCCCAAAGACAACGAAAAGGATCTTGCCGAAGTGCCCGACGAAGTGAAGGATGGCCTCGAGATCGTGCCGGTGGAGGAGGTCGACGAAATTCTCTCGCATGTTCTGCCCGGGATTTCGACCCGGGAATGGACCGACGACATGGGACGGCTCAACATTCCGGCGGGCCCGCCCATGAAGCAGATCGGTACGGACGCCACCCGTCACTGAACGCCGGCCCCGACCGGCGGGTCGGGGCACCTGCAGGAGCAAGCACATGCATTTCAGCAAGGTTCATGCATTCGTGACGGGCGGAGCATCGGGGCTCGGGGCGGCGACCGTGGAAGCGGTGGTTGCGGCCGGCGGCCGCGCGAGCATCGTGGATCTTGATCGGTCCGGCGGCGAAGCGCTTGCGGAGCGCCTGGGGCCGGCGAGCCGGGCGGTGGTGCTCGACGTGACGGACGAGGCCGCCGTAGCCGAAGCGGTGGCCGCCAGCGTGGCCGCGTTCGGGCCGCTCCGGATCGCGGTCAACTGCGCCGGGGTGGCCACGCCCGGAAGGGTGGTGGGCCGGAACGGCCCCCTGCCGCTTGAGGCCTATGTGCGGGTGATCCAGATCAACCTGGTGGGGACGTTCAACGTGCTGAAGGCCGCGGCGGCGGCCATGCAGGACAACGAGCCGGACGGCGAGGAACGGGGGCTGATCATCAACACCGCATCCGTGGCTGCGTTCGACGGGCAGATCGGGCAGGGGGCCTACGCCTCCTCCAAGGGAGGAGTGGTCGCGCTGACCCTGCCGGCGGCCCGGGAACTGGCGCGGTCGGCGATCCGGGTGGTGGCCATTGCACCGGGTCTGTTCGAGACGCCGATGCTGGCCGGTCTTCCGGAGGCCGCGAGGGAGTCGCTGGTGGCCTCCACCCTGCACCCCTCCCGCTTGGGGCGCGCGGAAGAGTACGCGGCCTTGGTTCGCCACATCTGCGAGAATCCGATGATCAATGGCGAGACCATCCGACTGGACGGCGCAGTGCGACTGGCGCCCCGCTAGGGGGAGGCGATGCCGGCACTTTCCGGGAAGACGGTCCTGATTACCGGTGCCAGCCGGGGGATCGGAAGGGCGATTGCCGTCCGCTGCGCCCGGGATGGCGCCAATGTCGTGGTCACGGGCAAGACCCAGACCCCCCATCCGAAACTTCCGGGCACGATCCATGCGGCCGCGGAAGAGGTGGAACGGGCCGGCGGCAAGGCGCTTGCCGTGGCCTTGGATGTTCGGGTCGAGGAGCAACTGGCAGATTGCGTGCGCCGAACCGTCGAGACCTTCGGCGGACTGGATGTCCTGGTCAACAACGCCAGCGCCATCCATCTGGCGGGAGTCGAGAAGACGCCGACCAAGCGGCTGGACCTGATGTTCGGCATCAATGTCCGCGGGACGCACATCGTCGCACACCATGCCATTCCGCACCTCCGGCAGGCCTCCAACCCGCACATTCTGACGCTGGCCCCGCCGCTGAACCTCAACCCCGACTGGTTTGCGCGACACGCGGCCTACACCGCGTCCAAGTACGCGATGTCGATGCTGGCCCTCGGCATGGCCGGGGAACTGGCGTCTGCCGGGATCGCGTCGAACACGTTGTGGCCGCGCACCACGATTGCGACGGCAGCCATCGAATTTGTCGTCGGGCCCGAGTTGATGGAACGGAGCCGGCGGCCGTCCATCATGGCGGATGCGGCGCACGCGATCATCACGCGCCCGGCGCGGTCCTGCACGGGCCATTCCTTCATTGACGAAGACGTGCTCCGCGAGGCGGGCACCCACAGCTTCGAATCGTATGCGGTCCGGCCGAACTCCGATCTCCAGCAGGATCTCTTTCTGGACTGAGCCCGTTCCCGACCGCCCGGCTCCGGCGGTCGTCGGATCCTCATGCAGAAACCGCATGTCTGCAGTCGTCCCGCGATCATGACGGCGGATCTCCGGAATCGACCCTGCCCGAGCCCCGGCGGTCGACCGATCCCGCGCCCGAGGATTCCGGGCATTCCTGCAGGGTGGGCCGCAGTTCTGCCGGATCAGGATCCATGCAATTCCTGCATGGCGGACCCCCGTATCGGCCGGTTGGGGCAGGGCGTTCCAGTGCTTACTTGAGTCTCCGGCACGCCCGACGCGTGCCGGAATGGATCAAGGAAATGCACACCCTCTTGTATCGGCCGGGTTTCGTCCATCCGTCTTTGCGCCTCGCGGGCGCGGACTGTCTTCGAATGGCACAGGCGGGTCGGAGCCTGCAAGGCCGGGCGGTCCGCAGAGCGTTCCTCGGCTTCGTGCGCCGACTGGGGACGAGCGTCGCGGGTCTGGTTGCCGGCGCGCGGGTTTCCCGACACGCTTGACGGCGATTGCCCGCTCGGGAATGGGGGCGGGTCGGCCCCGTCTCCGGAGTGCGTCTGGTGGGGCCGAACGTCTGCGGAGCGGGCCGCCGAGAACGGGATCCGGTACGGCCACGCAACCGCCATGGTGCGGCTGCGGGTCGGGACGCGTTCCCGGGAACCGCTTCCGGCAAGGGGTCGGCGAACGCAGGTTCCGGATGACCTGCCGGCTCCGCCGCCGCCGGAGGGTGCGGCCCGGCTCCCGCTCCGCTGTCGACCGGAATCCCGGAAACTCGGGGGAGCGAGCCGCAGTGGCGGGAAGCAGGGGCTGCAACAGCCGTATCCGCGGATGGGTTGGGTCCCTGCTCGGGGACGTTCAGACCCCATTGTTTGGACCCTGCGCAAAAATCTGAGGCCCCCCGCGCCCCAATGGCATTCGGATATGCGCGTCGCGGTGACGGCGGTTTTCCCATACCGGCAAGCCTTGGATAGGAAGTGACGTTTCGGTGCGTGGGCGGGTCGTCCACGCACCGCTTGACCAGCGCCCGCCGATTCGCATGATGCGGTCGAATCGTGGCTGCGGGAATCCCCATGGACCCGCGAATCCTCGACCTGAAGTCGCCCCCCTGTTCGGGCCGCCGCCGGACCCGCCAGCCGATCGCGGAGGTCCGGGAGACCGTGGGTCGGTGTTCCCCCTGCCGCCGCACCGAGCGGGCGAAGACCCTCTGCGAGCCCCTTCACGGGACGACGGCGAAGGGCGGCTCCAGGGTCGGGGCCGGCCTCGGGATGCTGGAGACCTTGGAGCGCCCCGGCATCCTGACGTTGCCGTCCGTGCGCGAGGATCCCGTCCGCGACCGGGCCGCTGCCCCGGTCTGGACCTCGGCCTCCGACCCGGAGCCGGAGATCGTGGCTCCGCGGTCGGAACTGCGCCCGCTTCGCGTCGAGCCGGTCCCCGACCCCGAGGGGCGGCAGCTGGGGAACGCCTTCGTCGACCGGCACCCCTACCTCGGCTCCAAGCGCCCTTTCGGGGCGCATGCCCGCTCCTTCGTGACCGATCGGCAGGGGCGTCGGCTGGGTTGCCTCCGGTTCGAGGCGGGGACGAAGACGCTTCCGTGCCGGGACCGCTGGATCGGATGGACGGACCGCAGGCGCGACCGCAACCGCCACCGGATGACGGTCCATTCAAGGTACCTCGTGTTCCCCTGGGTCGTCTCGAAGAACCTGGCGTCCTCGGCCCTGGCCCTGGCGACGCGCCGCCTCGCCGACGACGGGGAACGCCGCCACGGCGGGCGTCCCGTCTTCATCGAGACCTTCGTCGACGAGACCCGGTTCCGGGCCTCGTGCTCCCGTGCGGCCCACGGGGAGCGCATCGGGGACACCGCGGGTCGGGGCACGTCGCGCACGGGAGTCTCCGTGCTGCCGCTCTGCGAGGGGGCCCGCGCGATCCTGCGCTCGGAGCGCGGCGCGGCGCGGCGCACGCCTGCGACGCGGGCCGAGCGGGGACGGTCGGCCGCCGCCGACCGACGGTTCTCGAAGCGCTGGGCGACGCTGGTCGCGGCCGCCGCCGCGATCGCGGAACGCGAGGACGCGCGCGGGCAAAGACGCCGGCGCGTCTTCCACCGCCTGCGGATCCTGCGGTTCGTGCTCCGTCTCGGTGCCGCGCCGCGCGGGCCGGGCTACGGGACCCCGCTCAGCGAGCTCCGGGAGCCGTGCGAGGCCGCGGGCATCGAGTTGCCGCAGGCGGAGCCTCCGGCGGCGTCGACGGCCGGCGCGGCGCGGGAGAAGCTGGACGAGGCCGCGTTCCGGCGCCTGCACGCGGAGGTCCTCGCCCACGGTCCCGAAGGCACGCTCGGGAAGGGCCCCAGGACCCTCGCCGTCGACGGCTCGAAGATCCCCCTGCCCAGGGAACTCGCGCAGTACGGCTACCGTGCGAGCGAGGGTGCCCACGACCCCCAGGGCAGGGTCCGCGCCCTCTACCGGATCGGCGACCGCATCCCGGTCGACTTCGACCGGTTCGACCCCGAGAACGAGCGGGCCGCCGTCCTCGTGCACCTCGGCCCTGCGGCCGAAGGCGACGTCATCGTCTCCGACCGCGGCTCCACCTCCTTCGCCTTGGCTCTCGCCCACCGGGAGCGCAAACGGAACTTCGGGTTCCGCATCCGGAACGGCGCCCACTCCGGGTTCGACGCCGTTCTCGCCTCCGGCGAGAGCGACCGGACCGTCCCCCTCGACGCACCCGGGGACGAGACCGCGCTGCGCTCGAGGACCCTGCGCGTCCGGCTCGTCCGGTACCGGCACGCCGACACGGAATCCGGCCGCGCGACCTCCCGGCTGGACGGCAGCCGGGATCCCGTCCCGGCGCTCTCCGATCTCGATCCTGCTCGTGGGGGCGTGGAGGAACGGTACAAGACCGGGACGTTCCGGATCGAGGCCTTCCCCGCCCCGTCCCAACGCGGCGTCCGCCCAGAGCTCTACGCTGCCTTCGTTCGCATCACTCTCGCCCGCCCGTGCGCGAACCGCTGCGACCACGATCTCGACGACGGCGACGACCGGCCGGCCCTGCGCACCCATTTCCGCAACGGCCTGCGCCTCGTCGGCAAGGCGATCGAGGCCATGTTCCTCGCGCAGAGCGCCAGGGTCGCCCGGTCCGTCCAGCGGATCCGGTCCGGCCTCTCGCGGTGCATCCCGCGCGAACGGCCCGCGCGCCGCTCCGTACGGCAGTCGAAACCACCCAGGAGCAAGGGGCAGCACCGGGTACCCGCCGGACCCCCGACACCGGCCACCGGACTAGGCCCCCGGCTTCTAGCAACCGCCCGAAGCACGGGGGGTTCGTATTCGAATGCCAGAAAAACGTATCCGAATGCCATTGCCCCGCGCACGTCACGTTCCCGAGACGACGAACGCCCGAAAACTCCGACTGGAATGATCTCGTCCACGCCAACGCGAGACCAATGGACTCCAACAACAGGCAGAACCCGAGAACTGGGCGGCCCTTGGTCCAATGCCGCACGTTCTCGGACCCGTGGTTGCCCAACTCACACGATCAGCCATCTCTCAAAGAGTGGTTTTCCGCCGAAATCCCGCCGTTCTGAATCGGCGTCGACCCCTCTGTTCTTGCTGGACGCACGGTCGGTGCGACGGGATCGAGTCTGCGGCGGGCCGGGAGGGCTGGAAGAGGGGTGGGACGGGTGGCATTCCGGGAGCGCGCGGATCTTCCATCTGCATGCGTTGCGGCGGAAGCACCACGATCCCGCACGGGAGCGTCCGTCCGCGCGGTTCGATGCCCGGCCGGACGCCCTTCGGGTCACGGTCGAGGCGCGGTTCGGGCAGGCACGGACGGAACTCGACGCCGTGCCGGACGATAGAGGACCTTCCGGGGTGCGGGAGTCGGGAGAAGACCGGGCTTCGGCTCCGACAGCGAGGAGGGCGCTGGCTTCACCGCCATCCTGGACTCGGTCCTCGGCACCCTTGCCATGACCGGCATCCACGTCCGGCGCGGGCTTCATGAAGGGGTCGACGCCAGCACCCGAAACGGCGGCACGGCGCCGGACGACCTTGACCCCTGGCGGCCCAGGTCGATGAGCCCGGAGCGCCGACGGGACCTCAGGGAACCGCGGTGATCGCGTGCCGGTACTGCGGCTGTGACTTCACCGCGCACCAGAGGGTGCGGTTGCGTTCCCTGATCACCACGGAACCGAACCGTGCGGCCCTCGCCCGCGCCTTCTGCCGCAAGACCGGCTGGCGTCAGCCCGACGGGGTCTCAAGGACAGGACGGCCAAGGTCGCCTTGCGGGCCATGCATCGCGAGGGCCTCATCCCCCTGCCGCCACTCCACAACGGCGGCAAGCCGAACAAGGACATCGGGCTGCGACCGCTGCGCAAGGACTGGAAATGCATCCTCAATCGGTGACCATCGCCAACCATCACCTCGTGACCGAACGCGGACCTCTACAGGTGGCAGGCCCGGATCGAACAGGCCGTCGGAAAGCTCCAACGTCTCAAGCGCATCACACTGCGTTGCGAAACAACCGCCGCACAAGTGCTTTTCCGCCGGGCGATTGTGCGGGCCGCTCCGCCGAGTCGGACGGAAAGCCCGGGGATCAGTCGGAAGTCCGGACAGGGGCCGTCAGGCCGGCACTTCGGAATCCGACGCGCTGGAACGCAGCCCCCATCGAAGCCGGTACCGGCGCCGCGATGCGGAGCGTG
This sequence comes from Alphaproteobacteria bacterium, assembly GCA_965115815.1. Lineage (GTDB taxonomy): Bacteria > Pseudomonadota > Alphaproteobacteria > TMED109 > TMED109 > VXPW01. Next base: position 2,549,929 of record OZ220465.1, on the reverse strand, counting down.
AATCCCTCCAGGTCCGGAACCGCAATCTCTCGGGCATGAAGCTGCAGCCGGTTTCTCCGTCCGGGGCCGGCAGCACCGTACTTCCGGTCTCCTTGGATGGGGCACCCGAGCATGGCACAGTGGACCCGCAGCTGATGGGTTCGGCCGGTGACCGGATGCAATTCCAGCCAGGTCGTGCCGTTTGCGGAGTCCCGGGTACGGTAGTGGGTGGCAGCGGCCTGTCCCGAGTGGCTTCCGATCATGTTTCGCTCGCCGCCTGCGGCGTGCTTCCGGAGGTAGCCGGAAATGTGTCCGGACCGGGGATCGGGGACTCCGTCGACAAGGGCCCAGTACGTCTTGCGGGCGAGGCCCTCCCGGAACACCCGCGCGCAGTGCCGGGCGGCCCTGCGGGACCGGGCGAGCAAGAGGACGCCCGTCGTGCCGCGGTCCAGTCGGTGGACCAGGCGGGGGCGTTCCTCGGCACCGAATCGCAGCGCGTCGAGCATCCCGTCCAGATGGACGGCAATTCCCGTTCCTCCCTGGACGGCAAGGCCGGCCGGCTTGTCCAAGGCCAAGAAGTGATCGTCCCGGTAGAGAATCCGGTCGGTGATTGCCCGGGCCCGTTGGCCGGGCGCTTCGGGCCGGCCCGGTTCGCGGACCTCGGCCGGAACGGGGGGAATGCGCACGGTCTGTCCGGCGGCCAGACGACGATGACTGCGTGCCCGGTGACCGTCCACGCGCACCTGGCCGGTGCGGATGAGTCTCTGGATCTGTCCGTAGGGGAGTCCCGGCCACCGCTCCCGCAGCCATCGGTCCAGACGGATTCCGTCGTCGTCGGTCCCGACGGCCTCCGCTCGTCGCGAAGGGATCACGACAGGATCCACCGAACGCCGTTCGCGCCGAGGTAGAAGGCCCCGATGCAGAGCGAGATCGAAGTCCCGATGTAGAGGGTGGCCGCCAAGGGTGCCGGTCGATCGAACAGGCTGGCCGCGTCCAAGGCAAAGGTCGAGAACGTGGTAAACGCCCCCAGGAGGCCCGTGGCGACCAGAGACCGGAGCTCGGGGGTCAGCTTCAGGGTCGATGCCCCTGCTTCCTGAAAGACGCCCAGCGTCAAGGAGCCCAGCAGGTTGACTGCTAGTGTTCCCCACGGAAACCCGGCGCCCAGCCAGTGGTACAAGCCTGCGGTCGCGGCGTGCCTGAGGACCGCGCCCACCGCGCCTCCCACTGCAATCGCCAGGAATGTGGCCATGTGCACGACCGACACTTTCGAAACGGTGGACAGGGTGCACGCGAAGCGCTCGCGGAGGGCAGCACCTCCGAAGCCGGTGCACGCTGCGCCGCACCTGCCAGGTACCTCCGGGTGCCCGGGCATTATGGGGAACGGAGCGCTTCTGCGCACCGGTTCGTCAGCAGCGGAATCCGGTTCGTCGGCGGCAGCCGGTCGGCCGGGGTACCGAAGCGTCCTTCGGAACCGGGTCGAGCCGGATCCCGAGCGGGCCGGATCCCGCGCACCGGTTCCGCCGGCTTCATGGCTCTCGGACCCGGGCAACGGCACCTCCGTCGGGCCCGCTCCGCGGTTGGCGGGCAGCGGATCTGCGGCCCCGTCCGCAGCGGTCGCGGCATGACGGAGAACGGCGTGTTCGGCCCGATCCGGGGCGCGGTCCTGCGTCTGGCGCCAACGTTCGCCCGCCGTTTGGCGGGGTGGGTGGTGCACGGCCTCGTTAGGCTTCTCCTCCTGTTTGCGGCGCTTCTGGTGACCGCCTATGTCGTGGTCAGCTGGGGCGTGCGGCCGGACGACACCGATCGATCGGGGCGGGGTCGACCGGCGGATCCCTCTTCGGTTGCGTCCGAAGTGCACCGGCCGGAGGCGGACTCCCTGTCCCGGGTGAATTGTGCGCTGGGCCCGCGCGCGGCCTGCGAGCGGTACGTGGTTGCCGCCCGTGCCTACGAGGCCTGGAAGGCGCAGGTTCGGCGGGCGGCCGGCGGTGCCTGGTCCGGTTCGGAGACCGCGGCTTCGATCGCCGGTGCCGAGCGACGGGTCCGGCGGGAGGTTCGGCGGCGGGCCTTTGATGAGGCCGTACGGGCACTGGAGGTTGCGCGCGAGGCGGTTGCAACCCGGTACCCCGTCGAAGACTCGGCGCCGGATCCGGAGGCGGGAGGGTGGGCCGGTCGGGGACCGGCCGGCGCACCGCTGGGAAGTCCCCCCTCCGTCGTCGGGGAATCCGGCATCGGACCCGTGTGGCCAAGGGTGCCCGCCGCGACCGGCGGCATCCCTGCCGGATCGGATGCAGGCGATCCACCGATCCGGCTCACGGTGCGGTCGGACCGCAACACGCTGGTGCTGATCCGGGGGGTGCGTGCCTTGGGTCGGTTCGAGCGGATTACGGTTGCACTGCCGCCGGGAAGCTACGTGTTTCAGGGTCACCGGGAAGGGTATGCAACGGTTCGGGTCGCGGTTGCGGTGGCTCCGGGCACAAATCCTGCAGAAGTGACGGTCCTCTGTGACCGGCCGATCTGAGAGGCCGGCCCCAACTTCGCGCATTGTCTGAATCGGGACAAGAATCTGGGACAGGCAGGGAGCATTCTCTTGGGCAAAACAAGAATGATGGTTGCGCTGTCCGAGAAGGATCCACGAGAACCTGATGGTGGATTTTCATGAATCCCGAACGCAAGAACAGCATGTGGATGCAGGAACAAACCGTGCGGGTTCCCGGTTCGGCAACGGGACCGGCAACGACCGCGGCCGCCGGCCGGTCGGTGGTGCCGGCCCCGGATTCCCGAACGGTGCGGCAGGGCCGGAGAACCCGGTCGACGCGGCGGGCCGGAAGGGTCGAAACCGTTCTCCGGCACCGGGTCCGCCGAGGCGTTCCGCAGACAGGACCGGAGAGACGCCTGCCGCGAGGTCTCGCCACGACCTTCAGTCGGCCGGGCGGCCCTCCGGTTCGCACGGGGTTCCGGGACCGCAGTCACCGTGCAGGGAACGACATCCTCCGGGGGGGGGAGCGTCTCCGACCGGGAGACGGGCGCCTGCGATCGGCGGCGTCCCTCCTGCCACGGCGGGTGGAACCGCTTCCCCCGGCCCCTCCTTCCTGCGATCCGGTCATGACGCACGACGATCCCACGCTGCTAATCCAGCGGCGATCGGCGAGATTTTTTCGGTCTGCGTCGCGCTGCAATCGTGCTGCCAAGGCTCCATTAGACCCTCTCGGCGCGAAAAATTGCGATCAAGGGGCGATCTGTGATGACGCAAGCCCCAACGCACTCGGATTCCGCGTCTCGGAATCAGCGTGGGATCACCGTGGGTCATGACGGGGCCGCTCCTCGGCACCCCGCCGAAACGGGCGGCCCCCGGGGCCGTCATCCGGGGTTCCCCCGCCTGCCGGAATCGATGCCCCGGCAGGCACGGTCCGGGTCCGGCCCGCCGGGCCGGAAGGGCCGAGGGGGCGTGCGGTTCCGGCAGAGGATCCGGCCGGGAGACGCGGAGTCCCGCAACGCTCCGCCGGGGTCGACCGGGCGAGCGGAACCCGGCGGCGGACCGAGCAGCAGACGGCCAAGCGGCCGCCGGGCCCTTGCCAAACGCCGGGTTTCCGCTTACAGGACACGCAGTACGCACACGGGAACGGCCCGGCGCCCCGCGCGCCCGGCCTTCCGGTGCCGGATTTCCGGTTTCTCCCGTGGTGGCCCAACCGGATAAAGGAGCCCGAATTGTCCATTCCCCACTTCACGATGCGCCAGCTTCTCGAAGCCGGCGTGCACTTCGGCCATGTGGTTCGGCGTTGGAACCCCCGCATGGCCCCGTACATCCACAGCGAACGAGACGGCATCCACATCATCGATCTGCAGCAGACCGTACCGATGCTGTATGCGGCCCTCGCATTCCTGCGGAACGTCGCGGCCGGCGGCGGCCGGGTACTGTTCGTCGGCACGAAGCGGCAGGCGCAGCAGCCGGTCGAGGAGCATGCCCAGCGTTGCGGACAGCATTTCGTCAATCAACGCTGGCTCGGCGGCATGCTGACCAACTGGAAGACCATTTCGAAGTCCATCGACCGGCTGCGGCAGATGGAGCACCGGCTGGAGGCGGATGAGGGGAATCTTCCGAAGAAGGAAGTGCTCACCCTGCAGCGTCAGCGCGTGAAGCTGCTGCGGTCGCTGGGCGGGATCCGGGAAATGGGAGGATTGCCCGACGCCATGGTGGTGATCGACACGAACCACGAACGCATTGCGGTGACCGAAGCCAGGTCGCTGGGCATTCCGGTCATTGCGGTGCTCGACACCAACTCGGATCCGGTCGGGATCGAGTATCCGGTTCCCGGCAACGACGATGCGACCCGAGCGGTGATCCTCTACTGCGAGCTTGCGGCGAATGCGGTGCTGGGCGGACTGGAGGAAGAGCAGAAGCGGGCGGGGGTCGATATCGGCGCATCGGGGGAAGGGGGCGTCGGCGAGCAGTCCCTTGAAGTCCTGGACGAGGAGGGGGATGCGGGGGGAAGCGAACCCTCCGAGACTCGACCGGAGGAGGCGCCTCCGGCGGCGGACGGGGGGTCCGGGGATACCGCTCCGGAAGCCGGCGGCGGCGATCCCGCGGCGGCCCCGGCGCCGTCCGGTGCGTCCGGTCCGTCCGACGCGGAACCCGAACCGGAGGGCAGGTAGATGCCGAAGATTTCCTCAGCCTTGGTCAAGCAGCTCCGGGACCAGACCGGCTCGGGCATGATGGACTGCAAGCGGGCGCTTTCCGAAACCGGAGGCGATCTCGAGGCTGCTCGGGACTGGCTGCGCGCCAAGGGCATAGCCGGCGCCGAGAAAAAGGCCGGCCGCACCGCCGCCGAAGGATTGGTGGGCCTGTCGACGGACGGCCGGAGCGCGGCATTGGTGGAGGTCAATGCGGAAACCGATTTCGTGGCGCGGAATGCGGAGTTTCAGGCCTTGGTCCGGGAGGTGGCGGCGGTCGGTCGGGCGGCCGGTGGCGATCGGGAGAAGCTGTCCGCGCTGACCTTGTCCGACGGGCGCACGGTGGCCGACCGCACGCTTGAGGTGAGCGCCCGGACCGGTGAGCACATCGTGGTGCGCCGCACCGCGGCCCTGTCCGTCGAGCGCGGCGTCATCGGCAGCTACGTGCACGGTTCCGTCGCCCCGGGCCTCGGACGGATCGGGGCCTTGGTGGCGATCGAAACGGACGGAGATCCGGCCGGCTTCGAGGCGTTTGCCAAGCACCTCGCGATGCATGTGGCGGCGGCCCGGCCGCGGGCCCTCTCTCGCGGGGATCTGGAGCGGACGGTGATCGAGCGGGAACGGGCGGTGCTGGCGGAGCAGGCCCGGGCCAGCGGCCGGCCTCCGGAGATTGTCGAGAAGATGGTGGAAGGACGGATGCGCAAGTTCTTCGGAGAAGTGGTGCTGGCCGAGCAGGTGTGGGTGATCGACAATCAGACCCGGGTGCGCGATGCGCTGTCGTCGGTCGTGGAGGACACCGGCGTCGCGGCCCGCCTGTCCGGAATGGCGTGCCTGGTCCTGGGCGAGGGCGTCGAGAAGCGGGAATCCAACCTTGCCGCGGAGGTGGCCGACACGCTGGCCGGCTAGCCGCGCCGGCACGCGATGACCGCGAAGGAAACCGATGGGAACGAGGACCAGCGGGCGGGCGCCGGCGGCACCGCGCTGGCCGGAGTACCGGCGGGTGCTCGTCAAGGTGTCGGGCGAGGCGTTCGCCGGACCGGAGGGCTTCGGGATCGACGGCGACCGGGTCCGCCACCTTGCCGGCGAGATCCGGTCCGTCTACCGCCTGGGCATCCAAGTCTGCGTCGTGATCGGTGCGGGCAACATCTTTCGGGGAACGGACAGCCGGCTGCCCTTCCTCGACCGTCCGACGGCGGACGAGATGGGCATGCTGGCCACGGTCATCAACGGCCTCGCGCTGCATCGCGCCCTGCGCGCGCAGAACATCCGGGCCCACGTGATGTCCGCGATTTCGATGCCGGAACTGTGCCAGCCGTTCGTGCGCTGGCAGGCCCAGACCTGTCTGGAGCAGTCCGAGGTGCTGGTGTGTGCGGCCGGCACCGGATCCCCGCTGTTCACCACGGATACGGCGGCTGCGGTGCGGGCGGCGGAATTGCGCTGCGATGCGATCTTCAAGGGGACGCAGGTGGACGGAGTCTACGATTCCGATCCGCATCGCAATCCGGACGCCCGGCGATTCCCTTGGCTCTCCTACCAGCGGGCGCTGAGCAGGAACCTCCGGGTCATGGACTCGGCCGCGCTGTCGATCGCGCGCGACGCGAAGATCCCCATCGTGGTGTTTTCGCTCGCGGGCACCCGTGCGCTCGCGGATGCCGTGCAGGGCCGGGGAACCTTTACCATGGTCAGTGACGAGCCCCGCCATCTGGTGCTGCACGACCGACGGGTCGGAGAGGAGGCCTTCGGCCCGAGAGGGAACGAGGGAGGCTTGAGGACATGACCGATTCCCGCATCCAGGATGCCCGACGGAGAATGGAGGGCGCCGTTCGCGTCCTTCGGGAGGAGTTCTCGGGACTGCGTTCCGGACGCGCGCACGCGAGCCTGCTCGAGCCGGTTCGGGCGGAGGCGTACGGGCAGATGATGCGTCTTTCGGAACTGGCGACCGTGGGCGCGCCGGAGGCACGGCTCCTGACCGTGCAGGTCTGGGACCAGGGCAACGTGAAGGCGGTGGAGCGTGCGATCCGGGATTCCGACCTCGGCCTGAACCCGGTGACCGAGGGCACGCTCCTGCGGGTGCCGCTTCCCGAGCTGACCGAGGAGCGGCGGCGGGAATTCGCGAAGACCGCGGACCGCTACGCCGAGCAGGCGCGAGTCTCCGTCCGCAACGTGCGCCAGCACGTGATGCATGCCCTCCGGGACGCGCAGCGGGACGGGGGGCTGTCCGAGGACGAGCATCGTCGGGAAGCCGACGCCGTCCAGAAGCTCACGAACGACTTCGTCGGGCAGGTGGACCGGCTCACCGCGGCCAAGCGGAAGGAAATCATGGAGGTGTGAATCGGCCGAACGACGGCCTGCGGTGCCCGGCGGGACCGCGGTCGGACCCCGCGGTCGAGGGTCCGGTGCACGTGGCCGTGATCATGGACGGAAACGGACGCTGGGCCGTCCGGCGGGGCTTGGCCCGGGTGGACGGCCATCGCAAGGGGGCAGATGCGGTGCGGGAGACGGTGGCCGGGGCCTTGGCCTGCGGCGCGCGCTACCTGACGCTGTACGCGTTCTCGACGGAGAACTGGAAGCGGCCCCGAAGTGAAATCGAGGTTCTGATGTCGCTGATGGTCCGGCACGCCCGGGCCGAAATGCACACGCTGGCCGAACAGGACGTGCGGGTCACGTTCATCGGCGAGCGGGCCGGTCTTCCCGCGGAAGTCTCCGCCGAGATGGCGGAAATCGAGCGACGGACGCGCGCCCACGGCGGGTTGCGGGTGATCGTCGGGCTGAACTACAGCGGCCGGAGCGAGCTGATCTGGGCTCTGCGCCGGCTTCTCGAGGACGTCGCGGCCGGGCGCATGAAGCCTTCGCAGCTGGATGAATCCGTCCTCGGGGAACGCTTGATGACGGCCGACGTACCGGATCCGGACCTGGTCATCCGCACCGGCGGAGAACATCGCCTCTCCAATTTCCTGCTCTGGCAGATCGCCTATTCGGAACTGTACTTTTCGCCCGTCCTCTGGCCGGATTTCACCCGGCGGGACTTTGCGGACGCCATTCGGGCGTACCACCGCCGGCGGCGCCGTTTCGGCGGAATCGATGGGTAGCGGAGCGGGGGCGGAACTCGGGGTGCGGGCGGCTTCGGCGGCCGTGCTGATTCCGGTCGCGATCGTCCCGGCGTGGACCGGAGGCTGGCCGCTTGCGGTCCTGCTGGGCGTGTCCGGCTGGTGCATCGGGCATGAGTGGCTGCGCATGATCGGCCGCCCGGGCGCGCAGGCGGCGGCGCTGTCGATGGGAGCCGCCGGCGCGGGCATGGCGGCGTATGCGGGCGCCGGTCCGATCGCGGGGGGTGCCGGTGCGGTGCTGGGGGTCGTCGCCGGAGGGCGGGTGTGGCGCGGCCCCGGAGAACTGGTCCACAAGGAATGGCTGGGGATCCTCGGCCTGGCGGTGCCCCTGGTGCTGGTGTGGGAGCTGCGGGGCACCGGCGACGAGGGACGGCGGCTGCTGCTCTGGTGCCTGCTGGTCGTGGGGAGCGCCGACACGTTCGCGTATCTGTGCGGACGAACCCTTCGGGGCCGCCGGCTGGCGCCGACCATCAGTCCCGGCAAGACCTGGAGCGGCGCGGTCGGCGGCCTCGCCGCGGCCGCGGCGGTGGGCGGGTGCACGGGAACCGTGTTCGGGTGGTCCGCGGTCTTCGCGGTGGCCGCCGCGCTCGTCGTCGGCCTGGCTGCGGCTGCCGGCGATCTGGCCGTGAGCGCAGTCAAGCGCGCCCACGGGCGCAAGGACACCGGCCGGCTGATTCCCGGCCACGGCGGCGTGCTGGACCGGATCGACGGACTGCTGTTCGGCGTCACCGCCGTCGCCGCCTGGAAGCTGGCCGGCGGGGGAATCTGACATGCGCCCGGCGGGAAGGACCGTCACGGTACTGGGTTCGACCGGATCGGTGGGACAGAGCACGGTCGACCTGCTCCTCGGGAAGCGGGAGCACTGGGAGGTCGTGGCCTTGGCCGCCGGCCGCAACGCGGCCCGGCTGGCCGAGCAGGCCCGGAGCCTCGGGGCCCGCTTTGTCGCGATCGCCGACCTCGGTCAGGCGAAGACGCTGGAGAATGCCTTGGCCGGAACCGGGATCGAGATCGGCGCCGGAGCGGACGCGGTGATCGAGGCCGGGGCCCGGCCCGCGGATTGGGTGATGGCGGCGGTAGGGGGGGCGGCCGGTCTCGCGCCGACGATCAAGGCGCTGGAGCGGGGGGCCACGGTGGCGCTCGCCAACAAGGAAAGCCTGGTGTGTGCCGGCGCCCTGCTGACTCGAGTGGCCGCGCGGTCGGGCGCCCGCGTCATCCCGGTGGATTCGGAACACAGCGCGATTTTCCAGGTCCTCGACGCGCAGCGGCCGAATCGGGTGCGGGCCGTGGTCCTGACCGCGTCCGGCGGCCCGTTTCTGGACCGCAGTCCGGACAGCCTCGATTCGGTCACGCCGGAAGACGCGGTCGCGCATCCCGTGTGGAACAACATGGGTGCCAAGATTTCGGTGGATTCGGCCACGATGATGAACAAGGGGCTTGAGCTCATCGAAGCGGCCCACCTGTTCCCGGTGCGGCCCGAACAGCTGGAGGTTCTCATCCACCCGCAGTCGCTGATTCACGGGCTGGTCGAATACGTGGACGGCACTTCGTGCGCGGTGCTCGGCGTTCCGGACATGCGCGTTCCCATCGCCTGCGCCTTGGCCTGGCCGGACCGGATGGAACTGGACCTCCCCCGGCTGGATCTCGCCGCCCGGGGGCGCCTGACCTTCCGGAACCCCGACGACCGGCGCTTCCCGGCCCTGCGCCTTGCCCGGGAAGCCTTGCAAGAGGGCGGTTCGGCACCTACGATCCTGAACGCTGCCAACGAGGAGGCGGTCGCCGCGTTCCTGTGCGGCGCGCTGCCGTTCACCCGCATTACCGCGGTGTCCGAGGAGGTTCTGGCGACCCTTCCGAACACCCCCGTCGAGGACCTTGCCGCGGTCGTCGCGGTGGACGCCCGTGCCCGCGCGTCCGCCCGTGTTCTGACCGGCGCGCCCTAGGAGTTCGGACCGCCCGTGCTCACATCCCTGCTCTGGTTCCTGTTCGTGCTGTGCGTCGTGGTCTTCGTGCACGAGCTCGGCCACTACGTCGTGGCGCGTCTGAACGGCGCGAAGGTCGAGGTGTTCTCGATCGGGTTCGGGCGGGAGCTGTGCGGCGTGACCGACCGCGCCGGCACGCGCTGGCGGATCAGTCTGGTTCCGCTGGGTGGATACGTGCGGTTTCCCGACCCGCCGGACCGCGCCGCCCCCGCCTCCGGGGCGGCCGACGCCAGCCTGTCCGCCCAGCCGCCCGCCCGCCGGATCGCGATCCTCGCCGCCGGTCCGGCGGCCAACGTCCTGTTTGCGGCCGCGGTCTACTTCGTGCTGTTCCTCGCCGTCGGCACGGCCGGCACCTCGAACACGGTCGAGCGCGTGCTGCCCGGCAGTGCGGCCGAGCGGGCGGGCATCGTGGCCGGCGACCGGATCGTCTCGATCGGGGGGCGGGCCGTGACGCGCGTGCAGGAGATTCGGGATGCGATCCGTCCGTTTCCGGGGGCCGCGCTCGGAGTGGTCCTCGACCGGGGCGGCCGCGTGATCGAAGTGGAAGTGGTTCCGGATCCGGAGGAGTGGGTGGATCCGTTGGGGACCGCGCACCGGGTCGGCCGGGCCGGCATCGCGGTCGCGCCCGCCGAACGGCAGCCGGCCACCGTCCCGTCGGCGGCCGGGGCGGCCGTGGCCGAGACGTGGTACCTGACCCGAGCGGTCCTGCGGGCCTTCGGCGACATTCTCGCCGGCCGCCGGAGCACCGACGAGCTGGGCGGTCCGGTGATGATCGCCCAGGTCTCGGGAACCCTGGCCGAGCAGGGATGGCTCCCGCTGTTCGGCTTCATCGCGTTTCTTTCCGTCAACCTCGCGATCATCAACCTGTTTCCGATCCCCGTGCTGGACGGCGGCCAGATCGTCGTCACGCTGGCGGAAGCGGTGCGCGGCCGGCGGCTCAGCGAGCGCGTCCTGTACTGGTTTCAGATGAGCGGGCTGGTGACGGTCGGCGGACTCATGCTCTTGGTGCTGGCGAACGACCTGAGCCGGCCCGGAGTCGTGAACTTCGTGGGCGGGCTGTTCCGGTGAGCCGGCGCGCGGCCGCGCGGCTGGTGCCGCTGGCGGCGGTCCTCGCGCTGGCGGGGGCGCCGGACCCCGGGAGGGCCCAGGGCGACCCCCCCGGAACCATCAGCGCCATTCGGGTGGAAGGCAACCAGCGGATCGAGGATTCGACCGTCCTGTCCAACCTGACCGTGCGGCCCGGGCGGACGCTCGAGCCGGGGAACGCGTTCGATCCGCTGCTCCTCGACGTGGCCCTCAAGTCCCTCTTCGAGACCGGGCTGTTCGCCGATGTGACGCTGGTCCGGGACGGCTCGGTGCTGGTCGTCCGCGTGGCGGAGAATCCGATCGTTCACCGGGTGGTCTTCGAGGGCAACCGGCGCATCGAGGACCAGGATCTCGCCCGCGAGATCACGCTGCGGCAGCGGACCGTCTTCACGCGGAGCCGGGTGCGCACCGATCAGGAGCGCATCCTCACCGTGTATCGCCGCAGCGGCCGGTTCGGCGCCGCGGTGGCGCCGAAGGTGATCCTGCTGGACCAGAATCGGGTCAACGTGGTCTTCGAGATCGACGAGGGTCCGCTGACCGGCATCGAGAGCATCGGCTTCGTCGGGAACCGCCGGTTCAGCGACGGCGACCTGCGGGACGTGATGCAGACGAGCGAGAGCCGCTGGTGGCGGTTCCTCTCCTCGAGCGACCGCTACGACCCGGACCGCCTGGCCTTTGACGAGGAGCTGCTCCGCCGGCACTACTTCAACCGGGGCTTCCTCCGGTTCCGGATCCTGTCGACCGCAGTGGAGCTGCTCCCCGCCGGGGACGCCTTCCTGATCACGGTGGCGGTCGAGGAGGGGGAGAAGTTCACGATCAGCGAGGTGTCGGTGACCTCGACGCTGCCGGAGGTGGACGGCGCGGCGCTGCAGGACCTGGTCGAGACCGGGGCCGGGGACGACTACAGCCGCGCGGCCATCCAGGACACCGTCGGGATCCTTGCGGACGCGGTGGTCGCCGAGGGCTTTCCCTTCGTGCAGGTGGATGTGGAGCCCGAGGTGGACGAGGAGGCTCGAACGATCGCGCTGCGGTACCGCCTGACCGAGGGCGAGCGTCTGTACGTCGACCGGATCGAGATTCGGGGCAACGTCCGCACCCTCGATCGCGTGATTCGCCGCTACCTGCGGCTGGCCGAGGGGGACCCGCTCAACCGCGGGCTGCTGGCCCGGTCCCGGACCCTGGTCGGCAACCTCGGATTCTTCTCCGACGTGCAGTTTCAGGAAGGGCCCGGGCGGGCGCCCGACCAGCGGAACCTCGAACTCGAGGTGCAGGAACGCTCGACCGGGGAAATCAGCTTCGGCCTCGGGTACTCGAGCAGCCGCGGCGCCATCGGGAACGTCTCCCTCCGCGAGAGCAACCTGCTGGGGACCGGCAGCAGCCTTACGGTCGCGCTGGAGAACGCCAGTACGGGGGCCCTGTACAGCTTGGCGTACACCGAGCCGTACTTCCGGCAGCGCGACGTGGCGCTGAGCACCAGCGTCTTCTCGTCCCGCACGGATCAGATCGGCACCGCGTACCAGTCGGACGAGAAGGGCGGGCGCGTGGGGTTCGGGTTCAGCCTCGGCGAGTACCTCCGCCAGCGCCTTACGTACGGGCTGACCTGGGTGCGGCTGACCGGTCGCGAGGAGGTCCAGGTCGATCTCGGCCGACGGGTGATCTCGTCGATCACGTCCACCTGGACGTATGACCGCCGCGACAGCGCCCTCGAGCCGACCCGGGGCTACGACCTGCGGCTCTCGACCACCCTCGCCGGACTGGGCGGCGACGACCGATACGCACGGATGACCGCGAGCGGCGGCTACTACACGGATGTCCTCCGGAACGCGTGGGTGCTCGGGCTGCTGGTGAACGCCGGCCTCATCGAGGGAATCGGTCAGAACGTCAGCATCTACGACCGGTTCCTGCTCGGCGACCGGACCTTTCGGGGATTCGAGTACGCCGGCCTCGGTCCCCGGTACCTCGGATCCGCGCACTCGAGCGGTCTGGGCGGCAACCTCTTCGCCACGCTGACCGCCGAACTGAAGGTGGATCTCGGCCTGCCGCGGGAGCTCGGCCTGCACGGGCGGGTCTTCGCCCTCGTCGGTACCCTGACCGGGATCGACCGGGACACGGTCGTCGCGGACCGGGGCACGGTGGTCGATTCGGGCGCGGCGCGGGCGTCCGCCGGGGTCGGGCTGTCGTGGAGTTCGCCGGTCGGACCGGTCCGGATCGACTGGACCACCGCCCTCGCGCGCGAGTCGTACGACCGGACGGAGAGCATTCTGTTCAGTCTGGGCAGCACCTTCTGACCGCCGCCGGCCCCCGCCCTTCGTCCCCGAAAGGAGTCTCCATGATGCACCCCTGTCTCCGGTTTCCGGCCGCCGTCCTGCTGGCCGTGTGCGGCGCCGCCGCGCAGGCCCAGGACGACCCGGGCGTCGAGTCGCCGACGATCGCGGTCCCCGAGGGGTTTGCCATCGGCCTGATCGACATCAACCGGATCTTCCGCCTCTCGACGGCGCTGGCCGGTGTGCGCGAGGTCATCGGCGACCGCGAGCAGCGCTACCGGGAGGAGATCACGGCGGCCGAAGAGCGGCTGCGCGGGCGGCAGGACGAACTGCTGCAGAAACGCAGCATCCTGTCGCCCCAGGAGTACGCGGTCGAGGAGGCCGGCTTCCGGAGCGAAGTCGAGGAACTGCAGAAGCGGGTGAGCGACCGCAACCGGGAACTGCAGGAGATCATGGCGCAGAGTCAGCAGGAGGTGCAGGAGGAAACCGTGCGCATCGTGGCGGAAATCGCGCTGGAGCGGAACTTCGCGCTGGTGTTCGACGCCTCGCAGCTGGTGATCGCGGCGGAGCAGATCAACATCTCGGAGGAAGTGGTGGAGCGTCTGAACGCCCGGCTTCCGGAACTCGAGGTGCCCGCGGCCGGATCGACGCGCGAGGTCGAGAGCGGGGACGGTTGATCCCGGTGCCGGATCCGCGGTTCTTTGTCTCCGGAGGTCCGGTCCGGCTGGCCGACCTCGCGCGGCGGGGCGGGGCCGATCTGGTCCGCGCCGGCGACGGCGACCGGTGGGTCGCGACCGTCGCGCCGGGCTTCGAGGGGGCGCCGGATGCGCTGAGCTACTGCGCCACGGACCGCGCCGTCCAGCGCCTGGCGAGAGGCGCGGGCGCGTGCGTGACCACGCGGGCGCTGGCCGGGAGAATTCCGGCGGCGACGGCGGTGCTGACGGCGGACGATCCCCGGCGGGCCTTCGCGCGCATGGCGGCCGCCCTGTTTCCGCCGCCCCCGCGGCCGCGCGGGGTCGGCAGCGGGGCGGTGGTCGACCCGCGGGCGGTCCTGCACCCCGACTGCCGGATCGACGCCGGTGCGGTGATCGGAGCGCATGCCGAAATCGGGAAAGGCGTGCGGGTCGGATGCAATGCGACGGTAGGCCCGGGCGTGGTGCTCGGAGCCGGGACGCGCGTCGACGCCAACGTGACCATCGAGTGCGCCGTGGTCGGCGCCGGGGTCCGGATCCGCGCCGGGGCGCGGATCGGCCAGGCCGGGTTCGGGGTCGTGCTGTCCGCCACCGACGCCGGACACGAGCGCATGCCGCAGCTGGGGTGCGTGCGGATCGGCGACCGCGCCGATATCGGCGCCAACACCTGCATCGACCGCGGCAGCCTCGGAGACACGGTGATCGGAGAGGGCGCCTTGCTCGACAACCTGGTCCATATCGCCCACAATGTCGAGGTCGGCCCGCACGCGGTGCTGGCCGGCCAGGCGGGCGTGGCCGGCAGCACGTCGATCGGCGCCTTTACCGTCGTCGGCGGGCAGGCGGGGATTGCGGATCACGTTGCCGTCGGGCGCCGGTGCCGGATCGGCGCCCAGGCCGGGGTCCGGCGGGATCTCGACGACCACGCCCGCGTGGCCGGAACGCCGGCCGTGCCGGTGGGCCGCCACCTGCGCCAGATGGTGGCGCTGGGGCGCCTGGCCGCCGGCCGGGCGCCGGCCGCGGGGGAGGCCGGATCATGACGGCTCCGGCCCCGCCCGCCGGCCCCGCCAGTCTGGCGGCCATCCTCGACTCGATTCCGCACCGGTATCCGTTTCTCCTGATCGACCGGATCGCCGAGCACGTTGCCTACGAACACGCGGTGATGCTGAAGAACGTCACGATCAACGAGGCGTTCTTCCAGGGGCACTTCCCCGAGCACCCGGTCATGCCCGGCGTCCTGGTGGTCGAGGCGATGGCCCAGGCGGCGGGAGTCTTCGCGATCTGCTCGATCGGCCAGGAAGGGCGGGATCACATCGTCTATCTCATGGGACTGGACCATGTCCGGTTCCGCCGGCCGGTCGTGCCGGGCGACCAGCTGTGGATCCGCGTGACGAAACGGCACGTCCGCAACCACGTCTGGCGGGTGGAGTCGACCGCGGAGGTGGACGGGGAACGCGCGGCGGAAGCGTCGCTGACCGCCATGATCCGGCATCGCGGCCGGGCGGCGGCGGCCGGGTGAGGAACTGGCACGCAACCGCGGTCGTCGATCCGCGGGCGGACGTCGCCGACGGCGTGACCATCGGGCCGTACTGCACGATCGGTCCGCGGGTGCGGATCGGCGCCGGCACCCGGCTGGTCTCGCACGTCGCGATCGACGGGGATACCACGCTCGGCGCCAACAACGTGCTCTACCCCTTCGTGGCCATCGGCTATCCGCCGCAGATTCGCCCGGAGGTCGAGGGCGCGATGCGGATCGCCGTCGGTTCGGGCAACGTGTTCCGCGAGCACGTCACGCTGCACGCGGGCACCCCGAGCGGGGCGGGCGTGACCCGCATCGGCAGCCACGGACTGTTCATGGTCGGCACGCACGTGGCCCACGACTGCTCGATCGGCGACCGTGTCGTGCTGGCGAACGGCGCCCAGGTCGGCGGCCACGCGGTGATCGGGGACTGCGCCCAGATCGGGGCGCTCACGGGGGTGCACCAGCACGTGCGGATCGGGACCCATGCCTTCGTCGGCGGATGCTCGGCCGTCGAAAAGCACGTGATTCCGTACGTGCTGGCCATCGGCAACCGGGCGTGGCTGCGCGGCCTCAACATCG
Source organism: Alphaproteobacteria bacterium (assembly GCA_965115815.1). Lineage (GTDB taxonomy): Bacteria > Pseudomonadota > Alphaproteobacteria > TMED109 > TMED109 > VXPW01. Next base: position 2,534,059 of record OZ220465.1, on the reverse strand, counting down.
TCGGCCTGCAGCGGGCGGGGTTCAGCAAGCCGGAAATCGACGACCTGCGCAAGGCGTACGGGCTCCTGTTTTCCGGCGACGAACTGTTCTCGCAGCAGGTGGCCAACCTCCAGACCGAACTGCGGGGGTCCCGGCGGGTGGCGGAGATCGTGCGCTTCTGCCGCGGCATCGAGCAGGTGTCGGAACTCGCGCGGCGCGGGATGTGCCTGCCCCGGGCCGGTCGTCTCTGACCGCCGTGCCGCCGGCCGCCGGCTCTCGGTCCCGGCTGGGAATCATTGCCGGCGGCGGCGCCCTGCCGGGGCTGGTGGTCGAGGCCTGCCGGGCGGCCGGCCGGCCGTACGTCCTCCTCGCCCTGGCGGGGCAGGCGGATCCGGCCGCGGCCGGGTTCGAGCCCGATGCGCGGGTGCGGCTGGGAGCCTCCGAGCAGCTGCTGGACACGCTGCGCCGGGAGGCGGTGGGGACCGTGGTGCTGGCCGGCCACGTGCGGCGGCCCTCGCTGGCCGAACTCCGCCCCGACGCCCGGGCCCTGCGGGTCCTGGCCCGTGCGGCCCGGCTGGCGCTCGGCGACGACGGCCTGCTCCGGGCCATTGTCCACGAACTCGAACGCGAGGGCTTCCGGGTCGTCGGCGCCGACAGCCTGGTGGACGAGTTGCGGGCCCCGCCGGGCGTGTGGTCCGCGCGGGAGCCGGGCGAGCAGGACGGGATCGACATCGCCCGGGGCCTCGAGGTGGTCCGGGCCCTGGGAGGGGTGGACGTCGGGCAGGCCGCCGTGGTCCAGGGCGGCCACGTCCTCGCGGTGGAAGCCGCCGAGGGCACGTCGCGCATGGTGCGGCGGGCCGGCCGGCACCGGCGCGCCGGCGGCGGCGGCGTGCTCGTGAAGGCGGCGAAGCCCGGCCAGGAGCGGCGGGTCGACCGGCCCACCATCGGTCCCGACACGGTCGAGGCGGTGGCCGCCGCCGGCCTGGCCGGGATCGCGGTCGAGGCCGGCGCGGTGCTGGTGCTCCGCCGCCGGGACGCGATCCGCCGGGCCGACGGACACGGCCTGTTCCTGTGCGGCCGGCCGGGTGACGGCTGAACCGGCGCCGCGGGTCTTCCTGGTCGCCGGGGAAGCCTCGGGAGATGGGCTCGGCGCGCGGTTGATCGACGCCCTGCGGGCGGAAACCGGCGGCCGGATCCGGTTGGACGGGGTGGGCGGGCCGAAGATGGAGGCCGCCGGTCTGGTACCGCGGTTTCCGGCCGACGACCTCGCGCTGGTGGGCCTCACCGAGATCCTTCCCCGGCTGCCGCGGCTGCGCCGCCGTCTGCGGGCCGCCGAAACCGCGGTCCGGGCCGTGCGGCCCGATGCGGTCGTGACGATCGATGCGCCGGGGTTCAACTTCCGGCTGGGCGCCCGGCTGCGGGGGGCGGGCATTCCGCTGATTCACTACGTGGCGCCGACCGTGTGGGCGTGGAAGCCGGGCCGCGCGCGCCGGGTGGCGCGCTTTCTCGACCGGATGCTGGCCCTGTTTCCGTTCGAGCCCCCCTACTTCGAGCGCGAGGGGCTGGCGACGACGTTCGTGGGGCATCCGGTCGTGGAAACCGTGCGGCCCCGGCCGTCCGCGGTCGTGCGCCGGAGGCACGGCATCGGCGGGCGCGATCCGGTCCTCCTGATCCTGCCGGGCAGCCGGATCGGGGAGGTGGGCCGGCTGGCGGCGCCGCTGGCCGACAGCGCCCGGATCCTCCTCCGGCGCCGGCCCGGACTCCGGATCGTCCTCGGCGTGGCCCCCGGACGCGGCCGGCAGATCCGGGCGGCCTTTGCCGACGTTCCGGCCATCCTCGCGGAAACCGAGTCCGAGAAGCAGGGCTGGTATGCGGCGGCCGACGTGGCGCTGGCCGCGTCGGGCAGCGTGACGCTCGAGCTCGCCCGCCACCGCACGGCGATGGTGGTGGCCTACCGCATGGCGCCGGTCACCTGGGCGATCGTCCGGCGGATGACCACGATCGACCACGCCAGTCTCGTCAACGTGATGTGCGGTCGCGAAGCGATCCCCGAACTGCTCCAGGGGGCCTGCCGTCCCGACCGGCTGGCGGCGGCCGCGGCCGCGCTCCTGGAGGATCCCGAAGCGCGCGCCCGGCAGATCGCGGTCACGTCGGCCGCGGTCGAGACCCTGCGCAGCGGCCCCCTTCCGCCGAGCCGCCACGCCGCCCGCACGATCCTTGCTACGCTGGACGCCCGCCGTGACCCCCGTAAGGAGACGCCCCCGTGACGACCCCCGATCCCGCCCGGTTTCGCCTGCTGCACACGATGATCCGCGTCCGCGACCTCGACCGGTCGCTCGCCTTCTACACGGGCGCCCTCGGCATGCAGCTGCTGCGCCGCCGGGACTATCCGGACGGCCGCTTCACCCTGGCCTTCGTCGGCTACGGGCCCGAGGAGAGCCACACGGTGCTGGAACTCACCCACAACTGGGACCGAACCGAAGCGTACGCGCCGGGCGAGGCCTGGGGGCATCTCGCGCTGGGGGTGCCGGACATTCACGGGATCTGCGCGCGGCTGCAGGCCGACGGGGTTCCCGTTCCGCGCCCGCCCGGGCCCATGCAGCACGGACGGACGGTGATCGCGTTCATCGAGGATCCGGACGGCTACAAGATCGAACTGATCGAGCGGTGAGGCGGCGCCCGCCCGGTCCCGAGACCCGGCCGGGTACGGTAGGATCCGGGTTCCGGTGTCCTGCGACGAGCGAGGCCTGCCCATGACCGCGGATGCAGGACGACGGAGGGCCCGGCTGACGCTGAGCGACGGCCGGAGTCTGGAATTGCCGGAACGGACCGGGACGATCGGTCCCGACGTGGTCGATGTGCGTGCGCTCTACCGCGACGCCGGCGTGTTCACGTACGATCCCGGCTATACCTCGACCGGCTCGTGCGAGTCCCGGATCACGTTCATCGACGGCGAGCGCGGCATCCTGCTGCACCGGGGCTACCGCATCGAGGATCTCGCCGAGCACTGCGATTTCCTGGAAGTCGCCTATCTCCTGCTGCGGGGGGATCTTCCGGATGCGACCGCCAACCGGGAGTTCGCCACGACCATCCGCCGGCACACGATGCTCCACGAGCAGCTGACGTACCTGTTCCGCGGATTCCGTCGCGATGCCCATGCGATGGCCATCCTGTGCGGCGTGGTCGGCGCCCTGTCGGCCTTCTATCACGACAGCACGGACATCACCGATCCGCATCAGCGGATGATCGCGTCGCACCGCCTGATCGCCAAGGTCCCGACCATCGCGACCATGGCGTACAAGTACACGATCGGACAGCCGTTCATCCATCCGCGGAACGATCTCGACTATGCCGAGAACTTCCTGCACATGATGTTCGCGGTGCCGGCCGAGCCGTACGCCGTCGATGCGGTGCTGGCGCGGGCGATGCACCGCATCCTGATTCTCCACGCCGACCACGAACAGAACGCCTCGACCTCCACGGTGCGGCTGGCCGGATCGTCCGGCGCCAATCCGTTCGCCTGCATCGCGGCCGGCATCGCTTCGCTCTGGGGCCCGGCCCACGGCGGCGCCAACGAGGCCGTGATCACCATGCTGCGGGAGATCGGCGACGTGTCGCGGGTCGGGGCCTTCATCGAGCGGGCGCGGGATCCCGCCGACCCGTTCCGCCTGATGGGCTTCGGACACCGGGTGTACAAGAACTACGACCCGCGCGCGCGCGCCATGCAGTCGACCGCCCACGAAGTGCTCGGCGCCCTCGGCAAGGAGCGCGAGCCCATGTTCCGGCTGGCCCGGGAGCTGGAGCGCATCGCGCTGGAGGACGAGTACTTCGTCGAGCGGAAGCTCTATCCGAACGTCGACTTCTATTCCGGGATCACGCTCCAGGCCATCGGCTTCCCGCCCAATCTCTTCACGGTCCTGTTCGCGGTGGCCCGCACCGTGGGCTGGGTGGCCCAGTGGAACGAGATGATCGAGGATCCCGACCAGCGGATCGGCCGTCCCCGGCAGCTCTACACCGGCGTCGCCGAGCGGGCGTTCGTGCCGGTCGGCCGCCGCGGCTGAGGCGCGGGATCGGGCCGTTCCCCCGGTCCGGGCTTGCTCCCGGCGCCGGCGTGATCTAGGATGGGGGAAACGGGGTCGGTCGTCGCCAGCGAGTGGCGCCAGCGGGTCGGCGTGTCGGCTCGTCGGCGGCCCCCTAGTCATCCTGAGGAGGGATTATGGCTGTTCTAAACATCAACGGCGTGTCGCACGTCGTCGATGCACCGGGGGACACCAAGCTGCTGTGGGTCATTCGCGAGCATCTGCGTCTCACCGGCACGAAGTTTGGCTGCGGCATCGGTCTGTGCGGGGCCTGTACAGTGCACCTGAACGGGGAAGCCGTGCGGTCCTGCCAGCTGCAGGTGTCGGACGCGGAGGGGGCCTCGGTCACCACGATCGAGGGTCTGGATCCGAAGGGCCGGCACCCGGTGCAGAAGGCATGGCTGGAGTTGCAGATTCCCCAGTGCGGGTACTGCCAGTCCGGGCAGATGATGAATGCCGCGGCGTTCCTGGAGTCCAATTCCGATCCGAGCGATGCGGAGATCTTGGATGCCATGCAGGGCAACATCTGCCGCTGTTCCACGTACGTTCGGATCAAGCAGGGGGTCCGCCGGGCCGCCCAGATGATGCAGGAGGCCTGATCGTGACCAAGCACATGAAGGAGTTGGGCGGCGCCACGCGCCGCGACATTCTGGTGGGTTCCGCGGTGGCCGGCACCGGTCTGGTGGTCGGCTACTCGGCCCTGCCGCAGTTGGCGGGCGGGGCCCGCGAGGCCCTGGCGGCCGGCAACTTCGAGCCGAGCCTGTTCCTCACCATGGAGCCGAGCGGGATCGCGACGGTCCACGTCACCAAGACGGAGATGGGCCAGCACGTCGGCACCGCGCTGGCGCAGGCGGTGGCCGAAGAGCTGGAAATCGACTGGAACGACGTCCGCATCGATTATCCGGACAGCCACGAGAAGTGGGGTCTGATGATCACCGGCGGATCCTGGTCGGTGAACTGGACGTTCGACCGCAATTCGCGGATCGGGGCGGCCGCCCGGATGGCCTTGGTCGAGGCCGGCGCCAAGCTGCTGGGCGTGCCGGCCGGCGAGTGCGCGGCCGCGCACAGCACGGTCACCCATACGCCGACCGGCCGGTCGGCAACCTATTCCGAGATCCTCAGTGCCGGACCGATCGACCGGACCTTCAGCGAAGACGAGATGAAGGCCATCCAGCTCAAGCAGTTCGGCGAGTACCGGCTGGTCGGCACGTCGGTGCCGGCGCTCGACGTTCCGGCCAAGATCGACGGCACGGCGCGGTACGGGATCGACGTGTTCGTCCCGAACATGGTGTACGCGCGGTTCGTGACGCCGCCGACCCGCTGGGGCGCCCTGCCGAAATCGGTCGACGACTCGGCGGCCAGCGGCATCGACGGCTACCTCGGGACCGAGATCATCGAGGATCCGACCGGGGTCCAGCGCGGGTACGCCGTCGTGCTGGCCGAGACCATCTGGGCCGCCGAACAGGCGGCGGAAGCCGTCTCGGTCGACTGGGATCCGGGGCCGAACGCCAATGTCGGTACCGAGGACATCCTCGCGTACGCCAAGAAGGCGACGGCCGACGGCGAGGGATTCGCCTGGGTGATCGACGGCGACGCGGAGGCCGGCATGGCGAATGCGGCCACCGTGGTCGAGGCCGAGTACGAGACCGGCCTCGGCTACCACGGCATGATGGAGCCGATGAACTGCGTGGCCATGGAGCAGGACGGCGTCTGGCATTTGTTCACGGCCTGCCAGTGGGCCACCCGCTGCACGGCCATGACCGCCGAGGCCTTGGGCGTCGAGCCGGCCAACGTCGTGCATCACCAGCAGTACGCCGGTACCGGATTCGGCCGCCGGCTCGAGCCGGACGCAATGATCGCCGCGGCCTTGGCCGCGAAGGCGGTCGGGCGGCCCGTCAAGCTGGTCTACACCCGGGAACAGGACGTGATGTTCGACTTCCATCAGTCGCTGACCTACCAGACCGTCAAGGGCGGAGTGAATGCGGCCGGCGAGCTCGACACCATGGTCCACACCGTCTGCTCGGCTTGGGCGACCAAGCGGCAGGCGCCCGGATTCCTGGCGGAATCGGTGGACAAGAAGGGCAAGATCGATCCGTTCTCCACGAACGGTTCGGATCACTGGTACAACGTTCCCAACCAGTTCGTGCGCTCCATCGAGAACGTGGTCGGACAGAGCGCGACCCCTCCGGGTCAGCTTCGTGCCGTGGCCCCGACCTGGACGATGTGGGCCGTGGAATCGTTCCTCGACGAGGTGGCCCATGCCACGGGCCGCGACCCGCTCGAATTCCGGACTTCGCTGCTGAAGTCGGTCGGCAAGAACGCCGGTACGCCGCCCAACACGGTGGGGGGTGCGGAACGCCTGCGGAACGCGCTTCTGGTCGCTGCCGGCCGGGCCGGGTACGGCGTCAAGCCGCTGCCGGCCAACACCGGTCAGGGCATTGCCAGCGTGACCTCCCAGGAGCGCGGATCCCCGACCTGGACGGCCTGCGTTGCGGAGGTCCACGTGGATCCCGCGTCCGGGGAGCCGACCGTGCGGAAGCTCACCATCGCGATGGACGTGGGCACCGCGGTCAATCCGGACGGCGTGCTGGCGCAGATCCAAGGTTCGGCGATCTACGGCACGTCGCGAGTGCTGTACGAGAACGTCACGATGAAGAACGGGGCGATCGAACAGTCGAACTTCGACACCTGGACTCCGATGCGGATCAATCAGGTGCCCGAGATCGACGTCAGCCTCATCCAGAACGGCCATTACCCGGCCGGGACGGGCGAGCCGGTCGTCACCGTGGTCGGGCCGGCCATCGCCAATGCCATCCAGGCGGCGGTGGGCGCTCGCGTGCGTTCGTGGCCGATCACCGCCGAGAAGGTGCGGGCGGCGATGCAGGAAGCCTGACCGGCTCCCCTGCGCACCCCTACCCGGGGGCGGCGGTCCTTGCGACCGCCGCCCCTTTTTTTGTGCCGCGGCCGGCCCGAACGGCCGATCGCGCCCCCGGTGGACGGGGCCGCCCCGGCGCCGGAAGCCGGTGCTCCTGTGTGCGACGGGCTCGGGACCGCCGGCGGTGCCGGTCGTCCGGTCCGGGACCCCGGGTGGCGGGGCGAACCGGCGTGGGCTATACTCCCCGCAGGGCTCGCGAAGGAGGAGCGCATGCCACGGGATTCGCACGCTTCCGAGAATCGGGATCGTCGTCGCGGACTGCGGCGACGCACCCTCTTCGTCGCGGCCGGTGCCGTTGGTGCGGCCGGTCTGGCGGCCCGGCCCCTGCGGGCCCGCACTCCGCCGCGGCCCGCCCGCGCGGCGGCCGGGTACCGGGAGACCGAGCATGTGCGCACGGTGTACCGGCTGGCGCGCTTCTAGCGGGACCCCTGTGAGTTGGGAGCAGGTGATCTGATGTCCACGCGTTCGTCCCGTCCCGAGCCCGGCTTGGATCGCCGGGCCTTTCTCCGCAACTCCGGCATCGCGGCGGCCGGCAGCGCGCTGGCGGCGCTGGCGCCGGGGGGCCGGGTCGAAGCCGCCCCGGCGACTTCGGGCGCGCCGGCGGGGGTGGAGAAGATCCTCTCGGTCTGCACCCACTGTTCGGTGGGCTGCGCGGTCACGGCGGAAGTGCAGGACGGCGTCTGGATCGGACAGGAGCCCAGTTTCGACAGTCCGTTCAATCTGGGGGCGCACTGTGCGAAGGGGGCCTCGGTGCGCGAGCACGCGCACGGAGAGCGCCGTCTCCGGTACCCCATGAAGCTGGTGGGCGGGCGCTGGGAACGCGTCGACTGGGACCGTGCGATCGACGAGGTCGGAGCCGAACTCGAGCGGATCCGGACCGCGTCGGGGCCGGATTCGGTGTACTGGCTCGGGTCGGCCAAGCACAGCAACGAGCAGGCCTACCTGTTCCGGAAGCTGGCCGCGTTCTGGGGCACCAACAACGTCGATCATCAGGCGCGGATCTGCCATTCCACCACCGTCGCGGGCGTCGCCAATACCTGGGGCTACGGCGCGATGACCAACAGCTACAACGACCTGCACAATGCCCGATCGATCTTCCTGATCGGCGGGAACCCGGCCGAAGCGCATCCGGTGTCCATGGTGCACCTGCTCAAGGCCAAGGAACAGGGCGCTCCGTTCATCGTGGTGGATCCGCGGTTCACGCGCACCGCAGCCCATGCCGACGAGTACGTGCGGATCCGTCCCGGCTCCGACGTGGCGCTGATCTGGGGGATGCTGTGGCACCTGTTCGAAAACGGCTGGGAGGACCGGTCCTTCATCCGGTCCCGGGTCTGGGGGCTCGAACGGATTCGCGAGGAAGTCGCGCGCTGGACGCCGGCGGAGACCGAGCGCGTCACCGGCGTGCCCGGCGCGCAGGTGCGGAGCATCACCCGGACGATGGCGGAACACCGGCCCGGGACGGTGATCTGGTGCATGGGCGGAACCCAGCACACCACCGGCAACAACAACACGCGGGCCTACTGCATCCTCCAGCTGGCGCTCGGCAACATGGGCAAGGCGGGCGGCGGCACGAACATCTTCCGCGGCCATGACAACGTGCAGGGCGCGACCGACCTCGGGGTGCTGAGCCACACGCTGCCGGGGTACTACGGGCTGTCCGAGGGCGCGTGGAAGCACTGGGCACGGGTCTGGGGGGTGTCGTACCCGACGCTCGCGGCGCGCTTCGCGTCCCGGGACCTGATGCAGTCGAAGGGCATTCCGGTGTCCCGCTGGGTGGACGGCGTGCTGGAGGACCGGGCGAACCTCGACCAGCCGGAAGGGCTGAAGGCGATGATCTTCTGGGGGCACGCGCCGAACTCCCAGACGCGTCTGCCCGACATGCGGCGGGCCATGAACGCCTTGGACCTGCTGGTCGTGGTCGATCCGTATCCGACCCTCACCGCTGTGCTGCACGAACGGCAGGACGGCGTGTACCTGCTGCCGGCCGCCACCCAGTTCGAGACGTACGGGTCGGTCACGGCCTCCAACCGCTCCCTGCAGTGGCGCGAACGGGTGGTCGAGCCCCTCTTCGAGGCCAAGCCCGATCACGAGATCATCTACCGGCTGGCCCGGCGGCTCGGGATCGACGGGCCGCTGTTCCGCAACATCGAAGTGCGGGAGAACGAACCGGTCATCGAGGACATCACGCGCGAGTTCAACCGCGGGATGTGGACCATCGGCTATACCGGCCAGACGCCGGAGCGGCTGCGCCGGCACATGGCCCACATGGGCACGTTCGACCGGACGACCCTCAAGGCCGAGGGAGGGCCCTGCGACGGCGAGTACTTCGGATTGCCGTGGCCGTGCTGGGGGGACGAGAAGCTCGGTCATCCCGGCACGCCGATCCTGTACGATACCTCCCGGAGCGTCGCGGACGGAGGGCTGACCTTCCGGGCCCGCTTCGGAGTGCTCCGGGACGGCGAGAATCTTCTCGCGGACGGTTCGTACAGCCGGGGTTCCGAGATCGAGGACGGCTACCCCGAGTTCACGATGGCGATGCTCCGGCGGCTAGGGTGGGACCGCGACCTGACCGAGGCCGAACGGTCGGTCATCGAATCGATCGCGGGGGACAAGACCAACTGGAAGACCGATCTGTCCGGAGGCATCCAGCGGGTGGCCATCCGGCACGGATGCGCGCCGTTCGGGAATGCGAAGGCGCGGGCCGTCGTCTGGAACTTCCCCGACCCCGTGCCGCTGCACCGGGAACCGCTCTACACGACCCGCCGGGATCTCGTATCCGACTACCCGACCTACGAGGACACCCGCGGATACCGGGTGCCGGTGCTGTACCGGTCGATCCAGCAGCGGGACTTCTCCCGGGACTTTCCGATCATCCTGACGACGGGCCGTCTGGTCGAGTACGAGGGGGGCGGCGACGAGAGCCGTTCCAATCCGTGGCTGGCGGAGCTGCAGCAGGAGATGTTCTGCGAGGTGCACCCGCGGGACGCGAACGACGCGGGGTTCCGGGACGGCGACGACATCTGGGTCGAGGGACCGGAGGGCGGGCGGGTGCTCGTCAAGGCGCTGGTCACCCGCCGGGTCGACCCGGGCGTGGCGTTCATGCCGTTCCATTTCGGCGGCCGGTTCATGGGGGAGGATCTCCGGCACCGGTACCCGGAGGGGGCGGATCCCTACGTGCTCGGGGAATCGTCCAATACGGTGGGCACCTACGGCTACGATTCGGTCACGCAGATGCAGGAGAGCAAGGTCACGCTCTGCCGCATCACGGCGGCCTGAGGAGGACCATCACGATGGCCCGCATGAAATTCCTGTGCGACGCGGACCGCTGCATCGAGTGCAACGCCTGCGTGACCGCCTGCAAGAACGAGCACGAGGTGCCGTGGGGGGTCAACCGCAGGCGCGTGGTCACGATCAACGACGGACAGCCGGGCGAGCGGTCGATTTCCACCGCCTGCATGCATTGCTCCGACGCGCCCTGCATGGCGGTCTGCCCGGTCGACTGCTTCTACCAGACGGACGAAGGGGTCGTGCTGCACGACAAGGATCTCTGCATCGGCTGCGGCTACTGCTTCTACGCCTGCCCGTTCGGGGCCCCGCAGTATCCGCAGGCGGGGAACTTCGGCGGGCGCGGCAAGATGGACAAGTGCACGTTCTGTGCCGGAGGTCCCGAGGCGGACGGTTCCGACGAGGAATTCGCCCGGTACGGCAGGAATCGCCTGGCGGAGGGAAAGCTCCCGCTGTGCGCGGAGATGTGCTCGACCAAGGCGTTGCTGGCCGGGGATGCCGACACCGTGTCGGACATCTACCGGGAGCGGGTCACGGCGCGCGGCTTCGGGGGCGGAGTCTGGGGATGGAACACGGCGTACGGCAGCGATTCCTGACCACGCTCTGCGTTCTTGCGCTGATCGCCCTCGGCGGCTGTCGCGAAAGCGAACAGGGCCGCCGGCTCGATTCGGCCAAGGGAACCTACGCGGGCGCGCCCGATCAGCGATTGAGTGCGGAAACCCGCGACGCATTGGTTCGTCGCGCCGAGTTCCAGCGGTTCTGACGGTGGTCTCCTGATGGCGGTCTCCCGGCAGCTGCGGTCCTTCTTGATCGCCGCCGGCTTGGTGGCCGCCCTCGCGGTGGCGGCGTACGGCGTTGTCCTGCTCGGGGCCGCCGCGGATCAGGCCGGCGGGACGGACGCCGCGGCGGCGGAGGGCGGCCGGTCCGACGGGTGGCGCGGCGTGCGGAGCGGCGCGCCCGGCCGGGTGTCGCTGCCGGACCCCCAAGCGGGGGTGCTGATCCAGTCCGAAGGGGAAATCTGGCGCTCGCTTCGCAACGGTCCGGTGACCGCGGTAGGGGCATGGGCCATGTTCGGGATGCTGGTGGCGCTGACCTTGTTCTACGCTTGGCGGGGGCGCATCCCGCTGGCCGGCCCGCCCGCCGGAAGCGAACTGGTCCGGTTCAACGGGACCGAACGGTTCGCCCACTGGCTGACGGCCGGCAGCTTCGTCGTGCTGGCCTTGACGGGACTCAATCTCCTGTACGGCCGGTACCTCCTGATCCCGATCCTCGGCAAGGAGGCGTTCGCGGTGATGACCGAAGCCGGGAAGATCCTCCACAATTTCGTCGCCGCTCCGTTCGTTGCGGGCCTCGTGCTCCTGTTCGCGCTCTGGGTGCGGCACAATCTTCCGTCGCGGGTGGACGGGGCGTGGCTCCGCGCCGGTGGCGGCCTGCTGTCCGACCGACATCATCCGCCGGCGGAACGGTTCAACGCCGGGCAGAAGGTCATCTTCTGGGTCGTGATCCTGGGAGGGTTTTCCGTGAGTCTGTCCGGCCTCTCCCTGCTGCTGCCGTTCGGAATCCCGTTGTTCGGCAAGACCTTCGCGATGCTCAACCTGTTGGGTTTCGGCCTGCCCGAGGCACTCACTCCCATGCAGGAGATGCAGCTGGCTCACCTGTGGCATTCGATCGTGTCCCTGGGGCTGATCGTGGTCATACTGGCGCACATCTACATCGGTACGATCGGCATGGAGGGCGCATTCCAGGCCATGGGCAGCGGCAAGGTGGACCGGGCTTGGGCGAGGCAGCATCACAGTCTCTGGGCGGAGGCCCCGCACGAGGGCGAGCAGGATGTCCGGCCGGCGGCGGCTGCGAAAGAGCCGGGGTAGAGGTTCGGAATTCGTATCTAGTGCCTGCCCGGAAAATCACTAAGATTCCGATTACATGAATGAAAGCTCAATATTGACAGGGCGAAGATTCATCGAATCCAGCCTGATTTCAGCGGAATATGCCGTCATATGCCCTCAAAGAAGGAATCTTCGGTTCTCCAGATTCCAAATATGGTTTCATATACAATGTGTTGTGATTTTCCGTGCAGACACTATCTACTCACCCCCCTACTGATGACGAAGATCGATCCGCTTCTTGTCAGCCGGAACACGCACCTCCGGTCCTCGGCCGCGAGCGAGTGAAAGGGGCAAGGGAAAATGCCGGATCCGAACCCGTCAGGAAAAACGATTCGTCATCAGTAGGGGGTGAGTAGATACGGTGACCGGAAACCACAAAGTCACCAAAAACTTATGATAATCATGAACTTATGATTCGAACTCTAACCGAATCCTTTGCCATGCCGGGCTGCGACCTCCAGATTGACTCCAGCAGCCGGACCGCCCAGCCCGGCGCCGGGAAGGTTCGGAACCCGGAGGAAAGCGCAATGGGGACGGTCGAGCCGGAATTCATGGACACGCGGCAGGCGGCGGTCTTGCTTGGGATCTCGCACCGCACGCTGGAGGGTTACCGGGTGAGCGGGGGCGGGCCGGATTTCCACCGGTTCGGCAACCGGGTGCGCTATCGCCGGTCTGATCTGGGTGGCTGGGCGGCGACGCGCCGGATGAGCACGACGGCGCAGGCGGACCGGCTGCGGGCGGGGTGACAGAGCAGGACCATTCTGTTGTCACGATCGACACCGAACAACCGCGACAGAGCGGCCGTTCTTGAAGTTGGTGGCACCTTCTCGAGGTCGGAACCGGCATATCGACAACGAAATCCGCTCCCGAATGGACTTCCAGATCTGCCTACAACGCCCCCTCGCCGGACGAAAACGGACAACAGAAGAGCCCTGGGTGACAGGGCGAGCGCTGGCGCTACACTTGGCGGCGTTAGAGCGACTGGCGCAAGTAACCCGGGGGACAGGGACACCGGTGAGGAACACCGTCCCGATTCTGCCTGAACCGCCCGGCTTTCCCTGACTGGCGGCCAATGCCGAGCTGCTTCGGATCGCGGATGCGCTCCGTATCCCCCGCCTGGCACGACGATCCCATGCTGATTCGGAGATGCGAAATCCGAATGCGTGGGGGCTCGGCTCATCACAGATCGCCTCCTTGAGATCGCAATGTTCGGGCCAAGAAGGCCCCATCGAGCCTTGGCGGCACGATTGCAGCGCGACGCAAACTGAGAAAATCTCGCCAGTCGTCGCCGGATCAGCAGCGTGGGATCACCGTGCCCGCCTGGTGCTGGTCGGCGACGAGAAGCAGCTCGACTCCGTGGACGCCGGCAAGCCCTTTGCGCAACTCCAGGCCGCCAGCATGAAGACCGCCGTCATAGACGAGATCATGCGCCAGCGCGACCCGGCCCTGAAGGAAGCGGTCGAGGCGAGCCTCGCGGGCGACGTCGCGCGGGCCTTCGACAGGCTCGGCGGCAACGTCGCCGAGGTGAAGCCCGACAACCTCGCCGGCGCCGTCGCCGCGCGCTGGCTCGCGTTGTCGCCGGAGAAACGCGCCAACGCCGGGCTGATGGCCCCGAGCCACGGGCTGCGCGAGGCGATCAACGACATTGTGCGCGAACGGCTGGTGCGCGACGGCGCGATGCACGGCCCCGCCATGACGGTCGAACGCGTCGTCTCGCGCGGCTACACGAACGCTGAAAAGACGTTGGCGGCGAACTACACGCCCGGCGGCGACGTGGTCGCGTTCCACCGCCCCTACAAGCGCCTCGGGGTCGAAAAGGGCGGCGAGCTGCGCGTCGCGGGCGTCGATCGTGCCGCTCACAGGATCGATCTGGAGGGCGCGACGGCCAGGCCGTCGCCTGAGAGCCCGGACGCCTCGCGGCCCGCGCCGGCGGCGTCGAGATCTACCGCGGCGCGGAGATCGATCTGCGCGCCGGCGACCGCATCCGCTGGACCCGCAACGATGCCGAGCTCGGGCTGGTCAACAGCGGCACGGCCGAGGTCGCGGCGGTGCGCGGCGGACGGGTCACGTTCCGTCTGGAGGATGGGCGCATGCTCGAGCTCGCCCCCGGTGACCCGCAGCTCCGCCATGCCGACCGCGCCTGGGCCTCGACCGTACACGCATTCCAGGGCCGCACCGTCGACACCGTGATCGCCGCGATGGATGCGAACCACAAGCACCTGACGACGCAGAAGAGTTTCTATGTCGAGATCAGCCGCGCCCGCGACCGGGCCGAGCTCGTGACCGACGATAGGGCCGCGCTCAGGGAGCGGCTCGAAGCGGCGACGGGGGAACGGATCACGGCGCGGGTGGCGGTAGAGCCGGAGAGTACGAAGGGCCGCGAGGCCGAATCGGAAGCGAGCCGAGGGCGCAGTAGCGAGCGCGAGATGGCCGGATCGCGGCAACAGGAGCAAGGGGGGTCGGGGTTGGAACAACCCCGCGCGCCGAAGGGCCTCGACCGCGGTATCGGGCTATAGTACCGGCGCGGTTCGCACACGAGCGTTCGTTTGCGGATGCGAGCCATTGGGTGTAAGGTCTCGACAGTTACCCGCCGGCAGCATGCTGTCGGCTCAAGGGCTGCTCTCTGGAGCGGCCCTTGCTTTTTCCGGGGGCGGACGTGAGAACGCGGGTCTATGTCGACGGGTTCAACCGTATTACGGAGCGCTGAAGGGCACGCCCTTCAAGTGGCTCGATCCCGTACTGCTGACCTCTCTCCTGCTGCCCGCCGAGTACGAGATCGGGCGCCTCCGTTACTTCACGGCGCGGGTTTCGGGCAAGCTCAATCCGCGGGCACCCGCCCGCCAGCGCGTCTATCTGAAGGCGCTCGCCACATTGGCCGAAGTGGAGATCCACTACGGCCGCTTTCTCGCCAAGACCGCCTGGAGGCTGCTCGCCAACCTGCCGGTCGCCGGGCGGCGGATCGACACGCCGAGGCCGGTTACGCTGCCCCGAGGCGATCACCGAGTCCTTGGAGGAAGGCCCCAGACACTGCCGGTGGGGGTCTATCCGGACCGCCGCGGCGGGGATGACGGCGCGCCCCGGAGATCCGGGGGACCGGTCTCGGACGCGGTGATCACCGAGTTCCACACCATGGAAGAGAAGGACTCGGACGTGAATCTCGCGGCCCATCTGCTGAACGATGTGTGGAAGGATCTCTTCGAGGCGGCGGTGGTGATCTCGAATGACACCGATCTGGTGGTGCCGATCCGCATGGTGACTGAGGAGCGGAGGCGGCCCGTATTCGTCGTGTGTCCCGGCCGGTGGCAGATGGCGCCACAGCTGCGGCAGGCAGCAAGCCATGTGCGCCACATCCGCCCGGCGATGCTGAGGGCGGCGCAGTTTCCGGACACGCTGCCGGGCACCGGAATAGTCAAGCCGGCGGGCTGGTAGGCAGGGGAGCGGGAACGGCGGGGACGATGCTTGACGCGGTCGACTATTGGCGGAAAACATCCGAGCATTGTCGAATGCGGCAATGTCTGGCGTGGGATAGTCCGGGCACTGCGCGGTTGCGGGCTAATGACAGGTGCGTACAGGGCATATTTGTTGTAGCGCGTTTTGACAGCGGGAAGCGGATATGACGCGATCCGGCGGTTCCGTTGCACTTGACGGATTTCTCTACCAGATCCTTTACCATCTCGATTGGTCGGCGGATGTCAGCCTGACTGGCACGTTGGATGGGCAGGAAGTGAAGGATGGCTGCCTCGTTCTGGAACCGGCGAGAGGCGGTGGCGACGCACAGGAGCATGCATCGAGCTTGTGTCTTTAGATGTCCTGACCTCGTGAGTGGACTTGATCAGCCCGTGTCTCCTTTCTCCCAACACAAGGAACGATTTGACCGGTTTTGTGCTTGACAACAGAGCCGCATCCTAGTAGGAAAGAATCATTGGATTGCTGGGTATAGAGACTTTAGTTTCACCCGGGCGTCTGCCGTCGTGAACCGCCAGTCGACAGTGCCGCCGGCCGCGTTGCGGCGCTTGACCCACGCCGCGGTCTCCCGCAGCAGGGTGGCGCGGTCAGGAATGCGTCGTCGAAGACATTGTCGCGACCACGCACCGATTTCGGTCTCGGCCCTGTGGAGCCAGCTTCCGTGCTTCGGCGGGTACCGAACCTCGAACCGCTTTCGCACCCGCATGTCCTCCTGAGGTGCAAAGGCTTCATACAACGATGCGGGGCTGTGCGTGTTCAGGTTGTCCATGACCAGTGCCGCACCTCCATCTGCCGCAGCAGGCGGACGATCGGATCCGGCTGGTAACGCGTTCTGGCCATGGTTGGCCCTCCTCATCCTGAACCTTGGGGTGGACCAGTTTCAGGGGGCAGACTAGTAGTGCGGAATCATTGGATTGGGGGCTGCAGGCATGAGCTGGCCCCGATGCTCAGACCTGACACCTGATCCATAGAGGCTCAATAATACTATTATGTTCTTTATTTGATCCTTAGAAGCGGTGCGAGAATCTCAGCGAACAGCCCGGTTCCAGTGGGTGCCGACACAGACCGACACGGGGCCGACACGGACCGACACGGAAATACCGCCCCATCCTGCAGTCATCAATGCAACGTCGGTGGACTACTAGTTAGTGCCTGCACGGAAAATTCCTAAGAGTCTGATTACATGAATGAAAAGCCAATATTGACAGGGCGAAGATTCATCGAATCCAGCCTGATTTCAGCGGAATATGTCATCATATGCCATCAAAGAAGGAATCTTCGGTTCCCCGGATTCCAAATATGGTTGCATATACAATGTGTTGTGATTTTCCGTGCAGACACTAGTTACGAAGAAGGGTATCTACTCACCCCCCTACTGATGACGAATCGTTTTTCCTGACGGGTTCGGATCCGGCATTTTCCCTTGCCCCTTTCACTCGCTCGCGGCCGATGACCGGAGGTGCGTGTTCCGGCTGACAAGAAGCGGATCGGAACCTGTCAACGCCGTTGAGACAGCAAGGGTTGTCATTTACTGAGCATCTCCCACGGTAGGGGTGGCCTTCGGCGGGTGGATCCAGACCGTTTCGGGGAGCGCCCGCGGTTTCGGTTTCCCCTGGACGGACCGTTCCGGGTGCCGACCCCAAGCTTGGCTCAAGGTGCGCCGGCGTTGCTCAATCCGCTGCCGGGCACGGCCGTGGTGGACATCGTCAGGGGTGAGCATCGCGAGGCCGGCATGGTGATGTTGGGTGTTGTACCAAGGGAAGAAGGATCGACCGAAGGCGAGGGCGGCAGTCAGGTCCGGGAAGCGCCCGGGGAACCCGGGGTGGTACTTCAAGGTCTTGAACTGTGCTTCCGAGAAGGGGTGGTCGTCGCTGACCTTGGGGCGGCTGAGCGAGCGGGTGATGCCGAGCTGGGCGAGGAGTTGCGCGGTGCACGGGCTGGTCATGGGAGCGCCGCGGTCCGAGTGCAGGGTCAGCACCCGGGGCTGGATCCCCTGCTTGAGACACGATTCCTCAATCAGCCGGCTGGCCAGTGCCGCGCTCTCGCGTTCGGCGACCCTCCATCCCACCCCGTAGCGGCTGAAGAGATCAAGCAGCACATAGAGGTAGAAGGAAGACCCGGTCTTCGGCCCGAGCAGCCGTGTACTGTCCCAAGACCAGACTTGGTTCGGGGCGCGGGCGACGAGTTCGGGCTTGGCATAGCGTGGGTGGGTGAGCGGGTTGCGCCGTTCCCGCACCGGCTGCCGGGCAGAGAGGATGCGGTACATCGTGCGCTCCGAGCACAGGTACCATCCTTCGTCGAGCAGCGTGGCCACGACCTCGGCCGGGGAACGATCGACGAAACGCGGGGAGGCGAGCCGGTCGAGGACCTGCTCCCGCTCCCCCTCGCTCCGGGCCCGGGCGGGCGTCGCACGGGGCTGCGGATGCCCGGGAGCGGGCCTCCGGCGGCGGTAGAACGTGGCCCGGGACACCCCCAGCGCCCGACTGGCCGGCGCAATGCCGACCTGCCGAGCGAGGGAAGTGGCGGCCATCCGCAGTCCTTCCCGTCGCGGAGGCTGAATCCCAGCAGCCCGGCAACGTTTCCCTGGACTTCCAGGATCGTAGGGGCCGTAGCCAGCTCCTTCTCCAGCCGCGCCACCTGGGCCTCGAGCCGGCGAACCTGGGCGCCGAGGGGGTGGGACGGCGCCGGCTTGGGACCGCGCTTGCGCGGCGCCAGGCCCTGCAACGCTCCCCGGCGGCGGGGGCCTTGCGCCACGTCGACAGATGCGAGCGGTACAGCCCTTCGCGACGCAGCAGGCGGCCGATCTCGCCCGGCTCGCGACAGCGGTCCGCTTCCTCGACGATCCGCAGTCGATACTCGGCCGAGAACCGGCGGCGGGTCGGCTTGGCGAGAACCTCCGGGTCCGGAGCGCACCGAGCCGGCGGGGTCTCGGCCCTGGGGGGCGCGCCCCCCAGGGCCGGCGTGGCGAGGGGGTACACCCCCTGCCCACATTCGGGTCTGTCTTCATCATGGTTCCTCTCTGCCGCCCTCTAATTCCCAGGGTAGTCGGTGTCTCAGCGATGTTGGCAGAGAGGGGATCGATCTTCGTCATCAGTAGGGGGGTGAGTAGATACGAAGAAGGAAGGCACTGGGAACAAGCGGGGTCAGCAACTTGGCAAGAGCGGCCACGGGCGCACCCCGCGTGCGAAGCTTGAGGAGAACACGAGCGCCAAGATCCACCGGCATCGCAGCGCACGTGCCCGAGTTGCGGCGAGCCCTATGTTGCCAACGGCAGTCACGAGACCTCGATCCTGGAGGTCCAGGTCAAGGCTCCTACCCGCCGGATGGTCTGTGGGCGTTGGTGCCGTGGTGGTCCGTGTTCGTCGGCATCTGCCGAGATCCAAGCTTTCCCGACGCGATTTGATTCATCTGGGCCTCCCGACCCCGCACCTGCGCCATGAGGGAGCGTCCATGAGTGTTGGGGGATGTTCGACGGGCCTCCTGCCGGAGGTCGTGGAGCTTCCTGTGCTGCCGATTGGGAGCATGAAGCCCGCTCCGTCTGAGGATGACGCCGGTGATCTCCGCAGGCCGATCACGGATACTCCGTTCCTTGTCGGCGTTGTAGCGGTGACCGTGTTTCCGAAGTATCTCCTTGATCTTCCAGACTGCTCGCTCCGGAACGGATTCTCCAGACAACGTGACATCATCGGCATAGACGCTGAATGCGCATCCGCTAATCTGGACGATGTGCGCAATCTCTTCCCACATGTCCACATAACATAGGAATGCGAGAATTGGGCTGCACGGACTGCCTTGGGGAAGAGATCCCTTGTGCGTGACGATGCCACGAAGGACGGCGGCCACATCCGGCGAACACTCCATCCGTTTTCGGAAGAACCACAACGCTTTATTGGCTGTGCAACTCGGAAAGAAGTCCTCGATGTCGAGCAATCGAATCGACCGCGCCCCCAAGTGCGCTGCGGCATTGTCGACATATGAGCGCCCGGACACGGGGGCGAACAGATAGTACGGCGGAGCAATGCGGCAAAGCAGCTCGGCTATTCGAGACTGAACGTCCTTGAGATCGTCTCGAGGGGCACTGATCTCTCGGACACCTCCGGACGACTTCCGTTTCGTGAAATGACGGTACAAATCCTGATCGACGGCAAGTGCCTCCAGCTTCTTCCGGCTGACAAAAAGGAGGTTGGCCAGCTTCTTCCGGGACCGAAGACGGAAGAAGGGGCCGCCGCGTTCGCCGTAACGCTTGTCAGGATTCTTCGGCATGTCCGGTGCGCTCTTCGACAAACTGCAGAAAGTGGATGACCTTGCGGGCGATCACACTTCGTCCTTTCTGCGCAGCCTTGGCGGACTTCACCGGATCTTCAAGGCCCTCTGAGAAGAACAGGATGGACGAACGAGGGATGCCGAACACCGACGAATACCGTTCAATGAGCCTCAGTGTTGGCTGCTTTCGTCCGTGCTCGATCTCGGAGAGATGGGATTTGGAGATGCTCAACTGCGATGCAAGTTCCGTCTGTTTCAGATCGTGGAACACCCGCATGAGCCGGAGCGCTTCCGCCAGCATGATCAAATCCAGTGTGTGGGAGAAACATCAGTGAGTAGGAGAAACATTGGGGAAAGCGGTCTAGTCTACGGTCGAACTGGTAAAGGCGCACCACCATCGCCAAAGGCGATAGGCACCGAGCCCCATGGCCAATGCGAACTTCAACAGGCGGGCGGACCGCAGCCATCGTGGCCACTGCCTCCTGCTCTTCGACCGCTGCGACGATGGCTTGGTTGTGGGTGTATCCATATGGATACCTCCTTTCTGCTGCTCACCTTGCGGAATTGCGAGGTGAGGTCATCGCCAGCAGAAAAACGGAGCATCGCCGCCAAATCCCGAATGCTTGAGACCCGGCCCGTCATCGGCCGGTCTCGCTAGGCCCCGCCGACCGCCAGCCTCAGGGGCAGGCGGACCGCCGTGGTCACGCGATAAAGGGCCTGAAGCCCTCCACGAGCCAGCAGACGCTGGTTCTGAGTATGATGACTTGTGCTTCCGTCCACCAAGCATGTCCTCTATATGGGTCATGGGTTCGTATTTTTCAAGAACAAAGTTCGCTGACAGCGAACGGACGTCAGGCATCAGAAAGCTCGCAGGAATCGAGATCGTACCGTGCGCATGTCGGGATCGGCCTTGATGACGCCACGCGTGTGCGGCACCTTTGCCATCGTCGTGCCAGGGACGTGGACCACGGGTGCGGATCACCCTCGGGATCGGCACGGGCTGCAGGCTTGTGGAAGAGCATGCACCGGAACGCGCCCGCCCGTCGGGCAATGGCATTCGGATCTGCGCGTCGAGGGGACGGCGGTTGTTCCCGAACCGGCAGGCCTTTGATATGAAGTGACGTTTCGGTGCGCGGGCTTGTCGGTCCGCGCATCGCTTGACCAGCGTCGCCGATCCGCATGCTGTCGTCGAGTTGGTCTGCCCCCCCCCCTGAAACTGGTCCACCCTAAGAGCATGATTCAAAACTCCATATGATCAGTAGGTTGCGGTTTTTCCGAGGGTTTCGGCCCGTCCGAGGCGGCGCACCAGGATGCGGATCATGGCCAGTTGCAGCCATGCCAGCGAGCTCTCCAGCCGTCGTTCATAGTCCTTCGCCAGACGTCGGCAGCGGCCCAGCCAGCCGAACCACCGCTCGACGATCCAGCGTCGTGGAAGCACATCGAAACCCTTCTGTTCCTTGGGTTTGGTCACGATCTCGAGGTCCGGGGCGTCCGGCATCGCAGCCAGGGCTTGGGCCAGTTTGGGACCGCTGTACCCTCCGTCCGCCCAGACCTTCTGCAAGCTCGGCATGGTCGTTCGCAGTTCGGCAAGGACCGCCGGCGCACCCTCCCGATCCTGCACGTTGGCGGGGTGCACCTGCAGGACCAAGGGCAACCCGAGGGTATCGACCACCGCGTGTCGCTTTCTCCCCTTGATCTTTTTCCCACCGTCATAGCCACTCGGACCGCCACTCTCCGTCGTCTTCACGGACGGACGGTCGATCACCCCCGCCGTCGTCGTCGAACGCCGGCCCTCCAGCTCCCGGGCTGGACCCCGCAACGCCGCCACGAGATCCCCGTACAGGCCCTGGTTACGCCACCGGTAAAACTAGTACCGGACCGTCGAAATCGCAGGAAAACAAGGCGGTAGCGCACGCCACTGGCAACCCGTCATCCACGGATACAGCAGCGCGTTCACCACCTCGCGCAGGTCTACCTCACGGGGACGGCCCGTCGACGACGGTGCCGGAAGCAACGGCTCCAAACGAGCCCATTCCGCGTCGGTCCGATCGCTTTCGAAGCGGTTTCCCCGACGCTGATACTTCGCACGAGCGGTCTCGCTCCCAGCCATGGCATCCTCCCAATGTCGTCGCCAACCACATCGTAGATGCTCGAATCGGGGCCGCTCCATAGTTTCCGCACAGGCTCTAAGGTTCAGGATGAGGAGGGCCAACCATGGCCAGAACGCGTTCCAAGCCGGATCCGATCGTCCGCCTGCTACGGCAGGTGGAGGTGCTGCACGGCCAAGACCTGTCGATGGCGGAGGCGATCCGTCGGGTCGGGATCCGCGAGGTCACCTTCTACCGGTGGCGCAAGGAGTATGCCGGGAGGAACGGCGATCCGTTGCGTCGCCTGAAGGATCGGGAGAAGGAGAACGAGCGGCTGCGCCGGGCGGTTTCCGATCTGGCGTGGGGCCAGCAGATTCTCGAGGAGGCCGCGCGGGGAAACTTCTGAGCCCTCGCGTCGTCGCCCATGGATCGATCACGTCCGTGGCCAGCTGGAGCTCTCGGAACGGCGTGCCTGCCGGGTGCTGGGGCAGCATCGCTCGACCCCGCGCCGGGTTCCGCACCCCCGTGCCGACGAGAAGCGCCGGGTTGCGGACAGGGTCGGGCTGGCTCGCCGGCAGGTCCGCTACGGCGACCGCCGCATCGCGGCCCGGCTGCGCGCCGCCGGCGGGCGGGTCCACGACCCGAGGATCGAGCGCCTGTGGCGGCGCGAGGGGCTGAAGGTACCTGCCCAACCCCGGAAACGGAGCCGGCTGTGGCTCCGTGACGGCTCCGGTGGCTGGCTCCGTGCCGAGCGGGTGAACCCCACGACGATCCCATGCTGCTAATCCAGCGGCGACCGGCGAGATTTTTCGGTCTGCGTCGCGCTGCAATCGTGCTGCCAAGGCTCCATTAAACCCTCTCGGCGCGAAAAATTGCGATCAAGGGGGGGATCTGTGATGACGCAAGCCCCAACGCACTCGGATTTCGCGTCTCGGAATCAGCGTGGGATCACCGTGGGGTGAACCCCGTCGGGTCGTACGACTTCCTGCATCACCGGACCGAGGACGGCCGGGCCTTCCGCAGGCTCAACGTGCGGGATGAGTTCAGCCGCGAGAGCTTGGCCATCCGGGTCCGGCGCAAGCTCTCCTCGAGCGATGTCGTCGACGTGCTGAGCGATCGGTTCCTCCTGCGGGGCGTGCCGGGTCACATCCGTTCCGACCACGGCCCGGAGTTCGTCGCCAAGGTCGTGCGGCGATGGATCGCTGCGGTCGGCGCCCGCACGGCCTTCCTCCGGCCGGGATCACCTTGGGAGAACGGATTCATCGAAAGCTTCCACGCCCGGCTGCGGGACGAGCTCCGGAACGGAGAGATCTTCCACACCCTGAAGGCTTTCAACCGGACCCGGTTAACTCGTGTCTGCACGGAAAATCACAACACATTGTATATGCAACCATATTTGGAATCTGGAGAACCGAAGATTCCTTCTTTGATGGCATATGACGACATATTCCGCTGAAATCAGGCTGGATTCGAAGAATCTTCGCCCTGTCAATATTGGGCTTTCATTCATGTAATCAGATTCTTAGGGATTTTCCGGGCGGGCACTAACTCTTCGCTCATGAGGGGCCGTACATCGTGACCCATGAGGATCGGCGTGACCCATGAGGATCGGCTTTCGACCTCTGTGTGCGACGACGGTGGATGGGTTGAAGGCGGTGTCGGCGGCCGAGGGCAGCACGCGCTCGTCCTTGGCGCGGGGATGGTGCGAGCGCGAGGACCGACGCAACGCGAAGGGCGCCCGGTGCCGGGCCTCGGCGCGCCCGGCCTTGCCGGGTCTTGCCTTGTCGCTCGACCTTGTCCTGCCTGCACCCAAGCCTCATGAATGCAGAGTTAACCATGTCCGGTTGAAAGCCCTGAAGGAGGCCCGGATTCTCATCGAATCCTGGTGCCGCCACGACAACGCCGTGCGTCCGCACAGCAGCTTGGGATACCGACCCCCAGCCCCGGAAACGATCATGCCAGCCTGGCCGGCCGGCCAGGCTGGCAGAGAAGCCGCCCATGCACGAACATTCGTACTGGACCAGTCGATGGGGGCAGGCCAGAGTCGTGGATGCGGGAATCCCCCATGGACCCGCGAATCGTTGACCTGAAGTCGACCCTCTTTTCGGACCGCCGCCGGATCCGGCAGCCGATCGCGGAGGTCTGGGAGACCGTGGGTCGGTGTTCCCACTCCAGCCGCAACGAGCTCGCGAAGACCCAAGGAGATCCCATGCTTGTTGCTGTGATGCGATCGGAGTCTTGATCGCGGCGCGGGTCGACGCGTTCGAGTCTGCGATTGTGAGATGTGCGGACGTCTGCGGCCCGGTGGCGGTGCGGATCGGGGCGTGAGGGGTCCGTTTCGGCGGATCCGGGGCGAGCGAGAGGCCGGCCGGGTTGGGTGGCCAGGCTCGGATACTTGCGGTTTCGGTCGGGGTGTGGGCGCGGTCAGCCGGGTCTTGTGACGGGCGTGCAGGACCTGCTTGCGCGGGTCGGCATAGGGGTGGCGGGCGTCGGCGAAGCTGTGGAAGGACTGGGGCAGCTTCCGCGGGTTGTGGAGGATGACGGCAAGCAAGCATGGGATCACCTTGCTTGCGCAGACGCTCGGCCGTCGAAGCACCGATGCCCAGGCCGCGCGCGATGTCCACATCCCGGAGTTTGCCGCCGTCGCGCCCCTCGTCTGCCATCAGCAGAATCTGCGCCCGCCGCCGCCAGGCGGCTCCGGTACCGTCGACGATCGCCTGGAGTTCCCGGCGCTCCGACGCCGAAAGGCGCACTCGATCGAGCTTCCTGCCCTGAGGATTGGCCAGGATCCACTCCGATCCCCGCACCGAACCCCTGCAGGCAGGCTCGGTTCCCGGAAACCGGATCCGTCCGATCCCCAAGAGAGTGTGAGCGCCTGCACGTTCGGCATCGGGTCTGTGGGGATGAACCAGAGAGCGCCGTACCGATCGGGCGCCTACGCGTGCCGACACGCACCGACACGGGGCCGACACGCACCGACACGGGGCCGACACGCACCGACACGGAAAGCTTGCCAGAATACTGTCATCAGTTCAACGTTTCCGTACTACTAGGAGAGGTCAGGATCACGGTCATTTTGGGAGCGTTCCCCTTGCAGATCAGGATGTAATTGGCTCCGTACGACAGGATCTGCTGTACGATCCCGAAGCCGGTGTGAATCCGCTTTCGGACCCCTCAGAATTTTGATGTGGCATTATCTTGGGGACGCGCGAACCGAAAGCCATGCTTCGATGGCGAGATGCGAAACGGGAGAACGGCTGGCCATGAGGAAACAGACCATTCTGCGGTGGGCGCTGTTCTCTACGTTGGGATTGGCAGGCTGCTTGAAGACCCCCGCCGTCATCGCGGACCTCGAAACCGACAAGGTGGTTGTCCAATCCGGCATGGGAACGACGGAGGAAGACGTTTGGGCAAAGGCACGGGAAGGCTGCGCCCTACATGACCGATTGCCTAAACCTTTGAGCGCCAAATGTGTGGATCAGTATTGTCTCAGCAAGAATCTGCTCTTCGCCTGTGTCAAGCCTTGAGGGAGATGCGATGGAGCTGCCCGGCAGTGGTGCCGAACCCGGACTCTGATTGCGACTCCGCGTAGTGGCCGCGACGAATCGCGCGGCAACGGCCCAATTGCCGGCCGTCGGGACGGAAGTTCGGAGGCGACAGGTAGGCGAGGTTTCGTGGGGAAGGTGCATGCGGTCGACTTCTGGCGCACCTGCGAGCATATTCGCACAGTTTCCGACCATACCTTTGATCCTCTACTGGTTCGAGACTTGTCGCTATTTCCTGCGACACGACCCTTACAGCAGAGTCAAGGCCATACGGGCGCCGCGCTACCTCCGCGACAATTCGGGCACGAACCGCAACGCCATCGATCGTAATTCCTTGGGTGGACGGAGCTCAGTGTTCATCTACATGCGGACGGGGTAAATCGACGAATCTCATGAACGTAAATTGCCGATTGTCGTTACCAATCACTGTCGGTCTTCGCTGCACGGCGGACAGCTTCTTCCACTTTGCTCATGTCGAAAATCATGTCGTAATCCCAAATGCCGAGGTTCCCGACTGCGTTGACGGCCCGGACCCAGCGCCGCGCGGCCTGGGCCTTCATGTCCTTGAGAGGATCATGGCCTTTGATCTCCAGAATCAGGTGGCGTTTCCCTTCTCCCTCCAGCCGGACGATAAAATCGGGCAGATAGTCGTGATGTTCACCGTTGTGCAGATAAGGGATGGCGAAACCTAGACCGGCGTTCTTGACGAAAGAACGCACCAATTTGTCGTTGTCCAGCCGGTAGGCGGCGGTTTGTTCCCATTTCGTCGTGTCGGGCACAACTGCATTCACATGGCTCTTGACGACGGGATAGGGCTCGCGTCGGGTTTCGAAGTCGACCTCGGCGGTCGAGCCCGGACCGCGTCCGCTCTCGAAGAGTGGGAGTTCCGCATACGTTCCTGTTGGGTCGTCCGGCTGGATGGCGGCAACAAGTCGTTCCACCAGCCAACCGTACCACGGCGACAGGAAAGCGTCCACGTCCTGTGCCGGCTCGACAGGCTGGACCTTATCATCGAGATAGCGGGCAACAATCGATGCGAGTTGAGGGAAAAGAATATGGGGTAAAGTGGTGCAGCCTAGTGGCCGACAGTATTCCCGCGTCAGATCCCGCGCCATTTCGAACACCAGACGCTGACGCCGCTGGCCTTTTCGGTAAGGGTTCAGGTCCACGTGCTCCAATTGCCCCGGACCGAACAGTGACGGCCGATTGGTATTGCTCGGAAGTCCCGCCTTCATCTCCACCTCGGGCGGAATGTCCATCGGGTCAAGGCGGAGCGGTGCGATACTCTCCCAGTCCACCGTCACGCGGTGCCGTGTCGCTTGCGTGTAGCCCTCGACGCGGGGAAAGCGGATCTCCAGATGCGCCTTCTCGGGTACTGCCGAAATGCGCCAGGTTCTCGGTGCTGGTTCCGGTCCTCTGATCGGAGGGTTCTCCTTGAGAGGTACGATCTCGAACGGAACGCCGAAGATCTTGGCGACCTCCTCTCCGAACCTTCCGTCCTCTCCTACCGCATAGCTGGAGCGTCGAAGCGCCCTGCCGACGACCTGCTCGCAGAGCAGCTGCGACATGAACGGTCGCAGCCCGACGATATGAGTTACGGTGTTGCAGTCCCACCCCTCGGTCAGCATCCCGACGCTGACGATGCACCGCACGTACCGGCCGGGAGGATGGAGTGGCCGCTCGAGTTTTCGCGCCAGAGCCTCGAACCCTTCCGGATAGAGCGGACGGCCTTGCCGGTTCCGCAGCCAGTCGGTCTTGCCGACCGTATCGAGTGTCATGCGCATCCACCGGTCTTCATCGGAATTTGCCCGCCCGCTGTCGGATTCGCGCACGACCTTGGAGTCCACCCGGATCGTGCGGACCTTTCCGTGCACATTGCATAGTCCGTCAAGACGTGCAGGCGGGATGCCTACCGGAGCCTTGTCCTCGGCCAGCCACCGGTGGACGACCCTGGCGAGCGCGGTGTCCTTGCACACGATGATGAATACGGGCGGGCGGCTTTCGCCCTCACGCTGCTCCCATTCCTCGCGCAGCTCTTCCCACAGCCCGCCGAGCATGGCAACCGGCACGTGCGCGTATTTCAGAATGGCTTCCGGCTTCACGCTGCCGCGTCGGCCGCCACGTTCCGCCGGGGTCAGTCTGGGCAGAATCCAGCGCCAGATGTTGAAGTAGCCGGGCACCGCGTTGCCGCTGGTGTCCCGCACTGCGAGCTGCGGGATCTTGACCAAGCCCGATTCGATGGCGTCGATGAGGCCGAAATCGCTCACCACCCAAGGGAACGGTCGGTTGGCGTCCTGCCGCCCGACCCGGCCCAGGTAGTAGGGCGTGGCGGAGAGATCGATACACTGGTTGATGCATCGTTGCTTGTGAATGCGATCAAGACCGTCGACCCAGACCGTAGCCTCCCGATAGAATTCTTCGTCGTCGTCATTCTCTCCGAACAGGTTTTCCTCATCCTCTTCGGGCTCCGCGCGCCGGATGCGGTAGGCATGATGTGCTTCGTCATTCATCACGAGAAGGTTGCGCTTGCCGCCGATCTCGCGGCCCAGAACGCGCTCGATGAGCCTCGCGTCGCTCTCGACATGACGAACCGTCTCCACCGAGACCGACTTGAGATTTCCCTGCCGGTCCCTCTGTTCGTCGAGGACATGGACCAGACCGGCGGCCTTTTGCAGATGGAGATCGTCCCGCGTCAGATAGCGAGTCCCGCCCCTCATCTTCGTCTTGCGGCTGATTCGGACGGTCTCTCGGGTTCGGGTTTCGCGCCCGGCGCGCAGAACTTTCGCCGACTGTCCCGCGACCTGGACGGCTCGTGGATCGAGCACATGCCAGTTCGTGACTACAACATGCCCCTGTGCAAGCTGCGGCATCCGGTGCGAGGGT
This sequence comes from Alphaproteobacteria bacterium, assembly GCA_965115815.1. GTDB lineage: Bacteria > Pseudomonadota > Alphaproteobacteria > TMED109 > TMED109 > VXPW01. The sequence goes on along the minus strand of OZ220465.1, from coordinate 2,505,652 downwards.
ACCAGGTCGCGGGTTCGGTAGAGGCTGGCCTCGCCGCGCTGCGGCTTGAGTTCTTCAAGCCGATTGCGGATCGTCACGTTCGGGCAGACGACCAGCACAACATCGGAAAAGCGCCCGTCACTCCGGTCGGCCACCTTGTTGAGGATGCTCCAGGCGGCGAGCATGCCCATGACGGTGGTCTTGCCGGTGCCGGTCGCCATCTTGCAGGCTCGGCGGCGAAATGCTCGCATCCCCCTCGCCTTGCTCTCATCGCTCGGCTCGTCAAGGGGGATGTCGATCCCCTGCAACAGGTCCGTGCGGGCCTCGGTGAGAAAGATGATCGTCTCGGCGGCCTCGATCTGGGCAAAGAACAGCCGATGCCGGCGGCTGTCCCGGCGCCAGTGGCGCAGCAGTTCCATGGTCGTTCGGGTTACGCCGCCCGTGCCCTTGAGTGCCAGGGGGCGCCATTCGGCAAGCCGGGTGCGGATTCGGTTGACCAGCTTCAGTTCGATGACCGTTCCCGCTCCCTCCGGCAGCGCGGGTTCCGGCGGCCGGTAGAAGTACCTGGCCGGCCGGCGACCGGTGCTCCGGCGAGGCGGCTCGTGTTCCGAGATGCTCCAGTACTCGGCGGGCTCCGCGAACGGCGAGTTCAGGATCGGATCGGGAACCTCGCGCGGGTTCACGGCTCGACCCCGAAGGCGCGGCAGACTGCGTCGAGCTTCTCGACGACTTCGGGGTGGATTTCGTCGGGGAGCATCATTTGGGCGATCTCGTGATAGCGGGTGTAGGGGAGGTCATGGATTCCTGCCGCATTCAGGAGTGGTGGGAGCAGCCGCGTGCGGGCTTTGGTGACCCTCAGGTACTCGTGATCGCCGAGCGGGTCTTTCGTCACCGCGGGAGGGAATTCGTCGCGCCAATGGGCGAGCATGTCATCCACATGCGGCTTGGCGGCGTCGGTGCCGACAACCGACGTCACATAACGCGCGAGCGCTTCCGGATGCACGAGGTAGCTTTCGATCTCGTAGCGTTGCCAGCGAAGCCGCTGCAGGCCGGCCCCCGTGATGCTGCCGCTCTGGATGTCGGGATGCGCGTCTCCGTCGAGGAGCTCGAGGCCGGGCAGGTCGCCGCGCACAAGCTGCACGGCCCGGAAGTGATCGCGTGCTCGGATGCCGGAATGGTCCGCACCTCCTTCCCGGCTCTGGAATACTGCCGGCTTCCACATCAATTCGGTGGTCAGCAACGCCTCGGCACGGTGGGCGAGACCGGCGGCCCAGGCGCGCAGGATGTCGATATCCGTGTAGTTCTCCACATAGAGAACGCCGCGTACGTCCAGCGCCTGCATCACGTCGGTGTTGCTCAATACGCGAAGCGCGGAAATCAGGCGGTTTCGTTCTTCCTTGCCGGCGATTGCACGCGGTGCGTCCAGCATGACGTACAACTCGCGGTAGTCCACTGCGTTGATCACGACTTCGGAATGGGTTGCAACGATGAGTTGCGAGTGCTGCCGGGCCGCCGCCGTCCGCAGTTCGTGGTAGATGACATCCTGAAGGATCACGTGCAGATGTGCATCCGGTTCATCCAGCAGCAGCACCGCACCCGGGCGCGTGTTGAGAAACGCCAGCAGCATCAGCACCTGCTGAAAGCCGCTTCCGGCGCTTGCGATATCGAGAACGGTTCCGTTCAGGGGCGAATCAGCCATCGTATAGTCCGCGACGATGTGCGGACCGCTTGTGTCCGGGGGCTGCAACCGGTAGCCGAAGAGCTTGCCGACGGATGTCTGAATCGCGTCCCATGCCACTTTGTCTTGATGCGCCTCCACGAGCAGGTTGCGAAGTACCTCGCCCGGACGACCGAGCCCGAGGAGCTGTTCGACCTTCGGGGGCTGAAGCACCGGTTCGTCAATCCCGAGGCCGGTCATGGGAGGAATGAATACTGCTCGAAGATCAAGTGTGCTCAACCGGTCGGCAGGGGCGCCCACCGAAGGTCGGACATAGATTTGCTCGATGCTGTCGGCGATGAACTCCATGGTGATCGACCATCCGTCTTCGTGTCCGAGCTCAATTTCCATCGTGTGGTTGCGATGGTACAACCGGTTCGTCCAAAGCAAATCGAAACTTCGCAGGGGAACCGCCGTGAACGCCTGCCGGGTCATCGGCACGCGCGTGTACCCTTGTCGCGGATTGAAATCGTGGAATTCGCGCCACCGCCGCAGAGCCATGGACCAAGATGCGATTGCCTGCAGGACCGTGGTCTTGCCGGTGTTGTTGGGTCCGGCCAGCACCAAGTGCCCGGGCAGGCGGAATTCGATCTCTCCGAAGCGCTTGAAACCACGAATGCGAACGGTGCGGATCACGTCCCTGCATCCGGCAGCGGCTTGACGATCATCAACTCGTTTCCCCGGTCATCGATGGCCTTCACCGCAACCTGGTTGTGCTCTCCGGCGAGGAACGGCGCACTGACCGTGCCCGAGAGATGCGCCCACACGCGGTCGTCGAATGCGCCTTGCATCGAGTGCTTGAGCTTTTCCCACGCGGAGGTTCGCGGAAAAAAGGCCTGACAGACATGAAAGCAGAGACCGTTGTAGTCGCTATCGAGAAACCATGCCGGTACATCCTTCCCCTCCCGATGAGCGGCGGTGCTTTCGACGGGATCGAACACGTCCAAGCCACGCAGTTCCACCTTGTACTGCCGGTTCCCGGACCGTTCGATCCGCACGTCCGGCAGACCGCAGACTGCGAAGATCTGGCTCGATCGCAGGTTCTTGAGCAGGTCGCCCATGACCAGGTCCATGCTCGCCTGGATCCAGGTTGCGGGCACGCCCACCATCCCTTCGCAGTTCTCGATCAGGCGTCTCGCATCGGGCTGAATCGCGAAGCCGATCGCATAGAGCTGTCCGTAGCCCTTGGCGTGGGCCTCGCGCGCCGCCTCGAACACCAGGGTTTCCGGTACCGCTCCGTTCTCCGGGCCGAAGACGATCGCCGCGGTGTGCGCCTCTTCTTCTCCGATCCGGGCCTCGGCGGACAGATTCATCGCGCGCGCCGGGCGGCGTACGCCGGAAAGCGTGACCTTCCGGCCTTCGCCCAGGTGCAGGACCGGCGAGCGGCGCAGGATTTCCGTCATGCGCTCGACATGATCGGCGTGATCTTCGGCAGCGGTGGCGGGGCCCGAATCTTTCTCGCTGCCGTCCCCCCAGCCCACCGGCGTCGGAATGGTCGCTTCGACGCAGAACGGACCGCTCACCCGGGTCACGTTGCCGTCCTTTTCCGGCCGGTCGACCAGTACTTCTTCCTTCGCCGGCTCGTTGTTGGCGAGGGATTCAAGGGTTACATGCGGCACGATTCCGCCGATCTCTTCACCTTTCCTGTTCTGTCTGCGCTGGTATTGGAAGCCGGCGGCAGGACCGCGCTCCGGATCGTTGAGCCGATGGTAGTCGAAGGTTGCCGTGAGCAACCGTTGCCGCGCCAGCGCGACCGGTACCCGGGAGGTGTCGCAGGTCACCCATCGCCGGCCCCATTTCTCTGCGCACCAGGCGGTCGTGCCCGCACCGCAGGTGGGATCGAGGACCAAGTCCCCCGGGTCGGAGGTCATCAGCAGGCAGCGCTCGACCACCTTGGGATTGGTCTGGACGACATACATTTTCTCGCCCGTGAAGCTTCCGGTCAGGGTATCCGTCCAGATGTTGCCGAGTTCCCTGTAGGGGAAGTCGGAGGCGAAACGTCGATATTGAAGGCTGTTGGCGGCGACATGAATGCGCCCGGCCTCGGCGAGTCGGTTCAGTCCCTCCGGGTAGCCGGGTTTCCAGTGCGCATTCGGCCCCGGCCGGTAGACCTTGCCCTCGAATTCGAAGGGCTGCGGCTTGCTGGACGCTCCCTGGGACTGCAGGTCGCCGGGTTTGTAGAGGCGGGCGTCCTCGGGCAACGGCGCCTCCCTCCGCTTCTCGGAAGCAGTCACACCCCGATACCTTCCATCCGGCAGTAGCACCCAGCGCGCGTTGCCCTCGCCCGGCACGGTCGGCTGTTTCTCGAACAGCTTCCGCACCTTCAGTCGCTCCGGATCCCGTGCGTACCACAGCAGGAAGTCGCCGAGCGTTGCGAGCGTCCGGGTCCGGAATCCGGAGGTGGTCTGGAAACTGATCTGCGAGACGAAGCACTCCGCGCCGAACACTTCGTCCATGACTTCGCGGACATGATGCAGATTGGTGTCGGACATCTGCACGAAAATGCTGCCGGAGGGATGCAGCAATTCCCGCGCCAGCAGCAGCCGGTCGCGCAGATAGGTGAGGAACGAGTGCACGCCGAGTTCCCAGGTATCCCGGTAGGCCTGGACCGTCTCGGGTTCGCGCACCATGTCGTCGTCGGCACCGTGGATCACGCCGCGCTTCCGCACGAAGGGCTGGAAGTTGGATCCGAACTTCACCGCGTACGGCGGGTCCATGTACACGGTCTGCACCTGTCCGCCGAGACCCTCGTAGTGGAGCAGCGAGTTCATTACGACCAGGGAATCGCCGAGAACCAGCCGGTTCACCCAGCCGTCCCGGTGCTCGTAGGCCTTGAGCAGCCGGTCGTGGATCGACAGGTCGCTTTCGCCGAACAGCTGAAACTGGTTTTTCTGATGCTCCTTTGCATGCCCCTTCAGGGTTTCGATGATCGCCGCTGTGGAGAGCCGTTCGTGAATGAACAGCGGAAGCGTCGGGGCGTCGAACGACAGCCGCTCGGCCTTGCCGGCCCAGTTGAGAAAGGGTCGGGAGAGCGCCTTCAGCGCGGTGACCTCTCCGTGCGCGGCCGCGAGATCCGTGCGGATGGCGGCGAGGTCGTCGTCGGAGAGGTGCCCGTCGGCCTTTTCGCCAACCATGGCGGCAAGGCGAGCGATGCGTTCCTGCAGTGCGGCGATCTTGGCCTCGGCCGGCTCGCGGTGCGGGTTCTGCCCGTCCCAATCCAGCGCCGGCGACAGCGACGAGTCGTAACGATAGGTGACCGGCTTCTTCCGCTTGCGGAACTGCGCCTGGGTGCCGATGTCGGGTCGCAGCACCGCGCTCGCCTCTGGATGTCTGTACCCCTTGGCTCGTTTCGTCGACATCTTCGTCCCGGTCACCTCTCCGCCCGCCCGTTCCCGGTCAAGCTGTCTGCCCGATCCTGTGCACGCCAGGGAGCGTACGGAGCAGGTGCGCCACGGCGGCCCGGTGCCCGCTCACCCGTCGACGACGACGGGGCGGGCGACGCACGCATGGGAACCTCGCCGTCCCAACCTTTGCGCGGTCACTGAGCCGCCCGAAGTCGTGAGGGGGCGGAAAAACGATCCCTTCCCCTGCCCGCAGGCATGACCGGCCGGGCTGGCCGGCCTGAGGGCACGCGGATGTCCATGATCTCGCTTCGGACGCCGCATGCCCGGCCCGGAGCCACGATGTGGAACCCCGGGGCCGCGCGCGGGTTCCGAACGACGGGCCCGGAATCCCGGATCGCGTCCTGTCGTTCCACCCGGGAGATCCTGCGGGGCCCGCGGGCCGGAGCGAGAATCCGGACCGGACGCCCGGACTCCGGCCCGTCAGTACCAGTCCAGAAGGCGGGTCGCATAGTCCCGGTCCAGTTCCGGCCGGGCGGCATCTCCGGCCCGGGACCGCAGTTCCTCTACGATCTCGCGTGCGCGTGTGCGTTCCGGCCGGGTCGGGATGCCGACGTCCCCGGTCCTGGATGCGCCGTCGCCCGGCGGCACGCGCCCCAAGGGGTCCCGGGACCGCTGGCGAGATTCGCTCGGGCGCTCTCCGGCGACCTGGCTCGGGCCTCGTCCACCCGGCATGGGCCGAACCCGTTCGTACCCGAGACGAAGCAGGTCGATGGCCCGCCCTTGGGCCTCGGATGCCGGCTCCGGCCGCCCGCGCTGCAGTTCCCGGGCCGCCTGCCGCATCGCCTGCTCGGCCTCGCCCAGTTCGGAGGGAATCGCTTCTCCCTCTTCCCCGAGACCGCGCATCAGGTCGCCGAGTTCCTGCCGGAGTTGGTTCTGGCGTTCGTCCGGAGGATCGAAACTGCCGGAGCCGGGCGAGTTCTGGTCCGCGACCCCGGCGCGCGCCGACTGATAGAAGCTCTCCTCCATCATCTGTTCCTGCTGCTGCATCATCTCCTGCATCTGCTGCATCATCGCCTGCCGCCGGTCGAGCCTCTGATCCGATTCCCTGAGCATGCGTTCGCCGGCGCGGTCCATGGTCTCGGTGATCTCGCGCAACTCCTCGAGAGCGTCTTCCGCCTCGTCCGGTGCCCCGGTGGTCGCGAGCTCGACGACTTCGTCCACCTTGTCCTCAAGCTCGCTGCGGGCGGCGTTTCGGTCGGCGTCGGTGCCGCCCGGAACCGATGCCGCGGTCTCTTCCTCCGGTCCTGGCGGTGTCCCCGGGTCCTCGAGTTCCTCAAGCAGATTTTCCAGTTCGGACCGGACATCCGAGAGCATCTGTTCGAGCCCTTCGGGCCGGCGGTCCTGCCGCAGCGCTTCGGCTAGGCGTTCCTGGGCATTCCGGAATCCCGCTTCCGCTTCGGCAACGTCTCCCTCTTCGACCCAGAGCGCGGCCTCCCACAGGCGGTCGATCACCTGTCGGCGCGCTTCGGGACCAGCCTCTCCGGAGATCTGCGAGGACGCTTCGACAAGCGCATCCCGCACGCGGGGCGCATCCCCGTAGCTCGCGCCGGCTGCCGCCAGTGCCTGCAGGTTGCGGGCGATCTCGGCGGCCGGCGCCTGCTGCAGGGCGTACTGCTTGCGCTCCGCGACCACGGCCGCCGCGGTTGGATGGCGGAACCGACGTTCGGGCAGCACGATATCGACGGAACGGGTGCCGGTCTGGCCGCGCGCGTCGGTAGCGGAAAGCTCCACTTCCACCGGCTCTCCGGCCCAGACGTGCGACGCGAGGTCGTGATAGGTGACATGCTCGATTTCGCGGGAACGGCGGGACGAGGTCGGCAGCGGGAGGTGCACGGGGCGGCCGGCGTCGGCCGGTGCCGGGCCGCGCCGACGGACCACGGCCTGCAGGTCCTGCACGCCGTAGTCGTCGTCGGCCGCCACGTTGAGCACCAGCATGCCGCGCGCAGTCCCGGACGGCGGTTCGACGAATCGGACGTCGGGGGTCCGGTCGGGACGAGTCTCGAATTCCCAGTGCGCAAGGACTTCGGATCCCTGTCGGATCCGCACCGGCCCGTCTTCCCGGATGGGCACTTCCAGCGCAGCGTTGGCGGCATCGAGTTGCACGAAGGAGAACCGGCCGCGGTCTGCCATCTCGACCGCCGATTCCCCGGAACCGCCGTGCACCCGGGCGAGCAGCACGCTTCCGTCGGGCACCCGGACCGGTGCGCCGGGCATCGGATCCTGCTTCGCCTCGAGCGGCACCGAGGGCAGGGCGGTGTAGCCCGGCGGGGTCACCCAGGCCGTGAGCGAGCCGGGCGGGGTCTCTGAGCCCCGGAAATCGGGCTGAAAGGCTCCGGCGACGCGGGCGGCCGTTTCGCCGCCGAAGGCGGCCAGCGCGGCCGCCAGCAGAATCCCGAGGCCGGCGCGCAGGGCCAGAGGGTCGGCCTGTGCAAACAGTTCGCGCGGGCGGCGGAGCCGCAGCTCCCGGGCGAGCCGCAGATTCCGCTCCCGGTGCAGCGCCCAGGCCCGGCGGGCGGACGCGGCCAAGGCCGCGGGCGGATCCACGAGCGTGGTCACCGGCCGATGCCGCGCCTCGTTGGTGCGCTCGAGCCGTCGGATTCCCTCGGCGCTCGTGGGGTAGTGCAGCGTCGTGGTCGCGCGCGCGACCACGACGAGGAATGCGGCCGCGAACAGCACCAGAAGCAGCAGGTGCAGCCAGCCGGGAAGGACGGCCCACAGTCCGAACAGGCTCAGGATCAGAAAGCCGGTGAGGACCAAGGCCGCCGGCAGGAACGCCGGCACCGCCCGCTCGACCCAGAGCAGGAGCCGCGACAGAGCGACGCGGAACGCAATGCCGTCAGGCAAGGACAGTGACGGCTTCATGGGCGATCGACGGGGTCGGCGGTGGCATCGAACGGAACCTCGAGCGACAGGGATTCCTCGCGGGTCGGGCGGCGTCGGATGATTCCGTAGCGATGTCCCGAAACCAGCACCTCCGGCACGAGCGGACGGGAATTGTATTCGGAAGCCATGACCGCACCATAGGCGCCGGCAGTTCCGAATGCCACCAGATCGCCGGCTACCAGGGGCGGCAGGCGTGCGCCTTCTGCGAAGATGTCTCCGGATTCGCAAACCGGCCCCACGAGATCGCATGCGCGGGGGGCCGCCCGCGCCCTCGGCCGCTGCACCATCATGGGCGGGTGGTGGGCGCCGTAGAGGGTGGGGCGCAGAAGATCGTTCATGGCGGCATCGAGAATGACGAACCGGCGTTCGCCTTCGTCCTTGACGTAGAGTACCGAAGCCAGCAGTACCCCCGCGTTGCCGGCAATCACCCGGCCCGGCTCGAAGATCAGGCGGGGACCGCTGCCCAGCGTCTCCCGCACCACCCGAGCGTAGGTCTCGGGCGCAAGGCCGGGTTCCTCGCCGAAGGGAACGCCGATCCCGCCGCCGACATCGATGGTGCGGATCGCGTGGCCGTCGGCACGCAGTTCGGCCGCCAGCCGGGCGACGGCCCGAAAGGCCGAACGAAACGGACCGGCATCCAGGATCTGGGATCCGATATGGACATCAATCCCCTGCACGGCGATGCCCGGCATCGTCCCGGCCCTGGCGTACAGATCGCGGGCCCGGGAGATGGGAATTCCGAACTTCGAGCGCCGGTGCCCGGTCGCGATCTTCGCGTGGCCGCCGGCCGCGATATCGGGATTGACCCGGAAGGCGACCGGAGCCGTGCGGCCGCACCGGTGCGCGATGCGGCCCAGGAGATCGAGTTCCGCGCCGGACTCGACGTTGAACTGAAGGATGTCGGCCGCCAGCGCCTCGCGGATTTCGTTCTCGGTCTTGCCGATTCCGGAAAACACGATCCGTCCGCCCGGGATTCCGGCCCGCAGGGCGCGGTCCAGCTCGCCGCCCGAGACCACATCGGCGCCGGCGCCGAGGCCGGCCAGCAGACGCAGCACCGACAGGTTGGAATTGGCCTTGAGCGAATAGGCGATCAGCGAATCCGGACCGCCGATCGCGTCCCGGAACACGCGGTAGTGCCGCCGAAGCGTGGCGGCGGCATAGACGTAGACCGGCGTCCCCACGGTCCGGGCGATGTCGGGCAGGGGCACTTCCTCCGCGCAGAGGATGCCGGCATCGTCATGGCGGAAATGATGCACGGACCGTCAGAACTGGTAGGGAGAACCGGTTTCCAGACCCGGCGGAGCCGGAGCGTGCTCGTTGCCTTGGGGCCGGACCAGGTCGCCCGCCCGGCCGCAGCCCGCCAGCAGGAACGCGGCGAGCACGGCCGCAATCCGCGTCACTGGATTCGTGTCCGGGCGGCCTGCACGGCCGCCCGGACCCGTTCCGGGGCCGTGCCTCCGGTGCTGGTGCGGCGGGCCAGCGACGAGTCGATATCGAGCACGCCGAAGACCTCGGCGGTGACCCCGGGGGCGAGGGCCTGCAGGTCTTCCAGCGTCAGATCCCGGAGGGAACAGTCCCGTGCGTCGGCCAGCCGAACTGCGCGGCCGGCCGCCTGATGGGCGTCTCGAAACGGGAGGCCGGCATGGGCGACCAGCCAGTCGGCCAGGTCAGTGGCGGTGGGGTGCCCGATCTCGGCCATGGCCCGCATTGCGGCCGTGTCGAACGACAGGGCCTCGACCATGCCCGTCAGAGCAGCCGCCGAGAGGTGCAGGGCGTCGGCAGCGTCGAACAGCGGCTCCTTGTCCTCCTGCAGATCCTTCGCGTAGGCGAGAGGCAGGGCCTTGAGCAGCGACGCGACGGCGACGAAGGCGCCGAGAATCCGCCCCGACTTGCCGCGCACGAGTTCCGCCGCGTCGGGGTTGCGTTTCTGCGGCATGATCGAGGAACCGGTCGAAAACGCATCAGGCAGGGTGACGAAGCCGAACGCCGGGGTCGACCAGAGGATCAGTTCCTCGGCCAATCGCGAGAGATGCACGGCCGCGATGACGGCCGTGGACAGGACTTCCAGCACGAAATCGCGGTCGGATACCGCATCGATCGAGTTCCGCATCGGCTGCCGGAAGCCCAGCTCCCTGGCAGTCGCCTCCCGGTCGATGGGAAACGGCGTGCCGGCCAGGGCGGCGGCGCCCAGCGGACATTCGTTCAGACGCTCGCGCGCATCGCGGGCCCGACCCCGGTCGCGGTCCAGCATTTCGACGTAGGCAAGGAGGTGATGGCCGAGCGTGACCGGCTGGGCGGGCTGCAGATGCGTGAAGCCGGGCATGACCGCTCCGGCGTGCCGCTCCGCGTGATCCAGCAGGGCGGACTGGAGGGACCGCAGACGAGCGTCGAGGTGATCCAGCGTGTCCCGGGCCCAGAGGCGCAGGGAGGTTGCCACCTGATCGTTGCGCGAGCGGGCGGTGTGCAGGCGCCTTCCGGCCGGACCGGCGAGTTCCGAGAGCCGGTGCTCCACGTGCATGTGGATGTCCTCGAGCTCGTCGTCCCACGCGAACGTTCCGGAGGCGATCTCGGCCTCGACCTGCGCCAGTCCGTCGACGATCGCCCGGTGGTCGGCGGCGGCGAGGATTCCCTGGTCCCTCAGCATCCCGGCGTGTGCGCGCGATTGCCGGATCTCCTGTTGCCAGAGCTTCCGATCGAACGGATGCGAGGCATTGATTCGCTGCATGAGCGCGACCGGTCCGGTATCGAACCGGCCGCCCCACATGCTTCCGGGCGACGAGAGTGGCTGGTCGGTCATGGATCTGCCGGAAGGGGAGGGCAGCGGTCGGCGGACGCCGGCACCAAGGATACCGCGGAAGCCGCCGCGTGGGGGATCTGCCCGGTCGGCGGGTGCGGTTGGCCCTAGCGAAGCCGGCACCAGATCGGGGCGTGATCGGAGGGGCGCTTCCGGGCGCGCGGGCGGAGGTCGATCTCGCAAGCTTCCAGCCGGTCGGCGGCGTGCGGCGAGAGCAGCAGGTGGTCGATCCGAAGGCCCCGGTTGTCGTCGAATGCCCGGCCGTAGTCCCAGTAGGTGTAGCCGCCCTCGGTGTCCGGGTGCAATCCGCGGTAGGCGTCGACATAGCCCAGATTCAGGAGGCTTCGGAAGCGCGCCCGCGATTCCGGGCGGCACAGCGCGTCCTCGCGCATGGCGGCGGGATGGGCCAGATCCCGGTCGGACGGACAGACATTGAAGTCGCCGGCGAGCACGACCGCTTCTTCCAGCTGCAGCAGCTGCTCAGCGCGGGCACGGAGGTGGTTCATCCACTCGATCTTGTACGGAAACTTGGCACTCGTGACCGGATTCCCGTTCGGCAGATAGAGGCAGCCGACCCGCGCACCCTTCCCGGAAGGAGCGTCGACCCAAGCCTCGATGTACCGGGCCTCGTCGTCCGGGTTTCCCGGGAGTCCGATGACGAGATCCTCGAGCGGGTGCCGCGACAGCAGCGCGACGCCGTTGAACCCCTTCTGGCCGGCCACCGCCGCCGTGTATCCGCAGTCTTCCAGCGCCGCGACCGGTACTTGGTCGCCGGTCGCCTTGAGTTCCTGCAGGGCGAGGAGGTCCGGCTGGGTATCGCGGAGCCAGTCCGTGACGTGTTCGAGCCGGACCCGGATGGAATTGACGTTCCAGCTCGCAATCTTCATGCGCGGCCGCTACCCGACCGCAAATGACGTCCCGCAGCCGCAGCTCGCGGTCGCATTCGGATTGTCGATGTGGAACATCGACCCGCCCGGATTTTCGACCCAGTCGATTTCGCTGCCGGCGATGTACACCATCGACATAGAATCGATCACCAAGCCGGCGCCCCGGCCGTCGGGCCGGGGAGCGATGACCACGTCGTCCTCGCGGTCCAGTGCGTCGTCGAGCGAAAAGTCGTACGAGAATCCGGAGCATCCGCCCCCCTGCACCGCGATTCGCACGAACTTCCCGGCAAGGTCGGACTGTGCGAGAACCCGGGCCAAGCGCTGCGTCGCGCGCGGCGTGAGGCGGATCGGCGGGTGGGCGGAGGTGTCCATGCCCCCAATGTCGGGCGGTTGGCGCCGATTGTCAATCCGGCCGCCCGGTCCGCGGCCGCGGTCCGCGCCTGCAGGCCGGGCGACGGCTGCGTCCGGACCGCCGGATCCCGCGAGAGGGTCCGGCGGGCTCGACGGACGGTAGGCGCAGGCGCGCGCCCAAGATCCCGGTTCCGGCGACCCCGGGGCGATCCCTGTATGGTCCGGCCCGTTCATCAGGCAGGAGGGTCACGGCCATGGCCGATGTTCTCATGGTCACCGGGGCCAGCCGCGGAATCGGGGCGGCCGTCGCCCGGGCCGCCGGGGCCGCCGGCTACGACGTGTGCGTCAACTACTGCAGCAACAGCGCCGCGGCCCGGGCCGTGGTCGCCGAGATCGAGCAGGCGGGGCAACGGGCGGTCGCGGTGCAGGCGGACACCGGATCCGAGGCCGACATCGTACGTCTCTTCGAAACCTGCGACCGCGAGCTTGGGGCCGTGTCTGCGCTGGTGAACAATGCCGGCGTGGTGGGCGGGCAGTGCCTGATCGAGGACGTGACCGAAGCCATTCTCACGCGCACCTTCGCCGTCAACATTTCGGGCTATTTCCTGTGTGCACGGGAGGCGGTGCGGCGCATGTCGACCCGCCGCGGGGGACGGGGCGGCGTCATCGTCAATATCTCTTCGGTTGCGGCCCGCCTCGCCAACCCGTTTCTCTGGGTGCACTACGGGGCGTCGAAGGGTGCGGTCGACACGCTGACCACCGGCCTGGCGCTGGAGGGTGCCGATCAGGGAATCCGGGTCCATGGCGTGCGGCCGGGCATCATCGACACGGGCATCCACCCCGAGGGGCGCCTGGAGACGGTTACGCCGTCCCTGCCGATGAAGCGCGCCGGCAGCCCGGAAGAAGTCGCCGCCGCCGTCCTGTTCCTCCTGTCGGACCGGGCGTCCTACTCGACCGGAGCGTCGCTGGACGTGTCGGGCGGGCGCTAGCAGGCCGACGATGTGGAATTGACGGGTGCGGCCGGCAAAATTTCCATGTCGGTATCTGTTGGCTCTCGGGCGGCTACTTGCTGAGATCGAAACAGATCGCGAACAGATCAAATGAAGATAAACAGAATTACCCTATCGGGTTGCGAACGGTGCGGATACAGTCTGAACAGCGGGAGCGGCTCATGTCTGCAACCGTCAATTCCGCTGTGCAGGATTGCTGACAGCTTCCGGCATGCCGCCGACCCGGTTGGCTGTGCATCCGCATTCCGCACCCGGCGCAATCACTTCTCCCCATCGGTATCAATGACGGTCTTGAGGTCTAGGACATGGGTATTCGTAAAATACAAGAACATCGGCTGCTCGGCGAGCGCGATCGGCAATTTGTTGCCCTCCAGCGCAGTGAACGTGTCCTTCATCTTCTCACTGGAATTATTGGCGTGCTTGAACATTGCTGCATGATTCGGGCATAGAATGAGATAGTTCTGATATTGATGCTTGTTCAGTTCCGGGAGAAACTCCACGGCCTCAAAATAATATTTTCCGCCAGGAAGCTTGAACGGGAGAGAATCCTGACATACTTGGCAGATGGGTACGCCGTCAGAACGAGTATACAGATCTAAAAGGTACGGGTCGACACGTTCCCTCTTGAATGGGTCGCGATACACTGAGAGGGAACGTGGACGTTCCTCTTTCGTGCGCTCAGGAGCCTTGCGGGCTGCCTCCCGCACCTTTTCCGCTCTACGACCGGGATTGCCGGGCGTATGCGTCGGCAGTTCTGCGGGACTGTCGTGATCTGCAAAACTTGCAAGAGCTTTCCGACGAATTTCACTTGGAAGTATTGCAAATTGTGCCACGTCATTGAGGGTTTTATCGTCACCGGGCCACCCGAGTTTGGCGGCTGCCTCGCGGAGTATCCCGGTCTGCGCGGCCCGCCCTCTGGTTGCCTTGCCAAAGTGGATGGCTTCGAGCCAGCGATAGCCTGTGTCGAAGGGGAAGCCGTCCGGCAGCAGACCTACCGTGGCCTCAGCAGGGCGAACGAATGTCTCGTTGTTCCCTTGAGGAACCCATGCAGCGTTGCGCAATTGGTGTACGAGCTGAGAGTCGGCGCAGTGCGGTTTATGGCGTTTATTCCTTTGATAGACAGCCTTCAGTATGCAGTCATTGCCTTGTGTTCTGTTGGTCAGCGTGTTCCAGATGAGACGGGAAAGCACGAAGGTCGGGTTCTCAAGAAATATCTGTAGTTCGTGAATGATAAAGTCACGGTCAATTTCCCAGCAAGTGGAAATAGACCCCGGAGCATTATATAGACGGTCTTTTTCTGGATTGTTTTTGCAATCGACTGTCATAACTTCTAGACGATCGGCTGCGCCGCACGCTTGGGCGAAATTTCCGATGCGTGATGGCGGAATATTGATCGTCCGGTAGCTGTCGGACAATGCCGTGCGGTTTGCATCCGATGCTGGGTGTTCGTAGTAGGATTTCAAATCGGTGGAGAGATAGGGGGAGTCCAAATATAGTTGGTTCGGACAACCCCAGTTACCATCGGCTTGCTGGAAGATGAAGCATTTCTTGAAAAGATTGGCCGCATTTTTGTCCTCTTCCACCAGTTCAATGAATCGTTTCAGATCGGATATATGTGTTCTCCAAGACGGAGGGTCGGCGGGGTCTGCGTATCGCTTCTTGAGGACGGCCTCGACCTGTTCGCGCTCCCCGATCTCGCGAACGCCGATGTCTTCGAGAAACGCCTTGGCGTGCTTTCTCTCTAGTTCGCTGCCACCGATTTCGAAGGTGTCTGCCGCCACTCGGGGGTGAAGAGGATCTTCCCGGGTTTCCGGCGTAGGGAAGTAGCATTCGCTGCCGGTCTTGTATTCCCCGTCCGAGCGCCTTACAAGGCATATCCGCTTGAGACGGTCGAGATTGCCTTCCAAACTTTGATATAAGAGGGAATACAGTTTGCGGTGCCAGTCAAACGTTTTTTTGTGCATCCATTCGATCAACAATGGATCGGGATGTCCTCGCCAGTCATGGAAACGATCATTCAGTGTATTAATGAACTGTTCGACCCCCCATTTCTTGATATCGAGATCTTCCAAGAAACGGTCGATCCGATTGCTCCTTTGCGTGGCAGCAATCGCCCAGTCGTATCGGTGGTTTCGGTCGTCGCTGACACCGGTCAGGAAACGGATGTCATCACGGTCGAGCAGATCCTTCAATCCGGCCTCTGCCTGAAGCAACCGTCGAGCGGGAGCATGGGTGCCGACGTGGGTGGGAGTCAACGGGAGCTCCTTCATGGAGCCGACGACGGCATTCCTGATTGCACTGTACTCGCCTGAGATCCCATCCTGGCTGTTCGGCAGCACACCGAGGAAATCCCGGTCAAGTAGGCCGAGATCACGGATCCTGCACAGGGAGCGCGCGGTCAGCCCAGCGAGTCGTCGGAACAGCGGTTCGTTGGCCGGCGTATCCTTGATACTGGAACGGCTGAGTTCCGGGACGAATGGCGCATGGAGATGGAAGCGCAGGTTTGAGGTTTCTTTCGCCGCAGTGAAATAGACCGCAACGCATCCAGGCTCGGCCGGGACGATACGGAACTGTTTGACGAAGGCCCCCCGTGTATCTGGCCGTTGCTCCCCGGACCGCGGTTTGAGTTCGAAGGCGATTGCGACGTTCTGACGTTCCAGCTCGTCGACAGCCTCGCGGTAGCGGAGGAAGTGGTGACTCTCAGTTGGTCTTCCGTCGATCTTGCGAAGGATCTCCAGATGGTGATCGGAACTCTGAATCCGCAGCAGGCGTCTTTCTCGGCTGCCTTCAATCAGCCACTGGATATTTTTGATGCAGGACAGAAACACCAAGGTTCTTTCCGAAATTTCTTCCAGCCCGCCCTGTATCTCTGAGAAAGCCCGATCTTGCGATTTGTTGGAGTTAAATGGGAATTCAAACCGCGTGCGTGCGCCGAGATCCGGATCAAGGGCCAACTCCGACGGGAGCACCATTTCGGAGATTTCGAAGGCGTAGCTCGGAGACCATATCCGTGGCGTCTTCGTGTAGACAAACGCGGCCTTGAAACCGATACCGAAGCGGCCAATTTTATCAGATTTATTGCTTTTCTTGCTATGATTTATGCCAGTGATGGAGTCAACATCTTCATAATCGAATGGGTTACCGTCATGCTCAAAAACAAATTTGTCTTTTGACAGGAAAAACTGCACACTGGTTGCTGACTGATCTTCGGCGTTCTGGAGAAGTTCGTAAATGATATGAGCTTTGTCCGGGTAGATATCTTCAAACAATTCCATATTTATGGCGTCCCCATTAGCCTTCACACCATCTATGAATTTCTGCCTAGTCTCTATAATTTTCTGAAGAGACTTCATTGGACAAGCTCCTTTCTCACTTGCAAAAAACCTGTCACAATCAAGGTTGCGTGAATGTCCGCGCTTTCCGCCAGTTTCTCCAGCTCGGCAGTCCGGCGCTCGTAATCGTGCGTGGCGCGCGCCAGTTCGCTTTCCTTCATCCGGCGGATTCTGTCGTTCGTCGCTTCGCCGATCTGGTCCTCCAGCAGCCCACACCGCGCCCGGTGGCTGGTATTCAGGCTCTGGCGTCGATGCTGAACGAATTTCCGGTTCTCTGCCATGTGGTTTGCGCGCGCCGCGCGCCACGCGCCGTGATGGCGCTTGTCGAGCCGGTCGGTCTCGCCCTTGTCTGGCGGAAAGCGGGCAGGGGCGTCCGTTGCGGTCTCCAACAGAGACAGGATGGCACCATCGAGCTTCGGGTCGGAAGCAACGGCCACGAGCGTATCGTCGGACCGTATGCCGACCTTGCGCCACTGGTACACAGCGAACGGGTATTCGCCGGGCGGGATGGTCTCGCTTGAGGCGACAAGACTGACCTGCACCGCCTCGGAGCGCTCCAGGCGCTGCGCCGCCTGCCGGACCAGGGGATGCAGGACGTTCAGATATACCGCCTTCGGCTCGGCCGCAGCAGTCTCCTGATCGAACGTGACTTGCAGCAGCGGGTCGGCGCCCTTGAGCCATTTCTCCCACTGCCGGGCGACCGGATCGGTCGACCGGGGCTGCCTGCGGAGGTCGTCGAGCAGCTTCGCCCGGACCTTCTGGCCGAGCCGCAGCGTCCTGAGCGGTTTTTCGCCGAGCAGAAAATCGCCGGCGGTCCCGGACGCGCTTGCCAGATAGGCGGTCACGTACCGCCGCAACGCCTCCGGGGACAGCCAGAAGCTCTCGGCTTCCGATATCTCCTCGCGCCAGGACTGGTTGGGGATCGTAAGACCGAACAGTTCGGCCTGCCGGTCTTCCAGTGCGGCTTCTTCCTGACCCTGGCGGATCTTGTTGTCGCCGAGTTGCTGGAGGCGTTCGGTGCGCTGTTCCGGCGTCAGCGTGAAGCTGTCGGCGATGTTGTGGATTTCCTGCGTGATCTCGCCGAGGATTTCCTCGCTGCCGCCGACGGCGTGATGGAACACACCGATACGCATCAGGCAGCGTTCATAGATATCCGCGTCGACGGTGCCGGGCGTCACCAGGTTGACGATGGCGACGCTCTCTCCTTGCTGGCCGTAACGGTCGATGCGCCCGATGCGCTGTTCAATGCGCATCGGATTCCACGGCAAATCATAGTTGATAAGCAGATCGCAGAACTGGAAGTCCAGACCTTCGCCGCCGACCTCCGAGGACAGCAGCACATCCAGTGCGTCCGGGTCGTCTTTCGGGAGGGCGAAGCGGCGGCGCAATTCCGAGCGCTCATCGTCCCGAATCCCGCCGTGCACGAGACCGTAACGAAGTCCCGCGCCGGCAACGTGTTTCGAGACATAGGCAAGCGTATGGCGGAAGGTACTGAAGACCAGCGCCTTGTTGTTGGCCATCCGCCCCTTGTCCTGCAGAACCCTGACGAAGGCCTGTACCTTGGGATCGACAGGGTCGAGCGCGTCGGCTTTCTCCAGGAGGGCCTCAATGTCAGCCCGGATCCCGGCGAGGAAGGCGGTATCGATGGGGGCATCGCCTTCGGCCCCGCCCGTCGCTTCGAGGCTGTCGAACTTGCCGGCGAGCATGTCGCGCAACAGCGGGGCCAGACCATAGAGGCAACTGGCCGCTTGGCGACGAATCGTCGTCATCATGAACTTGAGGTTCTGCTCGCCGTGGGCATTCGCCAGGATGCGGGATACGACATTGAGCAGGTCGTCGTGCAGGCAGCGCTGGCCGGATGTGAACTCGACCGTCAGGGTTTCCGGCCGGCGGGTTGCAAACTCCCCGATGTCCCGGCGGCGCGTCCGGTTGATTATCGGACTGAAGGTGTAGAGTTCCTCCATGGAACGGATGATGCGGATGCGGCTGACGTCGTCGATGCGCCGTTCCGCAAGGCGGTCGTAGATGTCCTGGAACGCTGGCGATTCTCGCAGGAAAAGACGGCCCCATTCGGTTCGTGCGGCATCGTCCAGGCAGGCACGCGCCTTCTTCTGCCAGCGATTTTCTCCGGTTCGGCAATGGCCGACTGCCGCATTGATGAACCTGTTGGGCGCGGCCATCTGCTCGAAGCTCGGGCGATCGATGACGAGGTCGGGCCGCAAAACATTCAGCAGGGTAAAGAGATCCCGGTTCCCAAGCTGCACCGGAGTGGCGGTCAGGAAAACCGCGGCATCGGTGTTGTCGCAGAAATAGCGGACCGCCTGATGAAGATAGGTGTCCGCGTTGCGGATGTGGTGTGCCTCGTCGACGATCACGAGATCGAACCTGGGCGGTGGGTCCAGGGCGAGCAGTCCGGCGCCGGCCCGGGTCCGTTTTCCGTTCCTGCCGAAGAGCAGTTCCGCATTGAACAGGGAGAACGGGAGAATCGCCTTGGCGTAGTGGTCGGGCCATTCGCCTTCCAGATCCGTTTCCCGCAGGCAGTGGCGTAGCGTTCGGCCGTCGAGAGTCTCGAAGTGCTCGTCGAAACGCTTCATCTCCAGGAACCACTTGCGTTCGGTCACCAGCGCCTTGGGGCAGATCACCAGCACCGAGGAAATGTCCGCCCGGGCCCGCAGCTCCTTGAGGATCAGTCCGGCCTCGATCGTCTTGCCCACGCCCACCTCGTCGGCAATCAACAGGCGTGGTCGATCGGCCCGGATCAGCCGCATGACGGGACGATACTGATAGGGCACAAAGTCAACGCGACCCGACCGCAGCGAATACAGGTTGGCGGTGGATGGCGAGAGCAGATGCATGCCGGTCAGATGGGCCCGCAGGTCGTCGGCACCAATCCGTGAAGGTTCGTGGACAGGTTCATGGGGCCGCAGCTGGCTCTCGTAGTAGGTGGCCCGGCGCCCGTTCTGGAATACCCGGTAACGGGTTTCGGCGTCGCTGGCAGTGACGTCGATGATCGGCACGCCGGTGTTCGGATCGGAGCGCAACTCCACGAAGTCGCCGACCTTGAACCGTGTCGGTGCGGTTTGCGGGGCACCGGCCGGTATCCCGTGGATGTCGGGCACCACAGCCGGTTCGGTGGTATCGGCCCCGTCGACCTTGGCATTCGAGGCGGTGTCGGACGGTGCTGCGAGATCGGCAAGGGCGGCCTTCCTGACCGCTTCGACCGCGGCGGCGGAATCGGGCGCAGCGCCAAGCATGTCGAGAACCCGGGCCAAGGTGTCTGCATCGCGGTAGATGTCCTCCGCCGCCACCGGCGCCGCCGACAGGTGCGCCCATCGGTTGCGAACAGATTGCATTTCACGGATCCAGTCGCGTCCCTCGCGTGGCAGGGTGAGCACTTGGGAAAGCTCGTACCAGTTCCGGTCGAGGATGCGCAGCAGGGCTGCAAGGTCGAGTTGCTCCAGCCTGGCGATCCCGCGTTCTTCCACGGCGCGCTGCTGCTGGAAGCTCAGGCGGTTCACGACGTTCTCCTTCCACCAGTCCGCGCCTAGGGCGGGCAGGTGTTTTGCGAGGGCTGACGTCAGCTCGGCCGTCGCGGTGTGAATCAGGTCATGCATGAAGATGTTGCGCCAGAACCTGATCCCGGGTCATGTGCAGCGCCTGCATGCACTGTGTTCCCAGCCGTCCGTCCGAGCCGCGTTTTCGCGAGTTCGCGTTGCTTGCAGGCATGTGCATCCACGGGTCGGTCGTATCCCGGCCGATGTTCCCCAGCGCTATTGCCATTTCCGTGGACACCCCCTCCCTGACGTTCACAGGTGCGAGAGGATCACGCGTTCGCTCATGGTCGGAACTCCAGTTGCCGATAGTAGCCGATCGAATCGGAACCTGTCAACGCCGTTGAGACAGCAAGGGTTGTCATTTACTGAGCATCTCCCACGGTAGGGGTGGCCTTCGGCGGGTTGATCCAGACCGTTTCAGGGAGCGCCTGCGGTTTCGGTCTCCCCCGGACGAATCGCTCCGGGTGCCGGTCCCAAGCTCGATCCAAGGTGCGTCGGCGTTGCTCGATCCGGTGCCGGGCGCGGCCGTGGTGGACATCATCAGGGGTGAGCATCGCGAGGCCGGCATGGTGATGCTCGGTGTTGTACCAAGGGAAGAAGGATCGACCGAAGACGATGGCAGCGGGCAGGTCCGGGAAGCGTCCGGGGAATCCGGGGTGGTACTTCAAGGTCTTGAACTGTGCCTCCGAGAAGGGGTTGTCGTCGCTGACCTTGGGGCGGCTGAGCGAGCGGGTGATGCCGAGCTGGGCGAGGAGTTGCGCGGTGCACGGGCTGGTCATGGGGGCGCCGCGGTCCGAGTGCAGGGTCCGCACCCGGGGCTGGATCCCCTGCTTGAGACACGACTCCTCGATCAGCCGGCTGGCCAGGGCCGCGCTCTCGCGCTCGGCGACCCTCCATCCCACCACGTAGCGGCGGAAGAGATCAAGCAGCACGTAGAGGTAGAAGGAAGACCCGGTCTTCGGCCCGAGCAGCCGTGTGATGTCCCAGGACCCGACCTGGTTCGGGGCGCGGGCGACGAGTTCGGGCTTGGCGTAGCGTGGGTGGGTGAGCTGGTTGCGCCGTTCCCGCACCGGCTGCCCGACGGAGAGGATGCGGTACATCGTGCGCTCCGAGCCCAGGTACCGCCCTTCGTCGAGCAGCGTGGCCCCGACCTCGGCCGGGGAACGGTCGACAAAACGCGGGGAGGCGAGCCGGTCGAGGACCTGCTCCCGCTCCCCCTCGCTCAGGGCCCGGGCGGGCGTCGTACGGGGCTGCTGATGCCCGGGAGCGGGCCTCCGGCGGCGGTAGAACGTGGCCCGGGGCACCCCCAGCGCCCGGCAGGCCGGCGCAATGCCGACCTGCCGAGCGAGGGAAGTGGTGGCCATCCGCAGTCCTTCCCGTCGCGGAGGCTGAATCCCAGCAGCCCGGCAACGTTTCCCTGGACTTCCAGGATCGTAGGGGCCGTAGCCAGCTCCTTCTCCAGCCGCGCCACCTGGGCCTCGAGCCGGCGAACCTGGGCGCCGAGGGGGTGGGACGGCGCCGGCTTGGGACCGCGCTTGCGTGGCGCCAAGCCCTGCAACGCTCCCCGGCGGCGGGCCTTGCGCCACGTCGACAGATGCGAGCGGTACAGCCCCTCGCGACGCAGCAGGCGGCCGATCTCGCCCGGCTCGCGACCGCGGTCCGCCTCCTCGACGATCCGCAGTCGATACTCGGCCGAGAACCGGCGCCGGGTCGGCTTGGCGAGAACCTCCGGGTCCGGAGCACGCCGAGCCGGCGGGGTCTCGGCCCTGGGGGGCGCGCCCCCCAGGGCCGGCGTGGCGAGGGGGTACACCCCCCTGCCCACATTCGGGTCTGCCTTCATCATGGTTCCTCTCTGCCGCCCTCTAATTCCTAGGGTAGTCGGTGTCTCAGCGATGTTGGCAGAGAGGGAATCCTCATCTTCAGCCTCGCTTTCTTGGAAGCAGAACTCCGCGCGCCCAGTGTCGGAGGCACGATCCCTCCACTGTCCCGTACGATTGCCCTTCAGGACAGGCATCGGGAGCATCGGCACTGCCCGGACGCAGCGCCCCTTGCAGACGTAACCTCGACAAGGGAGCGGTCGGAAGCCCAACGCATCATCGCGTTCGTGCCGTGAGACTGCACTCGGCTGTGCCCAAGCGCCGTGATTCACTATGGTGTTGCATGTGCCGCATTGCAAGCGTCCGCCACAGCGCAAAACTTGGCCAACATTTTGTGGAGCGGAAACGAAGGCAGCGTTCGGCATCACACTGCAGCAGCCCGTTCCATACCACCGGCAGGAGTGCCGAAGTCCGGGCGTCCCGATCTCGGGATTGCTGACGGGCAGGAATCACAAACCTCTGGCCGCTGGTCAGGCGGGATCTGGAGGCACAGTAATCCCGCGCTTTCCTGCGGACGCCGGCCTCGGTTTCCCTGTCCGATCCCGGAAAAAGGGGCTGATATTCGAATCGGAGTGGGTGTACTGCACAGCGCATGACCGCTTCCGCTCCGCCGGATCTCGAGCCTCTCGCTTCGTCGACCGAAGTTTCGCTGTTCGACGTCACGGTTCGCCTGTGCTACCCCGACGAGCATCTTGTCTGAGACGTGACGATGGACCGGTGCCATTACCTGGGCTTCCGTGGATTCTTCGGCAGAGGGCTTCGTTACGTGGCGGAATGGCAAGGTCAGAGAATGGCGCTGTCGGGATGAGGCGAAGCGGCCCGGAAGAGGCGGCATGGCGATCCGTGGATCGGGTGGCAGGGTGACCGGAGACGGGGACCGTCTCCACTGACTTGTCGACCACACCCGCTTCGTGATCTTGCCCATGTTTAACGAGATTTCGCCGATTCGGGCCCGAAATCGCCGATTTCCGGGGTTCGGATCGAAGAAAACCCTTGGAACACAAGGGCCCTTCTGTCGGGGCCTTCAAAGTAGTGCCATGTTCCTTTGGAGACCCCTTGCAACCGGCCGAATCGGCATTAGGTTGGGTGCAGGTTCCTTCGACGGACCCGAACCGGCGGCCGCAAGGGTCGCTCCTACACCACCTGCCGGTGGGGGGAATCGGTGCGTCGGGGCGACCGGGTGCGGCCGCGAACGCTGCTCCATCTCGGCGCCGATTTTCCGATGCCGACGGCCACGGGTTCCTCTCCGTCCTCGCTTACCCGCCGGTCCCGAGGATCCGCCGCAAACTCCAGGCGAACGGTGACCCTCGAAGCGGGAACCGCCTCCGTGCCGACCTCGAAGGGCAGCAGCGGGTCACGGCGGCCTTCCGGCAGGCCCACGGTCCGACCCTCCAGGTCCGCAAGACCACCCGAGCCGAACCCGAGCCGCGCAGCATCTACGACGCGCTAGCACGGTGATCCCACGCTGCTGATCCGGCGACGACTGGCGAGATTTTCTCAGTTTGCGTCGCGCTGCAATCGTGCCGCCAAGGCTCGATGGGGCCTTCTTGGCCCGAACATTGCGATCTCAAGGAGGCGATCTGTGATGAGCCGAGCCCCCACGCATTCGGATTTCGCATCTCTGAATCAGCATGGGATCGTCGTGACGCGCTAGGGATCCCGCACACCCCCGGAGGCACCCGAAGGCTTACCATCTGAAAAAAGTTTAGCGCACGAAATGTAGTGCCTGACGGGCTTTCGAAGGGCGCCGAAACCCTTATACAACCTTGTGTTCTAGAATCCCTTGTTAAACATGGGCCAAATGAAATGACGCACCCTTCGTGCATATGTGAGCAACGGATCAGGATGAGGCTGTCTCCAAGATGCGGGCGCAATGTTTGGAACGTGCGTTCAATAGCTTGATCATGCGCGGCAGAATCGGGTGCTCGAGCCCGTTGGCGCGGGTGTCGTCGACGATCTGGGCAAACGCGGTGGGCAGCATTTCAGCCATGGTTCTTCCCATGTCAAGGATATCGGCAGGCGGCAGGCACGCTTCCTTTGCCAACCTCGCCCAATGACGCGAATGAACCTCCTCTAGCAGATATTTTCCACCGATCTTGATGGCCATCTTCAGTCTCCTGAGATCTGCGTCGTAGGGCAACATGCTTGCCACGTCGTAGAGAGGTGCGAGGCGACCACGGCCTTGGGGGCCGATCAGCATGGAGAAGTTCTTTGCGTGCGCGTCGGTGCCGCCGATGATCCAGTTCAGCATGAGGGCACGGGCGAAGGTCCGTGTATCGTCGCCGGGCTCTCCCGAGTGTGTCCGGATCGCTTCGCTCAGCTCGGCGCACCCGGGACCGTCTTCATTCTGATATTTCTTCGTTGGGGGCAGCCCCAAGACTTGGCACATGTCTTCTTGGTGGAGGCGACGGATCGATCCGGGGAGTCTGATTCGGTCGTAACGTTCCACGATGATTGCCGTTTCACCCGCGAATCTGAGTACTTCCGAGCGTGCTGCGGGCAATCCGAGTGCCCGGGCCAGCGTCAGGCAAAGATGTTCGTTCTCAGCGTGACCGTTGAGCCTGTCGATGGGCGGTTTCAGGATGTGGGTGGTTGGCGTTGAGCCGCTGGGCACCCCCCAGCGCTGACCGTCGAATAGAAGCGTCGTCTTCGGCTGCGCGCCGGCCAAGCTGAACTGGCCGGTATCGCGCGCCATGCGCCACGCCGCTTGATCTTGTCTCAGGATACGCAGGCGTTCGGCGATATCGGTTTCGGTCAACCATTCGATCTGCTGGTCATTGTCCTGGAGCACATCATCGACCCTGTCCGGTCGTACCAGTTGGGTGGCGCCGGGGCAGTCCTCGCCAACCGCACCCAGCAGTGCAAATGCGTTGCGGGGCGATACATGAAACCGTTGTCCCCAGCGGGCCAGGATGGCTTCATTGTCGGGAAGGAGACCCCAGAGCCAAGGCTCGATTCTGACGTGCTCATGTTGGGCGACCACGAGCGGCATCGAGAGGGAAAGCGGATAGGCCGCATCCATGGATCGCCAGCGGTCGTCGTAGACGAACCGGAGCCGGCCGCGCCGATCACGCCGGATCTCTCCCATGATCCGGCGATCGGCAATCACGACCAGAATATCGGTCATTTTCGATCCGACTGGGCGGCTTTCACAATGGCATCGATATCAAGAGGCAATATGTCGTTGCTTGAGGGAGGCCGGTGGTCTCCAGCATCGATCATCAATGGGAGGTTCAGGGCGGAAAGGGTGCGGAGAACCAGACCAAGCTCGGCACGGGGCTTGCCGTGCTCCATGGCCACGACCCATTGTCGTCCGACTCCCACCTCGCGGGCGAGTTCGGCTTGGCTCAGTTTGAGCTTGCGGCGTCGGTCGCGAATGGTCAGACCGAGGTCCAGCGGGGTTCGGATGTGCATGATGACTCCAATGTCGCCGAGCGCCAACAATATATGAATGTCTGCGCTCAACGACAAGGAGGAAATATCTGCGTTCAACGACACATTAGGGAGGGCTACGAAACCTCTCATCACGGTGATCATGACCGAGGGCAGCTGCGGTCAGCGCCCGATGGCCGGTACCGCAGTACTGGCTACCTCCGGCTTGGATGACGGTACCTCGGAAGAATGCATCAGAGCATGATTCAAACTCCATATAATCATTAGATTACGGTTTCCCGAGGGTTTTGGCCCGTCCGAGGCGGCGCACCAGGATGCGGATCACGGCCCGTTGCAGCCCTGCCAGCGAGCTCTCCAGCCGTCGTTCATCGTCCTTCGCCAGACGTCGGCAGCGGCCCAGCCAGCCGAACAACCGCTCGACGATCCAGCGTCGCGGAAGCACCTCGAAACCCTTCTGTTCCTTGGGTTTGGTCACGATCTCGAGGTCTGGGGCGTCCGGCATCGCGGCCCGGGCTTGGGCCCGTTGGGGACCGCGGTACTCTCCGTCTGCCCAGACCTTCTGCAGGTTTGGCATGGTCGTTCGCAGTTCGGCGAGGACCGCCGGCGCACCCTCCCGATCCTGCACATTGGCGGGGTGCACGTGCAGGACCAAAGGGAGCCCGAGGGTGTCGACCACCGCGTGCCGCTTTCTCCCCTTGACCGTTTTCCCACCGTCCTAGCCACTCGGACCGCCACTCTCCGTCGTCTTCACGGACTGACTGTCGATCACCCCCGCCGTCGTCGTCGAACGCCGGCCCTCCAGCTCCCGGGCTGGACCCCGCAACGCCGCCACGAGATCCCCATACAGGCCTTGGTTACGCTACCGGTAAAATCGTACCGGACCGTATCTAGTGCCCGCACCGAAAATGGTCATTTTGGCGGCCCTTCCGGCGAAATTTCGGGTTGGACCCACCCTCCGGGGCCTCCGGTCGCTCCGTTTCCAGGGGATTCCTGCCGATTCGTAGCGGCATCCGGGCCCTTCCCACCCAGAATCCGGACGCTAGGGCGAGCGGTTCCGTTCCCGCTCCCGGCGAGCTTTGCGGACGGGGTGGAGGGGCGCCGCTGTCAGGCGGCGCGTCTTCGTCGTCGTCGGGCTTGGGCCCGGGCCTGTCTCTGCAGCAGCAACCCGATGCGGTGGACATTGAAGGCCACCATGGAGAGCGCCACCCTCCGCGCAAAACCCTCCGCCCCCTACGACCGGACCCGGTCCCTGCCGCGCGGCTCGAGATGATTGATGGCGGACTCCACGGCCGGAGGCTGCCGGCGCATCTCCCGGAACGTCGGGTCGGCGGCCCGTTTCCGGTCGGTCGGACCGAGTTTTCCCTTCTTCGACAGCACGTTGTGATCCAGCAGTTCGTCCCGTGCGATCCGGTTGGAGGGGCTGTGGAACCCCCGATCGAAGCTGCACAGGCGGAGGTCGGGGAAGCGGGCCTGCGCTTCCCGGATCATGGGCACGGCAGGATCCACGTCTCCGCCTTCCCACAGGATCCGGGAGTGTAGGAGGAAGCCGTGCTGATCCTCCAGCACGGCCACCGGCACTCCGAGTTCCACCGGAACCCCGGCCTTGCCCTTCACGCACCCGCGCGTGTGCTCCTCGAAGATCGAAAACACCTTCTCTTCCTGCGGGATCTTCTCGCCCTTCAGCAGGCGGCGGTCCACTTGGTCGAGCTGCCTCCGGGCATGCTTGAGGTACGACTCGATCCGGAGAATCCTGGGGGCTCCGACGCCTTGCTCCCGAAGCGCGGGAACCGTCGCTTCCGCCCGTCGGACCTCCTCCCAGCAGGTGTCGAGGTACGCTTGGATCGGCCCCGGACGGGCCCGCCGGGTCCGCCGAACCTTCTGAAAGAGCCGCTGCAGCCTCCGGCTCCGATGCCGCCACTGCCGCCCTCCGGACACCCCCGCCCGCAGGGCTGAGCGGCCCGTCTCGCGCACCCGGCAACGCATCGCATCCCACAGCAGGTTGACATCCGTCGGGACGTGCACATCCGTCTTCACCACGAACGAATCACAGCGGCCCCGCAGGGGCTCCTCCGACGGGCGACCGCCCGGGCCGCTCTTCCGCTTCCGCTTCCGCACCAGCGCATGGCCGCTCTCCGCGATCCGCGGCAACACCTCTCCCAGCACGTCCGGCGTCAGCAGGCTCACGTTGGGTACCACCGTGGGATACCGGTACCGGGTCTCGTCCCAGAAGCCGGAGTGTCCCAGAAACTTCCGAACGGTAGGGTGTTGGTTCACCAGCTCGTGCAGACGATCGAAGTCACACCCCAAGACCTGCTTCAGGAGACCCATCACGAGGATCCTCCACAGCTCCATGCCGGGACGCCCTTTCGTGTGGGACACCTCGGGAAGGATCCCCTGCTCCAAGATCTCGAACCACCGGGCACGAACCGACCGGTCGGCATACACGTGCCGAAGCCCGAGCAGCAGCGGCGGAATGTCATCCCGCGAGCTCTCGTCGATCTCGATCTCCTCGATCGCAACCTGACCCCATTCCATCTGCAGGCGAATGACGTTTCGCATGGCAATTCTCGCGAAGATTTCCGAACATCCGGCCGATTCTCGACCGCATCGGCCGATTCCCGCATCAAAGCGGGATTCTTCGTCCCCTCTATATCACGATTCCACTTTCAGAGTCAAACCATTGTACTTTTTCGGTGCGGGCACTATCTACTCACCCCCTACTGATGACGAATCGTTTTTCCTGACGGGTTCGGATCCGGCATTTTCCCTTGCCCCTTTCACTCGCTCGCGGCCGAGGACCGGAGGTGCGTGTTCCGGCTGACAAGAAGCGGATCGATCTTCGTCATCAGTAGGGGGGTGAGTAGATACACCGGACCGTCGAAATCGCAGGAAAACAAGGTGGTAGCGCACGCCACTGGCAACCCGTCATCCACGGATACAGCAGCGCGTTCACCATCTCGCGCAGGTCTACCTCACGGGGACGACCCGTCGACGACGGTGCCGGAAGCAGCGGCTCCAAACGAGCCCATTCCGCGTCGGTCCGATCGCGTTCGAAGCGGTTTCCCCGACGCTGATACTTCATGTCTGCACGGAAAATCACAACACATTGTATGTGCAACCATATTTGGAATCTGGAGAACCGAAGATTCCTTCTTTGAGAGCATATGACGACATATTCCGCTGAAATCAGGCTGGATTCGATGAATCTTCGCCCTGTCAATATTGGGCTTTCATTCATGTAATCCGACTCTTAGGGATTTTCCGGGCAGGCACTACTTCGCACGAGCGGTCTCGCTCCCAGCCATGGCATCCTCCCAATGTCGTCGCCAACCACATCGTAAAGGCTCGAATCGGGGCCGCTCCATAGTTTCCGCACAGGCTCTTACACAATCGACAAGTATCGGCGCTGTTGCGGGCATCAGCGGCGCCGCCGCCGCGGTTTCCTTCAACGACCGCGACACGCGCGTCGCGGTGCGGCGAGCGGATGGAAGCCGGATCAATCTTGATACCGCCACCCATCGGTTTGACAGGTCGGACCTCAATCCGATATTGGCTGGATACTCCTATCGCGGTGACCGGCTGCTGACATATACCAATTCCAGCGTCTCGCTCGCAGCAGTGTACACGAACTGGAACAACACCGATTCAACTGACTATCTGGCTGGAGGTTACTGGATACACTTCGAGGGTAGCATCGCTCCATTGATGCCCACAGGTGCCGAAATCGGAGCCTTTGTGGATGGTCCCGAGATTTCCGGCACTCCCACACTCCCACTACAGGGGACGGCGTCATACTTGGGGAGGGCCGAAGGCTTCTACGGCCACAGCTACGGCTCCAGCTTTCCCGGAGTAACGGAGATCGGTCAATTTTCTGGAGATGCCAGGTTGACCGCGAACTTTGCTTTGAACAACATATCAGGCTGCATTGGCTGTGGCGACCTTTCCATCACGGGTTTGGCCGTGGACTCGAACGGGCAATCCGAAGAATTTTCCAAGACTAACTTTCCGTCACGACTGCGCTTGGGCCCGACTCCCATTGATGCCGTCGGTACCTTCAGAGGGTGCAACGTGACATTTGAAAGGGATGGTTTGGCCGTGACGTCCTCCCGCGGATCGTGGGGTGGCCGGTTCTCCAATATCCCGACCAACGCTGGTGATCCCCGACTGATCGCTGGAACTGTTGGCGCAGAGTGGACTATCGCAGACGGGGGTCAGGGAGCTGTGGTCGGCGCTTGGTACGGATCCCGGAACTGACCGCAATGATTGGGCACGGTCGATTCCCGCCCAACTCACCAAGTAGTGTCTGCACGGAAAATCATAACACATTGTATGTGCAACCATATTCGGAATCTGGAGAACCGAAGATTCCTTCTTTGAGGGCATATGACGGCATATTCCGCTGAAATCAGGCTGGATTCGATGAATCTTCGCCCTGTCAATATTGAGTTTTCATTCATGTAATCCGACTCTTAGGGATTTTCCGGGCAGGCACCAAGTAGGATATCTGCTCACCCCTCCGTAGATGCGGGGTGAGCAGATGCCGCAATTCGTCCTCAGAGCCTGTGCGGAAACTATGGAGCGGCCCCGATTCGAGCCTCTACGATGTGGTTGGCGACGACATTGGGAGGATGCCATGGCTGGGAGCGAGACCGCTCGTGCGAAGTATCAACGTCGGGGAGACCGCTTCGAAAGCGATCTGACCGACGCGGAATGGGCTCGTTTGGAGCCGCTGCTTCCGGCACCGTCGTCGACGGGCCGTCCCCGTGAGGTAGACCTGCGCGAGGTGGTGAACGCGCTGCTGTATCCGTGGATGACGGGTTGCCAGTGGCGTGCGCTACCGCCTTGTTTTCCTGCGATTTCGACGGTCCGGTACGATTTTTACCGGTGGCGTAACCAAGGCCTGTATGGGGATCTCGTGGCGGCGTTGCGGGGGCCAGCCCGGGAGCGGGTGGGCCGGCGTTCGACGACGACGGCGGGGGTGATCGACAGTCAATCCGTGAAGACAACGGAGAGTGGTGGTCCGAGTGGCTAGGACGGTGGGAAAACGGTCAAGGGGAGAAAGCGGCACGCGGGGGTCGATACCCTCGGGCTGCCCTTGGTCCTGCAGGTGCACCCCGCCAACGTGCAGGATCGGGAGGGTGCGCCGGCGGTCCTCGCCGAACTGCGAACGACCATGCCGAGCCTGCAGAAGGTCTGGGCAGACGGAGGGTACCGCGGTCCCAAACTGGCCCAAGCCCTGGCCGCGATGCCGGACGCCCCGGACCTCGAGATCGTGACTAAACCCAAGGAACAGAAGGGTTTCGAGGTGCTTCCGCGACGCTGGATCGTCGAGCGGTTTTTCGGCTGGCTGGGCCGCTGCCGACGTCGGGCGAAGGACGATGAACGACGGCTGGAAAGCTCGCTGGCAGGGCTGCAACGGGCCGTGATCCGCATCCTGGTGCGCCGCCTCGGACGGGCCGAAAACCCCCGGGAAAACCGTAACCTACTGATTATGCAGAGTTTTAAATCATGCTCTCAGGCCCCATCTCCTGTCCGATCCCCGGAATCCAGCGGGCGCAAGTCCGGCTGATTCAGTGCCAACTGCGGAATACGCTGCGCAGGTTGTCGGTGAAGCGTCTGAAAGATCTGTCGGCCTGCCCGGCGCGGTCGAGGTCCATGTTCCGGATGATGTCGGCTGCATATTCGATGCCGCCGATGCTGGGGATTGTTCCCGCGCCTTGGATCGCCCGGACGAGCTGTTCCTTGTAGCGGTCCCGTGCGCATTTCATGTCGGGCGCGTCGCATCCTGCGCCGAAGACCGCCTTGAAGGCCGCGCCGTCCAGGAGCAACCAGCGTTCGATATGCGGATCCGGAATGGCCTTCACGACAGGAAACGTGCGGGCAGGCGTGGATCGCTCCTGTTCCCGGTGGCTGAGGCCCGCACAGTTCGCGTCGGTCGCCACGACAACGATATCGGGGTCGAGGTCGCTCTGTCGCTGCAGGTCGCGCAGGAATCGCTGAAACTCCCCGATGAGTCGCGGCCGACCTCCGGCGGCATTGCGCCAGTCCAGTTGCACGGCCACGCCAGCGTCGCGCGCAAGTCGGAGAACCAGTTCGCCGATGACGTGTCGATGGGCAAAGTCCTCGCCGAAAAGCGCGATCCTATGCATCAAAATCGCCACGCATCATGCGATTCGACACGGGAAGCGGGTCTTCTGCTGTCGCCTCTGTCAGTGCATCCTTGATCTGCACGTGCTTTGCCAAGGGACCCCATGAAGAAACCGGATCGATACAGGTGCGGCCGTGGTTTCGACGCACCGCGTACAGCGAATCCGCGGGCAAATGGTCGGCCAGGACCGGCGAATGGGTCGTGACGATATACTGGGCCGGACCCAAGAGCCGACGGGTTCTCAGCAGTTCCGCAACCAGTTCGATCCGTCGGGGGTGAATGCCGTTTTCGGGCTCCTCGAGGCCGACCAGCGTTGGAGCTTCATGGGCTCCGGCAAGGGCCAGCAGGCCGAGCATGCGCAGGGTGCCTTCGGATACCACCCGGGCAGGAACGACGATTCCGTTTTCCCTCAGCCGAAGCTCGACCTCGCCGATTTCGCTGATCTCGATATCGATCCCCTCCATGGAGGGGATCAGGGACCGCAGCGCTTTCTCCAACCCTTCGAACTGATTCGGGTTGCTCGCTTTCAGCATGTTCAGGAACGACGCCAGATCCTCACCCATGGCGCCGATATGTCGCGTTTCCTTCACCGGAGAAGCTGTCCGCATGCGTTCGCGGGGCTCGAAATAGAAGAACATCCAACCTTCCAGTTCCCGCCGGGCCGCCGAGAGATGCGGGTGATGGGGCGCATAATGAGGCATCGACAAGATGCTGCGATCCAGGAAGCGTTCGATGTAGGTCGGGTGCGACTGTCCTTCGTGCCGGAGATGGATTTTCTCTCCCTGCCGCTCGAGAAACGGACGCCGCTTGCGGGTCGGCTCCCCCTTTCGATTCAATGCAGCGAGAGATTCGTCGGAAACGCGCAGCACTCCAGTCCTCGGCATCATTTCGACCTCGATCCGGTATCGGAGGTCGCGCTCGCGCACCCATGCGGAGGGTGTTCCGCGGTGTTCGGAAGCGTCGTCCCGTCCCGGCTCGCGCAACCCCCGGATGTCCCGCTCGACAGCCTCGACCACGGCATCGGACAGGTGCAGGTCAGCTTCGATGGAGAAGGCAAGCCGGTCGCGGGTGAGTAGGCCTCTCAGGCCGTCGCGGCCCAGCGTGAACGTTTCGAGAGGTTTGCCCCGATAGGGGGGTTCGAAAGCGTCCTTGAGCGTCGGGCCGACGGCGATGCGGGACAGCAGTTGCAATGCGTCGAGAAAATTGCTCTTGCCCGTGGCGTTGGCTCCGAAGAGCGTCGTCAGCATCCTCGGACGCACACTGCAGTTTTCGAGCGACTTGTAGCCTTGAACGTGTATGCGCGTCAGCATGAGCTGCTTTCGACGGAATTGACGGACAAGGTCCAAGATGGGCGCGAAGGCCGCAGAACAGTCATCGGAAGGTTCGACGGTCCGACGCCGTGTCGAAGGGACCATGCTCGTCCGGCACGTCGATTTTCGGGTCGCTCTCGGGCGGGTCGGTCACCGGGACGGGGGCCAGAGCCGGATCGTCCGCGCCTCGCCCGCCGCCGCCCGGCGGCCGATGAACGGAGTTGTCCGTGGTCTTGATCCCCGTGTTCCATGCAGGGTCCCCCTTGTCGTCATGCTCGGCGATACTGCACCCAAGCGGCGCGCCCGACGACGGCGACAATGCGACCCCTTGCCTCTTGTCCCTCGCATCGCTCAGGTGCAGATCCTCCCCGAGAGTATACGGCGCGCGAGCTGCTGGTGGACTTCGCCGTTGATGGCGATGGGGTCGGCGTGGAGGTACGTGCGGTCAAGGTCGTCGCGGATCGGCTGGATTCGGCCACGCAGAACCGGTATTTGTCCCGTACCGTTCGGGAAGATGCCCGCGCCGCCGTCGGACCGCCATGCCCAAGGAACCGAAGGGTTTCGGGGTGCTTCCGCCACGCTGGATCGTCGAGCGGTGGTTCGGCTGGCTGGGCCGCTGCCGACGTCGGGCGAAGGACGATGAACGACGGCTGGAGAGCTCGCGGGCCGGGCTGCAACGGGCCGTGAGCCGCATCCTGGTGCGCCGCCTCGGACGGACCGAAACCCCCGGAAAGCCGTAATCCACTGATGCCGTAATCCACTGATTATGAAGATTTGTGATTCATGCTCTGAGGTTGCGGCCTGCGCCCATGACGTTCTCCGGTTGCGGCGATGCGGATCCAGGTTGGAACCGCAGGAGCAGGCCATGCCCGCAGCCGTTCCACGGCGTACCGGTGGCGGGATCCCGAACCGCATCGCCGGCCGACCGGGGCGCAGCCGGTCTCTGCCCGGGGCAATCCGGCCGGTGCCACCCGTCGGCGTGCGCGAAGGGGGCCGGCTACGGTCCGGCGGGCGCAACGCCCAGTTCCGTGCAGACCTCGTCGGCCAGGCTGAGCGCAGCGGTCAGACCGGGCGATTCGATCCCGAACAGGTGCACCAGCCCAGGGACTCCGTGCTGCGACGGGCCGGTCAGCACGAAATCACCGGCGGGTTCGCCGCAGCCCGCGATCTTGGGGCGGATGCCGGCATAGCCCGGCGCCAGCGCTCCGTCCGGCAGATCCGGCCAGTAGCGCCGGATGACGGGGTAGAAACGGTCGGCACGGGCGGGATCGACCGAGTAGTCGAGGGAATCGATCCACTCGACATCGGGACCGAAGCGGCACTGGCCGGCCAGGTCGAGCGTCACGTGCACCCCGAGGCCGCCGGGCTCGGGAACCGGATACACCAGATGGGAAAACGGCGAACGTTCCGACATCGTGAAATAGCAGCCGCGCGCGTAGTGCAGCGGCGGGACAGCGTGGCCGGCCGGGCCGCCGAGGGCGCGGGCCACGTTCTGGGCCTCAAGCCCGGCGCTGTTGACCACGATGGCCGCCCGCAGCGCGGTGACCGCGCCGCCCGCATCCTCGACCTCCAGTTCGACCCCGCCGCCGTTCCCCTGCACGGTCCCGCCGGTCACGCGCGATTCGAAGGCGATCAGGGTTCCGTGATCCTCCGCTTCGCCTCGGAGCGCCAGCATCAGGCCGTGGCTGTCCACAATTCCGGTGGACGGCGAATAGAGCGCAGCCACGGCATCGAGCGCGGGCTCCATCCGGAGGATCTCGGAGTGCTCCAGCAGACGGAGATCCTCGACCCCGTTGGCGGCGGCCTGGCGTGCGATCGCGTCGAGGGCGCCGCGCTGGGCGTCCGCGGTGGCGACGATCAGCTTGCCGAGCCGGGCGTGACCGATGCCGTGCCGCCGGCAGTAGGCGTAGAGCCGGCGGCGCCCGCGGACGCAGTGCACGGCCTTGCGGCTGTTCGACGGGTAGTAGATTCCGGCGTGAATGACTTCGCTGTTGCGCGAGCTGACCTCGGTGCCGATCGTGTCGGACGCCTCGATGACGATGACGTCGCGCCCGGCCCGCGCGAGGGCCCGCGCCACCGCCAGCCCGACCACTCCGGCGCCGATCACCGCTGCGTCGACCCGGTCGGTCACGTCAGGATCGGGACTGCGCCCGTTCCCGTCGGTGGAGCCACCAGCCGTACTGGGTCGGCCAGGCCTCGAACTCCGGATCGGCGCCCAGCCTTTGCGCGGCATGGTGGGCCCAGTACGGATTCAGCAGCGCCTCGCGGCCGATGGCAACGAGGTCGGCCCGTCCTTCCTGCAGGATGGCTTCCGCGTGTTCGGGCTCGAGGATCATGCCCACCGCCTGGCTCGCGATGCCGCCGCGGTGCTTGACGGCTTCGGCATAGGGTACCTGGAACCCCGGCGCAGGCGCCGGCCCGCGGGCGGCGGTCACCGGCCCGGCGATCCCGCCGGACGAGCAGTCCACGACATCGACGCCGGCGGCCTTGAGATCCTGCGCCAAGGAAACGGTGTCTTCGAGAGACCAGCCGTCGGGAGCACCGTCAACCGCGGAGACCCGCACGAACAGGGGCTTGCCGTCCGGCCAGACCGCACGGACCGCGTCGACGGTTTCCAGCAGGAAGCGGGACCGCCCGGTGCGACCGCCGCCGTACCCGTCGCTCCGGCGGTTCGAGACAGGCGACAGGAAACTTGCGCACAGGTAGCCGTGGGCGCTGTGGATTTCGGCGACTTCGAAGCCGGCTTCGTTCGCCCGCCGGGCGCCGCCGGCGAAGGCGTCGATCACCCGAGCGATGTCGTCCGGGGTCATGGCCGCGGGTTCCAGCCATCCGGCCATGACCGGTTCCGCCGAAGGGGCCTGGATCGGCCAGGCGGTTTCTCCCCGGGCGAACTGTTCGTCCGCGAGCGGCCCGTTGCCTTCCCAAGGGCGCTGCATGCTGGCCTTCCGCCCGGCGTGTGCCAGCTGGATCGCGGGCGTGGCGCCTTCGGTCCGGAGAAATCCGGCGACCCGGGCCAGGGCATCCCGGTGAACCTCCGACCAGATCCCGAGGTCGCCGTGGGTAATGCGCCCGATTCGCTCGACCGCCGCCGCCTCGGTGAACACGAGGCCGGCGCCGCCGGTCGCGTACCGGCCGAGGTGCACGAGGTGCCAGTCGCCGGCCACACCGTCGTGGGCGGAGTACTGGCACATCGGCGAGATCACGATACGGTTGCGGATCGTGACGTCGCGAAGCGTCAGCGGCGAGAACAGGCGGGGCCGGGACATGGCAGGGGGACCCTCGACAGGGGAACGGGGAGCGCGAGAATAGAGGCATGAGCCGCGAGGGCCACAGACCGCCTCCCGTCGTATCGGACGACGGAGACATCGACGCCTTCCTTGCGGCCGCGCGCGCTGCATCTCCGGCCGTGCGGGGGCAGGGACGCCTCCTGTTCGTGCTGGACGCCACAATGAGCCGGGAACGGACCTGGGACCAGGCGGCGGCCGTGCAGGCGGAGCTGTTCCGTGAGGCCGGCCGGGTCGGGGGCCTGTCGGTGCAGCTGGCGTGGTTTCGCGGTATCGGCGAGTTTCGGGCGTATCCGTGGACGGCCGAATCCGACGACCTGGCCCGGCAGATGGCGGCGGTTCGCTGCCGGGCGGGCCGCACGCAGATCGATCGGGCGTTCGCGCACGCGGCGGCCGAGCACGACCGCCATCCGGTTGCGGCCTTGGTCTATGCCGGCGACGCCTGCGAGGAACCGGCCGACCCGCTGGTGGCCCGGGCCGGCGCTCTCGGAATGCAGGGGATGCGTCTGTTCATGTTCCAGGAGGGGCCGGATCCCGTGGTGGCCGGCATTTTCCGGGCGATCGCGAGGGTGTCGGGCGGAGCCTACGCGCGGTTCGGGTCGGGCAGTGCGGCCACGCTGCGGGCATTGCTGCGGGCCACGGCCGTGTACGCGGCCGGCGGACGGAAGGCGCTCGCGGCCCACGAGCGGCGGACCGGCGAACGGGTGCTCCGGCTTGGTGCGTCCCGCTGAGAATCTCGTCGGCTGGCTGCGATGACGTACCTGCTGATCGGGCTCGCGGCAGTCGCGCTGGCCGGAATCGGGCGCGAGGTGCTGATGCGGGTTGCGCCGCGTACCGGAGGGCGCGTCTTCTGGATGATCCTGGCGGCGGTCCTGGCCGCTACTGCCGGCGTGTTCGCGCTGCGCGGCACCGGACTGCTGGCGGCTCTTCCGGCGGCGCTCGGCATGGCGTTCGTGTGGCTGTCTCGTCACGGAGGGAGCTTTCTTCTGGGCCGGGTGCTGTCCGGAATGGTGGGCCGGGCGGCGGCCGGCGGGGCGGCCGGCTCGAACACGTCGCGGGTACAGGGGCGCGTGCTGCAGATGACGCTGCACCATGCGAGCGGCGAACTGGAGGGCGAGGTGCTGTCGGGACCGCTGGCCGGACGTCCCCTGCGATCGTTGTCCGCGGCCGAGATGCGCACGCTGCACGCAGAGTGCACGGCGCAGTGCGAACGGTCCCTGCGGCTGCTGGAGAACTGGCTTGACCGCTATGGCGGCGATTGGCGGGAGGAGATCGGCCCGGCGCCGCCCGGAGGTCCCGCCGCCGCCGGTCCGATGACCCGCGCCGAGGCGTTGCAGGTGCTCGGGCTGGATGACCGGGCGGACGCCGCCGCCGTCCGCGCCGCCCACCGTCGCCTGCAGGCCCGGCTGCATCCGGACGCCGGGGGCAGCGACTATCTCGCGGCGAGGATCAACGAGGCGCGGGACGTGTTGTTGGGAGGCGGGGCGTGACCCGGATGCGCCCCGGGGTCTGGATCCCGTCGGGGCGGACCCCACGAATCGTCGGAAGCCCGTCCGGCGCGGCCGGGCGCGCGCCTGCGTTCCGCTGGCCGTCCCCGAGGTCTCCGGCGCCGTGCGGCATTCCGGGGTCGGGGCGGCTGCGCTGCACGGGTTCGTCGGAGGATCCGGAACCGCGCCCGCACGCGGCCCGGGCCCACGGTGATCCCACGCTGATTCCGAGACGCGGAATCCGAGTGCGCTGGGGCTTGCGTCATCACAGATCGCCCCTTGATCGCAATTTTTCGCGCCGAGAGGGTCTAATGGAGCCTTGGCAGCACGGTTGCAGCGCGACGCAGACCGAGAAAATCCCGCCGATCGCCGCTGGATTAGCAGCGTGGGATCGTCGTGGGCCCGGGCCGCGTGCGGGTTCCGGACGACCGGGGCGCCTGCCGGAAGGTTCCGAGCGGCGGTCTCGGCAGGGTTCCCGGGGATTCATGTCGGGATTCCCCGGTCAGCGGGCCGCCATCGGCGGCCGCCCGTTCCACCGGGGTAAGGCCGGAGGATTCCGTTCTCCGGCCGGGCGGTCTGCGGCGCCGGCCGAAGGCCCGGTTGCCGGTCCTCGCCAACCATCCGGAGGCGGCGGGCGACCGCGAAGGTCGAAGGGTCCGGTTCCCGTGCCGGGGCCGGAACGGTTTCGGCCGGGCGCCGTTCGGCCCCCGCGCCCCGTCGCCATCCGCCCGGACCGGGGGTCGTTGCACGGAGCCGACCCCTCACGCACCATGGGCAGGGCCGCCCAAGCCGCCCGCGGTGCGCCGGTGCGTGCGCCGGAAGCCGAAAGTAAGGAGTGCACATGTCCCAGTGGTTCCCGGGGTTCGACCGGCGAACGTTCGAGACCGACGCGTGTTCGGTGGCCGCCCGGGTCGGCGGAAGCGGCCCTCCGCTGCTGCTGCTGCACGGCTACCCGGAGACTCACCTGATGTGGCACAAGGTCGCACCGCGACTGGCCGAGCGGTTCACCGTCGTGGCCGCCGACCTGCGCGGGTACGGCGACAGCGGCAAGCCGCCTTCGGACCCCGACCACCGCGCCTACTCGAAGCGCGCCATGGCCGCCGACCAGGTGGCGGTAATGGAGCAGCTCGGACACACGCGGTTTCAGGTCGTCGGCCATGACCGGGGCGGGCGGGTGGTGCACCGGATGTGCCTCGACTGGCCCGGGCGCGTCCAGCGCGCCGCGGTGCTGGACATCGTGCCCACGTCCCACGTGTTCGCGGCGGCGGACCAGCGCATCGCGCGCCGCTACTACCACTGGTTCTTTCTCAGCCAGCCGGCTCCCCTGCCCGAACGCCTGATCGGGAACGATCCCGCGTTCTATCTCGACACCAAGCTCGCGAGCTGGGGGCAGGGCACGGCATGGATGCCGCCCGGCATCCGGTCGGAGTATCTCCGGTGCTTTGCCGATCCCGATACGATTCACGCGACCTGCGAAGACTACCGCGCCGGCGCCACCATCGACCTGACGGATCATGCGGCCGACCGCGCGCAGCGGATTCGCTGTCCGCTCCTGGTCCTGTGGGGATCCCGCGCGGTGGTGCACGAACTCTACGATGCGCCGGCGGTGTGGCGCGAATGGGCGGACCAGGTGACCGGGGAAGCGGTCGAGTGCGGCCACTACCTGCCCGAGGAGGCTCCCGATGAGACGCTGCGGGCACTGTCGGGATTTCTGAGCGAGACGTCCGATTAGCGATCCCGTCCCCGCGGATCACCCCTCGCCGGTCCCGGAGGGGCGGCGCCGGCGGGGGGTGATGGCCCGGCTGCGCACGTACCTCCTGACCGGCATCGTGGTCACCGCACCGATCGGCATCACGATCTATCTCGCCGTGCTGTTCGTCGACTTCGTCGACGGTCAGATGCGCGGCTTGGTGCCGGCCGAGTACGATCCCATCCGGTATCTGCCCTTCGACATTCCCGGTCTCGGCGTCCTTGTGCTCCTGCTGCTCCTGCTGGTGGTGGGGTTCCTTGCGGCCGGCCTGATCGGACGCATCGTGTTCCGGATCGGGGAACGGCTGATCGATCGGGTTCCGGTGGTGCGCAGTGTCTACGGCGCCCTCAAGCAGATCTTCGAGACGGTGTTTGCCGACTCGTCGTCGTTCCGGGAGGTGGTTCTGGTCGAATATCCGCGCCGGGGCCTGTGGGCGGTGGGCTTCATCACGGGACGCACCCGGGGCGAGGTCCGAGAACGGATCGACAGCGACCTGGTCAACATCTTCCTGCCGACGACCCCCAATCCCACGTCGGGATTCCTGCTGTTCGTGCCGCGGGACGACCTCGTGCGGATGGACATGTCGGTCGAGGAAGGCATCAAGATGGTGATCTCGGCCGGGATCGTCACCCCTCCGTCCCGCACGACGGCCGCCCGCGCGCCCACC
This sequence comes from Alphaproteobacteria bacterium, assembly GCA_965115815.1. Classification (GTDB taxonomy): domain Bacteria; phylum Pseudomonadota; class Alphaproteobacteria; order TMED109; family TMED109; genus VXPW01. Next base: position 2,465,825 of record OZ220465.1, on the reverse strand, counting down.
GCCGCCGGTCCGTGACCGCTCCGGGAAACGGCGTCTCCGGACCTGGTGCCGAAGTCCTGATCCGCCGTCTCCGGTTTCGGTGTCGGGCTCTCGGCATGCGGGAACCGGCGGTGTTGCTGTCGGGATTTCTGGCGACCGAAGGTGCGACCTTGCCGGTGGCGGAACTCCGGCTGCTCGAGCGCCTTCTCGATACCTGCGCCGATCCGGACCTGACGGAGTTCCTGCTTGGCGCGCAGCCTTGGCCGGACTGGGCCGGGCGGCTGTCGACGCGCATCGAGTCCTATCTTCGGGTGCGCCGGACCGGTTCGTGAGCGGTTCGTTTCTGGACCGGCTGCCGACCGGCTGCGCGCCCTTGCCGGTCCATGGGATGCCGGAGGGATACGCGGTCCTGAAGGTGGCCGAGGCGGCCGCCGCGCGGCGCGATCCGGCGCCGGTGCTCTGGGTGCTTCGCGATGACCGGCACCTCGCAGCTACGGCAGAGACGTTCCGGATCCTGGGTCCGGAGGTCGAGGTCGTGAACGTTCCTGCCTGGGACTGCCTGCCCTACGACCGGGTTTCGCCGAACCCGCGCATCTCGGGCGCGCGGCTGGCCGCGCTCGTGCAGCTGACGGAAGCCGTTCCGGACGTGGTGCTCACGACCGTCAACGCAGTCCTGCAGCGTGTGCCGCCCCGTGCACACTTCGCCGGGGCGCGTGTGGACCTCGGCATCGGCTCCACCGTGGACCGGAACCCGCTGCTGGGCCGCCTCACCGGCTGGGGGTACCGGCGGACCGGAACGGTCATGGAACCCGGGGAGTTCGTCGTCCGGGGATCGATGCTCGACGTGTTTCCCGCCGGTTCCGACCATCCGGTCCGACTCGACTTCTTCGGGGATGCGATCGAGACCATCCGCACGTTCGACCCGATGTCGCAACGGACGTCCGGGGACATGGATTCGCTGGTGATCCTGCCGTTTTCCGAAGTCCCGCTCGACCCTGCCGGCCAAGCCCGGTTTCGCGACGGCTACCGGCGGGCCTTCGGGGCGGTGCGCGACGACGATCCGCTGTTCGAGGCCGTATCCGGCGGCCTGCCCTATCCGGGGATGGAACACTGGCTGCCGCTGTTTCACGATTCCATGGAAACGCTGCTGGATCATGTCCGGCCCGGTGCCGTGCTCGTCGAGCAGGAGGTTCCGGACCGCATCGCCGAGCGTTGGGAACTGATTGGCGAGTATGTCGCTGCGCGCCGCGCGGGCGCGGGCCGGGCGTCCGGGGCGCCGCCCTACAAGCCGCTCGCGCCCGAGCGGCTGTATCTCGCTCCCGACGAGCTCTGGGCCCGGACGGCGGAACGGGCCGGCGGGATCCTGCTTCCGTTCGCCGGTCCGCCGGACACCCTCGATCTGGGAGGACGGGCCGGCCGGAAGTTCGCCGGTGAGGGCCACCGGGGGCCGGATGCCGTGCTCGAGGCGGTGGCCGACTTCGCCCGGGATCGCCGGTCGGCCGGTCGCAACGTGATCGTCAGCTGCCGCGGTCCGGCAGCGCGGACCCGCTTGGCGCCGCTGCTGCGGCGCCACGGGCTGCCGGGGGCGAGCACGGCGCGCAGCTGGGACGACGCGTTTGCGGCGGCCCCGGCCGAAGTTCCCGTGCTGGACGGCCCGTTTCAGGCCGGGTTCGATTCCGCGGAGACCGTGGTCATCGCAGAAGAGGACGTGTTCGGACCGAAGACGCACCGCCCGGCGGTGCCGCGGCGCCGGGCCGACGAGGCCCTGCGGCTGGCGACGACGCTCGAACCCGGCGACCTGCTCGTGCATGTCGACCACGGAATCGGCCGCTACGAAGGGTTGGAAACCGTGGATGCCGATGGCGCGGCGCACGACTGCCTGCGCATCGTCTACCGGGGCGGGGACCGCTTGTTCGTGCCCGTCGAAGTGATCGATCTCGTGTCGCGGTACGGCCGGGCGGACAGCGACTCCGGACCGGTGCTCGACCGGCTCGGGGGATCGGGCTGGACCCTGCGCCGCGACCGCGTCCGCAAGCAGGTGGTCGAGCTGGCGCACGACCTCCTTCGGCTGGCGGCGGAGCGCAGCGAGCGCCGCGTCGGAGCCGTTCCCGTCGATGACGACGGCTACGCCGCCTTCTGCGCGGCGTTTCCCCACGACGAGACCGAGGATCAGCTGGACACCATCCGCGAGATGGAAGCCGATCTCGTGCGGGAACGGCCGATGGACCGGCTGGTCTGCGGGGACGTGGGCTTCGGCAAGACGGAAGTGGCCCTGCGCGCGGCCCGGGCCGTGGCCGGAGCCGGGCAGCAGGTGGCCGTGGTGGTTCCGACCACGCTGCTGGCGCGGCAGCATCACGAGACCTTCCAGGCGCGGTTCCGGGGAACCGGCATCGCGGTCGGACAGCTGTCGAGACTGCCCTCGGCCGCCGAGCGCCGCCGCGTGCTGCGGGCCCTGGAGGAGGGTTCGCTGCCCATCGTCGTGGGCACGCACGCGCTGCTCGCCGACCGGATTCGGTTCGCCGATCTCGGGCTGCTGGTAGTCGACGAGGAGCAGCATTTCGGGGTCGCGCAGAAGGAACGCCTCAAGCAGCTGCGGGCTGAAGTGCATGTGCTCACGCTGACCGCTACCCCCATTCCCCGCACCCTCCAGATGGCCCTGACGGGGGTGCGGGATCTCAGCCTGATTTCCACTCCGCCGGTGGACCGGCTGGCCGTCCGGACCTACGTCACGCCCTTCGACCCGGTGGTCATCGGCGAGGCGATCCGCCGGGAGCGGGGCCGGGGCGGACAGGTGTTCTGCGTGGTGCCGCGCGTGCACATGCTGGATTCGGCGGCGAGTCAGCTTCGCCGGCTGGCACCCGATGCCACCGTGGCCACGGCCCACGGGCGCATGGGGACGGCCGCACTGGAACACGTGATGGCGGCGTTCTACGACCGCCGGATCGAGATCCTGGTTTCGACCACCATCATCGAATCGGGCCTGGATGTCGAGGGGGCCAACACGCTGATCGTGATGCATGCCGATCGGTTGGGGCTGTCGCAGCTCTATCAGCTGCGGGGACGGATCGGGCGGCGTCATGTCCGGGGGTACGCGTACTTCACGACGGCGTCCGGCCGGGCCCTGACGGACCGGGCGGTGAAACGCCTGCAGGTCCTGCAGGGGCTGGATGGACTGGGCGCCGGTTTCACGCTGGCCAGTCACGATCTCGACATCCGCGGGGCCGGCAACCTGCTGGGGCCGGACCAGTCCGGACACATTCGCGAAGTGGGAGTCGAGCTCTACCAGCAACTCCTCCAGGAGACGGTGGAGTCGCTCCGGGACGGAACGCCGCCGGCCGCCGAAGGCAGCTGGGCGCCGCAGGTGCGGATCCGGGTTCCGAGCCGCATCCCGGACGCCTACGTTGCCGATCTCGGAGTCCGGCTGACCCTGTATCGCCGGCTCGCCGCGCTGCGGGCGGACGACGAATTGGCGGCGTTCGGGGCCGAGCTCGAGGATCGTTTCGGAACCTGTCCCGACGAGGTGCGGAACCTGCTGCGGATCATGGTCATCCGGCTGCGGTGCCGGGCGGGCGGGATCGAGGTGCTCGCGGCGGGCAGCGGCGGCCTCAGCGTGACGTTCCGCAACGGTCGGTTTGCCAGCCCGGAGGCCCTGATCGACTGGATCGGGAGGACGGAGGGAGCGGCCGTCGCGGACCCGGCATCGGTCCGGGTGAAGGCGGGATGGACGGGCGCCGGCCAGATTCTGGGCGGCGCCTTCCGGGTTGCCGACGAACTCGCCCGCCTCGCCGAGAACGGCGAGGCGGGCGCAAGGGAGGCCGGCTAGCGGCCGGTCACGTGATGTGGGCGCCGATCGTCTCGACGTAGACCGCGTACAGCGACTGGCTGCCGGTCATGAAGAGACGATTGCGCTTGGTGCCGCCGAAGCAGACGTTCGAGCAGATCTCCGGCAGACGGATCTGGCCGATCCGGTCGCCGTTCGGAGCGAAGACGTGCACGCCGTCGTAGCCGTCGCCGACCCAGCCGGCACTGGCCCAGACGTTGCCGTCCTCGTCGCACCGGATGCCGTCGGCAAACCCCGCCTTGCCGTCCAGCTCCATGCTGCAGAACGTGCGTGCGTTCCGGAGCGTGGCGCCGTCAATGTCGTACGCCCAGATGATCGGCTTGGCCTCCGGATAGTGGCTGGCGCCGGTGTCGGCCACGTAGAGCTTGGTGTAGTCGTGACTGAAGCACAGGCCGTTCGGCTTGAAGGGGTCGTCGGCCACCTTGGCCACGGCCCCGGTCTGTGCGTCGATCCGGTAGACGGCCTCTTTCTGGATGGGCTGCGGGCTGCCCGTGTTCAGCCGGTTGCCCTCGTAGTTCATCAGCGATCCGTAGCCCGGGTCCGTGAACCAGATCGCCCCGTCGTCCGGATGCACGACGGCGTCGTTCGGCGCGTTGAACTCCTTGCCGTTGGCCTCCTGGGCCAGCACGGTGATCGATCCGTCGTACTCGTAGCGCACGACCCGGCGGTTGCCGTGTTCGCAGGCGATCTGCCGGCCGCGGAAGTCGAAGGTGTTCCCGTTCGAGTTGCCCGAGGGGTAGCGGAACCGGCGCGAGACGTGGCCGTCTTCTTCCAGCCAGCGGAGTTGTTCGTTGCTGGGGATGTCGCTCCAGAGGAGGTACCTTCCCACCCCGTTCCAGGCGGGCCCCTCAGCCCAGAAGGTTCCCCGGTGCAGGCGCAGGATCGGGGTATTGCCCAGCTTGTAGCGAAACCGCTGGTCGAGCGGCACCACGTCGGGTTCCGGATAGCGGACGGGTTCGGCATCCGGTCCGAAGTTGCGGGCGAAGGCCTCGGGCGCCATCGCGGTCACCGCGGCGACCCCGGCCGCCGCGGACAGCACGCCCCGGCGCGTGGTTTCGACTGCCCGGGATCGGGATTCCGCCGGCGCTTCGTCGTCCCGCTTCTCGGATGCGGCGAGATCGATGAACTGGTGGAGCTGTGGACTTGGCATGTGCATTCTCCTGCGCCGGCCGGCGCAGCGTCCGCACCGGCCGGCCGTGCCTTCCTCCGGCCGGCCGGGCAGGGCGCCCGGAGCGTTTCGGGGGAAGTTCCTGAGCCTTGCCCGGGACGATACCACTTCGCGCAATCCGGGCAGGGATCCCCGGAACGGGCCGGCGCTCCGGGGAACCACGCTGCCGACGGGCGGCGGCCGGACGCTCACGTGCGGCCGGCGGACCGGGCGAGAAGGACGGCGAAGACGTTGCGGAAGACTTCGGGTTCCTGGGCACCGGAGACCGCCAGCTGCCGATCGATGACAAAATGGGGAACGCCGCGCAGACCCGACCGACGGGCCCGGGCGTCGCTCTCGATGACCTGGGCTCGGTCGGCCGCGCTCTCGAGGTAGCGTTCCGTTTCGGCCCGGTCGAGTCCTGCGGCCGTTCCGATCTCCGCCAGGACCTCGAGGTCCCCGATGTCGCGGCCGTCCCGAAAGTAGGCGGCGAACAGGCGTTCGACCACCGCGTTCTGCCGTCCGGCGCGCGCTGCGTGGACCAGCAGCCGGTGCGAGTTCAGGGTGTTGGGGGTTCGTTCGATGCGATCGAGCGCGATCCGGATTCCCGCCCCCCGGGCCGCATCCGTGATGGTCCGGAGGACGCTTCGGGCCCGTTCGGCCCCTCCGAACTTGAGCGCGACGTAGCGCTCCCGGCTGATTCCCCGGGCGGGCATCCGGGGGTTGAGCTGGAAGGGATGCCAGCGCAACTCGGCGGTTACCCCGGATCCCGCATCCGACAGCGCTGCCTCCAAGCGTCGCTTGCCGATGTAGCACCACGGGCAGATCGTGTCGGACAGGATGTCGATGGCAATTTGCATGCGTACCCCGGCTGCCCAGCATAGTCAGGGAATGCGGTGCCGGGCGGCGGGCGAGGGGGTCGTCCGGGATCGCCTCGGCCCCGGGCCGGCCGGGGATCCGGGCCGCATTCCCTGACGAGGAAGGGGAACCGCCGTCGGTCCGCCGGCGGACCGACGGCGGCGAACGCGGGAGCGCGCGGTCCGGAGATTCCCTTCGGACGAGCTGCGGACCCGGCAGTCCGGTTTCGCCTGCCGGATCGCCGGCACTTCGGTTGCCGTGCGACTTGCGGAATCCGGCACCGGACGCTGCGTTCCGGCCGACAGGACCGGTTTCAGGGTTGCCCCGACATCTTGTCACGCCTGTTCGCGTACGGGTCGCCCCGCACCGGGCCCTGCCGCATGGGTGGACGAAGAGGCGCCCACCGGCAGCCGGTGATACCGGCGGCGGGTCTCGCTTCGCGCGATCGGGAGGCCGCAACCGGTGGCTGCGGCTTCCGAGGGAACGGGTGGACCGTTGGCCCGCCCTTCGGGATTCCGTCCGTTCGGAGTCCTGCGATTCGTCGTCCCTCCGGCGGATCTTGCCCTTTCCGTCGATTCGGACGACCCTGCTGCTGGCGGGACGATCCCGTTCTGCTGAAAAACGATGCTCGGGCCCGAGTGCCGGTCACCCGACGATCTCGGCGAGGATGCGGGCGGCATGCTCGCAGTCTTCGCGACCGACGTCGAGATGGGTCACGGCGCGCATGCGGCTCGCGCCCAGCGCGCCGATGCGAAGACCGGCAGCCTCGGCTCGGGCCGCGATATCATGGGCACCGAGCCCGGTTCCTTCGACGCCGAAGAACAGGATGTTGGTTTCGCACGGTTCGACCGACAGCCCCTTCACGTCGGCAAGCGCATCGGCCAGCAGGGCCGCGTGGGCATGATCCTCGGCCAGACGATCCCAGTGATGGTCCAACGCGTACAAGCCGGCGGCGGCCAAGATGCCGGCCTGTCGCAGGGCGCCGCCCATACGCTGCTTCCAGCGCCACGCCGCGTCGATGAAGGACGAGGATCCGGCAAGGACGGCTCCGACCGGACATCCGAGGCCCTTGCTGAGATCGATCCACGCGCTGTCGAAATTCCGGGCATAGTCGGCTGCGGAAATACCCGAGGCGACCGCCGCGTTCGCAAGACGGGCACCGTCCAGATGGGTCGCGAGCCCGTGGGCACGGGCGACCTCCGTGACTGCCCGGATCTCGTCGAGCGGCCAGACGGCACCACCCCCCATATTGGCGGTGTTCTCGATCTCTAGCAGTGCGGAGCGCGGGGCGTACCGGTGGCCGGGGCGGATCGCAGCCCGAGCCTGCTCGGCTGAATAGATGCCGCGCCGGCCCGGTAGGGCGGAAATCTGCACGCCCGAAAGTGCGGCGGGGCCGCCTCCTTCGAAATTGAGAATATGTGATGATGCTTCCGCGATCACTTCGTCACCCGGCCGACAGTGCACCTGAATGGCGATCTCGTTGCACATCGTGCCCGACGGAAGGAACACGGCGGCTTCCTTGCCGAGGAGTGCCGCCACCCGCTCGCACAGGGCATTGACGCTCGGATCGTCAAAGGATTGCTCGTCGCCTACCTCGGCCCGCGCGATGGCTTGGCGCATGGCGGGAGTCGGGCGCGTCTGGGTGTCGCTGAAGAGATTGATGCGTACTGCATCCGCCGGCTCGGACGCGGCGGTCACGACTGCGAGGCCGTCCGCAGACGACGGCCGGGGCGGGCGGCAGCGGGTTCCGCCCGCTGTCCGTCCGAGGTGCCGACCGGATCGGGTGGGTTCCCGATCCGTCCCGGGGCCGGATGGCCGGCACGCCGAAACTCCGGCTCGTCCTCGACAGCGCGGGTTCGCCTACGTCGGGTGATGGCTTCAGCCTGCGGCCGCATGGATCCTGCATCCCGCTTCGGCGGAACTACGTTGGAAGTGCAGTATATCGCGTTCGATTGCACCTGCACAGTCGGGTTTCCTTCTCCGAATAACCGCGCCGAGATCCCGTGAGGATCCGTCAGGAAAGGAACCAAGCGTCGGCAGGCGCGTGTTGCGAGGCGTAGCAGGGCACAGGCATCGCAGTCGGGGAAGCTGTCGCACCCGCAAAGCCCTCTCTGCCAACATCGCTGAGACACCGACTACCCTGGGAATTAGTGTCTGCACGGAAAATCATAACACATTGTATATGCAACCATATTTGGAATCTGGAGAACCGAAGATTCCTTCTTTGATGGCATATGACGGCATATTCCACTGAAATCAGGCTGGATTCGATGAATCTTCGCCCTGTCAATATTGAGCTTTCATTCCTGTAATCCGAATCTTAGTGATTTTCCGGGCAGGCACGAATTAGAGGGCGGCAGAGAGGAACCATGATGAAGGCAGACCCGAATGTGGGCAGGGGGGTACCCCCTCGCCACGCCGGCCCTGGGGGGCGCGCCCCCCAGGGCCGAGACCCCGCCGGCTCGGCGTGCTCCGGACCCGGAGGTTCTCGCCAAGCCGACCCGGCGCCGGTTCTCGGCCGAGTATCGACTGCGGATCGTCGAGGAGGCGGACCGCTGTCGCGAGCCGGGCGAGATCGGCCGCCTGCTGCGTCGCGAGGGGCTGTACAGCTCGCATCTGTCGACGTGGCGCAAGGCCCGCCGCCGGGGAGCGCTGCAGGGCCTGACGCCGCGCAAGCGCGGTCCCAAGCCGGCGCCGTCCCAACCCCTCGGCGCCGTCCCAACCCCTCGGCGCCCAGGTTCGCCGGCTCGAGGCTCAGGTGGCGCGGCTGGAGAAGGAGCTGGCCACGGTCCATACGATTCTCGAAGTTCAGGGAAACGTTGCCGGGCTGCTGGGATTCAGCCTCCGCGACGGGAAGGACTGCGGATGGCCGCCACTTCACTCGCTCGGCAGGTCGGCATTGCGCCGGCCTGTCGGGCGCTGGGGGTGTCCCGGGCCCCGTTCTCCCGCCGCCGGAGGCCCGCTCCCTGCCATGCACACACATCCTGCGGTTGACCCCGAACCTCTGACCCTCTACGGTGGGTTCCATGTCGGCCATGGAACCCGTGCACCGCATCCTGAAGCAACCGGCGCACCTGGTCCGGCTGCAGACGCTTCTGTCTCGGGAGCCGCCGAGCAGTCGCCGCGCCGCGGCTCGACGGGTATGTCGAGAGTTTCACCTGACCGATGCACGGGGTCGCTGGCGCGAGCGCAGTTGCCGGGCGGTCCTGAACGACCTGGAGCGGGCCCGGCAACTGCGCTTGCCGGCACCCCGCGAGGGAAGAGGTGGCGGCGCTCCCCGGCGGCTGGGCGCCGCGGTTCCCGTACCGTCGGGGGTTCCCTCGGAAGCGGGTGCGCTGCACGACCTGTGCCTGGTGCCGGTGACCGGGGAGGCGGACCGGCGGATCTGGAACGAGCTGATGTTCCGGGAGCATCCGTGCGGGGCGGCGATGCAGGTGGGCGCCCAGCTGCGGTATCGGGTTCGGTCGGAGCACGGCATCCTGGGGGCCTTGGGCTTTTCGGCGCCGGCCTTGCGTCTGGCTTCCCGGGACCGGTGGATCGGGTGGGATGAGACCGCGCGGTCGCAGCACCTGAACCATGCGGTGATCGGTCGGAGCCGGTTCCTGATCCGACCGTCGGTGCGCTGCCGGAACCTGGGCTCCCGGGTGCTGGGGAGGGCGCTGGCCCGGCTGCCCGACGAGATCGAGGCCCGGTACGGGGATCGTCCCCTGTGGGTCGAAACCTTCGTGGATCCGGAAACCCATGCGGGCACCGTGTTTGCCGCCGCCGGCTGGGAGCGGGTGGGAGAGACCACCGGGCGGGGGCGGTTCGCCCGTCCCGGGCAGGAACGGCGGTCGGTCAAGGCGGTGTGGATGCGTCCGCTGCGGAGCGACTGGCGGGCGGTTTTGGGTGTGGCACCGGCGCCGGCGGAGGCCTTGGGTCCGGCCGACGGACGGGAGCGGGGGAGCGGGACCGCGAACGAGTTCGGCGGAGCTCCGCTGGGGGACCGTCGGCTCAGCCGCCGGTGGGTCACGAGTGCGTCCCGGATGGCCGACCAACCCGGCGCATCGTTCCCGGCCGCGGCCCGGGGTCAGCGGGCCCTGGTCACCGGGTACTACCGGATGATCGACCCGCCGGCCGCGTCGGCGGTCCCACCGGAGGCCATTCTGGCTCCGCACCGGGAGCGCACCCGCCGACGCATGGCCTCCTGCAAGACCGTTCTGATGATCCAGGACGGATCGGACCTCAACTTCGCGACCCATCCGAAGTGCGGCGAGCTCGGCCTCATCGGCCGCAACCGGAACGCGTCGGGCACCCGGGGTCTGCACCTGCATTCCACGCTGGCGGTCGACGCGGACACCGGCATTCCCCTCGGTGTCCCCCGCATCGAATCCGACGCGCCGGACGGCCGGGCCGAGAAGGGCAAGCCGCTCGAAGAACGGAAATCCGCCCGCTGGATGCGGGGCTTGCGAGACACCTCGGAGCGGGTTCCGGACGGCGTGCGGGTCGTCTCCGTACTCGATCGGGAGGCGGATTTCTTCGCCCGGTTCGCCGAGCGGCAGCGACTGGGCAACGTCGATCTTCGGGTCCGGGCCCGCCACAACCGGTCCTTGGGCAAGGACGAAGAGAAGCTCTTCGAGCAACTGGCAGCGGAACCCTCGGCCGGATCCCTGGAGGTCGAAATCGCCCGCCAGTCGGCCCGCAACTCCACCCGTACCCAGAAGGCCAAGGCGCTGCGGGAAGCGCGGGTCGCCAAGGTATCCCTGCAGTTCCGGCGCTTCGACCTGCCTCCTCTCGGGAACGGAACCGGCTCGCACGACCCCGTGCCCATGACGGCGGTCCGCAGGACCGAAGAAGATCCACCGGCCGGTGTGGAGCCCCTGCACGGGATCCTGCTCACCAGCCTGCCGGTATCGACCCGGAAAGAGGCGCGGCGGGTGCTGGAACTGTATCGCCTGCGCTGGCGGATCGAGGACTGGCATCGGGTCCTGAAAAGCGGATGCAAGGCGGAATTCCTCCACCATCGGGAAGGACACCGGATCGAACGGGCGGTCACGATCAAGGCCGTGATCGCCGGGCGACTCTTCGCCATGGTCCTGCTCGGACGGGAAACCCCCGAACTGCCCGCCGAGGTTCTGTTCTGCAAAACCGAAATCATGGTGCTCAAGGACTTCGCCCGTCGGCACAAGCTTCGGTGCCCACCGGACAACCTGGGGCACGCCGTGCGGACCCTAGCGATCTTCGGCGGCTACCTCGATCGCCGCAGCGACCCCCCACCCGGACCCACGGTGATCTGGCGGGGCTACACCCATATGGCGATCCTGGCCCAAGGCTACGAATGGGTGCTGGAGATGGATCAATCCAGCGAGCTGTACCAGGAATTACGTCCAGACAAGACATGTGAGTCATAGGCAGCCCGCTCCCGGGCATCAGCAGCCCCGTGCGACGCCCGCCCGGGCCCGGAGCGAGGGGGAGCGGGAGCCGGTCCTCGACCGGCTCGCCTCCCCGCGTTTCGTCGATCGTGCTCCGGCCGAGGTCGTGGCCACGATGCTCGACGAAGGACGGTACCTGGGCTCGGAGCGCACGAGGTACCGCATCCTCTCTGCCCGGCAGCCGGTGCGGGAACGGCGCAACCCGCTCACCCACCCACGCTATGCCAAGCCCGAACTCGTCGCCCGCGCTCCGAACCAGGTCGGGTCCTGGGACATCACGCGGCTGCTCGGGCCGAAGACCGGGTCTTCCTTCTACCTCTACGTGCTGCTTGATCTCTTCAGCCGCTACGTGGTGGGAGGGAGGGTCGCCGAACGCGAAAGTGCTGCGCTGGCCAGCCGGCTGATCGAAGAATCCTGTCTCAAGCAGGGCATCCAATCCCAAGTGCTGACCCTGCACTCGGACCGCGGTGCTCCCATGACCAGCCCGTGCACCGCGCAACTCCTCGCCCAGCTCGGCATCACCCGTTCGCTGGGCCGCCCCAGGGTCAGCGACGACAACCCCTTCTCGGAGGCACCGTTCAAGACCTTGAAGTACCACCCCGGGTTCCCCGGGCGCTTCCCGGATCTGGCCGCCGTCATCGACTTCTGTCGATCCTTCTTCCCCTGGTACCACACGGAGCATCACCATGCGGGCCTCGCGATGCTCACCCCTGACGATGTCCACCACGGCCGCGCCCGGCAGCGGATCGAGCAACGCCGGCGCGCCTTGGGCCGAGCTTGGGGTCGGCACCCGGAACGGTTCGTCCGGGGGAGGCCGAAACCGCGGACGCTCCCCGAAACGGTCTGGATCAACCCGCCGAAGGCCACCCCTACCGTGGGAGATGCTCAGTATATGACAACCCTTGCTGTCTCAACGGCGTTGACAGGTTCCGCCGTGCGTCGGTTCCCGTGAGGGGGCAGGCGAAGCGTCGGCAGCGGTGCGGATGGGTGGGGCTAATGAGCACCGAAAATACGATGATCCGGGGTGCCGAGGTTTTCAGATCGGCCGAAGGCACCATCGCAGGCATCGATTTGGTGAGATGCCGGCGAGCCCCGCGGTGTCCGAGAACCCATACACGTCCGTACGTCTTCTGTTGGGACCCTGGGAGATCTTCAAGCTGTCCCGCCGAGCGTGGCGGGACCGTGTAGGGAAGGAGAAAACCGAAGCCTATGACGAACGGCTTGAAGAAGTCGGATGGGGCCGTACGACCTGGGAAGGCGACGAACAAGGGAGCGTCAGCTCCTGCGGAGTTGCTGGAGGAAAGGGCCCCAACCAAGGGGAATTCGGGACGCCAAAGCACGCGCCGAACGCAGTGTCGGGTACGCGTGCCTCAGGCGGCGGACCGGATCCGGAAAGCCGCACGGTTCGACCGGAAGCGACGGGAGCGCAGGACCGAGATTTCTGGGTCGCGCGCAATCCTCCGCCGCCCATGGCCGGATCCGCGGTTTGCCGTCAAGCACCCGAGGTAGGAGCCGGATGGATGAACGTCCATGTCCGGATCTGCGCGGGGGGTGCGCAGTAATGCGCATTCCTACCGTAACTGGGGGGAGGGGCTCGGCAACGACCCCTCCTACCCAGCGCCGGAAGACTCTCGCGCACTCCGCATCGAGTGTGCCGTCAGCGACCAGGTCGTCGATGGATCCGCCCGGCTCGAAGTTCGGATTGAGCTGGATGAGCGGGGCCGGCCAGAAGTGGCCCGCGTCATAGGCCGCATCGACTTGGCGGGAGATGTCCTCGGCGCGGATCCTGGAAAAGCTCCGGGAGAACCGCTCGTACTCGGCGACGAGTTTCTCCCGGAAGGCGAAGACATCCATCAGCAGCTCCCTGCCGCGGCGGCATGGGCGCGCGCCTCGATTGCGGCGCACCGCTCCATCAGGGCATCGAACGATTTGATGTCGTCCAGCAGCATGCCGTCGGCAAGCATCCGGGCGTAATCATCGGCGAGCACCGCACGCGCGGCGCCGGAGGGAACGAGCTGGAGATCACCGGAAACCGCGGCTTCGTAATCAATCCGCGAGCCGGTCGCGTCGTTCTCGGTGAAGAACATCGCCTTGTGGCGAGCAACCGACAGGGCGAGGGCGCGATCGGCGAGCGCGTTTGCCGCAATCCCCGCCTCGTCAAGACGCGCGAGATCGTGCCAATGCCTCGACAGACGTTCGCCGCGCCGACGCTCCTGACGGCAGAAGACATGGATGGCGGTCGCTTTCTCCCAGAACGTGCGCTCCGCCAGCATGACGGCGGGGCTCGCCTCGGGAAACGCGAGGCCGGGAAGATGTGGGGCCGCGTCGCAAACGACCGGATGAGTTGTGCGCGGTTCGCCTGTGGAGCGGGCGCCGAACTCGACCATGACCTCGGGGCGCACCAACCCGGTTTCCTCGAAAAGTGGCTCGTAGGCGATGTAAAGGCGATCCCCGTCGACACGAACTGCTGCGTTGAATCCGGTGCGCGCAAGCCCGGCCTCGACAAGCGGATGCGCCCGATCCCGGACCCATTCAGTCAGGCGGGGGCGGATCGCCCGCGTCCAGCGCTTCTCCTGGCTCCGGGTCGGGGGAAGCGCCTCGTTGCCGGTGCCGGAAACCAGGTCGGGCGCGAAGGTGCGAATGTCGTAGGTGATGTCGACGTCTTCGGAGAAGCGGCGGATCGCCCGCCATGCCTTCGACAGCGAGGTGCCGCCCTTGAAGGTCAGGTGTGGGGCGAACGGGGCCTCGAACAGGATGCCGAGCGCCGCGACGACCCAGATGTCTTTCTCCAGAAGATGCGCCTTGTGGCTGCTGTTCCGCTCCGCGACCTCAAGAGCGTCGCGCCTGTCGTCCGACGAGAGGTCCTGAAATCGCTGTTCAGTCATGCGCAAGGCGTGCACTCAACGGTTCCGCCATCCAGATCGGCATGATGGCCCGCGCCGCTGCAAGCTTGTCCCGATCCGACTCCGGAAGTGTCGGCCAGACCGCTTCGAGGCCGTCCTCGACCTCTTGGGGACCGAGCCATGCCAAGGCGCGGATGATATCGCCGGCCTTGCGGTGGGGGGCCAGGAGTTGCCAACGCGGCGCGTGGCGCAGTTCCACGACGGACGATCCGAAGTGAAGATGTCGGTTGGGACCGGAGGTGAGGTAGACCGCACGAACCGGATTCTGCGTGGTCAGGCGCAGGCGATTGGCCGCGGCGGCGCCGCACGGCACGATGGTCTCGCCCCAGAGTGCCGACAGCGCGGCGAGCGCCTTGCCGAGTCGGGGCGCCCGCAAGCCGAACCGGGTCTCGACGGGCCGCATGTAGACGCCGTGGTAGATCCGCATGAGACGGTCCGAGCGCGCGAGGCGGGACAACGCCTGATCGATCGCCGCACGGTGGCCGAGGTGCAGCAGGGCGCCCGGACACAGCGGCGTGGCTTCCGGACGAGACCGGGCGTATTCCATGATGCGCTTGGGAAGGCCCCGCATCGGTTGATGTCTCCTGTTCGTTTGTCAGAAAACTAGCGACAATGTTGTCGAATTGCAACGTCGGACATACCGGTTCCGCGTGGCTGTGGCCTGCCTGTGACTCACATGTCTTGTCTGAACGTAATTCCTGGCACAGCTCACTGGATGGATCCATCTCCAGCACCCATTCGCAGCCTTGGGTCAGGATCGCCATGTGGGTGTAGCCCCGCCAGACCACCGTGGGTCCGGGGGCGCTGCGGCGATCGAGGTAGCCGCCGAAGATCGCTAGGGCCACCCATCAGTCACAATTCCTGCTGGACAAGATGATTCGGATGGTGCACCCTGCCCTGCATGGAAGCACACATTCCGATCAAACGCGTTCTCGAGGACCAGCTCGATCGCCTGCAGTCGATCGTGTCCGAGAGCGGTGATAGCAGTCAAAACCGCCTGGCGCTGGACGTGTGCCGGCACTTCGGCCTGCGGGACGCACGGGGACGCGAGCGGGTATCGAGCTGTGTCGTGGCCCTGAAGCAGCTGGCATCGCAGGGCCGGATCGAGGGATTGCCGGAGCCCTCCGGTCAGCGGCGTCGGGCACCGCCCCGCCGGCTCGGCGAGGCGGTGGCGGAAGCCGCGTGATGTGCCGGCGAGCGTGGTGGCCATCCAGGGTCTGCGGATCCTGCGGGTGCGCACGGATGCCGAACGGGCGCTCTGGAACGAACGGATGGCGCGGGAGCACGTTCTCGGCGCCCCACCCTGGCCGGTCATCAGCTGCGCTATCTGGTGGATTCCGCTCACGGCTGTCTCGGCGGTTTCGGCTTTGCGGCAGCGGCGCTGAAGGTGGCGGATCGGGATGCCTGGATCGGCTGGGATGCCGACCGGCGTCGTGCGGAACGACACCGGGTGTTGTCGATGAGCCGGTTTCTGATCCGGGTGCCGGTTCCGAACCTTGCGTCGAAGACGCTGTCGATGTGCCGGTCTCGCCTGGGCGCCGATGTTGCGCAGCGCTACGGGTTCCTGCCCTGGCTGGTCGAGACCTATGTCGACCCGACGCGCGCCGGTGCGGGGCTGGGGGCGGCGAACGGGCAGCTCGTGGGGTGCACCCGGGGCCGCGGCCGTCAGGACCGCGCGCGCGATGGCCGAGAGCGTCAAGGCCGTGTACATGTACGTTCTGGACCGGGACTGGCGGCGCAAGCTGGGGGTGGCGGAGCCGATGCCGGCCCGGTCCCCGGGGGAGGGTCTGGACGCCTCGACGTGGGCGCATCACGAGTTCGGGGGAGCGCCGATCGGCGATCGGCGTTTGAGTGCACGCTTGGTGGAGATTGCACGAAGACCGGGAGAGAGTCCGATGTCGTCCTACCGCGGTCTGGCGCGCCCGGACCCTGCTGGTGTGCGGGCCTATGATCGGTTCCTGGATCAGCCGGAGACGTCGGCGGTGACCCCGGCGAACCTCCTGGCGCCGCATCGTCAGCGAACGGTGCAGCGGATGTGCGGCCAGCGGGTGGCGTTGTGCATGCAGGACGGGACGGACCTGAACTTCGCGACCCGTCCGGGCTGCGACGGCCTGGGCATCATCGGCACGAACCAGACGGCCTCGTAGACCTTGGCCCATGTTTAACAAGGGATTCTAGAACGCAAGGTTTTATAAGGGTTTCGGTGCCCTTCGAAAGCCCGTCAGGCACTACATTTCGTGCGCTAAACTTTTTTCAGACCGCCAGCCTTCGGGTGCCTCCGGGGGTGTGCGGGATCCCCAGCGCGTCGTAGATGCTGCGCTGCTCGGGTTCGGCTCGGGTGGCCTTGCGGACATGAAGGGTCGGACCGTTGGCCTGTCGGAAGGTCGCCGTGACCCGCTGCTGTCCTTCGAGATCCGCGCGGAGACGGCTCCAGCTTCGATGATCCCCGTTCGCTTGGAGTTTGCGGCGGATCATCTGGACCCGCGGGTAGGCGAGGACGGAGATGAACAAGCGGCCGTCGGCCCGGAATTCCTTTGGATGGAAAATCGGCCGCAGGCCCAGCTCGGATTTCCGTGACCGAAACCCGGCCTCCGGGTCCGTGAGCATCGTGTCGGTGCGCAGGTGTCGTCGTCCCCGTCGGTGGGGTTGGAGCGCAGGGCATAGACGCCGGGCCGGGTGCGTTCGGGGTCGGGCGTCGGCCGGCGCTTCCAAGTCACGGCCGTGGCCTTGGCTCCGAGATCGTCGGTGTCCACCTCGACGACGTAGTGTTGGGCGGCGCGACGGCACTTCTCCTGGATCCGGCCGATCCGGCGCCAGACATCGTCGACGCGCCGGCGAGCGCGGGGACGGGAGAGGCCGTCATGGATCTTCTGCAAGGCGGTCTCGAATCGTTCGGCCGATCGATCCAGGATCGCCGGTTCCTTCGTGCTCTTGGCCTCGGAACGGCAGGCGAGGAAGATCTCGCCGGTGGCCGGGTCGACACTCCGACAGAGCTGCACCTCCTGGCCGGAACGGCCCTGGATGGAGGTCGCACGGGCGGCATCGAACTCGCACCGGCGGCGGCGGACGACCAGGTAGCGGTACCCGGGGTCGCGCAGCCCCGCAAGGTTGTCCTCCGTCGCGATCCCGGCATCCAGGACCACCCGTGCACCGGCCGGCGTCTGGAGTCCGGCGAGCAGGGTCTCCAGCGTGGACCCCTCGGAGACGGTGCCTTCGAAGACGCGGGATCTCCGCACGAAGCTGCTGCCGTCCAGAACCCGGCCGAGTGTCCGCAACCGGCCATCGGAGCGGCGTTCCTTGGAGCGACCGAAGCGGGCCTTGGGCTGCCGCGCCGCCCGGCCTTGCGCCTGGCTTCCCGGGATCGATGGATCGGGTGGGACGAGACCCTGCGGTCGCAACACCTGAACCACGCGGTGCTCGGTCGGAGCCGGTTCCTGATCCGACCGTCGGTGCGCTGCCGGAACTTGGGCTCCCGGGTGCTGGGGATGGTGCTGGCCCGGCTGCCCGACGAGATCGAGGCCCGGTACGGGTATCGTCCCCTGCGGGTCGAAACCTTCGTGGATCCGGAAACCCATGCGGGCACCGTGTTTGCCGCCGCCGGCTGGGAGCGGGTGGGAGAGACCACCGGGCGGGGGCGGTTCGCCCGCCCCGGGCAGGCGCGGCGGTTGGTCAAGGCGGTGTGGATGCGTCCGCTGCGGAGCGACGGGCGCCGGATCCTGGGCGTGGCGTCGACGGCGGTGGAGGCCCTGGGTCCGGCCGACGGACGGGAGCGGGGGAGCTGGACCGCAAACGAGTTCGGCGGAGCTCCGCTGGGGGACCGTCGGCTCAGCCGTCGGTTGGTTACGAGTGCGTCTCTGATGGCCGACCAGCCCGGCGCATCGTTCCCGGCCGCCGCTCAGGGCCGGCGGGCTCCGGTCACCGGGTACTACCGGATGATCGACCCGCCGGCCGCGTCGGCGGTCCCACCGGAGGCCCTTCTGGCTCCGCACCGGGAGCGCACCCGCCGGCGCATGGCCTCCTGCACGACCGTTCTGATGATCCAGGACGGATCGGACCTCAACTTCGCGACCCATCCGAAGTGCGGCGAGCTCGGCCTCATCGGCCGCAACCGGAACGCGTCGGGCACCCGGGGTCTGCACCTGCATTCCACGCTGGCGGTCGACGCGGACACCGGCATTCCCCTCGGCGTCCCCCGCATCGAATCCGACGCACCGGATGGCCGGGCCGAGAAGGGCAAGCCGCTCGAAGAGCGGAAATCCGCCCGCTGGATGCGGGGCTTGCGAGACACCTCGGAGCGGGTTCCGGACGGCGTGCGGGTCGTCTCCGTACTCGATCGGGAGGCGGACTTCTTCGCCCGGTTCGCCGAGCGGCAGCAGCTGGGCAACGTCGATCTTCTGGTACGGGCCCGCCACAACCGGTCCCTGGGCAAGGACGAAGAGAAGCTCTTCGAGCAACTGGCGGCGGAAGCCTCCGCCGGATCCCTGGAGATCGAAATCGCCCGCCCGTCGGCCCGCACCTCCACCCGTACCCAGAAGGCCAAGGCGCTGCGGGAAGCGCGGGTCGCCAAGGTATCCCTGCAGTTCCGGCGCTTCGACCTGCCTCCTCCCGGGAACGGAACCGGCGCGCACGACCCCGTGCCCATGACGGCGGCCCGCATGACCGAAGAAGATCCGCCGGACGGTGTGGAGCCCCTGAATTGGATCCTGCTCACCAGTCTGCCGGTATCGACCCGGAAGGAGGCGCGGCGGGTGCTGGAACTGTATCGCCTGCGCGGGCGGATCGAGGACGGGCACCGGGTCCTGAAAAGCGGATGCAAGGCGGAATTCCTCAACCACCGGGAAGGACACCGGATCGAACGGGCGGTCACGATCAAGGCCGTGATTGCCTGGCGACTCTTCGCCATGGTCATGCTCGGGCGGGAAACCCCGAACTGCCTGCCGAGGTCCGGTTCTGCACAACGGAAATCATGGTGCTCAAGGATTTCGCCCTTGAACGCAAGCTTCCGTGCCGACCCGACAACCTGGGAACCGCCGTGCACACCATGGCGATCCTCGGGGGTTATCTCAACCGTCGCAGCGACCCCGCGCCCGGCCCCACAGTGATCTGGCGAGGGTACACCCAGCTGGCGACGATGGTTCAAACCTACGAACGTTTGTTGAAGCTGGATCGTATCTAGTGTCTGCACGGAAAATCATAACACATTGTATATGCAACCATATTTGGAATCTGGAGAACCGAAGATTCCTTCTTTGATGGCATATGACGGCATATTCCACTGAAATCAGGCTGGATTCGATGAATCTTCGCCCTGTCAATATTGAGCTTTCATTCCTGTAATCCGAATCTTAGTG
Source organism: Alphaproteobacteria bacterium (assembly GCA_965115815.1). Taxonomy (GTDB): domain Bacteria; phylum Pseudomonadota; class Alphaproteobacteria; order TMED109; family TMED109; genus VXPW01. The sequence goes on along the minus strand of OZ220465.1, from coordinate 2,446,335 downwards.
ATTTTCCGGGCAGGCACTATCTACTCACCCCCTAATGATGACGAATCGTTTTTCCTGACGGGTTCGGATCCGGCATTTCCCTTGCCCCTTTAACTCGCTCGCGACCGATGACCGGAGGTGCGTGTTCCGGCTGACAAGAAGCGGATCGATCTTCGTCATCAGTAGGGGGGTGAGTAGATAGTGTCCGCACGGAAAATCACAACACATTGTATATGCAACCATATTTGGAATCTGGAGAACCGAAGATTCCTTCTTTGAGGGCATATGACGGCATATTCCGCTGAAATCAGGCTGGATTCGATGAATCTTCGCCCTGTCAATATGGAGCTTTCATTCATGTAATCCGACACTTAGGGGTTTTCCGTGCAGCCACTAGATACGCTGGATCAATCCAGCGGGCTGTACCAGCGCTTACGTCCAGATAAACAATGTGAGTATCTACTCACCCCCTACTGATGACGAAGATCGATCCGTTTCTTGTCAGCCGGAACACGCACTTCCGGTCATCGGCCGCAAGCGAGTTAAAGGGGCAAGGGACAATGCCGGATCCGCACCCGTCAGGAAAAACGATTCGTCATCAGTAGGAGGGTGAGTAGATACCAATGTGAGTCATAGGCAGGCCGCGGCCACGAGACGGGCGGCGATCCGTTGGGCTTCGCCTTCGGCCTTCGCGGGCAGGGAGACCGGCAGGAAAGTGGACGGCGGGCTGAGGATCTCGTCGATTCGCCGACCGAGATCTCCCCACAGCTCCGGCTCGATCGGAACATCGGCGCCGAGATGGAGCCGCGTTCGCTGCCGCACCCGGTCGCCCCGGCGCACCGATTCCACCCACCGGCAGGTGGTGTAGGAGCGACCCTTGCGGCCGCCGGTTCGGGTCCGTCGAAGGAACCTGCACCCAACCGAATGCCGATTCGATCGGTTGCAAGGGGCCTCTAAAAGAAAACGGCACTACTTTGGAGGCCCCGACAGAAGGACCCTTGTGTTCCAAGGGTTTTCTTCGATCCGAACCCCGGAAATCGGCGATTTCATGCCCGAATCGGTGAAATCTCGTTAAACATGGGTTGGGCAGTGCAGCGACCGACTGCGTGCGAAACCTGTGATATGCTGCGGGTAGCGGCGGCGTGCGCCGGTCCACGGGATCCGGCTCTGGATGCGCTTCCGCTTCGGGGAATGCCGGAGGTCGGAAGCAACTGGAATCCCTCCCGATTCGCCGCCGGACCGGCGGGCAGACGGGAATCTCCTAGCCGATCGAGTCATCCGGCAGTGCGCTTGGATCGGCCGGCGCACGGGGAGCCGAGACAGCAGGGTCGTGGATCGGTAGGCTGACGAGAGCGCTTTCCCTTCAGGTTCCGTCGGAATTGGCGAAGACAATACGCTCTGGAGCAACAGGTTTCCGCTGCATGCTGGCCGGCTCCTTGGTGGCGGTCGGGTTTCTGGGGCAGGCGACGGCGGACGATCGTTTCCGCCCGGAGGACCGGGAGGTCGGGGCACGCGAACACCCGAAGTTGGTCAGGGCCTTCGGGGGAATCTACCAAGGCGATCCTGCGCTTCATGCGTATGTCGATGCTCTCGGACAGCACCTCGCCGGACAATCGAGATATGGTCAGGACGAATGGACGTTTACCGTCCTGGACACTCCGGCGGTCAACGCGTTCGCTCTGCCCGGCGGGTACGTCTATCTGACCCGGGGCCTGATCGCGCTGGCCCGAAGCGGCTCGGATCTGGGTGCGGTGCTGGCGCACGAGATCGCGCATGTGGCGGCCCGTCACGCGCCCGCCCGCCGCCTGCGCACGGTTGCGGCCGAGCGGCGGTTCCCGGATGCTGCGAGGAGTTCCGGACGGGTCGGTTCGGGCACGGTGTTGGCCCGGCTTCGCCGCGACCGGTTCCTGGCCCGGTACAGTCAGGCAGAGGAGCTGGAAGCGGATGCGAGGGCCGTCCGCTACCTGCGCGCCGCCGGACTCGATCCGGCGGGCATCGTGCGCATGCTGGAAGCGAACGAGGTGCACGCAGAGATCGTCAGGGACGCCCCCGGCCCCCACGAGCCCATGCGGCTGTCGCATCCGCAGCCGGCCGAACGTCTGCGACGGGCTACCGCGCTGGTGGACGGGCCGACTGTCGGCCATCCCGGGATCCCTGAAGATGCGCTGCTGGATCAGATCGACGGGCTGAGGTTCGGTGACCCTCCCGGAATGGGCCTCGTCCAGGGACGGGAGGTACTGCTCGGAGGAGCCGGCATCCGTTTCCGGATTCCGGGGGACTTCCGCATTCGCCAGGAAACGGGTCGGGTAACGGCCTGGGGGGAGGATGGTACCCGCATCGTGTACGGCGAGATCTTCCATCGGAGGCCAGCGGGGATCAGAGCCTTCCTCCCTCGAGGGAGTCGCGGTGTCGAGGGACTGCGACTGGACGGCATGGATGCGGTGATCGGCGTCCGCCGGCAGGAACGGGGAGTCCGGCGGTTCGAGGTTCGGACGCTGGTCGTCCGCTGCATGGCCCGCCGGGTTTGCCGGCTTCGCTACGTGGTGCCGCTCGCGGTGAGTCTGGCCCGGGCGGCAGACGTTCGGAAGACCTCGCTGAGCGTCCGGCGCCTGAATGCGCGGGAGCGGCGAATGCTGCGACCGCAGTCCATCCGGGTGATTGCCGTGACGGACTCCGATACCCGAGAATCACTGGTGAGCCGGATGGAGGTGCATGCCCATCCCGGGCGCTGGTTCGAACTGCTGAACGGTCTGCAGGCCAACGAGGTGCCGGCTGCCGGTACCCGGGTGAAGATCGTGGTGCGGGAACCCTGATGCTGCGGGTTGCCGTCGCCGGTTTCGTGCACGAGACCAACACGTTTTCGCCGCAAGCCGCGACGCTTGCCCGATTCGAGGAAGCCGATGGATGGCCGCCGATGCTGACGGGCCGAGAACTGGAGGGGGAGCTCGGCGGCAGCAACATCGCCGCTGCAGGGTTTCTGCAGGCCGCTCGCGTCGACGGCGCCGACATCGTGCCGCTGCTCTGGTGTTCGGCAGTGCCCTCGGGACCGGTGACGGCGGAGGCCTACGAAGCCATCGTGGGGCGGATTCGCGAGGGCCTGCGCGCGGCCGGTCCGGTCGATGCCGTGTACCTTGATCTGCACGGAGCCATGGTGGCGGAGCAGGCGCGCGACGGCGACGGCGCGACGCTGGCGGCGGTCCGGGCCGAGGTAGGAGCTTCGACGGCCGTGGTGGCGAGCTTGGACCTCCATGCCAACATCAGCCGGACCATGGTGGATGCGAGCGATGCCCTCGTTGCGTTCCGCTCCTATCCTCATGTCGACATGGCAGCGACCGGGGGGCGGACGTACCGGGTGCTCAAGGCCGTTCTCCCGGGTATTCGAGAGGGTCGACCGCCGGCCAAGGTGATGGAACGCGGGCCGTTTCTCGTACCCTTGGTGTGCCAGTGCACGGATTCCGGCCCGTTCCGCCAGATCTACGCCGGTTTGGGAGACCACGAGCGAGAAGCCGTCGGTGCATCCGTCCACTCGATGTCCCTGATGCTGGGGTTTCCTCCGGCAGACGTCTGGGAGACCGGACCGAGCGTGCTGGGCTATGCCGATACCGAAGCAGCGGCGGCAACGGCGGTGACCTCCGTCCTGCAACAGCTGAGGGCTGCCGAGCCGGATCTGGTCCTGCCGTTGCATGCCCCGCAGGCAGCGGTGCGGGAAGCGCTCCGGAGGGCAGATGCGGCGGCTGGTCTCGTGGTCATTGCCGATACGCGCGACAATCCCGGTGCCGGCGGCGCGGGGGATACCGTCGGCCTGCTGCAGGCAGCGGTCGGGACGGGAGAAGAAGGCCTGGCCGTAGGCGTGCTGGCGGATCCGGATACTGTTGCCCAGGCCGCTGCTGCCGGAGTGGGCGCCGAGATCTCCGTGAGGCTCGGAGGCCGCAGCGACGGCCGCCCGTACGTGGGCTGCGCGCGCGTCACGGCCTTGGGCGCGGGGCGGTTTCCCGCGACCGGACCGATGTTCGGCGGCTCGACGATGGATCTCGGTCCGATGGCCGGCCTGCGGTGCGGCCGGGTTGCCGTGGCGGTGGCGTCGAAACGGATGCAGGCCGCCGACCGGTCCGTGTTTCGTCACGTGGGAATCGACCCCGACGCGCAGCGGGTGGTGATCGTGAAGAGTTCGGTGCACTTCCGGGCTGACTTTGCGCATGCGAAAGCAGTCGTGGTTGCGGATGCCCCGGGTCTCAACCCCGTGGACCATGATCGGCTCGAGTACCGACACCTTCGCCGGGCCGTGCGCCGCATGCCCATCGTGTCGCGATCCAGGGACTCCCAGGATGGTTCACGCATCGGGTCCGCGAACTCCGGTTGACGATCCGGCCGTTGTCCGAGGGCTGCGGAAGCCGCTGCGGCTGCATCAGACCTTGTCCGAATAGCTGTCCTAGGCGACCGAGCCGGAGTCGGATCGGGAGTTTGCGGTCTTCCCGGAGGTCGGTTCGCGCTGGACCTACCGGGCCCCTTCCGGCGCGGTCGACCGCCCGGCGATCAGGGTTCCGGAACCGGAACTCGATCCGCGTGACTGGATCGGGATCGCGTCGCCCAACCGTCCGGAACGGATGTAGGCGCAGTTTCAGACGTCCGGAAATCGGGATGCCGTGCTAGGCCTGACGGGAGCCCTTTCCACTGGAATACCGGAGGTTTCCCGGTGGCCGGATCTTGGGCTTGGGAATCCGTCTTCGGGCAGGATAGGGGAACCCGATATCCTCCTCGCAGTGGCCTGGATTCTGTTAACTCAACATGACGTCACGCGGGGGCTGGACTACCGAGCTTCATCTGGTTGCCGCGGAGGATCGAAGCGCCGTGGGGTTTTCCTTGTCCGGAGGACAAGAGGGGGATGGGCTCCAAGGACTCAAACTACTGAACCGATTGATAGTATCGGATACTGCACGATACTTGGTGATGGACAAGGCCTAGGAAGGAGACGAGACCCGTGAGCGGGTTGCGGGCCGTGGCCTGGAGCCTGTGGTCCCACCGAAGGCAAATCGGGTTGCGCCATGGGACTAGGATCGGGAACGGTACAAGAAACGCAATGAGGTCGAGCGTCTGTTTCGGCGAATCAAACGATTTCGACGAGTCTCCACAAGATTCGACAAGCTTGATATTGTCTTTAACTTCTTCATCCACTTCGCACTCATTGTCGATGCTCTCAAGAACCTGAAATGTTAACATTCCCCAGGAACACGCTTTCCCCGCTCCCTTCCAAGGCAATTCTGATCGGGCCTTTCTGCTTCTCGTTTGCGGAGAACGAACACGGTCGGGCGATCTGTTTTTCGAACCTGGAGCCGTACGATTTTCACGAAGCGGGCGATCACGGCGCTTGGTTCCTGCGGGCGGCCCGGCTGGCCGAGAACGGGGTGCGGCGAGCGGGCCTCCGGACGGCTTTCGGCGCGGGCCCAAGCCTTTCCCATGCTCTGGGGGGGGGCTGGATTCCTGCCGGGGGAACTTCGGGTCAGGGGGTAGAGGCGGGAAGCGATCGGTGTCACTCTCCGAACTGGTTACGGCCAAGCCCCCTCACATGCGGCTCGTCGTGCAGCAACTGCCGCCATTCGGACAGCCAGTCCGGATCCTGGTCCAAGGCTTTCGCGACTGCCTCGTCCCAGAGCCGACGAACCTCGCATTCGCCGTCACGGTATTGCGGCACATCCATGCCGCGGGTCCGGTCCCAGCACATGGCCAGCACAGATACGGCTTTTTCGTCGCATAAATCGAGTATCCGCATATTCTCGTACGCGCCCGGGTTGTATTTGGGGAAACTCAGCTTCTTTCCGGGATTTTGCATGAGCTGAAGCCGCCCTGCGGTCGAGTTCAGAAACACGGCCGCCGCCTTGGCCTGCTTGAACGTGAACCCCGGCACGGGCATCCATCCGGCTCCGATGTATTGGACTTCGTTTGCGACCGCAGTCAGACGACCCGTGCTTGTGTCCTGACCGGCCGTAACCAGCAGGTGTCCGGCGTTTTGCTGCAACTTCTCCGCATGGGATTCTCCCTGACCGTCGAGCAGCCCGTCGGACCCGGCCGGCTTCGTCGAAACGAACCAGACGTCGGGCTCAGCGTGGATCCGCGTCTGCGCCTCGGCCCCCTTGGAATACAGAACCGGGAAGCTCCCCGGGGTGTCCGGGGCGGCTTTCGCCAGCGACCTACCCCCCCCCCTGCAGCACGGCGGACGGCACCGCCTCCTGATCGATGATCGACACAAGGCGGTTCTCGTTCGCGATCTGCACGGCCGCTGCGGCGAGCTGCGGCGAGCGGAAGCCGACCGCCGACCAGTCGCCTGCCTCGATACGCTCGGCCGGCCATTCGGAGACCTCGCCCCAACCGTCCGGCAGCAGACCGGTCGCGCAGTCCGCAAGGCAACGGTGCAGCTCCGCCGCCTCGCCCTCGTCCGACGGAAAGCGGTCGAGGCCGACGATGCGCGTCGGCGGTCTCGCGCCCTCGTGCCGTCTCGCGATGATCATGCTCTCGTTGATCGAGGTGTTCTGGCTGAGATTGATCTGCCCGGGATCGTGGCAGGTGAGCAGCGTGTGGATGTGGAAACGCCGGGCGAGAACCATGCGCTCCTGTCGACCGGAGGCGGTCGTCAGCGCGATGGTCGGGTTGACCATCGCCAGCAGCCCGTTCCGGGGGTCGAGGCACGTGTCCGCAAGCGCGACGAACAGTGGCCGGATCGAATTCTTGTCCCCGAAATTCTCCATTTCCGGGTCGACGGCGATGATCGTCCTCTCATGGCCGTCGACGCGCTTGCGCATCCGTTTCTGAACCTCTTTCGGGAATTTCTCGCCCATCTTCGAGCGGTTCGTGAACGGTGGGTTCATGACGACGATGCGGACCTTCCGGACCGCGTCGACAGCGTCGCCGAGCAGCGGATCGTCCTCGGCCATCCGCAGTTGTTCGGAGTCCAGGCTCTCGTCGTCCAGATCGAAACCGGCCCTGCGAAGGATGCTCCGTTGGCCGAGCAGTTCGGGCGTGCCGACCCGGACCTTGCCGCCGTGCGGCCCGTAGGGCATGCGATGAAGACCGATCCTCCGGTAGGCCACGTCCCGATTGCCGGCGGTCAGCTGGGCGGCGGCGAGCTGCAGGGACACCGGATTGAAATCGAGGCCCGCGATCACCTCCTCGACCGCCAGCTTCTGCAGTTCCGCCTGTCTTTGCCGGTCGGCGCCCTGCTCTTCGGCTCGCCGTTTCATCTCGGTCAGCAGGGCGGCGAGGAGGGTGCCGGAGCCGCAGGCGAGATCGACGGTCCGATGCGCGCGCCAGGTTCCCTCCTCGGTCCAGTCCGCCTCCCGGCCAGCGGCATCAAGCGTTAGACGCGCCAGCAACGCGGCCGCCGGAGGGCGCGTGAAATAGGCGCCGTCCGAGGCCTGGTTCCCCATCACCTTGTTGAACAAGGGTCCGGCGTGGTCGGCGCCGAGGTCGGCATAGCTCTCGGCGATGCGCCCGGCCTCGCCCGCCAAGTGCCGGAGCGCGCGGTTCAGGCCCTCTAGGCGCCCGGATTTCCGAACGGCCTCGATGATCTCGATGCCCGGCTCCAGCACTGGCAGGAAATCAATCCGGGTGATGCGGTTCCATTGGCTGTGCAACTCCGTGGTCGGATCCGTGGCCCCCTTGACTGTGTCCATTCCGGAGATCTCCGGCAGCCAGCCGCCGGCGGCAATCCGCTGATGCAGCATGGCTGCGTTCATCAGTAGCAGCGCCGCGATTTTGCAGCCGTCCGCCTGCGTCTGGTGCTTGTCGTCAGCCAGTTGATCCAGTCCGAAATGCCGGTCAAGCAGCGCGTCCAGCTCATCCCCCTTGAGGCATCGCCTCGCCTCCTCGATGCTGTCGTCGAGGAGGTTGACGTCGCGCTCGGCGCGGTTGCGGGCAAGCCCCGACCGGGCGAGAAGATTGACGCTGATGCCGACATCCTCGACCCGGTCGAAGAGGCCTCTGATCCGCTCTTCCGCGCGGGCCTCGCGTTGCTGCGCCCGCTGCCGCCGGTCGAGCCTGCGACCGGCTTCGCCATTGACCATCTTCCGGCCCGTCTGCTTGGACTTGCTGGCGTCGACCGGTCCCGGCGTTCCGTCCGTCGCCGCCTTCGACCGGACCGTTCCGGCTTCGCGCAGTTCCACGCTGCCGTCCTCGCGACGCTTGCCGCTCACGATGCGCTCGGCCGTCAGGCCCGAACCCGGGCGATCCGGATCCGAAAAGCCGGGATCGGCAATCGGCACGACCTCTTCCAGGGAAAGGAATACGTCCCCGGGTCTGGCTTTGCCGGCCAGTACCTTCTCGACGGCCCCTTCTGCCGTTCCCGGTTCGCCGACATGTCCGTAATGCCGGACCCGGCGACCTTCGCGGCCGAGGGTAATCATCGTCGCGACGTCTTTCGCTGACCGTGGCGGCAAGTACAGCTGCATGAGATCCGACAGCCGGTCCTCGATCCGACCGTCATGGGCCCGGAGCGCCAGCAATATCTGTCCGAGTTCCCTCCAGCCGTCTTCGGGACCGCTGTTCCGCAGCCACGTCTCGGCGTCGGTGTCGGGTGGAATGAGGATCGGGCAGATGATGTAGCCCATCTCCTTGTCCTCAGCCCGCCGCATCACCCGCCCGACGGCCTGGATCACATCGACGGGCGACTTGCGGGCCTCGAGGAATCCGACGGCGGAAAGAGCCGGAGCGTCCACTCCCTCGCCGAAGATGCCGACATTGAGGATGCCGTGCGGGGCCGTGTCTGTCGCGCCCATGAGCCGCGCCTTGGCATGCTCGCGCTCGGCGACCCTGCTTCCGGCATCGAGATGCTCCAGCCGGTAGGCCGCGGGCGGCGCCTCCGCCCCTTCGGCTGCCAGCCTTCGCTGCACCCAGCCCCGCACCGCTTCGGACCCGAGCGCCTCGGTCATCTTTCTGGACCTAGCGGTCAGGTTCATGAAGTTGATCGAGGACCGGATGTTCACGCCGTTCGCGCTCAGGGCCCCGCTCATCGTCAGGGCCAAGACGAGCCCCCTGAGAAAGTGTGCGGTCGACAGCCTGCTGCCGTGTCTCTCCGCGAGTTCGTTCGCGGTCCGGTAGGCGTCCTCGTCGTTCACCCCGATGGCGATGATCCGGTAGTCGGTCAGCCAGCGGTTGGCGACGGCGGCACTGTAGGACTGGCGGTACAGCTCCGGGCCGAACACCGACTCGTCCGCCATGTCCCGCACGATCCAGTCGGCGTTCTTCTGCGACCTGCCGTTCTTCTGCGACCTGCCGGTGTAGATCCTGGGCGTCGCGGTCTGGTAGATGCGGTATGTCGCGGGGAACCTCGCGTCGTCATGGCAGACGGTGAAGTCCCGGAGCTTCTCCTTCAGCTTCGCGACCCGCCTGAGACCTGCCGTCCGGTGGGCCTCGTCGGCGACCAACAGCTGGATCTGCCGCCCGGCGCCCAACGCGTCTGCAATCCGATGGCTGGACTGGTAGGTGCCGAAGATGACGCCGACGCGGTCGCCCTCCGCTGCCACGGTGTCCATCCACTCGCCGATTTTGTCAACCTGCGTCGTGACGCACCCTTTGACCTCGGAAGCGGACGCATGTCCGAGATCCGCCGTCGGATCCGATGCCAGGTCCTTGTCCCTCGCAACGCCTTCGTCGGAGCAGACCGCTAGGGCCTTCATGCCGACCGCGCAATGGGCGAGGAATTCGGCTCGGAGCTGGGATACGAGCGCGATCGAAGGGCAGAGGACCGCCGAGACCTGTCCCGGTTCCGTGAGTCGTTCGACGATCCGCAGCGCGATGCGCGACTTGCCGGTCCCGCAAGGCAGGATGATCCGCCCCCTGGCCCTGCCGCTGCCATTCGCCTTGGCGTGTTCCTGCAAACGAGTGACACTGGTCTCGATCGCGTCCGCCTGCATGCGGTCGCGGGTCAGGCGCTCGCCGCTGCCGTCGCAACGCGGGTGCGGTTCAGGCTCGTCGGACCGATTCGTGTCCTGTTGTTTCCGGAGATCGGTCTCGATGTTGATCTGTTTTACGGGCTTTTGCCCCACGGTCGCTTCTGCGTTGCGGCCGAGACGGACGTCACCATTGACGATCAGCCAGCGTTCCGCCCAAGCCGCATCGGCCGAGTGCGCGAGAAAGCTGTCGAGTTCCGTCTTTGTGATGTCTGCGCCGCGCCCATGTTCGTCCAGCTTCCTGGATTTGCACTGGACGGCGATCAGCCTGCCGTCGCTGGCCCTTCTGGCGACGACATCAATCCCGAGGTCCACCGACCCCCGATCCGGCCATTCCTGCCAGAGCCAAGCTTCGCTGATATCCCAGTCGGCGATCAGCGGCGCGCAGTCGCGCGTCAGACGTTCCAGCCATTTGCCATCGGTCTGGCGCTGGCTCATTTGCTCAATCTCCGCCAGGGCCTCGGAAACCCGGCGTTCGGCATCGGGGGCGGATTGGCTGTCCATGGTCATGGGCGGAATCTCATGTGGGTCGTATATGCGGATCGGGGCGTCGGCAGCGACAACAGGACCCGGCGTCTAGTGCGAAGCTCAAGACCGGCACCCGGTCCAGGGATCCACGGTTTCGGCGCCGGTGTTCCGGAATTCCGCCCGGTTGCGGGTCACGATGACAAGACCGCGCACGGCCGCCGCAGCGGCGAGGAAGGCGTCCGGAACATGGTCGTCCAGCGGCTCGCCGCGCCGGCGTTTGTCCTCCATGATCCGCGCACAGGCCTGCGCATCCGCCGCGGACCACGCCACGACCCGGTCCTCGAACAGGTCGTCGAGAAGGTCCCGGAACCGTTCGGCGAGTTCCCGTCGGCGCCGGCGGGGTCGAGCCGGCCGATCCCGTTGAGAATCTCCCAGACTGTGACGGACGCGATGCCCAGCCCCTCGTCGGCGATGGAATCGAGAAAGGAAGCGACCTTCGGGTCCGGCCGCAACCGCATCATTTCGGAGACCGTATTCGCGTCGACCAGCCATGCAAGCCGAACCGTCATTCCTCCTTCGCTCCGGAGTACGACAGCGGCCTGTAGCCGAAGCGGGCCGGCGGCGGCAGCTCGACGCCGTGCTCCTCCCCGAAATACCGCGCGAAGGCTTCGGACGGTTTCAGTCGGCGTTCGCGCTTCGCGCGCGTTTCGCGGATCAGGCGGCGCACCAGTTCTTCCATCGACACTCCGGCCTGCCGGGCCTCGCGCCGCAGCCAGGACTTGTCTGCGGGGTCGATGTCGCGGACGACGATGCTTGTGCTCATGTCGGCGCCTCCGGTTCGATAACTGCCAAGATGCCATCGAATGATGTTATCCGGGGTTAAGGGCCAACGCGGGCGGCCCGTCGAAAGCCGCCGGTATCGGGCTGTTCGCCTGCGGGGACAAGACAGGCCGCTGTCGAGGCTGCCCCTCGAAGCGCGCTCGGCGACGACCCGCATTTCACTGCGCCGGGCCGGCGGGAAGCTCCAAGACCCCCAATCAACGACCGTCGGTATCAACCTCCGTCCGAGCTGCGAGCTCCCGGTGCTCTCGGCCACGGCGAAGGAGCAGACTCTCGGTCGGCCGGCCGAGGGGGGGGGAGCGATGCGGCGGTGGCCCGGGGCTTGAGGATGTCGAAGGCCCCGCTCAGCATGATCGCCTGTCGCGCCGCAACCCGGATGATGGCGGCCGTAGCGAAGGAAGCAGGGTAGGAAACCGCGGCCGCGGAGATACCTCCGCACCCTCCTGCAGGCCGACGCCGCCCTCCTCCCTGAACCCGAACCGGGGATCCTCCGGGTGTGCGTCCTCGGAACCGCCTGCAACGCCGGCGACGCCTCTACCGCGGGGCTTCTGCAGGAACTCAACGAAACCCGCACCCGCCTTCCCGGAACCGGACTCCGCATGGTCTGCGAACTGCCTCCGAAGCCCGCCTGAACGATTGCCGGAGGTTCATGATTCTTGCCCGGCAATTTCCCGAGGTTCGGACATCAGAGGATCGAGCGTCGGCAGGATTCCGGTTCGGGGTGCCGGTTACTCGCGGCGATCAGCGTCGTCGCAAGCAAGACGCAGTGCTTCAGCGAATGCTTGACGATAATTCTTGCGTTCGTTGTACGTCAGATCGCGGCCGAGGTGATGACGAAGGTTGGTAAGGGTTTGGCGATCGATATCGGCATGAATGCGCCCCGGGTTGGTGTCGATGAATTGCGCATGTCTTGCCAGATCGGCGGCGGAAAGCGTTTCGATCAAATGTTTCACCTCGACGGCTACGGTCTCCTGGAATTCGCCGGAGGTCGAAAGGGGCTCGCTCGCAGACGGCCGTCAGTCCGCCGCAAGCAGATTGTCGGTTCCGGGGGTAACCGATGCCGATTGAACAGGAAGAGCCACAGTTGTGTCATTGCATCGCATCCATCTGCCGACGATGGTTTCGTCCCATTCGTGGCAGGTATCGGCCTCCATCCTCAAGCTGTCCGACTGGGATCCCTTGGCCGGCTTGATGCCGAGAAGGTGAACCCGCACCCCGAAGGTCTGCGCGATCTGCACGCCGATCGTTATGTCTCCGTTGCCGGAAAGGATCAGAGCATCAGTGATCGCGCGGTTACGTGCGAGCTCGATCAGATCCGTGACGATCAGCGAATCCACCCCTTTCTGCCGGCCGCGGCTGTTGACCAACCCGAGACGCAGCTTGGTATTCGCGGACTGAGCGATCAAGTCCTGTTCAAGTCTTGGGTAGTTGCTTATGAGAACGCCATCATACCAGTAGATGCGGAGCAGACGGGCATCGGAAGCAACAGTGCAGGCGGTCTCGGTCAATTGGTCGAGGGCTTCCTTCTCCGAAATTTGGATCAAATCCCGAACCAGTCTTTTCCCCTTGAGCAGGACAGACCCCTGGGCGTACAGGTAGCCAGCGTGCACGAAGACGGCGATCTGTGGCATGGCGATGCCTCCGATAACGTAAATGGGGCACCCGAGGGTGCCCCTAAATAGTGCCTGCCCGGAAAATCCCTAAGAGTCGGATTACATGAATGAAAACTCAATATTGACAGGGCGAAGATTCATCGAATCCAGCCTGATTTCAGCGGAATATGCCGTCATATGCCCTCAAAGAAGGAATCTTCGGTTCTCCAGATTCCAAATATGGTTGCATATACAATGCGTTATGATTTTCCGTGCAGACACTAAATAGATGCGGGAGACGTTTGTTAACCGCCTTCCGACGGTCCCTGTCTACTGTGAAAACCAACCCAAGTCAAGTTGCACGCGCTGTGGCGTTTCCCGGTGCGCGTCGATGCACGGGTTCTTGCGGTGCGGAAGCTCGGAACATGGTGGGCTGGGGGCATGGAGGCAAGATTCGGCAGGAGGCGCCGCCCGAATCGTGATGGCTGTCCGGTTGTACCCGCGTAGGTTGTTGTGCGCACCGGGCAAGGGTGCGTGTCGGCATCAGCCATGACACGGCGGCGTTCGCCGTGGAGAGCCTCCGCTGCTGGTGGCGTCGCAGGGGGCAGGAACGGTTTCCCCGGGCCCGGCGGCGTCCGGACCGGCCGGCGGCGTTCGGCGCCGGAATCTGCTGCGTCATGGAGGACCGTCGCGGCGGTCGTCGCGGATTTTGGAGGGCGGCGGTGCGATCTCGCCGCGTTCGATCCGGCCGGTCGAGTCCGCGAATTCGGCAAGGAGGTCGGGATTCGATTCGGTGATCAGGATCGCGAGCCGGGGTTCGCGCCGGCGCAGCCTTCGCAGGGCACTCGCATAGCGCTGCACCAGTGCGGGAGCGAGACCTTGGAAGGGTTCGTCCAAGAGCACCAGTCGCGTACCCCGCATCAGGGCCCGCCCGAACGCGACCATCTTCCCCTGTCCGCCGCTGACCGATCCGGCCGGACGACGGCGCAGGTCCCGCAGTTCCGGCACCGTGGCGTACACCTTCTCCAGGGCGCTTTGCGCCTGCCGGTCGTCCAGACGGCCGGCCCGGGCCGGGAGAAGCAGGTTCTCTTCCACGGTGAAGGAGGAGAACAGACGCCGGTCCTCCGGGGCGTACCCGATGCCGAGCGCCGGCCGTCGATGCGGGGGCACCGCGTTCAGGTTCCTCCCGGCCAGGGCGATGACGCCGCCGGAGAGGGGAGCGAGGCCCATGACGGCACGGAGCGTGGTGGTCTTGCCCGCACCGTTCCTGCCGACCAAGGCGAAGGTGGTGCCGGGCGCGATCTCGAACGAGATGTCGCGCAGGACCTGCGCTCCCTCGACATGAACGTTGACGTCCCTGAAGGTCAGCACCGGCTACATCCCGATGACATCGCGCATCACCGATGGATCTTTCAGAACCTGTCCGGGCGGGCCGATCGACCGGATGCGGCCGGAACTCCAGACTGCGACCCGGTCGGCATACCGGCGCACCACTTCCATGTCGTGTTCGACGAAGACCGAGGTCACGCCGTGCTCGGCGAGCACTTCCACCAGCAGGTCCATGATCCGGTATTTCTCCTGCGAACTGACCCCGCTGGTCGGCTCGTCCATCAGCAGCAGTCGCGGCCGCAGCGCCAGTGCCATGGCGACATCCACCAGCTTCCGGGTTCCTTCGGGAAGTTCGCCGATCGATCGCGCGGCCGCCCCCGTCAGCTCGAAGACGGCCAGCAGTTCCAACATCTCGCCGCGTTCCGGCAGTCGGCCCAGCCGCCGAAAGGGATGCCACGTCCGCGCGCGGGCCGCCGCCGCCAGCAACAGGTGATCGAGGACGCTCAGATCGGGGAACAACTGAGGGATCTGGAAGGCCCGGGCGATGCCCATCCGGGTAATCGCGCGCGGGGCCAGCGAGGTGATCTCGTGTTCCCCGAACCGGACCGTGCCGGCGCTCGGCCGGAGGTAGCCGGTGCAGATGTTGAGAAAGGTGGTCTTTCCGGCGCCGTTGGGACCGATGATCGCCAGGCGCTCGGCCTGCAGTACGTCGAGGTCGATCCCGTTGGCCGCGGTGACGCCGCCGAAACGGATGTGCAGGTTGCGGGCCTCGAGGAGCGGGCCGCTCACGCTGCCGGCTCCCGCCGCCGCCGGCGCCGGGAGGGAACGGCGAGGCCGGCAAGATCCCGGTAGAGTCCGACCAGGCCGCGGGAGGCGAACAGAATGATGGCGAGCAGGACCAGACCGAGCACCATCTGCCAGATATCGGCTGCCATGGAGGCCGCATAGAACCGTACGAGTTCGTAGACCGTGGCCCCGGCGAATGCGCCCAGGACATGCCCCGAGCCGCCCAGGACGGCAATGAAGACGAACTCGCCGGAACGGATCCAGTAGCCGAGATCGGGGGTGACGACGCCTTGGCTGACCGCGATGAGGGTTCCGCCCAGGCCCGCGAGGGCGGCGGAGAGCACGTAGGCGACCAGCAGGATCCGGCGGGCGGACAGTCCGAGGTACTCGACGCGGGTCTCGTTGGTCCGCAGGGCGCTCAGCGCGACCCCCAGCGGCGAACGCAGAAACCGGTGCACGCCCCAACCGGCCGTGCCGGCGACGGTCAGCGAGACATAGAACAGTGCGGTCTCGAAGGACGGGCGCGACAGGTCGGCGCCGAACACCGTGGGGCGGGGTACGGCCAGGCCGTCGCTGCCTCCCGTGAGATGGAACAGCTTCTCGAGCAGGGCATAGAACACCATCGAGAACGCGAGGTTGAGCATTCCGAAGAAGATGTAGCGATAGCGCACCACGAACAGGCCGATCACCGCCCCTGCGCCGGCGGACACGACGCCGCCGGCGAGCAGCAGCAGGAGCAGGTCGGGGCCCGCGAATCCCTGCATCAGGAACGCGGCGCTGTAGGCGCTCGCGGCAAAGAACATGGCATGGCCGAACGAGACCTGGCCGGCCCGCAGCAGGAGCACGACTCCGAGCACCGCGAGTCCCTTGGCGAGCGCCACCGTCAGCACGACCTTCATCCAGGGGACGGCAAAGGGCAGAACGGCCACCGAGAGGATCAGGAGCGCCGGAAGGAAGTGGATCCGCCGCATGTCAGATCCGTCGCGGCCCGGTGACGGCAAACAGTCCCTGCGGCCGGACCAGCAGGACCAGCACCATGATCAGGTAGGGGATCAGGACATCGAGTTCCGGCACCAGATAGACGGCGAAGGATCGACCCAGCCCGATCAGCAGCGCGGTCAGCGCCGCTCCCTCCACCTGACCGAGTCCGGCGGTGGCGACGACGGCGAACGACAGGACGATCATGTCGGCCCCCAACCCGGGCTGGATCGCCGTCGTCGGGGCGGCCAAGGCCCCTCCGAGGGCAGCCAGTACCGCACCGATGACGAACGTGAGCGTGAACACCTTGGGGGCGTTGATCCCCATGGCCATCGCCGTTTCCCGATCCTCGGTCACGGCGGTGATCAGCCTGCCGCTCAGGGTACCGCGCAGGAACCACCGCAGACCGCACAGGACGAGCAGCGCGACGGCCGGCAGCAGGAGGATCTGGTACGTGTTGTAGGGAATGCCCATCACGTCGATCGTGCCGAGCAGCCGGACCGGATCGGCCGCCGCATAGGGCTGCACCCCCCACGCCAGGCGCTGCACGTCTTCCAGGATCATGAAGACGGCAAAGGTCACCAGCAGCTGGAGGGCCTCGTCCTTCCCGTAGATGCGCCGCAGCAGGAAGCGTTCGATGAGGATCCCGAGCGTCGCACCCACGCCGCCGGCCGCGACCAGCAGCATCGGAAATCCCAGCCACGGACTGAGTTCCAGATCCCGGACCGCGAGCACCAGGCTGGCGGCCGCATAGGCGCCGATTGCGTAGAATCCGCCGTGGGCCACGTTCAGGATCCGCATGACGCCGAAGATCAGCGTGAGCCCCGCGGCCACCAGAAAGACCAGGGCGGCATAGGCGATGCCGTCGAGGACGGCCAGCAGGATCAGGATCGGATCCATCGGGCGGGCGCCCCTCGCGGATCCCCGGGGCCCGGTGCGCTCATTCGGCGTGGCGGTAGGTGTGGACCGGAATCTCGAGAATGCTCTCCGGCAGCGTGGCGAGCCAGGCCGTCGAATCCATTCCCGCCGGCGTCGTGATCAAGGCGCCCGGAAAGATCATCATGTGGTCCATGATGGCGAACTCGTAGGCCGGATCCCGTCCGGTCATCCCGATCATTTGGTCTTCGATGCCCTGATGGTCGTCCCGGATCGACACCGGCCGGCCCAGTCCGCGAAACTCGAGACCTTCCATGGCGTCCACGACCTGCTCCGTGTCGGGCCATGCACCGTCGCTGTCGGCCAAGGCCTTCTCGTAGGCCCCCTTCAGGGCGGCCAGGGCCTGGGCGATGTGGAACACCGGATAGATCGGATACTCGCCGGTGGCCTCCTGGTATCGCGCGATGAACGCCCGGAATTCCGGATCGCGGCGGAATTCCGGATGGAGGAAGTAGTGATCGCCGCGGGCGCCGACGATGATGCCGGCGGGCAGATCGGGTCCGATTCGCTGCAGCGAACTCTCCATCAAGGGCAGCACGAACGTGCTGCGTTCCGTCAGGCCGCGCTGCACCGACTGCCGGACGAAGTTGTCGAGATCGCCGCCCCAGGCCGTCGACAGGATGACGTCGGGTCGCACGGCCAGCAGCCGGCTGATTTCGGTCGAAAAATCCGGCGATCCGAATCTCGGGAAGAGCTCGGCGACGACCCGGACCTCGGGTTTGAGCCGTTTCAGCGCGGTCGAGAAGATGTGCCAGCTGTCGCGTCCCCACGCGTAGTCCTGGTTGACCACGGCGATCGTCTCGAACTCCGGCTTCATTTTCAGCAGATACAGGACCGTCGCCAGCATTTCGGGCGTGGCATTCGCCTGGGTCCGAAAGACGTAGCGGTAGGCCTGTTCCTCGAAGATTCTCTGCGTACCGCAGTCCCACAGAAGGTTGAGGATCTTGAGGTCTTCCGCCAGCGGCGCCACCTTCTTGCAGTTCCCGCTGGAAATCGACGCGAACATGGCGTCGACTTTCCGCTCCTGGACGAGTCGTCGGTATTCGGACAGGAGGTGTTCGCCGCCCGCGCCTTCGTCAATCCAGATCGCGCTCACCGGCACGCCCCCGATCCCGCCCTTGCGGTTCAGGTCCTCCAGCAGGATCTCGGAGGCGGCCCGGGCCGGCTCGCCGAATACGGATGCCGGGCCCGACAGGAATCCCGTGATGCCGATCGTCAGGGAATCCGGGCGGTCGGGGGTGGCCGCCGCCGCTCCGGCGGGCCCGACCAGAGTCAGGACCGCCAGCACCCCGGTCCGCATCTTCCTCCATCGGGTCATCGCTCAGGTCTCCTTTTGTCTGCTGTCCGGGAACGGTGGGCGCAGGAACCGTGGGCACGGCCGGGCCGCGACGTTCGGCGGCTCCGGCCCGCCCGACGCATCCCTACCCCCGCGCCGGGCGGTGCCCGGCATCGGGTTCGGCGCGACTGTGGGTGACGGCCACGCCGGCCTTCCGGAGCGCGGTTCGGGCGGCGGCCACGGTGCCGGGCAGGCCGACCGGTCGGGTCGCGTCCTCGAGGACGATGGCTTCGAACCCGTGCGCGCGGGCGTCCAGCGCCGACCAACAGACGCAGAAATCGAACGCCAAGCCGACCAGATACACGCGTTCGATCCGCCTCGCCCGAAGCAATCCGCTCAGTCCGGTCGGCGTGCGGCGGTCGTTTTCGGTGAAGGCCGAATAGGAATCGATGTGGACGTCCATGCCCTTGCGAAGGATCCCGAGCGCCCGTTCGGTTCGGAGTCCGGGATGAAAGGCGGCGCCGCTACTGCCCTGGATGCAGTGGTCGGGCCACAGGGTCTGCTCGCCGTACGGCATCGTGACCGTCTCGAAGGGCGCGGTTCCGGGATGCCGGCTCGCGAACGACGTGTGGTGCGGGGGGTGCCAGTCCTGGGTGAGCAGGATGTTCTCGAACCGCGGCAGCAGACGGTTGATGACGGGCACGACCTGATCGCCGTCGGCGACGGCAAGGCGGCCGCCCGGACAGAAGTCGTTTTGCACGTCGACGACCAGCAGGAGGTCGCCCGGACTCATGATCGGATGTCCGGACGCTTCGCGCCGGCGGCGGCGAGCAGCTCGGAGTACTCCGACAGCGCCGGCAGATCGGAACGTTCGGCACGGATCTGTGGGGGCGGCCGAAACAGGAACCCGCACCGCGCTGCATCCAGCATCGCGATGTCGTTGTACGAGTCTCCTGCGGCCATCACGTCGAATCCGAGGGCGGCGAAACCCTCGACGGCGCGGCGCTTGTGATCGACGATCCGCTTCCGCCAGCCGAGGATTCGGCCATCGGCCGCAAGGTCGAGGTGATGGCAGTACACGCTCGGACGACCGAGGGCGGCGATGAGCGGGTCCGCGAGCTCGTAGAACGTGTCGGAGAGGATGGTCACTTGATGCGCGGCGCGGAGGCGGTCGAGGAAGACGCGGGCCCCCGGAAAGGGTTCCAGCGCATCGACCACGGCCCGCAGCCTCGGCAGGTCGATGGCGTGGTGCCGCAGGGTCTCGACCCGATGCCGCATCAGGGCGTCGTAGTCCGCCAGGTCGCGCGTGGTTCGGCGCAGTTCGGAAATGCCGGTCCGGTCGGCCACGGCCTGCCAGATCTCCGGCACCAGGACGCCTTCGAGGTCGAGACAGATCATGCGCATGGATCGCGGGACGACACACCTGACCGCCGGGATCAGAGTGCGTCGACGATCTCCGGCACGATCCGGAACAGATCCCCGACCAGACCGTAGTCGGCCACCTGGAAGATGGGTGCTTCCCGGTCCTTGTTGATGGCCACGATCACCTTGCTGTCCTTCATGCCGGCGAGGTGCTGGATGGCGCCGGAGATCCCGACGGCGATGTAGAGTTCGGGAGCCACCACCTTGCCGGTCTGGCCGACCTGGAAGTCGTTCGGGACATAGCCGGCATCGACGGCCGCCCGGCTTGCCCCGACCGCGGCGCCGAGCTTGTCCGCCAGCCGGTCGAGCAGCCGGAAGTTCTCGCCGCTCCCCATGCCCCGGCCGCCCGAGACGACGATTCGGGAAGCGGCCAGTTCGGGTCGGTCGGACTGACTCAGTTCCTTCCGGACAAACCGTGCACTGCCCTGCGACGGAACTTCGGGACCGTCGGTCACGGGCGCCGTCCCGCCCGAGGGTTCGGCCACCGGAAAGGCGGTGCCGCGCACGGTGAGGACGCGGACCGGGTCGCGGGAGCGCACGGTCGCGAGCGCATTGCCCGCGTAGATGGGCCGGACGAACGTGTCGCGATCCACCACTTCCGTGATGTCGGAAATCTGCTGCACGTCCATCAGGGCGGCCACCCGCGGCATCAGATTCTTGCCCCACGTTCCCGCCGGCGCCAGCAGGGCGGCATAGCCGTCGGCCGCCGCCACGACCGCGGGGGCGAGGTTTTCGGCCAGACTCCCCGCCAGTCCGGCGCCGTGCGCCCGGAGCACGGTGCGGACGCCGACGATCGCGCCGACCGTCCCGGCCGCCGCATCCGCCTGCTCGTCGAGGACCAGTACGTCCACGTCGGGGCTGAGCCGGAGGGCGGCGGTGACGGTAGCGAGGGTACCGCGAGGCACGTTGGCCCCATCGGTTTCGGCGACGACCAGCACCGCCATCAGAACAGACCCCGCTCTTCGCGGAGGACCTGCACGAGCTCGGACGCCGACTCCAGGATTCGTCCGGGCGGTCGCGGCGGCGGTTCGGACACCGTCACGGTTTCCAGGCGGGGGGCGACGTCGATGCCGTAGTCGGCGGGCGACTTCGATTCGATGGGCTTGCGCTTGGCCTTCATGATGCCGGGCAGCGACGGATAGCGGGGTTCGTTCAGCCGGAGGTCGGTCGTCACGACGGCCGGCGCGCGGATCGAGACCGTTTCCAGGCCGCCATCGATCTCGCGGGTCACCTCGAAGGTTCCGTCGCCGACCGCCAGGTCGGAGGCGAACGTGCCCTGAGGCCACCCCAGCAGCCCGGCCAGCATCTGGCCGACCTGGTTGCTGTCGTCGTCGATGGCCTGCTTGCCCAGGATCACGAGGGTCGGTTGCTCGGCTTCCGCGATGCCGGCGAGCAGCTTCGCGACCGCCAGCGGTTCCGGCGGCGGTTCGGTCGCGACATGGAGGCCGCGGTCGCACCCGAAGGCGAGGGCCGTGCGGAGGGTTTCCTGACAGCGCGCCGGGCCGATCGATACCGCGACCACCTCCGATGCCGTCCCCGCTTCCTTCAGGCGGACCGCCTCTTCCACGGCAATTTCGTCAAACGGGTTCATGGACATCTTGACGTTTGCGGTTTCGACCCCGGAGCCGTCCGGCAGGATCCGGATGCGGACGTTGTAATCGATGACACGCTTGACGGCGACAAGGACTTTCATGGGCAGGCCGACTCCGACGGGAGAGAAGCACCAAGAAACGCGACGCGCCGTCCGGGCCGGGAGGCGTCCCGGTCACGGGCCGCGGAACCCCGTTCAGAGGGAACCCTGGACCAAGGCGGCGAACGCAAGGATTAGCAGAACGGCGAGGGCCTGCAAGGCGACCCGGGTCCGCATCAGACGATTGCCCCAGCGCAGGTTGAAGTCGCCGCCGCGAAACATGGAGAGGATGCCGCCCGCGAGCACGACGACGACCGCGGCCAGACTGATTCCGATGAGGTAGGGCAGGATGGACTGCAGCAGGGTCACGGGCCCCTCCGGCACGGCGACGAAACGGGAGGATAGGCCACCGCCCGCGATCCGGCACGGCCGGCCTCACCGCATCGGGAGGCGGACGGCCGGCGGCCGACCGCCCCCCGCCGCACCCCGTCCGGTCGTGGATGCGGGGTTCACGCGACCTCGATCTGCAGTTCGGACAGGCCGCGCAGGACCATCTGCTCGCGCCGCACGGGCTCGGCAGCCAGGCGAATTTCCGGAAAGCGCTTCAGCAAGGCGCCGAGAACGGCTCTTCCCTCCCGCACTGCCAGGGAAGCTCCGAGGCAGTAGTGAATGCCTCGTCCGAAGGACAAATGACTTTTCTCGGTTCGTCCGAGAATCAGACGATCGGGATCGACGAAGGCGTCCGGATCGCGGTTGGCCGCACCCAGCAGGGAGATCACCCGGTCGCCGGTGCGGATTCGTTTTCCTCCGAGGGTCAGGTCCACGCGGGCCAACCGGGCATCGAGCTGGACCGGGGGGTCGTAGCGGAGCAACTCGTCTACGGCCGCGGGCAGCAGGTCGGGCTGCTGCCGCAGCCGCCGGAGCTGGTCGGGGTGATGCAGCAGGGCCAGCAGGGCGTTGCCGATCAGGTTGCGGGTGGTTTCGTTGCCGGCGACCAGCAGCAGCATCAGGGTGGACAGGAGTTCTTCTCGGGTCAGGCGGTCGCCGGCATCCTCGGCCGCCATGAGCGCACTCAGCAGGTCGTCCTGCGGGTCGGCCCGGCGCCGGTCGATCTGCCGTTCGAAATAGTCGAACATCTCGCCCGTGGCCTTTCGGACTTTCCGGATGGCCGACGGGTCGAGGAGGGGTTCGACCGTCAGCGCGATCTCGTCGGACCAGATTCGGAACCGGTCGCGGTCTTCCGGCGGGATTCCGAGCAGCTCCGCAATCACGATCACGGGAAGCGGGAAAGCCACGGCGTCGATGAGGTCGAACTGCCGGCGGCCGGACACGCCCTCCAGAAGATCGTTCACGACGGCATGGATCCTGGGTTCGAGTCTCTCGACGGCGCGCGGCGTGAAGGCCCGGGACACGAGTCCCCGCAAACGGGTGTGTGTGGGCGGATCGAAATCCAGCAGCGTCAGGTACGGCGTGTAGCCGTAGTTTCGACCCTCCGACGTGAACCGCCGGTGATCCCGGAGGAAGCGGTCGACATCTTCGTAGCGGGTCAGGGCCCACGCCTTCATCAGCCGCACCCGGTGCACGGGATCCTTGCGCCGCATCGTGGCGTAGACCCGGTACGGATCGTGTCGGGTGGAGGGACAGGTCGGGTCGTACGCCACCCCGGATTCCAGCCGTTCCCAGGCCAGCAAGGCTCGCCTGGCCGCGGGCGTGACGATCCGCTGGGTGAGCCGAGACAGGGCATGCATGGGCACCTCGTGCGGTTCTCAGGAATCGCGGCGGCGTCCGGCCGCGGGGGCCGTGCAGGCGCGGAACCCTTGCGTCCGGCGGGCTCGGTCGTTCCGGCCGCCTTCAGTAGCGCAAGGGACCCGGCAGTAGCGCAAGGGACCCGGTTTCGTTCGAACCGCGGATCGATCTCCGTCCAAGGTAGACCCTACTGCCGCGGGGAGGTCCCGCAATCGGATCCGACCCCCGGCGACCGCTGGCCGCAGGGCATCGGTTCGACCGGTCGGCGGGTGCGTCGGGGCGCCGTCAGCTTCTCCGAAGCCTCCCACAGGCGTTGGGCGATTCCAGGATCGCGGGAGACGGCCGACGATGGTTCCGGTCGGATGCGCGGGCGGAAGGCTCCCGTCCTGCCGGGCGAGAAGTACCGGCCGGTGACGGCGGCGAGATCCGGTGACGAGGCGAGATGAATGGAGGTTCGCGCACCCTCGGCCGGAGAGAGGGAGCCGGCCAGGCGGAACGCCAGGGCGGCGAGGGTCCGCCCGAAGAGCGGGTTGTCGGTGCGATCCTGCCCGAGATGGGAACGCACGAACCCGGGATGGAGCGCGTTCACCGTCGGTCCGGAGGCACCCAGCCGACGGGCCAGCTCGTACGTGAAGAGAAGGTTGCAGAGCTTGGAGCGCTGGTAGGCGGTCCACCCCCGGTAGCGGCGCGCCATCTGGAGGTCATCGAAATCCAGGGTGGCCCGCCGATGCACGTGCGAGGCGACATTCACGATGCGGGCGCCGGGGGTGGCCTGCATCAGCTCCAGCAGAAGCCCGGTCAGCAGGAATCCGGCAAGGTGATTGAGAGCAAGCGTCATTTCGATGCCGTCCGCACTGGTCCTTCGGATGGCGAACAGACCCCCGGCATTGTTGATCAGCACATCGAGACGGTCCTGCTGCGTGCAGATGGTGCGGGCCAGCTGCCGAACCTCCTGCTGGCGGGACAGGTCCGCCCGGAAGAAACCGATGTCGTCGTGGCCGGTGTTCTCGCGGATGTCGGCCACGCACCGGTCTCCCTTGATCCGGTTGCGCCCGACGGCGAGGACGCGGGCGCCCCGGGCAGCCAGGGCTTCGGCGGTGGAACGCCCGATCCCGTCGGTCGCGCCGGTCACCATCACGACCTTGCCCTGCACGGAGGTTCCCCCTGCCCGAATGCCCGAACGGACAAGATAGGGTCTGCGCGGCGGCCCGGGCCTTCCGGGCGAGAACGCGCCGCCGGCCGGTCGCCCCTTGAGCTCGGGGACCGGCCTGGCGCCGGAACCCTGCGGAACCGTCCGCCGCTCCGTTTCCGATGCGGTTGCGGCCGGGCCGCCGCGGCGCGAGGCAGGGCTGCGGGCACTCCGGGGTACGCACCGTGGTCGCTGGTCCGATGCCCGGACTTCGGGCTCCGGGTTTCGGCTCGCACGTTCCGGCGACGAGGGCGAACCGCCGCGGGGATCGACGGCTTCGGCTCAGGACTCCGGTCAGCGGCCCGGTGCACGTCCCGACCGGAAACCTGATCCGGCGGCCCCGGACTCCGGGTCCGGGCTTGGGGCCCGACCGGTGTCGGTTCGGTCGTGCGTGGCCCGCGCCGGCACCGGGCAACGGGCGCTGGCGGGTGCTATCGTGGAGGTCTTGATGGCGGGGGGAGCCGGACGGTTCCCGCCCATCCCGGACCCGCGCTGCGCGGCGCATCGACCGCTCTCCGGAGGGCCGAGGCCGGGGAGCCGTGGTCGCTCTGCCGAACCGGGAGCAGGCATGGACGGATCGGTCCGCAGCGAGGCTCCGCCACGCCCGTTGTCGGGCCCGCGCGCCGCACCCCGTTCGGGCGCGCCCGCCCGGCAATTGGTCGTGTTGCTGCATGGATGGGGATCGAGCGGGGACGACCTGATTCAGCTGGCTCCCTCGTTGGCCGCGGCGCTTCCGGATGCCGAGTTCGTGTCCCCTCACGGTCCGGAACGGTGCGACCAGAACCCGGCCGGCTTTCAGTGGTTCGACCTCGCGCACGCCCAGTCCGGCCGGGCCCCGACCGCCGCCGTGATCGATCTCGAGTCGTTTCTGGACGCCGAGCGGAGACGGCTGGGCCTCGACGCGAACCGGGTAGCGCTGGTGGGCTTCAGCCAAGGAACCATGATGGCTCTGGCCTATGGACTGCAGAAGCCGTTGGCCGGCATTCTGGGGTATTCGGGCGCCCTCCTGCCGACGGCAGAGGAACCGGCCCCTGCCGACGTCTGCCTCGTGCACGGGGCTGTCGACGAGGTGTTGCCCGTCGGCGGCATGTACGCCATGTTCGCCGAGCTGGCAGCCAGGGGCGTTCGGGTGCGGTACCATGTCCGCCCCCGTCTCGGTCACGCCATCGACGAAGAGGGCATCGCACTCGGGGCGGACTTTCTGAGGCGCCGGTTGGTGCGCCAGGCGTTCGGCGACCCTGGGCGCGATGTGGTACCCATGGGGCTGCGCAGGTTGGAGAGCGGACCATGAACGATGATCGGTTTCGCCGTGGTGGTGACGACGGCCTTCAGGAGATCGCCGGCCTCTGGGAGCGCACCAGCGCCAGCGGCCGCGAGTACATCGGCGGGCGGTCGCCGGACGACCAGGACATCACGATCCCGGCCGGTTCCTTTCTGATGGTGTTTCCGAACGACAGCGAGAATCCGCGCGCGCCCGCATTTCGCCTGCTGTTTTCCGTGCCGCGCGAAGGGGGAACGGCGCCGGCACCCTCCACCAGAGGTCGGTTCGACAAGTTCAAGGGAGCCGCCGCGCCGCCAGGGGAGGGGACCGGCGGCGAATCCGTCGGGCGGAACCCCGTAGCGAATGCGGCGCCTGAGGACGACATCCAGGACGACGACATCCCGTTCTGATGGCGCCCGGTGCCGGAACGGCTGCACAATCATGCAGCGTTCCCGGCGAATCTGACGGGCTGGACGGGAGTCCGGCCACTCGACGCGGAAGTCCCTGACAAGGCCTTGGTCCGGGATAGGGGCGGGTCGCGGTTCGAGCTTCCGCCCGGGTGCCGGCGCGAGGCGAAGCAGGCGGCGGGCGGCCGGTTCCGGAGACGGCAGCGAGCCGGCCCCGGCGCCACGGAGCGCCGGCAGCGGGCATGTGCGAAGTCCTCGACAGGAAGAATTCCGCTCGGGGCCGCCGCGAAGAATTCCGGCAACCGGGAATCGACACGTGCGGTCGGAACCGCGTGCGGCAGAATCCCACCTCGGGTTAGGGGGGTATGGTCGGTCGAGTTCCATCGCGGTCGGCCTCCATGGGCGGGTCTCGGGCGACCCCCCGCAGGACCGACGGCCCTGGTCGGGATGATCGGCCGCGGCCGTTTCCTGATCGTCCCGGCAGCGCGCCGAGTGCGGGAGGAGATCCGGGGGCGGAACGGAACCGTTCGAATCCGGGCACCGGGTGCGGACGGGACGGGGCGCAGCTGGGTCTTGCGCCGGCCCGTCGATGTCCGAATGCGGTACCTCACCCAGGATCCAGTGTCGGGACCAGGTCGTTCCACCGGGGCGGACCCGTCGCCACTCGATGTCGGCGACCGCACGCGATGGCTCCGCGGGCAGGACTCGAACCTGCGACCAATCGGTTAACAGCCGATTGCTCTACCAACTGAGCTACCGCGGATCCCGCCCCAGCATAGCGGGTCGCGCCGGCCTGTGCGAATCCGCCCGGGATCGTCCGACCCATCGTGCGCGACGGTCAGGGATCGTGGTCCGACCCCGCTTCCGAATGCTTGCGGACATGGTTCCCGCCCAGCAGGTCCGAGACCTGAAACGCCACTTCCAGCCCTTGGGTGGCGTTCAGACGGGGATCGCAATGCGTGTGGTATCGGAGACCGAGGTTCTCCTCGGAGATGCGCTGCACCCCTCCCACGCATTCCGTCACGTCGCGTCCGGTCATCTCCAGATGGATCCCGCCGGGGTGCGTGCCCACCGAGCGGTGCGCCTCGAAGAACCCCCGAATTTCGGCACAGATCCGCTCCAGACGCCGCGTCTTGTAGCCGGACGTGGACTTGAACGTGTTGCCGTGCATCGGATCGCAGATCCAGAGCACGCGCCGTCCCGCGTCCCGGATCGTGCGGAGCAGGGGCGGCAGACGTTCGGCGACCTGATCGGCCCCCATGCGCGCCACGAACGTGAGCCGTCCCGGTTCGTTCTCCGGGTCCAGCAGGTCGGCCAGCCGGACCAGGTCGTCCGGTCGGGTCCGGGGCCCGATCTTCACGGCAAGAGGGTTGCGGATGCCCCGCACGAATTCCAGGTGCGCCTCGCCCGGATTCCGGGTGCGCTCGCCGACCCAGAGCAGATGCGCCGAACACCCGAACCACTGATCGGAGAGGCTGTCGATCCGGGTCAGCGCCTGTTCGTAGGGGAGCAGCAGCGCCTCGTGACTGGTGAAGAAATCGACCGTCCGGGTGACCGGCGCGGTCTCGGCCGTCACCCCGACGGCCGCCATGAACGCCATGGCGTCCGCGATGCGGTCGGCATAGTCCTGATAGGCGTCCGCCTGCGGAGTGCCGCGAACGAAGTCGAGGGTCCACCGGTGCACCCGCTGGAGGTCGGCATAGCCGCCCTGCGCGAAGGCCCGCAGCAGGTTCAGGGACGCGGCCGCCTGTGCATAGGCCCTGAGCATGCGGGTCGGGTCGGGCGTGCGCCCCGCGGCGGAGAACGCGATGTCGTTGACGATGTCGCCCCGGTAGATCGGCAGCGTCACGCCGTCCTGGGTTTCGGTAGGTTCCGAACGCGGCTTGGCGAACTGGCCGGCAATGCGGCCGATCTTGACGACCGGCATGCGGGAGGAGTAGGTCAGCACGACCGCCATCTGCAGGAGGATCCGGAAGGTGTCGCGCAGGTTGTCGGCGTGGAACTCCGCGAAGCTCTCCGCACAGTCGCCGCCCTGCAGCACGAAGGCGCGCCCGTCCGCAGCGTCCGCCAGCCGCGACTGGAGCGTGCGGATCTCGTCCCCGAACACGAGCGGCGGATGGGACGCGAGTTCGCGCTCCACCCGCGCCAGTGCGTCGGGATCTCCGTACTCCGGCATCTGCCGTGCCGGCAGGGCCCGCCAACTGTCCGGCGACCAGGGTGCGGTCATCAGCCGTATTCTCGAACGAGGATCGAATCGGAGCGCAAGGGTATCGCCAATCTATCCGGACCGCGCACCGTCCGGTTCTGCCGCCACCGGCGTCCGGAGCGTGACGAACTCTTCGGCCGTCGTCGGATGAATCCCGAGGGTGGCGTCGAAATCCGCCTTGGTGGCTCCGGCGCGCATCGCGACCGCCGCCATCTGCACGATTTCCGGCGCGTCGTCGCCCACCATGTGGGCCCCCAGGACGCGGCCGGTCTCGCGGTCGACCACGAGCTTGATCAGAATCCGGCCGGCGCGGCCGGTCAGGGTATGGCGCAGGGCCCGGAAGGAGGCGCGGTACACGTCGATCGCCGCCCCCCCGCTCCGGGCCTGCTCCTCGGTCGCACCCACCGTGGCCACCGGGGGCTGCGAGAACACGGCGGACGGCACGGCGGTCAGATCGACGGCGCGTTCCGAACCGCCGAACAGCCGGTCTGCCAGCGCGTGGCCCTGGGCGGTCGCGACCGGTGTGAGGTTGTGCCGGTCGGTGACGTCGCCTACCGCATGCACATGCGGAACCGAGGAGCACAGCCGGCGGTCCACGACGACGGCGCCGTTCCCGGCCAGCTCGACGCCGGCTTCCTCAAGTCCCAGTCCGGCCGTGTTGGGAGCCCGCCCGGTCGCCATCAGGACCTGATCGCTCGACACGGTCGACCCGTCCTGCATCCGGGTCTCCAGTCCCTGCGCGGTGCGGCGGATCGAGGCGGGTGAGA
The DNA here is from genome assembly GCA_965115815.1 of Alphaproteobacteria bacterium. GTDB lineage: Bacteria > Pseudomonadota > Alphaproteobacteria > TMED109 > TMED109 > VXPW01. Next base: position 2,417,585 of record OZ220465.1, on the reverse strand, counting down.
GACCGACCCGCACATCGATTCCGCGGGCCTGCATCTCGGTCGTGAGGGCCGCACGGACCTCCCGGTCGAAACCGCGGAGGATCCGCTCGCCACGGTAGGCGAGCACGACTTCCGACCCCAGTCCGCGGAAGATCCCGGCGAATTCGACGGCGATGTAGCCGCCGCCGATGACCAGGATGCGTTCCGGACGGGCGGCGAGCGAGAGGGCTTCGTTCGAGGTGATCGCCAGCTCATGCCCGGGGAAGGACGGAATTCTCGGCCAGCCGCCCACGGCCACGAGGATCTGCCCGGCGCGGAGCAGGCGATCGCCGACCGCGACCGTGTGCGGGTCCCGGAGCACGGCCCGTCCCAGGACGGTGGCTACGCCGGCGTCCTCCAGCAACCGGCAGTAGAGTCCGTGCAGCCGGTCGAGTTCGGCGTCCTTGGCGCGAATCAGCGCCCCCCAGTCGTGGTCCGCGCGGGCGACGGACCAGCCGTAGGCGGCGGCGTCGCTGAACTCCTCCCGGTAGTGGGCCGCATACACGAGCAGCTTCTTCGGTATGCATCCCCGGAGGACGCAGGTGCCGCCGACCCGGTCGCGTTCGCAGATCGCGACCCGGGCTCCGTGTCCGGCCGCGACGCGGGCGGCGCGCACGCCGCCGGATCCGGCCCCGAGGACGACGAGATCGTAGGATTCCGGTGCTTGCATCCGGTGGGTCGGCCAGGTCGAGGCGGAGCTTCAGAGGCCGGCCAGACAGAGGTACTTGGTCTCCAGGTACTCCTCGATGCCTTCCTGGGCTCCCTCGCGGCCGAGGCCCGACTCCTTGACGCCGCCGAACGGAGCGACCTCCGAGGACAGGATGCCGGCGTTCACGGCCACCATCCCGTACTCGAGCGCCTCGGCCACCCGCCAGATCCGGCCGATGTCCCGGCTGTAGAAGTAGCCGGCCAGACCGAAGCACGTGTCGTTGGCCATCTCGACCACCTCCGCCTCCGAAGTGAACCGGATGAGGGGAGCGACCGGACCGAAGGTCTCTTCGTGAAAGATGCGCATCGTGCGGCGGACGCCGGTCAGCACCGTCGGCTGGAAGAAGTTGCCGCCCAGCCGGTGGCGCCTCCCCCCGGCCGCCACGACGGCCCCGGCCGCTACGGCGTCGTGCACGTGCGTCTCGACCTTCCGGACCGCCTGCGGATCGATCAGCGGTCCGATTTCCGTACCCTCGGTCAGACCGTTGCCCACCCGGAGTTCGCCGACCCGGGCGGCGAGGCGCTCCGCGAAGGCGTCGTGGATGCCGTCCTGAACGAAGATCCGGTTGGCGCAGACGCAGGTCTGCCCGCTGTTCCGGTACTTGCAGGCCATCGCCCCGTCCACGGCCGCTTCGAGGTCGGCGTCCTCGAAGATGATCAGGGGCGCGTTGCCGCCCAGTTCCATGGAGACGTTCTTGACGGTGCCCGCCGCCTTCCGGATCAGGGTCCGGCCGACTTCGGTCGAACCGGTGAACGAGATCTTCCGGACCTTCGGGTCGGTGCACAGCTCGTCGCCGATCTCGCCCGCCGGGCCGGACACGAGGTTCATGACCCCGTGCGGCACGCCGGCGCGCAGGGCCAGCTCCACCAGGGCCGTTGCGGTGAACGGGGTGGCGGAGGCCGGCTTGATGATCATCGTGCAGCCCGCCGCGAGGGCGGGTGCGGCCTTGCGCGTGATCATGGCGGCCGGAAAGTTCCAGGGCGTGATCAGGCCGCAGACCCCGACCGGCTGCCGCAGGGTCAGGATGCGCCGGTCGTCCATCGTGCTCGGGATGGTGCGACCGTACGCCCGCTTGCCTTCTTCCGCGAACCAGTCGACGAACCAGGATGCATAGGCGACCTCCCCCCGGGATTCCGCCAGCGGCTTGCCGTTCTCGAGCGTCATGATCAGGGCCAGGTCGTCGCTGCTCTCGAGGATCAGGTCGTGCCAGCGCCGGATGATCCGGCTGCGTTCCTTGGCCGTGCGGGCGCGCCACTCCGGCCAGGCTCGATGGGCCGCGGCGATGGCCCGGCCCGTCTCGGCTGCGCCCATCCTCGGCATCGTGCCGACCGGCTGTCCGTCCGCCGGATTGCGGACCGCGATCGTCTCTCCGGAATCGGCATCCCGCCATGCGCCGTCGATGCACCCCTGCTGGCGGAACAGGCCCGGGTCGCGGAGGTCCGCGAGGGGTTGCGGGCGGTCGGTATCCATGGTCGCGGGCTCCCGGGAATCGTGCGCGACGGCCGTCCGGCCGCACTCGGGAAGAGTATAGGCCGCCGCCGGGAGATCCTAGGGTACGGTCACCGTTTTCGCGAGATTGCGCGGATTGTCCACGTCGGTGCCCTTCAGCACGGCCGTATGGTATGCCAGCAGCTGCAGGGGAACCGCCAGCAGCAGCGGCGCGACGAACGGGTGGGAGCGGGGCACCTCGATGGTGGACCGGGCCTGCTCGCCCAGTTCGCCGATCCCGCGGTCGTCACTGACCAAGATGATCGGGCCGTTGCGGGCGCGCACTTCCGCGAGACTGGACGCGTTCCTCGCGAAGAACCGGTCGAAGGGCGCGAGCCCGACCGTCGGAACGTGCCGATCGATCAGGGCCAGCGGGCCGTGCTTCAGCTCGCCTGCGGGGTACGCCTCGGCGTGGATGTACGAGATTTCCTTCATCTTGAGCGCGCCTTCGCGCGCCACCCAGACGGCCGGCCCCCGGCCCACGAACAGGATGCTGGAGGCCCGGGCGAGATCGGCGGCGATCTCCGGGATCCGGTTCCGGGCCGCGAGGATTCCCGCAATCTTGGCCGGGACGGCGGCCAGCTCCGCGATCAGCGCCGACTCCCGTGCCGGCTCCAGCCGGCCCCGGTCGCGGCCGGCGGCCAGCGCCAGGCAGGCCAGTGCGGTGAGCTGGGCCGAGAACGCCTTCGTGGAGGCGACGCTGATCTCGTGGCCGGCATGCACCGGGAGGATGGCGTTCGCTTCGCGGGCCAGGGTGCTCGACGTCACGTTGACGAGGGCGACGGTCCGTGCGCCCTCGGCGCGAAGACGACGCAGGACGGCCAGCGTGTCGGCCGTCTCGCCGGACTGCGAGATCAGGACGGCGGCCGTGCGGTGCCCCGCACCGGACGGGGTCGGGCAGGCGGGGAACTCGGACGCGACATGCACGTCGACCGGAAGCCGGGCGTACTCCTCGAACCAGTGGCGGGCCACGCCCGCCGCGTAGTGCGACGTCCCGCAGCCGACGAGCACGAGGCGGTCGAGGTCCGCAAATCCGAAGGGCAGAGCGGGGGACTCGGCCCGCAGGGCGCGGGTGTCGATCAGGGACCGCAGGGCGTCGCCGATCACGATGGGCTGCTCGTGCATTTCCTTCTGCATGTAGTGCCGGTAGCCGCCCTTGCCGAACACGGCCGGCGCGACGCTCGACGTGACCTGCGGCCGTTCGGCCGTCCGTCCGTCCGCGGTCCGGACCGCGACCCCGGCCGCGGTCACCGTGGCCCGGTCCCCTTCGTCGAGATGAATGACCCGGTCGGTGAACGGCGCCAGCGCCAGCACGTCGGACCCGATCCAGGTTTCCCGTTCGCCGATGCCGATGGCGAGCGGACATCCGTGACGCACGGCGAAGATGCATCCGGGCGCCCGGGCAAGGATGGCGGCAACCGCGAATGCGCCCTGCAGGCGGGCATAGGCGGCGTCGGTCGCGGCCTCCGGCGGCAGGCCGCTTCGGAGATGGAAGGCGATGAGGTGGGCGACCGCTTCGGAATCGGTGTCGGTTTCGAACACGTGGCCGGCGGTCGCCAGCTCGGCCCGCAGGGTCGAGAAGTTCTCGATGATCCCGTTGTGCACGATCGCGACTTCCGAGTTGCCGTGCGGATGCGCGTTGGTTTCGTTCGGAACGCCGTGCGTGGCCCAGCGGGTGTGGGCGATGCCGGTATCGCCGGCCATCGGTGCGGCGCGGAGGACCGATCGCAGGTTCGCGACCCGGCCCGCGGCGCGCCGGCGCTCGACCCGGCCGCCGTTCAGGGTGGCGATGCCGCAGGAATCGTATCCACGGTGGGTGACGTGCTCCAGCCCGTCCAGCAGCGGCAACGCGGCCCCCCGCGCCGACGCGCCGGCCACGCCGACGATGCCGCACATCGACCGCAACTAGTCCCGGCGGTGGGGGCGTCGCGCCCGGCCTGCGGAGGGCCGCACCCGCGTGGCGGCGCGCTCGACGGCCAGGGCGGCATCCGGGACGTCCCGGGTGATCGTGCTGCCGGCGCCCACGATGGCGTGACGGCCGACCCGCACCGGAGCGACCAGCGCCGAATTGGATCCGATGAACGCGCCGGGTCCGATCGTGGTGCGGTGCTTTCGGGTCCCGTCGAAGTTGCAGAAGATCGTGCCGGCCCCGATGTTGGCTTCCGCCCCCACGGTTCCGTCGCCGACATAGGCGAGATGGCCGGCCTTCGCGTCGGCCTCGAGGACCGCATCCTTGATCTCGACGAAGTTTCCGACGCGGACGCGGTCTCCGAGCCGGGTTCCGGCCCGCAGGCGCGCGAACGGCCCGATCCGGCAGTCCTTGCCCACCACCGAGCCTTCGATATGACAGAAGGCCAGGATCTCGGTGCCGGCATCGACACGCACCGCCGGTCCGAAGAAGACCTGCGGTTCCACGCGTACGTCGGCCGCGAGCACGGTATCCCACGCCAGCCAAGTGGTCGCCGGATCGACCAGGATGGCCCCGGTCTCGAGGGCCCGGCGCCGCAGACGGGCCTGCAAGACGGCCTCGCAGGCGGCCAGTTCCGCCCGCGTGTTGATTCCGGCGAGGTCCGCGGCCGGACCTTCAACCCATGCCACCCGCTCACCCGCGGCGCCGGCCAGCGCCACGGCCTCGGTCAGGAGACGCTCCCCCGCCGCGTTGTCGGTGCCGAGTTTCCGCAGCCACGGTGCGAGGCGGGCGGCGTCCGCCGCGAGCGCGCCGGCATTGCAGAGACCACCGGCCCGCGCGTCGTCGTCGGCGTCTTGCTCCTCGACGATGGAGTCCACGTAGCCGTCCTCCCGCAGCCGCAGACGGCCGTACCCGGCGGGATGATCGGGGCGAAACCCGAGGACGGCCAGAGCCGGCCGGTCGGCCTCCTGCAGACGGCGGCGCAGCCGTTGCAGCGTGGCGGGTGCGAGCAGCGGCACATCGGCGCACAGGATGACGAGGTCCCCCCGGAACCCTCCGAGCGCCGCCACCGCGATCTCGGCAGCATCCCCGGTGCCGCGCGGTTCGGGCTGCAGCGCGAACCGGGTCTCCGGCGCGGCCGTTCGGACGGCCGTCACGAGCGCTTCCGCATCCGGTCCGTGGACGACGACCGTGGCGGCGGGGGCGAGCTCGGCGGCAGCGGCGAGGACATGGAGGATGGCCGGCCGCGACGCGATCGGCTGCAGCGGTTTCGGCCGGCGGGAGCCCATCCGGCGGCCGGCTCCGCCGGCGAGGATGGCGGCGGCGAGGGGACGTGCGGCCATGGCGGGGCCTCCGAGGGAGCGAACGCAGACCGTGTGCACGATGCGGACGTGCGACGTGTATACACCCGGGGGGCGGGAACCGGCCCGGGAGGGAGTCCGTCGATGAGCGTACCGCCGGTACCGTGCACGGTCGCCTTCGATCTCGACGGCACCCTGATCGACAGTGCCCCCGATCTCGCCGGCGCCCTCAACGCCCTTCTGGTCGAGTGCGGGCGCCCCTCCCTCCCGCTGTCGGAGGTGCGGACCTTGGTCGGGGACGGAGCGGCGGCGCTTGTCCGGCGCGGATTCGGTCGATCCGGAGGGCTCGACGGGACCCGGTGTGCGGACCTGCGCATCCGGTTCCTGGAACTCTATGCCGAACGCATGACCTTGGAGACCCGTCTGTTCCCCGGTGCCGAAGGGATGCTGGAGGAGTTGCGGGCGCGGGGCTGCCGGCTCGTGCTGTGCACCAACAAGCCGGTCGGAATGACCGAAGCCATCCTGGGACGGCTCGGGATCCGGAGCTGGTTCCACGGGGTGGTCGGAGGCGATTCGCTGCCGGTGCGCAAGCCCGATCCGCGGCCCCTGTCGACGGCGATCGAGCGCGGCGGTGGGACCGTTCGGCGGGCGGTCATGGTGGGGGACAGCGAGGTCGACGTGGCCGCTGCCAAGCGGGCGGGCGTGCCCTCCATTGCGGTGCGCCACGGGTATTCGGCTGTGGCCGCGGACCGGTTGGGTGCCGATCTGGTTGCGGACCGGTTGGCCGACATTCCTGTCCTGCTTGTTCGATTGCGCCTGCTCGGGTACAACCGAATCTCGCGGTCCGGGAGCCCGGTCCGGGCCCGGGGCGGTTAGCTCAGCGGGAGAGCACTCGCTTCACACGCGAGGGGGCACTGGTTCGAATCCAGTACCGCCCACCACGCGCACGGATCGGGCGCCGCCACCCCGGTTCCGGGTACGGGCCCGGGCGGTTAGCTCAGCGGAAGAGCGCTCGTCTTACACGCGAGGGGTCACTGGTTCGATCCCAGTACCGCCCACCGTCCGGACGGCCCGGCCCGGCGTGACCACACAGGGAATCCCGCAGGTGCGAGCACGTGACGCCGTCGGTTCGGTCGCACTGATCGCGCTGCTGCCGGTTTGGCCGGGCTCGGGATCGGCCGGGTATTCGGAGGCGCTGGCCGCCATCGCGGGCGGGCGCCTCGGCGAGGCCCGGGAAGCGTGCATCGAGGCGGCCGAAGCCGGGGATCCGGAGTGCGAGAACGCCGTGGGATGGTTGGCGTTGCAGCGCCCGGAGCTCGGCGGCCCGGAGGCGGCCCGGCGCTGGTTCCGGCGCGCGGCCGGCCGCGGCCACCGGCGGGCGATGGAGAATCTCGCGTTCCTGTGGGGGCGGGGCCTCGGCGGTCCGGCCGACACCGATCGGGCCGCCACGCTGTACCGTTCGGCCCGGGCTCCGGCGCCTCGCTCCGGGCCGCCGCCCGCGGCGGCGCCGCCCGCGCCGGGACCGACGGTGTCCGAGGAACGGCGGACGGAGGCCCGGTTCCGGAGCGGCTACGCCGACCTGTTGCAGCTGCGCACGCTCCATGCCCTGCGGGAGGGAGCGGCGGAGGTCTACGTGCACCGGACCGAACTGGACGAAGCCGAAGCGGCGCTGGCGGTGCTGGGGCGCCGGCTGGAGGCGCAGGGCGGGAATGCGGACGCGATTCGGGCGGCGGTCGAGAACCGGCAGGCCCTCGTGCTCCGACTGCTGGATCGCCATGCCCGCCGGTTCGATCCGGCCGTGCGGAGGGATGCCAAGCGCAGGCTCGATCGGGTGCGGGCGGCGCACTCCCCGTAGGTGCGCATCGCCCCGTCGCCGGACCCGCTGCCCGACCAATGGCATTCGGATACGTTTTTCTGGCATTCGAATACGAAACCCCCGTGTTTCGGGCGGTTGCCGGAAGCCGGGGGCCTGGTCGGGTGGCCGGTGTCGTGGTCCGGCGGGTACCCGGTGCTGCCCCTTGCTCCTGGGTGGTTTCGACTGCCGTACGGAGCTGCGCCCGGGCCGTTCGCGCGGGATGGACCGCGAGAGGCCGGACCGGATCCGCTTGGCGGACCGGGCGACCCTAGCGCTCTGCGCGAGGAACCGGGCCTCGATCTCCTTGCCGATGAGGCGCAGGCCGTTGCGGACGTGGGTGCGCAGGGCTGGCCGGTCGTCGCCGTCGTCGAGATCGTGGTCGCAGCGGTTCGTGCACGGGCGGGCAAGGGTGATGCGAACGAAGGCGGCGTAGAGCTCTTGGCGGATGCCGCGCTCGGACTGGGCGTGGAAGGCCTCGATCCGGAACTTCCCGGTCGGGTACCGTTCCTCCACGCCCCCACGAGCAGGATCGCGATCGGAGGTCGCCGGGACGAGATACCGGCTGCCGTCGAGCAAGGAGGTCGCGATGCCGGATTCCGTGTTGGCGTGCCGGTATCGGACGAGCCGGACGCGCAGGGTCCTCGAGCGCAGCGCGGTCTCGTCCCCGGGTGCGTCGGGTGTGACCCTGACGCGCCGAAGGGCGTTCCAATCGCGCTTCCTGACCGCTCTACCCGTCGGGCGCTGCAAGCCGTTGTGCTATCGGCATGCAGCCCGAGCGGCGCTTGAGCGACAGCGCCCGCCGCGCACTTGCGGAGACAGTCCTGCGAACCGCCGCGCGGCTTCCGAGCGGCACTATAGGAAGCACGAGGGAGCGATGCAATGCGCGAAGTCCCGTTCATCGGCAGCGTCATTCGCCCGGCTCGTACCGTTGGCGATTGTGCGGGCCGGGACGCTCCCGCCGATGAACACGGGTTTCCGCGGATCATCGTCGGGAGGTGCTCCCGTTACCGCTCCGCAGCATTGCTGCTGAACGCGGCGATACGGCGGACGCTTGCGGCGCGTAGCGTGGTGCGCTACATTAAATCACGAGGATCAGACACAAGGGGCTGCGAGCATTGCATGAAAGCGACGATGCCGCACGGTTGCCCGCTGGTCTGGCGCCGCGACTTCGGCGCATCCTGTTCCGCCTGCAAGAGGCAGTGCACCCGGGTGCCGCCGACGCCCCGGGCTTTCGTCTGCATCCCCTGAAGGGCGACCGTGCGGGCCAGTGGAGCGTCCGCGTCTCCGGCAACTGGCGCGTGGTGTTCCGCTTTGAGGATGGCAAGGCCGTGGATGTGGATTTGATCGACTACTACTGACGAAGGGGAGTTCCGACCATGAACGATATTGCGAGCGAGCGCGTTGGACCGATGCAGAACCCGCCGCACCTGGGCGAATTGATCCGCGAGAGCATGGACGAAGCAGGCTGGAGTGTGACCGGCACGGCGTCTCGGCTCGGCTGCCAGCGCGTGACCCTCTCGCGCCTGCTGAACGGCAAGGCGGGGGTGTCGGCGAAGATGGCGCTGGGGCTGGAAGAGATCGGCTGGGGCACGGCCGATCACTGGATGCGGATGCAAGCGAGCTACGAGCTTGCACAAGCGCGACACGAACGGACGATTGTGAGACAGCGCATGCATACGCTACACACATGATCCAGGATCGGGATTTGGCGAAACACCTTCATGCATGACCTGATTCATACCGCAACGACCGAGCTGGCGTCCGCCCTCGCGAAGCACCTGCCGACCCTTGGCGCAGGCTGGTGGAACGAGAATGTCGTGGACCGCCTGAGCTTCCAGCAGCAGCGCGCCGTGGAGGAACGCGGGATCGCCAGGCTGGAGCAACTCGACCTTGCAGCCTTGCTGCGCGTCCTCGACCGAAATTGGTATGAGCTTTCCCAGATATGCGCCCTGCCGCGCGAGGGGCGCGACTGGGTCCGCGAACTGCAGTCCGCTCGCAACCGGTGGGCGCACCTGTCGGCGGCGCCGGTGGCGGCGGAGGACACCTACCGCGATGCCGACACCCTGGCCCGGGTTCTCGACATGCTCGACGCGGCGCCCGATTCCGTCGCCGCAGTCGAAGCGGTCAGGAGAGCCGCCCTCGCCGACCTCGCGGCACCGTCGGACACCGCTCCGAATGCCACGGGCGACCCGGCCAGTACTAACAATCAGGCCGCAGCACCCGGCGCACCCGAAATACCGGCCACCTTCCCGCAAACCGTATCGGCATTGTTCAAGATCGGCGACTTCGTGGGATTGCGCTCCGATCCGGATACCGTCGCGCCGATCATCGCCGTCATGCCCGGCGACGCCGAAACCCGTTACCGGGTATTCCAGAACGGGCGCCGGGCCACCTACTACGAGAGCCAGCTGCGGCCCCTTGATCCCGCCGACGAACCTTCACCGATCAGCGCCGACAACCTGCGCGCCCATCTGACCGGCCTGCATCTGCTCTCGCCATCCACCGCCAACCTGTATTCGCTGCGGTCGGGTCGCGTTGACTTTGTGCCCTATCAGTATCGTCCCGTCATGAGGCTGATCCGGGCCGACCGGCCGCGCCTGTTGATTGCCGACGAGGTAGGTGTAGGCAAGACGATCGAGGCCGGACTGATCGTCAAGGAGCTGCGGGCCCGGGCGGACATTTCCTCGGTGCTGGTGATCTGCCCCAGGGCGCTGGTGACCGAGTGCAAGTGGTTCCTGGAGATGAAGCGTTTCGACGAGCACTTCGAGACTCTCGACGGCCGAACGCTACGCCACTGCCTGCGGGAAACGGATCTGGAAGGCGAATGGCCCGACCACTACGCCAAGGCGATTCTCCCGTTCTCCCTGTTCAATGCGGAACTGCTCTTCGGCAGGAACGGAAAACGGACCCGGGCCGGCGCCGGACTGCTCGCCCTGGACCCACCGCCCAGGTTCGATCTCGTGATCGTCGACGAGGCACACCACATCCGCAACGCGGACACCTATCTTCATCAGGCGGTCCGCTATTTCTGCGACAACACCGATGCCGCGGTTTTCCTGACCGCCACTCCGGTGCAGCTTGGGAACCGGGATCTCTTTACCCTGCTGAATGTTTTGCGGCCCGACCTCGTCATCGATCGCCCGAGCTTCGAGCAGATGGCCGCGCCCAACAGGTTCATCAATGCGGCAGTCGGCCATTGCCGAACCGGAGAAAATCGCTGGCAGAAGAAGGCGCGTGCCTGCCTGGACGATGCCGCACGAACCGAATGGGGCCGTCTTTTCCTGCGAGAATCGCCAGCGTTCCAGGACATCTACGACCGCCTTGCGGAACGGCGCATCGACGACGTCAGCCGCATCCGCATCATCCGTTCCATGGAGGAACTCTACACCTTCAGTCCGATAATCAACCGGACGCGCCGCCGGGACATCGGGGAGTTTGCAACCCGCCGGCCGGAAACCCTGACGGTCGAGTTCACATCCGGCCAGCGCTGCCTGCACGACGACCTGCTCAATGTCGTATCCCGCATCCTGGCGAATGCCCACGGCGAGCAGAACCTCAAGTTCATGATGACGACGATTCGTCGCCAAGCGGCCAGTTGCCTCTATGGTCTGGCCCCGCTGTTGCGCGACATGCTCGCCGGCAAGTTCGACAGCCTCGAAGCGACGGGCGGGGCCGAAGGCGATGCCCCCATCGATACCGCCTTCCTCGCCGGGATCCGGGCTGACATTGAGGCCCTCCTGGAGAAAGCCGACGCGCTCGACCCTGTCGATCCCAAGGTACAGGCCTTCGTCAGGGTTCTGCAGGACAAGGGGCGGATGGCCAACAACAAGGCGCTGGTCTTCAGTACCTTCCGCCATACGCTTGCCTATGTCTCGAAACACGTTGCCGGCGCGGGACTTCGTTACGGTCTCGTGCACGGCGGGATTCGGGACGATGAGCGCTCGGAATTGCGCCGCCGCTTCGCCCTCCCGAAAGACGACCCGGACGCACTGGATGTGCTGCTGTCCTCGGAGGTCGGCGGCGAAGGTCTGGACTTCCAGTTCTGCGATCTGCTTATCAACTATGATTTGCCGTGGAATCCGATGCGCATTGAACAGCGCATCGGGCGCATCGACCGTTACGGCCAGCAAGGAGAGAGCGTCGCCATCGTCAACCTGGTGACGCCCGGCACCGTCGACGCGGATATCTATGAACGCTGCCTGATGCGTATCGGTGTGTTCCATCACGCCGTCGGCGGCAGCGAGGAAATCCTCGGCGAGATCACGCAGGAAATCCACAACATCGCCGACAGCTTCACGCTGACGCCGGAACAGCGCACCGAACGCCTCCAGCAACTCGGCGACAACAAGATCCGCCAGGGTCAGGAAGAAGCCGCACTGGAAGACCGGCAGGCCGAACTGTTCGGTCTTACGATCCCCAACCAGTCCTGGCGCGAGGAGATATCGGAAGCCGAGAGCTTCTGGCTGTCCCCGGAGGCGTTGCGGCGGTACGTGACCGCCTATCTGGCAAGCGCGTCCGGGACCGCCGGCGATTTTCTGCTCGGCGAAAAACCGCTCAGGACGCTGCGGCTCGGCCAGAAGGTCCGGGCGAAGCTGCTCGACGACCTCCGCAGGCAGCCCCGGTCGACCGATCCGGTCGCCCGGCAGTGGGAGAAATGGCTCAAGGGCGCCGACCCGCTGCTGCAAGTCACGTTCGATCAGGAGACTGCTGCGGCCGAGCCGAAGGCGGTATATCTGAACGTCCTGCATCCCCTGGTCCGGCAGGCGGCGCAGCGCCTGGAGCGCTCCGAGGCGGTGCAGGTCAGTCTTGTCGCCTCAAGCGAGACCATCCCGCCCGGCGAATACCCGTTCGCTGTGTACCAGTGGCGCAAGGTCGGCATACGGTCCGACGATACGCTCGTGGCCGTTGCTTCCGACCCGAAGCTCGATGGTGCCATCCTGTCTCTGTTGGAGACCGCAACGGACGCCCCTGCCCGCTTTCCGCCAGACAAGGGCGAGACCGACCGGCTCGACAAGCGCCATCACGGCGCGTGGCGCGCGGCGCGCGCAAACCACATGGCAGAGAACCGGAAATTCGTTCAGCATCGACGCCAGAGCCTGAATACCAGCCACCGGGCGCGGTGTGGGCTGCTGGAGGACCAGATCGGCGAAGCGACGAACGACAGAATCCGCCGGATGAAGGAAAGCGAACTGGCGCGCGCCACGCACGATTACGAGCGCCGGACTGCCGAATTGGAGAAATTGGTGGAAAGCGCGGACATTCACGCAACTCTGGTTGTGACAGGTTCTCTGCAAGTGAAAAAGGAAATTGTTCAATGAAATCTCTTCAGAATATTATAGAGAAGCGGCAGAAATTTATAGATGCCATTAAGGCCAATCAGGGCGCTATAGATATGGAATTGTTTGGAGATATTTACCCGGATAAAGCACATTTTATCTACGAACTTCTTCAGAATGCTGAAGATCAATCAGCAACCAGCGTGCAGTTTGTCCTCTCAAACGACAATCTTATTTTTGAGCACGATGGAAAACCGTTCGATTGTGACGATGTTGACTCCATCACGGGCATAAATCATAGCGCAAAAAGTGATAAACCTGATAAAATTGGCCGCTTCGGGGTCGGATTCAAGGCTGTGTTCTCCTACACGGAGACGCCACGCATATGGTCTCCGAGCTACGCCTTCGAAATCTCCGAAATGGTGCTCCCGTCGGAGTTGGACCTTGATCCGGGCCTTGGTTCACGTACGAGATTTGAATTCCCATTCAACTCTGCCAAAAAACCGCAAAACCACGCCTTCTCGGAAATACAAGACGGTCTGGAAGATATTTCCGACAAAACACTGCTGTTCCTGACTTACATCGAAGAAATCCAGTGGCGGGTTGAAGGTGGCCGAGAAGGCCGCCTGCTCCGGATTCTGAATTCCGATCACTGTCTGGAGATCCTTCGCGAGATCGACGGAAAGCCGACCAAGAGTTCCCACTTCCTCCGCTACAGCGAAGCGGCCGGCGGGCTGGAACGCCAGCACATCGCGATCGCCTTCGAACTCGAACCGCGATCCGGGGAGCAACGGCCAGACACACGGGGGCCCTTCGCCAAACAGTTCCGTATCGTCCCGGCCGAACCTGGATGCGTTGCGGTCTATTTCACTGCGGCGAAGGAAACCTCAAACCTGCGCTTTCACCTGCACGCGCCATTCGTCCCGGAACTCAGCCGTTCCAGTATCAAGGACACGCCAGCCAACGAACCGCTGTTCCGACAACTCGCGGGGCTGACGGCGCGCTCCCTGTGCGAGATCCGCGATCTCGGCCTGCTTGACCGGGATTTCCTCGGTGTGCTGCCGAACAGCCACGATAATCTTCCGGACCGATACAGCGTCATACGGGAAGCCATCGTCGATGCGATGAAAGAACAACCGCTCACCCCAACGCACGCTGGCCGCCATGCCCCTGCCTGTCGGCTGCTTGGGGCGCGGGCGCCGGCGAGATTGAAAGACCTTCTCGGCCGTGAAGACATCGACTTTCTGACCGATAGAGACCAACGCGACTGGGCGGTCACCGCTCCCCGAAGGAATAATGAGGTTGACCGCTTCCTGCGGGATCTCGATATCGAGGAGTGGGAGATCGAGCATTTCGTGAAAACGCTGGGCGAGCGTTTGTGCTCTTCGACATACACATGGAAACAGGATCCAGACCCACGATTTCTCTGCTGGATTCGGCAAAAAGCGCTAGACTGGCATCGGGCACTTTATGCCTTATTTGCTGAAGAACTGAAGAATTTTGACCGTTTCCGACAGATATGCATCGTCCGGTGCTCGGATGGAGCGTACCGCACAGGTAGCGAATGCTACTTTCCGACCCCGGAAACCCGGGAAGACTCTATCCATCCCCGCGTGGTTGAAGGAACCTACGCAGGTGGAGGAACCGAGGTTGAGCGGACCAACGCCAGGAAGTTTCTGGAAGATATCGGCGTTCGCGAAGTGGGGAAGCATGAGGAGGTCGAAGGTATTCTCAAACGGAGATACGTTAACCCCGACAACTCGCTGTCCTGGGAAACTCACGAAGCCGACTTGAAGCGATTCATCGAACTGGTGGAGAAGGAGAAAGATCGAAGAGCAGCTGATCTTTTTAAGAGTTATCGTATCTTTCAAGGAAATGGAGGTGACTGGTTTCGTCCAAATAAGATCTATTTGGATAAACCCTATCTCGATACTGGATTAAGATTCTATTATGGCCATCCCAACGCTTCGGGACATGCTTGCGTATCATTGTCGGAAAATTATCTGAATCTGGACGATGATAGTAGAAACCATCTTGCCAAGTTTGCTCGGACTTGCGGTGTACATTACTATCTTGAGCTTGCCAAGATTAATTGCCATAACAACCCTGAGAAAAAGTATTTATTCTCTGCCTCTGGGAAGTGGCGCTATGATACATCTCAGAATAAAGACTTTGTCATTCGCGAGCTTGATAAACTGTTCCAGAGTCCGGATCAGGGCCTTTCTTGGCTTGTATGGAAGACTCTTTCTAAGGAACCGGACAACACGAAAATTCTAAAGGCTATTTGTATCTACTCACCCCCCCCTACTGATGACGAATCGTTTTTCCTGACGGGTTCGGATCCGGCATGGTTCCGTGCCCCTTTCCCTCGCTCGCGGCCGAGGACCGGATGCACGGGGTTCGGCTGACAAGAAGTGGGTCGATCTTCGGCTTCCGCTCCCCGTTCCGGCCTTGTGGGGAGGGGTCCGCAACGCGACCGGGCCCCTCGCGCGGAGGTCGCGGGTCCGCGCCCTGCGGTCCGGTGGAGCGGGTTCCGTGGGCTGCCGTTCCCCTCCGCCGGAGATCTGCGCTTGACGTTGTAGGAGGGACCCTCTCCAAGATGGGCCATCGGGGCGGACCGCGTCGGAGGTGTGGATGGCGGCCGGGTAGGGATCGAAGGCGACGACGGGTCGATCGCCCGGCGGGGCACGGGCATTCGGATAGGTGCGTCGAGGTGACGGCGGTGTTCCCATACCGGCAGGCCTTGGATAGGAGGTGACGTTTCGGTGCATGGGCGGGTCGTCCACGCACCGCTTGACAAGCGCCCGCCGATTCGCATGCTGTCGTCGAATCGTGGCTGCGGGAATCCCCATGGACCAGCGAATCATCGACCTGAAGTCGACCCCCTGTTCGGGCCGCTGCGAGCACCTTCACTGGACGACAGCAAAGGGCGGCTCCAGGGTTGGGGCCGGCCTCGGGATGCTGGAGACCTTGGAGCGCCGCGGCGTCCTGACGCGCCCGCCGCCGGCGCGGCGCTACCGGACGATGCCCGAAGGCGAGCGGTTCGCTGTGCGGGCGGTGGAGGCGTCGGGATGACGAGCGTCGCCGGCACCTCCCTGCGCCAAGAGGTCGACGCCTTCCAGAAGCGGTTCCAGGATCTCCGCATGCAAGGCAAGGTCTCCCCGGAGTGCGAGGCGCTCGTCCGCGGCCTGCTGATGCTGCTCCAGCTGCTGCTGGCCGTGCTCCTGGAGAAGGCCACGCGCAAGACGAGCCGGAACTCCGGTCTGCCGCCGTCCCAGACGGACAAGGACGAGAGCGCGCGGCGCACCGGGAGCCACGGCAAGGGCCCGAAGCCGAACCCGCAGACGGGCGGTCACCGGCGCACGACCACCGTCCAGGAGACGATCACCGTCGATGCCTGCGACGCTTGCGGCGCCGACCTCGACGACGTCGACCCCGTCGATCGGGAGCGCCGCGTCCTCTACGACATCGTGTTCGAAGTCGTCGAGCGCCGCGTCGACGCCGAGATCAAGGAATGCCCGAAGTGTCGGGCCCGGACCAAGGGCCGGTTCCCAGACCTCATGCCGGGTCCCGTGCAGTACGGTGTCCGCATCCAGGCCTTGGTCCTCAACCTGCTGATCGCCCAGATGCTGTCCCTGCGCCGTGCCGTCTCGCTCGTGCACGCGATCTCCGGCATCAAGCTCTCCGAGGCGACCTGTCTCGGCTATGTCCGGCGCTTTCAGGATGCGCTCGCATCCTGGGAGGAGGTCGCCGTGGCCCATCTCCTGCAACGCCCGGCCTTGCATGTCGATGAGACCGGATTCCGGGTCGCCGGCAAGACCCAATGGCTCCATGTCGTCACCGACGGCACCCTGACCGTGAAGTTCCCGCACCGCAAGCGCGGTCGGGAGGCGATCGAAGAGATCGGCATCCTCCCGCGCTACCAGGGCGTCCTGGTCCACGACTGCTGGGCTGCGTACATGGGTTACGAGCAGTGCCGCCACCAGCTGTGCGGCAGCCACCTGCTGCGCGAACTGGCCTTCGTCGTCGAGTCCAACGGCTACCGCTGGGCGCGATTGATGAAGAGCCTGCTGCGCGAGGTCTGCCACAGGGTCAACCAGAGCGCATCCAAGGCCTTGAACGAGACCGACCGCCGGGCCGTGCGCAAGCGCTACCGCACCCTCCTCACCCAAGGCGCCAAGGAGTTGCCCGATATCCCGCCGCGGACGAAAGGAACCCGGGGACGCATCGCAAAGTCCGACGCCCACAACCTGCATGAACGTCTCGTGAAACACGAGACGTCCGTCCTCCGCTTCATGAAGGACCCCGACGTCAGCTTCACCAACAATGCCGGAGAACAGAAGATCCGAATGACCAAGGTCAAGATCAAAGTGTCCGGATGTTTCCGCACCATGCTCCACGCAACCGCATGGTGCCGAGGCTCCAGCTTCCTCACCTCCATGGAGGCACTCGGCTACAACCCTCTCGTCGCCATCCACATCGCCCTCAACGGAAAGGCCGCAGACATCCTCAACGAGCACTATGGCCAACCCGACCCCAACAAGGGGTGAGTAGTTACGGCTATTTATCAAAAAAATAGATCAAACAAGCCGCATTGCGCCGCCTCTCAGCTCGTTCACCAGTTGCGCAATGCTGCATGGGTTCCACAAAGGGGCGATAGATTTGTTCGCCCCGCCGAGGCCGCGCCAAACCTGCTGCCGGAGGGCTTTCCCGTCGCTTCAGGTTGGGCTTGGCTCGACGCCATCCATTTTGGCAAGGAAACCAAAGAGCGCGGCGCGCAGAACCAGAGAAACAACGAAATCGCCGCTAAACTCGGATTTCGCAATATAGCTGACCTTGATGACGGAAGGCGATTTGCTGATGAGTTTCCGAAGGATATGCGTGAAAAAATTTTTGCAGAATACTCCAATAAACATCCTGCCGACTTGCCAATACACGAACCCAGCGACCCTCAACGAAGGGCGGAAACGGTTCGGCGGGAAGCACGTGAAGCTCCTGAACGCAAGATAGAGGGGCGTCCGCGGCCAGTTCCCGTGGACCGCGATGCAATCAAGAAGAATAAAGCTACCCCGTATTTGAGGCATCAATATGGGCATTACGGCGTAACCATCTGCCAAGCATGCCGCACTCACCTTCCATTCAAACTTCCTAACGGAAAATATTACTTTGAGGCCGTGGAATTTCTACCGAAGTTGAAGAAACATCATCGTCAAAACTATCTTTGTTTGTGCCCAAATCATGCAGCCATGTTCAAGCATGCTAATGAATCAAAGGAGGAAATGAAAGACCGGTTCAGAATGCTCGATGGCAACGAATTGACGATCACGCTCGCCGGTCGGTCGGTGTCCTTGTATTTCACGGGCATTCATGTCGCAGATCTCAAGACGGTCATCGGTGTCGACGATGAGGATTGACGGCGCCGAACCTGTAAGGCGATTACGCGACCATCTGAGTAGGGGAACATACTGGTGGCTTTTGCTGGAAGGGAGCGCAAGGCGCAATGTCAGACCCGGCGGTCATGCCTGCGATAGGGGAGTGGATGGGAAGACGATAGCCCTGCGCCGAGGTTCATCGCCTGTGCAATGAGGTTCCCGACCTTCTCCGCCGCCTCGACGAGATGGGTATCGGCGAGGTGGGCGTAGCCTGCCGTCGTACGATGGCGCCGGTGGCCGAGCAGCTTTCCCACAAGCGGCAGGTTTTCGCCGGACATGACGGCGTGGCTGGCTGCCGTGTGGCGCAGGTCGTGCAGGCGGAGCCTGCCGAGGCTGGCATCCTCGCAGGCCGTGCGCCAGCAGGCCGCGAGGC
Source organism: Alphaproteobacteria bacterium (assembly GCA_965115815.1). GTDB lineage: Bacteria > Pseudomonadota > Alphaproteobacteria > TMED109 > TMED109 > VXPW01. The sequence continues at coordinate 2,399,224 of OZ220465.1, read as the reverse complement.
TGTAGGCACCCCGGCCTTCGGCATGGCGCGGGAACAGGAAGGCATCCGGGTTGCAGGGACCGGGCAGCGCCTCACGAAGATCCCATGCTTGTTGCTGTGATGCGATCGGAGTCTCGATCGCGGCGCGGATCGACGCGTTCGAGTCTGCGATTGTGAGATGTGCGGACGTCTGCGGCCCGGTGGCGGCGCGGATTTAGGCGCGAGGGGTCCGTTTCGGCGGATCCGGGGCGAGCGAGAGGCCGGCCGGGTTGGGTGGCCCGGCTTGGATACGTGCGGTTTCGGTCGGGGTGTGAGCGTAGTCAGCCGGGTCTTGTGACGGCGTGCAGGACCTGCTTGCGCTTGTCGGCATAGGGGTGACGGGCGTCGGCGAAGCTGGGGAAGGGCTGGGGCAGCTTCCGCTGGTTGTGGAGGATGACGGCAAGGGCAAGGGTGTTGAGGATCGCGTGGTTTGCGGGTGCGTTGCGGGCCCGGAGCCTGGAGTCGTCTTCGCGGAAGGTGGTATCGCGGATGGGGTGATGGCTTTCGACCACCCAGTGACCGCGGTTCCATGCGAGGAGCGGTTGCGGCGAGGCGCGGTCGGCCGCGACCGAAGTCATGCCGTAGGCGTGTTCCATGGTCTGTTTTCCAGATTTCTTGAATTCGACGCGCCGGGTGACACGGAAGATCGGTTTGACATGAGGATCGTGGATCATCTTCGCTGGAGGGGTGAAGACTTCGATGCTGCGCGGCTCGATGCGGCCGTGCTCGAGCGTGGGCGTTTCGCTGTAGCGTCCCGTGCTTGTGGTTTCCCAGTTGATGCTCTCGAACGTCTCGAAGGTCTTGGGAGCGTTGCCCTTGACCGTCCTCATCCAGTCGGCGCCATGGGTCTCGACGATCCGTCGTGCCGTCTCGCGGGTGGTGTGGAGCGCGTCGAGCGTGAGTAGACGGCCGGCCACCGGCGCGGTCTCGAGCGCGGCGTGGACGGCGGCGATCTCCCCGCCTTCGTCATGATCGTTGAGGATCGAGACCGGCATGCCGGTCCCGTGCTCGATCAGCGAGACCGTTTCGTTAGGATCCTCGCCGGTGCGGTGGGCGCCGCGAATGCGTTTGCCGTCGACCGCGATCGCGTGGCCGACCCGCAGGCGCGGCTGCGCCCAGCGCCGCAGAGCCTCCTCGATCCACGTCGGGTCGGTGTTCTGCAGCACCCGGTGCACGGTCGATTTGGACACCGGCTCATACCGGCCGGTGTCCGGGTTCTTCCACGCACCGATCTGCGCCAGATCCTTCTGCGTCATCGCCTTCGCGTAGCGTGCCGCCGCCACCGCGCCGTGCCGATTCGCCAGCCGCGCCAGCACGATCACGCACAGGACCGAGGCGATGCCGTGCGTGCGCCCCTGCGCGCGCCGGAAGTCGGAAAGCGCCGCAAAATGCTGGTACATTGAGCGCAACTCCCGCGCCGACCGGCCGCTCTGCGTCGCCCGCAACTCCCACGCCGCGGGAAGTGGCGCACGATCCCGCAACCGACGACAGGCGTCGCGACGCAGCGGAACCACGTACAGATCCTTTGCCTCCCCGTGCGGATCGGTATAGCGTCCGTTGGCGCGTGCATAGCCCTTGCTCCTGCCCACGTACTTCCAGTTCGCCGCCTTGTACAGGGTGCCGCGGAACTTCGTCGGCGAAACAAACGACTCCGCCACCAGCAACGGATTGCCGTACGCAGCCTCCCAGTCGTCGCTGAGACGCCGCTGCATCCGCGACAACGCAAACGAGGCAAGACCCCGAAACGCCTGGCGACCTCCCAGAATCACAAACCTCGTGTTGTTTCCGATCAGATGCAACCGCTCAAACGGTTCTTTGCGGCGCCAACCCATCCAACGGTCCCGCGGCGCACAGCGGAAGGCGCCCGTCTGCCAGCCCGCAGCGCCAATCCACCGCCCGCGCCCTGCCTATGACTCACATCAGTAGGCTTGACCGGAGTGCACGGACCCTCTACGGTGCGGCTCATGTCGGCCATGGAACCCGTGCACCGCATCTTGAGACAGCCGGCGCATCTGCGCCGGCTGCAGGCGCTTCGGTCCCGGGAGCCGCCGGCCAGCCGTCGGGCTGGGGTCCGTCGGGTGTGTCGGGAGTTTCGCCTGATCGACGCGCGGGGTCGCTGGCGCGCGCGCAGTTGCCAAGCGGTATTGGAAGATCTGGAGCCCACCCGGCAGGTGCAGTTGCCTCCGCCCCGCCGGGGCCTGGGTGGGGGTGCTCTCCGGCGGCTGGGCGCTGGAGTTCCGGTGCCGTCGGCGGTGCCTCCGGAAGCGGGTGCGCTGCACGACCTGCGCCTGGTGCCGGTGACCGGGGAGGCGGACCGGCGGATCGGGAACGAGCTGATGTTTCGGGAGCATCCGTGCGGGGCGGTGCGGCATGTGGGCGCCCAACTCCGGTATCGGGTTCGGTCGGAGCACGGCATCCTGGGGGCCTTGGGCTTTGCGGCGCCGGCCTTGCGCCTGGCTTCCCGGGACCGATGGATCGGGTGGGACGAGACCACGCGATCGCAACACCTGAACCACGCGGTGATCGGTCGGAGCCGGTTCCTGATCCGACCGTCGGTGCGCTGCCGGAACCTGGGCTCCCGGGTGCTGGGGATGGTGCTGGCCCGGCTGCCCGACGAGATCGAGGCCCGGTACGGGGATCGTCCCCTGCGGGTCGAAACCTTCGTGGATCCGGAAACCCATGCGGGCACCGTGTTTGCCGCCGCCGGCTGGGAGCGGGTGGGAGAGACCACCGGGCGGGGGCGGTTCGCCCGCCCCGGGCAGGCGCGGCGGTCGGTCAAGGCGGTGGGGATGCGTCCGCTGCGGAGCGACGGGCGCCGGATCCTGGGCGTGGCGTCGACGGCAGTGGAGACCCTGGGTCCGGCCGACGGACGGGAGCGGGGGAGCGGGACCGCGAACGAGTTCGGCGGAGCTCCGCTGGGGGACCGTCGGCTCAGCCGCCGGTGGGTTACGAGTGCGTCCCGGATGGCCGATCAGCCCGGCGCATCGTTCCCGGCCGCCGCTCAGGGTCAGCGGGCCTTGGTCACCGGGTACTACCGGAGGATCGACCCGCCGGCCGCGTCGGCGGTCCCACCGGAGGCCCTTCTGGCTCCGCACCGGGAGCGCACCCGCCGGCGCATGGCCTCCTGCACGACCGTTCTGAGGATCCAGGACGGATCGGACCTCAACTTCGCGACCCATCCGAAGTGCGGCGAGCTCGGTCTCATCGGCCGCAACCGGAACGCGTCGGGCACCCGGGGTCTGCACCTGCATTCCACGCTGGCGGTCGACGCGGACACCGGCATTCCCCTTGGCGTCCCCCGCATCGAATCCGACGCACCGGACGGCCGGGCCGAGAAGGGCAAGCCGTTCGAAAAACGGAAATCCGCCCGCTGGATGCGGGGCTTGCGAGACACCTCGGAGCGGGTTCCGGACGGCGTGCGGGTCGTCTCCGTACTTGATCGGGAGGCGGATTTCTTCGCCCTGTTCGCCGAGCGGCAGCGGCTGGGCAACGTCGATCTTCGGGTCCGGGCCCGCCCCAACCGGTCCCTGGGCAAGGACGAAGAGAAGCTCTTCGAGCCACGGGCCGCGGAACCCTCGGCCGGATCCCTGGAGATCGAAATCGCCCGCCCGTCGGCCCGCACCTCCACCCGTACCCAGAAGGCCAAGGCGTTGCGGGAAGCGCGGGTCGCCCAGGTATCCCTGCAGTTCCGGCGCTTCGACCTGCCTCCTCCCGGGAACGGAACCGGCGCGCACGACCCCGTGCCCATGACGGCGGTCCGCGTGACCGAAGAAGATCCGCCGGACGGCGTGGAGCCCCTGAATTGGATCCTGCTCACCAGTCTGCCGGTATCGACCCGGAAGGAGGCGCGGCGGGTGCTGGAACGGTACCGCCTGCGCGGGCGGATCGAGGATTGGCACCGGGTCCTGAAAAGCGGATGCAAGGCGGAATTCCTCAACCACCGGGAAGGACACCGGATCGAACGGGCGGTCACGATCAAGGCCGTGATCGCTTGGCGACTCTTCGCCATGGTCATGCTCGGACGGGAAACCCCCGAACGGCCCGCCGAGGTCCGGTTCTGCACGACGGAAATCCTGGTGCTCAAGGATTTCGCCCTTGAGCGCAAGCTTCCGTGCCGACCCGACAACCTAGGAACCGCCGTGCACACCATGGCGATCCTCGGAGGCTATCTCAACCGTCGCAACGACCCCGCGCCCGGCCCCACAGTGATCTGGCGAGGGTACACTCAGCTGGCGACGATGGCTCAAACCTACGAACGTCTGTTGAAGCTGGATCAGTCCAGCGGGCTGTACCAGCGCTTACGTCCAGATAAACAATGTGAGTCATAGGCAGCCCGCGCCACGTGAACACGTAGCGCAGACCTCGACCCGCAAACTGCTTGAAACCAAGATAATGATGACGGTCCACCACACGGTTCCAGCGACACACCTCATCCGGCCGCGCCAGGCGCACCACCACATCCCGGAGCGCAAAACCCTCCGGAGTCGTCTCGAAAAAATCCGCGGCGCGTTCCATGACCACCACGGATACCACGCCGCTTCACAAAAAGCCAGCACCAATCCGAATCATCCGGAATCCGCGGAACCCAGCCTTCCAACAAACCTAGCATGGGATGGCCGTGGGGAAACACCGACCCACGGTCTCCCGGCCCTCCGCGATCAGCTGCCGGGTCCGGTGGCGGCCCGAAAAGGGGGTCGACTTCAGGTCGACGATTCGCGGGTCCATGGGGGATTCCCGCAGCCACGATTCGACCACATCATGCGAATCGGCGGGCGCTTGTCAAGCGATGCGTGGACGACCCGCCCGCGCACCGAAACATCACTTCCTATCAAAGGCTTGCCGGTGCAGGAACAACCGCTTGCCGGTGCAGGAACAACCGCCGTCACCTCGACGCGCATATTCGAATGCCATTGGCTGCCCGACGCCTCCGACCCGGGTCCTCGGTGCGGCAGGGTGCGTTTCGCGCACTGCGGCCCCGGACCGGTCCCCTCCCGCCCGCGGTTCGGCAGCGAGGGATGATCGGCCCGGGGAGCGCGGGGCGGACGCCCGCGCGTGCCGCTTCCGGCGGCGGGCGTCCGTCCCTGCCTTCCCCGCTCGCGTTGCCGCCGGCCGGGCGTCGGGCCGGAAGCGGGAGAGGCTGGAGGCCGGGGTCGGAATTGAACCGACCTGGAAGGATTTGCAGTCCTCTGCATAACCACTCTGCCACCCGGCCCCGGGCGCGGCATAGTATCGGGAACCGTTCGCGGACGCACCCGGATCGACCTGCCCTCGTGGCCCGGGTGCGTGGAGGGCGGGCGATCGCCCGCCGCCGGGCGCCGGATACCGAGGATGGGCACGATGTCCGATTTCGCGACGTTGCGCAGGAACATGGTCGATGGGCAGCTGGTGCCGAACCGGGTGACCGACCAGCGGGTGATCGCGGCCTTTGCCCGCGTGCCCCGGGAACGGTTCGTGTCCGAACCGGCCGCGGCGCGCGCCTATCTCGACGCGCACCTGCATCTCGGCCGGGGACGCTACCTTCCGGCACCGCTGGTCTTCGCGCGCATGGTCCAGGAGGCGCGCGTCCGTTCCGACGACGTGGTCCTGGACGTCGGCACCGCGACCGGCTATTCGGCGGCGGTGCTCGGACACTTGGCGTCCGCCGTGATCGCCCTGGAGAGCGATGAGAAGCTGGCCCAGCAGGCCGAGGAGGCCCTGACCGACCTCGGCGTCGACCAGGCAGCGGTGGTGCTGGGCCCGCTGCCGGGCGGGTGGCCGGACGGGGCCCCCTACGACCTGATTCTGGTGCACGGCGCGGTGCCCGGCCCGCCGCCGGGACTGATCGCCCAGTTGGGGCCGCGCGGCCGGCTGCTGGCGGTCGAGGAACGCTCCGGCGCTCCCGGCCGGATGGTGCGGGTGGAAGCGACGAACGGGCATCCGGTCAAGCGGGATCTGTGCGACGCCTCGGTGCCCCCGCTCCGGGCCTTGGCCCGCGCCCCGGCGTTTGAGTTCTGATTCCGGCGCACCCCCCGCCACCGGCCGGCCGATCAGAATGTGATGACGATCTTTCCCATGTGCTGCTGCGCCGCCATCAGGCGGTAGGCCTCCGGTGCGTGTTCGAACGGAACCGCGTCCGAGATGCGCGGCCGGATCCGATGCCGGTCGAGGGCCCGGTTCATCTCCCGGAACATGCGCCGGTTGCCGACGTAGACTCCGTGCAGGCGGATCGATTTCCGCATCACCGGCAGCGGATCGATGGTGCCCCCGGTCAGGATCCCGATCAGAGCCACGGTTCCGCCGATGCGGACGGCGTCGAGCGAGTGCTGCAGGGTTCCGGGGCCGCCCACTTCGACCACCCCGTCCGCCCCCCGTCCTTCCGTGAATTCCCGGACCGCGCCCGGCCAGTCGTCGACCTGCCGGTAGTTGACGGTTCCGGTCGCCCCGAGGGCCCGGGCGGCCTCGAGCTTGCGGTCCGAAGACGACGTGATGATCGTGCGGAGGCCGGCTGCGGCGGCAAACTGCAGGGCGAAGATCGACACGCCGCCCGTGCCCAGCAGCAGGACGGTATCTCCGGGCCGCAGCCGGGCCGTCTCGAAGACCGCATTCCAGGCGGTCACGGCGGCGCAGGGCAGGCAGGCCGCCTCGGCGTCGGAGAGGTGCGGGACCTTCGGCAGCACGCCGTGCGACCGGAGCACGACGTACTCGGACAACACGCCGTCCCGGGCGCCGCCCAGGGCGCTGGCCATGGCGGCCGGCGTGCATTCGCCGTCGTCCCAGTCCTCGAAAAAGGTCGTCGTCACGGCCGTTCCGGGGCGGATGCCGGAGACGCCGGGTCCGACCGCTTCCACCATCCCGGCGCCGTCCGAATTCGGGATCCGCGGAAGCGGCAGGCCGCGGGACCGCGGATCCCGGATGGTCGAGAGATCGCGGTAGTTGATCGCGTTCGCCGTCATGCGGACCAGCACCTCGCCCGGGCCGGGTTCCGGGCGCGGCCGCTCCACCAGCGCCAAGGCTTCGACCCCGCCGTCCCCCTCGATCTGCCACGCGCGCATCATGGCGGGCACCGGCTAGCTCCCCTTCTTTCGGTACGCCTGTTCGGCATGCTTCTCACAGTAGGATCGTCCCGGCGCCACGGGCTCCAGGCAGAAGTCGAAATCGGGATGGTCGGGTTCGCCGTGCGGCCAGTGACACTCGTTGTATCCCGGGAACCGAAAGGTCGATTCCCGTACGTCCGTCGACCGGCGGCCCGCCATCGTCACCCGGCGCGCCGTTTCGCGCAGCACGGCCGGATCGGGCAGCGGGCCGGCGGCGGGGCCGGTCGACTTCGCGGGCGCCCCCGCCGCCGGGCCGGTCGTGCCTCCGGATCCCGGTGCGCGACCTCCGGGCGGCGGGCGGTCGTCGGCCCGGGCGGCCGGCCGGACGGTTCCGGCGGGCCCGGCCGCGGTCCGCGCGGGCGGCGCACCGGACGCCGACGCTCCGGCGGCGGCTCCCCGGCCGCCGCCGGCCGCGGGGTCGCGCCGCAGCCGCATCCGCCGGACCTTGCCCTTGACGGCCGACTCGGTGATCGGCGGGCCGAGGGCGCGCGCGACCTCGGCGCGGGTATGCCCCGACAGCCAGAGCTGGGTGAGCTTTCGTTCCCGTTCGGGGGTCCAAGGATGGTTCATGGTTTTCGTCCTCGACCGGGGCGGCGGAACGTCTTGCCGAAGGCGGGGCCTCCGGGCGTCCGGGGGCGCCCCGAACCCTGCCCGCACGCGGCCCTCACGGACCGGCGCCGAGGGGCGGCCGGTCGGCCAGGTCGACCAGCGCCCGGAGCAGGACGTCGGCCCCGCGCACGACGGCCTCCGGAAGCGCATCTTCGGTTTCGTTGTGGCTGATGCCGTCGACACAGGGAATGAACACCATTCCGGCGGGCGCCACTCGCGCGACGTTCATCGCATCGTGGCCGGCACCGCTGACGATGTCGCGGTGGGCGTAGCCGAGGCCGGCCGCCGCCGATCGCACGGCCTCGACGACCCGGAGGTCGAACGACACGGCCGGAACGTCGAGAATCCGCCGGACCTCGCAGGTGGTCCGGGCGGTCCGGGCGCTCGCGGCCGCGGCCGTGCGGAGGGCCGCGTCCATCGCGGCCAGCACGCCGGCATCGGGGTGCCGCAGGTCGACGGTGAGCAGCGCCGATCCCGGAATCACGTTCCGGGAGCCGGGCCGGACTTCGAGCACGCCGCAGGTCGCCCGCGCGTCCGGCGAAAACTCCTCGCCCAGCGCCCGAACGGCCGTCACGATTCCCGCGGCCGCCACCAGCGCATCCCGTCGCGCCGGCAGAGGCGTGGTGCCGGCGTGGGATTCCGTCCCCGCCAGATCGATCTCGTACCAGCGCTGCGCCTGACCCCCCGTGACCACTCCGATCGCAAACCCTCCGTCTTCGAGGAGCGGCCCCTGCTCGATGTGCAGCTCGATCAGCGCACCCGTCGGATTCCGGCGGTGGGTGCAGGGAGTGGATCCGCGGTAGCCGATGCGCTCGAGTTCGTCGCCGCACCGGCGGCCGTCGGGATCGGCGACCGCCAGCATCGCGTCCTCGTCGTGCAGGCCGGCGTGGACGCCGGATCCCATCATGGCCGGGGCGAACCGGCAGCCCTCCTCGTTGGTCCACATCACCAGCTCCAGCGGCGCATCGGTGACGTAGTCCGCGTCCCGCAGGGTGCGCATCACCTCGAGGCCGGCGAGTACCCCGAGGGCGCCGTCGTAGCGTCCGCCGGTCGGCTGCGTGTCCAGATGGCTTCCGGTCTGCACCGGGTCGCGGTGTCCGTTCCGGCCGTCCCGGCGGGCGAACAGATTGCCCATCCGGTCGACGCGAACGCGCAGTCCTGCGTCCGTGCACCAGGCGCGGAACCGATCACGCGCCTCGCGGTCGAGGTCGGTGAGGGTCTGGCGGTTCACGCCCCCCTTCGGCGTGGCTCCGATTCGGGCCAGTGCCGCGAGGCTGGACAGCAGGCGGTCGCCATGCACGGAAAGGTCGGCCGGGGCCGGCCGGGAGTCGTTTGCGAGGAGCATCGGAGCGGGGCCGCGGGGGGATGGAGGGAGGACGGACAGTATAGGCGATCCGCGGCGGTGCACGGTGGACGGGCCCCGGCCGACTCCGGGTCCCGGACCGGGTCGGCCGGCCGCGGCCCCCCCCCTCGGAGCGGGGTTCCGAACGCGCCGGAAGGCGCTTGTGCGGACGGTTCGGCACGGTCCGCGTCCGGCCTCCGGGCCCGGGTCCCCGTCGACGATCGGTCCGGGATCCCGAAGCAAGTTGTTTCCCCGACCTGGGACGAACACAGGTGTTGCAATCGACCAATTGCACGGCTAATCTCGCGCCACGGAGGCTCGTCCTCAGTACTGTTCGTTGAAGGAACCATTTCTCATGGCAGACGCTGCATCAAGATCAACTGTGGAAATAACCGGGGAGATCGTCGCGGCCTATCTCCGGAATCATGCCGTCGGTGCCGATCAGCTTCCCGAGCTGATCCGGTCCGTGCACCGAACGCTCGATTCCGTGGGGCAGGCGACCGCCGACGCGGACGGGCCGTCTCCGGCCCCGTCCGGGACGGAATCCCGGCCGGTGCAAGGGGTGGCGGCTCCGTCCGCCGCCCGGACCTCCGGAAAGCGGCGCGGCCGGGAGCCCGGAGATCCGGCCGTCCCGGTGTCGCAGTCGGTCATGCCCGACTACCTGATCTGTCTGGAAGACGGAAAACAGCTGAAGATGCTGAAACGCTATCTCAACAGCAACTACGGATTGACGCCGGCCGAATACCGCGCGAAGTGGGGGCTGCCGGCCGACTACCCGATGGTGGCGGAAAACTACTCGAAGCGGCGGTCGGAAGCGGCCAAGCGCTTCGGTCTGGGACGCAAGGGCTTTCGGCGGAAGGCGGCGGCCTCCACCGACTGAGCCGCCCGGCCCCGCGGGACGGCGGCCGTCCGCCCCGACCGCCGACCGAGCAGGTCGGGGGGGGCGGGGCGCGCGGCCGCCGTCCGGATCCGAGGGGCCGCGGCCGTGCGGCTAGGCCGCGCCTTCCACGCACACCTTGCCGACATGCCGGGCCGACTGCAGCCGGTCTAGCGCATCGGGGAAGGCGGCGAACGGATAGGTCCGGTCGATCACCGGCCGGAGCGGGCCGGCGTTGAGGGCCCGGACCAGGTCCGCGAGATCGTCGCGGGAACCGCAGGTCACCGACTGCAGCCGGATTTCGCGGGTCACCGCCGGCCCCAGCGGAAGGGCGGCGGTGCTGCCGGACAGCACGCCGATCAGGGCAAGGGTGCCGCCCGGGCGGACCGCCCGCAATGCCTGGCCGATGGTGTCCGCCCCTCCGAGTTCCACGACCAGGTCCGCGGCCCGCACGAGGTCGCGGACCGTCTTGCCCCACTGCGGCGTGCGGCGGTAGTTGATCAGCGTGCCCGCGCCCAGATCGCGGGCCGCGGCGAGCTTGGCGTCGCTGGACGACACCACGACCACGTGCGCCCCGCAGCGGTGGGCGAACTGGATCGCGAAGCACGCGACGCCGCCGGTACCCTCCACCACCACCACGTCTCCGGGCCGGGTCCGGCCCAGTACCGCGACGGCCCTCCATGCCGTGAGGGCCGCGCAGGGGAGGGTGCTGGCTTCGACGGCGCTCCAGCCGTCCGGGGCGGCCACCGTGCCGGCGGCGGGCAGGCGCAGGCGTTCCTGCAGCACCCCGTCCAGCGGTCCGCCGAGCGCGCCGGCCCGGGCATCGGCGGGAATGCGTCCGCGTCGCCACGACTGGAAGAAGGAAGGCACCACCAGCTTGCCGACGAGGGAGGCCTCCACCCCGTCCCCGACCTCGAGGATCCGTCCCGCGCCGTCCGACGCCGGCACGATCGGGAGGCGCCCGCCGGCGCGGCCGTAGCCGCCGTCGATCAGAACCAGATCCCGGTAGTTGAGCGCAACGGCTTCCATCCGCACCACGACTTCCCCGAACCCGGCGACCGGATTCGGGCGGTCCGTTCGCCGCAGGCCGTCGCGCGACCAGCGGGTGAGCTCCCACACCTGCACGGTCAGCGTACTGCGGCGGCCAGATTGCCGCCGTCCACCGTCAGGACGCCGGCCGTGGTCCGCTTCTGGCGAGCGAGGTGGACGAACGCCCGCGCGACATCGACGGCCCGCACTTCCTGGCCCAGCAGGTTTCCGGCCAGGTACTCCTCCACGCTCAGTCCCCGCTGCGCGGCGCGCGCCCGGATCATGGCGTCGTCGAGCAGGCCGCTGCGGATCCGGTCGGGATTGACGGCATTGGACCGAATGCCCTCGCGGCCGCACTCCAGCGCGTACTGGCGCATCAGCGCGAGGGTCGCGGCCTTGGCGGCGGCGTAGGCGCCCAGACCCGGGCCCGGATGCAGCGCCTGCTTCGACACGTTGAAGAGCAGACACCCGCCCATCGCCTGCGCCCGGAACACCGCCACCGCCGCCCGGGCGACGCGCTGATGGGCAAAGAAGTTCACCTCGAAGCTGTCCCGCAGGACCGACTCGTCGAGATCGGCGATGTTCCCGGCACGGACCACTCCCGCGTTGGAGACCAGGATGTCGAGGCCGCCCAGGGTGCGGACCGTCTGGTCGAAGGCCTGCCCGACTGCGTCCGGACAGGTGAGGTCGGTTTCGACGGCCAGACCGCCGGTGTCGGCCGCCGCGCGCGCGAGGGCCCTCCGATCCCGGTCGAGCAGCACCACTTCGGCGCCTTCGGCCCGGAACGCCCGGGCCGTGGCCCGGCCGATCGCGCCGCCGCCGCCGGTGACGACCACCACGTGTCCCTCCAGGGGCAGGGGACGGCAGGCGCCGAGCTTGGCCCGTTCCAGCGGCCAGTACTCGATGTCGAACAGATCCCGGTCCGGCAGGGCCCGGAAGGAACCGAGCGAAGCGGCGGCGCGAATCACCTCGGACGTGGTTTCCGCCAGGTCCGCCGTGACTTCGGCCGCCCGCCGGGTCGGCCCGGCGGCGAAGACGCCGAGGCCCGGGGCGAGCAGCACCCGGGGCGCCGGGTCGAGCGGCGGGACCGGCGCGCCGGTCCGTCGGGTGTGGGCCTGCACGCCGGCCCGGTAGCGGTCGACATAGGCGTCGAAGGCGGCCGCTGCTTCCGGGCGCCGATCCGGTCCGCCCGGCACCACCAGCGGATGCGGCCGGGTTCTCGGCACGTGGTCGGGGGTGGCCGGACCGGTGGCGAGATCGGGGTGGTCGGCATACCACCGTGCCCGGGTGCCGGAGCGGTGCACGAGCACGAGGCGGCGGCCCGGACGCTCCCCGCAGTCCGGGTCCAGGGCTCGACAGAGCAGCCCCCGCAACACCGGGGCGGCGGCTGCGACCACCCGGGCCGAGGGTGGTTTCGAACGAACCGGCCGGGTCGAGGACCGTGCCTTCGCGATCGCCTCTTCGGCGCCGCCGACCAGGTCGATCATGCGGTCGTAGGCGCTCCGCGCGGTCGTACCGAACGTGACGATCCCGTGGCCGAGCAGGATCAGGCCCTCGATGTCGGGCCGGGCCTCGCAGACGGCGGCACAGGTCTTGGCGAGCCGGAAACCGGGCATCACGTACGGCACGATCCCGACCCGGCCGCCCCAGATCTCCCGCCCCCGGGCCGCACCGTCCGGCTGGCTGGTGGCGGCCAGTACGGCCGTGGCATGGGTATGGTCGACATAGGCGTGGGGCAGAAAGGCGTGCAGCAGGGTTTCGACGGACGGAGACGGCGCGGACGGATCGAGCAGCTGTGCGCGATGCGCCTGGATCATGGCCTGGTCGGACAGCACGGTCCGATGCCGGAGGGCCTGCAGCGGCGCCAGGAACAGCCCCGGCAGGCCTTCGGGTTCGATCTCGCCCAAGTCCCAGCCGCTGCCCTTGACATGCAGCACGTCGGCCCCGCCGCCGTCCGACCGACCCACCTTGACCGAGGTGTTCCCGCCGCCGTGCTGGACCAGCCGGGGATCGCGGCCGAGCAGGCGGCTGGAGTACACCCTGAGGGCCAGCTCCTCGCCGATGCCGCGCGCCGCCAGCCGTCCGACCAAGTCCGCGGCGTCGCCCGAGCGCCAGCGATTCTTCATGCGGAGGAGCCGACGGCCGCGATCCCGCACAGGGCCGCGATCCCCTGCGCCGTCGCCGGCGCGATGCCGTGCTCCGTGACCAACCCGTCGACCAGCCGCGCAGGAGTGGCGTCGAACGCGGGATTCAGCGCCGCCGTATCCGGCGGGGCGACCGCGACCGAGCCGGACCGGCCGTCGGGGGTGCGGCCGGGGATTTCCAGCACCTCGTTCGCGTTCCGCTCCTCGATCGGAACCGATCGGCCGTCGGGGGGCGAGACGCGGTCGATGGTCGATCCGGGCACCGCCACGTAGAACGGGACGCGGTTGTCGCGGGCGGCGAGGGCCTTCATGTAGGTTCCGATCTTGTTGTAGACGGTGCCGTCGCGCAGGACACGATCCGCTCCCGTCAGCGCGAGGTCCACCCGACCGCGCGACATCAGGTATCCGGCCGCACTGTCGACCGTAAGCGTGTGGGGGACGCCGGCGTCCTTCAGTTCCCAGCACGTCAGGGCCGCACCCTGGTTGCGGGGCCGGGTTTCCCCCACCCACACATGGAGGTCGCAGCCGCGTTCGCGGGCAGCATAGACGGGGGCGAGCGCGGTTCCCCATTCGACGGCGGCCAGCCAGCCGGCGTTGCAATGGGTCAGCACATTCACCCGGCCGTCCGTGCCCGCGGCCGCGAGACGCGCGATCAGCGCGGCGCCGTGCCGCCCGATCTCCCGGCAGGCGTGCGCCGAAGCCGCGGCGAGCGCGTCCGCCCGCCGCCAGGCCGCTTCCCGACGGTCGGCCGGAGGCACCTGCAGGAGTTCGGAACGCAGCGTCTCGAGCACGGCGAACAGGTCGTGTCCGGTCGGACGGGTCTCGGCCAGGGCCGCGACGCAGCGGTGCAGGGTGCGGTCGGCGGGGTTGCCGGCGAGCCCGAGGGCCAGGCCGTACGCGGCGGTCACACCGATCAGGGGAGCGCCTCGGACCTGCATCGACCGGATCGCTGCGACCGCATCTGCCAGTGATTCCAGACGTTTCGTCTCGAGCACGGCGGGCAGGCGGGTCTGGTCGACGATCTCGACCGTGTCGGCAGCGTGCGGTCGCCAGATGCTGCGCCGACGGGCGGGGTCTGCGGACATCGCGGTCGCGTTCCGATCGTTGACGCTCGGGTCCGTGAGATTACGATGCGCCTGCCGCTTTGCCCACCGAGGACCCGCCGATGCCCGAGCCCGGGCCCGCAGCCATGACTGCAGGGCCGATGATGCGCGGCCGCAGGGGACTGGTCCTCGGCGTGGCCAACGACCGGTCGCTGGCTTGGGGCGTGGCGCGGGCCGCAGCGGCGCACGGGGCCGCGCTCGCCTTCACCTACCAGAGCGACGTGCTGCTCAAGCGGGTGCGGCCGCTGGCGGACCGGGCCGGTTCGGACATCGTGCTCCGGTGCGACGTGGCGAACGAGGGTGCGCTGGATGCCGCGGTGGATCAGGCCGCCGAACGCCTGGGCGGGCTGGATTTTCTGGTGCACGCCATTGCGTTCTCGGACAAGTCGGAGCTCACCGGAAAGTACATCGAGACGACTCGCGCCAATTTTCTGCGGACGCTCGAGATTTCGTGCTATTCGCTGACCGAGGCCGCGCGGGCGGCGATGCGGCATCTCGGTCCCGGCGGCAGCATCCTCACGCTGACCTACCTCGGGGCCGAGCGCGTGATGCCGCACTACAACGTGATGGGCGTGGCCAAGGCTGCGCTGGAAGCGAGCGTGCGGTACCTGGCGGTCGACCTGGGCGGCGCCGGAGTGCGTGTGAACGCGATCTCGGCGGGTCCGATGAAGACGCTGGCCGCCTCCGGCATCGGGGACTTCCGCTACATCCTGAAGTGGAACGAGTACAATTCGCCGCTGAAGCGGAACACGGACCTGCACGACATCGGCGGAGCCGCTCTGTACCTGCTGTCCGATCTCGGACGCGGCACGACCGGAGAAGTGATGCATGTCGACAGCGGCTACCATGTGGTCGGCATGAAGGCGGTGGATGCGCCCGACATCTCCGCGGTCTAGCCGCCGGAGACCGGAACGCATGGCTGGCAACTCCTTCGGCACCGCATTCCGCCTCTCGACCTGGGGCGAGAGCCACGGGCCTGCGATCGGCTGCGTGCTGGACGGCGTGCCGCCCGGCATCCCGCTGACGGCCTCCGAGGTCCAGTACGACCTTGACCGTCGCCGTCCCGGCAGGTCGCGCCACACCAGCCAGCGCCGGGAACCGGACCGCGTCCGGATCGATTCGGGCGTGTTCGAAGGACACACCACCGGGTGTCCGATCGCGATGACGATCCGGAATGCGGACGCCCGGTCGGGCGACTACGAGCGGCACCGTGCAGTGTTTCGTCCGGCGCATGCGGACTACACCTACTGGAAGAAGTACGGCATCCGCGACCATCGCGGCGGCGGCCGGTCGTCGGCCCGCGAGACGGCCATGCGGGTGGCCGCCGGCGCCGTGGCGAAGAAGGTGATCGCACCGGTCCGCATCCGGGGAGCCCTCGTGCAGCTCGGGCCGTTGACGGTGGATCGCGGCCGCTGGGAATGGGACGCGGTCGAACGCAATCCGTTGTTCTGCCCGGATCCGGAACGGGTCGCGGCATGGACGGACTACCTGGACGGCGTGCGGCGCGAGCGGAATTCCTGCGGCGCGGTCGTCGAGGTGCAGGCCGAAGCGGTCCCCCCCGGGCTCGGCGAACCCGTATACGACCGTCTCGATGCCGATCTCGCGCGCGCGATGATGAGCATCAACGCGGTGAAAGGAGTGGAGATCGGAGCCGGATTCGCGGCGGCCGCGCAAACCGGCGTCGAGCATGCCGACGAGATGCGGGCAGGCGGACGCCCGGGCGAGGTCGCGTTCCTGTCCAACCATGCCGGGGGAATCCTGGGGGGCATCTCGTCTGGACAGCCGATCGTCGTCCGCTTCGCGGTCAAGCCGACCAGTTCGATCCCGCAGGCGCGGCGCACCGTGGACCGGGACGGCAACGACGCCCGCATCGCGACCACGGGGCGCCACGATCCGTGCGTGGGCATCCGCGCGGTGCCGGTCGGCGAGGCGATGCTGGCGCTGGTCCTCGCGGACCACCTCATCCGTCACCGCGGACAGGTATCCGGCCCCCGCGCCGCGTAATGCCGGTCGTCCGTCGCAGCGGCCCGAGGAGCGAGAAGGCACCATGAGCAAACCTCCGGTCGTACACGCCACCACCGCCCCGCCCGAAACGCTCGACAGCCAAGGCATGCGGGATCCGGAGAAGGTCTGGGATCTGGCGCTGGAGCCGCAGTGGGATGCCCTCGACGGAGATCTGCAGCGCTACCTCGAAGTTTGCCGGGAGCGCCTCGGGCTGCTGCCCAACGTGATCCGCGCGCACGCACTGGATTCCGACCGGCTGCGCACCTTCGCCGACGGCTACAACCGCCTGATGCTGGGAGACGGCAGGCTGTCCAAGGCGGAGCGCGAGATGATCGCGGTCGTCGTCTCCAGCACCAATCGCTGCTTCTACTGCCTGGTGGCGCACGGGGCCGCGCTCCGGGAAATCACCCGGGATCCGATCCTGGCCGAAGCGCTCGCGTTCAACTACCGGGCGGCCGATCTCTCGCCCCGACACCGCGCCCTGCTGGATTTTGCCGTAAAGCTCACGAAGGATCCCGCCGGCATCGACGAGCCCGACCGGGCGGCGCTCCGCGCGGCCGGGTGCGACGACCGGACGATCCTGGAGGTGGCCGAAGTCGCGGCGTTCTTCAATCTGTCCAACCGCATCGCCGCCGCGACCGGCATGCTGCCGAATCCGGAATATCACGCGCTGGCCCGGTAGGCCGCGCCCGGTCCGGATCCGGAGGGCGGGGATCCTCGGGCGGAGGGCCGGAGCCCGGCCCGTCGACGCCCGCATGCGGGGCCGGACCCGGGGTCTCGCCAAGAAGATCCCATGCTTGTTGCTGTGATGCGATCGGAGTCTCGATCGCGACGCGGGTCGACGCGTTCGAGTCTGCGATTGTGAGATGTGCGGACGTCTGCGGCCCGGTGGCGGCGCGGATTTAGGCGCGAGGGGTCCGTTTCGGCGGATCCGGGGCGAGCGAGAGGCCGGCCGGGTTGGGGGGACCGGCTTGGATACGTGCGGTTTCGGTCGGGGTGTGAGCGTAGTCAGCCGGGTCTTGTGACGGCGTGCAGGACCTGCTTGCGCTTGTCGGCATAGGGGTGACGGGCGTCGGCGAAGCGGTGGAAGGGCTGGGGCAGCTTCCGCGGGTTGTGGATGATGACGGCAAGGGCAAGGGTGTTGAGGATCGCGTTGTTTGCGGGTGCGTTGCGGGCCCGGAGCATGGAGTCGTCTTCGCGGAAGGTGGTATCGCGGATTGGGTGATGGCTTTCGACCACCCAGGGACCGCGGTTCCATGCGAGGAGCGGTTGCGGCGAGGCGCGGTCGGCCGCGACCGAAGTCCTGCCGTAGGCGTGTTCCATGGTCCGTTTTCCGGATTTCTTGAATTCGACGCGCCGGGTGACACGGAAGATCGGTTTGACGTGGGGATCGTGGATCATCTTTGCGGGCGGGGTGAAGACTTCGATGCTGCGTTGCTCGATGCGGCCGTGCTCGAGCGTGGGTTTTTCGCTGTAGCGTCCCGTGCTCGTGGTCTCCCAGTTGATGCTCTCGAACGTCTCGAAGGT
Organism: Alphaproteobacteria bacterium; assembly: GCA_965115815.1. GTDB lineage: Bacteria > Pseudomonadota > Alphaproteobacteria > TMED109 > TMED109 > VXPW01. The sequence continues at coordinate 2,381,498 of OZ220465.1, read as the reverse complement.
CTTGGGAGCGTTGCCCTTGACCGTCATCATCCAGTCGGCGCCCTGGGTCTCGACGATCAGCCGTGCCGTCTCGCGGGTGGTGTGGAGCGCGTCGAGCGTGAGCAGACGGCCGGCCACCGGCGCGGTCTCGAGCGCGGCGTGGACGGCGGCGATCTCCCCGCCTTCGTCATGATCGTTGAGGATCGAGACCGGCATGCCGGTCCCGTGCTCGATCCGCGAGACCGTCTCGTTAGGATCCTCGCCGGTGCGGTGGGCGCCGCGAATGCGCTTGCCGTCGACTGCGATCGCGCGGCCGACCCGCAGGCGCGGCTGCGCCCAGCGCCGCAGAGCCTCCTCGATCCACGCCGGGTCGGGGTTCTGCAGCACCCGGTGCACGGTCGATTGGGACACCGGTTCCTACCGGCCGGTGTCCGGGTTCTTCCACGCACCGATCTGCGCCAGATCCTTCTGCGTCATCGCCTTCGCGTAGCGTGCCGCCGCCACCGCGCCGTGCCGATTCGCCAGCCGCGCCAGCAAGATCACGCACAGCACCGAAGCGATGCCGTGCGTGCGCCCCTGCGCGCGCCGGAAGTCGGAAAGCGCCGCAAAATGCTGGTACATCGAGCGCAACTCTCGCGCCGACCGGCCGCTCTGCGTCGCCCGCAACTCCCACGCCGCAGGAAGCGGCGCACGATCCCGCAACCGACGACAGGCGTCGCGACGCAGCGGAACCCCGTACCGATCCTTCGCCTCCCCGTGCGGATCGGTAGAGCGCCCGTTGGCACGTGCATAGCCCTTGCTCCTGCCCACGTACTTCCAGTTCGCCGCCTTGTACAAGGTGCCGCGGAACTTCGTCGGTGAGACCAACGACTCCGCCACCCGCAACGGATTGCCGTACGCAGCTTTCCAGTCATCGCTGAGACGCCGCTGCATCCGCGACAACGCACACGAGGCAAGACCCCGAAACGCCCGGCGACCTCCCAGAATCACAAACCTCGTGTTGTTTCCGATCAGATGCAACCGCTCCAACGGTTCTTTGCGGCGCCAACCCATCCAACGGTCCCGCGGCGCACAGCGGAAGGCGCCCGTCTGCCCGCCCGCAGCGCCCATCCACCGCCCGCGCCACGTGAACACGTAGCGCAGGCCTCGACCCGCAAACTGCTTGAAACCAAGATCGTGATGACGGTCCACCACACGGTTCCAGCGACACACCTCATCCGGCCGCGCCAAGCGCACCACCACATCCCGGAGCGCAAAACCCTCCGGAGTCGTCTCGAAAAAATCCGCGGCGCGTTCCATGACCACCACGGATACCACGCCGCTTCACAAAAAGCCAGCACCAATACGAATCATCCGGAATCCGCGGAACCCAGCCTTCCAACAAACCTAGCATGGGATGGCCGTGGGGGTCTCGCCGGTGCCGGCATGCGAGCCGGGAGCACGGGCCGGAAGTCCGGGGGCCGGTCAGGTCCGGAGCATCCGGACCGCGGCGACTAGGGTCTCGACATTGCCGCGGGCCCCCGGGACGGGACTCTCGACCTGGCCGAGCGGATGCCAGCCCGGCTCGCCGGACAGGAACTCGAGCACGCCGGCGACCGCCCGGGCCCGGGCCGCCGGGTCGCGCACGATCCCGCCCTTGCCGACCTCGGCCCGTCCGACCTCGAACTGGGGTTTGACCAGCGCCACCAGATGGGCGCCCGCCCCGGCCAGCGCGAGCGGGGCCGGCAGCACCTTGGACAGTCCGATGAAGCTGGCGTCGCAGACCACGAAGTCCACGGGTTCCGGAATCTGACCGGAATCGAGATACCGCGCATTGGTTCGCTCGAGGACGACGGTTCTCGGGTCGGTGCGCAGCCTCCAGGCGAGCTGGCCGTAGCCGACGTCCACCGCGTAGACGCGGCGGGCTCCCCGCTGCAGCAGCACGTCGGTGAATCCGCCGGTCGAGGCGCCGATGTCGAGGGCGACCGTTCCGGCCGGATTCAGCCCGAAGTGGTCGAGCGCATGCGCCAGCTTGATGCCGCCGCGCGACGCCCAGGCATGGGCGGGCTGCCGGACCTGCAGTTCGGCATCGTCCGGCAGCAGGAGTCCGGCCTTCGTGATGCGACGGTCCTGCCGATAGACCCGCCCGGCCAGGATCAGGGCCCGGGCGCCGGCGGCGCTCGCGCACCGACCCTGCGCCACCAGCAGCCGGTCGGCCCGAACGCGCCGGCGTTTCATCCGGCCGGCCGCCGTCCCGACCGTCCGCACCGGCAAGCGATGGCGTGCATGCGGGAACGGCGCGGGGGGCGGCGAAACGTCAGTCGGCCGGCCGCGGCAGGTGATGGAGCGCCAGGCCCGGGCGCGGCCACGGGCAGGCCGCGAGCCGTCCGCCGGCCGACAGGGTGATGAAGGCCGTGCGCAGGTCCGGTCCGCCGAAGCAGAGATTGGTGACGTAGGGGTCGGGCAGCGGGATGTGATCGGCCCGGGATCCGTCCGGCGCGACCACGGTGATGCCGCCTTCGACCAGCGTCGCCACGCAGATCGCGCCGTCCTGTTCCACGGCCAGGCTGTCGAACCGGCGGTAGCGGGAGACGCCGGCCAGGAACCGTCCTCCGTGGGGCGACGGCCACGGTTCCGGGCGAATGGTACCCGGGCCCGTGATCGCGAACTCCCACAGGCGGGCCGGCTCGGTTTCGGCGACGTAGAGCCGCGATCCGTCGGGCGACAGCCCGATGCCGTTGGGCGTGATCATGGGACTGCACACCTCGTGGATCCCGGTGCCGTCGGCTCGCGCGTAGAGTACGCGGCCTCGATCCATGTCGCGCTCGCGGACCTTGCCGAGGTCGGTGAACCAGAATCCTCCGTGGGCGTCGAACACGAGGTCGTTCGGCCCCTTCAGGAGATGACCGTCGGATTCGGTGTACAGCACCTCGACTGCGCCGGTTTCGAGATCGACGGCCTCGATCCGTCCCCCGCTGTAGTCGCTCGCCTGCCGGACCGGCCGCGCTCCGGACGGGGTATCGGCCCATTCGAACCCGCCGTTGTTGCAGATGTAGCAGCGGCCGTCCGGCCCGATCGCCGCGCCGTTGGGTCCGCCGCCGGGCGTGGCCACCACCTCCTTGCCCCCGTCGGGCCAGACGCGCGTGAGGCGTCCGGAGCGGATTTCGACCACCATCACACTTCCGTCGGGCAGCGCGACCGGCCCCTCCGGGAAGCCGAGGCCGTCCGTGATTTCGCGAAAACCGTTCGGAAGCGGGGTCATGGCAACTCGATCTCCAGTCCCGGGAGCAGGCTGATGCGGGCGGTTCCGTGACCGCCGAGGTTCGGGGACGCATGCACCCCGTCCTCGAGGGCGTCGTCGCACACGAAAGGCAGCCCGGCCAGGGTCGAACGCTCGTACCGGGCAACCGCACCTTGCACCGGGGGGCCGAAGGCCGAGCGGATCGGATCCCCGGTCCGTTGCTCGCAGAGGGCCCGGTCGGGCCGTCGATCGGAGGCGCAGTTCGACAGGCCCGAACGACGGCTCTGGCCGACCGCCCCCGCCCGGGCGATTTCCCGGAGCCGCGCGGTTCGGGTCCTGCCTGCAGAGGTTCGACACGGGAGCGAATCCGCTCCCGGTCCGCCGCCGCCGGGTACGGGAGCACCGTCGGTCGGACCGGGCCCCGGAACCCGCCTCCGCCGACGGGACCGGAACCGGGAAGCGACTCCACTTTCCATGGTCGGTGGTCGGCATCGTCGTGCGAAACGGAGCGAAGCGCGCACCGAAGCCGGACGTCCCGAGGTCGGCGGCGGGGCTACAGGCGGTCGGGTGCCCGGAGGGCGCTCCGATCCGGCTCGTGCACAGCGCAGATCGGCAGGCGTGGATGATGCCCATGCGGTTCCGGACGATCGCTTCCGCGGTCTTGATCGGGCCCGGGCGCCTTCTCCGGCGTTCGGGATGTCCGCTGCCGCCCGCCCGCCGCCGAACGCGAAGGTCGCCTTCGGCCGGGCCGTCCGCGCGTGGCCGGAGAGGTCGCGTGCCGCGACCCGGTCGGGGCCGGCGGCGGTGACGCATATACGGGAACAACCGGCCCCGATGTCGGGCGTGAGGACATGTGCGGGATCGTGAACCTCGTACCGCAATGGCTCCTTGACCGTCTGTTCCGTGACGATTCCTCCGATAGCGGTGAGCATGGTCACGCGGATCCGCCCGTCCGCCCGAATCTCCGCGCAGGGAAAGCCGAGGGCCGGCGGCCGTGCGGGTTCCTCGGAGCCGAGATCCGCAAGGTGCCCGCCCGCGACCTGGGCGCCGCACTCCCGAAGGTGTTCGGCTGCGGTGACCGGGCCGAGCAGGATCGATGCGGTGGCATCCCGGCCGAAAGGGCGGCGCGGAGGCGCGACGAACCGGGACGGGTCCGCCCTCCGGCCCGTGACGACGACCTCGGCTCCGGTTGCCGGTGCGGAAAGCACACCTTCGGTTCCCGGGTAGGCTCGGCTCCGAGGTACGGCCGATCGATGGTGCCGGCCGCCCTCCTGCCTGCAGCGACAGGTCGGCGTCGTGCCGCGTTCCGCCTGCCGATCCCGGTGTCCGCAGGCGGGCGTACGCGCGCCGACCCATTGGAAGGCCCGTACTTCGAGAGCGCTGCGCAGGGCCAAGCCGATGGCCGGATCCATCCGGTTCGTGGAGAATGCGGCGCCGCCGCCGATGCGGAACTCACGGGACACGAGGCGGGTTCCCGGCGATTCAGGCGATTCAGGGTGAGGACTGCCATGCTGCGAACCGTGGCCGAATGCAGTCGGTGCGGATGCCCATGGTAGCGGAGGAGGTGGCCGCCGGAGCCCCCGCGATCCCGCGGTTCCCTCAGGGCGGGGGCTTGCGCCCGGACACGGTCAACTTCCTCGGTTTCGGCATATCGAGGTTCCGCATTTTTCGGTGATGCTCGGTGTAGGTGAGCAGGAGTTGGTATCCCTGCCGGAGCTTCTCGGCTCCGTCCAGCGAGTCTAGCTGCTGTACTTGCGGGCGGCAGTTCCGCCGCCGCAATTCTCAGTTTGGCGCCGTAGCAGACCCCACTGGTTCAGGGGCGACCCTGGACCAGCGAGTTGGAACGTAGAAGCCGCTGTGGGCGGGCAGAGACATAGTGTTCAGCCGGTTCGGTCAGCCAGGGCGGCGAGCAAACCGGAGGGCCGTAGCAAAAGCGAACGATGGGATGAAGGCCCGAAATGGAACTCTCACACGAAGCTGATTTGTGGGGTAATCGGGAATGCCAAGGGTCTGGAGACTCCCCGATGGCCAGAGTCGATGCGGAAGAACGGATGAGCACGCATCGGATTCCCCGGGGGTACCTGGTCAGGTAGTCGACTCGTGCTTTCGGGATCGGGAATTCCGTGCCGCGGACGGGCCGATGGAAGGTCTGTCGATGGAGTGGATTCCAAGGGCGGTACTCTCGCGTTCGGCGACCCTCCATTCTGCCGCCCTCTAATTCCCAGGGTAGTCGGTGTCTCAGCGATGTTGGCAGAGAGGGGTGATCGGTGACGTTCACCGTACGCCCGTTGTCGTTGGGCGCGAACGCCAGGAAGAGAGGGGCCGTACCGTTTCGCTCGTATTCGTAGTCGACGATGTCCGGCGGCCCGGGCCGCACGGGACGGGGAAGGCGGGGTTCCTTCGTCGGCTGCCGGCGGGTCTCATCCCTGCAGACCCGAACCTCGTCTTCGGCAACCTCCCGCGGATCCGGGTCCCGCACCTCCTCCCGCGCCGCCACGAACGGCGCGTTGCGGCTCGGGGGAAGACACCCGTACGGTTTCAGCCAAGGCTGGATCTCCTTTTTCAGAGTCCTCCGTACCGTTTCTTTCGAGATGCTCTCGACGATCTCCCTCTCCATCCGACGGCCGGCCCGCAGCTTCCGCGTCCCGCGGACACCACCCTCAGGCGGGGAAGAACCGGCCAGAGCCGCCAGCCTCGCCTCCTTCGCTCCGTCCCGGAGTTTCGGTCGGCGGTTCTCCGGCTCCCGGCGGCGGAGAGCGGCCTCCAGACCCTCCGGAACGCAGCGCTTGCGCAGGCGTTCGACCGTCGATGCGCCGATGCCCAAGGCGCGCGCGAGGTCCACATCCCGGAGTTTGCCGCCGTCGCGCCCTTCGTCCGCCATCCGCAGAATCTGCGCCCGCCGCCGGGCGGCTCCGGTACCGTCGACGATCGCCTGGAGCTCCCGACGCTCCGGCGCCGAAAGGCGCACTCGATCGAGCTTCCTGCCCTGAGGGTGGGCCAGGATCCACTCCGATCCCCGCACCGAACCCCTGCAGGCAGGCTCGGTTCCCGGAAACCGGATCCGTCCGATCCCCAAGAGAGCGTGGGCGCCTGCACGTTCGGCATCGGGTCTATGGGGATGAACCAGAGAGCGCCGTACCGATCGGGCGCCCACGCGTGCCGACACGCACCGACACGGGGCCGACACGGAAATCTTGCCCGAATACTGTCGTCAGTTCAACGTTTCCATACTACTAGCCCGCGGGGGTCGAGATGCCCGGGATGAATGCTCCAGAGACGCATACCCGCATTCTCAATGCCGGAGAGCCGTCGGGCAACGGGCGGTATGGAACCGGTGGGTCCGGTGCAGGGATAAAGCATGGAATAGCGGGGCTGGATCGGGCGTCACGGGTTCTGGCCGCTGGCGCTTCTCTGGCTGCCGGTCGGGATCGTGGCTCAGGCGGCGGCGCGGTTCGGGTCGGACGCGGTCGAGGCGGGCAGGCTGGGTCCGTGGCTGGCGGTGATGGCGATGGAGGGGTTGTCGCTGGCGCCGCTCGTACCTTGCGGCCTGCCGCTCGCGCTTGGCTGCCGGAAGCTCTGGCGGCTCGGCTACCGGGCCCGCCGCCTGGACCACGGGCGTCGCGTTCGGCGCGGCGACGGTAATGGTGACGCTGCCGGCCGGACTACTCGGGCCGGTGGCGGTGGCGGCCTGGGTCGTGCTGCTCAGCCTGCCGGTCTGGATCGCCTGGCTAAGGCTCGCGCGGCGCGGATGACTGCATACGGCAGCGGGCCGGCAGCGGAGCAGGGTCGCCATGTGCGAGCCCCGATGGGCGTACGGACGGGATCGGCTACACGGTAACCGGAGAGCCGATAGGGGGCAGCTGCCACCCTGGCAAGACGGCGCCGGGCCGGCTGCGCAGCGGGGTGGCCGGGCCAAACGGCGCCGAGAGGCGGCGGATTTGGCCTCATGGCCGCGACTGGCGTCATCGGACCGCGCAGGCATGCCCGGGACAGGCATTGGCCATTCGGGCATTTTTGTGCGAAAGTGCCGCGGGTGAACGGGCGTGAATTCATAACGCGGGTGAGAAGGTTGGCGCGCCGGAACGGGATCGCGGTCAGGTTCGACAGGGCAAGGGGCAAGGGCAGTCACGGGACTCTGTATTACGGCGGCCGGCATACCGTGGTGAAGGACCGCAGGAAGCCGCTAAAGTCCGGCACGCTGCGCGGCATGTGCAAGCAGCTCGGCATCGATCCGAACGACCTTTAGGGAGTTCCGACCATGGCAACTCGATACAGCTACCCCATCGACCTCCACGAGGAACGCGAGGGCGGGTTTTCGGTTACCTTCCCGGATTTCGACGAGGCGTTCACCGATGGCGATACGGTCGCCGACGCGGTCGCGGAAGCCGCGGACTGCCTGGAGGAGTCGCTGGCGGGACGCATCGCGCGGCGCGAGGACATCCCGACGCCGAGCCAAGCGAAAGGCCGACCGGCGGTGGCGCCCGGCGCGGTCCTAGCTGCCAAGGCGGCGCTCTACGAGGCGCTGCGGGAAGAGCGGCTGTCCAACAGCGCCTTCGCGGCGGCAATGGGGATTCAGGAAAGCGAGGTTCGCTGCATGCTCGACCCACGCCATGCCACCAAGATCGGCAGGCTGGAGGAAGCCCTGGCGCGGTTCGGGAAGCGCTTGGTGATTACCGTGGAGGCGGCCACCTGACCGCCAAGCGGCGCCGGTACTTGTCTCGATCCTGCCGTAGCGGCTATTTCGGTATCTGCCGGTCGACATTGCGGCATGGCTTGCCAGGGAACCTGGGAGATCCGGTTTCTGCCCGCAGGTAGGCCCAAGCTGGAGGCGAGGGACGGCCAGCGTACACCCTCAAGATCCCGGCCTGCCGACCGTGCCTGCACGGGGAGCGGGAGCGCGAAGAGCGGACACGAACGAGTGCAGGCGCCTGCGGAGCTGGCTGGCGAAACCCATGAGCCGAAGGCCATGCGGAAACCGGAAGTCGTAGCTCGTGCCCGCCCGAAAATGCCCCTTTCGGATGGTCTTCCGGCGCAATTGCGGGTTGGAGAACCCTCCCTCAGTGCCCCGTCCGCTCGGTTTCCGGGGGGATTTCTGCCGATGGGCAGCGGCATCCGGGCTTTTCCCGCCGCGAATCCGGCTGCCGGGGCGAGCGGCTCCGTTCCCGCCTCAAGACCATCCCATGCTAGGGCATGTTAACCCTATAGAGGCTTGAGGGCATCGACGATGAGCGCGAAGTGGATGAAGAAGGTGAAGACGACATCCAACTTGTCGAATCTCGTGAAGACACGCCGAAATCGCTTGATCCTTCGAAACAGACGTTCGACTTCATTACGTTTCTTGGTATCTACTCACCCCCCTACTGATGACGAAGATCGATCCGCTTCTTGTCAGCCGGAACACGCACCTCCGGTCATCGGTCGCGAGCGAGTTAAAGGGGCAAGGGAAAATGCCGGATCCGAACCCGTCAGAGCCTGTGCGGAAACTATTGAGCGGCCCCGATTCTGGTATCTGCGACGTGGCTGGAGAGTACATCGGGATCAGACAAGTCCATTCCACATCTGTCAGATTGCTTTCGAAGCGGTCTCTCCGACGCCGATACTTTGCACGAGCGGCCAGAATCGGGCCAGCTCAATAGTTTCCGTACAGGCTCTCAGGAAAAACGATTCGTCATCAGTAGGGGGGTGAGTAGATAGTGTCTGCCCGGAAAATCCCTAAGAGTCGGATTACATGAATGAAAGCTCCATATTGACAGGGCGAAGATTCATCGAATCCAGCCTGATTTCAGCGGAATATGCCGTCATATGCCCTCAAAGAAGGGATCTTCGGTTCTCCAGATTCCAAATATGGTTTCATATACAATGTGCTGTGATTTTCCGTGCAGACACTAGTAGTCCACCGACGTTGCATTGATGGCTGCAGGATGGGGCGGTATTTCCGTGTCGGTGCGTGTCGGCCCCGTGTCGGCACCCGCTGGAACCGGGCTGTTCGCTGAGATTCTCGCACCGCTTTTAAGGATCAGATAAAGAACACAATGGGATTATTAGGCCTCTATGGATCAGGTGTCAGGTCTGAGCATCGGGGCCAGCTCATGCCTGCAGCCCCCAATCCAACGTTTCCGTACTACTAGATAGTGCCCGCCCGAAAAAGTACAACCAGTTGACTCCAGTGATGGAAGTGTGCTATTGAAGGGGTGAAGAATCCCTCTGTGGGGCGGGAATCGGCCGCTGGGGCCGGAACATCGCGCGGGATTCGGGAATCTTCGGGAGAATGGCCATGCGGGAGACCGTCCGCTCTCAGCTGGAATGGGGCCAGGTTGCGATCGAGGAGATCAAGATCAACGTATATTCGCGGGATGACATTCCGCCGATGCTGCGTGGCCTTCAGTACGTGTATGCCGACCGGTCGACCCGGGCCCGGTGGTTCGAGATTCTGGAGCAGGGGATCCTTCCCGAGGTGTCCCACACGAAAGGGCGTCCCGGCATGGAGTTGTGGAAGATCCTGGTGATGGGTCTCCGGAAGCAGGGTTTGGGCTAGGACTTCGATCCCGTGCACGAGCTGGTGAACGAGCACAGGACGGTTCGGAAGTTTCTGGGGCACACCGACATCTGGGATCACACCCGGTACGGATATCCGACGATGGTGGACAACGTGAGCCTGCTGACACCGGAAGTGCTGGGGAAGGTGTCGCAGCTGATCGCGGAGAAAGGCCATGCGATGGTACGGAAGCGGAAGCGGACACGGAAGCGGAAGGACGGCGCGAACGGCGCGGACGGCACGGACGGCGCGGACGACCGGGGCCGCCGTCGGTCGGACGACCCCCTGCGGGGCCGCTGCGATTCGTTCGTGGTGAAGACGGATGTGCACTACCCGACAGATGTCCACCGGTTGTGGGATGCGATGCGTTGCCGGGTGCGGGATACGGGTCGCGCCGCCGTACGCTTGGGGGTGTCCGGATGGCGGCAGTGGCAGCATGGGAGCCGGAAACTGCAGCAGCATTTCCAGCAGGTTCGGCAGACCCGACGGGCCCGTCCGGAGCAGGTCAAGGCGTACCTCGACGCCAGCCGGGCGTGGGTCCGGCGGGCGGAAGAGACGGTACCGGTGCTTTTGGAGCGAGGCGTCCCGATCCCCACGGTGCGTTCGGTCGAGTCGTACCTCAAGCATGCCCGCCGGCAGATCCACCAGGTGGATCGCCGTCTGCTGAAGGGCGAGAAGATTCCGCAGAGCGAGAAGGTGTTTTCGATCTTCGAAGAGCACACACGCTGGTGTGTGAAGGGCAAGGCCGGGGTGCCGGTGGAACTCGGAGTGCCGGTGGCCGTGCTGGAGGATCAGCACGGCTTCCTCCTGCACCATCGGGTCCTGTGGGAAGGCGGAGACGTGGATCCTGCCGTGCCCATGATCCGAGAAGCCCAGGCTCGCTTCCCCGACCTCCGCCTGTGCAGTTTCGATCGGGGCTTTCACAGCCCCTCCAACCGGATCACCCTGGACGAGCTGCTGGAGCACAACGTGCTGCCGAAGAAGGGAACGCTCGGTCAGACGGACCGGAAACGGGAAGCCGACCCGATGTTCCGGAAGATGCGTCGGCAGCATCCGGCCGTGGAGTCCGCGATCCACAACCTCGAGCAACGCGGCATGGACCGGGTCCTGTCGTAGGGGGCGGACGGGTTTGCGCGGATGGTGGCACTGTCTGTGACCGCCTTCAACGTCCACCGAATCGGGCTGCTGCTGCACCGGCAGGCCCGGGCCCGGGCCCAACGACGACGAAGACGCGCCGCCTGACGGCGGCTTCCTTCCACCCCATCTGCGAAGCCCGCCGGAGGCGGGAACGGAGCCGCTCGCCCCGGCCGCCGGATTCGCGGCGGGACAAGCCCGGATACCGCTGCCCATCGGCAGAAATCCCCCCGGAAACCGAGCGGACGGGGCACCGAGGGAGGGTTCCAACCCGCAATTGCGCCGGCAGACCATCCGAAAGGGGCATTTTCGGGCGGGCACGAGTTAAAGGGGCAAGGGAAAATGCCGGATCCGGACCCGTCAGGAAAAACGATTCGTCATCAGTAGGGGGGGGTGAGTAGATAGTGCCTGCACGGAAAATCACAACACATTGTATATGCAATCATATTTGGAATCTGGAGAACCGAAGATTCCTTCTTTGAGAGCATATGACGACATATTCCGCTGAAATCAGGCTGGATTCGATGAATCTTCGCCCTGTCAATATTGAGCTTTCATTGTATCTACTCACCCCCCCCCTACTGATGACGAATCGTTTTTCCTGACGGGTTCGGATCCGGCATTGTTCCGTGCCCCTTTCACTCGCTTGCGGCCGAGGACCGGATGCACGGGGTCCGTCTGACAAGAAGTGGGTCGATCTTCGGCTGCCGCTCCCCGTTCCGGCCTTGTGGGGAGGGGTCCGCAACGCGACCGGGCACCCCGCGCGGGACGTCGCGGGTCCGCCGTGCGGTCCGGTGGAGCGGGTTCCGTGGGCTGCCGTTCCCCTCCGCCGGAGATCTGCGCTTGACGTTGCTAGGAGGGACCCTCTCCAAGATGGGCCATCGGGGCGGACCGCGTCGGAGGTGTGGATGGCGGCAGGGTAGGGATCGAAGGCGACGACGGGTCGATCGCCCGGCGGGGCAAGGGCATTCGGATAGGTGCGTCGAGGTGACGGCGGTGTTCCCATACCGGCAGGCCTTGGATAGGAGGTGACGTTTCGGTGCATGGGCGGGTCGTCCACGCACCGCTTGACCAGCGCCCGCCGATTCGCATGCTGTCGTCGAATCGTGGCTGCGGGAATCCCCATGGACCAGCGAATCATCGACCTGAAGTCGACCCCCTGTTCGGGGCGCCGCCGGACCCGCCCGCCGATCGCGGAGGTTCGGGAGACCGTGGGTCGGTGTTCCCACTGCAGCCGCAACGAGTTGGCGAAGACCCTCTGCGAGCCCCTTCACGGGACGACAGCGAAGGGCGGCTCCAGGGTCGGGGCCGGCCTCGGGATGCTGGAGACCTTGGAGCGCCGCGGCATCCGGACGCGCCCGCCGCCGGCGCGGCGCTACCGGACGATGCCCGAAGGCGAGCGGTTCGCCGTGCGGGCGGCCGTCCGGGGGGTGGAGGCGTCGGGATGACGAGCGTCGCCGGCACCTCCCTGCGCCAGGAAGTCGACGCCTTCCAGAAGCGGTTCCAGGATCTCCGCATGCAAGGCAAGGTCTCCCCGGAGTGCGAGGCGCTCGTCCGCGGCCTGCTGATGCTGCTCCAGCTGCTGCTGGCCGTGCTCCTGGAGAAGGCCACGCGCAAGACGAGCCGGAACTCCGGTCTGCCGCCGTCCCAGACGGACAAGGACGAGAGCGCGCGGCGCACCGGGAGCCACGGCAAGGGCCCGAAGCCGAACCCGCAGACGGGCGGTCACCGGCGCACGACCACCGTCCAGGAGACGATCACCGTCGATGCCTGCGACGCTTGCGGCGCCGACCTCGACGACGTCGACCCCGTCGATCGGGAGCGCCGCGTCCTCTACGACCTCGGGTTCGAAGTCGTCGAGCGCCGCGTCGACGCCGAGATCAAGGAATGCCCGAAGTGCCGGGCCCGGACCAAGGGCCGGTTCCCAGACCTCATGCCGGGGCCCGTGCAGTACGGTGTCCGCATCCAAGCCTTGGTCCTCAACCTGCTGATCGCCCAGATGCTGTCCCTGCGCCGTGCTGTCTCGCTCGTGCACGCGATCTCCGGCATCAAGCTCTCCGAGGCGACCTGTCTCGGCTAGGTCCGGCGCTTTCAGGATGCGCTCGCATCCTGGGAGGAGGTCGCCGTGGCCCATCTCCTGCAACGCCCGGCCGTGCATGTCGATGAGACCGGATTCCGGGTCGCCGGCAAGACCCCATGGCTCCCTGTCGTCACCGACGGCACCCTGACCGTGAAGTTCCCGCACCGCAAGCGCGGTCGGGAGGCGATCGAAGAGATCGGCATCCTCCCGCGCTACCAGGGCGTCCTGGTCCACGACTGCTGGGCTGCGTACATGGGCTACGAGCAGTGCCGCCACCAGCTGTGCGGCAGCCACCTGCTGCGCGAACGGGCCTTCGTCGTCGAGTCCAACGGCTACCGCTGGGCGCGATGGATGAAGAGCCTGCTGCGCGGGGTCTGCCACAGGGTCAACCAGAGCGCATCCAAGGCCTTGAACGAGACCGACCGCCGGGCCGTGCGCAAGCGCTACCGCACCCTTCTCACCCAAGGCGCCAAGGAGTTGCCCGATATCCCGCCGCGGACGAAAGGAACCCGGGGACGCATCGCAAAGTCCGACGCCCACAACCTGCATGAACGTCTCGTGAAACACGAGACGTCCGTCCTCCGCTTCATGAAGGACCCCGACGTCAGCTTCACCAACAATGCCGGAGAACAGAAGATCCGAATGACCAAGGTCAAGATCAAAGTGTCCGGATGGTTCCGCACCATGCTCCACGCAACCGCATGGTGCCGAGGCTCAAGCTTCCTCACCTCCATGGAGGCACTCGGCTACAACCCTCTCGTCGCCATCCACATCGCCCTCAACGGAAAGGCCGCAGACATCCTCAACGAGCACTACGGCCAACCAGACCCCAACCAGGGGTGAGTAGTTACCTTTCATTCATGTAATCCGACTCTTAGGGTTTTCCGGGCAGGCACTAGTAGTATGGAATCATTGGATTGCTGGGTATAGAGACTTCAGTTTCACCCGGGCGTCTGCTGTCGTGAACCGCCAGTCGACGGTGCCGCCGGCCGCGTTGCGGCGCTTGACCCACGCCGCGGTCTCCCGCAGCATGGCGGCGCGATCAGGAATGCGTCGTCGAAGACACGGTCGCGACCACGCACCGATTTCGATCTCGGCCCTGTGGAGCCAGCTTCCGTGCTTCGGCGGGTACCGAAACTCGAACCGCTTTCGCACCCGCATGGCCTCCCGGGGTGCAAAGGCCTCATACAACGATGCGGGGCTGTGCGTGTTCCGGTGGTCCATGACCCGTACGATCTTCTTGCCGGGGAAGTGATCATCCGCGAGTTCCCGGATGAACTGCGCCCAGTCCCGCGCCGTGCGGCGATCGGTGACCTTTACCGTACGCCCGTTTTCATTGGGCGCGAACGCCAGGAAGAGATGGGCCGTACCGTTTCGCTCGTATTCGTAGTCGACGATTTCCGGCTGCCCGGGCCGCACGGGGCGGGGAAGGCGAGTTTCCTTCGTCTGCTGCCGGCTGGTCTCATCCATGCAGACCAGGACCTCGTCTTCGGCAAAATCCCGCTGGTACGTGTCCAGCACCTCCTCCATCGCCGCCACGAACGGCGCATTGCGGCTCGGGGGAATGCACCAATACTGCTTCAGCCAAGGCTTGATCTCCTTTTTTTAGAGTCTTCCGTACCGTTTCTTTCGAGATGCTCTCGACGATCTCCATCTCCATCCGACGACCGGCCAGCAGCTTCAGCGTCCAGCGAACACAACCTTCGGGCGGGGAAGAACCGGCCAGAGCCACCCGCTTCGCCTCCTTCGCCCCGTCCAGGAGTTTCGGTCGGCGGTTCTCCTGCTCCCGGCGGCGGAGGGCGGCCTCCAGACCTTCCAGAACACAGCGCTTGCGCAGGCGTTCGACCGTCGAAGCGCCGATGCCCAGGCCGCGCGCGATGTCGACATCCCGGAGTTTGCCGCCGTCGCGCCCTTCGTCCGCCATCAGCAGAATCTGCGCCCGACGCCGCCGCCAGGCGGCTCCGGTACCGTCGACGATCGCCTGGAGTTCCCGACGCTCCGGCGCCGAAAGGCGCACTCGATCGAGCTTCCTGCCCTGAGGGTTGGCCATGATCCACTCCGATCCCCGCACCGAACCCCTGCAGGCAGGCTCGGTTCCCGGAAACCGGATCCGTCCGATCCCCAAGAGAGCGTGAGCGCCTGCACGTTCGGCATCGGGTCTGTGGGGATGAACCAGAGAGCGCCGTACCGATCGGGCGCCCACGCGTGCCGACACGCACCGACACGGGGCCGACACGGACCGACACGGAAATCTTGCCAGAATACTATCGTCAGTTCAACGTTTCCGTACTACTAGATACCCGCCTTCCAGCGATGGTCTTTCCCGTCCGGTTTCCGAAGGAGAGGCGGTTCACGCCGTGCGAATCCTGGCGATCTTCGGAGGCCCACTCGACCGCCGCAACGATCCTTCCGCCGGCCTCAAGTGGGTCAGGCGGGGCTCCACCCGGTTGGCGACGAGGCTCCGGGTCTGCGGACGGCTGTCGGGAATGGAGCCATCCGGAGATCGGTACCGGCGATACCGTCCCCCCACAGGAGATGCGGACCCTGGGCAGGGCGCATCGCATACCACGTCGATCCTTCGGTACCCTACGTTTGTCACCGAGGATGCTGCCGGAAGACCCATGAACAAGGGACCCCCATGAGCTTCAAGCGGATGCCAGCCGACACCTGGCAACGGGACATGCCCGGGGCACGCTGGTTCCGGGCCGACCTGCACATTCATACCATCGACGATCATCCCGGCGGCAGAGCCCGCTTGCCGGCCGGACTGTCCGGCGATCCGGCGAACCCTGCCGTGCTGTCGCGCTACGCGACGCTCTTCCTCAGGGGAGCGATTGCGAACCGCGTGCAGGTCATCGGCCTGACCCCGCATTCTCCCTGCACCGGCAGCACTCCCGAAACGAGTGCCGTCTGGAGCATCGTCGAGGCGTGGAATCGCGGAACCGACGACGACGGCATCCCTTTCCGGGAGAAAGTGTACGCCGTGTTCCCGGGATTCGAGCCCGATCTCGACGACGGAGGCGACGGAGTGCACCTCCTCTTTCTGTTCGATCCGGAAATCGGCCGCGACCGCTACCTGTCGCTGTTCGAGGACATCATGGACGGCCGGCCATCCTGGAAGCGTGGCGAACTTCAGCGTGCGCGGGGGGGCGCACGCGCGGTCTTCGATACCTTGGACCGCTGTCAAGCGGAGAGCATGCAATCTGCCGCGCCTTGGCAGTACATGGCCTTGGCGCCCCACTTCGAGGGGATCAACGGCGTCCTGCGCGAGATGCGAAGCGACGTGCTCGAGAGATTCCCGTGCGATCGCCTCTCCGGCTACGAATTGGGAGCGGACCGGCTGCCGTCGGATTTCGGACAGGGCAAGAAACCTGCCGAACTTCTCCAGCCCTTCATGAACGAGCATCGGCAGGGGTTCTTTCATGCCAGCGATGCCTACTCCATCGAGGCACTGGGGGCGCGCCACACATGGGTGAAGCTCGCCCGCCCGCGCATCGAAGCACTACGCCAGGCTTTCGTCGCACACGATGCGCGCATGCGGATCGGTCTCGAGCGGAATCACGACGGAGAGATGCGGCCGATCGAGGATGCCCCGGACATCACCCTGAGCCGACGTCCCTGGCTCAGGACCGTATCCATTCGAGGGTCCGCTTCGTTTTTCGGCACGGCCGGCTCACACTTCCGCCTGAGCCCGGACCTGACCTGCATCATCGGGGGGAGCATGACCGGAAAGAGCACCTTTCTGGACGGCCTGAGGGTCCACATCGGAGCCGCGCTGCCGCTCGACGGAACCATCCGCAACCAAGTGGAAGCCAGAGGGAGCGACATCTTCGGTGCCGGATCGCCGGTGGTCGAGCTGGACTGTCCGGAGAGCGACCTCACGGCGTCGCTTCGCGAACGGTGGCCGGCGCAGTTCTTCGCGCAGAATGAGCTTCAGCATCTGTCCTTGGAAGCATCTGCGGTCGAGGACATATTGGCCGGACTGGTTCCGTCGGAAACGCCGGAGATCAAGGATCGCCGTCGGGAATTGCAAGCACTGGACAAGCAGATTCACGATCTGGCGAGGCGCATCAGCGACCTCGATGAGAATCTCGCGGAGGCAGAGCAGGCGCGAGCGCGGTCCCGGGCCGCCCGGAAAGCGCTGGCCGCATTCTCCGAAGCCGGTGTGGACCACCTTCATCAGGCCAGCCGAGACCAGCAGCGCTGGGCGGAAGCCAAGGAGGTCGCCGAGAAGGTTCGAACCGGGATTCGCCGCGTTGTCCTGACCGTGCAGTCGCAGGACTTGCCGGAATCCGAGTTCGCAGGGTCGACCGGTGGACCGTGCCCCGAGAGCTGGATGCCCGATCCCGGCGACCTGCAACGGCGATGGATCCGGATCGGCGAACAGGTCGGGCAACTCGGGCAGGAGCTTGACCACTGGCTCGCTGGCGCGGGGCGAATGCTGACCACGCTCGAGAACCGTAAGGAGGAACGGCGGATCGCGGTCGAACGGGCGTTGGCCGAGCGCGGGCGGGACGCCGGAACGCTTCGGGAATTTCAGGCGCTCAACCGTCAGGCGGCCCTTCTTCCAAGCTATGCAGCCCATCGGAACCGGACGCGGAACGACCTCCGGGATGCGGAGGAGCAGTTTGCCGGGATCCTGGAGAGGCGTCGATCGCTTCTCGGCGAACAGCGGAGGGCATTCGACCGAGTGGGGACCGATGTCGAGCGCGAGTTCCGGGGGCGCATTCGTGCCCGGCGCGTCGACCACGGGGATTTCCGACCCCTCGACGCGTTTTTACGCGATTTGCGGCAGAGAGGGGTCACGCGCTGGTGGAGCGACCTGGAGGAGCATCGAAGACCTTCTCCCGAGGAGTTGCTCGACGGACTGGCGCCGGACCCCGGCCCCCTGGGCCGCATGCGCATGAGCGATGCGGTGCAGGCCACGTTTCGGGAAAGCATGACCCGCCCCCGCCGCCGCGAGCTCGCGGCCCTTCGTTGCCCGGACCGCTACGTCTTGGAGTTGCGAATGGACGACGGAAGCTACCGGTGCCTGGATGATCTCTCGGGGGGGCAGCGGGTCAGCGTGCTGCTGTCGCTCCTGCTGGAGACGGAAGACACTCGCCCCTTGGTCATTGATCAGCCTGAAGACGAGCTGGACAGTCGATTTCTCTTCCGGACGGTGTTGCCTGCCCTGAAGAGGCTGAAGGGTCGCCGGCAGGTCATCGTGGCCACCCACGACGCCAACATCGTCGTGAACGGAGATGCTGACATGGTGATCCAACTCGAAGCGACGGCGAGCCGCGGCCGCGTGGCGTGCTCCGGGGTCATCGAGGATCCGGCGGTCCGCGATGCCATCGTGCGCACCGTCGACGGCGGCGAAGAGGCATTTCGCCTTCGCCGACGCAAGTACGGCTTCTGAGGAGTCCGGATTGATGGAATGGCTTGACGTTCTGGAGCGGATCGAAGCAGGGGAGGACGCCACGACCGAGTTCAAGCAAGGACTCGGGGATCTTTCGGGTATCGGCAGGGCGATCTGTGCGTTCGGGAACGGAAACGGAGGACTGCTGGTTCTCGGCGTCGACCGTACCGGCGCGATCGTCGGCGTTTCGGAGGCCACCGAGCGCGTGCAGGAGCGGCTGACGAGCTTCCTGCAGAGCGGCTGCAGCGCGCCGGTTTCGGCCCGTTGCGGACGACACAAGGATCTGAACGGATGGGTCCACTGGATCGAGATCCCTCGTCAGCCGCGCGGCTTCGAGCCTCTGCACCATGACGGGCGTTTCTGGATCCGTCGCGGGCGGGCCAGTGTTTCCCCGTCCCCTTCCGAACGTCAGGGGCTCTTCAACGATTTCGGTTTCGTGCTGACAGAAGAGCAGGTGATTCGGGCAGCGCATGTCGACGACATCGATCACCACGCCTTCCAGTCCTACCTGCACGCGCAGGGTCTCGACACCGACAAGGATCCGCAGCCGCTGCGCAGCGAAGACATGCGCAACGCCGGGGTTCTCGCGATGTCGGAAGGAACCCTGCACCCAACCTTGTACGGAGTGATGGTATTCGGACGGGATCCGCAGCGTCATCCACAGACCTCGAGCTTCTTCGTGCAGTGTGCGGCGTACGCCGGCCTTGATCGTGCGGCCGAAGTGACGGGTGCCTCCGATGCCGGCGGTCGACTGGCAGACCAGATCGGCCGTTCCATCGCGTGGTGCCGGAGCTTGGGCCGACGAGAAAGGTATCGCGGAATGGTTCGCAAGGACCTTCCGCTGATCCCGGAACGTGCGCTTCGCGAGGCGATCGTCAACGCGGTGATCCACCGCGATTATGCCATCACGGGATCATCCGTGTTGCTGGAAGTCTTCAGCGATCGGGTCGATGTGACCAGTCCGGGGATGCTTCCCAATCACATGGAGGTGGAAAGCGTGCGCGCCGGGAGTCGTCCGCGATCCCGCAACGAATCCATGGCGCACGCGATGGTGGTCGCCGGGCTGATGGAACGACGGGGGCGAGGCTGGCCGTTGATGCGGCGCACGATGCGCGAATTCAACGGTACCGAGCCGGAACTCGTCAATGACGGCGGCGGATCATTCGTTCGGGTTACGTTTCGTCTCGACCCTGCGGCCGACTGAGCACGGTGATCCCATGCTTGTTGCTGTGATGCGATCGGAGTCTTGATCGCGGCGCGGGTCGACGCGTTCGAGTCTGCGATTGTGAGCTGTGCGGACGTCTGCTTGCGCCAGGCCTAAGCCCTGGAGGGGAGGAAGCCATGACGTAGGTTGAAACCTTTCGTCGCAAGCCTGCGGGTTCGACCCCCGCCCGGCAAAGGTGTAGCCCGCCAGCCGGAAGCGAGTGTGGCATGGCGTGCGGCAACGCACGTCGTGAAGCGGACACAGCGGGCGGCGAAGCGTCGCTAGGGAGCCTCGTACTCCTCAACGTCGGTGCCTTCATCTTTGAGAGCCTGTGCGGAAACTATTGAGCGGCCCCGATTCTGGTATCTGCGATGTGGTTGGGGAGTACATCGGGATCAGACAAGCTCATTCCACATCTGTCAGATCGCTTTCGAAGCGGTCTCTCCGACGCCGATACTTTGCACGAGCGGCCAGAATCGGGACCGCTCAATAGTTTCCGTACAGGCTCTCAGACCGTGGGGGCCGCACCGGAGTGCCGCATGCATGGGCAAGGCGCAACGGACCGTCCGGGGTCCGAGAACGACGCAAAGCCGCGGGAGGGCTTGCCAGGGAACCTGGGAGATCCGGTTTCTGCCCGCAGATACCTGCGGAGCCGGTTGGCGAAACCCATGAGCCGAAGGCCATGCGGAAGCCGGAAGTCGTAGCTCGCCCTAGGGCCTGTTAACGCTATAGAGGCTTGAGGGCATCGACGATGAGTGCGAAGTGGATGAAGAAGGTAAAGACGACATCCAGCTTGTCGAATCTCGTGAAGACACGCCGAAATCGCTTGATCCTTCGAAACAGACGTTCGACTTCATTGCGTTTCTTGTACAGTTCTCGATCGTATTCCCACGGCGTGATCCGGTTGGCTTTCGGTGGGACCACGGGCCCCACGGAACCTGTCAACGCCGTTGAGACAGCAAGGGTTGTCATGTACTGAGCATCTCCCACGGTAGGGGTGGCCTTCGGCGGGTGGATCCAGACCGTTTCGGGGAGCGCGCGCGGTTTCGGTTTCCCCTGGACGAACCGTTCCGGGTGCCGGCCCCAAGCTTGGCTCAAGGTGCGCCGGCGTTGCTCAATCCGCTGCCGGGCGCGGCCGTGGTGGACATCGTCGGGGGTGAGCATCGCGAGGCCCGCATGGTGATGCTCCGTGTGGTACCAGGGGAAGAAGGATCGACCGAAGTCGATGGCAGCGGGCAGGTCCGGGAAGCGCCCGGGGAACCCGGGGTGGTACTTCAAGGTCTTGAACTGTGCCTCCGAGAAGGGGTGGTCGTCGCGGACCTTGGGGCGGCTGAGCGAGCGGGTGATACCGAGCTGAGCGAGGAGTTGCGCGGTGCACGGGCTGGTCATGGGGGCGCCGCGGTCGGAGTGCAGGGTCCGCACCCGGGGCTGGATCCCCTGCTTGAGACACGATTCCTCGATCCGCCGGCTGGCCAGCGCAGCACTCTCGCGTTCGGCGACCCTCCATCCCACCCCGTAGCGGCGGAAGAGATCAAGCAGCACGTAGAGGTAGAAGGAAGACCCGGTCTTCGGCCCGAGCAGCCGTGTGAGGTCCCAGGACCCGACCGGGTTCGGAGCGCGGGCGACGAGTTCGGGCTTGGCATAGCGTGGGTGGGTGCGCGGGTTGCGCCGTTCCCGCACCGGCTGCCGGGCAGAGAGGATGCGGTACCTCGTGCGCTCCGAGCCCAGGTACCGTCCTTCGTCGAGCCTCGTGGCCACGACCTCGGCCGGGGAACGATCGACGAAACGCGGGGAGGCGAGCCGGTCGAGGACCGGCTCCCGCTCCCCCTCGCTCCGGGCCCGGGCGGGCGTCGCACGGGGCTGCGGATGCCCGGGAGCGGGCCTCCGGCGGCGGTAGAACGGGGCCCGGAACACCCCCAGCGCCCGACAGGCCGGCGCAATGCCGACCTGCCGAGCGAGGGAAGTGGTGGCCATCCGCAGTCCTTCCCGTCGCGGAGGCTGAATCCCAGCAGCCCGGCAACGTTTCCCTGAACTTCGAGAATCGTAGGGGCCGTGGCCAGCTCCTTCTCCAGCCGCGCCACTTGGGCCTCGAGCCGGCGAACCTGGGCGCCGAGGGGGTGGGACGGCGCCGGCTTGGGACCGCGCTTGCGTGGCGCCAAGCCCTGCAACGCTCCCCGGCGGCGGGCCGTGCGCCACGTCGACAGATGCGAGCGGTACCGCCCCTCGCGACGCAGCAGGCGGCCGATCTCGCCCGGCTCGCGACCGCGGTCCGCCTCCTCGACGATCCGCAGTCGATACTCGGCCGAGAACCGACGGCGGGTCGGCTGGGCGAGAACCTCCGGGTCCGGAGCGCGCCGAGCCGGCGGGGTCTCGGCCCTGGGGGGCGCGCCCCCCAGGGCCGGCGTGGCGAGGGGGTACACCCCCCTGCCCACATTCGGGTCTGCCTTCATCATGGTTCCTCTCTGCCGCCCTCTAATTCCCAGGGTAGTCGGTGTCTCAGCGATGTTGGCAGAGAGGGGATCCGCGGTTTGCCGTCAAGCACCCGAGGTAGGAGCCGGATGGATGAACGTCCATGTCCGGATCTGTGCGGGGGGTGCGCAGTACTGCGCATTCCTACCGTACCGTGTGCCAGGCGAACGGGCAGAAGACAGGGGGTGAAAGTCCCCTGGAACGAAGGAGTACCCAAACCGCGTTTCTCCGCGAGCCGTGCGTCGGTTCCCGTGAGGGGGCAGGCGAAGCGTCGGCAGCGGTGCGGATGGGTGGGGCTAATGAGCACCGAAAAGACGATGATCCGGGGTGCCGAGGTTTTCCGATCGGCCGAAGGCACCATCGCAGGCATCGATTGGGTGAGATGCCGGCGAGCCCCGCGGTGTCCGAGAACCCATACACGTCCGTACGTCTTCGGTTGGGACCCTGGGAGATCTTCAAGCGGTCCCGCCGATCGTGGCGGGACCGTGTAGGGAAGGAGAAAACCGAAGCCTAGGACGAACGGCTTGAAGAAGTCGGATGGGGCCGTACGACCTGGGAAGGCGACGAACCAGGGAGCGTCAGCTCCTGCGGAGTGGCTGGAGGAAAGGGTCCCAACCAAGGGGAATTCGGGACGCCAAAGCACGCGCCGAACGCAGTGTCGGGCACGCGTGCCTCAGGCGGCGGACCGGATCCGGAAAGCCGCACGGTTCGACCGGAAGCGACGGGAGCGCAGGACCGAGATTTCTGGGTCGTGCGCAACCCTCCGCCGCCCATGGCCGGATCCGCGGTTTGCCGTCAAGCACCCGAGGTAGGAGCCGGATGGATGAACGTCCATGTCCGGATCTGTGCGGGGGGTGCGCAGTACTGCGCATTCCTACCGTACCGTGTGCCAGGCGAACGGGCAGAAGACAGGGGGTGAAAGTCCCCTGGAACGAAGGAGTACCCAAACCGCGTTTCTCCGCGAGCCGTGCGTCGGTTCCCGTGAGGGGGCAGGCGAAGCGTCGGCAGCGGTGCGGATGGGTGGGGCTAAGGAGCACCGAAAAGACGATGATCCGGGGTGCCGAGGTTTTCCGATCGGCCGAAGGCACCATCGCAGGCATCGATTGGGTGAGATGCCGGCGAGCCCCGCGGTGTCCGAGAACCCATACACGTCCGTACGTCTTTTGTTGGGACCCTGGGAGATCTTCAAGCGGTCCCGCCGATCGTGGCGGGACCGCGTAGGGAAGGAGAAAACCGAAGCCTAGGCACGGCCATCCCACGCTAGGTTTGTTGGAAGGCTGGGTTCCGCGGATTCCGGATGATTCGTATTGGTGCTGGCTGTTTGTGAAGCGGCGTGGTATCCGTGGTGGTCATGGAACGCGCCGCGGATGTTTTCGAGACGACTCCGGAGGGTTTTGCGCTCCGGGATGTGGTGGTGCGCTTGGCGCGGCCGGATGAGGTGTGTCGCTGGAACCGTGTGGTGGACCGTCATCACGATCTTGGTTTCAAGCAGTTTGCGGGTCGAGGCCTGCGCTACGTGTTCACGTGGCGCGGGCGGTGGATTGGCGCTGCGGGCGGGCAGACGGGCGCCTTCCGCTGTGCGCCGCGGGACCGTTGGATGGGTTGGCGCCGCAAAGAACCGTTGGAGCGGTTGCATCTGATCGGAAACCACACGAGGTTTGTGATTCTGGAAGGTCGCCGGGCGTTTCGGGGTCTTGCCTCGTTTGCGTTGTCGCGGATGCAGCGGCGTCTCAGCGACGACTGGGAGGCTGCGTACGGCAATCCGTTGCTGGTGGCGGAGTCGTTTGTTTCGCCGACGAAGTTCCGCGGCACCCTGTACCAGGCGGCGAACTGGAAGTACGTGGGCAGGAGCAAGGGCTATGCACGCGCCAACGGGCGCTCTACCGATCCGCACGGGGAGGCGAAGGATCGGTACGGGGTTCCGCTGCGTCGCGACGCCTGTCGTCGGTTGCGGGATCGTGCGCCGCTTCCTGCGGCGTGGGAGTTGCGGGCGACGCAGAGCGGCCGGTCGGCGCGGGAGTTGCGCTCGATGTACCAGCATTTTGCGGCGCTTTCCGACTTCCGGCGCGCGCAGGGGCGCACGCACGGCATCGCCTCGGTCCTGTGCGTGATCGTGCTGGCGCGGCTGGCGAATCGGCACGGCGCGGTGGCAGCGGCACGCTACGCGAAGGCGATGACGCAGAAGGATCTGGCGCAGATCGGTGCGTGGAAGAACCCGGACACCGGCCGGTAGGAACCGGTATCCAAATCGACCGTGCACCGGGGTGCTGCAGAACCCCGACCCGACGTGGATCGAGGAGGCTCTGCGGCGCTGGGCGCAGCCGCGCCTGCGGGTCGGCCACGCGATCGCGGTCGACGGCAAACGCATTCGCGGCGCCCACCGCACCGGCGAGGATCAGTACGAGACGGTCTCGCGGATCGAGCACGGGACCGGCATGCCGGTCTCGATCCTCAACGATCATGACGAAGGCGGGGAGATCGCCGCCGTCCACGCCGCGCTTGAGACCGCGCCGGTGGCTGGCCGTCTGCTCACGCTCGACGCGCTCCACACCACCCGCGAGACGGCACGGCGGATCGTCGAGACCCATGGCGCCGACGGGATGATGACGGTCAAGGGCAACGCTCCCAAGACCTTCGAGACGTTCGAGAGCATCAACTGGGAAACCACGAGCACGGGACGCTACAGCGAAACGCCCACGCTCGAGCACGGCCGCATCGAGCAGCGCAGCATCGAAGTCTTCACCCCGCCCGCAAAGATGATCCACGATCCTCATGTCAAACCGATCTTCCGTGTCACCCGGCGCGTCGAATTCAAGAAATCTGGAAAACAGACCATGGAACACGCCTACGGCAGGACTTCGGTCGCGGCCGACCGCGCCTCGCCGCAACCGCTACTCGCAGGGAACCGCGGTCCCTGGGTGGTCGAAAGCCATCACCCCATCCGCGATACCACCTTCCGCGAAGACGACTCCATGCTCCGGGCCCGCAACGCACCCGCAAACCACGCGATCCTCAACACCCTTGCCATTGCCGTCATCCTCCACAACCAGCGGAAGCTGCCCCAGCCCTTCCACAGCTTCGCCGACGCCCGTCACCCCTATGCCGACCAGCGCAAGCAGGTCCTGCACGCCGTCACAAGACCCGGCTGACTGCGCCCACACCCCGACCGAAACCGCAAGGATCCAAGCCGGGCCACCCAACCCGGCCGGCCTCTCGCTCGCCCCGGATCCGCCGAAACGGACCCCTCGCGCCTAGATCCGCGCCGCCACCGGGCCGCAGACGTCCGCACATCTCACAATCGCAGACTCGAACGCGTCGACCCGCGTCGCGATCGAGACTCCGATCGCATCACAGCAACAAGCATGGGATCTTCTTGGAAGCCTAGGACGAACGGCTTGAAGAAGTCGGATGGGGCCGTACGACCTGGGAAGGCGACGAACCAGGGAGCGTCCGCTCCTGCGGAGTGGCTGGAGGAAAGGGCCCCAACCAAGGGGAATTCGGGACGCCAAAGCACGCGCCGAACGCAGTGTCGGGCAAGCGTGCCTCAGGCGGCGGACCGGATCCGGAAAGCCGCAAGGTTCGACCGGAAGCGACGGGAGCGCAGGACCGAGATCTCTGGGTCGCGCGCAACCCTCCGCCGCCCATGGCCGGATCCGCGGTTGGCCGTCAAGCACCCGAGGTAGGAGCCGGATGGATGAACGTCCATGTCCGGATCTGTGCGGGGGGTGCGCAGTAATGCGCATTCCTACCGTAACTGGGGGGAGGGGCTCGGCAACGACCCCTCCTACCCGGCAACTGCGTGAAGACGCGCCGGAATCGCTGGGGAGTGCTGACCCCACGGGGGTTTGACGACAGGATGGCGTTGCCCACCGCTATCCGATCGCGTACTGCTTCTGGTTCCAGTTATCGGCATGGCTCGGAAACCTGCGAATCGTCCCGTGTTCGCTCACCGGTCCGTGTAGGCGATCGAAGTCCTGCCTCCGGGCCCTGCTTCAGGAGATCCGGTACCAGGATCCTCCGCAACGCTATGTCAGGACGGCCTTTCGTGCGAGACCCACCGGGAAGAATCCCCCTGTTCCGGGAGCCGGAACCACCGGGCCCGGATGGACGGGTCGGTACAGGTGCGGAATCCCTCGCAATATCGCCGAAAATGTCCGCACGGGATTTCGCGTTCAGCGCGATCGGTTCAATCTCGATTTTGTCGAATTCCAGCTGCCGGAAGAAGACTTCTTCCCCGGCATTGCGTGAAGAAACCCCGGAACTCTGCCCGGTTTCCGGTTACACGGACGGATCATCGTCTCGCGAACATGACGATTCGGGAATCCGGGTCAGATGGTGGTCCTGTTCCCGACAGGCACTCACGCTTGGCCGCCCCCGCCGTACACCTCGGCAGGCCGGGATTCGGCATCCCCTGCCGGACTACCGACCCTTCTGTGCACTCGCGCTGGCCTGCTCCAGTGAGTGCGCAACCCGGTCTGCCACGAACTGCGCGAACGGCCCGATGTCCCGATCGATGCTGGCGCTTTCCAGCGCCGCCAAGTAGACATCCCGGTCTTCTACCTGAATAACGGTCCAAGGATAGCCGCCGGATGCCAGCATCGCGTTCATGACGAAGCGCGCCATGCGCCCGTTGCCGTCCGGATAAGGATGGATGTAGCCGAACAGCCAGTGCCCGAGCACGGCGCGAACGGAAGGTTCGGTTTCGGTTTCCAGCAGATCAAACAAGGCCGGCATGGCATCCCGCATCGCCTCCCGGCGCGGCGGCACATGCCGCGAACCCCGCAGAAACACGGCTTCGCTGCGGTAACCTGCCAGAGCGGAAGCCGCGATCAGGCCGGCGGCGACGCAAGGCTGAAACAGCTCGCGATACCAGTCGCGGTGGGCCTTGCGGACCAGAGCACCGGCTTCACCGCCGCCAATGATCTCACCGACCGCCGCCCGCACGAGCCGGAACGACTGCCAGTACCCGCGGGCGGCCAGCGCATCGCGGCCCTGCCGGTCGGCGTCGTGATGGTCCGGGTCCCAGTTCCCCGCGCGAACCCGGTCGATCAGCTCCGGCGTGACGCGGTAGCCCTCGATCGACAGGGAGTGATAGGCATCGTTCCGATAGATGTCGTCAACGAAGGACAGATAGGCCCTGGTGTCTTCGGGCGGGCCGGGCGCTTCGGGAAAGGTTGCGATCACGGGCCCCCGCATCTTCTCCCACAGCGATTGCAGGCGGTCGACAATCGGCACCCGCGCCCGGCCCAGCGCACCGAAGGCCTGTTCCGGCTCGAATGGATCGACTTCGCGGACATCGTAGCCGGCCCGTTTCATGACGCTCAGAATCTCGTCGGCCACACCGCCCCTGCCGATCCGTCGGAAGGCACCGGCGATCCGCCCCGCAATCACCGAATGACCGCCGTCGAGCAACCGTCCGAGCACGTCAGCCGCATCGCGGATGCCCGACAGTACGACCTGCGCTTCGACCGGGTGCCGGACAAAGAACGCCGCCGGCACGCGCACCAGTGCCGCCTCGGACACGAACATCCGCAGTCCGTCCCGGTCGGTCAGGTCAGTGCTCGGCGGGGCGTCCCTTTGTCTGAGGTCGTACAAGGAAGTGCCGAACAACAGTTCGAGGGTGTTGTTGGCACCCTTGGGGGTATGGATGATGACCTGCTGGGGGATGACAGTGTTTTCCGCGTGGATCAGCAACGACCGTTCCGGAGACAGGTTCCAGTCCGGTCCGAACCGGGCCGTACAATAGCCCGCGCAGAACTCCCAGAAAGAAGCGAACCAGGGTGTCGTATCGCCTGGATCGGCATCCGGGCTGCGAAAGATCAGCCAGCCTTTCACCACCTTGCGCAAAAAGCCGTTCCTGACCAACCGCTCGCGGTGAACACGCGTCAGCTC
Source organism: Alphaproteobacteria bacterium (assembly GCA_965115815.1). Classification (GTDB taxonomy): domain Bacteria; phylum Pseudomonadota; class Alphaproteobacteria; order TMED109; family TMED109; genus VXPW01. The sequence goes on along the minus strand of OZ220465.1, from coordinate 2,353,584 downwards.
GCCGGAGCGGAAAACCCGCCGTCCTCGGCCCTGGAGCTTCTGGAGCTGCGCCAGCGACGCAGCGAGTTTCTCATTCGGGGCGATCATGCCGAAGGATAGGATCCGAGTGCTTCCACAAGCCCCATGCGCCGTGTCGGGGCAAGTATATAGTGCTGCGGACATTCAATTCGATGATGCCGCATGCATGCACGTATATCACGCCGTGGACGTACACGTCCCTGCTGCGGAATAATGCCCGCTGGAAGCGCGGATTCCGGTCGCGCTGGGGGCCGCCAAGAAGCCGCAGTCATTCGTCAATCGGGATCCGAGGCCGGCGATATCCGGCTCGTCTTCCGCATCGATACGGTCGTGGCTTCTCCGCCGCACCCGGATCGTCATCGGCGAAACGTCGGTAATCTTCGGAATTGTCGTCGCTCAGGATCTCGCCCGCCGTGGAAACGGGCTCAAGAACTTCCGCAGCGAACGTTCGTTGCACTTTCTGTCCGTAGCTGTGGGCGCGTTGTCGAGTACAGCCGTTCGCCAGTTCGGTTTACGGCGGAGTACACCATCCCCACCAAGCGCGCCAGATCGAGCCGCGGCCCCTGCACCATTCACGCGCGCGATTGCCGCGCTAGCCACCGCCTCCCGCCCATCCATGGTTCCTGCCATGGTGAAGGCCCCGTTCCTCGTGAACGGGACGGGCCTCCGGATCGGGAGCGACGACCCAACGCCCCCTGTGCCTTGAGCCCCTGGGGGGGGACCTGTGCCCCGATCCGAGGCCAGGATGGAGATCCCGTGGGAAGTTTGCGCCTCCGAGCGCCCGTGCAGGGACCGATCCGCATCCTGGCGGCCCAAGAGAACCCAATCCTGACCCGAAGGAGCTAGAAATCATGAACTCGTTGAAGTTTTTCGCCGGAATCGACTGGGGGTCCGAGCCCCACCACGTGTGCCTTCTCGATGCTTCCGGCACCGTGCAGAAGGAGCGGTCCTTCTCCCCTGGCGGAGCCGGGCTGGCACCGATGGCGGACGGGCTGCTGGCCGTTGCGCAGACCGAACCGGACGCCCTCGGGGTGGCCCTCGAGGTTCCGCACGGACCGGGGGTCGCGTCCCGGATGGAACGAGGTCGGGTCCTGCATGCGATCCACCCGAAGCCACGGGACCGCTTCCGGGACCGTGGGTCGCCGGCCGGCGCCCAGGACGACCGCCGCGAGGCCCGGCGGGTTCGGGCCGGAGCCCTGCGTACCGACGGTTCGGCCGTTCGCCTTCTTGATCCGATCTCTCCGGCCGTCCTCCGGTTGCGGGAAGGGTCGCGCAGGGCCTGCGAGCGGACCGCCCCGCGCACGCGCCTGGTCCACCGGATCCGCCCGCAGCTCGGGCGGTACGACCCGCAGTTCCTCGATCGGGAGAACGCTCTCTCGCGGGCTTGGTTCCGGGAACTCTGGGATCTCGCCCCGACGCCGGACCGGGCCCGCAGACTCCGCGCCCGCACCGTGACCCGGATCCTTCGCCGCCCTCGCGTGCGGCGCCGGGATGCCGACCCCGTCCGGAAGACCCTCCGAGCGCCGGCCATCCGAGGGGCGGAGGGCACCACGGAAGCCGCCGTGGGCCCTCTCCGGGTGGGGTTCGCCCCGCTGGACCTCGTCACCGGACCACGGGCGGACGTGCGGAAGGAGATCGACCGGCAGACGACGGACGTGATGCAGCAGGAAGAGGGATCGGAATCCGCATCGGGGCCGGTGGTGCCGCGGGACGCAGAGATCCGGAGTTCGCGACCGGGCGTCGGCAGGATCGTCCGGGCCACGCTGCGCGCAGAAGCACCGGATGCCCTGCGACGGCGAGACGATCCGGCTCTGCGGTGCCGGTCCGGTGTGGCCCCCGTCCCCCGACGTTCCGGCCAATCGGTGATCGTGGTCCGCCGGCGGGCCGCCCATCATCGCCTGCAGGAGGCCGTCGATCCCTGGGCGCGCGTCGCGATGCAGCAGGACCCGGCCCGCCGGGCCCAGTACCCGGCCCTGCGGCTTCGCGGCCACCGGCCTGCGCGAGCCGTGCGCTCCGTCGCCGACCGCCGGCTCGCAGGGGTCTGTGCCCTGCGGGAAACCCCGACCCGGTACGACCCCGCCCTCCGAAGCCGGGCGGATCCTCGCACACGGCCGGCCGCCGCGACCGTTCCGTAACCGGGTTCGTACCATTCGGGACCGGGAGATCCGGGATCGTGACCCGGTCCCACGCCGAACGCCAGCGCTGCTACCGCCAGCGTCGACGGGCGGGTGCGGCGAAGACGGCGTACCGTACGCCGAAGGATCGGCGCTCTCGCGGACCGCGGCTGCACGACGCCATCGCCACGATCCTCGCGATCCGGGAGGAGTACCGGGACGGGCGGCAGGCCCGGCCGGAGACCCTGGAGACCCCGGCCACCGCGGAACTCCTGGATCCGGTCCTCGAAGCCTTGGACGACCGGGATCTCGATTCCCTGGCGGAACGGGAACGCCCCCGAGGATTCGGCCGGGACGGGTGAGTTCGGCCCGGTCAGGCTCCGGTACGTAACGGTGCGGTAGGGGCCGGCATGGGACTCGGCAGAACCCCGCGATGGCGGAGTCGGCACGGGCGGCACGGCTCTGCCGACGGCCGCAGGCCGGCTCCGGCGGGAACCGGGCAAGGGGGGGTCCGAGGGCGCTTCACCCCCCTTGACAAAGGGTGGGAAGTCCCCCCCCCGGACACGCGGGAAGGCAGCCGCACCCCGGCAGGGATCGCACCCCGGCTCCCGGGCTCGCTACCCCGCGCCGCCGCGGCCCCTGGGTCCCCTCTCGATGCGCGCGGCCGTCCTTGGGCCCCTCAATGCGCCGCCGATCCACCCCCGCGAGCGGCCGGTCCAGTAGCTGGATGCAGCCGGGCGCGGGCGCCCGCCCGGCAGCCGGAAATCGGCTTGACGTGCGGCCGGGTTCCGGCGGGCCGGCCGCGTCAAGCCGAACCGTCAAGCGAAATAGAAGTCGCTGTCGTCGAGAAAGGTAAGAGCCTGTGCGGAAACTATGGAACAACCCCGATGCGAGCCTCTACGATGTGGTTGGCGACGACATTGGGAGGATGCCATGGCTTGGAGCGAGACCGCTCGTGCGAAGTATCAGCGTCAGGGAAGCCGCTTCGAAAGCGATCGGACCGACGCGGAATGGGCTCGTTTGGAGCCACTGCTTCCGGCCCCGTCGTCGACGGGTCGTCCCCGTGAGGTAGACCTGCGCGAAGTGGTGAATGCGCTGCTGTATCCGTGGATGACGGGTTGCCAGTGGCGTGCGCTACCGCCTTGTTTTCCTGCGATTTCGACGGTCCGGTACTAGTTTTACCGGTGGCGTAACCAGGGCCTGTATGGGGATCTCGTGGCAGCGTTGCGGGGTCCGGCCCGGGAGCTGGAGGGCCGGCGTTCGACGACGACGGCGGGGGTGATCGACAGTCCGTCCGTGAAGACGACGGAGAGCGGCGGTCCGAGTGGCTAGGACGGTGGGAAAACGATCAAGGGGCGAAAACGGCACGCGGTGGTCGACACCCTCGGGCTCCCCCTGGTCCTGCACGTGCACCCCGCCAACGTGCCGGATCGGGAGGGTGCGCCGGCGGTCCTCGCCGAACTGCGAACGACCCTGCCGAGCCTGCAGAAGGTCTGGGCAGACGGAGGGTACCGCGGTCCCAAACGGGCCCAAGCCCTAGCCGCGATGCCGGACGCCCCGGACCTCGAGATCGTGACCAAACCTACGGAACCGAAGGGTTTCGAGGTGCTTCCGCGACGCTGGATGGTCGAGCGGTTTTTCGGCTGGCTGGGCCGCTGCCGACGTCTGGCGAAGGACGATGAACGACGGCTGGAGAGCTCGCTGGCAGGGCTGCAACGGGCCGTGATCCGCATCCTGGTGCGCCGCCTCGGACGGGCCGAAACCCTCGGAAAAACCGTAACCTACTGATTATATGGAGTTTTGAATCATGCTCTAATACCTTCGAGATCAATGCTCCACGTCAGTTCGCCCACATCTTCCGCCAGGTCGGAGACTTTCGCGGACTTGATCTTCCCGTCCGAATCCTTTTCATATTGGATTCGAAGATCTTCAAACTCGCTGACACCGTCGATCCCTTCCATTTGAATCCGGTCCTCCGACCGATCGAAGTCAAGGATCGTGTCACGTCCGCTGCCTTGCCTGAACACGAAGACATCCTTGCCGGTCTCGCCTTATGAGCGTGTCGTCGCCGGCGTTGCCGAACAGGGAGTCGTCGCCCGCGCCGCCGTGCAGCACATCGTCACCGCGGCGTGGCCCCAGAGCTCGTCGTTGCCGGTGCCGCCGTAGAGGAAATCGTCGCCGGCGTCGCCGGCGAGCACGTCGCTGCCGCGCCGCCGCCGAACAGACGGTCGTCGCCGTTGCCGCCTTGCAGGAAGTCGTTGCCGGGGTCGTCGCCCAGCAAGCTGTTGCCGCCGTAGAGGTAGTCGATACCGTCGCCGCCCTTCAGCCAGTCGTTGCCGGCCCCGCCGTACAGCCAATCGGTGTCGTTGCCGCCGTCCAGGAAGTCGCGGCCGGCTTCTCCGTAGAGGTAGTCGATACCGTCGCCGCCGAACAGATGGTCCGAGTGCTTGTCCATCAGTTCGGGATCCCGGTTCGGGTCCGATCCTTTCGGGTCCGCGTTGTCGCCGCCGTGGAGCGTGTCGGTGCCGGCCCCGCCGTACAGGCGGTCCGCGCCGTCGCCGCCGTGGAGCTCGTCGTCGCCGGGGGTGCCGGTGATGGTCCGTCCTGGTTTAGACATGGGATTGCCTCCTTTTGTGGAAGGTTGGGTGAAAGGATCGTGTTTCACGCGATGAAGTCGAAATCGAAATCGGACTCGGTCAATTCCGCCGCCGTCGTGCCGCTGATCTTGATGCTCCATTCTCCGGATGCATCCTTGATTACGGCGTGGGGGACTACGTATTTGGGAAACTTGGCCTTGCCCGTGATGATCAGGTCGGAGAACTGGATTCCGCTGTCGGCCGTAAAGACGATCGTATCCCTGCCGTCTTGATGGAGGGTGATGGTGTCGTGGCCGCTGTCCCGGCCGAATACGAAGCGGTCCGCGCCCTTGCCGCCCCACAGGCGGTCGTCGCCCGCGCCGCCGTGCAGCACGTCGTCGCCCCAACCGCCGTTCATGCGGTCGTCGCCCTTGCCGCCGCGGAGCTCGTCGTCGCCGCCGCCGCCGTGCATGCGGTCGTCGCCCTTGCCGCCGTACAGCCGGTCGGCGCCGGCGCTGTAGTAGCCGCCGTCCAAGAAGTCGTTGCCGTTGCCGCCGCGGAGCACGTCGTCGCCGGCGTTGCCGAACAGGGTGTCGTCGCCCTTGCCGCCGAACAGGGAGTCGTCGCCGGGGTCGCCGTTCAGCACGTCGTCGCCCGCGCCGCCCCGCAGCATGTCGTCGCCGCCGAGGCCGAAGAGCTCGTCGTCGCCGGCCCCGCCGTGGAGCGCATCGTTGCCGTCTTCGCCCCACAGGAAGTCGTCGCCGGCCCCGCCGTGGAGCGCGTCGTTGCCGTCGGTGCCCCACAGGTAGTCGTCGCCGTCGGTGCCGTGCAGGAAGTCGTCGTTTCGTCGCGCCATGGTGAAATCTCCTAGTAGTACGGAAACGTTGAACTGACGATAGTATTCTGGCAAGATTTCCGTGTCGGTCCGTGTCGGTACGCGTGAGCGCCCGATCGGTACGGCACTTTTTTGTTCATCCCCACAGACCCGATGCCGAACATGCAGGCGCTCATGCTCTCTTGGGGATCGGACGGATCCGGTTTCCGGGAACCGAGCCTGTCTGCAGGGGTTCGGTGCGGGGATCGGAGTGGATCATGGCCAACCCTCAGGGTAGGAAGCTCTATCGAGTGAGCCTTTCGGTGCCGGAGCGCCGGGAACTCCAGGCGATCGTCGACGGTACCGGAGCCGCCTGGCGTCGTCGTCGGGCGCAGATTCTCCTGATGGCGGACGAAGGGCACGACGGCGGCAAACTCCGGGATGTCGACATCGCGCGCGGCCTGGGCATCGGTGCTTCGACGGTCGAACGCCTGCGCAAGCGCTGTGTTCTGGAGGGTTTGGAGGCCTCTCTCCGCCGCCGGGAGCAGGAGAACCGCCGACCGAAACTCCTGGACGGGGCGAAGGAAGCGAAGCTGGTGGCTCTGGCCTGTTCTTCCCCGCCCGAAGGTTGTGTCCGCTGGACGCTGAAGCTGCTGGCCGGTCGTCTGATGGAGATGGAGATCGTCGAGAGCATCTCGAAAGAAACGGTACGGAAGACTCTAAAAAAAGGAGATCAAGCCTTGGCTGAAGCAGTACTGGTGCATTCCCCCGAGCCGCAATGCGCCGTTCGTGGCGGCGATGGAGGAGGTGCTGGACACGTACCAGCGGGATTTTGCCGAAGACGAGGTCCTGGTCTGCATGGATGAGACCAGCCGGCAGCAGACGAAGGAAACCCGCCTTCCCCGTCCCGTGCGGCCCGGGCAGCCGGAAATCGTCGACTACGAATACGAGCGAAACGGTACGGCCAATCTCTTCCTGGCGTTCGCGCCCAACGAAAATTGGCGTACGGTAAAGGTCACCGATCGCCGCACGGCGCGGGACTGGGCGCAGTTCATCCGGGAACTCGCGGACGATCCTATCCCCGGAAAGAAGATTGTACTGGTCATGGACAATCTGAACACACACGGCCCCGCGTCGTTGTATGAAGCCTTTGCACCCCGGGAGGCCATGCGGGTGCGAAAGCGGTTCGAGTTTCGGTACACGCCGAAGCACGGAAGCTGGCTCAACATGGCCGAAATCGAAATCGGCGCGTTGTCGCGACAGTGTCTTCGACGACGCATTCCTGATCGCGCCACCATGCTGCGGGAGACCGCGGCGTGGGTCAAGCGCCGCAACGCGGCCGGCGGCACCGTCGACTGGCGGTTCACGACGGCAGACGCCCGGGTGAAACTGAAGTCTCTATACCCATCAATCCAATGATTCTTTACTACTAGTTAGTGCCCGCACCGAAAAAGTACAATGGTTTGACTCTGAAAGTGGAATCGTGATATAGAGGGGACGAAGAATCCCGCTTTGATGCGGGAATCGGCCGATGCGGTCGAGAATCGGCCGGATTTTCGGGAATCTTCGCGAGAATTGCCATGCGAAACGTCATTCGCCTGCAGATGGAATTGGGTCAGGTTGCGATCGAGGAGATCGAGATCGACGAGAACTCGCGGGATGACATTCCGCCGCTGCTGCTCGGGCTTCGGCACGTGTATGCCGACCGGTCGGTTCGTGCCCGGTTGTTCGAGATCCTGGAGCAGGGGATCCTTCCCGAGGTGTCCCACACGAAAGGGCGTCCCGGCATGGAGCTGTGGAGGATCCTCGTGATGGGTCTCCTGAAGCAGGTCCTGGGGTGTGACTTCGATCGTCTGCACGAGCTGGTGAACCAACACCATACCGTTCGGAAGTTTCTGGGACACTCCGGCTTCTGGGACGAGACCCGGTACCGGTATCCCACGGTGGTACCCAACGTGAGCCTGCTGACGCCGGACGTGCTGGGGAAGGTGTTGCAGCTGATCGCGGAGAGCGGCCATGCGCTGGTGCGGAAGCGGAAGCGGAAGCGGAAGAGCGGCCCGGGCGGTCGCCCGTCGAAGGAGCCCCTGCGGGGCCGCTGTGATTCGTTCGTGGTGAAGACGGATGTGCACTTCCCGACGGATGTCAACCTGCTGTGGGATGCGATGCGTTGCCTGGTGCGCGAGACGGGCCGCTCAGCCCTGCGGGCGGGGGTGTCCGGAGGGCGGCAGTGGCGGCATCGGAGCCGGAGGCTGCAGCGGCTCTTTCAGAAGGTTCGGCGGACCCGGCGGGCCCGTCCGGGGCCGATCCAGGCGTACCTCGACGCCTGCTGGGAGGAGGTCCGACGGGCGGAAGCGACGGTTCCCGCGCTTCGAGAGCAAGGCGTCGGAGCCCCCAGGATTCTCCGGATCGAGTCGTACCTCAAGCATGCCCGGAGGCAGCTCGACCAAGTGGACCGCCGCCTGCTGAAAGGCGAGAAGATCCCGCAGGAAGAGAAGGTGTTTTCGATCTTCGAGGAGCACACGCGCTGGTGTGTGAAGGGCAAGGCCGGGGTTCCGGTGGAACTCGGAGTGCCGGTGGCCGTGCTGGAGGACCAGCACGGCTTCCTCCTACACTCCCGGATCCTGTGGGAAGGCGGAGACGTGGATCATGCCGTACCCATGATCCGGGAAGCGCAGGCCCGCTTCCCCGACCTCCGCCTGTGCAGCTTCGATCGGGGGTTCCACAGTCCCTCCAACCGGATCGCACTGGACGAACTGCTGGATCACAACGTGCTTCCGAAGAAGGGAAAACTCGGTCCGGCCGACCGGAAACGGGCCGCCGACCCGACGTTCCGGGAGATGCGCCGGCAGCATCCGGCCGTGGAGTCCGCCATCAATAATCTCGAGCAGCGCGGCATGGACCGGGTCCTGTCGTATGGGGCGGAGGGTTTTGCGCGGATGGTGGCGCTCTCCATGGTGGCCTTCAATGTCCACCGCATCGGGTTGCTGCTGCAGAGACAGGCCCGGGCCCAAGCCCGACGACGACGAAGACGCGCCGCCTGACAGCGGCGCCCCTCCACCCCGTCCGCGAAGCCCGCCGTGAGCGGGAACGGAACCGCTCGCCCTGGCGTCCGGATTCTGGGTGGGAAGGGCCCGGATGCCGCTGCGAATCGGCAGGAATCCCTTGGAAACGGAGCGACCGGAGGCCCCGGAGGGTGGGTCCAACCCGAAATTTCGCCGGAAGGGCCGCCAAAATGACCATTTTCGGTGCGGGCACTAGTTAGTGTCTGCACGGAAAATCACAACACATTGTATATGTAAGCATATTTGGAATCTGGAGAACCGAAGATTCCTTCTTTGAGGGCATATGACGGCATATTCCGCTGAAATCAGGCTGGATTCGATGAATCTTCGCCCTGTTAATATTGGGCTTTCATTCATGTAATCCAAATCTTAGGGATTTTCCGGGCAGGCACTAGTTAGTGTCTGCACGGAAAATCACAACACATTGTATATGCAACCATATTTGGAATCTGGGGAACCGAAGATTCCTTCTTTGATGGCATATGACGACATATTCCGCTGAAATCAGGCTGGATTCGATGAATCTTCGCCCTGTCAATATTGGCTTTCCATTCATGTAATCAGACTCTTAGGGATTTTCCGTGCAGGCACTAGTTAGTGCCCGCACCGAAAATGGTCATTTTGGCGGCCCTTCCGGCGAAATTTCGGGTTGGACCCACCCTCCGGGGCCTCCGGTCGCTCCGTTTCCAGGGGATTCCTGCCGATTCGTAGCGGCATCCGGGCTCTTCCCACCCAGAATCCGGACGCTAGGGCGAGCGGCTCCGTTCCCGCTCCCGGCGGGCTTCGCGGACGGGGTGGAGGGGCGCCGCTGTCAGGCGGCGCGTCTTCGTCGTCGTCGGGCTTGGGCCCGGGCCTGTCTCTGCAGCAGCAACCCGATGCGGTGGACATTGAAGGCCACCATGGAGAGCGCCACCATCCGCGCAAAACCCTCCGCCCCATACGACAGGACCCGGTCCATGCCGCGCTGCTCGAGATTATTGATGGCGGACTCCACGGCCGGATGCTGCCGGCGCATCTCCCGGAACGTCGGGTCGGCGGCCCGTTTCCGGTCGGTCGGACCGAGTTTTCCCTTCTTCGGAAGCACGTTGTGATCCAGCAGTTCGTCCAGTGCGATCCGGTTGGAGGGACTGTGGAACCCCCGATCGAAGCTGCACAGGCGGAGGTCGGGGAAGCGGGCCTGCGCTTCCCGGATCATGGGTACGGCATGATCCACGTCTCCGCCTTCCCACAGGATCCGGGAGTGTAGGAGGAAGCCGTGCTGGTCCTCCAGCACGGCCACCGGCACTCCGAGTTCCACCGGCACCCCGGCCTTGCCCTTCACACACCAGCGCGTGTGCTCCTCGAAGATCGAAAACACCTTCTCTTCCTGCGGGATCTTCTCGCCTTTCAGCAGGCGGCGGTCCACTTGGTCGAGCTGCCTCCGGGCATGCTTGAGGTACGACTCGATCCGGAGAATCCTGGGGGCTCCGACGCCTTGCTCCCGAAGCGCAGGAACCGTCGCTTCCGCCCGTCGGACCTCCTCCCAGCAGGCGTCGAGGTACGCCTGGATCGGCCCCGGACGGGCCCGCCGGGTCCGCCGAACCTTCTGAAAGAGCCGCTGCAGCCTCCGGCTCCGATGCCGCCACTGCCGCCCTCCGGACACCCCCGCCCGCAGGGCTGAGCGGCCCGTCTCGCGCACCCGGCAACGCATCGCATCCCACAGCAGGTTGACGTCCGTCGGGAAGTGCACATCCGTCTTCACCACGAACGAATCACAGCGGCCCCGCAGGGGCTCCTCCGACGGGCGACCGCCCGGGCCGCTCTTCCGCTTCCGCTTCCGCACCAGCGCATGGCCGCTCTCCGCGATCCGCTGCAACACCTCCCCCAGCACGTCCGGCGTCAGCAGGCTCACGTTGTGTACCACCGTGGGATACCGGTACCGGGTCTCGTCCCAGAAGCCGGAGTGTCCCAGAAACTTCCGAACGGTATGGTGTTGGTTCACCAGCTCGTGCAGACGATCGAAGTCACACCCCAAGACCTGCTTCAGGAGACCCATCACGAGGATCCTCCACAGCTCCATGCCGGGACGCCCTTTCGTGTGGGACACCTCGGGAAGGATCCCCTGCTCCAAGATCTCGAACAACCGGGCACGAACCGACCGGTCGGCATACACGTGCCGAAGCCCGAGCAGCAGCGGCGGAATGTCATCCCGCGAGCTCTCGTCGATCTCGATCTCCTCGATCGCAACCTGACCCAATTCCATCTGCAGGCGAATGACGTTTCGCATGGCAATTCTCGCGAAGATTTCCGAAAATCCGGCCGATTCTCGACCTCATCGGCCGATTCCCGCATCAAAGCGGGATTCTTCGTCCCCTCTATATCACGATTCCACTTTCAGAGTCAAACCATTGTACTTTTTCGGTGCGGGCACTAGTTAGTGTCTGCACGGAAAATCACAGCACATTGTATATGCAACCATATTTGGAATCTGGAGAACCGAAGATTCCTTCTTTGAGGGCATATGACGGCATATTCCGCTGAAATCAGGCTGGATTCGATGAATCTTCGCCCTGTCAATATTGGCTTTTCATTCATGTAATCCGATTCTTAGTGATTTTCCGGGCAGGCACTAGTTACCTTGTCCGATACGAACCACCGGTTCTCCTCTGCCTTGAAAGCCAAGGCAGTGAACCAGCGGATTTCGGAACGCCGTATAAAGAATCTCTGAAGCATGTTCACATGACACGCCGCATGGAGGATCAATATCCCACGGGAAGTACATATTGAGACATTGCGGGAACAAGATTCGATCTCTATTCTCTCCATTTATATCGAGTAGCGTTTTGGACACACCCGCCACCGTCGCCAACAGGGCCAGTGCGACGGAAAACTGGAATTGCCGATGTGGTCCTCGGTCGTCAGGTTGTGCGATGGGTGTGGCAATCATCCAATGAACTTCTTCCAACAATGGTTCAACGCCGACCGTGATTGCCGCGCCGACAGCGCCAGGGAGCGAATCCGGGCGTGTGAGTGGAGTGTATGCCATTTCATCATTTCTCAACTGGATTCAATACACTCGCGATTGCATCCAGTTTCTCCCGTACTTCTGGATGGATTTCGTTTTCACTCATAACAGAGGCCAACAAATACAAATCGCGTTTTCGTGTACCTTTTCCGACATGGCTCAGAAGCGGTATCAAGAATTCTTCGCTTGCCTTTATGCGTGTAAGGGCAACATGATCTCCAAACCAATCGGTTCCTTGGGGCACCTGCTGCTGGAATGCTTCATCAACCATAAGCTGCATCAATGGGAGGTGATCGACGAACCGCGCAATACTCTCCGGATGCAAGAGGTAATTTTCAATTTCATAGCGCCTCCATCTCAACACCTCTAATCCAGCTTTCATTGTTTCCTGATCCGGTTGATCGAGATTGTCTCCATCAATCAGACAAAGCCCTCGAATTCGAGGAAATGCCGCTCTCATTGCAAAAAAATGTGTTTTCGCCTCGCGTAGACTTCGTCCACCAAGCCAGTGAACAAACGGGCGTTTGAAGTACTCGTCAGATTCATGATTGAGAATGTGCGCCCATGCCTTCAGAATCTTCTCATCCGTCTCTCCCTCCACATAAAGCACCCCTCCGGCGTCTCGACCGAGCAGTAAATCAGTGGTCGTGACGCGCTTGAGGGCCTCCCGGACCTGGTCTCGTTCCGTTTCGCTCGTCAATGCGCGGGGGGCGTCACCGAAAAAGCCGAGCACGCGTTCCGGTTCCGTCGCATCAAGCACAACCTCGGAGTGAGTGGCGATGATCACCTGTCCCCTCCGGTCATGTGCAACCCGGCGAATCAGATCGTGAACTTGTCCTTGCAACATGATATGCTGGTGCGCGTCGGGCTCGTCGAGGAGGATGACCGTGGCGGGACGCGCATACAGGAAGGCAAGCAGCAGGAGCACCTGAAGCGTTCCACTCCCCGCATTGGAGAGGTCAAGAGGCCTGCTGCTGCGCCCCGTCTTGCGGCTCAGTTCACGATATTCACACACGATGTACGGCTGAGCGGGCGAGTATACGGGCTTCAGCAATTCCACCTGGAACAAGTCTCGGATCTGCTCTGCCAGAGCTTCCCAGTCTTCCGTACGGTCACTCTCGGCTATTTCCAGCAGCAGATTCCTGAGAATCTCACTAGGTCGTCCCTGACCGACGAGCAGGTCTTGCATACCGCGGTCGCGCCGGGGTTCATCGCGCTCGATCCCCGAGAGTGGCGGCACATGAACAATTTCCAGATCTTTCGCCGCTGCTGGTGGGAAATCCTGGATAGCTTCCCGATCAAGACCTTTCGCGCCCTTGGGTCTGGCGTACACCAGCTCCGGATTGGCGTATTGGAGTTCGATTCCACAGCTCCAAGGCTGGTCATCCTGAAGACCCTCCACGACAATCTCGATAAGTCGTGGTGTTCCAGACATGCCTTTTGGACCAGTAACTCTCCGGTCTTCCCATAGCAGGTTCATTTCCCGAAGCGGCACAGCTGTGATGTCGGCGCGTGGTATGGCGACTCCCGTACGCCTGGCCGCCCTGCCTCCCTCTCGTTGGGAAATCCACCGATGCAGGGCCAGCTTCCACATTGCGACCATTTGAAGGAGCGTCGATTTTCCGGCATTGTTCGGTCCGGCCAGAACAACCGAATCCGACAGATCGAACCACTGCTCACGGAAGCGTTTGAAGTTCTTGACTGTGATGCGGCGGATCATTAGAAAATCTCTGCGAGCAAGGATTGATCTACAGCAATTGGACGTTGCGCAAACTGCCATCTGGTTACATGCGATATTCTGAGGAATCGAATGCAGAAAAAACACTCCATATCAGTGCAAGGCTGAAACCACTCATGCCTATCATGGCAAGCAGGCTCCAATATCGGTTCTCGTCTTCTTTCCCGGTCCACGATGTCGGTCGTCATGCCGCATCCTCCAAGAGCCGAGACATGAGGGAGGCATTCAGCGTTGCAGCGATCCGGCCGCCAAGTGCCATGTGCTTGATTATGGCTTGTACCTCCTTCGCAATGCCTGCAAAGCTTCTCTGCACGCCGATCGGTGGCAAGGGAACTCGAACTTGCTTCACGACGGACTTCGAAATTTCCTTGAAAGTGGTGCCTCCTGCCAAGTGAAGCAGGTAATCGCGTCGCAGCGGCAGCCAGTTGGCCAGATATTCCGGTAACAGACGATCACCGCACGTCAGGTTGATGAAGCCTTGATTGTTTGCCATGGGCGCCGTCGCTACGGCTGTGTAGCCGATGGTCGCACGGCTGGTAAGAAGAATCGTGCGTGCTGGCACAAGGCGGGCGCTGCTTTCACGCAAGGCGATTTCGGTGATGGTTTCTTTTGTGGCACCGATAAACAGACTGGACAGTGCCGTAACGTCGGTGGGCGTGGCCCAAGGGATGGGCCCACCAAAATAGAACGAATTGCTGCGGCGGGGTGTGCCGCCTCCGACCATTGTGCAGACATCGCCCAAATGCGCCGTGTCCCACCCCATTGGGTTGGTGGCGGGATCGCCGAACATCCTGACGAACAGCGCGGGCAGGAACTCCCGCATCCGTTCCTGCGCCTGCGTCCGCAGCCGTTCGATCTTCGCCGCCCGATTCAGGATGCCGGCGATCCGCTGCTGCTCGTCGAGTGGAGGGAGGGGAATCCTAAGAGATTCCAGATCGTTTCTCCCAATTGCAGAAAAAGTGCTTCCTTGTCCTTTGGAAACAAGTTCTGGCTGACGATGCTTGATGTTCCAATGCACGAAATCGCGTAATGCTAAAGTTTCATCAGGACGAACTGCCGCCAATCCTCGTCCAATACAGCATCGATCCTCCACAATATCGGTAGGACCTACTGGGGCACGAACTGACACCAGGATATCTCCAGCCTCAGCGGTCTTCTTGGGATCTACACACCACTTCCGGGCAACGGGATGTATCTCTCCGAAATCTGCTTTCCCTTGAAAGAACGGTAGTCCTTGACCATGGTCGTTGTATGTGTTTCCTGGAGGGGATTGACCCGCGATTATGGTCACTACCTCGCCAAGCGGAACCAAATGGGCCTTCACGAAGGCGCTCCCCGCACCACCTCGCGCAATCCGTCAATCTCGCCGAGGATCTGCGTCTCGATGCCGCGCAGTTCCTCCAGAATCTCCAGCGGGTCGCGGTGCTCCACCGTGGCGCGGCTCGGCGGGCGATGGCGGTTGGCGCTGAGGTTGAAGTCGGCGGCGCGGAGGGCGTCGGCCCCGGCAAACCACCAGTTCGCGGTCCAGTCCTCGTCCGGGTTGCGGCCCTGCCATTCCGCCCACTGCGCGTCGCGGTCGCGGAACGCCTCGACCAGGCCGGGCAGGTCGTCCTCGTCGATGGGCGTGTCGTGGTTGGCGTCGAGCCTGAAGCCGTCGTTCTCCGCATGGAGGAACATGACGCGCTGCGTCGCCCCGCCCTTGCGGAACAGGAGCAGCGAGGTCTTGACGCCGGAATAGGGGTTGAACACGCCGCCCGGCAGCGACAGCACCGCCTCCACCCGATGGTTCTCGATCAAACGGCGGCGCAGTTCCTTGTGCGCCCCGGTGGAGCCGAACAGCACGCCCTCCGGCACCACCACGCCGCAGCGCCCGCCCTCCTTCAGGTGGTTCAGCATGTACTGCAGGAACAGCAGTTCGGTCTGCGCCGTGCGCCCGACCTTCACCTCCTCGACGATGCGTTCCCGGTCCAGCCTGCCGGAGAACGGCGGATTGGCGAGGATCACGTCGAACCCGTCCGCCGGCAGGCCGAGCTCCGCCTTCGCCGCACGGTCGAGGGACCGGGTCAGTGCATCGCGCCGCAGGATGCGCACCCGGTCCAGCCCGCGGAGCGTCAGGTTCATGGTGGCGAGGCGGACCATCTGCGGGTCGACGTCGGCGCCATGGAAGGTCGCCTCCTGCAGCTGCCGGACCGCTTTGCGATCCAGCCGATCCCCGAGGCCGCGCCGGACGGTCTTGCCGTCGGTTGCGACCTCCTCGGTCCCCGCAGGCGAGGAATTGGCGAGGCGAATGTGGTCCCACGCGCCGACCAGGAACCCTGCCGTACCGGCCGCCGGGTCGCAGACCGTCTCGCCGACCCGCGGATCGACCAGCCGGACCAGGGTGCGGATGACATGGCGCGGCGTGCGGAACTGGCCGAGCTCGCCGGCCTGGCGGATCTGGCGCAGCACGTGTTCGAACAGGTCGCCCTTGGTGTCGGCGTCCACCCGGTCGAGGTGCAGGTCGTTCAGCTGGCTCACGACCTGGGTGAGCACCGTCGGCTCGTCGATCCCCAGCCGCGCGCCGTCCATGAAGTCGGTGACGCCATTCGCCGACCGCTCGGCATGAAAGGCGAAGACCTCCTCGCGCACCCACCCGACCAGTCGTGCGCCGTTCAGCGCCTCGGCCCAGGACGACCAGCGCAGGAGCTCGCGCGGCACGCTCTCCGCATCGGCCGTGCGGGCGTTGCGCGGGTCGCGCAGCGTCCATTCGCCCTCGTAGGCACCGACGTAGGGCGCGGCGCCCGGACGTCCGGCCGACCGCACCCGGGCCGCGTCCGCCGTCTCGTGCAGGTAGAAGTAGATCAGGAAGCTCAACTGCTCGGCGTTCTGGGCCGGGTTCGGGTAGCCACCGCCGAAGAGATAGTCGCGGATGCAGTCGACACCGTGCCGGAGTTCCGGGGTCATGGGCATAGCCTATCCCTCCCCGGTGCGGGCGGCGTCGCCCCGTCGGCGGACCGATGACCGAACAGGGCGGCATTCACCCCAGCGATCAGCCGGCCGATCGATTCCTCGCCGCCGAACACGCGGCGCGCCTGGTCGTACCCGCCGAGCGCGGTGAAGGGATGCTCGTCGAAATCCCACGCGCCGCGGCCCTCCAAGTGCAGCGCATCGGCCTGTACCCGGCTGCCGATCAGCGCGGCCCAGCGCGCCGGTTCCGCCGTGAACCCCCCGTGTCCTCCCCGCCACGCCTCGAACCGGACCCCGAGGTTCGCGGCGCGTGCCTCGTGCTCGGGCGTGCGCACGATGCGGCCGTGTTCGTCGAGGACCAGCCACTCGCGGCTCGCCGGGTCGATGTGATCGTCCACGTCGAGGGTCAGCAGCACGCCCGGGCCGTGTCGGGAACCGGCCCGCTCCGGCGCCTGGATGATCCCGTCGACGACCTGTTCCTCATCGTCGCCGTGGACGTCCGTCACGCCCGCGAAGTCGAAGATCGTGAACCCGGTCTTGCCGATAGGCTCCGCCTTGCGCGTGCCGCGCCCGCGCATCTGCCGGTAGAGGATCGCGCTCCGTGTGAACCGCGCCATGACGAGGTTGACGATTTCCGGGCAGTCGAAGCCGGTATCCAGCATGTTCACGCTGACCAGAATCTTCGGATACTCCTCTTCCTTGAAGCGCCGGATGAGGGTGCCCGCATCGGGCGCCGGACCCCCGCCGACGTCGCACACCACGAAATCGGCGTAGCGCACGGCGGGGTGGGGCTTCCGGTCCGCGTAGTGCGCATCGAACATCTCCGCCAGCGTCTCGGCATGGCGCCGGGTCACCGCAAACACCAGGGTCTTGCCCTCCACGGGCCAGCGGCGGACGCCGTCCCGCCCCAGGAAGCCCTGCTCGTGCGCGTCCCGAAACTCGCGCACCAGGGCGCGGTTGCGCTCCGGAATCGTGAACCGGCGCTCCAGCGCCTGCGGGTCTACCGTGATCGTGTCCGAATTGGCGAACAGCGCCTTGAACTCCGCCTGCGAGGCCTCGTCCATGGCGCTCCAGTCGAGCTCGTCGCGGCGGACGGGGAAGCCGCCTTCGGCGGCGGTCTTCACCGTTCTCGCCCGGTAGATGCGGTAGGGCACCCGATGACCTTCCCCGATCGCCCGGCGCAGGCCGTAGCGGAACGTGGGTTCGGCGACTTCGAAGAAGCGCAGCGTGTCGCGCACGAACCGTCCGTCCTCGGGATCGGGAAACGCCCCGGCCGCCACCGTGCAGGGCGTCGCCGTGAGGCCGAGACGGAGGGAATCGAAGTGCCGCAGCACGCCGCTGTACTCGCCGTAGCTCGAACGGTGGCACTCGTCGATGACGACCAGATCGAAATAGCCCGGCGAGAGCACGCGGAACGCCCGGATCATGGTCTGCAGGGTCGCGATCGTGAGACGCCGGGTCCGGTCGAATCCCCGGCCCGGCCGCAGCACGTGGCAGGGATAGTCCCGGAGATGATCGGTGAACGCATCCTCGGCCTGCCGGGCGAGCGCGATGCGGTCCACCAGGAACAGTACGCGGGTGACGATCCCCGCCTCGAACAGCCGCTTGACGAAGGCCGCCGCCGTGCGCGTCTTGCCGGTGCCCGTCGCCATCTCGACCAGCAGCTTCCGCCGCCCGCGCGCGACCTCGGCGGACAGCACCTCGATGCATTCGATCTGGTAGGCGCGGTCGACGATCCTCCGGTCGATGGCGACCGTGGACAGGTCGCGGCGGTTCGTGCGCGCCGCAATCCGCCGCGCGAGGTCGTCCCGGGTGTAGAAGCCGGCGATCTTGCGCGCATGGGCGTCGGTCTCGCGGTCGAGGAAGCGCACCTCCTCGCCGTTCGAGAGAAACACGAACGGCACCCCGAGTTGTTCGGCATAGTGCCGGCCTTGGTCCTGCGCCGTAATGGGATCGGTGCTCGCGCGCTTGGCTTCCAGCACTGCCATGGGCCGGCCTTGCCGGTCGCAGAGCACGTAGTCGGCCTGGGTGCCGTCGGGCAGCGCATACTCGAACAGCACACTCGAACCGTCCGTCAGGTTCCAGCCCGCGTCCTCGAGCAGCTTGTCGACCTTCACGCGCGCGAAGGCTTCCGTCGTGCCGCTCATCCCGTCGTCCGGGGATCGACGACCTCGATGCCGGTATCCTCGAAGTCCCGGACAGTGCGGGGCGCCACCGCCAGGCCGCGCGAGCGGGCGATGGCGGCGATCCGGCGGTCCGCCGCCGGGGCGCTGGGCCGGCCAGCCGCACGGCGGCGTGCCGCGAGGTCCGCATAGGCCCGCGCCGCGGCGCTGCCGAACGGCAGAATCCGCTCCGCGAAGCCGGTATCGAGCCATCGGAGCAGGGCGGCCTCAAGTGCATTGCGCCGTCTGCCCGCCGGCACGATCGCGACGCCGTACCAAAGCTCGGCCTCGCTCACGGCCGACAGGTACCACTCGTCCGCGTCTCGACCGGCAATCCAGGCCGAGACGGCGGGAACCGGCGAAGGCCGCATCAGTTCGGACGCCACATGGGTGGCCATGACCTACATCCCGGGCGGCTCAGGAGAAGTTGGGCGGCTCGCGCATGGCGACCCGCGTGGGAAGCTCCAGCTCGACCCCGCCCAACGACGCGAAGCACTCGCGGGTGAACGGCGCGAGGTCCCGGGGCGCGGCCCGCCCGTCGTTCACTGCATCGCGCAGGATCATGCGCGCCTCTTCCTCCATCGAGCGATGGTGCTCCGCGGCCCGCACACGCAGCCGCGTCTTCACCTCGTCGTCGAGATTGCGGATCGTGATGCTCGCCATGCCCCTGTCCTCCGCCCACCTGCCAGTTGCATCCTATCAGCGACCGCGATGCCATCAAGACACCGGCACGCGATCCCCTCGATTGGAGAGGACGCGCCAGCCGGTATCCGTATAGCCGTCGCGGGGGCTGTCATGCGCCTGCTCCGCCACACCGCCTTGCGCCACCGAGAGGAGAGGTCTGGCCGTGAGGGGGCGGCGGTCGGCGCTTCGGAGGGAGGAGGCGGCTGGCGCTGGAAATCGCGCGCGTGATATGGTGCAGGGGCTCGGCAACGACCCCTCCTACCCGGCGGATGGTCCCGACCTCAAGATCGGATCCTACGGCATCGGAGGTCGAGGCGCCTGCCGGCAGCGCATCGAAGCGCCGGTTCGGCCACGGGCCCGCCGGCCGGATCCGATGCGCCGCCGGCAGCGTCAGGCACAGCCCCGGATCCGCTTTGACCCGAGGCAGGCGCTGCGTTCGGGGCCAGGAACGCCCGATCCTCCCCCAAGGGCCCCGCCGGCCCGGAAGTCGGCTTCTGCTGCCCCGTCTTGTCGCGGTTGTCGACGGCAGGCGTCCCTCGTGCCCGCTTCCGCGCGCCGACCCGTGAGGATTCCGGTTCCGTGATCCTACCGGAGCGGCGAGGGTCAGCCGTGCGCAAGGAGTTTTCTGGTATAGGCCGGCAGGCGCCGCGAATCGCTCCGGGCCGGATGCCAGGTTTCTTCCCCGGCCGGCTCGTGTTCCGTGACCGCAGCGTGAATCTCGGTTTGCAGTGCGAGATGGCTGAGCCGGTGTTCGACCCGTCCCGCGACACGTTTCCACGCCCCTCCCTGCGGCCGGGCGGACCGGATCTCGGAGGCCGTCGGCCGCGACGCCTTCCAGGGTGTCGCGGGCAGCACCAGCATGCCGCGGAATGGTCCGGATGCGGTCTGCCGGCGCAGCAGTACCTCGCCGCGTCGATTGGTCAGTCGAAAGGCGACGCTGTGGCGCTTCGGCGGACGCCGCCGCGGTGCGGGGGCGGGAAATTCGGCGGTGCGTCCCGAGCGGAAGGCCGCACAGGCCGACTGCCACGGACAGGTCCCGCACCGCGGCCGACGCGGTAGGCACACCAGCGCGCCGAGTTCGATCAGGGCTTCGGCAAACTCTCCGGGCAGCGACTTCGGCGCCAGATCTCCTCCGATCGCCCGCAGCTGCCCGGACGACCGGCCGGCCGGGCCCGCCATCGCGAATACCCGTGCGAGCACGCGGGCCACGTTGCCGTCCACGGCCACCGCTCGTTCTCCGAACGCCAGGGCGGCGATTGCCGCGGCGGTGTAGCTGCCGATGCCGGGCAGCGTTTCGAGCTCCCGGCTGCTGCGGGGAAACCGGCCATTCCGGTGGTCGACGATCACCCGGGCGGTGCGATGCAGGTTCCGGGCGCGCCGGTAGTAGCCGAGGCCGGCCCAGGCGTCGAGCACCTCCGATTCCTCGGCCTGCGCCAGGTCGGCCACGGTCGGCCAGCGTGCCAAGAAGGTTGCATACCGGGGCGCGACCGTCCGGGTCCGGGTTTGCTGCAGCATGATTTCGCTGAGCCAGACCTGGTACGGATCGCGACGGCTTCCCCACGGTCCCCGCCACGGGAACTCGCGCCGGTGCTGCCGAAACCACGCCAGCAGGCGGTCGGCGTCCGGTTTCGGGCGCGCGCTCACCGTGACCGGTCCCTCGGCCGGCCGCGGCCCGAACGCACGACGCTTGCGCACCCGCTTCGGAGTGCGTTAAAGAGATCGCTCCCGATGCCCGCCTCCCGCCATCCGCCGAGTTTGCATGACTCACTCTGCTGCAAGGCCGCCCCGAACACAACCGGAAGCCGTCTGGAACCAGCTGGCGGACGACCTCGGTCGAGCCGCCCGGCCGCTTGACGAAATCGCTCGATCCGATCGCGCCGCCACGACCTACTCGGTTACCCGAAGCGTCGTGCCGCCCGGACTCGCGGACCGGTGCGAAGCGGTCATTGCCAGCATTCGGCCGCACGAGATCATCTACCGTCCGGAGACTTGCCGGCCGGGTGCCCAGGGCCCGCTTCAGGCGTACCTGTTGCGTTGGCACCTGCGGCCCAAGCAGTCCGGCCGGAGCGAGCATGCCCTCTACCTGCATCGGTTTCTTCAGCCGGATCATGTCGTGTTGCACGATCATCCGTGGCCCAGCGCGTCCTGGCTGCTGTCCGGGGCCCAGTGCGAGGTCTGGAAACCGCACGGGGGCGCATCGGAGGATCCGCAACGCCGTCAGCTGATTGCCGGAAGTCTGGTCTGCCGCCCGGCCGTCCATGCCCACTGTTTGGGATTGTCTCGCGACGAAGACGGCCGCTGGCGGCCGGCGACCACGCTGTTCGCAACCGGCCGACGGATTCGCGAGTGGGGGTTCTGGCCGGAGGGACGGTTCGTTCCGGAGGCCGAGTACCAGTCCCAGCTGCCGGCGGCCGCACGGTGCAGCGCGGCATGATGACCGGATGACGGCCGCCCGGCGCCCGCGCGGCCGCGCGCACCGGGATCCGCCGCGCCGGGGGATGCGTTCGCTGGCGGACGCGGCCGAGGAGACGGTGCGCCCCCTGCTGCGGAAGCGCGGCTTTCGGGAGGCCGCAATCGTGCGTCGGTGGCACGACATCATCGGGCCGCAGCTGGGGCTCCGTACCGCTCCCGTAAGTCTCGCGCGCGGTGTGCTGACGGTTCGGGTCGATGCCGCCTTCGCCACCGAGTTCCAGCATCGCAGCGCGATGGTGCTCGACCGCATCGCCACGGTTTTCGGCAAGCGAGTGGCACGGCGCATCGTCCTCCGCCAGGGACCCGTGCGCGGCCGATGGGAGCGGAGTCCGTCCCGGCCGCCGTTGCCGCAACCGTCCGCGGACGCCCGTCGATCGGCGTCAGCTCGCACTGCGGGCATTCGGCACGATCCGCTCCGGGCGGCCCTGGCCGGACTGGTCTCGACCGTCGCGGCCGACCGCGAGCATTCCCGTCGAATCCGGGAGTCCGCCCGCCCGGGGTTGCCGGCGCGCGGAGGCCGGGTCGACGAGCGCCGCTGAAGCAGGACCCGGGCCGGTGCCGACGGGAGGAGCAATGGGGACGCCGCGGGTCGAGCGCAGGGACCGGACCTCGTGCGGAGTGCTCCGATCCGCGAACCGACGACGTCTTTTGCGCCCGGGGTCCGCGGTCCGGGTCCGCCGGACGCTCGGCGCACCCTTCCCGGTCGTCTGCCCCCAGGACGCCATCGTGTGGAATCCCGCCTTCCGGAGCAGGCCCGTCACCGCCGCCGAAGCCGTGCCGTTCGCGGGGAAGAGCGGCCGGATGGGGGGTCGGGCGCTCGAGGCGTCCATTTCGGGCGACCGAACCCCCGATCCGGGCGTTCGGCCTGCCCCTCGGCGGATCGGGAGGCGGGTGCCCGGAATTCGAGTGCGGAATGCCGGCCCGCCGCGACCGCTCCTGACCGGGATGGCCGGCCGGCGGAGGCGCCTTGGGCAGGTGCGGCCTTCAGGGTGTCTGCTGCCCCTGCGGGGGCGGACGCTTGCCGTCGTTCCGGGCCCGCGTGAGCCAGGCAGGCCCTTCTTCGTAGCAGCCTTGCAGGAGTTCCGAACGATCCGCACCGGTCCCTCCGTACTTGGGGATGAAGGCCTTGAACTGCTCGAGGTACCGGCGGGCGGCCGCCAGGACTTCCGCGCCCCGGAAGGTGTGCGAGAGTTCATGTGCGCTCCAGCAGTCGACGAGGAGTTCGTCGCCGGACTGCAATGCGACATGGCCGTATTCGTGCAGAAAGAAGAACCGCGTGGCGCCGGGGTGCCGCCGTTCGATCGCGGCGACCCGTTGCAGGCAGTAGTAGATCCGTCCACTCGCTTCAGCGATTGCAACGCCCCCGCCCGTCCGCGTGCAATTCGGAATCAGCCAGGCATCGGGCAGGGCTGGTTCGGCCGGGGGGACGCGGTCGTGGGCGAGTCCCGGCCCCGGAACCAGGACGGCGGCCACGAGCAGGAGCGTAGCGAGGGTCCGCCGCGGTTCCGGCACCCCCGGTCTCGGGTCGGTGAGCGTCCGTGCGGCACGTCCGGGATTCGCCGACCGCTCCGGCCCCCGAGCCGACCGGGGGACGAGAGATCCCGGCCACCTCCCGGAGGCCGCGGTCGCCCCCGAGCCCCGCATCTCCCCGGTCGACGATTCGGGCGGTGGGAAGGGTGCCCCGGTTGCGGGTCGGGCCCTGGCCGGGACAGCCGGGCGGAGGCTCGGACTGCAGTGCGCCGGCAGGCCACGGTTCGGCAGACGCAGGAACGTCACGAGACGGGGTAGTGCACCGAGATGCCGTCCACGATGCAGGCCGGCCGTTCGGCGCCGTCCACCTCCACGGTGGATCGGTTCTCGACCTTGATCCCTTCCTTGAAATCGTCCACCCGCAGGATTTCCATTCGACCGCGGATCCGGTCCCCCGGTCGAACCGGCGTGATGAACCGCAGCCGGTTGGCGCCGTAGTTGATCGTGCGCGCAACCCCGTCCACCCGGAGGATTTCGCTGGTGAAGGAGCTGATCAGGGACAGGGTCAGGAACCCGTGCGCGATGGTCGACCCGAAGGGTCCGGATGCCGCCCGGTCCGCATCCAGATGGATCCACTGGTAGTCCCGAGTGGCCTCGGCAAACCGGTCGATGCGATCCTGGTCGATTTCCAGCCACGCGCTGGTGCCGATTTCCTTCCCGGCGTGTTGGGACAGGTCTGTGAGGGCAATGACAGTGGGCATCGTGGAATCACTCGGAAGGATGATGAAGGCCGGGGAAGACCTGCCCGACGCAGCAGGAGGGCCGACCCCCTGCTGCGGTCGAAGGGACGATGGCGGGAGGACACGGGGAGCGTAACAGGACGGAGAGGAAGAAGGGGACCGTCGGCAGGAGGGCCCGCTGGATCCCGCCCGCAGCGGTCGCCCGCTCGATGGCCGTCGAGCCTTCCCGATCGGTTGACCGGGTGCGGAGGCGGGTATGCTGGGGGCGGGAGAGTCGGACCGTGGCGCCCCCGGTTTCGAACGGCGGGCATGTGTCTTGCAGCCGAGCCGATATAGTGCCGGCAGTCGATGGAGGCCGATGCATGGTTCTCGGTGCGAGGGACGGGATCGAGCGGGAGTCTCGCGAGCGCGACCGGTTGTCGCCGGAGGCGTACGCCGTCACCCGACAGGCTGCCACCGAGCCCGCCTTCAGCGGGCGGTACTGGGACGAGCGGCGCTCGGGAACCTACGTGTGCGTGTGCTGTGCAACGCCCTTGTTCGGGTCCGGGGCCAAGTTCGATTCCGGTACGGGGTGGCCGAGCTTTACTGCGCCCCTGGATGACGGGTGCGTGACGGAGCATCGCGACCCGAGCTACGGGATGGCGCGGACCGAGGTTCGATGCCGGAAGTGCGAGGCGCACCTGGGCCACGTATTCCCGGACGGACCTCCGCCCACGGGGCTGCGCTACTGCCTGAACTCCGCTGCGCTGCTCCTGCATCCCGCAGACGGGACACCGCCGGACCGGCCTGACTGACGCCGCCGACGGGCATCCTGCAGCGTTGGCACCGGAACCGGGCAGCGGGGGCGTCCGCGTCGGCGTCGTGGGAACGGGTCGGTGGGGCCGAAACCTGGTCCGCAACTTCCACCGCCTCGGCTGTCTCGCAGCGATCTGCGATTCGGATGCGAATCGGCTCCGCCGGACGGCGCAGGCGTACCCCGCGGTCCCCTCCCATTCGGCGGCCGAGCGGCTCGTCCGGTCGGGAGGGATCGATGCTCTCGCGATCGCCACGCCGGCCGGCAGCCATCACCGCCTCGCGGCCCTGGCGCTCGCCTCGGGGCTGCACGTGTTCGTCGAAAAGCCGATGACCACCGACCTCTCCGCGGCCCGGAGACTGGCACGGCAGGCGAGCACCGCGAAGCTGCAGCTGATGACCGGCCATCTGCTGCAGTATCATCCGGCGTTTCGGGCATTGCGGGACCTGGTGCGCGAAGGACGGCTCGGAGCCCTGCGGCGCATCGTGAGTCACCGGCTCGCGGCGGGGCCGGAAACCCCGCGCGAGCATGTCCTCTGGGAGTTCGCGCCGCACGATGTTTCGATGATCCTGGCCTGTGCCGGAGCGCTTCCCGCATGGGCGACCTGCTCCGGTCCGGCGGCGCCCCTGTCGGCCGACGCCCACTGCCGGATCGAGTTGGGCTTTCGCCGGGGCCTCCGTGCGGAGACTACCGTATCGTGGCGTGCGTGCACGAAGGTGCAGCGCTTCGAAGCGCGCGGCGTCTTCGCGGCGGCCGTGTTCGACGACCTGCTGCCCGCACCATCGAAGCTGAAGGTGGTCCGCACCGGACAGCCCGACGATGCGGTTCGGGTTCCGGACCGGGAGCCGCTGCTGGCGGAGTGTTCCGCCTTCGTCGGGGCCGTCCGGACGGGGGTGGCGCCACCGAGCGGAACGTCGGAGGGACTGCGGGTGATGGCGGTGCTGGATGCCTGTCATCGTTCCCTCGAGACCGGTCGGCGCGTGATCCTGCAGCCTTCGGAATGCGCCGGATGATGGATTCTCCCGCCCCCGCCGTCGTGACGCTTCTCGATCCGGTGGCCCAGTACAAGCGATTGCAGACGGAGATCGATGCGCGAGTGGCGACGGTGCTGGCGCATGGCCGCTTCATCAACGGGCCGGAGGTCGCGGAGTTCGAGGAGGCGTTGGCCGCGTGGTCGCAGGCAAAGCATGTCGTGGCGGTGGCGAACGGGACCGATGCGCTGACGATTGCGCTGCGTGCGGAGGGGATCGGACCGGGCGATGCCGTACTGGTTCCTGCGTTCAGCTTCGTGGCGACGGCCGGCGCCGTGGCGCTCACCGGCGCGACCCCGATCTTCGTGGACATCGATCCGCGTACCTTTGTCCTCGATCCCGACGGTCTGGCCGCAACCATTCGCCACGTGCGGGCCGACACCGGTCTGATGCCGCGGGCGGTCATGCCCGTGGACCTGTTCGGGTTGCCGGCGGACTACGGACGCCTGGTTCCGCTCTGCCGGGAAGAGGGCCTGTTCCTCCTTGCGGATGCCGCACAGAGCTTCGGCGCCAGCCGGCGGGGGCGCAGGGTCGGAGCGCTCGGGCAGGCGGCGATCACCAGCTTCTTTCCCAGCAAGCCGCTCGGGGGATGGGGCGACGGCGGGGCCATGTTCACCGATGCAGCAGAGCGCATGGAGCAGTGGCGCATGGTCGCCGCGCACGGGACTCTCGAAGATCCGTACGACGCCCGGCGAACGGGCACGAATTCGCGCCTCGACACCCTTCAGGCGGCGGTGCTGCTGGCCAAGCTGTCCGGATTCCAGGTGGATGTGGCCCGGCGGAACGCCATTGCCGACGCCTACACGGCCGCCCTGCGGGGACTGGCGGCGACGCCGATCGTTCCGCCCGGCACGGTCAGCGTCTGGGCGCAGTATTCGCTGCTCGTGGATCATCGGGATGCCGTTCGGGCGGCCCTGGCCGAGCGCGGCATTCCGACCCGCGTCTACTATCCGAAAACCCTTCCCGCACAGCCCGCCTTCCGCGAGTCCGCGCGGCTCGGCCTGCCCTGTCCGGTGGCCGAGGCCACCACTCGGCACATCCTGAACCTGCCCATGCACTCGGAACTCGATGATTCCGCCGTGGACCGCGTCATCGACGCGGTGCGGAAGGTTCTGGCGATCCGGCGGACCCGGTCCGCTACCGGAGGGAAGGATCCCGGACCTGGCGCATGACGGCGGAATTCCCGACCGCCAGTCCGACCCGCCCGCCGCAGCTGTCGCCGCACCCCACCGCGGCCACCCGCACGCAATGCTCTCCGGCCGTGTCGGAACCGCGCAGGAACAGGGGGAAGTTGAACGTCAGCGTGGTCTCCTCGCCGGCAAAGTTCACCGGCTCCTCGACCTGGCGGTGCAGCGGCCGGCCGCACGCGGAGGCGTCGATGGCCACCGTCAGGGGCCGCGTGTCCGCCGCCGGGACCAGTCGCTCCAGCCGAACGAAGACGTTGTAGACGCCGACATCCGAGGCCTCCGGTCCGTGGCTCCGGATCCGGAATTCGCAGACGGGATCGACGGCTGCGCCTCCGACGCAGTCCGCTTCCTGGCCGCGGGCCGGCGACCCGGCCAGCAGCAGTGCCGCCAAGACGGAGCCGAGGGCCGTGCGGATCACGAAGGGACGGCCCCGGCGGCCGGTTCGGGGGCCCGCACGCCGCAGGCGTCGCCGGCGGCGCGGATGGAGTCCCAGGTGGTATCGGTGAGCGGGATGCCCTGGGTCGTCCGTTCGGCGCGGCACCGCTGTTCCGGTTCTCCCGGAACCATGACCCGGTCTGCCGGCGCCAGCGGTCGGGCGGTCCGGAAGAACTCGAGATAGCGCTTCATCTCGGCTGCGAACGCAGCCTCCGTGCCGAACACGTCCGGGCGGAAATAGAAGGACAGCATGCCGTTCGCGAGACGGGTCTGGGCCGGAACGGCGCAGCCCGACCCGGTCAGGGCGCCGGCGAGAAGTTCGCAGAGAAATGCCAGACCGGATCCCTTGTGTTCGCCCATGGCCCGAATGGCTCCGCCGCCGCCGCGCATGTCGTTCGGGTTGGCGCCGGTATCGCGGCCGTAGATGAGTTCCGGATCGGTGGAGAACGCGCCCTGGTCGGAGACCAGGGCGCCGGCCGGCAGCGGCTTGCCGCCCTGATGGGCCACCAGCACCTTCCCCTCGGCCACGACCGACGTAGCGAAGTCCAGGATGAACGGATCCTCTCCGGGAATGGGCACGCCCGCCGCAAAGGGGTTGGTGGAGAACCTGCGGTCCGGGGATCCGAACGGGGCGACCAGCAGGCCGAGACCGGACGTGTTGACGAAATGGAGGGACGCGATCCCGGCGTCGGCCGCGCGCTCGGGCCAGTCGCCGATCCGTCCGAGATGTCCGGAGTTGCGGATGGCTACGATCGAAAGTCCGTGTTTCCGCGCCTTCGCGATTCCGAGATCGGCGCAGAACGGTCCGACGGTTTGCCCGAATCCGAAACCTCCGTCGACGACGGCGTGCGTCGTCCCTTCCTGCACGATGTCGGGCTGGATCCCCACCCGCACCGCGCCCTCTCTCATCCAGGACAGGTAGCGGGGCACGCGGATCACGCCGTGGCTGTCATGGCCCGCCAGATTGGCGCGGACCAGATAGAACGCGATCCGCTGCGCCTCGTCTTCGGCGCAGCCGGCGGCGGCGAAGATTCGGGCCACGTAGGTTTCGAGCAGGGGGGCGGCAACGCGCATGCGGCGTACTCCTCGCAAGGTCGACGGCACGGTGGGAACAGTGACGGCGCGTGCCCGCCGGTTCGGAACCATAGCCTGCCGGGGTCAAAGCTTGCGGCCCTTCGGATGGGACGCCGGTTTCCGCCCGTTCCCCAGCGGCCGGAACGGTACGGCTCGACGCGCACGGGCTTTGCGGGGCTTGGATCGCGTCCGGGTCTGGCTTGCTCGGAAACGGGGGTTCCGCGCGGTGCGCTCCTTGGCGGATCGTCTGCCCGGCCCGGAGGGCGGCACCGTGGACGCGTTCGGTGCCCGCGGGAGCGGGCCGGGCGGCGCGCGGTTTCGGGCTTGCGGTGGGCGGTGTTCCCCCGTAGTACCTCGGCCGGGGCGCGGGCGGCACGGCCGCGGTGCGGGTCGGGAGGGAGTGCCATGAGACTGCAGGACAAGGTCGCGATCGTGACGGGCGGCGCCAGTGGCTTCGGGGAAGGCATCGCCCGCCGCTTCGCGCAGGAGGGAGCGCGGGTCCTCGTGGCCGACATCAACGGCAAGGGAGCGGACCGCGTCGCCCGGGCCCTCGGGGCGTCGGAAGGCCGGGCACGGTCGTGTACGGTGGATGTCGCCAGCGACCGCGATTCCGGTCGGATGATCCGGGCGGCCACGGAGGCGTTCGGCCGCCTCGACATCCTGGTGCAGAACGCCGCCATCGGGATGAAGCCCACCCCGCTGGTGGAGGTCGACGAGGCTCTGTTCGACGATCTGTTCCGGATCAACGTGAAGAGCTGCTTCCTGGGTGCGAGGCACGCCGTTCCGGTTCTTCGCGAACAGGGAAGCGGCGGCGTGATCCTGAATACCGTCTCGACCGCGGCGCTGGCGCCGCGGCCCGGCCTCGGGCCCTACAACGCGACCAAGGGCGCCCTGCTGACCCTCAGCCGCACGCTGGCGCTGGAACTGGCTCCGGACCGGATCCGGGTGAACGGCCTCTGTCCGGTGGCCGGCGAGACCGCGATGCTGTCGGACTTCCTGGGCGACGAGGATCCGGAGGCCGCCCGCCGTCGCTTTCGCGAGACGGTGCCGCTGGGGCGCCTGTCGACCCCCGGGGATGTCGCCAATGCGGCGCTGTTTCTGGCCTCGGACGAGGCTCAGTTCCTGACCGGCGTGATGCTGGAGGTCGATGGGGGACGCTGCATCTGAGCCGGCGCCGCAGGACCGCTCTCGACCACATCGGCCATGCGGCCCAGGGTCTCGGTGCGTCCAAGCGTCTGCATGACCGAGAAGATGGGAGGCGAGATCGTGGAGCCCGCGAGTGCGGCCCGCAACGGCTGGGCCACGGCGCCCAGCTTCCGGCCGGTGCGGGCGGCGTAGTCGCGAACCCGCGTTTCGAGAGCGGCGGAGGACCAGTCTTCGGTGTCGGCCAGAACGTTCGCGAGATCCCGCAGGAGCCCGCGGGCGGGCGCGTCGAGGTGCCGCCGGGCCTTCGGGTCCGGATCGAGCGGGCGGGGAGCGGCGTAGAAGCGGCCGGCGGCGGCGAGTTCGCCGAGGGTGCGGGCCCGCTTCTTGAGTTCGGCCATGCCGCGGGTCAGCCGCTCGAGCGCGCCCGGGGCGCACGGAACGCCTTCGGCGGCGAGACGGGCCGCGACGGCCGAAGCGAGCTCCGGGTCGCCGGTCTCCCGGAGGTACACGGCGTTGAGATGGTCCAGCTTCCCGAGGTCGAAGCGCGAGGGGCTGAGGCCGATGCCGTCGAGGTCGAACCACCGGATCGCGTCGGCCGTGCGAATGACCTCGTCATCGCCGTGCGCCCACCCGAGTCGCAGCAGGTAGTTCCGGACGGCGGCGGGCAGATAGCCCGCCTGCCGGTAGTGCTCGATCCCCAAGGCACCGTCCCGTTTGCTCAGCTTTCTGCCGTCGGAGCCGTGAATCAACGGAATATGCGCAAAAGCAGGTCGTCGCCAACCGAGCAGATCATGGATCTGGCACTGCCGGAACGCGTTGGTGAAGTGGTCGTCGCCGCGAATGACATGCGTGATGCCCATGTCGTGGTCGTCGACGACCACCGACAGCATGTAGGTGGGCGTGCCGTCCGCCCGCAGGATCACGAAGTCGTCGATCTCCCGGTTGCGCACGGTCACGCGGCCCTGCACGGCGTCGGCAATGGCGGTTTCGCCGCGCGCCGGAGTGCGCATGCGAATCGTCGGCCGGACGCCGGCCGGTGCGTCGGAGGGATCCCGGTCCCGCCAGCGGCCGTCGTACCACTGCTCCCGCTTTTCGGCGGCCGCCCGTGCCCGCATGGCGGCCAGTTCGTCCGGGGTGCAGTAGCACCGGTACGCGGCGCCAGAACGAAGCAGGGTGTCCGCGACCTCCCGATGGCGGTCGGACCGGTTCGACTGAAACATCGGCTCGTCGTCCCAGTCGAGCTGCAGCCACGACAGGCCGTCAAGAATGGCCCGGGTCGCTTCCGGGGACGATCGCGCACGGTCGGTATCCTCCACCCGAAGCAGGAACCGACCTCCCCGCCCGCGGGCGTACAACCAGTTGAACAGGGCCGTTCGGGCACCGCCGATGTGGAGAAGTCCGGTCGGCGACGGAGCGAAACGCGTGACCACGGTCATCGGCAGATACCTCGGGAGACCGCCCTGCGCGCCTCCGACCGACGTCGCAGGGCGGCGCGAGCGCGGTGGAGCTTCCGCTCAGCGGATGCCGGTGCGGTACAGGCCTTTGAGGATGCCCTGGATCTGCAGCTGGCTCGGGTGCACTTCGATGGGATCGAGGCTTCGGTTCTCGGGGACCAGCTCGATCGACCCTTCCCGCGGCCGGAAGCGCTTCAGGGTGGCTTCGCGTCCGTCGATGAAGGCGATGATGATCTGTCCGGGTTCGGCGGTGTGCTGGCGTCGGAAGATCCCGATGTCTCCATGCAGGATTCCGGCGTCGATCATGGAGGTTCCCTCGATCCGGAGCGCGAAGTGATCCGCGCCGCCGAGACCGGAGAGCATCGTCGGTGGAACCTTGACGAACGATTCGTGCTGAATGGCTTCGACGGGCGTCCCGGCCGCGATCGTGCCCAGGAACGGAAGATCCGCCAGGCCGCTCCACTGATCGGAATGGCGGCCGGCCGGCGCCGCGGCCTCTTCCGGTTTGCGCACCACCCGCACGGCGCGGGCCCGGTTGGGCAGCCGCTCGACGAAGCCGCGTTCCACCAGCGACGTCAGATGGCGATGGATCCCGGCCTTCGACTTGAGCCCCAGGGCCCGCTTCATTTCTTCGAACGAGGGAGAAATTCCCGTTTCCTCAATGCGTTTGTTGAGATAGATCAGAAGTTCGTGCTGCTTGCGTGTCAGCATGTGGAAAGCCCCCGGGAGACGCCGCTCGTTCCCCCTGTGTACCGGGTTCGCGCGGGGAAGTAAAGGGAACATCCGGTGTCTATCCCGGTCGGATCGGCCGACCGGGACGGTCACGTGGTGCCGAGGGCGGCGGGGAAGGGGATCGCGGCCACGGGTGCGCCGGCCGAGGCCGGGGGGGCGTGCGGCGGGCGGACCACGAGGCAGGCGGCGCGCGCGAGCAGCGAGAGCACGGAACTGTCCTGTTGCCGGAACGGGTGGACGGTGAGGGTGTTTCCCGTACGGTCGGCGGCGGCCCGCAGGTAGTCCTCCCGCCCGCCGTTCTCCGGGAGATCGCGGCCCAGTACTGCCTGGACGCACCGGGGGCCCGGATCCAACCCCAGCATGGCCCGCACGGCCGGCAGCAGGAACACGACGGCACACACGTACGCCGATACCGGGTTGCCGGGGAACCCCAGCACCGCGGGTCCGTCCGGAAGCGAGCCGAACAGCACCGGTTTTCCGGGGCGCATGGCGACCTTCCAGAAGTGCCTGATCAGGCCGGCCTCGCCCAAGGCCTGCCCGACGAGATCGTAGGTGCCGACCGACACCCCCCCGGTCGTTACCAGCAGGTCGCAATGGCGGGCGCCGTCCACGGCCGCGCGGAGCGCGGCCCGGTCGTCCGGGACGAGGTCGAGATTGACGGCCTCGGCGCCGGCGGCCCGAAGCATCGCCTCCAGCGCGAACGTGTTGGACGAGATGATCTGTCCGTGGCGCCGCTCTTCTCCGGGCAGCACGATTTCGTCCCCCGTCGCGAGCAGGGCGACGCGCGGC
Source organism: Alphaproteobacteria bacterium (assembly GCA_965115815.1). GTDB lineage: Bacteria > Pseudomonadota > Alphaproteobacteria > TMED109 > TMED109 > VXPW01. The sequence continues at coordinate 2,321,143 of OZ220465.1, read as the reverse complement.
CGGCGGCGGACGCTCAGCCAAGGCCGGCCGGCGGCGGCGGACAGCCCGATCTCGCGCGCCGTGAGCGGGCCGCCGGCCGGCACCAGCACGTCGCCGGTCCGGAAGTCGATGCCGCGGTTGCGGACATGCGTTCCGGCCGCCGCACCGGCCAGCACGCGGACCCGGTCCGCAGCCGCGGGCTCGGTGTGTTCCTGGATGACGACGCTGTCGGTGCCGGCGGGAAGCGGGGCACCGGTAAAGATGCGTACGGTCTCGCCCGCACCGGCGGTGCCGGAGAACGGATGGCCGGCGGGCGCTTCGCCGATCACGGTGAGGTCGCAGGGGGGGGTCTGGACGTCGGCCGACCGCACGGCGTATCCGTCCATGGCGGATACCGGCGCCGGAGGCTGGTCGGTGCGGGCCGTGATGTCGAGGGCCGGTACGCGGCCCAGCGCCTCGGTCAGCGGAACCCGTTCGGCGGCGACCCGCGGTACCGTCTCGAGGATCTGCCGACGGGCGTCCGCAACCGCAATCACGAGGCTTCGAACTCCCCCGATTTCCCCCCGGCCTTGTGCAGCAGCCGGACGGCGTCGATCCGCATCGCGCGATCCACGGCCTTGCACATGTCGTACACGGTAAGGGCGGCCACGCTGGCGGCGGTCAGCGCTTCCATCTCCACCCCGGTCCGGGCGGAGGTGGTGCAGGTCGCGCGGATGTCCACCGCCGGTCCGGCCGGTTCGCAGGTCAGTTCCACGGTCACCGAGTCGAGCGGCAGCGGATGGCACAGGGGAACCAGTTCGTGGGTGCGCTTGGCGGCCATGATCCCGGCCACCCGGGCGACGCCGAGGACATCCCCCTTGCGGTGTCCGCCGTCGAGGATCCGCTGCAGGGTGGCTGGCGCCATGGTGACCCGAGCCGCTGCCGTGGCCGTCCGGCGGGTGACTGCCTTCGCCCCCACGTCCACCATGCGCGCGTGGCCGGATTCATCCAGGTGGGTGAAGCCGCGGCTCATGGCCGCTCCGACGGGTCGGCGAGGAATCTCCGGGCCGCGTCCTCCACATCCTCGTTCCGCATCAGTGCTTCCCCCACGAGAAACCGGCGGATCCCGCACTCGGCCAGCCGGCGCCGATCGCCGGACCCGCGCAGTCCGCTCTCCGCCACCAGATCCAGGCCTGCCGGCGCCACCGCCGCAAGGCGCTCGGTGGTGGCGAGATCGACCGCGAAGGTGCGCAGGTTGCGGTTGTTGACCCCGATCAGGTCGGGTGCGAGGGATACGGCGCGGCCGAGTTCGTGCTCGTCGTGGACCTCCGCCAGCACGTCCATCCCCCATGCCCGCGCCTCCCGCGCCAGAGCCCGAGCATCGCGGTCGTCCAAGATGGCCAGAATCAATAGCACACAGTCCGCTCCGAGGGCGCGTGATTCGAGAATCTGGTACGGGTCCAGCATGAAGTCCTTGCGCAGGACCGGCAGCGGCGCCGCGGCGCGGGCGGCGGCGAGATGGGCATCGGCTCCGGCAAAGAACGGCCGGTCCGTGAGCACCGAGAGGCAGGCGGCGCCGCCGCGGTCCAGGGAGGCGGCCAGCGCCTCCGGATCGAAGTCCTTCCGCAGCCGTCCCTTGGATGGACTCGCCTGCTTGATTTCGGCGATCAGCCCGTAGGCCGTGCGCGCAACCGCCCGGGCGAGCGTGGCCGCGAACCCCCGCGGCGCTTCCTGCCTTGCGGCCTGCCGTTCCAGAACCGGCTCCGGGACTTCCGCACGTCGGGCGGCCACATGTCGGCGCTTGGCTTCCAGGATGGCGCGCAGGCGATCGTTCACGACGCGGCCCGGGTGCACTCGACCAGCCGCGCGAGCGCGGCCGCGGCCGCGCCGGAATCGATCGATTGTCCGGCGATCCGGACTCCTTCGGCGAGGCCGCCCGCCCGGCGGGCCACGATCAGCCCGGCGGCCGCATTGAGCAGGACAATGTCGCGATACGGGCCGGGCGCGCCTTCCAGCACCCGACGAAGGGATTCCGCGTTGCTTCGTGCGTCGCTTCCGAGGAGGTCTTCGGGGGCGCACCGGGCAAGCCCGGCGTCTTCCGGGGACACCGTGAACGTGCGGATGTCGCCGCCGCGCAGTTCGGCGACATGCGAGATGTCGGTCATCGTGAGTTCGTCCATGCCGTCGGCCCCGTGGACCAGCCAGGCATGTTCGGAGCCGAGCTCGTGCAGGACCCGGGCAAGCGGCTCCAGCCAGTGTCGGGAATAGACGCCCACCACCTGCCGCCGCACCCGTGCCGGGTTGGCGAGCGGCCCCAGCAGGTTGAAGATCGTACGAAGGCGCAGATCCGCACGGACGGGCGCCACGTGTCGCATCGCCGGGTGGTGGACCGGGGCCATCAGAAAGCCGATGCCCGCGGTCCGCAGGGCCTGTTCGGCCGTCGCGGCGGGAACGGCGACATTCACTCCGAGCGCCTGCAGCACGTCCGAGGATCCCGACCTCGAGGAGACCGAACGGTTGCCGTGCTTCGCGACGGGCACGCCGCACCCGGCGATCACCAGCGCGGCGGCGGTCGAGACGTTGACGGTTCCCAGCCGGTCGCCGCCGGTCCCGCAGGTATCGACCGAGCCGTCCGGCGCGTGCACCGGGGTGGACTTCGAGCGCATGGCCTCGACCGCGCCCGCGATCTCCTCGACGCTTTCCGTGCGCACCCGGAGGGCCATCAGGAACGCGGCCGTCTGTGCGGGGCTTGCGGCTCCTTCCATCAGCAGCAGGAACGCGCGCCTCGACTGTTCCCGGTCGAGCCCATCGCCGTCGGCAACCGCGGCGAGGATGTCGTGGAACGGCGCACTCCCGCTCACGCGGCGATTTCCTTGCGAGTGGTCTCAAGGAAGTTCTTCAGCAATGCGTGACCCTGCTCCGACGCGATGCTCTCGGGGTGAAACTGCACGCCAAAGAGGCCGTGTTCCCGATGCCGGATTCCCATCACGATGCCGTCGGCGGTCTCGGCGGTGATCCGCAGGCAGTCGGGTATCGATGCACGTTCCAAGATCAGCGAATGATATCTCGTTGCCGTGAACGGGGACGGCAGCCCGCGAAAAAGCCCCCGTTCGTCGTGCCGGATCGGACTGGTCTTGCCGTGCATCACGGTCCGGGCGCGCACCACCCGCCCGCCAAAGGCTTGGCCGAGAGCCTGGTGACCCAGGCAGACCCCGAGCACAGGGATTCGTCCGGCGGCCGCCCGCACGAGTTCCAGACAGATTCCGGCCTGATTCGGGGTGCAGGGCCCGGGCGACAGCACGACTCCCTCCGGCCCGCGAGCGAGAACCTCGGCGACCGACAGACTGTCGTTGCGATGGACCTCGACCGATACTCCGAGTTCTTCCAGGTAATGCCAGAGATTCCAGGTGAAGCTGTCGTAATTGTCGATCAGGACATGCATCGGCGGCTTCCCCGGAACGCACCCTTCCGCCCGGGCACCCGCCACCCGGAACCCGTGCGGGGGACACCGAAACGCCGGTATCGTTTCGGTCTGCGATGTTCGGATGGCGGGTTCGGCCCAAGATGTCGGACAGTAGGGATTCCGGGCTCGGCTGTCCATGGCCGGGTCCGGCGCAAGCCCGAGATCCCGGGATCATTCCCCGCCCGAATCCGAGGGGTGCGAAACCGGACTTGCACCGGCTTCGGGGTCGTGCGGCAGATCCGCCGATGGCGTTCGCACGCGCATCGGAGACGCCGGTGACCGGGAATCTGCCGATGGCCCCGGTAGTCGGGTGCAGGTTCGTGACCGGATGGGTTCGCGGAGCCCCCGGGAACGAAGAGGGCCGCGTTCAGGGCTGGGTGATCGCTTGGAAGATCTCGTCGCGGTTCCCGCTGGAGTGCCGCATGGCACTGGTCGACCCTCGTGTCTTCCCGACCTTGCGGAAGATGCGGGGGCCAAGGCCAGAGCGTTGCGCAGGGCATGGTGGTGCGAGCAGCCGTGTCCGGCGCACAGACGCGAACGATCCTCCTGCCGGTCGACGCCGAGGCTCTGTTCGTTCCCAGGACGAACTCCTGCGTGCTCGTGACGGAGCATCTCGTGCGGGACCACGTGGTGCAGGATCCTGGCCCGGATGAACGCATGGACGACCGTCACGGTCCAAACGGTCGGTATTCGATCAAGGCGGACCGGCCGAGGATGTCCACGATAGTGACCGACAAGTCCGAGCCACGGGCGTCGGTCAGGCGTATCGGTTTGCCGGGCCGAAACGGCACGGGTTGCGGACGCCCCTCGTCGATGGCGATGTTGTCGGCATACAGATACGTCCGGTCGGAAGTATCGCGTATCGGGTTCAGCCGTCCGTGCAGGCCAGGAAGGTGTCCCGAGTCCTGAGAGAAAATCGCGGCACCACCGGATTCGAGCGGTTCGAGTTCGAGCAGCAGGCCGCCCTGATGGGGAGTCCAGGCTCGTTCCAATCCGGCGGCATACCCCGACCCGGCAGCATAGACCGTCATCGGCAAATTCGTCGTGTACAGGTCCAGGGCCGCATCGCCGGCCTCGTCCGTCGTCGCCCGGACCCAGGTCTTGTTGGGAAAGAGCGCGAGAACCTCGATACCGGCGAGGGGCTCACCTCCGCAATGCACCGTAACGGTTGCGTCGGCAGGAACCAGTTCCAGCTTGGCCGCGGGAATACGGAGCACCAAGCTCGATTCATCAACCAATCGGTATTCCGGCGGTAAACCGGTGGCCTCCTGGGTTTCCGTGCGGATAATCGACACGCCGTCCCCGCGGCGTTCCATCAGGTACCTGCGACGACCCGACCCGGCCACATTGGCGACAGGGATACGACCGAACACGGATGCGATCACCTCGTTGCGCGTGGCCTGACTGGCCTCCATGCCTTCGATGGTCATGCCGTTCGGAAGCTGGCCGGGCGAATCGATCTCCAGACGGTCCTTGAACATGGATAGCCGGATCTTGCGGGAAGACATGGAGTAGTCGCGGTGCGCAACCGCGTTGACCACCGCCTCGAATACGGCGGCTTTGCGGTACTGGAAAACGTCTTCCCGTTCCGGAGTCTTGCGGGCGGAAACACGCATGTTGCGAACGACGAACCGGACCGCGTCCGCGATCTGTGCGGGGAGCGGTCCGGCGATCTCCTGCGCGTCCAACTGGCCCGAGGCACGATCCAATCCGCGATAATGCGTCGCCGCGATGGTCGCTTGCGGCAACCAGTCCTGCGGAGAAGGAGTACAAAGCAGGATGCCGGCCACGGTGGCCCGATCCACGCCCGCTTCATCCTGCGCCAGCAGGCGAAGATTCAGCAATCCCCGCCGTGGGTCCGCCGCCGCCGCCACGCTGAGCAGCGGCTCCCACAGGCGTTCGCTGAGGGTCTCGAAGCCGGTTTCGGGAACGATCTGCTTGTCGAACCACAGGTAGCGGTTCTGCGCACGATTCTGCGCCAATCTCAGACCTTCGTCCCTGCGCAGGCGCCGCTTGGTCGCACCGACCCGGACGAATGCCTGCCCGTTTCGTTCATGCAGGGCTTCGCCGCGTGGAACTGCAACCAGCAGGAAGGCTTTGCCGTCCAGTTCTCTGTGGTGGATGCCGATGCGCAGCGGCGGCTCGAGGACGTCGGTGCTGACCTCCACAAGAAGGTGATCCAGTGCCGCCATCTGCTCTCGCAACATGCCTTGGATGGTTCCGTCGTCGGACACTCCACAGAGCATGATCCCGCCGTCCGCGTTGCCGAACGCGCCCAGTTCGTCCGCCCAATCGTCTCTGCGTGGGCTGTTCGGTGTATCGCCACGGAACTCGAGACGCTTGAATTCCCACTGGCTGTCCTCACCCAGGCGGAGTTGGCGGCGGATGTCTTCGTCCCGGATCATTACGCAACCGCCTTTACAGCACGCTCAGCATCCCGAAGGCGGATTTCGCCGGACATCAGCTTCGGGAGGAGCAGATCGCGCGTTTCTGCAAGCTTTCGGCTCTCCATTTTATTCTTGATGGTGTGTTCTATCAGCGGACCAATCGACGGACCAAGCAAGGAAAGGACGCCATCAGAGGGGAAAGTCGTTGTTGCCTCCTTCAGGTGCCGTCGTTGAATGTGACCCATGGTTGTTGCCTTCGAGGCTGCTATAGCCTGAAACTCTTCCAAGTGATGGAGGACCGACTGGCTGACGAACCATGGTGGAAATCTCTCCGAAGTCACTTTGAAGAGGTGTTGGTTTAGAGCTCCTTCTCCTTCGGTCCAGAATTTTGCAAGAAGGCTGCCCGACCAAGAGAACAAGAAGTCACCATCCCTCACGATATACCTGTCTGGAACATCGTATGAGGTCCGGCTAGACTTGGACGTTATGCCTGCACGCAACTCTGCGATTTTGATGACCGGTAAACTGTCGCCAGGGTCCAAAGCAGGAAACTTCTGAAGAGCCAGGCCATTCAAGAAGTTTGCGATCTTGTCGAGAGGCAGTCTCGTCCACCCGACCGGCTTGCCCTCGCCGTCGAAGGTATCGGGAAACCGTTCCCACAGTTCGGGGGCGAGGTAGGGAGCGCGCCCTTCCATCTTCGCCCGGACCGGCCCGAAATCGACGAACCAGTCCTGGAAGATCGCCCGCGCCATCGCCTCCAGCGTCTCGTTCATCCTCCGGTTCAATTCGATCTGGTCGTCCAGTGCCCCGAGGAGGCCCGCAATCGCCCGCTGCTCGGGGAGGGGCGGCACTTCAACAAAAATGTCCAATGCGTCATCCGGTCGCACTCTCTGATGGCTTTTTGACGTTCCTGTCACGCGTGCCAACATCTCTGCTCGAAAAGCTGGGGACAGTAGTAAATACTTGAGAAATCGTCGATCAGTGCTTTTAGGGCGAAGCACCAGAAACTCGGTAGAAGCAGCGCTATGGAAACGCGGTTCTCGAGGTTCCCACACCCTCACAATTTCTGGATTCAATCGTGACACGAGTATTGCATCGCTAGGAACGGTGAATTTGTTGCTCTTGATTTTTGACCCTAGTTCTTCAGTGGGTTCCCCGGCCGCATCAAAAGACGGTATAGAGAAGTGGCTGAATAGAATTGTTGGATGCAGGTTAGGCGCCACTTGTTCTTTATGTATATGGGTAATATCTCTGAGTTTATGCATAACCCGCAAGTTGGGGGTGGTGTATTTGGTAAAAACCACATGGTTCCGCTCAATTTCCCGGTGAAACTGCTCCGGGAGGCGCGCCCAGTCGCAGGCTTCGACCGGGAAGGGGACATGCGCTTCCCGCACGGCCGCCTCGAAGTCCGCCACGTGGCCCGCCGGAAGTTCCTTCAATCCCGGTCCGCGCAGCACCAGCTCGAGATCGCTGCCGTCCTGGCTGCGCCCGTGGACGCGGCTGCCGTGGGCCCACACCTCGACCTCGGGCAGATGCTCCCGCACCAGCGCTTCCAGCACCGCGCGGTGCTGCGGCTGGAGATGCAGCCGGTCGGTCATCCGGCGCGGCCTCGATCCGGTCCGCCGGCCCCGGCGTCGGCGAGAAGCTCGGGCAGCAGCCTCAGCGTGGCCCCGGCGAAGCCGTTCCCGTGGTCCCGGGCGGGATCGGGATCGACCCTTTCTCGCAGGTCCCGGCCGGGGCCCGGCCCGGGCGGTCGGCGAACCGCTTTCACCGGCCGGCGCCGCGCGCCCGGGTGTGCCGGCACGGTTCCCGGCACAGGCAGAGGATCGAAGGAGATCATCGTCTCCCGATCTCCCCCAGCTTTGCCTCGATCACGGCACTCCGTTCCGCCGCTTCCGCAAACTGCTCCGTCAAGGTCTTCTTCAATTCCGCGAACCGCTCTTCGAAGGGCGTGTCGTCCTCCTCGGTGGCCGCGGCGCCGACATAGCGGCCGGGTGTGAGAATGTGGTCGTGGTCCCGGATCGCCTCCAGCGTGGCGGACCTGCAGAACCCCGGTTCGTCCTCGTAGGGGGACGTGCCCGGCCCGCCGCACCAGGCGCGATAGGCGCCCGCAACCTTGGCAATGTCCTCGTCGGAAAACTCCCTGCGGGTCCGGTCCACCATGTGCCCTGCGTGCGGGCGTCGATGAACAGCACTTCCCCGCGCCGATCGCGCCCGCCCCCGCCCGGATTCTTGGTGCGCGTCAGGAACCAGAGGCACGCCGGAATCTGGGTCGAGTAGAAGAGCTGCCCCGGCAGCGCGATCATGCAGTCCACCGCGTCGCCCTCGACCAGGGCGCGGCGGAGGCCGCCTTCGCCGGACTGCGCCGAGGACATGGAGCCGTTGGCGAGCACCACGCCCGCCGTCCCGTTCGGGGCGAGGTGGTGATGGATGTGCTGGAGCCAGGCATAGTTGGCGTTGCCCGTCGGCGGCACGCCGAACGTCCAGCGGGCGTCCTCCCGCAGCCGGTCGCCGCCCCAATCGGAGACGTTGAACGGTGGATTGGCGAGGATGAAGTCGGCCCGGAGGTCCGGCAGGGCATCCTGGTGGAAGCTGCCCTCGTTGTTCCAGCGGAGGTCGGCGTCGATGCCGCGGACCGCGAGGTTCATCCGGGCGAGCCGCCAGGTCGTGTAGTTGCTCTCCTGCCCGTAGATCGCGATGTCGCCGATGCGCCCGCCCTGCTCCTCGACGAACCTCTCGGACTGCACGAACATGCCGCCGGAGCCGCAGCACGGGTCGTAGACGCGGCCCTGGTAGGGCTCCAGCATCTCGACCAGCAGACGGACGACGGAACGCGGCGTGTAGAACTCGCCGCCGCGCTTGCCCTCCGCTCCGGCGAAGCCGCCCAGGAAGTACTCGTAGACCCGCCCGAGGATGTCGCGGGAGCGGTCGGCCTGCTCGGCCATGCCGATCCCGCTCACGAGGTCGATCAGTTCGCCGAGCATGACCGGGTGGAGGGCCGGGCGGGCGTAGTCCTTGGGCAGGACCCCCTGGAGCGAGGCGTTCCGGGCCTCGATCGCCCGCATGGCGTCGTCGATGTCCCGGCCGATGGTCGACTGCCGGGCCCGCGCCTGCAGATGCGCCCAGCGGGCGGCCCGGGGGACCCAGAAGACGTTCTCGGCGAGATACTCCTCCGGATCCTCCGGGTCGGCCAGGTCTTCCTTGAGCAGCGCCGCCCGCTTCGCCTCGAAGGCGTCCGAGATGTACTTGAGGAAGATCAAACCCAGGGCGACATGCTTGTAGTCGGACGGCTCCATGGTGCCGCGCAGCTTGTCCGCCGCGGCCCAGAGCTGCGCCTCGAACCCGAGAGGGGCGCGGCCGTCGTTTGTCTGCTTCGCCATGCGGTACCTGACCGTTCCGGTTCCACGGAGACGCAGTGTGCCCGGCCGGCCCTAGGACCGCCACGTTGGTCCGACGCGGCCCGAGCGGTTGGCGGTCCCGCAGAACGCCCTGTCGACACTCTCTCGTAGCCGGCGCTGCGCGACGGACCAACATGATAGCGGCTCATGGGCCGGATGGCTCCCTGTCGCCCGATTCGCCGTCCGGTCCACGGACCATGGGATCGAGGTCACAACCCGTCCGGAATCGGATGTCCGGTCACGGAAGTGCAGGTGCGGTGGAAGAAGACAGATGGTATGCCGTTTAAATCAAAGAGTGGCTGGAACCGGGAAGATTTGTCTGGAACGGCAACGAGTCACAAGGCGACAGAACTGGAGAATGGTATCGAGTATGTGTTCGCAATCTGCGCCGAGAACCTGACTGGCCCAGGAGAGGAGGTGACCACGACAGCGAGACCGCGGACAACTCCATCTCCGTGACGCAGCGGCCACGAGAAGTTGGCCTGTATGCCAGCGTTGTTACAGCCTACAGATGGGGTGCAGGATTTTCGACGGCGCGCCTAGTAGTACGGAAACGTTGAACTGACGATAGTATTCTGGCAAGATTTCCGTGTCGGTCCGTGTCGGCCCCGTGTCGGTGCGTGTCGGCACGCGTGAGCGCCCGATCGGTACGGCGCTTTCTTGTTCATCCCCACAGACCCGATGCCGAACGTGCAGGCGCTCACGCTCTCTTGGGATCGGGCGGATCCGGTTTCCGGGAACCGAGCCTGTCTGCAGGGGTTCGGTGCGGGGATCGGAGTGGATCATGGCCAATCCTCAGGGCAGGAAGCTCGATTGCGCCAGGCCAAGCCCTGGAGAGGGGGAAACCATGACGTAGGTTGAAACCTTTCGTCGCAAGCCTGCGGGTTCGACCCCCGCCCGGCAAAGGTGAGCCCGCCCGCCGGGAGCGAGTGTGGCAGGGCGTGCGGTACCGCACGTCGTGAAGCGTACACAGCGGGCGGCGAAGCGTCGCTAGGGAGCCTCGTACTCCGCAACGTCGGTGCCTTCATCGTTCGAGCAGTGGGGGCCGCACCGGCGCGCCGCGTGTAGGGGCAAGGCGCAACGGACCGTCCGGGGTCCGAGAACGACGCAAAGCCGCGGGAGGGCTTGCCAGGGAACCTGGGAGATCCGGTTTCTGCCCGCAGGTCGAACCTGCGGAGCCGGCTGGCGAAACCCATGAGCCGAAGGCCAGACGGAAACCGGAAGTCGTAGCTCGCTCCTAGTACCGGCGAAGGCGGGGAACCGGGTCCACCGGGTGCCGCTGGAGGGAAGGGGCGTGCTGCAGGAACCGAACCCCTGGAGGGAAACGGTGGAAGAGACACGGAGAGCTTCCAACCCGTCAACGGAACAACAGTGGATAGCCGCGCAGGCGAAGAAGAAGCGCGGGGTGATCGATGCGGAGGTGTCGAAGGATTTCGACAGCATCCCGCATCGGGAACTCCGCGCCTTTCTGGACCTGTGGATCAAGGACGGTGTCATCCGTCGCAGGATCAACCCATGGCTGCGGGCGGGCGTCCTGGAGAAGGATGCCCGGCATGCCGACGGCCAAGATCATGCACGGATACGGGACCGCTTGAGCGAACCTGTCCTGTACGGAACCGGATGCCCTAATGCGGGCACGTCCGGATCTGGTGTGCCAGGCGAACTGGCAGAAGACAGGGGGTGAGAGTCCCCTGGAACGAAGGAGTAACCAAACCGCGTTTCTCCGCGAGCCGTGCGTCGGTTCCCGCGAGGGGGCAGGCGAAGCGTCGGTAGCGGCGCGGATGGGTGGGGCTAATGAGCACCGAAAATACGATGATCCGGGGTGCCGAGGTTTTCAGATCGGCCGAAGGCACCATCGCAGGCATCGATTTGGTGAGATGCCGGCGAGCCCCGCGGTGTCCGAGAACCCATACACGTCCGTACGTCTTCGGTTGGGACCCTGGGAGATCTTCAAGCGGTCCCGCCGATCGTGGCGGGACCGCGTAGGGAAGGAGAAACCCGAAGCCTATGACGAACGGCTGGAAGAAGTCGGATGGGGCCGTACGACCTGGGAAGGCGGCGAACCAGGGAGCGTCCGCTCCTGCGGAGTGGCTGGAGGAAAGGGCCCCAACCAAGGGGAATTCGGGACGCCAAAGCACGCGCCGAACGCAGTGTCGGGCAAGCGTGCCTCAGGCGGCGGACCGGATCCGGAACGCCGCAAGGTTCGACCGGAAGCGACGGGAGCGCAGGACCGAGAGTTCTGGGTCGCGCGCAATCCTCCGCCGCCCATGGCCGGATCCGCGGTTTGCCGTCCAGCACCCGAGGTAGGAGCCGGATGGATTAACGTCCATGTCCGGATCTGCGCGGGGGGTGCGCAGTAATGCGCATTCCTACCGTAACTGGGGGGAGGGGCTCGGCAACGACCCCTCCTACCCGGCTCGAGTGCGCCTTTCGGCGTCGGAGCGTCGGGAACTCCAGGCGATCGTCGACGGTACCGGAGCCGCCTGGCGTCGTCGTCGGGCGCAGATTCTGCTGATGGCAGACGAGGGGCGCGACGGCGGCAAACTCCGGGATGTCGACATCGCGCGCGGCCTGGGTATCGGCGCTTCGACGGTCGAACGCCTGCGCAAGCGCTGTGTTCTGGAGGGTCTGGAGGCCTCCCTCCGCCGTCGGGAGCAGGAGAACCGCCGACCGAAACTCCTGGACGGGGCGAAGGAGGCGAAGCGGGTGGCTCTGGCCTGTTCTTCCCCGCCCGAGGGTTGTGTTCGCTGGACGCTGAAGCTGCTGGCCGGTCGTCTGATGGAGATGGAGATCGTCGAGAGCATCTCGAAAGAAACGGTGCGGAGGACTCTGAAAAAAAGGTATCTAGTGCCCGCACCGAAAATGGTCATTTTGGCGGCCCTTCCGGCGAAATTTCGGGTTGGACCCACCCTCCGGGGCCTCCGGTCGCTCCGTTTCCAGGGGATTCCTGCCGATTCGCAGCGGCATCCGGGCCCTTCCCACCCAGAATCCGGACGCTAGGGCGAGCGGTTCCGTTCCCGCTCCCGGCGAGCTTCGCGGATGGGGTGGGGGCGCCGCTGTCAGGCGGCGCGTCTTCGTCGTCGTCGGGCTTGGGCCCGGGCTTGTCTCTGCAGCAGCAACCCGATGCGGTGAACATTGAAGGCCACCATGGAGAGCGCCACCATCCGCGCAAAACCCTCCGCCCCATACGACAGGACCCGATCCATGCCGCGCTGCTCGAGATTATTGATGGCGGACTCCACGGCCGGATGCTGCCGGCGCATCTCCCGGAACGTCGGGTCGGCGACCCGTTTCCGGTCGGCCGGACCGAGTTTTCCCTTCTTCGGCAGCACGTTGTGATCCAGCAGTTCGTCCAGTGCGATCCGGTTGGAGGGACTGTGGAACCCCCGATCGAAGCTGCACAGGCGGAGGTCGGGGAAGCGGGCCTGGGCTTCCCGGATCATGGGCACGGCATGATCCACGTCTCCGCCTTCCCACAGGATCCGGGAGTGTAGGAGGAAGCCGTGCTGATCCTCCAGCACGGCCACCGGCACTCCGAGTTCCACCGGAACCCCGGCCTTGCCCTTCACACACCAGCGCGTGTGCTCCTCGAAGATCGAAAACACCTTCTCTTCCTGCGGGATCTTCTCGCCTTTCAGCAGGCGGCGGTCCACTTGGTCGAGCTGCCTCCGGGCATGTTTGAGGTACGACTCGATCCGGAGAATCCTGGGGGCTCCGACGCCTTGCTCCCGAAGCGCGGGAACCGTCGCTTCCGCCCGTCGGACCTCCTCCCAGCAGGCGTCGAGGTACGCTTGGATCGGCCCCGGACGGGCCCGCCGGGTCCGCCGAACCTTCTGAAAGAGCCGCTGCAGCCTCCGGCTCCGATGCCGCCACTGCCGCCCTCCGGACACCCCCGCCCGCAGGGCTGAGCGGCCCGTCTCGCGCACCAGGCAACGCATCGCATCCCACAGCAGGTTGACGTCCGTCGGGAAGTGCACATCCGTCTTCACCACGAACGAATCACAGCGGCCCCGCAGGGGCTCCTTCGACGGGCGACCGCCCGGGCCGCTCTTCCGCTTCCGCTTCCGCTTCCGCACCAGCGCATGGCCGCTCTCCGCGATCAGCTGCAACACCTCCCCCAGCACGTCCGGCGTCAGCAGGCTCACGTTGTGTACCACCGTGGGATACCGGTACCGGGTCTCGTCCCAGAAGTCGGAGTGTCCCAGAAACTTCCGAACGGTAGGGTGTTGGTTCACCAGCTCGTGCAGACGATCGAAGTCACACCCCAGGACCTGCTTCAGGAGACCCATCACGAGGATCCTCCACAGCTCCATGCCGGGACGCCCTTTCGTGTGGGACACCTCGGGAAGGATCCCCTGCTCCAGGATCTCGAACAACCGGGCACGAACCGACCGGTCGGCATACACGTGCCGAAGCCCGAGCAGCAGCGGCGGAATGTCATCCCGCGAGTTCTCGTCGATCTCGATCTCCTCGATCGCAACCTGACCCAATTCCATCTGCAGGCGAATGACGTTTCGCATGGCAATTCTCGCGAAGATTTCCGAAAATCCGGCCGATTCTTGACCTCATCGGCCGATTCCCGCATCAAAGCGGGATTCTTCGTCCCCTCTATATCACGATTCCACTTTCAGAGTCAAGCCATTGTACTTTTTCGGTGCGGGCACTATCTACTCACCCCCCTACTGATGACGAATCGTTTTTCCTGACGGGTTCGGATCCGGCATTTTCCCTTGTCCCTTTAACTCGCTCGCGACCGATGACCGGAGGTGCGTGTTCCGGCTGACAAGAAGCGGGTCGATCTTCGTCAGTAGGGGGGTGAGTAGATACAAAAAAAGGAGATCAAGCCTTGGTTGAAGCAGTACGGGTGCATTCCCCCGAGCCGCAACGCGCCGTTCGTGGCGGCGATGGAGGAGGTGCTGGACACGTATCAGCGGGATTTTGCCGAAAACGAGGTTTTGGTCTGCATGGATGAGACCAGTCGGCAGCAGACCAAGGAAACCCGCCTTCCCCGCCCCGTGCGGCCCGGGCAGCCGGAAATCGTCGACTACGAATACGAGCGAAACGGCACGGCCCATCTCTTCCTGGCGTTCGCGCCCAATGAAAACGGGCGTACGGTGAAGGTCACCGATCGCCGCACGGCGCGGGACTGGGCGCAGTTCATCCGGGAACTCGCGGATGATCACTTCCCCGACAAGAAGATCGTACGGGTCATGGACAACCTGAACACGCACGGCCCCGCATCGTTGTATGAGGCCTTTGCCCCCCGGGAGGCCATGCGAGTGCGAAAGCGGTTCGAGTTTCGGTACACGCCGAAGCACGGAAGCTGGCTCACCATGGCCGAGATCGAAATCGGCGCGTGGTCGCGACAGTGTCTTCGACGACGCATTCCCGACCGCGCCACCCTGCTGCGGGAGACCGCGGCGTGGGTCAAGCGCCGCAACGCGGCCGGCGGCACGGTCGACTGGCGGTTCACGACGGCAGACGCCCGGGTGAAACTGAAGTCTCTATACCCAGCAATCCAATGATTCCGTACTACTAGGGTTGCGATAATGCATCTTTCAGCCGGACAACAGCGCCCGCCTGACGGCCTCCGGCTCTTTCTGGATCACGCGCAGCAGTGTTGCCGCCGGGCCGCTGATGCGCCGCGTGCCCTGCTCCCACTTCCGGTAACCGGATACGCTCATCCCCATCAGGGGCGCCATCTGCGCCTGTGTCAGCTTGGCCTGCCTGCGAATCTCGCGCGGCGTCACGGGCGCATGTACGATGGCGGGACCTTTGACCTTGGCGTGGGCAAGGGCCTCGTTGAGGGACTGGATCAGGTCGTCTCCGAATGTGCTCATCGGTTTTCCCTTTCGGCGCGCTTGATCGCTGCAACGATGCCGGCCACGGCGCGGCGTTCGGATGGGCTCAAGTCGGTCTTCGCGGACTTTGCATAGGCGAGAAGCGCATAGACCGGCATGGTGTCACCACCGTAGAAATAGACTACCCGCGCGCCGCCCCTCTTGCCCCGGCCCGAGGCGGCGAAGCGCAGCTTCCGGATGCCGCCCGTGCCCGGAATCTCGTCGCCCGCCAAGGGATGTTCGGCCAGATGGTCGATCAGCGCCTGCCGCTCGTCCTCGCTGAACAGCCGGTCCGCCTGCCGGGTGAAGGTCGGGGTCTCGGCGACCGTTTGCATTTTTCATTATATGACCCACTGGGGTATTTCGGTCAAGGGGCATGGAAGGGTTCCATCCAGCGGCAAGGCTACTTGCGTCCTTTGCCGGTCATCCTTTGGCCATTGCCGAGTCCAATAACGGCGCATAGCCGGAAGGGAACGCAAGGCGCAATGTCAGACCCGGTGGTCATGCCTGCGGTGCGGGAGGAGGTGGGAAGGCGGCGGTGCCGTTCCTCCTTCCATAGCCGCCGCGATGAGGTTTCCTACCTTCTCCGCCGCCTCGACGAGATGGGTATCGGCGAGGTGGGCGTAGCCTGCCGTCGTACGAAGGCGCCGGTGGCCGAGCAGCTTGCCGACCAGGGACAGGTTTTCGCCCGCCATGACGGCGTGGCTCGCTGCGGTGTGGCGCAGGTCGTGCAGGCGGACCCTGCCGAGCCTGGCATCCTCGCAGACCGTGCGCCAGCAGGGTCGCGAGGCTGCTGGTGCCCCGGCCTTCGGCATGGCGCGGGAACAGGAACGCGTCCGGGTCACGGAGGCCGGGCAGCGCCTCGATGAGCGCCCGTGCGGCCTCGCCGAGCGGCACGGCGCGCGGGCCGGTTTTCGAATCGCCGAGGTTCAAGGCGTCCGCGCCAATGTTGCGCCAGCGCAGGTTGAGCACCTCGCTGCGGCGGCAGCCGGTAAGCGCCAGCAGCCGGATGGCGGCGACGGCCTCGGGTCATCGGTCCTAGTGGGCGTCGAGCGCACGCCCGAGCCGGGCCAGCTCTTCCGCGTCGAGGAACCGGGCAACCTTCTTCGCCGGGTTCCTGGCAATGCCGAGACAGGGGTTTGAGCCGCGTTCGCGCAATCCCCATTCCTCGGCCCGGAACATCATCGCGCGCAATATCTCGAAGGCGCGATTGGCCGCGTCGGGCTTGTCCCTGCTCGCCGCGTCGAACCACGCGGCAACATCCTCGGGTCCGACACGGTCCACCGGCATCCCGCCGAAAACGGGCAGGATGCGGGCCTTGAGATAGATGCGCACTGTCCTGGGCCCGGAGGGCTTCCAGAGCGGTTCGCAGTGCCGCAGATCCTCGTCGGCGAACCGGGGTCTCCCTTTCACTGCGGATGTCGTCGGCCGGGTTCCCGCCCGCACGGATGCGCGCGAGCATGTCGCGGGCGCGGCGGCGGGCTTGCGCCAACTCCATCTCGCCGTGCCGGGCAATGACGATACGGCGGCTCCGCCCCTCGATGCGGGCCTGGACGATCCAGACCTTGCGGCCCGAGGGATGGATACGCAGCCCGAAACCGGTGAGCGCCTTGTCGAACAGAATGGTGTCCTTGCCGTTGGACCTGGCCTCGCGGGCAAGGCGCGGCGTGAGGTCAAATGTGGACATAGCCGAGGGCTCCCTTGGGATGGATGTCAGCCTGGGTCGGACGCAGGGCGCGGGACGCCCGCCCGCTTCCTTCCTCCCTTCCGGCCAGGGCCGCATGGATGCGGTTCGATACCCGGTCGGCGGCGTCTGCGACGGACTGGTCGGAGAGATGGACATAGCGCTCCGTGGTCTCGACCAGGGCGTGACCGAGCAGCCTGGCGACGGTCACCATGTCCACGCCGTTCATGGCGGCGACCGAGGCCCACGTGTGCCGCAGGTCATGAAGGCGCAGTCCGGGCAATCCGGCCTCGTTGCGGATGCGGTCCCACTGGAAGGCAATGTTGTCGATGGGCCGCGTCGGCGGACGGGCGGGAAAGAGATAGGGGCAATCCGCGCTATATCGGGGGATGGCGTCGATGACGGCGCGCGCGGCGTCCGACAGCCAGACCGTGCGCGGCCCGGATTTCGAGTCGGGAAGGTGGATGCGCTTGTCCCTGATCCAGTTCCATTCGAGGGAGGCGATCTCGCTGAAGCGGCAGCCGGTCAGCATCAGCAAACGAATGACGGCGACGATATGCGGGCACCAGAACTCGTCGCGGGTCAGCACGGCGTTGAGCCGGGCCATCTCGTCGGCGGTCAGAAACCGCTCCTTCGGTGTCATCCTGTAGCGGCGGGTATGCTTGCAGGGATTGGAGTTATGGGCGCGGTATCCCCAGAGTTCGGCCATGCGCATCATCATGGACAGCACCGGCATGGCGCGGTTGGCGATGCCGGGCCGGTCGCTCAGGGAGGCGAACCAGTCCCGAACCTGTTCGACCGTGATGGCGTCCACGGTCATATGACCGAAGGCGAGCAGGATATGGTTGCGGACCATGTAGGCGTTGGTCTCCAGGGTCCGGGGCTTCCAGTGCCGGGCCTGCCGGTCGAGGAACTCGGCGGCGAAGGCGTCCATCGGGTGTCCCGGCGTGCGGGGGCCGTTGTCCCCGGGCGCGGTGTCGGCGAAGCCGGCGATGAGCCTGCGGGCCTCGCGCCGCGCTTCGGGGATCGTCATGGTGTCGGCGCTGCCGAGGGTGGCGTAGCGTCTGCGCCCGCGTACCATGCGGGCGAGGAAGAAGATCCGGCCTCCGGTGGGCTGGACTGCCAGCGCGAGTCCGCTCACGACATCGTCGCGGATTTCGTATTTCGTCGCCCGGGGCTTCGCGGCGCGGACGCGCCGGGCGAAGGTGGACCTTTCGGCCATGGTCGCGGCTCCCTGTTCGGGCCGCGCGGCTGAGCGGTAATGCAGGAAGCAGCCGCGGCGGCGTTTCGTCGGGGGAAGCCGCGCGGCGGCGCGGGAGAGGCTGACCTGCAGCCCCATGGCGTTGCGGGAGTTTCTTCCGGTTCACACACGGGCGGACGCTTGCGGGATTTGCGCCTTTGGCGCGTCGGGTGTGACGGTAAAACTCCGAACGGAGTTGAGATCGGGCGAGGTTGCCCTGCACACCACCATCGCCTGAAACGCCGGCGTCACAAGGGACGGGAGCCGTCGCGGCGATTGAGCGAGACGACCGGGTCCGCAATCTTCGAGCGCGTTCTGCGTTGTCGTTCGGTCGCAGAGGTAACAGAACGCGGCGCGGCGTGCAAACGGCGGAGGGCAGTCTTCACACATGGCGCACCGGAGCCGGCGGCGTTACCTCGGCGACACGGGTGCCGCCGCACATGTTCCGCGGAGCCGAAGGACGCCGCGCACATGTGACCGCGATGCAAGCGTGCTTGACGAAAGCAGGGCGGTTCAGGGTGATCGCGTGCTGCTCACACATTACCGCAGACGCAGACGGGGATGGCGCACCCGTTACCGCGGCGTCAGCCGCGCGGGTGCGGTGACGGTTGCGATAGCCGTTGCGATCAGAGGCGCCGACGGCGGCGCCTGCACGACTGCGGGCAGCGGTGCGAAGCACGGTGTCGTGCTGGTCCGGCAGCAGCGCCGGCAGTGGGCGGGCTGCGCCGAGCCCGGCGGCACTGCGCCGGGCTCGGCGCAGCCCGCGCTGCACCCATGCGAAGCATGGTGCAGCGGCGCGTGATGCGGCAGCCCCGGATCGCAGTCCGGGGCAGGTGCCGCAACGGCGAGCGGCGAGCGACAGCGAGCCGGAGCACGAACGCGGCGCGAAGCGCGCGCGAGGTGTCGGCGGCGCAGCGCGACGGGTGTGCGCATACGGAAACGGACCGCGCCGCCGCCGGTGCGGAGACGACGCGGCCCGTGGGTGCTGCGTGTCAGGCGGGGCAGCGCATGACCGGGATGTCGAGGCTGCGGGCCTTGTCGACGAGGTTGTCGGTGATGCCGGAGCCGGGGAAGGCGATGACGCCCCTGGGCAGGAGGTTGAGCAGTTCGTCGTTGCGGCGGAAGGGGGCGGCGCGACCGTGGCGGTCCCAGTCGGGCTTGCAGACGACCTGGTGGACGCCGTTGCGTTCGGCCCAGCTGGCGGCGATCTTCTCGACGCCGGGGCCGCCGCCGTGGACGAGCACCATGTCGGCATACTTGGCGCGGACCTTGTCGAGGCGCTCGATGACGGCCGCCGGGTTTGCGATGTCCTTTCCGCCGGCGATGGCGACGAGGGTTCCCTGGGGCAGGTGTGCCTGTGTCTTGCGGTCCTTTCGGGCGCGGACGAAGTCGCGGGCGTCGATGGCGGCGGAGGTCAGAGGGTCGGTCTGGCTGCCGCGCCGGGGCCGCCATGTGTCGCCGGTGTCTGCGCGGTAGGCTTCGGCGGCTTCGTTGCGCAAGGTCTCGAAGGCGTCGCGGCGTGTGGTGAGGCACTGGGCGTGGTCGGTCGTGAGTTCCAGTTCCAGGGACCTGATCTCGGAGCCGTCCTGCCCGCACTGGAGGTCCTGGAGTTCGGGGGTAAGCCTGTCGGCGGCGCGGTCGAGGCGCTGTGTCTGGGCGTGGAGCATGTTGACGAAGCCCCAGAGGAGGTGTTCGCGTTCGTCGGCCATCTGGTAGCCATCGGGCGCGACGCCCTGGCTGAGGATGCGGAAGGCTTCGGCGACGGCGGTGATGGCCTCGTCCTGGCCCCTAATGTCACGGGATATTTTGAACCTTCTATACAGCACTGATTTTACTGGTTTTTCCTGGCCTTCCGCAAATCAAGCCTGTTTCCAGATAGCGGCCCAAGACCGGATCGATCCGAAATGAGGTTGCCGGCTCGCGCATGCCGACAAACGGTCCGTCGCCCGAAGGGCATGACGGCAAGCGTTCTGCCAGACCGCGGAGAAGGCCAAGCTCACGTCGGCACGGTTGAACGCATGCCCGATCCGTGTCGCCTGGATCCTGTCGGTTGAGGGCGCGCCGCCAATCCCTTCCGAGGGGCCGGAGCCAGACATCCTTGCAGGGTTTGTTCCGGGAGCTTGCTCCGCGGTCTGGCGGAACGCTTGCGCATGACGATTTCCACTCGCGATGCCCGTCGCGCCCGGTCCGCTCCTTCATGAGCGAATGGCGCCGCCACCGATGCTCGCGGCAGGCCCGGCTCGCCCGGATGAAGCGCCGCGCGGCCGCACCATCATCAGCCGCCAGTAATGCTTCTGTTCTCGGGTGATGGATGGTGATTTCAGCGATTGAGGGTTCGCTTCCAGTCTCGTCCCAGCGGCCGCAGCCAGATATCCTTTCTGGGTTCGGCGCGTCTCATGCGGGTGAACGACGAGAGGCTGAAGCATTACGACCCCGCTCGCGCTCTCGAACGCCAGACACCGGCCTTCGACGCGGCGCAGGACAAGTTGAGGAAGGTGGTCGAGCGCCTGTGCGCGGACGCTGCAGCGGAGTTGGCCGGCCTGCCGGAAAAAGCGCGCAAGGCAAGGGCCCTGCGCTCGCTGCCGGCGGCAACGCTGGCGGAATTCTGGGCGGAGCTGCGCGAGGTCGCGGCCGAGATCCGCCCCGAGAGCGTCGTCGTGCTCCAGGTCGACGCCGCCATGCGGGACGCGGCGGAGTACGCACCCGACGACCTCCCCGACGAGATCGCGCTGAAGGGCCGGGGTGGCACCGACTTCCGCCCGGGCTTCGAGTGGCTCGACGAGCAGGGCATCCGGCCCGCCGTCCGCCTATACTTCACCGACATGGAGTGCTCCGACTACCCCGACGCCGAGCCGCCGTTTCCGGCCATTTTCTGCAATTGGTCGGACGCCTAGGAGGACTGGAACCGCGAGCCTTGGGGCGAGCGCATCGACATGGCCCCTGCCGGGGGCGCCGCACCGTGACCCGGGGCGCCCACGGCGCCCCGGCCGAGGTGCTCAGCCCATGTTTAACGAGATTTCGCCGATTCGGGCCCGAAATCGCCGATTTCCGGGGTTCGGATCGAAGAAACCCTTGGAACACAAGGGTCCTTCTGTCGAGGCCTCCAAAGTAGTGCCATGTTCTTTTGGAGGCCCCTTGCAACCGGCCGAATCGGTATTCGGTTGGGTGCAGGTTCCTTCGACGGACCCGAACCGGCGGCCGCAAGGGTCGCTCCTACACCCCCTGCCGGTGGGTGGAATCGGTGCGCCGGGGCGACCGGGTGCGGCAGCGAACGCGGCTCCATCTCGGCACCGATGTTCCGATCGAGCCGGAGCTGTGGGGAGACCTCGGCCGGCGAATCGACGAGATCCTCAGCTCGCCGTCCACCTTCCTGCCCGTCTCCCTGCCCGCGAAGGCCGAAGGCGAAGCCCAGCGGATCGCCGCCCGTCTCGTGGCCGCAGCCCCTCCGGCGCCCCGGAAGACCGATCTCCAGGAAGTCGACGTCACCCGTCTCGAGAGGGTGTGGCCGCGTTCCTGCGGTGTCGAGCACGTGGGGTTGTGGGCCGTCCGGAAGGCCGGTCTGGACCGCCGGCTGGAGCATCTGGAGGTCCCCGGTCCGCTGCGGAGGGCCGCGCTGGGTTCGATTCTCGGACGCCGGGCGCGCCCCGGTTCCGAGCGCGCCACCTGGGCGTGGTTGTGCCGGCGCCGTGCGCTCGGCGAGCGGCTGGAGGTCGACTTCGAAGCTTCGAGTGCCAGGAGTCGGTACCGGGCTTCGGATGCGCTCCTGCATCATCGCGACGCGATCGAGAAGCCTCGGTTTCACCGGAGTACGGATCGGTTCGGAATCGAGCTGACGATCACCCTGTACGATCGCACGAACCCGTTCTCCGAAGGCCGGGCGGCGCGGCCGCCCAAGGCCCGCTTCGGTCGCTCCCAGGAACGCCGCTCCGATGGCCGGTTGCGGACACTCGGCCGGGTTCGGGACGGCAGCGGCTTTGTACGGAGATCCCGCGTCTTCGAAGGCAAGGTCTCCGAGGGGTCCACGCGGGAGACCCTGCTCGCCGGACTCCAGACGCCGGCCGGTGCACGGGTGGTCCTGGAGGCCGGAATCGCAACCGAGGGTAACCTCGCGTGGTTGCGCGACCCCGGGTACCGCTACCGGTTCGTCCGCCGTCGCCGCCGGTGCGATTTCGATGCCACCCGTGCGACCCCCATCCGGGGCCGTTCCGGTCCGGAGGTGCAGCTTTGCCGGAGGGTCGACCCGGCCACCGGCGCGATCTTCCTCGCCTGCCGTTCCGAGGCCAAGAGCACGAAGGAACCGGCGATCCTGGATCGATCGGCCGAGCGATTCGGGACCGCCTTGCAGAAGATCCACGACGGCCTTTCCCGTCCCCGCGCCCGCCGGCGCGTCGACGATGTCGGGCGCCGGATCGGCCGGATCCAGGAGAAGTGCCGTCGCGCCGCCCCACACTACGCCGTCGCGGTGACCACCGACGATCTCGGAGCCAAGGCTACGGCCGTGACCGGGAAGCGCCGGCCGGCGCCCGACCCCGAACGCACCCGTCCCGGCGTCGATGCCCTGCGCTCCAACCGCACCGACGGGAACGACGACACCTTGGGGCGCACCTACACGATGCGCACGGACCTGGAGGCCGGGTTTCGGTCGCGGAAATCCGAGCGGGGCCTGCGGCCGATCTTCCATCCAAAGGAATTTCGGGCCGACGGCCACGGGTTCATCTCTGTCATCGCCTACCCGCGGGTCCAGATGATCCGCCGCCAACTCCAAGCGAACGGGGATCATCGAAGCTGGAGCAGTCTCCGCGCGGATCTCGAAGGGCAGCAGCGGGTCACGGCGACCTTTCGGCAGGCCAACGGTCAGACCCTTCATGTCCGCAAGGCCACCCGAGCCGAACCCGAGCAGCGCAGCATCTACGACGCGCTGGGGATCCCGCACACCCCCGGAGGCACCCGAAGGCGGACCATCTGAAAAAAGTTTAGCGCACGAAATGTAGTGCCTGACGGGCTTTCGAAGGGCACCGAAACCCTTATAAAACCTTGCGTTCTGGAATCCCTCGTTAAACATGGGTCAGGCAGGCGCTCGAAACCCTGTGGCGAAGCTCGCCTTCTGGATCGCGTGGACCGCCGACTCCGATCTGTACCCCGAGGCCCCGGTCAGCGCCCGCTGCCTGCGCGATGCCGCGGGCGGTCTTCGCAAGGCCGCCGGTCTCTTCGACGCCGCAGCGGAACAGGCGGAGACCCGGAACGAATTTGGCTTTGACATGCGCCGTAATACACATTACAGTCAGCCATGATACGGAACTTCAGGAGCCGAGCGCTCAGGCGGTTCATGGAACGCGGCGACGAACGTCGCATCCACCCGGAGCATCGCGAAACCGTGCGCGACATCCTCGTACGGCTCAACGCGTCGGCCGCGCCGGACGACATGGACCTGCCCGGTTTTCGGCTGCACCCGCTCAGGGGTACGTATGCCGGGTGCTGGACGGTCACGGTCCGCGCCAACTGACGGGTGATCTTCCGGTTCGAGGACGGCCATGTCGCCGACATCGACTATCTGGACTACCGCTAGGAGGCCATGCTCATGCACGACCCGCCCCATCCCGGCGCGTTCATCCGGCGCCAGTGCCTCGATCCCCTCGGACTGACCGTGACCGAGGCCGCAAAGGGGCTTTCGGTCTCGCGCAACACGCTGTCGATGTTGCTCAACGGCCGCCTCGGCATCTCGCCCGAGATGGCGATCCGGCTGTCCGACGCCTTCGGCGGCAGCCCCGAGAGCTGGCTGACCCAGCAGATGCAGTACGATCTCTGGCACGCGCAGCACAACCGGGCGCCGATCGAAGTCCGCAGGTTCGCCGCCGCCTGATCGCGGCTTTCAAGCGAGATTACAGGCGCGAGACGAAGGGCCGTTTCGCGAGGACCGTCGATGCCGAGCTCGCGCATGTCGTGGCCGGGCTGGCGGGGGACCGGCCGCTCCCGCCGCGCCATCGCGACCACGCGCCTGGCGGGCAACGGAAGGGGATTTGCAAAGAACAGTTGACGGTGAGGCCTATCCGTCGACCGGCCTCTTTCGATGCCCCTATAGCCGTTGCCGTGGAACCGGGGAGGGTGCCATGCTATTGAAAAGCGTGCCCGTGCACTTCGACATAAATGTGCTCTCCGAGCCGCAGAGACGGCTGTGGGAGATGCTTGACGGTATGCCGTCGGGCTTCGGTTCTTTACGGAGGCACAGCGCTTGCATTGAGGCTGGGGCATCGTCAGTCCGTCGATTTCTTTTCCCGCGACGCCTTCCAGCCCGATTCGCTCCGGAGAAACATTCCCTACTTGAGCGGAAGCCTGACGATCCGAAGCGAGGAAAACACCCTGTCATGCGTTCTGAACCTGGATGGCGAGGTGATGGTGTCGTTTTTCGGAGGCCTCGGTATGTCCAGCGTCAACGATCCGGATAAAGCGGACGGACCTGGCATTCTTGTGGCGTCCTTGCCGGATATCGCCGCGACAAAGGCGGCTGCGGTTCAATCGCGTGCCAATGCCAAGGACTATATCGACTTGGACGCCCTGCTGCGATCGGGTCTCTCGCTTGAGGAGGCGCTGGGGGCCGCCAATGCCGTATTCGGCCCTGAGTTCAATCCCTTGGTGATGCTCAAGGCGCTTGCTCATTACGAAGACGGCAATTTGCACCAGGTGCCAAATGAGGTTCGTGTAAACCTGACGAAAGCCGTTGCAGCGGTCAATGTTGAGAACCTGCCGGTATTCGAACCGCACGCACGCCTTTGTCCCGACGAAACAGTAACGGAGCACGACAATGGCTTCTGAGATTTCGGATGATGCCCTCGGAGCAAGGGAGCCAGCCTCCCCGGACCGCAGTCCAGAGCAGGCTCTCTCCGGTCCGGCCGGGCCGGCCCTGCTTGAGATTGCGCGGCGGGTGGTATGGTTCCAGCCGCCTCATGAGACGCTGCGCGACGAGGTCCAGTTCCTGAATCATGCGATGATCTACGGCTCCTCGGAGGATACGGCGACGATTCGCCGTGCCTACGGGGACGAAGCATTGCGCGACGCCTTGCGCAATGCCTGGCCCGGGATCTTCGATCCACGCTCCTGGTCCTACTGGCACACGGTTCTCGGGATGTTGCCCGTGCCCCCGATGCGTGTCCGGCAGTTTCCCGAGGAGCCGGGGGAAGCGGTTCCGAAGGTGAGCCCGGCCATTCAGGGGTATGGCGGCCCTCCAAGAGGCCGGGGGACCGGGGTGCCGGACCGAAATGTACCGGCCCCGGCTCCGAACCCGTCAGGCTGATCCCCCTTTTTTTACGGAGTACCCGCTCCCGGCGCCGTCTTCCGATAAGTAGTGTCTGCACGAAAAATCACAACACATTGTATATGAAACCATATTTGGAATCTGGAGAACCGAAGATTCCTTCTTTGAGGGCATATGACGGCATATTCCGCTGAAATCAGGCTGGATTCGACGAATCTTCGCCCTGTCAATATTGGGCTTTCATTCATGTAATCCGTATCTTAGTGATTTTCCGGGCAGGCACTAAGTAGGGTTTTGTGTTTGGGCCCGTGTGCCGGACAGGAGATGGTGCCTTGTCGCTGAGCACTCCCGCGGCAAGGGGGAGCGCTCCGCCAATCTTTCCTTGCAAGTCCCAATGGAAGGACCAAGGAGATCCCATGCTTGTTGCTGTGATGCGATCGGAGTCTTGATCGCGGCGCGGGTCGACGCGTTCGAGTCTGCGATTGTGAGATGTGCGGACGTCTGCTTGCGCCAGGCCTAAGCCCTGGAGGGGAGGAAGCCATGACGTAGGCTGAAACCTTTCGTCGCAACCCTCTCTGCCAACATCGCTGAGACACCGACTACCCTGGGAATGAGAGGGCGGCAGAGAGGAACCAGGATGAAGGCAGACCCGAATGTGGGCAGGGGGTGTACCCCCTCGCCCCGCCGGCCCTGGGGGGCGCGCCCCCCAGGGCCGAGACCCCGCCGACTCGGCGCGCTCCGGACCCGGAGGTTCTCGCCAAGCCGACCCGCCGTCGGTTCTCGGCCGAGTATCGACTGCGGATGGTCGAGGAAGCGGACCGCGGTCGCGAGCCGGGCGAGATCGGCCGCCTGCTGCGTCGCGAGGGGCTGTACCGCTCGCATCTGTCGACGTGGCGCAAGGGCCCGCCGCCGGGGAGCGTTGCAGGGCCTGACGCCACGCAAGCGCGGTCCCAAGCCGGCGCCGTCCCACCCCCTCGGCGCCCAGGTTCGCCGGCTCGAGGCCCAGGTGGCGCGGCGGGAGAAGGAGCGGGCCACGGCCCCTACGATTCTCGAAGTTCAGGGAAACGTTGCCGGGCTGCTGGGATTCAGCCTCCGCGACGGGAAGGACTGCGGATGGCCACCCCTTCCCTCGCTCGGCAGGTCGGCATCGCGCCGGCCGGTCGGGCGCTGGGGGTGTCCCGAGCCCCGTTCTACCGCCGCCGGAGGCCCGTTCCCGGGCATCAGCAGCCACGTGCGACGCCCGCCCGGGCCCGGAGCGAGGGGGAGCGGGAGCCGGTCCTCGACCGGCTCGCCTCCCCGCGTTTCGTCGATCGTTCCCCGGCCGAGGTCGTGGCCACGCTGCTCGACGAAGGATGGTACCTGTGCTCGGAGCGCACGAGGTACCGCATCCTCTCTGCCCGGCAGCCGGTGCGGGAACGGCGCAACCCGCTCACCCACCCACGCTATGCCAAGCCCGAACTCGTCGCCCGCGCCCCGAACCAAGTCTGGTCTTGGGACAGTACACGGCTGCTCGGGCCGAAGACCGGGTCTTCCTTCTACCTCTATGTGCTGCTTGATCTCTTCAGCCGCTACGTGGTGGGATGGAGGGTCGCCGAACGCGAGAGCGCGGCACTGGCCAGCCGGCTGATCGAGGAATCGTGTCTCAAGCAGGGGATCCAGCCCCGGGTGCGGACCCTGCACTCCGACCGCGGCGCTCCCATGACCAGCCCGTGCACCGCGCAACTCCTCGCCCAGCTCGGTATCACCCGTTCGCTCAGCCGCCCCAAGGTCAGCGACGACCACCCCTTCTCGGAGGCACAGTTCAAGACCTTGAAGTACCACCCCGGGTTCCCCGGGCGCTTCCCGGATCTGCCCGCTGCCATCGCCTTCTGTCGATCCTTCTTCCCCTAGTACAACACCCAGCATCACCATGCCGGCCTCGCGATACTCACCCCTGACGATGTCCACCACGGCCGCGCCCGGCAGCGGATCGAGCAACGCCGGCGCGCCTTGGGCCAAGCCTGGGGCCGGCACCCGGAACGGTTCGTCCGGGGGAGGCCGAAACCGCAGGCGCTCCCCGAAACGGTCTGGATCAACCCGCCGAAGGACACCGCTACCGTGGGAGATGCTCAGTACATGACAACCCTTGCTGTCTCAACGGCGTTGACAGGTTCCGAACCGGCGCCACTCTGGAGACCGCCACCCTGTCTTGCAAAGGAATTGGTCAGGGGATTTCCATCGCCCCGGACATGCGCGCCAGCCCGCGGACACGCCGGATGCGCGCCCGTTCACGGCCGCCACACGATTGCCGCCCGGCGCATTCGGACCGGTGTCCGCGGATGTACGGCCGGTCGCCGCTGGCTTGTCCGCTCGCCGAACGACTCGACGGCGTTTCACGCGCGCGATGGGCGACGGACTGTTTACCGGCATGCGCGAGCCGGCCACGCCCCATTTCGGATCAGTCCGGTATCGGGCCGCTATCTGGAAAGAGGTTTGATTTTCAGAAAAGCAGGAAAAATCGTATCTAGTGCCCGCACCGAAAAAGTACAATGGTTTGACTCTGAAAGTGGAATCGTGATATAGAGGGGATGAAGAATCCCGCTTTGATGCGGGAATCGGCCGATGCGGTCGAGAATCGGCCGGATTTTCGGGAATCTTCGCGAGAATTGCCATGCGAAACGTCATTCGCCTGCAGATGGAATTGGGTCAGGTTGCGATCGAGGAGATCGAGATCGACGAGAGCTCGCGGGATGACATTCCGCCGCTGCTGCTTGGGCTTCGGCACGTGTATGCCGACCGGTCGGTTCGTGCCCGGTTGTTCGAGATCCTGGAGCAGGGGATCCTTCCCGAGGTGTCCCACACGAAAGGGCGTCCCGGCATGGAGCTGTGGAGGATCCTCGTGATGGGTCTCCTGAAGCAGGTCCTAGGGTGTGACTTCGATCGTCTGCACGAGCTGGTGAACCAACACCATACCGTTCGGAAGTTTCTGGGACACTCCAACTTCTGGGACGAGACCCGGTACCGGTATCCCACGGTGGTACCCAACGTGAGCCTGCTGACGCCGGACGTGCTGGGAGAGGTGTTGCAGCTGATCGCGGAGAGCGGCCATGCGCTGGTGCGGAAGCGGAAGCGGAAGAGCGGCCCGGGCGGTCGCCCGTCGAAGGAGCCCCTGCGGGGCCGCTGTGATTCGTTCGTGGTGAAGACGGATGTGCACTTCCCGACGGATGTCAACCTGCTGTGGGATGCGATGCGTTGCCTGGTGCGCGAGACGGGCCGCTCAGCCCTGCGGGCGGGGGTGTCCGGAGGGCGGCAGTGGCGGCATCGGAGCCGGAGGCTGCAGCGGCTCTTTCAGAAGGTTCGGCGGACCCGGCGGGCCCGTCCGGGGCCGATCCAGGCGTACCTCGACGCCTGCTGGGAGGAGGTCCGACGGGCGGAAGCGACGGTTCCTGCGCTTCGAGAGCAAGGCGTCGGAGCCCCCAGGATTCTCCGGATCGAGTCGTACCTCAAGCATGCCCGGAGGCAGCTCGACCAAGTGGACCGCCGCCTGCTGAAAGGCGAGAAGATCCCGCAGGAAGAGAAGGTGTTTTCGATCTTCGAGGAGCACACGCGCTGGTGTGTGAAGGGCAAGGCCGGGGTTCCGGTGGAACTCGGAGTGCCGGTGGCCGTGCTGGAGGACCAGCACGGCTTCCTCCTACACTCCCGGATCCTGTGGGAAGGCGGAGACGTGGATCATGCCGTACCCATGATCCGGGAAGCGCAGGCCCGCTTCCCCGACCTCCGCCTGTGCAGCTTCGATCGGGGATTCCACAGTCCCTCCAACCGGATCGCACTGGACGAACTGCTGGATCACAACGTGCTGCCGAAGAAGGGAAAACTCGGTCCGGCCGACCGGAAACGGGCCGCCGACCCGACGTTCCGGGAGATGCGCCGGCAGCATCCGGCCGTGGAGTCCGCCATCAATAATCTCGAGCAGCGCGGCATGGACCGGGTCCTGTCGTATGGGGCGGAGGGTTTTGCGCGGATGGTGGCGCTCTCCATGGTGGCCTTCAATGTCCACCGCATCGGGTTGCTGCTGCAGAGACAGGCCCGGGCCCAAGCCCGACGACGACGAAGACGCGCCGCCTGACGGCGGCGCCCCTCCACCCCGTCCGCGAAGCCCGCCGGGAGCGGGAACGGAACCGCTCGCCCTGGCGTCCGGATTCTGGGTGGGAAGGGCCCGGATGCCGCTGCGAATCGGCAGGAATCCCTTGGAAACGGAGCGACCGGAGGCCCCGGAGGGTGGGTCCAACCCGAAATTTCGCCGGAAGGGCCGCCAAAATGACCATTTTCGGTGCGGGCACTATCTACTCACCCCCTACTGATGACGAAGATCGACCCGCTTCTTGTCAACCGGAACACGCACCTCCGGTCATCGGTCGCGAGCGAGTTAAAGGGACAAGGGAAAATGCCGGATCCGAACCCGTCAGGAAAAACGATTCGTCATCAGTAGGGGGTGAGTAGATACGACGAAGATCGATCCGTTTCTTGTCAGCCGGAACACGCACTTCCGGTCATCGGCCGCAAGCGAGTTAAAGGGGCAAGGGACAATGCCGGATCCGCACCCGTCAGGAAAAACGATTCGTCATCAGTAGGAGGGTGAGTAGATACGAAAAATCAGTAATACCAGCGCTTTATATACGATTAGGAGTATCCCGCTACATTTGGGTCAGGATCGGTACTTGCGCCCTCCTGCGAACCGGACCGCCTCTTCGGCGGCCTGGAACAGTGCCCGAGCCTTGTGGACCGTTTCCTGGTATTCCGCTTCGGGATCGCTGTCAGCCACGATTCCGGCACCGGCTTGTACGTACATCGTGCCGTCCTTCACGACTGCCGTGCGGAGCGCAATGCAGGAATCCATGGACCCGTTCACGGAGAAGTAGCCGACGCAACCGGCGTAGATCCCGCGCCGTTCGGATTCCAGTTCGTCAATGATTTCCAGGGCCCGGATCTTTGGGGCGCCGCTGACCGTGCCGGCGGGAAAGCCGGCCATCAGCGCGTCGATTCCGTCGTACCTGGGATCCAGGGCACCTTCCACGTTGGAGACGATGTGCATGACGTGACTGTAGCGCTCCACCACCATCTGCTCCGTCACGCGAACCGTCCCGGGGGTGCAGACCCGCCCCACATCGTTGCGGCCGAGGTCCAGCAGCATGAGGTGTTCGGCCCGTTCCTTCGGGTCGGTCAGCAGCTCGCGCTCGTAGGCGAGGTCCCGGGTGCGGTCGCTCCCGCGCGGCCGGGTGCCGGCCAGCGGACGAACCGTCACCGTTCCGTCGCGGGCCCGCACGAGGATTTCGGGACTGGACCCCACGACGGTGACACCTTCGAGACGGAGGTAGAACAGGAACGGGGACGGATTGAGCCGGCGCAGGGCGCGGTAGAGCGCGAACGGCGGCAGGCGGAAGGGGGCGGCGAACCGCTGGGCCAGCACCACCTGAAAGATGTCGCCGTCGAGGATGTACTCGCGGGCGCGGGCGACCAGGGCGCGGTACTCGTCCGGGGTCATGTTGGACACCGGCGTCGGAGCCGGCAGCTGGTCGGTGGGCGGCGCGGACTCGACCTCCAGCGGGGTTCCCAAGGACCTGACGGCGTCTTCCAGGCGGCTCCCGGCGTCGCGATAGGCCTGTCCGGCCGGGACGGACGGATCCGGGAACACGGGCGTTGCCAGCGTTACCGTATCGGAGACCGCATCGAAGATCGCCATGACGGTAGGCCGGATCAGGAGACTGTCGGGAAGTCCTAGGGAAGGGGGTCGGTCGGTGGGCAGGTGCTCGATGAGCCGCACCGTGTCGAATCCCATGTATCCGACGAGACCGGCCGCCATCGGTGGCAGACCGGTCGGCAGTTCCATGCGGGATGCGGCCAGCAACCGGCGCAGGGAATCGAGCGCCCCGTGCGGCTCCGGTTCGAAACCGTCGGGATGAAGGAGGGCGCTGCGGTTGATTTCGGCGCGGTTTCCGCGGCAACGCCAGATTACGTCGGGTGCGAATCCGATGATGGAGTAGCGGCCGCGTGTGTCGCCGCCCTCTACCGACTCCAGCAGAAAGCTGTGGGGTTGCCGGTGTGCAAGCTTCAGCATGGCCGACACCGGTGTTTCGAGGTCCGCGACCAGCGTTCTCCAGACGATCTGCGGGGTACCGGCGTCGTAGGCCCGTCGAAACGGCC
This sequence comes from Alphaproteobacteria bacterium, assembly GCA_965115815.1. Classification (GTDB taxonomy): domain Bacteria; phylum Pseudomonadota; class Alphaproteobacteria; order TMED109; family TMED109; genus VXPW01. The sequence continues at coordinate 2,289,744 of OZ220465.1, read as the reverse complement.
CTTCCCGGGGCTGGAGCGTCATGCGCCGCTTCCGGCTAGTACGGCGGGTTGGCGTTGTCGGCGAGGGTCCGCTCGAGGGCGGGCCGGTCGATGCGCACCGGATGGGTCCGCCGGAGCGAGGCGAGAAACGAGGTCACGAAGTCGTTTCCGAGGGCCGCGCCGGCGCCGCCTCGGAGGGTTGCCAGTTCCTCGTCGGTGGGCGGCTCGGCGGCGGTGACCTCGTCGAGGGTGACGACGACGTAGCCGCCTCCGAATTCCTCCGGATCGCTGGTGGTGTCGGGGGCGAGCTCGAACGCCAGCCTCCGGGCGATGCCCGGAAAATCCGCCGCCCCCCCCCGGCCGTCGCGCGTGAACGCGTCGGACGTGTGCAGCATGCCGCCGTGCACCGTGGCCAACGCCGACAGGTTGCTCGTGCCGGCCGTCCCGGCCGCGTAGACACCGGCCCGCCGGAGCGCGTCCGCAAGGCGGGCCTCTTCGGCCAGGTCCTCCACGATGGCCTCGCGCGCCTCCTCCAGGGTTTGCGCGCGGGCCGGCACGTCCCGGTCCACCCGAACGGCAACCATCCGGCCATCCTCGCGTTCTTCCAGTTCGGGCGTCGCGCTGGCGGACGCGCCGAAGCCGAGTCTCAGGAGCGCGGGATCCGGAGCGGCGGGGTGCGGCGCACCCGTGGAATCCCGGCCTTCCGCATCGATGTCGGCTACGGTCACGACCGAGGCGCCGCTCGCCCGCGCGGCCTCTTCGAGGGAGGCGCCGCCGGCGCGTTCGTCGAAGAAGGTCTCGGCGCGCGCATACAGCAGGTCCAGGGCCCGTTCCGTCTGGAGGGCGTCCTTCAACGCGTCGCGGACGTCGTCCAGAGACGGGGCCTGTGCCGCCCGAATGTCCGCGACTTCGAAGACGCGCCAGCCGAAGCCGGTTTCCTGCGGACCGCCCGCGGCGCCCGCGGCGGTTTCGAACACGGCCCCGGCATAGTCGGCATCCAGTTCCTCGCGGGTCACGAAACCGAGGTCGGTCACCGCATCGCCCAGGCTCTCTTCGACGGCAGCCGCCAGTCCGATGCCCTCGCGGGCCCGCGTCAGGGTGCGTTCGGCGTCTTCCCGGGTTTCGGCGAAGTACTGCCGGACATGACGTCGCTCCGCTTCGAAATACTCGTCCCGGCGCTGCCGATAGGCTTCGGACAGATCCGCATCCGTAACCTCTAGGGAGGTCTTGAGGAGGTCGGGATCCAGCACGACAAACGTCAGGTCGCGCCGCCGGAGAGTCTGGTACCGGTCGCCCTGCTCCCGGTGACGGGTGTGCACGTCTTCCTCCGAAGCGGGTTCGGGCGGGTCCGCGTCCGCCGCCAGGAACACGGCCGCCCGGGCCCGCCGCCGCTCCTGCTCGAGCGCGTGCAGCGTCCGCAGCCACCGGTCCGGAGGACGGGCCCCGGAGGCCACCGCGTTGAGCAGCAGCTCGCTCGTGCGCAGTTCCCCGAGCTCCGCGAGAAACTCGTCCTGGCGGAGGCCCCGGGCCCGAGCGGCGTAGGCAAACAGGTTGCGGTCGAACTGACCCAGGTTGTCGAGAAAGACGGCCTGATCCCGAATCCACCTGCCGAGATCCTCCGGTCCGGCGACGAGGCCGAGGCCGGTGGCCTCTTCCCGGATCAGCAGGCGCCGGGTCATGTCGTCGAGCACTTCCTCCGGCAGCCGGATCTGTCGGAGGAGGTCTTCGTTCACCGCCCCGCCCAGCGAGCGCCGAAGTTCGGACACCCGCTGCCGGTACTGCTGGAAGAAGGCGGAGGCGTGCAGGTCGCGATCCCCGACCTCGGCGACGACCGGGTCGCGGTAGCCGCTGAAGATGTCGCCGACGCCCCACAGTCCGAAACTCGCCGCCAGCAGCAGCAGGAGGACCTTCGCGACCCAGGAGCCGGCATGGCGGCGCATCGCCTGCAGCATGATCGCCTCTTCCGAGAAACCCCGATGACCGCCCGACTATAGTGGAGTGTTCCGCTCCGGCCACCGGCGGAGGTTCCGTCCGCAAGGGAGTATCGCCGTGTCCGTACTCCCCTTGCTCGTCGTCGGCAACTGGAAGATGCATGGAACCCGGGCCACCGCGGCAGCCCTGGTGGAGGACCTGCAGGACCGGTACGCGGGACGCCGGCGGCAGGACGGCAGCTATCCGGACATGGTGCTGTGCCCGCCGCATCCGCTGCTTGCCTTGGTGCATCGTCGGATCGGGCAGGGTCCGTTCCAGCTGGGAGCGCAGGACTGCTCGAGCGCGCCGCCGGGTCCGAGGACCGGAGAAACCGCCGCCGCGATGCTGCGGGATGCGGGCTGCGCATGGGTGCTGGTGGGGCATTCGGAGCGCAGGCTGCACCAGCACGAGCGCGATGCCGAGATCCGGGCGAAGGCGGTTGCCGCGCAGGCGGCGGGCCTGACCCCGATCGTCTGCGTGGGCGAGAGCGGGGCGGTCCGGCGGTCCGGTCGTGCGGAGGAGCGGGTCACGGCCCAGCTTCTCGCGTCGCTGCCGGCGCGCACCGCGCCCGGAGCGACGGTGATCGCGTACGAGCCCGTCTGGTCCATCGGGACCGGAGAGACTCCGGACGGAGCGGACATCGAGGCGATGCATGCCGCCCTGCGCGACGGACTGGCGCGCGTGCACGGACCGGGGCCGTGGCGCATCCTGTACGGCGGTTCGGTGCGGGCCGGAAATGCAGGGGAGATTGGCGGACGGCCCGGGGTGGACGGACTGCTGGTCGGAGGCGCGTCCTTGCAACCCGGAGAGTTCTGGGGCATATGCGAGGCTGTAGCCGCTGCCGGGAACGTCCTGCCATGACCGCCTTCCTGCTCGTGATTCATGTGTGTGTTGCCGTGGCCTTGGTGGGCACGATCCTGCTGCAGCGCAGTGACGGCGGTGCGTTGGGCGGGATCGGCGGCGGTTCCGATCCGTTCGGCGGTGTCATGAGCAGCCGCGGCTCCGCCAACCTCCTGACCCGGACAACCGCCGTCCTGGCCGTCGCGTTCATGGGAATCAGCCTCCTGCTGGCCGTGCTGGCCAGCCGGCCCGAGGACGGTGCACTGCCGCTGGTGCCGGCGCCCGACGACCCGCTGCCGTCCGGCATTCTCGAGCCCGTCACCGGCGGGGCGAACTCCGAGCCGTCGCCGCCGACGGGAGAGTGACCGGCCCCGGATCCGCGGGACCGCGGTCCCTGGGTGTCCGCCGCCCCGGCCGCCCGTGATGTCCGGTGCCCGGCCGCGGTTCGTGTTCATTACCGGCGGAGTCGTCTCCTCCTTGGGAAAGGGGCTGTCCGCCGCCGCCCTCGGAGCCCTGCTGCAGGCGCACGGGTACCGTGTCCGGCTGCGGAAACTGGATCCCTACCTGAACGTGGATGCGGGTACCATGAGCCCGTACCAGCATGGCGAGGTCTTCGTCACGGACGACGGCGCGGAGACCGATCTCGACCTCGGACACTACGAGCGGTTCACCGGAATCGAGGCGCGCCGCAGCGACAACGTGACCTCGGGCCGGGTCTACGAGCGGGTGCTGGCGCGGGAACGGCGGGGCGACTACCTGGGAGGTACCGTGCAGGTGATCCCGCACGTGACGGACACCATCAAGGACTTCATCCGGGCCGACACGGACCACGACGACTTCGTGCTGGTCGAGATCGGCGGGACGGTCGGCGATATCGAGGGCCTGCCGTTCCTCGAGGCCATCCGCCAGTTCGGCATCGAGGTGGGCCGGCCCCGGGTGCTCTACCTCCATCTGACCCTGATTCCCTACTTGGAGGCGGTCGGCGAGCAGAAAACCAAGCCGACGCAGCACTCGGTCAAGGAACTGCGCGGAATTGGAATCCAGCCTGACCTGCTGCTGTGCCGCTGCGACCGGCCGATCCCGGAGGCGGAGCGCGCGAAGCTGGCCCTGTTCTGCAACGTGGATCCCGATTCCGTGGTTCCGGCGATCGATGCCGACACGGTCTACGAGGTCCCGGAGATCTACCGTCGCGAGCAGCTCGACCGGAAGGTCCTGCGATATTTCGGTCTTCCCGGAGCCGTCCTTCCGGTGCTGGATCGGTGGCGCCGGGTGGTCGAAGCCATCCGCCTGCCGGCCGGTCATGTCGACATTGCGGTCGTCGGCAAGTACACGGGGCTGCCGGACGCCTACAAGTCGCTGATCGAGGCGCTCGTGCACAGCGGTGCGGCGCATCGGGTCGGAATCCGCATCCGGTGGCTGGATGCCGAACGCTTGGAGCGGGCCCGCCCGGAAGACGAGGCGCTGACCCTTCTGCAGCAGGCGCACGGGATCCTGGTTCCTGGCGGCTTCGGCGACCGCGGCGTGGCGGGCAAGATCCGGGCGATCGAGTTCGCCCGGACCCGGAAGGTTCCGTATTTCGGAATCTGTCTCGGGCTGCAGCTGGCGGTCATCGAGGTCGCCCGGGCGCTGGCGGGCCTTCGCGGTGCGGGGTCCACGGAGTTCGGAACGTGCGCGGAACCCGTGGTCGGGCTCCTGACCGAATGGGCCTGCGCGGGCGGCGGGCAGGCGGTCCGGAACCGGGACGACGACCTCGGCGGCACGATGCGGCTGGGCGGCTACGACTGCCTGATCGACCCCGGATCCCGGGCGCTGGAGATCTACGGGATGCAACGGATCCGGGAGCGGCACCGGCATCGCTACGAGGTCAATCCGGCCTACGAGTCGCGATTGCGGACCGCGGGCCTGCGGTTTTCCGGCAAGTCGCCCGACGGCGCGTTGTTCGAGATCGCCGAGCTCGGCGATCATCCGTGGTTCCTCGGGGTGCAGTTCCATCCCGAACTGCGCTCCCGCCCGTTCGCCCCCCATCCGCTGTTCACGTCGTTCGTCGAAGCCGCAATCCGGCAGGAGCGCCTGCTGTGATGGCCCCTCCGGGGGACGTCGCGGTCGGCGACGTGGTGATCGGCAACCGCCGGCCGCTGACGCTGATCGCGGGCCCGTGCGCGATGGAGAGCCGGGAGCACGCGATCGAGACCTGTACCGAGCTGCAGGCGATCAGCCGTCGGGCCGGGGTCGGTTTCGTCTACAAGACCTCGTTCGACAAGGCGAACCGGACCAGTGCCGCCAGCCCGCGCGGTCTGGGAATGGACCGGGCGCTCGACGTGTTCGCCGAGCTGCGCGAGCGGTGCCGGGCCGCCGTCGTCACCGACGTGCACGAGCGCGGGCAGTGCGCTCCGGTGGCGGAGCACGTCGACCTGCTGCAGATTCCCGCCTTTCTCTGCCGCCAGACCGACCTGTTGCAGGCGGCGGCCGTGACCGGCCGGCCCGTCATGGTGAAGAAGGGACAGTTTCTCGCCCCGTGGGACATGCAGAACGTGGTCGACAAGCTGCGTCGGGCCGGCAACGGACAGATCCTGGTATGCGAACGGGGCACCTCCTTCGGCTACAATCGTCTCGTCAACGACATGCGGGCCCTGCCCGTGCTGCGGGCCACCGGGTGCCCCGTGGTCTTCGACGCGACGCATTCGGTGCAGGAGCCGGGCGGCGCCGGGGATCGGTCCGGCGGACGCCGGGAGTTCGTCCCGGTCTTGGCGCGGGCCGCATGTGCGGTCGGGGTGGCGGCGGTCTTTCTGGAAACCCACCCCGATCCCGACCGGGCGCCGAGCGACGGGCCCAACATGGTTCCCATGGCGGAGCTGCCCGACCTGCTCGGCAACCTGGTGGCGTTCGATCGGCTGGCGAAGGAGGGCGGAGGATGACGGCCACGGCCCTGCGTTCGTTGCGGGCGCTGGAGATTCTCGACAGCCGCGGCCAGCCGACGATTGCGGTCGAAGCCGTGCTCGTGTCGGGAACCCGGGCCTGGGCCCGAGTTCCGGCCGGGGCGTCCACCGGCACGCACGAGGCGCACGAGCGGCGCGATGGGGATCCGCGCCGGTACCGCGGCCGCGGGGTCCGCCAGGCCGTGGCGGCCGTCGAGGGCGAGATCCAGGATGCGGTGATCGGTCTCGACGCGCGGGACCAACGCGTTCTCGATGCCGCGCTCATCCGCCTGGACGGAACGGCGGACAAGTCGCGGCTGGGCGCCAATGCCCTGCTGGGGGTGAGTCTCGCGGCGGCTCGGGCGGCGGCGCGGGCGCAGCGGCTCCCGCTGTACCGGCATCTGGGCGGCATCGGCGCGCGGACCCTGCCGACACCGTTCCTGAACGTGGTGAACGGCGGCGCCCATGCGGGGAACCGGCTCGACGTGCAGGAGTTCATGGTGGTTCCGGGCGGTGCGTCGTCGTTCGCCGAGGCGTTGCGCTGGGGATCCGAGATCTACCGGGTGCTCGCGGATCTGCTGGACGCGGCCGGACACGGTACCGGTCTGGGGGACGAAGGCGGATTCGCACCGGCCCTGGCCGGGACCGAGGCGGCGGTGGAATGTCTGCTGCAGGCCGTCGAGCGGGCCGGATACCGGCCCGGCGAGCAGGTGGGCATCGCCCTGGATGCGGCCGCTGGCGAACTGCTGGAAGATGGACGGTATCGGCTCCGGGGAGAGGACCGCTCGCTCGGATCGGAGGAGCTGGCGGCCTACTGGATCGGACTGGCAGACCGGTATCCGATCGTGTCGATCGAGGATCCGTTCGGCGACGACGACTGGCCGGCCTGGGAGGCCTTCGCGGCGGCTGCGGGCGAGCGGCTGCAGGTCGTCGGCGACGATCTGTTCGCGACGAACGTCGAGCGCGTGCGCACAGGGATCCGGAGGCGGGCCGCCACCGCCCTGCTGGCCAAGGTCAATCAGGCCGGAACCGTGAGCGAGACGCTGGATGCCGTCCAGACGGCCGCCGGGGCCGGTCTGGGGGTGATCGTCTCGCACCGCTCCGGGGAAACCGAGGACACGACCATCGCGGACTTGGCGGTCGGCACCGCATGCGGGCAGATCAAGGCCGGAGCGCCCGCCCGGGGAGAACGCACGGCCAAGTACAACCGGCTCCTGACCATCGAGGACGAACTCGGCGACGGTGCCCGGTACGCAGGCTGGCAGCCGCTGCGGCCCGGCGCCGGCTAGGGGATGGCCGGGGCGGCGGGCCTCGTTTCGGCCGGCGCCTCCCGCGGGCAGGTGCTGCGGCAGGCCGCCCGCAACACGGCCGCCTGCCTGTTCGGCTGTGCCTTGGGCGACCTCGGCACGATCGGGATCTGCCAGCTTGCGGGCGTCACTTGGCCGGTCTGGCAGATCATGGGCCTCGCCATGCTCAACGGCATCCTCACCAGCTTTGCCCTCGAGACCGTGCTGCTGGTGCGGATCATGCGCTGGCGCGATGCGATACGGACCGCGATCGGGATGTCGCTGCTGTCCATGCTGGGCATGGAGGCGGCCATGAATGCCGTGGATGTTCTGCTGACGGGGGGAGCCCGGTTGTCCTGGTGGGTGATTCCACCCATGCTGGCCGCCGGCTTCCTAGTGCCGCTGCCCTACAACTATTGGCGCCTGCGGGTGCTGGGCAGGTCCTGCCACTAGGCCGGCCGGCAACCACCGCTGTGGTGGATCGGTTTTCGGCCTGCTCGGCCTGACAGCTCCGTCTGCTGACCACCATCCCCGGCATCGACCGCATCGCCGCCTCGACCATCCTGATCGAGATCGGTCCCGATATCGGGGCCTTCGCCTCCAGGGAGCACTTCGCCGCCTGGGCCGGGCTGTGCCCCGGCAACAACGAGAGCGGCGGAAAGCGCCGCAACGCGCGCACCCGAAAGGGCTCCGGCCCTTTCATGCCGCCACACTTGACGTGCGTCGGTCCGTCCGTCATGGTGACGGCATGCAAGTCGGACTTCGACATCTCCGCGCCGACACGGTCGAGTGGCTGAAGGCGGCGGCGGCCGAGGCCGGCCGGACGCGTCATGCGCTGGCGCGCGAGCTGTGCGAACGCGAGGACTGGCGCAACGCCCGGGGCCAGCCCTGCGTGTCCCAGGCGCGCGGGGTTCTGCCCGGGATCGCAAAGCGGGCGGGGTTCCTGCTGCCCGCGGCGCGGCCGGGTCCGTGCCGCACGCCGGGCCGTCCGGGCGGCGAGGTGGCGCGCACCGACCCGGACCGGAAGCTGGCGTGCACGCTGGCGGATCTCGGGGAGGTCACCTTGGTCCCGGTGGGCGCGGCCCCGGACCGGCGCCGCTGGCGCGAGATGATGGAGACCCATCATCCGCAGGGTTGGAAGCACCGGCCGGGGAAGGTACTCAACTTCTGGGTCGTGTCGTCGCGCCACGGCCGTCTCGGCGGCCTCGGGTATACGGCCGCAGGCTGGCATCAGGCGGCCCGGGACGCGGCCATCGGCTGGTCGGCGACGGCGCGAGCCGCGAATCTGGTGCAGCTGGTCCAGCAGCACCGCTTTCTCCTGCTGCCCGGCGTCCGGGTTGCCCGGCTGGCCTCGCACGTGCTGGCCCGGTCGACGGCGCGCCTGGCCGCGGACTGGAAGGCGGCGCACGGGACCCGGCCGCAGGCGGTCTACACGTATGTGGGACCCGAGCACCGCGGCACCTGCTATCGTGCGGCCGGGTGGAGCCGCTGCGCCGAACCGACCTCGGGCCGGCCGCCGGGAGGCCGTGCGACCACGCCGAAGGCGGTGTGGATCCGGCCCTTGGCCGAGGGCTGGCGAGAGGTCCTGTCTCGGGAGCGGGGCACCGTCCTCGGTACCACGTCGGAGCCGTGGCGGCCCGGGAACGCCGACTGGGCCGACATCGAGTATGGCCGCGGTTCGCATCCCGACGGCCGCGTGCGCCAGCGGGTGCTGGCGATGGGCCGAGCTTGGGAGAACGCTCCGGGCGCGTCCCTGCCCGTGATCTTCCCGTCTGCCGCCGCGCAGAAGGCCGCGTACCGGCTGTTGTCCAGCGCCCGGGTCACGATGGAACACATCCTCGATCCCCACGCCGAAGCCACGGTCGAACGCTGCCGGCAGGAGCGGGTCGTCCTCGCCCTGCAGGACACCACGACGCTGAATTACAACGGGCACTGCAAGACGAAAGGGTTGGTGAACCTTGGAGGCGGGGGCTCGGGCACCCGGGGGATCCTTGCCCATTTCACGCTGGCGGTGACCGAGGGCCGCCGCCCGCTCGGCGTGATCGACCTCAACGCCACCCAGCGCGAGGGCACGGAAGCCCCGGACCGCGACGCGACCGAGCGCGAGGGCACGGAAGCCCCGGACCGCGACGCGACCGAGCGCGAGGGCACGGCAGCCCCCGGACCGCGACGCCACCGAGCGCGAGGGCACGGCAGCCCCGGACCGCGACGCGGTCAAGCCGGAGAGTGTGCGCTGGCTTCAGGGACTCGAACGCGCCCGCCAGCTGGCCGCCGCCTGCCCCGACACCCGGGTGGTCACGGTCTGCGACCGCGAAGGCGACATCTGGGAAATGTTCGTACAGGCGCGCGCCGGCGGCGTCGGGCTCCTCGTACGCTCCGACCGCGGCCGGCAGCGACGGGTGGTCCGCAGCGACGGCTCCGTGGCGGACCTGTGGGAGGCCATGGCAGAGCAGCCGGTTCTGGGAACGAAGACGGTCCACCTCGCCGCCTGCGGCGGACCCCGTCAGCGCCTCAAGCGCACCGTGATCCTCGAGCTCCGCGCCGCCGCCGTCCACCTCGTGCCGCCGAAGAACCGGGACGACCGGACGCCGATGCCCGTGCTCGCCGTCTCGGTCCGGGAAGCCCGGCCGCCCAAGGGCCGCGATCCGCTCCACTGGGTGCTGCTCTCCACCGAGGGCGAGGCCAACCTCCAGCACGCTCGACGCATCGTCGCCTGGTACGAGGCACGCTGGACCCTCGAGGAGTACTTCCGGGTCCTCAAGGTCGGCGCCCGGATCGAAGAACGCAAGCTGCAGGACGCCGACGACCTGCGCACGTGCCTCGCTTTCGATGCCATCACCGCATGGCGGGTCATGGACCTCGAGCGCCTCGCGCTCGACCCGCCCGACCGCCCCGCCCTCGAGTTCTTCACCGACCGCGAAATCGGGGTTCTCTACCGATGGCTCCGGTACTATCGCATCATCCGTGCCCCGCCTGGGAAGCCGCCCGACATCCGCACCTTTGTGGTCGATCTCGCCCGCATGGCGGGCTTCCGGCCCAGCAAACGTCAGCCGCTTCCGGGTACTGCCAAAATCTGGCAGGCGTGGCGGAAATTCAAGACCGGACTCGAATTCGTCCAATCAGAAGGGAACCGCACATGAGCCAGATTGCGTCAACAACGGGCTATTGAAAGGCTCCGGACCCCTGCGCGCCAGCCTCGTCGAGTGCGCCCACGGCGCCGCCCGAACCAAGGGATGCCAGTTCGAGGCGCACCACCGCGCCCTCGCCGCACGGCGCGGATACAAGCGCGCCCATCGTCGCCGGCGCCCACAAGATGCTGCGCATCGTCCATGTCGTCCTCAAGACCGCCACGCCCTACTACGACCGCACCGCCGACTACGACGCCCTGATGGTCAAACGCAACGCCCCCCGATGGATCCGCATGCTCCGACGATACGGCTACATCGCACCCGTCAACGCGCCAGAACTCAACGCCGCCTGAGCCCCCTGAAACACGCCAGACGGCAACGCGGGACCGCCAAGGGCCACATCGGGGAAGTCCACCGCTCGTCTCCGCCGAGCCGATCCCGGCCATACCCGCCAACGCCGCAACACGGCGTTGGAACCGCTCCGCGCGCCCCTCGACCGAATCTGTTTCACGGCAAATTCTCCTTGGGGGAGGACCGGGCGCTTGCCGCGGCTGCCGGCTTGGAGTAGCCTTTCGGCTCGGGACGCATATCATGTCCTGCCATGGAGCCCCATCCCCTGCGGCCGAACAGGCGCCATGAGCGCAAGCTTCTCGGACTTGCTTGACGGCCGGGGGGTAGACTTCGCATCCGTGATAGAATCGGGAGGAATTTGCAATGGCTATCGAGCGGACCGGCGGTGCTAGCGACGACACCCTGACGGGGGGCGTCGGCAATGACATCCTGAAGGGTGGCCTCGGCGACGACATCCTGACGGGCGGCGACGGCGACGACACGCTGACGGGCGGAACCGCAAGCCCGGGAGCCGATGCGGACTTTCTCCTCATGAACCCCGGCAGCTCGGACGATGACACGCTGGACGGCGGCGCGGGCGACGACACGCTGGACGGCGGCGCGGGCGACGACACGCTGGACGGCGGCGCGGGCAACGACACGCTGTATGGCGGCGACGGGGACGACACGATCGATGGCGGTGCGGGCAACGACCGTCTGGAAGGCGGCCGGGGCGCCGACAGGCTGACCGGCGGCCGGGGGGCGGACTCGCTCTATGGCGGCAGTGGCCAGGACGTCGACGTCTTTGCGTTCGCGGTCGGCGACGGGGCCGACTACATCGGCGATTTCGAGGCTGGCGACATCATCGAGATTGCCGGGGTGCCGGGCGGTTTCGGGGCTCTGGTGATCGAGCAGAAGGGCTTCTCTACCGTCATCCGCTACGGCGACGGCGACACGATCAGGCTGGAGGGCGTGACGGCGGCCTCCCTTGGCGCGGACGACTTCCGGTTCCTTCCCGTCGAGGCAGCCCCGCCGGAGGGCGGCGGCGAGGACGCTCTGGCACAGGGTGCGCCGCCGGACGACGACGATCACGAAAAGGTTGCTCACGGCGCCAGTACGAGAGACGACGGCAACGACGGCGGCAACCCCCTCGACGAAAGCGACACCGGGAGCGGCGACAGCAAGGACAAGATTCTTGGCCGCGAGGGCGACGGCACTCTCGACGGCGGCGACCCTCACGACGACGGCAACGACGGCGGCGACCCTCACGATTGCGTCCTCACCCTCGACGGCACCAGCAGCGACGACACCCTGACGGGCGGTGACGGCGACGAATGCCTCTACGGCCATGCCGGCGACGACACCCTCTACGGCGGCGACGGGGACGACATCCTGGAGGGCGGCAGGGGCGATGACTGGCTGTCCGGCAACAAGGGCGACGATAACCTGCTGGGAGGTCTGGGCGATGATGAGCTCGGGGGCGGCAAAGGCGACGATATTCTCTATGGGGACGGTGGTGGAGACCACATCCCTGCCGTGGACGGCGGGGACGATATCCTGAGGGGCGGCAAGGGCAACGACACGCTCTATGGCAACACGGGTGACGACACGCTCTATGGCAACACGGGTGACGACACGCTGGATGGTGGCCACGGCACGGACACCCTGCATGGGGGCGATGGCGACGACACGCTGGACGGTGCCTGGGGCGATGACACCCTGCATGGGGGCGATGGCGACGACACGCTGAACGGCAGCTGGGGCGATGACAGGCTGTTCGGCAGCAAGGGCGACGACACGCTCTATGGCGACAGGGGCAACGACAGGCTGGAGGGCGGCAACGGCGACGACACGCTGAACGGTGATGGGGGCGATGACAGGCTGTTCGGCGGCCGCGGCGACGACACGCTGTACGGCGGTGGCATGAGCAACGACATATTGACCGGCGGGGGGGGGCGACACATTCGTTTGGAACGGTGTCTCAGGGCTCACCGACAAAGACAGGAATGCCTACGTCTTGGATCGTGACATCATCACGGACTTCGAGGCTCGGGACATCATCCAGATCGATGTCGAGGGGATCGAGGACCTGTGGATCAGGCAGGTCGTCGACGATACGGTCATCGCCAAGAAAACAGGCGACGCCTTGCTTGCCCGACTTACCCTGACAAACGTGTCGGCCGACTCTCTTGGCGAAGACAATTTCAAATTCGGCCGCGGCACCCCCGAAGTGAGCGACGTTCCCTCGGGCCTTGTTCTGAGAGGCGGTGTCGGTAGGGATTATCTGAAAGGCGGTGCCGGTGATGACACCCTGTATGGTGGCGACGGCAACGACTCCCTGAGCGGCGGTGCCGGTGATGACACCCTGTATGGCGGTGCCGGTGCCGACAGGCTGTATGGTGGCGCCGGCGACGATATCTTGTATACGGGGGAAAGCAGCGACGGGTGGGATAGGGCGTCGGGGGACGATGGTAACGACATCCTGTACGGCGGTTCCACCAACGATGACCTCGATGGTGGTGCCGGCGACGACACCCTGTATGGCAGAGATGGTGACGATGACCTCTATGGTGGCCATGACGGGAACGACATCCTTTATGGCGGTGCTGGCGACGACGAACTCTTCGGCGGCGCGGGTGATGACACTCTGGAGGGCGGCGATGGCGCCGACGAATTCGTGTTTGGGGCGGATATCCCCACTCGGTCGAGGGGAGAAGGAGGAACCGACACCATTGTCGATTTCGAGGAGGATGACACCATCGTGATTCACGGAGTCGATGGGTTCCGGTCGCTGGACATCAGACAGGACGGGCTCGACACGGTCATCACCCTGGACTATGCAACGATCAGGCTGCAGGACATCGTGGCCGCGTCGTTGGACTCCACGGATTTCGACTTTGTTTGATGCAGAATTCCGGAGGTCGCGGAGACACGTTCTGTGACAGCCCCCTCCCATCGGCGGGACTACGACCCGGCGGACCTTCTGCCCTTTGCGCCACTGTCAGGTGGACCGAACATCTGACACGGCGATCAAAGCAAGGAAAAACGTACAATGACTGCAACCAGCTCCACTATCGTCAGGACCGGCACTTACACGGGAGACGACAACGCCAATGACATCAGGGGCGCCTCCGATAACAACATTTTTGATGGTGCCGGAGGCAATGACACGATCTACGGCGGTGCCGGACATGACATTCTCTTCGGCGGCGACGGGAACGACACGATCGACGGCGGTGTCGGACATGACGATATCTTCGGCGGCCGCGGCAACGACACTCTCATAGGCGGCGACGGGGACGACGAATTCTGGTCCGGCACCGGCACCGACAAGCTTACTGGCAACGAGGGTAGAGATCGATTCGCCATTGTTGCCGGTCCCAATAGCGGCAACAAGACGATCACCGATTTCAACATCGACGCAGGGGAAGTCATTTCATTTGGCGGCCTTTCCCATACCCGCTTCGAGGCGCTCGACATTTCCCAGGTCGGCGACGACACGCTCATCAAGTACGACGGCGGATCGCTTACGTTGATAGAGGTCACGGCATCCAAGCTGAGTGCAGCCAATTTCGCCGGCCTCAGGGAGAATGATGACGAGTACCCCGATTACGATGTCTATCGCGGAACCGAGAGGACCGACAAGTTCACGGGCGGCAACGGCAAGGACGCCATTTTCGGCAACGGCGGCGATGATGAGCTTCTTGGCGCTGGCGGCGACGACATAGTCGACGGTGGTGAAGGCGACGACATAGTCAACGGCGGTGAAGGCAATGACAAACTCTCCGGCGGTGAAGGCAATGACGTTTTCGTATTTTCCACCCACGACGGCACCCAAAACGGCGATGACACGATCAACGACTTCAAGAAAGGGGACAAGATCTATTTCACCGGCAGCCCCATCGCCTCGACCACCGTGGAAATCTTCGAGACCGACGGCGACACCATCATCAGATACAGCCACGGGAAGATCACACTGACCGATGTGCCGGTGAGACAGATCTCCAGAACGGATTTTGGGAGCAACGGTGCCTCCGTGAATATCGTCCGGCTCAAGGTGATTGAGGGCACCGCCCTGTCGGACAGTTTCCTTAGAGCATGATTCAAAACTCCATATAATCAGTAGGTTACGGTTTTGCCGAGGGTTTCGGCCCGTCCGAGGCGGCGCACCAGGATGCGGATCACGGCCCGTTGCAGCCCTGCCAGCGAGCTCTCCAGCCGTCGTTCATAGTCCTTCGCCAGACGTCGGCAGCGGCCCAGCCAGCCGAACAACCGCTCGACGATCCAGCGTCGCGGAAGCACCTCGAAACCCTTCTGTTCCTTGGGCTTTGTCACGATCTCGAGGTCCGGGGCGTCCGGCATCGCGGCCAGGGCTTGGGCCAGTTTGGGACCGCGGTACCCTCCGTCTGCCCAGACCTTCTGCAAGCTCGGCAGGGTCGTTCGCAGTTCGGTGAGGACCGCCGGCGCACCCTCCCGATCCGGCACGTGGGCGGGGTGCACCTGCAGGACCAAGGGCAACCCGAGGGTATCGACCACCGCGTGCCGCTTTCTCCCCTTGATCTTTTTCCCACCGTCATAGCCACTCGGCCCACCGCTCTCCGTCGTCTTCACGGACTGACTGTCGATCACCCCTGCCGTCGTCGTCGAACGCCGGCCCTCCAGCTCCCGGGCCGGATCCCGCAACGCCGCCACGAGATCCCCATACAGGCCCTGGTTACGCCACCGGTAAAAATCGTATCGGACCGTCGAAATCGCAGGAAAACAAGGTGGTAGCGCACGCCACTGGCAACCCGTCATCCACGGATACAGCAGCGCATTCACCACCTCGCGCAGGTCTACCTCACGGGGACGGCCCGTCGATGACGGTGCCGGAAGCAACGGCTCCAAACGAGCCCATTCCGCGTCGGTCAGATCGCGTTCGAAGCGGTTTCCCCGACGCTGATACTTCGCACGAGCGGTCTCGCTCCCAGCCATGGCATCCTCCCAATGTCGTCGCCAACCACATCGTAGAGGCTCGAATCGGGGCCGCTCCATAGTTTCCGCACAGGCTCTGAGGGCCGGTCTCGCACCGGGCGGAGTGGCGCGGACCGTGTTCGGCGCGCGGATGTGGACGATCGTCTTGCAGGTCGATGGCGCGGTGGTCGGGATGGACTTCGACGGACCCGTGCCTCGGTTCCGTTTGGGCAGCCGTTCCAGCGTGGCTTCGCTCGGGGAACGGGACGGGTTCCCGCAGGCCTCCGTCCGGCAATGGCATTCGGATCAGTTTTTCTGGCATTCGAATACGAAATCCCCGTGCTTCGGGCGGTTGCCGGACCCGGGGCTTGGTCGGGCGGCCGGGGTCGGGGTCCGGCGGGTTACCCGGTGCTGCCACGTGCTCCCGGGCGGTTTCGACTGCCGTACGGAGCTGCGCCCGGGCCGTTCGCGCGGAATGCACCGCGAGAGGCCGGACAGGATTCGCTTGACGGATCGGGCGACCTTGGCGCTCTGTGCGAGGAACCGGGCCTCGATCGCCTTGCCGATGAGGTGCAGGCCGTTGCGGACGTGGGTGCGCAGGGCCGGACGGTCGTCGCCGTCGTCGAGATCGTGGTCGCAGCGGTTCGCGCACGAGCGGGCGAGGGTGATGCGAACGAAGGCGGCGTCGAGCTCCTGGCGGACGACGCGCTCGGACTGGGCGTGGAAGGCCTCGATCCGGAACGTCCCGGTCGGGTACCGTTCCTCCACGCCCCCACGAGCAGGATCGCGATCGGAGATCGCCGGGACGGGATCGCGGCTGCCGTCGAGCCGGGAGGTCGCGAGGCCGGCTTCCGTGTCGGCGTGCCGGGGTACCGGACGAGCCGGACGCGCAGGGTCCTCGAGCGCAGCGCGATCTCGTCCCTGGGCGCGTCGAGGGTGACGGTCCGGTCGCTCCCGCCGGAGGCGAGGAAGGCGCCGAACCCGGGGTGGGCGCCGTTCCGGATGCGGAACCCGAAGTCCGGTTTGCGCTCCCGGTGGGCGAGAGCCAAGGCGAAGGAGGTGGAGCCTCGGTCGTAGACGAGATGACGTCGCCTTCGGCCGCAGGGTCGAGGTGCACGAGGGCGGCGGCCCGCTCGTTCTCGGGGTCGAACCGGTCGAAGTCGACCGGGATGCGGTCGCCGACCCGGTAGAGGGCGCGGACCCTGCCCTGGGGGTCGTGGGCACCATCGCTCGCACGGTAGCCATACTGTGCGGGTTCCCTAGGCAGGGTGATCTTCGATCCGTCGACGGCGAGGGTTCTGTGACCCTTCCCGAGCGTGCCTTCGGGACCGTGGGCGAGGGTCTCCGCGTGCCGGCGCCGGAACGCGGCCTCGTCGAGCTTCTCCTGCGCCGCGTCGGCCGTCGACGCCGCCGGAGAATCCGCCTGTGGCAACTCGATGCCCGCGGCCTCGCACGGTTCCCGGAGCTCGCTGAGCGGGGTCCCGTAGCCCGGCCCGCGCGGCGCGGCGACGAGGCGGAGCACAAACCCCAGGATCCGCAGGCGGTGGAAGACGCGCCGGCGTCTCTGCCCGCGCGCGTCCTCGCGTTCCGCGATCGCGGCGGCGGCCGTGACCGGCGTCTCCCAGCGTTTCGAGAACCGGCGGTCGGCGGCGGCCGACCGTCCCCGTGCGGCCCGCGTCGCAGGCTTGCGCCGCGCTCCGAGCGCAGGATCTTCCCGGGCCCCTTGCAGAGCGCCAGCACGTAGACCCCTGCACCATTCACGCGCGCGATTTCCAGCGCCAGCCGCCGCCTCCCCCCCAAGGGTGGGGGAGGCGGCGGCTGGACCCCACCCATCCAGGGTTTTTTGCCATGGTGAAGGTCCCGTTTCTTGCCAACGGGTTGGGCCCTGGATCGGGAGCCACCCTACGCCCCCTGCGCCTTGAGCACCTGGGGGGGGACCCAAGAAGATCCCATGCTTGTTGCTGTGATGCGATCGGAGTCTGGATCGCGGCGCGGGTCGACGCGTTCGAGTCTGCGATTTGAGATGTGCGGACGTCTGCGGCCCGGTGGCGGCGCGGAGCGGGGCGCGAGGGGTCCGTTTCGGCGGATCCGGGGCGAGCGAGAGGCCGGCCGGGTTGGGTGGCCCGGCTCGGATACTTGCGGTTTCGGTCGGGGTGTGCGCGCGGTCCGCCGGGTCTTGTGACGGCGTGCAGGACCTGCTTGCGCGGGTCGGCATAGGGGTGGCGGGCGTCGGCGAAGCGGTGGAAGGGCTGGGGCCGCTTCCGCGGGTGGTGGAGGATGACGGCAAGGGCGAGGGTGTGGAGGATCGCGTGGTTTGCGGGCGCGTTGCGGGCCCGGAGCCTGGAATCGTCTTCGCGGAAGGTGGCGGTCGCGGATGGGGGGATGGCGTTCGACCCCCAGGGACCGCGGTTCCCTGCGAGTACCGGTTGCGGCGAGGCGCGGTCGGCCGCGACCGAAGTCCTGCCGTAGGCGTGCTCGGTGGTCCGTTTTCCGGATTTCTTGCATTCGACGCGCCGGGTGACACGAACGATCGGTTTGACGTGGGGATCGTGGATCATCTTCGCTGGAGGGGTGAAGACTTCGATGCTGCGCGGCTCGATGCGGCCGTGCTCGAGCGTGGGCGTTTCGCGGTAGCGTCCCGTGCTTGTGGTCTCCCAATGGATGCTCTCGAAGGTCTTGGACGCGTGGCCCTTGACCGTCATCATCCCGTCGGCGCCCTGGGTCTCGACGATCCGCCGTGCCGTCTCGCGGGGGGTGTGGAGCGCGTCGAGCGTGCGCAGACGACCGGCCACCGGCGCGGTCTCGAGCGCGGCGTGGACGGCGGCGATTTCCCCGCCCTCATCGGAATCGTGGAGGATCGAGACCGGCATGCCGGTCCCGTGCTCGATCCGCGAGACCGTCTCGTCAGGATCCGTGCCGGTGCGGTGGGCGCCGCGAAGGCACGCGCCGTCGACCGCGGTCGCGGGGTCGACCCGCAGGCGCGGCTGCGCCCAGCGCCGCAGAACCTCCTCGATCCACGCCGGGCCAGGGTTCTGCAGCACCCGGTGCACGGTCGATTGGGACACCGGCTCCTATCGACCGGTGTCCGGGTTCTTCCACGCACCGATCGGCTCCAGATCCTTCTGTGTCATCGCCTTCGCGGAGCGTGCCGCCGCCACCGCACCGTGCCGATTCGCCAACCGCGCCAGCACGATCACGCACCGCACCGAGGCGATGCCGTGCGTGCGCCCCTGCGCGCGCCGGACGTCGGAAAGCGCCGCACCATGCGGGTACATCGAGCGCAACGCCCGCGCCGCCCGCAACGCCCACGCCGCAGGAAGCGGCGCACGATCCCGCAACCGACGACCGGCATCGCGACGCAGCGGAACCCCGTACCGATCCTTCGCCTCCCCGTGCGGATCGGTAGAGCGCCCGTGGGCGCGCGCAGAGCCCTTGCTCCTGCCCACGCACGTCCCGTTCGCCGCCTGGTACAGGGTGCCGCGGAACTTCGTCGGCGAGACCCACGACTCCGCCACCCGTAACGGATGGCCGTACGCAGCCTCCCCGTCGTCGCTGAGACACCGCTCCATCCGCGACCACGCACACGAGGCAAGACCCCGAAACACCCGGCGCCCTCCCCCCAGAATCACAAACCTCGTGGGGTTTCCGATCCGGTGCAACCGCTCCAACGGTTCCTTGCGGCGCCCGCCCATCCAACGGTCCCGCGGCGCACAGCGGAAGGCGCCCGTCTGCCCGCCCGCAGCGCCCATCCACCGCCCGCGCCAAGGGAACACGGAGCGCAGACCTCGACCCGCAAACGGCTTGAAACCAAGATCGTGATGACGGTCCACCACACGGTTCCCGCGACACACCTCATCCGGCCGTGCAAGACGCACCACCCCATCCCGGAGCACAAAACCCTCCGGGGTCGTCTCGAAAACATCCGCGGCGCGCTCCATGACCACCACGGATCCCACGCCGCTTCACAAACAGCCAGCACACATCCGAATCATCCGGAACCCGCGGAACCCAGCCCTCCAACAAACTAGCGTGGGATCGCCTTGGTGGCGCCGGTCTCTCCGCACTTTCGTAGTCGATCTCGCCCGGGTCGCCGGGTTCCGACCCAGCTCGCGGCAACCCCTCCCGGGAACCGCGAACATCGGGCAGGCGGGGCGGAAATTCCGGACGGGAATCGATTTCATCCATGCATGGGACGACAGCGCATGAACCAGGTTCCGTCAGCAATGGGGGGGGGTGAAAGCTCCGGGGCGAAGGTAACAACCGGCAATGTCGCCGCGCTCGCCGAACCGGGCGACGACCGCCGCCTTATCCAGATCACCGCGCCGGTCCAGCCCGGAAACAGCGGCGGCCCGGTGTTGGACATGGCGGGCAATGCGGTCGGCGGTGCCGTCTCGAAGCTCGACGCTGTGAAGATGACCCGCGCGACCGGGGACATCCCGCAGATTGTCAAATTTGCAGTCAGCGCCGGCGCGGCGCGGGCCTTCCTCGATTCCGAAAGCGTCGCCTATGCAACCGCGCCGTCGAAAGACCGACGCGCGCCGGAGGAGGTGGCGGCCGTGGCGAAGGCGTTCACCGTGCTCATCGAGTGTCGGGGCGAAGGATGGTCGCCCGACGGAGCGCCCTGTTTGCCCGGCCCGCGCGGAATGGTAGCTTGGCCGCCATGAAGGCGAGCGGAATGGACCTTGAAGGATTGGGGGCCTTCGCGCGGGAGGGCGACCGCAACCGCGCCCGGTTTTTCGTCGGGCGCGAACCGCAAATCCGTGATATCGAGCAGGCCTGCGCCGATGCGATGGCGGAATACCGGGCCGGCGGCAAGCTCGCTGGCGCGACCCGGCTGATTCAGGGGGCGCCGGGAGCGGGCAAAACGGCGCTGCTTGAGCATCTCGACGGTCTCTTCGGTTCTCCCAAAAAGCCTGATGGCTTTCTGAGCCGGGTGTTTCGAAAAGAACCCCAGGGACCGCCGTTGCCGAAGACCCTGCTCCTCAATCGCGGGGCCCTCGCGAACTTGCCGGGCGTGGCGGCCCAAATTGCCGAATGTCTGGACGCAGGAAGAGCACGGCAATGGCGGCAGACTCACAGCCGGGCCGTATCCATGCAGACCGGTGCTCCGGGTATGGCGAGCGCCAGCAGCAGCGAGACGGTTGCCACGGCGGCGTGTTCGCCGTCGTTCGCCGAATTACGCAGGATTTTCCCCCCGCAGGATTGGAAATGGCCGATCTGCCTGATGGTGGACGAAATCCAGAACCTCGAAAGGGAAGAGGCAGCGACACTGGAAGCTCTGCATTTGGGAACGGCCGGACTGCCGGTCGTGCCGGTGCTGGCCGGCCTAGCCAACTCGCGCGAGGTTCTGGCCCGATGCGGGATATCCCGCCTGAGCGAAGACGGAGTGCATACGCTCAGGCGTTTGGAGGCCGGGGAACCGGCGGAGGCGGTGCGCCGGATGCTGGACGCCTACCGGGTGGACATCGCGGGAGCCGATGCCGGGTGCTGGGCGGAGCGGATCGAAGAGTACTCGGACCGCTGGCCCCAGCACCTGCAGAACGCGATGCGGTCTCTGGCCGAGGAACTGGTCGAGGCGGACGGTGTGCTGGCGGAAGTCGATGAAGCAGCGGTGTTCGCCCGCGCGCGGGAGCGGAGACTGCAGGCATACCGGGCGCGGCGAAGTCCGCAGATGCAGGAGGCCGTGTTCCTGCTCGCTCGCGTTATGGCAGGGGTGCCAGAGCCGGGCCTGCGCCGGAACAAGGCGACCGGACTGATTGAAACCCTTGCAAGAAGCGAGGGCGACTATGGGTGGCGGCTGCCAGAAGGGATGTCGCCGAGGGAATTTCTCGACCACCTAGTCCACCGCGGCGCGTTGCAGAGCGGGGAGGACGACAGGCTCGTCTGCCCGATACCCAGTTTTCGCCGCTTTCTCGTCGAGGAGGGCGTTCGCGTATTTCGGGACGACTGGAACGGGCTTCCCATGAGCGGGCACGACGAGGCCGATGTGGTCGCCCTTCTCGATGAAGCTGCGCCGGTGCTGTATCGGGATGACGACAGCCCGCAGCCGCAATGACGCGCCCATGCCAGCGACCGTAAAGCCGGGCCGGGCGAATGAGCTTTGCGTCCCATGCGATCCAAGGCTTCCCTGCCGGCTTGAGGGCTTCGACGGTCCGCTTGGTGAGGTTTGTGCGCACCTTCGCGGTGCGTTTTCCGGTTCTGGTGTCCATGGGGGCAACATAGCGGTCGCTAGGCTTACGGTCAGCACTACAGTCAACGCCTGAAAAGAACCCAGTGGCCCTGTATGGCCCCACATGGCCGCGCGGGGCCTCTTGGGGGCTGAGTGGAACATCTAAAGTATCTAGTAGTACGGAACCGTTGAACTGACGATAGTATTCTGGCAAGATTTCCGTGTCGGTCCGTGTCGGCCCCGTGTCGGTGCGTGTCGGCACGCGTGAGCGTCCGATCGGTACGGCGCTTTCTTGTTCATCCCCACAGACCCGATGCCGAACGTGCAGGCGCTCACACTCTCTTGGGGATCGGACGGATCCGGTTTCCGGGAACCGAGCCTGCCTGCAGGGGTTCGGTGCGGGGATCGGAGTGGATCCTGGCCAATCCTCAGGGCAGGAAGCTCTATCGAGTGCGCCTTTCGGCGTCGGAGCGCCGGGAACTCCAAGCGATCGTCGACGGTACCGGAGCCGCCTGGCGTCGTCGTCGGGCGCAGATTCTGCTGATGGCAGACGAGGGGCACGACGGCGGCAAACTCCGGGATGTCGACATCGCGCGCGGCCTGGGTATCGGCGCTTCGACGGTCGAACGCCTGCGCAAGCGTTGTGTTCTGGAGGGTTTGGAGGCCTCCCTTCGCCGCCGGGAGCAGGAGAACCGTCGACCGAAACTTCTGGACGGGGCGAAGGAGGCGAAGCTGGTGGCTCTGGCCTGTTCTTCCCCGCCCGAAGGTTGTGTCCGCTGGACGCTGAAGCTGCTGGCCGGCCGTCTGATGGAGATGGAGATCGTCGAGAGCATCTCGAAAGAAACAGTGCGGAGGACTCTGAAAAAAAGGAGATCAAGCCTTGGTTGAAGCAGTACTGGTGCATTCCCCCGAGCCGCAACGCGCCGTTCGTGGCGGCGATGGAGGAGGTACTGGACACGTATCAGCGGGATTTTGCCGAAAACGAGGTTTTGGTCTGTATGGATGAGACCAGTCGGCAGCAGACGAAGGAAACTCGCCTTCCCCGCCCCGTGCGGCCCGGGCAGCCGGAAATCGTCGACTACGAATACGAGCGAAACGGTACGGCCAATCTCTTCCTGGCGTTCGCGCCCAACGAAAACTGGCGTACGGTAAAGGTCACCGATCGCCGCACGGCGCGGGACTGGGCGCAGTTCATCCGGGAACTCGCGGATGATCACTTCCCCGGCAAGAAGATCGTACTGGTCATGGACAACCTGAACACGCACAGCCCCGCATCGTTGTATGAGGCCTTTGCACCCCGGGAGGCCATGCGGGTGCGAAAGCGGTTCGAGTTTCGGTACACGCCGAAGCACGGAAGCTGGCTCAACATGGCCGAGATCGAAATCGGTGCGTTGTCGCGACAATGTCTTCGACGACGCATTCCCGACCGCGCCACCATGCTGCGGGAGACCGCGGCGTGGGTCAAGCGCCGCAACGCGGCCGGCGGCACCGTCGATTGGCGGTTCACGACGGCAGACGCCCGGGTGAAACTGAAGTCTCTATACCCAGTAATCCAATGATTCCGTACTACTAGTGCCCGCACCGAAAATGGTCATTTTGGCGGCCCTTCCGGCGAAATTTCGGGTTGGACCCACCCTCCGGGGCCTCCGGTCGCTCCGTTTCCAGGGGATTCCTGCCGATTCGCAGCGGCATCCGGGCCCTTCCCACCCAGAATCCGGACGCTAGGGCGAGCGGTTCCGTTCCCGCTCCCGGCGAGCTTCGCGGACGGGGTGGAGGGGCGCCGCTGTCAGGCGGCGCGTCGTCGTCGGGCTTGGGCCCGGGCCTGTCTCTGCCGCAGCAACCCGATGCGGTGGACATGGAAGGCCACCATGGAGAGCGCCACCCTCCGCGCAAAACCCTCCGCCTCCTACGACCGGACCCGGTCCCTGCCGCGCGGCTCGAGATGATGGATGGCGGACTCCACGGCCGGAGGCTGCCGGCGCATCTCCCGGAACGTCGGGTCGGCGGCCCGTTTCCGGTCGGCCGGACCGAGGTTTCCCTTCTTCGGAAGCACGTTGTGCTCCAGCCGTTCGTCCCGTGCGATCCGGTTGGAGGGGCTGTGGAACCCCCGATCGAAGCGGCACAGGCGGAGGTCGGGGAAGCGGGCCTGCGCTTCCCGGATCCTGGGTACGGCATGATCCACGTCTCCGCCTTCCCACAGGATCCGGGAGTGTAGGAGGAAGCCGTGCTGATCCTCCAGCACGGCCACCGGCACTCCGAGTTCCACCGGAACCCCGGCCTTGCCCTTCCCACACCCGCGCGTGTGCTCCTCGAAGATCGAAACCACCTTCTCTTCCTGCGGGATCTTCTCGCCTTTCCGCAGGCGGCGGTCCACTGGGTCGAGCTGCCTCCGGGCATGCTTGAGGTACGACTCGATCCGGAGAATCCTGGGGGGCTCCGACGCCTTGCTCCCGAAGCGCGGGAACCGTCGCTTCCGCCCGTCGGACCTCCTCCCAGCAGGCGTCGAGGTACGCTTGGATCGGCCCCGGACGGGCCCGCCGGGTCCGCCGAACCTTCGGAAAGAGCCGCTGCAGCCTCCGGCTCCGATGCCGCCACTGCCGCCCTCCGGACACTCCCGCCCGCAGGGCTGAGCGGCCCGTCTCGCGCACCCGGCAACGCATCGCATCCCACCGCAGGTGGACGTCCGTCGGGACGTGCACATCCGTCTTCACCCCGAACGAATCACAGCGGCCCCGCAGGGGCTCCTTCGACGGGCGACCGCCCGGGCCGCTCTTCCGCTTCCGCTTCCGCACCCGCGCAGGGTCGCTCTCCGCGATCAGTTGCAACACCTCCCCCAGCATTTCCGGCGTCCGCAGGCTCACGTGGTGTACCACCGTGGGATACCGGTACCGGGTCTCGTCCCAGAAGCCGGAGTGTCCCAGAAACTTCCGAACGGTAGGGTGTGGGTTCACCCGCTCGTGCAGACGATCGAAGTCACACCCCAGGACCTGCTTCCGGAGACCCATCACGAGGATCCTCCACAGCTCCATGCCGGGACGCCCTTTCGTGTGGGACACCTCGGGAAGGATCCCCTGCTCCAGGATCTCGAACCACCGGGCACGAACCGACCGGTCGGCATACACGTGCCGAAGCCCAAGCAGCAGCGGCGGAATGTCATCCCGCGAGCTCTCGTCGATCTCGATCTCCTCGATCGCAACCTGACCCCATTCCATCTGCAGGCGAAGGACGTTTCGCATGGCAATTCTCGCGAAGATTTCCGAACATCCGGCCGATTCTCGACCGCATCGGCCGATTCCCGCATCAAAGCGGGATTCTTCGTCCCCTCTATATCACGATTCCACTTTCAGAGTCAAACCATTGTACTTTTTCGGTGCGGGCACTATCTACTCACCCCCCTACTGATGACGAAGATCGATCCGCTTCTTGTCAGCCAGAACACGCACCTCCGGTCATCGGCCGCGAGCGAGTTAAAGGGGTAAGGGGAAATGCCGGATCCGAATCCGTCAGGAAAAACGATTCGTCATCAGTAGGGGGGTGAGTAGATAATGTCTGCACGGAAAATCACAACGCATTGTATATGCAACCATATTTGGAATCTGGAGAACCGAAGATTCCTTCTTTGAGAGCATATGACGACATATTCCGCTGAAATCAGGCTGGATTCGATGAATCTTCGCCCTGTCAATATTGGGCTTTCATTCATGTAATCCGACTCTTAGAGTTTGTTCCTAAAGTCGGTCATTCTCTGCCTCGGGACAAGGATATGGGACATGAACGGGGCTTTTTCAAGAACAAAATAAGAACAAAATCTGCGGCATCTGAGAAGAATCCACGCGGATATGATTGTTAGGTTGGACTAATCTCGAACGAAAGAGAAATAAATGCATTTAGGAACAAACTCTTAGGGATTTTCCGGGCAGGCACTAGTAGTACGGAATCATTGGATTGATGGGTATAGAGACTTCAGTTTCACCCGGGCGTCTGCCGTCGTGAACCGCCAATCGACGGTGCCGCCGGCCGCGTTGCGGCGCTTGACCCACGCCGCGGTCTCCCGCAGCATGGTGGCGCGGTCGGGAATGCGTCGGCGAAGACACTGTCGCGACAACGCGCCGATTTCGATCTCGGCCATGTTGAGCCAGCTTCCGTGCTTCGGCGTGTACCGAAACTCGAACCGCTTTCGCACTCGCATGGCCTCCCGGGGTGCAAAGGCCTCATACAACGATGCGGGGCCGTGCGTGTTCAGGTTGTCCATGACCCGTACGATCTTCTTGCCGGGGATAGGATCGTCCGCGAGTTCCCGGATGAACTGCGCCCAGTCCCGCGCCGTGCGGCGGTCGGTGACGTTCACCGTACGCCAGTTTTCGTTGGGCGCGAACGCCAGGAAGAGATTGGCCGTGCCGTTTCGCTCGTATTCGTGGTCTGCCCCCCTGAAACTGGTCCACCCTAAGGTTCAGGATGAGGAGGGCCAACCATGGCCAGAACGCGTTACAAGCCGGATCAGATCGTCCGCCTGCTGCGGCAGGTGGAGGTGCTGCACGGTCAGGACCTGTCGATGGCAGAGGCGATCCGACGGGTCGGGATCAGCGAGGTCACCTTCTACCGGTGGCGCAAGGAGTATGCCGGGATGAACGGCGATCCGCTGCGCCGCCTGAAGGATCGGGAGAAGGAGAACGAGCGGCTGCGCCGGGCGGTTTCCGACCTGGCGTTGGACCAGCAGATTCTCCAAGAGGCCGCGCGGGGAAACTTCTAAGCCCCTCGCGTCGTCGCCCATGTATCGATCCTGTCCGTGGTCGGCTTGAGATCTCGGAACGGCGTGCCTGCCGGGTACTGGGGCAGCATCGCTCGACCCAGCGCCGGGTGCCGCGCCCCCGTGCCGACGAGAAGCGCCTGGCTGCGGACAGGATCGAGCTGGCTCGCCGGCAGGTCCGCTACGGCTACCGCCGCATCGCGGCCCTGCTGCGCGACGCCGGCTGGCGGGTCCACGACCAGAGGATCGAGCGCCTGTGGCGGCGCGAGGGGCTGAACGTGCCTGCCAAACCCCGGAAACGGAGCCGACGGTGGCTTGACGATGGCTCCTGTGTCCGGCTCCGTGCCGAGCGGGTGAACCACGTCGGGTCGTACGACTTCGTGCATCACCGGACCCGGGACGGCCGGGCCTTCCGCAGGCTCAACGTGCTGGACGAGTTCCGCCGCGAGAGCCTGGCTATCCGGGTCCGGCGCACGCTCTCTTCAAGCGATGTCGTCGATGTGCTGAGCGATCGGTTCCTCCTGCGGGGCGTGCCGGGCCCCATCCGTTCCGACCACGGTCCGGAGTTCGTCGCCAAGGTCGTGCGGCGATGGATCTCTGCGGTCGGCGCCCGCACGGCCTTCATCCGGCCGGGATCCCCCTGGGAGAACGGATTCATCGAAAGCTTCCATGCACGGCTGCGGGACGATCTCCTGAATGGAGAGATCTTCCACACCCTGAAGGAGGCCCGGATTCTCATCGAGTCCTGGCGCCGCCACTACAACGCCGTGCGTCCGCACAGCAGCTCGGGATACCGACCCCCAGCCCCGGAAACGATCATGCCAGGCGGGCCGGCCGGCTCCGCTACGCTCCGCCGGCCGGCCCGCCTGGCGGAGAAGCCGCCCATGCACTAACATTCGCACTGGACCCGTCGATGGGGGCAGGCCACCAGGAAGGAATGAAGATGACTGTTTGTACGAAGGACCGACTGGCGCACGCGTCGTTGATTGGAGCATTGCTCGGTGTGGTGATCCCGCTTGTCATAGGGTGCGGCGCGCGCGGCGAACATCATGGTCTATCTGATGACTATGATGACAAAGAGGGGACCATTGCCCACCCTGTTCCCGCCCCTGGAACAACGTACGTGCACGAAGATGGATCCCTCGAGATTTACGGCACCGACGACGACGACGAGATTCACGGCACCAACGACGGCGACCAAATCTACCTTGGAGCCGGAGACGATCGGTGCGACGGTTGGGGGGGCGACGACTGGATCAGGGGCGACGAGGGAAACGACCAAATCAAGGGCGACGAGGGCGACGACAACATTCACGGCGGCGACGACGACGACATAATCTGGGGACAGCGCGGGAACGACGATCTAAACGGCGGCAAGGGTGACGACTGGGTCATGGGCGGACCCGGCGACGATCTTATCGTGGGCGGACCCGGTGATGACAAGCTAAACGGTGGTAGAGGCAAAGACAGGTTCTTTTTCAACCCGAAGGTAAAAGGACACGACATGATCTTTGATTTTGTTCCGGGCGAAGACCGCATCATTATATTCGTTGAGAAAGATCACCCCATCATGGGCTCTTTGCCCGTAGAATACGACCCTTCTGGTCACCCAGTGCTTACCTTCCCCGGCAAGAGCGACTGGAGCATAACAATTAGAGATGTGAAATCCGAAGACCTGCACAAATTGAGTATCGTGCTTCGTAAACGTTGAGCGCACGAGAAACCCCCGGATCCGAAGGCTGTGACTGGCTGGCTCAGTCGCGAATCTTGCGGCATACGGCTCCGTCCCGATCGGGGAGTTGGGTGCGTTCAATCGCGATGCCACGCTCCCGGGGAGTCTCGTTCACCTGTGCCCGCGTTGTGCCCAAGACCGATTTCCGACTTCTCCCGAACTCGGGATCAATGTTGAGTTGACAGGTGAGGTCCGTTTAGCATTGGACTTGATCGGGGGCGATCTCCGTCGGGGGGGGGGAATCTCGTATAGCAGAAGCAAGCTATTGATCTACAGAAAGATCTTGGTATCTACTCACCCCCCCCCCCATAGAGACGGGTTTGGCGTGGTGCATGCTGATCATGTCGGCGGCGTTTCCGGCGCGTGCGATCTGGATGGCGACGAGCGGGTTGTAGCCGCGTGCCGCCATGGAGGTGAGGTAGCTGGAGATTCGGCACCAGGCCTTGGCATGGAGCTGGGTTCGGAAGCATCCGGACACCTTGATCTTGACTTTCGCCATCCGGATTTTCTGCTCGCCGGCAGGGTGGGTGAAGCTGACGTCCGGGTCGCTCATGAAGCGCAGGACGGATTCTTCGTGCTTGGCGAGACGCTCTTGGAGGTTGTGCGCGTCGGACTTCGCGATCCGTCTGCGCTTCCCTTTCGGTCGGGGCGGGATGGCAGGCAGTTCCCTCGCCCCCTGGGTCAGAAGGGTCCGGTAGCGCTGGAGGACGCCGCGGCGTTCGGGCTCGGTCAGGGTCCTGGATGCGCTCGGGTTAACCCGGTGGCCGGTCTCGCGCAGCCGTTTCTTCATCCGGCGTGCCCAGCGGTAGCCGTTGGAGTCGACGATGAAGGTCAGTTCCCTGAGCAGGCGGGGCCCGCACAGCGGGTGGGTGCACGGATCGTAGGCCAAGTATGCGGCCCAGCAATCGTGAACCCGCGTGCCGGTGGTGCGCGGGAGGATCCCGATCTCCTCGATGGCCTGCCTGCCGCGCTTGCGATGCAGGAACGTGCCCGTCAGGGATCCGTCGGTGACGACAGGGAGCCATGGGGTCTTGCCGTCGACCCGGAAGCCGGTTTCGTCGGCCTGCAGGGCCGGACGTTCCCGCAGCTGGGCGATGGCAGCCTGCTCCCAGGAGAGCAGTGCGTCATGCAGACGCCTGACGTCGCCGAGACCGGTGATCTCGGAGAGTCGGAGCCCGGAAATTGCCTGCACGAGCCCGACGGTTCGGCGCAGGGACAGCATGGGGGCGACCCGCAGGTGGAGGACGAAGGCCTGCAGACCGACGCCGTATGGCAGCGGCCCGGGCAGGGTCTCGGGGAACCGTCCCCGGGTCCGGGTCCGGCCATCCGGGCAGGCCTTGCCCTCGGCGTCGACGCGACGCTCGACGACCTCGAACCCGAGGTCGTACAGGACGCGACGCTCTCGGTCGACGGGATCGACGCCCGTGAGGTCGGCGCCGCAGGCGTCGCAGGCCTCGACGGCGACCGTCTCCTCGACGACGGTCTTCCGGAGGTGGGCACCCGGGCGCCGCGCGGTCTCGTCCTTGTCCTTCTGCGACGGCGGGAGGCCGGAGTTGGCGCTGGTCTTGCGGGTCGTCTTCTCCAGCAGGACGGCCATCAGGAGGCTCGGCAAGGTGAACCGCACGCGGGATCCCGGCATCCACCTCCTGCCCACCTTGCCGGCCGCGCGCAGCGCCGCGATCCGGGCCTGGGCCGCTTTGAACTCCTCGCGCAGCGACGCCGCGTTGACCGTCGCCATCACCCGGCCTCGGCGGCCAGGATCGCCACGAGCACCGCCGGGCGCTCCATCCGCGCGCCGCCTCCCGGAGGCGTTTCCCCATACCGATCCTGCGGGGGCCGGAACCTCGGAAGCAGCGGGCACAGCCCGCTCGTCGCCCTGAATCCAAAGGAGCCCACCGGCGGTCCCCGTCGCGCTCGATGACCACCACTGACTGCATGCGCCTACAGTGTCAAGTCTCCACGAAAACCCGTTCGTGGCTCGACCCCGACATCAAGCCGGAACCAGGGGGTGAGCAGTTACCATCAAAGAAGGGTATCTACTCACCCCCCTACTGATGACGAAGATCGACCCGCTTCTTGTCAGCCGGAACACGCACCTCCGGTCATCGGTCGCGAGCGAGTTAAAGGGACAAGGAAAAATGCCGGATCCGAACCCGTCAGGAAAAACGATTCGTCATCAGTAGGGGGGTGAGTAGATAGTGCCCGCACCGAAAAAGTACAATGGTTTGACTCTGAAAGTGGAATCGTGATATAGAGGGGACGAAGAATCCCGCTTTGATGCGGGAATCGGCCGATGAGGTCGAGAATCGGCCGGATTTTCGGGAATCTTCGCGAGAATTGCCATGCGAAACGTCATTCGCCTGCAGATGGAATTGGGTCAGGTTGCGATCGAGGAGATCGAGATCGACGAGAACTCGCGGGATGACATTCCGCCGCTGCTGCTCGGGCTTCGGCACGTGTATGCCGACCGGTCGGTTCGTGCCCGGTTGTTCGAGATCCTAGAGCAGGGGATCCTTCCCGAGGTGTCCCACACGAAAGGGCGTCCCGGCATGGAGCTGTGGAGGATCCTCGTGATGGGTCTCCTGAAGCAGGTCCTGGGGTGTGACTTCGATCGTCTGCACGAGCTGGTGAACCAACACCATACCGTTCGGAAGTTTCTGGGACACTCCGGCTTCTGGGACGAGACCCGGTACCGGTATCCCACGGTGGTACACAACGTGAGCCTGCTGACGCCGGACGTGCTGGGGGAGGTGTTGCAGCTGATCGCGGAGAGCGGCCATGCGCTGGTGCGGAAGCGGAAGCGGAAGAGCGGCCCGGGCGGTCGCCCGTCGAAGGAGCCCCTGCGGGGCCGCTGTGATTCGTTCGTGGTGAAGACGGATGTGCACTTCCCGACGGATGTCAACCTGCTGTGGGATGCGATGCGTTGCCTGGTGCGCGAGACGGGCCGCTCAGCCCTGCGGGCGGGGGTGTCCGGAGGGCGGCAGTGGCGGCATCGGAGCCGGAGGCTGCAGCGGCTCTTTCAGAAGGTTCGGCGGACCCGGCGGGCCCGTCCGGGGCCGATCCAAGCGTACCTCGACGCCTGCTGGGAGGAGGTCCGACGGGCGGAAGCGACGGTTCCCGCGCTTCGGGAGCAAGGCGTCGGAGCCCCCAGGATTCTCCGGATCGAGTCGTACCTCAAGCATGCCCGGAGGCAGCTCGACCAAGTGGACCGCCGCCTGCTGAAAGGCGAGAAGATCCCGCAGAAAGAGAAGGTGTTTTCGATCTTCGAGGAGCACACGCGCTGGTGCGTGAAGGGCAAGGCCGGGGTTCCGGTGGAACTCGGAGTGCCGGTGGCCGTGCTGGAGGATCAGCACGGCTTCCTCCTACACTCCCGGATCCTGTGGGAAGGCGGAGACGTGGATCATGCCGTGCCCATGATCCGGGAAGCGCAGGCCCGCTTCCCCGACCTCCGCTTGTGCAGCTTCGATCGGGGGTTCCACAGCCCCTCCAACCGGATCGCACTGGACGAACTGCTGGATCACAACGTGCTTCCGAAGAAGGGAAAACTCGGTCCGGCCGACCGGAAACGGGCCGCCGACCCGACGTTCCGGGAGATGCGCCGGCAGCATCCGGCCGTGGAGTCCGCCATCAATAATCTCGAGCAGCGCGGCATGGACCGGGTCCTGTCGTATGGGGCGGAGGGTTTTGCGCGGATGGTGGCGCTCTCCATGGTGGCCTTCAATGTCCACCGCATCGGGTTGCTGCTGCAGAGACAGGCCCGGGCCCAAGCCCGACGACGACGAAGACGCGCCGCCTGACAGCGGCGCCCCTCCACCCCGTCCGCAAAGCTCGCCGGGAGCGGGAACGGAACCGCTCGCCCTAGCGTCCGGATTCTGGGTGGGAAGGGCCCGGATGCCGCTACGAATCGGCAGGAATCCCCTGGAAACGGAGCGACCGGAGGCCCCGGAGGGTGGGTCCAACCCGAAATTTCGCCGGAAGGGCCGCCAAAATGACCATTTTCGGTGCGGGCACTAGATACAGTGTCCGGATGTTTCCGCACCATGCTCCACGCAACCGCATGGTGCCGAGGCTCAAGCTTCCTCACCTCCATGTAGGCACTCGGCTACAACCCTCTCGTCGCCATCCACATCGCCCTCAACGGAAAGGCCGCAGACATCCTCAACGAGCACTACGGCCAACCCGACCCCAACAAGGGGTGAGTAGTTACCATCTAAAAATACAGGCATTATTCCATTCTGTCCCCTATACTGCACGCTCTGTCCATGTGTGACCACAATGTAGCCGCGAGTCTCATAACCTGAAGGTCGCAGGTTCGAATCCTGCCCCCGCTACCACCGAGACCGACATCCCGCCTCGCAGGATGTCGGTCGCTCCCTTCGCCCTGCCGCTCCCGGCCCATTCGAGGATGGTGCCGAGGTCGCCATGGAGCGCGGCGTGCAACTCGCCACGCTTCGCGCCGGGGGTCAGCACGATCCGCTCGATCAGCCCCCTTATGGCTTCCGCCGCCTGGTCGCGGTCGCGGGAATCGGCCAGCGCCTCCGCGAGCCGCTCCACCTTGCGGCGGTAGACGCCGGCAATGTTGGGGTGAACGTCCGGGATGTCGACCGGAGCGGCTGACAGCCGTTCGTTGATCTCGTCCTGGCGGGCCTCCAGCTCGCGGAGCCGGTCGGACATACCCCGCACGTAGCCACCCTCCTCAATGGCGTCGAGCATCGACGCGATCTTCTTCTCGATCCCGGCCAGCTCCGCGCGGTCGCTCGCGCCCGACGCGCGGCGCTCGCGGTTGAGCCGGTTGGTCTCCTCGGCATACGCTTTCATCGCTTCGGCGGCGGCCTCGGGCTCCATCAGCTTGTCCTTCAGCCCCGCCAGCACCCGCTCCTCGATCTCGACGCGCTGGATGGTCCGGCTGTTGGCGCACGAGCCCGTCATGACGTGGTTAGAGCAGCCGTAGCGGCCCTGTCCGCGCATGGAATAGGGGCCCCGCCGCAGACGCCGCATTCGAGCAGCCCGGAGAGCAGGTAACGCGGCCGGTGGGCGGCGTTCATGCGGTTGGCGTGAACGTTCCGCGTCGCCGCGATGGCGGTGGCGTATTTCTCGGCAAGCTCTCCCTGCCGGGCCTTGGCGTCCTGCCACAGCGCGTCGTCGACGATGCGGAGCTCCGGAACCTCGGCGATTATCCATTCCTCGGGCGGGTTGACGCGCGCGACCCGCTTGCCGGTGTCCGGGTTCTTCAGGAAGCGCTGGCGGTTCCACACCAGCCGGGCCGATATAGAGCTCGTTGTTGAGCAGCCCGGTGCCGCGCCTGGCGTGGCCGCGCAGGACGGAGTCGCTCCAGAGCCTGCCCTTGGCGCCGGGGATGCCCTCGTCGTTGAGGCGCCGCGCGATGGCGCGCGGGCTGGTACCGGCGGCGAACTCGCGGAAGATGCGCCGGACGATCTCCGCCGCGGCCTCGTTGATCTCCCGCTCGCCCCGGATGCGCTCGCCGGCCTCGTCGTGCAGCTTCACCACGTCGTAGCCGTAGCAGATGCCGCCGCCCGACTTGCCGGCCTCGACGCGGCCCCGGAGCCCCCGGTGCGTCTTCGCCGCGAGGTCCTTCAGGAAGAGCGCGTTCATGGTCCCCTTGAGGCCGACGTGAAGCTCGTTGATCTCGCCTTCGCCCGCCGCGAGCGTGAAGATCGTCACGCCGGCGAAGCGCAGATGCTTGTAGAGGGTCGCAACATCGGCCTGGTCGCGGCTGATCCGGTCGAGGGCCTCGGCGACGACGATCTCGAACGCGCCCCGCCGCGCGTCCTCCAGAAGCGCCTGGACGCCGGGCCGGAGGATCACGCTGTCTCCCGAGATGGCGGAGTCCCTGTACGTGCCGACGATCTTCCAGCCCTCGCGCTCCGCGTGCTCGCGGCAGACCCGGAACTGGTCCTCGATGGAGGCCGGCCGCTGCTGGTCGGACGAATAGCGGGCGTAAAGCGCACAGCGAAGGGTCATGGTCTCGGTTCTCCTGTCTCTCGCCGGCGTCCTCCGTCGACACGGTTGCAATGTACGCCAATGTGGTGCATATGTCTATCGTCAACTCACGCGGGAGACATCGTAATGGCCGAAACAGCCGAGACGAAGCACGAGCGGGTCCACCTGCGCCTCGACGCCAGGAGCAAGCGCAAGCTCGAACGCGCGGCGGCCTACGAGGAAACCACGGTCAGCCGTTTCGTGCTGCACAGCGCCGTAGCCGAGGCCGAGCGGGTGATCGAGGCGCGCGAGCGGATCGTCCTCCCGGCGACGGACTGGGACGCCTTCCACGACGCGCTGCTCAACCCGCCCGCGCCGAACGCGGCGCTGCGCCGCGCCGCGCGCCGTTACCGCGAACGCATCGGTGGATGAAGCGCTGCTGACGGTCGAGCCGCTCGGCCCGCATCACGACCGCGTGACCTTCTCCTGCGGGGAGCCGTCGCTCGACCGCTACATCCGCCGGCAAGCTTCCCAGGACGCCCGGCGGCGCGTCGCGCGGGTGTTCGTCGCACCGGGCGACCCGTCGGAACGGATCGCCGGCTACTACACGCTGAGCGCGGCGAGCTTCGAGAAGGACAACCTGCCGGCGGACCTCGCCCGGCGGCTGCCGCACTATCCCGTGCCGGCGGCCGTCATCGGGCGGCTGGCCGTCGATCTTCGCAGTCAGGGAAGCGGGCTCGGCGAGACCCTGCTGCTTGATGCGATCCATCGGGTCGTCCGCGCGGGCGACACCATCGGCGTCTATGCCGTCGTGGTCGATGCGCTGCACGACCGCGCCAGCGCCTTCTACGAGCGGTACGGCTTCGTGCCGTTCCCGTCGCGGCCGCTGCGCCTGTACCTGCCGCTTCGGACGTTCGAACGGCTCGGGCTGTAGCGGGCCCAGGACGCCGCGCGCGGGGTCACGGGTCCGGGTCACCTATCCGTCGCTGGCCTCGTCCGCCGGCGCGTTGTCGTTGGCGGCGCGGCCCGCCTCGAAGCGCTCGCGCGCGATCTGCCGGCCCAGCAAGCGGGCGAGGCGTAGCGCTGCGGCTTCGATCCGGGCTTCCGGCCCGCTGTCCGGGGCGGGATTGTCGTTGGCGGCGGCGCGGCGAAGGTTCCCGCGCGCGCCGTCGTCGCTGCCTGTCTCCATGCCTGCCGATCCCCCGCACAACCGCGTCTCCGGGAGCAGATTTGTCCCTGCGAAATGGCATTGTCAAACGGTGCAGAAAGGGAATTTCATGTTCGGAATCAATAGCCTGCACCCTCCAGGACACGGCAGGCCCCGCATGCGCCCCCTGTGGCATGATGAAAAAAATTTCGCGCGGCGCGACATGCATGCCGGCTGGTACCGCCGGACGTCGATCCCGCCGGTCCGCGCGCGCATCCGCGCCCTGCCATGCACACACATCCTGCCGGTTGACCCCGAGCCTCTGACCTTCTACGGTGGGTTCCCTGTCGGCCATGGAACCCGTGCACCGCATCCTGAAGCAACCGGCGCACCTGGTCCGGCTGCAGACGCTTCGGTCTCGGGAGCCGCCGAGCCGTCGCCGCGCCGCGGCTCGACGGGTAGGTCGGGAGTTTCCCCTGACCGATGCACGGGGTCGCGGGCGCGAGCGCAGTTGCCGGGCGGTCCGGAACGACCTGGAGCGGAACCGGCAGGTGCGCGTGCCGGCCCCCCGCGCGGGAAGAGGTGGCGGCGCTCCCCGGCGGCTGGGCACCGCGGTTCCCGTGCCGTCCGGGGTTCCCTCGGAAGCGGGTGCGCTGCACGACCTGCGCCTGGTGCCGGTGACCGGGGAGGCGGACCGGCGGATCGGGAACGAGCTGAGGTTCCGGGAGCATCCGTGCGGGGCGGCGATGCAGGTGGGCGCCCAGCTGCGGTATCGGGTTCGGTCGGAGCACGGCATCTTGGGGGCCCTGGGCTTTGCGGCGCCGGCCTTGCGTCTGACTTCCCGGGACCGGTGGATCGGGTGGGACGAGACCGCGCGGTCGCAGCACCGGAACCCTGCGGTGATCGGTCTGAGCCGGTTCCTGATCCGACCGTCGGTGCGCGGCCGGAACCTGGGCTCCCGGGTGCTGGGGAGGGCGCTGGCCCGGCTGCCCGACGAGATCGAGGCTCGGTACGGGTATCGTCCCCTGTTGGTCGAAACCTTCGTGGATCCGGAAACCCATGCGGGCACCGTGTTTGCCGCCGCCGGCTGGGAGCGGGTGGGAGAGACCACCGGGCGGGGGCGGTGCGCCCGTCCCGGGCAGGAACGGCGGTCGGTCAAGGCGATGTGGATGCGTCCGCTGCGGAGCGACGGGCGGGCGGTTTTGGGCGGAGCACCGGCGCCGGCGGAGGCCTTGGGTCCGGCCGACGGACGGGAGCGGTCCGTGTAGTCCTTCTCTTCCTTCCCGGCGTCGTCGGGGCCTTTCTTCCACGGCTCCCGACAACGGGTGACGCGGGCGACCTGACGGACGCCCGGATCGTGGACCAGGCCGTGCGGCGGGACGAGGACGCGGATCGAACGCTGCTCCCGTCGACCGTGCGCTTGGTCGAGCTTCTCCGTGAAGCTACCGGCGGCGTCCCTCTGCCCATGGATGCGGTCGAGGATGTCGAAGGTCTCCGGGCGTTTCCCTTGACGACGAAGACATCATCCGCGCGTTCCGTGATCCGCTTCGCGGTCCTGCGCGTCGTGTGCAGCGCGTCGAGGGGGATCACCCTGCCGCCGATGTCGCTGCGCTCCAAGAGATCGTGCAGGGCCGCCCGTTCGCCGCCGCCGTCGTCAAAGTTCAGGAGGGCAAAGGGTGCGCCGGAGGCGGGGTCGACCCGGGCCACGGTCTCGTGATGGCCATCGCCGTTGCGGTTGGCGCCCCGGATGCGCTTGCCGTCGGCGGCGAGCGCCCGGGCGATGGTGAAGCCGGGGCCGGGACCCGCGGGCGGAGCACGTCCTCCGGAGCCTCGGGGTCGACCGACCGGACGACCCGGTGGAGGGTGGACTGGGAGACGGGCTCGCGAAGCCCCGTCTTCGGGTTCCGCCACGCGCCGACGGCCTCCCGTTCCTCCCGGGACCGGGATTGCGCGCACGGCGCGGCGGCGACACTGCCCTTCCTGTCGGCGAGTTCGGCAAGCACGTGCACGGTGAGCACCGATGCCGCGGTAGGCTTCCTTCCCTGCCCCCGGCGGAAGTCCGGAATCGCCGCAAGCTCGGCGTGGAACGAGCGCAGCACCTCGGGGTTCCGGGGGGCGCCGGTCCGGGATCACAGGGCGGTGCCACGTCGGACGGACGCGGCAGCGGGCTCGAAAGCAGCGCCCGGGCATCGGGCCTCGGTGCCGCAACGAAGATCTCCTCGGGCTTGCCGTGGGGATCGGTATGGTGCCCGTGGGAGCGGGCAAACCCCTTCGTCGAGCCCGGAACATTCCCAGCCCGCCGCCCTCGACCTCGTGCCGGCCAGGATCTCGGGATCGCAGAACGTCTCCGCCCGCAGCACCCCGTGGCCGTGCACCTTCCGCCCGTCGTCGCAGAGCCGGCGCGCCGTGCCCGCAAGGAAACGGGAGGCAAGGTTCGCACACACCCCGGGCTCGGAGAGAATCAGTAACCGGGTGTGGTGTGCCACCATCAAGAGCCGCCGGAACTGGCCGCTCCGGCTTCCCGCCGGTCCACCGGTCGCGGGGAGCGCACTTGAAGGCACCGTTCCGCCACGCCGCCAAGCCCAGCCACTGTGACCCCTGAAGGTCGCAACGTAGCGCAGACCACGGCCCGCCAGACGACGGAAGCCGAGATCGTGATGCTGGTTCATCAGCGCGTCCCACAGCGGACGCTCCTCCGGCCTCGTCAGGCGAACCTCGACCTCGGACAGGGAAAAGCCCTCGGGAGCCTCCCGATGGACCGGGTGGGCTTCCATGCGCTTGCGCATCGACATGACACCGGACCGGCGCACATCCAGCACAAGATGGCCAGCAGAAACTGAACGCGCGCGCGTGTAACTTTCGATTCCCCGACATCAAGAGAAATCAAGCAGATTCCAGCGTGGGATCACCCTGCTACCGGCGCCTCGGGGTCGCACGGGGAGACGAACGGAAGGTGACGGCGACGGACGAGCGGAACGGCGTCGTGCGCCTCGAGAGCGCCGACGGCAGCACGGTGGGCTGGGAGCCGGCCCGGCTCGCCGCGCGGGCGGGGGCGTGGAGGTCTACCGCGAGAAGGGAATCGAGCGGCGCGCCGGGGACCGCATCCGCTGGGCCCGCAACGATGCCGGTCTCGGTCTCGCCAACAGCCGGATCGCCGAGGTCGCGGGCGTGGACGGCGGCACGGTGACCTTCCGGCTGGAGGACGGCCGCAGGCTCGCCCTGGAGCGGGGCGACTCGCAGCTGCGGCATCTCGACCGGACCTGGGCCTCGACCGTGCACGCCTTCCAGGGGCGGACCGTGGATCGGGTCGTCGCCGCCATGGAATCGGGGCACCCGCACCTCACCACGCAGAAGTCGTTCTACGTCGAGATCTTAGAGCCTGTACGGAAACTATTGAGCGGTCCCGATTCTGGCCGCTCGTGCAAAGTATCGGCGTCGGAGAGATCGCTTCGAAAGCAATCTGACAGATGTGGAATGGGCTTGTCTGATCCCGATGTACTTCTCCAGCCACATCGCAGATACCAGAATCGGGGCCGTTCAATAGTTTCCGCACAGGCTCTTAGAAAACCTTGCGTTCTGGAATCCCTTGTTAAACATGGGGTAGGACAACGGCTCGCCTCTGCGGATCATGAATCGTTGTCCCTGACTGACCCTAGGAATTGTGCCGGACGGGCGCGACCTGCTCGAAGGCGCGCCGTTCGGTGTCGAGGAACAGGTCGCCGGCGGAGCCCGTGGCCCGGTAGAACACGGCGTCCGGGTGGGCAGCCAAGTCCCGGAACAGGGCCGGGATCCAGTTCCAGATGTGCGCGCGGAAGAACGTCTTCTGGGACGCAAGCAGGGCGGGAGAACCGTAGGTGCCGGTGATCAGCCCGGCCATCGCTTCGAGGATCGCGGCCGCATGGTCCTCGGGATCGCCGGTTGATCGCGTGGCCCGGACGCCGAGGCTCCGGAAGGTGCGCCGGAGCTCCGCCAGCGGTTTCTCGTACAGGAATCCGGTCAGGTATCGGGACTGGTAAGGATGGATGCCGGCGCTCTCCATGCCGAGGAACAGGTCGTCGTACTCGCGGCGCACGGCATCGTGCGGCATCGTGCGGGCGCAGGTGCCGAGCGTGCCGAGCGCGCCGAGGAGTGGCACGTCGGGCGTGCCTTCCAGCGCGGCCACGGCGGCGAGCATCTCGGCGCCGGGCGGAGCATGGAGGAGGCCGGAAAACAGGAGATAGCACTGCGCGCGGGAGCGATCCTCGGCGCTCGGGGCCGGCCGGCCGCGGACCTTCCCCGACGCGCCGCTCAAGCGGGTTGCTCCGTCCCGTCCGCTGCCGTGGTGTCCGGATCGGCGTCCACCGTTTCGGGGTCGGCCGGCGGCCGTTCGGCGGCGGGTGCCGCCTCCGGCGCGGAAGCGGCGTTGTCCTCGGCCGAAGCCCCGGGGTCGCGGGCGTGGCGGCGGCCCGCGCGCAGGGCCGCCGCCACGGCATCGGCACCGGTCCGGTGCAGGGCCGCGAAGTCCTCGTCGTAGTCGTTCAGACCGTCCAGGTTGGCCAGCACGGGGTCGCTCTGCCAGAGCTTCCGCAGGGCGAGGCGCCGCAGGGTGGGGGCGACGGTCCGCTGCAGGAACGGGCGATAGTCCGAATTCGGCCCCAACGACCCGAGGTCGGGAAGATCGTCCCGGTCGGTCGGAGCGCCGCTCTCGGGGCCGTCGGGCGGGGCGTCCGCGGAGGAATCCGGAGCCGCCGGTTTCCGCGCCCGGGCCGCCCGCTCCGACCACCTCGCGAAGAAGCCGGTCACCGTCGGATCCCGGGCGGCCGGGCGAAGGCTTCCGAGGATGGTCGGGGTTGACGCCGGCGTTTCCGGAACGGCTCGTCGACGTGATGCCGGCGCACGAACGCGGTGAGCCACGCGGCGACGGAATCCGGCATCGGGACCGCATCGACCTGCGAATCGGCGTCGTCGGCGTAATCCTGCGCCTCGAACGGACAGACGGTGGCGAGGAAGGGCTGCGAGAGTTCGCCTTCTCGATCGGCCCGGAGCACCAC
Source organism: Alphaproteobacteria bacterium (assembly GCA_965115815.1). GTDB lineage: Bacteria > Pseudomonadota > Alphaproteobacteria > TMED109 > TMED109 > VXPW01. The sequence goes on along the minus strand of OZ220465.1, from coordinate 2,249,577 downwards.
GTAGACGGACGGCGTGCCCGCGAGATTGGTTCGGTACCCCTCGGTGTCCTTGCGGTGCAGTTCGATCGTCAGCCGGGCCTCTCCGGAGTCCGGGGCGGCCGCCACCGGCATGACGGCCACGGCGTGCCAGGCCGGTGCCTCCCACCGCCGGGATTCGTCCCCGCGCCGAAGCCGGATCTGCACCGCCAATCGGGTTCGCATGCTGCCCGCTCCGCCCTCGCTCGAGTGGTCGTGATCCTAATCCTACGTCGGGCGCAAGGGTCCGGGTATCGGCGCCGGTGCGACCCGGGCCGCCGTTCGGTTGCCGATGCTTCGGGCTTCGAGGATCCGGGGCAGGAGTGACGGTAAGACCGGGCCGTCGCCGTCCGGGAATGTGAGGTATAGTGCTCTTGTGCGCGGCAGCCTGACCCGATCCTGCATCGGCACGGCGACGTTGCGGTGGTCGGGGCGCGATGGCCCGGGCGGGAGCCGACCTCATGCCGTTCGTGGGTGCCCGTACCGATTCTCGAGGCTGGAGACCAAGGATCGTTGCGGCCGGCCGGTACGACTGAAGCGGGCCGGATGTGCCGGGCAAGGAACGGACCGCGAGGGAACCCTTGTACGGTGATCGGTCGAGGGTCGGCTTGCGCTTGGAGAGTTCCTCGTGAAGGGCAGCCTCGAATGGATGGAAGCAACGTACGATGCGGAGTTTGCCTCCCCTCTGTTCGATCTGCCGCGACACAACACGGAGCTTCTCGAATCCTTGTACCGGCACATCCATCCCCGATTTCCGCTTCGCATGACGGATCTGCAGGCATTCGTTGGGAACGCATACTCGGACGTGAGCGTACGCGTGACGATGTTCGGAGGGCAGGGATCCATCGAGGTGACGGCGGAAAGGCTGTCGACGCGTTTCAACGGCATGAAGCAGGAACAGGATCTTGCTGTCTGCAACCAGTGCACCGCGCTGGCGGAGCAAGCACTGCAGGAAGTGTTTCCGAATATCGGGATCGCGACTTTCGGGGGTCGATCCACCCAGTCGATCCGCCTCGGCGATGGGTCCGTGCCGCCGCATGATTTTCTGCGGCAGGTCGTGAAACCCGGTATCGATCTGGAATTGGCCGGGTTGGGCGACACCGTGCTGACCCCATGTGTCAACCTTGAAGTCCGGAACGACAGTGAGGCGTGGCGGGCGATCCTGCACGCATACGACAATGTCGTCGAGCCGCCGTCGGTCGTGGTTTCATGCTGGATGGCGGGATCCCGGGCTTCCGGGGTGCGGGGTCTGCATGAGGAACACATCGGGCGTCGGCTGCGATTGCTCGAAGCACGGCTCCGAGCGCTGAACATTGAGACGCCATCCGATCCTGCTGATTCGGAGAAACCATGACCCCAAGCACTGCTCCCGGAGCAATGGCGACATGGGAGGGATCCCGCTCCACGTCATTCGGCGGCCACCGATCCGCGGACAGACCTGCGCAGCCAGAGATTGGCGTGGGGGATCGCCAGCTCCGGGGTCAATCGGTACGGATTCGCGCGACGAGTCTTCAGTCCGCTACGACGACCCGGGACGCGCTCAATCGTTACGGAAGGCTGCTGAAGCATGCGGGTTTCGGAGCGGATATCGGCACGAAAGAGCGGCTGGGTCGGGAGGTATTCCGTCGAGTTCAGGATGCCCGACCCATCGGGACGGGAACCGAAACGGCAGTTTCGCCAAACCGGGCACGTCTGTCCGGACCGGTTCACTTTCTCAAGAATCTTCTCGACACTTGGGAACTGCAACCGAAGGATGCGGGCGTTCTGCTCGGAATGGATCCGGATGACGGATTCTTCGCACGGGACTTGCTGAACGGGCAGAAGGCTCTCAGGGGAAGGGACGCCAAGGATCGCATTGCGTACCTGTACCGGATTCGCAAGATCCTGTCGGCATTGTTTCGGGACGAACACGTCGAACATCGGTGGCTTCGCGAGCCGCATGCGATGTTGGACGGGCGCTCGCCCATGGCCCTGATTCTGGACGGATCGATGGAACATCTGCTGGTCGTGAAGGAGTACGTCGAAGCAGCATCAGGTGATTGAATGTGCTGGAGGAAATCAGTGATCAATGCTGCAGGCACCTGGTGATTCGATGGACCAGCCATCGATCGGACGATGACTTTCTGCGTGATCTGGACATGAGCCCGGAACAGGTTTCCGAGATGAAGGAGCTCCTGCATCGGTGCGGGACTTCCGACTCCCTCGAAGCCCTCCTCGACGCATCCTTCCGGCGGCAGCGGCGGCTCTCCAGGCCCGGTTCTTTCCGATCCCGTTTTTCCGACGGATCGTTCCCTGTCGGATATTTCTCTCTCGAGTCGGAAGCCGCAGAGGCGGAGGTTCGCCACTGGTTTTCCGGCAGATTTGCTGGCTGCCCGAACCGCCGCCGAACCGCCTGGTGTTCACGATTCACCTGTGATTTCCGGGGTCGCGTGAAGGATCTGCGCTCCATGCAACACACATGGCCCGACTTGATGCACGGGAAGGACTACACATTTTGCCATCGTTTGGGGGTTGAAGCCGTTTCTGAGGACCTGGACGGACTGTTGGTCCCATCGGTTCGAAATTCGGGCGGAACCAATGTACCGGTGTTCGTCAGGCGGGCACTGAGTCACCCTCGGGAACACTCGTGGGTCGGGATCCGATGCGAGGGATCCCGCCATCCGGGAGAATGCTGATCGACATCCCCGTCGCCGTACCCGTGGAAGCAGGATCCTTCCATCGTCGCCACCGGGGGTTCTTGTCGCCGGGACCATGCGGCCGGGAACCCAATGCCGGAGGCATGGGCGGGCCCGCCCGCCCGGATCCCGACCGCCTTGTCTGGGTCGAGGTCCGGGGGGGTGCCGCATCTCCTCGGGCGGCCGGCGGTGCCCGGAGAGAGCAGAACGGCCGGAACCGGGGCCTCTCGGTGGGGACCGGCCACCGCCGGCCGGAAGAAGTCGATCGGTGCGGGTCTCACGTCCGCCGGACCACGTGGTCGGGCGGTGAGCTTCACCGGTGCCGTTTCGGCATCGATCGAGTGGACCGGTTGTGACGGCGTCGAATCCGTCACCGCTCGACGCCGCGAGAGAGGCTTGGAGGCAGGAACCCGTGCCGGCGGGGCGGTCGGTGGAGGTGCCGGGGGGCGGCCGGGTGCTGATCGTGGGCCGGGCCGCCGATGTGGGGCCGGCCGGGATTGCCCTGGCTTCCGGCCATGCGGTGACCGTTGTGATCACGGACGGCTCCTCCGACGGGATCCCGACGGAGGCGGATTCCGGGGTCGCCGTGGTACGGGGGCAGCCGGATCGCCTGAAAGGTCATGCCGGCGGCTGGACCCTGACGCTGCGCGACGGCTGCACGGTGCTCGAAACGGATGCCGTGCTCGATCTCTCGGGGGCCGCGCCGCTGGTTCGAGCTCCCGAACTTCGGCGCGGGTACGAGCGCTGTGATCCGCGACGGCCGCAGGCGTTGCCGGCCGCCGTGCAGTCGGTTGCGGACTGCGCGGACGGGTTCCGGCACCCGCTGTACGTCGAGGTCCGGAGCGAATCCTGCGCCCATGCGCGGAGCCGGATTCAGGGTTGTACGCGCTGCCTGGACCTGTGTCCGCCCGGCGCCCTCGCGCCCGACGGAGATCACGTGGCGCTGGACCCGCTCGCCTGCGCCGGGTGCGGGCTCTGCACGGCGGCGTGCCCGACCGGCGCGCTGCGCTACGATCTGCCGGCGGAGGAGGCGTCCCTGCGGCGGTTGCGCGCGACCCTGCGGTCTTGGACCCGGCATTCCGAACGGGCGCCGGTGCTGCTGCTGCACGGAGACGGCTTCGGCGCGGAACTCGTCGGCCTGCTGCCGCCGGACGAGCGGGCGGATACGCAGCGCCGGCTGCCGTTGTCGCTCGGGACCGTGTCGCAGGCCGGCGCCGAACTGCTGGTCATGGCCTTGGCCTGGGGGGCGTCCCGGATCGTCTGCGTCGGCAATCCCGCGCGGCCGGACACGCATCGGCCGCTCGATGACCAGATCCGGATCGTGAACGTTCTCACGGAAGCGCTCGGTTTCGGACCCCGGATCACGCAGACGACCACGGCCGATCCGGATCTGCTGCTGGAGGAAGTGCCGGCGGCGAATCATCCACCGAGCTGGCCGGCCGCCGAGTTCTTGGCGCTCGGCGAGCGGCGAACCGGGGCCCTGCAGGCCGTTCGGCACCTGCATGCCCATGCGCCGGATCCACCCGATGCCGTCCCGCTTCCGGACGGTGCGCCCTTCGGCGCCGTCGAGGTGGATCCGAAGGCGTGCACCCTGTGTCTGGCCTGCGTCGGCGCCTGTCCGACCGGCGCCCTCCGGGACGATCCCGACACCCCCCGGCTGGGGTTTCAGGAGGACGCCTGCGTCCAGTGCGGGCTGTGCCGGGCGACCTGTCCCGAGGACGCGATCACCCTCCGCCCCCGACTGCGGCCGGGGGCGATACCGGGGGCGCTGCGGACGCTGCACGAGGAGCCGCCCTTCGCCTGTGTTTCCTGCGGCCGGCCGTTCGGGGTCCGGCGGTCCATCGAGCGGACGCTGGAGAGGCTGGCGGGCCATCCGATGCTGGCCGCCGATTCGCGGCTGGCGCAGCGGGTGAAGATGTGTGCCGACTGCCGGGTCGTCGATCAGTTTCGCGATCCGCTGGCCGCTGGTCGGAAGGAGCGTCCGAGGGTCCGGACGGCCGAGGACTACCGGCCCGGCGGACGGTCTTCCGGCAAGGACCGGCCGTGATTCCCGGGATCGGCATCGTCGGCTGGCAGGGAAGCGGCAAGACTTCGCTCATCGCCCGCCTGATCCCGGAGTTCCGTCGTCGGGGCCATACGGTGTCGACCATGAAGCACGCGCACGCGAGTTTCGAGATCGACCGACCGGGCAAGGACAGCTTCATTCACCGGGAAGCGGGTGCGCGCGAGGTGCTCGTGGCGTCCGGGCGGCGCTGGGCGCTGATCCACGAGGAGCGGGAGGTCGACCGGTCGCCGGAGCGTCTCCTGGCCCGCATGGAACCGGTCGACCTCGTCCTCATCGAGGGCTGGAAGGGTGGACGGCACAAAAAGATCGAGGTGCACCGCCCGGCGTTGATGCGCCCCCTGCTCGCGCTCGGCGACCCCCGGATCGTTGCCGTCGCCGCCGATGCCGCCGTGGCGGGCTGCCGCCGGCCGGTGCTGCCGCTGGACGACGAATCCGCGATCGCCGGATTCGTCCTGACCGAGCTCGGCGTGTCGCACCGTGCAGCTTAGCGACGACTGCTTCGCGTTCGGCGGCGGGCTGATCACGCTGCAGGACGCCCACGCCGAACTGCGCCGCCGCGTGGCCGCCGCAGCGCCGGCGGTCGAGGTGCCGATCGGCGCCTGCAGCGGACGGATTCTCGCCGCCGATGTCGTCAGCGACCTGGATGTGCCGCAGCATGCCAATACCGCCGTCGACGGCTACGCCTTTCGGTTCGCGGATTTGCCCGAGGACGGAGAAGGCCGGTTGCAGGTGGTGGGAAGCGTCGGCGCCGGACACCCGTGGTCGGGCGGCCTCGCGACCGGATCCGCCGTTCGCGTGCTCACCGGAGCGGTGCTTCCGGCCGGTGCGGATACCGTGGTGATGGAGGAGGATGTCCGCTTGGAAGGTCGGTGCGTCCGCGTGCCGGCGGGGCTGAAGCCGGGGGCGAATGCGCGGGCGGCGGGAGAGGACCTGCAGGCCGGGGCAACGGTGCTGTGCGCGGGCCGGCGGATCGGGCCGGCGGCGACGGGCGTGCTCGCGGCGCTTGGCCGGACATCGGTCCGGATCCGAGCGCGACTCCGGATCGGCGTCCTGTCGTCGGGAGACGAACTGGTGGAACCGGGCCGCGCGCTGGGTGCGGGTCAGATCTACGATTCCAATCGGGCCATGCTCTGCGCACTGGCCCGTAGCGCGGGGGCCGAGGTACGCGACCTCGGCATTGCGGAGGACCGGGAGCCGGCCGTGCGGGAGGTGTTCCGCCGGGCCGCCGGATCCCTGGACCTGCTGATCGTGTCCGGCGGGATGTCGGCCAGCGAGGAGGATCACGTGCGCCGCTTGATGCACGACGAGGGATCCCTGCATTTCTGGCGGCTCGCCGTCCGGCCCGGCCGCCCGGTCGGGCTCGGACAGTTCGCCGGCATGCCTGTCGTGGGTCTGCCCGGCAATCCGGTCGCCGCCTTCGTGATGTTTCTGGCCGTTGCGCGGCCGGTGATCGCGCGGCTGGGCGGCGAGACGTGGACGTTTCCGGCAGGCCTGCCGGCGACGAGCGGGTTCGCGTACCGCAAGAAGACTGGGCGGCGCGAATTCCTGCGGGTGCGGGGCCCGGCGGCCGGCCGGCCGCAGGCCCTCGAACGGTTCCCGCGCTCCGGCGCAGGCATTCTCTCTTCGGTGGTCTGGGCCGACGGCCTCGCCGTGCTGCCGGAGGACGTGCGCGAACTCCGGTCTGGGCAGCCGGTGCGTTGGTTGCCGTTTCGCGGCCTGCTGGACTGATCCCGCCGCTTGAGCGTCCGCCGCAGCGGGCGGATGGGGAGAGGGATCGGTGCAGGCGGCGGACCGGATGTCGTGCCGCTTCTGACGGAAAATCCTGACTGCGCGACCCGGATGCAGGGCCTGCCCAAGGCTCATTTTTCGGAACTCAACTCGTAACGGCCCTACCCTGCCAAGTCTGAGAGCCTGTGCGGAAACTATTGAGCGGCCCCGATTCTGGTATCTGCGATGTGGCTGGAGAGTACATCGGGATCAGACAAGCCCATTCCACATCTGTCAGATTGCTTTCGAAGCGGTCCCCTCTCTGCCAACATCGCTGAGACACCGACTACCCTGGGAATTAGAGGGCGGCAGAGAGGAACCATGATGAAGGCAGACCCGAATGTGGGCAGGGGGGTGTACCCCCTCGCCACGCCGGCCCTGGGGGGCGCGCCCCCCAGGGCCGAGACCCCGCCGGCTCGGCGTGCTCCGGACCCGGAGGTTCTCGCCCAGCCGACCCGCCGTCGGTTCTCGGCCGAGTATCGACTGCGGATCGTCGAGGAAGCGGACCGCGGTCGCGAGCCGGGCGAGATCGGCCGCCTGCTGCGTCGCGAGGGGCTGTACAGCTCGCATCTGTCGACGTGGCGCAAGGCCCGCCGCCGGGGAGCGTTGCAGGGCTTGGCGCCACGCAAGCGCGGTCCCAAGCCGGCGCCGTCCCACCCCCTCGGCGCCCAGGTTCGCCGGCTCGAGGCCCAAGTGGCGCGGCTGGAGAAGGAGCTGGCCACGGCCCCTACGATTCTCGAAGTTCAGAGAAACGTTGCCGGGCTGCTGGGATTCAGCCTCCGCGACGGGAAGGACTGCTGATGGCCGCCACTTCCCTCGCTCGACAGGTCGGCATTGCGCCGGCCTGTCGGGCGCTGGGGGTGTCCCGGGCCACGTTCTACCGCCGCCGGAGGCCCGCTCCCGGGCATCAGCAGCCCCGTACGACGCCCGCCCGGGCCCGGAGCGAGGGGGAGCGGGAGCAGGTCCTCGACCTGCTCACCTCCCCGCGTTTCGTCGATCGTTCCCCGGCCGAGGTCGTGGCTACGATGCTCGACGAAGGACGGTACCTGTGCTCGGAGCGCACGAGGTACCGCATCCTCTCTGCCCGGCAGCCGGTGCGGGAACGGCGCAACCCGCTCACCCACCCACGCTATGCCAAGCCCGAACTCGTCGCCCGCGCCCCGAACCGGGTCGGGTCCTGGGACCTCACACGGCTGCTCGGGCCGAAGACCGGGTCTTCCTTCTACCTCTACGTGCTGCTTGATCTCTTCCGCCGCTACGGGGTGGGATGGAGGGTCGCCGAACGCGAGAGCGCGGCCCTGGCCAGCCGGCTGATCGAGGAGTCGTGTCTCAAGCAGGGGATCCAGCCCCGGGTGCGGACCCTGCACTCGGACCGCGGCGCCCCCATGACCCGCCCGTGCACCGCGCAACTCCTCGCCCAGCTCGGTATCACCCGTTCGCTCAGCCGCCCCAAGGTCCGCGACGACAACCCCTTCTCGGAGGCACAGTTCCAGACCTTGAAGTACCACCCCGGGTTCCCCGGGCGCTTCCCGGACCTGCCCGCTGCCATCGACTTCTGTCGATCCTTCTTCCCCTGGTACCACACGGAGCATCACCATGCGGGCCTCGCGATGCTCACCCCTGACGATGTCCACCACGGCCGCGCCCGGCAGCGGATTGAGCAACGCCGGCGCACCTTGAGCCAAGCTTGGGGCCGGCACCCGGAACGGTTCGTCCAGGGGAAACCGAAACCGCGGGCGCTCCCCGAAACGGTCTGGATCAACCCGCCGAAGGCCACCCCTACCGTGGGAGATGCTCAGTACATGACAACCCTTGCTGTCTCAACGGCGTTGACAGGTTCCGGTCTCTCCGACGCCGATACTTTGCACGAGCGGCCAGAATCGGGACCGCTCAATAGTTTCCGTACAGGCTCTGAGTATGTGGTGACGTTGGTCGCGTTGGGGGCCGTTTTGGTGTCGTCGGGTTGTTGGTTCTGCGCGGCTTGACTTTATAGGCCGGCGAGCCTGTGAGTTGCCCTCTGGAATGGGAGGAGCGGCCGGTGGTGGCCTGCCCCCATCGACGGGTTCAGTACGAATGTTCGTGCATGGGCGGCTTCTCCGCCAGGCTGCTGTGCGGGCGCACGGCGTGGTCGTGGCGGCGCCGGGATTCGATGAGAATCCGGGCCTCCTTCAGGGTGGAGAAGATCGCTCCGTTCCGGAGTTCGTCCCGCAGCCGTGCGTGGAAGCTTTCGATGGATCCGTTCTCCCAAGGGGACCCCGGCCGAAGGAAGGCCGTACGGGCGCCGACCGCAGAGATCCATCGCCGCACGGCCTCGGCGACGAACTCCGGGCCGGGGTCGGAACGGATGGGGCCGGTACGCCCCGCCGGAGGAACCGATCGCTCCGCACGTCGACGACCTCGCTCGAGGAGAGCGTGCGCCGGACCCGGATGGCCAAGCTCTCGCGGCGGAACTCATCCCGCACGTTGAGCCTGCGGAAGGCCCGGCCGTCCTCGGTCCGGTGAGGCAGGAAGTCGTACGACCCGAGGGGGTTCACCCGCTCGGCACGGAGCCGGCCACCGGAGCCGTCACGGAGCCACAGCCGGCTTCGTTTCCGGGGTCGGGCAGGTACCTTCCGCCCCTCGCGCCGCCACCGGCGTTCGACCCTCTGGTCGTGGACCCGCCCGCCGGCGTCGCGCAGCCGGGTCGCGATGCGGCGGGAGCCGTAGCGGATCTGCCGCCGAGCCCGCCCGATCCGGTCCGCAACCCAACGCTTCTCGTCGGCACGGGGGTGCGGAGCCCGGCGCCGGGTCGAGCGATGCTGCCCCGGCACCCGGCAGGCACGCCGTTCCGAGATCTCGAGCCGACCACGGACGTGATCGATACATCGGCAGTGATGCGAGGGGATCGGAAGGTTCCCCGGGCGGCCTCCCGGAGAATCTGCGGGTCCAGCGCCCAATCGGAGACCGCCCGGCGCAGCCGCTCGTTCTCCTTCTCTGGATCCTTCCAGCGGCGCCACGGGTCACCGTTCCTTCCGGCATTCTCCTTGCGCCACCGGGAGAAGGTGACCTTGCGAATCCTGACCCGATGGATCGCCTCCGCCATCGACAGGTCCGGGGCCGTGCCGCACCTCCACCGGTCGCAGCAGACGGACGATCGGGTCCGGCTGGTAACGCGTTCCGGCCATGGCTGGCCTTCCTCATCCTGAACCTTGGGATGGACCGGTTTCAGAGGGCAGACTACCGGACCGGTTCCTGTCCATCGGAATCCGCACCTTCGGTCCCCGGCAGCGGGCGAGGGAAGGGGACGAGAGAAGATGCTTGAATCGAACGCCGTCAGGAAACACGATCAAGGATCAGCAAGGGTGGGCATTTACAAATTAATCTGCATTTTGTGAAGATTCTTGCTCTGATCTTGCCACTATTCTTGACCTGAAATGCATCAGGACCGCTGTTTACCGGACAATGCCCTGCTCCCGCGCTGTCTCCATCGCAAGGTTTTCTGAAGTATCGAGGAACGCGAACAGCGCACTCAGATCGTCGATATAGTGCTGCCATTGTCCGCTGGCGCTATCCTCCCAAGTGTACCGCTTCCGCCACAGCTGCACGTCGTCATCCATGTAGGTGAAGACATCCTTCAAGCTTTGCAGCGGCCGGTTTGTGGGGCCTTCGGGGGCGTCGGGGTCGTGCGTGCTCAGGAACGCGACCAGAGCGAACGGATGCTCGGCCATGGCCTGTCCGTATAGCCGCTCCAGCTCAGCTTCCGCAGCAGCCCTGCATGTCCCGAGCAGATCGTGAAGCTTGGCAAGACGATGGCCCCTCGGGGGCTTGACAGCGTTCAGGCGCAGGAGGCACTTCAGCCTGAGTTCCAGAGCGATCGCAAGATTGAAATGGCTGGCCGTCTTGAGGGACTCCCAGACAGTGTGCGACGGCCAGCCTGATGCGCCTCCCACTAGCGAGAGGTCTCCGTACCTAACCTGCAGCCGGGTGATTTCACGCTCGATCAGCGACGCGGACTGCCGGAAGGCCCGAGCGTCGCCGGTCAACTTTAGGAATTGCACGCCGTTCATCGCTTCGCCTTCTTCGGCTTTGGGCACCCGCTAGCGATACTCGGACGCGCACCTTGCCGGACGCGTCGCGGAATTCCCGCTTAGCACGTAAAGGTCGGAGACCAGTAGCGGGAAGCCACCAGTCCAGCCGGTTCCGCCATCCCCGTCCGGCATACCCGGTTCCCGATCAACCCCCAGAGGGCGCAGCCGGAGGCCCAAGGCGTTCATGACGCCGACCACGGTAACGAAGCCGGGATTCCCATCGCTGGAAAGTGCCTTGTGCAGGCTTTCCATGCCTAGTCCGGCTCTCGCCGCGACGGCGGCCATCCCCCTGGATCGTGCGACATCTCCGAGCGCTGCCGCGATGATGCGCGGATCGCCGTCCTCGAACGCCGCTTCCAGATAGGCCACAACGTCGTCGAGATCTTCCAGATGGTCCGCTGCATCCCAGGGGCGGGTCTTCGCCCTTGCCGCATCCGCACGGATTCGCAAATCCTTCATCGGTCATCTCCCTTTCCCAGCTCCTGCGCGAGACCGCGCGCTCTTTCGATGTCCTGCCGCTGGGTTCCCTTGTCGCCGCCGATCAGCAGTACGGCCGTCGCCTTGTCGACCAGACGAAAATACACGCGATAGCCCGGCCCGTAGTCGATCCGCAGTTCCGAGATGCCCTTGCCCACCGGCCGCACATCTCCCGGATTGCCCAGCGACAACCGACGGATGCGGACGTCAATCCGTCCCCTCGCCCGCTTGTCGCGAAGTTTCCGGAACCAGCTATCGTACTCCTCGGTCTGGCGAACTTCCATCACCGGTCGTGTGTATCCCACAAGATACTATACGGCAATGGATCGCTCATTTCCAAACGCTCCAAACGCCCGCGAGGGGCGTTCCACTTCGTCGCAGGCGAGCCGCCAGGCAGATGGCTGCCATCGCGCACGGTTCGTGCGCCGGGGCTGCCGTGGCCGCGAGTGTCATTAGCCCATGTTTAACGAGATTTCGCCGATTCGGGCCCGAAATCGCCGATTTCCGGGATTCTGAGCGAAGAATACCCTTGAAACACAAGGGTCATCCTGTCGAGTATCTACTCACCCCCCTACTGATGACGAATCGTTTTTCCTGACGGGTGCGGATCCGGCATTGTCCCTTGCCCCTTTAACTCGCTCGCGGCCGAGGACCGGAAGTGCGTGGTGTTCCGGCTGACAAGAAACGGATCGATCTTCGTCATCAGTAGGGGTGAGTAGATACCCTGTCGAGGCCTCCAAAGTAGCGCCCTGTTCTTTTGGGGGCCCCTTGCAGCCGACCGAATCAGCATCAGGTCAAGACCATCCCACGCTAGGTTGGTTGGAAGGCTGGGTTCCGCGGGTTCCGGATGATTCGGATTTGTGCTGGCTGTTGGTGAAGCGGTGTGGTATCCGTGGTGGTCATGGAGCGCGCCGCGGATGTTTTCGAGACGACTCCGGAGGGTTGTGTGCTCCGGGATGGGGTGGTGCGCCTGGCGCGGCCGGATGAGGTGTGTCGCTGGAACCGTGTGGTGGACCGTCATCATGATCTGGGTTTCAAGCCGTTTGCGGGTCGAGGTCTGCGCTCCGTGTGCACGTGGCGCGGGCGGTGGATGGGCGCTGCGGGCGGGCAGACGGGTGCCTTCTGCTGTGCGCCGCGGGACCGTGGGATGGGCGGGCGCCGCGAGGAACCGTTGGAGCGGTTGCACCGGATCGGAAACCCCACGAGGTTTGTGATTCTGGGGGGGGCGCCGGGGGTTTCAGAGCCTGTACGGAAACTATGGAGCGGCCCCGATTCTGGTATCTGCGATGTGGCAGGAGAGTACATCGGGATCAGACAAGTCCATTCCACATCTGTCAGATTGCTTTCGAAGCGGTCTCTCCGACGCCGATACTTTGCACGAGCGGCCAGAATCGGGGCCGCTCCATAGTTTCCGTACAGGCTCTCAGGGTCTTGCCTCGTGTGCGTGGTCGCGGATGAGGCGGTGTCTCAGCGACGACGGGGAGGCTGCGTACGGCCATCCGTTGCGGGTGGCGGAGTCGTGGGTCTCGCCGACGAAGTTCCGCGGCACCCTGTACCAGGCGGCGAACGGGACGTGCGTGGGCAGGAGCAAGGGTTATGCGCGCGCCCACGGGCGCTCTACCGATCCCGCACGGGGAGGCGAAGGAATCGGTACGGGGTTCCGCTGCGTCGCGACGCCGGTCGTCGGTTGCGGGATCGTGCGCCGCTTCCTGCGGCGTGGGCGTTGCGGGCGACGCAGAGCGGCCGGTCGGCGCGGGAGGTGCGCTCGATGTACCCGCATTTTGCGGCGCTTTCCGACTTCCGGCGCGCGCAGGGGCGCACGCACGGCATCGCCTCGGTGCGGTGCGTGATCGTGCGGGCGCGGCGGGCGAATCGGCACGGCGCGGTGGCGGCGGCACGCTATGCGAAGGCGATGACGCAGAAGGATCTGGCGCAGATCGGTGCGTGGAAGAACCCGGACACCGGCCGGTAGGAGCCGGTGTCCCAATCGACCGTGCACCGGGTGCTGCAGAACCCCGACCCGGCGTGGATCGAGGAGGCGCTGCGGCGCTGGGCGCAGCCGCGCCTGCGGGTCGGCCCCGCGATCGCGGTCGACGGCACGCGCATGCGCGGCGCCCACCGCACCGGCGAGGATCCTAACGAGACGATCTCGCTGATCGAGCACGGGACCGGTATGCCGGTCTCGATCCTCCACGATCCCGACGAGGGCGGGGCGATCGCCGCCGTCCACGCCGCGCTCGAGACCGCGCCGGTGGCCGGCCGTCGGCTCACCCTCGACGCGCTCCCCACCATCCGCGAGACGGCACGGCGGATCGTCGAGACCCAGGGCTCCGACGGGATGATGACGGGGTCAAAGGCCACGCTCCCAAGACCTTCGAGACGTTCGAGAGCATCCACTGGGAGACCACGAGCACGGGACGCTACCGCGAAACGCCCACGCTCGAGCACGGCCGCATCGAGCCGCGCAGCATCGAGGTTTCACCCCGCCCGCGAAGATGATCCACGATCCCCACGTCCAACCGATCTTCCGTGTCCCCCGGCGCGTCGAATGCACGAAATCCGGAAAACCGACCACCGAGCACGCCTACGGCAGGACCTCGGTCGAGGCCGGCCGCGCCTCGCCGCAACCGGTACTCGCAGGGAACCGCGGTCCCTGGGGGTCGAACGCCCTCACCCCATCCGCGACGCCACCTTCCGCGAAGACGACTCCAGGCTCCGGGCCCGCAACGCGCCCGCAAACCACGCGATCCTCCACACCCTCGCCCTTGCCGTCATCCTCCACCACCCGCGGAAGCTGCCCCAACCCTTCCCCAGCTTCGCCGACGCCCACCCCTATGCCGACCCGCGCAAGCCGGTCCTGCACGCCGTCACAAGACCCGCCGGACCGCGCCCACACCCCGACCGAAACCGCAAGCATCCGAGCCGGCCCCCCAACCCGGCCGGCCTCTCGCTCGTCCCGGATCCGCCGAAGCGGGCCCCTCGCGCCCCGCTCCACGCCGCCACCGGGCCGCAGACGTCCGCACCTCTCACAATCGCAGACTCGAACGCGTCGACCCGCGCCGCAATCAAGAATCCGATCGCATCACATCAACAAGCACGGGATCACCTTGGGGTACACCCCCTGCCCACATTCGGGTCTGCCTTCATCATGGTTCCTCTCTGCCGCTCTCTCATTCCAAGGGTAGTCGGTGTCTCAGAGCCTGTGCGGAAACTATTGAGCGACCCCGATTCTGGTATCTGCGATGTGGCTGGAGATTACATCGGGATCAAACAAGCCCATTTCACATCTGTCAGATTGCTTTCGAAGCGGTCTCTCCGAAGCCGATACTTTGCACGAGCGGCCAGAATCGGGGCCGCTCCATAGTTTCCGTACAGACTCTCAGCGATGTTGGCAGAGAGGGGGTCGGCGCCCGCACGGCCTTCATCCGGTCGGGATCTCCTTGGGAGAACGGATTCATCGAAAGCTCCCACGCACGACTGCGAGACGAGCTCCGGAACGGGGAGGTCTTCCATACCCTGAAGGAGGCCCGGATTCTCATCGAGTCCTGGCGCCGCCACTCCCACGCCGTGCATCCGCACAGCAGCTCGGGATACCGAGCCCCAGCCCCGGAAACAATCATGCCAAGCGGGCCGGCCGGCTCCGCTACGCTCCGCTGGCCGGCTCGCTTGGCGGAGAAGCCGCCCATGCACGAACATTCGCACTGGACCCGTCGATGGAGGCAGGCCATGCCTTGCTCGCATCGCTTGCGATGGAACGGGCAAGAGGATCGATGAACGTCCATGGGATTCCGGATCCAGGTGCGGGCCGAATTCCCTCCAACTTGTTGGTCCTTGGGGCCGTCGGGTTTTGGGGAGTGATCCTGTTCGGACTGCTCGGCTGCTCAGAGGGCCTCCGCGTTGACGGAGCTTCCTTCTCACCCCCTCCGCCCGCCCGGATCGTGAGCTACGAGGTGTCGCTTGAGGGACTACCGTCTGCTCCGGTCGTCGATCTCGCCAAACGCATGCTGTTGACATTTCGGCTGCGCGAACGCGGCGCCCGCAGTCGGGTCGGCTTGCTCCAACGGGTCAAGAACGACGAAACCCGCTTGACCGGCCTTCTGCGGTCGCAGGGTTACTTTGCGCCTGATGTGACGTCGGGTGTCGTCTTTCGTTCGGACGAGGCGGCCAGCGTCGCGTTCGTCGTCCGTCCCGGGCCGTTATATGTCCTGAACGATCACGCGCTGGTATTCCATCCTCCTACCCTTGCCGACCCGCCGAAGTTGACTGCGGAGTCACTGGGGTCTCCGGTAGGAGCTGCGGCGAACGCGGCGGCGATCGTGCGGGCCGAAGAGGCTGCGGTTGCCGCCTTGCAGGCTGAGGGCTATCCGTATGCGACGTATGTCCGAAGGGAAGGGGTGGCGGACCCGGAATCCGCAACGGTCACAGTGGTGAGCAGCTTTGCGCTCGGGCCATTCTCGGTGTTCGGTCCAATACGGTTCGCGGGTCTCGAAACCGTCCAGGAACGTTATCTCTCGACCTATTGGTCGTGGAAAGAAGGCAGTCCGTTCGATCGGCGGGCGCTCCGTGAATACCAGCAGCGCCTGATGAGTACCGGGCTGTTTCGACATATATCGGTCCGCATCCCCGATGAGGTGCCGCCTGACAGCGATGGTCCATCAGCGTTACCTGTCCTCGTCACGGTGGACGAGGGGCCGCGCCGGCGGGTGGAAGCAGGAATGCGCTACGATACGGACCTCGGGCCGGCGGCACGGTTCGGTTGGCAGCACCGCAACCTGTTTGGGGCCAACGAATCCCTGAAGTTTAGGGTTGACGTGGGCCGCGCCACGCAGGGGGTGACCTCCGAACTGCGGAAGCCGCAGTACATTCGTCCGGGGCAGGACCTCGTGGGCAGTCTGGGCGTCACCCGCACGGACGACCCCGCTTTCGACGCCCGGGCGGTGAACGGCGCTGTCGCTCTGAAGCGTCGACTCACGCCACGGTGGATCGTCGGGTTCGGAGGCTTGGTCGAGTTAAGCGATATCCGAGAATCGCGAGGTTCGACCAACGCCCACCTGGCCGGCTTTCCGGCGTCGATTTCCTACGACCGCACCGATCATGCTCTCAACCCCACAACGGGCGAACGCTTGGAACTGGAGGTAACGCCGTTTGCCGGACAATTCGACGGTAAGCCGACGCGATTTGCAAACTTCGGTATCCGGGGGGCAGCCTACCGTTCCTTGGATCGCGGGGCGCGCTATGTAGGCGCTGCCCGCGCCAGGATTGCCACGGTGGCAGCACGTTCTCTCGACCGTGTGCCGGCGACGCGGCGCCTCTATGCCGGCGGCGGAGGATCTGTCAGGGGGTACGCGAAGTCGAGTATCGGTCCGCGGGATCCGGACGGCGTGCCGAGCGGAGGCCGTGCTGCCGTGGAAGCCGAGGCGGAACTGCGGATCAGGGTCGATGACGACTTCGGCATCGTGCCATTCGTTGCCGCGGGACTGGTCTCCGCAGATTCCCTGCCAGACGGTTCCGACGACGTGCGGGCGGCGCTGGGCCTCGGCATGCGTTACTTCTCCGGCGTGGGGCCGATCCGGGTGGACCTAGCGGTTCCGGTCAATGCCCGGTCGTTTGACGATCCGTTTGCCTTCTACGTTTCGATCGGGCAGGCCTTCTGATGCGTGCAACAATGGTATTACTGGCGGTCCTGGTCGGATGGACGGTGGCTTGGAGCGCGCCCCGAGCCCAGGAGTGGGTATCGTTTGTCGAGCACAAACTGATTGCGCTCGCCCTCGACATGGTAAGCTCCCCCGGCTCGTTCGAGGTTCAGGTCGGCTCCATTGAGGATACCGACGACGGCCTGACCAACCTATTGGATGTCCGGATCTCGGACGGGTCGGGCATCTGGATGACTATCGAGCGGCTTGCCTTTGCGTGGCGACCAAGCCGTTTGATCGAAGGCGAACTCGCGATCCCCGATCTCAGGGTGACGGGGGCGACCGTGTTGCGTGCTCCCGCCGACAAGGCCGTATGGCCGGAACTCAAACCCCAGAAACCTTGGCAGCGCGATCTCCTGGACTGGCCGCGCGCGCCGATCAAACTGGCCCTCGACCGGATTCGTTTCGAGCGCATCGACATCAGGGAAGGGATCCTGCCACAGGCCATCCAATTCAATGCCGAAGGGCGGATGCACGACCGGGAAGATGTGCAGGAAATCATGCTGGCCTTGCAACGCACCGACGCCGTGGCCGGGGAGATCGCATTCGAAGCGCGGCGCGACTTCCCTGCGGGAACGCTGCGGCTTTCGCTCCAGGGACGTGAAGCGGCAGGTGGAATGGTGTCCGCCGCCTCCGGTTTCCCGGCCGATGTCCCCGCCCGCCTCCAATTGTTGGGCGAAGGGCCTCCCGATGATTGGCGGCTGTCATTCCTGGCGGCAGTGGAGGGTGTGGTTACAGCGAACGGCCAAGCGGCCGTAGACTACTCGGATGCCCTGACCGTCGATTCGAGAGTGACCGTCCGCCCGGGCCCGGCGATGAATCAGGACTTGCGGGATATACTCGGTGATGAGGCTCGGCTCACGCTTGCTGTGACAGAGCGTTCGAGCAGCGAGTTGGATATTGTGGCCGCCGAATTGCGAACGGCAGCCGCGGTGCTGCGGGTGTCAGGATCGTTCTCCACCGCGGGGCGAAGCAACGATCTAGACGTCTCGATCGTGGCAGACTCATCGGCGGCGACACTGGTCGAAGAGCTGGCATTCGAGCGCTTGACATTCAACGGCAGGGTGACCGGTCCCGGAGGAGCGCTGGAGGCGTCGGGGCAGGTCACTGTAGAGGCTCCGGAAACCGGCGCGATCGGTGCAGCGCGGGTCGAAGCCCAGGCAAATGTAAAGCAGGGGTCCGCAGGAACCACGTTCGTCCTTGCAGGGAAAGCAGCCAAGCTGCGCGTGGCGCACATGGCTTCGACGGGGATCGGGGATGCCACGCTTCGGGTGACAGGGGCCCTGTCGGATCGCAGGCTGGTCATCGAAGCGGCGGACATGCATTCCCGGCTGACTTCGGGCGAGGCAGGAGACAACTACGATATCGCTACAGGCATGGAATCGCCGCTGCTGACGGCCACTGCCCGTGGCGATGTGGATCTGGCTTCCGGGAGGATCGATCTCATGTACAGTCTGCGCGTACCCGATGTCGCGCGGATCGCAGCGCAGTTCGATCAGCGGGCGGCAGGGGCATTGGAAGCCTCGGGCCGGGTTGCCGGTCCTCGTGGCAATGTTGAGCTCGCCGGGACGGTCGCAGGCACCGACTGTCTGTATGAGGGCACCTCGTATGGACGACTGCGGCTGACCCACGACATCCGCGTTGGCGATACCGTCACTGGCAGGATCGGTATTGCCATGGTTGGCGGTTGGCTCGGCCACGGCTCGGCCGACGCGGTCGTGGGCTTCGATCGGGACAGATGGCGCTTGGAAGATGTCAAACTGAACGTGGCCGGCGTGGAGATCGCGAGCGATGCCGTGGTCATTTCGACCGGGACGATGTTGGCGGAGGGCAAGGGTGTCTTGACTGCCTCGGATGTCAGGTTCCTGGCAGCGGTTGCAGGGCTTGAAGCTTCCGGGACGGTGGAGGGGGCCTTCGCCCTGGGTGCGAAGGACGGCCGGCAGACGCTCGCGTCAACGCTCAGGGTGGCGCAGGCCGAGGTCTCGGGCTTCGTGATGAGGCAGGCCGTATTGGATATTGCAGTGGGAGACCTGACGGCTGGCGAGAAATTCGACCTGAAGCTGTCCGTACTGTCCGGCGGAGTCGGGCCGCTCGCTGTCGATGCGCTTGATGTCCAAGCTACCGGCGCTGCGGCGGCGCTGGACTTTTCCGGCAGCGTTGTGGGCGCTTTGGCGGTCCATCGGGCGGAGCTCGTATTGGAGGGACAGGCGGCCCTCGTCGGCGAGCAGCTCCGCGTCGCCGTGACCAGTGGCAGTGCCTCGATCGGGGCGCTGCAGACGATGCTCCACAGTCCTGTCGAATTGCATATCGACCGAACGGGAGACCGGTTCGAGACGAACGAGTTCGACCTTCGACTGTCGGGCGGTGGGCGTCTCAGCGGAGCCTTGAGCCGGCACGCCGCCGGCCTTGCCGGTCACCTCAGGGGTGTCGGCATTCCCGTAGCGCCTCTGGCCGATCTGGCGAGGCTTCAGACGGCATCCGGATTTCTGGACGTTACTGCGACATTCGACACGCGTCGCACCGGAAGTCTTGCCGAGATCGAGATAGACGCCCGAGACCTGGCCCTGACGCACCTTGAAGCGGGAGACACGGTTTCGGTGGCCGCGTCCGGTCGCTGGGACGGCGCTCGTTTGGACCTGCAGGGCGTTATCGAGGGCAGTTTTCGCGAGCCGGTGGCGGCACAGCTGGTGCTGCCGGTACATGTGGGGAAGAATGGCCTTCCACGCCTTTCGGAGGGAGGGCCCGTCGGCGGGACCCTGTCCTGGCACGGGAAGATCGCGGACCTCTCGGCCATGATGCCGCCTTCGCCGCACGTGATGGATGGCGACGTCGACCTGCACCTGAGCATCTCAGGAACGGTCGAGGCGCCTCGCCTTTCCGGCCGTTTGGGTCTCGCCCAGGGGAGTTACGCCCATATAGATGCCGGACTTGGATTGGTCGGTGTCGCGATAGAGGCTACCATGACCGAAAGTGCTGTCGTCCTGCTGAAATACAGCGCTACCGACGGCGGTTATGGCCAGGTCCATGGCGATGCGATGGTCCACCTCGGTCCGCGCCCGACGGTCGACGCCGTTTTGCGCTTGGGCCAAGCCCTGCTGCTGCAGCGCGACGACATTACAGCCAGGATAAGCGGCGCCGGTCGACTGCAGGGGCCGTGGAACCGCCTCGCGTTCGATGGCGAGTTTACGGTCGACGAGGCGGAGATACGGCTCATCAACGCGATGCCGCCCGATGCCGTGGCACTCGACGGCATCCGGGTGCCGCAGGCGCCTGAGAAACCCGAAGTGGAAGCCTCCCATCTGGCGGCAGTGGATATTACCGTTCGCGCCGCCCGCGACGTGTTCGTTCGCGGACGGGGCCTGGAATCCGAATGGAGCCTGAACCTCCGAGCGATGGGAGACGTCTCCAGCCCGGTGTTGTCCGGCACCGTGAGCAAGGTTCGCGGCAGCCTGAACCTGTTGGGCCGGCCGTTCGAGCTCACCCGCGGCGAAGTTCTGTTGGACGGGACACCGGGGCTGGATCCTGTCATCGACGTCAGCCTAGAGCGGGAGACCCGGGATATCCATGGAGGAATTTATGTCACCGGCCGTCTGTCGAAGCCGCTTGTCCGTTTCGAATCCCGGTCAGGGTTGCCCTCCGACGAGGTCCTGCCGAGGCTGCTGTTCGGAGTGTCGCAGCAGTCTCTGACGAGCCTGCAGGCCCTCCAGCTTTCGCTCGGCATCGCCGGATTGCTTGGACACGGGGTCGGCATTCAGGATCGTATTCGTCAGACGGTCGGCGTGGATGTGCTGAGGTTTTCCGGAACGACGGGTGAGGATGCCGCCGTGATAGCGGGGCAAAATCTTGGCGAGCGGGTTTTTGTCGGCGCCGAGCAGCAGATCGGAAGCGGGCAATCGTCCGTTCTTGTCGAGGTGACGTTGATGGACAACGTGATCGTGGACAGCAGGACGGAAGCAGGTCAAGGCTCCAGCATCGGGATGACCTGGCGTCATGACTATTGACCGGCCCGACGCGTTTCATCTTCGCGATGGCCGGCGATGAAGCCGGCCTTGGGTGCAAGCGAACTAGTAGTACGGAATCATTGAATTGCTGGGTATAGAGACTTCAGTTTCACCCGGGTGTCCGCCGTCGTGAACCGCCAGTCGACAGTACCGCCGGCCGAGTTGCGGCGCTTGACCCACGCCGCGGTCTCCCGCAGCAGGGTGGCGCGGTCGGGAATGCGTCGTCGAAGACATTGTCGCGACCACGCACCGATTTCGATCTCGGCCATGGTGAGCCAGCTTCCGTGCTTCGGCGGGTACCGAAACTCGAACCGCTTTCGCACCCGCATGGCCTCCCGGGGTGCAAAGGCCTCATACAACGATGCGGGGCTGTGCGGGTTCAGGTGGTCCATGACCCGTACAATCTTCTTTCCGGGGATAGGATCGTCCGCGAGTTCCCGGATGAACTGCGCCCAGTCCCGCGCCGTGCGGCGATCGGTGACCTTTACCGTACGCCAGTTTTCATTGGGCGCGAACGCTAGGAAGAGATGGGCCGTACCGTTTCGCTCGTATTCGTAGTCGACGATTTCCGGCTGCCCGGGCCGCACGGGGCGGGGAAGGCGGGTTTCCTTCGTCTGCTGCCGGCGGGTCTCATCCATACAGACCAAAACCTCGTTTTCGGCAAAATCCCGCTGATACGTGTCCAGCACCTCCTCCATCGCCGCCACGAACGGCGCGTTGCGACTCGGGGGAATGCACCAGTACTGCTTCAACCAAGGCTTGATCTCCTTTTTTTCAGAGTCTTCCGTACCGTTTCTTTCGAGATGCTCTCGACGATCTCCATCTCCATCCGACGACCGGCCAGCAGCTTCAGTGTCCAGCGAACACAACCCTCGGGCGGGGAAGAACAGGCCAGAGCCACCAGCTTCGCTTCCTTCGCCCCGTCCAGGAGTTTCGGTCGGCGGTTCTCCTGCTCCCGGCGGCGGAGAGAGGCCTCCAAACCCTCCAGAACACAACGCTTGCGCAGGCGTTCGACCGTCGAAGCGCCGATACCCAGGCCGCGCGCGATGTCCACATCTCGGAGTTTGCCGCCGTCGCGCCCCTCGTCTGCCATCAGGAGAATCTGCGCCCGACGACGACGCCAAGCGGCTCCGGTACCGTCGACGATCGCTTGGAGTTCCCGGCGCTCCGACGCCGAAAGGCGCACTCGATAGAGCTTCCTGCCCTGAGGGTTGGCCATGATCCACTCCGATCCCCGCACCGAACCCCTGCAGGCCGGCTCGGTTCCCGGAAACCGGATCCGTCCGATCCCCAAGAGAGCATGAGCGCCTGCATGTTCGGCATCGGGTCTGTGGGGATGAACAAGAGAGCGCCGTACCGATCGGGCGCTCACGCGTGCCGACACGCACCGACACGGAAATCTTGCCAGAATACTGTCATCAGTTCAACGTTTCCGTACTACTAGTGCCTGCCCGGAAAATCACTAAGAGTCGGATTACATGAATGAAAGGCCAATATTGACAGGGCGAAGATTCATCGAATCCAGCCTGATTTCAGCGGAATATGCCGTCATATGCCATCAAAGAAGGGTATCTACTCACCCCCCTACTGATGACGAATCGTTTTTCCTGACGGGTTCGGATCCGGCATTTTCCCTTGCCCCTTTAACTCGCTCGCGGCCGATGACCGGAGGTGCGTGTTCCGGCTGACAAGAAGCGGATCGATCTTCGTCATCAGTAGGGGGGTGAGTAGATAGTGTCTGCACGGAAAATCACAACACATTGTATATGTAAGCATATTTGGAATCTGGAGAACCGAAGATTCCTTCTTTGAGGGCATATGACGGCATATTCCGCTGAAATCAGGCTGGATTCGATGAATCTTCGCCCTGTTAATATTGGGCTTTCATTCATGTAATCCAAATCTTAGGGATTTTCCGGGCAGGCACTAGATACAATCCCATGGCGCAACCCGATTTGCCTTCGGTGGGACCACAGGCTCCAGTCTCCGGCCCGCAACCCGCTCACGGGTCTCATCTCCTTCCTAAGCCTTGTCCATCACCAGGTATCGTGCAGGATCCGGTACTACCATTCGGCTCAGCATCTTACGTCCCTGAAGCCCATTCCCCGCCTGCCCTCCGGACAAGGAAAACCCCACGGCGCTTCGATCATTCGCGGCAACCCGATGAAGCTTGGTAGTCCAGCCTCCGCGCGACTTCCCGATGGCCACGGACCGACACGGAAATCTTGCCAGAATACTGTCGTCAGTTCAATGTTTCCGTACTACTAGGGCGATGCGTCCGGGTTCGGGAGATTGCGCTGTCATGCCTTCGTCTCGTTGGCCCGGGTCTCCATCCGGGCGCATCGTTCCATCAACAGGTCGAACGACTCGTTGTCGTCGAGGAGCATGCCATCGGCGAGCATCCGGGCGTAATCATCGGCGAGCACCGCACGCGCGGCGCCGGAGGGGACGAGTTGGAGGTCACCGGAAACGGCCGCTTCGTAATCGATCCGCGAGCCGGTCGCGTCGTTCTCGGTGAAGAACATCGCCTTGTGGCGGGCAACCGACAGGGCGAGGGCACGGTCGGCGAGCGCGTTTGCCGCAATTCCCGCCTCGTCAAGACGCGCGAGATCGTGCCAGTGCCTCGACAGACGCTCGCCGCGCCGCCGCTCCTGACAGCAGAAGACATGGATGGCGGTCGCCTTCTCCCAGAACGTGCGCTCCGCCAGCATGATGGTGGGATGCGCTTCGGGAAACGCGAGGCCGGGAAGATGTGCGGCCGCGTCGCACACAACGGGGCGGCTCGCGTGCGGCTCGCCGGTCGATCGGGCGCCGAACTCGACTATGACTTCCGGCGCCTCGAACATCGGTTCGTATGCGACGCAGAGCTTCTCCTCTTCCGCTCGGACCCGCGTCACGAAACCGGCGTCGGAGAGACCTTGTTCAACAATGGGGCGGGCCTCGTCCCGGACCCATTCCGCGAGACGGGCGCGGATGGCGCGCGTCCAGCGCTTCTCCTGGCTGCGCGTGGGCGGAAGCGCCTCGTCGCTGGCGCCGGAAACCAGATCCGGCGCAAACGCCCGGATGTCGTAGGTAATGTCGACATCTTCGGAGAACCGGCGGATCGCCCGCCACACTTTCGACAGCGACGTGCCGCCCTTGAAGGTCAGGTGCCCGGCGAACGGGGCCTCGAACAGCACTGCGAGGGTGGCGACGACCCAGATGTCCTTCTCGAGCAAATGCGTCCGGTATTGTCCTTTTTCCTGAGCGAACCTCAGCGCGTGGAGGCGGTCGCCGGCCGAAAGGCTCTGGAATGGCGTCTCAGCCATGTGCGAGGCGCGCGCTCAGGGGTTTGGCCATCCAGATGGGCATGACGGCCCTCGCGACCGCAAGCTCTTCCCGCTCCGCCTCGGAGAGCGTCGGCAGAACCGCTTCGAGGCCGTCCTCGATCTCCCCGGGGCCCAGCCATGCCAGGGCGCGGATGACCTCGCCCGCCTTGCGGTGCGGCACCGCAAGTTGCCAGCGCGGCGCGTGGCGCAGTTCCACGATGGACGAACCGAAGTGCAGCATGCGGTTGGGACCGGAGGTGAGATAGACCTCGCGCACCGGATTCTGCGTGGTCAGGCGCAGGCGATTGGCCGCGGCGGCGCCGCACGGCACGATGGTCTCGCCCCAAAGTGCCGAAAGGGCCTCAAGAGCCTTCCAGGTGTGCGGCGCACACGTTCCGAACCGGGTCTCGACCGGGCGCATGTAGATGCCCTGGCAGATGCGCATGAGGCGGCCCGAGCGCGCGAGGCGGGACAATGACTGGTCGATCGCCGCACGGTGGCCGAGGTGCAGCAGAGCGCCCGGACACAGTGGCGTGGCTTCCGGACGAGCTTGGGCGTACTCCATGATGCGCTTGGGAAGCCCCCGCATTGATCGATGTCTCCTGTTCGTTTGTCAGAAAGCTAGCGGTAATGCTGTTGAATTGCAAGGCCGGAAAAGGCGTTTCCGCTCGGCGGCGGCGGCGAACTCGGGCCGCTGTTCCGGGATTGCGGCCATCGCGGTATCTACTCACCCCCCCCTACTGATGACGAATCGTTTTTCCTGACGGGTTCGGATCCGGCATTGTCCCGTGCCCCTTTCACTCGCTCGCGGCCGAGGACCGGTGGAGCGGGTTCCGTGGGCTGCCGTTCCCCTCCGCCGGAGATCTGCGCTTGACGTTGTAGGAGGGACCCTCTCCAGGATGGGCCATCGGGACGGATCGCGTCGGAGGTGTGGATGGCGGCAGGGTATGGATCGAAGGCGACGACGGGTCGGAGCCCGGCGGTCGTTGCGGCCCGGCCGCCACAGGACGTGTACCTGGAGGCGTTCCTTGGGGGCGGCGCGATCCTGACGCGCCCGCCGCCGGCGCGGCGCAGCCTCGGCCTCGACCTCCCCCGCCAGGCGATCGACCCCTTCCGCTGTGAGTACCCGGTGGAACGTCACCCGGGCTGCGCCCTGCGGGTTCTCGCGACCGTCGCCTCGGGCCGGCCGCACGGGCCCACGTGCGCGGGCCGGAACTCGATCGACCGCCCGCGCCTCCCGCGCCTCGCAGAGAGCGGGGCGCGGCGCTACCGGACGATGCCCGAAGGCGAGCGGCTCGCCGCGGGCGGCCGTCCGGGGGGGGGGGAGGCGTCGGGAGGACGAGCGTCGCCGGCACATCCCTGCGCCCGGAGGTCGACGTCCTGCATCGGTCTCGATCGTCGTTTCCACGTCGGCACATCCCTGCGCCCGGAGGTCGACGCCTTCCGGAAGCGGTTCCAGGATCTCCGCACGCAAGGCACGGTCCCCCCGGAGTGCGAGGCGCTCTTCCGCGGCCTGCGGATGCTGCTACAGCGGCTGCTGGCCGTGCTCATGGAGAAGACCACGCGCACGACGAGCCGGAACTCCGGTCGGCGCCGTCCCAGACGGACCAGGACGAGCGCGCGCGGCGCACCGGGAGCCACGGCAAGGGCCCGAAGCCGAACCCGCAGACGGGCGGCCCCCGGCGCACGACCCCCGTCAAGGAGACGATCACCGTCGATGCCTGCGACGCTTGCGGCGTCGACCTCGACGACGTCGACCCCGTCGATCGGGAGCGCCGCGTCCTCTACGACCTCGGGTTCGAAGTCGTCGAGCGCCGCGTCGACGCCAAGATCCAAGAAGGCCTGAAGTGCCGGGCCCGGACCCAGGGCCGGTTCCCAGACCCCATGCCGGGTCCCGTGCAGTACGGTGTCCGCATCCAGGCCTTGGTCCTCAATCTGCGGATCGCCCAGATGCGGTCCCTGCGCCGTGCCGTCTCGCTCGTGCACGCGATCTCCGGCATCCAGCTCTCCGAGGCGATCGGTCTCGGCCAGGTCCGGCGCTTTCATGATGCGCTCGCATCCTGGGAGGAGGTCGCCGCGGCCCCTCTCCTGCAACGCCCGGCCATGCAGGTCGATGAGACCGGATTCTGGGTCGCCGGCAAGACCCCATGGCTCCCTGTCGTCACCGACGGCACCCTGACCGTGAAATTCCCGCACCGCACGCGCGGTCGGGAGGCGATCGAAGAGATCGGCATCCTCCCGCGCTACCCGGGCGTCCGGGTCCACGACTGCTGGGCTGCGTACAGGGGCTACGATCCGTGCCGCCACCCGCTGTGCGGCAGCCACCTGCTGCGCGAACGGACCTTCGTCGTCGAGTCCCACGGCTACCGTTGGGCGCGACGGATGAAGAGCCGGCTGCGCGAGGTCTGCCACAGGTCCACCAGAGCGCATCCATGCCGAATGCCGATCCAGGTACGGAGTTGTAATCTCGATGCAATCTCC
The DNA here is from genome assembly GCA_965115815.1 of Alphaproteobacteria bacterium. Classification (GTDB taxonomy): domain Bacteria; phylum Pseudomonadota; class Alphaproteobacteria; order TMED109; family TMED109; genus VXPW01. The sequence continues at coordinate 2,223,028 of OZ220465.1, read as the reverse complement.
GACCTCGCGCAGGTGCGTCCAGTCATTCAGCCAAGTCGAGTACCGCTCCACTAATGCCTGTATGTCCTGGATCATGTGAATAATCCCCGCCTGATCACCGGTGATTTGGTACTGTTGCAGAACTCCATGAAATCTTCGAGGTTCAGTCACAGGTCATCCAGATTCCGAAACTTCTCCGGCGGAATGGGAAAGACCCACTTGTCGCCATATCCTTTCCGGTAGAGATGCAGGTGAGGGGAGCCGACTTCCTCGCCGTCCGGGTTGCGGTGCGGCGCGCCTCCAAAATCGAGTCGCGCCAGGATCGCGACTTGTCGAGCACGATTCGGGTAAGTTCCTTTACGGAGGTCGAACCTTGCCCGCCAAAGGTCGAGAACGAAGTGCTCGCGCCTGTCCGCCGAGACTAGGGGAGTCGTGGTCCGCCCTCCCCAATCCGGATAATCCCACACGGTGCTGTCCACGCAGCGTTTTTCCATCACCAGAAGCCTATCGGCTTCACCTTGAGTTAAGACTCGCGTCAGCCATGGGAAGTTGCTGTGGCCCGGCGGTTGACCAAATTCAGTTCCGCAGCCATTTCGTCGACACGAACACGGATGGCACCTGAGATAAGCTGCGGGAGCAGAAGATCACGGGCCTGAGCAAGAATAATTGATTCTGTTTTGGCGCGTTCAATCTTGTCTCGGATCGGCGAAACAAGGTCAGAAAATGAAATCAAGAAATCATCCCTTGGAAAAACTATGACAGTTTCAGAAATTTCCTTCGGCTTTATGGTCGGGTACGCACCTCCATGCCCATCAGCGAGGCTTGCCAAGCGCATGATATTGACGCCGCTGGTGGCCGCAAGATACACGAACTCCCGATAATACGTCCTACGCGGCGAGAGCACTGCGAACCCGGTGCTGGCAGTCAGGCCGTTTCTTTGTATGTAGGAAAATGAACCATTGCCTAGACGAGTTGTTGCAATGATCGTATCACCCTTTCTCGTAACACGGCGAGCACGGCTTGGTGCTGCCTCCCAGTTGAGCACAGCCGTCGATTCAATGTTTCCCCGTTTGGTGTTTGACAGATCTACATATTCTACGGTTGGTGGATGATGCCGAGTAGTCCATGTTTTTGGATTAGTGACCGCCAGTCTTTCAAGTGTTTCGAATTTCCATCCCTCCGGCTTGTCTTCGCCGTCCAGCGCGTCGGGAAACAGTTCCCACAGTTCGGGGGCGAGGTAAGGAGCGCGGCCTTCTGCCTTGGCGCGGGTGGGCCCGAAATCGACGAACCAGTCCTTGAAGATCGCCCGCGCCATCGCCTCCAGCGTCTCGTTCCTGCGCCGGTTCAAGGCGATCTTGTCGTCCAGCGCGCCGAGGATGCCGGCAATCGCTCGCTGCTCGGCGAAAGGGGGGAGGGGAACCTTGACACGAAGAATGTCGTCTTTACGCAGGCCAAATCTTGTCACACCGTTGGCGAAGGAGTGAAATTGGTGCCGAGCCTCTCTGGTTTGAAGTGCGTAGTACAGATAAGGGCCATGAAGTTCATCTTTTGATGGGCGAAGAATCGCGAGGTGGTACCCACACACAAGCCCTTTGATATTCTCGCGGACAAGCGCAGAAACTCCAATGTCATCATGTTTTTCCGAGTCCTTAATAATAATGACATCGTCGGCTTGTAATCTGCACCGATCAATCTCTTTGCTGGTAGCAGTCGCCGTCATGAATGGAATGTCGGCTTGGATGGATCTTCTTGAATGGACATCCATATAGCTGCAAAGCGATACAGTGAATTCTCCATTATTGGTCTTTTTGTCGACACTACTCAGAGTCAGCTTGGTGACTTCACCCAATGTCGCAGTTTCAAACGTGTTGGAGGAACGCCCCGCATCAGTCAGTACTACATGTTCGCGCTCAATTTGCTTTCGGAAGGAGCCCGGCACATCATCCCAGACGAAAAGGTCCACCCGGAATGGGAGACTGCTTTCCTCGAACGCTTCCCGGAGGTCGGAAACGGCGCGTTTCTGTTCGGGCGTCGCGAACACCACCATATCGATGTCGGATTGGGGGCGAGAGGTCCAACTGACCCGGGAACCGTACGCCCAAGCCTTGGTGTTCGGGAGATGGCGTTCGAGCAACGCCAAAATATCTTTGCGTTGCCCGGCGGTGATGTCGATGGAGAAGTTTATTCCCATATTTGCTCGGTCATCGTTTGGTAGAGGCCTATGGCATCGTCGATAAACGTGGGCATCAATGCCAGGCAGGCTTTCGCTTTCTCGCCGTCGTAATCGTGCGACGTATTGATACGAGCTTCCGCATATTCAAGCCAATCTTCCAACGGAGAAGCGAACAGGCTGTTTTCATGGGCTAGCCTGAAGAGAGGCTTGGGGCTGTTGGGCACTTCGGCAATGCCGAGTTTCTCGTTAAGGTATCGTTTCAGCACCTTCCACAAGCAGTCGTAGCAGGTCTCGAAGCGCTGAATGACCGACTCGGCGACCCCTTCCCGGGTCAGTTCGGATCGTCCTTCGTCAGGCGACTGGTAGTTGTTATGTTGCTCCTCCAGGCGTTTCAGGGACAACTCGAATTTTCCATAGTCGATCATGAGCAGCCCTTCCGCACCGCTTTCACCAGGAAGAGCGGCGCAAGACCAGCGCCTCAACGGTTCCGGCCGCATCCGGCTCCCCGTCGGGCACCCCTTCCGGGTCGCCGTGCCTTCCCTGCCAAGACTCCGTTCCCGTATCGAGGTGGATCTTCTTCACAATCATGCGCTCGGGAGACAGGTCATCGTAATCCTCTTCGTAGCCGCCCACCATGACACGCAGTACGGGCGGATAGCCGCCTAGCAGCTCGATCAATTCCGCGACCGTCATACTCATGCCTCGCGACCCCCGAAGCCCAGCGCCTTGAGGTTTTTCCCGATCGCCGCGTCCAGCCGCGCCCCCTCGGCCTGCTGCTCGCGCAGTTGCGCGGCGAGGCGCTTCATCCTGTCCTCGAAGGGTTCGCCGTCGTTCTCCTGCGGCGGCGCGCCGACATAGCGGCCGGGGGTCAGTACATGGCCGTGCTGGCGCACCTCGGCCAGCGGCGCGCTGCGGCAGAAGCCGGGGACATCGGCATAGGCGCCCGCGCCGTCCTCGCCGCGCCAAACGTGGTAGGCACCGGCGATGCGGGCGATGTCATCGTCCGTCAACTCGCGGTGGGTTCGATCCGCCATGCGCCCCAGCGCGCGGGCATCGACGAACAGGATTTCGCCGCGCCGGTCGCGGAACCGGCCATTGCCGCGGTCCCGCGCTAGGAACCACAGGCAGACCGGGATCTGTGTGGAGTAGAAGAGCTGGCCCGGCAGGGCGACCATGCAGTCCACGAGGCCGGTCTCGACCAGGTTCCGGCGGATCTCGCCCTCGCCCGACTGGGCCGATGACATGGAACCGTTGGCGAGCACGATCCCCGCCATGCCACCGGGCGCCAGATGGTGCACCATGTGCTGCACCCAGGCGAAGTTGGCGTTGCGCGGCGGCGGGGTCCCGTATCGCCAGCGCCTGTCGTCGGCCAGACGCTCGCCGCGCCAGTCCTTCACATTGAACGGCGGATTGGCGAGGATGAAATCGGCCTTGAGGTCGGGGTGGCGGTCATTATGGAAGCTGTCGCCATGGGCGATGCGGCCCTCGATGCCGCGGATGGCGAGGTTCATCTTCGCCAGTCGCCATGTCTTGTAGTTGGATTCCTGACCCCAGATGGAAATGTCGGCGCGCGCCCGGCCGCCATTACCGTTGCCGGTCGCATGGGCGCGGATGAATTCGACCGACTGCACGAATATGCCGGACGAGCCGCAGCACGGGTCGTAGACCCGTCCCCGGTACGGCTCCAGCATCTCGACCAGCAGCCGGACGACGCAGCGCGGGGTATAGAACTCGCCGCCCTTCTTGCCCTCGGCGTTCGCGAACCTGGACAGGAAATACTCGTAGACCCGGCCCAGCACATCGCGCGAGCGGGCCTCCGCGTCGCCCACCCGGATGTTGCCGATCATGTCGATGAGCTGGCCGAGGCGCTGCTTGTCGAGGGCCGGACGGGCATAGTCCTTCGGCAGCACAGCTTCGAGCGCGGGATTTTCCCGCTCGACCGCCACCATCACCTCATCGACGGCCTGACCCACAGTCGGCTGCCGCGCCTGCGACTTCAGATGCCCCCAGCGGGCTTCCGGCGGCACCCAGAAGATGTTCTCGGCCGTGTATTCGTCCCGATCTTCGGCGGCGTCGGCGCCCCATTCGGCCAGCACCGCCGCATGGCGTTCCTCGAAGGCGTCGGAGATGTATTTCAGGAAGATCAGGCCAAGAACGACATGCTTGTATTCCGCCGCGTCCATCGAGCCGCGCAGCGCATCGGCCATCGCCCACAACTCGGCCTCATGGCCGGTCGTCGCGCCGCCGTCTCGCACTGTCGGGGCCGTGCCTCGCTGTTTCCCACGCCCTCCTCTGACCATGCAGCACCCTCCGGCCTCTCCCCGCCTGCATGGAATGCCTCCCGGCAGACGGTCCTTGCAATCCTGCCCCGCAGCCGGACCGTTTGCAATCGACTGCCCAGTGCCGTGCGACCGTGATCGAAGCACGGCTGTGACGCTTGCGGAGCCTTAGCCAGTTTCGGGCCTCCCGCCGCACCCATCAGCTCGTCGATACTGTCGGCTGCGTAGCCCTCGGTCACATCGGAGCGACGGGCGTGGTTGACTAGCCGTTTGATCATGCGAGGCGGGTAGGAGGGGTCGTTACCGATCCCCTTCACTTGGCCTCGGCGATGGTGACCATGGCATCTGCACTGATCCGCCCTCAGAGCCTGTGCGGAAACTATGGAGCGGCCCCGATTCTGGTATCTGCGATGTGGCTGGAGAGTACATCGGGATCAGACAAGCCCATTCCACATCTGTCAGGTATCTACTCACCCCCCTACTGATGACGAATCGTTTTTCCTGACAGGTTCGGATCCGGCATTTTCCCTTGCCCCTTTAACTCGCTCGCGACCGATGATCGGAGGTGTGTGTGTTCCGGCTGACAAGAAACGGATTGATCTTCGTCATCAGTAGAGGGGTGAGTAGATACCATCATGGTTCCTCTCTGCCGCCCTCTCATTCCCAAGGTAGTCGGTGTCTCAGCGATGTTGGCAGATAGGGGACCGGCGCCTCAATCAGGCCGACGATCTGAGGAAGTGCCTGGCCTTTGACGCCATCACCGCATGCCGCGTCATGACCGTCGAGCGTCTCGCACGCTCCGAGCCCGACACCCCGGCCAGCGGCATCGTCCACCGCGACGAGATCACGGTCCGTGCCCTCCACAAGACCGGCCGACCGCGCACGCCGCGTGGACCTCCCGACCCCGAACCGACCATCGAAGCCTTCGCCGTCGAGGTCGCACGCCTAGCAGGCTTCATTCCCAAAAAGCGCCAACCCCTGCCGGGAACCGAGAAACTCTGGCAGGGATACAAACTCCTTCTCAACTTCGTCGAACATCACCGAACCATGCGGAAACTCGATATGCTGAAAGAAATGGATTCAACAGTGTCCGGTTGAAAGGTCAGGTACAGCGCCACATCGCGGACCTGGAAACGGCAGGGCCTGTGAAACGCGTCGAGCGTCGAGCCGTACACGGCGGAAAGCAGACCAACATGTACGACCTCGGCGGACTGGTGGCGCGACCGAAGAAGCTTGAACCGGAATTCCGCGAGGTGGAAGAGGCCGCCAAGACGGCCCGCAGGGCGGTATCCAAGCGGGGATATCGCCGAAACCGAGCCGACGGTGGGGCCAAGCCGTCATGATCAAGGCCGGGATGCAAACAAGAACCCCGGGCGCATACCGGGTGGCAGAGGCGGATCCGGGGTGTACGAGATGAATATGGCGGACCGGGGGCCGGACGTCAACGACTTCTGCTACACGGACGAAATCCTCGACGATCTCGAGGTCTTCCTCTCGCGCGAGCGGCTTGGCACCTATCTCAAGGCTGCTCGGGAAAACCGGGAAGAGGCGGTCCGGCTCCATGTCTGGAATACCGCGATCAGTGCCGCCTTCTACGGACCGCTGCAGATCCTGGAGGTCGCGTTGCGCAATGCCATGAACCGCGGTATCTACTCACCCCCCTACTGATGACGAATCGTTTTTCCTGACGGGTTCGGATCCGGCATTTTCCCTTGCCCCTTTAACTCGCTCGCGACCGATGACCGGAGGTGTGTGTTCCGGCTGACAAGAAACGGATTGATCTTCGTCATCAGTAGGGGGGTGAGTAGATACTCTGTCAGATTGCTTTCGAAGCGGTCTCTCCGACGCCGATACTGTGCACGAGCGGCCAGAATCGGGACCGCTCAATAGTTTCCGTACAGGCTCTCAGTCACCGTGGCGCCATTGCTTGCGGTCTGCCTGCGAGGCCGGTGGCGGGTCCACCCCGACGATGGTGGCGCTGCCATCCTCGGCGCCCGGATCCCTCGCAGTCGGCGCTGTCGGGTGCTTCATTCCTCGCGATGCCGAAGAGCTTGCCGGTGAGGAGGGCGGTCTGCAGATCCGACAGGCCTCACGACGGCCGACGCCCTGTCTGGATTCGGCGTTCGGCGATGCGGGTTGGGCCGTTGCTGCTCGCAACGGTAACGCTGTGCGCCGGTCTGCTGTGTTCGGGTCCGGCATGGGCCGGACATTTTCAGGAAACTCTGGGAGCATGATTCAAAACTCTATATAATCATTAGGTTGCGGTTTTTCCGAGGGTTCCGGCCCGTCCGAGGCGGCGCACCAGGATGCGGATCACGGCCCGTTGCAGCCATGCCAGCGAGCTCTCCAGCCGTCGTTCGTAGTCCTTCGCCAGACGTCGGCAGCGGCCCAGCCAGCCGAAAAACCGCTCGACGATCCAGCGTCGCGGAAGCCCCTCGAAACCCTTCGGTTCCTTGGGTTTGGTCACGATCTCGAGGTCCGGGGCGTCCGGCATCGCAGCCCGGGCTTGGGCCCGTTGGGGACCGCGGTACCCTCCGTCTGCCCAGACCTTCTGCCGGCTCGGCAGGGTCGTTCGCAGTTCGGCGAGGACCGCCGGCGCACCCTCCCGATCCGGCACGTTGGCGGGGTGCACGTGCAGGACCCAAGGGAGCCCCAAGGCAACCCAAGGGTATCGACCACCGCGTGCCGCTTTCCCCCCTTGATCGTTTTCCCACCGTCCTAGGGCTTGTTAACGCATTATGTGGTAGAATCCGGATCCCCGGTCCGTAGAGAGGATTCCCAGTCATGGAGCTCACGCAAGCCCAGTATGAGCGTATCGCTCCTGTCTTTCCGAAGCACCGCGGCAATGTCTTGCTCAGTACTCTGTCGGTCCTGAACGCCATCCTGTACGTAGCCGAGCAGGGATGCAAGTGGCGCGGGCTGCCGGCGCACTTCGGCAACTGGCACACCATCTACACCCGGATGAACTGCTGGGCGAAGAAGGGCGTCTTGGATCGGGTGTTTGCGGAGTTGCAGCGCTTGGAGATCATGCGGGTGAAGGTCGAGGTGCGGAACCTGTCAACGCCGTTGAGACAGCAAGGGTTGTCATGTACTGAGCATCTCCCACGGTAGGGGTGGCCTTCGGCGGGTTGATCCAGACCGTTTCGGGGAGCGCCCGCGGTTTCGGTCTCCCCCGGACGAATCGCTCCGGGTGCCGGTCCCAGGCTCGGCCCAAGGTGCGTCAGGCGTTGCTCGATCCGCTGCCGGGCGCGGCCGTGGTGGACATCGTCGGGGGTGAGCATCGCGAGGCCCGCATGGTGATGCTCAGTGTTGTACTAGGGGAAGAAGGATCGACCGAAGGCGAGGGCGGCGATCCGGTCCGGGAAGCGCCCGGGGAACCCGGGGTGGTACTTCAAGGTCTTGAACTGTGCCTCCGAGAAGGGGTGGTCGTCGCTGACCTTGGGGCGGCCCAGCGAACGGGTGATGCCGATCTGGGCGAGGAGTTGCGCGGTGCACGGGCGGGTCATGGGAGCGCCGCGGTCCGAGTGCAGGGTCAGCACCCGGGGTTGGATCCCCTGCTTGAGACACGATTCCTTGATCAGCCGGCTGGCCAGTGCCGCGCTCTCGCGTTCGGCGACCCTCCATCCCACCCCGTAGCGGCTGAAGAGATCAAGCAGCACATAGAGGTAGAAGGAAGACCCGGTCTTCGGCCCGAGCAGCCGTGTACTGTCCCAAGACCAGACTTGGTTCGGGGCGCGGGCGACGAGTTCGGGCTTGGCGTAGCGTGGGTGGGTGAGCGGGTTGCGCCGTTCCCGCACCGGCTGCCGGGCGGAGAGGATGCGGTACCTCGTGCGCTCCGAGCACAGGTACCGTTCTTCGTCGAGCAGCGTGGCCCCGACCTCGGCCGGGGAACGGTCGACAAAACGCGGGGAGGCGAGCCGGTCGAGGACCTGCTCTCGCTCCCCCTCGCTCCGGGCCCGGGCGGGCGTCGTACGGGGCTGCGGATGCCCGGGAGCGGGCCTCCGGCGGCGGTAGAACGGGGCCCGGGACACCCCCAGCGCCCGACCGGCCGGCGCGATGCCGACCGGCCGAGCGAGTGAAGGGGTGGCCATCCGCAGTCCTTCCCGTCGCGGAGGCTGAATCCCAGCAGCCCGGCAACGTTTCCCTGAACTTCGAGAATCGTAGGGGCCGTGGCCCGCTCCTTCTCCAGCCGCGCCACCTGGGCCTCGAGCCGGCGAACCTGGGCGCCGAGGGGTGGGGACGGCGCCGGCTTGGGACCGCGCTTGCGCGGTGCCAAGCCCTGCAGCGCCCCCCGGCGGCGGGCCTTGCGCCACATCGACAGGTGCGAGCTGTACAGCCCCTCGCGACGCAGCAGGCGGCTGATCTCGCCCGGCTCGCGACAGCGGTCCGCTTCCTCGACGATCCGCAGTCGATACTCGGCCGAGAACCGGCGCCGGGTCGGCTTGGCGAGAACCTCCGGGTCCGGAACGCGCCGAGCCGGCGGGGTCTCGGCCTTGGGGGGCGCGCCCCCCAGGGCCGGCGTGGCGAGGGGGTACACCCCCCTGCCCACATTCGGGTCTGCATGGATGAGACCCGCCGGTAGCCGACGAAGGAACCCCGCCTTCCCGCCCCGTGCGGCCCGGGCAGCCGGAAATCGTCGACTACGAATACGAGCGAACCGGTACGGCCCATCTCTTCCTGGCGTTCGCGCCCCACGAACACGGGCGTGCGGTGAACGTCACCGACCGGCGCACGGCGCGGGACGGGGCGCAGTTCCTCCGGGAACGCGCGGAGGATCCTATCCCCGGAAAGAAGATCGTACGGGTCATGGACCACCGGAACCCGCACGGCCCCGCATCGTTGTATGAGGCCTTTGCACCTCAGGAGGCCATGCGGGTGCGAAAACGGTTCGAGTTTCGGTACACGCCGAAGCACGGAAGCTGGCTCAACAGGGCCGAGATCGAAATCGGTGCGTGGTCGCGACCGTGTCTTCGACGACACCTTCCCGACCGCGCCACCCTGCTGCGGGAGACCGCGGCGTGGGTCAAGCGCCGCAACGCGGCCGGCGGCACTGTTGATTGGCGGTATCTACTCACCCCCCCCTACTGATGACGAATCGTTTTTCCTGACGGGTTCGGATCCGGCATGGTTCCGTGCCCCTTTCACTCGCTTGCGGCCGAGGACCGGATGCACGGGGTCCGTCTGACAAGAAGTGGGTCGATCTTCGGCTTCCGCTCCCCGTTCCGGCCTTGTGGGGAGGGTCCGCAACGCGACCGGGCCCCTCGCGCGGATGTCGCGGGTCCGCGCCCTGCGGTCCGGTGGAGCGGGTTCCGTGGGCTGCCGTTCCCCTCCGCCGGAGATCTGCGCTTGACGTTGTAGGAGGGACCCTCTCCAAGATGGGCCATTGGGGCGGACCGCGTCGGAGGTGTGGATGGCGGCCGGGTAGGGATCGAAGGCGACGACGGGTCGATCGCCCGGCGGGGCAAGGGCATTCGGATAGGTGCGTCGCGGTGACGGCGGTGTTCCCATACCGGCAGGCCTTGGATAGGAGGTGACGTTTCGGTGCATGGGCGGGTCGTCCACGCACCGCTTGACCAGCGCCCGCCGATTCGCATGCTGTCGTCGAATCGTGGCTGCGGGAATCCCCATGGACCCGCGAATCATCGACCTGAAGTCGACCCCCTGTTCGGGGCGCCGCCGGACCCGCCCGCCGATCGCGGAGGTTCGGGAGACCGTGGGTCGGTGTTCCCACTGCAGCCGCAACGAGTTGGCGAAGACCCTCTGCGAGCACCTTCACTGGACGACCGCAAAGGGCGGCTCCAGGGTCGGGGCCGGCCTCGGGATGCTGGAGGCCTTGGAGCGCCGCGGCATCCGGACGCGCCCGCCGCCGGCGCGGCGCTACCGGACGATGCCCGAAGGCGAGCGGTTCGCCGTGCGGGCGGCTGTCCGGGGGGTGGAGGCATCGGGATGACGAGCGTCGCCGGCACCTCCCTGCGCCAGGAAGTCGACGCCTTCCAGAAGCGGTTCCAGGATCTCCGCATGCAAGGCAAGGTCTCCCCGGAGTGCGAGGCGCTCGTCCGCGGCCTGCTGATGCTGCTCCAGCTGCTGCTGGCCGTGCTCCTGGAGAAGGCCACGCGCAAGACGAGCCGGAACTCCGGTCTGCCGCCGTCCCAGACGGACAAGGACGAGAGCGCGCGGCGCACCGGGAGCCACGGCAAGGGCCCGAAGCCGAACCCGCAGACGGGCGGTCACCGGCGCACGACCACCGTCCAGGAGACGATCACCGTCGATGCCTGCGACGCTTGCGGCGCCGACCTCGACGACGTCGACCCCGTCGATCGGGAGCGCCGCGTCCTCTACGACATCGGGTTCGAAGTCGTCGAGCGCCGCGTCGACGCCGAGATCAAGGAATGCCCGAAGTGCCGGGCCCGGACCAAGGGCCGGTTCCCAGACCTCATGCCGGGTCCCGTGCAGTACGGTGTCCGCATCCAGGCCTTGGTCCTCAACCTGCGGATCGCCCAGATGCTGTCCCTGCGCCGTGCCGTCTCGCTCGTGCACGCGATCTCCGGCATCCAGCTCTCCGAGGCGACCTGTCTCGGCTATGTCCGGCGCTTTCAGGATGCGCTCGCATCCTGGGAGGAGGTCGCCGTGGCCCATCTCCTGCAACGCCCGGCCGTGCAGGTCGATGAGACCGGATTCCGGGTCGCCGGCAAGACCCAATGGCTCCCTGTCGTCACCGACGGCACCCTGACCGTGAAGTTCCCGCACCGCAAGCGCGGTCGGGAGGCGATCGAAGAGATCGGCATCCTCCCGCGCTACCCGGGCGTCCGGGTCCACGACTGCTGGGCTGCGTACAGGGGCTACGAGCAGTGCCGCCACCAGCTGTGCGGCAGCCACCTGCTGCGCGAACGGGCCTTCGTCGTCGAGTCCAACGGCTACCGCTGGGCGCGATGGATGAAGAGCCTGCTGCGCGGGGTCTGCCACAGGGTCAACCAGAGCGCATCCAAGGCCTTGAACGAGACCGACCGCCGGGCCGTGCGCAAGCGCTACCGCACCCTCCTCACCCAAGGCGCCAAGGAGTTGCCCGATATCCCGCCGCGGACACGAAAGGAACCCGGGGACGCATCGCAACGTCCGACGCCCACAACCTGCATGAACGTCTCGTGAAACACGAGACGTCCGTCCTCCGCTTCATGAAGGACCCCGACGTCAGCTTCACCAACCATGCCGGAGAACAGAAGATCCGAATGACCAAGGTCAAGATCAAAGTGTCCGGATGGTTCCGCACCATGCTCCACGCAACCGCATGGTGCCGAGGCTCAAGCTTCCTCACCTCCATGGAGGCACTCGGCTACCACCCTCTCGTCGCCATCCACATCGCCCTCAACGGAAAGGCCGCAGACATCCTCAACGAGCACTACGGCCAACCAGACCCCAACCAGGGGTGAGTAGTTACCCAGTACTTTCCCTCGCTGTGGTTGGCGCTTTGAATGACCGCTGAACAGGGCACGAATTTCCGCTTTCTTGGTATCTACTCACCCCCTACTGATGACGAAGATCGATCCGTTTCTTGTCAGCCGGAACACGCACTTCCGGTCATCGGCCGCGAGCGAGTGAAAGGGGCAAGGGACAATGCCGGATCCGCACCCGTCAGGAAAAACGATTCGTCATCAGTAGGGGGGTGAGTAGATACGATTGGCGGTTCACGACGGCAGACGCCCGGGTGAAACTGAAGTCTCTATACCCAGCACTTCAATGATTCCGTACTACTAGGGCTCGCCGCAACTCGGGCACGTGCGCTGCGATGGCGGTGGATCCTGGCGCTCGTGTTTCTCCTCAAGCTTCGGACGCGGGGTGCGCCCGTGGCCGCTCTTGTCAGGTTGCTGCCCCCGCGGGTGCCCGGTGCCTTTCCTTCTTCTGCTTTTCGCTCTTCGACCCGAAGCGCGCCTTCGCGGGCGGGGCACGCGTCCCGCGCAACTTCGCCCGCTCGCGCTCCGGTTCAGCGTTCGGGCGCTTCAGAGCGTCCCGTTCCCGCACCAGCGCCTCCGCCAGGGTCTGCCCCTGCCTCGCCTCCCGGCGAACCGCCTTCACCTCCGCACGAGCCGCCTTGAGCGGATGACGAGTGCGATCGAAAGGTCGGTTCGAGTTCGTCGAAGGAACAGGCCCCCTCAGCCCAATCCCGATTCGGCCGGCCGCAAGAGGCTCTGAAGGAAAATGGCACTACCTTGCGGCCGCAACACGATGACCCTTGATTTACAAGGGGATTTCTCAATCAAGGCCCCTGAAATCGCCGATTCCGGGCCAGAATCGACTGAATCTCGTTAAACATGGGTGAAGATCGGGGCCATCGGCAGATTTCAAGTCTCCAGTCCCACCGATTCGCGTACGAACGCTGCTGGCGGGTCTGTTGTACGACCCCGAAACCGGGGCACGTCCGGCTTCGGACCCCTCAGAATTTTGGCGGGGGATGATCCCGAGACCGGGGGGCCGCATCCCTCCCGCCCGCATCGTCGGCATCCCTTGGCGTACCGCGCCGAGACGCAGCACACTCTCGTCTCCGGTACCAACGGATTCGGAAAGACCGTGCTCATCTCCGATTTCGTCACCTAGATCCGCGTCCCCCGACGAACGCAGCATCCTCTACGACAAAGATGGGAATCGACACCCGCGCCTTCCTCGACCCCGGCGCGATGTCCTGCTCCATCCCCTCGACGCCCGCGCACCCCGCTAGTTGCCTTTCCTCGAGATCCGGCGACGCCCACGACTCGACATCATGGGGCCGTTCCCTCGCCCCGCCGCCGAGGGACGCCGGCGATTCCTTCTGGGCTGCCGCCGCCCGCCAGTTCTTCGCTGGCGCAGCGCGGTCTCGTCCCTGGACTGCGGGGACCGCCGCGACCGGACCATCGGAGGTCGCGACCCGCATCGCGGAGGCTGCAGCCGCGGCGCAAGGTTCCGGTTGGAGGTTGCGGATCGGCGGCAAGTGGGCTATGAGAATGCGATTGATTGTTACTTGCACGGAAGGGTCCATGCGCGTTCCCATTTCCCTGTTGAGCCTGTGGCTGGCCGCGGTCGCGGCCGGTGCGACCGTCGAGGCGGCGGATGCGGCATCGGTCAACCTGTACTCGGCGCGCAAGGAAGCGCTGATGCAACCCCTGCTGGATGCCTTCACGGAGGCGACCGGCACCGAGGTCCGGGTGGTCACGGCCAAGGGCGGACAGCTCCATCAGCGGCTTCTGGCGGAGGGCGCGAACTCGCCGGCCGATGTCCTGCTGACCGTGGATGCGGGCAATCTCTGGCGTGCGGCGGAAGCGGGACTGTTGCAGGCGGTCGGATCGGACTACCTTGAAGCGGCCGTTCCGCACCGGTACCGCGATCCCGACGGACAGTGGTACGGCCTGAGTCTGCGCGCCCGCGCCGTCGTGTATGCCACGGACCGGGTCCGCGGCCGGAACCTGGCCGATCACCTTCCGGGGTACTTGGGACTCGCCGACCCGTTCTGGCAGGGCCGGCTGGCCGTCCGGTCGAGCAGTTCGATCTACAACCAGTCGCTGCTCGCTGCGGTGATCGCCAACTACGGGCCGGAGGCTGCGGAACGGTGGGCGCGCGGCGTCGTGGGCAACCTGGCCCGTCCGCCGAGCGGCGGAGACCGGGACCAGATTCGCGCGGTGGCGGCCGGCGAGGCCGATCTCGCCGTCGTGAACAGCTACTACTATGCGGTTCTGCTCGATTCCGATTCGTCCGACTGGCTCGAGGGTACCGCGATCCATTTTCCGGCGGACGCACGCATGGGCACCCATGTCAACGTCAGCGGCGCCGGGGTGGTCCGCCACGCCCCGCATCCCGAGGCGGCCTTGGCGCTCATCGAGTTCCTGGCTTCTCCGTCAGCCCAGTCGCTGTACGCCGAGCTGAACCACGAGTTCCCGGTTCGACCCGACGTCCCGCCCAGCGGCATCGTCGCGGGATGGGGAGCGTGGACGGCAGACGATCTGTCCGTCGTGCAGTTGGGTCGCCTGAACCCGGAGGCCGTGCGGGTCGCTGATCGCGCGGGCTGGAACTAGCGGCACGCGGACCGCCGGAATGCGCGGCTGGATCTTGGCAGGGCGGCGGGTCCGGCCGCCGAACGCATGGACCTGGACGGCGGCGGGCGGGTCGCTCCTGCTCATCGCCCCGGTGCTGATGGTCGTGGCCGGGGCGCTTGGCCCGGCCGCCGACCTGTGGCCGCATCTCGTGGACACCGTGCTCGCGGAGTACGTGATCAATACCGTGACCCTCGCGCTCGGCGTCGCGGCCGGCACGACGGTCCTGGGCGTCGGCACCGCGTGGCTGGTCGCCATGCACGACTTCCCGGGCCGGCGCCTGTTCTCGTGGGCGCTGGTCCTGCCGCTGGCGCTGCCGGGGTACGTGGCGGCGTTCGTCTACGGGGAGCTACTGGATTTCGCGGGACCGGTGCAGACGGCCTTGCGCGGCTGGTTCGACTGGGACCGCAGCGACTACTGGTTCCCGCCGGTCCGGTCGACTGCGGGGGCTGTCGCCGTGCTGTCGCTGGTCCTCTACCCCTACGTCTACCTCCTCGTCCAGTCGGCGCTGGTCACGCAGTCGGCCACGCTGATCGAGACGGGACGGATCCTCGGCAGGAGCCCGTTCCGGATCCTCCGGACGCTGGCCCTCCCCTTGGCCCGGCCGGCCCTGGCCGCCGGCGGTGCGCTGGCGGTCATGGAGACGCTCAACGACATCGGCGTGGCTCAACTGTTCGGGATCGCGACCTTCACCACGGGAATCTATCGGGCGTGGTTCGGCTTCGGCGACATCGGCTCCGCCGCGCGGCTGGCGGTGGTCCTGCTGGTTGCGGTCCTGGCGATTCTCTGGGTCGAGCGCCGGCTGCGGGGATCGGTTCGGTACCACTCCGAGCACGACCACAGCCGACCGGTGGTCCGCTACCCGCTGCGCGGTTCTCGCGCCGCCCTTGCCGCCCTGGGCTGCGGCCTGCCGGTGATGCTGGGATTCGCGCTTCCGGCCGGTGTTCTCGCCGGGTGGCAGGTCGAGGCGGGGGCGCCCCCGGATCCGGCCTTCGTCCGGATCTTGTTCCAGACGATCGGTCTCGCCCTCGGCGCCACGGCCCTCACGGTGGGAATGGCGGCCCTCGTCGGGTTCGGGCTGCGACTGGATCCGGCCGTCGTTCGGCCGTTCGCCCGAACGGCCGGCGCGGGCTACGCGGTTCCCGGCGTCGTGGTGGCCGTCGGCGTGCTGGGTGTGTGCGGGATGCTCGATCACGGAATTGATGCGGTTGGCCGGGCCGTGTTCGGGGCCGGCACCGGACTGCTGCTGTCGGGCTCCGTCGCGGTGCTGCTGTTCGCGTACGCGGTCCGGTTTCTCGCGGTATCGATCCACGCCTTGGAGAGCGCCTACCACCGGATCCCGGGCAGTCTCGATGCGGCGGCCCGGACGCTGGGTACCGGCCACCGCGGTCTGCTGTTCCGGATCCACCTCCCGCTTCTCGGCAACGGTTTATCCGCGGCCGCGATCCTCGTCTTCGTCGAGGTCATGAAGGAGTTGCCGGCGACGCTGATCCTGCGCCCGTTCGATTTCACCACCCTCGCGGTCCGGGCCTTCGAGATGGCCGACGAGGAACGGATGGCCGACGCCGCCCTGCCGGCGCTGACGATCGTGGCAGCCGGGTTGCTGCCGCTGATGGTCTTGGTCCGTCGGGTTCGCGGGTGATGGGGCGGAGGGAACCCTTTCCGACGGTGGCGGTCCCCGAGGTGTCCGGCCGCCCGCCGGGAACGGCGCCGGCCGTCCGGCGCGGCCCTCTGTCCGCAGCCGCCGGAACCGCCGTCCCCGTGCGCCGCGCCGTTCGGCCCAGGGATTCGGGCACTCTGCCGCCGACGCCGAACGGGACGGCCGTCGACGACGGACGGTTCCGGCCCGGGCTCCGGCGTAGCGTCGGGTTCGGTTCGGATACCATGCCCCCGCCGCCAGGGAACACGGAATCACGTCCGATGGCACACGGCGACCGGCGCGGACTGGAAGTGAGGGGCCTCTCGGTGCGGTCGCCGTCGATCGGGCAAGACCTGATTTCCGACATCTTCCTCGATGCTCGGCACGGTGAGATCCTCTGGATCGTGGGACCCTCCGGCGCCGGCAAGACGACCTTGCTGCGGGCGATCGCCGGGATCGAGCACGTCACCGGCGGATCGATCATGGTCGACGGCCGGCTGCTGGCGAGCCCTGCGGCCGAGGTTCCCCCGGAAGATCGGAGGGTGGGGATGGTGTTTCAGTCCGCCGCGCTGTTTCCGCACCTGACGGCCGCCGCCAACGTGGCGTTCGGACTGAACGGCGCCGGGCGGGGCCGGCGCGCATCCCGGGTCCGGGAACTGCTGGCGCGGGTCGACCTGCCCGACATCGCCGAGCGGCTGCCGCACACACTGTCGGGAGGCGAGGCGCAGCGGGTCGCGCTCGCGCGCGCCTTGGCCGCGGATCCAGACGTCATGCTGCTCGACGAGCCGTTCTCGGGGCTCGATCCGCAGTTGCGGACCGACCTGGCGGCCGCCGTCTGCCGGGTCCTGCGGGAGTCCGGGACGGTGGCGGTGCTCGTCGGCCACAACCCGGAGGATGCGATGCGGTATGCCGACCGGATCAGCGTCATGCAGGGCGGGAAGATCCTGCAGTCGGGCACCCCTCGGGAAATCTACGCGCACCCGGCGGATGCGTTCTGTGCGGGCATTCTGGGGCACGTCAACCGGCTTCCGGTCCGGGTGCGGGACGGACGGGTCGCTACCCCCTTCGGCCCGGTACCGGCCCCCGGTCTGCCCGACGGAAGGCCGGCAGAGCTCCTGATCCGCGAGGAGGGATTGCGTCCGGGCGCGGGCACGCCGGCCACCGTCCGAAGCGTGCGGTTGCTCGGGGCCTTGGCACTGATGGCGATCGAGCCGGCCGGGGCGGACACCGTGTTTCACGCTCGGGTGCCGGCCGACACCGCCCCCGCCGTGGGCGCCGAGATCCGGGTCCAGCTGGATCGAACCCGGGCGTTTGTCTTTCCGGCCGGCCGCTGACGGTTGCGGAACGGTCCGGATCGGCCATACTGCGGCCAGAGGGTTGCGTCCCCCGACCATGGCGCACGTGGGAGACATGAAGGCCATGGGCATTGGCATCTGGCAGGTCATCCTGATCCTGGCGATCGTTCTCATCCTGTTCGGGGCCGGCAAGCTGCCGCGGGTCATGGGTGATCTGGCCAAGGGCATCAAGAGCTTCCGCTCCGGCATGAAGGAAGAGGCCGAGGCCGACGCAGACGGCCCGAAGGCAGTGAAGGACGCAGCTTCCAGCCCGGACCCCGCCGCACCCGCGGCCGCGAAAGCCGACGATCCGGTCAAGCCGTAATCGCCCGGCCCGGCATGCTCCGAGGCTCCGATGCTCGATATCGGATGGACGGAAATCCTGGTCATCAGCGTGGTGGTGCTGTTCGTCGTCGGACCGCGAGACATTCCGAAGGTGCTGCGCACCGCCGGACAGTGGGCCGGAAAGGTCCGCGCCCTGGCTCGGGAGTTTCGCGATTCCGTCGATGATGCGGTCCGCGAAGCCGAGCTCGACGAGGTCCGCAAGACCGTCGAATCGGCCCGCAGCGGCTTCCGCAACGAGATCCGTTCCACGATCGACCCGGGCGGCGAACTGACGCGTTCGCTCCAGGACGTTCCCGCGCCTTCCGACCGCGGTGATTCCGGGGCCGGGGCTCCGAAAGAAGCGCCGGCGGCGGCTCCGGACGATCCCGTCCGGGCTTCCCCCGGCCCGCCGCCGCGGTCCCGTCCGCCGACGGTCCCGGACGGCGCCCCGGTCGCAGCCCCGGCTCCTCCGGCCCCGACCGGCGAACGCGGATCGGCGGACCGTCCGGTGGGACTGCGCCATGTCGGCGCCGTGCCGTCCGAACCGAAGCCGGACGAGGCGTAGTTCCAGCGCATGGTGTCGCGCGCGAGTCGGGACGAAGCGGAGATCGAAGCCTCTCGGGCGCCGCTGATCGATCACCTGGTCGAACTGCGCGATCGCCTGAAATGGGCGGCCATCGCCTTCTTCGCGTGCTTTGTCGTCGCGTACGTCTTCGCGGAGGATCTCTACGGCTTTCTGGTCCGGCCGCTGGCAAAGATCTACGAGCAGCGCGGCGTCGAGAATCCGCGCATGATCTACACGGCCCTGACCGAGGCGTTCTTCACCTACCTGAAAGTGTCCTTCTATGCCGCGCTGTTCGTGTCCTTTCCGATCCTCGCGACGCAGCTCTACAAATTTGCGGCGCCGGGACTGTATCGCGACGAACGTCGCGCCTTCCTGCCGTTCCTGGTGGCCACGCCCGTCCTGTTCGCGCTTGGGGCCACCCTCGTGTACGCCTTCATCTTCCCGTTGGCTTGGTCGTTCTTCCTCTCGTTCCAGACGGCGGGGGCCGATACCGGTCTGGCGATCGAGCTCGAGGCCAAGGTCAACGAGTACCTGTCGCTCGTCTTGAAGCTGATGTTCGCGTTCGGGCTGGCGTTCCAGCTTCCGGTCGCAATCACCCTGCTGGCGCGGGCCGGACTCACGACGGCGGCGGCCCTGCGCAAGCGGCGAAAGTATGCGGTAGTGGTCGCGTTCGTCGGGGCCGCCCTCCTCACGCCTCCGGACCTGATCAGCCAGGTCGGCCTCGGGATTCCGATCATCGTGCTGTTCGAGATCTCGATCCTGTTGGCGGCGGCCGTGGAGCGGCGCCAGGCCCGGCGGGATGCCGACGATCCGGCCGGCGGCGGAGACGGGCCGGAGAAGGACGGGCCGGACGGGACCGACCCGGACGACCTTCCGGAAACCGACTACCACATGGGCGGGTAGGTCGTCATGTTCGCGATGGCGTGGATCCGGGACCATCCGGACGCCTTCGACGCCGGGCTGGCGCGGCGCGGACTCGAGCCCCGTTCGGCCGCCCTGCTGGCCCTGGATGCGGAGCGGCGCCGGTGCCTGACCGAACTCCAGACGGCGCAGACCGAGCGGAACGCGACGAGCCGGGAAATCGGGGCGAGAAAGGCGGCCGGGCGGGATGCCGGGGAACTGGTGGAGCGCGTCGGCCGTCTCAAGCGCGCCGTTCCGGAGCTGCAGCATCACGCCGATCGGCTGGATGCCCGCCTTCGGGATGAACTGTCCGGGCTCCCGAATCTCCCGGCCCGGGAGGTTCCGGACGGCGCCGATGCCGGCGCCAACCGGGAACTGCGCCGGTGGGGCACGCCGCCCGCGTTCCCCTTTGCGGCGCAGGACCACGTGACGCTGGGCGAAGCCCTCGGGCTGATGGACTTCGCCCGCGCTGCCCGCATGGCCGGTGCGCGGTTCGTGATCCTGTCCGGCTCGCTTGCCCGTCTCGAGCGGGCCCTCGCGGCCTTCATGATGGACCTGCAGACCCGGGAGCACGGGTATCTCGAAGTCAGTCCGCCGACCCTGGTGCGCGAGGCGGCGCTGTACGGTACCGGCCAGCTGCCGAAATTCGCGGACGACCTGTTTCGCACCCGGGACGGCCGGTGGCTGATTCCCACCGCCGAGGTCCCCCTGACCAACCTGGTGGCCGACGAGATCCAGGACGGCGCAAGCCTGCCGCTCCGCTACACCGCCCTCACGCCGTGCTACCGGGCCGAAGCGGGGGCGGGCGGCCGGGACAATCGCGGCATGATCCGCATGCACCAGTTCAGCAAGGTCGAACTGGTCTCCGTGACGCGGCCCGAGGACTCCCCGACCGAACTGGAACGGATGACGCGCTGCGCCGAGACGGCGCTGCAACGTCTGGGCTTGGCCTACCGCGTGGTCCTGTTGTCGAGCGGGGACATGGGCTTTGCCGCGCTCAAGACGTATGATCTGGAAGTCTGGCTGCCCGGCCAGCAGGCGTTCCGGGAAATTTCCAGCTGCTCCGACTGCGGCGCGTTTCAGGCCCGGCGCATGAACGCCCGCTATCGGGATTCCGACGGCGGCGGGCTGCAGTTCGTGCACACGCTCAATGGATCCGGCGTGGCCGTCGGGCGGCTGTTGATCGCCGTGATGGAAAACTTTCAGGAAGCCGACGGATCGATCGCGATTCCTGCCGTGCTGCGGCCGTATCTGGGCGGGCAGGAACGGATTTCCGCGGGCCGCGACTGAATTTCCCCCGAACCGGAGATGCAAGATGGACTACGTGCGCTTGGGACGCACCGGCACTCGTGTGTCGAGGCTGTGCCTCGGGATGATGAGCTTCGGAACCCCCGGCTGGCGGGACTACGTGCTCGAGGAAGGACCGAGCCGGCCGATCATCAAGGCGGCGGTGGACGCCGGAATCAACTTTTTCGATACCGCGGATGTCTATTCCTTGGGCGGCAGCGAGGAAGTGACGGGGCGGGTGCTGGGCAGCCTGCTGCGGCGCCACGAATATGTGCTGGCCACCAAGGTCTGTCAGCCCATGGGCGACGGCCCCAATGCGCGCGGGCTGTCGCGGAAGCACATCCTGGAGAGCATCGACGCGTCTCTGCGGCGGCTGGGCACCGACTACGTGGATCTCTACATCGTCCATCGCTGGGACGACGGCACGCCGATCGAGGAAACCATGGAAGCCCTGCACGATGTCGTTCGCGCAGGGAAGACACTCTACCTCGGGGCCTCCAGCATGTACGCATGGCAGTTCATGAAGGCGCAGTCCGTGGCCCGTCTGCACGGCTGGACGCCGTTCGTCTCGATGCAGAATCACTACAACCTGATCTATCGCGAGGAAGAGCGGGAAATGCTCCCGCTCTGCGTCGACCAGGGCATCGCGGTGACCCCCTGGAGTCCGCTGGCCCGGGGATTCCTTGCCGGCAATCGAAGCCGCGAAGGAGGCGGTGCGACGGTGCGGGCGAGGACCGACGACATTGCGCAGAGCATGTACTACCGGGAGGTCGATTTCGCAATCGCGGACCGGGTCGGCGAGATCGCCGGGCGGCTGGGCGCGGCCCGTCCGGAGGTCGCGCTCGGGTGGCTGCTGGCGCAGCCGGCGGTCACCGCACCGATCGTCGGCGTGTCGTCGCAGGAGCAGCTGGCCACGCTGCTCCGAGCCGTTCGGTGTCCGCTGGGGGCCGAAGATCTGGCCAGCCTGGAAGAGCCCTACGAACCCCGGGCCGTGGCCGGACACGTCTGAACCGGTTCCGGCAGGCATCCGGCACCGCATTCGGGCATCGGAGTCCGTTCGGGAGTCCATCGGCTAACGAAAGCGATTCGGCGTGCCTCGATGCCGGCAATCGTACGCGCTTCGACATGTCGACGCCGGCACTGCGGAGTGGTTGAGGACGGCGGCCGAGAACGGCCGGACCCGCCCTGCGACGGCGCACGAGCTGCACGCGCGAGGACTGGCGCAATGCCCGGGCGGCCCGGGCCGGTGGAGCGGGCGGGGATCGTGCGGTCCGGGGCGCAGCCCCGGCCGCGCCGGCCGCCGCGCGCAGGTCGGGCTGCGGGGTGGACGCACCTGTCTGGATCTGGAGTTGGAGTGCGGGTTGGAGGATCTCGGAGAGGTGACCTTGGTTCCAGTCGACAAGGTTCCGAAGCGGCGTCTGCGACGGGCGCGGATGGCGAACCCATTCATCTGCAGGGGTGGACGCGCCGGCCCCGGGTGCAGGCCCGACTTCCGGATTGCAAGGCAACGCCCGGGACATGCCTAGCGGTGCTATCGACGACTTCCTGGGCGCCCCCGCGCAGGCCGCAAGAGCGGGCACGGACCGGGCGACGGGCTGGGCCTGATACCGCACCGCTACCGGCACGCAGCAAGACCAAATGATGCCATATGGAGCGATATCCACCGGATTCGATCCAAAACCATGTCTTGAAATCCGATCGGTTCCCTCATATGATTGAAAAGAGGGAGAGGTCGGGTCGATGACGTCGCCGGGCGAACCGGTGAGACGTCAATTGGCTCTCCTCGCACAAAGGAGCCATGCTCGCGTGACAGCGTTCAGCCCCGAGCGTCCGACGGACTGGCGCCCGGGACAGGTACGGAACCCGGAGGGGGTACTTGATACCCATTTCACGGATGCTGCGGCGTGGGAACTCATCGCAACGCGGATCGACGACGGACACCCGATCGAGTCGGTGACGTTGCACAAGCCGCAAGGGGCCACTGGATACGTAATGAAGATCGACCTCGAGGACGGCCGGCCGCAGCTCTACGTCAAGCTGCAGATGGGATCGGGAAAGATCATCGGGCGCAGCTTTCACTATTCCGAACGGACAGATTGAAGGAGGAAGGACATGGATTCGAGAGGATCGGACACCCGCTCACAGACCCGACTGCGGGTGGTGCAGACGGCGCCCTCCTGTCCCTTGTGCGGTGAAGAACGCACCACGACCAAACTGGATCTCTACGCGTTCGATTACGGGTCCGGGGACACCTCGGTCACGTTGCAGGTGCGAGTGCCGGTGCACAGGTGTGGCGTCTGTGCGTTCGAATATCTGGATGAAGCGGCGGAGCGAATCAAGCACGATGCAGTCTGCGAACATCTGGGCGTTCTTTCGCCTGACGCGATTCGGCGTATCAGAGAACGCCACAGGATGACGCGGGCTGCCTTTGCCCGTGTAACCGGGTTTGGCGAAGCCTCGCTGAACCGTTGGGAAAACGGTCTGTCCATCCAGTCGCATGCCAATGACCGATACCTTCGCCTGCTGGCGTACCCGGAGGTCATGTCGAGGCTTTGCGAAATCGCGGCGGCCAAACTTCGTAAAACAAGCGTGGCCATGTCATCGGAGATCAGGTTTCGGGTCGTGGAAGTGACCGCTGTTCTGCGCAAGAAACAGCAAGCCTTTCATTTGCGCAGGGTTGCGTAGCGAACATGTATGTCACAACCTTCTACTCCTTCAAGGGCGGCGTGGGCCGAACGATGGCGCTCGTCAATACGGCTGTCGATCTCGCCCTGCGAGGGCGCCGTGTGCTTGTCGTTGACTTCGATATCGAGGCGCCCGGGATTGATACCTTTGACGCCCTGAGATCCCAAGGAGACGTTCCGGGACTGATCGACTTTGTTGCCGAGTATATGAGAACAGGCGTGGCTCCCGATGTATCCGATTATGTCGGGGATTGCCCTCAGATCGGCACGCAAGGTGGAAAATTGTGGGTAATGCCCTCTGGCCGAGTCGGTACATACACCGCAACCTTGGGGCAGGTCAATTGGTTGGATCTCTACGAACGGCACGATGGCTATATTCTTCTAGAAGACTTGAAGCACCAATGGAAGCAAGCCCTTCATCCGGATTATGTCCTGATCGATTCTCGCACCGGACATACGGATTCGAGCGGAATTTGCACGCGTCAGCTCCCCGATTCCGTCGTTATTCTGTTTTTTCCCAATGAACAAAATCTTCGTGGTTTGGTGCAAGTGGTCGGCGACATTCGTGCTGAAGGGAAGGAACCGAGAAATAAGGACATAGTGCTGCATTTTGTAATGTCGAATGTACCGGATTTGGACGACGAAGATCAGATCTTGCAGGATAAGATCTTGGAGTTCCGGCAGAAACTCGGTTTCCGACGCGATCTGATGGTCGTGCATCGTTATGACTCGCTCTCCCTTTTGAACCAGGTCGTATTTGTGAAGGATCGCCCCAGAAGTCGCCTGGCTCATGAGTATAATCAAATTGCAAAAGAGATATCGATCGGCAACTGGAATGACAGGGATGGCGTGCTTGAGTACATCAAGAGAGTGAGAGAGCGAGGGCCGTGGTTCGAGAATGAATTCCCATTCACAAGAGACGAAAGATTGGAAAATATTGAAAAGGTGCACCGGAATGATGGAGAGGTCTTGTTTCATCTTTCCAAAATTGTGGATTGGAGCCGGTCCCCCGAATGGTCGGCGCATCTTGTCGATCAAGCAATCCACTGCGGATATCGAAGACCCGAGGCATTTCTTGCGCGTTCCCGCTTCCGCACCGACAATCAGGATTTGGAGGGTGCAGCCGAGGACGCGTGGTCTGTATTGGATTCGGATCGTATCGCGCCTCCGATGGTTCGAGAAGCCATTCGTTGTTTGGTGCGGCTGTGGAAGCACGATTTGGAACGGCTTGTGGCGTCGAATGCGGTTCGGTCTCTTGAACCTGACGGGAAGTCTTGGCTGGCAGGCACGTTTAACCGTTCTCAAGAAGAACTTTCGGTTGCAATTATAATCTTTGAAGATGTTCTTTTCTCTCCTGACGATATAAATTCCCGTGCGCGCGATCGGGCAAGGCATGGTCTTGGGTTGTCACTCATGGGTCTCGGGAGATGCGCAGAGGCGGCAGGATGCTTTAGGCAGCCGAATTGTGCGGTTTCCGATATGGGAATTGTCGAGGCATTCAACTATGGAATGGCGGTTTGGGGGACGGGGGGAATCATCGAAAGAGAAGCATTCGAGCGAACCGTAGAGATTGATGCAGCGGACGAAGATCCCGAGAAGGGGGCTAATTATTTGCAGTGCATGGCGTTGGCTTATTGGGCAGTGGCGGATGTCGACAGGGCCCTGGACCGACTAAACGATGCGCAACGATCAGCAGCCGCTCTTCGCGGACGATCGGAGTTCAGTTGCTGGCGCTATCTGCAAGTTAACAAGAGTGTTTTCGAGACGGATCTGGAGGAGATGCGCGCAATGATCGAGGGAGATGAAGTGCGCTCTCCATTGTTCATGAAGGTGGCCGAGGAGCGCGCGGATGGTTGACAGGGGCAGAGTGGTCCGTCTGATGGTTATCGTCTGATCGTGGCCGGCTTGACCCGGTCGGGGCGTGCCGGGGCCTGACGAGGATCGCTGTCGGTCGCATGTGCGCAACCTGCGGCGCGATCTCATCAGTTCAGTTTGACCGACGCTACCCATCGCCCTGATGCGCTATGGTAGCCGTTGTCGCCATCTGACCGAAGCCCATCGCCGGTACGCCGCCCGCGCATGGCAGGCTCCGACGCCATCCTGATCACACAGTGCCGGTTGGCGGCACCTCGGGCGACGTGACGGTGGAACCGGCCAGCCTGACGTTCACCCGTCGAACTGTGGCACGGAGCAGACGGTGACGGTGCGTGCGGGTCCGGACGAGGACACAACGGTGATGCTGACGCACGATGCCCGTGGGGACGGTGACGATTCGGTGAGCATTGACACGGTCACGGAAGCCGATACGCCCGCGCCACCGGCAACGGACCCTTGCGGAGTGACGCCGACCGTGCAGACGGTGGCGGAGGGCAGCAGCGGCAGCTACACGGTGGTCTTGGAGACGAATCCGACGAGGAACGTGACGGTGATGCCTTCGAGCGGCGACCCGTCGGTGGTGTCGATTTCCGGGCCGTTCACCTTCACGGCGGCCAACTGGGATACGGAGCAGATGGCGACGGCGATTCCGGGCGCATGGACGTTACGGCAATCGCCAATGACCTCAGCGAAAGACTTTCGTGCGAACGGGCGGGGGCACTGGAGAGATGGCACGATCCGCCATATCCTGACCCGCCGGACCCCTATCGAAGGGCACGGGTTCGGCCGGCGGAGGAAACGGAACGTGGTGAAACCGGATTCGGAAGTCGTCACGGCCGCGGTGTCGCCGCTCCTCGAACGAGAATCCTTCGACATCGTTCAGAGGCTCCTGAAAACGCGCGGACGGATGGCGACGGCCGGTCGAACGGTCCGCGGACCGACGCCCTTGACCGGATCTGCCTCTGCGGTGATCGTGGCGGTGCCATGACCCCTCGGAGCGCCGGAAACACCGAACGCCGTCGTCAGTGCGGCCGCCCGACCGCGGCCCGGCAGGGCAGGACCGGGCGCAACGGGCACGCGATCCAGCCGAATCGGATCGATCATCTCGTTGCCGGGCATCCGGATGCCCGATCGTTCAATCCGGAGCGCATGACCGACAGGCTGTCTACGCATCCGGACCGTCGGGAAGAACCGAACGCTTGCCGGCGGGAGCATGGTGCCGAACGGAACCGGAGGGCGGCAGCATCCGAAGCGCGGCTGAAGCGTCGTTCCGACACCATCGGCAGGGGTGCTGCTGATCTCGACTGCCCGTTTCTCGAGAAGCGGCTCAAGGAACGGAAGGTGGTGTGCGGCGGCCGGGCACGCATCGACGCCGCATGCATCCAGCCGGCCGGAGAGAACGCCGGACAGATCGTCACTCAGGATCGACCGGGCCGGACCGCGAAGGCGACGCGTCACCGGATGCGGGCGGGCGGCGGCGGGGGGCGGCGGGCTCATCTGCGCACTTGCGCGGCGGATCGAGGTCTACGAGCGCGAAGTTTGTCTCCCGGAGTCGAACCACCCCCCGCTGCCGATCCTGACGACCGCAAAGGGCGCGGAATCGGCGGCGAACGAGATTCGCATCCAGGTTCCGGAGTGGCGGATGGGGAGGGATTCGAACCCCCGGATTCCTCGCGGAATCGCCGGTTTTCAAGACCGGTGCTTTCGACCGCTCAGCCACCCATCCCAAGGGTTTCCGTTGCCCCGCGGCGCCAAGGGGCGCGGCCCTGCTGTCGGGATCCGGTGCGGCCGGCCGGCAGCAGGGGGTAGCCGACCGCATGATATCCAAATCCGGGCCCGCGGGCAGGCCCAGCCCCGGACCTTCCGTCCCGGTGGGCGATCTGGTGGCCGAGTTCCTCGAGGCCATCGGTGTGGACACGGTATTCGGCGTGGTGTCGGTTCACAACATCCCGATCCTGGATGCGATCGGACGGCGCAATGCCATCCGGTTCGTGATGGGGCGGGGCGAAACCGGCGCCGGACACATGGCGGATGCCTACGCTCGGGTATCGGGCAAGCCGGGAGTCCTGATCACCAGCACCGGGCCCGGCGCGGCCAACGCCGTCGGCGCCCTTGTGGAAGCCGGTTTCGCCGGGACTCCGATGCTGCACCTCACCGGTCAGACCGCGAGCGCCTATCTGGATCGCGGACAGGGTCTGGTGCACGATGTGCCGGACCAGCTCGGCATGCTCCGCTCGGTATCGAAGGCAGCGTTTCGGGTACGGAGCGCCGATCTGGCATTCGGAACCTTGGTGAAGTCGGCCAGCCTGGCACTCGGTCCGCCGGCCGGTCCGGTCAGCATCGAGATCCCGATCGACATCCAGCGGGAATCGGTCAGGCGACCGGGCGAGATCGAGACCCTGACCCTGCCGACCGCCCAAGCATTGCCCGGTGCGGAGCGGGGTCTCGATGCGATCGCGGCGCGGGTTGCGGGCGCGAAGCGGCCCCTGTTGTGGACCGGCAATGGCGCCAAGCACGCTCGGGAGGCCGTGCAGCGGTGGGTCGACCTTGGGATTCCGCTGGCCACGAGCTGGAACGGACGCGGCGTGCTGCCGGAAACGCATCCGCAGGTTCTTGGTCCCTTGGCCACCCTGCCGGAAGTTCTGGCATGGCTGCAGTCGGTGGACCTGATGGTGATCGCCGGGTGTCGATTGCGGGGGCAGGAGACGGCCGACATGAGCTTGGCATTGCCCGGGAACCGCATCCAGATCGATGTGGACCCGGCTGCATCCGGCCGCACCTATGCTGCCGGTTTCTTTCATGTGGCCGAAGCTGGCGCGGCGCTCCATGCCGTCGCGGACCGGCTGGAACAGGGACCGCTCGCGATCGATTCAGGATTTGTGGCCGCCGCGGCGACGGTTAAGAAGAGGGCGGTCGAGAACTACATCGCCGATCTCGGAGCGTATCGGGAATTTCCGGCCAGGATGCGTGCGGTCATGCCCGCGGATGCGGTCTGGGTCAGGGATGTCACGCTTGCGAACAGCACGTGGGGCAATCGGATCCTTCCGGTCTGCGACCCCCGCCACAATGTCTATCCGGTCAGCGCCGCAATCGGCCCCGGGCTGCCTTTCGGTATCGGAGCCTCCATCGGGGCCCGCGGCCGCAAGGTGGTTGCCATGTGCGGAGACGGCGGCTTCTGTCTCGGCTTGGCCGAGATCTGGACGGCGGTACAGGAACGGGCCGATGTCGTATTCGTCGTGATGAACGACAGCGGATACGGCGTCATCCGGCATATCCAGGATGCACTCTACGAAGGACGGCACTTCTACGGTGACCTACTGGCGCCGGACTGGGAGCACCTTGCCCGACTGGTCGGCATTCCCTTCGGGAGGGTTCGGGCGCCGGACCAGCTGGATCGTGTGATGCGCACCGCGCTGGCTGCGGCGGGCCCTGCGCTGGTCGAAGTCGACATGGCGGCCATCGGCGCCTATCCCCGCTACTTCCAGCCTCCTCCGTACTCCCGTCCCCGTCGGGAAGCGGCCGCCGGGCGGAACGGTGGTTCGTAGGGAATGGCGCAGCCCTGCCCTCGGTCCGTACCTTACCTTGCCGCGCCTGAGCCGGAACCTGCACGAACGCCGGCAGCGTCCGGGTCCGAAGGCCCTTGGACGATCTTCGGGAAGCGGAGGACCTTCTGCAGGAAGCCGTCCGGGCCTCGGTTGTCCTTGGCGGCGTCATGGCACCTCGTGTGCGGGAGAGGAGGGTCGCTCGGAGGCCTGCCGGCGCAAGACGGCGTGCGGTATCGGATCATGATACTCGGGGCAAGCGACGGAAAACGAACTGCTTCGGGCACATGCCGGAGAAGGGGAAGGCAATCCTCAAGGGGGCGCTTGGCCCGCAAAGTCGCGCACCTTCGGACCCGACGCCCGGAGACGGAGGTGGTTGCGGGTGCGGATGGAGCGTTGGACAACCGGACGCTTCCGAAGCAGCTCGTCCCGGACGCCGAGGTGCTGGATTTCCGGCATGCCTGCGAGCCGGTGCGGGAAGTTGCCGAGCCTGCCCAAGCTTCCGGTGGGTACGAGAATGATCACGGGATTCTGCGCTATGACTCGAAGGGTGCCGGCAAGTTGACTCGCCGTGCGCTCCTTGCGGGATCGGGCTGCCGGCCGGGATCGGACGGAAAGCGATCGGGAACTTGTCTGGTTCCGGAAGCATCGCCATCGCATGCGCTGCCGAGACCGGAAGGACCGGGCATCCCGATCGGTTCGGGAGGGGTTGAATCTCTCGACAGAGCCCGGGTCACCCGGCGGACGAAACCGTCCGGCATGCGCTGGCGGATTGCCGGGGATCAGGCGGTGCCGCAATTCCGGGCACGGGTGCAATCGGATCGTGTCGCTCCCGCATGGAGAACCCTGACGGCTACGCTGGATCCACCGGCCGTCTTCGACCTTGATCCGCATGCTCCATTGCCCCTCGTCGCCGGACCGCGACGAAAGGGGCTTGAACCGCAACTGTAGTGCCGGGAAATCGCCTTTGCCATACGAGCTTCGCACCCTCGACCCCATCGACTCCCGGTGGTGTCACGACCACGCCGTGCGCCCGCATTGCTGCCTGCGACAACGATCCCAGCTCCGGAAACGACGGTGCCAGCCTAGCGGAAAAACCGTCCATGTACTACTCTTCGCACCGGACCGGTCAGAAGCGAAGCGCGACGAAACACGGCGTGCGGATGACGCCGCTGCCGAGGAAATCGAGGTCAGAAGGACGGGCTTCTGGACCAGGTGGAACAGCGTCTCGGGCAGGTCGTGTCCGATGAGCAGTTCCCTGCCGTCCGGTTCGGGATCGTTCGGGACAAGGCGGGCCAGACCGGATGACTAGCAAAGTACTGACAACCGGGATGACGGGAACTACCTACAAGGCAACGTTTCTCAGACAGATCCTGCGCGTGAAGCCGTCTGCCTTCGGGATGGCCGTTGCGTATGTGTCCATTTCGGGTTTTGGCCTTGTGAAGAAGATCCTCGACGAGGGCGGCGTCGGCGAGGTTCGGCTCGTCACCGACACCCGGGACGGCGTGACCCATCCCAAGGCCCTGCACGGCGCCGTGGCCAGCGGCTGGAACGTTCGGCTCGTCGATCGCCCTCGCCGGAACGTTTCATCCCAAACTGTATGTGGGTGCGGAGGGCTTCGATGACGCGGCCGGAGTGACCGATCTTTCTCTCGCCATCACCGGATCGCCGAACCTCAGTCACGGAGGGTTCCTGAAAAACGGGGAATGCGTCTTCTTGAGCGCCGCACCCCACAGTCGCGAGTCCGCCGCCAAGGCATGGCTCGACTGCTGGAATGCCGGCGTCCCGGCCACGGCCGAACGACTGGCCGCCTATGAGAAATACTTTGCCTTCCGCAATCGATACCGCAATCCGGAAGACATGGTCGCCCTTGGCGTTGCCGACAACCTTCGGGAAACGGCTGATGGCGTCCCGAAGAAGGGGGCTGTGCCACCGAAGACCCGGCACAAGGCGGTTTCCGAGGCAGCGGCATCGGTGGCCTGGGCCGGATTGCAGTCGTTCACCGGCGCCTTCACCCTTCAGGTCGAGTTTCCGAAGGGTAACTACTCACCCCTTGTTGGGGTCTGGTTGGCCATAGTGCTCGTTGAGGATGTCTGCGGCCTTTCCGTCGAGGGCGATGTGGATGGCGACGAGAGGGTTGTAGCCGAGTGCCTCCATGGAGGTGAGGAAACTGGAGCCTCGGCACCATGCGGTTGCGTGGAGCATGGTGCGGAAACATCCGGACACCTTGATCTTGGCCTTGGTCATTCGGATCTTCTGTTCTCCGGCATTGTTGGTGAAGCTGACGTCGGGGTCCTTCATGAAGCGGAGGACGGACGTCTCGTGTTTCATGAGACGTTCATGCAGGTTGTGCGCGTCGGACTTTGCGATGCGTCCCCGGGTTCCTTTCGTCCGCGGCGGGATATCGGGCAACTCCTTGGCGCCTTGGGTGAGGAGGGTGCGGTAGCGCTTGCGCACGGCCCGGCGGTCGGTCTCGTTCAAGGCCTTGGATGCGCTCTGGTTGACCCTGTGACAGACCTCGCGCAGCAGGCTCTTCATCCATCGCGCCCAGCGGTAGCCGTTGGACTCGACGACGAAGGCCAGTTCGCGCAGCAGGTGGCTGCCGCACAGCTGGTGGCGGCACGGATCGTAGCCCATGTATGCAGCCCAGCAGTCGTGGGCCAGGACACCTTGGTAGCGCGGGAGGATGCCGATCTCTTCGATCGCCTCCCGACCGCGCTTGCGGTGCGGGAACTTCACGGTCAGGGTGCCGTCGGTGACGACATGGAGCCATTGGGTCTTGCCGGCGACCCGGAATCCGGTCTCATCGACATGCAAGGCCGGGCGTTGCAGGAGATGGGCCACGGCGACCTCCTCCCAAGATGCGAGGGCATCCTGAAAGCGCCGGACATAGCCGAGACAGGTCGCCTCGGAGAGCCTGATGCCGGAGATCGCGTGCACGAGCGAGACGGCACGGCGCAGGGACAGCATCTGGGCGATCCGCAGGTTGAGGACCAAGGCCTGGATGCGGACACCGTACTGCACGGGCCCCGGCATGAGGTCTGGGAACCGGCCCTTGGTCCGGGCCCGACACTTCGGGCATTCCTTGATCTCGGCGTCGACGCGGCGCTCGACGACTTCGAACCCGATGTCGTAGAGGACGCGGCGCTCCCGATCGACGGGGTCGACGTCGTCGAGGTCGGCGCCGCAGGCGTCGCAGGCATCGACGGTGATCGTCTCCTTGACGGTGGTCGTGCGCCGGTGGCCGCCCGTCTGCGGGTTCGGCTTCGGGCCCTTGCCGTGGCTCCCGGTGCGCCGCGCGCTCTCGTCCTTGTCCGTCTGGGACGGCGGCAGACCGGAGTTCCGGCTCGTCGTGCGCGTGGTCTTCTCCAGGAGCACGGCCAGCAGCAGCTGGAGCAGCATCAGCAGGCCGCGGACGAGCGCCTCGCACTCCGGGGGGACCGTGCCTTGCGTGCGGAGATCCTGGAACCGCTTCTGGAAGGCGTCGACCTCTTGGCGCAGGGAGGTGCCGGCGACGCTCGTCATCCCAACGCCTCCACCGCCCGGACGGTCGCCCGCACGGCGAACCGCTCGCCTTCGGGCATCGTCCGGGAGCGCCGCGCCGGCGGCGGGCGCGTCAGGATCGCGCCGCCCCCAAGGAACGCCTCCAGGTACACGTCCTATGGCGGCCGGGCCGCGACGACCGCCGGGCTCCGACCCGTCGTCTGTCGCGGACGGGGTCCTCGCGCACGGGCGGCAACGTCAGGATGCCGTGGCGCTCCAAGGTCTCCAGCATCCCGAGACCGACCCCGACCCTGGAGCCGCCCTTCGCTGTCGTCCCGTGAAGGGGCTCGCAGAGGGTCTTCGCCCGCTCGTTGCGGCGGCAGGGGGAACACCGACCCACGGTCTCCCGAACCTCCGCGATCGGCGGGCGGGTCCGGCGGCGCCCCGAACAGGGGGTCGACTTCAGGTCGATGATTCGCGGGTCCATGGGGATTCCCGCAGCCACGATTCGACGACAGCATGCGAATCGGCGGGCGCTGGTCAAGCGGTGCGTGGACGACCCGCCCACGCACCGAAACGTCACCTCCTATCCAAGGCCTGCCGGTATGGGAACACCGCCGTCACCTCGACGCACCTGTCCGAATGCCCTTGCCCCGCCGGGCGATCGACCCGTCGGCGCCTTCGATCCCTACCCTGCCGCCATCCACACCTCCGACGCGGTCCGCCCCGATGGCCCATCTTGGAGAGGGTCCCTCCTACAACGTCAAGCGCAGATCTCCGGCGGAGGGGAACGGCAGCCCACGGAACCCGCTCCACCGGACCGCACGGCGCGGACCCGCGACCTCCGCGCGAGGGGCCCGGTCGCGTTGCGGACCCCTCCCCACAAGGCCGGAACGGGGAGCGGAAGCCGAAGATCGACCCACTTCTTGTCAGCCGAACCCCGTGCATCCGGTCCTCGGCCGCGAGCGAGGGAAAGGGGCACGGAACCATGCCGGATCCGAACCCGTCAGGAAAAACGATTCGTCATCAGTCGGGGGGGGGTGAGTAGATACTCCGAAGGAAGCCGGGCGGGTTCTTCTCCGCATCGTCGAACACTTGACACGGAACGAAATGATCGACATGCGCTGCGCAGACGGAGAAGTGCGAAATTTCCAGTACAAGTTCTATGATCGCAACGGAATGTTCCGCCTGAATGTCCCGAATACGGTACCTCTTGTTGCATGGGCGCGCGAGCACAGACAGGGCATTGCCTATGTCGAGTACAGTGAAGATCAAAGTGTGCTGTACTTCAGGATCCTTCCTTCCGGTCAGCCGATGACGGATACTGTGGACCGTTCGCTCGCGCTCGGCACATGGGGGCGCACCCCCACCAGGCTATACGGCTGGTACTGATGGGCAGCGAAACAGAACGGCCGCTCGCACGAGACGTGGGAACGGACAAGGAAACGGCCGAAAAGGACGGAATGAAGCTCGTTGCGCTGTCGGACGACGTGGCGGCCCGAAAGCGCGATGCGTTGAAGCATTTCCTGATGCAGGAGTTCCCCGAATGCCTGTCCGAAGGGCGCATCGATGTCGAGATGCTACGATGCGCACTCGGCGACCAGGTCGAAGCCGGCAACGAGCGCTTCGGCCTCGTCTGGTCGGGCAAAATGCAATGCATGAGAATCATGCAGCAGCCGAGTGTCGCGACGTTGAAGCCGGACAGAAGCGATTCGGTGAATTTCGAGTCCACCAATAATGTCTTCATCGAGGGTGATAATCTCGAAGTCCTGAAACTGCTGCAAAAGTCGTATTTCGGAAAGATCAAGATGGTGTATATCGACCCTCCTTACAATACCGGCCAAGAATTCATTTATCCTGACAGATATGCCGAGAGTCTGGAAATCTATCTTGCGTATACCGGGCAGATTGACAGTGAAGGGGGGCAGGTTTTCTACCAACACGGACACGGTCGGTCGGTATCATTCGAAATGGTTGAATATGATGTATTCGCGGCTCTATCTTGCCCGGAACTTGCTGCGGGATGACGGGGTGATTTTCATTTCGATTGACGACCATGAGCTGAGCCGTCTCCGCGAACTGTGCGACCAGATTTTCGGCGAAGAGAATTTCAAGGCCGACATCGCGTGGCAGAAGCGGTACACGCGCAGCAACAGCACGGTCGATTTCACCACCGTCGTGGAACACCTCCTCGTCTATGCAAAGTCGGAAGCATTCGAAGTGAATTTGCTGCCCCGGACTGAGGAAGCGGATGCGCGCTATTCCAATCCCGATGCCGATCCGCGCGGCGCATGGAAAGGTGCGTCGTTCCTGAGTCCGTCTTCGCCGCAGGACCGTCCGAACCTCTGCTACCCGATCAGGAATCCGAATACGGGTGCGACTGTTCATCCGACGACGAACGCCTGGCGGCGGTCAAGGGACGCCTTCGAGCAGCTTCTCGCCGACAACCGCCTCTACTGGGGCCGGGACGGCAAGGCGTCCGTTCCTTCGATAAAGATGTATCTCTCCGAAGTGCGCGGGCTGACCCCCCACAAACTTCTGGGCGCACGATTACGCAGGTCACACGGACGAAGGTACGCGGGACCTCGATGCCCTGATTCCCGGCAAGGTGTTCAACAATCCGAAACCGGTGCGGCTCGTCCGCAGGATGCTGGAGCACGCGTGCAATGGCCCCGACGACATTGTACTGGACTTCTTCGCCGGGTCCAGTGTGACGGCGCAGGCGACCATCGACCTGAACCTCGAAGATGGCGGCAGGCGCACATTCATTCTCGTCCAACTTCCGGAACCGGTCGAAGAGAATTCCAACGTCGCCAAGGCCGGGTTCTCGACGATTGCCGAAATCGGCAGGGAGCGCATTCGCCGCGCCATCGGCAAGGCGCGCAACACCCTCGGCGAACAGCTCGATCTCGACCCCACCTCAAAGGGTACCGCCGACCTCGGTTTCAAGGTGTTTCGGCTTGACCGCTCCAACTTCAGAATCTGGGATGGTCTCAGCGATTCGGCGGACGTGGACGAGTTGAAGCGCAAGCTTGAGCGTCACGCCGATCATCGCAGAAGCGAAAGCACGCCCGACGACATCGTTCACGAGATCCTGCTGAAGGCCGGATTTCCACTTTCCGTGAACGTGGAACAGATCACGCTTGCAGGTTCGAACGTGTTCTCGATCGAAGACGGTGCAATGCTCGTCTGTCTTGAGAAGAACATGACCTCCGAACTGGTGGATGCGCTTGCCGACGCCGGTCCCCGGCAGGTTGTCTGCCTTGATGAGGGCTTCAACGGCAATGACCAGCTGAAGGCCAATGCGGTCCAGACCTTCAAGGCTCGGGCGCAGACGGAAGGGTCCGAAATCGTTTTCCGGACGGTGTGAGGGACGGCGCATGAAGCTCCAGTTCGATCCCGCGCTCGAGTACCAGCAGAACGCGATCGACGCCGTCGTGAAGGTCTTGGAAGGTCAGCCGTTCGTGCAGGCCGGCGCGATGACACGTCAGGCACTCCAAGTCGGCAGCCTTTTGCCGACCGAGTTGGGATTGGGCAACAGGTTGACGCTGCATGCGGACGAGATCCTGACGAACCTGCAGGCGGTGCAGGAGAGCAACGGCATCGAGAAATCCGATGCACTACGGGGTATGGAATTCTCCATCGAAATGGAGACGGGCACCGGAAAGACTTACGTCTATCTCCGGTCGATTTTCGAGCTGAACAAGACCTATGGTTTGCGGAAATTCATCATTGTCGTGCCGAGCGTCGCGATTCGCGAGGGGGTGCTCAAAAGCATCGACATGATGAAGGAGCATTTCCAAACGCTCTATGAGAAGCCGCCTTTCAACCATTTTGTTTACGACTCCAGGCGTCTCGGCAAGGTGCGCCAGTTCGCATCGAGCGACCAGATTCAGATCATGGTCATCAACATCCAGTCGTTCCAGAAAGATGTGGCAGCCAAGGAGCTGTCGGAGATGATCGAGGACGAACTGAAGAAACTCAACGTCATCAACCGCGAGAACGATCGCATGTCGGGACGGCGGCCGATCGAGTTCATTCAGGCCGCCCGTCCGATCGTGATCATCGACGAGCCCCAAAGCGTGGACACCACCGAGAAATCCCGACGTGCAGTCCGGAATCTCGATCCGCTGCTGACGTTGCGCTACAGTGCAACACATCGGAATTCCTACAACCTTCTGTACAAGCTCGACCCGATCCAGGCGTATGACCTGCGGCTGGTGAAACGCATCGAGGTGGCCTCCGTACTGTCGAACGACAGCTTCAACGACGCTTACGTGAAATTGCTCGGTACCGACAACACGAACGGCATCAGGGCCCGCGTGGAGGTCCACAAGGAAGGCTCGTCCGGCCCGAAAGCGGCGAAACTGTGGGTCAAGCAAGGCGACGATCTGTATGTCAGGTCAGGGGAGCGGGAACTCTATCGCCACGGCTATATCGTGCAGAACATCGATTGCACGCCGGGGTCGGAGTGCATCGAGTTCAATCAAGGTCGATTCCTGGAGCTCGGGCAGGCAATCGGCGATCTTGGCGACGACCTGATGCGTGTCCAGGTCTACGAGACGGTCGAGCAGCACCTGAAGAAGGAACGGATTCTGCGAGAAAGGAACATCAAGGTACTTTCACTATTCTTCATTGATCGAGTATCCAATTATCGCACCTATAACGAGAACGGAACCACGAGCCTCGGCAAGATCGGCCGGTGGTTCGAAAGAACCTTCCTCGAACTGACGGCCAAACCGATGTACAAGGGACTGGTTCCGTTCGATGTCGCCGAGGTGCACGACGGCTACTTCTCGCAGGACAGGCGCGGACGCACAAAAGACACGCGTGGAAATTCCGCCGCCGACGAAGGCACGTACAACCTCATCATGCGCGACAAGGAGCGCCTCCTTGATCCGAATGTCGCGCTGCGATTCATCTTCACCCATTCCGCCTTGCGTGAAGGCTGGGACAACCCCAACGTCTTCCAGATCTGTACCCTGAACGAGACGCAATCCACGGAGAAGAAGCGGCAGGAGATCGGACGCGGCCTGCGTCTGCCGGTCGACGAATCCGGCGAACGCGTCCATGACGAGACGGTGAATCGGCTCACGGTGATCGCCAACGAATCCTACGAGGACTTTGCCAGAACTCTGCAAACCGAGTTTGAGGAGGATTGCGGCATCCGTTTCGGCCGGGTCGAGAGCAGTGCCTTTTCCGGGTTTCTGCGGGTTGCCGACAACGGTACGGAGACGAAGATCGGCCAAGATGAGTCGGTCCGGATTTGGAGCGATCTGGTCCGAGAAGGGTACCTCAACGATGCCGGAGAAATACTCGACAAGTTCGACCCTGCGAATCCGCATTTCGAACTGAAGGTATCGGATGAATTCGCCGACCTGAAAGCCAATATCGTCGACTTGATTAATCGGAAGGTTTTCAAGAATCGCATCGTCAATGCGCGGGATCGCCGGACACTGCGCTTTCGCAAAGAGGTCCAGCTCAGCCGCGAATTCCAGGAGTTATGGGAGCGCGCCAAGCATCGCACGCGGTACCGCGTCACCTTCGACACGGCGAACCTCATCGACCGGGCGCTGGCACGCATCGGACAGATCGAAGCGATCCGGCCGTCGCGCATCGCGACCACTGTCGTGGAAGTCGGGATTTCCGAGGCGGGCGTATCAGCCGACAGCCAGATCGCGACGCGGACCTGTGACGTGGACGCCGCCCAGAACCTTCCCGACATCCTAGCGTTCCTTCAGAAGGAGACCGAACTGACCCGGCGCACGCTGGCCGAAATCCTGAAACGCTCGGGCAGGCTCGAAGAGTTCCGGTTGAACCCGCAAGCATTCATGGCGGCCGTTGCCAAGGAGGTCGCACGCGCCCTGCACGATTTGATGCTGGAGGGCATCAAGTACGAGAAGATTGCGGGCACCTGCTGGGAGCAAAGCCGTATCGAACAGGAGGCGGAGGACGGCATCATCCGGTACCTGAGCAATCTCTACGAGGTGCAGAATCGCGACAAGTCCCTATTCAACGCGGTCGAGTATGAGTCGGAAGTGGAGAAGCAGTTCGCTCGAGATCTGGACAGCAACGAGAACATCAAACTGTTCGTCAAGTTGCCGAACTGGTTCAGGATCGATACGCCCATCGGGCCCTACAACCCGGACTGGGCTTTCGTCGCCGAACACGGACAGAAGCTCTATTTTGTCCGTGAGACCAAGAGCACGCTGGATTCGGAGCAACTCCGGACGAAGGAGAACAAGAAGATCGCTTGCGGCCGCAAGCACTTCGAGGCACTCGGCGTGGATTACGACGTGGTGACTTCGCTTTCGGAGGTAGGCATGTGAGGGCGGACTTTCGTCTTGAGGGGTGCAAGAGCTTCGCGGGGCATTGCGGAGCGTTGCGTGAAACGGTCGAAGCCCCCCGAAATGGCGACGATCGTGACGGCCACCGGGATGAACTGGCCGCCGTTGTCCGGGACCTTTCAACCGGACATGCTTAACTCGTTGTTCATGAGGCCGTACATGATGGCCCATGAGGATCGGCTTTCGACCTCTGTCCGCGACGACGGTTGACTGGCTGAAGGCGGCGTCGGCTGCCGAGGGCAGCACCCGCTCGTCCTTGGCGCGGGGATGGTGCGAGCGCGAGGGGTGGCGCAATGCGAAGGGAGAGCTGTGCCTTGCCTCGGCACGCGCAGGTCTGCCTGATCTTGCTGCGTCGCTCGACCTCGTCCTTCCTGCGCCCCGACCTCATGCCTTCGACACCGACACCGACACCCTTGAGCGGGACGATCCCGACCGAGCACTGGCCGGTACCCTGGAGGACCTTGGAGAGGTCACCGTGGAGCCGGTCGGCGCGGGCGAGGACAAGCGCCTGGCCCGTTCGATGATGGCGACTTGGCATCCCGAGGGCGAGGCGCGCGCACCCGGGGCCCGTGTGCGCTACTGGATCACCTCGCCGCGCCACGGTCGCCTCGGCGGCTTGGTGTTCGGTGCGGCGAGTTGGCACCAGAAGGCGCGCGACGACTTCATCGGCTGGTCTCAGGGAGCCCGTGTCGCCCACCTCGGCGAGATCGTCAACCACGATCGCTTTCTGATCCTTCCGTCGGTGCATGTGCAGGAGTT
Organism: Alphaproteobacteria bacterium; assembly: GCA_965115815.1. Taxonomy (GTDB): domain Bacteria; phylum Pseudomonadota; class Alphaproteobacteria; order TMED109; family TMED109; genus VXPW01. Next base: position 2,183,803 of record OZ220465.1, on the reverse strand, counting down.
GGCCTCCCATGCCTGGGCCTGTGCCGGCCGGCGTCTGGCCGCGGACGGGCACGAGAAGTACGGGGTGAGGCCGGTTCTGGCGTACACGTATGTGGGTCCCGAGCACAGCGGCGTAAGCTAGTGTCTGCACGGAAAATCACAACACATTGTATATGCAACCATATTTGGAATCTGGAGAACCGAAGATTCCTTCTTTGAGGGCATATGACGGCATATTCCGCTGAAATCAGGCTGGATTCGATGAATCTTCGCTCTGTCAATATTGAGCTTTCATTCATGTAATCCGACTCTTAGGGATTTTCCGGGCAGGCACAAGCTAGTGTCTGCACGGAAAATCACAACACATTGTATGTGCAACCATATTTGGAATCTGGAGAACCGAAGATTCCTTCTTTGAGAGCATATGACGACATATTCCGCTGAAATCAGGCTGGATTCGATGAATCTTCGCCCTGTCAATATTGGGCTTTCATTCATGTAATCCGACTCTTAGGGATTTTCCGGGCAGGCACAAGCTACCGGGCGGCAGGCTGGGAGCGCTGCGAGGAGACGACCTCGGGTCGACCTCCCGGGGCCCCGGGCCCGGGCGTGCAGCGCGCGGTGTGGATGAAGCCCCTGTCGTCGGACGGGCGCGCCGTGCTGTGCCGGGAGCCCGAGCGTGTCCTGGGCCAAGCGGCGCCCCTGGTCGGTGATGACCGGACCGATGGGGCGATGCGGGAGTACGCCCGCAGCCGCCACAGGGACGTGCGCATCCGCGAGCGCCGGGTCACCATGGGCCGGGCGTGGAACGATCGTCCCGGAGAGATCCTGCCGACGATCTTTCCCGGCGAGGCGGAGCAGAAGGCGGCCGACCGCCTGTGGTCGAATCCGAGGGTGACGATGGACCCTATCCTCGAGGGGCATCAGGAAGCGAGGGTGGAACGCTGCCGTGCGCAGCGCCGGATCCTTGCCATCCAGGACACGACATTCTTGAATTACAATGGTTTGAAGGCGACCGAGGGTCTTGTCGACATCGGCGGCGGCGGCTCGGGCACCCCGGGCATGGCGGCCCATGTCGGGGTTGCCTTCAGCGAAGGCGGCTCATCCCTCGGACGGTTCCATCTCGATGCCGACTTCCGTCTCGAGCCGGATCCGAAGAAGGACGAGGTAGACGACCAGGAGAGCCGGCGCGGGCTCGACGGATACGACAAGGCCGTGGAACGGGCCGCTGCCGGTCCTTCGACCAGGGTGCTGGTGATCGGTGACCGTGAAGGTGACATCTGGGACCTGCGGGCCCGGAGCACCGTGCACGAGGCCGGTCTGCGGGTGCGCGTCCGGCGCTCGACACGGCGCCGCGTGATCACCGCAACGGGCGCAGGCCGGGACCTTCGGGACTCCATGGCCGATGAGCCGTGCATCGCCACGAAGATGATCGACATCGAAGCCTGCGGAGGGCCGCGTCGCCGCAAGGAGCGCACGGGCGTGCGCCTCGAAATCCGCGCGGCAAGGGTCGACCTTGCTCCGCCGGACCCGAAGCCCCGGGGAACACCGCCGCTCTCCAGGATGGCCGTGCGAGTCACGGAACCCGACCCGCCCGCCGACCGCGATCCTCTCGACGGGATGCTGCTCACCACCGAAGGCGACGGCACCGCAGCCGATGCTCTCAAGACCGTCTCCTTCTACGAGAGGCGAGGGTGGATCGAAGAGTACTTCAAGGCCCTGAAGGTCGGCACACGGATCGAGGACCGGCGCCTCAGAGCCTGTACGGAAACTATTGAGCGGTCCCGATTCTGGCCGCTCGTGCAAAGTATCGGCGTCGGAGAGACCGCTTCGAAAGCAATCTGACAGATGTGGAATGGGCTTGTTTGATCCCGATGTACTCTCCAGCCACATCGCAGATACCAGAATCGGGACCGCTCAATAGTTTCCGCACAGGCTCTCAATCCGGCCGACGATCTGAGGAAGTGCCTGGCCTTCGACGCCATCACCGCATGCCGCGTCCTGACCGTTGAGCGTCTCGCGCGCTCCGAGCCCGACACCCCGGCCCGTCCCATCGTCCACCGCGATGAGATCACGGTCCTTGCCCTCCACAAGACCGGTCGACCGCGCACGCCGCGTGGACCTCCCGATCCCGAACCGACCCTCGAAGCCTTCGCCGTCGAAGTCGCACGCTTGGCAGGCTTCATTCCCAGAAAACGCCAACCCCTGCCGGGAACCGACAAACTCTGGCAGGGATACAAACTCCTTCTCAACTTCGTCGAACATCACTGAACCATGCGGAAACTCGATATGCTGAAAGAAATGGATTCAACAGTGTCCGGTTGAAAGGGCATGGACAGGACGGAGTTTCTCGACAACCGCCAGTTTCACGGGAACGCCTTCTCGCTGCTCAGGGCCGCCGAACGCTTCCTGCGCGACAGCTGCCCATCGCCGGGCGCATTGAGGAGGGTCGCATGGAGCGGGTCGACGAACCGCTCGTCCCTCCGCTGGCGACGCGTGAGGCCTTGGCGAACGCGCTCTGCCATCGCGACTACGCGGTCGGCGGCGGTTCGGTCGGCGTGGCGATCCACGATGACCGCCTGGAGGTGATCTCGACGGGTACGCTGCATTTCGGATTGATGCCGGACCCATTGTTCGCACCGCACGAGTCCATCTCCTGGAATCCGTTGGTCGCCGATGTCTTCTACCGGCGCGGCATCATCGATCGCGGCGGGCGCGGAACCTTGAAGATGGCGGAGGCGGCCACTGCAGCCGGCCTGCCGCAGCCCGAAATCAAGGATGCCGGAGGGTGCGTGACGGTGCGGTTTCGCTATGCCCGCCTTCTGATCGGCGGACGCAGGACCGTTGACGCTTGTGTTCCGCAAGATCTGAGCGATCCGCAACGCACCATCCTCGCCGTCCTGCAGCCGGCCGATCATCCCCTGGCACTCCGCGAAACCGTGTCCGTCTCCCGGAATCGATGAGCGTGCGGCAGGTCCAGCGGTCGCTGGCTCGATTGCGGGTGCTGGGACGGGCCGCCGCCACGGGGCATGGCGGATCCGCACGATGGAACCTCGTGCCGCCCCTGCAATAGGGCCGTATCAGAAGGATCCCACGAGCTTCCCAGGGGGCCTCAAGCTGCGGACCGGACCCTTCGTCGGCGGGAACGACGATGAGTTCGGGCCGGAAATCCGGACGCGTCCCAACCGACCGGGCCGATTCCCGATCCAGGGGGTGACTCACCGCCCCTTGGGGCACGAGCTCCGAACCCGGGTCCAATGGCCGCACCTTCGCAGGGACCGACTCGAGGCCCGGTCGCACCGAGCTTCCGGTGGTATCGTCCCTTGGTACGCACTGCTGCCCGAATGCGAGTGCCCTGCCGATGGCATCCACAGAAGGGGAGGCATCCTCGTCCGACTCCGCCCGTTCCGGTGCTTCCGTGGCCGATCCGGGCGCGCCGGCCGCAGGCGACCCGCCCGGTCCGCAATCGATGCCGGCGCGCGATTCGGCGCCGGAACCGGCGCAACCTTCGGACGGGAAGCGGACCGGCCGGCCGTCGGTACCGCCATCCACGGCTGTCGGCGCGGCAGCGGCAGTCCGGCCGGGGCGTCCGGCCCGAAGGGCCGGAACCCGGTCCGCGACGGGCGGGCGCCGGGTCGCGCTTGCGGTCGGAGTGATCGTCGGGTTGGGTTTGGTGACGGGTGCGGGGGCGTGGGAGTTGTGGCGGCAGATCACGATCCTGCGAGAGACGACCGGAGCTCTGGAAGCCCGGTACGTCGAACTGGAGCAACGGATGCGCTCCCTCGGGTCGCGGATGCCTGCGGAGGCGGAATGGAGACGGTTGAACGCTCAGGTGGAGGTGCAGGGGGCCGCGCAGGATCGGTTCGCGGTGCGTACGGAAGTCGATGCCCTCAGCGCCGTCCTTGGTCGTCGACTTCGGGATGTCGAGGAGCGGCTGACGGCGCGGACCCTGCTGCCCGGACCGGGGGCGGAAGCCGTCGCGGCCGACCGGCTCATGGCGGAGTTTTCGCGTGCCGCAAAGGTGAACCGGACACGTCTGGAGGCCCTGACGGAGGGGTTCGCAACCGGTGTTTCGGTCCGACGGATCCGCGACGCCACCCGCAGCGGGGATCCCTTTGATGGGCCTCTTGCGACCCTGCAGAGACTGGAGGTCCACGATGAGGAAGCGCGGACCGCCCTGCAGGTTCTGGCTCCGTTTGCAGGGGTGGGAATCACGCCCAAGGTGATCTTGGGCAGGCAATTCGGGGCGGTGGAACAAGCGGTTCGAAGGATGCTTCGGAGACAGTCGACTACGGGCTTGGACCGATGGCTGGATCGCTTGACGGGTCTGGTCCAGATCCGGCGCACGCGGCAACCGGCGGGAAACACTCCGGAAGAAGTGCTGACCCGGGCAGGAATGCTGGCCAGGGGCGGAGAACTCCAGGCAGCTTGGGAGGAGAGCGGCAAGCTCCCCGACACGGATGCGGAAGAACTCGTCGCATGGAGGAGCGAGGCGGAAGCGACACTGGCCGTGCTGGGCGCATTGCAGGTTCTGGAACGCTACGTGGACCGGCAGGTAGCCGAACTGCTCCGGAAGGAGGAATCGGAACGCGGGCCGGGGACCGGATGATTCGACTGCTCCTGCTGCTCGCAAGCCTGGCGGTCGTCGGAGTGGCCGCCGAATGGCTGGCCGAACTCCCGGGGCCGATGCGGCTTGCTTGGCAGGGGTGGGAGGTGCGGGCCGCTCCGGGCGTGCTGGTGTTGGTGCTGGTGGTGCTGGCCCTGCTGCTGCTGGCCGGCATGGTGATGATCCGGTTTGCATGGACCTTGCCGCATCGTGTCGCGACCGCATGGCGAAGTCATCGAATGCGACGGGGGTGGCGCGCGCTCGAAGCTGGCTTGGTGGCGGCCGCGGGGGGCGATGAACGCGGCGTCCGGGGTGCCCTCAAAGGCGTGCAGGTGCTGCCCGCGGAGGCTCCGTTGCGGTTGCTGCTCGAATCGCAGGCAGCCATGCTTGAGGACGATTCCGACGGTGCCCGTGCGGTGTTCCAGCGCATGGAGCGGGGCACCGGAACTCGGCTCGTGGCGCTTCGCGGTCTGGTCGCCGCGCTACGAGGGCAAGGGCGTTTCGCGCAGGCCTTGGATCTGGCGGAACGGGCGGCCCGACGGTCGCTGTCACCGCCACGCTGGGCTCTGCAGGAAAGTCTGGACCTGAACCTGAGGATGCGCCGCTGGGATCAGGCAAGGCGGACGGTGCACGCGATGCGCCGCAGCGGCTACATGGAGGAGAAGGCGGCGCGTCGCACCCGGGGACTGATCGCGATTGAGACCGCGCGGGCCTGCCACGCCGATCAAGATCGGGCCGGGGCCCGGCGGGCAGCGTCCGAAGCGGTGTCCCTGCTGCCGGACTTCGGCCCGGTGGCCGCCATCGCTGCGGAGATCAGCCTCGACGCGGGCCGGCCAGCCGAAGCCGCCCGGATCGTCCGCACCGCCTGGAGGACCCGGCCGCACCCGGATCTGGCGCCCCTCTTCCTGCGCGCCCGCGGCGTCCGTGATCCGCTGGCCGGCGTGGGTCCCCTGGAAGAGCTGATCGAGCTGACCCCCGATACGATAGAGGGACATCTAGCCTTGGCGGAGGTGGCCATGGGTGCCAAGTTGTACGGAGTTGCCCGCAAGTATCTGGATCTGGCGCGGGAGCGTCAGCCTGACGAACGCGCCTACCGCATGCTGGCGGATCTGGAGCGAATCAGCGGCAATCGCCCGGACACCGCCGCCCAATGGCTTTCGGCGGCCCTGGAAGCCAGGCCGGCCCCGACCTGGACCTGCCGGGCCTGTGCGGAGAAGGGCCCCTGCTGGCAGGCGGTCTGTGACCGCTGCGGTTCGTTTGACCGCATGGCGTGGGGGGCGGAGTCGGCGAGGAAGGTGCGCACCCCGGTTGCGCAACTTCCGGACCTGTCACGCCGGGACCTGATCGAAGCACCCGACGCAGCCCCGTGAATTGCGCATGATTCGGCGAACCTTCCTGCTTGCCTTGACCGTCCTGCCGCTGGCTGCAGGCCGAGCGGCCTCGGCGGCGGCAACCGTCGACCTCGTGGTCGTGGACAAGCAACATCGTTCCCTGCGCCTCCTGCGCCGCGGGCGGACGGTCAGGACCTATCGGATTGCGCTGGGATTCAATCCGGAAGGTCACAAGTCCCGGGAGGGAGACGGACATACCCCGGAGGGTCTCTATCGGATCGACAGGCTGTTGACGGACAGTGCGTTCCATCGTGCGCTGCGGATCAGCTATCCGAACGCCTGGGATCGCCGGCGGGCGGCCGGCGCAGGCCACAGTCCCGGCGGGAGGATCATGATTCACGGGCTTCCGAACGGAAGGTCCGCCCGGGACGTGGGCCATGGACAGGAAGACTGGACCAACGGCTGCATCGCCGTCACCAATCGGGAAATCCGGGAACTGGTTGCGCTGGTGCCCGTGGGCACGCCGATTCTCATCCGGAAATAGGCGGGATCCGGTCCGGGCGGATCCCCGGTCATCCGCCACTGCGAGGCTGGTTGCCCGGGATGCAGGGCCCGCGCTGGTCGTGCGGCGGGCCGGCGTACCGGTTCCCGCTTGACGGCCCGATCGGTCGTCCGTGCTTTCGCGGGCCGGCCAACCCGGGAACGTGCTCGCCCCCGGCGCCGCCAGCGGGCCCGCCTGCACGGCTCCGTGCAGGCGGGCCGGAAGCAACCCGGATCGGGTCTCCCGGCCGTCCGGAACCGGGATTCCGAACGCCCGCGCCACGGTCACGGTTTCCGCAACGCGGGTATCTCACCCACGACCGGGTATCGCGATCGGCCAGGCAGTTGCCGCCGCGACCACCGGGCCATCTCCCGAGCGGATGCTCCCAAGCGGATGCCGACCGAGCGGCGGCCCGGGAAGGGGGCGATCCTCAAGATCGTGCAAGGCCCAATAGATAGTGCCCGCCCGAAAATGCCCCTTTCGGATGGTCTGCCGGCGCAATTGCGGGTTGGAACCCTCCCTCGGTGCCCCGTCCGCTCGGTTTCCGGGGGGATTTCTGCCGATGGGCAGCGGTATCCGGGCTTGTCCCGCCACGAATCCGGCGGCCGGGGCGAGCGGCTCCGTTCCCGCCTCCGGCGGGCTTCGCAGATGGGGTGGAAGGAAGCCGCCGTCAGGCGGCGCGTCTTCGTCGTCGTTGGGCCCGGGCCCGGGCCTGCCGGTGCAGCAGCAGCCCGATTCGGTGGACGTGGAAGGCGGTCACGGACCGTGCCACCATCCGGGCAAACCCGTCCGCCCCCTACGACAGGACCCGGTCCATGCCGCGTTGCTCGAGGTTGTGGATCGCGGACTCCACGGCCGGATGCTGCCGACGCATCTTCCGGAACGTCGGATCGGCTTCCCGTTTCCGGTCCGCCTGACCGAGCTTTCCCTTCTTCGGCAGCACGTGGTGCTCCAGCAGCTCGTCCAGGGTGATCCGGTTGGAGGGGCTGGGAAAGCCCCGATCGAAACTGCACAGGCGGAGGTCGGGGAAGCGAGCCTGGGCTTCCCGGATCCTGGGCACGGCAGGATCCACGTCTCCGCCTTCCCACAGGATCCGATGGTGCAGGAGGAAGCCGTGTTGATCCTCCAGCACGGCCACCGGCACTCCGAGTTCCACCGGCACCCCGGCCTTGCCCTTCACGCACCAGCGTGTGTGCTCTTCGAAGATCGAAAACCCCTTCTCGCTCTGCGGAATCTTCTCACCCTTCAGCAGACGGCGATCCACCTGGTGGATCTGCCGGCGGGCATGCTTGAGGTACGACTCGACCGAACGCACCGTGGGGATCGGGACGCCTCGCTCCAAAAGCACCGGTACCGTCTCTTCCGCCCGCCGGACCCACGCCCGGCTGGCGTCGAGGTACGCCTTGACCGGCTCCGGACGGGCCCGTCGGGTCTGCCGAACCTGCTGGAAATGCTGCTGCAGTTTCCGGCTCCCATGCTGCCACTGCCGCCATCCGGACACCCCCAAGCGTACGGCGGCGCGACCCGTATCCCGCACCAGGCAACGCATCGCATCCCACAACCGGTGGACATCTGTCGGGTAGTGCACATCCGTCGTCACCACGAACGAATCGCAGCGGCCCCGCAGGGGGTCGTCCGACCGACGGCGGCCCCGGTCGTCCGTGCCGTCCGCGCCGTCCTTCCGCTTCCGTGTCCGCTTCCGCTTCCGTACCATCGCATGGCCTTTCTCCGCGATCAGCTGCGACACCTTTCCCAGCACTTCCGGTGTCAGCAGGCTCACGTGGTCCACCATCGTCGGATATCCGTACCGGGTGTGATCCCAGATGTCGGTGTGCCCCAGAAACTTCCGAACCGTCCTGTGCTCGTTCACCAGCTCGTGCAAGTGATCGAAGTCCTAGCCCAAACCCTGCTTCCGGAGACCCATCACCAGGATCTTCCACAACTCCATGCCGGGATGCCCTCGCAGGCGGGATCCCTCGGGAAGGATCCCCTCCTCCAGAATCTCGAACCACCGGACCCGGGTCGACCGGTCGGCATACACGTACTGAAGGCCACGCAGCATCGGCGGAATGTCATCCCGCGAGTGTACGTGGATCTCGATCTCCTCGATCGCAACCTGGCCCCATTCCAGCTGAGGGCGGACGGTCTCCCGCAGGGTCATTCTCCCGAAGATTCCCGAATCCCGCGCGATGTTCCGGCCCCAGCGGCCGATTCCCGCCCCACAGAGGGATTCTTCACCCCTTCAATAGCACACTTCCATCACTGGAATCAAATGGTTGTACTTTCTCGGGCGGGCACTAGATAAACATGGTTGTCGGTTACGGCGGATCCACTATAGTCGGCGTGCGGGTCGAAACCGTGTCCGGTCGAACGTCCGGCCTGCAGACCGGAACCGGACCTGCAACCTTCCATCTCTGTACCTTTTTTCTGTGGAATCGCCCATGTCGCTTCGATGGTCTCCGTATGCATGTGCCCTTGTGCTGGTCGTCGGCATGGGCGCCGAGGGTCAGGCCCAGAATGACAGTTCTCCGGAAACCGATGCCCGGATTCGGTCACTGGAACTTCGGGTGCAGCAGCTCGAGAAGGCACTGACCGAAGCGCTGGCGAATTCGGCTTCCGAGGTTCCGCCGGCTCCCGGGCGTGGCGGTTCTGCGGCCGATGCAGTCCGGCCTCCGGCCCCGGCGGATCCGGAGCGGGCGGTGAACCGCCAAGCGGAGGTGATGGATCAGCAAGGCGGGGCGTATGACTACGACAAGGCGATGTTTGGTCCCACCCGGCCGTTTGCGTCGGCGGATGGACGGTTCAAGACCTTCGTGTTCGGATATTTGCAGGCCGATGTTGCGGCCTACAGCGAAGAGGGGGATTGGGCCGGGATCTTCAGCGACGACGATCACATCCGCAAGGCCGATACGGATTTCAGCGGCGGGGCAAAGATGCGGCGGGTCAGCCTGAATGTTGCCAGCATCGTCGAACAGGACTGGATCGGGTTTCTGTCGTACAACCTGGCGGACGGAGGCGAGCAGGTCGACAGCGGACTTCGGGCGGCGGCGATCGTGTACCGCGGCATCAAGCCCTGGTGGCTGATGGCGGGACAGTTCGGCAATTCGGTCGGCCTCGAATCATCCACGTTCAACCAGTACCTCGGCATGGTCGAACGACCGATGCTGTCGAATGCCTTCGTGTATGCGCCGGGTGCGCCCCTCATGGCGCTGATTGCCGCGCATCGCGGGAAGTCGACCTATGCGCGGGCCGGGATTTTCGGAAAGAACTCGAAGGTGGACAGCGGATTCGACGAGGGATGGGGGGTTCATGGCCGGTTTCTGCTCCAACCGCATCGGGAGCGAAGGCTGAGCTCCCAAGTCGGCGTGAGCGGGTACTGGCGGAAGCCCGAGGAAGAGGAAGTGGGCGAAGACCACATGCGGTCCTGCCGGAATCACTCGATGGGTGCCGGCTTTCGCTACAATGCTTCGGGCATCTCGGCAGTGGACGGCACGTCCCTGGTGGATACGGGCAAGTTCTGCGATGTCGAGGACTACACCTATACCGCTGCGGAAGGGGCGGTTTCCCGGGGACCGGTCTGGTTGCAGGGAGAATGGGGCATCGCCCGGGTCAACACGAAATCGAATGGTACCTACAGGTTCAGCGGCGGGTACCTCGACCTCGGATATTTCCTGACCGGGGAAAGCCGGAACTACAATCCGTATTTCGCGCAGTTCTGGCGTCTGAAACCGCAGTACGACCTGGGTTCGGGCGGTGCCGGAGCCTTCGAGCTCCGGGCCCGATGGCAGACCATCGACCTGAACGACCGGCTCACTGCATCCGACAGCACGGTGGGCGGCGTCGCCGGGGGCGAAGCCGATGGGTTCACGGTCGGACTCAACTGGTACCTCAATGCGTTCACGCGAGCGATGTTCAACGCCGGGCGCATGACGGTGGAGTACCCGATGGCGGACAACGGGCGGCTGGGAATGCGGGAGGCGAGTGTCGATGAATACGTGGCCCGCCTCGAATTGTCCTTCTGAGCACGGGAATGCGGACGTTCTTCCGGGTGCGTCTACGTTCGTCGAAGTCTCGATCCCGGAGGAGTGCCGGGACCTCCTTCTCCACCCCCGAAAAGGCCGGCGCCTTGCAGGTTTTGACCGGAGCTCCGCCCGAGCGGCGGCCGTGCCCGGGGCATGGTAGACTTGGCCCGTTCCTCGTTTCGGGATCGTGGGCTGCGGGCCGGCGCACCTGCGTCCGCACACCCGAAGCGTGGCCGGTCCGCTCGCCGTCGGTGAACCCCCCGGCCGGGGCGGTTGCGGGCGGGTTTGCGGGCAGCGCCCGGGGATGTCGTCGGCCGGCGGAGGGGAAACGACAGGAACCGGGGTGACCATGCAAGGGTGCCATGGACGGTGCCGGAGGGACAGGCCGAGCGGTCGGGAGCCGGGAAGGAACGGTCGGAGCGTGGTCCGGACGGAAGCGGATCCGGAATCCGGACCCTTCCGGGTGCAGCTGCGGTACCTGCCGGCGGCTCCGGATGCGCAGGCATCGCCTTCTAAAGCCGACCCGGCGCGCCGGAGAAGATCAGGTAGCTGATGGTTCCGAATCGCCCGATCTATCTCGACAATCAGGCCACCACGCCGATGGACCCGGAAGTGGTGGACGCCATGCTTCCCTTTTTTCGGGAGCGGTACGGCAATCCGCATGTCGATTCGCACCCGTACGGCCGGGAAGCGGCGGCGGCGGTGGAAGCCGCCCGGGCCGAGATCGCGCACCTGATCCATGCGGATCCGCGCGAGATCGTCTTGACCTCGGGAGCCACGGAATCGAACAACTTGGCCATCAAGGGGGCGGCGCGGCACCGTCGGGAACGGCACGGTCTCGATCATGTCGTCACGGTTGCGACCGAACACAAGTGCGTGCTCGAGTCGATCGAACGCTTGGGGAGGGAAGGGTTCCGCACGACGGTGCTGCCGGTCGAGCCGTCCGGATTGGTCGGGATGGAGCGTCTCGAGGCCGTACTGGACGACCGAACCGCACTGGTTTCCGTCATGGCTGCAAACAACGAGGTCGGTACGCTGCAGCCGCTGCACCGGGTGGGAGACCTTTGCCGGGAACGCTCCGTGGTGCTGCATACGGACGCGGCCCAGGCCGTCGGGAAGATCCCCTTCAACGTACGGGCGCTGAAGGTGGATCTTGCGAGCCTGTCCGCGCACAAGCTGTACGGCCCGAAGGGAATCGGGGCGCTCTTCGTCGGCCGCCGGCCGCGCACGCGCGTCGACCCCCTGTTCGACGGGGGCGGGCAGGAACGAACGTTGCGTTCCGGAACGGTACCGGTGCCTCTGGTCGTGGGATTCGGAACGGCTGCCCGCATTGCGCGCCGGAACCTTGCCGTCGAGGCAAGACGGATCGAGAGACTGCGGGACCGCATGCTGGCGCGGTTGCGGGACCGGCATCCCGACTTGGTGGTCCATGGCGGAATGGCGTCGCGGCTTCCGGGCAACCTGTGCGTCGGCTATCCGGGATTGGAAGCCTACCGGCTGGTGCGGCAGCTGGAAGGGGTCGCCCTGTCCACCGGCTCGGCCTGTTCGGATGCGTCCGTCGAAACCAGCTATGTCCTGCGGGCGTTGGGAGTACCCGACTCCCTGGCAGGAGGCACCTTCCGGATCTCTCCGGGCCGCTTCACGACGGTACCGGAAATCGACCGGGCGTCCGAGCAGATCGCCGACGCGGTCGATGCGTGCCGTGTTGCACCGTCTCGGGCGGAGCCCCCGACATGCCCCGGGTGATCTTTCGACTTCCCGGCGGACAGGTGCGGGAAGTGGAGGGCGTGGCCGGGCAGTCGGTCCTGGAGATCGCCCACCGGCACGGCATCGACATGGAAGGAGCCTGCGAAGCTTCCTTGGCCTGTTCGACGTGCCATGTGATCGTCCATTCCGACTGGAACGACCGGCTGCCGCCGCCGTCGGAAGACGAGGAGGACATGCTGGATCTCGCGTGGGGTGTCACGCCTACCTCCCGGCTGGGATGTCAGATTGAGATGACGGAGCAACTGGACGGCCTGATCCTCGACCTGCCGGACAACATCCGGGATGCCAGAGGGTAGGGGGACCGGCAATCCGGAGATCGCGAGATCCTGCACGCAGATGGCAGCCGACCGCCGCCTGGTTCGGATATCCGGTTTGCGGCGATACGGTCCGAAGGGCGCAGGGGATCAGAGGCAGGGAGCGAGGCCCGGCTGACCCTGCATCTCGCGACCTGCCGGATCGGCATCCGTTCGCGGATCGTCGGCGGCCGGCGGCGGGAGGGGGCGCGGGTGTGGTGACGCACAGCCGGTCGGCGTCGGCGAACTGCGCGGTTCCGGGCCGCTTTCGCCCCCCGGGCCGCCTCGTCCGCGATTCCGCACCGACCCCAGGATACCGGTCGCGCGGGCGTCCCCGCATCCGTCGGTCCGGGAGGTTCTTACCCGTGGTTGTGGAACCGATCCTTCATGGCGTCGACCCGGTCTGCCGGTTGCGCCGTCTGGTACTTGGCCTTCCATTCTCCGTACGGCATTCCGTATACGGTTTCGCGCGCGTCCTCGTCCGCGATCGATTCTCCGTGCTCTTCGGCAGCGGAACGGTACCACTTGGACAAACAGTTCCGGCAGAACCCTGCGAGCTCCATCAGGTCGATGTTCTGCACGTCGGAATGGTGCCGAAGGTGTTCGACGAGGCGGCGGAAGACCGCCGCTTCGACCTCGGTACGGGTCTCTGCATTCATGATGCGCTCCTTGCAGGAACGTACGGTCGGATCCTGCCGTCACCGTCAGGATAGGGCGGCGGGATCCGGCGGCAAGCACGTCCGCACGCCGGGAGCGGCACCGATCCCGCACGCATCGGGGCATTCGGATCTGGAGGAGGGACCGATTTGCGGACCGTATCGTGCGGGGGGTAAGCCCAGTACCCGTCCGGTGGATCGTGGCAGCGAGCCAAGGGTTCGGACACGGGCTCCGAACGTGCCGCCGGCTCCTCCGGCTCCTCTGCCGACCGGAAGCAGGCGCGCAAATCCGCATCGCGCGGCGGTGCCGGCCGAAGCCAAAGCCGTCTTGCGGCCCTGCGGATCGGCCTTGTCGGACAGGGTCCGGATCACCCGGATCCCGGATCCGTGCGGCCGAAACCTCCGCCGCGTCTCGCGTGGCGGAGGTTGGCAACGGATCGAGATCCGGTTCCTACCATTTGTACTGCCAGCGCATCCCGTGCACCCAGAACGAATCGTTGCTGCCGTTCGACGTGCCGTCCGCGCCGACCTCAAGTCCGCCGTTGGTTGCTTCATCCAAGTCGACCCGAATGGCATTGAACATCAGCCGGCTGTTGTTCGTGAGGTACCAGTTGAGCCCCACGGTCACGTTGGACTGTTTGCCATGGTGGGAACGCTGGACCATGTCCGTTCCGAAGTCCACCACGCTGTACCGCGCAGCGAGCTCGATCACGCCCATGCCCTTTCCGGGAAACGGATTCCGGACCTTGGGCGCCGACCAGGCACCCTTCTTCATGCTGTACCGCTTGGCGCCCCCGATCACGTACCCGGCCTGGACGTAGTAGCCGTCCGCCTCGACGTCGGAACCGGAGTTCTTCTCGAAGGTCCCCTTGACGTACTCGGCCTGCGCCCAGAAGGGTCCGGTCAGGTACGCCAGTTCCGCGCCGTAGTGGGTCATCGAATCCAGACCGTCGTTTTCGTTGGATCCGTAGAGGGGCTTGTAGTCCGCGACGTTGAGTTCCGTTCGGTAGCCCCACCGCGCATCGGTGACCGGACCGTTCGACCGATCCACCCAGCCGCCCACGTGGATCGCGGACGTGTCGGTCCGGACCGGTGCGTAGACGGCGCGAAGGGTGAAGCCCAGGTTCTCGGCGTCGCCGTTCCCTTCCACTCCGGTCGTCTTCGTGTCGCCCCGGGCGTGGACGGCGGCCTCGACCAGACTCTGCGATCCGTAGATCCAGACCTGCGCATTGACGGCCTTCGGCCCCAGCGTCTTGTCGGTGAACATGTCGACCGGCAAGGAGCGTTCGATGAAGCTGATGTCGTTCGAAGACGTGCTTTCTTCGAAGGTGACGGGAATCTTCATTTTCCCGAAGCCGATCTTCACGTTCTCGGACGGCGAGTAGTAGATCGCCGCCTCGTCGATTTCGGCGCTGTTGTCGGTGTCGGCCGACCCGCCCACATCGATCGTCAGGTTGTACGAAAACGCATCGGACCGGCCCTTGACCCCGAGCCGACCCCGGCGCAGGTTGGTGCCGGTGTCGAAGTTCTCGTCCTCGAACTGATCGGACGGGTAGATCCCGACATCCCAGTGCAGGCGTCCGGTCAATTGTACTGACTGCTTGCCCTTGGAGATTCTCAGGCCGGGACCCACCTTGATTTCGGGCCGACCGTCCGGATCCGGCCGCTGCGCCTGCTGGGCCTCGAGGCTGTTCAGCTTGATCTGCAGATTCTGAATGGCGGTCTTCAGCGCTTCGATTTCGGCGTTCTGCGTGGCCTCGGCATCTTGGGCCGAGGCGGGATGGGCCACCGCAAGGCCGACCATCAAGGCGGCGGCCGCTGCGGTTGCACGGGACGTGAAGTTCATGGAAGAACTCTCCAAGTCGGTCAGGGGAACGAGGGCAGACGTCGTGCGCCGGGAGGGGACGAGCGTTTCCGTGCGCCTCCGTGCGCCGGTGCCCGTGCGGAATCCTGACGGCAGGATGTGACGGTTGCTTTACGTCGGCGTGACGATTGCGGAGAGGGCTTCGATCTGCGCCTCGGGTGTGCGCGATAGCTGGGGTGGCGGCGGACCGAGTGCGCCGGGGCCACGGGAGCGCGGAATCCCGGAGAGGGGGGCGAGATCGTGCACGGGAAGCGGAGTTCGGGCAAGGACGGGATGCGGTTTTCGTGCCGCGGGGCGGAATCCCGCCCCCTTCGCCGGCAGGTCGCGCGTCCCGGGTTTCCGGGAATGACGCGACCTGCCGCCGGCTGGCACGGGGCGCGCGGGATTGCGCGGCCCGGCCCGCCGGTCTGCCGGCTCGTCTTCCCCGGACGTGCGCCCGAGGGCGCGCGGCCGGGTCCTGCCGGATCGGCCGAACGAATCACGATTCGGGTCGGAATCGTGCGCCCGCCCGCCCGTTTCCTGTTCTTCGGCGCTCATGCCCGGCGTGGCGTGGTGGTCGGGTCGCTTCGGCACTCCGGCGAGCGGGTTTCGAAGCACTCCCGCTCCTGGGTTTCTGCGAGAAGCCTGCCGAACCTGTTCCGGGTCCCGGGACGGTGTGACGGCGCTGTCCGGGTCCCCGGCAGGCCTAGCCTGGCGTTGTCGGCTGCCTGCTGGCACTGTAGGGATCGTCGGCAGGGCAGGGACGATTCGGTATGCGCCTCATGTCATCCGGGCCTGCGTGGCCGCCCGAGATCCTGACGGTCGGCCAGATGGCCGAGGCTGACCGGGCCGCCGTCCGGTTGGGCACGCCAGGCAGCGTGCTGATGGAACGGGCGGGTCGGGCGGTTGCGAATGCCGTCAACCGGCGGTTCCCGGCCGGAACCGTGCTGGTCGCAGCCGGACCCGGCAACAACGGCGGCGACGGCTTCGTGGCTGCGCGGCACCTCGCCCGGCAGGGCCGGGACGTATGCGTGGCGCTGTGGGGCGAACGCCAGGCGCTGACTGGAGACGCGGCGCATGCCGCGGCTCGTTGGCTCGGGAACACGCAGGCGCTGGACTGCAGGCTTGTGGACGGCGCGGCGGTGGTCATAGATGCCGTATTCGGAGCCGGCCTGTCGCGCGCCCTGCCGGACCGCGTGGCTTCCCTGTTCGGTCGAGCGAGGGAGCAGGGAAAGCCCTCGGTCGCCGTCGATCTGCCGAGCGGGGTGGACGGTGACACCGGCAGTGCGTCGGCAGGTGTGCTTCCGGCTCGGCTCACAGTCACGTTTCACCGGTTGAAGCCCGGCCACGTGCTGTTTCCTGGTCGTGCCCTGGCGGGGGAGATCGTGCTCGCCGATCTCGGAATCCCGACCGGCAAGGCCGCGGCGGCCGCACTGCTGAACGGACCGTCCCTCTGGCTGCGGGAGCAGCGGGCGCCGGACTGGCGCAGCCACAAGTACACGCGCGGCCCGGTCGCGATCGTGGGAGGGTCGGCCCGGCGCGCCGGCGCCGCCCGCCTGGCCGGACATGCGGCCCTTCGCACGGGAGCGGGCCTGGTGACAATTGCGGTTCCGGAAGACGCGGTCTCTGCCTATGCCGGAGATCCCAAGGCGATCATGATCGAACCGATGGCGGCTTCCGGGGATCTGCGGGCCCTGCTTGCGCGCACAAGGGCCCGGGTCGTGGTGATCGGTCCGGGCAGCGGGATCGGAGAGGCCACCCGCAGCCGGGTGGCCGCCGCTGCGGAAACCGGTCGGCGCATGGTCCTCGATGCCGATGCACTGACCAGTTATGTCGACCGGCTGGACGCCCTTGCCGCGTGCTGCGCGGCGGCCGAAGCGGCGGTGCTGACGCCGCACGCCGGAGAGTTTCGGCGGCTGTTCCCGGATCTCGGCGGGAACCGATTGACCCAAGCTCGGACGGCCGCCCGGCGCGTGGGCGCCACGGTGGTGAGCAAGGGGCCGGACACGGTCATCGCCGTGCCGGAGGGCCGCGTGATCGTCAATGCGAACGCGCCGGCAAGTCTTGCCACGGCCGGCTCCGGCGACGTGCTGGCCGGAGCGATCGGCGGTCTGCTGGCGTCCGGCATGGAACCGTGGGCGGCGGCGGCCGAAGGGGTGTGGCTGCACGGGGAAGCGGCCCGTCGCTTCGGACCGGGCCTGATCGCGGACGATCTGCCGGGCGGTCTTCCCGGTGCCCTGCGATCGGCAGCCGGCGGGGGCCGGCAGGCGTCGCCGGGCGCCGGGATCGTCGAATCGCACTGTATCCCGGCGCGGGAATCCGGTGCATGAACGGAATCGACGACACTCTGCGACTTGACGATTCGGGCCGGCGCGGACACCCTAAGGCTTGACGGGCTTGGATTCACGATGTTCGGAGATTCCTCCATGACATTGCTATTGCGTCCAGCACGCCGACCGGGGGTGCCGGCGATGGGTGCCGCCGTGCTGCTGGTGGCCGCGGCGGCTCCCTTGCCCGCCTGCGCGCAAGATACCCTGCCAGAGGTGGAGGTCATCGGGGTAACCCCGATGCCGGGAACGGGTGTCCTCTTGGACCGGGTACCGGCGGTCGTGCAGACCCTGACCGATCACGACCTCGACCGCGTGCAGCCGCGCAACCTCACCGACCTTGCCGAGCGCACCCTGCGCGGTGTGAGCGTCACGGACGTGCAGAACAGCCCGTACCAGCAGAACCTCTCCTATCGCGGCTTCACGCTGTCGCCGCTCCTCGGCGAACCGCAGGGTCTGGCCGTCTACCTGAACGGCATTCGCATCAACGAAGGGTTCGGCGATACGCTTCAATGGGATCTCGTGCCGGACGCCGCGATCCGCCGGATCGACCTGGTCGGCGGCAATCCGGCGTACGGCCTCAATGCGCTGGGCGGTGCCCTGTCGCTGCAGACGCATTCCGGCGAATCCTTCCGGGGAGCCGAACTGGTGATCAAGGGCGGGTCGCACGGCCGACTGGACGCCGCAGCACAGGCGGGGGGCAAACGGAATGCGACGAGCGTCTACGTTGCGGCCGAACGGGGCGAGGAGGACGGCTGGCGCGATCACAGCGACAGCACCATCCTTCGGACGTACTTGGATGTGACGCATCAGCTGGATCGGGGCTCGCTGGGATTCCTGGCCTTGGCCGCCCGGACCGAACTCACCGGCAACGGTGGGCTCCCCCGTGACGTGTTGGCCGTGCGCAGGGAATCGGTATTCACGTACCCGGATCTCACCGAAAACCAGCTCGGCATGTTCGGCGTGCGCGGGGAGTACGACATCTCGGACGATCTTCGCATCTCCGGCATCGTGTACCATCGCGATCTGGAACGCGACACGATCAATGGGGATGAGTTCGACGGTGCGTTCGACGACGGCGGCTTTCTGCTCGCCGGAGAAGTGGACGACGGCGATGACAACGGGAATGGAGCCGGCAATGGCGACGGCGAGGATGAGGAAGAGGCTAGGGTCCTGTTCGGTTCGGTAGGCGGGATGGGAGTGCCGAAGGCGATCCGCTTGGACGGCGACGACGAGGAGGGCGATGACGTCACGCCCGGGGCGCGCAATCTGACTTTTACCGACACCACCACGCAAGGAATCTCCTTGCAGGCGGACCTCAGCCGGGGCATGCACAGACTTGTACTGGGAACCGCCTACGACCGGTCCGAGACGACGTTTTCCGGACGCACGCTCGTGGGTCGCATGGAAGAGGATCGAAATGTTCCTGCGCTGCTGTTCGACGGGCAGCCCTTGGTGGTCACCCACGAGTGCGAACGGGACGATTTCGAAGAGGACGACGGATCCTGCGAGGAGGATCTGGAGGAGTCGGAGGTGGGTCCGCTTCGGGTGGTGTCGGATTCCAGTGCGTGGGGCGTGTACGTGTCGGATACGATGGCCGTGGCCGAGCGCACCGACCTCACGCTCAGCGGCCGCTACGACACCGTGCGCATCGACTTGAAGATCGACCAGGATGATCCGGAATCGCACACTTTCCGGCGGTTCAATCCGGCCGCCGGCCTGACCCACCGTCTGACCGACAGCCTCGCCGTGTTCGGAGGCTACCGCGAGGCCATGCGGGCGCCCACGGCGGCAGAGCTCGGCTGCGCCGATCCCGACCAACCCTGCCGGCTGCCCAATGCGTTCGTCGCCGATCCGCCGCTCAAGGAGGTCGTCACACGCTCGGTGGAGGGCGGCATTCGCGGCGATCTGGGGACTCCGGCCGGGGCTCTGGCTTGGGAGCTGGCGGCGTATGCCAGCGTCAACAAGGACGACATCGTCTTCGTGGCGGTACCCGAAACGGGGGCTCAGCCCGGACTGGGGTACTTCCAGAATTACGGCGAAACCCGACGCATGGGCTTCGACGGTCAGATCGGAGGGCGGTTCGACCGCTGGGACTGGAGTGCGAACTACAGCTTCATCCGGGCAACCTTCGCCGACGACAACGAGCTGCCCGGCGCGAATCATCCCTTGGGCAGAGAGATCGAAGGCGGGGACGAGGCCAAGGTCATCGACGTGAAGTCGGGGGACCGGATTCCCGGAATTCCCGAACACTCGTTCAAGGCCGGCGTCGGCTACACTTGGACCAACGGCCTGCGCATCGGTACCAGCTGGTTGGCCCGGTCCGGCGTGTACTTGCGCGGGGACGAGTCCAACCAGCTCGCAAGGACCGGCCGCTACAGCGTGGTGGATCTGACGTTCGACTGGACGATCGGCGGGCTGACGCTGTTCGGGCGCATCGAGAACCTCTTGGGCGAGGACTACGAGACCTTCGGCATCCTCGGTGAGTGCGAGTACGAGGGCGGGGATGAGTGCGAGGGCGAGGTGGTCATCCTGAACCACGGTCTGGAGGACGATGTCCACCATACCGCCGAGTTCCTGTCACCCGGAGCCCCCCGCTCGTACTACGTCGGGCTCCGCTATCGGTTCTAGCGGCCCCGGAACGGAACTTCGGGGCCGATTGCGGTTCGGAACTCTCGAATGATTCGGGCAGACCTTCCGGATCGCCGTCGACCCCGTCGTTCGCGGTCGACTGCGAGGAGTACGATATGCCGGAACTGAGCTTGGAGCATTGGGATGCGGCGGCCGCTCTCCTCCAGAAGGGGGGCGCGATCATGTACGTCCTGCTCTTCCTGTCGATCTCGTCCCTGACCATCATCCTCCTCAAGGTCATCCAGTTCTGGAGACTGGGAGAAAGCCGGTCCGGACTGATGGAACTGGTGGCGTCCGGTGCCACGCACGAGATCCGACGGCGTCTGGCGCATGCGCGGCATCCTGCCGCCCGTGTGGTGGAAATCGCGCTGGATACCGGACACCTGCCGCGGGAGCTGCAGGAAGCGGAAATCGAACGCGTCGGATCGGTGGAGATCCGTTCGCTGGAGACCTACATCCGGTCTTTGGAAGTGGTGGCGAACCTGAGTCCCCTGATCGGCCTTCTGGGAACGGTGATCGGGATGATCAAGGCCTTCGGAAAGCTGGAAGAGGCGGGTGCGCGCGTCGATCCCAGCCAGCTGGCCGGCGGGATCTGGGAGGCGCTCCTCACGACGGCGTTCGGACTGATCGTGGCGATTCCGGCATTGGGGGCCGTGCACTACCTGGAGCGCAAGGTCGAGGGCGTACGGGCACTGATGCGGGATGTGGCGGCACGTGTGATCGCCGCGCAATCCGTCTAGGGCCATGGAAACGGCCGCGCCCGGTACCCGGTCGTGACGTTCGGCGGGACGGAACGTCGCCGCGCCGGACTGTCGATCGCGCCGCTGATCGACATCGTATTCCTGCTCCTAGTGTTCTTCATGCTGGCCGGGTCGTTTCTCAACCTGGAATCGCTGGATCTGGCGACTCCCGGAACCGCGGCCCCGTCCGGCGGCGAAACATCGCCTCCGCTCGTCGTCCGTCTCCATGACGACGGAACCCTGACGTTCGACAGTGTCGTGGTGGATCCCGGCGAACTGGGCCGTCGCGTCCGGCAGGCGCTCGCAGAGAATCCGGAACCGTCTGTCCTCGTGGTCGCGTCCGCCGGGGACTCCGTGAAGCGGCTGATCGCGGTGGTCGACGACATTCGCCTCGCCGGGGTGGAAGCCGTGGCCATTGCCGTGCAGGACGAGCCGTGAAGTTCGAAGGGGCCCCACGTCACCGCCAGCACGCCGTGAACATGGTGCCGCTCATCAACATCGTGTTCCTGCTGCTCATTTTCTTCATTCTGACGAGTACCTTCCGCACGATCGATCCGGTGGACCACCAGCTTCCGGAAGCGGACAGCAGCGAACCGGGAATCGCGGCCGAGGTGGTCCTGACGGTGACCGCCGGCGGAGGCATCACGATCGACGGGGAACCGGCAGGATGGGACTCACTTCCGGCAACCTTGCGCACGGTCGTGCAGGCGGACCGGACCACGCTCCTTGTCAAGGCGGCGCAGCTTGTCAGTGTCGCGATGCTGCGGGACATCATGGAGGCGGCCGAGGCTGCAGGGTTCCGGCAGGTGCTCCTGGCCACGCGGCGAACCGAGCCCGCCGAGTCGTGATCCCCCAGGCCCTGCCGCGCGACCCCGACGAACTCGGGTTCCCGAGCGTTGCGGGTGCCGCCCTGCTGGCCGTGGCCCTGCACGTCGCCATCCCGGCAGCGGTCGGAATCTGGGCCCTGAGCGAACCCGAAATCGTCCCGGAATCAATCGTCTCTCTGGAACTCGGACACGAGATTCCACTCGGGGACGTACCTCCGGATGCACCGGCAACGGCAGGGCCGCATCCGGACCTCCCGGAGGCGGTCGCCGCGCCCGCTTCGCCGGATCCGCGGCCGCCGGCCGCGCCCCCGCCCGCCGCCGCGCTGTCGCCGGTGGCCGAAACCGTACCGGAGTTGCCGCAACCCCGGCCCGATTCCGTTCCTCCTCCGCCCCCGGCGCCGCTCCCCGCTCCCCGGCCGGAACCGGCCGAGACCGGGTTTGAATCGGTGGCGGCGCCCCCGCCCGTGAACCCGCCGACCGCGCCGGATTCCGGGATCCCGACAGAGCCGGCGCCCCTCCTGGCCGTGACGCCGCCGCCGGATGCCCCGGATCCGCCGCCGGCCCGCCCGGAAGTGATCTCGCCTCCCGTACCTGCGGAAGTGCAGCCGGCGGAGCCACTGCCCTCGAAGCAGATTGCGGTTCCGGATCTCGATCCGCCGCCGCGCCCGGTCGCGGCCGCGCCTGCAGCCCAGACGAGTTCGGCGCCTGCTTCGTCGCTGCCTGCAGAACCGCCGCCGGTGACCGCGCGGGCGACGGCAACGCCGGCCCTCGTGCGCGACGGCGCGACGGCGCCTCCGCCGTCGGCAGGTGCGCCGGTTTCCGTACCGCGGTCGAGCGCGTCCCCGCCTGCGCAGGTACCGCCCGCATCGAGAACCCGGACCGCCTCGGCGCCGCCCGTCCCGGCCGCTCCGCCCGCCCGCCGTCGTCCCGAATCGGCGCTCGCCCGGGCGGCCCGCGAAGCCGGGGTTCCGGAGGCCTACTACGAGCGCCTGCACGGCCGGATCAGCAAGGTTGCGGCCCGCAGCTATCCGCGCCGTTCGTTGGAGTTCGGCGAAGAGGGAGCGGTCTTCCTGCTGATCCGGTTGCGCGAGGACGGAAGCGTGATCGACATCACGATTCAGGAAGACCGCACGAATGCTCCGCTTCGGCTGCAGCGGGCCGCGCAGCGTGCGGTCGAACGCGCGGCGCCGTTCGAACGGCTGCCGAGCGGCGCAGGCGTCCGGTCGATCGTGCTTCCCGTCGTCTACCGGATCGCGGGACGGTAGGAACAGCGGCGGATTCCGGAGCGTGATCCGCATGATCGGGATGTGCGCCTCTCGAAGCCCCAGCCCAGCCCTCTCTGCCAACATCGCTGAGACACCGACTACCCTAGGAATTAGAGGGCGGCAGAGAGGAACCATGATGAAGGCAGACCCGAATGTGGGCAGGGGGGTGTACCCCCTCGCCACGCCGGCCCTGGGGGGCGCGCCCCCCAGGGCCGAGACCCCGCCGGCTCGGCGTGCTCCGGACCCGGAGGTTCTCGCCAAGCCGACCCGGCGCCGGTTCTCGGCCGAGTATCGACTGCGGATCGTCGAGGAGGCGGACCGCGGTCGCGAGCCGGGCGAGATCGGCCGCCTGCTGCGTCGCGAGGGGCTGTACCGCTCGCATCTGTCGACGTGGCGCAAGGCCCGCCGCCGGGGAGCGTTGCAGGGCTTGGCGCCACGCAAGCGCGGTCCCAAGCCGGCGCCGTCCCACCCCCTCGGCGCCCAGGTTCGCCGGCTCGAGGCCCAGGTGGCGCGGCTGGAGAAGGGGCTGGCTACGGCCCCTACGATCCTGGAAGTCCAGGGAAACGTTGCCGGGCTGCTGGGATTCAGCCTCCGCGACGGGAAGGACTGCGGATGGCCACCACTTCCCTCGCTCGGCAGGTCGGCATTGCGCCGGCCTGCCGGGTGCTGGGGGTGCCCCGGGCCACGTTCTACCGCCGCCGGAGGCCCGCTCCCGGGCATCAGCAGCCCCGTACGACGCCCGCCCGGGCCCTGAGCGAGGGGGAGCGGGAGCCGGTCCTCGACCTGCTCGCCTCCCCGCGTTTTGTCGACCGTTCCCCGGCCGAGGTCGTGGCCACGCTGCTCGACGAAGGGCGGTACCTGTGCTCGGAGCGCACGATGTACCGCATCCTCTCCGTCGGGCAGCCGGTGCGGGAACGGCGCAACCCGCGCACCCACCCACGCTACGCCAAGCCCGAACTCGTCGCCCGCGCCCCGAACCCGGTCGGGTCCTGGGACCTCACACGGCTGCTCGGGCCGAAGACCGGGTCTTCCTTCTACCTCTACGTGCTGCTTGATCTCTTCAGCCGCTACGGGGTGGGATGGAGGGTCGCCGAGCGCGAGAGCGCGGCCCTGGCCAGCCGGCTGATCGAGGAGTCGTGTCTCAAGCAGGGGATCCAGCCCCGGGTGCGGACCCTGCACTCGGACCGCGGCGCCCCCATGACCAGCCAGTGCACCGCGCAACTCCTCGCCCAGCTCGGCATCACCCGCTCGCTCAGCCGCCCCAAGGTCCGCGACGACAACCCCTTCTCGGAGGCACAGTTCAAGACCTTGAAGTACCACCCCGGATTCCCCGGACGCTTCCCGGACCTGCCCGCTGCCATCGTCTTCGGTCGATCCTTCTTCCCTTGGTACAACACCGAGCATCACCATGCCGGCCTCGCGATGCTCACCCCTGATGATGTCCACCACGGCCGCGCCCGGCACCGGATCGAGCAACGCCGACGCACCTTGGATCGAGCTTGGGACCGGC
Source organism: Alphaproteobacteria bacterium (assembly GCA_965115815.1). GTDB lineage: Bacteria > Pseudomonadota > Alphaproteobacteria > TMED109 > TMED109 > VXPW01. The sequence continues at coordinate 2,159,465 of OZ220465.1, read as the reverse complement.
ACCCGGAGCGATTCGTCCGGGGGAGACCGAAACCGCAGGCGCTCCCTGAAACGGTCTGGATCAACCCGCCGAAGGCCACCCCTACCGTGGGAGATGCTCAGTACATGACAACCCTTGCTGTCTCAACGGCGTTGACAGGTTCCGCAGGCTCAACTAGAGATTCTGCAACACGCTGTTCCGGAAGGGTCTGAAGAGAGAGACCCTCAGACACTCAATTTCGTGCATGGAAGGTCGGGCAGGCCGTCCGCCTTCCGGTCTCCTTCCCGCGACGGCCTTTCCCGGCCCGGGTTTGAAGGAGAGGACTTCCGTCCGGCGCCGTGCACGAGGTCCACGAAGCGGACCGTGCCGGTATGCCGCGGTCCACGGACGCGGCGGATCGGATGGAGAAGGACTGCGACGAAGTCGTGGCCGACGCGGTCGCTTGGCACGAGGCGCGGCCGCCGCCGGCATCGGGAACCGGGAAGAGACGCGGCAGACCCAAGAGGTGCAAGGGCTGGAACCGCGCCCTTCGACTGCGGGACTCTCGGAAGGGAATCGTGCGGTGCGCGCGGAATCCGTCCGTTCCCCGACGAACCACGAGGCCGAGAGAAAACTACGGATGCGGAAGGTGCGCCCGAAGAGCCAGGCCTTTCCCATGCTCCGAGGATTCTGCGAACGTTGGATGAAGGGAGGCGGAAACGTCCGGTTCTGGTGGTGTGTGGGATTGGCGGAACCGTTCCCGGGGCGTTGCAGGCGCGGGGTGGGTCCCTTGGGCGTCCGGGTTTCGGAGTGTGGTAGCGGTCCGGGTCGGCCCCCGGGAAGGGCTCGGCCGCGGGCTGCCATGCACACACATCCTGCTGGTTAACCCCGGACCTCTGACCCTCTACGGTGGGTTCCCTGTCGGCCATGGAACCCGTGCACCGCATCCTGAAGCAACCGGCGCACCTGGTCCGGCTGCAGACGCTTCGGTCTCGGGAGCCGCCGAGCCGTCGCCGCGCCGCGGCTCGACGGGTAGGTCGGGAGTTTCCCCTGACCGATGCACGGGGTCGCGGGCGCGAGCGCAGTTGCCGGGCGGTCCGGAACGACCTGGAGCGGAGCCGGCAGGTGCGCGTGCCGGCACCCCGCGCGGGAAGAGGTGGCGGCGCTCCCCGGCGGCTGGGCGCCGCGGTTCCCGTGCCGTCCGGGGTTCCCTCGGAAGCGGGTGCGCTGCACGACCTGCGCCTGGTGCCGGTGACCGGGGAGATGGATCGGCGGATCGGGAACGAGCTGAGGTTCCGGGAGCATCCGTGCGGGGCGGCGATGCAGGTGGGTGCCCGGCTGCGGTATCGGGTCCGGTCGGAGCCACGGTGATCCCACGCTGATTCCGAGACGCGAAATCCGAGTGCGTTGGGGCTTGCGTCATCACAGATCCCCCCCCCTTGATCGCAATTTTTCGCGCCGAGAGGGTCTAATGGAGCCTTGGCAGCACGATTGCAGCGCGACGCAGGCCGAAAAATCTCGCCGGTCGCCGCTGGATTAGCAGCGTGGGATCGTCGTGGGTCGGAGCACGGCATCCTGGGGGCCCTGGGCTTTTCGGCGCCGGCCTTGCGCCTAGCTTCCCGGGACCGGTGGATCGGGTGGGACGAGACCGCGCGGTCGCAACACCTGAACCCTGCGGTGATCGGTCGGAGCCGGTTCCTGATCCGACCGTCGGTGCGCGGCCGGAACCTGGGCTCCCGGGTGCTGGGGAGGGCGCTGGCCCGGCTGCCCGACGAGATCGAGGCCCGGTACGGGGATCGTCCCCTGTGGGTCGAGACCTTCGTGGATCCGGAAACCCATGCGGGCACCGTGTTTACCGCCGCCGGCTGGGAGCGGGTGGGAGAGACCACCGGGCGGGGACGGTTCGCCCGCCCCGGGCAGGAGCGGCGGTCGGTCAAGGCGGTGGGGATGCGTCCGCTGCGGAGCGACGGGCGGGCGGTTTTGGGCGGGGCACCGGCACCGGCGGAGGCCTTGGGTCCGGCCGACGGACGGGAGCGGGGGAGCGGGACCGCGAACGAGTTCGGCGGAGCTCCGCTGGGGGACCGTCGGCTCAGCCGCCGGTGGGTCACGAGTGCGTCCCTGATGGCCGACCCGCCCGGCGCATCGTTCCCGGCCGCGGCCCGGGGTCCGCGGGCCTTGGTCACCGGGTACTACCGGAGGATCGACCTGCCGGCCGCGTCGGCGGTCCCACCGGAGGCCCTTCCGGCTCCGCACCGGGAGCGCACCCGCCGACGCATGGCCTCCTGCACGACGGTGCTGAGGATCCAGGACGGATCGGACCTCAACTTCGCGACCCATCCGAAGTGCGGCGAGCTCGGCCTCATCGGCCGCAACCGGAACGCGTCGGGCACCCGGGGTCTGCACCTGCATTCCACGCGGGCGGTCGACGCGGACACCGGCCACGGTGATCCCACGCTGCTGATCCGGCGGCGACTGGCGAGATTTTCTCAGTTTGCGTCGCGCTGCAATCGTGCCGCCAAGGCTCGATGGGGCCTTCTTGGCCCGAACATTGCGATCTCAAGGAGGCGATCTGTGATGAGCCGAGCCCCCACGCGTCCGGATTTCGCATCTCCGAATCAGCATGGGATCGTCGTGGACACCGGCATTCCCCTCGGCGTCCCCCGCATCGAATCCGACGCGCCGGACGGCCGGGCCGAGAAGGGCACGCCGCTCGAAGAACGGAAATCCGCCCGCGGGATGCGGGGCGTGCGAGACACCTCGGAGCGGGTTCCGGATGGCGTGCGGGTCGTCTCCGTACTCGATCGGGAGGCGGATTTCTTCGCCCGGTTCGCCGAGCGGCAGCGGCTGGGCAACGTCGATCTTCGGGTCCGGGCCCGCCCCAACCGGTCCTTGGGCAAGGACGAAGAGAAGCTCTTCGAGCCACGGGCCGCGGAACCCTCGGCCGGATCCCTGGAGATCGAAATCGCCCGCCCGTCGGCCCGCACCTCCACCCGCACCCAGAAGGCCCAGGCGCTGCGGGAAGCGCGGGTCGCCAAGGTATCCCTGCAGTTCCGGCGCTTCGACCTGCCTCCTCCCGGGAACGGAACCGGCGCGCACGACCCCGTGCCCATGACCTTTCAATAGCCCGTTGTTGACGCAATCTGGCTCATGTGCGGTTCCCTTCTGATTGGACGAATTCGAGTCCGGTCTTGAATTTCCGCCACGCCTGCCAGATTTTCGCAGTACCCGGAAGCGGCTGACGCTTGCTGGGCCGGAAGCCCGCCATGCGGGCGAGATCGACCCCAAAGGTGCGGATGTCGGGCGGCTTTCCAGGCGGGGCCCGGATGATGCGATCGTACCGGAGCCATCGGTAGAGAACCCCGATTTCGCGATCGGTGAAGAACTCGAGGGCGGGGCGGTCGGGCGGATCGCGCGCGAGGCGCTCGAGGTCCATGACCCGCCATGCGGTGATGGCATCGAAAGCGAGGCACGTGCGCAGGTCGTCGGCGTCCTGCAGCTTGCGTTCTTCGATCCGGGCGCCGACCTTGAGGACCCGGAAGTACTCCTCGAGGGTCCAGCGTGCCTCGTACCAGGCGACCATGCGTCGAGCGTGCGGGAGGTCGGCCTCGCCCTCGGTGGAGAGCAGCACCCAGTGGAGCGGCTCGCGGCCCTTGGGCGGCCGGGCTTCCCGGACCGAGACGGCGAGCATGGGCATCGGCGTCCGGTCGTCCCGGTTCTTCGGCGGCACGAGGTGGACGACGGCGGCGCGGAGCTCGAGGATCACGGTGCGCTTGAGGCGCGGACGGGGTCCGCCGCAGGCGGCGAGGTGGACCGTCTTCGTTCCCAGAACCGGCGGCTCCGCCATGGCCTCCCACAGGTCCGCCACGGAGCCGTCGCTGCGGACCACCCGTCGCTGCCGGCCGCGGTCGGAGCGTACGAGGAGCCCGACGCCGCCGGCGCGCGCCTGTACGAACATTTCCCAGATGTCGCCTTCGCGGTCGCAGACCGTGACCACCCGGGTGTCGGGGCAGGCGGCGGCCAGCTGACGGGCGCGTTCGAGTCCCTGAAGCCAGCGCACACTCTCCGGCTTGACCGCGTCGCGGTCCGTGCCCTCGCGCTGGGTGGCGTCGCAGTCCGGGGCTGCCGTGCCCTCGCGCTGGGTGGCGTCGCGGTCCGGGGCTTCCGTGCCCTCGCGCTGGGTGGCGTTGAGGTCGATCACGCCGAGCGGGCGGCGGCCCTCGGTCACCGCCAGCGTGAAATGGGCAAGGATTCCCCGGGTGCCCGAGCCCCCGCCTCCAAGGTTCACCAGCCCTTTCGTCTTGCAGTGCCCGTTGTACTTCAGCGTCGTGGTGTCCTGCAGGGCGAGGACGACCCGCTCCTGCCGGCAGCGTTCGACCGTGGCTTCGGCGTGGGGATCGAGGATGTGTTCCATCGTGACCCGGGCGCTGGACAACAGCCGGTACGCGGCCTTCTGTGCGGCGGCGGACGGGAAGATCACGGGCAGGGACGCGCCCGGAGCGTTCTCCCAAGCCCGGCCCATCTCCAGCACCCGCGTGCGCACGCGGCCGTCGGGATGCGAACCGCGGCCGTACTCGATGTCGGCCCAGTCGGCGTTCCCGGGCCGCCACGGCTCCGACGTGGTACCGAGGACGGCGCCCCGCTCCCGAGACAGGACCTCGCGCCAGCCCTCGGCCAAGGGCCGGATCCACACCGCCTTCGGCGTGGTCGCACGGCCTCCCGGCGGCCGGCCCGAGGTCGGTTCGGCGCAGCGGCTCCACCCGGCCGCACGATAGCAGGTGCCGCGGTGTTCGGGTCCCACATACGTGTAGACCGCCTGCGGCCGGGTCCCGTGCGCCGCCTTCCAGTCCGCGGCCAGGCGCGCCGTCGACCGGGCCAGCACGTGCGAGGCCAGCCGGGCGACCCGGACGCCGGGCAGCAGGAGAAAGCGGTGCTGCTGGACCAGCTGCACCAGATTCGCGGCCCGCGCCGTCGCCGACCAGCCGATGGCCGCGTCCCGGGCCGCCTGATGCCAGCCTGCAGCCGTATACCCGAGGCCGCCGAGACGACCGTGGCGCGACGACACGACCCAGAAGTTGAGGACCTTCCCCGGCCGGTGCTTCCAACCCTGCGGATGATGGGTCTCCATCATCTCGCGCCAGCGGCGCCGGTCCGGGGCCGCGCCCACCGGGACCAGGGTGACCGCCCCGAGATCCGCCAGCGTGCACGCCAGCTTCCGGTCCGGGTCGGTGCGCGCCACCTCGCCGCCCGGACGGCCCGGCGTGCGGCACGGACCCGGCCGCGCCGCGGGCAGCACGAACCCCGCCCGCTTTGCGATCCCGGGCAGAACCCCGCGCGCCTGGGACACGCAGGGCTGGCCCCGGGCGTTGCGCCAGTCCTCGCGTTCGCACAGCTCGCGCGCCAGCGCATGACGCGTCCGGCCGGCCTCGGCCGCCGCCGCCTTCAGCCACTCGACCGTGTCGGCGCGGAGATGTCGAAGTCCGACTTGCATGCCGTCACCATGACGGACGGACCGACGCACGTCAAGTGTGGCGGCATGAAAGGCCCATGACGGCAGTCCGCAGGACCGAAGAAGATCCGCCGGGCAGGCGTGGAGCCCCTGCACGGGATCCTGCTCACCCGCCTGCCGGTATCGACCCGGAAGGAGGCGCGGCGGGTGCGGGAACGGTACCGCCGGCGCGGGCGGATCGAGGACGGGCACCGGGTCCTGAAACGCGGATGCAAGGCGGAATTCCTCAACCATCGGGAAGGACACCGGATCGAACGGGCGGTCACCATCCAGGCCGTGATCGCCTGGCGACTCTTCGCCAGGGTCCTGCTCGGACGGGAAACCCCCGAACGGCCCGCCGAGGTTCGGTTCGGCAAAACCGAAATCCTGGTGCTCAAGGACTTCGCCCGTCGGCACCAGCTTCGACGCCCACCGGACCACCTGGGGCACGCCGTGCGGACCCTGGCGATCTTCGGCGGCTACCTCGATCGCCGCAGCGACCCCCCACCCGGACCCACGGTGGTCGGGCGGGGCTATACCCATATGGCGATCCTGACCCAAGGCTACGAATGGGTGCTGGAGATGGATCCATCCAGCGAGCTGTACCAGGAATTACGTCCAGACAAGACATGTGAATCATAGGTAGTGTCTGCACGGAAAATCATAACATGTTGTATATGCAATCATATTTGGAACCTGGAGAACCGAAGATTCCTTCTCTGAGAGCATGATTCAAAACCCCATATAATCAGTAGGTTACGGTTTTGCCGAGAGTTTCGGCCCGTTCGAGGCGGCGCACCAGGATGCGGATCACGGCCCGTTGCAGCCATGCCAGCGAGCTCTCCAGCCGTCGTTCATAGTCCTTCGCCAGACGTCGGCAGCGGCCCAGCCAGCCGAACAACCGCTCGACGATCCAGCGTCGCGGAAGCACCTCGAAACCCTTCGGTTCCTTGGGTTTGGTCACGATCTCGAGGTCCGGGGCGTCCGGCATCGCGGCCAGGGCTTGGGCCCGTTTGGGACCACTGTACCCTCCGTCCGCCCAGACCTTCTGCAGGCTCGGCATGGTCGTTCGCAGTTCGGCGAGGACCGCCGGCGCACCATCCCGATCCTGCACGTTGGCGGGGTGCACCTGCAGGACCAAGGGCAACCCGAGGGTATCGACCACCGCGTGTTGCTTTCTCCCCTTGATCTTTTTCCCACCGTCATAGCCACTCGGACCGCCACTCTCCGTCGTCTTCACGGACGGACGGTCGATCACCCCCGCCGTCGTCGTCGAACGCCGGCCCTCCAGCTCCCGGGCTGGACCCCGCAACGCCGCCACGAGATCCCCGTACAGGCCCTGGTTACGCCACCGGTAAAACTAGTACCGGACCGTCGAAATCGCAGGAAAACAAGGCGGTAGCGCACGCCACTGGCAACCCGTCATCCACGGATACAGCAGCGCGTTCACCACCTCGCGCAGGTCTACCTCACGGGGACGGCCCGTCGACGACGGTGCCGGAAGCAGCGGCTCCAAACGAGCCCATTCCGCGTCGGTCAGATCGCGTTCGAAGCGGTTCCCCCGACACTGATCCTTCGCACGAGCGGTCTCGCTCCAAGCCATGGCATCCTCCCAATGTCGTCGCCAACCACATCGTAGAGGCTCGAATCGGGACCGCTCCATAGTTTCCGCACAGGCTCTTAGCGTGAGGTTCTCCTGGATCCGCGGGTCTCCGGTCGCATGCGTGAAAGGTGCAGGAGGCTTGGTAACGTCGTCTCCCAATCCGTTGTGGGTTGCAGCCGAACTCCGGATCGGCTAGGAATGAAAATGGCGGATTTGCTGTGACGGACGGGGCGCGGCGATGGCCCGGAATTCGAGACGGGACAAGGTACTAATGACGGTGACGCTGGGCGATGTCGGGATGCATGACCTGCGGCGGTCCGGGCGGAGCGTGAGCGCCTCACGCGTGCGCGAACCCGAACTCGTTGTACCCCCCCCCAAGAGTCGGGGCGCGGGGGCTGAGCCGGTGGGCGCCCTCGGGAGAACCGCCCGCCGCCTGAGCGCGGGACTCGCTGCCCTCTTTCTCATCGCGCTGGCCGCCGCCCTCGCGCCCCAGGACGCGCACGCACAGGCGAAGCCGGCGCTCACGGCAACCGCGGGTGTCGGCAGTGTCACACTCACCTGGACTCGTACCGGCAACACTGGATTTGGATATTGGGTTTACCGACAGGGGGTCACCGGAGGAGGTTACGGCGACTGGATCGATATACCGGGCGGCGCCACCATCAGAATCCACACGGTCACAGGGTTGACCGCCAGCACCTCCTATACCTTCCAAGTGGCAAGGGCGGAAGGTACCGGTCTGAACTTTTCCGTCTTCGCTAGTGGGGGAGGGTACTCGAACGGGGCCACGGCGACGCCAACGGCGGCCACGACCACGACGCCCGCCGCCCCGACGAACCTGACGGCGACGCCCGGCGGCCCCGCGCAGGTGTTGCTGACGTGGACCAAGCCGGCCGGCACGATCACCGGCTACAAGCTGCGCTACGCCAAGACGCCGTCAAAGGCCAGCGCCACCTGGAATACCATGACGGGTTCGGGCGCGAACACCGTGAGGCACATGGTGACGGGTCTGGACAACGAGGCCGAATACAGTTTCATGATCCGTGCGGTGAACGCCTCCGGCGACGGCACCGCCACGGGCTGGGTGACGGCGACGCCTGCGGACAGCTGCCCTGGCGTGGGAGCACCGACGAACCTGAGCCTCGCGCCGCGTTCGGACGGGTTTGCCGTCACCTGGAATGCACCGACCGATATCTTACGCAACGGCTGGGAATTGTCTTACAAGAAGACCGGGGGAAGTTCGAGCTCTGTCACCATCTCGGATGCCGCCGCGACCAGCCGCACGCTGACCGGCCTGGAGGCCGGCACCGAATACGAGATCGCTCTTCAAGCGACGCATCCTGTCAATCCCGATCCTACTGCGTCATGCCCTCCAGGCTCCCGCGCAAAAGCCACCGGCACGACCCTCGCGGCCGCGATGCCGACCATCACCCTCACCGCCGCGACGGGGGACGGGCAGGTGACGTTGTCCTGGACCTATACCAACGACGATGGGGAGGCGTTTGATCACTGGCGGTACGCGCAGAAGAAAGGCAGCGGAAGCTACAGCTTTGGCGTGGAGATTCCCGGCGGCAAGACCGTCCGAACGCACACCGTGACAGGTCTGGAAAACGGCGCCGCATACACTTTCAAGGTCTCACGCGGAGTTACGAGTCCTCCACCTGCGATGATCCAGTCAACAGCAGATCCTGACTCCAACGAAGTCACCGCCACACCCACGGCGGCCCCCACCGTCGCCGTCCCCGCGGCGCCGACGGGGTTGTCGGCGGCGGCGGGCAACCGTCAGGTGAAGCTGACCTGGACCGACCCGGACGACGATTCGATCACGCGGTACCGGGTGCAGCAGAGGAAGGGCAGCGCCGCCTGGGGCAGCTGGACCGCGATTCCCGGTTCGGACGCGGACACCACGACCCACACGGTGATGGGTCTGGACAACGACAGCGAGTACCGCTTCCGCATCCGGGCGCGGAACAGCGGCGGCAACGGCGCCGCGTCGGCGGTGGTGGAGGCGACGCCGTCGGCGTCGGCGGCGGTTCCCAAGCCGGTGCTGAGCGCCGAACCGGGCTACGCCAGGGTCACCCTGAGCTGGAGCGCCTTGTCGGGGGTGACGGTGGCGAGCTGGGGCTATCAGTACAAGCCCGCGGGCGGCAGCTGGATCCGGACCCGGACGGTCACCGGCGCCAGCACGACGAGCACCACGGTGACGGGTCTGACGATCGGCACGGAATACACGTTCCGGCTGTTCGCCGCGGTCGGTCCCGGTGTGCAGTCGGTGTGGTCGGACCAGGTGAAGGCGACGCCGACGAATACGGTTCCCAAGCCGGTCCTGACGGCGGCAGGAGGCGATGCCTCGGTCACCCTGAGCTGGAGCGGCCTGTCGGGCATTCCGATCACGAGCTGGGGCTACCAGTACAAGAGCACGGGGGGCTGGAACACGACCACGACGGTCACGGGCAGAAGCCGGACGAGCGTCCGGGTGACGGGGCTGACGAAGGGGACGGACTACACGTTCCGCCTGTTTGCGGCGGTCCGTCCCGGGGTGCAGTCGGTGTGGTCGGACGAGGTGACGGCGAAGACCGATCCGGCGGCCCCGGTTCTGACGGCGGCGACCTCGACGACGAACGGGCAGATCGACCTGACCTGGACCCATGCCGGCGGCTCGAACGAGTTGTCGGATGCGGACGACTATGTGAAAGACGCGGCCAAGTTCCATTGGTGGAGAGCGCAGACCCGGCTGAAGGGCGAAACCGCCTGGACGGATCGCAGTCTCAACCAGGCCAGTGCCAGACAGAACCCGGGCTCTCGCAGCAATCGGCTTCTGCTGGACTATCCTGACGGGGCATCGGTCGAGGTCCGGGTTCGGGCAACGGGCTATCGCATGGCGGGTGTCGCCGGGGGAACGGGCAACCTTCAGGGTCCCTGGTCGAACATCCGTACGGTGACCTTCAAGGACGACACCACGGCGGCGCTCACGCTGACCGGGACGCCGGTGACGGTGGCGCCCGGTTCCACGGCGACCTACACGGTGGCGCTGACGAAGGCGTATGCGGGGACGCTGCGGGTGACGAGCGACGCCACGGCGGCGGCGCGGGTAAGTCCGGCGAGCCTGACCTTCACGACGAGCAACTACAGCACGGCGCGGACGGTGACGGTGACCGGGGTCGCGAACGGCACGGCGGTGATCAACCACGCCTTCCGTCTGACGGGAGCCACGGCGGATGCGATCCCGGATGCGGGCACGGTGGACGTGACGGTGGCCGATACGCCGGGGGTGACGGTGTCGACGGCGGCGCTGACGGTGGCGGAAGGCGGCAGCAGGACGTACACGATGCGGCTGAACACGCCGCCGACATCGGATGTGACGATCACGGTGGGCGGCGCGTCGGGGGACGTGACGGTGACGGGTTCGCCGCTGACCTTCACCCGGACCGACTGGAACCAGCCGCAGACGGTGACGGTGAACGCCGGCACGGACACGGATACGACGACGGACCTCGCCGTGACGCTGACCCACAGCGCCTCGGGCGGGGACTACAGCTCGGTGAGCATCGCCTCGGTGGTGGTGAGCGTGGCGGAGAAGGATGCGGTGCCGTTGAAGCCGGCCGGCCTGGCCGGCGCGGCGGGCAACGGTTCGGTGACGCTGAGCTGGACCGACCCGGACAACCCGACCATCACGAAGTGGCAGTACCGGCAGAAGTCCGGCAGCGGCGAGTGGGGCGCGTGGGAGGACATTCCCGGTTCCGATGCGGGCACCACCCGCTACGAGGTGAGCGGTCTGACCAACGGCACCGCCTACCAGTTCGAGGTGCGCGCGGTGAACGGGGCCGGCAACGGCGCCGCCGGCCCGGATGCGCCGGTAACGGCGACGCCGGCGGCTCCCACGACGCCCGGCGGCGGCAGCGGCGGCGGCGGTGGTGGCGGCACGACGTCCGAACCCCCCGACGGGGGCGGGGTGACGGTGACGCCGGCCGCGCTGACGGTGGCGGAGGGGCGCAGCGCCGCCTACACGGTGGTGCTGGACACGGAGCCCTCGGGCGAGGTCACGGTGACGGTGGGCGGCGCCTCGGGCGAGGTGACGGTGGACCCGACGAGCCTGACCTTCACGACGACCAACTGGGACACGGCGCAGACGGTGACGGTGCGCGCGGGGACCGACGAGGACACGACCGACGACACGGCGACGCTGACGCACAGCGTCTCGGGCGGCGGCTACGGTTCGGTGACCGTCGCTTCGGTGACGGTGACGGTGATGGACACGACGCTGTGGCCGGTGCTGACGCTGGCGGAGGATCCGGCGGCGGTGACCGAGGGGGAGGCCATCCGCCTGGTGGTGACGTCCGACCGGGCGCGGACGGGCGATCTGTCGGTCAACCTGACGCTGTCGGCGCGCCCGGCCAGCGGGTTCGATGCCGGGGACGTTCCGGGCGGTCTGGGTCCGCGTGCGTTCGAGGCGGTGTTCGGCGCCGCGGCGCGCACCACAGGCGTGGTGACGATCCCGACGGCGGCGGATGCGGAAGCGGAAGGCGCGGAGGGCTACCGGATCACGCTGCGCGCGGGGTCGGGCTACACGGTGGGGAGCGACGCGGTGGCCGAGGGCGTGGTGCGCGACCGGGCGGCGGGTTCCGTGGCGCGGTCGAACCGGGTGCATGCGGCGGTGCTGCCGCAGGTGGCGGCGGCGGCGATGTCGCAGACGCTGGGGGCGGTGGCGGGGCGGATCGAGGGGGTGGCGTCCGGCGCGGGGGGCGGAACGGTGCAGTTCGGCGCCCGGCCGCAGGCGGTGGCGGACGACCGGGCGGTCGGGCGGCACCGGGCCCCGGCCGGCCCGACCCTGCGGGAGATGCTGGACGGGGCTTCCTTCACGCTGGCGCTCGGCGGGGGTGGGTCGCTGCCGTCGGCGGCGGTGTGGGGCCGGGGCGCGTGGGGATCGCTGTCGGGTTCGGAGGCGGGGGTGTCGTGGGACGGCGGTCTGTGGTCGGCGCAGGTGGGGGCGGACGTGCGGGTGCGTCCGGACCTGCTGGCCGGAGCGGCGCTGTCGCATGCGCGGGGCGAGCTGGACACGGAGGTGACCGGCGAGGACGGCCGGGTGCAGGGGGTCCACGAGACCACGATCACGTCGGTGCATCCCTATGCGGCGTGGCTGGCGCCGGACGGCTCGACCCTGTGGGCGAGTCTCGGCTACGGGACCGGCGAAGTGCGGATGGCCGAGGTCGGCGCGGCGGTGCGCCGCGCCGACCTCGCGCAGTGGAGCGCGGCGGCGGGCGGTCGGCGCGTTCTGGTCGAGGATGCGGACCTCATCGCGGGCGGGGTGACGCGCTTGGCGGTGAAGGGCGAGGGTGCGGCGGCGCATCTGCGCACGGGGGCCGAGGACGGTCTGGCGGGGCGGACCGCGAAGACGACGCGTCTGCGGCTGCGGCTGGAGGGATCGCACGAGCGCGCGCGGGCGGACGGTGCGACGCTGACGCCGTCGCTGGAGGCGGGGGTGCGCCACGACGGGGGCGCGGTCGGTCGGGGCTTCGGCGCGGAGGCCGGTGCGAGCGTGACCTGGCGGGATCCGGCGAAGGGTCTGACGGCGGAGGTGCGCACGCGGCTGCTGGCGGCGCACGAGGCGGACCGGGACGAGTGGGGGGTGAGCGCGCTTGTGCGCCTCGACCCCGGGGCCGACGGGCGGGGTACGTTCCTCGTCTTCGGTCCCGCGCACGGCGCGACGGACAGCGGTCTCGGTCGGATGTTCGAGCACGGCCTGCCTCCGGGCGGGGCGGCGGCGGACGCGGCCGCGCACCGGGGGAGCCGTCTGGAGGCGGAGTTCGGCCACGGGTTCGGCCGTCCCGGCCCGGGGCCGCGGGCGGTGGTGACCCCGCATGCCGGGCTGAGCCTGGCGGCGGCGGGCGGGCGCACGCTGCGGCTCGGCGCGCGCTACCGCCTCGGCGCGGGGGTCTCCCTCGGCGCCGAGGGCACGCACCGGCCGGCGCCGGATCCCGAAGACCGCTTCCTGCTGCGCGGCGCGCTCCGCTGGTAGGAGAACGCCGGGCGACCCGGCCGGCGATGATGCGTCAGGTCTCCAACATGGCGCTCGTGGTCTGACCGCCTGGCGCCTGCCGTCAGAGGACGGTATCACGCGCCAAATCATCGTTCGGTGACCGGCTGAGTTAGTGCCTGCACAGAAAATCACAACACATTGCATATGCAATCATATTTGGAATTTGGAGAAATGAAGATTCCTTCTTTGAGGGCATATGACGGCATATTCCGCTGAAATCAGGCTGGATTCAATGAATCTTCGCCCTGACAATATTGATCTTTCATTCATGCAATCAGATTCTTAGCCCATGTTTGACGAGTTTCGGTCGATTCAGGCCCGGAATCGGTGATTTCAGGGGCCTTGATCGAGAAAATTCCTTGCAGAACAAGGGTCATCGTGTTGGGTCAGCAAAAATAGTGCCATTGTTCTTCGGAGGCCTCTTGCGGCCGGCCAAATCGGGAGTAGGCTGAGGGCGCATGTTCCTTCGACGAACCCGAACCGAGGAGCCGACGGTCAAGCCCTCTAGGTTCGCGTCTACCCGCGTCGAAACCCGCGCAGCGCAGGATCTACGGCGCACTCGACCCAAGTGCCGGGTAGGAGGGGTCGTTGCCGAGCCCCTCCTACCCGACAGTTTAGCAAGAGATTCTACAGCATACTGTTCCAGAAGAGCTTACGTAGTGCCCGCCCGAGAATGCCTCTTTTGGCTGACCTTCCGGCGAAAGTGCGGGTTCGGTCACCTCTTCGGTGCCTCCGTCCGCTCGGTTTCTGGGGGGATTTTTGCCGATTTGCAGCAGCATCCGGGTTCTTCCCACGGTGATCCCACGCTGATTCCGAGACGCGGAATCCGAGTGCGTTGGGGGCTTGCGTCATCACAGATCGCCCCTTGATCGCAATTTTTCGCGCCGAAAGGGTCTAATGGAGCCTTGGCAGCACGATTGCAGCGCGACGCAGACCGAAAAATCTCGCCGATCGCCGCTGGATTAGCAGCGTGGGATCGTCGTGGGGTTCTTCCCAGTGCGAATCCGGCCGCCGGGGCGAGCGGCTCCGTTCTCGCCCCCGGCGAGCTTCGCGGATGGGGTGGAAAGAAGCCGTCGTCAGGCGGCGCGTCTTCGTCGTCGTTGGGTCCGGGCTCGGGCCTGCCGGTGCAGCAGCCCGATTCGGTGGACGTTGAAAGCGGTCACGGACCGTGCCACCCTCCGCGCAAACCCGTTCGCCCCCTACGACAGAACCCGGTCCATGCCGCGTGGCTCAAGGTGCCGGGTAGGAGGGGTCGTTGCCGAGCCCCTCCTACCCGGCTCTAACCCCTCGCGCCGCCCCAGGCGCTTGATCCTCTGGTCGTGGACCCGTCAGCCGGCGTCGCGCAGCAGGGCCGCGATGCGGCGGTAGCCGTAGCGGACCTGCGGGCGAGCCAGCCCGATCCTGTCCGCAACCAAGCGCTTCTCGTCGGCGCGGGGGTGCGGAACCCGGCGCTGGGTCGAGCGGTGCTGCCCCAGTACCCGGCAGGCACGCCGTTCCGAGATCTCGATCCGACCACGGACAGGATCGATTCATGGGCGACGACGCGAGGGGCTCAGAAGTTTCCCCGGGCAGCCTCCTCGAGAATCTGCGGGTCCAACACCAGATCGGAAACCGCCCGGCGCAGCCGCTCGTTCTCCTTCTCCAGATCCTTCAAGCGGCGCAGCTGATCGCCGTTCATCCCGGCATACTCCTTGCGCCACCGGTAGTAAGGTGACGTCGCTGATCCCGACCCGTCGGATCGCCTCTGCCATCGACAGGTCTTGGCCGTGCAGTACCTCCACCTGCCGCAGCAGGCGGACGATCTGGTCCGGCTTGTAACGCTTTCTGGTCATGGCTGGCCCTCCTTATCCTGAACCTTAGGGTGGATCAGTTTCAGGGGGCAGGCCAGCAACGCAATTCCTTGGAACTGTATTCGACGTCTGCCATTTTCGGGGTTCTCGGATCGGCCCGTGATCCACTTAGCGGATCGATTCTGCGAACCGGGCCGATCTTTCCAGCGGGCTTTCCCCAGCAACGCCGAGGTATCGGTTCCCGCACTGACCCGTGAGATCGTCGAAAAAGCGCAGTGGGGTATTCTTGGTCCGGAGGACAGGTGGACGAAGCGCCCCGAGCACGCCAGTGGCTGAGCCGCACGGACAGGCCCTCCTTCCCTTGACGGGACGGGCGGCGCGGGCTAGACATCAAGCCGAATCTCCGTCGCGCCGACCGCGACGGAAACAACTCAGCCGGTTGTCGAAGGAGGGGTCGGGAACCGGCGTGCATCATGCGGGTGCTCGCGCGTCGAGTCCCCGGAAAGGTCCCTCCGCTCGTGATCAGGAATCGAATCTCCCTGCTGCAGCCGTTGTGGACGGCCGTGCTCGCGGGGCTCCTTTTGCTGTCTGCGCCCGCTCCCGCCGCGTTGTCGCCGACCCCTGCCGCGCTGGCGCGGACGTATGCCGACCTTGCGCTGGCAGGGTATGAAGACTCGCTCATCCGGGCCCGGATTCTTCAGCAGGCGGTCGCCGACCTCCTCGCGATGCCTTCGGCAGGCACGATGGCCGCCGCCCGGACCGCGTGGAAGAGGGGCCGGGTTCCCTACATGCAGACGGAGGTCTTTCGTTTCGGCAATCCGTTGGTGGATGACTGGGAGGGGCGGGTCAATGCATGGCCTCTGGACGAAGGATTGATCGACTACGTCGCCGGCCATGCCGATGCGGTCAATGTCATCGGCAACCGGACCCTGCTGATCAACGGCAGCGAGGTGACGGCGGATCCGATTGACGACGCCCTGCTGCGGGACGTACTGCACGAAGCCGAAGGAATCGAGACGAACGTGGCGACGGGGTACCACGCCATCGAGTTCCTGCTCTGGGGACAGGATCTGCACGGGTTCGGGCCGGGAGCCGGGGAACGCCCGGCTTCCGACTTCGATCGGGATGCCTGCACGGGCGGGAACTGTGACCGGCGTGCCTCCTATCTGGAGGCGGCCGTCGACCTGCTGGTACGGGATTTGGCGTGGATGACCGATGCGTGGAGGCCGGGCGGGGCGGCCCGCACGGCGCTCGAGCAACGGAGCGATGCAGAAGTGGTGCGCTCCGTCGTCGCCGGTCTGGGCAACCTCGCCGCCGGCGAACTTGCCGGGGCGCGCATGCAGGTCGGTCTGGAGCTCCACGATCCGGAAGAGGAGCACGACTGCTTCTCGGACCATACGCATGAATCGCATTACTGGAATGCGGTGGGATTGCGCAACGTGTACACGGCCGAGTACCGCAGGATCGACGGTTCGGTCGTTGCGGGTCCGTCGCTGTCCGACCTGGTCGGTGCCGCCGACCCGGCGCTCGATCAGGCTCTGTCCTCGGGGATCGAACACGCGGTGGCACGGGTGGATGCGATCCGCGCCTCCGCTGCCGGCGGGAAGGCCTACGATCAGCTCCTGGCTCCCGGAGACTCCGATGGCAGACGTCTGATCGGTGGCGCCATCGAAGCTCTGACCGATTTCAGCCGACGACTGCAGGATGTCGGGCCGGCCCTCGGGATCGGTCCGTTCCGATTCGACGTCGAGGGATAGCGTTGCTGCTTCGGAACTCCCTTCGGCCGTGACCGTCGGGACGAAGCATCCGGTTCATCGGGCGGCGGTCGCTTGCGGAATCGTGATGGGTGCGGTCACGATGGCGCCGGCAACTGCGTCCGACCTCCCCGGGGGCGAACGCGGCGGGCACCGGCCGCCAGTCGTCGACATGGGCACCGCGCAACCGGACGGATCCCGGGACTTTTCGAGGCCGGAACCGCAGGAACGTCATTCGGGCGGCGCCGGTACCAGTTTGCACGCACCGACCCGCAATGCCTTTTCCCACCCTGCCCAGAATCTGGCGCCGGACCAGCACACCCGGTTCCGGGTGGGGGACGCGGTCTTTCGCAAGCTCTGGGTGACGGCGCCGGCTTCGACGGCCGCCTCGGACGGTTTGGGACCGACCTTCAACGCCCGGTCCTGTCAGCGGTGCCATCGCAAGG
This sequence comes from Alphaproteobacteria bacterium, assembly GCA_965115815.1. GTDB lineage: Bacteria > Pseudomonadota > Alphaproteobacteria > TMED109 > TMED109 > VXPW01. The sequence goes on along the minus strand of OZ220465.1, from coordinate 2,142,392 downwards.
ACGGGCGCGGCCGGCCTCCGCTCAGCGATGCGGATCGGGGGGGAACCCTGCTGCTGGCACTGACCCACCCGAACGGAGTCGACCCGATCTACGGGGGCCAACTCCAGACCCGGGCGATTCCCGGGGTGCCGGCGGAGGGAAGGGTCGTGATCACCTACCGCCCGTGGGTTCCTGTCGGGGGCTCCGACACCAAGCTTCGGCGACCGTTCTACCGTCCGGCGGACCTGGCTTGGGGGCCCCTGGATCCGGAAACCGGCATCTCGCCGCGGGTGGCACCGCCGATGATCGGGCTCGGATTGCTGGAGTCCATACCGGAAGCCGACATTCTTGCGCTCGCCGATCCCGACGATGCGGACGGCAACGGGATTTCCGGCCGTCCTTCGTGGGTGCCGACGGGCACCGCAGACGGCAGGGTGCTGGGCCGGTTCGGCTGGAAGGCTGCGGTCCCGACCGTGCGGATGCAGACGGCCCGGGCCTTCTTCGAGGACATCGGGATCGGGAACGCGCACTTTCCGGCCGCGGCCGGCGCGTGCACGGAGGTGCAGGTCGAATGCCGGAACGCGCCCGGCGGGGATCCGCACGGCGACGGCATCGAGATCCCGGCCCGCCTGTTGGATCAGGTCGTGTTCTACGCCCGCAACCTGGCGGTTCCGGGACGACGGGAGGTCGGCCGGCCGGAGATTCTGGACGGAAAGCGGCACTTCTCCGAAGCCGGATGCGCGGGCTGCCACGTGCCCGATTTCCTCACCGGGGAGGTGGCCGGCCGACCGCAGCACAGCCTGCAGCGCATCTGGCCGTACACGGATCTGCTCCTGCACGACCTGGGCGAGGAGCTTGCCGACACCGGCACCGATCCCCTGCGCCGCGAATGGCGGACGCCGCCGCTCTGGGGCATCGGGCTCACCGAGACGGTGAGCGGGTCGTTTCGGCTGCTGCACGACGGCCGGGCCGACGGATTGCGCGAGGCCATCCTCTGGCATGGCGGGGAAGCGGCCCGCTCGCGCGATCGATTCCTTCGAATGTCCCCTCAGGAACAGGAGGATCTACTCGCATTTCTCGAATCGTTATGAAGATGTGTGCCCCGCCTACGCCCGGCGGCGGATCTAGGACGGCGGCCGGAGGCTGCGCGTTTCCCCGTCGGCGGGCGGGGGCGGAAGGAACCGGGCGTCCGGGGCGCCGGAAGCGAGATCGGAGCCGCCGACCACGATTTCGTCCGGGCGCGTCGCACCGCGGGTCCGTGCCTTCGCGAGGCCGGGCGGGCTCGGAATGCGGGATCGCGTCGCCGGTGGCACGGCCCCCGGACCGGGTCCGGCATCGCGGGTCGGGACCGGATCGGTGGGGCACGGGTCCGCAACTGGGTGCGTGATCAGGGTTCGGGGCGTTTCCCCCGAACCATGACGTCGAGCAGATGCAGCTGGGACACCTGCCCCAGGACGGCTCCGTCGCGGCCCGTCACCGTTCCGCATGTCGCGGCTGCTTGCGACAGTGCGAGAGCGGCCCGTTCCAGCGCGGTCCCGGCCGGAATCGCCGGGCCGCCCCGGCACGGGGGTCCGGGTTGCATGACGTGCTCGACCCGGAGCAGCTTCCCGCGGTTGACGTCCTTCACGAAGTCCGCGACATGGGCGTCGGCAGGAGTCAGCACGATGTCCTGCGGGCTCCCGTGCTGCACCACGCTCCCCTCCCGGAGAATCGCGACCCGGTCCCCGACGCGCAGTGCTTCCTCGAGGTCGTGCGTGATGAAGAGGATGGTTTTTCCGAGTTCCTTCTGGAGATCCAGGAGCAGGTTCTGCATGTCGAGGCGGATCAGCGGATCGAGGGCGCTGAAGGGTTCGTCCATCAGCAGGATGTCGGGATCGGTCGCCAGGGCGCGGCCCAGACCCACCCGCTGCTGCATGCCGCCCGACAGCTCCCCGGGGTACCGATCGGCGTAGTTCTCGAGGCCGACCCGTTCGATCCAGCGGGAGGTATGGCGGTTTGCGTCCGGCGCCCGAATCCCCCGGATCCTGAGCCCGTAGCCGACATTGTCGCGGACGCTTCGGTGCGGCAGGAGCGCAAAGCGCTGGAACACCATCGAGGCTCGGCGGCGGCGGAATTCCCGGAGCGCGGCGTCGCTCATGTTGACGACGTCGCAGCCGTCCACCACGACGGAGCCTTCGGTCGGGGCAAGCAGCCGGTTGACATGCCGGATCAGGGTCGACTTGCCCGATCCCGACAGCCCCATCACCACCTGAATGCAGTGCTTCGGAACGGACAGGTTGACGTTCCGAAGGCCGAGAACGCAGTCGTGGACCTCCAGCAATTCCTGTTTGCCCATGCCGTCCCGCACGTTCGGAAGCACCGTGTCCGCTGCGGTTCCGAAGATCTTGTAGAGACCCCGGATCCGGATCATCGGTTCAGCCACGGTGCGCGGGACGGTGTTTCCGCTGCAGCCGGTTGCCGTAGGCCTGCGAGACGCGGTCGAAGATGATTGCCAGCGCGACGATCGCCAGACCGTTCAGCAGACCCAGCGTGAAGTACTGGTTGGTGATGGCCCGGAGGACGGGCTGACCGAGTCCCTGCACGCCGATCATCGAGGCGATCACGACCATCGCAAGGGCCATCATGATGGTCTGGTTGATCCCCGCCATGATCGTCGGGAAGGCGAGGGGAACCTGCACTCCGACCAGCCGCTGCCAGCGGCTTGCTCCGAAGGCGTCCGAGGCTTCCAGAACTTGGCGGTCCACCAGCCGAATGCCCAGATCGGTGAGACGGACCACCGGCGGAACGGCATAGATCACGACCGCCAGCAGGCCCGGCACCTTGCCGATTCCGAACAGCATGACCACCGGGATGAGGTAGACGAAGGCCGGCAGGGTCTGCATGACGTCGAGCAGGGGGGTGGCAACGGACCGAGTGCGGTCCGACAGGGCCATCAGGACACCCGCCGGCACTCCGAACGCAACCGCGAGAAGCGTGCTCACGGTAATCATGCTCAAGGTGCTCATGGTGTCCTCCCACATGCCCAAGAATCCGATGCACAGCAGGGCAAGGAAGGTGCCGGCCGTGATCCGCCACGATCGGCCCGCGAGATGGGCGAGGAAACAGACCGCGAGAAGAACGGTCCACCAAGGGGCGCCCAGGAGAAGTCGTTCCAATCCCACCAAGAGTTGCAGCAAGGGTTCGAAGATGCCCTCAAGCGCCTCGCCGTGCGATCGCGAGAACGCGCGGTAGGCGTGATCCAGGTTCCTGCGAAACGCCACCAGTACTTCGCGCTCCAGTTGCGGAAATCCGGCCCACCACCATCCTCCGTCGGTCATGTCGTTCCTCCCCGGTTGCCGGTGGGTCCGCAGCCCCGGCCGGCTGCCGCTCTCCCGGGAATCCGCCCCGCCGCCCGTTCCCGCCACGGTCCTCGGAAGCGCAGACCGGAGCCCGCAGCCGGACGCGTTGCCGCCCGTTCGGCGTCGCGCACTGCAACCCTATCAAGGCCGGGGCCGGGAACCGCGCCGTGGCTCCTGGTCCCCGGTTCCGCACGTGCCGTGCGGCTGCCGCAGCCGCCGGATCCGCAGGTCTCCGGTCCGACCCACCTGCGGGTCTTGCGGATTCCGGCAGGCGAGCCGGAACGGGATCCGGGCGTCTTCTCGAAGTTCGATCCGAGCCCCTGCCGCCGGGTGCCCGAACGTCCGACCGCGCGCTGCGGGTCAATGGGGCGCCGCGGTCGGATCCATGCGCCGGCCGGCGCAGAGGGGTTTCCGTGGCTCGGCGTCATGCCCGCCTTGAGGCCGACTTCTTGCCCCGGTTCCGAATTCCCGGTGCAGCATGCGCGGCCGCCGTTGCGGGACGTTCGGTCTCCGGGCTCGATTCGGCGTTCTGCCGGCCGGAAGCCGGCAACTCCGGCGGGGCGGGCGCGTTGCGTCCGCCTCGTCGAGACCGGCCGGCGCGGGCCGTCCGTCACCGTCGTCGAACCGGCGGCCGGCGCCGCCGGTTCGCAGTCAGCCGGAATCGATCCCGGCGGTGGTGCGCAGTCGGCCGGAAGCGGGTGCAGGAAGGGATCGACGCGGGTTCACAGATCCGCCAGCGCGGCCCGGATCCGCGGCACTGCATCGGCCGGCACCCACGGGCGCCACAGGTCTTCGTAGTTCGAAAGGAAGTGAATCATTGCGGTTTCGCCGTCCGCCTGGTTCCGGTTCATCCAGGCAAGCAACGCGTTCAGGAACTCGTTGTCGAACGTCCGCACCGAAAGATAGGCGACCGCCCGGGGGGAGCGCTCGGCAAACTCCGCCGTGATCAGGGTCTCCACCGGAGATGGCGGGTACATCGTGGGCTTCGGGTCGGCGCAATCGGGCTGGCTGGTACAGCTCCGGAATTCCTCGAGGTCGATACCGGATCCGAAGTCGACCTTGACCATGGGGTACGTGCCCAAGAGCGCCGTGGGCGCCCAGTAGTATCCGAACCACGGTTCGCCGCGCTCGTACGCCTTGGCCAGAGAGCCGTCCAGGGCTGCTGCCGAACCGGGGTCCCCCAGTGCGAATCCCGCTTCTTCGAGCCCGAGCGCGCGGTACAGGTTCTCGGCCGAGATCTGGCAGTTCCAGCCGGACGGGCAACCCATGAAGAGCGACCGACCGGGGTCTTGCGGGTTTTCGAACAACCCGGCGTGATCGATGATGCCGTCGATGGTGGCGAGTTCGGGCCGCTCCTCGACCATGTACTTCGGAACCCAGAATCCTTCCTCGCCGCCCTCGGCGAACGTGCGGCCCGCCACCCGCAACCGCCCTTCGGCCACACCGGCCGCAATGGGAGCGCGAAACGAATTGGTCCAGAGTTCGGAGGCGATGTCCGGCTCGCCCTTCTCCACCATCGACGTGCCGGTCGGCATCGTGTCGCCGGCGATCAGCACGGCATCGCAACCGTAGGCATGCTCGAGAATGAAGCGATCCAGATGGGCGACAAAGGTTGCCGAATTCCAGTTCATGTCGGCCAGCGTCACGGGGCCGCAATCGATCCGTTCCGGCTCTGCCGGCGCGAACCGGAACGGCGCAACGGACAGCACGGTGGCCAGCGCGAACGCTCTCGCGAAAGTTCTCGTCGGCATGGCGGTCGCTCCGGAAAGCAGGCGGAACCGTCTTCTCGACGTGTGGGCCGGTAGTGACCGTACCGGGTGAATGCTCCGGCACCGACACCCGACCTCAACGGGCGGTAGGGCGGGGACGTGCAGCCGGGAACCGGCCGGTCGAACCACCGACGAAGCCCGGCGACTGCAAGCATAGCAGGAGAAGCTCCGCTCCGGTGCCAGGGGTTCCGTGTCATCGGCAGGTCGTCGGCGAGACCTGCGCGGAAGGAATCCGGGCCGAGGGGTCGGTCTGCGAGGCTCGGCAGCGTCGTTCGCCGGTGCGCGGCCGGTGCCGACGCCGGCGCTTCCCGGCCTGCCGGTCCCGCCCGGTTCCGGGGAGGCACCGGGACCGGGCGCCCGACGACGGGACGGCGGTTGGGCCGGAGGGGGCCGGTTCTGCTTCGAAGGCCTGCCGGCAGCCGGCAGAAGGCGGGCCGAATCCGGCGGATTCCCGGGTCTTCCGGATCCGAGGTTGCCCGAATCGACCCACAGCGGAGCGCGCGGTCGCTGCCCGCCGGGGGCGCGTGCAATCGCAGTCCGAGCGTGGTATGCGGTGCAGTGCGGGATTTCGATGATGCGGATGTCGTTGCCGTCGGACCCGCGAGGCTGCCTCGAGGGAACCCACGATGACGGAATCCGGTGTCTACGAACCCCCCAGAATCTGGACATGGGAGCGGGAGAGCGGCGGACGCTTTGCCTCCATCAATCGTCCGGTGGCGGGTGCCACGCACGAACGGGAGCTGCCACGGGGCCGCCATCCCATCCAGCTCTATTCGCTGGCCACGCCCAACGGCGTGAAGGTGACCGTGATGCTCGAGGAACTGCTGGCAGCCGGACATCGCGACGCGGAATACGATGCGTACGTGATTCGCATCGGGAACGGGGACCAGTTCGGTTCGGGGTTCGTCGCAATCAATCCGAATTCGAAGATTCCGGCACTGGTGGACCATTCGTCATCGAAGCCCATTCGGGTGTTCGAGTCCGGTGCGATCCTGCTGTATCTTGCGGAAAAATTCGGTGCCTTCCTGCCGCAGACCCCGAGCGCGCGCGCCGAATGCCTGTCCTGGCTGTTCTGGCAAGCGGGATCGGCCCCCTACCTCGGCGGCGGGTTCGGCCACTTCTATGCCTATGCACCCAGCAAGATGGAATATCCGATCAACCGCTACGCCATGGAGGTCAAGCGCCAGCTCGACGTGCTCGACCGGCGATTGTCCGGGACGCGCTTCGTGGCCGGAGACACCTACACGATTGCCGACATGGCCATCTGGCCGTGGTACGGCGTCCTGACGACCGGAAAGCTCTACGCCGCCGCCGAGTTCCTTGCGGCTGCCGAGTACGCCCATGTCGTCCGTTGGTACGAGGAGATCGCGGCCCGCGACGCCGTGATCCGCGGCCGCAAGGTCAATCGGATCCATGGACCGCTGGAAGATCAGCTTCGCGAGCGCCACGATGCGGAGGACTTTGCACTGCGAACGCAGGACAAGGTCGAGGCCGCGGCCCCGGTGCGCGGCCCCGAATAGCCGGGAAGGTCTTCTGCCTGCGTAACCGGTCAGGGAGTACCGAGGTTGGATTGACATCCAGTTTCTCGTATGTGTAGGATTTGATCCGATCGGGCCCAAACGACGGAAGTCGCGGCTCTTGGGCAGAGGATGTTCTACGGAAGTCGATGGGACCGGATCGAGGATCGGCGGGGTTTCGGGGGTGTTCCGGAGTCGGATTGCCGATCTTGAATCCAGACGTACCACGGCTGTCGCCGCGCGCGACGAGGCTGTCGCTGCGCTGGCGGCCTTGCGGGGTCGGGTGGCCGAACGGGAGCGTCGGCTGGGCCGGCACCGCCGCAACCGTCCCCGCCGCCTTCCCGCGATGGTCTTTCCCGCCCGGGCCCGAAGGAGAGGACGTCCGTCCGCCGCCGTGCTTCGGGGCGTCGTCCGGGCGGCCCGTCTGGCCCCAAGGGCACGACGCTGCGCCGTTCCGCGACGCCGGATCGGGTCGAGGATCATCGTCCCGATCGCTGCGGTCGATGCGGAACCTCGCGGGACGGAGCGCGGTCGGAGGTGCCGGCCCCCGGCCGGTTCCGGACCTTCCGCCGGTGGTGCGGGAGACGGTCGAGCACCGGGTGCGCAAGGGGGTGTGCGGCCCCTGCGGCGAGAGGAACCCGGGTGGCGTTCCGGAAGGCGTGACGGCCCCGGTTCCGTATGGCCCGAGGGGGGGATCGATCGTGCGGTACTGGGGTGCGGCGCACCGGATTCCCCGCCGCCGGGTTGCTGCGGTCGTGGCGGATCTCTTCGACGCGCCCCGGTCCCAAGGGACGGTTTCCGCCCTTCGGGCTCGCGGCGCCGACCGCTGTTCCGGCTTCGCCGAACGGGTCCGGGATTCCGCGGCCCGGGCCGCCGTCAGGCACAGGGATGAGACCGGCATCCGGGTCCACGGCCGATGGAACGGGTACCGGTCGCCTGCACGGAGCCTCTCGGCCCGTTCCGTCGGCCCAAGCCGGGGAGCCCTCTTCGAGGAAGGGACCGGCATGTCCGTACACGATTTCGGGGAACCGTACGGGACGATGCGGAACCCCCTCCCTGCGCACGGCATCGCCCATCTCCTGCGGGAACTCGACTCCTTGGAGGAGTCGTGTGGAGAAGCGTGGGCCGGGCGGAGGAAGAAGGTACTCCGGGGCGCCGTGCACGAGGTCCACGAAGCGGATCGTGCCGGTGTGCCGCGGTCGATGGACGCGGCGGATCGGATCGAGAGGCACTCCGACGAAATCGTGGCCGACGCGCTCGCCGGGCCCGAGGCGCAGCCGCCGCCGGCTTCGGGAACCGGGAAGAGACGCGGAAGACGCAGGAGGCGCAAGGGCGGGGAACCTCGCCCTTCGACGGCGGGACCCTCGGGAGGGAGTCCTGCGGTTCCTGCGGAATCCGTCCGTTCCCCCGACCCACCGCGAGGCCGAGAGGGAGCTACGGATGGTGCATCCGAAGATCTCCGGCGGCGACCGGAGCGAACTGGGGGCTCGGGACCCTGCGGTACGGAGAACCCGGATCGAGACCGCGCGCACGCAGGGGTGGAACGTGCGGGAGGCGCTTCGGGCGAAGCCGGAGAGTCGGGCGCTCCGCCTGGTGGCTTCGTGAGACAGCGCCGCTCCTGAAACCCACTCCATCGACAGGCCTTCCCTCGGCCAGCCCGCGGCACGGAATTCCCCATCCCGAGAGCACGTGTCGACTACCTGACCAGGTACCTGCCTGCATTCGCTCGGGCTGCGGGATGGGAACACGGGTGCGGACGGTCGATCGCCTTCGTGCCGTTCGGGGCCGGCGGGCCGGGGGCGCGGATCGGGTCCGGCCCCGGTCTCCGGGGGTCTTCCCGTGGGGCAGGGGATGGGGACGAGCAAGCACATCCCGTGCGCAAATGCTGCGAGCGGGCAGGGGGTTCCGACACTGTACCCAGGGCGTGCGCGGACCGGATCAGGCCGTTCGTCCGGCCGGCGCCGATAGCGCCGAAGCGAAGCCGGAATCCTACGGTTGCGGTACGGTCGGCCGGCCTTCCGCGATCCACCGTGCGATTCCCGAGCGCACGTTGTAGACGCGCTGGTAGCCGAATTGCTTTCCGAGGATGCGCTTGGCGGCGGCGCTTCGACCGCCACTGTGACAGATCAGCATGATCGGTTCGTCAGCGGCCGCAACCTTCCGGATGGCCGACAGCCACGCTTGCGGATCAAAGCGGCCTTGAGGGTCGACGAAGGTCGCCATCCGGCTGCCTTCGACCACGCCGGTCCGGCGCTGTTCCTCCGGGGTCCGGATATCGACGAGAGGCACCCCGCGTGCCAGCATCCGCTCCAGGCGGTCATTGTCGATATCGGTGGCGTCGGCTCGGACCGAGGTACTGATGCCGAGGAACGCGATCAGAATCCATGTCGTCTTCCGCATTGCGGTACCTCCGTCCTGTCGGTGCGTACCTCCGAAGTTCCCGCCTTTGACGGCCGTCCGTCCGGGAACCGGCGGTACCGGAGGCGGCCCTTCGAGCGGATCCCGACCTGCCGCATCCGTGGATGGACGGGGATTCGGAACCTGACCGGCCGCGCCCCAAGCATTCATTCTAGCGCATGTGACGGGAAGACGGAGAGGTGTCGGGTTCCGGCGGGTGCCCGGTGCGATGGTGCGGAGCGGAACGAGGCCGTGGCCGGTCCGGGATCTCGGTTTCTTTGGCTCCAGATGCAGACCGGGCCGGACCCGGACGACGGCCGCACCGAACGGATTCATCGAACGACGGGGCGAACTGCGGCGGCCCTCTCTCTGCCGCCATCGCGGAGACACCGGTTCCCCGTGGAATGAGAGGGCGGCAGGAAGAAACCGGGATGAAGGCAGACAGGAATGTGCACAGAGGGCCCGGCTGCCGTCGCCGCGCCGGCCCGGGACTGAGGTTGGGTCGGATTGCGGATCAGGCAGGGGGAACCGGGGGAAAGATCCTTTTCTTGTCCGATGGCGTCGCCGGTCCGGTTGCGGTCGGCTCCTCAATCGCCGAGGAGGTTCGTTCCGGCCGGGCGGTCCACAAGGGTGGATCCGTGGGGGCCGTCGATGTCGGTGCCGATGGAGCAGGGTGCCGGTCCGGTTGCTGCCGGCCCTGGATCGCCTCCGGATCTTGGCGTGGTTCCGATGCGCCCGACCCGGGGTGCGCGGGAGCCTCGGCGCCGGGATGCGCGGGGCCGGGCAACAGGACCTGTCGTTTCACGGCATTCATCGAGGCGACGCATTGCGATCCGGTACTTCCGGTGGAAACGTGCGTGGCGCTCTCGAGATCGACGGCGCCGGCCGGCGGGTTTCCGGCCGGCGCTCGCCGGGGAGAATGCACGGCGGTGTCCACGAATCCGGAGGAGCGGCCGGCCGGCGTCATCCCGGCCGGCCCAAGGAGATCTTCGTGTCCGAGTGGACCGATGGTGCCCCCGGAACCGGCGGAAATCCGGATTCGGATCCCTCGGAATTCGGCGTGGGAGGATCCCGGCACGGTTTGCCTCCGAAACGGCTTTCGGGGCTATGATCGCTCGACCGTGCGGTTCCGGCCCCGACGACGCACCGACCGGCAGGGTCGCCGCCGGCGGCCGCCGGCGGGTGCCGAAACCCCGAATCCGGCCGGTCTCCATCCGACCCGAGTTCCGATCCATGCTGCGAACCCGATTCCCGGTACCGACCCAGAAGGACGATCCCGCGGAAGCCCGGGTGGCGTCGCATCGCCTGATGCTGCGCGCCGGGCTGGTGCGCCAGGCGGGTGCCGGGATCTACAGCTGGCTGCCGCTGGGGCTCCGGGTGCTCCGGAAGGTGGAGACCGTCGTGCGGAAGGAACAGGACGCGGCCGGAGCGGTGGAAGTCCTGATGCCGACCATCCAGTCGGCGGATCTCTGGAGGGCGTCGGGCCGATACGCGGACTACGGACGGGAGATGCTTCGGATCACGGACCGGCACGGACGGGAGATGCTGTACGGGCCGACCAACGAAGAGCAGATCTGCGTGATCGCGGCAGAATTTCTCAAAAGCTACCGGGATCTGCCGAAGCATCTGTATCACATCCAGTGGAAGTTCCGGGACGAGTTGCGACCCCGATTCGGGGTCATGCGCGGCCGGGAGTTCCTGATGAAGGACAACTATTCATTCGACGTGGACGAAGCCTCGGCGCACCGGTCGTATCGCCGGATGTTCCTGGCCTATCTGCGCACGTTTCATGCGCTCGGGCTGACGGCTGTGCCGGTCCGTGCCGAATCGGGGCCGATCGGCGGCAGCCTGAGTCACGAATTCGTGATCCTCGCCGATACCGGCGAAAGCGGCGTGTATTGCGACCGACGTCTCCTGGAGCAGACGGTTCCGGGCCCGGTGTACGACGATCCCGAGGCGCTTCGGCGGATCGTCGAGCTCCGGACCGGGCCGTACGCCGCCACCGACGACCTGCACGATCCGGACCGGTTTCGGCGGGAGGTGCCGGCCGGGCGGCGGATCGAGGCGCGCGGGATCGAGGTCGGGCACGTGTTCTTCTTCGGCACGAAGTATTCGGAACGGCTCGGGGTCTGGGTCAGCCTGCCGGACGGTTCCCGGGTTCCGGTACAGATGGGGTCGTACGGCATCGGCGTCTCCCGCCTCGTGGGAGCCGTCATCGAGGCGTGTCATGACGAGCGGGGCATTCGGTGGCCGGCTCCGGTCGCGCCGTTTCGGGTGGGCCTGGCCAATCTCCGACAGGATGATGCGGACTGTGCCGATCGTGCGTTCGCCCTGTACGGCCGGTTGCGGGAGGCGGGCATCGAAGTGCTCTACGACGACCGCGACGAGCGGGCCGGAACCAAGCTCGCGGATCTCGACCTGCTCGGCTTTCCCTGGCAGGTGGTCGTCGGTCCGCGCGGCACCCGGCAGGGCGTGGTGGAACTTCGCGAACGGGCCGGCGGCGAGTCCGCCGAGCTCTCCCCGGAAGACGCGCTGCAGCGCATTCAGGGCGCGTGAATCCGGGCTTCGAGATCTGGATTGCCCGCCGGTATCTGGGGGCGCGTCGGGTCGAAGGGTTCATCTCGGTCGTCGCCGGGTTCTCGCTGGTCGGCATGGCGCTCGGCGTGGCCACACTGATCGTCGTGATGTCGGTGATGAACGGCTTCCACACCGAGCTCGTGAACCGCATCGTCGGGGTCAACGGGCACGTGGTCCTGCATCCGCCGGCCGGGTCGGAGGGCCTCGAAGGGGTGCCGGACCTCGAAGCGGCCGTGCGCGGCTACCCGCAGGTTCGGGATGTCTTTGCCGAGACCGAGGGGCAGGCGCTGGCGACTGCGGCCGGCCGGGCGAGCGGAGCCCTGGTCCGGGGGATCGACGCGGCGGCGCTCCGGCGGCGCGCCTTGGTCGCGGATTCGATCTCGGACGGATCGCTGGATGCGTTCGCGCACGAAGGCGGGGCGGTGGTGGGTTCCCGTCTGGCCCGGCAGCTGGGCATCGGCGCGGGCGATACCCTGACGCTGCTCCATCCGGACGGCGACGTCACGATCCTGGGTACCCTGCCCAGGGTTCGGAGCTACCCGGTCGCCGCCGTGTTCGAGATCGGGATGTACGAATACGATTCAAGCCTCGTGTACCTGCCGTTGCGCGACGCTCTGGTCTTCTTCCGGAAGGAGGGGGAAGCGACCCAGCTGCAGGTCGTGCTCGAAGATCCGGATGCGGCCGAGGATCTGCGCGCACGGCTCTCGGACGCGCTCGCCGGACGCGCCCACGCCTTGGCCTGGCCCAGCCTCAACCGCCAGTTCTTCAATGCCCTGAAGGTCGAGCGCAACGTGATGTTCCTGATCCTGACCCTGATCATTCTGGTCGCCGCATTCAACGTCGTATCGAGCATGATCATGCTCGTGCGCGACAAGGAACAGGGGATCGCGATCCTGCGGACGATGGGAGCCACGCGCACATCCCTGCTGCGAATCTTCGTATTCACGGGCGGTGCGGTCGGGGTGGCGGGAACGCTCGCGGGCGTGGCGCTCGGCCTCGCGTTCGCCACGAACGTGGAGGCGGTCCGGAAGGTTCTGGAGAGCATCGCGGGCGTGGACCTGTTCGCGGCGGAAGTCTACTTCCTGTCGCAGCTTCCGTCCGAGGTCCGGCCCCTGCAGGTCGTCGCGGTGTTGGCGTTCGCGCTGGTGCTGGCGTTGCTGGCCACGGTCTATCCCGCTTGGCGGGCCTCGCGAATCGACCCGGCGGAAGTGCTTCGGCATGGCTGAACCGGTCCTGCAGCTCCTTCGGATCTCGCATGCCTACCGGCAGGGACGGGCCGAGGTGCCGGTGCTGCGGGACGTGGACCTGGTGCTGGAAGAAGGGGAAACGGTGGCCCTGGTCGGACCGAGCGGAGCGGGCAAATCGACCCTCCTGCACATCGCCGGACTGCTGGAGACCCCGAGCGGCGGCAGCGTCGCACTGGCCGGGCAGCCGGTGCGGGACGGCAGCCGCGACGGCACGCGGACGCGTCTGCGGCGGACTCATCTGGGTTTCGTGTACCAGAATCATCATCTGATGCCCGAGTTCTCCGCCCTGGAAAACACCATGGTTCCGCTGCGGCTGGCCGGGCATCCCGCCCGCTCGGCGCGCCGCCGGGCGGCGGAGCTCCTCGAGCGCGTGGGCCTCGGTGCCCGCTGCGGACACCGGCCGGCCGAGCTGTCCGGCGGCGAACGCCAGCGGGTGGCCCTCGCCCGGGCCCTCGTCCACCGGCCGAAACTCCTGCTGGCGGACGAGCCGACGGGCAACCTGGACTCCGCCGCCGCGTCCGCCGTGACCGACCTGCTCGTGGAACTTGTCCGGGCCACGGGTCTCGCGGCGCTGCTGGCCACCCATGATCCGGACGTCGCCCGGCGGATGCATCGCGGCGTGCGCCTGGAATCGGGCCGCCTGCAGCCGTGGGGGCCGACGCCCCGGTGGCCGGAGACGGAGGATCGGCGTCTCTCCGGGGCGCGGTCATGACGACGCCGTTCGTGCATCTGCGCGCCCGGTCCGCCTATTCGCTGGCGGAAGGAGCCATCCAGATCCCGGATCTGGTGCAGCTGGCCGCGAGCGATGCGATGCCGGCGCTGGCGCTGACGGATCGCTCGAACCTGTTCGGCGCGCTCGAGTTCGCGATGACGGCAAGTCGGGCCGGGGTGCAGCCGATCCCGGGCGCCTTGGTGGAACTCGCACCCGACGGCGACGGACCGGTGGCGTCAGCCCTGATCTGGCCCCCTGCGCCGGTGCTGTTGCTGGCCGCGACCGAAACCGGCTGGAACCACCTCCGGCGGCTGGTGTCCCGGATGTATCTGGAGGTGCGGGATCGGGACCGCCCGACCGTCACCCTCACCGAGCTCGCGGCCGCGGCCGAAGGCCTGATCGCGCTGACCGGCGGGGCGCCGGGGCCGCTGGGCCGGCTGCTGGCGGCCGGCCGGCCGGAATCCGCCGAATCGCTGCTGGAGCGTCTGCATGCCGTCTTCGACGATCGGCTGTACGTCGAGCTCCACCGCCACGGCACCGACGCGGACACGGCGCTCGAACCCGAATTCCTGCGCCTTGCCCATGCCCGCGGCCTTCCCGTCGTGGCGACGAACGACATCCACTTTGCCCGTCCGGACCTGCACGCGGCGCACGAATGCCTGCTCTGCATCCGGGATTCCACGACCCTTCTCAACGAACAGCGGGAGCGGCTCAGCCCGAATCACTGCTTCCGGTCCCGAGCGTCGATGGGCGAGTTGTTCGCGGACCTTCCCGAGGCGCTGGCCAATACCGCGGTTATCGCCCGCCGCTGCTCGCACGTGCTCGCTGCACGCACCCCGATCCTGCCCAGGGTTCCGGATGTCGGCGGTCGATCGGACACGGACGTGCTGGCTGACCGGGCGGCGGCCGGACTCGCGGCGCGGCTCCGCCGGCAGGCCGGCCCGGAACCGGAACCCGAGCGCCGCCGGAAGGAGGAGCGCTATCGGCAGCGGCTGCGGCACGAGCTCGGGATCATCCGCGAGACCGGCTATGACGGCTACTTCCTGATCGTCGGAGAGGTCATGCGCTGGGCGCGCGAGCAGGGGATCCCGGTGGGGCCGGGGCGGGGTTCCGGCGCCGGGTCGCTGGTGGCCTGGGCACTGGGAATCACTGATGTCGATCCGCTGCGGTTCGGCCTCATCTTCGAGCGGTTCCTCAATCCCGAGCGGGTCTCGATGCCGGACTTCGATCTGGATTTCTGCCAGCAGCGCCGCGAGGAGGTCATCGCCCACGTGCGGCAGCTCTACGGCGCCGACCGCGTGGCTCAGATCATCACCTTCGGATCCCTCAAGGCCCGGGCCGCGGTGCGCGACGTCGGCCGCGCCCTCGGGCTGTCATACGGCAAGGTGGACGGGATCGCGAAACAGGTGCCGGAGAATCCGGCCCATCCCGTGAGCCTGCGCGACGCCCTCGAATCGGAACGGGGGCTGCAGGAGGCCCGCGCGAGCGACGGCGACGCGGCCCGCCTGTTCGAAACCGCCCTGGTGCTGGAAGGGCTCAACCGCAACGTGTCCACCCATGCGGCCGGCCTGGTGATCGGCGACCGCCCCATCGAGGAGCTCGTGCCCGTCTACCGCGATCCGCGCTCGGACGTGATCGTCACGCAGTACGACATGAAGCGGGTCGAACTCGCCGGACTGGTCAAGTTCGACTTCCTGGGACTCAAGACCCTGACCTCGATGGATCTGGCCGTCCGGCTGCTCGAACGGCGCGGAATCACGCTGGATCTCGATTCGCTGCCCCTCGACGACGCCCGGACCTACGCGCTGCTCGCCAGCGGCGAGACCGGCGGGATCTTCCAGCTCGAAAGTCCGATGATGCGCGAGATCCTGCGGCGGCTGCAGCCCGATCGGATCGAGGATCTGGTGGCGGTGCTCGCCCTGTACCGGCCGGGTCCGATGGACAACATTCCGAGCTTCATCGAGCGCCGCCGCGGGCGGGATCCCGTGACCTATCCGCACGCATCGCTGCGGCGGATCCTGGAAGAGACGTCCGGAATCTGGGTCTACCAGGAACAGGTCATGGAAACCGCCCAGGTGCTGGCCGGGTTTTCCCTGGGCGAGGCCGACCTCCTGCGCCGCGCGATGGGCAAGAAGATCAAGTCGGAAATGCGCGAGCTTGAGGCCGATTTCATCGAACGGGCGGTCCGGAATCAGGTGCCGCGCGAGGTGGCCGCGGATATCTTCGCGGATCTCGAGAAGTTTGCCGGATACGGGTTCAACAAGAGTCACGCGGTCGCCTATGCGCTCATCAGCTACCGGACCGCCTATCTCAAGGCGCATCATCCGGCCGACTTCTTCGCCGCGATGATGACCATCGAATCGGGCAACCGCGACAAGCTCGGCCTGTTCCGCGAAGAGGTCACGCGCTGCGACATCCGACTCCTGCCGCCCGACGTCAACCGATCCCGGGTCGAGTTCTCGGTCGAGGCCGGAGCAGGAGGCGCGCTCGCCGTGCGCGGCGGTCTGGGGGCGCTTCGCGGGATCAGTTCCGTGGCCATGCAGCAGGTGGTCGAGGAGCGGGCGCGGGAGGGCGAATACCGCGATCTCTGGGATCTGGCACGGAGGTCCCGGAAGGCCGAGCTCAACCGGGAACACTTCGAGAACCTCGCTGAGGGAGGCGTGCTAGACGGACTGTTCCCCGGCCTCTCCCCCGACCGGGCGCGGAGTGTGGCGCATGCGGCCGCACCGATGGCGGCGCGCTGCGGCCACGAGGCCGCCGCTGCCGAGCGCGATTCGCAGCCCGGCCTGTTCGGGGACGCGGGCTCGAGCGGGGGATTGTGGATCCTGCCCGAGGCGGAGGCCTGGGACCGGTCGGAGATGCTGGCGCGGGAATTCTCGGTGCTGGGGTTCTACGGATCGGGACACCCCCTGAAACCGTATGCCGAGCAGCTGGCGGAGACGGGCGCGGTGCCGCTCGGAGAGGTGCACCGGCAGGAACCGGGAGCGGTCCTGCGGGTGGCCGGGGTGCTCACGCAGATCAAGGAACGAACCTCGCAGAAAAAGCGGAGATTCGCGCGCGTGCGGCTATCCGACGCCACCGGGTCGCAGGAACTCATGGTGTTTCCCGACACGCTGGACCGGCACCGGGACCTGCTGCGGGAAGGCACCCTGCTGGTGCTCGATGTCGTCCGGGAGACCGAGTCGAACCGGTCGGACAGCCTGATCGTGCAGGACGCCGTCGTGCTCGACGACGACGGTCCGGAACGCGAGGCACCGGCCGGGCTGGTGCTGCGGGCCGACGCGACGTTCGATATCGGGAGGCTGTTCGATCTGCTGGCGACCGCCCGGCCGGGTCCGGGACGACTGGAAGTGGTCTTTCCGGTGGATCCGGACCTGGAGGCGGCCCTGGATGTCGCCGTGGGGGTGCGGCTGGGGCGGGGACTGCGCCGGTCGATCGGACGGCTGGCCGGCGTCACCCGGGTCGAGGAGCGGACCGATCAGGAGGGCGGATCGCTCCCGGCGTGAGCGGAAGCGGGCCGGCGCGGGCGGCGTAGGCCCCGCCGAGCGCGGCGAAGCCGGTCGTTGATGGCGCGCCCGAGACGGGATTCGGGAACGGGTGCGACGGCGATGCGGCGGGCTCCGGCCCGGTCCAGACGGTGCAGCATGGCGAACAGGTTCCGGGCGGCTTCGTCGAGGTCGCCGCGCGGACTGAGGTTGCAGGCGGCACCGGGCGACGGGCCGAACCCGAGATACACCTCGTCCGGAAACGGATGGCCGGCATTGAGGCGCAGCGGCGTGCGCGGCGCGTAGTGGTGCGGCAGCATTCCGGCCGCGCGCGCCGCTTCGCCGGCCGCAGGCAGTTCCACCGCGCCGACCACCGCTTCCAGATCCTCGGTGGGGATGCCTCCGGCCCGAAGCACCACCGGCCGGCCGGCTCCGAGTTCGAGCACGGTGGATTCCACCCCGATGTCGGCCGGTCCGCCGTCCAGCACCACCTCCACCGCGGCGCCCAGCTGGGTGCGGACATGCCGGGCCCGCGTGGGGCTGAGGTGCCCGTGCAGGTTGGCGCTGGGCGCGGCCACCGGCCGTGCGGCCGCCCGGAGCAGCGCGGCTGCGACCGGGTGTCCGGGGACGCGGAGACCGACGGTCGGGCGTCCTCCCGTGACGGCATCGGCGAGATCCGCGCCGGAGCGCACGGGCACCACCAGGGTCAGCGGCCCCGGCCAGAATCGTTCGGCCAGCCGGCGCGCGCGGGAGCCCGCCGCTCCGATGACGAACGCGGCGGCGGGCGTCGCGGCATGCACGATCAGCGGATGTCCGGCGGGCCGGTGCTTGACCGCGAACACCTGCCGGACTGCGTCGGGGTTTCGGGCGTCGGCCCCCAGCCCGTACACGGTTTCCGTCGGGAAGGCGACGAGGCGGCCGTTCCGGAGCGCGGTCGCGGCCTGCGCGATCGCGGCAGCGGTGGCCCGCACCTACCGGAGGGCCGCGCCCAGTCGTGCGAGCGCGGTCGCCAGCAGGGCGGGCGATTTTGCGTAGCAGATGCGGAGGTAGTCGGCGCCCCCCGCTCCGAAGGCGTCGCCGGGAGCAAGGCCGACGCCCGCCTGCTCGACCAGGGTCCGGGCCATGGCCGAGGACGAGGTCATGCCTTCCACCCCGAAGAAGGCGTAGAACGCGGCGTCCGGGCGGATCAGCCGGATCCGTTCGACCGCGCCGAGGGCGGCCATCACGGTCTCGCGGGCCCGGCCCAGGGCGATGCGCAGATCCCGCACGTGCGGTTCGCCGTCGCGGAGGGCCGTGATTCCGGCCGCCTGGGCGGCCGCAGCCGGGCTCGCGACGTTGAACTCGTTCAGCTGCTCGATCCGGGCGGCGACCGGCGTGGGCGCGATCACCCACCCGAGTCGCCATCCGGTCATGGACCACGCCTTCGAAAAGCTGTTGACGACGATCACGCTGTCCTCCGGTTCGGCGAGGTCCAGGAACGAAGGCGCGACGTTCCGGTCGTAGACCACCCGGGCATACACCTCGTCGGAGATTACCCACAAGCCGTGCTGCCGGGCGAACGCGAGGACGGCCCCGAGAGTCTCGGGGTCGGCCATCCAGCCGGTGGGGTTGCCCGGGGTGCTGAGATAGAGGGCCCGGGTCCGGGCGGTCGCCGCGTCCGCCAGGCGGTCGAGGTCGAGGTGCCACCGGCCGGCCCGGGGGGCCAGCGGCACCTCGACCGGCCGGCCGCCCATGATGTCCACGCACCGCAGGAAATTCGGCCAGACCGGCGTGACGCACAGGACCTCGTCGCCCGGATCGACCAGCAGTTCGGCCGTGATCATCAGTGCGTTCATGCCGGCGCACGTCACGACGATCCGATCTTCGGTCACCGGGCGCGCGTGGAGTCCGCTTTCGTACGCGGCGATGACGCTCACCAGTTCGGGTTTGCCGCGGTTCGGGGTGTAGAACGTGTCCCCGGCGCGCAGGGCGGTGGCCGCGGCCTCGCAGATGAACTCCGGCGTGGGCCGGTCCGATTCTCCGAACCAGAGCGGCAGGACGTCCTTGCGCGCCATCGCCGCGTCCGCGATGGCGCGGATGCCGGATTCCTCCAGCCGGGCGATGCGGGGGCGGATGGCCGCCGCGCCGGCGACCGGCGTCGGCCTCAGAGCAGCGCGCCCATCTGCCACGGGACGAACTCCTCGTCGCCGAACCCGGCGGTTTCGCTCCGGGACTGTTCGCCGGATGCGATCCGGAGAACGGTATCGAAGATCTCCTCTCCCATGGCATCGACGCCTTTGGCGCCGTCCAGGATCTGACCGCAGTTCACGTCCATGTCCTCGCGCATCCGCCGATACATCGGGGTGTTGGTCGCCAGCTTGATGGACGGAGCCGGCTTGCAGCCGAACACCGAGCCCCGTCCCGTGGTGAAGCAGACGACATTGGCGCCGCCGGCCACCATGCCGGTCACCGAGACGACATCGTACCCCGGGGTGTTCATGAAGGTCAGGCCCTGTGCGCGGACGGGTTCCGCATACTGGTACACGTCCACCAGATTGGTCGTGCCGCCCTTGGCGACCGCACCGAGCGATTTCTCGAGGATGGTCGTCAGCCCTCCGGCCTGATTCCCGGGGGACGGATTGTTGTTGAGTTCGGCGCCGTGCCGCGCGGTGTACTCCTCCCACCAGCGGACATGGCGGACGAGCTTTTCGCCGGTCTCCCGACTGACAGCCCGGCGCGTGAGCAGGTGCTCGGCACCGTAGATTTCGGGAGTTTCGGCAAGGATGGCCGTGCCGCCGTGCCGGACGAGCCGGTCCACTGCCGCCCCGAGCGCCGGATTCGCGGTCATGCCCGAATAGGCGTCGGACCCGCCGCACTGGAGCGCGAGGCGGAGGTGGGCGGCCGGGACCGCGGTCCGACCAACCCCGTCGGCACGGGGCAGCATGTGGCGAATCCGCTCGACGCCGGCCTGGACGGTGGCCCGGGTTCCGCCCGAGTCCTGGATGGTCATCATCTGGAACCGGTCGTCGGCGGTCCAAGCATGGCGGGCCGCCATCGCGTCCACCTGGTTGACCTCGCATCCCAGACCGACGACCAGGACGCCGGCGAAGTTCGGATGCCGCGCATAACCGGCCAGCGTCGCCTGCAGGAGATCCCATCCGAGCCCCCGGCCGGCCATTCCGCATCCGGTACCGTGCGTGATGGCCATGACCCCGTCCACGTTGGGATAGGCCTTGAGGGCATCGCCCCGGAACGTGTCGGCGATGTAGCGGCAGACGGTGGCCGAGCAGTTGACCGACGACAGCACGCCGAGGTAGTTCCGGGTGGCGATCCGCCCGTCGGCCCGCCGGATCCCCCGGAACGTGGCGCGCTCGGAATCCGGCACCATGGCGGTGGTCCGCGCCCCCCGGGCGAACTCGTAGTCGCGCCGGAACGGGCGGACGGCGAGATTGTGCACATGGATGTGCTCGCCGGGGGCCACGGGTTCCGTGGTGAAGCCGATGATCTGGTTGTACTTCCGCACTTCGGCCCCGGCGTCCATCCGGTTGGTTGCGACCTTGTGCCCGACCGGAATCCGGCGCGCGGTGACCACGTCTTCGCCGGGCACGGCCGTGTCCGGGGGCAGCGCAGCCTTGGCCGTGACCACATTGTCGGCCGGATGGAGGCGGATGGTCAGTGAATCCCGGCTGGTCATGACGGATCTCCCGACGGGCGTCTGCACGAGCGCGGGAGAAGGGTAGCAGCCGCGCGCCCGCGGCGGTCACCCGGGGCGTGCGTCCGGCCCGGCGTCGGATCCGGCCCGGATTCTCGTCGCCGCCGGTCGCGCGGCCCGGCCCCGGCTCCGGGCCCGCTCCTCCGGTTTCGGGCAAAAGCCGTGCGGAAGACGTGGTAGGGTGCCGGCGCGCGCTCGGGGGAACGGAGCCGCAATCCGTACAGGGAGAATGCCCATGAAATTGGTGCGCTTCGGCCCGCGCGGCCGCGAACTGCCGGGCCTGATCGATGGCGAGGGAAACCTGCGTTCGCTGGAACGGCACCTGCCCGACATCACGCCGCACGTGCTGAGCGATGCCGGACAGGATCGTCTGGTCGGGATCGATGCGGAGAACCTGCCCGTGATTGCCGACGCACCGCGCTTCGGGGTTCCGGTCTCGGGCATCGGCAAGATCCTGTGCATCGGTCTCAACTACCGGGACCATGCGAAGGAAGTCGGCGCCGCGATCCCGGACGAGCCGATCGTCTTCCTGAAGCCCACCAGCGCTCTCAACGGGCCGAACGACGACGTCGAGATGCCGAAGGATTCGAAGAAGACGGACTGGGAGATCGAGCTCGGCGTCGTGATCGGCTCCGAGGCGAACAACGTGCCGGAGAATCGGGCGCTTGAGCATGTGGCGGGCTACACCGTGGTGAACGACGTGTCGGAACGCGAGTGGCAGCTCGAGCGCGGCCTGACGTGGGACAAGGGCAAGGGCTGCGATACCTTCTGTCCGGTCGGGCCGTGGCTGGTCACCCGCGACGAGGTGCCGGACCCGCAGCACCTGCGCCTCTGGCTGGACGTGAACGGGATGCGGATGCAGGACGGCAGCACCGGCACCATGATCTTCGGCGTGCCCGCCCTGATCGCCTACATCAGCCGGTTCATGACGCTCCGCCCCGGGGATCTGATCGCCACCGGCACGCCGCCGGGGGTGGGTTCCGGGATGCGTCCGCCGCGGTTCCTGAAGGACGGCGACGTCATGGAGCCCGGAATCGCGGGGCTGGGAGTTCAGCGCCAGCGGGTGCGCAGCTGGACGCCGCGTTGACGCCCCGCTCCGAGGGCCGCCCGCCCATCCTGGTGCACTGCTGGCTGCCGGACGACATCCGCACCCGGCTCGAGCGCCGGTTCCGGGTGGACTACCACGATGCGTTCGCCGACGGCCAGCTCGGGACGGACGCGCTGTGCGAACGACTGCGGGGATCGGCCGGCGTGTTGCTGATGGGTCCGCGGGTCGGGGCGGAGATCCTCGATGCCTGCGTCGGCACGCTGCGGGTGATCGCGAACGTCGCCGTCGGGGTCGACAATATCGATCTGGCGGCCGCGACCCGGAACGGCGTCCTGGTCACCAACACGCCGGGCGTCCTGGATGCGCCGGTCGCGGACCTGACCATGGCGCTGGTCTTGGCGGTCGGACGACGGCTCGCCGAAGGCGATCGGTTGGTGCGCGGCGGACACTTCCGCACGCATCCGTTCTCGCTGCTGTGGGGGGCCGACATCGGCGGCGAGACCCTCGGCATCGTCGGTCTCGGCCGCATCGGGAAGCGGGTGGCCGCCCGGGCGCAGGGCTTCGGCATGAAGGTCTGCTACCACAACCGGAACCGTCTTTCCGCCGACGAAACGAAGGCGCTCGACGTGAGGTGGCGCAGCCTTCCCGAACTGCTGGCCGAATCCCGGTACGTGGTGCTGCTGTGCCCCCTTTCGCCCGAGACCCGGCACCTGATCGCGGCGCCGCAGCTGGCGCGGATGCGGCGGGAGGGCTTCCTGATCAACGTGGCGCGCGGGCCCGTGGTCGAGGAAGAGGCGCTGGTGCAGGCGTTGCAGGAAGGCGAGATCGCGGGGGCGGCACTCGATGTCTACGAGTTCGAGCCGAAGGTGCACCCGGCGCTTCGGGAAATGGAGAATGTCGTGCTGACGCCGCACATCGCGAGCGCCACCCGCACGACCCGTCTGGCGATGATCGATCTCGCCGCCCGCAACCTCGAGGCGGCCCTGACCGGCGAAACCGTGCCGACTCCGGTCAATCCCGAGGTGCGGGCCGGGAATCGCTGATGGCCTGGACGGTGGATCTCTCGGGCAAGGCGGCGCTCGTGACCGGGGGTGCGGGCGGTATCGGACACGCGATCGGCGGCGCCCTTCTCGATGCCGGCGCCAGCGTGACCGTGACGGCCCGGACGGAGGCTTCTCTGGCCGCGTGCAATCCGGACCTTCCGGGCGGCACCCTGCGAACCCTCCGGCTCGACGTGACCAACGAGATCTCGATCGCGGCGGTTCTGGAGCAGATCGACCGCCTCGACATCCTCGTGAACAACGCCGGCATGGTCCGGCGCGCCCTCGAGTTTCAGACCGAGAACTTTGCCGACGTGATCAACACGAACCTGATGGGCGCCCACCGCATGGCGCTGCACTGCCTGCCGAAGCTGGCCCTGACCCGGGGCTGCATCCTCAACGTGGCGTCGATGTGGTCGTACTTCGGCTCGCGTACGGCGCCGGCCTATACCGCGTCGAAGACCGGAATCATCGGCCTGACCCGTTCGCTCGCGCACGCCTGGGCCGAACATGGGATCCGTGTGAACGCGATCGCGCCGGGCTGGATCGCGACCCGGATGACGCAGGGCCTGCGGGACGACCGGGAGCAGTACGACGCGATTCGCGCGCGCATTCCGATGGGGGAATGGGGGGTGCCGGAGGACGTGGCGGGAGCGGCCGTGTTCCTGTGCTCGCCCGCCGCGTCCTATGTGACCGGAGCCCTACTGCCGGTCGATGGAGGCTACAGCGCCGCCTGACTGCCGTCACGCGGCCGACGGCGCTTGCGGGACCGGTGTCAGGATCCGGAGCGTGGCCTCTCCGCATTCGAGTTCGGCGCCGGCGGCGGCCGCCTCCCGGACGAGCGCGATTCGGACCTGCGCGAGGCCCTCGCTGCCCCGGCTCGAGCGCATCGTGCCGACGTCGCGGTCCCCGAGACGGATGGGGGTGCCCGGCGCGGGTGCCGGGCCCGACGCGATGGCGACCCGGGCCAGACGGCGCCGCACGGTGCCGCGGTACCGCTGGCGGGCCGTGTTCTCCTGACCGATGTAGCAGCCCTTGGAAAACGACACGCCGTCCAAGAGGTCGAAATTGCTCTCCAGCAGGTAGCTGCGGCCGATGACGAGATCCCGGCCGCCGTCCGGCACGCCGGCCGCGATCCGGTGCCGGTCGAACGCCTCGCGCTCGCCCGGCGCGAAGCCGGCGCCGGCGAAGAAGACAGCGAGGTCCGGCGGCGGCAGGTACGCCCGGACCCCGAGGTCGCGGGAGCGGGGGTCGGCAAGGACGATGCCGTCCCCGAGGCGGCGCGCCCGCCCGCGGGTTTCGTCCACACCCGCCGCCGCCGCCGCGGACCCGCCGAATCCGACCCCGACGGCGAGCCCGGTTTCGGCCTCGATCCCGGCTCGGCTGCGCATCCGGTACAGGGCGAGGCGCCGGGCGAGATCAGGCTGCCGGGAACGTTCGCAGTCGATCAGGATGACGCCGTCCAGCTCGGTCAGCAGGAAATCATGGAGATACATGCCCTGCGGCGTGAGCAGGGCCGCATAGAGCGACCGGTCGCTTCGCAGTCGATCCAGGTCGTTGGTCACCACGTTCTGGAGGAAGCCCCGGGCATCGGGACCGTGAATCCGGGTGAGCATGCGGTCCGGAAGCGGACACCAGCGGAGGGCGGGGGCGCGGTTGTCGGCCATGCGATGTCGGTGTACTAGCGATCCCTGAGACCTTCATCGTACACGATGCCGGGCTTCTCCCGTTCCTGCAGGCGGGCCGATGCTGGTTACCCTTGCCGACCGATCCTTTCCGTTTGACGGCACCACGCCTGCGGACCGCGCCCTGCCGCCCGCCCAGAAAGGCATCGTGGGTCTGGCGGATGCCTTGGCTGCGGCCGGTCACACGGTGCGCGTGTTCAACCGGTGCGAGCTGGCCGCCGTCGTCCGTGGCGTCAGCTGGGTGCCCCTGGAGGAAGCTTCGGCCGCCACCACCGATCTCTGCATCGCGCATCAGGATCCGGAATTGCTCGACCTGGTGCCCGATATCCGGACGCGGATCCTGTGGATGACCGGTTCGGGGCGGGACCTGATCCGGCCCGAGCCGTTCGCCAGTGCCGCGCGGCACCGGCCGGTGCTCGTCTACCAGAGCCAGGCGCATTTGGCGACGATCCCCGATGCGCTGCTGGCCTTCGACGGCGCCAGCATTCCGAACGGAGTCGGGGATGCCTTCCTGCATGCAGACGCACCGGCACCCTCGGTGACGCCCCGGGCCGTCGTCACGACGCATCCGCTGATGGGCCTCGAGTGGCTCGTCGGTCTCTGGCGGCGGCGGATTCACGGACGGCTGCCGTGGGCGGAGCTGCATGTGTTCTCGAGTGCGTTGCACGGCGCTTCGGAGGGACGGTTCCTGACCCCTGCCTTCGCCCGGATTCATGCCCTCGTCAACGCGGCGGGAAAATCGGGAGTCCGCGTCTGCCGGCCGCTGCCGGACGCCGCAATGGCCGAGTTCCTGCGGACGGCGCGGGTCCATCTCTATCCCTCGGACGAGCGCGAGGTGTCGGCGATGACGCTGGCCGAGAGTCAGGCGGTCGGGCTGCCGGCGGTGGTCCGTCCTCTGGGAGCGGCACCCGAGCGCATCGTGGACGGCAAGACCGGTTTCCTGGCTCCGGACGACAATGCGTTTGCCGAGTACGCCATCCGTCTCTTGGACGACCCAGCGACCCATGCGCGCATGAGCGAGCACGCGCGGGAACGGGGCGGCCAGGCATGGAGTTCGGTGGCCCGCCGGTTCGAGGCGCTGACCCTCTGACCCGGCCGCGAGGGCCGCTTCGGCAACGTTGGTGCGGGCCGGACCGGCCGGTTGCCCGATCGGCCGGACCGGACGGGTCCGGTCGGACCGCGGGGGCGGGAGAACGACGTCGGCCGAAGAGAACGGCGCCCGTGTCCGGGCAGAGGATCCTTCGGCTTCTTCGTCGCGCGATCCCCTCGGAATCGAACGCCCGCGGGGGCAACGGCGCGGCGGCCCTCGGGTCGCCGTCAGGCCCCGGATTCGACGGCGGTCACGAACTCGTCGATCAGACCGTCCGGGGCCTTGACGATATGCTCCTCCCCGGGGAATCGGCCCTCGCGGACATCGGCGGCAAACTCCTCGAACGCTGCCACTCGCTCGGCCTGCATCTTCTCCTGCAGCTGGTACAGATGCCGATACTGCCTGGAGTGCCGCGGGAAGGGGGGAGGGTGGTTGCCGAGGAGGTCGTCGGCGAACAGGAACTGCATGTCCCCGCCGCTGCCGGCTCCGATCGACGAGGTGAGCAGTCGGGTGCGCCGGCTGATTTCGACGAGGAGCTCCGCGGGGATGACCTCGACCTCGACCGCGTACGCGCCGGCGTCCTCAAGGGCCTGAATCTCGCGGTAGATCCATCTGGCTTCGTCCAGCGTCTTGCCGACCGCCCGCAGTCCGCCGGTCCAGGTGCTCTTTCTCGGAACCAGACCGGCGTGCCCCTGCACCGGAATGCCGGCGTCCGCCGCCGCGGCCACGAGTCGGACGCTCCACTGGCACATGATGGCGTCCGCTCCGATCGTCATCGCGTCGTAGCCCAGCCGCACGGCCTCGGCTTCGCTTGCCGCTGCCACCAGCGGAACCGAAAACGCCATGAAGGTGTTCGGCGCGGCCCTCCGGATGGCCGCCGCAAGATCGGGTTGCCGGGGGTCGAAACGAACCTTCAGCGTATCGATGCCGGCCTGTTCCGCTGCTGCCGCTTCCTCCGGCGAGAACGGCAGGGTTTCCACGAGCACGCGCGTCCCTTTCTGGTCCCGGAGATCCTTGACGGTGTAATTTCGCGTTCCGTACGCGCCGCCCAGGGTCATGATGCGCTTCAGTCCGCGTGCAGATGCATCTCTCGGTGGAATTCCCCCGTCTCCGGTCGCGTGGCTGATCATGATTCGACCCCTGCATGCATTGGCGGTGCTCAGGGTACCAGACCTCCCGCAGGCTGCCCTGCGCACACATCTTCCCGGTTAACCCGGACCTCTGACTCTCTCCGGTGGGTTCCCTGTCGGCCATGGAACCCGTGCACCGCATGCTGAAGCCGCCGGCGCACTGGGTCCGGCTGCAGGCGCTTCTGTCTCGGCAGCCGCCGACCCATCGTCGCGCCGCTGCTTGACGGGTATGTCGGGATGGAACTGGTCGGGCAGGCCATTCCCATGCTTATTTTGTTAGTGTTTTCTTGCCGGCAGGCATGGTGATGTTGCGTAGGTGCCGGGTAGGAGGGGTCGTTGCCGAGCCCCTCTCCCCCGTCGCGGTAGGAATGCGCAGCAATGCGCATTCCTACCGCGACGTGCGCCAGGCGAACGGGCAGAAGGCAGGGGGTGCAAGTCCCTTGGGACGAAGGAGTCCCCGAACCGCGTTCCTCCGCGAGCCGTGCGTCGGTTCCCGCGAGGGGCAGGCGAAGCGTCGGTAGCGGTACCACGGTGATCCCACGCTGATTCCGAGACGCGGAATCCGAGTGCGTTGGGGCTTGCGTCATCACAGATCGCCCCTTGATCGCAATTTTTCGCGCCGAGAGGGTCTAATGGAGCCTTGGCAGCACGATTGCAGCGCGACGCAGACCGAAAAATCTCGCCGATCGCCGCTGGATTAGCAGCGTGGGATCGTCGTGGTAGCGGTACGGATGGGCACGGCTCAGGAGCACCGAAAAGACGAGGATCCGGGGTGCCGAGGCTCTCAGATCGGCCGAAGGCACCCTCGCAGGCATCGACGGGGTGAGATGCCGGCGAGCCCCGCGGTGTCCGAGAACCCATGCACGTCCGCACGCCTTCGGTCGGAACCCTGGGAGATCTTCCAACGGTCCCGCCGGTGGTCACGGGACCGCAGGGGGAAGGAGAAACCCGAAGCCCAGGATGTACGGTTGGAAGAAGTCGGATGAGGCCGTAGTACCGGGGAAGGCGGCGAACCCGGGGGCGTCGGCTGCTGCGGAGCCGCTGGAGGAACGGGCCTCAACCCAGGGGAATCCGGGACGCCCAAGCACGCACCGAACGCCGTGTCGGGCACGCGTGCCACAGGCGGCGGACGGGATACGGGAAGCCGCAGGCCCGTCCAGCGGTTGGCCGTCCAATACCCGAGGTAGGAGCCGGATAGATGAACGTCCACGTCCGGATCTGTGCGGGGGGGTGCGCAGCAATGCGCATTCCTACCGCGACGGGGGGAGGGCTCGGCAACGACCCCTCCTACCCGGCGGATGCATCCTTGATGGGGCTCGGACCCCCAGTCGATGCCGGCGAAACACTTCCCTGCATTCCTGATCTCGGGTTCCTCGGAATCCGGATTGCGGTCGGTGGGCCGCCAGGATGCGGATCGGTTCCTGCACGGGCGCTCGAAGGCACAAACTTCCCACGGGATCTCCATCCTGGCCTCGGATCGGGGCACAGGTCCCCCAGGTGCTCAAGGCGCAGGGGGCATAGGGTGGCTCCCGATCCAGGGGCCCATCTCGGTGGCAAGAAACGGGACCTTCACCAAGGCAAAAAACCATGGATGGGCGGCGGCTGGCGCTGGAAATCGCGCGTGTGAATGGTGCAGGGGATTTTCCGGGAGCCTCCGCGAATCAGAGTGAATTCACACAGTCACTGCCTGAACAGGATTGTTGTTCATCATCTCGAGAATATGTTATCGTTCTTCCCGAAAAGGAATCATTTTTCATGAAACGGGTGCTTGTGCACCCCTGTTGCAGGAAGGGAAACGGTTTCAGCATGGATGCCCCTGTGCAGAATCGTTTTTCAGGCCCCGTTACCGTTTTTCAGGAACGGCGCCTCCCCGTGACCGCGACGCCAGCGGGCCATGCCGCGTTGATCGGAGCCTACGATCTCCCCGTGCCGCTTCCGCGTACCTTGAGCGCTATCGGTAAGCGGCACAGGTTCTTGGAGGAAGGCGGCTGGCGCATTTACTCGCCACGCTACGCGCCGGAAGCGAACCTGGAAAGCCATTTGACCTTCGCTCTGAAACACGAAGGGCTCGATTTGGCCATACTCAAGAAGTTGTTTGCCGCGACCGGCCCGGTCCCCGTCGCAGGTCTGGTCAGGGCCAAGCCCACCGGTGCCTACGCCCGGCGCATCTGGTTCCTCTATGAATGGCTGATGGGAACGCAACTCGATCTGCCGAACGCTGATCGCGGGGCCTATGCATTCATCGTCGATCCGGACCAGCAGTATGCGACCCCCGCGGTGACCTCGTCCCGGCACCGAGTCAAGAACAACCTGCCCGGCACGCCGACCTTCTGTCCTTTGGTGTTCCGTACGGAAGCACTGGAGCGCTTCATCGCCATGAATCTGCGCGCGCGGGCTCAGGATGCCGTCGCCGCCGTGCCGCGCGATCTGCTGGCGCGTACAGCGGCGTTCCTGCTGCTCAAGGATTCGAAGTCGAGTTTCGCGATCGAAGGCGAGCATCCGCCGCAGGACCGCATCCAGCGCTGGGGCCGCGCCATCCGCCAAGCCGGCCGGCAGCCGATCGATCTGGACGAATTGCTGCGCCTGCAACGCATCGTGATCGGTGATGCCCGCTTCGTCCGTCTGGGCCTGCGGACGGAAGGCGGTTTCGTCGGGGAACGCGACCGTGAAACACGCATGCCGATCCCTGACCACGTCAGTGCGCGGCCGGAGGATCTGGCCGGGATCATGGAGGGCATGGTTGCCTTCGACCGCCAGGCCGCGCAGCAGCTCGATCCGGTTGTCGCCTCGGCGGTTCTGGCCTTCGGCTTTGTGTATATCCATCCTTTCGAAGACGGTAATGGCCGGCTGCACCGCTATCTGATCCATCATGTCCTGGCCCAGCGCGGCTTCCACCCGCCCGGCATGGTTTTTCCGATATCGGCGGTGATCTTGGATCGGATCGACGACTACCGCGCCGCACTTGAAGCGTATTCGCAGCGCCTGCTGCCGGTCGTGAACTGGGAACCGACGGAATACGGCAATGTTCGGGTGCTGAATGACACCAGCGATTTCTACCGGTATTTCGACGCCACGCCTCAAACGGAATTCCTTTACGGCTGCGTGCAGCGGACCATCGAGCAGGATCTGCCGGATGAAGCCGGATTTCTGAAGCGGTACGATGCGTTTCGGAACGCGCTCAACCTGATCGTCGATATGCCCGAGCGGCTGTCGGATCTTCTGTTTCGGTTCCTGCACCAGAATGGCGGGACTCTGTCCCGCCGCGCCCGAGAGAAGGAATTCGCCGCCCTGACGGACGAAGAATCTGGGTGCATCGAAGCGATGTACCGGGAAGTGTTCGCCGATAGCAACGGCTGAACTTTCGCGGTCCTGCCGGGACGTGGAACCGCGTGTCCGGTGAACGCCAAGACGAGCACGGCAGAAGGGGATTGCATTCGCGCCAGGACGTGTTGACGCAATATGCGGTGGACCCTTGGGTCTCCTGTTCGTGGAGAGGATTTCCGGTCGATGGGTATGGTGCAGGCAGATGACGAAACCCGTGAGCCGGTCGCGGGTCAGAAACCTGAGCCCGCGGCACCACCGAAGGCTAACCGGATCATGCCATGGGAGTACGATCGGGATCTCAGCATGAAACGGAACGAGGTCAAACGTCTGTTTCGGAGGATCAAGCGATTCCGGAGCGTCTTCACGAGGATCGACAAGTTTGAGGCCGTCTTCAATTGCTTCATGAACTTCGTGCTCATCGCCGATGTCATCAAACCCCCTATCCCTATAATGTTGCCAAGGTCTCGTGTATCATCCCTAGAATTAGTGCCTGCCCGGAAAATCCCTAAGAGTCGGATTCCATGAGTGAAAGCCCAATATTGACAGGGCGAAGATTCATCGAATCCAGCCTGATTTCAGCGGAATATGTCGTCATATGCTCTCAAAGAAGGAATCTTCGGTTCTCCAGATTCCAAATATGGTTGCATATACAATGTGTTGTGATTTTCCGTGCAGACACGAATTAGGAGAGGTAGAACGCTCTTCGCTTCGGATGATGGTCTCGGAACATCAATGACTTGAGCGGAGAATTCGGGCTGAATCGCCCATGAAGTACCCGGCTGGAATTCCGAGAGCTTGTTGCCGAAGAGGGCGGCGTTGGCCAGCCGGTGGAATCGGATCCACTTCGGGCCACCCCGTTGCCCGATCCGCTGATGGCGACGTCGGCTCTTCCCTGCCGCCTCGCCCGACAGCACCCCCCCGGGCCCTTTCAACCGGACATGCTTAACTCGTTGTTCATGAGGCCGTACATGATGGCCCATGAGGATCGGCTTTCGATATCTGTCCGCGACGACGGTTGACTGGCTGAAGGCGGCATCGGCTGCCGAGGGCAGCACCCGCTCGTCCTTGGCGCGGGGATGGTGCGAGCGCGAGGAGTGACGCAACGCGAAGGGAGAGCTGTGCCTTGTCTCGGCACGCGCGGGTCTGCCTGATCTTGCTGCGTCGCTCGACCTCGTCCTCCCTGCGCCCAGGCCTCATGCCTTCGACACCGACACCGACACCCTTGAGCGGGACGATCCCGACCGAGCACGGGCCGGTACCCTAGAGGATCTTGGAGAGGTCACCGTAGAGCCGGTCGGCGTGGGCGAGGACAAGCGCTTGGCCCGTTCGATGATGGCGACTTGGCATCCCGAGGGCGAGGCGTGTGCACCCGGGGCCCACGGTGATCCCACGCTGATTCCGAGACGCGGAATCCGAGTGCGTTGGGGCTTGCGTCATCACAGATCGCCCCTTGATCGCAATTTTTCGCGCCGAGAGGGTCTAATGGAGCCTTGGCAGCACGATTGCAGCGCGACGCAGACCGAAAAAATCTCGCCGATCGCCGCTGGATTAGCAGCGTGGGATCGTCGTGCCCGGGGCCCGTGTGAGCTAGTAGTCCACCGACGTTGCATTGATGGCTGCAGGATGGGGCGGTATGTCCGTGTCGGTCCGTGTCGGTCTGTGTCGGTCTGTGTCGGCACCCACTGGAACCGGGCTGTTCGCTGAGATTCTCGCACCGCTTCTAAGGATCAGATAAAGAACACAATGGGATTATTAGGCCTCTATGGATCAAGTGTCAGGTCTGAGCATCGGGGCCAGCTCATGCCTGCAGCCCCCAATTCAATGTTTCCGTACTACTAGTGCCTGCACGGAAAATCACAACACATTGTATATGCAACCATATCTGGAATCTGGGGAACCGAAGATTCCTTCTTTGGGAGCATATGACGACATATTCCGCTGAAATCAGGCTGGATTCGATGAATCTTCGCCCTGTCAATATTGGACTTCCATTCATGTAATCAGACTCTTAGGGGTTTTCGGGCAGGCACGAGCTATTGGATCACCTCGCCGCGCCACGGTCGCCTCGGCGGCTTGGTGTTCGGTGCGGCGAGTTGGCACCAGAAGGCGCGCGACGACTTCATCGGCTGGTCCCAGGGAGCCCGTGTCGCCCACCTCGGCGAGATCGTCAACCACGATCGCTTTCTGATTCTTCCGTCGGTACATGTGCAGGCGTTGGCCTCCCATGCCTTGGCCTGTGCCGGCCGGCGTCTGGCTGCGGGCGGGCACGAGAAGTACGGGGTGAGGCCGGTTCTGACGTACACGTATGTGGGTCCCGAGCACAGCGGCGTGAGCTACCGGGCGACAGGCTGGGAGCGCTGTGAGGAGACGACCTCGGGTCGACCTCCCGGGGCCCCGGGCCCGGGCGTGCAGCGCGCGGTGTGGATGAAGCCCCTGTCGTCGGACGGGCGCACCGTGCTGTGCCGGGAGCCCGAGCGTGTCCTGGGCCAGGCGGCGCCCCTGGTCGGTGATGACCGGACCGACTGGGCGATGCGGGAGTACGCCCGCAGCCGCCACAGGGACGTGCGCATCCGCGAGCGCCGGGTCACCATGGGCCGAGCATGGAACGATCGTCCCGGAGAGATCCTGCCGACGATCTTCCCCGGCGAGGCGGAGCAGAAGGCGGCCTACCGCCTGTGGTCGAATCCGAGGGTGACGATGGACCCTATCCTCGAGGGGCATCAGGAAGCGAGGGTGGAACGCTGCCGTGCGCAGCGCCGGATCCTTGCCATCTAGGACACGACATTCTTGAATGATCGTGGCTTGAAGGCGACCGAGGGTCTTGTCGACATCGGCGGCGGCGGCTCGGGCACCCCGGGCATGGCGGCCCATGTCGGGGTTGCCTTCAGCGAAGGCGGCTCATCCCTCGGACGGTTCCATCGCGACGCCGACTTCCGTCTCGAGCCGGATCCGAAGAAGGACGAGGTAGACGACCAGGAGAGCCGGCGCGGGCTCGACGGATACGACAAGGCCGTGGAACGGGCCGCTGCCGGTCCTTCGACAAGGGTGCTGGTGATCGGTGACCGTGAAGGTGACATCTGGGACCTGCGGGCCCGGAGCACCGTGCACGAGGCCGGTCTGCGGGTGCGCGTCCGGCGCTCGACACGGCGCCGCGTGATCACCGCAACGGGCGCATGCCGGGACCTTTGGAACTCCATGGCCGATGAGCCGTGCATCGCCACGAAGAGGATCGACATCGAAGCCTGCGGAGGGCCGCGTCGCCGCAAGGAGCGCACGGGCGTGCGCCTCGAAATCCGCGCGGCAAGGGTCGACCTTGCTCCGCCGGACCCGAAGCCCCGGGGAACACCGCCGCTCTCCAGGATGGCCGTGCGAGTCACGGAACCCGACCCGCCCGCCGACCGCGATCCTCTCGACGGGATGCTGCTCACCACCGAAGGCGACGGCACTGCAGCCGATGCTCTCAAGACCGTCTCCTTCTACGAGAGGCGAGGGTGGATCGAAGCGTACTTCAAGGCCCTGAAGGTCGGCACACGGATCGAGGACCGGCGCCTCAATCAGGCCGACGATCTGAGGAAGTGCCTGGCCTTCGACGCCATCACCGCATGCCGCGTCCTGACCGTTGAGCGTCTCGCGCGCTCCGAGCCCGACACCCCGGCCCGTCCCATCGTCCACCGCGACGAGATCACGGTCCTTGCCCTCCACAAGACCGGTCGACCGCGCACGCCGCGTGGACCTCCCGACCCCGAACCGACCCTCGAAGCCTTCGCCGTCGAGGTCGCACGCCTGGCAGGCTTCCTTCCCAAAAAGCGCCAGCCCCTGCCGGGAACCGAGAAACTCTGGCAGGGATACAAACTCCTTCTCAACTTCGTCGAACATCACCGAACCATGCGGAAACTCGATATGCTGAAAAGAGTATCTACTCACCCCTACTGATGACGAAGATCGATCCGCTTCTTGTCAGCCAGAACACGCACCTCCGGTCATCGGCCGCGAGCGAGTTAAAGTGGCAAGGGAAAATGCCGGATCCGAACCCGTCAGGAAAAACGATTCGTCATCAGTAGGGGGGTGAGTAGATACCTGAAAGAAATGGATTCAACAGTGTCCGGTTGAAAGCCCCGGGCCCGTCCTTCCACCCCCTTCCACCCCGCAGTGAAGCCCTTTGCCGACGATACGACGGAAGCCCGGACAGGGGAGCCGATTCATCTGCGCATCCCGGGCGGGACGCTCGTCGGGACGGGGCGGGCCGACCGTGATGTCGGCCTGTGAAACGCCGGCCGCCGGAGCAAGAGGCGCGAAGCCGGGCGGAGCGGAAGCGGTCACGCGCCCTGTCATGCACCAACTCCGATTCCAGTGTCCAAGTGATGTTCATGGCCAAGAATTGAAAGAAGAAAGCCTGGTTCATCCCCAGAGGATGGAATTGTCCGATGATCCCGAGCGGCGCGGCATCGGCCCCGCCCGTGTTGCCCGGCGCAGCCGGACTCTTGACGGAATCAGCGTTACGGACTATGCTGCTTGGGACGAAGGGTTCCTTGCTTGGGAGGGAATACCTGTGGCGTGGGCCGGCGGAGAGAAGGTGCGGGAAGCGGAGGGCTGCCTCCATGGACCGTCCGGCCGCGTGTACCCGTCGTGTGCGGCGTTTCCGTTTTCCCGGTATGCCCCTCCGACCGGCGGTTCACCCTTCCTTCGACGAGGCACCGGTTCCCGATCCGGCGCGCCGATTCCTGAGACCCCGCCTCCCGATCCGCGATCCCGCCTGCGCCCGGCACGTGTCCGGGGATTGGGAAACCTTGCCCGCGACGGTCGGGTAGATGGCGTCCCGGTGATGGTTGCGCTCTTCGGGAAGGGATCGATGACGCCCGACGGTCGACCCCTTCGCAGGTTCGGACACGGCATGCCCGGATCCGCGCGTTCCGTGAAGCGCCGTTGCGGCATCGCTCGCAGCCCTCGGTTCGAGCGCATGAATCACACCTCTGCAATCCCGCTCCCCGGGATTCTCCGTGGATCAATCGACGTCGGGCTCAACGGGCCAACCGGGGTATCGTCATGACAACACCCACCGAGTGGAAGATTGCTACCGAGGAGACGGTGGATCGCTCCGGCGATACCGGAAAGATCCGGTTCAGGGCCGAGGACGGGTACACCGGATCGATGAGTGCCCATGGAGGACGCGGCCACGACCACTTCATCGGGGGCGGCGGCAACGACGACTTCAAGGATGCGGGAGGCGGCAACCGGGCGGAAGGCAACGGCGGACGCGACCACCTCGTCGGAGGCGCGGGTGCCAACGTCCTGTACGGAAACCATGGGAGCGACACCTTGGTCGGGAACCAAGAGGACGCGTTTTTTGACCGTCTCTATGGCGGTCCGGGGCACGACATCTTGGTGGCGGGCCGGATCAGGGACGGCAGCCGCGTCGACGACGGCACCGGTGCGCTCACCGACTCGACGAAGGGTCGGGGGCCGCAGAGCGATCAGGAGGTCGACAACCCGAAGGGAAACGTCCTGGCCGGCGGCTCGGGGAGCGACCTGTTCATCCTGAACTCCGACAGCTACGTCTACATCCAGGACTACGAGCCGCCGAGGAACTCGATCGGCGGGGACATGATCTACGTGACCGGTCTCCGGGATGGGAAGAAGGTCGAAATCGTCCATCACCCCGAGGGTCACTACGGGGATGCGGGATTCCGGATCATGCTCGGCAACAAGGTTCTCGCCGAGCTCAACTACGGCACGGCGGTCGCGGCCGACGATGAAGAGACCGTTGCCTATGCGAAAGACTGGATCGAGAACAGCCTTCACGAGGTCAGCGGAGACTGGTTCTGCGGCACGCACGGGGACGATGTCCTGAAGGGCACCGCGCATGACGACCGGTTTTCCGGCAATGGCGGCGACGACAGGATCGACGGCGGCGACGGCAACGACAGGATCCACGGCCGAGACGGCCACGACTTCCTGACGGGCGGCCAAGGCAACGACGTGATCCATGGAGGCGCGGGCAACGATGCAATCACGGGCGGGAGCGGCAACGACCGGATCTACGGCGGCGGCGGCGAGGATGCACTCTACGGCGGGTGGGGCGACGACCAGCTTGACGGCGGCGCCGGCCGTGACTGGCTCTTCGGTGATGCGGGCCGGGACATCTTCGTCGTCAGCACAACCGATGAAATCCCTGATGTCATCGGGGACTTCAACGTGGCGGAGGACTACATCCGGTTGCCGCTCGGCCTGCAACAGGACGATGTGCGATTCGAGCAGGGCACCCTCACGCACGAAAGGTACGGCATCGTCAACGAGGCGGTGCACGAACTCGTCGCGGGCACGGGACCGTCGCGGAAGGTGCTGGGCGTGTTCCGCGGACTCAGTTCCCAAGATCTGCAGAGGGTCCGGTACATCTGGGATTTCCATTCGAACCAAGACCGGCCGAAGGCTACCCCAGGGCAGCTTGCGGGTACGGATCAGGGAAACCTGATCATCGGCGGCAGCAGGAACGATATCATCCAGGGTCTGGGTGCAATGGACGTGCTCTACGGACGCGCCGGGAGCGACACCCTTGCGGGCGGCGATCAGAAGGATCGTGTGTATGGCGAACAGGGGGATGATCGCCTCTTCGGAGAAAACCACAATGACATCCTCCGTGGCGGAGACGGAAGCGACACCTTGAGCGGCGGGAACGGAGACGATGTGCTTCATGGTGGTCGCGGCAACGACACCCTGAACGGCGGGAACGGCAACGACCGGGCCCATGGCGGCTGGGGCGACGACGGTATCGACGGCGGTGCCGGCGATGACCGGCTGGAAGGCGGAGACGGAAACGACACGCTGGAAGGCGGAGACGGAAACGACACGCTGAAAGGCGGTGCCGGCGATGACCGGCTGAAAGGTGGCGCCGGCAACGACACGCTGGAAGGCGGCGTCGGCAACGACTGGCTGGAAGGCGGCGCCGGAAACGACCGGTTGGAGGGCGGAGACGGAAACGACACGCTGGAAGGCGGCGCCGGGAACGACCGGCTGGAGGGCGGAGACGGAAACGACCGGCTGGAGGGCGGAGACGGAAACGACCGGCTTGATGGTGGGAAGGACTCCGACTACCTGACCGGTGGGGGCGGTCACGACAGGTTCCTTTTCCGGAAGGGTGACGGCGTGGATGTCATCACAGACTTCGAGGTCGGGGCCGACCTGATCACCTTCCTGATCCAGACCAGAGCAGAGTCCGACGGCGGCAACGAGGCGGCGTTCCTCGATTCCGAGAAACTGGATTTCGAATACCGTTCAGAGACGAATGTGACCGTCATCACCTCGGAAGAACTGGGCGAGGGGAGCGAGATCGTCATCGAGAACGTGACGCCTGACCAGCTGAAGGAGGATGACTTCGAATTCCTGACGGATGAAGAATACTATGAAGACTCTTCGATTGCCTGAGCAGTTGTTCTGCAAGAAGAAGAAATATTCGGCCGTTTCTCGAAGAGTAGCGGCCACTGTCCATCGTCACCTGAGCCATGGAAGTGAAGACAAGGCGGGTGCAGGTCCTGTATTTTCAGCACCCCACCGTACGCCTGTCTGTTCGTGGCAGCCAACACCAAACAAAATTGTTGTATTTCAATGAAGTGCGTGCTTTCCCGCTTGACAAGGCGTGACCGGGCTACGCCCCGGCTGACTTTCATGTGTTGACCCGTAAGGTGATATTCAGGGCTGTTTCGAAGGAATGCCATTATGTCAACACAGACCGGCACGCGCACCGCAAACCTCAAGCTCACCCTCAACAAGCGAAACGTCGAAACTCTCAAGCCCCCGCACAAACCCTTCATCGCATGGGACGGCCGCCTCACCGGGTTCGGCATCCGCGTCCAGCCCTCGGGCATGAGCTCCGACGTCGTCAACTACCGCGCCGGCGACGGCGGGCGCAAGGCCGCCAACCGGCGCCTCGTCCTCGGCCGCCACGGTCGTATCACCCCCGAGCAGGCCAGGCGCCTCGCCCGGGAGATGCTGGAGGCCGCGTCGCCGCCGGCGAGGACCCCGCCACCGGGCGCGCCCGCGCCCGCGCCATGCCAACGGTGCGGGACGCCTTCGAGGACTATCTCGCCGCTGGGCCGGCGCGCAAGGACAGCACGGTTGCGGTATACCGCAGCACCGTCCACAAGGACCTCGGCGACTGGCTTGACCGCCCCCTCGACACCATCGGGCACCGCGATGTCGAGCAGCGCTTCCGGCGCCTGAGCGAGAATGCCGGGTGGGTGCAGGTCAACAATGCGATGAAGATGCTGCGCGCCCTCTACCGCCGCCAGTGCTTCGACCATGAGGGGCTGCACAATCCGGTGGACCAGTGGCGCGTCGCGGGCGGGCGGCCTTATCGCCCGAAACGGCGCACCATCCAGCCGCCGGCCGAGGTGCTGCCGCGCTGGCACCGGGGCATCGAGATCGCGGTGCGCAATCCGGTCGCCCGCGATGCCTTGCGCTTCGGCCTCTATACCGGCATGCGCCGGGCCGAAGTGTTCGGCCTCGCATGGGCGCGGGTGGACAGGGCGGCGATGGTGTTCCGGATTGAGGACACCAAGACCGGCGCACCGCTGGCAACTTCCCGTCGCCCGGCAACTCGAGGCCATTCTCGAACGCCGCCTGGCCGAACGCGACCGCGTTCCCGAGGCGAACCGGGGCTGGGTGTTCCCGTCCGAAACCAGCAGGTCCGGCCGTCTCACCGGCATGCAGCCAAGAACTTTCCCACGCTGTGGTTGGTGTATTGAATGACCGCTGAACGGGCACAAATTTCCGCTTTCTTGCCAGGTTTTCCGGCGGCGGCGGTCCGTGGACGGTCCAAAGTCAGAAAACCCGGCAGGGTTGGGCCCGTGCGACCTCCCTCCATAGCAGTCGGCAAGATCGAATGCAGCGCGGGAAAGTCCTGGCATGGTATCTAGTGCCTGCCCGGAAAATCCCTAAGAGTCGGATTACATGAATGAAAGCTCAATATTGACAGAGCGAAGATTCATCGAATCCAGCCTGATTTTAGCGGAATATGCCGTCATATGCCCTCAAAGAAGGAATCTTCGGTTCTCCAGATTCCAAATATGGTTGCATATACAATGTGTTATGATTTTCCGTGCAGACACTATCTAGTGCCTGCACGGAAAATCCCTAAGAATCTGATTACATGAATGGAAAGCCAATATTGACAGGGCGAAGATTCATCGAATCCAGCCTGATTTCAGCGGAATATGTCGTCATATGCCATCAAAGAAGGAATCTTCGGTTCCCCAGATTCCAAATATGGTTGCATATACAATGTGTTGTGATTTTCCGTGCAGACACTATCTAGTAGTACGAAATCATTGAATTGCTGGGTATAGAGACTTCAGTTTCACCCGGGCGTCTGCCGTCGTGAACCGCCAGTCGACCGTGCCGCCGGCCGCGTTGCGGCGCTTGACCCACGCCGCGGTCTCCCGCAGCAGGGTGGCGCGGTCAGGAATGCGTCGTCGAAGACACTGTCGCGACAACGCGCCGATTTCGATCTCGGCCCTGTGGAGCCAGCTTCCGTGCTTCGGCGTGTACCGAAACTCGAACCGCTTTCGCACTCGCATGGCCTCCTGAGGTGCAAAGGCTTCATATAGCGATGCGGGGCCGTGCGTGTTCAGGTTGTCCATGACCAGTACGATCTTCTTGTCGGGGAAGTGATCATCCGCGAGTTCCCGGATGCACTGCGCCCAGTCCCGCGCCGTGCGGCGATCGGTGACCTTTACCGTACGCCAGTTTTCATTGGGCGCGAACGCCAGGAAGAGATTGGCCGTACCGTTTCGCTCGTATTCGTAGTCGACGATTTCCGGCTGCCCGGGCCGCACGGGGCGGGGAAGGCGGGTTTCCTTGGTCTGCTGCCGACGGGTCTCATCCATGCAGACCAAAACCTCGTTTTCGGCAACATCCCGCTGATCCGTGTCCAGCACCTCCTCCATCGCCGCCACGAACGGCGCGTTGCGGCTCGGGGGAATGCACCAATACTGTTTCAGCCAAGGCTTGATCTCCTTTTTTTGTATCTACTCACCCCCCTACTGATGACTTATCGTTTTTCCTGACGGGTTCGGATCCGGCATTTTCCCTTGCCCCTTTCACTCGCTCGCGGCCGAGGACCGGAGGTGCGTGTTCCGGCTGACAAGAAGCGGATCGATCTTCGTCATCAGTAGGGGGTGAGTAGATACCTTTTTTTTCAGAGTCCTCCGCACCGTTTCTTTCGAGATGCTCTCGACGATCTCCATCTCCATCAGACGACCGGCCAGCAGCTTCAGCGTCCAGCGAACACAACCCTCGGGCGGGGAAGAACAGGCCAGAGCCACCAGCTTCGCCTCCTTCGCCCCGTCCAGGAGTTTCGGTCGACGGTTCTCCTGCCCCCAGCGGCGGAGAGAGGCCTCCAAACCCTCCAGAACACAACGCTTGCGCAGGCGTTCGACCGTCGAAGCGCCGATACCCAGGCCGCGCGCGATGTCGACATCCCGGAGTTTGCCGCCGTCGCGCCCCTCGTCTGCCATCCGCAGAATCTGCGCCCGACGACGACGCCAGGCGGCTCCGGTACCGTCGACGATCGCTTGGAGTTCTCGGCGCTCCGACGCCGAAAGGCGCACTCGAGCCGGGTAGGAGGGGTCGTTGCCGAGCCCCTCCCCCCACAGATCCGGACGTGCCCGCATTAGGGCATCCGGTTCCTTACAGGACAGGTTCGCTCAAGCGGTCCCGTATCCGTGCATGATCTTGGCCGTCGGCATGCCGGGCATCCTTCTCCAGGACGCCCGCCCGCAGCCCTTGGTTGCTCCTGCGACGGATGACACCGTCCTTGATCCACAGGTCCAGAAAGGCGCGGAGTTCCCGATGCGGGATGCTGTCGAAATCCTTCGACACCTCCGCATCGATCACCCCGCGCTTCTTCTTCGCCTGCGCGGCTATCCACTGTTGTTCCGTTGACGGGTTGGAAGTTCTCAGTGTATCTTCCACCGTTTCCCTCCAGGGGTTCGGTTCCTGCAGCACGCCCCTTCCCTCCAGCGGCACCCGGTGGACCCGGTTCCCCGCCTTCGCCGGTACTAGGAGCAAGCTAGTGCCCGCACCGAAAAAGTACAATGGCTTGACTCTGAAAGTGGAATCGTGATATAGAGGGGACGAAGAATCCCGCTTTGATGCGGGAATCGGCCGATGAGGTCAAGAATCGGCCGGATTTTCGGAAATCTTCGCGAGAATTGCCATGCGAAACGTCATTCGCCTGCAGATGGAATTGGGTCAGGTTGCGATCGAGGAGATCGAGATCGACGAGAACTCGCGGGATGACATTCCGCCGCTGCTGCTCGGGCTTCGGCACGTGTATGCCGACCGGTCGGTTCGTGCCCGGTTGTTCGAGATCCTGGAGCAGGGGATCCTTCCCGAGGTGTCCCACACGAAAGGGCGTCCCGGCATGGAGCTGTGGAGGATCCTCGTGATGGGTCTCCTGAAGCAGGTCCTGGGGTGTGACTTCGATCGTCTGCACGAGCTGGTGAACCAACACCATACCGTTCGGAAGTTTCTGGGACACTCCGACTTCTGGGACGAGACCCGGTACCGGTATCCCACGGTGGTACACAACGTGAGCCTGCTGACGCCGGACGTGCTGGGGGAGGTGTTGCAGCTGATCGCGGAGAGCGGCCATGCGCTGGTGCGGAAGCGGAAGCGGAAGCGGAAGAGCGGCCCGGGCGGTCGCCCGTCGAAGGAGCCCCTGCGGGGCCGCTGTGATTCGTTCGTGGTGAAGACGGATGTGCACTTCCCGACGGACGTCAACCTGCTGTGGGATGCGATGCGTTGCCGGGTGCGCGAGACGGGCCGCTCAACCCTGCGGGCGGGGGTGTCCGGAGGGCGGCAGTGGCGGCATCGGAGCCGGAGGCTGCAGCGGCTCTTTCAGAAGGTTCGGCGGACCCGGCGGGCCCGTCCGGGGCCGATCCAAGCGTACCTCGACGCCTGCTGGGAGGAGGTCCGACGGGCGGAAGCGACGGTTCCCGCGCTTCGGGAGCAAGGCGTCGGAGCCCCCAGGATTCTCCGGATCGAGTCGTACCTCAAACATGCCCGGAGGCAGCTCGACCAAGTGGACCGCCGCCTGCTGAAAGGCGAGAAGATCCCGCAGGAAGAGAAGGTGTTTTCGATCTTCGAGGAGCACACGCGCTGGTGTGTGAAGGGCAAGGCCGGGGTTCCGGTGGAACTCGGAGTGCCGGTGGCCGTGCTGGAGGATCAGCACGGCTTCCTCCTACACTCCCGGATCCTGTGGGAAGGCGGAGACGTGGATCATGCCGTGCCCATGATCCGGGAAGCCCAGGCCCGCTTCCCCGACCTCCGCCTGTGCAGCTTCGATCGGGGGTTCCACAGTCCCTCCAACCGGATCGCACTGGACGAACTGCTGGATCACAACGTGCTGCCGAAGAAGGGAAAACTCGGTCCGGCCGACCGGAAACGGGTCGCCGACCCGACGTTCCGGGAGATGCGCCGGCAGCATCCGGCCGTGGAGTCCGCCATCAATAATCTCGAGCAGCGCGGCATGGATCGGGTCCTGTCGTATGGGGCGGAGGGTTTTGCGCGGATGGTGGCGCTCTCCATGGTGGCCTTCAATGTTCACCGCATCGGGTTGCTGCTGCAGAGACAAGCCCGGGCCCAAGCCCGACGACGACGAAGACGCGCCGCCTGACAGCGGCGCCCCCACCCCATCCGCGAAGCTCGCCGGGAGCGGGAACGGAACCGCTCGCCCTAGCGTCCGGATTCTGGGTGGGAAGGGCCCGGATGCCGCTGCGAATCGGCAGGAATCCCCTGGAAACGGAGCGACCGGAGGCCCCGGAGGGTGGGTCCAACCCGAAATTTCGCCGGAAGGGCCGCCAAAATGACCATTTTCGGTGCGGGCACAAGCTACGACTTCCGGTTTCCGTCTGGCCTTCGGCTCATTGGTTTCGCCAGCCGGCTCCGCAGGTTCGACCTGCGGGCAGAAACAGGATCTCCCAGGTTCCCTGGCAAGCCATCCCGCGGCTTTGCGTCGTTCTCTGACCCCGGACGGTCCGTTGCGCCTTGCCCATACACGCGGCGCGCCGGTGCGGCCCCCACTGCTCGAACGATGAAGGCACCGACGTTGAGGAGTACGAGGCTCCCTAGCGACGCTTCGCCGCCCGCTGTGTACGCTTCACGACGTGCGGTACCGCACGCCATGCCACACTCGCTCCCGGCTGGCGGGCGCACCTTTGCCGGGCGGGGGTCGAACCCGCAGGCTTGCGACGAAAGGTTTCAACCTACGTCATGGTTTCCCCCTCTCCAGGGCTTGGCCTGGCGCAATCGAGCTTCCTGCCCTGAGGATTGGCCAGGATCCACTCCGATCCCCGCACCGAACCCCTGCAGACAGGCTCGGTTCCCGGAAACCGGATCCGCCCGATCCCCAAGAGAGTGTGAGCGCCTGCACGTTCGGCATCGGGTCTGTGGGGATGAACAAGAAAGCGCCGTACCGATCGGGCGCTCACGCGTGCCGACACGCACCGACACGGGGCCGACACGGACCGACACGGAAATCTTGCCAGAATACTATCGTCAGTTCAACGTTTCCGTACTACTAGGGCCGGCACCCAGAACGGTTCGTCCGGGGGAGACCGAAACCGCGGGCGCTCCCCGAAACGGTTTGGGTCCACCCGCCGAAGGCCACCCCTACCGTGGGAGATGCTCAGTACATGACAACCCTTGCTGCCTCAACGGCGTTGACAGGTTCCGAAACTCCTATTAAACCTTGTTTTCTAGAATCCCTTGTTAAACATAGGTTGTGCAAACGCGTGCGATGTAAGAGCCTGTGCGGAAACTATGGAGCGACCCCGATTCTGGTATCTGCGATGTGGCTGGAGAGTACATCGGGATCAAACAAGCCCATTCCACATCTGTCAGATTGCTTTCGAAGCGGTCTCTCCGACGCCGATACTTTGCACGAGCGGCCAGAATCGGGACCGCTCAATAGTTTCCGTACAGGCTCTAAGGAGGGTATCCAGAATCTGCTTCCCAATGCCGAACCTTGCCCGGAGCAGAGAAATAATGGCTGAACCGTGACGCCTAGTAGCACGGAAGCATTGAATTGATGGGTATAAGGATTTCAGTTTCACTCGGGTGCCTGCCGTCGTGAACCGCCCATCGACGGTGCCGCCGGCCGCGTTGCGGCGCTTGCCCCATGCCGCGGTCTCCCGCAGCATGGCGTCGCGGTCGAGAATGCGTCGTCGAAGACACGGTCGCGACCACGCGCCATCAAATCGAGATTGCAAGAATGGACGTATCTACTCACCCCCTACTGATGACGAAGATCGATCCGTTTCTTGTCAGCCGGAACACGCACTTCCGGTCATCGGCCGCCAGCGAGTTACAGGGGCAAGGGACAATGCCGGATCCGCACCCATCGTATCTACTCACC
Organism: Alphaproteobacteria bacterium; assembly: GCA_965115815.1. Classification (GTDB taxonomy): domain Bacteria; phylum Pseudomonadota; class Alphaproteobacteria; order TMED109; family TMED109; genus VXPW01. Next base: position 2,097,953 of record OZ220465.1, on the reverse strand, counting down.
CCCCCTACTGATGACAAAGATCGATCCGCTTCTTGTCAGCCGGAACACGCACCTCCGGTCCTCGGCCGCGAGCGAGTTAAAGGGGCAAGGGAAAATGCCGGATCCGCACCCGTCAGGAAAAACGATTCGTCATCAGTAGGGGGTGAGTAGATACCACCCATCAGGAAAAACGATTCGTCATCAGTAGGGGGGTGAGTAGATACGAATGGACAAGGCTGTGCTGCAGGAATCATTTCCGGCCTCGCAGACGGCACCGGTTGCGGCGGCTGCGATCGGCCAGAACGCAGAATTCGGTGGCATGAGGGTACCGCTTGAATTCATGTTGCGTTCATCAACTGGCCGTGCAATCGGTAGCGAACTGCGGGATGTCATCAATGAAGGTCCCGCAATGGACCTGCAGGTCGGGGAGGGTGTGGGGATCCGCAATGCCGTCGATGTCGGAGCGGAAATCACGGTCGCAGATCCGTTCGGGTCTGCGGCCGCGGATTCGGTGGGGACCGTTGCGACCGCACGGGTCACCGAGCAAGGCGGTGCCCGGTACCGGTCCGTTCCGCGATGGCGACGATCCGGTGCATCTCGCGCAATACCGGTTTCTCGATCAGCTTGCCGTCGATCACGACGACTCCGGTGTCGGCTGCCCGAAATGCGTCGATCACGCGTCGGGCCCGCGCGAGCTGCTCGGACGACGGGGTGAACACCGAATTGAGAATGGCGATCTGGCTGGGGTGCACGGCCCCCTTGCCGGAGAATCCCAGATTCCTCGCCCGCACTGCCGTGCGTCGCATGCCCTCGGGATCCTTCAGGTCGAGGTACGGAACGTCAATCACATCCAGTCCGGCACCGGCAGCGGCGTGCACCACTCGCGATCGGGCGTACAGCAGTGACTCCCAGTCGTTGAGGCAGCGAAGCTCGGCGGCCATGTCGACGCCGCCGAAGAACAAGGCGTCGACGCGTGCGCTGCAACGGGCGATGTCGCAGGCGGCCTCAAGTCCGGCATGGGTTTCGATGATCACATGCAGCCGGGTGTCATGTCCGCGTTCCGACAGCAGTTGGTCCACCATGACCACCTCGTCGGGTGTTTGCACCTTGGGCAGCATCAGGGCCGGTGGCGGCATGCGGGCGTCCAGCACTGCCTGCAGGTCGGCCATGCCGAACCGGTCGCGAACCGAATTGATGCGCACGATGCGCTCGGTCCCGTCTTCGTCCGCCGCGCTCTCGAACAGCTGGAGCGCGAACTTCCGGGCGGTCGACTTGTCCTTCGGCGCGATACCGTCTTCCAATTCGACACAGACGATGTCCGCCCCGCTGGCCAGGGCTTTCGGGAACATCTCCGGCCGCAGGCCGGGGGTGAAGATGAAGGACCGGCGAGGACGAATCTTGCGGGTGGGCATGTCGAAGGTCTTTCTCCGAAGGGCTCCGGATTCTTGTCGGAATCCGTGTCAAGTGGTCACGGAAAACTCTTGCGTGGATGGGTCCATTGTCCAGAGGGTTCCTTCCGCGATGTCGAACCAGGCGCCATGCAGGTGAAGCCGATGGCGGTGTTCGAGGTCCGCCAGGCCCGGATAGGTCCGGAGGTTTGCCACGGAATCGCGGATGACGGCGCGTTCCAGTTCCGTTTGGAGTTCGGCGTCGTCCAAGGGCCGGCCGGCAGCCCGTTGCCGCAGGATCGGACGAACCGGATCCAGCCATCGGCCGATGCAGTCGTCCGGTGAAAGCGGGCTGGTAGACGGCTTCAGCAATGTCCGAATGCCTCCGCAGCGGCCGTGCCCGAGGACCACGATGTGCTGTACCTTCAGACCCCACACGGCGAATTCCAAGGCTGCGGCAGTGCCGGAATCCGCTCGCTGATACGGCTGCACCAGGTTGGCCACAGTACGGGCGACGAAGATGGATCCGGGGGCGGCGTTGAAGACCGTTTCCGGAGCCGAACGCGAATCACAGCAGGCGATGACCATGCAGTCGGGCGTCTGTCCGTGTTCCGCAAGCGATCTGTAGAGCGCGCGATTCCGCACGTAGCCGTCGGTCTTGAATGCTCGGTATCCATCGCGGAGCACGGTCGGAAACGGGGTCATGGATGGATGTTCTTATCGGGGTTGCCGGAGGAACGGAGCAACGACCACCCCCCGCGCACCCGAACCTGAAGCGTGCACAAACTTGAAGCGTGCACGCTCAGGACGGGCACAGGGTGAAGGAACGCGCGAAACGCGGTTCGGGCCTTGGGCATGGGGCTCTCCGGCGAAGGCAGCTTCCCGCAGCGGGCCGCGGGTTCTGCCGCCCGATCAGTGCCGGGGCAATGGGGTCGGCAGGACGGAAATGCACGCGAAGGCGGCCCTAGTCTCGAAGTCTGCCCCGATTCCCGTGCCGACGGCAACGGGACAGTCCCGATTCCGGGTATCGGAGGGTTGACGCACGCCGTTCGTCCGGTCGCGTGCGGAGGAATTCGCCGGTAGTCTGGAATCGCGCCCACCCTGCAGGCGTTCGGCAGAAAGGAATCCCGATGGCTGCATACATTATCGGCCGCATCGAAATCACCGATCCGGAAGCCTACAGGGAATACGCGGCGAAGGTGCCGGACACGGTGCGGCAGCACGGCGGCCGGTATCTGGTTCGCGGCGGCGCGAGCGAGGTACTCGAAGGGTCCATGCCGGACCGCCGGACGGTCTGTCTGGAATTTCCCGACCGCGATACGGCACTCGGCTGGTATCATTCCCTCGAATACGTCCCTCTTCGTCGAATCCGCCAGTCGGCATCCACGGGAGATCTGTTTGTCGTGGATGGACTCGGATCGTGACGGAGCGGCAGCGCCCTGAGCTCCAGGATCAAGAAATGCGGGCCGGCAAGATTGCCGGCCCGCACCGTGGCCAGAACCCGAGAGGGTTATCTGGCGGAACTGGTGATCGCGATTCGTTGCGGCTTCTTCTCCTCCGGAATCTCGCGCACCAGATTGACGTGCAGCAGGCCATCCTTGAGGTCGGCGCCCGTTACCCGCACATACTCGTCGAGACGGAAGCGGCGCTCAAACTCTCGGGTTGCGATTCCGCGGTAGAGGTACTCCGGCTGATCTCCGTTGGAACCGCTCTTGCCGCGAACCGTAAGGGTGTGCTCCTTCACGCCGATCTCCAGGTCGCCCTCACCGAAACCGGCCACGGCCATGGTAACCCGGTACTGATCCCGCGCCGTCTTCTCGATGTTGTACGGCGGGTAGCTGGGAACCTCCCGCAAGTCGTCGGCCATGCTCCCCAGCACTCGGTTGAACCGTTCGAATCCGATGCCGGTTCGAAGAAGAGGTGCAATATCGAAAGCGTTCATCGTTGCTCTCCTGTCCATGGGGCCAAGGAGTGGCCCCCATCCCGCCGAGGCCCGAAGCACCTCGGCTGATCCTCACTTGGTGACGATGGCCGGGAAGTGCAAGTAGGGGAGGCGCGCCGCGGTCCGCCCCTTGCTGCGCGACCGCAACCGGAGCGAATCGGTCTGCAGGGACAGGGTCCGGCACCCAGGACAATCGGAGATTCGCACGCCGATGGCGCCCGTACACGACGCCCATACGGGCGAACCCCGCCGTTCCCGGCAGGCGCCGGAACCGTGCCGTCCCGGCCATCCGGCCCGTCATTCCGATCGCCGCAGTCGACCCCCGGATCGAATGTACCGAACCGTTGCATGCATGGCGGCAAGCCGATGGTCGTGAGGCGGGTGCGTCGAGAGAAAGCCGGCCCAACCCTCACCTTGCCGTACCGCCCCGGGCACGGATCCCCGGCGCAGTCGAACGATCATGTCCAAGCCGGCATTCAGACGAATACCGAGCTCGGCCAGGACATGCATCGCAAACTGGTCGGCTTCCATTTCCATCTCCGGGGCGTACGCAAGGGATCCGAGGTAGGCGCCGGCGGCCATGCTGTCGGCGGCCAGATCGATGACGAACTGCTGATCCGCACCCGAATCGTGCAGGGCGGCGCCGGCGGCAGCACCGGCCAGCAGTCCGACCAGCGCCCCGACGCCGGAGTTCCGGGTCTTGTGTTTCGTATGCCCCAGAAGCAGGTGCGCGGCTTCGTGTCCCAGGACGGCGATCAGTTCTTCGTCGCTGCCCATCGCCTGCAGGAAGCCCTGATGCACACCGATCGTCATGGTTCGGGCATCGGCATACGCGTTGACGCTTGGATTCGGAACCAGAACGACACGCATCTGTCCGATGATCCGGTTGCAGTCGGTCAGGACTCGATTGCACACACGATGAACCGCGGGTCGGGCTCGTGCCCACGCCCGCCCGAGAATCCGGTGCATTTCCGAGTGCGTGAGCGGATACAGGGATGGTTTCACGCCATGGGTTGCAAGCGCCTGCCGAGCGTGGATCAGGTCCGATTCGGAGACGGAAGGCTTCTCCAGGATCGGGCCCGCGCAGGCACTCAGCAGGATGACCAGGGCGGCCGTGACGAGGGTGCGCATGAACGTCTCCGGTTCGTGGCGTGCGGGCATGCCCGACAGAACGGCGGAGGTGCCGGCCTTTCCCGTATCGGGACCGAAACGCTGCCGGACGGTCGGAAGGGAGGTTCCGCGGCAGCTTCCGCAAGAGATCGTTGCCTCTGAACGAACGGCGGGACCGGAACGGGAAGGCTGCTCGTGGACGAACCTGCCGGTGCAATCAGGCGAGGAAAGAAGGGTCGGGTGGTCGGAACGCTTCGAGGGAACCCGCGCACAATCCGGGGATTCCGATCCCGGTCTGTCGTTCCGCGCGTCTTCGATGCCGGAAGGGGGCAGTCCGATCGGCTGTCGCACCGGCCGCAGGTCGCGGGTTGCATGCGGAGAGCGTGGACACGTCGGTACCGAAACGACGCTATGCAGTACGACCGTGGTTTCGGGTCGGCAATTCCCTTGCGGGTGGTTGCGAATCCGGCGGTGTTCCGGCGCCGACGGACCGGAACGAATGCTCGGGGCCCGGGAAGGTCCGTGACCGGACTTCTTCGGCATAACGGCCTGCCGCCTCGGAGATCGTTTTCCCCAATTCCGCATAGCGCTTGACGAACCTGGGGGTGAAGGCGGGGAACATGCCGAGCGCGTCGTGGATGACGAGGATCTGCCCGTCGCAATGCGGTCCCGCCCCGATCCCGATCGTCGGAATCGGGATCGAATCCGTCACCCGCCGGCCGGTGTCGGCAGGAACGGCTTCGACGACCACCGCGAACGCTCCGGCCTCTGCGACGGCTTCGGCATCCCTAGCGATGTCGAGAGCGCCTTCCGGCGTACGCCCCTGGGCGCGGAATCCGCCGATCGTCTGGATCCGCTGCGGCATGAGCCCGATATGGGCCATGACCGGGATTCCGCGCTCCACCAGGAAACGGATCGTCGGCGCGATTTCCGTTCCGCCTTCGAGCTTGACCGACTGCGCCCCGGTTTCCGCAAGCATGCGCGAAGCGCTTGCGAACGCCTGTTCCGCGCCGGCTTCGTAGCTGCCGAACGGCAGGTCCACGACGACGAACGTCGACCGGGTCGACCGGACCACCGCCTGTCCGTGCGCGATCATCAGGTCGAGGGTGACGGGCAGCGTCGTGTCGAACCCGTAGATGGTCATGCCGAGGCTGTCCCCGACCAGGATCAGATCGACGTGATCGTCGATGGCTCGTGCCATCTGGGCCGTGTAGCAGGTCAGGCAGACCAGCGGTCGGCCGGTATCCTTGACTGCTCGGATGTCGGTAATGGTCGGACGTCGGAGAGGAGCATCGGACATGGAGGGGAGTCCCGGGAAGGAGGGCAGGGAGGAACGATGGTAGCGCGCGGGTGCGGAACCGGCAGGACCCTCAGCCGCGGCCCGGGGCCAACCCCTTTGCGACGGACCGCCCCAAGGAACGGAACGTGGGCGAGGAACGTCCGGTCCGGAGCTGCCTCGTCTCTCGCCCGTACTGCCGCGCACCGGGGAATCGTCGGAGGTCGGGGAACCCTGCAGAGCGGCGGATCGGACGCGGAGCACACTTCGCCTTTCGGCGGAAAGGCACTGTGCCCGGTTCCGGGAGCCGTCGTCTTCGTGCCGTGCCGGGAATCGCGCCGATGTCGGGGCCCTTCCCGCCCCCGATGCGACCGCCGTTCCGAACCGTCCGTCCGACCCGCCCCGGACCACGTGTTCGGAGTCCGATCCGGAACGGCCGCAGGTTCCTCGCCGTTCCTGTCTCCATCCTCCCCCGGGGGGGAGCGGGCCGGATCCGCGGCGGATTCGGCCGTCCGGTACCGTTCGGACCGGATCGGCCCCAGGCCGCACCTCCGGGATCCGGTCCGAAACCGGTTCCATCGCTCCGCCCTGGCCGAAGTCCGGACCGCGCCGCTCCCGAGTTCGCTCTCGCTGCCGTCTGTCCGGCCGGCACGGACGCGTTACCCGTCAGATCGGTGGTTCCGCCGTGCAAGGGTGTTCCCGTTCACGGCCCCGTGTGATGGACCATGGGTCGTGGACGGGCGCAGAGACCGACCGGCACGCCGACGACGGGCCGCCCGCATGCGGGCGTGCAGCGCTTCGGCAGTGCGGAGACCTCCCGTCACCACTGCGTGCCCGCCGCGGCGGGCTTGGGTCGACCCCCTGTGCACGTAGGTTTTCGGTCCACCGGACCCGACGCCCGGCGGCATGAGGGCGGGAGGAGACGGTGACACCGCTCCCGGCGCGCAGATGCTACCCGTCCCCCCTCCGCACCGGTCGGCTATGGATTCAGGTGCACCCGGATTCCCGCAAGGGGTTCCTCAATGCCGACCCCGGCGACGCCCGGCTGGCCGACCCGCCCTGCGGCGTGCGGTTGACACTCATTTGCACCGGTAGTACGATCAACGGCAAGTCGGGGAGACGACCGTTGTACGTGTGCCTGTGCAATGCCATTCGCTGTTCCGATGTCCGCAGTGCGGCCGGCGCGGGGGTGTCCACGCCGGGTGGCGTGTACCGGCACCTCGGATGTCGTCCGCAGTGCGGCCGTTGCCGGAACACGATCGTCGACCTGCTCTCCGCTTCCGCCACCACCGAACCGCGTTCCGGCGAAGGCTCCCCGTCCGACGGAGGTTCCGGGGGAAGGCTCCGGCGCTAGCCGCGCGCGATGTACGGCATCGTCGTGGCCATGACGGTCATGAACTGCACGTTCGTGTCGAGTGGCAGATTGGCCATGTACAGGACGGCGTCGGCCACGTGCTGCACGTCGAACCGCGGTTCCGGCCGGGTCGACCCGTCGGCCTGAAGCACCCCCTCGGCCATCCCGGCAGTCATGTCCGTGGCGGCGTTTCCGATGTCGATCTGCCCGCAGGCGATGTCGAACGCCCGGCCGTCGAGGGAGGTCGACCGGGTGAGTCCGGTCACCGCGTGCTTGGTCGCGGTGTACGGCGACGAGTTCGGCCGCGGAACGTAGGCAGAAATCGAGCCGTTGTTGATGATGCGGCCGCCCCGGGGGGACTGGCGCTTCATCATGTCCACGGCCGCCCGGGTACACAGGAAGACCCCGTGGAGATTGACATCCACCACGGTTTTCCACTGATTCCACGTGAGATCTTCGATGGGTACCGGAGGAGCGCCGGCGCCGGCGTTGTTGAACAGCACGTCGAGTCGGCCGAAGCGCTCCCCGACAGCGGCGAACAGCTGCCCGACGGCTTCGGGGTCGCTGACGTCCGTCGCGACCGGCAGGGCTTGTGCGCCCGCCGCGCCGGCGAGATCCACCGTTTCCTGGAGGCGGTGCTGCCGCCGCCCCGCGAGGACCACCGAGTGACCTTCGTTGAGGAAGGCCAGGGCCACGCTGCGGCCGATCCCGGACCCGGACCCGGTAACCAGTACGATCTTCTGCTTCATCTCGTGTTTGCTCCCGCGCCTCGGACCGGGCGCACCCCCCCGGAACCCTAGCCGAACTATAGCCGGTTCCGTCGTGCTACCCTGCGGTCTGGTCACTCGGGTGGCCGCTACGGGGTCTTGACAGCGGACCGCATCGGCACGGCGGGGTCGGTCGCGGTACCACTGGGGAGAGAAGCATGAAGGGCGACAAGACAGTGATTCGGTACCTCAACTCGGTGCTGGCCAACGAGTTGACGGCAATCAACCAGTATTTTCTGCATTCGCGCATGTTTCGCGATTGGGGCTATGGCACTCTTGCCGACAAGGAGCACGCCGAGTCCGTCGATGAGATGAAGCATGCGGACGCGCTCATTCAGCGCATCCTGTTCCTGGAGGGATTGCCCAATGTCCAGGATCTCCGCAAGGTCCGGATCGGCGAGGACGCGGTGGAGTGCATCGAGTGCGACCTTGCGCTGGAACACGAGGCGATCCCCGAGCTGCGCAACGGTATCGAGCATGCGGAATCGGTGCAGGATTTCGTCTCGCGGAACCTGCTTCGCAGCATTCTGGATTCCGAGGAGGAACACGTCGACTGGCTGGAAACGCAGCTCGGGCTGGTCAAGGCGATCGGTCGAGAGAACTGGCTGCAGTCGCAGATCTAGTCGGGGAACGGCGCCATGGACGACACGGACCTGCGGGCTCTTTCGTTTGAGGATGCCCTCAAGCAACTCGAACAACTTGTGGAACGCATTGACAGTGACGAAGTGGAGCTGGAGCAGGCCATCCGGGCGTACGAGCAGGGTGTCCGGCTGCGCGATCACTGTGAGCGGAAACTGAACGAGGCGCAGGAGCGGATCAGCAAGATCCGCATTCAGGACGGAGGGGTGGAAGCCGTACCGCCGTCCAACCCCGCTTCCGACGACGACGTACCGTTCTGAACGCGCACAGGCCGACTTCGGGCGACGGCCGGCTGCAGCGGTTCGATGCGATGGCGACGGCCGGGGACAGTCGTTCGGCGGAGGCCCGACTCTGCGGTCGGCCGCGGACGAACGGTCGGTGCCCATGAGTCCGCAAGAGGTCCGGGATCCCGTCCAGCGAGAGCTCCCGAGCCTCGAATCGATCGAAGGGCATGTCGCCCGAATCACGTTCCGAAACGACGACACCGGTTTCACGATCTTCCGGGTCGACGTTGCGGGCGCCCGCGACCCGGTTCCGGTCCTGGGCGTCGTGGACCGGATCGCGGTCGGCGAGCACGTGACGGCGGAAGGGCAGTGGGAGAACGACCGGCAATGGGGTCGGCAGCTTCGGGCGCAACGGGTTTCCGTCCAGCTGCCGGTCTCCCGCCAGGGCACCGCGCGGTATCTCGCTTCCCGTCTCAAGGGAATCGGACCGAAGCTGGCCGAGCGCATTTCCGAGCATTTCGGCGATGAGGTGCTGAACGTCATCGATCACGAACCCGAACGCCTGCTCGAAGTCCCGGGGATCGGACCGGACCTGCTCGAGGGGGTTCGCGCCGCCTGGACGGGAGAACGGCGCACCCGCGAAGTCATGATCTGGCTGGAGGATCACGGTCTCGGATCCGCCCGTGCCGCCGCGGTGTTCCGCAAGTACGGCGAGGAGGCCGCCCGCACCGTCGAGGCCAATCCCTACCGGCTGATCGCGGATATCCGGGGAATCGGGTTCGCCATTGCGGACAACATCGCGCGCACGCTCGACATCACCGGCGATGCGCCCATGCGGCTCCAGGCGGGGCTCTACTTCGTGCTCGCCACCGCGCGCGACCGCGACGGCCACTGCGGCCTGCCGGAGGTCCGCTTCGTCGAGGAATCGGTGCGGACGCTCGGCCCGCACGAGCAGGCCATCCGGCAGGCGCTGGAGACGGAGCTCGCCGAGGGGGCGCTCGTCCGCGTGGACCTCGACGGGATTCCCTGCATCTTCACCGAACGCATCCATCAGCAGGAACGGGCCATCGCCCGCGCCCTTGCCCGACTGCAGCGGCACCCGCTCCGGGAAGCCCCCATCGATGTTCCGAAGGCGCTGGACTGGGTCCAGCAGAAGACCGGCCTGCGGCTGGCCCCGGACCAGAAACACGCGGTCGCCACCGCGGTCACGGCCAAGGTCGTGGTCGTGACCGGCGGACCGGGCGTCGGCAAGACCACCATCCTCAATTCCGTTCTTCGGATTCTCCGGGCCCGGGGTCTGGACGCACATCTGTGCGCGCCCACCGGCCGGGCGGCCCGGCGACTGTCGGAGACTTCGGGGATGGAGGCGAAGACCATTCATCGACTGCTGGAGTTTGATCCGGCCGCCGGCCGTTTCCGGCGCAACCGCGAGCGGCTGCTGGAAGCGGACGTCATCGTGATCGACGAGGTCTCGATGGTCGATGTTCCGGTCATGGCGGCCTTGCTGCAGGCGGTGCCGGACCCGGCGCGGCTCCTGCTAGTCGGTGACGTGGAGCAGCTTCCGTCGGTCGGTCCCGGTCACGTGCTCGGCGACATCATTCGCGCGGGCATCGCTCCCGTGGAACGGCTGCAGCAGGTGCACCGACAGGCCGAGGGCAGCCAGATCGTGACCAACGCCCACCGCGTGAACCGGGGTAAGGAACTGAAATTCGGGTCGTCGGCGGCGGGCGGGGACTTTCTGTTCGCCAGCTGCGACGTTGCCGACACGGCTTCGAGGTTCGTCGTGCGGCTGGTGGCGGAACTCATTCCCGAGCGCTACGGAAGACGGCCGGACGAAATCCAGGTGCTGACACCAATGCGCAAGACGGTGCTCGGGACGGAATACCTGAACCAGGCCCTGCAGGGTCGGCTGAACGGGCAGGGGCAGCCGCTTCCCGTGCGCGGCGAGGTACCCTACGCCGTCGGCGACCGGGTGATGCAGGTGGAGAACAACTACGAGAAGGACGTGTACAACGGCGATATCGGAACCATTCTGACGTACGATCCCGAGGAACGTCTGGTCTGGATCGAGATGAGCGGTCAGCGGGTCAGCTACGGTCTGAGCGAACTCGGTCAGCTTCGCCATGCGTACGCCGTTACCATCCACAAGTCGCAGGGGTCGGAGTATCCGGTGGTGGTCATTCCGGTCACGTTCCAGCACCGCATCATGCTGCGGCGGAATCTGCTGTACACCGCCATCACGCGTGCCAAGAACCTGGTGGTGCTGGTGGGCGAACGTCGGGCCCTGCAGCACGCGATCGCCAATGATGAAGACGTGCAGCGGTGCTCGAGCCTCCGGAACCTGCTGACGGCGGCATGCCGCCGCTGATCGGAGGGCGGGGAACCGCCGGCGCGGTCCATGCGGGAGGACGGGTCCGCGAATCGGGGGTCTGGATGCTGCCGGCGGGATCACGGGGTTCGGCGGTGCGCGGAAGCCCGGGCACCGGGCCGGGTGCCTGGTTCCGCTCGGACCTGCGGGCACGCCGCGCCGGTCCGGGGTGCGGACCGGAGCAGGAACGAGGGGGCCGCGAAGGAGTCCCGCGGGTCGGCGGATCGGACAGGACTCCGATCGTCCACCGGGCGGACCGGTGCGGGCCGGGGTCGGCAGGCCGGGGGCACGCGGACGGACGCCCGGAGGCGCCCCGACGCCCGGTGCCGGTCGGAGACCGTCCGCGGCGGGCTCTCGGAACCACCGGTCATGCGGGCACGACGAGTCCGGGTCGTGCGGCACGGTCGTGTCGCGCGCCGCGTGGTACCGGTCCGGCCGCGGTTCAGGAGACGGGCCCGGAGGAACGGGTTGGCCGGCCGGGCGCGGCGCGGGCAGGGGAGACCGGTCACGGTGACGCCCCACCCGCTCCGCCCCATGCGCGGAAGGAACTCCGATTCGGCAGGGTGCGTGCGAGCGTTCCGGAATCGCTCTCGCCCCGGGGGGTGGGGTGGCGGTGGCGCAACGGAGGGATCGGCGGTGGCCGGATGCGGGTTTCCGGCAGGTCTGCGGGAAATGCGCCGGCGGCGGTGGACACGATGATCCGCGCCCCAGGGCCGGCAACCCCCTCCTGCGGGTTCACCGAGGGGGATCCTCGCCGCCGGGGCCGCCCTCCGGTCGATGCACGATTCCGGGCGGCGTCCCGATCACTCGAAGGGCGGTTCGATGCCGTACGCCGGGCGGCGTTCCGGTATCGGGCTCGCGGGGGCGGCGGGGCGGTACGGCCGCGGCGCGCGGACGGCGCACGCGGGACGTCGGTCGTTCCGACGGTCCGTTCGTGAATCCGGACGCGTTCCAGAACCTCGAGCCCATGCTGGCTCCGCGTTCCGTGGCCGTCATCGGGGCGGTTCCGGAGCGTCACCGTCCGGGCGGGCGGCCTCTTCCGTTCTCGCGGGCGGCCGGATTTCCGGGAACGATGTACGCGGTGAACCCCGGCCGAACCGAGATCGACGGAAGGGTCTGCTACGGATCGCTGGCCGAGCTTCCGGAAACCCCGGATCTTGCGGTCGTCACTGTTCCCGTGTCCTCGGCGGTGGAGGTCTTCCGCGACTGTGCCGAGCGTGGAGTGTCGTCGGTCGTGATGTTCACGGCGGGATTCCGGGAGATCGGTGATGCCGGTGCGCAGCGTGAACGGGAGCTGCGCGAGATCGCGGCGGCGCACGACATCGTGCTCTGCGGCCCCAACTGCATCGGGGTCGTCAACCGCCATACGGGGCTGATGGCGAGCTTCGCGTCCTCGCTGGAGATCGACGGGATCCCGCCGGGACCGGTGGGGTTTGTCAGCCAGAGCGGCATGTTCGTCAGCCTCGCCATTGCCGAACAGGTCCGGCGGCGGGTGGGGGTGGGGGTCCTGGTCAGCGTCGGCAACGAGGCGGGAATCGAGATTGCCGACGTCATCGCCCACTATGCCCGGGACCCGGCCGTCCGGGTGATCGCGTCCTACATGGAAGGGGCCGGCGACGGGAGAAGGCTAGAGCGCGCGCTGGCGGAGGCGCGGGCTGCCGGCAAACGGGTGATCGTCCTGAAGGTGGGAAAATCGGCGGATTCGGCGCGGGCCGCCCGCTCGCATACCGGTTCCCTGACGGGGGACTACCGCGTCTATCGGTCGATCTTCGCTGCCCACGGGGTGACCGAGGCAGGCGGCCTGGAGGAGTTGTTCGATCTCATCGAGGCGGCCGTGCACGTGCCGTCCGTCGAGCCGGTCGGTGACGGACCCCCCGGCATTGCCGTGTTCGGGAATTCGGGCGGTCTCGGGGTGCTGGCCGCCGACCAGATCCGACGGTCGGGCCTGGCTCTCGCCGACTTTGCCCCCGCCACGCAGTCGGCGCTGCGTGCGCATCTGCCTTCGTACATCCAGCCGGTGAACCCGGTGGATCTCGCGCTTCAGGCGCTGGAGGAACAGCAGGTGCTGCCCCGCTATCTCCGGACGCTGCTGTCCGACCCCGGGGTCGAGGGAATCCTGGCGATCTTCTGCATGTACCGTCCCCGGACCCTCGCGTTCGCAGAGGCCGTCCTCGACGCAGCGTCGGGTACCTCGAAACCATTCGTGTTTGCCTGCCGGCACACGGACGCCGAGTTCACGAGATGCCTGACCGACGGCGGTGTGCCGGTATTCGCGACCCCGGAACGGGCGATCCGGGCCATGCGGGCGCTGTTTTGCCGCCCGCTCCGCACCTCCGCCGCGCCCCGGCTGTCGACGGCGGCGACGGAGCGGCTGACCGCGCTGCTCGCGCCGCACGCCGGCCGCACGACCCTCTCCGAAGGGGAGGGCACGCAGCTGGTGGCCGCCCTCGGCATGCGGGTGAGCCGGGTGGCGCTGGCCGAGGGCCCGGAGGCCGCGGTGCGCATGGCCGCCACGACGGCGGGGCCCGCCGTGCTCAAGGTGGAAAGCCGTGATCTGCCGCACAAGACGGAGGTCGGGGGCGTGGTGGTCGGCGTGGAGGGGGCCGACCGAATCCGCAATGCCCATGATCGGATCCTGGCGGCGGTACGCAGGAAGCGGCCGGACGCGTCGGTCGACGGCGTGGCGGTGCACCGCATGGTGCCCGAGTCCGTCGAACTGCTGCTCGGGGTCCGTCAGGATCCCGCCTTCGGTCCGCTGGCGCTGGTGGGAGCCGGCGGAACCGCGGCCGAGGTGCTAGACGATGTCGCCCTGCGGCCGGCGCCGGTCAGCGCGGAGCAGGCGGAAGCCATGATTCGTTCGTTGCGAACCTTTCCGCTGCTGCAAGGCGTGCGCTCCGGCCGGCCCGGCGACATTCCGGCCGCGGCGGCGGCCCTGTCCGGATTGTCCGCCCTGGTGGACGCCTTCCCGCAGATTGCGGAAATCGAGATCAATCCCCTGTTCGTGTTGCCGGCCGGCAGAGGGGTCGTCGCCGGCGATGTCCTGACCGTGTTGAAGCCTGATGTTTCCGCTGCGGGATGACAACCCGGCTGAGAGGCGGCCGTACGTGACGGTCGGGCTCATCGCAACCTGCATCGCGGCATTCCTCTGGCAAGGCGCCCAGCCGCATTTCGAAGATGTCGTCTGGCAATTCGGGCTGATTCCGGCGCAGCTCGTCGGCGCCGGTTCCTTTCATCCTGGTGCCTCGGATCCGTTGCTCACCGTGCTCACCTCGATGTTCCTGCACGGAGACTGGATGCACCTAGGGGGCAACATGCTGTTCCTCTGGATTTTCGGAAACAATGTCGAGGATGCCTCCGGGCACGGGAAGTTCCTCGTGTTCTACGTGCTGTGCGGAGTGGGCGCGGCCCTAGCGCAGGTGGCGAGCGCTCCCCTGTCCGACATTCCGATGATCGGGGCCAGCGGCGCGGTATCCGGAGTGCTTGGATCGTACCTTCTGCTGTTTCCGCGGGCGCGGGTGTCGACGCTGGTATTTCTCGGCATCTTCGTCACCATCGTCCGGCTGCGTGCCTGGGTGATCCTCGGTCTCTGGTTCGGCGGACAGGCGCTGCAGGCGGCGCTGACCCCGCCCGGGTCCCCGGGCGTGGCGTTCGTGGCGCATGTCGGGGGATTCGTCGCGGGCATGCTTCTGATCGGTGTGTTCAAGCGACAGGAGATCGCGTGGTTTGCGGATGGCGGTCCGCGCAGTCGCGAGGCCCGGACGCGTCCCATCGACATCCGGATGCGCCGGTTCCCGCAGCGAAAGGAATCGCCCCGGCGGCGGGGGCCTTGGGGATGAACGTCGTGTGACCGACGGAGCCGCGACCGTACAGCGGGTGATGGACTTCGAACGCCTCGCGCACGACCGGCCCGCGGGCCCGCACTCGAACCTTTTCGCGGCCCGGGACATCGGGGGGACTGCGGCCGACGAAGGCGTCCTCGTGCGATCCGCACGCCGTCCGGGAAACCGCTCGGCATCCGGATCTTCGCTGTGTGACTTGACCTGAACCGGACCCGGCGTGGATGGTGACGTCCCTCAGGATCCGTCCGGAAACCATCACTTCACTTGACCGGTCCCCGGCCGGGCCGTTTCAAGGACCGGACCGCTCCCCGTGTGGCCTTGAGGGCGATGCCCGGAAGGGCCTCACGGCCAACGGCGAGGTCAGGGACGAGGCTCCGGTCGCCTGCGCGGCGTCGGCGCGGCCTCCTGATTCTCCGCCTTTCCCGGTCACCTTCGTCTATCATTCGGCAGTGGTTCGCCGGTCCACGTTCCTGCCCTTCGGTCCCGATCACGGGAGTTCGGGTCCTTGTCATGACA
This sequence comes from Alphaproteobacteria bacterium, assembly GCA_965115815.1. Classification (GTDB taxonomy): domain Bacteria; phylum Pseudomonadota; class Alphaproteobacteria; order TMED109; family TMED109; genus VXPW01. Next base: position 2,082,551 of record OZ220465.1, on the reverse strand, counting down.
CTCTTCGACCGCCTGCTGGATTCCTATCGGAAGGACGCCATCAGCGAACGCGACAAGGGCACGGCGTTCGAGAAGCTGATTGCCGCTTGGCTGGTCACCGATCCGGTCCAAGCGAAACGTTTTGAGAGCGTCGAACTCTGGTCCGAGTGGGCACGCCGCCGGCAACAGAACCGCGCCGATACCGGAATCGACTTGGTGGCGGCGCGTCATGACGGCGGTCTCGCCGCGATTCAGTGCAAGTTCTTCGACGCCGACCGGCGCATCCGCAAGGAGGATATCGACAGCTTCATCTCGGCCTCCGCGAAGCCGGCGTTCGTGGAGCGCGTGATCGTCGAGACCACGGATGCACCCTGGAGCCGGAACGCCGAGGAGATGCTGCGCGGCCAGACGATCCCGACGACACGAATCGGCCTTCGCGCCCTGCGCGACAGCCAGGTGGACTGGTCGGTGTTCGCCGCGACGGGCGAGATCGTGCGTCCCGAGCCGAAAACTCTTCGCCAGGATCAGGTCGAGGCGCTGGAGGCGGTGCGGACGGGGCTGGCCGACGCCGATCGGGGCAAACTCGTCATGGCCTGCGGCACGGGAAAGACACTGACGAGCCTGCGCATCGCAGAGGAACTGGCCGGTCCCGGGGGACATGTCCTGTTCCTGGTACCGTCGCTCGCATTGATGGCGCAAGCGGTGGGCGAATGGTGCGCCGATGCGGTCCTTCCGGTCACCGCCTTTGCCGTGTGTTCGGACACCCAGGTGGGGCGGCGGCGGCGGAGCCGGGAGGATGTCGCGGAGATCGAAGTTACCGATCTTGCCTTTCCGGCGACCACGGACGCGGCTTCCCTCTCCCGGGCGGTCGCCGGATCGACGGCCACCTCCCTGTGCGTCGTGTTCGCGACCTACCAGTCGATTTCGGTCATTGCCGAGGGTCAGGCTGGTTGCGGCCTCCCCGAGTTCGATCTGATCATTTGCGACGAGGCCCATCGTACCACCGGCGTGACGTTTGCCGGCGAGGACCAGTCGAATTTTGTGAAGGTGCACGACAATGATGTCATTCGAGGCCGCAAGCGCCTCTACATGACCGCGACGCCCCGCATCTACGGCGAGAATGCGAAGTCGAAGGCGAGCAACTCGAAGGCCGTCCTCGCATCGATGGACAATGCCGAGCTCTACGGTCGGGTTCTGTTCCATCACGGCTTCGCCCGGGCGGTCGAGAGCGGCATCCTCACCGACTACCGCGTGATCGTCCTGGCGATGGACGAGGGGCAGGTGACTGCGGCGGTGCAGAAGCGCCTCGCCGACGAACATTCGGAACTCATGCTCGATGACGCGACCAAGATCGTCGGGTGCTGGAAGGCCTTGTCGAAAATCGGCATCGCGGGAAGGACCGCGGGCGATTCCGGTCCGATGCGCCGTGCGTTGGCGTTCTGCCGAAGCATCGAGAGCTCGAAGCTCGTCCGAAACGAGTTCGAGCAAGTGGTGGCCGCGTTCCGGGCCGGGATTGATGAGGCGGAACCGGACGGCGTCTGCTGCGAAGTTCGGCATGTGGACGGCAACGACAACGCCCGCGAGCGCGGCCGGAAATTGGACTGGCTCAAGGAGGACGCGGGCACGGATGTCTGTCGGATCCTGAGCAATGCACGATGCCTGACCGAAGGCATCGACGTACCGGCGCTCGACGCCATCCTGTTTCTGCATCCGCGCAACAGCCAGATCGATGTCGTGCAGGCGGTGGGGAGGGTGATGCGCAAGGCATCCGGTAAGCGAATGGGGTACGTCATCCTTCCGGTCGGTGTTCCGCCGGGGGTTTCGGCGGATGCGGCGCTTGCCGACAACCGGAAGTACCGCGTGATCTGGCAGATCCTGAACGCCCTGCGCGCGCATGACGAGAGGTTTGACGCGGTCATCAACCAAGTCGGCCTTGGCCAGGATGTCGGCGACCGCATCGCGATCGTGGACGGGAAGGAGCCGGCCGGCCTTGCCGAACTCGAAGCGGTTACGGCGAAAGTGGAGGACATGCCGGGCCGTTCCCGGGTGCCGGGTTCGGGTATCGGCACGGGAGGCGGGACCGAATCCGAGAGGAAGGACAGCGGTCAGCAATCGTGGCCCATGGTCATCGACGATTTCTCGCGCGCCGTGATGGCGAAGATCGTCGAGAAGTGCGGTACGCGCGACTACTGGGAAGACTGGGCGACGGATGTGGCCGCAATCGCGGAGCGGCACGTCACCCGGATCACGGGCCTCGTGGAGGAACCCGGCAGCGATGCCCGGTCGTTCTTCGAGGATTTCCTCCTGGAGCTCCGCGATGATCTCAACGAATCAGTCACGGAACGCGACGCCATCGAGATGCTGGCGCAGCATCTGATCACGCGCCCCGTGTTCGAGGCGTTGTTCGAGGGTCATGCCTTCGTCGACAGGAACCCGGTCTCGGCCTCCATGACGGAGATCCTGTCCGTGATCGACGAGGCACAGGTCGAGCGCGAAGCCCAGACGCTCGAAGGGTTCTATGCCTCGGTGCGGCGGCGGGCGGCGGGGATTACCGATCCGCTGGCGCGACAGAATCTGATTGTCGAACTCTACGACAAGTTCTTTCGGGGCGCGTTTCCGCGCACGACGAAGAGGCTGGGCATCGTCTACACGCCGGTCGAGATCGTGGACTTCATCCTCCGGTCGGTGAACGAGGCATTGCAGGAGGAGTTCGGCCAGACACTCGGCTCGGAAGGCGTCCACATCCTCGATCCCTTCGCCGGCACGGGCACCTTCGTCACCCGGCTGCTGCAATCAGGCCTCATCGCGCCCGAAGATCTGGAGCGCAAGTATCGCGAGGAGATTCACGCCAACGAGATCGTGCTGCTCGCCTACTACATTGCTGCCATCAACATCGAATCCGTTTTCCACTCCGTCGCCGATCGGGACGGCTACCTGCCCTGTACCGGCATCTGCCTGACCGACACCTTCGCCCTGCACGAAGGCGACGACGAACTGTCCTACTACATGAAGGAGAACACCGACCGACGCGAACGGCAGAAGGCGGCCGACATCCGGGTCATCATGGGCAATCCGCCCTATTCTGCGGGCCAGAAGAGCGAGAACGACAACGCGAAGAACGTTACCTATGCGCGACTGGACCAACGGATCCGGTCCACCTATGCGGCACGCTCAAGAGCATCCTCGTTACAGAATCTCTATGACAGCTACGTCCGTGCGATCCGCTGGGGCAGCGACCGGCTCGGGAAGGCCGGAGTGATGGCGTTCGTTTCCGGCAGCGCCTGGGTCGAACGCGCCTTCGCCGACGGATTGCGCAAGTGTCTGGCGGCGGAATTCTCCCGCATCCACGTGTTTCACCTTCGCGGCGACATCCGCAAGAACATGCTGTCCGGCGGCCGCGCCGGCGAGGGGGAGAACGTGTTCGGCCAGGGCAGCATGACGGGGATTGCGATCACGGTCTTCGTCCGGAATCCCGACGCTTCGGAGCAGGGCCGCATCCTGTTCCACGATATCGGCGACGACCTGGATCAGAAGCAGAAGCTCGACATTGTCGGGCGCCTCGGCAGCATCCGCGGAATCGGGAAGGCCCGCGGATGGGGGCGGATCATCCCCGACATGCACGGCGACTGGCTGGACCAGCGCGACCGGAGCTTCGAGGCGCATCCGAAGATCGGAGACAAGAAGGACAAGACCGGAGATATCCTGTTCGACCACTACTCTCTCGGCGTGGTGACCAACCGGGACGCGTGGTGCATCAATCCGTCCCGGACCGCACTGGCCGAGAATATTGCAACAACGATCTCCTTCTACAACCGCGAAATGGCGCGCTGGGGCGCGGCAAGGGAAGCGGCAGAGTCCTCGAAGGACCCGCTTTCGGGGATAGACGATTTCGTCAACGCCGACCCCGCCCGCATAAGCTGGACCCGTTCCCTCAAGCAGGATCTTCGGAGAAGCAAGGCCCTCAATTCGAGCGACGGATCGTTCGTGCCCTGCATGTACCGCCCCTACACCAAGCACTGGCAATTCTTCAGCCGCCGGCTGAATGAGATGGTCTATCAGATGCCGTCCATATTTCCGAATTCTCAGCTGCCCAACCGGGTGATCGCCGTGACCGGCAAGGGCGGACGATCGGGATTCTCCGTCCTGATGATGGATACGTTGCCGAATCTCCATACCATCGATACAGCCCAGTGCTTTCCTTTTTGGCTCTATCTGAGACCTCAGGTCAAGAAGGACACTGATGAGATGGACTTGGCCGAAGAACGGTTCTCGGGGTATCGACGCCACGATGCGATCACCGACCATGCGGTCCGACGGTTCCGAGATGCCTATCCGGCCGAATCTGTCAGCCGGGAGGACATCTTCCATTATGTCTATGGGCTCTTGCACTCGGAAGACTATCGCAACCGCTTCCGCGCCAGCCTTGTCAAGGAACTGCCACGCATCCCCTGCGTGAAGCCTGTCGAGGACTATCGCGCGTTTCGCGATGCAGGGCGGCGCCTCGGTGAACTCCATGTCGGATACGAACATGTGGATCCGTATCGGGCAATCATTGATACGGGCGCCGGGCTGCCGATCGATTCCCCCCCCCTCCAGGGGCTGACCCGGACAGTCGGTACCGGGTCACGAAGATGAAACATCCGGGATCAGGCGGGAACAAGGATCGCTCCACGGTGATCTACAACCCCCGCATCACTGTTCGCAACATTCCCGCAGACGCATGGCACTATGTCGTGAACGGCAAGCCGGCGCTCTCCTGGGTCATGGAACGCCAGTGTGTCAGGATCGACAGGAAAAGCGGAATCGTCAGCGATGCCAATCGCTATGCCACCGAGACCGTCGGCAACCCGCGCTATCCGCTCGATCTGCTCCTGCGGATGATCACCGTCAGCCTGGAAACCGTGAAAATCGTTCGAGCGTTGCCCGAACTGGCAATCGATTGAAGGGCAGTCGACGAGGAGGCTCGGTCCGGCACGAACCGGACGGCGCCGGCCTGCGTGAACGGCGCAGGGAGCTTGGACCGACCCGACGGATTCCAGGCGGGCCAACCGCTCGTGTCTTGCGGCCCGCACCGCCGGTCCGTCGTGACGACCGAGAAACCACCGGCAGCCGCCCCGTTGTCGGCTCCGGCGCAGTACGCGGTCTGCCGGGAACAGCGGGCGGGAATCGCGAAGTCTGCCGAACCTCAGGTGTGGAAGCGGCGCGCCCCGTGCGATACATTTCTGCAACCATCCCTCCGCACCCGACACTCAGCCGCATCTGCGGCCGAAATCTCCCGCTGTTCGGGTACCCCCCTGCATCTTCAAGACCGGGCTTCGTCCCCCGGCGCCGCAACGACGAAAGGCAGGTCCGAATGGAACCGCGACCTTGATACCGGCACCGACCGGAAGGGCTGCCCGCGCGGCCCGCTGGCTGGGTCTGGCCGTGGTCGGCAGCTGCATGGCGGGCTGCACGGTCCTGACGCCCTTGCCGAAACCGCTGGGACTGGCGGACCGCCTGTCGGTCTTTCCCACCCGGTCGCTCCCCGTGCAGCACCCGGTCCGCATCTACTGGGATGCCCATCAGATTCCGTTCGTTGAAGCCCAGAGCGACGAAGACGCGGCGTTCGCCTTGGGCCTCGTCCATGCCCATCTCCGTCTGGGCCAGATGGGCATGGCCCGGATGCTGGCGCACGGCCGGCTTTCCGAGATGGTCGGCCCGGTCGCGGTGGATATCGACCGCGGGATCCGGACTCTTTCCTTTTCGCGGGCGGCGGCGGAGATCGAGCGCTCGATGGACGACCGCTCCCGGCGCTGGGTTCAGCGGTTCGTCGACGGCATCAACCATTATCTGGCCACGACCGAGGATCTGCCGCACGAGTTCACGGTTCTCGGGCTTGCACGGGAACCTTGGACCGTCGCCGACGTGCTGACCATCGGACGGCTGGCCGGAACCGATATCAACTGGCTGGTGTGGGCCAGCCTGTTGCCGCTGCGCCACCGCCCGGACTGGCCGGAACTGTGGGCGCGTCTGGTGCGGCACGGCCGTGCTTCCCTGCCCAGCTTTGACGGGAATCCGGATACCGCCCGCCTGCACGAAGTGCTGGGCGGCTTTGCGCGCACCGGCAGCAACAGCCTGGCCGTCGCGCCCGCCCTAACGTCCACGGGAGGCAGCATCCTCGCCAACGACCCGCACCTCGGCATCACGGTGCCCGGCGTGTGGTTGATTGCCGGGGTGAAATCCCCCTCCTATCACGCGGTGGGTCTGATGGGGCCGGGTCTGCCGATCTTCGCCATCGGCCGCAATCCCGATATCGCGTGGGGCGGCACCAACATGCGGGCCGCCTCGAGCGACCTGTACGATGTCAGTGGATTGCCGCCTGCGGAAATCCGCGAGCGCCGCGAGCGAATTGCGGTCCGGTGGTGGCTGGACGAAGAGTTGGTCGTGCGGGAGACGGCCCGGGGCCCGATCCTGTCGGAACTTCCGTTCCTGCAGGAATACGATCTGCCGCCCGTGGCGCTCCGCTGGACCGGCCACCGACCGAGCAATGAGATCGGTGCGATGCTCGCGGTGAGCCGCGCTCGTGGATTCGCCGCGTTTCGCGAGGCCTTCGACGAGTTCGCCGTGCCGGGCCAGAACATGCTGTACGCGGACACCCGCGGCAATATCGGGCAGGTCATGGCGGTGCAGGTGCCGCACCGAACCGCGTCGCCGCCCGATATCGTGCTCACGGAACAATCTGCCGCCGACTGGAATGCGATACGGTCCGCCCGGGATCTGCCGTTCAGCTTCAATCCCGATGTCGGCTACCTGGCATCGGCCAACAACCGGCCGGCGGCGTCGGGCATGCCGGTCGGGTTCTTTTTCTCGCCGGACGACCGCGTGCGCCGCATGGCAGAAGTGATCGAGTCCGGAACGCCGGTCGACCTCGAGACCGTGATGGGGCTGCAGCGGGATGTGAAGATGGCGTCGTCCCTCGCGCTCCGGGACCTGTTCCTGTCCCGGCTGGACGGGGCGGGCCTCGCGGAATCCGCGACCGAGAGCGCGGCCGAGGTGATCGGGAGAATGCGACGCTGGGACGGACACTACCGACGGGACTCGGAGGGTGCCGTCACGTTCGAACAGTTCCGCGACGGCTTCGCCCGCGCGTTCTATCCGCTGGCATTCGGAGCGGAGGAAGGGCCACCGCTCGCGACGGTGAGCAGGATTGCCGCGCTGCTGCCTGCCGACGTGGAGGCCGCGCGCAGCGAGACGGTGCAGGCGGCTTTGGCGGCGGGGCTTGAGGCTGCGGCCGACGGTCTCGCTTCCCCCGCCGACTGGGGAGACCTGCACCGACTGGAACTGGCGCATCCTCTGGCCCGCGTTCCGCTGGTCGGCGCACGCTACCGTTTCGCCGAGCACGGGGTCGGGGGAAGTTCGGACACCCTCATGAAAACGGCCCATGATGCCTCGTCCGGTCGCCACAAGGTGCGTTACGGATCCAATGCCCGGCACGTCTCCGACCTGTCCGATCCCGATGCAAACTACTTCGTGTTGCTTGGGGGGCAGGACGGATGGATCAACAGTTCGACGATGCTGGACCAGTGGCCGCTTTGGCGCGAGGGTGACTATGTTCAGGTTCCGCTGACACTGGACGCGGTGCGGGAGCGCTCCCTGCACGAGCTGGTGCTCGACAACTCGTGACGTGAGGCCGGGACGGGGTGGGGCACCGTTCCAGCGCCGGAGTGCCGGGAGAATCTCGGAGGGGAGGTGCGGGAGTGCCGTCGAGAAGCTCGCGAGACCGGGATCGTACTCTCCGGTCGTCGATACCGAGGTCCGGGATCCGCCGGTCGACGCGCGCGCGGGCACAGGTGCGGTGCGCTCCCGTTTCCACCTCCGGGCGTTGACCCATGTACGATGCCACATGGATGGTCCGCGCCTTGGGCGGCAGGCGCCTGCGTCGGCTGAAGCGCACCCATCCGGAAGCGGCCCAGCTTCGCGTGCTCCGCTCGCTGGTCCGTCGCGCCCGCGGCACCCGGTTCGGCAGGCAGCACGAATTCGAGGCCGTCGAATCGCTTGCGGACTACCGCGAGCGGGTACCGGTACGGACCTACGAGGCCTTCTGGGATACCTACTGGCAGGGATCGTTCCCGCAACTCGTGAACTGCACGTGGCCGGGGCGGATCCCGTACTTTGCCCTGTCATCGGGAACCACCCGCGGATCGACCAAGTTCATCCCGGTGAGTCGCGACATGAACCGTGCCAACATCCGCGCGGTCCTCGACCTCCTGATTCATCACGTGGACAACCGCCCGGAGAGCCGCGTGCTGGCGGGGCGCGGTTTCATGCTGGGCGGATCGACGGGTCTGACCCGCCACGGACGCGGCGTTTACAGCGGCGATCTCAGCGGGATTGCGGCGGCGGTGCGTCCGTTTTGGGCCGGGCTGCGTTCTTTTCCTCCGAGCCGTCTGGAAGCCATCGCGGACTGGGAGACGAAGGTCGAGCAATGTGCCCGGCACTCCCTGCAGGAGGACATCCGGGCGATCGGAGGAACTCCGAGCTGGCTGCTCCTCTATTTCGACCGGTTGCTCGAAATCGCGGGATCGAAGGACCGCCGGATTGCCTCCGTCTACCCGGATCTGGAACTGCTCGTGCACGGAGGCGTCGCGTGGGCGCCGTACCGGGACCGGTTCGACACGCTTCTCGATGGTACACCGGCGGAGACTCGTGAGGTCTATCCGGCGAGCGAGGGGTTCTTCGGCATTGCCGACGGCGCGGACGGCGAGGGCCTGCGACTGCTGCTCGACAACGAGATCTTCTACGAATTCGCGCCGATGCACGAGGCGCCGGCGGGCCCGCAGGACTGCCGCTGGATCGGGGATGCCGAGGTCGGGACCAATTACGCGCTCGTGGTATCCACGGCCGCCGGCCTCTGGCGGTACCGGGTCGGCGATACCGTTGCGCTGATCAGTCGTGCTCCTCCCCGAATCCGGGTAACCGGGCGGACCAGCTACACGTTATCCGCGTTCGGCGAACACGTGATTGGCAGCGAACTGGAGCGCGCGGTCGCGACAGCGGCCAGGACGATCGGCACGACCGTGACCGATTTTACGGTGGGTTCGCTGTTTTCCCGACGCAGCGGGGAACGGGGAGGGCATCTGTTCGTCGTCGAGTTTTCCGGGCCGGATATCGACACCGTTCGGATTCGGAAGTTCGCGACGGAGGTCGACTCGGTCCTGAGAAATCTGAACGAGGACTATGCGGCCCATCGGGCCGGCGGATGGGGCCTGAACCCGCCGCGGGTTGCCGTCATTCCGTCGGGCGGGTTTGCGGCATGGATGAAGGATCGCGGGAAACTCGGCGGGCAACACAAGGTCCCCCGCGTGGTCCACGATCCGCAGTTGCTTGCGGGGCTGCGCAAACGGGCCCGCACGGAAGTTTCCCCTTCATGACGTTGTGGGTGAGGGACGGTCCGGACAACCATCGCTGCGGTTGACCGATTCCCGACATGCTCGGCTTGAGGCCGGTCTGGCACCTGAATCCAAGTTTAACGAGAGATTCTGCTGCAACACTTTGTTCCAGAAGGACTTAAGCCGAAGTTCCAGAACATTCTGGCTGATATCCACGTCACGTCACTGATACAGAATGGTTTATCCGATTGTCTGGGCGTCAAAGTGTACCCATGTCATCATGGGCTTGATGCTGGACATACACGGATTGATCGCCGATATACAGTGGCCATGTAGATCGAATCCGTCCTCCACCGCGCCTCACCACCCGCCCTCCGGCTCCGCGAATCCTGGCGCGAAGCCGGAACGGTCACTACGTGCACCCTCGCCCACCTCTCCAAGGGATCGCTCGCTCCCATCGAGGGAGGACGCGTCCTCCGCAAGGAAGGAACCGCAGTACGGTCCCTGGACGATGCCTTCGACATCGTCCACCCCAGAGAACGGCACGCAAGCTTCTGCGCGTGAAGCCGTAGTGTACCCAGTCCGACATCGCTGAAATTTGTCGAATGTCATTTCTATCCGATACGTATGTCTGATCGGCTCTGGAACTTCGGCTTAAGGAGGCTTCAAAGGCCCTCCAGGCACTACGTTTCGTGGGCTAAGCTTTTGCCAGACCGTCTGTCTTCCGGTGTTTCCGGGAGCGTGCGGAATCCCGAGTACGCTGGAGATCCTGCGTTGCGCGGGTTTCGACGTGGGTGGACGCGAACCTGGAGGGCTTGGCCGTCGCCTCATCGGTTCGAGTTCGTCGAAGGAACCTGCGCCTCAGCCTGATCCCGATCCGGCCGGTTGCAAGAGTCCTCCGAAGGAACCTGGCACTATTTTTGCAGACGCAAACATGATGACCCTTGTGTATACAGGGGATGCTCTCGGTCAAGGCCCCTGAAATCGCCAATTCCGGGCCAGAATCGACTGACCTCGTTAAACCGAAGTTCCAGAGCCGATCAGACGCATCGTTATGAACGTGTTGATGTTTGAAAGATTCGGGCGTGTTGCTACTGGGCACGCTACAGGCGCACGCCGAGGTAGCCCAAGGCTTTTTTCTGGAGCGGCGTGGGTCGCGTAGTGATCTGGAAGGGTTGGGCGCCCGCAAGGCGAGGCGCCACGGTGTTGCGAGTGATGGTGGCGAGATCATCGATGAGGATGGAGAAGCGGTGCACCGGATCACCGTCAGCGTTCCGCTTGCTGCCGGTCTTGGCCCGGGCGCTCGCCGAGACTTCTGCCGGCGCCACGACGGACGGCCGCCGGGACTCGGCGCCTTCGGCATCCTCGTCGTCGAACAGCATGGGCTTCAGTCTCTGGCGCATGTGCCATTCGATGTAGTAGGCGAGCATGCACAGGAAGACGTGGGCGCGGACCCGGGGTTCGGTGCGGTGGTAGACAGGGCGGACCTTCCGATCCACGGTTTTCAGGCTGCGAAAGGCCCGTTCCACGGAGCTCAACCGCTGGTAGGCGCGCACCGTGCCGGGACCGTCGAGCTCGCTCTCCGGCAGGCTGGTGCGGATCACGTAGAGACCGTCGAGCCTAGCCTCGGCGGCGATGGAGGCGTCGTCTCGCTGGTAGGTGAAGACACCCTCGTCGTTGATGGACCACGTGAAGTGCTTCGCCATCTTGTACTTGCCGATGACCTTGCCGACCCTCTCCCCGATCTTCCCGGCACCCTTGAGACGGCGTCTCTCGCGCCGTGTCGCTGCTGCGATCGGCTCGAGCAGGGCCTCGGTGGCCTTGAGCAGTTCCTGGCGTTTGCGGGCCCGGTCCTCGGCCCGCAGGGGGTTGCGGCCGACCATGAGGCGCTCGCCGGGATTCGCATCGCTGGTGATCTCCACCAGATCCCTCTCGTCGAAGAGCGACATCTCGACGTCGCCGGCCTCCACAAGGGCGCGGATGGCCGGTCCCCTCAAGGCGCTGATCCAGTCCAGGCCCGCAGGCTCCACCTCTTCGCGTATGCGCGGCTCGGTCAGCATCCCCCGGTCTCCCACCAACACCACCTGCGCTAGGGAGAACCGCTCCTGCAGCGTGGTGATCTGTGAGGACAGCGTGGCCGGGTCCGCCGTGTTGCCGGGGAACACCTGCACCGACACCGGACACCCGTCTCGGTCGCACAGAAGGCCGAACTCGATCTGCAGCGTGCCCTTCTTGCCATCCCGGGAACGATCCCGTTGGGCCAAGGGGCACGTCCTCCCCTCCATCCATACCGATGTCAGGTCATAGAGCACCAGGCAGCCCTCTTTGAGGTGCCGCTTCGCCAGGGACCGCTCGATCCTCTCCTGACGCTCCAGGAGCCAGTCCATGGCGCCGTAGAGGACGTCCTCGTCCAGTTCCGCATCGAGGATCTCGCCTAGGGTGCTGACCGCTGTCGCCACGGCCAGCCCCCTGGCCGTGGCCAGCTTCGAGGCGGGCTCCAGGATCCTTGCGGTGATCATGGCCAGGACCTGATCGCGCCTTGGGGAGGGCTTCGGGTCGATCAGCCTGTCCAGTCCCAGCTTCTTCAAGGTTTCCAGCACCGCAGCCACATGGCCATGAGGGAGGGAGCGGACGATGTCGAAGGCATCGTCACGACCGACGAGGGGTTCGTTCTTCAAGAGGCGCCGCAGGGTCTCGACCTTCTCCATGGGCCAGGAGGAGAGATTGGCGACGGTGCGCTTTCTGACCTTACCGTTCTCGCGCCATCCTTCGCGCAGGAGGACGGCGGGGGGTGAGGTACGGTTGGGAACGATGTCTACATACATGGCAACGCATATGGGGATGGCAGCCCACCGTGTCAAGGGAAATGTTCGCCGTTTCATGGGGACACTTTCAAGCCATCATCGCATCATTTTGCCAACACAATCAACCACTCGTCGTGATTCTGTCAGTGAGATCAGAGGGAACTTCGGGTTAAGCATGGGTGAAGGAGAGGGGAGATCCGACGTCCCGCACCCGGGTGTTGCAGCGGCCGCGCACAATCGGCTGTTCCCTTCCAGCCCAAGCCAGGACGAAGGAAGGGGACGGTCATCCCGACCGGGATGCGTGATTCTCGCATATCCATCAGCAGATGGAAGAGTTCCGCGCCGCCGGGCAGCCGAAGATCTCCGTGGACACGAAAACAGACGGAGCGGGCCGGAAACTTCAGGAACGGCGGGTGCGCCCGTCGCCCAAGGGGAGAGAGCTCGACGAGGTTCGGGGCACGACTGCGCGGACCGGGAACCGGGCGAGGCCGCCCCCGCACGGAGTGACGGAGTGTACGACGGGATCCACGATCCTCGGTGGGTGTGCGGTTCGGCATCCGCCTCTGGTGGCGTCGCATGGGGCAGGAACGGTTACTCCGGGCCCGGCGGCTGTCGACCACGCCGACTCCGGGGGATGCGACGGGAATCGGATGCGGCTCCGGAAGGTGGAACTCCGGAAGCTCGACCGCGAACTCGGGGTCGACATCCATGTCCGTCACCTGTTGCCCGGGGTCGGCTTGGGGAATCGGATCGCACACCGCCGGTTCTCGTTTCTCCACTGGAACGGGAAGGGCAGTCCGCTGCGAAGCCTCGCCCGTGATCATCGAACGAATCGGCAGCACCTGACCCGCACCGGGCTCCGGATCCGCTGCGAAGGGGACGAGAACGAAGACCCCAAGCGGGTGAAGGTCTTCGATCAGGAGAGGACCGCCCTCGACTTCGGCGTCATTCCTTCCACGGCGAGGGGAACCAAACCCTTCTGCCCGCATCTTCAAACGTTCTCTAGTTTCTGACAGGCCCTTGGTGCCGGACCGGTCCTCGAACCCAGCATGCCGAACACCGGTCTACCGAAGCGATGCTTTCCGGACCGGCCGCCCTTATGCACCAAGCATGGTGCGCGTAGGAGAGAGCGCCCGGACCCGCAAGTCCACACGCCGGGCGCGTTAGTCAGCGGACAGGCGGATGATGAAGCCAAGAACGACGACCGCGGCAATCCACAGTCCGACTTGCCAGCGAAGGTTGTCCTTGTCGCGCTTCGCGGCTTCGGTATCGCGCTTCGCGGCTTCGGTATCGCGCTTTGCGGTTTCGGTATCGCGCTTTGCGTTATCCTCGGCGATGGTCTTTGCCAAGAGGGCGATGTCGGTCTTGTATTCCGCCTGCATGGTCTTCATCCGCTCCTCCAAGCGGGCGAGCCGCTCGGACAGTTGATGCGGCGCCGGCCCGTCCATCATGCTGCCATCCTAGCACCGGCGGCGGCGGCCGGGCAAGCAGGCGAAGCAGTGATCCTGAATCCCGCAGTTGAAGGTCGCGACCGCTCTTTCGGCGGGATTCGACGATCGGTTTTCGGGTCGGATTTCAGCACGCCGACGCGGCCTCGAGCGGCGATAACCGAGATGGGTGCCGGGTTCGCGACCATGGGTCAAGGTGAGCGGTCGCTTTGACTCGTTGGTGGTGGACTCCCACTGCACTACCTGAGCCCGGATGCGCCATCGAAGCGGGACATTCTGGGCACACGGTCCTTCTGTCGGTTCTGGGCCGATCCTGCTGGAGGTCGAGAGCGCGTCCGAGCCGGCTAGATCGTCGGTATCGAGAAAGCGGGCGCTACGGCACGGTGATCCCACGCTGATTCCGAGACGCGAAATCCGAGTGCGTTGGGGCTTGCGTCATCACAGATCGCCCCTTGACGCAATTTTTTCGCGCCGAGAAGATCTAATGGAGCCTTGGCAGCACGATTGCAGCGCGACGCAGACCGAAAAATCTCGCCGGTCGCCGCTGGATTAGCAGCGTGGGATCGTCGTGCGCTACGGCGCCCCGGATTCCTGCGGATACCGATGCAGGGATTGGCGCTGGGCGCGCGCAAGCCGCACTCCTCGGCACGGAACATCATTGCGTGCTGGATTCGAGTGCATGGATGATGGTTCCCTCCGCGCCTTCCAACGGCCGGATTCGGCATAATTTGTGCCCGCCCGAAAATGCCCCTTTCGGATGGTCTGCCGGCGCAATTGCGGGTTGGAACCCTCCCTCGGTGCCCCGTCCGCTCGGTTTCCGGGGGGATTTCTGCCGATGGGCAGCGGCATCCGGGCTTGTCCCGCCGCGAATCCGGCGGCCGGGGCGAGCGGCTCCGTTCCCGCCTCCGGCGGGCTTCGCAGATGGGGTGGAAGGAAGCCGCCGTCAGGCGGCGCGTCTTCGTCGTCGTTGGGCCCGGGCCCGGGCCTGCCGGTGCAGCAGCAGCCCGATTCGGTGGACGTTGAAGGCGGTCACGGACCGTGCCACCATCCGGGCAAACCCGTCTGCCCCATACGACAGGACCCGGTCCATGCCGCGTTGCTCGAGGTTGTGGATCGCGGACTCCACGGCCGGATGCTGCCGACGCATCTTCCGGAACATCGGGTCGGCTTCCCGTTTCCGGTCCGCCTGACCGAGCGTTTCCTTCTTCGGCAGCACGTTGTGCTCCAGCAGCTCGTCCAGGGTGATCCGGTTGGAGGGGCTGTGAAAGCCCCGATCGAAACTGCACAGGCGGAGGTCGGGGAAGCGAGCCTGGGCTTCTCGGATCCTGGGCACGGCAGGATCCACGTCTCCGCCTTCCCACAGGACCCGATGGTGCAGGAGGAAGCCGTGTTGATCCTCCAGCACGGCCACCGGCACTCCGAGTTCCACCGGCACCCCGGCCTTGCCCTTCACACACCAGCGTGTGTGCTCTTCGAAGATCGAAAACACCTTCTCGCTCTGCGGAATCTTCTCGCCCTTCCGCAGACGGCGATCCACCTGGTGGATCTGCCGGCGGGCATGCTTGAGGTACGACTCGACCGAACGCACCGTGGAGATCGGGACGTCTCGCTCCCGAAGCACCGGTACCGCCTCTTCCGCCCGCCGGACCCACGCCCGGCTGGCGTCGAGGTACGGCCTTGACCTGCTCCGGACGGGCCCGTCGGGTCTGCCGAACCTGCTGGAAATGCTGCTGCAGTTTCCGGCTCCCATGCTGCCACTGCCGCCATCCAGACACCCCCAAGCGTACGGCGGCGCGACCCGTATCCCGCACCAGGCAACGCATCGCATCCCACAACAGGTGGACATCTGTCGGGTAGTGCACATCCGTCTTCACCACGAACGAATCGCAGCGGCCCCGCAGGGGGTCGTCCGACCGACGGCGGCCCCGGTCGTCCGCGTCGTTCGCGCCGTCCGCGCCGTTCGCGCCGTCCGCGCCGTCCGCGTCGTTCGCGCCGTCCGCGTCGTTCGCGCCGTCCGCGCCGTTCGCGCCGTCCGCGTCGTTCGCGCCGTCCGCGCCGTTCGTGCCGTTCGTGCCGTTCGCGCCGTTCGTGCCGTTCGTGCCGTTCGCGCCGTTCGTGCCGTTCGTGCCGTTCGTGCCGTTCGCGCCGTCCGCGCCGTTCGCGCCGTTCGCGCCGTCCGCGCCGTCCGCGCCGTTCGTGACGTTCGTGTCGTCCTTCCGCTTCCGTGTCCGCTTCCGCTTCCGTACCAGCGCATGGCCTTTCTCCGCGATCAGCTGCGACACCTTCCCCAGCACTTCCGGTGTCAGCAAGCTCACGTTGTCCACCATCGTCTGATATCCGTACCAGGTGTGATCCCAGATGTCGGTGTGCCCCAGAAACTTCCGAACCGTCCTGTGCTCGTTCACCAGCTCGTGCACGTGATCGAAGTCCTAGCCCAAACCCTGCTTCAGGAGACCCATCACCAGGATCTTCCACAACTCCATGCCGGGACGCCCTCGCAGGCGGGATACCTCGGGAAGGATCCCCTCCTCCAGGATCTCGAACCACCGGGCCCGGGTCGACCGGTCGGCATACACGTAGTGAAGGCCACGCAGCATCGGCGGAATGTCATCCCGCGAATATACGTTGATCTCGATCTCCTCGATCGGAACCTGGCCCAATTCCAGCTGAGGGCGGACGGTCTCCCGCATGGCCATTCTCCCGAAAATTCCCGAATCCCGCGCGATGTTCCGGCCCCAGCGGCCGATTCCCGCCCCACAGAGGGATTCTTCATCCCTTCAATAGCACACTTCCATCATTGGAGTCAACTGGTTGTACTTTTTCGGGCGGGCACTAATTTCACGCAGACCTTCCAGCGATCTCGTATCTCCCCACGGATCGCATCACAGGCCTGCGGGAAGTCCGTCCGGTGCCGGCAGGGGTGCGGCTTTCCGTGGAGCACGGATCCGGTTCCGGTCGGACGCGGGCTTCGGCCGTCGTCTTGCCGGCCTTCGGCCGTCTGCCGGCGATCCTCAGGGGATCCACCGGAATGTCGACAGAACGAAATCCGGGCAAATGCCCAGCCGGCGAATCAGGGCGGCAACGTTCCGGGGGGTCGGGCGCTCGCCGTGCGCCCGGAGCTCGAGATCCCGTCCGTGGATGCCGCCGGCGACCAGGGCCGTGCGAAAGCCGGCGACCTGTGCCCCCTTGACGTCGGTCGCAAGCGAGTCCCCGATTGCGAGCACCTGGCCGGGATCCAGGTCGGGCAGCCGACCCCGCAAGCGCGCGAAACAGGCGTCGTAGGTGGGAGCCAGTGGCTTGCCGAACGATCGTACCGAACCGCCGAGGTCCGCATACAGGTCCGCGAGTGCTCCGGCGCAGTCAATCCGGGTTCCGTTCGTCCTCACGATGGTTCGGTCCGGATTGGCGCAGAGCATCGGAAGATCCCGTTCCCGCGCCCGCATCAGTTCGGATCGATAGGTTTCCGTGCGGTCTCCCAGTCGGCGGGTGCCGAGATTCAGGATGAAGTCCGCAGAACGGATACCGCCTGCTTCCCGGTAGGACAGCCCTTCGAGCAGCGCGCGGTCCTTGTCCAGCCCGAGGTAGTGGTAGGCGGTTCCGATGCGCTCTGCGTGGCGGGCGCACGCTGCCCGGCAGAGATCTCCGGACGTCAGAACGTCGTCGAACAGGCAATCGGAGATGCCGATTCCGGCCAGGTTTCGAATCACCGTCCGGCTGCGACGAGGGGCATTGGACAGCAGGAGGATCTGCTTGTTCCGACGCCGGAGTGCACGCAGGCATTCGGCCGCACCGGGATAGGCCTGTACGCCGTCCCACAGCACCCCCCACACGTCGAGCACATAGGCCCTCGCTGCGAGCGCCGGCGCCGCCAAGGAATCGTGGATGGTCGGCCGGGGCGATTCACGCATGCGGCCGGGCCTCGCTGATTTCCTCGGCACGGCTGCCCACGACTGCGGACAAGGAAGGGTACTTCCTGTTCCCGACAGCCTGCGCCAGTCCCGAGTGGATGCGGTCGACCAGTCCGGCCCCTTGGTACGCAAAGCCCGTGTAAACTTGGACGAGACTAGCTCCGGCTTCGATCTTCCGCCAAGCGTCACCGGCACCGGAAACCCCGCCGATTCCAACCAGGGCAAAGGATCGTGGCAGGGTCCGGTACAACACGGCAAGAAGCCGGGTCGACGGCTCGAAGAGCGGGGGGCCGCTGAGACCGCCGGTTTCACCGCGGTGGCGATCGATCAGAGTAGGCGGACGAGCGACGGTGGTATTGGAAACCGCCACTCCATTGACGGGCTGCCGAATCAGCCGATCGGTCAGGTCCTGTACCTGTGCGTCGTCCAGGTCGGGTGCGACCTTCAGGAACACGGGAACGGACCGACCGGTTTCGTCCTCGATGCTCTCCCGGGTTTGTCGGAGGTTTGCGAGCAAACGGTCGAGTGCCGACCCGACCTGGAGGTCGCGAAGACCGGGAGTGTTGGGGGACGAAACGTTGACGCACACGTAGTCCGCCAGTCGGCCCAGTCGGTCCACGCCGTTGCAGATATCCCGGGTGGGATCGGACACGTTTCGGTTGCAGCCGACATTGGCACCGACGACAAGGCCGTGCGGACGTTGCTCGAGCCGGCCTGCGACCGCCTCTAGGCCCGCGCTCGGGAAACCGAGGCGGTTGATCAGTGCCTTCTGGGCCGGGAGCCGGAAAATTCGCGGACGAGGGTTGCCGGGCTGGGGTCGCGGCGTCACCGTTCCGATTTCGACGTGTCCGAATCCCAGTCGAGCCAGCGCCGGCAGTACGCGGGCGTCCTTGTCGAACCCGGCGGCCAGTCCCAGCGGCGACGGGAAGCGCACTCCGGCCGCTTCGATCGCCAGTCGCGGGTCCGGCTGGATTCGCGCCCGCCCCACTGCGCCGGTTTCCAGCGCCCGCAGTGCCAGATGATGGGCGGTTTCCGGTGCGAGACACCGGAGGAGCAGGGGGGCCAGCGATTCGACGCGCATCCGTCTTCCGTGTTCCAGATACCGCACGAACGGCGTCACCGCTCCGGATCCCCGGCGCTTCACCGGCCATGCTGGGTACGTACCGCACCAAGCACCGCACTTCCCTGCAGGCGCGGGCACGCCTCCCGGCGGCTCCCGCTTCCGCTTCTCCGTGCGGGAGCCATCTCATGATGAACCAGGACACTTGGGGTGTCATCCGGCCCGTCGGCGACGGGGCCGGAGGTTTGCCGAGCGAACATCGTCGCATATGTTCCTCCGGTTCGACCGGGGAGGGAGACCGATTTCGTCGCCGATGGATCCGGCATCCTCTCCTGAGAGCCTGTGCGGAAACTATGGAGCGGCCCCGATTCGAGCCTCTACGATGTGGTTGGCGACGACATTGGGAGGATGCCATGGCTGGGAGCGAGACCGCTCGTGCGAAGTATCAGCGTCGGGGAACCCGCTTCGAACGCGATCGGACCGACGCGGAATGGGCTCGTTTGGAGCCGTTGCTTCCGGCACCGTCGTCGACGGGCCGTCCCCGTGAGGTAGACCTGCGCGAGGTGGTGAATGCGCTGCTGTATCCGTGGATGACGGGTTGCCAGTGGCGTGCGCTACCACCTTGTTTTCCTGTGATTTCAACGGTCCGATACGATTTGTACCGGTGGCGGAACCAGGGCCTGTATGGGGATCTCGTGGCGGCGTTGCGGGGTCCGGCCCGGGCGCTGGAGGGCCGGCGCCACCGGCAAGGACCGCTGCTCCAGCTCCCAGGGTCCGGCCCGGGCGCTGGAGGGCCGGCGTTCGACGACGACGGCGGGGGTGATCGACAGTCAATCCGTGAAGACGACGGAGAGTGGTGGGCCGAGTGGCTAGGACGGTGGGAAAACGATCAAGGGGAGAAAGCGGCACGCGGTGGTCGATACCCTCGGGTTGCCCTTGGTCCTGCAGGTGCACCCCGCCCACGTGCAGGATCGGGAGGGTGCGCCGGCGGTCCTCGCCGAACTGCGAACGACCCTGCCGAGCTTGCAGAAGGTCTGGGCAGACGGAGGGTACCGCGGCCCCAAACGGGCCCAAGCCCTGGCCGCGATGCCGGCCGCCCCGGACCTCGAGATCGTGACCCAACCCAAGGAACCGAAGGGTTTCGAGGTGCTTCCGCGACGCTGGATCATCGAGCGGTGGTTCGGCTGGCTGGGCCGCTGCCGACGTCGGGCGAAGGACGATGGTATCTACTCACCCCCCTACTGATGACGAATCGTTTTTCCTGACGGGTTCGGATCCGGCATTTTCCCTTGCCCCTTTAACTCGCTCGCGACCGATGACCGGAGGTGTGTGTTCCGGCTGACAAGAAACGGATTGATCTTCGTCATCAGTAGGGGGGTGAGTAGATACGGACGATGAACGACGGCTGGAGAGCTCGCGGGCAGGGCTGCAACGGGCCGTGATCCGCATCCTGGTGCGCCGCCTCGGACGGGCCGAAACCCCCGGCAAAACCGTAAACTACTGATTATATGGAGTTTTGAATCATGCTCTAAGGTTCACGGAAGTCGTGGGAACGACCGCAAGGCCCGGGGCTGCCCATCGTTCGCAAGTGATGATCCGGCGCGGCGCCGAGCCGCGGTCGAAACCCTCGGCAGAAGAAGCGTTCCGTACAGCATCGGAACCCGATGCTGGCATTGCGGGCTTGTCCGTATTTCTCATCGGCTGTAGATCGCGAGATCGCGGCCTGACCGGTTCTCCCGTACATGCGCGTTGCCAGCCAGGGACAGTCGTCTAGCACAGTAACTGCTCGCCCCCTGTTGATCCTGGATCGTTTTTCCTGAAGGCGTTCGGGGGCGAGCATCTTCTCTCGTCCCCTTCTCTCGCCCGCTGCAGGAGCCCGGACGTCCGGGTTCCGACGGGCCAGAACCGGTCCGGTCTTCGGTCGATCTTCCTTTCCGGCCGGTGGCGACGGGTCTGCAACGCGGTTCCGAAGTCCGCGGCGCCGGCACGGGTTCCCTCGTGCCGGCCAACGGTGCAGGTTCCGTCGGCTGCCGGTCCGTTCCGTGGATGATTTCCGGCTGACACTATGAGGCGGACCTTCTATGACCATGTTGAATGGAATTCCGGTTCAGAATCAGCGGAATCTCGTTCAACATGGATCAAGCCACCTGGGATTGATGGCGGCACTAATACAACCCGATCGTTGCCATCCGGATCGCGCTCGCCGGTAAGGCCGCAGACATGATCAAGTTGCACTACGACCAATCAGATCCCCAAAGAAAGGGGTGAGTAGGTACCTAAGGGCTTGATCATGCTGAGGGTCTGCCTCGCCATCAGTTCGACAAACAATTGGCAAACATCTGCATTCCATCTTCTGTCGCTGAATCGTGACAGGACAAGCCCCGGCACGCTTGGCGAAGTGATCGAAGTTTATCGGAATCATTGCTACTTGCCATTTCGGCCATCCTGCATTCTCGCGCATCCGAACACTGTCGGATCGGAACCCGCAACCGTCTTTCACGCTTTGTTCATGAATTCCACCCCCCCCCCCACGACCGCCAGAGGTGGTCCTCGACGGCAAGTTTCATCGGTTGGGTCAGGCACCCTATCGACGTAAGTCGTGCCATGTTCTTTTGACGGCCCCTTGCAGTCGACCGAAACAGCCTTAGGTTGGGTGCATGTTCATTCGACGGACCCGAACCGGCGGCCGCAAAGGTCGCTCCTACACCACCTGCCGGTTGGTGGAATCGGTGCGCCGGGGCGACCGGGTGCGGCAGCGAACGCTGCTCAATCTCGGCGCCGACTTTCCGATCAAGCCGGAGCTGTGGGGAGACCTCTGTCGGCGAATCGACGAGATCCTCAACCCGCAGTCCACCTTCCTGCCCGTCTCCCTGTCCGCGAAGGCCGAAGGCGAAGCCCAACGGATTGCCGGCCGTCTCGTGGCCTCGGCCCCTCCGGCGCCCCGAAAGACCGATCTCCAGGAAGTCGACGTCACCCGCCTTGAGATGGTGCGGCCGCGTTCCTGCGGTGTCGAGCACGTGGGGTTGTGGGCCATCCGGGAGGCCGGCCTGGACCGCCTGCTGGAGCATCTGGAGGTCCCCGGCCCGCTGCGGAGGGCCGCGCTGGGTTCGATTCTCGGACGCATGGCGCGCCCCGGTTCCGAGCACGCCACCTGGGCGTGGTTGTGCCGGCGCAGTGCGCTCGGCGAGCTGCTGGAGGTCGACTTCGAAGCTTCGAGCGCCAGGAGTCTGTACCGGGCTTCGGATGCGCTCCTGCATCATCGCGACGCGATCGAGAACCACCTGTTCCACCGAATCACGGATCGGTTCGGAATCGAGCCGACGATCCCTCTGTACGATCTCACGAACCCGTTCTCCGAAGGCCGGGCGGCGCAGCCGCCCAAGGCCCGTTTCGGTCGCTCCCAGGAACACCGCTCCGATGGCCGGCTGCGGACGCTCGGCCTGGTTCTGGACGGCAGCGGCTTCGTACGGAGATCCCGCGTTTTCGAAGGCAACGTCTCCGAGGGGGCCACGCTGGAGACCCTGCTTGCCGGACTCCAGACGCCCGCAGGTGCACGGGTGGTCCTGGATGCCGGGAGCGCGACGGAGGACCACCTCGCGTGGTTACGCGACCACGGGTACCGCTACCTGATCGTCAGCCGCCTCCGGTGCGATTTCGAGGGCGCCCGTGCGACCCCCATCCGGGGCCGTTCCGGTCCGGAGGTGCAGCTGTACCGAAGTGTCGACCCGGCCACCGGCGAGATCTTCCTCGCCTGCCGTTCCGAGGCCAAAAGCAAGAAAGAACAGGCGATCCTGGACCGATCGGCCGAGCGATTCGAGACCGCCTTGCAGAAGATTCACGACGGCCTCTCCCGTCCCCGCGCCCACCGGCGCGTCGACGATGTCTGGCGCCGGATCGGCCGGATCCAGGAGAAGTGCCGCCACGCCGCCCCACACTACGCTGTCGAGGTGGACATCGACGATCTCGGAGCCAAGGCCACGGCCGTGACCTGGAAGCGCCGACCGGTTCCCGACCCCGAACGCACCCGTCCCGGCGTCTATGCCCTGCGCTCCAACCTCACCGACTGGGACGACGACACCTTGGGGCGCACCTACACGATGCTCACGGACTTGGAGGCCGGGTTTCGGTCGATGACATCCGAGCTGGGCCTGCGGCCGATCTTCCATCCCAAGGAATTCCGGGCCGACGGCCACGGGTTCATCTCCGTCATCGCCTACCAGCTGGTCCAGATGATCCGCCGCAAACTCCAAGCGAACGGGGATCATCGAAGCTGGAGCAGTCTCCGTGCCGACCTCGAAGGGCAGCAGCGGGTCACGGCGACCTTCCGGCAGGCCAACGGTCAAACCCTCCATGTCCGCAAGGCCACCCGGGCCGAACCCGAGCAGCGCAGCATCTACGGCGCGCTGGGGATCCCGCACACCCCCGGAGGCACCCGAAGGCTGACCATCTGAAAAAGTGTGGCGCACGAAATGTCGTGCCTGACGACCTTTCGAAGGGCGCTGAAACCCTTTAAAACCTTGTGTTCTAGAACCCCTTGTTAAACATGGGTTGAGCGAGGGGGGGGCGGGCGCCGGTCTTCGACCGGCTCGCCTCCCCGCGTTTCGTCGACCGTTCCCCGGTCGAGGTCGTGGCTATGCGGCTCGACGAAGGACGGTACCTGGGCTCGGAGCGCACGAGGTACCGCATCCTCTCCGCCCGCCCGCCGGTGCGGGAACGGCGCAACCCGCTCACCCACCCACGCTACGCCAAGCCCGAACTTGTTGCCCGCGCTCCGAACCCGGTCGGGTCCTGGGACCGCACACGGCGGCTCGGGCCGAAGACCGGGTCTTCCTGCCTCTACGTGCAGCTCGATCTCTTCCGCCGCTACGAGGTGGGATGGAGGGTCGCCGAACGCGAGAGCGCTGCCCTGGCCAGCCGGCGGATCGAAGAATCATGTCTCAAGCAGGGCATCCAGCCCCGGGTGCGGACCCTGCACTCGGACCGCGCGCCCCCATGACCCGCCCGTGCACTGCGCAACTCCTCGCCCAGCTCGGCATCACCCGCTCGCTCCGTCGCGCCAGGGTCCGCGATGACCGCCCCTTCTCGGAGGCACCGTTCAAGACCCTGAATTACCACCCCGGGTTTCCCGGGCGCTTCCCGGACCGGACCGCCGCCCTCGCCTTCGGTTGATTCTTCTTCCCCTGGTACCATACCGAGCCTCACCCTGCCGGCCTCGCGATGCTCACCCCTGACGAGGTCCACCACGGCCGCGCCCGGCACCGGATCGAGCCACGCCGATGCACCCTGGGCGGGGCCTGGGGCCGGCACCCGGAACGATTCGTCCGGGGGAGACCGAAACCGCGGGCGCGCCCCGAAACGGTCTGGATCCACCCGCCGAAGGCCACCCCTACCGTGGGAGATGCTCAGTACATGACACCCCTTGCTGTCTCAACGGCGTTGACAGGCTCCGCTCGGACGCAGCCGTTCCGGCTCCGACATCGCCCACCTTAGCTTGTGCCCGCACCGAAAAAGTACAATGGTTTGACTCTGAAAGTGGAATCGTGATATAGAGGGGACGAAGAATCCCGCTTTGATGCGGGAATCGGCCGATGCGGTCGAGAATCGGCCGGATTTTCGGGAATCTTCGCGAGAATTGCCATGCGAAACGTCATTCGCCTGCAGATGGAATTGGGTCAGGTTGCGATCGAGGAGATCGAGATCGACGAGAACTCGCGGGATGACATTCCGCCGCTGCTGCTCGGGCTTCGGCACGTGTATGCCGACCGGTCGGTTCGTGCCCGGTGGTTCGAGATCCTGGAGCAGGGGATCCTTCCCGAGGTGTCCCACACGAAAGGGCGTCCCGGCATGGAGCTGTGGAGGATCCTCGTGATGGGTCTCCTGAAGCAGGTCCTGGGGTGTGACTTCGATCGTCTGCACGAGCTGGTGAACCAACACCATACCGTTCGGAAGTTTCTGGGACACTCCGGCTTCTGGGACGAGACCCGGTACCGGTATCCCACGGTGGTACACAACGTGAGCCTGCTGACGCCGGACGTGCTGGGGAAGGTGTTGCAGCTGATCGCGGAGAGCGGCCATGCGCTGGTGCGGAAGCGGAAGCGGAAGCGGAAGAGCGGCCCGGGCGGTCGCCCGTCGAAGGAGCCCCTGCGGGGCCGCTGTGATTCGTTCGTGGTGAAGACGGATGTGCACTTCCCGACGGATGTCAACCTGCTGTGGGATGCGATGCGTTGCCTGGTGCGCGAGACGGGCCGCTCAGCCCTGCGGGCGGGGGTGTCCGGAGGGCGGCAGTGGCGGCATCGGAGCCGGAGGCTGCAGCGGCTCTTTCAGAAGGTTCGGCGGACCCGGCGGGCCCGTCCGGGGCCGATCCAAGCGTACCTCGACGCCTGCTGGGAGGAGGTCCGACGGGCGGAAGCGACGGTTCCCGCGCTTCGAGAGCAAGGCGTCGGAGCCCCCAGGATTCTCCGGATCGAGTCGTACCTCAAGCATGCCCGGAGGCAGCTCGACCAAGTGGACCGCCGCCTGCTGAAAGGCGAGAAGATCCCGCAGGAAGAGAAGGTGTTTTCGATCTTCGAGGAGCACACGCGCTGGTGTGTGAAGGGCAAGGCCGGGGTTCCGGTGGAACTCGGAGTGCCGGTGGCCGTGCTGGAGGACCAGCACGGCTTCCTCCTACACTCCCGGATCCTGTGGGAAGGCGGAGACGTGGATCATGCCGTACCCATGATCCGGGAAGCGCAGGCCCGCTTCCCCGACCTCCGCCTGTGCAGCTTCGATCGGGGGTTCCACAGTCCCTCCAACCGGATCGCACTGGACGAACTGCTGGATCACAACGTGCTGCCGAAGAAGGGAAAACTCGGTCCGGCCGACCGGAAACGGGCCGCCGACCCGACGTTCCGGGAGATGCGCCGGCAGCATCCGGCCGTGGAGTCCGCCATCAATAATCTCGAGCAGCGCGGCATGGACCGGGTCCTGTCGTATGGGGCGGAGGGTTTTGCGCGGATGGTGGCGCTCTCCATGGTGGCCTTCAATGTCCACCGCATCGGGTTGCTGCTGCAGAGACAGGCCCGGGCCCAAGCCCGACGACGACGAAGACGCGCCGCCTGACAGCGGCGCCCCTCCACCCCGTCCGCGAAGCCCGCCGTGAGCGGGAACGGAACCGCTCGCCCTGGCGTCCGGATTCTGGGTGGGAAGGGCCCGGATGCCGCTGCGAATCGGCAGGAATCCCTTGGAAACGGAGCGACCGGAGGCCCCGGAGGGTGGGTCCAACCCGAAATTTCGCCGGAAGGGCCGCCAAAATGACCATTTTCGGTGCGGGCACTAGCTTGGTCGCGCATCGCGCCGTTGGCGAGAGTCTCGAGCGAGAACTCGTGCGTCACGCGCACGTCGTTCGTCCATTGGGTACGGAGGCGGAACCGCGCCATGTCCGAGACGACCCGCAGCGGCGGGCTCTCCAGTGCGCGCACGTACTGCCGCAACCGGTCGAACGCCGCGTCCAAGTCGGCGTGGCTGCCCTTGTGCTCCCGGACGGACGCAACCGCGCTATCACGTGTCGGCCGAGCCGCCGGCGCGGCTGTCCTGCTCCGCCCCGCGCTCGAAGCAGTATTGCTCGTTCGCCGGGTCGGATGCCGCCGGTGTCGACTCGCCCGGCAGACGGCACAGGTGGAGGAAGTGTTCCTGCGACGCCGAACGTTCCCATGCAGCGACCGGGTGCGGAGCGCAAGTTCGAAGGCGGTGTTCCCGATATCGACCGCCGCAGTCCCGGCGACGATGGAACGGCAGCACCGACAGCCGTGCGCGGTTCGGAGCGCAACGCATGCAGAAGTTCACGGTTACCGTGGCATCCTCGACGACTTCGCACCGCGGGCTCTGCACGCCGCCGGCGGCAGCGCGGACCGCACGTACCCATTCAGACATCGGGATGAAGCACGAACTGCCGGCAATTCGATGCCGGCGCCGGATCTGCTGCTCCGCCGACCCCCAGATTCATTGGTTCCGCGTGTCCGGCCGGGGCGCCCTGGCCGGCCAGGACAGGCCCGATCTCGCCATGAACCGCGACAGGACGCCGACTCCTGCCGACGACGCCGTGGAACCGCGGACCGTGAGGCTCCGCCGCCCACTCGCCCCGTTGCCGGTGCTCCCGCACGTCCCAGGGCGGGTGCACCGTGGCCGCGCGCAGGTCCACGCACGGATCCAGATCCAACAGGGTTGCCATGAGGGGCCACCCTGCCACCGTGAGCAAGAACGGGTCGGACGGCCGCGCCTTCCGCCCGCCCAGCCCGGCGGGTGCGGCGGGAAATCCGTCCTGTTCCTTGCAGGGTCTCCGTCTGCTATGCTTGGGCCCCGCCCTGCAATGAACGACCGAGCTGATGGACAAGAAGTCCGATCATGGCAAGCGGATGGTTGCGCTGCGCCGGCAATGCGAAGATCTGAATCGCCGCATTTCCGACCAATCGAAAGGAACGGTCAGCGACTTTGCCGAGATTCGACGTCTGCGCGAGGAACAACGCAGGATCAGAGAGCAGATCGCCGCATTGGAGCGCACGACTCCCGATATCATTGCCTGAGTGCACGGGTCGGTCGCGGCTTGTCCGGACACCGGTTGCGGGTTCTCCGACGCGGCACGATCGAGAAGGGAGGCACGATGGCGGATCGTCGGCCGACCAGAGTCGGCATCATCATGGGCAGCCAGTCCGATTGGCCCACGTTGCGGCATGCCGCGGACCTGCTGGAAGAGTTCGACGTCGCGCACGAGCAGCGGATCGTTTCGGCGCACCGCACGCCGGAGCGCCTCTACGAATACGCCCGCACGGCCCGCGAGCGAGGACTGGCAGTCGTCATTGCCGGTGCCGGCGGTGCGGCCCATCTGCCCGGCATGACGGCAGCTCTGACGACGGTTCCCGTGTTCGCCGTTCCCATTCCTACGACCTTTGCCGGCGGCATCGACAGCTTGCTGTCGATCGTGCAGATGCCGGCGGGCGTTCCGGTCGGAACTCTGGCAGTCGGCCGGGCCGGCGCCGTCAACGCGGCGCTGCTGGCCATCGCCGTGCTGGGCGGCGGGGACCCTCGACTGGAACGGAAGCTGCGGGCCTGGCGGGAAGCCCAGACCGAAAGGGTTGCGCACATGCCGGACGAAGAGGCGTGAACCGCCGCGTCGAACGCTCCGACATGCGGGATCGGCCTTCGCCTCCGGGCTCCACCATCGGCCTGCTCGGCGGCGGACAGCTCGGGCGAATGATGGCCCTGGCCGCTGCCCGAATGGGCTACCGCACCCACGTGTTCACCGATCAGCCGGCAACACCGGCAGGAGAGGTGGCGGCCGAGACGTCGGTCGCGTCGTTCAGCGACCGGAACGCGCTGGAGCGCTTTGCCGGCGCGGTCGATGTCGTGACCTATGAGTTCGAAAACGTTCCGTTGGCCGCGGCCCGGGCGGTGGCGGAACGGGTTCGGGTGCGGCCGGGCCCTCATGTTCTGGCGGTCGCGCAGGATCGTCTGGCCGAGAAGGACTTCTTGTCCGGGGTGCCGCTGCCCGTCGCCCCGTACCTCGGAATCGCCGCGCGCGAGGATCTCCGGCGCGCGGCCCGCGCGGTGGGATTCCCGGCGATTCTCAAGACTCGGCGGGAAGGGTACGACGGCAGGGGACAGGTGCGGGTGGAAACGGAATCGGAACTGGCGTCGGCGTGGGAGCGGCTGGGAGGAGCATCTGCCGTCCTGGAGCGATGGATGGACTTCGTGTGCGAGATCTCGGTCATCGTGGTCCGTTCGGAGGATGGTGACGAAGTCGCGTATGAGCCCGTCGAAAATCGACATTCCGACGGCATCCTGCGCACGTCCGTCGTGCCGGCGCGGATTGCCCGAACGGTCGCCGAAACGGCGGATGCGGCGGCCCGGAAAGTGATCCGGGGTTTGCAGTGCGTGGGCGTGCTCGCCGTAGAGATGTTCGTGCTGTCCGACGGCAGGGTGGTGATCAACGAAATCGCCCCGAGGCCGCACAACTCCGGACACTGGACCATCGATGCCGCGCAGGCCAGCCAGTTCGAGCAGCAGGTGCGGGCGTGTTGCGGGTTGCCGCTCGGGAGTGTCCGACGGCTGCACGACGCGGTCATGAAGAATCTGATCGGGACGGATGTCGAACGCTGGAGCAGCTACCTGGGCGACGGGAATCTCCGCCTGCATCTCTACGGCAAGAGACACAGCCGGCCCGGACGCAAGATGGGGCATGTCACCAGGCTGTTTCCGCCCGGAACGCGACCGGTCTCGTTTGACGGCACTCCCAGGCAGTGAACGCCCGGTTCGCCCGCCCGCGCTCCCGGGAGTGCATGGCTCGCGGCGGCCTCGATCTCGGTACCTGTGCGACAGGAACGGGCAGGGGCCTCGCTTGCCGCTTCCCGTGCCGGAATCGGTACGGAGACCGGATTCCGCCGTCCGCATCGCCCGGGCGCTGCTGCCGGCGTTCCCGGGTCTGATCGTCGGTCGGCCTCGTCGCGGATCGACGGGCGACCGGCCGGGTCGTTTCGGCGGGCTGGGCGCCGACCTGCCCGTCACGGGCTCGGTTTTCGCCGGCGGGATTGCATCCCGCCGACCGGCGGGTCGGCGGACGGCAACCTTCCGGTCGATACCCGCCTTCGTCGGCTCTGAACGCAGCGGTCGATGTCGGATCCCCCCGCTGGTGGATCCCTCCTGCACGATGCCTGCAGGCGTGCGGTCCGGCCGGAAACGGACCGCGGGTTAGAACGTGCCCGAGCCGGATCCCGCGGACTCGCCGCGGATCTCGAGAAGGTTGCGCGCCCCGTGCCCGCAGGCCACGCCGATCAGGTGGATCGGTCCGTCGTGGTCGCGGTACCGCTCCCCATGGCTCTGTTCGCGCATCTGCGCCAATGCGGCATCCAGCGCGGCAGCGCCGTCCTTGTCGCTGACCGCCATCCGGAACTGCAGCACGAAGATCTGCCCGCCGAGACGCACCGCCAGATTCGCGTGGCCGTGATGGGAGACCGGCTCCACGTCGAGGTCCACACCGACCGCACGCAGACACGTGTAGAGAAGGCCTGCATGCCAAGCCTCGCAGCGTTCGAGGTCGTCCTTCGAATGCCACTGGTAGGGGATCCCCGTGAGCCAGGCGCGGAGCCTCTCGCCGAAACCCGCGAAGTCGTTCGCCTCCAGCAGCGCGCAGAATTCCCGGCCCCACTCCAGCGGCTCGGAGCACTTCGTTTCCAGTGAGGCGAGCAATCCGCGGTTCAGACTGGTCCGAACCTCCAAGTTGGGGTAGTCCAGCCGGTAGAGATGGTGGAATGAGTCCCGCTCCTCTCCCGCGATGGTCAGGTAACCGGTCTGGAATAGCAGCGCCTCGATGTCGATGTCGTCGACATCGAACCTGGAGACCGCCGACCGGTCCGCCAGCCGGCCCTCCAGTTCCATCGGGCTCACGGATGCCTGCATCAGCATCCGGAACAGGAAGTCCGGAGACCCGGTTTCGAACCAGAAGGGACGGAACTCCCGGCGGTCAAGCAGCAGGAGCACGTCCCAGGGATTGTAGACCGGGTTCCCGATCCGCCACTGATAGCCGTGGTACCGGGTGCGGATCTTCTCGCGGTCCAGTCCGGCGAGCTCGGAACCGAACACCCGGTCGAGATCTTCGTCGCGGAAGCCGCAGATCGTGGCGTAGCGCCGATCGAGGCTGATGTCCAGGAGATGGTTGAACCCCCCGAACACGCCGCCCATGGAGAGCATGCTGACCCCGGTGACGAAGGTGAAATGGACATGTTCGGCGCTGCCCTTGACGATGCCGTAGAAGCCCAGCAGATAGTCCCGGTTGGCGGCGGCGAGTTCCGGGTCGTGAAGCATGTCGAGGATCGGCTTGTCGTACTCGTCCACCAGCACCACGACCCGCCGTCCGGCGGCACGGTGCAGGCGATAGAGAGCCAGGCGCAGACGCTGCGGACCCGTGCCGTCGCCCGGCTCCGGGTCGAGACCGGCTCCACGTTCGATGACTTCCAACTGGTGGAGGAGATGGCTTTCGATGTCCCCGGGCTTGCGGTAGCTTCCGTCCAGGCTCAGCCGCACCACCGGATGGACTCGGGACCAGTCCCAGTGCGGATGGATGTCCAGTCCCCGGAACAGGGGTTCGTGGCCGGCGAACAGCGATTGCAGCGTGTCGACCAGCAGGCTCTTGCCGAACCGGCGGGGGCGGGACAGGAAATAGTGGTGTCCCTCTTCCACCAGTTGTCGGACCAGCGCAGTCTTGTCGACATAGCGGAAGTCTTCCTCCCGGATCGTCCGGAAGTCTTGAATTCCGATCGGAAGGCGGCTTTGGGTCATCGGTCTCTCCGGATCGGCCTCGGAATTCCCGATTCCGCGGGGTGCGCAGGAATCCCCCGGCCGCGGCACTCCCGTGCCGACGCGCCGAACTCGCGGCCACGCGATCCGCCGGCCGGGCCGGGCGCAAGGGATGGATCCGGCCGCGTCCGACCGGGCCGGCAATCCGAAGTGCGGACGGATCCCGTCGGGGATCCTGCCGGAAACCTTGCGGACGGGTGCAGCCGAGCGATCCGGTTGCGGCGGGCGGGCGGAAGCAGGGTCCGCGGCCGGCGCACGCCGGGCGCCCCGGACGGTCGGATCCCCGAATCCGGCCCATCACCGCGAACCGGTTGCGACATCCTCGTCGCTCTCATCGTTCGGGCCGGCGGCGGGACGGAGTGACGGGGAAACGGTCCCCCGTCCGAACGTCCCGCAGGGCGACCGTGCACTCTTCCACCCTGACCGCACCCTGTCCCGATGCCGGTACCCGATCCGGCCCCGACGCATGCCCGCAAGGCCTGCGCCGACCCGAACCCGAGCTTCCCGTGCCGGGATCGGCTTGGCCCCGCCGGCGCCGTTCTCCAAGGCCGGCCGGACCGCCCACGGTTCCCGTCCCGACGGGCATCGTCCACCCCGCCCGAGCGGCTCGGACGGAGACCCCGGGTCGGCACCGGCTACAAGCGGACGTCCGCGCCGACGCGCGCGTCCCGGCCGTAGCAGTCCGCCCATGTCGGAAGCGTGAGGGCGGCGGCCGACGCGATGCCGGCCGTCGCGAGCAAGGCAACCATGAACGCCTTCATCCGATGTTCTCCTGCCCGAACCTTCCGGCGCTGCCGAACCGAGATGCCCCAATGCGCGGTTCCGCCCGACCGCCGCCGTCGTGCGTCGGAACCCGTCGGGCCGTCGCACCGGCAATCCCGGCAGCATAGCCCGTCTCCGGTATCGTGCGGAACCGCGGCCGCGCGCGGGTCGGCCTTCGGGATCGTCGAGCCGCCGCCCGTCCCGGGCCGGCGGGGCGGATGGCTGCGGACGGCTGCCGAAGCCTGTATAGGTTGCGGATGGAGGTTCCCGTGGAAATCTGGATGGCCCGTACCTGTCCATGAACCGCAAGCTTGAGGGGTCGGCGCCGACCGACATACCCGAACCCGGGGGCGGGATGCCCGCGGGAGAGTTCCTGATCGCGCCCGACCCGGATCACCCGAACCGAACCCGGGAGGTGTCGGGAATCGATCATGCAGGGCGGCCGGTCGCCGCATTCGTCGTGGCGGAACGGCCGCTCACCATCTTCCTGAACGACCAGGAGATCGTGACCGCGATGACGGTCGGCGATCATCCGCAACTGCTGGCCGTCGGGTACCTCGTGAACCAGACCATGCTGCGGCGCGACGACACGCTGGTCGCCGTGGACTACGACGAAGAGAGCGATGTCGTAGTGGTGCGCACCCGGCGAACCACCGATTACGAGGAAATGATGCGGCACCGCATTCGCACGTCCGGCTGTGCGGTGGGCACGATGTTCGCGCAGGTGATGGAGACCTTCGAGGAGATCCGGCTGGACCCCGCGGTCCGGATCCGTACGTCTTCGCTGTATGCCCTCAGCCGCAAGGTCACGCTCCGCCCCTCGCTGTACCGGAAGGCGGGGGCGGTGCACGGCTGCGCCCTGTGCGAGGGAGAGCGGGTGCTCCTCTATGTCGAGGATGTCGGTCGACACAACGCGGTCGACAAGATCGCCGGCTGGCTGTGGCTCAACCGGGTCGATGCTTCCCGCATGCTGCTCTATACGACCGGCCGGCTGACCAGCGAAATGGTCATCAAGACCGTGCAGATGGGGATTCCGGCCTTGGTGTCGCGATCCGGATTCACCTCCCAGGGGGTCGAACTCGCTGAACGGGCCGACCTGACCCTGGTCGGACGGGTGCGCGGCCGCCGGTTCCTCGCGCTTGCGGGCACCCGGCGTCTGATTCGCGATGCCGATCCGGCGCATGTCCCCGAGGATCCGCCGGACAGCATCCGGAAGGGGGCCGGATCCGCATGACGCCGGGCCCGGAGCTCGTGGGGGCGCTGCTCGCCGGTGGCCGGGGCCGGCGCCTGGGCCGGGGCGACAAGGGCCTGGTCGAGCTGTGCGGACGGCCGATGATCGAGCGGGTGCACGCCCGCATGGTGCCGCAGGTCGGTCGGATCGCGCTCAACGTGAACGGCGACCCGGAACGGTTTCGGTTTCTCGACGCACGGGTGGTTCCCGACAGCGCCGCGGACGCGGGAGGGGCGGGTCCGCTGGCCGGCGTCTGCGCCGTGCTGACCTGGGCCCGGCGCGTGGCCGGTCCGTCGACCCGGGTCCTTACCGTTCCGGTCGATGCCCCGTTCCTGCCGGCCGATCTCGCCGTCCGCCTCGTGGCGGCATGCGGGTCTTCCGAAGCGGACATTGCCGTGGCCAGCTCGGGCGGCCGCCGGCACCCGGTCGTGGCCTGCTGGCCCGTGTCGCTGGCGGCCGACCTCCGCCGGGCGCTCGACCACGGTGTGCGCAAGATCGACGCGTTCACTGCGGACTATCGGGTCCGAACGGCAGAGTGGGGGACCGATCCGGTCGATCCCTTCTTCAACGTCAACACCTCCGACGATCTCCGCCGGGCCGAAGCACTGCTGGCCGCCGGCCGGACGCCCCGCCCGCCGCGGCCCGACGCCGCTTCCTAGCCGGTCCCGGCGCGCCCCCGCCGCTGCCGGCGTCCGCCGCCGCCGAATTCCGCGGCTTTCGCAGGGACTGCCCTTCCTCTCCGGAGGTGCCCGATTCCCCGATCGGGATCCGCCGGATTCCCGGTACCGGATCCGCGGGGCAGCTGCCCCGCGGCGTATACTGCGGACCGCGGGACGTCAGGATTCCGGAGGGTGTCGGTGTCGAAGCTTCAACCGGTGGACGGCATGGGACGTCTCGGAACCGAAAGCGCGTTCGTCGTGCTCGGACGGGCCGCCGAACTCGAACGGCAGGGCCACGGCGTCATCAACCTGGGCATCGGGCAGCCGGATTTCCGCACGCCGGACCACATCGTGGAAGCCGCCGTGCGCGCCCTGCGCGACGGCCACCACGGGTACACGCCTGCGAACGGCATCCGACCGCTGCGGGAGGCGGTGGCGGCCGACATCGCTGCCCGCCGCGGGGTCGAGGTGAATCCGGACCGGGTGGTGGTGGTCCCCGGCGGAAAGGTGACCATGTGGCACGCGATCCTGATGTTCGGAAGGCCGGGCGCCGAGATCATGTACCCGGACCCCGGGTTCCCCATCTACGAATCCGCGATCCGGTTCACCGGCGCGACGCCGGTGCCGATCGCGCTCGCGGAGAGCGACGGCTTCGCGTTCGACCCGGAGGAAGTGCTGGCCCGGATCACGCCGGCGACGCGGCTGATGATCGTCAACAGTCCGGCGAATCCCACCGGCGGCGTGATCCCGGCGGCCGTGTTCGACCGTCTGGCGGCCGGCCTCGCCGATCATCCGCAGGTCGCCGTTCTCTCCGACGAGATCTACTCGCGCATCGTGTATCCCGGTACGGCGTTCACGTCGATGCTCCGGTACTCCCACCTCCGGGACCGGCTCATTGTGCTGGACGGCTGGTCCAAGACCTACGCCATGACCGGATGGAGGATCGGGTACGCCGTCTGGCCGGAAGTGCTGGTCGACGGTGCGGTCCGGATGAACATCAACGCGGTGAGCTGCACCAACGCGGCGGCCCAGTACGCCGCAATGGCCGCACTCCAAGGCCCCCAAGACGAGGTCGATGCGATGGTCCGCGCCTTCGCCGAACGGCGCGACGTGCTGATCGACGAGATCCGGTCGCTTCCGGGGTTTCGGATGGGTCGCCCGGAGGGCGCGTTCTACGCGATGCCCAACATTCGCGGAACCGGCCTCCCGGCGCTCGAGCTGCAGAACCGCCTGCTGGAGGAACTGCAGGTCGCCACCGTTGCCGGAACCAGTTTCGGCGCCGGCGGCGAAGGCTATCTCCGTCTCAGCTACGCGGCGGGCACCGACGATCTTCGCGCGGCGATGGCGAAGGTCCGCAGGCTGGCAGTGGCCGAGGGCTGGGGTCGGGAAGGGTGAGCGGGACCGCGGTTCCGGCCGCGGAGCGCCCCGACGTCGACCGACTGCAGCTGGTGGCCGACGTGTGCCCGGCCGGGGACCAGCCGAAGGCCATCCGGGGTCTGGTCGATGCGCTGGAACAGGGGCAGCGCGAGCAGGTCCTGCTGGGCGTGACCGGATCCGGCAAGACCTTCACGATGGCGCACGTCATCCAGCGCCTGCAGCGCACGGCCCTGATCCTCGCCCCCAACAAGACCCTGGCAGCCCAGCTGTACGGTGAGATGAAGTCGCTGTTTCCGCACAACGCCGTCGAGTACTTCGTTTCCTACTACGACTACTACCAGCCGGAAGCCTACGTTCCCCGCACCGATACCTACATCGAAAAGGACGCGTCCATCAACGAGCAGATCGACCGAATGCGCCATGCCGCGACCCGGGCCCTGTTCGAACGGTCCCACGTCATCATCGTGGCCAGCGTCTCGTGCATCTACGGAATCGGACCGCTGGAAACCTATACCTCGATGATTCTCGAGGTGAAGTCCGGCGGCCGCATGGAGCGGAATGCGTTTCTCGCGCGCCTGGTGGAGCTCCAGTACCGAAGGAACGACGTGAACCTAGTGCGCGGCACCTTCCGGGCCCGCGGCGATACCGTCGAGGTGTTTCCGGCCCACCTCGAAGACCGCGCCTGGCGGATCGACCTGTTCGGCGACACGGTAGAGCGCCTGTCGGAGTTCGATCCCCTGACCGGGGAACGTACCGCCACCATGGAGGCCGTGCGGATCTACGCCAACAGCCATTACGTGATTCCGAAGCCGACCCTGACGCAGGCCATGGAGCGGATCCGGACCGACCTGGCCGCCCGCCTGCGGGAATTCGAGGCAGCGGGCAAGCTGCTGGAACGCCAGCGGCTCGAAGAGCGCACCAATTTCGATCTCGAGATGATGGCCGCGACCGGAAGCTGCGCGGGCATCGAGAACTATTCGCGGTACCTCACCGGACGGGAGCCCGGGGAACCGCCGCCCACGCTGTTCGAGTACCTGCCGGCGGACGCGCTGCTGTTCGTCGACGAGAGCCACGTCACCGTCCCGCAGCTGCGCGGGATGTTCCGGGGGGATTTCCGCCGCAAGACGACCCTCGCCGAACACGGGTTCCGGCTTCCGTCCTGCGTCGACAACCGGCCGCTGAAGTTCGAGGAATGGGACCGGATGCGTCCGGCCACGGTCCTGGTTTCGGCGACTCCGGGACCGTGGGAGCTCGCCCACACCCGCGGTCGGGCCGTCGAGCAGGTGATCCGGCCCACGGGGCTGGTGGATCCGGAGTGCGAGGTGCGCCCGGCCGGGAACCAGGTCGACGACCTGCTGGGGGAGGCGCGCGCCGTCGCCGAACGCGGCGGGCGGGTCCTGGTCACCACCCTGACCAAGCGCATGGCGGAGAACCTGACCGAGTACCTGGAAGAATCCGGACTGCGCGTGCGCTACCTGCATTCCGACATCGACACGCTGGAACGGATCGAGATCATTCGCGACCTGCGGCGCGGCCGGTTCGACGTCCTGGTCGGAATCAATCTCCTGCGGGAAGGGCTGGACATTCCGGAATGCGCCCTCGTCGCCATCCTGGATGCCGACAAGGAGGGCTTCCTGCGGTCCCGTACCTCCCTGATCCAGACGATCGGGCGGGCCGCCCGCAACGTGGACGGGCGGGTGGTCCTGTACGCCGACCGGGAGACGGAATCGCTCAAGGGCGCCCTGGACGAGACCCGGCGCCGGCGGGACCTGCAGCTGGCCTGGAACCGGGAGCAGGGGATCCGGGCCGAATCCGTGCGCAAGCGGATTGCCGACGTGCTCGGCAGCATTCACGAGCAGGACCGGGTCACGGTGCGGATCGACGCCGACCTTCCCCCCCGCATCGGCCACAACCGGGAAGCCGGCGCGGCCGAGCTCGAGGCGCGCATGCAGGAGCATGCCGCGGCCTTGGAGTTCGAGGAGGCCGCCCGCCTGCGCGATGAACTCCGCACCCTGCGGGCCGGCGACCTGGGCCTCGACGCCGGCAGGAGGGCTCCGCGGTCCTCCCGGCGGCCCTCCGTGCGGAAGGCAGCGAGAGCGCGGTCGGGGCGGCGCTGAGGTGCAGCCGGACCCCGCCGGCCCGGGCGTGGCCCTCGTGACCGGCGGGGCCCGGCGCATCGGTGCCGATCTGGTGCGAGCGCTGGCCGGTCTCGGACATCCGGTCGCCGTCCACCACTACCGGTCCGGGGACGCCGCTTCCGCCCTCGCGGCCGAGATCCGGAGGGCGGGAGGGTCCGCGCGGACCTTCGCCGCCGATCTGCGGTCGGAACGGGCCGCCCGGGCGATGGTGCGGACCGCGACGGCCGAACTCGGCTCCTGTACGGTCTTGGTCAACAATGCTTCCTGTTTCGCCCACGATACGCTGCGCACCGGCACCCGGACCTCCTGGGACGACCACCTCGAGCTGAACCTCCGGGCCCCCCTAGTGCTGAGCCGTGCGTTCGCGGAACTGCTTCCGGCCTCGCGGCGCGGCCTGATCGTGAACCTGCTGGATCCCCGGGTCTGGACCGTGACTCCGCACTATCTTTCCTACAGCGTCAGCCGCGCGGGCCTGTGGGCCGCCACCCGCATCCTGGCCCTCGAACTCGCGCCGCAGGTGCGGGTCAATGCGATCGGACCGGGGCCGACGCTGTCGAGCGAATCGGAAGGGGAGGCAGGGTTCCACGCCGTGCGGGACCGTCTGCCGCTGTCGCCGGGACCGGCGCCGGGCGACGTCGCGGACGCCCTCGTCTATCTGGTGCGCGCCCGGTCGGTGACCGGGCAGATGATCGCCCCGGACGGCGGCCAGCACCTGGGCTGGCTGCATCCCGCCAGGGATGAACCGGTTCGTGGCTGAAGCGCGCACCCTCCTGG
The DNA here is from genome assembly GCA_965115815.1 of Alphaproteobacteria bacterium. Taxonomy (GTDB): domain Bacteria; phylum Pseudomonadota; class Alphaproteobacteria; order TMED109; family TMED109; genus VXPW01. The sequence goes on along the minus strand of OZ220465.1, from coordinate 2,044,719 downwards.
TTCGCGGTCTCGAACTCGACTGCCTGATCGGCGTGCATCCGCATGAACGCAACCGCCGACAGCGGGTCCGGATCGACGTCGAACTGCAGGTCCGGCCGATCCGCCATCACGACGATCCCGACCGGATCCTGAGCTACGAGGACGTGGTGGCCGCCGTCCGCCGTCTGGCGGCAGGCGGCCACGTGCGCCTGGTGGAGACCCTGGCCGACCGGGTGGCCGCCTGTTGCCTGGATTTCGAAGATGTCCTCGGTGTCGAGGTCACGGTGATCAAGCCCGACGTGCTGCCCGGCAGCGCGGCCCTCGGCGTCCGGGTGCGGCGGACGCCCTGAAGGTCCCCGCCGACCGCTCGCAACGGTTACGGGCCTGTAGCTGCAGGACTTTATGCACAGCTGCCGAAACGGGCGCCGGCGCCGGGAGGCCGGAAGGAACGGCGGGGCGGAGATGCGCGTCTCCGGAACGTGCGGTGTCATATCCGGATGCAGGAACCGCAGCATACATGATGTTTCTGATCTGGTGGTCAGACAAGGATTCGGACCGCGCTCGCGCCCGGGCGGCCGGACCGGACGCGCCCTTGGGATTTTTTCCACAGAGTTTTCCACAACGGGACGATCGGGTCCGAACGCGGGAAGCGGCAGTTGATTGCCGGCGGCAGGCAGGCCAGAATCAGGCATGGAACGTCGATCCGAAGTCGCGCCGGAACCGCCGGGTCCGTCCGCCGCCGCCGCCGGTGCGGCCGGGCCGGGCGCCAGCGATCTGGAGGTCGGGGCCGAGGTGATCCGGGCGGCGGCGCGCGCGCTTCCGGCGCGGCCGGGCGTGTACCAGATGGAGGCCGCCGACGGCGAGGTCCTGTACGTGGGCAAGGCGCGGGTCCTTCGGAACCGCGTCGGCACCTATGCCGCGGTCCGGCGCCTTTCCGTGCGTCTGCGGCGGATGATCGCCCGGGTGCGGCGCGTCGAATTCACGGTCACCGAGCACGAGGCCGAAGCCCTGCTGCTGGAAGCCAATCGCATCAAGCGGCTGCGGCCCCGATACAACATCCTGCTGCGGGACGACAAGTCCTATCCCTACATCCGTCTCCGCACCGATCACGCATGGCCGCAGCTGCTGAAGCACCGCGGACGGAAGCAGCGGGACGGCCGCTACTTCGGACCCTTCGCTTCGGTGCGCGCCGTGAACGTGACGCTGGATGCCCTGCAGCGGGCGTTCCCATTGCGCACGTGCAGCGACCGGGAGCTGGAACGCCGCGACCGGCCGTGCCTGCAGTACCAGATCCGTCGATGCACGGCTCCCTGCGTCGGCAAGGTCGAAGCCGCGGAATACGGCGGGTTCGTGGAGCAGGCGCAACGATTCCTCGGGGGCGGCGGCCGGGAGGTCCAGGCCTCGCTCCGGGCGGCCATGGATCGGGCCAGCGGCGATCTCGAATTCGAGCGCGCAGCGGTGCTCCGGGACCGCATCCGGGCGCTGAACGCCATCCAGGCCGCGCGGGGCGGCGACCTGCAGCACGTGGGCGACGCGGACGTCTTCGCCGTCGCGGAACAGGGCCGCCAGATCGCGATCCAGGTGTTCTTCTTTCGCGGCGGCAGCAATTTCGGCAACCGCACGCACTTCCCGGTGCACGGCAAGGAGGTGTCGGCGCCCACCGTGCTGGGGGCCTTCCTCTCGCAGTTCTACGACACCCAGGCGCCGCCTGCGACGCTGCTGCTCAGCGAACGGGTGCCGGACATGGAACTGCTGGCCCGGGCCCTTTCGCTCCGGGTCGGACGACGGGTCACGATTCTCGTGCCCCGGCGAGGCGAGAAACGGCAGGCGGTACGGGTCGGGGAGGAAAACGCGAAGGCCGCGCTGGCGCGCCGGATTTCCGAACGGTCCCACCAGCTCAACCTGCTCGACGGCGTGGCCGGACTGTTCGCGCTGACGTCGACCCCCCGCCGCATCGAGGTCTACGACAACAGTCACCTGCAGGGGACGTATCCGGTCGGGGCCCTAGTGGTGGCCGGTCCCGACGGATTCCTGAAGGCGGCCTATCGCCGGTTCAACGTCCGGACCGCCGATCCCGGCGACGATTACGCCATGCTGCGGGAAGTGCTGCAGCGGCGGTTCCGGCGGCTGCAGCAGGAGGATCCGGAACGGGACCGGGGCCCGTGGCCGGACCTGCTTCTGATCGACGGCGGGGCCGGCCATCGCAGTGCCGCACTCGCGGTCTTGGAACAACTGGGAATCCGCGGGCCGGCGGTGGTGGGCGTGGCCAAGGGCCCGGACCGCAACGCCGGCCGGGAGGTGTTCCACGCCGGTCTCGACCGGCCGGTCATGCTGGACGCCGACGATCCGCTGCTCTACTTCCTGCAGCGGCTCCGGGACGAAGCCCACCGGTTCGCGATCGCGGGGCATCGGGCCCGCCGGCTCCGCGGCGGCACGCAGTCGGAGCTGGACCGGTTGCCGGGCATCGGCCCGCGTCGCAAGCGCGCGCTGATCCTGCATTTCGGATCGATCCGGGCGGTGCGGGACGCCACCCTTGCCGAGCTGCTGGAGGTCGAGGGGATCAGCGCCGCCGTGGCCCGGACCCTGCGCGACCACTTCTCGATCGATGACTGACCCCCGTCCGCCGAATCCGGCCCTGCTCGTGACCTGCGGGCGCATCGGGCTGACGGTTCCGTTCGTGGCTTCCTTCCATCTGCCCGGTCCTTGGGATGCGTGGGCGGCGGGCGGACTGTTCGTCCTGGCCGGGCTGAGCGATGCCCTCGACGGATGGCTGGCCCGGAAGCTGGACCGGGTAACCGACCTCGGGGCGGTCCTCGATCCGGTGGCGGACAAGATCCTGCAGGCGGCGGCTCTGGTCATGCTGGCCGCCGACGGACGCGTGCCGGCCGCCGCGGCGGCCATCCTGCTGGCGCGGGACTTCTTGGTGGGGGGCCTGCGCCAGGCGGGGCGGGGCCGGAGCGTGCTGCCGGTGACCGGGGTCGCCAAGGGGAAGACCGCGGTGCTGTTCGCGGCCCTGGGCGTGCTCCTGTTCGCCCCCGTCCTGCCCGAAGCCCGCTGGCCGACCGCCGTCGGATCGGGGCTCCTGTGGGCCGGTGTTGCACTCAGTCTCTGGAGTGGCAGTCTCTACGTGCTGCGGGCCGTGCGGACCCTCTCGGCCGCGCGGCCGTGACGGGTGCCGAGAGGGTTCGGGAGGGGCCGCCTTCCCGGCGCCCGGCCGGGCGATTGCGGGCCCGGCGGATGCGGACACGCGTTCGCCGGCCGCGGAACCCCAGGGCGGCGGGTGCGAACCGGACCGGTGGTGGACGAGGAACGATGCTGGAACCCCCCGTGATCGAGTACCGCACGCCGCGCACCGTGTCTGCCGGCCGGGACACCGTAACCGTCGGCGGCCTGCCGGCCCGCCGCCTGATCGGCGTTCCGGAACTCGACATGGCGGATCCCTTCCTGCGGTTCGAGGCGTTTTCGGTCCCCGACCGGGACGGCCGCCCGACCCGCTCTCCCCCGTATCCGCAGCGGGGTCTCGACTCCGTGACGTATCTGCTTGCCGGACGGATCCGGTACGGGGACGGCGCGGGGCGTTCGGATACCGTGCGGGCGGGTGGGGTGCAGTGGCTGCAGACAGGGCGCGGCATCGTGCGGTCGGATGCGCCGGAAGGCGGATCCGACCCCGTCCGCGGCCTGCAGTTCTGGGTGAACGTGCCCGGATCCCGCAAGCAGGATCCGGCCCGTTGCCGGGTCTTCGGTCCGGACGAGGTTCCGGTCGAGCAGCGGGGCAGCCAAGTCCGCGTGCGCGTGATCGCGGGCACTTCGGGCCGAGGCACGACCGGTCCGGTTCGCCGGCCGCTCACGGATCTCCGGTGCCTCGACGTGCGGCTCGGCGCCGGCGCGGCCGTGGTCGAGCCGATCCCCGGCGATCACAGCGCCTTGATCTACATGATGGACGGAACGCTCGAATTTCCCGGCGACGACCTGGGCGTGCATCCGCTCGCGAAAGCCACGGTGACTCTGCTCTCGCACGGCACGGAACTGCGCGTCTCGGCGGGCTCCGGGGGAGCGCGCTTCCTGCTGGTCGCCGGACGCCCGCTGCGGGAACCGGTTGCGCGCAGCGGAGGGTTGGTCATGAACACCCTGGCAGAAGTGCGCGCTGCGGAACGGGACTTTCGTCTCGGTCGGCCGGCAGGTTGAGGGCCGCGTGATGGAAGTACTCTACTTTGCTTGGGTGCGGGATCGGATCGGCGCCGCCCGGGAACAGGTCACTCCTCCGGCTTCGGTCGGCACCGTGGGCGAGCTTGCCCGATGGCTGGCGACCCGCAGCCGGGGGCATGCCGATGCCTTCCGGGACACCAGCCTGCTGCGGGCGGCGGTCAATCAGGAGCACGTGCCGTTCTCCCATGCGGTCGCTGCCGACGACGAAATCGCGTTCTTTCCGCCCATGACCGGAGGGTGAGTTCGTGATCCGGGTGCAGGACGGCGATTTCGACCCCGGCGCGGAGACGGACCGGCTTCTGGCCGGGCATACCGGGATCGGCGGCGTCGCGAGCTTTCTCGGCGTGGTTCGGAAGGATCCCGGGGGTCCGGCCCTGACGGCGATGACCCTCGAGCACTATCCCGGCATGACCGAGCGCATGCTGGCGGCGATCGAGGAAGAGGCGCGGCGACGGTGGGAACTGACGGCCAGCCTCGTCATCCATCGCTACGGACGCCTGGTGCCCGGAGACCGCATCGTCCTGGTGGTCACGGCCGCCCGTCACCGGCAGGCGGCGCTGGAAAGCTGCCAGTTCCTCATCGACTGGTTGAAGACCAAGGCCCCGTTCTGGAAGCTCGAGGAAACCGAAGACGGGGCTTCCTGGGTCGAGGCGCAGGGGCGCGACGACCGGGCAGCCGCGAAATGGGAGCACGGGGCCGTGCGGCCGTAGGACCCGTAGGGCGGCGGCCGCGGTCGGGGCGGACGGACACGGGTCCGGCGCCAGGCCGGGCCGGAAGCGCGCCCGGTTCCGGCCTCGCGCAGACCCGCGAACCCCTTGGGCCGGCCCCCGGCGCCCATCGGTCCTTCCTGATCCCCTCCGAGGCACCATCCCGATCCTGAAAGCCTGTGCGGAAACTATTGAGCGGCCCCGATTCTGACCGCTCGTGCAAAGCATCGGCGTCGGGGAGATCGTTTCGAAAGCAATCTGACAGATGTGGAATGGGCTTGTCTGATCCCGATGTACTCGCCAGCCACATCGAAGATACCAGAATCGGGGCCGCTCAATCGTTTCCGCACAAGCTCTGAGACAGGGCAAACGGAGGCACAATCATCTAACGCCCTCGCCGAGTGAGGCTGCGATGTCGCTGATCGAGCGGAGCAGAACAAGAGGATCATCTCTGCACGGCTCGAAACCGCGCCGCCTCCAGAACTCGGCCGCCTCCCCGTCGTCGGCGTTGACCATCAAGGCCCGCCCACCGATTAGCGACGCGGCCTGAACGCAGCGCTGGAGGGCGTGCTTCACAAGGCCGGTGCCAATGCCCAACCCTGCCCATGCTGTGTCGGTCGCGAGCTGGCCGAGCAACATGCACGGGACCGGATTCGGCGGCTGCCCCGTTCTGATCGAGCGCGGCAAAACCGAAGGCACCACACCGGTAGGCGCAAGGCCGTAGTAGCCGACAACGCGCCCGGCCTCATGAACGATGAGAACGGCAGTGAAGCCCTTCTGCTGATTGGAGAGGGCGCGCGTCTTCAGCCAGAGGTCAAGCGCCGCCTTGCCACAATAGAACTCGGACACATTATGAGCGGCGGTAAGCGGTTCGGGACCCGAAAGGAGCAAAGGCTTACCGCTTCGCCACGTAGCCGGGCTCCCACGGCGCAGGACGCTTCAGGACTTCGACCATCTCCGGAACGGGAGCGGCCGGACGCGCCAGCACATCCATGAATTCGGCGAAGCCTTCCGGGCTCATCCGGATCAGGCCTTGTTCCATGACGACCTCCTCGGCCGCGCGCACTGCGGCGTCGCGCACGAAGTCTGTGCGCGATCGGCCGCGCAGGTTTGCGGCGCGATCGATCATTGCGACATCCGCCTCGGGCAGGCGCATTGAGATCGGGTATTCCTTGCGTTCGGCGGTCGTGGCCATGGCAAATCTCCTTAGTCGGCATATAGCGTCTTGTATCGCGAATTACAATACGATAAGCCGAACTTCCAGCGGTTTCACCGTGGATATCAGGTGCCCTCAGCTGGAATGGGGCCAGGCTGTGATCGAGGAGATCGAGATCCACGTACACTCGCGGGATGACATTCCGCCGTTGCTGCGCGGCCTGCAACATGTGTATGCCGACCGGTCGACCCGGGGCCGGTGGTTCGAGATCCTGGAGGAGGGGATCCTTCCCGAGGTATCCCATCTGCGAGGGCGTCCCGGCATGGAGTTGTGGAAGATCCTGGTGATGGGTCTCCTGAAGCAGGGTTTGGGCCAGGACTTCGATTGCCAAGATCCCATGCTTGTTGCTGTGCTGCGATCGGAGTCCTGATCGCGGCGCGGGTCGACGCGTTCAAGTCTGCGATCGTGAGATGTGCGGACGTCTGCGGCCCGGTGGCGGCGTGGAGCGGGGCGCGAGGGGTCCGCTTCGGCGTGTCCGGGGCGAGCGAGAGGCCGGCCGGGTCGGGGAGCCAGGCTCGGAGGCTTGCGGTTTCGGTCGGGGTGTGGGCGCAGTCAGCCGGGTCTTGTGACGGCGTGCAGGACCTGCTTGCGCGGGTCGGCATAGGGGTGACGGGCGTCGGCGAAGCTGGGGAAGGGTTGGGGCAGCTTTCGCTGGTTGTGGAGGATGGCCGCAATGGCGAGGGGGTTGAGGATCGCGTGGTGTGCGGGCGCGTTGCGGGCCCGGAGCCTGGAGTCGTCTTCGCGGAAGGTGGCGTCGCGGAGGGGGTGAGGGCTTTCGACCCCCCAGGGACCGCGGTTCCCTGCGAGTACCGGTTGCGGCGAGGCGCGGTCGGCCTCGACCGAGGTCATGCCGCAGGCGTGCTCGGTGGTCGGTGTTCCGGATTTCCTGCATGCGACGCGCCGGGTGACACGGAAGATCGGTTGAACGCGGGGATCGTGGATCATCTTCGCGGGCGGGGTGAAGACTTCGATGCTGCGCGGCTCGATGCGGCCATGTTCGAGCGTGGGCGTTTCGCGGTAGCGTCCCGTGCTCGTGGTCTCCCAGTGGATGCTCTCGAACGTCTCGAAGGTCCGGGAAGCGTGGCCCTTGACCGTCATCCTCCCGTCGGCGCCCTGGGTCTCGACGATCCGCCGTGCCGTCTCGCGGGGGGTGGGGAGCGCGTCGAGGGTGCGCGGACGGCCGGCCACCGGCGCCGTCTCGAGCGCGGCGTGGACGGCGGCAATTTCCCCGCCCTCGTCGGGATCGTCGAGGATCGGGACCGGCATGCCGGTCCCGTGCTCGATCCGCGAGACCGTCTCGTCAGGATCCTCGCCGGTGCGGCGGGCGCCGCGCATGCGCGTGCCGTCGACCGCGATCGCATGGCCGACCCGCAGGCGCGGCTGCGCCCGGCGCCGCAGAGCCTCCTCGATCCACGCCGGGTCGGGGTTCTGCAGCACCCGGTGCACGGTCGATCGGGACACCGGTTCCTACCGGCCGGTGTGCGGGTTCTTCCCCGCACCGATCGGCGCCGGATCCTTCTGCGTCATCGCCTTCGCGGAGCGTGCCGCCGCCACCGCGCCGTGCCGATTCGCCCGCCGCGCCAGTAAGATCACGCACCGCACCGAGGCGATGCCGTGCGTGCGCCCCGGCGCGCGCCGGAAGTCGGAAAGCGCCGCAACCTGCGGGTACATCGAGCGCAACGCCCGCGCCGATCGGCCACTCTGCGTCGCCCGCCACGCCCACGCCGCAGGCAGCGGCGCACGATCCCGCAACCGACGACCGGCATCGCGACGCAGCGGAACCCCGTACCGATCCTTCACCTCCCCGTGCGGATCGGGATCGCGCCCGTGGGCGCGCGCATCGCCCTGGCTCCTGCCCACGTACTTCCCGTTCGCCGCCGGGTACCGGGTGCCGCGGAACTTCGTCGGCGAAACAAACGACTCCGCCACCCGCAACGGATGGCCGTACGCAGCCTCCCGGTCGTCACCGAGACGCCGCTCCATCCGTGATAACGCACACGAGGCAAGACCCCGAAACCCCCGGCGACCCCCCCCCCCCGGAATCACCAACCTCGTGGGGTTTCCGATCCGGTGCAACCGCGCAAACGGTTCCTCGCGGCGCCAGCCCATCCCACGGTCCCGCGGCGCACAGCGGAAGGCGCCCGTCTGCCAGCCCGAAGCGCCCATCCACCGCCCGCGCCAAGTGCACACGGAGCGCAAGCCTCGACCCGCAAACGGCTTGAAACCCAGATCATGATGACGGTCCACCACACGGTTCCAGCGACACACCTCATCCGGCCGCGCCAAGCGCACCACCCCATCCCGGAGCGCAAAACCCTCCGGAGTCGTCTCGAAAACATCCGCTGCGCGTTCCATCACAACCACGGATACCACGCCGCTTCACAAACAGCCAGCACACATCCGAATCATCCGGAACCAGCGGAACCCATCCTTCCAACCAACCTGACGTGGGATCGCCTTGCTTCGAAACCTAGGCGCCCAAGGGACCAACCCCGCGCCTGCAATGCCCCGGGAACGGTTCCGCACATCCCGCACACCACCAGAACATGCCGTTTCAGCCTCCTTTCATCCAACGTTCGCAGAATCCCCGGAGCATGGGAAAGGCCTGCCTCCGGCTGGCCGAGAAGCGCCTCCGGTTGCACGACGATCCCGAGGTCCGGCAGATCCTCTCCGTCGGCTGGACGACGGCCGCCAGATCGCGCTGATCACCACGGACTTCCGCCGGTCCCGGGCCCGGCAGTCCGGGCATTCCCGGATCTCGGCATCGACGCGGCGCTCGACGACCTCGAACCCGAGGGCATGCAGGATGCGACCGCTCCCGGTCGACGGGGTCGACGCCGGACAGGTCAGTGCCGCAGGCCTCGACGGCGGCCGTCTCCACGACGGTGCCTTCCGGAGGTGGGCGGCCGCCTGCTGGTTCGGCTTCGGGCCCTTGCCGCTGCCGCCGGCGCGCCGGGCGCTCTCGTCCTCAGTGGAGGAGGCCCGCTACAGAACCGGCGGCCGGTCTATCCGGCGGTCAGCTTGGCGTACTCGTCGATCATGAGGCGGCACATGTCGCCGGGCCGGAACGTGTGCGGGCCGATGACGGACACCGGCGTGACCTCGGCTGCCGTCCCCGTGACGAATACCTCGTCGGCTCGACCGAGATCTTCCGGCAGGATCACCTCCTCGATGACCCTGATGCCCTTGGTCCTCGCGATGCCGATGATCGTACGGCGGGTAATGCCGTCCAGAAAACAGTCGGGTACCGGCGTGTGCAGGACACCGTCCCGCACGAAGAAGATGTTGGCCCCCGTCGTTTCGGCCACCCGGCCCCGGTGATCGAGCATGAGTGCGTCGTCGTAGCCGTCGCGCTCGGCGGCGTGCTTGGCGAGCGTGCAGGTCATGTACAGGCCGGCGGCCTTGGTATTCACGGGCGCCGTGTCGGGGGAAGGCCGGCGCCAGTCGGCCAGGGCCAGACGGATTCCCTTGAGGCGCGCTTCCGGTGAGAAGTAGGACGGCCATTCCCAGGCGGCGACGGCGACATGGATGGTATTGCGCTGGGCCGAAATCCCCATCATCTCGCTTCCGCGCCAGATCACCGGGCGCAGGTAGCCGTCCGCGATGCCGTTGGCCTCGAGCACCGTTCGCCGGGCGTCGCCGAGTTCCTCCCGAGAGCAGGGGAACTCCATCCCGAGGGTCGTGGCGGAATGGACCAGGCGCTCCGTGTGTTCCTGCTCCTTGAAAACCCTTCCGCCGTACGCCCGTTCCCCTTCGAACACGGAACTCGCATAGTGCAGCGCGTGGCTGAGCACGTGGAGGCGCGCATCCTCCCAAGGCAGCAGTTCGCCGTCGAACCAGAGCTGCCCGCGCAGCCGGCTGTAGTCTTCGATCATGGGAGAGCGCCCACAGGCATCCACGGTACCATTCCGGAACCGGCCGCATCGTAGTACCTTGCGGCCAGAAACGTCAACATGACTGACGCATCCATGTCGGATTCCGAATCCCGTGCGATCGCCGAGCGCCTCTTTTTCGGCTATCGGGCGTTCACCGGCGACGCCGACCGCATCCTGAGCAGCCGCGGTCTCGGTCGCGCCCACCACCGCGCGCTGTATTTCATCCATCGTTCCGGCAGCATTCGGGTGGACGAACTGTTGGCGACGCTGGGGATCACCAAGCAGGCCCTTACCCGCGTGCTGCGCGACCTGAGGGAGGCGCATCTGGTGGATCGGCGGACCGACCCGAAGGACCGGCGCCGTGGCATCCTGACCCTGACCGTGGACGGACGAACGCTCGAGGCCGCCCTGCTGCACGCGCAGCACACCCGCATCGAACGGGCGGTGACGCGCGCCGGACCGGGCGGCCGGGGCGCGGTCCTCGCGTTTCTCGAAACCCTCATGGATCCCGACGACCGGATGCGTATCGGAATCGCATCGTGAACGGACCCGCGCCTGCAGGAACCCGGCCCGTCGACGGCAGGCTGCTCATCGTCGATGACGACGCCCGGCTGAGGGATCTTCTGCAGCGGTACCTGTCCGGTCTCGGATACTGCGTGGACCGTGCGCAGGATGCGGAAGAGGCGCGGCAGCGCCTCGCCGGAATCGTCTACGACCTGATCGTGCTCGACGTCAGCATGCCGGGGGAAGACGGCCTGACGCTGGCCCGGTCCCTGCGGTCGCGCGAGAACGTGCCCATCCTGTTCCTGACCGCGCGCACGGAGACCCGGCACCGGATCGAGGGACTGGAAGCGGGAGCGGACGACTACATGGGGAAACCGTTCGACCCGCACGAACTGGCCTTGCGCGTGGCCGGTCTCCTGCGCCGCTCCCTGTTCGGGGTGTCCGCGGGATGGGTGCATTTCGGCGAGTATCGCTTCGATCTCGACCGACGGCGCCTGTGGAATCGGTCCGGTCCGGTCGCGCTGACGTCACGCGAAGGGGAAGTCCTGCTGCGCCTGGCCGAGACGCCCGGAATCCCGGTGCCGCGCAGCGCGCTGGGGCAGGGGAGTTCGCTGGAAGGGCGAAGCGTCGACGTGTGCATCAACCGGCTGCGTCGAAAGCTCGGCGAAAGCGCGCGCTCGGCCCGCCACGTGGTCTCGATCCGCGGTACGGGGTATGCGCTCCGGGCGAAGTCCCGGTGAGGCTTCCCCGGCCGGCATGGCCAAGTCTGGAACTGCGGCGCGTGCTGCCACGCGGGTTCCTGGGGCGCGCGCTGGTCATCGTCGCGGTTCCGCTGGTGCTGCTGCAACTCCTCCTTGCCGCCATCTTCTACGAAGAACACTGGGAGGAAGTGGGGCGCCAGCTCGCGTACCAGTTTGCCAACCAGATCAAGCTGATCAGCCAGCAGGTTGCCGGCACACCCGGCGGGGCGGAATCGATTCTGCGGCAAGGCGAGGCGGCGTTCAACGTGCGGCTGCACTACCGGCCGGACAGTACCCTAGCGGCCACGCGCCCCCATCCGGCCGAAACCTATCTGGATTTTGCCCTGGACCGCATGCTCGGCCGGCGACTCGACTATCCCTACCGGTACGACACCCGCACGCGCAGCCGTGCAGTGGAAGTGCAGGTCGGGCTGCCGGCGGGCGTGCTGTCCGTGGTCGCTCCGATCGAACACGTCTCAAGTTCGACCACCAACATTTTCATTTCCCTGATGATTCTGAGCTCGGTGCTCGCCTTCGTGCTGGCCGTCTACTTCCTGCGCCAGCAGGTGCTGCCGTTGCGCGCCGTCGCCCGCGCCGCCGAGCGCTTCGGCCGGGGCGACACCCACGCGACCTTGGCGGTCCAGGGCGCCACGGAAGTGCGGAGGGTCGCGCAGGAGTTCCTGACCATGCGGGACCGCATCCGGGCCCAGATCGAGCAACGAACGGAATTTCTTGCGGGTGTCAGCCACGATCTGCGGACCCAGGTCACCCGCCTGCGGCTGCAGCTGGAGCTGCTGGCCGGCAGCGAGGATCGCGACGGCATGAAGGCCGATCTCGACGAAATGGAGGGTCTGATCGAATCGTATCTCGCGTTCGCGCAGGGAGAAGGGGAGGAGGTTCCGGAGAGCGCCGACCTGGCCGGCATCGTGCGCAGCGTGATCGAACGGTTCGACGATGGTTCGAAGCGGCTTTGGCTCGACCGACTGGATCCCGTCCGGGTGCGGGTCCGGGCGGGGGCGGTGCGGCGGGCACTTTCGAACCTGATGGAGAATGCCCTGCAGCGGGCCGCCAGTGTCGAGGTCGGCCTGCATCGCGGAGAGGACAGCGTCCGGATCGTCGTGGACGACAACGGTCCGGGCATTCCGTCGGCCCAGCGCGAAGAAGCGTTCAAGCCGTTTCGGCAACTCGATCCCGGAACGCAGACGGGCGGCAGCGGACTCGGACTGACCATCGCCCGGGACATTGCGCGCAGTCACGGGGGGGACATCGAACTGGGAGAATCGCCGGCGGGCGGGCTCCGCGCGCAGCTGCGCATTCCGTTGTGATGGCCGCCCTGCCGGCCGCTGGCGGATCCCCGTGAACACCCCGGCCCACATGCTGCTGGGACTTGCGGTCTGCGGGAGTCCGGGAAAGAAGGCGCGCAACACGGCGGTGCTTTCCGGCGCCCTGCTGCCCGATGCCACCATCATGGCCATGGTGGCCTGGCAGGGGTGGGTGGCGGGCCGGACCGGAGCGCAGATCTTCGGCATCGACTATTTCAGCCCGTTCTGGCAGGAGGTCTTTGCCGTTTCGAATTCGGTGCCGGTCTTCCTGGCCTGCGGGATCTTCGGCGTCCTGACCCGGCATCGGTGGGTGACGGCGTTCGCGGCGGCCGCCCTCCTGCACGTGCTCGCCGACCTTCCGCTGCACGCCGGCGACGGCCACCCGCCGTGGTGGCCGTTCTCGGACTGGACGTATGTCAGCCCGTTCTCGTACTGGGACGTGCGCTACGGCGCGCGCATCGTGGCGCCGCTGGAGTTTCTGGTCGCAGCGGCGGCGGCGGCATGGCTCTGGACGAGGTACCGGTCGACGGCGTTCCGGGTCGGGATCGCGGGGTGCGTGATCGTCGAGGCGTTTTTCGTCTTTGCCGCCGACATCCTCTACGGTGGATGAGTGCCCGCGGTCGGTGGGTCGTGGACCGCAGACGGCGTTGAGATCGACAGATTCCGGTATGTCTCCGGTGAAGCGGCGGCCATGGTCGTGCACCCACATGGTACAACGTGCGTGAAGCGCGCACGGGCCGAGTATCGCAACGCTGTGGGCAGCCGCAGGGGAGACAGGCAAAGCATGGAACCCGAAGGCGCGGCATCGGTGCGGGCATGGACTGGCTTTCCACCGGACAGCTACGGAGTTCCGGAACGGATCGCCAAAAAGAAGAAGGTGTCTCTGACTTGGATTGTCCGGGCCGCGGGCGAGCGATCCCTCCCCGAACAGCCGGATCCGCTGGAGCAGGAATCCGGACCAGAAATGCGGTCCGATATGGTGGAGCCGGTGGAGAATCGCCCATGACCGCAGAAGCGATCGGCCCGGCCCGTCCGCTCTCGGATCGCATGCGGGAGGCGCTTCAATTGCCGAACGGTGCACGGTTCTACCGCTGTGCCTTGCAAGTAAACCCCTTCGCCTATCTTCAGACGCACAACAAGCCGACCCCCTTCCCGTCGGAAGACGAGTACAACACGGCGATCATCAAGGCTTGCCGGGAAGTCGGCATCGAGGTGATCGCGGTCACGGACCACTACCGTGTCGAGCATTCTGTACGCCTCGTGCGCGCAGCGCGCCGTGCGCATCTCCATGCGTTCTGTGGATTCGAAGCCGTCACGAAGGACGGTGTGCATTTCCTGTGCCTGTTCGATCCCGACAGGGACAACGTTCTGGAGCGATTCATCGGGGAGTGCGGTATTCACGGTACCGGCCAACCGTCACCGCTTGGCAGCAAGGATTCCATCGAGCTGCTGGAATCCGCGAAAAGATGGGGCGCGGTCTGCATCGCCGCCCATGTGGCCTCCGCAGGTGGATTGCTGAGAAAGCTCTCGGGGCAGTCGAGAGTCGGGGTCTGGACCCATCCCGACCTGCTGGCCTGCGCGCTGCCGGGTTCCGTTCCCGAAGCGCCGACCAGGATCAGGCCGATCCTCGAAAACAAGGACATCGCGCATCGGCGTGACCGGCCTCTCGCGATCCTGAATGCTTCGGACATCAACGGCCCGGAGGATCTGAAGAAGGACGGTGCCTCTTGCTGCATCAAGATGTCGACCGTCTCGGTCGAAGGGTTCCGGCAGGCGTTTCTCGATCCGAAATCCCGGATCCGTCTCGACAGCGATCCGAGGCCCGAACCTCATGCCGAATTCCTCGCGATGACTTGGGAAGGCGGGTTCCTCCGTGACACGGCCGTGCATTTCAACGAAAACCTGAACGTGCTGGTAGGCGGCCGGGGCACCGGCAAATCGACGACGATCGAGAGTCTACGCTACGCGCTCGGTCTCGATCCTCTCGGCGAGGAAGCGCAGAAGATCCATGAGGGCGTGATCCGTCAAGTCCTGCAGCCCGGGACCAAGATCTCGCTGCTGGTGCAATCGCACCAGCCTTCGGAGCGTCGCTACACGGTGGAACGATCGGTGCCGAATCCGCCCGTCGTGAAGGACGAATCCGGGAATGTCCTGTCCTTGTCGCCACGTGACGTGATGCCGGGCGTGGAAATTTTCGGGCAGCACGAAATTTCCGAGCTCACGAAGAGTCCCGAGAAACTCACGCGGTTGCTGGAGCGCTTCGTCGACCGGGACCCGACCCTTTCGGCGCGAAAGTCCAAGGTGCGTCTGGAACTGGAGCGTTCGCGGCGCCGGATCATGGATGGGCGTCGCGAATTGCAGCGCCTTGACGAACGGTTGGCGACATTGCCAGGTCTCGAAGAGATGCAAGAGCGATTCCAGCAAGCCGGACTCGAGGAGCGGCTGAAGGAGAAGAGTCTGCTCGTTCGTGAGGAACGGATCCTCGCCAACCTGAAGGAGCGGCTTGACCAGTACCGTACAGTTCACAATGACATTAACGAAATATTGCCCATCGATACCTTGTTCATTTCCGGCAAGGCTCTCGAAGGACTTCCGAACTTCGACATCCTTTCCGGAATCAAGGAAACTCTTGGAGCGCTGAGCACGAAACTGGAGATACTCGGCAAACGGTTCGACCAGGCTCTTGCCGAAGCCGAACATGCGATTGCGCAGACCCGTTTACGTTGGGAAGAGCGCAAGACCGCAATCGAGACCACCTACGAAGCACTCCTGCGCGAACTCCAGAAATCGAAAATCGACGGCGCGGAATTCATCCAGCTTCGCCGGCAGATCGAGGATTTGCGTCCGTTAAACGAAAAGGTGACACGCCTCAAGCGTGATCTGGATGCTCATGAGGCCCAGCGCCGCAATCTTCTGGCCGAGTGGGAAGACATCAAGGGGGCCGAGTACAGGCAATTTGAGATTGTCGCGAGGAAAGTGTCCCGAAAACTCTGTGGCCGGGTGCAGGTCCGGGTCACGATGGCCGGAAACCGCGACCCGCTGGAACGACTCCTGCGCGAGGTCGGAGGCAATCTTGCCGCCGCGCTGGAGCGCCTGCGCAAATTGGACCAGCTATCCCTGCCGGAACTTGCGGAGCGCTGCCGGGAAGGCAAGGAAGCACTCAGGGAGCGCTACAGCCTGCCGTCCGGTGCGGCTGAGCGGATCGCGCAAGCCAACCCGGACCTGTTCATGCGAGTCGAAGAACTCGAATTACCTGCGACAACGGAGATCGAACTCAACACGGCTTCCGATGGGGCACCGGCCAACTGGCAGAACCTTCGGGCGCTGTCGACCGGTCAGAAGGCAACCGCCGTCCTGTTGCTTTTGCTGCTGGAATCGGAAGCGCCGCTTGTTGTCGATCAGCCCGAAGATGATCTCGACAACCGCTTCATCACGGAGGGTGTGGTGCCGATCATGCGGGAGGAAAAGCGCCGCCGACAGTTTGTCTTCTCGACGCACAATGCCAATATTCCGGTCCTCGGTGACGCCGAACTCATTCTGGGTTTCGCTGCGACCGGCGAGGCACGGGACGGCCAGGGACAGATTGCATCGCAGCACATGGCATCTATCGATTCCGAGCCCGTACGCGTACTGGTCGAAGAAATCCTCGAGGGCGGCAAGGCCGCCTTCGAGATGCGCCGCTTCAAGTACGGGTTCTGAGACATGACGACACGCACCGAATTGCTGGAAATCATCGCGAGCGGTGAGAATTCCGGGGTGGAATTCAAGAGGGACGATCTGCGCCCGCAGGACCTCGCGAAGGAGCTGGTCGCTTTCTCGAATTTTCGGGGCGGCATGGTGCTGCTTGGCGTGGAAGATGACGGAACCATCGCCGGCCTGATGCGCGACGACCTCGAAGAATGGGTGATGAACATATGTCGCGACAAGATCAGACCGGCCATCGTTCCGTTCTACGAAGTGATTCGCGGTATCAAGGACCATCAGGATGTTGGCGTCGTGCGCGTGACCCGCGGCTACGATGTGCATGCGCTCTGGCACCACAACACCAACCGGTACTTGATCCGTGTCGGCACGCAAAGCCGGGAAGCAAGCCCGGAAGAGCTTGCGCGCCTGTTCCAGCAACGAGGCTCCGTACGAGCGGAACTGCGACCTGTATCGGGGGCTACGTTCGCGAACCTGGACCGGAGGCGGCTGCGAAACTACTTCGGCGATATCCGTCAGCAGGATGTGCCGGACAATGACGATGAGGAAGCATGGCAGTCGCTTCTCGTCAGTACCGAGATCCTCACCGAGGAAGGCGTGACCGTGGGCGGAATGCTGTTGTTCGGCCATACGCCGAACCGGTTTCTGCCCTACGCGGGGATCGACGCGGCCGCCTATCCCGGGACGGAACAAAGCTACGACGCGCAGGAGCGCACGGCACTTCGCGGCCCCATGACACCCTTGCTGAACCAAGACGGCGATATCGTCGAAAACGGCCTCGTCGAACAGGCCTTGGATTTTGTGCAACGCAATACGCGCGTGATCGTCGAGGCTCGAGGGGGGAGACGCGTCGAGCGTCCGGTTTATCCTCCCGATGCGCTTCGCGAGGGCATCGTCAATGCACTGATTCACCGAGATTACCTGCTCACGAACACCGATGTCGAGTTGGCGGTCTACCGAAACCGACTGGAAATTGTCTCGCCGGGACGGCTGACCAACGGCATAACGCCAGATCGAATGCGGCTCGGGACGCGATCGGCCCGAAACCAGTTGCTGAAGGACATGATGCGTGACTATCGGTATCTAGAACACATGGGAATGGGGATTCCCAGGAAAATCGTTAAAGGAATGAGGGAGCACAATGGCACCGAACCCGATCTGATCGAACGGGACGAACGATTTGTGGTTCGCTTGCTTGCGCAAGGTTCTACATGGTATTCAGTTGATTGATCCGTGCCAACATCGCAGCCCTACAGCGCGTTCCGAACAAGCGAATCAAGACAGCTTTGGCGATTTTTGCTCGTGACTTCAAGATCGGCTTCAATCCGATCGCAGAGCGCCATGAGCTCATCGACCTTGGTGACGATACGGCGCTGTTCGCCGAGGGGCGGAAGGGGGAATGGTGAGTTTGCGAAATACTCCTTTGGCACACGCTTCTGGCCAGCCGTTCCAGTCATTCTGGGAATGCCGTTTTCAATAAAGAACGAGGATTTTAGAAACAGCAGCATGTAATTTGCATTCATCAGGACTGGACGAACAATGTGAAGTTCGGTGGTTCCGCTTCCGAACCCGCCCGTCAAATTCCGAAACACGACGGATTGTATCTAGTGCCTGCCCGGAAAATCCCTAAGAGTCGGATTACATGAATGAAAACTCAATATTGACAGGGCGAAGATTCATCGAATCCAGCCTGATTTCAGCGGAATATGCCGTCATATGCCCTCAAAGAAGGAATCTTCGGTTCTCCAGATTCCAAATATGGTTGCATACACAATGTGTTATGATTTTCCGTGCAGACACTATCTACTCACCCCCCCCTACTGATGACGAATCGTTTTTCCTGACGGGTTCGGATCCGGCATTGTTCCGTGCCCCTTTCACTCGCTTGCGGCCGAGGACCGGATGCACGGGGTCCGTCTGACAAGAAGTGGGTCGATCTTCGGCTTCCGCTCCCCGTTCCGGCCTTGTGGGGAGGGTCCGCAACGCGACCGGGCACCCCGCGCGGGACGTCGCGGGTCCGCCGTGCGGTGCGGTGGAGCGGGTTCCGTGGGCTGCCGTTCCCCTTCGCCGGAGATCTGCGCTTGACGTTGTAGGAGGGACCCTCTCCAAGATGGGCCATCGGGGCGGACCGCGTCGGAGGTGTGGATGGCGGCAGGGTAGGGATCGAAGGCGACGACGGGTCGATCGCCCGGCGGGACAATGGCATTCGGATAGGTGCGTCGAGGTGACGGCGGTGTTCCCATACCGGCAGGCCTTGGATAGGAGGTGACGTTTCGGTGCATGGGCGGGTCGTCCACGCACCGCTTGACAAGCGCCCGCCGATTCGCATGCTGTCGTCGAATCGTGGCTGCGGGAATCCCCATGGACCAGCGAATCATCGACCTGAAGTCGACCCCCTGTTCGGGGCGCCGCCGGACCCGCCCGCCGATCGCGGAGGTTCGGGAGACCGTGGGTCGGTGTTCCCACTGCAGCCGCAACGAGTTGGCGAAGCGGAACCTGTCAACGCCGTTGAGACAGCAAGGGTTGTCATGTACTGAGCATCTCCCACGGTAGGGGTGGCCTTCGGCGGGTTGATCCAGACCGTTTCAGGGAGCGCCTGCGGTTTCGGTCTCCCCCGGACGAATCGCTCCGGGTGCCGGTCCCAAGCTCGATCCAAGGTGCGTCGGCGTTGCTCGATCCGGTGCCGGGCGCGGCCGTGGTGGACATCATCAGGGGTGAGCATCGCGAGGCCGGCATGGTGATGCTCGGTGTTGTACCAAGGGAAGAAGGATCGACCGAAGACGATGGCAGCGGGCAGGTCCGGGAAGCGTCCGGGGAATCCGGGGTGGTACTTCAAGGTCTGGAACTGTGCCTCCGAGAAGGGGTTGTCGTCGCTGACCTTGGGGCGGCTGAGCGAGCGGGTGATGCCGAGCTGGGCGAGGAGTTGCGCGGTGCACGGGCTGGTCATGGGGGCGCCGCGGTCCGAGTGCAGGGTCCGCACCCGGGGCTGGATCCCCTGCTTGAGACACGACTCCTCGATCAGCCGGCTGGCCAGGGCCGCGCTCTCGCGCTCGGCGACCCTCCATCCCACCACGTAGCGGCGGAAGAGATCCAGCAGCACGTAGAGGTAGAAGGAAGACCCGGTCTTCGGCCCGAGCAGCCGTGTGAGGTCCCAGGACCCGACCGGGTTCGGGGCGCGGGCGACGAGTTCGGGCTTGGCGTAGCGTGGGTGGGTGCGCGGGTTGCGCCGTTCCCGCACCGGCTGCCCGACGGAGAGGATGCGGTACCTCGTGCGCTCCGAGCCCAGGTACCGCCCTTCGTCGAGCAGCGTGGCCACGACCTCGGCCGGGGAACGGTCGACAAAACGCGGGGAGGCGAGCAGGTCGAGGACCGGCTCCCGCTCCCCCTCGCTCAGGGCCCGGGCGGGCGTCGTACGGGGCTGCTGATGCCCGGGAGCGGGCCTCCGGCGGCGGTAGAACGTGGCCCGGGGCACCCCCAGCGCCCGGCAGGCCGGCGCAATGCCGACCGGCCGAGCGAGGGAAGGGGTGGCCATCCGCAGTCCTTCCCGTCGCGGAGGCTGAATCCCAGCAGCCCGGCAACGTTTCCCTGGACTTCCAGGATCGTAGGGGCCGTAGCCAGCTCCTTCTCCAGCCGCGCCACCTGGGCCTCGAGCCGGCGAACCTGGGCGCCGAGGGGGTGGGACGGCGCCGGCTTGGGACCGCGCTTGCGTGGCGCCAAGCCCTGCAACGCTCCCCGGCGGCGGGCCTTGCGCCACGTCGACAGATGCGAGCGGTACAGCCCTTCGCGACGCAGCAGGCGGCCGATCTCGCCCGGCTCGCGACCGCGGTCCGCCTCCTCGACGATCCGCAGTCGATACTCGGCCGAGAACCGGCGCCGGGTCGGCTTGGCGAGAACCTCCGGGTCCGGAGCACGCCGAGCCGGCGGGGTCTCGGCCCTGGGGGGCGCGCCCCCCAGGGCCGGCGTGGCGAGGGGGTACACCCCCCTGCCCACATTCGGGTCTGCCTTCATCATGGTTCCTCTCTGCCGCCCTCTAATTCCTAGGGTAGTCGGTGTCTCAGCGATGTTGGCAGAGAGGGAAGACCCTCTGCGAGCCCCTTCACTGGACGACCGCAAAGGGCGGCTCCAGGGTCGGGGCCGGCCTCGGGATGCTGGAGGCCTTGGAGCGCCGCGGCATCCGGACGCGCCCGCCGCCGGCGCGGCGCTACCGGACGATGCCCGAAGGCGAGCGGTTCGCCGTGCGGGCGGCCGTCCGGGGGGTGGAGGCGTCGGGATGACGAGCGTCGCCGGCACCTCCCTGCGCCAGGAAGTCGACGCCTTCCAGAAGCGGTTCCAGGATCTCCGCATGCAAGGCAAGGTCTCCCCGGAGTGCGAGGCGCTCGTCCGCGGCCTGCTGATGCTGCTCCAGCTGCTGCTGGCCGTGCTCCTGGAGAAGGCCACGCGCAAGACGAGCCGGAACTCCGGTCTGCCGCCGTCCCAGACGGACAAGGACGAGAGCGCGCGGCGCACCGGGAGCCACGGCAAGGGCCCGAAGCCGAACCCGCAGACGGGCGGTCACCGGCGCACGACCACCGTCCAGGAGACGATCACCGTCGATGCCTGCGACGCCTGCGGCGCCGACCTCGACGACGTCGACCCCGTCGATCGGGAGCGCCGCGTCCTCTACGACATCGTGTTCGAAGTCGTCGAGCGCCGCGTCGACGCCGAGATCAAGGAATGCCCGAAGTGCCGGGCCCGGACCAAGGGCCGGTTCCCAGACCTCATGCCGGGTCCCGTGCAGTACGGTGTCCGCATCCAGGCCTTGGTCCTCAACCTGCTGATCGCCCAGATGCTGTCCCTGCGCCGTGCCGTCTCGCTCGTGCACGCGATCTCCGGCATCAAGCTCTCCGAGGCGACCTGTCTCGGCTATGTCCGGCGCTTTCAGGATGCGCTCGCATCCTGGGAGGAGGTCGCCGTGGCCCATCTCCTGCAACGCCCGGCCTTGCATGTCGATGAGACCGGATTCCGGGTCGCCGGCAAGACCCCATGGCTCCATGTCGTCACCGACGGCACCCGGACCGTGAAGTTCCCGCACCGCAAGCGCGGTCGGGAGGCGATCGAAGAGATCGGCATCCTCCCGCGCTACCAGGGCGTCCTGGTCCACGACTGCTGGGCTGCGTACAGGGGCTACGAGCAGTGCCGCCACCAGCTGTGCGGCAGCCACCTGCTGCGCGAACGGGCCTTCGTCGTCGAGTCCAACGGCTACCGCTGGGCGCGATGGATGAAGAGCCTGCTGCGCGGGGTCTGCCACAGGGTCAACCAGAGCGCATCCAAGGCCTTGAACGAGACCGACCGCCGGGCCGTGCGCAAGCGCTACCGCACCCTCCTCACCCAAGGCGCCAAGGAGTTGCCCGATATCCCGCCGCGGACGAAAGGAACCCGGGGACGCATCGCAAAGTCCGACGCCCACAACCTGCATGAACGTCTCGTGAAACACGAGACGTCCGTCCTCCGCTTCATGAAGGACCCCGACGTCAGCTTCACCAACCATGCCGGAGAACCGAAGATCCGAATGACCAAGGTCAAGATCAAAGTGTCCGGATGGTTCCGCACCATGCTCCACGCAACCGCATGGTGCCGAGGCTCAAGCTTCCTCACCTCCATGGAGGCACTCGGCTACAACCCTCTCGTCGCCATCCACATCGCCCTCAACGGAAAGGCCGCAGACATCCTCAACGAGCACTACGGCCAACCAGACCCCAACCAGGGGTGAGTAGTTACCTCCCAAGGGGATTCCGGCTGGAGGAAGGCGTTTGCGGGCGCCGACCGCAGCGATCCATCGACGCACGGCTTCGGCCACGAACTCCGGGCCGGGGTCGGACCGAACGGGGCCGGGGACGCCGCGCAGAAGGAACCGATCGGTCCGCACGTCGATCCCATCGGTCGAAGAGAGCTGGGCCGGACCCGGATGACCAAGCTCTCGCGGGCGCACTCGTCCCCGCACATCGAGCCTGCAGAAGGCTCGGCCGTCCCGGGTCCGGTGAGGCACGAAATCGTACGACCGGACCGGATCGCCGGCTCGGCGCGGAGCCGGCGCCGACCCCGCTTGGTCCTGTCCGTGACTAGGCGCTTCTCGTCGGCGCGGCCGTGCGGGGGCCGGCGTGGGGTCGAGCGGTGCGACCCCAAGACCCGGCCGGCCCGCCGTTCCGACATCCCGAGCCGCGCACGGACAGAATCGATGCAGGGGCGACGACGCGAGGGGCTCGGAAGGTTCCCCGGTCGGCCCCCCGGAGCATCTGCGGGTCCAGCGCCAAGTCGGAGACCGCCCCCGGCGCAGCCGTTCTCCTTCAGACAGCGGAACGGATCGCCGATCCTCCCGGCATACTCTTGGCGCCACCGGGAGAACCGGATCTCGCGGATCCCGACCCGCCGGATCGCGTCCGCCATCGACAGGCCCGGGCCGTGCCACACCTCCACCGGCCGCAGCCGGCGGACTCTCGGTTCCGGCTGATAGCGCTTCCTTGCCATGGCTGGCCCTCCTCTCCTGAACCTGAGGGTGGGCCAGTTTGAGGGGAGGGGTTGAGCGCTTGCGGCAGCACAAGGGATGAGACGTTTGCCAGATCCACAAAACCGGGTTGGTTCGAGGACCGGCCCGGTACCAGTCCGGTCATAATGCAGAGTCGAACAGATTCCGAGGTGATCTAAGAGCCTGTGCGGAAACTATGGAGCGGCCCCGATTCTGGTATCTGCGATGTGGCTGGAGAGTACATCGGGATCAGACAAGCCCATTCCACATCTGTCAGATTGCTTTCGAAGCGGTCTCTCCGACGCCGATACTTTGCACGAGCGGCCAGAATCGGGACCGCTCAATAGTTTCCGTACAGGCTCTAAGGGAAAGGACGGTGCTTCGCACTCTTGTTCTCCCGTTCCTGCGGACAGAGGGACGGACGGTAAATTCTCTTCGAAACCCCTCGACCCACGGGTCATTCTCAGGATTGATTTTCTCCAAGGATTCAGCTACAGGTAGCGAATGAAGGATTCGGATTCCCGCCGGACCGGCAGCGTTCGGTATCGATTCGGGGCTCTGTCTCCGCACTCGGAGAAACGGGCCCGTCGTTTGCTGGCTGCTGCCGAAGCCCGGGCCTTGGGCCGGGGCGGGATTGCACAGGTAGCGAACCCGACCGGCGTGGCGCGTTCCACGATCAGTCGATTCCGGCAGGAAGGGGAGAACGAAACTCCGTTCCCGGATCCGGGTCGGGTTCGCCGGCCCAAAGGAGGTCGCCACCCGAACATTGCCCGACATCCGGGTCCGGATTCGGCCCTGCAGGAGTGGATCGAGCCGGAGACCCGAAGGGATCCGGAACGGCCGCTGGAATGGGAAGCGAAGAGTTGCCGGAATCTGGCCCGGGTCCTGAAGGAGAAGGGATATCCAGTGTCCCGCGCCTCGACGAGGTTCGGGTGCATGACTCTGCGGACATGGAACCGGGCAAGGCCACCCCTGTACGGGGTGTACGACGTGATCCACAACCTCGGATGGGTGAATATCGGCATCCGCAATGACACGGCGGAGTCCGGCGTGGGGAGCATCCGCCGCTGGTGGCGTCGCATGAGGCAGGAAGGATTTCCCCGAGCCCATGCTTCTGCCGATCACGGCCCACTGCGGGGGATCCAACGGGAACCAGATCGAACACCGTCTGTTCTCGTTTTTCAGTCCGAACGGGACAGGCATCCCGCTGCGAATCCTCGCCACGATCGTCAATCTGATCGGCATCACCATCCGTACCGGGCCCCGAGTCCGCTGCGAAGTGGACGAGAAATACTACCCCAAGGGGGTGAAGATCTCCGATCAATTGTTGGCCGCCCTCGATTTCCGGTGCCTTTCCTTCCACGGGGAGTGGAAATATGCCCATCTGCACCAGCCTTCAAACGATTCTCCTATTTCCTGACAGATTCTTGGGCTGAACATTCAGCCCCATCAGGGTAATTTGTCATCCAAGGCGGAAAGGGGCACGAAACGCGATGATGACCAAGAGGCCAGACCATTCCGGCTTGCACTTGCCAGATCTAAATATCGAGGGATTCCGTGGGATTGAAAAACTGTCAATCCCGCGTCTCGCGCGCGTGACCTTGCTGACCGGAAAGAACGGGGCCGGAAAAACAACGGTACTCGACGCTGTACGGGCGTACGCCGCCCGCGGCAACATTTCCGTACTTTGGGAAATTCTGGATGGGAGAGAGGAATTTTCCAGGGCAATTGGCGAGGACGGAGATGTACTGCTTGCTCCTGATTGGTTATCTTTGTTTCATGGACGAGATTTTGCAAATCCCCCTATAATAAGCATAGGCCCGAAATCAGATATCCTATCGCTCGAGTTGGTGAATCTGGATGAGGATGCCTTCCCGGATGCATCGATATTGGAGGATGCCAAGATATTGAAATTTTGCGCCGGAAAATCCGAGAAAATTATTCCTTCTGCAATTGTTTTTGAACATCTGGATGCTGTTTCTCCCCTGACCATAAGGAGTATACGTGGATTTACCCGTGATTCAGAGCGGATGGATCGATCTTTGGATTTGAAGTGTGAGTTACTTGGTCCCGGGCTATTGAGTAGCACCCATATGGCTGAATTTTGGGATCGAGTGGCACTTACCGATGCCGAAGACCAAGCGGTTGAAGCACTAAAAATCATTCTTGGGGACCAGGTGGATCGTGTCACGGTAGTCGGAGGAGGCCGAAAATATCGGCGATACGGACCCGATACTGGAAGAGGTCGGCAAGCTCTGGCAAAGCTCAAGGGTTACGATAAGCCAGTACCCCTGAAAAGTTGTGGAGACGGGGCATGGCGTTTATTTGGTGTCGCTTTGGCATTGGCAAAAAGCGCTGGCGGCTTTCTGCTGATAGACGAAGTCGAGAACGGCCTGCACTGGTCTATCGAGCAAGATTTCTGGCGCACGGTACTAAGGATGGCGAAAGCCAACGATGTTCAGGTGATTGCCACCACTCATGGTTGGGATTGTATCGCCGGTTTCTCGAAAGCGATGAATGAGACACCAGAAGAGGACGGGTTGTTGCTTCGGCTCGACCGTGACGGCGGCCGGGTTCGCACGATGGATTATTCGGAAGATCAGCTTCGGGTCGCATCCGAACAACGCATAGAGGTTCGGTAGTCCCGTGGAGGGTCGGGACGAGCTGCAACCCGGGGTCCTGATCGTCGAGGGGAGCGACGACCTCCATGTTGTCGGTCACTTGCGAAGGCGACGCTTACCGACTTTGCGCTTCGACATCGTCCAGAAGGGCGGCGTCGATGCGTTGATCGATTCAGTCGATGTAGAGATTGCAAAAGCGGGCCGTATTGCAGTCGGGTTTGTCCTCGATGCCGACGACTGCCTGGCCGAACGCTGGAATAGAATTGCCGGCAAGCTCCGGCTTCGGGCAATCGAACTTCCGGCACGTCCACTCTCTGGCGGAACGGTCATTGAAGGGTTGGGTGAAACCCCGCATGTCGGCATTTGGCTTATGCCGGACAATCATGCGGCCGGCGCGTTGGAGGACTTTGTCGCAACGATGGTCCCGGATGACGACGCGGTATGGCCGTTGGCGCGGGACTACATCGGAAAGGTGCCGGACAGGGCTCTCTTCACCAACCGTTCCAAGGCCGAAATCCGTGCATGGCTCGCAACGCGCGAACGTCCCTTGATGGGTGCGGCGATCCGCGAGGGAACGTTCAATACCGATGGCCAACTTTGTCAATCCTTTGCGGATTGGCTCAAATGCCTGTTCGGCTGACGGCGCGCCGCTGACCTGCCCCCCTGAAACTGGTCCACCCCAAGGTTCAGAATGAGGAGGGCCGGCCATGGCCAGAACGCGCCACAAGCCGGAACAGATCGTCCCTTCTCCCGGTGGCGCAAGGAGTATGCCGGGAGGAACGGCGACCCGTTGCGCCGCTGGAAGGATCCGGAGAAAGAGAACGAGCAACTGCGCCGGTCCGTTTCCGACCTGGCGTGGGACCCGCAGCTTCTCCAAGAGGCTGCCCGGGGAACCTTTCGAGCCCCTCGCGTTGTCGCCCATGGATCGATCCTGTCCGTGGTCGGCTCGAGATCTCGGAACAGCGTGCCTGCCGGGTGCTGGGACAGCATCGCTCGACCCAGCGCCGGGATCCGCACCCCCGTGCCGACGAGAAGCACCGGGTTGCGGACCGGATCGGGCTGGCTCGCCCGCAGGTCCGCTACGGCTACCGCCGCATCGCGGCCCGGCTGCGCGACGCCGGCTGGTGGGTCCGCGACCCGAGGATCGAGCGCCGGTGGCGGCGCGAGGGGCGGAAGGTGCCTGCCAAACCCCGGAAACGGAGTCGGCTGTGGCTCGACGACGGTTCCTGTGTCCGGCTCCGTGCCGAGCGGGTAAACCACGTCCGGTCGTACGACTTCGTGCCTCACCGGACCCGGGACGGCCGGGCCTTCCGCAGGCTCGACGTGCGGGACGGGTTCCGCCGCGAGAGCCTGGCCATCCAGGTCCGGCGCAAGCTCTCTTCGAGCGATGTCGTCGACGTGCCGAGCGATCGGTTCCTCCTGCGGGGCGTGCCGGGCCCCATCCGTTCCGACCACGGTCCGGAGTTCGTCGCCAAGGTCGTGCGGCACGGCCATCCCATGCTAGGTTTGTTGGAAGGTTGGGTTCCGCAGGTTCCGGAGGATTCGTATTGGTGCTGGCTTTTTGTGAAGCGGCGTGGTATCCGTGGTGGTCATGGAACGCGCCGCGGATTTTTTCGAGACGACTCCGGAGGGTTTTGCACTCCGGGATGTGGTGGTGCGCTTGGCGCGGCCGGATGAGGTGTGTCGCTGGAACCGTGTGGTGGACCGTCATCACTATCTTGGTTTCAAGCAGTTTGCGGGTCGAGGTCTGCGCTACGTGTTCACGTGGCGCGGGCGGTGGATTGGCGCTGCGGGCTGGCAGACGGGCGCCTTCCGCTGTGCGCCGCGGGACCGTTGGATGGGTTGGCACCGCAAAGAACAGTTTGAGCGGCTGCACCTGATCGGAAACAACACGAGATTTGTGATTCTGGGAGGTCGCCGGGCGTTTCGGGGTCTTGCCTCGTTTGCGTTGTCGCGGATGCAGCGGCGTCTCAGCGACGACTGGAAAGCTGCGTACGGCAATCCGTTGCTGGTGGCGGAGTCGTTTGTCTCACCGACGAAGTTCCGCGGCACCTTGTACAAGGCGGCGAACTGGAAGTACGTGGGCAGGAGCAAGGGCTATGCGCGCGCCAACGGGCGCTATACGGATCCGCACGGGGAGGCGAAGGATCTGTACGTGGTTCCGCTGCGTCGCGACGCCTGTCGTCGGTTGCGGGATCGTGCGCCGCTTCCTGCGGCGTGGGAGTTGCGGGCGACGCAGAGCGGCCGGCCGGCGCGGGAGTTGCGCTCAATGTACCAGCATTTTGCGGCGCTTTCCGACTTCCGGCGTGCGCAGGGGCGCAAGCACGGCATCGCCTCGGTGCTATGCGTGATCTTGCTGGCGCGGCTGGCGAATCGGCACGGCGCGGTGGCGGCGGCACGCTACGCGAAGGCGATGACGCAGAAGGATCTGGCGCAGATCGGTGCGTGGAAGAACCCGGACACCGGCCGGTAGGAACCGGTGTCCAAATCGACCGTGCACCGGGTGCTGCAGAACACCGACCCGGCGTGGATCGAGGAAGCTCTGCGGCGCTGGGCACAGCCGCGCCTGCGGGTCGGCCACGCGATCGCGGTCGACGGCAAGCGCATTCGCGGCGCCAACCGCACCGGCGAGGATCAGTACGAGACGGTCTCGCTGATCGAGCACGGGACCGGCATGCCGGTCTCGATCCTCAACGATCCTGACGAAGGCGGGGAGATCGCCGCCGTCCACGCCGCGCTCGAGACCGCGCCGGTGGCCGGCCGTCTACTCACGCTCGACGCGCTCCACACCACCCGCGAGACGGCACGGCTGATTGTCGAGACCCATGGCGCCGACTGGATGATGACGGTCAAGGGCAACGCTCCCAAGACCTTCGAGACGTTCGAGAGCATCAACTGGGAGACCACAAGCACGGGACGCTACAGCGAAAAGCCCACGCTCGAGCACGGCCGCATCGAGCAACGCAGCATCGAAGTCTTCACTCCGCCCGCGAAGATGATCCACGATCCCCACGTCAAACAGATCTTCCGTGTCACCCGGCGCGTCGAATTCAAGAAATCCGGAAAACGGACCATGGAACACGCCTACGGCATGACTTCGGTCGCGGCCGACCGCGCCTCGCCGCAACAGCTACTCACATGGAACCGCGGTCACTGGGTGGTCGAAAGCCATCACCACATCCGCGATACCACCTTCCGCGAAGACGACTCCATGCTCCGGGCCCGCAACGCACCCGCAAACAACGCGATCATCAACACCCTTGCCATTGCCGTCATCATCCACAACCAGCGGAAGCTGCCCCAGCCCTTCCACAGCTTCGCCGACGCCCGCCACCACTATGCCGACAAGCGCAAGCAGGTCCTGCACGCCGTCACAAGACCCGGCTGACTGCGCCCACACCCCGACCGAAACCGCAAGTATCCAAGCCGGGCCACCCAACCCGGCCGGCCTACGGCGATCCCACGCTGATTCCGAGACGCGAAATCCGAGTGCGTTGGGGCTTGCATCACCACAGATCGCCCCTTGATCGCAATTTTTCGCGCCGAGCGGGTCTAATGGAGCCTTGGCAGCACGATTGCAGCGCGACGCAGATCGAAAAAGTCTCGCCGATCACCGCTGGATTAGCAGCGTGGGATCGTCGTGGTCGTGCGGCGATGGATCTCTGCGGTCGGCGCCCGCACGGCCTTCCTCCGGCCGGGATCGCCTTGGGAGAACGGATCCATCGAAAGCTTCCACGCACGGCTGCGGGACGAGCTCCGGAACGGAGAGATCTTCCACACCCTGTAGGAAGCCCGGATTCTCATCGAATCCCGGCGCCGCCACGACCACGCCGTGCGCCCGCACAGCAGCTTGGGATACAGATCCTCAGCTCTGGAAACGATCACGCCAAGCTGGCCGGCCGGCCAGCTTGGCGGAGAAGCCGCCCATGCACGAACCTTCGCACTGGACCCGTCGATGGGGGCAAGACCACCGCCTCTACGGAATGAACCGCGATAGGTCGGCGCTTCCGGCGAGTTCGCCGACGCGCTCGGCTTCCGCGCCGCCGGGCAGCCGGCGATCTCCGTCGACACGAAGAAGAAGGAGCGGGTGGGAAACTTCAGGAACGGCGGTCGCTCCTGGTGCCCAAAGGGAGAGCTCGACGAGATTCGGATCCAAGACACTTCCCGGACAAGGAATGGAGCAAGGCTGCCCCGTACGGGGTGTACGATGGGGTCCATACCTCGGATGAGTGCGTGTCGGCATCCGTTGGAAATCGGCGGTGTTCGCCGTGGAAGGCGTCCGTCGCCGGTTGCCGTGTCGCATGGGGCAGGGACGGTTGCCCGGGCCCGGCGGATCACGGCCGACTGCGGGGGATCCAATGGCAACGGTCGGTATGGCGATTGGGTCGAGATCGGCAAGTCGCAGCATCGGGCCTCAAGTGCGCGGAGGGGGCCGTTCCGGCGGTAGCGCTGTACCGGGCACGGAGCGACATGCAAGACGTCGGAGCCAACAGCCCGGGTAGAGATTCGCGAGACGAGCCGTGCACCGTCGTCGACGGCTTTCCGTCAAGTCAGCCGCAAGGCCGGAAATCACGACGGGCCGGAGAGCAGGGAGGCCATCGGGAGCGTGGTGCGAACTGCCCCGAAGCGTGCGGCTCTCGCCAATTGTGCGCATAAGGAAGATTATGGAAAATATTGGGAACCGAGGAGCCAACGCCGACGGGTCAGCAACACCGTCCGGGAAAACAGGGATTTGTGCTGCACTCATCCGTCGACGGAACGCGCCGTTTCATCCGACGTGGCGACGATTAGTCGGATCGCTACGATCCGCGGCACGTATCCGGCCCGCTCCAGTTGTTCGATGAGATCGTCGGCTGCCGAGGTCGATGCGAACGGTCCGAACCGTGTCCCCGAGGTGGCGACGATCAGTCGGATTTCTTCACGATCCGCGGCACGTATCCGGCCCGCTCCAGTTGTTCGATGAGATCGTCGGCTGCCGAGGTCGATGCGAACGGTCCGAACCGTACCCTGTGCCACTGCCGGTCATCACTCACTTGGACCTTGGGGGCGCCGAATCGGGCGATTCGCCTCGCGAAACGGTAGGCGTTGTCGGGGAGCCGGAAGGCACCCATCTGCACGAATACGGTACCGCTCGCCGAAACCGGTAGTACGGCTCTGGTTCGACCAGATTCCGGCGACGGCAGCTGCGGTTCCCTTGATCGGGGTGCGGCCAGCAGATGGGGGCCGCTGTCCACCAATTCCAGCCGTACGGGGGCTACCCCCGGCTTTTCGATTCCGAGGAGCTGGGCAGATCTCCGAGAAAGGTCAATGATCCGGTCTTCCACGAACGGTCCGCGGTCGTTGACCCGAACCACCAGTTGCCGGCCGTTGGCGAGATTCGTAACCCGCACCTTGCTCGGCAGAGGCAATGTCTTGTGGGCTGCAGTGACCGCATACTGATCGAAGATCTCGCCGTTGGCCGTTGGCTTGCCGTGGAATTTCGGCCCGTACCAGGAAGCCAAGCCCTCGGCGCGATAGCCGGGCTGGAGGCGTGGTGTGTACGTGCGCCCTGCCACGGTATAGGGATTGCCGATCTTGTAGACTCCGCCACCAACGGATTGGGTAGCCGTGGCGCTTGTCGGCGGCGCGGGGATCTGCACGCGCGCCGGCTGGGGCTTTCCGCATGCTGCCAGCAGCAGTGCTGCACACGTCAGCGACGTGAACGCCGCTGCTCTTGCTTGGTCAGAGCCCATGAGCAATCCGGTCGGAGAGAACCCCCACTGCGGTCGCGTACAGGCTGGACCGATTGTACTCCAGCGCAACCCGGAAATTCTCGTAGACGAGAAACGCGGGCCCCTCCGGATGGTCCGGCGCCACGACAGAAGCCATCAAGGCCCGAGTCGGCAGGTCCGATCCGTCGGCGCGCCGGACACCCAGCGCCTGCCATTCCGGAATCGTGCGTCTGACCTCCAGCCCGATCAATCCCGAATCCATGGTCCCCGGCAGTTGCACCGCCCTGCCCCACGTGATGTCGTCCCGCCAGCCATGACGTTGCAGGTAGTGCGCGATGGAAGCGAAGACGTCCGCTTCCGTGGTCCAGATATCGCGCCGACCGTCACCATCGTGATCCTGCGCAAAGCTGCTGAAGCTGGTTGGCATGAACTGGCTCTGCCCCATTGCGCCCGCCCAGGAGCCCAGCATGGCGGACGGCTGCATCTGCTCCCGATCCATGATCTGGAGAGCTTCCAGCAGTTCGCTCCGGAAAAACTCCTGCCGCCGACCGTCAAACGCGAGGGTGGCCAAGGCCCCCACGACCGGAAAGCCGCCGGTGATCTTCCCGTAGTGGGTCTCGATACCCCAGATCGCCAAGATAAACCGCGGCTGCACGCCGTACCGGGCTCCGATGTGCTCCAGCAGCTTCCCGTGTGTGCGTCCCAGTCTCTGGCCCCTGCGAATCCGTTCGTCGGTTACCACCCGGTCGAGGTACCATTCGAGCGTCACGTCCTGCTTCCACTGTTTCCGATCAAGCTCCAGGACGCGTGGGAGAGGCGCATCGAGATCACGAAACGCTTCGTCCAGCACGGCCTGCCCTACCCCACGCGCCAAGGCCTCCGCACGCACGCCCTCCAGCCATTCTGCGAACGGCTTGGCCGGCGCCGGTGCTGCGATCAGGCACGCGGCCATTGCGATGACGGCAGCGGTACCCGTAGAACCACGATGCCGCCGGCTGCGAAAGGAAGGGTTGGATTGCATGGTGCACTCGCTGCTACGTTGTTGTCCGGGGCATGATCGGGGAGCCCGCCCCGTCCACGGCACGATAAGCGGAGAGCGAGGATATGGATACCACGTGGAATACCTTGGCGCCGCACGAGCGGGAGGCGCACTTCAACCCGCGAATCGCCGTTCCTGCCGCCGATGTCCATCTGGAACGTGCGGCCCGAGCCGCGGCTTCTGCTCGCGAACGGATCGCCGTCGGTTCGCGGTTCGACCTTCGGTACGGAACGGGGCCGAAGCAGACCCTGGATGTGCTGAAGGCTTCATGCTCTACCGCTCCGGCTCCGATCGTGATTTTCATTCACGGCGGGTACTGGCGGGCGCTCGACAAGAACGACCACACCCACTTGGCGCTGCCGTTTACCGGTGCCGGCGCCGTATTCCTGAATCTGAACTACGACCTGTGCCCGGACGTGGCGGTAAGCCGGATCGCAGCGGAAATTGGCGATGGCCTGATCTGGTCGGTGCAGCACGCCGCCGACTACGGAGGAGATCCGGACCGCATATATCTGTACGGCCATTCGGCCGGTGCGCATCTCGCAGCGATGCTGATGGCCGAGACTTGGCCGTCAGCGGTGCTGCGATCGGAGCAGGTTCGGGGGTTGTTCGCGATTTCGGGCATCTATGAGCCGGAAGTGGCGCGAACGTTGTCGGTCAATCACGAGATCGGACTCGATGCCGGCGAGGCTGCGAGGAACGACGTGCTGCGGCGAATTCCCCGACACGCCTGGCCGACGCTGGTCGCAGTCGGTCAAGACGAGCCATCCGGCTGGATTGAACAGTCGCGGGCGTTCGCGGCGCATCTCGGCCAGCACGGCGTTCCGGCGGAACTGGTCTTCGCAGAGGGTTGCCACCACTTCACGTTTCTCGAGATCCTCGCCGACGCACACCACCCGCTGACGGCAAGAATGCTGGGTCAGCTGGAGCTCCAGCCGTAGTCCGAACGAACGGAACGGAGCGATGCGCGCACCGCGGGAGGCGATCATCCGCTACCGAGCATGCTCCGGAGCATCCATGCGGTCTTTTCGTGCACGTCCATACGCTGGGTCAGGAGATCGGCGGTCGGCTCGTCCCGGCCCGCTTCCGCGACCGGAAACACTTCGCGCGCCGTCCGCGCCACGGTCTCGTGGCCGGCCAGCAGGTTCGCGATCATGTTCTCTGCCGTCGGAACGCCCTCTTCCTCCGGGATGGAGGTCAATCGGGCGTAGCTGGCGTAGGAGCCTGGCGCCGGGTAGTCCAGAGCCCGGATGCGTTCCGCGACCTGGTCCACGGCGAGCGCGAGCTCGTTGTACTGCTGTTCGAACATCAGGTGCAGGGTATTGAACAGAGGCCCCTTCACGTTCCAGTGATAGTTGTGGGTCTTGAGGTAGAGCGTGTAGCTGTCCGCGAGCACGCGCGAAAGGCCGTCGGCTATGGCCTTCCGGTGGGCCGCGGAAATCCCGATGTCAATGGGTCGACTCGTCCGGGGTTCCGGCATGGGCATTTCTCCTCTGCAGTCCGGTCGTCCTTCGTTGGCGGTGACCGCACCCTGCAATCCTCCCGACCCATGTAGGTCGGGGGCGAGGCAGCTTCAATCGCAGCCGGAATTGCCGGGACGCCGAATTGCGGACGCCCTACAGGCGTCGGCGGGCCCGGACCGCATCTCGACCGGCAGGTTTTGACGGCGATCGGCGAGCAAGGTACCGGACTCCGTTCCGGATCCTGTCGCCTCGGACCTGCATGCACGCCTTGCGCAGGTGCGCCGGACGGGATTCCTTGGCGCAGTCCGGGGCCCGCACGAACGTTCCGTCAGCCATTCCGGTCCAGAGAATCCGAACCGCTCCCGGTGAGGGCCGCAACGTGCCCCTTCCCTAGCCATGACGAGGACGGGTGGATGCGGGATGGCAGCGAAGCTGCGATTCCGTACCCTATATCCTAGAATGGAACGCAGGTGGCGTTCGGGCAGGTGGGCTCGCGCACCGTACCGCTCAAATTTGCAGGAATCCGAATCATGAACACCAAAATCCCGTTTCGCAGCCTTCTGGGGCTGCTTGTTCTCTCGATCGGCCTGACGGCCTGCCAGTCCAGTGGGCCGAAGCAGCAGTTCGGAACGCTCGCCGGTGCCATTGCCGGCGGAGTTGCAGGATCGCAGTTCGGCAAGGGGGATGGAAAACTGGTGGCCGTGGGGGTCGGCACGTTGATCGGTGCGGCTCTGGGAAGCGAGATCGGATCGAGTCTCGACAAGGCGGACCAGCTCTATGCGGAGCGCACTGCTCAGAACGCACTGGAACACACCCGCAGCGGAACGCCGGTTGCCTGGTCGAATCCCGATACCGGAAATTCCGGCACGGTTACCCCCAAAGAAGCAATCGTCGTCGGGGACACCTACTGCCGCGAGTACGTCCAGGAAATCGTGATCGGAGGCGAGGTGCACACCGGAGTCGGCCGGGCCTGCCGGAATCCCGACGGTACTTGGCAGATTCAATCGATGTAGCGCCGGGGAAAATCGCCTGTCCTTCCGAATCATCCGTCGTTCGCCTACAGAGCGGATCGGGAGGGATGCGGACGCCGCTTCTTGACCGGCCGGGCCTCCGGCAACGCTGCAAGCGATCGCACGGTCGAACAGCGCGGGCGGTGCGTCGTGAAGACCCGCCCGCGCCGGGCACCTTACGGACCCTTGTCGGGCGAGACCCTGCAGGAGGAGGAAGTTGCGCATGCGCCGCCGCACCGTCTCCAGTTGGCGCGGTGCGGAGCGTGGCGACAATGCGCAAGCAGCCACCGTCTTTACGGGCCCTTGGCCGTGCTGCACGATGCGGTCGAGCTGCCGCACGGTGGCGTACTCGTTCTCCGTGCCCTGAATCCTGAATAAGGAGCACGGGCGCCGAACGTTCCGCAGGCAGGGAGTGATCTCCCAAGACCGGAACGCGGGGTCGAGCCAGATGAGGCTCGAGCCGAGGAAGGTTTTCGCGCCGTCGGCATGATGCCTCTCGATCCTATCCCCTGTGCGGAGCCGACGTGGCCTTTTCGGCTGCCCTGACGCCGGCCATCGTGCGCTCTTCGACATAGACGTGCGGAGCCTCGAGAACCGCTGAGCACACCGGCCACCGACCGGACGCAGCGTGGATGCGCGCGATGGATGCACCATCGCTGTGCTTAATGAGTATCTGCACGGAAAATCACAACACATTGTATATGCAACCATATTTGGAATCTGGAGAACCGAAGATTCCTTCTTTGAGAGCATATGACGACATATTCCGCTGAAATCAGGCTGGATTCGATGAATCTTCGCCCTGTCAATATTGGGCTTTCACTCATGGAATCCGACTCTTAGGGATTTTCCGGGCAGGCACTAATGAGGATCACGTCGTCGAACCCGAGTGCAGATCGGAGCGCGGGTCAATTTTCCAGTGCCTCCTCATGCATGTACCAACCGGTGCGACCGGTCTCCGGGACATCGGATGCGCGCCGTGGCCGTAACGGGAATAGACCCGACCGGGGAGACCGCATGCTGTACCGATCCTCGCCGGAAAATCCCGCCAGAGTCGCACGGATC
Source organism: Alphaproteobacteria bacterium (assembly GCA_965115815.1). Classification (GTDB taxonomy): domain Bacteria; phylum Pseudomonadota; class Alphaproteobacteria; order TMED109; family TMED109; genus VXPW01. The sequence continues at coordinate 2,009,057 of OZ220465.1, read as the reverse complement.
GGAGCCCCTCGTGCAGGAACACCGGAACCGGTTTCCGGTCGGTTCCCGGTCGGGTCTCCAGTAGCATTCTGAGGCGGCGGCCGGCGATCCGGATCCGCTTCCGTTTCGGAAGACGTCCACGGGACCGGTTGCCGCCACCCTCCGGATTTGCCTTTTGCCCCGTTGCGCTGGCATGATGCCGACACTGCGTCAAGCCGTGCTCTTCCGCTCGTACCACAGGCTTCCGGGTCGTGCTTCATGAGTATATCCCCTCCTCCGCCCTCCCCCGGTCCGGTCGTCACGTTCGACACGCATCCATCCCGATATCGCCATTGGCGGATGGACATTGACGGTCGGATTGCCACGCTGACCTTGGACGTGGATGAGCAGGGGGGAATCCAGACCGGGTACGAACTCAAGCTGAATTCGTATGACCTCGGGGTCGACATCGAACTGCATGATGCCGTGCAGCGGCTTCGATTCGAGCATCCGGGCGTGGGTGCGGTCGTGATCACATCCGCGCTGGACCGGGTGTTCTCCGCGGGAGCGAACATCCCGATGCTGGCAAAAGCCACGCACGCTGCGAAGGTGAACTTCTGCAAGTTCACGAACGAAACCCGAAACGCGATCGAAGAAGCGACGTCGGAATCGGGCCAGACCTATCTCTGCATGATCAACGGAACCGCGGCCGGAGGCGGGTACGAGCTGGCGCTGGCGTGCCAGGACATCGTGCTCGTCGATGACGGCTTCAGCGCGGTTTCGCTTCCCGAGGTTCCGCTGCTCGCGGTCCTGCCCGGCACCGGCGGACTGACCCGCGTGGTGGACAAAAGACGGGTCCGGCGCGACCGTGCGGACGTGTTCTGCACCACCGGGGAAGGTGTGCGTGGGCGGCGTGCGCTGGACTGGAATCTCGTGGATGCACTGGCGCCGCGTTCGAACCTCCGGGCCCTCGTGCGCGCTCGGGCGGAGGCTCTGGCGAACGCGTCCGATCGGCCCGCACACGCGGAAGGCATGCCGCTGACACGGCTTCACCGGGAACGGTCCGGGGACGAAGTTCGGTACCCGAACCTCCGGATCCGGATCGATCGAACCGCCCGAACGGCAACATTCCGGCTGCGGGGTCCGGATCGTCTTCCGCCCACGGGGCCCGACGGAATCCGGGCCGAGGGTGACGGCTACTGGGCGCTGGCGCTGTCCCGGGAACTGGACGACGCGATTCTTCACCTGCGCTTCAACGAACCGGACATCGGAACCTGGATTCTGCGAAGCGCCGGCGACCTTGCCCACGTTGCGGCGCATGACGAGTTCCTGCTGAGGCATGCCGGGCACTGGCTGGTGCGGGAGATCACGCTGTCCTGGCGGCGGACCCTCAAGCGGATGGACGTCTCGTCCCGATCCCTGATCGCGCTGATCGAACCCGGATCCTGTTTTGCGGGAACCCTCCTGGAGACGGCCCTCGCCGCCGACCGGTCCTTCATGCTGACGGGCACGTTCGAAACCTCCGGCCTGCCCCCGGCCGCGGTTCGTCCGACGGCCATGAACTTCGGATCCCTGCCCATGTGTACCGGCCTGACCCGCCTGCACACGCGCTTTCTGGGCAACCCGGGAGCGACGGACACCGTCCGCGCGTGCGTGGACGAGGATTTGACCGCAGCAGATGCGGAGCGTCTCGGACTGGTCACGTTTGCCCCGGACGACATCGATTGGAAGGACGAAGTTCGGCTCGCAATCGAGGAACGAGCCTCGTTTTCGCCCGACGCGCTGACCGGCATGGAGGCGAATCTCCGGTTTCCGGGACCGGAAACCGTCGAGAGCAAGATCTTCGCCCGTCTCAGTGCGTGGCAGAACTGGATCTTTCAGCGTCCCAATGCCGTCGGAACGGACGGGGCGCTGGGGGTGTACGGGTCGGGGAAGCAGCCCGATTTCGACCCTACGCGGGTTTGAGAGCATGCACGCCGACTACAACGAGATCATTCCCAACAACGTCGGGTTGGGCGACGACCGCCGCCTGCTGCGGGCCCTGGAACGATGGCAGCCCGCCTACCTTCGCTGGTGGAACGAGATGGGTCCCTCGGAATCAAGCAATTGTCAGGTCTATCTCAGAACTGCCGTCAGCGTGGAAGCGGACGGATGGGCCCATTTCGATCATGTCCGCATGCCGGACTACCGGTGGGGCATCTTCCTGGCCCGCCCGGAAGCCGACCGGACGATCGGTTTCGGAGACCACCGGGGGCGACCGGTATGGTCCGAAGTCCCCGGTGAGTATCGTGCGGAATTGCGCCGCTTGATCACCACCCAAGGCGATACCGAGCCCGCATCGGTCGAACAGCAGCGTCAGCTGGGCCGGACGGCTCCCTCCCTGTACGATCTGCGCAACCTCTATCAGGTCAACGTGGAGGAAGGCCGGCATCTCTGGGCCATGGTCTACCTGCTGCACGCCCATTTCGGCCGGGACGGGAGGGAGGAGGCCGAGGCCCTGCTCGAGCGCCATGCCGGCGACCCCGACCGGCCGCGCATCCTGCAGGCCTTCAACGAACGGACGGAAGACTGGCTGTCGTTCTTCATGTTCACGTATTTTCAGGATCGGGACGGAAAATTTCAGCTGGCGGCGCTTTCGGAATCCGGTTTCGACCCCTTGGCGCGCACGTGCCGGTTCATGCTGACCGAGGAGGCGCATCACATGTTCGTCGGGGAAAGCGGTCTCATGCGGATCGTGCAGCGTTCCTGCGAGCTGATGCGCGAGCATGACACGGTCGATATCGGTGCGGTCGGCGGCATTCCCCTGCCCCTCATCCAGAAATGGATCAATTTTCACTACTCCATCTGTCTGGACCTGTTCGGTTCCGAGCGCTCGACGAACGCGGCGAATTACTTTTCCATGGGTCTGAAGGGCCGCTACCGCGAGGGAAGACGGAAGGACGATCACGTCCTTGCCGACCAGCAACTCCGGATCCCGAACGTCACGGTCGAGGGGATCGCAACGGACCTGATTCCTGCCCGCGCGGGCATGAACCTTCTACTCCGGCAGGACTTCACGCTCGACAGTCAGCGCGGCCTCGACCGCTTCAACCGGATCATCCGCGCGCATGCCCTAGATTTCGAACTGACGCTTCCGGACGAAAAGTTCCACCGATCGATCGGGGTCTTTGCCGGAATTCATGCGTCCCCCGAGGGCGAGGTGCTGGAGGACGGGTGCTGGGACCGTCGAAAGGACGCGTGGCTGCCGACCGACGCCGAGCGGGCGTTCGTGCGTTCGCTGATGGTGCCGGTGACGGAGCCGGGCAAGGTGGCAGGCTGGATCGCACCGCCGCGGCGCGGGATTCACGGCCAGCCGCTGGACTACGACTACGTGCGGTTCCACTAGCCGATGGATCGGAACACCGTCGATATCGACCCGTCGACGACACCCGCGACCCTTGTCTTTGCCGAATCGTTCAATGCGGCCGCAGTGTTCATCGATCGGCACGTAGCGGAAGGACGCGGACCCCGCATCGCGATTCGTTCGGTGGAAGGCGACGTGAGCTACGGCGAACTCGTCGAACAGGTCAACCGGGCCGGAAACGCGCTGGCCCGCTTCGGCCTTCGGAGTGGCGACCGGGTGCTCATGGCGGTCACCGATTCGCCCGCGTTCTTCTTTGTGTTCTGGGGAGCCATCAAGGCCGGATTCGTGCCCGTGCCGGTCAACACGCTGCTGCGCGCCCGCGACTTTCGGTACATGATCGAGGATTCCGGCGCCGCATGCGTGCTCTGGTCGCCGGAGGTGGCCACCGAAATGGAAGCGGCTCTTGCCGCCGCCACGCCCGCTCCGGCGCATCGGCTTGCCGTGTACGGCGCCGGCCGTTCGCTGGCAGCATGCATGCGCCAGGCCGGGCCCGATCTCGATCCGGTTCCCACTGCCGCGGATTCGGATTGTTTCTGGCTGTACACGTCCGGGTCGACCGGCCCGCCCAAAGGGGTGGTGCATGCGCACCGGGACATGGTCGTCACGAGCCAGTTCTACGGCGTCGAAGTGCTCGGCATCACGGCCGCCGACGTGCATTTCTCGGTGCCCAAGCTGTTCTTCGCCTATGGGCTCGGAAATGCGCTGACATTTCCGTTGTGGACCGGAGGGCAGTCGGTACTGTTTGCCGGAAGGCCGACCCCCGCAGCCGTCTTCGAGCATGTCCGGCGGTTTCGACCGACCGTGTACTACGCGGTACCTACCATGTTTGCACAGCAACTCAATATCTTGAGTGATATTTCTCCCGACCTGTCGAGCGTACGGGCTTGTGTTTCCGCCGGCGAGCCGCTGCCCGCGGGGATCCTTGAGCAATGGCGGGAGGCGACCGGGCTGACCATCTTGGACGGAATCGGCACGACCGAACTGCTCCACATCTTCATCACGAACACCGCGTCCGATGCCCGGTCCGGGTGCAGCGGCAAGTTGGTGCCCGGGTATGCCGCACGCATTCTCGATAATCGAAGGCTCGAAGTCGGGCCGGGCGAAGTCGGTGACCTCTGGATCCGCGGGGATTCCGCCATGTCGCGATACTGGAATCAGCCCGAACGGACAGCTGAGGTGATCGCGGACGGCTGGATCCGGACAGGGGATTCGTACAGCCGGGACGCGGACGGGTACTTTACCTGCCACGGTCGAAGCGACGACATGCTCAAGGTGGGCGGCATCTGGGTTTCGCCCGTCGAAATCGAGGCGCGCCTGATGGCGCACCCGGTTGTGCTGGAGGCCGCGGTGGTGGGCCGGAAGGACGACAAGGGACTGATCAAGCCGGAGGCATTCGTGGTGCTGAAGGGCGGAAGCGAGCGTCCACCCGATCGGCTGGCGGAGGAATTGAAGGCGTTCTGCCAGACCGGGCTGGCACGCTACAAGTACCCGCGCTGGATCACGATCGTGGCGGACCTCCCCCGGACGGCGACAGGGAAGATCCAGCGTTTCCGGCTGCGGGCCTAGACCCCGAGATACCGGACCTGAAGGGAGGGATCCTGCCGCAGTTCCTCGCTGGTGCCCTTCCAGACCACCCTTCCCTTCTCGACAATGTGATGCAGATCGGCGATTCGCGTGAGCATCTCGAGGTTCTTGTCGATGACCAGCACATCCTGCTTCGCCGCCTTCAGACGGGCCAGGCACGCCCAGATTTCCCGCCGGACCATCGGAGCCAGACCCTCCGTGGCTTCATCCAGGATCACCAGTTGCGGATTGGTCATGAGTGCGCGTCCGATTGCCAGCATCTGCTGCTCGCCTCCGGAAAGCTGCGTGCCGGCGTTGGCCAGCCGGACAGCGAGCGGCGGAAACAGTTCGAGCACCCGGTCGAGAGTCCAGGATCGATCCTGCGCCTTCCGGGGCCGAGCGGTCGCGATCAGGTTCTCCCGAACGGACAGGTTGGGAAAGATCTGTCGCCCTTCCGGAACCAGCCCGATGCCCGTCCGTGCGATGGCGTGCGACGGCAACCGATCCAGTCGGGTACCGTTGAACGTGATGATGCCGCCCCGTGGTCTGAGGATGCCCAGGATGGTCCGGACGGCCGTGGTCTTGCCCATGCCGTTGCGGCCCAGCAGGGTCGCCACCTCGCCCGTGGGGACGCTCAGGTTCAGGCCGAACAGCACCTGATTGTGGCCGTAGCCGGCATCGACCTCGCGCACTTCAAGCATCAGCTGCCCGTTTCGCCGAGGTACGCCGTGCGCACCTGCCGGTCCTTGCGGATATCGTCGGGGTCTCCGGATGCGAGGACCCGGCCGTGGACGAGCACCGTGATCCGGTCCGCCAGCGCAAATACCGCATCGAGATCGTGCTCGATCAGCAGCATGCCGTGCGTGGCCTTGAGCACCCCCAGAAAGTCGATCAGGGTGTGGCTCTCTTGCGGCCCCATGCCTGCCATGGGTTCGTCGAGGAGCAGAATGGAGGGTCGCGTCGCAAGGGCGATCGCCAATTCCAGTTGCCGCTGGTCCCCGTGCGCGAGCTGTCCGGCCGGCAGCGACGCCTGATCGATCAGGCCCGTCCCTTCCAGCAGGGACCGGGCCGGCTCGAGCAGGACCGGATCGCGCACGGCCGCCCGCCCGAACCGGTAGCTGTGGCCTTGCCGGGCCTGAATCGGCAGGATCACGTTTTCCAGGACGGTGAGATCGCGAAAAATGCTGGTGATCTGGAACGAACGCGCAAGACCGCGCCGCACCCGGGCAGCCGGCGAGAGACCGGTGATCTCGCGGCCGCCCAGGGTCACCGTTCCGCTGTCGGGCCGCAGGAGGCCGGAGAGCATGTCGATCAGTGTGGTCTTGCCCGCGCCGTTGGGGCCGATGACCGCGTGCACTTCACCGTGATGCGTCTTCATCGAAAGGTCCGAAGCCACCCGGAGCCCGTCGAAACGTTTGTTCAGGGCACGGGCTTCCAGGCACAGGCCGGACGGTGCGTCAGGCATGGCCGGACCGGACGCCGAGAAGGCCCATCACTCCGCCCCGGGCGAACAGGACCACGAGGACCAGGAACGGGCCGAACACGAGATGCCAGTGGACCGTGATCGAAGCCAGGATCTCGGACAGCAGGAGGAAGACGAAGGCGCCGACCACGGGTCCGAAGAGGGTCGCGACTCCACCCAGCACGGTCATGAGAATCAGTTCGCCGGACCGATGCCAGTTCATCATGTCCGGCGATACGAAGCGTTCCAGGTTGGCTTGGAGGAAGCCCGCGACCCCACACATGATTCCGGCGACCATGAACGCTGCCAGACGGTACCGAAAGGTCGGAATGCCGACGGCCTGCACGCGCGTATCGTTGGACCGGGACGCCCGCAGGACCAGACCGAAGCGGGATCCGACGATTCGCCGCTGCAGCAGAAGGAATCCGAGAAGCACCGCAAGGATCGTGTAATACAGCACCGCGTTGTCCTCGAAATCGATCCAGTCGGATCCGAAATCGCTGCGCACGGAAATGTTCAGTCCGTCATCGCTGCCGTAGCGTTCCGCGCTGACGCTCAGGAAATACACCATCTGCGCCAATGCCAGCGTAATCATGATGAAGTGGATGCCGCGGGTGCGCAAGGAGACAATGCCGAATACCAGCGCGGTCAGGGCGGAGAGGCCGAGGGCCACGGGCAACTGGATCCAAGCACCGTGAACCCCATGGAATCCGAGGATTCCCACGGTGTAGCCGCCAATGCCCAGAAATGCCGCGTGCCCGAAGCTGACCATGCCGCCGTATCCCATGATCAGGTTCAGGCTCGTGGCGGCGATCGCCCAGATCATGATGCGGGCAAACACGATCACGTAGAAGGGTTCGTCGAGGGCCGGGGCCAGCCAGGGAACCGCCGCGCACAGAGCCAGCAGCGACAGGGACACGACCCCACCGACGGTTGGGCGCCGGATCCTCACTCGACCGTCGTCAGGTTGCGCGGCGGGAACAGCCCCCGGGGCCGAACCAGCAGGATGGCGGCCATCAGGAGGTAGATCAGCATGGACGACAGCGCGGGACCGGCGGATTCCGCCGCACTCGGAGACAGCACCAGGAGAAGCAGCCCGTCCAGAAAGGCCCGGCCGATGGTATCGATCACGCCGATCAGAAGCGCGGCAACGAACGCGCCTCGCACCGAACCGATGCCGCCGATCACGATGACCACGAACGCCAGAATCAGGACCTCCTCTCCCATCCCGCTCACCGCTTGGGTGATCGGGGTGATGATCAGGCCCGCCAGTCCGGCGAGCACCGCGCCGATTCCGAACACGAGGGTGAACAGCAGGGGAATGTTCACGCCGAGCGCCCCGGCCATCGTCCGGTTGGAGGCGCCGGCTCGAACCAGCATGCCGAAGCGGGTACGGGCCACGAGGAAGTACAGGCCGACCGCCACCAGGAGTCCGGTGGCAATCATGACCAGACGGTAGACCGGATAGGTGATGCCCGCTCCCAGCGAAACGCTCCCGTCCAGAAAGCCGGGAAGGGGCACCACGATGCCCGCCGGACCCCAGATGACCCGGGCGGCCTCGTTGAAGAACAGGATCAGTCCGAAGGTGGCAAGCACCTGATCCAGGTGACTGCGGCCATAGAGGGTTCGCAACGCCGTGATCTCGACCAGCACCCCGACGGCAAACATGGCGGGCACCATCAGCACGGCGCCGAGAATCAGGGAGTTCGTGACCAGTGCCAAGGTTCCGCCGACGAATGCGCCGACCATGAACAGGGAACCGTGCGCCAAGTTCACCAGATCCATGATCCCGAACACCAGTGTCAGTCCGGCCGCCATGAGAAACAGGACGATGCCCAGCTGGACACCGTTCAGCAGTTGCTCGACCAGCAAGACGGAGTTCATCGCCCGCATGGTTTCCGATGCATCGCAAGGATCATTCGGTCAGGCCGTCCCCGGCCGGACCGGCAGCGTGTTCCGTCGAGGACCGGACGTCGGAATCAGTCATCCATCTCGCACTGGCCGACGTAGGGATCCTGGTGATCCTCCAGTACGACCGGGCCGATCGACGTGGTCCAGTGGCCGTCGGCGTCCTCGACCACGTGCCGCTCATAGAAATTCTGGACCGGGAAATGGTTGGAACCCATTCGAAACTCGCCGCGCACCGAGGGAAACGCGGCCTTCCGGAGCGCGGCCCGCAGCCCCTCGATATCCGCGATCTTTCCGTTCACTGCTTCGACCGCAGACTTGATGTAGAAAATCGAATCATAACTTTGCGCCGCGTAGAACGAGGGATAGCGGCCGTACCTGTCCCGAAACGCGGCCACGAACTCCCGATTCTGGGGATTGTCCATGTCGGGGGCCCAGGACTGGGTCATCCGGCTGCCCAGCACGGCCCGGATGCCCGCTTGCTGGAAGAGCGGGAGGCTGATGGAATCGAAGGTGTAGACCGAGAACAGCGGAATCCGTTCGACCAGTCCCGCCTGCTGGTACTGCTTCACGAACGCCGGACCCGCCGGGCCCGGATAGAACATGAACACCCCTTCGGGATCGGCCGCCTTGATCTTGGAAAGCTCCGCAGCCCAGTCTCGCTGCGAGGGCCAGGCCGTCATGTCCTTCCCGACGATCTCGCCGGCAAACACGCGTTCCACCCCGGCAACCATGTTCTGACCCGCGACGTAGTTCGGCGCCACGACGTAGAGCGACCGGACACCCTTCCGGTTGAGAAGTTCGCCGAGAGCCATCGGGGTCTGGTCGTTCTGCCAGGAAACGTTGAAGAAGTTCTTGTGGCACCGCCGACCGGCCAAGGGCGCAGGGCCGGCATTGGCGCTGATCAGGATCTTGTTGGCACCGAACACCACCGGGGCGGACGCGAGCAGGACATTGGACCAGATGTAGCCGGCCACCAGATCGACGTCCTCGCGCAGCACCAGGCGTTCGGTTGCCTGCTTGCCCTTCTGGGCATTGAACTCGTCGTCGGCGTAGATCACCTCGACGGGTTTCGAGCCCATCCGGCCGCCGATGCGGTCAAGGGCCAGCTCTACGGCATCCTGCATGTCCTGTCCGATCACGGCCGCAGGGGTGGTGAGCGTCGTGACGAAACCGATCCGGATCTCGGCCGATGCGGGAAGCGCCGCGAACATCGCGAAGGCGGTGGGGCGCAGGATTCTACGGAACATGTTCAACTCCAGATGACGATGGTGCGCGCTCCCGCTGATTCCACGGGCGGGATCGGGATAACCAGCCACGGGACGGTGATCTGCCGGGTTCGCCGGATGCCGCCCGGCGCCGCAGAATCTGTCGGTCGGACCGGCGCTTCGGAAACGCTCACGCGGCAGCCGCGCGAAACCGTTCCGCCTGCTCCCACAAGCCCCGTTTCGCCTCCTCGTATTCGTTTCGAAGCCGGCGGACGATCTCTGCGGTCGCCGGTACGTCCTCGATCATGCCCGAGCTTTGTCCGGCACTCCAGATATCCCGCCACGTCCGGCGTTCGTTGCTGCCCCGCGATCGAAAATTCATGGCCGACTTGTCCGATTCCGGCAGTGCGTCCGGATCCAGGCCAGCCTTGACAATGCTGCCGGAGAGGTAGTTTCCCTGCACGCCCGTAAACAGGTTCGTGTACACGATGTCGGCTGCGTGGCTGTCGACCACCATCTGCTTGTAGTGCTCCGATGCGTTGGCTTCCTTGGCGGCGATGAAGCGCGTGCCAAAGTACGCGAGGTCTGCCCCCATCGCTTGGGCCGCCAGAATCTGCCCTCCCGTGGCCATCGCACCCGAAAGGATGACGGGCCCGTCAAAGAACCGGCGCACTTCGGCGACGAGGGCGAACGGACTCAGGGTTCCGGCATGGCCTCCGGCTCCGGCGCAGACCAGGATCAGTCCGTCCGCTCCTTCGTCCAGTGCCTTTCGTGCATGACGGATATTGGTCACGTCGTGAAAGATCCGCCCGCCGTAGGAATGAACCTGGCGCTCGATGGCCGTCGGTGCCTGCAGGCTCGTGATGATGAACGGAACCTGGTGCTTGACGCAGGTCTCCACATCATGCTCCAGACGTTCGTTGGAGCGGTGCACGATCTGATTGACCGCAAACGGGGCCACCGGGGCATCCGGGTGGGTCTCGGCATGGCGGTCCAGTTCCGTCTTGATGCGCCTGATCCATTGGTCGAGCATCTCGGGCGGCCGGGCGTTGAGTGCCGGAAACGCACCCATCACCCCGGCCTTGCACTGTTCGACGACGAGGTCGGGATTGGACACGATGAACAAGGGAGCCCCGATCAACGGCAGCGAGAGGCGGCCCTCGAGATACGCTGGAAGCGGCATGGAGATCCTTTCGCCGTGTAGCGCCGGAGATCGGCGGTCAAGGGTACGCGCTCGGTCACGAGGCGGCCACGGGGAGGGTTGCAGGGCCGGTCGGGCCGCAACCCATGTGTACCAAGTTCGATCGACTTTGGGCCGGAATCGCAACTGCTCACCCCCTGGTTCCGGCTTGATGTCGGGGTCGAGCAACGAACGGGCGTTCATGGAGATTGGACACGGTAGACCGTTCGTTTGCTGTTGGTCATCGAGAGCGACGGGGGCCGCCGGTGGGCTCCTTTGGATCCAAGGCGACGAGCGGGCTGTACCCGCTGCTTCCGGGGCTCCAGCCCCCGCATGATCTGTATGTGGCAACGCATCTGGGAGGCGGCGCGCTGAGGAAACGCAAGGCGCCGACGTTGCGCTCGATCGGGATCGACCGGGACCGGCGAGCGCTGGAGGGGTTCGGGTGCGACGATCCGGTGGAACGGATCCATGGCTGCGCCCACGCGTTCTTGGCCAGCTTTGCGTTCCGGGGCCCGGAACAGGTCTACAGCAACCCGCCGTACCTGCAGGCGACCCGCCGGTTGGGCCGACGGTACCGCCGCAACTTCACCGACGCCGGCCCTGTCGAACTCCTGGAACTGCTCAAGGGGCTGCCGTGTCCGGTCACACGGTCTCGGGCCACCCCTCGGCGTGGTACGACGGCATGATGCGGGACGGGCGCCGCATCGCCGTGCAGGTGACGACCCAGGCCCGGGTCCGCACCGAGGTGGTGTGGCTCAACTTCGAGCCCGGGCGGATGCACTTGCACTCGGCCGGCCATGCCGGGCGGACCCCCGTCCGCGCATCAAGCGCCAGGCCGCCCGCTGGGCGGCGGGTATCGGAAGATGCCGCCGGGTGCGCGCCAGGCGGTGCTCGCAGCGACGCTGGCCGTCGAGACCGGGTGATGGCGACGGTCGACGCGGCGGCGCTGCGCGAGGAACTCGAGGCGGCTCAGGCCCGGATCGCGACGCTGCGCGCGGCTGGCAAGGTGTTCGAAGAGGTCGATGCCGTGGTCGGCGTGCGGTTCCCCTCCAAGGGTAGTCGGTGTCTCATCGATGTTGGCAGAGAGGGAAGCGGCACGCGATGGTCAATACCCTCGGGCCCCCTAAGTCCTGCAGATGCACCCCGCGCAGGTGCAGGATCGGGAGGGTGCGCCGGCGGTCCTCGCCGAACTGCGAACGACCCTGCAGAAGGTCTGGGCAGACGGGGTACAGCAGTCCCCAACGGGCCCAAGCCCTGGCCGCGATGCCGGACGCCCCGGACCTCGAGATCGTGGCAAAACCCAAGGAACAGAAGGGTTTCGAGGTGCTTCCGCGACGCTGGATCATCGAGCGGTTGTTCGGTTGGCTGGGCCGTTGCCGACGTCTGGCGAAGGACTACGAACGACGGATGGAGAGCTCGCTGGCATGGCTGCAACGGGCCGTGGCGCGCGTCCTGGTGCGCCGCCTCGGACGGGCCGACCCCCCTCCGGCAAGACCATAACGTGCTGATGATATGGTGTTTTACATCATGCTCTGACACCACCGTTTGATCCAGCTGCTGCCCGGTGGACGGTAGTGCGATCTTGTTCCTGTCATTGTACCTAGTGCCCGCCCGAAAATGCCCCTTTCGGATGGTCTGCCGGCGCAATTGCGGGTTGGGACCCTCCCTCGGTGCCCCGTCCGCTCGGTTTCCGGGGGGATTTCTGCCGATGGGCAGCGGTATCCGGGCTTGTCCCGCCGCGAATCCGGCTGCCGGGGCGAGCGGCTCCGTTCCCGCCTCCGGCGGGCTTCGCGGATGGGGTGGAAGGAAGCCGCCGTCAGGCGGCGCGTCTTCGTCGTCGTTGGGCCCGGGCCCGGGCCTGCCGGTGCAGCAGCAGCCCGATTCGGTGGACGTTGAAGGCGGTCACGGACAGTGCCACCATCCGGGCAAACCCGTCTGCCCCATACGACAGGACCCGGTCCATGCCGCGTTGCTCGAGGTTGTGGATCGCGGACTCCACGGCCGGATGCTGCCGACGCATCTTCCGGAACGTCGGGTCGGCTTCCCGTTTCCGGTCCGCCTGACCGAGCCTTCCCTTCTTCGGCAGCACGTTGTGCTCCAGCAGCTCGTCCAGGGTGATCCGGTTGGAGGGGCTGTGAAAGCCCCGATCGAAACTGCACAGGCGGAGGTCGGGGAAGCGAGCCTGGGCTTCCCGGATCATGGGCACGGCATGATCCACGTCTCCGCCTTCCCACAGGACCCGATGGTGCAGGAGGAAGCCGTGTTGATCCTCCAGCACGGCCACCGGCACTCCGAGTTCCACCGGCACCCCGGCCTTGCCCTTCACGCACCAGCGTGTGTGCTCTTCGAAGATCGAAAACACCTTCTCGCTCTGCGGAATCTTCTCGCCCTTCAGCAGACGGCGATCCACCTGGTGAATCTGCCGGCGGGCATGCTTGAGGTACGACTCGACCGAAAGCACCGTGGAGATCGGGACGCCTCGCTCCCGAAGCACCGGTACCGTCTCTTCCGCCCGCCGGACCCACGCCCGGCTGGCGTCGAGGTACGCCTTGACCTGCTCCGGACGGGCCCGTCGGGTCTGCCGAACCTGCTGGAAATGCTGCTGCAGTTTCCGGCTCCCATGCTGCCACTGCCGCCATCCAGACACCCCCAAGCGTACGGCGACGCGACCCGTATCCCGCACTAGGCAACGCATCGCATCCCACAACAGGTGGACATCTGTCGGGTAGTGCACATCCGTCTTCACCACGAACGAATCGCAGCGGCCCCGCAGGGGGTCGTCCGACCGACGGCGGCCCCGGTCGTCCGCGCCGTCCGCGCCGTCCGCGTCGTTCGCGCCGTCCGCGCCGTCCGCGCCGTCCGCGTCGTTCGCGCCGTCCGCGCCGTCCGCGCCGTTCGCGCCGTCCGCGCCGTTCGCGCCGTCCGCGCCGTTCGCGCCGTTCGCGCCGTCCGCGCCGTTCGCGCCGTCCGCGCCGTTCGCGCCGTCCGCGCCGTCCGCGCCGTCCGCGCCGTCCGCGCCGTTCGTGCCGTCCGCGCCGTTCGTGCCGTCCGCGCCGTTCGTGCCGTCCGCGCCGTTCGTGCCGTCCGCGCCGTCCGCGCCGCTCGCGCCGTCCGTGCCGTCCGCGCCGCTCGCGCCGTCCGTGCCGTCCGTGCCGTCCGCGCCGTTCGCGCCGTCCGCGCCGTCCGCGCCGTTCGCGCCGTCCGCGCCGTCCGCGCCGTTCGTGCCGTTCGTGCCGTTCGTGCCGTTCGTGCCGTTCGTGCCGTCCTTCCGCTTCCGTGTCCGCTTCCGCTTCCGTACCAGCGCATGGCCTTTCTCCGCGATCAGCTGCGACACCTTCCCCAGCACTTCCGGTGTCAGCAAGCTCACGTTGTCCACCATCGTCTGATATCCGTACCAGGTGTGATCCCAGATGTCGGTGTGTCCCAGAAACTTCCGAACCGTCCTGTGCTCGTTCACCAGCTCGTGCAAGTGATCGAAGTCATAGCCCAAACCCTGCTTCAGGAGACCCATCACCAGGATCTTCCACAACTCCATGCCGGGACGCCCTCGCAGGCGGGATACCTCGGGAAGGATCCCCTCCTCCAGGATCTCGAACAACCGGGCCCGGGTCGACCGGTCCGCATACACGTATTGAAGGCCACGCAGCATCGGCGGAATGTCATCCCGCGAGTATACGTTGATCTTGATCTCCTCGATCGCAACCTGGCCCAATTCCAGCTGAGAGCGGACGGTCTCCCGCATGGCCATTCTCCCGAAGATTCCCGAATCCCGCGCGATTTTCCGGCCCCAGCGGCCGATTCCCGGCCCACAGAGGGATTCTTCACCCCTTCAATAGCACACTTCTATCACTGGAGTCAACTGGTTGTACTTTTTCGGGCGGGCACTACCTAGTAGTACGGAAACGTTGAACTGACGATAGTATTCTGGCAAGATTTCCGTGTCGGTCCGTGTCGGCCCCGTGTCGGTGCGTGTCGGCACGCGTGGGCGCCCGATCGGTACGGCGCTCTCTGGTTCATCCCCACAGACCCGATGCCGAACGTGCAGGCGCTCACGCTCTCTTGGGGATCGGACGGATCCGGTTTCCGGGAACCGAGCCTGCCTGCAGGGGTTCGGTGCGGGGATCGGAGTGGATCCTGGCCAACCCTCAGGGCAGGAAGCTCGATTGCGCCAGGCCAAGCCCTGGAGAGGGGGAAACCATGACGTAGGTTGAAACCTTTCGTCGCAAGCCTGCGGGTTCGACCCCCGCCCGGCAAAGGTGAGCCCGCCAGCCGGGAGCGAGTGTGGCATGGCGTGCGGTAACGCACGTCGTGAAGCGTACACAGCGGGCGGCGAAGCGTCGCTATGGAGCCTCGTAATCCTCAATGTCGGTGCCTTCATCTTTCGAGCAGTGGGGGCCGTACCGGAGTGCCGCATGCATGGGCAAGGCGCAATGGACCGTCCGGGGTCAGAGAACGACGCAAAGCCGCGGGATGGCTTGCCAGGGAACCTGGGAGATCCTGTTTCTGCCCGCAGGTCGAGCCTGCGGAGCCGGCTGGCGAAACCAATGAGCCGAAGGCCAGACGGAAACAGGAAGTCGTAGCTCGCTCATAGTACCGGCGAAGGCGGGGAACCGGGTCCACCGGGTGCCGCTGGAGGGAAGGGGCGTGCTGCAGGAACAGAACCACTGGAGGGAAACGGTGGAAGAGACACTGAGAGCTTCCAACCCGTCAACGGAACAACAGTGGATAGCCGCGCAGGCGAAGAAGAAGCGCGGGGTGGTCGATGCGGAGGTGTCGAAGGATTTCGACAGCATCCCGCATCGGGAACTCCGTGCCTTTCTGGACCTGTGGATCAAGGACGGTGTCACCCGTCGCAGGATCAACCCATGGCTGCGGGCGGGCGTCCTGGAGAAGGATGCCCGGCATGCCGACGGCCAAGATCATGCACGGATACGGGACCGCTTGAGCGAACCTGTCCTGTAAGGAACCGGATGCCCTAATGCGGGCACGTCCGGATCTGGTGTGCCAGGCGAACTGGCAGAAGACAGGGGGTGAGAGTCCCCTGGAACGAAGGAGTAACCAAACCGCGTTTCTCCGCGAGCCGTGCGTCGGTTCCCGCGAGGGGGCAGGCGAAGCGTCGGTAGCGGCGCGGATGGGTGGGGCTAATGAGCACCGAAAATACGAGGATCCGGGGTGCCGAGGTTTTCAGATCGGCCGAAGGCAACATCGCAGGCATCGATTTGGTGAGATGCCGGCGAGCCCCGCGGTGTCCGAGAACCCATACACGTCCGTACGTCTTCTGGTGGGACCCTGGGAGATCTTCAAGCGGTCCCGCCGATCGTGGCGGGACCGCGTAGGGAAGGAGAAACCCGAAGCCTAGGACGAACGGCTTGAAGAAGTCGGATGGGGCCGTACGACCTGGGAAGGCGGCGAACCAGGGAGCGTCAGCTCCTGCGGAGTTGCTGGAGGAAAGGGCCCCAACCAAGGGGAATTCGGGACGCCAAAGCACGCGCCGAACGCAGTGTCGGGCAAGCGTGCCTCAGGCGGCGGACCGGATACGGAACGCCGCAAGGTTCGACCGGAAGCGACGGGAGCGCAGGACCGAGAGTTCTGGGTCGCGCGCAATCCTCCGCCGCCCATGGCCGGATCCGCGGTTTGCCGTCAAGCACCCGAGGTAGGAGCCGGATGGATTAACGTCCATGTCCGGATCTGCGCGGGGGGTGCGCAGTAATGCGCATTCCTACCGTAACTGGGGGGAGGGGCTCGGCAACGACCCCTCCTACCCGGCTCGAGTGCGCCTTTCGGCGCCGGAGCGTCGGGAACTCCAGGCGATCGTCGACGGTACCGGAGCCGCTTGGCGGCGGCGTCGGGCGCAGATTCTGCGGATGGCGGACGAAGGGCGCGACGGCGGCAAACTCCGGGATGTCGACATCGCGCGCGGCCTGGGCATCGGCGCTTCGACGGTCGAACGCCTGCGCAAGCGCTGTGTTCTGGAAGGTCTGGAGGCCGCCCTCCGCCGCCGGGAGCAGGAGAACCGCCGACCGAAACTCCTGGACGGGGCGAAGGAGGCGAAGCGGGTGGCTCGGGCCGGTTCTTCCCCGCCCGAAGGTTGTGTTCGCTGGACGCTGAAGCTGCTGGCCGGTCGTCGGATGGAGATGGAGATCGTCGAGAGCATCTCGAAAGAAACGGTACGGAAGACTCTAAAAAAAGGAGATCAAGCCTTGGCTGAAGCAGTATTGGTGCATTCCCCCGAGCCGCAATGCGCCGTTCGTGGCGGCGATGGAGGAGGTGCTGGACACGTACCAGCGGGATTTTGCCGAAGACGAGGTCCTGGTCTGCATGGATGAGACCAGCCGGCAGCAGACGAAGGAAACTCGCCTTCCCCGCCCCGTGCGGCCCGGGCAGCCGGAAATCGTCGACTACGAATACGAGCGAAACGGTACGGCCCATCTCTTCCTGGCGTTCGCGCCCAATGAAAACGGGCGTACGGTAAAGGTCACCGATCGCCGCACGGCGCGGGACTGGGCGCAGTTCATCCGGGAACTCGCGGATGATCACTTCCCCGGCAAGAAGATCGTACGGGTCATGGACCACCGGAACACGCACAGCCCCGCATCGTTGTATGAGGCCTTTGCACCCCGGGAGGCCATGCGGGTGCGAAAGCGGTTCGAGTTTCGGTACACGCCGAAGCACGGAAGCTGGCTCAACAGGGCCGAGATCGAAATCGGTGCGTGGTCGCGACCGTGTCTTCGACGACGCATTCCTGATCGCGCCGCCATGCTGCGGGAGACCGCGGCGTGGGTCAAGCGCCGCAACGCGGCCGGCGGCACCGTCGACTGGCGGTTCACGACAGCAGACGCCCGGGTGAAACTGAAGTCTCTATACCCAGCAATCCAATGATTCCATACTACTAGTGCCCGCCCGAAAATGCCCCTTTCGGATGGTCTGCCGGCGCAATTGCGGGTTGGAACCCTCCCTCGGTGCCCCGTCCGCTCGGTTTCCGGGGGGATTTCTGCCGATGGGCAGCGGTATCCGGGCTTGTCCCGCCGCGAATCCGGCGGCCGGGGCGAGCGGCTCCGTTCCCGCCTCCGGCGGGCTTCGTGGATGGGGTGGAAGGAAGCCGCCGTCAGGCGGCGCGTCTTCGTCGTCGTTGGGCCCGGGCCCGGGCCTGCCGGTGCAGCAGCAGCCCGATTCGGTGGACGTGGAAGGCGGTCACGGACAGTGCCACCCTCCGGGCAAACCCGTCCGCCCCCTACGACCGGACCCGGTCCATGCCGCGTTGCTCGAGGTTGTGGATCGCGGACTCCACGGCCGGATGCTGCCGACGCATCTTCCGGAACGTCGGGTCGGCTTCCCGTTTCCGGTCCGTCTGACCGAGCTTTCCCTTCTTCGGCAGCACGTTGTGCTCCAGCAGCTCGTCCAGGGTGATCCGGTTGGAGGGGCTGGGAAAGCCCCGATCGAAACTGCACAGGCGGAGGTCGGGGAAGCGAGCCTGGGCTTCTCGGATCCTGGGCACGGCATGATCCACGTCTCCGCCTTCCCACAGGACCCGAGGGTGCAGGAGGAAGCCGTGTTGATCCTCCAGCACGGCCACCGGCACTCCGAGTTCCACCGGCACCCCGGCCTTGCCCTTCACACACCAGCGTGTGTGCTCTTCGAAGATCGAAAACACCTTCTCGCTCTGCGGAATCTTCTCGCCCTTCCGCAGACGGCGATCCACCTGGTGGATCTGCCGGCGGGCATGCTTGAGGTACGACTCGACCGAACGCACCGTGGGGATCGGGACGCCTCGCTCCAAAAGCACCGGTACCGTCTCTTCCGCCCGCCGGACCCACGCCCGGCTGGCGTCGAGGTACGCCTTGACCGGCTCCGGACGGGCCCGTCGGGTCTGCCGAACCTGCTGGAAATGCTGCTGCAGTTTCCGGTTCCCATGCTGCCACTGCCGCCATCCGGACACCCCCAAGCGTACGGCGGCGCGACCCGTATCCCGCACCAGGCAACGCATCGCATCCCACAACAGGTGGACATCTGTCGGGTAGTGCACATCCGTCTTCACCACGAACGAATCGCAGCGGCCCCGCAGGGGGTCGTCCGACCGACGGCGGCCCCGGTCGTCCGCGCCGTTCGCGCCGTCCGCGCCGTTCGCGCCGTCCGCGCCGTTCGCGCCGTCCGCGCCGTTCGTGCCGTCCGCGCCGTTCGTGCCGTCCGCGTCGTCCGCGTCGTCCTTCCGCTTCCGTGTCCGCTTCCGCTTCCGTACCAGCGCATGGCCTTTCTCCGCGATCAGCTGCGACACCTTCCCCAGCACTTCCGGTGTCAGCAGGCTCACGTTGTCCACCATCGTCGGATATCCGTACCGGGTGGGATCCCAGATGTCGGTGTGCCCCAGAAACTTCCGAACCGTCCTGTGCTCGTTCACCAGCTCGTGCAAGTGATCGAAGTCATAGCCCAAACCCTGCTTCCGGAGACCCATCACCAAGATCTTCCACAACTCCATGCCGGGACGCCCTCGCAGGCGGGACACCTCGGGAAGGATCCCCTCCTCCAGAATCTCGAACCACCGGACCCGGGTCGACCGGTCGGCATACACGTACTGAAGGCCACGCAGCAGCGGCGGAATGTCATCCCGCGAGTATACGTTGATCTCGATCTCCTCGATCGCAACCTGGCCCCATTCCAGCTGAGGGCGGACGGTCTCCCGCAGGGCCATTCTCCCGAAGATTCCCGAATCCCGCGCGATTTTCCGGCCCCAGCGGCCGATTCCCGCCCCACAAAGGGATTCTTCACTCCTTCAATAGCACACTTCCATCAATGGAGTCAAATGGTTGTACTTTTTTCGGGCGGGCACTACCTACTACGCACCGGATCACGGCAGTCTGCAACCATGTGGCGGGAGGGCAGTCGATATCCGGTCGCCAAAATTCGGCCGCACGCGATCAACAGTCCCCACAGCGCACACGCCTCGACCTGAAGCGGAACGGTAGTGGGTAGTTTGCGTGCAAGAAATTGTACGAAACCGCCCCGCAGAATGACCGGGAGAAGGCGGAAAGGATGACGGCGCGCGGCCCGGATCAGCGCCCGGGCCGGGCGGCCAGAACCCCATTGAGGCTCGCCACTACCACCACCGCCTCCGCCCAGGCTTGCAGTTCGGCTGCCGACGCGCCGCAAGCCCGCTCGCGGAACACACCCGGCACATCCCGGAGGCGCAACGCCAGTTGACGAAGAAGGATCCCCGCACGGCGATGTCTCGGCCGCTACAACTGCCCGCGAGGTTGTCGTGTTTCCGGACCGCGATCGACACGTGCCGACAAGGATGAGGTGGACCGATGGCAGAGATGTTGACGCAGGCCATCGGGGGTCTCGACGGAGCAATGGGAGCACATCGAAAAGACTGCGGCCCCCACCCGGCTCATTCGGGAACGTGGTAGATGCGTCTTTGCAGATCTCCCGACAGCAGGGTGACCGCCGCCGGGACCAGCGGCTGCAATTCCGCCAGACGATTGTGCGCCGCGAGCATGATGATAACCGGGACCGGCAGCGCATTGAGATTCTGTTGATGCTTGATGCCGCGGTCGACGGTGATCATTGCCCCCGAAACCCTCGCGGGCGGCCAGCGACAACAGCAGGCCGTTTCCGGCGCCGACCCAGCCCATCTCCCGGACCGTGCGCGGCGCAAACGGCGCGGGGAAGGACGCGGCGAGCCGCCTCGGCACGGATTCATCAAGCAGCAGATTCATCGCTACCCGATACCAGCATGGTCGTTGCCCGTTCCAGCAGCGCTACCGCCTGGCGCCGCGACACGGTGGGGTAGTCGATCAGGAAATCGTCCAGCCTGTCCCCCGCCTCAAGATGCTCCATCAGGATGCGCACCGGAACGCGGGTGCCCGCGAACACGGGCGTCCCGCCGAGGATGTCCGGGTTCCGGTCGATCAGCGTCTCGGTCATCATGTTTTCCCGGGTTGATGGCCTCGTTTCGTCGGATCCGTAATGGACGCAAGCGTGTGCCCAACGAACGAACTCCACCTCCGCGCCCCCGCCGGGGGCGTCTTCGGCGCAAAACCGCGCATCGTGAACGGTGCTGTCATCACGACCTGCGGACGAGGGGGGCTGAGGTGGGGTCGTAGACGTAGTCCATGATCGTCCCTTCCATGATCTTCTCCATTGCCTCGTCGATGGCACCGAGGGGGGACCTCGGGCCATTCGCGCGGCACGACGGGGTTGCCGAAGCGGTCCTTGATTTCGATGTCGAGACGGGCCGTGCAAAAATCTGGTGGACCAGCTTCTCCAGCCTGACGCAGTCGATACTGTTGGGAGAGCCGGTAGGTGGGGACGATTTCGATGTCCGCCATCAGGAAGATCGGGTCCAGTTGCGTCCGGGCGATGCGCGCCTCCACCTTCCCGGTAGCGACGCCGATCTTGTTGACGAACTCCCGGCTCGCCGCGATGAACGGCATGCTCGTCTTGCTCCGCAGCCCATAGACGGTGCCGCGCGCTTCGTCGCCCTCGGCGTGCCGGTCGGCGAAGAGCAGCCCCGCCGCCGGTCCGTTGATCCGCCGGTCCGCCGCGTCCTTGTGGAGCGAGAGCTGAAGCGAGTGCCGAAGCACGTTGTTCTCGGCGCCGTTGTCGGAGACCACGCGCAGCCGCTCATCCCTGTAGTCGTAGTCCTGGGTGAATTCCCCGCCCATTTCGGCGACACAGGCCTTCTGGCCGCCGACGATGAAGAAGCGACCGGGTTGGACGTCTGCCTTGGTTTCGAACGGCCGGGTCCAGCGGACGCCCGTATCGATCTCCCGCCGGACCTGCTCGAAGAGCGGCCGGAATACCCCGAAATCCCCGCACTGGCGGCGGTTGGCGATTTCCGCCGCCGCCCGCTTCTCCGCCGCCGGCCGAACGTGGCGAAGCGCGGCAATGTCGGGTGCGGCCGCCTCGACGCCAAGTTCAGCCAGCAGGGCGGCGTCGTCCATGCCGTCCGGTGCCGGCGACGCGCCGGCGGGGCTTGCGGCCAAGAAGCCCTGGCGGTCGAAGGGGTCGAGCAGTGCGCGGCACGCATCCTGCGCCGGGATACGATGCAGCCGCACGGCGTGGAGGCGCTCGAAGAGGTCGCACCCTTCCCTGTTGCGGCGGCCAGCCGTGCGCATCGACGAAGCGCTGGATGTCCTCGAAACCGGCGACGATTCGCTCCTCGCGCGGCGTGCGGCCGACTGCCTTCTCCGGCTCGGCCTCCACACCCAGGTCAACGAGCAGCGCTTTGTCATCTTCGGTGGATTGCTTATCCATCGGCAGCCTGCGCCTTCATCCGGGCCAGCCGGGCCAAGAAGTCCACCCCTTCCGCCATGCGCATCTCCCGGGGGTCCGCCGCAGTCAAGGACGGCAGGCGCCCGCGCTGCTGCTGGAATCTGAGGGCGCGCTGCGCGAGGTAGCACGCCTCGTCGAGCGTGACCTTGACCTTTTTCGCGACAATGACCGCGGCGATCTGCTTCAGCCTGGCTTTGCTGACGGTCTTGGCCAGGATGGCGCAGGCCGCTTCGAAGGGATTGATCCGGTCGATCAGGTCGATGCCGAGGTCGCACGCATCCATGGCGAACCGCCGCACACCGTCGATCAGCGCGGTGTTGCCGCATCTGTCCTCGTCGCTGTCCTCATCGGCGTGCTCCTCGGTTTTTTGGGCCGCGGCCTCCCGCGCCTTCCGGGCGAGGTTCAGGGCGGCGGCGGCGTGCTGGCGCACGGCCTGATGATTTCCTTCGTTGAACTCGGGACATCGCTCCTTGACGATCTTGCCCATTCGCTCCTGCGTCAACTTCTGAGGCACGGCATCCTCGTCGAAGATCCCGTGCTCAACGGCCGCCCTGTCCTGCGCGAACTCGGCGGTTCTCTCGTTCAGGTCTTCTCGGCAGACGCGCCGGGCCTCCGCGCTCGCCGGCATGGCAAGCCTCTTGATCTCGACATGGAACTGGCCCGTCTTCTCGTGGCAGCCGACATTGCACTGGTTCGGATCGCAGCCGCCCTCACCGCAATCGACACCCGCCACGGGGCCGCTTTCCGGTGCCTTCGACGTGAAGTCGACGCACGGCACCAGCACCTGCTCCATCAGCAGGCTCGCCGCGATGGCCTTCAACGTATCGTTCACCGCCTCGGCGACCGCCTCCTCCGAAGCATTCGGCTCGGCGATCAGGTAGGTGAAGCGGGCACGGGCCTTGCCGGGCGCATCGCGGGTGGCGCGACCCGGAATCTGCACGATCTCGGTCAGGCTGAAGCGATAGCCCACCGTGAGCGTGATCGCCCTCAATCCCGTCGAAACCTTCCTTCGCCGTGCCGAGGGTGACGATGATGTCCACATGATCGCGGTGGTCCCACTGCGTCGGGTCCCGGAGCGCCGCCGCCACGCGGTTCCACTTGGCCGGATCGTCGTCCACCAGATCGGCGATGCGCAGAACGCGCCGGCGAGGCGTCCGGACAAACTGGAAGCCGGTTGCCGCATCCGTGCCCCGCCACTCTCCCAAATGCTCAAGGATGTGTTCCACCTCACGAACCTTGTCCTTCGTGCTCTCGCGCGAGTTGACGCTGGGGATAGGGATAATGGCATTCTCTTCCGTTATCTTTCATCTTATCGGCGTTCATCGGGAACCAAGGGCAATCCGTTTGCGCGTTTCCTATCAATTTCTCGTACCGCTTCCTGAATGGCAAGGTAGCGCTTGGCCGACGAAGGATGTGTCGAACCCGCGAGATGAATTCCATCTGGGTGTGCCTCGGCCATGCGGCGCCAAACCTCGGGCACATGCTGGATGTCGAATCCAGCCCGCGCTGTGTAGTACAACCCGGTGTAGTCGGCTTCCGCTTCGAATTCTTGGGAAAACAGCCCGGATCCAATTTCTGCAAGATATTGGGGCAGCTGGTTGTTTTGATCATTGGGGACACCGCTCAACCCCGTGATGATGGCGCCAATCAACGCGCCCGACAGTGCATTGCCATGCTTGGTTTCGATATGACCACGTACAACATGGGCGAACTCGTGTCCTATCACGAATGCCAGGTCATTGTTCGAATGAAGAAAATTCATCATTCCCTTCGTCACATAAATTCGTTCTCCATCTGTGGACGCATTGACCGTCTTCTGTTCACGTAATTCAACAGGCAAGTTGCAGATTAAGGCAGGTTCGACGAATATCTGTACGGAATCCACGCCGCGAAGTACACGGAGAAGAATGCCGTTTGGTGATTCTCCGATCGTATCGATCACTTTCTCTGTCGCTCTTTTCCCTGTGCCGATGTCGGTATCCTGAATGCCTACGATTATGTCGCCCTTGCGCACTCCTGCATGTGCGGCCGGCGAATTTGACGCAACGTGAATTACGGTTGGACGATCTCGGAGTCCGAGCGCGTCGCCTGCTGCATCGCGCCACGGATCAGAAAATGCACTTAGGCTCAGTACTGAGAATCCCGCGGCATACCGTACGTTCGCGCCGCAGAAAGGAACATTCGCCGTATCTACTCACCCCTACTGATGACGAATCGTTTTTCCTGAGAGCCTGTGCGGAAACTATGGAGCGGCCCCGATTTCTGGTATCTGCGATGTGGCTGGAGAGTACATCGGGATCAAACAAGCCCATTCCACATCTGTCAGATTGCTTTCGAAGCGGTCTCTCCGACGCCGATACTTTGCACGAGCGGCCAGAATCGGGGCCGCTCAATAGTTTCCGTACAGGCTCTGACGGGTTCGGATCCGGCATTTTCCCTTGCCCCTTTCACTCGCTCGCGGCCGAGGACCGGAGGTGCGTGTTCCGGCTGACAAGAAGCGGATCGATCTTCGTCATCAGTAGGGGGGTGAGTAGATACCATTCGCCTTGTAGATGGCAAACGAGACATCGTGTATGCGGTGCATGGCGGCATGGTGAGACTTGATTGCAGAAATGCGTTGAAAGTGAGCTTCTGCTTCCGCCAGCGAATCATCTATATTCGGGAAATTCGATGTGGGGCCACATGCGGCAACGACGGAGCCAAGGACGGAAATCAAGAATATTGTTGATACAAAACGCATGTCGGCGTCCATTTCTCCCAACGATCCAACAATCATGGAAGACAGCAGTCATCCTGTAATGTTGTCGCAGGGATGGTTTGTTCACGGAGTATCGCGCGAACAGCGGGTCCACCAAGCTGTGATCTTTGCACGAAGTTCCTGAGGGTGCAACGAGCGGCAGCTACTGGCTGCCCTAGCCTATCGCAACGCCGCCGTCCCGGCGACTCTGCGGGACGCTTCCGGCTTGGCGGAAGATCTCTGACGAACTTTCAATCGGGTGTTGGCGGGCTAACCCTGCCGAGTAGTGACAATTACGACGTGACGTCGAGGGCCTGATCTTGGCGCAAGACGTGCCGCTAGTCGACCCGGAATCCGACTGGATGGCCAAGAGCGGCGCTGCTCAGGTGGGTAGCGCCGTGCCACAGGATCTGGTGTCCGGGCTCGGGATCATGCTTGCGACCCTGGTATCCGCCCCAAGCCGCCAAGCCCGGTCGCACCCCGGAACGAAAACTCCTCGCAGATCCGACGGCTCAGAGCCCGACGGCCGGAACCCAGATCCTGCGGGAGGAGGGCGGTAACGTGCGCGGGCCGCGTTCTCGCACAGGGTGTGAAGAATGCTGGATCGTGCCATCATGACAGCAGGCTACCCGAAGATCCTGCGCCACGTCCAGCCCCCACTTATCAGGACATGGCAGGGCAAGGCACGGAAAATGGAGGGAGCGCGCCGTTTGCACACGGCACAGGGGACGGTGGGAGCGGAATCCCGGTCTGGCGGAGGTGCCGTTCACAGCAACCGGGGTCTCTGCCACGGCAGGATCCATGGAGAACCGCGGCCGCAAGAATTCACGTGAAGGGGACGAGAGATTCCTTCACCCGACAGACAGGGTTGACGGCCGAGCCCGATCGGAGGTACGGGCCGAGGCCGCGATTCCTTTCCGCAGAACCATGAGGATGAGGGTCGTCCGGCAACGGTGGAATCCGGCCGGGACCGAGGTCGACGAAGCCGATTCGGATCCAGTGCGCAGCAGGCCCGTGCCGACCGCACCTCCGCGCCCGCACTGGCCTATGCTGATCCGACCGGCCTATGCTGGACCGGAATGCCTCCCCCGCCGAGGCACGTCCGTGCAGCGGAGACACTCCCTTATGAACGCCCTTCGCCCCGACCGCCGGTCCCTGCTCGTCGGCGGCGCAACCGCGGCTTCGGCCGTCCTCGCCGCCCCTGCCTACGCTCGGAACGAACGACGCTGGAAGATGGTGACCTGCTGGCCCAAGAACTTTCCGGGGCTGGGTGTCGGCGCCCAGCGGATTGCCGATCGCATCACGGATCTTTCCGACGGGCAGCTCACGATCAAGCTCTTTGCCGCAGGAGAATTCGTGCCGGCCTTCGAGGTCTTCGACGCCGTGCGCGAGGGCACGGCCGAAATGGGCCATGATTCCCCGTACTACTGGTTGTCGAAGAACCGGAGCATGGCATTCTTCGGGTCGGTGCCGGGAGGGTTGGCCCCGGCCGAGCAGATCGGCTGGATTCGGTATGGCGGCGGACAGGAGCTGTGGGATGAGCTCTACGGCCGTTACGGCCTGAAGGGATTCATCGGCGGAAACGCGGGCATGCAGATGATCGGCTGGTTCAAGAAGCGCCTGGAAAGTCTCGCCGACCTGGAGGGACTCCGGGTGCGGATGGCCGGGCTGCAGTCGGAGGTGCTGGCCCGTCTCGGCGCCACCACCATCAACCTGCCGGGCGGCGAGGTCATGCCGTCCCTGCAGTCCGGGGTGATCGACGCCGCGGAATGGGGTGGTCCGTGGATGGATCTGGCGCACGGATTCTACAAGGTGGCTCCCTACTGCTACGGGCCCGGTGTCCATGAGCCGGGCACGACGCTGACGGTGATGGTCAACCGCGATGCGTTCGACGACCTGCCCCGGCGCCTGCAGAGACTCGTCGAGGTGGCCGCCGAAGCGGAAACCACCCAGATGCTGGCGGAGTTCACGGCCAACAATGCCCGGGCGCTCGAACGACTGGTACGGGAACACGGCGTCAAGGTCGAACACCTCCCTGCCGATATCCTGCAGCGGTGGTTCGAGGTGAGCGACGAGGTCCTGGCGGAAACGGCGGCCGACGAGCCGATCAATCGACGGATCTATGAAAGCTGGTCCGACTTCCGGAGACGGTCGATCGGAATTGCGGCGCTGGCCGAGCTCGGGTTCCTGCACGCGCGGGCGGGGTAGCACCGGAGTTCTTCGGGAGGTACGGATGGCGGTCCGAAGCAACCCTGCGGATCTGCAGAAGTTCATGGACGGCCTGATCGTCCGCAATCCCGGCGAGATCGAGTTTCACCAGGCGGTGTGCGAGGCCGCCAGGACCCTTCTGCCGTACATCGATCGGCATCCGGTGTACCGGGAGTTCCGGATTCTGGAACGGATGACCGAACCCGACCGCATGGTCTCGTTCCGGGTGTCGTGGCAGGACGATGCGGGCAGCATCATCGTCAATCGCGGCTTTCGCGTGCAGATGAACAACGCCATCGGCCCCTACAAGGGCGGACTCCGGTTCAGCCAGACGGTGACTCCCGGCATCCTCAAGTTCCTTGCCTTCGAACAGACCCTGAAGAACAGTCTCACCGGCCTGCCGATGGGCTCCGGAAAGGGCGGCGCCAATTTCAATCCGAAGGGCAAGTCGCCCGGCGAGGTGATGCGGTTCTGTCAGTCGTTCATCAATGAACTGCACCGTCACATCGGTTCCAACATCGACGTGCCCGCCGGAGACATCGGCGTCGGCGCGCGGGAGATCGGGTACATGTTCGGGCAGTACAAGCGGATCACCGGATCGTTCGAGGGGGTCCTCACCGGCAAGGGGCTGGAGTTCGGCGGAAGCCTTATCCGCACCGAGGCCACCGGCTACGGAGTGGTGCTGTTTCTTGCCCACATGCTCGAGGAAGCGGGCCGCGCGCTCGACGGCCTGCGCGTCGCCATCTCGGGATCCGGGAACGTTTCGCTCCACGCTGCCGAAAAGGTGCTCCAGCTGGGCGGCACGGTCCAGACCCTTTCCGATTCGGACGGCTTCATTCACGATCCCGACGGCATCGACGGCGAGAAACTGCAATGGGTGCGGGATCTGAAGGAGGTGCGGCGCGGCCGCATTGCCGAGTACGCGGAGCGGTTCCCGGCCGCAGCGTTTCACCCCGGGGCCCGGCCTTGGTCCGTTCCGTGCGATGTCGCGATTCCGTGCGCCACGCAGAACGAACTGGCTCTCGACGACGCTCGAAACCTGACGGAGGCCGGTGTGATCGCCGTCTGCGAGGGCGCCAACATGCCGACCGAACTCGAAGCCGTCGGGCTCCTTGCCGGAGCCGGTGTCCTGTTCGGCCCGGCCAAGGCCGCCAATGCGGGCGGGGTCGCGGTATCCGGACTGGAAATGAGCCAGAACTCGGCCCGTCTCTCCTGGACCCTTGCCGACATGGAACGGCAACTTGCACACATCATGTCCGATATCCATGACCGATGCGTCGAGTTCGGACGGGAGGACAGCGGGGCGGTCGACTACGTCGCGGGTGCCAATATCGCCGGCTTCCGGAAGGTTGCGGAAGCGATGCTGGCATTCGGGGTCGTGTGACCGCCGCCGCCGGCCGGACGTTTCGTGCCTGCCATCGGAACCGTGGCCGAGCGCTTGGTGGATGCCGCATGCGAAGCGGCGGAGGCAGGTTGCTGGCGGACGCTGACGATTGCCGACCTGGCGCAGCGGGCCGGAGTCGGACGGGAGGAGGCCGAAGCCCGGTTCGCCGGTCGCGAGGATGTGCTCGATTCCCTTGCGCGACAGATCGACGAACGGGTGGCGGCCTCCCTGGACGACGAGGGTTTTGCCGAGGCCCCTCCGAAAGATCGCTTGCTGGAAGCCCTGATGTGCCGGCTGGAG
Organism: Alphaproteobacteria bacterium; assembly: GCA_965115815.1. Taxonomy (GTDB): domain Bacteria; phylum Pseudomonadota; class Alphaproteobacteria; order TMED109; family TMED109; genus VXPW01. Next base: position 1,980,472 of record OZ220465.1, on the reverse strand, counting down.
TTTCTGACGCCGCGCCGCGCCGCCCTGCGCGTATTCGGAGCGGACGCACAGCGCTGCCCGGTGTCGGCCGTGCGCACGGTTCGGCGCATGCACACGTCGATGGGAAACGCCCTGGATCTTGCCGGCCTCTCCGGGAGCGAACCGGAACGCGCGGTCCGCGCTGCGGCTCTGGTCTGGATCTGGGCCCGTACCTGCCGAGACTGGCTCTTCGCCGACGAGGAGCGGAGTGCCGATTCGGCCTATGCCCGGCTGGACCGGGATCTGAACCGACTGCGGTCCCTGGTGCGATGCCGGCGCCCCGGTTCCGGCGCCGAACGCGCACCGGCGGAATCCCGCTGATCCGTCCCGCCTCCTGGGACCGGCCGTGAGGTTCGGTGCCGGGGGGCTCCTGCGCGCCGGCCGCGTTCACCCGACGGCACCGGAAGGAAGGCTTCGGCGAACCGATCCCGGTGGGCCGAATGCCCGCGGATACAGCGCTTCGGCGCGCCCCTCGAATTCCTGGACCATGCGTTCCACCACCGTTCCGAACAAGGGAGTCATGGCCTTCGAGAGCATCGATGAACGAAACTCGAAATCCACCAGGAACGCGATTTCGGTGCTTCCGGCCGCAAGCTCGCGGAACCGCCACTGGTTGGTGAGATGCCGGAACGGCCCGCGGACCTGCTGGACCTCGATGGAGGACGGCCTGCGGTAGGTGATCCGGCTGCGGTACCGGGCGCGCAGCATGCGGTACCCGATGGCGAGATCGGCATCGAAGCCCGCTTCGTGGCGGGCCGTGATGACGGCATCCAAGCACCACGGCAGAAACTCCGGATAGTTCTCGACGTCGATCACCAGATCGAACAGCTGCGGCGGCGAATGCGCCGACAGCCTGCGCTCGGTGTGCCGCGGCATTCAGTTCGTCCGGCCCGGGACCGGAGCGGGGCGGCCGCCGGCAGACCGGACGGCGGCGGCGCCCGGACGAGGTGCATCCGTTCGGGCGCGACGGGCTGCCTGCAGTCTGCGGAAATCCTGATCGGCATGGTACGAGGATCGGGTGAGCGGCGAGGCCGATACCAGCAGGAACCCCCGTTCCCGGGCTGCTGCCTTCAGCCCGGCAAACGCATCCGGCGATACGAAGCGGTCCACCGGATGATGCCCGGGGGTCGGCTGCAGGTACTGGCCGATGGTCAGGAAATCGATGTCGTGGGCGCGCATGTCGTCCATGACCGCCAGCACCTCACGGTCCCGCTCCCCCAGTCCGACCATCAGTCCGGATTTCGTGAAGACACCGGGGTTCAGGGCCCGCATCTGCCGAAAGAGGCTCAGGCTGTGGGCATAGTCGGCCGCGCGCCGGACCGTCCGATAGAGACGGGGTACCGTTTCCAAGTTGTGATTGAACACATCGGGCGCGGCTTCCGCGATGGTTTCCAGCGCCCCGGCCTTCCGCCGGAAATCCGGCGTCAGAACCTCGATCGTGACACCGGGACAGACGGCGCGCAGGGACCGGATGCAGGCGGCAAAATGTCCGGCGCCGCCGTCGGCCAAGTCGTCCCGGTCGACCGACGTGATCACCACGTGGGAAAGCCCCAGCGCACCGACCGCGTCGGCAAGCCGCCGGGGTTCGTCGGGATCGACGGCCTGCGGGCGGCCGGTGGCGACATGGCAGAACGCGCATCTCCGGGTACAGATCTCCCCGAGGATCATCATGGTGGCGTGCCCCCGACTCCAGCATTCGCCGAGATTCGGGCATGCGGCTTCCTCACAGACGGTTCGGAGACCCTGCGCCCGGACCACGTCTCTCGTTCTGCGGTAGCCTTCGGACGTCGGCGCCTTGACGCGGATCCAGGGCGGCTTTCGCAGCTTCGCCGCCGCCGGATTCCGCACCAGGTGCGTCGTGCTGACCCGCGATCGCGGAGGCCTGCTGCCGGTCCCGTCGCCCGCCACGTCGGCGTCCCTAGATGTGGATGGCACGGTCGAACGCCTGCAGGGTCGATTCGTGCATCATCTCCGACAGGGTCGGGTGCGGAAACACGGTGCGCATCAGGTCCGTTTCGGTTGCCTCCAGGGTTCTCGCAACCGCAAATCCGTGAATGAGCTCGGTCACTTCCGCGCCTATCAGATGCGCCCCGAGAAGCTCTCCCGTGGTCGCATCGAACACGGTCTTGATCAGGCCTTCCGGCTCGCCCAGGGCCATCGCCTTGCCGTTGCCGAGGAACGGAAACCTCCCGACCCTGACCTCGCGCCCCGCCGCCTCCGCGGCGGCTTCCGTCAATCCGACACTCGCAACCTGCGGGCGACAATAGGTGCAGGCCGGGATCCGCGAAGGATCGGGCGGGTGCGATTCCCGACCGGCAATCGCCTCAACGCAGGCGATTCCTTCGTGGCTGGCCTTGTGGGCGAGCCAAGGCGGCCCGGCCACATCGCCGATGGCATGGATTCCCGGCACGTTCGTCGCGCCGCCACGGTCGGTCCGGATGTGGCCCCGCTCGACCTCGACCCCGGCCTCTTCGAGACCGATTCCTTCCACGTTCCCGGCAATGCCGACCGCGAGGATCACCCGGTCCACGGAAATCGTGTCGGTCTGCCGGTCCGGGAGCTGAAGGTCGACGTCCAGAGCTGCGCCGGCCCTCCGGATCGCCCGCACCCGGGAATCGGTGAGCAGGCGCATGCCCTGCTGCGCGAAGATCTTTTCCGCCAAGGCCGAAATCTCTGCGTCCTCTTGGGGAAGGATCCTCTCCCGGACCTCCACGACCGTGCACTCCGATCCCAGGTCGCGATAGAAACTGGCAAACTCCATCCCGATGGCGCCGGACCCGACCACCAGCAGCTTTCCGGGAATCGCAGCCGGCTGCAGCGCCTCGCGATAGGTCCAGATCCGCTGGCCGTCGGGCTCGATGCCGTCCGGAATGCGGGCCCGGGCGCCGGTGGCCAGGATCGTATGGGCCGCCGACAGCAGCCTCTCCTCGGCACCGTCCCGAGCCACCAGGATGCGGCTCCGGTCCGCGATCCGGCCGGATCCCTCGATCACTTCCACCTCGTGTCTCCTCAGCAGGTGTCCGATGCCCCGCGACAGTCGCCCGGCGACGGTTCGGCTCCGGTCGACGAGCTTGCGGAGATCGACCCGAACCTCGCCGAAGGCCAGGCCATGGACGCCGGCGCCGTCCAGCAGATGGCGCAGTTCCGCACTCCGCAACAGTGCCTTGGTGGGAATGCAGCCCCAGTTGAGGCAGATCCCTCCGAGGTGCTCGCGCTCGACCACCACGACCCGCATACCGAGCTGCGCCCCGCGGATGGCGGCAACGTACCCGCCGGGGCCGCCGCCGATGACGGCAAGATCGTAGTCGGAGCGCGCCATGCCCTGCTATCCCAGCATCAGGGCAGGATGTTCGATGAACGACTGCAGTTCGGACAGCCAGCGGGCGCCGATGGCGCCGTCCATCACACGATGATCCCCCGACAGGGTCAGGGTCATCACCGGCGCCGCCGTCACCGCGCCGCCTTGGACCACGGGCCGCTCGGCGGCCGCGCCCACCGCCAGGATTCCGCCCTGGGGGGGATTGATGACCGCGCTGAACGCACGGATGCCGTACATCCCCAGGTTCGACAGGCTGAAGGTTCCGCCCTGGTATTCTTCCGGTGTCAGCCGACCCGTTCGGGCCTTGTCGACCAGCACTCTCAGATCCTCGGCGATTTCCCGGATTCCCTTGCGGTCGGCCCGGCGGACGACGGGCGTGAAGAGCCCGTCCTCGACCGCGACTGCGACCGCGATGTGGACGCTCCGATGCTGCACGATGTGGTCGCCTCCCCAAGCCGCGTTGACCTGAGGCACGCGCCGCAGGGCCATCGCCGCGGCCTTCACCACGAGATCGTTCACGGTCACCCGCCGGTCCGCTTCCAGATCCGCGTTGATGCGCCGGCGGAGGTCCAGCAATGCACCCGCATGGGCGTCGAGCTCGAGATAGAAGTGGGGAATCGTCTGCTTGGCTTCCAGCAGCCGCGCTGCAATCACCTTTCGGACGCCGCTCAGTTCGACCCGTTCGGGTGCAGGGTCGGCTTCGTCGCCGGCCGGCGGGATCCCGGATTCCAGCCGGCGGTCGATGTCGGCCTTGACGATCCTCCCGTGCGGACCGGATCCGCGAACGGAAGCCAGATCGATGCCCGCCTGCAGGGCCATGCGTCGCGCCAGCGGGCTGGCCGCCACGCGGTCCCGGGTCGGTTCCGGCCGCTCCGCCGCCGCGGGATCCGCCCCGTCCGGAACGCGGGCTGCGACGGGCGGCAGGTCCGGCGACGGCACGCGGTCCGGGTCCGGGGCCGCCTCCGCAGGAGGCGGAACGGCCGACTTCTCCGTGACCTCCTCCAGGGCTGCGGGGTCTTCTCCCTCGTCCAGGAGGATCGCGATCACCGAGTTCACGGCCACGCCTTCGGTTCCGTCCGCAACCAGGATCCGGCCCAGCCGGCCTTCGTCGACGGCCTCGACTTCCATGGTCGCCTTGTCGGTCTCGATTTCGGCGACGATATCGCCGGGTTCGACGCCATCCCCCTCCTTCTTCAGCCATCGGGCGAGCGTGCCCTCGGTCATCGTCGGCGACAGCGCCGGCATCCGGATCATGGTCGGCATGGTTCAGGCTTCTCCTGCTTCCCGGCCCGGTTCAGACCCGTGCACGACACACGTCACGGGCGATGCGAAGCACGGTATCACGCATCGGCAGCGCCATCGCCTCGAGGCTGGCGGCGTAGGGCATGGGCACGTCGGCGCCGCTCACCCGCTGCGGCGGCGCATCCAGGGCATCGAAGGCGTCGGCCGCCGTGACGGCCACGACCTCGGCCGCCACCCCGCAGCTCGGCCATCCGTCCTCGACACAGATCATCCGGTGGGTGCGGGCCACCGATCGCAGAACGGTGGTTCGGTCCAGTGGCCGCAGCGTACGCAGGTCGATGACTTCCGCCTCGATCCCCTGTTCCGCGAGCCCGGCCGCGGCGGCGAGCGAAAGCGCGACGCCGCGCGACCATGCGACGAGGGTGACGTCCCGGCCCGGCCGCACGATCCGGGCCCTCCCCAGATCGGCGACATGCGGTCCGTCGGGAACCGGTCCGGTGTCGCCGTAGAGCAGCTCGTGCTCGAGAAACACCACGGGATCCGGATCCCGGATCGCGGCGGTCAGCAGTCCCTTGGCATCGGCCGCATCGAACGGCGCGACCACCTTCAGTCCGGGCACGTGGGCATACCAGGCCGCATAGTCCTGGCTGTGCTGGGCCGCCACTTGCGAGGCTGCGCCGTTGGGTCCGCGAAACACGATCGGGAGCGCCACGCGGCCGCCCGACATGTACCGGGTCTTGGCGGCGGAATTGACGATCTGGTCGATCGCCTGCATCGCGAAGTTCCAGGTCATGAATTCCACGATGGGGCGCAGGCCCATCATGGCCGCGCCGACGCCGACGCCGGCGAACCCGGCTTCCGTGATGGGAGTGTCGACCACCCGCTGGGATCCGAATTCCTTCAACAGTCCCTGACTCACCTTGTAGGCGCCCTCGTACTCGGCCACTTCCTCGCCCATCAGAAAGATCGAATCGTCGCGCCGCATCTCCTCGGCCATGGCGTCGCGAATGGCCTCCCGCACCGTGACCTCACGCATGGTCGTCCGGTCCGGCCGCATGGATGTCGGTCCGGAGCTCCGCCGGGTCCGGAGGAGCCATGGCCTGCGCCTCGGTCACCGCATCCTGCACGCGCGCACGAATGTTCCGGTCCGCCTCCTTCAGCGCCTCGGCCTCGATGGCCCCGGACTTCACGAGCAGGTCGGCGATCCGGGCAATGGGATCCCGCTCCTTCCGGATCCGCTGGACTTCCTCGCGGGTTCGGTACAGGGCCGGATCCGACATCGAATGGCCGCGATAGCGGTAGGTCTGCATCTCCAGAAGCACGGGTCCCTGTCCGGCGCGGGCGCGCCCGACCGCGCGCCGCCCCGCCCGCTCCACCGCCACGGGATCCATGCCGTCGACTTCCGCACCCGGGATGCCGAACGATTCCCCGCGCCGGTGCAGGGCGGATACGGCGTTGGCGCGGTCGACCGCCGTCCCCATTCCGTACTGGTTGTTTTCGACCACGTAGACGATCGGCAGCTTCCACAGAGCCGCCATGTTGAAGGATTCCGCCACCTGACCCTGACTGACGGCCCCGTCCCCGAGGTAGGTGATGCACACGCGCTCGGTGTTGCGGTACTTCAGCGCAAAAGCGATCCCCGTCCCCAGCGGTACCTGGGCGCCCACGATCCCGTGACCGCCGTAGAAGTTGCGCTCGGGATCGAACATGTGCATCGAGCCGCCCTTGCCCTTCGAAACCCCTCCGCCCCTCCCCAGAAGTTCGCCGATCACCTCCGCCGGAGCGGTGCCGCGAGCCAGCAGGTGGGCGTGACAGCGATAGGCCGTGATGACCGGATCCTCCGGGCGGATGGCGCGCTCCATGCCGACGGCGACGGCTTCCTGACCGATGTAGAGGTGACAGAACCCGCCGATCTCCCCCATTGCGTAGAGCTGTCCGATGCGTTCTTCCATCCGGCGCAGGAGCAGCATCCGGTGATGAATGTCGAGAAGTTCGGCGGCCGGCACCTCCGGATCGTCGCATGGGCGACCGTTGGGGATCGGGCCGGGCCGGGACGGAGACGGTCGGAAGGCGGGTCCGGGCAGCGGCGGTTTCCCCGTTTCGTCGATCGGTTTCAGGTCGGCCATGGGGGCTGCACCGCTGCGTCAGTCCCCGGCGTCGCCCGGGTCGATGACCAATACGTACTCGTCGGCGTGCGCCCAGCCCAGCACGATCCGCACCCGCTCCTCGAGAAGATCCCGATCCAGCGCCGGATGCGACAGCCTCGAGACCCGGTCCTGCAGACGGTCGTGGCGTTCCTGCAGTTCGGCCACCCGGTCCTCGGCCGCCCGGGTCTTGCGGCTCTGCTCGGTCAGGGCATGGAGCGTGAGATCCCCTCGAAGCACGTGAAAGGCGACATAGCCGACGACCGCCACCAAGGTCGCGCGGCGGGCGGCGCTGACCCACCGGTTCCTGCGGCCCAACCGGCGGATCGGCGCCGCTCTCCGGGAGGGTGCCGGGCCCGGCCGGTCGGACCGCAGGGGAGGCACGACGGAATGCGCCGGCGGGCGGGTCGGCACGGCCGCTATCCTGCCGGTTCCGCCGTCGCAGGTGCGGGCATTGCCCCCCGCACCAGGCGGCCCGGCCGGGCCCCCGTGAACTCGCCCATGCACCGTACCTCCGTCCCCGCGACGATCGTGTGCAGGTAGCCTTCCGCACCCTGCAGAATGCGCTTTCCCCCGGCCGGGAGATCGTAGACGATTTCCGGCTGCGTGACCTTCAGGGCGGCAAAGTCGATCACGTTGATGTCGGCCCGGAACCCTGGTCGCAGCTGCCCGCGGTCCTGCAGTCCGTACGACTGCGCCGTCGCCATCGTCTGCTTGTGCACGAGGTGCTCCAGCGGCAGGCCCGGTCCCTTGACCCGGTCGCGAGCCCAGTACGACAGCAGGAAGGTGGGGGATCCGGCATCGCACAGCGTCGCCACATGGGCCCCGCCGTCGCCGAGGCCGCAGACCGTGTGCGGGGACTCGAGCATCGTCCGAATCACGGACAGGTCGCCGTCCGCATAGTTTTCGAACGGAAAGAACAGCAGTCCCCTTCCCTCCCGTTCGAGCAGGATGTCGAGTGCCAGCTCCCAAGGAGAGCGGCGGGCGCGCGCGGCCCGCGCCTGCACGGTGTCCTCCGGGAGCGGCTCGTAGTCGAACTCCGCGGTCAGGGGGGAGGCCCGGGTCAGGCCGTAGTCGACCCACCGGGTATGCCGGTCCTCCGGCCGCTCGGTGACCAGTCGTCGCTGCAGGTCCGCATCCTGCAGGGCCGCGACCCGGGCGTCGGGCGTCAGCCGGGCGAGCGCACGCCACAGGGGGTGGGTCGCAAACGGATTCATGCTCGTTTCCAGACCCATCAGAACGCCGATGGGCCGGCAGCCGACCTGTCCGTGAACCTGCAGGCCCGATCGATTGGAGCGTGCGATCCGGTCCAGAGTCTCGCTCCACAGTCCGGGCTCCCGGTCCGTCTGAAGCAGGAGGACCGAGAGAGGGCGTCCCGAACGTCGAGCCACGGACTCGAGGATCGCGTATTCGCCGGGGCCGAAGTCCGTGTTGCACTGAAAGACGCCGGTTCCGGCCCGTTGCAGGGCTTCGGCCAGTTCGAGGAGTTCGGCGTGACGGGCCGACAGTCCGGGGGTCGGACGGCCGTCGGCGGCCCGGTGCTTGGTGGTCCGGGAGGTCGAGATTCCGACGGCGCCGGCCCGCAATGCCGCCTCCGCGAGATCGCGCATCCGGAGCAGTTCGTCCGGTGCGGGGGCCGTCCGGTGATCGGCGCCGCGTTCTCCCATGACGTACACCCGCAGCACGCCGTGCGGCACCTGAGCGGCCACATCCATGGTGCGCGGGGTTTCGGCCAGAACCTCCAAGTACTCCGGAAAGGACTCCCACCGAAAATCCACCCCCTCGGACAGGACGCTGCCCGGAATGTCCTCCACGCCTTCCATGAGGCTGATCAGGTAGGACTCGCTTCCCGGGCGCACCGGAGCAAATCCGACGCCGCAATTTCCGAAGACGGCGGTCGTGACGCCGTGCATCGACGACGGCGCCAATTCGGCGTCCCAGATCGCCTGCCCGTCGTAGTGGGTGTGGATATCGACCCATCCCGGCAGCACCAAGGCGCCGTCCGCATCCAGGGTCCGCCGGGCCCGGCCGCCCGGGCGGCCCACTGCGGCCACCCGCCCGGCAGCGACGGCGACATCGGCGGTGCGCGCGCGGGCTCCGGTGCCGTCGACCACGGTGCCGCCCTTGATCAGGAGGTCGAACATGACCGCACTCTAGTGGACCTCCGATTCGAGGCATAGTCCCTTGCCGAATGCGGGCGGGGCAGCCGGGAGTCCGGCCGCGTCCGCGCTCCGGGAACCTCGAGGTCCCGCGGTGCCCGGCGGCAGGGGCCGGCCGCCGTTCGGGGCGGAACCGTCCTATGCTGCCCGGATCCGTCGCGGCCGTTCGCGGTCGCGGGGGTCTGATTGTGCGCCGGGAGGGAGGCCGGCATCATGACCGAGAGCCGCTACCGGCAGGGTCTCGCAATGCGCCGCAAGGTGCTCGGAGACCGCTACGTCGACCGTGCCACGGCCCGGTCCGATCCGCTGACCGACGATTTCCAGAGGCTGCTCACCGAGTATTGCTGGGGCGGCGTGTGGGGCCGGGACGGACTGAGCCCGGCGCGGCGCAGTCTCAACAACCTCTGCATTCTGGCCACCCTGGGCCGGGACGAAGAACTCGAACTGCATGTGCGCGGGGCGCGCCGCAATGGATGCAGCTGGGACGAGATTCGCGAAACCCTCATCCAAGTGGCCGTCTACAGCGGCATGCCGGCCGGCGTGGCCGCATTTCGGGTCGCCGTGCGGGTGCGCGACGAGGAAGACGCGGCCGGGGCCCCGGCATGAGCAGCGGTTCGACCCTCGTGCTCGACTACCGGGGCCTGCGCTGCCCCCTGCCGGTCCTCCGGGCCCGCAAGGCCCTCCGCCGCCTGCCCGCCGGCCTGGAGGCGCGGATCGCGGCCGACGATCCGGCCGCCCCCGCCGACTTCTCCGCATTCTGCGAGATTGCGGGCCATGAACTGCTGGGGGTCGCCGCGCGGGACGACGGGGCCGGGTTCGACATCCGCATCCGCACGGGTCCGCGCCCGTAGCGGTCCTCGCGGCGGGCCCGGTCGGGGCGGTCAGTCGGGCAGCTGCGTGAGGAATCCCTTCGCCGCTTCGATGTCGATCTGAAACGCGATTCCCGCTCCTTCCTCGTCTTCGAGACCGCCCGCTTCGGCAATTGCGGCGAGCACCCGGTCGGCGCGCGCCGCCGAGACGACCAGCAGCAGGGCATCGCACATCAGTTGCACGTCCATCCCGAGGAACGTCTTGACCGGAGTATGGCCTTCGCCCCGCGCCTGATGGATCACGGTGACGCCGGTCGCCCCCGCCGCACGGGCGGCGGCCTGAAGATCCTCCGTCCGTTCGTCGGGGACGATCGCCATGATGAGCTTCAGCTTCATGGGCAATCCTTCCGCCGCCGGCTTCGGCGGCGGTACCGCAGGAGCTGTTCGGCGGTCCATGCGTAGGCCAGGACCGCGATGATCGGAAACAGGCTGGCGAACGCGATCAGGCCGAACCCGTCGACGACGGGACTCCGGCCGGGAATGGCGGCGGCCAGGCTGAGGCCGAGGGCGGAGACGACCGGAACCGTCACCGTCGACGTGGTGACCCCGCCCGAATCGTAGGCGATCGGAATGAGCGCCCGCGACGACCGGATCGTCTGGGCCGCCACCACGAGGTAGCCGACGGCGATGCACCAGTGGAGCGGCGCGCCGGCGACGATCCGGTAGGTTCCGAGCGCGACCCCGACGGCCACGCCGCAGGCCACGGCGAGCCGCAGCGGGACCGCGCGGATCGCGCCGGCGGAGACCTGTTCCGCCTTCAGTCCGACCGTGATCAGAGCAGGCTCGGCGACGGTGGTGGCAAACCCGATCGCCGCCGCAAATCCGTACACCCAGAGGTACGCTCCGGGACTCCCGATCTCCCCCGGCTCCATGCCCAGGAAGGCGGGATCGGTCAGCTGCGCCGCCATGCTCCGTCCCAACGGAAACAGGGCGCTCTCCAAGCCGGCGCCGAACAGCGCCAGCCCGGCCACGACATAGGCCAACCCGACCAGCTTCCTGCCGGGACGGCGCAGCCGGCGGCGCAGGACCACGATCTGGAAGAGCAGCAGGAGCAGGATGATCGGCAGCACATCGGCCAGGGTCTGCGACAGCGCGGACCGGAGACCGGTAATCGCGTGGGGAATTTCCGTCACGACAGCATGCCGAAGCCGAGCACGAAGACGATGGGAAACAGGCTGGCGAGGGCGATCATGCCGAAGCCGTCCGTGACCGGGTTGCGGCCGCGAATTCCGGCGGACAGCCCGATTCCCAGTGCGGTGACCAGCGGCACCGTGATCGTGGAGGTGGTGACCCCGCCCGCATCGTACGCGATTCCGACGAATTCCGGCGGCGTGAACGCCGTCATGGTCAGGACGACCAGATAGCCGGCCAATACGATGGAGTGGACGGGCCATCCGCGGACGATCCGGAACACGCCCAGCATCAGGGCGGCGCCCACGGACACGGCGATGACCTGGCGAAGGCGGTTCGACCAATCCTCGACGGCGCGCGGGTCCGGTCCGATCATGCCCGCTTCGACGGCGACCCTTCCGGCCTCGCCGGCGACGGCAAGCAGCGCCGGTTCGGCGATCGTGGTGCCGAAACCGAGGCCGAAGGCGAAGGTCAGAAGCCAAGGCAGGCTGGCCTTCGCCGTCAGCGCGCCGGCCAGATCCTCCCCGATCGGGAACAGGCTGGTCTCCAGCCCGTGCACGAACAGGGCCAGCCCCGCAACCACGCATGCCAGTCCGACCAAGAGGGATTCCAGGTCCGGAAGCGGCTGGCGAAACACGAAGATCTGAAAGAAGGCCACCACGCCCACCAGCGGCGCGAGATCCCGTCCAGCCCCGGCCAGCAGGCGCGCAACCCGCCCTCCGACCCGCCCGACACGAGAGGTTCCGAAGCGCGGCGTCGGCAGTCCGGGCGAAGACGGTATTCGCATGGCGACATCCGCGAAGCGCACCGGTCCGGAAGCGTCATGCCCGGGGCCGGGAGAGAAGTCAACCGGCGGCACTTCCACCCGCCCGGCCCGTCGTACCCGCGGGATCTCCCGCCGGCGTCCGGCTGCTCCGCAACCGGTTGGCCTCTCCTCCCCGGGTCGCCGCGCGACGCGCCGAACCCGGCGAGAACCCGAAGGAGCGCGGGAGCCCACGGCCGCCGGCCCCGCGCTCCTTCGCGCATCCCGAATCAGAACAGTCCCTGGACGTGTCCCTGCCGGTCCAACCGAATGCGATTCGCCGCCGGGGCACGCGGCAGGCCGGGCATCGTCCTCACGTTGCCGCAGACGGCGACGAGAAATTCCGCCCCCGCCGCGATTCGCACCTCGCGTACCGGCAGGGTGTGGCCGCTCGGGGCCCCCTTGCGGACCGGATCGGCAGAAAAGCTGTACTGCGTCTTGGCCATGCATACCGGATACCGTCGATATCCCTCAGCTTCGAACTCCTCGATCTGCGCCCGCACCTCGGGCGGCGCGACGGCGTCCCCGGCCCCGTAGATCTCGCGTGCGATCAGTTCGATCTTTTCCCAGAGGCCCAGATCGTCGGGATAGAGGAGCTCGAATGCCCCGGGCCCGGATTCCGTCTGCTGCAGCACACAGCGTGCCAGCCGTTCCGCACCGCTGCCGCCGTGAGCCCAGTGGGTACAGGGAACCGCCCGGACGCCGCGCGCTCGGCAGTAGTCCCGGATCCGCGCGAGTTCCGCCTCGGTATCCTGCGCGAAGCAGTTCACGGCCACGATGCCCGGCACCCCGAACTTCGTCAGGTTGTCCAAGTGCCGTCCGAGGTTTTCGAGACCCTTGCCGAGGGCCTCGACGCCTTCCGTCGCCAGATCCGAAACGGCCGCGCCGCCGTGCATCTTCAGGGCGCGACAGGTCACCACCACCACGGCGGCATCCGGCACCAACCCGGCCTTCCGGCACTTGATGTCGAAGAACTTCTCGGCGCCGAGATCGGCTCCGAACCCGGCCTCGGTGACCACCCAGTCGGCGAGCTTCAGGGCGGCGCGGGTGGCCATCGTCGAATTGCAGCCGTGCGCGATGTTGGCGAACGGCCCGCCGTGGACGAAGGCCGGGCAATGCTCCAGAGTTTGTACCAGATTCGGCATCAGCGCGTCCTTGAGCAGGACCGTCATGGCGCCATGCGCTTCGAGGTCGCGGGCCCGTCGGGCGGTCCGCGTGCGCGTCCGTCCGATCACGATGTTCCCCAGTCTTCGCTCGAGGTCGGCCACGCTCTCCGCCAGGCAGAAGATCGCCATGACTTCGGAGGCGACGGTGATGTCGAACCCGGACTGCCGGGGATACCCGTTGCCCACGCCGCCCAAGGACAGCACGATGTCGCGGAGCGCCCGGTCGTTCATGTCCACCACCCGGCGCCACCCCTCGCGCCGCACATCGAGATCCAGAGCGTTCCCCCAGTGGATGTGATTGTCGATCAGCGCGGCCAGCAGGTTGTGCGCGGCCCCGATGGCGTGAAAGTCACCGGTAAAGTGGAGATTGATGTCCTCCATCGGCACGACCTGCGCACGCCCTCCGCCGGCCGCGCCGCCCTTGAGCCCGAAGCAGGGGCCGAGGCTGGGTTCCCGCAGGCAGATCGCGGTGCGCTTGCCGATGCGGTGGAGCGCATCGCCCAGCCCGATCGTCGTGGTGGTCTTGCCTTCTCCGGCCGGTGTCGGTGTGATGGCCGTCACGAGAACGAGCCGGCCATCGGGCCGGTCGGCCAGCGATTCGATGAAATCCAGTTCCAGCTTGGCCACGTTCCGTCCCCACGGAATCAGGCATCGGGACGGGATGTCGAGTCGTTCCCCGACCTCCGCGATCGGCAGGAGATGCGCGGCGCGCGCGATCTCGATGTCGCTGGTCTGATGCATCGTCGGGGTCCGGACGGGACAGCGCATCCCGGCGGGTGCGACTGCGGCCGGCATTCCTACCATGCGCTCGGACGGAAGGGAATCGGGATCCAGCCGCGAAGGGGCGATGCCGGCGCACCCGCATGCGCGGGACGGGCCTCTCGAGGACCGGCGCCATGGAACCATGAACGATGAGGTACCGTGGCCGCTCCCCGGAGCCTCGGGCCCGCTGCCGGGTCGCCCGGCAGCACCGGCGACCGCTCCGGTGCCGACGGGACCGTGTCGACACGCCATGAAGCACGACGGATCAGAAGGGGCCGCGAAGGGCCCTCCTCTGTATCTCACGACCCGGGAGGTGGCGGAACTCCTGCGCGTGAAGGAGCGCAAGATCTATGATCTCGCGGCATCCGGCGGCATCCCCCATCGCCGCGTGACGGGCAAGCTGCTCTTTCCCAACTCCGAGATTCTGGCCTGGATCGAAGGTGGGGATGACGGCCCGGCCCGGCCGCGCCCGGCCGTGCTCGCAGGTTCGCATGACCCGCTGCTCGACTGGGCGGTGCGGGATTCGGGCGCAGCCCTGGCCACGCTCTTCAATGGCAGTGCCGAGGGTCTCAGGCGTTTCTCGGAAGGCCGCGCGGCCCTCGCGGGGATCCACCTCCCCGATCCGGAGGGCTGGAACGTGCAGTCGGCCGAAACGGCCGGTCTCCGCGGCTGTGTGCTGATCGCGTGGGCGGTGCGGGCCCGCGGACTGATCCTGTCGCACCGGGTGCGCGAGGATGTACGGGGGGTAGCGGACCTCCGGGGGCGACGCGTCGTCCTGCGTCAGCCCGGCGCCGGCGGCACGGCGATCTTCGAGGATCTGCTGACCCGTGCGGGACTGGCGCCGGACGATCTGATCGTGTCCGCAGGCATTGCCCGGACGGAAAGCGACGCGGCCGCCGCGGTCGCGGCAGGGGAAGCCGACGCCGCCTTGGGGATCGAGGCCATGGCCCGGCAGTTCCGTCTTCCGTTCCTGTCGCTCGTGGAAGAACGCTTCGACCTGCTGGTCGACCGACGAGCCTACTTCACGGAGCCGGTCCAGACGCTGTTCGCGTTTGCACGCACCGGTTCGTTCCGGCGGAAGGCGACGGCCATGGGCGGTTACCGGTTGGCCGGCCTCGGGACGGTGCGGTGGCTGTCGCCCTAGCGCGTGATCGGCCGGGGGCGTCGACTGCCTCTGAACCGTCAACCGAAATCGGAACCCGCTTGTGATTCCGAATAGTGCACACTCTTTCGGACAAGCTTCCCGGAAGGTGATTCGTCCCGGCTTCCCGGATTCCGGGAAGCCGGGCTCCGGATCGCCCGCGCGCCCGACCGGTCCCGGTTTGCCGATCCCGCTCGGCCGTCGGTTCCCTCGCTCGTCGCACGCGTCCCGCGGAGACGGGTGCCGACCTCTGTCCGCCGCGCGCACCGGCAGGAGCTCGCAAGGCCCGCCGCTTCGGACCCTGAGCCCGGCTCACGGAATCCCGGAAGCGTTCGGAAAGAACGCCTGCTGTCCGTCGATCCGGAAGGCGGCGATGGCGGCCTGCCCCTCGCCGGATTGCAGCCAGCGGATGAACTGTACGCCCGGTCCGGCCTTGACATGGGGGTGTTTCTCGGGGCTCACCAGGACCACCCCGTACTGATTGAAGAACTGCGGGTCGCCTTCCACCAGGATTCGGTGATCGCGCTTGTTGCCGAAGCGGAGCCAGGTGGCTCGATCCACCAGCGTGTAGGCGCCCAGTCCGACGGCGGTGTTGAGGGTGGCGCCCATCCCTGCGCCCGCTTCGCGGTACCAGGTGCCCGAGACGGCCGCAACGTCGATTCCGGCTTGATGCCAGAAACGCAGCTCGGCCCGGTGGGTGCCGCTGTCGTCACCACGCGAGACGAACCGCGCCTGCCGGGCCGCGATCCGCGCCAAGGCTGCCACCCCTTCGGTCAGACCGGCCACCGCGGCCGGATCCTCGGGCGGCCCGACCAGGACGAAGTCGTTGTACATCACGTCCGCGCGCCCCGCGCCGTGGCCGGCGGCGACGAATGCCTCCTCCGCCGAGCGGTCGTGGACGAACAGCACGTCGCCGTCGCCGTTTGCCGCATTCTTGATCGCCTGTCCGGTGCCGACGGCAATGACCCGGACTTCGATGCCCGTCTTCTCCCGGAAGTCCGGAAGGATCCGGTCGAAGAGACCGGAATGCTCGATGGACGTGGTCGACTGCACGACGATGAAGGGGCCGCTGGCGACAGGGCGATCGACGGGCCCCGACAGGGTGGCGACGAGGGCCAGACATCCCGGCAGTGCTTTCCGATTCATGCGATGCGCTCCCGCCCGGCGGACCTGCCGCTACGAGGTGGAATCCAGAAACAGGCGACCGTCGATCCAGGCTCGGGCCGCTTCCGACCGCGGCGCGTCCAGTACTGCGCGGGCCGGGCCGGTTTCGGCGACGCGACCGGCGTGCAGGAACACCAGATCCTCGCCCAGCCGCCGCGCCTGACCGATGTCCTGCGTCGCTAGGACGATCGCCACGCCGCGGGCATGGGCCTGCTCCAGCAGCTGCTCGACAGCATGGGTGGAAACCGGGTCGAGACTCGCCGTAGGTTCATCGAGCAACAGCATCCGGGGTCCACACGCGAGTGCCCGGACCATCGCCAGCCGTTGCTGCTCGCCGGCGGAGAGCACCCGAGCGGGCCGGTTCGCAACTGCGCCGAGCTGCGCCTGATGGACGGCCTCGGCGGCCCGAACGGCGCGTTCCGGTCCGGAGACTCCCCGCACCGCAAGGGCCAAGCGGAGGTTCGCCAGTACCGACCGGCGCAGCATGACCGGCCGCTGAAACACCATCGCCTGGGCTCGCCGGCCCCGTCGATCGAGCGGCCGTCCCTCCCAGAGCACTGTTCCCGAAGCGGGCGGGAGCAGGCCGTGCAGCAGACGCAACAACAGGCTCTTGCCGGTGCCGTTGGCCCCCATGATGAGGGTCCGGCGGCCCGGGCGGATCTTGATGTCCAGCCGATCGATCAGCCGCTTTCCGCCCGCGTCGAAGCACAGCCCGCACGCCTGCAGCAGCGGTTCGGGCAGGGTGTGCGCCCCACCGCTCGACTCCGATCCGTTCGCTCCCAATGGACCTTCAGACATGGGTCAGACGGCCGGTCGATGCCCGGAACGACATCACGGCCCCATTGATGACCAGAGCCACGACGAGCAGCACGATCCCGAGAGCGAGGGCGAACTCGAGATTGCCCTTCGAGGTTTCTAGCGCGATGGTGGTTGTCATGACGCGGGTCACATGATTGATGTTGCCGCCCACCATCATGACCGCACCGACTTCGGCGACCGCCCGTCCGAATCCCGCCAAGACAACGGTGGGCAAGCTGAACCGGGCATCCCACAAGAGGGCCGCGACGCGGTCGACCGGACCGATGTCGAGGGAAGCAAACTGCTCCGAATAGTCGGCATACAGGTCTTCCACCGCTTGTTTGGTCAGGGCCGCAACGATCGGAGTGACCAGAACCGTCTGCGCAATGATCATGGCGGTCGGCGTGTAGAGCAGTCCCAAGGGTCCCAGCGGGCCGGCAGCCGAAAGCAGCATGTAGACCATCAATCCCACGACTACGGGAGGCAAGCCCATGAGAGCGTTGAGCAGAAGGGCAACCAGAGCCCGGCCCGGAAATCGAAGCGCACCGACGGCTGCCCCCAAGGGAAGGCCCATCACGCAGGCCGCGCCCACTGCGGTCGTCGTGACCTTCAGGGACAGACCGATGACTTCCAGCAGGTCGCGATCCCCGACCAGGATGAGGCCGAAGGCCTCTCCGAAACTCTCCCCGAGACCGTGCATTACTCGGTTTCCTCCCGCTTCGCGGAAGAAAAACACAAAACCAACAGAAAATCCACTCTCGCGGGAGTCGGCGGGCGCAAGGGTTCGGAGCAGTCGGGGCCCGTCCCCCCGCGTCCGGGCACTCGATCCTGCGATTCCTGGATGGCTGTCGCCGTGCCGTCGGGCGGCTCGACCGAAACGCCGCTCCGACCCTCTCCTCTACCCCGGACGACGTCCGTGCATCCCTTCCCCTGGATGCCACGATCCGCCGTCCCGGTCGGCAGCGAACCCCGGACGAGGCCGGCCCTTCTGATTCCTGGAGCATATTGGGCGAGAATCGTCCCGGATGACGGCCCCGGGCCGGGAGTGGCGAGCGACGCTCCACGCGGGCCGCGGTCACCGCGGGGATCTCCCGGGAGGCGCGATCCGTGTCGGTTCGAAGCGGGGTTCCCGTACGGCCCGCCGCCCGCGCATTCCGGTCCCTCGGAGGCTTCGGTCCCGCCGGCATCGGACCCCCTCCTCGTGCGGTGACTCGTTTCCGGGCGGTGGCGCCGCCACGGATCCGCGGCCCGGCTGCGCGCTTTCCCGATCCGGACTGCTCACACGGAACGGTCGGAAGACCAGCGGCGTCGTCCGCGCACGCAGCACGGAGGACCAAGACGCGGATCGCAGCGCACGGGATTCGATCGCAGCGCCGTTCCGCACACGGACCTGCCGCAGAAGGCTGCCGGCGGACCCCTTTACCGAAACGCGCTCGCGGGATAGCGTCCACAGCTTCGGAGGCGACACCAGTTGCGGGCATCCGGTCCGAGGATGGTCGCCGGACCGGCGTTCCCGGCCGGTCCGGATCCACCGTTCCGACCGGCGCAGGTTCCTCCGCCCTCATGCCGCAGGATGGCCCGTCGGGTCCGCGAGAACCCTGCCGCCGCGGTCCGACCTCGGACGGGTCCGCCAGGACGCAGGACGGACGGAAACCGGACGCGTTCGCGCGGTTCGCCCTCTCCATTACCCGGAGATCACGCTGAAGTCCTCCGCCGCCCCACCCTCCGTTTTCCTCCAGAAGTTCGACCGGGTCCGGGACCGAATCCGGGATCTGGTGGAAGCTCGTTGGTTTCGGGTCGGCGCAATGGTGCTGATCGCCCTCAATGCGGCCGCACTCGGTCTCGAAACTTCCCCTTCCGTGATGCGCCTTGCCGGGCCGGAACTCGAGTTCTTCGACCGTTTCGTGATCGTCGCCTTCTGCGTGGAGATCGGCCTTCGCCTGGCGGCTCACGGCCTTGGATTCTTCCGCAATCCTTGGGGAGTCTTCGATTTTCTCGTGGTGGCCATCACCCTCGCGCCCTCGGTCGATTCGCTTTCGGTTCTCCGCTCCCTCCGAGCGCTCCGGGCCCTCCGCCTGGTCTCGGCCGCTCCGCGACTCCGTCGGGTGACCGCCGCGCTCCTCCATGCCGTTCCCGGCGTCGCCGCCATCGGCACCCTGCTGCTGCTGGTCTTCTACGTCTACGCAGTCATGACGACCACCCTCTACGGCCCGGCTTACCCGGAGTGGTTCGGATCCATCGGCAAGTCCATGTTTTCGTTGTTCCAGATCATGACGTTGGAAAGCTGGTCGATGGGAATCGTGCGCCCGGTACTCCAATCGCACCCATGGGCATGGGTAGTATTCGTCTCGTTCATCGTGATCTCGAGCTTTACCGTGCTCAATCTCTTCATCGCCGTCGTCGTCGATTCGATGCAGACCATGCATGCACAGGACGATCGTACATCAGCACGGGTACAGGAGGAGCCGGCCTCGGTGACGAGCGAATTGCGCTCGCTTGCGCTCGAGGTTCGAAGCCTGCGGGAGGAGATCACCCGGATCACCAGAGATCGCAGGAATGATCGGCCTCCGCGATCTCCGGGATGAGCACCGGCACTCTGTCGAGGTTGCGGGAGCGTTTGCGCACGGCGGGGATCTCGTGGTTCTTGCGGTCGCCCTCGACCGGTTCGGGAACCGGACCGGTGTCGTGCTCGACGGCGGTCATCCTCCTCCGGCGGCCGTCGGCGGTCTGCTTCGAGGCTCACGAACATCCGTTCCATCCATACCCGTCGGTGCCGTCCCGCTGTCCGGCCGGGCCCTCTCTGCCGCCCTCTAATTCGTGTCTGCACGGAAAATCACAACACATTGTATATGCAGCCATATTTGGAATCTGGAGAACCGAAGATTCCTTCTTTGAGGGCATATGACGGCATATTCCGCTGAAATCAGGCTGGATTCGATGAATCTTCGCTCTGTCAATATTAATCTTTGATTCATATAATCAGACTCTTAGGGATTTTCCGGGCAGGCACTAATTCGTGCCCGCCCGAAAATGCCCCTTTCGGAGGGTCTGCCGGCGCAATTGCGAGTTGGGACCCTTCCTCGGTGCCCCGTCCGCTCGGTTTCCGGGGGGATTTCTGCCGATGGGCAGAGGCATCCGGGCTTGTCCCGCCGCGAATCCGGCGGCCGGGGCGAGCGGCTCCGTTCCCGCCTCCGGCGGGCTTCGCAGATGGGGTGGAAGGAAGCCGCCGTCAGGCGGCGCGTCTTCGTCGTCGTTGGGCCCGGGCCCGGGCCTGCCGGTGCAGCAGCAGCCCGATTCGGTGGACGTGGAAGGCGGTCACGGACCGTGCCACCCTCCGCGCAAACCCGTCCGCCCCCTACGACAGGACCCGGTCCATGCCGCGTTGCTCGAGGTTGTGGATCGCGGACTCCACGGCCGGATGCTGCCGACGCATCTTCCGGAACGTCGGGTCGGCTTCCCGTTTCCGGTCCGCCTGACCGAGCGTTCCCTTCTTCGGCAGCACGTTGTGCTCCAGCAGCTCGTCCAGGGTGATCCGGTTGGAGGGGCTGGGAAAGCCCCGATCGAAACTGCACAGGCGGAGGTCGGGGAAGCGAGCCTGGTCTTCCCGGATCCTGGGCACGGCAGGATCCACGTCTCCGCCTTCCCACAGGATCCGATGGTGCAGGAGGAAGCCGTGCTGATCCTCCAGCACGGCCACCGGCACTCCGAGTTCCACCGGCACCCCGGCCTTGCCCTTCACGCACCAGCGTGTGTGCTCTTCGAAGATCGAAAACACCTTCTCGCTCTGCGGAATCTTCTCGCCCTTCCGCAGACGGCGATCCACCTGGTGGATCTGCCGGCGGGCATGCTTGAGGTACGACTCGACCGAACGCACCGTGGGGATCGGGACGCCTCGCTCCCGAAGCACCGGTACCGCCTCTTCCGCCCGCCGGACCCACGCCCGGCTGGCGTCGAGGTACGCCTTGACCGGCTCCGGACGGGCCCGTCGGGTCTGCCGAACCTGCTGGAAATGCTGCTGCAGTTTCCGGCTCCCATGCTGCCACTGCCGCCATCCGGACACCCCCAAGCGTACGGCGGCGCGACCCGTATCCCGCACCCGGCAACGCATCGCATCCCACAACCGGTGGACATCTGTCGGGTAGTGCACATCCGTCTTCACCACGAACGAATCGCAGCGGCCCCGCAGGGGGTCGTCCGACCGACGGCGGCCCCGGTCGTCCGCGCCGTTCGTGCCGTCCGCGCCGTCCTTCCGCTTCCGTGTCCGCTTCCGCTTCCGTACCATCGCATGGCCTTTCTCCGCGATCCGCTGCGACACCTTCCCCAGCACTTCCGGTGTCAGCAAGCTCACGTTGTCCACCATCGTCGGATATCCGTACCGGGTGTGATCCCAGATGTCGGTGTGCCCCAGAAACTTCCGAACCGTCCTGTGCTCGTTCACCCGCTCGTGCATGGGATCGAAGTCCTAGCCCAAACCCTGCTTCCGGAGACCCATCACCAGGATCTTCCACAACTCCATGCCGGGACGCCCTCGCAGGCGGGATACCTCGGGAAGGATCCCCTCCTCCAGGACCTCGAACCACCGGGCCCGGGTCGAACGATCGGCATACACGTAGTGAAGGCCGCGCAGCAGCGGCGGAATGTCCTCCCGCGAGTGTACGTTGATCTCGATCTCCTCGATCGCAACCTGGCCCCATTCCAGCTGAGGGCGGACGATCTCCCGCAGGGCCATTCTCCCGAAGATTCCCGAATCCCGCGCGATTTTCCGGCCCCAGCGGCCGATTCCCGCCCCACAGAGGGATTCTTCACCCCTTCAATAGCACACTTCCATCACTGGAGTCAACTGGTTGTACTTTTTCGGGCGGGCACTAGTAGTACGGAAACGTTGGATTGGGGGCTGCAGGCATGAGCTGGCCCCGATGCTCAGACCTGACACCTGATCCATAGAGGCCTAATAATCCCATTGTGTTCTTTATCTGATCCTTAGAAGCGGTGCGAGAATCTCAGCGAACAGCCCGGTTCCAGCGGGTGCCGACACGGGGCCGACACGCACCGACACGGACCGACACGGAAATACCGCCCCATCCTGCAGCCATCAATGCAACGTCGGTGGACTACTAGATACCCTTCTTTGATGGCATATGACGACATATTCCGCTGAAATCAGGCTGGATTCGATGAATCTTCGCCCTGTCAATATTGGCTTTTCATTCATGTGATCCGAATCTTAGGGATTTTCCGGGCAGGCACGAATTACCGTGCTGATCGATGCGACGGGCCTTGCACTGAATGGCAACGGGCGCACCATCACTGCGCCGTACCGCTACGCAGTCAATACCAATGTCTTGGCGGATGAGTGGTCTGGCTGCATCGTCACTGCGTAACGATCATTCCTTCCAAGAGTAGCAACGGGAAATATCCCAATCCTTGATCCAGGGACCAACCTTCACGGTGATTTCTTCCAGCCATTTGCCACCCGTGCGATGGGAGCAGGCTTTTTCCGTCACGGCGATGGCCTCGCTGATGAGGGTATGGGCATCGGTGCTTGGCCTTGTGCCGCTCCGCTGATTCGGATTTGGCGTTCCTGGGCGTGGCGGTTCGGCAAGGCAGCTTCACTGAAGTCAAGCCGACTCGTCGGGATCAAGCCCGATTGAGCGGGGCCGGAGACGCTTCGCCCTTGCCGCCCGAACCGAATTGCTTCACCGGTCGTTCGGCCTTGGCATCCGCATGGAGGCCGCCAAGGTGAGTACCGGTGGTGAGCCCGCAGGGACTCGAACCCTGGACCTACTGATTAAAAGTCAGTTGCTCTACCGACTGAGCTACAGGCTCGCAACGGTGACCAGTCTACCGGAAACCGGACCGGATCGGAACCCAGCCAACGGCATTCGGGTACGTTGTTCTGGCGTTCGGATACGAAAGCCCCTTGCTTCTGGGGTTGCTGGAAGCCGGGGCCTGTTCGGGAGGCCGGCAGCGGTGTCAGACGGGCACCCGGTTCTATCCCTTGCTCCCGGGCGGTTTCGACTGCCGTTCGCAGCTGCGTCTGGGTCGTTCGCGCGGGATGCGCCGCGCAAGGCCGGAGAGGATCCGCCGGATGGACGGGGCGACCCACGCGCTCTGCGCGGAGGATCTTTCAATGACCCATACTTAGTGCCTGCCCGGAAAACCCCTAAGAGTCGGATTACATGAATGGAACCTTAATATTGACAGGGCAAAGATTCATCGAATCCAGGCAACTGCTCCCCCTGCTGATCCTTGATCGGATTTGCTGCGCCGGCGTTCGGGTCCCGCATCTTCTCTCGTCCCTTCCCTCGCCTGCTGCCGGGGGACCGGAGGTGCGGGTTCCGAGGGCAGGAACCTGCCCATGGCCCGTCCATTCTTCGTCCGGTCTCCCGTTCCGGCCGGCGGCACGGGATCTACGATGCGGTGAGGAACCCGGGGAGGGATCGCGAATCCGGCGCGCACCACCTGCACGAGCACCTCGGGACTACGACGATCCCACGCTGCTAATCCAGCGGCGACCGGCGAGATTTTTCGGTCTGCGTCGCGCTGCAATCGTGCTGCCAAGGCTCCATTAGACCCTCTCGGCGCGAAAAATTGCGATCAAGGGGGGGGGATCTGTGATGACGCAAGCCCCAACGCACTCGGATTTCGCGTCTCGGAATCAGCGTGGGATCACCGTGCCCCGGAACACGGTTCGGATCCGGCTCCTTGCAGGCCGGACTGGTACCGGACCGGTCCTCAAACCGAGCGTGTCGAGAACCAATCGACCGAGACGATCATGGTCCGGACAGACCCGAAGCTTTGCGTGGGGGTGACCCGTTTCGCCTCCATGAAGCCGTCTCGTGCATTCTTGCCGGATTACCGGTCCTTACGAAGCCTGTCTCTCAATTTTCTTGCCGCATCGGCGATGCGGTCGAAGCGCGGATCGTCAGGCCCCAGCGCGGTACGGTTCAACGATTCTCCGTCGTCGTCGAGAATCGACTTTGAAAGGTCGTTGATTTCCGAGTCGAATCCGATGTCTGGCTTTCTGTGACCAAGCCCGGAAATGCGTCCCTCCAGATGATCGATCTGCATGATCATCAATGTTCTCTGAAGATCCTGCTCCGCCCGCCCCAAGCCCGGGGACTGCCACAATCGCAGAGCCTCCTCCTCGATTTTTTCGACTAGGGCGACCGCATCATCAATTTGCGAGGAAAATCTGTTTTTCTGATCACGCGCACGCGCCAACCGATCGAACACGGCCCAGCCTGCGACAATCAAAATCCATGTGATGAAATCCGTGATCTGCAAAACCACGCACCCGCATCCTGCCTATGACTCACATCAGTAGGCTTGACCGGAGTGCACGGACCCTCTACGGTGCGGCTCCTGTCGGCCATGGAACCCGTGCACCGCATCTTGAGACAGCCGGCGCATCTGCGCCGGCTGCAGGCGCTTCGGTCCCGGGAGCCGCCGGCCAGCCGTCGGGCTGGGGTCCGTCGGGTGTGTCGGGAGTTTCGCCTGATCGACGCGCGGGGTCGCTGGCGCGAGCGCAGTTGCCAAGCGGTAGTGGAAGATCTGGAGCCCACCCGGCAGGTGCAGTTGCCTCCGCCCCGCCGGGGCCTGGGTGGGGGTGCTCTCCGGCGGCTGGGCGCTGGAGTTCCGGTGCCGTCGGCGGTGCCTCCGGAAGCGGGTGCGCTGCACGACCTGCGCCTGGTGCCGGTGACCGGGGAGGCGGACCGGCGGATCGGGAACGAGCTGATGTTTCGGGAGCATCCGTGCGGGGCGGTGCAGCATGTGGGCGCCCAACTCCGGTATCGGGTTCGGTCGGAGCACGGTATCCTGGGGGCCTTGGGCTTTGCGGCGCCGGCCTTGCGCCCGGCTTCCCGGGACCGATGGATCGGGTGGGACGAGACCACGCGATCGCAACACCTGAACCACGCGGTGATCGGTCTGAGCCGGTTCCTGATCCGACCGTCGGTGCGCTGCCGGAACTTGGGCTCCCGGGTGCTGGGGATGGTGCTGGCCCGGCTGCCCGACGAGATCGAGGCCCGGTACGGGGATCGTCCCCTGCGGGTCGAAACCTTCGTGGATCCGGAAACCCATGCGGGCACCGTGTTTGCCGCCGCCGGCTGGGAGCGGGTGGGAGAGACCACCGGGCGGGGGCGGTTCGCCCGCCCCGGGCAGGCGCGGCGGTCGGTCAAGGCGGTGGGGATGCGTCCGCTGCGGAGCGACGGGCGCCGGATCCTGGGCGTGGCGTCGACGGCAGTGGAGACCCTGGGTCCGGCCGACGGACGGGAGCGGGGGAGCTGGACCGCGAACGAGTTCGGCGGAGCTCCGCTGGGGGACCGTCGGCTCAGCCGCCGGTGGGTTACGAGTGCGTCCCGGATGGCCGATCAGCCCGGCGCATCGTTCCCGGCCGCCGCTCAGGGTCCGCGGGCCTTGGTCACCGGGTACTACCGGAGGATCGACCCGCCGGCCGCGTCGGCGGTCCCACCGGAGGCCCTTCTGGCTCCGCACCGGGAGCGCACCCGCCGGCGCATGGCCTCCTGCACGACCGTTCTGATGATCCAGGACGGATCGGACCTCAACTTCGCGACCCATCCGAAGTGCGGCGAGCTCGGTCTCATCGGCCGCAACCGGAACGCGTCGGGCACCCGGGGTCTGCACCTGCATTCCACGCGGGCGGTCGACGCGGACACCGGCATTCCCCTTGGCGTCCCCCGCATCGAATACGACGCACCGGACGGCCGGGCCGAGAAGGGCAAGCCGTTCGAAAAACGGAAATCCGCCCGCTGGATGCGGGGCTTGCGAGACACCTCGGAGCGGGTTCCGGACGGCGTGCGGGTCGTCTCCGTACTTGATCGGGAGGCGGATTTCTTCGCCCTGTTCGCCGAGCGGCAGCGGCTGGGCAACGTCGATCTTCGGGTCCGGGCCCGCCCCAACCGGTCCCTGGGCAAGGACGAAGAGAAGCTCTTCGAGCCACGGGCCGCGGAACCCTCGGCCGGATCCCTGGAGATCGAAATCGCCCGCCCGTCGGCCCGCACCTCCACCCGTACCCAGAAGGCCAAGGCGTTGCGGGAAGCGCGGGTCGCCCAGGTATCCCTGCAGTTCCGGCGCTTCGACCTGCCTCCTCCCGGGAACGGAACCGGCGCGCACGACCCCGTGCCCATGACGGCGGTCCGCGTGACCGAAGAAGATCCGCCGGACGGCGTGGAGCCCCTGAATTGGATCCTGCTCACCAGTCTGCCGGTATCGACCCGGAAGGAGGCGCGGCGGGTGCTGGAACGGTACCGCCTGCGCGGGCGGATCGAGGATTGGCACCGGGTCCTGAAAAGCGGATGCAAGGCGGAATTCCTCAACCACCGGGAAGGACACCGGATCGAACGGGCGGTCACGATCAAGGCCGTGATCGCTTGGCGACTCTTCGCCATGGTCATGCTCGGACGGGAAACCCCCGAACTGCCCGCCGAGGTCCTGTTCTGCACGACGGAAATCCTGGTGCTCAAGGATTTCGCCCTTGAGCGCAAGCTTCCGTGCCGATCCGACAACCTGGGGCCTGTTAACGCATTATGTGGTGGAATATGTGATAGAATCCGGATCCTTGGTTCGTAGAGAGGATTCCCGGTCATGGAACTCACGCAAGCCCAGTACGAGCGTATCGCTCATGTCTTTCCGAAGCACCGCGGCAATGTCTTGCTCAGTACTCTGTCGGTTCTCAACGCGATTCTGTACGTGGCCGAGCAGGGATGCAAGTGGCGCGGGCTGCCGGCGCACTTCGGCACCTGGCACACCATCTACACCCGGATGAACCGCTGGGCGAAGAAAGGCGTCCTGGATCGGGTGTTTGCGGAGTTGCAGCGCTTGGAGATCATGCGGGTGAAGGTCGAGGTGCTATCCTTGGACAGCACCGTGGTGAAGGTGCACCCGGACGGCACGGGAGCGCTCGAAACGCACGGTCCTCAGGCCATCGGGAAGTCGCGCGGGGGCTGGACCACCAAGCTTCATCTGGTAGCTGCGAATGATCGAAACGCGGTAGGGTTTTCCTTGTCCGGAGGACAGGAGGGGGACGGGCCCCAGGGACGCACGTTGCTGCACCGCATGGCATTACCGGATACTGCACGTTGTTTGGTGATGGACAAGGCCTAGGAAGGGGACGAAACCCGTGCGTGAGTTGCAGGCCGGGGACTGGAGCCCGTGGTCCCACCGAAGGCCAACCGGATCACACCGTGGGAATACGACCGAGAATTGTACAAGAAACGCAATGAAGTCGAGCGCCTGTTTCGGAGGATCAAGCGATTTCGGCGTGTCTTCACGAGATTCGACAAGCTTGATATTGTCTTCACCTTCTTCATCCACTTCGCGCTCATCGTCGATGCCCTCAAGCCTCTGTAGCGTTAACAGGCCCTAGGAACCGCCGTGCACACCATGGCGATCCTCGGAGGCTATCTCAACCGTCGCAACGACCCCGCGCCCGGCCCCACAGTGATCTGGCGAGGGTACACTCAGCTGGCGACGATGGGCTCAAACCTACGAACGTCTGTTGAAGCTGGATCAGTCCAGCGGGCTGTACCAGCGCTTACGTCCAGATAAACAATGTGAGTCATAGGCAGCCCGCATCAGATCAAAATTTATTTTGCAATTATTATGTCCTAGGCATCGCACTGGTGATATCGTCTTGTATCATTTTCTCGCGATTCCTTCGTTCAGTAATAATTCTTAGGCTGCAAAACAGGCGTTCTTTGTCGAATCCTTCTTCGCGAACCAACCCACCGAATGCTTCCTCGAGAAATGATGGGCCGTACCCGGCCGCTCCGTCCATTTCGACCGTGACGATGCCGCCCTTTTTCAGGGCCGGAACGAGGAATTCCTGGCGAAACCTCTCGCCTGAATAGCGCCCGTCCGAGCGGAACCGGCCTGCCGGAAAACGCCCGAAATCCTTGGCGACATCGATTTTCACGTTCTCAGCCATCGCCCCATGTTATCAGATTCTCGTCGCGGATGCGCCATTCGATGAACGTCCCGCCCAGCGAAGTGCGCAAAGCGAAAGTGTCCTCCTGTCCGTCCGCCTGATGACGATATGCGCCCGCACCGCTCAAAATCAAGAGATGACCGTCCGCAACCCGGTCAACAGCATGACGTAGCGATGCCATCCCGCGGCCGTGGTGCTGGCTCTCCGAACTTGAAGTACCGATCTCCATCGCTGCCCGAATACACTCGGGATCGCTGTTCCCCAAGCCCAGTCGGCGCTGGATCTCGGCAAGCAGGGTGCCGTGACGGCTGTTCGGTAGCGTAGCCGGGATGCCAACACCTTGGTCATAGATCAATACACCCACTTCCTTATGCTGGTTGTCCCAATGACCGGCTGCCCACCACTGCCCCCGGAGCATTGGGATATGCGCTTTCCGACCCTGCGAGGGATATGCATGGGACGTGACATTGTTCATTGCCTCCAACAGCCCTTCGTACAAAATCTCGGTCGTTTCTTTGTCAAGTTGAACTGATCCGGTACCCAGCACCTCGGTGACGTAGTGAATTTCCTTTCCCCGATCGCGACAGCCCGAACGCATTTCGATGAATCTGGTCTGCGAGTGGTCGTCTTGCCTCTTTGTGGGGCTTCGTATTTTCAAAAGCCTGAAGAAACCAAGATCGTCCAGAAATCGGCCCATTCCCTCGTCGTCTGGATAGTTCCCGGTCAATGCCGGTCGCCCATTTCGGTGTCGAAGCCGGCGGCATCGATCCACTTCTGCCGCGAGAATGAAGCCGGCACCAGCAGAAATACTGTTGCAGGATCCGAAATCGATTTTTCCGCGTTTGTGGTCTACGAGAATGGATTGCCGAAGGCGTCTGAAGAAGCCTAGACTTTCGTCCACATTATTGTCAAGATCGAAATTTCTCGGTACATCCAGAGAAACCTCTTCATCGGAACCCATATTTCTGACGCGATGCCGTCTGCTTTTCTTCCCCCGCAGTTGCGTTTTTGTTCAAGAATCGAGTGCCGAATATTCCACGAGCGTTGATTCTCAGAAAGATGCTTCATTCTGGCGGCCCGAAAAGATAAACATGGCTATATTCTTGGTCTATGTCAAGATCCGAAGAGTAAAGAGCCATGATTTAGAATATATCGTCACAGGCCAGCGGATTCGCTCCCCGCTCGGCAAAGGTGTAGTCTGCCAGTCGGGAACGAGTGTCGCATGGCGTGCGGCAACGCATGCTGAGAGCCGGCCAGCCAAAGCATTGGTTTCCGGCAGGGCCGTAAGCCCCCAAGATTGACCGAATTCATGTGCCGTCGTCCCATGCGTAGATCATGCGTGGATGGTTCAGGGACAGGCGGTGCTTGGCGTACGATCAAGCAATCGCCGGGCGACATCTTGGCCATCCGTTCAGGTCAACACGCAATGCGCAGCTTCTAGAGCCTTGTCGAGCACTCACAACAGGGCGCGCGCCGGTCCGGCCGGGCAGCGCTTGCCTCGCTCCCGGTCGCGGGTCGTCTCAAGCAACATGTCGATGCGGCGCGCCAATTCGGTTTGCGAAAGCCCCGGCCGCCGCCGAACTCGGCGGGCATTCCGTGCCATGTCCTGCATGGCCATGGCCTCGTCCTCCTGCTCTTGCGCCACGGTCTCCGCCTCGGTGGCGGCATCCACCTTGGCGGGATCGATCCGCCCTTCCTGCAGGGTGGACAGATCGTCGGGATCAATCCTGAAGCGTGTTGTGCTCATGGTCCGCGGCGACCTCTTTCCGGTTGGCCTTTCGGGTCGAAATGATGCGGACGGTCGTCCTCCGAACCGTGTAGACGACCACATAGGCCCACCCGCCGCCCGTGCCGAGCAGCCGGTAGCGGCCTCGCCATCGTACTTCCGGCGATCCTGCGCGACGATCCTCTTCGGGTGGGGATAAGGACCGGACGGCATGGGCGAAGTCAAAGCCGCAACGCTCGAAACATGGGCTGCCCTTGGTCTCGTCCCATTCGAACTCCATGCCGATACCATAGGCTCATGACCTGCCCGCATCAAGCATCTCACTCCGACCCTTGCCGCCTGGACTGCGGCACGCGCGCTGACCCCGGCCCACTCAATAGCCGTTGCCGTCTCTCGGTAGGCCGGTCCTGCACATCGCCGCTTACCGGCCTGCTGTTGCAATTCGGCAGGATTGGTACCATTGGACGCTCCATGGGGCAGCGATGATGTGCTTCAAGATGGCTGCGCCGACCAGTCCGCGTGTGTCATCGTCAATTTCCCGACCGGATAGCACTGGCGCGGTAACGGCCGGATCATTGATGCCGGGTCGGCCAATCTTGCTGGGGCAAGGAGATCCCATGCTTGCTGCTGTGATGCGATCGGAGTCTCGATCGCGACGCGGGTCGACGCGTTCGAGTCTGCGATTGTGAGATGTGCGGACGTCTGCGGCCCGGTGGCGGCGCGGATCTAGGCGCGAGGGGTCCGTTTCGGCGGATCCGGGGCGAGCGAGAGGCCGGCCGGGTCTTTCATGCCGCCACACTTGACGTGCGTCGGTCCGTCCGTCATGGTGACGGCATGCAAGTCGGACTTCGACATCTCCGCGCCGACACGGTCGAGTGGCTGAAGGCGGCGGCGGCCGAGGACGGCCGGACGCGTCATGCGCTGGCGCGCGAGCTGTGCGAACGCGAGGACTGGCGCAACGCCCGGGGGCAGCCCTGCGTGTCCCAGGCGCGCGGGGTTCTGCCCGGGATCGCGAAGCGGGCGGGGTTCCTGCTGCCCGAGGCGCGGCCGGGTCCGTGCCGCACGCCGGGCCGTCCGGGCGGCGAGGTGGCGCGCACCTACCCGGACCGGAAGCTGGCGTGCACGCTGGCGGATCTCGGGGAGGTCACCTTGGTCCCGGTGGGTGCGGCCCCGGACCGGCGCCGCTGGCGCGAGATGATGGAGACCCATCATCCGCAGGGTTGGAAGCACCGGCCGGGGAAGGTCCTCAACTTCTGGGTCGTGTTGTCGCGCCACGGCCGTCTCGGCGGCCTCGGGTATACGGCCGCAGGCTGGCATCAGGCGGCCCGGGACGCGGCCATCGGCTGGTCGGCGACGGCGCGGGCCGCGAATCTGGCGCAGCTGGTCCAGCAGCACCGCTTTCTCCTGCTGCCCGGCGTCCGGGTCGCCCGGTTGGCCTCGCACGTGCTGGCCCGGTCGACGGCGCGCCTGGCCGCGGACTGGAAGGCGGCGCACGGGACCCGGCCGCAGGCGGTCTACACGTATGTGGGACCCGAGCACCGCGGCACCTGCTATCGTGCGGCCGGGTGGAGCCGCTGCGCCGAACCGACCTCGGGCCGGCCGCCGGGAGGCCGTGCGACCGCGCCGAAGGCGGTGTGGATCCGGCCCTTGGCCGAGGGCTGGCGAGAGGTCCTGTCTCGGGAGCGGGGCGCCGTCCTCGGTACCACGTCGGAGCCGTGGCGGCCCGGGAACGCCGACTGGGCCGACATCGAGTATGGCCGCGGTTCGCATCCCGACGGCCGCGTGCGCCAGCGGGTGCTGGCGATGGGCCGGGCTTGGGAGAACGCTCCGGGCGCGTCCCTGCCCGTGATCTTCCCGTCCGCCGCCGCGCAGAAGGCCGCGTACCGGCTGTTGTCCAGCGCCCGGGTCACGATGGAACACATCCTCGATCCCCACGCCGAAGCCACGGTCGAACGCTGCCGGCAGGAGCGGGTCGTCCTCGCCCTGCAGGACACCACGACGCTGAAGTACAACGGGCACTGCACGACGAAAGGGCGGGTGAACCTTGGAGGCGGGGGCTCGGGCACCCGGGGAATCCTTGCCCATTTCACGCTGGCGGTGACCGAGGGCCGCCGCCCGCTCGGCGTGATCGACCTCAACGCCACCCAGCGCGAGGGCACGGAAGCCCCGGACCGCGACGCCACCGAGCGCGAGGGCACGGCAGCCCCGGACTGCGACGCCACCGAGCGCGAGGGCACGGCAGCCCCGGACCGCGACGCGGTCAAGCCGGAGAGTGTGCGCTGGCTTCAGGGACTCGAACGCGCCCGCCAGCTGGCCGCCGCCTGCCCCGACACCCGGGTGGTCACGGTCTGCGACCGCGAAGGCGACATCTGGGAAAGGTTCGTACAGGCGCGCGCCGGCGGCGTCGGGCTCCTCGTACGCTCCGACCGCGGCCGGCAGCGACGGGTGGTCCGCAGCGACGGCTCCGTGGCGGACCTGTGGGAGGCCATGGCGGAGCCGCCGGTTCTGGGAACGAAGACGGTCCACCTCGCCGCCTGCGGCGGACCCCGTCCGCGCCTCCAGCGCACCGTGATCCTCGAGCTTCGCGCCGCCGTCGTCCACCTCGTGCCGCCGAAGAACCGGGACGACCGGACGCCGATGCCCATGCTCGCCGTCTCGGTCCGGGAAGCCCGGCCGCCCAAGGGCCGCGATCCGCTCCACTGGGTGCTGCTCTCCACCGAGGGCGAGGCCGACCTCCCGCACGCTCGACGCATCGTCGCCTGGTACGAGGCACGCTGGACCATCGAGGAGTACTTCCGGGTCCTCAAGGTCGGCGCCCGGATCGAAGAACGCAAGCTGCAGGACGCCGACGACCTGCGCAAGTGCCTCGCTTTCGATGCCATCACCGCATGGCGGGTCATGGACCTCGAGCGCCTCGCGCGCGATCCGCCCGACCGCCCCGCCCTTGAGTTCTTCACCGACCGCGAAATCGGGGTTCTCTACCGATGGCTCCGGGTATCTACTCACCCCCCTACTGATGACGAAGATCGATCCGCTTCTTGTCAGCCGGAACACGCACCTCCGGTCCTCGGCCGCGAGCGAGTGAAAGGGGCAAGGGAAAATGCCGGATCCGAACCCGTCAGGAAAAACGATTCGTCATCAGTAGGGGGTGAGTAGATACGGCTCCGGTACGATCGCATCATCCGTGCCCCGCCTGGAAAGCCGCCCGACATCCGCACCTTTGGGGTCGATCTCGCCCGCATGGCGGGCTTCCGGCCCAGCAAGCGTCAGCCGCTTCCGGGTACTGCGAAAATCTGGCAGGCGTGGCGGAAATTCAAGACCGGACTCGAATTCGTCCAATCAGAAGGGAACCGCACATGAGCCAGATTGCGTCAACAACGGGCTATTGAAAGCGGCCGGGTTGGGGGGGGCCGGCTCGGATACTTGCGGTTTCGGTCGGGGTGTGGGCGCAGTCAGCCGGGTCTTGTGACGGCGTGCAGGACCTGCTTGCGCTTGTCGGCATAGGGGTGACGGGCGTCGGCGAAGCTGTGGAAGGGCTGGGGCAGCTTCCGCTGGTTGTGGAGGATGACGGCAAGGGCAAGGGTGTTGAGGATCGCGTGGTTTGCGGGTGCGTTGCGGGCCCGGAGCCTGGAGTCGTCTTCGCGGAAGGTGGTATCGCGGATGGGGTGATGGCTTTCGACCACCCAGGGACCGCGGTTCCATGTGAGGAGCGGTTGCGGCGAGGCGCGGTCGGCCGCGACCGAAGTCCTGCCGTAGGCGTGCTCGGTGGTCCGTTTTCCGGATTTCTTGAATTCGACGCGCCGGGTGACACGGAAGATCGGTTTGACATGAGGATCGTGGATCATCTTCGCTGGAGGGGTGAAGACTTCGATGCTGCGCGGCTCGATGCGGCCGTGCTCGAGCGTGGGCGTTTCGCTGTAGCGTCCCGTGCTCGTGGTCTCCCAGTGGATGCTCTCGAACGTCTCGAAGGTCTTGGGAGCGTTGCCCTTGACCGTCCTCATCCCGTCGGCGCCCTGGGTCTCGACGATCAGTCGTGCCGTCTCGCGGGTGGTGTGGAGCGCGTCGAGCGTGAGCAGACGGCCGGCCACCGGCGCGGTCTCGAGCGCGGCGTGGACGGCGGCGATCTCCCCGCCTTCGTCATGATCGTTGAGGATCGAGGCCGGCATGCCGGTCCCGTGCTCGATCCGCGAGACCGTCTCGTTAGGATCCTCGCCGGTGCGGTGGGCGCCGCGAATGCGCGTGCCGTCGACTGCGATCGCGTGGCCGACCCGCAGGCGCGGCTGCGCCCAGCGCCGCAGAGCCTCCTCGATCCACGCCGGGTCGGTGTTCTGCAGCACCCGGTGCACGGTCGATTGGGACACCGGTTCCTACCGGCCGGTGTCCGGGTTCTTCCACGCACCGATCTGCGCCAGATCCTTCTGCGTCATCGCCTTCGCGGAGCGTGCCGCCGCCACCGCGCCGTGCCGATTCGCCAGCCGCGCCAGCACGATCACGCATAGCACCGAGGCGATGCCGTGCGTGCGCCCCTGCGCGCGCCGGAAGTCGGAAAGCGCCGCAAAATGCGGGTACATCGAGCGCAACTCCCGCGCCGACCGGCCGCTCTGCGTCGCCCGCAACGCCCATGCCGCGGGAAGCGGCGCACGATCCCGCAACCGACGACAGGCGTCGCGACGCAGCGGAACCACGTACCGATCCTTCGCCTCCCCGTGCGGATCCGTAGAGCGCCCGTTGGCGCGCGCATAGCCCTTGCTCCTGCCCACGTACTTCCAGTTCGCCGCCTTGTACAGGGTGCCGCGGAACTTCGTCGGTGAGACCAACGACTCTGCCACCAGCAACGGATTGCCGTACGCAGCCTCCCAGTCGTCGCTGAGACGCCGCTGCATCCGCGACCACGCAAACGAGGCAAGACCCCGAAACGCTCGGCGACCTCCCAGAATCACAAACCTCGTGTGGTTTCCGATCCGGTGCAACCGCTCAAACGGTTCTTTGCGGCGCCAACCCATCCAACGGTCCCGCGGCGCACAGCGGAAGGCGCCCGTCTGCCGGCCCGCAGCGCCCATCCATCGCCCGCGCCACGTGAACACGTAGCGCAGACCTCGACCCGCAAATTGCTTGAAACCAAGATCGTGATGACGGTCCACCACACGGTTCCAGCGACACACCTCATCCGGCCGCGCCAAGCGCACCACCACATCCCGGAGCGCAAAACCCTCCGGAGTCGTCTCGAAAAAATCCGCGGCGCGTTCCATGACCACCACGGATACCACGCCGCTTCACAAAAAGCCAGCACCAATACAAATCATCCGGAATCCGCGGAACCCAGCCTTCCAACAAACCTAGCATGGGATGGCCGTGCCTCGGGACGCGCGAGCCGTCCGCCCCGCGCTTCCCGGGGAGCGGAGGGTCCCGACGACAAAGGTCGGGATCCGGGGGTCCGGAGGCTTCCGAACCCGGCTCCACGCAGACGCCCGGTACCGAATCGCACGCTCCCTGAGGTCCGTGGCGGCACGCGGCGGCACTCCGCTTCGGCTGCCATCCGGCTCGCGCACGCCGGAGATGGTTGCGGGCGGGCGTCCGGACTTCCGGCACGGCCTGCGGGACGGCCGGAGCCTGCAGAACCGGGAGAACGGCCGTCCGGGGGCGTTGCACCACCGGCGTTCCGCCCGTACCCTGCCGGCGAAGCCGTCGATTCCGGGCCGCCGCTTGGACCGGGTCCCGAGCATTGGGGTTCTTGCGGTCCGCCCGCCGGAACCGGATCGCCGAAGTCGTCCGGGGAGCGTCCCGATCGACCGCCCGACCCGAGTATGCGCGGAGTACCGCCATGTCGATGGTCCATCCCCTTCGGGGGTGCGGGCGGGATGCCCGCCGGGAGCGTCCCTGAACCCCCTTCGGCCGCGCCGGATCCACCTTCCCGTGGGGGCGCACGACGCTCTGTTCCGGGAACGGGTCTCCTCGCCCGACCGCGCCGTCGCGCTGCTCGCCGACTACCTGCCGCGGGCGGTGGCCGACCTCCTCGACCCCAAGGTGCCGCCGGCGATGGTCGAGGGGAGCTTCGTCGACGAAGACGCGGCGCGGACCCCGTGCGACGCGCGGTTCCGGGTCCGGCTGCGGAGCGGCCACGAGGCACGCATCTACGTGCTGTTCGAGCACAAGAGCCGGATCGATGCCCTGACGTCGCTTCAGATCCTGAAGTGCCTGGTCCGCATCGGGTTCCGGGAGGTCGAGGACCGCACCGGCGGGGCCCGGCTGCCGGCGATCCTGCCGCTGGTGTTCTACCACGGTCGGGGCCGGTGGACGGCGGCGCGGTCGGTGCCCGAGATGATCGACGCGCCCGAGGAGCTCCGGCCGTTCCTCCGGGAGTTTGCCTACGTGCTGCACGATCTCGGGGGAGATCGCGCCGCCGGAACTGTCGCGCGCGCCCGACGTGCGGGCCGCGCTGTCGGCGCTCGTGGCGGACCACGCCGAGAAGATCGCGGCGGATCTGCTTGATCCGATCACCGGCGGACCGGTTGCGGAGAGTCCGCTGGAGCACCCTATTCTGGGCTACCTCGTCGAGCGCATGACGAACCTGACGCCGTCGCACTTAGAGGCGTTGATGGGCACGGTTGCAGAAGCTTGGATCGAGCAGGGAATCGAACAGGGCAAGGCTGAGGGACGGGCCGAGGGAATCGCACAAGGCCGGAGCAAAGGCCAATCCGGGATCGTGCTTCGTCTTCTGCACCTGCGCTTCGGAAGGGTTCCGGATCCGGTCCGCGCCCGGATTCGCCACGCGTCGGCCGCCGAACTGGAAACCTGGGCAGAGGCCGTGCTCGAAGCCACGACTCTCGACGAGGTGTTCGCCGCCCGCCCCCGTTCCTGAGCCCGGACCGCGCTGCGCCGTCCGGGTCGGAAGGGGGCGTTGCCAAGCCTCACCTTGGTTGCTCCCGCGGGGCGGTTGCGAACCGCACTTGGCCGGCTGGTGCTCGGCCGGAATCCGGGTCCACCGGGATGCGGCCGGGTGTGTGCGGCTTCGGGCGGATTCCAAGGCCGCAAGCATGATCCAGAGCCCGGATACCGGATCATGTGGCACGGTGCTGCCCGTTTCTGAGCGGCGCTGCTCTTGGCCATCAGGTCGGCTTCCGGGTCGAACAGCAGCACGCCTTGCACCAGGATCAGGCTCTCGACGTGACGTCGAAATCATCAGTATTCGGCAACCTATCCCTCTGGAAAGTACATGCGGACGATGGCATCGGGATCGGCCACCATGCCGTTCGGACCGCTCCCTCGCTTGATCGAATCCACGAATTCCATTCCCGCTTCGACTTCGCCCCAGACCGTGTACTGCCCGTCCAGGAACCGGGCATCGTCGAATACGATGAAGAACTGGCTGTCCGCGCTGTCAGGGTCGCTGGCCCGGGCCATCGATACGGTGCCCCGAACGTGCGGATGGTCCGAGAATTCCGCCGCCAGGACTTGACCGGACCCTCCGGTGCCATTCCCGTGCGGATCGCCGGTCTGCGCCATGAATCCGTCGATGACGCGGTGGAACTTGAGACCGTCGTAGAAACCCGTCTCCACGAGCTCCCTGATCCGGGCAACGTGATTGGGCGCCAAGTCGGGTCGGAGCTTGATGACGACGGTCCCGTCCTTGAGTTCCAGGTGAAGTCGAGTCGGTTCGACGGCCTGCGATGTGGTTGCAAGGATGAGACCGGCCAAGGCGATGCCGCCCACGACCAATGAGGTGGAGAAGGTTCGGGGCATTCCTGAGATCCCTATGAAGATTGTTGAATATGGTTCTGGATTCGAACCAGGATACGGGGGGACACGAATTCGGACACGTCCCCTCCGAGCAGACAGATTTCCTTGACCAGGCGAGAGGCGATGAACTGGTGTCGCTCGCTGGCCATGAGAAACACCGTCTCGATGTCGGGACGCAGCCGGGCATTCATGCCGGCCATCTGAAACTCGTAGTCGAAGTCCGTCACCGCCCGAAGGCCCCGGACGATGATCGACCCGTGCACCTCGTCGACAAACTTGGTCAGCAGGACGGCGAACGTCCGAACCTCCACCGGGCACTCGAGTTCCGTCATGGTCTCGACTTCGCCTCGTACCATCTCCGCGCGCTCGTCCGGCGCAAAGAAAGGCCGCTTGTCGACGTTGTACGCGATTCCGATCACCAGACGGTCACAGATGCGCGTCGCCCGCTGGATGATGTCCAGATGCCCGGTTGTCACCGGATCGAAGGTCCCTGGATACACGGCTATCCGTTCTCCCATCAGGGACGTTCCCCGTCGTTGCTGTCCGGGAATTCGGACACCGGGCCGCCCGATTCGGCATCGGGAGCACCGTCCGACACCTGCAGGCGGGTCACCGACACCACCTTCTCGCCGCTCTTCAGACGCAGGATCCGAACTCCTTGCGTACCGCGCCCGGCCACCCGGATGTCGTTCACCGGACAGCGGATGATGCGTCCGCCATCGGTAACCAGGATCACCTCGTCCGTTTCGGTAACCGGGAAACAGCAGACCGCATCGCCGTTCCGACCGGCGGTACGGATACTGAGCACGCCCTGCGTTCCTCGTGCCGTCGGGCGGTACTCGTGCGACGAGGTGCGTTTTCCGAATCCCTGTTCGGTGATCGACAGCATGAAGACTTCCTCGGCCGCCAACCGCTTCAGGACCGAGGTTTCGGGCGGGTCGGCGGCCGTCTCCTCCCGGCGCACGGCCGAGGTGTAGCGCAGATAGCGCTTCCGGAGGTCCGGCAGAGCATCGGTATGCGGAAGGATCGACATGTCGATGACCTGATCGTCCTCGGAGAGACGGATTCCGCGCACTCCGCGCGACGCTCGGCCGACGAACACCCGCACTTCGTCGACGGGAAACCGCACGGCCCTTCCCTGGCGGCTCGCCAGCATCAGGTCGGAGCCGGGCGTCACCTCCGCGACCCCCACCAGCGCATCCCCCGCATCCAGTTTCATGGCAATCTTGCCGCCGACGTTGATCGACGCGAAGTCCGAGGTCCGATTGCGCCGAACGTACCCTGCCCGCGTCGCGAACAGGAGCTGGGAAGCGGACTCCGTTCGGGAATCCTCGGCGGGCTGCGGCAGCATCGCCGTCACCTGTTCCTGATCCCCGATGCGCAGGACGTTGACGATCGGCCGTCCCCGCGCCTGCGGCGCTCCCGGCGGCAGGTCATACACTTTCCGACGATGGACCATTCCCTGCGACGTGAAGAACAGTACGGGATCGTGGGTACTGGCGGTCAGGACATGCGTGACGAAGTCGTTGTCGCGTACGGCCATGGCCGTGCGGCCCATGCCGCCCCGTCGCTGCGAACGATAGGCGGACAACCCGGTCCGCTTGACGTAGCCGTCCCGGGTGAGGGTGACGACCATGTCCTCGCGATCGATCAGATCGTCGCGGCCGGCATCTTCGGCAGCGTCGATGATCTCGGTCCGACGCGGCGTTCCGAACTGATCGCGAATCCCGATCAGCTCTTCCCGCAGAATCCCCAGCAGTTTCGGACGGGATCGCAGCGTACGGAGATAGCCGTCGATCTCCTCCGCCTTCTCCCGCAACTCGCCGCCGATCTTCTCGCGTTCCAGACCCGTCAACCGGTGGAGCTGCAGATCCAGGATGGCCTTGGCCTGACGTTGGGTCAGGCGGCAGGTTCCGGCGGGCGCTTCCGGACGTCCCGGTTCGGCAATCAGGTCCAGGTAGACTTCGATATCCCGCGCCGGCCACCGGCGCTGCATGAGCTGCCGGCGCGCTTCTCCCGCATCCGCCGATCCCCGGATCAGCGCCACGACCTCGTCGAGGTTGGCGACCGCGATGACCAGCCCCAGCAGCACGTGCGCCTGCGCCCGTGTCCTCTTCAGAAGAAACAGGGTACGCTTGGTAATGACGCTCTCGCGAAACGACAGGAAGGCTTCCAGCAGCTGCTTCAGGTCGAGGCATTCCGGCCGGCCGTTGTGCAGGGCAAGAGTATTGATGCCGAAGGTGCTCTGGAGGCTGGTGAACTTGTACAGCTGATTGAGCACGACCTCCGGCGTCGTGCCGCGTTTCAACTCGATCACGATGCGGAGGCCGTCGCGGTCCGATTCGTCGCGAAGCGCGCTCACTCCCTCGATCACCTTCTGGCGGGTGCGTTCGGCGATCTGTTCGATCATGCGCGCCTTGACAACCTGAAAGGGAATCTCGCTGACAACGATGGCCGAACGATCCCGGGTCAGCGCCTCCACGGCAGCCCGACCGCGCATGACCACCCGGCCGCGTCCGGTGCGATAGCCGTCGAGAATGCCGGCCCGACCGACGATCAGCCCTCCGGTCGGAAAATCGGGTCCCGGAATGTGCCGGCTCAACGCCTGGACCGACAGGTCCGGATCATCGATCAGTGCGAGGCAGGCGTCGATCACTTCGGTCAGGTTGTGCGGCGGCACGTTCGTGGCCATGCCGACCGCAATCCCTCCGGAACCGTTTACCAGCAGGTTGGGAAACCGAGCCGGCAGCACCGACGGCTCCACGGCCGACGCGTCGTAGTTGTCCTGAAACTCGACGGTCTCGAAGCCGAT
This sequence comes from Alphaproteobacteria bacterium, assembly GCA_965115815.1. Lineage (GTDB taxonomy): Bacteria > Pseudomonadota > Alphaproteobacteria > TMED109 > TMED109 > VXPW01. The sequence continues at coordinate 1,940,534 of OZ220465.1, read as the reverse complement.
GTCCTCCAGCAGCGTGGACGCAGCCCGCGCCATGCGGACCTCGGTGTACCGCATGGCCGCGGGGGGATCGCCGTCGATCGAACCGAAGTTCCCCTGTCCGTCGATCAGTTCCAGCCGCATGGAGAACTCCTGAGCCATGCGGACCATGGCGTCGTAGATCGCGCTGTCGCCGTGCGGGTGGTACTTTCCCATCACGTCGCCCACGACGCGCGCCGACTTGCGGTACGGACGATTCCAGCCGTACCCGTTCTCGTGCATCGCGTAGAGGATGCGGCGGTGCACGGGCTTGAGACCGTCGCGCACATCCGGCAAGGCTCGGCTGACGATCACGCTCATCGCATAATCGAGATACGACTGCCGCATCTCGTCGACGATGGCTATCGTGGCAACAGTTTCACTTGGCGGCATGCGTGGCCCTGAGATGGCTGCGGACATCGGGAACTATCGGCGGCGCGGGCGAGCCGCCCGCAACAGGCCCATCGCACGGATGCCTAGAACGGCACCTCGTCGTCGTAGCCCGAACCGCGGGGATGGTCGGCATGGGTCCGGGCCGAATAGGAACCGCTTCCCCGCGCCGTCCCCGAATCGTCATGGCCGTCGTCGTACCGATGGTCGGTCAGGACGATGATGCGGCTTCCGAACCGCTGGAGCGCGATCTCCGTCGTGAACCGGTCGTAGCCCGAAGGATCCTGCCAGCGTCGGGTCTGCAACTGGCCCTCGATATAGACCCGGGTTCCCTTGAACACGCGATCGACGACAATATCGATCAGCATCGGGCTGAACACGACGATCCGATGCCATTCCGTGCGTTCGCGTTGTTCGCCGGTCTGCTTGTCACGCCAGCGTTCCTCGGTAGCGACCGAGAAGTTCGCCACCCTTCCGCCGTTGGGCAAGTCACGGATTTCAGGGTCACGTCCGACATTTCCCAGCAGTATAACCTTGTTCACGCTCATTACCATGAAGGGATTCCTCGATTCTGTTCGGACCACGCAATCTGGTGCAGACGACCGCTGCACCCTGGAACCGGATGGGCCCGGGGAATATACACGATTCGGACGCGCCCCGCCGCCCACCCCATGAACCGCAGCAACAGGCCGCGGTCGGCTGTCCGGGAGGGCCTGTAGAATGACCGGATTCCGGAGTGCAGGATCTGATGGCAGCCCCCCCGTCCCCGTCGTTGCCGGTGCCCGGACTCCGGGAGATGCCCGCGCCGGCCCGCGCCGCGGGGCCCGCCGCCGGTCCGGGCGGCGGCCACGACGAAATTCGGATTCGGGGTGCCCGGACCCACAATCTGAAATCCATCGACGTGGCGATCCCACGCGGTCGTCTCGTCGTAATCACCGGACTCTCCGGCTCCGGGAAGTCCTCGCTGGCTTTCGACACGGTGTATGCGGAAGGACAACGACGCTACGTCGAGAGCCTGTCCGCCTACGCCCGGCAATTCCTCGAATTGGTGGACAAGCCGGATGTCGACGGGATCGAAGGCCTGTCGCCGTCGATCGCCGTCGATCAGAAGAACGTGTCGCACAATCCCCGCTCGACGGTCGGCACCGTCACGGAAATCCAGGACTACCTGCGGCTGCTGTTCGCCCGGGTCGGGGTTCCCCATTCCCCTGCGACCGGCCTGCCCATCGCCAGTCAGACGGTAACGCAAATGGTGGATGCCATGACGGCGCTGCCGACCGGCACGCGGGTGCTGCTGCTCAGCCCCATCGTCCGCAACCGCAAGGGAGAATTCCGGAAGGATCTCGAGGATCTCCGGCGCCGGGGATTCCAGCGTGTCAAGATCGATGGCGTGCTGCACGAAACCGGCGATTCCCCGCCCCTCGATCGTAACCGCAACCACGACATCGAGGTGGTGGTGGACCGAATCGTCATCCGGGAGGGTCTGGAATCCCGATTGGCCGACAGCGTCGAGACGGCCCTTGGACTGTCGGACGGCCTGCTCGTGGCCGAAGATGCCGATACGGGCGAGCGGACGACCTTTTCCGCCCGCTTTGCCTGTCCGGTGTCGGGCTTCTCGATCGAGGAGATCGAACCGCGGCTCTTCTCGTTCAACAGCCCCGCTGGCTGGTGCAGCCGGTGCGGCGGCCTCGGCGTCGTCGAGTTCTTCGATCCCGAACTGCTGGTTCCCGACCCGGAGCGGACCCTGCAGGCGGGTGCGATCGAGCCGTGGGAGGCGCCCCTGTCGGGGTACTACCTGCAGGCCCTCCGGGGCGTGGCCCGGCACTTCGAATTCTCGTTGGAGCAGCCGTGGCGGCAGCTGCCGCCGGCCGCGCGAGAAGCGGTGCTGCGCGGTTCGGGAAAGACCGGCGTCATCATCGAATACGGTACCGGCACGGACGCGCGCACGGTGAAACGTCCCTTTCCGGGCGTCATTGCCTCGCTCGAGAAGCGCTGGCAGAACGCATCCGATTCGCGGGTGCGCGAGCATCTGGCGCACTACCGCGCCAAGCTGCCCTGCCCCGCCTGCGACGGCCACCGCCTCCGGACGGAAGCCTTGGCCGTCCAGATCGGCGGCCGGCACATCGGCAGGGTCTCCGACATGACCATAGCCGAAGCGAGATCCTGGGTGGAACAGGAGCTTCCGGCGACGCTGGACACGCAGAGCCGAGCCATCGCCGAGCGCACGCTCCGCGAACTGTCGCTCCGCCTCGGATTTCTCGCAGATGTCGGATTGGACTATCTGACCCTGGCCCGGGGATCAGCCACGCTTTCGGGCGGGGAAAGCCAGCGAATTCGGCTGGCTTCCCAGATCGGTTCGGGCCTTACGGGCGTCCTCTATGTCCTGGACGAACCCTCGATCGGCCTGCACCAGAAGGACAACGCCCGTTTGCTGGAAACCCTCAAGAACCTCCGGGACCTGGGGAATACCGTGCTGGTCGTGGAACACGACGAGGATTCGATCGCCGCCGCCGACTTCGTGGTGGACATGGGCCCGGGTGCCGGAGAGAACGGCGGGCAGGTCGTGGCCACGGGCACACCGGAAGAATTGAGGGCCCATGCGGACAGTCTGACCGGCCAGTATCTCAGCGGCGCCCGCTCGATTCCCGTACCGGCGGCCCGGCGCCCGCCTCTGCCGGAGCGCACGCTGACCCTGCAGGGGATCACTACCAACAATCTGCAGGACATCCGTGTCGAGATTCCCGCCGGGCTTCTCGTCTGCGTCACCGGCGTGTCGGGGAGCGGCAAGTCGAGCCTGGTTCTCGACACCCTGCACCCCCTCTTGCGTTCCGCCCTCGCCCACCCGGAACGCCAGGACGGCCGCATTCGGGGGGCATGGCTCTTCGACAAGATCATCGACATCGACCAGTCCCCGATCGGACGCACGCCGCGCTCGAATCCGGCTACCTACACCGGTCTGTTCGGCCCCATTCGGGATTGGTACACCCAACTGCCGGAAGCGCGCGCGCGGGGGTATCGGGCCGGGCGGTTCTCGTTCAATGTCAAGGGGGGACGCTGCGAAGCCTGTCAGGGCGACGGGGTGATCAAGATCGAGATGCATTTTCTCGCGCCGGTGTACGTGACCTGCGAATCTTGCCGGGGCCGGCGGTACAACCGGGAAACGCTCGAGATCCGGTATCGGGGCCATTCGATCGCGGATGTACTCGATCTCGACGTGGCGTCGGCAGGAGCGTTCTTCGCTGCGATCCCGGCGATCCGGGACAAACTCGATACCCTGCGCCGGGTCGGACTCGGGTACGTGCGCCTCGGTCAGCGTGCGACCACGTTGTCGGGAGGGGAGGCCCAGCGGATCAAGCTGTCGAAGGAACTGTCGAGGCGGGCCACGGGCCGGACGCTCTATCTGCTCGACGAACCCACGACGGGCCTCCATTTCGAGGATGTGCGAACCCTCATCGACGTGCTGCACGCTTTGGTCGATCAGGGCAACACGGTCTTGGTCATCGAACACCATCTCGACGTGATCAAGCAGGCCGACTGGATTATCGATCTGGGACCGGAAGGAGGCGCGGAGGGGGGCCGGGTGGTGGCCCAGGGGCCGCCGGAGTCGGTGCTGTGGGCCCCGGAGAGCCACACGGGGCGCTTCCTCAGGGACAAGCTCGCGATCCCCTGAGCCGCGGAAGGATCCCTCAACCGGTCTGTGTGGGAACGACGACCGCGACCGAATCGGGCCCGACCTGCCGTTCCCGCACCTGATCGGATCCCCACGAAGCGGGAATCAGTCCGGCGGCCACCTCGCGCCCTTCCGCCGCCAGCACGTTCCACGTCCGACAGGCGGCGCCCGTGACCATCAGTTCCGGTTCGAGTCCATGCCTCCGAAACCATGCAACGAACGAGGGGCTGGGGATCAGCCGCGCCCGGCCGGTTCCCACCAAGACGATGCCCGGTGCCCGGAGATCGCCCAGCAGCTGCTGGGCGGCATTCCCGCCCAAGCCGGCATCGGTGCATTCCGTCCAGGCGAACACCCGGCTGCCGCGCAGGATGATCGGACCCCGAATCCGGCGGCCGGATACCGTGAACGCCTCCGGTCCGTACCCATCGACCCGGACGGGATCGCTCGTCGTCTCAGACGGCTTTCTCGGCATCGGCTTGCGCCTTTCCGGCCTCCGCATCTCGACGCACGCCGAACGTCAGCAGGAGCGGCGCCGCGAGGAAAATCGACGAATAGGTGCCGACCGTAATGCCCCAGATCATCGCGAAGCTGAAATCCTGTACCACGGGACCGCCGAGCAGGATCAGGGCTCCCAGAGCCAGAATCGTCGTCACGGTGGTATTGACCGTTCGGGACAGGGTCTCGTTGATGCTGCGATTGAGTACCTGCGCTAAATCCGTTTTCTTGTACTTCCGGAGGTTCTCGCGCACGCGGTCGTACACGACGACCGTGTCGTTCATCGAATATCCGACGATCAGAAGCAGCGCCGCCACGGTCGCCACGTTGAACTCCAGTCCGGTCAGGGAGAACACGCCGATGGTCAGCACGACATCGTGGACCAGCGCGGCCACCGCTCCCCAAGCGAAGGTCAGCTCGAACCGAAACATGATATAAAGCAGCATCGCGATCACCGCGAGGACTACCGCAATGGCTCCGCCGCGCAGCAGATCCCGGCTTACGGTCGGACCGACGAACTCCACCCTTCGGTACTCCACGCCATCGCCGAAGGCCGCTCCCAGATGGGATCGAGCGCTCTCGACTGCGGCCTGCTGGGCTTCGTCACCGCCCGGCTGCCGTTCGATCCGTACCAGGAAATCGGATTCCTCGCCGAACTCCTGGATCGCGATTTCCCCCAGATCGGCCCCTTGGAACGCCGCGCGCACCTCGGTAACCTGAGGCACGTCGGATATTCGCACCTCCATCAGGATGCCGCCGCGAAAGTCGATTCCGAAATTGAGGCCGATGGCCGCGTACAGGACCGCCGAAGCGGCCATGGCCACGAGAGACCCGACCATCGCGTGCTGTCGCCATCGGATGATCTGAAGGGAGATGTCGTCGGGAATCAGCCGCAGCCGCATGCGTCCATACCTCTCAGACGGCCAGAACCTTGGGCCGGGTGCGATTGAGCCAAGCCACTACCAGGAGCCGGCTGATGAGCAGCGAACAGAACATGGTCGTGAAAACGCCGACCGCCAAGGTCACCGCGAAGCCGCGGATGGGACCGGACCCCATCTGGAACAGCACCAGAGCGGCAATCAGCGTGGTCACGTTCGCGTCGATGATCGCCCGCAATGCCTGGCGGTACCCTGTATCGATGGCCGACACCGGCGATCGTCCGCGTCGGGTTTCCTCCCGGATTCGCTCGAAGATCAGTACGTTGGCATCTACCGCCATGCCGATCGTCAAGGCAATGCCGGCAATGCCCGGAAGGGTCAGGGTCGCACCGAGGGCCGACAGGATGGCGAGCAGGAGCGCAATGTTCACTCCCAAGGCGAGGTCGGCCGCCACCCCGAACAACCGGTACACCGCGATCATGTAGAGCATCACGAGACCGAGCGCGACCTTGCCCGCCAAGGTTCCGGACGCGATGGAATCGCGTCCGAGACTCGGTCCAACCGTCCGTTCCTCCAGAATGACCAGCGGTGCCGGCAACGCTCCGGCCCGCAGCAGCAGCGCGAGGTCGCTCGCCGATTCGAACGTGAAGTTGCCCGAGATCTGCCCGCTGCCGCCCGGGATGGGTTCGCGGATCACCGGAGCGCTGATGACGCGCCCGTCGAGCACGATGGCAAACCTGCGCCCGACGTTCTCCGTGGTGAGATCACCGAATCGCCGGGCTCCGGCAGCGTCAAAGCGGATCGTCACGACCGGCTGGTTGTTCTGGTCGATGACGGCCGCGGCACCGACCAAGTTGTCGCCGCTCACGCCCACGCGGCGCCGGACCACGATCGGAAGCCCCTGTTCGGTGCCGTCATCTTCGTAGAGCAGCTCGGAACCCGGCGGCACCCGGCCGGCCAGTGCCTCGGTCATCGAGGCCGTTTCGTCGACCATGCGGAAATTCATCTTGGCGGTCTGGCCGAGGAGTCGTTTGATCCGCTCCGGATCATCCACCCCCGGGAGCTGCACGAGGATCCGGTCATCCCCCTGGCGCTGGATCGTGGGCTCGTTGGTGCCGGTCTCGTCGATCCGCCGACGGATCACTTCCTGGGACTGGGAGAGCGCAGAGATCCGGAGTTCCTTCTCCGCAGCCGCCTCCAGCCGAACGGTGAGCCTGCCGGCGCCGTCGATCTTGACCTCTAGGGCCTCCTCCGCCTCTTCAGCCAGGCGTTCGGCCTCCTCGGCCCGGGTCGGATCCGTGAGGGTCAGTCCGCCGGTCGACTGCTCGACACCGATATTCGTGTAGCCGATTCCCGCGCTCCGGTACCGGGTGCGGAGTTCGTCCAGTACGGATTCCAGCCGTTCCCTGAGAACGACATCCGAATCGACCCGAAGAAGCAGGTGCGATCCGCCCTGAAGGTCCAGACCCAGCCGGACCGGCTGGCCGGGCAGCCACGATTCCGCAGAGGAGAGGAAGTTCGGCGCCGAATAGAGGACCGCGAAGGCAACGGTGACCACGGCCGCAACGACCTGCCAGCGCGGTACATGGATCACGCCGGGATTCCTCGAAATGGCCGGCGCACGCCGTTCAGGACTTGGCCGACGACGGGTTGGCGCCGGACGCCGGAGCCGCGCCCTTCGGCAGGACCTGGGACAGGGTGTCGCGTACCACCTTCACGGTTATGTCGGGGGCGATCTCGACCGAGACGGTCTGATCGTCATCCACGTGGATCACACGTCCCCGCACCCCGCCCGCGGTCACGACCCGGTCCCCGCGTTTCACGGCGGCAACCATCGCCTTGTGTTCCTTCATGCGCTTCTGCTGTGGCCGGATCAGCAGAAAGTAGAATACGGCAAAAATCAGAACCAGCGGCAACAGCTGGATCAAGAAGGAGCCTCCGCTATCGGCGGACGCGCCTTGGGCGAACGCAGGCGCAACGAGCATGCGCGAACACTCCTGCATGGAAGGCGGGGACTATACAGGCCCGGTCCGCTCCGCCGCAACCGATGCCGCGGGCGCCACCGGTCGGCGACCGGTGGCTATGCTCCCTGTCCGGACCCGCTCGCAGGACCTGGAGACAGGAAGGCCTCGAGCTGCCGCCGCCACCCGAATCCGGATCCCGGATGCAGGCCCGTTTCGCGAGGTATCCGCGTTGGACAAGGCAGAATCCCTGGAGCAGCTCTTACGGCGGGCGGTCGATGCGATCGAGCGTGTCGCGCCGCCGCCGGAACTTCCGGTACCGGACTCGGACGAGACCGCGTTCCTGTGGGATGGTACGGCGCAATGCCTGCGTCCCGTTCCGGAGGTGAACCGGATCTCGCTGGACCTGCTCCGCGGGATTGATCATGCGCGGTCCCTGCTTCTGGAGAACACCCGTCGCTTCGCGGCTGGGTATCCAGCCAACAATGCGCTGCTGTGGGGAGCGCGCGGCACCGGCAAGAGTTCACTGATCAAGGCGGTGCATGCGGCCGTCAACGCAGACCGGTCCCAAGATCGTCTGCGGCTGGCGGAAATCGCACGCGAGGACATCGAGACCCTCCCCTCCCTCCTTCAGGCGGTGCGCCCGCGCTCCGAACGATATGTGCTCTTTTGCGACGACTTGTCATTCGAAGCGGGCGACGCTTCGTATCGATCGCTGAAGGCCATGCTGGAGGGAGGCTTGGAGGGCCGGCCGGCCAATACGCTGTTCTACGCCACCTCCAACCGGCGCCACCTGATGGCACGTTCAATGATCGAGAACGAGCGTTCGACCTCGATTCATCCGTCCGAGGCGGTCGAGGAACGAGTCTCCATGAGCGATCGCTTCGGACTGTGGATCGGCTTTCATTCCTGTTCGCAAGCCGACTATCTGGAGATTGTTGGCGCCTATGCCGAACACTACGGTTTCCCGGCGGATGATTCGTTGCGCCGCGACGCGTTGGAATGGTCGGTCACTCGAGGCGCCCGATCCGGCCGGGTAGCCTGGCAGTTCATCCAGGATCGAGCCGGCCAGCTCAAGATTACACTTCGGTAGCACAGTTATTTTCCCAAGTGCTTGAGCGGGTCTACCGGTCGTCCCTTTCCTGTCCGCAATTCGAAATGCACCTGCGGGCCAGGCACGTTTCCGGTCTGACCCACCTGCGCGATCATCTGTCCTTGGCGTACCTTGTCGCCGCGCGCGACCTTCAGTTCCTGATTGTGCGCATATGCTGACATCCAGCCTTCTTTGTGTTTGATCAGAACCAAATTGCCGTACGCTTGAAGCTCATTTCCCGCGTATGCCACGGTACCGTCAGCCGTGGCCCGCACCGGGCTTCCCGCCGGTGCTGCAATGTTGATTCCGTCGTTCTTGAGCCCGCCGGACTTCGTGCCGAAACGCGAGGCGATCTGTCCATCTGTCGGCCACAAGAACTTGCTGCTGCCGGCCGCCTTGGCCACGGGTGCTGCCGATCCGGGTGCAACCGCGTTCCCCGCATTCGGAATGTCTGCAGCCGGAGTTTCCGGCTGCAGTGTCGTCGCCGAAGGCGTTGGATCAGCGGTTGGAGCAGTTCCTGCCGCAACCGGCGTCGGGCTGCCCGCAGCTTGTGTGGTTGCAGTGGCGGCGGCGACGGTTGTCGGCGCGGCACTTTCGGCTAGGGGCGCGGCGGTGCCGGCAACTCCGGTTGCGACTGCACCGGTTGCGGCCAGGGGCGCGGCGGCGGCGGCCCCGGTCGCAGCTGCACCGGTTGCGGCCAAGGGCGCGGCGGCGGCGGCCCCGGTCGCAGCTGCACCGGTTGCGGCCAAGGGCGCGGCGGCGGCGGCCCCGGTCGCAGCTGCACCGGTTGCGGCCAAGGGCGCGGCGGCGGCCGTCCCGGTCGCGGTTGGAGGCGCGGCAGTGCCGGCAACTCCGACCGCGTCCAAGGGTGCGGCGCCGGTCGCGGCCAAGGGCGTGACGGTGGCCGCAGCCAACGGAGTAGCCGGAGTTCCGGAACCGGCAGGCGGTTTGATGGCGTTTCGGTGCGAAAGCGGAGGCAAGGGGGCTATGACCAGTACATCACCTTCGGCATCGTCGGTCACAACGACGTCGGATACGCCCTCCGGCTCCAGATCTTCGGGACAATGTGGGGCACGAATCCTGCGCGGGATGCGGAGTTCGCGCCCGATCGACAGGAGGTAGGGGGGGTCCAGCCTGTTCATCTGAACCAGCAACCAAATGTCGACACCCTGACAACGGGCAATTTTCGTTGCCGTATCACCTTTCTCTACGGTATAGACTTGTGGTGCAGGCAAGCGCAGGACATCGCCCGGATAAATGGTGTACGGCGGCTCCGCTCCGTTGGCTTCGATCAGGGATCCGGTCGAAACTCCATGCGCCTGTGCAATCTCGGAATAGGTGTCGCCGGGTTTGACAATGACGGTTTCCGCCGTTCCGATTTCCACCTCGTCTGCCGGTTTTCCGGGCCGGGGAGTCTCGGAAATTACCGGAGCGGGGGGTGCCTGCCGGGCACATCCAGCCAGCAGGAGGACGGCAACACCCATGGCAATGCAGTGACCTGTCACGGATGTTCAGCCCCGATCAAGAGATCGCGTGGTGCGGCTGAGAGGACTCGAACCTCCACGGGGTTGCCCCCACTGGCACCTGAAGCCAGCGCGTCTGCCAATTCCGCCACAGCCGCCTGCACGCCCTGCCCACCAATGGTGCGGCCGAGAGGACTCGAACCTCCACGGAGTTTCCTCCACAGCGCCCTCAACGCTGCGCGTCTACCTGTTCCGCCACGGCCGCGAGCCCGTGGCAAGGTAGGGAGCGGACCTCGCAACGTCAACTAGCGGTTGGCCCGGGCCACAACGAACCGTCCGTGCCGGTAAGTCGTGTCCGTACGATAAAGTACAACCATTTGACTTCAATGATGAAAGTTTTCGATTGAAGGGGCGAAGAATCCCTCTGTGGAGCGGGAATCGGCCGCTGGGGCCGGAGGTTCGCGCGGGATTCGGGAATCTTCGGGGGAATGGCCCTGCGGGAGGTCGTCCGCCCTCAGTTGGAATGGGGCCAGGTTGCGGTCGAGAAGATCGATCTCAACGCACACTCGCGGGATGACATTCCGCCGGTGCTGCGGGGTCTTCAGTACATGTATGCCGATCGGTCGACCCGGGCCCGGTGGTTCGAGATCTTGGAGGAGGGGATCCTACACGCAAGGGCGTCCCGGCATGGAGTTGTGGAAGATCCTGGTGATGGGCCTCCTGAAGCAGGGTTTGGGCCACAAGACGGTTCGGCAGTTTCCGAGGCACACCGCCATCCGGGACCACACCCGGTACGGATATCCGACGAGGGTGGACCACGTGAGCCTGCGAACGCTGGAAGTGCTGGGGAAGGTGTCGCAACGGATCGCAGAGAGGGGTCATGCGAGGGTACGGAAGCGGAGACGGAAGCGGAAGGACGGCACGGACCGCACGGACGACCCGGGCCACCGTTGGTCGGACGGTCCCCTGCGGGGCCGCTGCGATTCGTTCGTGGGGAAGACGGACGTGCACGACCCGACGGAGGTCCACTGGTTGTGGGATGCAATGCGTTGCCGGGTGCGGGATCCGGGTCGCGCCGCCGTGCGCTTGGGGTGCCCGGATGGCGGCAGTGGCAGCATGGGAGCCGGAAACTGCAGCAGCACTTCCCGAAGGTTCGGCAGACCCGACGGGCCCGTCCGGAGCCGGTCAAGGCGTACCTCGACGCCAGCCGGAAGTGGGTTCAGCGGGTGGAAGAGCCGGTACCGGTGCTTCTGGAGCGAGGCGTCCGGTCCTCACGGTGCTTTCAGTCGAGTCGTACCTCAAGCATGCCCGCCGGCCGATCGACCGGGTGGACCGCCGTCTGCGGAAGGGTGAGAAGATTCCGCAGGACGAGAAGGTGGTTTCGGTCTTCGAAGAGCACACACTCGGGTGTGGGAAGGGCAAGGCCGGGGTGCCGGTGAAACTCGGAGTGCCGGTGGCCGTGCGGGAGGATCCGCACGGCTATCTCCTGCACCCTCGGATCCTGTGGGAAGGCGGAGATGTGGACCCTGCCCCGTGCCCATGATCCGGGAAGCCCAAGCTCGCTTCCCCGATCTCCTCCTGTGCAGTTTCGATCGGGGCTTTCCAGCCCCTCCCAACCGGATCACCCTGGACACGCTGCTGGAGCACAACGGTGCTGCCGAAGAAGGGAAAGCTCGGACAGGTGGACCGGGAACGGAAAGCCGACCTGACGTTCCGGAAGATGCGTCGACCGCATCCGGCCGTGGAGGCCGCGATCCACAACCTTGAGCCACGCGGCAGGGACCGGGTCCGGTTGTAGGGGGCGGACGGGTTTGCGCGGAGGGTGGCACGGTCCGTGACCGCCTTCCACGTCCACCGAATCGGGCTGCTGCACCGACAGGCCCGGGCCCAACGACGACGAAGACGCGCCGCCTGACGGCGGCTTCCTTCCATCCCATCTGCGAAGCCCGCCGGGGGGCGGGAACGGAGCCGCTCGCCCCGGCGGCCGGATTCGTGGCGGGAAGAGCCCGGATGCCGATGCGAATCGGCAGAATTCCCCCCCCCCCCCGGAAACCGGGCGGACGGGGCACCAAGGGAGGGATCCAACCCGCAACTGCGCCGGAAGGCCATCCGAAAGGGGCATTTCGGGCGGGCGCTACATAAGGTGGTTCCGTGGCAGCGCCGGCAAAGCCAGCATCCGTCGGATCAGGGCGGGGAGCAAGGCACACGCCGCTTACCGAACGATGCCGGATCCATCCGGCAATCCACAGCTGCCGCTAGAATCACATCAATTGTGGCCGATGAGACTCGAAGCTAGTAGTACGGAACCGTTGAACTGACGACAGTATTCTGGCAAAATTTCCGTGTCGGTTCGTGTCGGCCCCGGGTCGGTTCGTGTCGGCACGCGTAGGCGCCCGATCGGTACGGCGCTCTCTGGTTCATCCCCACAGACCCGATGCCGAACGTGCAGGCGCTCACACTCTCTTGGGGATCGGACGGATCCCGTTTCCGGGAACCGAGCCTGCCTGCAGGGGTTCGGTGCGGGGATCGGAGTGGATCCTGGCCAATCCTCAGGGCAGGAAGCTCGATCGAGTGCGCCTTTCGGCGTCGGAGCGCCGGGAACTCCAAGCGATCGTCGACGGTACCGGAGCCGCCTGGCGTCGTCGTCGGGCGCAGATTCTGCTGATGGCAGACGAGGGGCGCGACGGCGGCAAACTCCGGGAGGTCGACATCGCGCGCGGCCTGGGTATCGGCGCTTCGACGGTCGAACGCCTCGCAAGCGTTGTGTTCTGGAGGGTTTGGAGGCCGCCCTCCGCCGTCGGGAGCAGGAGAACCGCCGACCGAAACTCCTGGACGGGGCGAAGGAGGCGAAGCGGGTGGCTCTGGCCGGTTCTTCCCCGCCCGAGGGTTGTGTCCGCTGGACACTGAAGCTGCGGGCCGGTCGTCGGATGGAGATGGAGATCGTCGAGAGCATCTCGAAGGAAACGGTACGGAGGACTCGGAAAACAAGGAGATCCAGCCTTGGCTGAAGCCGTACGGGTGCCTTCCCCCGAGCCGCAACGCGCCGTTCGTGGCGGCGAGGGAGGAGGTGCGGGACACGGATCAGCGGGATTTTGCCGAAAACGAGGTTCGGGTCGGCATGGATGAGACCCGCCGGCAGCCGACGAAGAAAACCCGCCTTCCCCGCCCCGTGCGGCCCGGGCAGCCGGAAATCGTCGACTACGAATACGAGCGAAATGGTACGGCCCATCTCTTCCTGGCGTTCGCGCCCAATGAAAACTGGCGTACGGTGAAGGTCACCGATCGCCGCACGGCGCGGGACGGGGCGCAGTTCATCCGGAAACTCGCGGATGATCCCATCCCCGGCAAGAAGATCGTACGGGTCATGGACCACCTGAACACACACGGCCCCGCATCGTTGTATGAAGCCTTTGCACCCTGGGAGGCCATGCGGGTGCGAAAGCGGTTCGAGTTTCGGTACCCGCCGAAACACGGAAGCTGGCTCACCATGGCCGAGATCGAAATCGGCGCGTGGTCGCGACCGTGTCTTCGACGACGCATTCCCGACCGCGCCACCATGCTGCGGGAGACCGCGGCGTGGGTCAAGCGCCGCAACGCGGCCGGCGGCACTGTCGACTGGCGGTTCACGACGGCAGACGCCCGGGTGAAACTGAAGTCTCTATACCCATCAATCCAATGATTCCGTACTACTAGTGTGAGACAGGCTTGGGCAGGATCGTCCCGGTGCTTGCGCTGCGGTACAGAATTGCGGCATTCTTCAGTCGAACCCGGGTGCTACCATGACGACAGGTCCGGTTCGTATCGGGCCGAACAACCGAGGACTACCCACCGACATGCAAGAAGAATCGAAACTCGACGTGCGCCTCGGCCCGCTTGCCGATCTCATCAGTTCCGTCGATCGACCCGGAGACTATTGTGCGCATGGCCAAGTCCTTGCGCCGATGCCGCGCATCCAGTTGAGCGCGGGCGACTCCCTGTCCTTTCCCATCCCTCCCGCGCAGGCGGCAGCGCTGATCAAGTCGGCCTCACGGGCGCCGTACGGCCGCGGTCCGGAAACGATCGTGGATCGCTCAGTCCGCGATTGCTGGCAGATCGGATCCGATCAGGTCGAAGTGGGCGGCCGGGCATGGCCCGAGACCCTGCGCGACATCTTGGGGCGCGCTGCCGAAGGCTTGGGTTGTCCGCCGGAAGCGGTGTCGGCAAGCCTGTACAAGGTGTTGATCTACGAACGGGGCGGGTTCTTCGCGCCGCACCGCGACACGGAAAAAACCGCTGGGATGGTCGCGACCCTGGTGGTTTCGCTACCCGTGGCGGGCACGGGCGGGGAGCTGGTCATCCGTCACCGGGATCGCGAAACCATCGTCGACATGCGAACCGACGAGCCCTCGGAACTGGTGTATGCCGCCTTCTATGCGGACTGCGAGCACGAAATCCTCCCAGTAACCAAAGGACACCGAATTTGCCTAGTGTACAACTTGGTGGTCGAGGAAGGTAAAGGCGTTTCGGCGAAGGCACCGGACTACGGCACCAAGGCGGTCGCCATCGCGGATGAGCTTGAGGCCCGATTCCGTGACCCCGAATCGGTCGGGAAGCTTGTCTGGATACTCGAGCACGACTACAGCGAGGCAGGACTCTCGTTCCGGACCCTGAAGAATACGGACAACGCCGTCGGACGGGTGCTGATGGAGGCCGCCCGGCGTGCCGATTGCGTACTGCATGCGGCAATAGTGCACATTGAGGAATCCGCATCGGTCATTTGGTACGGCGGCTGGGAGCACGAGACCGAAGACGTCGACGAGAGCGACTACGAGGTGATCGAGACCGTCGATTCCTGCCGCTGGCTCGACGGCTGGGTGTGTGCTGACGATACGCCAGTGGAATATGGAGGGCTGGAACTGTGCGACGGTGAACTGATGGGGGAGGATGAGCTTACCGACGAATCGCCCGACTCACATCGCCTATTCGAAGCCACCGGCAATGGGGGGGCCAGCGTCGAACGGCTCTACCGTCGGGCCGCGCTGGTGATCTGGCCGCGGGCGGAGAGCATGAGGGTGCTTGCTCCCGCGGGCGGTGGCGCCTTGGTGTCGTTCTTGGAGGCCGAGCGGGATCGCGAGCAGACGGAAGCGGGTGCCGGCCGTTCGATCCGGGACTGGGCCTCCGAACTGACAGAAGCATGGCCAAAGCCCAGCCCCTCTCGCTACGGGACGGTTGCCATCGAAGAGTGGCAGGAACACAGTGCGAAGGCCCTGCAACTGTTGCACGCTATCGGCAACCGAAGCGCGATGGCGCACTTTCTCCAAACCGCGGTGCTGCCGCACTACGGTGTTCCGATGAATGACGCGCTGGTGGCCGTCATCGAACGAGCGGACGCGAAGGAGATGGGCGTTTTTCTGGGCCGACTGGTACGCTCGCACCTCGGTCGGGAGGCCGACGGGATTCTGCACCTCATATGCCTCCTTTGCGAACGGCTGGACGGTCGGGGCAACACGCCGTGGCGGCCGGTTCTGCGGGAGGCGGTACTGGCTGCCTGTGCGTCGCTTCCCACCCTTTGCCAACCACCAGAGATTGCCCAGGGCACGAGGAGACAGAATCCCGCGAAGCCTGTTTCCATAGACACTCTGAAGGCGCTCTTTCGTCTAGTGTGGCGGTATGATCTGGAGCACCAGGCATCCGAAGCGGCATTGTTCTTCAGAGCCCAGCCCGACCTCGTTCCTCCGGACCGGAACGTGCCGATTCTGCTGACCGCCCTGCACGCGGAGCACGGCGATGACCGAACCGGAACTAGCGCGGCGTTTGAGGAGCTGTGGCGGCACGGTGCCGCGTTCCTTCTGAACCGGAGCAGCCATCCGCCCGCGCCGCCAAAGGACTGGGCCGTTTCGATCGCCGACCTCCGGTGCTCGTGCGAGCACTGCGAGGCGTTGCGGCAGTTTTGCCTCGATCCCGAAGCCCGGGTCCGGGAATTTGCAGTTCGGCAGGATCTGAGACAGCACCTCAGGTACCAAATCGAGGACAGCGGGATCGACATGTGTTACGAAACCAAGAGACGGGGCAGCCCATACCGTCTCGTTTGCACCAAGACCCGTGCCAGTCACGAAAAGCGCAGACAGCAGTACGACGGCGACATCGCAGAAATGCGCCGGCTGATCGGACTGGCACGGTGCATTCCCGGCGGAGCCGGGGTGGTGGAGAATCTCAGTGCGGCCGTCGGGCGGGCGTAGTGTTAATCTGTGTTGATGGTATTTGATGTTAAATGTTATATGCCATCTTCTCTGTATAGGAGGGTTTTCCGCTGTTTATTGTGACCTTGTTGACGGCGTTTCCGGCGAGTGCGGTCTTGATGGCGATGAACCATCAAGGAGACGTGTGTAAATTGCTATTCATTTGGGATGTCAAGTCATTGCGATACAATTATTACGTTATCAAAACAGGCGAATACGACATCCCTCGCTGTCTCCATGGCAATGACAGGTTCCGTTCCACGATGATCCCACGCTGATTCCGAGACGCGGAATCCGAGTGCGTTGGGGCCTGCGTCATCACAGATCGCCCCTTGATCGCAATTTTTCGCGCCGAGAGGGTCTAATGGAGCCTTGGCAGCACGATTGCAGCGCGACGCAGACCGAAAAAATCTCGCCGATCGCCGCTGGATTAGCAGCGTGGGATCGTCGTGGGTTCCGTTCTCCCTATTCGCAGGCGAAATAGGGAACCGAAAGGACGTCATCGGCGCCAGCCGTGCAGGCTTCCGTTCCTTCCGGCCGGGGCCGGCTCACCAGCGCGAACGCCCCGTTCGGAAGTTGGTACTCGCAAACCAGTTGATCGCTTCGCGTGTACAGCTGCGGTAGTTCCACGGTTCGTGCTCCTTCCCCCCGTCGAAGCTTGACGTCCCAGTCCCCGCCCGTACCTGCAACAAGTGCTCCGTCCGTGAACCGGAATCGGTACACCATCCGTTCGGGGCAATCAATGCGCACAGCGGTGTCGCCACCCGCCGGAGCAGCGGTCCCGATCGCTGTCCAAGCGATCGTCCCCAACAAGGCGCAACGAAGGCGTTCATTCATCCAGAAGCTCCACATTGGTCATCCGGTACAGCGCGCCGTCATCGGTGGGATCCGCGATGGCGAAGCGTCCTCGGACGACTACGGCCCGGAGCAGAAAGCCGATCGGACCGTCGCCGGACAGTTCGATCAGTCCCTCCCTCCCGACCGGCATGCAGAACGGGCAGTGCGGCGACACTTCCATGAGAAACTGACGTTCGCCGGACGTGTCCAGCGGGAGCAGAAACCCGACGGCCTTGACCATCCGGCCGTCCAACGCCCGAATTGCGTCCGGCACGTTCACCTGCGTACTCCCGTCCTTGAACCGGACCGTTGCGCGGGCCAATTCCTGCCACGAAACCGCACCCTCAATCACTGGCACCGGAAACAGGTTGCTCTGCGATTGCTGGGCCTGTGCAGGGTACCCGGCCGCCACGGCAGCCAGAACCATCCCTGTCCGGCCGCAGACGGAAACCAGCCGCTGCCGCAATCCCGCTGACACCCGCATCGAGGTCATGCCTGCTCGTCGCTGTCGTTGCCGGGGACCGGCCAGTTGGCCGATCCCCGGCTTCACAACACCCTCAGTACGCGGCAATCGGATTGCCGGGGGCACCGGTTGCGCCTACGAGCTTGAGCGGTGCCCAGGAGAACAGGAATTCGTACGCCTGGTCTTCACCCAGCTGCTTGAGATCCAAGTTCTCGAACAGATAGATGCCCCGACGCACCGACAGGTTCATGTGGCAGTACGCCCAGTCCTTCACCTCGGCAAACGGGGTAGGCCACTGCCCCTCGCCGGTAAAGTCGTAGGGTTCAATGCCCCAGTTGTCGGCACCCAGCATGGCAATCTTCTTCTCGGCCAGATGGTCGCACACCTCGGGCGTGACGCCCGGTCCGCCGGAATTGAAGGCTGCGTTGTTGGCAATCGCCTCACCGGTCGGAAGGTTGTGGTTGTCGCGCCAGAGGTCGTTCCAGCCGGTCCGGAACAGCACCACATCGCCTTGTCCGGCATCGGCAATCCCCTGTGCGGCCAGCGCGGCGTTGTAGTCGTCCATGGTGATCGGATAGCCGATCGGCAGATTCTCGCCTTTCAATGCCACGAGATCAATCAGGATTCCGCGCGTAAAGAAGGATCCAACGTTCTCGGTTCCGTTCTTCTTCAGTCCGTACGGCCCTCCGATGTCCTCCAGCCGCACGCCGTTGTACAGGTAGTTGCCGTCTTTCCAGCCCTCCTGGCCTTCAACCTTGATCATCGGGTGTGCCAGCGAATCGAACTGGGTGCCGACCTGACCGATGTTGGCGGTCATCAGTTCGTCCATGAAGGTCTGCCGGTATCCGTCGCCGGACCATGCCAGATCATGGGTAGGCACGCCGCCGCCCGGAATCGTCAGGGACAGCACCCGTCCCGGGAACAGCGGGGTGGTGTTGTGATACGGCATCCCCAGAGTGGCAACGCGGCCGGTCCGGACCAGCGCAGCGGCCGCCATCCGCTTTTCGGGCGTGATCCAGTTCGTGGACCCCGCTTCGTCGTCCGGCCCGAACTCGCTAGGCCACCAGTTCTCGTCTACCGGGTTGTTGCCGGCATGGGCCGACATCGCCATCAGGCACGCCGCCGCAATCGGCAGAAGAACGCGAACGTTCATGTGATCATCTCCCTCAGATGGTGTCGGAACCAGAGCCGACAACCTTCGAGACGGTGCGGCACAGGAACGCCGGTGTCAAGAGAAACGTCGCGGCAAGAACGAAGCGGTATCCCCGTGCACCGAATTGCGTGTGAACCGGAGACCGTTGCCGGTCCCGCGGTCGTCGCGAGGAGGCGTTTCCGCAGCCCTTCAAGCACCGGTCCTCGCCGTTCCCTCCGTTACGCCGGAGCCTGCCCAGGATCCACTCCGCCACCGTTTCCGCCGACGGCACGCTCCGCCTAGCGAAATCGCGACAACCCCGGCGTTGCGGGTCGAAGCCCGCCAGCCCGGGTTCCTTTGGGGAGACCCGGGTTGTATAGAAAGTGCCCTCGCGCAGCAGATCGCCGCCGACGCTGTGCGCTGCCATGGGTCTGTCCGGAAACCATCGTTTCGGTTGACCGGTTCTCCGCAGCATGCCCGTTGCGCGGATCCAGCCCGGTACCAGTTTGGCCCTGGGAGGGTGAACAGGAATCTGGGGGGCGATCAGGGGACGGACAGGACTCTCCCCACGCTGTGGTTGGTGCTTTGAATGACCACTGAACGGGCACAAATTTCCGCTTTCTTGCCAGGTTTTCCGGGCGCTTGCCGAGGACGGACCGCACCCGCTCGCCGTCCCGCTGATGCTCGAAGAGCCACACGAAGTCCTCCGCCTACCGCACCCGTGGGCACCGGCCCCGGAGGCGGGGCTGGACCATCTGCTCGACCCACCGATCCAGCACGGAGTGCAGGAACCGGTGGGAGAGCAGCGGCGACCGCACGCCGCCTTGCGGCGTGCCCGCTTCCGAGGTGTGCCGGACGCCCTCCTCCAGGACGCCCGCCCGCAGCCCTTGGTTGATCCTGCGACGGAGGACACCGTCCTGGATCCGCAGGTCCAGAACGGCGCGGACCCTCTCTGCCAACATCGCTGAGACACCGACTACCCTGGGAATTAGAGGGCGGCAGAGAGGAACCATGATGAAGGCAGACCCGAATGTGGGCAGGGGGTGTACCCCTCGCCCCGCCGGCCCTAGGGGGCGCGCCCCCCAGGGCCGAGACCCCGCCGACTCGGCGCGCTCCGGGCCCGGAGGTTCTCGCCAAGCCGACCCGCCGTCGGTTCTCGGCCGAGTATCGACTGCGGATGGTCGAGGAAGCGGACCGCTGTCGCGAGCCGGGCGAGATCGGCCGCCTGCTGCGTCGCGAGGGGCTGTACCGCTCGCATCTGTCGACGTGACGCACGGCCCGCCGGCGGGGAGCGTTGCAGGGCTTGACGCCACGCAAGCGCGGTCCCAAGCCGACGCCGTCCCACCCCCTCGGCGCCCAGGTTCGCCGGCTCGAGGCCCAAGTGGCGCGGCTGGAGAAGGAGCGGGCCACGGCCCCTACGATTCTCGAAGTTCAGGGAAACGTTGCCGGGCTGCTGGGATTCAGCCTCCGCGACGGGAAGGACTGCTGATGGCCACCACTTCCCTCGCTCGGCCGGTCGGCATCGCGCCGGCCGGTCGGGCGCTGGGAGTGTCCCGGGCCACGTTCTACCGCCGCCGGAGGCCCGTTCCCGGGCATCCGCAGCCCCGTGCGACGCCCGCCCGGGCCCGGAGCGAGGGGGAGCGGGAGCAGGTCCTCGACCTGCTCGCCTCCCCGCGTTTCGTCGATCGTTCCCCGGTCGAGGTCGTGGCCACGCTGCTCGACGAAGGACGGTACCTGTGCTCGGAGCGCACGATGTACCGCATCCTCTCTGCCCGGCAACCGGTGCGGGAACGGCGCAACCAGCTCACCCACCCACGCTATGCCAAGCCCGAACTTGTCGCCCGCGCTCCGAACCCGGTCTGGTCCTGGGACATCACACGGCTGCTCGGGCCGAAGACCGGGTCTTCCTTCTACCTCTACGTGCTGCTTGATCTCTTCAGCCGCTACGGGGTGGGATGGATGGTCGCCGAACGCGAGAGTGCTGCGCTGGCCAGCCGGCGGATCGAAGAATCCTGTCTCAAGCAGGGGATCCAGCCCCGGGTGCGGACCCTGCACTCCGACCGCGGCGCCCCCATGACCAGCCAGTGCACCGCGCAACTCCTCGCCCAGCTCGGTATCACCCGCTCGCTCAGCCGCCCCAAGGTCCGCGACGACAACCCCTTCTCGGAGGCACAGTTCAAGACCTTGAAGTACCACCCCGGGTTCCCCGGGCGCTTCCCGGACCTGCCCGCTGCCATCGACTTCGGTCGATCCTTCTTCCCCTGGTACCACACGGAGCATCACCATGCGGGCCTCGCGATGCTCATCCCCGACGATGTCCACCACGGCCGCGCCCGGCAGCGGATCGAGCAACGCCGGCGCGCCTTGGGCCGAGCTTGGGGTCGGCACCCGGAACGGTTCGTCCGGGGGAGGCCGAAACCGCGGACGCTCCCCGAAACGGTCTGGATCAACCCGCCGAAGGCCACCCCTACCGTGGGAGATGCTCAGTACATGACAACCCTTGCTGTCTCAACGGCGTTGACAGGTTCCGGAGCTCCCGATGCGGATGGGTCGAAATCCTTCGACCCATCCGCATCGATCACCCAGCACGGGTTCTTCCTCAGGATGCCCCGATCGATGGCGTGCAGGGCATCCTGCGCCGACCGACCGGGCCGGAACCCCTACGATCCCGGCACGAAGTCCGCTTCGTAGATGGGTTCCAGCAGCATGCGAAGGGCTCGTTGCGCCACCGTGTCTTCCAGGGTCGGAATGCCCGAGGGCCGGGCCTCGCCGTTCCCCTTCGGGATCCCGGTCCGCCGGACCGGCGGCGCGTAGGTGCGGCCCGACAGGATCCGATCCCGGAGGTCCTCCAAGTTGGCCTCCAGGTTCTTCTCGTAGTCGGCCGCGGTCACGCCGTCGATCCCGGCCGCCCCGTCCTTCCGGGTGCGACGCCAAGCCTCCCGCATCCCGTCCCCGTCCATCCGGGGGTGCACCGAGGGAACACCCGGTCCGGGTACTTCCTCGCCTGTGCGGCGATCCACTGTGGTTTCGTCGACGTGTGGGTAGATCGCAGTGTCTCTTCCACCGTTTCTCTCCAGGGGGTCGGTTCCTGCAGCACGCCCCTTCCCTCCAGCGGCACCCGGTGGACCCGGTTCCCCGCCTTCGACGGTACCAGGAGTGAGCTAGTGTCTGCACGGAAAATCATAACACATTGTGTATGCGACCATATTTGGAATCTGGAGAACCGAAGATTCCTTCTTTGAGGGCATATGACGGCATATTCCGCTGAAATCAGGCTGGATTCGATGAATCTTCGCCCTGTCAATATTGGGTTTTCATTCATGTAATCCAACTCTTAGGGATTTTCCGGACAGGCACTAGTAGCACGGAATCATTGGATTGCTGGGTATAGAGACTTCAGTTTCACCCGGGCGTCTGCCGTCGTGAACCGCCAATCGACGGTGCCGCCGGCCGCGTTGCGGCGCTTGACCCACGCCGCGGTCTCCCGCAGCATGGTGGCGCGGTCGGGAATGCGTCGTCGAAGACATTGTCGCGACCACGCGCCGATTTCGATCTCGGCCATGTTGAGCCAGCTTCCGTGCTTCGGCGTGTACCGAAACTCGAACCGCTTTCGCACTCGCATGGCCTCCCGGGGTGCAAAGGCTTCATACAACGATGCGGGGCTGTGCGTGTTCAGGTTGTCCATGACCAGTACAATCTTCTTTCCGGGGAAATGATCGTCCGCGAGTTCCCGGATGAACTGCGCCCCGTCCCGCGCCGTGCGGCGATCGGTGACCTTTACCGTACGCCAGTTTTCATTGGGCGCGAACGCCAGGAAGAGATTGGCCGTACCGTTTCGCTCGTATTCGTAGTCGACGATTTCCGGCTGCCCGGGCCGCACGGGACGGGGAAGGCGGGTTTCCTTCGTCTGCTGCCGGCTGGTCTCATCCATGCAGACCAGGACCTCGTCTTCGGCAAAATCCCGCTGGTACGTGTCCAGCACCTCCTCCATCGCCGCCACGAACGGCGCATTGCGGCTCGGGGGAATGCACCAGTACTGCTTCAGCCAAG
Organism: Alphaproteobacteria bacterium; assembly: GCA_965115815.1. Classification (GTDB taxonomy): domain Bacteria; phylum Pseudomonadota; class Alphaproteobacteria; order TMED109; family TMED109; genus VXPW01. The sequence goes on along the minus strand of OZ220465.1, from coordinate 1,917,869 downwards.
GCTTGATCTCCTTTTTTTAGAGTCTTCCGTACCGTTTCTTTCGAGATGCTCTCGACGATCTCCATCTCCATCAGACGACCGGCCAGCAGCTTCAGCGTCCAGCGGACACAACCTTCGGGCGGGGAAGAACAGGCCAGAGCCACCAGCTTCGCTTCCTTCGCCCCGTCCAGGAGTTTCGGTCGGCGGTTCTCCTGCTCCCGACGGCGAAGGGCGGCCTCCAGACCCTCCAGAACACAGCGCTTGCGCAGGCGTTCGACCGTCGAAGCACCGATACCCAAGCCGCGCGCGATGTCCACATCTCGGAGTTTGCCGCCGTCGCGCCCTTCGTCCGCCATCAGGAGAATCTGCGCCCGACGACGACGCCAGGCGGCTCCGGTACCGTCGACGATCGCTTGGAGTTCCCGGCGCTCCGACGCCGAAAGGCGCACTCGATAGAGCTTCCTGCCCTGAGGATTGGCCATGATCCACTCCGATCCCCGCACCGAACCCCTGCAGGCAGGCTCGGTTCCCGGAAACCGGATCCGTCCGATCCCCAAGAGAGTGTGAGCGCCTGCACGTTCGGCATCGGGTCTGTGGGGATGAACAAGAAAGCGCCGTACCGATCGGACGCTCACGCGTGCCGACACGCACCGACACGGGGCCGACACGGACCGACACGGACCGACACGGAAATCTTGCCAGAATACTATCGTCAGTTCAACGTTTCCGTGCTACTAGATAGTGCCCGCCCGAAAAAGTACAACCAGTTGACTCCAGTGATGGAAGTGTGCTATTGAAGAGGTGAAGAATCCCTCTGTGGGGCGGGAATCGGCCGCTGGGGCCGGAAAATCGCGCGGGATTCGGGAATCTTCGGGAGAATGGCCATGCGGGAGATCGTCCGTCCTCAGCTGGAATGGGGCCAGGTTGCGATCGAGGAGATCGAGATCAACGTATATTCGCGGGATGACATTCCGCCGATGCTGCGTGGCCTTCAATACGTGTATGCCGACCGGTCGACCCGGGCCCGGTGGTTCGAGATCCTGGAGGAGGGGATCCTTCCCGAGGTATCCCGCCTGCGAGGGCGTCCCGGCATGGAGTTGTGGAAGATCCTGGTGATGGGTCTCCTGAAGCAGGGTTTGGGCTAGGACTTCGATCACTTGCACGAGCTGGTGAACGAGCACAGGACGGTTCGGAAGTTTCTGGGGCACACCGACATCTGGGATCACACCTGGTACGGATATCAGACGATGGTGGACAACGTGAGCTTGCTGACACCGGAAGTGCTGGGGAAGGTGTCGCAGCTGATCGCGGAGAAAGGCCATGCGCTGGTACGGAAGCGGAAGCGGACACGGAAGCGGAAGGACGACACGAACGTCACGAACGGCGCGGACGTCACGAACGGCGCGAACGGCGCGAACGACGCGGACGGCGCGGACGGCGCGGACGGCGCGGACGGCGCGAACGACGCGGACGGCGCGGACGACCGGGGCCGCCGTCGGTCGGACGACCCCCTGCGGGGCCGCTGCGATTCGTTCGTGGTGAAGACGGATGTGCACTACCCGACAGATGTCCACCTGTTGTGGGATGCGATGCGTTGCCTGGTGCGGGATACGGGTCGCGTCGCCGTACGCTTGGGGGTGTCCGGATGGCGGCAGTGGCAGCATGGGAGCCGGAAACTGCAGCAGCATTTCCAGCAGGTTCGGCAGACCCGACGGGCCCGTCCGGAGCAGGTCAAGGCGTACCTCGACGCCAGCCGGGCGTGGGTCCGGCGGGCGGAAGAGGCGGTACCGGTGCTTCGGGAGCGAGGCGTCCCGATCTCCACGGTGCTTTCGGTCGAGTCGTACCTCAAGCATGCCCGCCGGCAGATCCACCAGGTGGATCGCCGTCTGCTGAAGGGCGAGAAGATTCCGCAGAGCGAGAAGGTGTTTTCGATCTTCGAAGAGCACACACGCTGGTGTGTGAAGGGCAAGGCCGGGGTGCCGGTGGAACTCGGAGTGCCGGTGGCCGTGCTGGAGGATCAACACGGCTTCCTCCTGCACCATCGGATCCTGTGGGAAGGCGGAGACGTGGATCATGCCGTGCCCATGATCCGAGAAGCCCAGGCTCGCTTCCCCGACCTCCGCCTGTGCAGTTTCGATCGGGGCTTTCACAGCCCCTCCAACCGGATCACCCTGGACGAGCTGCTGGAGCACAACGTGCTGCCGAAGAAGGGAACGCTCGGTCAGGCGGACCGGAAACGGGAAGCCGACCCGACGTTCCGGAAGATGCGTCGGCAGCATCCGGCCGTGGAGTCCGCGATCCACAACCTCGAGCAACGCGGCAGGGACCGGGTCCTGTCGTATGGGGCGGACGGGTTTGCCCGGAGGGTGGCACGGTCCGTGACCGCCTTCAACGTCCACCGAATCGGGCTGCTGCTGCACCGGCAGGCCCGGGCCCGGGCCCAACGACGACGAAGACGCGCCGCCTGACGGCGGCTTCCTTCCACCCCATCTGCGAAGCCCGCCGGAGGCGGGAACGGAGCCGCTCGCCCCGGCCGCCGGATTCGCGGCGGGACAAGCCCGGATGCCGCTGCCCATCGACAGAAATCCCCCCGGAAACCGAGCGGACGGGGCACCGAGGGAGGGTTCCAACCCGCAATTGCGCCGGCAGACCATCCGAAAGGGGCATTTTCGGGCGGGCACTATCTAGTGCCCGCCCGAAAAAGTACAACCAGTTGACTCCAGTGATGGAAGTGTGCTATTGAAGGGGTGAAGAATCCCTCTGTGGGGCGGGAATCGGCCGCTGGGGCCGGAAAATCGCGCGGGATTCGGGAATCTTCGGGAGAATGGCCATGCGGGAGATCGTCCGTTCTCAGCTGGAATTGGGCCAGGTTGCGATCGAGGAGATCAAGATCAACGTATACTCGCGGGATGACATTCCGCCGATGCTGCGTGGCCTTCAATACGTGTATGCCGACCGGTCGACCCGGGCCCGGTTGTTCGAGATCCTGGAGGAGGGGATCCTTCCCGAGGTATCCCGCCTGCGAGGGCGTCCCGGCATGGAGTTGTGGAAGATCCTGGTGATGGGTCTCCTGAAGCAGGGTTTGGGCTATGACTTCGATCACTTGCACGAGCTGGTGAACGAGCACAGGACGGTTCGGAAGTTTCTGGGGCACACCGACATCTGGGATCACACCTGGTACGGATATCAGACGATGGTGGACAACGTGAGCTTGCTGACACCGGAAGTGCTGGGGAAGGTGTCGCAGCTGATCGCGGAGAAAGGCCATGCGCTGGTACGGAAGCGGAAGCGGACACGGAAACGGAAGGACGGCACGAACGGCGCGAACGGCGCGAACGGCGCGAACGGCGCGAACGACGCGGACGGCGCGGACGGCGCGAACGGCACGAACGGCACGAACGGCACGAACGGCGCGGACGGCGCGGACGGCGCGGACGGCGCGGACGGCGCGAACGACGCGGACGGCGCGAACGACGCGGACGGCGCGAACGACGCGGACGGCGCGAACGACGCGGACGGCGCGGACGGCACGGACGGCGCGGACGGCGCGGACGGCGCGGACGGCACGAACGGCGCGAGCGGCGCGGACGGCGCGAACGGCGCGGACGGCGCGGACGGCGCGGACGACCGGGGCCGCCGTCGGTCGGACGACCCCCTGCGGGGCCGCTGCGATTCGTTCGTGGTGAAGACGGACGTGCACTACCCGACAGATGTCCACCTGTTGTGGGATGCGATGCGTTGCTTGGTGCGGGATACGGGTCGCGTCGCCGTACGCTTGGGGGTGTCCGGATGGCGGCAGTGGCAGCATGGGAGCCGGAAGCTGCAGCAGCATTTCCAGCAGGTTCGGCAGACCCGACGGGCCCGTCCGGAGCAGGTCAAGGCGTACCTCGACGCCAGCCGGGCGTGGGTCCGGCGGGCGGAAGAGACGGTACCGGTGCTTCGGGAGCGAGGCGTCCCGATCCCCACGGTGCGTTCGGTCGAGTCGTACCTCAAGCATGCCCGCCGGCAGATCCACCAGGTGGATCGCCGTCTGCTGAAGGGCGAGAAGATTCCGCAGAGCGAGAAGGTGTTTTCGATCTTCGAAGAGCACACACGCTGGTGTGTGAAGGGCAAGGCCGGGGTGCCGGTGGAACTCGGAGTGCCGGTGGCCGTGCTGGAGGATCAACACGGCTTCCTCCTGCACCATCGGGTCCTGTGGGAAGGCGGAGACGTGGATCCTGCCGTGCCCATGATCCGGGAAGCCCAGGCTCGCTTCCCCGACCTCCGCCTGTGCAGTTTCGATCGGGGCTTTCCCAGCCCCTCCAACCGGATCACCCTGGACGAGCTGCTGGAGCACAACGTGCTGCCGAAGAAGGGAACGCTCGGTCAGGCGGACCGGAAACGGGAAGCCGACCCGACGTTCCGGAAGATGCGTCGGCAGCATCCGGCCGTGGAGTCCGCGATCCACAACCTCGAGCAACGCGGCATGGACCGGGTCCTGTCGTATGGGGCGGACGGGTTTGCCCGGATGGTGGCACGGTCCGTGACCGCCTTCAACGTCCACCGAATCGGGCTGCTGCTGCACCGGCAGGCCCGGGCCCGGGCCCAACGACGACGAAGACGCGCCGCCTGACGGCGGCTTCCTTCCACCCCATCCGCGAAGCCCGCCGGAGGCGGGAACGGAGCCGCTCGCCCCGGCCGCCGGATTCGCGGCGGGACAAGCCCGGATGCCGCTGCCCATCGGCAGAAATCCCCCCCGGAAACCGAGCGGACGGGGCACCGAGGGAGGGTCCCAACCCGCAATTGCGCCGGCAGACCATCCGAAAGGGGCATTTTCGGGCGGGCACTAGATACAGTACATGGGCACACTTCGGCACCCGACAAATCCGATGGACCACGCAATATCAATGACTTGACGCGTGTATCGGCCAAAAGTCGTCCGGAACTTCGGCCTAATCGATCGTGGCGGCGGACCCGGTCTCCGCGCCGACCGCAGCGCGGGCGGCCGCCAGGCGCGCGATCGGCACTCGGTACGGGGAACAGGAGACGTAGTCGAGGCCCCACGCGTGACAGTACGAAACGGACGCCGGATCTCCGCCGTGTTCTCCGCAAATTCCGAGCTTGAGATCCGGGCGCGTAGCCCTTCCCCGCGCCGCCGCGGTCCGGATGAGTTCGCCCACGCCCTCCGGATCGATCGAGACGAAGGGATCGACCGTGAAGACTCCCGCCTCCAAGTATCGGGTCAGGAACCGCCCCGCGTCGTCCCGGCTGATCCCGAACACGGTCTGGGTCAGGTCGTTGGTGCCGAAGCTGAAGAAGTCGGCACATTCGGCGATCGAGCCCGCCGCCAGTGCGGCCCGCGGAAGTTCGATCATCGTGCCGACGGCGTAGCGGGGCGTCCACCCGGTGGCGCGCTTCACTCGTTCCGCCACCCGGGCAATCCGGTTCCGCAGGATCGCGACTTCCTCCCGGCTGAATACCAGCGGCAACATGATCTCGAGTTCGACCTCAGGCCCGTCGGAAGTCGCATGGAGCGCCTCGAAAATCGCTTGGACCTGCATGTCGTAGATCTCCGGGTACGAGATCCCGAGACGTGCCCCCCGGTGTCCGAGCATCGGATTGGCTTCGGCGAGTTCCATCGAACGACGCTGCAGCGCCTCGACGTCATGGCCGGATTTCGCGGCCACTTCGACAAGTTCGGAACGGTTCGCCGGCAGGAACTCGTGGAGGGGCGGATCCAGCAGCCGGATCGTCACCGGCCATCCGGCCATGATGCGAAACAGCTCGATGAAGTCCCGGCGCTGCATCGGAGCGAGGCGCGCCAGCGCCGCCCGCCGCTCCTCGGGACCTTCGGCCATGATCATCTGGCGCATCGCGAGGATTCGATCACCGTCGAAGAACATATGCTCGGTCCGGCAGAGACCGATGCCTTCAGCGCCGAACCTTCTTGCCGTCTCGGCATCGACGGGGGTCTCCGCATTGGCCCGGATCCGCAGTCTTCGAATGTCGTCCGCCCACCCCATTAGCTCATGGAACGCGTCCGGAAGTTCGGGATCGATGGTCGGCACCTCGCCCAGCATCACCGCTCCCGTGGAACCGTCGATCGTGATCCGATCTCCCTCCCGGAAACCGGACGAGAGGGTCCGGGCCGACCGGCTCTCCTGATCGATCACGAGTTCGCCCGCGCCCACCACGCACGGGCGCCCCATGCCGCGCGCCACGACGGCGGCATGGCTCGTCTGCCCGCCACGGCCGGTCAGGATGCCCCGGGCCGCATGCATGCCGTGGATATCTTCCGGGCTGGTTTCCGATCGCACGAGAATGACGCTCTTCCCGGCCTTTCCCTGCAGTTCCGCCTCGTCCGCGCTGAAGACGGCAACGCCGGCCGCCGCCCCCGGCGAAGCCGGCAATCCGCGCACCAAGATGCGGGTGTGGGCTCCGGGATCCAGGGTCGGGTGCAGGAGCTGATCGAGCCGTTCGGGATCGATTCGCAGGAGGGCTTCCGACCGGCTGATCAGTTCCTCCCGCACCATGTCAACGGCGATGCGCAGCGCGGCCTTCGTCGACCGCTTGCCATTTCGGGTCTGGAGAATCCAGAGTTTTCCCTTCTGCACGGTGAACTCGATGTCCTGCATGTCGCGGTAGTGCGTTTCCAGTCGCGCAAAGGTGGCCGCAAGTTCCGCGTACACCGTGGGCATCGCCCGTTCCATCGGCAGGGCGTCGGCGTCGCCGTCCGCAGCGTCGGTCAGGGGTCTCGGTGTCCGGATTCCCGCCACCACGTCCTCGCCCTGGGCATTCGGCAGATACTCTCCGTAGTAGGACGCCTCCCCGGTCGCAGGGTTCCGCGTAAACGCCACGCCGGTGCAGGATTCCTCGCCCATGTTGCCGAAGACCATCGCCTGCACGTTCACGGCCGTGCCGCCGACATGGTCCAGTCCGTGAAGTTCCCGGTAGGTGACGGCACGGACATTGCCCCAGCTCCGAAAGACCGCTCCGATCGCCCCCCACAGCTGCTGGCGCGGATCCTCGGGGAACGGCGTTCCCGTCTGCTCCCGAACAAGCCTGCGGTACCGTTCGATGACGGTCAGCCAGTCCTCGGCTGCAAGGTCCGTGTCCTGTTCCGTGCCCCGCGCAAGCTTGACCTCATCGAGGACATCTTCGAACCTCCGGTGCGGCACTCCGAGGACCACGTTCCCGTACATCTGGATGAACCGGCGGTGGCTGTCGGCTGCGAACCGCGCATCGCCGCTGGATGCGGCGAGTCCGGCGCGCGTGCCGTCGTTCAGACCCAAGTTCAGCACGGTATCCAGCATGCCCGGCATGGAAACGGCCGCGCCGGACCGGACCGACACCAGCAGCGGTCGGCCCGGGTCGCCGAAGCCGGAGACGGTCAGCGCTTCCACGGCCGCGAGGGCTTGGTCCACCTCGTCGTGCAGACCTTCGGGGTATCCGCCGTCGTGGGTCTGCCAGTGCACGCACACGTCGGTCGTCAACGTGAATCCGGGAGGCACCGGAAGCCCCAAGCCGTTCATTTCAGCGAGATTGGCACCCTTGCCGCCCAGCAGGCCGCGCATGCCGGCCCCCCCTTCGGCCCGGCCGCCGCCGAAGCGGTACACGTGCTTACTCATGACCACCGGACTCTCCGCCTTCGAGCTTCGAAAGGTCGGCAACCTGCACGACGGCGGCTTCCAGCGATGCCAGCAACCGGAGGCGGTTGGCGCGCAGCTCGGGGTCGTCCGCATTGACCCTGACCTTCTCGAAGAACCGGTCGACGGGCTCGCGCAGGTTCGCCAGGGTTTCCAGGGCTGCAAGGAACCGACCGTGGCCCAAGTGTCGACGGGCTGTCTGGCCGCAGCGCTCCAGCGCTCCGTGCAGTGCGCGTTCCTCGGGTTCACGCAACCGTGCCGGATCGAGGTCGTCCGCCGCCACCCGGGACCGGCGGGATTCGATCTTCACGATCTTGGCCGCGCGTCGGTACGAGGCCTGCAGCGCCGCCCCTTCCGGCGTGTCGAGAAACCGGGACAGAAGATCCACCTGACCGGCCAGACCGGGCAGATCCCGAGCCCCAGCCCCCGCGTCCAAGGTGGCCGCGACGTGATCGTGGCGGGCGCCGGCCGACCGCAGGTGAATGCGAAGCCGCTCGATCAGGAAGTCCCGCAGATCCTGCCGCACCCGAATTCCCTCCGACCGCGCCGGTTCCGGAACGTTGCCTTCGGCATGCACCTCCAGCGCGTGCTGCAGAAGGTCGTCCACCGGAATCCGGATGTCGTACTCGAGGGCAATGCGAATGAGACCAAGAGCCGTGCGGCGGAGCGCCAGTGGATCTCCCGATCCGGTGGGCCGTTCTCCTTTCCAGAAAAAGCCGGCCAGCGTGTCGAGCTTGTCCACGAGGGCGACGAGGGCGCCTGTCGGCGTGCCCGGACACCGATCGCGCGGGCCCAGCGGACGGTACTGCTCGGCGATCGCGGTTGCGACCTCGGGCCCGAGCCCCTGGGCGCGGGCAAGATGCCCCCCGACGACGCCCTGGAGCTCGGGAAACTCGCCCACGAGATCGGTGGTGAGATCGGTCTTCGCGAGACGTGCCGCCTGGACCGCGACGCCCGCGCGCTCCGGATCCCACTCCAGCACTCGGGCCAGCCGGCCGGCCAGCGCATCCAGACGCCGGGCCTTGTCGGCCATCGATCCGAGCCGGGCGTGGAAGACGATGTCGTCGAGCATCCGGATCCGGTCCGCCAGCGGAATCCTCCGGTCCGCCCGCCAGAAAAACTCCGCGTCCTGCAGCCGCGCCCGAAGCACCCGTTCGTTGCCGGCAACGATCGCAGCGCCCCCATCCTCGGGCTCGACGTCGGCCACCATGAGGAAGGCGGGCGCCGGCGTGCCATCGCCCCGGGACAGTGTCAGGTACCGCTGGTGCCGCCGCATCGTGGTGGTCAGCACTTCCGGGGGCAGTGCGAGGAACGATTCTTCGAAGCGGCCGATCAGGACCACGGGCCATTCCGTGAGCCCGGCGAGTTCGTCCACCAGGTCATCGTCGGCAGCTAGGGCGAAACCGGCTTGGACGGCGCGCGCCTTCCCCTGATCGAGGATGCGCCGGCGCCGGAGATCGGGATCCAGCAGGACCTGCCGTGCCCGCAGTTGCTCCGGATAGTCGGCGACCGCACCGATCGTGAAGCTCTCCGGCGCAAGGAACCGATGCCCGGCCGTCCGCGCGCCCGCGGTCAGGAGCCCGAGACCGAAGGCCACCGCTTGGTCGTCGAACACGCACAGCAGCCCGCGCAAGGGGCGGATCCAGCGGAAGTCGCCCCCGCCCCACCGCATCGACCTCGGCCAAGGCAGGCGGCGCACGGCGGCCGGGATCAGGTCCAGGAGCAAGTCTGCGGTTGCGACCGGAGGCTCCTGCCGCACGGCAAAGTAGAACGGTCCTTTCTGGGTTTCCCGGATTTCCAGGTGGTCGCGATCCGTTTCGTGCGCCCGACAGAAGCCGTCCACGGCAGGATCGGGAGCACCCACGCGCGGGCCGCGTCGTTCGGTCCGGGCCGCCGAACGGGCGGCGGGCAGGTCGGATACCCGGATCGCGATCCGTCTCGGCGTCGACCAGGCCGCGGCGTGCCCGGCCGACAGTCCGGCCTCGTCGAGCGCCGCGACCACCTCGCGTTCCAGAGCGACGGAGGCCGGCCGCTGAGCGCCGGCCGGGATCTCTTCGGATCGAAGCTCCAGCAGCAGGTCAGGCATCCGGAGGATCCGGCCGGTCCCGGGACCCCGCCTGCATCCATTGCTCGCAGCAGGCCGACGCCAGGGCCCGCACGCGCAGGATGTAGCCGGCCCGGACGGCCACGCCGATGGCGCCGCGCGCGTCCAGCTGATTGAACGTGTGGGAGGCGCGGACGCACTGTTCGTAGGCCGGGAGAGTCAGGCCGGTAGCCAGCAGCGCCCGGCATTCTTCCTCGGCATCGTCGAAGCGGCGGCTCAGCTTCTTCGGGTCGACCGATTCGAAGTTGTAGGCGGACTGCTGTCGTTCGTTCTCCCGAAACACGTCCCCGTAGGTCACACCGTCCGGATTCCAGCGCAGGGCGTAGACGTCGTCGACGCCCTGCACGTACATGGCAAGGCGTTCCATGCCGTACGTGATCTCGCCGGTGACCGGGCGGCAATCGAGGCCGCCCACCTGCTGAAAATAGGTGTATTGCGTCACTTCCATCCCGTCGCACCAGACTTCCCAGCCGAGCCCCCAGGCGCCGAGGGTCGGGCTTTCCCAGTCGTCCTCGACGAATCGGATGTCGTGGATCCGGGGATCGATTCCCAGGGCCGCGAGGCTTCCCAGGTACCGCTCCTGCATGTCGATCGGCGACGGTTTCAGCACGACCTGCAGCTGATAGTAGTGCTGCAGCCGGTTCGGATTCTCACCGTAGCGACCGTCCGCCGGGCGCCGGCAGGGCTGCACGTACACGGCCTTCCAAGGATCCGGACCCAGTGCCCGCAGAGTCGTCGCCGGATGAAACGTGCCGGCCCCGACTTCCATGTCGAGCGGCTGCAGGACGACGCAGCCCTCGGCCGCCCAGTACCCCTGCAGCGATGCGATCAGGCCCTGGAACGAGGTGTCACGTGTCAGCACGGAGGCATCCCCGAAGGGCGACGAGCGAGACGCAACCTACGGAGGCCATCCGCCCGCGGTCAAGCCGCAGGTCAGCCCCGCGGGTGAGGACAGTCGCTCCGCGGGCAGGCTGCAGGAGTATCGCGGGAGACGAAGCTGCCGCAGACGGCGCACTCGGTCGTTTCGACGCTGGCCGCACGCTGCGCCGCCCTTCGCTTCCTCACGCCCCGATCGACGGCCGCTTCGGCGGCCCGTTCGATCTCCTTGCGGCGAGCGACAGCGGAACGGCGCTCGAACAGCCGGAACCCGTACCACACGATCAGCAGCAGGAGCGCGAGCAGCAGCAGCTTGGGCAGGCTGAACAGCCCCACGATCAGCTTCCCGGGGACCGCGCCGAACGGGCCGAGGGATGCCGTCGCGTCATGCTACAGGCCGTACCGTGCATAGAGGGCCCGCTCCTCCAAGGCCTCGAGCAGTCCGGCGACCGACTGCGCGCCGCCGTGCGCACCGAGCGGAGATCGGAACCAGCGGCGCTTCGGAGTGAAATCTCGGATCCGGACCTGTTCGCCGAATCGTTCCCGTAGCACCGTTCCGGCATCGCCCAGCCCGTCCACCAGTCCGAGCTCCAAGGCCCTACGGCCGCTCCAGACGGCCGCACTGAAGATCCGGTCCGGGTCGGGTTGCAGGCGGGCCCCACGGCGTTCTTCCACATGTCGCCGAAAGTCCGCCTGAATGTCCTTCAGCACGGTCTGCAGCACCGCAGCGTCGGCCTCGCTCACCGGCGAGAACGGATCCATCATGCCCTTGTGGCGGCCCTCGGCGTAGATCCGGCGCTCGATGCCGAAACGCTCGAGCAGCCGGGGAAACCCGAAACTGGCATTGATCACGCCGATGCTTCCCACGATCGAGGACGACCCGGCAAAGATCTCGTCCGCCGTGCAGGCCAGCCAGTACCCCCCGGATGCCGCAATGTCCTCGACGAAAGCGAGCACCGGCAGATCGTGCTTGACGGCAAGGTACCGGATTTCCCGGGCGATCCGATCGCACTGCACCGGGGCGCCGCCCGGCGAGTTGATCGACAGGGCAACGGCCTTCGCCTTCCGGACCGAGAAGGCGCGTCGGAGCACGGGAAGCATACCGACGGCGGTCACCGCCTCCGGACCGACGGGACGGGGGCGCATGCCGACCACACCGGCGATCCGTACCAGCGGGACGTTCGGAACTCGGCGGACAAAGGGAAGCGAGGCCGGCATCCGCCGAACGTACCGCAGGGAATCCGATCCGTCCATCACCCGTTCCGTCCGGTGCGCCCCCCAGCCGGGCCGGTGGAGTCGCCGGCCGCCCGCAACACCGACCGGGCTCGGTCGAGGTCCGGTTCGGCCACCATCAGGCGCCGCGGGAGAATGCCGATGCTCCCCTCCGTAATGCTCATGTGATCGTCAAATACGAATGTCTCGACGCCTTCCTCTCGAAGGAGGGCGCGGAGGTACTCGAGGCGCACCACGTCGTTGGTGCGCAAGATCTCCTGCATGGCTTCCGGCCCTTCGCACACCCGCTGCACCGCCGCCGTTTCCGGCCCCGCCGTCGCTGCCCGCGAACGCGGTGCAGCGGCGGCCCGTCGGCCTCAGCGGCGCAGTGCGCGAGCCGACGGGCCGGCACGATACCGGATCATTCCCGGCACGGTCGACGCGGAGAGAGTCGGCCGGGCCGGCGCGCGGCGCCGCGTCCCGACCGGAAGCTCCGTGCGGTCCGTGCCTGCCCAGCCGCTTTCGTACTCGCCGGGGGAGCGATACCAGGTGGAGGCCAGGCTCGGGCGCCGCAGTCGAAGGGCACGCAGAACGGCGTCCGTGGACCGGACTGTTCCGCACATCCGGCTTTTGGTAGGGTGGAGCCCCGTGCCAGCATTGGAGTGCGCCCCATGCGTCGACCCGGTCTTGCCTTCCTGATGTCCTGCACCGTTCTTCTGATGGCTGCTGCTGCGCCGCAGGCCGGAGACTACGACCCGATGCGCTCGGCATGGTGGGCGGACATGCAGCGGGAACTGCTCGGGGACGGACCTGTCAAGTACGACTATCAGGTCCGTCTCATCATTCCCCGTACGGTCGAGGATGCCTTCAGCGTTCCGTTGGTCGTCGAGTTGTCCGACCGCATCCAGCCCGCGGAAGAAGTGGTGATCGTCGCCGAAAATAACCCGATCCAGACCGCTGCCCGGCTGTTCCCGCGGCGAACCCTTCGGTCGGTCGGCATGAACGTCCGCTTGGAACGGACGACGCCGGTCCGGGCCGCAGCGCGCGATGCGCAAGGGGTGTGGCATGTCGCCAGCGTCCGGGTCGAAGTGCAGAACCCGGGCGGGTGCACGGCCGCTGGCGGTGGCAGCGCCGAGAAGCCGCTCGGCACGATCGCCATGAAGCGCTATCGACGGCCCCACCGCACGACACGGCTCAAGGTGCGCATCACGCACCCCATGGACACCGGCCTGGTAGCGGATGCACAAGGAGAGGTGATCCCTGCCTATTTTGTCGAAACGGTAGCCTTGGGCGATACGTCCGGTCCGATTGCGGACCTGGTGACCTCGGCAGCGCTTTCCGCCAACCCGAATTTCTATTTCGACCTGCCCGACCGTCTGCAGACGGTCCGGGTAACGGCGTCCGATTCCCGAGGGCTGACATTCAACCTCTTGGAGCCATCGCGTCCGGGTTCGGATGAACGTGGCTAGAAGGCCGGTCTGGGTCCGTCGATCGCAATCGGCCTCGCTGGCGCCCGCTTCCGGACCTGATGGCGATGCAGACGGCAGCGAAGATCCACACGTACCACTGATACGTACCACTGATGACCACTACCAGGGAGGCTTGTTGCCATGCGGAAGGGGATCCGGGGGGTTGCTGTGTCAATCGCCGTGCTGGGGCTTTCCACAGGTCTGGGGATCGGTTCTGCCGGGGCTGCGGGCGGGTCGCCGCCGCACGGTCCGATCGATCCTGTCGAAACCGGTTCCGATCTCAAGTTTGCCTGCGGTCAGGAAGTCGAGGGCTTCGAGGACGTGGTCGGCGAACAGTTCTACCGCTGGATGCTGATCGTCCAGTGCCGCGCTGTCGTCGGCACCGTCGCCGCCCTGTTCAAGGCGGGAGAGCTCTTGGTGAACGGGGCACCGCAGTGGCGCTGCGTGACCCTTCCCGAGGATCTGGGAAACCTGTCGGCAACCTTCGTGAACCGGGTTGCCCGTCGACCTGCGCTGATGCGGGAGCCGGCGGCGGTGGCCTTCGTGAAAACGATCGAACTGAGCGCCCCGTGCCGGGAGTCCTGAGGTGCTGACCGCACGGAGATCGGTCCGCCGTCCGGTCGGCGGGCCGTCCGGCATCCGCTCAGCAGGACCGAACACAAGCAGGAAAGGGGTCGAGATGAAGCTGGCAGCTTCCTTGTTCGCGCTCTTCGTGGGTGCCAATCCGCTCCATGCTGCAGGTTGCCCGAACGGTCCGGAAGGCAACCTGTGCAAGGCCGAGAACGGCGATGTCCACGCGATGTACATGATCGGACGCGAGGCCTACGACTCGGCTCGCAAGTCCGGAGACTACAGCGAAGCCTACCTGTGGGCGTCGCGCGCCCGGGCGGCCGGCTTTCTCGGCGGCAGAATGCTGTTCAAGATGATCCACCTGCAGGCCGGCCGGGGCCAGCACCACGACAATCTCGAAGCGCACGCGTGGATTAGCCGGGCCATCGCCGAGGGCGAGGAGTATCTGGTGCCGTGGAAACGCCGACTGGAGGCCATCATGACGCCCGCACAGGTTCGCGCCGCCCGTCGGGCAGAAGCCGAACGCTGACCGTCCACGGTCCGGTACCTTGGTTGCCGATAGGTCGCCGGCCTCCTGGGTGAAAGCAGCGCGCCGAGGGCATTCGGATCTGCGCCTCGATGTGACGGGGGGGGTTCCCGTACCGGCAAGATCGTGAGCGAGAATGACTTCCGATATGCGGCTGTTTTTGTCCACCCGTCGTCTGACAAGCACCCGCGGATGCGCATGATGTTCTTGATTCGATGATGCGGAAATCCCTTATGGACCCGCGAATCGCCGGCCTGAAGTCGACCACCTTCTCGGGCCGCCGCCTGACCCGCCAGCAGATCGCGGAGGTCCGGGAGACCGTGGGTCGGTTTTCCCACTGCAGCCGCAACGAGCTGGCGAAGACCCTCTGCGAGCACCTTCACTGGACGACGGCGAAGGGCGGCTACAGGGTCGGGGCCTGCCTCGGGATGCTGGAGACCTTGGAGCGCCACGGCATCCTGACGTTGCCGCCCGTGCGCGAGGATCACGTCCGCGACATGGCCGCTGCCCCGGTCTGGACCTCGGCCTCCGACCCGCAGCCGGAGATCGTGGCTCCGCTGTCGGAACTGCGCCCGCTTCGCGTCGAGCCGGTCCCCGACACCGAGGGGCGGCAGCTGTGGAACGCCTTCGTCGACCGGCACCACTACCTCGGCTACAAGCGCCCTTTCGGGGCGCATGTCCGCTACTTCGTGACCGATCGGCAGGGGCGTCGGCTGGGTTGCATCCTGTTCGAGGCGGTGACGAAGACGCTTCCGTGCCGAGACCGCTGGATCGGATGGACGGACCGCAGGCGCGACCGCAACCGCCACCGGATGACGGTCAATTCACGGTACCTCGTGTTCCCCTGGGTCGTCTCGAAGAACCTGGCGTCCTCGGCCCTGGCTCTGGCGACGCGCCGCCTCGCCGACGACTGGGAACGCCTCCACGGCTGGCGTCCCGTCCTCATCGAGACCTTCGTCGACGAGACCCGGTTCCGGGCCTCGTGCTACCGTGCGGCCAACTGGGAGCGCATCGGGGACACCGCGGGTCGGGGCAAGTCGCGCAAGGGAGTCTACGTGCTGCCGCTCTGCGAGGGGGCCCGCGCGATCCTGCGCTCGGAGCGCGGCGCGGCGCGGCGCACGCCTGCGACGCGGGCCGAGCGGGGACGGTCGGCCGCCGCCGAGCGGGGACGGTCGGCCGCCGCCGACCGCCGGTGCTCGAAACGCTGGGAGGCGCTCGTCGCGGCCGCCGCCGCGATTGCGGAACGCGAGGACGCGCGCTGGCAGAGGCGCCGGCGTGTCTTCAACAGCCTGCTGATCATGTTGTTCGTGCTCCGCCTCGTCGCCGCGCCGCGCGGGCAGGGCTACGGGACCACGCTCAGCGAGCTCTGGGAGCAGTGCGCGGCCGCGGGCCTCGCCCTGCCGCAGGCGGAGCCTCCGGCGGCGTCGACGGCCTGCGCGGCGCGGGAGAAGCTCGACGAGGCCGCGTTCAAGCGCCTGCATGCGGAGCTCCTCGCCCACGGTCCCGAAGGCACGCTCTGGATGGGCCACAGGATCCTTGCTGTCGGCAGCTCGAAGATCACCCTACCCAGGGAACTCGCGCAGTACGGCTACCGCATCATCGACGGCACCCGCGATCCCCAGGGCATGATCAGCGCACTCTACCGGCTCCATGACCGCATTCCGGTCGACTTCGACCTGTTCGACCACGAGAACGAGCCGGCCGCTGCCCTCGTGCACCTCGGCCATGCTGCCGAAGGCGACGTCATCGTCTACGACCACAGCTACTACTCCTTCGCCCTGGCTCTTGCCCACCGGGAGCGCAAACGGAACTTCGTGTTCCGCATCCGGAACGGTGCCCACCCCGGGTTCGACGCCTTCCTCGCCTCCGGCGAGGTCGACCGGACCCTCACCCTTGATGCACCCGGGGACGACACCGTGTTGCGCTCGAGGACCCTGCGCGTCCGGCTCGTCCGGTACCGGCACGCCGACACGGAATCCTGCATCGCGACCTCCTTGCTCGACGGCCGCCGCTACCCCATCGCCGCACTCTCGGATCTCGATCCTGCTCGATGGGGCGTGGAGGAACGGTACAAGACCGGGAAGTTCCTGATCGAGGCCTTCCACGCCCGGTCCATGCGGGGCGTCCGACAGGAGCTCTACGCCGCCTTTATCCTCCTCACCCTCGCCCGCCAGTTCGCGGACCGCTGCGACCACGATCTCGACGACAGCGACGGCTGGCCGGCCCTGCGCACCCACTTCCGCAACGGCCTGCGCCTCGGCGGCCAGGAGATCTAGGCCCTGTTCCTCGCGCCGAGCGCCAAGATCGCCCGCTCCGTCCGGCGGGTCCTGTCCGGCCTCTCGCACTGCATCCCGCGCGAAAGGCCAAGGCGCAGTTCCGTACGGCAGTCGAGACCACCCAGGAGCAAGTGGCAGAACCGGGCCGCCGCCTGACACGGACACCGGCCACCAGACCGGCCCCGGCATCGGGCAAAAACCCGAAGCGCGAGGGCTGTTTTATCCGAACGCCAGAAAAACGTATCCGAATGCCCTTGACTGCGGTGCGGGTCCCACCTGCTCAGGGATCGGACCTTCCTTGTCGACTCCCACGGCTACCGCTGGCATGCATGATGGATGACGCACCTGCTGCGCGAGACCGGCCACCGGATCCACCCGGCACGGCCCAGTCACGGACCGAACCCGAACGCCGCAGCGTCCTCCCGCGATACCGGACCCTCCTGACTTGGACGAGGGGGTGAAGGAACGGACAGAAATCCCGCCCCGCCCGAACAGGAAAACGCGGACCGATCGCGAAGTCCGACGCACACCACCTCCATGAGCGTCTCGCACGGCGCGAAGAGTCCGTCCTGCGTTCCGCTTCACGCACCACACCGGCGAGCCGAACATCCGGCGGGCCAAGGGCACGATCCAAGGGTCTCCGGATGCTTCCGAATCCGGCTCCACGCCGAGGCTTGGTGCCGAATCTCCATCGATCTCACCTCCATGGCCGCACTCGGCTGCCATCCACTCGCCGCCATCCCGATCGCACGCGCCGAAACCGCCGCCGACACGATCAGGAGGTACAACGCCGAACCCGCCCCTACGGAGGGGTGAGCAGATACTCCTTGTCGTGATCCTGCCGCTGAGATCAGAGGGTTCTTCGGGTTAGTTTCCGGAGACTGCTTTTCGCGAGCCCTGCAGGTCGGCGGCTTCCTCGGCGGTGATGCGGTTGCCGGCGTCATCGTAGTAGACGCCTTTGATATGTTCCTCGATGTAGGTTGCGATGCCTTCGATCTCGCGTTTCGACATCGTGCTCTTGAATTCGGGCATGCCGCGGTCGCGGATTCCCACCGTGATCACGTAGACCAAGCCGTCATGATCAAGCAGCGTGGCGCGCAGGTCGGCGGCAAAGCCGCCGTAGGCCGGTCCGCCGCGTCCGTCGGACTTGTGGCAGCGCGCGCACTGGTTCGGAAACTCGGAAAAGACGAGCGGCGGCGGTCCCGAACGCCGCGGCGTTTCGTTGTCGGCCCGGGCAGCTATCGGCGTAGCGAAGGCGGCCGTGCCGATGACCGTTGCGGCGGCCAGACTTACGAAGGGATAGGGGCGTCGAGTGCGATAGGGCATGTCGTTGCATTCGGGATCGGGGTGGGATTGAGGGGGCCGATGCGGCCTTGCCACGATTCATGAACCATCTCATGAACCATCCGCGTGAAGCGACGCGGACCCCCGGACTACACGGTCATCAAGATAGCGTCGGGCACGCGGGAAGTCCGGCCCGGACGGGCCGGACTTCCCCATGCATCCGCTCTACAGCGAGAACACGTACAGGACGTTGCTCGGCACCGCGGCTTTCAGCTCGGGTGTCGAGTCGGTGAACCACTGCGGCCAAGCACCGCCGAGACCGACCTGAATGGCAATGTACTGCTTGCCGTCGGCCTCGTAGGTCATCGGCGGTGCGTTGATCGACGACCCGGTCTCGAAACGCCAGAGCTCTTCCAATGTGGTGTCGTCGAGCGCGACCACGGCTCCGTCGGCCGTGCCTGTGAACACCAGACCTCCGGCGGTGGAGAGAATCCCTCCCAGCATCGGGAACTCGGTTTCCCACTTTCGGACCACGACGCCGGTCGATACGTCAATCGCCGTCACACTTCCGGTAATGCGGCCCGAACGCGGATCATCGAACGTGAAGTACGGTGCTCCGCCTAGGAACCACTGGCGCGTGGACGGATCGAAGTTCTTGGGAGAAACCGCGGAAAACGCCCGGTTGCAGCTTTCGATGACCGGAATGTAGTACAGACCGGTATGCGGGCTGTACGAGGTCGGCGGCCAGTTTTTGCCCCCCGTGTGCGCCGGACACGAGATCCCCTCGATCTCGCTTCGCGCACCCACCTCGGTCAGCTCTCCGCGGTGCGCCGCGGTGCCCGGATTGTAGCTCTGCACGTCGACGGCCGGATCATACGAAGCCGGCCGGCCGTTCTCGTCGAGACCGTCCGTCCAGTTCAGCTTCTTGACGAACTGGGTGCCCCAGATGAATTCGCCGTTCGAACGGTCCATTGCGTAGGCAAAACCGTTGCGGTCGGCGTGCAGGGTCGCACGCACGAACTGGCCGTTGATCACGGTGTCGACGAACGTGTTCTCCGCAACCGAGTCGTAGTCGTACGGATCGTTCGGCGTGTGCTGGAACCCCCACAGAAACTCGCCGGTGTCGGCATCCACCGCAATGGTGCTGTCGGTCCAGAGGTTGTCACCCGGTCGATAGGCGTTGTCCCAGTCGGGACCCGGGTTGGCGGTACCCCATACGATGATGTTGAGTTCGGGGTCGTACGAGCCCGTCACCCAAGTCGACCCGCCACCCGTTTTCCAAGCTCCGTAGTCGTCCTTCCACGTTTCGTGACCGGGTTCGCCCGGTCCCGGAATGGTGTGCGTCCGCCAGACTTCCTCACCGGTGTTGACGTCGAGTGCGGCGATCCAGCCGCGGACGCCGAACTCGGCACCGGCCATGCCGGTGACGACTGTGTCTTTGACGATCAGGGGGGCACCGGTGATGGTCTCGGCAATGCCCGGGTCCGCCACCTGGGTTTCCCAGATGAGGCTGCCGTCCGTCTTGTTCAGGGCGCGGATACGGCCGTCGATGACCCCGGCGATGACCTTGTTGCCGTGCAACGCGACGCCCCGGTTGTTGATGCCGCAGCACAACACGCTCGGAGCCCAGTCCTTGTCGGCCTCGGGATCCGACTTCCAGACCGTGATCGGTTTGCCGCCGCGTACGTCGAGCTTGGTCACCACGCCCCAACCGGTCGTCAGGTACAGGAACCCGTCTTCGGCGATGGTCGTCCCCTCCAGACCGGCGAACGGAAAGACCACCGGGTCCGTGCCGCCGCCCTGAATGCTGCCCATGGCGTACGTGAACGCGACCTTCAGGTCCGTGACATTGGCCTTGTCAATCTCACGGAGCCCGGAAAACCGGTGCGCTTCATAGTTGCCGTGGTGCGTGATCCAGTTTCTTGGTTCGCTTTCGCTGTTGACCAGCCGTTCGTGAGTGACGTTGCCGGCAAGAGCAGTCCCGGCGAACAACGCCATCCCCACTGCTCCGGCAACCAGAGGGCGCACGGCGCCCGATGTGTCCAATCTCATGCAATTCCTCCCAGTTCGTGTGCCGCCCGCGTCATTCGCCGGGATCCCGAAATCCGCGAGTGCATGCCCAAGCATGCGCCCAGCATTCCCGTCCGGCACCCATTGCGGTCCGTCACATCTATCTGATCCGGGGACCCCGGACCGACGCCGACAGCCGCTCACGGTTATCCACGTCACCGCCAATGTTAGCAGCACATCCACATACCGGCGAATCCTCCGGAGAACGGGCCGCCAGGCCTGGGCAAGCGTTCGATCACGAGGTGATGGTTGACGATTGTCACCGGTTGAGGATGCGTTTCCCGTCCTTGCGCAGAGGCCTCAGCCAGAGGTCTTTGTTCGGCTTGTCGTGTTGGTAGTGCGTATCGTAGCGGCCTCGTCCTTGGATGGTTCCGACACGGATCCATCCTGAGAGCCTGTGCGGAAACTATTGAGCGACCCCGATTCTGGTATCTGCGATGTGGCTGGAGAGTACATCGGGATCAAACAAGCCCATTCCACATCTGTCAGATTGCTTTCGAAGCGGTCTCTCCGACGCCGATACTTTGCACGAGCGGCCAGAATCGGGACCGCTCAATAGTTTCCGTACAGGCTCTGACGCCTTGTAGGTGCTGGAAACTGTCGCGGATCCACGTACGTTGCGGCCATCAGGATTGGGGCCATCAGGGTTGGATGGCCCTGGGCCTGCTGTGTCTTCGGCGCTCAGGCAGCACGTGATCCATCCCAAGACATGCGACCCCGGACAAGGCCGGAACAAGGCGCTTCCTGCTATGTGGTTCCGTCCACCCTGCCGGGGGGAGCGGTCGTCGGCGACTGCCGATCCTCCTTCGGCGCCGATGCGGCGGCATGAGCGACCAGATCGTCCAGTTCCCGCAGCCGCCCGTCAACGGCCAGATCGAGCGCGGCGCGCACGAAATCCGGTGTGCAGAGCGGTAGCACAAACGAGGAATCAAGCCGGATCGGTCCGTCCGGAGCCTCGAGATTGAGCATCTCGACTTTGAGGCCTTCCAATCTCAAGTCCAAGCGCCACATCTCGGCGACCCCGACCTCGCGGTAGAACAGCGGCTTACCGCTGTCCCCGTGGCTGAGCTCGATCTCGACCACAAGATCAGGCGGATGGTTTGCCTCGAAGGCGGCCAAGGTCTCCGGGCCGTCATGTCGGGCTCGCGCCCGCGCCTGGGCTTTTTCGCCGAGATAGAAGCAGGCATCGGGCTCGGCTCCGGTCCTCTCCGGGTCGCCCGGGCGCCGCCAGCGTGTCGAACCCAGCGTGACGACCCGGGTACCCATGGCCAGACTCACGTCCTGCACCAGCCGGTCGATCCCGCCCGCATAGTTTTCATGCTCGGAGGACGGCGACATGAGGGCGATGAGACCGGTGATGGGGTCGATGAACACCCGCCGTGCCAGACGGTTCCAGTCGATCTCCGCCAGGATCGGGATCTCTTCCGGGCGGAAGCGGTAGGTCCGGAAGAGCGACCCCATGCTGCCGATGCCATCGACATCCCGATCCAGGACCCGCACCATCGCGCTTCCCTCCCCCTCGTGCCGGACTGTTGCACGAATCTAGCAAAGGTCCAGCGCGATTCACCGCCGGCCGACAACCATCCGATACCTGCACTCATCCGGACCGCGCATGACCGCCGCTGTCCGGCAGGCGCTCATGTTGACTTCATCGGCGGCTTTTTCCTATGCTTAACGGGACAAGAGGGCTTCGAGCGTCGGCACAGAGATCGTGGAGACTAGGTCCGTGGATGCAGTCATCGGAGGTGCCTGTGAGCCTCACCCGCCCGATCTGGCGTCCATCCGGGCGCTGGTTGCCGATGATCTTGCTCACGTCAACGAAACCATCGATGAGAATCTGGCCAGTTCCACCTCTCTGATCCCGGAACTGGCCCGACATGTCACGGATGCCGGCGGAAAGCGGATCCGCCCGCTGATTACGCTGCTGGGTGCCCGGGCGGCTGGCTACGAAGGTTGCCGTCACGTCCGGCTGGCAGCCGTCATTGAGTTCATTCACACCGCGACCCTGCTGCACGACGATGTCGTGGACCAGAGCCAAGAGCGCCGGGGACTGAAGTCGGCGAATGCGGTCTGGGGGAACGCGGCCAGCGTCCTGGTAGGCGATTTCCTGTTCAGTCAGGCCTTTCGGCTGATGGTGACTGATGGTTCCTTGGCGGTGCTTCGGCTGCTTTCCGATGCAGCGGCCGTGATCGCCCAGGGAGAGGTCCTGCAGCTCGTCGTCACTGGCAATACCGGGACCACGGAGAACGAGTATCTGGAAGTGGTGCAGGCCAAGACAGCCCAGCTGTTTGCCGCCGCCGCCGCCGTCGGCGGGCACCTCGTGACTCCCGATCCGGATGTCCTGTCGGGTCTCGAGCGCTATGGCCGTCAGGTCGGGACGGCCTTCCAACTCACCGATGACGCGCTGGACTACCTTGGTGAATCGCAGACGACCGGCAAACCCACCGGAGGCGATTTCCGCGAAGGTCGGTTGACCCTTCCGGTGATCTTGGCCTATGCGCAGGGCGACGTGCGGGAACGCGGGTTCTGGGAACGGACCCTGGGACAGCGGCGGCAGACGGCAGACGATTTCGCTGAAGCCTGTCGAATCCTCCGGCAACGGGGGACCCTGGCGCTGACCTATCGGCGGGCAGCAGCCTGCGGGGAAGACGCGGTCGCCGCCTTGGAAGCTCTTCCGCCGAGTCCGTGGCGCAGCGCACTTGCGGATCTGGCGCATCTGGCCTGCAGCCGGAAGCAGTAGTCCTCCCGTCACGGCCGGGAACCGTTTCGCCCGGACGATCGACGCAGGGTATTGCGGACGGTCACGTGGAATGCGTCATCCTGCAAGATCGATACCGCCGGCATTCGGAAGGGGGATCGGCAGTCTGTACGGTTGGAGCATCCCAGCAACCGTTCGGCACGGCGCCTGCGAACGGATGGCAAGCCGTTCGTGGGGCCGAATCGGAGCGTTGAAACCCGAGAACGGGCAGGCCGTCAGCCTTGCCGTGCACCTACGTGCACGAAACCTTGGCACCCTCACCCTGAGCATCCTGTCGCATCCGGGCGGAAGTGAGTCGGGTTTGCATTGACGGCACCCTCCGGGCTATATGCTCGGGGGAGCCACGGAGTGTAGCTCAGCCTGGTAGAGCACTGTCTTCGGGAGGCAGGGGCCGCTGGTTCGAATCCAGCCACTCCGACCAGAACAAGGGCTTCGGGCAGGAGGAACGTGCCGCAGCTGGCCGCCAACGTGACGATGCTGTTCGCGGCGGGCGCTCTGCCAGGTCGGATCCGTCGAGTGCGCGCTGCCGGATTTCGCGGCATCGAGATTCTGTTTCCCTACGATTGGCCGATCTCGGACCTCGGGGCCTGGATGCGCGAGGCCGGTGTCGAACTGGTTCTCATCAATTCGCCACCCGGAAACTGGGACCGCGGCGACCGCGGACTGGCTTCCCTGCCCGCGCGACACGCCGACTTTCGTGCCGCTTTCGGGGTCGCGATGGAGTACGCGACACAGCTCGGCTGTCCCCGCATTCATGTCATGGCCGGCCTGCGTTCCGACGAACCCAACGCCTGCGACGGGTGCTTGGTCGGGAACCTGCGTCATGCGGCCTCCGTGGCGGCACGACACGACCTCGAGGTCCTGATCGAACCCCTCAACGACCGCGACATGCCGGGCTATCACCTGTCCAGGCTGCACCATGCGAAACGGATCATCGAAGCCGTCGCTTGCGACAATGTCGGCCTCCAGTTCGACTTTTATCACACGCACCTCATGGAAGGGGATGTCGGTCGGGCCTATAGCCGGTACCGGTCGCTGATCCGGCACACGCAGATTGCCGGCATACCCGGTCGGCACGAACCGTGCGGCGGCGCCATCAACGGCCCCCGCTTGCTACGGATGCTGGATGCGGACGGCTATGCAGGTTGGGTCGGCTGCGAATATCGCCCACGCACCACCTTCGAGGCGGGCCTGAGCTGGCTGCACGACTTCGGCATGGTTGCCGATCCGGAACATCCGGTGTCCTAGGGGCGGCCTGCGGGGCTCGGCGCTCTCTGCCCGGCAGAAGGACGATGACGGGGTTGATCACACTTCGCCACGATGACGTTCGATTCCTGGAGAGTGGCTTCGGGGACCCGCAGGAAGCAGGCTTCGATGGGGGAACTGCGGGTGGGACATCAGCGCAGGTTCCGGCAGCGTGGGGCGGCGGTCACCGGCGCGGCACGACCAGTCGACCCAAACGCTTTCGCAGGCGGGATGTCGGCTCCGGCAACCTTTCGTGGACCGCCGCCTTGGTTCGAATCCGGTTGCACGCTCCCAACCCGGAACGCCTCCCATGCCCGTTGCCGACTTGGTTCTGCGTCCGCAGAGGAGCATCGTTGCCGCCGCCCGCCCGATACGCGTTCGAACCGACCTCGGTTCCACTCGGCAACAAGCCGAAAATTGATGGTTTCGTGCTGCTGGGCTGCCTCACCGCCGCCTGCTCCGCCAAATGTCGGGACCGATGCCACGGAAGCCGCGAGACCGGCCGCTTTCCAGAGGGATGTCTGACGGCTGAAGCCCCGCTACGGGAAGCCCGACCGCGCGGCCCCGACCGACGACTCGGCTCCGGATGCGTGCGGCCTCCCGGCCGGAATATCCGTCCCTGCGCCTCGGCGCCGGCACCCGTCGAGACTACCGGCAGCCGGCAGGAAGCGCCTTGCAACTGACGAAGCGACAGGAACCGCCACGCGCGAGTGCGGCTCGTCGATGGTGCGGAAGCGGGGGAATGACGTTGTCCGAAGGCAGTCCTTCTCCGGCGACGACTGCCCGGGGCCCGGCGTGGGCGATCTGTGGTTGCGGTTCCGGACATCGGCCGGACGTCGTCCTTTCGGCATGAATTCCGTCATGAAGTCTGGGTCGGCCGTTCCTGACCACGGTGGCAAACCGTTTCCCCCGGGATGCGTTCCGAAGCACCTTGCGGACGTCGCCGTCTGGTCTCATCGGGAATCGACGCATGCGGTCAGCCTGAAGCGCGCCACGCATCATGTTCCCGAGAATTTGGACGCTCTGGTATAGTGCCGTCACGATCTGCGCCCCGCGCACAGCGTTCGTACTCATCGTCACGTTCTGAAGGAATTTCGCATGGCTTCCATCCTCACGTCCCTTCGAAACACGGTCATTGCCGGTTTCGTGTTGGCCTTGCTCCTGTTCATTCTCTACTACGCGACCATGGGATATTCCGCCGATGCGTTCCCCAGCTTCTTTCTGAGATGGCTACATGTGGTTTCAGGCGTCATGTGGATCGGCTTGCTCTGGTACTTCAATTTTGTCCAAATCCCCAGCATGCCGGAAATACCGGATGACCAGAAACCTGCGATTGCCAAAGTCATCGCACCCCTTGCCCTGTGCTGGTTCCGCTGGGGCGCCATGGCGACCATCGTGACCGGATTGCTTCTCGCCTGGGTCAACGGTTACCTCGTCGAAACGCTCTCGCTCGGTATCGTCGGCGGAACCTGGTCACAGACCTTGCTCGGCATCGGCATGTGGCTGGGTATCGTCATGTGGTTCAATGTCTGGTTCGTGATCTGGCCCAACCAGCAGAAGGCCCTCGGCTTGGTTGAGGCCGATGCCGAAACCAAGGCATCTGCGGCCCGAACCGCGATGCTGTTTTCACGAACCAATACCATGCTGTCGGTGCCCATGCTGTTCGCAATGGTAAGCGGACAGAACCTGTAGCTGTCTGCTTCTGCGCTCGCTTCCGGCGGGGTGCCCGAATCATCCCGCCGGAGGCGATGCTCCTCTGGGTCCGGTAGTCCGGAAACGTTGAATTGACGGTAGGAATCCGTCGGAATTCCCCTGTCCCTGTCGGGCCGTGCCGGTACCCGTGGGCACCCGGTCGGTACGGATTTCGCTGGTTCCTCCCCACAGACCCGGTGCCGAACGTGCAGGCACCCGCGTTCTCCTGCAGGTCGGATGGATCCGGCCCCCGGGAGCCAACGTATCTAGTGCCCGCACCGAAAAAGTACAATGGTTTGACTCTAAAAGTGGAATCGTGATATAGAGGGGACGAAGAATCCCGCTTTGATGCGGGAATCGGCCGATGCGGTCGAGAATCGGCCGGATGTTCGGAAATCTTCGCGAGAAGTGCCCTGCGAAACGTCCTTCGCCTGCAGATGGAATGGGGTCAGGTTGCGATCGAGGAGATCGAGATCGACGAGAACTCGCGGGATGACATTCCGCCGCTGCTGCTCGGGCTTCGGCACGTGTATGCCGACCGGTCGGTTCGTGCCCGGTGGTTCGAGATCCTGGAGCAGGGGATCCTTCCCGAGGTGTCCCACACGAAAGGGCGTCCCGGCATGGAGCTGTGGAGGATCCTCGTGATGGGTCTCCGGAAGCAGGTCCTGGGGTGTGACTTCGATCGTCTGCACGAGCTGGTGAACCAACACCCTACCGTTCGGAAGTTTCTGGGACACTCCGGCTTCTGGGACGAGACCCGGTACCGGTATCCCACGGTGGTACCCAACGTGAGCCTGCTGACGCCGGACGTGTTGGGGGAGGTGTTGCAGCGGATCGCGGAGAGCGGCCATGCGCGGGTGCGGAAGCGGAAGCGGAAGAGCGGCCCGGGCGGTCGCCCGTCGGAGGAGCCCCTGCGGGGCCGCTGTGATTCGTTCGTGGTGAAGACGGATGTGCACGTCCCGACGGACGTCAACCTGCTGTGGGATGCGATGCGTTGCCGGGTGCGCGAGACGGGCCGCTCAGCCCTGCGGGCGGGGGTGTCCGGAGGGCGGCAGTGGCGGCATCGGAGCCGGAGGCTGCAGCGGCTCTTTCCGAAGGTTCGGCGGACCCGGCGGGCCCGTCCGGGGCCGATCCAAGCGTACCTCGACGCCTGCTGGGAGGAGGTCCGACGGGCGGAAGCGACGGTTCCCGCGCTTCGGGAGCAAGGCGTCGGAGCCCCCAGGATTCTCCGGATCGAGTCGTACCTCAAGCCTGCCCGGAGGCAGCTCGACCAAGTGGACCGCCGCCGGCGGAAAGGCGAGAAGATCCCGCAGGAAGAGAAGGTGGTTTCGATCTTCGAGGAGCACACGCGCTGGTGCGTGAAGGGCAAGGCCGGGGTTCCGGTGGAACTCGGAGTGCCGGTGGCCGTGCTGGAGGATCAGCACGGCTTCCTCCTACACTCCCGGATCCTGTGGGAAGGCGGAGACGTGGATCCTGCCGTGCCCATGATCCGGGAAGCGCAGGCCCGCTTCCCCGACCTCCGCCTGTGCAGCTTCGATCGGGGGTTCCACAGCCCCTCCAACCGGATCACACTGGACGAACTGCTGGATCACAACGTGCTTCCGAAGAAGGGAAACCTCGGTCCGGCCGACCGGAAACGGGCCGCCGACCCGACGTTCCGGGAGATGCGCCGGCAGCCTCCGGCCGTGGAGTCCGCCATCCATCATCTCGAGCAGCGCGGCAGGGACCGGGTCCGGTCGTAGGGGGCGGAGGGTTTTGCGCGGATGGTGGCGCTCTCCATGGTGGCCTTCAATGTCCACCGCATCGGGTTGCTGCTGCAGAGACAGGCCCGGGCCCAAGCCCGACGACGACGAAGACGCGCCGCCTGACAGCGGCGCCCCCACCCCATCCGCGAAGCTCGCCGGGAGCGGGAACGGAACCGCTCGCCCTAGCGTCCGGATTCTGGGTGGGAAGGGCCCGGATGCCGCTACGAATCGGCAGGAGTCCCCTGGAAACGGAGCGACCGGAGGCCCCGGAGGGTGGGTCCAACCCGAAATTTCGCCGGAAGGGCCGCCAAAATGACCATTTTCGGTGCGGGCACTATCTAGTAGTACGGAACCGTTGAACTGACGACAGTATTCTGGCAAGATTTCCGTGTCGGTCCGTGTCGGCCCCGTGTCGGTGCGTGTCGGCACGCGTGAGCGTCCGATCGGTACGGCGCTTTCTTGTTCATCCCCACAGACCCGATGCCGAACGTGCAGGCGCTCACACTCTCTTGGGGATCGGACGGATCCGGTTTCCGGGAACCGAGCCTGTTTGCAGGGGTTCGGTGCGGGGATCGGAGTGGATCATGGCCAACCCTCAGGGCAGGAAGCTCTATCGAGTGCGCCTTTCGGCGTCGGAGCGCCGGGAACTCCAAGCGATCGTCGACGGTACCGGAGCCGCTTGGCGTCGTCGTCGGGCGCAGATTCTCCTGATGGCAGACGAGGGGCGCGACGGCGGCAAACTCCGGGATGTCGACATCGCGCGCGGCTTGGGTATCGGCGCTTCGACGGTCGAACGCCTGCGCAAGCGTTGTGTTTTGGAGGGTTTGGAGGCCTCTCTCCGCCGCCGGGAGCAGGAGAACCGCCGACCGAAACTCCTGGACGGGGCGAAGGAGGCGAAGCTGGTGGCTCTGGCCTGTTCTTCCCCGCCCGAAGGTTGTGTTCGCTGGACACTGAAGCTGCTGGCCGGTCGTCTGATGGAGATGGAGATCGTCGAGAGCATCTCGAAGGAAACGGTACGGAGGACTCTGAAAAAAAGGAGATCAAGCCTTGGTTGAAGCAGTACTGGTGCATTCCCCCGAGTCGCAACGCGCCGTTCGTAGCGGCGATGGAGGAGGTGCTGGACACGTATCAGCGGGATTTTGCCGAAAACGAGGTTTTGGTCTGCATGGATGAGACCAGCCGGCAGCAGACGAAGGAAACCCGCCTTCCCCGTCCCGTGCGGCCCGGGCAGCCGGAAATCGTCGACTACGAATACGAGCGAAACGGTACGGCCAATCTCTTCCTGGCGTTCGCGCCCAACGAAAACTGGCGTACGGTGAAGGTCACCGATCGCCGCACGGCGCGGGACTGGGCGCAGTTCATCCGGGAACTCGCGGACGATCCTATCCCCGGAAAGAAGATTGTACTGGTCATGGACAACCTGAACACGCACGGCCCCGCATCGTTGTATGAGGCCTTTGCACCCCGGGAGGCCATGCGAGTGCGAAAGCGGTTCGAGTTTCGGTACACGCCGAAGCACGGAAGCTGGCTCAACATGGCCGAGATCGAAATCGGTGCGTTGTCGCGACAATGTCTTCGACGACGCATTCCTGACCGCGCCACCATGCTGCGGGAGACCGCGGCGTG
The DNA here is from genome assembly GCA_965115815.1 of Alphaproteobacteria bacterium. GTDB lineage: Bacteria > Pseudomonadota > Alphaproteobacteria > TMED109 > TMED109 > VXPW01. Next base: position 1,888,812 of record OZ220465.1, on the reverse strand, counting down.
GGTCAAGCGCCGCAACGCGGCCGGCGGCACCGTCGATTGGCGGTTCACGACGGCAGACGCCCGGGTGAAACTGAAGTCTCTATACCCAGCAATACAATGATTCCGTACTACTAGTGTCTGCACGGAAAATCACAACACGTTGTATATGCAACCATATTTGGAATCTGGAGAACCGAAGATTCCTTACTTTGAGAGCATATGACGACATATTCCGCTGAAATCAGGCTGGATTCGATGAATCTTCGCCCTGTCAATATTGGGCTTTCATCCATGTAATCAGACTTTTAGGGATTTTCCGGGCAGGCACTATCTAGTAGTACGGAAACGTTGGATTGGGGGCTGCAGGCATGAGCTGGCCCCGATGCTCAGACCTGACACCTGATCCATAGAGGCCTAATAATCCCATTGTGTTCTTTATCTGATCCTTAGAAGCGGTGCGAGAATCTCAGCGAACAGCCCGGTTCCAGCGGGTGCCGACACGGGGCCGACACGCACCGACACGGAAATACCGCCCCATCCTGCAGCCATCAATGCAACGTCGGTGGACTACTAGTGTCTGCACGGAAAATCACAACACATTGTATATGCAACCGTAGTTGGAATCTGGGGAACCGAAGATTCCTTCTTTGATGGCATATGACGGCATATTCCGCTGAAATCAGGCTGGATTCGATGAATCTTCGCCCTGTCAATATTGGGTTTTCATTCATGTAATCCGACTCTTAGGGATTTTCCGGACAGGCACTAGATATTCCATGGATCGAACCAATCCTTCGAGTTCACCAAGGTCTCCACTGATCTTCGAGTTCACCGTCCCGAATGTGTACGATACCGATTTGGCAAATGCTCGGCCGATCGGCGTTGGCGGTTTCTACGTTTATCAATTTGAACGTCAACATGTTTGCATGTTCCTTCGCTCCCCGGTCCCCGCCGCTGACCGACGCGCGGGGTTCCCGCGGTTCGGCCGGTTCCGTCGCCGGTTCAGGCGTGAAACGAGCGGACCAACTGTCCCGGGGTGACACCGGACTCGACGTCCCCGTCGTCGAAAGCCACGCGGACCCCGTTGACCCAGACGCCGTGCAGGCCCCTTGCGCGGGCGATCAGGCGCGACGCTCCCGCCGGCAGGTCGTGTACCCGGGTCGAAGTACCCGTACCCACCTGTGCCGGGTCGAACAGCATCATGTCCGCGGCCTGCCCGGGCACCAGCCGACCCCGGCCCGGAATCCGCAGGATGTCGGCCGGACGTGCCGTCAGGCGATGCACGCCTTCCTCCAAGGAGAACAGACCCCGGTCGCGGACCCAGTGACCCAGCAGGTGCAGGCCGAATCCCGCATCACAGAAGAACGTGAGATGCGCTCCCGCATCGGACAGGCTGATCAGGCTCCGTGCATGCACCAGACCCTCGCCCACCGCTGCTTCGTCGGTATTCAGCAACATGGCGACAAACAGGGTATCGATCCCCGCGCCGGAAGCATGATCGAGGATCCAGTCGAGCGGATGCTGCCCTGCAGCATCGGCGAGATCCTGCACCGAGCGCCCCTCGATCGCCGGATCCTCGCCCGGCACCACTTCCCGAACCACGATCTTGTCCCAGTCCCCGTTGAACAGGCGGACCTTGGCCGGTGCCGACAACTCGTTCCGGACGGCGGCGCGAAATTCCTTCGAGACGTAGATCGCTCGCCGGACCTCCGCGTTCGTGGCCTGCATTGCCGGCTTCCAGGCCGCGAGCCCCTCGAACAGGTAGGGACTGGCCATCGTGAACTCGAGACTCAGCGGCCGGCACGACACCTGTCCCCACATCTCGTGCCCACGCCGGGCGGCCGCATCGAGCCGCTCCAGTGCCAGCCGGACGCCGTCCGGACGGGTCGGGTTGTGGAGAAAGGCGGCCACGAGCACCGGCCGCCCCGAGCCGGCCGCCATCTCCTCCAGCGCCCCCAACCGGGTCTTGCTGCCGGCCGTCAGCATGAACACCCCGCGACCGGTCTCTCCCATCGCCCGCACCAGCGCACCGAACTCGTCCTCCGCCGCGAACCGCGACGGCATCGGCACGCCATGCTCTCCGTTGTGCCCCTCGAAGGTGGTCGACGAGAATCCTGCGGCGCCGGCCTTCATGGAGCTCCGCACGATCTCCGCCATCCGGCCGATCTCGTCATCGGTGGCCGCCCGTTCCGTCGCAGCGGGTCCCATGACGTACGTGCGAACCGACGAATGCCCGACGTACGACGCCACGTTCGGAACCACCCCGCGCCGCTCCAGCGCATCCAGGTACTCGGGAAAGCTCTCGAAATCCCAGTGCACGCCGGCCCGCAGCGCCGACAGCGACATGCCCTCGACGTGGGTGAGGTTGCGGAGCGTCGCATCCCGATCCTGCGCGCGGCACGGAGCGACCGTGAAGCCGCAGTTGCCGATCACGACGGTCGTGACCCCGAGGGACGGCGACGGCGAGGCGGCTGGATCCCACGTCAGCTGGGCATCGAAGTGGGTATGCGTATCGACGATCCCGGGAGCCAGCGCGAGCCCGTCCGCATCTACCGTTTCCCTCGCCGCCCCGACATCCTCTCCCCGCGCGACCACCTGCCCGTGCTCGACCGCCAGATCCCCGTGAAACGCCGGCTTGCCGGTACCGTCGACGATCCGTGCGTTGCGGATGGCGAGGTCATGCATGGGATGCGCCTACTGCAGCATGTCGGCGACCGCGTCGATCGCTGCCTGCGCACACTGCTCATCCTGATCGCCGGTCGCTCCGCTCACGCCGATGGCGCCCACGAGCGCGCCATTGGCCATGCGGATCGGCAATCCGCCGGTCAGCGCCGTCACGTGGTGGAACTCGCCGAGCGCGGGCGCCCGGCCCGGTTGGCCGTCCTTGCCGTGCACGATTTCGCCCAGTGTGCGCGTGGGGATCGGCAGACGGGCTGCGGACTTGGCCTTGCGCAGGGCGATCCGGAAACTGCCAAGAAACGAATCGTTCTGGCGACGGAACAGCACCAGATGGGCTCCGCGATCGACGATCGCGATGTTGACCGGACGAAAGTCGGCCTGCGTCTCGCGAAACGCCTCGCAGGCATCGGCCATGCGCTTGGCCATCCCGAGGGTCAGCATCGGGCGCATCTCGACATGCGCATCCGACAGGGCCGGGGTCAGGCCGGCGGCAAAGACGCCGGCCATCAGGAAGGCGGAAAACTTGTACATGGAGGAAGACTCCGCAGGAGGGGAAGCGGCCGCCCCCGTCGTGTGCTCCCGTGACGACGGGGCGTCGCACGATACGCGGGCGGTCCGGACCGGCACCTTACAGCAATCCCCGCCGGTACAGTTCCCGGGCCAGTGCGGGAGGCAGCTCCAGGTCGGCATCGGCCGTCCGGTCCGGCGGTGCCTGACCGGCGTCCAAGTACCGCCAGCCCTGGAACGCCCGGTAGCGGCGCGGCTCGGTTTCGATCAGGTCGGGATGGAAGACCAGTTCCACGCCCTGAACCCCCTTGGCGCTGGTTGCGCGCGCAATGTCCAGGAGTCGCTGGCGCGCGGCGATGGACCCCCGAATGACCCAGTAGATCGAACCTCCGGCCAGGAGTTCGTCCGCCCGCACGGGCCGGTTCCGGGTAAAATGGGTCAGGCGCCGGCGCCCCTCGGCGGCGGCCAGTCGGCGCTGCTGCGCCCTGTGGAGCGCCGCGGGCGACGCGATCCCCTGCGCGATCTTCACCAGATGCAGGGTCGGCCGGACGTTCATCCGGATCCGGTGCCCGGCCCCCTCCCGGCCACAGGCCTCAAGGGCGGCGGGACCGGACGCCCGCGACGGCAAGCCCGCCCGTCCGGTCCCGCCCGGGCACGGCCGGTCGCTTCCGCCGCATCGGGAACGCGGCCGCGCGCGACCTCGCTGCAGCGGGAGGAAGGGGTTCCCGGGCGGACCCGCCGCCGGGACCGCGACGCGCGGGAACCTCTCCGGGGACCGACCGGGCCGCAGGGTACCGAAGCATCGGGATCTCAGCCGGCATCCGGAGCGAATTCCACCAGCTGCTCGCCTTCACCAACCCAGGCGCCTACTGCGCACCGCAGCGCCCCGACCCGGCCGGCCGCCGGCGCCGTGATTCGATGCTCGATCTTCATTGCCTCGACGATGAGGAGCGTCGCGCCCGCCACCACCCGCGCTCCGGCCTTGACCCGGATGTCGGTCACGCGGCCGGGCATCGGCGAGGCAAGGTCGGCCGCCTGTCCGGATCCGGTCTTGCTTCCGATCGTCCGGTCCAGCCGCTCCACCACCCGCAGGCCGTCGTGCCACCCGACCCAGACCCGGTCCCTGCCGACCGCGACCCGCGCCGCGACGGCAGCTTCGCCGATCCCGACCTGCAGCGTGCCGCCTCCCTCGGTCGGTGCCCGGACCGGAAACCGATTCCGACCGATCCCGACCGTCCAGATCCTCGCTGCCGAGAAGGTGCCGACCGGCGACACGTGGGCGACGACGCTGCGGCCGTCGCAGTGCAGGGGGAAGCCCGGGGCCGCACGGCCGGTTCCGCGCCAGCCGTCGGCCGTCGCCCACGGGTCGCCGGAAGCGGGGGCCGCCAGGTGCGCCGCCACCGCTGCCCCGGCCAGCGCCAGCATCGCATCCTCGGGCGGCGCGGGCGGGCGGGACAGGATCTCGATCCGGTCCGGGATGAACCCGGTATCGAACCGGCCCGCGCGGAACGCCGGATCGTCGAGGCATGCGGAAAGAAACCGGAGGTTGGTGGCCGGGCCGGTGCACCAAGCCTGCTGCAGCGCCGCTGCCAGACGGGAGCGGGCCTGCTCACGATCGTCCCCGAAGGCCACCACCTTGGCGATCAGCGAATCGTAGTGCGGCGGCACGTGATCGCCCGAAGCGACGCCGGCATCGACCCGTAGCCCCTCGCCGACCGGCCAGCGGACCTCGTGCACCGGGCCCGGCTGCGGACGGAAGGCGCGGACCGGATCCTCGGCACACACCCGGGCTTCGATCGCGTAGCCGCGCTGCCGGACGGCGTCTTGGGTGAGCCCGAGGGGCTCACCGGCCGCAATCCGGATCTGCCACTCCACGAGGTCCAGTCCGGTCACGCATTCGGTGACGGGATGTTCCACCTGGAGGCGCGTGTTCATTTCGATGAAGTAGTGCGCATGATCGGCCCCGAGCAGAAACTCGACGGTTCCTGCGTTTTCGTAGTCGACGGCGGCGGCCGCCTCGCACGCCGACCGGGCCAGCCCGGCGCGAACCTTGGCGTCCAGCCCGGGCGCCGGTGCTTCCTCGATGACCTTCTGATGGCGGCGCTGAAGCGAGCAGTCGCGGTCGAACAGATGCACCGTGCGTCCATGGCGGTCCGCGAGTACCTGGACTTCCACGTGCCGGGCTCCGGTTACCCACTTCTCGATCAGCAGTCCGCCGTTCCCGAAGGCCGTTTCCGCTTCGCGCCCGGCGGAGCGCAGGGCTTCCTCGAGGTCTCCTTCTGCCCGGACGCGCCGCAGACCCCGCCCGCCCCCGCCGGCCGCGGCCTTCACCAGCACGGGATAGCCCAGCGTCCGGCACCGCCGAACCGCTTCGGCGGCCGAGCCGACGGAAAAGCCCGGTACCACCGGGATCCCGGCCTGCTGCATCCGGCCCCGCGCAGCAGCTTTGTCGCCCATCAGCCGGATCGCGTCGGCGGCAGGGCCGATCCAGCGAATCCCTGCCTGTTCGCAGGATTCCGCGAAGGCCGCGTTTTCCGACAGGAACCCGTATCCCGGGTGCAGCGCGTCGGCCCCCGCCTGCCGGGCCGCCCGCACGAGGCGGTCCGGGTCCAGGTAGCTCAGGCGGGACGCGGAGGGCCCCAGGGGAATGACGGCGTCCATGGCCCGGGTGTGCAGGGCGCCCCGGTCCGCCCAGGATGCCACGCCGACCGCCGCGATCCCGAGCCGTCGGCACGTGCGGGCGATCCGGGCGGCGATTTCGCCCCGATTGGCAATCAGGATGCGTCCGAACATCAACGTCGCGCGGCCCAGTCGGGAGCGCGCCGCTCCAGAAACGCGGCCGTGCCCTCCTGCCCTTCCCGGCTGGCCCTGCGGGCCGAAATCCGTGCGGCCATCTCGGCCCGCAGGGTTCCGTCGCGGTCCCGTGCGGTGACGCGTCCGGTCAGGATCTTGATCTGCCGCTGCGCATCCGGGCCGCCCCGGAGCAGGTCCTCCACCACTTCCCCGACCGTCGCTTCGAGTGCGGAGTCGGAGGCAACCCTGGCCACGAGACCGATCCGCAGCGCCTCCCCGGCCCCGAACTCGCGTCCGGTCAGCGCCCGCTGGCGAAACTCGCGCGCGCCGATCGCGTCCACGACGTACGGCGCGATCATGGCGGGTTCCAGGCCCAGACGCACTTCCGACAGAGCGAACCGGGCCGACTCTCCCGCGACCACGATGTCGGCCGCGGCGGCAAGCCCCAATCCACCGCCGAACGCGGCGCCCTGCACCCGCGCGACCGTGGGCCGCGGAAATCCGGAGAGGGATTCGAGCATGACGGCGAACGTTTCGGAATCCCGGATGTTCTCCTCGGTGGTCAGGGCGGCGCCCTGCCGCATCCAGCGCAGGTCGGCGCCGGCGCAGAAGGCCGCGCCCCGGCCGGCGAGCACCAGAACGCGCACCGCCGGGTCGCGCGCGAGTTCGGCGAACGCCGTCGCGAGGTCGGAGACGGTCGGGGCGTCCAGCGCGTTCCGGACCCGCTCACGGGCCATTTCGACCCGCGCGATGCCGCGCGCGTCGACGGTCCGGAAGACGGCAGGATCGGATCCCGGAGCCGTCACCGACCTACATCCGGAAGACGCCGAACCGCTGGAGCGGGTCCGGACCGGAGGCCACCGCCCCGAGCGCCAGTCCCAGCACCCGCCGCGTCTCCCGCGGATCGATGATGCCGTCGTCCCAGAGTCGCGCCGTGGCGTGGTACGGGTTTCCCTGTCGCTCGTACTGGTCGCGGATGCCGGTCCGGAAGGCCTCCTGCTCTTCCTCCGGCCAGTCTTCGCCGCGTTCGGCCATCGCCCTGCGCCGGACGGCCGACAGCACGTGCGCGGCCTGGTCTCCGCCCATGACGGAGATGCGGGCGTTCGGCCAAGTCCAGAGAAATCGGGGGCCGTAGGCCCGGCCGCACATCCCGTAGTTGCCGGCGCCGAAGGAGCCGCCGACCAGGATCGTGAACCTCGGCACGCTGGAGGTTGCGACCGCGGTCACCAGCTTGGCGCCGTCCTTGGCGATTCCGCGGGCCTCGTAGCGGGCCCCGACCATGAAGCCGGTGATGTTCTGAAGAAACAGCAGCGGGATCCCGCGACGCTCGCAGAGCTGAATGAAGTGGGCGCCCTTGCGGGCCGATTCGGAGAACAGCACGCCGTTGTTGGCGAGGATCCCGATCCCGTGGTTCCAGATCTGCGCGAACCCGCATACCAGCGTCGATCCGTAGAGCGGCTTGAATTCGTCGAAGCGGCTGCCGTCGACGATCCGGGCCACCACCTCGCGCAGGTCCCAAGGCTCGCGCGGGTCCGTCGGCACGAGGCCGTACAGCTCCTCCGGATCATGTGCGGGCTCGTCGGGCGGTCGGGCGGCCTCCGGGGATCCGTGCCGGCGGCCGCGGAGATGTTCGACGGCCCGGCGCACCAGGGCCAGGGCGTGCGAGTCGTCGTCCGCGACATGGTCGACCAGTCCCGAACGGCGGCCATGCACGTCGGCGCCGCCCAATTCCTCGGCCGTGACGATCTCGCCGGTGGCCGCCTCCACGAGCGGCGGCCCGCCGAGGAAGATGGTCCCCTGTCCGGACACGATGATCGATTCGTCGCACATCGCCGGGACGTAGGCGCCGCCGGCGGTGCAGGACCCCATGACCGCCGAGATCTGCGGGATCCCGCGCGCCGACATCCGCGCCTGATTGTAGAAGCTGCGGCCGAAGTGGTCGCGATCCGGAAAGACCTCGTCCTGGAGCGGCAGGTAGGCCCCGCCGGAATCCACCAGGTAGATGCACGGCAGCGCATTCTCGGCGGCAATGTCCTGGGCGCGCAGGTGCTTCTTGACCGTCATCGGGTAGTAGGTGCCCCCCTTGACCGTCGCGTCGTTGACGATCAGCATGCAGGCCCGTCCGGCGACCGGGCCGATGCCCGTGATGATGCCGGCCGCCGGCGCCTCGCCCCGATAGAGATCGCAGGCCGCGAGCGGCGAGAGCTCCAGAAACGGGGCGCCGGGATCCAGCAACCGGTCGATCCGTTCCCGCGGCAGGAGCTTCCCGCGCTCGACATGCCGCCGGCGCGCACGCGCTCCGCCCCCCTCGCGGGCCGCCGCGGTCCGGGCGTGCAGCTCGTCCACCAGCGCCCGCATGCGGGCCGCGTTGGATCGGTACCCGGACCCGTGGACGTCCAGGCGGCTGGTCAGCGGCGGCATGGAAGGAGGGTTTCGCTCCGCTAGTGGACGCGTTCCAAGGCCACCGCGGTGGCCTCGCCCCCGCCGATGCACAGGGACGCTACACCCCGTTCGCGGCCGTACTTGCGCAGGGCGGTGATCAGGGTCGCCATGATCCGGGCCCCCGAAGCCCCCACCGGGTGGCCGAGCGCGCAGGCGCCGCCGTGCACGTTCACCTGGTCGGCGGGCAGACCGAATTCCCGCATCGCCACCATGGTCACGACGGCAAACGCCTCGTTGACCTCGTAGAAATCGACGCCGCCCGCCTCCCAGCCGGCCCGTTCCAGCACCTTGCGGATGGCCGCCGGCGGCGCCGTAGTGAACCACGCAGGTTCCTGACTGTGCGTCGAGTGCGCCACGATCCTGGCCAACGGGGTCAGCCCGCGGCGTTCCGCCTCCGATTCGCGCATCAGCACCAGGGCCGCCGCCCCGTCCGAGATCGAACTCGAGTTGGCGGCGGTCACCGTTCCCTCCCGGCTGAAGGCCGGACGCAGGGCCGGGATCTTCTCGAGGTCGGCCGCGAACGGCTGCTCGTCGCGGGCGACCACGGTCTCGCCCTTGCGGGTCTTCACCGTGACGGGGACCATTTCGTCGTCAAAGGTGCCGTCCTCGTTGGCCCGGCGTGCGCGCGTCAGCGACCGGATCGCGAATTCGTCCTGCTCGGCCCGCGTGAATTGGTACTTTCGGGCCGTGGCCTCGGCGAAATGTCCCATCAGCTTCCCCGGCTCGTAGGCGTCCTCGAGTCCGTCCACGAACATGTGATCCAGCACTTCCGCGTGGCCCATGCGCAGTCCGGCCCGAACCCTGGGCAGCACGTAGGGTGCGTTCGACATGCTCTCGAGCCCGCCTGCGACCACGATCGATGCGTTCCCCGCCACCAGCGTATCGTGCGCGAACATCGCGGCCCGCATGCCGGATCCGCACATCTTGTTGACCGTCGTGGCGGCCGCATCGACCGGAATTCCGGCCCCGATGGCGGCCTGTCGGGCCGGTGCCTGCCGCTGACCCGCAGGCAGCACGCACCCCATGACGACTTCATCCACGTCTTCCCCCGACACGCCCGCCCCCGCCAGGGCCCCCCGGATGGCGGCGCTCCCCAGTTCGGGCGCCGTAACGGCCTGCAGCGATCCCTGAAAGCTCCCCATCGGGGTGCGCGCCATGCCGGCGACAACGATCGGATCGTGAATCATGTCGGTATTCTCCAGTTCGATGGCGGTGCAACGGATCGCACCACGAAAGGGTCAGTCGCCCGGACTCCGGAACGCAGGCGGGTCCGGCGCGCGCGCGCACGCGAGGACGCACAGGGCGAAGCCGCCCTCGCACCGGCGGGCCGGCGCACCGGAATCCGCGCAGGCCGACCGTGCGGCCGTACAGTCGCGCACGCACCGCCGGGATTCGCCGGCGCGGGCCTCGGGATCATAGGGGAACGACGGCACCCCGATCTCCCGTTCGGTCGACACCGGCCGGTTCCCACCCTCCGGAGACGACCCGGACCCGTCCGGGCCCGCACCCCCGATCGGCGATTGCCGGCCGGCACCGCCGGCCTCCGCAAGCCGCCGCCACGCCTCTCCGGGCCGCGGAACCGAGCCGACTCCGTCGGGATCGGCCGCACCTCCGGGAGTCTCCGGTCGGGATCCCGGGTTCGGCCACGGGGCCATCGGAACCGGAGCGGCGCCTCCGAGGGCCCGCGCGGAGCGCATGCCGAACGCCGGCGATCCGTCGGGAGTCGCAACCGGCGTGCGCACTGCGACGAGCGCAGCCGTCGCGACCGATCCTGCCAGCAGCACCGCCAGCCGGGCCGGGCGGGCCCCGGTCACGCGGATTCCTCGAAGATCTCGCGGCCGATCAGCATCCGTCGAATTTCGCTGGTTCCGGCGCCGATCTCGTACAGTTTCGCATCCCGCAGGAGCCGGCCGGCCGGATATTCGTTGGTATAGCCGTTTCCGCCCAGCACCTGCACGGCCTGTGAAGCCATCCAGGATGCACGCTCCGCGGCGTAGAGAATCACTCCGGCCGCGTCCTTCCTCGTCGCCTCGCCCCGGTCGCAGGCCTGCGCGACGGCATATCCGTAGCTGCGACAGGCGTTCATGGTGGTGTACAGGTCCGCGAGCTTTCCCTGCATGAGCTGGAACGAGCCGATCGGCTGTCCGAACTGCCGCCGATCGTGCACATAGGGAACCACGAGATCCCAGCAGGCCTGCATCACGCCGAGCGGGCCGGCCGCCAGCACGATCCGCTCGTAGTCGAGACCGCTCATCAGGACCGCGACGCCCTCGTCGACGCCTCCGAGGACATTCTCGACCGGCACCTCGCAGTTCTCGAACACCAATTCTCCGGTGTTGGACCCGCGCATGCCCAGCTTGTCGAGCTTGGGGGAGCGGAGGAATCCCTCGAATCCGCGTTCCACGAGAAAGGCGGTGATCCCGTGCGCCCCCGGGCCCGGGCGGGTCCGGGCGTAGACGACCGTCACGTCGGCGTCCGGACCGTTGGTGATCCACGCCTTGCTGCCGTTCAGGACGTACCGGTCGCCCCGGCGCTCGGCCCGGGTCTGCATCCCGACGACATCCGACCCGGCCCCCGCCTCGCTCATCGCCAGTGCCCCGACCCGGGTCCCGGCCACCAGGCCCGGCAGAAATCGCTCCCGCTGCTCCGGCGAACCGTTGAGGCGAATCTGGTTCACGCATAGATTGGAGTGGGCGCCATAGCTGAGCCCCACGGAGGCCGAGGCCCGGCTGATCTCCTCCATGGCCACGACATGGGCCAGATAGCCGAGCCCCGAACCGCCATAGGCCTCCTCGACCGTGATCCCGAGCAATCCCATGGCCCCCATTTTCTCCCACAGATCCTCGGGAAAGGCATTGGATGCATCGATGTCGGCGGCGCGCGGAGCAATCTCCCGGGCCGCAAATCCGATCACGCTGCTTCGCAGCAGATCGATGGTTTCCCCGAGCTGGAAGCTGAATCCGGCGGGAGCGTTCGCAAGCATTGGCACCGTATATCGCGTCCTTACAGCAAGGTCAGCCGGGCCAGGCCCAGAAAGACGAAGAAGCCCACGACATCGGTGACGGTGGTGAGAATGACCGCCGCACCGTGGGCCGGGTCAATCCGGATCCGCTCCAGCAGAATCGGAACCAGCGCGCCGAACAACCCGGCGACCACCATGTTGAAGACCATGGCCGCTCCGATCACGAGGCCGAGGGCGACGCTCCGAAACCACAGGCCGGCCCCGAGCCCGGTCAGTACGGCGAACGCGAGGCCGTTGCCCGCACCCACCAGGACTTCCTTGCCGAGCACGCGCCCCGCATTGGCCGGCGTGAGCTCCCGGGTCGCAAGGGCGCGAACCGCCACGGTCAGGGTCTGCATGCCGGCGTTCCCGCCCATGGAGGCGACGATCGGCATGAGCACGGCGAGCGCCACCACCTGCTCGATGGTGGAGGCGAACACGGCGATGGCCGCCGACGCCAGAAAGGCGGTGAACAGGTTGATCAGCAGCCAGTTGAAGCGGTTGCGCGCGGTCTGGAAGGCCGCGACGTAGATGTCGTGCTCCGGGCCGACGCCGGCCAGCCGCATCATGTCCTCGCTGGCCTCTTCCTTGATGACGTCCACCACGTCGTCGACGGTGACCATGCCGATCAGGCGGTTCTGTGCATCGACCACCGGTGCCGACGTGAGTTCGTACTGACCGAACAGGTACGCGACGTCCTCCCGGTCGGCGTGCACCTGCACCACCTTCGGATCCCGCGTCATGATGTCCGCCACGCGCACGTTGCGCCGGGTCCGCATGGCGCGGTGCAGCGGGATGGTTCCGACCGGCGTATGACGGGCGCCGACGACGAACAGCGCGTAGAATTCCTCCGGAATGTCCGGGGATTCCCGCAAGTGGTCGATCGCCTGTCCGATCGTCCAGTACGACGGGATCGCGACGTAGTCGCGCTGCATGATGCGGCCGGCGCTGTCGGGACGAAATTCCAGCGCCTGGCGGGCGAGCTCGGCCTCGCCGGCCGGCATGTCCGCAAGCAACCGGGTCTGGCACGGCTTGTCCAGGGATTCCAAGACGTACGCGGCGTCGTCCGTTTCCAGCTCTCCGGCCAGCCGTGCGAGCAGGGCCGGATCGATCGCCGAAGCAACCCGGGCCAGGACCCGGCGCGACAGCGACGCCAGCATGGCCGCCGGAAGATCCCCGCCCAACACGTGCACGACCCGGAGCCGGGCCTCGGACGGAAGCTGTTCGACGATGTCGGCCAGATCGGCCGGGTGGCACGCTCGGAGGGCCGCGAGATCCGGGACCGAGGGCTCCCGGTCGGGGTCGGCCAGCCGCGCGATCAACTCAAGGCGCGCCTCCCCGGTGCCGGAGCGGGGTTCGGACATCAGTCGGCCACGCCCCGGTCGCCGGAGCGCAGCGCCCGGAGAACCATCATCCGGCCGGCCGGCGGGGGGTGTTGGGCCGTCGGGGCGGATTCCCGCCACCGTCGACCGGCCCCTACGGGAGGCGGAGGGCCGTTCCCTCCTGATCGAAGACCGCCGTCCGTCCGGGATCCCGCCTCTCTGCTTGGACCGCTCCCGCTCCCGGTACCGGGGCCCGCGGCGGCACCATCGGACGGGCCGGTCACCCCTGCCGGACGGGGCGCCCGCGGCACCGCGAATCTCCCGGATCCGGGGAACCGGCAGCCGACCGCCCGCAGTGCTTCGGCGGAAGCCTGGAACTCTCCGTTCGGCCAATTGTCTCTGTGCCCCGCGTCGTCACCCCGACCAGCCGGGCCGCGGCGGTCGGACGGCGGCCGCCGTCCGCGCACGGAATCCGGACGGATCCAACACCCGACGCCGAGCCGTTCGGTCCTGCCGGGCCGCGACCGACCCCCGACGGTGCCGGCCCGCACGGGTTCCCGACGCGCCCGATCCCGGCGCGGGGTTGGGACCCCGACGGCGGGCCGTCTTCGACGGCCCTGCGCGTCGAGGTGCAGGGAGAGAGTCGGCCTCGAACCGGTTCTGGATGGCATCTGCCCGCCCAGCGTGGTGGGGGTTCGTCATGCCGAGAACGATAGCGCGTCCGGAATCCGGCTACCAGATGCCGCCCGTTCCCGCTGCTTCCCGTTCGGTTCCGATTCCGGGATTGCGCCGCGTCCCGGCCGACCGGCACCTGCCGTCCGTCGCCGAGGACCGGGGTCAGCCTCCGGTTCCGGGCAGGAGCGGGCGCGGAATACCGCCCTCGACCGACGGTCTTCGGTACCGGTTGCGCTCCGGTCTTCCGGACCGCTCGCCCTCCGGTCAGAACCGGCCGGCCGTTGCGGACCTATCCGAATGCGGCGGAACGCGGCGGACGGGTCGCTGGGGTCGCCACCGCAGGACCGGCCTTGCGCTGCCGGGCCTTGCCGCCGGCCCTCCGGCACGGCACCCTTGCGGCCGCTCGGCCTGCGTATGATCGACCGGATGCCATGCTTCATACGACCGACGAAATTGCCTGGCGACACAGCACGACCGTCGTTCCGTATCCCGAAGCCGTCGCCGTCATGGACGAACAAGTGTCGGGGATTCTGGCCGGCAGGGCCCATGAATGCGTGTGGCTGGCCGAACACCCTCCGCTCTACACCGTCGGCGCTCGGTCCGGCCGCGACGAGATCCTCCCGAAAGCGAGTCTGCCGGTGTTTCCCACCGGGCGTGGCGGACGGGTGACGTATCACGGCCCCGGTCAACGCCTGGCGTACGTGATGCTGGATCTGCGCACCCGGGGGCGCGACGTGCGGGCGTTCGTCGGCGGTCTCGAGCGGTGGATCATCGCGGTATTGCGCGATTTCGGGATTCGAGGCGAAACCCGCGCCGGACGCATCGGGGTCTGGGTTCCCTTGGGCGCGGACCGGTGCGCCAAGATCGCAGCCATCGGAGTACGAGTGCGACGTGGCGTGACGTTTCACGGTGTGTCGCTGAATGTCGATCCCGATCTGTCGCACTACGAGGCGATCGTGCCGTGCGGCATCCGCGACGCCGGGGTAACCTCGATGCGGGAAGTGGGAGTGCACGCTTCCATGGCCGAGGTCGACCGCGCACTCGTGCATCACTTCGCCGACTGGATGCCGTCCCGGGACCGGACCGACGACGGCTTGCATTGACCTATGTTTAACGAGATTTCGCCGATTCGGGCCCGAAATCGCCGATTTCCGGGGTTCTGGTCGAAGAAAACCCTTGGAACACAAGGGTCCTTCTGTCGGGGCCTCCAAGTAGTGCCATTTTCTTTTAGCGACCCCTTGCAGCCGGCCAAATCAGCATTCGGTTGGGTGCAGGTTCCTTCGACGGACCTGAACCGGTGGCCGCAACGGTCGCTCCTCCACCCCCTGCCGGTGGGTGGAATCGGTGCACGACGATCCCACGCTGCTAATCCAGCGGCGATCGGCGAGATTTTTTCGGTCTGCGTCGCGCTGCAATCGTGCTGCCAAGGCTCCATTAGACCCTCTCGGCGCGAAAAATTGCGATCAAGGGGCGATCTGTGATGACGCAAGCCCCAACGCACTCGGATTCCGCGTCTCGGAATCAGCGTGGGATCACCGTGGGAATCGGTGCGCCGGGGCGACCGGGTGCGGCAGCGAACGCGGCTCCATCTCGGCGCCGACGTTCCGATCAAACCGGAGTTGTGGGGAGATCTCGGTCGGCGAATCGACGAGATCCTTGGCCCGCAGCCCCCCTTCCTGCCGGTCTCCCTGCCCGCGAAGGCCGAAGGCGAAGCCCAACGGATCGCCGCCCGTCTCGTGGCCGCGGCCCCTCCGGCGCCCCGAACGGCCGATCTCCAAGAGGTCGACGTCACCCGCCTCGAGAGGGTGCGGCCGCGTTCCTGCGGTGTCGAGCACGTGGGGTTGTGGGCCCTCCGGAAGGCCGGCTTGGACCGCCTGCTGGAGCATCTGGAGGTTCCCGGCCCGCTGCGGTCGGCCGCACGGGTTCGATTCTCGGACGCAGGGCGCGCCCCGGTTTCGAGCGCGCCCCCTAGGCGTGGTTGTGCCGGCGCCGTGCGCTCGGCGAGCTACGGGAGGTCGACTTCGAGGCTTCGAGCGCCAGGAGTCGGTACCGGGCTTCGGATGCGCTCCTGCATCCTCGTGACGCGATCGAGAAGCCTCGATTTCACCGGAGTACGGATCGGTTCGGATCGAGCCGACGATCCCTCTGTACGATCGCACGAACCCGTTCTACGAAGGCCGGGCGGCGCGGCCGCCCAAGGCCCGCTTCGGTCGCTCCAAGGAACGCCGCTCCGATGGCCGGTTGCGGACGCTCGGCCGGGTTCTGGGCGGCAGCGGCTTCGTACGGAGATCCCGCGTCTTCGAAGGCCACGTCTCCGAGGGGTCCGCGCGGGAGACCCTGCTCGCCGGACCTCCGGACACCGGCCGGTGCACGGGGAGGGTACTGGATGCCGGGATCGCGACGGAGGACCCCTTCGCTGGGTTGCGCGACCCCGGGTACCGTTACCTCGTCGTCAGCCGCCGCCGCCGGTGTGATTTCGATGCCGCCCGTGCGACCCCCATCCGGGGCCGTTCCGGTCCGGAGGTGCAGCTCTGCCGGAGTGTCGACCCGGCCACCGGCGAGATCTTCCTCGCCTGCCGATCCGAGGCCAAGAGCAAGAAGGAACCGGCGATCCTGGATCGATCGGCCGAGCGATTCGAGACCGCCTTGCAGAAGATTCACGACGGCCTCTCCCGTCCCCGCGCCCGCCGGCGCGTCGACGATGTCGGGCGCCGAATCGGCCGGATCCAAGAGAAGTGCCGTCGCGCCGCCCCACACTACACCGTCGAGGTGGACACCGACGATCTCGGAGCCCAGGCCACGGCCGTGACCTGGAAGCGCCGGCCGGCGCCCGACCCCGAACGCACCCGGCCCGGCGTCTATGCCCTGCGCTCCCACCGCACCGACGGGGACGACGACACCTTGGGACGCACCGACACGATGCGCACGGACCTGGAGGCCGGGTTTCGGTCGCGGAAATCCGAGCTGGGCCTGCGGCCGATCTTCCATCAAAAGGAATTTCGGGCCGACGGCCACGGGTTCCTCTCCGTCCTCGCCTACCCGCGGGTTCAGATGATCCGCCGCAAACTCCAGGCGAACGGTGACCCTCGAAGCTGGAACCGCCTCCGTGCCGACCTCGAGGGACAGCAGCGGGTCACGGCGACCTTCCGGCAGGCCAACGGTCCGACCCTCCAGGTCCGCAAGGCCACCCGGGCCGAACCCGAACAGCACAGCATCTACGACGCGCTGGGGATCCCGCACACCCCCGGAGGCACCCGAAGGCGGACCATCGGAAAAAGTTTAGCGCACGAAATGTAGTGCCTGACGGGCTTTCGAAGGGCGCCGAAACCCTTATAAACCTTGTGTTCTAGAATCCCTTGTTAAACATGGGTTGAGGGCGCGCCTCGCCGTCGACGAACCCCACCCTCGAAGCGATCCACCGCGCTGCCGGCGTGCCGGTCCTGCGAAGCCGGAGCGGCTGCTCGACACCGGCCGCGCTCCGAAACTCCGGCGGATTCTCGTGCCCCGTGGTTTCTGGAAGGGCAGCCGGG
The DNA here is from genome assembly GCA_965115815.1 of Alphaproteobacteria bacterium. GTDB lineage: Bacteria > Pseudomonadota > Alphaproteobacteria > TMED109 > TMED109 > VXPW01. The sequence goes on along the minus strand of OZ220465.1, from coordinate 1,871,884 downwards.
AGTGCGGATCGGGGAGTTTCCGGGATTGCATGAATATGCGAGTCCAACATGGTTGCACCTGGGTGGACGGATTTCCGTGAACGATGAATCCGCAGATGCCGTCGAAGAAAGATTCCGACATCCCCGGTAGTTCGTCTGCGGATCCGAGGATCGATCCCGTGCACGACCGAAATCCGGTGCGGCGGCTGCAATCGCGGCCCGTTTTCCAGTCTCGATTGATCGCGGGCAGTGCGAATCTCCCTCGCAACTCCCTGCAGACCGATGTCGAACGGCATTCCCGATCCCGATACTCCCGCGATGACGGCTCACGCGTCGCGCCGTACCTTGCGCCCAAGCCCGTTCTTCAGGCCTGAGCATGTCTTCCGATGCCGGGGGGGGGGGCGGACCCCTTCCGGCCTCGGTTTCCCTTATGCCCTCCTGCGTCTTTCGGTGGGGTTCGGACGGCCCCGACCCCCGCTCGGGCGGCACGCCCCGGTCACTTGCGCGTTCAGTGAATCATCGAGTCAGGCGGCTTGGACATCACGACCGCCCTCTTGCGCTTCGTTTCCTCGATGAGAATTTTCGACCGTTCGAGAAACAGTTTCTTCTGCTTTTCCGACAACCCCAATTTGTCGTCCTTTACCGCCTTTCGCGCGGCCACAAGATAGTGGACATGCATTTCTCGATTGATCAAGGTGTCCATGCACTGAAGAACGCTCATTTCCAGCCTTGCCAGTGCATTGCCCAGTATCCAATTCTTGCTGTAATGTTTGCCCTCGAAGTTAGTATTGAAAAATTCATACAAGAACTTGATTCTTTCCATATCTTCATGATCAAGTTCCGGAGTAAAGTCGTTGTCCTTTCCCATGGCGGGTGCCCTTTCAGTACCGGTTTGCGGCAGGTTGGCGTGTCCGCGAAACGAACCGCGCAGCTTCCGCTCTGGGTGCGGGGAATTCGGGATTCCCGACACCGTCCATCGAGCAGGGTGCCGATCGCGGGAACTTTCGCGGATGCACGGTCGGGCGACCGGGGCCGGCCGAATTCCGAGCGCCGGGTCGACCCCGTCGGCGGGCGGGGCATGCAGTGAAGCACGATTCCCGGTGGAGGTCCAGACGACACGCGATCCGCGAACTCTGCCACCGTCCGTCTTGTTCCTCACATTCATCAGTCAGCCCACGTGCTCGATGTCCGGGGTGTGCACGAGACGTCCGTGAGAATCCCCTTACGCGGAATCCCCGGGCAAGGTTGCCCATAGACTATAGCCGGTGTTCGTGCGAAAAAAGCAGGCGTTCGCGTGCGTACGGAAGCCACGGCATTCCAAGGGCGATGAATCACTCCCTCAGGTGCCGAGCGGCCCGACGGATCCGAGAATTCGCTTGCGCCGGATCAGGCTTTGGAAAGGGGGAAACCCCGAGCTTGTGCCTGCCCGGGAAATCCTGACCTATCGTACAGGAAACCAGCTGCCGATTTTTCGAAATGCCAAGAGTCCTTCTTTGTGTGCGCATGACGGCGTATCCCCTGCGATCAGGCTGGATTTAGTGGGACGTTGCCCTGTCGGTACTGCATGTCCTTCCATAAAATGCACTACTTGTGAATTCCTCGGAGAGACGCGGCCCGGGGTGGAGATCTCTCGTCGCAAGTCACCAGGCTCGACCCCAGTCTGGCAAGAGTGCGGCCCGCCGACCGGAAGCGAGTGCGGCTTCGTGCCTTTCGCGTCGGTCGCCGGCGTTGCGGCGGTCGGACATCGCGCTCCGTGGAGCAGGCGACCGAGGGACCGGAAACGGGCCCGTCTCTACCGGACGGCCGACCCCATCCGCTTCGGAACCCCGCTCTCGGAACTGCGGCGCGGGAGGGTCGCGGCGGAGATCGCGACGCCCGGCGGCAGGAGGTCGGGCGCGCGTCGCCGCCCCGGACGGGCGCGGTCCGGCCCCTCGGCGGGGCGCGGCCCACGCTGCGGGATCCTCGTCGAGAGGCCCGACGCGAGCGATGCGGAGCCGCACATCCGCCCGTGGGGAGCGGGGAGAAGCGCGCGGGCGCCCGGGCGCCCGCCGGCGGCGGGAATGCGCGCTTCGCCCCTACCAGCGGAGCGCGCCGCGCAGCAGGAGGCGGTCTTCGGGATCCGGCGCCGGCCGGTGCGTGCCCTCGGCGCCGAGGGAGACCCCCGCGCCGAGGCGGTAGCGCGCGCCGAGCCGCAGCGTGCGCCCGCCCGCCGCCGCCAGGCTCAGCCCGGCATGCGGGGTCACCACCGCCCGCGGCCCCGGGCCGGGACGGCCGAACCCGTGGCCGAACTCCGCCTCCAGACGGCTCCCCCGGTGCGCGGCCGCGTCCGCCGCCGCCCCGCCCGGAGGCAGGCCGTGCTCGAACATCCGACCGAGACCGCTGTCCGTCGCGCCGTGCGCGGGACCGAAGACGAGGAACGTACCCCGCCCGTCGGCCCCGGGGTCGAGGCGCACAAGCGCGCTCACCCCCCACTCGTCCCGGTCCGCCTCGTGCGCCGCCAGCAGCCGCGTGCGCACCTCCGCCGTCAGACCCTTCGCCGGATCCCGCCAGGTCACGCTCGCACCGGCCTCCGCGCCGAAGCCCCGACCGACCGCGCCCCCGTCGTGGCGCACCCCCGCCTCCAGCGACGGCGTCAGCGTCGCACCGTCCGCCCGCGCGCGCTCGTGCGATCCCTCCAGCCGCAGCCGCAGACGCGTCGTCTTCGCGGTCCGCCCCGCCAGACCGTCCTCGGCCCCCGTGCGCAGATGCGCCGCCGCACCCTCGCCCTTCACCGCCAAGCGCGTCACCCCGCCCGCGATGAGGTCCGCATCCTCGACCAGAACGCGCCGACCGCCCGCCGCCGCGCTCCACTGCGCGAGGTCGGCGCGGCGCACCGCCGCGCCGACCTCGGCCATCCGCACTTCGCCGGTCCCGTAGCCGAGACTCGCCCACAGGGTCGAGCCGTCCGGCGCCAGCCACGCCGCATAGGGATGCACCGACGTGATCGTGGTCTCGTGGACTCCCTGCACCCGGCCATCCTCGCCGGTCACCTCCGTGTCCAGCTCGCCCCGCGCATGCGACAGCGCCGCTCCGGCCAGCAGGTCCGGACGCACCCGCACGTCCGCCCCCACCTGCGCCGACCACAGACCGCCGTCCCACGACACCCCCGCCTCCGAACCCGACAGCGATCCCCACGCGCCCCGGCCCCACACCGCCGCCGGCGGCAGCAACCCACCCCCGCCGAGCGCCAGCGTGAAGGAAGCCCCGTCCAGCATCTCCCGCAGGGTCGGGCCGGCCGGGGCCCGGTGCCGCCCGACCGCCCGGTCGTCCGCCACCGCCTGCGGCCGGGCGCCGAACTGCACCGTTCCGCCCCCCGCGCCGGACGCCACCCCCTCGATGCGCCCCGCCACCGCCCCCAGCGTCTGCGACATCGCCGCCGCCGCCACCTGCGGCAGCACCGCCGCATGCACCCGGTTCGACCGCGCCACGGAACCCGCCGCCCGGTCGCGCACCACGCCCTCGGCCACCGCGTCGCTCCCCACCGTGTAGCCCGACCCCGCGCGCAGCGTGATCCGGTAGCCCTCCGCGCCTTCCGCTTCCGCATCCGCCGCCGTCGGGATCGTCACCACGCCTGTGGTGCGCGCCGCGGCGCCGAACACCGCCTCGAACGCACGCGGACCCAGACCGCCCGGAACGTCCCCGGCATCGAACCCGCTGGCCGGGCGCGCCGACAGCGTCAGGTTGACCGACAGATCGCCCGTCCGCGCCCGGTCGGACGTCACCACCAGGCGGATGGCCTCCCCCTCGGTCACCGCCGCCGGATCCTCCGCCAGCGTCAGCACCGGCCACAGCGTCGTGTCCGTCACCGTCACCGTCACCGAAGCGACGGTCACCGAACCGTAGCCGCCGCCCGAGGCGCTGTGCGTCAGCGTCGCCGTGTCGTCGGTCGTGTCCTCGTCGGTCCCCGCGCGCACCGTCACCGTCTGCGCCGTGTCCCAGTTGGTCGTCGTGAAGGTCAGGCTCGTCGGGTCCACCGTCACCTCGCCCGAGGCGCCGCCCACCGTCACCGTGACCTCGCCCGAGGGCTCCGTGTCCAGCACCACCGTGTAGGCGGCGCTGCGCCCCTCCGCCACCGTCAGCGCGGTCGGCGTCACCGTCACCCCGCCCCCGTCGGGGGGTTCGGACGTCGTGCCGCCGCCACCGCCGCCGCCGCTGCCGCCGCCGGGCGTCGTGGGAGCCGCCGGCGTCGCCGTTACCGGCGCATCCTCATCCTCCGGGCCGGCGGCGCCGTTGCCGGCCCCGTTCACCGCGCGCACCTCGAACTGGTAGGCGGTGCCGTTGGTCAGACCGCTCACCTCGTAGCGGGTGGTGCCCGCATCGGAACCGGGAATGTCCTCCCACGCGCCCCAGTCGCCGCTGCCGGACTTCTGCCGGTACTGCCACTTCGTGATGGTCGGGTTGTCCGGGTCGGTCCAGCTCAGCGTCACCGAACCGTTGCCCGCCGCGCCGGCCAAGCCGGCCGGTGCCGCCGGCACCGCATCCTTCTCCGCCACGCGCACCACCACCGAGGCGATGCTCACCGAGCCGTAGTCCCCGCCCGAGGCGCTGTGGGTCAGCGTCACGTCGTCGTCCTCTGTCGTGTCTCCATCCTCGCCTGCGTTCACCGTCACCGTCTGCGGCTGGTTCCAGTCGGTCCGGGTGAAGGTCAGCGGCGAACCCGTCACCGTCACGTCTCCCGACATGCCCGCCACCGTGATCGTCACATCCGATGTCGGCGGCGTGTTCAGCCGCATCGTGTACGTCTTGCTGCCGCCCTCCGCCACCGTCAGCGCCGCCGTCGACACCGTCACCCCCGGCGTATCGGCCACCGTCACGTCCACCGTGCCCGCATCCGGGATCGCATCCGCAGAAGCCCCCGTCAGCCGGAAGGCGTGGTTGATCACCGCCGTGCCGTTCGCCACCCCGGTCACCGTCACCGTCCGCGCCGTGCTGTAGTTGCTCGTCGTGAAGGTCAGGCTCGCCGGACTTACCCGCGCCGCCGCCGTGGCGTCGCTCGTCACCCGCAGCGTCCCCGCATACGCCTTCGTCAGCGCCACCGTGTAGGTCGCCGTGGAACCGGGCGCCACCGTCACCGGCGTCCCGGTCAGCGTGAGCGCCGCCGTGGTGTCGTCCTTGAAGGTCACCGTACGGATGTTCGACCAGGGACCCTGAAGGTTGCCCGTTCCCCCGGCGACACCCGCCATGCGATAGCCCGTTGCCCGAACCCGGACCTCGACCGATGCCCCGTCAGGATAGTCCAGCAGAAGCCGATTGCTGCGAGAGCCCGGGTTCTGTCTGGCACTGGCCTGGTTGAGACTGCGATCCGTCCAGGCGGTTTCGCCCTTCAGCCGGGTCTGCGCTCTCCACCAATGGAACTTGGCCGCGTCTTTCACATAGTCGTCCGCATCCGACAACTCGTTCGAGCCGCCGGCATGGGTCCAGGTCAGGTCGATCTGCCCGTTCGTCGTCGAGGTCGCCGCCGTCAGAACCGGGGCCGCCGGATCGGTCTTCGCCGTCACCTCGTCCGACCACACCGACTGCACCCCGGGACGGACCGCCGCAAACAGGCGGAACGTGTAGTCCGTCCCCTTCGTCAGCCCCGTCACCCGGACGCTCGTCCGGCTTCTGCCCGTGACCGTCGTGGTCGTGTTCCAGCCCCCCGTGCTCTTGTACTGGTAGCCCCAGCTCGTTATCGGAATGCCCGACAGGCCGCTCCAGCTCAGGGTGACCGAGGCATCGCCTCCTGCCGCCGTCAGGACCGGCTTGGGAACCGTGTTCGTCGGCGTCGCCTTCACCTGGTCCGACCACACCGACTGCACACCGGGACCGACCGCGGCGAACAGCCGGAACGTGTATTCCGTCCCGATCGTCAGACCCGTCACCGTGGTGCTCGTCGTGCTGCCGCCGGTGACCGTCCGGGTCCTGATCCAGCTGCCGCCCGCGGGCTTGTACTGATAACCCCAGCTCGCAACCGTCACACCCGACAAGGCGCTCCAGCTCAGGGTGACCCTGGCGTAACCCGGTTCGGCGCTCAGCACCGGCTTGGGAACCGCCGCCGACGCCGACGGCGTCGCCTCCACCACCGCCGACGCGGCGCCGTTGCCGCCGCTGTTCCGCGCCCGGATGCGGAAGCGGTACTCCACATCGTTGTCCAGACCCGTCACCGTGTGGGTCGTGGTGTCCGCGTCCGAACCGGAAATCGCGGTCCAGCTGCCCCAGGCGGCGCTGCCCTTCCTCTGCTGCACCCGATACCTCGTGATCGAATCGTCGTCCGGATCGGTCCACGTCAGCTTCACCTGACGGTTGCCCGCCTCCGCCGACAACCCCGTCGGCGCCGCGGGGACGGCGACGGTGGGGGGATCGTCGTCGTCGGTGATGGTCAGGGTGAGTTTGCCGGAGGTCCAGCCGGACTTGTAACCAAGCAGCTTGATGGTCTCGTTCGGCTCGTCCCGGGTGTCGCCGAGAATGCGAAGGGTCCTCGTGCCCTCGGTCTCGCCTGCGGCGATGGAGACCGAAGCGTCACTGTTCGGCCAGCACCAGTCGGTATCCGCCGGGTTCAGGGGCGCGGTGCACTGGTCCTGCCCCTTGTTGGAGCCTTGGGCCGTGCCGGTGGTGATGTCAGAACCAAGGGTGATCGAAAAGTCCGCCGGCGCTCCCTCGCCGAGCGTGGCGGTCACCGTCACGTCCGTCGAACCGGTGTTGCCCTCGGCGATCGAGGTCGAGGTAGCCGACAGGGTGATCGTCTTGGTGGAAGCGGCCGCGAGGGTCGTGCCGGTGGCTTTTGCGCGGGAGCCTGGAGGGCATGACGCAGTAGGATCGGGATTGACAGGATGCGTCGCTTGAAGAGCGATCTCGTATTCGGTGCCGGCCTCCAGGCCGGTCAGCGTGTGGCTGGTCGCGGCGGCATCCGAGATCGTGACAGAGCTCGAACTGCCTCCGGTCTTCTTGTAAGACAATTCCCAGCCGTTGCGTAAGATATCGGTCGGGGCGTTCCAAGTGACGGCAAACCCGTCCGAACGCGGCGCAAGGCTCAGGTTCGTCGGTGCTCCCACGCCAGGGCAGCTGTCCGCAGGCGTCGCCGTCACCCAGCCCGTGGCGGCGCCGTCGCCGGAGGCGTTCACCGCACGGATCATGAAACTGTATTCGGCGGCGTTGTCCAGACCCGTCACCATGTGCCTCACGGTGTTCGCGCCCGAACCCGTCATGGCGGCCCAGGTGGCGCTGGCCTTTGACGGCGTCTTGGCGTAGCGCAGCTTGTAGCCGGTGATCGTGCCGGTCGGCTTGGTCCACGTCAGCAACACCTGCGCGGGGCCGCCGGGCGTCGCCGTCAGACCCGTCGGGGCGGCGAGCGTCGTGACCGCCGTCGGGGTCGCGGAAACTGTATTCGAATCCACCTGGCCATGACCGGACCAGTTATTGCTGAGAAAGAAGTCGTAGGACGTGCCAGGTGTCAACCCGGTCAGCGTGTAGCTGCCGGAGTTCGCGCTAGTCAGTGTCTTACTCTGGTAGGATCCACCGGCGGGTCTATGAGAGAGTCTTGTAACAAGGAATCCGGCTGGCGTCGGCGAAGAAGTGGTCCATGTGAGTGTCACCTGCCCCGGCCCCGGCGTGGCGGTGAGGGTAACGGTCACTTGCGCCTGCGCGTCCTGCGGCGCGAGGGCGGCGGCCAGCGCGATGAGGAAGAGGGCAGCGAATGCCGCCTTCAGGCGGCGGGCGGTTCTCCCGGGGGTGCCCACCGGCTCAGCCCCGCGCCCTGACTCTTGAGGGGGGGGGCAACGAGTTCGAGGTCGCGCGCGCGTGAGGCGCTCACGCCCCGCCCGGACCGCCGCAGGTCATGCATCCCGATATCGCCCGCCGTCCCCGTCATGACCTGCATTCTCCCGTGCCGAATTCGGGGCCGCAGCCGATCCCGCAAGACCGCGGCAGACCCATCGGTGCAACCGTAGCTGATCCCGAAGGCGGCCTCAATACGCAACGGGCTGGGAGGCGACGTTGACCAAGCCTCCCTGCCCTGCACCGTTCACGCATGCGACCGGAGGTCCGCGGATCCCATGCCTTTCCCGGAGCGATGCCGCGCCGGAACGGATGCACGAGCGGAGCCCGGATTTCGGGCCGTCGAGGCCCCTTCCGATCCCCGCGAGATCGACTGGAAGATGGATCGCTCGCGTCCGAGCACCGGGCAGGGACCGCGCCGCCGCGCCCCGTGCAACCCGCCGCCCCCCACCGCGATCCTCCGCAAGGTCGGGAACATTCGAAGCCCGGCCCGCGCTCTGCGGTACTCCGGCCCGAGCCGGAACCTCCGGACGAGCGCCCGGATCGGAACCGGAATCACTCTGCCTTCTCGGGGGTCCCTTCCGAACCCCTCCGGTCGCGATCGCACCCGAGAACCGGAACAGCCTGCAGAATAACGGTTTCGGTCGGAACCGATTCCCGCACGGAGGCGATCGGGAAGCCGGTGTACACCCCCGCAACCGGCAGAACTCCGGCGGCGGATCTCCCGGGATCTTGGCGAGGGATGATCTTGCCGGGTGCCGGCTACGCGGTTGGGGGGCCGGCGCGGAATTCAGTCGAGCGGGCATTCTGCCGCTCGGTTCTGTTCCAGCTGTCGCGCAACGCTACGGTTCGATTCATCACAAGGTGCCCCGGCCTGCTGGTACGATCCAGACAAAAGTAGCCTCGACGCTCGAACTGTACCGTCGTGTCGGGCGTAAGCTCGGCCAGGACGGGCTCGATCCTGCACCCGTCCAACACCTCCTCCGACGATGGATCGGGCCAATCGCAGGCGCTGCCGTCCGCTCCTCCCGGATCGGGGCAGAGAAACAACGGCCTGTACAAACGAACTGTGGCAGAGAGCGCATGCTGCGCAGAGACCCAGTGCAGGGTCCCCCGGACCCGACGACTGTCCGGCGCCTGACCGCCACGGGTATCGGGATCATAGGTGCAGCGAAGTTCCACGATCTCCCCCGATGCGTTCTTCACGACATCGCGGCACGTCACAAGATATGCATAGCGCAGGCGGACCTCCCGGCCGGGAGACAGACGGAAGAAATTTCGCGGCGGATTCTCCATGAAATCATCCTGCTCGATGTACAGTTCCCGCGCAAAAGGAATCAGCCTTGTCCCTGCCGTCCGGTCTTCCGGATTATTGACCGCTTCGAGGTGCTCGACCAAGTCGGAAGGGTAGTTCTCCACCACCATCTTCAACGGACGCAGAACCGCCATTCGACGGTCCGCCGTCCGGTTCAGTACTTCACGTGCGCAATGCTCCAGCATGGCGAGCTCGACCATGTTGTCGCGCTTGGTAACCCCAATTCGCCGGACGAAGTCGCGAATGGCCGCGGGTGGGTAGCCGCGACGGCGCAGGCCCCGCAGCGTGGGCAGTCGCGGGTCGTCCCAGCCATCCACATGGCCTTCACGTACAAGCCGGTCGAGACGACGTTTCGAGAGGACCGTGTGGGACAGGTTCAGCCGTGCAAACTCGTACTGACGGGGACGGGCAGGAACCGGAAGATTATCGATCAGCCAGTCGTACAGCGGTCGATGATCTTCGAACTCCAACGTGCAGATCGAGTGCGTGACGCCTTCGATGGCATCGGACTGACCGTGCGCGAAATCATAGGTGGGGTAGATCGACCATGCGGTTCCGGTGCGGGGATGGGCGGTCCGCAGGATGCGGTACAGCACGGGATCGCGAAGATTGATGTTGCCGGACTCCATGTCGATCTTGGCCCGCAGCACGCGCTGCCCATCCAGAAACTCACCGGCCCGCATCCTCCGGAACAGTTCCAGATTCTCGCCGGGAGTGCGCGTGCGGAACGGACTGTCGGTACCGGGCCTCGTCAGCGTCCCCCGAAGGTGTCGGATGGTCTCCGCCGTCTGATCATCGACGTATGCCTTGCCGACCCGGATCAGATGCTCGGCCCAAGCGTACAGCTGCTCGAAATAGTCCGACGCAAAGTACCGATGAACCCCCCAGTCGAAGCCGAGCCAGCGCACATCAGTCATGATTGCCTCAATGTACTCCTGCGTCTCCCGAGCCGGGTTGGTATCGTCAAGCCGCAGATGGCAGCGCCCACCGAACTCCTCTGCAATCCCGAAATTCAGACATATGGACTTGGCGTGTCCGATGTGCAGGTAGCCGTTGGGCTCCGGCGGAAACCGCGTGACGACGGAAGCGATCCGGCCGGACTCGAGATCCCGACGTACGGTTTCCCGCAGGAAGTCGTGCTGAATCCCGTCGGAAGGACTCCGGGAATCTCTCATGGCAAGGCCCTCGCGCATCCGCATCCCAGATCCGGACTGTCTGCCAGATTCTGCCGGAGCCGCCAAGGGCAGCCGGAGATCCGGGCCCGGTGAGCAATTTTCGGACTGCGCCGGCCGAGATCTGCCCGGAAATCCCTTCGGGAAACGGCCACACGCGCCTGCAAGGACGGTCGGCCGGGCCGGAGCCGGCAGTGTAGGCCAGACCGGGACGGCGATACCCGCGGGATGGTTCCGCTCGTTGCGGCCGACAAGGATGACAGGGGGTGCAAGCGGACACGGTTCATCGTGCCGCCGTCGGCTGCACGACTGCGATCCGCGCGCCGGCCGTCCTTTCCGCGCCAACCTCCCCTTCTTGCCCACCATGCGGTCCCGCTGGCTCCGTCCCGTCACCGTAACCGGAGAGGACGACGTCAGGCATCGGACCGAACTGCTTGCCGGTCAGGGCACGGGCCGACATCCGCAGAGGCCGGGTTCCGTCGCTCATGTGCGGCCGGGCTGTCTGCCCGTGCCGTCGCCCGTCGGTCCCGCGGTCCGGGATCCGGCCCGGCCACAGCGGGAAGATGCCGGACTTGGAGGCCTTCGCGTCACGACTAGATTGTGCGTCGGTGGCTTCTCCGAATCGCGGTCGGGGCCCGGCGACACCTTTCCTCACCCTCATTCCACGTTCCACGGCGGAAACCGCACCCAGTCCGATCGGCAGGCCAGAAGCGGTCGTAGGTCCGGGTCGAGCAGATGCCTTTACGGACGGCCAACCGATACCGGTTCCGTCGGAGAAACCGCATGTTCAGATCGTTCTTTGCCAATCGGAATTGGATGCACTGGTCGTTGTTCGGCAGTTTCGCGATCTTGGGAGTCACATGGTACAAGGTTCAGTTGGATGTCCGAATCAACGAATGGTTCGGCGACTTCTACGACACGCTGCAGCAGGCGCTGGCCGAACCGGGTACCGTTGAATTCACCGATTTCCTTTCGAAATGCCTGACTTTCGCCGAAATCGCAGCGATTTACGTCACTGTGGCCGTGGTTCTGGAATTCTACGTGCGCCACTATGTGTTTCGCTGGCGAACGGCGATGAACGACTACTACATGTCGTATTGGGACCAGGTTCGCCATATTGAAGGCGCAGCCCAGCGCGTGCAGGAAGACACGATGCGGTTTGCGCGGATCGTCGAAGGACTGGGAGTGGCCTTCATGCGATCAGTGATGACGCTGATCGCGTTTCTGCCGCTCCTCTGGGGCCTGAGCGCACACGTGGCCGAACTCCCGTGGATCGGCGCCGTCCCCCACTCTCTCGTATACCTTGCGATCGTGTCGGCAGCGGCCGGCACGGTGCTGCTGGCGGTCGTGGGTATCAAGCTGCCGGGCCTGGAGTTCAACAACCAGAAAGTCGAGGCGGCGTACCGCAAGGAACTGGTGTACGGAGAGGATCACGAGGCCCGGGCCGAACCGGAGACGGTCGGTCAGCTGTTCGTCAACGTCCGGAAAAATTACTTTCGTCTCTACAAGCACTATCTCTATTTCGACATCGCCAAATGGTCGTACCTCCAGTTCGGAGTCATCGTCCCCTACATCATGATGGGGCCCACCATTGTCGCCGGAATCATCACACTCGGCGTACTGCAGCAGATCCTGCGGGCCTTCGAGCGGGTGGAATCATCGTTCCAGTTTCTGGTCAACTCCTGGTCCACCATTGTCGAGCTCATCTCCATCTACAAACGGCTCAAGGCTTTCGAGGCTGCGATCCGGATCGACGAGGGAACCGAACGCTCGCGGTTGCGGCCGGGTCTTGAGGCGATTCGCGGATAGCATGCGGAGGATGGGAAATCCGTGCCCGAACGACGGCAGGTCACGATACCGGCATCGGCCGGGTCACACGCTCCGGAGTCTGACCCGGGGCAGCCGGAGTTCCGGTCCACGGCGAGCGTGGCCGCCTTCCGATCCCACGGAGCGAATCGACGGGAGAATCCGGCCGGGTCAGTCAAACCGGAGGTCGCCGACCGCGGGTGCGACGAAGTGGCGGGTGACCAAGGAGTCGGTCACATCTTCGATCCGGGCCGGATTCCATCGGGGGGTGCCGTCCCGGTCGACCAGCAGTGCCCGAATCCCTTCCATGAAATCATGGCCGGCCATGCATGCCTGACTCATGCGGTACTCGGTCGCGAGTTCTTCTTCGAAGGAGGAAACCTTGGCAAGTTCCAGTTGTCGGAGCGTGATCCGGAGACTGGTCGGCGACTTCCGGGAGAGTTGGACGGCAGTCTGTCGGGACCAGTCCGTGGAATCGTCTGCCAGCGTTGCCAGGATCGTGCCCAGGTCCGGGGAACCGAAGCAGCGGGCGATGGCCTCGCGGGCATCCAAGGCCGTACCCGGAGCCGGTTCGGCGATCAACGGCGCCAGCGCCGCGTCCACGCCCTCGTCCATGACCGACAGGGCCTGCACCGCCGCGCTCACCGACACGGCGGGATCCAGCGCGTGAGTCCCGATCCCGATGTCGAGGCAGTCACCGGCGCCGAGCCGGGTTCCCGTCAGGGCGATCCAGGTTCCGACGCCGCCGTCCAGGCGGCTGAGAAAATGCCCGGTTCCAACATCCGGAAACAGTCCGATCGCCGTCTCCGGCATCGCGAAAACGGTGCGGTCCGTGACCACTCGATGGGAAGCGTGCACCGAGATGCCGGCGCCGCCCCCCATCGTCACGCCGTCCATGAAGGCCACGATCGGTTTCGGGTAGCGCTTGATCTGCCGATTGAGCGTGTACTCCTCGCGGAAGAACTCCGCACCGACGGCACTGTCGGTATTTCGCGCCTGGTACAGGGCCCGCACGTCGCCGCCGGCGCAGAACGCCCTCCCTCCCCTCCCCTCGACCGTGACCGCCCGGATCCTCGGGTCGTGCACGAAGGCCTCAAGCGCCTGCCTGAACGCACGGATCATCGCCAGATCGAGGGCGTTCAGCATGGGCTGGCGGTCCAGGACGATGCGCCCCGCCGCCCCTTCCCGAAACCAGTGGAGGTCGGCGCCCATGGACTGGAGGTTCCCGACGCCCGGGCCGTCAGTCATCCAGCAGGGCGCGCGCCACGATCACCCGCATGATCTCGTTCGTTCCTTCGAGAATGCGGTGCACCCGGGCATCGCGCTGCAGCCGCTCAAGCGGATAGTCGTTGAGATACCCGTATCCTCCGTGCAGCTGGATGGCTTCGTCGCAGACGTGAAATCCGACATCCGTGGCATACCGCTTGGCCATGGCGCAGCGGACCGAAACATCCGCACGGCCGGCATCGAGAGCGCGGGCGGCCGCGTGCACCATGAGCCGCGCTGCTTCGAGCTCGGTGGCCATGTCCGCGTAGCGGAACCGCAAACCCTGGAACGACGCGAGCGTGTCGCCGAACTGCCTGCGGGTGCGCAGGTGCTCCCGGGTCTCGGCCAGCGCTCTTCGACCGGCGCCGAGCGAGCACGAGGCGATGTTGATGCGGCCGCCGTCCAGGCCGCGCATCGCGATGCGAAACCCCTCTCCTTCGGCGCCGATCCGATTGGCGGCCGGTACGCGGCAGTCCTCGAAGATCACGGCTGCCGTGGGTTGGCTGTGCCATCCGAGTTTGCGTTCCTGCCGGCCGAAACCCAGCCCGGGAGAATCCTTCTCGACCACGAGGCAGGAAATGCCGTGCGGCCCCTCGCCGCCGGTCCGCACCATGCAGGCGTACAGATCCGATGTCGATCCACCCGAAATGAAGGCCTTGGTCCCGTTCAGAACATAATGGTCGCCCGCGCGCACGGCCCGAGTGGACAGGGCAGCCGCATCCGAGCCTGCATCCGGCTCGCTCAGGCAGTAGCTCGACAGGAGATCCATCGCCATCATGCCGGGCAGAAAGCGACCGCGCTGCTCCGGGTTGCCGAACTCCGCGATCATCCAGGCGACCATGTTGTGAATCGAAAGGTACGCGGCAGTGGACGGGCACGCCGCCGAAAGCTCTTCGAATACGACGGCCGCATCGAGTCGCGAGAGGCCGCTGCCGCCGTGTTCCGACGGTACGTAGAGCCCGGCCAGACCGAGCCCCGCTGCCTCCCGGAGCACGGCGGCCGGGAACGTGCCGTCGCGGTCCCAGTCGGCCGCGGCCGGCGCCATGCGCTCGTGGGCAAAGCGCCGGACCGATTCCCGGAAGAGGTTCGGTTCGGGGTCGGCAAGTGCTTCCATGGCCTGGGTCCTTTCGCCGGACTGCGATCCGATCGTATGGCGCCGCCTTGCCCTGTCAACGAACGGAGGGCGCCGTTCCGCCCGCACATCGATCCGGATGCCGGGGAACCGTTCCCGTCCCGGCCGCCGGCGAATCCTGCCGGTGGCCGAAGCCCGAAGCCGGAAATTGCTACCCTCAGGACCGCAACGCGGGCCCGTGGCCCGGCACGCGGGCGGCCGGGCCGCGCAGCGGGACGTCCCGTCACCGGACCGCACCTGACGGAACTCCAGGAGAATCGCCCAAGATGCTGACTCGGCGCACCATGGTCGCAGGGGCCGCCGCCGCTGCCCTGCCCGTGCTCGGCGGACGTTCCGTCCTGGCCGGAGACCCGATTCCGGTCGGCGCCATCTACGACCTGTCCGGCCCGCTTCGGGGCTTCGGGGGCAATCAGTGGCGCTGCGCCCAGATGGCCATCGATCAGATCAACGAATCCGGCGGTCTGCTCGGGCGTCCCCTTGAGGTCCGACTCTACGACGCCCAGTCCGAGATGCAGCTCTACAACCAGTTCGCGACCCAGCTGGCCCTGCGCGACCGGGTGGCGGTGGTGCAGGGAGGACTGACGAGTTCGTCACGCGAGGTCATTCGACCCATCCTGCATCGACTCGACACCCTGTATTTCTACAATACCAATTATGAAGGCGGAGCATGCGACCGCAACTTCTTTGCCACCGGGGCAACACCCGGCATCTATGTCGACCTGTTGTTGCAGGCGGCGGCGGAACGCTGGGGGAAACGTGTCTACGTACTGGCGGCCGACTACAATTACGGCCGGATTTCCGCCCGGTGGATTCGCCGAGCCGTGCAGGAACTGGAGGGAGAGGTCGTCGGGGAGGAGTTCTTTCCGCTCGACGTGAATCAGTTCGGCGCAACCATCAGCCGCATTCAGGCGGCAGCCCCGGATGTCGTTCTCAACGTCTTCGTCGGGCCTGCCCACGAGGCGTTCTACGGGCAATGGGCCTCGGCCGGCATGAATCGCCGCATTCCGATGATGTCGACGACCTTCGGCGGTACCAGCGAAGTCGTCCGCATGCCCCCGGAAGTAGTCGACGGAATCCTGGTCATCGGCTCCTATTACGAAAGCCTTGACAGCCCGTCCAACCGGGTCTGGCTGCAGGAGTTCCGTCGCCGGTACGGTACGGACTACGGCTATCTGACCGATGTGCCGGTCAAGGACTGGTACGGCTGGATGATCTGGGCGGAGGGGGTCCGGCGGGCCGGAACCACGAACCGGGACACCGTCATCGAGGCCTTGGAGGCGGGTGTCGGCGTCGACGGGCCGGGCGGACCGGTGCGCATCGACGCGACCACCCATCACTGCTTCATGGACACCTACCTCGCCGAGGCCCGGGACGGATCGTTCCGGATCCTGCAGCATCACCGGAACGTAGCTCCAACGAATCCGGACCGGCAGTGCGATCTTGCCGCACGGCCCGACACCAACACGATGTTCGTGCCGGACATCTGATCCAACCTCCCGGCGGAGGCCGTGATGGATTCCGTCCTCGTCGTCGCGCTGCACCTCCTGTATGCGGTGTCCAGTTTGGCGCTCGTCAGCATCGGGCTCGCCGTCATCTTCGGCATGCTGCGGGTGATCAATTTCGCGCACGGAGAATTCCTGATGGTCGGGGGGTACGCGTTCGTGCTCTCCGCCGGTGCCGGCCTCAACATCTGGATCTCGATGCTGGTGGTTGCTCCCGGGGTGGTGGGCGCGCTCGGCTGGCTGGTCGAGCGGGTCATCATCCGGCGCCTGCAGGGAGATGTCATCGCGACGATTCTCGCCACGTGGGGTCTCAGCCTGTTGCTCATCGGTCTGGCGGCAACCCTGCTCGGATATCACCAGCGGGGCGTGGCGCCACCGTTCGGGGTGGTGCGAATTGGTACCTATACGATTGGATTGTATATGTTTTTCGTGATGTCCACTGCCGTACTGGCGATCGTGTCGCTGTTCGCGTGGTTGCGCTGGACTCGTTCGGGAATGCTGGTGCGCGGCGCAATGCAGCACCCGGAACTCGCAGCTTCCCTCGGTGCGGACTGCCGGCAGTTGCGCTGCCTCGTGTTCGTGCTGGGATCGGCCCTGAGCGGACTGGCCGGAGCGGTCTTGGCGCCGCTCGCCGGCGTACTGCCGGAAATCGGATCGACGTACGTCGTCAAGGCATTCATCACCGTGATCAGCGGCGGCGCGGCAGCTCTCACCGGCACCGTCCTCGCGGCCACCGTATTCGGACTGACGAGTCAGGCGACCGCCTTCGCGACCCGGCCGGTGGTCGGAGAGGTAGCGCTGCTGCTGGTCGCGATCGTCCTGCTCCGACTGATGCCTGCCGGTCTCACGGGGCGCTATTTCCGCAAGGCCCCGTGATCCGCATCCGGGCGCGGGCGGACCGGCTGGCGCCGCTGGCCGCCGGCGGCGTGATGATCCTGGGGGTTCCGGCCGTCGCCGAGCCGTACCTCCTGTTCGAACTCACGTTGTTCCTGGTGCTGTCCATCCTCGCGCTCAGCCTTGCCTGGGTGTGGGGCTACGGCGGCATTCTCTGCCTCGGACAGTCCGTGTTCTTCGGACTGGGCGGCTATACCTATGCCCTCGCCGTCCTCAACACGGAGGACAGCACCGTGCCGCTGCTCCTCGGCGTGCTCCTGCCGGCTGCGTTCGCGGGCCTGCTCGGCTACGTCCTGTTCTGGCGTCGCATCGGCGACGTGTATCTCGCCGTCATCACGCTCGCGACATCGCTCGTCTTCCACTACCTGGCCGGAGCGTCGGCGGGCGCCGAGTTCCGCATCGGCGAGGTACGGATCGGAGGGTACAACGGCATTCCGTCGGTACCTCCGATCAACGTTCCGGGACGGCCCGGGCAACCGCTGGTCTACGGGGACCTCTACCTGTTGGCTGCATGCTCGTTGGCGGGGGTGTACGGCGGCCTGCGCTGGCTGCTGGTCACGGACTTCGGAAGGATCGTGGTCGCCATTCGGGAAAACGAGGAACGGGCCCGGCTGCTGGGGTACGATGTGCGAATCCGGAAGCTCCTGACCTTCGTGATCGGCGGTGCGATAGCCGGACTGGCCGGTGTGCTGTTCGTTGCATGGGGATCCTACGTCAGCCCCGACGTCTTTTCCATGACGTTCACGGCGCAGATCATCGTCTGGGTGCTGGTGGGCGGGCTCGGCACCCTGAGCGGAGCCGTGGTCGGATGCGTGCTGGTTCAGGCTGCCATTACGTGGCTGGGCGAGAACCGGCTGGCCGACACGAACCTGGTTCTCGGCGCCGGTTTCCTGCTGGTGGTGCTGTTCGCCCGCCGGGGTCTGGTGCTCGGCGTCCGAAGCGGGTGGGCGCATCTGCAGCGCCGGATCGGAGGGAATCCGTGATCGCCCCTCCCCGCCTGGAAACCGTGGCCTTGACCAAGAAGTTCGGCGGCGTAACCGCCGTCGACCGGGTCGATTTTCGGGTCGGAACCTGCGAACTGCGCTGCCTGATCGGTCCCAACGGAGCCGGCAAGAGCACGTTCTTCGGCTGTCTGACCGGACAACTGGCGCCCAGCGGTGGGCGCGTGCGGCTGGATGGTGCGGACATCACCGGCTCCGCCCCGCATGCGGTCGCGAAGATGGGGATCTCGATCAAGACCCAGATTCCGGCCCTGTTCGATGGACTGAGCGTGATCGAGAATATCCGACTGGCAACCTGGCCGATCGGCCACCGGACGGCCCGCGCCCGCAGGGCGGACGAAATTCTCGCGATGATCGATCTTGCCCCGCTTGCGGCCCGGCCCGCCGGATCGCTGGCACACGGCCAGCGGCAGTGGCTGGAGCTCGGCCTCGTGATGGCCGGACATCCCCGGCTGATGCTGCTCGACGAGCCCACGGCCGGCATGACCCGGCAGGAAGTCGCCCGCACCGCCGGTCTCATCCGCACCGTGGCGAAGGACCGGGCCGTCATCGTCGTGGAACACGACCTGCAGTTCGTCCGGATGGCGGCCGACACCGTCACGGCCTTCCATCGGGGACGGATTCTGGCAGAGGGCTCCGCACCCGCCGTCCTGGACGATCCAAGAGTACGCGAAGTCTACCTGGGACGGCCCCCCGACCGCGCGCCGTGTTGAAGGTACTCGGCCTGTGTGCCGGTTACGGTCCGATTCCGGTACTCGACGGCGTCGAGTTCTCCGTGGACGGCGGTACCGCAGCAGCCGTCCTGGGGCCGAACGGTGTGGGGAAGACCACGCTGCTGCGCACGCTGATGGGCCTGGTGACCGCGACCGCCGGAACCATCATCCTGAACGGACGCGACATCACGGCCGATCCTCCGCATGCCCGCGCCCGCGCCGGCCTCGGATCCGCCCTGCAGGGTCAAAGCGTGTTCCCTCGCATGACCGTACGGGAGCAGCTGCGGTACGCCATGGCAGCCAAGAACCGGCGGCCGGGCTTCCCGTCGGACCTGCTCAACCGGTTGCCGGTCCTGGCGCCCCTGCTGGACCGCTCCGGGGACGCACTCAGCGGCGGCGAGCGGCAGCTGGTCGCGCTGGCCAGCTGCCTGTGCACCCGCCCTGAGGTGCTTCTTCTCGACGAACCCACGGAAGGACTGCAGCCGGGACTCGTCGACCGAATTCTCGAACTGCTGCTCGCGGCGAAGCGGCAGGACCGTCTCACCATCCTGCTGGCCGAACAGAATCTCGAGTTTGCAGCCTCGCTGTGCGACCGGATCTTCGTCATGCGCAGGGGAGCCATCGCGGCGGTTGCCGAACCCGACGCTCTCCGGGCAGCGGAACGGGAGCCGGATCTTCCGGCAGCAGGGACATCCTGAAAGACAAGGGTGGCCGCGGCGGGCGGCACACACACCGACGGCGCAGCCCCCGGGCAGCGGGGAAAGCGCCGACCTCTCCGGCTCCGCGACTCCGGTGCCCGTTCCGGGTTTCTCCCGGGGCACCCTCCGGGTCTCTGCGGTACTGCACGGCATCGGCCGGGCGTGCGACGACGGGCACCCCGCCCGCCATCCCCGTTCATCCCGAGGGCGGCCGCGCGCGAACGTTCCTGTCGGCCGCCTTCGAGCGCTGCAGGGCTTCCCAGATTCTTGCTGCGGTGATCGGCATCGGAATCTCTTCGATGCCGAACGGCGCCAGAGCATCCATGACGGCGTTCACGATCGCGGCCGGGGCCGCGATCGCACCGGCCTGTCCCGCCCCCTTGACGCCGAGCGGGTTGCGCCGGGTCGGGGTTGCCCGGAAGTCGATCACGAACTCCGGCAGATCGCCGGCCCGGGGCAGCGCATAGTCCATCAAGCTGCCGCTCAGGATCTGGCCGGTTCCCGGATCGTAGACAACGGCCTCCTGCAGGGCCTGTCCGGCCCCCTGCGCCAGCCCGCCGACCACCTGCCCCCTCGTGAGTCGGGTGTCGAGCCGACGGCCGTAGTCGTCCACCCCGACGTACCGCACCAGCGCCACCTCTCCGGTGTCCCGGTCAATCTCCACTTCGGCCGCGTGACACCCGAAGGGGAAGGTCAGGTCCGCGCCGTCGACGACTTCGAAGGCGCTGAGGTCCGTTTCGGCGGCAACGGCGAAGAGGCTGATGGTCCGTGCCGTGCCGGGTACCCCGAATGCGCCCTCTGCATACTCCAGCGTTCCGGAATCGGCCTGCAGGAGACGGGCCGCTTCCTCTCGAGCATGACGGATCACCGCATCGATCGCGGCACTCAGGGCGGCGCCCCCCATGTGCAGGGTCCGGGCCCCTCCGTGCCCCTCTCCCATCTTCGTCAGACGGGTGTCGGCCTGCACGTAGCGGATGCACGCCACGGGAACGCCGAGACGCTGCGCCGCCAGTCTCGACAGGACCGTTTCGTGACCCTGTCCGGTCGAATCGGTGCCGATGCGGATCTCGACACCCCCACCGGGTTCGATCCGGATTTCCGCGCCTTCGCGGTCCGGTCCTCTCGACGATTCCAGAAAACACGCGATTCCGAATCCGCGAAGCTGGCCCCGGCGTTCGGAAGCCGCCCGGCGACGAACCCAACCCTGCCGGTCGGCCAGGTGCATGGCCGCATCGATGCCGGCCACGAAATCCCCGGTATCGATGAGGGTTCCCAGAGCCTTCCGGTAGGGAACCTGCCGGATCGCGTTTCGGCGGCGAAGACCATCGGGGGGTACGCCGAGGTCCCGGGCCGCGTGGTCCACCAGACGCTCGATGAGAAAGTTCGCTTCCGGCTTGCCCGCTCCTCGATAGGCGTCGATCGGTGCACAGTTGGTAAAGGCTCCGCGCGTTTCCAGGTAGATGTCCGGAATCCGGTACACCCCGCCCAGTACGGTGGCCGGAGCCAGCGTCGAACTGTGCGGCCCGGTCGACGACAGGGCGGCGCCCACGTTGGCCACTGCCCGCACCTGCAGGGCACGGAACGTGCCCGTCCGGTCGATCGCCAGCCGGGCCCGGGCCCGAACCCCGCGCCCGTGGGTGCCGGCCGCCATCTCTTCCGATCGTGTCGCGGACCAGTGGACCGCTCGGTTCAGCCGGCGGGCGGCCCACACCAGCAGCGGCCATTCGGGATACAGGGGGTTCTTGCTGCCGAAACTGCCGCCGACATCCGGGGCGACCAGCTGAAAGTGGGCGGCCGGTTCGCCGAATACGGCGGCCAGCTGGTCACGAACGGGATGCAGGCCCTGGGCCGTCAGAGTGAGAAGGGTCGTGCCGGTCTCGGGATCGTGCTCCGCCAGTCCCGCCCGGGGCTCGAGCGGCATCGCGGCGACTCGCTGCAGGGTCAGATCCAGCGCGACCACGTGATCCGCCGCAGCAATGGCCGCATCGACGGCGGCCCGGTTGCCGGACGCGAACCGGAACGCGAGGTTCCCCGGGGCCGCATCCCACAGGCAGGGAGCCGTGGGCCGGAGCGCGGCCTCGCCGTCCGTGACCACGGGCAGCGGTTCGTAGTCCACGACGATCGCTTCGGCGGCATCCAAGGCTTGGCAGCGCGTTTCGGCCACGACGAACGCTACCGGCTCTCCGACATACCGAACTCGCCCACGGGCCAGCGCACGACGATCCGGAACCACGAGGGATCCTGCCGCTCCGAGTTGCGTAGCGCAGGGAAGCGGTCCGAGCCCCAGATCCTGCTCAAGCAGCACCGCAAGTACGCCGGGCCTTGTCCGCGCCGCGCGCACATCCACCGAACGGATCCGTGCGTGCGCATGGGGAGAGCGCAATACGAAGGCTTCCGCGGCCGTGCTTCGAGGGATGTCATCGACAAAGCGCCCCCGACCCGTGAGGAACCGGAAATCTTCCAGTCGTCCCATTTCCGCTCCCTCCCTGCCGTGCCGATCGCAACCGGGCCGGAACTCCGGAGTGTCGGCACGGTTCCCTGTCGAACCACGAGCGGGCCTCGTGCAGGGGGCAGCGCCCGGGCCGTCGTTCGGTCGGCAGAACCGCCCCGCATGACCGGACACGCCCGGCTTTCGACCTCCGGTTTCGCGGTCCGCAGACGTGACCCGACAGCCAAATGTACCGGCAACCCGCCGCACGCGTCGGGAATCCGATTCCTGCTACGGAACCAAGCCCGGGCCTGCCGCAGGCGACCGGGGCACGCTGCCGTAACGCCGCATCACGGACCCGGCGAAGCGCGGCGATTCCCGGGGGATCCCAACCGGTGCTTCGTGCATTCCCGCTGGCCTGCCCCCGATCCACTCCGAGAGGCCCGACGCGAAAGCGTTCCGCATCGACACCCCGGAACCGCCTCGACACCCGCACCGCGCGCGACCGGATTCCGGATCCCGTTCCGTCCGAGTTCCCCGGATCCGATACGACGAAAACCTGCCCCTTCTTTCTGGCGGACGCCCTGCGACCCTACGACGCTGCTCCCCGGCGAAACTCCCGATGCGAACATTGCGGGACGATCCTGTGGACGCTAAAATCCGTGCGTCCCGTTCGCCGTGACGGACAGGGCGAAGAGCGGAGGCATGTACCATGGATCGACAGGAC
Organism: Alphaproteobacteria bacterium; assembly: GCA_965115815.1. Lineage (GTDB taxonomy): Bacteria > Pseudomonadota > Alphaproteobacteria > TMED109 > TMED109 > VXPW01. The sequence continues at coordinate 1,849,460 of OZ220465.1, read as the reverse complement.
AGGATCGAGGCCCCCGGAAGTGCCGACCGGGAGCCGGCGCCGCCCTCGTATGTTCCGGAACTTCAGCGTACGAACGGCCAGCCGCCGCCGTTCGCTTCGAACGGCGGTCTGCCGTACGTGTCCTTTGATCAGGACGGTGACGCGGGGACCGCTGCTGCCCTTGAGGCAGCCATCAGGCAGGTCACCTGCGGCCGGGAACAGGCATTCGTCGATCAACTCGAAAGCGCACCTCCCGGCCCGATCCAGACGAAGTGGGGCCTCGGCTTCAGGGACTACCAAGAGTGTCTCGAGCACCTTCGCGCCAGCGACGTCGAAGCGCCGGAAGGGGGCCTCGCCCTGCCGTTGCGCTACACCGTCTACGAAGAGCCTTCGTACTCCGTCGTGCCGTCCAACTCGATCTGGCGGGATCCGGGGCGGACGGCAGAAGCGGACATCCTCCGCCGGGGTGAACGGAATCTGGAACGGCGCAATCTGTACTTTCCCCAGATCATCCGGGATGCCCGGCGCATCGGGGAGCACCATCCGGGGCTATCCGTCGGCACTCCGGAATGCATGGACCGGCTCGGCATATCGCTGGCACACATGGAATCACAGTGCGGGAACTTCTACGACTCGGCCGAAGTACGACGCGTGTTCTACCCGGAGATCGAAAGGCTTCTCCTTGAGTTTTTCCCCGATGCAACTGATGCGCTTGCCTACAATCACGATGTCTTCGACAAGGACTATCAAGGAGACCGGACCGAGGATCAGGAAGCGAAGAACCCCGGCGTGCACAGCCAATACATCAACTTGGTGCACAACGATCTGAACGACAACAGCGGTCGCGTTCGCTGCCGTGAACTGCTCACCGGGAACCTCAGGAACTTCGGCCGGGAACAGCGGTACACCGAAGCGCAGGCCGACGCGAAGATGTCCCGTCGATTCATGTCAATCAATCTGGCAAAGCCGATGGAGACCGTGGGTCAGTACCCTTTCGTGCTTTGTGCCTGGCCGTCGTTTGCGGACCAACCCTACATCACGAATTACCGCATCTATGACGATCGCGTGGGCGAAACCACCCGTTTCACCTACCGTCCCGACCACGAGTGGTACTGGTTCCCGCACCAGCAGGCGACCGAAGTCTCCATGCTCAAGTGCTATGATTCCACCATGGACGGATCCGTGTCGCGTTGGTCGTTCCACTCCGCGTGCATCGACCCCACGGCTCCGGCCGATGCTCCTTGTCGCAAGAACGTAGTGGTTCGTACATACGTGTTCTTTTAGAGCCTCCTGTGCGGAAACGATTGAGCGGCCCCGATTCTGGGCGCTCGTGCAAAGGATCGGCGTCGGAGAGACCGCTTCGAAAGCGATCTGACAGATGTGGAATGGGCTTGTCTGATCCCGATGTACTCGCCAGCCAGCCACATCGTAGATGCCAGAATCGGGGCCGCTCAATAGTTTCCGCACAGGCTCTCAGGCTTCCTGGAGCTCGGGAAGACCGGTTCGAAGCTCGATTCAGCTTCCCCGCAACTGCAGGGCCTGCGGACTGCGACCAATCAAGAAACCCAGCCGAAGTGCAGCGGTCCGCCGGCGGGGCGGCCACGTCGGCTTGGCGACAGGGCAGGCTGCCGCTCCCGATTCCGTCCCGGAATCGGTGATTTCAGGGATTCCGAACGAAGTACCTTTCGGGAAACAAGGATCGTCGTGTCGGAACCTCCCATGCAGTGCCGTGTTCTTTCGGATACCCCTTGCGGGCGGCCGGATCGGGATCAGGTCGGCATGCAGGTTCCTTCGACGAACCCGAACCGGCGGGGTCGACGGCCGTGCCTTCCCTGTCCGCATGGCCACCCGCGTCGATCCCGCGCCACGCGACATCCACGACCCGCCCGGGACTCCGCACACGCCCGGAGACATCCGAAGGCCGACGGTCTGCAAGAAATGCCGCGCACGAAATGCGGTGTCCGAAGGCGTATGGATCCCCTTTCCGGCCCTGCCGAACCGTGTGTTGCAGAATCCCTTGTCGAACATGGACCGGGCGGCGACACCCCCGGCCTCAAGATCGTCCGCCGTTGCGGCATCGACGCCGGCCTCCAAGCTGCTCCGCAGCAGCCCGGCACGCGCACGGTCACTGCACAATGGTCAGGACCCAGCCAACCCGACCAGGCGTTCCGCCGCGACAGGCAGGGTCCGGGGCGGATCCGTCGTCAGGCCGGTTCCCGGCGCTTTCGCTCGGCCTCGTCCCAAACCGTGAGAGCCTGGTAATCGGGCACGGATCCCAGTCCCTTTTTCGCGTCCGACGACACCGCATCCTGCGAGGTGACGACATCGACCACCGCCGGTGCGTTTTCCAGCGCGCGGATTATGGCGGCCTTGAGGTCGGCCGGGGCTTCCACACGTTCGCCCTGCAGACCCAGGGCCCGGGCCATCCCCGCGTAATCGGAGTGACGCAGCAGCGTGCCGACCACGCGCCCGCCGTAATTGTCCGCCTGATCAAAACGCTCGATGTTCCACGCGGCGTTGTTCGACACGATGACGACCGGTCGGGCCCCGTGGCGCACGGCGGTGTCGATCTCCATCGCATGCAGTCCATAGGCCCCGTCGCCGGTCACACAGATCACTTGCCGACCCGGGAACGCCAACGATGCCGCATTGGCGAAAGGCACGCCCACGCCTAGGCATCCGAAGGCACCCGCGTCGAGGTACGTGGAGCTCTCCAGACCTACCCGCGCGAAGCTGAGGAAATCGCCGCCGTCGGCCACGGCGATATGGTCCTTGTCGACCACCTGTTTCAGCGTATCGAAGATGGCCATCGGGTGGATCTTGCCGTCCCTGCCCGTCTGCGGCCCCTCGCGATTGCCGCCGCTCGCGCGGGCAACATGCCTGGCGCGGGTGCCCTCGGCCCAGTCGCGGTCCAGTGCGGGCGCGCCGAGCGCCGTTCCGGCCTCGGCGATGGCGTCCAGCACCAGAGCGGGCGTGGCCAGCAGTTCGGGGCGGCCGCGGCGGTTGTCGATCAGTTCCGACGCAGTGTCGGAAATCCGGATGAAACGCGCATGCGGGAACACCGCCGGAGAACCGTAGCCCAGCTGATAGTCCAGGCGGCGCCCCACGGTGATGACCAGATCCGCCTCCTGCATCAACCGCCCGCGCATCGCGCCCACGAAGGAGGCGTGATCTCCGGAGACAAGCCCGCGTGCCTCCTGCGTGTCGAGATACAGTGCGCCGCACGCGTCAAGCAATCTGTTCAGGGCCCCGGTGGCGCCGGTGGCACCGCGGCCCGCCACAACGACGGGGCATTTCGCCTGCCAGAGCGCCCGCGCGGCCTCGGCCACTGCACCCGGGTCCGGCGGCATCACGCGGGGTGCCTTGGGTTCCATCCAGTCGTCCAGAACCATGTGTTCGGGCACCTGCCGGCGCAGCACGTCGGTCGGGATCTCAACGTACACCGGCCCCGGCTCGCCGCCGTCCCCCATGGCGCGGGCCACCGCTTCGTCCAGCTCGCGGATCACCTGTTCGGCCACGCGCGCGGTGCGCGACAGCCGCGCCACGGGCCGGATGATGTCCACATGCGGGATGTCCTGCAGCGGCCCCATATTGGCCTGCGGACGCGAGGTGCAGCCGCCGATCACCAGAACCGGCATCCGCGCCAGCGATGCATTGGCAATCGCGGTCACGGTGTTCGTCACCCCCGGCCCCGCCGTCACCATCGCCACGCCGAAGCCGCCGGTCAGCTCGGCATGGGCATGGGCCATATGCACCGCAGCGCATTCGTGGCGCACATCGATGATGCGGATGCCGCGCCGTGCGGCACAATCCCAGATCGGCTGGACATGCCCGCCCTGCAGGCCGAAGATCCGGTCCACCCCGCGCGCCTTCAGGAATTTCGCGATCCATGCGGCCACGCTCCGGCCGGCACCGTTGCGGTTCCGGGTCATTCCGCTGCTCCTGCCTGCTGATGGGTTTCGAACTGCCCGCTCAGAAGCCTTTCCCTCAAGACGCCATGCTGGATCTTTCCGGTTGCCGTGCGCGGGATGTCTTCGGAGCCCACAAAGGTCACTCCGCGCGGGCGCTTGAACCGGGCAATACGGTCGCCGCACCAGCCGATCACTTCGGCTTCAGTGGCGCGCGCACCGTCCTCCAGAACGACGACCGCATGCACGCGCTCACCCCATTTCTCGTCCGGCCGCCCCACCACCGCGATGTCGCGCACGGCCTCCGCCGCGCCCAGCACCGCTTCGACCTCGGCGGGATAGATGTTCTCGCCGCCCGAAATGATCATGTTCTTCTTTCGGTCGATCAGCTTGATGAAGCCGTTCTGGTCCCTGAGCGCCATGTCGCCCACGGTGCAATAGTCGCCCCGGAACGCCTCGGCCGTCTTCTCGGGCAGGTTCCAGTATCCGTCGAAGGTATACGGCGTGCAGTGGAAGAGCTCCCCGGGTTCCCCGTCGGGCACCTCGTTGCCGTCATTGTCCAGCAGACGGATCGGCGCGGTACCGACACATTCGCGGCCCACCGTACCGAGATGGGTGAATTGTTCGTCCGGATGCAGCATCGTCACCCAGCCGCCCTCGGAGGAACCGTAGAGTTCGAAGAGACCTGAGTTGGGAAACACATCCATCACCGCGCTCTTGGTGTCGGCGCGAGCCGGTGCGGAAGAAATCATCAGCTTGGTCATCCGGCCCAAGTCGCGGGTGCGGGCCTCGCCACGAACCTGGTTCAGCATCATGATGTAATGAGTAGGGACGAGCGAGGTGAAGGTCGCGCCGGAACGCTCCATCACGTCCAGCGCCTCCCCGGCATCGAAGGAGGCGCGGGAATAGATGGAAGTCACAGCGCCTCGACAGCTGAAGGAACAGAAGAAATTCAACGAATTGGCATGGCACATGGGCATGACCAGCAGCGCATCGTCGTGCGTGCCGATGCCGACCTCGATCTCGGTCCCGAAAGCCAGGAGCGTCTGACTGCGATGGCTGCGGATTACACCCTTGGGTTTGCCCGTGGTTCCGGATGTGTACATCAGCGCCCAAGGGTCGGTATCGGCCACGGAGGTGGCCGGGGCCGAGGAGGACGCAGAAAGCAGCAGATCCTCGTAATCCCGCCAGCCCGAGATTTGCCCACCCAAGATCACATGACGGTGTTCCGGGATGGAAAGATCACCCCGCACCTCTTCGATGGCCGTGTGCAGCCCGGATTCCGAGAGGATCGCGGCCGCGCTGCAATCCTCAATGATGTAGCGCATCTCGACCGGGCTGAGCCGGAAGTTCAGCGGCACCGCGATCAACCCTGCCTTGGCAGCGGCGGCGTAGATCTCGACCCATTCCAGCCGGTTGTAGGCCAGCACTGCGACTCGGTCGCCCTTGGTCAACCCGATCCCCAAAAGCGCGTTGCCCAGCCGCCGCGCCCGGTTGTTCCACTGCGCAAAGGTCAGACCGCGGTCAAGATCCCGAGCGCCGAGATCGTTGGGCCGCAGACGGGCAAATCCGTCCAGCATCTGGCCGAAGGTCAGAAGGGAGTGTGTCATGTCAGGCCCTCGCTGAATTCCGAATGCAGTTTTTCCATACTCGCGCCCGCACGGTTCCCTCGTAGCGCCCACCGTCGTCTTCCGCCGTTCCACCGGGTCGGCGCCAAGGGGCCGGCGTCCGATTTGCGTGCCGCCGCCATGCACGGCGGAAGGAGGGTGGTCGGCTTGGGTGCAAGCAAGGGGCCGTCTACTCACCCTGCCGTTCCGTCATGGTACCTGGTCCGGTAGTACGGGATCCGACCATACGTTCGGTGTTCCACGTGTTCGAATGGTGATCCGATCCGAGTCAGGCGATCGAGGTTACGGATCTTGGGCAGAGGATATTCCACGAAAGCCGATGGGACAGGATCAATGATCAATGGCGATTCGGCAGGTTTCCGGGGCAGGATTGCCGATCTCGAATCGGAGATGGTCAGATCATCGGCGAGTGCTTGCGGTACCCGGAATTCCGGGCCGCGGACGCGCCGGTGGAAGGCTTGTCGAGGGGTGGACTTCAGGAACGGCGCTCTCTCACGAAGCCACCAGGCGACTTCGGTCGCTTGCCCACGATAGGACCGCATGTTCAACCTACAGGAAACAGGATGCCAAACCGACCCCGTACTCTCTGACCGAGTACAACTTGGGATGACCTGACGCACCAGGAATTCCCGACATCGGAACGGCATCACGGATCGCAACCAGAGCCACGCCCGGACCCGAATCCGGGGCAGCGGTTTCAAGTATCTTTCGCGCAAGAGGGAGCTCGGGACGTTCGTGGTCTTCATGCAGACATCAATACGCCGACATGAGCGGCGACACTGCCGGCAAGGGCATCAAGGTCGTAACCGCCTTCCAGGGTAGCCACCAAACGACCGTTGCACACCGCATCGGCAACCTCGCAGAGCTCCTCCGAAACCCATGCATAGTCCTCCTCCACAAGATTCAGCGTCGCCAGCGGGTCGCGCTCGTGCGCATCGAAGCCCGCAGAAACCAGGATCAGATCGGGCCGGAATGCCCGGAGTGCCGGCAACACCGATTCCACCATTCCCCCACGGAATTCGGCTGATCCTGAGTTCGGAGCAAGCGGTACATTCACGATGTTGCCGCAGCCCCGCTCTTCCGCACGCCCTGTGCCTGGATAGAGGGGAAACTCGTGGGTGGAAGCGAAGAACAGTGACGGGTCGGACTCGAATATCGCTTGGGTGCCGTTGCCGTGGTGCACGTCGAAATCGACTACCGCCACCCGTTCTGTCTGGAATGCGTGACGAGCATGCAGGGCACCGACCGCGACATTGTTGAACAGGCAGAAACCCATGCTGCGCCGCGCCTCGGCGTGATGCCCCGGCGGACGAACGGCACAGAAGGCATTCCTTGCTTCACCGTTCAGGACCGCCTCCACTGCCGCCACCATTGCTCCGGCCGCACGCAACGCTGCCTCGCCGGAATCCGCAGACATGACCGTGTCGCGGTCCACGCGTACCAATCCTTTCGCAGGCACTGCATCCAACAGGGTCTCGACATGCTCGATCGGATGGGCACGCCGAATCTGATCGGGCACCGCCACAGGTGCCGTGCGCCGCACGAGGGCGTCGAACGGTTTCGTGGACAGCGCTTCCATGACCGCGCGGATGCGATCCGGGCGTTCGGGGTGACCGAGCCCGGTCTCGTGCCTGAACGAGCTTTCGTGATGAACCAGCAACGTGGTCACTGCATGCCCCTTTCGACCTCTCGGTGCAAGGCCCGGCGGCCCGGCTTCGAGGAGCCCCGGACTCCCGCAGGATGCGTGGTTCGGGAATCCCTCCGGAAATGCGGGTGCCAACGGCGAGCCTCACCGCCGATTCGCGCACTCCACCAACTGCAGCAGACATTCTCGCCCAGATTCCCGCACCCGTGCAAGCCATGCACAAGGGCCCCGACGGATGCCGGCATGAGAACCGGGTCTTCCGTCCGGCTTCCTGCGTCCCGATCGGTTGTGCCAGGACGCGGGGAAGCCCCCCCGGGGGAGGCGGACGCAATCGGACGGGATCCCGAACCCTCGTGCGCCGAACGGGCCCGGCCCCTGCACCGAATCCGGAAATTGCCGGGCCGGCTGCCGCCCGCGAGACCTCCGGCCGGGCTTCGCGAAGGCCGTGCCTGTCATCCATCCCGACCCGGACGCCGACGCCCAAGCGACCTGTCCATGGTTCGGCGTCTCTCGAAGGATATTTCGTCCACGGAGGGCAATCGCGATCCGTCACACTGCCGAACCGCGTCTGGGTGCTTTCCACAGAGTCTCGCTCATGCTGCACGATCGAGAATCCCGGACGGAACATCGGAAGCGGGAACGAGACATCGCGGGAGCCCGGACCCGCCGCCGAGTGGCGGAGGTCGACGCCTGAACGATGCACGGCCGGTCCGAAGTCTGAAGGTGCGGAATGCCGGATCCGTCCTTACGTGTAGAGCACCGCGCAGCGAACTTCGATGCTCCATCGATCCGGTGCATCGGGAGACGCTGAAGGATCCTTGAATGCGCTGTGAAAGCTGAACGTGCACGGCTGATCGTCCCGGGCTCCGTCCGCCATCGCACCATTCGAACGCGCCAACCCTCCGGCCGAATCCCATTGCTTGATGAGCAGCGCCTCGTCACGCGTCAGGGCCGACCAGTACACCCAGCGATGGTTCGGATCATGTTTGGCGAAGTAGTTTTCCCCGATCCGATCCTGATAGTGAATTTCGAAGACGACAAGCTCCTGCGGACGTACGCTGACGGCATCGCACAGGGCCAGCGGTCGGGTAGCCACCGGCTCGTCGGAAATGTTCCTCCAGACGTTGACGATCGCGAAGCGTCCGTACCTGATCGCGTACTCTGCGGCTTCGGGATCCAGCAGCGTCCTGCCCTCGGCAAGCATCGAACGGTAGGTGTCGTTCGAGGTCGGCGCTCGGGCCAGATCGCGTACCCGTTGCGGGGCGCTGGTCAACGTATAGTCGCCGTGGACCAGGTGCGCGGGGCCTTGCACCTGCTGGCCGCCGGAAATCTGTCGCTTCCCGGATTTGCCGGAGGCGGAACGCACGTTGTGATCGAAGGCGACCACCGTTCCGGCACCGGTGGCCTCCCGCACGATATCGGCGCATTCGGGATAGTACTCTCTGACGACCTTCTCGTGGTTCAGAAAGTCGAGATCGGGATCGATCAGAGTACGGACCGTCAGCGCGAAGCCATTGGCCGACAGATCCGGCTGGTCGGGTTGGTCAAGCGAGCGGGCATCCACAACCGGCGCATCACGTTCTTCCAGATCGACCCCAACGAATGTGCTGTCGCTGCCGCTGCGGTCACGGCGGGTGAATACCCTGCCGTTTCGGTACAAGGAAGATGCCACGGACGGCTGCAGATACCGGAAGGTTCCGACGCACGGCCGGGTGCGGATCACTCCGGAAACGGGTTCATTCATGCGGGTCATGCCATGTTTCCTGCGTCTCGGGCTGCCGCTCGGTCGTGGTCCGGCCCGGATTGGCCGAACCGAGAAGCCGGGCCGTGATGCGGTGTCCGTATGCCTATGTACTGCAGAAATCCCGTCGACGGGAGTCCGGGATGCGAATCCGTACCGGATCTCCGATCTTCCGGTCCCGGATCCGGTCGATGTTTCCTTCCCTGCCAAAGCGGCGGAAAAACCGGTTGTTCTCGGAGCGGGAAGGCGGTAGAGAGGAAGGATCATTCTGGACGGGAAGGGGCCGCCTTGCGGAGCGTCCAGGGCATGACACCCTACAGAGGGTCGACAGGAACCAGGTTCCGGGCAGGAGGGGTCGTTGCCGAGCCCCTGCCCTCTCTGCCACCATCGCTGAGACACCGACTGCCCTTGGAATAAGAGGGCGGCAGAGAGGGAAGCTCGGCGAATTCGACAAACCATGCACCATCAACGACTTGGCGCGACTATCAGCGGGAAACCATCTGGAACTTCCGGTCAAAGTTGGGTTGACGTATGGATGCGCGGGTCCAGCTCAGGAACCTCGTCTTGGTGGAGATGGAAGCGTCTTCGGAGCGAAACCGCGAACCGTGGACAGCGCCCCATCACGGCCTCCGGACGAGCGAAGCCGATTCGGGATCGTAGATCCAGTGGTCGATCGTCGCCTTCCGGATCTTCCCGACCGCATCGTCGATGACGTCGAGGGGCACCAGGAACCACTCGCGCGGCACGACGGGGTTGCCGAAGCGATCCTTGACCTTGATGTCCAGCCTCGCCGGCTCAAAGATCCGGTGGATCAGCTTCTCCAACCTGCCTCGATCGATGTTGAAGAGCCTGTAGGTGGTGACGATCTCGACCTCATCCATCAAAAACGTCGGGTCGAGCCGAGCGCCGGCGATGCGCGTCTCCGCCTTCCCGGCCGTAACACCGATCTTGTGGACCAGATTTCGATTCTTTGCAACGAACGGGAGGTTCGCCTTGCTCCGCGCCACATAGACGGTGCCGCTGGCTTCGTCGCCTTCCGCGCTCCGGTCGGCGAAGAGCGGCCCCGCCGTGGGATCGGTGACCCGCCGGCCTGCCTTGTCCTTGTGGAGCGCGCGCTGCAGCGAGCGCCGAAGCATGTTGTTTTCGGTACCGTTGTCGAAGATCACGCGCAGCCGCGCATCCCTGTCGCCGTAGTCCTGGATGAACTCCTCGCCCATTTCGGCGACGTAGGCCTTCTGGCCGCCGACGATGAAGAAGCGGCCGGGTTCGATGTCCGCCTTGCGTTCGAACGGTCGGGTGCGGCGGACGCCAGCATCGAGTTCCCGCTGGACCTGTTCGAAGAGCGGCCGGAAGACCCCGTAATCCTCGCACCTGTGGCGGTTCGCGATGTCCTCTACCGCCCGCTTCTCGGCGGCCGGCCGCACATGGCGAAGCTCGGTCAGGTCCGGTGCGGCCGCTTCGACCCCGAGTGCGGCCAGCAGGGCCTCGTCGTCCATGCCGTCCGGCGTCGGCGATGCACCCTCGGATCCTGCGGCCAGGAGGCCCTGACGGTCAAGAGGAGCGAGCAATGCGCGGCAGGTTTCCTGCGTCCGGATCCGGTCCAGACGCACGGCATGGAGGCGCTCGAAGATGTCGCGCCCGTCCCCGTGCTGCGGCGCCCGGCCATGCGCATCGACGAACCGCTGGATGTCCTCGAAGCCGGCAATGATCCGCTCTTCGCGCGGAGTACAGCCGACCGACTTCTCCGATTCGGCCTCGACACCGAGCTCGGCAAGCAGCGCCTCGTCCGCTTCGGTGAACTTCCTATTCATCGGCGGCCTGCGCCCTCATCCGGACCAGGAAGGCCACCCCTTCCGCCATGCGCCTCTCCCAGGGATCCGCAGAAGGTCACGGATGGCAGGCGGCCTCGCTCCTGCTTGAACCTGAGCGCACGATGCGCAAGCTCGCGCGCTTCCTCGGGCGTGAGCTGGATCTTCCTGGCACCGATGACCGCGGCGATCTGCTTCAGGCTGTCCTCGCTCATGGCCTTCGCCAGAATGGCATAGGCCGCTTCGAAGGGATCGATCCGGTCGATCAGGTCGATGTCGAGATCGCGCACATCCATGGCAAACCTGCGGACACCGTCGATCAGTGCGGTACCGCCGCCCTTCTCTTCGTCCCCGTGCACGTCGGCTGATTGCGCTGCCGCGTTCCGCGCCTTGCGGATCAGGTTCAGGGCGGCGACGGCGTGCTGACGCACGGCCTCGCGATCCTCCTCGGTGAACTCGGGATATCGCTCCTTGACGATCTTGCCCATCCGTACCTGCGTCAGCTCCTCGGGTACGGTCTCCTCGTCGAAAACTCCGCGTTCGACGGCGGTCCGGTCCTGCGCGAACGCGGCGATCACCTCGTGCAGATCCTCCCGGCAGACGCGCCGGGCTTCCGCGTTCGACGGCACGGCAAGCCCCCGGATCTCGACATGAAACCGACCCGTTTTCTGGTGCACGCCGACATTGCACCGGTCTGAATCGTAGCCGTCGGCACCGTAGTCGACACCCTCCACGGGGCCGCTTTCCCGCGTCTTCGGCGTGAAGTCGAAGCGCGGCGCGAGCACCTGCTCCATCAGCAGGCTCGCCGCGATGGCCTTGAGCGTGTCGTTCACCGCCTCGGCGACCGCCTCCTCCGAGGCGTCCGGCTCGGCGATCAGGTTGGTGAAGCGGGCGCGGGCCTTGCCCGGCGCATCGCGGGTGGCGCGCCCGAAGATCTGCACGATCTCGGTCAGGCTGGAGCGGTAGCCCACCGTCAGCGCGTGGTCGCACCAGATCCAGTCGAAACCCTCCTTCGCCATGCCGAGGGCAACGATGATGTCCACATGATCGCGGTTGTCCTTCTGCGCCGGATCCCGCAGCGCCGCCGCCACGCGATCCCGCCGCACCGGGTCGTCATCGACCAGATCGGCGACGCGCAGAACGCGCCCGCCGGACGTCCTGACAAGCTGGAAGCCGGTCGCCGCATCCGCACCCTGCCACTCCCCCAACTCCTCAAGAATGTGCTCCACCTCCCGTATCTTGTCCTTCGTGCTCTCACGCGAGTGGACGCTGGGGATGTGGACGATGGTCTTCTCGTCCGGGTCGAGCACCTTGAGAATGCTGTCGGCGTAGGCGCCGGTATAGAAGTAGTAGCCGATATCGAGCCGCTTCAGATGTTCGTAGCCGTTGAGCTGCTCGTAGTAGGTGTAGGTGACGGTCTCGAACCGCGCCTCGTCCTGCGGCAACAGGACCGGCTCGGCATCTCCCCGGAAATACGAGCCCGTCATGGCCACGAGATGCACCCGGTCGCGCGCCATCAGCCGGCCGACATGCTCGCCCAGCCGGTTGTCGGGGTTGGTCGAGACGTGATGGAACTCGTCGACCGCGACCAGTCGTCCGTCGAAGGCATCCGGGCCGAACCGGTCCATGGCAAAGCGGAAGGTCGCGTGGGTACAGACCAGGATCCGGTCGTTGCCGTCCAGGAACGCCTTCACCGAACCGACCTTGCCGCCCTCGGCGCCCGGCGCGTTGCAGAGGTTCCACTGCGGACGGACCGTCCAGTCCGCCCAGAAGCCGTGCGCGCTCAGCGGCACATCCTCGAAACTCGCTCCGATGGTTCTCTCCGGCACGACGACGATCACCTGCGCGAGACCCTGGTGGTACAGCTTGTCGAGCGCGATGAACATCAGCGCCCGGCTCTTGCCCGACGCCGGCGGCGACTTGATCAGGAGATACTGCTCGCCGCGCTTCTCCCATGCCCGCTCCTGCATCGGCCGCATGCCGAGTTCGTTCGACCGCGTGGACGTCCCGCTGCCGGCGCAGGGCATCGTGACCGCAGGGATGCTCTCGATGTCCGTCATGGGAAATCCCGGTCATCGGCAGGCGAGCGCCGGCCGCTATGGAATGACCGTGCCAAAGCGTTCACAGGCGACATGCGCATAACTCCGGGCCTCTCCCCCCGCGGGATCGACGAAATCCGAAAGATCGAAGCTCCCGCCATCGATACCTTCGAGAATGTCCTCCCGGTCCTTCGCGAGTTCCCGATGGTTCAGGTTCAACAGGTCGATCGTCGCCTTGGCCGCGGCATCGTCCTCGGATCGAGGTACGACCTTGCCGGTCAGCAGGAAACGGAAGCGGCGAGTGCACGCAGGATAGTCGGGCTCGATACCTTCGGCTTCGTCGAAACGGTTGCCCTTCGCGTCCCCGCAGGTCGCCGAGGGTTTCCCCGTCTCGGTTTCGGGACCGCAGCTCAGGAACAGGTTGGCGAGGTCCACCGAGAGGGCCGGGTATGCGGATTGCGGGCGGAAGTGCTCGATAGGAAAACTCCCCCGTCGACCGGGATGCAGCCGCCGGCCGCAATAGACGCGCAGGCCGCGCTGGGCGGCTCGCAGCGCCTCGACGACGTCGGTTCGGATGTCGTTCGGCAATGGGTAGGAGGGCTGCCAATCGGAATTCTCGAGGGCCAACCAGTCCTGCAGCGTTGCAGGCACTGTCTTGTCGTGGCTGCCCCTCATGTGCCGGCCCGCAGTTTCTTCAGCCGCTTGCGCAGGACCAGCAGGGTCGGAGCATCGTCGCTGATTGCCTGTTCGATCCTGTCGAGCCTGTCCGCCGCCACCTCGGCATCCTCCCGGTCGATGGCGGCGTTGAAGGCACCGATCAACCCGTCCACCGGCGGGTAGCGCTCGGTTGCGCCGAGAACACCTTCAAGCAGGTAGTTGCTGGTCCGTCCGCGTGTGCTGAGCGGGACGGTGATCTTCCGGGACCGGCCGGGCGCATCTTCCTCGATCACGCGCACCTTCCCGCTGTCCACGCCCGACAGCACCTGCGGGGAATGGGTGGTCACGATGAACTGGCAGGCCCCGAAAACATCCGTGAGGGTCGGCACGATCCCGCTCTGCCAGCCCGGATGCAGGTTGAGTTCGATCTCGTCGATCAGTACGGTTGCCGGAATCTCGTGCAGCGGCGTACCGGGGGCGAACACCTGAAGGCGCCGCGCCAAGTCGGCAAGCAGGACGATATAGGACCGCTCACCACCTGAAAGGGCGCTGACGTGCACCGGCGTGCGGTCGTTCTTGATGAAGTGCAGTCCGGGAGGCGACGCCGTCGAATCGAAAGTGACACCGGAGAAGCTGTCGATCTTCGCGACCAGATTGCGAATCGCTTCGAGTTGCGGGTCCCGATAATCGTGCTCGCCGTCCCGCACCCGGCGAGCCTCCTGCGCATCACGCTGGTCCCACCATGCAAACAGATCGCCGATCGGTCGCTGGCTCTTCTGAAAGGAACGATCCTGAACCGCTTCGGGGTCAAAGAGGCCCTTGGCGAGGGAATCGGAGTTGTCGCTTCCCCCCGATTCGAATCCCCGTTCCTGACGGAAATAGATGAATCGAGGCGGAGGCAGGATCGGCTTGCCGGATACGTGAGCTTTGGCAGGCTCCCTGGCGTCAGGTTCGACGGTGATTTCCAGTGGGTTCGTCTCGGTCAAGCCCGTCGAACGGTTTTCGTGCTCGTATGTCGCGTGCAACGTGGCACGCTGCGTTCCCCATCGAATGTCCGATGGATCCGGAAGGTCCGAGGAATGCTGCGGAAGTTCGCCGGGGGCGTAGCGCATAACTGCAACCATCATCGCCAGAACATCCAGGATCGATGTCTTTCCCGCCCCGTTTCGGCCGACGATGACCGTGATATCCGGCTCGAAGCCGATCTTCAGTTCGCGCGTGCCGCGAAAATCCGAGATGTGCAGGTTTACGAATCGCATCGTCCGTCCCCCTTGGCTACCCTTGCCTGACTCTCGATCCCCGGTGAGGATCCGCCCCGGTCAGCCAACTTCGCATACATCTCGAACAGCCTTTCCAGCCGCTCCGTGTCGTTGCGGAAGCGGCGGCCGATGTAGATGCGCTCAAGGATCTCGTCGTTACGTTCGTGCGCGACGCGCAGGTTGTCCGGCATCTTGGCCGAATCATAAAGATCGGCAATGGTCGCGGGGAAATGCGCCTCGCGGGCCAGCAAGATGTTCTCCGCGCACTCCGTCAGGTCGTCCCGGTTCTTCGCCGTAAGCCTCGGCAACGGGAAGGTGTTCCAGCCGAGGGTGTTGGAGTACGAAAAACGCATTTCAAAACGCCCGCACACCGTTCCGATCCAAACCCGATGCAGTCGCGAGGCGATCAGTGCCATGTTCCACAATGGCGCATCGTAGAGGGCATAGCATCTGTTCGATACGATGCTGCCGCAGGGCAGCAGGCCGCACGGAAGATATTCTCTATTCTCCGATGAAACAGCAGGAACGACGATGGCAGTTTCATCTCCGGCCTGGCGAACCTCGCCGAACCGGAACGGAACCGAGGCCAGTGCCCTTGTAGTGGACCTGTTTGATGCAGAACGCTGCTTTCGAACGGCATCGAAGCGCGCTTCCAGCCAGCCGTTCTTCCGGTCGGCTTCGTACTCGCACTCCCCGACCCAGACGCACCGTCTTTCCAGACCGCGAATGAACTCCTGCGAACCGATGAATGGGCGGATGAAGGAAGGGTCAACCTGTCGATTTTCGATCGCATCCGCCGCCTCGGCCGCGTTCAGGAGGAGATGCCCGCCGTCATTGGGCATGCTGCCGAAGCTCATCTCCGCGATGGCGCTCTGCGGTTCCGGGGACGGTCGCACGAAGACGGTTGCCGCCGGCACAAGGTAAGGATTGATGTTGTCGGCTTCCCTGACGACGACCTGTCCTTGGTCGGACTCCGAAAACAACCGCCGTTTCGTACCAGGGTGGTAACTACTCACCCCTTGTTGGGGTCGGGTTGGCCATAGTGCTCGTTGAGGATGTCTGCGGCCTTTCCGTTGAGGGCGATGTGGATGGCGACGAGAGGGTTGTAGCCGAGTGCCTCCATGGAGGTGAGGAAGCTGGAGCCTCGGCACCATGCGGTTGCGTGGAGCATGGTGCGGAAACATCCGGACACTTTGATCTTGACCTTGGTCATTCGGATCTTCGGTTCTCCGGCATTGTTGGTGAAGCTGACGTCGGGGTCCTTCATGAAGCGGAGGACGGACGTCTCGTGTTTCACGAGACGTTCATGCAGGTTGTGGGCGTCGGACTTTGCGATGCGTCCCCGGGTTCCTTTCGTCCGCGGCGGGATATCGGGCAACTCCTTGGCGCCTTGGGTGAGGAGGGTGCGGTAGCGCTTGCGCACGGCCCGGCGGTCGGTCTCGTTCAAGGCCTTGGATGCGCTCTGGTTGACCCTGTGGCAGACCTCGCGCAGCAGGCTCTTCATCCATCGCGCCCAGCGGTAGCCGTTGGACTCGACGACGAAGGCCAGTTCGCGCAGCAGGTGGCTGCCGCACAGCTGGTGGCGGCACTGCTCGTAACCCATGTACGCAGCCCAGCAGTCGTGGACCAGGACGCCCTGGTAGCGCGGGAGGATGCCGATCTCTTCGATCGCCTCCCGACCGCGCTTGCGGTGCGGGAACTTCACGGTCAGGGTGCCGTCGGTGACGACATGGAGCCATTGGGTCTTGCCGGCGACCCGGAATCCGGTCTCATCGACATGCAAGGCCGGGCGTTGCAGGAGATGGGCCACGGCGACCTCCTCCCAGGATGCGAGCGCATCCTGAAAGCGCCGGACCTAGCCGAGACAGGTCGCCTCGGAGAGCTTGATGCCGGAGATCGCGTGCACGAGCGAGACGGCACGGCGCAGGGACAGCATCTGGGCGATCAGCAGGTTGAGGACCAAGGCCTGGATGCGGACACCGTACTGCACGGGACCCGGCATGAGGTCTGGGAACCGGCCCTTGGTCCGGGCCCGACACTTCGGGCATTCCTTGATCTCGGCGTCGACGCGGCGCTCGACGACTTCGAACACGAGGTCGTAGAGGACGCGGCGCTCCCGATCGACGGGGTCGACGTCGTCGAGGTCGGCGCCGCAAGCGTCGCAGGCATCGACGGTGATCGTCTCCTGGACGGTGGTCGTGCGCCGGTGACCGCCCGTCTGCGGGTTCGGCTTCGGGCCCTTGCCGTGGCTCCCGGTGCGCCGCGCGCTCTCGTCCTTGTCCGTCTGGGACGGCGGCAGACCGGAGTTCCGGCTCGTCTTGCGCGTGGCCTTCTCCAGGAGCACGGCCAGCAGCAGCTGTAGCAGCATCAGCAGGCCGCGGACGAGCGCCTCGCACTCCGGGGAGACCTTGCCTTGCATGCGGAGATCCTGGAACCGCTTCTGGAAGGCGTCGACCTCTTGGCGCAGGGAGGTGCCGGCGACGCTCGTCATCCCGACGCCTCCACCGCCCGCACAGCGAACCGCTCGCCTTCGGGCATCGTCCGGTAGCGCCGCGCCGGCGGCGGGCGCGTCAGGACGCCGCGGCGCTCCAAGGTCTCCAGCATCCCGAGGCCGGCCCCAACCCTGGAGCCGCCCTTTGCTGTCGTCCAGTGAAGGTGCTCGCAGCGGCCCGAACAGGGGGTCGACTTCAGGTCGATGATTCGCGGGTCCATGGGGATTCCCGCAGCCACGATTCGACGACAGCATGCGAATCGGCGGGCGCTGGTCAAGCGGTGCGTGGACGACCCGCCCATGCACCGAAACGTCACCTCCTATCCAAGGCCTGCCGGTATGGGAACACCGCCGTCACCTCGACGCACCTATCCGAATGCCCTTGCCCCGCCGGGCGATCGACCCGTCGTCGCCTTCGATCCCTACCCGGCCGCCATCCACACCTCCGACGCGGTCCGCCCCGATGGCCCATCTTGGAGAGGGTCCCTCCTACAACGTCAAGCGCAGATCTCCGGCGAAGGGGAACGGCAGCCCACGGAACCCGCTCCACCGGACCGCAGGGCGCGGACCCGCGACCTCCGCGCGAGGGGCCCGGTCGCGTTGCGGACCCCTCCCCACAAGGCCGGAACGGGGAGCGGAAGCCGAAGATCGACCCACTTCTTGTCAGCCGAACCCCGTGCATCCGGTCCTTGGCCGCGAGCGAGGGAAAGGGGCACGGAACCATGCCGGATCCGAACCCGTCAGGAAAAACGATTCGTCATCAGTAGGGGGGGGTGAGTAGATACCCAGGGTGCCCGGAAAACCCCACGATGACGACGGTCACGCCGGCGTTGTGGGCGGCAAGGTTCGCCCACCTGAAGGATGCATGGGCGAAGCTGATCTTGTGCCCCGTACCGAAAATCAGCGGCCACAGGGTACTGACTTGCCGACCTTGGCAGATCGAATTCGTGGACACCAGCGCAGCGGCAGCGGCGGTCTTCGTGCCGTAGTCCGCCACCTTCATGAACCATCCGGCGACATAGTCCAGGGACTTCCAGTGTTTCGTGCGCCCCTCGAAGATCGCCTTCATGTCCGCCTTCTGTTCGCCGGTCTGCCACTGGCTGCCACGATACGGCGGATTGCTGCAGATGTAGGTCTCTCCGCCCGCGTTGGCGAAGTCGATCTCGGCCTGGTCGGGGTGTGATTCGAACAGGTCGTCGGCGCTCGGCCGGACGTCGGTCCCGGTGGGCGGGCAGAGCGCAAGCCAATCCAGCCGAAGCGCGTTGCCGCAGGTGATCCAGTTCTTGGCGTCGAGCGGCAGGAACTCGTCCAGGGCTTCCTGTTGCCCGCGATGGAGCACGTCGCACTGATACTCCGCGATGATGAGGGCAAGACGGGCAATCTCGGCAGGAAAGTCGCGCAGTTCGATCCCCCGGAAGTTGGTGAGCGGGATGTCCGATCTGCGCCCCTGCTCGTGTCGCCGTTCATTGATCTCGGCTTCGATCCTCCGCATCTCCTTGTAGGCGATGACCAGGAAGTTTCCGGAACCGCAGGCGGGGTCGAAGACCCGGATCTTCGCCATGCGGTTGCGCAGGTTGAGGAGCTTGCGGGCGTTCATCCCCGCTGCGTCCAGCTTCTCGCGAAGATCGTCGAGGAACAACGGGCCCAGCACCTTCAGGATGTTCGGCACGCTGGTGTAGTGCATGCCGAGCGCGCCGCGCTCCTCGTCGTCGGCGACCGCCTGAATCATCGAACCGAAGATATCGGGATTGATCTTCTTCCAGTCGAGATTTCCGATATGGAGAAGGTAGGAGCGCGCGATCCGGCTGAAGCGCGGCACATCCGGCGTTCCGGCGAAGAGTCCGCCGTTGACATGGGGGAACGCATCGGCCCAGCGGAGGATGCCGGCATCCTTCCGTGCGGCAGCGTCGGTGTTCATGGCACGGGAGATTTCGCCGATCACTTCGTGGGTATTGGAACCGTCGGCTGCGCTCATCCGTTCGATCGTGTCCGTGAAAAGACCCGAAACACGGAAGATGTCCGTGTCTTCGGCGAAGAAGCAGAAGATGAGCCGTGCCATGAAATGGTTCATTTCGTGGCGCCGGCGGGCGGTGCCCCATTCCGGGTTGTCCTTCAGCAGTTCGACATAGAGCCGGTTCAGACGCCCGGTTGCCCTGATGTCGAAGGCACTCTCGCAAATCTGTCGGATTGTCGTGATGCCTGCGAGCGGCAGGAAGAAGCCGAAGTGATCGGGAAAGTCGGGATAGTCGCAGACGGCGACCTCGCCGCTGCTCAGATCCTCGGCATGAAATTCCCGTCCGTCGGTCGCAAGGACGAATCTTGCTTTCGCGCGGACGGTGGCCGGACTGGCCCCGAGGGCCGCCAGAGTCGACGCCGCCTCGCCTTCGGGACACACCTTGATGTGGATGTTGCTGCGCTGGAGCACCCCGCCCATGTCGGAACCGTTCGATGCGCCGGAGCGCAGCCGCCTGATCGTCGTCGCCTTGTTGCCGAAGGCACGGAGAAACGCGAAGGGGAACTCACCGCCCTCGAAGGGCCGGTCGGCGAGCGCAGATACCGCTTCCTCGATCTCGACAGCATTCATCGGTCATTCCGGATCCGTATCGAGGATACGCGATCCGACTCGGCAATCCCAGCCCCGGGCGTTCGTCCGGGTTCCGGAAGGAATGCTCGGAACCAGGGCGACCAGCGGCAGTCCTGCCGGCCGGACCCATGCCGGCGGTGCGGAGAGACCGCGCACATCATGGGCATTCTCCCACGTCGCGGAGTATGCCAGCCAAGAAGTCGCGGTCGATTTGAGAGGGATCGGTGAGCGTAAATTCGAGTTCTTCGGAGAAGCGGTAGGTCTCGAAATAGCATTGCTTGAGGCAGGTCCCGCCCTTGAATATCCAATTCTCGACGAGAGCCTTCTGCCGGTAGATCCCGGCCGGAATCCAACCGAGCACATAGTCCTTCTCGACGACATGAGGCAGCAGACCAAGGGTCCCCGCCATATCGAGGATCTCGCGGCGGTCGATCATGCAGGCGCTGTCGGGATCCAGCTCTCTGGAACAAACAAGCGCCAGCGCGTTACCAGCCGGCGGCAGGGAAGTGCAGGATCGAGTCTGGCATGGCCCTGCGTCAACCGCTCCCGGCATACGTCGAGAAGGGCGGTGCTGCCGGACCCGCGTTCCACCAGGAATCCCAACCGCTTGAATATGGATCCGTTACCGATCCGATCGGCGTAGCCGACCAGCCTTTCATCATCCCGGTCCTTACGACCGAAATAGGATGCGAGACAGTCGTCGACATGCTGGATGCCTGCTCCCAGCTTGGGGTCGTCCAGCATGTCAACGATGGTGCGGTGGACGTCCGACACGGCGATCCTGGTCCTGCCGCGCCATACACTCCTGGTCCCAAACATCCTGTCCGCCCGGACATGCCGCAGAGTGAACTTGGCACCATGACGTTCCTGGCTTCCTGCACGCACTGGCCGCTCCGTCATTACGACAATGTCGCGGAAGATCTGTTCTGTCAGGTCCCAGTGTTCCGCCGCGGTCCGACCGCCGATGTAGGCGGGATCGTACAGCGTGGGCACCAGCACCCAAGGGTCGTCGAGTACTTGCTTGCTGAGCAGGGAGTCGAGACTGACCGGTGCATAGGCGCCAAGGCCGACACGGCGTAACCAGCCCTGTCCGCTCCACCGGGACAGCAGCTTGGCGGCCGCGGTCCGACTGACGTCGAGAACGCGCTCCGCATCGGCGATCCGGACAATGTCGCCGGCTTCCCGGATCACTGCGGCCAGTCGACGACGCCCCTCAGGTATGGTGGCCTCTTTGTTCATGTGGGAGTACAGTATCTCTGCCACTATTCGCATTTTCTGGGAATATCAGTCATATCATTATACCAAAAATGCGGCCTGCGCAAAGGCGCAGGTTCGCCGCCACGGGATTGCGCGCTCGCTGGCGGATCGGTGCCGCATGATCCTGCGTTGCACGGACGGTCTGGGCAACAAGGCGGTGGCGGCCGAGCTTGGCGTGCACGAGCACACGGTGGGGAAATGACATCGCCGTTTCGTGCAGGATCGTCTGAGGGCCTGTCGGACGAGTCTCGGTCGGAGCAGCCGAACTGCCTCGCGGCCGAGCGGGTCGCCGAGATGATCGAGCGGACGTTGACCACCACCCCGGCCGACGCCACCCATTGGTCGCTGCGCTCGATGGCGCAGGAGACCGACCTGTCGCACACGAAGATCCGGCGCATCTGGGGCGCGTTCGGCCTGCAGCCGCACCGCTGCGAGACCTTCAAGCTCTCCAGCGACCCGCTGTTCCCGGACCGCGCGCTGGTGCTATGTGTCGACGAGAAAAGCCAGATCCAGGCCCTCGACCGCACCCATCCGGTCCTGCCAAGCACGACGATCCCACGCTGCTAATCCAGCGGCGATCGGCGGGATTTTCTCGGTCTGCGTCGCGCTGCAACCGTGCTGCCAAGGCTCCATTAGACCCTCTCGGCGCGAAAAATTGCGATCAAGGGGCGATCTGTGATGACGCAAGCCCCAGCGCACTCGGATTCCGCGTTTCGGAATCAGCGTGGGATCATCGTGTCCTGCCAAGCGCTGGATGTCGCCACGGACTCGGTAATCGGCAAGTGCGATCGGCGCCACCGGGCCGGGGAGTTCCTCGACTTCCTCAAGGAGATCGACCGCTCCGTCCCCGAGGGGCTGGATATCCACATCGTCATGAACAACTAGTAGTACGGAACCGTTGAACTGACGACAGTATTCTGGCAAGATTTCCGTGTCGGTCCGTGTCGGCCCCGTGTCGGTGCGTGTCGGCACGCGTGAGCGTCCGATCGGTACGGCGCTTTCTTGTTCATCTCCACAGACCCGATGCCGAACGTGCAGGCGCTCACACTCTCTTGGGGATCGGACGGATCCGGTTTCCGGGAACCGAGCCTGTTTGCAGGGGTTCGGTGCGGGGATCGGAGTGGATCATGGCCAACCCTCAGGGCAGGAAGCTCTATCGAGTGCGCCTTTCGGCGTCGGAGCGCCGGGAACTCCAGGCGATCGTCGACGGTACCGGAGCCGCCTGGCGTCGTCGTCGGGCGCAGATTCTCCTGATGGCGGACGAAGGGCGCGACGGCGGCAAACTCCGGGATGTCGACATCGCGCGCGGCCTGGGTATCGGCGCTTCGACGGTCGAGCGCCTGCGCAAGCGTTGTGTTTTGGAGGGTTTGGAGGCCTCTCTCCGCCGCCGGGAGCAGGAGAACCGCCGACCGAAACTCCTGGACGGGGCGAAGGAAGCGAAGCGGGTGGCTCTGGCCTGTTCTTCCCCGCCCGAAGGTTGTGTTCGCTGGACGCTGAAGCTGCTGGCCGGCCGTCGGATGGAGATGGAGATCGTCGAGAGCATCTCGAAGGAAACGGTACGGAGGACTCTGAAAAAAAGGAGATCAAGCCTTGGCTGAAGCAGTACGGGTGCATTCCCCCGAGCCGCAACGCGCCGTTCGTGGCGGCGATGGAGGAGGTGCTGGACACGTATCAGCGGGATTTTGCCGAAAACGAGGTTTTGGTCTGCATGGATGAGACCAGCCGGCAGCAGACGAAGGAAACCCGCCTTCCCCGTCCCGTGCGGCCCGGGCCGCCGGAAATCGTCGACTACGAATACGAGCGAAACGGTACGGCCAATCTCTTCCTGGCGTTCGCGCCCAATGAAAACTGGCGTACGGTGAAAGTCACTGACCGACGCACGGCGCGGGACGGGGCGCAGTTCATCCGGGAACTCGCGGACGATCCTATCCCCGGAAAGAAGATCGTACTGGTCATGGACAACCTGAACACACACGGCCCCGCGTCGTTGTATGATGCCTTTGCACCCCGGGAGGCCATGCGGGTGCGAAAGCGGTTCGAGTTTCGGTACACGCCGAAGCACGGAAGCTGGCTCAACAGGGCCGAGATCGAAATCGGTGCGTTGTCGCGACAATGTCTTCGACGACGCATTCCTGACCGCGCCACCCTGCTGCGGGAGACCGCGGCGTGGGTCCAGCGCCACAACGCGGCCGGCGGCACCGTCGATTGGCGGTTCACGACGGCAGACGCCCGGGTGAAACTGAAGTCTCTATACCCAGCAATCCAATGATTCCGTACTACTAGGGCTCGCTACCCCGCCCGGCCGCGGGGCCCTCGATCCGCCGCAACCGCCCCCCGGACGGCGCATGGAGACGCGCCCCGGCGACGGCAGGGATCGCACCCCGGCCCCCGGACTCGCTACCCCGCCCGGCCTTTCAACAGCCCGTTGTTGACGCAAACTGGCTCATGCGGTTCCCTTCTGATTGGACGAATTCGAGTCCGGTCTTGAATTTCCGCCACGCCTGCCAGATTTTGGCAGTACCCGGAAGCGGCTGACGTTTGCTGGGTCGGAAGCCCGCCATGCGGGCGAGATCGACCACGAAGGTGCGGATGTCGGGCGGCTTCCCGGGCGGGGCCCGGATGATGCGATCGTACCGGAGCCATCGGTAGAGAACCCCGATTTCGCGGTCGGTGAAGAACTCGAGGGCGGGGCGGGTCGCGCGCGAGGCGCTCGAGGTCCATGACCCGCCATGCGGTGATGGCATCGAAAGCGAGGCACTTGCGCAGGTCGTCGGCGTCCTGCAGCTTGCGTTCTTCGATCCGGGCGCCGACCTTGAGGACCCGGAAGTACTCCTCGAGGGTCCCGCGTGCCTCGTACCAGGCGACGATGCGTCGAGCGTGCGGGAGGTCGGCCTCGCCCTCGGTGGAGAGCAACACCCCGTGGAGCGGATCGCGGCCCTTGGGCGGCCGGGCTTCCCGGACCGAGACGGCGAGCACGGGCATCGGCGTCCGGTCGTCCCGGTTTTTCGGCGGCACGAGGTGGACGGCGGCGGCGCGGAGCTCGAGGATCACGGTGCGCTTGAGGCGCCGACGGGGTCCGCCGCAGGCGGCGAGGTGGACCGTCTTCGTTCCCAGAACCGGCGGCTCCGCCATGGCCTCCCACAGGTCCGCCACGGAGCCGTCGCTGCGGACCACCCGTCGCTGCCGGCCGCGGTCGGAGCGTACGAGGAGCCCGACGCCGCCGGCGCGCGCCTGTACGAACCTTTCCCAGATGTCGCCTTCGCGGTCGCAGACCGTGACCACCCGGGTGTCGGGGCAGGCGGCGGCCAGCTGGCGGGCGCGTTCGAGTCCCTGAAGCCAGCGCACACTCTCCGGCTTGACCGCGTCGCGGTCCGGGGCTGCCGTGCCCTCGCGCTCGGTGGCGTCACAGTCCGGGGCTTCCGTGCCCTCGCGCTCGGTGGCGTCGCGGTCCGGAGCTTCCGTGCCCTCGCGCTCGGTGGCGTCGCAGTCCGGGGCTTCCGTGCCCTCGCGCTGGGTGGCGTTGAGGTCGATCACGCCGAGCGGGCGGCGGCCCTCGGTCACCGCCAGCGTGAAATGGGCAAGGATTCCCCGGGTGCCCGAGCCCCCGCCTCCAAGGTTCACCCGCCCTTTCGTCTTGCAGTGCCCGTTGTACTTCAGCGTCGTGGTGTCCTGCAGGACGAGGACGACCCGCTCCTGCCGGCAGCGTTCGACCGTGGCTTCGGCGTGGGAATCGAGGATGTGTTCCATCGTGACCCGGGCGCTGGACAACAGCCGGTACGCGGCCTTCTGCGCGGCGGCGGACGGGAAGATCACGGGCAGGGACGCGCCCGGAGCGTTCTCCCAAGCCCGGCCCATCGCCAGCACCCGCGTGCGCACGCGGCCGTCGGGATGCGAACCGCGACCATACTCGAGGTCGGCCCAGTCGGCGTTCCCGGGCCGCCACGGCTCCGACGTGGTACCGAGGACGGCGCCCCGCTCCCGAGACAGGACCTCGCGCCAGCCCTCGGCCAAGGGCCGGATCCACACCGCCTTCGGCGCGGTCGCACGGCCTCCCGGCGGCCGGCCCGAGGTCGGTTCGGCGCAGCGGCTCCACCCGGCCGCACGATAGCAGGTGCCGCGGTGCTCGGGTCCCACATACGTGTAGACCGCCTGCGGCCGGGTCCCGTGCGCCGCCTTCCAGTCCGCGGCCAGGCGCGCCGTCGACCGAGCCAGCACGTGCGAGGCCAGCTGGGCGACCCGGACGCCGGGCAGCAGGAGAAAGCGGTGCTGCTGGACCAGCTGCGCCAGATTCGCGGCCCGCGCCGTCGCCGACCAGCCGATGGCCGCGTCCCGAGCCGCCTGATGCCAGCCTGCGGCCGTATACCCGAGGCCGCCGAGACGGCCGTGGCGCGACGACACGACCCAGAAGTTGAGTACCTTCCCCGGCCGGTGCTTCCAACCCTGCGGATGATGGGTCTCCATCATCTCGCGCCAGCGGCGCCGGTCCGGGGCCGCGCCCACCGGGACCAGGGTGACCTCCCCGAGATCCGCCAGCGTGCACGCCAGCTTCCGGTCCGGGTCGGTGCGCGCCACCTCGCCGCCCGGACGGCCCGGCGTGCGGCGCGGACCCGGCCGCGCCGCGGGCAGCACGAACCCCGCCCGCTTCGCGATCCCGGGCAGAACCCCGCGCGCCTGGGACACGCAGGGCTGGCCCCGGGCGTTGCGCCAGTCCTCGCGTTCGCACAGCTCGCGCGCCAGCGCATGACGCGTCCGGCCGTCCTCGGCCGCCGCCGCCTTCAGCCACTCGACCGTGTCGGCGCGGAGATGTCGAAGTCCGACTTGCATGCCGTCACCATGACGGACGGACCGATGCACGTCAAGTGTGGCGGCATGAAAGCCGCCCGGCCGCGGGGCCCTCGATCCGCCGCAACCGCCCCCCGGACGGCGCCGGACACGCGGGCCGGCGACGGCCCTAGGGCTCGCTACCCCGCCCGGCCGCGGGGCCCTCGATCCGCCGCAACCGCCCCCCGGACGGCGCATGGAGACGCGCCCCGGCGACGGCAGGGATCGCACCCCGGCCCCCGGGCTCGCTACCCCGCCCGGCCGCGGGGCCCCGGGGCCCTCGATCCGCCGGGCCGCGTGCCAGCCCGCCGCGGCCCCCGGGGCCGTAGTAAGTGAGTCGCGGATGGCGTAGATGCTCACCGGGGGCCGATCCGGCCCGTCTTCGGGGTGCCCCATGCCCCCCCCGATCCGCCGGGCCGCGTGCCGGCCCGCCGCGGCCCCTCGGACGGCGCCGGAAGGCAGCCGGCCCCCCGTCTGGTTCTGTCCCGCGGCGATCCCGCCGCGCCCCTACCCTACAGCCGGCCGGCCCGCGCCGGCGCCCCAGGGATCCGAGGAATCTCATGAACGCACCCAGCGCGCCGCCCCCGGAACGCCTTCCTCCACGGCGGCACCCTGGCAGCCGTGCCGGCCGCGAGGCACGCTCGGCACCGGCTGGAAGACATTGCGCACCTGACAAACGATCGCACCGAGGAAGCCCGCGCCGATGCGGACCTTGAACGCCTTTCGGAATGGGTCCGCGCCATCAAGAGCGCTTGAAGCCGGCCGGCCGCGGCAGGAAGATTCACGGCGACGGCTTGAGCGGCCGAGGAAGATTGCCGCATGAAACCTAGCTTTTCGGCCCGCCCGGGATCGTCCCGTGAAAGCTATCGAGAATGAACCGCCCGAATTGCGCCTGGATCAACTGCAATCACCCCAGACCCCCCCCGCCAGTCTAGTAGCACCCCTCTAGCGGTCATCTAGTACCCATTTAGCACCCCTTTTCACCCCTTTTCCCCCCGGAATCCCGGAGCGCCGGCCGCGCCGCGCTTGGCTCTTCCAGACGAGCGGCCCCCAAACGCTCCAGTTGCATTTGCCAAAAAATTAGGGAACGACAGAATTACTCGTGGGGGGTCGAAACTTTTTCCGGGTCCAATCTTGCGCGCCGCGGCGGGTTGGGTCGGCTTGACGCGCGGCCGGGATCCCGCCGGATCCCGGCCGCGTCAAGCCGAACCGTCAAGCGAAATGGAAGTCGGATTCGTCAAGCTCAACATCGGCGGCAAGGTGTCTGAGCTCGATTTGCCACGACAAGTCCTCGCCTGGGTCCAGATCTTCCGCTTCCGCATCGCTGTAAACGATGGCGCGGTTTTCCTTGACGCCAGAGGGAGAAACAACCGTCAAATATACGATTTCGAGATCTTCAAACTCGCTGACACCGTCGATCCCTTCTATTTGAATCCGGTCGTCCGACCGATCGAAGTCAAGGATCGTGTCCTTTCCGCTGTCTTGCCTGAACACGAAGACATCCTTGCCGGTCTCGCCTTTGAGCTCGTCGGTGCCGGCGTTGCCGTGCAGCGTATCGTCGCCGGCCCCGCCGTGGAGCTCGTCGTTGCCGGCGTTGCCCCAGAGCTCGTCGTTGCCGGTGCCGCCGTAGAGGAAGTCGTTGCCGGCGTCGCCGGCGAGCACGTCGTTGCCGCCGCCGCCGTACATGCGGTCGGTGCCGTTGCCGCCTTGCAGGAAGTCGTTGCCGGGGTCGCTGAGGAATTTGTCGCCGCCGTAGATATGGTCGTCGCCGTCGCCGCCCTTCAGCCAGTCGTTGCCGGCCCCGCCGTAGAGCCAGTCGGTGTCGTTGCCGCCGTCCAGGAAGTCGCGGCCGGCTTCGCCGTAGAGGTAGTCGATACCGTCGCCGCCGAACAGATGGTCCGAGTGCTTGTCCATCAATTCGGGATCCCGGTTCGGGTCCGATCCTTTCGGGTCCGCGTTGTCGCCGCCCCAAAGCTTGTCGGTGCCGGCCCCGCCGTACATCCGGTCCGCGCCGGTCCCGCCGTAGAGCTCGTCGGTGCCGGCGCCGCCGTGGAGCTCGTCGTCGCCGTCGCCGCCGTGGAGCTCGTCGGTGCCGGCGTCGCCGTGGAGCTCGTCGGTGCCGGCGCCGCCGTGGAGCTCGTCGTCGCCGTCGCCGCCGCGGAGCTCGTCGTCGCCGCGGCGGCCGTAGAGCTCGTCGTCGCCGGCGTAGCCCCAGATCCGGTCGTCGCCGTTCTTGCCGTAGAGCTCGTCGTCGCCGGCCAGACCGTGAATCTGGTCGTCGCGGCGGCCGCCGTAGAGCTTGTCGTCACCGGGGGTGCCGGTGATGGTCCGTCCTGGTCTAGACATGGGATTGCCTCCTTTGGTGGAAAGGTTGGGTGAAGAAAGGATCGCGTTTCACGCGATGAAGTCGAAGTCGAAGTCGAAGTCGAAATCGGACTCGGTCAATTTCGCCGCCGTCGTGCCGCTGACCTTGATGCTCCATTCTCCGGATGCATCCTCGATTACGGCGTGGGGGACTACGTATTTGGGAAACTTGGCCTTGCCCGTGATGATCAGGTCGGAGAACTGGATTCCGCTGTCGGCCGTGAAGACGATCAGATCCTCGCCGTCCTTGAATTGGGATATTTCGTCGTGGCCGCTGTTCCGGCCGAACACGAAGCGATCCGCGCCGCGGGCGCCGCGCAGGTCGTCGTCGCCGGCCCCGCCGTGCAGCACGTCGTCGCCCTTGTCGCCGTCCAGGTCATCGTCGCCGGCCCCGCCGTGCAGCACGTCGTTGTTGTCTCCGCCGTTCAGGTCGTCGTCGCCGGCCCCGCCGTGCAGCACGTCGTCGCCCCAACCGCCGTTCAGGTCGTCGTCGCCCTTGCCGCCGTGCAGCACGTCGTCGCCGCCGCCGCCGTGCAGGAAGTCGTCGCCCTTGCCGCCGTACAGCCGGTCGGCGCCGGCACTGTAGTAGCCGCCGTCCAGGTGGTCGTTGCCGTCTCCGCCGCGGAGCTCGTCGTCGCCGGCGTTGCCGAACAGAGAGTCGTCGCCCTTGCCGCCGCGGAGCACGTCGTCGCCGTCGTCGCCGCTCAGGCCGTCGTCGCCGGCCCCGCCGCGGAGCACGTCGTCGCCGCCGCCGCCGTGCAGCACGTCGTCGCCGGCCCCGCCGTGCAGCCGGTCGGCGCCGTCCCAACCGAGCAGATCGTCGGTACCGGCCCCGCCGTGGAGCACGTCGTCGCCGGCCCCGCCGCGGAGCACGTCGTCGTCGCCGCCGCCGTGGAGCACGTCGTCGCCGGCGCCGGCGTCGAAGTAGTCGTTGCCGGCCCCGCCGCGGAGCTCGTCGTCGCCGTCGGTGCCGAACACGTAGTTTCGCTGTGCCATGGTGCAATCTCCCTAGGTTCCGGCCGTCAGGTTCCGGCCGGCCGCCCGGAACCTAGCACTACCATGTCCTGAAAAAAGGGCTGGACATTGCCGATCGGGCGGTGTACGGTCCCTCGCCCTGCGGACCCAATCGAACATCCTTCAGACGCTGCGCGGCGCGGAAGCGCGGTCCCGGGTGGCCGGGATCCTGTCGCGGGAGTCGTTTGCCAGCCGGCAGTCCTTGGGCCGCCGGGTGTGCGAGGAGTTTGCCTTGGTCGACGCCCTCGGCCGGTGGCCGGTTTCGGGATGCCTCAAGGCCCTGCGCACGCTGGCGGCGTCCGCGCCGGAGATCGTCCTGCCGCCGCCCCGGGTGCCGCCGCCGGACCGAACGCCGCGTCCGCTGGACGAGGCCGTTCCGGCGCCGGTCGGGGTGCCGGGGCGGGTGTCGGAGATCGAAGGGCTGGAGGTGGTTCCGGTGACGGCGGTGGCGCAGCGCACGGTGTGGAATACGCTGATTGCGCGCGAGCATCCGCACGGCCTGACGACCTTCGCGGGCCCTCAGGTGCGCTAGCTGGATCGGGTGGAGTGCGCCCCAGCGCCGGGATCACCTCCACCGGGTGATCGGTTTCAGCCGCTTCCTGATCCGTCCGGCGGTTCGCTGTCCCCATCTCGCCAGCCACGTGTTGGGCCGCCGGTTGCGGCGGCTGCCTGCGGACCTCGAGGCCCGCTACGGCCTGCGGGTGTGGCGGGTGGAAAGCTATGCGGATGCGGGTGTGCAGGGCACCTGCCTGCGGGCCGCCAATTTCGTGTGCGTGGGCGCGACGAAGGGGCGGGGTCGCCAGGACCGGTATCATCGCCGGGACAAGACCGGGAAGACGGTCTGGATGTACCCGTTGCACCGGCGCTGGCGCCGGGATCTCGGGGTGGCCGAAGTGGAGCGATGGCCGTCGCTTGCGCCCGGGGAGGGTCTCCGTGCACAGGAGTGGGCCGCGAACGAGCTGGGAGGAGCACCCTTGGGGGATCGGCGACGGACGGCGCGGCTGGTGAAGAGCGCTTCGCTGCTGGCGGAGGATCCGGGACAGAAGATCCAGGCCCACCCGGACCGCAGCCGTACGGTCATCAGCGCCTTCTACCGGTGGATCGAGCAACCGGCGGACCGCGCCATCACGGCGGACCACATTCTGGCACCCCACCGGGAGCGTACCCTCCAACGCATCCGGGGGCAGCGGACGGTGCTGGCAATCCAGGACGGGAGCGATCTGAACTTTGCGCGGCGTCCGGGGTGTGACGGTCTGCAGGTGATCGGCACGAACCAGACCCGTGCCTCGACCCTCGGCCTGCACCTGCATGCCACGCTGGCGGTGACCGACACCGGCCTGCCCTTGGGGGTGCTGCGGTTGGGGTTCGACCCGTTGAAGAAGCATGCGAAGACCGTCGCCGCCGGGACGAAAAGCCGGCGATGGCTCCACGGCTTCACGGACACCGTCGACGCCGTCCGGGAAGTCGGCGGCAAGACCCGCGTGATCACGGTCTGCGATCGGGAGGCGGACTTCTTCGAACGGTTTGATCTCCAGCGCCAGCACCCGCGGGTCGAGGTGTTGGTGCGGGCCCGGCATGATCGGGTCTTGGGACCCCATCGCCCGAAGCGGTTCGCTGCCCTGCAGGCCGGCCCGCCCGACGATCGGATCGACATCGAGATCGACGGCCTGACCGAACGCCGGAAATCGCGCGGGAAGCCGGCCCGGCCGGCGCGGCGCAAGCGCGTGGCCCACTGCGAACTCCGGCATCGTCGCCTGACCCTGCCGTCGACCCTGGAGGGCAAGGATCCCGTGTCCGTCTCGACCGTCCATCGGGTCGAAATCCACCCGCCCGAAGGCGAGAATCCGGTGCAGGGGTTCCTGCTCACCACGCTCCCGGTGCGCACCGGTCCGCACGCCGCCGAGGTGGTCGGCCACGATCTTCAGCGCTGGAAGATCGAGGATTTCTTCCGCGTCCTGAAATCCGGCTGCCAGGTGCAGTCCCTGCGGTTCCGCAAGGCCGAACGCCTGCAACGGGCCACCGCCATCCATGCCGTGATCGCTTGGCGCATCATGGTTCTGACCCTGCTCGGACGACCGGTCCCGGACTGTGCACCCACGCTGATGTTCACCGATCCGGAACTGGCCTTCCTCCGCGACTATGCCCGCGAGCAGACCATGCCGGCGCCCGATACCCTCGGCGCCGCCGTGCGTCGGGTCGCCCATCTCGGAGGGTATCGGGACCGCAAGCACGACCCCGAACCCGGACACCAGATCATGTGGCACGGCTCCAACCGCCTGAGCAGCGCCACCCTCGGCCATCGAATCGGCTTCCAGGCCGGCCAGCGGCAGGCCCTGGTCCGGGATCGGACCCCTCTGGTCCAGCCATAATTGTCCTGACTCGGTAGTTCTAGGCCGATCCCGAGCCCCGCGCCGCCGATCCGCCCCGGAACCGCGCGGGACGGGCCGGCGACGGCAGGGATCGCACCCCGGCAGATGCACGGCAGGGATCGCGCCCCGGCAGGGATCGCACGGCCGAGCGTCCCCTCGAACGGCCCGTCAGCGGCAATCCTCGGCCGTGGACACGGCCGTTTCGCCATCTTTGCCCCGAGAGAGGCCATTTTTCGGGACCCGAGGGATCGCGCACGTGAAAGATTGCGCAAATTTCGCGCCCATTTTCATTCGCTCAAAATTCACTTGCCGCCGATTTGCTCCGGGGCACTTCAAACTTTTTTCCGCTGGGCGGCTGGCAGGGAGCCGCCCCGGCGCCGCCGCAACCCCGCAGGGACGGACGGCGCATGGAGACGCGGGCCGGCGCCGCCGCAACCCCGCAGGGACGGACGGCGCATGGAGACGCGGGCCGGCGACGCCGCAACCCCGCAGGGACGGACGGCGCATGGAGACGCGGGGCCCTCGATCCGCCGCAACCCCGCAGGGACGGACGGCGCATGGAGACGCGGGGCCCTCGATCCGCCGCAACCCCGCAGGGACGGACGGCGCATGGAGACGCGCCCCGGCGCCGCCGCGGCCCCGGGGCCCCCTCTCGATGCGCGCGGCCGGCCCCCGGACGGCGCATGGAGACGCGGGCCGGCGACGGCAGGGATCGCACCCCGCCCGGCCGCGGGGCCCTCGATCCGCCGCAACCGCCCCCCCCCCGGACGGCGCCCCGGACACGCGGGCCGGGGCCGGCCCTAGTAGTACGGAATCATTAGATTGATGGGTATAGAGACTTCAGTTTCACCCGGGCGTCTGCCGTCGTGAACCGCCAGTCGACGGTGCCGCCGGCCGCGTTGCGGCGCTCGACCCACGCCGCGGTTTCCCGCAGCATGGTGGCGCGATCAGGAATGCGTCGTCGAAGACACGGTCGCGACAACGCACCGATTTCGATCTCGGCCATGTTGAGCCAGCTTCCGTGCTTCGGCGTGTACCGAAACTCGAACCGCTTTCGCACCCGCATGGCCTCCCGGGGTGCAAAGGCTTCCTACAACGACGCGGGGCCGTGTGTGTTCAGGTTGTCCATGACCCGTACGATCTTCTTGCCGGGGAAGTGATCATCCGCGAGTTCCCGGAGGAACTGCGCCCCGTCCCGCGCCGTGCGGCGGTCGGTGACCTTCACCGTACGCCAGTTTTCATTGGGCGCGAACGCCAGGAAGAGATGGGCCGTACCGTTTCGCTCGTATTCGTAGTCGACGATTTCCGGCTGCCCGGGCCGCACGGGGCGGGGAAGGCGGGTTTCCTTCGTCTGCTGCCGGCGGGTCTCATCCATGCAGACCCGGACCTCGTCTTCGGCAACATCCCGCTGGTACGTGTCCAGCACCTCCTCCATCGCCGCCACGAACGGCGCATTGCGGCTCGGGGGAAGGCACCCGTACTGCTTCAGCCAAGGCTTGATCTCCTTTTTTTAGAGTCTTCCGTACCGTTTCTTTCGAGATGCTCTCGACGATCTCCATCTCCATCCGACGACCGGCCAGCAGCTTCAGCGTCCAGCGAACACAACCTTCGGGCGGGGAAGAACCGGCCAGAGCCACCAGCTTCGCTTCCTTCGCCCCGTCCAGGAGTTTCGGTCGGCGGTTCTCCTGCTCCCGACGGCGAAGGGCGGCCTCCAGACCCTCCAGAACACAGCGCTTGCGCAGGCGTTCGACCGTCGAAGCACCGATACCCAAGCCGCGCGCGATGTCCACATCTCGGAGTTTGCCGCCGTCGCGCCCTTCGTCCGCCATCCGCAGAATCTGCGCCCGACGACGACGCCAGGCGGCTCCGGTACCGTCGACGATCGCCTGGAGTTCCCGGCGCTCCGGCACCGAAAGGCGCACTCGAGCCGGGTAGGAGGGGTCGTTGCCGAGCCCCTCCCCCCAGTTACGGTAGGAATGCGCATTGCTGCGCACCCCCCGCACAGATCCGGACATGGACGTTAATCCATCCGGCTCCTACCTCGAGTGCTTGACGGCAAACCGCTGGTCCGGCCATGGGTGGCGGATGGTTGCGCGCGGCCAAAGAATTTTGGTCATGCGCTCCAGCCGCTTCCAGTCGAAACGGTGGCGCTGGGAGCGGCGGCGTATCGCCCGCATCCATAGGCGTTGCAGCCTTTGGCGGAACGTGCGCAGCCACCGGGTCGCTCCCGGGACGGCGTAGTAGTTGAGCCAGCCTTGACAGACCCGCCCTAGCCACGTGCCGACCTCCCATAGGTCGTAGTGCCATCGTTTGCGAAGCACCACCCCGATGCGCGTCAAGGTCCTTGTGACCCGTTTTGCGATCGGCTTGCGCCCAAGCCTGAAGTGTCCGGCCCGGGTCTTCGTGCAGAAGTGCCTGAAGCCCAAGAAGTCGAACGTCTCCGGCTTGCCCGCCCCGCGCTTCCGGCGGTTCGCCGTGGCGAACCGGCCGAACTCGACCAGACGGGTTTTGTCCGGATGGAGGCCGAGCCCAAAGCGCTCCAGCCTCTCCCGAACGTCGCGAAGGTATTGCTCCGCATCCCGCTTGTACTGAAACCCGACCACGATATCGTCCGCATAGCGGACCATGATCGCTTGACCGCCCGGAACCTTCGGACGCCATGCCTTGTGAAACCACAGATCCAACACGTAGTGCAGGAACACGTTCGCCAGGCAGGGGCTGACAATCGCACCCTGCGGCGAACCCACCCCGGTGTCGCTCCATGATCCGTCGGTCATGACGCCAGCGTTCAGCCATTTGTGGATCAGACGGATCACCCGCCTGTCGCCAATGCGGTGCTCCAGGAACTTGATCAGCCAATCCCTCGGGATGGTGTCGAAGAATGCCCGGATATCTGCATCGACAATCCAGTTGACCTTGCGCCGCTCGATCCCGAACGCCAGGGCGTCGAGAGCGTCATGCGCCCCTCGGCCCGGTCGGAACCCGTAGCTGAAGCCCAGGAACTCCACCTCAAAGATCGGTGTCAGGATCACATCCACAACTGCCTTCTGGACGATCTTGTCCTCCAGTGCAGCAATCCCGAGCGGTCGTGTCCCGCCGTCCGGCTTGGGTATCTCAACCCGCCGAACCGGCGACGCCCGGTACGCTCCTCCACGGTGCAGGCGCGAGTGCAAGTCGAGCAAACGCTCGTCCAGATCTTCGCCATAGGCCTCCCACGTCACGCCGTCGACTCCGGCCGCGGCTTCCTTCTTCAGGCCGAGCCAGGCCGACCGGAGCACCTCCGGCGTGATGTGGTGAAAGAGTGCAGTAAGACGCTCCTTCGGGTTCCTCTCTACAGCTTTCCGTATCCGGTCCGCCGCCTGTGGCACGCGTGCCCGACCCTGCGTTCGGCGCGTGCTTTGGCGTCCCGAATTCCCCTTGGTTGGGGCCCTTTCCTCCAGCAACTCCGCAGGAGCTGACGCTCCCTTGTTCGCCGCCTTCCCAGGTCGTACGGCCCCATCCGACTTCTTCAAACCGTTCGTCATAGGCTTCGGGTTTCTCCTTCCCTACGCGGTCCCGCCACGATCGGCGGGACAGCTTGAAGATCTCCCAGGGTCCCAACAGAAGACGTACGGACGTGTATGGGTTCTCTGACACCGCGGGGCTCGCCGGCATCTCACCAAATCGATGCCTGCGATGTTGCCTTCGGCCGATCTGAAAACCTCGGCACCCCGGATCATCGTATTTTCGGTGCTCATTAGCCCCACCCATCCGCGCCGCTACCGACGCTTCGCCTGCCCCCTCGCGGGAACCGACGCACGGCTCGCGGAGAAACGCGGTTTGGTTACTCCTTCGTTCCAGGGGACTCTCACCCCCTGTCTTCTGCCAGTTCGCCTGGCACACCAGATCCGGACGTGCCCGCATTAGGGCATCCGGTTCCTTACAGGACAGGTTCGCTCAAGCGGTCCCGTATCCGTGCATGATCTTGGCCGTAGGCAAGGGCAAGCGGCGAAGCAGCGCGGTCATCTGGTCCCAGTTCACCCGGGCCGAACGACTGCGCCGCGACAACCACTTTCGCCAGATTCGGATCACTTGGTAGCGGAAGCTGGCAGTTCGGGCACGGTTCCCGCTCCGGCCGTAGTAGGCGCAATGGCCTCGTATGACCCGTGCGAGATCGTTGCGCTGGTAGAGCAAGGGCGCGTGTCGATGCCGTCGGCACCACTCCCGCACCGCTCGCACCGACCGCGCCAAGCGGCCCTTGGCCGTGAGCTGGCGCAACACCGCATACTTCCATCTCGACCGCACCCAAACATGGGTGAAGCCCAGGAAGTCGAAGGTGGCGCCCGCTCCCGGATCCGGGGGCAGCTTGGCCCGAAAGTCAACGGAACGTGTCTTCTCTGCGTGCAGCCTCAGCCCGAACCGGGCCAGGCGCTGGCCGAGGACGGCCAGCACCCGTTCGCAGTCCCGCTGATGCTCGAAGAGCAGCACGAAGTCATCCGCGTATCGCACCAGTTGGCACCGGCCCCGGAGGCGGGGCTGAACCGTCTGCTCGACCCACCGATCCAACACGTAGTGCAGGAACAGGTTGGAGAGCAGCGGCGACAGCACGCCGCCTTGCGGCGTGCCCGCTTCCGAGGTGTGCCGGACGCCCTCCTCCAGGACGCCCGCCCGCAACCATTTGTTGATCATGCGACGGAGGACACCGTCCTTGATCCGCAGGTCCAGGAAGGCGCGGAGTTCCCGATGCGGGATGCTGTCGAAATACTTCGATACATCCGCATCGATCACCCAGCGCTTCTTCTTCATGATGCCCTGGTCGATGGCGTGCAGGGCCTCCTGCGCCGATCGTCCAGGCCGGAACCCATACGATCCCGGCACGAAGTCCGCTTCGTAGATGGGTTCCAGCAGCATGAGAATGGCTCGTTGCGCCACCTTGTCTTCCAGGGTCGGAATGCCCAGGGGCCGGACCTCGCCGTTCCCCTTCGGGATCCAGGTCCGCCGAACCGGCGGCGCGAAGTAGCGGCACGACAGGATCCGATCCCGGAGGTCCTCCAAGTTGGCCTCCAGGTTCTTCTCGTAGTCGGTCGCGGTCACGCCGTCGATCCCGGCGGCCCCGTCCTTCCGGGTGCGACGCCAAGCCTCCCGCATCCAGTCCCCGTCGATCCGGTGGTGCACCGAGGTGAACACCCGGTCCGGGTGCTTCCTCGCCTGCGCGGCGATCCACTGTTGTTTCGTCGACGTGTTGGCAGATCGCAGTGTCTCTTCCACCGTTTCCCTCCAGTGGTTCTGTTCCTGCAGCACGCCCCTTCCCTCCAGCGGCACCCGGTGGACCCGGTTCCCCGCCTTCGACGGTAGTATGAGCGTGCTACGACTTCCTGTCCCCGCGTGCCCTTCGGCTCATGGGTTTCGCCAGCCGGGTCCGCACGATGCCTGCAGGTTTCGTGTTCGCTCGCGCGCTCCCGCCGCCGTGCAGGCACAGCGGCCGGCCGGGGTCTTGATGGATCACGCTGGCTATCTCCCTTTCCAGCGGTCATTCCTGCGGGCAGGAACAGGATCTCCCAGGTTCCCTGGCAAGCCATCCCGCGGCTTTGCGTCGTTCTCTGACCCCGGACGGTCCGTTGCGCCTTGCCCATGCATGCGGCACTCCGGTGCGGCCCCCACTGCTCGAAAGATGAAGGCACCGACGTTGAGGATTACGAGGCTCCATAGCGACGCTTCGCCGCCCGCTGTGTACGCTTCACGACGTGCGGTACCGCACGCCATGCCACACTCGCTCCCGGCTGGCGGGCTCACCTTTGCCGGGCGGGGGTCGAACCCGCAGGCTTGCGACGAAAGGTTTCAACCTACGTCATGGTTTCCCCCTCTCCAGGGCTTGGCCTGGCGCAAGCCGGGTAGGAGGGGTCGTTGCCGAGCCCCTCCCCCCAGTTACGGTAGGAATGCGCATTGCTGCGCACCCCCCGCACAGATCCGGACATGGACGTTAATCCATCCGGCTCCTACCTCGAGTGCTTGACGGCAAACCGCTGGTCCGGCCATGGGTGGCGGATGGTTGCGCGCGGCCAAGGAATTTTGGTCATGCGCTCCAGCCGCTTCCAGTCGAAACGGTGGCGCTGGGAGCGGCGGCGTATCGCCCGCATCCATAGGCGTTGCAGCCTTTGGCGGAACGTGCGCAGCCACCGGGTCGCTCCCGGGACGGCGTAGTAGTTGAGCCAGCCTTGACAGACCCGCCCTAGCCACGTGCCGACCTCCCATAGGTCGTAGTGCCATCGTTTGCGAAGCACCACCCCGATGCGCGTCAAGGTCCTTGTGACCCGTTTTGCGATCGGCTTGCGCCCAAGCCTGAAGTGTCCGGCCCGGGTCTTCGTGCAGAAGTGCCTGAAGCCCAAGAAGTCGAACGTCTCCGGCTTGCCCGCCCCGCGCTTCCGGCGGTTCGCCGTGGCGAACCGGCCGAACTCGACCAGACGGGTTTTGTCCGGATGGAGGCCGAGCCCAAAGCGCTCCAGCCTCTCCCGAACGTCGCGAAGGTATTGCTCCGCATCCCGCTTGTACTGAAACCCGACCACGATATCGTCCGCATAGCGGACCATGATCGCTTGACCGCCCGGAACCTTCGGACGCCATGCCTTGTGAAACCACAGATCCAACACGTAGTGCAGGAACACGTTCGCCAGGTAGGGGCTGACAATCGCACCCTGCGGCGAACCCACCCCGGTGTCGCTCCATGATCCGTCGGTCATGACGCCAGCGTTCAGCCATTTGTGGATCAGACGGATCACCCGCCTGTCGCCAATGCGGTGCTCCAGGAACTTGATCAGCCAATCCCTCGGGATGGTGTCGAAGAATGCCCGGATATCTGCATCGACAATCCAGTTGACCTTGCGCCGCTCGATCCCGAACGCCAGGGCGTCGAGAGCGTCATGCGCCCCTCGGCCCGGTCGGAACCCGTAGCTGAAGCCCAGGAACTCCACCTCAAAGATCGGTGTCAGGATCACATCCACAACTGCCTTCTGGACGATCTTGTCCTCCAGTGCAGCAATCCCGAGCGGTCGTGTCCCGCCGTCCGGCTTGGGTATCTCAACCCGCCGAACCGGCGACGCCCGGTACGCTCCTCCACGGTGCAGGCGCGAGTGCAAGTCGAGCAAACGCTCGTCCAGATCTTCGCCATAGGCCTCCCACGTCACGCCGTCGACTCCGGCCGCGGCTTCCTTCTTCAGGCCGAGCCAGGCCGACCGGAGCACCTCCGGCGTGATGTGGTGAAAGAGTGCAGTAAGACGCTCCTTCGGGTTCCTCTCTACAGCTTTCCGTATCCGGTCCGCCGCCTGTGGCACGCGTGCCCGACCCTGCGTTCGGCGCGTGCTTTGGCGTCCCGAATTCCCCTTGGTTGGGGCCCTTTCCTCCAGCAACTCCGCAGGAGCTGACGCTCCCTTGTTCGCCGCCTTCCCAGGTCGTACGGCCCCATCCGACTTCTTCAAACCGTTCGTCATAGGCTTCGGGTTTCTCCTTCCCTACGCGGTCCCGCCACGATCGGCGGGACAGCTTGAAGATCTCCCAGGGTCCCAACAGAAGACGTACGGACGTGTATGGGTTCTCTGACACCGCGGGGCTCGCCGGCATCTCACCAAATCGATGCCTGCGATGTTGCCTTCGGCCGATCTGAAAACCTCGGCACCCCGGATCATCGTATTTTCGGTGCTCATTAGCCCCACCCATCCGCGCCGCTACCGACGCTTCGCCTGCCCCCTCGCGGGAACCGACGCACGGCTCGCGGAGAAACGCGGTTTGGTTACTCCTTCGTTCCAGGGGACTCTCACCCCCTGTCTTCTGCCAGTTCGCCTGGCACACCAGATCCGGACGTGCCCGCATTAGGGCATCCGGTTCCTTACAGGACAGGTTCGCTCAAGCGGTCCCGTATCCGTGCATGATCTTGGCCGTCGGCAAGGGCAAGCGGCGAAGCAGCGCGGTCATCTGGTCCCAGTTCACCCGGGCCGAACGACTGCGCCGCGACAACCACTTTCGCCAGATTCGGATCACTTGGTAGCGGAAGCTGGCAGTTCGGGCACTGTTCCCGCTCCGGCCGTAGTAGGCGCAATGGCCTCGTATGACCCGTGCGAGATAGTTGCGCTGGTA
This sequence comes from Alphaproteobacteria bacterium, assembly GCA_965115815.1. Taxonomy (GTDB): domain Bacteria; phylum Pseudomonadota; class Alphaproteobacteria; order TMED109; family TMED109; genus VXPW01. The sequence continues at coordinate 1,809,790 of OZ220465.1, read as the reverse complement.
GAGCAAGGGCGCGTGTCGATGCCGTCGGCACCACTCCCGCACCGCTCGCACCGACCGCGCCAAGCGGCCCTTGGCCGTGAGCTGGCGCAGCACCGCATACTTCCATCTCGACCGCACCCAAACATGGGTGAAGCCCAGGAAGTCGAAGGTGGCGCCCGCTCCCGGATCCGGGGGCAGCTTGGCCCGAAAGTCAACGGAACGTGTCTTCTCTGCGTGCAGCCTCAGCCCGAACCGGGCCAGGCGCTGGCCGAGGACGGCCAGCACCCGTTCGCAGTCCCGCTGATGCTCGAAGAGCAGCACGAAGTCATCCGCGTATCGCACCAGTTGGCACCGGCCCCGGAGGCGGGGCTGAACCGTCTGCTCGACCCACCGATCCAACACGTAGTGCAGGAACAGGTTGGAGAGCAGCGGCGACAGCACGCCGCCTTGCGGCGTGCCCGCTTCCGAGGTGTGCCGGACGCCCTCCTCCAGGACGCCCGCCCGCAACCATTTGTTGATCATGCGACGGAGGACACCGTCCTTGATCCGCAGGTCCAGGAAGGCGCGGAGTTCCCGATGCGGGATGCTGTCGAAATACTTCGATACATCCGCATCGATCACCCAGCGCTTCTTCTTCTTCATGATGCCCTGGTCGATGGCGTGCAGGGCCTCCTGCGCCGATCGTCCAGGCCGGAACCCATACGATCCCGGCACGAAGTCCGCTTCGTAGATGGGTTCCAGCAGCATGAGAATGGCTCGTTGCGCCACCTTGTCTTCCAGGGTCGGAATGCCCAGGGGCCGGACCTCGCCGTTCCCTTTCGGGATCCAGGTCCGCCGAACCGGCGGCGCGAAGGTGCGGCACGACAGGATCCGATCCCGGAGGTCCTCCAAGTTGGCCTCCAGGTTCTTCTCGTAGTCGGCCGCGGTCACGCCGTCGATCCCGGCGGCCCCGTCCTTCCGGGTGCGACGCCAAGCCTCCCGCATCCAGTCCCCGTCTATCAGGTGGTGCACCGAGGTGAACACCCGGTCCGGGTGCTTCCTCGCCTGCGCGGCGATCCACTGTTGTTTCGTCGACGTGTTGGCAGATCGCAGTGTCTCTTCCACCGTTTCCCTCCAGTGGTTCTGTTCCTGCAGCACGCCCCTTCCCTCCAGCGGCACCCGGTGGACCCGGTTCCCCGCCTTCGGCGGTAGTATGAGCGTGCTACGACTTCCTGTCCCCGCGTGCCCTTCGGCTCATTGGTTTCGCCAGCCGGGTCCGCACGATGCCTGCAGGTTTCGTGTTCGCTCGCGCGCTCCCGCCGCCGTGCAGGCACAGCGGCCGGCCGGGGTCTTGATTGATCACGCTGGCTATCTCCCTTTCCAGCGGTCATTCCTGCGGGCAGGAACAGGATCTCCCAGGTTCCCTGGCAAGCCATCCCGCGGCTTTGCGTCGTTCTCTGACCCCGGACGGTCCGTTGCGCCTTGCCCATGCATGCGGCACTCCGGTGCGGCCCCCACTGCTCGAAAGATGAAGGCACCGACGTTGAGGATTACGAGGCTCCATAGCGACGCTTCGCCGCCCGCTGTGTACGCTTCACGACGTGCGTTACCGCACGCCATGCCACACTCGCTCCCGGCTGGCGGGCTCACCTTTGCCGGGCGGGGGTCGAACCCGCAGGCTTGCGACGAAAGGTTTCAACCTACGTCATGGTTTCCCCCTCTCCAGGGCTTGGCCTGGCGCAATCGAGCTTCCTGCCCTGAGGATTGGCCATGATCCACTCCGATCCCCGCACCGAACCCCTGCAGGCAGGCTCGGTTCCCGGAAACCGGATCCGTCCGATCCCCAAGAGAGTGTGAGCGCCTGCACGTTCGGCATCGGGTCTGTGGGGATGAACAAGAGAGCGCCGTACCGATCGGGCGCCCACGCGTGCCGACACGCACCGACACGGGGCCGACACGGACCGACACGGAAATCTTGCCAGAATACTGTCGTCAGTTCAACGGTTCCGTACTACTAGTGCCCGCACCGAAAATGGTCATTTTGGCGGCCCTTCCGGCGAAATTTCGGGTTGGACCCACCCTCCGGGGCCTCCGGTCGCTCCGTTTCCAGGGGATTCCTGCCGATTCGCAGCGGCATCCGGGCCCTTCCCACCCAGAATCCGGACGCTAGGGCGAGCGGTTCCGTTCCCGCTCCCGGCGAGCTTCGCGGACGGGGTGGAGGGGCGCCGCTGTCAGGCGGCGCGTCTTCGTCGTCGTCGGGCTTGGGCCCGGGCCTGTCTCTGCCGCAGCAACCCGATGCGGTGGACATTGAAGGCCACCATGGAGAGCGCCACCCTCCGCGCAAAACCCTCCGCCCCATACGACCGGACCCGGTCCCTGCCGCGCTGCTCGAGATGATGGATGGCGGACTCCACGGCCGGATGCTGCCGGCGCATCTCCCGGAACGTCGGGTCGGCGACCCGTTTCCGGTCGGCCGGACCGAGTTTTCCCTTCTTCGGCAGCACGTTGTGATCCAGCAGTTCGTCCAGTGCGATCCGGTTGGAGGGACTGTGGAACCCCCGATCGAAGCTGCACAGGCGGAGGTCGGGGAAGCGGGCCTGGGCTTCCCGGATCATGGGCACGGCATGATCCACGTCTCCGCCTTCCCACAGGATCCGGGAGTGTAGGAGGAAGCCGTGCTGATCCTCCAGCACGGCCACCGGCACTCCGAGTTCCACCGGAACCCCGGCCTTGCCCTTCACACACCAGCGCGTGTGCTCCTCGAAGATCGAAAACACCTTCTCTTCCTGCGGGATCTTCTCGCCTTTCCGCAGGCGGCGGTCCACTTGGTCGAGCTGCCTCCGGGCATGCTTGAGGTACGACTCGATCCGGAGAATCCTGGGGGCTCCGACGCCTTGCTCCCGAAGCGCGGGAACCGTCGCTTCCGCCCGTCGGACCTCCTCCCAGCAGGCGTCGAGGTACGCTTGGATCGGCCCCGGACGGGCCCGCCGGGTCCGCCGAACCTTCGGAAAGAGCCGCTGCAGCCTCCGGCTCCGATGCCGCCACTGCCGCCATCCGGACACCCCCGCCCGCAGGGCTGAGCGGCCCGTCTCGCGCACCAGGCAACGCATCGCATCCCACAGCAGGTTGACGTCCGTCGGGAAGTGCACATCCGTCTTCACCACGAACGAATCACAGCGGCCCCGCAGGGGCTCCTTCGACGGGCGACCGCCCGGGCCGCTCTTCCGCTTCCGCTTCCGCTTCCGCTTCCGCTTCCGCACCAGCGCATGGCCGCTCTCCGCGATCAGCTGCAACACCTCTCCCAGCACGTCCGGCGTCAGCAGGCTCACGTTGTGTACCACCGTGGGATACCGGTACCGGGTCTCGTCCCAGAAGCCGGAGTGTCCCAGAAACTTCCGAACGGTATGGTGTTGGTTCACCAGCTCGTGCAGACGATCGAAGTCACACCCCAAGATCTGCTTCAGGAGACCCATCACGAGGATCCTCCACAGCTCCATGCCGGGACGCCCTTTCGTGTGGGACACCTCGGGAAGGATCCCCTGCTCCAAGATCTCGAACAACCGGGCACGAACCGACCGGTCGGCATACACGTGCCGAAGCCCGAGCAGCAGCGGCGGAATGTCATCCCGCGAGCTCTCGTCGATCTCGATCGCCTCGATCGCAACCTGACCCCATTCCATCTGCAGGCGAATGACGTTTCGCATGGCAATTCTCGCGAAGATTTCCGAAAATCCGGCCGATTCTCGACCGCATCGGCCGATTCCCGCATCAAAGCGGGATTCTTCGTCCCCTCTATATCACGATTCCACTTTCAGAGTCAAACCATTGTACTTTTTCGGTGCGGGCACCAACTACGCCACCCACAAGACCGCGGCGGTCAAAGCCTGGCTGGCGCGGCGGACGCACTGGCATGTCCACTTCACACCAACCTCTGCGTCCTGGATCAACCAAGTCGAGCGATGGTTCACCGAACTGACCCGGAGCAACTGCAGCGCGGCGTGCATCGCTCCACTCTGCAGCTCGAGGCCGACATCCGTACCTTCATCGACAAGCACAACCAGGGCCCAAAGCCCTTCAAATGGACCAAGTCCGCCGACGACATCCTCACCGCCGTCGACTGCCCCAAGGTGCATGTTAGCCCGAAGTTCCAGAAAATTCCGGCTGATATCCACGTCAAGTCACCGATACAGAATGGTGTATCCGATTTCCCAAGCGTCAAAGTGTACCCCCTGTACTCATGGGCTTGGTGCTTGGCATACACGGATTGATCGCCGATCTACCGTGGCCCTGTAGATCGAATCCGTCCCCCCCCCACCGCTCCACCACCACCCGCCCTCCGGCTCCGTGCATCCTGGCGCGAAGCCGGAACGGTCAACCAGTGCACCCTCAGTGCGCCCTCGCCCACCTCTCCAAGGGGTCGCCCGCTCCCATCAAGGGAGGGCGTGTCCTCCTCAGAGCCTGTACGGAAACTATTGAGCGGTCCCGATTCTGGCCGCTCGTGCAAAGTATCGGCGTCGGAGAGACCGCTTCGAAAGCACTCTGACAGATGTGGAATGGGCTTGTTTGATCCCGATGTACTCTCCAGCCACATCGCAGATACCAGAATCGGGGTCGCTCAATAGTTTCCGCACAGGCTCTCAAGGGAGGAATCGCAGTACGATGCCTTGACGATGCCTTCGACCTCGTCCACTCCAGAGAACGGCACTCAAGCTCCTGCGCGTGAAGCCGTAGTGTACCCGGTCCGACATCGCTGAAATGTATCGAATGTCATTTCTATCCGATACTTACGTCTGATCGGCTCTGGAAATTCAGATTAACCCCAGCACGAAGTTAGTGTCTGCACGGAAAATCATAGCACATTGTATATGCAACCATATTTGGAATCTGGAGAACCGAAGATTCCTTCTTTGAGGGCATATGACGGCATATTCCGCTGAAATCAGGCTGGATTCGATGAATCTTCGCCCTGTCAATATTGGGCTTTCATTCATGTAATCCGACTCTTAGGGATTTTCCGGGCAGGCACAAGTTATCGGATTTCTGGCGTCGATTTCAAGGGGAGCTGTTTCCGGCGCTTTCGGAGGAGGTGAGTCCTCTTCTTGGGTCGCACCGTCGTTTTGTGGCGGCTCTTGATCTCGTGGGCGTTGAGAGCTTTGTGGGCGCGCAGGGGAGCGGTCCGCGACGCCCGGGACGCGCATCCCGTCTGAAGAATACAGCAAAATTCGGACATCGCTTGCGTTATCGGAAATATGTATCATATTTTGGACATGGCAGTCTTGACGCAAGACGCTGGGTTGCGATCCCGCCTTCTCGCCCGGGTGGCGGCCAACCCGGACGAGGTCTGGGTTCCCGGCGATTTTGCCGACCTCGGCAACCGTGCCGCCGTCGACAAGACCCTCCAGCGTCTGGTTGCCGCTGGCGACCTGCGCCGCATCGACCGGGGACTCTACGACCGCCCGCACACCAATGGGCTGACCGGGCGTTCGACCGTGCCCGACTACCGCGCGGTGATCCGTGCCGTCACTCGCCGCGACCAGGCGCGCGCCGTCATCGACGGCATGACCGCCGCCAACGAGCTCGGTCTCACCACCGCCGTTCCGGCGCACATCGAGGTTCTGGTCGATGCGCGACTGAAGCCGATCACGCTGGGTCGTCAGAAGATTCACTTCCGATACGCGGCGCCCAGCCGCCTCTACTGGGCCGGCCGTCCGGCCATACGGGTGGTTCAGGCGCTGCACTGGATGCAGGACATGCTGTCCCGAGACGAAGAACGGCAACGCATCGTCGCTGCATTGCGCCGCATCTTCGCGGACCCTCGGCACGGACAGGCGATCCGCAACGATCTGGAGGCGGGCTTTTCCGCACTGCCGATCTGGATGCAGGAGTTCCTGCGCGATCTGCTGGGCGATGCCAGCGTAGATCGGGCCTACTTGTGACCGCCGCAGTCTACAAACAGATCAGCACCGCGCCCGCGCGTGATCGCCTCGATCTGTTTCTCGCAGCCGCCAACCGGCTCGGTGCACCGGTCAACCATGTCGAGAAGGACTTCTGGGCCTGCTGGACATTGAACGCGCTCTATCGCGAGCGACCCGGCGGTCGACCCCGCCTCCTCTTCAAAGGCGGCACGTCCCTGTCGAAGGCATACGACCTGATCCAGCGTTTCTCCGAGGACATCGACATCACGGTATTCCGCGACGACCTTGATGAACCGGCATCCGTCGAGGAACTGGAAACCCTATCGGGCAAGAAGAGGCGGGCCCGACTCGACGCGATCAGGGATGCGTGCCGTACCTACGTCACCGGACCGCTCCGAGAATTCCTGGATGAACACATCGCAGATGCCACCGACGGCATTGGGCGCATCGAGATCGACGGTGCCGATCCCGACGAACTGACATTGCTCGTCTGGTATCCCGAGACCGAGCCGAGGGACGAAACCTATGTGCGGTCGGCCGTGCGGATCGAATCCGGCGCGAAATCGGCCCTTGATCCCCCACCGCCCGGTCTCGATCCGACCCTATATCACTGAAGATACCGCCGGTCTTGACCTCGCGATCCACGGCGTGACTGCCATCGACCCTGCCCGCACCTTCTGGGACAAGGTGGTGATCGCACATGGCCTGCGCCGCTGGCATGAGCGGCGAGGCGTTCTCCGGCAAGAAGGTCAGCGTGTGTCGAGGCACTACTACGATCTCCATTGCCTGCTTCGTTCGGAAGTCGGGAAATCGGCCCTCGCAGATCGGGATTTAGGCGCTGATTGCGTACGGCATGCCCGAATGTTCTTTGACCGGCCCGACTATGACTTATCTTCGGCAGCGTCGGGAACGTTTGCAATCGCACCGAATGAAGCGATGATGAACGCCCTCTCCCGCGATTACGCCAACACGACGGCCATGATCTTCGGCGCGGCTCCTGCCTTCGAGGAAGTCCTGACTTCTGTCCATCGGATCGAACGGGTGCTGAACAGCCCGGATGGCTCAACCTAGGGACTGTTAACGCTATAGAGACTTGAGGGCATCGACGATGAATGCGAAGTGGATGAAGAAGGTAAAGACGACATCCAGCTTGTCGAATCTCGTGAAGACGCGCCGAAATCGCTTGATCCTTCGAAACAGACGTTCGACTTCATTGCGTTTCTTGTACAACTCCCGATCGTATTCCCACGGCGTGATCCGGTTGGCTTTCGGTGGGACCACGGGCTCCCGTCCCCGGCCTGCAACCCACGCACGAGTTTCGTCCCCTTCCTAGGCCTTGTCCATCACCAGACAACGTGCGGTATCCGGCAATACCATGCGGTGCAGCAACGTGCGCCCCTGGGGCCCGTCGCCCTCCTGCCCTCCGGACCAGGAAAACCCTACCGCGTTTCGATCCTTCGCAGCTACCCGATGAAGCTTGGGGGGCCAGCCCCCGCGCGACTTCCCGATGGCCTGAGCACCATGCTTTTCGAGCGCTCCCGTACCGTCCGGGTGCACTTTCACCACGGTGCTGTCCAAGGACAGCACCTCGACCTTCACCCGCATGATCTCCAAACGCTGCAACTCCGCAAACACCCGATCCAGGACGCCCTTCTTCGCCCAGCGGTTCATCCGGGTGGAGAGGGTGTGCCAGGTGCCGAAGTGCGCCGGCAGCCCGCGCCACGTGCATCCCTGCTCGGCTACGTACAGGATGGCGTTCAGGACCGACAGATTATGGAAGGCTTGGGAAGGTGACGAGATCCGTGCGCGGGCTGTGCAGGTCGGGGACGGGAGCCCGTGGCCCCACCGAAGGCCAACCGGGCCACGCCGTGGGCGTGGGCATACGGTCGGGAACGGTACAAGAAACGCAGGGAAGTCGAGCGCCGGTTTCGGAGGATCCAGCGATTTCGGCGTGTCTTCACGAGATTCGACAAGCTGGACGTCGTCTGTACTTTCTTCATCCGCTCCGCGCTCATCGTCGATGCCCTCAAGCCGCTATAGAGTTAACGGGGCCTAGTAGTACGGAAACAGTATCTACTCACCCCCCTACTGATGACGAAGATCGACCCGCTTCTTGTCAGCCGGAACACGCACCTCCGGTCATCGGTCGCGAGCGATTTAAAGGGACAAGGGAAAATGCCGGATCCGAACCCGTCAGGAAAAACGATTCGTCATCAGTAGGGGGGTGAGTAGATACCGGAAACATTTAATTGGGGGCTGCAGGCATGAGCTAGCCCCGATGCTCAGACCTGACACTTGATCCATAGAGGCCTAATAATCCCATTGTGTTCTTTATCTGATCCTTAGAAGCGGTGCGAGAATCTCAGCGAACAGCCCGGTTCCAGTGGGTGCCGACACAGACCGACACAGACCGACACGGACATACCGCCCCATCCTGCAGCCATCAATGCAACGTCGGTGGACTACTAGGTGTCCGCGTAGCAGTGCGTCTCGGCCCTGGCACCCGGATGGGTCACCGCTCCGCCGACGGCCGGTCCGACGAGCTGCGAATATTTCCAGAGTTCGCCGGACGTGTACTCGTGCGCTCGCGGCACCCAGCCCGACCGTCGCGCCTCCAGCTCCGCCTCACTCACGGCCACGGACAGTTCCCCGGTCTCCGCATCAATGGTGATCCGGTCTCCATCCCTGACCAGGCCGATGGGGCCGCCGACGGCAGCCTCCGGTCCCACGTGGCCGATGCAGAACCCGCGCGTCGCGCCGGAGAACCGACCGTCGGTAATCAGGGCGACTTTCTCGCCGAGTCCCTGACCGTAGAGCGCAGAGGTCGTAGCCAGCATCTCCCGCATTCCCGGACCGCCTTTCGGCCCCTCATAGCGAATCACGACCACGTCACCGTCGCGAATCCGCTTCTCCTTGACGGCATGGAATGCCGCTTCCTCCGTGTCGAACACCCGCGCGGGACCCTCGTGCCGCAACCGCTGCATCCCGGCCACCTTCACGATGGCGCCTTCCGGAGCGAGATTGCCCCGCAGCCCCACCACACCGCCGGTCGGCGTGATCGGGTCGCTCACGGGATGGATGACGTCCTGCTGCTCCGGAAACACGACGGTTTCGAGATTGTCCGCCACCGTACGCCCGGTCACCGTCAGACAGTCGCCGTGGATCAGGCCTCCATCGTGCAGGGCCTTCATCAGAACCGGCACCCCTCCGGCTTCGTACAGATCCTTCGCCACGTACTTGCCGCCCGGCTTGAGATCGCCGATGTACGGCGTCGAGCGAAACAGTTCTGCAACATCGTTCAGGTCGAACTCGATGCCGCACTCGTGGGCAATCGCCGGCAGGTGCAGGGCGGCGTTGGTGGAGCCGCCGCTGGCGGCGACGACCCGCGCAGCGTTTTCCAGCGCCTCGCGGGTGATGATGTCGCGCGGCCGGAGGTTGCGGTCGATCAGCCGCATCACGGCCTGCCCGGACGCAAACGCGTATTCGTCCCGGGACTGGTAGGGAGCCGGCGCCATGGCGGAATGCGGCAGCGCGAGACCGATCGCCTCCGACACGCAAGCCATCGTGTTGGCGGTGAACTGCCCGCCGCAGGAGCCGGCCGACGGACATGCAACGCGTTCGATCTCGTCGAGGTCGGCTTCGTTCATGCGGCCTCCCTGATACTGCCCCACCGCTTCGAACACGTCCTGCACGGTGACGTCCCGGCCGCGGAACCGGCCGGGCATGATGGAGCCCCCGTACAGGAACACGCTCGGCACGTTGAGGCGCGCCATGGCCATCATGACGCCGGGCAGCGCCTTGTCGCACCCGGCGAGCCCCACCAGCCCGTCGTACGCGTGACCGCGGACGGTAAGCTCGATGGTGTCGGCAATCGCCTCGCGACTGGCGAGCGACGCCTTCATCCCCTGATGCCCCATCGCGATTCCGTCCGTTACCGTGATGGTCGTGAATTCCCGCGGGGTCCCCTCGGCTTGGTCGACCCCCGCCTTCGCCGCCTGTGCCTGACGCCGGAGCGTGATGTTGCAGGGGGCCGCTTCGTTCCAGGTCGTCGCCACCCCGATGAGCGGCTGGTGGATCTGGGTTTCGGTCAGACCCATGGCGTAGTAGTAGGACCGATGCGGGGCGCGCTCGGGCCCTTCGGTCGTGTGGCGGCTGGGAAGTCGGCTCTTGTCGATCGGCATGGCTCGGGTTTCCGTGAACAGGCAGGACGGGAGGGAACAGGATACGACGGAGATCAGGCGGCTTCCATCCCGGTCCCGAGACGGGCCAGGGCGCGCTCGATCCGTTCGGAACGGACCACGGCCTCGGTCTTCCGGTGGCGCTGTTGGTCGACCACCGCCGGAGGAGCACGATCGACGAACGCCTGATTGGCAAGCTTGGCTTCCAGCCGCGCGACCTCCCGGCGGAGCGACCCCAGCTCTCTCGCCAGCCGGTCGCGTTCCGTCGCAACGTCGATGGTACCGGCGAGCGGCATGACCGCGACCGTCCCGGCCGCTTCGAGCTCGGCCACCTCCTCGTCGGGTGCCGTCTCCGCCGAGAACGTCGCGATCCGGGCAAGCCGCCGAACCGCGTCACCGTGCGTGGCGAGCGCGCGATCCGCCGCCGGCGTCAGGGTCCGGAACCGGACACCGGTCCGCGCCGCCTGCGGGATCCGCAGCTCGGCCCGCACGGAACGCACCTCGTTCACGAATGCGATCAGCCAGTCGATCTCGCCCTGGACCTCCGGATCCGGGGCCGATGCCGGGCTCGGCCACGGGGTTCGGGCCAGCAGTTCTTCGGATTCCTGCCGCAGCGCCCAGAGTTCTTCGGTAACGAACGGCATCAGCGGGTGCAGCATCCGCAGGGTGACGGCAAACGCCGTCGCCGCGCTGGCCTGCGTTTCCGTGCGAAGCGCCGCGTCGGCACCGGCCAGCAGCGGCTTGGCCAGTTCCAGATACCAGTCGCAGTAGGTGTGCCACAGGAACCGGTAGGCCACCGCCGCAGCTTCGTCGAAACGGTAGGCCGCAAGAGCCTCGCCCACCGCCGAAGCTGCGCCGGCCGCGGTCGCCTCGATCCATCGATTGAGGCTCAGGACCGGCGCGGGCCCGGTGGCCTCCGGCGGCCCGCCGGCACCCTGCAATTCCAGGAAACGGGCGGCATTCCACAACTTGGTGACGAAATTTCGGTACCCCTTGACCCGGTCCTCGGCCAGCCGGATGTCGCGACCCTGCGCCGCCATGGCAATCAGCGTGAACCGTACCGCATCGGTTCCGTACCGATCCATCAGCTCTAGCGGATCGATGACGTTGCCTTCCGACTTCGACATCTTCCGCCCCTTGGCGTCGCGCACCAGGGCATGGATGTACACTTCGCGAAACGGTACTTGCTGCTGAACGTACAGCCCCATCATCATCATCCTGGCCACCCAGAAAAAAATGATGTCGAACCCCGTGACCAGCACGCTCCCGGGGTAGTAGCGCTTCACCAGATCGGTCCGTTCGGGCCAGTCCAACGTCGAGAACGGCCAGAGTCCCGACGAAAACCAGGTATCGAGGACATCTTCGTCCTGAATCAGCGGTACCGGCTTTCCGAAGGCCTGACGCGCCGCGGTCGCAGCTTCCGCTTCCGTTTCGGCGACGAACACCGAGCCGTCGGGGCCGTACCAGGCCGGGATGCGGTGCCCCCACCAGAGCTGGCGCGACACGCACCAAGGCTGAATGTTGCGCATCCATTCGAAGAAGGTTTTGGCCCAGCTGGACGGAACGAAGCGTGTGGCTCCCTTCTCGACCGCGCGCAGGGCCGGTCCGGCCAGCGCCTTCGCGTCGACGAACCACTGATCGGTGAGCCACGGCTCGATCACCGTTTGCGAACGGTCGCCGAACGGAACGGCATGCACGATCCGCTCCTCGCGCTCCAGCAGGCCTTCGGCGTCGAGGTCGGCAACCACGCGCGTCCGGGCTTCGAAGCGGTCGAGGCCGCGATACGCGGTCGGCGTGTTCGCGTTCATCGTGCCGTCCGCGTTCAGGACATTGATCGGGGTCTGGCCGTGCCGCCGGCCCACCTCGAAATCGTTGAAATCGTGGGCGGGGGTGATCTTCACCGCCCCGGTTCCCTTGTCCGGATCCACGTAGGCATCGGCGACCACCGGAATCACCCGATCGGTCAGCGGCAGCCGCACCCGGCGTCCGACCGCGCCGGAGGTCCGCGGATCCTCCGGATGTACCGCAACGCAGGTATCGCCCAGCAGGGTCTCCGGACGGGTGGTGGCAACCGTGAGATGGCCCGCGCCGTCGGCGAACGGATAGCGGATGTACCAGAAGCCCCCCTCGATCTCGCGCGGCACGACCTCGAGATCGGAAATGGCGGTCCGCAACCGGGGATCCCAGTTGACCAGACGCTTGTCGCGATAGATCAGCCCGTCCCGGTGCATCTGCACGAACACGCGCCGGACCGTCGCCGACATACCCGCATCCAGCGTGAAGCGTTCCCGGGACCAGTCGGCGGAAGCTCCCAAGCGGCGCAATTGCCGGCCGATCATGCCGCCGGATGCGCGCTTCCACGCCCACACCCGCTCCGAGAAGGCCTCGCGCCCCAGTGCCTTGCGGTCCGGCCCGCCCTCGTCCGCCAGGTGTCGCTCGACCACCATCTGGGTAGCGATTCCCGCGTGATCGGAGCCCGGCTGCCACAGCACGTCCCGGCCCCGCATGCGCCAGTACCGGCACAGGACATCCTGCAGGGTCATGTTGAGCGCATGCCCGATGTGCAGGCTTCCGGTGACATTGGGAGGCGGCATCATCACGACGAACGGCGGAGCTGCGGAATGCGGGTCGCAGGTGAAGGCGCGAGCCTCTTCCCAAGCCCGGGAGACCCGGGCTTCCGCCTCGTGTGGATCGTACGAGCGGCCGATCCGATGCGGGGGCACGTCTAGGCCGATTCGTCGGAATGCGGGGCCGTCGGCCGGGATGCAAGATCCGAACGGAGCAGGTCGCGGACGGTCGCATGGAGATTCTCGCGAATCCAGGCGCGAATCAGTTCGTCGACGCGACGGCGCACATACGCGTCCAGCGGGCTGTCGGCACGCGCTTCCATGCCGACCGGTCCGGGGCCTTCCGAACGTGGATCTGCACGCTCCAGATCGGCGCGAATCGCCTCCAGGGTCGCCGCAATCCGATTCCGGGAAGGCGCGCTCACGATCCGATCAGAGATCCCAGTGCGCGGCCGTCATGCGCCCCGTGGCGCGAAGCAGACCGTAGGCAGCCACCTGCAGGATGTGCTGGGCCTCGTTCAGCCGGTCCTCCGCAACCAGCAACTCCTGATTTGCATTCAGCACGTCGAGTGTCGTCCGGTTTCCGACCTCGGCCTCCCGGCGAACCCCCTCGGACGCGATGCGGTTGGCCCGCACCGAAGCCTCCAGCGCCGCAATCGTTTCCGCAGCGCTGCGGAAGCGATGCCAAGCGCCCAGCGCCTGCTGCCGGACCCGGCGCATTTCCGAATCCAACTCGCTCCGTGTCTGTCCCAGCCTCGCCTCGCTGCTCTGCCGGGCGGCGTCCACACGCCCGCCCGACCAAAACGGGATGCTGGCGCTGATGCCCACCGACACATCGGTCGCCGATTCGAAGAAGGTGTTCGGGTTGCGCGTATAGCTGGCGGCACCTGTCATGTCGAACGTCGGCAGAACCTCGAGTGCCGTCGCGTTGTTGGCCCGCACCGCAGCATCCAAGCGGGCCCGACGCATGAGCACCGCGGGGTGGAGGTCGATCGCGTTGTCCTCCACTTCCATTTCACTGGCCGGAACCGCCGGCAGGTCGTCCGGGAGCACCGCGGCCCCGGAGAAGTCCGATCCGGTAGCGAGGCGGAACTCGCGCATCGCGTGCTGCAGGTCCTGGTCACGGTTCAGGCGGTCGGCCTTGCGGTCGGCCAACCTGGCTTCGGCCTGGGCGACATCGGTCGGCGTGACGTCCCCGACCTCGAAGCGCTCCCGCGTCGCCTTGAGATCGCTCTCCACCAGCTCTTCTCCCTTGATGGCCAGTTCCAGCCGCGCCTGCGCCCGGAAGACCTCCAAGTAGGCAACGGCGGCATCGTGCAGGACCTCCTGTTCGTTCAACTGCAATCGATACCGGGCGGCGTCGAGCAGCGACTGATCGACACCGACGCGCTCCCGCACCCGGCCGAAGTCGTAGACCCGCTTGGAGATCGACAACCGCGCCGACGCCAACAGCGGCTTGGCGTTGCTCTGCCTAGCGGCCGTCGACCGTGCGGTACGCTCGGTCAGGGAGGAATTCAGGTCGCCGTTCGCGCGCAACGCGTTCTGCGTCCCGGTTTCGTCGACCCGCGCTTCGGCGACGCGTACTTCGGCACGGGCCGTCTGGATGGCGGGGTGCCAGGCGTGGGCACTGACCAAGGCATCCCGCAGGGTCTCGGCCTCGACCCCGGGCACACCCGGGAGCACCCAGGCCACGGCCACAGGAAGCACGAGGCGACGGATGGCGGACCCGGGCAAGCTGGATCCGGAACTGATGACGGTCATTCGCATTGGGCACCTGGCATGCCGTCCTTGATCCATTCGACGGACAGCACTCCTTCCGGGGGATTGACGCAGCGCGCAGGATAGCGCTTGATGCCGACCAATTCGACCCGCTCCTCCGCATCGTTCCAGCGGGTCACTCCGATCGCCGAGTCCTGAATGGCCTGATGGCCCCGGCCAAGGGCCAGCTCGACCGGCCCCGACGGCGTGTCCCACCGCAGGTACTCGAACGCGTCGATCACCTCTTCGCTGGTCGGAAAGCGGTCCGCAGCCTCCGCCGCTTTCTCGAATGCGGACTTGACGCCCAAGATCGCCATGGCTGCCTTGTGGGAAGGCTGCGTGGTCGGCTTTCCGTACCGCTTCCTGAACCCCTCGCGAAACCAGTTTGCCAGCCTGGAATCGGGCGCAAAGTCCCCATGCGGACCGCGCGCTCCGACGATCAGCCCGTTCGGAACGTTACGGCCCAGCACCGGAAGCACGTGGTCGGCAGCGACCATCACCACGTGACGGTTCCGGAACAACCCCCGCTGCGCGCCCTGCAACACGAAAGCCTCGAGATCCGATCCCCAGAGCGAGGTATGAATGACCTCCGGAGCCCGCACGGTCAGGGCCGATATTTCCGTGCTGTACTGGCCGGCGAAGAGCTTGGGAAACTGCTCGGTTACCGTCTCGACGCCCGGATAGAGGACGCTCATCGCGCTCGAGAAGTCGGCCCAAGCGTCCAGTCCCCACGCGTAGTTCTGATTGATTCCCGCGATCGTGGCGATCTCCGGGTCGATGTCGTGCAGGTAGCGGACGGCTGCAATGTTGTCCATGGCCGCGTGCGGGCCCGTGCGGAACACGTACCGGTAGTCCGCTTCCTCGAATACGCGCGGAGTGCCGCAGTCCACCAGAATCGTGAGCTTCCGGAGTTCCTCGGCTACCGGCGGAATCGCAAGGCAGTCGCCGGACGAGATGTACCCCATGACCAGATCCACGTCGCGACGTTCGACCATGTTCCGGTATTCGGTGACCTGCTTGGTCGGCCCCCCGGACTCGTCGACGACGACGTACTCGATTCGGGCGCCGGCGATTCCCGGAGCATTGTACGGCGGCGGCACGTCTCCGGCGTTGATGGCATCGACCATGAATTCGAAGCCTTCGAAGTTCGGGATGCCGAAACTCCCAGCTGCCGGTCCCGAGAGGAACGCCACGTACCCGATGGTCAGGGTCCGGCCCTCATCGGACTCGGCCGCGGACTCCGCGGCCGCAGGCGACAGGCTCCATGCCGTCAGGAACACCAAGGCGGCCAGAATTCGCCGGTGGGGTACGGTCATCGAAGTGAGGCCTCCCGAGCCCAAAAGGGGACATGCGCGCTCCGCAGCATCGCAGGGTACCCGAAGTGACTGCCGATTTCCCGGCCTGCCGACGCCTCGTCCGGAAGCGGCCCCGGGACCGGACCGGGGGAGCCCGGTTCGGGGGGGGGTGCGCATGGCTCCGGCGGACCCGCACTCCGGGTCCGCTTCTCCGGCCCGGTCCGGCGGTTCCCTCCCGTGTGCAAGCGCGAGGCCGCAGCAAGAGTCCGGTCCACCAACGTCACGTGCGACCGGGCCCGGCCCCTTGCTCGGCAAGGCACTCTGCAGGATTCCGATCCACCCGGAAAGCTCCGCGGGGCGCAAGACCGTCCTCCGGGCTGCCGGTGCCCGCACGATTGCCCAAGTGGCTGCTCGATCTCCTCCGTACCCATGGTTCAGAGTCGGCGCGGCGCCACCGGCTCTCGGAGGCGGCCGCCGCAACCCCCAACGGTGAAGACCGTCCCGGCCCCCCGCAGCTTCGCGACATGGGCAGCGCTAGGGATCCAGCCGGTCGCACCGCCACTCCTTGTCCCACAGATACCGGATGCGTTCATGCAGACGGTGCTCTCGTTGGCACCAGAACTCCGCCAGCTTCGCGTGCATTCGAAAGCCCAGCCAGTGCGGCGGACGTGGTACCGGCCGTCCCGCAAACCGCTCCTCCATTTCCCGGAATCGCCTGATCAGAGCTTCCTGCCCTCCATGCTGCACTCTGGATTGCGCGCTCGCCCATGCACCGAGCTGACTCTCCCGGGAACGCGACGAAAAATAGGTGTCCGCATCTTCGCTGTCGACCGCATGCACCGCACCTTCCAAGCGCACCTGACGAGCCAGTACGGGCCAATAGAACACCAGTGAGGCCCGCGGATTCTCTTCGATTTCCCGGCCTTTTCGACTTTCGGCGTTGGTGTAGAACACAGGTCCCGGCTCATCGATCGCCTTGACCAGAACCATCCGGGCACTCGGAGATCCGGACTTGCTTGCCGTCGCCAAGCAAGCCGCCGACCGGTCCCGGGCCTCGGCGCGTTCTGCATCAGCCCACCAAGCGTGCAGCAAGGTGAACGGGGTTTCGGGCGACGACTCACCCGTCCGAGTCTCTTCCATGCGATCCTCCCTGCTCTCCGGCCCGGCCCTTCCTTGCAACTCTCCCTGCAGAACCGTCTCGACTCGGAACAAGGCGCGGACCCACCCACTCTATCGGTCAGCGGTCGTACCCGAGGAACGAACGGATCGCAAGAATCCCGCGCCCCCTGGATTCCGGAACCGCCGGTGCCGGAACCACCGTCCGCCCGATCCGTCCCCGCCTGGAAGCAGCATATACCTCGACCCGCTCCGACCCGGACCCGCCGGAGCTCGCGGAACCGCTGCAAACGCCTCTGGAGCGCTCGGCTCCGATGCTGCCTTCGACGCCATCCGGGAGCGCCCGTGCGCACGGTTGCGCGATCCATTCATTCCGCGCAGCCGGCGGTTCCTCGCATCCCACAGCAGGTGGACATCCGTCGGGCGTGCACGTCCGTCTCCGTCTCGAACAAACCCCGCAGATCCCGCGCCCGCCCGCCGGCTCCCTTCCGTTTCCCGCTCCTCGCGATGCCGCTGCAATGCCTTCCCCGGCCGTTCGAGCGACTTCCGGCCCGCGCCGCCTCGCCGCCGGCCCCGTGCCGCTTCCTGTCCCGGATATCGGTGCGGCGCGGATCCGTGCGAAGCCCCCGGGCACGTCCGCAAGTTCGGGCAGGTGCCCTTCGTGCCGGCGCTCGAAGTGCTGCCCTGGATCGCGCTTCAGGAGACGAGTTAGTGCCTGCACGGAAAATCCCTAAGAGTCTGATTACATGAATGAAAAGCCAATATTGACAGGGCGAAGATTCATCGAATCCAGCCTGATTTCAGCGGAATATGTCGTCATATGCCATCAAAGAAGGAATCTTCGGTTCCCCAGATTCCAAGCATGGTTGCATATACAATGTGTTGTGATTTTCCGTGCAGACACGAGTTAGTGCCCGCCCGAAAAAAGTACAGCCATCTGACTTCAATGATGAACGTGTGCTACTGAAGGGGTGGAGAATTTCACTGTGGGGCGGGAATCGGCCGCTGGGGCCGGAAATCCGCGGGAGATTCGGGAATCTTCGGGAGAATGGCCATGCGGGAGGTCGTCCGCCCTCAGCTGGAATGGGGTCAGGTTGCGATCGAGAAGATCGATCGCAACGTACACTCGCGGGATGACATTCCGCCGTTGCTGCGGGGTCTGCAACACGTTATGCCGGCCGATCGACCCGGGCCCGGCGGTTCGAGATCCTGCAGCCATCGTATCTAGTGCCTGCACGGAAAATCCCTAAGAGTCGGATTACATGAATGAAAGCCCAATATTGGCAGGGCGAAGATTCATCGAATCCAGCCTGATTTCAGCGGAATATGTCGTCATATGCTCTCAAAGAAGGAATCTTCGGTTCTCCAGATTCCAAATATGGTTGCACATACAATGTGTTGTGATTTTCCGTGCAGACACTATCTAGTGCCCGCACCGAAAATGGTCATTTTGGCGGCCCTTCCGGCGAAATTTCGGGTTGGACCCACCCTCCGGGGCCTCCGGTCGCTCCGTTTCCAAGGGATTCCTGCCGATTCGCAGCGGCATCCGGGCCCTTCCCACCCAGAATCCGGACGCCAGGGCGAGCGGTTCCGTTCCCGCTCCCGGCGAGCTTCGCGGACGGGGTGGAGGGGCGCCGCCGTCAGGCGGCGCGTCTTCGTCGTCGTCGGGCTTGGGCCCGGGCCTGTCTCTGCAGCAGCAACCCGATGCGGTGGACATGGAAGGCCACCATGGAGAGCGCCACCATCCGCGCAAAACCCTCCGCCCCATACGACAGGACCCGGTCCATGCCGCGCTGCTCGAGATTATTGATGGCGGACTCCACGGCCGGATGCTGCCGGCGCATCTCCCGGAACGTCGGGTCGGCGGCCCGTTTCCGGTCGGCCGGACCGAGTTTTCCCTTCTTCGGAAGCACGTTGTGATCCAGCAGTTCGTCCAGTGCGATCCGGTTGGAGGGACTGTGGAACCCCCGATCGAAGCTGCACAGGCGGAGGTCGGGGAAGCGGGCCTGCGCTTCCCGGATCATGGGTACGGCATGATCCACGCCTCCGCCTTCCCACAGGATCCGGGAGTGTAGGAGGAAGCCGTGCTGGTCCTCCAGCACGGCCACCGGCACTCCGAGTTCCACCGGCACCCCGGCCTTGCCCTTCACACACCAGCGCGTGTGCTCCTCGAAGATCAAAAACACCTTCTCTTCCTGCGGGATCTTCTCGCCTTTCAGCAGGCGGCGGTCCACTTGGTCGAGCTGCCTCCGGGCATGCTTGAGGTACGACTCGATCCGGAGAATCCTGGGGGCTCCGACGCCTTGCTCCCGAAGCGCGGGAACCGTCGCTTCCGCCCGTCGGACCTCCTCCCAGCAGGCGTCGAGGTACGCCTGGATCGGCCCCGGACGGGCCCGCCGGGTCCGCCGAACCTTCTGAAAGAGCCGCTGCAGCCTCCGGCTCCGATGCCGCCACTGCCGCCCTCCGGACACCCCCGCCCGCAGGGCTGAGCGGCCCGTCTCGCGCACCAGGCAACGCATCGCATCCCACAGCAGGTTGACGTCCGTCGGGAAGTGCACATCCGTCTTCACCACGAACGAATCACAGCGGCCCCGCAGGGGCTCCTCCGACGGGCGACCGCCCGGGCCGCTCTTCCGCTTCCGCTTCCGCACCAGCGCATGGCCGCTCTCCGCGATCAGCTGCAACACCTCTCCCAGCACGTCCGGCGTCAGCAGGCTCACGTTGTGTACCACCGTGGGATACCGGTACCGGGTCTCGTCCCAGAAGCCGGAGTGTCCCAGAAACTTCCGAACGGTATGGTGTTGGTTCACCCGCTCGTGCCGACGATCGAAGTCACACCCCAGGACCTGCTTCCGGAGACCCATCACGAGGATCCTCCACAGCTCCATGCCGGGACGCCCTTTCGTGTGGGACACCTCGGGAAGGATCCCCTGCTCCAGGATCTCGAACAACCGGGCACGAACCGACCGGTCGGCATACACGTGCCGAAGCCCAAGCAGCAGCGGCGGAATGTCATCCCGCGAGCTCTCGTCGATCTCGATCTCCTCGATCGCAACCTGACCCAATTCCATCTGCAGGCGAATGACGTTTCGCATGGCAATTCTCGCGAAGATTCCCGAAAATCCGGCCGATTCTCGACCTCATCGGCCGATTCCCGCATCAAAGCGGGATTCTTCGTCCCCTCTATATCACGATTCCACTTTCAGAGTCAAACCATTGTACTTTTTCGGTGCGGGCACTATCTAGTGCCCGCACCGAAAATGGTCATTTTGGCGGCCCTTCCGGCGAAATTTCGGGTTGGACCCACCCTCCGGGGCCTCCGGTCGCTCCGTTTCCAGGGGATTCCTGCCGATTCGCAGCGGCATCCGGGCCCTTCCCACCCAGAATCCGGACGCTAGGGCGAGCGGTTCCGTTCCCGCTCCCGGCGAGCTTCGCGGATGGGGTGGGGGCGCCGCTGTCAGGCGGCGCGTCTTCGTCGTCGTCGGGCTTGGGCCCGGGCTTGTCTCTGCAGCAGCAACCCGATGCGGTGGACATTGAAGGCCACCATGGAGAGCGCCACCATCCGCGCAAAACCCTCCGCCCCATACGACAGGACCCGATCCATGCCGCGCTGCTCGAGATGATGGATGGCGGACTCCACGGCCGGATGCTGCCGGCGCATCTCCCGGAACGTCGGGTCGGCGACCCGTTTCCGGTCGGCCGGACCGAGGTTTCCCTTCTTCGGCAGCACGTTGTGATCCAGCAGTTCGTCCAGTGCGATCCGGTTGGAGGGACTGTGGAACCCCCGATCGAAGCTGCACAGGCGGAGGTCGGGGAAGCGGGCCTGGGCTTCCCGGATCATGGGCACGGCATGATCCACGTCTCCGCCTTCCCACAGGATCCGGGAGTGTAGGAGGAAGCCGTGCTGATCCTCCAGCACGGCCACCGGCACTCCGAGTTCCACCGGAACCCCGGCCTTGCCCTTCACGCACCCGCGCGTGTGCTCCTCGAAGATCGAAAACACCTTCTCTTCCTGCGGGATCTTCTCGCCTTTCCGCCGGCGGCGGTCCACTGGGTCGAGCTGCCTCCGGGCATGCTTGAGGTACGATTCGATCCGGAGAATCCTGGGGGCTCCGACGCCTTGCTCCCGAAGCGCGGGAACCGTCGCTTCCGCCCGTCGGACCTCCTCCCAGCAGGCGTCGAGGTACGCTTGGATCGGCCCCGGACGGGCCCGCCGGGTCCGCCGAACCTTCTGAAAGAGCCGCTGCAGCCTCCGGCTCCGATGCCGCCACTGCCGCCATCCGGACACCCCCGCCCGCAGGGTTGAGCGGCCCGTCTCGCGCACCAGGCAACGCATCGCATCCCACAGCAGGTTGACGTCCGTCGGGACGTGCACATCCGTCTTCACCACGAACGAATCACAGCGGCCCCGCAGGGGCTCCTCCGACGGACGACCGCCCGGGCCGCTCTTCCGCTTCCGCTTCCGCACCAGCGCATGGCCGCTCTCCGCGATCAGCTGCAACACCTCCCCCAGCACGTCCGGCGTCAGCAGGCTCACGTTGTGTACCACCGTGGGATACCGGTACCGGGTCTCGTCCCAGAAGTTGGAGTGTCCCAGAAACTTCCGAACGGTATGGTGTTGGTTCACCAGCTCGTGCAGACGATCGAAGTCACACCCCAGGACCTGCTTCAGGAGACCCATCACGAGGATCCTCCACAGCTCCATGCCGGGACGCCCTTTCGTGTGGGACACCTCGGGAAGGATCCCCTGCTCCAGGATCTCGAACCACCGGGCACGAACCGACCGGTCGGCATACACGTGCCGAAGCCCGAGCAGCAGCGGCGGAATGTCATCCCGCGAGCTCTCGTCGATCTCGATCTCCTCGATCGCAACCTGACCCCATTCCATCTGCAGGCGAATGACGTTTCGCATGGCAATTCTCGCGAAGATTCCCGAAAATCCGGCCGATTCTCGACCTCATCGGCCGATTCCCGCATCAAAGCGGGATTCTTCGTCCCCTCTATATCACGATTCCACTTTCAGAGTCAAGCCATTGTACTTTTTCGGTGCGGGCACTAGTAGTACGGAAACGTTGAACTGACGATAGTATTCTGGCAAGATTTCCGTGTCGGTCCGTGTCGGTCCGTGTCGGTGCGTGTCGGCACGCGTGAGCGCCCGATCGGTACGGCGCTTTTTTGTTCATCCCCACAGACCCGATGCCGAACATGCAGGCGCTCATGCTCTCTTGGGGATCGGACGGATCCGGTTTCCGGGAACCGAGCCTGTCTGCAGGGGTTCGGTGCGGGGATCGGAGTGGATCATGGCCAACCCTCAGGGTAGGAAGCTCTATCGAGTGAGCCTTTCGGTGCCGGAGCGCCGGGAACTCCAAGCGATCGTCGACGGTACCGGAGCCGCCTGGCGTCGTCGTCGGGCGCAGATTCTCCTGATGGCGGACGAAGGGCGCGACGGCGGCAAACTCCGAGATGTGGACATCGCGCGCGGCTTGGGTATCGGTGCTTCGACGGTCGAACGCCTGCGCAAGCGCTGTGTTCTGGAGGGTCTGGAGGCCGCCCTCCGCCGTCGGGAGCAGGAGAACCGCCGACCGAAACTCCTGGACGGGGCGAAGGAAGCGAAGCTGGTGGCTCTGGCCTGTTCTTCCCCGCCCGAGGGTTGTGTTCGCTGGACACTGAAGCTGCTGGCCGGTCGTCTGATGGAGATGGAGATCGTCGAGAGCATCTCGAAAGAAACGGTACGGAAGACTCTAAAAAAAAGGAGATCAAGCCTTGGCTGAAGCAGTACTGGTGCATTCCCCCGAGCCGCAATGCGCCGTTCGTGGCGGCGATGGAGGAGGTGCTGGACACGTACCAGCGGGATTTTGCCGAAGACGAGGTCCTGGTCTGCATGGATGAGACCAGCCGGCAGCAGACGAAGGAAACCCGCCTTCCCCGCCCCGTGCGGCCCGGGCAGCCGGAAATCGTCGACTACGAATACGAGCGAAACGGTACGGCCAATCTCTTCCTGGCGTTCGCGCCCAATGAAAACTGGCGTACGGTAAAGGTCACCGATCGCCGCACGGCGCGGGACTGGGCGCAGTTCATCCGGGAACTCGCGGACGATCATTTCCCCGGAAAGAAGATTGTACTGGTCATGGACAACCTGAACACACACGGCCCCGCGTCGTTGTATGAAGCCTTTGCACCCCGGGAGGCCATGCGGGTGCGAAAGCGGTTCGAGTTTCGGTACACGCCGAAGCACGGAAGCTGGCTCAACATGGCCGAAATCGAAATCGGCGCGTTGTCGCGACAGTGTCTTCGACGACGCATTCCTGATCGCGCCACCATGCTGCGGGAGACCGCGGCGTGGGTCAAGCGCCGCAACGCGGCCGGCGGCACCGTCGACTGGCGGTTCACGACGGCAGACGCCCGGGTGAAACTGAAGTCTCTATACCCATCAATCCAATGATTCCGTACTACTAGATAGTGCCCGCCCGAAAATGCCCCTTTCGGATGGTCTGCCGGCGCAATTGCGGGTTGGGACCCTCCCTCGGTGCCCCGTCCGCTCGGTTTCCGGGGGGATTTCTGTCGATGGGCAGCGGCATCCGGGCTTGTCCCGCCGCGAATCCGGCGGCCGGGGCGAGCGGCTCCGTTCCCGCCTCCGGCGGGCTTCGCGGATGGGGTGGAAGGAAGCCGCCGTCAGGCGGCGCGTCTTCGTCGTCGTTGGGCCCGGGCCCGGGCCTGCCGGTGCAGCAGCAGCCCGATTCGGTGGACGTTGAAGGCGGTCACGGACAGTGCCACCATCCGGGCAAACCCGTCTGCCCCATACGACAGGACCCGGTCCATGCCGCGTTGCTCGAGGTTGTGGATCGCGGACTCCACGGCCGGATGCTGCCGACGCATCTTCCGGAACGTCGGGTCGGCTTCCCGTTTCCGGTCCGCCTGACCGAGCTTTCCCTTCTTCGGCAGCACGTTGTGCTCCAGCAGCTCGTCCAGGGTGATCCGGTTGGAGGGGCTGTGAAAGCCCCGATCGAAACTGCACAGGCGGAGGTCGGGGAAGCGAGCCTGGGCTTCCCGGATCATGGGCACGGCATGATCCACGTCTCCGCCTTCCCACAGGACCCGATGGTGCAGGAGGAAGCCGTGTTGATCCTCCAGCACGGCCACCGGCACTCCGAGTTCCACCGGCACCCCGGCCTTGCCCTTCACGCACCAGCGTGTGTGCTCTTCGAAGATCGAAAACACCTTCTCGCTCTGCGGAATCTTCTCGCCCTTCAGCAGACGGCGATCCACCTGGTGAATCTGCCGGCGGGCATGCTTGAGGTACGACTCGACCGAAAGCACCGTGGAGATCGGGACGCCTCGCTCCCGAAGCACCGGTACCGTCTCTTCCGCCCGCCGGACCCACGCCCGGCTGGCGTCGAGGTACGCCTTGACCTGCTCCGGACGGGCCCGTCGGGTCTGCCGAACCTGCTGGAAATGCTGCTGCAGCTTCCGGCTCCCATGCTGCCACTGCCGCCATCCGGACACCCCCAAGCGTACGGCGACGCGACCCGTATCCCGCACCAGGCAACGCATCGCATCCCACAACAGGTGGACATCTGTCGGGTAGTGCACATCCGTCTTCACCACGAACGAATCGCAGCGGCCCCGCAGGGGGTCGTCCGGCCGACGGCGGCCCCGGTCGTCCGCGCCGTCCGCGCCGTTCGCGCCGTCCGCGCCGTCCGCGCCGTCCGCGTCGTTCGCGCCGTCCGCGCCGTCCGCGCCGTCCGCGCCGTCCGCGCCGTCCGCGCCGCTCGCGCCGTCCGTGCCGTCCGCGCCGTCCGCGCCGCTCGCGCCGTCCGTGCCGTCCGCGCCGTTCGCGCCGTTCGCGCCGTCCGCGCCGTTCGTGCCGTTCGTGCCGTCCTTCCGTTTCCGTGTCCGCTTCCGCTTCCGTACCAGCGCATGGCCTTTCTCCGCGATCAGCTGCGACACCTTCCCCAGCACTTCCGGTGTCAGCAAGCTCACGTTGTCCACCATCGTCTGATATCCGTACCAGGTGTGATCCCAGATGTCGGTGTGTCCCAGAAACTTCCGAACCGTCCTGTGCTCGTTCACCAGCTCGTGCAAGTGATCGAAGTCATAGCCCAAACCCTGCTTCAGGAGACCCATCACCAGGATCTTCCACAACTCCATGCCGGGACGCCCTCGCAGGCGGGATACCTCGGGAAGGATCCCCTCCTCCAGGATCTCGAACAACCGGGCCCGGGTCGACCGGTCCGCATACACGTATTGAAGGCCACGCAGCATCGGCGGAATGTCATCCCGCGAGTATACGTTGATCTTGATCTCCTCGATCGCAACCTGGCCCAATTCCAGCTGAGAGCGGACGGTCTCCCGCATGGCCATTCTCCCGAAGATTCCTGAATCCCGCGCGATTTTCCGGCCCCAGCGGCCGATTCCCGGCCCACAGAGGGATTCTTCACCCCTTCAATAGCACACTTCTATCACTGGAGTCAACTGGTTGTACTTTTTCGGGCGGGCACTAGATACCTGACAGATGTGGAATGGGCTTGTCTGATCCCGATGTACTCTCCAGCCACATCGCAGATACCAGAATCGGGGCCGCTCAATAGTTTCCGCACAGGCTCTCAGATCGATCCGCCCTCAGATTCAGGATGAGGAGGGCCAGCAATGGCAGGAAAGCACTACCAGCCGGAACCGATGTTCCGCCTGCTGCGTCAGGTGGAGGCATTGCACGGCGGGGCCTGTCGATGGCGGACGCGGTCCGGCGGGTCAGGATCGGCGAGACCACGTTCTGCCGGCGGCACACAGAGTATGCCGGGAGGAGCGAAGGCCTGTTGCGTCGCCCGAAGGATCATCACGTCGACGGCCATCGGTTCCCCTCCGTCATCACCTGTCCACTCGTCCGGATGACCCGTCGCGAGCGGAGAGCGGGGGCGATGCCCGAAGCCGTCTCCATGCCGACCTCGAGCAACCACCGCGGGTCACCGCGATCTTCGCCGGCCGACGGCTAGACCCGCCCGTCCGCAAGGCCGCCCGCGTCGAGACCACGCAGCAGGGCAACGGCGGCGCGCTTGGAATTCCGCACACTCCCGACACCCTTGTATCGTGGCGGCCGTCTCGACGATCGTGCATTCGGCGGACGAACCTCGGCGGCCCGGGGCCGGCGACCACGGGAGCATCGACATGGGCAAGGCATCGGATTTGCTGGTACGGGCGCTGGAAGCCGAAGGCGTTACCATGATCTTTGGCATTCCCGGTGAAGAGAATCTCGATTTTCTGGACTCGCTTGCCCGATCCGGCAGCATCGAACTGGTACTCACTCGTCACGAACAGGCGGCCGGCTTCATGGCCGCCACCTACGGACGACTGACCGGAAAAGCGGGAATCTGCCTCTCGACCCTCGGGCCGGGCGCCACGAATTTCACGACCGCCGCCGCGTACGCGACTCTCGGCGGCATGCCCATGATGATGATCACCGGCCAGAAGCCGGTGAAGCGCTCCAAACAGGGGCGGTTTCAGATCCTTGATGTCGTGGAAATGATGAAGCCGATCACGAAGTACACGCATCAGATCGTGTCGGCAGAGAATATTCCCGCCCGGGTGCGGGAAGCCCTGCGTCAAGCCGAAGAAGAGAAACCCGGCGCCGTTCATCTCGAGTTGCCGGAAGATGTGGCCGGCGAAGACACGCTCGGATCCCCGGTTCCGGAATCCTACGTTCGGCGACCGATTTCGGAAGAGAAAGCGGTGCGCGCAGCCGTGGAACGAATCGCCGGCGCCCGATCCCCGATCATCGTGATCGGTGCCGGAGGAAACCGGAAGCTGACCAGCCGGATGCTGACGGACATGGTCGACCGTTTCGGCATTCCCTTCGCTACCACTCAGCTCGGCAAGGGGGTCATCGATGAATCGCATCCGCTGTTCATGGGTTGCGCGGCCCTGTCTGCCGGCGATTTCGTGCATCGGGCGATCGAGAACGCCGACCTCGTCCTCAACGTCGGTCACGACGTGATCGAGAAACCTCCGTTCTTCATGCATCGAAGCGACCGGCCGGCCGAGACTCCCCGCCAATCGGAGGCGGACCCGGTTGGCGTGGCGCGCGGGACGGAAGTCATCCATGTGAATTTCCGCTCGGCGGAAGTGGATCCGGTGTACTTTCCGCAGATCGAAGTGGTGGGGGATATTGCCAACTCGATCTGGCGGATCAGCCGCTGGCTGGAACGTGAGGAGACGTCGTGGGACTTCGGGCGGATGCACGAGATCAAGACCCATCACGATACCAGCATGGCGGAGGGCGAGGACGACGACCGATTTCCCGTCTATCCGCAGCGTCTGGTGCGCGATGTGCGGAGCGTGATGCCCGACGACGGCATCGTGTGCCTGGACAACGGCGTGTACAAGATCTGGTTCGCCCGCAACTACCGGGCGCGCAGGCCCAATACGGTGCTCCTCGACAACGCCCTGGCAACCATGGGGGCCGGGCTGCCGTCCGCCATGGCGGCCCACCTCGTCCACCCCGACCGCCGGATCCTCGCGGTCTGCGGGGACGGGGGCTTCATGATGAACTCCCAGGAACTCGAAACGGCGGTGCGCCACAAGATGAACCTGACCTGCCTGATCCTGAATGACGGTGCCTACGGCATGATCCGATGGAAGCAGGCCGACATGGGATTCCCGGACTGGGGACTGACCTACGGAAATCCCGACTTTCTGACCTATGCCGCCAGCTACGGCGCCCGGGGCCACCGAGTCGGAAATGCCGGGGATCTGGAGCCGCTGCTGCGCACGTGTCTCTCCACGCCCGGGGTGCACGTGGTCGACTGTCCGGTGGACTACTCCGAAAACGACCGCATCCTGAACCATCACCTTCAGCGGCAAAGTGCGGCGGTCGGTGCCTGACCGACCGATTCGCGGCAATGGAGAATCGGGTCATGCCGAAGCCGAAGCGGGTTCGAACGGGTTGCCCGGGCGGGTGCCGGGCAACCCCGGGAACCGGCGATTCCGGCCGGGCTGACATTTCCGATCCTGCATACCCGCGGCCGACTGGGAGGGGGTCTTGATCAAGGTGATCCCATGCTTGTTGCTGTGATGCGATCGGAGTCTTGATCGCGGCGCGGGTCGCCGCGTTCGAGTCTGCGATTGTGAGATGTGCGGACGTCTGCGGCCCGGTGGCGGCGTGGAGCGGGGCGCGAGGGGCCCGCTTCGGCGGATCCGGGGCGAGCGAGAAGCCGGCCGGGTTGGGTGGCCCGGCTCGGAGGCTTGCGGTTTCGGTCGGGGTGTGGCGCGGTCCGCCGGGTCTTGCGACGGCGTGCAGGACCGGCTTGCGCGGGTCGGCATAGGGGTGGCGGGCGTCGGCGAAGCGGTGGAAGGGTTGGGGCAGCTTCCGCGGGTGGTGGAGGATGACGGCAAGGGCGAGGGTGTGGAGGATCGCGTGGTTTGCGGGCGCGTTGCGGGCCCGGAGCCTGGAGTCGTCTTCGCGGAAGATGGCGTCGCGGATGTAGTGATGGCTTTCGACCCCCAGGACCATTCTGTTGCCGTCATCAGCGGCGGACAACCGCATCAGAGTGGCCGTTCTTGAAGTTGGTGGCACTTTCTCGAGGTCGGAACCGGCATATCGACAACGAAATCTGCTCCCGAATGGACCTCCAGATCTGCCTACAACGCTCCCTCGCCGGACGAAACCGGACAAAAGAAGAGCCCTGTTTCGACCCCCCAGGGACCGCGGTTCCCTGCGAGTACTGGTTGCGGCGAGGCGCGATCGGCCTCGACCGAGGTCCTGCCGTAGGCATGCTCGGTGGTCGGTTTTCCGGATTTCTTGAATTCGACGCGCCGGGTAACACGGAAGATCGGTTGGACGTGAGGATCGTGGATCATCTTCGCGGGCGGGGTGAAGACTTCGATGCTGCGCGGCTCGATGCGGCCATGCTCGAGCGTGGGCGTTTCGCGGTAGCGTCCCGTGCTCGTGGTCTCCCAGTGGATGCTCTCGAACGTCTCGAAGGTTTTGGGAGCGTTGCCCTTGACCGCCATCATCTCGTCGGCGCCCTGGGTCTCGACGATCCGCCGTGCCGTCTCGCGGGGGGTGGGGAGCGCGTCGAGCGTGAGCAGACGGCCGGCCACCGGCGCCGTCTCGAGCGCGGCGTGGACGGCGGCGACCTCCCCGCCCTCGTCATGATCGTTGAGGATCGGGACCGGCATGCCGGTCCCGGGCTCGATCCGCGAGACCGTCTCGTCAGGATCCTCGCCGGTGCGGTGGGCGCCACGCATGCGCGTGCCGTAGCCTTCCCCTGCCGGAGTTGACCGGCACCTCCCCGGCCGCCACCGAGCACGCCGACCCGACCGTCTGGCTGCCCGCACCGGACCTGCTGCTCCGGGTCTGCGAGGGATGCGCGTGTTTGCTATAATCGGCGAAACGCTTGCCGATGGCAGGATGTCCGGCTGTCGGGCGCGGCGCGTGTTGAAACCGGCCCGCGGACGGGTTATGGATTGCACCGGCGGGTTCGCTGCGGCCGTGCGGGCGCGGCGGCGTGGAATTCAGGACGGGAGGATGGGGCCATGACGCGGATGCCGGGCGATGTCGGGATGCATGACCTGCGGCTCTTCGGGCGGGGCGTGAGCGCCTCACGCGCGCGCAAACCCGAACTCGTTGTACCCCCCCCCTCAAGAGTCAGGGCGCGGGGCTGAGCCGGTGGGCACCCTCGAAAGAACCGCCCGCCTCCTGAAGGCGGCATTCGCTGCCCTCTTCCTCATCGCGCCGGCCGCCGCTCTCGCGCCCCAGTACGCGCAGGCGCAATCGCCGGTCCTCACCGCCACGGCGGGCAACGAACAGGTGACGCTGAACTGGACGTATACCGGCGGCGGGCTAACCGGTTGGGGGTACAAGATCAACGGCGGTGTACATACGTGGGCCGGGACACCCATCGTGATTCCAGCTTCCAACTCCGGCACCAGAAGCCACACGGTAACGGGCCTGACGAACGGAACCCCTTATCAGTTCATTGTCTACGCGCAGACTGATGCCAATACAGCTTTCCGTCAAAGCAACCAAGCGAGCGCCACACCGCAGGTGCCGGCCCCGACGCTGATCTCCGGCCCGGACAGCACCATCAGGACCGCCGAGACGACGACGCAGGTGTGCTACAACCTGCTTTCGGTCTCGCAGGGTGGGGTCACGTATCTGGAGGCGCGTCAGGGCAAGACGGCCGTGACCGCGCATGCGGTGCTCTCCGACACGAGCCTCGGCGTCGAGATCACACAGGCTCCCGCCGGCATCACGAAGGGGCGCGCCGTCAACCTCAGTCCCTGCGTCAGTCTGGGCAAGGGCGCACATACCGTCACCTGGAGCTGGAGGGGCCAGGACGGCACCGCCACGGCGGGCACGACCTCCACCACCGTCACCATCACCGACCCCGCGCCCGCTTCCAAGACCGTCACCATATCGACCGCATCGACCACGATTACCGAGGGCGATTCCGGCAAGAAGGATGTGACGATCAACATCAAGCTCGGGGAGGGCACGCCATCTCGCACGGGGTTTAACGTTGAGTTTGTTGCCGAAAGCAGCACGGCAACCGACAACACCAATGTTGGCACCACGTCTTGCAGTGCTCCGTCCAGCGGTGCGGATATCTGTTATCCCGGTGTATTCAGCAACAACGCATTTGCAAATGTTGAATTCGGGACGAATGGAAGTTTCAAAATCGGCATACTGGGCGACACGGTCGATGAGGGAACCGGGGAAACCGTCGCCCTGAGGCTTGTGCCCAACAGTCTGGCACGTTCGGATGGCTGGACGCAGAACAGCAACATGCTCATTCTCACCATCACTGACAACGACGTAACGACCACGACCATGCCGCCCTCTGCCCCGACGGGCCTGTCGGCAGCGGCGGGAAACGGGCAGGTGGTGCTGACGTGGAGCAACCCGAACAATGCGAGCATCACCGGCTACAAGCTGCGCCACGGCAAGACGAGCGAAAAAAGCAGCGCGACCCTGGCCGCCATCCCGAGTTCGGGCGCCGGCACCACGACCCACACGGTGACGGGCCTGGAGAATGGCAACGAGTACAGCTTCAGGCTGCTCGCGGTGAACAGCGGCGGCGATGGCACCGAGACGACCTGGGTGACGGCGACGCCGCGGACGCCGACGGTCGCTGGCGTGACGATTTCGACGGCGGCGCTGACGGTGGCGGAAGGCGCCAGCGGCGCCTACACGGTGAAGCTGGACAAGGCACCCTCGGCGGACGTGACAGTGACGGTGGGCGGCGCTTCGGGCGACGTGACGGTGGAGGGTTCGCCGCTGACCTTCACGACTGCCAACTGGAACATGGCGCAGACGGTGACGGTGCGCGCGGCCGAGGACCCGGACACGGCGGCGGACCCCGACGTGACGCTGACGCACAGCGCCTCGGGCGGCGGCTACGGCTCGGTGACCATCGCCTCAGTCGTGGTGAGCGTGATCGAGAGCGTGATCGAGAATGACACGCCTCCCACTAATGACACGCCTCCCACTGCGGGCGGGAGCGTGACGGTGACGCCGACCGCGCTGACGGTCGCGGAGGGCAGCAGCGCCGCCTACACGGTGGTGCTGGACACGGAACCCTCGGGCGATGTCACGGTGACGGTGGGCGGCGCGTCGGGCGACGTGACGGTGGAACCGGCCAGCCTGACCTTCACGACCGCCAACTGGAACACGGCGCAGACGGTGACGGTGCGCGCGGCCCGTGACGAGGACACGACGGACGACACGACGACGCTGACGCACGACGCCTCGGGCGGCGGCTACGGTTCGGTGACCATCGATCCGGTGGCGGTGACGGTGACGGACACGACGCTGTTGCCGGTGCTGACCCTGGCGCAGGACCCTGCGGCGGTGACCGAGGGCGACGACATCCGCCTCGCGGTGACCGCCGACCGGGCGCTGACGGGCAGCCTGACGGTCAGCCTGACGCTGTCGGCGCGCAATGCCAGCGGCTTCGATGCCGGTGACGTTCCGGGCGGTCCGGGGCCGCGTTCGTTCGATGCGGTGTTCGGCGCCGCGGCGCGCACCACGGGGGTGGTGACGATCCCGACGGCGGCCGATGCGGATACGGAGGGGGCGGAAGCCTACCGCATCACGCTGAACGATGGTGCGGACTACGCGGTGGGGAGCGACGCGACGGCTGCGGGCGTGCTGCGCGACCGGGCGACGGGGTCTGTTGCACGGGCGAACCGGGTGAATGCGGCGGTGCTGCCGCATGTGGCGGCGGCGGCGATGTCGCGGACGCTGGGGGCGGTGACGGGTCGGATCGAGGCGGCGGCGTCCGGCAGGCCGGGCAGTTCGCTGCGGTTCGGCGCCCTGCCGTCGTCGCCGGTCAGTCATGCCCGGTCGGTGCCGCCGCGCCCGGAGGAGCCCGGTCCGGCCTTGAGCGAGATACTGGACGGGGCGTCCTTCACGCTGGCGGCGGGTGCCGACGGCGAGGCGTCCCCGCCGCCGTTGGCGGTATGGGGCCGGGGCGAGTGGCTGTCGCTGTCGGGTTCGGAGAAGGATGTCACCTGGGACGGCGGCCTGTGGTCGGCGCAGCTGGGGGCGGATGTGCGGGTGCGCCCGGACCTTCTGGCCGGGGCGGCACTCTCCCATGCGCGGGGCGAGCTGGACACGGAGGCGGCCGGCGCCGCCGGCGGCCGGGTGAAGGGCGTGCACGAGACGACGATCACGTCGGTGCACCCCTATGCGGCGTGGCTGCTGCCGGACGGCTCGACCCTGTGGGCGAGCCTCGGCTACGGGACCGGCGAGGTGCGGATCGCCGAGGAGGGCGCGCCGGCGCGCAGTGCGGACCTGACGCAGTGGAGCGCGTCTGCGGGCGGCCGCAGCGTCCTGGTCGAGGATGCGGAGCTCATGGCGGGCGGCATGACGCGCCTTGCGGTGAAGGGCGAGGGTTCGGCGGCGCACCTGCGCACGGGGTCCGATGACGGTCTGGCGGGGCTGACGGCGAGGACGGCGCGCCTGCGGCTGCTGCTGGAAGGCTCGTACGAGCACGCGCTGGCGGGCGGCGCGACGCTGACGCCGGCTCTGGAGGCGGGGGTGCGCCATGACGGCGGCGACGTTGCCGAAGGGGCGGGCCTCGAGGCCGGTGCGGGCGTGACCTGGCATGACCCGGCGGAGGGCCTGACGGCGGGGTTGCGCGCGCGGCTCCTGGCGGCGCATGAGGCGGACCGCGACGAATGGGGTGTGAGCGCGCTGGTGCGCCTCGACCCCGGAGCCGACGGGCGCGGGACGTTCCTCGCCTTCGGTCCCGCGCACGGGCGCACCGAGAGCGGCCAGGACCGGCTGTTCGGCCCCGGCCTGCCCGCGGCGGCGGACAGCACGGCATCGGAAGAGGCGGAGAGCCGCCTGGAGGCGGAGGTGGGCCACGGGTTCGGCCTTGCCGGTCCGGGGCCCCTGGCGGTGCTCACCCCATGGGCGGGCCTCAGCCTGGCGGAGACGGGCGGGCGCACGCTGCGGCTCGGCGCGCGCTACCGCATGGGCGCGGGGCTCTCCCTCGGCCTCGAGGGCGCGCACCGCCCGGGTCCGGCTCCCGAAGACAGCCTCATGCTGCGCGGCGCGCTGCGATGGCAGGAGGATGCCCGGTAGTGGCGCCGCGCACGGTGATCCCACGCTGCTGATCCGGCGACGACTGGCGAGATTTTCTCAGTTTGCGTCGCGCTGCAATCGTGCCGCCAAGGCTCGATGGGGCCTTCTTGGCCCGAACCTTGCGATCTCAAGGAGGCGATCTGTGATGAGCCGAGCCCCCACGCATTCGGATTTCGCATCTCCGAATCAGCATGGGATCGTCGTGGGGTCTTGATGGACCGTCCTTCGCGATCCGAGGTTCCGTTTGAGAGCTGGAGCATTGCAAAGCCCGCCGGATCCGGCCGCCGCGGGATCGTCGTCGCCCAGGAAATCGAAGCCGCCCGGGCCGGCGCCCGGATCCTGCGAAACGGCGGCAACGCCATGGATGCGGCGATCGCGACCGCACTGGCGCTGTCCGTCACGGAGCCGTGGATGAGCGGCCTGGGCGGCGGCGGATTCCTGGTTGCCTTCCTGGCCTCGGACCGGGCCGTGCGGGTGGTCGACTTCGGCATGGTCGCCCCGGCCGCGCTGGATCCGGCTGCCTACCCCCTGACCGGCGCGACCGGTGCCGAGATGTTCGGTTGGCCCGCGGTCGAAGACGACGCCAACATTCACGGGGCCAGGTCGATCGCCGTTCCCGGCGCCGTTTCCGGTTACGGGCTGGCCGCTGCGACCTGGGGACGCACGCCGTGGGCGGACCTCGTGGCTCCGGCTCTCGCCTTGGCCGAGCGGGGACACCGTGTGCGCTGGTGGACCACGCTGCAGGTGGCTGCCGAGGCTTCCTTGCTGGCCCGCTATCCGACCTCGTCCGCCGTTTGGCTGCCCGGCGGCCTGCCGCCCGTCATGGGACCGCAGGCGACCCCCTCCTTTCTGCCGCTGGCGGCATTCGCGAAGTCGTTGCGCGTGCTCGCCGTCGAGGGCCCCCGAAGCCTCTACGAAGGCACGCTGGCCCGCTCCGTGGCAGCTGACGTGCGCGCCGCCGGCGGATTCCTCTCCGGATCCGACCTTGCGGGCTATTCAGCCCGATTCGCGGAGCCGCTCCGGCTGGAGCGCGGTCCAGCGGTCTATCACCTGCCGGGCGGACTCACCGCCGGGCCGACCTTCGCGCAGGCTCTTGCGCAACTCCCCGCCTTCGATGCGGGCGAACCGGGTCCGGAAACCTATGGCACCTACGCCAAGGTACTCGTGGATGCGTATCGCAGCCGACTCGAACATCTGGGACACGCGGAACATCCCGCGGATCGGAGTTGCACGTCCCATATCTCGGCCGCCGACGGGGAAGGCAATCTGGTCATGCTGACCACGACCCTGCTGTCACCGTTCGGTTCCCGCATGGTGCTGCCCGACAGCGGAATCCTGATGAACAACGGAATCAACTGGTTCGACCCACGACCGGGCCGACCCAACTCGCTCGGCGCCGGCAAACGACCCCTGTCGAACATGTGCCCGTTGATCGCGACCCGAGACGGCGCGCCGTGGTTCGGATACGGAGCATCCGGGGGACGCAGGATCCTGCCGGCCGTCTTTCAGCTTGCCTCCTTCACCAATGACTTCGGCATGGATCTGGAAACCGCGCTGGCCCAGCCCAGGATCGACGCGAGCGGCATCGACGTGCTCGTTCACGATGCTCGCCTCAGTCCGGCAACCGCGGACGCCATCAGCCTGGTCGCTCCCTCTCGGCCCTGGGATCCCACCACATTCCCGTCCCTGTATGCCACCCCCTCCGGAGCCATGATCGGCGACACCGGCGAATGCACGGGGGCCGCGCATCCCCATTCGCCGGTCAGCGGCGTGGCTGTCGCGTAGGACCGCTCGGGACCTCCGCCACGGGATTGATCGGCGACGTTCCGGCGGGTGCGGTTCGTGGCAGGCAGGACGCGGCTCGGGCTGCAAGGGGTGGCCGACATGAAGACCGACGAGGTGGTCGACTGACGGGTTCGACGTGGCCGCGAAGGCGTTCCGGGCCGAAACGCAACGATCCGCTTTCGCCGGCGCACGGAATTCCGGCGCCGCCCGTCGATCCGATCGAACCGAAGCGGAAGCCTCGGCTCTTCTCCAGACCGGCGCACGAGGAATCCGGCCACCGGCCGGTCCGGTACCGGACCCGGCGTGCCGGACCCGAATTTCCCGACCGGTGGTCCGGCCCCTTGGCGGCATCTCCCGGCGGTGTACTGTCTGAACTGCGTGGCGGGCCGTCCTGCGGAATCGCCACGGATGCTGCCGGACCGTCGCCGTCTGTCGAGATGCTTCCGATGATTCCCCGCTACGCCCGTACCGAAATGGCCCGGATCTGGGCACCGGAGACCAAATTCTCGATCTGGATGGAAATCGAGGCCCTCGCCTGCGAGAAACAGGCAGAGCTGGGAACGATCCCCCGGGGAGTGGCCGAGAAGCTGCGGGAACGCGGACGTGTCGACATCCCTCGGATCCATGCCATCGAAGAGGAGATTCGGCACGATGTCGTCGCCTTTCTCACCTGCCTGGCCGAACAGGTGGGAGAAGAGGCGCGCTTCCTCCATCACGGCATGACATCGTCGGATGTCCTCGATACCTGCCTCGCGGTGCAGCTCACCCGTGCGACCGATCGACTGCTGGCGGATCTGGACGAACTGCTGGAGGTCCTGCGGAACCGGGCCTACGAAGCGAAGGACATGGTCTGCATCGGACGCTCGCACGGCATCCATGCCGAACCGACCACCATGGGGCTGAAGTTTGCCTTGGCCTATTCCGAGTTCGACCGGAATCGCGACCGGCTCCGGTCTGCCCGGGACACCGTCGCCACCTGCAAGATCTCCGGTGCCGTAGGCACCTACGCATCGGTCTCCCCGGAAGTCGAGCAGCATGTCGCGAGGCAACTCGGGCTGGCTCCGGAACCGGTCTCGACGCAGGTCGTTCCCCGGGACCGCCATGCGATGTACTTTTCCACCCTTGCTGTCATCGCGAGTTCCATCGAGCGGGTCGCAACCGAAATCCGGCATCTGCAGCGGACCGAAGTCCGGGAAGTCGAAGAAGCGTTCGCCGACACGCAGAAGGGCAGTTCGGCGATGCCGCACAAGCGAAATCCCGTCCTGTCGGAAAATCTCACCGGGCTGGCGCGGCTCGTTCGTTCGATGGCTGCGCCGGCCCTGGAGAACGTAGCCCTGTGGCACGAGCGCGACATCTCGCACTCCTCGGTCGAACGCATGATCGCGCCCGACGCCACCGTGACGCTGGATTTCGCTCTCGCACGCTTGACGCAGGTCGTCCGGCATCTGGTGCTGTATCCCGACAACATGCGGACCAACCTGGAACGGCTGGACGGGCTGCACGCCAGTCAGGCCGTCCTGCTGGCGCTGGTCGAGGCGGGAGTCCCGCGGGAACAGGCGTACCGCAGGGTCCAGCACAGCGCGATGCGGGCATGGAACAAGGAGGGACGGTTTCGGGACCTGCTGGCCAGCGATCCCGAAGTCGCAGGACACCTGCCGCCGGCTGCGCTGGCCGTCGCCTTTGACGATAACCGTCACACCCGCAATGTGAATCTCGTGTTCCGCCGCGTCTTCGGTACCGATCTCACTCCTGCATGATCTCCGCTTTCGCCCGTTCCAGCAGGCGCTCCATCTCGGTGCGAATCTCGCTTTCGCCCTTCGGCATCCCGACGGCGGCGAAATCCGCCACGAGCTTGCGCACCACGTCGGCATCGCCCGGTTCGTCGAAGTCGGCAACCACGACTTCCTGCGCATAGCTCGCGCGCTCTGCTTCCGGGCGCCCCATCGCTTCGGCTGCCCACAGCCCCAGGAGCTTGTTTCGTCGAGCGACGATCCGAAACTGCAGTTGCTGATCGTGGGCGTATTTCTTTTCCGCCTCGTCCTTGCGGTCATCAAACGTGGTCATTGCCTCGCTCCCGTGGGTAAGAAGGGGTTCCGTACCGCCGGCGGTCTTCCGGTCAAGCGTTCCAGCGCCCCGCATCCGGCCGGCCGAGCCGCACGCGGGAGATGGGTCGAAGCACGCCAGCGAACGCCGGCGGCCGGCCAGACACGCCCGGACCGTGATCGATCACGCGATCCGGGCCATCGCCCGACCCTCCGCGACGGACCGCACTGGCTGGCAGCACCGCGTGCCGACCGCCATGCCGACTATGTAGTGCCCGCACCGAAAATGGTCATTTTGGCGGCCCTTCCGGCGAAATTTCGGGTTGGACCCACCCTCCGGGGCCTCCGGTCGCTCCGTTTCCAGGGGATTCCTGCCGATTCGTAGCGGCATCCGGGCCCTTCCCACCCAGAATCCGGACGCTAGGGCGAGCGGTTCCGTTCCCGCTCCCGGCGAGCTTTGCGGACGGGGTGGAGGGGCGCCGCTGTCAGGCGGCGCGTCTTCGTCGTCGTCGGGCTTGGGCCCGGGCCTGTCTCTGCAGCAGCAACCCGATGCGGTGGACATTGAAGGCCACCATGGAGAGCGCCACCATCCGCGCAAAACCCTCCGCCCCATACGACAGGACCCGGTCCATGCCGCGCTGCTCGAGATTATTGATGGCGGACTCCACGGCCGGATGCTGCCGGCGCATCTCCCGGAACGTCGGGTCGGCGGCCCGTTTCCGGTCGGCCGGACCGAGTTTTCCCTTCTTCGGAAGCACGTTGTGATCCAGCAGTTCGTCCAGTGCGATCCGGTTGGAGGGACTGTGGAACCCCCGATCGAAGCTGCACAGGCGGAGGTCGGGGAAGCGGGCCTGCGCTTCCCGGATCATGGGCACGGCATGATCCACGTCTCCGCCTTCCCACAGGATCCGGGAGTGTAGGAGGAAGCCGTGCTGATCCTCCAGCACGGCCACCGGCACTCCGAGTTCCACCGGAACCCCGGCC
This sequence comes from Alphaproteobacteria bacterium, assembly GCA_965115815.1. GTDB lineage: Bacteria > Pseudomonadota > Alphaproteobacteria > TMED109 > TMED109 > VXPW01. Next base: position 1,771,607 of record OZ220465.1, on the reverse strand, counting down.
TTGCCCTTCACGCACCAGCGCGTGTGCTCCTCGAAGATCGAAAACACCTTCTCTTCCTGCGGGATCTTCTCGCCCTTCAGCAGGCGGCGGTCCACTTGGTCGAGCTGCCTCCGGGCATGCTTGAGGTACGACTCGATCCGGAGAATCCTGGGGGCTCCGACGCCTTGCTCCCGAAGCGCAGGAACCGTCGCTTCCGCCCGTCGGACCTCCTCCCAGCAGGCGTCGAGGTACGCTTGGATCGGCCCCGGACGGGCCCGCCGGGTCCGCCGAACCTTCTGAAAGAGCCGCTGCAGCCTCCGGCTCCGATGCCGCCACTGCCGCCCTCCGGACACCCCCGCCCGCAGGGCTGAGCGGCCCGTCTCGCGCACCAGGCAACGCATCGCATCCCACAGCAGGTTGACATCCGTCGGGAAGTGCACATCCGTCTTCACCACGAACGAATCACAGCGGCCCCGCAGGGGCTCCTTCGACGGGCGACCGCCCGGGCCGCTCTTCCGCTTCCGCTTCCGCACCAGCGCATGGCCGCTCTCCGCGATCAGCTGCAACACCTCCCCCAGCACGTCCGGCGTCAGCAGGCTCACGTTGTGTACCACCGTGGGATACCGGTACCGGGTCTCGTCCCAGAAGCCGGAGTGTCCCAGAAACTTCCGAACGGTATGGTGTTGGTTCACCAGCTCGTGCAGACGATCGAAGTCACACCCCAGGACCTGCTTCAGGAGACCCATCACGAGGATCCTCCACAGCTCCATGCCGGGACGCCCTTTCGTGTGGGACACCTCGGGAAGGATCCCCTGCTCCAGGATCTCGAACAACCGGGCACGAACCGACCGGTCGGCATACACGTGCCGAAGCCCGAGCAGCAGCGGCGGAATGTCATCCCGCGAGTTCTCGTCGATCTCGATCTCCTCGATCGCAACCTGACCCAATTCCATCTGCAGGCGAATGACATTTCGCATGGCAATTCTCGCGAAGATTTCCGAAAATCCGGCCGATTCTCGACCGCATCGGCCGATTCCCGCATCAAAGCGGGATTCTTCGTCCCCTCTATATCACGATTCCACTTTCAGAGTCAAACCATTGTACTTTTTCGGTGCGGGCACTATGTATCGAGCGCAGGGGAGTCACAGGCCACCGTGTCCATCTTCGCCGGGATCGAAAGTTCCAGAATTTTCAGGTCATCCGAAGCGGCCGTCTCATTGTGCCGCATGCCCCCGGGGATGAACAGGGACTCTCCTTCCCGGAGCCGGACGGTTTCCCCCGTTTCGAACTCGAGTTCGACCCAACCCTGCAGGGAATAGATGAACTGTCCCTCGCAATCGTGGTAATGCCATCCGGTAGGCTCGGTCATGCCGCGGATGGCCGTCATGGTCTGGGCGCGCAGCTTGCCCAAGCTCGCTTCGGTGACGCCCAGATCCCGGTAGACAAAGAAGTCGCGTCGACCGGGCACGGACGGAGCGCTTGCCGATGTGGCATGCGCCAGCTTCTGGGTTGGTTTGACGGCGGTCATCGGCTGTACCCTCCCGGTGACGGGCAGATCGTAGTGATCCGGAGGAGGGTTGCCTAGAGCAAGGACACCGATCCCGTCAAGCCGGACTCGACCCTCCGCGCCGCCGTCGTCACCGGCGCTGCAGGCTCTGGCGCAGGAGTCGCGGAAGCCGCCCCGGTGCGCGATCAGGCTCCGATCGAACCGACCTCGCCGACCCGCCCCACCCTGCGGCCTTCCCGATACCGCGGTACCGGAGCCTGCGGAGACCCTCGTCGGCGTTCTCCCAGAGACTCCCGATCCGGTCCCGCGACCGGCGGCTCCGCAGCCACGCGGAACGCCCTTTTCCGCGACACCGCGAAGTGCTGCGTGCCTCCCGTAAGGGCCGAAGGATCCCAAGCGGCCCCAAAGCGGCGGCCGCCGTCGCGAACCGACGAAACTCCAGGAAGCGGGTCTCGTTCCAGCGGAGACCGCGCCGCGGCCGGACCACCGCTTGCGGGGCGCGCGGGACTCTCTCCCTGCTTGCCGTTCGTGCCGGACCGCGAACGTCAGGATCGTCGGCACGGCAAACGACGATCCCGAAACCCCGTCTCGCGCCGCGCCGCCGTGAATCCACCGGAACGCTGGGATACCCTCCCGACCACGTTCGCTCCCGGATCCGATTGCAATGTGCACCTTGGTCATGCTCCGCCGACCGGGCCACCGCTGGCCCGTTCTCATCGGAGCCAATCGTGATGAACTGGCATCGCGCCCCTGGCGGGGGCCGGGCAGGCATTGGTCCGACCGTCCCGGGATCAGCGGCGGCCTCGACCTCGAACGGGGCGGTACGTGGCTCGCCATCAATGATTCCAACGTTCTGGCGGTACTCCTCAACCGCCCGGCCGCCGATCTGCGGGCGTCCGGGACCCGAACGCGAGGCGAACTGCCCCTCCTGGCACTGGACCAGGATACCGCACGAACGGCGGCGGCGGTCATCATGCAGCTGGATCCCAAACGATGGAAGCCGTTCAACCTGGTGCTGGCCGACCGCTCAGCAGCCATCTGGATCCGAGCTGACGGTCGGCTCACGCAACACCGGATTCCGGCCGGCATCTCCTTGCTGGCCAACGGCGACATGAATGCGGCCGCCCCTGCCCGCATCCATGCCTGCCGCCGGCGCTTCGCAACCGCCGCGGTACCCGATCCGGACCACGGATGCTGGGAGGCGTGGACCCGACTCCTCGGAGAACCCCCATCCCACGGCCGCACGCGCAGCGCCGGCATGGTGGTTCCCATCGATCACCGGGGGTTCGGCACCCTCTCCAGTACCGTGCTTGCGATCCCCGCCCGCCCGAGCATGCAGCCTGCCTGGAAGTTTGCCTCCGGCCCTCCGAGCCGGGCCGCGTTCCGGACGATCCGGATCGGAAGGGCCGCCGCAAGCGGCTGCACGGCGCGTTGACTCCCTCGTTTGATCGTCACATCTTCACCTCCCTGATCCGCAGCAAGAGCGGATGCGCTGGGACCGGCCCGAAGTCCGAGGATCCAAACGATGCGTCATCACCGTGTTCTTACGTTCGTGCTCGCGTTGGCGACCACGGTACCGAGCGTGTCTGCGGCGCAAACCGGGGATCCGTCCGGCGACGTCATTGAGCTGCGCCGCGAGACCATGGCGGCGATGTGGCAGCGGCTGGACCGGCTGTCCGCGCTGATTGCCGATTCGGCGCCCGGCATCGGAGCGGGCGGCGCGCAGATTCTCGTGCAGCCGGAACAGATGACCCCTTCGGACGTGTACGCGCTGGTGCACGGCACGGAGCCTTCGGCCGACGCCCGGGACATCGCGGATCTGCTCGACTACGTGCAGACCCTGTGGCCGCCGCGATCGAACGTCGGCTGGCGCGGGACGACACGCGCCGAGCCGGTCATCTGGGTGCTTCCGGCCGTATTTGACCGATACTTCCGCGACACGACCCGCGCGTCCCGATCGCTGGTGGAGGCATTGTCCGCCAATGACGGAGCGGCAGCCCAGCATGCCGTCTGTCGGCTGAGCCGAGCCTGCGGCCGGTGCCATTCGATCTTTCGGCGGGTCACCCACGGTGATCTCAAGGTGGAGGGCAACGGGTGGACCGGCGACTACGCGGCGTGCCGCGACCTCCCCGACTGAACCGGACCCCGGCCGGCATCCGGGGGACGAGAAGTGCCGCCCAGGGGCGGCGCCCGGCGCTGCTAGCGGGCTCCGGTCGCTAGGGAGGTCCGACAGCCCGCCATCGCATCCCGCAGGCGGCGGTCCTGTCCCTTGGCGGCATAGGCGTGCGCCGCCTGCCGGCCGGCATCCACGGCTGGCGCTGCCGGGTCCGGATCGAGTCCGAGCTCGTCCCTCCGCGTCCGCAGCGCAGAAGCCAGTCTCCTGGCGGCCGCGGAATCCGCAGCTGCTGCCTCGGTCAGGCCGAGACACCAAGCGAGGTGCGCACCATGCGCTGCCGTCTCGACGGCATCCGAGACCTCCGGGCCCGCAGCCAGCACGATCCCGAAGGCGACCGCAGCCCGCCCGACCCCGCGTTTCCGCGTTCGGCCGCAGGGCGCCGGACCCGTGCTCACCGGCCCGCTCGCGGCAGCGTGCTGAACCAGTCCCGCAACGCTCCTCCGATTGCGTCGGGCGCGTCCTCCTGCAGGAAGTGACTTCCCCGGACGGTGACCTCGGTCTGATTCTTCCAGGTACGGCAGAACGCGCGTTGCGGGCCGACAAGGATCGCACCCGGGTCGGCATTCACGAACAGCTTCGGAACCTCGGTCTCGGACAGCCAGGCGGCGTACGCTTCGACCACCGCGCACACATCGGCCGGCGCGCCTCCGAGCGGGATTTCCCGCGGCCACGACAGGGTTGGGCGGCGGGCCTCTCCCGGGGCCGCGAAGGGACGTCGATACACGTCCATTTCGGCCGCGGTCAGGGTTCGCAGCACCGAACCGGGCAGTATCCGCTCCACGAACAGGTTGCGTTCCAGAATCAGTTTCTCGCCCCTCGACGACCGGAAGCCCTGAAACAGCCCCCGCGACGCCTCCGGCCACTCGTCCCAATCCAGCGTCCGAACAATGGCCTCCATATACGCGATGCCGCGCACCGTGCGCGGGTTCCGGGCGGCCCAGTGAAAGCCGAGGGCCGAACCCCAGTCGTGGATGACCAGGGTCAGGTGGTTCCCGATCCCCGTCGCCTCGATAAACCCGTCCACGTACTTTCGGTGATCCTTGAACCGGTAGGATCCCGGCCCCGAATCCGGGAGCGGATCCGAATCCCCCATTCCCACCAAGTCCGGCGCCACACAGCGCGCTCGGTCCGCCAGATAGGGGATGATGTTTCTCCACAGGTAGGCCGAGGTCGGATTCCCGTGCAGGAACAGGACCGGATCCCCGTCACCTTCGTCCACGTACGCCATCTCCAGACCGTCGACCGGAATCCGCTTCTTGGGAAGTTCTCCGGCAGAACTCCCGGTGGGCACGACCATGGCTTCAGCCTCCGGCAAACGCAGGGGAGCGTTTGTCGACGAATGCGGCGACCCCCTCGATGCCATCCGCGCTCGTGGCCGCGCGGGCAATTTCCCGCGACTCGGCGTCCATCTGGCTCTCCAGCGTCTCGCCGGTCGAAGCAAGCAGCAGGCGTTTCACGGCGCCGTACGCCGCCGTCGGACCCGCGGCAAAACGCTCCACCTGCCGTGCGACGACGTCATCAAGGCGGTCGTCATCACAAACGCGATCGATCACGTCCATCGCCAGCGCCTCGTCCGCGGTGAAGCGTCGGTTGGTCAGCATCAGCTCCCGGGCACGTCGCAGCCCCACCAATCGCGGCAGAAAGTAGGTGGAACTGCCGTCGGGAGACAGTCCGGCGGCGGTATAGGCCAAGGAAAACTGCGCGGAACGAGCGGCCACGATCAGATCACAACTCATGGCCAGCGACAGCCCGCCTCCGGCAGCCGTGCCCTGGACCTTGCAGATCACCGGTGCAGACATACGGTTGAAATGCGCAATCGCACCATGCAGGTAGGTCGTCATGCGCAGGATTTCCGCGCCCAGGTCCGTCGGACGCTCTCCCAGGGAATGGAACTGCTTGAGGTCCCCCCCAGCACAGAACATGGATCCACGAGCTTCCAGCAGAACGACCCGAATTCGGGGATCGGCCGCGGCTTCCAGCGCCGCATCGTACAATTCGCGCGTGCTGTCGAGATCAAGAGCGTTGGCCGCCTCCGGCCGGTTCAGCGTAATGCGTCCGACCACCCCCTCCTTCCGATAGAGAACCTTGGATGTGCTCATGTTTCTTCCTCCTCTCCGCAAGCGCGGATGAACACTGCCGAAAAGGTGCCGTCCGGAGCCGAACGTCCAGCGTTGAGGTCCGGACGCGGGCCCGCACGTTTCCAGCTGCCCCGCTGCCTGGGACCGGCAGCAGGACCGTTTCGCCTCCCCGGCAGCGCGCAACGGTACCGGCGACAGGACGACACCTTCGAAACCGCCCCACTCTACTGGTTCGTGTCCGAACGGACATGATCGTTCGGCTGATCTTCCCGCGAACTTTCCAGGGTGAGCTCCCTACGCCTCCGGGCGCTCCATCTCCGTGGGGATTCCTGACGATGCGCGGCGGAATCGGGAATCTTCCCCCGGGAAATTCGAACACCGGGGCGAGCGGTTCCGTTCCCGCCCCCGACGGGCTTCGCAGGCGGGGCGGAACGGGGCCGACGTCAAGCGCGCATCCTCAACCGGTGAACATCGCCCGCAATCACCTCGTGACCGAACGCTTACACGGGCCGGGCAAGGCCGAGTTCCGTCGCCGCGGGGCGCTGCCGGGTCCCATGACCGACCCCTACCGCACCGTTCCGGAACGGGCCGGGCAAGGCCGAGCTCCGCCGCCGCGGGAGGGCTGCCGGGTCCCATGGCCGGCCCCTACCACACCGTTCCGGAACGGTCCGGCAGCGGGGTCGAACGCACCCGTCCCGGCCGAATCCTCGGGGCAGCTCCCGTTCCGCCAAGAGATCCCGATCCAGGTCGTCCAAGGCTTCGAGGACTGGGTCCAGGAGCTCTGCGGTGGCCGTGGTCTCCCGCGTCTCCGGCAGGGCCTGCCGCCCGTCCCGGTACTCCTCCCGGATCGTGCGGATCGTGGCGATGGCGTCGTGGAGCCGCGGACCGCGAGAGCGCCGATCCTTCGGCGCCCGGTACGCCGTCTTCGCCGCGCCCGCACGTCGGCGAAGACGGTAGCGTCGCTGGCGTTCCGCGTGGGACCGGGCCACGGCCGCAGATCTCCCGATCCCGGATCCCGTACGATGCCGGTACGGAACGGCCGCGGCAGGCGACCGAGGCGCCGTTCGGAGGGTCCGGCCTCCCGCCGGGACCGGATCCGGCCCCGCGGTCTGCTCGCGCGTCTCCGCCCGGCTTCGGCGGTCGGGGTCGTACCGGGTCTGAGTCTCCCGCATCGCACCGACCCCTGCGAGCCGGCGGTCCGCGACGGAGCGCAGGGCCCGCGCATGCCGGTGGCCGCGAAGCCGCAGGGCCGGGTACTGGGCCCGGCGGACCGGATCCTGCGGCAGGGCGACCCGGGCCCAGGGGTAGACGGCGTCCTGCAGACGATGATGGGCCGCCCGCCGACGGACCCCGATCCGGGATGTGCCGGAACGCCGGGGGACGGGAGCCACGCCGGACCGGCACCGCAGGGCTGGGTCGTCTCGTCGTCGCCGGGCCTCGGGTGCTTCTGCCAGCAGAGGGGCCCGAACGATCCTGCCGACGCCCGGTAGCGACCTCAGGATCTCTGCGTCCCGCGGCCCCGCCGGCCCCGATGCGGATTCCTGGGCGGCTTCCGGCTGCCTCTCTTCCGCCGTCGGCCGGTCGATCTCCGGTTGCACCTCCGTCCGCGGTCCGGTGACGAGGCCGAGCGGGGCAAACCGCATCCGGAGAGGGCCCACGGCCGCTTCCGGGGTGCCGTCCGCCCCCCGAAGGGCCGGCGTGCGGAGCGTCTTCCGGACGGTGTCGGCATGCCGGCGGCGCACGCGATGCCGCCGCAGGAGCCGAATCCCGGTACTGGCGCGGAGTCGCCGGGCTCGGTTCGGGGTCGGGACGAGTTCCCAACGTTCCCGGAACCCGGCCCGCGAGAGATCGCTCTCGAGCTCGAGAAGCTGCGAATCGTACCGCCAGAGTTGCGGACGGATCCGGTGGACCCAGCGCGTCCGCGGGTGGGTCCGATCCCGGGCCCTGCGCGATGCTTCCCGCAGCTGGATGACCGCCGGAGAGATCGGATCGATGCGTCGGAAGGCCGGGCCATCGGTGCGCAGGGCTCCGGCCCGAACCCGAGCCTCGCGGCGGTCGTCCTGGGCTCCGGCCGGCGACCCGCGGTCCCGGAAGCGATCCCGTGGCTTCGGGGGGATCGCAGGCAGGATCCGACCGCGTTCCATCCGGGACTCGACCCCCGGTCCGTGCGGAACCTCGAGGGCCACCCCGATGGCGTCCGGTTCGGTCTGCGTGACGGTCCGCAGCCCGTCCGCCATCTGCGCCAGGCCCGTTCCGCCCTGGGGGAAGGATCGCTCCTTCTGCACGGCGCCGGCAGCGTCGAGGATGCATCCTTGGTGGTGCTCGGACTCCCCGTCGATGCCGGCGAAACCCTTCCCTGCATTCCGGATCTCGGGTTCCTCGGAATCCGGATTGCGGTCGGTGGGCCGCCAAGATGCGGATCGGTCCCGGCACGGGCGCTCGAAGGCGCACACTTCCCACGGGGTCTCCATCCTGGCCTCGGATCGGGGCACAGGTCCCCCCCAGGTGCTCAAGGCGCAGGGGGCGTAGGGTGGCTCCCGATCCAGGGGCCCATCCCGTTGGCAAGAAACGGGACCTTCACCAGGGCAAAAAACCCTGGATGAGTGGGGTTCAACCGCCGCCTCCCCGGGGGGAGGCGGCGGCTGGCGCTGGAAATCGCGGGCGGGAATGGTGCAGGGGCTCGGCAACGATCCCTCCTACCCGGCGGCTCAAGATCAGGCCGCCTGGTTGTCACTGTCGGCGGCTTCCCTGATCGCCCCGACGATCCATTCATTCAGGCTCTTGCCCGCTGCGGCGGCTGCAATGACTGCCGCGGCATGATCGGAAGGATTGAGGCGGACATTGAACTTCCCGGAAAATTTCCGGCCCGGTTCGATGCCCTTTTCCCGACACATCTCCAGATAGACCGCCAGCGACTTCCGGCCTTCCTCGATCAGATCGTGGACACTCTCGGCATAGAAGTCGGCCCCGCCATTCAGCCCGACAAACTCGCCGCGCAGCATCTGAATGTCCGAATCAAAGGTAACGACCGCCTTCTCCCCATCGATCTCGATCACATTGATCATGGCTTCACTCCGTGTTCTTCCAGCCACTTGCGAATACTGGCAACCGCGCCCTTGTCCGTATCCGGTGACGGATGCGGACGGTGAAAGACGCGCACTTCGCCGAACAGGAACACGCCTATTCGCGAACCTTCCCGTTCGCTGATTTCTGCCCCGAGAGCGGCAAACAGTGCCTCGATGTCGGTCCAGCGGATTGAGCCGCTGACGGAGCGGACGAAGATCAGTTCCAGCGTGGATCTATGGCGCTTTCTCATGGAGTACCCAGTATCAATTAATGGTACCATTTGCAAGCCTGATTCCGGCCCCGGCATAGAGACACTCAGAAATCCGGGTCGAACAGTTCATCGAACAGGTCGCCCCTTGTGGGCCTCGATGTCGGCCTCGACGATGATCTGCAGACGTTCTCCCCCAAGCCGTGTCGCACAGGGAGTCGGGGAGACGGTCGAGACAGTCCCGATCATGCTCCTGCAACGCACCGAGCTCGACCACCGCATCGCGCCAGCGTTGCGCACGGGAGCGGCGATCACCGGGCTTTCGGTGGTGGACGACAGGGGGCCGGCCTTGCGGCGTTCCCGATCACGGCGCTGCTTCTCGGCAGAGGTGAGGGCCATGAGGGTGTCTCCTTCGATCGCTCGCAGGTCACGCCAATGACCGTGCCGGTGCTTCGGGCGACCAGCAGCGCGGCTGTCGCAGCAAGGTGTTCGCCAGCACGATGAGCCGGCGACAATCGCGACCTGGCGGGCCTTGCCGGCGGTCAGCGGACCGATACCGGGGATCGAGGTCAGGATGCCGTACCTCTTGGCTTGCTCTGGATCCCGGGGATGAAACCCGTTCACGCAAGCTGTCGCACGGGCGATCATGCAGCCTCGCAGGGCGGTCACAGCTCGAACTCGCCCTGGTGGTTCGGGTCCGCGTCGGTGACGCTCCGGCAGTCAGACCGCGCCGCGACGACCCTCCCCCCCCGGGGGGGCTCGAGATCCGCCGCCACGGTGGCCCGGCGCGCCCCGGTGCAGACCTGCTGTGCGGGCAGGATGCCCGTCCGGATCAGCCGACGCACGCCCGAGGGATCGACGCCGAGCTGCGCCGAGGCCTCGCTGAGGGGGCCGGTTCGCCGCTCTCCCGGCGTTCGCCCTCACGGTATCCCGGAATGTCGCGATGGGAACGGAAGGCACGCACCCGGTCCCGGTTCCAGCCGTTGCCCTTGCTCGTCCGGTAGAAGGTGACCTCGCGGATCCCGACCCGCCGGATCGCCTCTGCCATCGACAGGTCCTGACCGTGCAACACCTCCACCTGCCGCAGCAGGCGGACGATCGGGGTTCGGCTTAGAGCGTGTTAACCCAATATGCGGTATGCTTTGGTTTTCCCCCTGTTCGTGGAGAGGATTCCCCGTCATGGAACGCACGCGAGCCCGGTACGAGCGCATCGCTCCTGTCTTTCCGAAGCGCCGCGGCAAAGTTTCGCTCAGCCATCTGTCGGTCCTCAACGCCATCCTGTACGGGGCCGGGCAGGGATGCCGGTGGCGCGGACTGCCGACCCATTTCGGCAACGGGCACACGATCTCCACCCGGAGGAATCGCTGGGCGAAGAAGGGGGTCCTGGATCGCGTGTTTGCGGAGCTGCAACGCCTGTAGATCGTCCGGGGGAAGGTCGAGGTGCGGTCGCTGGACCGCACGGTGATGAAGGTGCATCCGGACGGTACGGGAGCACTCGAAAAAACGGTTCTCCGGCCATCGGGACGTCGCGCGGGGGCTGGACCCCCAAGCTTCATCGGGTGGCCGCGGAGGATCGAAGCGCCGTGCGGGTGGCCGCGGAGGATCGAAGCGCCGTGGGGGTTTCCCTGTCCGGAGGGCAGGCGGGCGACGGGCCCCGGGGGCGCAAGCTGCGGCACCGCATGGCATGGCCGAATACCGCACGTGATGGTGGACAAGGTCGATGAAGGGGACGAGACTCGGGAACGGGTCGCGGGACGGGGACGGGAACCCGTGGTGCCGCCGAAGGCCAACCGGGTCGCGCCTTGGGAATCCGATCGGGAACGGTACCAGAAACGCAACGAAGTCGAGCGCCGGTGTTGGAGGGTCCAGCGATTCCGGCGTGTCTTCACGAGATTCGACAAGCTTGATGTTGTCTTTGCCTTCTTCATCCACTTCGCGCTCATCGTCGATGCCCTCAAGCCTCTATAGCGTTAACAGGCTCTAGGTTGACTTGCCGGAGGGGGGGGGTAAAAGCCTGCGCGCCGTGACAGGCACACCGATTGCTGATGAGGACTGGAACATGCACCGTACCTTGATCATCGCCGTTGCGACGCTCGCCATAAGCGCCTGCGCGACGAAGCAGTTCGAGGAAATGGCACCGCTCGATGCAGCCAAGCTTCGGGCGATGTTGTGTGCCGACATCGAACAAGAATTCCTGCTACTGCAACGCCATGAGCGCGGCGTTGACGAAGAAGCGACCAGCGGTCAGGCCAAGCAGATATTCTGGGGTGGCCTATGGTCAGTGATGGCCGACGAAAAGCTGGAGCATGTCGCGAGGCAGAAAATCCGCGACAGGGAACGGCAGCTCTATGAGGCCAAGCTCAAGAAAGACTGCCCATAAGAGTCCAAGCCCAAGCGGCCGGCTGTCTTCGCGCAGGTGGGCGCCTTTCAACCGGACACGGTTGACTCTCGCGCTCTGCGCGAGGAACTTGGCCTCGGTCTCCCTGCCGACCCGGCGGAGGCCGTTCCGGAAGTGTGCGCTCAGGGCCGGTCGGTCGTCGCTGTCGTCGAGGTCGCTGTCGCAACGGTTCGCGAATTGGCGCGCGAGAGTGATCCAGACGAAGGCGGCGCAGAGCTCCTGACGGACGCCGCGCTCGGACCGGGCGTGGAAAGCCTCGATCCGGAACTTCCCGGTCTTGTACAGTTCCTCCACGCCCCAACGTCCATGATGGAGATCCGAGATCGTTGGGACGGGATCGGGGCGGTCGTCGAGCAGGGAGGTCGCGAAGCGGGATTCCGTGTCCCCGTGCCGGTACTGGACGATCCGGACGCGGAGGGTCCGGCCGCGACGCGCGGTCTCGTCCCCGGGCGCGTCGAGGGTGACGGTCCGGTCGCCCATGCCGGAGGCGAGGAAGGAGTCGAATACGGGGTTAGCGCCGTTCGGGATGCGGAGCCCGAAGTCCCGTTTGCGCTCTTGGTGGACCAGGGCGAAGGAGCAGGAGCCGCGGTCGGAGACGATGACGTCGCCTTCGGCGGCGTGGCCGAGGTGTGCAAGGCCGCCCGCTCGTTCTCGGGGTCGGAACCGGTCGAAGTCGACCGGGATGCGGTCGGGAAGCCGATAGAGTACGCGGGCCCTGCCCTGGGGGTAGTGGGCACCGTCGATGACGCGGTAGCCGTACTGCGCGAGTTCCCCGGGCAGGGCAATGACATTCGGATAAGTTTTTCTGGCATTCGAATACGGTATCTACTCACCCCCCCCTACTGATGACGAATCGTTTTTCCTGACGGGTTCGGATCCGGCATGGTTCCGTGCCCCTTTCCCTCGCTTGCGGCCGAGGACCGGATGCACGGGGTCCGTCTGACAAGAAGTGGGTCGATCTTCGGCTGCCGCTCCCCGTTCCGGCCTTGTGGGGAGGGGTCCGCAACGCGACCGGGCACCCCGCGCGGGACGTCGCGGGTCCGCCGTGCGGTCCGGTGGAGCGGGTTCCGTGGGCTGCCGTTCCCCTCCGCCGGAGATCTGCGCTTGACGTTGCTAGGAGGGACCCTCTCCAAGATGGGCCATCGGGGCGGACCGCGTCGGAGGTGTGGATGGCGGCAGGGTAGGGATCGAAGGCGACGACGGGTCGATCGCCCGGCGGGGCAAGGGCATTCGGATAGGTGCGTCGAGGTGACGGCGGTGTTCCCATACCGGCAGGCCTTGGATAGGAGGTGACGTTTCGGTGCATGGGCGGGTCGTCCACGCACCGCTTGACAAGCGCCCGCCGATTCGCATGCTGTCGTCGAATCGTGGCTGCGGGAATCCCCATGGACCAGCGAATCATCGACCTGAAGTCGACCCCCTGTTCGGGGCGCCGCCGGACCCGCCCGCCGATCGCGGAGGTTCGGGAGACCGTGGGTCGGTGTTCCCACTGCAGCCGCAACGAGTTGGCGAAGACCCTCTGCGAGCCCCTTCACGGGACGACAGCGAAGGGCGGCTCCAGGGTCGGGGCCGGCCTCGGGATGCTGGAGACCTTGGAGCGCCGCGGCATCCGGACGCGCCCGCCGCCGGCGCGGCGCTACCGGACGATGCCCGAAGGCGAGCGGTTCGCCGTGCGGGCGGCCGTCCGGGGGGTGGAGGCGTCGGGATGACGAGCGTCGCCGGCACCTCCCTGCGCCAGGAAGTCGACGCCTTCCAGAAGCGGTTCCAGGATCTCCGCATGCAAGGCAAGGTCTCCCCGGAGTGCGAGGCGCTCGTCCGCGGCCTGCTGATGCTGCTCCAGCTGCTGCTGGCCGTGCTCCTGGAGAAGGCCACGCGCAAGACGAGCCGGAACTCCGGTCTGCCGCCGTCCCAGACGGACAAGGACGAGAGCGCGCGGCGCACCGGGAGCCACGGCAAGGGCCCGAAGCCGAACCCGCAGACGGGCGGTCACCGGCGCACGACCACCGTCCAGGAGACGATCACCGTCGATGCCTGCGACGCTTGCGGCGCCGACCTCGACGACGTCGACCCCGTCGATCGGGAGCGCCGCGTCCTCTACGACATCGTGTTCGAAGTCGTCGAGCGCCGCGTCGACGCCGAGATCAAGGAATGCCCGAAGTGCCGGGCCCGGACCAAGGGCCGGTTCCCAGACCTCATGCCGGGGCCCGTGCAGTACGGTGTCCGCATCCAAGCCTTGGTCCTCAACCTGCTGATCGCCCAGATGCTGTCCCTGCGCCGTGCTGTCTCGCTCGTGCACGCGATCTCCGGCATCAAGCTCTCCGAGGCGACCTGTCTCGGCTAGGTCCGGCGCTTTCAGGATGCGCTCGCATCCTGGGAGGAGGTCGCCGTGGCCCATCTCCTGCAACGCCCGGCCTTGCATGTCGATGAGACCGGATTCCGGGTCGCCGGCAAGACCCAATGGCTCCATGTCGTCACCGACGGCACCCTGACCGTGAAGTTCCCGCACCGCAAGCGCGGTCGGGAGGCGATCGAAGAGATCGGCATCCTCCCGCGCTACCAGGGCGTCCTGGTCCACGACTGCTGGGCTGCGTACATGGGCTACGAGCAGTGCCGCCACCAGCTGTGCGGCAGCCACCTGCTGCGCGAACTGGCCTTCGTCGTCGAGTCCAACGGCTACCGCTGGGCGCGATTGATGAAGAGCCTGCTGCGCGGGGTCTGCCACAGGGTCAACCAGAGCGCATCCAAGGCCTTGAACGAGACCGACCGCCGGGCCGTGCGCAAGCGCTACCGCACCCTTCTCACCCAAGGCGCCAAGGAGTTGCCCGATATCCCGCCGCGGACGAAAGGAACCCGGGGACGCATCGCAAAGTCCGACGCCCACAACCTGCATGAACGTCTCGTGAAACACGAGACGTCCGTCCTCCGCTTCATGAAGGACCCCGACGTCAGCTTCACCAACAATGCCGGAGAACAGAAGATCCGAATGACCAAGGTCAAGATCAAAGTGTCCGGATGTTTCCGCACCATGCTCCACGCAACCGCATGGTGCCGAGGCTCAAGCTTCCTCACCTCCATGGAGGCACTCGGCTACAACCCTCTCGTCGCCATCCACATCGCCCTCAACGGAAAGGCCGCAGACATCCTCAACGAGCACTACGGCCAACCAGACCCCAACCAGGGGTGAGTAGTTACCCTTCTACCTCTACGTGCTGCTTGATCTCTTCAGCCGCTACGTGGCGGGATGGAGGGTCGCCGAACGCGAGAGCGCGGCACTGGCCAGCCGGCTGATCGAGGAATCGTGTCTCAAGCAGGGGATCCAGCCCCGGGTGCTGACCCTGCACTCGGACCGCGGCGCTCCCATGACCAGCCCGTGCACCGCGCAACTCCTCGCCCAGCTCGGTATCACCCGCTCGCTCGGCCGCCCCAAGGTCAGCGACGACAACCCCTTCTCGGAGGCACAGTTCAAGACCTTGAAGTACCACCCCGGGTTCCCCGGGCGCTTCCCGGACCTGCCCGCTGCCATCGCCTTCGGTCGATCCTTCTTCCCCTGGTACAACACCGAGCATCACCATGCCGGCCTCGCGATGCTCACCCCTGACGATGTCCACCACGGCCGCGCCCGGCAGCGGATTGAGCAACGCCGGCGCACCTTGAGCCAAGCTTGGGGCCGGCACCCGGAACGGTTCGTCCAGGGGAAACCGAAACCGCGGGCGCTCCCCGAAACGATCTGGATCAACCCGCCGAAGGCCACCCCTACCGTGGGAGATGCTCAGTACATGACAACCCTTGCTGTCTCAACGGTGTTGACAGGTTCCGGATGACCGGAAGTGCGTGTTCCGGCTGACAAGAAACGGATCGATCTTCGTCATCAGTAGGGGGTGAGTAGATACCGAATACGAACCCCCGTGCTTCGGGTGGTTGCCGGAAGCCGGGGGCCTTATCAGAGCCTGTACGGAAACTATTGAGCGGTCCCGATTCTGGCCGCTCGTGCAAAGTATCGGCGTCGGAGAGACCGCTTCGAAAGCAATCTGACAGATGTGGAATGGGCTTGTCTGATCCCGATGTACTCTCCAGCCACATCGCAGATACCAGAATCGGGGCCGCTCAATAGTTTCCGCACAGGCTCTCAGGTGGCCGGTGTCGGGGTCAGGCGGGTACCCGGTGCTGCCACTTGTTCTTGGGCTGTTTCGACTGCCGTACGTAGCTGCGCCCGGGCCGTTCGCGCGGGATGCACCGCGAGAGGCCGGACAGGATCCGCTTGACGGACCGGGCGACCCTGACGCTCTGCGCGAGGAACAGGGCCTCGATCTCCTTGCCGACGAGGCGCAGGCCGTTGCGGAAGTTGGTGCGCAGGGCCGGCCGGTCGTCGCCGTCGTCGAGATCGTGGTCGCAGCGGTTCGCGAACGGGCGGGCGAGAGTGATGCGAACGAAGGCGGCGTAGAGCTCTGGGCGGACGCCGCGTTCGGACGGGGCGGGGAAGGCCTCGATCCGGAACGTCCCGGTCTTGTACCGTTCCTCCACGCCCCCACGAGCAGGATCGAGATCGGAGATCGCCGGGACGGGATCCCGGCTGCCGTCGAGCAGGGAGGTCGCGAGGCCGGATTCCGTGTCGGCGTGCCGGTACCGGACGAGCCGGACGCGCAGGGTCCTCGAGCGCAGCGCGGTCTCGTCCCCGGGTGCGTCGAGGGGGACGGTCCGGTCGCTCTCGCCGGAGGCGAGAACGGCGTCGAACCCGGAGTGGGCGCCGTTCCGGATGCGGAACCCGAAGTTCAGTTTGCGCTCCCGGTGGGCGAGAGCCAAGGCGAAGGAGGTGGAGCCGCGGTCGTAGACGATGACGTCGCCTTCGGCCGCAGGGCCGAGGTGCACGAGGGCGGCGGCCCGCTCGTTCTCGTGGTCGAACCGGTCGAAGTCGACCGGGATGCGGTCGCCGATCCGGTAGAGGGTGCTGACCCTGCCTTGGGGGTAGTGGGCACCGTCGATGACGCGGTCGCCGTACTGCGCGAGTTCCCTGGGCAGGGTGATCTTCGAACCGTCGACGGCGAGGGTCCTGTGGCCCTTCCCGAGCGTGCCTTCGGGACCGTGGGCGAGGACCTCCGCGTGCAGGCGCTGGAACGCGGCCTCGTCAAGCTTCTCCCGCGCCGCGCCGGCCGTCGACGCCGCCGGAGGCTCCGCCTGCGGCAACTCGAGGCCCGCGGCCTCGCACGGCTCCCAGAGCTCGCTGAGCGGGGTTCCGTAGCCCGGCCCGCGCGGCGCGGCAACGAGACGGAGCACGAACCGCAGGATCCGCAGGCGGTGGAAGACGCGCCGGCGTCTTTGCCCGCGCGCGCTGCCATGCACACACATCCTGCCGGTTGACCCCGAGCCTCTGACCTTCTAAGGTGTGTTCCCTGTCGGCCATGGAACCCGTGCACCGCATCCTGAAGCAACCGGCGCACCTAGTCCGGCTGCAGACGTTTCTGTCTCGGGAGCCGCCGAGCCGTCGCCGCGCCGCGGCTCAACGGGTATGTCGAGAGTTTCACCTGACCGATGCACGGGGTCGCTGGCGCGAGCGCAGTTGCCGGGCGGTCCTGAACGACCTGGAGCGGGCCCGGCAACTGCGCTTGCCGGCCCCCCGCGAGGGAAGAGGTGGCGGCGCTCCCCGGCGGCTGGGCACCGCGGTTCCCGTGCCGTCGGGGGTTCCCTCGGAAGCGGGTGCGCTGCACGACCTGTGCCTGGTGCCGGTGACCGGGGAGGCGGACCGGCGGATCGGGAACGAGCTGAGGTTCCGGGAGCCTCCGTGCGGGGCGGCGATGCAGGTGGGCGCCCAACTCCGGTATCGGGTTCGGTCGGAGCACGGCATCCTGGGGGCCCTGGGCTTTTCGGCACCGGCCTTGCGCCTGGCTTCCCGGGACCGGTGGATCGGATGGGACGAGATCGCGCGGTCGCAACACCTGAACCATGCGGTGATCGGTCGGAGCCGGTTCCTGATCCGACCGTCGGTGCGCTGCCGGAACCTGGGCTCCCGGGTGCTGGGGAGGGCGCTGGCCCGGCTGCCCGACGAGATCGAGGCCCGGTACGGGTATCGTCCCCGGTTGGTCGAAACCTTCGTGGATACGGAAACCCATGCGGGCACCGTGTTTGCCGCCGCCGGCTGGGAGCGGGTGGGAGAGACCACCGGGCGGGGGCGGTTCGCCCGTCCCGGGCAGGAGCGGCGGTCGGTCAAGGCGGTGTGGATGCGTCCGCTGCGGAGCGACTGGCGGGCGGTTTTGGGCGTGGCACCGGCGCCGGCGGAGGCCTTGGGTCCGGCCGACGGACGGGAGCGGGGGAGCTGGACCGCGAACGAGTTCGGCGGAGCTCCGCTGGGGGACCGTCGGCTCAGCCGCCGGTGGGTCACGAGTGCGTCCCTGATGGCCGACCAACCCGGCGCATCGTTCCAGGCCGCGGCCCGGGGTCAGCGGGCCTTGGTCACCGGGTACTACCGGATGATCGACCCGCCGGCCGCGTCGGCGGTCACACCGGAGGCCATTCTGGCTCCGCACCGGGAGCGCACCCGCCGACGCATGGCCTCCTGCAAGACGGTGTTGATGATCCAGGACGGA
This sequence comes from Alphaproteobacteria bacterium, assembly GCA_965115815.1. Classification (GTDB taxonomy): domain Bacteria; phylum Pseudomonadota; class Alphaproteobacteria; order TMED109; family TMED109; genus VXPW01. The sequence continues at coordinate 1,753,617 of OZ220465.1, read as the reverse complement.
TCGGACCTCAACTTCGCGACCCATCCGAAGTGCGGCGAGCTCGGCCTCATCGGCCGCAACCGGAACGCGTCGGGCACCCGGGGTCTGCACATGCATTCCACGCTGGCGGTCGACGCGGACACCGGCATTCCCCTCGGTGTCCCCCGCATCGAATACGACGCGCCGGACGGCCGGGCCGAGCCGGGCAAGCCGCTCGAAGAACGGAAATCCGCCCGCTGGATGCGGGGCTTGCGAGACACCTCGGAGCGGGTTCCGGAGGGCGTGCGGGTCGTCTCCGTACTCGATCGGGAGGCGGATTTCTTCGCCCGGTTCGCCGAGCGGCAGCGGCTGGGCACCGTTGATCTTCGGGTCCGGGCCCGCCCCAACCGGTCCCTGGGCAAGGACGAAGAGAAGCTCTTCGAGCCACGGGCAGCGGAACCCTCGGCCGGATCCCTGGAGATCGAAATCGCCCGCCCGTCGGCCCGCACCTCCACCCGCACCCAGAAGGCCAAGGCGCTGCGGGAAGCGCGGGTCGCCAAGGTATCCCTGCAGTTCCGGCGCTTCGACCTGCCTCCTCCCGGGAACGGAACCGGCTCGCACGCCCCCGTGCCCATGACGGCGGTCCGCAGGACCGAAGAAGATCCACCGGCCGGCGTCGAGCCCCTGCACTGGATCCTGCTCACCCGCCTGCCGGTATCGACCCGGAAGGAGGCGCGGCGGGTGCGGGAACGGTACCGCCTGCGCGGGCGGATCGAGGACGGGCACCGGGTCCTGAAACGCGGATGCAAGGCGGAATTCCTCAACCATCGGGAAGGACACCGGATCGAACGGGCGGTCACCATCCAGGCCGTGATCGCCTGGCGACTCTTCGCCAGGGTCCTGCTCGGACGGGAAACCCCCGAACGGCCCGCCGAGGTTCGGTTCGGCAAAACCGAAATCCTGGTGCTCAAGGACTTCGCCCGTCGGCACCAGCTTCGGCGCCCACCGGACCACCTGGGGCACGCCGTGCGGACCCTAGCGATCTTCGGCGGCTACCTCGATCGCCGCAGCGACCCCCCACCCGGACCCACGGTGGTTTGGCGGGGCTACACCCATATGGCGATCCTGGCCCAAGGCTACGAATGGGTGCTGGAGATGGATCCATCCAGCGAGCTGTACCAGGAATTAGTGCCTGCCCGGAAAATCCCTAAGAGTCGGATTACATGAATGAAAACTCAATATTGACAGGGCAAAGATTCATCGAATCCAGCCTGATTTCAGCGGAATATGCCGTCATATGCCATCAAAGAAGGAATCTTCGGTTCTCCAGATTCCAAATATGGTTGCATACACAATGTGTTATGATTTTCCGTGCAGACACGAATTACGTCCAGACAAGACATGTGAGTCATAGGCAGCGCGCGCGTCCTCGCGTTCCGCGATCGCGGCGGCGGCCGCGACGAGCGTCGCCCAGCGCTTCGAGAACCGTCGGTCGGCGGCGGCCGACCGTCCCCGCTCGGCCCGCGTCGCAGGCGTGCGCCGCGCCGCGCCGCGCTCCGAGCGCAGGATCGCGCGGGCCCCCTCGCAGAGCGGCAGCACGGAGACTCCCGTGCGCGACGTGCCCCGACCCGCGGTGTCCCCGATGCGCTCCCCGTGGGCCGCACGGGAGCACGAGGCCCGGAACCGGGTCTCGTCGACGAAGGTCTCGATGCGGACGGGACGCCCGCCGTGGAGGCGTTCCCAGTCGTCGGCAAGGCGGCGCGTCGCCAGAGCCAGGGCCGAGGACGCCAGGTTCTTCGAGACGACCCAGGGGAACACGAGGTACCTTGAATGGACCGTCATTCGGTGGCGGTTGCGGTCGCGCCTGCGGTCCGTCCATCCGATCCAGCGGTCCCGGCACGGAAGCGTCTTCGTCCCCGCCTCGAACAGGATGCAACCCAGTCGGCGCCCCTGCCGATCGGTCACGAAGTAGCGGACATGCGCCCCGAAAGGGCGCTTGTAGCCGAGGTAATGGTGCCGGTCGACGAAGGCGTTCCACAGCTGCCGCCCCTCGGTGTCGGTGACCGGCTCGACGCGAAGCGGGCGCAGTTCCGATCGCGGAGCCACGATCTCCGGCTGCGGGTCGGAGGCCGAGGTCCAGACCGGGGCAGCGGCCCTGTCGCGGACGGGGTCCTCGCGCACGGGCGGCCACGTCAGGATGCCGTGGCGCTCCAAGGTCTCCAGCATCCCGAGGCCGGCCCCGACCCTGGAGCCGCCCTTCGCTGTCGTCCCGTGAAGGGGCTCGCAGAGGGTCTTCGCCCGCTCGGTGCGGCTGCAGTGGGAAAACCGACCCACGGTCTCCCGGACCTCCGCGATCTGCTGGCGGGTCCGGCGGCGGCCCGAACAGGGGGTCGACTTCAGGTCGACGATTCGCGGGTCCATGGGGATTCCCGCAGCCACGATTCGACGACATCATGCGAATCGGCGGGCACTGGTCAAGCGGTGCGTGGACGACCCGCCCACGCACCGAAACGTCACCTCCTATCCAAGGCTTGCCGGTATGGGAAAACCGCCGTCACCTCGACGCGCATATCCGAATGCCATTGGCCCGCGCGGGACATCGCGGGTCCGCCGTGCGGTCCGGTGGAGCGGGTTCCGTGGGCTGCCGTTCCCCTCCGCCGGAGATCTGCGCTTGACGTTGCCAGGGCCTGTTAACGCTGTAGAGGCTTGAGGGCATCGACGATGAGTGCGAAGTGGATGAAGAAGGTGAAGACGACATCCAGCTTGTCGAATCTCGTGAAGACACGCCGAAATCGCTTGATCCTCCGAAACAGACGTTCGACTTCAGTATCTACTCACCCCCCCCTACTGATGACGAATCGTTTTTCCTGACGGGCTCGGATCCGGCATTTTCCCTTGCCCCTTTAACTCGCTCGCGACCGATGACCGGAGGTGCGTGTTCCGGCTGACAAGAAGCGGGTCGATCTTCGTCATCAGTAGGGGGGTGAGTAGATACCGACTTCATTGCGTTTCTTGTACAGTTCTCGATCGTATTCCCACGGCGTGATCCGGTTGGCCTTCGGTGGGACCACGGGCTCCAGTCCCCGGCCTGCAACCAACGCACGAGTTTCGTCCCCTTCATAGGCCTTGTCCATCACCAGACAACGTGCGGTATTCGGCAATGCCATGCGGTGCAGCAACTTGCGCCCCTGGGATCCGTCGCCCTCCTGCCCTCCGGACAAGGAAAACCCTACCGCGTTTCGATCATTCGCAGCTACCAGATGAAGCTTGGTGGTCCAGCCCCCGCGCGACTTCCCGATGGCCTGAGCACCGTGCTTTTCGAGCGCTCCCGTACCGTCCGGGTGCACCTTCACCACGGTGCTGTCCAAGGACAGCACCTCGACCTTCACCCGCATGATCTCCAAGCGCTGCAACTCCGCAAGCACCCGATCTAGGACGCCTTTCTTCGCCCAGCGGTTCACCCGGGTGTAGATGGTGTGCCAGTTACCGAAGTGCGCCGGCAGCCCGCGCCATTTGCATCCCTGCTCGGCCACGTACAGGATCGCGTTGAGAACCGACAGAGTACTGAGCAAGACATTGCCGCGGTGCTTCGGAAAGACATGAGCAATGTGCTCGTACTGGGCTTGCGTGAGTTCCATGACCGGGAATCCTCTCTACGAACCGGGGATCCGGATTCTACCACACATTCTACCACATAATGCGTTAACATGCCCTAGAACGCGTTCTGGCCATGGCCGACCCTCCTCATCCTGAACCTCAGAATACGATCGAGAACTGCACAAGAAACGCAATGAAGTCGAACCCCTGTTTTCGGAGGATCAAGCGATTCCGGCGTATCTTCACGAGATTCGATAAGCTAGATGTTGTCTTTACTTTCTTCATCCACTTCGCGCTCATCATTGATGCAATCAAACCTCTATAGCGTCAACCGTCACTAGAAAATACGGTGTAACTGGTCAGGGAGTCGACACGTGCGTTCGGGATCGGAATGCCGCGCCGCGAACGCACCGATGGAAGGCCTGTCGATGGAATAGAGTGCAGGAGCGGCACTCTCTCACGAAGCAGCTGGGCGGAGCCGCCCGACTTTCCGGCTGCGCCCGAAGCGCTTCCAGTACGTTCCACCGCTGCTTGGGAGCGGTCTCGACCAGGATTCGCAGTACCGCAGGGTCCCCGCCCCCACGCGTTCAGGCCGTTCTATGTCGCGCCGTCGCCCGGCCACCTGCCGGCGCGGGACCCCTGCGAGCGGAACCGGTTCACCGTCACCCGCACGCTTCACTGCAGCCGCGGTGGGCGAAGCGGCATACCGACCGGCTCCCGACTTCCATGATCTCCGGCCTGCGGAAGACCCATACAGCGCACCCGGACTTTCGCAGATTTCCCGGAAGGGCCGCAACTGCAGGTCAATCTGTCACCAGTCCCCGGTTCTCGTGCCACCCTTCGATGGATTCCTCGGGATAACCGTCGAAATGAGTCTCGCGGATCGATGCCTCGGCTAGCGGACACCAGCCTGGCTTCGACGCAAGCATCAGGTGAACGCGTTCCGGGGCTGCCGGCAGCTCGGTATCAATGGCCGAAGCCAGCGGGTGCACGAGCTGCGGCCAGCGAGGATCCCACAGCCAGAGATGGCTGCCGCAACGTCTGCAGAAATGCCGCATTGCCGTACTTGGCTGGTCGTCGATCACGGCCTGGTACATGGCCAGATTCGCCCCTCCTCTGATGCGCAGGGAGTTGGTCTGGCCCATGATGTTGATGGCAAACCCTCCGCCTCCGGCCGTCTTCCGGCAGACCGAGCAGTAGCAGTAGTTGAACGGGTAGGGGGTGCGGCTTTCAAGGCTGAACGTCACGGCACGACAATGGCAGGAGCCTTCAAGAAGCATGGCAGGTCTCTCGCACGGGCTGTCGGGCGCACTGTAGCAGGAGCAGGAGACTGAACGGCTCATCTCCAATTCTCGTCGTGCTCCATGAACCGTGAAATTGCCGTCGCGTGCACCCACTTCGCAGCCCCTTGATGCACGATTGCCGCCGCCAGCGCCGTTCGACCAAGGGACAAGCGCCCACTCCACTCCCCTGAAGCCCGGGCACCCGGCGGAACGACGGTCTCCCGACCTGCCGACCACACGGCCATCCCATGCTAGGTTTGTTGGAAGGTTGGGTTCCGCAGGTTCCGGAGGATTCGTATTGGTGCTGGCTTTTTGTGAAGCGGCGTGGTATCCGTGGTGGTCATGGAACGCGCCGCGGATTTTTTCGAGACGACTCCGGAGGGTTTTGCACTCCGGGATGTGGTGGTGCGCTTGGCGCGGCCGGATGAGGTGTGTCGCTGGAACCGTGTGGTGGACCGTCATCACTATCTTGGTTTCAAGCAGTTTGCGGGTCGAGGTCTGCGCTACGTGTTCACGTGGCGCGGGCGGTGGATTGGCGCTGCGGGCTGGCAGACGGGCGCCTTCCGCTGTGCGCCGCGGGACCGTTGGATGGGTTGGCGCCGCAAAGAACCGTTTGAGCGGCTGCACCTGATCGGAAACCACACGAGATTTGTGATTCTGGGAGGTCGCCGGGCGTTTCGGGGTCTTGCCTCGTTTGCGTTGTTGCGGATGCAGCGGCGTCTCAGCGACGACTGGAAAGCTGCGTACGGCAATCCGTTGCTGGTGGCGGAGTCGTTTGTCTCACCGACGAAGTTCCGCGGCACCTTGTACAAGGCGGCGAACTGGAAGTACGTGGGCAGGAGCAAGGGCTATGCGCGCGCCAACGGGCGCTATACGGATCCGCACGGGGAGGCGAAGGATCTGTACGTGGTTCCGCTGCGTCGCGACGCCTGTCGTCGGTTGCGGGATCGTGCGCCGCTTCCTGCGGCGTGGGAGTTGCGGGCGACGCAGAGCGGCCGGCCGGCGCGGGAGTTGCGCTCAATGTACCAGCATTTTGCGGCGCTTTCCGACTTCCGGCGTGCGCAGGGGCGCAAGCACGGCATCGCCTCGGTGCTATGCGTGATCTTGCTGGCGCGGCTGGCGAATCGGCACGGCGCGGTGGCGGCGGCACGCTACGCGAAGGCGATGACGCAGAAGGATCTGGCGCAGATCGGTGCGTGGAAGAACCCGGACACCGGCCGGTATGAACCGGTGTCCAAATCGACCGTGCACCGGGTGCTGCAGAACACCGACCCGGCGTGGATCGAGGAAGCTCTGCGGCGCTGGGCACAGCCGCGCCTGCGGGTCGGCCACGCGATCGCGGTCGACGGCAAGCGCATTCGCGGCGCCAACCGCACCGGCGAGGATCAGTACGAGACGGTCTCGCGGATCGAGCACGGGACCGGCATGCCGGTCTCGATCCTCAACGATCCTGACGAAGGCGGGGAGATCGCCGCCGTCCATGCCGCGCTCGAGACCGCGCCGGTGGCCGGCCGTCTACTCACGCTCGACGCGCTCCACACCACCCGCGAGACGGCACGGCTGATTGTCGAGACCCATGGCGCCGACTGGATGATGACGGTCAAGGGCAACGCTCCCAAGACCTTCGAGACGTTCGAGAGCATCAACTGGGAGACCACAAGCACGGGACGCTACAGCGAAAAGCCCACGCTCGAGCACGGCCGCATCGAGCAACGCAGCATCGAAGTCTTCACTCCGCCCGCGAAGATGATCAACGATCCCCACGTCAAACAGATCTTCCGTGTCACCCGGCGCGTCGAATTCAAGAAATCCGGAAAACGGACCATGGAACACGCCTACGGCATGACTTCGGTCGCGGCCGACCGCGCCTCGCCGCAACAGCTACTCACATGGAACCGCGGTCACTGGGTGGTCGAAAGCCATCACCCCATCCGCGATACCACCTTCCGCGAAGACGACTCCATGCTCCGGGCCCGCAACGCACCCGCAAACAACGCGATCATCAACACCCTTGCCATTGCCGTCATCATCCACAACCAGCGGAAGCTGCCCCAGCCCTTCCACAGCTTCGCCGACGCCCGCCACCACTATGCCGACAAGCGCAAGCAGGTCCTGCACGCCGTCACAAGACCCGGCTGACTGCGCCCACACCCCGACCGAAACCGCAAGTATCCAAGCCGGGCCACCCAACCCGGCCGGCCTACGGCGATCCCACGCTGATTCCGAGACGCGAAATCCGAGTGCGTTGGGGCTTGCATCACCACAGATCGCCCCTTGATCGCAATTTTTCGCGCCGAGCGGGTCTAATGGAGCCTTGGCAGCACGATTGCAGCGCGACGCAGATCGAAAAAGTCTCGCCGATCACCGCTGGATTAGCAGCGTGGGATCGTCGTGCCTCGGGAAGGATCCCCTGCTCCAGGATCTCGAACCACCGGGCACGAACCGACCGGTCGGCATACACGTGCCGAAGCCCGAGCAGCAGCGGCGGAATGTCATCCCGCGAGTTCTCGTCGATCTCGATCTCCTCGATCGCAACCTGACCCCATTCCATCTGCAGGCGAATGACGTTTCGCATGGCACTTCTCGCGAAGATTTCCGAAATCCGGCCGATTCTCGACCGCATCGGCCGATTCCCGCATCAAAGCGGGATTCTTCGTCCCCCTCTATATCACGATTCCACTTTCAGAGTCAAACCATTGCACTTTTTCGGTGCGGGCACTATCTACTCACCCCCCTACTGATGACGAAGATCGATCCGCTTCTTGTCAGCCGGAACACGCATCTCCGGTCATCGGCCGCGAGCGAGTTAAAGGGGCAAGGGAAAATGCCGGATCCGAACCCGTCAGGAAAAACGATTCGTCATCAGTAGGGGGGGGGGAGTAGATACGTTGTACCAGGGGAAGAAGGATCGACAGAAGTCGATGTCAGCGGGCAGGTCCGGGAAGCGCCCGGGGAACCCGGGGTGGTACTTCAAGGTCTTGAACTGTGCCTCCGAGAAGGGGTGGTCGTCGCTGACCTTGGGGCGGCTGAGCGAGCGGGTGATACCGAGCTGGGCGAGGAGTTGCGCGGTGCACTGGCTGGTCATGGGGGCGCCGCGGTCCGAGTGCAGGGTCAGCACCCGGGGCTGGATCCCCTGCTTGAGACACGACTCCTCGATCAGCCGGCTGGCCAGGGCCGCGCTCTCGCGTTCGGCGACCCTCCATCCCACCACGTAGCGGCTGAAGAGATCAAGCAGCACGTAGAGGTAGAAGGAAGACTAGTAGTACGGAACCGTTGAACTGACGACAGTATTCTGGCAAGATTTCCGTGTCGGTCCGTGTCGGCCCCGTGTCGGTGCGTGTCGGCACGCGTGAGCGTCCGATCGGTACGGCGCTTTCTTGTTCATCCCCACAGACCCGATGCCGAACGTGCAGGCGCTCACACTCTCTTGGGGATCGGACGGATCCGGTTTCCGGGAACCGAGCCTGTTTGCAGGGGTTCGGTGCGGGGATCGGAGTGGATCATGGCCAACCCTCAGGGCAGGAAGCTCTATCGAGTGCGCCTTTCGGCGTCGGAGCGCCGGGAACTCCAAGCGATCGTCGACGGTACCGGAGCCGCTTGGCGTCGTCGTCGGGCGCAGATTCTCCTGATGGCAGACGAGGGACGCGACGGCGGCAAACTCCGGGATGTCGACATCGCGCGCGGCTTGGGTATCGGCGCTTCGACGGTCGAACGCCTGCGCAAGCGCTGTGTTCTGGAGGGTCTGGAGGCCTCTCTCCGCCGCCGGGAGCAGGAGAACCGCCGACCGAAACTCCTGGACGGGGCGAAGGAGGCGAAGCTGGTGGCTCTGGCCTGTTCTTCCCCGCCCGAAGGTTGTGTTCGCTGGACACTGAAGCTGCTGGCCGGTCGTCTGATGGAGATGGAGATCGTCGAGAGCATCTCGAAGGAAACGGTACGGAGGACTCTGAAAAAAAGGAGATCAAGCCTTGGTTGAAGCAGTACTGGTGCATTCCCCCGAGTCGCAACGCGCCGTTCGTAGCGGCGATGGAGGAGGTGCTGGACACGTATCAGCGGGATTTTGCCGAAAACGAGGTTTTGGTCTGCATGGATGAGACCAGCCGGCAGCAGACGAAGGAAACCCGCCTTCCCCGTCCCGTGCGGCCCGGGCAGCCGGAAATCGTCGACTACGAATACGAGCGAAACGGTACGGCCAATCTCTTCCTGGCGTTCGCGCCCAACGAAAACTGGCGTACGGTGAAGGTCACCGATCGCCGCACGGCGCGGGACTGGGCGCAGTTCATCCGGGAACTCGCGGACGATCATTTCCCCGGAAAGAAGATCGTACTGGTCATGGACAACCTGAACACGCACGGCCCCGCGTCGTTGTATGAAGCCTTTGCACCCCGGGAGGCCATGCGGGTGCGAAAGCGGTTCGAGTTTCGGTACACGCCGAAGCACGGAAGCTGGCTCAACAGGGCCGAGATCGAAATCGGTGCGTTGTCGCGACAATGTCTTCGACGACGCATTCCTGACCGCGCCACCATGCTGCGGGAGACCGCGGCGTGGGTCAAGCGCCGCAACGCGGCCGGCGGCACCGTCGATTGGCGGTTCACGACGGCAGACGCCCGGGTGAAACTGAAGTCTCTATACCCAGCAATCCAATGATTCCGTACTACTAGGTCTTCGGCCCGAGCAGCCGTGTGAGGTCCCAGGACCCGACCTGGTTCGGAGCGCGGGCGACGAGTTCGGGCTTGGCATAGCGTGGGTGGGTGAGCGGGTTGCGCCGTTCCCGCACCGGCTGCCGGGCAGAGAGGATGCGGTACCTCGTGCGCTCCGAGCACAGGTACCGTCCTTCGTCGAGCATCGTGGCCACGACCTCGGCCGGGGAACGATCGACGAAACGCGGGGAGGCGAGCCGGTCGAGGACCGGCTCCCGCTCCCCCTCGCTCAGGGCCCGGGCGGGCGTCGTACGGGGCTGCTGATGCCCGGGAGCGGGCCTCCGGCGGCGGTAGAACGTAGCCCGGGACACCCCCAGCGCCCGACAGGCCGGCGCGATGCCGACCTGTCGAGCGAGGGAAGTGGCGGCCATCCGCAGTCCTTCCCGTCGCGGAGGCTGAATCCCAGCAGCCCGGCAACGTTTCCCTGAACTTCGAGAATCGTATGGGCTGTGGCCAGCTCCTTCTCCAGCCGCGCCACCTGGGCCTCGAGCCGGCGAACCTGGGCGCCGAGGGGGTGGGACGTCGCCGGCTTGGGACCGCGCTTGCGTGGCGTCAGGCCCTGCAACGCTCCCCGGCGGCGGGCCTTGCGCCACGTCGACAGATGCGAGCGGTACAGCCCCTCGCGACGCAGCAGGCGGCCGATCTCGCCCGGCTCGCGACAGCGGTCCGCTTCCTCGACGATCCGCAGTCGATACTCGGCCGAGAACCGACGGCGCACGACGATCCCATGCTGATTCGGAGATGCGAAATCCGAATGCGTGGGGGCTCGGCTCATCACAGATCGCCTCCTTGAGATCGCAATGTTCGGGCCAAGAAGGCCCCATCGAGCCTTGGCGGCACGATTGCAGCGCGACGCAAACTGAGAAAATCTCGCCAGTCGTCGCCGGATCAGCAGCGTGGGATCACCGTGTTCCCGAGGTGTCCCACACGAAAGGGCGTCCCGGCATGGAGCTGTGGAGGATCCTCGTGATGGGTCTCCTGAAGCAGGTCTTGGGGTGTGACTTCGATCGTCTGCACGAGCTGGTGAACCAACACCCTACCGTTCGGAAGTTTCTGGGACACTCCGACTTCTGGGACGAGACCCGGTACCGGTATCCCACGGTGGTACACAACGTGAGCCTGCTGACGCCGGACGTGTTGGGGGAGGTGTTGCAGCGGATCGCGGAGAGCGGCCATGCGCTCGTGCGGAAGCGGAAGCGGAAGAGCGGCCCGGGCGGTCGCCCGTCGGAGGAGCCCCTGCGGGGCCGTTGTGATTCGTTCGTGGTGAAGACGGATGTGCACGTCCCGACGGACGTCAACCTGCTGTGGGATGCGATGCGTTGCCTGGTGCGCGAGACGGGCCGCTCAGCCCTGCGGGCGGGGGTGTCCGGAGGGCGGCAGTGGCGGCATCGGAGCCGGAGGCTGCAGCGGCTCTTTCAGAAGGTTCGGCGGACCCGGCGGGCCCGTCCGGGGCCGATCCAAGCGTACCTCGACGCCTGCGGGGAGGAGGTCCGACGGGCGGAAGCGACGGTTCCCGCGCTTCGGGAGCAAGGTGTCGGAGCCCCCAGGATTCTCCGGATCGAGTCGTACCTCAAGCCTGCCCGGAGGCAGCTCGACCAAGTGGACCGCCGCCTGCTGAAAGGCGAGAAGATCCCGCAGGAAGAGAAGGTGGTTTCGATCTTCGAGGAGCACACGCGCTGGTGTGTGAAGGGCACGGCCGGGGTTCCGGTGGAACTCGGAGTGCCGGTGGCCGTGCTGGAGGATCAGCACGGCTTCCTCCTACACTCCCGGATCCTGTGGGAAGGCGGAGACGTGGATCCTGCCGTACCCATGATCCGGGAAGCGCAGGCCCGCTTCCCCGACCTCCGCCTGTGCAGCTTCGATCGGGGGTTCCACCGTCCCTCCAACCGGATCGCACTGGACGAACTGCTGGATCACAACGTGCTTCCGAAGAAGGGAAAACTCGGTCCGACCGACCGGAAACGGGCCGCCGACCCGACGTTCCGGGAGATGCGCCGGCAGCATCCGGCCGTGGAGTCCGCCATCCATCATCTCGAGCAGCGCGGCATGGACCGGGTCCGGTCGTAGGGGGCGGAGGGTTTTGCGCGGAGGGTGGCGCTCTCCATGGTGGCCTTCCATGTCCACCGCATCGGGTTGCTGCTGCAGAGACAGGCCCGGGCCCAAGCCCGACGACGACGAAGACGCGCCGCCTGACAGCGGCGCCCCCACCCCATCCGCGAAGCTCGCCGGGAGCGGGAACGGAACCGCTCGCCCTAGCGTCCGGATTCTGGGTGGGAAGGGCCCGGATGCCGCTACGAATCGGCAGGAATCCCCTGGAAACGGAGCGACCGGAGGCCCCGGAGGGTGGGTCCAACCCGAAATTTCGCCGGAAGGGCCGCCAAAATGACCATTTTCGGTGCGGGCACTAGTAGTACGGAATCATTGGATTGATGGGTATAGAGACTTCAGTTTCACCCGGGCGTCTGCCGTCGTGAACCGCCAGTCGACGGTGCCGCCGGCCGCGTTGCGGCGCTTGACCCACGCCGCGGTCTCCCGCAGCATGGTGGCGCGATCAGGAATGCGTCGTCGAAGACACGGTCGCGACCACGCGCCGATTTCGATTTCGGCCATGTTGAGCCAGCTTCCGTGCTTCGGCGGGTACCGAAACTCGAACCGCTTTCGCACCCGCATGGCCTCCCGGGGTGCAAAGGCTTCATACAACGACGCGGGGCCGTGTGTGTTCAGGTTGTCCATGACCCGTACAATCTTCTTTCCGGGGATAGGATCGTCCGCGAGTTCCCGGATGAACTGCGCCCAGTCCCGCGCCGTGCGGCGATCGGTGACCTTTACCGTACGCCAATTTTCGTTGGGCGCGAACGCCAGGAAGAGATTGGCCGTACCGTTTCGCTCGTATTCGTAGTCGACGATTTCCGGCTGCCCGGGCCGCACGGGGCGGGGAAGGCGGGTTTCCTTCGTCTGCTGCCGGCTGGTCTCATCCATGCAGACCAGGACCTCGTCTTCGGCAAAATCCCGCTGGTACGTGTCCAGCACCTCCTCCATCGCCGCCACGAACGGCGCATTGCGGCTCGGGGGAATGCACCAGTACTGCTTCAGCCAAGGCTTGATCTCCTTTTTTTAGAGTCTTCCGTACCGTTTCTTTCGAGATGCTCTCGACGATCTCCATCTCCATCCGACGACCGGCCAGCAGCTTCAGCGTCCAGCGAACACAACCTTCGGGCGGGGAAGAACAGGCCAGAGCCACCAGCTTCGCTTCCTTCGCCCCGTCCAGGAGTTTCGGTCGGCGGTTCTCCTGCTCCCGGCGGCGGGGAGAGGCCTCCAAACCCTCCAGAACACAGCGCTTGCGCAGGCGTTCGACCGTCGAAGCACCGATGCCCAGGCCGCGCGCGATGTCGACATCTCGGAGTTTGCCGCCGTCGCGCCCTTCGTCCGCCATCAGGAGAATCTGCGCCCGACGACGACGCCAGGCGGCTCCGGTACCGTCGACGATCGCCTGGAGTTCCCGGCGCTCCGGCACCGAAAGGCTCACTCGATAGAGCTTCCTACCCTGAGGGTTGGCCATGATCCACTCCGATCCCCGCACCGAACCCCTGCAGACAGGCTCGGTTCCCGGAAACCGGATCCGTCCGATCCCCAAGAGAGCATGAGCGCCTGCATGTTCGGCATCGGGTCTGTGGGGATGAACAAAAAAGTGCCGTACCGATCGGGCGCTCACGCGTACCGACACGCACCGATACGGGGCCGACACGGACCGACACGGAAATCTTGCCAGAATACTATCGTCAGTTCAACGTTTCCGTACTACTAGATACGGTACAACACGGAGCATCACCATGCGGGCCTCGCGATGCTCACCCCTGACGATGTCCACCACGGCCGCGCCCGGCAGCGGATTGAGCAACGCCGGCGCACCTTGAGCCAAGCTTGGGGCCGGCACCCGGAACGGTTCGTCCAGGGGAAACCGAAACCGCGGGCGCTCCCCGAAACGGTCTGGATCAACCCGCCGAAGGCCACCCCTACCGTGGGAGATGCTCAGTACATGACAACCCTTGCTGTCTCAACGGCGTTGACAGGTTCCGGCGGACCCGTACCGTGAACGAGCGAGCAGATGCAGGCTCGGTCGAATGCCTGCGAGCTCCTGAGGAGACTGTGGCCGATGGCCATTCCCGACTATGAATCGCTGATGCTGCCCACGCTGATGGCGTTCGGCGACGAGTCCGAAACTCCGCTCGCGGACATCCGCAGTCGCGTGGCGAAGTCACAATCGCTCACCCCCGAAGAGGTTCGCCAGAGGCTGCCGAGTGGTACGCAACCGGTCTTCACGAACCGGATCAGCTGGGCTGTCATGTATCTGGAGCGCGCCGGACTGCTGGAACGGATCCGGCGTGGCGTATATCGCCTGACCTCCGAAGGCGCTCTCCTGCAGTCCCGACAACCCCCGCACCTCGACCGGAGCAGACTTCGGCAGTTTCCGAAGTACATCGAGTGGGAGAATCGTGCGCGCTCGCCCGCGACCGACACGGAATCCACCCGGCCGCCGAACACCGGTCGTCGACCCGAAGAGACGCCCGAAGAAGCTCTCGCCCGGGCCGAGCAGCACTTGCGCAGGACTCTGGAAGCGGATGTTCTGCAACGGGTTCTGGATGCCCCGCCCGCGTTTCTCGAGAGGATCGTCGTCGATCTCCTGATTGCCATGGGCTACGGCGACGGCAACGCCGACAGGGGCCGGGTGACCGGCCGATCCGGCGACGGCGGCATCGACGGCACAATCCGGGAAGATGCCCTCGGGCTGGACGAGGTCTATGTTCAGGCCAAGAAATTCGCGAAGGGCAACACTGTAGGTGAGGGCAACCTGCGCAACTTCGCGGGCGCCATTGATGCGGCCGGCACGACCAAGGGCGTGTTCGTCACCACTTCCAGCTTCACGCCCTCGGCACAATCCTACGTGGAAAAGAGCCCGAAACGAATCATCCTGATCGACGGACAAGAACTCGCGCACCTGATGGTCCAGCACGGGATCGGCGTACGCAGGTCTGTTCGATACGACAACCGGATCGACGAAGACTACTTCGATCAGGAAACGCCGTGACCGGAGCGCTCGTTCCGGAACGAATTCCCACCCGGTAGCCCGGGACCACTCTTTGTCTCCAATGCAGGCCCGGAGTCTCGGGGGGGGGGGAGCAAAGCCGCAGGGACGGATAGCCGGGGCTGACTCCACCGTCATCCCGGGTCTCCCGGACCCCGCACGGGGCCGGGCGGTCCGATCCAGCGAGGGATTCCGGATACCCGGGCAGGCGGCTGCGCTGCACCGTTCGCCGCCGCCGTTGCGTGCTGCCGGGTTCCGCCGCCTCCGGTTCGGGGTTCGGACGGGGTCTGGATGGCGTCGAGGGCCTCGGGGATGCGGGCGGCGTACTGGCGATAGGCTTTTCGGCCAAAGGCGGAAACGAGCGTCCCGACGCCTCCCGGCGGCGGCACGGGTCGAACGGTTCGAAGCGGCGTTCGGGCACTCCCCGAAGCCGGAGGCTCGCTGCGGCCCGACGCCTCGGGGGCGCCATCGGTCGACCCGAACACGAGAGCTCTCTCCGGGTGGCCGTGCGGACGCCGGCCATTCCGTGCAACGGCCGGTCAAGAGGTCCGGCCACCCGCGCATCCCGTCACCACGGCTCCCGCGAACCACGGGTCAGGCGCACCGGAACGGCACGCAGGGCAAACGGCCGATCCAGGGTCGCCGGCACCATGACCGGCACCCGGCCCATGCGATCATGAACGGACCAACCCCTGCAGATTCACCCCTGCGGACCGACCGCGCACCGATCTCCCTGCCGCATTCGGAGCCGACCGCGGCGGAACCGGCGCCTCCATCGGACATGGAGGGAACCGTCCTCTCGATTCTCCCTTCCCGGTCAGCGATGGGACACACCACGGATCGGTCCGGCCCGGCAGCCCCCGGGCGGGCGCCGGAAATGCGACGATGATCTGCAGCCCGGCGTTCCCGCTGCCTGGACCGGCCCCGGGCGGCGCGCGGCGACGAAACCCGGCTCCGGGTCTATGCTGCCGAATGCATGCTCCGTCCCATCTTCCAGCCATGCCGCCGTCGGCGGCTCGGCGCCGTCCTGGCAGTACTCGGCGCCGGCCCGGGATTCGGAGCCGGTGCGGCCGAGCTCCAGCCCGTGGCCGTGGTGGAAGTCACTCCTCCGCTCTGCAGCCGGTTTCCGCACAACAACCAACTGGCCTGCACCAATGTCGTGCAGGTCGTGGTCCGGATCCCCGATGACGGCGTGAACCCCGGGCTGGTTCGCTGCGTTCTGCATTCGGCCGAACAGCAGGTGCTGGGATCCGGGGAAGCCATCCTGCGGCCTCCGACCGGCAGGCTCTGGGTGGTTCTGCGCTCCCGCCATCGGTTCGGTTCGACCGTGCTGCCCGCCCGCACGGACTGCACGATCCAGCCTCCGCTCGCGCTGCGCGACCAAGCGGACCCAACCCGACGCCGGGAGCCTTCCGTCCCCGGAACACCCGACGGATGACCATCGCCCTGAAACCGGCAGTCGCGGCCGCACCGCACTGCGCCGACCGGATCGGATCTCGCCGGAACCGCCGGGCGATCCGCGGGGCCGGACGCGGTATGCGAACCGGGCCGAAGGGTCCTCGGTCTTCCGGCAGGCACGACCCCGAAACCGCGCCCCATTGACGCCGGCGCCCTCCGATGGATACTGGGGTGCCGAAGCCGTCTTCCCGCCCGTCGCACGGTCGGCTCGCGCGGCGCGGCAGTTTCCGGTACCCAAGTCTTGGACGGTCGATCATGCACGCGGTCATTCGCTCCGGCGGAAAACAGTACAGAGTGGCTCCGGGTGAGATCGTCACCGTCGAGCGTCTCGCAGAAGATTCCGGCGCAACCATCACCTTCGATCAGGTCCTGATGGTATCGGATGCCGGGCGCTCGCTGATCGGTACCCCGCTGCTGGAGAACGCCAGCGTCACCGGAACGGTCGCCGAACAACTGCGGGCGCCGCGCGTGATCGTGCTCAAGAAGAAGCGCCGCAAGAATCACCGCAAGCGCCGCGGACATCGGCAGCATCTCACGGTAGTGCGCATCACCGATATCCATGCACCCGGTCACGAAGCCCCGACGGCGACCGAGACGGAGGCAGCGGCGCCGGCGGAAACCGCAGTGGACACCGCGGTTCCGGCCGCAGGCAGCGCCCGCGGCACCATCCCCGACGGCGCAGCGTAAGGAGCGAACGGCATGGCCCACAAGAAGGCGGGCGGATCGTCCCGCAACGGCCGGGATTCCGCGGGGCGCCGACTCGGCGTCAAGAAGTACGGCGGCGAGCAGGTCCGCGTCGGACACATCATCGTGCGGCAGCGCGGTACCAAGTTCCACCCTGGCGACGGCGTCGGAATCGGCAAGGACCACACGTTGTTCGCCCTTTCCGAAGGGCAGGTCGTGTTTCACCGAAAACGCGGCGGCCGCTCGTACGTATCGATCGACACTGCCGCTCCCTAAGAACCGAGAGTGCGGCCGCCGGCGTGGCCGGCACCCGTCCGGCGTGATCCCGAGCGCGAACCGCGCCCGCGGGCACCGCCCGGACCCCCTCCCCCCGGAACGCCACGCCGGTCAGGCTCCACGATGCGGCAGGTTCCCGGCCCCCCGGCCGCGGCGGGTCCTCGGCCGGCCGGCCCCCGAGGGGCCGGACTCCGGGGTCCGGATGCGGCCCCGCCGGGGCTCGGCAGGGGCCGTCGCCGCACCTGCGTCGGGACGCCGTGACCCGCTTTCTTGATCAGGCAAAGATCCTGGTCCGTTCGGGCGATGGCGGAGACGGCTGTGTCAGCTTTCGGCGCGAGAAGTACGTCGAATTCGGCGGGCCCGACGGCGGCGACGGCGGCGACGGCGGCAGCATCGAGGCGGAAGCGGTCGATTCCACCAATACCCTGATCGATTTTCGCTATCGCCAGCACTTCCGGGCCCCGCGCGGCACCGACGGCGCCGGGCGCAGGCGCAACGGTGCACGTGCCCCCAATCTGGTGCTCCGGGTCCCGGTCGGAACCCAGATCCTCACCGACGCCGGCGAACTCCTGCTCGATCTCACCCGTCCGGGAGACCGGCAGGTGCTGGTGCGGGGCGGCGCCGGCGGGCGGGGCAACACCCGCTTCAGATCCTCCCGCAATCGTGCGCCCCGCTCCGCCACCCAGGGCGGGCAAGGGCAGGAAATGTGGCTGCGCCTGCGTCTGAAGCTTCTCGCCGATGCCGGACTCGTCGGACTTCCGAACGCCGGCAAATCGACGTTCCTCGGTACCGTGTCCCGAGCCCGTCCCCGGGTCGGCGCCCACCCCTTCACCACTCTGACCCCGGCCCTCGGAGTCCTCCGCCACGGTCTCGACGGCGAGCTGGTCCTCGCCGATCTCCCGGGCCTGATCCGTGGGGCCCATCAGGGCGCCGGCCTCGGAGACCGGTTTCTCGGGCACGTCGAGCGGTGCGCGGTCCTGCTGCACCTCGTGGATGCGACGGGGCAGGACGCCGGGGTCGCGTACCAGACCATCCGCCACGAACTCGGCCTGTACGGCGCCGGGCTCGCCGCCAAGCCCGAGATCGTGGTCCTGAGCAAGGTCGACGCCGTAGGACCGGAGGACCTGGACCGGCAGCAGGCCCGTCTGACCGCGGCCTGCGGCGGATCCGTCCTGACCCTGTCCGCCCACGGAAGACAGGGAATCGAGCGGACCGTGGAGGCGCTTGCCGCCCAAGTGGCCGCGGCGCGCAGCGCCCGCATCGAAGACCGGTCGTGACCCCCGTGTCGCCGCTGCGGCAAGCCCGCCGGGCCGTGATCAAGATCGGCTCGGTACTCGTGGCGGACGGCGCAACCGGGGCCCTTCGGCACCGTTGGCTGGAGGCGTTGGCGCGCGACGCCGCCGACTTCCGGAAGCAGGGCCGGCACGTGCTGATCGTCTCGTCGGGAGCGGCCGCGGCCGGCCGGGCTTTCCTCCCCGACGATGTCCGCCTCCGCCGGATCGACGAACGGCAGGCCGCCAGCGCCGTGGGGCAGATCGCGCTGCTCGATGCATGGCGGAAGGCCTTCCGGGCCTGCGGTCTGACCGTGGCACAGATCCTCATCGGTCACCGCGACCTGGAGGAGCGCCGCAACTCCCTGAACGCACGGACCACACTCGAAATGCTCCTGCGGCTCGGCGTCGTGCCCGTGATCAACGAGAACGACACCGTCGCGACCCGCGAACTGCGCTACGGCGACAACGACCGCCTCGGGGCGCGGATCGCGCAACTGGTCAGCGCCGACACGCTGGTCCTGCTGTCGAGCACGGACGGGCTGTATGCCTCCGACCCGCTGCTCGATCCGCATGCACGGCATGTTCCCGAGGTCCGCGCCATCACCCCCGCCATCGAGGCCATGGCCGGCGAAAGCACGACCGACAGCGGTTCCGGCGGCATGGTGACCAAACTGCAGGCGGCGCGCATCGTCACCGCGGCCGGCTGCTCCATGGCGATCGCCGACGGACGCTCGCCGGGCGCCCTCGGGAAGCTGCTGCGCGGCGCGCGCGCCACCTGGTTCCTGACCTCCGGTTCGCCGCGGTCGGCCCGCAAGCGATGGATCGCGAGCCAGCTGGACGCCGCCGGCACGGTGACCGTGGACGCCGGCGCGGCGGCGGCCCTGAGACGCGGCCGAAGCCTGCTTCCCGCCGGCGTGCGCCGCGTGACCGGTGGGTTCCGAAAGGGCGAACTGGTCCTGATCCGGGATCCCGACGACCACCTGCTCGGCCGCGGCCTGGCCTCCTATCCGGCGGTCGACGCCGCACGCATCCTCGGGCACCGAAGCGCTGAGATCGAGACCATTCTCGGGTATCGTTGGCGCGACGAACTCGTCCATCGGGACGACCTGGTTCTGGACCCGGAGGCTTCCTGAGCATGCCTGCAGCCGCTGTACCGGTCCGGTCGGAGGCGCCGGCCGCCGACCCGGCCCGCACGATGATGGCCGAACTCGCCGCCGGCGCCCGCACGGCCGCGCAGACTCTCGCGAGAACCCCGACCGGCCGCAAGAACCAGGCCCTCCGAGCCGCGGCGGCCGCGATCCGCCAACGACGCGCCGCCATCCTCGCCGCCAATGCCCGGGATCTGGAAGCGGCGTCCGGGCTGACCGAGGCGCTTCGGGACCGCCTCCGTCTCGACGCCGACCGGGTCGAGGGCATCGCGGACAGCCTGGAGCGGGTCGCGGCCCTGCCCGACCCCGTCGGGAGCGAGTCGGCCCGCTGGCGGAACGACGCCAACGGACTGGACATCGCGCGGGTGCGCGTTCCGCTCGGGGTGATCGGCATCATCTACGAAGCGCGGCCGAACGTGACCGCGGACGCGGGGGCGCTCTGTCTGAAATCGGGGAACGCCGTCATCCTGCGGGGCGGTTCCGAGAGCTTTCGGTCCAGCGCGGCCCTGGTGGAGGCGCTGGGAGTCGGTCTGCAGGCCGGCGGCATCCGCCCGGCCGCGATCCAGATGGTGCCGACCACAGACCGGGACGCCGCCGGCCTGCTGATCACCGAGCCCCAGTGGATCGACGTCGTCGTGCCGCGGGGCGGCCCTTCCCTGATCGAACGCGTCCGGCGGGACAGCCGCGTGCCGGTTCTGGCGCACCTTGCAGGCCTGTGCCATACCTACGTGGACCGGGCCGCGGAGGCGGAGATGGCGGCCGACCTCGTGCACAACGGCAAGATGCGGCGAACCTCAGTCTGCGGAGCGACGGAAACCGTGCTCTGCCACCGGGCCGCGGCCGGCGCCCCGCTGACCCGCATCGTCGAACGGCTGCTCGAAAGCGGGTGCGAGGTCCGCGGGGATCCGGAGGTCCAGCGCCTCGACCCTCGGGTCGTTCCCGCGGTGCCCGCCGACTGGGATACCGAATACCTGGATGCCGTCGTCTCGATTCGGGTGGTGGACGATCTGGATGCCGCGATCGCGCACATCCGCCGTCACGGTTCCGACCACACCGACGCCATCGTGACCGAGGACTCCGAGGCGGCCGAGCGCTTCCTGCAGGAGGTCGACAGCGCGATCGTCCTGCACAACGCCTCGACGCAATTCGCCGACGGCGGCGAATTCGGCATGGGAGCGGAGATCGGCATTTCCACCGGCCGGCTGCATGCCCGGGGACCGGTCGGGCTGGAACAGCTCACGACCTTCAAGTATGTGGTCCGCGGTCAGGGCGGAGTCCGCCCCTGAACCGCAGCGTGTCGCTCGTCCGCCGGCGGGGCCGGCGAATCGGACTCCTCGGCGGATCGTTCAATCCCGCGCACGCCGGCCATCGCTGGGTCAGCGTGCTGGCGCTCGCCCGACTGGATCTGGACGAGGTCTGGTGGCTGGTATCCCCCCAGAATCCGTTCAAGGAGTCCGAGGGCATGCTGCCCTTCGCCCGGCGCGTGGCCGGCGCGGCCGCGGTCGCCCGCCACCCGCGCATTCTGGCGAGCGATCTCGAACGACGGATCGGCACCGCACGCACGCACGCCACGCTCGACCGCATCCGGCGACGGTTGCCCGGCACCCGCCTGGTCTGGCTCATGGGCAGCGACCTGTCCCGATCGCTTCACCGCTGGGAACGCTGGCACCGGATCTTCGCGACGACGGGCATTGCGGTATTCGCGCGCCCGCCGTATGCTCGCCCGGCTTTGACGAGCATGGCATTCAGACGATATCGACGGGCCCGCCTGCGAGCCGCTTCGAGCACCGCTCTTGCCTCGCGGCGACCGCCGGCCTGGACCTACCTCGAGGGGCGTCGGCACCCGGCGTCCGCGACCGCCCTGCGGATCCGGCGCCACATGCCCGCGGCACCGCATCCCTCATGATCCAGCCGACCCTCTCCCCGCCGGCCGCCGGTGCCGGCGCCGACTTGCAGGAGGTCATCACCGCGACTCTGCGCAACGGCTCGGCCGAGGACATCGTGAACATCGACCTGACCGGGAAGTCGTCCATCGCCGACTGCATGATCATCGCGACCGGCCGCTCCAACCGGCATGTCGGGGCCCTGGCCGAACAGTTGATCCTCGCGCTCAAGCGATCGGGCGCACCCCGGCTGTCGGTCGAGGGCGAACGCCGCGGCGACTGGGTGCTGGTCGACGCCGGCGACGTCATCGTGCACCTGTTCCGGGAGGAAACCCGCCTCTTCTACAACCTGGAGAAGATGTGGAGCACCGCACCCGCCGATCTCGGCACGTGAACCTTGCCTTCCGATAGCGGCCGGCGGCCGGCGCCGCTGGTGCTCTGCATCCTGGACGGCTGGGGGCACCGCACTGCCGTCGACGGCAACGCCGTCCGGCAGGCCCGCACCCCGGTTCTGGACCGGTTGCAGGCCACGGGCCGGAACGGTCTGATCCACGCCTCCGGCGCGGCCGTCGGGCTGCCGCCCGGCCAGATGGGAAATTCGGAGGTCGGGCATCTCTCGATCGGCGCCGGCCGAACCGTGCTGCAGGACCTGCCCCGCATCGATGCCGCCCTCCGGGACGGCACGCTGGCCCGCCACCCGAGGCTCGGGGACTTCGCCCGGGCCACGCGGGCGTCCGGCGGCGCCTGCCACCTCCTCGGTCTGCTGTCCTCGGGCGGCGTCCACTCGCACGTGCGGCACCTTGCGGCCCTCGCCGGACTGATCGCCGCCCGCGGCGTGCCGGTGCGCGTGCACGCCTTCCTCGACGGCCGGGACGTTCCGCCGCACAGCGCCCCGGAGCACCTCGCGGCCTTCCGCCGCCTGACCCGGGCGGCGCCCGGGGTCGGCATCGCCACCCTGTGCGGCCGCTACTGGGCCATGGACCGGGATCGCCGCTGGGACCGGACGGCGCGGGCCTGGCAGGCGATCGCCCGCGGTTCCGGCCCCCCCCACCCCGGCGCGGCCGCCGCCCTGGAGGCCGTTGCGGGCGTGGGCGACGAGTTCGTCGAACCCGTCGTTCTCGACGGCTATCGGGGAATCCGCAACGGGGACTCGCTGCTCGTGGCGAATTTCCGGACCGACCGGATCCGCCAGCTCCTGGCCGCCTTGGTCGAGCCCGCGTTCGACGCCTTTCCGGTCAAGGAATTCCGGTACGCCTCCTGCCTCTCGCTCACCTCGTGCTCCCGCCGGCTCGAACGACGGGTCCGGCCGCTCTTTCCGGCCCCGACTCCCGCGGACACGATCGGCGAAACCGTGGCCCGGGCCGGCCTCCGGCAGCTGCGGATCGCGGAAACGGAAAAATACGCGCACGTCACGTACTTCCTCAACGGGGGCCGGGAAGAGCCGTTCGAGCGGGAACAGCGAATTCTGGTGGACTCGCCGCAGGTCGCCACCTACGACACCCGGCCCGAGATGTCCGCGACCGGCATCACGACCGAACTGGTACGCGCACTCGAACAGGACCGCTTCGACGTGGCGGTCGTCAACTACGCCAACGCCGACATGGTCGGGCACACGGGAGACCTGCGGGCCGCCGTCGCGGCCGTCGAAGCGGTCGACCGGCAGCTCGGGCGCCTCGCGGCCGCGCTCGCCGGCGGCGGCGGAACGCTGCTGCTCACGGCCGATCACGGCAATGCGGAAGACATGGGCACCGCCCTCGCCCCGCAGCCGGCCCACACGACCAATCCGGTGCCGCTGCTGGTGCACGACGGCGGCGGTTCCGGTCCGCCCCTGGCGGCCGGCACCCTGGCGGATCTGGCGCCCACCGCGCTCCGGCTTCTCGGACTCCGCATCCCCGCCGCGATGCGCGGCGGGCCGCGAGTCGACGGACCTCCGGCCGCCGGGCCGGACCGACGCATCCTGCGCCTCCCGCCGGGTGCGGCCGGAGCGGACGGCGAACCCGAATCGGCCGGCGACGAATCCGGTCGGCGGGCACCGCCGGCATGACGCCCGGCATGCCGTTCCGGACGCCCCGGCCCGCCCGAGGCCCCTCGGTTCCGCCGGCTCCGGGCACACCGCGCCCGGCGCCTTCCCATCGCACCGGGAGTACGTAGTGTCACCCTTCGAAATCAACAAGATCGCCGGAGCGCTGCTCGCCGCGCTGCTCACCGCCGGGATCGCCGCGACCATCAGCAACGTGGTCTATCCGGAACCCCCCGTGCCGGCGGCCCTCCTCGGCCTGCCCGCATCCCCGTCCCCGTCCGGGGCCGCCGATCCTCCGGCGGCGGATCCGATCGGGATCCGGCTGGCGGCCGCCGACCCCGCCGCCGGCGAGCGGGCGGTCCGGAAGTGCGCGGCCTGCCACACCTTCGCCTCCGGGCAGCCCGACCGGGTCGGACCGAACCTCCATGCGCTGATCGACCGGCCCGTCGGCACCCGCCCCGACTTCCGCTATTCCCGGGCCATGGCGGCGCAGGAAGGCGTCTGGACCTACGCCGCCCTGGACGCATTCCTGGCCGATCCCGGGACGTATCTTCCCGGGACCAGCATGGCGTTCGCCGGGATCCGGGATCCGGACGTACGGGCCGCTATCCTCGCGTGGCTGCGCCTGCAGTCCGAGACCCCGGCCCCGCTCCCGCCCCCCGGATGAACCGTGTCCATGTGTGCTGCCCTGCCCCGATCCCGCGCGTGCGTCCTGGCCGGCCTCCTCCTCGCGGCTCCCGCCGCCCACGCCGACGGCCCGGTGGCCGCGCATGCGCTGTCCCTGTTCGGCGCACCCAAGTACGGCGCCTCGTTCCCGCATCTCGACTACGTCCGGCCCGACGCCCCGAAGGGGGGCACGGTCCGGCTCGCCGCCGACCGCACCTTCGACACTCTCAACCCGTTCACCCTCAAGGGGATCTCGGGGGCCGGCGCCGCCCTCATCTACGACAGCCTGACCTGGGGGACCGAAGACGAGCCGTTCACCCAGTACGGTCTGCTGGCGGAGACCATCACGGTCGGCGCCGAGGACGCATGGGTCGAGTACACGCTCCGGGCCGAAGCCCGGTGGCACGACGGCGTGCCGGTCACGCCGGCCGACGTGATCTGGACCTTCGACACCCTGATCCGCGAAGGACACCCGTTCTACGCCGAGTACTACAAGGACGTGACCGGCGTGCACGCGACCGGTCCGCGCACGGTGCGGTTCACGTTCTCGCCCGGGGTCAACCGCGAGCTCGCGCTGATCGTCGGCGAATTCGACATCCTCCCCAAGCACTACTGGGAGGAACGCGAGTTCGCGGCCACCACGCTGGACCCGCCTCTGGGCAGCGGCCCCTACCGGTTCGGGGCCGTCGATCCGGGCCGCTCCATCGAGTACGAGCGCGTGCCGGACTACTGGGGGCGGGACCTACCGATCCATGTCGGCCGGCACAACTTCGATCGAATCCGCTACGACTACTACCGCGACACCAACGTCATGATCGAAGCCCTCAAGGCCGGGGAGTTCGACTTCCGGGTGGAGAACATCGCCAAGGAATGGGCGACCGCCTACGAGATCGAAGCGGTGGAGGAGGGACGGCTGGCGCGCCGGATCGTGGAGCACGAGCTGCCGACCGGCATGCAGGGCTACGTCTTCAACCTGCGGCGGAAGGTCTTCCGGGACCGCACCCTCCGTCAGGCGCTGGCGTTCGCCTTCGACTTCGAGTGGACCAACCGCACGCTCTTCCACGGTCAGTACCGCCGCACGGAAAGCTACTTCTCCAATTCCGAGCTGGCGGCCGCCGGCCTTCCTTCCGAAGCCGAACTCGCGCTGCTGGAACCGCACCGGGCCCGCCTGCCGCCGGACGTCTTCCGCGGGCCGTACCAGGCGCCGAGAACCGACGGCTCCGGCCGCAACCGCGCCCACCTCCGCACCGCGCAGCGCCTGCTCGACGAGGCCGGATACCGCGTCGAGGGGCGGTCGCTGATCGCGCCCGACGGAGCGCCGGTCGCCTTCGAGATCCTGCTGGGGTCGCCGGCCTTCGAGCGCATCACGGCGCCGTTCGTCGGCAATCTCGAGCGCTTGGGGGTGCGCGCATCGATCCGCATCGTCGACCGCGCGCAGTACGAGGCCCGGCTGCGGGAATTCGACTACGACATGATCGTGATGGCCCGCGGCCAGACCTTCTCGCCCGGCAACGAACAGCGCGACTTCTGGACCTCGTCCGCCGCCGCCACGCCGGGCAGCGGCAACTATCCCGGGATCGCCGATCCGGTCGTCGACACGCTGGTGGAGTCCGTCATCCGCGCCCCCGACCGGGCCGCCCAGATCGCCGCCGCGCGGGCGCTGGACCGGGTCCTCCTGCACGGCCACTACGTGATCCCGCACTGGCACATCTCGGCCTTCCGGCTGGTATACTGGGACCGGTTCGGGATTCCCGAAATCCCCCCCCGCTACGGCCTGGGCTTTCCCTCGACATGGTGGTTCGAGCCGGACCGCGCGGCCCGGACCGGCCTGCCGTCCCGATAGCCGCCGGTGGTTGCCTACCTCGTCCGGCGCGTGCTGCTGGTGGTTCCGACGCTGTTCGGGATCATGGTCGTCAACTTCGCGATCGTCCAGTTCGCCCCCGGCGGCCCCGTCGAGAGCCTGATCGCGCAGATCCGGGGAATCGGAAGCGACGCAACCGAGCGGTTTGCCGGCGGCGGCCGGGAACAGCTGACACCCGCCGAGGCCGGCCGGGAATCCGGCACCCCCTATCGCGGCGCTCGGGGACTCGATCCCGAACTGATCGAGCGCATCGAACGCATGTACGGCTTCGACCGGCCGGCCCACGAGCGCTTCTTCGAGATGATGGGGCGCTACCTCGTCTTCGATTTCGGCGAGAGCTTCTTCAGCGACCGACGGGTCACCGACCTGGTCCTCGACAAGCTCCCGGTCTCGATCTCGCTCGGCTTGTGGACCACACTGCTCGTCTATCTCGTATCCCTCCCGCTCGGGGTCGCGAAAGCGGTGCGCGACGGATCGACGTTCGACGTCTGGACCAGCGCGATCGTGGTGGTCGGCAATGCGATTCCCGGCTTCCTGTTCGCCGTCCTGCTGATCATCCTGTTCGCGGGCGGGCGGTTCCTCGACTGGTTCCCGCTCCAGGGCCTCACCTCGCCCGACTGGCGGGAACTGGGCTGGGGCGCCCGGATCGTCGATTACCTGTGGCACCTGGTGCTGCCGGTCCTGTCGATGGTCATCGGCGGCTTCGCCGGACTCGTCATGCTGACCAAGAACTCCTTCCTGGACCAGATCAACCAGCAGTACGTGCTGACCGCCCGGGCCAAGGGCCTCGACCGCCGGCGGGTGCTCTACGGACATGTCTTCCGGAATGCGATGCTGATCGTGATCGCCGGATTTCCGGCCGCCTTCATCGGCATCCTGTTCACCGGCGCCCTGCTGACCGAGGTGATCTTCTCGCTCGACGGTCTCGGCCTGCTCGGTTTCGAAGCGGCGGTCAACCGTGACTATCCGGTGATGTTCGCCACCCTCTACTTCTTCACGCTGCTCGGTCTCGCCGTCAACATCGTCGGGGACTTCACGATGACGGTGGTCGATCCCCGGATCGACTTCGAACACCGCAATGTCTGATCCGGCCGCGGGGAGCCGGTCCCCGGGACCCGGCCGCCGGCTGGCCGGACGCCGCTGGGCCCACTTCCGGCGGAACCGGAGAGGCTATCTCGCCACCTGGATGATGGGCGGCCTGCTGCTGGTCACGCTGCCCGCCGAGTTCCTGGCCAACGACCGGCCGCTGCTGGTGCAGTTCGAGGGCCGCTACTATGTTCCGGTACTCGCGGACTACCCCGAAACGGCCTTCGGCGGCGACTTCGCGACGCCCGCGGACTACCGCGACCCCTACGTGCGCGACCTGATCCGCGCGAACGGCTGGATGCTCTGGCCGCCGGTCCGGTTCAGCTACCGGACCGTCGCCTTCGACCTCGGCCGGCCGGCGCCGTCGCCGCCGTCGTCGGCCAACTGGCTCGGGACCGACGACCAGGCGCGCGACGTGCTGGCCCGCCTGATCTACGGCCTGCGGATCTCGATCCTGTTCGGCGTGGCCCTGACCATCCTCTCGTCCGGCATCGGGGTCGCCGCCGGACTGGTCCAGGGGTACTTCGGCGGCCTCACGGATCTGCTCGGACAACGCTTCATCGAGATCTGGAGCGGGCTGCCGGTGCTCTACCTCCTGATCATCCTGGCCAGCATCGTCACCCCCAGCTTCGGATTGCTGCTGCTGCTGCTGCTGCTGTTCAGCTGGATGGGACTGGTCGGCGTCGTGCGCGCCGAGGTGCTGCGGGCCCGCAATCTCGACTACGTCAAGGCGGCGCGGGCGCTCGGGATGGGCAACGTGCGCATCATGCTCCGGCACGTGCTGCCCAACGCGATGGTCTCCACTCTGACCTTCCTGCCGTTCACGCTGGCCGGATCCGTGACCGTCCTGACGTCCCTGGATTTCCTGGGGTTCGGCCTGCCGCCCGGCTCCCCGTCGCTCGGCGAACTGCTCAACCAGGGCAAGAACAACCTGCAGGCGCCGTGGCTGGGCTTCACCGGGTTTCTGGCCCTCGCCGTGCTCCTGTCCCTGCTGGTCTTCATGAGCGAGGCGGTGCGCGACGCCTTCGATCCGCGCAAGGTCTTCCGGTGACCGCCGGCCCGGCGCGCTGATGCTCCGGATCCAGGATCTCGCCGTCCGGTTCCGGACCGAGGACGGACCCGTGGACGCGGTGCACGACGTGAGCCTGGCGCTGGCGCGCGGGGAGACGCTGGCGCTGGTCGGCGAATCCGGCTCGGGCAAGTCGGTGACCGCGCTGTCGGTGCTGGGGCTGCTGCCGTATCCGCGCGCCACCCACCCCCGGGGATCGATCCGCCTCGACGGCGCGGAACTGCTCGGGGCGCCCGACGAACGGCTCCGCCGCATCCGGGGCAACGAGATCGCCATGGTCTTCCAGGAGCCGATGACGTCACTGAACCCGCTGCACACGATCCTGCGCCAGGTGTCCGAAACCCTGATCCTGCACCAGCGGCTCCCGCGCGCGGCGGCGCGGCGGGCAACCCGGGACCTGCTCGAACGGGTCGGCCTCGAGGAGGCCGCGGCCCGTCCCGACGCCTATCCGCACCAGCTGTCCGGCGGACAGCGGCAGCGGGTCATGATCGCCTGCGCGCTGGCCAACCGGCCCCGCTACCTGATCGCGGATGAACCGACCAGCGCCCTCGACGTCACGGTCCAGGCCGACATCCTGGCCCTCATCGCCGACCTGCAGCGCGAACACGGCATGGGGCTCCTGCTGATCACCCACGATCTCACGATCGTGCGGTCGGTCGCCCGCCGGACTGCGGTCATGCAGGACGGGCGCATCGTGGAACGCGGCGATACCGAGGCCGTGTTCGGCCGGCCCCGTCATCCCTACACGCAGCGCCTGCTCGCCAGTCAGCCCGGCATTCGCAAGCCGCCGCCGGCGGATCCGGCCGCGACCGCACCGCTCCTCGACGTGCGCGGCGTGCGGGTCCACTACCCGGTGCGAAAGGGCATCCTGCGCCGGATCGCGGGGCACGTGAAGGCCGTCGACGGGGTCGACCTGTCGCTGCGCCCGGGCCGCACCCTCGGCGTGGTCGGAGAATCCGGCTGCGGGAAGACCACGCTCGGGCAGGCCGTCCTGCGTCTGATCTCCAGCACCGGGTCCATCCGCTTCGAGGGCCGCGCGATCGATCGGCTGGGCTGGCGGGACCTGCGGCCCCTGCGGGCCCGGATGCAGTTCGTGTTCCAGGACCCCTACGGCTCCCTGGCCCCGCGGCTGTCGGTGTTCGACATCGTCGCCGAAGGCCTGGTCCTGCACCGCCGGGTGCGCACGGCCGGGGAGGCCCGGCAGCGGGTGGCGGACACGCTGCAGGAGGTCGGTCTTTCGGCGGCGGTCATGGATCGCTATCCTCACGAATTCTCGGGCGGCCAACGCCAGCGGATCTCCATCGCCCGGGCCCTAGTCCTCGCGCCCCGCGTCCTGGTGCTCGACGAACCCACTTCGGCCCTCGACCTCTCGGTGCAGGCCCAGATCGTGAACCTCCTCCACGCGCTGCAGGCGCGCCACCGCCTCGCGTACCTGTTCATCAGCCACGATCTTCGGATCATCCGCGCGATGGCCGACGAGTTGCTCGTGATGCAGGCCGGCGTCGTCGTCGAACGCGGCCCCGCCGACCAGGTGTTCCGCCGCCCCGCCACCGCCTACACGAAACGGCTCCTGCGCGCCGCCCGGCTGGAGCGAGAGGCCGCTGCATGACCCGGTCGTTCCCGGTCGCCTACTTCAGCACCGACGACCCGGTCGGACCCTGGCGCGAGGTCTGTCGCGAGCTCACGCTGCCGGTCGAGCTGCAGGTCTGGCCCGACGAGATCCGGGATCCGTCCGCCGTCGCCGCCGCCTTCGTGTGGCAGGCCCCTCCGGCCATGTGGCGTCAGCTGCCGAACCTGCGCCTGGTCCAGACGATCGGAACCGGCGTGGATCACCTGCTCGCCCACCCTCCTCCCGCTTCGGTGCATCTGGCCCGCACGGTCGACCCGACCCTGACCGAACAGATGGTCGAGTACGCCGTGCTCGCCGTGCTGGCCTGCCACCGCAGCCTGCACCGCCACCTCCGGAACCAGGGCCGACGCCTCTGGGGGCCGCCCCCGTACGCCGATACCGCGCGCACCCGCGTGGGCGTCCTGGGCACCGGCGAGATCGGCCGGGCGATCCTCCGGCGGCTGCGGTCGTTCCGGTTTGCCCTGAGCGCCTGGTCGCGCACCGGACGCACGACGATCGAGGACGTGACCGGCTACCGGGGCCCGGAAGGCCTCGCGGCGGTTCTGGGCGCGGCCGACATCCTGCTGTCCGTGCTTCCCGCCACCGCGGCCACGCACCGGCTGCTCGACGGCGAGCACCTCGGGCTGCTGCCGCGCGGCGCCCACGTCATCAATCTCGGCCGGGGCAGCACCCTCGTGGAGTCGGATCTCGAGGCGCTGCTGGCCTCCGGCCACCTCGGCTCGTGCTTTCTGGACGTGTTCGCGGACGAGCCCCTGTCTCCCGCCAGCACCCTCTGGCAGCGTCCCGATGTCATCATCACGCCGCATGCGGCCGGGATCAACTTCGCCACGCCCCATGCAGCGCGGCTGCTGGCCGACAACCTCGCGCGGGTCCGGACCGGGGAGGCCCCCCGACACGCCGTCTCGCCCGCGCGCGGCTACTGATCCCGGAAAGGCACGGCATGACCCACCCCGCCCCCCACCCTCCCTGCTACGACGATCTGGAAACGCGGCCGCCGGAGGTGCGCGCACGATCCCAGTTCGAACGGCTGCGAACCCTCCTCCGGGGGGCGGCGGCCGAGGCTCCGGCCTGGTCCGGGCGCCTCGCCGGCATCGACCCCGACCGCGTCGACAGCCGCGAGGCGCTCGCCCGCCTGCCCGTGCTCCGGAAGTCCGACCTTCCGGACCTGCAGCAGGCATCGCCTCCCTTCGGCGGGCTGGCGACGCGGCCGGCCGGAAGGTTCCGGCATGTCTTCGCCTCGCCCGGCCCCATCTACGAACCCGGCGGCGAAGGGGACTTCTGGCGCATGGCCCGGGGGATGCACGCCGCCGGGTTCCGGCCCGGCGACCTCGTCCACAACACCTTCTCGTACCATTTCACGCCGGCCGGCTTCATGATGGAACAGGGAGCCCATGCCCTCGGCTGCGCGGTCTTTCCCGCCGGTACCGGCAACACCGACCTCCAGCTGCAGACGATCGCCTCCCTGCGTCCCAACCGCTATGCCGGAACCCCGTCCTTTCTCGGCATCCTGCTCCAAGAAGCCGCCCAACGGGGGCTCGACGTCTCCTCGCTGGAAAGCGGAATCGTCGGCGGAGAAGCGCTGACCTCCCGTCTCCGGTCCCGGTTCGAGGAAGAGGGCATCCGCGTACTGCAGGGATACGGAACCGCCGATGTCGGCCAGATCGCGTACGAAACGGTGCCGGGGACCGGCCTGGTGGTCGACGAGGACGTGATCGTCGAACTGGTGGAACCGGGCGGCACGGCGCCGGTCGCGCCGGGCGCCGTCGGGGAAGTGACCGTCACCCTGCTCAGCCCCGCCTACCCGATGATCCGGTTCGGAACCGGCGATCTCTCGAGATTCCTGGAGGGTCCGAGCCCGTGCGGGCGCACGGGCCCCCGCCTCGCCGGCTGGCTGGGCCGCGCCGATCAGGCGGCCAAGGTCCGGGGCCTGTTCGTGCACCCGGGGCAGGTGCGGGAAATCGCGAGGCGCCATCCCGAAATCGGCCGCATCCGGCTGATCGTCGGGCGGGAGCAGGACCGGGACCGCGCGGACCTGCAGGTCGCGACCCGGACCGGGCAGTCCGTCGCCGCGGAGACCCTTGCCGCCACGGCCCGATCGGTGCTCCGGGTCCGGACGGCCGTGTCTCTCGTGGCCGAGGACCGGATCCCCGACGACGGCCGGTACATCGACGACACCCGTCCGCGTGACTGAGCGGCCGGGCGCGGCGGGAGACGAACTCGTGGTCTGCGGACTCGCGTGCGAGCGCGGTGATCGCGAACTGTTCTCCGACGTATCGTTTGCGGTCGGCAGCGGGCAGGCCCTAGTCGTGACCGGGCCGAACGGCTCCGGCAAGTCTTCGCTGCTTCGCATCGTGGCCGGTCTCCTGGACCCCTCGCGCGGGACCTGCCGGGCGCCGGAGCGCGGATCCTTCGTGCATGCTCTCGGATACCTCGGACACGCCAATGCCCTCAAGGCCCGCCTCACGGTGCGCGAGAATCTGGAGTTCTGGGGGCGGCTGACCCGGTCCGGACCGGCCGCCGCGACCGTGCTGGGGCGGGTCGGCCTCGGACGGGCCGCGAATCTGCCGGCAGGCTGGCTGTCGGCCGGGCAGCAGCGCCGTCTGGCCCTGGCCCGCATGCTGGTGGTCCGGGCGCGCCTGTGGCTCCTGGACGAGCCGGCCGCCAATCTCGACACCGCCGGCGAGGCCCTGCTGCAGGAAGAACTGGCGCGCCATCGCGCAGGCGGCGGGAGCGTCGTGGTAACGGCCCCGACGGACCTTGCGGTGGCGGGGGCGCAGCGGCTGGAGCTGGGCGGTCGGTGACCTTCGTGCGCACGGTCGTGGAACGGGAGCTGAGGCTCTGCCTCCGGGGGGTCGTGGACCTCTTCGGCGTGTGGATGTTCTTCGGGATCGCGATGGCGATGCTCCCGCTCGGCGTCGGTCCGGAGCGCGAGGTCCTGAGCCGGATCGCGCCGGGCGCCGCTTGGGCCGTCGCCCTGCTGGCGTCGATGCTGTCGCTGGAACGTGTCTTCGCGCCGGATCGGACCGACGGATCCCTCGATCTCCTCCTCCTGCACGCGCCCAGCGGTCCGATCCTGATCCTGGCCAAGAGCCTGGCCCACTGGCTGGTGACCGGCCTTCCCTTCGTGATCCTGGCGCCGCTGGCGGCCATCGCGCTCGGGATGGAGGTTCGGGGAGCGGTCCCGCTCGCCGGCGCCCTCCTGATCGGAACGCCGGCGCTGTCGCTCATCGGCACGGTGGGCGCCGCCCTCACCGCCCCGGTCCGGCGCGGCGGGATGCTGGCCGCGCTGATCGTCCTGCCCCAGACCGTACCCGTGTTGATCTTCGGCACCGCAGCCGTCGGCGAGACGCTCAAGGGACGTGATTCCGGAGCCCATTTTTCCGTACTGGGCGCCCTGACGCTGGCCGCCCTGGCGCTCGCGCCGTATGCCGGTCACGCGGCCCTGCGGGCCGTGCGCAACTGAGGGCGAGGCTCCCGATGCCCGGACGAACTGGACCTGCATGATGGCCGGGGCCCTGCACCGGTTGGCCAATCCGGCCCGATTTCTCCGGTTGGCCGTACCGCTGCTTCCCTGGACAGGAGCCGGCGCGGCCCTGTGCATCGGAACCGGGCTGTGGCTCGGCCTGGTGGAATCGCCGCCCGACTACCAGCAAGGAGAGGCCGCGCGCATCATGTACGTGCACGTGCCCGCGGCCTGGAGCGCGCTGGCCGGATATGCCGGCCTCGCACTGGCAAGCGCCGTCGCGCTGGTCTGGCGCCACCCCTTGGCCCTGATCGCCGCACGCGGCATCGCGCCGATCGGGGCCTGCTTCACGCTGATCGCGATCGTCACCGGTTCGATCTGGGGGCATCCCATGTGGGGCGCCTGGTGGGTATGGGATGCGCGGCTCACCTCGGTCGTGATTCTCCTGTTCCTGTACTTGGGCTACATGGCCCTGATTCACGCCTTCGACGAACCGGAGACCGGCGAACGGGCGGCCACCGTCCTCGCGCTGGTCGGAGCCGTGAACCTGCCCGTGATCAAGTTCTCCGTCGACTGGTGGAACACCCTCCATCAACCCGCCAGTATCCTGCGCGCAGGCGGGCCCTCGATCGACCCGTCGATGCTGACGCCGCTGTTCCTCATGGCGGCGGGATTCACGCTGCTGTTCGCTGGTCTGCTCGTCGTCCGGATCCAGACCGAACTCGGCCGGCGGCGCCTCCGGGCCTTGCGCCGGGCGGCCCTGCACGCAGCCCGGCCCGAAGGAGGCTGAAGTGCGCGCGTTTCTCGAAATGGGCGGCTACGGTGTCTACGTCTGGTCCGCCTACGCCGCGGCCGGACTGATCCTGGCCGGACTCGTGGTCGCCAGTTTGCGGGCGCGCCGGATCATGCGGGCCGCCCTCGAAGAGGCCGAGCGGGCCGCTCCCCGCCGGCGGCCGCGGTGACCCGCAAGCACCGGCGCCTGATCGGCCTCCTGCTGGCCGGCCTGGCCTTGGGCGGGGCCGCGACCCTTGCGTTCCGGGCGCTCAACGACACGCTCGTGTTCTTCTACAGCCCGACCCAGGCGGCCGAGCGCGAATTCCACCCCGGCGAAGCCCTCCGGCTGGGCGGTCTGGTCAAGTCCGGAAGCGTGCGCCGCGCGCCCGACAGTCTTGAGGTCCGGTTCGTCGTGACCGACGGCGCGAGCGAAGTCGCGGTGACCTATGCCGGTCTGCTTCCGGACCTGTTTCGGGAACGGCAGGGCGTCGTCGCCGAAGGCCGCTTCCTGCCCGACGGAACCTTCGCGGCCACCGACATCCTGGCCAAGCACGACGAAACCTACATGCCGAGGGAAGTGGCCGACGCTCTCCGGGAACAGGGACTGCACCCCGACACCGGGAGCGATCCGGCCTACTGACCGGACCCGGATGCGGCCTCCGGTCCGGAGCGGGGTCCGCGACCTTCGCCGTCCTCCGCCTTCCCGGGACCAGAACCTGGGGTTCGGCGCCCGCTTCCGGGTGCCTTGCCGGATTCCGCCGTCGGGGACCGGTCCGGAGGCGCCGGGAACTTGCGCGCGACGCAGAGGGGATCGATCCTGCAGTCCGAACGGGACGGACCGGAATTCCCGATGGGACGAAGTGCGGTGCCGAATCGGGCGGCCCCTGCGGGGCGCTTTGTGGAACGACACGCCGAGGCGCGCGTTCGCCTCGCGCTCTCCGATACCCGGATGGTCGCCATCGTGGGGCCACGCCAGTCGGGGAAAACGACGCTGGCCCGCCGGCTCGCCGAGAACGACGGCCGGGCATTCGTTTCGCTGGACGACGATCAGTCCCGGAGGTTCGCCCGGGACGATCCGGCGGGCTTCGTCCGAGGCCTGCACACCGCCGCGATCGACGAGATCCAGCGCGCCCCGGACCTGATCCTGGCGCTCAAGAAGGCGGTCGACGAACGTCCCGCCCCCGGACGGTTCCTGCTCACGGGTTCGGCCGAACTGTTCCGGAGCGCGATCTCTCCGGATTCGCTGGCCGGCCGCATCGAGACCGTCGAACTCCTGCCCTTCTCCCAGACCGAGATTGCCGGTACCGTCCCGTCCCGATTCCTCGACCGAGCCTTTGCCGGCGACTTCCCGGCCCTTGAGGAGACCGGGCCGACCGCCGCCCTGATCGAACGGGTGGTGGCCGGCAGCTATCCGCCCGCTCTTTCCCGCTCCGCCCCGGCGCGGCGCAGCGCTTGGTTGCGTGCCTATGCGCAGGCACTGGCCGAACGCGATGTCCTCGACATCGCTTCCGTCCGCAAGCGCGGCAAGATGGTTCGCCTGATCGATCACGCGGCCGTTTCCGCAGGTCAGCTGCTCAACCTGTCCGGTCTTGGCGCCGGCCTCGGCGTGGACGGCAGGACGGTCGATCGCTGGCTGGTCCTGCTGGAGAACCTGTTCCTGATCCGACGCGTCGATGCCTGGCACAACAACCGGCGGAAACGGCTCGTCAGGAGGCCGAAACTGCAGTTTTTGGATTCCGGTCTGCTCGCAGCGCTCCTGCGGACGGATGCCGCAGCGATAGCGCGGGACCGTCAAGGGCTGGGACCGCTTCTGGAGAGTTTCGTGCACGGGGAGATCGCCAAGGCCGTCGCCCTTGCGGACGATCCGCCGACCGTCCGTCATTATCGGGACAAGGACGGCGTCGAGGTCGACCTGGTTCTGGAGCGCTCTCCGGGCCTCGTCGCGGGAATCGAGATCAAGGCGGGAGCGACGGCCCGGCCCCGGGACTTCGGCGGACTGCGGCGCCTGAAGGAGATCGCAGGCAAGCGATTCGCCTGCGGCATTCTCCTTCACGATGGCGAACGCATCCAGCGGCCGAGTCCCGGACTGTTCGCCATGCCGTTCCGGATGCTCTGGGAGGCCTGAAAGACCGATGGCCCGGTCCGGAGTCCGGTCAGGTCGAAGGAAAACGGAGGGGGCGGTCTGCCACGACATGGGAAATCCCGATCCTGCAATGGCCGATCGCAACCGTGTTCGGCGGGATTCCGCAGCGTGGGCATGCGGGTATGCTGGCCGGTGGATACCGGTGGGTCGATCCCGACGCGGCCAGGTTGCCGATCGGATCGGGATTCGCCGGTGTCGGCCGATTGCTGTCGAGACCGGTGTTTTGCCAAACGAGCGAGCGACAAATCGGCCTGCCGCTCATGGATGAGCCGCAACGGATCTGCGCACCGGGGACGGAGCAGCGGGACATGAGTCTCGATACCACCTTCCTGCGGCGCTGCATCGGAACGCTGGAGACCGTTTTCGGCAAGATCGACCAGCATCGCGCGGCGGACGATTTCCTGTACGACATCGATCGCACCGCCTGCGTGAAGGAGTTCGGGCTGGTGCTGGAGCAGAGCGGCAAACGGTTGCGCAAGCGGCTTGCCGCCTTCTTCGCCAGCAACCGACAGGCCGACCGGCTTGCCTTCAAGGGCCGGTTCCGCCACGCCGCCCGGCACGGACTGATCGAAGCCAGCGCGGCGGAACGCTGGTTCGGCTATCGCGACCACCGCAACGATACCGCGCACGACTACGGCGCAGGCTTCGCCGGGGCCACGCTGAGGCTGCTGCCCGACTTTATCGCCGATTCCCAGGCGCTGGCGGACATGATCACGGCAAGACCGGATGACTGACCGGCTGCATCTCCAGCCGCAGCACCGCGCGGTGCTGGAGGCGCTGGTGCGGGAGCATCTGCCCGAGGTCGAGGTGTGGGCCTATGGCAGCCGCGTCCACGGGCGCAGCCATGACGGCAGCGATCTCGATCTGGTGCTGCGCGGGCCGGGATTGAGGGAAATTCCGGCAGGCAACGTGGCGGATTTCGAGGAGGCGGTGCGGGAATCGAGCCTCCCTTTCCTGGTCGAGGCCCGGGACTGGGCGCGCCTGCCGGCACGCTTCCACCGGGAGATCGAGCGGGATCATGTGGTGCTGATTGCAATAGAGGATCGGAAAATCACCAACCGAAATTGCAACACGGTGTGCACAAAATTCAGACATCCTGACCTGCCCTTCTGAGGAGGCCTATCGCGCCCGTCAGGAAGTCCCCCTGTTTTCCTGTGTTTCTGGCTGTTTCGGTGCGGATTCCGCTTGACATGTGGCGACCAGTGTGTCTAATATCATGTGTTACACATTGGAATCGCCAGGACCCCCTCCCTACCGCTCCAGCCGGCTCATGCCACCCCCATCGCCTCGTCCTTCTCGTGGGCCGTCATCGGCGATCAGGCGTGGTATTTCTCCAATCTCGAGCCGTTCGACTGCCATGCGGCCCAGGACTCCCGTGCCCAGGCCCTGCGCATCGCCCGGTTCTCCACGGCCGCCGGTGTGCGCGTGGTCGATTTGGCGAGGGCCTTCGGGGTCTCACGGCCCACCGTCTACCGTGCGGTGAAGCTCCTGAAAGCCAAGGGCGAGGCGGCGTTCGGCGCACCGCAGCGGCCGCGGAGACGCACGGTGATCTCCCCGGCGATGGCGCGACGCGCCGAAACGATGCTGGCCTCGGGCACCAGCGGACGCGCCTGTGCCCGGGCGCTGGGCGTGTCGCACAGCACCTTCCACGAGAACCTGCGGTCAGGCGTCCTCCAGGCTCCGGTGGTCGAGGGCGCCGCGGCAAGCGAACGTTCGCAACGCTCGAAGGAGGCCCGGCGTCCGGCGAGGGGACGGGCCTGCCACGATGTCGAGGGGCGCCTGCGGGCTTCCACGGGGATGAGGGAGGAGGCCGCTCCTCGCTTCGACACGAAGGCCCTTGCGGTCGAGAGAGGCGGGGTCCTTGCGGCCCTGCCGATGCTGCTGCGGGAGGGTCTCCTCGAGACGGCGCACCGCGTCTTGCGTCTGCCGGCGGGGTTCTACGGTCTCTCGACCGTCCTCATCCTGCTGGCTTTCATGACCCTGGCCCGGGTGCGCACGCCGGAGAGACTGCGCTACCCGGCGCCCGGGGAATGGGGTCTTCTGCTGGGTCTCGACCGATGCCCGGAGGTCAAGACCCTGAGGAGGAAGGTGGCCGCCCTTGCCGCCTCTCCCGAGACGGTGGAGGCATGGCAACGGGCCCTCGGGCGGTCCTGGCTCGAGGACGGCTCGCAGGATTGGATGACGCTGGCCGTGGACGGCCCTGTCAAGGTCTACCACGGCAAGGGTACGGTGCCGAAGCCCTTCGTGTCGCGCCAGAAGCTCTGCCTTCCGGCCGCGGCAAGCGATTGGATCCACGCCCTTTCGGGCGCCCCGTTGGTGTGTCTCCACAAGGATCTCGATGGCACGATGGTGCGGGCTCTGGAGCAGGACGTGGTCCCTGAGCTGGAGACCCTGGGGGTCGTCACCGGGGATGCCGGTGACCTTCTTCGCGGCGGCCCGCCGGCGGTCACCCTGGTCTTTGACCGCGAGGGCTGGAGCCCGGACCGGTTCCGCCGTCGGGCGCGCCGCGGCATCGCGGTCCTCACCTGGCACAAGAACTTCAAGGGCAAGGACTGGGCCGTCGAGGACTTCACGGAATGCACGGTGCCCCTTCACGGGCCGGCGGGGACCCCCTCGACCCAGGTCCGACGGGCCGAGAAGAAGATCGCTCTGGCCAAGGGCTACAAGGTCCGCCAGATCCGCCGCCTCCTGGACCATGGCCGCCAGGTGCCGCTCATCACCACCCATCCGGGGATGGCGATGGAAGAGGTCGCCGGGGCCATGTTCTCGCGCTGGGTTCAGGAGAACTTCTTCCAGTACATGCGTGACGCCTACAACCTTGACGCCCTGCCGGAGCAGGGCTTCGAGACGCTCGATGACGACACCCTCGTGGTCCATCCGGCCATGAGGACCGTGCGCACGGCCATCCGGAAGCACCAGGCGCGCCTCGCTCAACTGCAGGTGCGGGTCGCCAGGGCCACCGCCAAGAGCAAGGCAACCGACGCTCTCGCTGCCGAAGTCGGCGCTCTCGAGGAGGCCCTCGCCGAACTCAAGGAGCGCCGCTCGACCCTGGCCAGCCATGTCCGTGTCGGCGAACGTGCCGACCGCGACCAGCCCGACACCTTGCCACGAACGCGACGCCTCCTCATCGATCTCGTCCGCATGATCTGCGATCGCGCCGAAACCCGCATGATGGCCCCCGTGATCCGGGGAAAGGCACGACCCAACACCGTCCGCACCCTCCTCGCCGCCCTGATGACCGCCGATGCCAGCATCGAGCCGGACCCCGAAAGCGGCATCCTCAGGGTCAACATCCTCGGCCTGGCCAACAACGCAACCGAAAAAGCACTGCTGCCGCTGATCGAAGAACTCAACCAGACCAGGACCGTCTATCCGGGAACCAACCTCCGCCTCGTCTACGACATCGACGGCACAACACCCCAGAATCGTCTCACCTGACGTTGGACGAGGTCAGGACGTCTGAAATTGGGGAAATGTGCCCGTCTGGTGCGAGATCCGATCCAACCGTCTGAGGTTTTTGCGGACTTTCCCTATGTTGGTCTTGAGCACATAGGCGAGGGCTCGCTGCATCTGACTGGCCGGGGTACTGCAAGCGATGTAGAAAGCATCAAGAGCCGATTCCGAGCGGGAGATACGCTGTTCGGGAAGCTCAGGCCGTATTTTCGCAAAGTCGCAAGAGCTCCTTTCGACGGCATTTGTTCAACTGACATCTGGGTCGTCAGATCCAGGAACGGTGTTGATCAGGGGTTCGTTCATTATTGTTTGGCATCTCAACATTTTGTCGATTTCGTAAACTCTCGATCTGAAGGAACTCGAATGCCCCGCGCGAGTTGGATATGCGCATCTGAATATGGAATCCAGCTCCCACCCCTCCCCGAGCAGCGCGCCATTGCGGGCATTCTCGGCGCGCTCGACGACAAGATCGAGCGGAACCGGCGGATGAACGGGACGCTGGAGGCGATGGCGCGGGCGCTCTTCAAGGACTGGTTCGTCGATTTCGGGCCGGTCCGGGCGAAAATGGCAGGGCGCTCCCCCTACCTCGCTCCCGAACTGTGGGAGCTGTTTCCCGATGCGTTGGACGGCGAAGGCAAGCCGGTCGGGTGGTTTCCCTACACGCTAAGCCAGTTAGCGAAACACCATCGCGCCACCTTGTCGCCCAGTGCAAAACCCGAGCGCATCTACGAGCATTACAGCATCCCCGCTTACGATGCCGGAAATGAGCCGACCATTGAACTTGGTGGCTCGATCAAGAGCAACAAGACGATTGTGCCAGAGAGCGCGGTTCTTCTGTCCAAGCTCAATCCCGAGATTGAACGGGTATGGTTGCCTGACCCCAATGGCAAAGCCCCTCCAATTGCGTCCACCGAATTTCTAGCCCTTACGCCTCTGGCACCGGCAACCCGCAGTGTACTATACTGCCTCTTTGGAAGCTCAATTTTCAGAGCGGAGATGAGCGCGAGGGTCACCGGCACGTCGAAGAGCCATCAACGCGGCCCGCCAAAGTCTCTTCTCGCTTGCGAGGTCTTGGCTGCAAATCCAAAATTGCTTGCGTTGTTCGACAGGACAGTCAGCACCATGATGGATCTGCTGCTCTCAAATCGTCGAGAGTCCCGCGAACTGGCGCAGACCCGCGATCTGCTTCTCCCGAAGCTGATGTCCGGCGAAATCCGCCTTCGGGATACCGAGCAGATAGTCGGAGAGGTTGCATGACTGGCGGCCTGCTCACCGTTCCAGATCAGAAGGAAGGGCTGTCTCTGGTCTATGTCGCTGTCTCTGGTCTATGTCAAGGCACTGGCGGCGCGGGCGGGGTTTCTGACTTCGGTGCCGGAGTCGGACCGCGACAGCGTCGACCTGCGGGTTCAGGCGGGAGGTACATATCGCCCGGCCCTCGACCTGCAACTCAAGGCCACTGCCAGTTTCAGCGGTCCGGGACACGGCGTCCTGCCGTTTCGACTGTCCCTGAAGAACTACGACGATCTACGTACCGAGACGCAGACGCCGCGGCTACTCGTGGTGCTGGAGCTTCCCGAAGACGAAACGCGCTGGTTGTCCGTGACCGAGGAGGCTCTCATCCTGCGGCGTCGTGCCTACTGGCTGAACCTGCAACAGGATCATGATGAAGTCACTGGTCAGAAGATCATCACCGTTCATATCCCCGAATGGAACATACTCGATGTCGAAACCCTGCAAAGGCTGATGGGACAATCCAGGACGGGAGAACTCTGATGCAGGTCAGCATTCAAGACCGTGACGCGCTACTGGCGATTTCGCCGGCGGCCCTGTCCGCCTACGCCCGCATCTCGGGTTGGAGCCGCTGCGGCTCGTACCGCGAGCATTCGGACATCTATGTTGGCGACACGCTGCCGGAAATCGTCGTGCCGCTCACGACGCGCCTCGGGGACTATGCGAGTGCGGTAGCGGCGTTGATCGAGACCTTCGCACAGGTCGCCGACCAGGATCCGTTGACCGTGTACCGTGCGCTGACGACAGCGGACCGGGATGCGATTCGTGTCCGGGCCGCGGAGAGCGATGACGGCAGCTTGGGACTGAACGACGGCGTGGCCCTGATCGAAGGCGCCAGCGCTATGGTGCTGGCGGTAGCGTGCTCGCTTCAAGACCCGCGCCCGGTGTACCGCGCTCGCGCGAACAGGGAGGCGGCAGACCTGCTGCAACAGATGCGGCTTGGGCAGACGGACCAGGGCAGCTTCGTTGTGACTTTGCTGACACCAGCCATGCCTCCGCCCTTGCCGATGTTGTTCGAGGATGAGGATGAGGCTTCGGATGACCATAACGCGCCGATCTTTCGTCGGATGACGAAACGGCTTGTCGAGGCGCTGACCACGGTGCGGCGGGCGGCGGAGCGAGCGGGTTCCGACGATGGCAGCGCCTTCGTAGAGGCAGTGGCCAGCGGGGTGAGTGCCAACCTGTGCGAGGCACTGGTCAGGATCATCGAACCATTCCCGATGCTGGATATCAGCGTCTCGTGGGCACGGACGCGGCCGGTGAAGAGGACGCCATCTCCAGTTTCGTGGTTCGGACCGACGGATGCCGCATTGCTGGACCAGGCTGCCCACTCCCTGCGGGAGCGCGCGCCGAAACCCGACATGCGTCTCCATGGCTTCATTCGCATCCTGGAACGCAAAGAGGAAGAGACGGACGGGACGATCAGGTTCCGCACCGAAATCGACGGGCAATGGCAGTCGGTCGCGGCGGTTCTGGAACAGGCCGATTACGAGCGCGCGGTTCAGGCCCACAAGGACCAAGCGCCGGTCATCCTTAACGGTGATCTCGAGCGGGCAGGTCAGCGATGGAAGCTGCTGAACCCCCAACTGGAGAGCGTCCTGCGCGATGACGAAGAAGATGCAAAACATGGTTGAACCAGCGGACCATCCCGACATGATCTCGGCCAATACGAACCGAGCTCCATTGACAGTCAAGGGATTCATGCTCATACTCACGCAACCAAGAATTTTCCGAGGTGCGGTGCATGATCTCCATGCAAGACCGTTTCGTGGACGACGTAGCGGCCCGAGATAATTATTCGTCGTTCTATCGTCATCTTCTTTCCGTGCGTCCCGAGCCGGAATGGCGGACGACCTTCGGCGCGCTTGAAGCGGTTCTCAGTTGCCGCCTGCCCGTCTCGACACAACCGCTCCGGCCCTTGCGGTCCAACCCAAGGATGGACACTGACCATTCGCTCGCACAGCGGGCGGCGAGATTGCGCTTGCAAGATGCGGGTATCGAAACAATGACGACAGTGCCCGTGTTTCAAGAGATACCGCCGGAATCGACCGCGGTGCCCGCACGACAACAGGGATTCTCCATCCGGGAGATTCTGCCGCCCCACGATCCCGGACCTTGGCCCAACGGCTTTACGATGAGCCGCGAGCAAATCTACGACGACATGGGGCGCTTGACCGGAGGATCCGAGAACATGCCCGGTGACAATCACTGACCGGCATGTTCGTCGACACCAACGTTCTTGTTGCAGCCCGTTTCGTGAATGCCCTTGATCATGCGGTGGCCTGCCGATGCCTCGACCGCGCCGGCAACAGCGACGAGCCCCTGCGCATCAGTCGCCAGATTGTCCGCGAGTATCTCGTGCCCGCCCGAAAAAGTACAACCAGTTGACTCCAGTGATAGAAGTGTGCTATTGAAGGGGTGAAGAATCCCTCTGTGGGGCGGGAATCGGCCGCTGGGGCCGGAAAATCGCGCGGGATGCGGGAATCTTCGGGAGAATGGCCATGCGGGAGACCGTCCGCTCTCAGCTGGAATGGGGCCAGGTTGCGATCGAGGAGATCGAGATCAACGTATATTCGCGGGATGACATTCCGCCGATGCTGCGTGGCCTTCACTACGTGTATGC
Source organism: Alphaproteobacteria bacterium (assembly GCA_965115815.1). Taxonomy (GTDB): domain Bacteria; phylum Pseudomonadota; class Alphaproteobacteria; order TMED109; family TMED109; genus VXPW01. The sequence continues at coordinate 1,710,198 of OZ220465.1, read as the reverse complement.
CGACCGGTCGACCCGGGCCCGGTGGTTCGAGATCCTGGAGGAGGGGATCCTTCCCGAGGTATCCCGCCTGCGAGGGCGTCCCGGCATGGAGTTGTGGAAGATCCTGGTGATGGGTCTCCTGAAGCAGGGTTTGGGCTAGGACTTCGATCCCGTGCACGAGCTGGTGAACGAGCACAGGACGGTTCGGAAGTTTCTGGGGCACACCGACATCTGGGATCACACCTGGTACGGATATCAGACGATGGTGGACAACGTGAGCTTGCTGACACCGGAAGTGCTGGGGAAGGTGTCGCAGCTGATCGCGGAGAAAGGCCATGCGCTGGTACGGAAGCGGAAGCGGACACGGAAGCGGAAGGACGACACGAACGTCACGAACGTCACGAACGGCGCGGACGTCACGAACGGCGCGGACGACGCGGACGGCGCGGACGGCGCGGACGGCACGAACGGCGCGGACGGCGCGGACGGCGCGGACGGCGCGAACGACGCGGACGGCGCGGACGACCGGGGCCGCCGTCGGTCGGACGACCCCCTGCGGGGCCGCTGCGATTCGTTCGTGGTGAAGACGGATGTGCACTACCCGACAGATGTCCACCTGTTGTGGGATGCGATGCGTTGCCTGGTGCGGGATACGGGTCGCGTCGCCGTACGCTTGGGGGTGTCCGGATGGCGGCAGTGGCAGCATGGGAGCCGGAAACTGCAGCAGCATTTCCAGCAGGTTCGGCAGACCCGACGGGCCCGTCCGGAGCCGGTCAAGGCGTACCTCGACGCCAGCCGGGCGTGGGTCCGGCGGGCGGAAGAGGCGGTACCGGTGCTTCGGGAGCGAGACGTCCCGATCCCCACGGTGCGTTCGGTCGAGTCGTACCTCAAGCATGCCCGCCGGCAGATCCACCCAGGTGGATCGCCGTCTGCTGAAGGGCGAGAAGATTCCGCAGAGCGAGAAGGGGTTTTCGATCTTCGAAGAGCACACACGCTGGTGTGTGAAGGGCAAGGCCGGGGTGCCGGTGGAACTCGGAGTGCCGGTGGCCGTGCTGGAGGATCAACACGGCTTCCTCCTGCACCATCGGGTCCTGTGGGAAGGCGGAGACGTGGATCCTGCCGTGCCCAGGATCCGAGAAGCCCAGGCTCGCTTCCCCGACCTCCGCCTGTGCAGTTTCGATCGGGGCTTTCACAGCCCCTCCAACCGGATCACCCTGGACGAGCTGCTGGAGCACAACGTGCTGCCGAAGAAGGGAACGCTCGGTCAGGCGGACCGGAAACGGGAAGCCGACCCGATGTTCCGGAAGATGCGTCGGCAGCATCCGGCCGTGGAGTCCGCGATCCACAACCTCGAGCAACGCGGCAGGGACCGGGTCCTGTCGTAGGGGGCAGACGGGTTTGCCCGGATGGTGGCACGGTCCGTGACCGCCTTCAACGTCCACCGAATCGGGCTGCTGCTGCACCGGCAGGCCCGGGCCCGGGCCCAACGACGACGAAGACGCGCCGCCTGACGGCGGCTTCCTTCCACCCCATCTGCGAAGCCCGCCGGAGGCGGGAACGGAGCCGCTCGCCCCGGCCGCCGGATTCGCGGCGGGACAAGCCCGGATGCCGCTGCCCATCGGCAGAAATCCCCCCGGAAACCGAGCGGACGGGGCACCGAGGGAGGGTTCCAACCCGCAATTGCGCCGGCAGACCATCCGAAAGGGGCATTTTCGGGCGGGCACTAACTCGTTCGCGACCGATGACCGGAGATGCGTGTTCCGGCTGACAAGAAGCGGATCGATCTTCGTCATCAGTAGGGGGGTGAGTAGATAGTGCCTGCACGGAAAATCCCTAAGAGTCTGATTACATGAATGGAAAGCCAATATTGACAGGGCGAAGATTCATCGAATCCAGCCTGATTTCAGCGGAATATGTCGTCATATGCCATCAAAGAAGGAATCTTCGGTTCCCCAGATTCCAAATATGGTTGCATATACAATGTGTTGTGATTTTCCGTGCAGACACTAGTAGTACGGAAACGTTGAACTGACGATAGTATTCTGGCAAGATTTCCGTGTCGGTCCGTGTCGGCCCCGTATCGGTGCGTGTCGGTACGCGTGAGCGCCCGATCGGTACGGCACTTTTTTGTTCATCCCCACAGACCCGATGCCGAACATGCAGGCGCTCATGCTCTCTTGGGGATCGGACGGATCCGGTTTCCGGGAACCGAGCCTGTCTGCAGGGGTTCGGTGCGGGGATCGGAGTGGATCATGGCCAACCCTCAGGGTAGGAAGCTCTATCGAGTGAGCCTTTCGGTGCCGGAGCGCCGGGAACTCCAGGCGATCGTCGACGGTACCGGAGCCGCCTGGCGTCGTCGTCGGGCGCAGATTCTCCTGATGGCGGACGAAGGGCGCGACGGCGGCAAACTCCGAGATGTCGACATCGCGCGCGGCCTGGGCATCGGTGCTTCGACGGTCGAACGCCTGCGCAAGCGCTGTGTTCTGGAGGGTTTGGAGGCCTCTCCCCGCCGCCGGGAGCAGGAGAACCGCCGACCGAAACTCCTGGACGGGGCGAAGGAAGCGAAGCTGGTGGCTCTGGCCTGTTCTTCCCCGCCCGAAGGTTGTGTTCGCTGGACGCTGAAGCTGCTGGCCGGTCGTCGGATGGAGATGGAGATCGTCGAGAGCATCTCGAAAGAAACGGTACGGAAGACTCTAAAAAAAGGAGATCAAGCCTTGGCTGAAGCAGTACTGGTGCATTCCCCCGAGCCGCAATGCGCCGTTCGTGGCGGCGATGGAGGAGGTGCTGGACACGTACCAGCGGGATTTTGCCGAAGACGAGGTCCTGGTCTGCATGGATGAGACCAGCCGGCAGCAGACGAAGGAAACCCGCCTTCCCCGCCCCGTGCGGCCCGGGCAGCCGGAAATCGTCGACTACGAATACGAGCGAAACGGTACGGCCAATCTCTTCCTGGCGTTCGCGCCCAACGAAAATTGGCGTACGGTAAAGGTCACCGATCGCCGCACGGCGCGGGACTGGGCGCAGTTCATCCGGGAACTCGCGGACGATCCTATCCCCGGAAAGAAGATTGTACGGGTCATGGACAACCTGAACACACACGGCCCCGCGTCGTTGTATGAAGCCTTTGCACCCCGGGAGGCCATGCGGGTGCGAAAGCGGTTCGAGTTTCGGTACCCGCCGAAGCACGGAAGCTGGCTCAACATGGCCGAAATCGAAATCGGCGCGTGGTCGCGACCGTGTCTTCGACGACGCATTCCTGATCGCGCCACCATGCTGCGGGAGACCGCGGCGTGGGTCAAGCGCCGCAACGCGGCCGGCGGCACCGTCGACTGGCGGTTCACGACGGCAGACGCCCGGGTGAAACTGAAGTCTCTATACCCATCAATCCAATGATTCTGTATTACTAGTAGTAGTACGGAAACGTTGGATTGGGGGCTGCAGGCATGAGCTGGCCCCGATGCTCAGACCTGACACCTGATACATAGAGGCCTAATAATCCCATTGTGTTCTTTATCTGATCCTTAGAAGCGGTGCGAGAATCTCAGCGAACAGCCCGGTTCCAGCGGGTGCCGACACGGGGCCGACACGGACCGACACGGAAATACCGCCCCATCCTGCAGCCATCAATACAACGTCGGTGGACTACTAGATAGTGCCCGCACCGAAAAAGTACAATGGTTTGACTCTGAAAGTGGAATCGTGATATAGAGGGGACGAAGAATCCCGCTTTGATGCGGGAATCGGCCGATGCGGTCGAGAATCGGCCAGATTTTCGGAAATCTTCGCGAGAATTGCCATGCGAAACGTCATTCGCCTGCAGATGGAATTGGGTCAGGTTGCGATCGAGGAGATCGAGATCGACGAGAGCTCGCGGGATGACATTCCGCCGCTGCTGCTCGGGCTTCGGCACGTGTATGCCGACCGGTCGGTTCGTGCCCGGTGGTTCGAGATCTTGGAGCAGGGGATCCTTCCCGAGGTGTCCCACACGAAAGGGCGTCCCGGCATGGAGCTGTGGAGGATCCTCGTGATGGGTCTCCTGAAGCAGGTCTTGGGGTGTGACTTCGATCGTCTGCACGAGCGGGTGAACCAACACCCTACCGTTCGGAAGTTTCTGGGACACTCCGGCTTCTGGGACGAGACCCGGTACCGGTATCCCACGGTGGTACCCAACGTGAGCCTGCGGACGCCGGACGTGCTGGGGGAGGTGTTGCCGCGGATCGCGGAGAGCGGCCCTGCGCGGGTGCGGAAGCGGAAGCGGAAGAGCGGCCCGGGCGGTCGCCCGTCGGAGGAGCCCCTGCGGGGCCGCTGTGATTCGTTCGTGGTGAAGACGGATGTGCACGTCCCGACGGACGTCAACCTGCTGTGGGATGCGATGCGTTGCCGGGTGCGCGAGACGGGCCGCTCAGCCCTGCGGGCGGGGGTGTCCGGAGGGCGGCAGTGGCGGCATCGGAGCCGGAGACTGCAGCGGCTCTTTCCGAAGGTTCGGCGGACCCGGCGGGCCCGTCCGGGGCCGATCCCGGCGTACCTCGACGCCTGCTGGGAGGAGGTCCGACGGGCGGAAGCGACGGTTCCCGCGCTTCGGGAGCAAGGCGTCGGAGCCCCCAGGATTCTCCGGATCGAATCGTACCTCAAGCATGCCCGGAGGCAGCTCGACCAAGTGGACCGCCGCCTGCGGAAAGGCGAGAAGATCCCGCAGGAAGAGAAGGTGGTTTCGATCTTCGAGGAGCACACGCGCGGGTGCGTGAAGGGCAAGGCCGGGGTTCCGGTGGAACTCGGAGTGCCGGTGGCCGTGCTGGAGGATCAGCACGGCTTCCTCCTACACTCCCGGATCCTGTGGGAAGGCGGAGACGTGGATCCTGCCGTGCCCATGATCCGGGAAGCGCAGGCCCGCTTCCCCGACCTCCGCCTGTGCAGCTTCGATCGGGGGTTCCACAGTCCCTCCAACCGGATCGCACGGGACGAACTGCTGGATCACAACGTGCTGCCGAAGAAGGGAAAACTCGGTCCGGCCGACCGGAAACGGGCCGCCGACCCGACGTTCCGGGAGATGCGCCGGCAGCATCCGGCCGTGGAGTCCGCCATCAATCATCTTGAGCAGCGCGGCATGGACCGGGTCCTGTCGTAGGGGGCGGAGGGTTTTGCGCGGAGGGTGGCGCTCTCCATGGTGGCCTTCAATGTCCACCGCATCGGGTTGCTGCTGCAGAGACAGGCCCGGGCCCAAGCCCGACGACGACGAAGACGCGCCGCCTAACAGCGGCGCCCCTCCACCCCGTCCGCGAAGCTCGCCGGGAGCGGGAACGGAGCCGCTTGCCCTAGCGTCCGGATTCTGGGTGGGAAGAGCCCGGATGCCGCTACGAATCGGCAGGAATCCCCTGGAAACGGAGCGACCGGAGGCCCCGGAGGGTGGGTCCAACCCGAAATTTCGCCGGAAGGGCCGCCAAAATGACCATTTTCGGTGCGGGCACTAGATACGGAACAACCCCGATTCGAGCCTCTACGATGTGGTTGGCGACGACATTGGGAGGATGCCATGGCTTGGAGCGAGACCGCTCGTGCGAAGGATCAGCGTCGGGGAAACCGCTTCGAACGCGATCGGACCGACGCGGAATGGGCTCGTTGGGAGCCGCTGCTTCCGGCACCGTCGTCGACGGGTCGTCCCCGTGAGGTAGACCTGCGCGAGGTAGTGAACGCGCTGCTGTATCAGTTGATGACGGGTTGCCAGTGGCGTGCGCTACCGCCTTGTTTTCCTGCGATTTCGACGGTCCGGTGAGTGGTGGGCCGAGTGGCTATGACGGTGGGAAAACGATCAAGGGGAGAAAGCGGCACGCGGTGGTCGATACCCTCGGGTTGCCCTTGGTCCTGCAGGTGCACCCCGCCAACGTGCAGGATCGGGATGGTGCGCCGGCGGTCCTCGCTGAACTGCGAACGACCATGCCGAGCCTGCAGAAGGTCTGGGCAGACGGAGGGTACCGCGGTCCCAAACTGGCCCAAGCCTTGGCCGCGATGCCGGACGCCCCGGACCTCGAGATCGTGACAAAACCCAAGGAACAGAAGGGTTTCGAGGTGCTTCCGCGACGCTGGATCGTTGAGCGGTTTTTCGGCTGGCTGGGCCGCTGCCGACGTCTGGCGAAAGACTATGAACGACGGCTGGAGAGCTCGCTGGCATGGCTGCAACGGGCCGTGATCCGCATCTTGGTGCGCCGCCTCGGACGGGCCGAAACCCTCGGAAAAACCGTAACCTACTGATTATACGGAGTTTTGAATCATGCTCTCAGGTAGTGCAGTGGGAGTCCACCACCAACGAGTCAAAGCGACCGCTCACCTTGACCCATGGTCGCGAACCCGGCCCCCATCTCGGTTATCGCCGCTCGAGGCCGCGTCGGCGTGCTGAAATCCGACCCGAAAACCGATCGTCGAATCCCGCCGAAAGAGCGGTCGCGACCTTCAACTGCGGGATTCAGGATCACTGCTTCGCCTGCTTGCCCGGCCGCCGCCGCCGGTGTTAGGATGGCAGCATGATGGACGGGCCGGCGCCGCATCAACTGTCCGAGCGGCTCGCCCGCTTGGAGGAGCGGATGAAGACCATGCAGGCGGAATACAAGACCGACATCGCCCTCTTGGCAAAGACCATCGCCGAGGATAACGCGAAGCGCGATACCGAAGCCGCGAAGCGCGACAAGGACAACCTTCGCTGGCAAGTCGGACTGTGGATTGCCGCGGTCGTCGTTCTTGGCTTCATCATCCGCCTGTCCGCCGACTAACGCGCCCGGCGTGTGGACTTGCGGGTCCGGACGCTCTCTCCTACGCGCGCCATGCTTGGTGCATAAGAGCTTGGTAACTAGTGCCCGCACCGAAAAAGTACAATGGTTTGATTCTAAAAGTGGAATCGTGATATAGAGGGGACGAAGAATCCCGCTTTGATGCGGGAATCGGCCGATGAGGTCGAGAATCGGCCGGATGTTCGGAAATCTTCGCGAGAATTGCCATGCGAAACGTCATTCGCCTGCAGATGGAATTGGGTCAGGTTGCGATCGAGGAGATCGAGATCGACGAGAACTCGCGGGATGACATTCCGCCGCTGCTGCTCGGGCTTCGGCACGTGTATGCCGACCTGTCGGTTCGTGCCCGGTTGTTCGAGATCCTGGAGCAGGGGATCCTTCCCGAGGTATCCCGCCTGCGAGGGCGTCCCGGCATGGAGCTGTGGAGGATCCTCGTGATGGGTCTCCTGAAGCAGGTCCTGGGGTGTGACTTCGATCGTCTGCACGAGCGGGTGAACCAACACCCTACCGTTCGGACGTTTCTGGGACACTCCGACTTCTGGGACGAGACCTGGTACCGGTATCCCACGGTGGTACACAACGTGAGCCTGCGGACGCCGGACGTGTTGGGGGAGGTGTTGCAGCTGATCGCGGAGAGCGGCCATGCGCTGGTGCGGAAGCGGAAGCGGAAGAGCGGCCCGGGCGGTCGCCCGTCGAAGGAGCCCCTGCGGGGCCGCTGTGATTCGTTCGGGGTGAAGACGGATGTGCACGTCCCGACGGACGTCAACCTGCTGTGGGATGCGATGCGTTGCCGGGTGCGCGAGACGGGCCGCTCAACCCTGCGGGCGGGGGTGTCCGGATGGCGGCAGTGGCGGCATCGGAGCCGGAGGCTGCAGCGGCTCTTTCAGAAGGTTCGGCGGACCCGGCGGGCCCGTCCGGGGCCGATCCCGGCGTACCTCGACGCCTGCTGGGAGGAGGTCCGACGGGCGGAAGCGACGGTTCCCGCGCTTCGGGAGCAAGGCGTCGGAGCCCCCAGGATTCTCCGGATCGAGTCGTACCTCAAGCATGCCCGGAGGCAGCTCGACCCAGTGGACCGCCGCCTGCTGAAAGGCGAGAAGATCCCGCAGGAAGAGAAGGTGGTTTCGATCTTCGAGGAGCACACGCGCGGGTGTGGGAAGGGCACGGCCGGGGTTCCGGTGGAACTCGGAGTGCCGGTGGCCGTGCTGGAGGATCAGCACGGCTTCCTCCTACACTCCCGGATCCTGTGGGAAGGTCCGGACGTGGATCCTGCCGTACCCAGGATCCGGGAAGCGCAGGCCCGCTTCCCCGACCTCCGCCTGTGCCGCTTCGATTGGGGGTTCCACCGTCCCTCCAACCGGATCGCACGGGACGAACTGCTGGATCACAACGTGCTTCCGAAGAAGGGAAAACTCGGTCCGGCCGACCGGAAACGGGCCGCCGACCCAACGTTCCGGGAGATGCGCCGGCAGCATCCGGCCGTGGAGTCCGCCATCCATCATCTCGAGCAGCGCGGCATGGACCGGGTCCGGTCGTAGGGGGCGGAGGGTTTTGCGCGGATGGTGGCGCTCTCCATGGTGGCCTTCCATGTCCACCGCATCGGGTTGCTGCGGCAGAGACAGGCCCGGGCCCAAGCCCGACGACGACGAAGACGCGCCGCCTGACAGCGGCGCCCCTCCACCCCGTCCGCGAAGCTCGCCGGGAGCGGGAACGGAACCGCTCGCCCTAGCGTCCAGATTCTGGGTGGGACGGGCCCGGATGCCGCTACGAATCGGCAGGAATCCCTTGGAAACGGAGCGACCGGAGGCCCCGGAGGGTGGGTCCAACCCGAAATTTCGCCGGAAGGGCCGCCAAAATGACCATTTTCGGTGCGGGCACTAGTTAGTGCCCGCACCGAAAAAGTACAATGGCTTGACTCTGAAAGTGGAATCGTGATATAGAGGGGACGAAGAATCCCGCTTTGATGCGGGAATCGGCCGATGAGGTCGAGAATCGGCCGGATTTTCGGAAATCTTCGCGAGAATTGCCATGCGAAACGTCATTCGCCTGCAGATGGAATTGGGTCAGGTTGCGATCGAGGAGATCGAGATCGACGAGAACTCGCGGGATGACATTCCGCCGCTGCTGCTCGGGCTTCGGCACGTGTATGCCGACCGGTCGGTTCGTGCCCGGTTGTTCGAGATCCTGGAGCAGGGGATCCTTCCCGAGGTGTCCCACACGAAAGGGCGTCCCGGCATGGAGCTGTGGAGGATCCTCGTGATGGGTCTCCTGAAGCAGGTCCTGGGGTGTGACTTCGATCGTCTGCACGAGCTGGTGAACCAACACCATACCGTTCGGAAGTTTCTGGGACACTCCGGCTTCTGGGACGAGACCCGGTATCGGTATCCCACGGTGGTACACAACGTGAGCCTGCTGACGCCGGACGTGCTGGGGGAGGTGTTGCAGCTGATCGCGGAGAGCGGCCATGCGCTGGTGCGGAAGCGGAAGCGGAAGAGCGGCCCGGGCGGTCGCCCGTCGAAGGAGCCCCTGCGGGGCCGCTGTGATTCGTTCGTGGTGAAGACGGATGTGCACTTCCCGACGGACGTCAACCTGCTGTGGGATGCGATGCGTTGCCTGGTGCGCGAGACGGGTCGCTCAGCCCTGCGGGCGGGGGTGTCCGGAGGGCGGCAGTGGCGGCATCGGAGCCGGAGACTGCAGCGGCTCTTTCAGAAGGTTCGGCGGACCCGGCGGGCCCGTCCGGGGCCGATCCCGGCGTACCTCGACGCCTGCTGGGAGGAGGTCCGACGGGCGGAAGCGACGGTTCCCGCGCTTCGGGAGCAAGGCGTCGGAGCCCCCAGGATTCTCCGGATCGAATCGTACCTCAAGCATGCCCGGAGGCAGCTCGACCAAGTGGACCGCCGCCTGCTGAAAGGCGAGAAGATCCCGCAGGAAGAGAAGGTGTTTTCGATCTTCGAGGAGCACACGCGCTGGTGCGTGAAGGGCAAGGCCGGGGTTCCGGTGGAACTCGGAGTGCCGGTGGCCGTGCTGGAGGATCAGCACGGCTTCCTCCTACACTCCCGGATCCTGTGGGAAGGCGGAGACGTGGATCATGCCGTGCCCATGATCCGGGAAGCCCAGGCCCGCTTCCCCGACCTCCGCCTGTGCAGCTTCGATCGGGGGTTCCACAGTCCCTCCAACCGGATCGCACTGGACGAACTGCTGGATCACAACGTGCTTCCGAAGAAGGGAAAACTCGGTCCGGCCGACCGGAAACGGGCCGCCGACCCGACGTTCCGGGAGATGCGCCGGCAGCATCCGGCCGTGGAGTCCGCCATCAATAATCTCGAGCAGCGCGGCATGGATCGGGTCCTGTCGTATGGGGCGGAGGGTTTTGCGCGGATGGTGGCGCTCTCCATGGTGGCCTTCAATGTCCACCGCATCGGGTTGCTGCTGCAGAGACAAGCCCGGGCCCAAGCCCGACGACGACGAAGACGCGCCGCCTGACAGCGGCGCCCCCACCCCATCCGCGAAGCTCGCCGGGAGCGGGAACGGAACCGCTCGCCCTAGCGTCCGGATTCTGGGTGGGAAGGGCCCGGATGCCGCTGCGAATCGGCAGGAATCCCCTGGAAACGGAGCGACCGGAGGCCCCGGAGGGTGGGTCCAACCCGAAATTTCGCCGGAAGGGCCGCCAAAATGACCATTTTCGGTGCGGGCACTAGTTAGTGCCCGCACCGAAAAAGTACAATGGCTTGACTCTGAAAGTGGAATCGTGATATAGAGGGGACGAAGAATCCCGCTTTGATGCGGGAATCGGCCGATGAGGTCAAGAATCGGCCGGATTTTCGGAAATCTTCGCGAGAATTGCCATGCGAAACGTCATTCGCCTGCAGATGGAATTGGGTCAGGTTGCGATCGAGGAGATCGAGATCGACGAGAACTCGCGGGATGACATTCCGCCGCTGCTGCTCGGGCTTCGGCACGTGTATGCCGACCGGTCGGTTCGTGCCCGGTTGTTCGAGATCCTGGAGCAGGGGATCCTTCCCGAGGTGTCCCACACGAAAGGGCGTCCCGGCATGGAGCTGTGGAGGATCCTCGTGATGGGTCTCCTGAAGCAGGTCCTGGGGTGTGACTTCGATCGTCTGCACGAGCTGGTGAACCAACACCATACCGTTCGGAAGTTTCTGGGACACTCCGACTTCTGGGACGAGACCCGGTACCGGTATCCCACGGTGGTACACAACGTGAGCCTGCTGACGCCGGACGTGCTGGGGGAGGTGTTGCAGCTGATCGCGGAGAGCGGCCATGCGCTGGTGCGGAAGCGGAAGCGGAAGCGGAAGAGCGGCCCGGGCGGTCGCCCGTCGAAGGAGCCCCTGCGGGGCCGCTGTGATTCGTTCGTGGTGAAGACGGATGTGCACTTCCCGACGGACGTCAACCTGCTGTGGGATGCGATGCGTTGCCTGGTGCGCGAGACGGGCCGCTCAACCCTGCGGGCGGGGGTGTCCGGAGGGCGGCAGTGGCGGCATCGGAGCCGGAGGCTGCAGCGGCTCTTTCAGAAGGTTCGGCGGACCCGGCGGGCCCGTCCGGGGCCGATCCAAGCGTACCTCGACGCCTGCTGGGAGGAGGTCCGACGGGCGGAAGCGACGGTTCCCGCGCTTCGGGAGCAAGGCGTCGGAGCCCCCAGGATTCTCCGGATCGAGTCGTACCTCAAACATGCCCGGAGGCAGCTCGACCAAGTGGACCGCCGCCTGCTGAAAGGCGAGAAGATCCCGCAGGAAGAGAAGGTGTTTTCGATCTTCGAGGAGCACACGCGCTGGTGTGTGAAGGGCAAGGCCGGGGTTCCGGTGGAACTCGGAGTGCCGGTGGCCGTGCTGGAGGATCAGCACGGCTTCCTCCTACACTCCCGGATCCTGTGGGAAGGCGGAGACGTGGATCATGCCGTGCCCATGATCCGGGAAGCCCAGGCCCGCTTCCCCGACCTCCGCCTGTGCAGCTTCGATCGGGGGTTCCACAGTCCCTCCAACCGGATCGCACTGGACGAACTGCTGGATCACAACGTGCTGCCGAAGAAGGGAAAACTCGGTCCGGCCGACCGGAAACGGGTCGCCGACCCGACGTTCCGGGAGATGCGCCGGCAGCATCCGGCCGTGGAGTCCGCCATCAATAATCTCGAGCAGCGCGGCATGGATCGGGTCCTGTCGTATGGGGCGGAGGGTTTTGCGCGGATGGTGGCGCTCTCCATGGTGGCCTTCAATGTTCACCGCATCGGGTTGCTGCTGCAGAGACAAGCCCGGGCCCAAGCCCGACGACGACGAAGACGCGCCGCCTGACAGCGGCGCCCCCACCCCATCCGCGAAGCTCGCCGGGAGCGGGAACGGAACCGCTCGCCCTAGCGTCCGGATTCTGGGTGGGAAGGGCCCGGATGCCGCTGCGAATCGGCAGGAATCCCCTGGAAACGGAGCGACCGGAGGCCCCGGAGGGTGGGTCCAACCCGAAATTTCGCCGGAAGGGCCGCCAAAATGACCATTTTCGGTGCGGGCACTAGTTAGTGTCTGCACGGAAAATCATAACACACTGTATATGCAGCTGTATTTGGAATCTGGAGAACCGAAGATTCCTTCTTTGAGGGCATATGACGGCATATTCCGCTGAAATCAGGCTGGATTCGACGAATCTTCGCCCTGTCAATATTGGATTTTCATTCATGTAATCAGACTCTTAGGGATTTTCCGTGCAGGCACTAGTTACTCGACTTCGGTCACGAGCGGCGCGAAGATTCCCGAAACTTCGTTCAAGAGACCATTCGACAAGACAGGTCGAGTGCAGCCGGATTGCGTGCAGGCGCGAGATCGAACCCGGGTCGAGACGGCTCCAAAAAGGTAATCGCTTCATAAAAGTCGTCGAGCGCCACGAACACCCCGTTTTCTTCCGCCCAAGCGCGCATCCTCTGATTCGTGGAATGTGCCCATGACAAAATCTCCACTCTCCAGCGTCGCTTATGCATCCGCGACAGCGTGCTGTGAAATCCGGCACCTTCGAGGTAGCCAGCACCATCTCCGGTCAGCAAGACCACGATGCCCGGGTCCCCGTTGAAATCAAGAGCGTCTTCCAGCATTCTCAACTGGAGTATTCGATCGGGCATATCCTGCTCGCCACGGCCCGGAGCGCCACGATCAAACAGACGGACTTCCACACCCCTTCCTTCCAGGCGGTTCCATAATTGACGCATCTCCGGTGGCACGGAGCCCGCGGCAAATGCCTTTTCCACGGGCCTGTCGGCATGCGCCAGACGCAGCATGTTTTCAAAGTGGACACGAACCCGATATCGGGCGCCCGGGCCCTGCTCTCTCTCTTCGGCCAAGCGTTGCGCCTCGTGGAAGATGTTCGAGTTGTCCCAGTATATGAAGACGCTGTCCATATCGATCCTCGATGTGAAAAAGTGTGTGTTGGTGCTTTGCTTCGCGCACAGTCCGTGTTGATGCCAACCAGACCGCAATGCCGATCGTGAATCCGCCCGAACAAGCTTACCCATTCTCTCGGGCCGCCCCAACCGCACAAGAGCGGAGCCGCTTGGTACCGCCTTGCTACTACGAATCCCGGTCAGAGCGGCCGTACTGCACGGTGATCGAAGTGCGGTTTCGGGTCAGGCAGAAGCAATCCGCAGACCGAACGCCCGCGCTCCGGCCGAACGCACCCGTCCCGCTCCGAGGTCACCCGAACACGCTTGGCCCGGCACGGACCGAAGCCGTTGTACCGGCCTCGGTTGCACACCTGATGGACAGCCGCCCCAAGATTACCCATCATGCCTGCCGACACCACAGTCGGCACGGTCAGCGACCCAGCCCGTCTCTCGGCCGACGAAGCCGGTCGAACGACAGAACCGGCTGCGTCGGATCTCGCCGATCGATGCCGGACGAATCCGGCCGGACTCATGCGCGTCCGATATCCTGCCCATCTCACCTGCATCCCTTGGCGGACCCAACGCAGATGCTCTCCGGACCAAGGGCCGAAAATCGGCCGCCCCGCTCGGCCCCAGCGCGGCAGCCGCGGATTTCGGGAAACGACGAAGCTGCCGGACGGATCGTGCCCCTCGTCGCAGACGGGGTGCCGGCCAAGCCGCGTGCCGGCTTCGATCACGATCCCGCATACCGCGGGCACGGCCGGTCGGTCGTGAGCATGCGGTGCCGGCCGGATCCGGCTCTCTTCCCGCTCGCGGTCGATGGGCGGGCAGGATGAGCAGCTACCGCATCGAGCCGCTGCACGCCGAGTTCGGGGCGCGGATTTCCGGGCTGGACCTGCATGTCCCGCTCGCCAGAGACACCATCGCGGACCTGCACGATCTGATCGATCGACACTCGTTCCTGTGTTTTCCGGACCAGTCGTTCGACGACGCCCGTCAGCTCGCGCTGACCTGCAGTCTCGGCGAACCGGAAGAAGACCACGTGGCCCTGGGGCAACGCGGCGTGATCAGCTACTTCGGGACGATCGGCAACGTGCAGGAGGACGGCAGTCGGCTGGGCAGCCGCCACCGACGAACCGTCTTCGCCACCGGCAACAACCTGTGGCACTCCGACTCCTCGTTTCGCGCGATTCCTTCGTACGTGTCCGTCATGAGCGTGTACGAGGTACCGGACCAGGGCGGGAAGACCCAGTTTGCGAGCGCCCGCACCGCGTACGGACGCCTTCGGGATGCCGAGCGGGCCGCCCTCGACCCACTGGTCGTGATTCATGACTACGTGTTTTCCCGGAGCCGGGTCGGCCCGGATGCGGTCACACCGGCGCACGCCGCCTCGCTGCCTCCGGTCCGGCAACGGCTGGTCCGGACCAACCCTCGTACCGGCGACCGGAACTACTATGTCGGATCGCATGCCAAGATCGTCGAGGGCTGGGACGAGCCGGCCAGCCGTCACCTGCTCGACGACCTGCTGGGGCGGGCCGTCGGAGCCGGTCACGTCTACACCCATGCTTGGGAGCCCGATCAGCTCGTGATCTGGGACAACCGATGCCTGCTGCACCGGGGAACCGGCTACGATGCGGACCGCTATCGACGCTACATGCGCCAGACCCGCGTGCGGGGAGTCCCGACCCTGGAAGAAGCGTGACCGCGGGCCGGGGAGCCTGCACCGCCATGGCCGCATGCTGATCATCCGGTCCCTGCCGCCCCTGCGCTCGGGTGCGACCGGCGTCCCTGCCTCCGGTGCGCCGCCGGAACGGCCGCGCAGGCCGCGGTTCCGCGTCCCGGATGCCTCCCTCCTACGGCCCGGCCGTCCGTCCTCCTCCGCACGATGTCGGAAGTCCCGTTCGTGAACACCTCCGTCTACACGGCTGCCAGCATCGAAATCCTTGAGGGTCTCGAGGCGGTCCGCAAGCACCCCGGCATGTATGTCGGCGGCACCGGCGAGACGGCGATGCATCACCTGGCGGCAGAGATTCTCGACAACGCCGTCGACGAGGCCTTGGCCGGGCACGCCCGGGAAATCGAGATCGCACTGGATGCCGGCAACCTCCTCACGATCGGCGACAACGGCCGCGGCATTCCGGTCGAACCGCACCCGGAGATCCCCGACAAGTCCGGCGTCGAGGTGGCCAGCACGCTCCTCCACGCCGGCGGGAAGTTCGGCGAAGCCGCCTACCGGACCTCCGGCGGGCTCCACGGAGTGGGCCTTTCGGTGGTCAATGCACTGTCGTCCGAACTGACGGTCGAGGTCGCCCGCGACGGCGCTCGCTGGAGCCAGTCCTTCGGCCGGGGCGTGCCGCAGGCGCCGCTTGCCAGGATCGGACGGGCGGGGCGCCGGACCGGTACGATCGTCCGTTTCGTTCCCGACGCGGACATTTTCGAGACGGACGCCGCCCTGCGACCCTCCCGGCTCTACGCGATGGCCCGCGACAAGGCGCAGCTGGTGTCATCGATCACGATCCGGTGGCGTTGCGACCCCGTTCTGATCGAGGCGGATTCCGGGGTGCCGGCGGCATCGGTACTGCACTTTCCCGGAGGGCTGCTCGACGTGGTGCAGGAACGCAGCGCCGGCGTCCCGGCCGTCACGGCGCGGCCCTTCGCCGGTCGCACGGAGCTTGCGGACGGCGGGCGGGTCGAGTGGGCCGTGGTCTGGCCCGAACAGGGCGACGGCGGGTTGCACAGCTGGTGCAACACGGTTCCGACGCCCCTCGGCGGGACGCACGAAGCCGGATTCCGCGCGGCGCTGACCCGCGGCACGCGCTCCTACGGAAACCTAGTCCGACACCGGCGCGCCGGCGAGCTCACGTCCGAGGATGTCAGCGGCGCGGCCCGGATGGCCCTTTCGGTGTTCGTCGGCGCGCCCCAGTTTCAAGGGCAGACCAAGGAGAAACTGACCACCACCGCTACCCGGCAACAGGTGGAGAGTGCGGTCCGCAACGCGTTCGAACATTGGCTCGCGCACGACCCGGAAACCGCGAACGCACTCCTTGACCACTGCGTGCACCGCCTTGAAGACCGCCTGCGGCGAAAGCTGGACAAGCAACTGCCGCGCGCGACCCCGGCGCGGCGCCTGCGGCTGCCGGGCAAGCTCGCCGACTGCACCCGCACCGCTGCCGACGGCACCGAGCTCTTCATCGTGGAAGGAGATTCCGCCGGCGGGTCGGCCAAGCAAGCACGCTCGCGGGACACGCAGGCCGTGCTGGCACTCCGGGGCAAGATCCTGAACGTCGCCAGCGCCAGCGCCGACCGGCTCCGCGCCAACCAGGAGCTCCGCAATCTGGTCCGAGCACTGGGGTGCGGGACGGGCGATTCGTGCGATCTTGCGCAACTTCGCTACGAACGCGTTATCATCATGACCGACGCCGACGTGGACGGCGCCCACATCGCCTCGTTGCTGCTGACGTTCTTCTTTTCCGAAATGCAGCCGCTCGTGGAAGCGGGCCACCTGTATCTGGCCCAGCCTCCGCTCTTCCGGATCGCGCAATCCGGCCATACCCGTTACGCCCGTGACGAGGATCACCGACACGAATTGCTCAGGAGTGTTTTCGATGAATCGAAAAAAGTGGAAATCAGCAGATTCAAGGGTCTCGGCGAAATGCCGGCGGCCCAGTTGCGCAGCACGACCATGGATCCCGACATGCGGACACTGATCCAGGTCGAACTGCCCAGCGAGCAGCGGGAACGCGCGGACGGACTCGTGCGCGACGTGATGGGCCGCAATCCGGCCAAACGCCTTGCCTATATCCGCGCCCAGGCTCAGCAAGCCGCAGGCCTCGACCTTTGAGCGGCCCAACCGTTTCCGCCTTCGACCGGTTCCGGCTGACGGAACCGATCCTGCGCGCGGTCCGCGACGCGGGCTTCACCACGCCGACGCCGGTCCAGCAGGCGGCCATCCCTCTCGCCGTCGAGGGCCGGGATGTCCTCGCCACGGCCCAGACCGGCACCGGGAAGACCGCCGCCTTCACGCTGCCCATGATCAACCGGCTCGCCGGCGGGCGGGCCCGCGCGCGGATGCCGCGCGCCTTGGTGCTCGAACCCGTGCGGGAACTTGCGCTTCAGGTGCAGGAGCAGGTCGACCTGTTTTCCGCGCACGTCAACCTGTCGTCGGAACTGTTCATCGGCGGCGTCAACATCGGCCCTCAGGTCCGGCGTGCGGCCCAGCCCGTGGACATCCTGATCGCGACGCCGGGACGGCTGCTCGACCTGTTCGATCGCGGTGCGCTGCTCCTCATCGGCGTCGAGTTCCTCGTGATCGACGAAGCCGATCGGATGCTCGACATGGGATTCATTCCGGCCATCGAGAGCATTGCCGCCAAGCTTCCGGCGCGACGGCAGACCATGATGCTGTCGGCCACCATGCCGCCGGAAATCGGGCAGATCGCCAAGCGTTTCCTGCAACGCCCTGAGCGGGTCTCCGTCGCTCCTCCGGCCGCCACGGCCGACATGGTCGACCAGTCGGTGATCCATTGCGGAAGCCGCGACAAGGATCGCGTGCTCGGCACTCTGCTGGGGAACCCGGCCATCGATTCGGCATTGGTGTTCTGCAACCGCAAGCGGACCGTCGACGACCTCGTCCGATCCCTGCGCCGAGAACGGATCGAGGTCGATGCCCTGCACGGGGACATGCCGCAGCAGGTCCGGCTGAAGACGATGGAAGCGTTCCGCGGCGGCAAGATCCGCGTTCTGGTCGCGACCGACGTGGCGGGCCGGGGCCTCGACGTGCACGGGATCAGCCACGTCTTCAACTACGAGGTACCGACCCAGCCGGAGGACTATGTCCACCATATTGGCCGGACTGGCCGCGCCGGGGTCCGAGGAACCTCGGTCACGCTCGCGACGGCAAAAGAACGCGAGCATCTCGAGGCCATCGAGAAACTGATCAATCTGCAGATCCCGGTTCGGCGGACGGCGGAGGACACGGCGACGGCGAACGGCAGGACCGGGACCGACCGCCGCACCGGTCGGAAAGCAGTGGCCGATCCCGTGCCACACTCGGACGAATCCCGACACCCCTTGGCGAACATCCTCGCCCCCGCACCCGCCCGGCGGCCGACGCCGGCCCGGACGCGGGACGACCACGAAGCCGCTCCGGCGCACCGGCGGCCGGCTTCCTGGAGCGAGACCCTCGACCAATCGCGCCGGCAGCGGCCGGACGCGGGCGCCGCGCCCGCGAATCGCCGCCCTTCGAGCGCCGCCCGCGGCCGCAGCTCCGCGCCGCCCGACGGCAATCCGCCGGCCGGCCCGCCGCCGGACACCGGCCGCCCCGCCCGCCATCCGAAGTTCTTCACCAATTCCGACGACGTACCCGCATTCCTGCGGCCGCCACCGGCCCGAAGCCGCTGACCGATCGTGACCACCTCGTCCGAAACGACGGTCCTGACCGGCGGGACGATCGTCACCCGGGACGGCATCCGGCGGGCGAACATCGCCTTTCGGGACGGAGCCATCGTCGCCATCGGCCGCGATGCGTCCGGCGGCCGCGAAATCCGGATCGACGGGCTGACCGTGCTGCCGGGCGTGATCGACAGCCAGGTGCATTTCCGGGAACCGGGGCACGAGCACAAGGAGACGATCGAATCCGGAACCCGGGCCGCGGTGCTCGGCGGAGTCTGCACGGTGTTCGAAATGCCGAACACGTCTCCCCCCACGACAACCGCGGCTGCGCTCGAGGACAAGCTCCGCCGGGCGCGCGGGCGGGCTTGGACCGACCACGCCTTCTTCGTCGGAGCCAGCCCCGACAACATTGAAGACTTGGCCGAGCTGGAATGCCTGCCGGGCTGCGCCGGAGTCAAGATCTTCATGGGCAGCTCGACCGGCACCTTGCTGGTTCCGGACGACGCCTCGCTGGCCCGAGTGCTGTCGTCCGGCACGCGCCGGTGCGCCGTGCACGCGGAAGATGAAGAGCGGCTCCGGGAACGTCTGGCGCGGGTTCCGGAAGATGCGGGCGTCGCCGCGCATCCCGACGTGCGGGATCCGGTCTCGTCCTTCCGGGCGACCCGCCGCATCCTGGATCTCGCCCGGAACGCAGGCCGACCCGTCCACATCCTGCACGTTTCGACCGCCGACGAACTGCCGCTCCTCGCCGCCGCCCGGGACATCGCAACCGCGGAAGCCACGCCCAATCATCTCACCCTGACGGCGCCGCAATGCTACCGGGAACTCGGCGCCCGGGCCCAGATGAACCCACCCGTTCGGGACCGGACCCACCAGGACGCGCTGTGGGAAGACGGCATTCGCGGCGGCATCATCGACGTGATCGGGTCCGATCACGCCCCGCACACCCTGGCCGAGAAGGCCCTGCCCTACCCCCGCAGTCCGTCCGGCATGCCCGGGACGCAGACCCTGCTTCCGATCATGCTGAATCACGTGCGGCAGGGCCGGCTGACCCTGGAACGCCTGGCCGACCTGATCGCCGGGGCTCCGGCGCGCATCTACGGCGCCCGACGCAAGGGGGCCCTGGCCGTGGGCTACGACGCCGACTTCACGATCGTCGATCTCGACGCTACCCGCACGATCCGCAATGACTGGATCGCTTCGCCGGCCGGCTGGACCCCGTTCGACGGGAAGACCGTCCGGGGCTGGCCGGTGATGACCTTCGTCCGGGGGCACCTTGCCATGCGCGAAGACGAAGTGCTGGACGCGCCCGCCGGCCGGCCGGTCGCATTCGCCGGCCCGGACGGTGGCTAGGATCGGACGGGCGCTCGCCGCGGCCGCGGCGGCCGCGGCCCTGGCTCCGGCGACCGCCGCCGCCGACCTCTCGAACCTTCCGGCGGACCTGACCCGGCACTCCCTGAGCCTCGACATCCATTCGGGGCTGCTCGGCCTCTTCCGGATCGGGCCCCGCCAGCCGGGTCCCTTCCCGACCCTCACCCGGCTCGACGTGGCGGTGGTCGAACACACCGTCGCGGACCCCCGGCAATGGCTTCTCGACCGCGTCTCCGCAGAGACGGCCACGGTCGCGGAAGCGGCTCTCATCCTGTTCGACCCGGACCACCCGTACGCCGAGGCCGGCATCCACGACCAGGAACGCGGCGCCGCATCGGTGCACGCGACCCTGTCGCTGATGGCCGAGCAACCCCACCGGTTCTGCGGGGAGCCCAGCGAATCGTACAATGCCGCAGGCCGGAGAGTCGAGGTGGACTGCGCCTTCCGGCTGGGCGGCACCAGCAGTCGTCTGCTGATGCGGGTGCAGGAGGCCGGATCCAGCTGGTACTCGGTGACCGTGCAGGCGCAGAACCGCCACCGCTATCGCCAGTTGTCTGCCATCGCGAATTCGCTTCGTTTCTAGGAGGTTCTTTCGACAGATGTCCGCGACCACCGCCGCTCCGGCCACCGTACCGCCGCCCCGCCAGACCGGGTTCGACTGGGCCGATCCCCTGCTGCTCGACGACCAGCTGACCCCGGATGAGCGGATGATGCGCGATTCGGTGCGCGAATACGCCCAAGACCAGCTGGCAGCCCGGGTCCGGGACAGCTTTCGCACCGAAACGTTCGACCGCGACATCTATCGGGAGTACGCCCGTCTCGGCCTGCTGGGGGCCACACTGGAAGGCTACGGCTGCGCCGGGGTCGGCTGGGTGACGTACGGGCTGGTCGCCCGCGAGATCGAGCGCGTCGATTCGGGCTACCGCTCCGCACTCAGCGTGCAATCGAGCCTGGTCATGCCGGCGATCCACCGCTTCGGTTCCGAGGCGCTCAGGCGCCGATACCTCCCTAAGCTGCGGCAGGCCGAGCTGATCGCCTGTTTCGGTCTGACCGAGCCGGACCATGGATCGGATCCCGGCAGCATGAATACGCGGGCCCGACGGGTAGACGGCGGTTGGCGAATCTCCGGCGCCAAGAACTGGATTACCAACGCTCCGATCGCGGACCTGTTCCTGATCTGGGCCAAGGACGATGACGGCGTGATCGGCGGCTTCGTCTTCGAGCGCGATGCCCAGGGGAGCCTCGCCACTCCGGGCATCGAGGGCAAGGTCGCGTTTCGCACCTCCAGCACGGGAATGATCCACATGGACGACGTGTTCGTGGCCGACGATCACCGCCTGCCCGGGGCCCGAGGTCTGAAGGGACCCTTCTCGTCCCTCAACAGTGCCCGGTACGGAATCGCCTGGGGGTGCCTCGGCGCAGCCGAGGCGTGCTGGCACGCGGCCCGGTCCTACGCCCTCGAACGCGAACAGTTCGGGCGTCCCATCGGCGCCTACCAGTTGGTGCAGAGGAAGCTGGCGGACATGCAGACCGAAATCGCGCTCGGCCTGCAGGCGGCATTGCGGGTCGGCCGCTTGAAGGAAGCCGGACGCTTCTCCCCGGAAATGCTGTCCCTGATCAAGCGCAACAATGCCGGCAAGGCGCTCGACATCGCCCGCCAAGCGCGCGATATCCACGGCGGAAACGGAATTGTCGACGACTACCCGGTGATCCGGCACGTCGTCAACCTGGAAGCCGTCAATACCTACGAGGGCACCCACGACATCCACGCGCTGGTGCTGGGCCGGACGCAGACGGGCATCCAAGCGTTCAGTCGCTAACTTCGGGGGAGGCCCCACCCGCTCCGCCCCATGCGCCGGGCCTGCACAGAGGTGCCGTCGGGTTCCGTGACGGTGACGGCACAAGGGATCCGGAACACAGGCTGCACGATCACGGTACGCACTGCAGTGTCGGGGAGCGGTTGCCGAGCAAGGCTTGCGACGACCGGCCGACCCGCCTACGGTACTTCGAATTCCGGGTCACGGACCGAGGCGGCGTTTTCGGCAAGTCTGCACACGAATGCCTACCAATTTCACCACCAGCAACAGCACGTGGCGTCAGTTGATGGGCAACGGCCTGCTCTACCGGGTGCCGCCGTTCCAGCGCGACTACAGCTGGGGTGAAGAAGAGTGGGATGACCTCTGGCACGACATTCGCGAGGTCATGCGCCCGGAGGGGGAGCCGGCCCATTATATGGGCTATCTCGTCCTGCAGTCGGAGGACGGCAAGCGGTTCGACATCATTGACGGGCAACAACGCCTGACCACACTGAGCATTCTTGTGCTGGCCGCCTTGCGGCAATTGCGCACCCTGTTGGACGAGGGGCGGGACACCGACAACACCCGAAAGAGGCTTGAAAGTCTGCGACAGGGCTATATCGGATACTTGGATCCGGTAACGCTGGTGCCGAAAACCAAGCTGACACTGAACCGGAATAATGACCATTATTTCCAGACCTACCTGGTTCCCCTGACATCACCTTTGCCGAAACGGGGATTCAGAAGGTCGGAACATGCTATGCGCAAGGCGTTCGAATGGTTTGACCGCCGTTTCCAGGAGTACCTAGGGAAAGAGGCAGATCTCGGTCTGGCGGTCGTGCGACTGATCGACGGAATGAGCGACAAACTGCTCTTCACCGTCATCACCGTCACCGATGAACTGAACGCCTATCGGGTATTCGAAACACTGAATGCGCGGGGTGTGAAGCTCTCGGCGACCGATCTCTTGAAGAATTACCTGTTCTCGCTCCTGCACCGCCAAAACGAACATGAGCGTGAGATCCAGACGCTGGAAGATCGCTGGAATGGAATCGTGGGAAGGCTTGGGGAGGAGAGTTTTCCGGATTTCCTGCGTGTCCACTGGATCAGCCGGAGAACGACCGTCCGATTGTCGGACCTGTTCAAGACCGTCCGCGCCCAAATCCGGGACAGAGGAGACGCGTTTTCGCTCCTGCAGGATCTCCAAGCCGATATCGAAACCTATCTGGCGCTGACGCAACCGGACGGATCCGACTGGCCTGTCGAATGGAAGCAACGTGCCCGGATCCTTCGCATGTTCAGTGTCCGCCAGCCTTTCCCGCTGCTGGTGGCTGCCCGGCGTACCCTGGACGATGCGGATTTCGAGAGATTGCTGGAATCCATCGTGATCCTCTCCTTCCGCTACAACGTCATCGGCGGCCTGCACGGAAGCGATCAGGAGCGGATCTACCATGGGGAAGCTCGGAGGATTTCGAGGGGCGATCATTCCTCGATCTCGGACATCCTGGTCAGCCTGCGGCCGGTGTATCCCGACGACGATCGATTCCGGATGAGCTTCGGCGAGAAGTCCATCGGCATTGCGCAGACGCGAAACAAGCGGGTCGTTCGCTATATTCTGTTCCGATTGGAGCAGCAGGAATCGGGCCATCGCCTCGACTTCGAGGACAGCCGCATCACCTTGGAACATATCTGTCCGCTGAATCCGGAAGACGGGTGGAACCGATTCGGCGAAGAAACCCTGGACGCGCAGACATCGCGCCTCGGCAATATGGCGTTGCTGGAAGCGGGCCCGAATCGCGACATCGGCAATGCCGACTACGAAACCAAGCGGGCCGTGTTTGCGAACAGCCGCTTTCAGACGACCCAGACCATCGCGCGCAGATACGCAGAGTGGACGCCGGAAACGATCGAGGCCCGCCAGGAGGCCATGGCAAGAAGCGCAGCGGCCGCTTGGCGTATCGACTTTCCCGATCGAAACCGGTAGTGAAGCCGCGCGTTCCGACTCGAGCGGAACCCTCGAACGAAGGCTGGTGCGAACAGCCCTGTCCCATCCGGAACCAACCTCTTGGACCGGAATCTGTCAACGCCGTTGAGACAGCAAGGGTTGTCATGTACTGAGCATCTCCCACGGTAGGGGTGGCCTTCGGCGGGTGGATCCAGACCGTTTCGGGGAGCGCCCGCGGTGTCGGTTTCCCCTGGACGAACCGTTCCGGGTGCCGGCCCCAAGCTTGGCTCAAGGTGCGCCGGCGTTGCTCGATCCGGTGCCGGGCGCGGCCGTGGTGGACATCATCAGGGGTGAGCATCGCGAGGCCGGCATGGTGATGCTCGGTGTTGTACCAAGGGAAGAAGGATCGACCGAAGGCGAGGGCGGCCGTCCGGTCCGGGAAGCGCCCGGGGAACCCGGGGTGGTACTTCAAGGTCTGGAACGGTGCCTCCGAGAAGGGGTGGTCGTCGCGGACCTTGGGGCGGCTGAGCGAGCGGGTGATGCCGAGCTGGGCGAGGAGTTGCGCGGTGCACGGGCGGGTCATGGGGGCGCCGCGGTCCGAGTGCAGGGTCCGCACCCGGGGCTGGATCCCCTGCTTGAGACACGACTCCTCGATCCGCCGGCTGGCCAGGGCCGCGCTCTCGCGCTCGGCGACCCTCCATCCCACCCCGTAGCGGCGGAAGAGATCAAGCAGCACGTAGAGGTAGAAGGAAGACCCGGTCTTCGGCCCAAGCAGCCGTGTGAGGTCCCAGGACCCGACCGGGTTCGGGGCGCGGGCGACGAGTTCGGGCTTGGCGTAGCGTGGGTGGGTGCGCGGGTTGCGCCGTTCCCGCACCGGCTGCCCGACGGAGAGGATGCGGTACCTCGTGCGCTCCGAGCACAGGTACCGCCCTTCGTCGAGCAGCGTAGCCACGACCTCGGCCGGGGAACGACCGACGAAACGCGGGGAGGCGAGCCGGTCGAGGACCTGCTCCCGCTCCCCCTCGCTCCGGGCCCGGGCGGGCGTCGTACGGGGCTGCGGATGCCCGGGAGCGGGCCTCCGGCGGCGGGAGAACGGGGCCCGGGACACCCCCAGCGCCCGACCGGCCGGCGCCATGCCGACCGGCCGAGCGAGGGAAGTGGCGGCCATCCGCAGTCCTTCCCGTCGCGGAGGCTGAATCCCAGCAGCCCGGCAACGTTTCCCTGGACTTCCAGAATCGTAGGGGCCGTAGCCAGCTCCTTCTCCAGCCGCGCCACCTGGGCCTCGAGCCGACGAACCTGGGCGCCGAGGGGTGGGGACGGCGCCGGCTTGGGACCGCGCTTGCGTGGCGTCAGGCCCTGCAGCGCTCCCCGACGGCGGGCCTTGCGCCACGTCGACAGATGCGAGCGGTACAGCCCCTCGCGACGCAGCAGGCGGCCGATCTCGCCCGGCTCGCGACCGCGGTCCGCTTCCTCGACGATCCGCAGTCGATACTCGGCCGAGAACCGGCGGCGGGTCGGCTGGGCGAGAACCTCCGGGTCCGGAGCGCGCCGAGCCGGCGGGGTCTCGGCCCTGGGGGGCGCGCCCCCCAAGGCCGGCGGGGCGAGGGGGTACACCCCCCTGCCCACATTCGGGTCTGCCTTCATCATGGTTCCTCTCTGCCGCCCTCTAATTCGTGCCTGCCCGAAAACCCCTAAGAGTCTGATTACATGAATGGAAGTCCAATATTGACAGGGCGAAGATTCATCGAATCCAGCCTGATTTCAGCGGAATATGTCGTCATATGCTCCCAAAGAAGGAATCTTCGGTTCTCCAGATTCCAAATATGGTTGCATATACAATGTGTTGTGATTTTCCGTGCAGGCACTAATTCCCAGGGTAGTCGGTGTCTCAGCGATGTTGGCAGAGAGGGGACTGCTCATGCGCGCCTTGCCGGCAAGCAACGAGGCGAACTCGAACCGGCGACGGTCTCATGGTTGCTCAGATCGTGCTGCAGCACAACCGCAAACCCCGCCGCGACCGATTCACCTACCGCCTCCGGGAGGATGAGGGGAACGAGGAAACCGGGGTCGGATTAGCGCACCGGAGGCGACCATGGATCCCTCATCCCGAACGTCGCGTCGCAATGCGGCGGCACGGTGCCGCAGGTTGCCGGGCAGGAGGGATGTTGCCACGACCCCCGCACCCACCCTTCCCGCATGCGACGGGAGGGCTGCCCCCCCGGAACGTCAGCGCTCGGGCAGCGCGGGAGCAACCGGACATCCCTTACCGTTGATCGCCGGTGTGGATCCCGTACCCCGATTCGAGAGCAGGACCGGCATCCGGTGGAACGCTTGCGCCTGCGAGCGGGTGGAAGTCGCATAGGGAAGAACCCAGAGACGGACCTGACAGGGATCCTTGAATCGTTTCCGATGGCGAAAACGGCCATCCGTGACCCCTACCAGTCCAGTTGCCGGATGTCGTCACCGGATCGCGGTGGGCGGAAGAAACCGCCCGGAATGTGCGGACCGCTGGCCCGGGGCCAGACGGTGCTGGAATTCCGGGGGCGGGCGACATCGAATCGTTGCACTTCCGCAGGGAAAGCCCGGATGGCCGCGCGGGATCCATCGGCCGATTCCGACCTCTGATCCGCACGCTCAACGGCCCCTCGCCGACTGACCGCAACGAGAGAGACTCGATCCGCAGCTGCAGTGCCACGAAATCGCCCTGTCCTGCGAGCTCCGCACCCTCCGGGCACCCGTGCTGGGGCCGGTCGGCACCCCGGCGGTCCACGGACGGCGCCCGATCCCGAGGAAGAAAACGCCGGGAGCAAGCGTTCAGGATTCCGGCATGGGCGAATCCTGGGCACTGCGTGCGCGGATGAGGCGAATCACGGCGGCATAGTCGAGGTCGCCGCCGCCGCCGTCGACGAATTCGCGGTACAGGGTCTGCGCCAGGGTTCCGAGCGGGGTCGCAGTACCCGTCCCCGCGGCCGCCTCCCGTGCCAGGCTGAGATCCTTCAGCATCATGGCCGCCGCGAATCCCGGCCGAAAATCGCGGTTCGCGGCCGACGTTTCCACGATTCCCGGAACCGGAAGGTGGTTCAGCATTGCCCAACTGCAGCCGGATGCGTTCGACGCGATCGCAAACAGGGTCTCCGGCTGGATTCCCAGGCGCTCTCCCAGCGTGAAGGCTTCGGCAAGCCCGAGCATGGAGATCCCGAGCAGCATGTTGTTGCAGGCTTTCGCCGCCTGCCCTGCTCCGGGCCCGCCAGCCAGCACGGCCTTCCGGCCCATCACCCGAAACAGCGGCTGCGCCGCCTCGAACGCTTCGGCGTCCCCGCCGACCATGAACGTGAGAGCCGCATCCTCGGCCCCGGCCACACCCCCGGAAACCGGAGCATCCAGCAGGGCGTGGGGGCCTGTCCCGATCCGGGTCGCGAGGTCTCGCGCCGTCGCCACGTCGACGGTCGAGGTGTCGATGAGCAATGCTCGGCCGGAAAGCGCGTCCAATACACCGCCGCGGCCGACGTACGTCTCCCGGACGTGCCGTCCGGACGGGAGCATCGTGATCACGGCCTCGGCCTCCCGGCACGCGGCCGCCGCCGACGTCGCTCCCGCCACGCCCTGCGCCGCCGCCCGATTCATGGCCGGAGCCGCCCGGTCGAACCCGTGCACGGCGTGACCCGCCCGCACGAGATTGGCGGCCATCGGCCCTCCCATGTTGCCGAGCCCGATAAACGCGATCCGCATGCACCGCCTCCGTAGTCAGCCGGCCGCCCGCGCTTCCAGCGGAAGCGTGGGGCGGCGACGCGGACCCGATTGTACGGAAGCGGCCCCCTCCGGCGGACGATCTCCGGAGATCGGAGCGGGAGCAGCAACTTCGCAGGGAGCGGCCGGCCCGGCCGCGCGGCTTCCCCGTCTCCCGGGAACTCCGGCCCCGGCGCCCGCCGTGAAACGGCCGGGAAGGACGGACCGGGTCGCCGGGAACCTGCCGTCCGAGGACTGCGGTGCAGCCCCTGCCGGGCGTGGCCCGCTCCCCGCACCGTCCGGCTAGATGCTTCCGGCGGCCCGCAGACGCTCCACCTCTTCCCCGCTTCGGCCCAATTCGTCGCGCAGGATCTGCTCGGTATCGCCCCCCAGCACCGGCGCCGCGCCGCGATAGCGCACGGGCGTTCGGGACAGCCGGATGGGGTTTCCCGGTCCGGGAACCGTGCCGCCGCCGCCGTGGGGAAGGTCGATCCGCATTCCGCGCGCCTCGGCCTGTTCGTGACCGAGTGCGTCCAGCACGGTATTCACCGGCGCGAACGGCACGTCTGCCGCCTCGAACGCCGCCTGCCAGTGCCGGTACGGCTGCCGGGACATCCGGTCCTCGATCAGGCGGTCGAGGGCATCGCGATGGCGCAGCCGATCCCGGTTGGTCGCGAAGCGCGGATCGGTCGCCAGGGAATCCAACCCCAGGACGGCCCCGAACCGCGCGAACTGGGCGTCATTGCCGACCGCCACCACCACCGGCCGGTCCCGGGTCGGATAGAGCCGATAGGGCGCCACGTGCGGGTGGGCATTCCCCATCCGGGGCGGCGAAACTCCCGTCAGGAGACTTGAAACCGCCATCATGGACAGGGCCGCCACGGTGGAATCGAACAGGGCCAGATCGATGTGCTGCCCACGTCCGCTGCGCTCGCGCTCCAGGAGCGCCGCCAAGACCGCCTGCACGGCGTACATGCCGGCAAACAGATCGCTGACCGCGATCCCGGTCTTGGTCGGTCCGCCGCCCGGGAGACCGTCGGCGGGGCCGGTGAGACTCATGAGTCCGCCTTCGGCCTGGATCATGAAATCGTACCCGGGCCGCAGGCGGGCGGGCCCGGTCTGGCCGAAACCGGTGATCGAACAGTAGACCAAGCGCGGATTCCGCACCGACAGCGAATCGTAGTCGAGACCGTATCGGGCCAGTCCGCCGACACGGTAGTTCTCGACCAGCACGTCGGAACGCATCGCCAGCTCGCGAACAATCTGCTGTCCGCCGGCATCGGAGAGATTGACGGTCACGGAACGCTTGCCCCGATTGGCCGACTGAAAGTAGGCGGCCTCACCGGCGCCGTCGGACCTTCCGGCCGACAGGAACGGCGGGCCCCAGTGCCGCGTGTCGTCGCCGGTGCCCGGCCGTTCGACCTTGATCACCTCCGCTCCGAGATCCCCGAGACACTGGGCACACCAGGGTCCGGCAAGAACGCGGCTGAGATCCAGCACGCGAATCCCTTCGAGGGTTTCCGGCACACGTTCCTCCCTGCGATCGTTCCGAGTCGGATCGGCATGGTGTCCCATCGGCCGCCAGCCTTCTATACACTCGCCACGAGGCCATGTCGGCACCGGTTCGGAACCTGCGCGCGATGCTTCAGCTTCATCTGCATCCGGCCCTGGTGCTGAACGCCGACTATCGCCCCTTGCGGTACTTTCCGCTGTCGCTGATTCCGTGGCAGGACTCCGTGCGGGCGGTGTTTCTCGACCGGGTGCGCATTGTCGCCGAGTACGACCGGGTCGTGCGATCGACCGCCGTCTCGATGCGGCTGCCCAGCGTGGTCGCCCTGAAACGGTACATCAAGGGGAACCGGACGCCCGCGTTCACCCGATTCAACCTGTTCCTGCGCGACCGTTTCACCTGTCAGTACTGCGGATCCCGCGAGTCGGTGTCGGACCTTACATTCGACCACGTCCGGCCGCGGTCCCGGGGCGGCCGCACCTCGTGGGACAATGTGGTCGCCGCCTGCGCGACCTGCAACTTCACCAAGAACAACCACATGCTGCACGAAATCGGCATGCGTCTCATTCGGGAACCCGGCGTGCCCACGGAACGCGAGCTTCATGCCCGCGCCCCCGGATATCCTCCCAATTTCCTGCACGAGAGCTGGCGCGACTTCCTGTACTGGGATGCGGAACTCGAAACCGGCTGAGACTCGGGAACCCGAGTGCGTCGGTACCCGGAGCCGACCCTCCCCCGAGGATCGGGCCGGCGCTCCCGGACCCCCGGGCCTGAGCTCGGACCGCTACGGCTGCGCGCGCCCGCCTGCACCCGGAACCGAAGGAGAAACCGGACATGCCGATCCTGAGTGAGGAACAACGCCGTCAATGGGCGGTGGAGGGATATCTCCACCTCAAGGGAGTGCTCACGTCCTCGGAAGTGGAGCTGTACTGCGGGCT
Organism: Alphaproteobacteria bacterium; assembly: GCA_965115815.1. GTDB lineage: Bacteria > Pseudomonadota > Alphaproteobacteria > TMED109 > TMED109 > VXPW01. The sequence goes on along the minus strand of OZ220465.1, from coordinate 1,680,390 downwards.
GGTCGAATCGCTGCGCCATCAGGCCGGATGGGAGCCGCGCCCGGGCCTGCCGCTTGGCCACTACGGCTGGGTCGACCGCAACCCGACCGCGGAGGACCCCGAGTCCTTTCTGGACCGCCGGGATCTGCTCGGGTACGGGCAGCCGTTCCTGGACCTGATGGACCGGCCGAACGTGTTCGGGGTGATCCTCGAACTGCTGGGCCCCTACATCGTCCTCAGCATGTCCCAAGCCATCGTCCGATCCTCGAGCCGGGTCATTCGGGGGTACATCCATACCGACGGAGGAGAAGCCCTCCGCCGGATTCGCGTGACGGAGACCAGCCGCCCGCTCGCGGCCAAGGCCCTGTACCTCCTGACAGACGTCGAGGGACCGATGTGCGGAAACTTCACGGTGTTTCCCGGCAGTCATCTGCGGCAGATTCCGTATGGCCGGGCACCGGCGCCGACACCGGTCACGCCCGGTGCGGTCCAGCTGGACGGAGCCGCGGGCGACTGCTACGTCTTCAGTCATGCGTTGTGGCACGGACCCGCTCCCAATCGTTCCGACACCGCGAGAAAATCGCTTCTCTACAACTATGCGCAGATGTTCCTGAGACCTTACGACGTTCCCACGATGGCCGGCGTCATGGCCTCCTGCACGCCCCGCCAGCGGCGCTTGCTGGGCGACCTCGGGCACGAGCCGCGGCCGGGGGACTACTTCTACGCTCCATCCGACCAAGAAGACATCATGCTCCCGCCCTCCCCTGCCTGACCGTTCCGGCGCGGACCGGATCGCGGTTCGCATTCCGCGGTCCAGCCGCGCACCCCGGCCCCGACGAGCCGTCTCCAGATCCCAAGTCCGGTCACTTCCGACCGATCTGTTCGAGGCGGCCGGCGATGGTCCGGTGCATGGGATCGTCGGTCGGCAGTTGCCGGAGGAGTCGGCCCAGCAGGGTCTCGGCCGTTGCCGTGTCCTGGCGCCTCGCCGCTTCCTCGCCCACCACATAGAGCGCCAACAGGTGGTCGGGATCGAGCGCGAGGACCCGGCGAAACAACGCGACGGCGCCCGCAGGCGGGTCGGCGGGATTCCCGGACGCCAGCGCCAGGGATTCGGCCGCCCCGGCCAGCGCCTCGGTATCCTCCGGCACGAGGGCGACGGCCTGCATGTAGGCCTCGTAGCTCAGCGTGAACTGGTCCAGTACCCGGCGGGACCGTCCCAGCCGCTTCCACCCGTCGGGATCGTCGGGGTGTTCGGCCAGCCGCGCTGCCAGCCCGTCGACCATCGCGCGGATCTGCGAATCGTCCGGCACCGGTGCCGCAGGGCCGGGCGGGCCGGACCGGCTTCCGACCCGCGCCGCCGCCTCCTCGATGCCTGCCTCGATCATGGGCCGGGACTCCGCATCCAGCGGCAGCTCCGCCAGCAGTTCCGTCCACGTGGCCAGCGCCGCGTCCGGCCGTCCGGACTGGAGTTCCTCGAGCCCGGTGTAGAAGCGCCCGAACACGTTCCCCGGTTCCAGCGCGAGGAGATCGGCAATCAGGTCCGTGACCTCGTCGCTAACCCGATTGCCGTTGCCCGCTATCAGCGCAAGGGCAGCACGCTGCAGGGCTTCGACCCGGACCCCGTCTTCCAGCGCCGCCGCACGCTGCCAGACCGCGCCGGCTTCCAGGTACCGGTCCGCATCCTCGAGCGCCTGCGCCAGATTCATCAGGGGGCCCGACAACTCGGGGTGTGCGGCGACCTGCCGTTCCAGGATGCGTAGGGTGGCATCGGCGCGGTCACGGGAATCGTGCGGCGCGATGAACGCGGGATTCCCGACGACGAGGTACACACCGGCCGACATTGCCGGAATCGAGAGGACGACGATCCCGGCGGGACCCTGCAGGCGGTTGGGCAGCCCGGCCCGCAGGCCCAGCAGCAGGGCGCCGACCACCATCGCGGAAAGACCGGCGGCGGCCGCCACAAACATCAGTCCCGGCCCTCGGAATCGAAGGATCCGCCCCGGGCGCGGGCCCGTCGGAGACGGGTGCGGGCAAGGACTAGGGCTGCCAGGAGAAACCCCAACGGACCCAGCCACAGGAGCCAGGTGGCCGGCTTGAAGGGCGGCTGCAGGAGGATGAAGTCGCCGTAGCGTTCGACCAGAAACGCGAGGATCGCCTCGTCCGTGTCGCCGGCCTCGACGCGGTCTCGGATCAGCGCCCGCATGTCCTTCGCCAGGTCCGCGTCGGAATCGAGCAGGGACTGGTTCTGGCAGACCACGCAACGCAGATCTTCCGCCAGTGCCCGCATGCGCGCATCCGCATCGTCCGCCGCCCGCGAATCGCCGGCCGGCAGCACCAGCAGCAGGAAGCCCCCGATTCCCCGCCCCGCCGCCGTCATCCGCCGGCTTCCCGAAGATGGGACAGCAGCGGCAGCAGGGTGCCCGCGAGATCGCTCTCGCTCAACGGGCCGGCGTGCCGATGCCGGATGATCCCGTTCCGGTCGACGACGAACGTCTCCGGAACCCCGAAGATTCCGAGATCGATCCCGGCCCGGCCGTCACCGTCGAGGCCGACCGCCCGAAACGGGTCGCCGCGCGCGGCGAGAAAGGCCCGCGCCCGTTCGGGACGATCCTTGTAGTTGACCCCGTAGACGGCAATTCCTCGGCGCGAAAGCGTCAGGAGCCGAGGATGCTCGATCTTGCACGGTCCGCACCATTCCGCCCAGACATTCAGCACGTACGGAGTACCTCGCAGAGCCTCGGTATCGAGCCCCGGCCCGTTCGGATGGAGCGACTCCAGTCGAAGGGCCGGCATGGGCTTGTCGATTCGCGCCGACGGCGGAACCTCGGTGCCGTCATCCAGCGTCGCGAGCCGTCCCACCAGAACCGCCGTGAGCACGCCCACCGCCGCCGCCGGCAGCGCGTAGACCAGAATCCGCCGGAACGTCATGCGGGCCGGCCGGCGGCGGCCCGGACGCGGATCGCCGCCGGCCGCGACCGTTCCGCGACTGCGACCCCTCCCCCCAGCACACCGAGAAACGCGCCGCCCCAAATCCACCAGATCAGCGGATGGAACGAAAGTCGGGCCCCCCAGCCGCCGTCCGCCGCCGCTTCGCCGAGGACCACATAGAGATCCCCGAAGAAGGTCTCGAGAATGGCCGCCTCGGTCGTGACGGCTCCCCCGGAAACATAGGCTCGTCGTTCCGGCCACAGCATGCGGGTCCCACCGCCCGGGTCCGTGACGCGAAACCGTCCTTGCCGGGCGACATAATTCGGTCCCTCGACGGTTTCGACTCCCAGGAAGCCGATCTCGTACCCGGCCAGGAGGAGGGATTCGTCCTCGTGCATGACCCGTTCAAGGTCCACCCGGCCCGTGCTCGACGCCGTAACCCCGACCACCAGCACCGCAACCCCCATGTGGGCCAGCGCCATGCCGTGCACGGAGGCGGGCAGCCCGAGGATCCGCCGGGCCAGACCGGTGAGGCCGCGCGCGGGCTGCACCCGCGCCAGCCAGTGGCGGATCGTGCCCACCGCCAGGAGGGCGGCAAGGCCATAGCCTGCCAGCGCCATCGGAACCGGGTCGCGCTGCAGCACGGCCGTCAACACGACGGCCCCGACCGCACAGAACAGGGCGAATCGCATCCGATGCAGAACGCCGGGCAGGTCGGCCCGCTTCCACGGAAGCGCGGGGCCCAGGGCCGCCAGCACGACGGTCGGGATCGCGAGCGGCAGGAACACGGCGTTGTAGTACGGCGGCCCCACGCTGACGGGGGACCCGCCCGCCACCTCGATGAAGATGGGATACAGCGTGCCGAGCAGCACCGTGGCCGCCGCGGCGCCGAAGAACACGTTGTTGAGGAGCAGCGCGCCTTCGCGACTGACGGGTTCGAACAGACCCTCGGGTCGGATGCGCGGAGCACGCACGGCGAACAGGGCAAACGCGCCGCCGGTGACCAGCGCAAGAAAGGCGAGAATGTAGAGACCCCGGGCGGGGTCGCTGGCAAACGTGTGGACCGAGGTGATGGCGCCCGAGCGCACGAGAAAGGTGCCCAGCAGGGATAACGAGAAGCCGGTAATGCAGAGCAGCAGGGTCCAAGCCTTCAGGGCGTCCCGCTTCTCCGCAACCCGCAGCGAGTGCAGGAGGGCGGTGGCGACCAGCCACGGAATGAACGACGCGTTTTCCACCGGATCCCAGAACCACCAGCCCCCCCAGCCGAGCTCGTAGTAGGCCCACCAGCTGCCCAAGGCGATGCCGGCCGTCAGAAAACACCAGGCGATCAGGATCCAGGGGCGCGCAAGCGCGGCCCACATCGAATCGACGCGACGGTCCAGCAGGCCCGCGATCGCAAACGAAAACGCGACGGAAAGGCCGACGTATCCCATGTACAGGCACGGCGGATGGAAGGCGAGACCGGGGTCCTGAAGGATCGGGTTCAGGCCGGTGCCCTCGTCGGGCACCGGCACCACGCGCGCGAACGGATTGGAGGTGAAGATCGAAAACGCCAGAAAACCGGCAGCGATGAGGCCTTGGATCGCGAGCGCACGTGCGCGCAGGGTCGGCGGTATCCGGCGCCCGAAAACAGCCAGCGCCGCGCCGTACACGGTCAGGATCAACACCCACAGCAGCAGGGATCCCTCGTGATTGCCCCAGACTCCGGTAATCTTGTACAGCAGGGGCTTGAGCGTGTGGGAGTTCTCCCAGACGTTGCGGAGCGAAAAGTCCGACGTGACGTACCCGTATCCCAACATCATGATCGAAACCGCGACCAGTCCGCAAAGCACAATCGAAGAACGATCCGCCACGGCCATCAGGCTCGGGTGGTTCCGCCCCGCTCCCACCAGCGGCACCGTACCCTGAAACACGGCAACACCGAGTGCGAGGATGAGGGCGAACAACCCCAATTCGCCGGTCATCGGAGGTTGGATCCCACCGCGGGCGTTCCGCCGCGTCTGGCGGGATCCGCTCCGCCGTCCGGGCCGGTCGGCCGAGGCTGCCGCTGCATCCGAACGACCGCCCCCCGGACCGCATGACCCCCCAGTTGTCGCGCCATAGCTCGCATCCGCAAGTCTGCCCTGTACGGTCGGCGCAGGCAGCGAGGTCGTCCGTGCGCCCGATGCCCCGGGCCGACCGCCGCTCGCGGACCGCGTCCGACACTGTAGCCGGTCCCCGGCCCGGCGCACGGGATGCTGCAGGAAAGCGCGCAGGGCCGCGAGCGTCGGCGGAACGCCCAATTCCGGGGCCGTGGCCGCTCCACCGCGATCCGGCTGCCGCGCGACCGGAGCGGCCGGTGCTGCGGAAGCCGGCCCACTCGCGATGGTGCGACCGAGCATGCCTGCGTAGCCCCCCGGTGGAGGAAACGAGCATTGCCCACGCTGCCGACCCCTGAACCGCCCACCGCCCGTCCCACCCGCATCGGGATCGGATGCGTCTTTGCCGGCGTCACCGCACTGACGCTTCAGGATGCGATGATCAAGTGGCTGAGCCCGGTGTTCGCCCTGCACGAGATCACGTTCGCCCGTTCCGTGATCGCCATCGCCGTCACCCTGATGATCGTGCGCCTGGAGGGCGGCTTCGGCCTGCTCCGAACCCGTCGTCCGACGCTTCACATCGTGCGCGGCCTCCTGTTTCTTGCAGCCAACATGGGTTTCTTCCTGGGTGTCGCCAGCATGCCGCTCGCCGAGGCCACCGCCGTGTTCTTCGTGGCTCCGCTGTTCATTGTCATCCTGTCCGCCACGGTGCTTGGAGACCGGGTGGGGCAGCGGCGCTGGACCGCTGTCCTGATCGGCCTGACCGGCATGGCGATCACGCTGCGACCGGGCCGGGAGTCCCTCGAACCAGCAGCCCTGTTCCCGGTCGGCGCCGCCCTCGCCTACGCGATGCTGCAGGTGGTCACACGACGGCTCGGGACCACCGACCGGGCATCATCCATGGCATTCTACGTCCACCTGACCTTGGCCGCGGCCAGTGCGGGAATCGGAATCGTGATCGGCGACGGCCGCTACGGCCACTCCGACCACCCCAGCCTGCAGTTCCTGTTCCGGGCCTGGGTCTGGCCGCAAGGCGTGGAAATCGCACTGCTGGTCGGATGCGGCGTGCTGATCGGCGGAGGAACCTACTTCCTGTCGCTGGCGTATCGAGTCGCCCAGCCGTCGCTGGTCGCGCCGTTCGAGTACGCGGCCCTTCCGCTCTCCCTCCTTTGGGGCTTGATGATCTGGGGCGACCGGCCCGACCTCCCGGCGGTCCTCGGCATGACGCTGATCGCAGGAAGCGGGCTCTACGTGTTCTTCCGCGAAACTGCGACGATGGACTCCGAGGGACCATCGAGGCACCGCCGTCTCCGATGATCACGCAACCTGAGGTTCCTCTCTCGGCGGACCGCGGATCGCAGCCGTACTGCCTGCCCGGCCCGGCACGGAGCAGGCGTGCGGAGCGGCCGCGCAGTCCCGGAGCGGCGCCCGTTCGCACCCCCGCAACCCGGCCGTGCAAGATCCTGGCCGGAAGTGGTCGCGGGCGGGTCGATACCCGACCTGAGAGGATCGGCAACCTGCAGATGACGGCAGAAAGATGGTTGCGGGCCCGACGGAGGGAGTTCCGGCCGCCGAGAACGGGCTCAGGGATCGCGGGCCGGCCGGGACGGGCCCGCCGCCCGCCAGCTGCTGCCCGGCTCTGCGCATCCGGATCCTGCGCATCCCTTCCGCGATCCCGGATTCTCCTGGAAAGGCGGCGGAAACAGGGCAGTCGCAGCCGCAGACCGAATGCCGGAATCATCACAGGCGACCAACCGTCCGGAGAGGGAGAAGAAGGGAGAACCTGCGCACCGGAATCGCGTGCCGTCAGTCGTGCAGCGGACGAAATCGGGTGACCGGGGTCGGCAGCCCCCAACGCGCGAGGGCGGGCACCCGGCGTCCTCGTGCGCATCACGTCCCGGGGCGCGCTGCCTATGACTCACATGTCTTGTCTGGACGTACTTCCTGGTACAGCTCGCTGGATGGATCCATCTCCAGCCCCCATTCGTAGCCTTGGGCCAGGATCGCGATATGGGTGTAGCCCCGCCCGACCACCGTGGGTCCGGGTGGGGGGGGGTCGCTGCGGCGATCGAGGTAGCCGCCGAAGATCGCCAGGGTCCGCACGGCGTGCCCCAAGTGGTCCGGTGGGCGCCGAAGCTGGTGCCGACGGGCGAAGTCCTTGAGCACCAGGATTTCGGTTTTGCAGAACCGAACCTCGGCGGGGCGTTCGGGGGGTTCCCGTCCGAGCAGGACCCTGGCGAAGAGTCGCCAAGCGATCACGGCCTTGATGGTGACCGCCCGTTCGATCCGGTGTCCGTCCCGATGGTGGAGGAATTCCGCCTTGCATCCGCGTTTCAGGACCCGGTGCCCGTCCTCGATCCGCCCGCGCCGGCGGTACCGTTCCCGCACCCGCCGCGCCTCCTTCCGGGTCGATACCGGCAGGCGGGTGAGCAGGATCCCGTGCCGGGGCTCGACGCCGGCCGGTGGATCTTCTTCGGTCCTGCGGACCGCCGTCATGGGCACGGGGTCGTGCGATCCGGTTCCGTTCCCGGGAGGAGGCAGGTCGAAGCGCCGGAACTGCAGGGGTACCTTGGCGACCCGCGCTTCCCGCAGCGCCTTGGCCTTCTGGGTGCGGGTGGAGGTGCGGGCCGACGGGCGGGTGATTTCGATCTCCAGGGATCCGGCCGAGGGTTCCGCGGCCCGTGGCTCGAAGAGCTTCTCTTCGTCCTTGCCCAAGGACCGGTTGGGGCGGGCCCGGACCCGAAGATCGACGATGCCCAGCCGCTGCCGTTCGGTGAACCGGGTGAAGAAGTCCGCCTCCCGATCGAGTACGGAGACGCCCCGCACGCCGTCCGGAACCCGCTCCGAGGTGTCTCGCACGCCCCGCATCCCGCGGGCGGATTTCCGTTCTTCGAGCGGCGTGCCCTTCTCGGCCCGGCCGTCCGGCGCGTCGGATTCGATGCGGGGGACACCGAGGGGAATGCCGGTGTCCGCGTCGACCGCCCGCGTGGAGTGCAGGTGCAGACCCCGGGTGCCCGACGCGTTCCGGTTGCGGCCGATGAGGCCGAGCTCGCCGCACTTCGGATGGGTCGCGAAGTTGAGGTCCGATCCGTCCTGGATCCTCAGCACGGTCGTGCAGGAGGCCCTGCGCCGGCGGGTGCGCTCCCGGTGCGGAGCCGGAAGGGCCTCCGGTGGGACCGCCGACGCGGCCGGCGGGTCGATCCTCCGGTAGTACCCGGTGACCAAGGCCCGCGGACCCCGGGCCGCGGCCGGGAACGATGCGCCGGGCGGGTCGGCCATCCGGGACGCACTCGTGACCCACCGGCGGCTGAGCCGACGGTCCCCCAGCGGAGCTCCGCCGAACTCGTTCGCGGTCCCGCTCCCCCGCTCCCGTCCGTCGGCCGGACCCAAGGCCTCCGCCGGCGCCGCTGCCCCGCCCAAAACCGCCCGCCCGTCGCTCCGCAGCGGACGCATCCCCACCACCTTGACCGACCACCGCTCCTGCCCGGGGCGGGCGAACCGCCCCCGCCCGGTGGTCTCTCCCACCCGCTCCCAGCCGACGGCGGCCAACACGGTGCCCGCATGGGTTTCCGGATCCACGAAGGTTTCGACCCACAGGGGACGATCCCCGTACCGGGCCTCGATCTCGTCGGGCAGCCGGGCCAGCGCCCTCCCCAGCACCCGGGAGCCCAGGTTTCGGCCGCGCACCGACGGTCGGATCAGGAACCGGCTCCGACCGAGCACCGCAGGGTTCCGGTGCTGCGACCGCGCGGTCTCGTCCCATCCGATCCACCGGTCCCGGGAAGCCAGGCGCAAGGCCGGCGCCGCAAAGCCCAAGGCCCCCAGGATGCCGTGCTCCGACCGAACCCGATACCGCAGCTGGGCGCCCACCTGCATCGCCGCCCCGCACGGATGCTCCCGGAACCTCAGCTCGTTCCCGATCCGCCGGTCCGCCTCCCCGGTCACCGGCACCCGGCGCAGGTCGTGCAGCGCACCCGCTTCCGAGGGAACCCCGGACGGCACGGGAACCGCGGTGCCCAGCCGCCGGGGAGCGCCGCCACCCCTTCCCGCGCGGGGCGCCGGCACGCGCACCTGCCGGCTCCGCTCCAGGTCGTTCCGGACCGCCCGGCAACTGCGCTCGCGCCCGCGACCCCGTGCATCGGTCAGGGGAAACTCCCGACCTACCCGTCGAGCCGCGGCGCGGCGACGGCTCGGCGGCTCCCGAGACCGAAGCGTCTGCAGCCGGACCAGGTGCGCCGGTTGCTTCAGGATGCGGTGCACGGGTTTCATGGCCGACAGGGAACCCACCGTAGAAGGTCAGAGGCTCGGGGTCAACCGGCAGGATGTGTGTGCATGGCAGGGGGCGCGGGAACACCCGGAGGAGCCGGCCACCGGTTCTGCCACGGAAGACGGTCCGGGCGGTGCATTCAGCCTCGGACCCCCACGCTTCGCCGAGAGGATGCCCGCACACCCCCATCCCACACCGATACCGCGAGAACCGCCACAGGTTGCCCGGGCGCTTGCCCCGCAGGACACCGACACCTCCCCGACCGACGGGAGTTCGGGGCGTGGCTCTGCTCCGGCACCGGCGCCGGTGGTTGCACCGACGACCGGATGATCCGTCCGTTCCCGTCGAGCACCTCCCCGACCGTGACGGAAGCGAGGTCCGGACCCTCGTTGATCAACCCTCTGTGCCAACATCGCTGAGACGCCGGCTATCTTGAGAATGAGAGAGCAGCAAGAGGAACCATGATGAAGGCAGACCCGAAGGTGCGCAGGGGGTGTACCCCTCGCTGCTCCGGCCCATGGCAAGGAGATCCCATGCTTGTTGCTGTGATGCGATCGGAGTCTGGATCGCGGCGCGGGTCGACGCGTTCGAGTCTGCGATTGTGAGATGTGCGGACGTCTGCGGCCCGGTGGCGGCGCGGATCTAGGCGCGAGGGGTCCGTTTCGGCGGATCCGGGGCGAGCGAGAGGCCGGCCGGGTTGGGGGTCCGGCTCGGATACGTGCGGTTTCGGTCGGGGTGTGGGCGCGGTCCGCCGGGTCTTGTGACGGCGTGCAGGACCGGCTTGCGCGGGTCGGCATAGGGGTGGCGGGCGTCGGCGAAGCGGTGGAAGGGCTGGGGCAGCTTCCGCGGGTTGTGGAGGATGACGGCAAGGGCGAGGGTGTTGAAGATCGCGTGGTTTGCGGGCGCGTTGCGGGCCCGGAGCCTGGAGTCGTCTTCGCGGAAGGTGGCGTCGCGGATGGGGGGATGGCGTTCGATCCCCCAGGGACCGCGGTTCCCTGCGAGTACCGGTTGCGGCGAGGCGCGGTCGGCCGCGACCGAGATCCTGCCGTAGGCGTGCTCGGTGGTCCGTTTTCCGGATTTCGTGCATTCGACGCGCCGGGGGACACGAACGATCGGTTGGACGTGAGGATCGTGGATCATCTTCGCGGGCGGGGTGAAGACTTCGATGCTGCGCGGCTCGATGCGGCCGTGCTCGAGCGTGGGCGTTTCGCGGTAGCGTCCCGTGCTCGTGGTCTCCCAGTTGATGCTCTCGAACGTCTCGAAGGTCTTGGAGGCGTGGCCCTTGACCGTCATCCTCCCGTCGGCGCCCTGGGTCTCGACGATCCGCCGTGCCGTCTCGCGGAGAGTGTGGAGCGCGTCGAGAGTGCGCAGACGGCCGGCCACCGGCGCGGTCTCGAGCGCGGCGTGGACGGCAGCGATCTCCCCACCCTCATCGGGATCGTGAAGGATCGAGACCGGCATGCCGGTCCCGTGTTCGATCCGCGAGACCGTCTCGTACTGATCCGTGCCGGTGCGGTGGGCGTCGCGAATGCGCGTACCGTCGACCGCGATCGCGGGGCCGACCCGCAGGCGCGGCTGCGCCCAGCGCCGCAGAGCCTCCTCGATCCACGCCGGGTCGGGGTTCTGCAGCACCCGGTGCACGGTCGATTGGGACACCGGCTCCTATCGGCCGGTGTCCGGGTTCTTCCACGCACCGATCGGCGCCAGATCCTGCTGCGTCATCGTCTTCGCGGAGCGCGCCGCTGCCACCGCGCCGTGCCGATTCGCCCGCCGCGCCCGCACCCTCACGCACCGCACCGAGGCGATGCCGTGCGTGCGCCCCTGCGCGCGCCGGACGTCGGAACGCGTCGCACCCATGCGGGTACATCGAGCGCAACGCCCGCGCCGACCGGCCGCTCTGCGTCGCCCGCAACGCCCACGCCGCAGGAAGCGGCGCACGATCCCGCAACCGACGACCGGCGTCGCGACGCAGCGGAACCCCGTACCGATCCTTCGCCGCCCCGTGCGGATCGGTAGAGCGCCCGTGGGCGCGCGCATCGCCCGTGCTCCTGCCCACGCACGTCCCGTTCGCCGCTTGGTACAGGGTGCCGCGGAACTTCGTCGGTGAAACAAACGACTCCGCCACCCGCAACGGAGTGCCGTACGCAGCCTCCCCGTCGTCGCTGAGACACCGCTGCATCCGCGACCACGCACACGAGGCAAGACCCCGAAACACCCGGCGCCCCCCAGAATCACCAACCTCGTGGGGTTTCCGATCCGGTGCAACCGCTCCAACGGTTCCTCGCGGCGCCCGCCCATCCCACGGTCCCGCGGCGCACAGCGGAAGGCGCCCGTTTGCCCGCCCGCAGCGCCCATCCACCGCCCGCGCCACGTGAATACGTAGCGCAGACCTCGACCCGCAAATTGCTTGAGAGCCTGTGCGGAAACTATGGAGCGGCCCCGATTCGAGCCTCTACGATGTGGTTGGCGACGACATTGGGAGGATGCCATGGCTTGGAGCGAGACCGCTCGTGCGAAGTATCAGCGTCGGGGAAACGCGGCGCGTTCCATGACCACCACGGATCCCACGCCGCTTCACAAACAGCCAGCACCAATCCGAATCCTCCGGAACCCGCGGAACCCAGCCTTCCAACCAACCTAGCGTGGGATGGCCTTGCCGCAACCATGTCCGTGAACCCCTTGCCGGCAGCTTGGTCCGGCGATGCCCCTGCCCTGCCCGCTGCGCTTTGGCAAACACGCATGTCCGCCTTTGCTGGTGCTTGCCGGCCGTTCCCGCGCCGCGCAGGACCTCGCCGTGCGCTCTCCCGCACTTCCGCTGGCGCCAAGGTCGGATGCGCCGCGCACCGCCGCCCGCAGTCGTGCGGAACGGTTCCGGAACGACTGCGGGTTGCCCGTCCTGTCCGCCCCGGTCGTATCCGTCCCTTGCTCATGAACAGGCAGGCGGATAGCATGGCCGTGCGTTCTACGCGGTCGTTCCGGCACATTCGGAGCCACGACACGGAAGGTTCCTCGCACCATACTTGGCCGCGGTTTCCGGCACCGCAACGTAAAAGAGATCGATGACCCGCCGCTGTCTTCCGATCGGGATCCAGGATTTTCCGACGATCCGGAGCGAGGACTTCTACTATGTCGACAAGACGTCGCTCGTCCGGCGGCTGGTGGACGAAGGGCGTCACTATTTCCTCTCTCGCCCGCGTCGCTTCGGCAAGAGCCTGCTGCTCGACACCTTGCGGTCGCTGTTCGCCTGCCACGAACCCCTGTTCCGGGGACTGGACATCCACCCCCACTGGGACTGGTCGTCGCCGCATCCGGTGGTGCGGCTGAGCTTCGGCGGGAAGTACGACGACCCCGGGGACATCGAGCGCAGCATCCTCAACCAGTTGGCGATGATCGAACATGGCGCCGGCCTCGACCAGGTACCGACCGCCCGCACGGGTCCGGAGCGTTTGCAGAACGTCCTCTATCACTTGCGTCGCGCCACCGGTCGGCAGGTCGTGGTGCTGGTGGACGAGTACGACAAGCCGATCCTCGACGTGCTCCACGATCCGGAGCGCGCGACGGCCAACCGGGACTACCTGCGCGGCTTCTACGGCATCGTCAAGGACAGTGCCGAGCATGTCCGCTTCGTCTTCGTCACCGGGGTCAGCATGTTCTCGAAGGTCAGCCTGTTCTCGGGGCTCAACAATCTCGAGGACATCAGCCTCGATCCGCGCTTCGCCACGATCTGCGGCTACCGCGAGGAGGATCTGGACCGGGTGTTCGGGCCCGAACTGGCCGGGCTGGACCGCGAGAAGATCCGCACCTGGTACGACGGCTACCACTGGCGGGGCGGGGAGCGGGTCTACAATCCCTACGACGTGCTGCTGTTCCTGCGGCGCCGCGAGTTCCGTCCCTTCTGGTTCGAGACCGGATCTCCGGACTTCCTGTTCCGGATGCTGATGGAGAAGTCCGTGAGCCCGATGGAACTGGAGGGGCGGATGGCGGACATGTCGCGGGTCTCGAAGTTCGAGGTCGGCGACATCGACATCGAGGCACTGCTGTTCCAGAGCGGCTACCTGACCATCGCGGGGGAAGAGAAGCAAGGCCACAGGATCCTCTACCGGCTGGACTATCCCAACCTCGAGGTCCGGCTCAGCCTCAACGACGAGCTTCTCGCCTGGCTGGGGGAGAAGGGCACCAAGCCGGCGCAGCGGGGCCGGGAGTTCTGCGCGCTGCTGGAGGCGAACGACTTCGCGGGCTTCGACGAGAAGCTCCGCGCCTGGCTCGCGGGGATCCCCTACCAGTGGCATGCCCAAGGCAACCTGGCGCGCTACGAGGCTTGGTATGCGAGCCTCCTCTACATGGGCCTGCGCGCGGCCGGGGTGGACCTGAGCGCGGAAGAAGCCTCCCATCGCGGCCGTGCGGACTTGGTGGTGCGTCTCGGCGGTCAGGTCTTCGTACTGGAGTTCAAGATGGCCAGTGACGAGGAGGACGGCGCCGCCGCGCTGGATGCGGCCATGGCGCAGATGCGCGAACGGGGCTATGCGGAGACGTACCGCGACCACGACGGCCCGGTCCACCTGATCGGCGTGGCCTGCGGGCGCGAGGCGCGCAACGTCATGGGCATTCGCACCGAGCTCGCATGATGGGGATCGGCAAACGTCCGACCGACGCCACGGCTCAACCCCATCCCGGATCTTGCACGGAACCGTTCGCAGCCAACCGGGCCGGACGCGCAGTCGAAACACGGTTTCTGCGCCAAGACGACATGGTCGCACAATACGTGCACCGAAGGTCGCGCCGATGGGGCGGGCCCCGCGCCGCCTGTGCGGAACCGGAACCTGTCAACGCCGTTGAGACCGCACGGGTGGTCCTGTACTGAGCATTTCCCAGGGTAGCGGTTGCCTCCGGCGGGTGGGTCCAGACCGTTTCGGGGAGCGCCTGCGGTTTCGGTCTTCCCCGGACGAATTGCTCCGGGTGCCGGCCCCAGGCTCGGCCCAGGGTGCGTCGGCGTGGCTCGATGCGGTGCCGGGCGCGGCCGTGGTGAACCTCGTCAGGAGGTACCAGGGGAAGAAGGATCGACCGAAGGTGATCGCGGCAGTCCAGTCCGGGAAGCGCCCGGGGAATCCGGGGTGGTACTTCAAGGTCTGGAACGGTGCCTCCGGGAAGGGGTGGTTGTCGCGGACCCTGCGGCGGCCGAGGGAGCGGCTGAGCGAGGAGTTGTGCGGTGCACGGGCGGGTCCTGGGGCGCCGCGGTCGGAGTGCAGGGTCCGCACCCGGGGTTGGATGCCCTGCTGGAGACACGATTCTTCGATCTGCCGGCGGGCCAGCGCAGCACTCTCGCGTTCGGCGACCCTCCCTCCCACCCCGTAGCGGCGGAAGAGATCGAGCCGCACGTAGCGGTAGAAGGAAGACCCGGTCTTCGGCCCGAGCCGCCATGTGCGGTCCCAGGACCCGACCGGGTTCGGGCGCGGGCGACGAGTTCGGGCTTGGAGTAGCGTGGGTGGGTGCGCGGGTTGCGCCGTTCCCGCACCGGCTGCCGGACGGAAAGGATGCGGTACCTCGTGCGCTCCGAGCCCAGGTACCATCCTTCGTCGAGCCGCGTAGCCACGACCTCGGCCGGAGAACGATCGACGAAACGCGGAGAGGCGAGCCGGTCGAGGACCGGCTCCCGCTCCTCGCTCCGGGCCCGGGCGGGCGTCGTACGGGGCTGCGGATGCCCGGGAGCGGGCCTCCGGCGGCGATAGAACGGGGCCCGAGACCCCCCCCAGCGCCCGACCGGCCGGCGTGATGCCGACCGGTCGGGCGAGTGAAGGGGCGGCCCTCCGCAGTCCTTCCCGTCGCGGAGGCGGAATCCCAGCAGCCCGGCAACGTTTCCCTGAACTTCGAGAATCGTAGGGGCCGTGGCCCGCTCCTTCTCCAGCCGCGCCACTTGGGCCTCGAGCCGGCGAACCTGGGCGCTGAGGGGGTGGGACGGCGCCGGCTTGGGACCGCGCTGGCGCGGCATCAGGCCCTGCAGCGCCCCCCGGCGGCGGGGGGGCCTTGCGCCCATCGACAGATGCGAGCGGTACCGCCCGTCGCGGCACAGCAGGCGGCCGATCTCGCCCAGCTCGCGACCGCGATCCGTCTCCTCGACGATCCGCAGTCGATACTCGGCCGAGCACCGGCGCCGGATCGGCTGGGCGAGAACCTCCGGGTCCGGAGCACGCCGAGCCGGCGGGGTTTCGGCCCTGGGGGGCGCACCCCCAGGGCCGGCGTGGCGAGGGGGTACACCTCCCTGCGCACCTTCGGGTCTGCCTTCATCAGGGTTCCTCTCTGCCGCCCTCTCATTCCATGGGTAGTCGGTGTCTCAGCGATGTTGGCAGAGAGGGCTGCGGCTGGAGGGATCGTACGAGCACGTGCTGGCGAGAGGTGCGACGCTGACGCCGGCGCTGGAGGTGAGGGTGCGCTACGACGGGAGCGATGGACGGAGGACGTTCCTGCGCTTCGGTTCCGCGCACGGCGCGACGAAGAGCGGCCTCGGTCGGATCTACGACCTACCCTGGCCCAGGACGCCGCGACGGGCGCGGCCGCGAACCGGGGGAGCCGTCCGGAGGCGGAGTTCGGCCATGGCTTCGGCCTCGGCGGACCGGGGCCGACGGCGGCATCGACCCCGCATGCCGGGCCGAGCCTGGCGGAGTCGGCCGGGCGCGCGCTACCACCTCGGCGCGGGGGTGGACTTCGGGGGCGAGGGCGCGCACCGACTAGGCCCAGCCCCGAAGATCAATTCCTGCTGGTCGGCTCGTTGCACTGATAGGGAACGAAGCAAGGTAAGATGCAGTGTCAATACCAACCCCGGAAGCGGTTCCGTGGCAGTGTCAGTTCGACGCAGATACCTGCAGCTAGGTTCGGGATCTGAGGGTGGAGTGGAAGCATGACGAGCGATGACCTGCTGTTTTGGGGAAGGGATCTCTCCGCGCTGATTCGCAGCTACGAGTCTGCGATCGGGCAAGAGGTGGCGGGATGGGAGCGCAATAGAATCATGGCATCAAGCGAATCGGACTTGGTGGGCTATCTCGTAGAGAAAGACACGCTCGATGCACCACGAATTCTTCGCGACCGAATGCATGTCGAGAGCGAAGGGGAAACGAAAATCGATGTGAGCGGGAGGTCTGAATACGATGTACGTGTCGAGTGATTTCAGTCCACATCTTGTGCCTCGCTGATTGCCTGGACACAACCAGTGAAGCAAAACCCACTGAAATCACTTAATTCATTCTGGGCCGGACACTAACCGGCGAACGCACATCATCCGACCTCTCGACGCTCCAACGCCGCCATCGCTGTGCCCGAAAATCCGCATCGCCAGCCTCAATCCGGCACACCTTCCGCGCATATCAGGGAATCGAGAGCCGATATTCCCCAACCCCCTGTTCTTTCGGTGTCCGTTAGAATTCAGCGTCGTGGTGCCCAGCAGGGCAAGGATCTTTTGCTCCTGCCGGCAGCGCGACCTCGCGATCCCCCGAAAGACGGGGCGGCGCGTCGGCAGGACAGCCTTCGCGGCCGCTCACCTCAGCCCAGGAAGTCGAAATCGGCCTCGGTCAGCTGCGCCGCCCGAATCCCCTCGACCACGATCGAGAAGGTGTTGGCAGGGTCACCGATCACGGTGTCGTTGCCGCTTTGCTTGATATCGAGATCGGAGAATTGCAGGCTGCCCCTGATGACGATGATGTCCTGCCCGTCTTCGAAGTCGCGGATGCGGTCGGTTTCGGATTCGTTGTCGAAAACGAACCGGTCGGCGCCCTTACCGCCCATTAGCGTGTCGGTGCCTTTGCCGCCCACCAGCGTGTCGTTGCCGCTCCCGGCGTAGAGGGTGTCGTCGCCTCTCCCCCCTCTGAGGATGTCGTCGCCGCCGCCGTAGTCGTTGAGCCAATCGTTGCCGTTCCCGGCGTAGAGGATGTCGTCGCCTGCCCCGCCGTAGAGCACATCGCCGCGGCCACTGCCATTGAGGGTGCCGCCGAAGTCGCCGTTGGCAAAGTAGTTGAGTACGCCGGGCCGGACGATGAAGTCGTTTCGATCCAAGGAGTCTGCCGCAACGTCTACCAGGGTGATCGTGTCGCCGTCGCCGTAGCGGATGACGGCATCGGCACCGTCCTGCTCAATCACCAGCGCCGCAAACCTGCGAGGGGACACACCAATGATGTCGATCCTGTCGCCTCCTCCGAAGTCGGTAATGGTATCATGCCCGTCTCCCGCTGCGAACCGGAAAGTGTCAGCACCGCCGCCGCCCGTCAGCGTGTCGGTTCCGGTGCTGCCGTCGAAGAGATCGCGGCCGTCGCCGCCGTTGAGAATGTCGTCGCCGCCCTCGCCGTAGAGGTCGTCGTCACCCGAGTCGCCGTTGAGAGTGTCGTTGCCAATCCCGCCGAAGAGATCATCATCGCCGACCCCGCCGTTCAGGTCGTCGTCGCCGCGCCCGCCAGCGAGGTCATCGTCGCCCGCGTCGCCGTTGAGGGTGTCGTCGCCTCCGCGTCCGAAGAGCACATCGTCGCCTCCGCCACCGTTCAGGGTGTCGTCCCCGTCGCCGCTGATGTAACAGTCGACGCCGGACCCACCGTTGAAGGTAACGCCATTGCGGGGCAGCGGGTCCGCGGGCTTGCCCATGTCGAACGGCTCATCGCCCGAGGTGCCCGGGATCGTGTCCGTGTCCGTGTCCTCGCCGCCATCGTTGCCGGCATTCGGATCGCCGCCGTCGTTGTCAGCATTCGGATCGCCACCGTCGTTGTCGTTATCGAGGGGGTTGCCGCCGTCGTTGTCGTCGTCGTCGCTCGCACTGGCGCCGTAAGCGGCCTTTTCGTGATCGTCGCCGCCGCCGCCAGCAGGCAGGATGAAGTTGTTCGCATCCAGACTGTCCGCCGATACGCCCGACAGGGTGATCGTGTCGCCGCCGCCGTAGCGAATGACGGTATCGGCGCCGTTCTGCTCGATGACCAGTGCCGTGAACCCGCCGGATACGCCGTCGAGGCGAATCCTGTCGCCGGCCCCGAAGTCGGTAATGATGTCGGTGCCGTCTCCCGCCTCGAACACGAAGGTGTCGGCGCCGCGGCCGCCCCCCAGCGTGTCATCGCCCGCGCCGCCGCGCAGGGTGTCGGCACCCCTGGCGCCGCGCAGCGTGTCGTCGCCCGCGCCGCCGGCCAGGGTATCGTCGCCCTTGCCGCCCCCCAGGGTGTCATCGCCGGCCCCGCCGGCCAGGGTGTCGTCGCCCATGCCGCCGCGCAGGGTGTCGTCGCCCGCGCCGCCGGTGAGTGTGTCGCCACCCATGCCGCCACGCAGGGTGTCGTCGCCATCACCACCTGCCAGCGTGTCCGCATCCTTGCCGCCCGTGAGCACCGTCCCGCCGTCGGACCCGCCGCTCAAGGCATCATCGTCGCCGTCATCGTTGTCGTCCGGCGGGGCTGCCTCGACGGGAAGGAACCGGAAGTCGTCCGCGCCAAGGGAGGCCGCCGTCACGCCCGACAGGGTGATCGTGTCACCGTCGCCGTAGCGGATGACGGTCCGGGAGCCCTTCTGCTCGATCACAAGACCCCCGAAACCGCCGGACACCCCGGCAATCTCGATGATGTCGCCAGCCTCGAAATCGCCGATGTAGTCGGCCCCGTCACCCACCGCGAACGCAAAGATGTCATGGCCACTGCCGCCATAGAGCGAGTCCGCGCCCCGGCCGCCGGTCAGCCTGTCGGCGCCCCGGCCGCCCTCCAGACGGTCGTTGCCCGCGCCGCCATCGACCGTGTCGTCCCCGTCGCCGCCATACAGCGTGTCGTTGCCCGCGCCGCTGTCCAGAGTGTCATGGCCCGCGCCGCCGTCCAGCGTGTCGTCGCCCGCGCCGCCGTCCAGCGTGTCATCGTCCGAGCTGCCGGGGTTCATGACGAGAAAGTCCGCATCGGCTCCCGGGCTTGCGGTTCCGCCCGTCAGCGTGTCGTCGCCGTCGCCGCCCGTCAGGATGTCGTCGCCGAGGCCGCCCTTCAGGATGTCATTGCCGACGCCCCCCGTCAGGATGTCGTCGCCAACGCCGCCGGTCCGGGAAATATCCTGTGTCATCGCGCTCTCTCCTCAACGCATGGGTCCATGGCAGGGCATGAAGGCACTGCACCGAAAGGCTATTCCATGCCGGCAGCCGCGGCAATGCCCCGACGGTCACAAGGATGTGAGTATGAGTATCCGGCCGGGCCACTGCCTGCAACGGACCGGCAACGATCCGCCCCATGGGGCGTCATCAGCAGACTCTGGAGACCTGACGCGCCGCATGGGGTGTTCCCGAACCATGGAATTGGCGGGTCGATGATGAAAATGCGGGAATGCCTTGCGCGGCTTCTTCGGCGCCCTTGCCGCGCCGGCTGGCTGCCGGCGGTTTGCGCCGCCCTGGCGGGAGCGGGCGCGCAGGTGGCGGACCCGCCGGGCCTCCTCTTTCCGGTGCGCTGCGAGATCGGGCGGGACTGCCGGTTCTTCGCTTACATGGACCTCCAGTCCGGGCCTGCCTACCGGGACTACCGCTGCGGGCTCAGGACCTATGAGGGGCACAAGGGGACGGATATCGCGCCCGTCGATCCGGGCGCGCGGCTGCCTGTCGTCGCAGCGGCCGACGGCGTGGTGTCGGGATGGCGCGACGGAATGGAGGACAGCCCGGCGAGGGGGTCGACCCGAGCCGGGAAGGCAGGGAATGCGGCAACGGCGTGCGCCTCGACCACGGTGGCGGCTGGACGACCCAATACTGCCATCTGCAGCGCGGGAGCGTCACGGTGCGCAAGGGCGCGCGGGTCTCGGCGGGAGACCTGCTGGGGCGGACGGGAAGCTCCGGCCGGGCGGAGCTTCCGCATCTGCATTTCCAGGTCGAGAGGAACGGCCGGCCGCGTCGATCCCTTCGTCGGCGTGTAGCGCGCCGACCCGCCGCGCTGCGCGGCGTCGGCCTCCGGCCGGACGGGAACGGCACTGTGGCGGGCCTCCGACTATCCGGCGCGCTACACGCCGACGATTGTCCATCGCGCCGGCTTGGCGGCGGAGGTTCCCGAGACGGACCGGGCGGTGCATGGCGGCTATCCGCAGGCCGCTTCGGCGACTGCGGCGGCGCTCGTCGGATACACGGTCCTGCTGGGCGCGTTTTCGGGCACATTGATCGAGGATCGAGACCGTCATTTCCGGCCCGGACGGCCGCATCCTGTTCCGCAACCGGCATTCGATCGACGAGGACCGGGCGCGCTATTTCTCCTATGCCGGCAAGCGCCGAAAGTCCGCGAGTTGGGAGCCGGGCGTCTACCGCGCGGAGTTCATCGTCTCCGGAGAGTCGCCGGCAGGACCCTTCCGGATCGGGCGCAGGGCGGAGATCACACTGCGATAGGCGGGGATCGGGGCCGTCTTCCCTCTCGACCCGGCCGGCCAGGACGTCACGCGCGCAGACGCGGATGTTGATCAAGCCGGTCAGCCCGCTTTTCCGCTTGACATGCGCCCGCGGCTGCCGGCAGCAAAGGCGGAAGCCTTGATAAAAGAGGCGGCAGCGGAGGAGTTTCGCCGCATGTCCGGAACCGGATCGCCATACCTGTTTTGCCGGCGGAAGGCCCGAATATCCGGTCCTTCCGGGGCTGTTGCGGCAGCCCTCCTGCTGACTTTGGGCGTCTGCTCCGGTTCCGATTTCAAGAAATTGGGCGGCGACTTCGGCGATCATGTCGCCAGGGAGGTGTTCGGCGTCGATCCGTCCGGGCCGGAGGGTCCGGAGGAGCAAAAGGCACGTGCCCGGGACTTTGCCCGGCGCGCGGATGCCCTCGTCGCGACCGGCGCCCATGCCGGAAGCAGTCCTGTCGCGACGCCCACATGCACTCGGGCCCGCTGCCTGTGGACCGGCGGGGGCGCGCCCTGCCTATGACTCACATGTCTTGTCTGGACGTAATTCCTGGTACAGCTCGCTGGATGGATCCATCTCCAGCACCCATTCGTAGCCTTGGGCTAGGATCGCCATATGGGTGTAGCCCCGCCAGATCACCGTGGGTCCGGGTGGGGGGTCGCTGCGGCGATCGAGGTAACCGCCGAAGATCGCCAAGGTCCGCACGGCGTGCCCCAGGTTGTCCGGTGGGCGCCGAAGCTTGTGCCGACGGGCGAAGTCCTTGAGCACCATGATTTCGGTTTTGCAGAACCGAACCTCGGCGGGCAGTTCGGGGGTTTCCCGTCCGAGCATGACCATGGCGAAGAGTCGCCAGGCGATCACGGCCTTGATCGTGACCGCCTGTTCGATCCGGTGTCCGTCCCGATGGTTGAGGAATTCCGCCTTGCATCCGCTTTTCAGGACCCGATGCCCGTCCTCGATCCGCCCGCGCAGGCGATACAGTTCCCGCACCCGCCGCGCCTCTTTCCGGGTCGATACCGGCAGGCGGGTGAGCAGGATCCCGTGCAGGGGCTCCACACCGGCCGGTGGATCTTCTTCGGTCATGCGGACCGCCGTCATGGGCACGGGGTCGTGCGAGCCGGTTCCGTTCCCGGGAGGAGGCAGGTCGAAGCGCCGGAACTGCAGGGATACCTTGGCGACCCGCGCTTCCCGCAGCGCCTTGGCCTTCTGGGTACGGGTGGAGTTGCGGGCCGACTGGCGGGCGATTTCGACCTCCAGGGATCCGGCCGAGGGTTCCGCTGCCAGTTGCTCGAAGAGCTTCTCTTCGTCCTTGCCCAAGGACCGGTTGTGGCGGGCCCGGACCCGAAGATCGACGTTGCCCAGCCGCTGCCGCTCGGCGAACCGGGCGAAGAAACCCGCCTCCCGATCGAGTACGGAGACGACCCGCACGCCATCCGGAACCCGCTCCGAGGTGTCTCGCACGCCCCGCATCCAGCGGGCGGACTTCCGTTCTTCGAGCGGCGTGCCCGGCTCGGCCCGGCCGTCCGGCGCGTCGGATTCGATGCGGGGGACGCCGAGGGGAATGCCGGTGTCCGCGTCGACCGCCAGCGTGGAATGCAGGTGCAGACCCCGGGTGCCCGACGCGTTCCGGTTGCGGCCGATGAGACCGAGCTCGCCGCACTTCGAATGGGTCGCGAAGTTGAGGTCCGATCCGTCCTGGATCCTCAGAACGGTCGTGCAGGAGGCCATGCGTCGGCGGGTGCGCTCCCGGTGCGGAGCCAGAATGGCCTCCGGTGGGACCGCCGACGCGGCCGGCGGGTCGATTCTCCGGTAGTACCCGGTGACCAGGGCCCGCTGACCCCGGGCCGCGGCCGGGAACGATGCGCCGGGTTGGTCGGCCATCAGGGACGCACTCGTGACCCACCGGCGGCTGAGCCGACGGTCCCCCAGCGGAGCTCCGCCGAACTCGTTCGCAGTCCCGCTCCCCCGCTCCCGTCCGTCGGCCGGACCCAAGGCCTCCGCCGGCGCCGGTGCCCCGCCCAAAACCGCCCGCCCGTCGCTCCGCAGCGGACGCATCCCCACCGCCTTGACCGACCACCGCTCCTGCCCGGGACGGGCGAACCGCCCCCGCCCGGTGGTCTCTCCCACCCGCTCCCAGCCGGCGGCGGCCAACACGGTGCCCGCATGGGTTTCCGGATCCACGAAGGTTTCGACCCACAGGGGACGATCCCCGTACCGGGCCTCGATCTCGTCGGGCAGCCGGGCCAGCGCCCTCCCCAGCACCCGGGAGCCCAGGTTCCGGCAGCGCACCGACGGTCGGATCAGGAACCGGCTCAGACCGATCACCGCATGGTTCAGGTGTTGCGACCGCGCGATCTCGTCCCATCCGATCCACCGGTCCCGGGAAGCTAGGCGCAAGGCCGGCGCCGAAAAGCCCAGGGCCCCCAGGATGCCGTGCTCCGACCGAACCCGATACCGCAGCTGGGCGCCCACCTGCATCGCCGCCCCGCACGGATGCTCCCGGAACCTCAGCTCGTTCCAGATCCGCCGGTCCGCCTCCCCGGTCACCGGCACCAAGCGCAGATCGTGCAGCGCACCCGCTTCCGAGGGAACCCCCGACGGCACGGGAACCGCGGTGCCCAGCCGCCGGGGAACGCCGCCACCTCTTCCCTCGCGGGGTGCCGGCAAGCGCAGTTGCCGGGCCCGCTCCAGGTCGTTCAGGACCGCCCGGCAACTGCGCTCGCGCCAGCGACCCCGTGCATCGGTCAGGTGAAACTCTCGACCTACCCGTCGAGCCGCGGCGCGGCGACTGCTCGGCGGCTCCCGAGACCGAAGCGTCTGCAGCCGGACCAGGTGCGCCGGTTGCTTCAGGATGCGGTGCACGGGTTCCATGGCCGACATGGAACCCACCGTAGAAGGTCAGAGGCTCGGGGTTAACCGGCAGGATGTGTGTGCATGGCAGGGCGCGGCCCTGCTCGACCCGGCCCCTGAGGCCCCGGTGCGTCTTCGCCGCGAGGTCCTTCAGGAACAGCGCGTTCATCGTCCCCTTGAGACCCACGTGGAGTTCGTCGATTTCGCCTTCCGACAGGGTGACGATCATCACCCCCGCAAACCGCAGGTGCTTGTAGAGCGTCGCCACGTCGGCCTGATCGCGGCTCACCTAGTCGAGCGCTTCGGCGCGACCAGGATCTCGAACAGCCCCCGCCGCGCATCCTCCAGCAGCGCCTGGATGCCGGGACGCAAGATCATGCTGTCGCCCGAGATCGCCGAATCCTTGTACGCGCCCGCGATCTTCCAGCCCTCGCGCGCCGCCCGCTGCTGGTCGGACGAATAGCGGGCATAGAGCGCGCAGCGCAGGGTCATGGCTTACGGTCTCCTATCTCTCGCCGGCGTCCTTCGCCGGCGCGTTGTCGTTGGCGGCATCGAGCCTGTCCAGTTCCTCGCGCGCGATGCGCCGGCCGATCAGCCGGGCCAGCCTCGCCACGGCTGAAGCAATCTGCGCCTCGGCCCCGCCTCCTGCCCCGGTCCCCGAACCGGAATTGTCGTTTGCCGCCACGCCGCGCATGACGGCAATCCCGCGATGTTCCCTGTCCGACATCCCCTCGCGCCTCCCGCAACACTACGTTCCCGGGAGTCGGTTTGGGCCTGTAATTGGGCCATGTCAAATGGAACCGGTAAGGTTTTTCCTGCATAGAATCATATACTTGAGTAGACAGGAGGACGCAAGGGGGGACACGTCGCGCCTAGCGTATGATCGAAGAAAATCGCCGGGCGGCATCGCTGCCATCCCTTCAGGTCAGCACGCGGAGCGCGGTTTCCGGCGCCTTGTCAAGCACCCGCAACAGGGCGCGCGCCGCTCCGGTCGGGCAGCGCTTCCCCTGCTCCCAGTTGCGGATCGTCTCGTGCGGCACGTCGATGCGCCGCGCCAGCTCGGTCTGGGAAAGCCCCAGCCGTCGCCGGACCCGGCGGGCATACCGCGCCATGTCCTGCAAGGCCTCGGCCTCGTCCTCCCGCTCCTGGGCCGCGATCTCCGCCTCGGTCGTGGCGTCCACCCTGGCGGGGTCGAACCGCCCTTCGGGCAGGGTGGACGGATCGTCGGGATCAATCCTGATGCGTGTTGTGCTCATGGTCCGCGACCTCCTTCCGATTGGCCTTGCGGGCCGAAATGATGCGAACGGCCGAACCCCGCACCGTGTAGACAACGACATAGGCTCGCCCGTCGACCGTGCCGAGCAGCCGGTAGCGGTCCTCGCCATAGTCCCGCCGGCGATCCTGCGCGACGATCCGGTGCGGATCGAGGAAGGCTCGGACGGCATAGGCGAAGTCGAAACCGCGACGCTCGAAACAGGCACTGTTCTTGGCCTTGTCCCATTCAAACTCCATGCCGCTATCATAGGCCAATGGCCTATGAATATCAAGTGCCTGGATCTGATCGCCGCCAACCGGGCCGCCATGTGTTGCCCTCTCCTCCAGGCTGCAGGGTCACGCTAGGATCGACATGATCGCGCGCTATGCGCACCTTGCGCGCGGTTCGATCAAGGTGCGCTCGGCGCGGGTCGCTGCCAGCATCTGCGTGGACTTCTTCCACAACGACAAGTGCGACGAGACCGCCGCGCCCCCCTGACTGGTCCGCGTCGTCGAGATGGCGGAGCGAGCGGTCGAGGCTCCCGCCGCGCTTTCCCGTTCCGCCGCCTGAGCGTGCCGTCCTTACCGCGCATTGTCCCATCTTCGCGGTCCTTCCTGTCATCGTTGAGCGCGTCGCGTACGCGCTGGTCGATTACAGCCCGAACGTGCCGGTGTGGCCGGGGCCGCTCTCCAGCTGACCGTCACCCGTGCCGCCGGCCCGCCGTCGGGAACACCGCCTCCCCCGCTCCGCGCCGGCAGGAGGGAAGGTTTGGCCGTGAGCGGGGCGACGGTCGGCACTTCGTTCGAAGGGTGGGGCGCTGCCGCCGGGTTCCACCACGGCACGATGGAGACGGCAGCAACGATGGCGATGCCCGGCAATACGGCGAGCACGTTCCTGGTCCACTATTTCGGCGGCGGCCTCGACGGCGACGACCGCTTCGTGGTCGAGCGGTTCCGCGCCCTGGCCTGCGGCGACATTCGTCCGGTCCGGGACGGCGAGGAGAACGCGAAGGGGCGGCGCAAGGTCAGGCGCACCGTGGTCTCGCGCAAGGAGGCCGAGGCGATGCGCCCGGAGCGCACCGAGATCATCATCTGCACCGGCCTTCGTACCCGCGGCGGACGCCAGGCGTGGGGCAGCCTGACCGCCGGCCTCCTGTGCCACCGCAAGCAGCGCGGCTGAGCGCTTTCCCGAGGGACGTCCGGCCACGGTGATCCCACGCTGATTCCGAGACGCGGAATCCGAGGGCGCTGGGGCTTGCGTCATCACAGATCGCCCCTTGATCGCAATTTTTCGCGCCGAGAGGGTCTAATGGAGCCTTGGCAGCACGATTGCAGCGCGACGCAGACCGAAAAAATCTCGTCGATCGCCGCTGGATTAGCAGCGTGGGATCGTCGTGGGGCTGCAACTGGCACTGGCATCCGATATTCGTGTATGCACCCTGGGCACGCGTCTCGGATTGCCGGCGATCAAGGAAGGCCTGATACCCGGCGTCGGGGCGTTCCGCCTGGCTCGTTACATTGGTTTGGGTCGGGCCAAATTATTGATCATAAGAGGAAACATGATCAACGGGACGGAAGCGGAGCGAATCGGTCTGGTTGATCATCTGGTCGACGAAGACTCCGCTCCCGAGGAATTCGAACACTGGCTATCGGAGTACGCCGGCACCAACTCCGCCGGTTGCCGGGCGTCCAAGCAGATGCTGGCCGACTGCTTCGACCTCGGTTGGGACGCGTTCTTCCGGAAATATCTTGCTCTTCAGGAGCTGGCCGTGGCCGCACCCGACTTTGCCGAAGCGATGGCAGCCTACCGATCCGGTCGTGACCCGCAATGGACCTGAGCACCCGGACTCATCCGCCCAACGTTCCGTGCCGGGACCTTCGGTCCGCCCGGCGGATCGCCCCGGCCTTCCCAGCAATCGCCATCCACCGCTCCGGCCCGGCCGACGTCCGTGACGGCCCTGCGGATTGCCCGGCCGAGGTTCGGAAGGCCCGCTGGCCGGGTCTTCCGAATCGGAACGACCCCCAAACACGGGCTTCTTCAGCCCTGGCCCGACAAGGAATCGATCGCATGGGATCGATGTTCGAGATTCTTGACCCACATGCAACAAGGGAATCCACACATCGCTGTATCGCAAGGGTTTGGATGCCCTTCCAAAACCCTCCAGACACGCCATTGCGGGCGCCAAACCGGTTTCCGAGCCAGCCTTCGAATGCCTCCGGGGCGTGCGGGATCCCCGGCGCGTCGGAGAGGCTGCGCGGCCCGGACTCGGTTCGCCAGGACCGACCTCCGACGCCGCCGGTTCGGGGCCGCCGCAGGAACCTGCATCCCAATTCAATGCCGATCGGCCCGCCCGCAAGGGCCCTCCAACAGCAACGGGCACTCCTTAGGAGGCCTCGGTGGAATAACCCCTGATGTTCAAGGGTTTTTTCGCTTAGAACCCCGGGGATCGGCGATTTCGGGCCCGAATCGGCGGAATCTCGTCAGCCATGGGTTGAAGCAGTGCGGGACCCGGCGCTCGATGAGTCCCGGCGACCCGGCATGGGCCGCCGCCGTCCGGCGGAGAGTTCCGCCTCCGCTTCTTCGAATCGCTCGATGATCGAACGGGCCGAATACGGTCGATGATCCATGACGATCCGGGGGTCCGCGGGCCCCGGGTTGACGGTCCATGGCCGAACCATCCGGTCACACCCAGGTGCAGCGAACCGGTGCATGCCCTGGAGATCCGACCGCCGCCGGCCGCCGGAATCCGACCCTTCGACCGGCAAGACGAGGCAGGTGCGCGGGCGGGGGGGGTCCGATGCCCAACCCCAGACGTCTTGACCTCGGCTTCGATGTTTCCAGATCAGGGTGATGCCTCTGGACCGAGTGTGCGTGCGTGGTCTGGCAGTCGAACGGCTCCAAGTTCGAGAAGGAGACGGTGGGTCCGTCAACGGCGGCAAGGGAGAAGCATGAGGTTTCGATCGGGACGGGGCTTCAGGCGGGTGCATCGCAAGCGTGTTCAGGGCCGGGATCATCCCATTACAGGAAGCATATTATCTTGGACCATGGCGCGGCTCTGTGGTCAAGCACAAAACCGAGCAAATCATTCTTTGTACTGGGAAAATGAGGGGTCGGACGGATCAAGTCAGCTCACGAGGTCAGGACGTCGGGACCCTGGTACCGGACGATGTCGAAAGGCGAACGCGCGCTCGGTCGTCGGCCGGGGACCGCGCCCACCGGCAGCGTCTTCAACCGGGGCCGGTTTCCGCACCCCCAGCGTCCGACCCGCGCAGATCGGTCTTGCGCACCTTCCCGGTCGAGGTCTTGGGCAGATCTCCGAACACGAAGGCATCCGGCACCTTGTAGCCGGCCAGACGCCGGCGGCAGAACGCACGCAGTTCCTGTTCGGACGGAACATCGATTCCCGGCACCAGCGTGACGAATGCCACAGGCCGTTCGCCCCATGTGCGGTGCGCCCGGCCGACAACGGCTGCCTCCATCACCGCCGGATGCCCATGCAGAACGTCTTCCACCTCGATGCTCGAAATGTTCTCGCCCCCGGAAATGATGATGTCCTTGGCCCGATCGCGGACTTCCACGTAGCCGTCCGGATGCACCACCGCGAGATCTCCGGTGTGAAACCAACCTCCCCGGAACGCCTCCCGCGTGGCCTCCGGATTGTCGAGGTATCCCTTCATCACGGTGTTGCCCCGGATCAGGATCTCGCCCAAGGTCTTCCCGTCCGCAGGAACGGGATCGCAGGAATCCGGGTCGGCAACCAACACGTCTCCGGCGGTCGGGTACGGCACGCCTTGGCGGGCCATGAGCCGGGCCCGTTCCGCCGGCGGCAGGTCGGCCCACCGCTCCTGGACCACCCCCACCGTGGCCGGTCCGTACGTCTCGGTCAGACCGTAGAGATGGGTGACCCGGAACCCCCGCTCTTCCATGCCGGCAATCACGGCCGCCGGCGGGGCCGCCCCTCCCGTGTACACGTCGCACGCTGGTTCGACCGTCCGCCGGACACCCTCCGGAGCGTGGATCAACATGGTCAGCACCGTCGGGGCTCCGCAGAGCATGGTGACGCGCTCGTCGACAACCGTCCGGAACACCGCTTCCGCGGAGACGTTGCGAAGACAGACGTGCCGACCTCCGACGACCGCCAGCGCCCAGGTGAAGCACCAGCCGTTGCAGTGAAACATGGGCAGGGTCCAGAGGTACCGGGTGGCGTGATCCATCCCGGTCACGAGTACCTGGCCAAGTGCGTTCAGGCAGGCACCCCGGTGATGGACGACCACTCCCTTCGGATTCCCGACCGTGCCCGAGGTGTACGAGACCGAGATCGTGTCCCATTCGTCGACCAGCGCAGTCCCTCGCCATTTCGGCGATCCGGCGGCAACCAGATCCTCGTACCGCATCTCTCCCGAACCCGCCCCCTCGGCTCCGATCCCGGACGCCTGCGCATCCTCGACCACGATCAGAACCGGCGGATTCTCGAGCCGTCCGACCGCGCGCGAGGCGCGCCCCAGAAATTCCGCATCCACGATCAGGGCCCGGGCCCCGCAATGTTCGAGGATGAACCCGATCTCCCGATCCTGCAGCCGGGTGTTCAGCGGGTTGAGAACCGCGCCGGCCATCGGAATTGCGTAGTGGGCTTCCAGCATCTCCGGGATGTTGGGGAGCAGGACGGATACCGTCTCTCCCCGCCCGATCCCGGCCCGCCCGAGCCCGTCTGCGAGTCGGCGGCACCGATCCCGCAGATGCCGCCACGTCATGCGCCGTCGCCCGTGGACGACCGCCACCTCTTGCGGCCAGATCCGCGCCGCTCGGGCAAGAAAATCGATCGGACTGAGCGGAGCGTGATTGGCGGCAGTTCGGTTCAGGCCGGCCACGGACGAGAGGGTCATGACGGGAACTCGAAGACGGAGATTCGGGCCGCCGAAGCATACCGTCGACCCGTTCGGTGCCGGCCCGGAACCGCACCCGCTGCACCGCTCCGGTACCCGGCCGGCCGCGACCCCGGCGCGCGGGATCGCGCCGCAAGGCCCGGTCCGGGCAGGCGCCGCCCGGCTCCGGGCCGCTCCGGCCTCCCGACACCGCCCCGATCTCCGGATCCCGGCCGGCGCCCGCGCCACCGGGCTGTCTGCTCCGCATCAGGAATGTTCGGCGAACCGATCCAGATGGTGGGCCGTGTCTCCGAAAAAGGTCTCGATCATGGTCAGGCGCTTGAAATAGTGCCCGACCTTGAGTTCGTCGGTCACGCCGATGCCGCCGTGCAGCTGGACGGCTTCCTGCCCCAGCTTGCGCCCTGCCGACCCGACCTGCGCCTTGGCGGCGGACACCGCCCGCCGGCGCTCGCCGGCCGCCCGATCCAGGCTGAGCGTCGCCATCAGGACGAGGGAGCGCGCCTCTTCGCACGCGATCAGCATGTCGACCGCACGGTGCTGCAGGACCTGAAACGATCCGAGGGGCTTCCCGAACTGCCGGCGGGTCTTCAGATGCTCGAGCGTCGCTTCGCGCAGGACATCCATGATTCCCACGGCCTCGGAACACACGGCCGCGACCGCGGCGTCCGTGACGGCTTCGATGACCGGATAGGCCCCACCCGCCGCCCCGAGCAAGGCCTCGCCGCCCACGACCACATCCTCGAAAATCAGGTCCGCCGCCCGCAGGCCGTCGATCGTCCGGTAGGGACGAATCCGCAGCCCGGCCGCATCGCGCGGCACGACGAACAGCGAGATCCCGTCGGGATTCCGCACCTCGCCGTGGCTGCGCGCCGAAACGACGATGCAGTCGGCGGCGGCGGCGTTGTGCACGACGGCCTTCTGTCCCGACAGCAGGAACCCGTCCGCACGGGGGGCGGCACGCGTTGCGACATGGGCCAAGGTGTACCGTCCGCCGGCCTCGCCATGCCCGAACGCCATCTGCAGCCGGCCGGCCATCAGGTCCTGCAGGTAGCGCGCGCGCTGCGCCGAAGTACCGGCAGCCGCAATCAGCTTTCCGGCCAGGAGGATGCCCGGCACGTAGGGCTCCACGACCAGTCCCCGACCCAACTGCTCCATCAGGATCATGACGGCTACCGGGTCGGCGTCGAGCCCTCCATCCTGCGCATCGAACGGAATTCCCAACCATCCGAGCTCCGCGAATCTCGCCCAGACCGAAGGATCGAAACCGAGATCGCTTGCCGCAATGCGGCGGCGCGTCTCGAATCCGTAGTCGTTCCGGACAAAGCGGGCGATGCTCTCGGACAGGAGGGTCTGGTCTTCGCTGTACGACAGGTCCATCGTCGCGCTCACAATTCCAGCGCGAGCTTGGCCACGATGTCCTTCTGGATCTCGTTGGAACCGCCGTAGATCGAGGCCTTGCGCCAGTTGAAGTACCGCGGGGCGGCCGGTGCCGCATAGTCCGGTCCGACGGGTTCCTCGTTCCAGCCGTCCTTCAGCGCTTCCGGCACGTGCGGGTTCGCGTAGGGACCCACGGCTTCCAGTGCAAGCTCCGTGATTCGTTGCTGAATCTCGGTTCCGCGGATCTTGAGCATGCTGGCCTCGACGCCGGGCTCCGCACCCGACGCCTGCCGGCCCAGCGCCCGCAACTCGGTGTACTCCAGCGCCAGCAGGTCGATTTCCAGCGTGGCGAGCTTCTCCCGAAACCGGCGGTCCTCGGACAGCGGCACACCGTGGGACTGCTCGGCGGCGGCGATTCGCCTGAGGTTCGCCAGCTGCCGCTTCGAACGGGCCACGTCGGCGATGCCGGCCCGCTCGAAGCTCAGGAGAAACTTGGCGTAGGTCCAGCCGCGATTCTCCTCGCCCACAAGGTTTCCGACCGGAACCCGGACATCCTCGAAAAAGACATCGTTCACCTCGTGGCCGCCCTCGATCGTGAGAATCGGCCGCACCTCGATCCCGGGCGACCGCAGGTCGATCAGCAGAAACGAGATCCCCTGCTGCGGCCGGGCCGCCTCCGAATCGGTGCGCACCAGACAGAAGATATGGTCGGCCCAGTGCGCCATCGTGGTCCAGGTCTTCTGCCCGTTCACGACGAACACGTCCCCGTCGCGCACCGCCCGGGTGCGCAGGTTCGCGAGATCCGAGCCCGCTCCGGGTTCGGAGTAGCCCTGACACCACCAGTCCTCGCCCGACAGGATTCGCGGGAGGTAGCGGGCCTTCTGGGCCGCGTCGCCGAACGTGAAGATCACCGGCCCCACCATGTTCACCCCGAACGGGACCGTGCGCGGCGCGCCCGCCGCCGCGATCTCCTCGTCGAACAGGTAGCGCTGCATCGGCGTCCAGCCGGTCCCGCCATGGGCCACCGGCCAGCCGGGCGCGACCCAGCCCTGTTCGTAGAGGATCCGGTGCCAGGTCGCGTAGTCGTCCCGGCCCAGTTCGAGACCGCGCTCTGTCCGCCGCCGGATGTCGGCCGGCAGACGGGTCCTCACGAAGGCCCGGACCTCGTCGCGGAACGCTCGGTCCGCGCGGCTCCATTCGATGTCCATGTCCTGTCCTTCCCGGTCCGCCTCCGATCGCCGACCGGACGATCCGCGAAATGGCGGCCCGGATCCGGGGCTCGGAACGGCAGGCAGTGTAGAACGGCTCCCCGGTGCCAACAACGGAAATCGGGCACGTGACGCACCCCCCGGGCGGCCCCGGGCCGGGCGCGGGATCGCGCCGGCGTCCGTTCGGGATCAGCGGCCCGGAGCCGGCTCCCGGCACCTTCCTCGATCCCTGATCCTCGCCGATACAGGCGGTCCGCCCGCATCCCTGCGGCCCCGGGCCGGGGCGGCGGCCGCTACCCTCCCCCAACCGAGACGGAGGCGCGGGCGTTGGATCCCGGCCCCGCGTGCACGACGCCTCCGCCCACGGCCCGCCCGCCCCCGGAGAGCACGCATGGCTCGATCCGCTGCCGATCCCGGCTCTCCGTCGGGCCCGCTCTCGGGCGTGACCGTCCTCGATCTCACCCGCGTCCTGGCCGGACCGTTCGCCACCCTGGTCCTGGGCGACCTCGGCGCCCGCATCATCAAGGTCGAGCCACCCGGCGGCGACGACGCCCGGTCCTTCGGACCGTGGATCGGGGACCGGTCGGCGTACTTCGGTTCCCTGAATCGCGGCAAGGAGAGCATCGCGCTGGATCTCAAGAACGACGCCGACCGGTCGCTGCTCGAACGGCTGGCCGGACAGGCGGACGTGATGGTGGAGAACTTTCGCCCCGGCACGCTGGACCGCCTGGGTTTCGGGTGGCCGGTCCTGCATGCCGCCCACCCCCGTCTGATCCTCGCGTCCACGTCGGGGTTCGGCCAGACCGGACCGTGGGCGAACCGTCCCGCCTACGACATGATCGTGCAGGGTATGGGGGGCCTGATGTCCCTGACCGGCCACGCGGACGGCCCGCCCACGAGGGTCGGCACCTCCATCGGCGATATCGCTGCAGGTCTGTTCACCGCCGTGGGGGTGGCCGCCGCCCTGCACGAGAGGAACCGCACCGGTCTCGGGCAGTGGATCGACGTGGCCATGCTCGACTGCCAGATCGCGATTCTCGAGAACGCCGTGGCCCGGTACTTCGCGACCGGTTCGGCGCCGCCGCCGTCCGGCGCCCGACACCCGGCGATCGCCCCGTTCGGTTGCTTCCGGGCCGCGGACGCGCCTCTCGTGCTGGCTGCCGGCAACGACCGCATGTTCGAAGCGCTCGCATCCGTCCTGGGGCGTCCGGACCTCGCTGCAGACGCCCGTTTCGCATCCAATCGCAACCGCATGGAGCATGTCGAAAGTCTGGAAGCCGAACTCGACGCCTGCTTTCGGAAGGCGCCCCGCGCCGCATGGCTCGAGAAGCTCGAGGCAGCGGGCATTCCGGCCGGCCCCCTGAACGACGTGGCCGACGCGGTGGCGTCCCCGCAGATCGCGGCGCGCAACATGCTGGTCGAGGTAACGGGCGGGCGTCTCGGGGGCATGCGGACCGCCGGCAACCCGATCAAGCTGTCCGGCCACCCCGATCCCGACCGACGCGGTCCGGTGCCCGAGCTCGACGCGGACCGCACCCGCATCCTGGAACAGGCGGGTGAGCGGTAGCGGACGGGCGGTGCGCCTGCAGTCGGTCCTCGGCCTTTGCCTCGCCGCCGCACTGACCGCCGCCGCGACCGGACTCGCCCTGCCCCTGATCGCCTTGCGGGCCGCGCTGCCGCAGCTGGACGGACACCTCGAGGTCGTCGGAATCGAGACCTCCCTCGAGATCCTGCGGGATCCGTACGGGATTCCGCACATCTTCGCCGATAGCGAGCAGGACGCCTGGTTCGGCCTCGGGTTCGTGCACGCCCAGGACCGCTTCGCCAGCATGGCCTTCGCGCGCCGGGCCGGCCAGGGCCGTCTGGCTGAGGTACTCGGGGCCAGAGCGCTCCCGCTCGACCGCGAGGCCCGAACGCTGGGGCACGCCCGGGCCGCCGAAACCGGGGCTGCTTCGCTGGATCCGGCGACGCGCCGCCTCCTGCAGGCCTACGCCGACGGGGTGAACGCCGCGCTCGACAGCGGGCACCGTCCGTTCGAACTGCGGCTGCTGGGCTGGGTGCCCGAACGCTGGCGGCCGGCCGACAGCATCCTGGCCGTCAGGATGATGGGGGCGGTGCTCGCCGGCAACGCGCGCACGGAAGCGCTGCGGGCCCGCCTCGTCGGGAGACTCGGGGAGGCGCGCCTGCGGGAGCTCTGGCGATCGGTCGGTGCGCCGCCGGCCGGATCGAACGCCTGGGCCGTCGCCGGCCGGCACTCGGCCCGCGGCCGGCCGCTGCTCGCCAGCGATCCGCACCTGCGGTTCTCCGCGCCCTCGGTCTGGTACCTGGCCCAGCTCGAGGCGCCCGGGTTTCGGGTATGGGGCGGCACCCTGCCGGGCATTGCCGCGGTTCCGATGGGCCGCAACCCGCGCGTCGCCTGGGGCATGACGGCGGTCTACGCCGACGTGCAGGACCTCTATGTCGAAACCGTCGATCCGTCCGATCCGGGGTCGTACCTCGCACCGGAGGGCCCGCAGCCCTTTCGCGTTCGCGCCGAGACGATTGCGGTACGCGGGGCGGAACCCGTGCCGCTGGTCGTACGGTCGACCCGGCACGGACCCGTGGTCTCCGACCTTCCGGAATTCGCGATCGCCGGCCCCGATCAGGTCGTGGCCTTGCGTTCGTACGACGCGGGCATCGCGGACCATTCCCAGCGGGCCGCCTTCCGGAGCGTGCGTGCGGCCAGCGCCGCCGCGTTCCGCACGGCCCTGCGCGAACTCGGCGCGGTGACCCAGATGGTCGTCCATGCCGACCTCGACGACAACATCGGCTACGTGATGACCGGCCGCCTCCCGGTGCGGACGGGCGGCGACGGCTTTCTTCCCGCCGACGGCACGGACCCCGCGGACGCGTGGACCGGGCGGCTGCAGGGCGCCGCCCTGCCGAGCGAGACCAACCCTCCGGACGGGCGCATCCGGAGCGCCAACGAATATCGCGCGCCGGCCGGCTTTCCGCACGTGCTCATGCGGGACCGCCCCGATTCCTACCGGGCGGAACGTCTGGGGGAACTCCTGGCCGCGGTTCCCGCCGGCGGGTTCACCCCGGACCGATTCGCGGACATCCAGACCGATGTCCTGTCCCCGGCCGCCCGCACGATCGTGCCGCTGCTGCTGGCCGCCGGCCCCTTCCCTCCGGCCTCGGCAGAGGCCGCCGAACTGCTCGGGAACTGGGACTTCCGCATGGCAGGAGACCGGCCGGAACCGCTCGTCTACTCCGCCTGGCACCGGGCTCTGGTCCGGCGCCTCCTGCCCTCCGTGTTCGTCGACGCCGGCCTCCCTCCCGAGCCGCGGCCCCAGTTGCTGATCGACCTGCTCACCGGCCGCATTGCCGGGTGCGGCGATTCACCGGTGGCGTGCCGGGCAGTCGTCCGCGACGCCCTGCGCGACGCCGTGGCGGAGCTGCGCGACCGGTACGGCGGCGACCTGACCGCCCTGCGGTGGGGCGAGGCGGCGCCCGCGGTACACCGGCACCGCCTCCTGGGCGGACTGCCGCTCCTCGGGCCGATCCTCGACATCGTCCGCCCCCATGCCGGCGGTCCGTTCACGCTCATGCGGATGCACGCCGACTGGAGCGACCCCGAGCAGCCGTTCGCCGGCATCCACGGAGCCGGCCTCCGGCTGATCCACGATCTCGCCGAACCCGCCCGTTCCTGGGCGGTGCTGTCCACCGGCCCGTCCGGCCACCCGCTGTCGCCCTGGTACCGCAATCACGCGGATCCGTGGCACGCCGGACGGCTCCTGCCGTTCGAAGCCGACCGGGAACGGATCCCGGTAGCAAAGCGCCTGGTTCTCACCCGCGCGGCCGGTCCCTGACCCGTCGGTTGCACCCGGCCGCCCCCGTTCGCATAGTCGCTTGCATGTCCGCTCCCGTTCCCGCTCGCGCTCGGCCGGTCGACCCGACCCCCGAGCAATATGCGCACCGCATCGACCATGGAATCCGCTTCTCCGACCTCGACGGCGTGGGCCACGTCAACCACGCCGCCGTGGCCCGGTACTTCGAGGAAGGTCGACTCGCGTATCTCAAAGGCATCCACGACCCGATCACGGCGGATCCGGTCTTCATGCTCGTCCACATCGCCATCGATTATCGGGCGCAGCTGCGGTGGCCGGGGGAGGTGACCGTCGGTACCCGGATCGTCCGCTTCGGCCGGTCTTCGGTGCACTGGGACCAGACCGTGTTCCGGGGCGGCGTCGGCGCCGCCCGCTCCGGTTCGGTCATGGTGCTCGCGGCCCGGGCCCGCGGGGCGAGCGTACCGATCCCCGAGGATCTCCGGGTCCGGCTGGCGGCCCGGGGAACCGACCCCCGGCCCCCGTCCTGACGCGCTCGCGAACGGGCACGCCTCCTTCATGACCGTCCCCATCGCCCTCACCCTGCTCATCGCCGCATCGGCCATCACCGCCTTTGTCTCGGGACGCTTCCGACTCGAGACCGTCGCCATCGGACTCCTGCTCGCCCTCCTCAGCCTGTTCGTGCTGATCGACCTGCCCGATGCCGCGGCGGCGCCGGAAACGGTCTTCGCGGGGTTCGCCAATACCGGACTGATCACCCTGATGGCCCTGCTGATCGTGGCCCGGGGAGTGACCGAAACCGGGGCGCTCAGCCGCATCACCGACCTGATCAACCGGATGGCCCGGCACTACCGGGGAATCGTGTTCGTCGCGCTGCTGGCGATCGCGGCGGTCGCGTCCAGCCTCATCAACAACACGCCCATCGTCCTGATCTTCATCCCCATCCTGATCCTGGTGGCGTCCGACCGCCTGCCGCCGTCGCGCACGCTCATTCCGCTGAGCTACGCCAGCATCCTCGGCGGCATGACCACCCTGGTCGGATCCAGCACCAACCTGATCGCCGCCGGCCTGGCCGTGGATCTCGGGCTGCCGCCGTTCGGCTTCTTTGCCTTCACGGTCCCGGGACTGGTCATCGCGGGTGCCGGCCTGCTCTATGTCACTGCGGTCCTGCCGTGGATGCTGCCGAAACTGAAGTCCGGGGCGACGACGGCGGCCGAGTCGCGCCAGTTCGTCACGGAGATCGAGGTCCGCTCCGATTCCGCGATCGTGGGGGAAGCCTCCATCGGAGGCATGTTTCCCGGTCTGCAGGAGATGACCGTGTTCTCGGTGCGGCGCGGGCTCGACACCTACTTCTTTCCGTTCGAGAACCTCGTGCTCCGGGCCGGAGACGTGCTGATCGTCGCGCTGGCGCGCACCCGGTTTCCCGCGATTCTCGGATCCTTGGGGGGCGTGTTCCGAACGGCCCGGGTGCGGGCCGAGAACGAGGCCAACTTCTTTGCCGAAGCCGTGGTGCCCGTCGATTCGCCGTTTACCCGATCCCCGCCCATGAACCCCGAAACCTTCCGCCGGCGGACCGGCTGCACCATCCTCGGCCTCCGGCGCACCCGGTCGACCAGCCGTCGGGTCCGGCCGCTCGAGGTGCCGCTGCAAAGCGGCGACCTGCTGCTGGTGGAAGGGAATCAGAGCGCGGTGAGCGATCTGCGGCAGACCGGAATCGTCGTGCCCACCGAATGGCGGCAGAGCCAGCTGCCGCCGGTCCGGTTCCGGTGGCGCGCTGCCGCGATCTTTGCGGGGACGGTCCTGGCCGCCTCCAGCGGGGTGGTGCCGGTGGTCGTGGCCGCGGTCGCCGGCGCCTTTGCGATGATCGCGTCCGGCACGCTGTCGGTGGGGCGCGCCCTCGGCGCGATCGACGGGCGGGTGGCCCTGCCGGTGGCGGCCATGCTCGGCCTGAGCGGCGCCATGCAGATGAGCGGCGCCGCCGAGTGGGTGGCGGACGGCGCGGTGGGGGCGATGGAGATGTTCGGTTTCGGACCGGCAGCGATGATGTCGGCCCTGTTCCTGGTGACGGCCGTCACCACCGATCTCCTGACCAACAATGCGGCCGCCGTCCTCTACATGCCGATCGCGATCGGCATCGCCCAGATCCTCGGCGTGGATCCGTTCCCGTTCGCCGTGACCGTGATCTTCGGTGCCAACATGTCGTTCTCGACCCCCATCGGCTATCAGACCAACCTGCTGGTCATGGGTCCGGGAGGCTACCGGGGCCGGCACTATCTCCGGAGCGGCCCGCCGCTCACCCTGATCTGCTGGGCCGCCTTCACCCTGTTCGTGCCCTGGTACTACGGAATCGCGTAGCCCCGTTCCGACCGCTCCGTCGGCCGGAGTTCCCCGGCGCGCCGGCGGCTTGATAGCATGCCGCCGACTCCGTTCCCGCAGGCCCCGGTCATGACGCTGCCACTCGGCACCCCCCTTCCGGTCTTCGTCGGAACCCGGCCGCTCCCCTGCCCGTACCTGCCCGGCCAGGTCGAGCGCAAGACCGTCATCCGGCTGCCGGCGGCGCATGCCGACCGGTTGCACTCCGACCTCGTCCGCGCCGGGTTCCGGCGCAGCCACGGGATGGCCTACCGGCCGGCCTGCCCGACCTGCTCGGAATGCCGGCCGGTACGCATCGACACCCGGGAATTCCGGGCGGACCGGCGGTTCCGGCGCGCCCGCCGCCTGGACCGGTCACTCACGTGGCACGAGGGTGCGCCGGTGGCCACCCGCGAGCAGTACGGGCTCTTCCGCCGCTACCAGGCCGACCGCCACATCGGCGGGGGCATGGAAGGCATGGACTACGCCTCGTACCAGGCAATGGTCGAGGACACGCCGGTGGCCACCCGCGTGGTCGAGGCCCGCGACCGCGATCGCACGCTCGTCGCCGTGGCGTTGACCGATCGACTCGCCGACGGGCTGTCGGGCATCTACAAGTTCTGGGCTCCGGAGCGCCGGCGGGACAGCCCGGGCACCGCGACCATCCTCTGGCACATCCGGCGTGTGCGGTCCCTGGAACTCCGCTACTTCTACCTGGGCTACTGGATTCCCCGCTCGGCCAAGATGGCGTACAAGCGGCGCTTCCGGCCGCTCGAAGAGCTGACCCGGCAGGGATGGGTGCGACTGGACGCGGCGGACAGCTGACGCGCTCTTCGGGCGGCGAAGGTTTGCCGCTATGCTGGCGCGCCGGCGACATTGCACCGTCACCCCCTTGCCTCTGCCCTCCCCCCCCTGTCAAGGAGCTTCCGACTTGGATCGTCGAACCTTTCTTTCCGGAGCCGCCGTCGTCGGCGCCTCGGCCGCTCTCGCCGCGTGCGGCGAGGATGATCACCAGCAGACCGCGGAGTCCGGCACCCCGGACCGGCCCGCCGGCGCTCCTGCCGTCAACCGGGGGCTGCGGGAATGGCGTCTGGTCACCACATGGCCCAAGAACTTCCCCGGCCTCGGGACGGGGGCGCAGCGGATGGCCGACCACATCACGAAGGCGTCGGAGCGGCGGCTGACGGTCAAGCTGTACGCGGCCGGGGAACTGGTGCCGCCGTTCGAGAATTTCGACGCCGTGCGCGAGGGCAAGGTGCACATGAGTCACGGAGCGCCCTACTACTGGATCAACAAGCATCGCTCGACCCCGTTCTATGCCGCGGTACCCGGCGGCCTCGTCGCCCAGGAACACAACGCTTGGGTCTACCATGGCGGCGGCCAGGAGCTCTGGGACGAACTCTATGCGGAATTCGGGCTGAAGGCGTTTCTGGCCGGCAATTCCGGCACCCAGATGGGGGGCTGGTTCCAGAAGGAAATCCACTCGGTCGCGGACTTTCAGGGCCTCAAGATGCGGATCCCCGGTCTCGGCGCCGAGGTCATCAACCGGCTGGGGGGAACCGCGGTCAATCTCCCCGGCGGCGAGATCATGCCGGCGCTGCAATCGGGGGTGATCGATGCCACCGAATGGGTCGGCCCCTGGAACGATCTCGCGTTCGGGTTCTACAAGATCACGCAGAACTACTACGGGCCCGGGTTCCACGAGCCGGGCACGGCCTCCGAACTGCTGATGAACAAGGCGGAATGGGAGGGTCTGGAGCCGGATCTCCAGGTCATCGTGGAAGACGCCGCGGCGGCGACCAACGTGCGCATGCTGGCCGAGTTCACCGCCGCCAACAACGAATCGCAGCGCGTCCTGGTCGAGGAGCACGGCGTGCAGTTGCGGACCTTTCCGGCGGCGGTGTTCAAGGAGATGCTGGCGCACAGCGAAGACGTCGTTCGGGCCACCGCCCGGGAGGGCGACCTCGCGCGCCGGATCTTCGAAAGCTGGGAGCGGTTCCGGAACGAGGCGCGCGCCCGGAACCCGTACGCGGAACAGGGGTACCTGCAGCTCCGCGGCTAGTCGTACGGAATCTCTGGACGGAGGGGCCCCGGGGCTCCCGTTTCACCCGGGGCTGGCCTGCCCCCATCGACTGGTTCAGTACGAATGTTCGTGAATGGGCGGCTTCTCCGCCAGGCTGGCCGGCCTGACAGGATCGTTTCCGGGGCTGGGGGTCGGGATCCCAAGCTGCCGTGCAGGCGCACGGCGTGGTCGTGGCGGCGCCGGGATTCGATGAGAATCCGGGCCTCCTTCAGGGTGGAGAAGATCTCTCCGTTCCGGAGCTCGTCCCGCCACCGTGCGTGGAAGCTTTCGATGAATCCGTTCTCCCGGGGCGATCCCGGCCGGAGGAAGGCCGGGCCGTCCCGGGTCCGGTGAGGCACGAAGTCGTACGACCGGACGGGATGCACCCGCTCGGCGCGGAGCCGGACACCGGAGCCGTCACGGAGCCCACCGTCGGCTCCGTTTCCGGGGTCGGGCAGGCACCTCCCGCCCCTCGCGCCGCCACCGGCGTTCGATCCTCTGGTCGTTCGTGGACCCGCCAACCGGCGGCGCGCCGCCGGGCCGCGATGCGGCGGCAGCCGTAGCGGACCTGCCGGCGAGCCCGCCCGATCCGATCCGCAACCCGACGCTTCCCGTCGGCACGGCCGTGCGAGGTTCGGCGCCGGGTCGAGCGGTGCGGCCCCGGCACCCGGCCGGCCGCTGTTCCGAGATCTCCAGCTGATCACGGACAGGATCGATACATCGGCGGCGACGCGAGGGGCTCGGAAGGTTCCCCGCGCGGCCTCCTCAAGAATCTGCTGGTCCAACGCCAGGTCGGAAACGGCCCGGCGCAGCCGCTCGTTCTCCTTCTCCAGATCCTTCCGGCAGCGCAGCTGATCGCCGTTCCTCCCGGCATCCTCCTTGCGCCACCGGGAGAAGGTGACCTCGCGGATCCCGACCCTCCGGATCGCCTCTGCCATCGAGTTAGTGTCTGCACGGAAAATCACAACACATTGTATATGCAACCATATTTGGAATCTGGGGAACCGAAGATTCCTTCTTTGATGGCATATGACGACATATTCCGCTGAAATCAGGCTGGATTCGTATCTAGTAGTACGGAAACGTTGAACTGACGACAGTGTTCTGACAAGATTTCCGTGTCGGTCCGTGTCGGCCTCGTGTCGGTGCGTATCGGCACGCGTGGGCGCCCGATCGTCTGGAGCTCCCGGCGCTCCGGCGCCGAAAGACTCACTCGGTAGAGCTTCCTGCCCTGAGGGTTGGCCAGGATCCACTCCGGTCCCCGTGCCGAACACCTGCAGGCAGGCTCGGTTCCCGGAAACCGGATCCGTCCGATCCCCCAAGAGAGCGTGGGCGCCTGCACGTTCGGCATCGGGTCTGTGGGGATGAACCAGAGAGCGCCGTACCGATCGGGTGCCGACACGGACCGACACGGACCGACACGGAAATCTTGCCAGAATACTGTCGTCAGTTCAACAGTTCCGTACTACTACTAGTAGTACGGAATCATTGGATTGATGGGTATAGAGACTTCAGTTTCACCCGGGCGTCTGCCGTCGTGAACCGCCAGTCGACGGTGCCGCCGGCCGCGTTGCGGCGCTTGACCCACGCCGCGGTCTCCCGCAGCATGGTGGCGCGATCAGGAATGCGTCGTCGAAGACACTGTCGCAACAACGCGCCGATTTCGATTTCGGCCATGTTGAGCCAGCTTCCGTGCTTCGGCGTGTACCGAAACTCGAACCGCTTTCGCACCCGCATGGCCTCCCGGGGTGCAAAGGCTTCATACAACGACGCGGGGCCGTGTGTGTTCCGGTTGTCCATGACCCGTACAATCTTTTTTCCGGGGATAGGATCGTCCGCGAGTTCCCGGATGAACTGCGCCCAGTCCCGCGCCGTGCGGCGATCGGTGACCTTTACCGTACGCCAATTTTCGTTGGGCGCGAACGCCAGGAAGAGATTGGCCGTACCGTTTCGCTCGTATTCGTAGTCGACGATTTCCGGCTGCCCGGGCCGCACGGGGCGGGGAAGGCGGGTTTCCTTCGTCTGCTGCCGGCTGGTCTCATCCATGCAGACCAGGACCTCGTCTTCGGCAAAATCCCGCTGGTACGTGTCCAGCACCTCCTCCATCGCCGCCACGAACGGCGCATTGCGGCTCGGGGGAATGCACCCGTACTGCTTCAGCCAAGGCTTGATCTCCTTTTTTTAGAGTCTTCCGTACCGTTTCTTTCGAGATGCTCTCGACGATCTCCATCTCCATCCGACGACCGGCCCGCAGCTTCAGTGTCCAGCGAACACAACCCTCGGGCGGGGAAGAACAGGCCAGAGCCACCAGCTTCGCCTCCTTCGCCCCGTCCAGGAGTTTCGGTCGGCGGTTCTCCTGCTCCCGGCGGCGGAGAGAGGCCTCCAAACCCTCCAGAACACAACGCTTGCGCAGGCGTTCGA
Organism: Alphaproteobacteria bacterium; assembly: GCA_965115815.1. GTDB lineage: Bacteria > Pseudomonadota > Alphaproteobacteria > TMED109 > TMED109 > VXPW01. The sequence goes on along the minus strand of OZ220465.1, from coordinate 1,637,556 downwards.
CCGTCGAAGCGCCGATACCCAAGCCGCGCGCGATGTCGACATCCCGGAGTTTGCCGCCGTCGCGCCCTTCGTCCGCCATCAGGAGAATCTGCGCCCGACGACGACGCCAGGCGGCTCCGGTACCGTCGACGATCGCCTGGAGTTCCTGGCGCTCCGGCACCGAAAGGCGCACTCGATAGAGCTTCCTACCCTGAGGGTTGGCCATGATCCACTCCGATCCCCGCACCGAACCCCTGCAGACAGGCTCGGTTCCCGGAAACCGGATCCGTCCGATCCCCAAGAGAGCATGAGCGCCTGCATGTTCGGCATCGGGTCTGTGGGGATGAACAAAAAAGCGCCGTACCGATCGGGCGCTCACGCGTACCGACACGCACCGACACGGAAATCTTGCCAGAATACTATCGTCAGTTCAACGTTTCCGTACTACTAGTGCCTGCCCGGAAAATCCCTAAGAGTCTGATTACATGAATGAAAACTCAATATTGACAGGGCGAAGATTCATCGAATCCAGCCTGATTCCAGCGGAATATGCCGTCATATGCCCTCAAAGAAGGAATCTTCGGTTCTCCAGATTCCAAATATGGTTGCACATACAATGTGTTATGATTTTCCGTGCAGACACTATCTACTCACCCCCCCCTACTGATGACGAATCGTTTTTCCTGACGGGTGCGGATCCGGCATTGTCCCTTGCCCCTTTAACTCGCTCGCGGCCGAGGACCGGAAGTGCGTGTTCCGGCTGACAAGAAACGGATCGATCTTCGTCATCAGTAGGGGTGAGTAGATACCTGGATTCGATGAATCTTCGCCCTGTCAATATTGTCTTTTCATTCATGTAATCAAACTCTTAGGGATTTTCCGTGCAGGCACGAGTTACGGTAGGAATGCGCATTGCTGCGCACCCCCCGCACAGTTCCGGACTTGGACGCTAATCCATCCGGCTCCTACCTCGAGTGCTTGACGGCAAACCGCGGGTCCGGCCATGGGTGACGGAGGGTTGCGCGCGGCCAAAGAATTTTAGTCATGTGCTCCAGCCGCTTCCAGTCGAAACGGTGGCGCTGGGAGCGGCGGCGTATCGCCCGCATCCATAGGCGTTGCAGCCTTTGGCGGAACGTGCGCAGCCACCGGGTCGCTCCCGGGACGGCGTAGTCGTTGAGCCCGCCTTGACCGGCCCGCCTTAGTAGTACGGAATCATTGGATTGCTGGGTATAGGGACTTCAGTTTCACCCGGGCGTCTGCCGTCGTGAACCGCCAATCGACAGTGCCGCCGGCCGCGTTGCGGCGCTTGACCCACGCCGCGGTCTCCCGCAGCATGGTGGCGCGGTCGGGAAGGCGTCGTCGAAGACACTGTCGCGACAACGCGCCGATTTCGATCTCGGCCATGTTGAGCCGGGTAGGAGGGGTCGTTGCCGAGCCCCTCCCCCCACAGATCCGGACGTGCCCGCATTAGGGCATCCGGTTCCTTACAGGACAGGTTCGCTCAAGCGGTCCCGTATCCGTGCATGATCTTGGCCGTAGGCAAGGGCAAGCGGCGAAGCAGCGCGGTCATCTGGTCCCAGTTCACCCGGGCCGAACGACTGCAGCGCGGTCATCTGGTCCGGTAGCGGAAGCTGGCAGTTCGGGCACTGTTCCCGCTCCGGCCGTAGTAGGCGCAATGGCCTCGTATGACCCGTGCGAGATAGTTGTGCTGGTAGAGCAAGGGCGCGTGTCGATGCCGTCGGCACCACTCCCGCACCGCTCGCACCGACCGCGCCAAGCGGCCCTTGGCCGTGAGCTGGCGCAACACCGCATACTTCCATCTCGACCGCACCCAAACATGGGTGAAGCCCAGGAAGTCGAAGGTGGCGCCCGCTCCCGGATCCGGGGGCAGCTTGGCCCGAAAGTCAACGGAACGTGTCTTCTCTGCGTGCAGCCTCAGCCCGAACCGGGCCAGGCGCTGGCCGAGGACGGCCAGCACCCGTTCGCAGTCCCGCTGATGCTCGAAGAGCAGCACGAAGTCATCCGCGTATCGCACCCGTTGGCACCGGCCCCGGAGGCGGGGCTGAACCGTCTGCTCGACCCACCGATCCAACACGTAGTGCAGGAACAGGTTGGAGAGCAGCGGCGACAGCACGCCGCCTTGCGGCGTGCCCGCTTCCGAGGTGTGCCGGACGCCCTCCTCCAGGACGCCCGCCCGCAACCATTTGTTGATCATGCGACGGAGGACACCGTCCTTGATCCGCAGGTCCAGGAAGGCGCGGAGTTCCCGGTGCGGGATGCTGTCGAAATACTTCGATACATCCGCATCGATCACCCAGCGCTTCTTCTTCTTCATGATGCCCTGGTCGATGGCGTGTAGGGCCTCCTGCGCCGATCGTCCAGGCCGGAACCCATACGATCCCGGCACGAAGTCCGCTTCGTAGATGGGTTCCAGCAGCATGAGAATGGCTCGTTGCGCCACCTTGTCTTCCAGGGTCGGAATGCCCAGGGGCCGGACCTCGCCGTTCCCCTTCGGGATCCAGGTCCGCCGAACCGGCGGCGCGAAGTAGCGGCACGACAGGATCCGATCCCGGAGGTCCTCCAAGTTGGCCTCCAGGTTCTTCTCGTAGTCGGTCGCGGTCACGCCGTCGATCCCGGCGGCCCCGTCCTTCCGGGTGCGACGCCAAGCCTCCCGCATCCAGTCCCCGTCTATCAGGTGGTGCACCGAGGTGAACACCCGGTCCGGGTGCTTCCTCGCCTGCGCGGCTATCCACTGTTGTTTCGTCGACGTGTTGGCAGATCGCAGTGTCTCTTCCACCGTTTCCCTCCAGTGGTTCTGTTCCTGCAGCACGCCCCTTCCCTCCAGCGGCACCCGGTGGACCCGGTTCCCCGCCTTCGACGGTAGTATGAGCGTGCTACGACTTCCTGTCCCCGCGTGCCCTTCGGCTCATTGGTTTCGCCAGCCGGGTCCGCACGATGCCTGCAGGTTTCGTGTTCGCTCGCGCGCTCCCGCCGCCGTGCAGGCACAGCGGCCGGCCGGGGTCTTAATTGATCACGCTGGCTATCTCCCTTTCCAGCGGTCATTCCTGCGGGCAGGAACAGGATCTCCCAGGTTCCCTGGCAAGCCATCCCGCGGCTTTGCGTCGTTCTCTGACCCCGGACGGTCCGTTGCGCCTTGCCCATGCATGCGGCACTCCGGTGCGGCCCCCACTGCTCGAAAGATGAAGGCACCGACGTTGAGGATTACGAGGCTCCATAGCGACGCTTCGCCGCCCGCTGTGTACGCTTCACGACGTGCGTTACCGCACGCCATGCCACACTCGCTCCCGGCTGGCGGGCTCACCTTTGCCGGGCGGGGGTCGAACCCGCAGGCTTGCGACGAAAGGTTTCAACCTACGTCATGGTTTCCCCCTCTCCAGGGCTTGGCCTGGCGCAAGCGAGCTTCCGTGCTAGCGCTCCAGCCTCTCCCGAACGTCGCGAAGGTAGTGCTCCGCATCCCGCTTGTACTGAAACCCGACCACGATATCGTCCGCATCGCGGACCATGATCGCTTGACCGCCCGGAACCTTCGGACGCCATGCCTTGTGAAACCACAGATCCAACCCGTAGTGCAGAAACCCGTTCGCCACGCAGGGGCTGACCATCGCACCCTGCGGCGAGCCCACCCCGGTGTCGCTCCATGATCCGCCGGTCCTGACGCCCGCGTTCCGCCATTTGTGGATCAGGCGGAGCACCCGCCTGTCGCCCATGCGGTGCTCCAGGAACTTGACCAACCCATCCCTCGGGATGGTGTCGAAGCATGCCCGGATGTCTGCCTCGACCATCCCGTTGACCTTGCGCCGCTCGATCCCGAACGCCAGGGCGTCGAGAGCGTCCTGCGCCCCTCGGCCCGGTCGGAACCCGTAGCTGAAGCCCCGGAACTCCACCTCAAAGATCGGTGTCAGGATCCCATCCGACAACTGCCTTCTGGACGATCTTGTCCTCCAGTGCCGCCATCCCGAGCGGTCGTGTCCCGCCGTCCGGCTTGGGTATCTCCACCCGCCGAACCGGCGACGCCCGGTACGCTCCTCCACGATGCAGGCGCGAGTGCACGTCGAGCCAACGCTCGTCCAGACCTTCGCCATAGGCTGCCCACGTCACGCCGTCGACTCCGGCCGCGGCTTCCTTCTTCAGGCCGAACCAGGCCGCCCGGAGCACCTCCGGCGTGATGTGGTGAAAGAGTGCAGTACGACGCTCCTTCGGGTTCCTCTCTACAGCTTTCCGGATCCGGTCCGCCGCCTGTGGCACGCGTGCCCGACCCTGCGTTCGGCGCGTGCTTTGGCGTCCCGAATTCCCTTTGGTTGGGGCCCTTTCCTCCAGCCACTCCGCAGGAGCTGACGCTCCCTGGTTCGTCGCCTTCCCAGGTCGTACGGCCCCATCCGACTTCTTCCAGCCGTTCGTCCTAGGCTTCGGTTTTCTCCTTCCCTACTCGGTCCCGCCTCGACCGGCGGGACCGCTTGAAGATCTCCCAGGGTCCCAACCGAAGACGTACGGACGTGTATGGGTTCTCGGACACCGCGGGGCTCGCCGGCATCTCACCCAATCGATGCCTGCGATGGTGCCTTCGGCCGATCGGAAAACCTCGGCACCCCGGATCCTCGTCTTTTCGGTGCTCATTAGCCCCACCCATCCGCACCGCTGCCGACGCTTCGCCTGCCCCCTCACGGGAACCGACGCACGGCTCGCGGAGAAACGCGGTTTGGTTCCTCCTTCGTTCCAGGGGACTTTCACCCCCTGTCTTCTGCCCGTTCGCCGGGCACACGTTACGGTAGGAATGCGCAGTACTGCGCACCCCCCGCGCAGATCCGGACATGGACGTTCATCCATCCGGCTCCTACCTCGGGTGCTTGACGGCAAACCGCGGATCCGGCCATGGGCGGCGGAGGATTGCGCGCGACCCAGAACTCTCGGTCCTGCGCTCCCGTCGCTTCCGGCCGAACCGTGCGGCTTTCCGGATCCGGTCCGCCGCCTGAGGCACGCGTGCCCGACACTGCGTTCGGCGCGTGCTTTGGCGTCCCGAATTCCCCTTGGTTGGGGCCCTTTCCTCCAGCAACTCCGCAGGAGCTGACGCTCCCTGGTTCGTCGCCTTCCCAGGTCGTACGGCCCCATCCGACTTCTTCAAGCCGTTCGTCCTAGGCTTCGGTTTTCTCCTTCCCTACACGGTCCCGCCACGATCGGCGGGACCGCTTGAAGATCTCCCAGGGTCCCAACCGAAGACGTACGGACGTGTAGGGGTTCTCGGACACCGCGGGGCTCGCCGGCATCTCACCCAATCGATGCCTGCGATGGTGCCTTCGGCCGATCGGAACACCTCGGCACCCCGGATCATCGTCTTTTCGGTGCTCCTTAGCCCCACCCATCCGCGCCGCTGCCGACGCTTCGCCTGCCCCCTCACGGGAACCGACGCACGGCTCGCGGAGAAACGCGGTTTGGGTACTCCTTCGTTCCAGGGGACTTTCACCCCCTGTCTTCTGCCCGTTCGCCTGGCACACCAGATCCGGACGTGCCCGCATTCGGGCATCCGGTTCCGTACAGGACAGGTTCGCTCAAGCGGTCCCGTATCCGTGCATGATCTTGGCCGCAGGCAAGGGCAAGCGGCGAAGCAGCGCGGTCATCGGGTCCCAGTTCACCCGGGCCGAACGACTGCGCCGCGACCACCACGTTCGCCCGATTCGGATCACCTGATGGCGGAAGCTGGCAATTCGGGCACGGTTCCCGCTCCGGCCGTAGTAGGCGCAATGGCCTCGTAGGACCCGTGCGAGATCGTTGCGCTGGTAGAGCAAGGGCGCGTGCCGATGCCGTCGGCACCACTCCCGCACCGCTCGCACCGACCGCGCTAGGCGACCCTTGGCCGTGAGCTGGCGCAACACCGCATACTTCCATCGCGACCGCACCCAAACAGGGGTGAAGCCCAGGAAGTCGAAGGTGGCGTCCGCTCCCGGATCCGGGGGCAGCTTGGCCCGAACGTCAACGGAACGTGTCTTCTCTGCGTGCAGCCTCAGCCCGAACCGGGCCAGGCGCTGGCCGAGGACGGCCAGCACCCGTTCGCAGTCCCGCTGATGCTCGAAGAGCAGCACGAAGTCGTCCGCATACCGCACCCGTTGGCACCGGCCCCGGAGGCGGGGCTGGACCGTCTGCTCGACCCACCGATCCAGCACGTAGTGCAGGAACCGGTTGGAGAGCAGAGGCGACAACACGCCGCCTTGCGGCGTGCCCGCTTCCGAGGTGTGCCGGACGCCCTCCTCCAGGACGCCCGCCCGCAGCCATTTGTGGATCATGCGACGGATGACACCGTCCTTGATCCGCAGGTCCAGAAAGGCGCGGAGTTCCCGATGCGGGATGCTGTCGAAATCCTTCGACCCATCCGCATCGATCACCCAGCGCTTCTTCTTCTTCATGATGCCCTGGTCGATGGCGTGCAGAGCATCCTGCGCCGATCGTCCAGGCCGGAACCCCTACGATCCCGGCACGAAGTCCGCTTCGTAGATGGGTTCCAGTAGCATGAGAATGGCTCGTTGCGCCACCTTGTCTTCCAAGGTCGGAATGCCCAAGGGCCGGACCTCGCCGTTCCCCTTCGGGATCCAGGTCCGCCGAACCGGCGGCGCGAAGGTGCGGCACGACAGGATCCGATCCCGGAGGTCCTCCAAGTTGGCCTCCAGGTTCTTTTCGTAGTCGGCCGCGGTCACGCCGTCGATCCCGGCGGCCCCGTCCTTCCGGGTGCGACGCCAAGCCTCCCGCATCCAGTCCCCGTCTATCCGGTGGTGCACCGAGGTGAACACCCGGTCCGGGTGCTTCCTCGCCTGCGCGGCGATCCACTGTGGTTTCGTCGACGTGTGGGTAGATCGCAGTGTCTCTTCCACCGTTTCCCTCCAGGGGTTCGGTTCCTGCAGCACGCCCCTTCCCTCCAGCGGCACCCGGTGGACCCGGTTCCCCGCCTTCGCCGGTACTATGAGCGAGCTACGACTTCCGGTTTCCACATGGCCTTCGGCTCATTGGTTTCGCCAACCGGATCCGCAGGTATCTGCGGGCAGAAACCGGATCTCCCAAGTTCCCTGGCAAGCCCTCCCGCGGCTTTGCGTCGTTCTCTGACCCCGGACGGTCCGTTGCGCCTTGCCCATACATGCGGCACTCCGGTGCGGCCCCCTGGGGTGTTGTGCCGTCGATGTCGTAGACGAGGCGGAGGTTGGTTCCCGGATAGACGGTCCTGGTCTGGTTGAGTTCTTCGATCAGCGGCAGCAGTGCTTTTTCGGTTGCGTTGTTGGCCAGGCCGAGGATGCTGACCCTGAGGATGCCGCTTTCGTGGTCCGGCTCGATGCTGGCATCGGCGGTCATCAGGGCGGCGAGGAGGGTGCGGACGGTGTTGGGTCGTGCCTTTCCCCGGATCACGGGGGCCATCATGCGGGTTTCGGCGCGATAACAGATCATGCGGACGAGATCGATGAGGAGGCGTCGCGTTCGTGGCAAGGTGTCGGGCTGGTCGCGGTCGGCACGTTCGCCGACACGGACATGGCTGGCCAGGGTCGAGCGGCGCTCCTTGAGTTCGGCGAGGGCCTCCTCAAGAGCGCCGACTTCGGCAGCGAGAGCGTCGGTTGCCTTGCCCTTGGCGGTGGCCCTGGCGACCCGCACCTGCAGTTGAGCGAGGCGCGCCTGGTGCTTCCGGATGGCCGTGCGCACGGTCCTCATGGCCGGATGGACCACGAGGGTGTCGTCATCGAGCGTCTCGAAGCCCTGCTCCGGCAGGGCGTCAAGGTTGTAGGCGTCACGCATGTACTGGAAGAAGTTCTCCTGAACCCAGCGCGAGAACATCGCCCCGGCGACCTCTTCCATCGCCATCCCCGGATGGGTGGTGATGAGCGGCACCTGGCGGCCATGGTCCAAGAGGCGGCGGATCTGGCGGACCTTGTAGCCCTTGGCCAGAGCGACCTTCTTCTCGGCCCGTCGGACCTGGGTCGAGGGGGTCCCCGCCGGCCCGTGAAGGGGCACCGTGCATTCCGTGAAGTCCTCGACGGCCCAGTCCTTGCCCTTGAAGTTCTTGTGCCAGGTGAGGACCGCGATGCCGCGGCGCGCCAGACGGCGGAACCGGTCCGGGCTCCAGCCCTCGCGGTCAAAGACCAGGGTGACCGCCGGCGGGCCGCCGCGAAGAAGGTCACCGGCATCCCCGGTGACGACCCCCAGGGGGTCTCCAGCTCAGGGACCACGTCCTGCTCCAGAGCCCGCACCATCGTGCCATCGAGATCCTTGTGGAGACACACCAACGGGGCGCCCGAAAGGGCGTTGATCCAATCGCTTGCCGCGGCCGGAAGGCAGAGCTTCTGGCGCGACACGAAGGGCTTCGGCACCGTGCCCTTGCCGTGGTAGACCTTGACAGGGCCGTCCACGGCCAGCGTCATCCAGTCCTGCGAGCCGTCCTCGAGCCAGGACCGCCCGAGGGCCCGTTGCCATGCCTCCACCGTCTCGGGAGAGGCGGCAAGGGCGGCCACCTTCCTCCTCAGGGTCTTGACCTCCGGCATCGGTCGAGACCCCGCAGAAGACCCCATTCCCCGGGCGCCGGGTAGCGCAGTCTCTTCGGCGTGCGCACCCGGGCCAGGGTCATGAAGGCCAGCAGGATGAGGACGGTCGAGAGACCGTAGAACCCCGCCGGCAGACGCAAGACGCGGTGCGCCGTCTCGAGGAGACCCTCCCGCAGCAGCATCGGCAGGGCCGCAAGGACCCCGCCTCTCTCGACCGCAAGGGCCTTCGTGTCGAAGCGGGGAGCGGCCTCCTCCCTCATCCCCGTGGAAGCCCGCAGGCGCCCCTCGACATCGTGGCAGGCCCGTCCCATCGCCGGACGCCGGGCCTCCTTCGAGCGTTGCGAACGTTCGCTTGCCGCGGCGCCCTCGACCACCGGAGCCTGGAGGACGCCTGACCGCAGGTTCTCGTGGAAGGTGCTGTGCGACACGCCCAGCGCCCGGGCACAGGCGCGTCCGCTGGTGCCCGAGGCCAGCATCGTTTCGGCGCGTCGCGCCATCGCCGGGGAGATCACCGTGCGTCTCCGCGGCCGCTGCGGTGCGCCGAACGCCGCCTCGCCCCTAGCTTTCAGGAGCTTCACCGCACGGTAGACGGTGGGCCGTGAGACCCCGAAGGCCCTCGCCAGATCGACCACGCGCACACCGGCGGCCGTGGAGAACCGGGCGATGCGCAGGGCTTGGGCACGGGAGTCCTGGGCCGCATGGCAGTCGAACGGCTCGAGATTGGAGAAATACCACGCCGGATCGCCGATGACGGCCCACGAGAAGGACGAGGCGATGGGGGTGGCATGAGCCGGCTGGAGCGGTAGGGAGGGGGTCCTGGCGATTCCAATGTGTAACACATGATATTAGACACACTGGTCGCCACATGTCAAGCGGAATCCGCACCGAAACGGCCGGAAACACAGGAAACAGGGGGACTTCCTGACGGGCGCGATAGGCCCCCTCAGAAGAGCAGGTCAGGATGTCTGAAACTGTTCTTTGCGGCGCCAACCAATCCAACGGTCCCGCGGCGCACAGCGGAAGGCGCCCGTCTGCCAGCCCGCAGCGCCCATCCACCGCCCGCGCCACGTGAACACGTAGCGCAGACCTCGACCCGCAAACTGCTTGAAACCAAGATCATGATGATGGTCCACCACACGGTTCCAGCGACACACATCATCCGGCCGCGCCAAGCGCACCACCACATCCCGGAGCGCAAAACCCTCCGGAGTCGTCTCGAAAAAATCCGCGGCGCGTTCCATGACCACCACGGATACCACGCCGCTTCACAAACAGCCAGCACCAATCCGAATCCTCCGGAACCTGCGGAACCCAGCCTTCCAACAAACCTAGCGTGGGATGGCCGTGCCGCCGCCCCTTCCCGCGCGGGGCGCCGGCAAGCGCACCTGACGGCTCCGCTCCAGATCTTCCAGAACCGCCCGGCAACTGCGCTCGCGCCAGCGACCCCGCGCATCGGTCAGGTGAAACTCCCGACAGACCCGTCGAGCCGCGGCGCGACGACTGATCGGCGGCTCCCGAGACAGAAGCGCCTGCAGCCGGACCAGGTGCGCCGGCTGCTTCAGGATGCGGTGCACGGGTTCCAAGGCCAACATGGAACCCACCGTAGAGGGTCTGAGGCTCGGGGTTAACCGGAAAGATGTGTGCGCAGGGCAGCCCGCAGGTGCACGGGTGGTCTTGGATGCCGGGATCGCGAAGGAGTACCACCTCGCGGGGTTGCGCGACCCCGGGTACCGCTCCATCGTCGTCAGCCGCTGCCGGTGTGCTTTCGATGCCGCCCGTGCGGTCCACATCCAGGGCCGTTCCGGTCCGGAGGTGCAGCGGTGCCGGAGGATCGACCCGGCCACCGGCGAGATCTTCCTCGCCTGCCGTTCCGAGGCCGGGAGCACGAAGGAACCGGCGATCCCGGATCGATCGGCCGAGCGATTCGAGACCGTCTTGCAGAAGATCCACGACGGCCTCTCCCGTCCCCGCGCCCGCCGTCGCGTCGACGACGTTCGGCGCCGGATCGGCCGGATCCGGGAGCCATGCCGTCGGGCTGCACGGCACTGTGCCGTCGAGGGGGCCACCGACGATCTCGGAGCCCAGGCCACGGCCGTGACCGGGAAGCGCCGGCCGGTTCCCAACCCCGAACGCACCCGTCCCGGCGTCCATGCCCTGCGCTCCAACCTCAGAGCCTGTCAGTGGGTCCAGATGATCCACCGCACACTCCAAGCGAACGGTGATCATCGAAGCTGGAGCAGCCTCCGTGCCGACCTCGAAGTGGTCTGCCCCCCCCTGAGAGCCTGTACGGAAAACTATTGAGCGGTCCCGATTCTGGCCGCTCGTGCAAAGTATCGGCGTCGGAGAGACCGCTTCGAAAGCAATCTGACAGATGTGGAATGGGCTTGTCTGATCCCGATGTACTCTCCAGCCACATCGCAGATACCAGAATCGGGGCCGCTCAATAGTTTCCGCACAGGCTCTCAAATCGCAGACTCGAACGTGTCGACCCGCGCCGCGATCAAGACTCCGATCGCATCACAGCAACAAGCATGGGATCTCCTTGGGTGGTCGAGGGGCAAGGCGATGGCCCGAACCATGGTGGACGGACCGGGTAAGGGCCGGTGACGGGGGCGGGGACCGGGTTCCGAATGCCGCCGCTTGACGGCGCGCCCCGAGCGTCTGCATGGAGGCGGCGTTCAGACTTTGGGATCGAGAAATTCACGAATGCGGAAGGCAACTTCCTCAAGGTTTCCGAGGCCGCATTCCCATAGCGTCAATACCCGCCAGCCGTCGGCTTCCAGGGCCGCTGTATGCTTCAAGTCCCGATTGCGGGTCTTTTCCAGCTTCGGTTTCCAATAGTCGATATTGGATTTCGGCAATCCGGCTATCGGGCACCCCGAGTCCGGGTGCCAGTGCCAGAAGCAGCCGTGGACGAAGATCACGGCCCGGCGGCCCGGGAAAACAAGATCGGGCTTTCCCGGAAAGTCCCGGCGGTGAAGTCGGAATCGATAACCGAGTCCGTGCGTAAGAGAACGGACAATCCGTTCCGGCTTCATGCCTTCGGATCGAATCCGCGACATGCACCGCGATCGATCTTCCGGGCTGAGGTTGTCCACCATCTTGCGTTGGCCGGTTTAGCGCGCCTCAACGGCGCGTTCCGCCTCTTCGCGCACAAGCCGCGCCAGTGCGTTATCCGGCAGCGCGTCCAACAGGACAACGCCGCCCCTTCTGTTCAGGGCCACCATCCAGCTTCGGAAGGCCTCCCGCTTGAACAGCTTGCTGTCCTCCGGGCCTTCCAGAGCATGATCCCGCATGGTCTCGTAAATTACCTTCAACACTCGCCGGTTCATGGATACCGCCGGGCGCTCTATCAATGCGGACCGCACATCCTGACGATGAAGCAGCAGTTCAAGGAACCGGCCTGGCTCGTTCGGGTCCACATCGTGCGCAATCCTGCCCAGCCACCACAAGCGGGAAACACCGTTGTCGCGGATCACAGCCCTGTTGCCGCGGGCAAAGAAATGGTTGGTCACCTTGCGGAGGGCAATATCAGGTTCGTCGGGACGGTCGCCCAGCCACCGCCAAGCGACATACTGCGGGCAATCGCAATGACAAAGCCATGCCCATACCCGCTCCATTGACGCTTGATGCGGCGTGAGTTCGCTCAGAGCTCCATAGACAACGGCCGCATTTTCGGGATCGGTGTCGGACGGAACGGCGCCGTCCATCGTCAACCGATCTGCCAGCACCGGCGTTTCCACCAGTCGCGACTCCCTGAAGCCGCCAGGTGAAACTGGGGGTTCGCCAGCGGGCGTGTAGTACCAATCCAAACGCTCCTTGGCGCTTCGCCGCAACTCATCCAGTGCCTTGGCGGTAAAATACCGGAGTTTTCCCATATGCTATCGCCCACTCTTCTCGGCAATAATGGGCATTCTGAGAAATGGAAAATCGAAAACCCTTTGAGCGTCTTCGACCCGGTTGGCGCCTTCGTTGCCGAGATGTCTGCCTCCGACTTCTTCAAGACGCCGATCAAGCGATGCAAACCACTTGAAATTTCGGTATTCATCCGGGCTGCAATCAATTTCATTCAGAGACGCAACCAGTACTGGTAGATATAGTCCGTTGATGATGTAGTAGCCTTCTGGCCCAGCTTTGCATTGAAGTCTCACATTGGCAAATATCCGTTCATCCCGTTGCGACATGGAAATCCAGATATGGTCTTCTTCAATACCATACGCCCACCGCCCGTCAGGCAAACCCGAGTCTGTTCTGATTTTGAATATTGATCCAATCAAGCCCTCATATTGTGGGTCTATAAAGTAGTGCTTTGTTTCATCTTCCGCCAATACAGATCCGGCGCCTATATCGAAGGCCTGTTTCTCAAAATCAGAGTGCCATTCGATAGTGTAAAATGCCGTCAAGTCAGACATACAAACCAAGAAAGGGTGCATTTCTACTCTCCCCGCCACTATTCCTGCAGAAAACTTCTTCTTTATTTTTCCTGTTTTAGTAAGGAATAATTTTCTGAAATGAGTCTGAGGGGCACCAACAAGAAGAGCATATTGAGCCAAATCTTCTTCTACAAGTTCTAGAAGTTTTGGACTGCTCATGATAAATTCGACAATCAGGTCGATAGCTGTACTTCCTTGCGCAAGGCAGGCTGTAATTTCAACCTCGAATTCCGCCTCCGGATAGTCGTCGCCGTACCTTGGGGGTCGCAAGACCGGATGCGGCCATGCTTTACCCGCATCGAACTTCACGCCGATTTTTCCGATGCGGCTACAGCGGACAATCGCCATGCACGATCAGCGACTGGCTTCTGAGCGGTGATCTCTATGCTGTTTCTTTTTCCTCGGACTACCGGCATTCGCCTGAGTGACGGGCCGCCATTCACTGCCTCCAAGTCACTTCTCGGTATGGAAGCAGAGTCGCCGGCCTCCTCAAGCGTCAGACTGGCAAGCCCATCGAAATCGACCTCGAAGCTGAGGAGATAACGGTTTTGCCGACCCCGAATGGGTAGCAGTCGGACTCGCGACACGGGGATGACCTGTTGTTCGGTTCCACCGCCTCCCCGCCCACCGCTGCCTCCTCTTCCGTCCCCTTCCCCGGTTCCAGCGCCGCCCCCTTCGCCACCGAAGTCACCAGATCCTCCGCCACCTTCATTTCCAATATCCTTCCCATCCCCGCCGTCGCCGCCTTCAGATGTCTCTGTCGGTAACGACGAAGGCGCAGGTAAACGGGCAGGTCTGAGTTTCACCGTAATCCGCTCCCCGAACCCCAATTCCCGCTCATCGTCCACGCCATCGCCGTCGAACACCTCCTCCTGATCTTCGAACAGTGGAAGATATGCTGCCAACTCATCCAACACCGTTTGATGCCCTTCCCTGGACGGTCCCGCCACCTTCCTGATTTCCTCCCGAATCCAACGTGCTATTCTTTCCAGCGCCCGGCGGCCTTTTTGCCGTTCAGCAGCAGGAAGACGGTCCGGCTCAAATTGGTCGTGCCGCTCATTTTCCATGCGACGCAGCAGGTTGTTACCTTTCGGGTCCTCAAACTTACAAATTGCAGCAAAATTGCGATGGCCGCGAAACTGTTTTAATTTACCTTGCTGATCCGTTATTAGCATTCCTGTTAAACGCACAAGCGCAACTCTTCTTGGCAGTTTCTGATTACCATCATCGACATGAACCCATAACTTACAATGACCCAAATCCTGGTCTTGCCTTTCGGCAACCGTTTCTGCTTTTGTAGCCCTCCTATAGATATTCGCATTTCTTACCGCGTTACTATCCCTACCGTCTTCACGGTTACTGTCGCTGCCTAAGCGCTTCCGAAACCACTCGTCCAAGGTTCGCGCATTTATGTCTATTTCATCTTCATCATCGTCGCTACATCCATCCGAAGTGGGCTCCAGGGTCACACTCAATTTTCCACTATCAATGGCGCAAAAGAAACTTGCCAACACACTGTCAGCGATTTTTTCGCGCCACTTCTCGCCATCTTGCAGAAAACCAGCAATGGTTAGTTTTGTTCCTGTAATCGGTTTTCCATTACCGCCAATCACCCGAAATGCATTTGGTATACGATCGTAACCGGTCATTTCCCGACAGTCAAACTTCATACCATAGAATCCCGTCCCTTGGGCTTCTTCATTGCCATCCCTATGTGTAATCAATATGGATTTACCTTGAAATTTTTCCTGCAATCGGTCGTCCTCTTCAAAACATGACCAATAAAACACTGTGCGCAAATCCGAGACCGCGAAGGGAGCGTATTTGCCAATTCCATGTGACCCTCCAGCCCCATTCGAGTCTGGTTTATAACTGTGCCCTTGGGCTTTTACCAATGTTTCCCAATGGCGGCCTCGCAAACCTGTTGTGTTGCGGTCCGATATACATAGGCAGGGCACCTTTTCTTTCCCAACAGTGTTTCTGGCAATTTGCAATGCGGATTTGGCAGGATCGTCCTCGTCCTTGATGGCACTTAGGCATGCAGAAATCGTCTCGGACAGATCCGAACCGTCGAAGTCGCTGGAATCGAGGTCGCTGAGCTCAAATACAACGCTAACGGGATTCTGCCGGTCCAGAACTGCGTCCAAGGAATTTTGAATTGTTTCTCGCGCAAGACTTTCATATAATGTTCCACGAAAATGGCCGATTCCAGGATGATTCCACCCATCGGTTTGTCCTCCACCGGTTGGCGGAAATTTCCAACCGATCTCGGCGCTCATCTGAATCTATCCTTTGTTTGAATTTCAACGGTCAGTATATTCGCACATTGCCAGGCAACCAAGCGAGCAAGTTCGACGCAGACGGCATTACCCAGCAGGCGATATTGCTCCGTCGTGTGGATGTGCGGGAACAAGGAATCCGTGCTGTCGAAACCTTGCAGCCTAGCGACTTCGCCAACGCTAAGGCGACGAATCCCTCGGGCGTCTTTGATGAACGGTACATTATGACCTCCTATCCCCATATTGGCAGTCAAGGTCGGACAAAGGCCGTTCTTTTTTCTCTTACATAGGAGCGGCGTAGTTGATAGATATTTTCATCCGAATCCCCTTCGGACATGGCTTTGTCGATCATCTTGTAGTAACGGTTGTCCGGTGACAGGTACCCCGCATCGTCGCTGCCGTGCCGCGACCGATCTATAAAGTCGCTGAGCGGTCTTTGGCGTTGCTCGGAAGCTCTCCTTCGGGGGGGGGGCGAGTACGGGTTGCGATTAAAGCGCGCCCTGCACGCGGCGACCATAAAGAGACGCTCGCGGTCCTGCGGTAGGCCGGTGGCGTTCTTAACATTTGCTGTCCAGCACGAGGAATCCCTGAACCAGTAGCCCGCCCGGCGCAGGGCGCGCCGGACCTGATCGAACCAGTCGCCATCCGCTCCGTAGAGCAGGTTCGGTACATTCTCAAGGATCACCAATGCGGGGCGGCGATCCGGCGCAACTTCCTCGATTAGTCTTGGAATCTCGAAAAACAACGCTCCCGCGGGTCATCGAAACCGCGCCGTCCGCCAGCCTGCGAAAATGACTGGCAAGGAAACCCCGCCGCCAGCACGTTTACGACGGCAAGATCATCTTTCGCTACAGACAACTCGCGCACATCCTTTTCAACCACGGCTACACCCGGAAAACGGTGGCGAAAAACCTCACATGCGGATTTGTCGTTGTCGCTGGCCCAGTGAACCGAGAAACCCGCTTGCACCAGCCCGGAAGCGAAGCCCCCCATGCCGCTGAACAAGCATCCCGCAGTCAGCTGCGACTCTGCCGCTTCCGGTTCGGTGCGTCTACTTTCCATGGAACCTGCCGACGCCGTCAACGGTGAACCTGCAGAATCGAGAGTTCCGTGCACCCCTCTCTCCCTTTATGCCCCTCTGCCAGAATTCGCAGCACAGCGAATAATACAGACTACCAAGGAGAGTCGGACTCTGTCAACTCCGTTGGGAGCATGACCTGACACTCTATATACTCAATGGTTTACGGTCTTGCGAGGATGTCGGCCCGTCTGATGCGGCGCACCAGGATGCGGATCACGGCCCGTTGCAGCCATGCCAGCGAGCTCTCCAGCCGTCGTTCGTAGTCCTTCACCAGATGTCGGAAGCGTCCCAGCCAACCGAGAAACCGCTCGACGACCCAGCATCGCGGAAACCCATCGAAGCCCTTCTGTTTCTTGGATAGCGCATTCACCACTCACTTCGCGCAGGTCTACCTCACGCGGACGGCCCGTCGACGACGGCCGGAAGCAGTAGCAACAGACGAGCCCATTCCGTGTCGGTCCGTTCGCTTTCGAAGTGGTCCCCCTCGCGGATCCTTCACACGAGCGGTCTTGCTCCAAGCCATGGCATCTTCCCGAGGTCGTCGCCAGCCACATCGTAGGGTCTGAAATCGGGACCGCTCAATAGTTTCCGCACAGGCTCTGAAACTGGTCCACCCTAAGGTTCAGGATGAGGAGGGCCAACCATGGCCAGAACGCGTTCCAAGCCGGATCAGATCGTCCGCCTGCTACGGCAGGTGGAGGTGCTGCACGGTCAGGACCTGTCGATGGCGGAGGCGATCCGTCGGGTTGGGATCAACGAGGTCACCTTCTACCGGTGGCGCAAGGAGTATGCCGGGATGAACGGTGACCAGCTGCGCCACCTGAAGGACCTAGAGAAAGAGAACGAGCGCCGGCGCCGGGCCGTTTCCGACCTGGCGTTGGACAAGCAGATTCTCGAGGAGGCGGCCGGGGCAACTTCTGAGCCCCTCGCGTCGTCGCCAATGTATCGATCCTGTCCGTGGTCGGCTTGAGATCTCGGAACGGCGGGCCTGCCGGGTGCTGGGGCAGCATCGCTCGACCCAGCGCCGGGTTCCGCACCCCCGTGCCGACGAGAAGCGCCGGGTTGCGGACAGGATCGAGCTGGAGCGCCGGCAGGTCCGCTACGGCTACCGCCGCATCGCGGCCCTGCTGCGCGACGCCGGCGGGCGGGTCAACGACCAGAGGATCGAGCGCCTGTGGCGGCGCGAGGGGCTGAAGGTGCCTGCCCAACCCCGGAAACGGAGCCGCCGGTGGCTCCGTGACGGCTCCGGTGTCCGGCTCCACGCCGAGCGGGTGAACCCCGTCTGGTCGTACGACTTCGTGCATCACCGAACCGAGGACGGTCGGGCCTTCCGCATGCTCAACGTGCTGGACGAGTTCAGCCGCGAGAGTCTGGCTATCCGGGTCCGGCGCAAGCTCTCTTCGAGCGATGTCGTCGACGTGCTGAGCGATCGGTTCCTCCTGCGGGGCGTGCCGGGCCACATCCGCTCCGACCACGGCCCCGGAGTTCGTCGCCAAGGTCGTGCAGCGATGGATCGCTGCGGTCGGCGCCCGCACGGCCTTCATCCGGCCGGGATCCCCCTGGGAGAACGGATTCATCGAAAGCTTCCACGCACGGCTGCGGGACGAGCTCCTGAATGGAGAGATCTTCCACACCCTGAAGGAGGCCCGGATTCTCATCGAATCCTGGCGTCGCCACTACAACGCCGTGCGTCCGCACAGCAGTCTGGGATACCGACCCCCAGCCCCGGAAACGATCACGCAAGGCTGGCCGGCCGGCTCCGCTACGCTCCGCCGGCCGGCCAGCCTTGCGGAGAAGCCGCCCATGCACTAATATTCGTACAGGCCAATACTTCGCACAAGCGGCCAGAATCGGGGCCGCTCCATAGTTTGTGCCTGCCCGGAAAATCCCTAAGAGTCGGATTACATGAATGAAAACTCAATATTGACAGGGCGAAGATTCATCGAATCCAGCCTGATTTCAGCGGAATATGCCGTCATATGCCCTCAAAGAAGGAATCTTCGGTTCTCCAGATTCCGAATATGGTTGCACATACAATGTGTTATGATTTTCCGTGCAGACACTAGTTTCCGTACAGGCTCTCAGGGTTCCCAGCACGGCAGCCCCAGGACCGTGGGGCAAGGGAGCCGACAAAGTCGAAGGCATCGTCGAGGGACCGCACGGCGGTTCCTCCCTTGAAAAGGATGCGCCATCCTTCGATGAGAGCGGGCAACCCCTTGGAGGGGTGGACGAGGGTGCGCTTCTTGGGCGTTCCGGCTTCGCGCCAGGATTCGCGGAGCAGGAGGGCGGGCGGTGAAGAGCGGTTGGGGACGGATTCGATATACATGGCTACTTCATATACCGGATCGATGCCGGTTGTACGGACCGGAGTCCGCGGTCCTGTCTACTGCGGGTAGACGACCTCCGGTAGCCACGTGGCGAGTTCGGGTACCAGCGCCAGGATGCCGAGCATCGCTAGCTGGATCCCGACGAACGGCACTGCTCCTCGGTAGATCGCCGCGGTCGGCACCGATTTCGGCGCCACGCCCCGCAGGTAGAAAAGCGAAAAGCCGAACGGCGGGGTCAGGAACGACGTCTGCAGATTGACCGCAATCAGGATGGCGAACCACACCGGATCCACGCCCAGCATCAGAATCGGCGGACCGATGATGGGAATCACGACATAGGTGATCTCGATGAAGTCGAGAAAGAAGCCGAGCAGGAACATGAGCACCATGGTGAGGATCAGGACCGTCACCACGCCGCCGTGCAGGCCGCCCAGGAACTCGGCCACCATCTCGTCGCCGCCGAACCCGCGGAAGACCAGCGAGAACAGAGCCGCTCCGACCAGGATCGTGAACACCATCGCGGTCATGCGCACGGTCGAGCGCATGACGTCCTGCAGGATCGGCAGGCTGAACTGCCGGCGGTGCACCGCCAGCAGCAGGGCGCCCACCGCCCCGACGCCGGCGGATTCCGACGGGGTCGCCAGCCCGGCCAGGATCGAACCGAGAACCGCGACGATCAGCAGGAGCGGCGGCACGAGCGCCCGCATCACCCGGTGCCGGAGTTCGGCAGCCGACACGGCTGCCCGCTCGTGCTCCGGAGACGAGGGCATCGAATTCGGCCGCACGACGGCGTAGAGGTACTGCCACAGGATGTAGAGCGCGACGAGGGTCAGACCCGGCAGCAGGGCACCCACGAACAGATCCGTCACCGTCACGGCCTCGGGCGAGAAATTGCCTTGCGCCAACTGCGCCTGCTGGTAGGCGGCCGAGATCTGGTCGCCTAGCAGGATGAGCACAATGGACGGCGGAATGATCTGTCCCAGCGTGCCGGCGGCACAGATTGACCCGCACGCGACCGACGGCTCGTATCCGCGCTTGAGCATGGTGGGCAGCGACAGCAGGCCCATGGTGACCACGGTCGCCCCCACGATTCCGGTCGACGCCGCCAGCAATGCCCCGACGCAGGTCACGGCGATTCCCAGACCCGCCCGCATGGTCCCCAGCAGCAGGCTCATCGTGGTGAGAAGCTCTTCGGCGATGCGCGAACGCTCCAGCATCACGCCCATGAACACGAACAGCGGCACCGCGATCAGCAGGTCGTTCGTCATGATTCCGTAGATGCGGTTCGGGAACGCGGCCACGAAACTGAAGTCGAACTGTCCGGCCAGCGCCCCGACGCCGCCGGCCAGCAGGGCCACACCGGACAGCGTGAACGCAACCGGGAAGCCGGCAAGCAGGGCCGCGAGAAGCGTCAGCAGCATCCCCCCGACGAAGAGTTCGGGAGTCACTGCGGGTCGCCTCCGGAAGACCGGATCCGGTGGACGCTGCGCACGATGGTGGCCAGACCCTGCAAGATCAACAGTCCCGAAAACAGCCAGATGCAGGTCTTCAGGAGATACACCGCATGCAGACCGCGCTCCTCGATGGATCCTTCGAGGTCCGCCCAAGAGTTCAGCACGTAATCCCAAGAAAAATACAGGACCGATGCGCAGACCGGGAGGAGAAAGAAGAGGGTTCCGGCAAGGTCGACCCATGCCTTGCAGTACGGACGCATGCGATCGTACAGCATGTCCACGCGCACATGACCGTCATGCTTGAGCGTGTAGCCGGCGCCCAGCAGGAAGACGGCCGCGTACATGAATCGCACCGATTCCTGCATCCAGATGAAGCCGACGCTGAAGCCGTAGCGGAGCACCACGACGATCACTGTGACCAGCACCATGGACAACGTGAGCCAAGCAACGGCACGGCCGACCTGCTCATTCAGCCGATCAATCGCGGCAACGACCACCAAGCTCCAGTTCATGGCCGCGACGCCGCCGAGAGCTCTGCCATGCGAGGTACCGTCCAGCGGGTTGCATCCATGGCCAGCCTACCAGACTCGGTCGCGAGGCTTCGCGCTTGGCAGTACCTCGATGATCCGCTCCCGCATGCTGCGATGCCGCGCTTTCCTCCGCGTTCCGGAACCATCGGTTAGGCCGAAGTTCCAGCACCGATCAGACATATCATTATGAATATATTTACGTTTGAGAGAATCGGGTGTGTCGCTACTGGGAACGCTAGACCTACCGAGTCATGACAATTATGGCTGGACTAGGGGGTCCGATCCCGAACCAATGGCCTCCGGTGTGACCGCCGACGCGGCCGGCGGGTCGATCCTCCGGTAGTACCCGGTGACCAAGGCCCGCTGACCCCGGGCCGCGGCCTGGAACGATGCGCCGGGCGGGTCGGCCATCAGGGACGCACTCGTGACCCACCGACGGCGGAGCCGACGGTCCCCCAGCGGCGCGCCGCCGAACTCGTTTGCGGTCCAGCTCCCCCGCTCCCGTCCGTCGGCCGGACCCAGTGCCTCCACCGGTGCCGATGCCCCGCCCAAAACCGCGCGCCAGTCGCTCCGCAGCGGACGCATCCACACCGCCTTGACCGACCGCCGCTCCTGCCCGGGGCGGGCGAACCGCCCCCGCCCGGTGGTCTCTCCCACCCGCTCCCAGCCGGCGGCGGCAAACACGGTGCCCGCATGGGTTTCCGGATCCACGAAGGTTTCGACCCACAGGGGACGATACCCGTACCGGGCCTCGATCTCGTCGGACAGCCGGGCAAGCGCCCTCCCCAGCACCCGGGAGCCCAGATTCCGGCAGCGCACCGACGGTCGGATCAGGAACCGGCCCAGACCGATCACCGCGTGGTTCCGGTGCTGCGACCGCAGGGTCTCGTCCCACCCGATCCACCGGTCCCGGGAAGCCAGGCGCAAGGCCGGCGCCGAAAAGCCCAGGGCCCCCAAGATGCCGTGCTCCGACCGGACCCGATACCGCAGCGGGGCGCCCACATGCCGCACCGCCCCGCACGGATGCTCCCGGAACCTCAGCTCGTTCCAGATTCGCCGATTCGTCTCCCCGGTCACCGGCACCAGGCGCAGGTCGTGCAGCGCACCCGCTTCCGGAGGCACCGCCGACGGAGCCGGAACTCCAGCGCCCAGCCGCCGGAGAGCGCCCCCACCCAGGCCCCGGCGGGGCGGAGGCAACTGCACCTGCCGGGTGGGCTCCAGATCTTCCAATACCGCTTGGCAACTGCGCGCGCGCCAGCGACCCCGCGCGTCGATCAGGCGAAACTCCCGACACACCCGACGGACCCCGGCCCGACGACTGGCCGGCGGCTCCCGGGACAGAAGCGCCTGCAGCCGGCGCAGATGCGCCGGCTGTCTCAAGATGCGGTGCACGGGTTCCATGGCCGACAGGAGCCGCACCGTAGAGGGTCCATGCACTCCGGTTAAGCCTGCCGATGTGAGTCATAGGCAGCCCGCACCAGCGCCTCCCGATCCGGTGGCGGAACCTGGAGCCATCTCTCCACACGTTCCTCCCACTCCAGAAGCGCCAGCAGCGACCGGTCCCGATCCCGGTCCATCCGCCGCCTCCAGACGCCGCTCCAACTCATGGAGCAGAGTACGCAGCCGGATAAAGTCCGACAACTCGCCGACCAGCTCCGGCCCCGCCGAACCCCGCTCCTCAAGGCTCGTCCAACTCGCGGGAAGCCACATGCGGGTGCCGTCCGGCAGTTCCACGTGCAGATTCAGCCGGTGATAACTGCCGCCGCCCCGCCGTCGCGCGATCACCTTGACCTCCCGGCCGTCGAACGGATGCCGGAAACGGCGCATGAACACCGGCCCAAAAGGCCGGGGATGCTCAAATGGTGCAGTCGGAAGGCTCGTTCTCTCACCGCCCAGTGGCCCCGATTCAGCCGGAGCAGATCCTCCGGCGACGTCGTCTCTGCATCGAGGGAGGTGATGATGTAATCGGTTTCCGTGTAGTCCTTCTCTTCACTTCCCGACGTCGCCGGGGCCTTTCTTCAACGGCTCCCGGTAGCGGGTGACGCGGGCGACCTGACGGACGCCCGGATCGTGGATCGGGCCGTCCGATGGGACGAGACGGATGGTCGAGCCGCTCAGATCACCGTTTCGTGCGCGCGCAGCAAGGATACCGTGCCGGACAGGCCGAGGCGTTCGAGAGCGGCCAGATAATCGCCCACCGACCGGGGCGGATGGCGCAGCGCCGCCCGGTGACCGCGCACTGCTTCGAGCACGGTTTCGGGGTCGGCCTCGAACAGCCCGGCGATGAAGGTGTCGGGATGGTGCGCCGCAATCTTGTGGGGCGCCAGGCGGTCGGCCGGAAAGTCCCGAAGATTGCGGGTCACGATCGTGTCCGCGCGTCCCTGGATCGCCGCTGCCAGCACATGGCGGTCGCCGGGGTCCGGCAGATCGAGGGCGGCGGCGATGGCTCCGTATCCCGTCACGACGGCATCGGGGAAATGGCCGTCCATGACCGCGCGGGTCCGCTCCAGCACGGCTGGGTCGATATCGGGCCGGTCGACCAGAAGGCTGCGCATCCATTCCGCGTGGATGTCGGCGCTCCAGAGCGGCGCATAGAGGTAGCGGTCGGCAAGACGCAGCAGCAGGTCGCGAAGACCGGCCGGATAGAGGACATTGGCGTCGAGCAGCGCCATCGGGCGGGTCATCGCCTATTGCAGGCCGAGTTCCTGGTCGCGCGCGGTCATCCCGTCGAGCGCCTCGCGGCGGCGGATTTCCGTCTCGCGCCGCCAAGCGAGAATGTCCTCGGTACGAACGCGGCGGTGGGAGCCGACCTTGCGGCAGGGTATCCGCCCCTCATCGAGAAGCTGGACCAGATGCGTCCGCGACACCTGCAGGAGCTCGGCCGCCTGCCGCGTGGTCAGCTCGGCGTGGAGCGGCGTGAGCGCAACGCCCTTGCCGTCGGCCATCCGGTCGAGAACCTCCCGGAGCAGCCGCACCGCCGGCGCCGGGAGATCGACGGTCCGGTCTCCGAAGCGCGCCGGTACCGGCTGCGTCCCGTCGGTCAAGGCCTCCAGCGCCCGGCCCGCCCGCCCGGCGAGCGTCGCATCGCGTTCGCTCGGAATGCCGTACGCCGTCGCTGTCTTCGGTTCCATTTCGGCGCCTCCTTCGTCTGGATGAACAATGGCCCATAAAAGCCGAAAAGGCAACAAGTAACGCAAACGCCAATCCGGTGGCGTGAGCCCGCGCTCGGCGCGCTGGCCTTGATGGGCGCCGGTCTTCGCCGAGCTGTTCGGCCCCGTGGCCATCGTTCTCCGCGCGGCGGCACCGAGCCTTCCCGCATGGGGTGCCTGGCGATGGCTGACGTATCGCGGACAAGCCCGGACGGCTGCGCAGCAGGGCGGCCGGCCGGATGCCGCGCCGGAGACGGTACGGTCAGACGGCGTCGGCGACGATGCGGAGTTTACCCCCGGAGGCCGAACGCGGCTGCCGGATGACAATCTCGATGTCCCGGCCGAGCGTGGTCAGCAGGCGGAACAGGCGCTCCAGCGAGTATTCGCGGAAGTCGCCGCGCAGCAGCCGGGAGACGTCGGGCTGGGAGAGACCGAGCAGCCGGGCGGCCTCGGTCTGGGTGATGCCGCGCTGGCTGACGAGTTCGGCCTTGACCAGGTGCGCGTCGGCATCGGAAAGGCCGCGGTCGGCGAAGACGTTGCCGCTCCCGCGCTCGACGGGGATATCGCTGGATTCCATGTCGTCAGCCTCCACGATGGGTGTCACGGTAGTGCCGCTCGGCAGCCCGAAGGCGCTGGCGCACCAAGTCGAGTTCCCGCTTCGGTGTGGCGATGCCCCGCCGAGCCTTCTTCTGAAAGGCGTGCAGTACATAGACGGCGGTCTCGAACCGGACCGTGTGGACAGCCCTGAGCGTATCGCCGTCGTGGCGCGAGACGAGTTCCAGCAGACCGGGGCCAAACCCCTTGGCCCATGTCTAACAAGGGATTCCAAAAAACACGGTGTTATAAGAGTTTCGGTGCCCTTCCCAAGCCACGATGATCCCACGCTGATTCCGAGACGCGAAATCCGAGTGCGTTGGGGCTTGCGTCATCACAGATCGCCCCTTGATCGCAATTTTCGCGCCGAGAAGGTCTAATTGAGCCTTGGCAGCACGATTGCAGCGCGACGCAGACCGAAAAATCTCGCCGGTCGCCGCTGGATTAGCAGCGTGGGATCGTCGTGGGTACACCCTCCTGCTCACATCAGGGAGGGAACTCATCCGGCGTTCGATCCGGTCCTGAACTCCCGGGCGATGTCGTCCGGCGGAAAACCGTCGAACACGTCGCCGGCACGGTTCGGATTCGCATCGTCCGTCCGCCCGGTCAAGGTGGCCGGTTCCGGCACCACCGTCCATGATGCCCCGGTGGACCGAGGGGGCCGCCTGCGCCATAGTGTGAAGGGTCAGGGTGCGAAAACCCCGCGCCGAACGCGAGTTTTCCGGCTGCGGGCGGCCCATGGACCCGCGACGGTCCTGGATGGAAGCACAGGAGCACGACCATGAATGCGGTGTCTCTGGCCGATATCCGGGTTCGGCCCATCCGGTCGGACCATGTCTGGCACTGGATGTCCGCAGGATGGAGCGACCTGTGGCGGCGCCCGGCGATCAGCTTGGGCTACGGCCTGTTCGTCGCGCTCCTGAGCTGGGCCGTGCTGGCCTGCCTCTATTTCGCCAACGCGATCTATCTGTTCCTGCCGCTGGCGGCCGGCTTCATGTTCGGCGGCCCCCTCATCGCGGTCGGCCTGTACGAGATGAGCCGTCGGTACCAGGAGGGGGCCGAGTTCGACCTGCCGGACGTGCTGGGCGCGGTTCGGCATGCGCCCCTGCAGCTTGCCTACATGGGGATGGTGCTGCTGTTGTTCGCGCTCCTGTGGATTCGGATTGCGACGCTGCTGTTCGCGCTCTTCTTCGGCTCTTCGACGCCACCGCTCGACGACCTGTTCGAGTCGCTGTTCCTGTCCGTACAGGGCGCGGCCTTCCTCGCGGTCGGCACCGCGACCGGGGCCGTGCTTGCCTTCGCGGCCTACGCGATTTCGGCGGTTTCCATCCCGCTGATCATGGACCGGGAAGTCGATGCGATGACGGCGACCCTCGCAAGCCTCGCCTCCGTCCGCGACCATTTCGTGCCCATGATGCTGTGGGCGTGGCTGATCGCGATCTGCACCGCCATCGGCATCGCGACGCTGTTTCTGGGGCTGATCCTGTTCTTCCCGCTATTGGGCCACGCAACCTGGCATTGCTACCGCGATGTGCTCGGCGTGGCGGACGGGGAACCCGCATAGCCGGACCGGCAGCGGCTCAGTCGCCGCGGTCGGGTTCCTCCTCGTCGATCAGGATGCGCTCCGAAGCACCGTCGAGATCGTCGAACTGTCCGCTCTTCAAGGCCCAGAGGAAGGCGCCGAGGCCGACCAGGCCCAGCAGCAGGGCGGCCGGAATGAGGATCAGCAGCATGTTCATGCGAACGGGCTCCGGCCCGCGCGTCCCAGGCGCAGCGCATTGAGCGTGACTGCGATGGACGAGGCCGACATGGCGGCCGCCGCGATCAGCGGCGTGACGTGGCCCGCGACCGCGAGCGGCACCGCGAGCGCATTGTAGGTCGCGGCCAGCGCGAAGTTCTGGAACACGAGCCTTCTCGCCCGGCGCGCAGTCCGGATGGCGATGGCGACGCTTTCGAGACGGTCGCCCTGGAAGACGAGATCCGCCGCCGTCTGTGCGAGGTCGGCGCCCGCCGCCGGCGAAATGGAGGCATCGGCACCGGCCAGCGACGGCGCGTCGTTCAGCCCGTCGCCCACCATCAGCGCGCGACGGCCCGCCTGTCTCAGCGCGTCCAGCCGTGCGAGCTTTTCGGCGGGGCGGGCCTCCGCCTGCCAGGCCTCGATCCCGAGGCTTTCGGCAACGCTGCGGACGGCCGGCGCCCGGTCGCCGGAGAACAGTTCGACGGCGAACCCCTGCTCCTTCAGCCAAGCGACGAAGGCCGGCGCATCCGGGCGGAGGCGATCCGCGAAGCTGAACTGCACCGTGGTCCGGCCCGGTCGGCGAAGCCACAATTCGGGTCCGTCCGGATCGCCGCCGACGGGCCCGGAAATCCCGCACCAGGCACGATTGCCGAGGCGGACCTCGTCCGCGCCGGATCCGGCGGCGAGGCCCATCGCCGTCTCCTCGTAGACATCCTCCCGGACCGGAACGGGGTCAACGGCCCTGAGCACGGACCGGCACAGCGGATGCCGGCTCGCACCCGCCAGCGAGGCCGCCAGAGAGAGGTCGTCGTCCCGAATCTCGTCGCACCCGACCAGCTCGGGCCGGCCGCAGGTCAGCGTGCCGGTCTTGTCGAGCAGGACGGTATCGACGGCGGCGAGGCGTTCCAAGGCGTCCCCGGCCTTGACCAGGACACCGTTCCTCAGCAACCGGTTGCAGGCGACCACCTGCACGGCGGGCACGGCCAGCCCGAGCGCGCAGGGGCAGGTGATGATGAGCACCGCGACGCCGATCAGCAGTGCATCGCGGAGGGGCAGCCCGCCAAGACCCCACCAGCCGGCGAACGCGAACAGCGCCAGCCCGTGCACGACGGGCGCGTAGAGCCGGGCCGCCCGGTCGGCGAGGCGCACGTAGGCCGACCGGCCCTGCTCGGCGGCCTCCGCCAGCCGTGTGATCTCGTGCAGCACCGTGCCGTCGCCGACCGCGATGGCATCCAAGGTCACGGGACCGCCCGCATTGACCGTGCCGGCATGGACCCGATCTCCCGGCAGGACGGCTTCCGGCGTCGCCTCGCCCGTCAGCAGGCTGCGGTCGATGACCGTCCGGCCCGAGAGAATCTCTCCGTCCACCGGAATCCGTTGTCCGGCCGCGACCAGAACCCTGGAGCCGGGCCGGACGGCGCGGGCCGGGACGAGCTCGCGCACGCCGTCCGGGCGGAGCACGGTCGCCGGCTCCGCCGCGAGTGCCGCCAGGTTCTCCGCCGTGGAGCGCATCGCGCCGCGCGTCCTGAGGTCGAGATAGCGGCCGACCAGCAGGAAGAACAGCAGCATGAGCGCGGCGTCGAAATACACGTCCGGGCGCTCCGAAATCAGTTCGGCGAAGCTGATCGCGGCAGTGACGCATACCGCTACCGAAATCGGCAGATCCATGTTGACGCGGCGCGCGGCGAGCGCTCCGGCGGCCGAGCGGAAGAACGGCCGGCATGCATAGGCGATCGCCGGCAGGGCGACCAGCGCCGAAATCCAGTGCATCAGCGCCCTCGTGGCGTCCGCCATGCCGGAGGCGCCACCCGCCCAGACCGCAATGGACAGAAGCATCACGTTTCCCGCAGCGAATCCGGCAACCGCGAGCGCGCGCAACAGGCCCGCCTCCTCCCGCCGACTGGCGCTGGAGAACGCCGCAGGACTGTACGGCACCGCCGGATAGCCCAGCCGGTCGAGCCGCCCCACCAAGGCTCCGGGATCGGCCGCGCCGTCGCGCCACGCAAGGCGCAGCCTGCGGGCCGTGAGGTTCACCCGCGCATCGACCATGCCCGGCACCGCGCGCATGGCGCTCTCGATGGTGGCCATGCAATGCGCGCAACGCACACCGTTCACGAGCAGATGGAGCGAGGCCGTGCCTTTCCCGTCGCGCTCCACGAAGGCCGAAAGGTCGTCGACCGGGGCAGCGGGCGTTCCGGCCGGCGCACTCACCGCATCACCAGAAGCTCGTCTTCGACCCGGAAGCGCCGCCCGGCCCCGTCCCGCATCTCGATGACGGCCTTCCAGCGCCCCCGCCCGAGAGGCGGGCCCTCGGTCCCATAGATTCCGGGGGCGGTCTCGACGATGTCCAGGGTGCGGTCTTCGGAATCGCTGGCCGGCCGGCCGACCTGCGCCTGTCCGGAGAGCCCGGCCACGGCCGCGCCGGCAGCATCCTTCAGGATCAGGCGGAGCGTTCCGTCCCCCTCGAGGACCTGCGCGCGCCAGCCGAGCGCCTGCTGGCGTTCGGCACTCTCCAGCACCCGGTTGTATTCCAATCCTTCGCGATAGGCATCCCGGGTAGTCGTGCCGGGATGGGAACGCAGCGACACATAGACGAACACTCCGTTGACGGCGAACACCAGGAGGAAGAACCCGATCAGCATCGCCCCTACGCGCCGGCCTGTCAGCGTGGCGACCCGCCGACCGGAAGTTTGCCGTCCGCTTCCCGGAGCGGCGCTCATTCCGCCCGCCGGAAGGTCGTGGCGTGCGGATAGCGTTGACCGGTCTCCAGGTCGGCCGCCACGATGTCGAACCGGGTCACGGCCTCCGGCGTTGCCGAGACCGGCGCGGCCACGTAGATGCGGACGGTACGAAGCCGGTCCGGCCCGACCGACACCTCGCCGCCGCCTCCCACCGCAGAAAGGGCGGCCCGGGGCAGCCCTTCCGCCAGGATGCGGAACCGGCGGGTCTCATGCCGCTTGTTCCGGAGCTTGACCGTGTAGCCGTTGCGGAAGCTGCCATCGGACAACTGGACGAACAGCGGGTTGCGGTCCCGCAGGACCGTAATCTCCGTGTCGTTGCGGGAAAGCAAGGTTGCGAGCATGACTGCGCCGACCAGCGTCATTGATACGGCATACAACACGGTGCGCGGGCGCAGGAGACGCAGGCGGTGCCAGAGCGACCGCCCTGCCGCGTCCTCGGACGGGTCCGCAAGGCCGGCCAGGGTGTCGTAGGCGATCAGGCCGCGCGGCCGGCCGACCCGGTCCATGATGTCGTTGCACGCATCGACGCAGAGAGCGCAGTTGATGCATTCGAGCTGGTTGCCGTCACGAATGTCGATTCCCATCGGGCAGACGGCGACGCAGGCCCTGCAATCGACGCAGTCCCCCCGCCCCTCCCAGCCCTGGCCCCTCTTGTGGGGGCCTCGCGGCTCGCCGCGCTTCCGACGGTAGGTCACCAGCAGGGAGTGCTCGTCGAGCATCGCGCCCTGGATGCGCGGCCACGGGCACATGTAGGTGCAAACCTGTTCGCGCGCATGGCCGGCCAGCAGATAGGTGGTGCCGGTGAGTACCCCGATGAACAGGTAGGACACCGTCGGCGCATCGAACCGGGCGAGGTCGGCGGCGAGGGTCGGCGCGTCTGCGAAATAGAACACCCAGGCACCCCCGGTGGCGACTGCGATCAGCAGCCAGATCCCGTGTTTCGCCGCCCGCCTGACCAGCTTCCGCCCGGTCCAGCGCGCGCGGTCGAGGCGCATGCGCGCATTGCGGTCGCCGTCGACGCGCCGCTCGACCCACAGGAACAGGTCGGTCCAGACCGTCTGGGGACAGGCGTATCCGCACCAGACGCGGCCGGCGATGCTGGTCACGAGGAACAGGGCGAGGGCCGCAAGGATCAGCAGGCCGGTCACGTAATAGACCTCCTGCGGCCAAATCTCGATGAAGAAGAAGTAGAAGCGCTGACCGGGAAAGTCGATCAGCACCGCTTGGTCGGGCGCGTTCGGACCCCGATCCCATCGGATCCAGGGCAGGAGGTAGTAGACCCCGAGCGTGGCCGCGAGCACGGCCCACTTCCCGGCCCGGTAGCGTCCGGCAACGGCGCGCGGGAAGATCTTGGTCCGTTTTGCGTACAGCGGACGGCGCGCGGCGGCGTTGACCGGCTCGACTTCGATCCGTTCGACCTCGGCGGCGGGCGACTGGGAGGGTGCTGCATTCATCGCTGCATGCCCGACCCGGAGCGCCTCGTCCGTGCGCCGGCAGCGCGCCGCGGCCCCGGAGAAAGGCAGGCTAGGTGCCGCCGCCCAGCGAATGGACGTGGATCGCGAGCTGCTTGATCGTTTCCGGGGGCAGTCGACCGCCCCAATTCGGCATCACGCCGCTCCGCGGGTTCTCGACCTGCGCGCGGACCGACCGGTAATCCCCGCCATAGAGCCAGATCGCGTCGGTGAGGTTGGGAGCGCCCAGTTCCATGATGCCCTTGCCGTCCTCGCCGTGGCAGACGGCGCATTGCTCGGCGAAGAGCCCTGCGCCTGCGCCTTCCGCCGCCGCGTCTCCACCGGCCGACAGCGACATCGTGTAGCGAACGACCGCCTCGATCTGTTCGGCGTCGAGCAGTTCGTCGCGGCCGTAGGCGGGCATTTCGTTGAATCTCGCGTCGTCATCGCTCTCGTTTCGGATCCCGTGCCGGATCGTGTAGGCGATCTCCTCCAGACTGCCGCCCCAGAGCCAGTCGTCGTCGTTGAGGTTGGGGTATCCGACCGAGCCTTCCGCACCCGAACCGTGGCACTGGGAGCAGTTGACGGCGAATGCCGACCGCCCGCCGGCAAGCGCGAAGGACAGGAGTTCGGGATCGGCCCGGATGTCCTCCAGCGGCGCCGCTGCAATCCGTTCGACGTACCGGGCCTGCAGGGCCCGGTTGTCGGCCAGCCGCTCCGCGACGACCGCGCGCTGCGAATAGCCGAGCACGCCCCGCGTGTAGTCCTCGACCAGCGGCCAGGCCGGCATGGCGATCCAGTAGCCGACGGACCAGATCACGGTGGCGTAGAAGGTCCAGAGCCACCAGCGGGGCAAGGGCTGGTCGAGTTCGGTAATGCCGTCCCACTCATGCCCGGTGGTCGGGGCGACATCGGACGGACCGCTCCTCCCGGCCATCTTCAGTCCTCCTTGAACGGAATGCTCGCCGCATCCCGAAACCTGGCGCGGTTGCGCGGCCGGAGCGCATGGACGACGGCGGCGAGGAACATGACGACCAGCGCGACCAACCCCCAAGTGGCGGCGAAGGTGCGGACCGACTCGTACTCCATGATCCAGCCCTCCTCAGCGAAGCGATTCGCCCTCGGCGCGGTAGGCGTCGAAATCCACCAGCGTGCCGAGCATCTGCAGATAGGCGATCAGCGCGTCCATTTCCGAGACCCTGTCGGGATTGCCGTCGAAGTCGCGGACCTGGGCCTTCGGGTAGCGCTCCGGTACCGCTTCCGCCCCGTCCGATTCCGGATCCGCCTGCGCGACTGCGTCGGTGCGGGCGTTCGCGATCATCTCCGCCGTATAGGGAACGCCCAGCGCGGCCTGGGCGCGGAGGTCGGCCTCGATGCCGCCCAGATCGGCCGGACGTTCCATCAGGAAGGCGTAACCGGGCATGATCGATTCCGGCACCACGTTCTTCGGGCGGATCAGATGTTCGCGGTGCCAGTCGTCGGAATAGCGGCCGCCGACGCGCGCAAGGTCCGGCCCGGTCCGTTTGGATCCCCACTGGAACGGACGGTCGTACATGCTCTCCGCCGCCAGGCTGTAATGCCCGTAGCGGTCCACCTCGTCGCGGAGCGAGCGCACCATCTGCGAGTGGCAGTTGTAGCAGCCCTCGCGGACATAGATGTTGCGCCCGGCCAGTTCGAGCGGCGAGTAGGGCCGCATGCCGCGGACCTTCTCGATCGTGCTGTCGAGGTAGTAGAGCGGCACGATTTCCACCAGTCCGCCGATGGACACGACGACCAGCGTCAGTACCAGCATCAGGATCGAGCTCTTCTCGACGGTTTCGTGGCTGAGCTTCGCCATCGCCCGGCCTCCCTACGCGGCGGCCGGGGCCATCGGTCCCGGCGCCGGCAGAGGTTCCGATTCGCGGAGGTCGCCGCGGGCGGTCCGCCAGAGATTGTAGGCCATGATGCAGGCCCCGGCGACGAACAGTGCGCCGCCGAGCGCGCGGATCGCATAGAAGGGGTGCATCGCCTCGACGGTTTCCACGAAGGAGTATTCCAGGAACCCCAGCGAATCGTATGCGCGCCACATCAGTCCCTGCATGATGCCGGAAACCCACATCGCGGTGATGTAGAGCACGATTCCGAGCGACGAGATCCAGAAGTGCCACTCGACCAACCGGAGCGAATAGAGCCGCTCCCGCCGCCATACCGTCGGCGCCAGGACATAGAGCGCGCCGAAGCTGACGAAGCCGACCCAGCCGAGTGCGCCGGAATGCACGTGGCCTACCGTCCAGTCCGTGTAGTGGCTGAGCGCGTTCACCGCCTTGATCGACATCAACGGTCCTTCGAAGGTGCTCATGCCGTAGAATGCGACGGACACGACCAGCATTCTCAGCACGGGGTCGGTGCGCAGCTTGTCCCAAGCTCCCGAGAGCGTCATCAGTCCGTTGATCATTCCGCCCCAAGACGGCATCCAGAGCATGATCGAGAAGGTCATGCCGAGCGTCTGCGCCCAGTCCGGCAGCGCCGTGTAATGCAGGTGGTGCGGTCCGGCCCAGATGTAGAGGAAGATCAACGCCCAGAAGTGAACGATGGAAAGGCGGTACGAATAGACGGGCCGTTCTGCCTGCTTCGGAATGAAGTAGTACATGATGCCCAAGAAGCCGGCGGTAAGGAAGAAACCGACCGCGTTGTGGCCGTACCACCACTGCGTCAGCGCATCCTGCACGCCGGCCCAGGCGACGTAGCTCTTGGAACCGAAGAAGGAAACGGGCAGCGCTGCGTTGTTGATCAGATGCAGCATGGCGACCGTGACGATGAACGCCAGGT
The DNA here is from genome assembly GCA_965115815.1 of Alphaproteobacteria bacterium. Classification (GTDB taxonomy): domain Bacteria; phylum Pseudomonadota; class Alphaproteobacteria; order TMED109; family TMED109; genus VXPW01. The sequence goes on along the minus strand of OZ220465.1, from coordinate 1,604,464 downwards.
AGAACCAGTTCGCAACATAGATGTGCGGCTCGCGTCGCTTGGCCAGCGTCGCCATGAACACCAGCAGGTAGGTAACCCAGACCAGCGTCAGCCACAGGTCGACATACCATTCGGGCTCGTAACTACTCACCCCTTGTTGGGGTCGGGTTGGCCATAGTGCTCGTTGAGGATGTCTGCGGCCTTTCCGTCGAGGGCGATGTGGATGGCGACGAGAGGGTTGTAGCCGAGTGCCTCCATGGAGGTGAGGAAGCTGGAGCCTCGGCACCATGCGGTTGCGTGGAGCATGGTGCGGAAACATCCGGACACTTTGATCTTGACCTTGGTCATTCGGATCTTCTGTTCTCCGGCATTGTTGGTGAAGCTGACGTCGGGGTCCTTCATGAAGCGGAGGACGGACGTCTCGTGTTTCACGAGACGTTCATGCAGGTTGTGGGCGTCGGACTTTGCGATGCGTCCCCGGGTTCCTTTCGTCCGCGGCGGGATATCGGGCAACTCCTTGGCGCCTTGGGTGAGGAGGGTGCGGTAGCGCTTGCGCACGGCCCGGCGGTCGGTCTCGTTCAAGGCCTTGGATGCGCTCTGGCCGACCCTGTGGCAGACCTCGCGCAGCAGGCTCTTCATCAATCGCGCCCAGCGGTAGCCGTTGGACTCGACGACGAAGGCCAGTTCGCGCAGCAGGTGGCTGCCGCACAGCTGGTGGCGGCACTGCTCGTAGCCCATGTACGCAGCCCAGCAGTCGTGGACCAGGACGCCCTGGTAGCGCGGGAGGATGCCGATCTCTTCGATCGCCTCCCGACCGCGCTTGCGGTGCGGGAACTTCACGGTCAGGGTCCCGTCGGTGACGACATGGAGCCATTGGGTCTTGCCGGCGACCCGGAATCCGGTCTCATCGACATGCAAGGCCGGGCGTTGCAGGAGATGGGCCACGGCGACCTCCTCCCAAGATGCGAGCGCATCCTGAAAGCGCCGGACATAGCCGAGGCAGGTCGCCTCGGAGAGCCTGATGCCGGAGATCGCGTGCACGAGCGAGACGGCACGGCGCAGGGACAGCATCTGGGCGATCAGCAGGTTGAGGACCAAGGCCTGGATGCGGACACCGTACTGCACGGGCCCCGGCATGAGGTCTGGGAACCGGCCCTTGGTCCGGGCCCGGCACTTCGGGCATTCCTTGATCTCGGCGTCGACGCGGCGCTCGACGACTTCGAACACGAGGTCGTAGAGGACGCGGCGCTCCCGATCGACGGGGTCGACGTCGTCGAGGTCGGCGCCGCAGGCGTCGCAGGCATCGATGGTGATCGTCTCCTTGACGGTGGTCGTGCGCCGGTGGCCGCCCGTCTGCGGGTTCGGCTTCGGGCCCTTGCCGTGGCTCCCGGTGCGCCGCGCGCTCTCGTCCTTGTCCGTCTGGGACGGCGGCAGACCGGAGTTCCGACTCGTCTTGCGCGTGGTCTTCTCCATGAGCACGGCCAGCAGCAGCTGGAGCAGCATCAGCAGGCCGCGGAAGAGCGCCTCGCACTCCGGGTGGACCTTGCCTTGCGTGCGGAGATCCTGGAACCGCTTCTGGAAGGCGTCGACCTCCTGGCGCAGGGAGGTGCCGGCGACGCTCGTCATCCCGACGCCTCCACCGCCCGGACGGCCGCCCGCACGGCGAACCGCTCGCCTTCGGGCATCGTCCGGTAGCGCCGCGCCGGCGGCGGGCGCGTCAGGATGCCGCGGCGCTCCAAGGTCTCCAGCATCCCGAGGCCGGCCCCAACCCTGGAGCCGCCCTTTGCTGTCGTCCAGTGAAGGTGCTCGCAGCGGCCCGAACAGGGGGTCGACTTCAGGTCGATGATTCGCTGGTCCATGGGGATTCCCGCAGCCACGATTCGACGACAGCATGCGAATCGGCGGGCGCTGGTCAAGCGGTGCGTGGACGACCCGCCCACGCACCGAAACGTCACCTCCTATCCAAGGCTTGCCGGTATGGGAACACCGCCGTCACCGCGACGCACCTATCCGAATGCCCTTGCCCCGCCGGGCGATCGACCCGTCGTCGCCTTCGATCCCTACCCTGCCGCCATCCACACCTCCGACGCGGTCCGCCCCGATGGCCCATCTTGGAGAGGGTCCCTCCTAGCAACGTCAAGCGCAGATCTCCGGCGGAGGGGAACGGCAGCCCACGGAACCCGCTCCACCGGACCGCACGGCGCGGACCCGCGACCTCCGCGCGAGGGGCCCGGTCGCGTTGCGGACCCCTCCCCACAAGGCCGGAACGGGGAGCGGAAGCCGAAGATCGACCCACTTCTTGTCAGCCGAACCCCGTGCATCCGGTCCTCGGCCGCGAGCGAGGGAAAGGGGCACGGAACCATGCCGGATCCGAACCCGTCAGGAAAAACGATTCGTCATCAGTAGGGGGGGGTGAGTAGATACTCGGGCTCGGCATATTCCTTCGACTGGGTGATCCCGAGCACGTAGCCCGACGCCGCCAGGACAATGAACAGCTGGTAGCCCCAGAAGACGAACCAGGGCGCGACATGGCCCGCCAGCCGGGTGCGGCAGGTCCTCTGGACGACATGGAACGAAGTCGCGATCAGCACGTTCCCGCCGAACGCGAAGATCACGGCTGACGTATGGACGGGACGAAGGCGGCCGAAATTGGTCCAGGGCAGATCGAAATTGAGCGCCGGATAGGCCAGCTGCAAGGCGATCCAGAGACCGGCGGCAAAGCCGATCAAGCCCCAGAACGTCGAGGCTACGACGCCGGCGCGCACGATGGCTTCGTTGTAGTTCGGCCGCTCGTCGGACCGCACGCGGGCCGGAGCCGGGGCGCGCGCCGCCCGAACGGTCATCGCGGCGGCGGCAATGCAGAAGGCCAGGAACAGGATGCCATGGAACAGAAAGCCTGGATCCTCGGCCCGTTGCAGGATTGCAAGGCCGTACAGCACCCCCGCCGCGAACAGGCCGCCCCAAAGCCAATTGGCCGCCACTCGCATGCTGCAACCCCCAGCGACCCAAGGTTCGTTAGCGGCAGGAGGATAGCGGAGAGCCCGGACCGGTGGTCAACGAACCGAGGCCATAGGCGATCCGGGTCGGCGGCGCGACCGGGTCGCGGGGGTTGCGGAATCGACTGCAATCCGTTCGGACCCGATACCGGCACTCAGTACGCTTCCGGCCGCGGAGCCCGACACTTCCGGCCCTTGCCCATGTTGCACAAGGAATCCCACCAAACACTGTTCAATGGCTTCGAGTCGACATCGGGCGTGGACCCATGTGCAACGAGGTTCCGCCGATTGTGGCTCGGAGGCGGCGATTTCTGGGGGCTTGATCGAAACCGTTCCTTGGCACACGCGGGCGTTCGTGTCGGGCCCGCAAGTGGAGGGCCGGGTTCCTTCGGGGTCTCCCTGCGGCCGGCCGGATCGGAATCAAGCTGAGGTGCATGGTCCTTCGACGAACTCGCACCGGCGGGGCGCCGACCCGGCCTCCCCGTACGCGATCCCCGGCGCGTCGAACCCGCGAAGCGCAGCATCTGCGACGACGCACTCGGGATCCCGCACACTCTCGGAAATCTCGGAAAGTGGGCGGCCTGCAGAACGTCCCGCGCACGGCATGCAAGTCCGGAGGGGTATGGAATCCTCTTGAAGTCCTGTTGCAACAGGGTGCTGCAGAATCTCTCGTGAACCTCGGGTTTCGGGTACGGATTCAGCGCTGGCCGGCGACGGAAAGGTTCGTGGAGCGGCGGTGAAGCGCCTGCCGTCCTGACCTTCCGGACCAGTCGGAGACGCCCTCGTGGCCGGATCGGACCCGGAAGTACGCCGGGGCGCACGGCTGCAGGCAAGGTCGTCCGACGCACCGCCACAGACCGAGATCCGACCGTGTTGCTTGGAGTGTCTGTATCCGGTCCGGTTGCTCCCCTGCCGTGCCGAACCGTCGATCGTTCCGGCCCTGCATCAAGAAGGAACGCGAGCACGGCCGCAACCATGTCCGTGAACCCCTTGCCGGCAGCTTGGTCCGGCGATACCCCTGCCCTGCCCGCTGCGCTTCGGCAAACACGCATGTCCGCCTTTGCTGGTGCTTGCCGCCGGCCGTTCCCGCGCCGCGCAGGGCCTCGCCGTGCGCTCTCCCGCACTTCCGCTGTCGCCAAGGTCGGGTTCGCCGCGCACCGCCGCCCGCAGTCGTGCGGCACGGTTCCGGAACAACTGCGGGTTGCCCGTCCTGTCCGCCCCGGTCGTATCCGTCCCTTGCTCATGAACAGGCAGGCGGATAGCATGGTGGTGCGTTCTACGCGGTCGTTCCGGCACATTCGGAGCCACGACACGGAAGGTTCCGCGCACCACACTTGGCCGCGGTTTCCGGCACCGCAAAGAGAGAGATCGATGACCCGCCGCTGTCTTCCGATCGGGATCCAGGATTTTCCGACGATCCGGAACGAGGGCTACTACTATGTCGACAAGACGTCGCTCGTGCGGAAGCTGGTGGACGAGGGACGCCACTATTTCCTGTCCCGTCCGCGCCGCTTCGGCAAGAGCCTGCTGCTGGACACGCTGGGGTCGCTGTTCTCCTGCCACGAGCCCCTGTTCCGGGAACTGGCCATCCACCCCCATTGGGACTGGTCCTCGCCGCATCCGGTGGTGCGGCTGAGCTTCGGCGGAAAGTACGACGAACCCGGGGACATCGAGCGCAGCATCCTCAACCAGTTGGCGATGATCGAACATGGCGCCGGCCTCGACGAGGTACCGACCGCCAGCACGGGTCCGGAGCGTTTGCAGAACGTCCTCTATCACCTGCGTCGCGCCACCGGTCGGCAGGTCGTGGTGCTGGTGGACGAGTATGACAAGCCGATCCTCGACGTGCTCCACGATCCCGAGCGCGCGACGGCCAACCGGGACTACCTGCGCGGCTTCTACGGCATCGTCAAGGACAGCGCCCGCCATGTCCGCTTCGTCTTCGTCACCGGGGTGAGCATGTTCTCGAAGGTCAGCCTGTTCTCGGGGCTCAACAATCTCGAGGACATCAGCCTCGACCCGCGCTTCGCCACGATCTGCGGCTACCGCGAGGAAGATCTGGACCGGGTGTTCGGGCCCGAACTGGCCGGGCTGGACCGCGAGAAGATCCGCACCTGGTACGACGGCTACCACTGGCGGGGCGGGGAACGGGTCTACAACCCCTATGACGTGCTGCTGTTCCTGCGGAAGCGCGAGTTCCGTCCCTTCTGGTTCGAGACGGGGTCTCCGGACTTCCTGTTCCGGATGCTGATGGAGAAGTCCGTGAGTCCGATGGAACTGGAGGGGAGGCTGGCGGAGATGTCGCGGGTCTCGAAGTTCGAGGTCGGCGACATCGACATCGAGGCACTGCTCTTCCAGACCGGCTACCTGACCATCGCGGAGGAGGAACAGGACAACTTCGACCCTCTCTACCGGTTGGACTATCCCAACCTCGAGGTCCGGCTCAGCCTGAACCGCGGACTGCTCGCCTGGCTGGGGGAGAAAGGTACCGAGCCGCGGAAGCGGGGGCGGGAGTTCTGCGCGCTGCTGGAGGCGCACGACTTCGCGGGCTTCGGCGAGAAGCTCCGCGCCTGGCTCGCGGGGATTCCGTACCAGTGGCACACCAAGGGCGACCTCGCGCGCTACGAGGCCTGGTATGCGAGCCTCCTCTACATGGGCCTGCGCGCGGTCGGGGTGGATCTCAGCGTGGGGGAGGCTTCGCATCACGGCCGTGCGGACCTGGTGGTGCGCCTCAGCGGGCAGGTCTTCGTGCTGGAGTTCAAGATGGCCGACGGCGCGGAGGACGGCGCCGCCGCGCTGGATGCGGCGATGGCGCAGATGCGCGAGCGGGGCTATGCGGAAACCTACCGCGATCACGACGGCCCGGTCCACCTGATCGGCGTGGCCTGCGGGCGCGAGGCGCGGAACCTCCTCGACCTCCGCGCCGAACCCGCATGATCGGAACCGGCGAACGCCCAACCGACACTACGGCTCAACCCCATCCCGAATCTTGCATAGAACCGTTCAGAGCCAATAGGGCCGAACGCGAAGTCGAAACACTGTTTCTGTGCCAGAGCGACATGGCCGCACAGTCCGTGCACCGGATCACGAGCGATCCCTCCCGATGCACCCGGTGGGAAAGGCCCAGCCGAAGCTGCAGCCGAGAATCCGGGCAACCGGGGAGCAGGCGGAGCAGGCGATCCTCCGCTTGCAATCATCGACAAGCGTCCAACTGCCGGGGCTTGCGGAAACTCTCCGCGAGCCTGGAAGATTCTTGTCCGAACGACGAAAATGCTTGGCCGAAGGCCATGGGGATACCGGTTCCCGCGGTGTCCCACCGAACGGTGTACTCGTTTCTGCTCCGCGGCACGACCACTGGGCTTGACACCGTGGCAGGCGCTTGCGGTGTGGAACATGGGGTACGACAATCCATCATGACACTCGGGCACAAGGGGATGCGATTGATGCCGAGCACGGGATGCGGTTGCGGAAGCACAACGAGCCTGCGCGGGCACGCCGGGATCGGGTCGTCGCCGATCCGTGCGTGGATGCGTTGCCCGCATGATCGGTCCTCGCACCCGTGCGGCCGGACGGTGTCGGACCCTTCCGGTTGCCGGCTGTCCGTTTCGGACCGCGGTGCGCCGGCCGGCGATCGCCGCCGGCCGGCGATCGCCGCCTGATGCGCCTGTCGTGGAACGAGGTTCGCGCCCGCGCCGCCGCCTTCGCCGAGGACTGGAAGGATGCCGCCTACGAGAAGGGCGAGACGCAGAGCTTCTACAACGCCTTCTTCGAGGTGTTCGGGGTGCGCCGCCGAAGCGTTGCACGCTACGAGGCCCACGTCGCGAAGCTTGACGACCGTTCGGGCTTCATCGACCTGTTCTGGCCGGGCGTGCTGCTCGTCGAACAGAAGAGCGCCGGGCGCGGTCTCCGGAGAGCGTACGAACAGGCCGGGGAGTATTTCGACGCGCTACCGGATCGGGAGCGCCCGCGCTACATCCTGGTGAGCGACTTCCGGACCTTCGAGCTGCACGACCTCGACGAACGCGCGACCGTCGCCTTCCCGCTTGCCGACCTGCCGGGGCAGGTCGAGGCGTTCGGCTTCATCCTCGGCGTGCAACGCCGGGCCTTCCGCGATCAGGATCCGGTCAACCTCGAGGCGGCGGAACTGGTCGGCCGGCTGCACGACGCGCTCCGCGATGTCGGGTACACGGGGCACGACCTGGAGCGCTTCCTGGTGCGAATCGTCTTCTGCCTGTTCGCTGACGACACCGGAATCTTCGAGCCGCGCGACCTGTTCCTCGACTTCCTTGAGGCGCGCACCGGCGAGGACGGGGCCGACCTCGGCCTGTGGCTCACACAGCTGTTCCAGGTGCTGGACACTCCGGAGGGCCGCCGCCAGCGCACGCTCGACGAGGACCTCGCACGCTTTCCCTACGTCAACGGCGACCTGTTCCGGGGCGCGCTTCGGATTCCGGCGTTCGATGCAGCGATGCGCGCCGCTCTGCTCGACGCCTGCCGCTTCGACTGGTCGAACATCTCGCCCGCGATCTTCGGCGCGCTGTTCCAATCGGTGATGGAACCCGCCGAACGCCGCGCCCAAGGCGCGCACTACACGACCGAGCAGAACATCCTCAAGGTGATCGAGCCGCTGTTCCTGGACGACCTGCACGCCGAGTTCGCACGGATCCGGGCGCGCCGGGGCCGCAACCGCCGGTCCCGGCTGCAGCGGTTTCAGGCCGAACTGGGCCGCCTGACGTTCTTCGACCCGGCGTGCGGCTGCGGCAACTTCCTCATCCTCGCCTACCGGGAGTTGCGTCTGCTGGAAATCGAGGTCATCCGGGAGATCCGAAAGGCGGCGGCCCTGTCCGGGCAAGTGGTGTTCGATGCCGGCTGGCAGTCGGTGGTGGACGTGGACCAGTTCCACGGGATCGAGCTTGGCGAGTTCCCGGCCCGCATCGCGGAGACCGCGCTGTGGATGATGGACCACATCATGAACAACCGCATGAGCCTGGAGTTCCACCGGACCTTCGTGCGGATCCCGCTCGAGAAGTCGCCGCAGATCGTCCACGGCGACGCGCTGGAAATCGACTGGTCGGATCTGCTCCCGCCGGGCGAGTGTTCGTTCGTGCTGGGCAATCCGCCCTTCAGCGGCTTTGTCATGCGGGTCCGGGAAAAGCAGGCACAGGCAAGAAATCTGATGAAGCGCCTTGGTGCCTCAGGGTCGCGTCTGGATTACGTTGCGGCATGGTTTCTGAAAGCCGGTGCGTATTTTCAGGGCCGCCGTGCGCGGATCGCATTCGTTGCGACCAATTCCATCACGCAAGGTGAACAGGTCGCACAGCTCTGGCCCGCCTTGTTCGACCGCTACGGCCTGGAGATCGCCTTTGCCCATCAGACCTTTGCATGGGGTTCGGATGCCCGAGGTGTTGCACGCGTGCATGTCGTGATTCTCGGGCTGTCCGATCGAAACTCCGCATCCGGCGAAAGACGCCTGTTCGCCCAAGAAAGTCCCTCAAGCGATTCCCAGGAAATTCGCGTGTCCGCCCTGAGCCCGTACCTCTTCGACGTGAGCGGGCTGGAGAACGCCCATCTGGTCGTGCAACGACGCAGGACTCCCTTCGCCGGGTTTCCGAACATCGGTGTCGGAACGAAACCCGTTGATGGTGGCCACTACCTGTTCGGAGAAGAGGAACGGGAGGTGTTCATCGCCCGGGAACCGCGCGCAGCCCGTCTGTTGCGGCCGTTTCTGGGTGGGTACGAATACATCAACAACCATCGACGCTGGATTCTCCACGTTTCGGGAGCATCCCCGGCGTTTCTTCGCTCCCTGCCGAACGTCATGGAAAGGATCCGGGCGGTACGGCAGTACCGAACGAATCAGGCCGGACAACTGGGCCGTTCACTGGCCGAACAACCTACCGACTATCACGTGTCCGTGGTTCCGGAACGGCCGTTTCTCGTGATTCCCGAAGTCAGTTCCGAACGCAGACGCTATGTGCCCATCGGATGGATGACCCCGCCGGTCATCCCCAGCAACAAGCTGCTCGTGGTGCAGGACGCCGAGTTGTGGCATCTGGTCTTGCTCATGTCCGCTCTGCACATGGCGTGGCTGCGCCACATCGGCGGACGGCTGAAGAGCGATTACAGCTATTCCGGTGGCCTCGTCTACAACACCTTCCCGCCGCCGCCCGAAAGGGTGGATCTTGCGAAGCTGGAACCGCTTGCGCAGGCGGTACTCGATGCCCGGGCCGCACACCCGAAAACAACCTTGGCCGACCTCTACGATCCGGACCTGATGCCGCCGAACCTGCGCAAGGCGCATCAAACGCTCGATCGTGCGGTAGACCGGCTCTATCGGCGCAAGGGGTTCGCTTCCGACCATGAACGGATCGAGCATCTGTTCATGCTGTACGAGAAGATGCGCACACCACTCGAAGGCACCGGGATCGCGCAACCACGAACCGGACCAACCCGAAGATCAAGCGGCGGGCGGGCCACATAGCAAAGCGTTCACGAGGTCAGTGACAAACGTTTCTTGGGCGTATCTGCTCACCCCCCCTTACTGATGACGAATCGTTTTTCCTGACGGGTTCGGATCCGGCATTGTTCCGTGCCCCTTTCACTCGCTCGCGGCCGAGGACCGGAGGTGCGGGGTCCGGCTGACAAGAAGCGGATCGATCTTCGGCTGCCGCTCCCCGTTCCGGCCTTGTGGGGAGGGGTCCGCAACGCGACCGGGCACCTCGCGCGGACGTCGCGTGTCCGACGCGCGATCCGGTAGAGCGGGTTCCGTGGGCTGCCGTTCCCCTCCGCCGGAGATCTGCGCTTGACGTTGTAGGAGGGGCACTCTACAAGATGGGCCATCGGGGCGGACCGCGTCGGAGGTGTGGATGGCGGCAGGGTAGGGATCGAAGGCGACGACGGGTCGGAGCCCGGCGGTCGTCGCGGCCCGGCCGCCGCAGGACGGGTACCTGGAGGCGTTCCTTGGGGGCGGCGCGATCCGGACGCGCCCGCCGCCGGCGCGGCGCAGCCTCGGCCTCGACCTCCCCCGCCGGGCTTTCATGCCGCCACACTTGACGTGCGTCGGTCCGTCCGTCATGGTGACGGCATGCAAGTCGGACTTCGACATCTCCGCGCCGACACGGTCGAGTGGCTGAAGGCGGCGGCGGCCGAGGCCGGCCGGACGCGTCATGCGCTGGCGCGCGAGCTGTGCGAACGCGAGGACTGGCGCAACGCCCGGGGCCAGCCCTGCGTGTCCCAGGCGCGCGGGGTTCTGCCCGGGATCGCAAAGCGGGCGGGGTTCATGCTGCCCGCGGCGCGGCCGGGTCCGTGCCGCACGCCGGGCCGTCCGGGCGGCGAGGTGGCGCGCACCGACCCGGACCGGAAGCTGGCGTGCACGCTGGCGGATCTCGGGGAGGTCACCTTGGTCCCGGTGGGCGCGGCCCCGGACCGGCGCCGCTGGCGCGAGATGATGGAGACCCATCATCCGCAGGGTTGGAAGCACCGGCCGGGGAAGGTCCTCAACTTCTGGGTCGTGTCGTCGCGCCACGGCCGTCTCGGCGGCCTCGGGTATACGGCCGCAGGCTGGCATCAGGCGGCCCGGGACGCGGCCATCGGCTGGTCGGCGACGGCGCGAGCCGCGAATCTGGTGCAGCTGGTCCAGCAGCACCGCTTTCTCCTGCTGCCCGGCGTCCGGGTTGCCCGGCTGGCCTCGCACGTGCTGGCCCGGTCGACGGCGCGCCTGGCCGCGGACTGGAAGGCGGCGCACGGGACCCGGCCGCAGGCGGTCTACACGTATGTGGGACCCGAGCACCGCGGCACCTGCTATCGTGCGGCCGGGTGGAGCCGCTGCGCCGAACCGACCTCGGGCCGGCCGCCGGGAGGCCGTGCGACCACGCCGAAGGCGGTGTGGATCCGGCCCTTGGCCGAGGGCTGGCGAGAGGTCCTGTCTCGGGAGCGGGGCACCGTCCTCGGTACCACGTCGGAGCCGTGGCGGCCCGGGAACGCCGACTGGGCCGACATCGAGTATGGCCGCGGTTCGCATCCCGACGGCCGCGTGCGCCAGCGGGTGCTGGCGATGGGCCGGGCTTGGGAGAACGCTCCGGGCGCGTCCCTGCCCGTGATCTTCCCGTCTGCCGCCGCGCAGAAGGCCGCGTACCGGCTGTTGTCCAGCGCCCGGGTCACGATGGAACACATCCTCGATCCCCACGCCGAAGCCACGGTCGAACGCTGCCGGCAGGAGCGGGTCGTCCTCGCCCTGCAGGACACCACGACGCTGAATTACAACGGGCACTGCAAGACGAAAGGGTTGGTGAACCTTGGAGGCGGGGGCTCGGGCACCCGGGGAATCCTTGCCCATTTCACGCTGGCGGTGACCGAGGGCCGCCGCCCGCTCGGCGTGATCGACCTCAACGCCACCCAGCGCGAGGGCACGGAAGCCCCGGACCGCGACGCCACCGAGCGCGAGGGCACGGCAGCCCCGGACCGCGACGCGGTCAAGCCGGAGAGTGTGCGCTGGCTTCAGGGACTCGAACGCGCCCGCCAGCTGGCCGCCGCCTGCCCCGACACCCGGGTGGTCACGGTCTGCGACCGCGAAGGCGACATCTGGGAAATGTTCGTACAGGCGCGCGCCGGCGGCGTCGGGCTCCTCGTACGCTCCGACCGCGGCCGGCAGCGACGGGTGGTCCGCAGCGACGGCTCCGTGGCGGACCTGTGGGAGGCCATGGCAGAGCAGCCGGTTCTGGGAACGAAGACGGTCCACCTCGCCGCCTGCGGCGGACCCCGTCAGCGCCTCAAGCGCACCGTGATCCTCGAGCTCCGCGCCGCCGCCGTCCACCTCGTGCCGCCGAAGAACCGGGACGACCGGACGCCGATGCCCGTGCTCGCCGTCTCGGTCCGGGAAGCCCGGCCGCCCAAGGGCCGCGAGCCGCTCCACTGGGTGCTGCTCTCCACCGAGGGCGAGGCCAACCTCCAGCACGCTCGACGCATCGTCGCCTGGTACGAGGCACGCTGGACCCTCGAGGAGTACTTCCGGGTCCTCAAGGTCGGCGCCCGGATCGAAGAACGCAAGCTGCAGGACGCCGACGACCTGCGCAAGTGCCTCGCTTTCGATGCCATCACCGCATGGCGGGTCATGGACCTCGAGCGCCTCGCGCGCGATCAGCCCGACCGCCCCGCCCTCGAGTTCTTCACCGACCGCGAAATCGGGGTTCTCTACCGATGGCTCCGGTACTATCGCATCATCCGTGCCCCGCCTGGGAAGCCGCCCGACATCCGCACCTTTGTGGTCGATCTCGCCCGCATGGCGGGCTTCCGGCCCAGCAAACGTCAGCCGCTTCCGGGTACTGCCAAAATCTGGCAGGCGTGGCGGAAATTCAAGACCGGACTCGAATTCGTCCAATCAGAAGGGAACCGCACATGAGCCAGATTGCGTCAACAACGGGCTATTGAAAGCCCGCCGGGCGATCGACCCCTTCCGCTGTGAGTATCCGGTGGAACGTCACCCGGGCTGCGCCCTGCATGTTCTCGCGACCTTCGCCTCGGGCCGGGCCCACGTGCGCGGGCCGGAACTCGATCGACCGCCCGCGCCTCCCGCGCCTCGCAGAGAGCAGCTGGGCGCGGCGCTACCGGACGATGCCCGAAGGCGAGCGGTTCGCCGTGCGGGCGGCCGTCCGGGGGGTAGGCATCGGGAGGACGAGCGTCGCCGGCACCTCCCTGCGCCCGGAGGTCGACGCCTTCCGGAAGCGGTTCCAGGATCTCCGCACGCAAGGCACGGTCCCCCCGGAGTGCGAGGCGCTCGTCCGCGGCCTGCGGATGCTGCTACAGCTGCTGCTAGCCGTGCTCCTGGAGAAGACCACGCGCACGACGAGCCGGAACTCCGGTCTGCCGCCGTCCCAGACGGACAAGGACGAGAGCGCGCGGCGCACCGGGAGCCCCGGCAAGGGCCCGAAGCCGAACCCGCAGACGGGCGGCCACCGGCGCACGACCCCCGTCCAGGAGACGATCACCGTCGATGCCGGCGACGCCTGCGGCGCCGACCTCGACGATGTCGACCCCGTCGATCGGGAGCGCCGCGTCCTCTACGACCTCGGGTTCGAAGTCGTCGAGCGCCGCGTCGACGCCGAGATCCAGGAAGGCCCGAAGTGCCGGGCCCGGACCCAGGGCCGGTTCCCGGACCCCATGCCGGGTCCCGGACCCCATGCCGGGTCCCGGACCCCATGCCGGGTCCCGTGCAGTACGGTGTCCGCATCCAGGCCTTGGTCCTCAACCTGCGGATCGCCCAGATGCGGTCCCTGCGCCGTGCCGTCTCGCTCGTGCACGCGATCTCCGGCATCCAGCTCTCCGAGGCGACCGGCCTCGGCCAGGTCCGGCGCTTTCAGGATGCGCTCGCATCCTGGGAGGAGGTCGCCGTGGCCCATCTCCTGCCACGCCCGGCCGTGCAGGTCGATGAGACCGGATTCCGGGTCGCCGGCAAGACCCCATGGCTCCCTGTCGTCACCGACGGCACCCTGACCGTGAAGTTCCCGCACCGCACGCGCGGTCGGGAGGCGATCGAAGAGATCGGCATCCTCCCGCGCTACCAAGGCGTCCGGGTCCACGACTGCTGGGCTGCATACATGGGCTACGATCCGTGCCGCCACCAGCGGTGCGGCCGCCACCTGCTGCGCGAACGGGCCTTCGTCGTCGAGTCCCACGGCTACCGCTGGGCGCGATGGATGAAGAGCCTGCTGCGCGAGGTCTGCCACAGGGTCCACCAGAGCGCATCCAAGGCCTTGAACGAGACCGACCGCCGAGCCGTGCGCACGCGCTACCGCACCCTCCTCACCCAAGGCGCCAAGGAGCTGCCCGACCTCCCGCCGCGGACGAAAGGAACACGGGGACGCATCGCAAAGTCCGACGCCCACAACCTGCATGAACGTCTCATGAAACACGAGACGTCCGTCCTCCGCTTCATGAAGGACCCCGACGTCCGCTTCACCCACCATGCCGGAGAACCGAAGATCCGAATGACCAAGGTCAAGATCAAGGGGTCCGGATGGTTCCGCACCATGCTCCACGCAATAGCATGGTGCCGAGGCGCCGGGTAGGAGGGGTCGTTGCCGAGCCCCTCCCCCCAGTTACGGTAGGAATGCGCATTACTGCGCACCCCCCGCACCGATCCGGACATGGACGTTCATCCATCCGGCTCCTACCTCGGGTGCTTGACGGCAAACCGCGGGTCCGGCCATGGGCGGCGGAGGGTTGCGCGCGACCCAGAAATCTCGGTCCTGCGCTCCCGTCGCTTCCGGTCGAACCTTGCGGCTTTCCGGATCCGGTCCGCCGGCTGAGGCACGCGTGCCCGACACTGCGTTCGGCGCGTGCTTTGGCGTCCCGAATTCCCCTTGGTTGGGGCCCTTTCCCCTCTCTGCCGCCCTCTAATTCCCAGGGTAGTCGGTGTCTCAGCGATGTTGGCAGAGAGGGTGGTGCCGATCGCCATTGTCGCCTTACAGAACTACCTCGTCTTCCCCCCCCCAGCGCACCGCCGACCTGAGCCCCGCTGTAGTCTGCGACTGCCGAGAATATTCTCGCTTCCGACACACGGCCGACACATCGCTCACACGCGGGTGACCGACTGAAGTGCCTGCACAGCCCCGGCGGAATCAAGCCTTCGGAACGTCGCGACACGTGAGGGTGGCCCGTGATCATCCCCACGATGGGACGATCGTCGGCTGCCTCGACGAACCGGAACGGCCACGACGAAACCGTCTTTCCGAAGACATCCTTCCGCGCCCTCATGTTATCGAACGACGCCTCGAGTGACCGCGGCTCTTCCGTGAAGCGCTCGTGTAGAAACAGCAGCCTCCCGGCACTGAAACTCGGTTTCGATTCAACCTCCTCCCGGCATGCGGACAGCCTGCGCGCGCGCCTGCTGCAGCCGGCGAGCCTCCCCTGTTCACCTTCGCTGCCCGCGACGACGTCCGACTTCCGCCAGGTGTTCCAGCCGCGTGGTGATTTCGTCTGGAGGTAGGAACACCGTCTCGTCCGCCCGCCAGACCTTGAGCGCTCGAGCCAGAACCGATCTCGCACAGAGTCCTGCGCCCTCAAGCTCGTCAACAACCCAAAGCACGCCGTGAACGCGCAGTCCATTTGCGGTGGCGACCCTGCGCAGCAGAGCATCACCCGTCAGCAGGATGCCAGAGTATGCCCGTGCCGTGACCAGACAGAAGGAGTCGTTAGCGGAGAGTCCCGCATGACGCCCCTTCACTGCGAGAGCCTGACCGACCTCCTCGGCAGTCAGATCGTGCGTGATCATGCCGGCCTCGTCGAGCGCCTGCCACTCGGCCTCCGAAAAGTCGAGCACTTCGTAGACCCGCACCGGGAAGGGGACCACGAATTGATAAGGCAGATCGCAAACGACGCCCAGCAGACCTCCCTTGCGGAGGTCGATCAGGCACGAAGCGTCGTTGACGATAACGCAGGTCACTGGATGGCAGGACCGCTGATCTGCCGCTCGACCGATTCGAGCGACTGGTTGAGAAGCGCGGCCGCGCGCACGGGCGAGATCAGCTCCTCGCCCATGGCGCGCGACACGAGTCGCTTGAAGCGACGAGGCTTCTCGAATGCCGCGAACCCATGCTCGGGGCGGATCGGATCCGGCTCCGACTTGCGCCAGGACCGGGCGAAGGTCGCGAAGGCGTGCTGCACGGAGCCCTGGGACAGTACGCCCACCTGTCCGAGACGCATCAGCAGGGCCGTGGCCGACACGCCGTAGATTTGTTTCAGACGAACGATCTCGTAGTAGGTGATCCTGTGGCGATCAGCGCCGACTTCGTCCCGAAGGCTCTGGCCGGGAACCAGAAACGCACCGGCGAAGCGGTTCATCGCCCGTTCGAGGTCGATCGCCGGATTGCCGGTGGAGCGAATGATCCTGTGCGCGAGCTCATGGGCCAGCGTGAAGCGCTTGCGCTCCACATTGATCCGGCTGGACACGACGACGGCCTCGGCGACGATCTCGCCGCCCCGGAGAACGTGACACGAGAGCCCGTTGATGCTCTCCGGGAGATCGGCTTCCACCACCTTGATTCCCTTGTCTTCGAGCAGCTCGCACAAGCTGGGGATCGGGTTAAGGCCGAGATCCCAGACTCCGCGAAGCTCATCGGCCCTCTCGTCGATCTGGGATTCGCTCGCGACGCTGTCGTAGCGGCGCCCCTCCACCCATTCGACGCTGGATTCGATGTCGAGGATGTGCTCGATTGCCAGGTAGCGCTCCAAGCTGTCCATCACCTCCGCTTCGGCCCTTGCGCGATCGCGGGCCGAAGCGCGGGAATGCTTGCGGAACTCGACCGCCTCGAGCGCCTCGATCTGCGCGCTCATCAGGAAGTCCAGCGAGACGTCGAGAGCCTTTCCGAGACCGACCAGAACGGCGGAGGAAGGCAGCATCTTGCCCGCCTCGTACTTGCTGATCGCCTGAGCGGTCACCTTCGGACTCGTCGCGTCGGCGAGTGCCCGCATCGATAGACCTGCCCGTTTCCGGGCGAGCCGGAGTCGTTGTCCGAACATAGGTTCCTCCTCTCTCGTTAACTGGTGGTTGACAATTTATGTCTTCGTCGTGGTAGTGTAAGCTCCAAGTTGGAGCCTACTGCCGGACTCTATCGCCCCGAGCGTGGACCGCGCAATGGCCCCGGACAACGCACAGCTCAGAGGACACCGAGATGGACAAGTTCGAATTCAAGGTCAACGGCGAGACCTTCTTCGCCGAACAGCAGGCCGTCGACGCCGCCGTCCTGTTGCAGATCGCCTTCGCCGGCAAGGCCATCGGCGAGAACCCGGACAAGACCGGGTACGTGCTGAGAGTACCGGACTCCGACGTCACCTTCGTCTCCGGCCAAGTGGTCGAACTCGACAAGTACAACGTGTTTCGCGCCGCCCCGGAGAAGGGTGCGCCCTTCGCATGAGCGACAACTCCGAACGCATCGCCGCCGCACTCGTCGAGCTGCGCTATCGGACGAGTCCGTTCACCGCGCCCCAGCAACAGGGTGGCGCGGACGGCGTCCGTTTCCAGTACCGGATCAAGGACGGCAGCCGTGCCGGGGAGAGCGTGACGCTCGCCCTCGCGATGCACCAGAACGAGGGCGCCTGGCCCGAGGTCGCTCCCCATTGGCTCTATCTCTCGCCCCCCGACCCCGTCTTGGCGGAGCTGGTCAAGGGGGCCCGCTCCCCCGGGGCCATCCAGACCTTCCAGTGCACGGACGGCCACGACTGGATGGCGATCAGCGCTCCCCCGAGCGACTTCTGGGACCAGATCGACACCCCGAACGGCAAGAACATGCAAGCCTACCTCGACAGGCATATCCGCAGAATCTGGAGCGCGCGTTGAACTATCGCGTCGTGCTGCGCGAATCGCTCCACCGCCAGCTCGCGGATCACCTGCTGAGCGGGCTGCGCCGTGGTGGCCTGCAGGAGGAGGCTTGTCTCGCCCTCTGGCGGCGCGGCGACGGATCTGACCGCTATACTGGGATCCTGGCCGATGTCGTCCTTCCCGAGGACGGCGACCGGGATCTGCACGGCAACGTCACCGTGCACGGCGGATACCTCAACCGCGTCCTCGATTACGCGCTCAAGGCACAGGCGGGCGTCGCCGTCCTTCACAGCCACCCCGGTCCCGGCTGGCAGGCTCTGAGCGACATGGATGACGACACCGAACGCAACATCGTCGCGCCCTTCGTTCGGGAGACGGGCTTGCCGTTGCTCGGCCTCACCATGGGCTCCGACGGCGTGTGGAGCGCCCGGTTCTGGCAGGAATCCGGGCCTGGCCGCATCGCGCCTGCGCACTGCACCGACGTTCTACGGGTCGGGCCGCGACGCACCGGGGCGGATTGGGCTCCGGGTGCGCACCCGCCCTACGCCCGCCGTCCAAGCCTGGTGCGGACTGTGGACAGCTGGGGCGTCGACGCGCAGGCTCGGCTTGCTCGCACCCACGTCTGCGTCGTCGGCGCAGGCAGCGTAGGTTCGATCGTCCTCGAATGCCTCGCGCGTACCGGATTCGAGCAGATCACCGTGATCGACCCCGACCGCGTCGAGGACAGGAACCTCGATCGTCTCATCTACGCCGACCGGCACTGCTTGGGCCTGCCCAAGGCGGAGGTGGTTGCGGCTCACCTTCGCAGGACCGCCACCGCGCGCTACCCGGTCGTTCGCGCCGTGCCGCTGTCCGTCCGCACCGAGCGCGCCTACCGGCTCGCAGCCGACGCCGACCTCATCGTGTGTTGCGTCGACAACGCCGAGGCGCGCGAGGTTCTCAATCATCTCGCCTACGCAAACTGCCTTCCCTTGATTGATGGCGGGGTGCTCGTGGAGTCGCGAGAACGTCTGCTCTCGGCCAAATGGCGCGTCCACCTGGTCGGCCCCGACATGCGATGCCTCCGTTGCCGTGGCCAGTACACTAGTGGCGATGCCAGAGACGAGCGCATGGGGATCCGGCGTCACGGGCGCTACATCAATGACGCCGCCCCCGACGGTCCGGAACCGGGCCAGAACACGATCGCGTTCTGCAACCTCGTGGCGGCCGAGCAGATGAGCATGCTCGTGCGCTACACAATCGGCGAGGACTGGTGGCACGACGGATCATCCACCGCCGGCCGATGGTCGTTCGAACACCGCTTCGTCGAGGCAGAGACGGAGCCGTTCGAGCACCCGGGCCGCTGCGTGGCAAGCTGCGAGTTCTCGCACGTACGGCTCGGGCTCGGTGACGCCGGGCGCCCGACATACCCCTTCGCCGACGAACCGCGAGTCCGCTGGTCTGCCCGCGTCATGCGTCGCTATCGGCACCTTCGCATGAAGCTGGCCCGTGCGATGTCCGCACTACGCGCCTGACGCGCTCCGCACTGACCAATGGCGCCTTCCGCTTCCCGGAACCCTAGCGAGAACACGCCGCCGCAGCCACGAAGCATCCCTCCGCATACGTCCCGGCACCGTCGATCGGCATCCTTCATACAATGGGAAAAACAAGATGAGTTCAGTGCTTTGGGACGGAGACAACCCGATCCAGAAGGTGGGGCCACACGTCGAGCAATTGGGTCACGTGAAGCTGGACGGTAACTAGTGCCTGCCCGGAAAATCCCTAAGATTCGGATTACATGAATGAAAGCCCAATATTAACAGGGCGAAGATTCATCGAATCCAGCCTGATTTCAGCGGAATATGCCGTCATATGCCCTCAAAGAAGGAATCTTCGGTTCTCCAGATTCCAAATATGCTTACATATACAATGTGTTGTGATTTTCCGTGCAGACACTAACTACTCACCCCTTGTTGGGGTCGGGTTGGCCGTAGTGCTCGTTGAGGATGTCTGCGGCCTTTCCGTCGAGGGCGATGTGGATGGCGACGAGAGGGTTGTAGCCGAGTGCCTCCATGGAGGTGAGGAAGCTTGAGCCTCGGCACCATGCGGTTGCGTGGAGCATGGTGCGGAACCATCCGGACCCCTTGATCTTGACCTTGGTCATTCGGATCTTCGGTTCTCCGGCATGGTGGGTGAAGCGGACGTCGGGGTCCTTCCTGAAGCGGAGGACGGACGTCTCGGGTTTCCCGAGACGTTCATGCAGGTTGTGCGCGTCGGACTTTGCGATGCGTCCCCGGGTTCCTTTCGTCCGCGGCGGGAGGTCGGGCCGCTCCTTGGCGCCCTGGGTGAGGAGGGTGCGGTAGCGCGTGCGCACGGCCCGGCGGTCGGTCTCGTTCAAGGCCTTGGATGCGCTCTGGTGGACCCTGTGGCAGACCTCGCGCGGCCGGCGCTTCATCCATCGCGCCCAACGGTAGCCGTGGGACTCGACGACGAAGGTCCGTTCGCGCAGCAGGTGGCGGCCGCACAGCGGGTGGCGGCACGGATCGTAGCCCCTGTACGCAGCCCAGCAGTCGTGGACCCGGACACCTTGGTAGCGCGGGAGGATGCCGATCTCTTCGATCGCCTCCCGACCGCGCTTGCGGTGCGGGAACTTCACGGTCAGGGTGCCGTCGGTGACGACAGGGAGCCATGGGGTCTTGCCGGCGACCCGGAATCCGGTCTCGTCGACCTGCACGGCCGGGCGTGGCAGGAGAGGGGCCACGGCGATCTCCTCTCAGGATGCGAGCGCATCCTGAAAGCGTCGGACCTGGCCGAGGCCGGTCGCCTCGGAGAGCTGGATGCCGGAGAGCGCGTGCACGAGCGAGACGGCACGGCGCAGGGACCGCATCTGGGCGATCCGCAGGTTGAGGACCAAGGCCGGGATGCGGACACCGTACTGCACGGGACCCGGCATGGGGTCTGGGAACCGGCCCTGGGTCCGGGCCCGGCACTTCGGGCCTTCCTGGATCTCGGCGTCGATGCGGCGCTCGACGACTTCGAACCCGAGGTCGTAGAGGACGCGGCGCTCCCGATCGACGGGGTCGACGTCGTCGAGGTCGGCGCCGCAGGCATCGACGGTGATCGTTTCCTGGACGGGGGTCGTGCGCCGGTGGCCGCCCGTCTGCGGGTTCGGCTTCGGGCCCTTGCCGGGGCTCCCGGTGCGCCGCGCGCTCTCGTCCTGGTCCGTCTGGGACGGCGGCAGACCGGAGTTCCGGCTCGTCGTGCGCGTGGTCTTCTCCATGAGCACGGCCAGCAACCGCTGTATCCGCATCCGCAGGCCGCGGACGAGCGCCTCGCACTCCGGGTGGACCTTGTCTTGCGTGCGGAGATCCTGGAACCGCTTCCGGAAGGCGTCGACCTCCGGGCGCAGGGACGTGCCGGCGACGCTCGTCCTCCCGATGCCTACCCCCCGGACGGCCGCCCGCACGGCGAACCGCTCGCCTTCGGGCATCGTCCGGGAGCGCCGCGCCCCGCTCTCTGCGAGGCGCGGGATGCGCGGGCGGTCGATCGAGTTCCGGCCCGCGCACGTGGGCCCGTGCGGCCGGCCCGAGGCGAAGGTCGCGAGAACCTGCAGGGCGCAGCCCGGGTGACGTTCCACCGGGTACTCACAGCGGAAGGGGTCGATCGCCCGGCGGGGGAGGTCGAGGCCGAGGCTGCGCCGCGCCGGCGGCGGGCGCGTCAGGATCGCGCCGCCCCCAAGGAACGCCTCCAGGTACCCGTCCTGCGGCGGCTGGGCCGCGACGATCGCCGGGCTCCGACCCGTCGTCGCCTTCGATCCCTACCCTGCCGCCATCCACATCTCCGACGCGGTCCGCCTCAATGGCCCATCTTGGAGAGGGCCCCTCCTACAACGTCAAGCGCAGATCTCCGGCGGAGGGGAACGGCAGCCCACGGAACCCGCTCCACCGCACCGCACGGCGGATCCGCGACGTCCCGCGCGAGGTGCCCGGTCGCGTTGCGGACCCCTCCCCACAAGGCCGGAACAGGGAGCGGCAGCCGAAGATCGATCCGCTTCTTGTCAGCCGGACCCCGCACCTCCGGTCCTCGGCCGCGAGCGAGTGAAAGGGGCGCGGGACAATGCCGGATCCGAACCCGTCAGGAAAAACGATTCGTCATCAGTAGGGGGGGAGTAGATAGTGTCTGCACGGAAAATCACAACACATTGTATATGTAAGCATATTTGGAATCTGGAGAACCGAAGATTCCTTCTTTGAGGGCATATGACGGCATATTCCGCTGAAATCAGGCTGGATTCGATGAATCTTCGCCCTGTTAATATTGGGCTTTCATTCATGTAATCCAAATCTTAGGGATTTTCCGGGCAGGCACTAGATAGTGCCCGCACCGAAAAAGTACAATGGTTTGACTCTGAAAGTGGAATCGTGATATAGAGGGGACGAAGAATCCCGCTTTGATGCGGGAATCGGCCGATGAGGTCGAGAATCGGCCGGATTTTCGGGAATCTTCGCGAGAATTGCCATGCGAAACGTCATTCGCCTGCAGATGGAATGGGGTCAGGTTGCGATCGAGGAGATCGAGATCGACGAGAACTCGCGGGATGACATTCCGCCGCTGCTGCTCGGGCTTCGGCACGTGTATGCCGACCGGTCGGTTCGTGCCCGGTTGTTCGAGATCCTGGAGCAGGGGATCCTTCCCGAGGTGTCCCACACGAAAGGGCGTCCCGGCATGGAGCTGTGGAGGATCCTCGTGATGGGTCTCCTGAAGCAGGTCCTGGGGTGTGACTTCGATCGTCTGCACGAGCTGGTGAACCAACACCATACCGTTCGGAAGTTTCTGGGACACTCCGGCTTCTGGGACGAGACCCGGTACCGGTATCCCACGGTGGTACACAACGTGAGCCTGCTGACGCCGGACGTGCTGGGGGAGGTGTTGCAGCGGATCGCGGAGAGCGGCCATGCGCTGGTGCGGAAGCGGAAGCGGAAGAGCGGCCCGGGCGGTCGCCCGTCGAAGGAGCCCCTGCGGGGCCGCTGTGATTCGTTCGTGGTGAAGACGGATGTGCACTTCCCGACGGATGTCAACCTGCTGTGGGATGCGATGCGTTGCCTGGTGCGCGAGACGGGCCGCTCAGCCCTGCGGGCGGGGGTGTCCGGAGGGCGGCAGTGGCGGCATCGGAGCCGGAGGCTGCAGCGGCTCTTTCCGAAGGTTCGGCGGACCCGGCGGGCCCGTCCGGGGCCGATCCAGGCGTACCTCGACGCCTGCTGGGAGGAGGTCCGACGGGCGGAAGCGACGGTTCCTGCGCTTCGAGAGCAAGGCGTCGGAGCCCCCAGGATTCTCCGGATCGAGTCGTACCTCAAGCATGCCCGGAGGCAGCTCGACCAAGTGGACCGCCGCCTGCTGAAAGGCGAGAAGATCCCGCAGGAAGAGAAGGTGTTTTCGATCTTCGAGGAGCACACGCGCTGGTGTGTGAAGGGCAAGGCCGGGGTTCCGGTGGAACTCGGAGTGCCGGTGGCCGTGCTGGAGGACCAGCACGGCTTCCTCCTACACTCCCGGATCCTGTGGGAAGGCGGAGACGTGGATCATGCCGTACCCATGATCCGGGAAGCGCAGGCCCGCTTCCCCGACCTCCGCCTGTGCAGCTTCGATCGGGGGTTCCACAGTCCCTCCAACCGGATCGCACTGGACGAACTGCTGGATCACAACGTGCTGCCGAAGAAGGGAAAGCTCGGTCCGGCCGACCGGAAACGGGCCGCCGACCCGACGTTCCGGGAGATGCGCCGGCAGCATCCGGCCGTGGAGTCCGCCATCAATAATCTCGAGCAGCGCGGCATGGACCGGGTCCTGTCGTATGGGGCGGAGGGTTTTGCGCGGATGGTGGCGCTCTCCATGGTGGCCTTCAATGTCCACCGCATCGGGTTGCTGCTGCAGAGACAGGCCCGAGCCCAAGCCCGACGACGACGAAGACGCGCCGCCTGACGGCGGCGCCCCTCCACCCCGTCCGCGAAGCCCGCCGTGAGCGGGAACGGAACCGCTCGCCCTGGCGTCCGGATTCTGGGTGGGAAGGGCCCGGATGCCGCTGCGAATCGGCAGGAATCCCTTGGAAACGGAGCGACCGGAGGCCCCGGAGGGTGGGTCCAACCCGAAATTTCGCCGGAAGGGCCGCCAAAATGACCATTTTCGGTGCGGGCACTAGATACCATTCCGGCATACTTGGACCCACCGGTCAGTCAAAGCGGAGCGACACCGGAAACCCCCTGGGGACACTCCGCCCCGCTTGTCCGCGTTTCCCGATCCATTGCGCGAGCGACGCAAACGAAAACGTCCGCACCCGGCTGCCGGTCCGGCAGGCCAGCCCGTCGGCACCTGCGAATCCGATGGCATCCGACAGCCGCCCCTGCCGGTACCGCTGCAGATACACCCCCTTGCCGCGGCTGCGCCGCGGCAGTTCCGAAGCCGGAAAGATCAGCAGTTTCCGGTTCGTGCCCACCACCGCCACGTAGTCTCCGGCCATCGGCCGGCAGACGGTCAGCCTCGCACCCTCGGCCGCCGGAACCACCTGACGACCGGCGCGGCTCCCGACCAGATCCCCGGCCGGAGCCAGAAACCCCCTGCCATCCTCCGTGGCGAGCAGGAACGGACGTTCGCCGACCGGCCGGCAGGCTACCAGTTCCTCGTCATTGCCGATCTGCGCATGCAGACGGACCGGCTCCCCGTAACCCCGCCCTCCGGGAAGGCGCGACAGGACCAGCGTGTACAGCCGTCCCCGGTCGGTGGCCACCAGAACCTTCGCGGTACTGTCGGCCCGCACCACGAACCGACCCTCGTCGTCGTCCCGGTAGCGGAGATCGCCTTCGTTCTCCACATGTCCGCGCGCCACCCGCACCCACCCCCGCCGGGAACAGATGAACGTCACCGGCTCCGCCGTCGCGACCGGATCGGTGCGAGTCGGGGCCGCGGGCACCTTCGGGTCAATCCTCGTGCGCCGGGCACCTCCTTCCGCCGTGGCTCCGAACCGGTCCCGCACGCCCCGGATGTCCTGTTCGATCCGGCGGGACTGGAGGGTTTCGGATTCGGTCAGCGCCGTCAGATCGCGATGCTCCGCCCGAAGCCGGTCGCGCTCCGCCCGAAGTTTCTCCTCCTCCAGCCGCCGCAGCGTCCGCAGCCGCAGGTTGAGCACGGCTTCCGCCTGCGTCTCGGTCAGGCCGAAGACCCGCATCAGCTCGGACCGGGGATCGTCCTGCTCGCGGATGATCCGGATCACGGCATCCAGGTCGGCGAAAATGCGGAGATACCCGTCCAGCACCTCGAGGCGCTTCCCGAGCACGGCCAGTCGATGCCGGCTCCGCCGCAGGAGGACCGTGCGCCGGTGATCCAGCCACGCCTGCAGCACCTCGGCGAGGCCCATGACCCGCGGGATCCGGCCGCCGTCCAGCACGTTCATGTTCAGCGAAATGCGGGTTTCCAGCTCCGTCCGGCGGAACAGGATTTCCATGCATTCGGCGGGCGTCGCATCGCGGCCCCGAAGCTCGAGCACGATCCGCACGTCATCGGCCGATTCATCGCGAATCTCGGCCAGCCAGGGAAGCTTCCGCGCATGGACCAGTTCATCCAACTGCGCAACGATCCGCGCCTTCGGCACGCTCCAGGGAACTTCCGTGATCACGATGCCCGTCCGCCCCCGGGACATCGGTTCGGCATTCCACGCCGCCCGCAGGCAGAACCGGCCCCGCCCGGTCCGGTACGCCTCCTCCCGTTCCGCCCTGCCTTCGGTCAGAACGCCGCCCGTCGGAAAATCGGGTCCCGGCACGTGCCGCATCAAGTCCGGAAGGCGCGCGCCGGGACGGCGCAGCAGGTGGAGCAGCGCGCAGCAGACCTCGTCCACATTGTGCGGCGGAACGGAGGTCGCCATTCCGACCGCAATGCCCTGCGCTCCGTTCGCGAGCAGGTTCGGAAAGGCGGCCGGCAGGACGGACGGCTCCCGGTCCTCGCCGTCGTAGGTTTCCACGAAGTCCACCGCGTCTTCGTCCAGGCCCTCGAGCAGCGCGTCCGCGACGGCCGTCAGCCGCGCCTCCGTGTAGCGCATGGCCGCCGCCCCGTCCCCGTCGACGTTGCCGAAATTGCCTTGGCCGTCGACCAGCGGATAGCGGATGGCGAATTCCTGCGCGAGCCGCACCATGGCGTCATAGACCGCCTGATCCCCGTGCGGGTGGTACTTGCCGATGACGTCGCCCACTACGCGGGCGCATTTCTTGAACCCGGAAGCCGGATCCAGCCGCAGCGCCCGCATGGCGAACAGCAGTCGACGGTGTACCGGCTTGAGGCCGTCGCGCACGTCCGGGAGCGACCTCGACATGATGGTCGAGAGCGCATAGCTGACGTACCGCTCGCCGAGGACCTCGGCGAACGGGGTCCGGCGGATTTCCCGGGCCCCGCTCACCGGGAACCGGCGTCCGCAGCCACGGTTCCCGCCTCCGCCTCCAACCCGTCCGCCAGCCGCAGCCGCGCGGACGGCAGCGCACGGCGTCCGTGCGCGATCGCATTCCGGCGGAGAAAATGCCCGGTCAGCCGCAGGGCGGCCCGCACCTCCTCCCGGCCGGGCGCGGCGCCGGTCTGCAGGAACGGCGGAAGCGGCAGGAGGCGCGGCGCCCACGGTGCCGCCGCACTTCGGGACACGGCCCGTCCGGTCTTCGGCGACACGTGCGTGAGGTCGTCGGTACTTCCGGTCACGGCGCACCGGCCCAGATCCAGTCCTGCTCCGGTTTCGCGCAACAGCAGCAGTTCCCAAGCCACGTAGGGGCGCTGCCAGTCGCCCGCCCCGGCCAGCCGGTCCAGGACCGCCTCGCCCGCCGCGTGCACGGCCGGCGTCGGCTCGCGTTCCGCCAGGAACCACTCGGCCAGTGCGCAGACCGACGACAGGGCGATCAGCCGAAGCGGCTGGTGGAGCACCCGGCCGGCGCGCGGGTCGATCAGCTCGCAGACGAAATGCCCCAAGTGTTCGGGAAGCCGGCCGCTCCACCGGACCTTCACGCGATCGCCCGGCGCGCAGACGTGCGCTCGGCCGGCGATACCGCCGCTGCGGACCAGGCCCGCGTGGCGCCCGTGCTCCCCCGTCAGCAGCTGCACGACGCGCGACGTCTCGCCCCAGCGCCGCGCCGACAGCACGAACCCCTCGTCCTCCCACCTCATGACGCGCCGCGGGTCACGAGACGAACTCCAGTCCGAGGGCATCGTAATGCGCCTGCCGATCCGGCCAGGCCGGATCCACCTTGACGTGGACGAACAGGTGGACCGCGCATCCGGTCGCGGCCGCGATCGTGCGGCGCGCGGCCGTGCCGATCGAGCGCAGCCGGCGGCCGCCTTCCCCGATCACGATCGGTTTCTGGCTCGCCCGGCGGACCAGCATGCAGACGTCGATCCGCGCCGACCCGTCCGGCAGGTCCTTCCAGCTCACCGTTTCGGTCGCGAGATCGTACGGAAGCTCCTGGTGCAGCTGCTCGTAGGCCTGCTCCCGCACGCACTCCGCGGCCAGCAGGCGCAGGGGCACGTCGGCCGCCTGGTCGGGCGGATAGTGCCAGGCGCCTTCCGGACACCGGGCCGCCAAGGCGTCGCGCAGATCCCCGAGACCGTCGCCCTGGAGGGCCGAGATCAGGAGGAATTCCGTGAGGAAGACCTGCTCGCGCAGCCGGTCGATCAGGGCCAGCAGCTCCGGGCGGCGGACCAGATCGATCTTGTTGATCAGGCACAGCGCCTCGGTCCGCTGCTTGCGGAGCCCCGCCAAGACGAGCCCGGTCTCCGCGTCCACGCCCCGGCGCGCATCGATCAGCAGGCCCCGAACGTCGGCCCGACGGTTCTCCCGCCAGGCCGCCCGAATCATCGCGCGGTCCAGGCGCCGGCGAGGCCGAAAGATGCCCGGCGTGTCGGTCAATACCAACTGGGCTCCGTCGTGGTGGGCGATGCCCCGAACGCGGGTGCGCGAGGTCTGGGCCTTGCCGGTGACGATGGCCACCTTCTGACCCACCAGGGCATTGACCAAGGTGGACTTGCCGGCATTCGGCGCCCCCAGCAAGGCAATGATGCCGAAACGCCGCGGCTTCATCGGGTTTCGGGCAACCGCGCGAGCAATCGCGCCGCCGCGTCCTTTTCCGCCGCGCGCTTGGTGCGGCCGCACGCCCGAGCCCCGAGGCGTCGGCCCGCCGCCGACTCCACCCGAACCTCGATCTCGAAGACCGGGCCGTGATCCTCCCCGGTGCGGCGGAGCAGCGCGTACTCGGGCAAGTCGAGCCCCCGCGCCTGGGTCCATTCCTGCAGCGCGGTCTTGGCGTCCTGGGGCGGGGTCGTCAGCGCCTCGATTCTCCCTGCCATGAAGCGGCGCACGAACCGGCCGGCCGCGGCGGTTCCTCCGTCGCTCCACAGGGCGCCCAGGGCGGCCTCGACGCAATCTCCGAGCACCCGCCGACGGACGGGAAACGGTTCCGGCTCCATGTCGCGCGCCACGGCCTCCGCGAGCCCGGACTCGCCGGCCACGACCTCCAGCAGGTCGCCGCTCGCCAGGTAGGCCAGCCGCTTCGCCAAGGCGCCTTCCGGCGCATCCGGGTACTCGGCGAAGAGGCTCTCCGTCAGCAGCAGGCCGAGCACCCGGTCGCCCAGGAACTCCAGCCGCTGGAACGCGACCGGATCGGGGCGGGCCGGCGACGGGGGAAGCAGCGCCTCGCGCAGCGCGCGATCCCGGAACCGGTGACCGAGCACCCGTTCCACCGCCGACGGGCCCGCCGCGCTCACAGCCGCGTACCGATCCGCGCGTAGCGAATGGCCCAGGGCCACCGCCAGAACTCCCAGAACCGGGCCGCCCCGTTGAAGGACACGAACACGACCTCGGCCCGACCCACCAGATTCTCGGCCGGAATGAAGCCCACCCGGTCGAGGATGCGGCTGTCCGAGGACTGATCCCGGTTGTCGCCGAGGCCGAAGTAGTGGCCCTCGGGCACCCGGTAGACCGCGGTGTTGTCGAGCGCTCCGTTCGGGGTGGCGTCATAGACCCGCCACTGTCGGCCGTTCGGCAGGGTTTCCCGAAAGACCTGATAGGTGTGGGTGATCCCGTTGCGGTCGGTGACCTGTTCCTCCCCCAGCGCGCTGCGCGGGACGGCGACCTCGTTCAGGTAGAGCACGCCGTCCCGAATCTGGACGGTGTCCCCGGGCAGCCCGATGATCCGTTTGATGTAGTCGGACTTCGGATTGGGCGGAAACTTGAATACGGCGATGTCGCCGCGCTCCGGATCGCGGCCCAGCACCCGGTCCGGAATCGGTACCAGCTGCCAAGGAAACGAATACCGGCTGAAACCGTAGGCGTACTTGGACACGAAGAGGTAGTCACCGACCAGCAGCGACGGCTTCATCGATCCCGAGGGAATGCTGAACGGCTCGAACGCCAGCGACCGGATGAGCAGCGCTGCCAGCAGCGCGAGCACGAGCGTGCCCAGATTGGAAGAGGCCATTCGGCCCAGGTATCGAAACACGAAAGCGGTCTCTCAGGCGGCGCGCGCGGCGATGATGACGACCGCGTACGCGAGATCGCGATCATCCGAAAGCGTCACCTGGATGTCCGAAACCATCCCGGTCGGCATCAACTCCCGCAGACGGTCGGCGGCGGCGCCGGTCAGCGACAGGGTCGGGCGGCCGCCGGGCAGATTCCTGACCTCCAGATCCCGCCACCGTACCCCCTGCCGCATACCGGTGCCAAGCGCCTTCGCGCACGCCTCCTTGGCGGCGAATCGGCGCGCGTACCCTTCCGCGCGGGCCCGCCGGCGGTCGCACCGCTCGCGCTCGATCCCGGTGAACACGCGATGCGTGAAGCGTTCCCCGAACCGGGTCAGCGTGCGCCGAATGCGGGCCACGTCGCACACGTCGTGGCCGAGGCCGACGATCATGCCGCCGGTCCCGCGGTCTGCGTCAGGACCCGGCGCATGTCCCGGATGACGGCTCCGAGCCCGGCGAAGATCGCCTCGCCGATCAGGAAGTGCCCGATATTGAGTTCGCGGACCTGCGGGATCGCGGCCACCAGACCGGCCGTGTCGTAGTCGAGGCCGTGGCCCGCATGGACCTCGAGGCCGCAGTCCGCCGCCGCCGCCGCCGCCGCCCCGAGGTCGGCCAGGGCACGGCCCCGTTCGGACGGCGCCGCATTCGCGAGCCGACCGGTATGCAGCTCGACCGCCTGCGCACCCAGGTCCGCCGCCCGCGCCACCATGTCGGGATCCGGGTCGACAAACAGGGTCAGCGGGATCGCATCCTCCGTCAGGGCCGCACGGGTCCGACGCACGCCGGCCCCGGCGCATCGCAGGTCGAGCCCCCCTTCCGTGGTCAGTTCGGCGCGCCGTTCCGGCACCAGGCACACCCTCGCCGGCCGGGCGACCAGCGCGGCCTGCAGCATGTCCTCGGTTGCGGCCATCTCGAGATTGAGCGGCAGCGGGACGGCCCGGCGCAGGGCATGGACGTCCGAATCCGAAATGTGCCGCCGATCTTCGCGGAGATGGACGGTAATGCCGTCGGCGCCGGCGGCGGCGGCGATGCGGGCGGCCCGCACCGGATCGGGGTGGCGGCCGCCGCGGGCATTGCGGATCGTCGCCACATGATCGATGTTCACACCGAGACGAACGCAGGCTCCGGTCACGGCGTCAGACCTCCCGCGCCGCCTCGCCGCCGCCGGCCCTGCCGCACCGACCGGATTCGCAGCCGCCGCATCTTCTGGTACTGCGCGACCGACGAACGAACCCCGTAGTACGATCCGATCCAGACCACCACGATGTAGGGAACCGATCCGACCGTCATGGTCGGCAGCAGTCGAAGCCGGGCGAGGTCGGCAAAGGCCAGGTCGAGGTCCCATCCCACGGCCAGATGGGCCGCGGCCGACACCAGCGCCGTCAGTTCGTGGGTGACCGCCGTCATCGACAGGTCGTCGACAACCCCGCCCGGCATCAGCACCGATCCCGTCTGATAGATGAGAATCCAGATCAGCGGAAACGTCCACGGATTGCCGACGGCCGTGCCGATGAGGGCGGTCAGCCAGCTCCCGCCCAGCGCCCAGGAGAGCAGGATCGCACCCACGCCGTGCAGTCCGATGAACGGCGTCATGGAGAGCGACGCTCCGCAGGCAAAGCCGGCCGCCAGCCGATGCGGGGTTTCGGGAATCCGCTGCAGCCGCAGGAGCATGTAGCGGCCGCCGCGCACCACACCTCGACGCGGCCACAGCCACCCCAGCAACCGGCGGGGCCCGCGCAGGCGATGCCGGGAACGGAACATCAGGGCGAGGACAGATGCCGGCTTCCCGGCCGGACGGCCGGGAGCGCGGCCAGTTCCGGCGGCAGCGCGTCGGACGGATAGGCCGGAACCTCGTACTCGAGGAGCGCGATGACGGGCACCCCGGGATTCGCCCGGCCGCAGCTGCGGTCGACCAGGCAGGCTGCGGCAATGACCTCGCCTCCGGCCTCCTCCACGCAGGCGATGCACTCCCGCGAGGAACGCGCGGTGCTGATGACGTCCTCGACGACCAGCACGCGGGCCCCCGGCCGGATCGCGAACCCGCGCCGCAGGGTGAACGTCCCGGCGACGCGCTCGGCGAAGATCGCCGGCACGCGCAGATGGCGGGCGGTTTCGTAGCCCACGAGAATGCCCCCGACCGCCGGCGCGGCGACCGTGTCGAAACCGGCGGCCGGCAGGACCGCCTGCACCCGCGCCGCCAGGGCCGAGCACAGGCGCTCGCCGCGCGCCGGATCCTGCATGACGAGTGCGCACTGCAGATAGGTGGGGCTGTGCAGACCCGAACTCAGGATGAAGTGCCCGCTGCGGATCGCGCCGGCCGCCCGGAACTCGGCCAGCACGGCCCCGTCGTCGGGCGGATGCGTCATCGCTTGGTCACCCGCTCGGCGCGGTAGATCGAAGAAGAGGCCTCCAAGGCAACCAGAATCGCGTTCAGGTGCCGCACGTCGTCGACTTCGACATCGACTTCGAGGTCGAAGAAATCGACCGAACGGCGGTGAATGCGCAGGTTCGCGATGTTCGCTCCGGCCCGGGCAATTCTCTCGGCCAGCGCACTGAGGCTGCCCGGACGATTGGTCAGCTTGACCTGCAGGCGGCCAATCTGGCCCGGCATGTCGTCGTCTTCCGCCCAGCTCAGATCATACCAGCGCTCCGGGTCTCCGGAAAACCGCTCCAGGGTTTCGCAGTCGATCGTGTGGACCCGCGCTCCCAGCCCCTCGGTCATGATCCCGACGATCCGTTCTCCCGGAAGGGGCGAACAGCAGGTCGCGAGATGCACGGCGATTCCGGGCTTCAGCCCCTTGATCCCCACGGCTGCGCCCTTGACGGTGCGTCCCTTGCGCACCTTGGCAGCAAACTTCCGATCCGCTTGCGGGTGGAGGGCGCGGACGACCTTCGCGCCCTCCAGCTGTCCTGCACCGACGGCGGCGAAGAGCTCCTTCTGGGTCGCATAGCCGAAGACCTTCAGCACCGACGACAGCGCCCGGGGGACGAACTTCTCACCCGCCATCTCGAACTCGTGCTCGAGAATGGCCTTGCCCAGCTTCAGGTGTTCGCGCTGGCGGCTTCGACGCAGCGACTTGCGGATCTGACTGCGGGCGCGGCCGGTTCGAACGAACGTTTCCCAGACCGCGCTCGGCCGCTGGCTGCGCGACCGCAGGATTTCGACCTGATCGCCGCTTTGCAGCGGAGTGTCGAGCGGCGCAGGGTGATCATTGATCTTGCAGCCCACGCAGGTCGCACCGACCCGGGAATGGACGGCGTAGGCGAAATCCACCGGCGTGGCCTGCTCGGGCAGCGAGATCACGTCGCCGTTGGGCGTGAAGCAGAAGACCAGGTCATTGTAGATCTCGAGCTTGGTATCCTCGATGCCTTCGGCATGATGGGTCGCGCTTTCGAAGATCTCGCCGAGCCCGCGGAGCCACTGCAGGGTATCCGGGCTGAGTTGCTCCGGTCCGCTCCCCTGAGACTTGTACTGCCAGTGCGCCGCCAGCCCGGACTCGGCAACCTGATGCATGTTCCGGGTGCGGATCTGGATCTCGATCGCGCGCCGGTGCGGTCCGATTACCGTGGTGTGCAAGGACTGGTACCCGTTCGGCTTCGGCAGGCTGATGTAGTCGCGGAAACTGCCGGGCACGAAGCGCCACTGGCGGTGCACCAGGCTCAAGGTCCGGTAACACTCGTCTTCCGACACCACCACGACCCGGAAGGCGAAGAGATCCGTCACCTTCTCGGTGGTGACCCGCTTGCGCTGCATCTTCTGCCAGACCGAATAGGGACGCTTCTCGC
Organism: Alphaproteobacteria bacterium; assembly: GCA_965115815.1. GTDB lineage: Bacteria > Pseudomonadota > Alphaproteobacteria > TMED109 > TMED109 > VXPW01. The sequence goes on along the minus strand of OZ220465.1, from coordinate 1,571,881 downwards.
GACCGGTCACCTCTCCCTCGATCCCTCCGGCCTTGAGGATCCGACGCATCTCGTTCAGCGTCCTCCCGACCTGCGAGGGGTGACGCTTCTTGAGGAATTCCAGCCGCCGGCAAATGGCATCGTGCTCGGCCGGCTGCAGTTCGGCGAAGGCCAGGTCCTCCAGTTCCTCGCAAATGGCCATCATGCCGACCCGGCGGGCCAGCGGCGCGTACAGGTCCAAGGTCTCGCGCGCGATCCGCCGGCGTCGCTCCGGCTTCCGAATGAACCGCAACGTCCGCATGTTGTGCAGGCGGTCGGCCAGCTTGACCAGCAAGACCCGGACATCCTTCGACATCGCCAGCACGAACTTGCCGAAGTCCCCGCGGTTGGCCGACACGCGCGGTTCGATCTTGGAGAGCTTCGTGACCCCGTCCACCAGCCGGGAGACCTCGACCCCGAACTCCCGCTCGATTTCGGCCGCCGTCGCGACGCCGTCCTCGATGGTATCGTGCAGCAGGCCGGTTGCGATGGTGGCCGAATCCATTCGGTATCCGGCGAGAATCCCCGCCACCTCGAGCGGGTGCGAAAAATAGGCTTCACCCGACTCGCGCTTTTGCGCGTCGTGGCGCTCCATGGAAAACGTGAATGCGCGGTTGAGCTTCGCCTCGTTGACCGAAGGGTCGTATTCGCGAACCCGTTCGATCAGTTCCTGCTGGCGAATGGCGGAGCCTCCGTCGCAAGGTTCCGGCGGGCCGGCACTCGGGCCTCAGTCCTCGCCGGCATCGTCGAGGTCGGTACCGTCGGACTCCGCTTCGGAAGCCGGCCGGCCCCGAGCCTCCGTCCCCGGGTCTTCGTCGGCCCTGTCCCCGTCGTCACCCGCATTCAGCTCCAAGGCGGACTCGGTCACATGCATCCCGGCCTGCTCCGCATCCGACATGCTCGCAGCCTCGACCTCGCTCTCCGACAGCACCTGCCCGGGAGCGACCTCCGGCACCCCGTCGAGACCGAGGGAGCGCGCATAGGCCTCGACCGGATCATCCTCGGCCTCGTCACGTTCGAAGTGGTTCTGAAGGGACCGTACAATCCCTTCCTGCAGAGCTTCCAGATCGAGGTTGTTCTCCGCGATTTCCCGAAGCGCCACCACCGAATCCTTGTCGTCGTCCTTCTGCACCGTGATCTCGGAGCCGCGAGCGATCGCCCGAGCGCGTTCGGCCGCATAGAGCACGAGATCGAAACGGTTGCTGACAACGGGTAGGCAGTCTTCGACGGTTACGCGGGCCACGGTCGTCCTCCTCGGCAGCAGCGGTCGGGGCCCGTGCAGCGGACCCGATCGCCGGGGATCGGCATCTTGCCTCAACCTAGCGCGTTTTCAACCTTCCTGCTCGCCGGCGGCGACCGATCGGCCGCGGTCCGGAGTCCGCGCCTCGGGCGCCGCACCCTCCGGGCCGGATCCCCGTCGATCCGGGCCTCATCCGGACCTCCCGCCCGGGGTGGGCGGGGTCGCGGCCCACGCCTCCGGTTCGACTGCGACGCTTCCCCCGTCGAATCGGACCCGAAGGTGCGGACGCACAAGGGGCCGGCAGCCGCCGGCGGCGCCGACGGTGTCGGTCGGCCACCTGCCGGCCGGCCCCGGTACAGCAACCCGCCAAGACGGTCCACGGGTTCGGCACCCCGGTCCCGGCTGCCGATGTTGCCGCCGCCGGAACCGGTCGGGCCGAGGCGCCCCGCTGAGGCATCCCCGGCCTCGAAGCACCCCTCGCCGGACCCACACCGGAGAAGCGGAGGGATCGGCCGAAGAGCCGCTGCAGCTCTGTCCGAAGTTCCTGTGCCGCCGGTCACTTCCACACCCGCGTCCCCTGCCTCCGAGGTGCGCGCGCGATCAGCATCCGGATCGGAACCGCATGAACCGGATGCCGCCATGCGGGCAGGACCTCCTGCAGCGGCCGCAGGACGAAGGTCCGGGTTTCCATTCGAGGGTGCGGGAGAATCGGGTGACACCCCGACCCGGTCACGATCGATCCGACTGCGAGCAGGTCGAGGTCCAAGGTTCGCGGGAGGCGGTGGCCGCGGCGGCGGCCGAACGCCTGTTCGATCGTCAGCAGCCGGCCGAGAATGACGGGCGGTGCGAGACGGGATCGAATCAGCACCACCGCATTCACGAACCACGGGCCCAGTCCGCTCGGCCACGGACGCGCGGCGTAGATCCGCGAAATCCGTCGGGGCCGCAGGCCGGCGCGCGCCAGGTGCCGGACCGCCAGCGACGGCCGCATGGAAAGCGGGCCGAGCCCCGGATGCCGAAGATTGGCACCGATGCCGACCAGAGCCGTATCCGGCCGCAGGACCGTCAGGGAGCGAGGTCGGTTCCGGATGGGGAGCCCGGAAGCCCGGCCGCGGCGCACCGACCCGGCGGACCGCGGGTGCTCCTGCCGTCGACCTCCCCGCTTCCGGGCCGCAGGTCGAGGGCTTCCCGTCACTGCGAAGGATGCAAAGGACACCGGTCCGAACTCGGGGTCGGTACGAGAACGCGACCGAACGGGACGGTACCGACCAAGACCTGACGATCGGGCACGGCCGCCGGCGCCGCGGCCTCGGTCCCGGGACCGTTCGGCCCGGAGCGGTTGCCGGGGGCAGCCCCCGCCCCTTTTCGGTCGGATCAATTCCGGTTCCGCATCACCCGCGCCTGCTCGCGCTGCCACTCCCGCTTGCGGATCTCCTGGCGGCGGTCACGGCCCTTCCGCCCTCGTGCAAGGGCGATTTCGGCCTTGGCCGTGCCCTTGTCGTCAAAATAGATCGAGAGCAGGGCAACCGTCAGCCCCCGCTCGTTGACGGCAGACGTGATCCGTTGGATCTGCCGCCGCTGCAGCAGCAGCTTGCGCGGGCGTCTGGGCTCGTGCTGATGCCCCTTGGCGGCCGACGTCCAAGGCGCGATGTGGGCGTTGACCAGCCAGAGCTCTCCGTCCTTCGGTTCGGCGAAGGCCTCCCGAAGACTCGCGCCGTGGGCGCGCAGCGACTTGACCTCGCTGCCCTGCAGCACCAGCCCCGCCTCGTACCGGTCTCCCAATTCGTAGTCGTGCCGAGCGCGGCGGTTGACCGCAACTGGGTGCCGCACCCCGTCAATCCGAAACGCCGGCGCCGGGATTCAGTTCGCGAACGGCCGATCGAACGGCCGTCTTCGTCGAAGGCCCCGGCTCCACCAGCGGCAACCGGATTTCCGGGCTGCACAGACCAAGTAGAGAGGCCGCGAACTTGACGGGCGCGGGACTGGTTTCCATGAACAAGGCCTCGTGCAGCGGCATCAGACGCTCGTGCAGCGCCAGTGCGCCCCCGGCATCGCCGGTCGCCCAAGCCCGGTGCACAGCGGCGCACTCCCGGGGCGCGATGTTGGCGGTCACCGAAATCGTTCCGTGCCCGCCACAGGCGAGAAACGCCAGTTGGGAGGCGTCCTCGCCGGACAGCTGATTGAAAACCTCCCCTCGAACCGCCGCCCGCAACCGATGTGGGCGAACCGGATCGTTGCTCGCGTCCTTGACCCCGGCGATCCGTGGCAGTTTGGCCAGTCGGGCCAAGGTCTCCACCGTCAGGTCCACCGCACAGCGGCCCGGAATGTTGTACAGGTAGAGAGGCAGATCGGTTGCATCGTGGATCGACCGGAAATGACTGTACATCCCCTCTTGGGTCGGCTTGTTGTAGTACGGCACGACCAGAAGCGCGGCATCGGCTCCGGCCGCCCGGGCGTGCTGCGTGAGGCGAATGGCTTCTCGTGTGGAGTTCGATCCGGTTCCGGCCATGACGGGGATCCGTCCCGCCGCGGCTTCGACCGTCAGGCTGACCACCCGATCATGCTCGTCGTGCGACAACACCGGAGATTCGCCCGTCGTGCCGCACGGCACGAGTCCGCTCGTGCCTTCCACAACCTGTCGGTCCACGATGTTCCGAAGTGCGGCTTCATCGACCTCGCCGTCGCGGAACGGCGTGATCAGGGCGCAGAGAGATCCGTGAAACATGGCTGGTGTAGATCCCGTAGGCCCGCGCTCCCCGGGCGGGAACATCGACCACTATAGTATCGCTGCCGGGAGTCCGGCGGCGGCCTTCGCGCTACCGGCCCGGAACGCGGCGGGTCGGGACGCGGCGGAACCGACGCGGAACCCACGACCGAGGCCGCAAGGAGGCTCTGCCAGCATGCTCACGCCTGCCCAGATCGATCGCTACCGGGAGAAGGGCTACCTTGTCATCGAGGGCGTCGTGCCGCCCCCCACCCTCGCCTCGCTCCAGGCTCTGACCCAACGGATCGCCGCCGGCGCGGCGGGCGTGGCGGGCCATACCGACGTGTACGACGTCGCCGACGGCCACTCCCCGGACACTCCGCTGGTCCGCAGGATCAAGCTTCCCCACAAGGTGCACCCGGAGTTCCGTGCGTTCGCCGGCGATTCCGTCGTCACGGGCATCGTGGCCGACCTGCTGGGGAACGACATCCGTCTCCATGGCGGCAAGATCAACCTGAAACCCGGTGCCGCTGCGGATGCCGTGGAATGGCACCAGGACTGGGCCTTCTACCCGCATACCAACGACGACATCCTCGCGGTCGGAATCATGCTCGACGACATGAGTGCGGAGAACGGCCCGATCCAGATGCTGCCCGGCACCCATCAGGGACCGGTCTTTGACCATCACGCCCACGGCAGGTTCTCCGGAGCCCTCGACCCGGACGCGTGCGGTCTCGACTTCAGTCGGGCCGAAACGGTGACCGGTCAGGCCGGATCCGTCAGCGTGCACCACGTGCGCCTAGTGCACGGATCGAGCGCCAACCGTTCCGGCCGGCCGCGACGCCTCCTGCTGTGGGAGTATGCGGCAGCGGACGCTTGGCCGCTCATGGGGCCTGTCGACCTCGACGAATTCAATGCACGCATGGTGCGCGGCAGCGCGCGACGGCCGCCGCGCCTGGAACGGGTTCCGGTCCGGATCCCGCTGCCGCCCGCCGCGCACCCGGGGTCGATCTTCGAGAACCAGCGTGCTGCCTCCAGCCGATTCTTCGAACCGGCCGCGCCGCAGCGAACCGCCTACTCGTAGGATCCGACGAACGTGCGAGCCCGCTGCTCGGCCTCGTTCAATTCAGCTTCGGTCATCTCCTCTGCCAGGATGTCCATGTAGTATTCGGCGTTCGGCTCTTCGGACAGGCGGAACCACTTGTACGCCTCGATCCGATCGACTTCCGTCCCTTGGCCGTTGGCGTAGTACTTGCCGATGTGGATTTGGGAGAGTGCGTGGCCGCGCCTGGCCCCCAGCAGGAACATCTCGAACGCGTCTCCGAGCTGGAACACGGACGCATAGCGGAGGCCCTGCATATAGCGGACGTTGGTATCCCGAAGCAGGTAATCGGTACTCTGGTACGGGCGCTTCGGGTCGTGCGGATACTCGATCACGATGCCGGCGGCCGCCGCGCGTTTCCGCATGCCGTCGGTGATCTCGGCCGCAGCCGCAACCGCGGTCCATGCGAACACGATCGCCGCGCCCGCCATCCCCCACCTTGCCCGTCCGAAAGAACCCGCCGTGTACATAGCTGTCTGCCGCAGAACGCGGGGCGAACCCGCCGGAGTTGGGGACGGCGCGTACCTAGCCCATCCGCCCGCTTGGCACAACCGTGACGATTCGGATACGGGCACGCTGGGCAGCTACTGCTGAACTCCGGGTCGGGAGAAACGGCCGATGTCCCCGAACAGCTCCTGCAGCAGGGTCCGCGTGTTTCCGATGACCGCAGTGGCATTCGGGTTGAACATCATGTGCCGGAACTCGTTCCCGTCCACGGTCCTCACTTCGGTGACGGCGGGATCGTCGCCGCAGTCCGGCGAAACGGCATCGATCTCGCCGTCGAACTGCACCGCGAGAACCCGCTGTTCGACCACCTCCGGGGCAAGGAACGCATAGTAGCTGACCCGCTGACCGATGTAGAACCACACCTCGCCGCCGAACGGCTCTCCCGTGAAGTTCCGCCTGGCGGTCGGCGTTCCGAGAGCCCGGTAGACATCCCGGCACGTGACATCTTCGTCTTCCAGGAACGACAGGTCGATGCCGGTGAACAGGAAGCCGTTGGTGGTGACCCGCGGCGACCCGCAGGCCATCACCAGCATCAGCACGACCAGCAAGGATGATGTTGTCAGCGATCTGCGCAACACGAAACACTCCCATACAGCGCACAGGGTGCACAGCGGGCGCGGGCAGGGCCGGCCCCGGTCACCCGACTACGATGCGGATTTCCCGCATTCCATCGGTCGGCAACCAAGCCGGCCGGACCCCGCCGGCGCAGCAGCGCCGGGCCCGCCGGTTCGAACCGGCCCCGTCACTCTTTGTCTCTCGATTCGCCGCCACACCGGGCCAGGTACCCGAAGTACCTCCCTGTCGGCCGGCAGGGTTCCGGCGCCCATCCCGGGCGCCGGCTGCAGGCGTCAAGTCCCGCGCGGAATTCACCGAAGATCCGAGCGACCGCCCGCTGCGGTCCCTGCGGGTCGTTCCGGCAGCAATCGTTGCATTCGGCAGCGTCGAGGCATTCCAGAGGAGGATTCGGGGCGACGACCGGCGCATCCGCAAGGTTCCCGTCCTCGCCGCCGCCTCCCGATGCGGAGCCCCGCACGGCCAACAGGTCGGGCCCGCGGCCGGGCAACCGCGATGTCCCCGGCGGCCACCGCGAGCAATGCCGGCCGGCCGCGTACCGGAGCGGCCCTTCCGCGCCCGATCACCGGCGGGCCTCGTCCGGTTCCGAAACGCGCTTCCCGCACGCCCCGCAGAGGTGCGCCATGGCCGCGTGGTCGCCGGAGACGTCGGTGGACCGGTACTTCCGGGCGGATGCCGACAGGATCCTGAGCTCGACGACCATCGAGCACGGTGATCCCACGCTGCTGATCCGGCGACGACTGGCGAGATTTTCTCAGTTTGCGTCGCGCTGCAATCGTGCCGCCAAGGCTCGATGGGGCCTTCTTGGCCCGAACATTGCGATCTCAAGGAGGCGATCTGTGATGAGCCGAGCCCCCACGCATTCGGATTTCGCATCTCCGAATCAGCATGGGATCGTCGTGACCATCGAGAAGTAGTCGAGCAGGATCGAGAAGATCGGGATCCGTTCGCGCACCGCCGTTCCGAACTCCGTGCCTGCAGAGCCGATCGCCGCCTCGCCCGACACGTCGATGCACGACGTTTCCGGGTCGGGCAGCCTCGCTCCCCCGGCACGCCCCCGTCCCCGCAGCTCCGCTGGGCCGTCCTGCCCCAGTTGCTGCAGGATCTCGGAACCGCGGACTTCCGGAACGGGCCGGACCGGTCGGACCGGTCATGCGGACCACCGACATCGTGGGCGAGCACGATATCGGAGGAAACCACGGACGGCTGCAGGTCCCGGAGCACGCGATCCGGATCAAGCGGTGTCGTGCCGCCGGTCAGCGCGGGGAGCCATTCCTCCGTCCACTCCCGCGACTCCCGCGCGATGCGGGCGACCGCCGCCGATCGACCCCGAATCGGTTCGTCGACAGGCTTGCCGGTCATGGCCTGCGGCGCCAGCCCGCCGCCTCCTGCGAGACCGACCTGCGAAGGCGCGTCTGGGTCGTGCTCCAGGGGATCAGGCATGGCGCGAAGGATCGTCCTCTCCGCCAGCAGGGCTACGTTGGATGCGGCTTCCGCAACGCTGCAACCCACTTCGAAAATCAGGTCCGCCCGATCCCGCCATGCTCGAACCGGCCTACGCAGGGGTACTCCGCCGGTGCCCGGACACAGCGGACGGTCCTCGCGAAACGCAGCCTTCCCGCCGAGACCGGTGCAGATCGGAACCGCAGGTTCTCGGCCGGCGCGAGGAGATGCGAACCGGCCCTTGCATCGTGGCCGCCTTGGTCGGTATGGATCACGAAGCACCGGATCCAGCGCGGCCGCCCGGGCGCTTGGGCGGTTGCGCCAACCGGGACGGCCGTCGGTGGCTTCGCGGCCTCTGCGACCGGACGCAGAGCCTGTGTCGAGTCGAAGTCGTGGGGGAATGTGCGCGGGCCGGCGTGGATACGCCATCGGCCATGCCGGTACCGGCCATGATTCACCGAACGCTCGGGCGTGGGCACCGCAGGCGGTCTCGACCGCGGTTCCGTGCAGCATGGCCACGACCCCGATGCCTGACGTCGTCCGAGACCTGGCATCCGTCATCGCTGTGCACACCGGTCCCGGTCCCTCCCCGTCGCACGATCGTGGGTCGGAGATTCGTGCACACGGCAGGTTCCCGCAGGGGTCGGATCGGATCGCCAAACGGTTCGTCGCATTCTCCTGCTTCAGGATCTCCGCAATGGATTCGGCCACGTTCATCGGCGCACCTCAGCCCAAAGAATCCCAGCGAAGGGCACCGTCGGGCGCCGATTCCCGCACTCCTTAGATCCCCGCCGACATCGTATCCGATATTTCGCTGTATGAGGATCCTGCAACGGAAGCCCGGGGCCCGGCATTCTCGGACCCGCCTGCAGGTCCGGAGCGGGGATATTCCGTCTCTTGCGATTCTACCCGGATGCCTCCCTTCATTCCGGATGCCTCCCTTCATTGCAGGATCTCGATCCATGGCTCCGGCCTGTCGGCAAATCTTTGCTTCGGTTGACGGATTTTCGACCATGCCCGGCGCCGGGGTCGGTCCGGTACCCGTTTGAGCTTGGGTGCGGGGGATCGAACCGAACTCCGGGGCGCGCTCGGGAGGGGGGCGCTGCACTCTTCATCTTCTCATCTTCTGTTCCTGCGCTCATTCTGGTCGCTCTTCGAGATTTCTCGAACTCCTGTTCGTTTCCCAAAGATTGTTCCAGAAGCACGATTTTGAGCCGTTCCTCGATCTCCATAAAGATTGCCACACATCTTCACCTGGGACATCTTCCAATATCACACCCCTCATCCGCTCATTTTTTTTGGGAAATCGGCACGTGCATGTCCCATGCCGTGGATCCCGAAGTCGAGAATCGGGAATTCAGGAACAAGCGCTGCGGCCGAAGGTCTCGTGCACCCACGCGACGGCCCGGCGCAGGGATCGCATCGAGGCGGCCCGCAGGTGGACGACGATGGCTTGGAGACCGGCGCCGTACCGGACCCAGGGTTCACGCCAGTGCGCCGGTCCGGGTCCGAAATCGCCGATTTCCGGGATTCTGGGCGAGGCGAACCCTTGAACAGCACGGCTCATCCTGTCGGGGCCTCCACAGTAGTGCCGGTTTCTCTTGGAGGCTCCTTGCAGGCGGCCGAATCGGCATTAGTTTGGGTGCATGGTGCTTAGAGCCTGTGCGGAAACTATGGAGCGGCCCCGATTCGAGCCTCTACGATTTGATTGGCGACGACATTGGGAGGATGCCATGGCTGGGAGCGAGACCGCTCGTGCGAAGTATCCGCGTCGGGGAAACCGCTTCGAACGCGATCGGACCGACGCGGAATGGGCTCGTTTGGAGCCGCTGCTTCCGGCACCATCGTCGACGGGTCGTCCCCGTGAGGTAGACCTGCGCGAGGTGGTGAACGCGCTGCTGTATCCGTGGATGACGGGTTGCCAGTGGCGTGCGCTACCACCTTGTTTTCCTGCGATTTCGACGGTCCGGTACTAGTTTTACCGGTGGCGTAACCAAGGCCTGTATGGGGATCTCGTGGCGGCGTTGCGGGGGCCAGCCCGGGAGCTGGAGGGCCGGCGTTCGACGGCGGCGGCGGGGGTGATCGACAGTCAATCCGTGAAGACAACGGAGAGTGGTGGTCCGAGTGGCTAGGACGGTGGGAAAACGGTCAAGGGGAGAAAGCGGCACGCGGTGGTCGACACCCTCGGGCTCCCCCTGGTCCTGCAGGTGCACCCCGCCAACGTGCCGGATCGGGAGGGTGCGCCGGCGGTCCTCGCCGAACTGCGCACGACCCTGCCGAGCTTGCAGAAGGTCTGGGCAGACGGAGGGTACAGCGGCCCCAAACGGGCCCAAGCCCTGACCGCGAGGCCGGACGCCCCGGACCTCGAGATCGTGACCCAACCCAAGGAACCGAAGGGTTTCGAGGTGCTTCCGCGACGCTGGATCGTCGAGCGGTGGTTCGGCTGGCTGGGCCGCTGCCGACGTCGGGCGAAGGACGATGAACGACGGCTGGAGAGCTCGCTGGCAGGGCTGCAACGGGCCGTGATCCGCATCCTGGTGCGCCGCCTCGGACGGGCCAAAACTCTCGGCAAAACCGTAATCTGCTGATTATATGGAGTTTTGAATCATGCTCTGAAGTCTCTATACCCAGCAATCCAATGATTCCGTACTACTGGGCTTGCTTGACGGTCGGGGGGGGGGTAAAAAATAGAGTGCATCCGTGACAGGACCGGGAGAAGTTTGCAATGGCTATCGAGCGGACCGGCGGTGCGGGCGACGACACCCTGACGGGTTGTCTCGGCGACGACATCCTGACGGGCGGCGACGGCGACGACGCGCTGACGGGCGGAACCGCAAGCGCGGGTGCCGACGCGTACTTTCTCCTCATGACCCCCCGGCAGTGTCGGACGATGACACGCTTTCGGGCGGCGCGGGCCACGACACGCTGTATGGCGGCGACGGGGACGACACGGTCGATGGCGGTGCGGGCAACAACCGTCTGTTCGGCGGCCGGGGTGCCGACAGGCCGACAGACTGACCGGCGGCAGGGGCAGGCCACGGGAACGGTTCAAACGGTTTCCCGGTCGGTCCGATCTGAGAGAAGGAGAAGGTTTCGATGAGAAGGATGAAAGATGCGGCCCTGGCGGCGATGGTCGCTGCGGGTCTGGCACTCGCAGGCTGCGGCGGGTCGTCGGGGACGCCGGACATGAAGGCGCCTGTAGCGAAGCCCTTGGACCTGTCCAGCCTTGATGATGCCGTGATCAAGGCCGGGACTCTGACGGTTGCCGCTGGCGAAAGCGGGAGGCTCGGCGGTGTCACCTACAGCTGCCCGGCTGGCGGCGAGGCCTGCACGGTCACCGTCGCTGACGACAAGACGGCCACCTTCACCGGCGGTATGCCGACGGTGACGCTGACGCCTCCGGCTGGCGGAACCCCTCCGGACGACGAAACCCCTCCGGCTGGCGGAACCCCTCCGGACGACGAAACCCCTCCGGCTGGCGGAACCCCTCCGGCTGGCGGAACCCCTCCGGCTGGCGGAACCCTTCCGGCTGGCGGAACCCCTCCGGCTGGCGGAACCCCTCCGGCTGGCGGAACCCCTCCGGACGACGAAACCCCTCCGGACGACGAAACCCCTCCGGCTGGCGACACGACCCGTCCGGCAACACCTTCCCCGGAGGTCGCCAAGCTGTTCGCCGCGCTCAAGGACAGAGCTGTGGGCGCGGGCCAAGGTTCCAACCAACTCCTCTTCGATCAGGAGGCGGGCGCCCGGTCCAGCCAAATCGACAGCCACTACTGGTTCTTCACCTCGGCGGTGCACGACGAGGCGCTGGGCTTCACGATCAGCGCCGAAGAGAACGAGGAGAGGGAGGAGATCCGGCTCCCCCTGACGTCGGTGAAGCTCCCTGCCCTCCACGGATGGGCCGGCACCCGTGCGACCGGCAGCGACGACAGATACGAACACACCGTCGTCCTCTACTCGGACCTCGAGGCACCGGTCTCGGGCACAGCGGACGACAGGCACACGGTCTTCGGCTGGTGGCTGCTGAAGGACAAGCAGGCCGACACGCAGGCCTTCGAGGAGTTGACTGATGTCCAGTATTGGGATACCGACGAGGGCGGCTGGATACAGGTCGATGCGGTCGGTGCCCCGGCCGTGGCGACAGGCACGGCGAGCTACGCGGGGGCGGCGGCCGGCATGTATGCCCTGACCGACGAGGACGGCGAGTGGACGGCCAAGGCCACGGTGACCGCCGCCTTCGGCGACGCCACAGCGCTCGGGACGGTCACGGGCACGATCACCGAGTTCATGGTGGACGGGGAGAGCCGCGACTGGAAGGTCGATCTGGAGCAGGCCGCCATCACCGGGACAGACAGATTCGGGCAGGGCGGCCGGACGAGCTGGACCATCGGCGCGGTGAAGGGTGCGAGGCTCGTACCGCATTACGGCGGTTGGGCCCACCAATTCAACGACAGCAAGGGGACGCCGGGCGCCGACAGCCAACCGACCGGCATCCACGGCCAGTTCAGTGCGCAATACGGAGCCGTGGGCCATATGGACGGTGCCTTCGGTGCCCACAAGAACTGACCCGCGTGTGGGTGGCGGCGGCCTCGCCCGATCCGGGTCGGACCTGGTGGCGATCCGGGCCCAGGAACATTTTTTTGTCGGAGACAGGATCAGAGTGGTGGAGATCCGGGGCTGAATCGGTAGTCTTCACGGGTTACTTGGGCGACGGTACGGGGTCGTGCAGGCCGAAGCTGCAAGGGATTCCGGGGCTCGGGCAGGATGCTGCGTTGCGTCGTGGGCCGGTGCCGGTTCCGACGGTTGGGTTTCGTTGCTTCCGGTTCAGGGTTCGGGTGCGGTCGGGATGGCGTCGAGGGCATCCTGTGCGCGAGCAGCATCGTGACGATGGGCCTCGGGCAGGTGCCGGAAACGGCCGTCCCAGCGTACCATGGCGATGGCGGCGTTGGTCAGAGTTTGAATCATAAGTACATGATTATCATAAGTGTTTGGCGACTTTGCGGTTTCCGGTCACAATCCGGCTCGCGCCACCCGGCGCCTCCGGAAGCGGCCGGCAGCCCGTTGCACCCAAGCCAGCGAGCTGGCCAGCGAGTGCTCGTAGTCCTTCGCCAGACGTCGGCATCGGGACCTCCAGGCGAAGGTGCGCTCGACGACCCAGCGCCGATACAGGAGGATGAAACTCTGGACCTTCGGTGGTTTGCGCACAATCTCCAGGACGATGTCCGATCCGAGATCGGCCAACGCCGAGGCCAACTTCGGGCCCTGATCGCCGCCGTCCGCCCACACTTTCGTGACCTTCGGGGCCTTCTCCCGCATCTTCCGGATCCCCTCCGGAGCCCCGTCCCGATCCGGAACCGACGCCTCGTGGACCCGGATCGACATCGGGGATCCTTGCGGATCCACCGTCCTGGGACGCTTGCGCCCCTTGATCTTCTTGCCCGCGTCGGATCCTGCAGGCCCGCCGCTCTCCGTCGTGGCCACCGACGGGCGGTCGATCGCGGCCGCGGTGGGATCCTGCGAACGTCCGTCCTGCTCCCGCGACGGATCGCGAAGGGCCTCCAGCATCCGCTCGAAGACCCCGGTATTCCGCCACGCGTACTCGTCGTTCGGAACGGTACGAAACGGCGGAAAACATTTCGGAATAGCGCGCCATTGGCACCCGGTTCCCAGCATGAACTGGAGGGCGTTGAACACCTCCCGGGGGTTGGTGATCGGTCTCCGTCCCATCTTGGACGGAGGGGGAAGGAGCGGAGCAATCACCGCCCACTCCGCGTCGCTCACGTCGGTTTCAAAACGATCCAGGGGACGCGTGTATGCTTCTGATTGGTCTCGTTCCAGGCCATGGGTCGGCTCCCGTTGGGTGGATTCAACGGGGTCAGGCTACACCACCGGAAGACCGCTCGACTTTAGGAACAAACTCTTAGGAATTCCGGGCCGACGGCCACTGGTTCCTCTCCGTCATCGCCTACCAGCCGGTTCCGATGATCCGTCGCAAACTCTAGGCGAACGGTGATCATCGAAGCGGGAACCGCCTCCGTTCCGACCTCGAAGGACCGCAGCGGATCACGGCGACCTTCCGGCAGGTACGCGGTCCGACTCTCCATGTTGGCAAGCCACCCGAACCGAACCCGGGCAGTGCAGCATTTCCAACGCGCTCGGGATCCCGCACACCCCCGGAGGCATCCGAAGGCTGGCGTCTGAAACCCGTTCAGCGCACGAAACGTAGTGCCTGGGGCTTTCGAAGGGCACCGAAACCCGTACAAATCCTTGTTTCTCGGAATTCCCTGTTAAACATGGACCAAGTCCGGCAACCCGAACCTGCAAGGCCGCCAGCGCAGCGACAGCCTCGTCGCGCTCGGCGGCCGCCGGGGCAAGCCTTGATTCAAGATCGGCAATCCGATTCCGGAAAACCACCGAAACACCACCGATTACCGATCCTGTCCCATCGACTTCCGTAGAACATCCTCTGTCCAAGAGCCGCGACTTCCGTCGTTTGGGCCCGATCGGATCAAATCTTACACATACGACACCCTGAATGTCGATGAAACCTCCGTACTACCTGACCAGGTGTCTCGAACTTCTCGCGCAGGAACGTGCCGTCGTCCCCGCTCGCCTCCCTCCGCATCTGCCGCCAAGAGCATCGCGGCGCTGCGAGCCGTTCGTCCTAGAGCATCGGCCGGTAGCGCCGCGCCCAGCTCGATGCGTTGTGCGGGATGTGCGGGCGGGCGGAAAAAACAGGGTGCGACGGGGACGGTCGCTTCCGCCATCAACCCGAAGGCCGATCACCGGTACGCCGCCCCCGCACCGAAGGGTCTCGACGCCATCCTGACCCCACCCGAACCCTGACCCGGCGGCGACGGAACCCGGCCGCACACCCAGGCTTCGTCGCACGGTGCCGCGCAGCATCCTGCCACGGGCATCCGCAATCCCTCGCTGGATCGGCCCGCACGACCCCGCAAGGGGTCCGGGCGATTCGAGAGTTGGCTGGTATTCGGCCATGGATCCGCGCTGCTGCGCGCTCTTGGCGTTGCGGAGATTCCGGACCTGTTGTCAAGAACAGAACATTCGGTCGCTTGACACCTCCGCAGACGGCACGATAGGAGCACGTGCACAGGGCCGTGGATGACCGGCCCCGCCAGGAAATCCGATCCATGCCCACCGCCCGCACTCTGCTGGATCCCATCCCGACCGACCAGTTACGAAAGGCAGATGGAGGGCGTTTGCACCTGCGTTCGTCGACCGCGGAACGAGCGGATATCGCCAAACGCCTCGCGTTGCCGGCATTGAAGTCCCTTACGGTCGACGCCGAGGTGGAAACCGGTCCCGGAGGAACGATTACCGTCGCCGCACGGATGCACGCCCAGGTCGTCCGGACGTGCGTCGTCACCCTTGAAGACTTCGAGGAATCGATAGTCGAGCGTTTTGTCGCGAAACTCGGGAAGCGCGGGGGGACCGTCGGTTCAACGGATCTGGAGGCAGGGCCGGAACACGATGGCCCCGAGTCTCTCGGAACAGACGGCTGGCCGATCGGGGAGCTGGCTGTCCAGCACCTCTCGCTCCTGCTCGACCCCTACCCCAGGCACCCGGATGCGCCCCCTCGCGGGCACGCAGACTGGCTGGAGGGAGGGGCCGAATCCGCACTCGCATTGCAGCTGACCCCACTGAAGGGCGAGGGAAGGCGGTCGTAGGCGCACTCGGGACGACCGGTCCAAGCAGCATTGCACAGTTTCCCCATGGTATCTAGTGCCCGCCCGAAAATGCCCCTTTCGGATGGTCTGCCGGCGCAATTGCGGGTTGGGACCCTCCCTCGGTGCCCCGTCCGCTCGGTTTCCGGGGGGATTTCTGCCGATGGGCAGCGGTATCCGGGCTTGTCCCGCCGCGAATCCGGCTGCCGGGGCGAGCGGCTCCGTTCCCGCCTCCGGCGGGCTTCGCGGATGGGGTGGAAGGAAGCCGCCGTCAGGCGGCGCGTCTTCGTCGTCGTTGGGCCCGGGCCCGGGCCTGCCGGTGCAGCAGCAGCCCGATTCGGTGGACGTTGAAGGCGGTCACGGACAGTGCCACCATCCGGGCAAACCCGTCTGCCCCATACGACAGGACCCGGTCCATGCCGCGTTGCTCGAGGTTGTGGATCGCGGACTCCACGGCCGGATGCTGCCGACGCATCTTCCGGAACGTCGGGTCGGCTTCCCGTTTCCGGTCCGCCTGACCGAGCCTTCCCTTCTTCGGCAGCACGTTGTGCTCCAGCAGCTCGTCCAGGGTGATCCGGTTGGAGGGGCTGTGAAAGCCCCGATCGAAACTGCACAGGCGGAGGTCGGGGAAGCGAGCCTGGGCTTCCCGGATCATGGGCACGGCATGATCCACGTCTCCGCCTTCCCACAGGACCCGATGGTGCAGGAGGAAGCCGTGTTGATCCTCCAGCACGGCCACCGGCACTCCGAGTTCCACCGGCACCCCGGCCTTGCCCTTCACGCACCAGCGTGTGTGCTCTTCGAAGATCGAAAACACCTTCTCGCTCTGCGGAATCTTCTCGCCCTTCAGCAGACGGCGATCCACCTGGTGAATCTGCCGGCGGGCATGCTTGAGGTACGACTCGACCGAAAGCACCGTGGAGATCGGGACGCCTCGCTCCCGAAGCACCGGTACCGTCTCTTCCGCCCGCCGGACCCACGCCCGGCTGGCGTCGAGGTACGCCTTGACCTGCTCCGGACGGGCCCGTCGGGTCTGCCGAACCTGCTGGAAATGCTGCTGCAGTTTCCGGCTCCCATGCTGCCACTGCCGCCATCCAGACACCCCCAAGCGTACGGCGACGCGACCCGTATCCCGCACTAGGCAACGCATCGCATCCCACAACAGGTGGACATCTGTCGGGTAGTGCACATCCGTCTTCACCACGAACGAATCGCAGCGGCCCCGCAGGGGGTCGTCCGACCGACGGCGGCCCCGGTCGTCCGCGCCGTCCGCGCCGTCCGCGTCGTTCGCGCCGTCCGCGCCGTCCGCGTCGTTCGCGCCGTCCGCGCCGTCCGCGTCGTTCGCGCCGTCCGCGCCGTCCGCGCCGTCCGCGTCGTTCGCGCCGTCCGCGCCGTCCGCGCCGTTCGCGCCGTCCGCGCCGTTCGCGCCGTCCGCGCCGTTCGCGCCGTCCGCGCCGTTCGCGCCGTTCGCGCCGTCCGCGCCGTTCGCGCCGTCCGCGCCGTCCGCGCCGTTCGCGCCGTCCGCGCCGTCCGCGCCGTCCGCGCCGTCCGCGCCGTTCGTGCCGTCCGCGCCGTTCGTGCCGTCCGCGCCGTCCGCGCCGCTCGCGCCGTCCGTGCCGTCCGCGCCGTCCGTGCCGTCCGCGCCGTTCGCGCCGTCCGCGCCGTCCGCGCCGTTCGTGCCGTTCGTGCCGTTCGTGCCGTCCTTCCGCTTCCGTGTCCGCTTCCGCTTCCGTACCAGCGCATGGCCTTTCTCCGCGATCAGCTGCGACACCTTCCCCAGCACTTCCGGTGTCAGCAAGCTCACGTTGTCCACCATCGTCTGATATCCGTACCAGGTGTGATCCCAGATGTCGGTGTGTCCCAGAAACTTCCGAACCGTCCTGTGCTCGTTCACCAGCTCGTGCAAGTGATCGAAGTCATAGCCCAAACCCTGCTTCAGGAGACCCATCACCAGGATCTTCCACAACTCCATGCCGGGACGCCCTCGCAGGCGGGATACCTCGGGAAGGATCCCCTCCTCCAGGATCTCGAACAACCGGGCCCGGGTCGACCGGTCCGCATACACGTATTGAAGGCCACGCAGCATCGGCGGAATGTCATCCCGCGAGTATACGTTGATCTTGATCTCCTCGATCGCAACCTGGCCCAATTCCAGCTGAGAGCGGACGGTCTCCCGCATGGCCATTCTCCCGAAGATTCCCGAATCCCGCGCGATTTTCCGGCCCCAGCGGCCGATTCCCGGCCCACAGAGGGATTCTTCACCCCTTCAATAGCACACTTCTATCACTGGAGTCAACTGGTTGTACTTTTTCGGGCGGGCACAAACTAGTAGTACGGAAACGTTGAACTGACGACAGTATTCTGGCAAGATTTCCGTGTCGGTCCGTGTCGGTCCCGTGTCGGTGCGTGTCGGCACGCGTGAGCGCCCGATTGGAACGGCGCTCTCTGGTTCATCCTCACAGACCCGATGCCGAACGTGCAGGCGCTCACACTCTCTTGGGGATCGGACGGATCCGGTTTCCGGGAACCGAGCCTGCCTGCAGGGGTTCGGTGCGGGGATCGGAGTGGATCATGGCCAACCCTCAGGGCAGGAAGATCTATCGAGTGCGTCTTTCGGCGTCGGAGCGCCGGGAACTCCAAGCGATCGTCGACGGTACCGGAGCCGCCTGGCGTCGTCGGGCGCAGATTCTGCTGATGGCAGACGAGGGGCGCGACGGCGGCAAACTCCGGGATGTCGACATCGCGCGCGGCCTGGGCATCGGCGCTTCGACGGTCGAACGCCTGCGCAAGCGTTGTGTTTTGGAGGGTTTGGAGGCGGCCCTCCGCCGCCGGGAGCAGGAGAACCGCCGACCGAAACTCCTGGACGGGGCGAAGGAGGCGAAGCGGGTGGCTCGGGCCTGTTCTTCCCCGCCCGAAGGTTGTGTTCGCTGGACGCTGAAGCTGCTGGCCGGTCGTCGGATGGAGATGGAGATCGTCGAGAGCATCTCGAAGGAAACGGTACGGAGGACTCGGAAAAAAAGGAGATCAAGCCTTGGCTGAAACAGTACTGGTGCATTCCCCCGAGCCGCAACGCGCCGTTCGTGGCGGCGATGGAGGAGGTGCGGGACACGTACCAGCGGGATTTTGCCGAAAACGAGGTTTGGGTCTGCATGGATGAGACCCGCCGGCAGCAGACAAAGGAAACCCGCCTTCCCCGCCCCGTGCGGCCCGGGCAGCCGGAAATCGTCGACTACGAATACGAGCGAAACGGCACGGCCAATCTCTTCCTAGCGTTCGCGCCCAATGAAAACTGGCGTACGGTGAAGGTTACCGATCGCCGCACGGCGCGGGACTGGGCGCAGTTCCTCCGGGAACTCGCGGATGATCACTTCCCCGGCAAGAAGATTGTACGGGTCATGGACAACCGTAACACACACGGCCCCGCGTCGTTGTATGAAGCCTTTGCACCCCGGGAGGCCATGCGGGTGCGAAAGCGGTTCGAGTTTCGGTACACGCCGAAGCACGGAAGCTGGCTCACCAGGGCCGAGATCGAAATCGGCGCGTGGTCGCGACCGTGTCTTCGACGACGCATTCCTGACCGCGCCACCATGCTGCGGGAGACCGCGGCGTGGGTCAAGCGCCGCAACGCGGCCGGCGGCACGGTCGACTGGCGGTTCACGACGGCAGACGCCCGGGTGAAACTGAAGTCCCTATACCCAGCAATACAATGATTCCGTACTACTAGTGCCCGCCCGAAAATGCCCCTTTCGGATGGACCGCCGGCGCAATTGCGGGTTGGAACCCTCCCTCGGTGCCCCGTCCGCTCGGTTTCCGGGGGGATTTCTGCCGATGGGCAGCGGCATCCGGGCTTGTCCCGCCGCGAAATCCGGCGGCCGGGGCGAGCGGCTCCGTTCCCGCCTCCGGCGGGCTTCGCAGATGGGGTGGAAGGAAGCCGCCGTCAGGCGGCGCGTCTTCGTCGTCGTTGGGCCCGGGCCCGGGCCTGCCGGTGCAGCAGCAGCCCGATTCGGTGGACGTTGAAGGCGGTCACGGACCGTGCCACCCTCCGGGCAAACCCGTCCGCCCCCTACGACAGGACCCGGTCCATGCCGCGTTGCTCGAGGTTGTGGATCGCGGACTCCACGGCCGGATGCTGCCGACGCATCTTCCGGAACGTCGGATCGGCTTCCCGTTTCCGGTCCGTCTGACCGAGCGTTCCCTTCTTCGGCAGCACGTTGTGCTCCAGAAGCTCGTCCAGGGTGATCCGGTTGGAGGGGCTGTGAAAGCCCCGATCGAAACTGCACAGGCGGAGGTCGGGGAAGCGAGCCTGGGCTTCTCGGATCATGGGCACGGCAGGATCCACGTCTCCGCCTTCCCACAGGACCCGAGGGTGCAGGAGGAAGCCGTGCTGATCCTCCAGCACGGCCACCGGCACTCCGAGTTCCACCGGCACCCCGGCCTTGCCCTTCACACACCAGCGTGTGTGCTCTTCGAAGATCGAAAACCCCTTCTCGCTCTGCGGAATCTTCTCGCCCTTCAGCAGACGGCGATCCACCTGGTGGATCTGCCGGCGGGCATGCTTGAGGTACGACTCGACCGAACGCACCGTGGGGATCGGGACGCCTCGCTCCCGAAGCACCGGTACCGTCTCTTCCGCCCGCCGGACCCACGCCCGGCTGGCGTCGAGATACGCCTTGACCGGCTCCGGACGGGCCCGTCGGGTCTGCCGAACCTGCTGGAAATGCTGCTGCAGTTTCCGGCTCCCATGCTGCCACTGCCGCCATCCGGACACCCCCAAGCGTACGGCGGCGCGACCCGGATCCCGCACCAAGCAACGCATCGCATCCCACAACAGATGGACATCTGTCGGGTAGTGCACATCCGTCTTCACCACGAACGAATCGCAGCGGCCCCGCAGGGGATCGTCCGACCGACGGCGGCCCCGGCCGTTCGCGCCGTCCGCGCCGTTCGTGCCGTCCTTCCGCTTCCGTGTCCGCTTCCGTACCCTCGCATGGCCTTTCTCCGCGATCAGCTGCGACACCTTCCCCAGCACTTCCGGTGTCCGCAGGCTCACGTTGTCCACCATCGTCGGATATCCGTACCGGGTGTGATCCCAGATGTCGGTGTGCCCCAGAAACTTCCGAACCGTCCTGTGCTCGTTCACCCGCTCGTGCATGGGATCGAAGTCCTAGCCCAAACCCTGCTTCAGGAGACCCATCACCAGGATCTTCCACAACTCCATGCCGGGACGCCCTCGCAGGCGGGATCCCTCGGGAAGGATCCCCTCCTCCAGAATCTCGAACCACCGGACCCGGGTCGACCGGTCGGCATACACGTACTGAAGGCCACGCAGCAGCGGCGGAATGTCCTCCCGCGAGTGTACGTGGATCTCGATCTCCTCGATCGCAACCTGGCCCCATTCCAGCTGAGAGCCTGTGCGGAAACTATTGAGCGGTCCCGATTCTGGTATCTGCGATTTGGCTGGAGAGTACATCGGGATCAAACAAGCCCATTCCACATCTGTCAGATTGCTTTCGAAGCGGTCTCTCCGACGCCGATACTTTGCACGAGCGGCCAGAATCGGGACCGCTCAATAGTTTCCGTACAGGCTCTGAGGACGGACGGTCTCCCGCATGGCCATTCTCCCGAAGATTCCTGAATCCCGCGCGATTTTCCGGCCCCAGCGGCCGATTCCCGCCCCACAGAGGGATTCTTCACCCCTTCAATAGCACACTTCCATCACTGGAGTCAAGTGGTTGTACTTTTTCGGGCGGGCACTATCTACTCCCCCCTACTGATGACGAATCGTTTTTCCTGACGGGTTCGGATCCGGCATTTCCCTTGCCCCTTTAACTCGCTCGCGACCGATGACCGGAAGTGCGTGTTCCGGCTGACAAGAAGCGGATCGATCTTCGTCATCAGTAGGGGGTGAGTAGATACTCCCCATGAAGCTGTGCCGGTCCGCCGGACCGGATCTCGGTGGGGGCTGCAGAGGCCATGAGGTAGCGAAACGCGCTACTGTTTCCTGTCCCCCACGCATGGAACCGGTCATGCGAACCGGGCGGAATCCGAAATCGCGTCCCTGGCCAAGGGTCGCTTCGCATGCGAACCGGAAGGCAGGTTCCTGTCTCCCTGCTTGAAGTCGCGCGAGCCGGCACGCGACCGGGCGAAAGACCATCCTCGGAACCCACTTCCCGCCCCGAGCCGGAGGTTTCCCGCCGGTCTCGCTCGCCCGCGCCGACCGGTCAGGCCCGGCCGCCGCAACCCGTGGCCGAGAAGGCGGCGACCGACAGCCAGCAGGACCGTCTCATGGTCGAACCTGGAGTGCTGAGGTGGCAGGGACCGGGCAGGCTTGGGGCACCCGGGTTCCCTGTGCGCCGGTTTCCGTGACCGTTGCCGGTGCATCAATGCTCCCCCGCCCCGCTCTTCGGAAGACTTCGAGCACAGCTGTCCTGTGGCGCCGCCCGGCGGCGCGTTCCCGGCTGCTGGCGCGAGGTCAGGAGCGACGGTACATCCGCCGGGCGGGAGGAGGATCGCGTCGCGTGCGGACCGGGTGCGGACGGCCGACTGCCGGTGGGCCTCAGGCATGTCGTGGAAGCGTCCGCCGCCGCGCACGATGGCGATGGCAGCGTTCGTCCGGCACGAGAGGTGGCGCGGCCGGGGGCGCACATGAACCCGGCTGCGGTCCTCGCCGCAGGTGAAGTCCGGTACGCAGTGCAGACGATTCTCCACGACCCAAGGGTCGCGCACGAGTGTCAGCAGCATCTCGGGTCCGGCGCGTTCGAAACCGAGCGCGGAGCGCGGTGTGGCGCCCGGTGGTCTTGACCAAGAAGATCCCATGCTTGTTGCTGTGATGCGATCGGAGTCTCGATCGCGACGCGGGTCGACGCGTTCGAGTCTGCGATTGTGAGATGTGCGGACGTCTGCGGCCCGGTGGCGGCGCGGATCTAGGCGCGAGGGGTCCGTTTCGGCGGATCCGGGGCGAGCGAGAGGCCGGCCGGGTTGGGTGGCCCGGCTTGGATACTTGCGGTTTCGGTCGGGGTGTGAGCGTAGTCAGTCGGGTCTTGTGACGGCGTGCAGGACCTGCTTGCGCTGGTCGGCATAGGGGTGACGGGCGTCGGCGAAGCTGTGGAAGGGCTGGGGCAGCTTCCGCGGGTTGTGGAGGATGACGGCAAGGGCAAGGGTGTTGAGGATCGCGTGGTTTGCGGGTGCGTTGCGGGCCCGGAGCATGGAGTCGTCTTCGCGGAAGGTGGTATCGCGGATGGGGTGATAGCTTTCGACCACCCAGCAAGAAGATCCCATGCTTGTTACTGTGATGCGATCGGAGTCTCGATCGCGACGTGGGTCGACGCGTTCGAGTCTGCGATTGTGAGATGTGCGGACGTCTGCGGCCCGGTGGCGGCGCGGATTTAGGCGCGAGGGGTCCGTTTCGGCGGATCCGGGGCGAGCGAGAGGCCGGCCGGGCTGGGTGGCCCGGCTTGGATACCTGCGGTTTCGGTCGGGGTGTGAGCGTAGTCAGCCGGGTCTTGTGACGGCGTGCAGGACCTGCTTGCGCTTGTCGGCATAGTGGTGACGGGCGTCGGCGAAGCTGTGGAAGGGCTGGGGTAGCTTCCGCTGGTTGTGGATGATGACGGCAATGGCAAGGGTGTTGAGGATCGCGTGGTTTGCGGGTGCGTTGCGGGCCCGGAGCATGGAGTCGTCTTCGCGGAAGGTGGTATCGCGGATGGGGTGATGGCTTTCGACCACCCAGGGACCGCGGTTCCATGTGAGTAGCTGTTGCGGCGAGGCGCGGTCGGCCGCGACCGAAGTCATGCCGTAGGCGTGTTCCATGGTCCGTTTTCCGGATTTCTTGAATTCGACGCGCCGGGTGACACGGAAGATCGGTTTGACATGGGGATCGTGGATCATCTTCGCGGGCGGGGTGAAGACTTCGATGCTGCGTTGCTCGATGCGGCCGTGCTCGAGCGTGGGCGTTTCGCTGTAGCGTCCCGTGCTTGTGGTTTCCCAGTTGATGCTCTCGAACGTCTCGAAGGTCTTGGGAACGTTGCCCTTGACCGTCATCGTCCCGTCGGCGCCATGGGTCTCGACGATCAGTCGTGCCGTCTCGCGGGTGGTGTGGAGCGCGTCGAGCGTGAGTAGACGGCCGGCCACCGGCGCGGTCTCGAGCGCGGCGTGGACGGCGGCGATCTCCCCGCCTTCGTCAGGATCGTTGAGGATCGAGACCGGCATGCCGGTCCCGTGCTCGATCCGCGAGACCGTCTCGTTAGGATCCTCGCCGGTGCGGAGGGCGCCGCGAATGCGCGTGCCGTCGACCGCGATCGCGTGGCCGACCCGCAGGCGCGGCTGCGCCCAGCGCCGCAGAGCTTCCTCGATCCACGCCGGGTCGGGGTTCTGCAGCACCCGGTGCACGGTCGATTGGGACACCGGTTCCTACCGGCCGGTGTCCGGGTTCTTCCACGCACCGATCGGCGCCAGATCCTTCTGCGTCATCGCCTTCGCGTAGCGTGCCGCCGCCACCGCGCCGTGCCGATTCGCCAGCCGCGCCAGCACGATCACGCACAGCACCGAGGCGATGCCGTGCGTGCGCCCCTGCGCGCGCCGGAAGTCGGAAAGCGCCGCAAAATGCGGGTACATTGAGCGCAACTCCCGCGCCGACCGGCCGCTCTGCGTCGCCCGCAACTCCCACGCCGCGGGAAGCGGCGCACGATCCCGCAACCGACGACCGGCGTCGCGACGCAGCGGAACCACGTACAGATCTTTCGCCTCCCCGTGCGGATCGGTATAGCGCCCGTTGGCACGTGCATAGCCCTTGCTCCTGCCCACGTACTTCCAGTTCGCCGCCTTGTACAAGGTGCCGCGGAACTTCGTCGGTGAGACAAACGACTCCGCCACCAGCAACGGATTGCCGTACGCAGCTTTCCAGTCGTCGCTGAGACGCCGCTGCATCCGCGACAACGCAAACGAGGCAAGACCCCGAAACGCCCGGCGACCTCCCAGAGTATCTACTCACCCCCTACTGATGACGAAGATCGATCCGTTTCTTGTCAGCCGGAACACGCACTTCCGGTCATCGGCCGCGAGCGAGTTAAAGGGGCAAGGAACAATGCCGGATCCGCACCCGTCAGGAAAAACGATTCGTCATCAGTAGGGGGGTGAGTAGATAGTGCCCGCCCGAAAAAGTACAACCAGTTGACTCCAGTGATAGAAGTGTGCTATTGAAGGGGTGAAGAATCCCTCTGTGGGGCGGGAATCGGCCGCTGGGGCCGGAAAATCGCGCGGGATTCGGGAATCTTCGGGAGAATGGCCATGCGGGAGATCGTCCGTCCTCAGCTGGAATTGGGCCAGGTTGCGATCGAGGAGATCGAGATCAACGTATACTCGCGGGATGACATTCCGCCGATGCTGCGTGGCCTTCAATACGTGTATGCCGACCGGTCGACCCGGGCCCGGTTGTTCGAGATCCTGGAGGAGGGGATCCTTCCCGAGGTATCCCGCCTGCGAGGGCGTCCCGGCATGGAGTTGTGGAAGATCCTGGTGATGGGTCTCCTGAAGCAGGGTTTGGGCTATGACTTCGATCCCGTGCACGAGCTGGTGAACGAGCACAGGACGGTTCGGAAGTTTCTGGGGCACACCGACATCTGGGATCACACCTGGTACGGATATCAGACGATGGTGGACAACGTGAGCTTGCTGACACCGGAAGTGCTGGGGAAGGTGTCGCAGCTGATCGCGGAGAAAGGCCATGCGCTGGTACGGAAGCGGAAGCGGACACGGAAGCGGAAGGACGACACGAACGTCACGAACGGCGCGAACGACGCGGACGGCGCGAACGGCACGAACGGCGCGGACGGCACGAACGGCGCGAACGGCGCGGACGGCGCGAACGGCACGAACGGCACGAACGGCGCGGACGGCGCGAACGGCACGAACGGCGCGGACGGCGCGGACGACCGGGGCCGCCGTCGGTCGGACGACCCCCTGCGGGGCCGCTGCGATTCGTTCGTGGTGAAGACGGATGTGCACTACCCGACAGATGTCCACCTGTTGTGGGATGCGATGCGTTGCCTGGTGCGGGATACGGGTCGCGCCGCCGTACGCTTGGGGGTGTCCGGATGGCGGCAGTGGCAGCATGGGAGCCGGAAACTGCAGCAGCATTTCCAGCAGGTTCGGCAGACCCGACGGGCCCGTCCGGAGCCGGTCAAGGCGTACCTCGACGCCAGCCGGGCGTGGGTCCGGCGGGCGGAAGAGGCGGTACCGGTGCTTCGGGAGCGAGGCGTCCCGATCTCCACGGTGCGTTCGGTCGAGTCGTACCTCAAGCATGCCCGCCGGCAGATCCACCAGGTGGATCGCCGTCTGCGGAAGGGCGAGAAGATTCCGCAGAGCGAGAAGGTGTTTTCGATCTTCGAAGAGCACACACGCTGGTGTGTGAAGGGCAAGGCCGGGGTGCCGGTGGAACTCGGAGTGCCGGTGGCCGTGCTGGAGGATCAACACGGCTTCCTCCTGCACCCTCGGGTCCTGTGGGAAGGCGGAGACGTGGATCCTGCCGTGCCCATGATCCGAGAAGCCCAGGCTCGCTTCCCCGACCTCCGCCTGTGCAGTTTCGATCGGGGCTTTCCCAGCCCCTCCAACCGGATCACCCTGGACGAGCTGCTGGAGCACAACGTGCTGCCGAAGAAGGGAACGCTCGGTCAGGCGGACCGGAAACGGGAAGCCGACCCGACGTTCCGGAAGATGCGTCGGCAGCATCCGGCCGTGGAGTCCGCGATCCACAACCTCGAGCAACGCGGCATGGACCGGGTCCTGTCGTAGGGGGCAGACGGGTTTGCCCGGATGGTGGCACGGTCCGTGACCGCCTTCAACGTCCACCGAATCGGGCTGCTGCTGCACCGGCAGGCCCGGGCCCGGGCCCAACGACGACGAAGACGCGCCGCCTGACGGCGGCTTCCTTCCACCCCATCTGCGAAGCCCGCCGGAGGCGGGAACGGAGCCGCTCGCCCCGGCCGCCGGATTCGCGGCGGGACAAGCCCGGATGCCGCTGCCCATCGGCAGAAATCCCCCCGGAAACCGAGCGGACGGGCACCGAGGGAGGGTTCCAACCCGCAATTGCGCCGGCAGACCATCCGAAAGGGGCATTTTCGGGCGGGCACTATCTAGTGCCCGCCCGAAAAAGTACAACCAGTTGACTCCAGTGATAGAAGTGTGCTATTGAAGGGGTGAAGAATCCCTCTGTGGGCCGGGAATCGGCCGCTGGGGCCGGAAAATCGCGCGGGATTCAGGAATCTTCGGGAGAATGGCCATGCGGGAGACCGTCCGCTCTCAGCTGGAATTGGGCCAGGTTGCGATCGAGGAGATCAAGATCAACGTATACTCGCGGGATGACATTCCGCCGATGCTGCGTGGCCTTCAATACGTGTATGCGGACCGGTCGACCCGGGCCCGGTTGTTCGAGATCCTGGAGGAGGGGATCCTTCCCGAGGTATCCCGCCTGCGAGGGCGTCCCGGCATGGAGTTGTGGAAGATCCTGGTGATGGGTCTCCTGAAGCAGGGTTTGGGCTATGACTTCGATCACTTGCACGAGCTGGTGAACGAGCACAGGACGGTTCGGAAGTTTCTGGGACACACCGACATCTGGGATCACACCTGGTACGGATATCAGACGATGGTGGACAACGTGAGCTTGCTGACACCGGAAGTGCTGGGGAAGGTGTCGCAGCTGATCGCGGAGAAAGGCCATGCGCTGGTACGGAAGCGGAAGCGGACACGGAAACGGAAGGACGGCACGAACGGCACGAACGGCGCGGACGGCGCGAACGGCGCGAACGGCGCGGACGGCACGGACGGCGCGAGCGGCGCGGACGGCGCGGACGGCACGGACGGCGCGAGCGGCGCGGACGGCGCGGACGGCGCGGACGGCGCGGACGGCGCGGACGGCGCGAACGACGCGGACGGCGCGGACGGCGCGGACGGCGCGAACGGCGCGGACGGCGCGGACGACCGGGGCCGCCGTCGGCCGGACGACCCCCTGCGGGGCCGCTGCGATTCGTTCGTGGTGAAGACGGATGTGCACTACCCGACAGATGTCCACCTGTTGTGGGATGCGATGCGTTGCCTGGTGCGGGATACGGGTCGCGTCGCCGTACGCTTGGGGGTGTCCGGATGGCGGCAGTGGCAGCATGGGAGCCGGAAGCTGCAGCAGCATTTCCAGCAGGTTCGGCAGACCCGACGGGCCCGTCCGGAGCAGGTCAAGGCGTACCTCGACGCCAGCCGGGCGTGGGTCCGGCGGGCGGAAGAGACGGTACCGGTGCTTCGGGAGCGAGGCGTCCCGATCTCCACGGTGCTTTCGGTCGAGTCGTACCTCAAGCATGCCCGCCGGCAGATTCACCAGGTGGATCGCCGTCTGCTGAAGGGCGAGAAGATTCCGCAGAGCGAGAAGGTGTTTTCGATCTTCGAAGAGCACACACGCTGGTGCGTGAAGGGCAAGGCCGGGGTGCCGGTGGAACTCGGAGTGCCGGTGGCCGTGCTGGAGGATCAACACGGCTTCCTCCTGCACCATCGGGTCCTGTGGGAAGGCGGAGACGTGGATCATGCCGTGCCCATGATCCGGGAAGCCCAGGCTCGCTTCCCCGACCTCCGCCTGTGCAGTTTCGATCGGGGCTTTCACAGCCCCTCCAACCGGATCACCCTGGACGAGCTGCTGGAGCACAACGTGCTGCCGAAGAAGGGAAAGCTCGGTCAGGCGGACCGGAAACGGGAAGCCGACCCGACGTTCCGGAAGATGCGTCGGCAGCATCCGGCCGTGGAGTCCGCGATCCACAACCTCGAGCAACGCGGCATGGACCGGGTCCTGTCGTATGGGGCAGACGGGTTTGCCCGGATGGTGGCACTGTCCGTGACCGCCTTCAACGTCCACCGAATCGGGCTGCTGCTGCACCGGCAGGCCCGGGCCCGGGCCCAACGACGACGAAGACGCGCCGCCTGACGGCGGCTTCCTTCCACCCCATCCGCGAAGCCCGCCGGAGGCGGGAACGGAGCCGCTCGCCCCGGCCGCCGGATTCGCGGCGGGACAAGCCCGGATGCCGCTGCCCATCGACAGAAATCCCCCCGGAAACCGAGCGGACGGGGCACCGAGGGAGGGTCCCAACCCGCAATTGCGCCGGCAGACCATCCGAAAGGGGCATTTTCGGGCGGGCACTAGATACCTCCCAGAATCACAAATCTCGTGTGGTTTCCGATCAGGTGTAGCCGCTCAAACGGTTCTTTGCGGCGCCAACCCATCCAACAGTCCCGCGGCGCACAGCAGAAGGCGCCCGTTTGCCCGCCCGCAGCGCCCATCCACCGCCCGCGCCACGTGAACACGTAGCGCAGGCCTCGACCCGCAAACTGCTTGAAACCAAGATCGTGATGACGGTCCACCACACGGTTCCAGCGACACACCTCATCCGGCCGCGCCAAGCGCACCACCACATCCCGGAGCGCAAAACCCTCCGGAGTCGTCTCGAAAACATCCGCGGCGCGTTCCATGACCACCACGGATACCACGCCGCTTCACAAACAGCCAGCACCAATCCGAATCATCCGGAATCCGCGGAACCCAGCCTTCCAACAAACCTAGCATGGGATGGCCTTGACGTGTTCCCGGATTCGGAAGTGGTTCCGTGCACGGCCTTCGAGGATTGTTTCGAGGAAGTGCGCCGCGGGCGGGCGGACCGCGCGGTGATTCCCGTGGAAAATTCCTCGGCTGGGCGCGTTGCCGACATTCACCGACTGCTGCCGGCTTCCGGTCTGCACATCATCGGCGAACACTTCGCCGAGATCCGCCATCACCTCATGGTCCGGCCCGGCACGGCGCTGCCGGACGTCCGGCAGGCCGCCAGTCACTTCCATGCCCTGAGTCAGTGTCGGAGTTTCCTGTTGTCCAACGCAATCGAACCGTTCCTGTTCGAGGATACGGCCGGGGCCGCACGCCATGTCGCCGAAGGGGACAGCCGCGCGCAGGCTGCCATTGCGTCGCAACTTGCCGCCGACCTCTACGGGCTAGAGATCGTTGCGCGCGAGATCGAGGACGACCCGGGCAACACGACCCGCTTTCTCGTACTCGCCCTGGAGTCGATCGAACCCGAAGTATCGTCCGAGAACACGATCACCTCGCTCGTGTTTCGCGTCTGCAACATCCCTGCGGCCTTATACAAGGCACTCGGCGGATTCGCGACCAATCGCGTCAACATGCTCAAGCTCGAGAGCTCTATCTCGTGCCTGCCCGGAAAATCCCTAAGAGTCTGATTACATGAATGAAAGCTCAATATTGACAGGGTGAAGATTCACCGAATCCAGCCTGATTTCAGCGGAATATGCCGTCATATGCCCTCAAAGAAGGAATCTTCGGTTCTCCAGATTCCAAATATGGTCGCATATACAATGTGTTGTGATTTTCCGTGCAGACACTATCTCGGACCGCTCGTTCTCGTCGGCCGAATTCTACGCCGACCTCGAAGGCCATCCGGAACATCCCAACCTCGTGCTGGCTCTGGAGGAGCTCGGATTCTTTTCCCGGAGCGTCCGGGTGCTCGGCGTCTATCCGGCTTCGGGGTTCCGAAGCGAATCGCTCCGCCCATAGCCTTGTATCACGGGATTGCCGGTGGACTGCGCGTGCGGCGGCCGTATTCCTGCAACCTCGCCGTGCGGTCCTTTCCGGAACGCCTCGGGAATGGAACCGCTCCGTGGAACTGAACTCAGGTTGGACGAGATCCGCGCACCCAAGAGCCTGTGCTCCAAGACTGTCAGGCCGATGCTGCAGTGCGACCATCACAATCGCGGATATCACGGACGCCGAAGCGCGACGAATCGGAATGGTCGCAGGCCGCCCTCGGATCGTCAACGTGTATCTCCATCCGCCCGTGTGGCCGGCCATCATGCGGGGCAGCCTGCGCGCACCCGCTAGGACGGAGCTGCAGGTTCGGCCGTTGAAAATGGGCCATACCGGCCAGCAAGTGGGCGACAGTGCCGAGTCCACGTAGGGTACGAAACCATAATCCCAATGCGCTTCCATCCCCGCGCGTCCCCCAGCACCATGGCCACGCCCCGCGGGGCAGCCGTGACACGCCCGCCGGACGGGCGTAGCATGGCGGGAGAACGGGGATCGAAGAGCATGGCATGAGTGCAGGTGCGACGTTGCGCCGGCAGCGGCCGGCCCGCAAGGCGACCTACCGGGACGTGCTCGCCGCACCGGCGTACAGGGTGGCCGAAATCGTCCAAGGCGCGCTGCACATGCAGCCGCGGCCGGCCGTTCGTCATGCTATAGCCGGCTCCTCGCTCGGCATCGAAATCGGCGGTCCGTTCCAAAGAGGGCGCGGCGGGCCGGGCGGCTGGTGGATCGTCGATGAGCCGGAACTCCATTTCGGTGAGGACATTCTGGTACCCGACCTCGCCGGCTGGCGGCGCGAGCGGATGCCGGAGCCGCCCGACGAAGCTTATCTGACCCTCGCGCCCGACTGGGCGTGCGAGGTTCTTTCCCTCTCAACGCGGAAATTTGACCTCGAAGAAAAACGCCCGGTCTATGCGCGGGAGGGCGTTAGCTATCTCTGGTTCGTCGATCCGGTCGCGCGGACCTTGGAGGCCTTTGCGCTCCGGGACGGCGCATGGACGCCGGTCGGCGCGGCGCGGGATGCCGAGCAGGTGTCCCTCCCGCCCTTCGATGCGGTGGCCTTCCCGCTCGACGCGCTCTGGCCTTGACAGGGGGCCGGATACCCTCGGGTCGCACGCTCGATCCGTTCCTGCAGGGCCGTATCCCCAGCTCCGGATGCCGAGCCACGTTCGGACGGCGACCTCCCCCGGGTCGGCGAACCCGAACCGGGTCCGGAGGCGGCATCTACGACACGCTGGGGATTCCGCACACCCCCGGAGGCACCCGAAGACTGACCATCGGAAAAAAGTTCAGCGCACGAAATGTCGTGCCTGACGGACTTTCGAAGGGCGCCAGAACCCTCAGAGCCTGTGCGGAAACTATTGAGCGACCCCGATTCTGGTATCTGCGATGTGGCTGGAGAGTGCATCGGGATCAAACAAGCCCATTCCACATCTGTCAGATTGCTTTCGAAGCGGTCTCTCCGACGCCGATACTTTGCACGAGCGGCCAGAATCGGGACCGCTCCATAGTTTCCGTACAGGCTCTCAGAGTTTGGTATCTAGTGCCCGCACCGAAAAAGTACAATGGTTTGACTCTAAAAGTGGAATTGTGATATAGAGGGGACGAAGAATCCCGCTTTGATGCGGGAATCGGCCGATGCGGTCGAGAATCGGCCGGATGTTCGGAAATCTTCGCGAGAAGTGCCCTGCGAACCGTCCTTCGCCTGCAGATGGAATGGGGTCAGGTTGCGATCGAGGAGATCGAGATCGACGAGAACTCGCGGGAGGACATTCCGCCGCTACTGCTCGGGCTTCGGCACGTGTATGCCGACCGGTCGGTTCGTGCCCGGTGGTTCGAGATCCTGGGGCAGGGGATCCTTCCCGAGGTGTCCCACACGAAAGGGCGTCCCGGCATGGAGCTGTGGAGGATCCTCGTGATGGGTCTCCTGAAGCAGGTCCTGGGGTGTGACTTCGATCGTCTGCACGAGCGGGTGAACCAACACCCTACCGTTCGGACGTTTCTGGGACACTCCGACTTCTGGGACGAGACCCGGTACCGGTATCCCACGGTGGTACCCAACGTGAGCCTGCTGACGCCGGACGTGCTGGGGGAGGTGTTGCCGCGGATCGCGGAGAGCGGCCCTGCGCGGGTGCGGAAGCGGAAGAGCGGCCCGGGCGGTCGCCCGTCGAAGGAGCCCCTGCGGGGCCGCTGTGATTCGTTCGTGGTGAAGACGGATGTGCACGTCCCGACGGACGTCCACCTGCGGTGGGATGCGATGCGTTGCCGGGTGCGCGAGACAGGCCGCTCAGCCCTGCGGGCGGGAGTGTCCGGAGGGCGGCAGTGGCGGCATCGGAGCCGGAGGCTGCAGCGGCTCTTTCCGAAGGTTCGGCGGACCCGGCGGGCCCGTCCGGGGCCGATCCCGGCGTACCTCGACGCCTGCTGGGAGGAGGTCCGACGGGCGGAAGCGACGGTTCCCGCGCTTCGAGAGCAAGGCGTCGGAGCCCCCAGGATTCTCCGGATCGAGTCGTACCTCAAGCATGCCCGGAGGCAGCTCGACCCAGTGGACCGCCGCCGGCGGAAAGGCGAGAAGATCCCGCAGGAAGAGAAGGTGGTTTCGATCTTCGAGGAGCACACGCGCGGGTGTGGGAAGGGCAAGGCCGGGGTTCCGGTGGAACTCGGAGTGCCGGTGGCCGTGCTGGAGGATCAGCACGGCTTCCTCCTACACTCCCGAATCCTGTGGGAAGGTCAGGACGTGGATCCTGCCGTACCCAGGATCCGGGAAGCGCAGGCCCGCTTCCCCGACCTCCGCCTGTGCAGCTTCGATCGGGGGTTCCACAGTCCCTCCAACCGGATCGCACGGGACGAACTGCTGGATCACAACGTGCTTCCGAAGAAGGGAAAACTCGGTCCGGCCGACCGGAAACGGGCCGCCGACCCGACGTTCCGGGAGATGCGCCGGCAGCATCCGGCCGTGGAGTCCGCCATCCATCATCTCGAGCCGCGCGGCAGGGACCGGGTCCGGTCGTAGGGGGCGGAGGGTTTTGCGCGGAGGGTGGCGCTCTCCATGGTGGCCTTCCATGTCCACCGCATCGGGTTGCTGCTGCAGAGACAGGCCCGGGCCCAAGCCCGACGACGAAGACGCGCCGCCTGACAGCGGCGCCCCTCCACCCCGTCCGCGAAGCTCGCCGGGAGCGGGAACGGAGCCGCTCGCCCTAGTAGTACGGAAACGTTGAACTGACGATAGTATTCTGGCAAGATTTCCGTGTCGGTCCGTGTCGGCCCCGTGTCGGTGCGTGTCGGCACGCGTGGGCGCCCGATCGGTACGGCGCTCTCTGGTTCATCCCCACAGACCCGATGCCGAACGTGCAGGCGCTCACGCTCTCTTGGGGATCGGACGGATCCGGTTTCCGGGAACCGAGCCTGCCTGCAGGGGTTCGGTGCGGGGATCGGAGTGGATCCTGGCCAACCCTCAGGGCAGGAAGCTCGATCGAGTGCGCCTTTCGGCGCCGGAGCGTCGGGAACTCCAGGCGATCGTCGACGGTACCGGAGCCGCTTGGCGGCGGCGTCGGGCGCAGATTCTGCTGATGGCGGACGAAGGGCGCGACGGCGGCAAACTCCGGGATGTCGACATCGCGCGCGGCCTGGGCATCGGCGCTTCGACGGTCGAACGCCTGCGCAAGCGCTGTGTTCTGGAAGGTCTGGAGGCCGCCCTCCGCCGCCGGGAGCAGGAGAACCGCCGACCGAAACTCCTGGACGGGGCGAAGGAGGCGAAGCGGGTGGCTCTGGCCTGTTCTTCCCCGCCCGAAGGTTGTGTTCGCTGGACGCTGAAGCTGCTGGCCGGTCGTCTGATGGAGATGGAGATCGTCGAGAGCATCTCGAAGGAAACGGTACGGAGGACTCGGAAAAAAAGGAGATCCAGCCTTGGCTGAAACAGTACTGGTGCATTCCCCCGAGCCGCAATGCGCCGTTCGTGGCGGCGATGGAGGAGGTGCTGGACACGTACCAGCGGGATTTTGCCGAAGACGAGGTCCTGGTCTGCATGGATGAGACCCGCCGGCAGCAGACGAAGGAAACTCGCCTTCCCCGCCCCGTGCGGCCCGGGCAGCCGGAAATCGTCGACTACGAATACGAGCGAAACGGTACGGCCCATCTCTTCCTGGCGTTCGCGCCCAATGAAAACGGGCGTACGGTAAAGGTCACCGATCGCCGCACGGCGCGGGACTGGGCGCAGTTCATCCGGGAACTCGCGGATGATCCCATCCCCGGCAAGAAGATCGTACGGGTCATGGACAACCTGAACACGCACAGCCCCGCATCGTTGTATGAGGCCTTTGCACCCCGGGAGGCCATGCGGGTGCGAAAGCGGTTCGAGTTTCGGTACACGCCGAAGCACGGAAGCTGGCTCACCATGGCCGAGATCGAAATCGGTGCGTTGTCGCGACCGTGTCTTCGACGACGCATTCCTGATCGCGCCGCCATGCTGCGGGAGACCGCGGCGTGGGTCAAGCGCCGCAACGCGGCCGGCGGCACCGTCGACTGGCGGTTCACGACAGCAGACGCCCGGGTGAAACTGAAGTCTCTATACCCAGCAATCCAATGATTCCATACTACTAGCGTCCGGATTCTGGGTGGGAAGGGCCCGGATGCCGCTACGAATCGGCAGGAATCCCCTGGAAACGGAGCGACCGGAGGCCCCGGAGGGTGGGTCCAACCCGAAATTTCGCCGGAAGGGCCGCCAAAATGACCATTTTCGGTGCGGGCACTATCTAGTGCCCGCCCGAAAAAGTACAACCAGTTGACTCCAGTGATGGAAGTGTGCTATTGAAGGGATGAAGAATCCCTCTGTGGGGCGGGAATCGGCCGCTGGGGCCGGAACATCGCGCGGGATGCGGGAATCTTCGGGAGAATGGCCCTGCGGGAGACCGTCCGCCCTCAGCTGGAATGGGGCCAGGTTCCGATCGAGGAGATCGAGATCAACGTATATTCGCGGGATGACATTCCGCCGATGCTGCGTGGCCTTCACTACGTGTATGCCGACCGGTCGACCCGGGCCCGGTGGTTCGAGATCCTGGAGGAGGGGATCCTTCCCGAGGTATCCCGCCTGCGAGGGCGTCCCGGCATGGAGTTGTGGAAGATCCTGGTGATGGGTCTCCTGAAGCAGGGTTTGGGCTAGGACTTCGATCCCGTGCACGAGCTGGTGAACGAGCACAGGACGGTTCGGAAGTTTCTGGGGCACACCGACATCTGGGATCACACCTGGTACGGATATCCGACGATGGTGGACAACGTGAGCTTGCTGACACCGGAAGTGCTGGGGAAGGTGTCGCAGCTGATCGCGGAGAAAGGCCATGCGCTGGTACGGAAGCGGAAGCGGACACGGAAGCGGAAGGACGACACGAACGTCACGAACGGCGCGGACGGCGCGGACGGCGCGAACGACGCGGACGACGCGGACGACGCGGACGGCACGAACGGCACGAACGGCGCGGACGGCGCGAACGACGCGGACGGCACGAACGGCGCGGACGGCGCGGACGGCGCGGACGGCGCGAACGACGCGGACGACGCGGACGACGCGGACGACCGGGGCCGCCGTCGGTCGGACGACCCCCTGCGGGGCCGCTGCGATTCGTTCGTGGTGAAGACGGATGTGCACTACCCGACAGATGTCCACCTGTTGTGGGATGCGATGCGTTGCCTGGTGCGGGATACGGGTCGCGTCGCCGTACGCTTGGGGGTGTCTGGATGGCGGCAGTGGCAGCATGGGAGCCGGAAACTGCAGCAGCATTTCCAGCAGGTTCGGCAGACCCGACGGGCCCGTCCGGAGCCGGTCAAGGCGTACCTCGACGCCAGCCGGGCGTGGGTCCGGCGGGCGGAAGAGGCGGTACCGGTGCTTCGGGAGCGAGACGTCCCGATCTCCACGGTGCGTTCGGTCGAGTCGTACCTCAAGCATGCCCGCCGGCAGATCCACCAGGTGGATCGCCGTCTGCGGAAGGGCGAGAAGATTCCGCAGAGCGAGAAGGGGTTTTCGATCTTCGAAGAGCACACACGCTGGTGTGTGAAGGGCAAGGCCGGGGTGCCGGTGGAACTCGGAGTGCCGGTGGCCGTGCTGGAGGATCAACACGGCTTCCTCCTGCACCATCGGGTCCTGTGGGAAGGCGGAGACGTGGATCCTGCCGTGCCCAGGATCCGAGAAGCCCAGGCTCGCTTCCCCGACCTCCGCCTGTGCAGTTTCGATCGGGGCTTTCACAGCCCCTCCAACCGGATCACCCTGGACGAGCTGCTGGAGCACCACGTGCTGCCGAAGAAGGGAACGCTCGGTCAGGCGGACCGGAAACGGGAAGCCGACCCGATGTTCCGGAAGATGCGTCGGCAGCATCCGGCCGTGGAGTCCGCGATCCACAACCTCGAGCAACGCGGCAGGGACCGGGTCCGGTCGTAGGGGGCAGACGGGTTTGCCCGGAGGGTGGCACGGTCCGTGACCGCCTTCAACGTCCACCGAATCGGGCTGCTGCTGCACCGGCAGGCCCGGGCCCGGGCCCAACGACGACGAAGACGCGCCGCCTGACGGCGGCTTCCTTCCACCCCATCTGCGAAGCCCGCCGGAGGCGGGAACGGAGCCGCTCGCCCCGGCCGCCGGATTCGCGGCGGGACAAGCCCGGATGCCGCTGCCCATCGACAGAAATCCCCCCGGAAACCGAGCGGACGGGGCACCGAGGGAGGGTTCCAACCCGCAATTGCGCCGGCAGACCATCCGAAAGGGGCATTTTCGGGCGGGCACGAATTAGTGTCTGCACGGAAAATCATAACACATTGTGTATGCAACCATATTTGGAATCTGGAGAACCGAAGATTCCTTCTTTGAGGGCATATGACGGCATATTCCGCTGAAATCAGGCTGGATTCGATGAATCTTCGCCCTGTCAATATTGAGTTTTCATTCATGTAATCCGACTCTTAGGGATTTTCCGGGCAGGCACTAATTCGGAGACGCGAAATCCGAATGTGTTGGGGCTCGGCTCATCACAGATCGCCTCCTTGAGATCGCAATGTTCGGGCCAAGAAGGCCCCATCGCGCCTTGGCGACACGATTGCAGCGCGACGCAAACTGAGAAAACCTCGCCAGTCGCTGCCGGATCAGCAGCGTGGGATCACCGTGCTCGCGCTCCGATGCAGGTGCCGGAACTGCGGCTCCGCAGACCCGCCGATCCGGCGGTCGCGGGCCGCACGCCTGAACGCGCCCGGCTGCCCGCCGACCCGCGCGATCGGGGTCTCGCGTGCAGGGCGACCTGGCGCCAGCCCGTGCCGATAATGCCGGGAAACCGCAGGTCGGGGTGCTCCTTCCCCCGACGGTCCCAGAGCCGGTGCGCACGTGCGCCATGGGTCGGGCGCACCGCCACCTCGCGAAGGTCGATGGATGGCTCGGGGCCTTCAGCGTCGTCGGGACCGGCACACGGCCACAGGGAACCCGGAATGGCCCGCCCCCGCGGCCTCCGTCGATTGCCGGCACGACAACGGAAGTGCCCTGCGACGACCAGGGTCCGGCTTGCATCGCGCGCAGGATTGGGTTACCTAGGTTAGGTTGCCCCGCCTCCGTATCGGAACGTTCAGACAGTCCCATGGCAGTTCCACGCAAGAAAGTCACGCGTTCACGGCGCGGACAGCGTCGTGCACATCAGCATCTCAAGCCGACCAACGTCGCTCCGTGCCCGGTCTGCGGTTCGTACCGACGCCCGCACCACGCGTGCGGTGTGTGCGGGTATTATCGTGACCGTCAGTTCGGCGGCGGCAAGCCTTACGCCGGCGACTGAACGTTCCCTTCATGAACCGACAACCGACCATCGCGGTGGATGCGATGGGAGGGGACCACGCACCCGAACTCGTGATCCGGGGAGCAGCCTTGGCATGCGCCCGTCACCCCGATGCCCGCATGCTGCTGGTCGGAGACTCCGGTCGCATCCAGCCGCTTCTGAAACGCCATCCGGCGTTGCGCGAACGTTGCGACCTGATTCCGTCTGGCACCAGTGTGGCGGCCGACGAGAAACCGTCTCACGCACTTCGGAACAAGACGGGTTCCAGCATGGCCCTGGCCATCGGAGCGGTCAGGGACGGAACCGCGGACGCGGCAGTGTCGGCCGGCAACACAGGCGCCCTGATGGCTTTCGCAGTCCGGTTCCTCGAGTGCCTTCCCGGGATTCACCGGCCCGCGATCGCCGCCACGATTCCGACACGGCGAAGCGAGAGTGTCCTGCTCGACATGGGCGCCAACGCAGAATGCGAGGTCGATCATCTGGTACAGTTTGCCGTGATGGGGACGGCGTTCGCGCAGGTCGTGCTGGGCCGAATGGATCCCGAAATCCGGCTCCTCAACATCGGCCAGGAACGGGGCAAGGGACGCGCAGCCATTCGCGAGGCCGACGTGCGGTTGCGGGCCGGCCCGCTCGGCCGGCACTATCGGGGATACATCGAAGGCGACGGAGTGACGGCGGGCCGGGCCGACGTCGTGGTCACCGACGGATTTACCGGCAACGTCATGCTGAAAACCGCTGAGGGCACGGCGAAGCTCTGCAGCCACTACCTGCGCACCGCGCTACGGAGTTCCGTCGGCGGAATCGTGGCAGGAATGCTGGCGCGGCCGGCCCTGCAGGCGCTTCGCGACAAACTCGACCCCAGAAAACACAACGGAGCCATTCTCCTGGGTCTGAACGGGGTCACCGTCAAGAGCCATGGCGGCACCGACGCCATGGGGTTCGCGCATTCGATCGATGTTGCGTACGACATGGTGCAGGGCGACATGAACCAGCACATTCTGCATGCCATCCGGGATCTCGGAGACTCCGGGCGACCTGCCGGCCGCCCGGAACTCGCGCACTCGTCGGGGGCTGCGGCTTCGGACAGCCGTTGCACGCAATGATCCTTCGTGGCCTGCCCTGCCCCCAGCGAACGGTCCTGCCACCCGCTCGCTGGAAGCCTCGCCGCCCGTCCGGTCCCGACGCCGGTCCCGATCGTTTCGGATCCGCTTGCTCCTCCGGTGCCCGCAGGGCTCGCAGCCTTGGGAAGCCGCTGCGTGCCCGACCCCGGCCGCCGGGTCCGTAAGCGGCCGCACTCCGCATTGACATGGGGATTCATTGACCGATACATTGGAGACCCGCTGGGACGAAGAAGGGCACTCGAACATGAGCGAAGACACCCTGACCCGCGTTGGTCTCACCCAAGCCGTGCTCAATCGAATGGGGATCTCCCGGAAGCTTGCTTCGTCACTGGTTGACCAGGTCTTCGAAGAGTTGGCGGCGGCGTTGGCCAGAGGCGACTCGGTCCGGATTCGAAATTTCGGCCGTTTCGACCTCCACCACAAAGGAGAGCGAATCGGCCGCAATCCCAACACGCAGGTCGAAGCGATCATCAAGCCCCGGCGGGTGGTCAGCTTCCGTTCCGCCAACCGTCTCAAGCAACGGATGAATCCCTCGCTGCAGGAGCAGTGAAGTGCCGCACGAATCGGGCTCCGAAACCGGCATCCCGACTCGGCCCCGCTCCGAATCCACCGAACCTGCCGTTCGGAGTCTCAGCGCGGCGCTTGCGTGCTCGGCCCCGCAGCGGCCGACTTCCGTGGACCGCCAGTCGCGGGCAGGCACCTCCCCGTCCCCCCAAGCCCGGACCGGGTCGGCGGCGGACCGCCACCCTCAAAACCCGGCGCTGCGGGAAATTGGTGACGTATCCGCAGAACTCGGGATTCCTCAGCACGTGCTCCGGTACTGGGAAGAGAAGTTTCCGGCCCTGAAGCCGCGCCGGCTGGGCGGCGGGCGCCGCCGCTACAGTGCCAAGGACGTGGCACTGATCCAGGGCATCAAGCACCTCCTTCACGACCGGCATCTCACGATTGACGGAGCGCAGAAGGCCCTTCGCCGGCACGGCGTGGACGCCATCCGACGTCCCGGAGCAGTGCCGATGGAGACCGAACTCCGTCAGCGGCTGCAGAAGCTTCGGAACGACCTGTTGGCAGCGCGCGCCGGTCTTGCCGACCATTGACCCGGACATCCGGAACGGCTGCCGCTGTCCAGCCGGTTGACGCGGAACCGCCGTCTCGACCCGAACCAGGTCAAGACGGCGTTCCAGAATCTGGCCGGCCGCATGCACGGCGAACTCCGGCCACCGGTCCCGGTTGCTGGTTGCCTTGAGGCTGTTTCCGTATGTCGAATCCGGTCAGCCGTCGGGATTGACGTGCATTCTCGACCATGGGCATGCGGGGGTTCCCGGGTATCGCGCGCATGGTCCCGGGGTC
This sequence comes from Alphaproteobacteria bacterium, assembly GCA_965115815.1. Taxonomy (GTDB): domain Bacteria; phylum Pseudomonadota; class Alphaproteobacteria; order TMED109; family TMED109; genus VXPW01. The sequence goes on along the minus strand of OZ220465.1, from coordinate 1,531,731 downwards.
CCCAGGAACCAGGGCCCACGCCTGCCGGCGCTCCGTGCGTTGCCCGAACTGCCTTCCGGGCCTCTGCATCGCCCTGCAGCCCCGGGCAGGCGGGCGGCCTGCATCCGGCGCTCGCAATGACCCCACCCTTCCGCTCCGCAAGCACGGGCGTCGGAACACGGCGCACGAGGGCGCAGAATCCCCACGGCCCCATGTCGGGCCGCGGCGCACGTTTTCCGAACTGCCCCCGTTGCGGCGGAGGGAGCCTCCCTCTGGCCGCCGGTGCATCGCATCCAGGTCCACGGCGTAGCGGGGCGGGCGGACCGTTCCCGGGCCGAATCGGCCGGTTCTGCGGTACGGTTTCGAACCCCGACCGGCCGGTCAGCCGTCCCGAATCGCTGCGAGTTCCCGCGAGCGCGCCGCGGCTGCCGCCACGGCCGCCTGCACCCTCGCGCTCCACCGGTTTCCGTCCGTCAGCACGCGCACAGCCGCTTCCGTGGTACCTCCGGGGCTCGTTACCGCGACACGCAGTTCGGCAGGGTCCCCGCCGGACACTAGGAGCGCGGACGCTCCGGCCACCGTTTCCCGCGCCAAGTCGCGCGCGAGCCCGTTCGGCAACCCGGCCCGCTTCCCTGCCTCCGTCATCGCTTCCGTCAGGAGAAACACGTAGGCCGGACCACTTCCCGACAAGGCCGTGACCGCGTCCATCCAGGTCTCGTCATCGATCCAGTGAACCGAGCCGACGGCGCCCAGCAAGCACTGGACGCGGGCCCGGAGAACCCGGTTCACGTGCCGGTTCGAAACCGCAACACTGACGCCCCGGCCCACGGAAGCCGGCAGGTTCGGCATCGCCCGCACGATCGGAACCGTCGCGCCCAAACCCTCGGCCAGCGTCTTCAAGTTCTTTCCGGCGGCGATCGAAATCGCTGCAGCGGCACCGCAATGCGGGCGATAGGCGGGAAGAATCGGCTCCAGGACCTGCGGCTTGACGGCAAAGAGCACGACCTCGCCGGACCACGATTCCGGCACGGCCGGAACCACCGTCACCCGGTGCGCTTCCGCAACCCGGCTGCGCAGGTTCCCGTCGGGCTCCACCACCGTGACCGCATCCGGATCGAGGATCGACTTCTCGGCCCAGCCGCGGAGCAGGGCCGAGCCCATGCGGCCGCATCCCACCAAGAGAACCCGCATGGTCCCGGGGCCCGGTGTCATGTCACGGCCGGAGGAAGGCGGGTCACGAATCGGGAGTTTCCGTGTTCGTCGGCGGGCGCGGCTTTCTCGAGGTCCGCTTGCGGGGTCCGGCCTCAAGCTTCGCGAGGCGCTCGGCCAACTGCTCGCTCTCGCGGCGTGCATTCTCCGCAAGCTCCCGCACCGAATCGAATTCCTCGCGCGGCACCACCCCCAGTCGATCCAGCATCCGCGTGCGCACCGGCAGTCTGCGGACCACCGCCGCCTTGCCGGCCCGGCGACAAGCCCGCGCCGCTTCCCTTGCCAGATGAAACAGATCGGATGCCGCGTGCCGAAAGATCGCCATGGTCCTATGCCTCCTGGCGCCGGGCGGTAGTATACCGGGCGGCGACGATCTGCCACGCAGACCCTGCTGGGAGCCGTTTCCCCGTGCCGTTTCCCGATATCGATCCCGTCGCGTTTTCCGTCGGACCGCTGGCGGTCCGCTGGTATGCGCTCGCGTATCTCGCGGGCATTCTACTGGGATGGAGGCTGCTGTCGCAGTCCATCAACCGCTTTCCGGCCCGCGCCACGCCCCGGGATATCTCCGATTTCGTTGTCTGGACGATCCTCGGAATACTCGTCGGCGGGCGGGCGGGGTACCTCCTGTTCTACGGTCACGGCATCCTCGCCCGCGATCCGCTGGCAGCGTTCGCCGTCTGGCAGGGCGGCATGTCCTTCCACGGCGGCCTGGCAGGCAGTGCCGTCGCGGCATGGCTCTTCTGCCGCGCCCGCGGTCTCGCTCTGGCCCCGTTCTGCGACGCGATCGCCTGCGTGATCCCGGTGGGCCTGTTCTTCGGACGGATCGCCAACTTCGTGAACGGAGAACTGTGGGGCCGGGAGACCGATCTCCCGTGGGGCGTGGTCTTTCCGGCGGCCGGGCCCGCAGCGCGCCATCCGAGCCAGCTGTACGAGGCGGCCCTGGAGGGCGTGCTGCTGTTCCTCGTACTCCGCGTTGCGGCCACCCGAACCTCCGTCATTCGTCATCCCGGCGCCCTCAGCGGCATGTTTCTGGCCGGTTACGCCGGTTCGCGCATCTTGGTCGAGTGGGTTCGGGAGCCGGATGCCCACCTGGGCTATCTCGCCGGTCCGGTCACCATGGGCATGCTGCTGTCCCTGCCGGTCCTGATCACGGGCATCGTGCTGTGGGCCCGGGCCTATCGTCGCCGGCCGTGACCCTGCGGGACCTGCTGGTCCGGCGCATCCGACGGGACGGTGCGCTGTCGGTCGCGGACTTCATGGGCCTCGCCCTGTTCCACCCGAAACACGGCTACTACATGCGGCACGTGCCGGTCGGCCGGACGGGGGATTACGTCACCGCACCGGAAATACACCAGATGTTCGGCGAGATCATCACGGCCTGGCTCATCGACTACTGGCAGCGCTGCGACCGACCTACGCCCTTTCTGCTGATCGAACTGGGGCCGGGCCGGGGCACCCTGATGCAGGACATCCTGCGCACGGCCTCGGCCGTGGCCCCGCACTTCGCGCGGGCCGCCCGGATCTGGTTCGTCGAGATTTCGCCGACACTTCGCGGCCGGCAGGCCGTCGCGGTTCCCGCCGCCCGCTTTGCCGACGAGCTGGCTGCGGTTCCGGCCGGCTTCTCCCTGGTGGTTGCCAACGAGTTCTTCGACGCCCTGCCCGTGCATCAGTACGTCAAGTCGGGGGGGCACTGGCATGAGCGACTCGTAACCTGGAACCCTTCCACCGCGCGGTTCGCATTCATGCGTGCGCCGCAGCCGACACCGGTCGGGCCCCGCCTCCCGTCTCCGGCCGAAGAAGGAGAGATCGCAGAGGTCTCCCTTGCCGGCCAGGCCATGGTGGCGGATCTCGCCCGCCGCGCCGTCGCCGAAGGGGGCGTGAGCCTGATCCTCGACTACGCACGGGATTCACAGGAACCGTCCGGAACCCTGCAAGCGGTCCGCGCGCACCGGTCGGTGGATCCCTTGGAGGATCCCGGCGCGTCCGACCTGTCGGTCCGGGTCGATTTCGACGGGCTCGCAGCGGCAGCGCGGGCCGTCCGCGCAGCTGTGTACGGACCCCGCGGACAAGGGGCGTTCCTGGACGCGCTGTGCATCCGCCGACGCGCCGCCCGGCTGGCTGTCCCCCGCGCCGCGGATCGCGCCGACGCCGAAGCGGCTCTCTGGCGGCTGACGCACCCGGACGGCATGGGCACCCGGTTCCGGGCCTTGGCGATCACCGGACCGGACGCCCCGCCGCCGACGGGGTTCACGTGACGGCCGGTCCGGAAGTTCTCCGGTCTGCCGCGCTCCGGGGCCACCGCATCCCGCACGGCTTCCTGACCCGCCGTGGGGGCGTCTCCGAAGGTCCGTTCCGTTCGCTCAACTGCGGGTACGGATCCGGGGACGCCCGCGCCCGGGTCGTGGAGAACCGGCGGCGGGCCGTCGCGGCGGCCGGTCTGGAACACCGACCGCTGGTCACGCCCCCTCAGGTCCACGGCGCCGGGGTCCTGGTGGCCGACCCGGCCCGGCCGATTCCCCCTGACGCGGACGCCGTCGTGACGGCGCGACCGGACCTGGCGGTCGGCATCCTCACCGCGGACTGCGCTCCGGTACTGCTCGCCGACCCGTCGGCCCGGATCGTGGGGGCCGCCCACGCCGGGTGGCGCGGCGCGCTGGCGGGCGTGCTTCAGGCCGCCGTGAACGGCATGGAGCGGCTGGGCGCGAGCCGACGTCACATGATCGCGGCCATCGGACCGACGGTCGCCCAGTCCAGCTACCCGGTGGACCCCGAGTTTGCCGATCCGTTCCTGCGCGCCGACCCCGCCCACCGAACCCTGTTTCGCGCGGCCGGCGCCAAGCTTCTGTTCGACCTTCCGGGGTATGCAGCCCGGTGTCTTGCACAGGCCGGCGTCGGCACGATCGACGTGCTCCGCAGCGATACCGCAGCCGAACCGGACCGGTTCTTCAGCCACCGTCGAAGCCGGCAGGCCGGCGAGCAGCGCTACGGGCGGTTGCTCGCCGTGGTCGGTATCGGTTCCCGGTGACCGCGCGCAGGGCAGCGATCCGAGAGGCCGCGCACCGGGATCCGGGACCGCGGTTCCCGCCGACCGTTCCGGACGCCGCGTCGTCCGGGATCGGGCTCGCGAGGATCCATGCGGGAGATCGGCGCCGCGCGGGATCTCACGGGTGCCGGACCGGAACTCCCGCCGCCCTGCAGCCGTCGGTTCCCTGCCGGACGGCGACTAGCGTCGGCCGGCGTAGTAGTGGGCAAGGGCGTGGATCTGATCGTCGGTGAGGGCCTCCATGACGAACGCCTTGCCGCGCGCGCTGGCACTGGTGCGGGTGCCCTCCCGGTAGGCTCGATTCGCCGCCACCAGGTACCCGACGCTCTGACCGGCGAGACGAGGTGCACTGAGAGCGCCCTCGCCTGAGGCCCGGTGGCACGAACTGCACGACGCGCGGGCCTTCCTGCTGCCCGCCTTCGCCGCCTCGGTGTCGATGACGCCGGGACCGGCCGTCCACGGCTGCATCGCGTACCAGGCGGCCAGGACCTCGAGCCCCGCATCGTCGAAACCCGCTACGGCCTGCTGCATCTCCGCATGCGGACGATCGCCGGAACGATAGTCCTGCAGCGCCGACAGCAGGTGCCGTTTCCGCATGCCGGCAATCTGCGGCAGCGCCGGGTCCGCCGATGAGGCCTCGACCGCATGACAGCCGAGGCACGGCCGGACCTCGTCCGGAACCTCGGCCGCGGCCGCCGCCGGGCTGGCCGCCAGGGCGCACGCGACCACCATGACGGATCCGGACCCCAACCTCGGTCTCCGACCGCCCGGTCCGGACCCGGTCTCCCGCCCGGGCGCCGCCCGCCGCCGCCCGGCCCGGAGGAACGCGCGCCGCCTACCCATCGGGCCGCCGGGCCTTGGCAAACAGCCGGAAGAAGTTGTCGGTCGTGGCGGCCGCCAGACGGGACCCCTCGATCTGTCTCAGCGCGGCCACAGCCGCGGCCGTATCGGCGACGAACGCCGGCTCGCAGCGGCGGCCGCGATGCGGCACGGGCGCCAGAAACGGCGCATCCGTTTCGACCAGCAATCGGTCCAGCGGGATCTCGCGCGCGGCTGCCTGCACGTTTTCGGCTCTCCTGAAGGTGACGATTCCGGAAATGGAGATCAGGAAGCCGATCCCCAGCGCCGCCCGCGCAAGGGCGGGTCCGGCGGTGAAGCAGTGGATCAGCCCCGGAAACGGACCGCGCGCGTACTCCTCTTCGAGAATGGCCATCGTAGCATCATCCGCATCCCGGGCATGCACGATGACCGGGAGCCCGGTCCTCCGACTCGCTTCGATGTGGCTGCGAAAGGACGCTGCCTGCCGATCGCGGGGACTGTGCTCGTAGAAGTAGTCGAGCCCGGTCTCCCCGATTCCGATCACGTCGGGATGGTCGCTCAGGGCCGCGATTCGGTCCGCCGACACGTCTTCCTCGTTGGCCGCCTCGTGCGGATGCAGCCCGACCGAGCACCAGAGATCCGGATCCCGTCCGGCCATCTCGACGATCGCGGCCGCCGCCGCCAGTCGGGTGGAAATCGTCTGCAGGGTTCGAACCCCGGCGGCCCGGGCGCGGTCCAAGACGGCCGAGAAGTCCTCCGTGAACTCGGGAAAGTCGAGGTGGCAATGGCTGTCAACCAGCATGGGATGCCGGCCCGGGCGCGAGTCTCGGGAAAACCGGACGGGGAGCGGCGAGGGGGGTTCCCGGCGCCGGATTCCAGTCCGCATCGCCGAACCGTCGACGGTCGGCGGGTACTGCCAGCTGGTCCAGGATGGCGGCCGACCCGACCGGAACGAACGGCTGCGAGAACACGGCGATTCTCCGGACGGTCTCGAGCAGGACGCTCAGCACCGTCCGACACCGATCGGCGTCGGTACGGGCCAGGGCCCACGGAGCCGCGCGGTCGACATAGGTGTTCGCCGCCCGGATCACGTCCCACAGCACCCGCAGGGCAGCGTGCATCTGCTGGGTCTCCATGAGCGGCCGCAGCTCGGCGCCCAGCCCGGCCGCCGTCCGGAGCAGCACGCCGTCCTCCGGCGCGGCCGCACCCCGTTCCGGAACCACGCCGCCGCAGCTGCGCTGGACCAGGGTCAGCACCCGCTGCACCAGGTTCCCGTAGTCGTTGGCGAGGTCGGCGTTCGCCCGATGAATCATCGCGGCGCGCGAATAGTCGCCGTCCTGCCCGAACGGAACTTCGCGCAGCAGGAAGTAGCGGACCTGGTCCACTCCGAATTCCTTCACGACCCGGAACGGATCGACCACGTTGCCGATCGATTTCGACATCTTCCGGCCCTCGACCGTCCACCATCCATGCGCGAACACCCGGTGCGGGGGCCGGAGTCCGGCGGCCAACAGCATCGCCGGCCAGTACACCGCGTGGAACCGGACGATGTCCTTGCCGACGACATGGAGATCGGCGGGCCAGAAGCGGTCGTAGGTCCTGCAATGTTCGTCCGGGAAGCCGGCCGAAGTCAGGTAATTCGTCAGGGCATCGAACCAGACGTAGATAACGTGCCCGGAATCGTCCGGCACCGGGACGCCCCAGCGAAAGGTGGTCCGCGATACCGACAGATCTTCGAGTCCGCCCTCCACGAAACGCACGATCTCGTTGCGGCGGGACGCCGGCCCGACGAAATCGGGGTGGGCGGCGTACCATCGGAGCAGCGGCTCCTGCCAGCGCGACAGGCGGAAGAAGTAGCTGGGCTCGGCGACCCACTCGGCCGGTGCGCCGCTGGCCGCCCGGAACGTGCCGTCCGGCTGGCGGACCAGTTCGCCTTCCGCCAGATAGGCTTCGTCCCGCACCGAGTACCAGCCCTCGTACTTGCCCGCGTAGATCTCGTCGCGCTGCACCAGCCGGCGCCAGATTTCGTGAACCGACCGGTAGTGGCGCTCCTCGGTGGTGCGGATGAAGTCGCTCGGCGCGGCGCCCACGGCGTCGATCAGGGAACGGAAGCGCTCCGAGACCCGGTCGGTGAAGGCGGCGGGATCCAGACCGGCCGCGGCCGCCGACTTGGCCACCTTCTGCCCGTGCTCATCGGTTCCGGTGGTAAAGCGGACGTCGCGTCCGTCGAGCCGCATGAACCGGGCCAGGGTGTCGCACGCGATCGTGGTGTACGCGTGTCCCAGGTGCGGCACGTCGTTCACGTAGTAGATCGGGGTCGTCACGTAGTACCCCGACGCGGCCGACGAGACGTCCACAGGCTTCTCCTCGCTCAAGGGTCGCGCGCCCGCCGGCGACCCGCGAACAGCACGTCCAGCACGGCCTGCTTGCGATCGATCTGCGTCGCGGCCGCCGCATCCGCAACCTGACCCACATCGTTCCACAATCCCAGCACGCCCGCAATGCCCGCGCCCGCGCCGTACCGTCGCTGCGCCTCCCCCTCGCCGTCGACGATGTCCGCCCCCACCGCCCCGTCCCCCGCCGCGATTCGAACCGCGGTCCGGTACACCCAGGCCCGGAACATCGAGAAGAACGTCGGGAACCGCCGCGCGTCCTGCGATCCCGCGATGCGGTCGCCGAACGCGTGGGCGGCCGCAACATCCAGCGCCGGCAGGGGCCGACAGATCCCGGTAATCTCGTCGAGCAGCGTCAGGGCGTCGCCCTGGGCCAACGACAGCGCGCGCCCGGGCGCACCGGACGCCAGCCGGGCCAGTCCGTTCCGGTCCCGGGCGCTTCGGTCGGGCAGCCACCGCTCCAGCACCCGCATGCATTCGGCGGCCGGCAGGTTCGCGAACGGAAGCCGCAGGCACCGCGACCGGATCGTCGCCGGCACGGCGCCGACCCGGTGCGCGATCAGGAACAGCAGCGTCCGCGGGGGCGGTTCCTCGACCATTTTCAGCAATGCATTCCGACCGTGGGAGCTGAGGTGGTCAAGCGCATCCACGACGGCCACCCGCCATCCGGCTTCTGCGGCCGTGTAGCCGAGATGACTGCGCAGCTTCCGGACGTGATCGACCGGAATCCCCTGATTCGCACCGACGTCGCCCTCGAGTTCGATCGCATGCAGATCCCCGTGACTGCCCGCCCGCACCCGGCGCCGGACGGAGCGGTCGTCCGGCCGGCGGTGATTCCGGGACAGCACTTCCAGCGCCGCCCGGTAGGCAAACGTGGCCTTGCCCACGCCCTGTGTGCCCACGAGCAGCCAGGCATGCGGCACCCGTCCGGAATCCAGCGCCGCCATGAACGCCGCCCAGGCCCGCCCGTGCCCGACCAACTCCGGGGCCTCGCGGGGATGCGGCGCAACGATCTCCGAACCGTGCTCCGTCTCAGCCATCCTGCACCTCCAGCCGATCGCAGATCGCCGACCAGATGCGGGCGGCCACCGTCTCTCGGGGCGCCGCCGTATCGACCACCACGCACCGGTCCGGATCCTCCCAGGCGCGCTCGTGGAACCCTGCCCGGACCCGCTGGCGAAAGGGCCGGTCCGCCCGTTCGTAGCAGGCCAGGGTACCGCCGGACAACCGGGTGCGCCGGACCACCCGGTCGTGGGCGGTATCCACGTCGACATCGCAGATGACGGTGAGATCGGGCATCAGGCCTCCCACCGAGTGCTCCGCCATCAGCCGAACGAACGGGCCGGGCGCGAAGCGCCCGCATTCCTGGTAGGCGAACAGGGAATCGACGAACCGGTCGGACACCACCCACGCCCCTCGCCGCAGCGCCGGGCCGATCGTGCGCCGGCAATGATCGAACCGGGCCGCCGACAGCAGGAACGCCTCGACGCTGCCATCCCAGTCTCCGGCTCGCGCCCCCGCGAGCAGCGCGCGCACTTCCTCGGCCACCGGACTCCCGCCGGGCTCCCGCGTCCGCACCACCAACCTTCCGTTCCGCTCCAGCCGGTCGGCGACGATGCGCGCGTGAAGAGTCTTGCCGCTGCCGTCGATGCCCTCGAAGCTGAGGAACGTACCCGGCCCCGTACCGACGCGGGCTATGGCGGTCCCCAGATCAGCATCCCGGCGGCCCGGACCATGCGCATGACGAGGCCCACTTCCGGCACCGCCGCCGCCGCCACCAGCGGATACTCGCTCGGGGCCTGCATCGGATTTCGCACCACCAGCGACGCGATCGCGGCCCCGGACTCGATCGGAGCGCGGACCGGCCCCCGGTATCGAAGCAGGAACTCGGTGTCATCGCGCCCCGACCCTCGAGGCAGGGTCACCCTCAGGGGCCCGGCCGACGCCACCGGCACCTCCAGATCCCTGCCGCCGGCCACCTCCACTGCAGCAACGACCTGGCCGGCATCGGCCAGATGCACGGCTTCGGTCTGCGCGTACGCCAGTTCCAGAAGGCGCGTCGCTTCCGCCACCCGCTCCCGGGGCGTACCCATGCCGTTCAGCACCAGCACGAGGCGCCGCCCGTTCCGGTTGACGGACGCCGTCAATCCGTAGCCGGACGCCTCGGTATATCCGGTCTTCATCCCTTCCGCGCCCATGCTCCGGTAGAGCAACGGATTCCGATTCTGCTGCCGGATGCCGCCGTAGGTGAATTCGGTCTCGGCAAACAGCGGGTAGTATTCGGGAAAGTGCTCGATGAGCAGCAGGGTCAGCCGAGCCAGATCGCGGGGCGACATCAGGTGGTTCGGATCCGGCCACCCCGTGGCGTTGGTGAACCGGCTGTCCTGCAGTCCGAGTTCGCGAGACCGGAGATTCATCAGGCTCGCAAAGCCGCTTTCGGTGCCGCCGATTCCCTCCGCCAGAACGATGCTTGCATCATTGCCGGACTGCACGATCACCCCGCGCAACAGGTCGATCACCGGCACGGTAGTATCCACCTCCACGAACATCTTGGAGCCGCCCTTCTTCCAAGCCTCCCGGCTTACCGGCAACTCGGTGTCCATCGTCAGACGGCCGTCCCGGAGGGCTTCGAAGGTCATGTAGACCGTCATCAGCTTGCTCATGGAGGCCGGGGGAGCCAGCTGATCCGCCGCCTTGGCCATCAGGACCGAACCGGTCTGGACATCCAGCAGGTACCCTTGCGGGGCCGAGGTCGTGAATTCGACGGCGCCGCCCGGCGCCGGCAGAACCCCGGAAAGCAACGCGACCAAGCCGAGGATCGGCGCCGTCCGGAGGCGCGCGGGAAGCAGGCGGGTCGGCATGGGGAACCTCGGAGACGCGGCTGCACGATACGCGTGGATCAGTGTACCACGCACCGCCCCGAACGGGGGCACCGAGCCCCCGCGCCCCGGCAGTTGCCGCCGTGCGGAACCCGCCCTATCGTGCGCGGTCATGGGGGCAGCTGCATTCACCGGGCCCGCTATTCGCCGCCATCTCCTGGGAATCGAGGAGATGGGCCCGGCCGAAATCGTCGACCTCTTGGATCGCGCCGACCGAATCGCCGACCGTCTGGCGGCGAACCGTCCGCCCGCCGAGCCGCTGCCCGGCCATCTGCTGATCAGCCTGTTCTTCGAGAACTCAACGCGGACGCGGGCATCATTCCAGATCGCGGGCCAGCACCTGGGCTTCAACGTCGTGGACATGTCGGTGGCCACCAGTTCCACCGGCAAGGGCGAAACCCTGCTCGACACCGCCATGACCCTCAACGCCATGCGGCCCCACGTGCTGGTCGTGCGGCACACCATGAGCGGGGTGCCGCACCTTCTCAGCCGCAAGGTCCACTGCGCGGTGGTCAACGCCGGCGACGGCAACCACGAACACCCGACCCAAGCGCTGACCGATGCGCTCACGATCCGCCGGCGCAAGGGAACCCTGGAAGGACTGACGGTCGCCATCTGCGGCGACATCATGCACAGCCGCGTCGCGCGCTCCAACATCCGCCTGCTCACCATCATGGGGTCGACCGTGCGCGTCGTCGCACCGGCCACGCTCCTGCCGGCGGGCATCGAGGCCTTCGGGGCCCGCCCCTACGAAACCATGGCCGAGGGCCTGGACGGGGCCGATGTCGTCATGATGCTGCGGCTGCAGCTGGAGCGGATGCAAGGCTCGCACGTGCCCTCCGTCCGCGAGTACTTCCGGTTCTTCGGTCTGGATTCCGACAAGCTGTCCGCTGCCAAGGGCGACGCCGTGATCATGCATCCGGGGCCGATCAACCGGGGCGTCGAACTCGACAGCGAGCTGGCCGACGACATCGGACGATCGCTCATCCTGGAGCAGGTGGCGCACGGCGTAGCGGTGCGCATCGCCGTTCTCCAGATGCTCGTGCAGCTTCCGACCCCGGGAGCCGCCGCGTGACAACGACCCGGCCGTTCCGGGCTCCGCCCCGGAGGACGGCCTACTTCGGCGCCCGCCTCGTCGACCCGGCGTCCGGACTCGACGCACCCGGGGGGGTGCTCACCGACGGCCGGCACATCGTCGCGGCCGGGGCGGGCCTGTTCGCGGACGGTCTGCCCGCGGACGCGGTCCCCGTGGACTGTTCCGGCCTCGTGCTGGCACCGGGTCTGATCGACACCCGGGCCCACCTCCGGGAACCCGGAGCCGAGCATCAGGAAACCCTGTTCACCGCCAGCCGGTCGGCAGCGGCCGGCGGCATCACCAGCATCCTGTGCACACCGGACACGGATCCCGTCATCGACGGCGTCGCCGAGGTGGAGTTCATCAGCCGGCGGGCGCGCGAGACCAGCCTCGTCAAGGTGTACGCGACCGCAGCCATCACGGTCGGGTGCCGCGGTCGACAGCTGACCGAAATGGGCCTGCTGGCCGAAAACGGCGTCCCGGCCTTTACGGACGCCAATCGAGCCGTGGCCGATGCCGGCCTGATGTTCCGCGCCCTCAAGTACGCGCGTTCGCTGGACCTGCTGCTCGTCCAGCATCCCCTGCACCCGGCCCTGACCGGAAACGGGGTCATGAACACGGGATCCCTGGCCACGCAACTCGGACTGCCCGGCAGTCCTCCGCTGGCCGAAACGATTCTGGTGGAGCGCGACCTGCGGCTGACCGAAGCAGCCGGAACCCGCATCCACTTCCCGTGCCTCTCCACCCGGGGCGCCGTAGAGGCCGTGGCCGCAGCCAAGGCACGGGGCGTCGCCGTCACCGCCGGCACGGCGCCGCAGTACTTCGCACTTTCCGAACAAGAGGTCACCGGCTGGCGCACCTTCGCAAAGGTGTCGCCGCCGCTGCGGTCCGAAACCGACCGGGCCGCGATCGCCGATGCCGTTGCGAACGGCGTCATCGACGTGATCGCCAGTGACCACGCGCCCCATCACGAAGACAGCAAGCGCCTGCCGTTCGAGCAGGCGGCGTTCGGGATGGTGGGGCTGGAGGCCCTGCTGCCGCTCGCGCTCGACCTCGTGCATTCGGGCCGTATGTCGCTGCCGGAACTGCTGCGACGGGTCACGAGCGGGCCGGCCTCCATCTTCCGGGTTCCGGGTGGACGCCTGGCGCCCGGCACGCCGGCCGATCTGGTGCTCATCGACCTTGATTCCGCCTGGAAACTCCATGCCCGGAACTTCCGCAGCAAGTCGAAGAATGCGCCCTATACGGCACACCCGGTCCGCGGCCGGATCCTCCGAACGGTGGTGGACGGCCGGCCCGTCTTCGAAGAGGGGCCGTGATTCCCGACCTCGCGACCGGGCCGGCGGCGTACTGGGCCTCGGTCCTGGCGCCCGCATACCTGCTCGGTTCCGTCCCGTTCGGACTGATCCTCGGCCGACTGGCCGGCCTCGGCGACATGCGCCAGCGCGGCTCCGGCAATATCGGCGCCACCAACGTGCTGCGCAGCGGCCGCCCGGGCCTGGCCGCCGCCACCCTGCTGCTGGACGCCGGCAAGGGCACGTTGGCTGTGGTGCTGGCCGACCGCTTCGGCCCCGGCCCCGCCGGCTGGGCCGCCTTGGCAGCGGTCCTGGGGCACCTGTTTCCGGTATGGCTCCGCTTCGGCGGCGGCAAAGGGGTCGCGACCGCGTACGGCACGCTGGTGGCCTTGTCCTGGCCGGTGGCGCTCGCATCGGGCCTCGGATGGGTGACGCTGGTCGCCGTCTGCCGCCGCTCGTCGGTGGGCGCGCTGGGCGCGCTGGCGGCGGGCGCGCCCCTGTCGCTCTGGGGGCTGCTGGCGCTGCAGCGGGCCGGCCACCTGCCGCTTCAGCTCCCGGGAGACCCCGCCCATCTGAACGCGCTGCTGGCCATCGCGATCCTCGTCACCCTGCGCCACCACGCCAACGTGCGGCGGCTGATGCTCGGCACGGAACCCGTGATCCGCTTCCGCCGGGCCGCCCCGACGCGCCGCCCGTCCTGCTGAAGCGGACCCCTCTCTTCGACGGCGCATCGTTCCGGAGCCGCCCCGACCGCTCCCCGCCCGCACGGTCGCCTCCTGCCGCGAACCGTCAGGCCCCGGATCTCCGGGGGTCCGGACCTTTCAACCGGACACGGTTCACTCTTCGCTCATGAGGCCGTGCATCGTGGCCCATGAGGATCGGCTTTCGACCTCTGTCTGCGACGACGGTGGATGGGCGGAAGGCGGCGTCGGCGGCCGAGGGCAGCACGCGCTCGTCCTGGGCGCGGGGATGGTGCGAGCGCGAGGAGTGACGCAACGCGAAGGGCGCCCTGTGCCGGGCCTCGGCGCGCGCGGCCTGGCCGGGTCTTGCCTCGTCGCTCGACCTCGTCCTTCCTGCACCCAAGCCTCGTGCATGCGGAGTTAACCATGTCCGGTTGAAAGGGTCCGGACCGGTCACGATCCGCATACCCCCCCCCGACGGACCGTCGCGGGTACCGTCCTCCCGGCAACCCGGCCGCTGTCAGTAGGGCAATCCGACATAGTTCTCCGCCAGCGAAGCCATGGCCGCCGGCGAGGAGAACAGGTACTCCAGTTCGGCCCGCTGCATGCGCTCCCGAAAGCCGCCGGAACCCGGAAACCGGTGCAGCAGCGAGGTCATCCACCACGAGAAACGCTGGCATTTCCATACTCTTGCGAGCGCGGTCCGGGAGTAGTTCCGGAGTCCGCTGTCGTCGTTCCGACCAAAATGGTCGGCAAGGGCGCGGGACAGGTAATGCACGTCGGACGCCGCGAGATTCAGTCCCTTCGCCCCGGTCGGCGGCACGATGTGGGCCGCATCGCCCACCAGGAACAGACGGCCGTGCCGGAGCGGTTCGACCACAAAGCTTCGCATCGGCGCAATTCCCTTCTCGAGGGACGGGCCGGTCACCAAGGCCTGCGCGGTGTCTTCGGGCAGTCGGCGCCGGAGCTCGGACCAAAAGCGCTCGTCCGGCCAGTCGTTCATCGAGTCTTCCGACGAGCACTGCAGATAGTACCGGCTCAAGGCGGGAGACCGCATGGAACAGAGGGCGAACCCCCGGGCGTGGCGGGCGTAGATCAGTTCCCGGGACACCGGCGGGGTGCGCGACAGGATTCCGATCCATCCGAACGCGTAGACCTGCTCGTACTCCCGCAGGATCGAGCGTGGCACCGAACGCCGGCTGACGCCGTGAAATCCATCGCACCCGGCCACGAACTCGCAGTCGATCCGCCAGCACTCGCCGCCCCGCCGATAGGTGACGTAGGGTGCGCTGCCGGCGAGATCGTGCAGCATCACGTCTTCCGCGCCGTCGACGACGACGCCACCCGCCCGGTCACGGGCGGCAAACAGGTCGCGCGTAACCTCGGTCTGACCATAGACGGTGACGGTTCGTCCGCCGGTCAGGGCGGCAAGGTCGATCCGGTACCGCCGGTTCGCGAATGCGATGTCGAACCCTTCGTGCACCAGCCCCTCGGCCCTCAGTCGTGCCGCCACGCCGGCCTGGCCCAGCAGGTCGACGGTGCCCGGCTCGAGCACGCCGGCGCGAACCCTTTGCATGACGTGCATCCGGGTCCGCCGTTCGAGCACCACCGATTCCACACCGTGGACATGCAGCAGCTGGGAGAGCAGCAGGCCCGCTGGACCTCCGCCGACGATGACGACCTGGACTCGCATGATGCTTGGGATCCGGGATCCGGGTTCTGCGCCGGACGGCCGACCTTACCGGTAGCGACCGGGCCGTCGATCCCGACCCGGCGGTCTCCGCTCCGGTGGGGCCGGTGCGAATTCGATCGCACCGTGGCCATCATCGAACCGAAGGCGTCGGCATGCGCACGAGCATCGTCGTCCGCGACATCGATCCCGGAGACCCGTCCCGACCGCGGTGCGAGACCGGGCCGGCCGGGGTGTCGAGGGAAGAACCGGTGCGCCGCCGGATCCGCGAAACGCGCGCAAAGCGCGAACGCCAGCCGACACGTCCGAAGCGTTCGCGCGGAATTTCGGGGAGGAGCACGGCGTCGAGCATTCGCCGGCGGTCCGCCCCG
The DNA here is from genome assembly GCA_965115815.1 of Alphaproteobacteria bacterium. Lineage (GTDB taxonomy): Bacteria > Pseudomonadota > Alphaproteobacteria > TMED109 > TMED109 > VXPW01. The sequence goes on along the minus strand of OZ220465.1, from coordinate 1,516,298 downwards.
GCTGCCCGCCGCTGTCACTCCCCGCCGCGAAGAAGACATGACGGTTCGGCCTGCACGGCTGGTTCGACGCAAATGCGGTCGCCGAAAGGATGCGGCCGCGTCCGACCCGCAGGTCGCCACCTTTCTCGATTCCATCGCCCACGAGGGGCGGGGCATCGCTTCCGTCACCGTCTGGGAGATTCTCGACGGGATCGGCCGGATCGATCCCGGCCGGCGCCAACGCGAACTCGCCGACCGGTTCCAGGATCTTCTCGACGATCTGTTCGAGGGCCGGTTCGTCGCGTGGCCGGCAGCGGATGCGCAGGTTTGCGCGCGGATCATGGAGGACCAACGCCGGCGCGGCGAGATGCCCGGCAGCCATTCGTAGCCTTGGGCCAGGATCGCCATATGGGTGTAGCCCCGCCCGACCACCGTGGGTCCGGGTGGGGGGTCGTTGCGGCGATCGAGGTAGCCGCCGAAGATCGCCAGGGTCCGCACGGCGTGCCCCAGCCCATGTTTAAACAAGGGATTCCAGAACGCAAGGTTTTCTAAGAGCCTGTGCGGAAACTATGGAGCGGCCCTGATTCTGGTATCTGCGATGTGGCTGGAGAGTACATCGGGATCAGACAAGCCCATTCCACATCTGTCAGATTGCTTTCGAAGCGGTCTCTCCGACGCCGATACTTTGCACGAGCGGCCAGAATCGGGACCGCTCAATAGTTTCCGTACAGGCTCTTAGGGTGGACCAGTTTCAAGGGGGCAGACCAGAAGATTCCTTCTTTGATGGAAGTATGACGATATATTCCGCTGAAATCAAGCTGGATTCGATGACTCTTCGCCCTGCAAATATTGCGCTTTCACTCATGTAATCATATTCTTAAGGGGTTTCCGGGCAGGCACCAGTTGCGTCTCGGGATCCTCTAGGCACGGCATTCCGTGTGCTGAACGTTCTGCTGCTATCCATCGGGCCTCCGATGTCTCCGGTTTCCGGAAGCGTGCGGATTCCTGCCGCCCCTGAACTCCCCGGGATCCTGTTCGATTCCCGCCCTTCGAGGCCGAACCGGTACCGGACCGACCCTCGAAACGGGCATGTCGGGAACCGGTCAACCGAAAGCGACGATTTCCGGACGAGCCCTCAGTCCGCCAAGACAGCGTCCACGAGGGCGGCGGCCGTACCGACGTGCCGTCCCGGATCGTCGAAGGTGCTCCAGTGCACCGAAACGCCGGCCCGGCGCTCCAGCACGGCGCTCAACCGATCTCCGGTCGCCTTCGCTTCCCGACAGGCTTCGGTTACCAGCGACTGCGCCCGTACTCGTGGCATGAAATCGGATAGTGCGAAAGCGGCCGCTTCGGCCAGACACAGCCCGCCCGTCGCATCCAGGTTCCGCCGCATCCTCGACGGATCCACGACGAGGCCGTCGGCCAGCCGGCAACCGTGCATCAGCGCACCGCTCGCCGCTTGGGCAATACCGGGCAGGGTCAGCCACTCCAGCGCCCAAGCCGCACCGCTCCGTTCGCCTTCGTGCAACAGTGCCTGATGCATGGACGCTACGGCACCGGCATTGTACCGAGCCAGAGCCACAAGGATCTCGCTGCGGACCGGATTGCTCTTCTGCGGCAGCGTCGAGGACATGCCGCGCCCGACGGAGGATGTTTCGGCCACTTCGCCGACCTCACTCTGCGCCAGGAGTCCGACATCGATTCCGATGGTTCCCACCGCCCCGGTGAGCAAACCCAGCCATCCGGCCAGTTCGACGAGTCCGTCGCGCTGGGTATGCCAGGGAAGCGTCGGAATTCCCAGATCGAGTTCGTCCGCGAACGCCGCCTGCACGGCCGGTCCGGCGGATCCCCAGGGCGCCATGGTGCCCGTCGCACCTCCGAGCTGAACCAGCAGCAGGCGCGGCCGCAGCTCGTCGAGTCGGCGCCGACACCGGCGAAGCGGCTCGCGCCAGCCCGCCACCTTCAGACCAAAGGTGGTAAGTCCCGCTTGCTGCATGCGGGTGCGGGCCAGCATGACGGTGTCGCGATGCCGATGCGCCAGCCTCCCGAGCGCATCGATCAGTTCGACAAGCTGACCTTCCAGGCGATCGAGCAACTCGCGAAGCACCAAGACAAGGGCAGTGTCGACCACATCCTGCGACGTGGCTCCCCAATGCACATACCCTCCCGCCGCTTCGCCCACCTGTTCGCGAAGCTGGGCCACCAAAGCAGGCACCGGCACGCCGGCGGCCTCGGAACCCTTTCCCAGACCGGCGAGATCGGGCCTCCATTCCGTCAACGTCCGTTCGATGGTGTGCGCAACGGCCTCCGGAATGACCCCGCATCTGGCATTGGCTCGCGCCAGTGCTGTTTCCGTTCGCACCATCGCCTCGATGCGGCGTTCGTCGGACAGCACTGAACGCATCTCGGCGGACGTGAACAACTCGCCATGCGACGGCGCCGAAAACGGGTCAGTCATTTCCAAGGCACGGCTTCAACGACCTAGACATCGAAGAACACGGTCTCGCGATCCCCCTGCATGTGGATGTCGAAACCGTACGAGGGGACCGACGACGGGTCGGTGCGCCGGGCGATCAGCGTGCTTCGTCGACCGGCAGGCACGGTCAGCAGAACGGGATCCCGACGATTGGCCGCTTCCTCGTCCGAGAAATAGATGCGCGTGAATACGTGACGCAGCAACCCTCGCATGAACAGCGTGACGTGCACATGCGGCGCCTGTACACCATCGACGCTGCCCGGCTTGACCGTCTGAAACACGAACCGGCCGTCAGGACGGACGCCGGTGCCCACTCGCCCGAAACCGGCAAAGCCCCGGTCCGCACGATCGCCCAGACGGCGGGCTGTCGAGCTCCGGTAGCGACCGGCCGTATCCGCCTGCCATATCTCCACCAGCGCATCCGGAATCACTGCTCCCGCACCATCGAGCACCCGGCCGACGATCTGAAGGCGCTGACCGGCATCGTGACTCTCTACGAGGGTTCCCGTACCGATCGCGGACCCTGCACAGCCGTACTGATCCGGCGCCAGAGCAAAGCCGAAGAACGGTCCGATGGTCTGAGAAGGCGTCCGCGGGGGCGGCGGCACGTCACACTCCGATCGGGGTCGCGGCCGCACCGCCAAGCACGATGTCGAACCGAAACGCGAGCGCGGTACCGGGCTCGGAATGATCCAGATCCAATTTCGCAATCAACAGATTGCGGGCTCCATTCGGCACGCTGTTCAGGATCGGATCCAACGGCAGGAGCGGATCGCCGGGAAAGTACATCTGCGTGATCAGGCGGGCACCGAGGACCGGGCCGAACAACGACAGATGAATGTGGCTCGGACGCCAAGCATTGGCGTGGTTCGACCAAGGATACGCACCGGGCTTGATGGTGCGGAACGCGTAGTGCCCGGATGCGTCGGACTCGCATCGGCCCGCACCGAGAAAGTTCGGATCCAGCGGCGCATCGTGCTGATCGGTGGCTTGCACGTACCGCCCCGCTGCGTTTGCTTGCCAGAGTTCCACCGGCGCGCGGGCCACCGGTCGGCCGTTCCCGTCGAGGATGCTGCCGGCAACGATCATGCGTTCGCCGATGGGTGCTCCGTTCCGTCGTCCGTTCCTCGTCAGATCCGCATCCACAGGCAGGGCGGCGAACCCGACGGGAACCGATCCGATCGAAACCGGTAGGCGAACGGGAGCCCGCGTGGGCCCGCGCAGCCACGTTGATGCGTAGGCATCGAAGCGGTAGGGCGGCTGGGTGTCGGGGCCGATTTCGTTGCCGTCTCTCATGACCCTGGCGGGTTCGTCCCCGGAATCCTCGTCGAAGCGGCCCGCCCACGGCCGGCACCGTCGACTGCGGCGAGCGTGGTCATCCGCGTGCTCCATGCCTTTGGCGCACCCGAATGATCCCGGTCTCGACGGAATCGGACCGCGCTTGCGGGCACGCTAGCAGATTCCGGACGACTCCGGTCGCCACGCACGACGATCGCCGGGAGAATCCCGGTTTCCTGGTTCCTGCGGGATGAGCGGTGCGCGTCACACAGGGACCGGACCGGAACCCGGATCGGTGCCGCGCGGAAGTCAAGCCACGAAGATCCGTTCATCAGGTGGACCCTTGATGCAATCGATCCGAAACCCGGCCGCCTTCCGGGATCCTTCGCGAGACGGCACCATCGGGACCATCCTCCGCCGCCCGCGGGAACAGGCGATGTCGGGATCGGGAAGAGCGACCGGGACGAGCGATCCCCAATCCGCGTTCCGGCGCTCCGGAGGCCGTCTCCGCACCGGCAAGCCGACCCGCCCCGGCACACCCGGAGAGCCGGACCCCCGGAAGAGGAAGAGTGTCGGCCGGTGGGGCCCCGAGCAGGCCTGCCCCGGAACGGGACCGTGGGAGGACCCCGATGAGGAGTTTCCGGATTCGGGGCCCGGGGGATTTCGGCCGACGGCACGAATCAGCCAACCGATCCGGGATGCGTTGCGGGTTTCCGGGCCGCACCGGTCTGCGGGACCGGGAGCCGTACGGGCATCGGACAGTGGGGGCCACGCGCGCCGGAGGCCGCAGGAAGCCTGCAGAGCAATGCAGACATGCGTTTCCCTGTCGGCGGCGGCGCCCCGGGCGCGAACGACACCGGCGTTGAGCGGCCTGCCCTGCCGGCTTCGGTTTCGACAGGCCTTCATAACGGCCGACCGGACCCGCCCTTGCGCATCCCGGTCGGCGCCGGAAGCCGGATCCTGACCACCGCTTTCTCCGAGTGACCTTCCGGTCGCCGGAGCCCGCGGGCGGAAGCTCGCCGGGGCTGGGAGCCCGATGTCGGTCCGGAGCCGCTCTTGCTCGTGCGGACCGGCTCCGTCCGGCACCCTTATCCGGCCCGAACGGCTGCGGCACCCGTGCCGCCCATCGGCTCGCGACACGCGGAACCGGTCGACTCCGGCGTTGCCTCGCCACCCGAGACGACCGTCGCTGCGATTCGGAGAATCCGGCGACAGGGTGCTACACTTGCCGTGATTCCAGTCGGCCGACCACCGGGGGACCATGTCCAGTGATTCACGAACTCCGCATGTACACCTGCCGGCCGGGAACCGCTCCGAAAGTGATCGAGGCCAGCGGTACCGTCGGCCGCCGCATCCGAGACGGGGATACGTACGGGCGGCTGGAGGGCCATTTCGGAAGTGAGATCGGCGGCCTGAACCAGTACGTGCATCTCTGGGGCTACTCGGACATCGACGAACTCGTCCGCTTTCGCAGCGAACTGGCGCAACTCAAGGCATGGAGGACGGAATTCGTTCCATTGGTGGCTCCCCACATTGTCACCCAATCCGTGAGAGTGCTGCGGCCGTCAAGAGAACTTCGCACGCCCGATTCGGAAGGCAACCTCTACGAGCTCCGGGTGTACCGGCTGAAGCCCGGGAGAGCGGCGTCCTGGGTGCAGCGCATGCTGGAGGCTTTCCCTGCCCGCGAGAAGTACTCGATGAACGTCGGCCTCTGGACGACGGTGTTTCCGGATCCGAACGAAGTCCTCCACCTCTGGGCATATTCGAGCTTCGAGGATCGGGCCCGGGCACGGGCCGGTTCTCAGGCTGATCCCGTGTGGAAGGCATTTCTGACGGACGCCCTGCCGGACATCGAGGAGATGACTTCCACCCTTCTGCTGCCGTCCGCCTATTCACCTCGCAGGTAGGCCGGCTTGGCCTCCAGCCTCCGTCCCGGCAGCCTTCCACGTCCCGTTTGGTCCCGATTCGGGGAACGGCAGTCTCGACGCGTCCGTCTTTCGGTGATTCCCATGGTTGCGGATTGCGCTCCCGGACACCGGGCCGGGAGCGCAGGCCCGGTCGGCTGGATCTCCCGGAAACCACGGCCATCCCACGCTAGGTTTGTTGGAAGGCTGGGTTCCGCAGGTTCCGGAGGATTCGGATTGGTGCTGACTTTTTGTGAAGCGGCGTGGTATCCGTGGTGGCCATGGAACGCGCCGCGGATGTTTTCGAGACGACTCCGGAGGGTTTTGCGCTCCGGGATGTGGTGGTGCGCCTGGCGCGGCCGGATGAGGTGTGTCGCTGGAACCGTGTGGTGGACCGTCATCACGATCTTGGTTTCAAGCAGTTTGCGGGTCGAGGTCTGCGCTACGTGTTCACGTGGCGCGGGCGGTGGATGGGCGCTGCGGGCTGGCAAACGGGCGCCTTCCGCTGTGCGCCGCGGGACCGTTGGATGGGTTGGCGCCGCAAAGAACAGTTCGAGCGGTTGCACCTGATCGGAAACCACACGAGGTTTGTGATTCTAGGGGGTCGCCGGGCGTTTCGGGGTCTTGCCTCGTTTGCGTTGTCACGGATGCAGCGGCGTCTCAGCGATGACTGGAAAGCTGCGTACGGCAATCCGTTGCTGGTGGCAGAGTCGTTTGTTTCGCCGACGAAGTTCCGCGGCACCCTGTACAAGGCGGCGAACTGGAAGTACGTGGGCAGGAGCAAGGGCTATGCACGTGCCAACGGGCGCTATACGGATCCGCACGGGGAGGCGAAGGATCTGTACGTGGTTCCGCTGCGTCGCGACGCCTGTCGTCGGTTGCGGGATCGTGCGCCGCTTCCCGTGGCGTGGGAGTTGCGGGCGACGCAGAGCGGCCGGTCGGCGCGGGAGTTGCGCTCAATGTACCAGCATTTTGCGGCGCTTTCCGACTTCCGGCGCGCGCAGGGGCGCACGCACGGCATCGCCTCGGTGCTATGCGTGATCTTGCTGGCGCGGCTGGCGAATCGGCACGGCGCGGTGGCGGCGGCACGCTACGCGAAGGCGATGACGCAGAAGGATCTGGCGCAGATCGGTGCGTGGAAGAACCCGGACACCGGCCGGTAGGAACCGGTGTCCAAATCGACCGTGCACCGGGTGCTGCAGAACCCCGACCCGACGTGGATCGAGGAGGCTCTGCGGCGCTGGGCGCAGCCGCGCCTGCGGGTCGGCCACGCGATCGCGGTCGACGGCACGCGCATTCGCGGCGCCCACCGCACCGGCGAGGATCCTAACGAGACGGTCTCGCGGATCGAGCACGGGACCGGCATGCCGGTCTCGATCCTCAACGATCATGACGAAGGCGGGGAGATCGCCGCCGTCCACGCCGCGCTCGAGACCGCGCCGGTGGCCGGCCGTCTGCTCACGCTCGACGCGTTCCACACCACTCGCGAGACGGCACGGCGGATCGTCGAGACCCATCGCGCCGACGGGATGATGACGGTCAAGGGCAACGCTCCCAAGACCTTCGAGACGTTCGAGAGCATCAACTGGGAAACCACGAGCACGGGACGCTACCGCGAAACGCCCACGCTCGAGCACGGCCGCATCGAGCAACGCAGCATCGAAGTCTTCACCCCGCCCGCAAAGATGATCCACGATCCCCACGTCAAACCGATCTTCCGTGTCACCCGGCGCGTCGAATTCAAGAAATCCGGAAAACGGACCATGGAACACGCCTACGGCATGACTTCGGTCGCGGCCGACCGCGCCTCGCCGCAACCGGTACTCGCATGGAACCGCGGTCCCTGGGTGGTCGAAAGCCATCACCCCATCCGCGATACCACCTTCCGCGAAGACGACTCCATGCTCCGGGCCCGCAACGCACCCGCAAACCACGCGATCCTCAACACCCTTGCCCTTGCCGTCATCCTCCACAACCAGCGGAAGCTGCCCCAGCCCTTCCACAGCTTCGCCGACGCCCGCCACCACTATGCCGACCAGCGCAAGCAGGTCCTGCACGCCGTCACAAGACCCGGCTGACTGCGCTCACACCCCGACCGAAACCGCAAGGATCCAAGCCGGGCCACCCAACCCGGTAGGCCTCTCGCTCGCCCCGGATCCGCCGAAACGGACCCCTCGCGCCTAGATCCGCGCCGCCACCGGGCCGCAGACGTCCGCACATCTCACAATCGCAGACTCGAACGCGTCGACCCGCGCCGCGATCGAGACTCCGATCGCATCACAGCAACAAGCATGGGATCTTCGTGCCGATCCGGGGCATCAGCAACCCCGAACCAAGCCTGTCTGGACACGAGCAAGGGCGAGCAGATCCTCGATCTGCTCGCATTCCCCCGCCTGCCACCGTTCGGCGCCTACTTCTCAGATCGGGACTTCCCGCACATGCCCCGGTCGCACCTTGTGGATTGCCGCTCGGATTTCTTCGGTTCGCTGCCGCACCCGAGGCCACGGCGTAGCCATCAGCACAACGACCGCCACCCTTCTTCCGGCCAGATTCTGCTGATAGCGCATGTTCTGGTCCGTAGTCACGATGACCCGATATCCTTCCTCTTCAGCCCTCTGAATCAATTACCCGTTTTCCAGCAACTCCCATCCCATCTCTGCGGACCTGTCCACAGAATGTTCGGCCAGATGCCTGCGAAGGGGTGCCGGAGTTCCGTGGTCGAAGAGGACTTTCACGGCCCCGTGGTCGCCTTGAGAGCTTCGACCTCGTGCTTGAGCACAGCAGCTACCTGCCATGGTTCGACCTCAGGATACCACTCCAGAAACTCGTTCACGGTCGCTCCGCTCTCGAGATTCTCGAAGAGTGCGTAAACCGGCACTCTGGTCCCCGTGAAGGCCCAAGCCCCACTGATCTTGCGGGGATTGCGTTCCACCGCAGGACAGTTCGTCCAGTTCGTCATGCGATATCCTCCTTTCGCAAGGTGTTGCCGGGCAATGATGAGTTCGTGCCGGCACCGCGCGGCTGGAAGACGACGGCATTCGGATCGTCGAGGTCGCGTAGAGCCGCCGTGAGTCTCGACTGCGCCATGCGCCAATCCGGCCCACGGAAATTGCCGGCGAATGTGGCGCGACGCGACCGATCGGATTCCGTGCTGGATCGCCCAGCAAGATTGGCCGGCCCGGCCTCAATGATCCGGCCGTTACCGCAGTGCTGTCCGGTCGGAACATTGACGATGACACACGCGGACTGGTCGGCGCAGTCATCTTGAAGCGGATCATCGCTGCCCCCATGGGGCGTCCAATGGTACCAATCCTGCCGAATCGCGACAGCAGGCCGGTAAGCGGTGATGTGCGGGATCGGCCTGCCAAGAGACGGCAACGGCTATTGAGTGGGCCGGGGTCAGCGCGCGTGCCGCAGTCCAGGCGGCAAGGGTCGGGGTGAGACGCTTGATGCGGGCAGGCCATGAGCCTATGGTATCGGCATGGAGTTCGAATGGGACGGGACCAAGGTCAGTCCCTGTTTCGAGCGTTGCAGCTTTGACTTCGCTCATGCCGTCCGGGCCTTTCCCCACCCGAAGAGAATCGTCGCGCAGGATCGCCGGAAGGGCGATGGCAAGGGGCCGCTGCCCACGACGATCCCACGCTGCTAATCCAGCAGCGATCGGCGAGATTTTTTCGGTCTGCGTCGCGCTGCAATCGTGCTGCCAAGGCTCCATTAGACACTCTCGGCGCGAAAAATTGCGATCAAGGGGCGATCTGTGATGACGCAAGCCCCAACGCACTCGGATTCCGCGTCTCGGAATCAGCGTGGGATCACCGTGGGCCGCTGCCGGCTGCTCGGCACGGGCGGCGGGTGGGCCTACGTGGTCGTCTACACGGTTCGGAGGACGGCCGTCCGCATCATTTCGACCCGAAAGGCCAACTGGAAGGAGGTCGCGGACCATGAGCACAACACGCTTCAGGATTGATCCCGACGATCTGTCCACCCTGCCGGAAGGGCGGATCGACCCCGCCAGGGTGGATGCCCACGACGATCCCACGCTGCTAATCCAGCGGCGACCGGCGAGATTTTTCGGTCTGCGTCGCGCTGCAATCGTGCTGCCAAGGCTCCATTAGATCTTCTCGGCGCGAAAAAATTGCGTCAAGGGGCGATCTGTGATGACGCAAGCCCCAACGCACTCGGATTTCGCGTCTCGGAATCAGCGTGGGATCACCGTGGTGGATGCCACCACCGAGGCGGAGACCGTGGCGCAAGAGCAGGAGGACGAGGCCATGGCCATGCAGGACATGGCGAAGAAGGTAAAGACAACATCCAGCTTGTCGAATCTCGTGAAGACAGGCCGAAATCGCTTGATCCTTCGAAACAGACGTTCGACTTCATTACGTTTCTTGTACAACTCCCGATCGTATTCCCACGGCGTGATCCGGTTCGGAACCTGTCAACGCCGTTGAGACAGCAAGGGTTGTCATGTACTGAGCATCTCCCACGGTAGGGGTGGCCTTCGGCGGGTTGATCCGGACCGTTTCGGGGAGCGTCCGCGGTTTCGGTCTCCCCCGGACGAACCGTTCCGGGTGCCGGCCCCAAGCTCGGCCCAAGGCGCGCCGGCGTTGCTCGATCCGCTGCCGGGCGCGGCCGTGGTGGACATCGTCAGGGGTGAGCATCGCGAGGCCGGCACGGTGATGCTCAGTGTTGTACCAAGGGAAGAAGGATCGTATCTACTCACCCCCCTACTGATGACTTATCGTTTTTCCTGACGGGTTCGGATCCGGCATTTTCCCTTGCCCCTTTCACTCGCTCGCGGCCGAGGACCGGAGGTGCGTGTTCCGGCTGACAAGAAGCGGATCGATCTTCGTCATCAGTAGGGGGGTGAGTAGATACGAAGGATCGACAGAAGTCGATGGCAGCGGGCAGGTCCGGGAAGCGCCCGGGGAACCCGGGGTGGTACTTCAAGGTCTTGAACTGTGCCTCCGAGAAGGGGTGGTCGTCGCTGACCCTGGGGCGGCTGAGCGAGCGGGTGATGCCGAGCTGAGCGAGGCGTTGCGCGGTGCACGGGCGGGTCTTGGGGGCGCCGCGGTCGGAGTGCAGGGTCAGCACCTGAGGCTGGATCCCCTGCTTGAGACACGATTCCTCGATCAGCCGGCTGGCCAGCGCCGCGCTCTCGCGTTCGGCAACCATCCATCCCACCACGTAGCGGCTGAAGAGATCAAGCAGCACGTAGAGGTAGAAGGAAGACCCGGTCTTCGGCCCGAGCAGCCGTGTGAGGTCCCAAGACCAGACTTGGTTCGGAGCGCGGGCGACGAGTTCGGGCTTGGCATAGCGTGGGTGGGTGCGCGGGTTGCGCCGTTCCCGCACCGGCTGCCGGGCAGAGAGGATGCGGTACCTCGTGCGCTCCGAGCCCAGGTACCGTCCTTCGTCGAGCCTCGTGGCCACGACCTCGGCCGGGGAACGATCGACGAAACGCGGGGAGGCGAGCCGGTCGAGGACCGGCTCCCGCTCCCCCTCGCTCCGGGCCCGGGCGGGCGTCGCACGGGCTGCGGATGCCCGGGAACGGGCCTCCGGCGGCGGTAGAACGGGGCCCGGGACACCCCCAGCGCCCGACAGGCCGGCGCGATGCCGACCTGCCGAGCGAGGGAAGGGGTGGCCATCCGCAGCCCTTCCCGTCGCGGAGGCTGAATCCCAGCAGCCCGGCAACGTTTCCCTGAACTTCGAGAATCGTAGGGGCCGTGGCCCGCTCCTTCTCCAGCCGCGCCACCTGGGCCTCGAGCCGGCGAACCTGGGCGCCGAGGGGGTGGGACGGCGTCGGCTTGGGACCGCGCTTGCGTGGCGTCAGGCCCTGCAGCGCTCCCCGGCGGCGGGCCTTGCGCCACGTCGACAGATGCGAGCGGTACAGCCCCTCGCGACGCAGCAGGCGGCTGATCTCGCCCGGCTCGCGACAGCGGTCCGCTTCCTCGACCATCCGCAGCCGATACTCGGCCGAGAACCGGCGGCGGGTCAGCTTGGCGAGAACCTCCGGGTCCGGAGCACGCCGAGCCGGCGGGGTCTCGGCCCTGGGGCGCGCGCAAGGCCATCCCACGCTAGTAGTCCACCGACGTTGCATTGATGGCTGCAGGATGGGGCGGTATTTCCGTGTCGGTCCGTGTCGGTGCGTGTCGGCCCCGTGTCGGCACCCGCTGGAACCGGGCTGTTCGCTGAGATTCTCGCACCGCTTCTAAGGATCAGATAAAGAACACAATGGGATTATTAGGCCTCTATGGATCAGGTGTCAGGTCTGAGCATCGGGGCCAGCTCATGCCTGCAGCCCCCAATCCAACGTTTCCGTACTACTAGGTTCGTTGGAAGGCTGGGTTCCGCAGGTTCCGGAGGATTCGGATTGGTGCTGGCTTTTTGTGAAGCGGCGTGGTATCCGTGGTGGTCATGGAACGCGCCGCGGATGTTTTCGAGACGACTCCGGAGGGTTTTGTGCTCCGGGATGTGGTGGTGCGCCTGGCGCGGCCGGATGAGGTGTGTCGCTGGAACCGTGTGGTGGACCGTCATCACGATCTGGGTTTCAAGCAGTTTGCGGGTCGAGGTCTGCGCTACGTGTTCACGTGGCGCGGGCGGTGGATGGGCGCTGCGGGCTGGCAAACGGGTACCTTCCGCTGTGCGCCGCGGGACCGTTGGATTGGCTGGCGCCACGAGGAGCAGTTTGAGCGGTTGCACCTGATCGGAAACAACACGAGATTTGTGATTCTGGGAGGTAACTACTCACCCCTTGTTGGGGTCTGGTTGGCCGTAGTGCTCGTTGAGGATGTCTGCGGCCTTTCCGTCGAGGGCGATGTGGATGGCGACGAGAGGGTTGTAGCCGAGTGCCTCCATGGAGGTGAGGAAGCTTGAGCCTCGGCACCATGCGGTTGCGTGGAGCATGGTGCGGAACCATCCGGACACCTTGATCTTGACCTTGGTCATTCGGATCTTCGGTTCTCCGGCATGGTGGGTGAAGCGGACGTCGGGGTCCTTCATGAAGCGGAGGACGGACGTCTCGTGTTTCATGAGACGTTCATGCAGGTTGTGGGCGTCGGACGTTGCGATGCGTCCCCGGGTTCCTTTCGTCCGCGGCGGGATATCGGGCAACTCCTTGGCGCCTTGGGTGAGGAGGGTGCGGTAGCGCGTGCGCACGGCCCGGCGGTCGGTCTCGTTCAAGGCCTTGGATGCGCTCTGGCCGACCCTGTGGCAGACCTCGCGCAGCCGGCTCTTCATCCATCGCGCCCAGCGGTAGCCGTTGGACTCGACGACGAAGGCCCGTTCGCGCAGCAGGTGGCTGCCGCACCGCGGGTGGCGGCACGGATCGTAGCCCCTGTATGCAGCCCAGCAGTCGTGGACCCGGACACCTGGGTAGCGCGGGAGGATGCCGATCTCTTCGATCGCCTCCCGACCGCGCGTGCGGTGCGGGAACTTCACGGTCAGGGTCCCGTCGGTGACGACAGGGAGCCATGGGGTCTTGCTGGCGACCCGGAATCCGGTCTCATCGACATGCACGGCCGGGCGTTGCAGGAGATGGGCCACGGCGACCTCCTCCCAGGATGCGAGCGCATCCTGAAAGCGCCGGACCTAGCCGAGGCAGGTCGCCTCGGAGAGCTGGATGCCGGAGGTCGCGTGCACGAGCGAGACGGCACGGCGCAGGGACAGCATCTGGGCGATCCGCAGGTTGAGGACCAAGGCCTGGATGCGGACACCGTACTGCACGGGACCCGGCATGAGGTCTGGAAACCGGCCCTTGGTCCGGGCCCGGCACTTCGGGCATTCCTTGATCTCGGCGTCGACGCGGCGCTCGACGACTTCGAACACGAGGTCGTAGAGGACGCGGCGCTCCCGATCGACGGGGTCGACGTCGTCGAGGTCGGCGCCGCAGGCGTCGCAGGCATCGATGGTGATCGTCTCCTTGACGGGGGTCGTGCGCCGGTGGCCGCCCGTCTGCGGGTTCGGCTTCGGGCCCTTGCCGTGGCTCCCGGTGCGCCGCGCGCTCTCGTCCGGGTCCGTCTGGGACGGCGGCAGACCGGAGTTCCGGCTCGTCTTGCGCGTGGTCTTCTCCAGGAGCACGGCCAGCAGCAGCTGTAGCAGCATCCGCAGGCCGCGGACGAGCGCCTCGCACTCCGGGGGGACCGTGCCTTGCGTGCGGAGATCCTGGAACCGCTTCTGGAAGGCGTCGACCTCCGGGCGCAGGGAGGTGCCGGCGACGCTCGTCATCCCGACGCCTCCACCGCCCGGACGGCCGCCCGCACGGCGAACCGCCCGCCTTCGGGCATCGTCCGGTAGCGCCGCGCCGGCGGCGGGCGCGTCAGGATGCCGCGGCGCTCCAAGGTCTCCAGCATCCCGAGGCCGGCCCCGACCCTGGAGCCGCCCTTCGCTGTCGTCCCGTGAAGGGGCTCGCAGAGGGTCTTCGCCCGCTCGGTGCGGCGGCAGTGGGAACACCGACCCATGGTCTCCCGAACCTCCGTGATCGGCTGGCGGGTCCGGCGGCGGCCCGAAAAGGGGGGTCGACTTCAGGTCGATGATTCGCGGGTCCATGGGGATTCCCGCAGCCACGATTCGACGACAGCATGCGAATCGGCGGGCGCTTGTCAAGCAGTGCGTGGACGACCCGCCCACGCACCGAAACGTCACCTCCTATCCAAGGCTTGCCGGTATGGGAAAACCGCCGTCACCTCGACGCACAAATCCGAATGCCCTTGCCCCGCCGGGCGATCGACCCCTGCCACCAGATCCTCACAGCGGAAGGGGTCGATCGCCCGGCGGGGGAGGTCGAGGCCGAGGCTGCGCCGCGCCGGCGGCGGGCGCGTCCGGATCGCACCGCCCCCAAGGAACGCCTCCAGGTACACGTCCTGCGGCGGCCGGGCCGTGACGATCGCCGGGCTCCGACCCGTCGTCGCCTTCGATCCCTACCCTGCCGCCATCCACACCTCCGACGCGGTCCGCCCCGATGAACCATCTTGGAGAGTGCCCCTCCTACAACGTCAAGCACAGATCTCCGGCGGAGGGGAACGGCAGCCCACGGAACCCGCTCCACCGCACCGCACGGTGGACCCGCGATGTCCCGCGCGAGGTGCCCGGTCGCATTGCGGACCCCTCCCCACAAGGCCGGAACGGGGAGCGGAAGCCGAAGATCGATCCGCTTCTTGTCAGCCGGACCCCGCACCTCCGGTCCTCGGCCTTTCAACCGGACATGATTGACTCTGCATTCATGAGGCTTGGGTGCAGGCAGGACAAGGTCGAGCGACAAGGCAAGACCCGGCCAGGCCGCGCGCGCCGAGGTCCGGCCAGGGCGCCCTTCGCGTGGCGTCAGTCCTCGCGCTCGCACCATCCCCGCGCCAAGGACGAGCGCGTGCTGCCCTCGGCCGCCGACACCGCCTTCAGCCCATCCACCGTTGTCGCACACAGAGGTCGAAAGCCGATCCTCATGGGCCACGATGTACGGCCCCTCATGAGCGAAGAGTCCACCGTGTCCGGTTGAAAGGTCCTCGGCCGCGAGCGAGTGAAAGGGGCACGGAACAATGCCGGATCCGAACCCATCAGGAAAAACGATTCGTCATCAGTAGGGGGGGGGTGAGTAGATACCCCAGCCCTTCCACAGCTTCGCCGACGCCCGCCACCACTATGCCGACAAGCGCAAGCAGGTCCTGCACGCCGTCACAAGACCCGGCTGACCGCGCTCACACCCCGACCGAAACCGCACGTATCCGAGCCGGGCCATCCAACCCGGCCGGCCTCTCGCTCGCCCCGGATCCGCCGAAACGGACCCCTCGCGCCTAGATCCGCGCCGCCACCGGGCCGCAGACGTCCGCACATCGCACAATCGCAGACTCGAACGCGTCGACCTGCGCCGCGATCGAGACTCCGATCGCATCACAGCAACAAGCATGGGATCTCCTTGCCCGGAAACACGGGGATGCGTCGAAGATCCGTCCAAGGGCCGGGCGGGCGCGTTTGCCGGTCCGGCCGGCGTCCACGCGGTCGCTCGGACTCTCACGTCTTCTTGGTCGAGGTGCGCTTCCGGGCCCGCGGCTTCTTCGCCGCGTTCCGTTCGGCTCTCTTGGCGAGCAGGGCAACGGCCTGTTCCAAGGTGACGGCGTCCAGCGGAATCTCCTTCGGCACGGATGCATTGATCTTGCCATGCTTCACATAGGGCCCGAAACGACCTTCCTGCACGGTCACGTCCCTGTCGTCGTCCGGGTGCGGGCCCAGCACGACCCGGTTCGACGACCGGGCGCCACGCCGATCCTGTGCCAGCAGGTCGATCGCGCGGTTCATGCCGATCGTCAGGACGCTCTCACCGGCCGGAATCGAACGATAGTCCTTCTGGTGCTTGACGTAGGGACCATAGCGGCCGATTCCCGCTTCGACGGAATGCTGGGTTTCCGGATGCTTGCCGATGGTGCGGGGCAGGGCAAGCAACTGCAGGGCGCAATCGAGATCCACGGCATCGGGAGGGATGTCGGGGGGCAGCGAGACGCGTTTCGGCTTCTCCTCTCCGGCGATCTGATCGCCGATCTGCACGTACGGTCCGAACCGCCCCGTTCGTAGGGACACCAATCGGTTGTCCGTCTCTCCCAAGGGAATCGGTTCGCCTGCTTGCTCGCCGTCGTCGGAGCCGAAGTTGCGCGTGTACCTGCAATCCGGGTAGCGCGAGCAACCGAAGAAGGCTCCGAACTTGCCGATTCGGAGGCCGATCCTTCCCAGGCTGCACTGCGGACAGCGGCGCGGATCCTCCCGGCTCTCGTCGGCGGAAAAGACGACGGGAGCCAGGAAGGCATCGAGCCGGTCGATGATGGACCGCAGCCGGATCTCGGAGATTTCGTCCGCGTTCGTCTTGAATCCTTCCCAGAATTCCTTCAGAACCTGTTTCCAGTTGACTTGTCCTCGAGATATGTCGTCCAGGCGTCGCTCGAGATTGGCCGTGAAGTCGTACTCGACATAGCGTTCGAAGAAGCACTCGAGAAAGGTCGTGACGATCCGGCCCCGGGCCGAAGGCACGAAACGTTTTTTCTCCAGTCGGACGTAATCGCGATCCTGCAGTACGGCAATGATCGAGACGTAGGTGGACGGACGGCCGACGCCGAGTTCCTCCAGCTTCTGCACCAGCGACGCTTCGGTGAACCGGGGGGGAGGGATGGTAAAATGCTGTTCGGGCTTGGTTCCCCGGCATTCCAGCCGGTCGCCCCGGGTCAAGGCGGGCAGACGCCGGTCGTCCTTGCCGATCTCCTCCGGGGTTTCGGATGAATCGCGGTCTTCGCGGTACAGTTTCTGGAATCCGTCGAATGCGATCGCGGACCCGCTGGCGCGCAGACCGACGCTGTCATCAAGGTTCCGGATCTCGGCGGTCACCCGGTCGATCCGCGCTTTCTCCATCTGACTGGCCACGGCGCGATTCCAGATCAGGCGGTACAGCTTCGCTTGGTCCGGTGCGAGCTGCGAACCGATCTTCGCAGGGCTGCGTTCGACATCGGTCGGCCGGATGGCTTCGTGAGCCTCCTGCGCATTGCGGGCCCGACTGCGGTGGCGGTGCGGACGATCCGGCCGGTACCGCTCGCCGAATTGCCGCAGAATCATCTTCCGGATGGCGGCAACGGCGGCGGGGGCCAGGGCGACGGAGTCCGTTCGCATGTAGGTGATGAGACCCACACCGGTCCCGTCGACGGTCACGCCTTCATAGAGCGACTGAGCCGTGCGCATCGTCCGGGCGGCCGCAAATCCGAGCTTGCGCGAGGCTTCCTGTTGCAGTGTGGAGGTCGTGAACGGAGGTTGGGGGAACCGCTCGATCTGCTTTTTCTCGATCTCCGTGACCCGGTACTCACCGGCCGCCGCCCGTTCGGCGGCCTGTTGCGCCGCGGTTTCGTCGGGAAGCCCGAACTTTTCCAGCGTCTTTCCGTCGAGGCGGGTCAGGCGGGCAGAGAATGGGGCGCCTTCGGGATTGGTCAGGGCGACGTCGATCGTCCAGTATTCCTGCTGACGGAACGCATCGATCGCGGTCTCGCGCTCGCAGATCAGTCGCAAGGCCACCGACTGGACGCGTCCGGCCGAGCGGGCACCCGGCAGCTTTCGCCAGAGAATCGGCGAGAGCGTGAAACCGACCAGATGATCGAGGGCGCGGCGAGCCTGCTGGGCATCCACCAGATCCATGTTGATCGCCCCCGGTTTCCGGAACGCGTCAAGGATGGCGTCGCGCGTGACTTCGTGGAACGTGACCCGATGCGCCGTGAAGTCGGGGGCCGGCCGGCCGCGCCCCTCCCGGAGGGCCGCCAGGATGTGCCAGGCGATCGCTTCGCCTTCACGATCCGGATCCGTAGCGAGGAACAGCTCGCCATCCGCGGCCAAGTCCGCCGCAATGCTCTGAATGTGCTTGCGCCCATCGCTCGGCGTCTCGTACTGCATGGTGAAGTCGTTGTCGGGATCCACCGCGCCGTCCTTCGCCACGAGATCCCGGACATGCCCGAAACTGGCATGCACCTTGTAGGCCGGCCCCAGATATCTCTCGATGGTTCGCGCCTTGGCGGGTGATTCCACGACGACGACGTGGGGGGCTTTGGGCGTGGGCATGGGCAAGGACCAACCGGGCGAGGGTGCGCTTGGACCCGGATGAACCGGGAAAGGACGGGCGTACAGCTTGGCGGGGAAAATGGAGAGCGGGCGGGGGAATGTCAAAGGAACCGAACGGCGGGCTTCCCGTCCCGCAGGATCGCGAGGGGCCCACGGCCCGCACCGTGCCGTGCGGGCCTGGACCGGCGCGCAATCTGCCCCCGGGGCCGCCGGCAACCCTACCGATCCCGGACGGCAGGCGCCATGGTGACCCCCGACGCCATCCGGAATCTCCGACGAGGCAGGGATCCGTCGGAGGCCGGGCGGGCGGGATCGCTGCCCCGGCCCCGGCAGAACCGGCCGGGTCCGCATTCGGTGCTCCGGCTCCGCACGGGACACGCTCCCCCAGGTCCGACCGTTCGTCCCCGTGCCTTTCGCGGCCGGAGCATCCGGAGACCGGATCCGCCGTCTCCCTTCGGCCTCCCGTCCCGGCCGATCCCGCGGCGCTGCGGGCGGTCTCCCTTCCGTACGATCCCTCGTCTGCCAGATGCGGACACCAACGTTGGGGGCTCCGAGGCTTCGTCACCGGATCGCGACCGGATCCGAACGGCCGGTCTCTTCGATTCCGGGATCGATGTCGGGACCGCGACCTCACCTCTCCGCGGCAGATTGACACGAAGGCGGAAATCGGTTTTGCTCCATCCTTCCCTCTCTCTTCAATTCGAGGAACGAACGATGGCTAAGACCGTTTCGGACAAGATCCGCCTGATCAGCACAGCGGATACCGGCTACTACTACGTGACGCGCAAGACCCAGCGCACGCGAGCCGGCACGCGCAAGGAAAAGCTGGAGTTGAGAAAATATGATCCCGTAGCTCGAAAGCACGTGCTGTTCAAGGAAGGCAAGATCAAGTAGTAGTCCGGGCGAAACCGCCGAACCGCCGATGGCGGCTCAGCAACCGGCCGCTTCGAGCTCGGTCCATTCGTCCAGCACGCCCTTGATGCTGAAGTCGGCGTAGTCGATCACGAACCAGTCCAGAACCCCGTTCTCCCGCACCTGAAGGACGACCTCGTAGTCGGCTTCCAGGTTCCGGGCGAAGTACGGGAAATATCCGATTCGGACCCGGCGGCCGAACAACTGCCCCAGCTCCGATTCGGCCGACTCCGGGCCGGGGTCCACCTCGGCGCCGAAGAATGTGTTGACCCGCTGCAGTCCATCTTCCTCCGATCCGGAAAACACGACATCGGCACGGGGCCCCGCAGGCGCCTCCAGAGCCTCGAGGATGCGGAGAAAGTGGGTCGACGGAAAGATTGTGCCCTCCGGCAGCGCGGCCCGATACGGGGAAGGCAGCTTGAACAGGATCTCTCCGCCCGCACTGCCGTCTTTGTGCAGGACCGCCTGCCCCTCGCTTTCCTCGATGACGACATTGTCCCGCACCGCGCGAATCGAGAACCGGAACGCGGTGCCGTCCTTGGCCTCCCATGTCAGGTACCGACGGTCCGACCAGTGCTGACGCCCCTGTCGGTCCGTGAACCGGAGACCGAACCGCTGGTTCACCGCCCAGCCGTCGCAGACGTCCCGCCACTCGAATCCCAGCTTGCCGCTCATGGCCGCTACCGTGGAGCCGGCTCGTACCGTATCCAGCGTAATCCGGTATTCGGCGTGGTGCGGCAGTACCTGCGGACCCGCCGCCGCCCCGCCGGCCACGAGGCACAGGTTCGGCAGTACCAGCGCCAGCACGAGGCCAATGGCGGAAGGCCGACCTGCAGCCCCGAACGGCCGGCCGGATTGCGGGGCGATTCGGGGCCGGGTCACCGCTGCAGCCACGCTTGCACCTCTCGTCGTCAGGGTCGTCATCGCGCACGGCCATCCTTCCGGTACAGGGCCAGACCCCATCTTGGAACTCGCACCTGCGCACGGGCGCGACCGGTTCCGATGCACCGGAGAACGCCGGATGCACGAGCCGAACCCAAGCCGCGCACGGTGCACCGTAGCACGCGCCGGACCGGCCGCAAGTCCGGGACCGATCTGGGGGTGCGGCAGGATCATCCCGCGCCGACATCATGCGGGATCCGAGTTGCGGTTCGTGCGTGCAATCCGACCCATTTGAAGAATCACCGGATCGACTCACCCCCTGTAGGGGTCTGATGGGTCGTGGTGCTCCTTGATCCGGTCTGCATCCATTTTTCTGATTACCCTTTTCGATTCCATCGGCAGCGCTGGTGCACGATCCTGAAACAGAGTGCACCACAGCCCGAATCCATGCGCACCCGACGGGAGGGACCGGATGCACGGACCCCCTCGCCGGTTTCGGGTCTTCCAGCCTGACGGGGCGTGCGGCTACAATGATCCGGCTGCACCCCTTCCACCCTGCCGGAGAGAGACCGCATGCCGCAGATCGAGGATCGGCTTCAGGAGCTCGGAATTGTCCTGCCCGAGGCGCCCCGTCCGGGCGGCAGCTACACCCCGGTCATCCTCGCCTCGGGGCTGGCGTTCGTAGCCGGCCAGATCCCCAGCGTGAACGGCGAGATTCGTCACACCGGGGCCGTCGGGGCGGATGTGGACGAAGAGACGGCCCGGGCTGCGGCGCGGGCTTGTGCGCTCAACATCCTGGCGGCATTGAAGGCCGCTCTGGACGGCAACCTCGACCGCGTCCGCCGGTGCGTGAAGCTCGGGGTCATCGTGCAGTGCGCGGAAGGGTTCGACCGGCATCCCGAGATTGCCGACGCCGCTTCGGACGTGATGCTCGGCGTATTCGGCGAAGCCGGACGACACGCCCGGTTCGCGGTCGGAACCCACGCCCTGCCCCGGAACGTGACCGTGGAGGTTGACGCCGTGTTCGAAATCGCCTGATCGGTGTTCGCCGCCCGCACCGTTCCCCGGATTGCAGAGATTCCCGCCCCGGCGTGGGACGCGTGCGCCGGCAGCTGCCATCCGTTCGTGCGGCATGGATTCCTGCGGGCACTGGAGGAATCCGGTTCGGTTTCGGCGGAGACCGGATGGATGCCCTTCCATTTGGTGCTCGAATCCGCCGACGGCCGGATCGCGGGCTGTGCGCCCATGTATGCCAAGAGTCATTCGCAGGGCGAATACGTCTTCGATCACGGGTGGGCGGAGGCGTTCCGGAATGCCGGCGGAAACTACTATCCGAAACTTCAGGTTGCCGTCCCGTTCTCTCCCGTGACCGGCCCCCGGTTGCTGGTGCGTCCCGATGCCGGCGCCCGCGCCCGCCCGGCGCTGCTGGAAGCCCTGCGGTCCGTTGCCGAACAAACCGGTGTCTCGTCCCTGCATGTCACCTTTCCGACCGAAGCCGAATGGCGGGACCTGCACCGGAACGGCTTCCTCGCCCGCATCGGCGAGCAGTTCCACTGGATCAACCGGGGCTATCCTTCCTTCGACGCGTTCCTGGCCAGCCTCAACGCGCGAAAACGCAAGTCCATCCGGCGCGAACGCCGCGCCGTCGCCGACAGCGGTATGGACATCGTCCGCCTCCAGGGAAACGCGATCGGTCCCGAAGACTGGGATACGATGTTCCGCTTCTACCGGAACACCGGCCGGCGCAAGTGGGGCAGCCCCTATCTGACCGCCGACTTCTTTCCGCGCCTGAGCGAGGTCTTCGGCGATCAGGTGCTCCTGATCCTCGCCCGGTCGGGGCATCAGACCGTTGCCGGGGCGCTGCACGTCGCCGGCGGGAAAACACTGTACGGCCGGTACTGGGGCTGCACCGAATACCACACCTTCCTGCACTTCGAGCTCTGTTACTACCAAGCCATCGAATTCGCGATCGCGCACGGTCTGCAGAGGGTGGAAGCCGGCGCGCAGGGACCGCACAAGATCCAGCGCGGCTACCTCCCGGTACCCACCTACAGCGCGCACTGGATCCGTCACCCGCAGTTTCGGGACGCCGTGGCCCGGGCCCTGCAGCGCGAGACCCAGGCGGTGCACCTCGAGATCGACGCCGTCCGAGCCCGGTTGTCGCCGTTCCGAAAGACCCACCCCGAACCCTGACTTCCGGTCATCCCGCTGCCCGGTGTGCGCCCTTCCGGATCACGCGGTACCCCCGGCCGTCGGAGGCGGTCACCAGAATGCGCGGACTGTCCGGACGCGGCTCCAGCTTCTTGCGCAGCCTGGAGATGTGGGTTTCCAGGGTGTGGCTGCGCACGGACGGATGGTACCCCCACACTTCCTGGAGAAGCCGGCGGCGGGACACGGGCTCCGAGCGCGCCTTGAGCAGGCATCGGAGAAGGGCGCTTTCCTTCTCCGTCAGGCGAACCTGTCGACCCTCCGAATCCACCAGGAGCTTGGCGCTCGGGCGAAACCGGAAGGAGCCGAGGTCGAATTCCGCATCCTCGGTCAACTCGTGCTGCCGGAGATGCGCCCGCATGCGCGCCACGAGCACCGGCAGCGCCACGGGCTTCACCACGTAGTCGTGCGCACCCGAATCAAAGCCCCGCACGATGTCCGCCGAGGAATCCGCGGCTGTGAGCATGATGATCGGCGGCCCGCGGCCGGACTCCTGGATGCGACGGCACAGGTCGCGGCCGTCGGCGTCGGGCAACCGGACATCGAGCAGGATCAGATCGAACCGTTCGGCCTGCACCTGCGCGAGGGCTTCGGCCCCGGTTGCCACGGACACCATGGTGAAGCCGCTGTACGAAAGGTGTTCGGACAGGGATTCGCGCAAGATGTCGTCGTCCTCCACCATCAGGACCCGGGGTGCCGTTTCCCACGTGGCGCGAGCGGGGCTGTCCACCGATGCCTCTCCTGCCCTGGGCACCTCCGACCTCGAGCTGCGGCGCGGCGCCGAGCATCCGGGACAGTATACTGCCCGGCGCCCCGCCGCATCCGACCCCGAAGGAAGCCTCCGCTTCCGGAGTCCGCCATGCCTCCCACCGACCCGTCCGCCTCGCCGGAGTGTTTCTCCGGCACCGTCCCCCGGTCGGTGATTGCCGTGGACCGGGCCATCGGTGACCTCCGCCGGGGCCAACTGGTGGTGCTCCTGGGGGAGACCGCAAGCGCGGTCGTCCGGTCCACCGAGTTCCTGGGGGAGGGCGACTTCGCGGCCATGACCCGCATGCCGGGCCGGGCGCTCCGGATCGTCATCACCGGTCCGCGCGCCCGGGTGCTGGGCCTGGATACCGGCCAAGCGGTGGTGGTCTTCCGGCTGAGCCCGGATATCGCTCCCATGACCGTCCGGGCGCTGGCCAACCCGGAAGCCGGAATGCTGCCGCCCGGACTCCGCCGCATGGCCGATCCCGACGATCTCGCCACGGCCTCGGTGCGAATCGCCAAGCATGCCAACCTGACCCCGGCGGCCGTCCTCAAGCCGCTCGGCCTGACCCTCCCGGAAGCCCGCGCGTGGGCGGTCGAGCGCGACCTGCTCACCGTCCACGTGCACGACCTCGAGCGGTACGGTACGGACGGCGACTTCAACCTGCGCCGGGTCAGCAGCGCACGCGTTCCGCTGGCCGCCGCTCCCCGGACCCGCATCATCGCGTTTCGGCCGGCATCCGGCGGAACCGAGCAGATCGCAATCGTCGTCGGGGAACCGATCCCGGATTCTCCGGTGCTCGTGCGGCTCCACTCGCAGTGCTTCACCGGCGACCTGCTCGGCTCTCTCCGCTGCGACTGCGGCGATCAGTTGCGCGGAGCCCTGTCCGCAATCGCCGGAACCGGCAGCGGGGTGCTGGTCTACCTCGCACAGGAGGGCCGCGGGATCGGGCTGGTCAACAAGCTGCGGGCGTACGCCCTGCAGGACGAAGGTCTGGACACCTACGCCGCCAACGCCGTACTGGGATTCGACGATGACGAGCGCCATTACCGCGTGGCTGCCGAAATCCTGCGGCAGCTCGGCGTGACGCGGGTGCGGCTCCTGACCAACAATCCGGAGAAAGTCGCAGCTCTGACCCGGTACGGAATCCAGGTCGCCGAACGCGTGCGCCACCGCTTCGACCCCCACCCACAGAACCGGGAGTACCTCGAAGCCAAGGTCCGCAAGGGCGGACACCTGCCCTAGCGGACGGCCGGAACGTCAGCTCGCGGCCGCGAGCTCCCGCTCGGCGAGGTCCGCAACGACGACCGCCACCTTGTCGTCGCGCACATCGACCTTGACGTGCCCGCCGCGAACCAGCTTTCCGAACAGGAGTTCATCGGACAGCTCCTTCTTCAGCCGATCCTGAATCAGTCGCGCCAACGGACGCGCTCCGAACGTCGGGTCGTACCCCTTGTCGGCAAACCATCTGCGGGCGTCTTCCGTGAGTTCGACCGACACGTTGCGGTCCTGCAGCTGCACCTCGAGCTGGGCAATGAACTTGTCGACGATCTGGGCCATCACGCCCCGGGACAGCGGTGCAAAGGGAATGACCGCATCCAGGCGATTGCGGAACTCGGGCGTGAACAACCGGTTGATGGCCTCGGTGTCGTCTCCTTCCCGCCGCTCGCGGCCGAACCCGACCGCCGTCCTGGCCAGTTCGCTGGCGCCGGCATTCGTGGTCATGATCAGCGTGACGTTGCGGAAGTCCACCGCCTTTCCGTTGTGATCGGTAAGCCGTCCGTAATCCATGACCTGAAGCAGCAGGTTGAAGAGATCCGGATGCGCCTTCTCGATTTCGTCGAGAAGCAGCACGGAGTGCGGATGCTGATCCACCGCGTCGGTCAGCATGCCGCCTTGGTCGAAGCCGACATAGCCCGGAGGTGCGCCGATCAGGCGCGATACCGTATGGCGCTCCATGTATTCCGACATGTCGAACCGGATCAGCTCCACGCCCATCAGATCGGCGAGGCAGCGCGACGCTTCGGTCTTGCCCACGCCGGTCGGGCCCGACAGCAGGAAACAGCCGACCGGCTTGTTCGGCTCGCGCAGGCCGGCCCGCGACATCTTCACCGCACCGGCCAGCATCTGCAGGGCCCGATCCTGCCCGAACACGACCAGGTTCAGATCCCGCTCCAGCGTTGCGAGCACGCTTCGGTCGTCCCGCGATACCTGCTTCGGCGGGATTCGCGCCATCCGCGCGACGACCGCCTCGATGCTGCCCACCCCCACGGCCTTCTTCCGGCGCGATGCGGGTTTCAGCATCTCCGCCGCTCCCGCTTCGTCGATCACGTCGATCGCCTTGTCCGGCAGCTTTCGGTCCGACATGTGCCGGCCGGCGAGTTCCGCCGCCGCCCGCAGCGCCGCACGGGTGTAGCGAATCCCGTGGTACTCCTCGTAGTAGGGTTTGAGACCGCCGAGGATCCGGACCGTTTCCGCCACGGTCGGTTCATGCACGTCGATCTTCTGGAAGCGGCGCACCAGCGCCCGGTCGGTTTCGAAATAGCCGCGGTAGTCCTTGTACGTGGTGGAACCGATGCACCGCAACTCGCCGCTGGCGAGCGCCGGCTTCAGCAGGTTGGACGCATCCATCGCGCCGCCGCTCGTGGCGCCCGCGCCGATCAGCGTGTGGATCTCGTCGATGAACAGGATGGATTTCGGCTGCTTGCCGAGTTCCTCCACCACCGCCCGCAAGCGTTCCTCGAAGTCTCCCCGGTACCGGGTACCGGCCAACAGGACGCCCAGGTCCAGGCAGTAGACCACGGCCTCTGCCAACACCTCGGGCACCTCCCGGACCGCAAGCCGGCGCGCGAAACCCTCCGCAATGGCGGTCTTGCCGACGCCCGGGTCGCCGACGTAGAGGGGGTTGTTCTTGGTGCGCCGACAGAGAATCTGAATCGTGCGCTCAAGCTCCTGCTGTCGACCGATCAGGGGGTCGATCCGACCGGCCTCGGCCTTCCGGTTCAGATTGGTGCAGAAGGAGTCCAGCGCCGACGACGCGCCCGCACCCGTCTCGCTGCGCTCGGCTGCCGGGGCGGCCGCGGACGGACCGGTCGGCCGGCTCGCCCCGTGACTGATGAACGATACCGCATCCACGCGCCGCATGTTCTGCAGGTTCAGGAAATACACCGCATGACTGTCGCGCTCGGAGAACATCGCCACCAGGATGTTGGCGCCGGTCACCGTGGTCTTCCCGGAGCCACGGACATGCTGGGCGGCGCGGCGCACCACTCTTCGAACGCCCCTGCTCGGG
Source organism: Alphaproteobacteria bacterium (assembly GCA_965115815.1). GTDB lineage: Bacteria > Pseudomonadota > Alphaproteobacteria > TMED109 > TMED109 > VXPW01. The sequence continues at coordinate 1,490,049 of OZ220465.1, read as the reverse complement.
ACCGAATCGGGCAGGCTCTCGCCCTCCGACTCCATCGCGCCGAGCTCCTCCTTCAGAAAGGCATCCAGATCGTGCCGCAGTTTCTCCAGATCGATCCGACAGGCCTGCAGCACCTCGACCGCATCCTCGTCCTCCGTCAGCGCACGCAGCACATGCTCCAGCGTCACGAACTCGTGCCGGTACTCCCGCGCGATGTCAATGGCCTTCTGCAGGCTCCGCTCCAGATTGTCCGACAGCATCGCGGCGCCCGCTCAGACCTTCTCCAGGGTGCACCGGAGCGGGTGCTCGTTCTCGCGCGCGCAGTCCGTGACCTGCGCCACCTTGCTCTCGGCCACTTCGAACGTGTACACCCCGCAGACGCCGATTCCGTTCTGATGCACGTGGAGCATGATCTGGGTTGCCTCTTCGCGGTCCTTGCGGAAAAACCGCTGCAGAACCATAACCACGAACTCCATGGGCGTGTAGTCGTCATTCAGCAGCAGCACTTGGTAGAGCGACGGTTTTTTCGTTTCGACTGTCGGTTCGGCCAGCGTGCCGCCACGTCTGGCCGGGTGCTCCGTCCGTGCCGGTGGCTTCCTCGTGGTCATCGCGACAGCCGCCTCCGTATTCTCTCCCTGCAGCCAGCCCGACGGCAGTCTAGCAGCCGGCCGGCCATCGTGCCGCAGCTGCAGCCCGGACCGCGCCCGGGGTTCATGCACCGCCCGGCACCGCTCGCTCGCGGACCACGTCATCGATCAATCCGAAGTCCTTGGCCACCGCCGGCGTCAGGAACCGATCCCGTTCCAACGCTTCACGCACGGCCTCGGCGCTGCGCTGCGTGTGGTGCGTGTAGATCTCGTTGATGCGTTCCTTGATCGCCAGAATTTCGCGGGCGTGGATTTCGATATCCGTCGCCTGCCCCGAAAAGCCGCCGGACGGCTGGTGGACCATGATCCGGGCGTTCGGCAGCGCAAATCGTCGGCCCCGCGTCCCGGCGGCCAGCAGCAGCGACCCCATTGATGCGGCCTGGCCCACGCACAGGGTCGAGATCTCCGGCCGGACGTACTGCATCGTGTCGTAGATCGCGAGTCCCGAAGTGACATGCCCGCCGGGGCTGTTGATGTAGAAGGCGATTTCCTTGTCCGGATGCTCGGCCTCAAGATACAGCAGCTGGGCGATCACCAGCGAGGCCACCTCGTCGTTCACCGGTCCGGTCAGGAAGATGATGCGCTCCCGAAGCAGTCTCGAGTAGATGTCGTAGGCGCGTTCGCCGCGTCCCGTCTGTTCGACGACCATCGGCACCAGCGTGTTCATCTCGGGCCGCGAATCGACGGCCCGCCGCCCGCCCGTCATGACCGGGGGCCTCCACCGACAGGCCCGGCAGGGACGGCGCGCACGGACGTGCGGGCCACCAGAGTCGGGTGCCCGAGGGTCAGATCCCGGCGCCACAGGACATCGAACGTAACCCGCCGCTCCCGCCAGGTCGTAGCCGCCATCGCGTGGGCCAATGCTTTCTCCTTGCGCACCTGAGCCGCCACGTGCTCCGTCAGTTCCCGATCCTGAAGTGCACTTTCGATGTCCTTCCTGACCGCAACGTCCAACAGGTTCCTGCCCCGGGCCATCACGCCGACCACCTCTTCGACCTCGACCTCGATGCTCCGTTCGCGCCCGATCTGCGTCAGCACCAGATTCGCCGCCGCATTCATCCGGGCCAGCTGCTTGAAGGATCCGAACCGCTCCGACGGGAACATCGGGGGCTGCTCCCCGGTCCCGTAGGCCTTGGCCAGTTGGTCCACGGAGGGACCGGGAAGCCGAATCCGACTGCTCCTCGCGAGCTTCTCGACCACGCGCACTGCCCGGGCGTGGTCGGAGACCCGCTTCCCGAACCGTTCCATCGTCGCCTTCACGTGGGCGCGCAGGTCGGCGCCCGTCTCGCACCGGAAGTGCGCCCGCAGGTCTTCCTCGCTGGCGGGGGAGCACCGGTAGATCGCGCGCGCCACCACGCCCAGGGTACGGACCCGTCGGAAGCGGTTGCCCTCCGGTGGCTTCACCCGGAACGTACGATCCTCGTCGACCCGGATTCCCACAAGGTCGGCGGATGGGCCCCACAGCTCCCGAAACTCCGCCGGCGAAACCCGGGGCGACGGCAGCAACCGCTTCGGATCCGACGGACGGGTCCGGTCCGAAATCGTCAGCACCACCTGGTCCTCGGCGTCCGCCCGTTGGTCTGCCTCCAGCCGCCCGCGTTCTCTGACCCGCCACTTCAACCGGGCCAGGTATCGGTCCACATCCGCCTCGCTCACGTCCGCCACCGGCACGTCGAGCTTCCATCGGTCATAGCGGGGCACCTTGAATTCCCGGACACCGTGCAACGTGAAGTCGAAGGTCAGGGCGGCACCGGGCGGCCGGTCGGGAAGCCGGTCGTGAACGACATCCAGCAGCAGCATCCTGCGTTCCCTCCGAACCTGATCGACGGCGGACTGCAGGAATTCGGACGCGAGATCGGATTCCACGGTCGAGCCGTACCGGTGGCGGACGAACGTCATCGGAACCTTGCCCTTGCGGAAACCGTCGATATTGGCCTCGCGCGCCATCTCGGCGAGCCGGCGGTCCTTGAGCGCTTCCAACCGCTCGCCCGGAACGGCAACCCGGAACGTCTGCACCGGCCCGCGGCCGGAGATTCGCCGTACCTTCATGATGACCTGCCCCTCGTTGTTTGGTCGGCCCGATCGCGGGCGCCGGTGCGGGCGGAGGGATTCGAACCCCCACGACTTGCGTCACGGGCTCCTAAGGCCCGCGTGTCTGCCAGTTTCACCACGCCCGCTCTCCGAACCGCGTGTCGTCGCCCCCCTGCGTCACCGTCCGGTCAGTGCCTCGGCAGCGGCGTCGAGAATGGCGTTCCGGTCGATTCCGTACGTCCGGTACAGATCCGGAAGATCTCCCGATTGTCCGAAGGCGTCCACCCCCAAGGCCACCGTTCGCTGTCCGCGAACGGACCCGATCCACGACAGCGTGGCCGGATGTCCGTCGAGCACGGTCACCAGTCCGGCGGAGGCCGACAGCGGTGCGAGCAGGTGCTCGATTCGGGATTGCGCCGGCCGCCCCCGTCGACGCTCGGCCTGCGCTGTGCGCCAACCTGCGTGCAGCCGATCGGCCGAGGTGACCGCCAGCACGCCCGCCGCCGGCGCCTCGGATCGGATCTCCGCCCACGCCGCCCGCGCCTCGGTGGCCACCGCGCCGGCGTAGACCAGCGCCATCGTCGAGCCCGGCGCCGGCGGATGCAGCCAGTAGCCGCCGTCGATGATCCCCTGCTCCAGTTCCGCGTCCAGCGTTCGGACCGGCTGCTCCACCGGCCGCGTCGACAGACGCAGATAGACCGATTGCCCGTCCGGCTCCTGCAGGTAGGCGAAGGCCCACCGGAGCATCACCTCCAGTTCGTCCACGAAGCCCGGTTCCAGCGCGGTCAGACCGGGCTGTCCGATGCCCGTCAAGGGGGTGCCGATCGACTGATGGGCCCCGCCCTCGGGGGCAAGGGAAATCCCCGAGGGCGTGGCGACCAGGACAAAGCGTGCGTCCTGGTAGGCGGCGTAGTTGAGTGCATCCAGACCCCGGGCGATGAACGGGTCGTACAGCGTGCCGATCGGAATGAGGCGGGCATTGAACAGCGAGTGCGAAAGGCCCGCCGCCGCCAGCAGCAGGAACAGGTTGTTTTCCGCAATTCCGAGTTCGACGTGCTGCCCCCGTGGCGACATGGCCCAGCGTTGCGGCGATACCACGCTCTCCTCGTGAAACACGTCGGTGCGGGAGGTGTGCCGGTAGATCTGGCGCTGGTTGACCCAGCCTCCGAGACTGGTGGAGACCGTGACATCGGGAGAGGCGGTGACGATCCTGCGCGCGAGTTCGCTGTCGCCCCGCCCGAGTTCCCGAAGGATCCGGCCGAACACTTCCTGCGTCGAGGCCCGCCGCGGCGCCGTGTCGAGCAGGCGGTTCGGCACCGGGACGCGCGGCGGGTCGTGGCGCCGCCGGGCGGACCGGGCGAACGGTACGGCCGCGAGGTACGATTCGAGAATCTCGGGTTCGACATCGAGGCCCGAGAATCGGTCCCACTCCTCTCCTTCCGGCACCCCCATCGTCGCCCGGAACCGCTCCATCTGCGACGGGTTCATCAGACCCGCATGGTTGTCCTTGTGGCCGGCCAGCGGAAGGCCGTGTCCCTTGATCGTATAGGCGATGAAACAGGTGGTTCGGTCGTCTTCGGCGGCTTCGAATGCTTCGATGACCGATTCGAGATCGTGGCCGGCCAGGTTGGTCATCAGAGCGTGCAGGTCCGGGTCGGCATGCCGAGCCACCAGCGCCAGCGCGTCCGCATTCCCGTGAAGATCCTCCCGCAGACGCTCGCGCCACGCGGTGCCGCCCTTGAAGGTCAGGGCCGCGTAGAGGTCGTTCGGACACCGGTCGATCCAGTCGGTCAGTGCGTCGCCGCCCGGGGCACGTTCCGCCGCCTGCAGCAGCTTGCCGTACTTGAGCGTGACGACCCGCCAGCTCATGGCCTCGAACAGTCCGGCGATCCGGGCGAAGGATCGGTCGGCGGTGATGGCGTCCAGGCTCTGCCGGTTGTAGTCGATGATCCACCAGCAATTGCGCAGGCCGCTCTTGGCCCCGTCCAGCAGCGCCTCGTAGACATTGCCTTCGTCGAGTTCGGCGTCGCCGAGCAGGGTGACCATCCGCCCCGAACGATACCCCTCGGGCGCCAGGGCATGATCGGCGACGTAGTCCTGCACCAGCGACGCGAAGAGCGCCAGCGCACCGCCGAGACCGACGGACCCGGTCGAGAAATCGACATCGTCGGCGTCCTTGGTCCGGGACGGGTAGCTCTGCGCACCGCCCAGTCCCCGAAACGCCTGAAGATGCTCCCGGGTCTGCCGCTGCAGCAGATACTGGATGGCGTGAAACACCGGGCTTGCGTGGGGCTTGACCGCAACGCGGTCCTCGGGCCGCAGGACATGGAAGTAGAGGGCCGACAGCAGCGTCACCACCGATGCCGAGGACGCCTGATGGCCGCCGACCTTGAGCCCGTCCCGGGGCGGCCGCAGGTGATTCGCGTGATGGATGGTCCAGGCCGAGAGCCACGCCACCTTGCGCTCCAAGGCCCGCAGCTCCCGCAGATCCCGCGTTGCGGGCCGCGCCGCCTGCCGCCGCGACTCGACCAGCGTCACCATGGCGCGGCGGCGGCCGTGATCAGGGCCATCGGCGGAAACCTGGCCGGGCCCGCAACCGGCCGGCAACCGACGCCCCTGCGGGCGGTTTCGACCGCGCCGGCGCGGACCGGCCGGCAGGGCGAAGACGGTCGATCGCCGGCACCGGGCCCGCACCCGCGGTCACGGACCTGCGGACGGGGCGAGGCACGACACCTGCCGCCGCACCCTTCCGGCCCGCGGTCGGAACCGAGGTCGGGGTACCCCGACCGTACCCGGCCGGGCCGGGCCGGACCGGCCCGTCCGGCCGGCACCGGGCCCGGCCGCCGGCAGCGGGATCATGCCGCCACTTCGACCGAAGCACCGGCATCCTCGAGCTTCTTCCGGATCGTCTCGGCCTCCTCCTTGGAAATGTCCTCCTTGACCGCCTTCGGAACTCCTTCCACCAGATCCTTCGCCTCTTTCAGCCCGAGCCCGGTAATGGCCCGCACTTCCTTGATGACATTGATCTTCTTGGCTCCGAAGCTGGTCAGCGTGACCGTGACGAACTCGGGTTCGTCGCTGCCCCCGCCGCCGTCGGCGGCCGAGCCCGGCGCCGCCGCCACGGCCACGGGCGCGGCGGCGCTGACGCCCCATTTCTCCTCGAGCAACTTGGACAGCTCGGCGGCCTCCATGACCGTCAGGCCAGACAGTTCCTCGACCAGTTTTTCGATGTCCGCCATGGCTGATGTTCTCCCTTCAGACGAGTGGACAGGTTTTCGGTACGACTCGCCTCGCGTTCAGGCGGCTTCCGATTCGGAATGGGCCCGGACGACCCGGGCCAGGGCACCCGCCGGAGCCTGAAGGACTCCGGCGACGGAGCGGGCCGGCGACGCGACCACGCCCACCAGTCTGGCTCGCAGTTCCTCCAGGGATGGCAGCTTCGCCAGCTGCATCACCGCATCCCCGTCCAGCATCTGGGCCCCGAGGCCGCCCCCGAGGATGGCCAGTTGCGGATGGGTGTCGGCAAATTCGCGCAGGATCTTGGCCGGAGCTACCGGGTCCGGCCCCAAGCCGACTGCGGTCGGCCCCGTGAACAGGTCGGCCAAGCCCGCATGCGGCGTGTCCCTGACCGCCAGGCGCGCCAGCCGGTTCTTGATCACGCGGAACTGGGCTCCCGTCTCGCGCATGCGTCGCCGCAGTTCGGTCGCGGCGTTCGCATCCAGACCCGCATAGTGGGTCACGATCACGGTCTCTCCCCGCGCAAAGATGTCGTGCAGCGCGGCCACTGCCGCTTTCTTCGCCTGGCGATCCATGGGACGGCCTCCTCACGCCCCGGCCGGCCGCGCGGCCCCGCCGGGCAGTTCCTGTCGGCCGGAGCCGGGCAGGGGGTCAGCCTGTCCGATACGCAGGTCCGGACGCGTCGCCCGCGGCGGCGTCCCCAACCCGTCTGTGCAGGCCATTGAGGCTCTCGCCACCTGCAGTCTCGGACAGGTAGCGCTCCCGCCGCCGGGGCCGCGGGACCGCAATCCAGTGTTCAGGCCGCCGCCGGGGCTTCGGCCTCCAGATCGGCGACATCCACCGGGATTCCAGGCCCCATGGTGGACGACAGCCAGATCTTCCGAATATACACGCCCTTCGCTCCGGACGGGCGGGCCTCGCGGATCGCGTGCACGAATGCGCGGACGTTGGCCGCCAGGCTGTCCGGGTCGAAGCTCGTCTTGCCCACGCCCGCATGCACGATTCCGGCCTTTTCGGCGCGGAAGGCAACCTGTCCGCCCTTGACCGCCCGGATCGCCGCCGCGACATCGGTGGTGACGCTGCCGAGCTTGGGATTGGGCATCAGGCCGCGCGGCCCGAGAATCTTCCCCAAGCGGCCCACGACCGGCATGCAGTCCGGCGTGGCCACGGCGCGGTCGAACCGGATCTCTCCCTGCTGGATGGTGTCGGCCAGATCCTCCGCTCCGACGAGGTCGGCGCCGGCCGCCCGGGCGGCCTCCGCCGCCTGATCGCGGGCGAACACCGCGACCCGCACCGTCTTGCCGGTGCCCGCAGGCAGCATCACGGTGCCCCGCACCTGCTGATCCGACTGGCGCGTATCGAGATTCAGACGCACCGCGATCTCCACGGTCTGGTCGAACCGGGGGCCGACCTGCGTCTTCAGGTGCGCCAAGGCGTCCCGCAGCTTCTGCGGTCGGGCGCGGTCGATCCCCTCGCGGGCCGCCCGCAGGCGTTTTCCTGGCCGTGCCATCGTTTCAATGCACTCCGATGCCCATCGAGCGGGCCGTACCTTCGACGATGCGGCAGGCCTCGTCAACGCCCGAAGCATTCAAATCCGGCATCTTCTCCGCAGCGATCTCGCGAATCTGCTTCGCGTTCACCGACCCCACGGCGGCGCCGCGCCCGCTCTCTCCGGAGCCCTTGTCAACCTTGGCGGCCCGTTTGAGGTAGTAGGACACCGGCGGCTTCTTCACCTTGAAGGAGAAGCTGCGGTCCCGGTACACCGTGACGACCACCGGCAGCGGCGCCCCGGGGTCGACGCCCTGGGTCTGCGCGTTGAACGCCTTGCAGAACTCCATGATGTTGAGCCCCGCTTGGCCCAGTGCGGGGCCGATCGGCGGCGACGGGTTCGCCTGCCCCGCCGGCACCTGGATCCGCACGAAACCATCGATTTGTTTGGCCATTCGCAGACTCCGCCCGCAGCTTCTAGAGTTTCTCGACTTGCGAGTATTCGAGCTCGACCGGGGTTGCACGCCCGAAGATCGAGACCGACACCTTGACGCGGGAACGTTCCTCGTCGATCTCCTCCACGACGCCGTTGAACGACGTGAAGGGACCGTCGCCCACCCGCACGTTCTCGCCGATCTCGAAGATGACGGCCGGCCGGGGACGTTCCACGCCCTCGCGAATCTGGTTGAGAACCCGGCCCGCTTCTTCGTCGGTAATCGGGCTCGGGTCGCCTTCGGTACCGACGAATCCGAGCACGCGCGGAACGTCGAGCACCAAGCGACGGGTCTGGTCGGAAAGCCGCATGCGGACCAGCACATAGCCCGGGAAGAACTTCCTCTCGGTCTCGACCTTCTTGCCCTGCCGCAATTCGACCACGTTCTCGGTCGGCACCACCGCCTCGGTGATGGCCTCCGCCTGACCCTGACGCGCAGCTTCGGTCCGGATCGCCTCCGCCACCCGCGCTTCGAAGCCCGAATGGGCATGCACGATAAACCACGCGGGCCCCGGCTCCCGCCGCTCCTCCTGCATCAGCTGCCCAGTCCGAGAACGGCCTGCACCGCCAGCGACACCAACTGATCCACACCGAGAAAGAAGATTGCCAGCAGGAAGACCATGACGAATACCATTCCGGTCGTGACCGCGGTCTCCTTGCGGGTCGGCCACGTGACCTTGGTCAGCTCCTGACGAATTTCCCGGAAGAATTCGATCGGCGGCGTTCCGCTCATGGCCGAGTCCCTGCGTGGCGCGAAGCCGTCCCCCACGGCGCACCCTGCCACCATCGGCGACGGGCACCGGACCGGATTGGGAGGATGCGACACGGCAGGATACTCCGTTCGGCCGTACCGTGGCAAGCACCGAAACCCGTGGAGGTCGCCCCCGTCCGCAACCCGCCCCCGAACGGCACCGGCCCTTCCGTCCGGACGATCCGAAACCGGTTCGTCACACGCGCGGTCCGCCGGCCGCCGGCCTACGGCCGGCGGTCACCGGTTCGGTCCGGCTGGCATGAAGCTTGGCTGGGCGACGGGCCGCGCCCGCGGCTTCCCCTGTCGCGACCTGGGTACTCTTGGCCGCCGGCCGACACCCCGATTCGGGCCACAGCGCCGCCAGACGTTCGATCGACAGGTCTTCCGCGGTCGGCCGATAGAGGCGCTGGGTCATCGGCTCGGACAGGTTGAAGTGCAGGCGGGCCGACTCCAGGTTGATCGCCTCCACCGAATGCCCGCCGAAGTCGCGGATTCTCCGGGCGGACAGCAGTCCGCCCTTCAGCGCGGCCCGGATTTCCTCGTCCGTCGCCCCGACCTCCTTCGCCAGTCGCTGCACCGAAACCAGGATCTCTCCGCTTGCCGTGCGGGTCAGTCCCTCACCGTAGACACAGTGCTCTTGGTGATTGATCGGCATCAGGTTCTCCGTGGGCCGTGGTGATCGGGAATTCCGGGACCCCCGAAGGGGTGCACGCCCGGCCGCCGACGCCAATGTAGGGCCGGGCCGGCCGACAGAATACCAGCGTGGTCCCGTCCGACCGCGGAATCGGCCGGACCAAGGGGTGCGCCGGCGAAGCCGGGCCGATGGTCGGCCCCGCACCCGTTCCGGGCGCCCGGCGCCACCGGCAGACGCGCACCACGCGGAAGCCCTGCCGACGGGGCTGCCGAAGTCCGGTACGGAACCGGGGCCGAAGCCCGCGGTGCGGCCCGAACCTCGTTTCCGTCCCGCCTCAAGGGCGTCCCCGCGCGGGCGCTCCGAACGGCGTTCGAATTCCCGGCGGACCGAGCACCCGACCCTGTCCTGATCGGCGCGCGGCCGTTCGGCAAGCGGACCGTGGCCCCGTCCGGCAGCCGGACGGAATCCCGCAGGCCAGCCGGCTGCATCATCCTCGGGCCTCGATCCCCTCGCCATCGGTGCTCAGGCACGCATCGAACGATGCGGCCATGGTGCGGAGCAGGTCGGCATACAGTTCGGGTCCGCTCCCGATCGCCGCTCCCAGAGGATCGAGAACCCCCTTCCTGGTCGAGGTCCCCTGAATGATGGTGTCGACAAGGCCGGGCTCGAACTGCGGCTCCGCAAACACGCAGGACACGCCCAGACGCGCCACCGTATCCCGCAGTTCGCGGATGCGCCGCGCACCCGGGGACCGGTCCGGATGCAGCGCTACGGACGCAACCGGGGTCAGCCCGAATCGATTCTCGAAGTACTGGTACGCATCGTGAAACACGACATACGGCGTGCCCTGAATCCCGGCGACCTCGCGTTGGATCGACCGGGTCAGTTCCTCCAGATCCCGCTGGAGTGCCTGCAGGTTTGCCGCGTACGTATCGGCCCGGGCCGGATCCAGCTCGATCAGTACCCCGGCGACGACGCGGGCCATGACACCAGCATTCGCCGGATCCAGCCAGAGGTGCAGGTCGAACCCTTCGGCGTGCCCGCGGTCATGAGCGTCGGTCCGGTGCCCGCCACCCGAACCTGCCGCCGCATCCTCCACGGCGTCCGGACCGTTCTCGGACGGGGGGGCGGCGGAATCCTCGTGGTGGTGGTGACCGTGATTCGCGAAGGCTCCTCCCTCCCGAACCGGCAACCGGCGCAGGCCCTCGGCCTCGGACAATGCCACCACGCGAGCGGTGCCTGCCAGCGCGGAGATCGGCCCCGCCAAACTGGTTTCCAGGCCCTCGCCGATCCAGAACACCGCTTCGGCGCGCTCCAACTCGCGGGCGTCCGAGGGCCGCAGGTGGAACGTGTGCGGTGACGCCGATCCCCGCACCAGGAGACGGGGCTCGCCGACCCCTTGCATGATGGCGCTGACCAGCGAATGCAGCGGCTTGATCGAGGCCACAACCCGGACCTCGGCGCCGGCCGCCGCTTGGGTCCAGCCCCACAGGACGATGCTCGCCCAGAGAGAGCCGACAAGAAGTGAGTAGCGAAGAACACGAACCATGAGTGGGACCACCTCTGCCGCCGGCGAATCCGGCAAATCCCGGAGTTGTAGTCGACCCGTCAATCCCCCCCCCCGAATCGAATCCGCGCATGCGTTGCGTCCGAACGGCGAACCCGCAGGCGGTCGGCCGGCAGACGCCGGCTCCTCTGATCGCGCCCCCGCGCAACTTCCCGATGGTCCGGAGACCGGGATGTCCGCGCTCCTGTCCGGGTACCTTCACCGCCATCCCGCCCGGCGACGTCCTCCTCTGCCCCGGAGGATCTCCGGGCGCGGCCGCCCCGGCACCCCACCGGGTCCCGCCCGCCGTTCTTCACCCGCGGTGCATCCACGCGGGAAGAGCGGGTTCGTTGCCGACGTGCACCGGCCGACCCCACCCCTTGCATCCTGGCCCGGGCCCGTACAGGATGGTATGGGACACCGGCAGATGGCCGAGAAAGACCTCGGCTGCGTGGCTTCGATGAAGACGCGCGCGAGGCCGTTCGGATCGGCCGGGCGGGCCCTTCCGGGACGGGAATTCTCCCCATCCATGGAACCCTCCGGAATCGGTCAGGATGTGCAGGAGCCCGCCCTATCCCATGTTGCAGGGATGCACCCCGGCCGAGCCGTCTGACCCTTGCCGAAAAGGCGATCCTGCCATGAACCTGCATATCGCCGTACTCTACGGCTCCGTCCGACCGCAGCGGGTCGGAATCCGGATGGCGCGTTTCGTCGCCCGGGGATTCCGCGACCGGGGAACCGAGGCCACCCTCATCGATCCCCTGGAATACCGCCTCCCGCTCTTGGAGAAACGCTATCGGGAGTACCCTGAGGGAGAAGCTCCGGAAGCACTCGAGTCCGTCCACGGCATCCTTGACCATGCAGACGCATTTGTTGCCGTCAGCGCCGAGTACAACGGATCCGTTCCACCTGCTCTGGTCAATCTGCTCGATCACTTCCTTCCCGAGTACGTCCGCAAACCTTCCGCCGTCTGCACCTATTCGCCCGGACCCCTCGGCGGAGCCCTTGCAGCCGTCCCGCTGCGGCACCTGTTCACGGTTCTGGGAGCTCCGCCGATCGGGGCTCCGTTCCGGGTTGGCCGCGTACACGAAATCTTCGACGACCACGGCCGCACCGGCGACTCCGACACCCTTCGGAGATTCGGCGACTTTGCCGATCAGGTCGAGTGGTATGCCGGGGCCCTGAAAACCGCCCGCGCCGGAAACCCGGGCGCGACCGCGCGGGGTTGATCCCGGCTGCTTCCGTATCGCCGGGTGGCGTGAAGCTTCCCAGCGCAGCCATTCGCGTACCCGAACTCCGGTGGCTTCTTGCGTTCGGCAGGATGTTCCCGATCAATCGGGTGGCCTGCGAACGCCGGGGATTAACCCATGTTGAACAAGGGATTCTAGTAGTCCACCGATGTTGCATTGATGGCTGCAGGATGGGGCGGTATTTCCGTGTCGGTCCGTGTCGGTCCCGTGTCGGCACCCACTGGAACCGGGCTGTTCGCTGAGATTCTCGCACCGCTTCTAAGAATCAAATAAGGAACAAAATAGGTCGATTAGACCTCTATGGATTAGACCTCTATGGATCAGGTGTCAGGTCTGAGCATCGGGGCCAGCTCATGCCTGCAGCCCCCAATCCAATGATTCCGTACCACTAGGGCCCGTCGCCCTCCTGCCCTCCGGACCGGGAGAACCCCACGGCGCTTCGATCCTTCGCAGCGACCCGATGAAGCTTGGGGGTCCCGCCCCCGCGCGACTTCCCGAGGGCCCGAGCATCATGCTTTTCGAGTGCTCCCGTACCGTCCGGGTGCACCTGTACCATCGTGCGGTCCAGCGACCGCACCTCGACCTTCCCCCGGAGGATCTCCAGACGCTGCCATTCCGCCCACCCCCGATCCAGGACGCCCTTCTGCGCCCAGCGGTTCCTCCGGGTGGAGAGGATGTGCCCGTGGCCGAAGTGCGCCGGCAGCCCGCGCCGCTTGCATCCCTGCTCGGCCACGTACAGAATCGCGTTACGAACCGACACATTCCGGAGCAAGACCTTGCCTCGGTGCTTCGGAAAGACCGGAGCGATACGCTCGTACTGGGCTTGCGTGCGTTCCATGACCGGGAATCCTCGCTACGAACCGGGGATCCGGATTCCACCACATAATGCGTTAACAGGCCCTAGCCTCTACGATGTGGCTGGCGACGACCTCGGGAGGATGCCTTGGCTTGGACCAAGACCGCTCGCGCGAAGGATCCGCGTCGGGGGGATCGCTTCGAACGCGCTCGGACCGACGCGGAAGGGGCTCGTCCGGCGCCGCGGCTTCCGGCGCCGTCGTCGACGGGCCGTCCCCGTGCGGTCGACCTGCGCGAAGGGGTGCATGCGCTGCGGTACCCGTGGAGGACGGGGTGCCGGTGGCGTGCGCTCCCGCTTGGTGTTCCCGCGACTTCGACGGTCCGGTACTCCTGGTACCGGTGGCGGGACCCGGGCCGGTAGGGGGATCTCGGGGCGGCGTTGCGGGGTCCGGCCCGGGAGCGGGAGGGCCGGCGTTCGACGACGGCGGGGGTGATCGACCATCCGTGCAGACGACGGAGAGCGGTGGGCCGAGGGGCGCGGACGGCGGGAACCAGATCCAGGGGAGACAGCGGCACGCGGGGATCGATCCCCTCGGGCTCCCTTGGGTCCTGCCGGTGCACCCCGCCCTTGTGCAGGATCGGGAGGGTGCGCCGGCGATCCTCGCCGAACTGCGCACGACCCTGCCGAGTCTGCAGAAGGTCTGGGCAGACGGGGGTACCGCGGTCCCGAACGGGCCCGGGCCCGGACCGCGATGTCGGACGCTCCGGACCTCGAGATCGTGGCACAACCCCAGGAACCGAAGGGTTTCGAGGGGCTTCCGCGACGCGGGATCGTCGAGCGGTGGTTCGGCGAGCTGGGCCGCTGCCGATGTCGGGCGAAGGACTACGAACGACGGCTGGAGAGCTCGCGGGCAGGACTGCAACGGGCCGTGATCCGCATCTTGGTGCGCCGCCTCGGACGGGCCGAAACCCTCAGTGAAGCCACAAGCTACTGATTATATGGAGTTTTGAATCATGCTCTGAGCGGCCTCCACGCGGCCGAGCCCTTCCCGGAGGCCGACACCGAACCGCTGCCACACTCCGAAACCCGGACGCCCAAGGGACCAACCCCGCGCCTGCAATGCCCCGGGAACGGTTCCGCACATCCCACACACCACCAGAACCGGCCGTTTCAGCCTCCCTTCATCCAACGTCCGCAGAATCCCCGGAGCATGGGAAAGGCCTGGCTCCTCGTCTGCGGACCCATGCAGGGATCAGGCAGCGTCCCCCGAACGAACATCGGGGGGTCCGTCCTGTGCGCCCCGGTCGTATCCGTTCCTTGCTCATGGGCAGGCAAGCGGATAGCGTGGCCGTACATCGATGCGGCGGTTCCGGGACCTTCGGAGCCACGACGAGGAAGGTTCCGCGCACCCCGCCTGCCCGCAGGTGCCGGCGCCGCGAAGGGAGAGACCGATGACCCGCCGCCGCCTTCCGATCGGGATCCAGGACTTTCCGACGATCCGGAGCGAGGACTTCTACTATGTCGACAAGACGTTGCTCGTCCGGCAGCTGGTGGACGAGGGGCGCCACTATTTCCTGTCGCGTCCGCGCCGTTTCGGCAAGAGCCTGCTGCTCGACACGCTGGGGTCGCTGTTCGCCGGCCACGAGCCCCTGTTCCGGGGACTGGCCATCCACCCCCACTGGGACTGGTCCTCGCCGCATCCGGTGGTGCGGCTGAGCTTCGGCGGGAAATACGACGAGCCGGGCGAGATCGAAGGGGACGTCATCGAGCAACTGGAGAGCGTGGAGCGCGAGCACGGTCTCTCGCCCGCCCGGACCGCCGATACCGGTCCGCGGCGGCTGCGGAACGTACTCGACCGGCTGCACGGCGCCACCGGTCGGCCGGTCGTGGTGCTGGTGGACGAGTACGACAAGCCGATCCTCGACGTGCTCCACGATCCCGAGCGCGCGACGGCCAACCGGGACTACCTGCGCGGCTTCTACGGCATCGTCAAGGACAGTGCCCGCCATGTCCGCTTCGTCTTCGTCACCGGGGTCAGCATGTTCTCGAAGGTCAGCCTGTTCTCGGGGCTCAACAATCTGAAGGACATCAGCCTCGATCCGCGCTTCGCCACGATCTGCGGCTACCGCGAGGAGGATCTGGACCGGGTGTTCGGCCCCGAGCTGGACGGGCTGGACCGCGAGAAGATCCGCACTTGGTACAACGGCTACCACTGGCGGGGCGGGGAGCGGGTCTACAATCCCTACGATGTGCTCCTGCTGTTCGACCATCGGGAATTCCGCCCCTACTGGTTCGAGACGGGGTCTCCGGACTTCCTGTTCCGGATGCTGATGGAGAAGTCCGTGAGCCCGATGGAACTGGAGGGCCGTCTGGCGGACATGTCGCGGGTCTCGAAGTTCGAGGTCGGCGACATCGACATCGAGGCGCTGCTGTTCCAGGCCGGATACCTGACCATTGCGGGGGAGGAGAAACGCGGCCACAGGATCTTCTACCGGCTGGACTATCCCAATCTCGAGGTCCGGCTCAGCCTGAACGACGGGCTGCTCGCGTGGTTGGGGCAGAACGCCCCCGATCCGCCGGAGCGGGGGCGGGAGTTCTGCGCGTTGCTGGAGGCGCACGACTTCGCGGGCTTCGGCGAGAAGCTGCGCGCTTGGCTCGCGGGGATCCCCTACCAGTGGCATGCGAAGGGCGACCTCGCGCGCTACGAGGCTTGGTATGCGGGCCTCCTCTACATGTGCCTGCGCGCGGCCGGGGCGGATCTCAGCGCGGAGGAAGCCTCGCACCGCGGCCGTGCGGACCTGGTGGTGCGTCTCGGTGGTCAGGTCTTCGTGCTGGAGTTCAAGATGGCCGACGGCGAGGAGGACGGCGCCGCCGCGCTGGATGCGGCGATGGCGCAGATGCGCGCACGGGGCTATGCGGAGACCTACCGCGACCACGACGGCCCGGTCCACCTGATCGGCGTGGCCTGCGGGCGCGCGGCGCGGAATCTCCTCGACCTCCGCGCCGAACCCGCATGACCGTGCCCCTCGTCCAGGACATTCCCACGCTTATTTGTTGGTGTTTTCTTGCTGGCAGGCATGGTGAGGTTGCGTAGGTTCGCGCGCGGGCCCCGTGCGATCTGCCCCCTCTGGCGTTCTTGTGCTGCCGGTGCAATGCTCCGGGCAGGGTGATGCGCGACCGCAGGGAAGCCGGCCCGGTGTACCGGGAGACCCCTGCCGGGTTCTCCCGGTCCGAGGTCGAGGTACGTCTGGCGAAGACGGAGGAACGGCCGCGCCGGGACGCCTGGATGGACGCGCATCACTACCTGGGCTGTCGTCGGCGGGCGGGCCGCGGCCTGCGTTCGATCGCGACCTTCCGGGGCACGGGGCTGGGCGGCGGGGCAGAACGGCGCCTTTCCGTGCGGTCCGCGCGACCGCGGGATCGGCGGGAGTGGCTCGCGAATCCCACGCGTTTCCCGGTGCTTTCGGCCCCCGGAGGGTTCCCGAACCCGGCTCCTTCTTCCCGGCGCGGAGGACCCGGCGGCTCGCCGACGACGGGCGGGCGGCGCACGGCCATCGGGGGCTCGGGGCCGAGACGTTCGGTGCTCCGGAACGCGTTCCTGGCACCCGGTACCGGGCGGCGGGCGGGGAGGGTCTGGGCCGAACCCGGGGGTTCGCCCGCGCCCCCGGGCCGTACCCCGACCCGCACGGCACGCCGAAGGAGCGGTTCCTCCCGCCGCTGCGGCCCGAGGCCCGGGCGCGGCTGGCGCGCCCGCAGCCCCTGCCGCCGGATGTGGCGCCGCCGGCCGACCCCGGGAACCGCATAAGAAGAAGGGGAAGGAGGTCGGAAACGACGACACCGAAACCGCGTAGGTCCGCACCTCGCTGGCTCCCGAGGCCGCGACGCCGGAGGATCTGCTCCGGCGGAATCGGGGCCACTGGGCCGTGGAACATCGGAACCATCGACCCAGGGATTGCGTCTTGGGCAAAGACGCCCGCCGGACCCGCACCGGCCACGGCCCGCCCACCGGGCCCGTCTCAACCACCTTGCGCTCGCGGTGATCTTCGCCCACCGCCGCGAGGCGGAGAGCCTCGTCGAAACCCGGCGACGCCTGCCACGGGACCGCAGCGAAGCCATCCACGCCCTGACCCGGCCCTGAGAGGCCGCCGCGCGGCCGAGCCCTTCCCGGGGGCCGACAGACTGGACCGCTGCCACACTCCGAAACCAAGGCGTCCAAGGAACCAACCCCGCGCCTGCAACGCCCCGGGAACGGTTCCGCACATCCCGCACACCACCAGAACCGGCCGGTTCAGCCTCCCTTCATCCAACGTTCGCAGAATCCCCGGAGCATGGGAAAGGCCTGCCCCATGGCCCGGCAGCCGGTCCCGGGAACGAAGACCCTCCGCATCCGTTCCTGCGGCGGTCCCCGACCGCGTCTCGAGCGCAAGGCCGTCCTCGAACTCCGCGCCGCCACCGTCGAACTCGTGCTGCCGAAAGACCGGGACGACCGGACGCCGACGCCCATGCTTGCCGTCTCGGTCCGGGAACGCCGGCCGCCCCCGGACCGCGAGCCGCTTCACGGGGTGCTGCGCACCACCGAGGGTGGGCCCGACCTCGAACATGCACGGCGCATCGTCGCCGGGTACGAGGCGCGATGGACCCTCGAAGAGTACTTCCGTGTCCTCAAGGTCGGCACCCGGATCGAGAACCGCCGGCTCGACGACGCCGACGACCTGCGCAAGACGCTCGCCTTCGAGGCCGGGACCGCAGGGCGCATCATGAACCTCGAACGCCTCGCCCGAGATCGACCCAACCAGCCGGCACTCGATCTCTTCACGAACCGGGAACTCGAGATCCTCCCCACGGTCTCCCGGACATCCGCGATCTGCTGCCGGGTCAGGCGGCGGTCCGAGAAGGTGGTCGACTTCAGGTCGACGATTCACTGGTCCATGGGTGATTCCCGCATCCACGATTCGAAGACATCATACGAATCGGCGGGCGCTTGTTAAGCCGAAGTTCCAGAGCCGATCAGACCTAAGTATCTGATAAAAATGACATTCGGTACATTTCAGCGGTGTCGGACTGGGTACACTACGGCTTCACGCCCAGGAGCTTGAATGCCTTTCTCTGGAGTGGCGTGGGCCGTGTGGTGACCGGGAAGGGTTCGGCGCCCGCAAGGCGGGGCGCCACGGGGTTGCGGGTGCGGGTGGCGAGACCACCGATGAGGGTGCGGAAGCGGTGCACCGGATCCCCTCCGGGCGTCCTCTTGGTGGCCGCCTTGGCCCAGGCGCCCGCCGAGACTTCTGCCGGCGCCACGACGGACGGCCGCCGGGCCTCGGCGCCTTCGGCATCCTCGTCATCGAACCGCAGGGGCTTCAGAGCCTGTACGGAAACTATTGAGCGGTCCCGATTCTGGCCGCTCGTGCAAAGTATCGGCGTCGGAGAGACCGCTTCGAAAGCAATCTGACAGATGTGGAATGGGCTTGTTTGATCCCGATGTACTCTCCAGCCACATCGCAGATACCAGAATCGGGGTCGCTCAATAGTTTCCGCACAGGCTCTCAGGTTCCGGCGCAGGTGCCCTTCGACGGAGTAGGCGAGCCTGCACAGGAAGACATGGGCGCGGACTCGGGGTTCGGTGCGGGGGTAGACGGGACGCACCTTCAGGTCCACGGTCTTGCGGCTGCGGAAGGCTCGTTCCACGGAGCTCAACCGCTGGTAGGTCCGCACCGTGCCGGGACCGTCGAGTGCGCTCTGCGGCAGGCGGGTGCGGACCCCGTAGAGACCGTCGAGCCGGGCCTCGGCCGCGATGGAGGCGTCGTTTCGCTGGTAGGTGAAGACACCGTCATCGTCGATGGACCACGTGAAGTGCTTGGCCATCTTGTACGTGCCGATGACCGTGCCGACCCGCTCCCCGATCTTCCCGGCCCCCTGGAGGCGGCGCGTCTCGCGCCGTGTCGCTGCGGCCATCGGTGCGAGCCGCGCCTCGGTGGCCTCGAGCAGCTCCTGACGCGTGCGGGCCCGGTCCTCGGCCCGCAGGGGATTGCGGCCGACCCTGAGGCGCTCGCCGGGATCCGCATCGCGGGTGATCTCCGCCCGGTCCCTCTCGTCGAAGAGCGACATCTCGACGTCGCCGGCCTCCACCCGGGAACGGATGGCCGGTCCCCTCAAGGCGCGGATCCCGTCCAGGCCCGCAGGCTTCACCTCCTCGCGGATGCGCGCCTCGGTCCGCATCCCCCGATCCCCCACCCGCACCCCCTTCGCCAAGGAGAACCGCTCCCGCAGCGTGGCGACCTGCGAGGACCGCGTGGCCGGGTCCGCCGTG
Organism: Alphaproteobacteria bacterium; assembly: GCA_965115815.1. Taxonomy (GTDB): domain Bacteria; phylum Pseudomonadota; class Alphaproteobacteria; order TMED109; family TMED109; genus VXPW01. The sequence goes on along the minus strand of OZ220465.1, from coordinate 1,470,893 downwards.
GTGCCGGGGAACCCCTGCACCGACACCGGACATCCGTCCCGGTCGCACCGAAGGCCGAACTCGATCGGCAGCGTGCCCTTCGTGCCATCCCGGGAAGGACCTCGCTTGGCCAAGGGGCATGCTCTCCCCTCCATCCACACGGAAGTCCGGTCCTACCGCACCCGACCGCCCTCTTCGAGGTGCCGCTTCGCCAAGGACCGCTCGATCCTCTCCGGACGTTCCAGGAGCCCGTCCATGGCGCCGTAGAGGGCATTCTCGTCCCACTCCGCATCGAGGAGCTCGCCTAGGGTGGAGACCGCGGTGACTTCGGCCCAGCCCCCGTGCCGTGGCCCGCTTCGAGGCGGGCTCGAGGATGCGTGCCACGATCAGGGCGAGAACCGGATCGCGCTCGGGAGAAGGCTTCGGGTCGATCCGCCGGTCCAAGCCCAGCTTCTTCCGGGTTCCCAGCACCGCGGCCCCAGGACCATGGGGCCGGGAGCGGACGAGGTCGAAGGCGTCGTCGAGACGTCGGACTGCGGTTCCTCCCTGGAGGAGGATGCGCAGTCCCTCGACGACCGCGGGCGGCCACTTGGAGAGGTTGGCCAAGGTGCGCTTCCTGACGGTTCCGCCTTCGCGCCACCCTTCGCGCAGGAGGATGGCGGGCGGAGAACCACGGTTGGGAACGGTATCGATATACATGGGAACTCATATAGGACATACAATCTTCTATGTCAAGCACCAAGCACCTACATTACATGGGAACAACCCGCGCGTCGTCCCATCGCATACCATGCAGCACAGTCAACCACGTAGGCCTGAAATTCACCGCGAAATCTCTGGAACTTCGGGTTAAACATGGGTTGGGGGGATCGGGACGGATCCGGTTCCCGGAAACCGAGCCTGCCTGCCGGTGTTCGGCACGGGGACCGGAGCGGATCCTGGCCCACCCCAGGGCAGGAAGCTCTCCCGAGTGCGCCTTTCGGCGCCGGAGCGCCGGGAGCTCCCGGCGATCGTCGACGGTACCGGAGCCGCCTGGCGGCGGCGTCGGGCGCAGATTCTGCGGATGGCGGACGAAGGGCGCGACGGCGGCCCCTCCGGAATGTCGACCTCGCGCGCGGCCTGGGCATCGGCGCCTCGACGGTCGAACGCCTGCGCAAGCGCTGCGTTCCGGAGGGTCTGGAGGCTGCCCTCCGCCGCCGGGAGCAGGAGCACCGCCGACCGAAACTCCGGGACGGGGCGAAGGAGGCGAGGCTGGTGGCTCTGGCCGGTTCTTCCCCGCCTGAGGGTTGTGTCCGCTGGACGCTGAGGCTGCTGGCCGGCCGTCGGATGGAGAGGGAGATCGTCGAGAGCCTTTCGAAGGAAACGGTACGGAGGATTCGGAACCACAGGAGATCCCGCCTTGGCTGAAGCCGTACGGGTGCCTTCCCCCGAGCCGCAACGCGCCGTTCGTGGCGGCGAGGGAGGAGGTGCCGGACCCGTACCAGCGGGAGGTTGCCGAAGACGAGGTTCGGGTCTGCAGGGATGAGACCCGCCGGCAGCCGACGACGGAACCCCGCCTTCCCCGTCCCGTGCGGCCCGGGCCGCCGGAAATCGTCGACTACGAACCGGAGCGAAACGGTACGACCCATCTCTTCCCGGCGTTCGCGCAGGCCTTTCCCGCACTATATGTGCGCGCCCGGCACAAAGATCCTTGTTTTCCAAAGGGTTTTCCGGCCAAAATCTCGGAAATCTACGATTCCGGCCTGGAATCAGCGGAATCCTGTTCAACATGGGTTGAGCCGGACGCGCCGGTTGAAGCTGGATCCATCCAGCGGGTTGTGCCAGCGCGTACGTCCAGACGAGAAACGTGAGTCATAGGCAGGCCGCACCCCCCCCGCCGCCGCGGTCGAAGGAACCCAGGCCCGGATTGCGGAGTATCGGCGACTTCGCGGACTGGTGCGCGATCCGGTTGAGGTCGGCGGCCGGATCCGCGGTGCCCGACAGGACGCGCACAAGCCGGCTCCACCGGAACCGGAGAGGGACGCGCGCCGGTCGGCCTCGCCGGAACCCGGGGGCCGACCGGGAATCGGGGCCGACCCGCGCATGCCGCACTCTCAAAGCAGGGTCTGACGGCGCCGCCCCAGTACGCTGCCCCGGTGCACGTACACGTTCAGCAGCAACCCCATGCAGGCGAACAGCGTCAGCAGCGCGGTACCGCCGTAGCTGATCGGCGGCAGCGGGTAGCCCACGACCGGGAGGACTCCGATCGTCATCGCGATGTTGATGAACGCATACAGAAACACGATGACGGTGATGGACGCCGCGAGCACCCGTCCGAAATGGCTGCGCACGAACTGGGCGAGGATGATGCCCCAAACGATGATCAGCCCATAGGTCGCCACCAGGAACCACGCGCCGAACAAACCGAATTCCTCGGCGAATACGGTAAACGCGAAGTCGGTATGATGCTCGGGAAGAAACTCGAGCTGCGTCTGGCTTCCGCCCAGGAACCCCCTGCCGAAGACCCCGCCGGACCCCACCGCGATCTTCGACTGCAGGAGATGGTAGCCGGATCCCAGCGGGTCGGATTCCGGATCGAGAAACGACCGCACCCGCACGCGCTGATACTCGTGCAGAACCCACCACCACAACAGGGGCAGCGCGGCCACGGCCGTCACCGCCCCCGCGGCCAGGATCCGCAGGCTCAGGCCCGCCTGGAATGCCGTCATGCACCCCACGACCAGAATCGCGGCCGCGGTTCCGAGGTCGGGCTGGTGCCACACCAGAACGGCGGGGACGGCGATCAGGAAGCCGGGGACGATCAGTTCCAGGAGGCCGCTTCGGCCGCCCCGGTCGTGAAAGAACCGCGCAAGGGCCAGCACCAGCGCGAGCTTCACGGGCTCGGACGGCTGGAACTGGAAGGATCCGATCCGGATCCACCGGTCGACGGCGAGACCGCTCGGCAGGAACTCCAGCACGACCAGCAGCAGCAGCAGCAGCAGCAGCGGGACATAGGCGAACCGAAGCCAGAAGCGGATGTCGGCCAGCGCCATTCCGACCATCAGTGCAAAGCCGGCCAGCGCCCGGCCGGCGTGCGGCCAGAACCAGGGTTCCGGGGTTCCGCCAGCGGCCGAGTACTGCACGGCCAGTCCGGCCGAGACCAGAACCAGCAGCGCCAGCAGCAGATAGATGGGAGGCGTTTGGGCCAGTTCTCCGACCCGCTCCCGGAGTCCCGGAACCTGTTCGTCGGTCTCGCGCAGGACATCGATGCCGCTCATGCCACCTGCCCCGGTCCGGGAACCGTGCCCATCAGGTCCAGACGATGCGCCTCCAGAAGCAGATCCCGCGCGACCGGGGCCGCAACCCGGGAGCCGCTGCCGCCGTGTTCGACGACGACCGCAACGACGTAGCGGGGCTGCTCGGCCGGGGCATAGCCGACGAACAGCGCGTGATCCCGGAATTCCCGCGGCAGATCCTCGTTTCTCCGGACCCCGGACTTCCGTTCGGCCGCCGTGATCCGGCGCACCTGCACGGTGCCGGTCTTGCCGGCCATCCGGAAGTCCGGCTGCCGGATCCGGGATCCACGGGCCGTGCCCCGGCGTCCGTTGACCACGGCCGACATCGCCGCGCGGACCGCATCCAGGGAGGTGTCCCGAAGGGCAAGCGGGGCGGCCGAACGCCCGTCGGCGCCGTCCGGCGGCGCCCCTTCGCGCACCGGATTTCCGTCCGTGCCCGAACCGGTCGCCCTCCGGATGAACCGGACTCCCAACTGCCGCCCGCTGGCGATCCGGGCGGTCATCAGGGCCAGCTGAACCGGGGTCGCGAGCAGATAGCCCTGACCGATTCCGACGTTGGCGGTATCGCTCGGGTACCAGGCCCTGCCGTAGGTCTCCTCCTTCCACGCGCGGGTCGGCACCAGTCCCGTCCATTCCCGGACGGCGCGGTCGGCGACAGCCGGCCCTCCCAGCCCCAGGTGCCGGGCCATGGCGGCAATGCGGCCGATTCCGAACCGCAGCGCCAGTTCGTAGAAATGGAGGTCGCACGACTGGGCAATCGCCTCGTGCAGTCCGAGCCGGCCATGCCCCGCCCGCCGCCAGCAGTGAAACCGGTTTCCTCCGATCTCCCGCGCCCCGCCGCACAACACGGTCGTAGCCGGGTCGTGGCCCGCTTCCAAGGCGGCCAGGGCGACGACCAGCTTGAACGTGGAACCGGGCGCATAGTGACCCCGCACGGCCCGGTCGAACAGCGGAGTCGAGGGATGGTTGCTCAAGGCCTCCCACGTCGTGCGGTCCAGCCCGGAGACGAACCGGTTGGGATCGAAGCTCGGCCACGAACAGCAGGCCAGCGCCTCCCCGCCGACCGCATCCAGCACGATCGCGGCCCCGGACTGGCCGGCGAGCCGCGCGGCCGCGCGGCGCTGCAGGCGGGAGTCGACGGTGAGCTGCAGGTCGGCTCCCGGGACCGCCTTCTTCTCCAGAAGGTTCCGTACCGGCTGATTGTGGGCATTGACCTCCACGTGCAGGGTGCCGACCTTGCCCCTCAGGACCGTCTCCTGTGTCCGTTCGAGTCCGATCCGGCCGATCTGGTAGTTGCTCAGATGGGCGAGGACGGCCTGACGGTCGACATCCTCGCGCGTGACCGGTGAAACGTACCCCAGCAGATGGGCCAGCGCCTCTCCGCCCGGATAGTGCCGTTCGGACTCGCGGCGGACCGACACTCCGGGCAGCAGCACCGACCGGGCCGCCACTTTCGTCACGTCCTCCCAGGACTCCAGCCGCACGGGCCGCCCGCCGCCCGCCGCATCCGCGGTCGGGCTCCGAAACAGCTGCCCGAGATCGGCGTACCGCGTGCCCGCCGGCTGCAGGATGCGCTCGAGCTGCCGCTCGGCGGCCACCCGGTCCTCGGGGTCGCCCGGAAGCTCCACGTGCAGGTAGTGGTGCCAGCGCCTGCCCGCGACCACCACTCCTCTCCGATCGAGGATGCGCCCCCGCACCGGCGGCAACAGCCGAAGCTGCACGCGATTCTCGTCCGACTGCGCCGCGTAGCGTTCGTGCTCGACGATCTGCAACCGATACAGACGCCCGGCGACGACCGCGAGCAGGCCGCCGTTCAGGCCCAGAACCAGCAGGGAGCGCCGGCTGAAGTCGTGACGGCGGTGCCGATCAGCGCGACGCATGGCGGCGCGGCGGGGGTTCGAACAGGTACTGCAGCAGGACGAACGACTGCAGGATGATCGGGTACAGGAGCAGGATCGCCGCGACCTGGAACAGGAGGGTGTCGGACGCGACGCCGCCCGCCGCGCCCGCTCCGACCAGCAGGACGGCCACGGTCGCCGCTGCAGTCAGCAGGGGACCCAGCACCCACGGGTAAAACCACGGCCGCGCCGTCGCGAACCGGTCCTGCAGGGCCGCGATCGCAAACCGCAGGACGAACAGGACCAGCGGAACGGTGCCGATCCGCACCCCGGACAGCACATCGCAGACCAGCCCGAAGGCAAACAGGATCAGCGGATTCAGGCGTCCGGTGTGTGCGGGGTACAGGCAGCAGAGGCCGGCCACCAACAGGACCGGCATGGGGGCGAGGAGGTCCACGGACAGGGCCGGACCGGCCAAGACCGCCTGGCCCAACACCGGAAGGAGCAGGGCGACCGGCCCGAACGCTCCGGTCGGCAGCCGCTTCACGGCAGCCGTTCGGCCGGAGCCGCCCCGGCCGGCCCGCGGACGATCACCTGCAGGAAGCGCATCCCGTCGAGGTTCACGGCCGGGCGGATCCGCACCCCCTCGTCGGTCGGCTCGACGGTGCCCACCAGCAGATGGGGAGGAAACACCCCTCCCTGGCCCGACGTGTGCAGGGCTTCCCGCTCCCGAAAGTCGGCCGCTCGGGCCGAGGATCGGATATAGGCGAACCGCATCCCTCCACCCGGGCCGCCGGTTACCACGGCACTGTGTCCGGAACGCTCGCCGAACACCGGCACGTAGGCGGCGATGCCGGTCAGCAGCCGCACCCGGGCGGCGCGGCTCCCCACGGCGGTGACGTAGCCCGCCATCCGCCCCAAGGACACCACCGGGTCGCCGATGCGGATTCCGTCCCGGGCGCCTCCGTCAATCAGGATCGTGTGGCGGGGCACGGCCGTGCCGGCCGCGACGATCCGGACGGAAACGTAGGACGGCAGGTCCGACGGCACCAGGGCCAGCAGTGCGCGCAGCCGGGCGTTCTCCGTCTCGATCCCGCGCAGCGCGACGACCTGTCGGCGCAGGCGGACCAGCTCGGCGCGGTGCCACCGGTTCTGTTCCCGGGCGTGCACCAGATCGTCGAAATCGCGAATCAGAAGGCCGGCCCCCTCGAAGGGCAGGCTGACGATCCGGACGGTCGCGGCCACCGCATCCACCAGCACGGCCTCGATTCTCGACACCGCGTGCGATTCGAACTGTCCGAGCAGGAGCAGGGCCAACGAACTTCCGGCCAGCAGGCCGGCCGCATAGCGCCGGTAGCCGGCTCGCAACCGGTCCGCGACGCCGTCCAGCCGATGTCCACCCATCCGCACCTCGCGCCGCCACCCCGGATCCTCGCCTCCCGGGAGCCTACCGCCCACCCGGGTTCCTCAGCGGGTCCCGATCTGGGCCAGCTGCCGCAGCAACACCCGGTTGCCCAGGAGTTTCCCGGTTCCGTAGGCAACGCACAGCAGCGGTTCGTCGTGCACCGCCACCGGCAGTCCGGTGGTGTCGCGAATCACGCGGTCGATGCCCTTCAACAGGGCTCCTCCGCCCGTGAGAAGAATCCCCTGATTGACGAGATCCGCCGCCAGTTCGGGGCTGGTGTGCCGGAGGGCGTCGCGCACGGTCTCGGCGATCTGGTCCACAGTCTCGGAATAGGCCTCGTACATGTGGCGTTCGGACACCTCGATCTCCCGGGGCAGACCGGTCGTCAGGTCCATGCCGCGCACGGCGCAGACCCGGCCGTCGGAGCCGTCGTCGGGCAGGCAGACCGCGCCGATGTCCTTCTTCAGGTTCTCGGCGCTCTGCTCTCCCAACTGCAGATGGAAATTGTTCCGCACGTAGGTGATGAGCGCCTGATCCAGCTTGTCGCCGCCAAGCTGCACGGACCGGGTCGTGGCCAGTCCGCCGAGCGAGATGATCCCCACTTCGGTGGTGCCGCCGCCGATGTCCACCACCATGGACGCGTTCGATTCCATGATCGGCATGTCCGCCCCCAGAGCCGCCGCCATGGGCTCCTCGATCAGGACCACGTCGCGCGCGCCCGTCGATTCGGCCGATTCCCGGATCGCGCGGCGCTCCACCTGCGTGGCGCCCGAGGGAATGCAGACCGCGATGCGCGGAGAAATGAAGCTGCGGCTGCGGTGGACCCGGCGGATGAAGTGCTCCAGCATGAGGGCGGCCATCTCGAAATCGGCGATCACGCCGTTTCGCATCGGGCGGATGGCCTGAATCGTGCCGGGAGTCCGCCCGATCATCTGCTTCGCATCCGCGCCGACGGCCAGCGTCTGCGGCTTGCCGGCGCGATAGCCGACCGAAATGATCGACGGCTCGTTCAGGACCACGCCCCGGCCCTGGACGTACACGAGTGTGTTCGCCGTCCCCAGATCGATCCCGAATTCGTTCGAGAAGGCGTCCAGAATTCCGGAGAGGAATCCCATCGGACCGTCTCCCGCCGCGCTCGGCCGCGCCTAACCGCGCGCCGCGAGCGCCGGCGGGACCCCACGCTGGCGTTTCGTGAACAGGCGGTTCAGCGCGGCAATGTAGGCGGCAGCGGCGGCGACCATCGTGTCGGTATCGGCGGCATGGCCCGTGACGCGCCGACCGTTCTCCTCCAGCCGAACGGTCACCTCGGCCTGCGCGTCGGTGCCTCCGGTCACGGCGCTGACCTGAAACAGCTCCAGCCGGTAGTCGCCGGGGACCAGCGCCGCAATGCCCCGAAACACGGCGTCGACCGGACCGGATCCGCTCCGCTCGACAGCCTGCTCCGCGTCGTCGACCCGCAGCCGTACCACCGCCGTCGCGTCCCGACCGGTTCCGCACCGGAGCGCCAGATCCGCCAGCGCGACCCGTTCGTCGTCCTTCGCGATGCCGACCTCCGCCAACGCCCGCAGGTCCTCCTCGAAGACCTCCTTCTTCTTGTCGGCGAGTTCCTTGAACCGGACGAAGACATCCTGCAGCTGGTTGGCGCCCAGCTCGACGCCGAGCTCCCGGAGTTTCTCGTTCAGGGCCGCGCGACCGGAGTGTTTGCCGAGCACCAGGCTGGACTTGACCAAGCCGACCGATTCCGGGGTCATGATCTCGTAGGTCCCGGTGTGCTTCAGCATGCCGTCCTGGTGAATGCCCGATTCGTGGGCGAAGGCGTTGGCGCCGACGACGGCCTTGTTCGGCTGGACGGAGAACCCCGTCACCTGCGACAGCAGCCGCGAGGCGCGGGTGATGTGCCGCGTCTCGACCGCGGTCTCGAACGGCAGCGCGTCCCTCCGGGTCCGCAGCGCCATGACGATTTCCTCCATCGCCGCGTTGCCGGCCCGCTCGCCGATTCCGTTGATCGTGCACTCGACCTGACGCGCCCCCGCACCGACCGCCGCCAGCGAGTTTGCGACCGCGAGGCCGAGGTCGTTGTGGCAATGGACCGACAGCACGGCCCGGTCGATGTTCGGCACCCGGTTCCGCAGCATGGCGATCAGTTCGGCGAATTCGGACGGGACCGCGTAGCCCACCGTATCGGGAATGTTGATCGTCCGGGCTCCCGCCCGAATGGCGCTCTCCACGCACCGGCACAGGAAGTCGGGGTCGGTGCGCGATCCGTCCTCCGGGCTCCATTCGACGTCGTCCGCGAAGTTCCGCGCGTATCCGACGCTGTCCACGACCAGCGCATGCACCTCTTCGGGATCGAGCTGGAGCTTGTGCCGCATGTGCAGCGCGCTGGTCGAGATGAACGTGTGGATGCGCGCGCGCGCGGCCGGCTTCAGCGCGGCGGCGGCGCGTTCGATGTCCCGACGGCTGGCCCGGGCCAGGGCGCAGACCACCGGTTCCCGCATGGCGCGCGCGACGGCCCGCACGGCCTCGAAGTCGCCGTTCGACGCGGCCGGGAAGCCGGCCTCGATCACGTCGACCTTCAGGGCGGACAGCACCTCCGCGACCCGCAGCTTCTCCTCGAGGTTCATCGAACAGCCGGGCGATTGCTCGCCGTCGCGCAGAGTGGTGTCGAAGATCACGACAGGATCAACGGAATTGGCCATGACGTTCCCCAAGCGCGCGCGCGCGGCCGCCCTGCACGCCGATGCGGCCCGCAGTCCCCGACACCCGCACACGGCACCGTCGCCTGATACCTAGCCCGGATGCTTCGGCAGATCAACGGGGCCCCCGCCGGCCGCGCGCCGGCGGCTCAGTTCCGGTCGCGATCCACGAGCTGGTTCTCCGCCAACCACGGCATCATCGCCCGCAACCGCTTGCCCACCTCCTCGATCGGATGCTCCGCGGCCCGCCGGCGCAGGCTCTTGAAGCTGGGCTGGCCGACCGCACATTCGGTCATCCACCGGCGGGTGAAACGGCCCGTCCGGATGTCGTCGAGAACCTCCCGCATCGCGGCCCGCGCCTCCGTGCCGACGATGCGCGGACCGCTCGCATAGTCGCCGAACTCGGCCGTGTTCGACACCGAATAGCGCATGTTCGCGATCCCGCCCTCGTAGATGAGATCGACGATCAGCTTGACCTCGTGGAGACACTCGAAATACGCCATCTCGGGCGCATAGCCGGCCTCCACCAGGGTCTCGTAACCGGCGGTGATCAGTTCCGTCAGACCTCCGCACAGCACCGCCTGCTCGCCGAACAGGTCCGTTTCGCATTCCTCCTGAAAGGTGGTCTCGATGATTCCGGCGCGGCCCGCACCGAGGCCGCAGCCGTACGACAGACCCAATTCCAGTGCATGGCCGGACGCGTCCTGGTGCACCGCCACCAGGGCCGGCACCCCACCGCCGCGCCGGTATTCGGCGCGCACCGTGTGCCCGGGTCCCTTCGGCGCCAGCATGAAGACGTCGAGGTCGGCGCGCGGCTCGATCAGACCGTAGTGGATATTGAGCCCGTGCGCGAACCCCAGGGCCGCGCCCGACTGCATGCGGGCCGCCAGGTGGTCGCGCCAGATCCCGCCCTGCAGTTCGTCGGGCGTCGCCATCATCATGACGTCGGCCCAGGCCGCGCCGTCGGCCGTCGAGACCACCTCGAACCCGGCGGCCTCCGCCTTGGCGGCCGAACCCGAACCGGCCCGCAGGGCGATCTTCAGGTCGCGCACGCCGCTGTCGCGCAGGTTGGCGGCATGGGCGTGTCCCTGGCTGCCGTACCCGATGATGACGACCTTCTTCGACTGGATCAGGTGGGCATCCGCATCACGGTCGTAGTACACCCGCATGAAGCATCTCCTATGGTAGGGGTGGGCCGGACCGCGGAGCGGCGGGCGCGGCCGGTCAGGAAGCCCGGTCGCCGCGCGCGAGCGCGACGGCGCCGGTGCGGGCCGCTTCGGCCAGGCCGAGCGGCCGCATCAGGTCCAGGAAGGCGTCGAGCTTGCCGGCGGACCCGGTCAGTTCGAAGATGAACGAACGGATGGTGCTGTCCACCACGCGGGCCCGGAAGATGTCCGCGATGCGCAGCGCCTCCACGCGCTTCTCGCCGCGTCCCTGCACCTTGACCAGCAACAGGTCGCGCGCGACGAAGGGCCCCTCCAGCGTGAGGTCGACGACTTCGTGCACCGGGACGATGCGGCCGATCTGGCTGCGGATCTGCTCGACCGTCATCGGCGTGCCGGTCGTCACCACCGTGATCCGGGACACGTTCCGGTCCCGGTCGACCTCGGCCACGGTCAGGCTTTCGATGTTGTAGCCGCGGGCCGAAAACAGCCCGACCACGCGCGCGAGCACGCCGAACTCGTTGTCGACGAGCACCGAGAGCACGTGGGTTTCCGTGGCTGCGTCCATCGGTTCCGTTTCCCCGGGGGCCGACCGCCCGGCGGACTGTAGCGAACGCGCCGGACCGGCGGAAGCCGGCGCCGCGCACGGTCAGGCGGCGCCCGGGGCCGCCGGCGTGCCGGTCCCGAGCAGCGACCAGAGCGAAATCCACCCGTGCAGCGCCGCCACGTGCAGGACCGCGGTCACGACGACCGCCCCGCCCGTGGCCGCCAGCGCCTTGCGGACCAGCATCGGCCGCGCCGGAGTGCCGGCGTCCGGCCTCGAACCCCGGGTCCGCGACGGCTCCAGACCGACCGGGAGCAGCATGAAGAACAGCAGCCACCACACGATGGAGAACACCACCACCAGGCCGAGCCCGGACATCAGCGCTGCTCCAGTTCGAGGAGGGTTCCGTCGAAGTCCTTCGGGTGCAGGAACAGGACCGGTTTCCCGTGCGCGCCGGGCCGGGGCCGACCGTCGCCGAGCACCCGGGCGCCGGCCGCCACCAGCCGGTCGCGGGCCGCCTCGAGGTCGTCCACGTCGAAGCAGAGATGGTGGATGCCGCCGGCCGGGTTGCGTTCGAGAAACGACGCGACCGGCGATTCGGCGCCCAGCGGATGCAGCAGCTCGATGCGCGCGCCGGGGAGCGCGACGAACACCGTGGTCACCCCGTGCTCGGGCAGCGGCCGCGGCGCCGAGACCCGGGCCCCGAACAGGTCCCGCCAGCGCCGGGCCGCGGCGTCGAGGTCGGGAACCACGATCGCCACGTGGTTGAGTTCACCCGGAATCGGCGGCATGGCCCGTTCCTTTCGCCGGCCGGATCAGTTCCACGGCGACCGCCGGCCGGCCCAGCTGCGCCCGGCGGCATACGCGCCGGACCGCCCGCGCCAGCCGCGGCCGCGCCGCGCCGTCCGCCCGCTCCCGGTCGCGCACCAGCTCCCGCCAGATCTCGCGCACGACCCCCTCGATGTCCGCCTCCGCGCCGGTGCCGGAGGGGTCCAGCCCGTGCCACGTTACCCGGATCTCCGGATCCGCATCCTCCGGACCGGCCGCAACCAGCGTCACCGTGACCGCACCGTGGAGGGCCATCCGCCGGCGGTCCTCGAGGTACCCGGCGTCGAGCGGGACGACCTGCGGGCCGTCCAGGACCAGTCGGCCGGAGGCCACCCGGCCGATGTCCGCCGCGGCGCCGGGCGCCAGGCGAATCACCCGGCCGTTGCGCGGCTCGCAGACCTCCGGCACCTGCAGCGACCGGGCCAGGCGGGCGTGGGCGCGGATATGAAGCGGCTCGCCGTGGACCGGGAGCGCAATCCGCGGCCGGATCCAGCTGTACATGCGCTCGAGCTCGTCCCGCGCCGGATGCCCCGACACGTGGATCGGCGCCTGATCCGGCGTGACGACGTCGCACCCGAGCTCGATCAGGCCGTTCCAGATCCGCCGGACGGCCATCTCGTTCCCGGGAATCACCCGGGAGGAGAAGATCACGCGGTCCCCCGGCTCGAAGCGCAGCGCGCGGTGGCGCCGGGCGAGGATCCGGGACAGGGCCGCGCGGGGCTCGCCTTGGGAACCGGTGCACACGACCAGCAGGCCGCGGCGCGGATGCGACCGGATCGCCGCCTCGTCCACGAAGTCCGGCACGCCGTCGAGGTATCCGGCCTGCCGCGCGGCCTGCGTGAAGCGCCACAGCGAGCGTCCGACGAGCGCCATCCGCCGGCCGCAGCTCCGCGCCACCTCCGCCACGGTGCGCAGCCGCGCCACGTTGGACGCGAACGTGGCCACCGCCACCAGCCCCTCCTGCCCCTCCACCAAGGGGGCCAGCGCGGCCGCGATGCCCCCCTCCGACCCGGCCTCACCCGCGACCAGGGCGTTGGTGGAATCGCAGGTCAGGGCCAGCACCCCGGCCTCGCCCAGCTGCCGCAGCCGGACCTCGTCGGTCGTCGGCCCCACGCCCGGCTGCGGATCCAGCTTCCAGTCGCCGGTGTGCAGCACGACGCCGGCCGGGGTCGTCAGCGCGATCGCGTGCGATTCGGGAATCGAGTGGGTGATGGGCACGTACTCCACGCGGAAGCGGCCGAGTCGGCGCGAATCGCCGGGGGCGACCGGGTCGACGGGAACCTCGTCCAGCAGGCCGGCGTCCGAGAGCTTGTCGCGGAGGAGCGCGGCGGCGAACGGGGTGGCGAGCACGGGACACCGCAGCCGCCGCCACAGATGGCCGACCGCGCCGTGGTGGTCTTCGTGCGCATGCGTCACGACGAGGCCCTCGAGGCGATCCTCCGCGCCCTCGAGCGCCCGGATGTCCGGCATCACGACCACCCCGCCCGGCATCCGCTCGTCCCGGAACGACACGCCGCAGTCGATCATGACCCATCGGCCGTCGCACCCGTAGAGGTTCAGGTTCATGCCGATCTCCCCGGATCCGCCAAGCGGCACGAACAGCAGTTCGTCCGGCCCCGGAACCGGCAGGCCGTTCACCGGCCGTCCCCCAGGTTGTGGCGGTGGACGAAGCACAGTCCGTACAGGGTGAGATTGGAATCCACGGTGCCGATCACCGGCGTCGCCTGGGCGAACAGGTCGGCCAGACCGCCGGTGGCCACCACCTGCAGGGACTCCCGGCCGCCCTCGGCCCGGATCCGGGCGATCAAACCCTCGATCAGACCGACATAGCCCCAGTAGATGCCCGACCGCATGGCCGCCACCGTATCCCGGCCGATCACGCTCGCGGGGCGGCCGATGGCGATGCGCGGCAGCCGGGCGGCCTCCGCATGCAGGGCCTCCAGGGACAGGTTGACGCCGGGCGCGATCACGCCGCCCTCGTACGCGCCGGCCGGTCCCACCACGTCGAACGTGGTCGCGGTTCCGAAATCGACCACGATGGCCGCGCCGCCGTACCGCCGGTACGCCCCCACGGCATTGACCAGACGGTCCGCGCCCACCTCCTGGGGACTGGCCAGGTTGACCTCGATGCCGAGGTCCAGCCCGTCGCCCACGACCGCGGCCCGGCAGCCGAACACCCGATCCGCGAGCAGCCGAAGCTCGAACAGCGACGCCGGCACCACGGTCGAGATCACGACCGCGCCGATGGTCTCGGGACGGTGTCCGTCCAGCAGCATCAGCTGGGACAGCACGGCCGCGTACTCGTCGGCCGTGCGGTCGACCGACGTGGCCAGCCGCCACGACACGAGCAGGCGCTCGCCCTCGAACACGGCGAACACCGTGTTGGTGTTGCCGACGTCCACCGCCAGCAGCTGCGATCCCATCAGGGGTGCCGCTCCGGGAAGGCGTCCCCGGCGAGGACACGGCGGCGGCCGCCGCCCGGCAGGTCCAGCAGCAGCGCTCCCTCGTCGTCGATGTCCGCGTACCTTCCGGACACCTCGCGGGTGCCGATCCGGACGCGCAGCGGCGTCCCGGCCGGCAGCGCCAGTTCCCGCCAGCGGTCGAGGACCCGCGTCGGATCCTCGTCGGCCCGGGCGGCCAGGCGGTCGAGATAGGCCGCCAGCAGGCGCGCCGGGCCGACGTCCGGCGCGCCGGCCCGCGTCAGATCGGTCGCGTGCAGCTCCGGGGCGGCCGGATGCGACACGAGATTGACGCCGGTTCCGACGACCGCCGCCGCGCGCTCCGGCCCGGTTTCCGCCAGGATCCCGGCGAACTTCCGACCCCGGACCGTCAGGTCGTTGGGCCACTTGAGACGGGCGGGCACCGCAGCGCCGGCCGTGTCCCGGACCGCTTCGGCGAGGCACACCCCGGCCCGGAACGCCTCCAGGGCCGGCCGCCGGCCGGCGGCCAGGGGGCGGACCACCGACGCGTAGAGATTGCCGGGCGGCGATACCCAGTCCCGCCCGTGGCGACCGCGGCCCCGCTCCTGGCGCCGGGCCCAGACGACGAGGTGGACGCGGGCCGGGCGGCCGGCCCGCCGCCACGCCTCGGTGTTGGTGCTGTCCACGGTATCGAGCCGCACCACCCGGAACGCCGCCGCCATGTCCGGCTCAGAACCCGAGCGCGGCGGCGGCCGCCGCCGCCGCCTCGACCACGACCGGCGCGGCCGGGAGGAACAGCAGCGCCGCCCCGGACGCGACCGCCACCGTCCCCGCCGTGCGTCGCCCGGGCGGCTGCTCGAGATCCTCGTCGCCGTCCGCGAAGTACAGCACGTAGACCACCCGGAAGTAGTAGGCCGCCGCCACCACGCTGGCCAGTACGCCGATGACGGCCAGCCACAGGAGGCCGGCCTCGACCGCCGCCCGGAACACGTACCACTTGGCCAGAAACCCGGCCAGCGGCGGCAGCCCGGCCATCGACAGCAGCAGGGCCGAGAACGCCAGCGCGAACAGCGGGCGCTGCCGACCCAGGCCCGCGAGGTGGTCCACCTGCTCGAAGGGCTGGTGGCTGCGGTGCAGCGCCAGCAGGCACGCGAAGGCCCCGATCGTCATGACCACGTAGACGGCGAGATAGACGCCGACGCCGTGCACGCCCTCCTGCGTGCCCGCCGCGACCCCGACGAGGAGGTAGCCGGAGTGGCCGATCGTCCCGTAGGCCAGCAGCCGTTTCAGGCTCGTCTGCCGCAGCGCGCCGAACGCTCCGAGGACCATGGACCCGACAGCCAGTGCGGCGACGAGGGGCATCCACACGTCGGCCAGGCCCAGGAACGGACCGAACAGCACGCGCAGCAGCACGGCCGCCGCCGCCACCTTGGGCGCGGCGGCGAGCAAGGCGGTCACCATCGTCGGCGCCCCTTCGTAGACATCGGGCGTCCACACGTGAAACGGTGCCGCGGACAGCTTGAAGGCGATGCCCGCCACGAGGAAGACCAGACCGGCCGTGGCCCCGAGCGTCGGGGCCTCCGCCAAGGCGGCCTGCAGGGTCCGGAAGTCCGTCGTGCCGGTGAACCCGTACAACAGGGCGCAGCCGTAGAGCAGGACCGCGGACGCCAGGGCGCCCAGCACGAAGTACTTGATCCCGGCCTCGCCCGCATGGCGGGACTCGCGCTTCAGCGCGGTCAGGACGTACAGCGGGATGCTCATCATCTCGATTCCGAGATACAGGCTCATCAGGTTGCCGGCCGACACCACGGCCAGCATGCCGAGGGCGGCGAACAGGACCAGCACCGGATACTCGAAGGCGCGCAGGCTCGCCGACGGCCGCCCCTCCGCGGCGATCAGGAGCGTCCATCCGGTCGCCCCGAGCACCAGGACCTTCATGAACTTGCCGAACCCGTCGACCACGAACAGTCCGCCGAACACGGGGCCGTCGCCGGCCACCGGCACCAGGACGAGGGCGGCCGCCAGCACGACCAGGGCGGCGCGGTGCAGCCACGGCTGCCGCCGGGCGGCGACGAACGGGCCGACCGCGGTGAGCACCGCGGCCCCGGCCCCCAGCAGCAGTTCCGGCAGGATGTCGAGCCATTCCGACGCCGGCCCCGTCACGCGCCGTCCCCTGCCCGGGCCGCCCGCAGCCGGGCGGCCAGGTCGGCGGCCGGACCTTCGACCAGGTCCAGCGCGAACCCGGGCTGGATGCCGAGCCACAGGACCAGGATCCCGAGCGGCAGGAACATCCCGATCTCCCGCCGGCCGAGGTCGGGGAGCGGCGGCCCGGCCGGCGCGGCTCCGAACACCACCCGGCGGTACAGCCCAAGCATGTAGGCGGCCGACAGTACCATGCCCGCCGCGGCACAGGCCGCGACCAGGGGGCTGGCCGGAAACACGCCGACGATCACGAGCCATTCGCCGACAAAGCCGCTGGTTCCCGGCAGCCCGACCGCCGCCAGGGCAAACAGCAGGAACACGACGGCGTACCGGGGCATCGCGTGCACGAGGCCGCCGTAGTCCGCGATGGCGCGGGACTGCCGGCGGTCGTAGGCCGCTCCGACCACCAGGAACAGGGCGGCGGACACGAGTCCGTGGCTGAGCATCTGCAGGACCGCGCCGGAGATCGCCCGGGTCGAGGCGGTGAACAGACCCAGCGTGACCACCCCCATGTGCGCGACCGACGAATAGGCGATCAGACGCTTCATGTCGCGCTGCGCGAGCGCGACCAGCGACGTGTAGAGGATCGCGACGGCGCTCAGCCCGTAGACCAGCGGCAGGAACTCGGCGCTGGCGCCGGGCAGCATGGGAATCGAGAAGCGCAGGAACCCGTACCCGCCGAGCTTCAGCAGCACGCCGGCCAGGAGGACCGATCCGGCCGTCGGCGCCTGCACGTGGGCATCGGGCAGCCAGGTGTGCAGGGGCCACATCGGCACCTTGACCGCGAACGACGCGAACATCGCGAGCCAGATCCAGCGCTGCACGCCGAGCGCGAGCGGAGTTGCGGCCAGCCGGTTCATGTCGGTGGTGCCCGCGATGCCGGCGAGCGCGAGGATCGCGACCAGGAACAGGACCGACCCGGTCAGCGTGTAGAGCACGAACTTGAAGGCCGCGTGCACGCGCCGCTCGCCGCCCCAGATGCCGATGATCAGGAACATCGGGATCAGGATCGCCTCGAAGAATACGTAGAACAGCAGGGCGTCCCGCGCGACGAACACGCCGGTCATGAGCGCCTGCAGGGCGAGGAACGCCGCCATCCAGGAACGCACCCGCTCCTGGACCGTCGTCCAGGACGCCACGATGCAGATCGGCACCAGCAGCGAGGTCAGCAGCAGGAACAGCACCGAGATGCCGTCGACCCCGAGGTGGTACGCGACTCCGAATTCGGGCAGCCACGGTGCGTACTCGACGAACTGGAACCCCGCCCGGCCGGGATCGAACTGCACGGCGAGGACGACCGCGAGGACCAGGTTGGCCAGCGACGTCAGCAGGGTCACGTCGCGGGCGTTGCGGGCGTGCTGCGGACCGTCCCGTCCGGTCAGGGCCAGGAACGCGATCCCCACCACCGGCAGGAACACGAGGATCGACAGGATCGGCCACGTACTCACCACGAACCTCCCGCCAGCAGGTTCCACGCCGCGAACAGCACCACCCCGACGACCACCGCCAGCGCATAGTGATGCAGCTGGCCGGTCTGCAGGGAGCGGACGCGGGCGGCGCCGGCCAGGGCCAGACCCGCGATGCCCTCGGGTCCGTATCGATCGATGAGGCCGCGGTCGACCGATGCGGCCAGGAACCTCCCGGCCCGCCGGACCGGCCGCACTACGAGCGCGTCGTAGAGCGAATCGAAGTGCCAGCCGGCCGCCAGGAAGGCACCCACCGCCGTCGTCCGGTCCGCCCGCCGACGACCCGGGCGGATCCCGTACCGCAGCCACGCCGCCAGCAGGCCGGCGGCTCCCGCGGCCGCCGGCGCCGCCGGCACCCAGAGCGCGACGTCGACGGCGTGCGCCGCCGGGAACAGGCCGCGCCAGTACGGCGCGTCGGCGGCGGCCAGGCCGTGCGCCCACCCGCCGGCCCCGCACGCGGCCGCGGCGAGCACCAGCACCGGCACCTGCATGGTCCAGCCGGGCTCGTGCGCACCCGACCGGACCCCGGCCGCGGCCCTCGATTCGCCGGCAAAGGCCAGAAACACGAGCCGCCAGCTGTACAGGCCGGTCAGGAACGCCGCGGCCAGGCCGGCCCAGAAGCCCGCCGTCGCGACCGGCCCGCCGGCCGCGAACGCGTTCACGAGAATGGCGTCCTTCGACCAGAACCCGGCAAACGGCGGCAGACCCGACAGCGCCAGACTCCCGATCACCATCCCCGCGCACGTCAGCGGCATCCTCCGCGCCAGTCCGCCCATCCGGCGCAGGTCCTGTTCGTGCGCCAACGCATGGATCACCGCTCCGGCGCCCAGGAACAGCAGCGCCTTGAACCCCGCATGGGTCAGCAGGTGAAAGACCGCCGCGGCGGGCGCCGCGACCCCGGCGGCCAGGAACATGTAGCCGAGCTGGCTGCAGGTCGACCACGCCACCACCCGCTTGATGTCGTGCTGGGCCAGCGCGACCGTGGCCGCGAACAGGGCCGTGGCCGCGCCCACCGCGGCGACCAGGCCGAGCGCGACCGGGGCGTCGGCGTAGAGCGGCGCGCACCGGGCCACCAGGAACACCCCGGCGGTCACCATGGTGGCGGCGTGCAGCAGGGCGGACACCGGCGTCGGGCCCTCCATGGCGTCCGCCAGCCACGTGTGGAGACCGATCTGCGCCGATTTTCCCATGGCGCCGATCAGGAGCAGCACGCCGACGATCTCCGCGGCCGGCAGGCCGAACAGCGTCGCCGGCCCCGACCCCGCGGCTTCGAACACGGCATCGAAGGCCAGGCTGTCGAAGGCCAGCACGATCGCGGCCAGCGCCAGCACCAGCCCGACGTCGCCGATCCGGTTCATCAGGAACGCCTTGACGGCGGCGGCGTTGGCGGCGGCCCGCCGGTACCAGAAGCCGATCAGCAGGTACGAGCACAGGCCGACTCCTTCCCAGCCGCAGAACAGCTGGAGGAAGTTGTCGGCGCTGACCAACAGCAGCATGGCGAACGTGAACAGGGACAGGAAGGCAAAGAACCGCGGCCGGTGCGGATCCTCCGCCATGTAGCCGACGGCGTAGAGGTGCACCAGCGCCGACACGGCGTTGACCACCGCCAGCATGAGGGCCGACAGCGGGTCGATCCGGAGCGCCCAGTCGAGCTCCAGCCCGTCGACCGCGATCCATGTGGCCAGCGTCACGCGTTCCGGATCCCCGCCGAGCCCGGCCACGACCCCGAGCGAGGCCGCGAGGGCCAGGCCGGACAGCGAGGTCGCCGCGATGCCGGCTGCCGCCGGGGTCCGGCGCGGCAGGGCGACCGCAAGGAGCGCACCCGCCAGCGGCAGGAACACGGCGGCCGCGGCCATCATCCCCGAAGTTCCCGGATGTCCCGGACCGCGATCGTGCCGCGCAGGCGGAAGTACACCACGAGAATCGCCAAGCCGACGGCGGCCTCGGCCGCCGCCACGGTCAGGACGAACAGCGTGAAGACCTGCCCTGCCGGGTCGCCGAGGAAGGCCGAGAAGGCGACGAAGTTGAGATTGACCGCGAGCAGCAGGAGCTCGATGGCCATCAGGATCAGGATCACGTTCCGGCGGTTCAGCACGATGCCGACGATCCCGACGGTGAAGATCGTCCCGCCGAGCAGGAGATAATGGGTCAGCGTGACCGTCATGCCCCCCGCTCCGGCACGCCGGCGCCGACGGCGGGCCGTTCCAGCCGGATCGAATCGCCGCGCCGCCGCGCCGTCTGGCGGACCGGATCCTGCCGGCGCACGCCCGGGCGGCGGCGGTGGGCCAGCACGATGGCGCCGATCAGGGCCACGAGCAGGATCGCACCCGCCAGTTCGAACAGCGCGGCATAGTCCGTGTAGATGAGTCGCCCCAGCGCCCGGGTGTTGGACACGCCGCCGGGGAGCGGAACCGGCGGCCCGGCCGGCCCGCCGGCCCGGGCCACCAGCGCCAGCTCCAGCAACAGGATCGCGCCGGCCGCCAGCGCGGCCGGCAGCCGGGTGCGGAGCCGGCCGGCGGGGGGGCCGGCGTCGAGCGTCATGACGACGAACAGGAACAGCACCGCGACCGCGCCGACATACACGATCAGCATCATCATCCCGAGGAACTCGGCGCCCAGCAGGAGGAACAGCCCGGCCGCGTTCAGAAACGCGAGAATCAGGAAGAACACCGCATGCACCGGACTGCGCGCCGACACCACGAAGACGGACGCCAGCACGAGCACGGCCGAGAACAGCCAGAAGAACAGGTCCGGTCCGGTCATGGGCGGGTCATGGGCGGGTCAGCGCGCCGCCGCCTCGGCCGCCAGCCGGCGGGCGATCGACGACTCCCAGCGATCGCCGTTCTCCAGCAGCCGCTCCTTCGTGTAGAGCAGCTCCTCCCGGGTCTCCGCGGAAAACTCGACGTTCGGCCCCTGCACGATCGCGTCCACCGGACACGCCTCCTCGCACAGCCCGCAATAGATGCACTTCGTCATGTCGAGGTCGTAGCGGGTGGTGCGCCGGCTGCCGTCCGCGCGCGGTTCCGCCTCGATGGTGATCGCCAGGGCCGGACAGACCGCCTCGCACAGCTTGCAGGCGATGCAACGCTCCTCTCCGTTCGGATAGCGCCGCAACGCGTGCTCGCCCCGGAAGCGGGGGCTCAGCGCCCCCTTCTCGTGGGGATAGGCCAGGGTGACCGGCGGGCTCAGCATCCGGCGGAAGGTGCGGGCGAGACCGGCCAGCACCTCGACCAGCGCGGCCGTCCGCGCCGCGCGCAGCGCCCGGGCCGCCACGCCGGCACCCTCCCGCCGATCCGTCACCGGACCTCCCCGTCCGTCCCGGGCCGCGCATCGAACCCCATCAGCACGCCGGCCGTCAGCACCACCCAGGCGAGCGCCAGCGGCAGAAACACCTTCCAGCCGATGCGCATCAGCTGGTCGTAGCGGTACCGGGGCAGGGTCGCGCGCACCCAGAGGAACACGAACAGCAGAAAGGCGGTCTTCAGGGCGAACCACACGAACCCGGGGACCGGCAGGTCCGCCGCCCCGGGCAGGGGCAGCCAGCCTCCCAGGAACAGGATCGTTCCCATGGCGCTCATCAGGATCATGGCCGCATATTCGCCCAGGAAGAACAGGGCGAACAGCATGGCCGAATACTCGGTGGCGTAGCCGGCCACCAGCGCCGCCTCGTCCTCGGGCAGGTCGAAGGGCGCGCGGTTGGTCTCGGCCAGCGCCGACACGAAGAACACCACCGCCATCGGGAGCAGGGGCACCAGGTACCACATCCGCTCCTGCGACCGCACGATGTCGGACAGGTTGAGCGAACCCGCGCAGAGCACGACCGTCACGACGACGAAGCCGATCGACACCTCGTAGGAGACCATCTGGGCAGCCGACCGCATCGCCCCCAGGAACGGGTACTTCGAGTTGCTCGCCCACCCGGCCATGATGATCCCGTACACCGCGAGCGACGAGACCGCGAGCAGGTACAGGACCCCGACGTTGATGTCGGCCAGCACGACCTGTTCGCTCACCGGGATGACCGCCCAGGCCGCGAGACTCAGCGTGAACGTCACCAGCGGCGCCAGCACGAACACCATCCGGTTGGCGCGCGACGGGATGACGGTTTCCTTGGCCAGCAGCTTGAGCCCGTCCGCCAGCGGCTGCAGCAGGCCGAACGGCCCCACGACGTTGGGGCCGCGCCGCCGGTGGGCCGCGGCCACGACCTTCCGCTCCGCCCAGGTCAGCCACGCGACGCCGGCCAGCAGCGGCGCGACGAACAGCAGGATGCCGGCCGCTTCCTGCGCCAGATGCAGGATCCCGTCAACCATCGGCCCGGGCCCGCGCGCAGGCGCGCATCGTGGCCGAGGCGCGACTGACCGGACACGTCCGGTAGTAGTCCGGAACCGCCTCCTCGAACGGCGCCGCGTCCGGGGTGCCGTCCGCGTCGCCGATGGCCGGCAGCGGCGTCGGCGGCGGCAGCCGGCCGATCCGGCCGAGATGCGGTACCGCGTCCTCGATCCGGCGCCGGAGCCCGGCCAGCGAATCGTACGGCAGCGGGGTTCCCATGCGCAGCGCCAAGGCGGTGACGATCTTCCAGTCCGGACGGGCCTCCCCCGGCGGCGGGAGCGCCGCACGGGCCCGCTGCGGACGCCCCTCGGTATTCACGTAGGTGGCCGACTGCTCGGTGTAGGCGGCACCGGGCAGCAGCACGTCCGCGTGGCGCGCCCCCCGGTCGGCATGATGTCCCTGATACACGGTGAACGTGTCCCGGAAGGCCTCCGGATCGATTTCGTCGGCGCCCAGGAGATACAGGCAATCGAGCCCGCCGGCCCGGGCTGCGGCCGCCATGCCGACGGCATCCAGTCCGCCGGCGCCCGGCACGATGCCCAGTTCCAGCCCTCCGACCCGCGCCGCCCCCCGCTGGAGCAGCGCGAACCCGTTCCAGTCCGGTCCGGCCGCTCCCGCCGCCGCGGCCAACCGGCCGGCCAGTCCCAGGATCACGTCGCCGTCCGCCCGCGCCACGGCGCCCGATCCGATCACGATCAGCGGATGCTCGGCCCGCTTCAGAACCTCGGCGAACGGATGCGTGCCGTCCGCCAGCGCGGCCAGGACCCGGGGCGCGGCCCCCAACTCGGTCACCGGATACGTCAGATCGGCCGGCGGACCGAGGCGGGCGATCGGGATCCCGGCCCGGCGCCAGCGCGCGCGGATCCGGGCGTTGACGACGACCGCCTCGCGGCGCGGGTTGGTCCCGACGAGCAGGATGGCGCCGGCGCGGTCGATCCCGGCGATGGACGGGTTGAACCGCCACGACGCCGGGGCGTCCGGTTCGAACCTTCCCCCATCCTGGCGACAGTCCACGCTCGCCACCCCGCGCGCCCGCAGGAGGTCGGCCAGGGCGGTCGTGCCCTCCAGCCCCGCCAGATCCCCGACCAGGGCCGCGGTCCGCTCCGGGGCCGCGGCCCGGAGCGCGGCCGCGACCGCCGCCAGCGCGGTCTCCCAGCTCACGGGTTCGAGCGCGCCGTGGCGGCGCAGCCACGGTCGATCCAGTCGCCGGACGGCCAGGCCGTCGACGGCATGGCGCGACCGGTCCCCGATCCACTCCCC
Organism: Alphaproteobacteria bacterium; assembly: GCA_965115815.1. Taxonomy (GTDB): domain Bacteria; phylum Pseudomonadota; class Alphaproteobacteria; order TMED109; family TMED109; genus VXPW01. The sequence continues at coordinate 1,447,488 of OZ220465.1, read as the reverse complement.
GTTGACGGCCTCGTGGATCCGGGGCAGGACCCGCAGCACCCGGCCGTCTCGGGCATCCACCCGGATCGCCGAGCCCGCGGCGTCCAGAACGTCGATGCTCTCGGTATGCGACAACTCCCACGGCCGGGCGGCGAAGGCGTAGGGTTTGGAGGTCAGGGCGCCGACGGGGCACAGGTCCACGATGTTGCCGGAGAGTTCGCTGTGCAGGCAGCCCTCGAGCGCCGCCACGATTTCCAGGTTCTCGCCGCGGCCCGCGGTGCCGAGCTCGGGCACGCCGGCCACCTCGTCCATGAACCGGATGCAGCGCGTGCACTGGATGCACCGCGTCATCACCGTCTTGATCAGCGGGCCGAAATCCCGGTCGGGCACCGCCCGCTTGGCTTCCCGGAACCGGCTCCGGCCGCGACCGTAGTGGAGGGCCTGATCCTGCAGGTCGCACTCGCCGCCCTGGTCGCAGATCGGACAGTCCAGAGGATGATTGGCCAGGAGGAACTCCATCACGCCCTCGCGGGCGGCCCGCACCCGCGGGGATCCGGTCAGGATTTCCATTCCCTCCATCACCGGCAGGGCGCAGCTCGCGACCGGCTTGGGCGCGCCCACCTGCTCCACCAGGCACATGCGGCAGTTGCCGGCGATCGACAGCCGCTCGTGGAAGCAGAACCGGGGAATCTCGACGCCCGCCTGCTCGCAGGCCCGCAGCACGGTCGTTCCGGCGGCGACCTCGATCGCCGTTCCGTCGACGCTCAGTCTCGGCATTCCCTCCCTCCCGCGGCCGGCGGCGGCCGGCGGCCGGCGATGCGGCGTTCCAGCTCGCCGCGATAGTGTGCGAGCAGGCCCTGCACCGGCCACGCCGCAGCATCGCCCAGCGCGCAGATGGTGTGCCCCTCGATCTGCCCGCAGACGGATTCGAGGGTGTCGAGATCGGCAGGAGCGGCGGTGCCGGCCACGAACCGGTCCATGATCCGCCGCACCCAGCCGGTGCCCTCCCGGCACGGCGTGCACTGGCCGCAGCTCTCGTGCCAGTAGAAGTGGGACAGGCGCGCGACCGCGGCCACGATGTCCGTCGTGCGGTCCATCACGATGACGCCGGCCGTGCCGAGCGCACTCCCGGCCTCGCGCAGCCCGTCGAAGTCCATCTTCACGCTCTCGCACGCGGCGGCCGGCAGCACCCGGGTACTGGACCCGCCCGGGATCACCGCCAGCAGGTTGTCCCAGCCGCCCCGGACGCCGCCGCCGTGCTCCTCGACGAGCGTCCGGAGCGGGATTCCCATTTCCTCCTCGACCGTACCGGGCCGCTCCACGTGCCCGGACAGGCAGTACAGCTTGGTTCCGCTGTTCCCGGCCCGGCCCAGACCGGCGAACCACGCTCCCCCCCGCCGGAGAATGGTGGGCACGACGGCGATGGTCTCGACGTTGTTCACTGTCGTCGGGCACCCCCACAGGCCCGCCCCGGCCGGGAACGGCGGCTTCAGCCGCGGGAACCCCTTCTTGCCCTCGAGGCTCTCGATCAGGCCGGTTTCCTCGCCGCAGATGTAGGCGCCGGCCCCCCGATGGACGTGCACGTCGAAGCGGTAGCCCGACCCGCAGGCGTCCGGCCCGAGCAGGCCGTGCGCGTAGCACGCGGCCACCGCCGCCTCGAGGCCGCGGCGTTCGGCCTCGAACTCGCCGCGCACGTAGACGTAGGCCGTGTGGGCGCCGATGCCCACGCCGGCCAGCAGCGCTCCCTCGATCAGCTTGTGCGGTTCGTGACGCAGGATCTCGCGGTCCTTGCAGGTCCCCGGCTCGCTCTCGTCGGCGTTCACGATCAGGTAGTGGGGGCGGTCCGGCGCCGGATCCTCCGGCATGAACGACCACTTGAGACCCGTCGAGAACCCGGCCCCGCCCCGGCCCCGCAACCCGGATTCGCGAATGGTGCTCCGGATGGCGTCGCGACCGCGGAGGATCAGGGCCGACGTGTCGTCCCAGTCGCCGCGGGCCCGGGCACCGGCCAGACCGGCGCTCCCGGCCCCGTCCAGATTGCCGAAGATCCGATCGGCGGCGTGCATCCTCAGGGCCCCGCCGGCGACCGGTGCGAGCGCAGCCACGAGCGGAGCCGGCGGCCGTCGAGACGCTCGTGGTAGTCGTCGTCGATCTGCACGACCGGTGCGGCCGCACAGGCACCCAGGCACTCCACCTCGATCAGGGTGAAGGCTCCGTCCGGCGTGGTTTCACCCGGTTCGATTCCGAGCTCCTTCCGGGCGGCTGCCAGAACCTCGTCGCTGCCCCGGAGCCAGCACGGGGTCGTGCGGCACACCTGCACGAGATGACGGCCGACCGGCCGGTCGTGGAACATCGAATAGAAGGTGACGAGCTCGCGCACCCGCATCGACGGCATGCCGAGATAGTCGCCCACGGCGTCGACGACCGCCGGCGGAAGCCAGCCGCCGTTCCGACGTTGCGCGACATCCAGGAGCGGGAGCACGGCGCTCTGGCGGTGCGCGGACGGGTAGCGCGCGACGATCCGCTCGACCGCGTCCCGATCCGGACCGGGAAAGAGGTCGCGCTCCCCGGTCACCGGTCGATCTCGCCGAAGACGACGTCCAGCGAGGCGATGCAGGCCGCGACATCGGCGAGCTGGTGCCCGCGAACCATCGCGTCCAGCCCCTGCAGATGGGCGAAACCCGGCGCCCGGATATGGCATCGGTACGGCCGGTTCCCGCCGTCCGCGACCAGGTACACGCCGAACTCCCCCTTGGGCGCCTCGACCGCCGCGTACACCTCGCCTTCCGGCACCCGCACCCCTTCGGTGAACAACTTGAAATGGGCGATCAACGCCTCCATGGAATGCTTCATGTCGGACCGCGACGGAGGACCAATCCGGGGGTTCCCCGCCAGCACCGGCCCTTCCGGCAACCGCGCCACGCACTGACGGATCAGGGCCACGCTCTGCCGCATCTCCTCGAGCCGCAGCAGGTAGCGGTCGAAGCAGTCGCCGTTGACGCCGACCGGCACCTCGAAGTCCAGCTCCCCGTAGATTTCGTACGGTTGCGCCCGCCGCAGATCCCAGGCCACGCCCGAGCCCCGGAGCATGGGTCCGGTGAAGCCCCAGGCCAGGGCGTCCCTTGCGGTGACCACTCCGATGTCCACCGTCCGCTGACGAAAGATCCGGTTCTCGCTCAGCAGTTCCTCGACGTCCGACAGGATCGTGTCGAACCCGTCCGCCCAGTCCACGATCGCATCGGTCAGGCCCGGCGGCAGGTCGCGATGCACGCCGCCGACCCGGTAGTAGGCGGCGTGCAGGCGGGCGCCCGACGCCGCTTCGTAGAACCCCATCAGCTTCTCGCGCTCCTCGAACAGCCACAGGAACGGGGTCGTGGCGCCGAGGTCCAGCGCCTGCGCCCCGATCTGCAGCGCGTGATTGAGCACCCGCGTGATCTCGTCGAACAGCACCCGCAGGTACCGGGCACGCGGCGGAATCTCCAGTTCCAGCAGCCGCTCCGCCGCCAGCACGAACGCGTGCTCCTGCGCCATCGGCGAGACGTAGTCCAACCGGTCGAAGTAGGGGATCGCCTGCAGGTAGGTCTTGTGTTCGATGAGCTTCTCGGTGCCCCGATGCAGCAGCCCGATGTGCGGATCGGCCCGCTCCACCACTTCCCCGTCCATCTCCAGCACGAGACGAAGCACCCCGTGGGCCGCCGGATGCTGGGGACCGAAGTTCAGGGTCAGATTCTGGATCTGCACGTCACTCACGGCCCGCCGCCTCTGGAGGCGCCCCTTCCCACGGACTTTCGAAGTCGAAATCCCGAAACGCCTGGGGCAGCCGGACGGGCTCGTACACCACGCGCTTCAGCCCGTCGTCGTACCGCACTTCCACCTCGCCCGACAGGGGAAAGTCGCGCCGCAGGGGATGGCCCCGAAACCCGTAGTCGGTCAGGATCCGGCGCAGGTCCGGATGCCCTTCGAACGCGATGCCGAACAGATCCCACACTTCGCGTTCGTACCAGCCGGCCGAGGGAAACACCTCCACCGCCGACGGCACCGGGCAGTCCTCGGGCACGGCGATCTTGACGCGCACCCGGCGGTTGTGCGCGAGGCTGAGCAGATGATACACCACGTCGAACCGGTCCGTCCGTTCGGGATAGTCGACCGCGCACACGTCCAGCAGCTGGGCGAACCGGAGGTCGGGGGCATCCCGCAGGTACGCGAGCACCCGTGCGATGTCCGGAACGGCGGTCTCCAGTTGGTGCTCCCCGAAGCGGTGGCGGCCGACGACCCCGGGAAACGCGCGCTGGACGGAAGCCACGAGATCCAAGAGCTCGCAGGCGGGATCGCGGGCCTCGGACACCTCGGTCAACCCGGCCCGCAGCCGGATCGAAGGCCCCCGGCCCACGCCCCCACCCGAGCACCGATCACGCCCCGCGGACCCTTCCCGTACGCCGGATCTTCTTCTGCAGTTGCAGGATGCCGTACAGCAGTGCCTCCGCCGTCGGCGGACAGCCGGGCACATACACGTCCACCGGCACGATGCGATCGCAGCCCCGCACGACCGCATACGAATAATGGTAGTAGCCGCCGCCGTTGGCGCAGCTTCCCATCGAAATGACCCAGCGCGGTTCCGCCATCTGGTCGTACACCTTCCGCAGCGCCGGCGCCATCTTGTTGGTGAGCGTGCCGGCGACGATCATGACGTCGGACTGGCGCGGGCTGGGTCGGAACAGCACGCCGAAACGGTCGAGGTCGTAGCGACTGGCGCCCGCATGCATCATCTCGACCGCACAGCACGCAAGGCCGAACGACATCGGCCACAGCGAACCCGTGCGCGCCCAGTTGACGAGGCGGTCGAACTGCGTCACGACGAACCCGCGATCCGACAGGCCGTCGACGGCCGGGCGGCCGGACGGTGGCGCGTCTACTCCCATTCCAGCGCTCCCTTGCGCCACTCGTACACGAATCCGGCAGTCAGCAGCGCCAGAAACACCATCATCGACCCGAAGCCGTACCATCCGATGTCGCCGAGGGCGAGGGCCCAGGGAAACAGGAACGCGATTTCGAGGTCGAAGACAATGAACAGGATCGCGACCAGGTAAAAGCGCACGTCGAACCGGCCGCGCGCGTCGTCGAAGGGGGCAAATCCGCACTCGTACGGGGACAGCTTTTCCGGATCGGGGCGCTGCGGCGCGAGGATCCAGGATCCTGCCGCCATGGCCCCGCCGATGGCCCCTGCAACCAGAAAGAACAGGGCGATGGGGAGATAGTCCGCCAAGAGCGCGTTCATGAACCCCGGCTCGCAGATCGACGGAAGTGGCGGGAGTGACGGGACTTGAACCCGCGACCTCTGGCGTGACAAGCCAGCGCTCTAACCAATCTGAGCTACACCCCCGTCCGGACGGACAGGCTCACGGTTCGTCCCAGCAGGTTCTAGGAGCCCAGCCGAGGGGAGTCAACCTGGCCCGCGCAGTTCTCCGCCGACGCGGGCCGCGGAGGCGATTCCGCTCCCGTGCGTCACCGTTCCCGGTCCCGGAGCGCGACGCGATCCCCCGCCGGACCGGCGGTGCGGACGCCTTCCGACCGCCAGGTTCCGTGCCGCCGCCCCGCCGACTGCATCCGGCCGGAACCGATCAGTTGACGGCCTCCTTCAGAGCTTTCGCCGGGCGGAACCGGACCGATTTCGACGCCTTCACCTGAATCGTCTCGCCGGTACGCGGATTGCGGCCGGTACGGCCTTCCCGGAACGACACCGCGAACGTTCCGAATCCTGCAAGCCGGATCTCATCCCCGGCCGACAACGTCTCGGCAATGGCGCGGAGCGCCGACTCGACGACTCGGCCAACCTCAGCCTGGCTGCATCCGGTGTCGAAGGCCACGTTGGCCACCAGTTCATTCTTCTTCAAGTCCGCATCTCCACCAAGGGTTGCAGCAGGCCGACAGAGCCCGCCGAAGCGCTGGAACCTAGCTGCCCTGCGCCGGATCCGCAACACGGCTCCCGCGTACCGGGCCGATCCAACCCCAGACCGTACCGCCCGCCGTCTTCGCAGCGGCAGCGCCGACCCGCACCCTGCCGGCACGCGGCCGGCCGGTCCGCAGCCGACCGGTCCGCAGCCGACCGCGGTCCCGGCACGGAGACGCCTTTCGGCAGGTCCGGCGCCGGCGGGCACTCCACAATCGTCCCACGACCATCCCACACCGAGATCGAAGGAAGCCGGTCCGGATTTCTGCCGGTCCCGGGGTTGTGCACCGGATCGTCGGGACCGCGGCCCCTCCGGGTTCCCGGCATTTCGACCCTCGGTAAGTCGACGTCACCGACCCGATGGTGGCCGGCTGGAGACGATCGAGGTCACGGATCAGATCGTCCCATTCGACGGTGATGCCGGCTGGAGGGCATCGGTCGGCCAAGTCCTCCCGGAAGACGAGAGCGGAGGAGGAGCAGAGCGGAAGACAGGGCCGTGGCCGGCGCCGTCGCGGAAGCGGCAGATCGGGCGGGCGCGCCACTGGACCCTTGCGCGGCGGAACCGGTCCTCGACCATGCGCAGGTTCCGGTATCCGGGCACGGCATTGAGCGGATTCATGGCGGCGCTGGTGCGCACCACAGAAGATCCCGTCGAATTCCTTGCGCCCGAGGCGGCGCCCGCTGAGGACCTCGCCTTCGAGGACGCGGCGGAACGCGGCGGGATCGACCGGCCCCGACAGTCCCAGCGACTCCGCACCCTTGCCTGCCCAGGCGCTCGCGTCCTTGTGGGCCCTGTCGTCCCTGGCGTAGTAGCCATCGCGCTCGGAGTACCCCACGCCCTGCGTCGACGAGGCGATTTTGCCGATTGATGCTACCATTGCGGGCATCCTCCCCGGCTCGGGGGCCGGGGCAGTGCGGCGACGGTACGGGCGGATTCAGGGCGGTCCATACCGGCCATGTATGTGCTCGCAACACGAAGAACAAAGTCCGAACGGACGGTCTCGCAGCCTTGTCACCGCGTGGCCGCGAATGTCCCCCGATGGCCGTCCCGGGGGCTTGCAAATGCCGCGACGAAACGCTGCCAATATGATGGCATGTTCGGAGGCAAACCGATGGCGACGATCAACGTGAGACAACTCGACGACGATGTGGTGGATCGCCTCAAGCGGCGCGCCGCCCTGAACAACCGCTCCCTGGAGGGCGAGGTGCGACATGTACTGGAATGCGCCGCCGACGACGACATGGCGGCGAAGCGCGCCACGTTTGGGGAGGCCATGAAACGACTGTGTCCTCTGACCGAAGGGCGCAAGCACACGCCGGCGGAAGTGCTGATCCGCGAGGACCGCGACCACGGTCACCGCGATAACTTCTGATGCGCTTCGTCGTCGATGCGAGCGTGGCGGTCAAGTGGCTGATCTTCGAAGGGGATGCTGGCGTTGCGCAGGAGCTGGCGATGGGCAGCGAGGAGCTGCACGCGCCGCGCCTGATGGCCTCCGAAGTCGCCAATGCACTGTGACGCAAGGCGCGGGCGGGCGAGATAGAACGCCGCGCCGCGGGCGTCCTGCTGGCCAACGTGCCGGACATGCCCGTGCGCTGGGGCGCCGACGAGACCGTCTCCGCCGATGCGGTGCGTCTGGCGCTGGCGCTCGACCGTCCGATCTACGATTGCGTCTATCTCGCGCTCGCGCATCGCATCGGCGCGGTCATGTTGACGGCGGACCGTAACTAGTAGTCCACCGACGTTGCATTGATGGCTGCAGGATGGGGCGGTATTTCCGTGTCGGCCCGTGTCGGCCCCGTATCGGTCTGTGTCGGCACCCACTGGAACCGGGCTGTTCGCTGAGATTCTCGCACCGCTTCTAAGGATCAGATAAAGAACACAATGGGATTATTGGGCCTCTATGGATCAGGTGTCAGGTCTGAGCATCGGGGCCAGCTCATGCCTGCAGCCCCCAATCCAACGTTTCCGTACTACTAGTGCCTGCCCGGAAAATCCCTAAGAGTCGGATTACATGAATGAAAACTCAATATTGACAGGGCGAAGATTCATCGAATCCAGCCTGATTTCAGCGGAATATGCCGTCATATGCCCTCAAAGAAGGAATCTTCGGTTCCCCAGATTCCAAATATGGTTGCACATACAATGTGTTATGATTTCCCGTGCAGACACTAACTAGTGCCCGCACCGAAAAAGTACAATGGCTTGACTCTGAAAGTGGAATCGTGATATAGAGGGGACGAAGAATCCCGCTTTGATGCGGGAATCGGCCGATGCGGTCGAGAATCGGCCGGATTTTCGGAAATCTTCGCGAGAATTGCCATGCGAAACGTCATTCGCCTGCAGATGGAATTGGGTCAGGTTGCGATCGAGGAGATCGAGATCGACGAGAACTCGCGGGATGACATTCCGCCGCTGCTGCTCGGGCTTCGGCACGTGTATGCCGACCGGTCGGTTCGTGCCCGGTTGTTCGAGATCCTGGAGCAGGGGATCCTTCCCGAGGTGTCCCACACGAAAGGGCGTCCCGGCATGGAGCTGTGGAGGATCCTCGTGATGGGTCTCCTGAAGCAGGTCCTGGGGTGTGACTTCGATCGTCTGCACGAGCTGGTGAACCAACACCATACCGTTCGGAAGTTTCTGGGACACTCCGGCTTCTGGGACGAGACCCGGTACCGGTATCCCACGGTGGTACACAACGTGAGCCTGCTGACGCCGGACGTGCTGGGGGAGGTGTTGCAGCTGATCGCGGAGAGCGGCCATGCGCTGGTGCGGAAGCGGAAGCGGAAGCGGAAGAGCGGCCCGGGCGGTCGCCCGTCGAAGGAGCCCCTGCGGGGCCGCTGTGATTCGTTCGTGGTGAAGACGGATGTGCACTTCCCGACGGACGTCAACCTGCTGTGGGATGCGATGCGTTGCCTGGTGCGCGAGACGGGCCGCTCAACCCTGCGGGCGGGGGTGTCCGGAGGGCGGCAGTGGCGGCATCGGAGCCGGAGGCTGCAGCGGCTCTTTCAGAAGGTTCGGCGGACCCGGCGGGCCCGTCCGGGGCCGATCCAAGCGTACCTCGACGCCTGCTGGGAGGAGGTCCGACGGGCGGAAGCGACGGTTCCCGCGCTTCGGGAGCAAGGCGTCGGAGCCCCCAGGATTCTCCGGATCGAGTCGTACCTCAAGCATGCCCGGAGGCAGCTCGACCAAGTGGACCGCCGCCTGCTGAAAGGCGAGAAGATCCCGCAGGAAGAGAAGGTGTTTTCGATCTTCGAGGAGCACACGCGCTGGTGCGTGAAGGGCAAGGCCGGGGTTCCGGTGGAACTCGGAGTGCCGGTGGCCGTGCTGGAGGATCAGCACGGCTTCCTCCTACACTCCCGGATCCTGTGGGAAGGCGGAGACGTGGATCATGCCGTGCCCATGATCCGGGAAGCCCAGGCCCGCTTCCCCGACCTCCGCCTGTGCAGCTTCGATCGGGGGTTCCACAGTCCCTCCAACCGGATCGCACTGGACGAACTGCTGGATCACAACGTGCTGCCGAAGAAGGGAAAACTCGGTCCGGCCGACCGGAAACGGGTCGCCGACCCGACGTTCCGGGAGATGCGCCGGCAGCATCCGGCTGTGGAGTCCGCCATCAATAATCTCGAGCAGCGCGGCATGGATCGGGTCCTGTCGTATGGGGCGGAGGGTTTTGCGCGGATGGTGGCGCTCTCCATGGTGGCCTTCAATGTCCACCGCATCGGGTTGCTGCTGCAGAGACAGGCCCGGGCCCAAGCCCGACGACGACGAAGACGCGCCGCCTGACGGCGGCGCCCCCACCCCATCCGCGAAGCTCGCCGGGAGCGGGAACGGAACCGCTCGCCCTAGCGTCCGGATTCTGGGTGGGAAGGGCCCGGATGCCGCTGCGAATCGGCAGGAATCCCCTGGAAACGGAGCGACCGGAGGCCCCGGAGGGTGGGTCCAACCCGAAATTTCGCCGGAAGGGCCGCCAAAATGACCATTTTCGGTGCGGGCACTAACTAGTGCCCGCCCGAAAAAGTACAACCAGTTGACTCCAGTGATGAAAGTGTGCTATTGAAGGGGTGAAGAATCCCTCTGTGGGGCGGGAATCGGCCGCTGGGGCCGGAAAATCGCGCGGGATTCGGGAATCTTCGGGAGAATGGCCCTGCGGGAGACCGTCCGCCCTCAGCTGGAATGGGGCCAGGTTGCGATCGAGGAGATCGAGATCCACGTACACTCGCGGGAGGACATTCCGCCGATGCTGCGTGGCCTTCAGTACGTGTATGCCGACCGGTCGACCCGGGTCCGGTGGTTCGAGATTCTGGAGGAGGGGATCCTTCCCGAGGTATCCCGCCTGCGAGGGCGTCCCGGCATGGAGTTGTGGAAGATCCTGGTGATGGGTCTCCGGAAGCAGGGCTTGGGCTAGGACTTCGATCCCATGCACGAGCGGGTGAACGAGCACAGGACGGTTCGGAAGTTTCTGGGGCACACCGACATCTGGGATCACACCCGGTACGGATATCAGACGAGGGTGGACAACGTGAGCTTGCTGACACCGGAAGTGCTGGGGAAGGTGTCGCAGCTGATCGCGGAGAAAGGCCATGCGAGGGTACGGAAGCGGAAGCGGACACGGAAGCGGAAGGACGGCACGAACGGCGCGGACGGCGCGGACGACCGGGGCCGCCGTCGGTCGGACGACCCCCTGCGGGGCCGCTGCGATTCGTTCGTGGTGAAGACGGACGTGCACTACCCGACAGATGTCCATCTGTTGTGGGATGCGATGCGTTGCTTGGTGCGGGATACGGGTCGCGCCGCCGTACGCTTGGGGGTGTCCGGATGGCGGCAGTGGCAGCATGGGAGCCGGAAACTGCAGCAGCATTTCCAGCAGGTTCGGCAGACCCGACGGGCCCGTCCGGAGCCGGTCAAGGCGTACCTCGACGCCAGCCGTGCGTGGGTCCGGCGGGCGGAAGAGACGGTACCGGTGCTTCGGGAGCGAGGCGTCCCGATCCCCACGGTGCGTTCGGTCGAGTCGTACCTCAAGCATGCCCGCCGGCAGATCCACCAGGTGGATCGCCGTCTGCTGAAGGGTGAGAAGATTCCGCAGAGCGAGAAGGGGTTTTCGATCTTCGAAGAGCACACACGCTGGTGTGTGAAGGGCAAGGCCGGGGTGCCGGTGGAACTCGGAGTGCCGGTGGCCGTGCTGGAGGATCAGCACGGCTTCCTCCTGCACCATCGGGTCCTGTGGGAAGGCGGAGACGTGGATCCTGCCGTGCCCAGGATCCGAGAAGCCCAGGCTCGCTTCCCCGACCTCCGCCTGTGCAGTTTCGATCGGGGCTTTCCCAGCCCCTCCAACCGGATCACCCTGGACGAGCTGCTGGAGCACCACGTGCTGCCGAAGAAGGGAATGCTCGGTCCGGCGGACCGGAAACGGGAAGCCGATCCGACGTTCCGGAAGATGCGTCGACAGCATCCGGCCGTGGAGTCCGCGATCCACAACCTCGAACAACGCGGCATGGACCGGGTCCTGTCGTATGGGGCGGACGGGTTTGCCCGGATGGTGGCACGGTCCGTGACCGCCTTCCACGTCCACCGAATCGGGCGGCTGCTGCACCGGCAGGCACGGGCCCGGGCCCGGGCCCAACGACGACGAAGACGCGCCGCCTGACGGCGGCTTCCTTCCACCCCATCTGCGAAGCCCGCCGGGGGCGGGAACGGAGCCGCGCGCCCCGGCCGCCGGATTCGCGGCGGGACAAGCCCGGATGCCGCTGCCCATCGGCAGAAATCCCCCCGGAAACCGAGCGGACGGGGCACCGAGGGAGGGTTCCAACCCGCAATTGCGCCGGCAGACCATCCGAAAGGGGCATTTTCGGGCGGGCACGAACTACGCCTCCGACCATCGGAAGCCCAACACCGCCAGGCTCTACCGCGAAATCATCGACAAGCGTATCCTCCCCCGGCTCGGCAAGCGCCGGGTCGCCAATATCGGCAGGGCGGACGCCGCCGCCCTCCATCACGAGATGCGCGACGTTCCCGGCCACGCCAACCGCACCCTCGGCGTGCTTTCCTGCATGCTGACCATGGCCGAGGTCTGAGAGATGCGCCCCGAGGGCGTCAACCCGTGCCGGTTCGTCAGGAAGTACCCCGAGCGCAAGCACGAGCGGTTCCTGTCCGACGACGAATACCGCCGCCTCGGCACCGCCCTGCGCAAAGCCGAGCGTGAGAGCTTCGCTTCGCCCGAGGCGGTCGCGGCCATCCGGTTGCTGATGCTGACCGGATGCCGAAGCGGCGAAATCCTCTCCCTGCGGTGGGACCATGTCGACCTCGACCGGGGCGAGTTGCGGTTGCCCGATTCGAAGACCGGAGCGAAGATCGTGCATCTCGGCGAACCTGCCGTCACGGTGCTGCGCGGCATACGGCGCACCGGCGACAGCTCCTGGGTATTCCCCGGCCAGAAGCCGGGCGCCCATCTCGCCTGCCTGCATGGCCCATGGCATCGCATCCTGAAGCGCGCCGGCATCGAGGATCTGCGCATCCATGACCTCCGTCACAGCTTTGCCAGCGGCGGTCTGCTGGTCGGCGAGGGCCTGCCGATGATCGGCAAGCTGCTCGGACACAACAAGGTCCAGACGACCGCCCGCTACGCCCATCTCGCCAACGATCCCGTCAAGTCCGCCGCCAACAGGATCGCCACCAGAATCGCCGAGGTCGCGGGGTGAGGGGCCCCCGGTCGAGGCCGGTGGGGGAATTGCACTTCCGGCGGCCGGGTGGTACGAATATCCGGTTTTCCAACATCGGTCGCGGGGGACCGCCATGCCGTTCGTCACGGTGAAGCCGAAGTTCCAGGTCACCATTCCGGCCGGGTTGCGCAAGGACATCGATCTTCGCGAGGGCGACCTCATGGAAGCGACGCTTGTGGGCGACGGCATCCTGCTGAGGCCCAAGGAGGTGGTGGACCGGAAGGCAGCGGCCGACCGGATCGCCGCAACGCTTGCGGCGGCTCGGCCTTCGTCCAGGGATCGTGGGCGCACCGAGGACGAGATCATGGAGGAGACGGTCGCGGAGAGATCCGCCTCGCGCCGTGAGCGCCGCGCCCGCGCTGGATGAAGGTCGTGCTGGATTGCAATGTCGTGGTGGCGGCGGCGCGAACCGACGGCGCGTGCCGCGAAGCGATCGACAGGGTGATGCGGGATCACGAGCTCGTCCTGTCCGCGCCCATCCTGTCGGAATACGAAACGGTTGCCGCTCGGCCCGCCCAGGTGTCCTGCCGCGAAACCCTGGAAGTGGTCATCCGGGAGATCCGCGTCTGGCGGTCACGGTCGAGCCGGCGGACCTCGCATTCGGCCTGCGCGACCCCGACGACGAGGTTTATCTGGCGACCGCCGCGGACGGCGGCGCGATCCTGATCACCGGCAATGTGCGGGACTTCACGGAGCCGCGCTACGGGCCGGTCGAGATATGGGCGCCGCGCGCGTTTCTCGACCGCACGAGCTGATCGGGCTTCGGCCGGTCCATCGCCTCACGGCACGCTGAAACCGGCACTGGCCAAGGCTGGGCGGATCAGCGTGCGCCGACCGACCGCAGACGCGGGCCGATACCGGAGCCGGCCCAGTCGAGGCCGCCTGTTTCGGATCAGTCGCGCGAAGCGGGAACGACGACACCGAAACCGCGTAGGTCCGCACCTTGCTGGCTCCCGAGGCCGCGGCGCCGGAGGATCGGCTCCGGCTGAATCGGGGCCACGGGGCGGTGGAGAACCGGAATCATCGCCCACGGGACTGCGTCTTCGACGAGGAACCGCCTGCCGGACCCGCACCGGCCCTGGACCGGCCCACCGGGCCCGTCTCCACAACCTTGCGCTCGCGGGGATCTTCGCCCACCGCCGCGAGGCGAAAAGCCTCGCCGAAACCCGGCGACGCCTGCCGTGGAACCGCAGCGAAGCTCTCGCCGCCCCGACCCTGAGAAGCCGCCACGCGGCCGAGCCCTCCCCGGGGGCCGACAGACCGGACCGCTGTCACACTCCGAAACCAGGGTGCCCAAGGGACCAACACCGCGCCTGCAACGCCCCGGGAACGGTTCCGCAAACCCCGCACACCACCAGAACCGGCCGTTTCAGCCTCCCTTCATCCAACGTTCGCAGAATCCCCGGAGCATGGGAAAGGCCTGCTTCGAAGGCACGGGCACCGAGGAGTCCAAGCGGGAAGCCATACCCGCCGGACTACCGGACACCCGCGGGTGCACGGGTGGTCGTGCATGCCGGGATCGCTGCGGAGGACCACCTCGCGGGGTGATGCGACCCCGGGTACCGATCCATCGTCGTCCGCTGCCGCCTCCGGTGCGAAGTCGATGCGACCCGCGCGACCTCCATCCAGGGCTGTTCCGGTCCAGAAGTTCAACGCTGCCGAAGGGTTGACCCGCCCCCAGCGGGACCTTCCGCGCCCGCCGTTCCGAGGCCGGGAGCAGGAAGGAACCGGCGATCCCGGACAGATCCGCCCGAACGATCGAAACTGCCTGGCAGAAGATCCAAGACGGCCTCTCCCGATGCCGCATCGACGACGTGTGACGCCGGATCGGCCGGATCCGGGAGCAATGCCGCTGGGCCAGAGGGCGCGGTGACATCGAGGTGGCCGCCGACGATCCCGGCGCCCGGGCCATGGCCTTGGCCGGGGATGATTTCGGGCCGATGCCGGAGACCCCTCCGGGTCCGGGGCTGCTCCCCGTCCCTCCGCGGCGATCCGGGATGGAACCTGCCTCTCCTGTCGGCGCGCGCCGGCGTGGCCGCCCGAGACGGATCCGATTGCGAGGGACCCCGTTCCGCCGGAGAGAGAAGGGCACGTTCCGGACCGATCCCTCACGGCGTCGCGTCGGCGGATCCCTCCGCGGAACCCGGGGCAGCCGAACCGCTTGGCGGAGATGCCGAAGGTTCTCCGTCCGTCGCCCGGAGGGCCGCCCACCGGGCCAGACGGGCACGAAGGTCTCGCTCCCGCCCCCGGTCGGTCGGTCGGTACAGCTGGCGGCGTTCTTGGCCGTCCGGGAAGTACTCCTGCCCGGAACGGGCCTCCGGAGCGTCATGATCGTAGACATACCCCCTCCCGTACCCTAGGCTCCGCATCAGCGGGGTCGGCGCATTCCGGACATGCAGGGGAGGCGGCAGCGATCCCGTCGCTCGGGCCATGTCCAGCGCCGCCCGGAACGCGACATGCGCGGCGTTCGATTTCGGTGCACAGGCGAGCTCAATGGCCACTTGGGCGAGGGCCAGCTCGCCTTCGGGCGAGCCCAGACGCTCGTAGGCGTCAAACGCGGCAACGGACCGGACGAGGATCTCCGGGGCTGCCAGTCCGACATCCTCCACGGCCATCCGGATCAGGCGGCGACCGACGTACCGCGGGCTCTCGCCCGCCGCAAGGATGCGGGCGAGCCAGTACAGCGACGCATCCGGGTCCGATCCGCGAACCGATTTGTGCAGGGCGCTGATCAGGTCGTAGTGCTGATCTCCTTGGCGGTCGTACAGCAGGGACCGCGCTTGGACCCGGGTACGCAGGGCGTTCCGGTCCAGCGGCGCCGGCGGCGGGTCGGCCCCCAGGTCCTCCGCGAGGTTGATCAGCATGCGCCCGTCCCCGTCGGCCATGGCCAGGAGCGCGCGCCGCGCCTCCGGCTGCAGGACCAGCGCCCGGCCCAAGTGACGCTCCGTCCGCTGCAGCAGGTCTTCCAGAGCGGGCTCGTCCAGCCGTTTGAGGGTCAGAACCCGGCACCGCGACAACAGCGCCGCGCCCACTTCGAAGGAAGGGTTCTCCGTGGTCGCACCGATCAGCGTGACCGTGCCGTTCTCCACGGCCGGCAGCAGGACATCTTGCTGCGCGCGGTTGAAGCGATGGATCTCATCCAGAAACAGCAGGGTTCCGCGGCCCTCTGCCCGCCGCGCCGCCGCGTCGGCGAAGGCCTTGCGGAGGGCCTGGACTCCCTGACCGACCGCCGAGATCTGCACCAGATCGAGTCCGCCCACCTTGGCGAGCAGCCGCCCGATCGTCGTCTTGCCCGTACCCGGCGGACCCCAGAGGATGGCGGACCGGACGGCTCCGGTCGTCACCATTGAGGCGAGGGGGCCACCGGGCCCGACCAAGTGTTCCTGACCCACCACATCGGCCAGCGACCGGGGGCGCATCCGGTCCGCCAAGGGTGGATCGGAGGCGCCCGATTCCAAGCCCGCCGTCCGAAACAGATCCGTCAATCCACTCCTGCCCCTGCCGCACCGGGTCGGCCTCCGACCCGGCCCCGGATCAGTCCTTGTTCCGCCAGAACAGCAGCCGCTTGAATCCGATGTTGCGCCACCACGGACCCTTCTGATCCGTGTCCGGCCGACCGGCCGGCGTCGGCGCCTCGGCCGGACCCTGCGGCGGCTCGGGCGACCGGGGCCGGGTGTCCTCGGAAGCCCGGTCCACGAACTCGATGTACGCCATGGCGGCCGAATCCCCGTGCCGGTAATCGGCGCGGACGATCCGGGTATAGCCCCCGGGTCGATTCGCGAAACGTTCCGACAGCGGGCCGAACAGCTTGCCGATGTCGGCATCCCGCGGAAGCCGGGCCATGGCCGTCCTTCGGGCGTGCAGGGTGTCCTGCTTGGCCAAGGTGATCAGCCGTTCCACGACCGGCCGGAGTTCCTTGGCCTTGGGGAGGGTCGTCCGGATCCGTTCGTGCCGGATCAGGGCGGCCGCAAGGTTCCGGAACAGGGCCTTGCGGTGTGCGCTGGTCCGGTTGAGTCTGCGGCCGCTGTGCCGGTGTCTCATGACGATACTCCGAAGGCTTCGTTCAGCGGGTGGGCACCAGACGCGCTTCCGCCCGGGCTTCGACGAGTTCTTCGATGTTCTCGGGCGGCCAGTCGTGGACCTGCATTCCGAACGAGAGTCCCATGGTCTTGAGCACGTCCCGAATCTCGACCATCGACCGCACGCCGAAGTTGGGGGTCTTGCGAAGATCCTCCTCGGTCTTTCGTACGAGGTCGCCGACGTAGACGATGTTGTCGTTTTTCAGGCAGTTGGCCGCCCGTACCGAGAGCTCCAGTTCCTCCACCTTCTTGAGAAGGTGGGGATTGAGCGACGCCGTCACCTCCGGCGCGGCCTCGGCGGCGGGGCGGACGGCCGCCATGGCGCCGCCGGACACGAAGACCCCGAGCTGGTCGCTCAGCGTGCGTGCCGCAGCCTCGACGGCCTCGGACGGAGACAAGGTGCCGTCCGTTTCCACCGTGAGCGACAGGCTGTCGTAGTCGGTGACCTGTCCGACGCGCGTGTTCTGCACCTGATAGGCGGCGGTACGGATGGGGCTGTAGATGGCGTCGATCGGAATCAGCCCCACCGAAGCGTTCTCCGGCCGGTTCCGGGAAGCCGGCACGTACCCCTTTCCGGTGGCCACGGTCAGCTCCATGTTCAGCTGGGCACCGTCATCCAGATGACAGAGCACAAGTTCGGGATTCACGATATCCACCGTCGCCGTCGGCGTGATCATACCGGCCGTAACGGTACACGGACCCTCGGCCCGCAGCTCCAACTGCCGGGGCCGCTCCGAACGCGACCGCAGGATCATGGCCTTCACATTCAGGATGAGATCGATCACGTCCTCGCGCACGCCCGTAATCGACGAGAATTCATGCAGGACGCCTTCAATTCGGATCGCCGTGACCGCCGAACCCGGCAACGACGACAGCAGCACGCGTCGCAGTGCATTCCCGAGTGTCAGTCCGAATCCGCGCTCCAACGGCTCGACGACGAGCGTTGCTTTCCGCGACGGGTCGGCGCCGGGCCGAACGTCAACGGCCGAAGGACTGATCAGGTGCTCGGAACCCAACCTGAAATCGCTCATGCGAATGGTATCTCCTGACTGATGGCAGACGCGGCCCCCCGCCGTCCGGCGGCGGGCGGGCCGGCTCTGGCTTCCCGGTCCGTGTCAGACCCGGCGACGTTTCGGCGGACGACAACCGTTGTGGGGAATGGGCGTGACGTCCCGGATGGCCGTGATCACGAACCCGGTGCTCTGCAGGGCTCGGAGTGCGGATTCGCGGCCGGAGCCGGGGCCGCGCACCTCGACCTCCAGCGTCTTCACTCCGTGTTCCTGTGCCTTCCGGCCGACGGCCTCTGCCGCCATCTGCGAGGCGTACGGCGTGGCCTTGCGCGATCCCGAAAACTCCCGTTCGCCCGCCGACGACCACGCGAGCGTGTTGCCCTGATGGTCGGTGATGGTAATGATGGTGTTGTTGAACGTAGCGCTCACGTGCGCGACTGCGGCACTGATGTTCTTTCGTTGCTTGCGCCGACGACGCTCGCGAGCCATATCAAGTCACTCCGTTGCTATGCTGGGCCCGGACCGGTCAGGCTTTCTTCTTGCCCGTCACCGGGCGGGCGCGACCTTTCCGGGTTCGGGCGTTCGTATGGGTCCGCTGCCCGTTGACCGGGAGCCCCCGACGATGGCGCAGGCCCCGATAGCAGCCGAGGTCCATCAGGCGCTTGATCTGCATCGCACGTTCCCGGCGCAGCGATCCCTCGATCATCGGCATCCGATCAAGAATCTCGCGCACCCGCCCGAGTTCCGCGTCGGTCAGGTCGCGCATCCTTCTCTCTTCCGGCAATCCGGCCTGCTCGCGTACGCGCCGAGCCGTGGACCGACCTAGTCCGAAGATATGAGTCAGCGCAAAATCGACCCTCTTTTCCGAGGGCACATTAACACCGGCCAGCCGAGCCACCGCGAAACCTCCGACCTACGGATCTCGTCACACCCCTGCACCAAGGCGTGAACCGAGTGAGTATAGGGCCTGCACCGGCGGCGTCAATCGGCCCGTCCGGACGGCCCTGATCCCGGCCTGCCGGGCGCTCTGTCACGGGATCCTCCCAGTCCGCTCGGCAACGGCCTGGACCCGCCCGGCGGCGTCCGGGCCGCGCGTGTTCATGGCCGCAGGCAGACCAGCGGCGTCGCTCCCAGCCGGTCCCCGAACGGCACGGACCCGGCGCTGCCGTACAATACAATGTCCTCGGCGAACGCTCCCCACATGCTTCAGCCTAGGTTCGAGGCTCCGCGAAATCGTCGGACCGCGCGGTCGCAGATGCCCTGACCACGATTCCTGCAATCGTTCCGTCGTGGCGCTCCAGCACGAAGTCCACTTCGCGCATCTGCTCGGTCGTGGACATGGTAGAGCGTCAACTGCAGGTCCGACTCCACCGTCCGTTTCAGAGCCTGTACGGAAACTATTGAGCGGTCCCGATTCTGGCCGCTCGTGCAAAGTATCGGCGTCGGAGAGACCGCTTCGAAAGCAATCTGACAGATGTGGAATGGGCTTGTTTGATCCCGATGTACTCTCCAGCCACATCGCAGACACCAGAATCGGGGCCGCTCAATAGTTTCCGCACAGGCTCTCAGGGATTCCGAGAGCACGAGGCTTTCGAGGAACGTACCGAAGGTTCCGCGGTCCGCCCGGACCCGGCCAACCGTCCCTCCGCGCGCTGCGGCAAACAGGCCGCTGTCGAGGACATGCAGTTTGGGCGTCTTCGCACTCCGCTTCAGCGCATTCGCGTACCACGGCTGCAACCTGGCTTGGCCTTTCCACCCCTGCGACATCTCGCAGGTCGCGCGTGCGGACGGGCGGCGGCCAGGAACGCGCCCCAGCCAGCCGGTATCGTTCGCTGTCGCGCGCGCCACGACCTCCGGAAGGCTCACCGCCAGTACGATCCGGACAAGGTCGTCGCTGACCATCTACCTCTGGTGCACTCTCGAGATCTCCCGCGAACAACCGTTCCAATCGAGCGTGGTTCGGTCGTCGAGCGTGTGGCCTGTGCGATCGGTTTCCCCGGTCTTTGCGAACAAGCGTGGTTTTGCCTGCCCGGCGCGGTCCCAGGATCAGGACGACGGGAGTTCTCGGAGAGAGATTCCTTCGTCCGGTCCTCCAGGCAACGGCCGTGCATGCCGGTCTCTTGCCGAGGTTCCGAGACTGGAACCATGGATCATGACAATGGGGATTCCACGCGCCGACGACCAGAAGTACAGAACCGGGCGGCGACCATCGCTTCTCAGGACACACAGGCACTTGCTGACGAGCACTGCCCGTCCAGACCCCGATCCGTCGATACTCGGCATTCCCACCGAAAGGAATGGGTGCCTTTCGGGACGGCGGTGTTTCTGTGTCGGTACCCGTCGAAGCCTCGACCGTGCCGATCTCTCCGAAACGAGACTGTGGATGGCCAGACCGCAGCGGCTCCTTGCGGGCAAGCGGACCCGGACCACGGAAGCCGCACGTTCCCGCAGGCCTTCGGCGCGACGGAACCCGACAAACCCTCAGGTCAGGAAGAGCCAAAGAGGGGTCCTGTCGATGCGGGGCAGCCGGGATCAAGGCCATCGTCGACGGCGCCGGAGTCCGGCCCCGACCCCGGCGACTGTATAAGCACCACGGCCGCACCAACGATCGGTCGATCCTGACCCGGTTCCTCCGCAAAGGGGTGGATCCCCTGGCCCGGCGTTCGGCTAGCTTTCCAAGGTACGCGCCGATGTCTGCCACCAAAGCCCTCGTCGGGGGGAGCACACGACGACGGAGGGCTGCGGCCCGATACCTTCTCCGGGCAACGCCCGTCCAAGCGACTACCGGAACGGTACCGAAGACCCGGGTCCATGACGACCCATCCGCACCCCTTCGATCTCGACAGGCCGGCCGATCGCTATGGTCCGCGCACCGGACCCGCCCCGCACCGCCGTCACTGCGCCCTGGCCCTCGCCTGATCAACGGCACGACGGGGAAGTCACGAGGACTGCCCGGCACCCTGCGCCCCGGCAGCGATGAACGGCGGGCTCTCCCTCTCCGGGGTCGTCCCAGACCTCATCCAGCAGCGAACGCCATCCAGCAGCGAACGCCCCGAATACCGGGGCATCCCGTCGAACCCGGGCCCCTGCCGGCGCCGATTCGTGCACGGACGAGAGCAGTAAGAGCCTGTACGGAAACTATGGAGCGGTCCCGATTCTGGCCGCTCGTGCAAAGTATCGGCGTCGGAGAGACCGCTTCGAAAGCAATCTGACAGATGTGGAATGGGCTTGTTTGATCCCGATGTACTCTCCAGCCACATCACAGATACCAGAATCGGGGTCGCTCAATAGTTTCCGCACAGGCTCTAAGGATTCTCGTGCACGATCCCGAGACAGACGGACATCCGAACCCGCAGCGTCCATCCTTCTGGCCACGGGACCATCCCACTTCACGAACCCGAGCAGGCGACGGCCGGCCGAATCGCTTGGGGAACGCGCATCCCGCCACAGTGTTCTCCGCAGTCCGGCCCGACATCGAGATGCCGCCCGGACTCTCGAAGTCCCTTTCCTTGCGTCCGGATTCCAACACGGAACGAGACCCGCTGCAGACGCCAGCGGCGCGTTCCTGACCTCCATGCCGCCGGACCGACGCCTCGCCCTGCCGGATCCGATCCCGGGATAAACAACCAGCCGTTCCGCGACCCCGTCCCGGTGACCGCGCCGAACGCCGCCGGTTCGGCCCCAGAATGCATCCGTCCCGTGTCCCACACCGGAACCTTCCGCTGGGTCGAGCCCGGCCTGCAACGAAGGGGGCGTATGATGACGATCGAATGGCATCGACGACGCGGACGGGCCGGGAAATTTCTTCCGCAGTTCGATCTGTCGTGATTCGTGTAGGGATCGTCATCATGCAGCGAACCATTTCAGGCGCTCGGACGGACACTCGTGTTCCCGGGTCGGGATCATCCGCAATGGCGGCAGCGATTGTCGCATTCCTGTGCCCCACCGTCGCGCTGGCAGAGGCAGACGCCGCTACGGATTTCGTACTCAACACCTTCTCGTTCCTGATCATGGGCGTGCTGGTCATGTGGATGTGTGCCGGGTTCACCATGCTCGAGGCCGGGTCGGTCCGCACCAAGAATGCATCGGTCATCTGTCTCAAGAACATCGGCCTCTACTCCATTGCGGGTCTCTCGTTCTACTTCGTCGGCTACAACCTCATGTACATCGAGGTAGGCCGGTTCGCAGGCTCCCTGAAGTTCCTGTACGGATCGTCATCCGAAGAAATGGCGCTGCTGGCCGGCTCGGCAGCCGCCGAAGCGGCTGTCCTTGAAGGCGAATACGCCGTGATGTCGGACTGGTTCTTCCAGATGGTCTTCGTGGCGACCACCGCATCAATCGTTTCCGGAGCCATTGCCGAACGGGTGCGACTCTGGTCGTTTTTCGCCTTCGCCCTCATCCTGACAGCCATCATCTATCCGATCATTGGTGCATGGACCTGGGGAGGCGGATGGCTGGCGGAACTCGGTTTTCGGGACTTCGCCGGCTCCACGATCGTCCATTCGACCGGCGGGTGGGCGGCCTTGGCCGGAATCATCGTCATCGGTGCGAGGCTGAACAAGTTCCGTGCCGACGGAACGATCAAGCCCACTCCACCGTCGAACGTGGTCGCCGTCACTCTCGGGATCTTCATTCTCTGGATGGGCTGGTTCGGCTTCAACGGCGGATCCCAGCTCGCACTCGCCGGCGTCACCGACGCGATCGCGATGAGCATCGTGCTGGTCAACACGACCTTGGGAGGCGCGGCAGGAGTCATTGTTGCCATTGCCGTATCCCGGCCGTTGCTGGGCCGCGTGGATCTGCTCGCCGGCCTCAACGGAGCCATCGCCGGACTGGTATCCGTTACGGCCGGTCCGGACTTCGTCGATCACTACTGGGCGGTGCTGATCGGCGGAGTCGGCGGACTGGTGTGTACCCTGGGCATGAAGCTGATGGAGGTTCTGAAACTCGACGATGTGGTGGGTGCGGTCTCCGCGCACCTGATGGCCGGCATCTGGGGCACGCTTGCAGTCTGCCTGACATCGGGAGGCAGCCTGTTCGTGCAGATCGCCGGCATCGTGGCTATCGGAGCCTTTGCGTTCGTTGCTTCGTTCGTGGTGTGGAAGATTCTGGATCTTCTTGTCAGCGTACGGGTTACGACTGAGGTGGAACAAATCGGACAGGACGCAGCCGAGCTCGGTATTGAAGCGTACCCTGAGTTCGTGCTGATGCCCGACGAAGACGACATGAAGGCCGCAACTCCTGCAGCTTGATCGGCCCGTCGGCAGGGTCCCGGACTCTCGCCTTCGGGCGGCCGAAGCCGCTGGCCACGCGCTGGCGACCCGGCCGGCTTCCGGCCCATTGCAGGCGCGGCGGAATTCTGGCATACACGGATGGGAGGATGCGCCTTCCGAGGCGGGCTGCGGGAGTACCGATCGGAACGCAGGGGTGGCCGAGTGGTTAAAGGCACCAGACTGTAAATCTGGCGACGGAAGTCTACGTGGGTTCGAATCCTACCCCCTGCACCACCCCAATTGCGGGTCCGGGAACGGATTTCCGTATCAATCGTCGCGCGGGTGTAGCTCAATGGTAGAGCCCTAGCCTTCCAAGCTAGTTACGTGGGTTCGATCCCCACCACCCGCTCCATCCCACGGCCAGAAACCTGTGATCGACCTATCCGGCCTGCCTCCAGCGCTGCGTGGGGGTTGGCGACTGAGCGGATTTCCGTTGTCGGCCCGCATCGGCACTCGGGGATCCCGATCGGTCTGCTGCCGTCCTCACAGACCCCATGACGATCGACTGTCCAACCCGAGGCCATCTCCCGGTCGATGCGGATGGCCGCAGGCAGGGGCCGTGGCTTCTGCCTGCGGCCATCGAATCCCCGTCGTCCGACCCCCAGAGGGGAGGGGGAGGGATCGCAGGTTCTAAACCCATGTTCAACACGGCATACCACTAAACACTGTTTCGTACGGGTTTTTGGGTGCCCTTCCAAAGCCCTCCAAGCACTACAGTGCGTGCGCTAGACTGGTTTCCGAGCCAGCCTTCGAATGCTTCCGGGGTGTGCGGGATCCCCAGCGCATCGTAGATGCTGCGCGGCGGGGATTCAGTTCGGTGGGGGCGACCTCCGCCGTCGCCGGTTCGGGTTCGTCGCAGGAACCTGCACCACAATCCAATGCCGATCGGTCCGCCCGCAAGGGCCCTCCAAAAGAAACGGGCACTAATTTGGAGACCTCGATGGAAATGACCCTTGTTTTCCAAGGGTTTCTTCGCTCAGGACCCTGGAAATCGGCGTCTCCGGGCCCGAATCGGCGACATCTCGCTAAACATGGGCCAAGGGCGGCAAGCCAGAGCAGCCGGACGAGGTTCTTGTCCTCCGGGTGTAACTTCAGGCCCAGTCGTGGTCCCGCAGAATGATCAGGAGTCGCCGTCGCGCCAGAGCGCGAGCTGCTCCGGTTCGGGGACCCGCTCGCGGTAGGCCAGCCGGCTGAGCTGGTAGAGGGCCTCGAAGTCGCTGCCGGCCGCCGCCGGCGCGCCTTCGAGGTCGATGCCGGTGAACGCCCCGGACACCGGCAGGACCTCAAGGACCGCCTTCAGGGCCGCGAAGAAGCGGGGGTCCCGGTCCGCCCCCGCCTCGGCCAGTCGCTCCCGGGCGGCTGCCAAGGAGCGCTGCCGCGCCAGGTGGGCTGCGTGATGGAGGGCGTCGATCCGGCCGCGGGAGCCGTCGGCCGGGCCGAGCGCCCCCCGCGCCGCCCGGCGCTCGCTGTCCCACAGCACCAGGTCGCTGCCCTTGCGTTCGGCTAGCCGGCCCACGACATCGCGGTCGAGGTCGGCGCCCACGGCGCGGGCCAGACGCAGCGCCTCGTCGTAGGAGAAGACCGGCGCCGCGAAGGCGTCCCAGGCCAGCACGAAGAAGGCGGTCGGGGCATCGAAGTTGGCGTCGGCCTGCCGATGCGTCAGGGCCTCCAGCCGCCAGCGCAGGACCTCGCGCCGGGCCGCCTCCAGCGCGTCCTCCGGCGTCACCGCATACGGATCCCGTTCCGCCCCGTCCCCGGACGACGCCTGCCTCCGGCGGCGCCGGTTCTCCTCCGCCGGCTTGCGCGGCGTGCCGCGCCGGAGCGGCCAGTGGCGCGAGAACGCCTCCAGCGCCGGCCCGAACGCGGCGAGATACAGGTCCACCCCCGCGATCCCCGCCTCTTGAAACTCCCCGACCCGCCGGCGGACCGCCTGCGCCACCTGCGGCTCCACCTCCTCCCAGTAGAGGCCCGGCTCCGGGTCGGCGTCGGGCGCGCGCGGGCGGCACGCCAGGAAGACCGTGCTGTTCGCCGCCGCCTTGTTCCGGATGTGCAGGCTGCCCTCGGCTTCGGTGTTCACCGGCCACGACGCGGTGATCGCAAACCCCGCCTCCATCAGCCCCGTCGCGAGAGCGTCCCAAGCCCCCGCCGCCTTGTGCGTGAACATCAGCGTCAGAATGCCGTCGGGCTTCAGCACCCGGCGGCACTCGGCGAAGATCGACGCCATCCGCTCCCGGTAGTCGCGGCCCGCCAGTGCCTTCGCGCCCTGCGCGCCCCGGAACCGCGCCGGGTTCGCCACCGCCTCGCTCTCCTTGTCGGTCAGGACACGACGGAACAGATCCGGAAACACATGCCCCGCGGTGCGCTTCAACCACACGTAGAAGAAATCCGAAAGCTCGGCATACATGACGTTGTCGTAGTACGGCGGGTCCATGACCACCGCGTCAATGCTGCCGTCCGCAACATGATCGAGGCTGTCGCCCGACGTGCAGCTGACGGTGACCGGCGGCGCCGGCGCGGCTTCGAACAGGTCATCCCGGCCGGCGTCGCCCGGACGCACCAGCGACACCAGCTCCCCGATGCACTTCGCGGTCTTCTCAAGGGCCCAGTCGTAGCCGACCCCGGCCACGAGAGGCGCCATCTCGGCGTAGGACCATACGAAGGCAAAATCATGGCGGTCGAATAGGGAACGGACGCGACCGGTCGACTGGTCCCAGCGGCCGGCTCGATTGTTGTAGTTCAGCAGGGTATCCAAGGACAGCGCCAGGTACCCGTAGGCGGCGCGGCGGAGGTCGGTCAGCCGGCCGGCCGCCCGGTCGGCCGCCAGCAGCTCCCGGAAAACCTCCACGCTCGTGCCGTGGCACAGCAGCTGCCGCGGCGAAAACAGATCGCGCCAGTACGGCATGCCGTACTGGATGGGACGATCATCGTTGCTGACCTCGGGAAACCGCTCGCCGGGGAGGATGTCGAGCGCCTCCCACTCGGGGAGCTTCGCGGCAAGACACGCCCGGACCGCCGCGCCGTTGTCGTCCTCCGGACGCGGCGCCCGGTAGCCGCGGACCCACCGGTCCCGACCGCGGCGACCGGACTTGAGCACCTTGCCCGGTACCCGCTGCTTGTACACCACCGCATACAGCTGCTCGCCCATGGCGCCCGCCCGCGCCTGGCGCTTGATCTCCGCACCGTCGATCACCCGACCGCAGTCCGGCCACGGACAGCTACCGTCCCCCCGACGCACCGTGCCCGCAGACTGCGCCGCCAACTCCGCCACGATCTCGAACCCGCACACCCGGCCCCCCGAACCCGGACCCGCAGCCACCGACGGACGCAGACGCACACCCCTACCCCCCGGAGCCAGACGCCAGTTCGGCGACAGCGGCACCCGACCCGCGCAATACGGACACGCGATCGTCCGCGCCCAGAGGAAATTGGTCGATACGGCATCCGGATCAGACTCGTCGGGATAGTACGTCGCGAGCCGCTCCTCCCTCTCGACGACCAACCGCTCCGACAGTTCGGCAAATTCACATCCGAGGTCAGCGCCGTATCGCGATGGCCACTCTACCGTCGCCCTCATGATCAGGGCGGCGACCGGATTCAAATCGTTCGCGACCGCCGTGGCGCCAAGACGGGCTACCTCAAAGGGAATGCTGCCCCCGCCTGCGGTCGGATCAAGCACCGCGAGGTTCTCCGGCGGCTCTCCAAAAGCGGCCGTCATCCACCCGACATCATTCTCATCGGGAACGTAACCGAATGCCCGCGGGTAGCTGTATGCTTGGCCTTCGAACCGCTCGCCGCGCCGCCGCGCAGCATTGATCCTTCGGCGCGTGGCCACCGGGTCGCCATGAATGCCCAGCACATGAAGGAACCTGTCGCGGTCCGCATCCGCCGGCAGCAACGACGCCAGCACCGCCGCCCGCGACGCCACCAACGGACGACGCGCCCACCACACATGGAGACGATTGGGGGCCGGGAACGGCGTCATCGGCGTCCGCTCCCGCGTGCTCTCGACCCCCAGCGCCGCCATCGGCAGCCAGCGCTCGATCAGGCGCGGATCAGACACGGAATCCCATCATTGCTTGGTGATCTTGGGACCGGCATAGACCACGGCGACCGGCTGGTCCGCCTCCACGGGCCAAGAGAAGTGCAGGCGCAACACCATGTGCGACACCCTTGCCGTGCCACGGGCAGAACGTTGAGGTCGACGCCCCCCCGGATCGACAAACGTCAATCTCTCCGAATTCCGCGTGGAGCCCTCTCGAAAACGTCCCGCCACTGCTTGCCCGGTTGCACACGGTCACGAGCGGGGTTCTCGGCACCGCATGGTTCCGGAATCCCTGCTCGCTCCTGCCACCGCCCGACGCTACCGCTGATGCATGTTCCCTATCCTCGAGTTTCTTCCGGTTCTCATCGTTCGTCTCTACGTTCGATGAACTCCGTGGAAACCGCGGGATCTCCTTCCATGCGTACCGCAGAAGAAGGACCAAGTTGCGGCCCTTGCGCTTCTTGGTCCTGATTCTGATCTTCTTGGCCTGCGATCTGATCGGTTCCGTGTCCAAGAACGCCGCCGGCAGGTTGACCTTCGACGCCGTCGGGCCGGTTGTCCGACGGCAGTTCCTTCCGCCGGGCACGCTCTGCGCGACGCGCCGCCTTCTTCTCGGCCTTCGCCAGCTCCCGCTGACGCCGGGCAAACCGATAGTTGGGCTTCCCGGCCAACCCGCAAGCTCCCGGAAACTCAGGTCGTTCCGCCAGAACCCGATCCTGCGGGCATCTAGTCGACCAGTGCCAGGTGCTCGGCAGACATCTTGCCGTTTCGCCCCGGCACAAGCTCAAAAGACACCTTGCGTCCTTCGTTCAGGGAGGTCAAGCCCGACCGCTCGACGGCACTGATGTGCACAAACACATCAGCGGAGCCATCTTCCGGCTGGATGAATCCATACCCCTTGTCCGGGTTGAACCACTTGACAGTACCAGTAGCCATGATTACTTCCTTTCGCGATCGCATGATCGCAACATCGCTCCGTGGCGGAGCTCAATTTCAGTGACGTTCACAATGTCGGGGAAGTATCCGGCCACCCGCTTGCACGGGCAATCTCGTACGCAACAACGACTTGGCAACGCACGTGCATCATATCCGGCAATTCCAGCCGCGCAAGTCGCTCTGCAATCCCGTTCCCGGAAGGGGTCATTGTCGTGCTGCCGACCGGTTTCACTGCAAGGAATCAGAAGACGGAACGCCGGTGAAGAGGGCCGGGACGGGCCGGCGTGTTGCCGCATTGCCGTGACACCTGAGCCCCGAACCGGAAGCCCGGACGGCCGGAACCGGGCGCCTCCGAACGAAGGTTCGAACGGTCCGGTCCGCCGTCGCGAGCGGCCCGCCCGGACCGCTCCGATACCCGGCCGGAATCGGTCGTCGCCAATCTGCGGCAACCTTGTCGCTGTCGGTACCCGAAGGCAGGCCGATATACGGTCAACGACTGCGCAGCGGTTGTTTCGCCCGACCCGGTCCGGTTGCCGAACTTCCACCACACGCGTATCGTCCGCAGGTCAGAGGGCGCATAGCTCAGTCGGTAGAGCAGCTGACTCTTAATCAGCGGGTCCAGGGTTCGAGTCCCTGTGCGCCCTCCAACCGTGCGATTGATCGTTTGGCCCATCCGGGCACCCGTCGGGACCGCCGGGCGAGGACACGGAGCCCGCGGAACGGCTTGACGGGGATTTCCGTCGACCGCTTGTCGTCAAACCGGACCAGCGCCACTACTGACTTGACCGCCATGCGTGGGGGTCCGGCCGGCTTGCAAACTCGTGATCGACCGCACTGACGGAGGAGCCGCCCAACGGCAGGGCTGCCGATCTCCTGTCGACGACCGACCGCCTTCTTCGGCAACCGCTCGAACGCACCCCGCCCGCAGGATGGCAGTTGCGGTCCGACCCACACGCAGCCGCACACCGGTACGTACGTTCGCGACACCCCCATGCTGCCCTTGGCCGTCGCACCGAACCGATAGCGATGCGGGTTGACGCCTTCGGCATGGTGGCGACAAAATCGAATCAGGCCGAATTGCCGCGGGTGCAATCCTCGGCACGCAGTTGCCATCCGCTCCCGTTCCGGACGGGGATTCAAGCTGGTTTCTCGTCCTCCGGAGCTTGAACGGGAAGGCCGATTAGGTGCCATCGCATCCGGCCCCGCATCACCGTTCGACCCCGGGGACCGTCATGCCGATCATCGGCAGGTGACAGAACCGGCCGTTGCCCGACAGCCCAGATTGCTGTTCAATCCTCGGTACGCCGATGTGGCGTCGCGATTCCTAACCTTGGCAGGCTTCGTCATGGCCGCAACTTGGAGCCCTGAAGCAGATGATTGAACGAGTACAAGTCGGAAACAGTCTGATTGCCGCCGAACTGCACGCCTTCGTCG
The DNA here is from genome assembly GCA_965115815.1 of Alphaproteobacteria bacterium. GTDB lineage: Bacteria > Pseudomonadota > Alphaproteobacteria > TMED109 > TMED109 > VXPW01. The sequence continues at coordinate 1,418,074 of OZ220465.1, read as the reverse complement.
AGAACGAAGTCCTTCCGGGCCTCGATCTCCCAAGCAACCGGTTTTGGCGGGGTCTCGATGACCTGGTGCGCGAGCTTGCACCAGTCAACCGCGACCTCCTAGGCCGCCGCGAAACCCTGCAGACGCAAATCGATGAATGGCACCGGGCCCGTCGCGGCCAACCCGTGGACCCGGGTGCCTACCGGGCCTTCCTGACCGATATCCGGTATTTGCTGCCCGAGGGGCCTGATTTCACGATCGAGACTTCCCGCATTGACGACGAGATCGCAACCGTTGCCGGCCCCCAGCTCGTCGTTCCGGTGACCAATGCCCGCTACGCGCTGAATGCAGCCAACGCACGCTGGGGAAGCCTGTACGACGCATTGTACGGTTCGGACGCGATTCCGGATACCCACACCGCTTTCGGAACCGAACACTATGACCCGGTACGCGGTGACCGGGTGATCGCCTGGACGCGCTCCTTTCTGGATGAGATTGCTCCGCTGGAGTCCGGATCCCACAGCGATGTGACGGCCTACCGCGTCAGCAAGGGAGCGCTCGCAGCGGACCTCGAAGGCAACGTGACGGGCCTCGCCGTCCCGGCCCTGTTCGCGGGCTATCGCGGCGATCCGACCACTCCGGACGCCGTGTTGCTGCGTCACCACGACCTGCACATCGAAATTGCGATTGATCGATCCCACCCGGTCGGCAGCACCGACCGGGCGGGCGTGTCGGACGTTCTGCTGGAAGCGGCCGTGACCACCATCGTGGACTGTGAGGATTCCGTCGCTGCGGTCGACGCCCAAGACAAGGTCGCGGCGTACCGCAACTGGCTGGGACTCATCAAGGGCAGTCTCGCAGCCCGCTTCCCCAAGAACGGAAGGACCGTGGAGCGCCGGCTGAGCCCGGACCGACGCTACGTCGGAACCGACGGCGGCCAACTGGTTCTACCCGGCCGCTCCCTCATGCTGATCCGCAATGTCGGCCACCTGATGACCAATCCGATGGTACTGGACACCGACGGCCGGGAGGCACCGGAAGGGATCCTTGACGCGGCCTTCACGAGCCTGATTGCGCTGCACGACTTGGCCGGCACCGGGGCCTACAACAACAGCCGGGCCGGATCGATCTACATCGTCAAGCCGAAACTTCACGGCCCCGAGGAAGTCGCGTTTGCGGACACCCTGTTCGCCCGTGTCGAAGACACGCTGGATCTGGAGCGGTACCGAATCAAGATCGGCATCATGGACGAGGAACGGCGGACGACCGTCAACCTCAAGGAGTGCATCCGGGCCGCACGCCGGCGGGTGGCCTTCATCAATACGGGGTTTCTCGATCGCACGGGCGACGAGATCCACACGTCGATGGAAGCCGGACCCATGATCCGAAAGGCGGACATGAAATCGGCTGCCTGGCTGGAAGCCTACGAAGATCGAAACGTCGACATCGGGATCGCCTGCGGCCTGCGCGGGCGCGCCCAGATCGGCAAGGGCATGTGGGCCATGCCGGATCGCATGGCCGACATGCTGAAGCAGAAAGTCGCGCATCCCGCTGCCGGCGCCGATACCGCCTGGGTTCCGTCGCCGACGGCCGCCGTCCTGCATGCAACCCATTACCATCGCATCAGCGTCGATGCCCGTCAGGAAGCCATTGCAGGTCGGGGCCGGGCGGAGCTCCGCGACCTCCTCTCGATTCCGGTGGCCGGCCGACCCAACTGGTCGGCGGCTGACATCCGCGCCGAACTGGAAAACAATGCGCAGGGCATCCTCGGATATGTGGTGCGCTGGGTCGACCAGGGCGTCGGGTGCTCCACGGTTCCCGACATCGACGATGTCGGCCTGATGGAGGACCGGGCCACCTGCCGCATTTCCAGCCAGCACATGGCCAACTGGCTGCGCCACGGAGTCTGTACCAAGGACGAGGTGCAGGCGGTCATGCGCAAGATGGCCCGGATGGTGGACCAGCAGAATGCCGGAGATCCCAACTACAGGCCGATGGCGCCCGCCTTCGACGGCCCGGCTTTCAAGGCCGCCTGCGACCTGGTCTTTCTGGGGTGCGAGCAGCCGTCCGGTTATACGGAACCGGTGCTCTATCGTCGGCGTGCGGAGCGGAAAGCACTGAAGCCTTCCTGAAGGCGGCGCACGGTACACGGTACGCGTGACCCGGCGAAAGCCCGGGCCGATTGCGGCTCGCTTCGATCGTCTGAACCCGAAGGGCCCGCCGGATGAGGGCAGGCTGATCGACGACCGCCCGACGGGCTGGAAGCCCACCTTGCCGTCCGAACCCGAGTCGGCCGGATCGGGTGAGCAATCGCGGCGGCCGCCGAAAGAACGCAGGGGAATACCCGTTCGGCGCGCGGGACCGTACACGGAGAGCCTGTACGGAAACTATGGAGCGGTCCCGATTCTGGCCGCTCGTGCAAAGTATCGGCGTCGGAGAGACCGCTTCGAAAGCAATCTGACAGATGTGGAATGGGCTTGTTTGATCCCGATGTACTCTCCAGCCACATCGCAGATACCAGAATCGGGGTCGCTCAATAGTTTCCGCACAGGCTCTGAGAGAAGGCACCGACCGCAAGGTGCATGTGGGTTCACGCACGATCTCCGACGGAAGCCCGCGTCCACAGGTCAGGCAGCGTCTCGGCATGAAGGGGTCCAAACGACCTCCGCTCGCGATGTCACCGCAGACCTGCCGAACACCATGCGGCGAGGGAGAGACATCGCCGCGGCCGGAACCTGAGCGAATGCTGCGAAGGCTCGCACTGGATGGTCACGCGGCTCCGGGAGATTGCCGAAGGGTGGAATCGGGGGTTGCTCCGCATCGCACTTCGCATGGCGACGGGTACCGGGAAGACGACGGTCATGGCATGCCTTATAGTCTGGTATGCGGTGAACCGGCGGCGCGAGCACCGGGGGAATGTCCACGGGCTGGCGAAGAACGTGGACCGGGTGGTGGTGATCTGCCCGGGGCGCACGATCCGGGATCGTCTCGCAGGACTCAATCCGCGGACGAAGCGCAATCTCTATGACGAATGGCGGCTGGTTCCGCCGAAGCTCCGCCGCCGGCTACGAGGATTCCCCGTCGACATCATCAACTGGGAAAAGCTCCAGCCGAGAAAGGACGTGGTCTACGCCGGCGTCGAGACGAAGGCCGGGGGAGGACGGCTCAGCCGCACCCAGGCCATTCGGCTCGCCGGGGGCGAAGAGGCAGGCAGCGCAGCCGAATCGCGGACGGAAATGTGGACCCGACTACTCGGCCCGGCCGGGGCGGGAAGACCGGAACGGGTCGTCGTGCTGAACGATGAAGGGCACCACTGCTGGGAGCGCGCCGACAAGGTCAAGGACAAGGGCGTATGGATGGAGGCCTTGCACGCGCTGCGCGATCACCGCCGTCATCGGCTCGCCCAGGCCATTGATCTGAGTGCAACGCCGATCTTCGTCAATCCGGTCAGAACGAAAATGCCGGCCGGCCTGTCCGCGAAGCTCGATACCGCCCTGATCCCGTGGATCGTCAGCGAGTTCGCACTGATGGAATCGATGGAAGCCGGGCTCGTGAAGATTCCGCAACCGCCGCGCTCCGACAACACCGGAAGCCAATCGGCATTGCGGAACCTGTTCGAGGCCAACGGCGGGCACAGACTCGTCACCACTAACGCGATGGAGCTCGTGCGCCAAGGGGCCGAGATTCTCTACAAGGACTATGAAGAAACCTTCGCGGCGTGGGCATCGGCGAACGACACGCGCGTCGGTCGGCCGGTGCGGATCGCTGTCGCGAACAACAAGGAGAACGCTCGCGCGCTATTCGAGATGTTCGGCGGACGCAAGGGTCCGGACGGATTCCTCGAAAAGAGCGACTTCGAACTGCTCTCCAATATCCCGCGCACGGGAGCCGAAAAGGAAGAGTGCGCAACGCATACGATCCTGGTGCTCAGCAAGACCAACCACCCGGAGAACGCCGAAGGCGACGAAATCGCGGGAGGTGCGCTGGGGCTCCGGGAAGTGGGAACGCGCGGAGAGGCAAGCGAAGAGGAACTCCGCGAGGTTCTGCAGTCGGTCGCGCAGCCCGGAGCGCCCGGACAGGATGTGCGATGCGTGGTGAGCGTCGGCATGCTGACCGAGGGATGGGACTGCCAGCGCGTAACCCATATCCTGGGGTACCGCAAGTTCGGCAGCCAGTTGCTGTGCGAGCAGACGATGGGACGGGCGTTGCGCCGAAGGGATTACGAGAACCAGGAAGAAGTCGAACGACGGGACAACGGCGAAATCGAGAGGCGCTTCCCCGCAGAGTACGCGACGGTATTCGGCGTTCCGTTCGCACGTCAGGGGACCCGGGGCACAGCCGCAAAACCACGTCCGCCGGAACCCAAGACCGAGGTGCGGCCGGTCCCCCGCCGGTTGCAGCAGCACCGGATCTGGGTTCCGGACTTCGACCACTACTCCATGTCGACACCGGGGTTGGGAGTCACGCTGGACCCTTCGCGGGTCGTCGAGACCTACCCGGTGACCGGTCAGGAAGGAAGGGAAATCCGATGGGTCGTAACCGGAGGGCCGGTCGGCAAGGTCCGGAGACTCGAACGAACAGGGGAACCGCAACCGGGGGCCGGGACATGGCAACTCGCGGCAGAACTCGTGCAAGCCCTCGGCGAGCGCGCAGAGAAGCAGGGCGAGCAAGAGCAGGCCGGACGGCTGCGCCGGGGGCAGCTGTTCGGCGAATGCCTCCGTGCGGTGCGTGACTGGCTGTGTCACGAAAAGATCGCCGTGGAAGAGTCGGACCTCGGCGGAGACGGCATGCGCGAATTGGCAAGGAGCGCCATTCTCGACGCGCTGAAGGTCGACGGGCAGCCGGCCCGCAAGGCGGGGGTGGCGCGCGATCCGACGAAGCAGGAACTCCGATCGGCGGGCAACTGGAGACCCTTCGTGACCGGGCTGAAGGAAATCGTCGAAGTGCGGCACTCGGAGCTGAACGTTGCGGCGTGCCACTCGAGGCTCGAAGCCGACATCGTCCGGAGGCTCGACGCGTCCCCACGGGTCGAGGCATTCGTCCGAAACCACGGCCCGGAACGAATCGAAATTCCCTACAAGTACAAGGGAAGATGGGCCAAGTACCTTCGTCCGGTGCCAACGCGTAGGAGCAAGGGTGCCGCACATCGTTCTTGAAGGGAAAGGGCGCCCCGACGAACAGAGCGAACAGAAGGGCTGGTGGACCGACCACTGGTGGATTCCCTGCGCGGACTTCGCAGGAAAAGCGCATGAACAGATGTGGGTCCGACGGGAGGTGGACGCCGCATGCGACGTGGAGGCCGCGATCGAATCGGCGATGCAGGAGGCGGTCCACCCATGAAGGACAAGACGGCCTACGAGCACGGATCGAGGCGCAGAAACAATCCGACGGCCGAGATGGCGACGACCAGCCATCCCGAACGACGCGCGCCGGCCCGCCACAGGGTCGACATCCGAGAGAAGGACCGTAATCGCGTTCCGACGCTCGACTGGAACCGGAAACACGAGACGAAAACGGTGCTCGCGCCCCTGCTGGGCACGGTCGAGAAGATCGATCCGGCCACCTGGATCGAATCGCTCCGGCGCAAGGACGGGGAACGCGACCTGTTCGCGAGCTTCGATCGGTACGAGCACCCCGAACGGGCGAAATGGGAGTGGTACGAACACAGCGGCAACTGGCAAAACCGGTTGATCCACGGAACGTCGAAACGGGTCATGGCGTCGCTGCTCGAACACGAACAGATGGCCGGTGAAGTGCAGTGCGTCTACTTCGATCCACCCTACGGAATGGACTTCGACGCCCACTATATGGACGACACGGTCCAGGTGACCGCCTTTCGCGACAGCTACGAGAACGGGATCCACACCTACCTGGATGGGATTCGCGACACGGCGCTGCTTGCGCGCGAGCTGCTCAGCGACACCGGCAGCTTCTTCATGCAGATCGGCGACGTGAACGTACACCGTTGCGCCATGGTGCTCGACGAGGTATTCGGCCCGGAGAACCGGGTGAGTACCATCACGTATGCCACGGGCGGGGGAGGAAGCTCCACGAAGAGCATTGCCAAGGCCGGAGACTTCATCCTCTGGTATGCGAAGGACGTGAAGGCGCCGATGCAATTCCAGACTCTCTACGAAGAACAGGACATCGAATCATGGTGCGACACGCAGACATTTGCGGGGGGAGCCCTCTCTGCCAACATCGCTGAGACACCGACTACCCATGGAATGAGAGGGCGGCAGAGAGGAACCATGATGAAGGCAGACCCGAATGTAGGCAGGGGGGTGTACCCCCTCGCCACGCCGGCCCTGGGGGGCGCGCCCCCCAGGGCCGAGACCCCGCCGACTCGGCGCGCTCCGGACCCGGAGGTTCTCGCCAAGCCGACCCGCCGTCGGTTCTCGGCCGAGTATCGACTGCGGATGGTCGAGGAAGCGGACCGCGGTCGCGAGCCGGGCGAGATCGGCCGCCTGCTGCGTCGCGAGGGGCGGTACCGCTCGCATCTGTCGACGTGGCGCAAGGCCCGCCGCCGGGGAGCGTTGCAGGGCCTGACGCCACGCAAGCGCGGTCCCAAGCCGGCGCCGTCCCACCCCCTCGGCGCCCAGGTTCGCCGGCTCGAGGCCCAGGTGGCGCGGCGGGAGAAGGAGCGGGCCACGGCCCCTACGATTCTCGAAGTTCAGGGAAACGTTGCCGGGCTGCTGGGATTCCGCCTCCGCGACGGGAAGGACTGCGGATGGCCACCCCTTCCCTCGCTCGGCAGGTCGGCATCGCGCCGGCCGGTCGGGCGCTGGGGGTGTCCCGGGCCCCGTTCTACCGCCGCCGGAGGCCCGTTCCCGGGCATCAGCAGCCCCGTGCGACGCCCGCCCGGGCCCTGAGCGAGGGGGAGCGGGAGCCGGTCCTCGACCGGCTCGCCTCCCCGCGTTTCGTCGATCGTTCCCCGGCCGAGGTCGTGGCCACGCTGCTCGACGAAGGATGGTACCTGGGCTCGGAGCGCACGAGGTACCGCATCCTCTCTGCCCGGCAGCCGGTGCGGGAACGGCGCAACCCGCGCACCCACCCACGCTATGCCAAGCCCGAACTCGTCGCCCGCGCCCCGAACCAAGTCTGGTCCTGGGACATCACGCGGCTGCTCAGGCCGAAGACCGGGTCTTCCTTCTACCTCTATGTGCTGCTTGATCTCTTCAGCCGCTACGGGGTGGGATGGATGGTCGCCGAACGCGAGAGCGCGGCACTGGCCAGCCGGCTGATTGAGGAATCGTGTCTCAAGCAGGGGATCCAGCCCCGGGTGCGGACCCTGCACTCCGACCGCGGCGCCCCCATGACCCGCCCGTGCACCGCGCAACTCCTCGCCCAGCTCGGTATCACCCGCTCGCTCAGCCGCCCCAAGGTCCGCGACGACAACCCCTTCTCGGAGGCACAGTTCAAGACCTTGAAGTACCACCCCGGGTTCCCCGGGCGCTTCCCGGACCTGCCCGCTGCCATCGACTTCGGTCGATCCTTCTTCCCCTGGTACCACACCCAACATCACCATGCCGGCCTCGCGATGCTCACCCCTGACGATGTCCACCACGGCCGCGCCCGGCAGCGGATTGAGCAACGCCGACGCACCTTGAGCCAAGCTTGGGGCCGGCACCCGGAACGGTTCGTCCAGGGGAAACCGAAACCGCGGGCGCTCCCCGAAACGGTCTGGATCCACCCGCCGAAGGCCACCCCTACCGTGGGAGATGCTCAGTACATGACAACCCTTGCTGTCTCAACGGCGTTGACAGGTTCCGAAACCGCGTTTCTCCGCGAGCCGTGCGTCGGTTCCCGTGAGGGGGCAGGCGAAGCGTCGGCAGCGGTGCGGATGGGTGGGGCGAATGAGCACCGAAAAGACGAGGATCCGGGGTGCCGAGGTGTTCCGATCGGCCGAAGGCACCATCGCAGGCATCGATGTGGTGAGATGCCGGCGAGCCCCGCGGTGTCCGAGAACCCATACACGTCCGTACGTCTTCTGTCGGGACCCTGGGAGATCTTCAAGCGGTCCCGCCGATCGTGGCGGGACCGCGTAGGGAAGGAGAAAACCGAAGCCTAGTAGTACAGAAACGTTGAACTGACGACAGTATTCTGGCAAGATTTCCGTGTCGGTCCGTGTCGGCCCCGTGTCGGTGCGTGTCGGCACGCGTGAGCGCCCGATCGGTACGGCGCTTTCTTGTTCATCCCCACAGACCCGATGCCGAACGTGCAGGCGCTCACACTCTCTTGGAGATCGGACGGATCCGGTTTCCGGGAACCGAGCCTGCCTGCAGGGGTTCGGTGCGGGGATCGGAGTGGATCATGGCCAACCCTCAGGGCAGGAAGCTCTATCGAGTGCGCCTTTCGGCGTCGGAGCGCCGGGAACTCCAAGCGATCGTCGACGGTACCGGAGCCGCCTGGCGTCGGCGTCGGGCGCAGATTCTGCTGATGGCAGACGAGGGGCACGACGGCGGCAAACTCCGGGATGTCGACATCGCGCGCGGCCTGGGTATCGGCGCTTCGACGGTCGAACGCCTGCGCAAGCGTTGTGTTTTGGAGGGTTTGGAGGCCTCTCTCCGCCGCCGGGAGCAGGAGAACCGCCGACCGAAACTCTTGGACGGGGCGAAGGAGGCGAAGCTGGTGGCTCTGGCCTGTTCTTCCCCGCCCGAAGGTTGTGTTCGCTGGACACTGAAGCTGCTGGCCGGTCGTCTGATGGAGATGGAGATCGTCGAGAGCATCTCGAAGGAAACGGTACGGAGGACTCTGAAAAAAAGGAGATCGTATCTACTCACCCCCCTACTGATGACGAATCGTTTTTCCTGACGGGTTCGGATCCGGCATTTTCCCTTGCCCCTTTAACTCGCTCGCGGCCGATGACCGGAGGTGCGTGTTCCGGCTGACAAGAAGCGGATCGATCTTCGTATCTTCGTCATCAGTAGGGGGTGAGTAGATACAGGAGATCAAGCCTTGGTTGAAGCAGTACTGGTGCATTCCCCCGAGCCGCAATGCGCCGTTCGTGGCGGCGATGGAGGAGGTGCTGGACACGTACCAGCGGGATTTTGCCGAAGACGAGGTCCTGGTCTGCATGGATGAGACCAGCCGGCAGCAGACGAAGGAAACCCGCCTTCCCCGTCCCGTGCGGCCCGGGCAGCCGGAAATCGTCGACTACGAATACGAGCGAAACGGTACGGCCAATCTCTTCCTGGCGTTCGCGCCCAATGAAAACTGGCGTACGGTAAAGGTCACCGATCGCCGCACGGCGCGGGACGGGGCGCAGTTCCTCCGGGAACTCGCGGACGATCCTATCCCCGGAAAGAAGATTGTACTGGTCATGGACAACCTGAACACGCACAGCCCCGCATCGTTGTATGAAGCCTTTGCACCCCGGGAGGCCATGCGAGTGCGAAAGCGGTTCGAGTTTCGGTACACGCCGAAGCACGGAAGCTGGCTCACCATGGCCGAGATCGAAATCGGCGCGTTGTCGCGACAATGTCTTCGACGACGCATTCCCGACCGCGCCACCATGCTGCGGGAGACCGCGGCGTGGGTCAAGCGCCGCAACGCGGCCGGCGGCACCGTCGATTGGCGGTTCACGACGGCAGACGCCCGGGTGAAACTGAAGTCTCTATACCCAGCAATCCAATGATTCCGTACTACTAGGACGAACGGCTGGAAGAAGTGGGATGGGGCCGTACGACCTGGGAAGGCGACGAACCAGGGAGCGTCAGCTCCTGCGGAGTGGCTGGAGGAAAGGGCCCCAACCAAGGGGAATTCGGGACGCCAAAGCACGCGCCGAACGCAGGGTCGGGCACGCGTGCCTCAGGCGGCGGACCGGATACGGAACGCCGCAAGGTTCGACCGGAAGCGACGGGAGCGCAGGACCGAGAGTTCTGGGTCGCGCGCCACCCTCCGCCGCCCAGGGCCGGATCCGCGGTTTGCCGTCAAGCACCCGAGGTAGGAGCCGGATGGATGAACGTCCATGTCCGGATCGGTGCGGGGGGTGCGCAGTAATGCGCATTCCTACCGTAACTGGGGGGAGGGGCTCGGCAACGACCCCTCCTACCCGGCTGCGGTGGTCCGCCGCCGATGGCGACAACAGAATGGTCCTGAGGGAGACCGCAACGCGCTTGACGGCGCGGGGCGGATTGTGTCATACTTGCGTCGTTCATCCCAAACGGAGACCGCGACATGGCCAGATCCAGATACGGCAACTTGCTCTTCGGCGGCGCTGGCAACGACAGGCTCTACGGCAACTCGCTCTACGGTAACGAGCTCTACGGCGGCGCCGGCAACGACATGATCTACGGCGTCGACGGCGACCACGGCCACGACAGGCTCCACGGCGGCGACGGCGACGACAGGCTCCACGGCGGCGCTGGCCTCGACAGGCTCCACGGCGGCGCTGGCCTCGACAGGCTCTACGGCGACGCTGGCGACGACTGGCTGGAAGGCGGAGCCGGCAACGACATGCTCTACGGCGGAGCCGGCAACGACTGGCTCTTTGGCGGCGACGGCGACGACAAGCTTCGGGGCGGCGCTGGCAACGACAGGCTCGACGGCTTAAACGGAAACGATAGGCTCTCTGGCGGCGCTGGCAACGACTGCCTCTCTGGCGGCGACGGCGACGACAGGCTCTACGGCGGCGCTGGCGACGACAGCCTCTACGGCGACAGCCTCTACGGCGACGACGGCCGCGACGGCGGCAACGACTGGCTCTTTGGCGGCGACGGCGGCGACACGCTCCGGGGCGGCACTGGCGACGACACGCTCCGGGGCGGGAAGGGCGACGACACGCTCCGGGGCGGCACTGGCGACGACACGCTCCGGGGCGGGAAGGGCGACGACACGCTCTACGGCGGGAAGGGCGACGACACGCTCCGGGGCGGCACTGGCGACGACCGCTTTTTCTTCGATGCCGAGAGCGACCATGACACCACTGCCGACTTCGGGAACGGCAGCGATACCATCGTGTTCCAACAGAAGCTCACCTACGCCGATATCATCATCAAGGACCGCGGCGGCAACGCCGTCATCACCGGTCCAAACGATGACTGGTCCATCACGCTTGAAGGCGTAAGCGCCTCGGACCTTACCGAAGGCGACTTTGAGTTTCTGGGATAGGGCGGCGCGGCCCCGGAGTGCGCCTGCCGGCTGTCGCCAGCGCCGCCCCGAAGAGCGGCCGCGGAGAGGGCTGTACGGATATGCGTCGGACTCCGGGGCCGCATCGGCTCTGCCTCGCAATTGTGGTGTCTGTCAGACAGGCTATAATCGCCCATAAATAGCACAATGTCTGTGAGTTATCTGTACCTGCAACGGGCGTGAATCTCGTATGGCGATGATGGCGCTGGGCTGAGGATCAGGGTTCATGCGGCGCGGCTGTGTTGGTTTCCGGTGCGGTATCTAGTAGTACGGAAACGTTGAACTGACGATAGTATTCTGGCAAGATTTCCGTGTCGGTCCGTGTCGGCCCCGTGTCGGTGCGTGTCGGCACGCGTGAGCGCCCGATCGGTATGGCGCTTTCTTGTTCATCCCCACAGACCCGATGCCGAACGTGCAGGCGCTCACACTCTCTTGGAGATCGGACGGATCCGGTTTCCGGGAACCGAGCCTGCCTGCAGGGGTTCGGTGCGGGGATCGGAGTGGATCATGGCCAATCCTCAGGGTAGGAAGCTCGATCGAGTGCGCCTTTCGGCGTCGGAGCGCCGGGAACTCCAAGCGATCGTCGACGGTACCGGAGCCGCCTGGCGTCGTCGTCGGGCGCAGATTCTGCGGATGGCAGACGAGGGGCACGACGGCGGCAAACTCCGGGATGTCGACATCGCGCGCGGCCTGGGTATCGGCGCTTCGACGGTCGAACGCCTGCGCAAGCGTTGTGTTTTGGAGGGTTTGGAGGCCTCTCTCCGCCGCCGGGAGCAGGAGAACCGCCGACCGAAACTCCTGGACGGGGCGAAGGAGGCGAAGCGGGTGGCTCTGGCCTGTTCTTCCCCGCCCGAGGGTTGTGTTCGCTGGACACTGAAGCTGCTGGCCGGTCGTTTGATGGAGATGGAGATCGTCGAGAGCATCTCGAAAGAAACGGTACGGAAGACTCTGAAAAAAAGGAGATCAAGCCTTGGTTGAAGCAGTACTGGTGCATTCCCCCGAGCCGCAACGCGCCGTTCGTGGCGGCGATGGAGGAGGTGCTGGACACGTATCAGCGGGATTTTGCCGAAGACGAGGTCCTGGTCTGCATGGATGAGACCAGCCGGCAGCAGACGAAGGAAACTCGCCTTCCCCGCCCCGTGCGGCCCGGGCAGCCGGAAATCGTCGACTACGAATACGAGCGAAACGGCACGGCCAATCTCTTCCTGGCGTTCGCGCCCAATGAAAACTGGCGTACGGTGAAGGTCACCGATCGCCGCACGGCGCGGGACTGGGCGCAGTTCATCCGGGAACTCGCGGATGATCCCATCCCCGGCAAGAAGATCGTGCTGGTCATGGACAACCTGAACACGCACGGCCCCGCATCGTTGTATGAAGCCTTTGCACCCCGGGAGGCCATGCGAGTGCGAAAGCGGTTCGAGTTTCGGTACACGCCGAAGCACGGAAGCTGGCTCACCATGGCCGAGATCGAAATCGGCGCGTGGTCGCGACAGTGTCTTCGACGACGCATTCCCGACCGCGCCACCATGCTGCGGGAGACCGCGGCGTGGGTCAAACGCCGCAACGCGGCCGGCGGCACTGTCGACTGGCGGTTCACGACGGCAGACGCCCGGGTGAAACTGAAGTCTCTATACCCGGCAATCCAATGATTCCGTACTACTAGTGCCTGCACGGAAAATCACAACACATTGTATATGCAACCGTAGTTGGAATCTGGGGAACCGAAGATTCCTTCTTTGATGGCATATGACGGCATATTCCGCTGAAATCAGGCTGGATTCGATGAATCTTCGCCCTGTCAATATCGAGCTTTCATTCATGTAATCCAAATCTTAGTGATTTTCCGGGCAGGCACTAGTAGTACGGAAACGTTGAACTGACGACAGTATTCTGGCAAGATTTCCGTGTCGGTCCGTGTCGGCCCCGTGTCGGTGCGTGTCGGCACGCGTGAGCGCCCGATCGGTACGGCGCTTTCTGGTTCATCCCCACAGACCCGATGCCGAACATGCAGGCGCTCATGCTCTCTTGGGGATCGGACGGATCCGGTTTCCGGGAACCGAGCCTGTCTGCAGGGGTTCGGTGCGGGGATCGGAGTGGATCCTGGCCAACCCTCAGGGTAGGAAGCTCGATCGAGTGCGCCTTTCGGTGCCGGAGCGCCGGGAACTCCAGGCGATCGTCGACGGTACCGGAGCCGCCTGGCGTCGTCGTCGGGCGCAGATTCTGCGGATGGCGGACGAAGGGCGCGACGGCGGCAAACTCCGAGATGTGGACATCGCGCGCGGCTTGGGTATCGGTGCTTCGACGGTCGAACGCCTGCGCAAGCGCTGTGTTCTGGAGGGTCTGGAGGCCGCCCTTCGCCGTCGGGAGCAGGAGAACCGCCGACCGAAACTCCTGGACGGGGCGAAGGAAGCGAAGCGGGTGGCTCTGGCCGGTTCTTCCCCGCCCGAAGGTTGTGTTCGCTGGACGCTGAAGCTGCTGGCCGGTCGTCGGATGGAGATGGAGATCGTCGAGAGCATCTCGAAAGAAACGGTACGGAAGACTCTAAAAAAAGGAGATCAAGCCTTGGCTGAAGCAGTACTGGTGCATTCCCCCGAGCCGCAATGCGCCGTTCGTGGCGGCGATGGAGGAGGTGCTGGACACGTACCAGCGGGATTTTGCCGAAGACGAGGTCCGGGTCTGCATGGATGAGACCCGCCGGCAGCAGACGAAGGAAACCCGCCTTCCCCGCCCCGTGCGGCCCGGGCAGCCGGAAATCGTCGACTACGAATACGAGCGAAACGGTACGGCCAATCTCTTCCTGGCGTTCGCGCCCAATGAAAACTGGCGTACGGTGAAGGTCACCGACCGCCGCACGGCGCGGGACGGGGCGCAGTTCCTCCGGGAACTCGCGGATGATCACTTCCCCGGCAAGAAGATCGTACGGGTCATGGACAACCTGAACACACACGGCCCCGCGTCGTTGTAGGAAGCCTTTGCACCCCGGGAGGCCATGCGGGTGCGAAAGCGGTTCGAGTTTCGGTACACGCCGAAGCACGGAAGCTGGCTCACCATGGCCGAGATCGAAATCGGTGCGTTGTCGCGACCGTGTCTTCGACGACGCATTCCTGATCGCGCCACCATGCTGCGGGAAACCGCGGCGTGGGTCGAGCGCCGCAACGCGGCCGGCGGCACCGTCGACTGGCGGTTCACGACGGCAGACGCCCGGGTGAAACTGAAGTCTCTATACCCATCAATCTAATGATTCCGTACTACTAGGGCCGGCCCCGGCCCGCGTGTCCGGGGCGCCGTCCGGGGGGGGGGGCGGTTGCGGCGGATCGAGGGCCCCGCGGCCGGGCGGGGTGCGATCCCTGCCGTCGCCGGCCCGCGTCTCCATGCGCCGTCCGGGGGCCGGCCGCGCGCATCGAGAGGGGGCCCCGGGGCCGCGGCGGCGCCGGGGCGCGTCTCCATGCGCCGTCCGTCCCTGCGGGGTTGCGGCGGATCGAGGGCCCCGCGTCTCCATGCGCCGTCCATCCCTGCGGGGTTGCGGCGTCGCCGGCCCGCGTCTCCATGCGCCGTCCGTCCCTGCGGGGTTGCGGCGGCGCCGGGGCGGCTCCCTGCCAGCCGCCCAGCGGAAAAAAGTTTGAAGTGCCCCGGAGCAAATCGGCGGCAAGTGAATTTTGAGCGAATGAAAATGGGCGCGAAATTTGCGCAATCTTTCACGTGCGCGATCCCTCGGGTCCCGAAAAATGGCCTCTCTCGGGGCAAAGATGGCGAAACGGCCGTGTCCACGGCCGAGGATTGCCGCTGACGGGCCGTTCGAGGGGACGCTCGGCCGTGCGATCCCTGCCGGGGCGCGATCCCTGCCGTGCATCTGCCGGGGTGCGATCCCTGCCGTCGCCGGCCCGTCCCGCGCGGTTCCGGGGCGGATCGGCGGCGCGGGGCTCGGGATCGGCCTAGAACTACCGAGTCAGGACAATTATGGCTGGACCAGAGGGGTCCGATCCCGGACCAGGGCCTGCCGCTGGCCGGCCTGGAAGCCGATTCGATGGCCGAGGGTGGCGCTGCTCAGGCGGTTGGAGCCGTGCCACATGATCTGGTGTCCGGGTTCGGGGTCGTGCTTGCGGTCCCGATACCCTCCGAGATGGGCGACCCGACGCACGGCGGCGCCGAGGGTATCGGGCGCCGGCATGGTCTGCTCGCGGGCATAGTCGCGGAGGAAGGCCAGTTCCGGATCGGTGAACATCAGCGTGGGTGCACAGTCCGGGACCGGTCGTCCGAGCAGGGTCAGAACCATGATGCGCCAAGCGATCACGGCATGGATGGCGGTGGCCCGTTGCAGGCGTTCGGCCTTGCGGAACCGCAGGGACTGCACCTGGCAGCCGGATTTCAGGACGCGGAAGAAATCCTCGATCTTCCAGCGCTGAAGATCGTGGCCGACCACCTCGGCGGCGTGCGGACCGGTGCGCACCGGGAGCGTGGTGAGCAGGAACCCCTGCACCGGATTCTCGCCTTCGGGCGGGTGGATTTCGACCCGATGGACGGTCGAGACGGACACGGGATCCTTGCCCTCCAGGGTCGACGGCAGGGTCAGGCGACGATGCCGGAGTTCGCAGTGGGCCACGCGCTTGCGCCGCGCCGGCCGGGCCGGCTTCCCGCGCGATTTCCGGCGTTCGGTCAGGCCGTCGATCTCGATGTCGATCCGATCGTCGGGCGGGCCGGCCTGCAGGGCAGCGAACCGCTTCGGGCGATGGGGTCCCAAGACCCGATCATGCCGGGCCCGCACCAACACCTCGACCCGCGGGTGCTGGCGCTGGAGATCAAACCGTTCGAAGAAGTCCGCCTCCCGATCGCAGACCGTGATCACGCGGGTCTTGCCGCCGACTTCCCGGACGGCGTCGACGGTGTCCGTGAAGCCGTGGAGCCATCGCCGGCTTTTCGTCCCGGCGGCGACGGTCTTCGCATGCTTCTTCAACGGGTCGAACCCCAACCGCAGCACCCCCAAGGGCAGGCCGGTGTCGGTCACCGCCAGCGTGGCATGCAGGTGCAGGCCGAGGGTCGAGGCACGGGTCTGGTTCGTGCCGATCACCTGCAGACCGTCACACCCCGGACGCCGCGCAAAGTTCAGATCGCTCCCGTCCTGGATTGCCAGCACCGTCCGCTGCCCCCGGATGCGTTGGAGGGTACGCTCCCGGTGGGGTGCCAGAATGTGGTCCGCCGTGATGGCGCGGTCCGCCGGTTGCTCGATCCACCGGTAGAAGGCGCTGATGACCGTACGGCTGCGGTCCGGGTGGGCCTGGATCTTCTGTCCCGGATCCTCCGCCAGCAGCGAAGCGCTCTTCACCAGCCGCGCCGTCCGTCGCCGATCCCCCAAGGGTGCTCCTCCCAGCTCGTTCGCGGCCCACTCCTGTGCACGGAGACCCTCCCCGGGCGCAAGCGACGGCCATCGCTCCACTTCGGCCACCCCGAGATCCCGGCGCCAGCGCCGGTGCAACGGGTACATCCAGACCGTCTTCCCGGTCTTGTCCCGGCGATGATACCGGTCCTGGCGACCCCGCCCCTTCGTCGCGCCCACGCACACGAAATTGGCGGCCCGCAGGCAGGTGCCCTGCACACCCGCATCCGCATAGCTTTCCACCCGCCACACCCGCAGGCCGTAGCGGGCCTCGAGGTCCGCAGGCAGCCGCCGCAACCGGCGGCCCAACACGTGGCTGGCGAGATGGGGACAGCGAACCGCCGGACGGATCAGGAAGCGGCTGAAACCGATCACCCGGTGGAGGTGATCCCGGCGCTGGGGCGCACTCCACCCGATCCAGCTAGCGCACCTGAGGGCCCGCGAAGGTCGTCAGGCCGTGCGGATGCTCGCGCGCAATCAGCGTATTCCACACCGTGCGCTGCGCCACCGCCGTCACCGGAACCACCTCCAGCCCTTCGATCTCCGACACCCGCCCCGGCACCCCGACCGGCGCCGGAACGGCCTCGTCCAGCGGACGCGGCGTTCGGTCCGGCGGCGGCACCCGGGGCGCCGGCAGGACGATCTCCGGCGCGGACGCCGCCAGCGTGCGCAGGGCCTTGAGGCATCCCGAAACCGGCCACCGGCCGAGGGCGTCGACCAAGGCAAACTCCTCGCACACCCGGCGGCCCAAGGACTGCCGGCTGGCAAACGACTCCCGCGACAGGATCCCGGCCACCCGGGACCGCGCTTCCGCGCCGCGCAGCGTCTGAAGGATGTTCGATTGGGTCCGCAGGGCGAGGGACCGTACACCGCCCGATCGGCAATGTCCAGCCCTTTTTTTCAGGACATGGTAGGGCTAGGTTCCGGGCGGCCGGCCGGAACCTGACGGCCGGAACCTAGGGAGATTGCACCATGGCACAGCGAAACTACGTGTTCGGCACCGACGGCGACGACGAGCTCCGCGGCGGGGCCGGCAACGACTACTTCGACGCCGGCGCCGGCGACGACGTGCTCCACGGCGGCGGCGACGACGACGTGCTCCGCGGCGGGGCCGGCGACGACGTGCTCCACGGCGGGGCCGGTACCGACGATCTGCTCGGTTGGGACGGCGCCGACCGGCTGCACGGCGGGGCCGGCGACGACGTGCTGCACGGCGGGGCCGGCGACGACGTGCTCCGCGGCGGGGCCGGCGACGACGGCCTGAGCGGCGACGACGGCGACGACGTGCTGCGCGGCGGCAAGGGCGACGACTCTCTGTTCGGCAACGCCGGCGACGACGAGCTCCGCGGCGGAGACGGCAACGACCACCTGGACGGCGGCTACTACAGTGCCGGCGCCGACCGGCTGTACGGCGGCAAGGGCGACGACTTCCTGCACGGCGGCGGCGGCGACGACGTGCTGCACGGCGGCAAGGGCGACGACGACCTGAACGGCGGTTGGGGCGACGACGTGCTGCACGGCGGGGCCGGCGACGACGACCTGAACGGCGGAGACAACAACGACGTGCTGCACGGCGGGGCCGGCGACGATGACCTGGACGGCGACAAGGGCGACGACGTGCTGCACGGCGGGGCCGGCGACGACGACCTGCGCGGCGCCCGCGGCGCGGATCGCTTCGTGTTCGGCCGGAACAGCGGCCACGACGAAATATCCCAATTCAAGGACGGCGAGGATCTGATCGTCTTCACGGCCGACAGCGGAATCCAGTTCTCCGACCTGATCATCACGGGCAAGGCCAAGTTTCCCAAATACGTAGTCCCCCACGCCGTAATCGAGGATGCATCCGGAGAATGGAGCATCAAGGTCAGCGGCACGAAGGCGGCGAAATTGACCGAGTCCGATTTCGACTTCGACTTCGACTTCGACTTCATCGCGTGAAACGCGATCCTTTCTTCACCCAACCTTTCCACCAAAGGAGGCAATCCCATGTCTAGACCAGGACGGACCATCACCGGCACCCCCGGTGACGACAAGCTCTACGGCGGCCGCCGCGACGACCAGATTCACGGTCTGGCCGGCGACGACGAGCTCTACGGCAAGAACGGCGACGACCGGTCTGGGGCTACGCCGGCGACGACGAGCTCTACGGCCGCCGCGGCGACGACGAGCTCCGCGGCGGCGACGGCGACGACGAGCTCCACGGCGACGACGGCACCGACGAGCTCTACGGCGACGACGGCGACGACGAGCTCTACGGCGGGGCCGGCGCGGACCGGATGTACGGCGGGGCCGGCACCGACAAGCTTTGGGGCGGCGACAACGCGGACCCGAAAGGATCGGACCCGAACCGGGATCCCGAATTGATGGACAAGCACTCGGACCATCTGTTCGGCGGCGACGGTATCGACTACCTCTACGGCGAAGCCGGCCGCGACTTCCTGGACGGCGGCAACGACACCGACTGGCTCTACGGCGGGGCCGGCAACGACTGGCTGAAGGGCGGCGACGGCGACGACCATATCTACGGCGGCGACAAATTCCTCAGCGACCCCGGCAACGACTTCCTGCAAGGCGGCAACGGCACCGACCGCATGTACGGCGGCGGCGGCAACGACGTGCTCGCCGGCGACGCCGGCAACGACTTCCTCTACGGCGGCACCGGCAACGACGAGCTCTGGGGCAACGCCGGCAACGACTTCCTCTACGGCGGGGCCGGCGACGATACGCTGCACGGCAACGCCGGCACCGACGAGCTCAAAGGCGAGACCGGCAAGGATGTCTTCGTGTTCAGGCAAGACAGCGGAAAGGACACGATCCTTGACTTCGATCGGTCGGACGACCGGATTCAAATAGAAGGGATCGACGGTGTCAGCGAGTTTGAAGATCTCGAAATCGTATATTTGACGGTTGTTTCTCCCTCTGGCGTCAAGGAAAACCGCGCCATCGTTTACAGCGATGCGGAAGCGGAAGATCTGGACCCAGGCGAGGACTTGTCGTGGCAAATCGAGCTCAGACACCTTGCCGCCGATGTTGAGCTTGACGAATCCGACTTCCATTTCGCTTGACGGTTCGGCTTGACGCGGCCGGGATCCGGCGGGATCCCGGCCGCGCGTCAAGCCGACCCAACCCGCCGCGGCGCGCAAGATTGGACCCGGAAAAAGTTTCGACCCCCCACGAGTAATTCTGTCGTTCCCTAATTTTTTGGCAAATGCAACTGGAGCGTTTGGGGGCCGCTCGTCTGGAAGAGCCAAGCGCGGCGCGGCCGGCGCTCCGGGATTCCGGGGGGAAAAGGGGTGAAAAGGGGTGCTAAATGGGTACTAGATGACCGCTAGAGGGGTGCTACTAGACTGGCGGGGGGGTCTGGGGTGATTGCAGTTGATCCAGGCGCAATTCGGGCGGTTCATTCTCGATAGCTTTCACGGGACGATCCCGGGCGGGCCGAAAAGCTAGGTTTCATGCGGCAATCTTCCTCGGCCGCTCAAGCCGTCGCCGTGAATCTTCCTGCCGCGGCCGGCCGGCTTCAAGCGCTCTTGATGGCGCGGACCCATTCCGAAAGGCGTTCAAGGTCCGCATCGGCGCGGGCTTCCTCGGTGCGATCGTTTGTCAGGTGCGCAATGTCTTCCAGCCGGTGCCGAGCGTGCCTCGCGGCCGGCACGGCTGCCAGGGTGCCGCCGTGGAGGAAGGCGTTCCGGGGGCGGCGCGCTGGGTGCGTTCATGAGATTCCTCGGATCCCTGGGGCGCCGGCGCGGGCCGGCCGGCTGTAGGGTAGGGGCGCGGCGGGATCGCCGCGGGACAGAACCAGACGGGGGGCCGGCTGCCTTCCGGCGCCGTCCGAGGGGCCGCGGCGGGCCGGCACGCGGCCCGGCGGATCGGGGGGGGGCATGGGGCACCCCGAAGACGGGCCGGATCGGCCCCCGGTGAGCATCTACGCCATCCGCGACTCACTTACTACGGCCCCGGGGGCCGCGGCGGGCTGGCACGCGGCCCGGCGGATCGAGGGCCCCGGGGCCCCGCGGCCGGGCGGGGTAGCGAGCCCGGGGGCCGGGGTGCGATCCCTGCCGTCGCCGGGGCGCGTCTCCATGCGCCGTCCGGGGGGCGGTTGCGGCGGATCGAGGGCCCCGCGGCCGGGCGGGGTAGCGAGCCCTAGGGCCGTCGCCGGCCCGCGTGTCCGGCGCCGTCCGGGGGGCGGTTGCGGCGGATCGAGGGCCCCGCGGCCGGGCGGCTTTCATGCCGCCACACTTGACGTGCATCGGTCCGTCCGTCATGGTGACGGCATGCAAGTCGGACTTCGACATCTCCGCGCCGACACGGTCGAGTGGCTGAAGGCGGCGGCGGCCGAGGACGGCCGGACGCGTCATGCGCTGGCGCGCGAGCTGTGCGAACGCGAGGACTGGCGCAACGCCCGGGGCCAGCCCTGCGTGTCCCAGGCGCGCGGGGTTCTGCCCGGGATCGCGAAGCGGGCGGGGTTCGTGCTGCCCGCGGCGCGGCCGGGTCCGCGCCGCACGCCGGGCCGTCCGGGCGGCGAGGTGGCGCGCACCGACCCGGACCGGAAGCTGGCGTGCACGCTGGCGGATCTCGGGGAGGTCACCCTGGTCCCGGTGGGCGCGGCCCCGGACCGGCGCCGCTGGCGCGAGATGATGGAGACCCATCATCCGCAGGGTTGGAAGCACCGGCCGGGGAAGGTACTCAACTTCTGGGTCGTGTCGTCGCGCCACGGCCGTCTCGGCGGCCTCGGGTATACGGCCGCAGGCTGGCATCAGGCGGCTCGGGACGCGGCCATCGGCTGGTCGGCGACGGCGCGGGCCGCGAATCTGGCGCAGCTGGTCCAGCAGCACCGCTTTCTCCTGCTGCCCGGCGTCCGGGTCGCCCAGCTGGCCTCGCACGTGCTGGCTCGGTCGACGGCGCGCCTGGCCGCGGACTGGAAGGCGGCGCACGGGACCCGGCCGCAGGCGGTCTACACGTATGTGGGACCCGAGCACCGCGGCACCTGCTATCGTGCGGCCGGGTGGAGCCGCTGCGCCGAACCGACCTCGGGCCGGCCGCCGGGAGGCCGTGCGACCGCGCCGAAGGCGGTGTGGATCCGGCCCTTGGCCGAGGGCTGGCGCGAGGTCCTGTCTCGGGAGCGGGGCGCCGTCCTCGGTACCACGTCGGAGCCGTGGCGGCCCGGGAACGCCGACTGGGCCGACCTCGAGTATGGCCGCGGTTCGCATCCCGACGGCCGCGTGCGCACGCGGGTGCTGGCGATGGGCCGGGCTTGGGAGAACGCTCCGGGCGCGTCCCTGCCCGTGATCTTCCCGTCCGCCGCCGCGCAGAAGGCCGCGTACCGGCTGTTGTCCAGCGCCCGGGTCACGATGGAACACATCCTCGATTCCCACGCCGAAGCCACGGTCGAACGCTGCCGGCAGGAGCGGGTCGTCCTCGTCCTGCAGGACACCACGACGCTGAATTACAACGGGCACTGCAAGACGAAAGGGCGGGTGAACCTTGGAGGCGGGGGCTCGGGCACCCGGGGAATCCTTGCCCATTTCACGCTGGCGGTGACCGAGGGCCGCCGCCCGCTCGGCGTGATCGACCTCAACGCCACCCAGCGCGAGGGCACGGAAGCCCCGGACTGCGACGCCACCGAGCGCGAGGACACGGAAGCTCCGGACCGCGACGCCACCGAGCGCGAGGGCACGGAAGCCCCGGACTGCGACGCCACCGAGCGCGAGGGCACGGAAGCCCCGGACTGTGACGCCACCGAGCGCGAGGGCACGGCAGCCCCGGACCGCGACGCGGTCAAGCCGGAGAGTGTGCGCTGGCTTCAGGGACTCGAACGCGCCCGCCAGCTGGCCGCCGCCTGCCCCGACACCCGGGTGGTCACGGTCTGCGACCGCGAAGGCGACATCTGGGAAAGGTTCGGACAGGCGCGCGCCGGCGGCGTCGGGCTCCTCGTACGCTCCGACCGCGGCCGGCAGCGACGGGTGGTCCGCAGCGACGGCTCCGTGGCGGACCTGTGGGAGGCCATGGCGGAGCCGCCGGTTCTGGGAACGAAGACGGTCCACCTCGCCGCCTGCGGCGGACCCCGTCGGCGCCTCCAGCGCACCGTGATCCTCGAGCTCCGCGCCGCCGCCGTCCACCTCGTGCCGCCGAAAAACCGGGACGACCGGACGCCGATGCCCGTGCTCGCCGTCTCGGTCCGGGAAGCCCGGCCGCCCAAGGGCCGCGATCCGCTCCACGGGGTGTTGCTCTCCACCGAGGGCGAGGCCGACCTCCCGCACGCTCGACGCATCGTCGCCTGGTACGAGGCACGCGGGACCCTCGAGGAGTACTTCCGGGTCCTCAAGGTCGGCGCCCGGATCGAAGAACGCAAGCTGCAGGACGCCGACGACCTGCGCACGTGCCTCGCTTTCGATGCCATCACCGCATGGCGGGTCATGGACCTCGAGCGCCTCGCGCGCGACCCGCCCCGCCCTCGAGTTCTTCACCGACCGCGAAATCGGGGTTCTCTACCGATGGCTCCGGTACGATCGCATCATCCGGGCCCCGCCCGGGAAGCCGCCCGACATCCGCACCTTCGTGGTCGATCTCGCCCGCATGGCGGGCTTCCGACCCAGCAAACGTCAGCCGCTTCCGGGTACTGCCAAAATCTGGCAGGCGTGGCGGAAATTCAAGACCGGACTCGAATTCGTCCAATCAGAAGGGAACCGCATGAGCCAGTTTGCGTCAACAACGGGCTGTTGAAAGGCCGGGCGGGGTAGCGAGTCCGGGGGCCGGGGTGCGATCCCTGCCGTCGCCGGGGCGCGTCTCCATGCGCCGTCCGGGGGGCGGTTGCGGCGGATCGAGGGCCCCGCGGCCGGGCGGGGTAGCGAGCCCTAGTAGTACGGAATCATTGGATTGCTGGGTATAGAGACTTCAGTTTCACCCGGGCGTCTGCCGTCGTGAACCGCCAATCGACGGTGCCGCCGGCCGCGTTGTGGCGCTGGACCCACGCCGCGGTCTCCCGCAGCAGGGTGGCGCGGTCAGGAATGCGTCGTCGAAGACATTGTCGCGACAACGCACCGATTTCGATCTCGGCCCTGTTGAGCCAGCTTCCGTGCTTCGGCGTGTACCGAAACTCGAACCGCTTTCGCACCCGCATGGCCTCCCGGGGTGCAAAGGCATCATACAACGACGCGGGGCCGTGTGTGTTCAGGTTGTCCATGACCAGTACGATCTTCTTTCCGGGGATAGGATCGTCCGCGAGTTCCCGGATGAACTGCGCCCCGTCCCGCGCCGTGCGTCGGTCAGTGACTTTCACCGTACGCCAGTTTTCATTGGGCGCGAACGCCAGGAAGAGATTGGCCGTACCGTTTCGCTCGTATTCGTAGTCGACGATTTCCGGCGGCCCGGGCCGCACGGGACGGGGAAGGCGGGTTTCCTTCGTCTGCTGCCGGCTGGTCTCATCCATGCAGACCAAAACCTCGTTTTCGGCAAAATCCCGCTGATACGTGTCCAGCACCTCCTCCATCGCCGCCACGAACGGCGCGTTGCGGCTCGGGGGAATGCACCCGTACTGCTTCAGCCAAGGCTTGATCTCCTTTTTTTCAGAGTCCTCCGTACCGTTTCCTTCGAGATGCTCTCGACGATCTCCATCTCCATCCGACGGCCGGCCAGCAGCTTCAGCGTCCAGCGAACACAACCTTCGGGCGGGGAAGAACAGGCCAGAGCCACCCGCTTCGCTTCCTTCGCCCCGTCCAGGAGTTTCGGTCGGCGGTTCTCCTGCTCCCGACGGCGGAGAGAGGCCTCCAAACCCTCCAAAACACAACGCTTGCGCAGGCGCTCGACCGTCGAAGCGCCGATACCCAGGCCGCGCGCGATGTCGACATCCCGGAGTTTGCCGCCGTCGCGCCCTTCGTCCGCCATCAGGAGAATCTGCGCCCGACGACGACGCCAGGCGGCTCCGGTACCGTCGACGATCGCCTGGAGTTCCCGGCGCTCCGACGCCGAAAGGCGCACTCGATCGAGCTTCCTGCCCTGAGGGTTGGCCATGATCCACTCCGATCCCCGCACCGAACCCCTGCAAACAGGCTCGGTTCCCGGAAACCGGATCCGTCCGATCCCCAAGAGAGTGTGAGCGCCTGCACGTTCGGCATCGGGTCTGTGGAGATGAACAAGAAAGCGCCGTACCGATCGGACGCTCACGCGTGCCGACACGCACCGACACGGGGCCGACACGGACCGACACGGAAATCTTGCCAGAATACTGTCGTCAGTTCAACGGTTCCGTACTACTAGTGTCTGCACGGAAAATCCCTAAGAGTCTGATTACATGAATGAAAATCCAATATTGACAGGGCGAAGATTCATCGAATCCAGCCTGATTTCAGCGGAATATGCCGTCATATGCCCTCAAAGAAGGAATCTTCGGTTCTCCAGATTCCAAATATGGCTGCATATACAATGTGTTGTGATTTTCCGTGCAGACACTATCTACTCACCCCCTACTGATGACGAAGATCGATCCGTTTCTTGTCAGCCGGAACACGCACTTCCGGTCATCGGCCGCAAGCGAGTTAAAGGGGCAAGGGACAATGCCGGATCCGTCAGGAAAAACGATTCGTCATCAGTAGGAGGGTGAGTAGATACGGACGAGCGACCCTTTTCCGGTACCGCCGTCCGGGCGGATCGCGGTTCGCGTGGTGACTGCGGCTGGAGGCATGATGAGCTGGAGCGGAACGGCAACGGGATGAAGCCAAGCGCGCGGACTTGGAGCCTCATGCAGGAGTCCGCATCGGCGCGTCGTACGCCGAACGGAACGAGCTTCATCCGATCCATCGACCGCAGGGGTATCGACGCGCTCGTCGCAGTTTCGGAGAACGGTCCGGCGCATGCCCCAAGCAGCAGGTTCGGAGCTGAGCGGGCGAAACGCTGCTGCATGCTCAAGACGGCCGTCCGGGCAGTGCCGACATCGGGCCGCCTCCGCGAAACCCGGCGATCTTCCGTCAGTCCTCCCGAACCAAGACCACGGCCTTCCCCCTGATCTCCCGGTTGCGCAAGGCCCGCAAGGCGTCGGGCACCCCAGCCAGGGGCACCGAGAGTTCCACATGCGGACGGATGACGCCGTCGGCCTGCCAGGCAAGCAGCCGTTCCATGTTGCGCCGATGCGCGGCCGGCTCACGTCGGATCCAGGCACCCCAGAAAACCCCGACAATTGCGCAGCCCTTGAGGAGCGGAAGATTGGCTGGCATGGACGGAATCGTTCCGGAAGCAAACCCGATCACAAGAAGCCGGCCGTTCCAGTTGATGCAGCGGAGCGACTGGTCGAAGACATCGCCGCCCACCGGATCGTAGATCACGTCGGCACCCCGACCGTCCGTCAACGCCCTTACCTGATCCTTGAACGGGCCGCTGGAATAGTTGATTCCGTGATCCGCACCGTGATCCCGTGCGAACGTCAGCTTCGCATCGGTTCCCGCCGTCGCAATCACCCGGGATCCCAGCGCCTTGCCGATTTCCACGGCAGCCAAGCCGACGCCGCCGGCAGCCCCATGAACCAGGAGGGTCTCGCCGGCGGCAAGTCCGGCGCGCTGGATCAGCGCATGCGCAGATGTGCCGTAGGTCAGCAGCAGGGTTGCAGCAGTTCGGTAATCCAGATGGTCCGGCAGCTTCACGGCCGTGTCGGCAGGCGCACAGACCTCTTCGGCAAAGGCCCCGTGGCCAACCGGCGCCATGACCCGGTCACCCGGTGTCAGATCCCGTACGTCGCGGCCGACCTCGATCACTTCGCCCGCACATTCCGCACCGGGCGAGAAGGGAAATTCGGGCCGGAACTGGTATTTGCCTTCCACGATCAGAATATCGGGAAAATTGACACCGGCGGCGTGAATTCGAATCCGGATCTCGTCAGCTCCGGGTACCGGCGGGTCGACATCGCCGACGATCAGGGAGTCCGTAGGGCCGAAGGCGCGGCAAAGAATGGCTTTCATGGATCCTCGTCCGGTCGGTCGGGAAATTCGACGGGGCGGGGTCCGCCGCTCACCAGCCGGACCATCCGCCACCGCAAACGAATAGCATGAAAACCGTGCGAACCGCAGCTCCGGCTCCGCGACAAACCCCCGTTTTGACGCCGCCGTTCCCCGGTCTCATCCAGCGCAGCCCCCGTGTGCCTGACGGGAGCGGCGGCGGGTCGAGGTTCCGGTTCATCCGAAGACCCCGAACCCGAACCGGTGCCGCCAACGACCGTGGGCACACCTCGTCACCTTATTTTTGCCCGGTCGAACCGGTGCGGCGAAGCGCGTCGCCGGACGTTGCTCGCCCCTGGAACCGAAGATCCGGTCCAGCCGGAACCATCGGAGAACACCGGTGCACGGTCCGGGGAAGAAAGGACCCAGTCCGCACCTCGCAGGATCCGAGCCGGAGCCTGCCCGAATGCCGGCAGAGTCCGGGTCCAAGGGAGCGGGACAACGTCGGACAGCCGAGGCGATTCCGCAGCAATCCGTCCAGGCCTCGGCTTCTTCCGACGGTGTCGGGATGCCCTTGTGTGCAGGTGAGGAGGGTCGTGCGGAAGCACCCTCCCGACACGGCCTGCGGCACGACGTCGTACCAAGGTGCCCGGGTCGGCGACGGAGAACGACCCCTCTCGGCGGCCGCCCTCTCGTTCCAAGGGTAGTCCGTGTCTCAGCGATGTTGGAAGAGAGGACCGCCCCCACTCGGCACGGAACTTGTGACCTCGATGGTGCGCATCCGGCTTCTCTTCGGAAGTCGTCAGACCGGCAGAAACCCGGACATTTCGTCCGTCAATGGGTGAAGGACGCCGCCGCTTGCCGCTCGCCCCTACGACTCTCCACGCCTAGCCGGCCGGGAGCTCGAAGCGAAAGATCGCCATGCCGACCCGAGTACGGGTTTCCAGCCGGGTCGGCACCATGAGTCCCTCCCGGTACGGGCGAAACCAGATCTCCCCCCGAACCGGCGGCTTGTGCAGTCGACGCTCGCTGAATCCCGCGATGCGGCGCATGTCGAACGTGCACTGCTTGGTTCCGATGCCTGGCGCCCCGGCCCGTCCGGTGTCCGAATCGGTCAGGACCATGTCGCTGCGCGTCTTTCCGTCGAACACGCGAATCGTCTGTTCGCAGCGTCCGGTCCGCGCCAAGGTCAGGCCGGCCGCCAAGAGCGCGCTGGCTGGATCCAGTACCCGAACCCGTTCTTCCGACGGCACGGGGTGCGGGTACGGATCGACGCCCGGGGGCAGGACGGTTTCGGCAATCCCGGCGCGGAAGCGCACGTGGCGCTCCACATGCCCGTCCCGGTGGTAGCGTTTCGACAGATACTCGATCGGCCGCAGTTCGGACACTTCGACCGTTTCGAGCGTGCCTCGCGCCTGCAGTTCGAAGCCCCAGCGGAAGAACAACCGAATCCACCCTTCGGACTCGGCATTGAAGCGCACGGAATACCGGCCGTCGCGAACCTCCAGCTGCAGCTCCGCGCTGCCCGCGTGGAAGCCTCCCACGTGGGCGGTGCCGGCCAAGGCGACCGACGGGATCGGAGGCGCAGGCGGGGACGCTGCCCAGGATTCCGGCAGAGCGGGAAGCAGGCATGCCGCAAGCGCGGGCAAGGCGAATCGAAACACGGTGCGCAACCTGGTCCGTGGTGGTCACAGGGATCCGTCCGAACCGCACCGGATCAGGACTACCCGGCTGCAGGGCCCGGGGTGCTGCCGCATCCGCGCGAGCGCCCGGCGGCCGGCCGCCTTCCGGCACGGGAGACCGAAGGAAGCGGGAGTGTACGGCCGAACCCGCCGGGCGCAACGACCCCGCTTCGGGATCCGTCCGGCGGGTGTTTGACGTTGCCCTCGGTTCCGCGCACACTTCCGGAAGCGGTGGTCCGAAGGGGGCCCGGACCGGGTTCCTGGGCTGAGGTTCGCGTGGCGGGAACCCTTCGAACCTGAACCGGGTGCGGCCGGAGGAGGGATCGGGACCTGTCCGGGGGGTCCCGGTCTGCTCGGTCTCGAGCCCCGAGGATTTGCTTTCGGTTCGTGGCCTCCGGGCCGAGGAGACAGCTTATGGACGTCGACACGCCGGTTCCCATTCAGGTGACCTCCGGCCCCCTTCCTGCCTCGAACAAGGTCTACACCGGGGATCCGGACCGCGGACTGCGGGTGCCGCACCGAGAGATCGTGCTCCATCCGTCCGCCGATGAACCGCCGTTGCGCGTGTACGACACGTCGGGGCCGTACACGGATCCGGCTGTCGATACGAACATTGAGGAAGGATTGTTTCGCTGGCGCGAAGCCTGGATCAAAGCGCGCGGCGATACGCGGGTCACCGCAGGGCGGGCGGGCGGGGACGACGGTACCGGCCGTCAGGCGGCCCCGGGCGTTCGCCCGTTTCCGGTCCCGAAGCGCCCGCGATCGGCGACGGGCGCTGCCGTCACGCAGCTTGCCTATGCACGGCGGGGGATCATCACCCCCGAGATGGAGTTTGTGGCCGAGCGCGAGAATCAGGGCCGGGATCCGAATTCCGGAGCCGGGGAACGCGGCGGCGAATCGTTCGGCGCCTCCCTTCCCGACCGAATGACGCCGGAGTTCGTCCGCACCGAAGTGGCGCGGGGCCGGGCGATCATTCCGGCCAACATCAATCATCCCGAACTCGAGCCCATGGCCATCGGCCGGAACTTCCTGGTGAAGGTCAATGCCAACATCGGGAATTCCGCCGTTACGTCGTCCGTGGCCGACGAGGTCGACAAGATGGTCTGGGCCATCCGGTGGGGCGCGGATACCGTGATGGACCTTTCGACCGGGCGCAACATTCACGACATCCGCGAGTGGATCCTTCGCAATTCGCCGGTACCGGTGGGCACGGTTCCGATCTACCAGGCCCTCGAGAAGGTCGGCGGGGTTCCCGAGGATCTGACCTGGGAGCTGTACCGCGACACCCTGATCGAGCAGTGCGAGCAGGGGGTCGACTACTTCACGGTGCATGCGGGAGTACGTCTCGCGCACATTCCACTCACCGCAAGCAGGGTCACCGGAATCGTCAGCCGCGGAGGATCCATCATGGCCAAGTGGTGCTTGGCGCATCACCGCGAGAGTTTCCTGTACGAACGTTTCCGCGAAATCTGCGAGATTCTCGCGGCGTACGACGTGAGTTTCTCGCTGGGGGACGGGCTTCGCCCCGGCTCGATCGCCGATGCCAACGACCCGGCCCAGTTTGCCGAACTGGAAACCCTCGGCGAATTGACCCGGATCGCCTGGGATCAGGAGGTACAGGTGATGATCGAGGGGCCGGGCCACGTTCCGATGGACAAGATCAAGGTCAACGTGGACCGGCAGCTCGAAATCTGCGGCGAGGCCCCCTTCTACACCCTCGGACCCTTGGCGACCGACATCGCGCCGGGGTACGACCACATTACCAGTGCCATCGGCGCCGCGATGATCGGCTGGTTCGGCACGGCAATGCTCTGCTACGTGACGCCCAAGGAACACCTCGGGCTCCCCGACCGCGACGACGTCAAGGAAGGCGTTATCGCCTATCGATTGGCGGCGCATTCGGCCGACCTTGCGAAGGGACACCCCGCCGCCCGGGCGCGCGACGACGCGCTGTCACGAGCACGGTTCGACTTCCGGTGGGAAGACCAGTTCCATCTGTCGCTCGATCCCGAAACCGCACGGCGGTATCACGACCAAACTCTACCCAAGGAGGCCCACAAGGTCGCGCATTTCTGCTCCATGTGCGGACCCAAGTTCTGCTCGATGAAGATCACGCAGGAAGTTCGGGAATACGCCGAACGCGGCATGCAGGACAAGGCCCGGGAATTTCGTGGCGGCGGGGGCGAGATCTACCGCAAGCCGACCCAGTAGTCCGCAAAGGTTGAATGGACGATATGAAGCCCGGCAAGATGTCCGTGTCGGCACCCGGGGGCACCCGTCGGCGCGGACTCTCCCACTCAGAGCCTGTACGGAAACTATGGAGCGGTCCCGAATTCTGGCCGCTCGTGCAAAGTATCGGCGTCGGAGAGACCGCTTCGAAAGCAATCTGACAGATGTGGAATGGGCTTGTTTGATCCCGATGTACTCTCCAGCCACATCGCAGATATCAGAATCGGGGTCGCTCAATAGTTTCCGCACAGGCTCTCATTCCCACCGGCCCGCTGCCGAACGGACGGGCACCCGCGCCCTCGGGCGGATCGGAGGGATCCGGCCCCCAGGAGCCGAGCCTGCCTGCAGGTCTTCGATACAGGGATTGGGACGGACCTTGGCCAACCCCCAAGTCAGGAAGATCCACCAAGTGACCCTCTCGGCGCAGGAGCGCCGCCGGGAGCTCCGGGCGATCGCCGACGGTACCGGCGCCGCTTGGCGTCAGCGTCGGGCGCAAATTCTGTTGATGGCGGATGAGGAGCACACGACGGCGGCAAGCTCCGGGATGCCGACATCCCGTGCGGCGCGGTCGTCGGGCATTTCGATGGTCGAGCGCCTGCGCAAACGCTGCGTTCCGGAGGGTCTGGAGACTGCCCTCCTCCGCAACAGGAGCAGGCGGCGAAACGGGTCACCCCGGCTTGCTCTTCGCCGCCCGAGGACTGTGTCCGCTGGACGCGAAAGCTGCTTGCCGGCCGTCGGGGGGGGGATGGAGATCGTCGAGAGCATTTCGAAGGAAACGATACGGAAACCGCTGAAAACAAGGAGACCGAGCCGTGGCTGAAGCCGTGCGCGTGCTTTCCGCCGCGCCGAAATGCGTCGTTCGCGGTGGCGATGGACAATGTGCCGGACACGGATCAGCGGGATTGTGCCGAAGGCGGGGTTTCGGTCTGCATGGATGAGACCCGTCGGCAGCAGACGAAGGAAACCCGCATCCCCCATCCCCCGTCCCGTGCGATCCGGACCGCCGGAAATCGTCGATTCCGAACAGGAGCGCAACGGCACGACCCACCTTTTCGCGGCGTTCGCGCCCGACGAAAACCGGCGCCCGGGGAACGTCACCAATCTCTGCACGGCTCGGGACCGCGCGCAGTTCATGGGGACTCGCGAATGACCCTTTCCCCGGCAAGAAGATCGTACAGAGCATGGACCACCGGAACATGCACGGTCCCGCATCGCAATAGGAGACCTTTGCATCCAAGGAGGCGGTGCGGGCTGCCTGTCACTCCCTTTTCTCGTCTGAACGTAAGCGCTGGTACTATCCACCGCCGGGGGGATCCGGCTTCAACCCGGGGTGCGCTGGCTGCTCCAGGATACGGCGCACGGGTTCCATGGCCAACATGGAGCACGCCAACAGAGTCCACACGCTTCGGTGAAGCCTATCGATGTGGGTGATAGGCCGCCCGCGCCGGGAGCACGGTTGACGGCCAGGCCGACCGCTGGTATGATGGCGTCTGCCATGGCGAAGCACACGAAACCGTCGAATTCCGTAACGGCGGAGATCAAGATTGATGCCGCGACGGCCCGGACCGCAGAGTGGCTGCGGTCCGTCCTGAAGGCGGACGGGGGCCGGAGCCCTGACCTCGGGCAGGTTCTGTCGTTCGCTCTGCGGACCACGGCGCAGTGTCTGGTAACCGGACGGAAGCCGGTATGGAAAGACGATCCGAGGTACCGGGACGCGTTGGAACGCGCCCTGCAGGGCAATCTCGCGCTCGACCGGAAGCACGGGCCATCGGAGCGACGGAAGCGCCTGATCGCCGAGATCCGAAGACGTCAGAAATCCTTGGGGAGCGTGCATTGACGCGCACGGTCGCACTCTGCCTATGAATCACATTTCTTGTCTGAACGTAAGCGCTCGTACCGCCCGCTGGATGGATCCAGCTTCAACAGGCGTTCGTAGGTTCGAGCCATCGTCGCCAACTGGGTGTACCCTCGCCAGATCAACGTGGGCCCGGGCGCGAGGTCGTCGCGACGGTTGAGATGGTCCCGAGGATCGCCATGGTGTGCACGGCGTGTCCCAAGTTGTCGGGTCGGCACGGAAGCGTACGCTCAAGGGCGAGAATCCTTGAGCGTCACGATTTCGGTATGGCAGAACCGGACCTCGGCGGGCAGGTCGGGTCTTTGCCCATCCGAGCAGGACTATGGCGAAAAGTCGCCCGGCGATCACGGCTTCGATCGTGACCGCCCGTTCGATCCGGTGGCTCTCCTGATGGTTGAGGAATTCCGCCTTGCATCCGCTGTTCAGGACCCGGCGCCCGTCCTCGATCCGCCAGCGAATGCGATCCCGGTTCAAGCCCCTGTCGAGCCTTCTCCAGGGTCGATACCGGCAGGCTGGTGAGCAGGATCTCGTGCAGGGAGCCCACTCCTGCCGGCGGCTCTTTTCCTTGATCATACGGACCGCCGTCATGGGCACGGGATCTTCCGAGCCGGTCCCGTTCCCGGGAAGGCCGGTCGGAGCGCTGGAACCACCGGGACACCTTGGCGACCCGCGCTTCCCGCAACGCCTTGGCCTTCCGGGTACGGGCGGAAATGGCGGGCCGGCCGGCGGGCGATCTCGATCTCCAGGGAACCGGCAGAGGGATCCGCAGCCAGTTGCTCGATGAGTTTCTTCCCTTCCTTGCTCAGGGATCGGTGCTGGCGGACCCGGACCCGAAGGTCGATGTCGCCCCGCTGCCGCTCGGCGAACAGGGCGAAGAAGTTCGCCTCCCGGTCGAGCACGGAGACAACGCGCATGCCGTTCGGAACCAAGTCCGAGGTGTCCCGCACGCCCCGCATCCAGCGGACCGCCGGACCCGGTCCGACCGATCGACATGCACGTATTGAAGACCGCGCAGCAGCGGCGGAAGGTCGGGCCGTGCGGGTTCGTTGAGATCGGTCTGCTCGCTCGCAACCTGACCCCACTACAGCTGAGGGCAGAGAATCTCTCGCAGGTCCATGCTCCCGAAGATTCCCGAATCTCGCGCGGAGTTCCGGCCCCATCGGCCGATTCCCGCCGCACAGTGGGATTCTTCGCCCTTTTTTGAGGCACACTCCCATCACTGGACTCAGATGGTTGTACCTTTTCGGGCGGGCATGAGGTAGGGGCGCGGCCCGCGCGCTGGCGTCGCTGCCTCGGGAATCAGTGCAGCAGGACTTCTGCAGATCCGAACGGTCCGAAATCGGCAACCACCCGGTTTCCGGACCGGATCGCGGCCGGCGGGCCGCACACGCCCGTGGTCACGATGTCGCCGGCGGCTAGGGATGCTCCTTGCACGGCATGATTGTTTGCGATCCAAGCCAGCGCGGTCCAGGGATCGCCGAGTACGTCGCCACCGGTACCGAGGGCTGCCACGGAACCATCGATCAGCAGGCGCACGGGATGGGCGGAGAGAGGCACCGACCGGAGACCGGACGGCGCCGCAGGTCCTAGGATGAACTGGTTTGCGCAGGCATTGTCCGCGACCAGTTGCGGACCCCCAGCCCGCGTGAACTCCCGGTAGCGCGAGTCGGGAATCTCGATCGCCGGACGGACTTCGGCCACCGCCTCGAGAACCTCGGCTTCGGAATAGGAAGCGCTCCGGGCCGGCAGAGGCCGGCCCAGGACGAACGCGAATTCGGCCTCGGCGACGGCCATTCGGTTGCCGAGAAGGCTGACGCGGGCGGGGCTGCGGTGGACCCGGCTCTTGAGGAGGCGCCCGGCGATCGGCCCATTCACGTTGATATGGCGCTGCCCGGCGCGGCTGGTGGCTGCAATCTTCCAGCCCACCGGGACATCGCCCGATTGCTCCACGAGGGCGCGCTGCACCGCGTAGCCGGCCTCCAGCGTCGCGGGCCGACAGGCCGCAGGCAACGCCTCGATCACGGTCCTACCGGACCAGCATCCGTGAAGGATGCACCCGGCATCACTGATCCGCTTGCCGTCCATGACCGGGTTCTCTCGCGGGGCGCGATTCAGGCAACAGACTCGGCCGGGGGACGACCGTGTCGCGAGGCCTTCCGTCCGGGATCCGGGCGCGGGCAGGCAGACAAACGACGGACCGGCCTTCGCCTTCCCGCGAGCGACCCTGCGGGCAAAGACAGAATCGGCTAGTCGGTTCGCGGACAGCGGTTCGCGAGCGTGGCCAGCGGGGCCGCTTGCTCGGGCGGCAGAGAGAATACCGCTTCCAGGTCGAATTCCGGAGTTCGGACATCGATCCGGACGGCATGTCCTTCGGCGAACGCGCTCAACAGCTGCTCTGGAGCGGCCAGCGACGGGTCGTCGAACGTCATCTTGTACTTCGTGTCCCTGGCAAAGTCGTACCCGTCCCGGACCACCGCGGCACCGGATTCCACGAATGCGCCGGTGCCAAGATTGGTCCGTCGCACTGTCCCGACCGCGCTGACGAACGGACCCGGCTCCCGACCGAACAGGTCGGCAAGGAAATGGCCAAACGATTCGACGGAGATCGCGGCCCGCGTCTCCACCGGGAGGCGGATATGACTGGCCGTCACCCGCAGCGGTCTCCCGGAACCCAAGGGTGCCGATTCGTGGCAATCGTATTCCAGCATCAACCGGGTGGAGACCCGGAATACGCTTTCCGGAGTCGTCACGCGGGTGGACGATGAGGTAATGCGCAGATAGTGCTCACGCCCATCAAAATCGTCCGAATACAGCACCATGGGGTCCACGCTGGTCTCGGACCCGGCCATGCTTGCGGGCAGCATGATCAGCAGAATCAACGGTATCATGCGGAAGGAAAGGAACATGATCGGGACCTTTTTCTGGTTCGCTACAACTGGTTTGGCAATGTGTCCGCAGACCTTTGCGCGACGAGCTCCCGTGATTCGGGAACCGTCGGTCCTGACGACGTCCGGCCGGCAACAACCGGGCCGCGCCTGCGAAGAAGGGCCGAACCTATCGACAACCGGCCGATTGGTCCAGTGCGCCCGGGCCGCGTCGCCAGAATCCGGTCACGGTCCGGAACCGCTCGGTGCGCCGGCATCTGGAGCATGCTCACCGGATCAGCTCGGAAAGCGTGTCGACATCCAGACTGCCGGTGACTTTCGATCCGTTGACGAAGAAGGTCGGAGTGGAATCCACCTGCATGCGGTTGGCGCCGTCCATGCGGGTTCGAAGAATCCTCTTCAGGCGATCCCGATTCGCATCGGTATCGGCGAAGCAAGCCCCGACATCCTCCGCACTGATCCCGAATTGCCGGAACAGGTTCTTCAGGACCTCTTTCGGAGATTCGGCCGTCGCCCAGTCGGCCTGGTGGGCAAACAGCTGCTCGAGCACGGGGAAAAAATGCTCATCGGTCTGGCAGTGAGCCAGTGCGGATCCCATCAGGGCCGGCTTGTCCAACGGAAAGTCCCGGAAGATCAGTCGGACCTGGCCGGTATCAATGAAGCGGCTCTTGATTTCCGGCAGGACACGGATATGGAAATCCGCGCAGTGGGGGCAGGACAGCGAGGCGTACTCGATGACCTCGTGCGGCGCATCGGTGCTTCCGAGAATCTTCTCCAGCAGCGGCTCCCCCGACTCCTGCGCGGCGGCAGGCCAGGCAACCAGGACAGCGAACAGGGGAACAAGAACACGCACCACGACAACGCTCCTCGGCATTCCGCCCGCAGTCGGCGGGTCGGCAGTATAGGGAGGGCCGACGACGAGAGGCGAACGTCGCCGACCGGGCGCCGCCGGAATCTCCGGCGCCGAGGGGCGGACCGAGGCTCCAACCGGAGGCATGGGCGGCCCCCTTCGCTGCCGGTTCTCCGATCGGGAGCCGGGCTTCCGGACCCCCGAACAGCGGGGTGCGGTCCCGACGGCCCGCCCTCAGACGGCCGTCGTCGCTCCGGCGAATTCCGCGGCCAGCACCGGAACCAGTCGGGCCGCCCAGTCCCGGGGAGCATGTTCGCCAGCTAGCAGATCCTGCCGAATTTCGATCAGGAGATTCGGTATCCCCCGAAGTTCCCCGTGTGTGTCCGCCGTATAGCCGAACTCCGGAACCTGTGCATAGGGAACGTTGTCGCCGATCGCGAGGCCGGTGGCGCGCCTGAGCCGGGTCCGGACGCGGTCGGCAAACCGTTGCTGCTTGCCGCCCCAAAGGATGGAGGCCGGCCAAGGCCGGGGAATCCCGTCCGCAGCCAGGGCCGGCGTGAAGCTATGAATGCAGAGGAGGCCGCCGCAGAGCCCGTCCCGTCGATCTAGGGCTGCACCGATCGCCTCGTGGTAGGGACGAAAGCAGGTCGCGATGCGGTCGGAGCGGGCGGCGGCGGTCAACCCGACGTTGCCGGGAATGATCGTGCCATCGCTGACCTCAAGGATCGACGTCTCCGAATCGGGCGGCCGGTTCGGGTCGATGACGAGACGCGAATAACCAGCCAGCAGGGCCGGTGCGTCAAGGAGGAACGAGAGTTCCAGCGTCACGGCCCGCGCACCCGGATCCCAGCCGATGTGCCGGTCGAGTTCGCGCGCGCTCAGACCCAGGTTGCGCATCTTCTTCGGTACCGTGTTCACCGCATGATCACAAACTAGCAGGGCCGGGAACCGGCCCTGCGGATTGACGGACTCGAAGGGCCGGAACCCGGCGCCCGCGCCGGTCACCTGCGGTGCAGCGCGTCGGCCAAGCTCTCATGGTGAGGCAGCGGTCCGAGCGGTCCCTGCAGTTCCGCAATCGGGGAAAGCAGCGCCGGACGCAGGCCGACGATCCGGAACGTACCCATCCGTGATTCCAGCCGGCGCGCGACCGCAAGGAACACACGTCGGGCAGAAGCAGCCAAGGCAGCGAGATTCCTGCAGTCCAGGATGACCCGGTTCTCTCCGTTATCGATGTGCCGCATGATCAGTTCAGAGAGATCCGAAACCCGCAGACCTTCGATGCGGCCGGAGAGGGAAATCACGAGGAACTCCCCCACCCTGGCCTCCGTGATGAGCGACACGGGGCTGCGACTACCGTTGATCGACCGCACTCATCAGTCGGATCCGGTTGACGCCATCCACATGTTCGTAACTGAACCGATCCGAAAACGAACGAATCAGATGAATGCCGAGACCGCCGATCTGGCGTTCGCTGATGCTCGATTCGAGATCCGGAGGCGGCGATTCGGTAAACGGATCGAACGGGTTCGCATTGTCTTCGAACAGCATCTCGATCTGCCGCCCGTCGTAACGGATTGCCAGCGAGATCTCGGGCTTCCGTTCTCCAAAATCTGCATGATTCAGGCTGTTGGTCACCAATTCCTGCACCACGAGGTTGACCTTGAATGCACTCGCCATCGGAATGTCGGCGGCGTCGCAATACTCTTCGACCCGGGTCGTCACGTCCGTCAGCGAGTCGGACCGGACCGAAATGTCGAGCTTCAGTGACTTGCCCATGCGAAGCTCCGGTCTAGGGTTGCCGTCTGGATGTCGTCCGTGGCCGGCGCGCCGCGCCAGCTGCCGAAGTTCGTACTCGGTGCCGCATCGGCCGACAGTGTAACAGGTTTCCCGCTCTGCGGGGCATGCCAGGGCAGGAGGCCGCACCGTCGATTGCCCGGCGGACTCCGGTGAATCCCCGCCCGGGAACACGAGGCCGAGTACGTTCGCCGCCGCCTCGGGGAGGATTCCCGCGCCCGGTCTCCCAAGGCTCCGATCCCGCGGTGACGGTCACGCCAGCGGATTCCGGCCGCAAGCTGCCGGAGAACCGGTGCTGGACACGGCCGCGGCGCGGGGGTCCGGATTCTGCACCTGCCACAGTGCGCGGGTTCGGCCTCGGCGAATCGTTCGACCCGGGCCCGACCTCCGCCCGGCCCGCACCCGGCACCCGACACCGGAACACCCCTTGGCTCGGGACAACGGACGGTCCGAGCAGGGCGGACTCCTTCCGTACCGCTACCGGGGGACCGTACCTTCATCGCACGACCGCGACCTCATGCCGGGTCGCGCTCGGCCTGGTGACAGGCCGCAAGAGCCGCGAAATCGGGGATGATGAACGCGATGTCCGGCCGGTCGACGACCGGATGGACGGCGCCGGATCGCCCCCGCTGTCGATCAATCCTGACTATCGAGAGTCCGGCTGCCACGGCCGGCACATAGGCTTGATGCAGGCTCCGCACCACATGCAGGAGCATCGTTTCCCCCGGATCCCGAGATCGTGCTCGCAGGGCTCGATCAGATACCGGAAATTCCGGGAGTTCGGCTTGTAGCTGCGGATGTCTTCGGCCGTGTACACGGCCTCGAAACGGGGGGGCGGTGCGGATCACACTGGATGCGAATCCTGCTCGATCCACCTTGGACAGGACGATCAGGCGAAAATGCCGTCCGAGGCGCCGGAGGGCGGGGTCCGAATCGACGAAGGGCGGCCATTGCCGGAGCGAGCGGCCGAACTTCCGGTCGAGTTCCGGATCGGAACGCAGACCGAATTGGTCCGACATGCTCCGGTGCACACAGGTGAGGATCTCCGAGGGGTCTCACCGAATCATGACAATTACGACGTGACGTCAATGGTCTGATCCTGGCGCAAGGACTGCCGCTGTCCGGCCCGGAAGCCGACTTGATGGCCAAGAACAGCGCGGGTCAGGCGGGTCGCACCGTGCCACCTGATCGAGTGTCCGGGCTCGGATCCTGCTTGCGATCCCGGTACCCGCCAAGACGGGCAACCAAGCGAGCAGCATCTCCGAGGCGGCCGGGTGGAGTCATGTGCTTCTCGGCGGCGTACTCGCACAGCAAGCTCCGTTCCTGATCGGCGAAACATCGGCTCGGGCTCGCAGTTCGGGACCTGTCGTCCGAGCAGGGCCATGATGCTCCAGGCGATGACGGCTTTGATGGCAATGGCCCGCTGCAGTCGTTCCGCGGCCCGGAACCGCTGGAACTCGGTGCGACCGCCCGACTTGAGGCGCGACAGAAGTCCTCGACCTTCCACCTCTGGAGGTTGAAGCCGGCCATCCTGGCGGCGTCTGCAGCGCTGCGCACCTTGAACCATGTGCAACGAGGAATTCGAGAAACACGGCTGTACAAGGGTTTCGGTGCGCTTTCCAAGCTCCTCCCCGGGCACTACATTTCGTGCGCTGAACGGGTTTCAGGCCGCCCGCCTTCGGATGCCGCCGGGGGTGTGCGGGATTCCCAGCGCGTCGGAGGATGCTGCGCTGCCCGGGTTCGGCTCGGGTGGCCTTGCGGACATGGAGGGTCGGACCGCGTGCTTG
Organism: Alphaproteobacteria bacterium; assembly: GCA_965115815.1. Lineage (GTDB taxonomy): Bacteria > Pseudomonadota > Alphaproteobacteria > TMED109 > TMED109 > VXPW01. The sequence goes on along the minus strand of OZ220465.1, from coordinate 1,378,589 downwards.
CCGGAAGGTCGCTGTGACCCGCTGCGGTCCTTCGAGGTCGGCACGGAGGCTGCTCCCGCTTCGATGATCACCGCTCGCTTGGAGTGTGCGGCGGATCATCGGAACCCGCTGGTAGACGATGACGGAGAGGAACCAGCGGCCGCCGGCCCGGAATTCCTTGGGGTGGAAGATCGGCCGCAGGCCCAGCTCGGAATTCAGCGACCGATACACAGCCTCCAAGTCCGTGAGCATCCTGTCGGTGTGCCACAAGGTGTCGTCATCTCCATCGGCGAGGTTGGAGCGCAGGACATGTCCTCCCTGCCAACATCGTTGAGACACCGGCCATCTTCGGAATGAGAGGACGACAGAGAGGGGGTGCTCTTCTGCTCGACGATGAGCACGCCCGGCCAGAACAGGTCGATGAAGCCCGAACGGTTGTCCAGCTTCGCGACATGTGCTTCGTAGCGCGCGACGTTGCGCTGCCGTACACCGAACACGTCGAAGAAGGCGTCGCAAAAGCGCTGCGTCTCGCCCTTCCGGTAGGCCACGTCCTTCCAGTCCTCGGCGAACGCGGCGGCACGCGCACGAACCTCGTTCCATGACAGGTGCATCAGTCAGACCCGACCGCCCCGACGGCAGAAGTCATGATCATGCGCGCAGCGCACCCGTACGCCGTCCGGCGGCCACCCGGTCCCGGCGCGCCTGTGCAAGCTCGTACCTCGCCTGCATCCGCACCCAGTGTTCGGCGGTTCCCCAGCCGATATCCTCCAGCGCCAGCGCCATGTTGGCCGACACTCCCGCCTTGCCGTTCAGCAAACGCGACAGCGTTCCGCGCTCGCAGCCGAGCCGAGCCGCCGTATCGGTCACGTTCCAGCCCGCCTCGTCCATGCTCTCGCGGATGAGTTCGCCCAAGTGGGGCGGGTTCAGCATCGGGCCGACGCGACCTCCTGCAATATCGTTCATGGTCACGCTCCCTCCGGTCAGTGATAGTCGATCAGGTCCACGTCGGTGGCCTCGCCGTTCTCGAATCGGAACACCACGCGCCAGTTGTCCGAGCACGGTGATCCCACGCTGCTACTCCGGCGACGACTGGCGAGATTGTTACAGTTTGCGGCGCGCTGCAATCGTGCCGCCAAGGCTCGATGGGACCTTCTCGGCACGAAAATTGCGATCAAGGAGGCGATCTATGATGATCCGAGCCCCAACGCATTCGGATTTCGTGTCTCCGAATTAGTGCCTGCCCGGAAAACCCCTAAGAGTTGGATTACATGAATGAAAGCTCAATACTGGCAGGGCGAAGATTCTTCGAATCCAGCCTGATTTCAGCGGAATATGTCGTTATATGCCATCAAAGAAGGGTATCTACTCTCCCCCCCCCCTATTGATCACGAATCGTTTTTCCTGACGGGTTCGGATTCGGCATTTTCCCTTGCCCCTTTCATTCGCTCGCTGCCGATGACCGGATGTGCGTGTTCCGGCTGACAAGAAGCGGATCGATCTTCGTCATCAGTCGGGGGGGGGTGAGTAGAGTAACTAGTGCCCGCACCGAAAAAGTACAATGGCTTGACTCTAAAAGTGGAATCGTGATATAGAGGGGACGAAGAATCCCGCTTTGATGCGGGAATCGGCCGATGAGGTCGAGAATCGGCCGGATGTTCGGAAATCTTCGCGAGAATTGCCATGCGAAACGTCATTCGCCTGCAGATGGAATTGGGTCAGGTTGCGATCGAGGAGATCGAGATCGACGAGAACTCGCGGGATGACATTCCGCCGCTGCTGCTCGGGCTTCGGCACGTGTATGCCGACCGGTCGGTTCGTGCCCGGTTGTTCGAGATCCTGGAGCAGGGGATCCTTCCCGAGGTATCCCGCCTGCGAGGGCGTCCCGGCATGGAGCTGTGGAGGATCCTCGTGATGGGTCTCCTGAAGCAGGTCCTGGGGTGTGACTTCGATCGTCTGCACGAGCGGGTGAACCAACACCCTACCGTTCGGACGTTTCTGGGACACTCCGACTTCTGGGACGAGACCTGGTACCGGTATCCCACGGTGGTACACAACGTGAGCCTGCGGACGCCGGACGTGTTGGGGGAGGTGTTGCAGCTGATCGCGGAGAGCGGCCATGCGCTGGTGCGGAAGCGGAAGCGGAAGAGCGGCCCGGGCGGTCGCCCGTCGAAGGAGCCCCTGCGGGGCCGCTGTGATTCGTTCGTGGTGAAGACGGATGTGCACTTCCCGACGGACGTCAACCTGCTGTGGGATGCGATGCGTTGCCTGGTGCGCGAGACGGGCCGCTCAACCCTGCGGGCGGGGGTGTCCGGAGGGCGGCAGTGGCGGCATCGGAGCCGGAGGCTGCAGCGGCTCTTTCAGAAGGTTCGGCGGACCCGGCGGGCCCGTCCGGGGCCGATCCAAGCGTACCTCGACGCCTGCTGGGAGGAGGTCCGACGGGCGGAAGCGACGGTTCCCGCGCTTCGGGAGCAAGGCGTCGGAGCCCCCAGGATTCTCCGGATCGAGTCGTACCTCAAGCATGCCCGGAGGCAGCTCGACCAAGTGGACCGCCGCCTGCTGAAAGGCGAGAAGATCCCGCAGGAAGAGAAGGTGTTTTCGATCTTCGAGGAGCACACGCGCTGGTGTGTGAAGGGCAAGGCCGGGGTTCCGGTGGAACTCGGAGTGCCGGTGGCCGTGCTGGAGGATCAGCACGGCTTCCTCCTACACTCCCGGATCCTGTGGGAAGGCGGAGACGTGGATCATGCCGTGCCCATGATCCGGGAAGCGCAGGCCCGCTTCCCCGACCTCCGCCTGTGCAGCTTCGATCGGGGGTTCCACAGTCCCTCCAACCGGATCGCACTGGACGAACTGCTGGATCACAACGTGCTGCCGAAGAAGGGAAAACTCGGTCCGGCCGACCGGAAACGGGTCGCCGACCCGACGTTCCGGGAGATGCGCCGGCAGCATCCGGCCGTGGAGTCCGCCATCAATAATCTCGAGCAGCGCGGCATGGATCGGGTCCTGTCGTATGGGGCGGAGGGTTTTGCGCGGATGGTGGCGCTCTCCATGGTGGCCTTCAATGTCCACCGCATCGGGTTGCTGCTGCAGAGACAAGCCCGGGCCCAAGCCCGACGACGACGAAGACGCGCCGCCTGACAGCGGCGCCCCCACCCCATCCGCGAAGCTCGCCGGGAGCGGGAACGGAACCGCTCGCCCTAGCGTCCGGATTCTGGGTGGGAAGGGCCCGGATGCCGCTGCGAATCGGCAGGAATCCCCTGGAAACGGAGCGACCGGAGGCCCCGGAGGGTGGGTCCAACCCGAAATTTCGCCGGAAGGGCCGCCAAAATGACCATTTTCGGTGCGGGCACTAACTAGTGCCCGCACCGAAAAAGTACAATGGTTTGACTCTGAAAGTGGAATCGTGATATAGAGGGGACGAAGAATCCCGCTTTGATGCGGGAATCGGCCGATGCGGTCGAGAATCGGCCGGATTTTCGGAAATCTTCGCGAGAATTGCCATGCGAAACGTCATTCGCCTGCAGATGGAATTGGGTCAGGTTGCGATCGAGGAGATCGAGATCGACGAGAACTCGCGGGATGACATTCCGCCGCTGCTGCTCGGGCTTCGGCACGTGTATGCCGACCGGTCGGTTCGTGCCCGGTTGTTCGAGATCCTGGAGCAGGGGATCCTTCCCGAGGTGTCCCACACGAAAGGGCGTCCCGGCATGGAGCTGTGGAGGATCCTCGTGATGGGTCTCCTGAAGCAGGTCCTGGGGTGTGACTTCGATCGTCTGCACGAGCTGGTGAACCAACACCATACCGTTCGGAAGTTTCTGGGACACTCCGGCTTCTGGGACGAGACCCGGTACCGGTATCCCACGGTGGTACACAACGTGAGCCTGCTGACGCCGGACGTGCTGGGGGAGGTGTTGCAGCTGATCGCGGAGAGCGGCCATGCGCTGGTGCGGAAGCGGAAGCGGAAGAGCGGCCCGGGCGGTCGCCCGTCGAAGGAGCCCCTGCGGGGCCGCTGTGATTCGTTCGTGGTGAAGACGGATGTGCACTTCCCGACGGATGTCAACCTGCTGTGGGATGCGATGCGTTGCCTGGTGCGCGAGACGGGCCGCTCAGCCCTGCGGGCGGGGGTGTCCGGAGGGCGGCAGTGGCGGCATCGGAGCCGGAGGCTGCAGCGGCTCTTTCAGAAGGTTCGGCGGACCCGGCGGGCCCGTCCGGGGCCGATCCAGGCGTACCTCGACGCCTGCTGGGAGGAGGTCCGACGGGCGGAAGCGACGGTTCCCGCGCTTCGGGAGCAAGGCGTCGGAGCCCCCAGGATTCTCCGGATCGAGTCGTACCTCAAGCATGCCCGGAGGCAGCTCGACCAAGTGGACCGCCGCCTGCTGAAGGGCGAGAAGATCCCGCAGGAAGAGAAGGTGTTTTCGATCTTCGAGGAGCACACGCGCTGGTGCGTGAAGGGCAAGGCCGGGGTTCCGGTGGAACTCGGAGTGCCGGTGGCCGTGCTGGAGGATCAGCACGGCTTCCTCCTACACTCCCGGATCCTGTGGGAAGGCGGAGACGTGGATCATGCCGTGCCCATGATCCGGGAAGCGCAGGCCCGCTTCCCCGACCTCCGCCTGTGCAGCTTCGATCGGGGGTTCCACAGCCCCTCCAACCGGATCGCACTGGACGAACTGCTGGATCACAACGTGCTTCCGAAGAAGGGAAAACTCGGTCCGGCCGACCGGAAACGGGCCGCCGACCCGACGTTCCGGGAGATGCGCCGGCAGCATCCGGCCGTGGAGTCCGCCATCAATAATCTCGAGCAGCGCGGCATGGACCGGGTCCTGTCGTATGGGGCGGAGGGTTTTGCGCGGATGGTGGCGCTCTCCATGGTGGCCTTCAATGTCCACCGCATCGGGTTGCTGCTGCAGAGACAGGCCCGGGCCCAAGCCCGACGACGACGAAGACGCGCCGCCTGACAGCGGCGCCCCTCCACCCCGTCCGCAAAGCTCGCCGGGAGCGGGAACGGAACCGCTCGCCCTAGCGTCCGGATTCTGGGTGGGAAGGGCCCGGATGCCGCTACGAATCGGCAGGAATCCCCTGGAAACGGAGCGACCGGAGGCCCCGGAGGGTGGGTCCAACCCGAAATTTCGCCGGAAGGGCCGCCAAAATGACCATTTTCGGTGCGGGCACTAACTACTCACCCCTTGTTGGGGTCGGGTTGGCCATAGTGCTCGTTGAGGATGTCTGCGGCCTTTCCGTCGAGGGCGATGTGGATGGCGACGAGAGGGTTGTAGCCGAGTGCCTCCATGGAGGTGAGGAAGCTGGAGCCTCGGCACCATGCGGTTGCGTGGAGCATGGTGCGGAAACATCCGGACACTTTGATCTTGACCTTGGTCATTCGGATCTTCTGTTCTCCGGCATTGTTGGTGAAGCTGACGTCGGGGTCCTTCATGAAGCGGAGGACGGACGTCTCGTGTTTCACGAGACGTTCATGCAGGTTGTGGGCGTCGGACTTTGCGATGCGTCCCCGGGTTCCTTTCGTCCGCGGCGGGATATCGGGCAACTCCTTGGCGCCTTGGGTGAGGAGGGTGCGGTAGCGCGTGCGCACGGCCCGGCGGTCGGTCTCGTTCAAGGCCTTGGATGCGCTCTGGTTGACCCTGTGGCAGACCTCGCGCAGCAGGCTCTTCATCAATCGCGCCCAGCGGTAGCCGTTGGACTCGACGACGAAGGCCAGTTCGCGCAGCAGGTGGCTGCCGCACAGCTGGTGGCGGCACTGCTCGTAGCCCATGTACGCAGCCCAGCAGTCGTGGACCCGGACGCCCTGGTAGCGCGGGAGGATGCCGATCTCTTCGATCGCCTCCCGACCGCGCTTGCGGTGCGGGAACTTCACGGTCAGGGTGCCGTCGGTGACGACATGGAGCCATTGGGTCTTGCCGGCGACCCGGAATCCGGTCTCATCGACATGCAAGGCCGGGCGTTGCAGGAGATGGGCCACGGCGACCTCCTCCCAGGATGCGAGCGCATCCTGAAAGCGCCGGACCTAGCCGAGACAGGTCGCCTCGGAGAGCTTGATGCCGGAGATCGCGTGCACGAGCGAGACGGCACGGCGCAGGGACAGCATCTGGGCGATCAGCAGGTTGAGGACCAAGGCCTGGATGCGGACACCGTACTGCACGGGACCCGGCATGAGGTCTGGGAACCGGCCCTTGGTCCGGGCCCGGCACTTCGGGCATTCCTTGATCTCGGCGTCGACGCGGCGCTCGACGACTTCGAACACGATGTCGTAGAGGACGCGGCGCTCCCGATCGACGGGGTCGACGTCGTCGAGGTCGGCGCCGCAAGCGTCGCAGGCATCGACGGTGATCGTCTCCTGGACGGTGGTCGTGCGCCGGTGACCGCCCGTCTGCGGGTTCGGCTTCGGGCCCTTGCCGTGGATCCCGGTGCGCCGCGCGCTCTCGTCCGGGTCCGTCTGGGACGGCGGCAGACCGGAGTTCCGGCTCGTCTTGCGCGTGGCCTTCTCCAGGAGCACGGCCAGCAGCAGCTGGAGCAGCATCAGCAGGCCGCGGACGAGCGCCTCGCACTCCGGGGAGACCTTGCCTTGCGTGCGGAGATCCTGGAACCGCTTCTGGAAGGCGTCGACCTCTTGGCGCAGGGAGGTGCCGGCGACGCTCGTCATCCCGACGCCTCCACCGCCCGGATTGCCGCCCGCACAGCGAACCGCTCGCCTTCGGGCATCGTCCGGGAGCGCCGCGCCGGCGGCGGGCGCGTCAGGACGCCGCGGCGCTCCAAGGTCTCCAGCATCCCGAGGCCGGCCCCAACCCTGGAGCCGCCCTTTGCTGTCGTCCAGTGAAGGTGCTCGCAGCGGCCCGAACAGGGGGTCGACTTCAGGTCGATGATTCGCTGGTCCATGGGGATTCCCGCAGCCACGATTCGACGACAGCATGCGAATCGGCGGGCGCTTGTCAAGCGGTGCGTGGACGACCCGCCCACGCACCGAAACGTCACCTCCTATCCAAGGCCTGCCGGTATGGGAACACCGCCGTCACCTCGACGCACCTATCCGAATGCCCTTGCCCCGCCGGGCGATCGACCCGTCGTCGCCTTCGATCCCTACCCGGCCGCCATCCACACCTCCGACGCGGTCCGCCCCAATGGCCCATCTTGGAGAGGGTCCCTCCTACAACGTCAAGCGCAGATCTCCGGCGGAGGGGAACGGCAGCCCACGGAACCCGCTCCACCGGACCGCAGGGCGCGGACCCGCGACCTCCGCGCGAGGGGCCCGGTCGCGTTGCGGACCCTCCCCACAAGGCCGGAACGGGGAGCGGAAGCCGAAGATCGACCCACTTCTTGTCAGCCGAACCCCGTGCATCCGGTCCTTGGCCGCGAGCGAGGGAAAGGGGCACGGAACCATGCCGGATCCGAACCCGTCAGGAAAAACGATTCGTCATCAGTAGGGGGGGGTGAGTAGATACTGAGTAGATACAATTCCCGATCGTATTCCCACGGCGTGATCCGGTTGGCCTTGGGTGGGACCACGGGCTCCAGTCCCCGACTTGCCACCAGTTTACGGGTTTCGTCCCCTTCATAGGCCTTGTCCATCACCAGACAACGTGCGGTATCTGGCAATACCATGCGGTGCAGCAACGTGCGCCCTTGGGGCCCGTCGCCCTCCTGCCCTCCGGACCAGGAAAACCCTACCGCGTTTCGATCCTTCGCAGCTACCCGATGAAGCTTGGTGGTCCAGCCCCCGCGCGACTTCCCGAGGGCCTGAGCACCATGCTTTTCGAGCGCTCCCGTACCGTCCGGGTGCACTTTCACCACGGTGCTGTCCAAGGACAGCACCTCGACCTTCACCCGCATGATCTCCAAACGCTGCAACTCCGCAAACACCCGATCCAGGACGCCCTTCTTCGCCCAGCGGTTCATCCGGGTGGAGAGGGTGTGCCAGGTGCCGAAGTGCGCCGGCAGCCCGCGCCACGTGCATTCCTGCTCGGCTACGTACAGGATGGCGTTCAGGACCGACCGAGTACTGAGCAAGACCTTGCCGCGGTGCTTCGGAAAGACAGGAGCGATACGCTCCTACTGGGCTTGCGTGAGTTCCATGACTGGGAGTCCTCTCTACGGACCGGCGATCCGGATTCTACCACATAATGCGTTAACAGGCCCCAGAAACTCTCCCATCGGTGCTCGAACCGTCACATGGGTGGCATCGGCATCGTAAGCATTCGCGATGAGTTCGGCGATGACAGCGGAGACTTTATCGTAGAGCTTGACGCCCAGTTTGTCGACGGTAAGTCGAGAAATACTCATTGAGTAATCGACTGGCATGCTCAAATCCCCCGCGTATCCTTAAGCGGATACGTTAGAGCCTGTGCGGAAACTATGGAGCGGTCCCGATTCTGGTATCTGCGATGTGGCTGGAGATTACATCGGGATCAAACAAGCCCATTCCACATCTGTCAGATTGCTTTCGAAGCGGTCTTTCCGACGCCGATACTTTGCACGAGCGGCCAGAATCGGGGCCGCTCAATAGTTTCCGTACAGGCTCTTAGAAACGGTTGGTTCGCAGCTGAGCCGCGCCCTCAGATCTCTGATCGTCGTAAGCTCAATACCTGTGGTGGTGGCTGCGGCCCGGTCTAGGACATCGCGCAGGTTGTCGTCCGCCGCGTTCTTCCAGGGTTGGACCGGCGTATCTACTCACCCCCCCCTACTGATGACGAATCGTTTTTCCTGACGGGTTCGGATCCGGCATTGTTCCGTGCCCCTTTCACTCGCTTGCGGCCGAGGACCGGATGCACGGGGTCCGTCTGACAAGAAGTGGGTCGATCTTCGGCTGCCGCTCCCCGTTCCGGCCTTGTGGGGAGGGGTCCGCAACGCGACCGGGCACCCCGCGCGGGACGTCGCGGGTCCGCCGTGCGGTCCGGTGGAGCGGGTTCCGTGGGCTGCCGTTCCCCTCCGCCGGAGATCTGCGCTTGACGTTGTAGGAGGGACCCTCTCCAAGATGGGCCATCGGGGCGGACCGCGTCGGAGGTGTGGATGGCGGCCGGGTAGGGATCGAAGGCGACGACGGGTCGATCGCCCGGCGGGACAATGGCATTCGGATAGGTGCGTCGAGGTGACGGCGGTGTTCCCATACCGGCAGGCCTTGGATAGGAGGTGACGTTTCGGTGCGTGGGCGGGTCGTCCACGCACCGCTTGACAAGCGCCCGCCGATTCGCATGCTGTCGTCGAATCGTGGCTGCGGGAATCCCCATGGACCAGCGAATCATCGACCTGAAGTCGACCCCCTGTTCGGGCCGCCGCCGGACCCGCCCGCCGATCGCGGAGGTTCGGGAGACCGTGGGTCGGTGTTCCCCCTGCCGCCGCACCGAGCGGGCGAAGACCCTCTGCGAGCCCCTTCACGGGACGACCGCAAAGGGCGGCTCCAGGGTCGGGGCCGGCCTCGGGATGCTGGAGACCTTGGAGCGCCGCGGCATCCGGACGCGCCCGCCGCCGGCGCGGCGCTACCGGACGATGCCCGAAGGCGAGCGGTTCGCCGTGCGGGCGGCCGTCCGGGGGGTGGAGGCGTCGGGATGACGAGCGTCGCCGGCACCTCCCTGCGCCAGGAAGTCGACGCCTTCCAGAAGCGGTTCCAGGATCTCCGCATGCAAGGCAAGGTCTCCCCGGAGTGCGAGGCGCTCGTCCGCGGCCTGCTGATGCTGCTCCAGCTGCTGCTGGCCGTGCTCCTGGAGAAGGCCACGCGCAAGACGAGCCGGAACTCCGGTCTGCCGCCGTCCCAGACGGACAAGGACGAGAGCGCGCGGCGCACCGGGAGCCACGGCAAGGGCCCGAAGCCGAACCCGCAGACGGGCGGTCACCGGCGCACGACCACCGTCCAGGAGACGATCACCGTCGATGCCTGCGACGCTTGCGGCGCCGACCTCGACGACGTCGACCCCGTCGATCGGGAGCGCCGCGTCCTCTACGACATCGTGTTCGAAGTCGTCGAGCGCCGCGTCGACGCCGAGATCAAGGAATGCCCGAAGTGCCGGGCCCGGACCAAGGGCCGGTTCCCAGACCTCATGCCGGGGCCCGTGCAGTACGGTGTCCGCATCCAGGCCTTGGTCCTCAACCTGCTGATCGCCCAGATGCTGTCCCTGCGCCGTGCTGTCTCGCTCGTGCACGCGATCTCCGGCATCAAGCTCTCCGAGGCGACCTGTCTCGGCTAGGTCCGGCGCTTTCAGGATGCGCTCGCATCTTGGGAGGAGGTCGCCGTGGCCCATCTCCTGCAACGCCCGGCCTTGCATGTCGATGAGACCGGATTCCGGGTCGCCGGCAAGACCCAATGGCTCCCTGTCGTCACCGACGGCACCCTGACCGTGAAGTTCCCGCACCGCAAGCGCGGTCGGGAGGCGATCGAAGAGATCGGCATCCTCCCGCGCTACCAAGGCGTCCTGGTCCACGACTGCTGGGCTGCATACATGGGCTACGATCAGTGCCGCCACCAGCTGTGCGGCAGCCACCTGCTGCGCGAACGGGCCTTCGTCGTCGAGTCCAACGGCTACCGCTGGGCGCGATTGATGAAGAGCCTGCTGCGCGGGGTCTGCCACAGGGTCAACCAGAGCGCATCCAAGGCCTTGAACGAGACCGACCGCCGGGCCGTGCGCAAGCGCTACCGCACCCTTCTCACCCAAGGCGCCAAGGAGTTGCCCGATATCCCGCCGCGGACGAAAGGAACCCGGGGACGCATCGCAAAGTCCGACGCCCACAACCTGCATGAACGTCTCGTGAAACACGAAACGTCCGTCCTCCGCTTCATGAAGGACCCCGACGTCAGCTTCACCAACAATGCCGGAGAACAGAAGATCCGAATGACCAAGGTCAAGATCAAAGTGTCCGGATGTTTCCGCACCATGCTCCACGCAACCGCATGGTGCCGAGGCTCAAGCTTCCTCACCTCCATGGAGGCACTCGGCTACAACCCTCTCGTCGCCATCCACATCGCCCTCAACGGAAAGGCCGCAGACATCCTCAACGAGCACTACGGCCAACCAGACCCCAACCAGGGGTGAGTAGTTACGGACCGGCATGCTCTTGGTTTGCTCGAACGCTTCGGCAAGTGCAACTGCGCTTAATGTCCTGAAGTCCGGAACGGGCAGCGTGGCAAGTACGGCCTGCGAGAACGACGGGTTCATCAACGTCGCACCTCGCCTCATCATGAAGCCCAGCGCGCCAAGAGTGCCGTTGCACCAGGCGCACAGCGCCTTCGCTTCCTCTATGCTCGTATCTTGGATGGGCACCCACATCGATCCCAGAGCCGGCCGGTTGCTGAAAATCGCGAGGAGCCGGCCGGAACTTGTGTTGAACTTCGCCGCCAGCAGGACATACCCCGCCTGTTGCCGGTAGCGGGCGGCGAGCGCCGGCTTCCTTTCCGCCACCGCCTGTTCCGGAACGGCCCCCATCGTCGTCCGCAGATCCTTCGATCGCCCCCAGAACACCCGATCGCCGTCGCCATCCTCCTCGACCGGACGAAAGGCATCCCGGATCCGCTGGCCCGCCGGACCCAGCCGGTATCGGTTCCCCAGCGGTGCGAGCGCTTCCTCCTGTTCGAGACGCATGGCAACGCTCACCAGTTCCGGGTCCAGAAACTGGCACGGCCGCCAGTCTCCGGTTCGGACGCGCTTCTCCGGCTGTTCGTAAACGGTGAACCACTCACCCGCAGTGTTCGTTTCGATGGCCTCCGCGGCTTCGACCGCTTCCGCCGGCGTTGCGGGCATGGTGCGCAGGGCGACGAAGCGGGTGGGCCTATCCCGACAGGCCCCTGTACCCCCCCCCTCGTCGGAAACGACGACAAATCAGCAGCGATTCATGGATGGCGGTGTTTTCGCTGAAGTTGGGCCTACGCGGGTCGTGGCTGGTCACGACGGTCTCGATCCGGAAGCGCTCGGCAAGAAAGCGGCGCTCCGCCGCCCCGCTTGATCCTGTGCAGGCCGTGGTCGGGATCACCATCGCAAGCGTGGCTTCTTCTTTCCTCAGCAACGAGTCGGCCAGCGGAGTGAAGAAGGTCCGGATGCTGTTCGCCGTCACGGCGGCGCCCGCCATCGGGTCTCTCTGCGCGAGCCGCGTCTGCAGGTCGAGTTCGTGGCGCTGCATGGCCTTGCGGCCGTCGGCGCCGTACTTCCTGCTTCGATTCTCGTTCGCGGTGAACGGCGCGTTCATGATCACGGCATTGAGGTTCCGCAGCGGGAACCGGATCTCCGTACTTTCGTTGACTTGGGCGGCATCCAAGCCTTCGAGCGACCGGGGCGGCGCGATCAAGGACGCAAGGCTTGCTCGGGAGTCCTCTGCCGCCGTCAGGATCTCCAGCGATCCCGCCTTCGGCGGTCCCTCGACCTGTGGGCCGTGAGGCAGGGTGATCAGGTTCATGCGCGCATAATCGACGGTCGGAGCGCCGAGGGTCAGGTTGCACGCGGCGAGCTGGATGCCGTGCTGGTTGATATCGAGACCACAGAGAACATCCTCCACGAGATGCCTGTGCAGAGCGTTTCGATCCTCGTCCCTCATCTCCCCGGCCTCGGAGACCCGGGCCTTGATGGTCTGGAGGGCGGCCATGAGCAGTGTTCCGGTCCCGCACGCAGGATCGATGATTCGAAGTTTCGCCACGGGTTGCGGATCAGACCAGTCGATCAGATCCCGGGCGAAGGCGAGACGCGCCAGCAGGACCGCCGACAGGTTGTTCGTATAGAACGCCCCGTCGCTCTTCGCGGATCCGAGGATGCGGTGGTAGAGCGGCCCCGCATGGTCGTAGCCGAGGTCGCTGAGCGAGTCGGCGACGCGGTTGGCGCACTCGGCAAGCATGCGGATGGCGTCGTCGATGGCCTTGCCTTCGCGCAAGGCGGCCAGCACCGCAAGCGCGGGGCGAAACACCGGCGCGTAGTCCTTTTCGAGGATCGCCTCCCACGCGGCCTCGAGAACCTCTCTGGGATGCTTCGCCCCCGCAACCTTGTCGAGCCGCACAATGGTCTTCATCTCCGGTTCGTCGCGCAGCCGGCGTTGCAGCAGGCAGGCGTTACAGAGCATGAGCGCAGCGACCGTGCAGACCCCCTTCGCGCCGCCGTCGTCTTCCGGCACGAGGTCAAGTGCTTTCGCAAGCGGTTCCTCCGTCGCTTCGTCCTGGAGCACGGTGCTGGCGTGACGGACTGCGTCGGCAATCTCGTCGGCAACGACCTGCCCGGGCTTGCCCAGCCCCGACGCCGCGGCGACATGTGCGTAAATCCCCTGTTCGGCCTCCTTCAGATCAATTTCACGCTGGATGTCCTCTCCCGCTGTCTCTCGAACTTGACCGCCGGCCGATTCTCCCGGTGCCGTCGCGCCGGACTGTTCGTAAACTTTGATGAAATTGGCGGGCGACTCCGCAAGGCGCCCGTCGTGAGCCTGAAGCGCTCGCAGCACCCGCCCGACCGTCCGGTAGCCCTCCGTGCCTCGCTCAAGCGCGGCCACGACATCCTGGTCCGGTGCGACGACAACCGGAATGATGATGTAGCCGAAGCGCTTGCCCGGCGCCGTTCGCATCACCCGCCCGACCGCCTGCACGACATCGACCTGGCTGTCCCGGGGGTCAAGGAAGGCAACGGCGTCGAGCGACGGCACGTCCACGCCCTCGGTAAAGAGCTTGACGTTGCACACCACCCGGCATTCCCCGTCCGCGTCGGCACGGGCCAGCGTGCGAAGTTCCTGGTTGCGTTGTAGCGCGCTGGACGACGCATCGAGGTGCTGCGCGACAACTTTCATCGCCCGTCCGGCCTGCATTCGCCGGGTAGTGGCCCTCAGGACCTCGCTCTCCATGAGCGCTTCCGCGTACCACTTCGAACGCGCAATGCTGTTGGCAAACGCCATCGTGCGCGGGAGCTTGCCCGGCTGCTCCAGCGCCTTGCCTTCGGTGACGCCATTCACGGCGAGCGAGACGCCAAGCACGCGCGTCATGTCGTTGGTGGTCGGCGCCTGCTTGCCCTTCGCCGACTGGTCGATTCCTTCGAGGCGCCGCCGCAAGCCGGGCGTCACGCTCCCCTCGCCGACGCCGAGGACGATCACCCGATAGTCGGAGAGCATGCCGTGATTTACGGCCTTGGCGAACGGCAGCCGATGAAGCTCCGGCCCGTAGATCGCGCAATCGCCCATGTCGACGACGGTGATGCCCTGTTCGGCGAGCCTGCCCCTGGAGCGTTCTGTGTAGAGCCGTGGCGTGGCCGTCATGTAGAGGCGCTTGCGAGACTTCAGCCGCGCGTCGTCGTGGAACTCCTGAAAATCGACCTTGCGGCCATCACCGGACCCACGTACGTCGAGCACCGCTCCGGTCGTGCGGTGCGCCTCGTCGGCGATGGCCAGATCGAACGCCGGCGCGCCATGCTGCGCCTGAGCCTTGGTCACCCGCCCCAACGAATGGTAGGTGCAGAACACGACCCGGGTCACGCCGTTGCCGGCGAGCGACTGCGCGATCTCGCCGGGGTCCGTCGTCACCGGACACTCAAGTTCGGAGACTCGGATGTCCTCGTTCTCGTTGCGTCCGCCGGCCGTCGGGTCCGAACACACCACGATGCATGCAAGCTTGCGCGTCGTCTGACGCAGCCACTCCCGCCGCGCCTGCGAGACGAGCGCGATGGTCGGGGCGGCGAAGAGGATCCGTTGTCCGTCCTCGACGACCTGCTCGGCAATGCGAAGGGACGTGAATGTCTTGCCCGTACCGCACGCCATGATGAGGCGTCCCCGGTCGTGGTAGGCAAGCCCGCTGACCGCGTCCTCGATCGCGTCGGCCTGAAGCGGCCATGGCGCCTGCACCGGGCGCTCGGCATCCCGCTCCTCGACCTGAACGTCGAGATACTGCCGGAAGTCGATTTGCCTGACTTCGGGATGGGCACCCTGGATCGCACGCTCTGCGTTCGGCCCCCACCGGCACGTCGCCACGACCCACCGCAGGCGGAAGACCGGCTGTTGCGAGCCGCCGAGAAACTTGTCGATCCCGATCTTGCCGAGCACATGCCGGTCGTTGTAGCACTTGCACTGAATGGCGACCCACTCGCCCGAGGTGCGCCGCGCCACCAGATCGATCCCGATGTCGCGCCCGTCGAGTCCGGTCAACGCCTCGCGCTCGGGCCACTCCGCCCAGCGCCAGATCCTCTTGATCTCGAATTCCGGCTCCTGAAGCGCGATCCGCATGAACAACTGTTCGAACCAGCGTCCCTTCTCGGTCTCATCGCGGCTCTCCCCGCGGATGCGCTCAAGGATGACACGCGCGCTCGGCCTCCCCGCAAGGTCGAGGTTCATCTGATCTTCCGTCATGGCCCGGGGTCCCGATGCATCACGACTCCTCGACTCGGCGGTTGGGGGGGGGACGGTTCAGGTGAGCGCATGTGGCTGGATATCCGATTCCGGTCCCAGCGGCTTCAGCCGGGCGATCTTCGCCCCGTTCTTCCGTTCCGCCCTCCGTAGCTCGTAGAGCTTCTGGAGATTGAGCCAGAACTCGCCCGAGGTGCCGAAAAAGCGCCCCAAGCGCAGGGCGGTATCGCCCGTGACCGATCGCCGGCCGTTGAGAATCTCGGTGATGCGATTGACCGGCACTTCGATGCGTCGGGCCAGCTCTGCCGCGCTCATGCCGAGCGCGTCGAGGTCCTCACGCAGCGTCTCGCCGGGATGGATGGGTTCGCGCATGTCCTGCCTCCCCTCAATGGTAGTCGACGATTTCAACTTCGGTCGGCCCGGAACTGCCCTCGGGCCATGTGAAGCAGATCCGCCACTGGTCGTTGATGCGAATGCTCCATTGTACCCTGCGCCGACCTTTGAGCGCCTTCAGTCGATTGCCGGGCCGCGCCAAGTCGCCCAGCACGATGGCGGCGTCGAGCTGGTCGAGCTTACGCGAAGCGGTGCAGGCAAAGCCGGAGAAGGCCGCCACCCGGCGGCCCTCGTAAAATGTCTCGGTTTTCCTGTCAGCGAAACCGACAATCACGACAATTCATGTTCCCGCTGCGACCGCACGGCACGCATCCCAGCGGCGACATCCGGGTTACGTCAAGCATAACACAGCACGATCGTGCGGAACCCTCCGGACCGGCCGCCGCCCTTGCGGGCGATGCGCTGCTTGATGACGCCGCCACCGAGGTCGGCGTCGACCAGCCCCTCCCCGGCGCGCCGGACGGCCTCGCACAATGCCGCATCCTCCAGCCCCTTGCGGTCGGCGAAACGGGCGAACGCCCTGGTCTTGAACGTCTGCAACCCGAGCCTCGCGCACATCCGCCTTCATGCCTCCTTTCATGATGCCGGGTGTGGCTTTTCAACGCGCGCCGCGCTCCTGTCCGCTGCATGGCCGTCTTGCCGGCGTCTCCATCCACGCGTCTTCCACCGGCAGGAGGCGAGGTCTGGCCGTGAGTGAGGCGGCGGTCGGCGCTCCAGAGGGAGAGTAGCGCTGCCGCCGTTCCCATTCACCTGTCGAAGGAGCACGGCACGATGCAGGCAGCAATCGCACCGGGCGGCGACGCGCGCACCTATCTCATCCACTTCGTCGGCGGCGGTCTCGAGGACGACCGTTATGTCCTGGAGCGGTTCCGCTCGCTCGCGAATGGCGAGATCGTTCCCGTCCGGTCCGGCGGCACGGCACAAAAGGGCCGTCGCAAGGCCCGGGGCACGATCGTCACCGCGAAGGCGCTGGAGGAGATACGGCCGGCCCGGGACGAGATCATCATCGCGACGGGCAAGGAGATCCCATGCTTGTTGCTGTGATGCGATCGGAGTCTGGATCGCGGCGCGGGTCGACGCGTTCGAGTCTGCGATTGTGAGATGTGCGGACGTCTGCGGCCCGGTGGCGGCGCGGATTTAGGCGCGAGGGGTCCGTTTCGGCGGATCCGGGGCGAGCGAGAGGCCTGCCGGGTTGGGTGGCCCGGCTCGGATACGTGCGGTTTCGGTCGGGGTGTGCGCGCGGTCAGCCGGGTCTTGTGACGGCGTGCAGGACCTGCTTGCGCGGGTCGGCATAGGGGTGGCGGGCGTCGGCGAAGCGGTGGAAGGGCTGGGGCAGCTTCCGCGGGTTGTGGATGATGACGGCAAGGGCAAGGGTGTTGAGGATCGCGTGGTTTGCGGGTGCGTTGCGGGCCCGGAGCTTGGAGTCGTCTTCGCGGAAGGTGGCGTCGCGGATGGGGTGATGGCTTTCGACCACCCAGGGACCGCGGTTCCCTGCGAGGAGCGGTTGCGGCGAGGCGCGGTCGGCCGCGAGCGAAGTCCTGCCGTAGGCGTGTTCCATGGTCGGTTTTCCGGATTTCTTGAATTCGACGCGCCGGGTGACACGGAAGATCGGTTTGACATGAGGATCGTGGACCATCTTCGCGGGCGGGGTGAAGACTTCGATGCTGCGCGGCTCGATGCGGCCGTGCTCGAGCGTGGGCGTTTCGCGGTAGTGTCCCGTGCTCGTGGTTTCCCAGTGGATGCTCTCGAACGTCTCGAAGGTCTTGGGAGCGTTGCCCTTGACCGTCATCCTCCCGTCGGCGCCCTGGGTCTCGACGATCAGTCGTGCCGTCTTGCGGGTGGTGTGGAGCGCGTCGAGCATGAGCAGACGGCCGGCCACCGGCGCGGTCTCGAGCGCGGCGTGGACGGCGGCGATCTCCCCGCCTTCGCCGGAATCGTCGAGGATCGAGACCGGCATGCCGGTCCCGTGCTCGATCCGCGAGACCGTCTCGTACTGATTCTCGCCGGTGCGGTGGGCGCCGCGCATGCGCGTGCCGTCGACCGCGATCGCGTGGCCGACCCGCAGGCGCGGCTGCGCCCAGCGCCGCAGAGCCTCCTCGATCCACGCCGGGTCGGGGTTCTGCAGCACCCGGTGCACGGTCGATTGGGACACCGGTTCCTACCGGCCGGTGTCCGGGTTCTTCCACGCACCGATCGGCGCCAGATCCTTCTGCGTCATCGCCTTCGCGGAGCGTGCCGCCGCCACCGCGCCGTGCCGATTCGCCAGCCGCGCCAGCACGATCACGCACAGCACCGAGGCGATGCCGTGCGTGCGCCCCTGCGCGCGCCGGAAGTCGGAAAGCGCCGCAAAATGCGGGTACATCGAGCGCACCTCTCGCGCCGACCGGCCGCTCTGCGTCGCCCGCAACGCCCACGCCGCAGGAAGCGGCGCACGATCCCGCAACCGACGACAGGCGTCGCGACGCAGCGGAACCCCGTACCGATCCTTCGCCTCCCCGTGCGGATCGGTAGAGCGTCCGTGGACGCGTGCATCGCCCGTGCCTGCCCACGCACTTCCAGTTCGCCGCCTGGTACAGGGTGCCGCGGAACTTCGTCGGTGAGACAAACGACTCCGCCACCCGCAACGGATTGCCGTACGCAGCTTTCCAGTCATCGCTGAGACGCCGCTGCATCCGCGACAACGCAAACGAGGCAAGACCCCGAAACGCCCGGCGACCTCCCAGAATCACAAACCTCGTGGGGTTTCCGATCCGGTGCAACCGCTCAAACGGTTCCTTGCGGCGCCAACCCATCCAACGGTCCCGCGGCGCACAGCGGAAGGCGCCCGTTTGTCAGCCCGCAGCGCCCATCCACCGCCCGCGCCACGTGAACACGTAGCGCAGACCTCGACCCGCAAACTGCTGGAAACCAAGATCGTGATGACGGTCCACCACACGGTTCCAGCGACACACCTCATCCGGCCGCGCCAGGCGCACCACCACATCCCGGAGCGCAAAACCCTCCGGAGTCGTCTCGGAAACATCCGCGGCGCGTTCCATGACCACCACGGATACCACGCCGCTTCACAAACAGCCAGCACCAATCCGAATCCTCCGGAACCTGCGGAACCCAGCCTTCCAACAAACCTAGCGTGGGATGGCCGTGCCTCCTACCCGGCATCTGAGGGCCCGGAAATCACGAAGCTGCAAGACCTTGCTCCCAGAATCCTGTATCTAACACCGAACCGCCTGCGGTGGTGGCCGAACGAGGGCGCGACCGGCAGGCATGCCGGAGTACTTCATGCACGGACACCGATCCCCGAACCGCAGCCCCGAATCCGGTCGGCCGGAACCCGCGCCTGCCGGAACGGGGGCGCGGTTTCAACACCTGCTCGACCTCATGGCCGAACTCCGGGACCCGGTACGAGGGTGTCCCTGGACCAAGGCGCAAACCTTCGAGACGATCCTTCCCTACACGATCGAGGAAGTGTACGAGGTCGTCGATGCCGTTCGGGCGGGCGACATGGAACATCTGTGCGACGAACTCGGAGACCTGCTGCTGCAGGTCATCTATCACGCCCGCATTGCGGAAGAGACCGGCGCCTTCGGCGCCGACGACGTCGTTGCCGCGCTGACCGACAAGCTGGTGCGTCGGCACCCTCACGTGTTCGAAGCAGACGAAACGGTTGACTCGGATACCGTGATGCGCAACTGGGAACGCATCAAGGAGAACGAACCTATCCTCCGTACCCACGGAAGGAGCGTCCTAGGGAGGGTGCCGCGTTCCGGCCCGGCGCTGGTACGGGCGCGAAAGCTGCAGGACGCGGTCGCTCGTGCCACGAAGGAAGTCGACTCTCCGGGGCCGGCAGCCGAAGCTCGACGAGCCCTCGAGCACTCGCAGACGCTGACGCCCGACTCGGCCGAGGCCTACCGCGTCATCGGCGACGCGATGTTTGCGCTGGTCCGCCTAGCGCGGGCGCGCAGCGTAGATCCGGAAACCGCCTTGGACGGTGCCAACACGCGATTTCAGCAGCGGGTCGCGACACTGGAACAGTCGCTTCGGGACGACGGGCGGCATCTGAGGGATGCGGCCCCCGAGGAAAGAGCGATGCTGTGGCTCGGACGATAGTGCCGCACGGCGCGGACCGCGTTCCGGCCGGCGGCGTCCCTTCTCGTCTCCAACCTGAGCTGAAGATCCAGCGATACCACCGTGGATCGGGATGGCCTCGGCCACGACCTCTCCCTCCTGGCCTGAACCCTTTCGGCGCGACCGCAAACGCATCCTCAACCGGCGCACTCCGCCCGCAGGGGGCAGCCAATCGGGGGGACTCCCACGGCCTGCGCGAACGATTTCTCGTACCGATAGCGACTCTCGAGCGTGGTGGTTCGATCGGTTCCGATCTCCTCTTGATCACGGAACAGGACCTGCAGAACGACACGGAATTGCGGATTCATGGTGCAGCGGGATTCTCTGCCTTCTGGGTCCGAACACCGGTGCGCGCGCCGTCGCACCCCCGGCGGCTGCATGACCCGGGCCTGCCGAACGACCACGCCTGTGGGATCATCCCTGACAGTCGCCGGGGCCACGTCCGACACCAGCCGGACCGACTTCAACGACGTCTGGGTCGAGCGGCGGGTGCGGACGGAACCGAAGGACACTCGCGTTCATGACTACCGACCCCGCTTCGCGAGCTCCGACGCCGGGCGAGAACCTGCGGGTCATCGACAGGATGCCCGGTCAGCGCAAGGTGCAGACCTCGGCGTGCTGCGCGTACCTTGCATACGATCCGGCGACGCCGTCGACAACGGGAACGGGCGCGGAGGCGGAACCTGGCGATCCCGACCGAACTGCCGTCCCCCGCATCAGGACCTTCGGACGCGCGGTCGCAGCGTGCATGTTCGCGGCGACCGCCACGCTCGCAGTTTCCGGAACGGTCCGGGCCGAGACCTGGCGCGGCCTGACCGTGGCACCCGAGCATCGCTGCTCTCCCTATAATCGCAAACGCGATTACCACTACCCGCAGTCGATCGAGCAGGAGATCGTGCGCCGCTTGGGTGCGGTGTACGGCCCCTACACTGGCACCTGCTTCGGCTCCACGTCCGACACGGACATCGAGCACGTGATCGCAACCAGTGAGGCGCACGACTCCGGACTTTGCGCCCGGGACCGTGCAACGCGGGCCCGATTCGCGACTGACCTCCGCAACCTTACAATTGCCTCACCGGACGTGAACCGGCACCGCAAGAGCGGAAAGGACGCCGGAGAATGGGTGCCGGAGCGCAACCGCTGCTGGTTCGCAGCCCGGATCGTGGAGGTTCGCCGCGCCTACCAGCTCACCATCGATCGGCGCGAGGCACAGGCACTGGAACGGATTCTCTCCGGGTGTGCGGACACCGCGATGGAGGCGAAAGTCTGTTACCTGCCGACCGAGGGCGGCCGGAAGCGGGCAACCAGCCCGGCCCCGGACGGCACCGGCAACGCACTCGAGCGCTACGACGACAACCGCAACGGCCGCATTACCTGCAAGGAGGCGCGCCGCCACGACATCGCCCCGGTTCACCGCAATCACCCGGCGTACCGCTATATGCGCGACGGAGACGGAGACGGTGTCGTCTGTGAGTGACCGCATCGGGTCGGCACCCGAAATCGAATCGGTCGCCACGTGCAACCATGGTATGCCCATCAACTGGGCGATGCTCTGCTTCCATGGATCCAGACCATGTCCGGCACTGGGCGAGAGCGCTGGTGGACCGCTCGGAGAATCGGTTCGCCGACCTGCGGCTCGGCGCCTGTCGTGCCCGCGAGACATCTCCGTGAACCGCAGGGGACGGGGAGTCCCCGGATTGGGGAGGAAGGAATCTCCGAACGCGCCCAGCTGCGCCGAAATCGGCGCCGGGGCGACGGAGGCCACCATGGAAAGCGAGCGCAGCCTCGGAAACGAACCGTGCAGCCGTTGCGTCAGACAAGAGGCGACATCGTGGATGCCGGCCTTCCGATATTTCGCCGGTGTCGGGCGCAGGTATCGCCGATTTCAGTGATATTGGCAGAGAGAGGTCGGCCGGGGATTCCTACGGCCAACGATCGAAGTCCGGAGGCATGCCGAGCACCAGTCAACCGAAGCGATGGTGTTCCGGACGGGCCCTGAGCATTCGCTCCGGAAGGCTCTCTCGGAGCAGCGGCGCCGACCGGACCGGACCCCCCTGCCCTGGCAGGCCGCGCTGGAGAGGGCTGTGGAGAACTGCAGCAGAACCTCGTCCGGGTGCCCAACGGCCGGCCGCCGCAGCTACGTCATTTCGCGGCCGGCCATCGACCCCGCAGCCGACGGTCCCCGGGCCTCCTCCTTCGGAGTTGCCGGTGCCGGCTTGGCAATTCATCCGGCTCGGATGGCGTTCTCCAAGGTCTGTCATGCGACCCCGATTCTGTGCGCCACCTCGGCGCGCTTGGGTCCTGCTGCCAGCAGCTGTTCCGCCCAGCGAGCCTTCTCCTCCGTGATCGCTGCTCGGCCCCCGGCGGCGCGGAGCAGCGAAGAAGCTCTCCGGCCCCTTCCAGCGCAGCCGGTTGACGGCGCGCTGCAGGGTCGAGCGGCCCACTCCCGCGCTGGCCTCGAGGCTGCATCGCGGCACACCGTGCTCGTCCAGCTCGGCACTCTGCAAGAGCAGCATCGGACGATTCGACAACGCTGGGGGAGACAAAGGGAATTCTCAGAGGCTGTGCCCAAATTCGAGCGGCCTCTCGGTGGTGTGGCCTGACGCCGTGGGATCCGCACCATGGGAGCCCTTCCTTGTCGTGGATCACGACCACGAAGGAAGCAGTACCCGCGTTCCCTGGATCGTCTGGAGACCGATGCGAGCGCTGCGAAATGGGCCGTGATCGAGCCGCTCCTTCCTTCGTCCTCCGGAAAGGGACGAAGGCCGATCACGGACCGCGGGGTGATACGTAGCGGAATAGCAGGGTCTTCGACCGCATGCTGAATACCCCTCCGGGATCGCGCCCGGGATGCAGGACGGGCGTCCCCGGGATCCGACTGCAGCCGGGCTCGACCGTCCGTCGGTGGCCACGGCAGAGCGTGGCGGCCCGGCAGGATTGGACGCAGGCAAGAAGGTCCGGGGGCGCAAGCGCCCGATCACCGTGGATCCGCAGGGATCCCCGATCTCGATCCGGGTTCTCGAGGCGTCGATTCAGGATCGGGATGGTGCTCCAGAGGGAATCCGGAAGATGCGGGAGAAGGCGCCCCAGGGTACGAAACTGTGGGCGGCCGGCGGATATCAGGGCCCGAAACGGGCCTCGGCACGGGCGAAAACGGAAAGGACACGATCTTGGAGATCGTGCGCCGACCCCGGAATATCAAGGGGTTTGTCCTCCTGTACCGTCGCTGGGCGGTGGAACGGACCTTCGCCAGAAGGTCCCGGTGTCGGCGTCGGGCCCACGACTACGAACGCTCGGCGACGCGCGCTCTGGCCGGGGGATCCAGCGGGCTGCCTGCCCCTTCCTGATGCGTCGGGGAGCAGGTCGGGCCCGGACCAGGAATCGACAATTCCATCAAAGACATAATGTAATCAACGCTAAGGCGGAACTAGGTTCGGCCCTCGTGATCGAGAAACAGTCGGGCACGAAGGACTGCGGATTCTCCTGCCCGCCGCACCGGAACCAGGCTAATCGTTCTGCAGCAGGTGGATGAGGCTCGACGTGTCCCACCGACTGCCGCCGCGCGCTTCCACCTGCGCATACATCTGGTCCACCAGCGCGGTCACCGGGAGTCTGGCACCGTTGTCTTTGGCTTCGGCCAGACAGATGGCGAGATCCTTGCGCATCCATTGCACCGCAAACCCGAAATCGAATTTCCCTTCCAGCATCGTGCGGGCGCGATTCTCCATCTGCCACGACTGCGCCGCTCCCTTGGAGACCACGTCGATCACCTGCGGGCCGTCGAGCCCGGCGCGACGGGCGAAATTCATGCCTTCGGACAGGCCTTGCAGCAGTCCGGCGATGCAAATCTGGTTCACCATCTTGGTGAGTTGACCGGCGCCCGCCGGGCCCATCAGGGTGACGGCCCGAGCGTAGCAAGCCATCAGTTCGCGCACCCGGTCGAAGGTGTCCGAATCCCCGCCCACCATGACCGTGAGCTGTCCGTTCTCTGCACCCGCCTGCCCCCCGGACACCGGAGCATCCAGAAAACCGACGCCGGCGGCGTTGCAGGCCGAAGCGAGCTCACGGGCAATTCCGGCTGACGCCGTCGTGTGATCGACCAGAACGGATCCGGGCTGCATGCCGGCCAAGGCTCCCGTTGCGCCGGTGACGACGCTTCGCAGGTCCTGGTCGTTGCCGACACACACGAACACGGTTCCGGCCCCTTCCGCCGCGGCCGCAGGCGTGGGCCGAGCTTCGCCGCCATGCCGCTCCGTCCAGGCATCCGCCCGGGCCTGCGTGCGGTTGTAGACCACGACCTCGTGGCGGGCTGCCGCAAGGTGGCCGGCCATGGGACCACCCATGACTCCCAAACCGAGGAACGCAACGCGATGCGGATCGGTCATGGCTCAGGTTTCTCCCTTGATCGGACGGTGCACCCGCCGGGGTCGGTCGGAAGTTCGGCATCCGGGGTGCCGGCCGGGCGGGCCATCCCATCCCGGTCGCATCGGTCTACCGCCAGCCGAACCGCGACGCTCAACTATAGTCGGGCGATCCGGAACGGGTGCAACCCTGGTCGGGCGGGATGGCACGCGCCGCAGCGGTCGGACCCTACGCAGCCCCCGCCGCGCCGACCGTCGGTGCGCCTCCTGCCCGTGCAAGAAAAAGGGGGCCGTGACGGGCACGGCCCCCTTCATGGTCTCGGCTGACGACAGGAACTCGCTAGAAGTCCATCCCGCCCATGTCCGGCATTCCGCCGGGAGCACCTCCGGCGCCGTTCTTAGCCTTCTCCGGCTTCTCGGCCACCATTGCCTCAGTGGTGATGAGGAGTCCCGCGACGGACGTCGCGTCCTGGAGAGCGGCCCGGACCATCTTGACCGGATCGATCACCCCCGCCTTGAACAGGTCTCCGTATTCGCCCAGCTGGGCATCGAACCCGAAGTGCTCGTCCTTGGATTCCGTCACCTTGCCGATCACGATCGAACCGTCGTAGCCGGCGTTGGCCGCAATCTGGCGGAGTGGGGCTTCCAGCGCCTTGCGCACGATATCGATGCCGACCCGCTGATCGTCGTTGGCGGGCTTGCACCCCTTCAGGCTCCGCGCCGCCGCGTAGAGGAACGCGACGCCGCCTCCGGCCACGATTCCTTCCTCGACCGCCGCCCGGGTTGCATTCATGGCATCGTCAACCCGGTCCTTGCGCTCCTTGACTTCCACTTCGGTTGCACCGCCAACCCGCACGACGGCCACGCCTCCGGCCAGCTTGGCAAGCCGCTCCTGCAGCTTTTCGCGATCGTAGTCCGAAGTGGACTCCTCGATCTGCGCGCGGATCTGACTGCAGCGGCCCTCGATGTCCTTGGTGTCGCCAGCACCCTCGACGATCGTGGTCTCCTCCTTGGTGACGAGCACACGCTTCGCCCGGCCCAGCATCCGAAGATCGATGTTCTCGAGCTTCACGCCGAGTTCCTCGCTCACGACCTGGCCAGCGGTCAGGGTGGCGATGTCGACCAGCATGGCCTTGCGGCGGTCGCCGAACCCGGGCGCCTTGATGGCCGCCACCTTGAGCCCGCCGCGCAGGCGGTTGACCACGAGCGTGGCGAGCGCCTCGCCTTCGATGTCCTCGGCGATAATGACCAGCGGCTTGCCGGACTGCACGACCTTCTCGAGGATGGGAAGGATCGGCTGCAGGGAGGACAGCTTCTGCTCATGGATGAGGATGTAGGGATCCTCGAATTCCGCTGTCATCTTCTCGGCATTCGTGATGAAGTAGGGGGACAGGTAGCCGCGGTCGAACTGCATGCCTTCGACGACATCCAGCTCGGTTTCCAGCGACTTGGCCTCCTCGACCGTGATCACGCCTTCCTTGCCGACGCGGTCCATGGCCTGGGCGATGAGGTCCCCGATTTCCCGTTCGCCGTTGGCGGACACGGTCCCGACTTGCGCGATTTCGTCGTGACCCTGCACTTTTCGGCTCATCTTGTTGAGTTCGCCGATCACCGCTTCCGTCGCCATGTCGATGCCACGTCGGACATCCATGGGATTCATTCCGGCCGCGACGGCCTTGGTGCCCTCACGGACCACCGCCTGGGCCAGCACGGTGGCCGTCGTGGTCCCGTCGCCGGCAACATCGTTGGTCTTGCTGGCGACCTCGCGCACCATCTGTGCGCCCATGTTCTCGAACTTGTCAGAGAGTTCGATTTCCTTCGCGACGGTCACTCCGTCCTTGGTCGTGCGCGGCGCACCGAACGACTTGTCGAGTACGACGTTCCGGCCCTTGGGGCCCAGCGTGACCTTGACCGCATTGGCCAGGATGTCGACACCTCGGAGCATGCGCTCCCGGGCGTCGCCCGAAAATTTGACTTCTTTGGCAGGCATGTTGAGTAGGTTCCTTCTCTGCGAGTATCGGGACCGGGCCTAGCCCAGGATTCCCATGACGTCGGACTCTTTGACGATGACGTATTCGTCGCCATCCATCTTGACTTCAGTGCCCGACCACTTGCCGATCAAGACGGTATCGCCCTCCTTGACATCCAGCGGCGTGATCTTGCCATCTTCGCTCCGGATGCCCGAACCAACCGCGATTACCTTGCCCTTCATGGGCTTCTCCTTCGCGGTGTCCGGAATGATGATGCCGCCAGGCGTGCGCTCATCATCGTCTTCGCGCTTGACCATGACGCGGTCATGCAACGGCCTGAATTTCATGTTTCCATGCCTCTCAGCTGGGAATGGGATGCAGGGCGTGCGGATGGTCCGCGAGGCGCCCGGAACCGATCCTGGCACTCGATTGTCTCGAGTGCCAGAAACCGATCGGGGGTAGAAGTGGGAACCGGCGCCGCCAATGTCAAGGGGCGGGGCGGAAGCGCTGCAGCGCGGTCGGCCGGGATCTACGGCTGAAGGTCGGGAGTCCCGGATCGCGGCATCCTGGCGAGCCGGTCGTCGAGACGGCTCCGTTCTTCGGGATCCAGCGAAACCCGCACGCGAAGCAGGGAATCATCGGCTCGCTGGCGCACGATGGCTCCCCGCGCATGGAGCCACGCCAAGGTCGAGGAATCGGTCGGTTCCAGCGCGATCTCGAATTCGGAGCGGTTGCGGCCGAGACGGAGGTCCACCGCTTCCAGCAGTTCGGTCAGGCCGGTGCCCAGCCGGCCGGATACCGGAATCGCACGCGACTGCCGCCCGCGCAAACGCTGCACGTCGTCGTCGGTCAACCGATCGATCTTGTTGAGAACCTCAAGCTGCGTGTCCGCTCCTTCCTGCAACGCCCCCAGGTCGGTCAGGACATCGATCGTGTCGCGCCGCTGGGCCGCGGTCTCCGGGTGCGTGATATCGCGCACGTGGACCAGCAGGTCGGCATGTACCGCTTCCTCAAGGGTTGCCCGAAACGCTGCGATCAACAAGGTTGGCAGTTCGGATACGAACCCCACGGTATCCGAGAAGATCACGGTGCGTCCCGAGGGAAGCGTACACGCCCGCATCAGCGGATCCAGCGTGGTGAAGGGCTGGTTCCGGGCATCGGCAGGCTTGCCGGTCAGTCGGCTGAACAGCGTCGATTTGCCGGCGTTGGCGTAACCGACAAGGGCGACGGTGGGGTGCTTCCGCCGGCGGCGGTGAAGGTCCCGCCGCTGCCGCACGTGTTCGAGTTCCTTGCGGATCCGGGCCACGCGTCGAGTGATCAGGCGACGATCGATTTCGATCTGGGATTCGCCGGGGCCACCGAGGAACCCGAACCCGCCGCGCTGGCGCTCCAGGTGCGTCCAGGAACGCACCAATCGGCTTCGCTGCCATTCCAGATGGGCGAGTTCGACCTGGAGGCAGCCCTCGCGCGTGGCCGCGCGGGCTCCGAAAATCTCGAGAATCAACGACGTACGATCGAGAATCTTGATCTGCAGCGCAGCTTCCAGATTCCGCTGCTGGACCGGCGTCAGGTCGACATTGAACAGGATCAACTTGGGTGCCTCGGCCGCACCGGCAAGATCCGCTCGAAGGGACTCGACAGCTCCGGACCCCAGCAACGTGGCCGGCCGGCGGCGGCGGACCCTGAACTGCTCTGCACGATCGATCCGGAGACCGATGGAATCCGCCAGCGAACACGCTTCGGCCAACCGGCTGGCTTGGGTGCGGAGCGGTTGGGCGCTGCCCTGAACCACCGGATGGACGATCCAGACGGGGACGGCGTCCCGTGCCACGGATGTCACCCGACGGGAGATTCCGGATCCGGATCCCGCGGTTTCGACTCATCCGGATCGGCCAAGCCAACGGGCTTGACGGGGATGATCGTGGAGATCGCGTGCTTGAAGACCAGTTGCTGACTGCCCGATACCATCAGACAGATGCAGAACTCATCGAAACCCGCGACGGTGCCACGGAGCCGCACGCCGTTCAGGAGATGCACCGTCGCCGAGGTGTGCGACTTGCGCAGCCGGTTGAGGAACGTGTTCTGGAGCGCTCCTCGATGCTGGAAGGCCATAGTCGTGCTCGGAGTTCGACGCTGCACGGAGGATATCAGACCCGGGCGCGGGTGCACGCAGACGGAGAGGTCGCAAGCATGGGTTGCCGGATCACTGCCGGTGCTCGGGTGCGGCCTCCGCGACCGGACCGGGCGTCCGGTGCTCCCGGCGGCAGGATCGGAGGCGACCAAGTGCCTGCGGGTCCGAATCCCGACCCCCGGGATGATCCGGTGGGACGATCCGGTTACCCTGCCGCGAGAGAGCGGTCCGGTAGCCGGCCCTCCGCAGGCGTGTCCGCGGACTACGGCCGAAGGCGAACCTCCACCCCGAGCCGAGGATTCCTCATGACCATGGTTACCGCGGAGACCCTGAAGCAACTGGCGACTTGGGACACGCCGACGATTTGCAATGCGCTGGAACTGGTCGCGCCCCACCGGCGCGGCACCGGATTTACCGTTCAGCCGCTCCTCTGCTCGGATCCCGGTCTTGCTCCTATCGTGGGATGGGCCCGAACGGCCACCATCCGTGGGAGCGCGCCGCCGCAAGGCCCGAGCGGCCACGTACTGCGGGACAGGATCAGATATTACGAATACGTGGCGGACGGAGCCAGACCGACCGTGGCAGTGATCCAGGATCTCGATCCCGAACCCGGCTTCGGGGCGTTCTGGGGCGAAGTCAATACCGCCGTACACAAGGGGCTGGGTGTGCTGGGAGTCGTGACCAATGGATCCATCCGCGACCTTGACGCATGCGCACCTGGATTCCAGTTGCTGGCCGGCAAGGTTGCCCCCAGCCATGGTTTCGTTCATGTGGTGGACACCGGTGGCGCCGTCGACGTGCACGGCATGCAGGTGGGGCATGACGACATTGTTCACGCCGACCGGCACGGCGCGGTCGTCATACCGCGCAAGGTCGTCCGGGACATTCCCGCAGCCGTGGATCTGATCATGCGGCGCGAATCGGTGATCCTCGACTGCGTGAGGCAACCGGATTTCGATATCGGCCGCCTGCGGCGCGTCGTGATGGAGGCCAACGACATCCACTAGCCCGAAATCCCCGCGCCGATCAGGTGCACGAATCTGATACCCATGCCATTCGATACGTTTCAGCAGCGTCTGACCGGGTACGCTACGGCTCACGTCCAAGGGGCCTGAGTGCCTTTCCCCGGCGCGGCGGGGGCCGCGTTCTGACCTGGAAGACCCCGGCACCCGCAAAGCGGGGCGCCACGGTGTTGCGGCCGCGGCCCGCGCGATCGCCGGCAAGCGGAGCACCGGATCCCCTCCGGTCGTTCCCTTCGCTGCCGCCTTGGCCCGGGCGCGCGCCGGGATCTGCGCCGGCGCCCCGATGGCCGGCCGTCGGGCCTCGGCGCCTTCGACATCCTCGTCGTCGAACCGCAGGGCTTCAGTCTCTGGCGCAGGTGTCATTCGACGTGGTGGACGACTGCACAGGAAGACGTGGGCTCAGCCCCGGGCTTCGGTGCGGGGGTAGACGGGACGGACCTTCAGGTCCGCGATCTGAGGATCCGGGCCACGATCGTGGCCCGGACCGGATCCCGCTCGGGGGAGGCCTTCGGATCGATCGGCCGGTCTCGTCCCGACATCCCAACAAGAGCGGGCGGCCCCTTGGAGAGGTGGGCGAGGGGGGCTTCTTGGCCATTCCGGTTTCGCGCCAGGACTCGCAGAGCAGGATGTCGGGCGGAGAGGGGCGGTTGGGACCGGACGATATACAGGGCCACCCTACATCGGCATTCCACCGACTTGTATCAAGCCACCCCTGCACTCATACATGGGTACACAATGACGCCCGATCCATCGACAAACCACGCATCACCAATGATGCGACTCAATATCAGCTGAGAATCATCCGGAACTCCGGACGGGCGCGCAGTTCGGGCGCCGACCGGATGACCAACCCGATCGACCTGCGAGACGGGGGAACGGTCCAGGGATCTCGCCGGCCGCTCGAGACGGGACGGGAAGCACGCCGGGGGCATTGATTTCCGCCGCATCCCCCCACCGACCCGTTCCCGGTTCTGTGCAGACCCCCGACCTTTCGACGAAATGGCGGAAGAACGGCCCGAAACAGGCACGCTGTCAATCGAACAGGAACACCCCCTTGCCTGTGGTCCGGGTATCGAACTGGCGATAGGCATCGGCCGCCTGATCGAGCACGTAGCGATGGGTGAAAATCTCCTCCAGAGCAATCTTGCGGCCGGCGA
Source organism: Alphaproteobacteria bacterium (assembly GCA_965115815.1). GTDB lineage: Bacteria > Pseudomonadota > Alphaproteobacteria > TMED109 > TMED109 > VXPW01. The sequence goes on along the minus strand of OZ220465.1, from coordinate 1,348,163 downwards.
CAAAGCGGGCGCATTCGGCCTGTCCAACCGCGCTGAACGTCCAGGATCCGATCACCGAGAGCTGCTTGCGGATCAGGTCGCGGCTGACGTCGATCGTGACGGTGCCGCCCTCTCCTACGAAGCACACGGTACCCCACTGCTTGGCGGAGCCAACCGCAGCCGAGCGAGCCTCCGACGAGCCGCTGCAATCGATGGCCAGATCCACACCCCGACCCTGCGTGATCTCCTTCAGAGCCTCGACCGGATCTGAAGCGCCGGCATCGACGACCATGTCGGCGCCGAATCGGGCACCCCGGGCCATCCGCTCCTGTCCGACTTCGACGGCGACGACCCGCGCGCCCATGGCCGTGCCCAGGAGTGCGACGCTCAGGCCGACCGGTCCGAGTCCGAAGACCGCGAGTGTGGAGCCGCCGAGTCGAGGCAGTCGGCACAGTGCTCCGTACGCAGTACCGGTGCCGCAGGCAATCGCCGATCCTTCCGCGAAACTGAGTTCTTCCGGCAGCGGGACCAAGCTGGCGGCGGGAACGACAATGTAGTCGGCATGCGCGCCGTCGGCAGTCACGCCGTAGACCTTGGCCGCACCGGTTTCACACATCTGTGACCAGCCGGTGCGGCAGGAGCCGCACAGCCCGCACCCTGCATAGTGGTGGTTCATGACCCGCGCATCGATGGGTGCCGCTTCCGGCAGCACTCCGGAGCCTCGTTCGGCCACCACCCCGCAGGGCTCGTGCCCGCCAATGATGGGCGTGGACGTCTTCGCCGAGTCCCAACGCACGCTGCGCCTCGCCCGGCGCCGACCGGTAGAACTTGAGATCGCTGCCGCACATTCCGGACGCCTTGATCTTGAGCACGACCTCGCCCGGTCCCGGTGCAGGGTCCGGTACCTCGCGAAGTTCGACTTCGCGATTGCCGAGGAAGAACAATCCACGCATGCCAATCCGCTCCCGCTCCTGGTCTCCCGTTCGAAGGTTCGGACGAACACCGGACCGGAGACCTCTCTATGCACGTCGGTCCGGATCCACAATCGTACAGGCAATCGGAGCGTGTAGGCAGAACCGGGATCCCGTGCCGCAGTCGTCGCTGGAAGCCCGATCGGAAGAGCGCGCCCAAGATTCGGGTTCCCCGTGGACCACACAGGTGAAGCATCCGCCTCTCCGATCTCGCCCGAAACACATCAAGAACGTCCCGCCTCTGCTCGCGCGGTCTCGATCAGGGCGTCTGGAGCCGCAGGCATCCGATGGCTCCGCCCGGTCGCACCCGGACTTCCGACAGCCTCTCTGTGACATCGGCAGGCAGATGAGGGATCGTCCTTGGCCATGTGTGGTTGTCCGGGGCGTAGGGCGTTCCCATGCGCAGCATCGAACTTCTCTTGGCCCGTGGACGCATACGGCCCCATGTCGGTTCCTGTTGGGCATCTGGACATCGAAACCGTTCCCGACCCCGGCTCGCCGGCCGGCGCCCTGCGGCGCACGGGACGGCGGGAAGAACGACGGTACCGGCAGCTGGTATCCTTGGCGGCCGGAGAAGCGGCCGTTCTGATGCCTAAAGACGTCCGCGAGCCAGTAGTCCGGAACTGTTGAATTGACGGCAGGATTCTGGCAAGATTTCCGTGTCGGCACGCGGGGGCACCCGATCGGTACGGCTCTCGCTGGTTCATCCCCGCAGACCCGCTGCCTGCCTATGACTCACATGTCTTGTCTGGACGTAATTCCTGGTACAGCTCGCTGGATGGATCCATCTCCAGCACCCATTCGTAGCCTTGGGCCAGGATCGCCATATGGGTGTAGCCACGCCCGACCACCGTGGGCCCGGGTGGGGGATCGCTGCGGCGATCGAGGTAGCCGCCGAAGATCGCCAGGGTCCGCACGGCGTGCCCCAGGTTGTCCGGTGGGCGCCGAAGCTTGTGCCGACGGGCGAAGTCCTTGAGCACCATGATTTCGGTTTTGCCGAACCGAACCTCGGCGGGCAGTTCGGGGTTTCCCGTCCGAGCATGACCATGGCGAAGAGTCGCCAGGCGATCACGGCCTTGATGGTGACCGCCCGTTCGATCCGGTGTCCTTCCCGATGGTGGAGGAATTCCGCCTTGCATCCGCGTTTCAGGACCCGGTGCCAGTCCTCGATCCGCCAGCGCAGGCGATACAATTCCAGCACCCGCCGCACCTCCTTCCGGGTCGATACCGGCAGGCGGGTGAGCAGGATCCCGTGCAGGGGCTCGACGCCGGCCGGTGGATCTTCTTCGGTCCTGCGGACCGCCGTCATGGGCACGGGGTCGCCCGCGCCGGTTCCGTTCCCGGGAGGAGGCAGGTCGAAGCGCCGGAACTGCAGGGATACCTTGGCGACCCGCGCTTCCCGCAGCGCCTGGGCCTTCTGGGGGCGGGTGGAGGTGCGGGCCGACGGGCGGGGATGTGCATGCCGCCTCCATGCTCGGCGATCCACAGTTCCTCGCACGCGTCCAAGAGTCGACGGCAGGATCGCGCTGCGACAAAGGGCCGGAACCGGCCGTCCGCCCCATGCCTCTCGGTCGACCTCGACCGCAAGCGCTGCATCCGGGAACCTTCATGGTGGGTGGACGGCGCGCCGATGACCGGCGGTCTCCGGAATCGCGGGCACCGCAAGCTGGGTCTATGGTATCGGAGCCAGCTTCCAACAGATAGGAAAGCATGTCCCATGGGTGTACCGGAAACCACGCTGCGGCCGTACCTGTGCATCATCGGTGCCGGTTCGGGCGGTCTGAGTGTCGCTGCTGCTGCCTCCCAGCTAGGCATCGAAACCGTGCTGATCGAGCGCGGCCGGATGGGAGGAGACTGTCTGAACTACGGATGTGTTCCGTCCAAATCCCTGATCGCGGCGGCGCATGCGGCCCACGCGGCGCGGCACGCCCATCGGTTCGGGGTGGTAACGGAACCCCCGACGACCGACTTCGCCCGGGTGCGCGATCACGTGCAGAGCGTCATCGCCTCCATCGCGCCGCATGACTCCCAGGAACGCTTCGAAGGTCTCGGCGCCACCGTCCTTCGCGAAACGGCATCCTTCGTCGGCCGCGACCAAGTGCGGGCCGGGCCGTTCCGGGTGTTCGCCAAGCGTTTCGTCGTGGCGACCGGTTCCTCCCCCGTCGTGCCGCCCGTGCCCGGGATCGAAACCGTACCGTACTTCACCAACGAAACCATCTTTGACAATGACGAACGGCCGCAGCACCTGCTGGTCCTCGGGGGCGGGCCCATCGGATGTGAGCTGGCGCAGGCGCACCGCCGCCTGGGCAGCACGGTCACCGTGATCCAGCGGGGCCGTCTGCTGCACCGCGACGACCCGGACCTCGCTGCGGTCGTGGCGCAGCGGTTCCGTGACGAAGGAATTTCGACCATCGAGCAGGCGGTCGTGACCTCCGCCGCCCAGGTGACGGGTTCGATTCGGCTGACCGTGCGGACGGCGGAAGGCGACCGCGAAGTTTCCGGAACCCATCTGCTGGTGGCAGCCGGGCGGCGCGCCAACACCGATGACCTGAATCTTGATGCCGCAGGCATCCACAGCCACCGCCGGGGGATCGAGGTCGATGCCGGCCTGCGTACGTCCAACCGCCGGATCTACGCGATCGGCGACGCGATCGGACGGTTGCAGTTCACACACGTCGCGGCCTACCACGCCGGCATCGTCGTGCGGCGGGCGCTGTTTCGGCTGCCGGCCCGGATCAACGAGACCGCGGTACCCTGGGTTACGTACACCGACCCCGAGGTCGCGCAGGTCGGGCTCAGCGAACCGGACGCACGGGAGCGATTCGGGAACCGAGTGCGGGTCGTGACCCTGCCGGTTGAGAGCAACGACCGATTTCGCGCCGAGCGCGAAACCGACGGTCTGATCAAGGTGATGGTCTACCGGGGACGGGTCGTGGGCGCGAGCATGGTCGGAGCCCACGCCGGTGAGCTGATCCATCCTTGGTGCCTGATGGTATCTCATCGGATGAGGATCGCGCGGATGACGAGTGCCATCCTGCCGTACCCCACCCGCGGCGAGGTCGGCCGGCAGGTCGCCGGGTCGTACTTCACGCCGGCACTGTTCGGAACGCGCATGCGCAGGATCGCGGGCCTGCTGGCCCGCCTCGGGTGATGCGGTGGCGAGAACGGGTGGGCGGCGGCGCGCACGGAGGTCACTGACCGCTCGGATCCTCCGGCACACCTTGGCCTTTGCCGCCCTGTGGGCCGCCGCTTCGTACGTGACGTGGGTGTCGGCGTTCTGGCAGGCCGAAATCGAAGACCAGCTTCAGGGTGCCTACGATACCGTCAGAGTCGTGCAGGTGATGGCCGAGGGCGAACTCGATTCAGCCCTGCGTCAGCGCCTGCTGGATTTCACCGACACCCATGCTGTGATTCTCCGAACCGGCGATACGTCGACCCTGGTCATCGGCTCCACGCCGAAAGCAGTGGACAAGACAGTCCGTCCCGCCTCGACTTCTTGGTTCGGCTGTGTGCGCCACGCATTCGACACCCTGATCAACGGGCGTGGCCGCCTTCTGCGGATCGTGGCACCGGTCGAGCAGAATCCCGGCGTCGGGATCGAAGTGGTGGCCCCCGAGACCCCCCTTGCGGAAACCATGTGGCGGCATTCACTCCGTATCGGCGCCAGCGCGGTGGCGCCGTTCGTTGCGGTCGGAGTCCTGCTGTTCTTCGTGCTGCAGCATCAGTTCGTCCGTCCGGTCACCGCCATCATCGAACGTCTGGCATGGTTCGCACGCAATCCGCAGGACAAATATCCCGCAACCCCGGCATCGAACCGACGCGACGAGATCGGGGATCTGGAGCGCGGGGTGCTGTCGATGCAGGGCAGTCTGCGCGCCCTGCTGCAACGACGCGATCGGGAAGCAGCGCTGGGCGCGTCGGTCAGCCGGATCAATCATGATCTGCGCAACGTCCTCCAGACCGCCGCAGTGACGTCGGATCGGATCAGGGCCACGCAGGATCCGGCCGTGCGGAAACTGGTCCCATTGCTGGTCACAGCGGTGGAACGGGCCGTACAGATCTGCACCCGCACGCTGGACTATCACCGATTCGGCGCGACTCCGATCAAGCTGGCCGCCGTCCGGTTGCGCGACATCGCGGTGGAAGCCGGGGATTCCGTCGCCGCCATCCATGCCGGTCGGATCCGCTGGGATATCGATGTGCCGGGCGACCTGACCGTCGAGGTCGACCGCGAAGAGCTGTTCCGCGCGTTGCTCAACCTGGCGCAGAACGCGACCGAGGCGATGCCCGAGGGAGGAACGGTCTCGGTGCGGGCGCGACGGCGAACGCGCCACGTCCTGATCGAGGTGGAAGACGACGGCCCGGGTCTGAACGCGGAAGTCCGGGCGTTCTTTGACCGCCCGCTCGCCGACACCGTCGTCAACGCGCACGGGCTCGGACTCCTCATCGTCCGCGAGATCCTCGCCGCCCACGGCGGGACGTTCGAGCTCGGAAAGACCTCGTCGTCCGGCACACGGTTCCTGCTGAAGCTGCCAGTCTGACCGGCGTGCGGGTCCGCCATCCGTTCCGGCACGGAGCGTTCCGCTCCTGCTTGCACGCGGTCTGGATCCGAATCCTCGGCACCACGTGATACCGGGACCCGCGCTCGCTCCGGCTGCCTCCGGAACCGGCTCCGGCCGCGCCTTCGTCGATCGCGCGCACGGCGGACCAGCGCCGCGGATCCCACGCTGCATTCGATCTTGTCGACGGCCGATGGAGGGAGGTTGCGCAGGCCCAACCCTGCCGGGTGTTCCGGCTGCGGGGCCGTCCACGTGCCGCCGCAGCCGGAACACTCGGCAGGAATGCGGAACTCTGTGTCCCGTGCAGCGGTCCTTCACAATAGCAACCACAGCGTGGGAAGGTCCTGCGGGTTCTCCGGCCCTCGGGATCGGATGATCCTGCACGCCCCATCGGCCTCCCCGCAGATGACGCGCATGCTCGGCCCAGAACCGTGCGTGCAGTCCCGGACAACGGAAATCAGCACCGATCACCCCGGACCCCAAGACGGATGCGGCGGTCGCCCCAAGGGATCCGGTCCCCTTGCCGGGCGCCGTGCCCGTCCGCCCGCTCGTTGCGACGCCCCCTCTTCCTGACCCGCCGCAACCGATCCCGCCCGCACTACCCGGCATCCCAGCGACGCCACCGCATGCCGAAATCCGCCGCCGACACAGTAACGAAACCCGGACCGCGGAACCGGTTCGTCCAGGCATCCCGGGAAACCGCCCGTCGGGCAGTGCCGGCGAACCGTGATCTCGGCCGGCGACACCCTGGATGCGGAAGCGGGGGCACGCAGCACCGGAATCCGCCGGCGCGGTAGCGACCGAACGGAACTCGCGCCGCCGGATGCCAGGAGGCCGACCGATGGAGATCCGGCGGTCCGATCCGCCGCCGGGACGGGCTTCGGTCCGGCCTCTCGGTCCAACCGAATACGCCCGCATTGGATACGCGACCAGGTTACGGAGAAGACCGGTGATGCCTGAACGCTCACGGAACCCCGACCGCACCCTCCCTCCGCGGATCCGCCGCACCGGACATCCGACCATCGGGTCCCACGAGAATGAGGTTGAGCCCGCTGGTCATGGAGCGCGCCGCAACCACATGGCCTAAGTCCGCAAGCGGAACGGTCCAAGCCGCGGCGGCCGGTGCCGCTTCGATCTCCGTGGCTCCCCCGCGATTGCAGATATGCGGAAAGCTCACCACCGAGGCGGCATCCAGCGCCCAGTCGACCGAAAGGAGGATGGCCTGAGCCACGTAGCAGATGATTCGGGCCCCGCCCGGAGACCCCAGCACCGCCCGGAGGCGCCCTTTCGCATCGGTGACCACGGTGGGAGCCATCGAGCTCCGGGGCCGCTTGCCGGCCGCAGCGCGATTGGCGACACCGTCGGCCGGCCGAGGCGCAAAGGAAAAATCCGTCAGCTGATTGTTGAGAAGGAACCCGCTGACCATCAGTCCGGAGCCGAATGCGGTTTCGATGCTTGACGTCAGCGCCACGGCGTTGCCGATTCGGTCGACCACCGACAGATGGGTCGTAGACGGTTCCTCGGGAGAACGGCCGTCGAACCGGCCTTCCGGGGCTCCCGGCGGGATTCCTGGAACCACGCGCCCCGGCGCGGCGGCGTTCGGATCGATCAGCAAGGCTCGCCGCGCAAGATAGCCGGGATCCACCAAGCCTTCGGTCGGTACCTCGACGGCATCGGGATCGGCAACGTAGCGATCCCGGTCCGCATACGCGAGACGGGAAGCTTCCGCGAACAGGTGCCAAGGTTCCGCCGTGTTCGGATCCATGCGGCCGAGATCGAACGTCTCAAGCAGACCGAGAATGGCCAGTACGGTCGTGGCACCCGAACTCGGGGGGCCCATGCCGCAGACGCGGTAGGAGCGGTACGTCCCGCATACCGGACTCCGGAAACGCGAACTGTAGCGTGCGAAGTCGGCCGGCGCGAGTGTCCCCGGCCGGTGCGGGGTTCGGCCCACCTTCCGGCTGATGGCCCGGGCAAGGGCACCGTGATAGAGCGCGGCTGCTCCGTTCCGGGAGAGCTGTCGCAGCGCCCGAAAGAGCTCCGGATTGCGCAGCCGGTAGCCGACCGGCCGCGGGTTTCCCGCCGAATCATAGAAGTATGCGCGCGCTTCCGGGTCACGACGAACGTGACGGGCACGGGCGAGCAGGCCATGCAGTCGGGGGCGAACCGCGAAACCGTCCCGGGCAAGCGCCAGCGCGGGTGCAAAGAGAGCTTCCCAAGGATGCCGTCCGAACCGGGCGTGGGCGGTCTCGAGCAGGTGCACGAGCCCCGGTACGCCGACCGAAAGCCCGCCCGCGACGGCCTCGAAGAACGCGATCGGTGATCCCGAGGCATCCAGGAACATGTCGGGCCGGGCACCGGCCGGAGCCGTTTCGCGGCCGTCCAAGGCATGGAGCACTCCGGTGGCGCCGTCCCGACGCAGCAGGAACCCGCCACCGCCAATTCCCGACGACTGCGGTTCGACCACTGCCAGCGCCAACTGCGCCGCAATCGCGGCATCCGTAGCGGAGCCGCCGTCGCGGAGCACTCGGAGAGCCGCATCCACCGCCCGGGAATCGGCAGCGACCACCATGCCGGCGATGCTGTCCGCGGACCTGGCAGTTCCGATGCCGGTGGACGCTTCGGGTTCGGCACGCTCTCGGGGTTCTGCATACGCCATCCCGCCGGAGAGCACCACCAGCCAGCCTGTCAGCAGTCTCGGAAACACACGGTCCATGTTCGCGATTGTAGTGGCCGCTCGCCCCGTGCGCGATCCCCGGGCACGGCCTCCCAGCCTCCGGCGACTCGGAACCCCCGGGGCTTCTTGCCCCCTTACACCCTGATGGTCACCGCAGCCCGGCGTCCGGCAGGGTCGCGGCCGAGGGGTCGGCGGCACGATCCCCGCGCTTCGCCATCGGGGGCAGGACCCGGGTCGCTTGGGCCCCACAGGACGCGCCCCGCGGCCCGGCGGGCCGGCCTTCGTTGAGCATGGGTCAGTGGCAGCTCACCGCCACCAAGAATCGGGTTCGGCCACACCGGACGGCGTCATCCGGTCCGGCGCGATCCCGCGGAACCCGGCACCGGAAGCACCGGGCCCGATAGCAAACCGTCCCGTCGATTCCGCTTCCCGCATTCGGCACACAATCCGTCCGGAAGATTCGGATCTCTGTCGCCAGATCCTCCGCAGTCTTGATCCGGCAACCATGGAGGTGGTCATCCGAAGTCGACTCCCAGGATCGGCCGTTCGGGCCCTGCGTCATCCGCCTGCAGCCGCGCCCGGTGCCGTGCAGGCAGAAGGTTGCCGCCGGTGCAGGGAGAAGCGCGGTCCGCTGGATCGTGCACGAAAGAGTCGGTACCCTGCACCCCACCCGACCACACCGGGCGAACCGGCTTTCGCTATCGTACTGCAGGGTGCCTCGCACCCGCTCGCCCCTGCCGCCGGAATCCTCGGGCCGGAAACCGATGCCGAAACCATCGCCGCCGAACCGGAGTTCCGGTACGCGGCCATCGCAACCTTCGGGCCGGGATCCGAACCTCCACTCGTGCACCGTGCATCCGGGTGCCGTCGCCGCCGTACCCGAATCCGGAACGGAACGATGAAGTCTCGACACGCTGCGCCGAACCCCTCCGGTCGCCCTCGTCCCACGACATCCGGCCCTCTCCCGGCCCTGCCGCCAACGGATTTCGAAAAGCTGGCGCACCGGCTGCTTTCGCGCCGCCGCTTCCTGAACGGCGCGGCGGGGGTCGGTGCCACGGCATTTGTGCTGGGTGCGGGCGGGGCCGGCTGCCGGACCGCCCGAGCTCAGGATGATGACCGCAGCCCGTTCCACTCCGTTGCCGCCAACACCTTGGATACCGTTACCGTACCCGACGGATACAGCTGGTACCCCGTCGTTCGCTGGGCCGACCCGATGTGGTCGGACGGGACGCCTTTTGATCCGGTCACTGGCGGGACCGCTTCCAGCCAGCAGCGCGCGTTCGGCGACAACAACGACGGCATCGAGTTGTTCGCCGTAGGTGCGCGAACGCTCCTCGCCGTGAACAACGAGTACGTGAATCCTCCGTTGTTCGGCGGCGGCGCGGCACACCGGCTTCCCCGGAACGCCGACGACGTACGGAAGAGCCAGGCAGCCCACGGTGTGTCGATCGTGGAGATCCGGCAGAAGGACCGCATCTGGTCGGTGGTGCTGGACTCGCCGTTCAACCGGCGCATTACCGCAGATACGCCCATGACCATTGCCGGGCCGGCGCGCGGTCACCCGCTCCTGCGGACTGCCGCCGACCCGTCCGGCACACGAAGCCTCGGAACCTGGAACAATTGCGGATGCGGAAAGACTCCTTGGGGAACCTTTCTGACCTGCGAAGAGAACTTTCATCTCTATTTTGCGTCAAGCGATACCGGGATCCAGATCTCCGAAGATCTGGCGCGCTACGGAATCGATGTCGTCGATACCAAGATCGGCTGGAGCGGCCAGGACGAGCGGTTCGACCTTGCCAAGCATCCCCACGAGCCGAACCGCGTGGGATATGTCGTGGAAATCGACCCGGCTGACCCGGCGTCCTCCCCCCGCAAGCGTACGGCACTCGGACGGCTCAAGCACGAGAATGCGGAGCTCGTGATCGCCGATTCCGGGCAGGCCGTGGTCTACATGGGAGATGACGAACAGGGGGAGTTCCTGTACCGGTTCGTCAGCGACGGCCGCTATCGACCCGGCGGGGACAACGCCGACTTGCTGGATTCGGGCACGCTGTTCACCGCACGGTTCGATGAAACAGGCCACGGAGTCTGGCTTGAACTCTCACCATCCACCACCGGCCTCCCGACCCTCGCCGACATTTGCATCCACACGCGCCGGGCGGCCTCCGCCATCGGCGGCACCACGATGGATCGGCCGGAATGGGTTGCGGTTCACCCGGGCCGGGCCGAGGTGTACTGCTGCCTGACCAACAACAAGAACCGCGGCAGGGCCCGGAACCTCGGGGGCGACCCCATGCCGATCGACGGTCCGAATCCGAGATTCGGAAATCGGTTCGGTCAGATCGTCCGCTGGCGGCCGGCCCGTGGCGATCACACGGCGCGCGCGTTTTCGTGGGATTTGTACGTGGTGGCCGGCAATCCGGCAGTCCACGTCGGCCCGGACGCCGGCTCGTCCAACCTGACTCCGGAGAACATGTTCAATTCTCCCGACGGGCTGGCGTTCGACCGTTCGGGGGGCCTGTGGATCCAGACCGACGGGGCGTACTCGAACGAAGGCGAATTCGCGGGCCAGGGCAACAACCAGATGCTGCGCGGCGACCCCGACACGGGCGAGATCCGCCGTTTCCTGGTAGGACCGAAGGAATGCGAGGTGACCGGTCTGGCCTGGAGCCCCGACGGAAGGACCATGTTTGTCGGAATCCAGCATCCCGGCGAACGGGGCGGCAGCCATTTCCCCGATGGCGGGAATACGGTTCCCCGATCTGCCGTGATCGCCGTCGCCCGGGATGACGGCGCGCCCCTGGTCTGAGAGCCTGTTCCTGAACGCAGACGTTCTCGGCCTTGAGACCGAGACATCGGACCTGTACGAACCCTTCTCCCCGAGAACATCAAGATGATGGATACGATGCCCGCAACAAACCGCGTGCACATGATGGTCGGTATCCGGTTCTTCCACATCAATACGAGCAACAGCTCACCCCTACTGATCATGGACGGTTCTTCCTGACGGCGTTCGGGGCAAGCCTCTTCCGTCCTCTTCGTTCGCCCGCTGCCGGTGACCGGAGGTGCGGGTTCGGGCGGGCCAGAACCGGTCCGGTCTTCGGCCGCACCTCCCTGTACCGCCCCGTGGCGACGGGACGGCACCGCGATCCGGAACCGCGCGCCGGCAGCGCGGATTCCCTCGTGCCGGCCGGCGGTGCCGATTCCGTCGGCGGCCGGCTGGTCCCGTCCAAGCCGGTCGGTGAACACCATGAGACCGACGTTCCATGGGCGGGTGCCGGGTCGGATCGCGTCGGAGGCGGCGAGGGCGGCAGGGTACGGACAGACAACGACCCGGTCGGGTGCTCAGGGCCGCCGGCCCCGACCGTCCTCGCTTCCTGGCCGCAGCGGGAGGGATCGACCGCGGCCCTCGTGTCGGAACTCCGGCCTCCCCTCGAGAATCGCCCTCTGCTCCGGCGCCGCCGGTACTCCCGGCCCCAGAGCCGGGCGCACCGCGATCGCGCACCGTTCCACCCTCGCCGTTCCCGAAACCGGCACTGTCGCCATGACCGGCATCCAGCCACACCGGAACCGAGATGATCAGCCCCGATCTATCCAATCAACCCGACCGGAAGACCGGAAACGATCCCCGTCGACGCGATCGTTTGCCTCGACTGCCCGCCCGACATAGATTGAGCGTTCGCGGGGCGTGATCGCACCCTGTACGGCAGACTTGCACCTCCGAGGAGAAGGCACCATGGCACAGGACGAACGACAGTTCCACTGGAAAGGCACTGACGGCAACGACACGTATGTCGCCGGACCGGTCGACAGTGAACTGGACGGCGGCAACGGTGACGACACGCTGACGGGTAGCCGGCTGAGCGATACGCTCTACGGTGACAACGGCGACGACACCTTGTTCGGTCTTGACGGAAAGGACTGCATCTACGGCGGCCAAGGCAACGACACGCTCACGGGCGGTCGAGGCAACGACAACCTCTACGGGGGTTGGGGGGCCGACACCTTCGTATTCATGGCGGGAGACGGCAACTACAACCAGATCTCCGACTTCGAGGCCGGCGACCTCATTGAGCTGCGGGGAATCAAGGGCAATTTCGAGGGACTCGACATTCGGGCCCGCGACGGCGGAACCGAGATCCGCTACGGCGACGGCGACGACATGATCATCCTGTGGGGCGTGAACCCCGGAGATCTGGACGCTAGCGATTTCCGGTTCGTCGAGGACTGTGAGGTCTGCCACGACGAAGCGCCCGGGATGCAGGTCATGGAGCAGCGGGAGGTGGCGGGGGCAAGCGCGCCCGCCGCGACCCCGGTCGGCGACGACGACAATCTGCTCCAGGGCGGCAGCGGCGCCGACACGCTGCAGGGCGGCCAGGGTGACGACACGCTTGAGGGCGGCATGGGTGACGATGAGTTGCGCGGCGGCCAAGGCGACGACACGCTGCAGGGCGGCATGGGCAACGACGAGCTGCGCGGCGGTCAGGGCGACGACAAGCTCTACGGAGGAACCGACCATGCCGCTGCCGATCAGTCCCGGATCGAGATGGATCCCGGGCTCTCCGACGACGACACGCTCTACGGCCGGAAAGGCAACGACACGCTCGACGGAGGCATGGGCGATGATACGCTCTACGGCGGCCGCGGCAAGGACATACTCTACGGCGGCAACGGCAACGACACCCTCTACGGCGGGAAGGGCATCGACCACCTTGAAGGCGGCCAAGGCGACGACCGCCTCGTCGGTGGCCGGGGGTACGACTGCTACTATGGAGGGTTAGGCAACGACACCTTCGTGTTCGCGGTCGGGGACGGAACCGACCATGTCGACGGCTTCGAGGACGGCGACCTCATCGAGCTGCACGGCGTGAGCGGCGGATTCGCGGGGATCGACATCCAGGAGCGGGCCGACGGCCTCGGAACCGACATCCACTACGGCGATGGGAGCGACCGCATCATCCTGTGGAACACGGTGGCGGCGGATTTCGACGAAAGCGATTTCACCTTCGTCGCCTGACGCATGCTCGGAGGCCGGCGCATGCGCCGGCCTCTCACCCTTGTCCGTGGCCGGACTCTTTCCTCCAATCCCGGTTGCGGAGGAGGGGACGGCCCGGTGCCAAAGGGAACGCGGATCCAATCGTCGTCCGGTGGGTTTCCGAGCCGGAATCCGCAGCGGCAGGAAGCCGTCCGCGGGAGTGTGCGGCAGTGCCGGTCCGACACCCGGAACCCTGCCCCGGTCCGGAAGGCGGGCGCATCGGAACCGATGACCTGCGCGCACGGACCTGTACTGCAGCGGCGGCTGTCGGAGATGCGACAAAACCGGGAGATTGCGGTCGACGGCAACCTTCGACCGCCGGGTCCGGGAAACCTTCGCGGCGGTCGTCGACTCCGCCCGGGCCCACCGGAGTGAAGGGATCCGATGGGATCGGATCCGCAAGAGGCGCAGCGACGTCATCGTGACTCCGCGGTCCGCGATCGCCCGGACTCTCGGAGCGGCCGGTCCCACCAAGGTCTCTCGCGCACCGCGCCGATCGCGCCGCCGTCTTTCGATGCGGAACGGTGTCGAGATCCCGGGCTCCCCGGTTCTGCCGGGCCGCTGCATCACGTGCCCGCGTCGTCATCGCATCCGCCAACCCGGAACTCCGGCCTCGACATCGAGTGCGTCGCGGATGCCGTCCCCCAGGATGTTGAAGGCGACGACCGTCACGAAGATCAGCAGGCCCGGCCAGATCGCCAACTGCGGTGCTTCGCGAATCAGGGCCTGCGCACCGGTCAGCATGGCGCCCCAGCTCGCCAGCGGCGGCTGGATGCCGAGCCCCAGGAAGCTCAGCACCGATTCCGTGAGAATCAGGTTCCCCACCGACAGCGTCGCCGCGACCAGGATCGGCGACAGCGAGTTCGGAAGCACGTGCCGCACCAGGATGGCGACCGGACCTGCCCCCAGGGCACGGGCGGCCTGCACGTATTCCAGCTCCCGCACCACCAGCGCCGACCCGCGGGCGAGGCGCGCCACCGTCGGCCATCCCACGAACGCCAAGATCAGGACGATGCGCAGCACCGCATGCTCCGGCCGGTCGGCATCCAGTCCGAAACGCGACAGATCCACGGCCGCCATGACGATCAGCAGGGGCAGCAGCGGCAAGGCGATCACGAAATCCGTGATGCGCATGAGCACGGCATCCAGCCAGCCTCCGAAGTACCCGGCCGCAAGTCCCAGCACCGCTCCGATCGCCGTCGTCGCCAGCGCTGCCGACATTCCCACGAACAACGACACCCGGGCACCCTGGAGCAGCCGCAACAGGAGATCGCGTCCGAGTTCGTCGGTTCCGAGCGGGTGCACCCGACTGGGTCCCGACAGTCGGGCCAGGAGATCGATGGCCTCGACGCGCAGACCCAGTGCCCATTCGAACAGTGGAAACGCCAGCGCCATGAGCCCCAAGAATCCCAGCACGACGGCGGCGGCCATTGCAGGGCCATGACGGCGCAGCCGCTTCCGGACTCCGATTCGGGTGTCGCCCGCCCGTTTCATTCGATCGCCGTCCCGACCCGTACGCGCGGATCCATCTGCGCGTATGCGAGATCGGCGGTCAGGTTCCCCGCGAGTACCAGGAAGGTCGCGAACAGGAGGCTCACGAGGGCAAGGTTGTAGTCGCTCGCCATCACCGCGTCGTAGATCAGTTTGCCCATGCCCGGATAGGCGAACATGGTCTCCGTCACGAGTGCACCCGAGAACAGGGTGCCCAAGGAGAGACCGAGAATCGTGACGACCGGCATCAGGGCATTTCGGAGCGCGTGGCGGTACACCACCTGCCGTTCGCGCAGACCCTTCGCCCGGGCCGTCCGGACATAGCCTCGACGCAACTCCTCCATCATCGCCGCCCGCACGAAACGGATGAATCCGCCCACGGTAGCGGCACTGAGCGCAACCACCGGCAAGACCCGGTGGCGCCAGGCTTCTGCGCCTTGGTCCGCCAGGTTCCCCAGCCCGCCCGCGGGTAGCCATCCCAGTTCGACGGAGAACGCCATGATCAGCATCAGGGCCAGCCAGAACGCGGGAATCGAGTACGCTCCGAGCGACAGCAGACCGATCAGGTGATCGAGCCACGAATAGGCGCGGCGTGCGGCCAGCACCCCGGCCGGAATCGCGACGGCAAGGGACAGGAGAACGCTGATCCCCAGAAGTTCCGCCGTCACGCCGACGCGCGGCCAGAGGATTTCCAGGACCGGCCGGTGATGGAGCCGCGAGTAGCCGAAATCTCCGGAGAGAGCGGCGCCGAGCCAGTTCAGGTACCGTTCGTGCAGCGGAAGGTCGAGACCGTACAGGGCCTTCAGCCGCGCCGCATCGGCCGGCGTCAACCGCGGATCGGCCTGCACCATGATGTCGACGGGATCTCCGGGCATGAGCCCGATCAGCACGTACAGCACCATCGACATGAGGACCAGGACCGCGGCCGCTCCGGCGGCGCGACGGACGAGATGGCGGATCACGGTCCGGGGACGCCGGCTACTCGGCGATCCGCCACTCTTCGATCCACATGGTCGCGGGTACCTGATGGCCGGTGGGCCGCACACCGGTCAGCCAGACCGGAATCACGTAGGGCTCCACGCGGAAATACAGCGGTATCGCCGGCAGATCCCCGGCGTACAACCGTTGCAGTTCCGACCACATCGCGCGGCGCCGGTCGGGATCCAGCTCGAGCTCCAGGGCGTCCAACAGCGCGTCCATGCGCTCCGACCGGTAGCCGGGAAAGTTCTGCCCCGCAAATCCGTTTGCCTCGGACGGGATCCGGTCGGAACGGAGCATCTCGACCGGCACGCCTTCAGGAGTCGACAGGAACGCGTACATGTTGAGACCCGGGTTGGTTCGGTGGGTCACCGTCTCTCCGAAGAACACCCGCGCCGGCTCGTTCCGGATCCGTGCTTCGACCCCCACCGTGCGGAACTGGGCCTGCAGCACCTGCTGCACGAGCTCCCGCGCCCGGGATCCGGCCGTCGTCATGAGCGGAAACGACAGGCGCGCCCCTTCCGCATTGACCCGGATCCCGCCGGGGCCCGGACGCCACCCGGCCTCGTCGAGCAGGCGCGCGGCCCGTTCGGGATGGTACGCATAGGTCGGAACCTCCGGATCGTAGCCGGGAGCCAGCGGATGCACCGGGGAATGCGCCACCCGCTGCCGGCCCCCGAACAGGGCGTCGACCAAGGCTTCGCGGTTGATCGCGTGCATCAGGGCCCGACGCACCTTCCGATCCCGGAAGTAGATGGAATCGAGGTTGAAGTCGACGTGTTCGTAGATGAGGCTCGGCACGAACGAGACCTGGAACCGATCGGCCTCGTCCCGTTCGAACGCCAGCGCTTCGTCGGTATTGAACCCGACCTGACCCGAGACGTAGTCGATCGTGCCGGAGAGCAGGTTGGCCCGGAGCGCCGCCGTGTTCTCGATCACCCGGACCACGATCCGATCGAATGCGGGCGCCCGACCCTGCCAGGCAGGATTGGGCACAAGGACCACATGGCTCCCGGACACGACCTCGATCACCCGATACGGTCCGTACCAGAGACCCGGTTCCGCAGGTCGGGTGTCGTAGAGGGTACGGTTGCGGTACTCGGCGGGATCCGCCGCCGGCCCGGCCTCAAGATGGGCCGGGAGGAGGGCTCCGGCAAACGCGTTGTAGGTATACGTCAGCCGATCACGGTGCACCGTGAACGTCTTGGCGTCCACCACGTCGATGTGCGTGATGCGCGCATATTCCTCCCGGGCCGAGAAACCCGTGCCTTCGCGCAGAGCGGTTTCCCAGGTGAACACGACGTCGGCGCTGGTCACCGGAGTGCCGTCCCCCCAGGTCGCATCCGGATGCAGTTCGTAGGTCACGGCCACCCCGGTACGACCGTCGGCCAGCTCCACCGGTTGCGCGAGACCGTTCTCCAAGGTCGGGAGTCGGGTGCAGAGAAAACACCGCAGCCTCCAGTCGTGTCCGTACTCGGTCACGGGCCGCAGGGCCATGGCCAAGATGTACTGCTTCGCCGCCATCAGCTGGATCGCGGGATGGAAGGTGGAGGGAAACTGGGTGATCCCGATGGTCAGCGTGCCCCCGGCGGCGGCCGTCGCCGGGCACCCCACCATGACAGCGGTCAGCAGGGCGGAGACGACCGGCCCGAACCGTCCGCCCGGGAGCCGTCTGCACAACCGGTACGGCAACCTCTCCGGTCTCCGTCCGAACTGCAGGGCCACCATCGCCTCCCGCCGCCCGTCCGCACCGCGGACGCTGCCTGCGCCTCGATCGCCCGGGGCACCGCCCCGAGCCGGGCGCACGCGCCCCCAGACCGCCGCGCTCCGAGCGGTCATCACATGATGGGCGCAACCAGCGGCGGAATGGACGATCGGATATCGTACACGGTCCGGGTGACCGCCTGCCCGATCAGGTCCATGCGCTCAAGCTGACGCAGGCGCCCCTCCCGATTTTTCAGCTCGCGCGACGAGAGAATCCGGTCCAGCACGCCGCACGTATCCGCCAGCGTCAGGATCACGATGTCTCTCGGGTCCGGGATTCCGTCGTCGAGCAGGACGTTCACGATCCGCCGTTTGACTTCCCGTTCCTCGCCGCCATCGATCTGCGGATATCGACGGGATCCGAACACCCACAACAGCCTCTCCTCGACCCGCTTCAGGATCTTCGCTTCCACCAGTCGTTCGGCAATTCGGTCCCGATACTCGCCGGAGCGGTGACTCAGCACCTGTACCCAGTATGCAGCGTCGTGCGGTTCCGGATCCCCGGCGATGCGCTCCAGCACCTCGTCGAGCAACGAGTCCCCGGTCGGCTCGCGGCTGACCGTAAACAGTTCGTCCAAGCCCGTATCAATCCGGCAGCGCAGCGCCAAGTCCATGAGGATGGCGCCGGCAATCGCGCAGTCGATCTGGATCGCCGGCACGTCGACTGGCGTGCCCCGTTCGTCGTCGAGGGTGAGCAGGAGAATTTCTTCGGGTACGGAGAGCATCGGGCTCCTCGCGGCGCGGCACGGAGGGTACGGGACGGCGCGACCCCCATCAACCCGACCGGTTTGCGGGTACTCGGTCCGCCGGAAGCGCCGCCGCCAGGAACGGTGCGACCAGCCAGCGGCGCTCGCCCTCCCGCACGACCATGCACAATACCGAATTCTGCCCGCGGGCCCGGGCAGCGGCGACCCGCTCCGTCAGGTCGTTCAGCGTCGGCACCCTTTCCAGGTCCACTTCGACCACCAGATCCCCGGCCCGCAGTCCCGGCCCGGACGCCGACGGTCCAGCCCCGACCACGACGATCCCCCGGACCGTGCCGGGAATGCCGTGAGCGGTTGCCAGGCTCCGCGTCAGGTCGGAAAACGTGATTCCCAATGCCTCGATGCGCAATTCCCGAGCGGGTCCGTCCGGAATCCGACCGCCCAGTGCCACGGCGATGTCGCCTTCCCCGGTCCGAAAGGCGCGCTTGCAGTACTCGACCCCGACATCACCGGTTCCGTCGAGCACGCAGCTCCGGATCTCGAGTTCCACCGAGGCCACCGTGCGGCACGCGGCCGCGTCGCCGTCCGGCACCCCGAACGAAGCCACCCGCTGGTACGGTTGCAGCCGGCGCACGCGTCCGGCCGCGAACACTCCTTGTCCGACCTCCCGACCGGTCGCCGTGCGCACCGTGAAATCGGCCACGAACCTCCGCAGATCGGCGAACAGGCGATTCCGGAGCTGGAACGAGAGATGGCAGCTGTCACCCGACAGGGAGGATCCGACGATCCGGACAACGAGCCCGGCGTCGACGCTCTCGGCGCTGACCGGCGCCGACACCCCCGTGATTGCCAGCAGCAGCCCGGCCGCGACCGGCCCGCCTCTCACTCGGTGCCCTCCACGGCCCGCCGGAGAAACTCGATCCGGTCCTGGCCCCAGTAGAGCTCGCCCGCAAAGAGGAACGTCGGTGCCCCGAACACGTCGGCGACAATCGCATCCTCCGTGTTCTTTGCGAACGCCGCATCCGCATGGCCGCCCTCGACGGCCGCGAGCAGCGCGGCGCCGTCCAGCCCGCAGTCCGCGGCAATCGCAGCCAGGGTCTCCCGATCGGAAATATCGCGTTCCTCGGCCCAGCACGCGCGCATCACCCTCCAGGCAAACTCCGCCGCATCCCCCGGCCCGTCCAGCGCCGACAGCAGCATCTTGCCGGACAGCGTGGGATCGACCGGAAAATGTCTGGGCTGCGGGTTGAGATCCAGGCCGAGGTGTGTGCTCCACCGGCGCAGTTCATTCAGTCGATTCCTCTGCACCGGCACCGGGCGGTCGCCGACCGCCTTCGTGCCGTTGCGCCGAAACACCGCAAAGATATCGAACGGGCGCAGGCGGAGATCCAGATCGTGCTCGGTCGCCAGATCCCGGACTCTCGGGGTCGCCAGATAGGTCCACGGCGACGTCAGCGCCAGAAAGAACTCGATTGAACCGGCCATGCGGCAACCCCTCCCGCGGTACGCTGCGGACCGCGGTCCCGCCCGCGCCGCCCTGTCCGGCGATAGGATACCCGACCGCGCACCACGCCGGTTCAGAAGGGGCAGCACGATGCTCGAACGGAGGTTCTACCTCGAAACCCGCGACGGGTCCATGGACTGCTTCTCCGTCCAGCCGGAAGCCGGAGGACCGTTTCCCGTCGTGCTGTTCTTCATGGACGCCCCGGCGATCCGCGGGGAACTGCGGGACATGGCCCGCCGACTCGCCAGCGCGGGCTACCAGATCCTGCTCCCCAACCTGTTCTACCGGGTCGGCACCGAGGGCGCCTACCCCTTTGACCAGGCAACCATCCGGACCGACCCGAGGCAGCGCCAGATCATGGCCGACACGATGGCCGACCTGACCCATGCCAAGGTGATCAGCGACACCGAAACGATGCTCGCGTACATCGCCGGCGAGGCCTCCGCGCTGCCCTCGACGGCAGTCCTCGGATACTGCATGAGCGGTCAGTACGTGGTCTCCGTGATGGCCGCCTTTCCGGAAGCCTTTGCCTGCGGAGCGTCCTATTACGGAATCAGGATCGTGACCGACCAGCACGACTCGCCCCATCTGCGGGCCGACCGGATCCGCGGCAGACTCTATCTGGCATTCGCCGAGCGGGACCACTGGGTGCCCGACGCGACCGTGGAGCAGATCCGCAAGATCTTCACCGGAGACGACCGGCCCCATCGTGTGGAGGTGTACCCCGGAACCGAACACGGATTCGCTTTCGGCGAACGCCCGGTCTACCACCGGGACGCTGCAGAGCGTCACTGGGAGCGCATGCACCGGCTGTTCCGGAAGCATCTGACCGCACCGCCGGGCTGGTCCTGACGCCCGGCCGGCCGGAACGGCCGAGAATCCCCGGCCTCCAGCGACGGTCCGATCCCTGAGCCGCCACGGGCGGGAGGCGTTACCCCATCGCTTCAGCGCCGGTGCCCATCGCGTCGGTTCGACCGGATGGAGAGGAATGCGGTCCCGGCGGCGGCCCGTCCCGGCTTGGCTGGGGAACCTGGATTCGAACCAGGATCGCTCGGTCCAGAGCCGAGAGTTCTACCGTTAAACTATTCCCCAAATCCGGGACTGGCCGCGTTGCCGCGGATCGCGCGACGACGGGCGGCACTATACCATTCGTACTGCCGTCCACGCACCCTGCAGATTTGAAGCGGACGCTCATCCGGGGACCGGCCAATGGCATTCGGATAAGTTTTTCTGGCATTCGAATACGAACCCCCCGTGCTTCGGGCGGTTGCCGGAAGCCGGGGGTCTTGTCCGGTGGCCGGTGTCGGGGGTCAGGCGGGTACCCGGTGCTGCCCCTTGCTCCTGGGTGGTTTCGACTGCCGTACGGAACTGCGCCCGGGCCGTTCGCGCGGGATGCACCGCGAGAGGCCGGACCGGATCCGCTGGACGGATCGGGCGACCCTGGCGCTCTGCGCGAGGAACAGGGCCTCGATCTCCTTGCCGACGAGACGCAGGCCGTTGCGGACGTGGGTGCGCAGGGCCGGCCGGTCGTCCCCGTCGTCGAGATCGTGGTCGCAGCGGTTCGCGAACGGGCGGGTGAGGGTGATGAGAACGAAGGCAGCGTAGAGCTCTTGGCGGACGCCGCGCTCGGACTGGGCGTGGAAGGCCTCGATCCGGAACGTCCCGGTCTTGTACCGTTCTTCCACGCCCCCACGAGCAGGATCGCGATCGGAGGTCGCCGGGACGGGATACCGGCTGCCGTCGAGCAGGGAGGTCGCGAGGCCGGATTCCGTGTCGGCGTGCCGGTACCGGACGAGCCGGACGCGCAGGGTCCTCGAGCGCAGCGCGGTCTCGTCCCCGGGTGCGCCGAGGGTGACGGTCCGGTCGCTCTCGCCGGAGGCGAGAACGGCGTCGAACCCGGAGTTGGCGCCGTTCCGGATGCGGAACCCGAAGTTCCGTGTGCGCTCCCGGTGGGCGAGAGCCAAGGCGAAGGAGGTGGAGCCGCGGTCGTAGACGATGACGTCGCCTTCGGCCGCAGGGCCGAGGTGCACGAGGGCGGCGGCCCGCTCGTTCTCGGGGTCGAACCGGTCGAAGTCGACCGGGATGCGGTCGCCGATCCGGTAGAGGGCGCGGACCCTGCCCTGGGGGTCGTGGGCACCCTCGCTCGCACGGTAGCCGTACTGCGCAAGTTCCCTGGGCAGGGGGATCTTCGAGCCGTCGACGGCGAGGGTCCTGTGGCCCTTCCAGAGCGTGCCTTCGGGACCGTGGGCGAGGACCTCCGCGTGCCGGCGCCGGAACCGCGGCCTCGTCAAGCTTCTCCCGCGTCGCGCCGGCCGTCGACGCCGCCGGAGGCTCCGCCTGCGGCAACTCGATGCCCGCGGCCTCGCACGGCTCCCAGAGCTCGCTGAGCGGGGTCCCGTAGCCCGGCCCGCGCGGCGCGGCACCGAGACGGAGCACGAACCGCAGGATCCGCAGGCGGTGGAAGACGCGCCGGCGTCTTTGCCCGCGCGCGTCCTCGCGTTCCGCGATCGCGGCGGCGGCCGCGACGAGCGTCGCCCAGCGCTTCGAGAACCGTCGGTCGGCGGCGGCCGACCGTCCCCGCTCGGCCCGCGTCGCAGGCGTGCGCCGCGCCGCGCCGCGCTCCGAGCGCAGGATCGCGCGGGCCCCCTCGCAGAGCGGCAGCACGGAGACCCCCGTGCGCGACGTGCCCCGACCCGCGGTGTCCCCGATGCGCTCCCCGTGGGCCTTTCATGCCGCCACACTTGACGTGTGTCGGTCCGTCCGTCATGGTGACGGCATGCAAGTCGGACTTCGACATCTCCGCGCCGACACGGTCGAGTGGCTGAAGGCGGCGGCGGCCGAGGACGGCCGGACGCGTCATGCGCTGGCGCGCGAGCTGTGCGAACGCGAGGACTGGCGCAACGCCCGGGGCCAGCCCTGCGTGTCCCAGGCGCGCGGGGTTCTGCCCGGGATCGCAAAGCGGGCGGGGTTCGTGCTGCCCGCGGCGCGGCCGGGTCCGTGCCGCACGCCGGGCCGTCCGGGCGGCGAGGTGGAGCGCACCGACCCGGACCGGAAGCTGGCGTGCACGCTGGCGGATCTCGGGGCGGTCACCCTGGTCCCGGTGGGCGCGGCCCCGGACCGGCGCCGCTGGCGCGAGATGATGGAAACCCATCATCCGCAGGGTTGGAAGCACCGGCCGGGGAAGGTCCTCAACTTCTGGGTCGTGTCGTCGCGCCACGGTCGTCTCGGCGGCCTCGGGTATACGGCTGCAGGCTGGCATCAGGCGGCCCGGGACGCGGCCATCGGCTGGTCGGCGACGGCGCGGGCCGCGAATCTGGTGCAGCTGGTCCAGCAGCACCGCTTTCTCCTGCTGCCCGGCGTCCGGGTCGCCCGGCTGGCCTCGCACGTGCTGGCCCGGTCGACGGCGCGCCTGGCCGCGGACTGGAAGGCGGCGCACGGGACCCGGCCGCAGGCGGTCTACACGTATGTGGGACCCGAACACCGCGGCACCTGCTATCGTGCGGCCGGGTGGAGCCGCTGCGCCGAACCGACCTCGGGCCGGCCGCCGGGAGGCCGTGCGACCACGCCGAAGGCGGTGTGGATCCGGCCCTTGGCCGAGGGCTGGCGCGAGGTCCTGTCTCGGGAGCGGGGCGCCGTCCTCGGTACCACGTCGGAGCCGTGGCGGCCCGGGAACGCCGACTGGGCCGACATCGAGTATGGCCGCGGTTCGCATCCCGACGGCCGCGTGCGCACGCGGGTGCTGGCGATGGGCCGGGCTTGGGAGAACGCTCCGGGCGCGTCCCTGCCCGTGATCTTCCCGTCTGCCGCCGCGCAGAAGGCCGCGTACCGG
The DNA here is from genome assembly GCA_965115815.1 of Alphaproteobacteria bacterium. Lineage (GTDB taxonomy): Bacteria > Pseudomonadota > Alphaproteobacteria > TMED109 > TMED109 > VXPW01. The sequence goes on along the minus strand of OZ220465.1, from coordinate 1,324,672 downwards.
CTGTTGTCCAGCGCCCGGGTCACGATGGAACACATCCTCGATCCCCACACCGAAGCCACGGTCGAACGCTGCCGGCAGGAGCGGGTCGTCCTCGCCCTGCAGGACACCACGACGCTGAATTACAACGGGCACTGCACGACGAAAGGGCGGGTGAACCTTGGAGGCGGGGGCTCGGGCACCCGGGGGATCCTTGCCCATTTCACGCTGGCGGTGACCGAGGGCCGCCGCCCGCTCGGCGTGATCGACCTCAACGCCACCCAGCGCGAGGGCACGGCAGCCCCGGACCGCGACGCCACCGAGCGCGAGGACACGGAAGCCCCGGACCGCGACGCCACCGAGCGCGAGGGCACGGAAGCTCCGGACCGCGACGCCACCCAGCGCGAGGGCACGGAAGCCCCGGACTGCGACGCCACCGAGCGCGAGGGCACGGCAGCCCCGGACCGCGACGCGGTCAAGCCGGAGAGTGTGCGCTGGCTTCAGGGACTCGAACGCGCCCGCCAGCTGGCCGCCGCCTGCCCCGACACCCGGGTGGTCACGGTCTGCGACCGCGAAGGCGACATCTGGGAAAGGTTCGTACAGGCGCGCGCCGGCGGCGTCGGGCTCCTCGTACGCTCCGACCGCGGCCGGCAGCGACGGGTGGTCCGCAGCGACGGCTCCGTGGCGGACCTGTGGGAGGCCATGGCGGAGCCGCCGGTTCTGGGAACGAAGACGGTCCACCTCGCCGCCTGCGGCGGACCCCGTCCGCGCCTCCAGCGCACCGTGATCCTCGAGCTCCGCGCCGCCGCCGTCCACCTCGTGCCGCCGAAAAACCGGGACGACCGGACGCCGATGCCCGTGCTCGCCGTCTCGGTCCGGGAAGCCCGGCCGCCCCAGGGCCGCGATCCGCTCCACTGGGTGCTGCTCTCCACCGAGGGCGAGGCCGACCTCCCGCACGCTCGACGCATCGTCGCCTGGTACGAGGCACGCTGGACCCTCAAGGAGTACTTCCGGGTCCTCAAGGTCGGCGCCCGGATCGAAGAACGCAAGCTGCAGGACGCCGACGACCTGCGCAAGTGCCTCGCTTTCGATGCCATCACCGCATGGCGGGTCATGGACCTCGAGCGCCTCGCGCGCGATCCGCCCGACCGCCCGCCCTCGAGTTCTTCACCGATCGCGAAATCGGGGTTCTCTACCGATGGCTCCGGTACTATCGCATCATCCGGGCCCCGCCTGGAAAGCCGCCCGACATCCGCACCTTTGGGGTCGATCTCGCCCGCATGGCGGGCTTCCGGCCCAGCAAGCGTCAGCCGCTTCCGGGTACTGCGAAAATCTGGCAGGCGTGGCGGAAATTCAAGACCGGACTCGAATTCGTCCAATCAGAAGGGAACCGCACATGAGCCAGATTGCGTCAACAACGGGCTATTGAAAGCCCGTGGGCCGCACGGGAGCACGAGGCCCGGAACCGGGTCTCGTCGACGAAGGTCTCGATGACGAAGGTCTCGATGAGGACGGGACGCCCGCCGTGGAAGCGTTCCCCGTCGTCGGCGAGGCGGCGCGTCACCAGAGCCAGGGCCGAGGACGCCAGATTCTTCGAGACGACCCAGGGGAACACGAGGTACCTTGAATGGACCGTCCTCCGGTGCCGGTTGCGGTCGCGCCTGCGGTCCGTCCATCCGATCCAGCGGTCTCGGCACGGAAGCGTCTTCGTCACCGCCTCGAACCGGAGGCAACCCAGTCGGCGCCCCTGCCGATCGGTCACGAAGTAGCGGACCTGCGCCCCGAAAGGGCGCTTGTAGCCGAGGTAAGGGTGCCGGTCGACGAAGGCGTTCCCCAGCTGCCGCCCCTCGGTGTCGGGGACCGGCTCGACGCGAAGCGGGCGCAGGTCCGACCGCGGAGCCACGATCTCCGGCTGCGGGTCGGAGGCCGAGGTCCAGACCGGGGCAGCGGCCCTGTCGCGGACGGGGTCCTCGCGCACGGGCGGCAACGTCAGGATGCCGTGGCGCTCCAGGGTCTCCAGCATCCCGAGGCAGGCCCCGACCCTGGAGCCGCCCTTCGCTGTCGTCCAGTGAAGGTGCTCGCAGAGGGTCTTCGCCAGCTCGTTGCGGCTGCAGGGGGAACACCGACCCACGGTCTCCCGAACCTCCGCGATCGGCTGGCGGGTCCGGCGGCGGCCCGAACAGGGGGTCGACTTCAGGTCGATGATTCGCGGGTCCATGGGGATTCCCGCAGCCACGATTCGACCGCATCATGCGAATCGGCGGGCGCTGGTCAAGCGGTGCGTGGACGACCCGCCCACGCACCGAAACGTCACCTCCTATCAAAGGCTTGCCGGTATGGGAAAACCGCCGTCACCTCGACGCACATATCCGAATGCCATTGGACCGCCCCGCGCACGCGCCTGGTCCACCGGATCCGCCCGCAGCTCGGGCGGTACGACCCGCAGTTCCTCGATCGGGAGAACGCTCTCTCGCGGGCCGGGTTCCGGGAACTCTGGGATCTCGCCCCGACGCCGGACCGGGCCCGCAGACTCCGCGCCCGCACCGTGACCCGGATCCTTCGCCGCCCTCGCGTGCGGCGCCGGGATGCCGACACCGTCCGGAAGACCCTCCGAGCGCCGGCCATCCGAGGGGCGGAGGGCACCCCGGAAGCCGCCGTGGACCCTCTCCGGGGGCGGGACGCAGAGATCCGGAGTTCGCGACCGGGCGTCGGCAGGATCGTCCGGGCCACGCTGCGCGCAGAAGCACCGGAGGCCCTGCGACGGCGAGACGATCCGGCTCTGCGGTGCCGGTCCGGTGTGGCCCCCGTCCCCCGACGTTCCGGCCCATCGGTGATCGGGGTCCGCCGGCGGGCCGCCCATCCTCGCCTGCAGGAGGCCGTCGATCCCTGGGCGCGCGTCGCGATGCCGCAGGACCCGGCCAGCCGGGCCCAGTACCAGGCCCTGCGGCTTCGCGGCCACCGGCATGCGCGAGCCTTGCGCTCCGTCGCCGACCGCCTGCTCGCAGGGGTCTGTGCCCTGCGGGAAACCCAGACCCGGTACGACCCCGCCCTCCGAAGCCGGGCGGATCCTCGCACACGGCCGGCCGCCGCGACCGTTCCGTAACCGGGTCGTACCATCCGGGACCGGGAGATCCGGGATCGTGACCCGGTCCCACGCCGAACGCCAGCGCCGCTACCGCCGGCGGCGACGGGCGGGTGAGGCGAAGACGGCGTACCGTACGCCGAAGGATCGGCGCTCTCGCGGACCGCGACTGCACGACGCCCTCGCCACGATCCTCGCGATCCGGGAGGAGTACCGGGACGGGCGGCAGGCCCTGCCGGAGACCCTGGAGACCACGGCCACCGCGGAACTCCTGGATCCGGCCCTCGAAGCCTTGGACGACCGGGATCTCGATTCCCTGGCGGAACTGGAACTCCCCCGAGGATTCGGCCGGGACGGGTGCGTTCGGCCCGGTCAGGCTCCGGTACGTACCGGTGCGGTAGGGGCCCCGGCCATGGGACTCGGCAGAACCCCGCGATGACGGAGTCGGCACGGGCGGCACGGCTCTGCCGACGGCCGCAGGCCGGCTCCGGCGGGAACCGGGCAAGGGGGGTCCGAGGGCGCTTCACCCCCCTTGACAAAGGGTGGGAAGCCCCCTGCGCACATTCGGGGCTGTCTTCATCCTGGGTATCTACTCACCCCCCCTACTGATGACAAAGATCGATCCGCTTCTTGTCAGCCGGAACACGCACCTCCGGTCCTCGGCCGCGAGCGAGTTAAAGGGGCAAGGGAAAATGCCGGATCCGCACCCGTCAGGAAAAACGATTCGTCATCAGTAGGGGGTGAGTAGATACCATCCTGGTTCCTCTCTGCCGCCCTCTCATTCCAAGGAGATAGTCGGTGTCACAGCGATGTTGGCAGAGAGGGCAACCTCAGCGACTGGGGTGTCGCCATCGGTTCCGGCTTTGTCGAGGCCGCAAACAAAACCCTCGTCACGCAGAGGATGAAGCGCTCCGGCATGCGATGGCGCATCCCCGGCGGGCAGGCCGCCCTCACCGTACGCGCCCTCACAAATCCGGACGCTTCGACAGCGCATGGGCAAGCCTCATGAGCGATGCTGATACCCCGGCCTACGACAACAACTGCCCCGGCTTCGCCCCTAGGCGCGCCGCATGAGCCCGATCAGCCGAGCGATCACAACATCGCCTTGCCAGACTTACGCCCCTTGGGACCACCATTCCCAAGTACTTCCTTCACCTTCCTCCTATTCTGAAGCAGTGGAGTTAATAATGATCTCAATTTTCTTGCGTGAGGATCGCCCAATTCGGGTTTTGCCGCGTATATGCTAGCGTGACCTGGGTTGACTATATTGGCCGTATCTATAACAACGAAAGCTTTTTCCCCATCGCTTTTGATGCTACGCACCTCGCCTGTGACGATTTTTGCCACACCCTCATCTTTCCAAGGCTTTCCTTTTCGAGGCACTCGCAGGCGCTCCTCTATGGCGTCCCTCACAAATTGCCGGGTGACATACTCCTTTCGATGCACCGAGAATCCGCAAAACCTCAAGTCCTTCAGCGACACAGCAGTTACCACGATCTTGCCGTCTTTTACATGTTGTGGATCGAACATCTCTCTAAGTAGGGGCTCAGAGTCATCAACTATACCCGGCGAAATCTCCGGAACGGCACTTACACTCTCGTCCAGATGTGGGGGAAACGACGACAAGTGACAGTCAAGCCGTCAGCATGATCATAATTGGTTTTGTCAGGCCATCAGACGCCCTAACGTCTTCGCCTTGGATCTCCTTTCCCTGATTGTTATACCCATAATATGAGTACGTACCTGTACCATAAAATCCCAAGTCTACATGTACATCTCCGCCACTCCATAAGAAATTTATCTCGCCGTCTCCAGCAAATCGAATTTCCGGTTCATCGATATGCGCCAGCGGCAATTTAGAGAGGAATGATCGCGCATCATTAAAGGCGCTTTGATTCGGCCAAATCACGCTCGGCCACCGTGACTCCTCGGGTGTCTCGAATAGATGCGTGAGCTTAGAGATGAGCCGAAATGTGGGTGACATCCGTGAGGGTGATGCGACCGCCCATCTGGATGTTTTACCGACAGTTCGAACGTTCACTAGTTCGCTATGCGCGCTCGCCCCAAACAACTGCGGATGAGAGAATTCGTCCCATGCAGTTGTTTTGCTCCACGGAGCTTTAGCCGTATTTGCAGACCCCGTTGCGAAGAATGTAGCAAAGTCCGAAGCCGTGTGATCGATATCCTTTACCCGTTCTTGGACCGCTGCTAGGCGCAGGAGGCTACTGCACCGCTGCATTGTTCTATGTTCGGTTTGGCCGTCCTCAGAGTCATCTTCCTGTGCCATTCGTGCAATGACCATTGCATATTTCGGAACGTCTACGGCGGTATCATAGGAAATCATGACGCGATCCCTATTCGGCGGGACATGTCAGCGAGGAGGATATCATGGAGAACGGTATGGTTCATAGCATGCAATTGATTCAGAGAAGCCTCAAATCCAATATGCTCCCCGCCAGCCGAAGCAAGAAAAGACTCCACCGTGTTATGTAGTCGCTCCATTTGACAAAATATGTTGTGGTCGATGGTAACAGTAGGAGCGTTGTCAATCATAGAGCTCTCCACATTTAACTGGTTAAGGACGCGAGAGTTATCGCCAAGCTTTGCAAACCAACCGGAATTGCAGTGCCAGAAGGGGCCGGATTGGAAGCACTTTTTTGTAACATAAGAACTCGCTTCATCCATCAAGAGAGGTATCTACTCACCCCCTACTGATGACGAAGATCGATCCGTTTCTTGTCAGCCGGAACACGCACTTCCGGTCATCGGCCGCGAGCGAGTTAAGGGGGCAAGGGACAATGCCGGATCCGCACCCGTCAGGAAAAACGATTCGTCATCAGTAGGGGGTGAGTAGATAGTGCCCGCACCGAAAAAGTACAATGGCTTGACTCTGAAAGTGGAATCGTGATATAGAGGGGACGAAGAATCCCGCTTTGATGCGGGAATCGGCCGATGCGGTCGAGAATCGGCCGGATTTTCGGAAATCTTCGCGAGAATTGCCATGCGAAACGTCATTCGCCTGCAGATGGAATTGGGTCAGGTTGCGATCGAGGAGATCGAGATCGACGAGAACTCGCGGGATGACATTCCGCCGCTGCTGCTCGGGCTTCGGCACGTGTATGCCGACCGGTCGGTTCGTGCCCGGTTGTTCGAGATCCTGGAGCAGGGGATCCTTCCCGAGGTGTCCCACACGAAAGGGCGTCCCGGCATGGAGCTGTGGAGGATCCTCGTGATGGGTCTCCTGAAGCAGGTCCTGGGGTGTGACTTTGATCGTCTGCACGAGCTGGTGAACCAACACCATACCGTTCGGAAGTTTCTGGGACACTCCGGCTTCTGGGACGAGACCCGGTACCGGTATCCCACGGTGGTACACAACGTGAGCCTGCTGACGCCGGAAGTGCTGGGGGAGGTGTTGCAGCTGATCGCGGAGAGCGGCCATGCGCTGGTGCGGAAGCGGAAGCGGAAGCGGAAGAGCGGCCCGGGCGGTCGCCCGTCGAAGGAGCCCCTGCGGGGCCGCTGTGATTCGTTCGTGGTGAAGACGGATGTGCACTTCCCGACGGATGTCAACCTGCTGTGGGATGCGATGCGTTGCCTGGTGCGCGAGACGGGCCGCTCAGCCCTGCGGGCGGGGGTGTCCGGAGGGCGGCAGTGGCGGCATCGGAGCCGGAGGCTGCAGCGGCTCTTTCAGAAGGTTCGGCGGACCCGGCGGGCCCGTCCGGGGCCGATCCAGGCGTACCTCGACGCCTGCGGGGAGGAGGTCCGACGGGCGGAAGCGACGGTTCCCGCGCTTCGGGAGCAAGGCGTCGGAGCCCCCAGGATTCTCCGGATCGAGTCGTACCTCAAGCATGCCCGGAGGCAGCTCGACCAAGTGGACCGCCGCCTGCGGAAAGGCGAGAAGATCCCGCAGGAAGAGAAGGTGTTTTCGATCTTCGAGGAGCACACGCGCTGGTGTGTGAAGGGCAAGGCCGGGGTTCCGGTGGAACTCGGAGTGCCGGTGGCCGTGCTGGAGGATCAGCACGGCTTCCTCCTACACTCCCGGATCCTGTGGGAAGGTCAGGACGTGGATCATGCCGTACCCATGATCCGGGAAGCCCAGGCCCGCTTCCCCGACCTCCGCCTGTGCAGCTTCGATCGGGGGTTCCACAGTCCCTCCAACCGGATCGCACTGGACGAACTGCTGGATCACAACGTGCTGCCGAAGAAGGGAAAACTCGGTCCGGCCGACCGGAAACGGGCCGCCGACCCGACGTTCCGGGAGATGCGCCGGCAGCATCCGGCCGTGGAGTCCGCCATCAATAATCTTGAGCAGCGCGGCATGGACCGGGTCCTGTCGTATGGGGCGGAGGGTTTTGCGCGGATGGTGGCGCTCTCCATGGTGGCCTTCAATGTCCACCGCATCGGGTTGCTGCTGCAGAGACAGGCCCGGGCCCAAGCCCGACGACGACGAAGACGCGCCGCCTGACAGCGGCGCCCCTCCACCCCGTCCGCGAAGCTCGCCGGGAGCGGGAACGGAGCCGCTCGCCCTAGCGTCCGGATTCTGGGTGGGAAGAGCCCGGATGCCGCTACGAATCGGCAGGAATCCCCTGGAAACGGAGCGACCGGAGGCCCCGGAGGGTGGGTCCAACCCGAAATTTCGCCGGAAGGGCCGCCAAAATGACCATTTTCGGTGCGGGCACTAGATACCAAGAGAGAGGCTCTTGCGTCATTAGGGGGACCATCGAATGTGAAACGGTCAATATACCTTAAGCTGAATGCCTGTAAGGCATTGCTTTTTAGATTGAGCCGAGGCAAGAGGGTCAATATATAGCGAATACTATCGGACAAGGTGGGAGCCCAGCGGTCATACTTCATAAAATGTACAGTGAGCAGATTGGTTACCATTCGAAGAACGCGCGTTGGTTTCCCATCTGCACCAGTGCGAATTAGCTGAATCCCGGAAAGATGAGGTGCGCCTCCTTCCTTTATGCGCAATGATTTTTGGTCCATATTTTCAATCTTTATCTGCGTTTCATGAATATCTTCGGATCTCGGGAAAACCTCCTTCAGATCAGCTTCGGCGGCGATGCGGGCCTGAGTGATGTCGGGCGAGGGAAAGGTGTTCAGGAAATGCACGCCTATGACTGCCTCCTGGATGGCATTCGTTCCTGCATATGGAAGAAATTCATTCATTTCTGTTGGCTAGATTGATCGGGCGCATGGGAGACGGCGCGCAGAACAGATAGATGGGGGCGTAAAGCGCATGGGAGTGGCCGAGTTCCTCCCGCATACATGTGCAGGATATGGGAAGGGAATCATCGAAGCACAAGTTCCCGCCCACATCCGCCGCCTGCGGGAGGCTCGCGACCACTGGGCTCGACGAGTGTCGGTCCATCTGATCGGATTTGGTGACTCATGAATCGTCTTTGCCATTGCTGCGGGCCATACGACCTACCGATGCCAAATCGGATTTCGGTGGAACAGGGGTTGGCCTGCGCCTATCGACTGGTCCAGTGCGAATGTTAGTGCATGGATGGCTTCTCCGCAAGGCTGGCCGGCCAGCCTTGCATGATCGTTTCCGGGGCTGAGGGTCGGGATCCCAAGCTGCTATGCGGGCGCACGGCGTTGAGAATCCGGACCTCCTTCAAGGACGCACTCGTGACCAACCGACGGCTGAGCCGACGGTCCCCCAGCGGCGCAATGGCATTCGGATACGTTTTTCTGGCATTCGAATACGAACCCCCCGTGCTTCGGGCGGTTGCCGGAAGCCGGGGGCCTTGTCCGGTGGCCGGTGTCGGGGGTCAGGCGGGTACCCGGTGCTGCCCCTTGCTCCTGGGTGGTTTCGACTGCCGTACGGAACTGCGCCCGGGCCGTTCGCGCGGGATGCACCGCGAGAGGCCGGACCGGACCCGCTGGACGGATCGGGCGACCCTGGCGCTCTGCGCGAGGAACATGGCCTCCATCTCCTTGCCGACGAGGCGCAGGCCGTTGCGGACGTGGGTGCGCAGGGCCGGCCGGTCGTCCCCGTCGTCGAGATCGTGGTCGCAGCGGTTCGCGAACGGGCGGGCGAGGGTGATGCGAACGAAGGCAGCGTAGAGCTCTTGGCGGACGCCGCGCTCGGACTGGGCGTGGAAGGCCTCGATCCGGAACGTCCCGGTCTTGTACCGTTCTTCCACGCCCCCACGAGCAGGATCGCGATCGGAGGTCGCCGGGACGGGATCCCGGCTGCCGTCGAGCCGGGAGGTCGCGAGGCCGGATTCCGTGTCGGCGTGCCGGTACCGGACGAGCCGGACGCGCAGGGTCCTCGAGCGCAGCGCGATCTCGTCCCCGGGTGCGTCGAGGGTAACGGTCCGGTCGCTCTCGCCGGAGGCGAGAACGGCGTCGAACCCGGAGTTGGCGCCGTTCCGGATGCGGAACCCGAAGTTCCGTGTGCGCTCCCGGTGGGCGAGAGCCAAGGCGAAGGAGGTGGAGCCGCGGTCGTAGACGATGACGTCGCCTTCGGCCGCAGGGCCGAGGTGCACGAGGGCGGCGGCCCGCTCGTTCTCGGGGTCGAACCGGTCGAAGTCGACCGGGATGCGGTCGCCGATCCGGTAGAGGGCGCGGACCCTGCCCTGGGGGTCGTGGGCACCCTCGCTCGCACGGTCGCCGTACTGCGCAAGTTCCCTGGGCAGGGGGATCTTCGAGCCGTCGACGGCGAGGGTCCTGTGGCCCTTCCCGAGCGTGCCTTCGGGACCGTGGGCGAGGACTTCCGCGTGCCGGCGCTGGAACGCGGCCTCGTCAAGCTTCTCCCGCGCCGCGCCGGCCGTCGACGCCGCCGGAGGCTCCGCCTGCGGCAACTCGAGGCCCGCGGCCTCGCACGGCTCCCGGAGCTCGCTGAGCGGGGTCCCGTAGCCCGGCCCGCGCGGCGCGGCACCGAGACGGAGCACGAACCGCAGGATCCGCAGGCGGTGGAAGACGCGCCGGCGTCTTTGCCCGTGCGCGTCCTCGCGTTCCGCGATCGCGGCGGCGGCCGCGACCAGCGTCTCCCAGCGCTTCGAGAACCGTCGGTCGGCGGTGGCCGACCGTCCCCGCTCGGCCCGCGTCGCAGGCGTGCGCCGCGCCGCGCTCCGAGCGCAGGATCGCGCGGGCCCCCTCGCAGAGCGGCAGCACGGAGACTCCCGTGCGCGACGTGCCCCGACCCGCGGTGTCCCCGATGCGCTCCCCGTGGGCCTTTCATGCCGCCACACTTGACGTGCGTCGGTCCGTCCGTCATGGTGACGGCATGCAAGTCGGACTTCGACATCTCCGCGCCGACACGGTCGAGTGGCTGAAGGCGGCGGCGGCCGAGGACGGCCGGAAGCTGGCGTGCACGCTGGCGGATCTCGGGGAGGTCACCTTGGTCCCGGTGGGCGCGGCCCCGGACCGGCGCCGCTGGCGCGAGATGATGGAGACCCATCATCCGCAGGGTTGGAAGCACCGGCCGGGGAAGGTCCTCAACTTCTGGGTCGTGTCGTCGCGCCACGGCCGTCTCGGCGGCCTCGGGTATACGGCCGCAGGCTGGCATCAGGCGGCCCGGGACGCGGCCATCGGCTGGTCGGCGACGGCGCGAGCCGCGAATCTGGTGCAGCTGGTCCAGCAGCACCGCTTTCTCCTGCTGCCCGGCGTCCGGGTTGCCCGGCTGGCCTCGCACGTGCTGGCCCGGTCGACGGCGCGCCTGGCCGCGGACTGGAAGGCGGCGCACGGGACCCGGCCGCAGGCGGTCTACACGTATGTGGGACCCGAGCACCGCGGCACCTGCTATCGTGCGGCCGGGTGGAGCCGCTGCGCCGAACCGACCTCGGGCCGGCCGCCGGGAGGCCGTGCGACCACGCCGAAGGCGGTGTGGATCCGGCCCTTGGCCGAGGGCTGGCGAGAGGTCCTGTCTCGGGAGCGGGGCACCGTCCTCGGTACCACGTCGGAGCCGTGGCGGCCCGGGAACGCCGACTGGGCCGACATCGAGTATGGCCGCGGTTCGCATCCCGACGGCCGCGTGCGCCAGCGGGTGCTGGCGATGGGCCGGGCTTGGGAGAACGCTCCGGGCGCGTCCCTGCCCGTGATCTTCCCGTCTGCCGCCGCGCAGAAGGCCGCGTACCGGCTGTTGTCCAGCGCCCGGGTCACGATGGAACACATCCTCGATCCCCACGCCGAAGCCACGGTCGAACGCTGCCGGCAGGAGCGGGTCGTCCTCGCCCTGCAGGACACCACGACGCTGAATTACAACGGGCACTGCAAGACGAAAGGGTTGGTGAACCTTGGAGGCGGGGGCTCGGGCACCCGGGGAATCCTTGCCCATTTCACGCTGGCGGTGACCGAGGGCCGCCGCCCGCTCGGCGTGATCGACCTCAACGCCACCCAGCGCGAGGGCACGGAAGCCCCGGACCGCGACGCCACCGAGCGCGAGGGCACGGAAGCCCCGGACCGTGACGCGACCGAGCGCGAGGGCACGGCAGCCCCGGACCGCGACGCCACCGAGCGCGAGGGCACGGCAGCCCCGGACCGCGACGCCACCGAGCGCGAGGGCACGGCAGCCCCGGACCGCGACGCGGTCAAGCCGGAGAGTGTGCGCTGGCTTCAGGGACTCGAACGCGCCCGCCAGCTGGCCGCCGCCTGCCCCGACACCCGGGTGGTCACGGTCTGCGACCGCGAAGGCGACATCTGGGAAATGTTCGTACAGGCGCGCGCCGGCGGCGTCGGGCTCCTCGTACGCTCCGACCGCGGCCGGCAGCGACGGGTGGTCCGCAGCGACGGCTCCGTGGCGGACCTGTGGGAGGCCATGGCAGAGCAGCCGGTTCTGGGAACGAAGACGGTCCACCTCGCCGCCTGCGGCGGACCCCGTCAGCGCCTCAAGCGCACCGTGATCCTCGAGCTCCGCGCCGCCGCCGTCCACCTCGTGCCGCCGAAGAACCGGGACGACCGGACGCCGATGCCCGTGCTCGCCGTCTCGGTCCGGGAAGCCCGGCCGCCCAAGGGCCGCGATCCGCTCCACTGGGTGCTGCTCTCCACCGAGGGCGAGGCCAACCTCCAGCACGCTCGACGCATCGTCGCCTGGTACGAGGCACGCTGGACCATCGAGGAGTACTTCCGGGTCCTCAAGGTCGGCGCCCGGATCGAAGAACGCAAGCTGCAGGACGCCGACGACCTGCGCAAGTGCCTCGCTTTCGATGCCATCACCGCATGGCGGGTCATGGACCTCGAGCGCCTCGCGCGCGATCAGCCCGACCGCCCCGCCCTCGAGTTCTTCACCGACCGCGAAATCGGGGTTCTCTACCGATGGCTCCGGTACTATCGCATCATCCGTGCCCCGCCTGGGAAGCCGCCCGACATCCGCACCTTTGTGGTCGATCTCGCCCGCATGGCGGGCTTCCGGCCCAGCAAACGTCAGCCGCTTCCGGGTACTGCCAAAATCTGGCAGGCGTGGCGGAAATTCAAGACCGGACTCGAATTCGTCCAATCAGAAGGGAACCGCACATGAGCCAGATTGCGTCAACAACGGGCTATTGAAAGCCCGTGGGCCGCACGGGAGCACGAGGCCCGGAACCGGGTCTCGTCGACGAAGGTCTCGATGCGGACGGGACGCCCGCCGTGGAGGCGTTCCCCGTCGTCGGCGAGGCGGCGCGTCGCCAGAGCCAGGGCCGAGGACGCCAGGTTCTTCGAGACGACCCAGGGGAACCCGAGGTACCTTGAATGGACCGTCATCCGGTGCCGGTTGCGGTCGCGCCTGCGGTCCGTCCATCCGATCCCGCGGTCCCGGCACGGAAGCGTCTTCGTCCCCGCCTCGAACCGGATGCACCCCAGCCGGCGCCCCTGCCGATCGGTCACGAAGAAGCGGACCTGCGCCCCGAAAGGGCGCTGGTAGCCGAGGTAGGGGTGCCGGTCGACGAAGGCGTTCCACAGCTGCCGCCCCTCGGGGTCGGGGACCGGCTCGACGCGAAGCGGGCGCCGTTCCGACCGCGGAGCCACGATCTCCGGCTGCGGGTCGGAGGCCGAGGTCCAGACCGGGGCAGCGGCCCTGTCGCGGACGAGGTCCTCGCGCACGGGCGGCAACGTCAGGATGCCGTGGCGCTCCTGGGTCTCCAGCATCCCGAGGCCGGCCCCGACCCTGGAGCCGCCCTTCGCTGTCGTCCCGTGAAGGGGCTCGCAGAGGGTCTTCGCCAGCTCGTTGCGGCGGCAGTGGGAACACCGACCCACGGTCTCCCGAACCTCCGCAATCGGCTGGCGGGTCCGGCGGCGGCCCGAACAGGGGGTCGACTTCAGGTCGATGATTCGCGGGTCCATGGGGATTCCCGCAACCACGATTCGACGACAGCATGCGAATCGGCGGGCGCTGGTCAAGCGGTGCGTGGACGACCCACCCACGCACCGAAACGTCACCTCCTATCAAAGGCTTGCCGGTATGGGAAAACCGCCGTCACCTCGACGCACAGATCCGAATGCCATTGGGGGACCGGCGGATCCTGAACTCCACCGCCGATCCTCTCGCCAAGGGGTTCCTGCGAAGCATCCCGGACCGTCCGGGTACGCGCCCCGGAGGACGGTTCCCGTTCAAGCATGCGGTCGGCGCAGGTTCGGCGTGGACCCGCTGAGCGTGACCCCAGAAGTGCTGCCCGTCCCATCGACCCGCTTCAAGCCGGTCGACGCACACCGGGGCCGGACCGCCGTCAGTCCGTCGCCGGCAACTCCCGCGGACCGCCGGTGCATGCGCGGCCTCGGCGCACCGCGATCCTTCCCGCCTGGCTCCGACCCGAACAAAGAGGCGCATCGAAGGGCACGCAGGCCCCGGTCCGGAACGGGCTTCCGGAGAACACGCCGGCACGCAGGGACTGCCTTTCCGTTCTGCCCGGAGGACTCACGAGACGCGAAACGCCCTCACCCACACCCAACAATACGTCCAATACGGAAACAGCAATGGCGGCACCGATGCCTTCTTCAGACGGGGGGCGGTCGTGCGCATCGCCCGCCCCCTGGAGGACCACCCCCCCGGACCGGGGGGCGCAACCCGCTTCAATCAAGGCCCCCCGGGAATCGATCGAGTCCCCCGCGCCTCACGACCATCCCATGCTAGGTTGGTTGGAAGGCTGGGTTCCGCGGATTCCGGATGATTCGGATTGGTGCTGGCTGTTGGTGAAGCGGCGTGGGATCCGTGGTGGTCATGGAACGCGCCGCGGATGTTTTCGAGACGACTCCGGAGGGTTTTGCACTCCGGGATGTGGTGGTGCGCCTGGCGCGGCCGGATGAGGTGTGTCGCTGGAACCGTGTGGTGGACCGTCATCACGATCTTGGTTTCAAGCAGTTTGCGGGTCGAGGTCTGCGCTACGTGTTCACGTGGCGCGGGCGGTGGATGGGCGCTGCGGGCTGGCAGACGGGCGCCTTCCGCTGTGCGCCGCGGGACCGTTGGATGGGTTGGCGCCGCAAAGAACCGTTGGAGCGGCTGCACCGGATCGGAAACCACACGAGGTCTGTGATTCTGGGAGGTCGCCGAGCGTTTCGGGGTCTTGCCTCGTGTGCGTGGTCGCGGATGCAGCGGCGTCTCAGCGACGACTGGGAGGCTGCGTACGGCACTCCATTGCGGGTGGCGGAGTCGTTGGTCTCACCGACGAAGTTCCGCGGCACCCTGTACCAGGCGGCGAACTGGAAGTGCGTGGGCAGGAGCAAGGGCTATGCGCGCGCCAACGGGCGCTCTACCGATCCGCACGGGGAGGCGAAGGATCGGTAGTGGTTCCGCTGCGTCGCGACGCCTGTCGTCGGTTGCGGGATCGTGCGCCGCTTCCTGCGGCGTGGGCGTTGCGGGCGACGCAGAGCGGCCGGTCGGCGCGGGAGTTGCGCTCAATGTACCAGTATTTTGCGGCGCTTTCCGACGTCCGGCGCGCGCAGGGGCGCACGCACGGCATCGCCTCGGTGCTGTGCGTGATGGTGCTGGCGCGGCTGGCGAATCGGCACGGCGCGGTGGCGGCGGCACGCTACGCGAAGGCGATGACGCAGAAGGATCTGGCGCAGATCGGTGCGTGGAAGAACCCGGACACCGGCCGGTAGGAACCGGTATCCCAATCGACCGTGCACCGGGTGCTGCAGAACCCCGACCCGGCGTGGATCGAGGAGGCACTGCGGCGCTGGGCGCAGCCGCGCCTGCGGGTCGGCCGCGCGATCGCGGTCGACGGCACGCGCATTCGCGGCGCCAACCGCACCGGCGAGGATCAGTACGAGACGGTCTCGCGGATCGAGCACGGGACCGGCATGCCGGTCTCGATCCTCAACGATCACGACGAGGGCGGGGAGATCGCCGCCGTCCACGCCGCGCTCGAGACCGCGCCGGTGGCCGGCCGTCTGCTCACGCTCGACGCGCTCCACACCACCCGCGAGACGGCACGGCTGATCGTCGAGACCCATGGCGCCGACGGGATGATGACGGTCAAGGGCAACGCTCCCAAGACCTTCGAGACGTTCGAGAGCATCAACTGGGAGACCACGGGCACGGGACGCTACAGCGAAACGCCCACGCTCGAGCACGGCCGCATCGAGCAGCGCAGCATCGAAGTTTTCACCCCGCCCGCGAAGATGATCCACGATCCTCATGTCAAACCGATCTTCCGTGTCACCCGGCGCGTCGAATTCAAGAAATCCGGAAAACGGACCATGGAACACGCCTACGGCATGACTTCGGTCGCGGCCGACCGCGCCTCGCCGCAACCGCTACTCGCAGGGAACCGCGGTCACTGGGTGGTCGAAAGCCATCACCCCATCCGCGATACCACCTTCCGCGAAGACGACTCCAGGCTCTGGGCCCGCAACGCACCCGCAAACCACGCGATCCTCAACACCCTTGCCCTTGCCGTCATCCTCCACAACCCGCGGAAGCTACCCCAGCCCTTCCACAGCTTCGCCGACGCCCGTCACCCCTATGCCGACAAACGCAAGCAGGTCCTGCACGCCGTCACAAGACCCGGCTGACTGCGCCCACACCCCGACCGAAACCGCAAGGATCCAAGCCGGGCCACCCAACCCGGCCGGCCTCTCGCTCGCCCCGGATCCGCCGAAACGGACCCCTCGCGCCTAGATCCGCGCCGCCACCGGGCCGCAGACGTCCGCACATCTCACAATCGCAGACTCGAACGCGTCGACCCGCGTCGCGATCGAGACTCCGATCGCATCACAGCAACAAGCATGGGATCTTCTTGCCCCGCGCCTGCGTGCACGCCACGGCGACAGCCCCTTCACGCCCGCGGGCTTGCCTCCGAACTCCAAATGGGACCCCGTCCGAGGACGGGATCCCATAAGGAAGGAGGAACACTCGGAACGATCCGAGTTGACCCCAATATGGAACTCGGGCGTGCCGAGACAAGTGCTTGATCTTGCCCGCAGGCCATGCGCGTTCCGCATGGCTGGACCGTGTCCGGGACCGCGATTCGGCCGTCTCTCCCCGGGCACCGGATTCGGTCCGCCCACCTCCCGTTTGGCCTGCCATGCAGAAAACGCATGGGCCGGAAGTCATCCGCCCTACCTGCGATCAGGAATCAGGAATTTCTGATCCGGATAGATCCAGTGCGGGTCGGCGATCTGATAGCTGTTGGAATCGTAGATCAGTGTGTACAGGATACCTCTTCCGTAGTGGCGGCGGGAAATGCCCCACAGCGTCATGCCTTTCTCGACCGTCACCACCGTTGCCGAAGCCGGAATCAGCCGGCCCCCGGCGCGGACCAAGGTGGTCACGATCCGCTCGGTCACGCCATCGTCATCCGCCCCGGTCTGATCCATCCGAAGTTCGTAGCTCCCGGTTTCGGAGAGCGGACGCCCGACCCGAACGGTCCAGGATCCATCCTCCCCGATGACCGCCGATCCCGCGGCCACGTTGTCCAAAAAGACCGTGATCCTCTGCCCGGCCCGACCCCTGCCGGCAATCGACGCGTACCCGTCCTGATCAAAGGTCACGGCCGTGAGCGAGAGGGCCGGGCCGGATCCGTTCACCCGGGGCGCGGGCTGAATGACACCGACGGTCTCACCCTGCTCGTCGACGAGCAGGGCGACAGGCGCATCGGGCGGCGGCGGTTCCGCCGCCGCTGCGGCGCGGGCCGCAAGCAGCTCCCGGTCCGGAACGAGCACCACGACGATGCGGGAGGCGGTTTGCCGGTCCTCGGACGACCGTACCGCTACGGACAGTTCACGCACCCCGGGGGACAGCGGCATCTCCGGCACGAGCACGAACTCTCCCCTGCCGGTGACCTCGGCCGCAGCAGCAAAGTCGCCGTCCACCATCAGCTCCACGCGGGCTCCCGCCCGCGTTCGGCCCGCAACGACCACGGTTCCATCGCGTGCGATCTGCACCACGTCGAACTCCACCAGGTCGTCCGGAACGGGGTCGGGCGGAGGCGCATCCACGGGAGGCCCGGCCCCGGCACGCGGCTGCGAATCGCGGATCCCTGGTTCCGGCACTCTCGCCGTCTGCCGCGCCCCCCGCCTCCGGCCCGAGGTCTCGCCATCGGCTTCCGTGCGATTTCCGCCCGCCGTGCCGGCGGCCGGAAACTCCACCCTGCCCGCATTCGCGGCGGTGCCGGAACGTCGCGAATCGGACGCGTCCCCGCCTTGTGGTACCGCGGACTCGCCGTGGTCCGGAACCTCCACGGCCGCATTCTCGCGACCGTCGCCGCGCGGCCCAACGGGCTCGCGCGCGGAAACCGGGGACTCGACCGGCTCCGAACCTGCCGCGGGAAGATCCGGCTTCCCGGACCGCCCCGAACCCTCAGGTCTCCCCGCCTCCGCGGTCACGGTTCCGGGATTCTGCGCCGGTGCCACCCGCGTTGCCCCGTTCCCGATTTCCGGAACCGCGGTTTGCTCCGCGACCCCGGGTCGAATGGCGCCGGACTCGGCTGCTACCGGTTCCGGAGTCTCGCCTCCCGTCACGGCCTCCGCCACACCGGCCGGACCCTCGTCGGTATCCATAGCCGCCCCCGGCGCCGCCGAGGCTCCGGCCGGTACGGCATCGTTCGACGGACCGGGTTCCGACCGGGGCACCGGGCCCGCCGCCGGCCGCGTCGACCCCCCTTGCGCTGCCGGAGGTTCGGGATTCTCGCCCACCCGTCCGACCGGACCGCCCACCTTGGTCCCCAACTCGGCACCGCCCGCCGCCACAAGATCCTCGGCGGCCTCCGGATTCGGCGGGTCCGATGCCGCCGAGCCGTCCGCCGCCACCGGCGACCCGCCCTCCGCGGCCGCCGATCCGGAATCCCCCTCCGGGCCGCGGGGCTCGGTCTCGGGGTCGCGTCGGATCGCCGCCGCCGGAGCCGATGCCGCCGAGCCGGCCGCCGCCACCGCCGGTTCGCCCTCCACGGCCGCCGATCCGGAATCTCCGTCCGGGCCGCGAGCCTCGACCTCGGGGTCGTGTCGGATCGCCGCCGCCGGAGCCGATGCCGCCGAGCCGTCCGCCGCCACCGCCGGTCCGGAATCTCCGTCCGGGCCGCGAGCCTCGACCTCGGGGTCGACTCGGACCGCCGCCACGCCGGCCGCGGCAGCGGCGTCCACCGCCGCCGGATCCGAGGCCGCCACGCCGTCCGCGGCCGCCGCCGGCCCACCCTCCGCGGCCGCCGATCCGGAATCTCCGTCCGGGCCGCGAGCCTCGACCTCGGGGTCGACTCGGACCACCGCCACGCCGGCCGCGGCAGCGGCGTCCACCGCCGCCGGATCCGAGGCCGCCACGCCGTCCGCGGCCGCCGCCGGCCCACCCTCCGCGGCCGCCGATCCGGAGTCCCCGTCCGGACCGCGAGCCTCGGTCTCGGGGTCGCGTCGGACCGCCGCCGGATCCGAGGCCGCGGTGCCGTCCGCCGACACCGCCGGTCCGCCCTCCGCGGCCGCAGGTTCGGAATCCCCATCCGGGCCGCGAGCCTCGGTCTCGGGGTCGTGTCGGACCGCCGCCGTCGGATCCGATGCCGCCGAGCCGTTCGCCGCCACCGCCGGCCCGCCTTCCGGCGCCATGGTCCCATCGGGGTCGTGCGCGGTCGGCACCGCAGGCGTCCCGGACAACGGCGCCGCAGTCAAGGTCTCGGTCCGCAGTCGCGCATCCTCCCGCACCCGGTCGTACAGGGCCGACAATCCTGCGACGAACCCGGCCGCGACGACGGTTCCGACAGCGATCCAGCGAGTTCTCAGGTCCATGCAACCATCTCGCTCGTCATGCTGCGTCGACGATCCGCCGGGTCCGGCCTCGTCGGCACCCGGCCGGCGCCGATCGCCCCGGAGGCCAGCAGCCGCTAGCAAACCACAAGTACCGCGGAGATTCCACTTGCCCGGCCGACCGGTTGGCCGGGCTTCCGGTCGGTTGCCGCACCCGGGGCGCTACGGGCGGGGTCCGTGCCATCCGCTTCCAAGCAGATAGGAAGCTTCGGTTTCGTAGACCGCTGCCTCTCGGCCAAGATGCGAAGAGTACAAGGAGAATTCTTCCGCCATCCACGTCACCGGAGCCGCCGCTCCAGGGCCTTCCAGACAGTGGTGCAGTGTCCGAGGTCGGACGGACCGCCGGATCCGGGCCACGGTTACGTGGGGTCGGAAGCGACGATGCCGCATCGGAACGATCGGACGGAGCACCTGTTCCACCGCCCGGTGCAGGCCTGTCAGCGGTGCCGGCGTTTCCACGGTGCGGACCATGGCCCGGGGCGGCCCCTCCGCACCCCCGTACACATCCGTCCCGAGGCACCGCACGGCCACCGGCGGATGGCGGATCTCGCACAGGGCCTCGTCGATGGCAGGAAGGCGGAAGGCATGCACCTGCCCCAGGAAGCACAGGGTCACATGCAGCGAATCTGCGGACAGCCAGCGCACGCCCGGCATGCTGATCCGGATCTCCAGCAGGCGGTCGGCGACCGCCGGGGGTACCGGGACGGCCACGAACAGGCGGGGCATCGACCGGGGGCGCGGTCAGGGAACCGGAATGGCCGCCTGAATCCTCGGGACATCGTACCCCCGCCGCACCCCGTCGCGCGCGGCAATCTCCCGGTACCAGCGACGCACGTTCGGAAATTCGGCGAGATCGATCTCCTGCCATTCGAACCGGGCGATCCAGGGCCAGGTCGCGATGTCCGCGATCCCGTAGTCAGGGCCGGCCAGATACGCGCTCGACGCCAGCCGACGGTCGAGCACGCCGTAGATCCGCCGGGCCTCCTTGCCGTAGCGTTCTTCCGCATAGGCCGACACGCCGCGATGGAACTTCAGGAAATGATGCGCTTGGCCCAGCATCGGCCCGACCGAGCCCGTCTGCAGCATCAGCCACTGCAGGGTTTGCCAGCGGATGTCCGGATCCGACGGCCGAAAGACACCGGTTTTCTCGGCGAGGTAGAGCAGGATGGCGCCGGCCTCCATCATGCGGACGTCCGTCTCGCGATCGATGATCGCCGGAATCTTGTTGTTGGGGCTGAACTCGAGAAATGCGGAAGCGAACTGCTCCTCCCGGGTGATGTCGACGGGATGGACCGTGTAGTCCAGCCCGGCCTCTTCGAGAAAGATGGAAATCTTGCGGCCGTTGGGTGTGGACCAAGTGTACAGATCGATCATCGGCAGTCTCTCAGGAATGGCGTTCCGCCGGGCGGGCCATCGAAAAGATGTCGCTCACGACGGTGTAGTCGAAATAGCCGAGGCGGGCCAGCGGCCGGGCGCGGGACACATCGAGGAGACCGTCCGAAACCAGGTCGTCCTCGATGTGCACCCCCACCACCTCGCCGATCACGATGGCGTTCCGACCCTCGGGGTCGCGGGTGGGGAGGTCGATCGTACGGTCGTGCACGCACTCCAGGTGCACCGGCGCACCGGCGACACGAGCGGGCCGGACCAGTTTCGCGGGCAGCACCTCCAGTCCGGCGACCGCGAACTCGTCGACCTCCGGCCCCAGAGGGGCGCTGCTCCGGTTCACCGCCTCGCGCAGGTCCCAGGTCGCGAGATTGGCGACGAACTCGCCGGTTTCCTCCACGTTGGCGAGCGAATCCTTGGCCCCGTGCGGCTGGCGCCCGTTGGAGGCGAACATCACCATGGGCGGATGGGTGGACACCCCGTTGAAGAAGCTGTAGGGGGCGAGATTGGGAACACCGCCGGCCGACACCGTGCTGATCCAGCCGATGGGACGGGGCACGACGCAGGCCTTGAAGGGATCGTGGGGCAGTCCGTGATCATTGCGGTCGGTTCGGTAGAACACGGCTTCCGGTCCGGGTGCGACGAGGGACGGCGACAGGATAGCCCTCGCGACGGTCCCGGTTCAGTCCCCGCCCCCGCGGCCCAGTTTCCGCCGCAGCCGAGCGTGAACCACAGCGGGGTTGGCCTGCCCCCGCGTCGCCTTCATCACCTGGCCGACGAACCAGCCGAGCACCCGGGTCCGGCCGGCGCGGTACTGCTCGAGCTGTTCCGGCGCGGCCGCCAGCGCAGCGTCAATGGCAGCGTCGATCGCCCCCACGTCCTCGATCTGCCGGAGTCCGCGAGCCTCCACGATCGACCGGGGCGACGCACCGGTCCGGAACATTTCCTCGAAGACGTCGCGGGCCATCCGGTCGGAGAGGGTGCCGTCCTCGATCAGGCCGACCAGTTGTCCGAGCGAAGGGGCCGACACCGGCGACTCCGCCAGAGGGAGGCCGGCCTCGTTCAGGGCCCCGAACAGGTTCGTCACGATCCAGTTGGCGACCCGCTTTCCGCTTCCGCCGGACGCCGCCCGCTCGAAATAGCCGGCCGCATCCGGTTCCGCGACCAGCACCGAGGCATCGTAGTCCGGCAGCCCGTGCTCCCGGACCAGCCGCTCCCGCGTCGCATCCGGCAGTTCCGGCAAGGACTTCCGCAACCGCTCGATGCGGGCTTCGGACAGCTGCAGCGGGAGCAGGTCGGGATCCGGGAAGTAGCGATAATCCCGGGCATCCTCCTTGCTCCGCATCGCGCGCGTTTCCTGCCGCCGTGCATCGTACAGGCGCGTTTCCTGGCGCACCGTTTCGCCGGACTCGAGCCGTCCGACCTGGCGGCGGGCCTCGACCTCGATCGCCCGCATCAGAAAGCGCACGGAATTGAGGTTCTTGATCTCGCACCGGGTACCGAGCGGCGCGCCCGGCCTGCGGACCGAGACATTGGCATCGGCCCGAAGCGAACCCTGTTCCATGTTGCCGTCGCAGCTGCCGATCGCCCGCAGCAGGGCCCGCAGCTTCCGCAGGTAGGCGCCCGCTTCCTCCCAGTCGCGGAGATCCGGTCTCGACACGATCTCCATCAGGGGAATGCCGGCCCGGTTGAGATCGACGAGGGAACGGGCCGCGCCGCGGTCGTGCAGCAGCTTCCCGGCATCCTGCTCGAGATGGAGCCGCTCGATGCCCACGACGCGGGTTCGCCCGTCCGGCAGGTCAATCCGGAGTTTCCCGACCCCGACGATCGGGTGCCGGTACTGCGAGATCTGGTACCCCTGCGGCAGGTCCGGATAGAAGTAGTTCTTGCGGTCGAATACCGAGAACCGGTGGATCTCGGCCTCCAACGCGAGCCCGGTCCGGACCGCCTGGTCGACCGCCGCCCGGTTGATCACCGGCAGCATGCCCGGCATCGCGGCGTCGATCAGGCTGACCTGGGCGTTGGGGGCCGCGCCGAAGGCCGTGGCGGCCCCCGAAAACAGCTTCGAACGGGTGTCCACCTGCGCATGCACTTCGAGCCCGATCACGAGTTCCCAGTCCCCCGTATCCCCGCCAATCGTGATCGCACCGCTCATGCGCACACCCCCGGCGGGGGAAACGGGCCGACCGCGGCCTCCAGGACCGCTGCCGCCCGCAGCAGCGTCGCCTCGTCGAACGCGCGCCCGATCAGCTGCAGGCCCAGCGGCAGCCGATCGCCGTCCAGACCTGCCGGCACGGAGATCGCCGGCAGTCCGGCCAGGCTGGCCGGAACCGTAAAGACGTCGTTGGCGTACATCGCCAGCGGATCGCGGGCTCTGGCCCCTTGAGGAAACGCGGCACTCGGGGTCGCGGGGGTCAGCAGCACGTCGACATCGCGGAAGACCGCACGAAAATCCTCCGCGATCCGGGTCCGCACCTGCTGGGCCCGGAGGTAGTAGGCATCGTAGTAGCCTTCCGACAGGACGTATCCGCCCATCAGGATCCGCCGCCGCACCTCTTCCCCAAACCCCTCGCGGCGCGATCGGGTGAACAGTTCGTCCGGTGTGGATCCGTGCGCCCGGCGCCCGAACCGCACGCCGTCGTAGCGGGCCAGGTTGGCGGAAGCCTCGGCCGGCGCCACGATGTAGTAGGCCGGCAGGGCGTAGCGCGTGTGCGGCAGGGACACGGCCCGGAGTTCGGCCCCCGCCGCGCGAAACCACCCGACGCCCTCCTCCCACAGATCCCCGATCACGGCGGGCAGCGTATCCAGCCGGTACTCCTCCGGAACCCCGACCCTGAGCCCCTCGGCGCCGTCGCGCAGCGCAGCAGGAAAGTCGGGAACCGCCGTATCGGCGGACGTCGAATCCTTCGGATCGAATCCGGCCATCTGCTGGAGGATCAGTGCCGCATCCGCCACGGAACGCGTGATCGGTCCCGCTTGGTCCAGCGAACTGGCGAACGCGATGATCCCCCAGCGCGAGCAGCGGCCGTAGGTCGGCTTGAGCCCGACCACGCCGCAGAACGACGCCGGCTGCCGGATGGACCCTCCGGTATCCGTGCCCAGCGCGGCCGGAACTCCGCCCGCCGCCACCAAGGCCGCCGATCCGCCCGAACTGCCGCCCGGCACCAGCGAGGGGCCGTGCGGCGGGCTCCACGGGTTGCGGACCGGCCCCCGTCGGCTGGTTTCATTGGACGATCCCATGGCGAATTCGTCCATGTTGGTCTTGCCGGTCAGCACCGCGCCGGCCTCCCACAGCCGGGTACCGACGGTCGATTCGTAGTCCGGAACGAACCCGTCCAGCATGTCCGAGCAGGCGGTCGTCGCGACTCCTCGGGTGCAGAAGATGTCCTTCACCGCGACCGGGATCCCGTCCAGCGGACGCGCCTCGCCCCGCCGCCGGCGCCGGTCGGAAGAGCGGGCGGCGGCGCGGGCGCGGTCGGGGGTGGCGGTCACCACCGCGTTCAGACCGGCGGCTGCCTCCTGGGCGGCGAGACAGGACTCGACCAGTTCCACCGCCGAGCAGTCGCCGGACGCCAGCCGCTTCAGGGACTCGGCGACCCCGAGGCGCGCAAGATCCGCGGGCACGGCTATTCGACGACCCGCGGCACCACGAAGTGCCCGTCCTCCGCGGCCGGCGCGTTGCCGAGAATCCGATCCCGGCAGTTCCCGTCCGTCACCGCGTCCGCCCGTTCGCGGAGGCGCATCTCCATGACACTCGTCATCGGTGCCACGCCGGTCACGTCAACTTCCCGCAGGGTCTCGATCCACCGGAAGATCCGCGACAGCTCGGCCCCCAGCGGCCGCACCTCGGACTCGTCCAGCCCGATCCGCACCAAGGTCGCAACCCGGCGGACATCGTCGTCGGTCAGCGTCATGCGTCGGGCTCCGACCCGGGGTTCCGGCCGCCGCGCCGGCCCGGGCGGTCCGCTCCGGGAACCCGTGCCCGATCCCCCGGCCCCGCCCATCGCGCCCGGTCCGGCCGCCGCTCCCGGTGGAACCTATCATGATCGGCCATCGAAGGAGTCGTCCTTGCCCTGCACCGCCCCCGCGTTGCTTCCCGCCCACGGCCCGCTGCTCGGGCTGGATCTCGGCGCCCGGACCATCGGCGTGGCCGCATCGGACCGGGACCAGCAGCTCTCGGTCGCCGTGGAAACGATCCGGATACCCCACCCGACCGCCTGCCTGGGACGCCTGCGGACGATCGCCCGCGACCGGGCCACGGTCGGATTGGTGGTCGGGCTTCCGCTGCATCTGGACGGCCGCTCCGGCACCCGGGCCCAGAGCGCCCGACGCGTCGCCGGCATCCTGGGCACCGCCCTCGACCTGCCCCTCGCCTTCTGGGACGAGCGGTGGTCGACCCGCGCCGCGGAGCGCGCCCTGATCGCGGCCGATGCGTCGCGTGCCCGCCGCCGCCGGAACGTCGATGCGGAGGCCGCGGTCTGGCTGCTGCAGGGCTACCTGGATTCCCGAGACCGCGGCTGAGGCAGACTACCGCGGCTCCGCCAGAGGCTCGACGCGCACGGCGCAGTACTTGAATTCCGGAATCCTGCCCACCGGATCCAGGGCCGGATTGGTGAGCAGGTTGGCTGCGGCCTCCGCAAAAGCGAAGGGCACGAACACCGTCCCGTCGGGTACCGCATCGTCCGCGGCCGCGACCAGGTCGATCGATCCCCGGCGCGTGGTCAGCCGCACGCTCCCGCCGGGCTCGACCCCGAGGCGGGCCAGGTCGGCCGCCGAGAGACTCGCCGCCGGTCCGGGCTCGAGCCGGTCGAGGACGCGCGCCCGTCGGCTCATCGCTCCAGTATGCCAGTGCTCCAGCAGGCGCCCGGTCATCAGCACCATCGGGAAGTCGGCGTCCGGGCATTCGGCCGGCGGCACGAGGCCCGCGGGGACCAGCCGGCCGCGGCCGCCGGGGGTCGGGAACCGGTCGGAAAAGACGATGTCGTCCCCCGGATCGTCGGGCGACCGGCACGGATAGGTCACGGCGCCCTCGGCCGTCACGCGATCCCAGGAAATGTGGTCCAGCGAATCCATCACCGTCCGCATTTCGGCAAAGACCTCCTCCGGACCGCCGTAGTTCCAGTCCAGGCCGACGCGCCGGGCCAGTTCCTGCACGATCCACAGATCCTGGCGCGCGGCGCCCGGCGGAGCCAGGGCCGCGCGGCCGCGCTGCACCTGCCGGTTGGTGTTGGTCACCGTGCCGTCCTTCTCCGGCCAGGCCGAAGCGGGCAGCACGACATCCGCGTGCCAGGCCGTCTCGGTGAGAAAGAGATCCTGCACCACGAGATGCTCGAGCCGCGCCAGCGCCTCCCGGGCATGCGCGGCATCCGGGTCGGACATCGCCGGGTTCTCGCCCATGACGTAGAGCCCGCGAACGGCTCCCGCGTGCGCGGCGTTGAGGATCTCGACCACCGTCAGTCCGGGTTCCCGGGGCAGGGGCCGCCCCCAGAGACGCTCGAACCTCCGGCGCGCCGCCGCCGTGTCGACGGGCCGGTAGTCGGGATACGCCATCGGGACGAGCCCGGCATCCGACGCTCCCTGCACGTTGTTCTGGCCGCGCAGCGGATGCAGGCCGGTGCCGGGCCGACCGACGTGTCCGGTCACCAGCGCCAGCGCGATCAGGCAGCGCGCGTTGTCGGTGCCGTGCACGTGCTGCGAAATCCCCATGCCCCAGAAGATGATGGCCCGGTCGGCCCGCGCGTACTCGCGGGCCACGGCCCGAAGGGTGGCCGGATCGATGCCGCACACCGGCCCCATGGCTTCCGGCGTGAAGGCCGCGACATGCGCCGCCAGCCGGTCGAACCCTTCCGTCCGCGTCTGCACGAACGCCGGGTCGTAGAGGCCTTCGGCCAAGATGACATGCAAGAGCGCGTTGAGCAGGGCGACATCGGTGCCCGGCCGGAACCGGAGCATGTACTTGGCGTGGCGCTCGAGCCCCTGGCTGCGCGGATCCGCGACGATCAGCGAAGCGCGCCGCGCCGCCTGCTTCAGGAACGTCGCCGCCACCGGATGATTCTCGGTCGGATTGGCGCCGATCACGAACACGACGTCGGCCTCGGCCACCGCGGTGAAGGGCGCGGTCACCGACCCGGAGCCGATGCCTTCGAGGAGGGCCGCCACGGACGAGGCGTGACAGAGACGGGTGCAGTGGTCCACGTTGTGGGTGCCGAAGCCCTGCCGCATCAGCTTCTGGACCAGATAGGCCTCTTCGTTGGATCCCTTGGCCGACCCGAATCCCGCCAGTGCGCCCGGCCCGTGCCGCTCCCGGATCCGGACCAGGCCGGCCGCCGCCCGGTCGAGGGCCTCATCCCAGGAAGCCTCGCGGAAATGCGACGCCGGGACGCGGGGGTCCACCTCGGTGCGGCCGCGCTTGGGCGGTGCGTCGTCCCGACGGACCAGCGGCCGAAGCAGCCGGTCCGGGTGGTGCACGTAGTCGAATCCGAACCTTCCCTTGACGCACAGCCGGCTCTCGTTGGCAGGGCCGTCCCGTCCCTGCACGCTCACGATCTTCCCGTCGGCGACCTGGTACGTGATCTGGCAGCCCACACCGCAGTAGGGGCAGACGCTGGGGGTCTCGGTCAACGCGAGCCCCCGGTCCGTCCCGTCGGCGTCGACCCGGGCGGCTTCCGTCAGGGCCCCGGTCGGACACGCCTGCACGCATTCGCCGCAGGCCACGCAGGTGCTGGCGCCCATCGGATCGTCGAAATCGAAGACGATCCGGGAGCGGGCGCCGCGCGACGCCATGCCGATGACGTCGTTGACCTGCACCTCGCGGCAGGCGCGGACGCAGAGGTTGCAGTGGATGCAGGCATCGAGCCGCACCCGCATCGCGGGGTGACTGGCGTCCGGTTCCGGCCGGGGCCC
The DNA here is from genome assembly GCA_965115815.1 of Alphaproteobacteria bacterium. Taxonomy (GTDB): domain Bacteria; phylum Pseudomonadota; class Alphaproteobacteria; order TMED109; family TMED109; genus VXPW01. Next base: position 1,297,173 of record OZ220465.1, on the reverse strand, counting down.
GGCCGGAAAGCGACTCCGCGCCCCGGCCAAGCGGTCCGCCCAGCGCCAGAACCGCGCGTCCCGCTCCGGCGCCGCGGCCCGATCCGGCTGGTCGGCGAGCAGCAGTTCCATCACCATGGCGCGGGCGCGGCGCGCCCGCGCGCTCTGCGTGCGGACCACCATGCCCGACTCCGGACGCCGGAGGCACGCCGCCGCCAGCGTCCGCTCGCCCTCGACCTCGACCATGCAGATCCGGCAGTTCCCGTCCGGGCGGTAGCCGCGAGCGGTGGACAGGCACAGGTGCGGCAGATCGAGGCCGCGGCGGCGCGCCACCTCCCACAGCGTCTCGCCCGCGCCCGCCTCGACCGCCGCCCCGTCCAGCCGGAACCGGATGCGTTCAGGCACCGTCCGGCCTCGTGTCCGCGCGGAAATGCCGGAGCACCGAGTTCAGCGGATTGGCGGCCGCCTGGCCCAGACCGCAGATCGACGCGTCCGCCATGGTCGCGGCCAGTTCCCGCAGCAACGGTTCGTCCCAGCGGTCCCGCTCCATCAGCCGGACGGCCTTTTCCGTGCCCGCCCGGCACGGCGTGCACTGGCCGCAGCTCTCGTCTTCGAAGAAGCGCATCAGGTTGAGAGCCACGGCCCGCATGTCGTCCCGGTCGGACAGGACCACGACCGCGTGCGACCCCACGAAGCAGCCGTGCGCCTCCAGCGCGCCGAAGTCGAGACGCAGGTCCGCCATGCTTGCGGGCAGGATCCCGCCCGAAGCCCCGCCGGGAAGGTATCCCTTCAAGGCGTGGCCGGCGGCCATGCCGCCGCAATGTTCGTCGATCAGCTCGCGCACGGTGATCCCGGCCGGAGCCACCTTGACCCCGGGGTTCCGCACCCGACCCGACACACTGTAGCTTCGCAAGCCCCGGCCGGACCGGCCGCCGTAGTTCGCGAACCAGTCCGGCCCCCGTTCCAGAATGTCGCGCACCCAGTACAGGGTCTCCACGTTCTGCACGAGCGTCGGCCGACCGAACAGGCCGGTTTCGGCCACGTAGGGGGGACGATGCCGCGGCAGGCCCCGTTTGCCCTCGAGCGATTCGAGCATCGCCGATTCCTCGCCGCAGATGTAGGCGCCGGCCCCGCGGCGAAGCTCCAGCCGGGTGTGCGAAAACCGTCCGTCCCCTTCGAGCTGCGCCAGTTCCTTCCGCAGCAGTTCCCGCACGTCCGGATACTCGTCGCGGAGGTAGATGTACGATGTGTCCGCCTCGACCGCCCACGCCGCAACCAGGACGCCTTCCAGAAACCGGTGCGGATCCGTCGTCAGGTAGTGACGATCCTTGAAGGTTCCCGGCTCGCCTTCGTCGGCATTCACCGCCAGCAGCCGGGGCCCGGGATAGCTGCGCACGATCCGCCACTTGCGTCCGGTGGGAAAGCCGGCCCCACCCAGCCCGCGGAGGCCGGCCGCATCCAGCGCCCCGACGATCGACTCGAACGTCCGCTGGCCGCGGCGGAGACTCTCCAGAAGCCGGTACCCCCCGTCGTCGACGTACCCCGCGAGCCCCCGGTACGCCGGCATGACCGGGTTCCGCTCCCCGGCGCGCACGGTCGCGACCACCGTGTCGGAATCCGCGCGGTCCACATGCCGGCGGCCGACCTCTGCCACCGGCGCGCGGTCGCAGCGCCCCATGCACGGGGCCCGAACCACCCGGACGCCGCCCTTCAGCGCCGCGCGCAGCGCCGTGTGCAGTTCGATCGCTCCGGCCAACTCGCACGGCAGGCCGGCGCATACCCGCACCGTCGTATCGGGCGCCTCCTCGCCCTCCGCGAGAAGGTCGAAATGCGCGTAGAAGGTGGCCGTTTCGTAGACCTCGACCATCGACAGCCGCAGCTCGGCAGCCAGCGCGGCCAGATGACGCGGCGACAGCCCGCGGTATCGGTCCTGCAGAAGGTGCAGGTACTCGATCAGCAGATCGCGGCATCTCGGCCGCTCGCCGAGGACGGCCCGCACTTCCGTCCGTGCGGCCGGATCGACCGGACGGCCCCGGGGGCGGGGATGGCCCCGCCCCCGGCCGGATCCCGGATGCCGTCCCGCCACCGGTTCCCGCCGTCCCTCAGAAGCAGGTCGAATCAACGGGAAGGCCCGGGAGGCGCCGGCCAACGAGCGCGTGGTTCTCGCGGCGCCCCTGCGCCTGCTGCGAAATCGCGCAGGCACCCCGAAGGGGCCGTTCGCACCGCCGATCGATCGGCACGGCCGTCGCTCCAACCGGGCAACCGGCCCGCTCCGTCACGCGGATCGCTCCGGGGACGGCATCGGCCGGGGCCGCACGAACCCGCGCCCCGTCCGGGCGGCCCTCGCAGCCGGCGTGGCCGCGGAAACCCTTCGGGCGGCGGCCGGCCGCGAATCGACACTGGAGGCGCGTGAGCATGTCATGACCCGCGGACCCTGTCTTCGTCCATTCGATCCTATCCCGAAATCCGACACCGCGCCGGCTCCCGCATTGCGGCTGGTCCACCGGAACCTTCAATGGCACCGGGTACGGACCACGATCAGGCCGCGCAGGGAAAACGGGCCGGGTCGGGTCCGAAGAAGAGGACTTCCGTCCGCCGCCGTGCTTCGGGGCGTCGTCCGGGTGGCCCGCCCGGCCTCAAGGGCGCGACGCTGCGCGGTCCTGCGCCGCCGGACCGGGAGAGGGCCCTCGTCCCGATCGCTGCGGTCGATGCGGAACCTCGCGGGACAGAGCGCGGTCGGCGAAAGGGAGGTCGGCCGGTCACGGACCTTCCGCCGGTGGTGCGGGAGACCGTCGAGCACCGGGTGCACAAGGGGGTGTACGGCCCCTGCGGCGAGAAGAACACGGGCGGCTTTCCGGAAGGCGTGACAGCCCCAGCTCCGTACGGCCTGAGGGTGGAATCGACGGTGCGGTACTTGGGTGCGCCGCACAGGATCCCACGGCGCCGGGTCGCCGCGGTAGCGGCGGATCTCTTCGACGCGCCTCTCTCCCAAGGGCGGTTTCCGCCCTTGGGGCTCGCGGCACCGACCGCTGTTCCGGCTTCGCCGAACGGGTCCGGGATTCCGCGGTCCGGGCCGCCGTCCAGCACAGGGATGCGACCGGCATCCGGGGCCACGGCCGGTGGAAATGGGTACCTGTCACCTGCACGGAGCCTCTCAGCCCTTTCCGTCTCGGCCAAAGCCGGGGAGATCTCCTCGAGGAAAGGCGGTCCAACGCCGCCATCTGCGATCGCGACATGCCTTGGATGATTCCGTCGTCGGACACTCCACAAAGCATGATCCCGCCGTTCGCGTTGCCGAACGCGCCGAGTTCGTCCGCCCAATCGTCCCTGCGTGGGCGGGTCGGTGTGTCGCCGCGGAACTCGATCTGCTTGAATTCCCACTGGCGGTCCTCACCCAAGCGGAGTTGGCGGCGAATGTCTTCGTCCCGGATCCTCATGCGACCGCTCCTACGGCGCACTCAGCATTTCGAAGGCGGATTTCGCCGGACATCGGCTTTGGGAGAAGCAGATCGCGGGTCTGCGCCAGTTCGCGGGACTCTCGACGATTTGAGAGTAACCGACACATCATGCTGCTAAGCATCCTGTCGAACAATGCAAGCAATTTTGGATTTGCAGTCAGGACCTCGCAAGCGAGAAGAGATCTTGGTGGGACGCATTGATGAATCTCTGAAGTACCGAGTGCGCAGGGGGGGGGGGATGTACCCCCTGCGCACATGCGGGTCTGCCTTCATCTTGGTTCCTCTCTGCCGCCTTCTCATTCCAAGGGTAGTCGGTGTCTCAGTGCTTGCGCCCCTGCGCGCGCCGGACGTCGGAAAGCGCCGCAACATGCGGGTACATCGAGCGCAACTCCAGCGCGGACCGGCCGCTCTGCGTCGCCCGCAACGCCCACGCCGCAGGAAGCGGCGCACGATCCCGCACCCGACGACCGGCGTCGCGACGCAGCGGAACCCCGTACCGATCCTTCGCCGCCCCGTGCGGATCGGGATCGCGCCCGTGGGCGCGTGCATCGCCCTTGCTCCTGCCCACGCACGTCCCGTTCGCCGCCGTGTACAGGGTGCCGCGGAACTTCGTCGGCGAAACCCACGACTCCGCCACCCGCAACGGATTGCCGTACGCAGCCTCCCAGTCGTCGCTGAGACGCCGCTCCATCCGCGACCACGCAAACGAGGCAAGACCCCCCGAAACGCCCGGCGACCTCCCAGAATCACAAACCTCGTGGGGTTTCCGATCCGGTGCAACCGCTCCAACGGTTCCTCGCGGCGCCCGCCCATCCCACGGTCCCGCGGCGCACAGCGGAAGGCGCCCGTCTGCCCGCCCGCAGCGCCCATCCACCGCCCGCGCCAAGGGAACACGGAGCGCAGACCTCGACCCGCAAACGGCTTGAAACCCAGATCATGAGGACGGTCCACCACACGGTTCCAGCGACACACCTCATCCGGCCGCGCACGACGCACCACCACATCCCGGAGCGCACAACCCTCCGGGGTCGTCTCGAAAACATCCGCTGCGCGCTCCATGACCACCACGGATACCACGCCGCTTCACAAACAGCCCGCACCAATCCGAATCCTCCGGAACCCGCGGAACCCAGCCTTCCAACCAACCTAGCGTGGGATGGCCTTGGCCGCGAAGCCGGGCGCCCCGGACCTCGAGATCGTGACCAAACCCAAGGAACCGAAGGGTTTCGAGGTGCTTCCGCGACGCTGGATCGTCGAGCGGTGGTTCGGCATCCCGCGCCGCGCCGACGTCGGGCGAAGGACGATGAACGACGGCTGGAGAGCTCGCGGGCAGGGCGGCAACGGGCCGTGATCCGCATCCTGGTGCGCCGCCTCGGACGGGCCGAAACCCTCGGCAAAACCGTAGCCTGCTGATTATATGGAGTTTCGAATCATGCTCTAAGAGATGCTCAGTACAGGACCACCCGTGCGGTCTCAACAGCGTTGACAGGTTCCGATTCGGTCTGTAGGGTCCGGGGACACGAGTCTCGCCACATCCTCTTGCTGTCTCACGGAACCAGTCTGTATGCTTGGGATATGTGCAGTGCTGGAAAATTCCGCCTTGCATGATGGACGCACGCTGAGTTATACGTCGGCTCAATCGTTGCGAGGGGTGTATTCGGACATGACCTCCGCGGTTTGATCACGGTGTAGAATTCGCGCCTCGCGCCTCTTCATGTGTAGCGTTAAATGTGTAGCGTTAACAGGCATTAGCTCGGGATGCCTCACCGCTCATTGCAGGGCCCGCTTTTCGTAAACATGCGTCACCCGCTCGCCGTCCCAGACGTAGCTGAGATGGCGTTCCTGGCGGCAGTTCGAGAGGAGACGGGGCCGGAACACGGCCGCGCATTCGCCCCCCTCCCGGCGGATGCTGTCATAGACGATGCCGTTCGAGCCCTCCTGGCGCAGAACTCCCGCCAGATGCCGCCCGGCGGCATGGCTGTCCTCGCGATAGACCAGCGGGTAGTCGGATTGCCGGCCGCGCAGGTCATGCAGTTCGCCGTCCAGGTCGACGGCATATACCCGCATGTCGAATTCCATGCGGGCCTGCGCAGCGTCACGCAGGAACCGCTCCCGGTGATGCCTGGTTTCCGCAATGGCGGTCTTGAGGTCGTTGCCAGCGTAGAAGACGCCCCACGAGCCGTCGGAAAAACGGCTGCCTTCCGGGGTCAGATGCGTGAACGCCGCCATGATCGCGCTCGAATCCGGACCGCTGACACGGTCTTCGGGGGGAACGAGGCGAATGTCTCCGACCTCGTCCCGAAGCCGGGGATTGGTCAGCGACTCAAGCTCGTAGATTGCCTCCAGATCGCCGGGATCGGATACCCGCTCGAAGAGCTCGATGGGCGGAAAGCGGCTGGGGATGATCCGCCAGCACGGCTTCCATTCGACCCTGACGACAGGAAGGCTCATGCCCAGCCGCCACGCTGCGCATCAAGATACTGCCGGACAACGAACAGGTCCGCGACCTGGCCCGACAGCATCCTTTCGAGCGGCGACCGGCCCCCGAAGGAATGCGCCGCATTCGGCCGCTTCACCCACTCGTCCGCTGCCGTCTCGTCCGGCAGCAGGATCTGGAGTGCCTTGTAGATGCCGAGTATGTACGAGATGCGTTCCAGCGTGTCCTTCGGAAGGACTGCTTTCGGGTCCTTCTTCCACTTGAAGAAAGTCGAGCGCGCCGTGACGCCGAGAAGCGCCATCTGCTCGTCCACCGAGAGGACCCAGAGCGCCGCAATACGGAAGAAGGCGCGCAGGGCGGGACCGGACAACCCTCTCCGGTCGACTGCCGTCGCCGGCAGGGCATGGGCTTGCATGATATCCTCCACATTCGGTTCTTGTTGAGAGCATAATCCAGATATGGATATATGCAAGTGGAACGATTGGAGATAGGATCGGGCCTGTCGGGGAGGCCTGCATTTGTCGTGGCGGGGTATCTACTCACCCCCCCCTACTGATGACGAATCGTTTTTCCTGACGGGTTCGGATCCGGCATTTTCCCTTGCCCCTTTAACTCGCTCGCGGCCGATGACCGGAGGTGCGTGTTCCGGCTGACAAGAAGCGGATCGATCTTCGTATCTTCGTCATCAGTAGGGGGTGAGTAGATACGTGGCGGGTAACTAGTAGTACGGAACCGTTGAACTGACGACAGTATTCTGGCAAGATTTCCGTGTCGGTCCGTGTCGGCCCCGTGTCGGTGCGTGTCGGCACGCGTGAGCGTCCGATCGGTACGGCGCTTTCTTGTTCATCTCCACAGACCCGATGCCGAACGTGCAGGCGCTCACACTCTCTTGGGGATCGGACGGATCCGGTTTCCGGGAACCGAGCCTGTTTGCAGGGGTTCGGTGCGGGGATCGGAGTGGATCATGGCCAACCCTCAGGGCAGGAAGCTCGATCGAGTGCGCCTTTCGGCGTCGGAGCGCCGGGAACTCCAGGCGATCGTCGACGGTACCGGAGCCGCCTGGCGTCGTCGTCGGGCGCAGATTCTCCTGATGGCGGACGAAGGGCGCGACGGCGGCAAACTCCGGGATGTCGACATCGCGCGCGGCCTGGGTATCGGCGCTTCGACGGTCGAGCGCCTGCGCAAGCGTTGTGTTTTGGAGGGTTTGGAGGCCTCTCTCCGCCGTCGGGAGCAGGAGAACCGCCGACCGAAACTCCTGGACGGGGCGAAGGAAGCGAAGCGGGTGGCTCTGGCCTGTTCTTCCCCGCCCGAAGGTTGTGTTCGCTGGACGCTGAAGCTGCTGGCCGGCCGTCGGATGGAGATGGAGATCGTCGAGAGCATCTCGAAGGAAACGGTACGGAGGACTCTGAAAAAAAGGAGATCAAGCCTTGGCTGAAGCAGTACGGGTGCATTCCCCCGAGCCGCAACGCGCCGTTCGTGGCGGCGATGGAGGAGGTGCTGGACACGTATCAGCGGGATTTTGCCGAAAACGAGGTTTTGGTCTGCATGGATGAGACCAGCCGGCAGCAGACGAAGGAAACCCGCCTTCCCCGTCCCGTGCGGCCCGGGCCGCCGGAAATCGTCGACTACGAATACGAGCGAAACGGTACGGCCAATCTCTTCCTGGCGTTCGCGCCCAATGAAAACTGGCGTACGGTGAAAGTCACTGACCGACGCACGGCGCGGGACGGGGCGCAGTTCATCCGGGAACTCGCGGACGATCCTATCCCCGGAAAGAAGATCGTACTGGTCATGGACAACCTGAACACACACGGCCCCGCGTCGTTGTATGATGCCTTTGCACCCCGGGAGGCCATGCGGGTGCGAAAGCGGTTCGAGTTTCGGTACACGCCGAAGCACGGAAGCTGGCTCAACAGGGCCGAGATCGAAATCGGTGCGTTGTCGCGACAATGTCTTCGACGACGCATTCCTGACCGCGCCACCCTGCTGCGGGAGACCGCGGCGTGGGTCCAGCGCCACAACGCGGCCGGCGGCACCGTCGATTGGCGGTTCACGACGGCAGACGCCCGGGTGAAACTGAAGTCTCTATACCCAGCAATCCAATGATTCCGTACTACTAGGGCTCGCTACCCCGCCCGGCCGCGGGGCCCTCGATCCGCCGCAACCGCCCCCCGGACGGCGCATGGAGACGCGCCCCGGCGACGGCAGGGATCGCACCCCGGCCCCCGGACTCGCTACCCCGCCCGGCCTTTCAACAGCCCGTTGTTGACGCAAACTGGCTCATGCGGTTCCCTTCTGATTGGACGAATTCGAGTCCGGTCTTGAATTTCCGCCACGCCTGCCAGATTTTGGCAGTACCCGGAAGCGGCTGACGTTTGCTGGGTCGGAAGCCCGCCATGCGGGCGAGATCGACCACGAAGGTGCGGATGTCGGGCGGCTTCCCGGGCGGGGCCCGGATGATGCGATCGTACCGGAGCCATCGGTAGAGAACCCCGATTTCGCGGTCGGTGAAGAACTCGAGGGCGGGGCGGGTCGCGCGCGAGGCGCTCGAGGTCCATGACCCGCCATGCGGTGATGGCATCGAAAGCGAGGCACTTGCGCAGGTCGTCGGCGTCCTGCAGCTTGCGTTCTTCGATCCGGGCGCCGACCTTGAGGACCCGGAAGTACTCCTCGAGGGTCCCGCGTGCCTCGTACCAGGCGACGATGCGTCGAGCGTGCGGGAGGTCGGCCTCGCCCTCGGTGGAGAGCAACACCCCGTGGAGCGGATCGCGGCCCTTGGGCGGCCGGGCTTCCCGGACCGAGACGGCGAGCACGGGCATCGGCGTCCGGTCGTCCCGGTTTTTCGGCGGCACGAGGTGGACGGCGGCGGCGCGGAGCTCGAGGATCACGGTGCGCTGGAGGCGCCGACGGGGTCCGCCGCAGGCGGCGAGGTGGACCGTCTTCGTTCCCAGAACCGGCGGCTCCGCCATGGCCTCCCACAGGTCCGCCACGGAGCCGTCGCTGCGGACCACCCGTCGCTGCCGGCCGCGGTCGGAGCGTACGAGGAGCCCGACGCCGCCGGCGCGCGCCTGTACGAACCTTTCCCAGATGTCGCCTTCGCGGTCGCAGACCGTGACCACCCGGGTGTCGGGGCAGGCGGCGGCCAGCTGGCGGGCGCGTTCGAGTCCCTGAAGCCAGCGCACACTCTCCGGCTTGACCGCGTCGCGGTCCGGGGCTGCCGTGCCCTCGCGCTCGGTGGCGTCACAGTCCGGGGCTTCCGTGCCCTCGCGCTCGGTGGCGTCGCGGTCCGGAGCTTCCGTGTCCTCGCGCTCGGTGGCGTCGCAGTCCGGGGCTTCCGTGCCCTCGCGCTGGGTGGCGTTGAGGTCGATCACGCCGAGCGGGCGGCGGCCCTCGGTCACCGCCAGCGTGAAATGGGCAAGGATTCCCCGGGTGCCCGAGCCCCCGCCTCCAAGGTTCACCCGCCCTTTCGTCTTGCAGTGCCCGTTGTACTTCAGCGTCGTGGTGTCCTGCAGGACGAGGACGACCCGCTCCTGCCGGCAGCGTTCGACCGTGGCTTCGGCGTGGGAATCGAGGATGTGTTCCATCGTGACCCGGGCGCTGGACAACAGCCGGTACGCGGCCTTCTGCGCGGCGGCGGACGGGAAGATCACGGGCAGGGACGCGCCCGGAGCGTTCTCCCAAGCCCGGCCCATCGCCAGCACCCGCGTGCGCACGCGGCCGTCGGGATGCGAACCGCGACCATACTCGATGTCGGCCCCGTCGGCGTTCCCGGGCCGCCACGGCTCCGACGTGGTACCGAGGACGGCGCCCCGCTCCCGAGACAGGACCTCGCGCCAGCCCTCGGCCAAGGGCCGGATCCACACCGCCTTCGGCGCGGTCGCACGGCCTCCCGGCGGCCGGCCCGAGGTCGGTTCGGCGCAGCGGCTCCACCCGGCCGCACGATAGCAGGTGCCGCGGTGCTCGGGTCCCACATACGTGTAGACCGCCTGCGGCCGGGTCCCGTGCGCCGCCTTCCAGTCCGCGGCCAGGCGCGCCGTCGACCGAGCCAGCACGTGCGAGGCCAGCTGGGCGACCCGGACGCCGGGCAGCAGGAGAAAGCGGTGCTGCTGGACCAGCTGCGCCAGATTCGCGGCCCGCGCCGTCGCCGACCAGCCGATGGCCGCGTCCCGAGCCGCCTGATGCCAGCCTGCGGCCGTATACCCGAGGCCGCCGAGACGGCCGTGGCGCGACGACACGACCCAGAAGTTGAGTACCTTCCCCGGCCGGTGCTTCCAACCCTGCGGATGATGGGTCTCCATCATCTCGCGCCAGCGGCGCCGGTCCGGGGCCGCGCCCACCGGGACCAGGGTGACCTCCCCGAGATCCGCCAGCGTGCACGCCAGCTTCCGGTCCGGGTCGGTGCGCGCCACCTCGCCGCCCGGACGGCCCGGCGTGCGGCGCGGACCCGGCCGCGCCGCGGGCAGCACGAACCCCGCCCGCTTCGCGATCCCGGGCAGAACCCCGCGCGCCTGGGACACGCAGGGCTGGCCCCGGGCGTTGCGCCAGTCCTCGCGTTCGCACAGCTCGCGCGCCAGCGCATGACGCGTCCGGCCGTCCTCGGCCGCCGCCGCCTTCAGCCACTCGACCGTGTCGGCGCGGAGATGTCGAAGTCCGACTTGCATGCCGTCACCATGACGGACGGACCGATGCACGTCAAGTGTGGCGGCATGAAAGCCGCCCGGCCGCGGGGCCCTCGATCCGCCGCAACCGCCCCCCGGACGGCGCCGGACACGCGGGCCGGCGACGGCCCTAGGGCTCGCTACCCCGCCCGGCCGCGGGGCCCTCGATCCGCCGCAACCGCCCCCCGGACGGCGCATGGAGACGCGCCCCGGCGACGGCAGGGATCGCACCCCGGCCCCCGGGCTCGCTACCCCGCCCGGCCGCGGGGCCCCGGGGCCCTCGATCCGCCGGGCCGCGTGCCAGCCCGCCGCGGCCCCCGGGGCCGTAGTAAGTGAGTCGCGGATGGCGTAGATGCTCACCGGGGGCCGATCCGGCCCGTCTTCGGGGTGCCCCATGCCCCCCCCGATCCGCCGGGCCGCGTGCCGGCCCGCCGCGGCCCCTCGGACGGCGCCGGAAGGCAGCCGGCCCCCCGTCTGGTTCTGTCCCGCGGCGATCCCGCCGCGCCCCTACCCTACAGCCGGCCGGCCCGCGCCGGCGCCCCAGGGATCCGAGGAATCTCATGAACGCACCCAGCGCGCCGCCCCCGGAACGCCTTCCTCCACGGCGGCACCCTGGCAGCCGTGCCGGCCGCGAGGCACGCTCGGCACCGGCTGGAAGACATTGCGCACCTGACAAACGATCGCACCGAGGAAGCCCGCGCCGATGCGGACCTTGAACGCCTTTCGGAATGGGTCCGCGCCATCAAGAGCGCTTGAAGCCGGCCGGCCGCGGCAGGAAGATTCACGGCGACGGCTTGAGCGGCCGAGGAAGATTGCCGCATGAAACCTAGCTTTTCGGCCCGCCCGGGATCGTCCCGTGAAAGCTATCGAGAATGAACCGCCCGAATTGCGCCTGGATCAACTGCAATCACCCCAGACCCCCCCCGCCAGTCTAGTAGCACCCCTCTAGCGGTCATCTAGTACCCATTTAGCACCCCTTTTCACCCCTTTTCCCCCCGGAATCCCGGAGCGCCGGCCGCGCCGCGCTTGGCTCTTCCAGACGAGCGGCCCCCAAACGCTCCAGTTGCATTTGCCAAAAAATTAGGGAACGACAGAATTACTCGTGGGGGGTCGAAACTTTTTCCGGGTCCAATCTTGCGCGCCGCGGCGGGTTGGGTCGGCTTGACGCGCGGCCGGGATCCCGCCGGATCCCGGCCGCGTCAAGCCGAACCGTCAAGCGAAATGGAAGTCGGATTCGTCAAGCTCAACATCGGCGGCAAGGTGTCTGAGCTCGATTTGCCACGACAAGTCCTCGCCTGGGTCCAGATCTTCCGCTTCCGCATCGCTGTAAACGATGGCGCGGTTTTCCTTGACGCCAGAGGGAGAAACAACCGTCAAATATACGATTTCGAGATCTTCAAACTCGCTGACACCGTCGATCCCTTCTATTTGAATCCGGTCGTCCGACCGATCGAAGTCAAGGATCGTGTCCTTTCCGCTGTCTTGCCTGAACACGAAGACATCCTTGCCGGTCTCGCCTTTGAGCTCGTCGGTGCCGGCGTTGCCGTGCAGCGTATCGTCGCCGGCCCCGCCGTAGAGGAAGTCGTTGCCGGCGTTGCCCCAGAGCTCGTCGTTGCCGGTGCCGCCGTAGAGGAAGTCGTTGCCGGCGTCGCCGGCGAGCACGTCGTTGCCGCCGCCGCCGTACATGCGGTCGGTGCCGTTGCCGCCTTGCAGGAAGTCGTTGCCGGGGTCGCTGAGGAATTTGTCGCCGCCGTAGATATGGTCGTCGCCGTCGCCGCCCTTCAGCCAGTCGTTGCCGGCCCCGCCGTAGAGCCAGTCGGTGTCGTTGCCGCCGTCCAGGAAGTCGCGGCCGGCTTCGCCGTAGAGGTAGTCGATACCGTCGCCGCCGAACAGATGGTCCGAGTGCTTGTCCATCAATTCGGGATCCCGGTTCGGGTCCGATCCTTTCGGGTCCGCGTTGTCGCCGCCCCAAAGCTTGTCGGTGCCGGCCCCGCCGTACATCCGGTCCGCGCCGGCCCCGCCGTACAGGCGGTCCGCGCCGGTCCCGCCGTAGAGCTCGTCGTCGCCGTCGTCGCCGTGGAGCTCGTCGGTGCCGGCGTCGCCGTGGAGCTCGTCGTCGCCGTCGTCGCCGTGGAGCTCGTCGGTGCCGGCGTCGCCGTGGAGCTCGTCGGTGCCGGCGCCGCCGTGGAGCTCGTCGTCGCCGTCGCCGCCGCGGAGCTCGTCGTCGCCGTCGTCGCCGTGGAGCTCGTCGGTGCCGGCGTCGCCGTGGAGCTCGTCGGTGCCGTCGCCGCCGTGGAGCTCGTCGTCGCCGTCGCCGCCGTGGAGCTCGTCGGTGCCGGCGCCGCCGTGGAGCTCGTCGTCGCCGTCGCCGCCGCGGAGCTCGTCGTCGCCGCGGCGGCCGTAGAGCTCGTCGTCGCCGGCGTAGCCCCAGATCCGGTCGTCGCCGTTCTTGCCGTAGAGCTCGTCGTCGCCGGCCAGACCGTGAATCTGGTCGTCGCGGCGGCCGCCGTAGAGCTCGTCGTCACCGGGGGTGCCGGTGATGGTCCGTCCTGGTCTAGACATGGGATTGCCTCCTTTGGTGGAAAGGTTGGGTGAAGAAAGGATCGCGTTTCACGCGATGAAGTCGAAGTCGAAGTCGAAGTCGAAATCGGACTCGGTCAATTCCGCCGCCGTCGTGCCGCTGACCTTGATGCTCCATTCTCCGGATGCATCCTCGATTACGGCGTGGGGGACTACGTATTTGGGAAACTTGGCCTTGCCCGTGATGATCAGGTCGGAGAACTGGATTCCGCTGTCGGCCGTGAAGACGATCAGATCCTCGCCGTCCTTGAATTGGGATATTTTGTCGTGGCCGCTGTTCCGGCCGAACACGAAGCGATCCGCGCCGCCGGCGCCGCGCAGGTCGTCGTCGCCGGCCCCGCCGTGCAGCACGTCGTCGCCCTTGTCGCCGTCCAGGTCATCGTCGCCGGCCCCGCCGTGCAGCACGTCGTCGCCCTTGTCGCCGTCCAGGTCATCGTCGCCGGCCCCGCCGTGCAGCACGTCGTCGCCCTTGTCGCCGTCCAGGTCATCGTCGCCGGCCCCGCCGTGCAGCACGTCGTTGTTGTCTCCGCCGTTCAGGTCGTCGTCGCCGGCCCCGCCGTGCAGCACGTCGTCGCCCCAACCGCCGTCCAGGTCATCGTCGCCGGCCCCGCCGTGCAGCACGTCGTTGTTGTCTCCGCCGTTCAGGTCGTCGTCGCCGGCCCCGCCGTGCAGCACGTCGTCGCCCCAACCGCCGTCCAGGGCGTCGTCGCCCTTGCCGCCGTGCAGCACGTCGTCGCCGCCGCCGCCGTGCAGGAAGTCGTCGCCCTTGCCGCCGTACAGCCGGTCGGCGCCGGCACTGTAGTAGCCGCCGTCCAGGTGGTCGTTGCCGTCTCCGCCGCGGAGCTCGTCGTCGCCGGCGTTGCCGAACAGAGAGTCGTCGCCCTTGCCGCCGCGGAGCACGTCGTCGCCGTCGTCGCCGCTCAGGCCGTCGTCGCCGGCCCCGCCGCGGAGCACGTCGTCGCCGCCGCCGCCGTGCAGCACGTCGTCGCCGGCCCCGCCGTGCAGCCGGTCGGCGCCGTCCCAACCGAGCAGATCGTCGGTACCGGCCCCGCCGTGGAGCACGTCGTCGCCGGCCCCGCCGCGGAGCACGTCGTCGTCGCCGCCGCCGTGGAGCACGTCGTCGCCGGCGCCGGCGTCGAAGTAGTCGTTGCCGGCCCCGCCGCGGAGCTCGTCGTCGCCGTCGGTGCCGAACACGTAGTTTCGCTGTGCCATGGTGCAATCTCCCTAGGTTCCGGCCGTCAGGTTCCGGCCGGCCGCCCGGAACCTAGCACTACCATGTCCTGAAAAAAGGGCTGGACATTGCCGATCGGGCGGTGTACGGTCCCTCGCCCTGCGGACCCAATCGAACATCCTTCAGACGCTGCGCGGCGCGGAAGCGCGGTCCCGGGTGGCCGGGATCCTGTCGCGGGAGTCGTTTGCCAGCCGGCAGTCCTTGGGCCGCCGGGTGTGCGAGGAGTTTGCCTTGGTCGACGCCCTCGGCCGGTGGCAGGTTTCGGGATGCCTCAAGGCCCTGCGCACGCTGGCGGCGTCCGCGCCGGAGATCGTCCTGCCGGCGCCCCGGGTGCCGCCGCCGGACCGAACGCCGCGTCCGCTGGACGAGGCCGTTCCGGCGCCGGTCGGGGTGCCGGGGCGGGTGTCGGAGATCGAAGGGCTGGAGGTGGTTCCGGTGACGGCGGTGGCGCAGCGCACGGTGTGGAATACGCTGATTGCGCGCGAGCATCCGCACGGCCTGACGACCTTCGCGGGCCCTCAGGTGCGCTAGCTGGATCGGGTGGAGTGCGCCCCAGCGCCGGGATCACCTCCACCGGGTGATCGGTTTCAGCCGCTTCCTGATCCGTCCGGCGGTTCGCTGTCCCCATCTCGCCAGCCACGTGTTGGGCCGCCGGTTGCGGCGGCTGCCTGCGGACCTCGAGGCCCGCTACGGCCTGCGGGTGTGGCGGGTGGAAAGCTATGCGGATGCGGGTGTGCAGGGCACCTGCCTGCGGGCCGCCAATTTCGTGTGCGTGGGCGCGACGAAGGGGCGGGGTCGCCAGGACCGGTATCATCGCCGGGACAAGACCGGGAAGACGGTCTGGATGTACCCGTTGCACCGGCGCTGGCGCCGGGATCTCGGGGTGGCCGAAGTGGAGCGATGGCCGTCGCTTGCGCCCGGGGAGGGTCTCCGTGCACAGGAGTGGGCCGCGAACGAGCTGGGAGGAGCACCCTTGGGGGATCGGCGACGGACGGCGCGGCTGGTGAAGAGCGCTTCGCTGCTGGCGGAGGATCCGGGACAGAAGATCCAGGCCCACCCGGACCGCAGCCGTACGGTCATCAGCGCCTTCTACCGGTGGATCGAGCAACCGGCGGACCGCGCCATCACGGCGGACCACATTCTGGCACCCCACCGGGAGCGTACCCTCCAACGCATCCGGGGGCAGCGGACGGTGCTGGCAATCCAGGACGGGAGCGATCGGAACTTTGCGCGGCGTCCGGGGTGTGACGGTCTGCAGGTGATCGGCACGAACCAGACCCGTGCCTCGACCCTCGGCCTGCACCTGCATGCCACGCTGGCGGTGACCGACACCGGCCTGCCCTTGGGGGTGCTGCGGTTGGGGTTCGACCCGTTGAAGAAGCATGCGAAGACCGTCGCCGCCGGGACGAAAAGCCGGCGATGGCTCCACGGCTTCACGGACACCGTCGACGCCGTCCGGGAAGTCGGCGGCAAGACCCGCGTGATCACGGTCTGCGATCGGGAGGCGGACTTCTTCGAACGGTTTGATCTCCAGCGCCAGCACCCGCGGGTCGAGGTGTTGGTGCGGGCCCGGCATGATCGGGTCTTGGGACCCCATCGCCCGAAGCGGTTCGCTGCCCTGCAGGCCGGCCCGCCCGACGATCGGATCGACATCGAGATCGACGGCCTGACCGAACGCCGGAAATCGCGCGGGAAGCCGGCCCGGCCGGCGCGGCGCAAGCGCGTGGCCCACTGCGAACTCCGGCATCGTCGCCTGACCCTGCCGTCGACCCTGGAGGGCAAGGATCCCGTGTCCGTCTCGACCGTCCATCGGGTCGAAATCCACCCGCCCGAAGGCGAGAATCCGGTGCAGGGGTTCCTGCTCACCACGCTCCCGGTGCGCACCGGTCCGCACGCCGCCGAGGTGGTCGGCCACGATCTTCAGCGCTGGAAGATCGAGGATTTCTTCCGCGTCCTGAAATCCGGCTGCCAGGTGCAGTCCCTGCGGTTCCGCAAGGCCGAACGCCTGCAACGGGCCACCGCCATCCATGCCGTGATCGCTTGGCGCATCATGGTTCTGACCCTGCTCGGACGACCGGTCCCGGACTGTGCACCCACGCTGATGTTCACCGATCCGGAACTGGCCTTCCTCCGCGACTATGCCCGCGAGCAGACCATGCCGGCGCCCGATACCCTCGGCGCCGCCGTGCGTCGGGTCGCCCATCTCGGAGGGTATCGGGACCGCAAGCACGACCCCGAACCCGGACACCAGATCATGTGGCACGGCTCCAACCGCCTGAGCAGCGCCACCCTCGGCCATCGAATCGGCTTCCAGGCCGGCCAGCGGCAGGCCCTGGTCCGGGATCGGACCCCTCTGGTCCAGCCATAATTGTCCTGACTCGGTAGTTCTAGGCCGATCCCGAGCCCCGCGCCGCCGATCCGCCCCGGAACCGCGCGGGACGGGCCGGCGACGGCAGGGATCGCACCCCGGCAGATGCACGGCAGGGATCGCGCCCCGGCAGGGATCGCACGGCCGAGCGTCCCCTCGAACGGCCCGTCAGCGGCAATCCTCGGCCGTGGACACGGCCGTTTCGCCATCTTTGCCCCGAGAGAGGCCATTTTTCGGGACCCGAGGGATCGCGCACGTGAAAGATTGCGCAAATTTCGCGCCCATTTTCATTCGCTCAAAATTCACTTGCCGCCGATTTGCTCCGGGGCACTTCAAACTTTTTTCCGCTGGGCGGCTGGCAGGGAGCCGCCCCGGCGCCGCCGCAACCCCGCAGGGACGGACGGCGCATGGAGACGCGGGCCGGCGACGCCGCAACCCCGCAGGGACGGACGGCGCATGGAGACGCGGGGCCCTCGATCCGCCGCAACCCCGCAGGGACGGACGGCGCATGGAGACGCGGGGCCCTCGATCCGCCGCAACCCCGCAGGGACGGACGGCGCATGGAGACGCGCCCCGGCGCCGCCGCGGCCCCGGGGCCCCCTCTCGATGCGCGCGGCCGGCCCCCGGACGGCGCATGGAGACGCGGGCCGGCGACGGCAGGGATCGCACCCCGCCCGGCCGCGGGGCCCTCGATCCGCCGCAACCGCCCCCCCCCCGGACGGCGCCCCGGACACGCGGGCCGGGGCCGGCCCTAGTAGTACGGAATCATTAGATTGATGGGTATAGAGACTTCAGTTTCACCCGGGCGTCTGCCGTCGTGAACCGCCAGTCGACGGTGCCGCCGGCCGCGTTGCGGCGCTCGACCCACGCCGCGGTTTCCCGCAGCATGGTGGCGCGATCAGGAATGCGTCGTCGAAGACACGGTCGCGACAACGCACCGATTTCGATCTCGGCCATGTTGAGCCAGCTTCCGTGCTTCGGCGTGTACCGAAACTCGAACCGCTTTCGCACCCGCATGGCCTCCCGGGGTGCAAAGGCTTCCTACAACGACGCGGGGCCGTGTGTGTTCAGGTTGTCCATGACCCGTACGATCTTCTTGCCGGGGAAGTGATCATCCGCGAGTTCCCGGAGGAACTGCGCCCCGTCCCGCGCCGTGCGGCGGTCGGTGACCTTCACCGTACGCCAGTTTTCATTGGGCGCGAACGCCAGGAAGAGATGGGCCGTACCGTTTCGCTCGTATTCGTAGTCGACGATTTCCGGCTGCCCGGGCCGCACGGGGCGGGGAAGGCGGGTTTCCTTCGTCTGCTGCCGGCGGGTCTCATCCATGCAGACCCGGACCTCGTCTTCGGCAAAATCCCGCTGGTACGTGTCCAGCACCTCCTCCATCGCCGCCACGAACGGCGCATTGCGGCTCGGGGGAATGCACCAGTACTGCTTCAGCCAAGGCTTGATCTCCTTTTTTTAGAGTCTTCCGTACCGTTTCTTTCGAGATGCTCTCGACGATCTCCATCTCCATCCGACGACCGGCCAGCAGCTTCAGCGTCCAGCGAACACAACCTTCGGGCGGGGAAGAACCGGCCAGAGCCACCCGCTTCGCTTCCTTCGCCCCGTCCAGGAGTTTCGGTCGGCGGTTCTCCTGCTCCCGACGGCGAAGGGCGGCCTCCAGACCCTCCAGAACACAGCGCTTGCGCAGGCGTTCGACCGTCGAAGCACCGATACCCAAGCCGCGCGCGATGTCCACATCTCGGAGTTTGCCGCCGTCGCGCCCTTCGTCCGCCATCCGCAGAATCTGCGCCCGACGACGACGCCAGGCGGCTCCGGTACCGTCGACGATCGCCTGGAGTTCCCGGCGCTCCGGCACCGAAAGGCGCACTCGAGCCGGGTAGGAGGGGTCGTTGCCGAGCCCCTCCCCCCACAGATCCGGACGTGCCCGCATTAGGGCATCCGGTTCCTTACAGGACAGGTTCGCTCAAGCGGTCCCGTATCCGTGCATGATCTTGGCCGTCGGCAAGGGCAAGCGGCGAAGCAGCGCGGTCATCTGGTCCCAGTTCACCCGGGCCGAACGACTGCGCCGCGACAACCACTTTCGCCAGATTCGGATCACTTGGTAGCGGAAGCTGGCAGTTCGGGCACGGTTCCCGCTCCGGCCGTAGTAGGCGCAATGGCCTCGTATGACCCGTGCGAGATCGTTGCGCTGGTAGAGCAAGGGCGCGTGTCGATGCCGTCGGCACCACTCCCGCACCGCTCGCACCGACCGCGCCAAGCGGCCCTTGGCCGTGAGCTGGCGCAACACCGCATACTTCCATCTCGACCGCACCCAAACATGGGTGAAGCCCAGGAAGTCGAAGGTGGCGCCCGCTCCCGGATCCGGGGGCAGCTTGGCCCGAAAGTCAACGGAACGTGTCTTCTCTGCGTGCAGCCTCAGCCCGAACCGGGCCAGGCGCTGGCCGAGGACGGCCAGCACCCGTTCGCAGTCCCGCTGATGCTCGAAGAGCAGCACGAAGTCATCCGCGTATCGCACCCGTTGGCACCGGCCCCGGAGGCGGGGCTGGACCGTCTGCTCGACCCACCGATCCAACACGTAGTGCAGGAACCGGTTGGAGAGCAGCGGCGACAGCACGCCGCCTTGCGGCGTGCCCGCTTCCGAGGTGTGCCGGACGCCCTCCTCCAGGACGCCCGCCCGCAACCATTTGTTGATCATGCGACGGAGGACACCGTCCTTGATCCGCAGGTCCAGGAAGGCGCGGAGTTCCCGATGCGGGATGCTGTCGAAATACTTCGATACATCCGCATCGATCACCCAGCGCTTCTTCTTCTTCATGATGCCCTGGTCGATGGCGTGCAGGGCCTCCTGCGCCGATCGTCCAGGCCGGAACCCATACGATCCCGGCACGAAGTCCGCTTCGTAGATGGGTTCCAGCAGCATGAGAATGGCTCGTTGCGCCACCTTGTCTTCCAGGGTCGGAATGCCCAGGGGCCGGACCTCGCCGTTCCCCTTCGGGATCCAGGTCCGCCGAACCGGCGGCGCGAAGTAGCGGCACGACAGGATCCGATCCCGGAGGTCCTCCAAGTTGGCCTCCAGGTTCTTCTCGTAGTCGGCCGCGGTCACGCCGTCGATCCCGGCGGCCCCGTCCTTCCGGGTGCGACGCCAAGCCTCCCGCATCCAGTCCCCGTCTATCAGGTGGTGCACCGAGGTGAACACCCGGTCCGGGTGCTTCCTCGCCTGCGCGGCTATCCACTGTTGTTTCGTCGACGTGTTGGCAGATCGCAGTGTCTCTTCCACCGTTTCCCTCCAGTGGTTCTGTTCCTGCAGCACGCCCCTTCCCTCCAGCGGCACCCGGTGGACCCGGTTCCCCGCCTTCGACGGTAGTATGAGCGTGCTACGACTTCCTGTCCCCGCGTGCCCTTCGGCTCATTGGTTTCGCCAGCCGGGTCCGCACGATGCCTGCAGGTTTCGTGTTCGCTCGCGCGCTCCCGCCGCCGTGCAGGCACAGCGGCCGGCCGGGGTCTTGATTGATCACGCTGGCTATCTCCCTTTCCAGCGGTCATTCCTGCGGGCAGGAACAGGATCTCCCAGGTTCCCTGGCAAGCCATCCCGCGGCTTTGCGTCGTTCTCTGACCCCGGACGGTCCGTTGCGCCTTGCCCATGCATGCGGCACTCCGGTGCGGCCCCCACTGCTCGAAAGATGAAGGCACCGACGTTGAGGATTACGAGGCTCCATAGCGACGCTTCGCCGCCCGCTGTGTACGCTTCACGACGTGCGTTACCGCACGCCATGCCACACTCGCTCCCGGCTGGCGGGCTCACCTTTGCCGGGCGGGGGTCGAACCCGCAGGCTTGCGACGAAAGGTTTCAACCTACGTCATGGTTTCCCCCTCTCCAGGGCTTGGCCTGGCGCAATCGAGCTTCCTACCCTGAGGGTTGGCCAGGATCCACTCCGATCCCCGCACCGAACCCCTGCAGACAGGCTCGGTTCCCGGAAACCGGATCCGTCCGATCCCCAAGAGAGCATGAGCGCCTGCATGTTCGGCATCGGGTCTGTGGGGATGAACAAGAAAGCGCCGTACCGATCGGGCGCTCACGCGTGCCGACACGCACCGACACGGGGCCGACACGGACCGACACGGAAATCTTGCCAGAATACTGTCGTCAGTTCAACGTTTCCGTACTACTAGGTCGTTCCGGACCGCCCGGCAACTGCGCTCGCGCCCGCAACCCCGCGCATCGGTCAGGTGAAACTCCCGACCTACCCGTCGAGCCACGGCGCGGCGACGGCTCGGCGGCTCCCGAGACCGAAGCGTCTGCAGCCGGACCAGGTGCGCCGGTTGCTTCAGGATGCGGTGCACGGGTTCCATGGCCGACAGGGAACCCACCGTAGAGGATCAGCGGTCCGGGGTTAACCGAGAAGATGTGTGCGCATGGCAGGGCGCAGCAGCCTGCGAAAAGCCGAGCGAGGGAACCGGCCCGGGGCTCGGAACGACGAAGTCGTCGAGCTGGCCTCCGTAGACCCGTCGCAGTCCCTTCCCGACTTCCCGGATGGCGTTGCTGCCGGTGCCGGCGTACCACCCCGTCGATGCGCGCAAGGGGCCGGTCGTATTTCGCCATCGGTCTGCGACCCAGCCGAAAGCGCCCTCGCCGGATCCTCGTGCAGGGGTTTCTGCAACAACGTCGATCCACCGCGCCCATCGAGCAGCAACGGCGTACGCCGCCCGGCGCCCTCCGGCCTCCGACCTCCCGAACCGGAGGTCCGCGAACGGCAGTCCTCGGAGTGGAAGGCCGGCACCGGCATCCGACCGTTAGCGGCCCCAGCGCAATGCCACCGGATCGAGCGGCCCGGCAAGTTCCATCAGTCCTGCCCTCGTCTCGGGATCCAGCGGACCGAGCGGCGCGCGGACATGATCCGAACGGATCACTCCTCCCGCCTGCAGGAGCGTCTTGCAGGCACGAAGGCCGCATTGGCGGTTCTCGAAGTTGATGAGCGGCAGGACCCGAGCGTATGCGGCCGCTGCTTCGTGCCGCCGATGCTGGCGGTGGGCCTCCACCACCGGCTTCAGGAGATCCGGCACCAAGGCGCTCGGCATGGTACCCGTAGCCCCTGCATCCAGATCGGCCAGGACCGTGATCGCCTCCTCGCCGTCGAACGGCCCCTCGATGGCCGTGCCGCCGCAGCGCACCAGCATACGGAGCTTGGAAGCGGCCGCGGGAGTCTCGATCTTGAAGTAGGCCACGCCCTCGACCTCCCGAGCCAAGCGGACCAGAAACGGCACGCGCAGCTCGACCCCGGAGAGCGGAGCATCCTGCACCATGATCGGCAGGCCAATCTCCGCCGCCCGGGCAAACTGATCCCGGATCTGCGCTTCCGTCCCTCGCACGGTCGCCCCGTGATAGGGAGGCATCAGCATGATCATCGACGCTCCGAGCTCCCGGGCGGTCCGGCAGCGCTCCAGCACAATTCGGGTCGAAAAGTGCGAAGCCGCGACGATGACCGGAACGCGGCCCGCCACCTGCTCGATGCAAAGGCGCGCCAGGATCCCGCGCTCCTCGTCGGACAGCAGGAATTGCTCCGAATAATTGGCCAAGAGGCACAATCCATCGGAGCCTTGATCCACCATGCAGTCGAGCACCCGTTTCTGGCCTTCCAGATCCAGGTCACCGGTTTCGGTGAAGGCCGTCGGAACCACGGGCCATACACCGCGATACGGTCTTGCCGTCATCCCCCGCTCCACGACCGGAACCGGCCCCGTCGGTTGTCCAACCGGCCGCCACCCTACCCGATCGGCCGTCCCGCCACCGAGAACCTTCGGGGACGAACCGGCCCGGGCGGGCGGCGGCTTGCCCTCTGCCGGCCCCCTCAGACATCCCGCGGAACGTCTTCTCCCGGCCCCCGCTCTTCAAGCTGCACGTTCGGGGTTCGCGCATGCGGTCCCCGGGCGGGATCCCGCATCCTTCGTCCGCGGATGCGCCCGGGGCATCGACGGCAGCCGCCCGAAACCGTGATCGGCCCCCGACCGGAACCGCGCGGCCGTTCCACCGATCCGCACGACACCGGATGCCGCCCGCCCGGACTTCCGGGCGGCGTCGGGGGGGGGACCGCGGCCGGCCGGACGGACGGTCGAGGCCGAAGGGGCGCGGGATGGTGCCCAGGGGAGGAATCGAACCACCGACACCGCGATTTTCAGTCGCGTGCTCTACCAACTGAGCTACCTGGGCCCGACCTCCGTATACGTGATCAGGGAAGGTCCTGTCCATACCCGGACCCGCCATTGTCGCCGGCATCGCCGACCTCACTGACGACATAGGTTCCGCTCAGCCACCGGTGAAGGTCGACGTGACGGCAGCGAAGGCTGCAGAACGGAGCTTGTTCGGGAACAGCGGCCCTGCGACACACCGGACAGACGGAGCGGGAACCGGACGACGGGCGCATCGGGACCCTACCGCCCCGCTTCCCGCCGCCGGTCACGCGCCGGTCCGCGCAGCCGGCATGCCGAGTCCGCGGAGCAGCAGTTCGGTTTCCGTCAGGGGTAGTCCCGCCACGTTCTCGAAGGATCCGCTGATCCCGCGCACGAAAACGGCGCCGCGCCCCTGAATGGCGTAGCCGCCGGCCCGATAGCGCCATTCTCCCGTCCGGAGATACTCCCGGACCTCGTCGACATGCAGCGCCCGGAACCGGACCCTCGTGCAGACGAGACGGGAGGCCTCGCTGCCCCCCGGTTCGTGCACGCGAACCGCGCTCCAGACCCGATGCGCCCGGCCCGACAGCAGCCGGAGATGGCGCTCCGCCACCTCCGGCCGGTCCGTCGCGGCCAGGATCCGCCGACCGCACGCCACCACGGTATCGGCCGCGACCACCCACGCACCCGGGTAGCACCGTACCGCAGCCTGCAGCTTGTCCCGTGCGATGCGCACGGCATGCTCACGGGGGTGCTCGCCGCCTCGGACCGTCTCGTCGATCCCCTGCGGCGCGATGCAGTCCGGGGGGCGGCCGATCTGCGCGAGCAACGCGGCCCGTGCCGGGGACCGGGACGCGAGTACCAGACTCCGGCGACCGCCGCCGGGGCGGGGGTCGGTCCTCGCTCCGTGCATTACTTGTGGCGGTACGTGATCCGACCCTTCGTGAGGTCGTAGGGCGTCATTTCCACGGTCACCTTGTCTCCCGCCAGCACCCGGATCCGGTTCTTCCGCATGCGCCCGGAGGTATGGGCCAGCACCTTGTGCTGATTGTCGAGCGTGACGCGAAACATCGCATTGGGGAGGATTTCGGTGACCGTACCGAAAAACTCCATGAATTCCTCTTTTTCCATCATGTCTCCTCGTGTGGGATCGGCACCCTCCGCAGTGCGGGCCCGGCGATCACATTCGCCGGACCGGCACCGGCGGGCACCGCGTGCATGCTCGACATCCGCCGTTCCGGCATCCCGGATCCGGCCGGCAGGGATTCCCTAGCGCACACCCGCCCTCGGCGCCAGCCGCAGGGGCACGAACCGCGTGTCGGCGCTCAAGTATAGGACGGACAGCAGCGTGAACAGGCGCCGGGCCGTCTCGAAGTCCGTCCGGATCTTCCCCCGGAGGCATTCCTCCAGCAAGCCCGCGGCTTCGTCGTGCAGCGCCCTCCGTCCCATGTCGATGGCCTCGATCCTGCTCACCGGGGACCGCTGCAGGGCGTCGTGGTAGCTCTGACAGATCGCGTGATAGTCGCGCACCAGACCGGTCAGGTCCGCCACCGGCACGGTCACGCAGACCGGTTCCGCAGCTCGGCCCGCCGGCGTGATGCGGAAGCAGAGCCGCTCGTCCTGCAACGCGATTTCCGCCGCATAGGGACCGCCGGGGTCGGCGCGCTCGGGACGGAACCGATTGCACTCTACCAGATCCTGCACCGCCAGCTGCCGCTCGCGGGCCAGCTCGGCCGTGCCGTGCGCGGTCCCGGCGTCGCCCAGTGTCACCCGCACCAGGTGGCCGGCGGACTCGCGGTCAGCGTCCGAGACGGACATCGACCGAAAGCCGGTGGGCATCCAGCCCTTCTGCTTCTGCCAAGGTGGACGCCGTCGGACCGACGGCCGCCAAGCTGTCCTCGCGGCATCCCACCACCGAGGTTCGGCGGAGAAAGTCGCGCACCGACAGGCCGGACGAAAACCGGGCGCTGCGGGAGGTCGGCAGCACGTGGCTCGGCCCCGCGACATAGTCGCCGACTGCCTCCGGCGTGTGCCGGCCGAGAAATACCGCGCCCGCCGTCCGGATCTCGCGCATCATCCGTTCGGGATGCTCGACGGACAGCTCCACATGCTCCGGGGCCAGCCGGTTCACGACCGCCGGCGCGGCCGCCAGCCCGGCCACCACGATCACCGCTCCGAAATCCCGCCAGCTCGCCGCGGCGATGGCCCGCCGGGGCAGCGTCGGAAGGCGTCGGTCGACGGCCCGCTCCACGGCGTCCGCGAATTCCGGGTCGTCGGTCACCAGCACCGCCTGCGCAGCGGCATCGTGCTCGGCCTGCGACAGGAGATCGAGGGCGATCCAGTCGGGATCACTGGCCGCGTCCGCCACCACCAGGATCTCGCTCGGACCGGCAACGAGATCGATCCCCACGGTACCGAAGACCTGGCGTTTGGCTTCCGTCACGTACGCGTTGCCCGGCCCGACGATCTTGTCGACGGGCGCGATGCTCTCCGTTCCGTACGCGAGGGCGGCGATCGCCTGGGCCCCGCCGACGCGGTAGATTTCCCGGATCCCTGCGAGTTCGGCCGCCGCCAGCACCAGCGGCAGGATCTCGCCCCCGGGGTGCGGCACCACCGCGACCAGACGGGGCACACCGGCGACCTGGGCGGGAACGGCATTCATCAGGACCGAGCTCGGATAGCTCGCGGTGCCGCCCGGAACATACAGCCCGACCGCGTCGACCGGCGTCCAGTACTCGCCCAGCAGGATGCCGTCCGCGTCGTGGTACGACGTATCCTCCGGGAGCAGCCGCGCGTGAAACGCGCGAATCCGGTCCGCCGCGCGGGCCAGCGCGTCCAGGGCCTCCCGGCCGCACGCGGCGCGCGCCGCGGCGATCGCGCCGGGCTCGACGCGGATCGTGGTCCGATCGACCGGAAACCGGTCCAGCTCCCGGGTCAGCTCGATCAGCGCGCGGTCGCCCCGCGTGCGCACCGCCTCGAGAATCCCGCGCACAACCTCCCCGACCGACGGATCCACCGTCCCCCGGCCAGCCAGCACCGGGGCCAGCGCCGCCTCGAGGCTGCCGGTACGGGCATCAATCCGCAGCGGCACCGATCCCCTTCCGAAAGCGGTCCACCAGCGCATCGAGCAGCTGCGGGCGGAGCTTGGCCGCCGTCCGGTTGACCACCAGCCGCGAGGAAACGTCCGCGATCTTCTCCACTTCGACCAGCCCGTTCGCCCGCAGCGTCGAGCCCGTGTCGACCAAATCGACGATGCGCCGGCAGAGGCCCAGCTGCGGAGCGAGCTCAAGGGCGCCGTTGAGCTTGACGCACTCGGCCTGGACCCCCCGCGCCGCGAAGTGCCGACGGGTGGTCGACGGGTACTTGGTCGCGATCCGCACGTGGCTCCAGCGTCTGGGGTCATCGCCCGACGCCACTTCCTCGGGCTCGGCCACGGCCAGCCGGCAGCGGCCGATGCCGAGGTCGAGCGGCAGATAGAGGTCGCCATAGTCGAACTCGAGCAGCACATCGTAGCCCACGATCCCGAGGTCCGCGCCGCCGAACGCCACGAAGGTGGCGGCATCGAAACTGCGGACCCGGATGAGCGAGAGGCCGGGGACGCTGGTCCGGAAGGAAAGCCGCCGCGACGCCGGATCCCGGAACTCGGCTTCCGGCTCGATGCCGAGGTGCGTCAGCAACGGAACGACCTCCCGGGCAATGCGACCGCGCGGCACCGCCAGCACGACGGCATCGGTGCGGTCGCGATTCATGCGAGTCCCCGGCGGTGGCCCGGCACCACCGGGGGCAGCCGTCCGGCACGGGTATCCTCGAGCCGGCAGGCGATCGCCTCGACGTGAATCCGGACGGCGGGCCCTTCATCGAACAGGAACAGCAACGTGTCCGCTTCGCAGGTCAGGGATGACAGGCTCAGGATGCGCCCCCGCGCGCCGGGCCCGAGGCCGGTCTGCGCCACCCGCACGACCCGCTCGACGGTCAGCACGCACGGAACCTGCCGGAGTTGCGCATCGTCTCCCGCCGCCGCCTCCCAGGCGAACCGGTCGAGCCCCATCCGGAAGCACCGGGCCCGGGCGTCCAGCCGCATGCCTGCGACCATGGCGACGGCCTCGAACAGGCATTCCGACAGAACCTCGACGGCCCGTTCGTCGGCGGCGCGCAGACGCAGCGGCGGGAGGTGCCGGGGAGGGTGTGCGGTCATGTCTCTCCGTCCTCCGCTGTCCGCCGGATGTCGGCCCCGACGCCCCGGAGCTTGGCTTCCAGCCGACTGTAGCCGCGATCCAGATGATAGACGCGCCGGAGCACGGATTCCCCTTCGGCCGCCAAGGCTCCGAGAACCAGCGACAGCGACGCGCGAAGATCGGTCGCCATCACCGGCGCGGCCATCAATGCCGCCACCCCGTCGATCTCTGCGGTCCGGTTCCGGACCTGGATCCGGGCACCCATGCGGACCAGTTCCGACACGTGCATGAACCGGTTCTCGAAGATGTTCTCGACGATCCGCGAGCGCCCGCCGGCCAGACACAGCACCGCCATGATCTGCGCCTGCATGTCGGTCGGGAATCCGGGATACACCCGGGTCTCGATGTCGATGGCCGACAGTGCGCCTCCTCCTTCGATCACCAGACCATCCCCCGCCGCGTCGATCCGGCCGCCGATCGAACGGAAGGCGTCGAGAACCGCGGTCATGGCATCGACCGGTGCTCCCCGCAGCACCAAGCGGCCGCCGGTTATGAGGGCCGCCGCCGCGTAGCTTCCCGCCTCGATCCGATCTCCCAGAATCGCGTGCCGCGCGGGCCGAAATGCCGGGTCGCCCTGCACTTCGAGAGTGGCGGTCCCCACCCCCTCGATCCAGGCGCCCATCGCCGTCAGGCATCGGGCCAGGTCGGTCACCTCCGGTTCGCGGGCGGCGTTCTCGATCCGGGTCTCGCCGCGCGCCAGCACGGCCGCCATCAGCAGGTTCTCCGTGGCCCCAACCGATGCCCGCTCGAAGCGCACGCGCGCTCCCCGCAGGCCCGTGCGGGGAGCGCGCGCACGCACGTAGCCCCCGTCGAGATCGATGGCGGCGCCGAGCCGGGCGAGGGCCCGGAGATGCAGGTCGATGGGGCGGGTGCCGATGGCACAGCCCCCGGGCAGGGAAATATCCGCGCGGCCCGACCGGGCCAGCAGCGGTCCCAAGACCAGCACGGATGCCCGCATGCGGCGTACCAAGTCGTAGTCGGCACTCGTCGACGCGACCTTCCGGGTCACCATCCGCAGGGTCCGGGCGGGCGGGCCGTCCGCGGTCGCCTCGACCCCCAGTCGACGGAGCAGCGCGAGCATGGAACGCGTGTCGCCGAGTTCGGGACAGCGCGCCAGCGTCACCGGACGGTCGGTCAGCAGGGCCGCCGCCATCAACGGCAGCGCGGCGTTCTTGGCCCCCTCAATGTCCACCGCTCCCCGGAGCGGCCGGCCGCCCCGGATCCGGATGCCGTCCACGGGCTCAGATCCTCGGGAGCGTGACCTGTTGCTGCCCCATGTATTTCCCCTTGCGGTCGGCGTAGCTGACCTGCGGAGCGGCGGCCCCCCGGAGAAAGACGAACTGGCAGGCGCCCTCGTTCGCGTAGATCCGGGCCGGCAGGGGCGTCGTGTTCGAAAACTCGAGCGTCACGTGCCCTTCCCACTCGGGTTCGAGCGGCGTCACGTTGACGATGATGCCGCAGCGCGCGTAGGTGGACTTGCCGAGGCAGACGACCAGCACGTCGCGCGGAATCCGGAAGTACTCGACCGTCCGGGCCAGGACAAAGCTGTTGGGCGGAATGATGCAGTCCTCGGCCGTTCTCGCGACGAAGCTCCGGTCCGAAAAGTCCTTGGGGTCGAGCAGCGCGTTGTCGACGTTCGTGAATACCCGGAAATCGTTCGCGACCCGCGCATCGTACCCGTACGAACTCAACCCGTACGAGATGACACCCTCGGTCCGCTGCGCCTCGACAAACGGATTGATCATTCCCGTGTTCCGGGCCATGGCGCGGATCCAGGTGTCCGGCATGACGGTCACGGCGCCGGGGCCTCGCGGAGCGGGGGGTCGGCGGACTCCTTCCCCGGATCCTTCGCCGGCGGTTCGGTATCCGGCGTCCGCGCCAGCTGCCGCGCCTGCATCTTGCGACGCTGCAGGTTGGCCCGAAGGGCGCGCGCCTGCCGCTCGAACCGCGCGCGTCGCCCGGTCGATGCCGGCGACCGGGGATCAGGCGGCGCCAAGCGCGGGCTCTCCCGACCGCACTTCCTGGAGTGCGACCAGCCGGCGGTACGGCGCGGAGCGGTCCATCAGCACGGCATGCGGGCCCTGGTCCACGATCGTGCCTCCGTCCATCAGCAGGATCCGGTCCGCGCGCACCACCGTGGACAGGCGATGGGCGATGGTAATGGTGGTCCGGCCCGCCGTCAGACGCGCCAGTGCCATCTGGATGCGGTGTTCGGATTCGGCATCCAGCGCACTGGTCGGCTCGTCCAGGATCAGCACGCGGGGGTCGCGCAGGAGAACCCGGGCCAGCGCCACCCGCTGCCGCTCGCCGCCCGACAGCCGCTCTCCTTGATCCCCCACGATCATGTCGAGACCGTTCGGCAGGGACTCCACGAAATCGGCGGCGGCGGCCCGCAGAGCCTCCCGGATCGCGGCATCGTCGGCGCCGGGCCGGCCCATGGCTACATTCTCGCGGACCGACCCATGGAACAGCACCGCGTCCTGCGCGACCAGCCCGAAATGGCGGCGCAGCGATTCGAGCGTGTACGCACGGATATCCGTACCGTCCAGCAAGATGCGGCCCTCGATCGGATCGAACATGCGCAGTATCAGGTTGATCAGCGTGGTCTTGCCGGCGCCGCTCGGACCGATCAGCGCGACCTGTTCCCCGGACCGAATGGTCACGTCGACGTCATGGAGGACGGGCCCGCCGTCGGGATACCGGAAGCCGACGCGGTCGAAGCGAATGGCGCCAACCGGGCGCGGACAGACACGCGCATCGGGCCGTTCCAGCAACTCCGGCGCCTGATCCAGCTTCTCGAACACCCGCTCGGCCGCCGAGGCCGCCTGCTGAAAGGTGATGCTGAAACCGGCCAGCGCCCGGGCCGGACGCAGCGCCAGCAGCACTGCGCTCAGGAAGCCGGAGAACGCCCCCACCGTGCTGGCGCCCGCCAGAATGCGCCAGCCCGCAATCACGATGATCAGCGCCACCACCAGCCCGCCGCCGATCTCGAGGATCGGCGACAGCCGGGCTCGTCGTCGCTCAATGGCGTACTGCAGCGCGTACAGCCGCTCGATCAGCGACCGTCCCTGCTCTCGGCGAGCGGCGCCCAGATTGAATGCCCGCACCATGCGCATGCCCCGGAACGTCTCGGCCAGAAAGGATGCGAGCGTGCCGTAGGACGCCTGCAGGTCGGTGGTGGAGGTACGCGTCCGGCGACCGATGGACAGTACCGGGCGCACGTTGATGCCGTACACGATGATCACGACCAGCGCCAGCACCCAGTCCAGATAGAGGACCGAGACCAGCAGCGCCGCACACGTCATCACGTCTCGGATGACACGACCCGCCATCTGGGACAGGGAGGCGCTGAGAAGGTCGGTGTCGTGGAGTACCCGGGCCTGGAGACTGACCGCCCGGTCCCCGGCCAGGACGCTCAGGTCGAACCGCAGGATCGCGGCATAGAGATCGTTGCGGATGTCCGCGATCATCCGGTGCACGATGCGGCTGACCATGACCGTCTGGACGTAGAGCGCCGCCCCCTTGGCAAGGGTCAGGACCAGAACTGCAACCGGCACGGTGACCAGGACCGTGCGGTCCCGGGCCTGCAGGGCGTCCACCAGATAGTCGATCAACAGCGGATAGCCGGCGGTGGTGCCGGCGATCACGACGACCAGCAGGTTGGCCGCGATGAAGGTCCGAAGGTGCTTCGGACCCCATCGCCGGATCAGGCGCCGGACGGGACGCCAAGCAGAATCCGGCCCGGCCGGCAGGCGAGTTCCCATGCCCTTCCGTTTCTCCCGGTCACCGACTGTCCCGGCGTGGCCCGCGTGCGCTCCGCGGGGCGACAGGATAGGATCCGCCGCGAGGCTTGGGGGGCCGGTGCAGGGGCCCGGACCGGACAACGCGGGCGGGGTTCCGAACCGCACGTTCGCGGCGGCGGTTCCGGCCGGACCACCGAGCGCCGCCGAGCGATCCATGCCGCGGAAGAGGCGCCCGGATCCCGCCGCCTCTCGGCCACGTCCCGGTTCCGCCGTGCCCGGCCGTTCGTGTGTCTGCCCGACCTGCCCTGCACCCTGCCGTGCCCGACGGCGGCAACCGCGTTCCGGCCGCCGGTGCCTGCAGCCACCGGCGGCCCAACGACGACGCAGACGTGCCGCAGGACGGTGGCTCCCATCCACCCCACCCGTGCGGCAAGGCCATCCCACGCTAGGTTTGTTGGAAGGCTGGGTTCCGCTGGTTCCGGATGATTCGTATTTAGTGCCCGCCCGAGAAAGTACAACCAGTTGACTCCAGTGATAGAAGTGTGCTATTGAAGGGGTGAAGAATCTCTCTGTGGGGCGGGAATCGGCCGCTGGGGCCGGAACATCGCGCGGGATTCGGGAATCTTCGGGAGAATGGCCCTGCGGGAGACCGTCCGCCCTCAGCTGGAATTGGGCCAGGTTGCGATCGAGGAGATCGAGATCCACGTACACTCGCGGGAGGACATTCCGCCGCTGCTGCGTGGCCTTCAGTACGTGTATGCCGACCGGTCGACCCGGGTCCGGTGGTTCGAGATTCTGGAGGAGGGGATCCTTCCCGAGGTATCCCGCCTGCGAGGGCGTCCCGGCATGGAGTTGTGGAAGATCCTGGTGATGGGTCTCCTGAAGCAGGGCTTGGGCTAGGACTTCGATCACTTGCACGAGCAGCTGGTGAACGAGCACAGGACGGTTCGGAAGTTTCTGGGGCACACCGACATCTGGGATCACACCCGGTACGGATATCCGACGAGGGTGGACCCACGGTGATCCCACGCTGATTCCGAGACGCGGAATCCGAGTGCGTTGGGGCTTGCGTCATCACAGATCGCCCCTTGATCGCAATTTTTCGCGCCGAGAGGGTCTAATGGAGCCTTGGCAGCACGATTGCAGCGCGACGCAGACCGAAAAAATCTCGCTGATCGCCGTTGGATTAGCAGCGTGGGATCGTCGTGAGGGTGGACCACGTGAGCCTGCGGACACCGGAAGTGCTGGGGAAGGTGTCGCAGCGGATCGCGGAGAAAGGCCATGCGATGGTACGGAAGCGGAAGCGGACACGGAAGCGGAAGGACGGCGCGAACGGCACGAACGGCGCGGACGGCGCGGACGACCGGGGCCGCCGTCGGTCGGACGACCCCCTGCGGGGCCGCTGCGATTCGTTCGTGGTGAAGACGGATGTGCACTACCCGACAGATGTCCACCTGTTGTGGGATGCGATGCGTTGCCTGGTGCGGGATACGGGTCGCGCCGCCGTACGCTTGGGGGGTCCGGATCTTTCATGCCCCCACACTTGACGTGCGTCGGTCCGTCCGTCATGGTGACGGCATGCAAGTCGGACTTCGACATCTCCGCGCCGACACGGTCGAGTGGCTGAAGGCGGCGGCGGCCGAGGCCGGCCGGACGCGTCATGCGCTGGCGCGCGAGCTGTGCGAACGCGAGGACTGGCGCAACGCCCGGGGCCAGCCCTGCGTGTCCCAGGCGCGCGGGGTTCTGCCCGGGATCGCGAAGCGGGCGGGGTTCGTGCTGCCCGCGGCGCGGCCGGGTCCGTGCCGCACGCCGGGCCGTCCGGGCGGCGAGGTGGCGCGCACCGACCCGGACCGGAAGCTGGCGTGCACGCTGGCGGATCTCGGGGCGGTCACCCTGGTCCCGGTGGGCGCGGCCCCGGACCGGCGCCGCTGGCGCGAGATGATGGAGACCCATCATCCGCAGGGTTGGAAGCACCGGCCGGGGAAGGTCCTCAACTTCTGGGTCGTGTCGTCGCGCCACGGCCGTCTCGGCGGCCTCGGGTATACGGCCGCAGGCTGGCATCAGGCGGCTCGGGACGCGGCCATCGGCTGGTCGGCGACGGCGCGGGCCGCGAATCTGGTGCAGCTGGTCCAGCAGCACCGCTTTCTCCTGCTGCCCGGCGTCCGGGTCGCCCGGCTGGCCTCGCACGTGCTGGCCCGGTCGACGGCGCGCCTGGCCGCGGACTGGAAGGCGGCGCACGGGACCCGGCCGCAGGCGGTCTACACGTATGTGGGACCCGAGCACCGCGGCACCTGCTATCGTGCGGCCGGGTGGAGCCGCTGCGCCGAACCGACCTCGGGCCGGCCGCCGGGAGGCCGTGCGACCGCGCCGAAGGCGGTGTGGATCCGGCCCTTGGCCGAGGGCTGGCGAGAGGTCCTGTCTCGGGAGCGGGGCATCGTCCTCGGTACCACGTCGGAGCCGTGGCGGCCCGGGAACGCCGACTGGGCCGACCTCGAGTATGGTCGCGGTTCGCATCCCGACGGCCGCGTGCGCCAGCGGGTGCTGGCGATGGGCCGGGCTTGGGAGAACGCTCCGGGCGCGTCCCTGCCCGTGATCTTCCCGTCCGCCGCCGCGCAGAAGGCCGCGTACCGGCTGTTGTCCAGCGCCCGGGTCACGATGGAACACATCCTCGATCCCCACGCCGAAGCCACGGTCGAACGCTGCCGGCAGGAGCGGGTCGTCCTCGCCCTGCAGGACACCACGACGCTGAAGTACAACGGGCACTGCAAGACGAAAGGGTTGGTGAACCTTGGAGGCGGGGGCTCGGGCACCCGGGGAATCCTTGCCCATTTCACGCTGGCGGTGACCGAGGGCCGCCGCCCGCTCGGCGTGATCGACCTCAACGCCACCCAGCGCGAGGGCACGGCAGCCCCGGACCGCGACGCCACCGAGCGCGAGGACACGGAAGCCCCGGACCGCGACGCCACCGAGCGCGAGGGCACGGCAGCCCCGGACCGCGACGCCACCGAGCGCGAGGGCACGGCAGCCCCGGACCGCGACGCGGTCAAGCCGGAGAGTGTGCGCTGGCTTCAGGGACTCGAACGCGCCCGCCAGCTGGCCGCCGCCTGCCCCGACACCCGGGTGGTCACGGTCTGCGACCGCGAAGGCGACATCTGGGAAAGGTTCGTACAGGCGTGCGCCGGCGGCGTCGGGCTCCTCGTACGCTCCGACCGCGGCCGGCAGCGACGGGTGGTCCGCAGCGACGGCTCCGTGGCGGACCTGTGGGAGGCCATGGCGGAGCAGCCGGTCCTGGGAACGAAGACGGTCCACCTCGCCGCCTGCGGCGGACCCCGTCGGCGCCTCAAGCGCACCGTGATCCTCGAGCTCCGCGCCGCCGCCGTCCACCTCGTGCCGCCGAAGAACCGGGACGACCGGACGCCGATGCCCGTGCTCGCCGTCTCGGTCCGGGAAGCCCGGCCGCCCCAGGGCCGCGATCCGCTCCACTGGGTGTTGCTCTCCACCGAGGGCGAGGCCGACCTCCCGCACGCTCGACGCATCGTCGCCTGGTACGAGGCACGCTGGACCATCGAGGAGTACTTCCGGGTCCTCAAGGTCGGCGCCCGGATCGAAGAACGCAAGCTGCAGGACGCCGACGACCTGCGCACGTGCCTCGCTTTCGATGCCATCACCGCATGGCGGGTCATGGACCTCGAGCGCCTCGCGCGCGATCCGCCCGACCGCCCCGCCCTCGAGTTCTTCACCGACCGCGAAATCGGGGTTCTCTACCGATGGCTCCGGTACGATCGCATCATCCGGGCCCCGCCCGGGAAGCCGCCCGACATCCGCACCTTCGTGGTCGATCTCGCCCGCATGGCGGGCTTCCGGCCCAGCAAACGTCAGCCGCTTCCGGGTACTGCCAAAATCTGGCAGGCGTGGCGGAAATTCAAGACCGGACTCGAATTCGTCCAATCAGAAGGGAACCGCATGAGCCAGTTTGCGTCAACAACGGGCTGTTGAAAGGGTCCGGATGGCGGCAGTGGCAGCATGGGAGCCGGAAACTACAGCAGCATTTCCAGCAGGTTCGGCAGACCCGACGGGCCCGTCTGGAGCCGGTCAAGGCGTACCTCGACGCCAGCCGGGCGTGGGTCCGGCGGGCGGAAGAGACGGTACCGGTGCTTCGGGAGCGAGGCGTCCCGATCCCCACGGTGCGTTCGGTCGAGTCGGACCTCAAGCATGCCCGCCGGCAGATCCACCAGGTGGATCGCCGTCTGCGGAAGGGCGAGAAGATTCCGCAGAGCGAGAAGGTGTTTTCGATCTTCGAAGAGCACACACGCTGGTGCGTGAAGGGCAAGGCCGGGGTGCCGGTGGAACTCGGAGTGCCGGTGGCCGTGCTGGAGGATCAACACGGCTTCCTCCTGCACCCTCGGGTCCTGTGGGAAGGCGGAGACGTGGATCATGCCGTGCCCATGATCCGGGAAGCCCAGGCTCGCTTCCCCGACCTCCGCCTGTGCAGTTTCGATCGGGGCTTTCACAGCCCCTCCAACCGGATCACCCTGGACGAGCTGCTGGAGCACCACGTGCTGCCGAAGAAGGGAATGCTCGGTCCGGCGGACCGGAAACGGGAAACCGATCCGACGTTCCGGAAGATGCGTCGGCAGCATCCGGCCGTGGAGTCCGCGATCCACAACCTCGAGCCACGCGGCATGGACCGGGTCCTGTCGTAGGGGGCGGACGGGTTTGCCCGGATGGTGGCACGGTCCGTGACCGCCTTCCACGTCCACCGAATCGGGCTGCTGCTGCACCGGCAGGCCCGGGCCCGGGCCCAACGACGACGAAGACGCGCCGCCTGACGGCGGCTTCCTTCCACCCCATCTGCGAAGCCCGCCGGAGGCGGGAACGGAGCCGCTCGCCCCGGCCGCCGGATTCGCGGCGGGACAAGCCCGGATACCGCTGCCCATCGGCAGAAATCCCCCCGGAAACCGAGCGGACGGGGCACCGAGGGAGGGTTCCAACCCGCAATTGCGCCGGCAGACCATCCGAAAGGGGCATTTTTCGGGCGGGCACTATTTAGTGTCTGCACGGAAAATCACAACATATTGTATATGCAATCATATTTGGAATCTGGAGAACCGAAGGTTCCTTCTTTGATGGCATATGACGACATATTCCGCTGAAATCAGGCTGGATTCGATGAATCTTCGTCCTGTCAATATTGAGCTTTCATTCATGTAATTCGACCCTTAGGGGTTTCCGGGCAGGCACTATTTATGCTGGCTTTTTTTATGGAGCGGCGTGGTATCCGTGGTTGTCATGGAGCCCTCTCTGCCAACATCGCTGAGAATCCCCCCAATCCAAGCCTTTGCCGGCACTGATCTACACATGAACACAATGAAAGGGTTCACGAACGCACCGGGAGACCCGGTCAGTTGGGCTGGTCACTTGGGCGCGGGATGATCCTGCTTCGACACCGGGTCCGGCGGCGGCCCGACATGACATCTGCAACTGGACCGTGGTAACCTCTGGTAGGGTTGCGGGCCTCGGTGCCTGCCGCCATTGCCGCCGTAGCTCAGTGGTAGAGCACACCCTTGGTAGACACTGCCTGCCCGACGAGCAATCGCCGGGACTGAACCGCTCAAATTCGGGGAACGCTGCAGGCCGTCGGGCCCATGCCGATCCCGAGCCAAGCTCGCGCCAGCGCGAGAAGGTGTAGAGGCCAGACGGGCGGGGCCCCTCCGGGGTCAAGGGATGGTCCGGACCACCAAACGCCGAAGGTACCCGTGAGGCGCCCGCGGCGGCCGCGAAAGCGGTAGTGGTGTGAAGGGTGGGGTCGAGTGTTCAATTCACTCCGGCGGCACCACTGCTCCGGACGGCCGGGCTCCGTCTCAGGCGACGGTGCGGCAGCGGGGGATCCGCTGCAAGAGCCGATCGAAACCTACACCGGATTGCCAGCACGAATCGGTATCGACGAGAGGGAAGCTCATGATCTCTCTCGTTTTGCTGGCCCGCACAGGGCAAGACAAGGATGTCGACCGAACGAACTGCGGGATCCGGCGCCGCGACAAGAGAGACCGATGACCTGGCCCCGTCTTCCGATCGCAATCCAGGACTTCCCGACAATCCGAAGCGGCGCCTTCTGCCATGGGTTTGTCAGATAGTGCTGGAATCGCTTGAAGGTGCGTGCAGGATCAAGGCAGCGGCAGACGATGCGGGCGGTTCGAGGCGGTGCCCTGCCGTCATCGCCGGTCGAGGGCGCACGGGCCGGGTTGCCGCTCCCGGAGCGCACGGCCCAACCTTGCGCGAAATGCTGGACGGCGCGCCCTTCACACTGGTCTCGGCGGCGGTACGCTTGCCGGCGGAGAGGGCGAGACGTCCTTGTCACCGCCTGTGGTGTGCGACCGGGGCGAGCAGGT
Source organism: Alphaproteobacteria bacterium (assembly GCA_965115815.1). GTDB lineage: Bacteria > Pseudomonadota > Alphaproteobacteria > TMED109 > TMED109 > VXPW01. The sequence goes on along the minus strand of OZ220465.1, from coordinate 1,259,924 downwards.
ATCGCGGTCGTCTTCGGGGGGGGGACGGATCCTGGGACGGCAGCCTGTGGTCGGCGCAAGTGGAGGCGGATGTGCGTGTGCAGCCGGGCCTGCTGGCCGGAGCGACGCTGTCCTATGTGCACGTGTGCACGGCGAACTGGACACGGAGACGACCGGTTGAAGGTCGTCCAAGAGACGATGGTCACGTCGGTGCGGTCCGATATGCCGAGGGATTCGTGGCCTCCGCTGGCGCCGGCAGGGCCGACCACCCGGCTGAAAAAGCCTGACGGGACTTCGGGTTCCAGGCACGCTTGAGCGTGGGCGTATCCCTCTTCCCTTGCCCTTGCTCATGGGCAGGCAGAGGAATAGCGTGGCCGTGCGTTGGACGGGACCGTTCCGGGAACTTCGGGGGCCGCGACGGGGGATGTCCCGCACTCCCCGCTTGACTATACGTGCCGACGCCGCGAAGGGAGGGACCGATGACCCGCCGCCGTCTTCCGATCGGGATCCAGGACTTTCCGACGATCCGGAACGAGGACTACTACTATGTCGACAAGACGTCGCTCGTCCGGCAGCTGGTGGACGAAGGGCGCCACTATTTCCTGTCCCGTCCGCGCCGCTTCGGCAAGAGCCTGCTGCTCGACACGCTGGAATCGCTGTTCGCCGGTCGTGAACCCCTGTTCCGGGGATTGGCGATCCACCCCCACTGGGACTGGTCCTCGCCGCATCCGGTGGTGCGGCTGAGCTTCGACGGGAAATACGACGAACCGGGCGAGATCGAAGGGGACATCATCGAGCAGCTGGAGGGCACGGAGCGCGGGCACAGCCTCCCGCCCGCCCGGACCTCCGATACCGGCCCGAGGCGTCTGCGAAACCTTCTCGACCGCCTGCACGGCGCCACCGGCCGACCGGTCGTGGTGCTGGTGGACGAGTACGACAAGCCGATCCTCGACATGCTCCACGATCCCGAGCGCGCGACGGCCAACCGGGACTACCTGCGCGGCTTCTACGGCATCGTCAAGGGCAGTGCCCGACATGTCCGCTTCGTCTTCGTCACCGGGGTCAGCATGTTCTCGAAGGTCAGCCTGTTCTCGGGGCTCAACAATCTGAAGGACATCAGTCTCGATCCGCGCTTCGCCACGATCTGCGGCTACCGCGAGGAGGATCTGGACCAGGTGTTCGGGCCCGAGCTCGCCGGGCTGGACCGCGAGAAGATCCGTACCTGGTACGACGGCTACCACTGGCGGGGCGGGGAGCGGGTCTACAATCCCTACGATGTGCTCCTGCTGCTCGACCATCGGGAATTCCGTCCCTACTGGTTCGAGACGGGGTCGCCGGACTTCCTGTTCCGGATGCTGATGGAGAAGTCCGTGAGCCTGATGGAACTGGAGGGCCGACTGGCGGAGATGTCGCGGGTCTCGAAGTTCGAGGTCGGCGACATCGACATCGAGGCGCTGCTGTTCCAGGCCGGATACCTGACCATCGCGGGGGAGGAGCGGGACGACTTCGATTCCTTCTACCGGCTGGACTATCCCAATCTCGAGGTCCGGCTCAGCCTGAACCGCGGACTGCTCGCCTGGCTGGGGGAGAAGGGTACCGAGCCGCGGAAGCGGGGGCGGGAGTTCTGCGCGCTGCTGGAGGCGCACGACTTCGCGGGCTTCGGCGAGAAGCTCCGCGCCTGGCTCGCAGGGATTCCCTACCAGTGGCATGCGAAGGGCGACCTCGCGCGCTACGAGGCCTGGTATGCGAGCCTGCTCTACATGTGCCTGCGTTCGGTCGGGGCGGACCTCAGCGTGGAGGAGGCCTCGCATCGGGGCCGTGCGGACCTGGTGGTGCGTCTCGGCGGGCAGGTCTTCGTGCTGGAGTTCAAGATGGCCGACAGCGCGGAGGACGGCGCCGCCGCGCTGGATGCAGCGATGGCGCAGATGCGCGAGCGAGGCTATGCGGAAACCTACCGCGACCATGCCGGCCCGATCCACCTGATCGGCGTGGCCTGCGGGCGCGAGGCGCGGAACCTCCTCGACCTCCGCGCCGAACCCGCATGATCGGGGTTCGTGAACGCACCCTCCCCGCAGACCGCCGCTCCTTTCGTGACCGTGCCCTTCGCCCGCGGTTACACGTCGGGAGCGGGCCACGCCGATAGCATGCGGCGTCAATGCGGAACCTGTCAACGCCGTTGAGACAGCAAGGGTGGTCATGTACTGAGCATCTCCCACGGTAGCGGTTGCCTTCGGCGGGTGGATCCAGACCGTTTCGGGGAGCGCCCGCGGTTTCGGTCTCCCCCGGACGAATCGCTCCGGGTGCCGGTCCCAAGCTTGGCCCAGGGTGCGTCGGCGTGGCTCGATCCGGTACCGGGCGCGGCCGTGGTGGACCTCGTCAGGGGTGAGCATCGCGAGGCCGGCATGGCGATGCTCGGTGGGGTACCAGGGGAAGAAGGATCGACCGAAGGCGAGGGCGGCGACCTTCGATCATTGCTCCCCGCCGACGCTATGGGCGACAAGCACCAAGTGAAGGGACCCGTTCAGGATGTCCGTTCCGATGCAGAAGTCCCGGCGGCCTTCTCGTCACGTTCCGTTTCCCTGAGGCAGGCCGCCGGTCTGATGAAGCAGATGGCCGGTGGCGGACACCGAACGCCGCGCGGATCCGCCCCGATCGGCGCCGGCAGGCCCGGGCCGTCGCATGCGATCTTTGCTACCCTTCCGACCTGGGCGGGCGGCGGGCCATGGCTGTAGCGTCCTTGGATTCAAGATTCACCGGGCAGGTGTGGTATGTCGGCACCCGATGTCCCGTTCGAAACCCAGATCCACAAGCTCTGGGGCCACATTCGCGGTCTGCATGTCCTCCATCTCATCCGTACCGGCGCCGACCTTGGCTGGTTCCGTCTTCTCGCCGATGCCGGCGACCACGGCCTGACCCCGGAGGATCTCGCCGCCCCCCGCGGGCTTCACCTCCCCTTCGTCCGGGTGTGGTGGCGGACGGCCATCGCCTGGGAACTCCTGGATCCCGCCGCCGACGGCCGGGCACGGCTGGCGCCGCACTTCGACGCCATCCTGGCTGCACCGAGCGATCCCCGCTATCTCCTTCCCTATGTCGTGGCCACCCTCGACCACTTTCAGCCGGACCTGGCCACGCACACCTCCGCCATGGCCAGCGGCGCGGTCCGTACCTTTCAGGAACACGGCGACGCCTTTGCCGAAGCCATCGGGAACACCACGACCGGACTGCACACGCTGATGGCCCGGCGCATTCTCCCGGGCATCGACGCGGTGCAGTCCGCGCTCGGGAACGGCGGCACGTATCTGGATTACGGCTGCGGTGTCGGTGGCTTGGCAATCCGGGTGGCCAAGGCCTTCCCGGAGGCGCACTGCGCCGGAACCGACATTCACGGGGACGGCATCGCGCAAGCCCGTCGGGCGGTAGCCGCAAGCGGCCTTGCGGACCGGGTGGCCATTCACGACGGCAGGGCGTGGACCGGGGACGCGGCGAGCACCGATGTCATCACGATGGTCGAGGTGCTGCATGAAATTCCCGAACCTGCACGACCGGATGTCGTCGGCCACTGCCGTCGGTTGCTGCGGGAGGACGGACACCTCGTGATCTTGGACGAAACCTATCCGGAAGACGCGAAACTCCGCGACCCCGAAGCGGCCCTGGCCGTTCAAACCCAGTTCAACGAGATGACCTGGGGCAACGTGATTCCGACCGCCGAACAACAGGAGGCACTGCTGGCCGACGCGGGCTTCCGAATCGCCGAGCGCAACCGCATCGGCGGAATCTTCACGCTGCTGATTGCGGCCCCGAAAGCGCATTGACCATGCAGGTCGACGGCAAGGTCGTGGCCGTCACCGGCGGCGGCCACGGAATCGGACGCGCCCTGGCACTGGAAGCGCATCGGCGGGGCGCACGGAGCGTCGTGATTGCGGACCTCGACGCCGACGCCGCCGGCACGTGCGCAGCCGCGGTCGGGGGCCGGGCCTGGACGGTCGACGTGGGCGACCGCGAGGCCATGAACCGCTTCATCCGTGCGGCCGAGGAGGGTGTCGGCCCGATCGATGTTTTCTGTTCGAATGCCGGCATCCTCCGCACGGGCGACGTGGATACCCCGGCGGCCGACTGGCAGGCCTGCTGGGACGTGAACCTGATGAGCCACGTGCATGCCACGCGCGCCCTCGCCCAACCGCTGGCCGAGCGTGGAGGCTACGTCCTGATCACGGTCTCGGCCGCCGGCCTGCTGTCGCAGATCGGCTCGGCGACCTACGCGGTCACCAAGCACGCCGCGCTCGCCTACGCCGAATGGCTGTCCATCACGTGGGGAGACCGCGGCCTCGGCGTGTCCGCACTGTGCCCGCAGGCAGTGCGCACCGACATGATCGCCGACCTCGACGACGGCGGCGTGGCCGGCCTTGACGGGGTGCTCGAACCCGAGGCCGTCGCGCAGGCGGCGTTCGACGGAATCGCGGACGGCGCCTTCCTGATCCTGCCCCATCCGCAGGTCGCCGAATATGTCCGCCGCAAGGCGGAGGACCACGACCGCTGGATCCGCGGCATGCGCCGCCTGCAGGACCGCTTCGGCGACGACGGCGCATGAAGCCGCCCGCGCGCCGGCCCCGCCCGAACCGGCGGACCCTCCTCGGCGGCGCGGCGGCGGGAATCCTCGCGCCGGGTACCGCCGCCGCCCGGGCCGGTGAGTCCGCGCCCGACTGGATGCGGGTGCCCGGGCGCCCGTTCCGGAAGTACGGTGCACCTGCCCCCCAGGAAGCCGATGTCGGACGGGAGATCCTGCAACCGTACGAGGACGTGGCTCCGGGAGCCGGCGTGGCCATGACGCCCCTCGAACATCTCGAAGGTACGATCACCCCGAACGGACTGCATTTCGAGCGCAGCCACAACGGCGTGCCCGCGATCGACCCGCTGCGCCACGAGCTTCTGATCCACGGCGCCGTCGAGCGCGACCTGGTCTTCACGCCGGCCGACCTGTTGCGCTATCCGATGGTCACCCGGCTGCTCTTCATCGAGTGCGCCGGCAACAGCTTCTTCAACTCGAATGCGTTTCCGCTGGCGGTCGATGAATCCTGCGGGATGATCCACGGCTTGGTATCCGCGGCCGAGTGGACAGGCGTGCCGCTGTCCCTGCTGCTCGGCGAGGCGCGGCCGCGGCGCGGGGCCCGCTGGCTCCTGGCCGAAGGCGCCGACGCCAACGCGATGAGCCGCAGCCTTCCGATGGAGAAGGTGCTTGACGACGTGCTGGTCGCGCTCTACCAGAACGGCGAGCGGATTCGGCCCGAACAGGGATACCCGATGCGACTGGTGGCGCCGGGTTGGGAAGGCAATCTCAGCATCAAGTGGCTGCGCCGCCTCAAGGTCGTCGACACGCCGCTCCACACGCGGGACGAGACGTCCAAGTACAGCGACCTTCGCCCCGACGGCAAGGCACTGCAGTTCACCTTTCCCATGGACGTGAAATCGGTCATCACCCGGCCCAGCGGCGGCCAGCAGATCGCGCCGGGCTTTCACCATATCTCCGGACTCGCCTGGTCGGGGCATGGCGCCGTGCGCCGCGTCGAGGTATCCACGGACGGCGGGGAGTCCTGGCGAGCCGCCGCCCTCGACGGCCGACCCGCCGCCCACGCCCCCGTCCGTTTCCGTCTGGACTGGGTTTGGGACGGCGCGCTGGCCACCCTCCTGTCGCGCGCCACAGACCGGGGCGGCCACCGCCAGGCCAGCCGGGCGGACTGGTCGGCCCGCTATGCCCACGGCCAGCTCTACCACTGCAACGCCATCCAGAGCTGGCACGTCGGCCCCGACGGTCGTGTCGTCAACGTCTATCTCTAGCGTCCCGGTCCGGGCGGCCCGAAGCGCCGTCCTGGCCACGCTGGTGCTCAGCGGGGCCGCCGCTCCGTCCGCCGTCGCCGAGGATCCGCCGACGTCCCCCGATCTCGGACGGGAGGTTCCGGCCGAAACGGTGCGGCAGATGGATCTGTCGATCGGCCCGGACGGCGCCTCCCTGCCCCCGGGATCGGGCACGGTCGAGACCGGAGAGGCCGTCTACCAAGCGCAGTGTCTCGCCTGTCACGGCGCCGAAGGAGAGGGGGCCGACGCGGACATGCTGACCGGCGGCGTCGGCACGCTCGGGACCGCCCAGCCAGTCAGGACCGTCGGTTCCTTCTGGCCGCATGCCCCGACCCTCTTCGATTACATCCGGCGGGCCATGCCGCACAACGCCCCCCTTTCCCTCACCGACGACGAGACCTACGCCGTCACCGCCTACCTGCTCTGGACCAACCGGATCATCGACCGCGACCTGGTGCTCGACGCGACGACCCTGCCCCAGGTGCGGATGCCGAACCGTCAGGGGTTCGTCGATACCTGGGGTCCGCCATGGAAACGGGTCTGGCATACGTCCGGCCTCAGCGTGCTGGCCGTCGCGCTGCTGCTCGGGGCCGTGACCGCGGCCCTCGTCCTGGCGGACCCACTGACCCGCCGGCCGCGCCTCTACCGGTTCGTCCGCGGCGGGTTGCTGGCGGCCACGCTGATCGGTATCGGCGGATGGTTCGGCGTGCAGCCGGGACTGCAACCGGTGGCCGACGCGGTGCGCAGCACCGCGGCAGCAGGAGACTGGCGCCCCCTCCTCGGGATCCCGGCGCTGGTGCTGGTGGCGGTGTTCGCCCTGGTCGCGCTGCTGCTCTGGGGACGGGGGGCCTTCTGCGGCTGGCTCTGCCCCTTCGGAGCTCTCCAGGACTTCATCCACCGTGCGGCGCGCTTGGTCGGAGTCCCGCGCTACGAGCCGACGAAGCGGTTGCACGGCGGTCTCCGATGGATCAAGTACGCCGTGCTGGCCGGGATCGTGACCACGGGGCTGTTCGCGCCGGCCCTGCTGGATGCGGCCCTCGCGGTCGAGCCCTTCGGAACGGCGATCGGCGACGGGTTCCTACGGCCCTGGCCCTACGTGGTGTGGGCCCTGACCTGCCTCGGCATCGCAGCCTTCACCGAGCGGGCCTTCTGTCGGTACCTGTGTCCGTTCGGAGCCGCACTCGGCCTCGGCGGCCGCCTGCACATGCTCGACTGGCTCCGCCGCCACCGCGCCTGCGGCACCTCCTGCACGAACTGCGAACCGGTGTGCCCGACCCGGGCCATTCGGAGCGACGGGACGATCGACGCGTCGGAATGCATCCAGTGCCTGCGCTGCCAGGAGGCCTATTTTGATCCGTCGTTCTGTCCGGAGGCCGGCGCGCCCCGGCGGCCGGGCCGCGCGGCCGGGCGGGCGACAGCCGCGGTCGCCGTGGCCGTGGCGGCAATCCTCGCTCCCTCCGAATGGGCGGCGGCCGACCTGTACGATCCGCTGTCCACCCGGATCAACCCCGGCGTGATCGCGAAGGTGTTTCCCGGCGCCGGCGAGGTCGATCCCCCGACCGGCTCGCCTCCGGCCGCCACCGTCCGGAACGACGATTCCGTGCAGGGCTGGCTGTTCTCCACCTTCGAAACCGTGAATCCGCGCGGCTACTCCGGCGAGCCGTTCGACATCATCGTCGGTCTGGACCGCGCCGGCCGGATCACGGGCTCCGCCATCCTCGAACTGCACGAGCCGATGGTGGGCCCCAGCCTGATTCCGCAGTCCGAACTCGAGGATCTCTTTGCCGGCCTGCGGAACCTCGACGTACGCCGTCCCGTACGCTTTTCCGGACGCGGCGTCGACGGCGTGCGCGGAGCCACCATCAGCGCCACCCTGACCTACAACGCCATCGTTCTCTCGGCCCGCCGGATGGCCCGCATCCAGGGACTGCTCGGCGAGGACCCGAATGCCGGCCCGTTTCACTTGGACACCGACCGGTACCAGCCCCGGACCTGGCAGGAACTGCTGGACTGGGGGGGCGTCGTGGGGGGTCGGTTCCGCGCTTCCGACCTCGGAATCCCCGGCAGCGGCGCCGCACCCGGAGAGCCCGTGCTTTCGTTCTACGCCGCGCTCGCGACGCCTGCCGATGTCGGCCGGAACCTCTTCGGCGGTCAATGGTTCAACCACCATGTCTCGCAGATCGCCTACGGCGACCAGCTGCTGGCGGTGCTGGGCAACGGCCGCATCTCCTGGCGGGGGAACACCTTCCGCGCGACCGGTCGGTATGACCGAATCCGCCTGGTTCAGGGTGACCGGTCCCACACCTTCACGAAATCGGAAGCCCTCACCGCCACCGCCGTCCGGGCCGAGGGACGGCCCCTCCTGGGCGAGGCCGGACTGTTCCGGATTCCGCGTGCGTGGGAGTTCGATCCGCTGGAACCCTGGATCCTCGAGCTCACGATTCCGACCGAGGCCGGCGGCGGACGCCTCGAACTCGCGTACTCGCTGCCCGAGGATCTGATCGGGGGCGATCCGGTGGCCCTGGAGGACGCCGGCCTCCGACCGGTTCGGACCGCGTATCTCGGACTGGTCCGGACCAGTGCCCTCGACGGATGGCAACGGGTCTGGGCCGAGAACGACGAGGCGATCATCGGGCTGGCACTGCTCCTGGCCGTGCTCTCGGTCCTCGTGGGCCGGCCCGGCCTGATCTCGCGCCACCGCCGGGTCCACCGGTGGGCGCGCCTCGGATTCCTGGCGGTCATCATCGGCTGGCTCGGATGGGGAGCGAACGCGCAGCTCACCATCGTGAACGTGCTCACGTACGCTCAGGCGGTCGTCACCGGCGGCTGGACCAGCTTTCTCTACGAGCCGCTGATCGTCATCATCGCCGGCTATACCCTCGTCTCCCTGATCCTCCTCGGCCGCGGCGTGTTCTGCGGCTGGCTCTGTCCGTTCGGGGCCCTGCAGGAGTTGCTGGCCCGGCTGGCCCGCGCCGTGCGTCTGCCCGCGATCCCCGTGGCCGAGACGATCAACGAACGCTTGTGGGCGCTCAAGTACGTGGTGCTCGCGGTCCTCGTCGGCAGCATGCTGACCCAAGGGATGGGCACGACCCAGGCCTTGGCCGAAGTCGAGCCGTTCAAGACGGCTATCACGCTCCGCTTCGACCGCAGCCTGCAGTACGTCCTCTACGCCGGCACCCTCCTGGCGCTCGGACTGTTCATCGAACGCTTCTACTGCCGCTTCCTCTGCCCGCTCGGGGCCGCCGTGGCCGTGCTCGGCAAACTCCGCATGTTCGGCAATCTGGCCCGCCGCCCGGAATGCGGGAACCCGTGCCGGCTCTGCGAACGGGCGTGTCCGGTCCAGGCCATCGACGGGAACGGCTCCATCCGCATGAACGAGTGCTTCCAGTGCCTCGACTGCCAGGTCGAGTACCTCGACGACCGGCGCTGTCCGCCGCTGGCCCGGAAGCGCCGCGCGGGCGGCTCAGGCAGCCCGTCGCCGGCGGCGCCCGGTAGCCTTTCCTCCGGCACGGTGTATAGTCCGTCCCACTGACCTTCGGGCCTTTCGGCTCTGCCGCGGTTGCGGCGACGGACGAGCCACCCGGGCGACACCGCGCAAGCGTGGCCGCACAGGTGCGTCGGGGCCCTTGAGCACAAGATGCTGAACGGGAGGAACCACATGCATCTCCTCATCCAACTGACCGCCAGCGCGGTCGTGAGCCTGGGACTGGCGGCCTCCGCCTTCGCCCAGGGGATCGACATTCTCGCGGCGCCGAAGCAGCAGCCGAACTATGTGTCGGACGACATGCTGCTGAACGCCGACAAGGATCCCGTGAACTGGCTCCACTACGGCCGCGACTACGAGAGCACGCGCTACGCCCTGCAGACGGCCATCAACCAGGACAACGCCAAGGATCTGGAAGCCGAGTGGCACCTGTCGTTCGGAACCCTCGAGGGCCAGGACAGCCAGGCGATCGCGGTCGGCGGCACGATCTACGTGACCACGTCGTTCAACCGCGTCATCGCGGCCGACGGCCAGACGGGCGTGATCAAGTGGAAGTACGAACACGAACTGCCGGCCGACGTGTACCCGCAGCTCTGCTGCGATGTCGTCAACCGCGGCGTCGCCCCCTACAAGGACAACGTGTACCTCGCGACGCTGGACGCGCACCTGGTCGCCCTCGACAACGCGACCGGCGAGGTCGTCTTCGACAAGACGGTGGGAGACTACACGTACGCGGAGACCTTCACGCTCATGCCGATGGCGCTGGACGGGAAGATCATCATCGGTACCGCCGGCGCCGAATACGGGGTCCGCGGATGGGTCCGTGCCCTCTCGGCCGAGAACGGCGACACGGTCTGGAACACCTACACCATTCCGGCCGAAGGCGAGCCCAACAACGACACGTGGGCCGGGGAATCCTGGAAGTACGGCGGTGGCTCCGCATGGATCACCGGTTCCTACGACCAGGACCTGCACCTGCTCTACTGGCCGGTCGGCAACCCGGGTCCCGACTTCGACCGCCACGTCCGGCTCGGCGACAACCTGTATTCGAACTCGACGATCGTGCTCGACCCGGACACGGGCGAAATCAAGTTCTGGTTCCAGTACACGCCCAACGACCCGTACGACTACGACGGCGTGAACGAGGTCATCCTGGCCGACATCGACGACAAGAAGGTCTGGCTCCACGCCGACCGGAACGGGCATCTCTACTCCATCGACCGCACCAACGGACGCTGCAACTGGGTGGTTCCGCTGGGCCGCATCAACTGGACGACCGGTTTCAAGGACAACTGTCGCCCGATCATGGCCTGGGAAGAAGGCGGAAACCCGGAGATGGACGTCGTCTACGACCGGCGCACCAACGACATCGCCCCCTCGCTCGACGGCGGGAAGGAGTGGCACCCGATGGCCTACTCCCCGCGCGTCAACATGGTGTATGTCCCGACCTACAACTTCTCGATGGATCTCCAGGCGAAGAAAATGGAATGGCGGCGCGGAGAGTGGTTCCTGGGCGCCAAGGTTCTGACCTTCAACAAGGGGAACGGCGCCATCAAGGCGTACGACGCGTCGACCGGCGAACTGACCTGGATCCGGCCGCACAGCACGCCGGCCACCGGCGGCATGATGGCCACGGCTGGCGGCCTCGTCTTCTACGGTGACGCCGAAGGCTTCTTCCACGCGGTTCGCGACGACACCGGCGAGGCGCTCTGGAGCTTCAACGTCGGCACCGGCGTGCACGGCAACCCGACCTCGTACACCGCAGGCGGAAAGCAGTACGTCACGATCGTGGTCGGTCCGGGCGGCGGCGGCATCTGGCCGCTGACCTTCGGCGACTGGCTCCAGAAGAACACCAAGGGCGGCGGACTGTTCGCCTTTGGCATCGACTAGGAAACCGCAGCCGCGAGTTCCGGGGGAGGGCAGGACCTGCCCTCCCCCTTTTCGCTCCCTATATACGTGCACCGGATTAGTTTTTTTCCGCATCCGGAGTTGACCCCCGTGAAATTCCTTTCCCTTTGCGCCACGGCGTGCGTCGTCGCGCTGACCCTGGTTTCCGAGACCCGAGCAGAGGACGCACTCGACAAGATCGAGACGCGCGGTGTGCTCACCATCTGCGCCGACCCGTACAACTGGCCGCACAGTTCTTCCAGTGACCATCCCCGTGGGTTCGACATCGAGATCTTCTCGCGGATCGCTGCCAGCCGCGGCTGGCAGACCGAGATCCACTGGTCAAACACCGGCACTCGGGGCGGTCTGGGCCGGGCCCTGCGCAATTCCATCGCCCGGGGACGCTGCCAGCTGTTCACCGGCATCGCCATCCATCCCGACAATGTCGACGAAATCGGCGAAAAGGGCCTGGTCTTCTCGGATCCCTACCTCGGTCTCGCCTATGTCCCGGTCGTCGACCCCGCGCTTTCCGGGCTCGCCACGCTGGAAGAGATTGCCGAGCACACCGACATCGGCGTGGCCATGTCGACCGCCATGGACGGCTATCTCATCGACCACGGTATCGAACGCGAACTGTACCTTGGCAGCCGCCGCGCGCTCGACGGGCTGCGCGCCCGCGAAATCCGGGCAGTCATGGTGTGGGTGCCGGCCCTGGCCATCGAACGGCGGCGCCACAAGGAGGTCAACTACTCGATGGTCGAGAGGTTCGAGCCGATCTCCGGACTGCGATGGAACATCGGCGCCGCAATCCCGGGAAACGAAGCCCGTCTGATCGAGGTGATCAACGACGAGCTGGCCGAGATGCAGGCGGACGGCACGATCGAGACGATCGTCACCGGCTACCAGATTCCCTACTACCCTCCCTTCCCCGACTGACACCGTCAAGATCCGGACGCCTTCCATGACTCCTGCGCCTTTCCGCCGCCTTCCGTTGTCCCTGGTCTGCGCGGTTGCCGCCAGCCTCTTCCTGGTGCCGGACGCGATGACGGCGAATGACCTCGGGTACGGCGGCGAGAACGACATCGAGAACCCGCTGGAAGGCGATCCAGCGGCCCTTGCCCACGGCAAGGAGCGCTACGCCGCGCGATGTGCGTTCTGTCACGGAAGCCGGGGCATCGGCGCCAAGGGGCCGTGCCTCAGCTGCAACAAGTTCAAGAAGGGCGGCGGCCGGAATCTCGACCTCTATTCGGTCATCGCCGGCGGACTGACCATCAACGGCCGTCCGACCCAGATGGGAGGGTTCTCGCGGACCCTTTCCGATGACGACATCTGGTCGATCATCGCCTATCTGCGGCAGGAGTACAAGGACCGACTGGCCGGCGGCGAGTTCGAGGAAGGCTACAACGCGGTCGCCGGTGAAGCCCGGCGCTGACCCCCCGCCCCGCCCTCCGGCCGGCCGTTCAAACTCCGCGCCGGCGGCGGGCACCGTCGTCGGGCGGCACCTCTCTCGCAGGGCGTTGTCTCCGGGGACAACCGGATCCGTCCGAATCGAATTGCTTCGCCGGGCCCGTTCGCGGAAAGATCCCTGGTCACGGACCGGCGGCCGTCTTCGGAACCGGGAACCGTGGGAACCGGGAACCGTGCCCGCTCGCGCCGCGGGAACGGCTGGGGGATTGTCGGTCCCGGGGGCTGCTTCGGGCGCGGGCGGTCCCGGAAGGAATCGGCCCGCCGAAGAATCCGCTTCTGTCGCCCAGACTGAAGTTTCAGCGCCGACCAAGCCCAAGCACCCGATATGAATGATCTTCGTATCTAGTGTCTGCACGGAAAATCACAACACATTGTATATGCAACCATATTTGGAATCTGGGGAACCGAAGATTCCTTCTTTGATGGCATATGACGACATATTCCGCTGAAATCAGGCTGGATTCGATGAATCTTCGCCCTGTCAATATTGGCTTTCCATTCATGTAATCAGACTCTTAGGGATTTTCCGTGCAGGCACTATCTACTCACGTCCCCTACTGGTGACGAATCGTTTTTCCTGACGGGTTCGGATCCGGCATTGTCCCGTGCCCCTTCACTCGCTCGCGGCCGAGGACCGGAGGTGCGGGGTCCGGCTGACAAGAAGCGGATCGATCTTCGTCATCAGTACGGGGACCCGCAACCCACGGTGATCCCACGCTGCTGATCCGGCGACGACTGGCGAGATTTTCTCAGTTTGCGTCGCGCTGCAATCGTGCCGCCAAGGCTCGATGGGGCCTTCTTGGCCCGAACATTGCGATCTCAAGGAGGCGATCTGTGATGAGCCGAGCCCCACGCATTCGGATTTCGCATCTCCGAATCAGCATGGGATCGTCGTGCCCGCAACCCACGGTTTTGTGGGGTTTGAAGGGCCTGCACAGGACCTTCAGGCACGACGTTTCGTAGGCCGAACGTCGGGGGCAGGGTATCCCGCCTTAGAGCCTGTGCGGCCCGGGGCGCGCGTACTTTCGGGCACCCCGCAGAATCCCCGCTGCGCGGGCTCGATGCGGGCGGCCTTGCGGACACCACGGATCGACAGTTGGGCCGCCCACCGGTGCGGGTTCGTCCAAGGAACCTGCACGTCACCGGGACGTCGGGCTGCGCAAAGCCGGCCGACCGAGCGAGAACCACAGGGTCCGGAGGAGCGAAAGCGGTCATGCGCCCCGGCACTGCAGCGCTTTCGACTCGAATACCCATCGATGTGCAGGAATCGGACATGGAACAAGGGGGCCGAGGTTTGCGATCAGAGCGCGGATTGTCCTGGCTGTGGCCTGCCGAACGACCCGATCGAGGAAAGAGAGCGCTCGTGAACGGTACCCATGCCGTCTCGAACATCCGGGAGTTCGGCGCAGGTTCGACGAATGGAACCTGAATCCGACGATTGATGGTGATCTGGATTCGCTGAAGCCCGTGCAGGCCGGTCGGATGCGCGGCCCGGTCGAGCAGCGGCTTGCGGGCGGACGTCCAAGCGACGCAAGATATCGCTCTGTGCCGTGGCGGGCAGGAACATCTTGCTGGCCGTGGCCCCACCCAGCCGGAGGTGCAAGAACTTGGCGCCCCTTCACGGTTCGTGGCGGGACGGGTTCGGTGGCTCGGACCCCCCGGTAGCGTTTGCTCACGACCGCTCGGCCAGAAGCGCCAGGAGCGGCGGGTTGATATAGAGGTTCTCGCGACCCGCCTTGATCTGCTCAAGGACGCCTTGGGCTGCAAGCGCCTTCAGGTAGAGAGCGGCCGTCTGACGCTTGGCGATGTTCGCTGCAACCACATCGCTGATCCGGCAATAGGGATGCACAAAGATCAGTTCCGCCAACTCCCGGGAGTAGATCTTCGGCAAACCTTGTCGAATTGCGGCTGCCGTCTCGTCGAGAAGCCCGCGGATCGCGCCGATTTTCACCGTGGTCCATTCCGCTGTCACTCTGATCGCCTCCAGAATGAAGAGTATCCATGGTTCCCAAGCCTGCCGTATCGTCACCTCCAGAAGATATCGGTAGTAAAGCTCCTTGTTCCGAATGATGTACCGGCTCAGATACAGGATGGGAATGTCGAGCAGCCCCTTGTCGACGAGATAGAGCAGATTCAGCACGCGTCCGGTCCGTCCGTTTCCGTCGACGAAGGGGTGAATCGCCTCAAACTGATAATGCATGACGGCAAGTCGGATCAACGGATCGATCTCCTCGGCCTCATGGGCGTAGCGCTCCCAATTGGCGAGCTTGCTCCGGAGAACATCCTCTCCCTCCGGCGGCGTGTAGATGACCTGCTGGGTGGCATCGTTCACCAACGCCGCCCCCGACGTGCTGCGAACGTCGAGCGCCACTCCCTTGATCGTTCGACAGACTTCGACCGCGACGGCGATCGAAACCGGCCGTTGGTTCAGCATCTCGCAGCCGCGGTGCAATGCGGTACGGTAGCGCAGAGCTTCCCTAGTCACAGGATCGGCTCGCCCCGGCACGTCATTGGCATAGCGGAACAGTCGGTCGGTCGTCGTGACGATGTTCTCGATCTCGGAACTCGCCTGCGCTTCGAGCAGGGGGATCGAGTTGATCAGCATTGCTTGGTTCGGGATGAGATTCCCGGAGACACGGAGTTCCGCCAGTGCGGCACGCGCAGCAATGCAACTCCGAAGAATGGCCTTGGTCTCGATTTCCGAAGACGGCGGCAGGTCTGGAAGGTCATTGAAGGGGTGATTGGGATCGAACGCCATATCGGTATATCTTGCTCCCGTAGACACATGTTCCGAACCTGTCGACATCATCGACACTTCACTCTGACATGTCGATCCAGAGAGAATATATCGACATTGTGGACCGCGACGATCGGATGGTCCGGCAATGCCGACCGCTGTCGACAGGGCGTCCAGTGATTGCTCACCCCTTGCTGCGGTCTGATCGGTCGCAATGCAACTTGAGCATCTGTAAGAGCATGATTCAAACCCGTATCTACCCACCCCCTACTGATGACGAATCGGTTTTCCTGACGGGTTCGGATCCGACATGTTCTCGTGCCCCTTCCCTCGCTCGCTGCCGATGACCGGAGGTGCGGGGTTCGGCTGACAAGAAGCGATTCGATCTTCGGCTGCCGCTCCCCGTTCCGGCCTTGTGGGGAGAGGGCTGCAACGCGATCCGGCACCCCGGCGCCGACGTCGCATGTCCACCGTGCGGTCCGGTGGAGCGGGTTCCGTGGGCTGCCGTTCCCTTCCGCCGGATCTAGGCGCTTGCCATTGCAGGAGGGACGTTCTCCAGGAGGGACGTGCTCCAAAAGGGCCATCGGGGCGGATCGCGCGAAGGTGGTGAGGGCGGCAGGGTACGGATCGAAGGCGACGACGGGTCGGAGCCCGGCGATCGTCGCGACCCTGCCGCCGCCTGCCTATGACTCACATGTCTTGTCTGGACGTAATTCGTGCCTGCACGGAAAATCCCTAAGAGTCTGATTACATGAATGAAAAGCCAATATTGACAGGGCGAAGATTCATCGAATTCAGGTATCTACTCACCCCCCTACTGATGACGAATCGTTTTTCCTGACGGGTGCGGATCCGGCATTGTCCCTTGCCCCTTTAACTCGCTCGCGGCCGATGACCGGAAGTGCGTGTTCCGGCTGACAGGAAACGGATCGATTTTCGTCATCAGTAGGGGGTGAGTAGATACCCTTGTCGATCCAAACCGCCGTACGAAGCGTTTCGAATGGGGTTTCCAGTCACCGATCGGCCCGGCCGGACCGTGCAAGGATTCGGCCGGGTCGTGAGGCTTTCAGTTTAGCCCGTAGCCCTTGCAATGCCTAGCGTTTGGGGCCGTTGCGCGCCCTTTGCGGGGCTAGCCTCGTAAATCCGCTTCCGCGCCGTTTCCGTCGCTTTACGGGGCTAGCCTCGTAAACCGTCCGAACGGCCCCTGGGTGCGCACGGTTGCGGCGCATGTAGTCGTAGTGCCGCGCGGCCGTCGCCGTCCCTGCCAGCGTCTCCATGCGCCGCCGGGGTCGGCCCCATGCGCCCGCGGCCCCTGCCCGCCGGCCCCGAGCGTGTCCGTCGCTGGGTCCGCCGCGGGTCCCTTCCAGCGTCTGCCGCCCGTAGCGGCGCACAGCGGCCCCACAGCGCGCGCCCGGCGCCGGACGGCCCCCCAAACTACCAACCCGCCGCGCAACGCGCCCCCTGCGGCCGCTGTGCGCCGGGTTCCGCGCGCCCGAAGCCGTCCGCGCCCGCCGCGGGTCCCTGCGCGCGTCTCCATGCGCGGCCGGCCGTTACGTAACGGTGCCCCATTGCCGCCGCGGCCGGCGTGCCGCCATGCGCCGTTGCGCGTTACCTTGGGCCGCACGGCGTCCGGAAAGCCAGCGGCGTCAGCCGCCGAACCCGCCGGCGCCGGTCGGGCAAGCGCACCGGCCGTCGGGGGCCCTTTCGGGGGTGCCGCTCCGGCCGGCCGGGTCCGGGTCCGGCACTTCAAGCCCGCGGCGGGGCTTTGTCGCGGGCGGCTTCCGCGCGGCCGCGTCTGCCCGCCGCCGGGGTCCCGCCCCATGCGCGCGGGGCGCGCCGTAAAAGCGTCGCCCCGGGCGACGGTTTTAGCCCGTCCGCCCCATGCGCTCGGACCCGGACCCAAGGAAGCCGGCGCGCCCGGTCCGTCCGGGTCCGCGCCCGGGTTCGCCGGGTCCGGGTCCGCCGTCGATCGTGCCGCCTGGGCGCCGTCCCTGCCAGCGTCTCCCTGCGCGCCGCCATGCGCTCGGGGGCGCTCAGCGGAAAAATGTTGCAGCGCCCCCTAGCAACGCGCGCATCCGTGAACAATGTGCAAATGCCAATTTCGCGTTTTCGGCGCGCCCGAAGAAAACCGCGCGCCCGCGAAGAAAACGCGCTACGTTCGGAATCGGACCCCAAAACGAAGAGAAAGAGAACGCAGATGACGGGAAAACCCGGCCGCTCCGGCGGCAGCAACCGCATGAGATCCCGCGGAGCCGCGCCCGCGCCGCCCGCGGAACCGCACCGCTGGCCCTGGGAGGTCCCGGGCGAAGACGGGAAACTGCCGAAATGGCCGCGCGACAAGCTTGAGGACGAAGTCCGGCGCACGCTCGCGGAATGGGGCGCGATCCGTCACCCGGCGCACGGGGAATTCGCGGTGCAGATGGCCAACGCGGCGGTGCAGATGGCCAACGCGCTTGATGAGCGGGCCTACTGCATGCGCTTCATGCAGGCGCGGCCGGGCCGGTCGCGGCTGCCGGACGAACGGCCGGTCCGGCGCACGCTGGCCCAAGCGGACGTGCGCGTATCGGCCACCATGAAGGCTCTTCGCCTGTGGCCTACGGACCCACCGCCGCCGCCGGACGATGGCGAGCCGGAAGAGACGTTCTAGGGATCCGCTCGCCGGGAATGCGCGGCCGGGTCCTCGAAGGATCCGCACGGGGTCCGCCGGGATGCGATCCCTGCCGGCCGCGCGAATCCTCCTGGACGCGATCCTGCCGCCGGCCGCGGTCAAACGAAAAGGAAGTCGGTCTCGTCAAGATCGAAAGCGGCAAGGTCCCTGAGATCGATTTCCCACGACAATTTGTCGGCATCTTCCACCAAGCTGGAAATTACCGCTGTCTTTTCCCCGCCGGGAATCGTTGAATATTCGATTCGAAGATCATCAAAGTTGCTGACATTGGCGACTCCAATTAGATAAATGAGATCATCCGACCGATTGAAGTCTGTGATGGTATCACGCCCTGAGCCTACGAAGATGAAGATGTCGTTGCCGGCGCCGCCGTGGAGCACGTCGTCGCCGGCGTCGCCGTACAGGATGTCGTCGCCGGCGCCGCCTACCAAGTAGTCGTTGCCCGCCCCGCCCTGCATCTCGTCGTCGCCGGCGTCGCCGTGGAGCTCGTCGTCGCCGGCGTTGCCGTACAGCCAGTCGCCGTCGGCGCCGCCGTGGAGCTCGTCGTCGCCATCGCCGCCGTGCATCTTGTCGTTGCCGTCGTCGCCGCGCATCTCGTCGTCGTCGGCGTTTCCTTCCATTTCGTCGTCGCCGGCCCCGCCGTGCATCTCGTCGTCGCCGGCCCCGCCCCACAACTTGTCGTCGCCCTCGTCGCCTTTCAGCGTATCGTCGCCGGCGTCGCCGTACAGCCAGTCGCCGTCGGCGCCGCCGTGCAGCGTGTCGTTGCCGTTGTTGCCCGAAATGAAATCGCGTCCGGCGCCCCCGTACAACGTGTCATTGCCGTCGCCGCCGATGATCCGGTCCCGGCCGCCAAGGCCGCGGATCGTGTCGTCGAGCGGCCCTCCCACCAAGTCAGGTTTTCTTTCTTGCCCCTCAACCGGGTCGACCCAGTAATTAGTGCCTGCACGGAAAATCACAACACATTGTATATGCAACCGTAGTTGGAATCTGGGGAACCGAAGATTCCTTCTTTGATGGCATATGACGGCATATTCCGCTGAAATCAGGCTGGATTCGATGAATCTTCGCCCTGTCAATATCGAGCTTTCATTCATGTAATCCAAATCTTAGTGATTTTCCGGGCAGGCACTAGTAGTACGGAAACGTTGAACTGACGACAGTATTCTGGCAAGATTTCCGTGTCGGTCCGTGTCGGCCCCGTGTCGGTGCGTGTCGGCACGCGTGAGCGCCCGATCGGTACGGCGCTTTCTTGTTCATCCCCACAGACCCGATGCCGAACATGCAGGCGCTCATGCTCTCTTGGGGATCGGACGGATCCGGTTTCCGGGAACCGAGCCTGTCTGCAGGGGTTCGGTGCGGGGATCGGAGTGGATCCTGGCCAACCCTCAGGGTAGGAAGCTCGATTGCGCCAGGCCAAGCCCTGGAGAGGGGGAAACCATGACGTAGGTTGAAACCTTTCGTCGCAAGCCTGCGGGTTCGACCCCCGCCCGGCAAAGGTGAGCCCGCCAGCCGGGAGCGAGTGTGGCATGGCGTGCGGTAACGCACGTCGTGAAGCGTACACAGCGGGCGGCGAAGCGTCGCTATGGAGCCTCGTAATCCTCAACGTCGGTGCCTTCATCTTTCGAGCAGTGGGGGCCGCACCGGAGTGCCGCATGCATGGGCAAGGCGCAACGGACCGTCCGGGGTCAGAGAACGACGCAAAGCCGCGGGATGGCTTGCCAGGGAACCTGGGAGATCCTGTTCCTGCCCGCAGGAATGACCGCTGGAAAGGGAGATAGCCAGCGTGATCAATCAAGACCCCGGCCGGCCGCTGTGCCTGCACGGCGGCGGGAGCGCGCGAGCGAACACGAAACCTGCAGGCATCGTGCGGACCCGGCTGGCGAAACCAATGAGCCGAAGGGCACGCGGGGACAGGAAGTCGTAGCACGCTCATACTACCGTCGAAGGCGGGGAACCGGGTCCACCGGGTGCCGCTGGAGGGAAGGGGCGTGCTGCAGGAACAGAACCACTGGAGGGAAACGGTGGAAGAGACACTGCGATCTGCCAACACGTCGACGAAACAACAGTGGATAGCCGCGCAGGCGAGGAAGCACCCGGACCGGGTGTTCACCTCGGTGCACCACCTGATAGACGGGGACTGGATGCGGGAGGCTTGGCGTCGCACCCGGAAGGACGGGGCCGCCGGGATCGACGGCGTGACCGCGGCCGACTACGAGAAGAACCTGGAGGCCAACTTGGAGGACCTCCGGGATCGGATCCTGTCGTGCCGCTACTTCGCGCCGCCGGTTCGGCGGACCTGGATCCCGAAGGGGAACGGCGAGGTCCGGCCCCTGGGCATTCCGACCCTGGAAGACAAGGTGGCGCAACGAGCCATTCTCATGCTGCTGGAACCCATCTACGAAGCGGACTTCGTGCCGGGATCGTATGGGTTCCGGCCTGGACGATCGGCGCAGGAGGCCCTGCACGCCATCGACCAGGGCATCATGAAGAAGAAGAAGCGCTGGGTGATCGATGCGGATGTATCGAAGTATTTCGACAGCATCCCGCATCGGGAACTCCGCGCCTTCCTGGACCTGCGGATCAAGGACGGTGTCCTCCGTCGCATGATCAACAAATGGTTGCGGGCGGGCGTCCTGGAGGAGGGCGTCCGGCACACCTCGGAAGCGGGCACGCCGCAAGGCGGCGTGCTGTCGCCGCTGCTCTCCAACCGGTTCCTGCACTACGTGTTGGATCGGTGGGTCGAGCAGACGGTCCAGCCCCGCCTCCGGGGCCGGTGCCAACGGGTGCGATACGCGGATGACTTCGTGCTGCTCTTCGAGCATCAGCGGGACTGCGAACGGGTGCTGGCCGTCCTCGGCCAGCGCCTGGCCCGGTTCGGGCTGAGGCTGCACGCAGAGAAGACACGTTCCGTTGACTTTCGGGCCAAGCTGCCCCCGGATCCGGGAGCGGGCGCCACCTTCGACTTCCTGGGCTTCACCCATGTTTGGGTGCGGTCGAGATGGAAGTATGCGGTGTTGCGCCAGCTCACGGCCAAGGGCCGCTTGGCGCGGTCGGTGCGAGCGGTGCGGGAGTGGTGCCGACGGCATCGACACGCGCCCTTGCTCTACCAGCGCAACGATCTCGCACGGGTCATACGAGGCCATTGCGCCTACTACGGCCGGAGCGGGAACCGTGCCCGAACTGCCAGCTTCCGCTACCAAGTGATCCGAATCTGGCGAAAGTGGTTGTCGCGGCGCAGTCGTTCGGCCCGGGTGAACTGGGACCAGATGACCGCGCTGCTTCGCCGCTTGCCCTTGCCGACGGCCAAGATCATGCACGGATACGGGACCGCTTGAGCGAACCTGTCCTGTAAGGAACCGGATGCCCTAATGCGGGCACGTCCGGATCTGGTGTGCCAGGCGAACTGGCAGAAGACAGGGGGTGAGAGTCCCCTGGAACGAAGGAGTAACCAAACCGCGTTTCTCCGCGAGCCGTGCGTCGGTTCCCGCGAGGGGGCAGGCGAAGCGTCGGTAGCGGCGCGGATGGGTGGGGCTAATGAGCACCGAAAATACGATGATCCGGGGTGCCGAGGTTTTCAGATCGGCCGAAGGCAACATCGCAGGCATCGATTTGGTGAGATGCCGGCGAGCCCCGCGGTGTCAGAGAACCCATACACGTCCGTACGTCTTCTGTTGGGACCCTGGGAGATCTTCAAGCTGTCCCGCCGATCGTGGCGGGACCGCGTAGGGAAGGAGAAACCCGAAGCCTATGACGAACGGTTTGAAGAAGTCGGATGGGGCCGTACGACCTGGGAAGGCGGCGAACAAGGGAGCGTCAGCTCCTGCGGAGTTGCTGGAGGAAAGGGCCCCAACCAAGGGGAATTCGGGACGCCAAAGCACGCGCCGAACGCAGGGTCGGGCACGCGTGCCACAGGCGGCGGACCGGATACGGAAAGCTGTAGAGAGGAACCCGAAGGAGCGTCTTACTGCACTCTTTCACCACATCACGCCGGAGGTGCTCCGGTCGGCCTGGCTCGGCCTGAAGAAGGAAGCCGCGGCCGGAGTCGACGGCGTGACGTGGGAGGCCTATGGCGAAGATCTGGACGAGCGTTTGCTCGACTTGCACTCGCGCCTGCACCGTGGAGGAGCGTACCGGGCGTCGCCGGTTCGGCGGGTTGAGATACCCAAGCCGGACGGCGGGACACGACCGCTCGGGATTGCTGCACTGGAGGACAAGATCGTCCAGAAGGCAGTTGTGGATGTGATCCTGACACCGATCTTTGAGGTGGAGTTCCTGGGCTTCAGCTACGGGTTCCGACCGGGCCGAGGGGCGCATGACGCTCTCGACGCCCTGGCGTTCGGGATCGAGCGGCGCAAGGTCAACTGGATTGTCGATGCAGATATCCGGGCATTCTTCGACACCATCCCGAGGGATTGGCTGATCAAGTTCCTGGAGCACCGCATTGGCGACAGGCGGGTGATCCGTCTGATCCACAAATGGCTGAACGCTGGCGTCATGACCGACGGATCATGGAGCGACACCGGGGTGGGTTCGCCGCAGGGTGCGATTGTCAGCCCCTGCCTGGCGAACGTGTTCCTGCACTACGTGTTGGATCTGTGGTTTCACAAGGCATGGCGTCCGAAGGTTCCGGGCGGTCAAGCGATCATGGTCCGCTATGCGGACGATATCGTGGTCGGGTTTCAGTACAAGCGGGATGCGGAGCAATACCTTCGCGACGTTCGGGAGAGGCTGGAGCGCTTTGGGCTCGGCCTCCATCCGGACAAAACCCGTCTGGTCGAGTTCGGCCGGTTCGCCACGGCGAACCGCCGGAAGCGCGGGGCGGGCAAGCCGGAGACGTTCGACTTCTTGGGCTTCAGGCACTTCTGCACGAAGACCCGGGCCGGACACTTCAGGCTTGGGCGCAAGCCGATCGCAAAACGGGTCACAAGGACCTTGACGCGCATCGGGGTGGTGCTTCGCAAACGATGGCACTACGACCTATGGGAGGTCGGCACGTGGCTAGGGCGGGTCTGTCAAGGCTGGCTCAACTACTACGCCGTCCCGGGAGCGACCCGGTGGCTGCGCACGTTCCGCCAAAGGCTGCAACGCCTATGGATGCGGGCGATACGCCGCCGCTCCCAGCGCCACCGTTTCGACTGGAAGCGGCTGGAGCGCATGACCAAAATTCTTTGGCCGCGCGCAACCATCCGCCACCCATGGCCGGACCAGCGGTTTGCCGTCAAGCACTCGAGGTAGGAGCCGGATGGATTAACGTCCATGTCCGGATCTGTGCGGGGGGTGCGCAGCAATGCGCATTCCTACCGTAACTGGGGGGAGGGGCTCGGCAACGACCCCTCCTACCCGGCTCGAGTGCGCCTTTCGGTGCCGGAGCGCCGGGAACTCCAGGCGATCGTCGACGGTACCGGAGCCGCCTGGCGTCGTCGTCGGGCGCAGATTCTGCGGATGGCGGACGAAGGGCGCGACGGCGGCAAACTCCGAGATGTGGACATCGCGCGCGGCTTGGGTATCGGTGCTTCGACGGTCGAACGCCTGCGCAAGCGCTGTGTTCTGGAGGGTCTGGAGGCCGCCCTTCGCCGTCGGGAGCAGGAGAACCGCCGACCGAAACTCCTGGACGGGGCGAAGGAAGCGAAGCGGGTGGCTCTGGCCGGTTCTTCCCCGCCCGAAGGTTGTGTTCGCTGGACGCTGAAGCTGCTGGCCGGTCGTCGGATGGAGATGGAGATCGTCGAGAGCATCTCGAAAGAAACGGTACGGAAGACTCTAAAAAAAGGAGATCAAGCCTTGGCTGAAGCAGTACTGGTGCATTCCCCCGAGCCGCAATGCGCCGTTCGTGGCGGCGATGGAGGAGGTGCTGGACACGTACCAGCGGGATTTTGCCGAAGACGAGGTCCGGGTCTGCATGGATGAGACCCGCCGGCAGCAGACGAAGGAAACCCGCCTTCCCCGCCCCGTGCGGCCCGGGCAGCCGGAAATCGTCGACTACGAATACGAGCGAAACGGTACGGCCCATCTCTTCCTGGCGTTCGCGCCCAATGAAAACTGGCGTACGGTGAAGGTCACCGACCGCCGCACGGCGCGGGACGGGGCGCAGTTCCTCCGGGAACTCGCGGATGATCACTTCCCCGGCAAGAAGATCGTACGGGTCATGGACAACCTGAACACACACGGCCCCGCGTCGTTGTAGGAAGCCTTTGCACCCCGGGAGGCCATGCGGGTGCGAAAGCGGTTCGAGTTTCGGTACACGCCGAAGCACGGAAGCTGGCTCACCATGGCCGAGATCGAAATCGGTGCGTTGTCGCGACCGTGTCTTCGACGACGCATTCCTGATCGCGCCACCATGCTGCGGGAAACCGCGGCGTGGGTCGAGCGCCGCAACGCGGCCGGCGGCACCGTCGACTGGCGGTTCACGACGGCAGACGCCCGGGTGAAACTGAAGTCTCTATACCCATCAATCTAATGATTCCGTACTACTAGGGCCGGCCCCGGCCCGCGTGTCCGGGGCGCCGTCCGGGGGGGGGGCGGTTGCGGCGGATCGAGGGCCCCGCGGCCGGGCGGGGTGCGATCCCTGCCGTCGCCGGCCCGCGTCTCCATGCGCCGTCCGGGGGCCGGCCGCGCGCATCGAGAGGGGGCCCCGGGGCCGCGGCGGCGCCGGGGCGCGTCTCCATGCGCCGTCCGTCCCTGCGGGGTTGCGGCGGATCGAGGGCCCCGCGTCTCCATGCGCCGTCCGTCCCTGCGGGGTTGCGGCGGATCGAGGGCCCCGCGTCTCCATGCGCCGTCCGTCCCTGCGGGGTTGCGGCGTCGCCGGCCCGCGTCTCCATGCGCCGTCCGTCCCTGCGGGGTTGCGGCGGCGCCGGGGCGGCTCCCTGCCAGCCGCCCAGCGGAAAAAAGTTTGAAGTGCCCCGGAGCAAATCGGCGGCAAGTGAATTTTGAGCGAATGAAAATGGGCGCGAAATTTGCGCAATCTTTCACGTGCGCGATCCCTCGGGTCCCGAAAAATGGCCTCTCTCGGGGCAAAGATGGCGAAACGGCCGTGTCCACGGCCGAGGATTGCCGCTGACGGGCCGTTCGAGGGGACGCTCGGCCGTGCGATCCCTGCCGGGGCGCGATCCCTGCCGTGCATCTGCCGGGGTGCGATCCCTGCCGTCGCCGGCCCGTCCCGCGCGGTTCCGGGGCGGATCGGCGGCGCGGGGCTCGGGATCGGCCTAGAACTACCGAGTCAGGACAATTATGGCTGGACCAGAGGGGTCCGATCCCGGACCAGGGCCTGCCGCTGGCCGGCCTGGAAGCCGATTCGATGGCCGAGGGTGGCGCTGCTCAGGCGGTTGGAGCCGTGCCACATGATCTGGTGTCCGGGTTCGGGGTCGTGCTTGCGGTCCCGATACCCTCCGAGATGGGCGACCCGACGCACGGCGGCGCCGAGGGTATCGGGCGCCGGCATGGTCTGCTCGCGGGCATAGTCGCGGAGGAAGGCCAGTTCCGGATCGGTGAACATCAGCGTGGGTGCACAGTCCGGGACCGGTCGTCCGAGCAGGGTCAGAACCATGATGCGCCAAGCGATCACGGCATGGATGGCGGTGGCCCGTTGCAGGCGTTCGGCCTTGCGGAACCGCAGGGACTGCACCTGGCAGCCGGATTTCAGGACGCGGAAGAAATCCTCGATCTTCCAGCGCTGAAGATCGTGGCCGACCACCTCGGCGGCGTGCGGACCGGTGCGCACCGGGAGCGTGGTGAGCAGGAACCCCTGCACCGGATTCTCGCCTTCGGGCGGGTGGATTTCGACCCGATGGACGGTCGAGACGGACACGGGATCCTTGCCCTCCAGGGTCGACGGCAGGGTCAGGCGACGATGCCGGAGTTCGCAGTGGGCCACGCGCTTGCGCCGCGCCGGCCGGGCCGGCTTCCCGCGCGATTTCCGGCGTTCGGTCAGGCCGTCGATCTCGATGTCGATCCGATCGTCGGGCGGGCCGGCCTGCAGGGCAGCGAACCGCTTCGGGCGATGGGGTCCCAAGACCCGATCATGCCGGGCCCGCACCAACACCTCGACCCGCGGGTGCTGGCGCTGGAGATCAAACCGTTCGAAGAAGTCCGCCTCCCGATCGCAGACCGTGATCACGCGGGTCTTGCCGCCGACTTCCCGGACGGCGTCGACGGTGTCCGTGAAGCCGTGGAGCCATCGCCGGCTTTTCGTCCCGGCGGCGACGGTCTTCGCATGCTTCTTCAACGGGTCGAACCCCAACCGCAGCACCCCCAAGGGCAGGCCGGTGTCGGTCACCGCCAGCGTGGCATGCAGGTGCAGGCCGAGGGTCGAGGCACGGGTCTGGTTCGTGCCGATCACCTGCAGACCGTCACACCCCGGACGCCGCGCAAAGTTCCGATCGCTCCCGTCCTGGATTGCCAGCACCGTCCGCTGCCCCCGGATGCGTTGGAGGGTACGCTCCCGGTGGGGTGCCAGAATGTGGTCCGCCGTGATGGCGCGGTCCGCCGGTTGCTCGATCCACCGGTAGAAGGCGCTGATGACCGTACGGCTGCGGTCCGGGTGGGCCTGGATCTTCTGTCCCGGATCCTCCGCCAGCAGCGAAGCGCTCTTCACCAGCCGCGCCGTCCGTCGCCGATCCCCCAAGGGTGCTCCTCCCAGCTCGTTCGCGGCCCACTCCTGTGCACGGAGACCCTCCCCGGGCGCAAGCGACGGCCATCGCTCCACTTCGGCCACCCCGAGATCCCGGCGCCAGCGCCGGTGCAACGGGTACATCCAGACCGTCTTCCCGGTCTTGTCCCGGCGATGATACCGGTCCTGGCGACCCCGCCCCTTCGTCGCGCCCACGCACACGAAATTGGCGGCCCGCAGGCAGGTGCCCTGCACACCCGCATCCGCATAGCTTTCCACCCGCCACACCCGCAGGCCGTAGCGGGCCTCGAGGTCCGCAGGCAGCCGCCGCAACCGGCGGCCCAACACGTGGCTGGCGAGATGGGGACAGCGAACCGCCGGACGGATCAGGAAGCGGCTGAAACCGATCACCCGGTGGAGGTGATCCCGGCGCTGGGGCGCACTCCACCCGATCCAGCTAGCGCACCTGAGGGCCCGCGAAGGTCGTCAGGCCGTGCGGATGCTCGCGCGCAATCAGCGTATTCCACACCGTGCGCTGCGCCACCGCCGTCACCGGAACCACCTCCAGCCCTTCGATCTCCGACACCCGCCCCGGCACCCCGACCGGCGCCGGAACGGCCTCGTCCAGCGGACGCGGCGTTCGGTCCGGCGGCGGCACCCGGGGCGGCGGCAGGACGATCTCCGGCGCGGACGCCGCCAGCGTGCGCAGGGCCTTGAGGCATCCCGAAACCGGCCACCGGCCGAGGGCGTCGACCAAGGCAAACTCCTCGCACACCCGGCGGCCCAAGGACTGCCGGCTGGCAAACGACTCCCGCGACAGGATCCCGGCCACCCGGGACCGCGCTTCCGCGCCGCGCAGCGTCTGAAGGATGTTCGATTGGGTCCGCAGGGCGAGGGACCGTACACCGCCCGATCGGCAATGTCCAGCCCTTTTTTCAGGACATGGTAGTGCTAGGTTCCGGGCGGCCGGCCGGAACCTGACGGCCGGAACCTAGGGAGATTGCACCATGGCACAGCGAAACTACGTGTTCGGCACCGACGGCGACGACGAGCTCCGCGGCGGGGCCGGCCGCGACTACTTCGACGCCGGCGCCGGCGACGACGTGCTCCACGGCGGGGCCGGCAACGACTACTTCGACGCCGGCGCCGGCGACGACGTGCTCCACGGCGGGGCCGGTACCGACGATCTGCTCGGTTGGGACGGCGCCGACCGGCTGCACGGCGGGGCCGGCGACGACGTGCTGCACGGCGGCGGCGGCGACGACGTGCTCCGCGGCGGGGCCGGCGACGACGGCCTGAGCGGCGACGACGGCGACGACGAGCTCCGCGGCGGCAAGGGCGACGACTCTCTGTTCGGCAACGCCGGCGACGACGAGCTCCGCGGCGGAGACGGCAACGACCACCTGGACGGCGGCTACTACAGTGCCGGCGCCGACCGGCTGTACGGCGGCAAGGGCGACGACTTCCTGCACGGCGGCGGCGGCGACGACGTGCTGCACGGCGGCAAGGGCGACGACGACCTGAACGGCGGTTGGGGCGACGACGTGCTGCACGGCGGGGCCGGCGACGACGACCTGAACGGCGGAGACAACAACGACGTGCTGCACGGCGGGGCCGGCGACGACGACCTGCGCGGCGCCCGCGGCGCGGATCGCTTCGTGTTCGGCCGGAACAGCGGCCACGACGAAATATCCCAATTCAAGGACGGCGAGGATCTGATCGTCTTCACGGCCGACAGCGGAATCCAGTTCTCCGACCTGATCATCACGGGCAAGGCCAAGTTTCCCAAATACGTAGTCCCCCACGCCGTAATCGAGGATGCATCCGGAGAATGGAGCATCAAGGTCAGCGGCACGAAGGCGGCGAAATTGACCGAGTCCGATTTCGACTTCGACTTCGACTTCGACTTCATCGCGTGAAACGCGATCCTTTCTTCACCCAACCTTTCCACCAAAGGAGGCAATCCCATGTCTAGACCAGGACGGACCATCACCGGCACCCCCGGTGCTTTCATGCCGCCACACTTGACGTGCGTCGGTCCGTCCGTCATGGTGACGGCATGCAAGTCGGACTTCGACATCTCCGCGCCGACACGGTCGAGTGGCTGAAGGCGGCGGCGGCCGAGGACGGCCGGACGCGTCATGCGCTGGCGCGCGAGCTGTGCGAACGCGAGGACTGGCGCAACGCCCGGGGCCAGCCCTGCGTGTCCCAGGCGCGCGGGGTTCTGCCCGGGATCGCAAAGCGGGCGGGGTTCATGCTGCCCGCGGCGCGGCCGGGTCCGTGCCGCACGCCGGGCCGTCCGGGCGGCGAGGTGGCGCGCACCGACCCGGACCGGAAGCTGGCGTGCACGCTGGCGGATCTCGGGGAGGTCACCTTGGTCCCGGTGGGCGCGGCCCCGGACCGGCGCCGCTGGCGCGAGATGATGGAGACCCATCATCCGCAGGGTTGGAAGCACCGGCCGGGGAAGGTCCTCAACTTCTGGGTCGTGTCGTCGCGCCACGGCCGTCTCGGCGGCCTCGGGTATACGGCCGCAGGCTGGCATCAGGCGGCCCGGGACGCGGCCATCGGCTGGTCGGCGACGGCGCGAGCCGCGAATCTGGTGCAGCTGGTCCAGCAGCACCGCTTTCTCCTGCTGCCCGGCGTCCGGGTTGCCCGGCTGGCCTCGCACGTGCTGGCCCGGTCGACGGCGCGCCTGGCCGCGGACTGGAAGGCGGCGCACGGGACCCGGCCGCAGGCGGTCTACACGTATGTGGGACCCGAGCACCGCGGCACCTGCTATCGTGCGGCCGGGTGGAGCCGCTGCGCCGAACCGACCTCGGGCCGGCCGCCGGGAGGCCGTGCGACCACGCCGAAGGCGGTGTGGATCCGGCCCTTGGCCGAGGGCTGGCGAGAGGTCCTGTCTCGGGAGCGGGGCACCGTCCTCGGTACCACGTCGGAGCCGTGGCGGCCCGGGAACGCCGACTGGGCCGACATCGAGTATGGCCGCGGTTCGCATCCCGACGGCCGCGTGCGCCAGCGGGTGCTGGCGATGGGCCGGGCTTGGGAGAACGCTCCGGGCGCGTCCCTGCCCGTGATCTTCCCGTCTGCCGCCGCGCAGAAGGCCGCGTACCGGCTGTTGTCCAGCGCCCGGGTCACGATGGAACACATCCTCGATCCCCACGCCGAAGCCACGGTCGAACGCTGCCGGCAGGAGCGGGTCGTCCTCGCCCTGCAGGACACCACGACGCTGAATTACAACGGGCACTGCAAGACGAAAGGGTTGGTGAACCTTGGAGGCGGGGGCTCGGGCACCCGGGGAATCCTTGCCCATTTCACGCTGGCGGTGACCGAGGGCCGCCGCCCGCTCGGCGTGATCGACCTCAACGCCACCCAGCGCGAGGGCACG
Organism: Alphaproteobacteria bacterium; assembly: GCA_965115815.1. Classification (GTDB taxonomy): domain Bacteria; phylum Pseudomonadota; class Alphaproteobacteria; order TMED109; family TMED109; genus VXPW01. The sequence continues at coordinate 1,229,865 of OZ220465.1, read as the reverse complement.
GAAGCCCCGGACCGCGACGCCACCGAGCGCGAGGGCACGGAAGCCCCGGACCGTGACGCGACCGAGCGCGAGGGCACGGCAGCCCCGGACCGCGACGCCACCGAGCGCGAGGGCACGGCAGCCCCGGACCGCGACGCCACCGAGCGCGAGGGCACGGCAGCCCCGGACCGCGACGCGGTCAAGCCGGAGAGTGTGCGCTGGCTTCAGGGACTCGAACGCGCCCGCCAGCTGGCCGCCGCCTGCCCCGACACCCGGGTGGTCACGGTCTGCGACCGCGAAGGCGACATCTGGGAAATGTTCGTACAGGCGCGCGCCGGCGGCGTCGGGCTCCTCGTACGCTCCGACCGCGGCCGGCAGCGACGGGTGGTCCGCAGCGACGGCTCCGTGGCGGACCTGTGGGAGGCCATGGCAGAGCAGCCGGTTCTGGGAACGAAGACGGTCCACCTCGCCGCCTGCGGCGGACCCCGTCAGCGCCTCAAGCGCACCGTGATCCTCGAGCTCCGCGCCGCCGCCGTCCACCTCGTGCCGCCGAAGAACCGGGACGACCGGACGCCGATGCCCGTGCTCGCCGTCTCGGTCCGGGAAGCCCGGCCGCCCAAGGGCCGCGATCCGCTCCACTGGGTGCTGCTCTCCACCGAGGGCGAGGCCAACCTCCAGCACGCTCGACGCATCGTCGCCTGGTACGAGGCACGCTGGACCATCGAGGAGTACTTCCGGGTCCTCAAGGTCGGCGCCCGGATCGAAGAACGCAAGCTGCAGGACGCCGACGACCTGCGCAAGTGCCTCGCTTTCGATGCCATCACCGCATGGCGGGTCATGGACCTCGAGCGCCTCGCGCGCGATCAGCCCGACCGCCCCGCCCTCGAGTTCTTCACCGACCGCGAAATCGGGGTTCTCTACCGATGGCTCCGGTACTATCGCATCATCCGTGCCCCGCCTGGGAAGCCGCCCGACATCCGCACCTTTGTGGTCGATCTCGCCCGCATGGCGGGCTTCCGGCCCAGCAAACGTCAGCCGCTTCCGGGTACTGCCAAAATCTGGCAGGCGTGGCGGAAATTCAAGACCGGACTCGAATTCGTCCAATCAGAAGGGAACCGCACATGAGCCAGATTGCGTCAACAACGGGCTATTGAAAGCCCCCGGTGACGACAAGCTCTACGGCGGCCGCCGCGACGACCAGATTCACGGTCTGGCCGGCGACGACGAGCTCTACGGCAAGAACGGCGACGACCGGATCTGGGGCTACGCCGGCGACGACGAGCTCTACGGCCGCCGCGGCGACGACGAGCTCCGCGGCGGCGACGGCGACGACGAGCTCCACGGCGGCGCCGGCACCGACGAGCTCCACGGCGACGCCGGCACCGACGAGCTCCACGGCGACGACGGCGACGACGAGCTCCACGGCGGCGACGGCGACGACGAGCTCCACGGCGGCGCCGGCACCGACGAGCTCCACGGCGACGCCGGCACCGACGAGCTCCACGGCGGGGCCGGCGCGGACCGGATGTACGGCGGGGCCGGCACCGACAAGCTTTGGGGCGGCGACAACGCGGACCCGAAAGGATCGGACCCGAACCGGGATCCCGAATTGATGGACAAGCACTCGGACCATCTGTTCGGCGGCGACGGTATCGACTACCTCTACGGCGAAGCCGGCCGCGACTTCCTGGACGGCGGCAACGACACCGACTGGCTCTACGGCGGGGCCGGCAACGACTGGCTGAAGGGCGGCGACGGCGACGACCATATCTACGGCGGCGACAAATTCCTCAGCGACCCCGGCAACGACTTCCTGCAAGGCGGCAACGGCACCGACCGCATGTACGGCGGCGGCGGCAACGACGTGCTCGCCGGCGACGCCGGCAACGACTTCCTCTACGGCGGCACCGGCAACGACGAGCTCTGGGGCAACGCCGGCAACGACGAGCTCCACGGCGGGGCCGGCGACGATACGCTGCACGGCAACGCCGGCACCGACGAGCTCAAAGGCGAGACCGGCAAGGATGTCTTCGTGTTCAGGCAAGACAGCGGAAAGGACACGATCCTTGACTTCGATCGGTCGGACGACCGGATTCAAATAGAAGGGATCGACGGTGTCAGCGAGTTTGAAGATCTCGAAATCGTATATTTGACGGTTGTTTCTCCCTCTGGCGTCAAGGAAAACCGCGCCATCGTTTACAGCGATGCGGAAGCGGAAGATCTGGACCCAGGCGAGGACTTGTCGTGGCAAATCGAGCTCAGACACCTTGCCGCCGATGTTGAGCTTGACGAATCCGACTTCCATTTCGCTTGACGGTTCGGCTTGACGCGGCCGGGATCCGGCGGGATCCCGGCCGCGCGTCAAGCCGACCCAACCCGCCGCGGCGCGCAAGATTGGACCCGGAAAAAGTTTCGACCCCCCACGAGTAATTCGTGCCCGCACCGAAAAAGTACAATGGTTTGACTCTGAAAGTGGAATCGTGATATAGAGGGGACGAAGAATCCCGCTTTGATGCGGGAATCGGCCGATGAGGTCGAGAATCGGCCGGATTTTCGGAAATCTTCGCGAGAATTGCCATGCGAAACGTCATTCGCCTGCAGATGGAATTGGGTCAGGTTGCGATCGAGGAGATCGAGATCGACGAGAACTCGCGGGATGACATTCCGCCGCTGCTGCTCGGGCTTCGGCACGTGTATGCCGACCGGTCGGTTCGTGCCCGGTTGTTCGAGATCCTGGAGCAGGGGATCCTTCCCGAGGTGTCCCACACGAAAGGGCGTCCCGGCATGGAGCTGTGGAGGATCCTCGTGATGGGTCTCCTGAAGCAGGTCCTGGGGTGTGACTTCGATCGTCTGCACGAGCTGGTGAACCAACACCATACCGTTCGGAAGTTTCTGGGACACTCCGGCTTCTGGGACGAGACCCGGTACCGGTATCCCACGGTGGTACACAACGTGAGCCTGCTGACGCCGGACGTGCTGGGGGAGGTGTTGCAGCGGATCGCGGAGAGCGGCCATGCGCTGGTGCGGAAGCGGAAGCGGAAGAGCGGCCCGGGCGGTCGCCCGTCGAAGGAGCCCCTGCGGGGCCGCTGTGATTCGTTCGTGGTGAAGACGGATGTGCACTTCCCGACGGACGTCAACCTGCTGTGGGATGCGATGCGTTGCCTGGTGCGCGAGACGGGCCGCTCAACCCTGCGGGCGGGGGTGTCCGGATGGCGGCAGTGGCGGCATCGGAGCCGGAGGCTGCAGCGGCTCTTTCAGAAGGTTCGGCGGACCCGGCGGGCCCGTCCGGGGCCGATCCAAGCGTACCTCGACGCCTGCTGGGAGGAGGTCCGACGGGCGGAAGCGACGGTTCCCGCGCTTCGGGAGCACGGCGTCGGAGCCCCCAGGATTCTCCGGATCGAATCGTACCTCAAGCATGCCCGGAGGCAGCTCGACCAAGTGGACCGCCGCCTGCTGAAAGGCGAGAAGATCCCGCAGGAAGAGAAGGTGTTTTCGATCTTCGAGGAGCACACGCGCTGGTGCGTGAAGGGCAAGGCCGGGGTTCCGGTGGAACTCGGAGTGCCGGTGGCCGTGCTGGAGGATCAGCACGGCTTCCTCCTACACTCCCGGATCCTGTGGGAAGGCGGAGACGTGGATCATGCCGTGCCCATGATCCGGGAAGCGCAGGCCCGCTTCCCCGACCTCCGCCTGTGCAGCTTCGATCGGGGGTTCCACAGTCCCTCCAACCGGATCGCACTGGACGAACTGCTGGATCACAACGTGCTTCCGAAGAAGGGAAAACTCGGTCCGGCCGACCGGAAACGGGCCGCCGACCCAACGTTCCGGGAGATGCGCCGGCAGCATCCGGCCGTGGAGTCCGCCATCAATAATCTCGAGCAGCGCGGCATGGATCGGGTCCTGTCGTATGGGGCGGAGGGTTTTGCGCGGATGGTGGCGCTCTCCATGGTGGCCTTCAATGTCCACCGCATCGGGTTGCTGCTGCAGAGACAAGCCCGGGCCCAAGCCCGACGACGACGAAGACGCGCCGCCTGACAGCGGCGCCCCCACCCCATCCGCGAAGCTCGCCGGGAGCGGGAACGGAACCGCTCGCCCTAGCGTCCGGATTCTGGGTGGGAAGAGCCCGGATGCCGCTGCGAATCGGCAGGAATCCCCTGGAAACGGAGCGACCGGAGGCCCCGGAGGGTGGGTCCAACCCGAAATTTCGCCGGAAGGGCCGCCAAAATGACCATTTTCGGTGCGGGCACTAATTATCATGGTCCGGAGTCCCGGTAATGGTTTTACCAGTCGCCATGTTGCGATGCTCCCTCTGTCAATGACAGGTGTATCTACTCACCCCCCCCCTACTGATGACGAATCGTTTTTCCTGACGGGTTCGGATCCGGCATTGTTCCGTGCCCCTTTCACTCGCTTGCGGCCGAGGACCGGATGCACGGGGTCCGTCTGACAAGAAGTGGGTCGATCTTCGGCTGCCGCTCCCCGTTCCGGCCTTGTGGGGAGGGGTCCGCAACGCGACCGGGCACCCCGCGCGGGACGTCGCGGGTCCGCCGTGCGGTCCGGTGGAGCGGGTTCCGTGGGCTGCCGTTCCCCTCCGCCGGAGATCTGCGCTTGACGTTGTAGGAGGGACCCTCTCCAAGATGGGCCATCGGGGCGGACCGCGTCGGAGGTGTGGATGGCGGCCGGGTAGGGATCGAAGGCGACGACGGGTCGATCGCCCGGCGGGACAATGGCATTCGGATAGGTGCGTCGAGGTGACGGCGGTGTTCCCATACCGGCAGGCCTTGGATAGGAGGTGACGTTTCGGTGCGTGGGCGGGTCGTCCACGCACCGCTTGACAAGCGCCCGCCGATTCGCATGCTGTCGTCGAATCGTGGCTGCGGGAATCCCCATGGACCAACGAATCATCGACCTGAAGTCGACCCCCTGTTCGGGCCGCCGCCGGACCCGCCCGCCGATCGCGGAGGTTCGGGAGACCGTGGGTCGGTGTTCCCCCTGCCGCCGCACCGAGCGGGCGAAGACCCTCTGCGAGCCCCTTCACGGGACGACCGCAAAGGGCGGCTCCAGGGTCGGGGCCGGCCTCGGGATGCTGGAGACCTTGGAGCGCCGCGGCATCCGGACGCGCCCGCCGCCGGCGCGGCGCTACCGGACGATCGAGTTCCGGCCCGCGCACGTGGGCCCGTGCGGCCGGCCCGAGGCGACGGTCGCGAGAACCTGCAGGGCGCAGCCCGGGTGACGTTCCACCGGGTACTCACAGCGGAAGGGGTCGATCGCCCGGCGGGGGAGGTCGAGGCCGAGGTTGCGCCGCGCCGGCGGCGGGCGCGTCCGGATCGCACCGCCCCCAAGGAACGCCTCCAGGTACACGTCCTGCGGCGGCCGGGCCGCGACGATCGCCGGGCTCCGACCCGTCGTCGCCTTCGATCCCTACCCTGCCGCCATCCACACCTCCGACGCGGTCCGCCCTGATGGACCATCTTGGAGAGGGTCCCTCCTACAACGTCAAGCGCAGATCTCCGGCGGAGGGGAACGGCAGCCCACGGAACCCGCTCCACCGCCCCGCACGGCGGACCCGCGACGTCCCCGCGCGAGGTGCCCGGTCGCGTTGCGGACCCCTGCACCATTCACGCGCGCGATTTCCAGCGCCAGCCGCCGCCTCCCCCCGGGCCCCGAGCGCTAGCGCTCGGGGCCCGGGGGGAGGCGGCGGCTGCAGCCCATCCATGGTTCCTGCCATGGTGAAGGCCCCGTTCCTCGTGAACGGGACGGGCCTCCGGATCGGGAGCGACCCAACGACCCCTGTGCCGTAGAGCACCTGGGGAGGACCTGTGCCCCGATCCGAGGCCAGGATGGAGATCCCGTGGGAAGTTTGCGCCTCCGAGCGCCCGTGCAGGGACCGATCCGCATCCTGGCGGCCCACCGACCGCAATCCTGATTCCGAGGAACCGGAAATCATGAATACATTGAAGTTTTTCGTCGGCATCGACTGGGGGTCCGAGCACCACCACGGATGCATCCTCGACGCTTCCGGCGTCGTGCAGAAGGAGCGATCCTTCCCCCCTGGCGGAACGGGCCTGGCGCAGATGGCGGACGGGCTGCTGGCCGTCACGCAGACCCCACCGGACATCATCGGGGTCGCCATCGAGGTTCCACACGGACCGGGGGTCGAGTCCCGGATGGAACGCGGTCGGGTCCTGCATGCGATCAACCCGAAGCAACTGGATCGCTTCCGGGACCGCGGGTCGCCGGCCGGAGCCAAGGACGACCGCCGCGATGCTCGGGTTCTGGCCGGAGCCCTGCGCACCGATGGCCCGGCCTTCCGACGCATCGATCCGATCTCTCCGGCGGTCATCCAGCTGCGGGAAGCATCGCGCATGGCCCGGGATCGGACCCACCCGCGGACGCGCCTGGTCAACCGGATCCGTCCGCAACTTTGGCGGTACTACCCGCAGCTTCTCGAGCTCGAGAGCGATCTCTCGCGGACGTGGTTCCGGGAACGTTGGGAACTCGTCCCGACCCCGGACCGAGCCCGGCGACTCCGCGCCAGTACCGTGACCCGGCTCGTGCGGCGGCATCGCGTGCGCCGCCTGCATGCCGACACCGTCCGGAAGACGCTCCGCACACCGGCCCTCCGAGTGGCAGACGGCACCACGGAAGCGGCCGTGAGCCCTCTCCGGGTGGGGTTCGCCCAGCTCGACCTCGTCACCGGACCGCGGACGGAGGTACAACCGGAGATCGACCGGCAGACGGCGGCCGGGATGCAGCAGGAAGCCGCCCCGGAATCCGCATCGGGGCAGGCGGGGCCGCGGGACGCAGAGATCCGGAGGTCGCTTCCCGGCGTCGGCAGGATCGTTCGGGCCACGCTGCTGGCAGAAGCACCCGATGCCCTGCGACGACGCGACGACCCAGCTCTGCGGTGCCGGTCCGGTGTGGCCCCCGTCACCCGGCGTTCCGGCACGTCCCGGATCGGGGTCCGTCGGCGGGCCGCCCATCATCGTCTGCAGGACGCCGTCTACCCCTGGGCACGGGTCGCCCTGCCGCAGGATCCGGTCCGCCGGGCCCAGTACCAGGCCCTGCGACTTCGCGGCCACCGGCATGCGCGGGCCTTGCGCTCCGTCGCGGACCGCCTGCTCGCGGTGGTCTGTGCGATGCGGGAAACTCAGACCCTGTACGACCCCGCCCGCCGAAGCCAGGCGAATGCTCGCGAACGGACCGCTCGCCCGGATCCGGTCCCGACGGGAGACCCTTTCATGCCGCCACACTTGACGTGCATCGGTCCGTCCGTCATGGTGACGGCATGCAAGTCGGACTTCGACATCTCCGCGCCGACACGGTCGAGTGGCTGAAGGCGGCGGCGGCCGAGGACGGCCGGACGCGTCATGCGCTGGCGCGCGAGCTGTGCGAACGCGAGGACTGGCGCAACGCCCGGGGCCAGCCCTGCGTGTCCCAAGCGCGCGGGGTTCTGCCCGGGATCGCGAAGCGGGCGGGGTTCGTGCTGCCCGCGGCGCGGCCGGGTCCGTGCCGCACGCCGGGCCGTCCGGGCGGCGAGGTGGCGCGCACCGACCCGGACCGGAAGCTGGCGTGCACGCTGGCGGATCTCGGGGCGGTCACCCTGGTCCCGGTGGGCGCGGCCCCGGACCGGCGCCGCTGGCGCGAGATGATGGAGACCCATCATCCGCAGGGTTGGAAGCACCGACCGGGGAAGGTCCTCAACTTCTGGGTCGTGTCGTCGCGCCACGGCCGTCTCGGCGGCCTCGGGTATACGGCCGCAGGCTGGCATCAGGCGGCCCGGGACGCGGCCATCGGCTGGTCGGCGACGGCGCGGGCCGCGAATCTGGTGCAGCTGGTCCAGCAGCACCGCTTTCTCCTGCTGCCCGGCGTCCGGGTCGCCCGGCTGGCCTCGCACGTGCTGGCTCGGTCGACGGCGCGCCTGGCCGCGGACTGGAAGGCGGCGCACGGGACCCGGCCGCAGGCGGTCTACACGTATGTGGGACCCGAGCACCGCGGCACCTGCTATCGTGCGGCCGGGTGGAGCCGCTGCGCCGAACCGACCTCGGGCCGGCCGCCGGGAGGCCGTGCGACCGCGCCGAAGGCGGTGTGGATCCGGCCCTTGGCCGAGGGCTGGCGAGAGGTCCTGTCTCGGGAGCGGGGCATCGTCCTCGGTACCACGTCGGAGCCGTGGCGGCCCGGGAACGCCGACGGGGCCGACCTCGAGTATGGTCGCGGTTCGCATCCCGACGGCCGCGTGCGCCAGCGGGTGCTGGCGATGGGCCGGGCTTGGGAGAACGCTCCGGGCGCGTCCCTGCCCGTGATCTTCCCGTCCGCCGCCGCGCAGAAGGCCGCGTACCGGCTGTTGTCCAGCGCCCGGGTCACGATGGAACACATCCTCGATCCCCACGCCGAAGCCACGGTCGAACGCTGCCGGCAGGAGCGGGTCGTCCTCGCCCTGCAGGACACCACGACGCTGAAGTACAACGGGCACTGCAAGACGAAAGGGTTGGTGAACCTTGGAGGCGGGGGCTCGGGCACCCGGGGAATCCTTGCCCATTTCACGCTGGCGGTGACCGAGGGCCGCCGCCCGCTCGGCGTGATCGACCTCAACGCCACCCAGCGCGAGGACACGGAAGCCCCGGACCGCGACGCCACCGAGCGCGAGGACACGGAAGCCCCGGACCGCGACGCCACCGAGCGCGAGGACACGGAAGCTCCGGACCGCGACGCCACCGAGCGCGAGGACACGGAAGCCCCGGACTGCGACGCCACCGAGCGCGAGGGCACGGCAGCCCCGGACCGCGACGCCACCGAGCGCGAGGGCACGGCAGCCCCGGACCGCGACGCCACCGAGCGCGAGGGCACGGCAGCCCCGGACCGCGACGCCACCGAGCGCGAGGGCACGGCAGCCCCGGACCGCGACGCGGTCAAGCCGGAGAGTGTGCGCTGGCTTCAGGGACTCGAACGCGCCCGCCAGCTGGCCGCCGCCTGCCCCGACACCCGGGTGGTCACGGTCTGCGACCGCGAAGGCGACATCTGGGAAAGGTTCGTACAGGCGCGCGCCGGCGGCGTCGGGCTCCTCGTACGCTCCGACCGCGGCCGGCAGCGACGGGTGGTCCGCAGCGACGGCTCCGTGGCGGACCTGTGGGAGGCCATGGCGGAGCCGCCGGTTCTGGGAACGAAGACGGTCCACCTCGCCGCCTGCGGCGGACCCCGTCCGCGCCTCCAGCGCACCGTGATCCTCGAGCTCCGCGCCGCCGCCGTCCACCTCGTGCCGCCGAAAAACCGGGACGACCGGACGCCGATGCCCGTGCTCGCCGTCTCGGTCCGGGAAGCCCGGCCGCCCAAGGGCCGCGATCCGCTCCACTGGGTGCTGCTCTCCACCGAGGGCGAGGCCGACCTCCCGCACGCTCGACGCATCGTCGCCTGGTACGAGGCACGCTGGACCCTCGAGGAGTACTTCCGGGTCCTCAAGGTCGGCGCCCGGATCGAAGAACGCAAGCTGCAGGACGCCGACGACCTGCGCACGTGCCTCGCTTTCGATGCCATCACCGCATGGCGGGTCATGGACCTCGAGCGCCTCGCGCGCGACCCGCCCGACCGCCCCGCCCTCGAGTTCTTCACCGACCGCGAAATCGGGGTTCTCTACCGATGGCTCCGGTACGATCGCATCATCCGTGCCCCGCCCACGGTGATCCCACGCTGCTGATCCGGCGACGACTGGCGAGATGTTCTCAGTTTGCGTCGCGCTGCAATCGTGCCACCAAGGCTCGATGGGGCCTTCTTGGCCCGAACCTTGCGATCTCAAGGAGGCGATCTGTGATGAGCCGAGCCTCCACGCATTCGGGTTTCGCATCTCCGAATCAGCATGGGATCGTCGTGGCCCCGCCTGGGAAGCCGCCCGACATCCGCACCTTCGTGGTCGATCTCGCCCGCATGGCGGGCTTCCGGCCCAGCAAACGTCAGCCGCTTCCGGGTACTGCGAAAATCTGGCAGGCGTGGCGGAAATTCAAGACCGGACTCGAATTCGTCCAATCAGAAGGGAACCGCATGAGCCAGTTTGCGTCAACAACGGGCTGTTGAAAGGACGGGAGACCGGACCCTCCGAACGGCGCCTCGATCGTCCGCCGCGGCCGTTCCGTACCGGCATCGCACGAAATCCGGGATCGGGAGATCCGCGGCCGTGGCCCGGTCCAACGCGGAACGTCAGAGACGCTACCGTCTTCGTCGACGTGCGGGCGCGGCGAAGATCGCGTACCGTACGCCGAAGGATCGGCGCTCTCGCAGTCCGCGGCTGCACGACGCCCTCGCCATGATCCGCAAGATCCGGGAGGAGTACCGGGACGGGCGGCAGGCCCTGCCGGAGACGCGGGAGACCACGGCCACCGCAGAGCTCCTGGACCCGGTCCTTGAAGCTCTGGACGACCTGGATCTTGATCTTTTGGCGGAACTGGAGCTGCCCCGAGGATTCGGCCGGGACGGGTGAGTTCGGACCCGGCCCGTTCCGGAACGGTGCGGCAACGGACCCCGGTCATGGGATCCGGCAACGCTTCGCGGCGGCGGCGCTCGGCCTTGCCCGGCCCGTTCCGGAACGGTGCGGTAGGGGCCGGCCATGGGATCCGGCAGCGCCTCGCGGCGGCGGAGCTCGGCCTTGCCCGGCCCGTTCCGGAACGGTGCGGTAGGGGCCGGCCATGGGATCCGGCAGCGCCTCGCGGTGGCGGAGCTCGGCCTTGCCCGGCCCGTTCCGGAACGGTGCGGTAGGGGCCGGCCATGGGATCCGGCAGCGCCTCGCGGCGGCGGAGCTCGGCCTTGCCCGGCCCGTTCCGGAACGGTGCGGCAACGGACCCCGACCATGGGATCCGGCGGTGCCCCGCGGCGGCGGATGCTGCACGTGCAGAATCGTCCTGCCGCCGGCCGCGTGCAACTCCCGATTCCGGTTCAGCGGGAACCAGATTGAACGGTTCCCGAAGGCGGCTCGACCCCCTTGACAAATGGTGGGAAGTCCTCCCCACAAGGCCGGAACGGGGAGCGGAAGCCGAAGATCGATCCGCTTCTTGTCAGCCGGACCCCGCACCTCCGGTCCTCGGCCGCGAGCGAGGGAAAGGGGCACGGAACCATGCCGGATCCGAACCCGTCAGGAAAAACGATTCGTCATCAGTAGGGGGGGGTGAGTAGATACCCTGTACGGAAACTATTGAGCGGTCCCGATTCTGGCCGCTCGTGCAAAGTATCGGCGTCGGAGAGACCGCTTCGAAAGCAATCTGACAGATGTGGAATGGGCTTGTCTGATCCCGATGTACTCTCCAGCCACATCGCAGGTACCAGAATCGGGGCCGCTCCATAGTTTCCGCACAGGCTCTGAGGTCGGAGCCGTGCGCGCGCAGGCCGAGGCGCTGTGCCTCCAGCGGGATCGAGCCGCCGCCGCAGAACGGGTCGCAGACCGGTGGCGCATTGCGGACGAGCCAGGCCAGCACTGCCTCCGGCTCGTCGCACGGCGGCGGCTCGCCCAGACCGCGGGCGAGCGAACGCGCGATCTCCCGGCGTGCCCGGTTCAGGATGCGCTCGGCTTTGGTCGCCTCCCAGGGGACCATCTCTTCGATGATCCCGTGCAGCCGCTTGCGCTCCCGCGCCCGGTCCGCCTCGGTCGGGAATTCCTCCGGCCAGGAGGACGGGTCGTCCACCAGTTGCGCGAACAGCACCGCCCGGCACGCCGCCAAGGGCCGCCGCGCCCACCACAGATGCAGTGTCGAGGGATGCCCGTGCCGGATGGATTTCTCCCGCGCCGAAGCCCTGTTGATGACCTCCAGCGGCAGGGAGACCTCAATGAGCTTCCTGCGGCGCTTCATGCCGAAAGCCCGATTTTCGTCCGGATCAAATCAGCCAGCTTCTTGAAATCGCGATAGGCATCGGAAACGGCCGCTGCATGGCCTCCGATCGCGCCGTCGGCCGCAGTAAGGCGGAAAACGGGTTTCCGGGCCTCTTGCGCCATCGGAACCAGACTTCGGTAGTGCCGGACGGTCGCAAGGCAATTCTCGTCGTTGCTCGGCTTGTCTGGAAAGGGCCCGGCGTCGCAATTCAACAGGTGCCGACGGTAGGCTTCGGGCATGCGGTTGACCCACTTGTCATAGGCCCGTACCGGCCGACGAAGGCGTACGCTATGCTGCTGAACGACGTATCCCATCGGCTTCATGCCGCCCTGGGGCAGGAGAAAGCCGGGCTGGGCCCAATTGTCCCGGCGTTTCGACCATTCGCTCGTCCACCTTCTCAGCGTCGGACCCAGGTTACTCAGGCCCTGGAGGGAGAAGAGGTCTGCCCCCAGCGGTGCGATGACGTGATCGGTTGCGACGAGCGCCGAGCGGTTCAGGGCGCCCAGATTGGGTCCGACATCCACGAGGATGATCGTCGCGTGGATGGCCTTGGCGCCGTTCTGCATGATCTGCCAGAACGCTGTGAGGATGCGGAACGGGCGGTACAGATTGGATTCGCCGAGGGCGTTGGGCCATTCGCTGGAAAGGCTGTCCTCGAAACTGGAGAGCGCCAGATCGCCGGAAATGAGTCCGAGGGTTTCAGTGATCCGTTTCACCTGCGGTTCCTGCAAGTCCCCCACCTCCGTCAACGGCTGGATGCACTGGTAGATGGTCTGGCTCTGTGCGCCGTCCTCCCACAGCGCCTCGAGCGCGCGTTCGTCGAGAAAAGTTGCAGTGAGGTTGGCTTGCGGATCGAGGTCGCAGGCCAGTACGCGCTCGCCAATCTCCGACAGCATCCAAGCGAGGTGATAGACCAGTGACGTCTTGCCGACGCCTCCCTTGTTGTTGAAAAAGGTCAGGACGGGCGCAGCCATCACGCGGCCTCCGCAGCTTCGGGAACGGCCCGTACCGTAGCGAGCAGGTGCGTTGGCTCAACCGTGAAGTCGAGTTCCGGATGTCCGGCCTCGCGCAACAGGCGTTGCGCGGTCGGTATACCGACGCCGAATCTCTGCACATAGCCCAGCACTCGCATGGCCTCGGCCAGATTCGGATTGCGGTAATCCGTCACTCCGGGGCGGGCGAAGTTCTCCTTCGTGACCGACCCGAAGGGTCCGCCGGGATTCTGGATTTCGATCCTGTCGTCGAACCAGGTGACGCGGACGGGAGCGTTCGTCGTTTCGTAATCGCGGTGAATGAGCGCGTTCCGTGTGAGTTCCCGCAAGGCGGTCATGGGGTAGCTGTCTACACGGCGTTCGATGTCGCGAGTGACGATGTCGACCCGGCGAAGGTTGTGCGACCGAAGCTTGTCGTCAAGGCGCGACAGCATTTCGGGGATTGTCCCGTCGATTCTTCTCTCGTCGATGACCGGGTCCGAAAGGTCATGCCCCCCGATGCGCAGGAATTGGATGTACCCACCCGGAATATAGTCCAGCGGCCTCGTTCCGAGCACCAGCAAACCGAGAATCGTGGCCCGCCCGTCGTCGACGGAAGCGATCATCTTGGCCGCGGCCAGTCGTTCCTCCAAGCTGCGGTCGTTGGCCCGCAGGAGTTCCCGGTCGACGGCATTGGGCAGATACTCGTCCTCGAACTGGCGTCGATTGAGATCGGCGATGCCGGCGCCCGGCACCGGCGAAATATCGAAAGGCCGGTCTCCGTGGCGCCGCCTCTCGCTCAGTATCCGCTCTTCCTGGGCCGTCGCCACGGCCCGGCGCGGACCGTTGCGAATGTGGATCGCGCCCCGGTAGCGCACCGGGGGCGAGTCGGATGGCAGGACGGTCACGACGGCGATATCGTGGCCTCGATACCGGCGCTTCTCGGACAGGATCGGCGGCGGCGGCACGATGTTCCCGTCGCTGCGCATGTCGGCCAGCGCGCGCAGCATCTCGTCGGTGACGGCGCCCCCGGCCGGGGTGCCGTCGTCCCGCAGCCCGACGACTGCGATGCCCGGGAGTCCTGAGCCGGGAAGGTCGTTGGCGAAGGCGCAGATCGCTTCGCGAAGCCGCGTCGGCGCATTGCCTCCCAGGGTCTCCTTGAATTCGACCCGCGTGCTTTCCGCACCCTCGATCAGGCGCGCCAACTCGTCGTCGTCCAGTCTCATGGCCCCGTCTCCGCGGCTTCCCCGATCGCTGATACGGAGATCGCCCGCGAAACCTCCGCAAAGCCGGGCGGCGGTCCGAAAATCCGCGCCGGGTCGGGGACATAGAGCGGCCGGTGGACGAAACCGTCTTCGACGAGGACGGCGGCGAGAATGAAGGCCTCTACCGCGTTGAACGCCGCCAGCATCTCGTTCCGCGTGATCGTGACGGCCTCTGCGTCCGCGCGCCGGCCCTTGACCTCGATGAAGCGTAGACCGCCGGTCTCGGGATCGCGGCCTTCGATATCGTAGCCCCGGTTCTCCGACGCAACGTCGCGCGGCTCGTATCCGAGGCTGCGTTCGCGTTCCATGACAGCCTCCATCGCCCTGGCCTCGATTTCGGCGCGGGCGAGGGCGGACGGCGATTCTTCCACCCCATCCGGAGACCCGTCGCCCCCCTGGTCTTCGCGGAGAAGTCTCGCGGGCACGACAAGGGCGGCGCCGTAGACTTCCGGGGGCAGGGGCGCCATGTCCCGCTGGCGCGCAATGTCGGTGAGCCGGCGCTCCAAGCGATCCGCCAACGCTTCCGCCTGGCGCCTGACATTCTCCGAGTTCAGCCGGGGACGCTTGCCCGCCCTCTCTTCCGCCTCCAACTCCAGGGCGCGGTGCTGGAGATGGGCGATCTCTCGGCGCATCCGCTCCTTGATCGCCGTTTCGATCCTGTCGAGTGTGGCGAGGCGCGGCCCTCTCACCTCCTCCAGATGCCGGGGGGCCAGATCGGTGACCGCAAGCGTACGTGCCCGCTCCTCCAAGGGTTCCCTGAGCCAGGGCGCACCCAGGGTCTCGCCGATCCCGTCCTGCTCTTCCGCCGTCGGCGCGCGGCAATCCAGATAGGGCGCCGGCCCGCCGTCGCTGGCGCTGCCGTCTTCGTGGAGCCAGACGAACCGCAGCCGCTCGGAGAGCGTCTGCGGTTTGCCGTTCCGTGCCGCCCGGCCATCGCGGATCGCATGGCGCAACGCGACCAGAACGCGGGGGGCGTCATGC
Organism: Alphaproteobacteria bacterium; assembly: GCA_965115815.1. Taxonomy (GTDB): domain Bacteria; phylum Pseudomonadota; class Alphaproteobacteria; order TMED109; family TMED109; genus VXPW01. The sequence continues at coordinate 1,214,823 of OZ220465.1, read as the reverse complement.
CGGTCGGCGTCGTCGACCAGCACAGCCCCGCGCGCCAGAAGCTCGCGATAGCGCTCAAGCGTCAGGTCGATCAGGGCATCGAGCAGCGGATGGACGGGCGCAACGAGTGCCGCCTGCGGCTGGCCAGGGATGTGCTCCCTGTCGAAACAGATGCGGCGATAGCGGGGCAGCACCGGATCGGTGCGGCCGATCAGGCGGTCCCGGTCGCGCAGGAGGGGCGGCACTCGCGTGACCTCGGCCCGGCCCGTCTCGCGGCGGTGCTGGATGCCGCCGACTTCCTCAAAAGCTGCTTCGAAGAAGGAGCGGATGTGGTGGGGCTGAAGCCGGCGCGCAGCGGCCCGCTCCATCTCCTCGCGCACGCCGCGGACCGTGGCCGGGTCGAACCCCTCCCGGGTCAGCTTGTTGTGCGCGACGAGGTCGTTGATGTTGTCGACATCGACCGCGCCGTCGATCGTCTGGAACAGCCTGTCGCGTATCTCCGGCCGCTCGCCGTAGCGGATGGCTTCCATGAACAACTCGCGCAGCGGCCAAGCCTCGAACAGTTCGCCGAGCACATCGTAGACCTTGCTGCCCAGGGTTTGCCGTGCCGTCTCCAGCTTTTCCAGGAGCCGTTGATACACCGCGCCCTCGCGCATCTCGCTCGCTACCAGGTTCCACAGGTGGCAGACCTCGGTCTGCCCGATCCGGTGGATGCGCCCGAAGCGCTGCTCCAGCCGGTTGGGGTTCCATGACAGGTCGTAGTTGACCATCAGGTGGGCGCCGCGCTGCAGGTTCACCCCCTCGCCGGCGGCATCGTTGGCGAGAAGGAAGCGGACGGCGGGATCGTCGTTGAACGCGGCGATGGCGGCACGCCGCCGGTCGCGCGGGACGCTGCCGTGGATGACGGCCACGCTGTCGGGTGCGCCCGTGCGGTCGCGGATACGGCGGGCGAGATATTCCAGAGTGTCACGCGCCTCGGTGAAGACGACGATCTTGCGGTGCACGCCCCGCCGGGCATCGTCGACCAGGGGATCGTCGAGGATGCGGTCGAGTTCGCGCCACTTGGTATCCTCGCCGGACCGGCGGAGCGCACTCGCCATGGCTTCGATCCGGCGCAACTCGGCGATCTCGGCCTCGAATTCGGCGATGGTGCGGGCCGCTGTGGCGCGGTCGACGAGCCGGTCCTCGTGCGCCTCCAGCTCCTCGCCCGTGGCGTCTTCGAGAGCGTCGTCGTCGAGTGCGGCTTCCGGCGCGGCCGCGTCGCCGGCCTCTCGCCCGGCGCGGCCGATCCGCTCTTCCTCCAGCCGCGCATCGAACCGCGACAGGCGGCGCTTCAGGGATTCGTGGATCGCCGCCGGCGAGGAGGCCAAGCGACGCTGCAGGACCTGCAGGGCGAACCCCACATTGTTGCGGCGGCGCGCGCCATCGTCGCCCAGGCGGTCGGCGCGGTTCATTTCCTCGCGAACATAATGGGTGACCGCCTCGTAGAGCGCGGCCTCACGGGACGACAGCCCATAGGCAACCGTGTAGGCGCGGCGTTCGGGGAACAGCGGGGTGCCGTCGAAGCGGTAAAGCTCTTCCTTGGTCAACCGGCGCATCATGTCGGACGGATCGACCTTGTGAACGCCTTTCCGGAAGCGCCCCTCGAAGCGGTCGGCGTCGAGAAGGCCCATGAACAGCTGGAAATCCTCCTCCTTCCCATTGTGCGGCGTCGCCGTCATCAGCAGGAAATGGCGCGCGAGGCGCCCGGCCAGCGCGCCCAGCTGGAACCGCTTGGTGTATTTGACCTCTTGGCGTATCTAGTAGTACGGAATCATTGGATTGCTGGGTATAGAGACTTCAGTTTCACCCGGGCGTCTGCCGTCGTGAACCGCCAATCGACGGTGCCGCCGGCCGCGTTGCGGCGCTTGACCCACGCCGCGGTCTCCCGCAGCATGGTGGCGCGGTCGGGAATGCGTCGTCGAAGACATTGTCGCGACAACGCGCCGATTTCGATCTCGGCCATGTTGAGCCAGCTTCCGTGCTTCGGCGTGTACCGAAACTCGAACCGCTTTCGCACTCGCATGGCCTCCCGGGGTGCAAAGGCTTCATACAACGATGCGGGGCTGTGCGTGTTCAGGTTGTCCATGACCAGTACGATCTTCTTTCCGGGGAAGTGATCATCCGCGAGTTCCCGGATGAACTGCGCCCAGTCCCGCGCCGTGCGGCGGTCGGTGACCTTCACCGTACGCCAGTTTTCGTTGGGCGCGAACGCCAGGAAGAGATTGGCCGTGCCGTTTCGCTCGTATTCGTAGTCGACGATTTCCGGCTGCCCGGGCCGCACGGGGCGGGGAAGGCGAGTTTCCTTCGTCTGCTGCCGGCTGGTCTCATCCATGCAGACCAAAACCTCGTTTTCGGCAAAATCCCGCTGATACGTGTCCAGCACCTCCTCCATCGCCGCCACGAACGGCGCGTTGCGACTCGGGGGAATGCACCAGTACTGCTTCAGCCAAGGCTTGATCTCCTTTTTTTTAGAGTCCTCCGTACCGTTTCTTTCGAGATGCTCTCGACGATCTCCATCTCCATCAGACGACCGGCCAGCAGCTTCAGTGTCCAGCGGACACAACCTTCGGGCGGGGAAGAACAGGCCAGAGCCACCAGCTTCGCCTCCTTCGCCCCGTCCAGGAGTTTCGGTCGGCGGTTCTCCTGCTCCCGACGGCGGAGGGAGGCCTCCAGACCCTCCAGAACACAGCGCTTGCGCAGGCGTTCGACCGTCGAAGCGCCGATACCCAGGCCGCGCGCGATGTCGACATCCCGGAGTTTGCCGCCGTCGCGCCCCTCGTCTGCCATCAGCAGAATCTGCGCCCGACGACGACGCCAGGCGGCTCCGGTCCCGTCGACGATCGCCTGGAGTTCCCGGCGCTCCGACGCCGAAAGGCGCACTCGATAGAGCTTCCTGCCCTGAGGATTGGCCATGATCCACTCCGATCCCCGCACCGAACCCCTGCAGGCAGGCTCGGTTCCCGGAAACCGGATCCGTCCGACCCCCAAGAGAGTGTGAGCGCCTGCACGTTCGGCATCGGGTCTGTGGGGATGAACAAGAAAGCGCCGTACCGATCGGACGCTCACGCGTGCCGACACGCACCGACACGGGGCCGACACGGACCGACACGGAAAGCTTGCCAGAATACTATCGTCAGTTCAACGTTTCCGTACTACTAGTGCCCGCCCGAAAAAGTACAACCAGTTGACTCCAGTGATGGAAGTGTGCTATTGAAGGGATGAAGAATCCCTCTGTGGGGCGGGAGTCGGCCGCTGGGGCCGGAACATCGCGCGGGATTCGGGAATCTTCGGGAGAATGGCCATGCGGGAGACCGTCCGCTCTCAGCTGGAATGGGGCCAGGTTGCGATCGAGGAGATCGAGATCAACGTATATTCGCGGGATGACATTCCGCCGATGCTGCGTGGCCTTCAATACGTGTATGCCGACCGGTCGACCCGGGCCCGGTGGTTCGAGATCCTGGAGGAGGGGATCCTTCCCGAGGTATCCCGCCTGCGAGGGCGTCCCGGCATGGAGTTGTGGAAGATCCTGGTGATGGGTCTCCTGAAGCAGGGTTTGGGCTAGGACTTCGATCCCGTGCACGAGCTGGTGAACGAGCACAGGACGGTTCGGAAGTTTCTGGGGCACACCGACATCTGGGATCACACCTGGTACGGATATCAGACGATGGTGGACAACGTGAGCTTGCTGACACCGGAAGTGCTGGGGAAGGTGTCGCAGCTGATCGCGGAGAAAGGCCATGCGCTGGTACGGAAGCGGAAGCGGACACGGAAGCGGAAGGACGACACGAACGACACGAACGTCACGAACGTCACGAACGGCACGGACGGCACGAACGGCGCGGACGTCACGAACGGCGCGGACGGCGCGAACGACGCGGACGGCGCGAACGGCACGGACGGCACGGACGGCGCGAACGGCACGGACGGCGCGGACGGCGCGGACGGCGCGGACGGCACGGACGGCGCGGACGGCGCGAACGACGCGGACGACCGGGGCCGCCGTCGGTCGGACGACCCCCTGCGGGGCCGCTGCGATTCGTTCGTGGTGAAGACGGATGTGCACTACCCGACAGATGTCCACCTGTTGTGGGATGCGATGCGCTGCCTGGTGCGGGATACGGGTCGCGTCGCCGTACGCTTGGGGGTGTCCGGATGGCGGCAGTGGCAGCATGGGAGCCGGAAACTGCAGCAGCATTTCCCGCAGGTTCGGCAGACCCGACGGGCCCGTCCGGAGCCGGTCAAGGCGTACCTCGACGCCAGCCGGGCGTGGGTCCGGCGGGCGGAAGAGGCGGTACCGGTGCTTCGGGAGCGAGGCGTCCCGATCTCCACGGTGCTTTCGGTCGAGTCGTACCTCAAGCATGCCCGCCGGCAGATCCACCAGGTGGATCGCCGTCTGCTGAAGGGCGAGAAGATTCCGCAGAGCGAGAAGGTGTTTTCGATCTTCGAAGAGCACACACGCTGGTGTGTGAAGGGCAAGGCCGGGGTGCCGGTGGAACTCGGAGTGCCGGTGGCCGTGCTGGAGGATCAACACGGCTTCCTCCTGCACCATCGGGTCCTGTGGGAAGGCGGAGACGTGGATCATGCCGTGCCCATGATCCGAGAAGCCCAGGCTCGCTTCCCCGACCTCCGCCTGTGCAGTTTCGATCGGGGCTTTCACAGCCCCTCCAACCGGATCACCCTGGACGAGCTGCTGGAGCACAACGTGCTGCCGAAGAAGGGAAAGCTCGGTCAGGCGGACCGGAAACGGGAAGCCGACCCGACGTTCCGGAAGATGCGTCGGCAGCATCCGGCCGTGGAGTCCGCGATCCACAACCTCGAGCAACGCGGCAGGGACCGGGTCCGGTCGTAGGGGGCAGACGGGTTTGCCCGGATGGTGGCACGGTCCGTGACCGCCTTCAACGTCCACCGAATCGGGCTGCTGCTGCACCGGCAGGCCCGGGCCCGGGCCCAACGACGACGAAGACGCGCCGCCTGACGGCGGCTTCCTTCCACCCCATCTGCGAAGCCCGCCGGAGGCGGGAACGGAGCCGCTCGCCCCGGCCGCCGGATTCGCGGCGGGACAAGCCCGGATGCCGCTGCCCATCGGCAGAAATCCCCCCGGAAACCGAGCGGACGGGGCACCGAGGGAGGGTTCCAACCCGCAATTGCGCCGGCAGACCATCCGAAAGGGGCATTTTCGGGCGGGCACTAATTCCTGGTACAGCTCGCTGGATGGATCCATCTCCAGCACCCATTCGTAGCCTTGGGTCAGGATCGCCATATGGGTGTAGCCCCGCCCGACCACCGTGGGTCCGGGTGGGGGGTCGCTGCGGCGATCGAGGTAACCGCCGAAGATCGCCAGGGTCCGCACGGCGTGCCCCAGGTGGTCCGGTGGGCGCCGAAGCTTGTGCCGACGGGCGAAGTCCTTGAGCACCATGATTTCGGTTTTGCAGAACCGAACCTCGGCGGGCCGTTCGGAGGTTTCCCGTCCGAGCATGACCATGGCGAAGAGTCGCCGGGCGATCACGGCCTTGATCGTGACCGCCCGTTCGATCCGGTGTCCTTCCCGATGGTTGAGGAATTCCGCCTTGCATCCGCTTTTCAGGACCCGGTGCCCGTCCTCGATCCGCCAGCGCAGGCGATACAATTCCAGCACCCGCCGTGCCTCTTTCCGGGTCGATACCGGCAGGCGGGTGAGCAGGATCCCGTGCCGGGGCTCCACACCGTCCGGCGGATCTTCTTCGGTCCTGCGGACCGCCGTCATGGGCACGGGGTCGTGCGCGCCGGTTCCGTTCCCGGGAGGAGGCAGGTCGAAGCGCCGGAACTGCAGGGATACCTTGGCGACCCGCGCTTCCCGCAGCGCCTTGGCCTTCTGGGTGCGGGTGGAGGTGCGGGCCGACGGGCGGGCGATTTCGATCTCCAGGGATCCGGCCGAGGGTTCCGCTGCCCGTGGCTCGAAGAGCTTCTCTTCGTCCTTGCCCAAGGACCGGTTGGGGCGGGCCCGGACCCGAAGATCGACGATGCCCAGCCGCTGCCGCTCGGCGAACCGGGCGAAGAAATTCGCCTCCCGATCGAGTACGGAGACGACCCGCACGCCATCCGGAACCCACTCCGAGGTGTCTCGCACGCCCCGCATCCCGCGGGCGGACTTCCGTTCTTCGAGCGGCTTGCCCTTCTCGGCCCGGCCGTCCGGCGCGTCGGATTCGATGCGGGGGACGCCGAGGGGAATGCCGGTGTCCGCGTCGCCCGCCCGCGTGGAATGCAGGTGCAGACCCCGGGTGCCCAACGCGTTCCGGTTGCGGCCGATGAGGCCGAGCTCGCCGCACTTCGGATGGGTCGCGAAGTTGAGGTCCGATCCGTCCTGGATCATCAGAACGGTCGTGCAGGAGGCCATGCGTCGGCGGGTGCGCTCCCGGTGCGGAGCCAGAAGGGCCTCCGGTGGGACCGCCGACGCGGCCGGCGGGTCGATCCTCCGGTAGTACCCGGTGACCAAGGCCCGCGGACCCCGGGCCGCGGCCGGGAACGATGCGCCGGGTTGGTCGGCCATCAGGGACGCACTCGTGACCCACCGACGGCTGAGCCGACGGTCTCCCAGCGGAGCTCCGCCGAACTCGTTCGCGGTCCAGCTCCCCCGCTCCCGTCCGTCGGCCGGACCCAAGGCCTCCGCCGGCGCCGGTGCTCCGCCCAAAACCGCCCGCCCGTCGCTCCGCAGCGGACGCATCCACACCGCCTTGACCGACCGCCGCTCCTGCCCGGGACGGGCGAACCGCCCCCGCCCGGTGGTCTCTCCCACCCGCTCCCAGCCGGCGGCGGCAAACACGGTGCCCGCATGGGGTTCCGGATCCACAAAGGTTTCGACCCACAGGGGACGATCCCCGTACCGGGCCTCGATCTCGTCGGGCAGCCGGGCCAGCGCCCTCCCCAGCACCCGGGAGCCCAGGTTCCGGCCGCGCACCGACGGTCGGATCAGGAACCGGCTCCGACCGAGCACCGCGGGGTTCAGACGCTGCGACCGCGCGGTCTCGTCCCACCCGATCCACCGGTCCCGGGAAGCCAGGCGCAAGGCCGGCGCCGCAAAGCCCAACGCCCCCAGGATACCGTGCTCCGACCGAACCCGATACCGCAGCTGCGCGCCCACCTGCATCGCCGCCCCGCACGGATGCTCCCGGAACCTCAGCTCGTTCCCGATTCGCCGATCCGCCTCCCCGGTCACCGGCACCAGGCGCAGGTCGTGCAGCGCACCCGCTTCCGAGGGAACCCCGGACGGCACGGGAACCGCGGCGCCCAGCCGCCGGGGAGCGCCGCCACCTCTTCCCGCGCGGGGTGCCGGCACGCGCACCTGCCGGCTCCGCTCCAGGTCGTTCCGGACCGCCCGGCAACTGCGCTCGCGCCCGCGACCCCGTGCATCGGTCAGGGGAAACTCCCGACCTACCCGTCGAGCCGCGGCGCGGCGACGGCTCGGCGGCTCCCGAGACCGAAGCGTCTGCAGCCGGACCAGGTGCGCCGGTTGCTTCAGGATGCGGTGCACGGGTTCCATGGCCGACAGGGAACCCACCGTAGAAGGTCAGAGGCTCGGGGTCAACCGGCAGGATGTGTGTGCATGGCAGGCCGCCGCAGGACGGGTACCTTGAGGCGTTCCTTGGGGGCGGCGCGAAGTGCAAGCTGGCGGCGCTTGCGCAGCCTCGGCATCGACCTTCACCGCCGGGCGATCGACACCTTCTGCTGCGCCCTGCGCGTTCTCGAGACCCTCGCCTTCCCGGGCCGCGAACGGGCCTCCTGCGACCCGTCGTCCGTGCCGTCGACGCGCCGCTCCCGCATCGACGGCACGGACGACGACCCGGTTGCGCTCCTCGGACCTCCTGACGTCGCGGCCCGGCCCGGTGAGGACCTCCGGCGATCCCTCGCGGCTCTACGACCCGCACCTCGCCGGCGGGCGTTCGGCCGAGATCCAGGTCCACAACCCGGCCTGCGTCGTCACCGAGAAGCTGGGGTTCCGCTTCGTACCGGGCCGGCCGCACGGGCACACGTATGCGGGCAGGAACTCCCTCGACCGCCCGCGCGTCCCGCGCCTCGCGGAGAGCGAGGCGCGGCGCTCCTGGGCGATGCCCGAGGGCGAGCGGCTCGCCGTGCGGGCGACGGTCAGGACGGTGGAGGCGTCGGGAGGGCGAGCGGGAATGGCACGTCCCTGCACCAGGAGGTCGACACCTTCCGGAAGCCGTTCCACGACCTCCGCACGCACGGCAAGGTCCTCCCGGAGTGCGAGGCGTTCGTCCGCGGCCTGCGGATGCGGATGCAGCGGATGCGGACCGTGCTCAGGGAGAACATCCCACGCAAGACGAGCCGGAACTCCGGTCTGCCGCTGTCGCAGACGGACCAGGACGAGAGCGCGAGGCGGACCGGGAGCCACGGCAAGGGCCCGAAGCTGAACCCGCAGACGGGCGGCCCCCGGCGCAAGACCATCGTCGAGGAGGCGATCGCCGTCGAGACCTGTGCTACCTGCGGCACCGACCTCGACGGCGTCGACCCCGTCGACCGGGAGCGCCGTGTCCTCGACGACCTCGGGTTCGAGGTCGTCGAGCGCCGCGTCGACGCCGAGATCCGGGAAGGCCCGGAGGGCCGGGCCCGGACCCAGGGTCGGTTTCCCGACGACCGGTCGGGCCCCGTGCAGTACGGCGTCGGTCTCCCGGTCCTCGTCCTCCATCTTCGGAACGCCCCATGCGGTCCCGGCGCCGGGCCGTCGCGCTCGTGCAGGCGAGGTCCGGTCTCCGGCTATCCGAAGCGACCTGCCTCGGCCAGGTCCGGCGCTTGCACGATGCGCTCGCGTCCTGGGAGGAGGCCGCCGTGGCGCACCTGCTGCCACGCCCGGCCCTGCCGGTCGACGAGACCGGGACGCATCGCAAAGTTCGACGCGCACCACCTGCACGAACGTCTCGTGCACCAAGAGTCCGGCGCTCCCCTAACGGCTTCGTGAGAGAGTGCCGCCCCTGCAATCCACTCCATCGACAGACCTTCCCTCGGCCCGTCCGCGGCACGGAATTCCCGATCCCGAAAGCACGTGTCGACCACCTGACCAGTTACCCGTGGAGAGCAAGACCGTCCGCGCTTTCATTCCGGCAAGCGCTCTCGAACCAGCCGGACGATCAACCGGCGCGAGAGCATCGCGCTGACCCGCGATCACGGCATGGGATGATCCTGGATGTTCGACGATCCCGCGTGCAGCCGACGGGAGTTTCACGACCTGCCGAGCGCCCGGCCCGCCCGACCGTGCTGCGGCCGGAGGCGTCCCGCAGGGCCTGCAGAGACCCGGGACGCGGCGATCCGGCCGGCATCGGAGTCGTTGTCGGGTCACCGGTTTTGATTTATCGTCCGACGACCGAGACGAAATTGGTTCGTCGCGAGTCCGGCCGCCCCGCCGATCCGCCTGCCCGTGGCGACGGTAACCGCCCTTCCGGCAACTTGGAACCAGCAATGCACCGCCCTCATCATGTCCTCACCCTCGTCGGCACGGCGCTGGCACTCTCCGCCTGCGGCAGTCCCGCCGAACAGGAATCCGCTTCCGGCCCCGCCGTCGTCGTGGACGGGAACAATCTCACCGAGAACGGCCTCACCGATATCACTGTCGATCCTTCCGACACCCCCGGCGCCCCCGTCGGGGTCATCGACATGGAAGTCGACGAGGCGGGAACGGTCACGCAGCTGACTCCTGCGGAACAGGCCGAGCTCGACCTGATTGAGGCCGGAGATCGCGTGTACTTCGACTACGACAAGAGCACCTTCGACCCCGAAGGGGAAGCCACGCTCCGCGCACAGAGCGAGCTCCTGCTGAATGCTCCCGACGTGACGGTCACCATTGAGGGGCATTGCGACGAGCGGGGCACGCGGGAATACAACATCGCTCTCGGTGAACGCCGGGCCGAGGCGGTTCGGAGCTTCCTCGTCACGCTGGGCGTGGAGCCAGAGCGGATCTCGACCATCTCCTACGGCAAGGAACGCCCGGAAGTCGCGGGCCATGATGAAGAATCGTGGCGCCAGAACCGGGTCGCGATCACTGTCGTCAATCCGTGATCCGGCGCGGTGCGGCAGTGCTGGCAGTGGTGGGGCTCGGCCCTGCCCTCTTGGTCCACCCCGCGGTTTCGCAGGACCTCCGGGACGGACGGTTGGAAGCGCTGGAAGCTCGAATCGACGCCGTTTCCAGGCAAGCTGAAGCCGTTGCCGGCCAAGAGCGGCGCCTGCAGGAGATCGAAGAATCGCTGCGCGCCGTGACCGGACGGATGGAAGAGAACCGTCATCTGCTCGATCAGGTGCAGGAGCAGCTCCGGCAGCTGGAAGCGATGCAGCGAACCTCTCCATCGACTGCCCCGGCACCGTCGGCAGCGGTGCCGGCTCCGGGCGCGGGTCCCGGAACGGTGCCGCCGTCCGAAGCCCCCCGGGGACCGGACCCAGAGCCGGCACCCGTGTCGGCGGCCGCTGTGTTCGACAATGAGGCAGCCAGCTACCAGCGAGCCTACGAACTGCTGGGCCGGGCCGACTACGCCGGCGCGGAAGCGGCCTTTCGGGAATTTGTCCGCAACTTCCCGAACAGCACCCTGACCGACAACGCCTATTACTGGCTCGGCGAAAGCCACTACGTGCGCGAACAGTACGCCCAGGCCGCCGCGGAATTCGCACGCGGATTTCGGAGCGCACCGGACAAGCAGAAGGCTCCCGACATCCTCCTCAAGCTGGGACTGTCGCTGATCGCGCTCGGGAATCACGAAGACGCGTGCGAGGCCCTCGACCGCCTGGCGCTCGACTTCCCCGATGCGCCGCCGCGCACGCAGGACCGAGCGGCCCGGGGCCGTGACCGCGCCGGCTGCAATTGATCCGGCGACCTCCCGGCAGCCGGTGACGCCGGAGGAGTTCGGGCGTCTGGCCGCGGCGGCCGGGCTATCGGCCGACCGCGCCAGCCCCCTCGCCGTCGCAGTTTCGGGGGGCGGCGACAGCATGGCGCTCGCCCACCTGGTGGCTGCGTGGTCCGGAGGCCGCCGGGGAACGGTGGCCGCTCTGATCGTGGACCATCGCCTGCGCCGGGACTCGGCCGCCGAAGCCGCTGCCGTCGCCGGATGGGTCCGCCGAATCGGTCTCGTGCCGCATGTCCTCGTCTGGCACCACGGAGACCTCACCGGCAGGATTCAGGAAACGGCGCGCGCCGCGCGCTATCGACGACTGGTATCCTGGTGCCAGCGGAACGGTGTGACCCGTCTCCTGCTCGCGCACCACCTCGACGACCAAGCCGAGACGTTGCTCCTGCGGCTGGCATCGGGAAGCGGAATCCGCGGCCTCGGATGCATGCGCACGCGCCTCCCCCTGGATACGATCGAACTCGTGCGGCCGCTTCTCGCCATTCCGAAATCCCGCCTGCTCGCCACCATCCGGCACCGTGGCGGCGGCTTCGTGGACGACCCGTCGAATCGGGACCTCCGATACACGCGGAACCGGATCCGCGGACTCCTGCAGGATCCGGCGTCGCGGCTCCCGGAACCGGCGACCCTGACCCGTGCCGCGCGCAGCTTCCGCCGCCTTGCCGCCGCGGCGGACCGCGCCGTCGCCCGCCATCTGGGAGCCTCCCTGCAGGTTTCTCCGCTGGGATGGGTCGCTGTGGGCCGCAGCCGTCTCGCGACCCTGCCCGACCTGCTCGCGCTCCCTTGCCTGGGTGCGGTCGTGCAGGCCGTCGGCGGACGGCCCTACCCGCCGCGGACCCGATCCCTGCGTCTTCTCCTGGAAGCCGTCCGCAGCCCCCGGCCGCGCACCTGCACTCTCGGGGGCGCCATCCTCGCTGCCGGCCACCACCGGGTCACCGTCACGCGCGAACCCCGGTCCGTCGCCGGCCCGACCCGCCTGCACCGGTCGGCGGTACGCTGGGACCATCGCTTTCGCGTCGAGACCCGGATCCGCGCCGGAGACATCACGGTGGGCGCCCTCGGACTGCACCCACCCGGCGGGATTCCGGCTTCGCCGGACGGTCTCGGGGTGCGCCGCACCCACTTTGCCACCCTGCCGGCCTTCCGCGACCTTGACGGGTTGGTCGCGGTGCCCCACCTAGACTGGTGGCGGGACAAGAATCTCCGCACGAGCTTGCGGGCCGTTTTCGAACCCCGTTCCGAGTTGCTGGCGGGCGTGATGCCGGCATCCGGGAACGGAACCGGGTATCATCGGAACATCGGCCAACGGGGACACGCATGAACGGTTTTGTGCGCAATCTTGCGCTCTGGATTGTGATCGGGCTGGTCGTGGTAACCGCCTACAACCTGTTCAGCGGCAGCACCCAGCAGAATGCTGCCGAACTCGACTACTCGACCTTCATCGAGAATGTCGAGACCGGGCAGGTGAAGTCGGTGATCATCAGCGGGCGCGGGATCGACGGCCTCTACCGGAACGGCCAGCGTTTCACGACCTACGGTCTGGAGGACGCCAGCCTGCTTCCCCTGCTGCGCGAGCACGACGTAGCGGTGCGGGCGGCGCCGGAAGAGAGAAGTGTCTCGCCGGTGATCGGCCTGCTGCTGAACTGGCTTCCCATGCTGCTGTTCATCGGCATCTGGATCTTCTTCATGCGCCAGATGCAGTCCGGAAACGGCAAGGCCTTCGGTTTCGGAAAGTCCCGCGCCCGCCTGCTGACCGAGAACCAGCAACGCGTGACCTTCGAGAATGTCGCCGGAGTCGACGAAGCCAAGGAAGAACTACAGGAAATCATCGAGTTCCTCAAGAGTCCGCAGAAGTTCCAGCGGCTCGGCGGATCGATTCCCAAGGGTGTGCTGCTGGTGGGCCCGCCGGGAACCGGAAAGACGCTGCTCGCCCGCGCCGTTGCGGGGGAGGCGAACGTTCCCTTCTTCACGATTTCGGGATCCGACTTCGTCGAGATGTTCGTCGGGGTCGGGGCAAGCCGGGTTCGCGACATGTTCGGGCAAGCGAAGAAGAACGCTCCCTGCATCGTGTTCGTGGACGAGATCGATGCCGTCGGAAGACAGCGCGGTGCCGGTCTGGGAGGCGGGAACGACGAGCGCGAGCAGACCCTCAACCAACTGCTGGTCGAAATGGACGGCTTTGAGGCCAATGAAGGCGTCATCATGATCGCGGCCACCAACCGGCCGGATGTCCTGGATCCCGCCCTCCTGCGCCCCGGCCGCTTCGACCGCCAAGTTGTCGTTTCCAACCCCGATATCGTCGGACGCGAGAAGATCCTCCGCGTGCACATGCGGAAGGTGCCGGCGGGGAACGACGTCAACATCCGGACCATCGCGCGCGGGACCCCCGGATTCTCGGGTGCGGATCTCGCGAACCTCGTCAATGAAGCCGCGCTGCTGGCGGCTCGAAAAGGCCTCCGGTCCGTCGGCATGAACGAATTCGAGCAGGCCAAGGACAAGGTCATGATGGGCGCCGAGCGACGGTCCATGGTGATGACGGAAGACGAACGGAAGATGACGGCGTATCACGAATCGGGGCACGCACTCGTGATGCTGAATGTCGAGGGGCACGAACCCCTCCACAAGGTCACGATCATCCCGCGCGGGCGTGCTCTCGGAGTCACCATGTGGCTGCCCGAGCGGGACAAGTACGCGCATACGCAAATCGAACTGGAGGCGCAGATTGCCGGCCTGTTCGGGGGCCGCATTGCCGAAGAACTGGTGTACGGAAAGCGCTACATCACCACCGGCGCCGGAAACGATATCCAGAAGGCCACCAATCTGGCGCGTCGCATGGTGATGGAATTCGGATTCAGCGACCGGCTGGGCCCGATTCGCTTCCAAAGCAACCAGGAAGAAGTATTTCTCGGTCATTCCGTTGCCGAACAGCGCAACATGTCCGACCAGACCGCGCGCATGATCGACGAAGAGGTTCGCCGGATCGTCGAGGACGGCGAACGGACCGCGCGCGCGATCCTGGAGGCCCACACGGACCATCTTCACGCCTTGGCTTCCAGTCTGCTGGAGTACGAAACCCTGTCGGCGGAAGAAGTGGCAGACGTGCTGGCCGGCCGGCCGGTATACCGTGACGACGGCGACGCGACGTCCGAATCGGGACGACGCTCTTCCGTACCGCAGAGCGGCGCCGTGCAGGAGCACGGAACCCGCCCGACTCAGCCCGAGAACGCCTGATGCCCCGGTGCCGCAAATAGGGACAGCTACCGGTCCCGTACTGCTTCGCCCTCGGGAGCTCTCGCACGTCGGGGCCGCTGCGAACGACCGACTGCCCCTGGCCGGCGGACCCATGGCGTTTGCTGCCGTGGACGAAGTCGGTCCCGGCCCCGTCGCCCCCTCGGTACGCCCGCTGCCCCTCGCCGCGCTCCATGGCGAGCGGTACCGGGCAGGGTTGCGTGCCCTGACGTCCGCACGCGCCCCGTTCGCCGGCGTCGCTCTCGATCGTCCCCGGATCGTGGGCGTGATCAACGTGACGCCGGACAGCTTCTCGGATGGCGGCCGGTACTTCGCACCGGAATCGGCGATCGCACGGGGCCGCACCATGCTGGAAGCGGGCGCCGACATCCTGGACATCGGCGGCGAATCGACCCGCCCGGGTGCCCGACCGGTTCCGTCGGACGAAGAGATCCGGCGGATCCTGCCCGTGATCACGGCCTTGGGCCGGGACGGCGCCGTGATCTCGGTGGACACCCGCAATCCCGTAGCCATGCAGGCAGCGCACAGCGCGGGAGCGGTCATCGTGAACGACGTGAGCGCACTTTCGCATTCGCCCGACAGCGTGACCGCGGTTGCCCGTCTCGAGTTGTCGGTCGTGCTGATGCACATGCGCGGAAATCCGCAAACGATGCAGGCCCGACCCCGCTATGTCCATGCTCCCTGGGAAGTCTACGCAGACCTCTCGGCCGCCGTGAAGCGGGCCCGCGCTGCCGGAATCCCGCCCCATCGGATCGCCGTCGACCCGGGTCTGGGATTCGGCAAGACACCGGAACACAACCTGCAGCTCCTTGCCTGGCTGCCCATGTTTCACTGCCTCGGCCACGGGATCATGGTGGGTGCGTCCCGGAAGTCCCTGATCGCGGCGCTCGATGCCGGCGCTCCGGTAGCCGAGCGGATCGGCGGATCGCTGGCCCTCGCCCTGCATGCCGCCGGCCAGGGAGCCCACCTGCTCCGGGTTCACGATGTCGCCGAAACCCGCCAGGCGCTCCGCATATGGGAGGCTCTCGGGCGGTCCGCAAACGGACGGGCTTCAGGCCTCCGTCCGAATCCGCACTGAGCGCCGCGACGTCAGGGCGATCGACCTGCGGGCCTGCATGTTGCGAACCGGACAGGCACGGGAGCCGGCGCCGGGCCGTGCCGCCGTTCCGGGAAGACGGCCGATCCGGTGCCGGGTCAGTCGCTGGCGGTGCGACGAATCCGGCAGCCGGAACTCGCGAGGAAATCCGGTCGCAGGTGCAGTCCGAGGCCCGGTCCTTCCAGCGGCCGCAGAAACCCGTTCTCCAAAGGGGGGAGATCGGTCACGATGTCCCGGAACCAGCCATAGTAGAAGGCGCGAACCACTTCCTGCACCAGAGCATTGGTCGCGTTCATGACGTGATGAACCGAAGCGGCGAAGATGACTGGTCCGGTGCAGTCGTGCGGGGCAACCGGACGGTGCCAGGCTTCCGCCATCGCGGCAATCTTCCGGGCTTCGGAAAGCCCGCCCACCCAGCCGATATCGTACATCACGTAGTCGCACGCCCCCAGTTCCAGGAGTTCGCGAAACTGACCCCGGCTACCCAGGGTTTCGCTGGCCGTGGTGGGCACCCGCGTGGAATCCCGAAAGTCCTTGAGGCTCCTGAGACTGTCCATGCGGATCGGATCCTCGAACCAGAACGGGTTGCAGGGCTCGAGTGCGGCCGCGATCCGCTTGGCCTGGGGAAGGTCCCACAGGGCGTGCAGTTCGACCATCACGTCCATGGAGTCGCCGACGGCGTCACGGATCTTCTCGAAGGGTTCCACCGCGCGCGCCAGATCTGCCGGGGAAAGGTACTGCCCGCCCGATGCTTCCGCGGCATAGTCGAAGGGCCAGATCTTCATTCCGCTGATGCCCATTTCCTGCAGACTCCTGGCGAGGGCCCCGGCATCGGTAAGAAATGCCTGCAGGTCTTCGTACGGTCCTGCCGGCCGGTCACCGGGCAAATTGAAGCTGTCGGTCGACTGTCGGGCATGGGACCGTACGTACCGATAGCCGGCACAGGTGTTGTAGACCCGGATGGAATCGCGGCTGCGGCCCCCGAGAAGCTGGTAGATCGGCTGCCCTGTCGCCTGCCCCCAAATGTCCCAGAGAGCCACGTCGATCGCCGAATTCCCGCGCACCTCGGCACCCGAACCGGAGTGCCCGACGTACGAGACCAGACGTCTGCTGTGACGGTCGATCTGCAGCGGATCCTCGCCCAGGAGGAGATCGGCGGCATACCCGTGGACATGTCCTTCCGACGATCCGGTACCGTAGAAGGTCTCGCCGAGACCGGTGATCCCTTCGTCGGTGTGCACATGCACCCACAGAAGGTTGGGAAACTCCACATGCGCGATGGTTTCGATCGCGGTAATTTTCATTCCTGATCTCCATGAGACTCGTTTACGGGGGGCGATGCCGCCTGTAGTACGGGAGTCTCGGTAACGTCTTGGACGCATCAATGGTACGGATCTTCGGGACCGACGGCATTCGCGGCCGCGCCAACGCCTCTCCGCTTACGCCGGATTTCGTCCAGCGAATCGGTGTCGTCGCCGGTGCGGAATTCACGCGCGGCAGCCATCGCCATCACGTCGTCATCGGAAAGGACACGCGGCTGTCGGGCTACATGATGGAAACGGCGCTGACCAGCGGATTTCTGTCCATGGGCATGAACGTCTTCCTGGTCGGCCCCATCCCGACCGCCGCCATCCCCATGCTGGTCCGGTCGATGCGGTGCGACTTGGGAGTGATGATCTCCGGCTCCCATAATGTCTGGCAGGACAACGGGATCAAGCTCTTCGGTCAAGACGGGAGGAAGCTCTCAGAGAACGTGGAACGTTCGTTGGAGGAGCGTCTCCAGCAGGGGCCGGATCCGCAGAACCTCGCGACTTCCGCAAATATCGGCCGTGCCAAGCGAATTGACGATGCCGTCGGTCGGTACAACGAGTGGGTCAAGGCCACGGTTCCTGCCAATCTCCGGCTCGATGGCCTGAAAGTGGTGGTGGACTGCGCCCACGGTGCAGCCTGGAGGGTGACCCCGCAGGTGCTTTGGGAGCTGGGTGCCGAGGTGGTCGCCACGGGTGTATCCCCCAATGGACGGAATATCAACCACGACTGCGGGTCGACCGCACCCGGGGCCATGGCCGAACACGTCCGGCAAACCGGAGCAAACCTGGGTATCGCGCTGGACGGCGATGCCGATCGGTGCGTGCTGGCCGACGAATGCGGCCGAATCATCGACGGCGACCGGCTGATCGGCCTGATCGCGCGGGAGTGGCTGGAGAGCGGGCGGCTGACCGGCGAAGCGGTCGTCGGCACGCCGTTCTCCAACCGGGGCTTCGAACACTATCTCGGCACCCTCGGTCTCGGTCTCCTTCGCGCCCCCGTGGGTGATCGCCACGTTTCGCAGTGGATGCGGTCGCGCGGGTGCAACCTGGGCGGCGAACCCTCCGGACACATCATCCTCGGCGATCACAGCGAAACCGGAGACGGACTGATCTCCGCCCTTCAGGCGCTCTCGGTCATGGCCCGGACGCAGGTACCGCTGTCCGAATTGCTACCCCGATACGAAGTGGTCCCCCAGCACCTGTCGAGCATCCATCTTCCGCACGGACAGCCGGCAGATCCGATGACCGACCCGGCGGTTCAGGCATCCGTGAAAGCGGCAGAACGACGCCTGATCGGCATCGGTCGTCTCGTGGTGCGGACTTCGGGGACCGAGCCGTTGCTGCGAGTGCTGGTGGAAACGCCGAACCGATCACTCGCGCAGGAGATCGTCGACTCGATTGCCGCCGCGGTAGCCGCCGTGAGCAGGAACGCGGCTTGACGACAGACCTGACCCGACAGGGGGCCCAGCCGCGCGGCCGGTTGCTGACGGTGGCCGGCTCCGATTCTGGTGGCGGCGCTGGTCTCCAGGCGGATATCAAGACGGCCGCGTCAATGGGCGTCTACGCCATGACCGCCGTTACGGCGGTCACCGCGCAGGATACGCATCGAATCCATCAAGTTCTGCGGGTTCCGGCATCGTTGGTATCGCTGCAGATGCAAACCGCGCTGCAGGATATCGGGGCCGATGCGATCAAGACCGGCATGCTCTGCTCGAAACCGACCGTCGACGCCGTGATCGAGGCCATACACAGGTGGGGTGCCGGAATACCGCTGATCGTCGATCCCGTGCTGGCGGCCAGTTCGGGTGAGCCCTTGCTGGATCCCGAGGCGGAAACGGCACTCCGGGAAGGTCTGCTGCGTCGTGCGGATCTGGTGACGCCCAATGCGCCGGAAGCGGCACGGCTGACCGGACTCCCTGTCACCAGTCTCGACGAAATGCGGGCGGCCGGACAGCACATGCTCGCCCTGGGTACCCGTGCCGTTCTCGTTACCGGCGGGCACATTGCCGGCGCCACGGTCACCGACCTGCTCGTCACGAGAACCGAAGTGCACGAGTGGACGGCCCATCGGATCGATACCTCCCACACGCACGGAACCGGCTGCACGCTGGCCAGCGCCGTCGCCGCCGAACTGGCTCAGGGACGTACCCTGTTGGAAGCGACAGCAGCGGCACACGCCTATGTGCAGCAAGCCATCCGGACCGCACCCGGAATCGGCCGCGGGCAAGGCCCCCTCAACCACCTCGTCGGGCATCCCGGGCAGAATCAGGCCGAGAGGCTCGGCTGTCGGCCGTCCCGATCCTCGACCTGACCCAACCCTCGCGCCGGACGCCCGGACGGACCCCGGTTGCGGTCGCTCCCTGCGGAACGCTGCTCGGGAACCGCGTGCCTCCCCCGGGGCCGCAGAAGGGGCGTCGGTCCGGGATCAGCGGCAAGAAGAACCCGTCATCCGCACCGGCGACCGCCGCCCATCAACCGAAGACCATTCGAAGGCCCCACACGGAGCCCGGACCCCGGCAGGCGAACCGGAAGCACCCGCCCCGAACCCTCCGCTGTCAGGCGATACTGCAGGGAACCCGGTCCGAACTCCCGCCTGCAATCCGGATGGCGGTCTGCGAGTCCGCTACGAAAGGGACTCGAGTCCCTCGCTCCGGTTCCCGTGAATCTGGAAGATGGCATTGAACCCGCTTACTTCGAATACTTCCTTCAAATAGTCGCGCATGGAGCACAACTCAATTCGTCCGGACCGGGATTTGACTTCTTTTGCCACCATCAGCAATACCCGGAGCCCGGCGCTGGAAATAAAGTCCACCTCCGAGAAATCGATGAGAATAGCCAGCTCTCCGCCTCTTACCTGATCAAGAAAGGCACTCTCCACATCTCGGGCATTGGTCCCATCAATGCGGCCTTCGGGCTCAAAAATGAGCACCTCTCCTTCTTTGGTACTCTTCATTTCCACGGCGGCTGCTCCTTTTCGAGGCGTCCCGGCACGGACATGACGACCTGCGTCACACGGTCGCATTGGGTACCACGCCAGTCAGGTTGCGTCAATGACCGAACCCGGTTCCGGGCTTCGTCCGTCCGGCAGGGCACCCACCTCGGTCGGCCGTCATCCGGACGCCGCCCGAACCGCTGGCCTGCCGCAGAAGATTCGGAGAACCCGGTCGGCGCCACGGATCGGCAAGGCCGAACCGTCCTCGAGCCAACGAATCACGCCGAAGCAATCTGGGGCCGCGGCGGAGAGCCGGCGACGCGGAATCCCGTGCGCCGTACTCCGGTCCTGCATGATCGATTCCACCCTCGGGCTGTACGGGACCGGGGCCGCCACACCTGCACCCGGAAGGCGGCTCGGGTTCCTCTCGTCGCAGGGGCGGAAAACCGCCTCCGGAATCCGGTGTCCGGCGGTCTCGATCCGGATGGACAGGAGGTGCATAACCGATCGGGCGGCCCGCACACCGAAGAGACCGTCCCGGGAGGTTCTGCATCGACCCCAAGAACCGGTACAAGGGCCTTGGTCCGAACAGCGTTCCGGACCGCGCAGCATCGCGCCCTGGTGGCCGGGTTGGTCGCGCGGCCGGCGACTCGAAGGCCTGGGTCGGCCGGAGATCCCCCCATCGGCCCCGATCACCCACGTTCGTGGCGGGCGGACGGCCCGTCGCGGTTGCGGCCGCTCGACCCCACCCGACACCCCAGTGCGGAACGGGATCCTGCAAGGCTGCCAGCGCTGCGACCGCCCTGCCGCGCCATCACAGGGGAGTCAGAATATCAAGCTGAAGCTGGCTGCCTGACCAGTTTCCGAGCGCTCCGGCGTCGCACGTTCCGAACTGCTGAATCTCCCGCCAGCGGATCTGCCGGCCGCCGGGCGACGCTCATGGAAGGAGGCGCACCCTGCCCATGACCCACAGTTCTCGTCTGAGCGCTAGCGCTGGCACGGGCCGCTGGCTGGGTCCGGTTTCAACCGGTGTTCCCGGCTCAAACCCTGTGGGACGAAATTCAGCTGATTCCGGTCCGGAATCGGGGATCTCAGGGATCTTGACCGAGACCTCCCTTGGAACATCAGGGACCTTTGTGTCGGGCCCGCACATGCAGTGCCGCATTCCATCGGAAGCCTCTCGCGGCTGGCCGGATCAGGGTTCGATTGAGGTGCAGGTTCCTGCGACGAACCCGAACCGCCGGGCCCGGTGGCCGGGCCCGACGCGTGCGTGTCCACTCGCGTCGGACCCGCGCCGCGCGGCAGGTACGGTGCACACGGGATTCCGCGCACCCCCGGAAACCTCGGAGGGCGGACGGCCTGCACGCATCTCTGCGCGCGAAATGCCGTGCCTGACGGCTTCTGAAGTTTCTCCAAATCCTGTCGCAATCGTGGGTTGCAGGATCTCTTGCGAAATCTGGATCAAGGCTCCGATTGCCGGCTGGAGAGGGATGCATCCAGCGCGTTGAACCCGGAATGTATCTACTCACCCCCCTACTGATGACGAAGATCGATCCGCTTCTTGTCAGCCGGAACACGCACCTCCGGTCATCGGCCGCGAGCGAGTGAAAGGGGCAAGGGAAAATGCCGGATCCGAACCCGTCAGGAAAAACGATAAGTCATCAGTAGGGGGGTGAGTAGATACCCCGGAATGACGTTCTGACAAGCATGGTGAGTTACAGGCAGTGCGAGAGGTCGAACCCGCCGGTCTGCAGCAAGAGGTTTCCCATTGACGGTTTCTCGGTCCGCCGGAGCCGGCACCACCCGAGCGGCCCGACCATTGACGCCGAACCCGCTTGGCCATACACCTTGCCCGTACGATGCGATGCAGGATCCTCGCGCCGACCCTGCCGGGCTGCCTGCAGGAGTGTAGCTCAATTGGCTAGAGCACCGGTCTCCAAAACCGGGGGTTGGGGGTTCGAGTCCCTCCACTCCTGCCATCGGCTCGCGACTTGACAGCGGCCGGCAGGATCGCCCGGGGAGCGCGGGGACATCCCGTGGCACCAAGGGTGTGCGTAGGTGTTCGCTCATGCAGTGATAGCTGCTTCTGATCGGTTCCTGTCCTTCTGAGGATCTGCCAACAACAGACGGACCACTCGGTCCGATCTCGTTCATGATCGAGGCCATGGAGTCTTTCGACGAGTCGCGCGGTTCGGCACCGCTGCTGACAGGAGGCGGCGACGGCCGGTGTCTGCCGCCGGCGCCTTGTACGACCGCGCCTGCTTCGCCTCCCGGCGAACCGCCATCACCTCCGCACGAGCCGCCTTGAGATGCACGCGGGCGCGGCCAAGAGGGGCCTTGCAGGTGCCCGCACGGGCCCGGGCGTCGATCTCCGCACCACGCAACTCCCGCATCCGCGCTGCGGCCGGATCCGCCCGGATCCGCTCGCTTCATGGAGCGCCCATCCGTCAGGTGCCTCGCCTGACCATGCACGGGCGGCAGACACCTGCCGTAGGCGCGAATCTCGCAGAGCACGACGGTTTCTGCTGGCACTACCCCTTGGGCGGGCCCCTCTCGTTGCGGCCCGGCGGCGAGGGGCAGTTGGGCATGGGGGCCGAGGTTGGAGTGGGGCGGTGGATCCAGCGTGGCCATGAGGACTCTCCATGCGGGAGCACAACGATCGGACTTCACCAGAGCACGGAATTCCCGCACCGCCTGACCCCCGGCCCGCCGCCTGCGCATTCCGGACGGTTTCATCCGCTGGGGGACCAAGGTCTGGTGGGCGGCCTCGACCACCCCCGAACCGATCGGGATGCCCCGGTCCTGCAGATCCCGCTCGCGCATGCGATGGCGATGCTGTCGGAAACAGGCCCGTTCTCGAATCGATCTTCGTCCGGTCCCGGCCGATGGCACGATCCCGCATATCGCGCACGGCGCGAATCAGCTTGTCGACGCCCTTCGGGTCGGGCGCAGAATCCCCCGATCGTTCTCGTACCAGCCGGAAGCCCGGGCACGCTCAGCTACCTCCCGCACAGGCTCGCAGGCATGCCCGAAATCCCGCACCTCGGCATCCGGGGCGAGCGGCTTCAGAAGCGTCCCGTGGTCCGCCGCCCTATCCGCAACCGCCACCCCCTCCCGCTCCGGACGCCGGGTTCGAAGGTGCGCGACTTCGCCGGCCAGCGGCCCCTCGAGGGTTGCCTTCTCCTGCTCCGGCATGCGCCCGAAAGAACGCGTGGTCTGCCGCGTGCCCCGAGCATCAGGATCCGACACCGTACCGCGCGCCGCCGCGCGCCAAACGGCCTCCGGGCGACTTCCTTGGGAATCTCCTCGGCTTCCCGAATGTCGTCCAGCGCCTTCGGACCCAGACGTTGCCAGCGTTCGTGCAGGTTCCGGCTCAGGCGCTGCAGGGTGCGGACCGAAAGGCGCATCCCCCCGACCTCGGCCGGAAACCCGGTCGCTTCACAAGGCGGACCTTGGGCCATCCGCAACCGCGCGATGTCGGCGGGTGGCCGGGTCCGCCCCTTCTCGACCCGACCCAGGCGTTCATCGACCGGCACCGCGGAGGCTCCGGACGAACGGCGGGAGCGGGCCCGTCGATACGGGACCACGCCCATGGGGGTCCTGATCGTCTTCGGGGTCTCCGGCACCCGAACCCAGGTCTTCTCACCCCGTACGATCCTGGGGACGACCTCGTCCTGGTTCTCGATCACGGCGCCCAAGATCGTGCAACCCAGCTCGTGTGTCGCTTCCCGCACCCGCCGTTCGCACGCTTCGAAGCTCTTCGACGTCCACGGCACATCCAGCTCTTCCCGACAGTGCGCCAGGATCCAGAGCACGGCTTCCGCCACCGGAAACGGCCAGCCGGACACGTCGATGGACCGCGGGGTGGCAGATGAAGACACGGTGATGGGGAGGGGAGGCTCCCGATGCGGAATCTTGTGGAACAGCATCGTACCGCTTGCGGCGATGGGGGAGCACCCCTTTCTTCGAACTCTCGCACTGCGGTGACAACATCCGGCAACCGAACCGATCCTTGTCACGGATTGCCGGTTTTACCTCCCGGAAAGACTCACGACCCTTCTGTAGACCCATGGCTTGCTTCTGCCATACGAGATTTCCACCCCCTGCCGTCACCACCTCCCGTCATTTGCTGTGTCGCGCCGCGCGGCTCGTCGAAAGACACCATGGCCTCGATCCTGAACGAGATCGGACGATGCGGTCAGCCTTTTGTCGGCAGATCGTCAGAAGGACCGGAACCGACCCGAATCAGCCATCACTGCATGACCGAACGCTTGCACCCTTGCTGTCTTAATGGCGTTGACAGGTTCCGCGGCGCAGCGACGAACGCCGCGACCGCGACGAGCAACCATCGCATGGCCGGCCTCCATATGTTGGCTCCATCGCGTACCGCTGTTGTCCGGAAGGGGTGCGGAAGAAGATCCCGGCATCGACATCGCAGGACACCCGCCGGCAACGGACGCCCAAGCCGGTTGCGTGTCGCCCCTCGTACGTGCGGGTGTCAGAACTCCTCGTGACGCGGGTTGACCGGGCCGCGCGGGCCATTCTCCATCAGCTTCTGCAGCCGATCCGGTGCGAGTTCCGCCCAGAAGACAAAGCACCCATCACGGCCCGCCAGTACGTACCAGGTATCGGACCGCAGCAACGGAAATACCACGACCGTGTCGGCAATCAGTGCCGCGCCGCCCGTCCGGGTGCGGTTGTAGCCGGCAATGAACGAACGGCCGATCTGCTCCTCCAGCACATAGTGGGGAGACTTCGGCCATTGTGCCGCCGCTTGGCCGATGGTGTCGACCAGGGACGTACAGTCGGCGGCCGGAGGCCCGCCAGCCGCCGGAACCGGGGCCACGCCGGCAAGCAGCAGGCCTGCTGCCAAGGATCGCGCCGCACCGATCACCGCCCGCGAAAACCCTCCGACCAACCGGGTTGTCGACCGCATCCGGTCGCGATTACCGGACCGACAGATGATGGGCATTGACACAGTTCCTGATCCGGCCGTGCTCGAGAAAGTCGAGGCACGTCCGCAACGCCTTCCGCCGAAGGAATTCGAACCCCCGGGCACTGTAGAAGGCCGCGTGCGGCGTGATCACGAGCCGGTCCCTGACCCAGTCCTCGCGGGCCCGCCACGCTCGCAGCAGCGGATGCTCCGCCGGCGGCGGCTCTTCGGGGAACACGTCGAGACCAACTCCGCCGAGATGTCCGGTCTCCAGCCCCCACCGGACCGCATCCAGGTCGACGATCGAGCCGCGGGCGGTGTTGACGAGAATCGCACCCGGCCGCATGGCTCCCACTGCCGACCGGTCCAGCAGGCCGGCGGTCTCCGCGTTCGCGAGACAGTGAAGGGTCACGAAGTCGCAGACCCGCAGCATCGCGTGCAGATCCTGGGCTCGCTGGACATCCAGTGCGAGTTCCTGACCGTCGGGCAGGTGCGGATCGTAGGCCATGACCTGCAGCCCAAATCCCTGGGCTCGAAGCGCCACTGCCGTACCGATGCGCCCGAGGCCGACCACGCCCAACCGCTTGCCCGCAAGCCGGGTCACCGTTGGCGATGCCCCGTAATCCCAGACCGGATCCTCGGTCCGCAGAAACCGTTCGTGGTAGTGGATGATGCCGCGCGCAAAGGTCAGGATCAGGGCCAGAGCATGGTCGGCTACCTCGGTCGTTCCATAGTCAGGGACATTGCACACCGCGATGCCCCGACGACCGGCGGCCCGGGTGTCGATCAGGTCATACCCGACGCCGAGCCGGGTGATGATCCGGCACCGAACCAGCCCGTCGAGAATGGTCTCGCCAATCGGCATGCGGAGGCCGGTGACCAAGGCGTCGGCACGGGCCCAGTCGGCATCCGGCACGTCGCTGCGCACCCGCCCGGGATACGCGACCACTTCCGCCTCTCCGGCCGCCTCGTCCCGTTCGGTCGCCAGATCATCCGTGGCCACCGAATCGGGATACAGAACCAGAGGCATCGCGGGCGGTCAGTGGGACGGACGGGGTACATCCGACCCGCTTCCGCCCCGCAGGAAATCGAGATCGGCCCCCTCGTTCGCCTGCAGCACCCGCTCGGTATAGAGCTTCACCCAACCCCGATCCGAGGCCGGTCGCGGCGCCCGCCAGCCGTTCCGCCTCCGCTGGAGTTCGTCGTCGTCCACGTCAAGGTGCAGGCGGCGGCCGGCGACGTCCAGCTCGATCATGTCGCCGTTCCGCACCAGCGCCAAGGGACCGCCGACGGCGGCTTCCGGAGCCACGTGCAGCACCACGGTACCGAAGCATGTCCCCGACATGCGCGCGTCCGAGATCCGGACCATGTCGCGAATGCCCTTCTCGAGCACCTTCTTCGGAAGTGGCAGGTTGCCGACCTCCGGCATGCCGGGATACCCCCGCGGACCGGCCCCCTTGAGCACCATGACGCACGTCTCGTCAATATCCAGGTCGGGCTGATCGAGCCGTGCATGCAGGTCCTCGACCGATTCGAAGACGACCGCGCGGCCCCGATGCTGCATGAGACCGGCATCCGCCGCCGAAATCTTGATGACCGCACCGTCCGGAGCGAGGTTCCCGCCCAAGATCGCAGTGCCCGCTCCGACACTGATCGGGCGGCCGGCCGGCCGGATGACATCCTCGTTCCAGTTCTTCGCTCCGTCGACATTTTCCGCCACGGTGCGGCCGGTGACCGTGACGGCATCACCATGCAGATGCGGCAGGATTTCCTTCATGACGACCGGCAGACCGCCGGCATAGAAGAAGTCCTCCATCAAGTATTCGCCGGACGGCTGGAGATTCACGATGAACGGTACCTCGCGAATGAGGTCGTCGAAATCCTGCAGGCGCAGCTGCACGCCGATCCGGCCGGCGATCGCGAGCAGATGGACGATCGCGTTGGTAGATCCCCCGATCGCGGCGTTGACCTTGATGGCGTTCTCGAAGGCCTTGCGATCCAGCACGTCGGAGAGCCGGAGGCCGGCCCGGACATTGTGGACGATCTGCATTCCGGCGCGTTCGGAGAGCGCATAGCGACGCGAATCGACCGCGGGAATTGCGGCCGAACCCGGCATCTGCAGGCCCAGCGCCTCCGAAACGCTGGCCATCGTGGACGCCGTTCCCATGGTCATGCAGTGGCCTGCGCTCCGGGACATGCAGGCTTCCGCCTCGCGGTAGTCCTCCAGCGTGATCACTCCGGCGCGAAGATCGTCGGTCAGACGCCAGACGTCGGTGCCCGATCCGATGTCCCGGCCGCGGTATTTTCCGTTCAGCATCGGCCCGCCGGTCACCACCAGCGTGGGCAGATCGACCGACGATGCGCCCATGATGGTCGCCGGGGTGGTCTTGTCGCAGCCGCACAGCAGCACCACGCCGTCGAACGGATTGGCCCGGATGGATTCCTCGACATCGATGCTCGCGAGATTGCGGTAGAGCATCGTCGTCGGCCGCATCACCGGCTCTCCCAAGCTCATCACCGGAAATTCCAGCGGGAAGCCGCCCGCTTTCCAGACGCCCCGCTTCACCGCTTCGGCCACCCGGCCGAGATGGGCGTTGCAAGGCGTGACCTCGCTCGCCGTGTTGCAGATCCCGATCACGGGCCGCCCGTCGAAATTTTCGGCCGCAAACCCCTGGTTCTTCATCCAGGATCGATGCGCGAAATTCATCATCTCGTCGCCACCGAACCACGCATGGCTGCGGTACGCGAGTTCCCCGTTGCCCTTGGCCATTCCTCGACCTCCCGCTGCGTTGGTGCACCGTCGCGAGACGGTATCTCCCTAGTCCAATAGTAGGGTACCGGGCACACTCTGCGAATCTGCAGGCAGTCACCCGCCGGCCTGCCTAGTTTGCGCAGCATGCACGAACCTGGCGGCGGGCGCGGCCCGGACCGCCGACGGCATCGATCCGAACCACAGAGCCTCCGGCGGTCGTCGGCAAAGGTCCGGTGCCCTTCACCGCGTGACTGAGGATCCGGGGGCGGCCGTTCGCCTGTTTCGGGCGGGCGGACGAGACCCGCCCCTCACGTCCGTGCGCGAATTCGTGCGACCAGAAACCTGGAGCCGGGAGGTTGCTCCGGCCCGGGCACCGATTCCCTACCGGATGGTGGCCTGCCCCCCCAACTGGCCACCCTCAGGTTCAGGAGAGGAGGGCCAGCCCTGGCAAGAGCGCGCTGCCAGCCGGAACCGACGGTCCGCCAGCTTCGGCGGGTGGAGGTGTAGCACGGCCACGGCCGGTCGATGGCGGACGCGATCCGGCGGGTCGGGATCCGCGAGATCCCATTCTCCCGGTGGCGCTAGGAGTGGGCCGGGAGGAACGGCGATCCATGGCGCCGGCTTGAAGGGTCTGGAGAAGGAGAACGAACGGCTGCGCCGGGCGGTCTCCGACCGGGCGCTGGACCCCCAGATTCTCCGGGAGGCCGTCCGGGGAACCTTCCGAGTCCCTCACGTCGTCGCCCCTGCATCGATCCTGTCCGTGAGCGGCTCCGGGATGTCGGAAAGGCGGGCCGGCCGGGTCCTGGGGCCGCACCGCTCGACCCCGCGCCGGGTTCCGCACGGCCGGGCCGACGGAAAGCGCCGGGTTGCGGACCGATCGGTTCCTTCTGCGCGGCGTCCCCGGCCCTGTTCGGTCCGACCCCGGCCCGGAGTTCGAGGCCGAAGCCGTGCGGCGATGGATCTCTGCGGTCGGCGCCCGAACCGCCTTCCTCCAGCCGGGATCCCCCTCGGGAGAACGGATTCATCGAGAGGTTCCACGCACGGCTGCAAGACGAACTTCGGAACGGAGAGATCTTCCCCACCCGGAAGGAGGCACGGGTGCTCATCGAATCCTGGCGGCGTCCCGACCACGCCGTGCGTCCGCACCGCAGCTTGGGATCCCGACCCCCAGCCCCGGAAACGATCATGTCAGGCTGGTCGGCCAGCCTGGCGGAGAAGCCGCCCATGCACGAACATTCCCACTGGACCAGTCGATGGGGGCAGGCCAAAGCCCCTTGCACCGTCTCGGATCGTTGATCGATCTCCCCGAGGACCTGTGTCGCAATGCCGCGCAGTTCCTCCGCTACTTCCGGGGGATCGCGGTGCTCAACCGTCGCACGGCGCAGCGGGCGATACCGATGGGCACTCAGCTTGCAGTCGGCGGCGCAGACGGCGCCAGCCTCGGTCAACCACTGGTTCGCAGTCCCGTTCTCGTCCAGGTCGCGCTTGCACCCTGCCGTCCACCGGGCCTCGCCCTCGCGAACCACCTCGACCGGGCCGGGGAGGCCGTCCTCGTCGACGGGCGCGTCATGGCCGGCGTCGAGCCCACCGTCGAAACGGCAGGCCGCGATGCTTGTCATGCCGGCGGCCCCGTCCGCAAGACCGTTCCATGCGCGTCCGCGATGTCAGCACGAGGCCGCCGCGACGGCCACGCCTGCACCGCCGTCGTCGCATCCCCGGTCGCAACCGCACCGTCCGAAGACGGGGCGTTGCTATGTTCGCGCGGGGGCGGCCGGCACACCGGGGTACCGGACTTTCAACGCGTGCCGGTCTCTCGGCGCTTCGGGCATGCCGGTCGCGCACGAGGTTCACGACGTTCAGGAGCCTCCGGAATGACCGCAGACGGGAAACCCGACCGAATCTGGATCTTCGGCTACGGGTCGCTGATCTGGCGTCCCGACCTGCCGTTCACCGAACGGCGGGTGGCGCAGGTCCGGGGCTGGGTCCGACGATTCTGGCAGGGATCGCACGATCATCGGGGACGGCCCGATGCGCCGGGCCGCGTGGTGACCCTGATTCCGCAATCCAGCGACGCCTGCGAGGGCGTGGCCTACTGCCTCCGGCGAGACACGGCCACAGCCATTCTCGACCGGCTCGATGATCGGGAACGGAACGGGTACCGGCGGCACGGCATGCGGCTCGAGTTTCGCGGCGGCGGAGTCGATGCCGGGACCGCCTACGTGGCTCCCGCCGACAACCCCGCGTTTCTTGGACCGGCTCCCCTTGAGGAAATGGCCGCGCAGATTGCCCGGGCTGACGGTCCCAGCGGCACCAACGTCGACTACGTCCGCAGGCTGGCCGCCGCACTCCGCCGCTTCGGCATCGACGATTCCCATGTCTTCGAACTCGCCGACCGGCTCCGCAAGACAGGATCCCTCCCGCCTGCAGCGAATCACACCGACCCGCCGCATACTGCCGACTCCGTCGGGCCGTGAACAGGCGGGGGCCGTCCGGGGCCGGACCCGCGGAGCCCGGGGCTGCAGACTCCCCGCATCGCCGGATCCCGCGATCGCGGCATGCGGTATACATGCCGCCCGACACGACCGTCCGCCGGCGGACCGACAGCGGCCGGCACCCCGGACCCTGCGCGTGGACTTTCCGCCACCCGCACCCGCACGAGGACCATCCATGACCGCGACCTACCGCGCCTTCGTCGTCCACAAGGACAACGGAACCACCCGACGGCAATTCGAAGAGCGGCCGGCGCCGGAGCCGCAGGAAGGCGAAGTCGCGGTGCGGATCGTCTGGAGCTGCGTCAACTACAAGGACGGACTGGCCACACTGCCGCGAGGCGGTGTGGTGCGGGCGTGGCCGCGGGTGCCCGGCGTGGACATGGCCGGCGTGGTCGCTGCCTCCCGGGATCGGAGGTTCCGCGAAGGCGACGAGGTGGTGTGCACCGGCTACGACTTCGGGGTCGGTCACGACGGCGGTTTCGCCGAACGGTGCTGCGTGCCCGGCGACTGGCTCTTCCCTCGTCCGGACGGACTCGGTCTCCGCGACTGCATGACCTTCGGCACGGCGGGCTTCACGGCGGCCCTGGCCGTGCGGCAGATGGAGCGCAACGGCTTGGTTCCGGACCGGGGAGAGGTGCTGGTGACCGGGGCTTCGGGCGGCGTCGGAAGCATGGCGGTCGCGATGCTCTCCAACCTCGGATACCGCGTCGCGGCCGCGACCGGCAAGGCGGACGCCACCCCGTTCCTGACCGGTCTCGGTGCGAGCGCCATCCTGAGCCGGGAGGAGGTGAGCGAGGAACCGCGCCCGATCGGCAAGGCCCGGTGGTCGGGAGCCGTCGATCAGGTGGGCGGACGCATTCTCGCGTGGACCCTGTCCACCATGGCCTACCGTGGCGTGTGCGCGGTCACGGGCCTGACCGGCGGGCCGGGCCTCGAGTCCACCGTCTTCCCGTTCATCCTGCGCGGCGTCTCGCTGCTCGGAATCGATTCCGTGCTGTGCCCGATGCGCGAGCGGATCGACGTGTGGGCCCGGATGGCGGGAGAACTCCGGCCGGCCGATCTCGACGCGATGACCACCGAGATCGCGTTCGACGACCTTTCCGGCTCGCTCGATGCCATCCTGGAAGGTGCCGTCACCGGGCGCACGGTGGTGCGGATGCCCGGCGGCTGAGCCGGCGCGTTCAGAGCGTCGGGTGCCGGTCCGTCAGTCCGAGTTCCCGCTCCAACGCCCCAGCCGCCTGAAACACGATCTCGTCCCGGTACCAGGGCCCGACCAGCTGCACGCCCACGGGAAGTCCCTGCGCAAAGCCCGCGTTCACGGAAGCCGCCGGATGGCGGGTCAGATTGAATACCGGCGTGAACGGAACCCAGGCAAAGGGATTGCTCTCCCAGCCGTCCGGGCAACCCTGTCCCGCCCGGAACGGAAGCACCGGCATGGTCGGGCCCAGCAACACGTCGAACGGCTCCGTGCGGAATCGGTCGGACAGCCAGGACCACAGCTGCACGCGCCCGTCCTGTGCCTCCCGCGCCTCGGCCAAGCCGCAGGGTTTTCCCGCGGCACAGAAGGCCTGCAGGTCGGGGTCGAGAAGCTCGTAGTCCCGGGGATCCAGTTCCGCCGCCAGCCGCGCTGCTCCCATCGTCCAGATCAGGCGGAAGATGCGCACCGGATCACAGGGCCATTCGAGCCGGATCTCCCGTACGTCGGCTCCGGCCCGCCGCAGTGCATCGGCGGCCTCCCGGGTGACGTCGGCGACCGCAGGATCGATGCGCTGATCCCCGATCGCATGCCGCAGACCAAAATCCGGGGTATAGCCGACCCGAAGCCCGCTTGCGCCGGCGGCGGCCGCGGCGCGGTAGTCCGTGCCGTGGGGCGGAAGGGCATGAAAATCGCGGTGGTCCGGCTGCGTGATCACTTCGTAGAGCAGCGCGCCGTCGGCCACGGTCCGGGACATCGGGCCCACGTTCGCCACCGTACCGAACAGCGAGAGCGGCCAGGCCGGAACCCGCCCGAACGACGGCTTGTGACCGAACAGCCCGGTAAAACTCGAAGGGATGCGGACCGACCCGCCGCCGTCCGTGCCCAGCGCGAGCGGCCCCATCCCGCCCGCAACTGCAGCGCCCGCCCCGCCCGAAGAACCGCCTGGAGTGACGTCGGGGTTCCAGGGATTGCGGGTGATGCCGCAGAGGCTGCTCGAGGTCGTACCCTTGTGCCCGTATTCGGGAGTGGAGGTCTTCCCGAGCAGCACGGCACCATGCTCGCGCAGGCGGGCCACCGCCGGTGCGTCGTCCTCCCAAGGTCCGTCCGCCGGCACCGTGAGCGAGCCCTTGCGCGTCGGCCACCCCCGGGTCAGCAGCAGATCCTTGACCGAAACCGGCACGCCGTCCAGGGATCCTCGCGGCGCCCCCCGAAACCAGCGTGCTTCCGCCGCCCGGGCATCGCGCAGGACGTGTTCGGGCTCGACGAAGACGAAGCAGTTCAGCGTCGGATTCAGCCGCTCGATTCGGGCCAGGATCGCGCGGGCGACCTCCACCGGCGATGCCGCCTTCCGCTCGTACCCTGCGAGTAGCTCCGTGGCCGTGGCAAAGTACAGCCCGGCGTCGGCCGGCGACCCTCCATCCGGCAGGCGTGCGCTGACAGCCAAGGCGAAGTCTCCTGCGGACCCGGCAGCGGATCGGCCGCTCGCCACTGCGCCGGATGGTACCGGCCGCTCGACCGTTCCGCCAGTTCGCCGCCGGCAACCGGATCCCCCTACCCGGCACCTTTCAACCGGACATGGTCGACTCTGCATTCATGAGGCTTGGGTGCAGGAAGGACAAGGTCGAGCGACAAGGCAAGACCCGGCAAGGCCGGGCGCGCCGAGGCCCGGCACAGGGCGCCCTTCGCGTTGCGTCAGTCCTCGCGCTCGCACCATCCCCGCGCCAAGGACGAGCGCGTGCTGCCCTCGGCCGCCGACACCGCCTTCAGCCCATCCACCGTCGTCGCACACAGAGGTCGAAAGCCGATCCTCATGGGCCACGATGTACGGCCCCTCATGAGCGAAGAGTTAACCGTGTCCAGTTGAAAGACCCGGCACCCGCCACGGCACCCCCGGACCGGATTGCCCGCAACCGGCCTTCAACCGACCGACCGGCCTTCATCCGGCCGGGATCCCGTGTGCGGAGGTTCGGAAAGAACGCAGAACGAATTTCCCGTCCACCCGTCGAGCGGGTTGAACTGAAGTCGGGGCCGGCCATCCCGTTCTCGATGGGGCAGGGTGCCGCTCGTGGCGGCGCCGCCGGTTCCGGGTTCGTGCGTTGCTCTGCGGGCGGTCACGATGCGCCCGACTTGGGGCGCTCGGGAGGGGGCTTATACGCCAAACTAGCCAAGT
The DNA here is from genome assembly GCA_965115815.1 of Alphaproteobacteria bacterium. Taxonomy (GTDB): domain Bacteria; phylum Pseudomonadota; class Alphaproteobacteria; order TMED109; family TMED109; genus VXPW01. The sequence continues at coordinate 1,181,790 of OZ220465.1, read as the reverse complement.
TTGTCGGCTTGTGCCGTTTTTCTCAGGTTAAACACCCAAGCCCGACATTGCGAAGGAAGGGAACTAAAAACGATACATATTCAAGAATTTGAACAGATTCTGGCTAGTTTGGCGTATAAGCCCCCTTTTATTATATGGGGGTATCTACTCACCCCCCCCTACTGATGACGAAGATCGACCCGCTTCTTGTCAGCCGGAACACGCACCTCCGGTCATCGGTCGCGAGCGAGTTAAAGGGACAAGGGAAAATGCCGGATCCGAACCCGTCAGGAAAAACGATTCGTCATTAGTAGGGGGGTGAGTAGATACATATGGGGAATTAAAAGACCCGGACGACACGATCCAAAGCTTCATGGACCGTGTCAGTTTAGTGCTTCGGGTCCGCTGTGGCGTCCTGATCGAGCCCCATTCCGGGCGGCTGGCGACGGTCCGACGTCCACAGTTCGCATGACCCGGCGGGTATGAAGCTACAGGCGCCCACCCCGGAGGGTACGGATGGAGTGGGTGCTTGCCTGGACCGACGCTCCGCTCCGCATTGATCCGTTGCTCGACAAATGGTCCCTCAGGCCTCCTCGAAGTGTGGCGCTATTGCGTTCGCCACAGTCGTTCCTGTCGTCAATCGGCGCCGAGACACTATCGTCATGTGTGCCGGAACGGGGACGACTCCGGCAGATCGTCGCTCAGACCGCGACCGTTCACATTCGCTTCGAGAAGCCGAATACGTTCCATCAGCGCATCGAACTCCAGGACGTCGCCCCGGATAGCGTCAGCGTCGCACATCGCCTCATAGTCGGCCTTCAGGTCCGGGAGCTGGTCTTCGTCCGGCACGAGCCGCAATTCGCCCTCCAGACAGCGGTCGTAACTGACGCCGCCATAATGAAAGAACATCTTCTTGTGTTTGACCACTTCTCCCAGCAGCGCGCGGTCGTCGAGCGCCGCCCTGCCAATCTCGTGGTCGGCGAGGCAGGCCAGGTCGAACCAGTGGCGGGAAAGGCGTCCCGCGAGACGGCGGCGGTGGCAGGCCACATGGGCCAAGGTCGCCTTTTCCCAGAATGTGCGCTTCGGGTTGAGGACGGTCACAGTCGCTGAAGGAAACTCCAGGTCTTGGGTAAAGCCGGCAATATCGGCCGCGACCGGGCGTCGCTCGTTCGGCGAGATAACATTGCGGCCGCCGAATTCCAGCAGCACCTCGTTGCTGAAGTAACCGCTGGCGCCACCGACCGCGGACGGATAAACGAAAAGCAGGCTCTCGCCATCCTCGCTGATCCGTATGTCGTGCCGGCCGTCCATGTCGAGCCGTTGCGCCGCTTCGTCGACGAAGGGCGCCACGACATCGCGGATATAGTCTGCGACCCGGGCCCTGAGTTGTTCGCTCAACCGCTTGATCCGGTTCCGGCTCACGCCTTCGGCAAAAGGATCGAATCCGTCGCTGAAGACGCGGTAATCGAAACTGACATCCACGTCTTCGGAAAACCGGTCGATGACGCCATAGACCTTCGAAAGCGCGGTTCCTCCCCGGAAGGCCATCGGATGGGCCCCGGGCATGGTGAAGAGGGTATGCAGCGCCCAGCAGACCCAGATGTCCTTCTCCAGAATGACGGGGTCCGGACCGAAATTGGTGTTGACGGCCTGCAGAATGTCCGCGCGTTCGCCGGCCGCGAGAGGAAGGAACGGCCTAGCCATGGGACGATCCTGTCGGAGAGGCATCGAACGCCGCCGCCATCCAGGCGGGCATGGCGGCTGTGCGCAGCTTTGCGAAGTCCTCCGGGCGGAGAACCTTCGCAATCCGGGCGACCGTCTCCGGCGTGACCTCCTCCTTCCCGAGATACCAGAGTGCGGAGAGAGCCACACCCGCCGGCTCGCCGGGGAATTGCAGCAGGCGCCGGTTCGAGGTGTGGCGGAGCCGGACGGATCCGGCCCCGACATGAAGGGTCCGGGTCGTTCCGCTGGTATGGTACACGGGCGAGAGCGGCATCTGGGTGCTGAACCCGAACCGCCTTATGGCCTCGAAACCGTGGACCTGGAGCGTCTCGCCGTGGCGGCGCGCAACGGTCCGGGCGACCTCGCGAACATCGATCGCCATGCCGCCGGCGACATAGCGGCTGAATTTCGGCCGCACATACACGCCGCGGGCGACGCGCCGGATCTCGCCCGCCGCGGCCAAGCGCGACAGGGTCCGCCCGACGGCGGCCGGGCTGCCGTATCCCGAAAAACGGGCGCCGGTGAAGGGCTTGCCCTTCGGCACTCGTCCCAGGGCGGACCGGACGGTTGCTGCAGTGGACATCGGAGGGCTCCTTTGCAGCAAAATATAGGGATACTTCCGGACAAATCAAGTGACGGCCGCCCGGCCGCCGTCCATGGTAGCCAGCATGGCCAGGCAACCGATCGCATCGTTCAATTCATAGCAGGCCTGCATCTCGAGCAGCACGGCCGCCGCCTGGATATCCTCGCGCGTCGGGTTGTCCTGCAGGGCGTCATCGGAAGGTTTGTACGCAGGGTCACTCCAAGGGTAGGCCCGAAGCGCCGTGGCCCGAACAGCGGAAGTCCCGGTCCTCCAGCGGCATGCCCGGGGCCAGCGCGAAGGCGTCCCTGCTCTCGAGCCAGGACGGCGCATAGCGGAACAGGCTGAACCGCCGGATGGCGTCCGTCCCGTAGCGCAGTTCGCCCACGGGCCGCCCCTCCCGGCCGGGGAACAGGACGGCGATCTTCGGGCCGGTCATGGCGCGAGCCGCCCCTGAACCGCGCCCGCGAGCGGGGTAGCGCCAAGGAGATCCCATGCTTGTTGCTGTGATGCGATCGGAGTCTTGATCGCGGCGCAGGTCGACGCGTTCGAGTCTGCGATTTGAGATGTGCGGGCGTCTGCTGCCCGGTGGCGGCGCGGATCGGGGCGCGAGGAGTCCGCTTCGGCGGATCCGGGGCGAGCGAGAGGCCGGCCGGGTTGGGTAGCCCGGCTCGGAGGCTTGCGGTTTCGGTCGGGGTGTGAGCGCGGTCAGCCGGGTCTTGTGACGGCGTGCAGGACCTGCTTGCGCCTGGTCGGCATCGGGGTGGCGGGCGTCGGCGAAGCTGTGGAAGGGCTGGGGCCTGCCCATCGGACACATTTCGCGCTCGACTCGCTGATTCCTTCGTGCCATGGTCGGGCGCATGGACGGCCTTGTTTCAATTCCCAGCGCGCTTTCCTCAGCACAAGGCAGGAAGAAGCTGTCGCGGATCTTGGCGCAGCCGGAGGTCTCTCGGGCAGGCCTTCCGCCTCGTGGCGACGATGGGCGGATCCTTGAACCGCAGCAAAGACGGCCCGCCCGGCGTGGAAATCACTTGGAATGGCCAAGCTGCACTGTCGTTCACGGTGTGGATGCTTGGCCACCGTGTCGATGCCGGGGACGACAGCGCCGTGCGGCAACACATGAGCTAGTCAGACGGTATTTGTGGGCAATGGGCGGGCTGGGGCAGCTGCCGCGGGTTGTGGAGGATGACGGCAAGGGCGAGGGTGTTGAGGATCGCGTGGTTTGCGGGCGCGTTGCGGGCCCAGAGCCTGGAGTCGTCTTCGCGGAAGGTGGGGTCGCGGATGGGGTGAGGGCGTTCGACCCCCAGGGACCGCGGTTCCGTGCGAGTAGCGGTTGCGGCGAGGCGCGGTCGGCCTCGACCGAGGTCCTGCCGTAGGCGTGCTCGGTGGTCCGTTTTCCGGATTTCGTGCATTCGACGCGCCGGGTGACACGGAAGATCGGTTGGACGTGGGGATCGTGGATCATCTTCGCGGGCGGGGTGAAGACTTCGATGCTGCGCTGCTCTATGCGGCCCTGCTCGAGCGTGGGCGTTTCGCGGTAGTGTCCCGTGCTCATGGTCTCCCAATGGATGCTCTCGAACGTCTCGAAGGTCTTGGGAGCGTTGCCCTTGACCGTCATCCTCCCGTCGGCGCCCTGGGTCTCGACGATCCGCCGTGCCGTCTCGCAGGTGGTGGGGAGCGCGTCGAGAGTGAGCAGACGGCCGGCCACCGGTGCCGTTTCGAGCGCGGCGTGGACGGCGGCGATTTCCCCGCCCTCGTCATGATCGTGGAGGATCGAGACCGGCATGCCGGTCCCGTGCTCGATCCGCAAGACCGTCTCGTCAGGATCCTCGCCGGTGCAGTGGGCGCCGCGCATGCGCGTGCCGTCGACCGCGATCGCGTGACCGACCCGCAGGCGCGGCTGCACCCAGCGTCGCAGAGCCTCCTCGATCCACGCCGGGTCGGGGTTCTGCAGCACCCGGTGCACGGTCGATTGGGACACCGGTTCCTACCGGCCGGTGTCCGGGTTCTTCCACGCACCGATCTGCGCCAGATCCTTCTGCGTCATCGCCTTCGCGGAGCGTGCCGCCGCCACCGCGCCGTGCCGATTCGCCCGCCACGCCAGCAAGATCACGCACCGCACCGAGGCGATGCCGTGCGTGCGCCCCTGCGCACGCCGGAAGTCGGAAAGCGCCGCACCATGCAGGTACATCGAGCGCACCTCCCGCGCCGACCGGCCGCTCTGCGTCGCCCGCAACCGACGACCGGCATCGCGACGCAGCGGAACCCCGTACCGATCCTTCGCCTCCCCGTGCGGATCGGGATCGCGCCCGTGGGCGCGCGCATCGCCCGTGCTCCTGCCCACGCACGTCCCGTTCGCCGCCTGGTACAGGGTGCCGCGGAACTTCGTCGGCGAGACCCACGACTCCGCCACCCGCAACGGAGTGCCGTACGCAGCCTCCCAGTCGTCGCTGAGACGCCGCTCCATCCGCGACCACGCACACGAGGCAAGACCCCGAAACACCCGGCGACCCCCCACGGTGATCCCACGCTGCTAATCCGGCGACGACTGGCGAGGTTTTCTCAGTTTGCGTCGCACTGCAATCGTGCCGCCAAAGCTCGATGGGACCTTCTCGGCACGAAAATTGCGATCAAGGAGGCGATCTATGATGATCCGAGCCCCAACGCATTCGGATTTCGTGTCTCCGAATTAGTGTCTGCACGGAAAATCACAACACATTGTATATGCAACCATATTTGGAATCTGGGGAACCGAAGATTCCCTCTTTGATGGCATATGACGACATATTCCGCTGAAATCAGGCTGGATTCGATGAATCTTCGCCCTGTCAATATTGGCTTTCCATTCATGTAATCAGACTCTTAGGGATTTTCCGTGCAGGCACGAATTAGCATGGGATCGTCGTGGGCGACCCCCCCCAGAATCACAAACCTCGTGGGGTTTCCGATCCGGTGCAACCGCTCCAACGGTTCCTCGCGGCGCCCGCCCATCCCACGGTCCCGCGGCGCACAGCGGAAGGCGCCCGTCTGCCAGCCCGCAGCGCCCATCCACCGCCCGCGTCAGGTGAATACGGAGCGCAGACCTCGACCCGCAAACGGCTGGAAACCAAGATCATGATGGCGGTCCACCACACGGTTCCAGCGACACACCTCATCCGGACGCGCCAGGCGCACCACCACATCCCGGAGCGCAAAACCCTCCGGGGTCGTCTCGAAAACATCCGCGGCGCGCTCCAAGACAACCACGGATACCACACCGCTTCACAAACAGCCAGCACACATCCGAATCATCTGGAACCCACGGAACCCAGCCTTCCAACCAACCTAGCGTGGGATGGTTCTGGGGTAGCGCTGCTTCCCTTCGACCGGGTACTTTGTGCGTCAAACTGTCCCGACTATCTTTCACTGAACATGGCCCGGATCGTTTCGATGGCGATGAACATCCGTTCCGGACGGTCTTGGAAGCTCTGGAAACCCAGACGCCGGTAGAATGTCATACGGCGCGCGAAGGCCTCGTTCCCACCATCGTCGATCACGTCCAGGACAACCAACTTGATGCCGATTTCACCAGTAACACTCAGGGCGCGGCCGAGCGCATCAACCGCAAGGTCGGAGCCGAGTCCCCGGCCTTGCCAGCTTCGATCCGCAGCAATCATGGAGAGATACAGCGCCGGAACGCTGCCGGTATTGGGAGCCCGCCGGGGCGGGGCCTGTCCGAGGTCGTCCGTCGCGACGGCGTGAGCATTCAGCGCATAGTAGCCGGTATCTACTCACCCCCTACTGATGACGAAGATCGATCCGCTTCTTGTCAGCCGGAACACGCACCTCCGGTCATCGGCCGTGAGCAAGTTAAAGGGGCAAGGGAAAATGCCGGATCCGGACCCGTCAGGAAAAACGATTCGTCATCAGTAGGGGGTGAGTAGATACAGTAGCCGAGCACCTTGGGCAATCCTTCGGCAACTGCAACGAATATTCTCGTAAAGTCGTCCTTCTGCTGCTTTCTGGCGCTAAACCGCAGAAAATTGTCGAGACGGTCCGTGCCGCAGGTAAAGCCCGACCGGTCATGTCGGCCGGGGTCAAACGGTTCGATGACGCTTCCGGGAGCCGCCGCGCGATCACCCTGCATTGGCAATCCGGGCGCGGTAGCTGCGCACCGCGTCCCGGGCTGCTGGTGTAGGCGGCGGCGGATTGTCAAGCGCCTCCAGCAGCATCTGCCTGTCGCGCCCCGAAAGTGCCGTGGTCTGATGCTCGCGCAGGATGCGCTCGGCCTCCCTTGCAGCCGACGCCCTGACAAACGTTGCAAGCTTGACGCCCGACAGCTCGGCGGCCCAGGAAATGCGCTCCTTGTCGCTCGGCCTCACCCGCATCTCAATATGATCGGTCGCCCTCTCATTCGACGGCGCTTCGACATCGCTGAAGTTCAACACTGCGCCACCCTCCCTCTCTCTGTCCCGACAATGTAGGGTCTAATGCGGGAAGCGTCAATGCCGGCCTGTCCTGAGGCATGTGCGCTGTGGGGACTTTTGATCGCGCGCGGCTGAATTTTGGTGTCCGTCTATCGCCTGCCCTGCCGCCACGTGGTTGCAGACTGCCGTGATCCGGCGCGTGGCAGGCATATTACGGGACCATGGTTGCACGGACGGCCGCGGCTTGCCGTCCGCCGGGCGGCGGCTGGATCGAGCGGCGGTGTCGGAGACGGGACAAACGGTCAGACGGTATCGAGGTATGGCACTGGGCCGACCAGGGAGCGCATGCGCCCGGCGCGTTCGGCGCGGGCCTGTGCGAGGGCCCTCGCCATCATGACCGCCAGGGCCAGCCCGAGGCGGGTCTTCATCCTGGCGCGGCCGCGGATGTAGTGGGTTTCGAAGTTGAAGCTGCAGTCGAGGCGGGCGTTGATCCGCTCCATGGCGGTGCGCCGGTTGTATCCGCGCCGCCATGACGGGCTGCCCCAGGGCAAGGTGATCCCATGCTTGTTGCTGTGATGCGATCGGAGTCTTGATCGCGGCGCGGGTCGACGCGTTCGAGTCTGCGATTGTGAGATGTGCGGACGTCTGCTGCCCAGCGGCGGCGTGGAGCGGGGCGCGAGGGGTCCGCTTTGGCGGATCCGGGGCGAGCGAGAGGCCTGCCGGGTTGGGTAGTCAGAGCCTGTGCGGAAACTATTGAGCGGCCCCGATTCTGGTATCTGCGATGTGGCTGGAGAGTACATCGGGATCAGACAAGTCCATTCCACATCTGTCAGATTGCTTTCGAAGCGGTCTCTCCGACGCCGATACTTTGCACGAGCGGCCAGAATCGGGACCGCTCAATAGTTTCCGTACAGGCTCTCAGGCTCGGAGGCTTGCGGTTTCGGTCGGGGTGTGGGCGCGTTGCGGGCCCGGAGCCTGGAGTCGTCTTCGCGGAAGGTGGCGTCGCGGATGGGGTGAGGGCTTTCGACCCCCCCCCCAGGGACCACGGTTCCCTGCGAGTAGCGGTTGCGGCGAGGCGCGTTCGGCCGCGACCGAGGTCATGCCGTAGGCGTGTTCCGGGGTCGGTGTTCCGGATTTCGTGCATTCGACGTGCCGGGTGACACGGAAGATCGGTTGGACGTGGGGATCGTGGATCATCTTCGCGGGCGGGGTGAAGACTTCGATGCTGCGCGGCTCGATGCGGCCGTGCTCGAGCGTGGGCGTTTCGCAGTAGCGTTCCGTGCTCGTGGTCTCCCAATGGAGGCTCTCGAACGTTTCGAAGGTCCGGGAAGCGTGGCCCGTGACCGTCATCCTCCCGCCGGCGCCCTGGGTCTCGACGATCCGCCGTGCCGTCTCGCAGGTGGTGGGGAGCGCGTCGAGCGTGCGCAGACGGCCGGCCACCGGCACCGTCTCGAGCGCGGCGTGGACGGCAGCGATCTCCCCGCCCTCGTCGGGATCGTGGAGGATCGAGACCGGCATGCCGGTCCCGTGCTCGATCCGCGAGACCGTCTCGTCAGGATCCTCGCCGGTGCGGTGGGCGCCGCGAAGGCGCGTGCCGTCGACCGCGATCGCGTGGCCGACCCGCAGGCGCGGCTACGCCCAGCGCCGCAGAGCCTCCTCGATCGAGGCTTCCGACGCTCGTGCGTGACCCTTGGGTCATGGAGAATCGACGGCACTGCGTAATGCGGCGGCTTCCTCTGCGACGAGGACCGCTGCAGGGTCCCTGTGCGCCCTCGGCCGCGCCACCTCTCCTGCCAGACCCACGCCGCCCTCGCCATCGTGCGCTGCGGTGGACACTTCCAAGATAGGCCCGAGGCCCACCGGCATTCCGCCGCCCGCGCCCGGGACGCGCTCGACGCGATTCGCACCCCGCCCGGCGAAGGAACCTTCGCTCCGGACCCGCGCCATCAGCCGGGAACGCGCCGCCGGACGGCACCACCGGACCGCTCTGCCCGAACCCTCGAAACAGCGTGCCCGGTGAGCCCTGATGCACCAGCAGGGACCACGGAAACCGGCCCACAGGGAACCCCGGGCGCCTCAACCATGCCCGGTCCCTGTCACATCAGCAGTCCACAGGCCCGGCAAAAGAAAGGTCTTGGCCGCCGGTCCTTCCGGCCTTGTCGCCGGTCCGATGCCGTATATCCTGACCGTCCGAGCATGGCGGAGCGTGGCGCAGCCTGGTTAGCGCACTTGTCTGGGGGACAAGGGGTCGCCGGTTCAAATCCGGCCGCTCCGACCACGCCGCGAACCCCTCGGCTTGGGCGGTCGTCCAATGGCAGGACGGCGGGTTTTGGTCCCGCAAATGCTGGTTCGAGTCCAGCCCGCCCAGCCACGGAGTGCCGGCAGGTCGCGCCCGTGCCGGTCGGGCCACGTTCTCCGGACCGGCACTGACCCCGGCCGCTTGCCCGGATTATATCCACTGGTATATAGTTGCCGGGCGTCCACACTGGGAGCTGCCTATGTCGAATGGCCCGGCCATGCCGGTGATCGATCCCTACGGTCGCGGCATCACCTATCTGCGGGTCTCGGTCACCGACCGCTGCGACTTCCGTTGCGTCTACTGCATGTCGGAAGACATGACGTTTCTCCCGAAACGGGATGTCCTGTCGCTGGATGAGCTCCGTCGCCTGTGCGGCGTCTTCGTCTCGCTGGGCGTGCGCAAGCTCCGCCTGACCGGCGGGGAGCCGCTGGTGCGCAAGAACGTGATGCAGCTCTTTCGCGACCTCGGCGCGATGCTGGGCGAAGGGGGGCTGGAGGAGCTTACGCTGACCACGAACGGATCCCAGCTCCGTCGTCATGCCGTGGCGTTGCATGCCGCCGGCGTGCGCAGGGTCAACGTCTCGCTCGACACGCTCGACCCCGAACGATTCAGCGCGGTCACCCGATGGGGCCGCCTCGACCGGGTGCTGGACGGAATCGAGGCCGCGACGGAAGCGGGGCTGCACGTCAAGATCAACACGGTGGCCCTGAAGGGCGTCAACGAGGACGAGATTCCGGCGATGCTGGAATGGTGCCACCATCGGGGATTCGACTTCACGCTGATCGAAACGATGCCGATGGGGGACATCTCGGACGACCGGGCCGATCAGTACCTGCCGCTGTCGATGGTGCGGGCCCGTCTGCGCGACCGCTACGGGCTGGAGGAACTCAGCTACCGGACCGGCGGGCCGGCACGCTATTTCCGGGCCCTGCGGACCGGCGGGCGCGTCGGCTTCATCACGCCCATGACCCACAACTTCTGCGAATCCTGCAACCGCGTCCGCCTGACCTGCACCGGGACGCTCTACCTGTGCCTCGGCCAGGACGACCGCGCCGACCTCCGCGAGGTGCTGCGTTCCACCGACGACGACGACCGGCTGCGCGCCGCCGTCACCGAAGCCATCGGCCGCAAGCCCAAGGGACACGATTTCGTCATCAGCCGACGCGAGCGCACCCCCTCGGTCGCCCGCCACATGAGCGTCACCGGCGGATAGGGCCGCGCTGCCGCCTCCCGGCCCCGCGCGCCATGCCCACACCGATCGCATTCGTCGCGGCGCCCACGGACGCCGCCCGGTCGGCGCGGGCCACCCTCGGCCGCCGCTACGATCACGTGCCCCCGGCCGAGGCCGACATCATTGTCGTGCTGGGCGGGGACGGCATGATGCTGAACGCCCTGTCCCGGTGGGGTCCGGAGGGCAAGCGGATCTACGGAATGAACCGCGGGACCGTCGGATTCCTGATGAACCGCTTCCGCGAGGACGACCTGGACGCCCGGCTGGGCGCGGCGCGGGCCGCGGTCATTCACCCCTTGCGCATGGATGCCGTCACCGCCGCCGGGGAGCACCGCACGGGGCTCGCCATCAACGAGGTCTCGCTGCTGCGGCAGACGCGCATGACCGCCCGCATCCGAATCCTGGTGGACGGCCGCGAACGCCTCGCGGCCCTGTCCTGCGACGGCGTGCTGGTCTCCACGCCCGCCGGCAGCACGGCCTACAACCTGTCCGCCCAAGGTCCGATCCTGCCGCTGGGCACGCCGTTGCTGGCACTCACGCCAATCTGCCCCTTCCGACCCCGGCGGTGGCGCGGGGCCCTGCTGCCCGAGTCGGCCCGGGTCGTCTTCGAGGTCCGGGAATCCGACCAGCGCCCGGTCAGCGCCACCGCAAGCGAGCTCGAGGTTCGTCACGTCCAGACGGTCGCAGTGGGCTCCGACCGGTCCACGGACCTCACACTGCTGTTCGATCCCGAACACCATCTGGAGGAACGCATTCTTGCCGAGCAGTTCAGTCCCTGACCGGTTTCACGAACCGGCCGCCGCCGCGCTCCGGCGGGTCTCGGCAACGAGCAGCTGCGCCACCGATTGGAGGGCCTCCCGGACGCCGTCCCCTTCGAGCCGTCGCAGCCGGAAGTGATCCAGCTGCCGGTCGGCGCTGCTGCCCTCGCGAATGATGGTGCGAGCGTGCATCAGCGCGCTTTCGCAGTCCAGTGCAGCCGCATCCTCCTTCAGCATGTCCAGCAGTCCGTCGATGTAGTCGACGAGGTCGGCGCGGACCCCGGTCTCGAAGTCGGCCAGGAACGCCACCACGCCGTACCGCTGGGCCAGCCACCGGTTCTGCTCGATGATTTCCGGGGGCGGGCCCTCGGGCGGCCGGCCGGCGCGGGCGGCCGCCAGCAGGTGCCGGACCAGACAGGCGTACAAGGCCACGATGGCCATGGCGTCGTCGATGTCGGGACACACGTCGACGATTCGCAGTTCCAGGGTCGGGAACCGGGCCGAAGGGCGGAGGTCCCACCAGATCTCCGAACCGTCCCGGACGAATTCGAGACGGCGGTAGTTCTCCACGATCCGGTCGTAGTCCGCCCAGGACGAGAGGACCGGCGGGATGCCGGTGCGCGGCAGCGCCGCCATAAGGTTCATGCGCGACGACTTGAACCCGGTGACATGGCCGCCGCTGAACGGCGACGACCCGGACAGCGCCAGGAAGACGGGCAGGTAGCGCCGCATCGCCGTCATCACCTGCACGCGCTCATCGGGAGTCCCGAAACCGGCATGCACGTGCATGCCGCTCGCCAGCAGCTGCCGGAGGACCGACTGGTACATGACCGTGAATTCGCGGTAGCGGTCCCGCGGGGTCACCACCTGGCTCTCCCAGGCCGCGAAGGGATGCGTCGACGCCGCCATCAGGCCGACTTCGAACCGGTCGGCGAGGTCGAGGACGGTCCGGCGAAGGACCAGGAGGGCCTCCCGGACCTCCGCTACCGACCGGCAGACCGGCGAGTTCAGTTCGATCTGCGAGCGCAGGAGTTCGGGCACGACCTGGCCCACGTCCCGGAGTTCGGAGCAGGCCTCGAGCAGGCGGGGATCGGGATCGGGAACCAGATCGAGGGACTCCCGGTCCACAAGAAAGAGCTCTTCCTCGACTCCCAGCGTGAACCCGGACGCGACGCTCACGCGCGGTGTTCCCCGGGGTCGTCCGGCCCGGACGGCCAGCACGGTCGCGGCTCGATCCAGCCCCCGCCCAGGACCCGAGAGCCGCGATAGAACACCGCCGCCTGGCCCGGGGCCACCGCCCGCTCCGGGGATCGAAACGTCACTTCGGCCCGACCACCGGCCAGCAGCCGGACCCGCCCGCGGGCGCCCCGGTGGGTCGAGCGTACGCGCACCAGGATGTCGTCCGTCCGGGCCCCTTCCTCCGGCGGTTCGTCGGCCATCCAGTTCACGTCGTGAATCGTGACGCCGGAGACCCCGAGCGCCGTCTTCGGACCCACCACGACGCGTCGTTCGAGCGCGTCGATCCGGATCACGTAGAGCGGCCGGCCGGGCTCCGTGACCCCCAAGCCGCGGCGCTGGCCGACCGTGAAGCCGACAATGCCGGAGTGCCGGCCCAGCACGCGTCCGTCGACGTGCACGATCTCGCCCTCCGCCGCCGCGTCGGGGCGCAGCCGGCGGACGACCTCGCGGTAGTTGCCGCCGGGAACGAAGCAGAGGTCCTGGCTTTCCGGCTTCCCGGCCACGCCGATCCCCGCCGCCGCCGCCGCCTTCCGCGTCCGCTCCTTGGAAAAATCCCCCAAGGGAAAGCGCAGCCGTTCCAGTTGGCCCCGCTCGGTAGCGAAGAGGAAATAGCTCTGGTCCTTGGCGGGATCGGCCGCCCGGTGCAGTTCCGGCCCGCCCGCCCCGTCCACCCGCCGCACATAGTGGCCGGTCGCCATCCAGTCGGCATCCAGCCCGAGAGCGGTCTGCAGCAGGTCGCGGAACTTCACCCGCTGGTTGCAGCGCACGCATGGCACCGGCGTGACGCCCTCGGCGTAGCGGTCCGCGAAATCCTGCACGACCCGGGTGCGGAAGCGCTTCTCGTAGTCGAGCACGTAGTGCGGAATGCCGAGACGGTCCGCCACGCGGCGCGCGTCGTACACGTCCTGGCCCGAGCAGCAGGTCTTCGCGGCGGCGGCCCGCCCGCCGCGGCCGTACAGATGCAGGGTCACGCCGATGACCTCGTGACCCGCGCCGTGCAGCATCGCCGCGACCACGGAACTGTCGACCCCGCCCGACATGGCGACCACGACCCGCGCCCGGCGCTTCATGTCCGCGCGCCGCCGGCGTCCGACGCCGCCAGCTGCCGCCGGCGGAGGGCGGCTGCCTCCGCGACGACGTCGGACGCGAATTCCGGGCCCCATTCCGGCACGAAATGGCCGGCGTTGCCCACCGCCACCGGCGCTTCCAGGCCCCGGATGCGGTCGGCGAGCCCGCGCATCGAATCGGGCGGCAGGATGGGATCCCGCATGCCCGCGAGCAGCATCGAGAACCCGTCGTACTCGTCCCTCCACCAAGCTTCCGCCGTCTGTCCGAGATCCGCGCCGGGATCGTCCGGCGCGGTCGGGAAGATCCGCGGCAGCGCCGTGATCGCCGCCTTGTGGGCGGCGTCCGGAAACGGTGCGTGATAGGCGTTGCACTGGGCCAGCGTGAGGATGCGGTTGGTGCGCGCCATCAGCGACCGGACGTTCAGGTCCGGCTCCGAACGGGCCGTGGCCAGCCAGTTGCGGTAGCCGTCCGGCAGCGGCCGCCGGCCGGTGGGCAGCCACGTGTTGAAGCACACGAGGCCGACGAACCGGTCGGGCATCGTACACGGAATCGTCAGGCCGAGCGAACCGCCCCACTCGTGCACGATCAGCACCAGGTTGCGGAGGTCGAGGCGCTCGATCAGCGCGACCAGGCCGGAACGCAGGCCCTCGAACGTGTAGGCGTCCGGGTCGGCCGGCTTGTCGGACCGGCCGAATCCCGGCAGGTCCGGAGCGACTGCACGATGCCCCTGCCGCACGATCTCGGGAATGAGGTGCCGGTAGAGATACCCCCAGGTCGGATACCCGTGCAGCAGCAGGAACGTGAGCGCACCGGCCGCCTGCGCCTCGCCTTCGTCCACGTAGTGCAGGCGAACCGGCGGGCCGACCGGGAACCCGGGCACCGCTTCCAGATAGCGCGGGGGAAAGGTCCACCCGGGAAGTCCCTCGAACCGGTCGTCCGGGGTCCGCAGCACGGCTACCGCCACGGTCGCGCCCGCTCCCCGGGCTTCCGGCGGTTCTGGCCGGATCCGGCGTTCGCCGGCGTCAGTCCAGGAGCGCGCCGGGCAGCCACAGGGCGATCTCCGGAAAGCCGATGACGAGGGCGAGCCCCACCAACTGGAGCAGGACGAACGGGATGATGCCCCGGTAGACCATCTGGATCTTGACCGTGGGCGGCGCCACACCCTTCAGGTAGAACAGCGCGAAGCCGAACGGCGGCGTCAGGAAGGACGTCTGGAGGTTCACGGCAATCAGCACGGCCACCCACGGAATGACCAGTCCGGCGGCGACGTGGGTACCGAAATCGAGGGTCTCCATGATCGGGGCGAACAGCGGCAGCACGATCAGCGTGATCTCGACCCAGTCGAAGAAGAAACCCAGCAGGAACACCATCCCCATCATGAGGAACAGGATGCCCCACGAACCCAGCCCCAGGTGTTCGACGAACGCGTGGATCAGGTCGTCTCCGCCGAGGGACCGGAACACGTAGGAAAACGCGGTCGCTCCGATGAAGATTCCGAAGATCATGGCGCAGGTCAGGCCGGTCCGCGCCACCACGTCCTTCAGGACCGCCGTCCGCAGCCGGCGGTTGAACAGGGCGAGGAGAATCGAACCCAGCGCACCGACCCCGGCGGCTTCGGTGGGCGTCGCCACGCCGGCGAAGATGGAGCCCAGGACCAGCATGATCAGGAAGATCGGCGGCAGGAACGACCGCAGGACCAGGGTCAGCAACTCGGCGCGGCTGTCCGGGCCCTCCGAAGCCGGCAGCGGCGGGGCCAGCGTCGGGTTGAGCCGGGTGCGGAAGAACAGGTAGACGATGTACAGCGACGCGAGCACGAGACCGGGGAAGATGGCCGCCACGAACAGGGTTCCGACCGAGATCGAAAGCAGATCGGCCATGATCACCAGCATGATCGAGGGCGGGATGAGAATCCCGAGCGTTCCCGACGCACTGATCGTCCCGGTGGCCAGCGACGGGTGGTAGTTGCGCTCCAGCATGACCGGCAGCGCCAGCAGCGTCATCATCACCACCGACGCTCCGATGATTCCGGTGGTGGCGGCCATGATGGTGCCCATGATCGTGACCGCCATGGCCAGGCCGCCCGGCACCCGGCGGAGCAGGACCTGCAGACAGTGCAGGAGGTCGTTGGCCACACCGGACCGCTCCAGCATGGTCCCCATGAAGATGAACATGGGAACGGCGACCAGGATCAGATTCTCGCAGACTCCGCCCCAGATGCGGGAAATGATGTTGAAGAACTCGATGAACGAAAACACGTCGGCCGCCAGGCCGAGGAAGCCGAAGCCGAGGGCCACGCCCCCCAGCACGAACGCGACCGGAAAGCCGCTGAACAGGAGCATGGCCAGCACCAGAAACATCAGGACCGGCATCAGGGTGACCAGGGTGTCCATCACCGCTCTCCCCCGACGCCCTGCGCTTCCTGCACCGCCGCCACGCGCAGTTCCTCCTCCGGATCGCGCAACTCCGGCAGCGACTTCGCCAGCTCGAGCGCGGCCTCCGTCCGGCCGGTCTCGAGCAGCAGCAGGTACGCCAGGTTCCGGAGCAGGACCGCCACCCCGGCCGCGAGCAGCAGCAGCATTCCCAGCGGCACGAACGACTTGATGATCCACCGATGGGTGAGACCGGTCAGGGCCGACGAAACCTCGTTCATGTGGAAGGACCGTTCGGCGAAATCGACGCCGAACCAGATCACCAAGGCCGCGTACGGAATCAGGAACAGGGTGATTCCGGCGACCTCGAGGCGGGCTTTCCAAATCTGCGGGAACCGCTCGCGCACCACCTCGATCCGGACATGGGAATTGCGCAGGTACCCGAAACCGAGCGCCAGCAGGAACAGCGCCGCGTGCAGGTGCCATTCCATCTCCTGCAGCTTGGTCGATCCCAGCACCAGAAACCGACGCGTCACGATGTCGAAAATGATGATGCAGATCAACGGGATCGACAGCCAAGCCCCGATCATGCCGGCGAGGGAAAGCCCGCGGTCGAGGATGCGGCTGAAGCGCACCAAGGGATGCCGGTCGGGCGCGCCGGCGCCCGCAGCATGGGTCGTGGACATGGGGGTCGGCTCTCCTTCACTGCACGTCGGGACAGGATCAGGGGTCCGGTGGGGCCCGTGACCTCGGAGCCGCTAGCCCGTGCCCTGTATACCAGCTTCCGGATCGGGCAGGCGGGCGGGAACGGGCGGCTCGGCCCGGACGGCACCCCCGTCGAGGGCGGACTTCCGGGTTCGCCGGACCTTTCGGGATCCCACAGGGAACGAACTGCGGTTCGCCGTCCCTCGATGCCGGCCATCCTGCGCCCTTCGACCTCCCGGCGCCGGCCCGGCGGAGGGCGGAAGACGGCGGCAGCCGAGGCCGGCCGCGGGCGATGGGGCGGGCATGGGGTGGTCTGCCCCCCTGAAACTGGTCCACCCTAAGGTTCAGGATGAGGAGGGCCAACCATGGCCAGAACGCGTTACAAGCCGGACCCGATCGTCCGCCTGCTACGGCAGGTGGAGGTGCTGCACGGCCAGGACCTGTCGATGGCGGAGGCGATCCGTCGGGTCGGGATCCGCGAGGTCACGTTCTACCGGTGGCGCAAGGAGTATGCCGGGATGAACGGCGATCCGCTGCGCCGCCTGAAGGACCTGGAGAAGGAGAACGAGCGGCTGCGCCGGGCGGTTTCCGACCTGGCGTTGGACAAGCAGATTCTCGAGGAGGCGGCTCGGGGAAACTTCTGAGCCCCTCGCGTCGTCGCCCATGCATCGATCATGTCCGTGGTCGGATGGAGATCTCGGAACGGCGTGCCTGCCGGGTGCTGGGGCAGCATCGCTCGACCCAGCGCCGGGTTCTGCGCCCCCGTGCCGACGAGAAGCGTCTGATTGCGGACAGGATTGAGCTGGCTCGCCAGCAGGTCCGCTACGGCTACCGCCGCATCGCGGCCCTGCTGCACGACGCCGGCTGGCGGGTCCACGACCAGAGGATCGAGCGCCTGTGGCGGCGCGAGGGGCTGAAAGTACCTGCCCGACCCCGGAAACGGAGCCGACGGTGGCTCGACGATGGCTCCTGTGTCCGGCTCCGTGCCGAGCGGGTGAACCACGTCTGGTCGTACGACTTCCTGCATCACCGGACCGAGGACGGCCGGTCCTTCCGCAGGCTCAACGTGCTGGACGAGTTCCGCCGCGAGAGCCTGGCCATCCGGGTCCGGCGCACGCTCTCTTCGAACGACGTCCTCGACGTGCTGAGCGATCGGTTCCTCCTGCGGGGCGTGCCGGGCCCCATCCGTTCCGACAATGGCCCGGAGTTCGTCGCCAAGGCCGTGCGGCGATGGATCTCTGCAGCCGGCGCCCGCACCGCCTTCATCCGGCCGGGGTCCCCTTGGGAGAACGGATTCATCGAAAGCTTCCACGCACGGCTGCGGGACGAGCTCCTGAACGGGGAGATCTTCCACACCCGGAAGGAGGCCCGGATTCTCATCGAATCCTGGCGCCGTCACTACAACGCCGTGCGTCCGCACAGCAGCTTGGGATACCGACCCCCAGCCCCGGAAACGATCATGCCAGGCTGGCCGGCCGGCGGAGCGTAGCGGAGCCGGCCGGCCAGCCTGGCGGAGAAGCCGCCCATGCACTAACATTCGTACTGCCCCCGTCGACGGGGGCAGGCCATTCCTCCTCTCCAGGGCTTCGCTTGGCGCAAGCCGGGTAGGAGGGGTCGTTGCCGAGCCCCTCCCCCCAGTTACGGTAGGAATGCGCATTGCTGCGCACCCCCCGCACAGTTCCGGACTTGGACGCTCATCCATCCGGCTCCTACCTCGAGTGCTTGACGGCAAACCGCGGGTCCGGCCATGGGTGGCGGATGGTTGCGCGCGGCCAAAGAATTTTGGTCCTGCGCTCCAGCCGCTTCCAGTCGAAACGGTGGCGCTGGGAGCGGCGGCGTAGCGCCCGCATCCATAGGCGTTGCAGCCTTTGGCGGAACGTGCGCAGCCACCGGGTCGCTCCCGGGACGGCGTAGTAGTTGAGCCCGCCTTGCCAGACCCGCCCTCGCCACGTGCCGACCTCCCATAGGTCGTACTGCCATCGTTTGCGAAGCACCACCCCGATGCGCGCCAAGGTCCTTGCGACCCGTTTTGCGATCGGCTTGCGCCCAAGCCTGAAGTGTCCGGCCCGGGTCTTCGCGCAGAAGTGCCTGAAGCCCAGGAAGTCGAACGTCTCCGGCTTGCCCGCCCCGCGCTTCCGGCGGTTCGCCGTGGCGAACCGGCCGAACTCGACCAGACGGATTTTGTCCGGATGGAGGCCGAGCCCAAAGCGCTCCAGCCTCTCCCGGACGTCGCGAAGGTAGTGCTCCGCATCCCGCTTGTACGGAAACCCGACCACGATATCGTCCGCATAGCGGACCATGATCGCTTGACCGCCCGGAACCTTCGGACGCCATGCCTTGTGAAACCCCAGATCCAACACGTAGTGCAGAACCACGTTCGCCAAGCAGGGGCTGACCATCGCACCCTGCGGCGAGCCCACCCCGGTGTCGCTCCATGATCCGTCGGTCATGACGCCAGCGTTCAGCCATTTGTGGATCAGGCGGATCACCCGCCTGTCGCCCATGCGGTGCTCCAGGAACTTGACCAGCCACTCCCTCGGGATGGTGTCGAAGAATGCCCGGATGTCTGCATCGACAATCCAGTTGACCTTGCGCCGCTCGATCCCGAACGCCAAGGCGTCGAGAGCGTCATGCGCCCCTCGGCCCGGTCGGAACCCGTAACTGAAGCCCAGGAACTCCACCTCAAAGATCGGTGTCAGGATCCCATCCACAACTGCCTTCTGGACGATCTTGTCCTCCAGTGCAGCCATCCCGAGCGGTCGTGTCCCGCCGTCCGGCTTGGGTATCTCAACCCGCCGAACCGGCGATGCCCGGTACGCTCCTCCACGATGCAGGCGCGAGTGCACGTCGAGCCAACGCTCGTCCAGATCTTCGCCATAGGCCTCCCACGTCACGCCGTCGACTCCGGCCGCGGCTTCCTTCTTCAGGCCGAGCCAGGCCGACCGGAGCACCTCCGGCGTGATGTGGTGAAAGAGTGCAGTACGACGCTCCTTCGGGTTCCTCTCTACAGCTTTCCGTATCCGGCCCGCCGCCTGTGGCACGCGTGCCCGACCCTGCGTTCGGCGCGTGCTTTAGCGTCCCGAATTCCCCTTGGTTGGGGCCCTTTCCTCCAGCCACTCCGCAGGAGCGGACGCTCCCTTGTTCGTCGCCTTCCCAGGTCGTACGGCCCCATCCGACTTCTTCAAGCCGTTCGTCCTACCCTCTCTGCCAACATCGCTGAGACACCGACTACCCTAGGAATTAGAGGGCGGCAGAGAGGAACCATGATGAAGGCAGACCCGAATGTGGGCAGGGGGTGTACCCCCTCGCCACGCCGGCCCTGGGGGGCGCGCCCCCCAGGGCCGAGACCCCGCCGGCTCGGCGTGCTCCGGACCCGGAGGTTCTCGCCAAGCCGACCCGGCGCCGGTTCTCGGCCGAGTATCGACTGCGGATCGTCGAGGAGGCGGACCGCTGTCGCGAGCCGGGCGAGATCGGCCGCCTGCTGCGTCGCGAGGGGCTGTACAGCTCGCATCTGTCGACGTGGCGCAAGGCCCGCCGCCGGGGAGCGCTGCAGGGCCTGACGCCGCGCAAGCGCGGTCCCAAGCCGGCGCCGTCCCAACCCCTCGGCGCCCAGGTTCGCCGGCTCGAGGCCCAGGTGGCGCGGCTGGAGAAGGAGCTGGCCACGGCCCATACGATTCTCGAAGTTCAGGGAAAAGTTGCCGGGCTGCTGGGATTCAGCCTCCGCGACGGGAAGGACTACTGATGGCCGCCACTTCACTCGCTCGACAGGTCGGCATCGCGCCGGCCTGTCGGGCGCTGGGGGTGTCCCGGGCCACGTTCTACCGCCGCCGGAGGCCCGCTCCCGGGCATCAGCAGCCCCGTGCGACGCCCGCCCGGGCCCTGAGCGAGGGGGAGCGGGAGCAGGTCCTCGACCTGCTCGCCTCCCCGCGTTTTGTCGACCGTTCCCCGGCCGAGGTCGTGGCCACGCTGCTCGACGAAGGACGGTACCTGTGCTCGGAGCGCACGATGTACCGCATCCTCTCCGTCGGGCAGCCGGTGCGGGAACGGCGCAACCAGCTCACCCACCCACAGTACTCCAAGCCCGAACTCGTCGCCCGCGCTCCGAACCAGGTCTGGTCTTGGGACATCACACGGCTGCTCGGGCCGAAGACCTGGTTTTCCTTCTACCTCTACGTGCTGCTCGATCTCTTCAGCCGCTACGTGGTGGGATGGATGGTCGCCGAACGCGAGAGCGCTGCCCTGGCCAGCCGGCTGATCGAGGAGTCGTGTCTCAAGCAGGGGATCCAGCCCCGGGTGCTGACCCTGCACTCGGACCGCGGCGCCCCCATGACCAGCCAGTGCACCGCGCAACTCCTCGCCCAGCTCGGTATCACCCGCTCGCTCAGCCGCCCCAAGGTCAGCGACGACAACCCCTTCTCGGAGGCACAGTTCAAGACCTTGAAGTACCACCCCGGGTTCCCCGGACGCTTCCCGGACCTGCCCGCTGCCATCGACTTCGGTCGATCCTTCTTCCCCTGGTACAACACTGAGCATCACCATGCGGGCCTCGCGATGCTCACCCCCGACGATGTCCACCACGGCCGCGCCCGGCAGCGGATTGAGCAACGCCGGCGCACCTTGAGCCAAGCTTGGGGCCGGCACCCGGAACGGTTCGTCCAGGGGAAACCGAAACCGCGGGCGCTCCCCGAAACGGTCTGGATCAACCCGCCGAAGGCCACCCCTACCGTGGGAGATGCTCAGTAAATGACAACCCTTGCTGTCTCAACGGCGTTGACAGGTTCCGCTAGGCTTCGGGTTTCTCCTTCCCTACGCGGTCCCGCCACGATCGGCGGGACAGCTTGAAGATCTCCCAGGGTCCCAACAGAAGACGTACGGACGTGTATGGGTTCTCGGACACCGCGGGGCTCGCCGGCATCTCACCCAATCGATACCTGCGATGGTGCCTTCGGCCGATCGGAAAACCTCGGCACCCCGGATCATCGTCTTTTCGGTGCTCATTAGCCCCACCCATCCGCACCGCTGCCGACGCTTCGCCTGCCCCCTCGCGGGAACCGACGCACGGCTCGCGGAGAAACGCGGTTTGGTTACTCCTTCGTTCCAGGGGACTTTCACCCCCTGTCTTCTGCCAGTTCGCCTAGCACACGTTACGGTAGGAATGCGCATTGCTGCGCACCCCCCGCACAGATCCGGACATGGACGTTCATCCATCCGGCTCCTACCTCGGGTGCTTGACGGCAAACCGCGGATCCGGCCATGGGTGGCGGATAGTTGCGCGCGACCGAGGAATCTCGGTCCTGCGCTCCCGTCGCTTCCGGTCGAACCGTGCGGCTTTCCGTATCCGGTCCGCCGTCTGTGGCACGCGTGCCCGACACTGCGTTCGGCGCGTGCTTTGGCGTCCCGAATTCCCCTTGGTTGGGGCCCTTTCCTCCAGCAACTCCGCAGGAGCGGACGCTCCCTTGTTCGCCGCCTTCCCAGGTCGTACGGCCCCATCCGACTTCTTCAAGCCGTTCGTCATAGGCTTCGGTTTTCTCCTTCCCTATGCGGTCCCGCCACGATCGGCGGGACAGCTTGAAGATCTCCCAGGGTCCCAACCGAAGACGTACGGACGTGTATGGGTTCTCGGACACCGCGGGGCTCGCCGGCATCTCACCAAATCGATGCCTGCGATGTTGCCTTCGGCCGATCGGAAAACCTCGGCACCCCGGATCATCGTATTTTCGGTGCTCATTAGCCCCACCCATCCGCGCCGCTACCGACGCTTCGCCTGCCCCCTCACGGGAACCGACGCACGGCTCGCGGAGAAACGCGGTTTGGTTACTCCTTCGTTCCAGGGGACTTTCACCCCCTGTCTTCTGCCAGTTCGCCTGGCACACGTTACGGTAGGAATGCGCATTGCTGCGCACCCCCCGCACAGATCCGGACATGGACGTTAATCCATCCGGCTCCTACCTCGAGTGCTTGACGGCAAACCGCTGGTCCGGCCATGGGTGGCGGATGGTTGCGCGCGGCCAAAGAATTTTGGTCATGCGCTCCAGCCGCTTCCAGTCGAAACGGTGGCGCTGGGAGCGGCGGCGTATCGCCCGCATCCATAGGCGTTGCAGCCTTTGGCGGAACGTGCGCAGCCACCGGGTCGCTCCCGGGACGGCGTAGTAGTTGAGCCAGCCTTGACAGACCCGCCCTAGCCACGTGCCGA
Source organism: Alphaproteobacteria bacterium (assembly GCA_965115815.1). Classification (GTDB taxonomy): domain Bacteria; phylum Pseudomonadota; class Alphaproteobacteria; order TMED109; family TMED109; genus VXPW01. Next base: position 1,159,241 of record OZ220465.1, on the reverse strand, counting down.
CCTCCCATAGGTCGTAGTGCCATCGTTTGCGAAGCACCACCCCGATGCGCGTCAAGGTCCTTGTGACCCGTTTTGCGATCGGCTTGCGCCCAAGCCTGAAGTGTCCGGCCCGGGTCTTCGTGCAGAAGTGCCTGAAGCCCAAGAAGTCGAACGTCTCCGGCTTGCCCGCCCCGCGCTTCCGGCGGTTCGCCGTGGCGAACCGGCCGAACTCGACCAGACGGGTTTTGTCCGGATGGAGGCCGAGCCCAAAGCGCTCCAGCCTCTCCCGAACGTCGCGAAGGTATTGCTCCGCATCCCGCTTGTACTGAAACCCGACCACGATATCGTCCGCATAGCGGACCATGATCGCTTGACCGCCCGGAACCTTCGGACGCCATGCCTTGTGAAACCACAGATCCAACACGTAGTGCAGGAACACGTTCGCCAGGCAGGGGCTGACAATCGCACCCTGCGGCGAACCCACCCCGGTGTCGCTCCATGATCCGTCGGTCATGACGCCAGCGTTCAGCCATTTGTGGATCAGACGGATCACCCGCCTGTCGCCAATGCGGTGCTCCAGGAACTTGATCAGCCAATCCCTCGGGATGGTGTCGAAGAATGCCCGGATATCTGCATCGACAATCCAGTTGACCTTGCGCCGCTCGATCCCGAACGCCAGGGCGTCGAGAGCGTCATGCGCCCCTCGGCCCGGTCGGAACCCGTAGCTGAAGCCCAGGAACTCCACCTCAAAGATCGGTGTCAGGATCACATCCACAACTGCCTTCTGGACGATCTTGTCCTCCAGTGCAGCAATCCCGAGCGGTCGTGTCCCGCCGTCCGGCTTGGGTATCTCAGCCCGCCGAACCGGCGACGCCCGGTACGCTCCTCCACGGTGCAGGCGCGAGTGCAAGTCGAGCAAACGCTCGTCCAGATCTTCGCCATAGGCCTCCCACGTCACGCCGTCGACTCCGGCCGCGGCTTCCTTCTTCAGGCCGAGCCAGGCCGACCGGAGCACCTCCGGCGTGATGTGGTGAAAGAGTGCAGTAAGACGCTCCTTCGGGTTCCTCTCTACAGCTTTCCGTATCCGGTCCGCCGCCTGTGGCACGCGTGCCCGACCCTGCGTTCGGCGCGTGCTTTGGTGTCCCGGATTCCTCTTGGTTGGGGCCCTTTCCTCCGGCAACTCCGCAGGAGCTGACGCTCCCTTGTTCGCCGCCTTCCCAGGTCGTACGGCCCCATCCGACTTCTTCAAACCGTTCGTCATAGGCTTCGGTTTTCTCCTTCCCTACTCGGTCCCGCCTCGACCGGCGGGACAGCTTGAAGATCTCCCAGGGTCCCAACAGAAGACGTACGGACGTGTAGGGGTTCTCGGACACCGCGGGGCTCGCCGGCATCTCACCAAATCGATGCCTGCGATGGTGCCTTCGGCCGATCGGAAAACCTCGGCACCCCGGATCATCGTCTTTTCGGTGCTCATTAGCCCCACCCATCCGCACCGCTGCCGACGCTTCGCCTGCCCCCTCACGGGAGCCGACGCACGGCTCGCGGAGAAACGCGGTTTGGTTACTCCTTCGTTCCAGGGGACTTTCACCCCCTGTCTTCTGCCAGTTCGCCTGGCACACCAGATCCGGACGTGCCCGCATTAGGGCATCCGGTTCCGTACAGGACAGGTTCGCTCAAGCGGTCCCGTATCCGTGCATGACCTTGGCCGTCGGCATGCCGGGCATCCTTCTCCAGGACACCCGCCCGCAGCCATGGGTTGATCCTGCGACGGATGACACCGTCCTTGATCCCCAGGTCCAGAAAGGCGCGGAGTTCCCGATGCGGGATGCTGTCGAGATCCTTCGACACCTCCGCATCGATCCCCCCGCGCTTCTTCTTCGCCTGCGCGGCTATCCACTGTGGTTCCGTTGACGGGTTGGAAGCTCTCAGGGTTTCTTCCACCGTTTCCCTCCAGTGGTTCTGTTCCTGCAGCACGCCCCTTCCCTCCAGCGGCACCCGGTGGACCCGGTTCCCCGCCTTCGCCGGTACTAGTAGTACAGAAACGTTGAACTGACGACAGTATTCTGGCAAGATTTCCGTGTCGGTCTGTGTCGGCCCCGTGTCGGTGCGTGTCGGCACGCGTGAGCGCCCGATCGGTACGGCGCTTTCTTGTTCATCCCCACAGACCCGATGCCGAACGTGCAGGCGCTCACACTCTCTTGGAGATCGGACGGATCCGGTTTCCGGGAACCGAGCCTGTCTGCAGGGGTTCGGTGCGGGGATCGGAGTGGATCATGGCCAATCCTCAGGGTAGGAAGCTCGATCGAGTGCGCCTTTCGGCGTCGGAGCGCCGGGAACTCCAAGCGATCGTCGACGGTACCGGAGCCGCCTGGCGTCGGCGTCGGGCGCAGATTCTGCTGATGGCAGACGAGGGGCACGACGGCGGCAAACTCCGGGATGTCGACATCGCGCGCGGCCTGGGTATCGGCGCTTCGACGGTCGAACGCCTGCGCAAGCGTTGTGTTCTGGAGGGTTTGGAGGCCTCCCTCCGCCGCCGGGAGCAGGAGAACCGCCGACCGAAACTCCTGGACGGGGCGAAGGAGGCGAAGCTGGTGGCTCTGGCCTGTTCTTCCCCGCCCGAGGGTTGTGTCCGCTGGACACTGAAGCTGCTGGCCGGTCGTTTGATGGAGATGGAGATCGTCGAGAGCATCTCGAAAGAAACGGTACGGAAGACTCTGAAAAAAAGGAGATCAAGCCTTGGTTGAAGCAGTACTGGTGCATTCCCCCGAGCCGCAACGCGCCGTTCGTGGCGGCGATGGAGGAGGTACTGGACACGTATCAGCGGGATTTTGCCGAAAACGAGGTTTTGGTCTGTATGGATGAGACCAGCCGGCAGCAGACGAAGGAAACTCGCCTTCCCCGCCCCGTGCGGCCCGGGCAGCCGGAAATCGTCGACTACGAATACGAGCGAAACGGCACGGCCAATCTCTTCCTGGCGTTCGCGCCCAACGAAAACTGGCGTACGGTGAAAGTCACCGACCGCCGCACGGCGCGGGACTGGGCGCAGTTCATCCGGGAACTCGCGGACGATCATTTCCCCGGCAAGAAGATCGTACTGGTCATGGACAACCTGAACACGCACGGCCCCGCATCGTTGTATGAGGCCTTTGCACCCCGGGAGGCCATGCGAGTGCGAAAGCGGTTCGAGTTTCGGTACACGCCGAAGCACGGAAGCTGGCTCAACATGGCCGAGATCGAAATCGGTGCGTTGTCGCGACAATGTCTTCGACGACGCATTCCTGACCGCGCCACCATGCTGCGGGAGACCGCGGCGTGGGTCAAGCGCCGCAACGCGGCCGGCGGCACCGTCGATTGGCGGTTCACGACGGCAGACGCCCGGGTGAAACTGAAGTCTCTATACCCAGCAATCCAATGATTCCGTACTACTAGGAGCGAGCTACGACTTCCGGTTTCCGTCTGGCCTTCGGCTCATGGGTTTCGCCAGCCGGCTCCGCAGGCTCGACCTGCGGGCAGAAACCGGATCTCCCAGGTTCCCTGGCAAGCCATCCCGCGGCTTTGCGTCGTTCTCTGACCCCGGACGGTCCGTTGCGCCTTGCCCCTACACGCGGCGCGCCGCCCTCTCTGCCAACATCGCTGAGACACCGACTACCCTGGGAATTAGAGGGCGGCAGAGAGGAACCATGATGAAGGCAGACCCGAATGTGGGCAGGGGGGTGTACCCCCTCGCCACGCCGGCCCTGGGGGGCGCGCCCCCCAGGGCCGAGACCCCGCCGGCTCGGCGTGCTCCGGACCCGGAGGTTCTCGCCAAGCCGACCCGGCGCCGGTTCTCGGCCGAGTATCGACTGCGGATTGTCGAGGAGGCGGACCGCTGTCGCGAACCGGGCGAGATCGGCCGCCTGCTGCGTCGCGAGGGGCTGTACAGCTCGCATCTGTCGACGTGGCGCAAGGCCCGCCGTCGGGGAGCGCTGCAGGGCCTGACGCCGCGCAAGCGCGGTCCCAAGCCGGCGCCGTCCCAACCCCTCGGCGCCCAGGTTCGCCGGCTCGAGGCCCAGGTGGCGCGGCTGGAGAAGGAGCTGGCTACGGCCCATACGATTCTGGAAGTCCAGGGAAAAGTTGCCGGGCTGCTGGGATTCAGCCTCCGCGACGGGAAGGACTGCTGATGGCCACCACTTCCCTCGCTCGGCAGGTCGGCATTGCGCCGGCCTGTCGGGCGCTGGGGGTGTCCCGGGCCACGTTCTATCGCCGCCGGAGGCCCGCTCCCGGGCATCAGCAGCCCCGTACGACGCCCGCCCGGGCCCTGAGCGAGGGGGAGCGCGAGCAGGTCCTTGACCTGCTTGCCTCCCCGCGTTTCGTCGATCGTTCCCCGGCCGAGGTCGTGGCCACGATGCTCGACGAAGGACGGTACCTGTGCTCGGAGCGCACGATGTACCGCATCCTCTCCGCCGAGCAGCCGGTGCGGGAACGGCGCAACCAGCTCACCCACCCACGCTATGCCAAGCCCGAACTTGTCGCCCGCGCTCCGAACCAGGTCTGGTCCTGGGACATCACGCGGCTGCTCGGGCCGAAGACCGGGTCTTCCTTCTACCTCTACGTGCTGCTTGATCTCTTCAGCCGCTACGTGGTGGGATGGATGGTCGCCGAACGCGAGAGTGCTGCGCTGGCCAGCCGGCTGATCGAGGAATCGTGCCTCAAGCAGGGGATCCAGCCCCGGGTGCTGACCCTGCACTCGGACCGCGGCGCTCCCATGACCAGCCAGTGCACCGCGCAACTCCTCGCCCAGCTCGGTATCACCCGCTCGCTCGGCCGCCCCAAGGTCAGCGACGACAACCCCTTCTCGGAGGCACAGTTCAAGACCTTGAAGTACCACCCCGGGTTCCCCGGGCGCTTCCCGGACCTGCCCGCTGCCATCGCCTTCTGTCGATCCTTTTTCCCCTGGTACAACACCCAACATCACCATGCCGGCCTCGCGATGCTCACCCCTGACGATGTCCACCACGGCCGCGCCCGGCACCGGATCGAGCAACGCCGACGCACCTTGAGCCGAGCTTGGGACCGGCACCCGGAGCGATTCGTCCGGGGGAGACCGAAACCGCGGGCGCTCCCCGAAACGGTCTGGATCAACCCGCCGAAGGCCACCCCTACCGTGGGAGATGCTCAGTACATGACCACCCTTGCTGTCTCAATGGCGTTGACAGGTTCCGCCGGTGCGGCCCCCACGGTCTGAAAGATGAAGGCACCGACGTTGAGGATTACGAGGCTCCATAGCGACGCTTCGCCGCCCGCTGTGTACGCTTCACGACGTGCGGTACCGCGCGCCATGCCACACTCGCTCCCGGCTGGCGGGCTCACCTTTGCCGGGCGGGGGTCGAACCCGCAGGCTTGCGACGAAAGGTTTCAACCTACGTCATGGTTTCCTCCTCTCCAGGGCTTGGCCTGGCGCAATCAGACATCTTGACCGCCAACACTCTCGAAGTCAGGACATCTGAATCCCGCGCGAAGTTCCGGCCCCAGCGGCCGATTCCCGCCCCACAGAGGGGTTCTTCACCCTTTCAATAGCACACTTTCATCATTGGAGTCAACTGATTGTACTTTTCGGGCGGGCACTAAATCATGTTCAGACCTGCGGGAGGATGCTTCCAGACACGGTTGTTGACTCCCGAGGTACCATGTCGGTTCAGGAACGCGCCGATGTCATTGATTTCAAGAAATGCGATTGAAGCTTGGGGGTGGCCGTGAACATGGAAAACCTGCCTGACATGAGCGTCGGTGTGCGGCCAGTAAGCGTTGCTCCCGCCGTACTGCCCGCTGTTTGCCACGACGACGAGTTGAAACATGTGATAATGCAGCGCCAAGGCCATCTGGTCGAACGTTTTCACGTCTTTGTTGAGCGCGGGGATTGCCAGAACATCCGACTTGTTCCTGAGATCCGCGGCAAGACCGATGTCCGTCGCATCGTAGCAGACGGATGCAGTCAACCAAGCGGGCCGGTTTCCGCCTGCGGCGGACCACGGATATCCGATCAACCACTGGCATGGCCGGAATCCCTGCAGCAGGGGCGGACCTCCACTGCTGATTGCCTTTTCGTCCGGGGCGAGGTGTTGCTTTCCCTGTCGGCGAGTTCGGATCTGCAGGCCATGGGCATACGACCACTCCGGAATGATCCACAAAGCGGAGTTGACCAGAGGCTGCCCCGCCAGGACTTTTTCATAAGTCAATCCGGTGAGGATCAACGCTCGATGAGCCCGTGCGAAAGGGATCAGGTGAGTAGAAACATCACTTGGATGGACGGCGAGCTCGGGCAAAATGAGCCAATCGAGGCGGCCATCGCTTCCCTTATGGGTCTCCCTCAGGTCCAGCATGCGTTTCACCGCAGCCAGCGCTGCCGACAGATGATTGCGGTGCTTGCGCCGAATGACGGGGCCATTCAGCGCCAAGTCGCAATTCTGAAAGTCGCTGGCGGCCGGAAGTGCAGTCTGAACTACGCAGACGCGTAACGGTCTCCCCGTATTCGTCCCGGTCGGTCGTTTGGTCAGCAATGGCAGGATCAGTGCGCCGGTAGCGTCACCACGGCGTTGCTCGAGTTCGGTGATTCTCTCGTCGATCCGTGACATCGAATCCCGGATGCCCTTTTCGACCCAATCAAATCCGTCCGGGGCACGGCATCCGGGCCAACGCAATAACGCCAGCAGGAATCCCTCGGTCCAGTCCGTGATCGGCAACCAATCATCGCCAAAGGACTGCTGCCTGCTGTCAAGGCCGTACAGTCTCTGGTACCAGTGACTCTCGACCGGGCGATAGGATGACTCGTTCTCTCTCCAGCTCGCCGTACGGACGGGACGCGTGAAGTCCGGATGCCGCGACAGAATGAATCGCAACAGGAAACCGAGGTGGAAGCGCCATCGCTCGCCAGGCCCGCACCATCCGGGAACCGCATACATGGAGCCTGACGCACTGGTTCTGCTCCTCAGGATTCGCAAGCTTCCAATCTCAGTAACTGCTTGATCGCCGGAGAGCTTCAGCACGACTTGGCCCGGCGCGACAAGTTCGAAAGATGATTCCTCCCGCTCCCACTGCTCGAGGAAGGCTTTCGCGAAGCGCAGAAGAAAAAGTTCGTTTCGTAGAGGACCGTTGGGCGGCGCGTCCAGAACTGCCTTAGCTAGCGATTCATGGTCGCGGTCAGGACTTTCCGGATTCAGGCAAAGATCCTCCTGAAGACGCGCCGGAAGATCATCAAAGAATGGCGCATTCCCTTCTTTTTCGATGAGTTCCAGAAGAAACGACGGATCCCTTTGTGCAAGGTGCTGCTTCCGGGAGGGATTGAGGTCGGGTCGTATCAGCGCAACAGCCTGCTCTCGATTCATGAACGCACGTCGTGCGAGAATCGCCAGTGTCGCGACATCCGCATTTCCGAGGCGACCTCCTTCACCGCGCAAGAATCGGATCAGCTCTCGGTAATGCCGGGTTTCCGGTTTCGTCCCCGTGTGTGTGATTGGCGCTTTGGCAGGATCAAAAACAGCGAGGAACAACAACGCCTGTTGTCTGAGATACCAAGGAATATTCCCATGGGCCAGCCCAACCAGTCTCGAGGCTTCCTTTCCGAGCTCCTCGCGATAGGATCCCAGATCGACTTTTGATGGAAGAAGTTCGCTATCGGCGACGATGCCCGTCTCCGTGGCTCCCGCGCGTAGAATTTCGGCGAGGCAGTACCAAGCAACTTGCCGTGGCGCCTTTGGGCGTCGCCCATTTTCCGTGAACGGGCGGAGCAGCGAGAGAACTTCGCGCAGCAGATCAACGTGCGGCCAGAGATCGAGCCCGATCCGAAGGAGGCGCACGTTCGAGGGGTTGTCGATCCAACGCCCGACCAGACCCAGCGCAAAGGTTTGGGCCTCCTCGTCCAACTCGCGCCGCGTACGGGTCGGGCGCGGGCGTCCGTCCGCCTTGAGGTCGTCGGTTTCGGGCCGCGGGTCTTGAAGTGTTTCATCGTCCAGCAATGGCCTGATGGAACGAAAGGTGCTTCGATATCGCGCAGCACCGAATCTGGCGACCGTCTCATCACGCACATCCGGGACAGGGGAAAACCGCCAGCCGTGGTCGGCTTCCACGCTGAGATTCTCCTGCGCGCGCATGAGGCCCTGAATTGCATCGAGAACATCCTCGCCGTCGAGTGCATCGAAGCCACCGGACACAGCAGACTGAATTCGGTTCATCTTCGCGCTCTGACGAACGAGCGGCGGTTCATCTCCTCCGAGCGCGGCAATCTGGGTCTTATCCGGCGACAGGTCGAGTTCCGGGACCTTTTCCTTCAGCAGTTCACTCAACCATTTCGACACGATCTCCTTGAGATCGGGCCGAGATTGATGCAGGATCGGACCGGTAGCGATCAGGATTCGAAAATCGTCAACGTACCGGCACGTGTCCGCCACCTCAATTCCGGGGACGATCTCGGTTCCGATCGCCTCGATCAACGCCTCGTCGAACGGTTGCAGCACAACGTTCGCGAAGAACCCGGAGGCGACGAGACCTTGGGGCAACGCTACCCGCGCGAAATCCGGAAGTTCCGACTGCCTAGCATACTCCCGGATATCTTTTTCGTCATGATGATCCCAACTCCAATCGAGCACCGATTCCGACAGAGAGAAGAACGCCTTGTCATCGTCATTGCGGCGGACCCGACCAATGGCCTTGGCAAGCAAATTCGGGTGCACGCGGTCGTAAAACTGCCGAAGATCGGCATGGACGATATAGAAACGCCTCCCCTTTCCCTGTACCGTCGGCATCGACCCGGCGGCGATTTGCGGCCGCGATAGAAACGTCCGGTAGTCCTGATGGTAGGCGCGGTAGAGCTTGATGGATCCCCATCGATGCCGAAGTTCGCCGCCCATGGCGTCGCAGAAGAGCCGATTGCCGTAGGAAACCACCCGGCTTCGTGACCGCTGCTCACGCACCGATTGCCGTGGATCCCCCTGTAGGGTTTCCACCCGGTCGGCAAGACAGAGCATCATCGCCGTTGCCAACACCTGATCGGCCAGGCTGACATGGGCAAGGGGTCGAAGCCGTGCCCAAGTCGCCTCCTTCTTCCCCGCAGGTTCCCAGGCGTCCTCCCGCATCTGCCAGCTCTGGCTCTTGGGAGCAGGCACGATGCGCAACGGATCGTTCCGCCAGCTTTCCGAATACTGCAGGCGTTCACGGAGTTCACCGATGAACGTCGGCAGGTTCGCGGCTGCACGATCAAGGGCAAGGGTATCGGAGAACCAGTTGTGGTGGCGTATGTAGGACGCGGTCTTCTTCCATGCCTGAACGAGGACGTATTCCTCGCGAAGGAGTTCCAGGCGTGGTTCGAGCTTCTCGGGAATCATGATTCAGCTACCGGCGTCCCAAGCGATTCAAACATCACGCGCAACCCACTCCATTTGCGACGGTGAGTGGCCTGCCCCCATCGACTGGTCCAGTGCGAATGTTAGTGCATGGGCGGCTTCTCCGCCAGGCCGGCCGGCCTGGCATGATCGTTTCCGGGGCCTGGAATCGGCTTCCGGACAGGCACTGTCGCTGGCCGAAAGAAATAGTCGATCATAATAGAATGGGCGTTAATTCAGAAGATCGGCCATTAAGAATACAAATAATATACAAAATGGAAAAACACTGCAAGTGATTAGAAACTTCCAGAACGGGGTCGGTTTTCTCGATTTCATGTATCTACTCACCCCCCTACTGATGACGAAGATCGATCCGCTTCTTGTCAGTCGGAACACGCACCTCCGGTCCTCGGCCGCGAGCGAGTGAAAGGGGCAAGGGAAAATGCCGGATCCGAACCCGTCAGGAAAAACGATTCGTCATCAGTAGGGGGGTGAGTAGATACGATTTCATAATTATATTTTCGCCCTGCCGATAATACGTCATTATCAGCGTGAAGTACCCAGCCCACAACGACAAAACAACGTTGTAGAGCAGAGAAATCGCAAAATCGGTTTGCGAAAATTCCAAAGTCGACCCCCAATCACCTTGATGATTGAATGTTCTCAATATAATATAATAAATCAATGTTCCCGGCAATGATCCGAGCATCAATAAGGGCACAAATGTTGGATGTTCAGGGGTTTTTCTGGTATTCGCATAATATCGCATTATGATTCGTATCAATTGAACATGGAACGGGGAAGTGAGAATTCCTATTGACCCGTATTTGCTAAATTTCACAACACATTCGTGAAATTCCATGCCTACTGTCAAGTGGGGAAGAAGGGTTATGATAAGGGCGGCGTAAATCGCATGCCAAATACTCAGGCCCTTGCCAAGTTTTTTCAAATTCGCCGATCGTTGGTGTCGAGATTCCTCTTCCACTATCTTGTGCTCCATATTCGATCAGGATTCACTTGTGGAAGACGCCTGAATCAGGTTCCCCTCCAGCAGCGCTATCAGCGCCTCTTCCTCTCCGATCCCCGCATCCCACCCGTAGGCGGCCGCGACGGCGGCGTCGAGGGCAGCGTGGGCGTCGGCGAGCCATTGCGGGCGGGCGTTGTAGAGCCTGGTCAGCGTGCGCGTCTTGAGGTGCTTCGCAGCCGCCTCGTCGCGGGCGACCGGGCGCTTCGGATAGCCCGGCGCCGGCTCGTCCACCCACGCCACCCATTCCGGCGGGTGGAGCCAGCGGTCGCGCAACTCCACCAGTCGCCGCGCGGCCTCGGCAATGGCGACGGCGCGCGGGTCGGCCGCGTAGTCGGTAGCGGGGAGGTCGGGCGAGAGACCCTCCGGGAAGGGGAAGGTCTCGAAGGTGGTGGTCGGCGTGTAGCGCGGGCGGTCTTCCAAACTGGTGCCGAGCCGCAGCGACCAAGCCTCGTGGAACCGGCTGTGCAGGATACCGAAGGTCACGTCGTCGTCGCGGGCAACGGCGATGACCGCGCTGTCGGGGCAGATGCGCGAATCCAGCCAGACGAACAGCCGATGCTTGGCGACGCGCGGGGTCGCGATGTAGCGGGACAGGGCCGCAAGCCGCTCGAACAGCGTCTGTCCGGAACGGTCGTGCCGCCACCAGTTTCGCCGCAGGTCTGCGCGGTTGTTTCGATCCCTCGCCGGCTTCACCCGATTGCAGACATGCGTGAAGGGGGCTTCGTACAGCGCGGATTCGGACACGGTCTTATCATGTCCGAAATCGATGATCCACTTGCCCGCCGGCCGGCGCGTAATGTCCATACCGTTCATCCAGGGCTTGAGCACATCGGCGTTGGTCCGGCCATTCGGGTTCGCGGGGAGCAGCAGCCATTCCCGCGCCCGATCGCCCGGAATGTCGAATGCGCCCTTCTTCATGCCGCCGACAAATGCCGCGCCCCGATTGTCCGGGAGCCTCCCAGCGGCGGTCAGGTCGGCGGTCCTCGCCGTCAGATCGGCGTTGATCCGGACGACATCTTCGCCATTCAGGCGCACGGGCAGCCCGGCATCTTGCGCGCCGAAGCACACCAGCGACACCCGCACCGCGGCACCGTCCACGATCCAAGGCTCGTCCGCCCAAGCATCGTAGATCGCCGAATCCTCGACCATCCGATCCAGAACGACACGATTCTTTCCGCCTCGTATCGAATTGGTAGCCACCAGACCGGCCCGGGCGACGGCCCCGGCCGCGACATGTCTGCTTGCCTTGTGGAACCAGTAACAGACGAGATCCCCGAACGCCGGGACCGATCCCTTGTACAGGCTGCGAAGGGCATCGGTATAGTCCACGCCAAGCCTCTCGCGCTGCAGCGAGTAACCGAGAAACGGCGGATTGCCGATCACGACCTCGGCCGCCGGCCAATCCGGTTCGCTGCCGTCCGGCGCGAGGATCGCGTCCCGGCACTCGATGGTGTCGAGCGGATCGAGAACCGGATCCTTCGAGATCCCGAAGCCGTTGCGCCGCATCCACTGGATTTCGCCGATCCACACCGACACCCGGGCCAGTTCCGCCGCATAGGCGTTGATCTCGATCCCCTTCACGTTCGCCGGGCCGACCGCCGGGAACTCGCGCTCGAAGCCGAGCGCCTCCGCTTCGAGCTGGATCCGGTGTTCAAGGTCCTTGAGCGCGTGCAGTGCGAGATAGAGGAAGTTGCCCGATCCGCAGGCGGGGTCGAGCACGGTGCACCGCCGCAGCCGTCCGAGAAAGGTACGGAGCACCCCGTCCGCCAGGTTCCGGTGCCGGGTCCGGGTCCGCGCCGACCCGGCCGCGTCGGCGCGCTCGACCCGGGCCGCGATCTCCGCCTTCGCCGTCTCCCATTCCGCGAGCAGCGGCCGGACGATCACCGGTTCGACGATGCGCAGGATCTTGTCGCGGTCGGTGTAGTGCGCCCCGAGTTGGGAGCGCTTGTCGGGGTCGAGGCCGCGCTCGAACAACGTGCCGAGAATCGACGGATCGATCTCCGACCAGTCGAGCGCAGCAGCCTCGAGCGCCGTCTCGATCGCTTCCCGGTCGAGAGGCAGCGCCGCATCGTCGTCGAACAGTCCGCCGTTGAACCAGATCACCGATTCGAAGCCGACCCGTCCGCCCGTGGACATGGCGCGGAACAGGTCGCGGGCCAGTTCCACGAACTCCCCCGGCCGTCGGCGCGCCTGTTCCAGCATCCGGGTGAACATGCGGTCCGGCAGCAGGCCCACATCCTCGGCGAACAGGCAGAACACCAGACGGTGGACGAAATGCGCCACCGCCTGCGGATCGTGGCCCTGTTCGCGCAGCCCCTGCGCCAGCACCGCGAAGGTCGCCGCCGCGCGCTCGGTCACCGCCTGCCGCGTCTCGCCCGGACGCAGCCGCTCCGGGTCCGACATCGCCCATTTGAGCGTGTCGCGGGTCGCACCGTCGGCGAGATCCTCGAGCGCGAACTCGTGTGTCACGCTCACGCTGTTCGTCCAGTTGGTGCGGAGGCGGAACCGCGCCATGTCCGAGACGATCAGCAGCGGCGGGTTTTCCAGCGCCAGCGCGTACTGGCGAAGCTGGTCGAACGCCGCGTCCAGGTCGGCGTGCTTGCCCTTGTACTCCCAGGCGAAGCAGCCGCGCCTCCACACGTCGGCCCAGCCGCCGGTGCCGCTGTCCTTCCGCGCCCCGCGCTCGAAGCAGTACCGCTCGCCCGTCGGATCGGCTTCCGCCGGCGTCGGTTCGCCCAGCAGGCGGCACAGGTCGAGGAAGTGCTCCTGCGACGCCGAGCGTTCCTTCAACGTCGACGCCCGCCACTTGGCGATGAACGCGTCCGGCGTCACGGCGTCGGCGCCGCAGGGATGCGGACAGGGGCCGGCAGCGCCGACGGTCCGCCCGTTCGGAGAGCGCGGTGAAGGTGCATCGAAGCAGGATTCCCGGTTCGCATCGGGCTCCGGTCACCATGCAGCGGCCGGGTGCGGGGCGCAAACCCAAGAGCCTGTGCGGAAACGATTGAGCGGCCCCGATTCGAGCCTCTACGATGTGGCTGGCGACGACCTCGGGAGAATGCCATGGCTTGGACCAAGACCGCTCGTGCGAAGTATCCGCGTCGGGGGGGATCGCTTCGAAAGCGATCGGACCGACGCGGAATGGGCTGGTCTGGCACCGCTGCTTCCGGCGCCGGACGTGCGCGCCGTGCCGGGAGCCCGAGCGGGTCCCGGGCCGGACGGCGCCCCTGGTCGGCGATGACCAGACCGATGGGGCGATGCGGGATTACGGCCGCAGCTGCCACAGGGACGTGCGCATCCTCGGTCGCTTGGTCACCATGGGCCGGGCGTGGAAGGATCGTCCCGGACAAAGCCTGCCAGTGATCCTCCCCGGCGAGGCGGAACCGAAGGCGGCATCTCGCGGTGCATCCAGCGCGAAAGGCCCGGACGCAGCTACGTACGGCAGTCGAAACCGCCCAGGAGCAAGCGGCAGAACTGGGTACCGCCTGACCCCGACACCGGCCACCCGACATGGCCCCGGCTTCCGGCAACCGCCCGAAACACGGGGGATTCTTATCGAGTGCCAGAAAAACTTATCCGAATGCCATTGCGTCGCGGCCGGGTACGGGGATCCATGGCGACGCTCCGTATCCCGGGGTCCATTCCCCGGGAGACCCGGTAGATCCGGTGGCGCGGGCGAAGCGGGCTACCTCCGCTCCCGGGTTGCGCGCGGCCCCGTTCTGGATGGACGGAACCTCGCCGACGGGCGACGGCCGGGGCTGCAGCCGCATGCGTGCATGAGGTCGAGGCGGAGTCGCCCGGCACCCGCCGTCCCGTCCCTCGCCGATTCGCCCCTTCCTTCGCGATCCCCTCCACGCCGGATATCCGAACCCGACGGGAGAGGGTCCGGGCGGCCCACCGCCCCCTTGATCCGACCGACAGGATCCGCTATCCTGCGCGCAGCGCCGATTTGAGTTCCAGCTTGCGGGCGCTATAGAAATCCGGCTAAAGCGGTGGCAGGGAGAAGCCGCCGGCCAGAGCCTCGGCGGCCCATCTGCCGCTGCGGACCCTGTCCCCGACTCTCCCGCGCCCACCTCGCAAGGGCTGGAACGTCACGCTGCGGGCCCCCGGAGGCGCCCGCAAGCCACGGGGAAACCCCATGTCGACTTCCAACAGCGAATCCGCCGCCAGTTCCCACCCGGAAACCCAGGTCCTGCATGTCGGCCACCGCGCCGATCCGACGACCGGTTCGGTAGCGGTTCCGATTCACCAGACGACCTCCTACCAGTTCCGCGACACCGAACATGCCGCGAACCTGTTCGCGCTCACCGAGCTCGGCAACATCTATTCGCGGATCATGAATCCGACCTGCGACGTCCTGGAGCAGCGGATTGCCGCACTGGAAGGAGGCGCCGCGGCGCTGGCCGTGGCGTCCGGGCAGGCGGCATCGGCGTATGCCCTCCAGAATGTCGCCCGCGCGGGCGACAACGTGGTCAGTTCGACGGACCTGTACGGCGGCACCTGGAACCTGTTCGCCAACACCCTCCGGGATCAGGGGCTGGACATCCGGTTCGTCGATCCGGCGGACCCCGAAGCGTTCCGGCGCGCTACCGATGACCGGACCCGGGCCTACTACGCCGAGACCCTGCCCAACCCGAAACTCAACGTGTTCCCGATCCGCGAGGTCGCGGACATCGGACGCGAGTTCGGGATCCCGCTCGTCATGGACAACACGGCGTGTCCGGTGCTCTGCCAGCCGCTGGCGCACGGCGCGGCGATCGTCGTGTATTCGGCGACCAAGTACATCGGCGGCCACGGAAACTCGATCGGCGGTCTGCTGGTCGACGGGGGCAACTTCGACTGGGCCGCGCATGCCGAGCGGCAGCCGGCGCTGAACACGCCCGATCCCAGCTATCACGGCGCGGTCTGGACCGAAGCCGCCAAGCCGCTCGGGCCGATCGCCTACATCCTGAAGGCGCGCACCACCCTGCTGCGGGACCTGGGCGCCCCCCTCAGTCCCTTCAATGCCTTCCTGATCCTGCAGGGGCTGGAAACGTTGCCGCTTCGGATGCGGGAGCACTCGCGCAACGCCCGTCGCGTGGCCGAGTTCCTGACGGGATCCCCGGGGGTATCGAAGGTAATCCACCCCGACCTGATGACCGGCGAAGCCCGGCGCCGGGCCGACGCCTATCTGACCGGGGGGAGCGGCGGCCTGGTCGGGTTCGAACTCGAAGGCGGGCGCGCCGCCGGGCGGGCCTTCATCGATGCGCTCGAACTCCACTTCCATCTGGCCAATATCGGCGATGTCCGGAGCCTGGCCATCCATCCGGCGACGACCACGCATTCGCAGTTGCCGCCGGAGGACCAGCTGAAGACCGGAGTGACGGACGGGTACGTCCGGCTGTCGGTGGGGATCGAGCACATTGACGACATCCTCGCCGACCTGACCCGGGCCCTGGCCGCGGCGGCGGCGGCCTGAAGCCGGCCCCCGCGTCCGCATTGCAGACGCGGACGCGGGGGTCATAATGCGGAACGACCGTGCGGACATCCGGGAGGATCAGGTGATGTTGGAGCGTTTCCCCGTGCACAAGGAAGCGTGGTCGGGACCCGTGCTCGTGACCGGGGCGGGGGGGTGCATCGGCGCCTGGACCGTAGCCCTGCTGGCGCGGGCGGGCGTGGCCGTGACGGCTCTGGACCGCGACACGGACCCGGTTCGGCCCGCCCTGCTGATGACCGAAGAAGAGCGGGCGAGGGTCGCCTGGACGGTGGCCGACATCACCGACCCCGAAGCCGTCCGGGCCGCCGCGGCCGGCTGCCAAGCCGTCATCCATCTCGCCGCCCTTCAGGTCCCGTTCTGCAAGGCCGACCCCGCCGGCGGCGCCCGGGTCAACGTGGTCGGCACGGTCAACGTGTTCGAAGCCGCACGGCGGGAGGGCATGCGCCGCGTCGCGCATGCGAGCTCGATTGCCGCGCACAGCTTTTTCCCCGACTCTCCCTACCTCAAGACCCTGTACGGGGCCTACAAGACCTGCGGCGAGCACCTCGCCGGGGTCTACTGGCAGGACTGGAAGGTGCCCAGCATCTGCCTGCGGCCCAGCGTCGTTCAGGGGGTCGGACGCGACCAGGGCGTCACCTCCAAGACGACGGTCGCGATCCAGTCGGCCGCACTCGGCGTTCCCTACACGATCCCGTTCCGCGGTCCGGTCGCGTTCCTGCACGCGGGCGAAGCGGCCTCGGCCTTCATCCGGTCCGTCGCCGACGACGGCCGCGGCGCGCCGGTGTTCGACATCAACGGCGCGGCCACCACCGTGGAGGCGATCGTGGATCAGGTGCGCGCCCTGGCACCCGGATCCGACCTCACGATCGACGGCGATCCGCTGCCGTTCCCGGCCGACCTGTCGGATGCGGCGGTCCGCAACCATCTCGGGGACTACGGCTCGATCGCGCCCGAGGAGGGAGTCGAGGGCACGTTTCATGCGTTCCGGGCGCTGGCCGAGGAAGGCCGCATGTCGGCTTCCGACCTCCGCTAGCCGGCCGTCGTCGACATGACCGGCTTTCGCGCAGCGGGAATCGGATGAACCCGCGGACCGCGCGCGGCGCATCGGGCCCGGTCGCCCTTGCGGCCGATCATGCCGGGTTCGAGCTCAAGCAGCACCTGCTCGACCGGCTGACGGAAGACGGGGTTCCCGTTCTGGATCTCGGCACTGGATCCGCGGCCCCGGTCGACTATCCCGATGTCGGAAACGGTCTGGCCCGGGCCCTGCTGCGGGGCGATGCCCGGCGCGGAGTGGCGATCTGCGGCACGGGCCTCGGGATCAGCATGGCGGCCAACCGGCACCCCGGCATCCGCTGTGCCCCCAGCCACGACCCCGACGCGGTGCGACTCGCCCGTGCCCACAACGATGCCAACGTGCTGGCCCTGGGTGCGCGGTTCGTCGACCCGGACACCGCCTGGAGGTGTCTGCAGACGTTTCTCTGCACCGCCTTCGAGGCCGGACGCCACGCAGCCCGCGTCCGCAAGCTCGGCTGAGTCCGCCCCGTGTCCGGGATCCCGCCCGCGCCGGCGCCGTTTCCGAATCCGGCCCGGTATCTGGACAGCGACCCCGAGGTGCAGGCGGGGATCGGCCGCGAGCTCGCACGCCAGCGAGAGACGATCGAGCTGATCGCGTCCGAGAACTTCACGAGTGCGGCGGTGCTCGCCGCCCAGGGGTCGGTGCTCACGAACAAGTACGCCGAGGGCTATCCGGGCCGGCGGTACTACGGCGGCTGCGAGGCGGTCGACGAGGTCGAGGCGCTTGCCATCCGCCGGGCCTGCCAGCTGTTCCGCTGCGCCCACGCCAACGTGCAGCCGCATTCCGGGTCCGCGGCCAACCAAGCCGCCTTTCTGGCCCTGGTCAAGCCGGGCGACACCGTCCTCGGCATGAGCCTGGCCGCCGGCGGACATCTCACCCACGGAAATCCGCCCAACGTGTCCGGCCGCTGGTTCCGGCCGGCCACGTACGGCCTGGGCCGCGACGGCCGGATCGACTACGAGGATGTGGCCCGGATCGCGGCGGAGGCGCGTCCGCAGCTGATCATCGCCGGCGCGTCCGCGTACAGCCGGACCATCGATTTCCGGCGATTCCGGGCGATCGCCGATTCCGTGGGCGCCTTCCTGCTGGCGGACATCGCCCATTACGCGGGCCTCGTCGCCGCCGGCCGGTACCCCTCGCCCCTGCCGCACGCGCACGTCGTCTCGACCACCACCCACAAGACGCTCCGAGGGCCGCGCGGCGGCCTGCTGCTCACCGACGACCCGGACCTCGGCAGGCGCCTCGACCGGGCCGTCTTTCCGGGCCTGCAGGGCGGCCCGCTGATGCATGTCGTGGCCGCCAAGGCGGTGGCGCTCGGCGAAGCGCTCCGGCCGGACTTCGTCGCCTATGTCGATCGGGTTTGCGCCAATGCGGCGGCGCTGGCCCGCGTGTTGCTGGAACGCGGATTCGACATCGTCTCGGGGGGTACCGACACGCACATGGTGCTGGTCGACCTGCGCGCCCAGGCACTCACCGGCCGCGACGCCGAACGGTCCTTGGAGCAGGCCGGCCTGACCTGCAACAAGAACGCGGTACCGGAGGATCCGCAATCGCCGCTGGTCACTTCGGGGATCCGTCTCGGGTCTCCGGCCGCGACCACCCGCGGATTTGCCGAACGGGAGTTCGAACGCATCGGACATCTCGTTGCCGACGTGCTCGACGGGCTCCGGACCCACGGCCCCGAGACGGGCGCCCATGCCGCCGTGGAAGCCCGGGTGCGCCAGCAGGCCGCCGGGCTGGCCCGGCGGTTTCCCCTGTACGCGGAACCGGACGGCGGGCAGCGGGAGCAGCCCTGATGCGCTGCCCGTTCTGCGGCGCCGAGGATACCCGGGTGACCGATTCGCGCCCGGATGCCAACCGGACGGTCACCCGACGGCGGCGCAACTGCGAGGCGTGCGGCCAGCGGTTCACCACCCACGAGCGCATTCACCTTCGGGAACTGACGATCGTCAAGAAGGGCGGCGACCGGGTGCCGTTCGACCGGGACAAGCTCGTGCGCTCGATGGAAATCGCCCTGCGCAAGCGGGACGTGGCCCCGGAGCGGGTGGAACAGGCGGCCAACGGCATCGTGCGGCGCCTCGAAACCTCCGGCCAGTCGGAATTTCCGTCCGACGAGGTCGGCAGTCTGGTCATGCAGGCGCTGCAACAGATCGACGACGTCGCCTACGTGCGGTACGCCTCGGTCTACCGCAATTTCCGGGAAGTCGAGGAATTTGAGCGAGCAGTCGAAAGCCTCCGCGACGGCGACTCCATCGCCTGACCGGGCGCACATGCGCACGGCCCTCGCCCTCGGGCGCCAGGTACTCGGCACGACCTGGCCCAACCCGGCAGTGGGCTGCGTGATCGTGGCGGCCGGCGGGCACGTGGTCGGACGGGGAGCGACCGGATCCGGCGGCCGCCCCCACGCGGAGATGCGCGCCCTCGCACAGGCCGGAGATCGGGCGCGGGGCGGTACCGCGTACGTCACCCTCGAGCCCTGCGCCCACGAAGCCGCCACCCCGAGTTGTGCACGAGAACTGGCCGCCGCCGGACTCGCCCGCGTGGTCATCGCCCTGCGCGACCCCGATCCCCGGACCAACGGCGCGGGCGCCGGCCTGCTCGCGGCCGCCGGCGTGACCGTGACGAGCGACCTGCTCGCCGAAGACGCCGGACGGCTCCATGCCGGACACCGGTGCCGCGTGCACCTCGGCCGACCCGCGGTCACGCTCAAGCTTGCCGCCTCGCTGGACGGCCGGACGGCGACCTCCGCCGGCGCCAGCCAGTGGCTGACGAGCCCCCTGTCCCGCCGGCACGCGCACCTCCTGCGCGCCCGCCACGACGCCGTCCTGGTGGGCGCCGGCACGGTCCGCCGCGACGACCCCGAACTGACGTGCCGGCTGCCGGGGCTCCGCAGCCGTTCCCCGATCCGCATCGTGCTGCTCGGCGCCCGCTCGCCGGTGCCGTCCGGACGGCTGATGGCGACCCTCGACGCCGGCCCGGTCTGGCTGCTCGCCCCCGCCGCGCGCCGAACGGATGCGGCGACCCTCGAGAACGGCGGGGCGCGAATCCTCGAGGTGGACGCCGAACCCTCCGGACTCCCGTCCCCGGAAGGGGCGCTCGCCGTCCTGGCGGAGCGCGGCATGACCTCGGTCCTGATCGAGGGCGGACCCACGGTGGCCACCGCCTTCCTTCGTCACCGACTCGTCGATACGTTGGTGTGGTACGGCAGCGACGCCATCGTCGGCGGCGACGGTCTGGCCGCCATCGGGGCACTCGGCCGCTCCGCACTCGCCGAAACGGCCGATTTTCGCACCGTCCGCGCGCGCCGGCTCGGTCCCGATCACGTGCGCGTCTTGGAACGGGTGTCCTGAGAACGGGAACCCGTTCCACCCCGATTCCGATTACACTCGCCCGATTCGTGCCGACGGCAGTACCAACCAGACCATGTTCACCGGGATTGTCGTCGACACGGGCACCATCACCGAGATACCTTCATCCGCCGCGCCGGCGGTCCGGATCCGCCCGACCCGCATGCCACCTCCCGCCCTCCGGCCCGGCGCCTCCGTGGCCTGCTCGGGCATCTGCCTGACCGCGACCTCGATCGATTCGACCGGCTTGGCCGTGGACCTGTCGCCGGAGACCCTGGCGCGCACCACCGCCGGCAGGTGGCGGCCCGGCACCCGCATCAACCTGGAGTACGCGCTGCGGGCGGGCGACCCGCTCGACGGGCACATCGTGACCGGTCACGTCGACGCGGTCGCCGCCGTCCTTGCGGTCGCGGCGGCCGGCGACAGCCGCACGGTCCGCATGACCCTGCCCGACCGCGTCTCGTCGATGGTCGCTCCCAAGGGATCCGTCGCCGTCGACGGAGTGTCCCTCACCGTCAATGCGGTGGACGGCGAGGGATTTTCCGTCACGCTGATCCCGCACACCCGACGAGTCACGACCCTCGGAACGCTCGCGGCCGGCCGTTCGGTCAATCTGGAAGCGGACATCCTGGCGAGATACGTCGCCCGGGCCCTCCCTTCGCGGATTCCCGGAGACCGGCGTTGAGGAATCCCGAACGGCCGTCCGGCGACATCTTCGCTCCGGTCGAGGTCCTGATCGACGAGGCCCGCAACGGCCGCATGTTCGTGCTGGTCGACGACGAGAATCGCGAGAACGAGGGAGATCTGGTCATTCCGGCCCAGATGGCGACCCCGGACGCCGTCAACTTCATGGCCACCCACGGACGGGGGCTGATCTGCCTAGCGCTCACCAGCGACCGCACCCGCCGGCTCGGCCTCGAACCCCTGGACCGGCGCAATCCGGGCCCGCGGGACACGGCCTTCACGCTTCCGATCGAGGCCCGGGACGGCGTGACGACCGGCATTTCCGCCGCCGACCGCGCGCGCACCATCCAGGTCGCCATCGATCCCCGCAGCACGGCCGACGATCTCCGCACCCCCGGTCACGTCTTCCCGCTCGCCGCGCGGGACGGAGGCGTGCTCCTGCGGGCCGGCCATACCGAAGCCGCCGTCGACCTCGCGCGCCTCGCCGGACTGGCGCCGGCCGCCGTCATCTGCGAGATCATGAAGGCCGACGGCACCATGGCGCGCCTCTCCGACCTGGTGCCGTTCGTCGGCCTCCACCGGCTTCGCCTGGGCGCCATCGAGGATCTCATTGCCTGGCGGGTACGACACGATCCGATCGTGGTTCGCGAACTGGAGGCGGAGTTCCAGTCCGACGATGCGGGCGCCTTCCGGCTGTACATCTTCCGGAACACGGTGCTCGACGTGGAACATGTCGCGCTCGTGAAGGGCGACATCGATGACGGACAACCCGTTCCGGTCCGCGTGCACGCGCTGGATGTCCTGGCCGATGTGCTCGGCGGCGGCACGGATGCCGCCGGCCGCGAGCGCGCCGGAACCCTCCGGGCGGCCATGCGCACGGTGCACGCCATCGGCCGCGGCGTCATCGTCCTGATCCGGGAATCCGTTACCTCCGGCCTGGCCCGGCGCCTCGCCGCCGGCGACACTCCTCCCGGCGATCTCCGCGAACACGGCATCGGCGCCCAGATCCTGCGCGACCTGGGGGTGCGGGAGATGATCCTGCTCACCCACACCCGGCGCCCCATCGTGGGGCTCGAGGGATTCGATCTCAAGGTGGTCGAACGCCGGCGACCGGACGGGGCGGCGGGATGAGCGGCACCTTTCTGATCGTTCGGGCCGTGTTCTATCCGGACCTGGCCGAACTGCTGGCCGACGGTGCGGCCGCAGCGATCGAGGCGGCCGGACGGCGGTGGGAGGCCGTCGAGGTGCCCGGCGCCTTCGAAATCCCGGGGGCCATTGCGCAGATCGCACCGAAGGCCGACTTTGCCGGCTATGTCGCGCTGGGCTGCGTCCTGCGCGGGGAAACCACCCACTACGACTACGTCTGCAGCGAGAGCGCCCGCGGACTGATGTCGCTCGCGGTGCGGGACCGGCTGGCGATCGGCTACGGCGTCCTGACCTGCGATTCGCGGGCCCAGGCGCTGGTGCGGGCCCGTCCGTCGCAGGGCAACAAGGGGGCCGCAGCAGCGAAGGCCGCCCTGGCGCTGGTCGCCCTGCGCGAACGGTTCGGCCCGGCATGAGCGCCGGTGCCCGTCCCGGGAAACGCCGCTGCGCCACGGCGCGGGAAGCGGCCGTCCAGGCCCTGTTCCAGGTCACGGTCGCCGGAACGTCGACCGACCGGGTCATCGAGGAGTTCCTCGACCGTCCGATCACCGGCAAGCCCGTGTCCCACCGGCCCCGGTTCCGGCGCATCGTGACCGGCACCGGGCAGAGCCTCGCGGAACTCGATGGAACCATCGAGCCCCTGCTGGGGGAAGGATGGTCGCTCCGACGTCTCGACACCACGCTGCTCTGCGTACTTCGATGCGCTGCGTGGGAACTGATTCACCCATCCCGGACGGCGCCGGCGCGCGTCGTCATCGCCGAGTACCTGAAGGTGGCCCGCGGATTCGCCGAAGGCGGCGAACTCGGGTTCGTCAACGCTCTGCTGGACCGGATCGCACGGTCGGCCCGGGCCAGCGAGTTCGTCTGACGTGCACGGCCCCGCCGCGCCGGCCCGCGTGCGGCCATCGTCGGGAACCCCGTCGGCCGCCTCCGGTCCACCGCACGCTCTTCGAGGCCGTCCCTCGCCCACTCCCTCCGAACCCGGGCACCCGATCCGTCCGGCCCGAGTTGCCAGCGGGCCTTGCAGGCAGCATTCCGGGATGCATGAGGTCTTGTGAACCTCGGCGGATCGGTACCGGGGTCGTGACGGACGCAGCCGAGTACCACCAATACTTGGGCCCGGAGGGGGCGGAGCGTGCACCCCATTCGAAGGCAGGACCAGTCTGTTGTCGTCAAATCACTGATCAGGAGCGGTGAATCGGGGGATCGGTGCCGGTGGGCAGGCCCGCCCGGAGAGACCTTCAGGTTCGAATGGACCGATGGCACCCCCGAGGTGCCGAGCCGCAGCGAGACCCCGGTCTCGAAGAGTACCGAACACCGCTTCGAGCCGCGTGACGACGACCCGGCCGCACAGTCTCTTCGCATGCCTCGACGGAGTGCCCGACCTCCGCCGCGAACGCGGTCGATGCCATTCGCTTCGCACCCTTCCCGCCCGGCTGGCCGGCGAGATCGGGGCGTGAACGCTGCCGCCCGGTTCCCCGCCCTACCCTGCGGGAGCAACTGCAGGCGGTCGGGGCGTTTCGGGCCCGCGGCAAGGAACGTCATGCCGCTTCTTCGGCTATCCCCTTCCCCAACTTCCTCGCCGCCTTGCCGCCCCAACACTCCGGACGATGCCGTCGGCCAGTGGAGCATCCGGCAGGGCAACGGGACGGCGTCGGTGGCCAGATGGCACGGATGTGCGCGAGGTCTCGAAGCGGACCGCCGACGGCCGCCGCATGAGGGTGGCTGTGTCTATCGGGAGGGGAAGCCGTTCCTCTTCGGCCCCCTTTAAATCTGGTCTACCTGCAAAACCAAAGGCACTTCCCGCCCCGATTCAGCTTCGACTGCAAAGTTCGCAGTTTTGAGATTTCGCGCCTGCTTCGCCGGCGTGGCGGAAAAATCATATCCAGGACTACCCGCAGTCCTCCACGCCCCAAATCCCTGATCAAACAACAACTCCACCCGGCGCCCGTCTCCAAGATCGATACGCAAACTCCGTTCATGCGGTAGATCGCGTTTGTCGCGTATGTGGATATCAGCATCCGGCAGAAGTGCCTGTATCACGGAGTGCCGCATGGTATCTTCACCGAAACTATGAAATACGGTCCGGAACATCGACCAACCCGGAGATCCCCTCTTCTTTCCACCTCGAGCGGTATATAAAGTAAATACGTTTCCCCTTCTTCCGGGCATCCGGATCAGAACCTCGAACAGGAGACGCAACGCTAGCGGCGTCAACAAATAGCGGTCTGTGTAGCATGTGTCTTCAACGCCGTGAGTTTTCATGGCTGCAATCGTAATCGGATCTTGGCTTCCGAGAAATCTCCAGAACACGCGGCCGAAATCCTTCACTTCCCCATCAAGAGTTGCTCCCAGCTTGATGAGCCGAGCGTTGCCGCTGGAGATCGACACAAGCTCTTTGCTGTCGAATTTTTCGGCGGTTGGCAAAACACCCGCTTCGCCCAGAACCAGAGGCGCTTCCTCTCCTAAACCCCAGTAAGAGCCTGGTAGCGATTCCTTCTCGGACGATGTCGCCAGACCTACCACTCCATCTTTTTCGTGGATAGAGGCAAGCACGCGCATGCCTCTCTCGACAGGCAATCCCGCTGCCAAGCTTAGGCGAGCATGTGACGACAACCTGTGCAGATCAAGCTTATGAGCGATACCCAACTCCCTGTCCATAAGCGTTTCCGCATCCAGAACGATCTCTGCCGTCGTCCCGGTGTCGTGCAGGCGTCGAAGCAGGTCATCCACCCGCCAACTTACGAGTTCCCATCCCCCGGGGCGCCCATGAAGATACAGCCTTACGAAACTCAAAGATCGGCTCCGGATCTGCCGATCAATCCATTCGTATAAAGTAGTATTGATCAGGCGGGAATCAGGGCCGAACGCCCGCAAGTGCTCAGGAATGTCCAAGAGGCCATACATCTTCTTTCCAAGCTTCAGCCCCCCAATGCGGTCAATCCGTACCTCGCTGAAATTGAGATCCGGCCGCAGAACACAGGCCGGGCAGCCGTGGGCGCATTCCTCGTCGCACGACAAACGTTCAACAGCATCCTTCAGGCAGCCATTGAACCAATCCGCCTCGGCCAGCCGGGAGGAGAACCCCGCACCGCCTGACGCTCGGTCGTAAAGAAAGGCGGAGAGCCTGGTTTCATTCCTCGATCCCTTGGAATCGTCTATGGACACGCCAATTTCCCGGACTTCTGCACCCAACCGCGCGGCCAGCGCTTCACGCAGCCCCGCAGCCAAGGCGAGGCTTTCTTCCCGGCGGGAGCCCGGAGGCAATTGCAGCTCGAACACATCCGTCCTAGTTTCATGGATGAACCGCACATTTCTCTGAATTCGCTCAGGCCTTGTAAAGCCTCCTGGGCAATACTTCTTCAAGGGTCTTCCGGGGGCCTTGGCCAAGGGTAGGTGGCGTTTGATTGCACTGGGCATGGGGGTGTCGGGACCTTCCTCGGCTTCGGCTCTTCCACAATCGAGGCATAAGGCATATCCCTCTCCGTGCTGGCCCGAGCCAAGCGTTACAATCTCCCCTCGGGAATCGGCCCGGTAACGGCCGGCCTCCGGATGCGGCAATGCTCGCCATACTCCTCCAAAGGCCGATAGCTTGGGAAGCTCGTAGGGTGCATGGCCAAGGTTCTCGTAACCGGTATGCGGCCCTTGTCGGCCGAGGAACCCGGCCGGCCTCAGGCCGCGTTTCCGGCGCGGATTCGGTCTCTGGCACTCCGGGCAGGCTTCCGGCGCCAATCGCGCCAAGCCGAAAGCCCGGCAAGACCGGCACTCCCAGAAATACTGTAGATCCTCAAGGCGGGAAGAGTCGGCCAACGCACCCCAAGCCGGCAGGACACCTTCGGACCGATGCACCAATCCGTCAACCACGATCTCGGCACCCGGCGCGTATTCGCGAATCGCTATGTCGAGCGTGCGCGATGCGCCGCCCCGGCGGTCGCCAAACGCTATGGCCACTGAGTCATGGCCGCGCTGGTGACCAGAAAGATGATCAAATGAGACCACGTCGACGGGGAAGCCGTAAGAGGGCGTGAAGCCCCTCCGGGCAAGTTCGGCCAGCAGAAACTCCCCCCTCATGCGGCATGCCCGCAAATCAAACGCCTTCTTCACTTCAACTTCCGTTGCTGCGTCGCGCCGAGAAAGAATCCCGTCGTATTCTTCACGCCATCGGCGAAGTATTTTTTCGAAGTTCTCAGCGGTCATGCCGGTTAGATAGTCAACATTTCTAGAAGAGAATACCGTGTCTTTGGTCACATTATTCAGATCGGCACGAAGACGCTCGGAGCAGGACCACTTTCCCCGAAGGTCGTCTAGAAACTTATCCGCCTTCGCGACATTCCTGTCTTGCGACTGCTTTTTCATTGTTTCCATTTCTTCCGAGACGCCGAAGAAGGCGCCTGTAGACGACAGAATCTCAAAGTCCTCCTGTAAATCGCGCACAAAGGCGCCAAGCAGGGCTGCATGAACGTGACGCGCAACCAGGTCTGGACTGTCCAACCGCACGGCCGGTGCGGTCACCAAAGTCTTCAGAAAGCGTCTGGGGTTCTCGAACACAATCCGATCCAATGGAAGGTCCCGGCAGAACGTCAGTCCGAAAGCCCAAGGTTCCCCGCGTCTTCCGGCACGACCCAGACGCTGGCGATAGTTGGAAATGGACGGTGGCGTATTGCCGTTTGCGACAAGCAGTACATTGGGGATGTCGATCCCCATTTCCATAGTAGTCGAGCAGTTGAGCAGATTGATCTGCCCGCCCTTGAACAACCGCTCGTAATCGGCAAGCACCGGGCGTTCGATCTGCGCCGAATGTTCTTGCGACCGCAGAAACGGCGCATAGACGGCAGCCCTGTCGTGAAGGTTAGTCCAGACCCCAGCGCGTCGCAAGCCTGCAACTTTTTCATTACTTTCGCACCAACACACCATCTTCGCTCGGGTATCCGGATCGAGTCCGCCCGAATTCGTTGACGGCAGGCGAGGCAAAGCCACCGGCACGAGCTTGCGGCTGGGATCGTACGGCGACCGGCCGCCCGGACAGTACCCGAATATCCGCCTCGTTACCGGACAA
This sequence comes from Alphaproteobacteria bacterium, assembly GCA_965115815.1. Taxonomy (GTDB): domain Bacteria; phylum Pseudomonadota; class Alphaproteobacteria; order TMED109; family TMED109; genus VXPW01. The sequence goes on along the minus strand of OZ220465.1, from coordinate 1,132,104 downwards.
AGCCAGCCGTGCTCCAGCCGCGCGGCGGCAGCCTTCTGGTATTCCAGTTGATATGCCCCGCCTCCGCTGTCTTTTGCGACGGTCGAAACCAAAAGCTCCCAAAGCTTCGAAAGCACAGCACTGGCCCGGTCCTGGTCACCCCTGTTCTCTGGGTCTCCGTTGATCAGGGAATAGACAAGACGATGCAGTCGTGACGGCCTGCCCATCGCGGGGACGGGGCCTGGCCACGGCCGACTGTTCCTGGGTCGATCCGGCACAGCGAGCCCGGGCCGGCAGATGCTACCGGTACGCCGCCCCGTTCGTGGGCTGACAAATCGCATGAGACGGGTTTCCGACGACAATCTTACTGCCAAGGACTCCCGGAATACGAAGTCGATCGCTGCCAAAGCCAGACCCAGCCATGTCTCGTTGTCCGCTCCGGTTGCCACGAGTTCGGATGGCATTGTCAGGGGCGCCTTGCGCTCAAGGTCCGGGAAGGACAGGCGCACCAAGCCCATCGTCTCGGCATTGTTTTGGACTTTCGGCCGGCGCAGAAGTTCACGATACAGGAACATTTCGGACAGCTTCCGGGGATCCTCGGCCAATTCAGATCCGCCTCCCGCGCGCTCCCGCCATACTTCGGTAGTGAATTCACGTAGTTCGTGTTGCTGTGCGAAATTCTCAACGAGAGCGGGCCAAGGCACTGGTTTTGTTTTTCCGTCCAGCTTCTCTTCAATAGTCTGTAGTAAATCGGCAAGTACCGGATCGTTAGCCGCTAATAATCTTTCACGTTGTTCTTCAGACTTTTGCCGCTCTGCGTCACCAAGAACTGCGCCTTCCTGCACCGAATGGTAGAGAAAGGACCTTGTCAGGTTGCGTTCGGCGTCCTGCTGGAGTTTGGCAGCCAGCCTCGCCGTACCCTGACGACTGTCGGAAAAGGTGAGGGCCCGCCGACCTCCCAGCGGTCGCCCGGCCACATCCATGGGGGCAGCCAGGGATTCGATCAAGGACGGCATTGCCACGCCCATGAAAAACGGCGGGCCGTAACGCTGCGGCGCCAGCCGGGCGTTCACGGCTCCAGGGCAGCAGGCGCGAGCCGCTTCCTGATCTTCAAGGAGAGACACTCGAACCCATCGGTCGTCGGAAGGCGGGTTGTTATCGAAGACAACGCCGTCCTGAAGGCGGAGATAGCGATCGTCGTCCGTTCCGAGCGGGGGAGACAGCACAGCGGTGCCATGCACAACGATACCGGCAGCCTGAGACGAATTGTCTCCATCTTGATCGCTGTCGTCAGGTTCTTCATCAACAGAAAAGTCGTCGACCTGACCTGGCTGGATCGGCATCAGGCGCGTCTGGGATCCAACGTTGACGACGTCAGCTACAAGGTTCGGACTTCCGCATTCGTTACATGTCAGCAGCTCAAAGACCGGCGCGCCGCATTCGCACCTGTCCCGCTGGTTCAACCAAACCGCCCCGAACCCCCAGTCCGATCCTTGAGCCTCTAATTCCGGGTCCCGGTATGCACAACCGGGGTCGACGCATGCCCAGATGCCTCCAAGCGCGCGATGAAAGAGATGCGCACGCCAAGAAAGGAGTCGTTCCCGAGTTCCCGGACATCTTGCCCGAGCCGCGGCGTCCAGCACCATCTGGGCGTCCCGCTTGAGGTCAGCCGACTTGGAACCGAACAGAATATCCGTCGCGCTTGAAAGGCTCGCCCCTTCTTCAGAAATGACTGCCTTGAGCTTCTGAACTCGAGGATGAGTTGCAAGGATATCCCAGAGATCTTCATCCGATCGATCTGAATATGTTGACGGTTCGAATGCAGCATCAGCGGCGGGCGGCGGGAGCTCGCTTTCAACCTCGCGGCCTTGGATCACGCGCACACGATCCTCGGGTACACCCGCGAGGTTCGACGCGAACCCACTTAGCTCCTCGTCAGCTCCAACCCCGCCAATTGTAGCGGACGCTGCCATTAATTGAACCTGGTTCGGCTCTACGCCGAAGGCGGCGCGTACACGACGCAGAAGAAGCGCCATCTCTGCAGCTTGCGCTCCGATATAGCTGTGCGCTTCATCCAGAACGATCCATCTTAGTAAACCCTGCGAGCGTTCCAGGACAGGTCGATCCTTGGAGCGAAGAAGCAAGTACTCCAGCATGGTTATGTTCGTCACGAGGATCGCCGGTGGGGTTTCCCGGATTTCCCGCCGGTTCCCGATTTCGGCCGTCCCAGGACGCGTCCCGTCTTCCTGTCGCTTCGTCTCCGGTGTCAGCCCGTTGTAAAGTGCGAATCTCACCCGGTTCTTGATCGGTGCCGTCCAAGCCTCCAGCCGTTCCCGTTGACTCTCAATCAGCGCATTCAGGGGATAGATCACTATAGCGCGGACTCCTGCGGTCAAACCCGCCGCGCCTTCGCGCAACAAATCGTCCAGCATGGGGATCATGAAGCACTCCGTCTTGCCCGAGCCAGTCCCGGAGCTCACTACACAGGACAGGCCGTCGCGCGCCGCTTCCCAGGCAGCAAGCTGGTGAGCCCAAGGACGCATGCCGCGCGACATGCGTTGCTCCTCTGTAGCCTCGTCCAACGCAGCGACAAGATCAGGATGTAGAAGTCCCCCAGCCAGACCGTCGAGAGTGCAATCCGCCGCCTCCCAGTCCGGCGCGGCTTCAAATACAGGGTCCGCCAGCAGGGAATCCGATTGGCCGGGCGAAGCTGAAAGGCGACGCAGCAGTACGGCGTTCAAAGCCGGGGAGGCAATCCTGCCGCGCGCGACGACAGACGAGGCCGCCCGGTTGGATAACCGGGAGAGCGTTTCGTGAAGGTGTGACGCCGTCATGGATTGTCACTCGACATGTAGTAGGCCAAAGCCGCCGGCAAGGCAGCATCGAAATAGAGTGTATCCAGGAGTCGAAGATTGATGAGAGTAAGTTTTTCTTCGACGTTCGGCACTGGCCGGCGTTCTGTCGCCATCTCCGCCACCGATAGCGGCGCATCGATCATTGCCTGGACATACGGATTGAACACCGGCGGGAAGCCTTTCGGCCGTTCAATCGGCTCGGTACTGCGAACGCCCTGCGGCAACCTGTCGAATCTTTTCGCCGCTTCCTGGGCGGCTTCGAAGAGGTAGTCTACCGGTGACGCTGACGCTAACAACAGTCTTGACAGGTACTCGCGAGTGTCCGGTTGTTCCATCATCCTCGAAAGCAGGCCTGCATCGACCAGCGCTCCGCAGAAGTGTCCCGATAGATCCGGGCGCAGGCGGGATATGGCATCTACCCGTTGGGCAAGCACACGATCAGCCACCACTGTGGCCTCGTCATCGTCGAAGTATTTCCCCAATACTTGGCGTTGACGCGAGTGTTCCAAACGCACCGCCGTCGTGAAATCCGTCACTTTCAGAGCCGGCCAGAAGACCGGGGCGGCGGTTTCAAGGGCGAGTACCTCCGTGACCGCCTCGCTCGGGACCCGGAGCGCGAGGGCAATCGCCGCCACGGGGACCATGGCGAGAGCCTGAACCTGGTCCAGGACGCCAATATCACCGTCCTCGCCGACAGCCGAAATCAGGTCCCACATCCGGTCCCAATCGGGATCCTGGGGCGCTTCGGCCAGTTCGCACCAATGCTGGGCGTAAGCTCCGATCCGTTCCTGCCGACTCCGCTTGGCATGGGTCTGGGGATCCCACACCACGACACGTTGGACCCGTCCTTCAAGTGTAGACCGAACCAGCCAGGATCCTCGTGACTGTTCCAGATGATCGGCCAGATCAACTGAGGCGCTTGTTTCGATGGGTCCGATGCGATCGAAATCTCTCAAATTAATGGCGCAAATGATCGCACGACGCGCTTCGTTCAGACGAACAGCAAGCACTGTTTCCGGTGCTTGGTCGGAAGACCTGTCGAGACCCGTCCGTAAACGACCCTCTTCCACGATTGCCTTGTCGTGGTAGCGACGAATCTCCAGCCTGGGGCTTTCCCGCCCAGAGACGACCAAGATCAAATTGACTTGGGAGTCCGGGTTTCCCTGAGCCAGCATCGCCTCAATTACCGGTAAGCGGCTCGCAATAGAATCTTCTCCCACAACCCGCAGGGAGATCGGTCGAGACCCCGTCAACTGAAGCTGAAGATCACCCGGCATTCCTTCCGGCGCAAGGGCGCGCCAGCCCTGCAATGCCGTTACGGATATCGGCTGGTTCCGATTAAGTCTAGTGCCGTCCGGACCAACGATCATTCCTGACCGCGCTGGCCACGCGGCGTGCAGTTCAAGCATCCGCCCTGTGGCCGGTTCCGACAATCTCAATCGAACCAGACCCGGCGGCGCTCCCTGCGTATCGATCGTCACCTCGGTTGCTCCGGGCCTGCCCTCGCTTTCACTTTCACCGGCGCCGAGCTTGAGGCGCCAACTTGGCGGGAGTCCCTCGGCCGATAATGCAATCCTGCCCGCAGATACCTCCTGCAAAGCCAGACTCAACGATTGAGGGACATGAACCACCCGGAGGCGGGCAAGGATTTCGTCATTCCTTACCCATTCGATGATTTCGCTACAGAGGTTGCTCCCCTCAACATGCCGAAGCTCTGATTCCGGGATATGCGTGAAGCGGCCAGCCTCCAATCGACCGTGCACCTCCAAGTTTCCATGGTAAACTGGGATGTTTCCACCGAGACGCCATCCTCGCAGGAGCCTGCCAAAGGCGAACAGGCGGGCTTCGGGGGCATCTTCTTCGGCCCCCGTCTCAACACGGTATCTCTTTCCGCCCGTATCCAGCGTGCCTTTTCCCGACAATCGCCACAAGAACCCATTCGGCGCGGTCTCTTTTTCATCCAGACTCAAGCCGTCACTGGGCTCCGGCGTTTCGTCACCGGACAAAAGAACCCACAAGCAGGGTCCGCGCGTCCGGGCCACCCCGGTCACCGGCATCAAGCAATCGGATGACGTTCCATCGCTCGTCTCGGCGGCACGCCAGAAGCTTGGGTTTTCAGCAGGACGCGGAATCCCGGGATCGATAACCGCCTCGCCTTTTCCTTGGCCGTCAGCGAAAGCCGAGAATACAAACGGGACATCGGGATCCAGCGGGATCGACGCCCTATTGCCCTTTCCAAGACGGCGTAAACGCCATCCCTGCTCCTCAGGCGTCGCGTTATACGCCACACCCTCCGAAGCATTCGACCCTGTCGCCAGAAGACGCAGTCTCAGATCTGCGGCATCCGGGAAACAACGCTCCTGTAACCAACCGTTGTCATGAAGGTGAAGGTAGCCACGCCAGCAACCGTCAGCTCCTAGGCGCAATTTCCGTTCACACAATGGCCCGCTATCGACCGGACGAAAATTTCGTTCCGCCCGCAGCGCCGGGCTTATCAGACTCTCGGCGATTTCCGGCGTCATCCTTAGCGGGAGCTCCGACTCCCAGTTTGGCTGGTGTTTGTTCAACCATCGCTCGCCCCCCGCTTCAGGCAGATCCTTTGGCAGCAGCGCCCGCAAACGGGCAAGGGATAAAGCCAGCCTCGCCAACAGACTTGTGTAGTCGCTGCTTTGAAATGTCTGTGGAAGGCGTGATCTCCACCGAAATGCTATCTGTTCGGCCCAAGGCGCGGCGGCGGACCCGCCTTCCGCCTCAATTTCTGCCAGCAGTCCCATGACGGCACCGCGATAAAGCCCTGACTCCCTAAGCAACGCCTCGGGGAACCCGCCTTCAGCTAGCAGGCTGCGAACAAACATCGAATGTCCGCCTGTCGCTCGCCTGATTTTCCGGCCCCACCACTGCAAGCCCTGTTCAGCGAGACGTCGGCCGAGGACATGATCGTCACACGGCAGTCCGAGAGGCCTCAGAACGAATACCCACTTCAGAGGCCCACCACCGGGGAAGCGCGAACGAATATGCTCTGCAGCCCATAGTACGAACTCAGGTGCCGCCGCTTCCATCGTATTTCCTGACACGACATGTGACCGCAGCATTTCTTCGAGCTCGGCGAACGTGTCTTGGGAAAGCGGATAGCCATATAGCGGGCGGCCGTCGGGACCGGAAAGCCCGTTGGCTGAAACGATTCTCGTGAGAATGTTCATCAAACGTCCATTGCCGGGCGGGCCAGCCCTCCTCCCCCGTACCATGAAAGTATCATGAATTATGAATACAGGTGCTGGTCACGGTCCGCTTGGGGGAGGCCCGGATCCGCGCGCCGGAAGATTCTGATCATCGCCGGGCCGAACGGGGCGGGGGGAAGGCGAGTTTCGCCACCGCGTTCCTGCCGAATGAGGCGGAGTGCCTGACCTTCGTCAACGCAGACTCGATCGCTGCGGGACTGAACCCGTTCCGACCCGCGGCGGCGGCCTTCCGGGTCAGCCGCCTGATGGTCGATACAATCCGCGGATATGCGGCATGGGAAGAAAGCTTCGCTTTCGAGACGACCTTGAACGGGCGCAGCCATGCCTGTTCGATCCCGCGCTGGCAGGGCCAAGGCTTTCGTGTCAAGCTGTTCTTCCTGCGGCTGCCGAGGCCGGAAATGGCGCTCGCCCACGTCCGGCGACGGGTTGCGGAGGGCGGGCACGATGTGCCGGAGGCGCTCGTCCGCCGCCAGATGGCGCAACTTCGAACGGGTCTATCGGACGCTGGTCGACGAATGGGCCGTCTACGACAATGCCGGGCCGGCCCCAGTATTGCTAGCGAAGGGAGAGAACGGATGATGCCGACAACGACCGCATGCGAGAAACCGCAGGTTCCCGCCCACGACTCGGACATGGCCGGCGCCGATGCGGCCATGCTGAGGGCAGCCATGGCGGCCCGCCGCCGGGCGGTGGAAAGTGGCGCCGATGCCATCCCCGTGTTCGAGGACGGCGAGATCGTCCATATGTGGAGGTGGACAAGGAAACGCTGGCCCTCCGCCGGGCGCGCGGCGCGGCGAAGGGCGGGGGCGAAAAGGCGTGATGCGGGTTGACGATTCGCTTCCGGGGCGCGTGAGGGCGGCCATTGCCGAAGCGGCCGACCCGGAGCGGGTGATCCTGTTCGGCTCGCGCGCCCGCGGCGACGCTGAGGCGGATTCGGACCTCGACCTGCTGATCGTCGAGGCGAAACCCTTCGGGCCGGACCGGGATCGCGTCGCCAAAAAGACCCTCCTCTGGCGCGCCCTCGCACGATTCCATGGTGCGCGAAGGGCCTTCTGGTCTGCAGCCGAGACGAGGCCGAGCGCTGGCGCGGCGAGCCAATCATGTGCTCGAGCACGCCCTGCGTGAAGGCCGGGTACTCTATGTAGTGTCTGCACGGAAAATCATAACACATTGTATATGCAGCCATATTTGGAATCTGGAGAACCGAAGATTCCTTCTTTGAGGGCATATGACGGCATATTCCGCTGAAATCAGGCTGGATTCGATGAATCTTCGCCCTGTCAATATTGGATTTTCTTTCATGTAATCAGACTCTTAGGGATTTTCCGTGCAGACACTATGTAGTGCCTGCACGGAAAATCACAACGCGTTGTATATACAATCATATCTAGAATTTGGAGAAACGAAGGTAACTACTCACCCCTTGTTGGGGTCGGGTTGGCCGTAGTGCTCGTTGAGGATGTCTGCGGCCTTTCCGTCGAGGGCGATGTGGATGGCGACGAGAGGGTGGTAGCCGAGTGCCTCCATGGAGGTGAGGAAGCTTGAGCCTCGGCACCATGCGGTTGCGTGGAGCATGGTGCGGAACCATCCGGACACCTTGATCTTGACCTTGGTCATTCGGATCTTCTGTTCTCCGGCATGGTGGGTGAAGCGGACGTCGGGGTCCTTCATGAAGCGGAGGACGGACGTCTCGGGTTTCCCGAGACGTTCATGCAGGTTGTGCGCGTCGGACGTTGCGATGCGTCCCCGGGTTCCTTTCGTCCGCGGCGGGAGGTCGGGCCGCTCCTGGGCGCCTTGGGTGAGGAGGGTGCGGTAGCGCGTGCGCACGGCCCGGCGGTCGGTCTCGTTCAAGGCCTTGGATGCGCTCTGGTGGACCCTGTGACAGACCTCGCGCAGCAGGCTCTTCATCCATCGCGCCCAGCGGTAGCCGTGGGACTCGACGACGAAGGCCCGTTCGCGCAGCAGGTGGCTGCCGCACAGCGGGTGGCGGCACGGATCGTAGCCCCTGTATGCAGCCCAGCCGTCGTGGACCCGGACACCTTGGTAGCGCGGGAGGATGCCGATCTCTTCGATCGCCTCCCGACCGCGCGTGCGGTGCGGGAACTTCACGGTCAGGGTGCCGTCGGTGACGACAGGGAGCCATGGGGTCTTGCCGGCGACCCGGAATCCGGTCTCATCGACCTGCACGGCCGGGCGTTGCAGGAGAGGGGCCACGGCGACCTCCTCCCAGGATGCGAGCGCATCCTGAAAGCGCCGGACCTAGCCGAGGCAGGTCGCCTCGGAGAGCCTGATGCCGGAGATCGCGTGCACGAGCGAGACGGCACGGCGCAGGGACCGCATCTGGGCGATCAGCAGGTTGAGGACCAAGGCCTGGATGCGGACACCGTACTGCACGGGACCCGGCATGAGGTCTGGGAACCGGCCCTGGGTCCGGGCCCGGCACTTCGGGCCTTCCTGGATCTCGGCGTCGACGCGGCGCTCGACGACTTCGAACCCGAGGTCGTAGAGGACGCGGCGCTCCCGATCGACGGGGTCGACATCGTCGAGGTCGGCGCCGCAGGCGTCGCCGGCCTCGACGGTGATCGTCTCCTTGACGGGGGTCGTGCGCCGGTGGCCGCCCGTCTGCGGGTTCGGCTTCGGGCCCTTGCCGTGGCTCCCGGTGCGCCGCGCGCTCTCGTCCGGGTCCGTCTGGGACGGCGGCCGACCGGAGTTCCGGCTCGTCGTGCGCGTGGTCTTCTCCAGGAGCACGGCCAGCAGCAGCTGTAGCAGCATCCGCAGGCCGCGGACGAGCGCCTCGCACTCCGGGGGGACCGTGCCTTGCGTGCGGAGGTCCTGGAACCGCTTCCGGAAGGCGTCGACCTCTTGGCGCAGGGATGTGCCGGCGACGCTCGTCCTCCCGATGCCTCCACCCCCGCACGGCCACCCGCACGGCGAACCGCTCGCCTTCGGGCATCGTCCGGTAGCGTCGCGCCCCGCTCTCTGCGAGGCGCGGGAGGCGCGGGCGGTCGATCGAGTTCCGGCCCGCGCACGTGGGCCCGTGCGCCCGGCCCGAGGCGACGGTCGCGAGAATATGCAGGACGCAGCCCGGGTGACGTTCCACCGGATACTCACAGCGGAAGGGGTCGATCGCCCGGCGGGGGAGGTCGAGGCCGAGGTTGCGCCGCGCCGGCGGCGGGCGCGTCCGGATCGCGCCGTCCCCAAGGAACGCCTCCAGGTACACGTCCTGCGGCGGCCGGGCCGTGACGATCGCCGGGCTCCGACCCGTCGTCGCCTTCGATCCCTACCCTGCCGCCATCCACACCTCCGACGCGGTCCGCCCCGATGGACCATCTTGGAGAGTGCCCCTCCTACAACGTCAAGCGCAGATCTCCGGCGGAGGGGAACGGCAGCCCACGGAACCCGCTCCACCGCACCGCACGGCGGACCCGCGACGTCCCGCGCGGGGTGCCCGGTCGCGTTGTGGACCCTCCCCTCAAGGCCGGAACGGGGAGCGGCAGCCGAAGATCGATCCGCTTCTTGTCAGCCGGACCCCGTGCATCCGGTCCTCGGCCGCGAGCGAGTGAAAGGGGCACGGGACAATGCCGGATCCGAACCCGTCAGGAAAAACGATTCGTCATCAGTAGGGGGGTGAGTAGATACCGTGCAGACACTAGCTGGGACACGGCTGTGATGTTCGATCCATGCCTGGGTCGCCGACGAGATCCACCCGGCGACCTCCACAATGTGCTCATGGTCTTCAACGAGACTCCGGGCGAATATCGGTTCATGGTGGGCGATCCGGTTGCGCAACGTTCGCAAGGCGTTCAACGGTCGATGGGCCTGCCTGCGGGTCAGCGGAGCGCGATGTGGGAAAGCGCTGCGCAGCGCCGGGCGCCAGAGTGTCATCTCGTAGTTGGCCTTGTGCCCTGCGGCCATACGGCCCCCAGGACCCAGCAACGAGACCCAGAACCCGAACGACAACGCCGCTACGATCCGGTGCGGATCGTCCCGATGCCTGTCCCGCGCCACTTCGGCTCTCGCATTCGTGATCCGCTCCAGGGCGCCCCTGTCGAAACCCGCACGGCCGTTGTCGTACCAGGCTTCGCCGTATCGTTCGCCAAGCCTTCGGTTCATGGCATTGCGCAACGCGACCTCCAGGATCTGCAGCGGTCCGTAGAAGGCGGCACTGATCGCGGTATTCCAGACATGGAGCCGGACCGCCTCTTCCCGGTTTTCCCGAGCAGCCTTGAGATAGTGCCCGCCCGAAAATGCCCCTTTCGGATGGTCTGCCGGCGCAATTGCGGGTTGGGTCCCTCCCTCGGTGCCCCGTCCGCTCGGTTTCTGGGGGGATTTCTGCCGATGGGCAGCGGCATCCAGGCTTGTCCCGCCGCGAATCCGGCTGCCGGGGCGAGCGGCTCCGTTCCCGCCCCCGGCGGGCTTCGCGGATGGGGTGGAAGGAAGCCGCCGTCAGGCGGCGCGTCTTCGTCGTCGTTGGGCCCGGGCCCGGGCCTGCCGGTGCAGCAGCAGCCCGATTCGGTGGACGTTGAAGGCGGTCACGGACCGTGCCACCATCCGGGCAAACCCGTCCGCCCCCTACGACAGGACCCGGTCCATGCCGCGTTGCTCGAGGTTGTGGATCGCGGACTCCACGGCCGGATGCTGCCGACGCATCTTCCGGAACGTCGGGTCGGCTTCCCGTTTCCGGTCCGCCTGACCGAGCTTTCCCTTCTTCGGCAGCACGTGGTGCTCCAGCAGCTCGTCCAGGGTGATCCGGTTGGAGGGGCTGGGAAAGCCCCGATCGAAACTGCACAGGCGGAGGTCGGGGAAGCGAGCCTGGGCTTCCCGGATCATGGGCACGGCATGATCCACGTCTCCGCCTTCCCACAGGACCCGATGGTGCAGGAGGAAGCCGTGTTGATCCTCCAGCACGGCCACCGGCACTCCGAGTTCCACCGGCACCCCGGCCTTGCCCTTCACGCACCAGCGTGTGTGCTCTTCGAAGATCGAAAACACCTTCTCGCTCTGCGGAATCTTCTCGCCCTTCAGCAGACGGCGGTCCACTTGGTGGATCTGCCGGCGGGCATGCTTGAGGTACGACTCGACCGAACGCACCGTGGGGATCGGGACGCCTCGCTCCCGAAGCACCGGTACCGTCTCTTCCGCCCGCCGGACCCACGCCCGGCTGGCGTCGAGGTACGCCTTGACCGGCTCCGGACGGGCCCGTCGGGTCTGCCGAACCTGCTGGAAATGCTGCTGTAGTTTCCGGCTCCCATGCTGCCACTGCCGCCATCCGGACACCCCCAAGCGTACGGCGGCGCGACCCGGATCCCGCACCCGGCAACGCATCGCATCCCACAACCGGTGGACATCTGTCGGGTAGTGCACATCCGTCTTCACCACGAACGAATCGCAGCGGCCCCGCAGGGGGTCGTCCGACCGACGGCGGCCCCGGTCGTCCGTGCCGTCCGCGCCGTCCGCGCCGTTCGCGCCGTCCGCGCCGTTCGTGCCGTCCGCGCCGTCCTTCCGCTTCCGTGTCCGCTTCCGCTTCCGTACCATCGCATGGCCTTTCTCCGCGATCCGCTGCGACACCTTCCCCAGCACTTCCGGTGTCAGCAGGCTCACGTTGTCCACCATCGTCTGATATCCGTACCGGGTGTGATCCCAGATGTCGGTGTGCCCCAGAAACTTCCGAACCGTCCTGTGCTCGTTCACCCGCTCGTGCACGGGATCGAAGTCCTAGCCCAAACCCTGCTTCCGGAGACCCATCACCAGGATCTTCCACAACTCCATGCCGGGACGCCCTCGCAGGCGGGATACCTCGGGAAGGATCCCCTCCTCCAGAATCTCGAACCACCGGACCCGGGTCGACCGGTCGGCATACACGTACTGAAGGCCACGCAGCATCGGCGGAATGTCATCCCGCGAGTGTACGTTGATCTCGATCTCCTCGATCGCAACCTGGCCCCATTCCAGCTGAGGGCGGACGGTCTCCCGCAGGGCCATTCTCCCGAAGATTCCCGAATCCCGCGCGATGTTCCGGCCCCAGCGGCCGATTCCCGCCCCACAGAGGGATTCTTCACCCCTTCAATAGCACACTTTCATCACTGGAGCCAACTGGTTGTACTTTTTCGGGCGGGCACGAGATAGGTGCCAAGCCGCTCGCGCGAGAGGAAGACTTCGAGATCGTCGAGGATTTCGTCCGTGTAGTAGAAGTCGTTGACGTCCGGCCCCTGGTCCGCCATATTCATCTCGTACACCCCGGAGCCGCCTCTGCCACCCGGTATGCGCCCGGGGTTCTTGTTTGCATCCCGGCCTTGATCATGACGGCTTGGCCCCACCGTCGGCTCGGTTTCGGCGATATCCCCGCTTGGATACCGCCCTGCGGGTCGTATTGGCGGCCTCTTCCACCTCGCGGAATTCCGGTTCAAGCTTCTTCGGTCGCGCCACCAGTCCGCCGAGGTCGTACATGTTGGTCTGCTTTCCGCCGTGTACGGCTCGACGCTCGACGCTCGACGCGTTTCACAGGCCCTGCCGTTTCCAGGTCCGCGATGTGGCGCTGTACCTGACGGGGACTGAGGCCCAACCGCTCAGCCAGAACCGCCTTGCCGGGATATGGCTTCCGGTCGCGCTCCCACCCTTTCAACCGGACATGGTTGACTCTGCATGCATGAGGCTTGGGTGCAGGCAGGACAAGGTCGAGCGACAAGGCAAGACCCGGCCAGGCCGCGCGCGCCGAGGCCTGGCCAGGGCGCCCTTCGCGTGGCGTCAGTCCTCGCACTCGCACCATCCCCGCGCCAAGGACGAGCGCGTGCTGCCCTCGGCCGCCGACACCGCCTTCAGCCCATCCACCGTCGTCGCACACAGAGGTCGAAAGCCGATCCTCATGGGCCACGATGTACGGCCCCCTCATGAGCGAAGAGTCCACCGTGTCCGGTTGAAAGGCTCCCACCAGAAGTCGCAGAGCTGCACCAGCACAGCGAGTTGCGTCGGATTGAGCCCCAAGCGGTTCTGCACCCACAGCAACAGAGACGGGACGATGCAGAAACCCATAACGATGACCTTTTTGCCCCATTTCCTCTCGGATGCCCGCCCGGTGTCCTTTCCCGGGTGCAGCCGGACTACATTCTCCGCCACAGCGTTTGCGGTCCCACTCATGATCGATAACCTTCCTGTCGTTAGTTCGTGTCTGCACGGAAAATCATAACACATTGTATAAGCAACCATATTTGGAATTTGGGGGACCGAAGATTCCTTCTTTGATGGCATATAACGACATATTCCGCTGAAATCAGGCTGGATTCGAAGAATCTTCGCCCTTTCAGTATTGAGCTTTCATTCATGTAATCCGGCTCTTAGGCATTTCCGGGCAGGCACTAGTAGTACGGAATCATTGGATTGATGGGTATAGGGACTTCAGTTTCACCCGGGCGTCTGCCGTCGTGAACCGCCAGTCGACGGTGCCGCCGGCCGCGTTGCGGCGCTTGACCCACGCCGCGGTCTCCCGCAGCAGGGTGGCACGGTCGGGAATGCGTCGTCGAAGGCACGGTCGCGACAACGCGCCGATTTCGATCTCGGCCATGGTGAGCCAGCTTCCGTGCTTCGGCGTGTACCGAAACTCGAACCGCTTTCGCACCCGCATGGCCTCCCGGGGTGCAAAGGCCTCATACAACGATGCGGGGCTGTGCGTGTTCAGGTTGTCCATGACCAGTACAATCTTCTTGCCGGGGATAGGATCGTCCGCGAGTTCCCGGATGAACTGCGCCCCGTCCCGCGCCGTGCGGCGGTCGGTGACCTTCACCGTACGCCAGTTTTCATTGGGCGCGAACGCCAGGAAGAGATGGGCCGTGCCGTTTCGCTCGTATTCGTAGTCGACGATTTCCGGCTGCCCGGGCCGCACGGGGCGGGGAAGGCGGGTTTCCTTGGTCTGCTGCCGACGGGTCTCATCCATGCAGACCCAAACCTCGTCTTCGGCAACATCCCGCTGGTACGTGTCCAGCACCTCCTCCATCGCCGCCACGAACGGCGCATTGCGGCTCGGGGGAATGCACCCGTACTGCTTCAACCAAGGCTTGATCTCCTTTTTTTGTATCTACTCACCCCCTACTGATGACGAATCGTATCTACTCACCCCCCCCTACTGATGACGAATCGTTTTTCCTGACGGGTTCGGATCCGGCATTGTTCCGTGCCCCTTTCACTCGCTTGCGGCCGAGGACCGGATGCACGGGGTCCGTCTGACAAGAAGTGGGTCGATCTTCGGCTGCCGCTCCCCGTTCCGGCCTTGTGGGGAGGGGTCCGCAACGCGACCGGGCACCCCGCGCGGGACGTCGCGGGTCCGCCGTGCGGTGCGGTGGAGCGGGTTCCGTGGGCTGCCGTTCCCCTCCGCCGGAGATCTGCGCTTGACGTTGTAGGAGGGACCCTCTCCAAGATGGGCCATCGGGGCGGACCGCGTCGGAGGTGTGGATGGCGGCAGGGTAGGGATCGAAGGCGACGACGGGTCGATCGCCCGGCGGGACAATGGCATTCGGATATGTGCGTCGAGGTGACGGCGGTTTTCCCATACCGGCAAGCCTTGGATAGGAGGTGACGTTTCGGTGCGTGGGCGGGTCGTCCACGCACCGCTTGACAAGCGCCCGCCGATTCGCATGCTGTCGTCGAATCGTGGCTGCGGGAATCCCCATGGACCAGCGAATCATCGACCTGAAGTCGACCCCCTGTTCGGGCCGCCGCCGGACCCGCCCGCCGATCGCGGAGGTTCGGGAGACCGTGGGTCGGTGTTCCCCCTGCCGCCGCACCGAGCGGGCGAAGACCCTCTGCGAGCCCCTTCACGGGACGACCGCAAAGGGCGGCTCCAGGGTCGGGGCCGGCCTCGGGATGCTGGAGACCTTGGAGCGCCGCGGCATCCGGACGCGCCCGCCGCCGGCGCGGCGCTACCGGACGATGCCCGAAGGCGAGCGGTTCGCCGTGCGGGCGGCCGTCCGGGGGGTGGAGGCGTCGGGATGACGAGCGTCGCCGGCACCTCCCTGCGCCAGGAAGTCGACGCCTTCCAGAAGCGGTTCCAGGATCTCCGCATGCAAGGCAAGGTCTCCCCGGAGTGCGAGGCGCTCGTCCGCGGCCTGCTGATGCTGCTCCAGCTGCTGCTGGCCGTGCTCCTGGAGAAGGCCACGCGCAAGACGAGCCGGAACTCCGGTCTGCCGCCGTCCCAGACGGACCCGGACGAGAGCGCGCGGCGCACCGGGAGCCACGGCAAGGGCCCGAAGCCGAACCCGCAGACGGGCGGTCACCGGCGCACGACCACCGTCCAGGAGACGATCACCGTCGATGCCTGCGACGCTTGCGGCGCCGACCTCGACGACGTCGACCCCGTCGATCGGGAGCGCCGCGTCCTCTACGACATCGTGTTCGAAGTCGTCGAGCGCCGCGTCGACGCCGAGATCAAGGAATGCCCGAAGTGCCGGGCCCGGACCAAGGGCCGGTTCCCAGACCTCATGCCGGGGCCCGTGCAGTACGGTGTCCGCATCCAGGCCTTGGTCCTCAACCTGCTGATCGCCCAGATGCTGTCCCTGCGCCGTGCTGTCTCGCTCGTGCACGCGATCTCCGGCATCAAGCTCTCCGAGGCGACCTGTCTCGGCTATGTCCGGCGCTTTCAGGATGCGCTCGCATCCTGGGAGGAGGTCGCCGTGGCCCATCTCCTGCAACGCCCGGCCTTGCATGTCGATGAGACCGGATTCCGGGTCGCCGGCAAGACCCAATGGCTCCATGTCGTCACCGACGGCACCCTGACCGTGAAGTTCCCGCACCGCAAGCGCGGTCGGGAGGCGATCGAAGAGATCGGCATCCTCCCGCGCTACCAGGGCGTCCTGGTCCACGACTGCTGGGCTGCGTACATGGGTTACGAGCAGTGCCGCCACCAGCTGTGCGGCAGCCACCTGCTGCGCGAACTGGCCTTCGTCGTCGAGTCCAACGGCTAC
The DNA here is from genome assembly GCA_965115815.1 of Alphaproteobacteria bacterium. Taxonomy (GTDB): domain Bacteria; phylum Pseudomonadota; class Alphaproteobacteria; order TMED109; family TMED109; genus VXPW01. Next base: position 1,116,081 of record OZ220465.1, on the reverse strand, counting down.
CGCTGGGCGCGATTGATGAAGAGCCTGCTGCGCGGGGTCTGCCACAGGGTCAACCAGAGCGCATCCAAGGCCTTGAACGAGACCGACCGCCGGGCCGTGCGCAAGCGCTACCGCACCCTCCTCACCCAAGGCGCCAAGGAGTTGCCCGATATCCCGCCGCGGACGAAAGGAACCCGGGGACGCATCGCAAAGTCCGACGCCCACAACCTGCATGAACGTCTCGTGAAACACGAGACGTCCGTCCTCCGCTTCATGAAGGACCCCGACGTCAGCTTCACCAACAATGCCGGAGAACAGAAGATCCGAATGACCAAGGTCAAGATCAAAGTGTCCGGATGTTTCCGCACCATGCTCCACGCAACCGCATGGTGCCGAGGCTCAAGCTTCCTCACCTCCATGGAGGCACTCGGCTACAACCCTCTCGTCGCCATCCACATCGCCCTCAACGGAAAGGCCGCAGACATCCTCAACGAGCACTACGGCCAACCAGACCCCAACCAGGGGTGAGTAGTTACGACGAATCGTTTTTCCTGACGGGTGCGGATCCGGCATTTTCCCTTGCCCCTTTAACTCGCTCGCGGCCGAGGACCGGAGGTGCGTGTTCCGGCTGACAAGAAGCGGATCGATCTTTGTCATCAGTAGGGGGGGTGAGTAGATACCTTTTTTTCAGAGTCCTCCGCACTGTTTCTTTCGAGATGCTCTCGACGATCTCCCTCTCCATCCGACGACCGGCCAGCAGCTTCAGTGTCCAGCGGACACAACCCTCGGGCGGGGAAGAACCGGCCAGAGCCACCAACTTCGCCTCCTTCGCCCCGTCCAAGAGTTTCGGTCGACGGTTCTCCTGCTCCCGGCGGCGGAGAGAGGCCTCCAAACCCTCCAAAACACAACGCTTGCGCAGGCGTTCGACCGTCGAAGCGCCGATACCCAAGCCGCGCGCGCTGTCGACATCCCGGAGGTTGCCGCCGTCGTGCCCCTCGTCTGCCATCCGCAGAATCTGCGCCCGACGACGCCAGGCGGCTCCGGTACCGTCGACGATCGCTTGGAGTTCCCGGCGCTCCGACGCCGAAAGGCGCACTCGAGCCGGGTAGGAGGGGTCGTTGCCGAGCCCCTCCCCCCAGTTACGGTAGGAATGCGCATTACTGCGCACCCCCCGCGCAGATCCGGACATGGACGTTCATCCATCCGGCTCCTACCTCGGGTGCTTGACGGCAAACCGCGGATCCGGCCATGGGCGGCGGAGGATTGCGCGCGACCCAGAACTCTCGGTCCTGCGCTCCCGTCGCTTCCGGTCGAACCTTGCGGCGTTCCGGATCCGGTCCGCCGCCTGAGGCACGCTTGCCCGACACTGCGTTCGGCGCGTGCTTTGGCGTCCCGAATTCCCCTTGGTTGGGGCCCTTTCCTCCAGCAACTCCGCAGGAGCTGACGCTCCCTGGTTCGCCGCCTTCCCAGGTCGTACGGCCCCATCCGACTTCTTCAAGCCGTTCGTCCTAGGCTTCGGGTTTCTCCTTCCCTACGCGGTCCCGCCACGATCGGCGGGACAGCTTGAAGATCTCCCAGGGTCCCAACCGAAGACGTACGGACGTGTATGGGTTCTCGGACACCGCGGGGCGCGCCGGCATCTCACCAAATCGATGCCTGCGATGTTGCCTTCGGCCGATCGGAAAACCTCGGCACCCCGGATCATCGTATTTTCGGTGCTCATTAGCCCCACCCATCCGCGCCGCTACCGACGCTTCGCCTGCCCCCTCGCGGGAACCGACGCACGGCTCGCGGAGAAACGCGGTTTGGTTACTCCTTCGTTCCAGGGGACTCTCACCCCCTGTCTTCTGCCAGTTCGCCTGGCACACCAGATCCGGACGTGCCCGCATTCGGGCATCCGGTTCCGTACAGGACCGGTTCGCTCAAGCGGTCCCGTATCCGTGCATGATCTTGGCCGTCGGCATGCCGGGCATCCTTCTCCAGGACGCCCGCCCGCAGCCATGGGTTGATCCTGCGACGGATGACACCGTCCTTGATCCACAGGTCCAGAAAGGCGCGGAGTTCCCGATGCGGGATGCTGTCGAAATCCTTCGACACCTCCGCATCGATCACCCCGCGCTTCTTCTTCGCCTGCGCGGCGATCCACTGTTGTTCCGTGGACGGGTTGGAAGTTCTCCGTGTCTCTTCCACCGTTTCCCTCCAGGGGTTCGGTTCCTGCAGCACGCCCCTTCCCTCCAGCGGCACCCGGTGGACCCGGTTCCCCGCCTTCGCCGGTACTATGAGCGAGCTACGACTTCCGGTTTCCGTCTGGCCTTCGGCTCATGGGTTTCGCCCGCCGGCTCCGCAGGTTCGACCTGCGGGCAGAAACCGGATCTCCCAGGTTCCCTGGCAAGCCCTCCCGCGGCTTTGCGTCGTTCTCGGACCCCGGACGGTCCGTTGCGCCTTGCCCCTACACGCGGCGCGCCGGTGCGGCCCCCACTGCTCGAACGATGAAGGCACCGACGTTGCGGAGTACGAGGCTCCCTAGCGACGCTTCGCCGCCCGCTGTGTACGCTTCACGACGTGCGGTACCGCACGCCCTGCCACACTCGCTCCCGGCGGGCGGGCGCACCTTTGCCGGGCGGGGGTCGAACCCGCAGGCTTGCGACGAAAGGTTTCAACCTACGTCCTGGTTTCCCCCTCTCCAGGGCTTGGCCTGGCGCAATCGAGCTTCCTGCCCTGAGGATTGGCCAGGATCCACTCCGATCCCCGCACCGAACCCCTGCAGGCAGGCTCGGTTCCCGGAAACCGGATCCGTCCGATCCCCAAGAGAGTGTGAGCGCCTGCACGTTCGGCATCGGGTCTGTGGGGATGAACCAGAGAGCGCCGTACCGATCGGTCGCCCACGCGTGCCGACACGCACCGACACGGGGCCGACACGGACCGACACGGAAATCTTGCCAGAATACTATCGTCAGTTCAACGGTTCCGTACTACTAGTTGAGGATCGAGACCGGCATGCCGGTCCCGTGCTCGATCAGCGAGACCGTCTCGTACTGATCCTCGCCGGTGCGGTGGGCGCCGCGAATGCGCTTACCGTCGACCGCGATCGCGTGGCCGACCCGCAGGCGCGGCTGCGCCCAGCGCCGCAGAGCTTCCTCGATCCACGCCGGGTCGGGGTTCTGCAGCACCCGGTGCACGGTCGATTTGGACACCGGCTCATACCGGCCGGTGTCCGGGTTCTTCCACGCACCGATCGGCGCCAGGTCCTTCTGCGTCATCGCCTTCGCGTAGCGTGCCGCCGCCACCGCGCCGTGCCGATTCGCCCGCCGTGCCAGCAACATCACGCACAGCACCGAAGCGATGCCGTGCGTGCGCCCCTGCGCGCGCCGGAAGTCGGAAAGCGCCGCAAAATGCGGGTACATCGAGCGCAACTCTCGCGCCGACCGGCCGCTCTGCGTCGCCCGCAACTCCCACGCCGCAGGAAGCGGCGCACGATCCCGCAACCGACGACAGGCGTCGCGACGCAGCGGAACCACGTACAGATCCTTCGCCTCCCCGTGCGGATCCGTATAGCGCCCGTTGGCACGTGCATAGCCCTTGCTCCTGCCCACGCACTTCCAGTTCGCTGCCTTGTACAGGGTGCCGCGGAACTTCGTCGGCGAAACAAACGACTCTGCCGCCAGCAACGGATTGCCGTACGCAGCTTTCCAGTCATCGCTGAGACGCCGCTGCATCCGCGACAACGCAAACGAGGCAAGACCCCGAAACGCCCGGCGACCTCCCAGAATCACAAACCTCGTGTGGTTTCCGATCAGGTGCAACCGCGCAAACTGCTCCTCGCGGCGCCAACCCATCCAACGGTCCCGCGGCGCACAACGGAAGGCACCCGTTTGCCAGCCCGCAGCGCCCATCCACCGCCCGCGCCACGTGAACACGTAGCGCAGACCTCGACCCGCAAACTGCTTGAAACCAAGATCGTGATGACGGTCCACCACACGGTTCCAGCGACACACCTCATCCGGCCGCGCCAAGCGCACCACCACATCCCGGAGCGCAAAACCCTCCGGAGTCGTCTCGAAAAAATCCGCGGCGCGTTCCATGACCACCACGGATACCACGCCGCTTCACAAACAGCCAGCACCAATCCGAATCCTCCGGAACCTGCGGAACCCAGCCTTCCAACAAACCTAGCGTGGGATGGCCGTGCCATGATGGGGGCGGCGCATGTAGAATCCGTGTTTCGCCGTCCGGGAGCATGCGCCTTGCCCCAAGATGATCCCGTCCGCCGGCGCCGGATGCGCGAATACCCGGCCGCTCTACCATGACTTCGATGAATCCGAATCCTCCGAGCCCTTAGCCGGCATGCGCACGAATCCGACAGCCTCGACAGCCGCCCAGCGTACGGGAGGGATGTTTGCGCCGGCAAACGTAGAATACCGCGCGCTTCCCCGATCCCCGTGATACCGGCTGATGCACAGTGGACGAGCATGACATCTTGACGCGCTATCTGCGTCCGCTGGCCACAAACTTCGCGCCGGCCCGCCAGTTGCTGGATGACGCGGCCATACTGGAGCCCGAAGAGTCCCTTGCCATCAGCACCGACACGCTGGTGGGAGGCGTGCATTTTCCGGCCGAAGCCCTGTCGGCGGAGCAGGTCGCAAGACGAGCCCTGCGCGTCAACCTGTCCGACCTCGCAGCCTCCGGCGCCCGCCCGTTCTGCTACTTCCTCGCCCTGCAGTTGCCGCCGGGGACGAACCCGGTCTGGATGGCGGGATTCGCCTCCGGCCTGGGCCAGGACCAGGTGCGTTTCGGCCTGCACCTCGCCGGCGGAGACACGGTTCGCACGCCGGGGCCGCTCGCGGTGTCGATCACGGTGCTCGGGCGAACCCGGCGCGACGAGACCCTGTCGCGGACTTGTGCGGCCGCCGGCGACATGCTGCTGGTGACCGGAACCATCGGCGATGCGTACCTCGGGCGACTGCAACTGGAAGGCCGACTGCCGGCGGATTCGGGTGCCGACCGGCTGGCCGGGCGCTTCCTCCTGCCGGAGCCTCGCCTCCGGCTGGGCCAAGTACTCGCTCCGCTGGCCCATGCCGCCATCGACGTTTCCGACGGCCTGATCGCGGATACCCGAAACCTCTGCCGTGCCGCCGGAAAAGGCGCGCGAATCTGCCTCGGCAAGACACCGCTGTCGGAAACGGGCAGGCGCATTGTGAACCAAGGTCATGCGACCCTGGAAGCGCTCGCGACCGGCGGAGACGATTACGAGCTCTTGGTCAGCGTCCCCCGACAAGCCGTCCGGGACGCTCTCTCCCTGGCGTCCGATGCCGCCGTCACGATGACTCCCATCGGCCAAGTGACCGAGGGCCCCGGCGTCACGGTCGAACTGCCCGGCGGCAGGGAGTCGACCATTGACGGCGGCTACGCGCACGCGTGGAACCCTCCGGCCGGTTGAGTCGGTCCGCCGTTTCGCCGCCCATTGCGCCCCGGGCCTGCCGATTTTATCTTCCAACCCGGTTCGAGCAGATTGCCACCCCGCCATCTTCACCCTTTGCCTTGAATGCCAAGACCCACCGGGCCGGGGCGTCAAGGAATCCCACCGAGGAACGTCAACCCATGAGCATGGAACTCTGGTTCGCAGTCGTCTGCGGCGCACTCGCTCTCGTCTACGGGCTGTTCACAGCCCGGGCAGTTCTCGCTGCCAGCGCCGGCGCCACCCGCATGCAGGAGATCTCTGCCGCCATCCAGGTGGGCGCATCGGCCTATCTCAACCGTCAGTACCGGACGGTGGCAGCCGTGGGCGCGGTGATCTTCGTCGTCCTGATGCTGGTGCTCAGCCTCTCGGTGGCGGTCGGCTTCCTGATCGGGGCCGTGTTGTCCGGGGCGGCCGGGTACATCGGGATGATCGTGTCGACTCGGGCCAACGTCCGAACCGCGGAGGCGGCCCGCCAGGGACTCGCCGCCGGCCTGTCGCTGGCCTTCCGCTCGGGTGCCGTGACCGGCATGCTCGTCGCCGGACTGGCCCTGCTGGCAGTTAGCGTCTACTACATGATCCTGCTGGAAATCGGGGCGGGGGGTCGAGACCTGATCGATCCGCTGGTAGCACTGGGTTTCGGAGCATCCCTGATCTCGATTTTCGCGCGGCTCGGCGGCGGTATCTTCACCAAGGGCGCGGACGTGGGAGCCGACCTGGTCGGCAAGGTCGAGGCAGGTATCCCAGAGGACGATCCGAGAAACCCCGCAGTGATCGCCGACAACGTCGGCGACAATGTCGGCGATTGCGCCGGGATGGCGGCCGACCTGTTCGAAACCTATGCGGTCACGGTCGTCGCCACGATGGTGCTGGCCTCCATCTACTTCGTCGGGGCGGAGCAACTGACCATGATGGCGCTGCCTCTGGTCGTCGGCGGCGTGTGCGTGGTCGCCTCCATCCTCGGAACCTTCTTTGTCAAGCTCGGCAGCGGCGGCTCCATCATGGGCGCGCTGTATCGGGGCTTCGTGGCGGCAGCCGTGCTGTCCCTGTTCGGCATCGCCGTCGTGATCGAGTGGCTGGTCGGTTTCGCCGGCGCCGTCACGGCGGCCGGCAACTCCTTCTCGGGAGGCGCGTTGTTCGGCTGCGCCGTCATCGGCCTGGCCGTGACGGCGTTGCTGATCTGGGTCACCGAGTACTACACCGGCACCGCGTACCGGCCCGTCCGCGCGGTGGCCAAGGCGTCGGAAACCGGCCATGCCACGAACGTCATCCAGGGGCTCGCGATTTCGATGGAGGCGACCGCGGTGCCCGCCGTGATCATCTGCACCGCCATCGTGATGAGCTATCTGCTGGCAGGGCTGTTCGGGATCGCCGTGGCCGTGACCAGCATGCTGGCCCTCGCCGGGATGGTGGTCGCCCTCGACGCCTACGGGCCGGTAACCGACAACGCCGGAGGGATCGCGGAAATGGCCGACCTACCGGCCGACGTGCGAAAAACGACGGATGCGCTGGATGCCGTCGGCAACACCACCAAGGCGGTTACCAAGGGCTATGCGATCGGTTCGGCCGGCCTTGGCGCGCTGGTCCTGTTCACGGCCTACACGGCCGACCTGGAGTTCTTCGGAAGCGATCCGGAAACCTACCCGTACTTTGCCGGCATCACGCTCGACTTCTCCCTCGCCAACCCGTATGTGGTCGTGGGTCTCCTGCTGGGCGGCCTCATGCCGTACCTGTTCGGCGCCCTGTCCATGATGGCCGTCGGCCGCGCAGCCGGGGCTGTCGTCTTGGAGGTCCGACGCCAATTCCGCGACATTGCCGGGATCATGGAAGGGACCGGGAAGCCCGACTACGGGCGGGCCGTGGACCTGCTGACCCGACGGGCCATTCGCGAGATGGTCGCCCCATCGCTGCTACCGGTGCTGACTCCGGTCGTCTTCTTCCTCTTGGTCAACCTGATTGCGGGCAAAGCTGCTGCATTCTCCGCCCTCGGCGCCATGCTGCTCGGGGTCATTGTCACCGGCCTGTTCGTCGCCGTCAGCATGACGGCCGGCGGCGGAGCCTGGGACAACGCGAAGAAGTACATCGAAGACGGCCACCTCGGCGGCAAGGGATCGGAAACCCACAAGGCCGCCGTCACCGGGGACACGGTCGGCGACCCGTACAAGGACACGGCCGGCCCTGCAGTCAACCCGATGATCAAGATCACCAACATCGTGGCGCTCCTGATGCTTGCTGTACTTGCTCATACCTAAGCATTTTCAACACAATACAGGGTATACATATAATTTCCCGTCTGCTCGCAGAGAGGATTCCCCGTCATGGAACTCACGCAAGCCCAGTACGAGCGCATCGCTCATGTCTTTCCGAAGCACCGCGGCAACGTTTCGCTCAGCAATCTATCGGTCCTCAACGCCATCCTGTACGTGGCCGAGCAGGAATGCAAGTGGCGCGGGCTGCCGACGCACTTCGGCAACTGGCACACCATCTACACCCGGATGAACCGCTGGGCGAAAAAGGGCGTCCTGGATCGGGTGTTTGTGGAGTTGCAACGCTTGGAGATCGTCCGGGTGAAGGTCGAGGTGCTGCCATGGGACAGCGCAGCGGTACAGGTGCAGCCGGAAGGTACGGGAGCGCTCGAACCAACGGTCCTCGGGCCACCGGAAAGCCGCGCGGGGGCTGGACCCCCAAGCTTCATCTGGTTGCCGCGGATGATCGAAGCGCCGTGGGGTTCTCCCTGTCCGGAGGGCCGGCGGGGGAAGGAATCCGGGAACGCAAGTCGCTGAAACGAATGGCATTCATTGTCGGACACCACGCGTGGTCTGGTGCTGGACAAGGCGCAGGAAAGGGACAAAACCCGTGAGCGGGTTGCAGGCCGGGGACTGGAGCCCGTGGTCCCACCGAAGGCAAACCGGGTCGCGCCACGGGAACAGGGCCGGGAACTATCCAAGAAACGCCATGAAGTCGAGCACCGGTTCCGGAGGATCAATTGATTTCGGCGTGTCTTCACGAGATTTGACAAGCTTGATGCCATCTTTACCTTCTTCATCCACTTGGCTCCCATCCTTGGTGCTTTCTATGAAAACCGGACATTCCGCAACAAGCCGGTCTCCCGAAGCCCGAAGCCCTCGCATTCGAGCGGGCACGAACTCCCGATTGCAGTGTCATCCCGTCGGACCCTGCCCGGCAGCGGCAGATCCCCTGCACCACCGCATCCTGTGGGAGAAGGCAGCAACGTGGAACCCTGTCGTGCCCATGATCCGGAAGGCGCACGCCCGCTTCCCGGTTTCCGCCCGTGCCGTCTCGATCAGGGGTTCCGCAGCCTTTCCAACGGATCGCACCGGACGAGTGGATCAAGCACAAGTGGTTCGAGACCAACGTGCTGCCGAAGAAGGGGAGGCTCCATCGGGCAGGCCGGGAACGGGAAGAAGGTCCGATGTTCCGGGAGACGCGCCGGCAGCATCCGGCCGTGGAGGACCACGATCCACAATCTCAACCCATGTCCGACACGGAATTCTGCCGCCTACCGCGCCAAGAATCGAATGATGTCTCCGCAAGCCGTTCCTGCACCGCATTGGGCGCACGGAATGGTTTGCGGACCGTCAGCCTTCCGTTGTTTCCGGGAGTGCGCGGAACCCCGAGAGGGTCGGAGAAGTCGCACTGCACGGCTTCGACGCAGGAGGCCTTGCGGAAGCGTGTGCTGCAGGTTCCGTACGGCGCTCTCACGCTCCGGGCCCTGCGGCGTTCGTGGCCGCCAGCCGGAAGCACGGACCTCGACCGGCGCAATCGGGATCCCGTCGGTTGGAGCACCGACCGGAACGGGCTACGCTTCCGTGGCACCGGTCCGTGCCCGTGCAACGGACCGGCGGAGGGAGTCTGATACCGGAGGAACCCATGGCGTACATCCGTGACATTCTGTCGGAGAAAGGCATTGCAGTCACCACGGTGAGCCCCGAGGAAACGGTCCAGGTTGCGGCATCCGTCCTTTCGCGTCTCGGAATCGGCGCTCTGCCGGTCCTCGAAGCCGGCAAGCTGGTGGGCATCATCTCGGAGCGTGATATCGCGTACTCGGTGGGTATCCGAGGCGTCCGCACTTCGACCCGCAAGGTCCGGGAACTGATGTCCGGCCGCCCCCGGACCTGCACCGCCGAAGAGCCCGTCGAGGATGTACTCGAACGCATGAACCGGCACCAGGTACGGCACTTGCCCGTGATGGAAGGCCACAAGCTCGCCGGGATCGTTAGTATCCGGGATCTCGTTCGGGTCCGACTCGGGGCTGCGCTGGCGGAAGCCGACCAGTTGCGCGAGTACATCCAGAACTAGGACGGACCCGAGGGTCGACCGCAGGGAATGGCCATGCACCCACCGTCGCCCGTCCGGTCTGCGCTCGACCTCATCGGCAATACCCCGCTCATCGAACTGACGCGTACCGAAACCGGCTGCTGCCGGCTGTTCCTCAAGCTCGAATGCCAGAATCCGGGGGGATCGATCAAGGACCGCCCTGCCCGTCGGATGATCAGGGCGGCCGAAGAGTCGGGACGGCTCCGGCCCGGGGCGACGATCATCGAAGGCACGGCCGGCAACACCGGTCTCGGCCTGGCCCTGATCGCCCGGCTGAAGGGATACCGGATGGTGGTCGTGATGCCGGACAAGATGGCCAGGGAAAAAGCCCATCATCTCCGGGCGCTCGGCGCCGAAATCGTCCCGTCGCGCTCCGACGTGAGCAAGGGACATCCGGACTACTATTCGGATCTCGCTGCCCGCTTGGAGCGCGAGACGCCGGGATCGCTGTACATCAACCAGTTCGCCAATCCGGCCAATGTCGCGGCCCACGAGTTCGAAACCGGGCCCGAGATCCTGAGTCAGATGGATCACCGCATCGACGCCTTCGTCGCCGGCGCCGGAACCGGCGGCACCATCACCGGCGTGGGCCGGGCGCTTCGAAAGGCCAATCCGGACATCGCCCTAGTCCTGGCCGACCCCACGGGATCGGTGCTCGCGCCGCTGATCACCGAAGGCGTTCTTCCGGAGGCGGTCGGGAACTGGGCGGTAGAGGGAATCGGCGAGGACTACGTTCCGCCGATCCTGGAACTCGACCGGGTTACCGAAGCCATTGCGGTCACCGACGCCGAATCCTTCGCCGCCGCCCGCGCCCTGCTGACCGACGAGGGCCTGCTCGCCGGATCGTCGACCGGAACGCTGCTGGCCGCCGCCCTGCGGTGGTGCCGGCGCCAGACCCGACCGCAACGCGTCGTGACGCTGGCCTGCGATACCGGCAACAAGTATCTGAACCGGATGTTCGACGACGGCTGGATGCGCGAAGAGGGTCATGCGCCGGGCACGGTCCGCGGCAACCTCGGGGATCTGGTCATGCGCCGGCATGAAGACGGACAGGTCGTCACCGTGTCCGTCGACGCGCCCCTCGCAACGGCGTGCGGCCGCCTGCGCGACGCCGGCGGCGACCGACCGCTTCCGGTGCTTGATGATCAGGGCCGCGTCCGGGGCGTGATCGACGCGGCCGTGGCCCTTGATGCCATCCGGGCCGGCCGCCGCGACGCATCCTGCGGGGAGGTCGCCGCCCCGGGCCGCAGCCTCGACGTCGGGGCCGACCGCGCCGACCTCGAGCGAAGGGTCGCGCAAGCGGGCTACGCGGTGGTCACCGACGACGACCTTCTGATCGGAGTGGTCACCGGCCTCGACCTGCTGCGCGAGGCCGAGCGAATCCGGTCCGGAGTCCGCCGGTGAACGGCCGCAGCCCCCGCTTCGAAACACGGGCCATCCATGCCGGTCAGCAGCCGGACCCCGCAACCGGCGCGGTCATCACGCCGATCTACGCCACGTCCACGTACGTACAGAGCGAACCCGCCGTGCATCGGGGATACGAGTACTCGCGCACCGGCAACCCGACGCGGGCCGCCTACGAACGGGCCATCGCCGACTTGGAAGGCGGACGGCACGGGTTCGCGTATGCCTCGGGCATGGCTGCTGCCGACGCCGTGCTGACGCTGCTGGATTCCGGCCGTCACGTCCTGGCGATGGACGACCTGTACGGGGGCACCCGCAGGCTCTTCGAACAGGTTCGCCGGAGTGCATCGAACCTCCGGTTCTCCTTCGCCGACTTGGCCGACAACGATGTGGCGGAGCGCGCCATCGATCCGGACGTGCACATGGTCTGGGCAGAAACCCCGACCAACCCGATGCTGAAGTTGGTGGATCTGGACCGGGTGGCGGAGCTGGCGCGCCGCGCCGGCGCCATCGCCGTCGCCGACAACACGTTTGCTTCCCCCGTTCTCCAGCGTCCGCTCGAGCACGGGTTCGATGTCGTGGTGCACTCGGCAACCAAGTACCTGAACGGACATTCGGACATCGTGGGCGGCGTGGTGGTGACCGGCAATGACGAGATCGCCGACCGGCTCGGGTTTCTCCAGAACGCCGTGGGCGGGATCCAGGGCCCCTTCGACGCCTTCCTTGCCCACCGCGGCCTGAAGACGATGGCAATCCGCATGGAACGGCACGTCGCGAATGCCACTGCGGTGGCGGAATGGCTGGAAACGCGGCCCGAGATCGAACGCGCAATCTATCCCGGACTGCCGAGCCATCCCCAGCACGCGCTGGCTCGACGCCAGATGCCGGCCGGAGCCGGAGGCATTGTTACCGCGGTCGTGCGGGGTGACCTCGCCGCCACCCGTCGCATGCTGATGGCCTGCGACATCTTTGCGCTGGCCGAATCGCTGGGCGGCGTGGAAAGCCTGATTGAGCACCCGGCCCTGATGACGCACGCGTCGGTGGCGCCGGCGGTGCGCGCCGAACTGGGCATCCGCGACGGGCTGATCCGCCTGTCCATCGGCATCGAGCACTGCTCGGATCTCATTGCCGATCTGGAACAGGCACTGGGCCGGGTTCGCTGACCTTGCGGACGCTCTATCTCTTGCGGCATGCCAAGTCGTCCTGGAGCCGACCGCTGCGGCGAGACCACGAACGGCCGCTGACCCGTCGCGGAAGGGTTGCCAGCCGTCGCGTCGCCGGCTACCTGGCCCGCCACCGGCCGCCCGACCTGGTGCTGGCCTCGACCGCCGTCCGCACTCTGGAAACCGCGCACCGGGTAGGCGCGCGCTGGAATCCACCACCGCCGATCCGGGAAGTCCCTGAACTCTATCTTGCGACTTCCAGCGAGATGCTGAGCTGCATCCGCGCGGTGACCGGGCCGTCCGTCCTGATGCTCGTGGGGCACAATCCCGGAACCTCGGAACTGGCCGCCCTGCTGTCGGTGTGTCGCAGAACCTTCGCCGACAAGTTTCCGACCGCCGGCCTGGCCGTGTTCTCGCTGGCCATCGACGACTGGACACAGGCAAGTGCGGGCGTCGGGAAGCTCGAGGCCTTCGTCACGCCGCGGCGTATCCCCAACCTGCCGACCGACCCGGTCGCGGACTCGACCACTCTCCCGCCCGACTGACGGCTTCCGGCCCGGCCGACGGCCGCGGTCCTACTCCGATCCCGATGTCCGCACCGTGTGCCGGACCGGCGGCAGGTTCTGCATCCAGACCACCAGCGCATCGAGATCGTCCGCGGTCATCCGGCTTGTGCTGTGCTCCACGACCAACGCCATCGCCCCGCCGGCGGCATCGCCATCCGGCGTCAGCCCGGTCTGCAGGAAGAACCGGAGATCGGCGGCGTCCCAATCCAGACCGGTTTCGGGATCGGGAGTCAGATTGCCGGCCACGTCCCCATCTCCGAGACGGGCGCCGCCCATGGCCAGATGCGCCTTCGGGGCGCCGAACCGGTTGCGGGGAGTATGGCATTCCCCGCAGTGCGCCAGTGCATGGGCCAGATAGCCGCCGCGGGTGCCGGTGTCGGTCGGGTCGTTCGCCGGGTCGAAATACAGCAGCCGCCAGCCCCACAGAGCCGTGCGAAGGGAAAAGGGGAACTTCAGATCGTGATCGGGCGCCGCTTCCGGCACGGGTGCGACCGTCCGAAGATAGGCGTGGAGATCCGCCGCATCCCGGTCGGTCATGCGGGCATAGCTGAGGTACGGAAAGGCTGGATAGTAGGGTTGCCCCGAGGGGCTCACGCCGTGCTTCAGGGCGCGCACGAAGTCCGTCTCGCTCCACCCCCCGATCCCGTGGTCGGGATCGGGCGTGATGTTCGGTCCCCGAAAGACTCCGAAGTCTGACTCGAGCGGCGGGCCGCCCGCATACGGCGGGCCGTCCCGTTCGAAGTCCGTGTGGCACGAAGCGCAGCCCGCCACGGCGGCCAGATAGGCGCCTCGGACCGGATCTCCGGCGTGGGCCGCGGCCGCGACGAACAGCGTCGCCGCGGCCAGTCCGCTGCGGATCAGTCCTTGATCCGGAATGACTTGTGACAGGCGCTGCAGGACTTGCCCAGCGCTCCTAGTGCGGCCCCCACGGCCGCCATGTCGCCGCTGCTTGCCGCCAAGGCGAGCGCCTGAGCCTTGTCGATCGAGTCCTCGAGCGACAGGTCGAACTTGGCCCGGTCCTGCCAGATCTCAGGGCGCGCCTTGGTCTTGCCGTCGGCCGTGCCCTCCGGGAAGGCGACCCCCGCGTTCCGGAGCAGATCCGCGATCGCCTGCGCGTCCGTGACCAGGCCGCCGGCGAAATCGACCTGTCCCTTGACCAGCAGGGCCACGTTGCTGATGTGGCCGCCCACGGCCTTCATCAGGTTCTGCCGGTACTTGATCACGTGCTCCGGGGCATTGGCGGCCGCAACCGGGCCGCCGGCCAGCGTAGCCGCCACGACCGCAGTCGCGGCAATGCGGACGAACTGCTGCATGTTCCTCTCCTCCGATGGGAACTGTGGGAACCGCAAGTGTGCGTTGGGCCGGCGATCAAGGCAAGCCCTGCCGGGCAATGATCCCTCGTGCCCGAACGGAAATGATCGTTTCGGCCGACCTTCCCGCGAATTTTCGGGTTTGTCGACCCCCCGGGCTCCGTTCCGGGAGGGGTGCGTGTCGGCATCCGCCACGACACGGCGGCGTTCGCCGTGGAGAACCTCCGCCGCTGATGGCTGCGCATGGGGCAGGAACGGGTTCCCCCGGGCCCGGCGGCGGACCACGGCCGACTGCGGGGGATCCGAAGGGAACCGGGTGCGGCTCCGGAAGGTGGAACTCCGGAAGATCGCCCGCGAATTCGAGATCGATATCCACGTCCGTCACCTGCCGCCCGGAACCGGCAGGTGGAACCGGACCCAGCATCGCCGGTTCCCGTTTCTCGGCCGGAACGGGAAGGGCATCCCGCTGCGAAGCCTGATCACGATCGGCAACCGGATCGGCAACACCACGACCCGCCCCGGGGTCCGGATCTGTTGCGAAGGGGACGAGAACGACGACCCCGAGGGGGCGAAGGTCTCCGATCGGGAGAGGACCGCCCTCGATCTTCGGCGCCGTTCCTTCCACGGGGAGCGGAACCACGCCCTTCCGCTCGCACCTTCCAACGATTCCCTGATGTCCCGACCGACCCTGGGTACCGGACCGGTCCTCGGACCGGGCATGCCGAGAACCGGTCCACCGAAGCGATGGGTTCCGGACCGGCCGCCCTTATGCACCAAGCATGGTGCATGTATGAGAGAGCGCCCGGACCCGCAAGTCCACGCGCCGGGTGCGCTGGTCGGCCGACAGGCGGATGACGAAGCCGAGAACGACGATCGCGGCAAATCCACGATCCGACTTGCCGGCGAGGATTGTCCCTGTCGCGCTTCGCGGCTTCGGCATCGCGCTTCGCGGCTTCGGCATCGCGCTTCGCGTTGTCCTCGGCGATGATCTCTGCCGGGAGGGCGATGCTGGTCTTGTACTCCGTCTGCATGGTCTTCATGCGCTCCTCCAGGCGGG
This sequence comes from Alphaproteobacteria bacterium, assembly GCA_965115815.1. Taxonomy (GTDB): domain Bacteria; phylum Pseudomonadota; class Alphaproteobacteria; order TMED109; family TMED109; genus VXPW01. The sequence continues at coordinate 1,100,809 of OZ220465.1, read as the reverse complement.
CAAGCCGCTCGGACAGTGCATGCGGCGTCGGCCCGTCCGTCATGCTGCCATCCCCCGCACCGGCGGTGACCGCCGGGCAAGCAGGCGAAGCAAGGATCCCGAATCCCGCAGTCGGAGGTCGCGGCCGCTCTCGCGGCGAAGTTCGACGATCGGTCTTCGGAGCGGACTTCAGCACGCCGGCGCGGCCGTGGGCGGCGGCAGCCGGGGCCGACGGCCGGGTTCGCGGCCATGGAGGCATTTCTGGACCCATGTTGGACAGGATTCCGCCGATTCCGGCGCGAAACCGGCGATTTCAAGGGCCTTGATCGAACCCGTCCCTTGGAAAACCAGAGTCGTCGTAGTGGCCCGCAAATGTAGTGCCCGGTTCCTTCGACGAGACTCGAGCCGGTGCGCTAGTCGGCTGAAAGTCGGATGATGAAGCCGAGAACGACGACCGCGGCAATCCACAGTCCGACTTGCCAGCGAAGGTTGTCCTTGTCGCGCTTCGCGGCTTCGGTATCGCGCTTCGCGGCCTCGGTAAGGTAGTCCTTGTCGCGCTTCGCGGCTTCGGTAAGGTAGTCCTTGTCGCGCTTCGCGGCTTCGGTATCGCGCTTCGCGTTATCCTCGGCGATGGTCTTTGCCAAGAGAGCGATGTCGGTCTTGTATTCCGCCATGGCCTTTGCCAGGAGGGCGATGTCGGTCTTGTATTCCGCCTGCATGGTCTTCATGCGCTCCTCCAGGCGGGCGAGCCGCTCGGACAGTGCATGCGGCGTCGGCCCATCCGTCATGCTGCCATCCTAGCACCGGCGGCGGCCGCCGGGCAAGCAGGCGAAGCAGGGATCCTGAATCCCTCAGTCGGAGGCCGCGACCGCTCTCTCGGCGGGATTCGACGATCGGTCTTCGAGGCGGACTTCAGCACGTCGGCGCGGTCTTGGGCGACGGCAGCTGGGGCGGGCGGGTTCGCGGTCATGGATGCATATCTGGACCCATGTGGGACGAGATTCCGCCGATATCGGCCCGGGATCGCCGATTTCGGGAATCCTGATCGAACCCATCCCCGGGAGCACCGGGAGGATCGTGTCGGACCCGCACAGGCAGTGCCGGGTTCCTTCGGAAGGCCCCGTACGGCCGGCCGGATCGGGATTCGGTCGAGGGGCCGGTTCCTTGGACGAACCCGGACCGGCGGGCCGACGGCCGGACCCCTCCGGGTGCGCGGTCACCCGCGTCGAACCCGCGCCGCGCGGCCTCTCCGGCGCATTCGGGATGCCGCACCCTCCCCGAACCCCCGGAAGGCGGGTGGCAGAAATCTCTCGTTGAACTTGGGTTAAGGAGGTGAAAGTCTCCGATCAGGAGCGGACCGTCCTCGACCTTCGGCGGCATGTCCTTCCACGGAGAGTGGAACCACACCTTTCTGCACGCATCTTCCAACGATTCCCGTATTTCCCGACAGATCCCAAAGGGCAGGGCAAGCCCGGCCGTCACCGGACTGCACCGGCCGCTTCCGCGCGTACCCGGCGTCGGGGCAGCGGTCGGCCGGACCCGGGTCGGCACGCCTGGCGGTGCTCCCGCCCGTACGCGGCATCCGGCACCGCGCCGAACCGGCCGGTCGAACCGGGGCAGGCGTTTCCGCGCGCACGCCGCCTCCGGACCTTCGCTAGACTGTCGTTCCCGGCGAGCGCCGCGAGGCTGTGCGTGCATGCTGAACTTGGCCACCATTCTCGAATCGAGTGCCCGCACCAGCCCGGACGCGACCGTGATCGCGTTTGCCGACATCGCCGTGACCTACGGCGAAACCGATGCCCTCGCGCGGAAGGTCGCCGCCGGAATCCGCGCCGCCGGCATTCAACCGGGCGAACGGGTCGCGCTCTGCGCACCCAACCTCCCGCAGTTCATCTTCGCGTATTTCGGCATTCTCAAGGCCGGGTGCGTCGTCGTTCCGTTCAACATCCTGCTGGCCGAGGACGAATGCGCGTACATCCTCGAGGATTCCGGGGCCGCCGGCTTCTTCTGCTTCGAAGGCTCGCCCGAACTGCCGGTCGGAACCACCGGCCGCCGGGCCTTCGAACGCGCCCGAGGGTGCCGGCGGTTCTGGTCCATCACGCACGAACCGACGGTTTCCACACCGTTTCCGGGCGCCGACACGTTCCACGCGCTCGTGGACTGCGCCGGCGACTTCGACACGGTCGACCGGACGGGAGAGGACACCGCCGTCATCCTCTACACGTCGGGCACCACCGGACGGCCGAAGGGCGCCGAACTCACCCACACCAACCTGGTGCTCAACACGGTCGTGGCGGCGCAACTGACGGCACTGACGGCCGAGGACCGGATTCTCGTCGCCCTCCCGATGTTCCACGTGTTCGGTCAGGTGATCCTGATGCTGGCAGGCATCCTGGCCCGCAGCCGCCTGATCGTCATGCCGCGGTTCGATCCGGCGGCCGTGTTCGCGCAGGTCCCCGCCCACCGCGTGACCGTCCTGGCCGGCGTTCCCACCATGTACTGGGCCCTGCTGACCCATGCCGAGGCCGATCCCGGTCTGGACGTCCGAACCCGGCTGCACTCCCTCCGCATCTGCGGTTCGGGCGGTGCCGCCATGCCGCTGGAGGTCCTGCGGGCCGTGGAAGAGCGCTTTCAGGTCGTCGTGCTGGAGGGATACGGCCTCTCGGAAACCTCGCCGGCCGTGAGCTTCAACCGCCTCGACGCGGAACGGCGCGCCGGCTCGGCCGGACAAGCGGTGTGGGGCGTCGAGATCCGCATCGTCGATGCCGACGATCGGCCCCTGCCGCCGGGCGAGACCGGAGAGGTGGCCGTGCGGGGGCACTGCGTGATGAAGGGATACCTGAACCGTCCCGAGGCGACAGCGGAGGCGATGCGCGGCGGCTGGTTCCATACCGGCGATCTCGGCTACCTGGACGACGACGGCTATCTCTACATCGTGGATCGCCTCAAGGACATGGTGATCCGCGGCGGATACAACGTCTATCCCCGCGAAGTGGAAGAAGTACTGATCGAACACCCCGAGGTATCGCTGTGCGCCGTCATCGGCATCCCGCACGACCGGCACGGCGAAGAGGTGAAGGCGTTCATCGTGCGCCGGCCGGGCTCCGATCTCACGGCCGAGGCCGTCATCGCGTTCGCGCGCGAGCACCTGGCGGCCTACAAGTACCCGCGCATCGTCGAGTTCCGCGATTCCCTGCCCATGAGCGCCACGGGCAAGATCCTCAAGACCCGCCTCCGGGAATCCGCATGAAACGGATTCTTCTGGCCAATCCCCGGGGCTTCTGCGCCGGCGTCGAGCGTGCGATCGAGGTGGTCGAACGGGCACTCGACCTCTACGGACCTCCGATCTACGTCCGGCACGCGATCGTCCACAACGAGCATGTGGTCGCGACCCTTCGCGACCGGGGCGTGGTCTTCGTCGACGAAGTGGAGGCGATTCCGGCGGGCGGAATCACCGTCTTCAGTGCCCACGGCGTGCCGGCGGAAGTCGAGACCGCGGCCGCGGACCGGAACCTGCAGGTCATCGACGCCACCTGCCCGCTGGTATCCAAGGTCCACAGGGAGGCGGTCCGTTATCACGCAGCGGGGTACGAGGTTCTGCTGATCGGCCACCGCCACCACCCGGAAGTCGTCGGAACGACCGGTCGGATCCCGGGCCACATTCCCGTGATCGAAACCGTGGCCGAGGTCGAGGCGTTCGTCCCGAGCAACCCCGGCCGACTGGCCTACGTCACGCAGACCACCCTGTCGGTCGACGACACCCGCAAGATCCTCGCCGCACTGAAGGCGCGCTTTCCGCGGATCCGGGGGCCCGACCTCCGAGACATCTGCTACGCCACGCGAAACCGGCAGGAGGCACTGCGCGCCTTGGCCGAACGAACCGATGTCGTCATCGTGGTCGGCGGGGCCTCGAGTTCCAACTCGGCCCGGCTGAAGGAAATCGGCCGGCAGGCCGGCACCCCGAGCCACCGGGTGCAGGACGCGGCCGAACTGGATCCGGCATGGTTCGAGAAGGCGTCGACCGTGGGGGTGACCTCCGGCGCCTCGACTCCAGAGGTGCTGGTGGACGCAGTCGTCGGACGGGTCCGGACCCTGGTCGGACCGCCGGTGGAGATCCACGAACTCCCCGGCCGCCCCGAAGGGATCCGGTTCCGGCCGCCCGATTCGTGGCCTGCAGCCCGCCCTCCGCCGCACCCTGCATGAAACCGGTCCCCCGGTCATCCGGCTCCCGGACCGGCTTCTTCCCGGCGATTCCCGGAGCCGGAATCCCCCCTCGTTCCTCTCGCCCCTCTCGCCGGCCCCGCGGGTTGCCATCAAGGCCATCCCACGCTAGGTTGGTTGGAAGGCTGGGTCCCGCTGGTTCCGGACGATTCGGATTTGTGCGGGCTGTTTGTGAAGCGGCGTGGTATCCGTGGTGGTCATGGAACGCGCCGCGGACTTTTTCGAGACGACTCCGGAGGGTTGTGCGCTCCGGGATGTGGTGGTGCGCCTGGCGCGGCCGGATGAGGTGTGCCGCTGGAACCGTGTGGTGGACCGTCATCACGATCTGGGTTTCCAGCAATTTGCGGGTCGAGGTCTGCGCTCCGTGTTCCCTGGGCGCGGGCGGTGGATGGGCGCTGCGGACGGGCAGACGGGCGCCTTCCGCTGTGCGCCGCGGGACCGCGGGATGGGCGGGCGCCGCGAGGAACCGTTGGAGCGGTTGCACCGGATCGGAAACCCCACGAGGTTTGTGATTCTGGGGGGTCGCCGGGTGTTTCGGGGTCGTGCCTCGTGGTGCGTGGTCGCGGATGAAGCGGTGTCTCAGCGACGACGGGGAGGCTGCGTACGGCCATCCGTTGCGGGTGGCGGAGTCGTGGGGCTCGCCGACGACGTTCCGCGGCACCCTGTACCAAGCGGCGAACGGGACGTGCGTGGGCAGGAGCAAGGGCGATGCGCGCGCCCACGGGCGCGATCCCGATCCGCACGGGGAGACGAAGGATCGGTACGGGGTTCCGCTGCGTCGCGACGCCGGTCGTCGGGTGCGGGATCGTGCGCCGCTTCCTGCGGCGTGGGAGGTGCGGGCGACGCAGAGCGGCCGGTCGGCGCGGGAGGTGCGCTCGAGGTACCCGCAGGTTGCGGCGCGTTCCGACGTCCGGCGCGCGCAGGGGCGCACGCACGGCATCGCCTCGGTGCGGTGCGTGCGGGTGCGGGCGCGGCGGGCGAATCGGCACGGCGCGGTGGCGGCGGCACGCTCCGCAAAGGCGATGACGCAGCAGGATCTGGCGCCGATCGGTGCGGGGAAGAGCCCGGACACCGGCCGGTAGGAGCTGGTATCCCAATCGACCGTGCACCGGGTGCTGCAGAACCCCGACCCGGCGGGGATCGAGGAGGCGCTGCGGCGCTGGGCGCAGCCGCGCCTGCGGGTCGGCCCCGCGATTGCGGTCGACGGCACGCGCCTTCGCGGCGCCCACCGCACCGGCGAGGATCCTGACGAGACGGTCTCGCGGATTGAGCCCGGGACCGGCATGCCGGTCCCGATCCTCCACGATCCCGACGAGGGCGGGGCGATCGCCGCCGTCCACGCTGCGCTCGAGACCGCGCCGGTGGCCGGCCGTCTGCGCACCCTCGACGCGCTCCCCCCCCCCCGCGAGACGGCACGGCGGATCGTCGAGACCCAGGGCGCCGATGGGAGGATGACGGTCAAGGGCAACGCCCCCAAGACCTTCGAGACGTTCGAGAGCCTCCATTGGGAGACCACGAGCACGGGACACTACCGCGAAACGCCCACGCTCGACATGGCCGCATTGAGCCGCGCAGCATCGAAGTCTTCACCCCGCCCGCGAAGACGATCCACGATCCTCACGTCCAACCGATCTTCCGTGTCCCCCGGCGCGTCGAATGCACGAAATCCGGAACACCGACCACCGAGCACGCCTCCGGCAGGACCTCGGTCGCGGCCGACCGCGCCTCGCCGCACCCGCTACTCGCACGGAACCGCGGTCCCTGGGGGTCGAACGCCCTCACCCCATCCGCGACCCCACCTTCCGCGAAGACGACTCCAGGCTCCGGGCCCGCAACGCGCCCGCACACCACGCGATCCTCCACACCCTCGCCCTTGCCGTCATCCTCCACCACCCGCGGAAGCTGCCCCAGCCCTTCCACCGCTTCGCCGACGCCCGCCACCCCTATGCCGACCCGCGCAAGCCGGTCCTGCACGCCGTCACAAGACCCGGCGGACCGCGCCCACACCCCGACCAAAACCGCAAGCCTCCGAGCCGGCCCCCAACCCGGCCGGCCTCTCGCTTGCCCCGGATCCGCCGAAGCGGACCCCTCGCGCCCCGCTCCACGCCGCCACCGGGCCGCAGACGTCCGCACCTCTCACAATCGCAGACTCGAACGCGTCGACCCGCGCCGCGATCCAGACTCCGATCGCATCACAACAACAAGCATGGGATCACCTTGGGTTGCTATGCTGTGCGTCCCTCCGGGTGTCGACCGGCCGCAAAGGGAGGAACCATGAGCACGCAGGCCTCCGTCTCGCGCCGAACCTTTATCGGGACTGCCGCCGCGGCGGCGGGGGTGACGGGGGCACCCTACGTGAAGCACGCGCACTCCGCGGGCAAGCTGAAGCTCGGTCTCTGGGACCACTGGGTGCCGGGTGCCAACGCGGTGCTGGAGCAGATTCTGACCCGCTGGGGCGAGGACAACGGCGTCGAGGTCACGATCGACTTCATCACGTCGATCGGAAACAAGCTGCTGCTCACCGCCCAAGCGGAATCCCGCGCCGGATCCGGGCACGATGTCCTGTCCCACGGATTCGCAATGGTGCCGCTGTTCAAGCACCGCCTGGTGCCGGTGGACGATGTTGTCGAGGAGATCCTTGCCACCCAGGGCCCGATCGCCGAAACGTCCCGGTTCTCCGCGTTTCTCGACGGCGCATGGCGGGGCAGCCCGGCCCCCACCGGCACCCTCTCGTATCCGACCGTCGCCCGCCGCGACCTGTTCCTGCGGCACGCCGGCATCGATCTGGAAACCCGGTTTCCGGCGGCCGATAACCGGGATCCGGCCCGCGTCGACAGCTGGGACTGGGAGGCCTTTCTCGAAGCGGCATCGGCCCTGCACGGGGCGGGCCGGCCGTTCGGCGCACCGCTGGCCGCAACGCCGGACGGCAGTGCGTGGCTGGCCCACCTGTTCGCCTCCCACGGAGCGGCCCTGGTGGACGAGCGCGGCGACATCGTCGTTGATTCGGACGCGGTTCGCGAAGTGCTCGAATACGTGTCCCGACTGGCCGAGTTCATGCCGGACAGCGTGTACGCGTGGGACGACGCGAGCAACAACCGCTGGCTGATCTCGGGCGAGGGCGGCGCGATCTTCAATCCGCCGAGCGCGTGGGCGGTCGCCAGGCGCGACAACCCCGACGTTGCGCGGCACATCTGGCACTTCGACGTGCCCCGGGGTCCGGCCGGCCGGTTCCGGGCCCTGACGTCGTTCTTCTGGGGCATCTGGGACTTTTCCGAGAACCAGTCGGCCGCCCGCGACCTGCTGCGCTACGCGGCACAGCCGGAAGTGGTCGCCACCATGCTGCAGGCGTCGCAGGGCTTCGACCTGCCCCTGATCCGCTCGCACTACGACCGGACGCAGGTCTGGTCGCAGGCGACTCCTCCGGCCGGGGTCCTCTACAACTACGCGCTGCGGGGGGACGAGCGCACGGTGTTCGCCGGCTACCCGGCCCCGCCCGAGATCGGGGCGCGAATCGCGACGCAGCAGCTCCTCCCGACCCTGGCCGCCCGGGTGACCCGGGGCGGCGAGACCATCCGCGACGCCATCGGCTGGGCCGAGAACGAACTGGAGGGGGTGCTCCGCGGCTAGGCGCCGCGGATCCTTCGGTCGGGAGAGGTAGCCCGGGCCTTGGCCATGCGCGTTCTGCCCCCCATTCTCCGGCGCAAGCCGGCCGTTGCGGTTCTCATGTGCCTGCCCCTGTTCGCCCTCGTGCTCGGACTGGTGGCGTATCCGTTCCTTCACGCCCTGTTCCTAGCGACCCTGAACCGGGCGGAAACGGCGTTCGTCGGACTCGGCAACTTCGAGTTCCTGTTCGGCCGCGAGACGTTCTGGATGGTGGTCCGCCAGAGCCTGCTGTTCGCGCTGGTCGCGGTCGGGTTCAAGGCCCTGATCGGCCTGGCCGCGGCCCACGCCGTCAACACCCTTCCCGCCCGGGGCCAGCGCAAGTGGCGCGGCATGATGCTCATTCCCTGGGTCATCCCCCCGGCACTCTCCACGCTCGGGTGGTGGTGGCTGTTCGAGCCCACCTACAGCGCGATCAACTGGATCCTCGACCGTTTGGCCGTGCCCGCGGTGCCGTGGCTTTCCGACACGTTCTGGGCGCGGTTCTCGATCATTCTCGTGAACGTCTGGGTCGGCGCCCCGTTCTTTCTGATCATGTACCTGGCCGCCCTCAAGTCGATTCCCGGCGAGCTGTACGAAGCGGCCGAGATGGACGGCGCGGGACCTTGGCAGAAGTTCCGCTTCATCACCCTGCCGATGATCCGGAACATCGTGGCCATCACCACGCTGTTCTCGATCATCGTCACCTTGGCCAATTTCGACATCGTCCGCGTCCTCACCCAGGGAGGCCCCCTCAACACGACCCACCTGTTCGCCACGTACGCCTTTCGCGTCGGCATCGAATCCGGGGACATTCCCCTGGGGGCGGCGGTGTCGCTGTTCATGTTCCCGATGCTGGCCGTCCTCGCCTTCGTCATTCTCCGCAATGTCCGCCGGCGTGCCGCGAGCCTCGCGTGACCGCCGTCCCGCCCGCCCGCGCCCCGAGCCTGCAGGCCCGCCGCCGGTGGGCGCTGGTCGCCGCCTACACCTGTCTCGGCGGGTTCGCGGTCTTCTTCCTGTTCCCGCCGTACTCCATGCTGATCACGTCGCTGAAGACGAATGCGGAAATCGCGGAACTCGCCTCCAACCCCTGGATCGTGAACGACGGGGTGACCTTCAGCCACTACCGGCATCTGCTGACCGGCACGTCGTTCCCGGTCTTTTTCCTGAACACGGCCGTCGTCACGGTGCTCGTGGTCGCCATCACCATGGTGATCAGTGTGCTGGCCGCCTACGCGCTGGCCCGGCTCCGCTTCCCCGGTTCCGGCGTGCTCGCCACCGGAATCTTCCTCACCTACCTGGTCCCCGACACGCTGCTGTTCATTCCGCTGTTCAGGATCGTGGGAGGGCTCGGCCTGCTCGATACCTACTGGTCGCTGGTGCTCGTGTACCCGACCCTTACGGTTCCGTTCTGCACGTGGATCATGATCGGCTACTTCGGCTCGATTCCGCGCGAACTGGACGAGGCCGCCCTGATCGACGGAGCGAACCACCTGCAGATGCTGCTCCGGGTCTTCATTCCCGTCGCCCGTCCGGGGCTGATCGCCGCCACGATCTTCGCGTTCACGGTCGCGTGGGCCAACTTTCTCTACCCGCTTGCCTACATCTATTCCGAATCGGAGATGGTCCTCACCGTGGGAACGGTCACCACCCTCATCAAGGGGGACGTGTTCCACTGGGGCGGCCTGATGGCCGGCGCGCTGCTGGCCGCGGCGCCGCCGGTGATCCTCTACGCGTTCCTGATGGACTACTACATCGCGGGCCTGACCGCAGGTGCCACGAAGGGCTGATCCCGATGGCCGGCGTCATCCTCCGGAACCTCGCGAAGACCTTCGGCACGGTGCCGGCGGTGCGCGGCATCGACCTGCGGATCCCGGACAACGAGTTCGTCGTGCTCGTGGGGCCCTCGGGCTGCGGCAAGAGCACCGTGCTGCGCATGATCGCCGGCCTCGAGGAGGTCACCGCAGGATCGATCCGCATCGGCGACGAGCGGATGAACGACGTGCCCCCGAAGGACCGGAACATCGCCATGGTGTTCCAGAACTACGCGCTCTACCCGCACATGACGGTCGAGCAGAACATGTCGTTCGGCCTCCGGCTGCGCAAGGTCGCGAAGGCGGACATTCGCGGCAGGGTCCGCCGCGCCGCCGGCATTCTCGACATCGCAGACCTGCTGGACCGCCGACCGCGGGAGCTCTCCGGCGGCCAGCGCCAGCGCGTGGCCATGGGCCGCGCCATCGTCCGCGACCCGCAGCTGTTCCTGTTCGACGAGCCCCTGAGCAATCTCGATGCCAAGTTGCGCAGCCAGATGCGGATCGAGATCCAGCGCCTCCACCAGCGCCTGCGGACCACGACCATCTACGTGACCCACGACCAAGTGGAAGCCATGACCCTGGCGAACCGGGTGGTGGTGATGAACGCCGGCCGGATCGAGCAGGCCGGGACGCCCGATGAGGTCTACCACCAGCCGCAGACGCGCTTCGTCGCCGGTTTCCTGGGATCGCCGCCCATGAATTTCGTGCGCTGCCGGCTGACCGAAACGGACGGCCGCATCGTGGCCCGGCTGGCCGCCGGCCCAACGCTGCCGTTGTCTCCCGGGCAGGCGGACCGGATCCGCGGCCGCGTGGGAGAGACCCTCGTGGCCGGCCTGCGGCCCGAGAACATCCGGGAAGCCGGATCCCGCGACCGCGGCGTACCCCACCGGGTCGCGGTCGACATCGTGGAACCGCTCGGGCGCGAGACGATCGTCCATTTCCGGCTGGGCGAGGCAACCCTGTGTGCGCGGGTCGGAACCGAGGTGCAGCCGCGCGCGGGCGAGCCCCTGCCGCTCGCGTTCCACCCGGAGCGGCTGCACCTGATCGATCCCGACACCGAGCGGGTCCTGTGACCGGGAACCGCCGCCCGTGCCCCCCGTCGCCGCCGGAGACCGGTGCGGTGCCCGAGGTCGACCCAGTCGTGCGCGAAGCCCTGCGGGCCGCGGTGGGCGCGGCCGGGTTCTTCACCGATCCGGCAGATCTCGATGCGCACCTCGTAGATGAACGCGGAGTCTTCCGGGGCGTGACCCCGGTGCTCCTCAAGCCCGCCGACACCGGCGCGGTCGCCGCCGTCGTGAACCTCTGCGCCAAGGCGGGCGTGGGGATCGTGCCGCAGGGCGGACGCACCGGGCTCTGCGGCGGCACCGTTCCGGTCTCCCGGGGCGGCGAGGTCCTGGTCAGCCTGGAGCGCATGCGGAGGATCCGGAACCTGGATGCCGCGGGGTTCACGATGACCTGCGAGGCCGGCTGCGTCCTCCGGACGCTGCAGGACGCCGCCGCGCAGGCGGACCGGCTGTTCCCCCTGTCCCTCGCGGCCGAAGGAAGCTGCACCATCGGCGGCAATCTCGCCACCAATGCCGGCGGAATCAACGTCCTGCGGTACGGCATGGCCCGCAACCTCACCCTCGGCCTCGAAGTGGTGCTCCCGGACGGAACGGTCTGGGCCGATCTCGGCGGCCTGCGCAAGGACAACCGGGGGTACGACCTGAAGCAGCTGTTCATCGGCTCGGAGGGCACACTCGGGATCATCACCGCCGCCACCCTCGAGCTGTTTCCGCGCCCCCGCGACGTCGATACCGCGTTCCTCGCGGTGGCCGATCCCGCGGCCGCCCTGCGGCTCTTCGGTGCGGCCCGGGAAGTCGCGGCCGACATGCTGGTCGCATTCGAACTCCACGACCGGCGCGCCCTCGACCTGGTGTTCGCACACATCGACGGCGTCCGCGATCCGTTCCGCCGCCGCTACGATTGGTACGTGCTGCTCGAACTCACCGCCGGGATCGACGGCCAGGCGCGGGCCGCCGGCGAGCGGATCCTCGCCACGGCGGTCGAACGCAGCCTGGTGCTCGATGGCGTGCGCGCCGAAAGCCTCGCCCATCGCGCCGACCTGTGGCGCCTGCGGGAAACCGTCAGCGAGGCGCAGAAGCACGAGGGGAAGAGCCTCAAGCACGACATCTCGGTCCCGGTGACGGACGTGCCCCGGTTCATCGACGAGGCGACGGCGGCCGTGCTCGCGCGGTGGCCGGAGTACCGCGTGATCGCGTTCGGTCACGTGGGCGACGGGAACATCCACTTCAACGTGTTCGGACCGGCGGGCGGGGACGGACGGCGCCTGTTCGAGGAAGGCGAGGCCGTTGAGGATCTCGTGTTCGCAGTTGCCGACCGCCTGCAGGGGAGCTTCAGCGCCGAGCACGGCATCGGGCAGCTGAAACGCCGGGCCCTCCGCCGGTATGCTCCGGCCGGATCCCTGACGATGATGCAGAACCTGAAACGCACGCTGGACCCCCGGGGCATCATGAACCCCGGGAAAGTCGTCTGAATCCGCGCTCCGGCCGCGGTCCGGCCTCCAGCAGTTCCCGGAACCCCGCCTCGTCCAGCACCTCCACCTGGAGCGCCTCGGCCTTACGCCGCTTCGACCCGCCGCCCTCGCCAACCACGAGATAGTCGGTCCGGGCCGAAACGGCCGATGCGACCCGGGCGCCCCGCGCCTCGGCCCGGGCCTTGGCCTCGTTCCGGGAGAGCCCGGCGAGGGTGCCGGTAAACACGACCGTCCGGCCGGAAAGGGGCGTTCCGGCGGCCGGCGGCTCTGCATCCCGCACGCGCACGCCGGCGGCCTGCAGGCGCTCCACCACCGCCCGCGTCGAAGGATCGGCGAAGTAGGCGGTCAGGGAGCGGATCTGGGCCGCGCCGATCCCGTCCACCCCGGCCAGTTCCGCATAGGCCGCCGAATCGGGATCCTGCGCCCGGCGGGCCAGGTCCATCAGCCGCGCACACGATCCGGTGGCGCGGGCGAGCTGGGCGGCATTGCTCTGTCCGATGTGGCGGATTCCCAGTGCGAACAGGAACCGTTCGAACGCGATCTCGCGGGCCCCGCGGATCGCCGTCCGCAGATTGTGGACCGAGGTCGGACCCCAGCCCTTCTCGCCGCTCAGCTCCGCCAGCTGCTCGTCCTCGTCGGCCAGCCGGAAGATGTCGGCGGGTTCGCGAATGATGCCGCGATCCCAGAACCCCCGGAGCTGGCGTTCGCCGAGACCGTCGATCGCGAAGGCGTTGCGGCCGACGAAATGCACGAGTTGCTGGAACGCCTGCGCCTCGCAGGCCCGGCCCCCGCCGCAGCGCATCACGACTTCGCCGGATTCCCGCTCGGCCGGGCGGCCGCAGGCCGGGCACCGGTCGGGAAACCCGAACGGCACCGATCCTGCGGGGCGCGCTTCCGGGTCGACCCCCACGATCTGGGGAATGACGTCGCCCGCGCGCTGCACCGTCACCCGGTCGCCCTCCCGGACGTCGAGACGAACGATCTCCTCGCGATTGTGCAGCGTGGCGCGGGCCACGACCACGCCCCCGACCGTGACCGGCGCGAGCGTGGCGACCGGAGTCAGGGCGCCGGTGCGACCCACCTGCACGTCGATCGACCGGATGCGCGTCTTGGCCCGTTCGGCCGGGAATTTCCGCGCCACCGAGTGGCGCGGTGCCCGCGTCGAGGCGCCCAGCCGCCGTTGCCAATCGAGGCGGTTGACCTTGTAGACCACTCCGTCGACATCGAACCCGAGTTCCGCACGCCCGGCGTAGAGTTGCTCGGCATAGTCGGCCATCTCGGCCGGGCTCCGGCAGACCTCGGTTCCGGGGGTCACCGCGAACCCGAAACCGGCCAGGCGCTCCCGCACCTCGGCCACCGTGTCGCCGAGGGCCGCGGGCAGGTCCCCCCAACTGTGGACCAGAAACCCGAGATCGCGTTCCGCCGTGACCATCGGATCGATCTGCCGGACCGACCCGGCCGCGGCATTGCGCGGATTGACGAAGGGGCGCTCGCCGGCGGCGACCCGGTCCGCGTTCAGCCGGTGGAAGGCCGCGACCGGAAAGTACACCTCGCCGCGCACCTCCAGTCGCGGCGGCGGACCGCCGCGGAGCCGTCGGGGCACGCCGGCCAGAGTCCGCAGGTTGCGCGTCACATCCTCGCCGTGCCGGCCGTCACCGCGGGTGGCGCCCGTCACGAGTTCGCCGTCGGCATAGTGCAGCGAGGCCGAGAGGCCGTCGACCTTGGGCTCGGCCATGACCGCGACCTCGGCCGTCGGATCCAGGTTGAGGAATTTCCGGACCCGGATCAGAAACTCCCGCAGTTCGGCGTCGGTAAACACGTTGTCGAGCGACAGCATCGGTTGCGGATGCCGCACCTTGCGAAAGCCGCGGGCCGGGGGTGCGCCGACCCGTGCGCTCGGACTGTCGTTCCGGACCAGATCCGGCCAGCGGGCCTCGATCGCCGCATTGCGCCGGCGGAGCTCGTCGTAGTCCGCATCCGGGAGGTTCGGATCGTCGTCGACGTAGTACGCGCGGTCGTGCCGCAGGATGGCCGCCGCCAGCCGGGCCAGCTCGGACCGGGCCTGCTCGCGGTCCAGGGAGGCCACGTCTCCCGCGGCCGAACCGGCCGTCACCCGCCGCCCTCCTCCAGCAGGCGCCGGGCCGCCGCGCGGGCCTCGTCGGTCAGTCCGCGGCCCGACAGCATCCGCGCGATCTCCTCGACCCGGTCCGCCGCGGCCAGTTCGACCGCCGAGACCGCATCCCCCGATCGCAGGACCAGCCACTGCCGATGCCCCCGCGCCGCCACCTGCGGCTGATGGGTGACCGCGAACACCTGATGACGACGGGCCAGGCGTGCGAGTCGGGCCCCCACCGCATCCGCCACGGCCCCGCCGACTCCGGCGTCGATCTCGTCGAACACCAGCGTCGCGGGTTCGGTGATCCGGGCCAGAACCAGATGCACCGCCAGCAGGAACCGCGACAGCTCGCCGCCGGAGACGATGCGTTCCAGCGGCCCGGTGGCCGCACCCTGCGTCGTTGCGACCCCGAACCGGACCCGCTCGCCGCCCTGCGGCCCCCACTGCTCCCGGGGGACCTCCTCGAACCCGGTCACGAACCGGGCCCGGCCCATCCGCAGGGCCTCGAGCTCGTTGCCGATGCGCGCATCCAGATAGGCCGCCGCCTTTCGCCGGCCGGCCCCGAGCGCCTCGACCTCGGCCTCGAAAGCCCGGTGGGCGCGGTCGGCCGCCTGCTTCAGTTCCCCGACCCGATGCTCGTCCGCTTCGGTTCGTGCCGCCCGTTCCCGCAATTCGTCGCGCACGGCGCCCAGTTCGTCCGGCGCCACCCCGTGGCGGCGGGCCAGGGACCGGAGGGCAAAGAGCCGGGTTTCCACCTGATCGAGCTCGTGCGGGTCCGACACCAGGTCCGCCCGCACGACATCGAGCAGATTGCGCGCCTCCCCGAGTTCGACCAGCGCCCGATGCACGGCCGACCGGAGTTCCGCAAGCGGGCCCGATTCGGTCGGAAGCCCGTCCAGGGCCGCGACCGCGTTCTGCAGGGCCAGCGGCGCACCGGCGATTCCCGCATCCTCGCTCATGGCGGCGGTCAGCTGCTCGATCACCGCCGCCACCCGGGCTCCGTGCATCAGGAACGAGCGGCGTTCCGTCAGCCGATCGGCCTCGCCGGGCTCCGGTGCGAGAGCTTCCAGTTCCCCCAGCGCCGCCCGGGCCTCCTGTTCGTCGGTGAGCCTCCGGGTCTGCTGTTCGGAGGCCTCACGATGGGCGTTCGCGGCAGTGCGCCAGGCGCGGTACCGCTCGCCGACCGTCCGCACCTTCGCGCCGAGACTTCCGAACGCGTCCAGAAAGCCCCCGTGCCGCGACGGGTCCAGCAGTCCCCGCCGGTCGTGCTGGCCGTGAATCTGCAGCAGCCGGTGTCCCAGCTGTTCCAGCAGGCGGACGGTCACCGGCACGTCATTGACGTAGGCGCCGCCCCGGCCGGTCCGGACCAGCACCCGCCGACACAGGAACCCGCCTTCGCTCGGGATTCCGTGCTCGGCCGCGAACGCGACCGCCGGATGATCGGCACCGACCTCGAACCGCGCCGTGACGATTCCCCGATCGGCTCCGGCCCGCACCAGGCTGGCATCGGCGCGCCGGCCGGTGGCCAGCGCGAGCGCCCCCATCAGCACCGACTTGCCGGCGCCGGTTTCTCCCGACAGCACGCAGAAGCCGGAGCCGAACGAAAACTCCAGCGCTTCGATCAGAACGACATCCCGGACCGTCAGTCGGATCAGCACACGCCGCTCCGGCCGGTCAGAACAACCCGAAGAACCAGCCCGACCCCGGGGTCTCGGGCCCGTCTCCTTCCAGCAGGTCGTAGGCGTAGGTGTACCAGTCGCTGTTCGGATAGTTGTGGCCGAGCACCGCCGCGTGCCGGCGCGCTTCGCGCTCGATACCCAGGGCCAGACTCAGTTCGACCATGCGGGCCAGCGCCTCGGTGACGTGCGTGGTCTGCGGGTACGATTCGACCACCGTCGCGAAGCGGCGCAAGGCGGCCGGGAACTGGCGCAGCCGCAGATAGGTCCGGCCCACTTCCATTTCCTTGCCGGCCAGATGGTCGTAGACGAGCTCCAGCTTCACGGCCGCATCGCGTGCATACACGCTGCCGGGATACCGGGCGATCACCCCTTCGAGGGCTCCCCGGGCCCGCCGGGTGGGCGTCTGGTCGCGGCGGACATCCGGAATCCGCTCGTAGTGACACAGGGCGATCAGGTACCGCACGTAGGGGATGTCGGCACTGCCCGGATGCAGGTCGAGGAAGCGCTCGGCGGCGGCAACGGCAAGGCCGTAGTCATTCCTGAGGTAGTTGGCGTACGCGGTCAGCAGCTGCGCCCGGGTGGCCCATTCCGAATACGGATGCTGGGCCTCGACCTGTTCGAACTCCGCAACCGCGAGCGGATAGTCCTCGGCCAAGAGCGCGTCGAGCGCCGCATTGTAGATCTTCTCCGCCGGCCGCTCGACCACCGGCTCCGGATCCTGAAATACCGAGCAGCCGGGGAGCGCCAGGCCGGCGGCCAGCAGGACCGCGCACCACGTGCCGAACCCGACGCGACGAACCAGGAACCGGAGCATGCAAACGGTATACCATAGGAACCGGGCCGCGGGGCCCGGCCGGTTCCGCTTCGCCGGTGACGGCCCGCCCGCGGTTCCGGCGCCGGCCGACCCCGGTCGGGTGCCCCGGAGAATCGTCGGGCCGGATCCCGGACGCGGGCGTGCGGTCACGAAGCGATCGTGCGCCGTGCCCGCCGGGGGGGGGGCGACGGCGGCCCGGCCCCTGCAGGCACGAGCCGGTTCCCCCGCCGGCGCACGAGACGCGATGGTGACGAGTTCCCGCGACCCGTTCCTGCACTTCGCGCACGAGCTTGCCGATCTCGCGCGCACCGCCATCCGGCCGCGATTCCGGACCGCCGACGCCATCGACGTGAAGGGCGGCACGGGACACCGTCTGCAGCTGGTCACCGCCGCCGACCGCACCGCCGAAGCCCGGATGCGCGACGCCATCGCCCGCCGCTTTCCCGGCCACGGAGTCGTGGGCGAGGAGTACGGATCCGAGAACCCCGACGCCGAGCACGTCTGGATTCTCGACCCGGTCGACGGCACCAAGGCGTTCGTTGCCGGTCTTCCGGTGTTCGGCACGCTGATCGGGATGCTGGAACAGGGGCGGCCGACGATCGGGATCGTCGATCAGGCGATCACGGGCGAGCGCATCTGGGGATCGCCGCAGGGCGCCTGGCTGAACGGGGAGCGGGTCACGACCTCCCGGTCCCCGGATCCGGAGCGCATGATCGTGGCGACGACCGAGCCCGGCATGATCCGGACCTCGGCCGGACAGACGGCGTTCCGGAATCTGGCGGACCGGGCCTGGTACGTCCGCTACGGCACGGATTGCTGGGGCTACGCGATGTTGGCCGCCGGCCATATCGACGTGGTCGTCGAATCCGACATCCAGCCTTGGGACGTGCTGCCGGGCGCCGCCATCATCGCCGCGGCCGGCGGCCGCATCAGCGCCTGGGACGGATCGCCTCCGGGATCCAACGGAACGGTGCTGGCCGCCGGGGATCCGGACGTGCACGGCCGGATCCTCGAGAGGTTTCCGGATACCGATGGCTGACCCTGCCGTCCGCCCGACCGGCCGGAGCCCGGCACGTCCGCGGGAGCGCTGATGCATCAGTACCGGCCCCGGAAACCGGCGCACAGGCATGAACGACCCGCGGGCGGCCATGGAAGTCATCATGCCGTCGAACCACCTGATGCGAATCGTGGATGCCAGAAAGCCATCCGATCGTTCCGGAGCTGCAGGTTGAACGGTTTCCTCGCCGGAGAGCTTGCAGGACGGCGATATTCCCCCGACCGACCGTCTCCACCCCACGGTGATCCCACGCTGATTCCGAGACGCGAAATCCGAGTGCGTTGGGGCTTGCGTCATCACAGATCCTCCCCCTTGATCGCAATTTTTCGCGCCGAGAAGGTCGAATTGAGCCTTGGCAGCACGATTGCAGCGCGACGCAGACCGAAAAATCTCGCCGGTCGCCGCTGGATTAGCAGCGTGGGATCGTCGTGCTCCACCCGCCAGCGCCTATGGCCGTTCGATACGAACTTTATCCCCCAAGTCCAGATCTTCCAGTGTTCGTCGGAGGTCGTCTTCCATGGCGGCAAGAGCGTTTGCGGGAATCTCAGCTTCGAACTTCACCTCCACGACAAGCCTCTTGCCGGTCCGCAGCTTGGGAACGACCTTCGTGCCGAGACGGTTCCAGACCTCCGGTGGTACGACTCCAATCAGGCGCAATCGGACCGGGGCGGTGTTTCCGCGCGATTCGTTTGCATTCCCGGGCTCCTGCACGGCGTCGGGGACAGGTTTGGGAGGTGTCGGGGGGTCGGCGTCTGGCACCCGTTGCGGCCCGGGCGCTTCCGCCGCCCGAATCTCCTCGCTGCGGGCCCGGGTCAACAGGAACACGTCCGGTTCGAACGCAACTTCCTCCGCCCCGACCGGCTCGGCATGCCAGATCCGTTCGTACCCGCCGTCCGCCATCGTGCCCGATGCGAGGCCGAAGGCGCCGCTCGCGACAAATTCGACGATCTTGCGGGGCAGGACGGCTTCCGGATCGATCAGCCGGGTCAGCGATCCGTCGAGAAAGCTCCGACGCAGGCCGGTCAGGGGCCAAGCCCCGCTTTCCCGCAAGGCTGGCGGCCAGTGGCGCTCGAGATAGCCGACGCCGACGGTCTCGCTGAGCAGCCCCTCGGTCCGGAGCGCCGTGATCACGCGGCCGGAGAGTGTCTCGCTGGCGCTGCTGTGTCCTGCGCCGAGATCGATGGTCTTGAGCCCGGATTCAGCTTGGGCGTCGGCGAGCATCACGAAACGGTAGCCGCCCCATACCTCGTCCCTCGCCGCATGTTCCGCATCCCGCACCCTGGTCCGAAGCTCGTCCCGACCGGTCCGGTCGAACTCCGCTCCGAGGACGCCGTCGCCCGCCTCGCGGGAGACCCGTCGCCAGGCAAGCCACAGCTCCACGCGATCCCTGAGCTCCCGCCCCGGCTTCCTGAGGCACCAGACTAGGGAGGCGGGATACAGTCTCGGTGACGTGCCGCGCTGCCTCGTCCACTGCGCGATCTGCTCCGCAACTCCCCGATCGGGCCGCCACTCCGTCTCCGGATCGACGACGACCAGCGTAAGGCGTGGCGTGTCCGGAACGGCGGCGCCGTCTTCCGGGAAGGCAACGACCGGCAGGCTGGCGGCGCGGCAGAATTCTTCCTCCACCAGCTTGCGGATCGCCGGCCGGATTTCCGTTTCTTCGTCGAGCGCGGCGCGGCGGTCGCTGACCACCTTCTTCAGGGTTGCCTGGTAGTGGATGCGGAAACCGTCCGTACCGACCCTGCGGAGGAAGAACCCCGACTCTCCCAGCGCCTTGGCCGCATGGTCGACGGACGTGGTCTCGACCTCGGGTTCGCCCAAGGCGAAGCGCAGTTCGGGAAGATGCGCCACCTTGTCCACCTGCCCGCCGGACGATTCGAAGAGGATGGCGGCACCGACCCGGCGGTGCAGGTCGCGCAGCGCCCCCTTCGTGTCGACGTCCAGCGCACGGGCATGGGACGTGTCACCAGCGAGGTCGGCCGCGATGGCCACGTCGAGCCGCTGCTCACCCAGCTGGCCGAGCACGACCGCGCGGAACTCCGGCACCTGCAGCGGTGCCGAACCGAGCGTGATCAACGGTTCCATCCGCGCTTCCCGGAACTGCCGGCGCGCCGCCCAGGAGACCCACTGCGCCAGCATCGCAAGGGTGCCGCGGGTTTGCTGGAACTGGGCGAGCGCGCTCCATTTCCTGCGGAAGACGGAGAGCGTCGAGGGATGGAACGGATAGCAGGCCTCGAAGCGTCTTCGCAGGTGCTCCCGCGCCCGGGCCCCGGTGGTTGCGCTGTCGACGGCCATCCACTCCGACGGCAGCCGGGCGGTCCGTTCCGAACACCAGTCGGCGTATGCCTTCGAGACCCGCCGGCGGATGCGATCGGCGCCGAGATCTTCGAACAGGCGCCGACGAACCACGTCGCCGATCTCAGCCTCGTCGTTGGCGATCAGGTCGCGGGCGACGCGGCGGACCACCTTCGTGATCCGGTCCTGCCACTCGTGATCCCAGTCGGTCATCTCCACCTGGCTCCGCGGCAGGCTGATGACCGCCGCCGCCCCGGCAGCTCCCGTCACGGCGACCGTCAGATTCTGGATGAACGCGTGAAAGCCCTCGGCCTGATTGCGGTGGCGGTTGACGAAGTTCAGAACCTCGTCGAACAGCAACAGCACGGGGGCTTCCGCGGCAGCGAAGATCCGAGCGATCGCCTCCGTCCCGGGCGGCGTGGTCTTCGCCGCCGTTCCGAGGGCCGCGACGCCCCGGTCTCCGGCCACCTGTCGGGCGAGATCGATCCACGGCGTCTCGCGCCCTTCGGAAGGATCCCACGCATTGCCCACGAAGACCCCCACCCGGGCGTCGGGGAGGCCGGAAACGCCGGCCGCAGTCAGCAGACCGGACACGCCCGGCAGACTTGCCACCCGGTTGCCGGCGAGGGCGAGATGGTAGAGCGCCGTGAGCGTATGGGTCTTGCCGCCACCGAACTGGGTGACGAGCGTGAGCACCGGCGAGGTGTTCTGCGTCGCGCCGGCGAGGCGGCGCAACACCATGCCGGCATGGTCCGTCAGGGCGCGGGTGAAGCAGGTGCGCGAGAAGAACTGCAACGGATCTCGGTAGTCGAGCGGCGCCGTGCCGGCCACCACCTGCTCCAGGGCGATGGCGAACTCGTCCGGGCTGAAGGAACGCCCTTCCCGCACCTCGTGCCGGAGCGTGACGACCTTGTACCAGGGATCCCTAGTCATGGCTGCCTTCCACCGTTCTCACCGAACGAATCCGCACGCGCCGGCCGGAGATCACGATCATCGTGCCCTTGCGCATCGCGACCCCGTGGCGCTCGATCAGGTTCCGCATGACTGCCGCCTCCTCTGCAGCGGTCCATCCGTCCAGCCGTACGATGCACGGATGCGGCAGTCCGCGCAGGAACACGAGCTCGCCGAAGTCCTTGTCCTCGGTGACGAGCACCCGGTCTTCATGGTGGGCGACGGCGAGCAGCGCCTCGTCCGAGGCGTTCGCATATCCGTCGCGAGCCGACCGCACATCGTGCCCGAGGTCGGTCAGGGTGCGGTGCAGGATCCGCGACGCCACGCAGACATCGAGCAGGAACTTCACGAAGCCGGTCGCAGGGAAATGCGGTCATGGACGCGCTCTCCGACCAGGGAACGATAGGCGAAGACCAGACAGGCCCGGATGTCCTCAGGCTCGAGAAACGGATACTCGCCGAGGATGGTTTCCGCGCTGTCGCCCGCCGCCAGCTTGCCCAGGACATGCTCCACCGCGATGCGCATGTCGCGGATGATGGGCTTGCCGCCGAAGACATCGGCCCGCACGGTGATGCGGTCCAGCAGTTCGGTTTCTTCGGTCATGCTTCCGGTCTCCATTGATGTCCGTTCCCGGTCTCCGTCCCCGCCGGACGAGGCTTGCCGCCGGCCCGTTCTCGCGGTGCCGACAGACCTGTGGATAGTCGTTCGGTGGTCCGGATCTTCATGATGTCACCTCGGCACTGCCAGGAGCATGGCATCCAGGATCCGTTTCTCGCGGCTACCCCACGGGTAGAGGGCGGAAAGCGCGTTGGCGAGGCGCAGGAAGTCCGGCCCGCGCTCCTGCTCGGAAACGATCCATGTCCGCAAGGCGTTCGAATGCCCGCTCACCTGCAGCAGCATGGCCGCATGAACGCGGTCCAGGACCGTCGCAGCCGGTGATCGCAGATCGAAATCCGAACCGAAATCGGTGTGTCCCGCCCGCCTTGGCCGCACCGCGTCCGGCGGCGGATCAAGCTCGGGAAACAGCGTGGGCTGTACTTCGACATTCGCGCCGGTCTCGGCCCATTCGGGGACGTTCGGGGCGTCGTCGACGCCGAGCAGCGTCTTCGCACGTTCCGCAACCGGAAGCAGCCGGACGATGCCTTTCTCCTGGGCGATCACCCGCCCGGTCCAGTGATCGAGATCGATGCCCATGGGCTGGGAGAAGCGCCGCACGACATCGAACGGCAAGCGGAATCCACCGGCGGTTGCCTTGGCGACATCTTCTTCGAGGGCATCGTCTAGTTCGGAGGGCGCGGCATCGTCCGGGCCGCTGACCTGCATTTCGTTCGTGCCCTGAAACGCCCACAGAAAGAGGGCGGTCAGGCGGGCATCTTCCTCCAGCGTCCCGGCCATGCCGTCACGGGCAGAGAGGGTCTCCGCCGTGCCCAGCACCTGTTCGAGCGCCGCACGCCCCACCACCTCCCAGACTTTCTCCAAGTACGCCGGCAGGCCGATCACTCGACCTTCGGCAGTCTCTACGGCGGGATAGCGGCTGAAGATTTCTAGGGCGGGACCGATGCAGGCGAACACGAGATCGGCGCCGCGCACACCCTCGCCCTGCAGCCGCGCCATCCAGCCGGAAACCCGCAGGGGCAGTTCCTTGAGCACCTCCGCCCACTCGCCAACCGGGGCATCCGCCGGGCGCGGGCGGCAGACAAGATGGACGCTGGTCGCGAGAGCGGCGGAGTCTTGAGACCGCGGCCTCCCCAGCCTCTCCGTAGCGATGGGCCACGATCCCGTGATGGTCCAGCCGCCCCGGATCATGCCAGAGAGCAGAGCTTCCCAGCCCTCGGTGGTCTTGTGGGCGAACACGACGGAACCGATGCCGTCCTCGGCCAGAACGCGCCGCCCCTCGGCGAAGGCCTTCCCCATCGTGTCCTCGAACCATTCGCGGTCCTTGGGGCGGCCGTCCACCTGTTTGGTCTCATCTTGCACAGCTTCTGCCGTTTTGGGAGAGAGTACGTTATTCGGATCGAAGGGAGCGTTCAGTAGTGGATTATCTAGCAGCGTGCGTTTGAGCCAGACAAAGAAAAAATCAGAAAGATCAGAGTAGGGTATCGCATCGTAGTAGGGGGGATCGGTAAACCAGACATTGGCCGATTGGTCGGGTAGCGGATGGTCAGTCGCATTGGCGAGCTGGATTTGACCAGACCGTAACCACTTTGGCAGCCTTTTGACGACGAGAGTTACCCATTCTACCGAACTCTTCAGACTCCATGACGCTTTGTCGAAGGGGAAAATCTCACAAAAGTCCCACTTTATCGGCAATGCTTGCAAGGTATATGTTGCGGATGGAGTTTCTCTGTCCATCCAGCGCACAAGAGATGAGAAATCATCCATAAAGCGTGAAGTTGCCAATTCAAGTGCAAGAATAACATGGCTGCTTCTTAATGATTTTTCCAGTAACTGACTCAACTCCACCAGCACCGCCTTCTGCCGGGCGGTGAACAGGTCGCCCCACCGGAGCATCCCGTAGCGCTGGACTCGGAAGCCCAGCGTGCCGATGGGCGGCAGGGGTTCATCGGGTATCGGACACAGGCCCTGCTTGCCGCCACGCTCCCAGTCTTCCAGGATTCCGGCCACCCTCTCCTGCGCCTTGCGCACCGCCGCATAATCCGCATCGCCCGGAAGACGATAGTGCCTTCCCGCCTTGTCGGTCCGGAGGAACACCACCGCCGTCATCCGCGCGCCGCCAACCCGATTGCCCTCCGCATCGAAGATCACGTCGGCGCCGCCCCGCTGGGCGGCGAGTTGAGTGCGAA
Source organism: Alphaproteobacteria bacterium (assembly GCA_965115815.1). Taxonomy (GTDB): domain Bacteria; phylum Pseudomonadota; class Alphaproteobacteria; order TMED109; family TMED109; genus VXPW01. The sequence goes on along the minus strand of OZ220465.1, from coordinate 1,076,904 downwards.
CCCGTTCCGGCGGCAGGACCGCGCCGCAGCAGAGACACGTTGCCCTGGCGCGCGTCACCGTCCCGCCGCGCACTTCGCTGTCGGCTTCCGGTTCGAATACTTCGAACACCACACGAGGCGGCATGCCTTCGAGCCGTTCGACGAGATGCCGCAGGGCCCGCTTTCGTTTGGCCTTCCGGCACAACCAGAACGAGCGCATGAGCGGGATTTCGGCGCCGCAGTCCGGCGCCTCGCAACGCACCGTGCGCGCCCACAGGAAGGCAATCGGCGTCGCCCCGTCGGGGTCTTCGGGATAGAGATCGGCCAGCTCCCGTTCAGCCTGCCGCCGGATTTCAGCACCCGCCTTGCGCAACGCGTCAGCCAGTTCGGGGCCGTGGCGCGGGATGTCCTCCAGCATCATCTTGAGGATCAGGCAGGCGACCGGGTTGAGATCGCTGGCGAACGTCTCGCAGCCGAGCCGCAACGCCTCCAGCGGGATCGAGCCGCCCCCGGCAAACGGATCCACCACCAGGGGCGGTTCTTCTCCATGGGCGGCCCTGACGAGGACTCGGCCCGCCCCCAGCCAAGTGCGATCTGCGCTGCTGTCCCAGTTGGCGAAGCCGGCAACGAACTTCAGCAGGCCGCGCCGGAGATCCGGGTCCGTTTTCCCGCACCCGCAACCGACCGTCGGCAGCTGTTTGCGCGCCGCTTCCTTGAAGCTTTCCGGACAGTGAGAGTCGCAGGGATCCGGCAGCAGGAGCGCCAGTAGCATGGCCCGCGAGGAAGCCAGCGGCCGCCGCCCCCACCACAGATGCAGCGTCGAGGGGTGGCCGTGGCGAATCGACTTCTCGCGCACCGCATGGCGCGACACCGCCGCGATCGGAAAATCCACCTCCGCCAGACGCTTGCATTGCCGGAGGATCATCCGTCCGCTCCCCCATGCGGCGCTGCGTCCTCACTCAGCGTCATGGGTTCCGTCATCGCATTCACATCGAGCCAGTAGTGCTGCACCTTGGTGACTTCGTGCCACGGGAACCGGGCCGGATCCGGGACCGGCTCCTGAAGCCGGGGAGCGCCGGCGCAATCGGTCACCACATAGAGCCAGTAGCAGTCGCGCCGGTCTTCGGCGACCCGGCGCTCGTTCGGGGTCAGCAAAATGCTGCCGCTCGTGGCGGCGAGCCCCTTGATCTCGATCAGGCGAAGCTCGCCGGATTGCAAGTCGAGGCTGGTGATGTCGTAGCCGAGATTCTGCTCATGCACGTCATCGACCCGGCATCCCCGCGCCGTTTCGAACTCCATGACCACCCGCATCGCGGTCATCTCGGTCTCCGGATTCGGGCGCAACCGCCGGACCTCCGGGGCCCCGCGCTCGGGATGGGGCAGGATCAGGGCGCTTGCCAGCCGTTCGACCCCCTGCAACGTCACGGCGCGTTCCCGTTCCAGTTCCTCGCGACGTCGTTCGCGCCGAGCCAGCACTTCGGCATGGCGCGCTTCGGCTTGGGCAAGGCGCCCTTCGGCGCCGACAACACCTTCGTTTGCATCTTCGTCGGCGCGGCCGATCTCTTCGTCGGCGCGGAGCAGCACCTCGGTGAGGGACAGCTCGACATGCTCGGCGACGCGCGCGACCTCGGCCGCGTGCTCCGACCGGACCTCTTCGAGAAACGGCACCAGCGCGGCTTCGTAAAGCCAGCCTCTGGCCTCCGGCAGAGACGCCACGGCGGGGCGCGCCTGCGGAACGGCAGCGGGGATCAGGTCTCCCAGGAACTGCAGTTCCCGCAGCCGTGGTCCGCCGTCAGCCGCCAGTTCGACCGCGAACAGCCGTTCACGTACGCTGCGGCCCAGACCGTCCACGGCTTTCGCCCGGTAGACATCGAATCGTGCCGGCGCATCATGGTTCAGGGAATGGAAGCAAGCGCCTCGGGCAAAGACGCCTTCTGCGGCTTCGAGGCCGCGCCGGCGCAGCGCCTCGAACAGTGGATGACCGGGCGTGACCCATTCGAGGTTGTTTGCATCGGCCGTCTCTCTGTCCGTTGACAGGCGCGGGTAGCGCGCCGCAAGTTGCGGGAGCTTCCAGTCGGCGGCGCGCTCGTATTTCCTCAGGGCGGGCGGCGTCCGCCCCGGATCGAACGCATGGACCAGACCTCCCACAGGCTTCAGCGTCAGAGCAGCGCCCCTGGCGCATTCCTGCATGAAACGCGCAATGTCCTCCGGCACAACACGCTGTTCCTGCGCTTTCGCTTGGCGCTCGACCAGCATGTCGAGGTTGAGCTTTCTCGTGGCGAGGCCTTCGAGAGCCGTCTGGCAGATCGCCCGGAACCGGCCCGCGTCCACATCCCTCAATATGCGATCTTCGAGATCGGCGTCCCCCAGCCTGCCTGCGTAATAGTCCCGCAGCACGCGCTCGATCTGTGCGGCCGGCAGGATTTCTCCGACCACGTTGAACACGGCGTCGTCGTCCAGCGCGTCGCGGATCTCCTGCAGCTTGGTCATCAGCCGTTCGAGTACACGCCCTTCGATGGTGTTCGTCGCGACGAAATTGAAGATCAGGCAGTCTTCGCACTGGCCGTAGCGGTGGATGCGGCCCATGCGCTGTTCGAGACGGTTGGGGTTCCAGGGGATGTCGTAGTTGAACAGGATGTGGCAGCACTGGAGGTTGATGCCCTCGCCCGCCGCTTCCGTCGCGACGAGAATCTGGATGTCGCCTTCCCGGAACTGCTGTTCGGTGTGCAGGCGGGTGCCCGGCTCGTCCCGGGAACCGGGCTTCATGCCGCCGTGGATGCAGCCGACCGCGAAGCCCCAGGCCTTGAGGCGGTCCATGAGGTAGCCGAGCGTGTCCCGGAACTCCGTGAACAGGAGCAGGCGCTGGTCCGGGCGGTCGAAGAATCCCTCCTGCTTCAGGATCCCCTTGAGCCGGGCGAGCTTGGCCTCGGCGCCGGCCTGCTCGACGGTCCGTGCGCCCTCCGCAAGCTGACGCAACTCGTCGATCTCGGCGCGCACCTGTTCAGCGTTGCCGACCAGGGTGACCGCGTCGAGCAGGGCTTCGAGGCGCTCGCGCTCCGCCTCCTCCATTTCCTCGATCTCTTCCGGGTCAGGGAGGACGGTCGGCGCCGATTGCGCCATGGTCTGCGCCCGCTTCAACCCTTCTTCCAAGCGTCTCGCCCGGTTCTCGAGCGAGCGGCGCATCGCGCAGGTGCTGGAGGCGAGGCGCCTCTGGTAGAGCGCCATCAGGAAGCCGACGGCGCGGGCTCGCGGATCGTCCCCCTGATCCGCCGCCTTCCTGCTCTGCCGTTTCACGAAGCGGGTGATCTTCTTGTACAATTCCAGTTCGGCATCGTCGATCACGAACCCGACCGTGCGGGGAATACGCTGGGTGAATACCGGGCGCGCCTGCCATTCGCCGTTCGACTGGCGCTCCGGAAAATAGACCATCGCCTCCTTGGTGCGCCGCAGGTAGAACGGCGCCCGACGCTGGGCCATCGCCTCGCGAATGGACTTGACGTCGGCATAGGCGTCGCGGTCGAGAAGTTGCAGGAACCGGGTGAAGTTCTGCGGGTCGCCCTTGTGCGGCGTCGCGGTCAGCAGGAGGATGTGGTCGGCACGGTCGCGGAGCAGTTCGCCGAGGGCGTAGCGCGCGGTCTTCCCGGCCGGCGGCGACCAGGACATGCGGTGCGCCTCGTCGACGATCACCAGATCCCAATCCACCTGGCGCAAACCGGGCAGGATGTCGTTCCGTTTCGCAAGGTCGAGGGAGGTGAGAATCTGTGGCTGCTCCAGCCACTGGTTGACGCCGAACTGGTCGCGGATATCGCCGCCTTTGAGCACCAAGAACTTCTCGTCGAACTTCTCCCGCAGTTCCCGCTGCCACTGGAAGGTCAGGTTTGCCGGGCAGACGACGAGAATGCGCTCCGCCAGTCCGCGCAGCTTGAGCTCGCGCACCAGCAGACCGGCCATGATCGTCTTGCCCGCGCCGGCGTCGTCGGCGAGCAGGAACCGGACGGTCGACAGCTTGAGCAGGTGCTCGTAGACGGCTTCGAGCTGGTGCGGCAGCGGGTCCACGCGAGAGATCGAAAGGCCGAAATACGGATCGAACTCGTGGGCGATGCCGAGCGCATGGGCCTTCAGACCGAGCCGGAGCAGGCGGCCGTCGCCATCGTAGGACATCGCAGAGCCCGAAATTGTGAGGCCGGCGATATCGTCGCTGGTGAGAGCGACACTGCGGAAGCGCTCCGTCCGCGTTCCGACCAGGCCCGTGACCCAAGAATCGGCGCCGTTCACGCGCACGGTCTCGACCCGCATCGGCTCGTTGAACAGGGCGCCGGTCAGAATCTGTCCGTCACGAATGGGGGGCGGGTCGCTCATCGAAACTGTCAATCGCCATGACCCGGAAGGTGGATTGCGGCGCTCGTCGGCAGACCCAGCGCCTTCCCCGCCGCGACCATGCGCTTGTCCAGGCTGTGGATTGCCGCCGCCCCGCGGTTGCCCGCAACGGCAAGGTGCAGTGCATCTCCGGCCCTCAGCCCGGTCTCGAAACGGCCAAGCCAGTCCTGAGCCTGATCGAAGTCGTCACGGTTCGGCAGCAAGGCGATAAAGGACTCTTCGACCAACGCCTCGAATCGCGTCCCCGCCTTCCGTACGCTCGCGGCGTTCAGATGGCCCATGCGCGCCTCACGGGCAAGCAGCGAGGCGAACTCGACCCGCGTCCAATGGCTGACCGCCAGATCGTCCGGCGGCAAAACCGCGAAGAACGCCGCGACCGATTCGCTGGTGGCCTCGGGAAGGATGAGGGGAACGAGGAAACTGGTGTCGAAATAGCGCATTGGAGCCGACCGCCGATCTTACAATCCCTCGTCCCGGATCTCGCGCAGCAACGCGGCAGCGGGGCGCCGCAAGCCGGGCATGGCTGCCCGGAATCCGGCCAACTCTCGCAGCGGCAGCGGCTTTCTCGGGCGGATAGCGGCCGAAAGATGCGCCACGGCCTTGCCACGACGGGTGATGGTCACCTCCTGACCCGCCTCGACCTTGTCCAGGAGTTCGCTCAAGCGCGCCTTCGCCTGAGCCAGATTGACCGTGACCATGACACCCTCCCCTTGGTCAGCGAACTGGTCACACGATAGCAGGTTCGATGCTGTCGGGCCACCGGTTTCACCCGCGAAAGCGTCGGCGGCACACCACATCATGCAAGGCTCTGCACGAAGCCAGGCTGTCGAAGGGAATTTTCTCTGCCCGGCAACGGCGAAGAAGCAAACCGGGTACGCCGGTCCTGTTCACCGATATACTTGGTGGCCTCGGACACCAGCGCCGAGACGAACTGCAGAATCTCCTCGATTTCATTCTCTCGCCCGGCGGCGATGAGGTCCCGGGCGATGGCTTGGGCGGCGAACAGCGGGGCCCGGGCCACCTTGATTTCGGCCTCTGTGCCGGGCCATTCGCGCCGGTCGAGGGCCTTGATGACGAACTCCACGACGAGCCAATGGGCGAAACCTGCCGCTCTCTGGCCGCCGTTTCGATCCGCTTCCATCAGCCGGCTGGCCAGCGCAGCACTCTGGCGTTCGGCAACCCTCCATCCCACCCCGTAGCGGCGGAAGAGGTCGAGCCGCACATAGAGGTAGAAGGCAGACCCGGTCTTCGACCCGAGCAGCCGTGTGAGGTCCCAGGACCCGACCGGGTTCGGGGCGCGGGCAACGAGTTCGGGATTGTCGTACCGTGGGTGGGTGAGCGGGTTGCACCGTTCCCGCACCGGCTGCCCGACGGAGAGGATGCGGTACCTCGTGCGCTCCGAGCCCAGGTACCGTCCTTCGTCGAGCCGCGCAGCCCCGACCTCAGTCGGGGAACGATCAATGAAACGCGGGGAGGCGAGCCGGTCGAGAACCGGCTCCCGCTCCCCCTCGCTCCGGGCCCGGGCGGGCGTCGTACGGGGCTGCTAATGCACGGGGCTGCGGATGCACGGGAGCGGGCCTCCGACGGCGGGAGAACGGGGCTCGGAACACCCCCAGCGCCCGACCGGCCGGCGCCATGCCGACCGGCCGGGCGAGTGAAGGGGCGACCCTCCACAGTCCTTCCCGTCGCGGAGGCGGAATCCCGGCAACCCGGCAATGTTTCCTTGGACTTCGAGAATCATAGGGGCCGTGGCCCGCTCCTTCTCCCGCCGCGCCACCTAGGCCTCGAGCCGACGAACCTAGGCGCCGAGGGGGTGGGGCGGCGCCGGCTTGGGACTGCGCTTGCGGGGCGTCAGGCCTTGCAGCGCTCCCCGGCGGCGGGCCTTGCGCCACTCGACCGATGCGAGCGGTACCGCCCCTCGCGGCGCAGCAGGCGGCCGATCGCACCCGGCTCGCGACCGCGGTCCGCTTCCTCGACGATCCGCAGTCGATAGTAGGCCGAGAACCGGCACCGGGTCGGTTGGGCGAGAACCTCCGGGTCCGGAACACGCCGAGCCGGCGGGGTCTCGGCCCTGGAGGGGGCGCCCCCAGGGCCGGCGTGGCGAGGGGTACACCTTCCTGCACACCTTCGGGTCTGCCTTCATCGTGGTTTCTCTCTGCCGCCCTCTCATTCCAAGGGGAATCGGTGTCTCAGCGATGTTGGCAGAGAGGGCTTCCGGCTGGCGGGCTCACCTTTGCCGGGCGGGGGTCGAACCCGCAGGCTTGCGACGAAAGGTTTCAGCCTACGTCATGGCTTCCTCCCCTCCAGGGCTTAGCCTGGCGCAAGCAGACGTCCTGACCTGCCCTTCTGAGGAGGCCTATCGCACCGGTCAGGAAATCCCCTGTTTTTCTGTGTTTCCGGCCGTTTCAGCGCAGGTTCCGCTTGACCTGTGGCGAACAAGTATGTCCAATATTGCATGTTCCACTTTTGGTCTGAGATGGCACCCTCCCTGCACCCCAAGGGAGCCCATGCCACCCCACGACGATCCCACGCTGCTAATCCAACGGCGATCAGCGAGATTTTTTCGGTCTGCGTCGCGCTGCAATCGTGCTGCCAAGGCTCCATTAGACCCTCTCGGCGCGAAAAATTGCGATCAAGGGGCGATCTGTGATGACGCAAGCCCCAACGCACTCGGATTCCGCGTCTCGGAATCAGCGTGGGATCACCGTGGGGGCGTTGGGTCGCTCCCGATCCGGAGGCCCGTCCCGTTCACGAGGAACGGGGCCTTCACCATGGCAGGAACCATGGATGGGCTGTAGCCGCCGCCTTCCGCCGGCCCCCCCGAGCGCTAGCGCTCGGGGGGGCCGGCGGAAGGCGGCGGCTAGCGCGGCAATCGCGCGCGTGAATGGTGCAGGGGGCAGACCACTGTGTTCTGGAGATGCAGTGCCAGATTGCGCCAATGCTGCACAGAGGACGCGGGGCCTCATCCACCCGCGCCAGCGTTGCCGACAGATGCGACAGACTCGCCGTGTCCACAATCCCTAGTCGCACAATCACTGTTCCTACAATATGATGAGTGGCACGCTGGAAAAATCTGCTTGGATTGCGGCGTTGCCGAAGCTCCCCTATATTCCTTGGTGGGTGAGGTGGCCCTCTAGGCTGAAAATCCCGACGGACCACAGAGTCTGACCTTGAAGGGTTAAGGCAATGACGCAAAGCTTAAGAGCGATGGAGAATGGATTCGACACCGAGATAGTGCTGGTGGAATTGTCCGTCGTGCTTGTCACCAAGCAGAACGAATCTTGGATAATCAACCCTGATTTTCTGCGTCACAACGGAATAGTCGACAAGACACTGAGACTGAGACCTCCGCCCATATCGACACCCGTGTTTTCCCAAGTGACGTTCGAAGGGGGTATCGATATCAGAGCCGAGCCTAATCGGCTCGTGTTTGAACAGAAGGGGGAACCGCTTGATGAAAGTGAGTGCGTGGTGCCGGAAATTGCGGAACGGTTCGTGAAGGCGGTCTCACATATTCCGTACACCGCAATTGGTATCAACGCCAAAAGCCTTACGATATCAAATAAGGAGCTGGAATACAGCGTGGCCGATACCTTGTTGGGGGACGGCAAATGGATGTCGTTCAAGGATTTGCGACCAGATGTCCATCTGAAAGCCGTATACAGGTACGAGACTAGAAAGATCACCTTGAATGTTGGCGGCATCAGTGTCACGAGAGATGACGGTGTTGTGGGCCAAGGAATATTATTTCAGGTCAATATGCATCGGGATATCGCAGAGAAGGGTCGGGAGCAGTGTGTAAAAGAGGTATCACATGTTCTTGTCGGTTGGAAGAGCGATATTTCTGATTTCAACGATCTGGTGACAAAATTCCATTCGATGGGGAAATCCCGATGATTGCAGCGAGCCTAACCGCGACAACATCTGTGCCCAGAAGAGCGGAAACCGAGACTGACTCATTCACCTCGGATCATTTTGTTCTTCCCGCCTCGCCCGAGAAGTTTGTGGATCACGCCGATGAATATCGTAACCACGTTATTGAAATGCTCCGGCAATCAGGAGCAGAAGAAAAACTGTTAGGGGCAATGCTTGCTGATCCCACCGACAATAGCACGCCCGAACCCGAAGCTACGTCAAGTTTGGGCGAGTTTCCCCCTAGGATCATCGAATTCATGGAGACCGTCGGCGGTTGGGACGTCGATCTGAGGGACGCGCTGAGCGATCTGGACGAGGCCCCGGCCGAGGCGCGGGAGGAGGAATTCCCGGTTCCTTCGACGCACGCGCTGGCAAACGCCAGACGGCTGTTGCGGGCCGTGTACAAGCTTTCGCCGCAACGTTTCGAAGTTTACCCGACGCCGGACGGTGAGGTGGCTATCGACGCTCCAGGCGGCTACGGACGCTCGGTCTTGCTGCTTTGCGACTCCGATGGAGGTGCTCTGTGCTTGGTTAATATGGATGGCAGGCACAGGCGCGCGCGCTATTCGGATACGGGGTCGCTTCCCGATGGCTTCGTTCGAGAGGCCTTGGAGGGGCTGGCGCGGCGGGACGAACTGGCAGCGTGACGGCCAAGGACGATATCGAGCCGGGTGAAAGTCTCGGCAGGGATGTATTTTCCAGCAAACAGGCCGGACTGGCCAGTCGCGGTAAGATCCGGCATTACATTTTTCTCGAGAAGAAGGGCGAACCCCGGATTTCGGTCGATCGCCTCGACTTCGCTTCGCCGGGAGAAGCCACCGAAATCGCGGACAGGGCGGCAGTCGGTCGAAACAAACCATTCTTCGGTTGGGCCGTGGTCAAGGCAGATGCGGCCGCCTCGAATGGTCGGCAAGTGACTGCGTCGCCGCAAACAGACAACCCCTACCATGCGGATATTATTCTACCCGATGCTGCCGTCGAAGATCGCGACGAGCAGAAGCGCCATGCGCAGGAACTGGCGGATGAAGCTAGTTGGCGGGCCCGCGATAGCTAGTAGTACGGAAACGTTGGATTGGGGGCTGCAGGCATGAGCTGGCCCCGATGCTCAGACCTGACACCTGATCCATAGAGGCCTAATAATCCCATTGTGTTCTTTATCTGATCCTTAGAAGCGGTGCGAGAATCTCAGCGAACAGCCCGGTTCCAGCGGGTGCCGACACGGGGCCGACACGCACCGACACGGACCGACACGGAAATACCGCCCCATCCTGCAGCCATCAATGCAACGTCGGTGGACTACTAGTGTCTGCACGGAAAATCACAACACATTGTATATGCAACCATATTTGGAATCTGGAGAACCGAAGATTCCTTCTTTGAGGGCATATGACGGCATATTCCGCTGAAATCAGGCTGGATTCGATGAATCTTCGCTCTGTCAATATTAATCTTTCATTCATATAATCAGACTCTTAGGGATTTTCCGGGCAGGCACTAGTAGTACGGAACCGTTGAACTGACGACAGTATTCTGGCAAGATTTCCGTGTCGGTCCGTGTCGGCCCCGTGTCGGTGCGTGTCGGCACGCGTGAGCGTCCGATCGGTACGGCGCTTTCTTGTTCATCTCCACAGACCCGATGCCGAACGTGCAGGCGCTCACACTCTCTTGGGGATCGGACGGATCCGGTTTCCGGGAACCGAGCCTGTTTGCAGGGGTTCGGTGCGGGGATCGGAGTGGATCATGGCCAACCCTCAGGGCAGGAAGCTCGATCGAGTGCGCCTTTCGGCGTCGGAGCGCCGGGAACTCCAGGCGATCGTCGACGGTACCGGAGCCGCCTGGCGTCGTCGTCGGGCGCAGATTCTCCTGATGGCGGACGAAGGGCGCGACGGCGGCAAACTCCGGGATGTCGACATCGCGCGCGGCCTGGGTATCGGCGCTTCGACGGTCGAGCGCCTGCGCAAGCGTTGTGTTTTGGAGGGTTTGGAGGCCTCTCTCCGCCGTCGGGAGCAGGAGAACCGCCGACCGAAACTCCTGGACGGGGCGAAGGAAGCGAAGCGGGTGGCTCTGGCCTGTTCTTCCCCGCCCGAAGGTTGTGTTCGCTGGACGCTGAAGCTGCTGGCCGGCCGTCGGATGGAGATGGAGATCGTCGAGAGCATCTCGAAGGAAACGGTACGGAGGACTCTGAAAAAAAGGAGATCAAGCCTTGGCTGAAGCAGTACGGGTGCATTCCCCCGAGCCGCAACGCGCCGTTCGTGGCGGCGATGGAGGAGGTGCTGGACACGTATCAGCGGGATTTTGCCGAAAACGAGGTTTTGGTCTGCATGGATGAGACCAGCCGGCAGCAGACGAAGGAAACCCGCCTTCCCCGTCCCGTGCGGCCCGGGCCGCCGGAAATCGTCGACTACGAATACGAGCGAAACGGTACGGCCAATCTCTTCCTGGCGTTCGCGCCCAATGAAAACTGGCGTACGGTGAAAGTCACTGACCGACGCACGGCGCGGGACGGGGCGCAGTTCATCCGGGAACTCGCGGACGATCCTATCCCCGGAAAGAAGATCGTACTGGTCATGGACAACCTGAACACACACGGCCCCGCGTCGTTGTATGATGCCTTTGCACCCCGGGAGGCCATGCGGGTGCGAAAGCGGTTCGAGTTTCGGTACACGCCGAAGCACGGAAGCTGGCTCAACAGGGCCGAGATCGAAATCGGTGCGTTGTCGCGACAATGTCTTCGACGACGCATTCCTGACCGCGCCACCCTGCTGCGGGAGACCGCGGCGTGGGTCCAGCGCCACAACGCGGCCGGCGGCACCGTCGATTGGCGGTTCACGACGGCAGACGCCCGGGTGAAACTGAAGTCTCTATACCCAGCAATCCAATGATTCCGTACTACTAGGGCTCGCTACCCCGCCCGGCCGCGGGGCCCTCGATCCGCCGCAACCGCCCCCCGGACGGCGCATGGAGACGCGCCCCGGCGACGGCAGGGATCGCACCCCGGCCCCCGGACTCGCTACCCCGCCCGGCCTTTCAACAGCCCGTTGTTGACGCAAACTGGCTCATGCGGTTCCCTTCTGATTGGACGAATTCGAGTCCGGTCTTGAATTTCCGCCACGCCTGCCAGATTTTGGCAGTACCCGGAAGCGGCTGACGTTTGCTGGGTCGGAAGCCCGCCATGCGGGCGAGATCGACCACGAAGGTGCGGATGTCGGGCGGCTTCCCGGGCGGGGCCCGGATGATGCGATCGTACCGGAGCCATCGGTAGAGAACCCCGATTTCGCGGTCGGTGAAGAACTCGAGGGCGGGGCGGGTCGCGCGCGAGGCGCTCGAGGTCCATGACCCGCCATGCGGTGATGGCATCGAAAGCGAGGCACTTGCGCAGGTCGTCGGCGTCCTGCAGCTTGCGTTCTTCGATCCGGGCGCCGACCTTGAGGACCCGGAAGTACTCCTCGAGGGTCCCGCGTGCCTCGTACCAGGCGACGATGCGTCGAGCGTGCGGGAGGTCGGCCTCGCCCTCGGTGGAGAGCAACACCCCGTGGAGCGGATCGCGGCCCTTGGGCGGCCGGGCTTCCCGGACCGAGACGGCGAGCACGGGCATCGGCGTCCGGTCGTCCCGGTTTTTCGGCGGCACGAGGTGGACGGCGGCGGCGCGGAGCTCGAGGATCACGGTGCGCTTGAGGCGCCGACGGGGTCCGCCGCAGGCGGCGAGGTGGACCGTCTTCGTTCCCAGAACCGGCGGCTCCGCCATGGCCTCCCACAGGTCCGCCACGGAGCCGTCGCTGCGGACCACCCGTCGCTGCCGGCCGCGGTCGGAGCGTACGAGGAGCCCGACGCCGCCGGCGCGCGCCTGTCCGAACCTTTCCCAGATGTCGCCTTCGCGGTCGCAGACCGTGACCACCCGGGTGTCGGGGCAGGCGGCGGCCAGCTGGCGGGCGCGTTCGAGTCCCTGAAGCCAGCGCACACTCTCCGGCTTGACCGCGTCGCGGTCCGGGGCTGCCGTGCCCTCGCGCTCGGTGGCGTCACAGTCCGGGGCTTCCGTGCCCTCGCGCTCGGTGGCGTCGCAGTCCGGGGCTTCCGTGCCCTCGCGCTCGGTGGCGTCGCGGTCCGGAGCTTCCGTGTCCTCGCGCTCGGTGGCGTCGCAGTCCGGGGCTTCCGTGCCCTCGCGCTGGGTGGCGTTGAGGTCGATCACGCCGAGCGGGCGGCGGCCCTCGGTCACCGCCAGCGTGAAATGGGCAAGGATTCCCCGGGTGCCCGAGCCCCCGCCTCCAAGGTTCACCCGCCCTTTCGTCTTGCAGTGCCCGTTGTAATTCAGCGTCGTGGTGTCCTGCAGGACGAGGACGACCCGCTCCTGCCGGCAGCGTTCGACCGTGGCTTCGGCGTGGGAATCGAGGATGTGTTCCATCGTGACCCGGGCGCTGGACAACAGCCGGTACGCGGCCTTCTGCGCGGCGGCGGACGGGAAGATCACGGGCAGGGACGCGCCCGGAGCGTTCTCCCAAGCCCGGCCCATCGCCAGCACCCGCGTGCGCACGCGGCCGTCGGGATGCGAACCGCGACCATACTCGAGGTCGGCCCCGTCGGCGTTCCCGGGCCGCCACGGCTCCGACGTGGTACCGAGGACGGCGCCCCGCTCCCGAGACAGGACCTCGCGCCAGCCCTCGGCCAAGGGCCGGATCCACACCGCCTTCGGCGCGGTCGCACGGCCTCCCGGCGGCCGGCCCGAGGTCGGTTCGGCGCAGCGGCTCCACCCGGCCGCACGATAGCAGGTGCCGCGGTGCTCGGGTCCCACATACGTGTAGACCGCCTGCGGCCGGGTCCCGTGCGCCGCCTTCCAGTCCGCGGCCAGGCGCGCCGTCGACCGAGCCAGCACGTGCGAGGCCAGCTGGGCGACCCGGACGCCGGGCAGCAGGAGAAAGCGGTGCTGCTGGACCAGCTGCGCCAGATTCGCGGCCCGCGCCGTCGCCGACCAGCCGATGGCCGCGTCCCGAGCCGCCTGATGCCAGCCTGCGGCCGTATACCCGAGGCCGCCGAGACGGCCGTGGCGCGACGACACGACCCAGAAGTTGAGTACCTTCCCCGGCCGGTGCTTCCAACCCTGCGGATGATGGGTCTCCATCATCTCGCGCCAGCGGCGCCGGTCCGGGGCCGCGCCCACCGGGACCAGGGTGACCTCCCCGAGATCCGCCAGCGTGCACGCCAGCTTCCGGTCCGGGTCGGTGCGCGCCACCTCGCCGCCCGGACGGCCCGGCGTGCGGCGCGGACCCGGCCGCGCCGCGGGCAGCACGAACCCCGCCCGCTTCGCGATCCCGGGCAGAACCCCGCGCGCCTGGGACACGCAGGGCTGGCCCCGGGCGTTGCGCCAGTCCTCGCGTTCGCACAGCTCGCGCGCCAGCGCATGACGCGTCCGGCCGTCCTCGGCCGCCGCCGCCTTCAGCCACTCGACCGTGTCGGCGCGGAGATGTCGAAGTCCGACTTGCATGCCGTCACCATGACGGACGGACCGATGCACGTCAAGTGTGGCGGCATGAAAGCCGCCCGGCCGCGGGGCCCTCGATCCGCCGCAACCGCCCCCCGGACGGCGCCGGACACGCGGGCCGGCGACGGCCCTAGGGCTCGCTACCCCGCCCGGCCGCGGGGCCCTCGATCCGCCGCAACCGCCCCCCGGACGGCGCATGGAGACGCGCCCCGGCGACGGCAGGGATCGCACCCCGGCCCCCGGGCTCGCTACCCCGCCCGGCCGCGGGGCCCCGGGGCCCTCGATCCGCCGGGCCGCGTGCCAGCCCGCCGCGGCCCCCGGGGCCGTAGTAAGTGAGTCGCGGATGGCGTAGATGCTCACCGGGGGCCGATCCGGCCCGTCTTCGGGGTGCCCCATGCCCCCCCCCGATCCGCCGGGCCGCGTGCCGGCCCGCCGCGGCCCCTCGGACGGCGCCGGAAGGCAGCCGGCCCCCCGTCTGGTTCTGTCCCGCGGCGATCCCGCCGCGCCCCTACCCTACAGCCGGCCGGCCCGCGCCGGCGCCCCAGGGATCCGAGGAATCTCATGAACGCACCCAGCGCGCCGCCCCCGGAACGCCTTCCTCCACGGCGGCACCCTGGCAGCCGTGCCGGCCGCGAGGCACGCTCGGCACCGGCTGGAAGACATTGCGCACCTGACAAACGATCGCACCGAGGAAGCCCGCGCCGATGCGGACCTTGAACGCCTTTCGGAATGGGTCCGCGCCATCAAGAGCGCTTGAAGCCGGCCGGCCGCGGCAGGAAGATTCACGGCGACGGCTTGAGCGGCCGAGGAAGATTGCCGCATGAAACCTAGCTTTTCGGCCCGCCCGGGATCGTCCCGTGAAAGCTATCGAGAATGAACCGCCCGAATTGCGCCTGGATCAACTGCAATCACCCCAGACCCCCCCCGCCAGTCTAGTAGCACCCCTCTAGCGGTCATCTAGTACCCATTTAGCACCCCTTTTCACCCCTTTTCCCCCCGGAATCCCGGAGCGCCGGCCGCGCCGCGCTTGGCTCTTCCAGACGAGCGGCCCCCAAACGCTCCAGTTGCATTTGCCAAAAAATTAGGGAACGACAGAATTACTCGTGGGGGGTCGAAACTTTTTCCGGGTCCAATCTTGCGCGCCGCGGCGGGTTGGGTCGGCTTGACGCGCGGCCGGGATCCCGCCGGATCCCGGCCGCGTCAAGCCGAACCGTCAAGCGAAATGGAAGTCGGATTCGTCAAGCTCAACATCGGCGGCAAGGTGTCTGAGCTCGATTTGCCACGACAAGTCCTCGCCTGGGTCCAGATCTTCCGCTTCCGCATCGCTGTAAACGATGGCGCGGTTTTCCTTGACGCCAGAGGGAGAAACAACCGTCAAATATACGATTTCGAGATCTTCAAACTCGCTGACACCGTCGATCCCTTCTATTTGAATCCGGTCGTCCGACCGATCGAAGTCAAGGATCGTGTCCTTTCCGCTGTCTTGCCTGAACACGAAGACATCCTTGCCGGTCTCGCCTTTGAGCTCGTCGGTGCCGGCGTTGCCGTGCAGCGTATCGTCGCCGGCCCCGCCGTAGAGGAAGTCGTTGCCGGCGTTGCCCCAGAGCTCGTCGTTGCCGGTGCCGCCGTAGAGGAAGTCGTTGCCGGCGTCGCCGGCGAGCACGTCGTTGCCGCCGCCGCCGTACATGCGGTCGGTGCCGTTGCCGCCTTGCAGGAAGTCGTTGCCGGGGTCGCTGAGGAATTTGTCGCCGCCGTAGATATGGTCGTCGCCGTCGCCGCCCTTCAGCCAGTCGTTGCCGGCCCCGCCGTAGAGCCAGTCGGTGTCGTTGCCGCCGTCCAGGAAGTCGCGGCCGGCTTCGCCGTAGAGGTAGTCGATACCGTCGCCGCCGAACAGATGGTCCGAGTGCTTGTCCATCAATTCGGGATCCCGGTTCGGGTCCGATCCTTTCGGGTCCGCGTTGTCGCCGCCCCAAAGCTTGTCGGTGCCGGCCCCGCCGTACATCCGGTCCGCGCCGGCCCCGCCGTAGAGCTCGTCGTCGCCGTCGTCGCCGTAGAGCTCGTCGGTGCCGTCGTCGCCGTGGAGCTCGTCGTCGCCGTCGCCGCCGCGGAGCTCGTCGTCGCCGCGGCGGCCGTAGAGCTCGTCGTCGCCGGCGTAGCCCCAGATCCGGTCGTCGCCGTTCTTGCCGTAGAGCTCGTCGTCGCCGGCCAGACCGTGAATCTGGTCGTCGCGGCGGCCGCCGTAGAGCTTGTCGTCACCGGGGGTGCCGGTGATGGTCCGTCCTGGTCTAGACATGGGATTGCCTCCTTTGGTGGAAAGGTTGGGTGAAGAAAGGATCGCGTTTCACGCGATGAAGTCGAAGTCGAAGTCGAAGTCGAAATCGGACTCGGTCAATTTCGCCGCCTTCGTGCCGCTGACCTTGATGCTCCATTCTCCGGATGCATCCTCGATTACGGCGTGGGGGACTACGTATTTGGGAAACTTGGCCTTGCCCGTGATGATCAGGTCGGAGAACTGGATTCCGCTGTCGGCCGTGAAGACGATCAGATCCTCGCCGTCCTTGAATTGGGATATTTCGTCGTGGCCGCTGTTCCGGCCGAACACGAAGCGATCCGCGCCGCGGGCGCCGCGCAGGTCGTCGTCGCCGGCCCCGCCGTGCAGCACGTCGTTGTTGTCTCCGCCGTTCAGGTCGTCGTCGCCGGCCCCGCCGTGCAGCACGTCGTCGCCCCAACCGCCGTTCAGGTCGTCGTCGCCCTTGCCGCCGTGCAGCACGTCGTCGCCGCCGCCGCCGTGCAGGAAGTCGTCGCCCTTGCCGCCGTACAGCCGGTCGGCGCCGGCACTGTAGTAGCCGCCGTCCAGGTGGTCGTTGCCGTCTCCGCCGCGGAGCTCGTCGTCGCCGGCGTTGCCGAACAGAGAGTCGTCGCCCTTGCCGCCGCGGAGCTCGTCGTCGCCGTCGTCGCCGCTCAGGCCGTCGTCGCCGGCCCCGCCGCGGAGCACGTCGTCGCCGCCGCCGCCGTGCAGCACGTCGTCGCCGGCCCCGCCGTGCAGCCGGTCGGCGCCGTCCCAACCGAGCAGATCGTCGGTACCGGCCCCGCCGTGGAGCACGTCGTCGCCGGCGCCGGCGTCGAAGTAGTCGTTGCCGGCCCCGCCGTGGAGCACGTCGTCGCCGGCGCCGGCGTCGAAGTAGTCGCGGCCGGCCCCGCCGCGGAGCTCGTCGTCGCCGTCGGTGCCGAACACGTAGTTTCGCTGTGCCATGGTGCAATCTCCCTAGGTTCCGGCCGTCAGGTTCCGGCCGGCCGCCCGGAACCTAGCACTACCATGTCCTGAAAAAAAGGGCTGGACATTGCCGATCGGGCGGTGTACGGTCCCTCGCCCTGCGGACCCAATCGAACATCCTTCAGACGCTGCGCGGCGCGGAAGCGCGGTCCCGGGTGGCCGGGATCCTGTCGCGGGAGTCGTTTGCCAGCCGGCAGTCCTTGGGCCGCCGGGTGTGCGAGGAGTTTGCCTTGGTCGACGCCCTCGGCCGGTGGCCGGTTTCGGGATGCCTCAAGGCCCTGCGCACGCTGGCGGCGTCCGCGCCGGAGATCGTCCTGCCGCCGCCCCGGGTGCCGCCGCCGGACCGAACGCCGCGTCCGCTGGACGAGGCCGTTCCGGCGCCGGTCGGGGTGCCGGGGCGGGTGTCGGAGATCGAAGGGCTGGAGGTGGTTCCGGTGACGGCGGTGGCGCAGCGCACGGTGTGGAATACGCTGATTGCGCGCGAGCATCCGCACGGCCTGACGACCTTCGCGGGCCCTCAGGTGCGCTAGCTGGATCGGGTGGAGTGCGCCCCAGCGCCGGGATCACCTCCACCGGGTGATCGGTTTCAGCCGCTTCCTGATCCGTCCGGCGGTTCGCTGTCCCCATCTCGCCAGCCACGTGTTGGGCCGCCGGTTGCGGCGGCTGCCTGCGGACCTCGAGGCCCGCTACGGCCTGCGGGTGTGGCGGGTGGAAAGCTATGCGGATGCGGGTGTGCAGGGCACCTGCCTGCGGGCCGCCAATTTCGTGTGCGTGGGCGCGACGAAGGGGCGGGGTCGCCAGGACCGGTATCATCGCCGGGACAAGACCGGGAAGACGGTCTGGATGTACCCGTTGCACCGGCGCTGGCGCCGGGATCTCGGGGTGGCCGAAGTGGAGCGATGGCCGTCGCTTGCGCCCGGGGAGGGTCTCCGTGCACAGGAGTGGGCCGCGAACGAGCTGGGAGGAGCACCCTTGGGGGATCGGCGACGGACGGCGCGGCTGGTGAAGAGCGCTTCGCTGCTGGCGGAGGATCCGGGACAGAAGATCCAGGCCCACCCGGACCGCAGCCGTACGGTCATCAGCGCCTTCTACCGGTGGATCGAGCAACCGGCGGACCGCGCCATCACGGCGGACCACATTCTGGCACCCCACCGGGAGCGTACCCTCCAACGCATCCGGGGGCAGCGGACGGTGCTGGCAATCCAGGACGGGAGCGATCGGAACTTTGCGCGGCGTCCGGGGTGTGACGGTCTGCAGGTGATCGGCACGAACCAGACCCGTGCCTCGACCCTCGGCCTGCACCTGCATGCCACGCTGGCGGTGACCGACACCGGCCTGCCCTTGGGGGTGCTGCGGTTGGGGTTCGACCCGTTGAAGAAGCATGCGAAGACCGTCGCCGCCGGGACGAAAAGCCGGCGATGGCTCCACGGCTTCACGGACACCGTCGACGCCGTCCGGGAAGTCGGCGGCAAGACCCGCGTGATCACGGTCTGCGATCGGGAGGCGGACTTCTTCGAACGGTTTGATCTCCAGCGCCAGCACCCGCGGGTCGAGGTGTTGGTGCGGGCCCGGCATGATCGGGTCTTGGGACCCCATCGCCCGAAGCGGTTCGCTGCCCTGCAGGCCGGCCCGCCCGACGATCGGATCGACATCGAGATCGACGGCCTGACCGAACGCCGGAAATCGCGCGGGAAGCCGGCCCGGCCGGCGCGGCGCAAGCGCGTGGCCCACTGCGAACTCCGGCATCGTCGCCTGACCCTGCCGTCGACCCTGGAGGGCAAGGATCCCGTGTCCGTCTCGACCGTCCATCGGGTCGAAATCCACCCGCCCGAAGGCGAGAATCCGGTGCAGGGGTTCCTGCTCACCACGCTCCCGGTGCGCACCGGTCCGCACGCCGCCGAGGTGGTCGGCCACGATCTTCAGCGCTGGAAGATCGAGGATTTCTTCCGCGTCCTGAAATCCGGCTGCCAGGTGCAGTCCCTGCGGTTCCGCAAGGCCGAACGCCTGCAACGGGCCACCGCCATCCATGCCGTGATCGCTTGGCGCATCATGGTTCTGACCCTGCTCGGACGACCGGTCCCGGACTGTGCACCCACGCTGATGTTCACCGATCCGGAACTGGCCTTCCTCCGCGACTATGCCCGCGAGCAGACCATGCCGGCGCCCGATACCCTCGGCGCCGCCGTGCGTCGGGTCGCCCATCTCGGAGGGTATCGGGACCGCAAGCACGACCCCGAACCCGGACACCAGATCATGTGGCACGGCTCCAACCGCCTGAGCAGCGCCACCCTCGGCCATCGAATCGGCTTCCAGGCCGGCCAGCGGCAGGCCCTGGTCCGGGATCGGACCCCTCTGGTCCAGCCATAATTGTCCTGACTCGGTAGTTCTAGGCCGATCCCGAGCCCCGCGCCGCCGATCCGCCCCGGAACCGCGCGGGACGGGCCGGCGACGGCAGGGATCGCACCCCGGCAGATGCACGGCAGGGATCGCGCCCCGGCAGGGATCGCACGGCCGAGCGTCCCCTCGAACGGCCCGTCAGCGGCAATCCTCGGCCGTGGACACGGCCGTTTCGCCATCTTTGCCCCGAGAGAGGCCATTTTTCGGGACCCGAGGGATCGCGCACGTGAAAGATTGCGCAAATTTCGCGCCCATTTTCATTCGCTCAAAATTCACTTGCCGCCGATTTGCTCCGGGGCACTTCAAACTTTTTTCCGCTGGGCGGCTGGCAGGGAGCCGCCCCGGCGCCGCCGCAACCCCGCAGGGACGGACGGCGCATGGAGACGCGGGCCGGCGACGCCGCAACCCCGCAGGGACGGACGGCGCATGGAGACGCGGGGCCCTCGATCCGCCGCAACCCCGCAGGGACGGACGGCGCATGGAGACGCGCCCCGGCGCCGCCGCGGCCCCGGGGCCCCCTCTCGATGCGCGCGGCCGGCCCCCGGACGGCGCATGGAGACGCGGGCCGGCGACGGCAGGGATCGCACCCCGCCCGGCCGCGGGGCCCTCGATCCGCCGCAACCGCCCCCCCCCCGGACGGCGCCCCGGACACGCGGGCCGGGGCCGGCCCTAGTAGTACGGAATCATTGGATTGCTGGATATAGAGACTTCAGTTTCACCCGGGCGTCTGCCGTCGTGAACCGCCAGTCGACGGTGCCGCCGGCCGCGTTGCGGCGCTCGACCCACGCCGCGGTTTCCCGCAGCATGGTGGCGCGATCAGGAATGCGTCGTCGAAGACACGGTCGCGACAACGCACCGATTTCGATCTCGGCCATGTTGAGCCAGCTTCCGTGCTTCGGCGTGTACCGAAACTCGAACCGCTTTCGCACCCGCATGGCCTCCCGGGGTGCAAAGGCTTCCTACAACGACGCGGGGCCGTGTGTGTTCAGGTTGTCCATGACCCGTACGATCTTCTTGCCGGGGAAGTGATCATCCGCGAGTTCCCGGAGGAACTGCGCCCCGTCCCGCGCCGTGCGGCGGTCGGTGACCTTCACCGTACGCCAGTTTTCATTGGGCGCGAACGCCAGGAAGAGATGGGCCGTACCGTTTCGCTCGTATTCGTAGTCGACGATTTCCGGCTGCCCGGGCCGCACGGGGCGGGGAAGGCGGGTTTCCTTCGTCTGCTGCCGGCGGGTCTCATCCATGCAGACCCGGACCTCGTCTTCGGCAACATCCCGCTGGTACGTGTCCAGCACCTCCTCCATCGCCGCCACGAACGGCGCATTGCGGCTCGGGGGAATGCACCAGTACTGCTTCAGCCAAGGCTTGATCTCCTTTTTTTAGAGTCTTCCGTACCGTTTCTTTCGAGATGCTCTCGACGATCTCCATCTCCATCCGACGACCGGCCAGCAGCTTCAGCGTCCAGCGAACACAACCTTCGGGCGGGGAAGAACCGGCCAGAGCCACCCGCTTCGCTTCCTTCGCCCCGTCCAGGAGTTTCGGTCGGCGGTTCTCCTGCTCCCGACGGCGAAGGGCGGCCTCCAGACCCTCCAGAACACAGCGCTTGCGCAGGCGTTCGACCGTCGAAGCACCGATACCCAAGCCGCGCGCGATGTCCACATCTCGGAGTTTGCCGCCGTCGCGCCCTTCGTCCGCCATCCGCAGAATCTGCGCCCGACGACGACGCCAGGCGGCTCCGGTACCGTCGACGATCGCCTGGAGTTCCCGGCGCTCCGGCACCGAAAGGCGCACTCGAGCCGGGTAGGAGGGGTCGTTGCCGAGCCCCTCCCCCCAGTTACGGTAGGAATGCGCATTACTGCGCACCCCCCGCGCAGATCCGGACATGGACGTTAATCCATCCGGCTCCTACCTCGGGTGCTTGACGGCAAACCGCGGATCCGGCCATGGGCGGCGGAGGATTGCGCGCGACCCAGAACTCTCGGTCCTGCGCTCCCGTCGCTTCCGGTCGAACCGTGCGGCGTTCCGTATCCGGTCCGCCGCCTGAGGCACGCTTGCCCGACACTGCGTTCGGCGCGTGCTTTGGCGTCCCGAATTCCCCTTGGTTGGGGCCCTTTCCTCCAGCAACTCCGCAGGAGCTGACGCTCCCTTGTTCGCCGCCTTCCCAGGTCGTACGGCCCCATCCGACTTCTTCAAGCCGTTCGTCATAGGCTTCGGGTTTCTCCTTCCCTACGCGGTCCCGCCACGATCGGCGGGACAGCTTGAAGATCTCCCAGGGTCCCAACAGAAGACGTACGGACGTGTATGGGTTCTCTGACACCGCGGGGCTCGCCGGCATCTCACCAAATCGATGCCTGCGATGTTGCCTTCGGCCGATCTGAAAACCTCGGCACCCCGGATCATCGTATTTTCGGTGCTCATTAGCCCCACCCATCCGCGCCGCTACCGACGCTTCGCCTGCCCCCTCGCGGGAACCGACGCACGGCTCGCGGAGAAACGCGGTTTGGTTACTCCTTCGTTCCAGGGGACTCTCACCCCCTGTCTTCTGCCAGTTCGCCTGGCACACCAGATCCGGACGTGCCCGCATTAGGGCATCCGGTTCCTTACAGGACAGGTTCGCTCAAGCGGTCCCGTATCCGTGCATGATCTTGGCCGTCGGCAAGGGCAAGCGGCGAAGCAGCGCGGTCATCTGGTCCCAGTTCACCCGGGCCGAACGACTGCGCCGCGACAACCACTTTCGCCAGATTCGGATCACTTGGTAGCGGAAGCTGGCAGTTCGGGCACGGTTCCCGCTCCGGCCGTAGTAGGCGCAATGGCCTCGTATGACCCGTGCGAGATCGTTGCGCTGGTAGAGCAAGGGCGCGTGTCGATGCCGTCGGCACCACTCCCGCACCGCTCGCACCGACCGCGCCAAGCGGCCCTTGGCCGTGAGCTGGCGCAACACCGCATACTTCCATCTCGACCGCACCCAAACATGGGTGAAGCCCAGGAAGTCGAAGGTGGCGCCCGCTCCCGGATCCGGGGGCAGCTTGGCCCGAAAGTCAACGGAACGTGTCTTCTCTGCGTGCAGCCTCAGCCCGAACCGGGCCAGGCGCTGGCCGAGGACGGCCAGCACCCGTTCGCAGTCCCGCTGATGCTCGAAGAGCAGCACGAAGTCATCCGCGTATCGCACCCGTTGGCACCGGCCCCGGAGGCGGGGCTGAACCGTCTGCTCGACCCACCGATCCAACACGTAGTGCAGGAACCGGTTGGAGAGCAGCGGCGACAGCACGCCGCCTTGCGGCGTGCCCGCTTCCGAGGTGTGCCGGACGCCCTCCTCCAGGACGCCCGCCCGCAACCATTTGTTGATCATGCGACGGAGGACACCGTCCTTGATCCGCAGGTCCAGGAAGGCGCGGAGTTCCCGATGCGGGATGCTGTCGAAATACTTCGATACATCCGCATCGATCACCCAGCGCTTCTTCTTCTTCATGATGCCCTGGTCGATGGCGTGCAGGGCCTCCTGCGCCGATCGTCCAGGCCGGAACCCATACGATCCCGGCACGAAGTCCGCTTCGTAGATGGGTTCCAGCAGCATGAGAATGGCTCGTTGCGCCACCTTGTCTTCCAGGGTCGGAATGCCCAGGGGCCGGACCTCGCCGTTCCCCTTCGGGATCCAGGTCCGCCGAACCGGCGGCGCGAAGGTGCGGCACGACAGGATCCGATCCCGGAGGTCCTCCACGTTGGCCTCCAGGTTCTTCTCGTAGTCGGCCGCGGTCACGCCGTCGATCCCGGCGGCCCCGTCCTTCCGGGTGCGACGCCAAGCCTCCCGCATCCAGTCCCCGTCGATCAGGTGGTGCACCGAGGTGAACACCCGGTCCGGGTGCTTCCTCGCCTGCGCGGCGATCCACTGTGGTTTCGTCGACGTGTTGGCAGATCGCAGTGTCTCTTCCACCGTTTCCCTCCAGTGGTTCGGTTCCTGCAGCACGCCCCTTCCCTCCAGCGGCACCCGGTGGACCCGGTTCCCCGCCTTCGACGGTAGTATGAGCGTGCTACGACTTCCTGTCCCCGCGTGCCCTTCGGCTCATTGGTTTCGCCAGCCGGGTCCGCACGATGCCTGCAGGTTTCGTGTTCGCTCGCGCGCTCCCGCCGCCGTGCAGGCACAGCGGCCGGCCGGGGTCTTGATTGATCACGCTGGCTATCTCCCTTTCCAGCGGTCATTCCTGCGGGCAGGAACAGGATCTCCCAGGTTCCCTGGCAAGCCATCCCGCGGCTTTGCGTCGTTCTCTGACCCCGGACGGTCCGTTGCGCCTTGCCCATGCATGCGGCACTCCGGTGCGGCCCCCACTGCTCGAAAGATGAAGGCACCGACGTTGAGGATTACGAGGCTCCATAGCGACGCTTCGCCGCCCGCTGTGTACGCTTCACGACGTGCGGTACCGCACGCCATGCCACACTCGCTCCCGGCTGGCGGGCTCACCTTTGCCGGGCGGGGGTCGAACCCGCAGGCTTGCGACGAAAGGTTTCAACCTACGTCATGGTTTCCCCCTCTCCAGGGCTTGGCCTGGCGCAAGCCGGGTAGGAGGGGTCGTTGCCGAGCCCCTCCCCCCACAGATCCGGACGTGCCCGCATTAGGGCATCCGGTTCCTTACAGGACAGGTTCGCTCAAGCGGTCCCGTATCCGTGCATGATCTTGGCCGTCGGCAAGGGCAAGCGGCGAAGCAGCGCGGTCATCTGGTCCCAGTTCACCCGGGCCGAACGACTGCGCCGCGACAACCACTTTCGCCAGATTCGGATCACTTGGTAGCGGAAGCTGGCAGTTCGGGCACGGTTCCCGCTCCGGCCGTAGTAGGCGCAATGGCCTCGTATGACCCGTGCGAGATCGTTGCGCTGGTAGAGCAAGGGCGCGTGTCGATGCCGTCGGCACCACTCCCGCACCGCTCGCACCGACCGCGCCAAGCGGCCCTTGGCCGTGAGCTGGCGCAACACCGCATACTTCCATCTCGACCGCACCCAAACATGGGTGAAGCCCAGGAAGTCGAAGGTGGCGCCCGCTCCCGGATCCGGGGGCAGCTTGGCCCGAAAGTCAACGGAACGTGTCTTCTCTGCGTGCAGCCTCAGCCCGAACCGGGCCAGGCGCTGGCCGAGGACGGCCAGCACCCGTTCGCAGTCCCGCTGATGCTCGAAGAGCAGCACGAAGTCATCCGCGTATCGCACCCGTTGGCACCGGCCCCGGAGGCGGGGCTGAACCGTCTGCTCGACCCACCGATCCAACACGTAGTGCAGGAACCGGTTGGAGAGCAGCGGCGACAGCACGCCGCCTTGCGGCGTGCCCGCTTCCGAGGTGTGCCGGACGCCCTCCTCCAGGACGCCCGCCCGCAACCATTTGTTGATCATGCGACGGAGGACACCGTCCTTGATCCGCAGGTCCAGGAAGGCGCGGAGTTCCCGATGCGGGATGCTGTCGAAATACTTCGATACATCCGCATCGATCACCCAGCGCTTCTTCTTCTTCATGATGCCCTGGTCGATGGCGTGCAGGGCCTCCTGCGCCGATCGTCCAGGCCGGAACCCATACGATCCCGGCACGAAGTCCGCTTCGTAGATGGGTTCCAGCAGCATGAGAATGGCTCGTTGCGCCACCTTGTCTTCCAGGGTCGGAATGCCCAGGGGCCGGACCTCGCCGTTCCCCTTCGGGATCCAGGTCCGCCGAACCGGCGGCGCGAAGGTGCGGCACGACAGGATCCGATCCCGGAGGTCCTCCACGTTGGCCTCCAGGTTCTTCTCGTAGTCGGCCGCGGTCACGCCGTCGATCCCGGCGGCCCCGTCCTTCCGGGTGCGACGCCAAGCCTCCCGCATCCAGTCCCCGTCGATCAGGTGGTGCACCGAGGTGAACACCCGGTCCGGGTGCTTCCTCGCCTGCGCGGCGATCCACTGTGGTTTCGTCGACGTGTTGGCAGATCGCAGTGTCTCTTCCACCGTTTCCCTCCAGTGGTTCGGTTCCTGCAGCACGCCCCTTCCCTCCAGCGGCACCCGGTGGACCCGGTTCCCCGCCTTCGACGGTAGTATGAGCGTGCTACGACTTCCTGTCCCCGCGTGCCCTTCGGCTCATTGGTTTCGCCAGCCGGGTCCGCACGATGCCTGCAGGTTTCGTGTTCGCTCGCGCGCTCCCGCCGCCGTGCAGGCACAGCGGCCGGCCGGGGTCTTGATTGATCACGCTGGCTATCTCCCTTTCCAGCGGTCATTCCTGCGGGCAGGAACAGGATCTCCCAGGTTCCCTGGCAAGCCATCCCGCGGCTTTGCGTCGTTCTCTGACCCCGGACGGTCCGTTGCGCCTTGCCCATGCATGCGGCACTCCGGTGCGGCCCCCACTGCTCGAAAGATGAAGGCACCGACGTTGAGGATTACGAGGCTCCATAGCGACGCTTCGCCGCCCGCTGTGTACGCTTCACGACGTGCGTTACCGCACGCCATGCCACACTCGCTCCCGGCTGGCGGGCTCACCTTTGCCGGGCGGGGGTCGAACCCGCAGGCTTGCGACGAAAGGTTTCAACCTACGTCATGGTTTCCCCCTCTCCAGGGCTTGGCCTGGCGCAAGCCGGGTAGGAGGGGTCGTTGCCGAGCCCCTCCCCCCAGTTACGGTAGGAATGCGCATTGCTGCGCACCCCCCGCACAGATCCGGACATGGACGTTAATCCATCCGGCTCCTACCTCGAGTGCTTGACGGCAAACCGCTGGTCCGGCCATGGGTGGCGGATGGTTGCGCGCGGCCAAAGAATTTTGGTCATGCGCTCCAGCCGCTTCCAGTCGAAACGGTGGCGCTGGGAGCGGCGGCGTATCGCCCGCATCCATAGGCGTTGCAGCCTTTGGCGGAACGTGCGCAGCCACCGGGTCGCTCCCGGGACGGCGTAGTAGTTGAGCCAGCCTTGACAGACCCGCCCTAGCCACGTGCCGACCTCCCATAGGTCGTAGTGCCATCGTTTGCGAAGCACCACCCCGATGCGCGTCAAGGTCCTTGTGACCCGTTTTGCGATCGGCTTGCGCCCAAGCCTGAAGTGTCCGGCCCGGGTCTTCGTGCAGAAGTGCCTGAAGCCCAAGAAGTCGAACGTCTCCGGCTTGCCCGCCCCGCGCTTCCGGCGGTTCGCCGTGGCGAACCGGCCGAACTCGACCAGACGGGTTTTGTCCGGATGGAGGCCGAGCCCAAAGCGCTCCAGCCTCTCCCGAACGTCGCGAAGGTATTGCTCCGCATCCCGCTTGTACTGAAACCCGACCACGATATCGTCCGCATAGCGGACCATGATCGCTTGACCGCCCGGAACCTTCGGACGCCATGCCTTGTGAAACCACAGATCCAACACGTAGTGCAGGAACACGTTCGCCAGGCAGGGGCTGACAATCGCACCCTGCGGCGAACCCACCCCGGTGTCGCTCCATGATCCGTCGGTCATGACGCCAGCGTTCAGCCATTTGTGGATCAGACGGATCACCCGCCTGTCGCCAATGCGGTGCTCCAGGAACTTGATCAGCCAATCCCTCGGGATGGTGTCGAAGAATGCCCGGATATCTGCATCGACAATCCAGTTGACCTTGCGCCGCTCGATCCCGAACGCCAGGGCGTCGAGAGCGTCATGCGCCCCTCGGCCCGGTCGGAACCCGTAGCTGAAGCCCAGGAACTCCACCTCAAAGATCGGTGTCAGGATCACATCCACAACTGCCTTCTGGACGATCTTGTCCTCCAGTGCAGCAATCCCGAGCGGTCGTGTCCCGCCGTCCGGCTTGGGTATCTCAACCCGCCGAACCGGCGACGCCCGGTACGCTCCTCCACGGTGCAGGCGCGAGTGCAAGTCGAGCAAACGCTCGTCCAGATCTTCGCCATAGGCCTCCCACGTCACGCCGTCGACTCCGGCCGCGGCTTCCTTCTTCAGGCCGAGCCAGGCCGACCGGAGCACCTCCGGCGTGATGTGGTGAAAGAGTGCAGTAAGACGCTCCTTCGGGTTCCTCTCTACAGCTTTCCGTATCCGGTCCGCCGCCTGTGGCACGCGTGCCCGACCCTGCGTTCGGCGCGTGCTTTGGCGTCCCGAATTCCCCTTGGTTGGGGCCCTTTCCTCCAGCAACTCCGCAGGAGCTGACGCTCCCTTGTTCGCCGCCTTCCCAGGTCGTACGGCCCCATCCGACTTCTTCAAACCGTTCGTCATAGGCTTCGGGTTTCTCCTTCCCTACGCGGTCCCGCCACGATCGGCGGGACAGCTTGAAGATCTCCCAGGGTCCCAACAGAAGACGTACGGACGTGTATGGGTTCTCTGACACCGCGGGGCTCGCCGGCATCTCACCAAATCGATGCCTGCGATGTTGCCTTCGGCCGATCTGAAAACCTCGGCACCCCGGATCATCGTATTTTCGGTGCTCATTAGCCCCACCCATCCGCGCCGCTACCGACGCTTCGCCTGCCCCCTCGCGGGAACCGACGCACGGCTCGCGGAGAAACGCGGTTTGGTTACTCCTTCGTTCCAGGGGACTCTCACCCCCTGTCTTCTGCCAGTTCGCCTGGCACACCAGATCCGGACGTGCCCGCATTAGGGCATCCGGTTCCTTACAGGACAGGTTCGCTCAAGCGGTCCCGTATCCGTGCATGATCTTGGCCGTCGGCAAGGGCAAGCGGCGAAGCAGCGCGGTCATCTGGTCCCAGTTCACCCGGGCCGAACGACTGCGCCGCGACAACCACTTTCGCCAGATTCGGATCACTTGGTAGCGGAAGCTGGCAGTTCGGGCACGGTTCCCGCTCCGGCCGTAGTAGGCGCAATGGCCTCGTATGACCCGTGCGAGATCGTTGCGCTGGTAGAGCAAGGGCGCGTGTCGATGCCGTCGGCACCACTCCCGCACCGCTCGCACCGACCGCGCCAAGCGGCCCTTGGCCGTGAGCTGGCGCAACACCGCATACTTCCATCTCGACCGCACCCAAACATGGGTGAAGCCCAGGAAGTCGAAGGTGGCGCCCGCTCCCGGATCCGGGGGCAGCTTGGCCCGAAAGTCAACGGAACGTGTCTTCTCTGCGTGCAGCCTCAGCCCGAACCGGGCCAGGCGCTGGCCGAGGACGGCCAGCACCCGTTCGCAGTCCCGCTGATGCTCGAAGAGCAGCACGAAGTCATCCGCGTATCGCACCCGTTGGCACCGGCCCCGGAGGCGGGGCTGAACCGTCTGCTCGACCCACCGATCCAACACGTAGTGCAGGAACAGGTTGGAGAGCAGCGGCGACAGCACGCCGCCTTGCGGCGTGCCCGCTTCCGAGGTGTGCCGGACGCCCTCCTCCAGGACGCCCGCCCGCAACCATTTGTTGATCATGCGACGGAGGACACCGTCCTTGATCCGCAGGTCCAGGAAGGCGCGGAGTTCCCGATGCGGGATGCTGTCGAAATACTTCGATACATCCGCATCGATCACCCAGCGCTTCTTCTTCTTCATGATGCCCTGGTCGATGGCGTGCAGGGCCTCCTGCGCCGATCGTCCAGGCCGGAACCCATACGATCCCGGCACGAAGTCCGCTTCGTAGATGGGTTCCAGCAGCATGAGAATGGCTCGTTGCGCCACCTTGTCTTCCAGGGTCGGAATGCCCAGGGGCCGGACCTCGCCGTTCCCTTTCGGGATCCAGGTCCGCCGAACCGGCGGCGCGAAGGTGCGGCACGACAGGATCCGATCCCGGAGGTCCTCCAAGTTGGCCTCCAGGTTCTTCTCGTAGTCGGCCGCGGTCACGCCGTCGATCCCGGCGGCCCCGTCCTTCCGGGTGCGACGCCAAGCCTCCCGCATCCAGTCCCCGTCGATCAGGTGGTGCACCGAGGTGAACACCCGGTCCGGGTGCTTCCTCGCCTGCGCGGCGATCCACTGTGGTTTCGTCGACGTGTTGGCAGATCGCAGTGTCTCTTCCACCGTTTCCCTCCAGTGGTTCGGTTCCTGCAGCACGCCCCTTCCCTCCAGCGGCACCCGGTGGACCCGGTTCCCCGCCTTCGGCGGTAGTATGAGCGTGCTACGACTTCCTGTCCCCGCGTGCCCTTCGGCTCATTGGTTTCGCCAGCCGGGTCCGCACGATGCCTGCAGGTTTCGTGTTCGCTCGCGCGCTCCCGCCGCCGTGCAGGCACAGCGGCCGGCCGGGGTCTTGATTGATCACGCTGGCTATCTCCCTTTCCAGCGGTCATTCCTGCGGGCAGGAACAGGATCTCCCAGGTTCCCTGGCAAGCCATCCCGCGGCTTTGCGTCGTTCTCTGACCCCGGACGGTCCGTTGCGCCTTGCCCATGCATGCGGCACTCCGGTGCGGCCCCCACTGCTCGAAAGATGAAGGCACCGACGTTGAGGATTACGAGGCTCCATAGCGACGCTTCGCCGCCCGCTGTGTACGCTTCACGACGTGCGTTACCGCACGCCATGCCACACTCGCTCCCGGCTGGCGGGCTCACCTTTGCCGGGCGGGGGTCGAACCCGCAGGCTTGCGACGAAAGGTTTCAACCTACGTCATGGTTTCCCCCTCTCCAGGGCTTGGCCTGGCGCAATCGAGCTTCCTACCCTGAGGATTGGCCATGATCCACTCCGATCCCCGCACCGAACCCCTGCAGGCAGGCTCGGTTCCCGGAAACCGGATCCGTCCGATCTCCAAGAGAGTGTGAGCGCCTGCACGTTCGGCATCGGGTCTGTGGGGATGAACAAGAAAGCGCCATACCGATCGGGCGCTCACGCGTGCCGACACGCACCGACACGGGGCCGACACGGACCGACACGGAAATCTTGCCAGAATACTATCGTCAGTTCAACGTTTCCGTACTACTAGTAGTACGGAAACGTTGGATTGGGGGCTGCAGGCATGAGCTGGCCCCGATGCTCAGACCTGACACCTGATCCATAGAGGCCTAATAATCCCATTGTGTTCTTTATCTGATCCTTAGAAGCGGTGCGAGAATCTCAGCGAACAGCCTGGTTCCAGCGGGTGCCGACACGGGGCCGACACGCACCGACACGGACCGACACGGAAATACCGCCCCATCCTGCAGCCATCAATGCAACGTCGGTGGACTACTAGCTAGTGTCTGCACGGAAAATCACAACACATTGTATATGCAACCATATTTGGAATCTGGGGAACCGAAGATTCCTTCTTTGATGGCATATGACGACATATTCCGCTGAAATCAGGCTGGATTCGTATCTACTCACCCCCCTACTGATGACGAATCGTTTTTCCTGACGGGTTCGGATCCGGCATTTTCCCTTGCCCCTTTAACTTGCTCACGGCCGATGACCGGAGGTGCGTGTTCCGGCTGACAAGAAGCGGATCGATCTTCGTCATCAGTAGGGGGGTGAGTAGATACCTGGATTCGATGAATCTTCGCCCTGTCAATATTGGCCTTTCATTCATGTAATCAGACTCTTAGGGATTTTCCGTGCAGGCACTAGCTAGTAGTACGGAAACGTTGAACTGATGGCAGTATTCTGGCAAGATTTCCGTGTCGGTCCGTGTCGGCCCCGTGTCGGCCCCGTGTCGGCACGCGTGAGCGCCCGATCGGTACGGCGCTCTCTGGTTCATCCCCACAGACCCGATGCCGAACGTGCAGGCGCTCATGCTCTCTTGGGGATCGGACGGATCCGGTTTCCGGGAACCGAGCCTGTCTGCAGGGGTTCGGTGCGGGGATCGGAGTGGATCATGGCCAACCCTCAGGGTAGGAAGCTCTATCGAGTGCGCCTTTCGGTGCCGGAGCGCCGGGAACTCCAGGCGATCGTCGACGGTACCGGAGCCGCTTGGCGTCGTCGTCGGGCGCAGATTCTGCTGATGGCAGACGAGGGGCGCGACGGCGGCAAACTCCGGGATGTCGACATCGCGCGCGGCTTGGGTATCGGCGCTTCGACGGTCGAACGCCTGCGCAAGCGTTGTGTTCTGGAGGGTTTGGAGGCCTCTCTCCGCCGCCGGGAGCAGGAGAACCGCCGACCGAAACTCCTGGACGGGGCGAAGGAGGCGAAGCTGGTGGCTCTGGCCTGTTCTTCCCCGCCCGAGGGTTGTGTTCGCTGGACACTGAAGCTGCTGGCCGGTCGTCGGATGGAGATGGAGATCGTCGAGAGCATCTCGAAAGAAACGGTACGGAAGACTCTGAAAAAAGGAGATCAAGCCTTGGTTGAAGCAGTACTGGTGCATTCCCCCGAGTCGCAACGCGCCGTTCGTGGCGGCGATGGAGGAGGTGCTGGACACGTATCAGCGGGATTTTGCCGAAAACGAGGTTTTGGTCTGTATGGATGAGACCAGCCGGCAGCAGACGAAGGAAACCCGCCTTCCCCGCCCCGTGCGGCCCGGGCAGCCGGAAATCGTCGACTACGAATACGAGCGAAACGGTACGGCCAATCTCTTCCTGGCGTTCGCGCCCAATGAAAACTGGCGTACGGTGAAGGTCACCGATCGCCGCACGGCGCGGGACTGGGCGCAGTTCATCCGGGAACTCGCGGACGATCCTATCCCCGGAAAGAAGATTGTACTGGTCATGGACAACCTGAACACGCACAGCCCCGCATCGTTGTATGAGGCCTTTGCACCCCGGGAGGCCATGCGGGTGCGAAAGCGGTTCGAGTTTCGGTACACGCCGAAGCACGGAAGCTGGCTCACCATGGCCGAGATCGAAATCGGTGCGTGGTCGCGACAATGTCTTCGACGACGCATTCCCGACCGCGCCACCCTGCTGCGGGAGACCGCGGCGTGGGTCAAGCGCCGCAACTCGGCCGGCGGTACTGTCGACTGGCGGTTCACGACGGCGGACGCCCGGGTGAAACTGAAGTCTCTATACCCAGCGATCCAATGATTCCGTACTACTAGTGCCCGCCCGAAAATGCCCCTTTCGGAGGGTCTTCCGGCGCAATTGCGGGTTGGAACCCTCCCTCGGTGCCCCGTCCGCTCGGTTTCCAGGGGGATTTCTGCCACGACGATCCCACGCTGCTAATCCAGCGGCGACCGGCGAGATTTTTCGGTCTGCGTCGCGCTGCAATCGTGCTGCCAAGGCTCCATTAAACCCTCTCGGCGCGAAAAATTGCGATCAAGGGGGGATCTGTGATGACGCAAGCCCCAACGCACTCGGATTTCGCGTCTCGGAATCAGCGTGGGATCACCGTGCATGCCACCCCCATCGCAACATCCTCCTCATGGGCCGTCATCGACCCTCAGGCAGGGTACTTGCACCCACCTCGAGCCCTGCGACTGCCACGCTGCCCATGACACCCGTCGACAGGCCCGGCGCATCGCCCGGTGCTCCACGGTCGCCGGCGTTGAGCGGTGCCGATCTGACCCGGCCTTCGAGGTCTCGCACGAAGGCGTCTACCGTACGACGAAGCTCCTGAAGGACAGGGGCGCGGCGGTCCTCGGTGCATCGCAGCGGCCACGCAGACGCGAGGGTGACCTCCCCGGCGATGGCGCAACACTTCAGAATCGTCGCACCTGACATTGGACGAGGTCAGGACATCTGAAATGATAACCCGTGCTGTCTCAATGGCGTTGACAGGTTCCGGCTCCTTTGTACAGGGTGCCGCGGAACTTCGTCGGCGAGACCCACGACTCCGCCACCCGCAACGGAGTGCCGTACGCAGCCTCCCCGTCGTCGCTGAGACGCCGCTCCATCCGCGACCACGCACACGAGGCAAAACCCCGAAACGCTCGGCGCCCCTGCACCATTCACGCGCGCGATTGCCGCGCTAGCTGGTGTCTGCACGAAAAATCACAACACATTGTATATGCATCTATATTTGGGATCTGGAGAACCGAAGATTCCTTCTTTGAGAGCATATGACGACATATTCCGCTGAAATCAGGCTGGATTCGATGAATCTTCGCCCTGTCAATATTGGGCGTTCATTCATGTAATCCAACTCTTAGAGCCTGTGCGGAAACTATTGAGCGGCCCCGATTCTGGTATCTGCGATGTGGCTGGAGAGTACATCGGGAACCGGGTAGGAGGGGTCGTTGCCGAGCCCCTCCCCCCAGTTACGGTAGGAATGCGCATTACTGCGCACCCCCCCCCGCGCAGATCCGGACATGGACGTTCATCCATCCGGCTCCTACCTCGGGTGCTTGACGGCAAACCGCGGAGCCGGCCCTGGGCGGCGGAGGATTGCGCGCGACCCAGAACTCTCGGTCCTGCGCTCCCGTCGCTTCCGGTCGAACCTTGCGGCTTTCCGGATCCGGTCCGCCGCCTGAGGCACGCGTACCCGACCCTGCGTTCGGCGCGTGCTTTGGCGTCCCGAATTCCCCTTGGTTGGGGCCCTTTCCTCCCGCCACTCCGCAGGAGCTGACGCTCCCTGGTTCGTCGCCTTCCCAGGTCGTACGGCCCCATCCGACTTCTTCAAGCCGTTCGTCCCAGGCTTCGGTTTTCTCCTTCCCTACACGGTCCCGCCACGATCGGCGGGACCGCTTGAAGATCTCCCAGGGTCCCAACCGAAGACGTACGGACGTGTAGGGGTTCTCGGACACCGCGGGGCTCGCCGGCATCTCACCCAATCGATGCCTGCGATGGTGCCTTCGGCCGATCGGAACACCTCGGCACCCCGGATCCTCGTCTTTTCGGTGCTCCTTCGCCCCACCCATCCGCACCGCTGCCGACGCTTCGCCTGCCCCCTCGCGGGAACCGACGCACGGCTCGCGGAGAAACGCGGTTTGGGTACTCCTTCGTTCCAGGGGACTTTCACCCCCTGTCTTCTGCCAGTTCGCCTGGCACACCCGATCCGGACGTGCCCGCATTCGGGCATCCGGTTCCGTACAGGACCGGTTCGCTCAAGCGGTCCCGTAGCCGTGCACGATCTCGGCCGTCGGCATGCCGGGCATCCTTCTCCAGGACACCCGCCCGCAGCCCTTGGTTGATCCTGCAACGGATGACACCGTCCTTGATCCACAGGTCCAGAAAGGCGCGGAGTTCCCGATGCGGGATGCTGTCGAAATCCTTCGACACCTCCGCATCGATCACCCCGCGCTTCTTCTTCGCCTGCGCGGCGATCCACTGTGGTTCCGTGGACGGGTTGGAAGCTCTCCGTGTCTCTTCCACCGTTTCCCTCCAGGGGTTCGGTTCCTGCAGCACGCCCCTTCCCTCCAGCGGCACCCGGTGGACCCGGTTCCCCGCCTTCGCCGGTACTAGGAGCGAGCTACGACTTCCTGTTTCCGTCTGGCCTTCGGCTCATGGGTTTCGCCAGCCGGCTCCGCAGGCTCGGCCTGCGGGCAGAAACCGGATCTCCCAGGTTCCCTGGCAAGCCCTCCCGCGGCTTTGCGTCGTTCTCGGACCCCGGACGGTCCGTTGCGCCTTTGCCCCTACACGCGGCGCGCCGGTGCGGCCCCCACTGCTCGAACGATGAAGGCACCGACGTTGCGGAGTACGAGGCTCCCTAGCGACGCTTCGCCGCCCGCTGTGTACGCTTCACGACGTGCGTTACCGCACGCCATGCCACACTCGCTCCCGGCTGGCGGGCGCACCTTTGCCGGGCGGGGGTCGAACCCGCAGGCTTGCGACGAAAGGTTTCAACCTACGTCATGGTTTCCTCCTCTCCAGGGCTTGGCCTGGCGCAATCAGACAAGCCCATTCCACATCTGTCAGATTGCTTTCGAAGCGGTCTCTCCGACGCCGATACTTTGCACGCCCGGCCAGAATCGGGACCGCTCCATAGTTTCCGTACAGGCTCTTAGGTGCAACCGGACAGCCGGGCCCGAACCCTCCGAACCCGTGCCCGGGGGCTCGGATGCACCGGCCCCGGCCCCAGCACCCGGCATCCAGGGAACCCGGAGCGCCGCAAGCATGCCCGGCCCGGCTGCATCAGCATTCCAAATCCGGCACTACCCGGGTCCTGACCTGCATCGTCCCCGAACCACGGGCCTGCGCCGTCGAGGTGGATTCGGATCCCGGCCACGGCACCAAGCCGGAAGGCCGGTCGCGGCGGCGCACCGATCCCTGCCTCCGACAAGAACCGTGTCCGGGATCCGGACCGCCCGGCCTTGACGCGCCGCACCCATCCGGGCCGCCGCGCGGCGTTCGAGACGCGTCCAACCCACGTTCCGGAACTTCCCGGCATGCCGCCCTCCGGCGCCGGCCGCGGCGGCCGGTCACGCCCGTCGAAGATTCCCGGAGGCTGGTCCGCGAGGTTGACCTGCACCGCCGGTCCGCTAGGCTTCGCAGGTCCTCCCGCGGGAGAGTTCGGCGCCCGGCGCCGACGCCGAAGGAGCAACGGGGCCTCGGAACCTCTCAGGCGCCAGGGACCGCGGGAACGGAGCACCTCTGGAGAGCGGCGGAGGCCACTCCGCCCACCGAAGGGGTAAGCTCGGCAGCCGTTCCGGACGCCGGGCGAATCTCTCAGGTTCCCTGACAGAGGAGGCCTTGTCCGGCCCGGATGCGTCCGGGCCGCAGGGAGTCGCTCCTGTCGGGACCTTCGGAAGGCCGCCTCCGGCGCTCGCCGCTCCATGACCTGCACGTGGCGCTCGGCGCCCGGCTGGTGCCGTTTGCCGGGTGGGAACTCCCGGTGCAGTACGAGGGCATTCTGGCCGAACACCGCTGGACGCGGACCTCCGCGTCCCTCTTCGACGTGTCCCACATGGGTCAGGTGGACGTGTCGGGCGAACGGGCGGACGAACAGCTCGAGACCCTGATCCCGGCCGATCTCCGGACCCTGCCGGCCGGGCGCACCCGCTATGCGGTCCTGACCAACGACGACGGCGGCATCGTGGATGACCTGCTGGTCACCCGCCGCGGTGCGGAGTTCCTGCTGGTGCTCAACGCCGCCCGGGTCGAAGCCGACCTGAAGTGGCTCCGGTCCGGCGCACCCGCGCTCGCGTTCCGCCACCGCCGGGAGCGGGCCCTCCTCGCGCTCCAGGGCCCGAAGGCGGCCGCCGCGCTGTCCGACGTCGTCCCGGAAATGCTCGAACTGGCGCCGTTCGCGTACGGCGAGGGCGCGATCCGGGGCGTGCCGTGCAGGTTCAGCCGCACCGGCTATACCGGCGAGGACGGGTTCGAAATCGGCTGCGCGAGCGCCGCCGCGACGGTCGTCGCCGAGGGGCTGCTCGCCCGGCCCGAGGTCCGGCCGGCGGGGCTGGGCGCCCGCGACAGCCTCCGCCTGGAAGCCGGCCTGTGCCTCTACGGCCGCGACATCGATGCCGGAACGAGTCCCGTGGAGGCCGGCCTGGCGTGGACCTTCGGGTCCCGCCGCCGGAACGGCCTCCGCGTACCCGGCGCGGACCGCCTCCGACGCGAGCTCGCGCACGGCCCGGCGCGGCAGCGGGTCGGACTCCGCCCGCACGGACGGAACGTGGTCCGCAACGGCGCCGCCATCCGGAATGCCGCCGGAGACGTGATCGGCGCCGTGACCAGCGGCACGTTCTCGCCCTCGCTCGCCGCGCCCATCGCGATGGGATACGTGTCCGCCGCGCAGGCCCGGGCGCCGGGCACGGTCCAGGTCGACCTGCGCGGGCGCAGGGTGCCGGCCCGGGTCGTTCCCCTTCCCTTCGTGCCCCCGCGCCGTCGCCGAGCGCCCCCCACCTGAGGAGATGTGCATGCCGAACGTTCGGTACACCAAGGACCACGAATGGGTGACCTCGAACCGCGAGATCGCCACGGTGGGCATCACCGAGTACGCGCAGGACCAGCTGGGCGACATCGTGTTCGTCGAACTGCCCGAGGTCGGACGAACCGTGGCCGCCGGGGAGGCAGTGGCGGTGGTCGAATCGGTGAAGGCCGCGTCCGAGATCTACGCGCCGGTGGCCGGACGGGTCACGGAGCGCAATCCGGCCCTCGCCGATGCGCCCGAAACCGTGAACCAAGACGCCGCCGGAAGCGGCTGGCTGTTCCGGCTGCACATGAGCGACCCCGGGGAGATCGACCGGCTCCTCGACGCAACCGCCTATGCCGCGCTGACCGGCGGATCCTGATCCCGTGCGCTGGCTGCCCCATACGGAGGCCGACCGGCGGGCGATGCTTGACCGCATCGGCGCCGCATCCGTCAACGACCTCTTCTCCGACGTGCCGGCCGACCTGCTGGACCCGCCGCTCGACCTGCCGCCGGCCGCCGACGAAATCGAGATCGAGCGGAGCTTCCGCGAGTTGAGCGCCCGCAACCGGGCCGCCGGCGACGGCCCGTTCTTTCTCGGCGCCGGCGCCTATCGGCACCACATCCCGGCCGCCGTCGATGCGCTGATCCAGCGGGGAGAGTTCCTGACCTCGTACACGCCCTACCAGCCGGAAATCAGCCAGGGAACCCTCCAGACCCTGTTCGAGTTCCAGACCCAGGTCGCGCTGCTGACCGGCTGCGATGTCGCCAATGCCTCGCTGTACGACGGCTCGACCGCCTGCGCCGAGGCGGCCCTCATGGCGGCGCGGATCACCCGCCGGAACCGGGTCGCGGTGGCGGCCGGCCTCCATCCCCACTGGCGCGACACCCTGGCCACCTATGCCCGCTTCGCCGGCCTCGCACTCGACCCGCTCCCGGCGGCCGAACCGGGGACATGGCCGGAGGCCGCCGCGGCGCTCCCCGACGACTGCGCGGCCGTGCTGCTCCCGTATCCAGACGGATTCGGCGCCGTGGGAGATCTCCGGCCCTGGGCGGACGCCGCCCACGCCGCCGGAGCCCTCCTGATCGTTGCGGTTCCCGAGGTGGTCGCGCTCGGCGCCCTCCGTGCGCCCGGATCCGACGGGGCGGACATCGTCGTCGCCGAAGGCCAGTCGCTCGGGATCGGGCTCGCGTTCGGGGGCCCGTACCTCGGCCTGTTCGCGACCCGGGACCGGTACGTGCGCAACCTGCCCGGGCGGATCGTCGGCGAAACCGTGGACGCCGAGGGCCGGCGCACCCATGTCCTGACCCTGGCGGCCCGCGAACAGCACATCCGCCGCGGCCGGGCCACCAGCAACATCTGCACCAACAGCGGTCTGTGCGCGCTTGCATTCTCCGTGCATCTCGCCCTCCTCGGAGAGACCGGCCTGACCCGCCTCGCGCGCCTGAATCACGAAGCGGCCGTGCGGACCGCCGACCGCGTCGCCGCGGTCGGCGGGGTCTCCGTCCGCAATGCCGCGTTCTTCAACGAGTTCGTCGTCACCCTCGACCGCCCGGCCGCCGCGGTCGCCGCGACCGTCGCGAACCGGCACGGGATCCTGGCCGGCGTGCCCGCCGCCCGTCTCTGGCCCGGCCGGGCCGACCTCGCGAACCATCTTCTGATCGCGGCCACCGAACTCACGACCGACGCGGACATCGACCGGCTGGCCGCGGCGCTGCAGGAAACCCTGCAGTGAGCGGCACGCAACGCGGCGCACCGGACCGCACGGAGCCCCTCCTCTTCGAACTCGGATCCCCCGGCCGCAGCGGCGTCGACCTGCCGCCCCCCGCCGGCGGCGCCGCGCGGCTCGGTCCGGCCGCCCGCGAAACGCCGATCGGACTGCCCGACCTCGACGAGGCCACCGTGGTGCGGCACTACACCCGGCTCAGCCGCCTCAACCACGGCATCGATACCGCCTTCTACCCTCTCGGATCGTGCACGATGAAGCACAATCCCCGCCTGCACGAACGGCTCGCCCGGCTGCCCGGCTTCGCCGATGTCCATCCGCTGCAGCCGACCGCAACGGTACCGGGGGCCCTGGCGGTGATCGACGAACTCGCACACTGGCTGCGCGCGCTCACCGGTTTGCCGGCCGTGGCGATGTGGCCGGCCGCCGGGGCCCACGGCGAACTGTGCGGACTGATGGCGATCCGGGCGGCGCACGCCGCGCGGGGAGAGGACCGCACCCGGATCCTGGTTCCGGATTCCGCGCACGGCACCAATCCGGCGACCGCCGCGTTCTGCGGCCTGGAGGTCCGGAAGGTGCGGGAGAACGAGGACGGGCGAGTCGACGCGGCCGGCCTGAAGACCGCTCTCGGCCCCGACGTCGCCGCCGTCATGCTGACCAATCCCAACACCTGCGGCGTGTTCGAATCGGACCTTCGGGCGGTGGCCGACGCGACCCACGCGGCCGGCGCGTTCCTCTACTGCGACGGCGCCAACTTCAACGCCCTAGTCGGCAAGGCGCGCCCCGGCGACCTCGGCATCGACGCCATGCACATCAACCTGCACAAGACCTTTTCCACCCCGCACGGAGGCGGCGGGCCCGGTGCCGGTCCCACCGTCCTGTCCGGCGCCCTCGCGCCGTACGCACCTCTGCCGTGGCTGGTCCGGGCGGAGGACGGACAGCTTCACCTGCACGAGCAGGCCACCGGTCCGGCGGCCGCAAGCTTCGGACGGCTGCGGGCGTTCCACGGTCAGATGGGCACGTTCGTGCGGGCCCTGGCCTACTGCCGCAGCTACGGCCGCGACGGCATCCGGCGGGTCGCCGAAGACGCCGTGCTGAACGCCAACTACCTGCGCGTCGCGCTGGCCGATACCCTGTCCCCGGCCTATCCGGGGCCGTGCATGCACGAATGCCTGTTCGACGACGGGTTTCTCGAGGGTACCGGGGTCTCGACGCTGGATTTCGCCAAGTGCCTGATCGATGAAGGGTTCCATCCACCGACCATCTATTTTCCGCTGGTCGTCTCCGGTGCCCTGCTGGTCGAGCCGACGGAAACGGAGAGCCGGGCCACCCTCGATTCCTTCATCGAAGTCCTCCGCGCCCTGGTCGCCCGCATGCGCGCTCCGGACCCCCGGGACGCGGCCGACGCCCCGGTCCAGGCCCCCCGGCGGCGCGCGGACGAGACCCGGGCCGCCCGGCATCCGGTGCTTCGATGGCGGCCGCCCGGAGCCGACGGCTGACCGCTCCGGTCCGCCGCGACCCGTTTCGGCGCGCCCTATGTCTGCGTGGGTCTCGCCCCTGCCTTCCCGAAGACGGTCCCAAGCCGCTGCCGCCCTCCTGATGCCTGCCCCCCGCTGCCTCCGCCGCGCCGCCGCCGGCCTGTTCCTCGTCGCCGCCTGCCTGCCGCCGGCGGCCGCGGCCGCGGCCGAACCCGCGGCGTCGGCCTGGGCCGACGGCGAGGCGTGGCGCACGCGGATCGTCTCGGCCGTCACCGCCGCCGGCGCCCGCGACACCCTCCCGCTCGCGCTGCAGGTGGATCTCGACGACGGCTGGCACATCTACTGGCGCAGCCCCGGCGAAGCGGGGATGCCGCCGGCGCTGCATCTCGAACCCGGATCGGACAATGTCGCCGGCGCCGACTTTCTCTGGCCGGCCCCCCAACAGTCGATCGAGCAGGAACTGCTGGTCACGCGCACCTACGCCGGCACCGTACTGATCCCCCTGCGGCTGCGGGTCGAGCAGCCGGGCCGGGCAACGACCCTTGCCGCCCGCATCGAGTATCAGGCCTGCGCCCGGATCTGCGTTCCGGTGGAGGCCGCGGTCCGGCTGCACGTGCCGGCCGGGCCGGCGGCGGCGAGCGTCCATGCGCGGGCGGTCGCGGAAGCCGAGGCCCGGGTGCCCCGCCCGCCCGAAGCGGCCGGATTCGAGCACTTGGAGGCGGCCTTCGACGGCATCCGCACGGTCCGGGTCACGGCCGCCGGCCTGCTGGAACTGGAGCCGGCGCCCGACGGCATCCTGGCTCTGCTCGAGGGACCGGACGGGATGTTCTTCCGCAGCGGCCCGGCCACCGTGTCGGCCGACGGCCGGGCGGTGTCGGTCGAGGTCGAGGTCCTGCGGCCGTTCGACCCCGAACGACTGGTCGGAGCCGCGCTCGGAGTCACCCTGATTGCCGGCCCGGCCATTGCGTACCAGCAGGTGGTCGTCGCCGGTCGTCCGGCGGCGCGCGCCCGCACGCTCGGCGCCGCCGTCCTGCTGGCCCTGGCGGGGGGGCTGATCCTGAACCTGATGCCGTGCGTGCTGCCCGTGCTCGGCATCAAGGCGGCCCGCCTGATCGACGCGGCCGGCCGCAGCCGTCCCGCCGTGACCGCGAGCTTCCTGGCCACCGCGGCCGGCATCGTCGCGTCCTTCGGCGCATTGGCGCTGCTGGTCGCCGCGATTCGCGCGGCCGGCCGCACGGTCGGCTGGGGATTCCAGTTCCAACACCCCGGATTCACCGCCTTCCTCTCGGTGGTCGTCGTGCTGTTCGCGGCCGTCCTCGCCGGCCTCTGCACCCTCCGGTTGCCGACCCCGGTGAACCGCTGGCTGCAGGCCGGCGGCGGCGCGAGGGGGCACGCGGGCGCGTTCGCCGAAGGGGCCTTCGCCACGCTGCTGGCGACGCCGTGCACCGCCCCCGTGGTCGGCACTGCCGTCGGCTTCGCGCTGACGCGCGGGGGGGCGGAAATCCTGCTCGTGTTTCTGGCGCTCGGGCTCGGCATGGCCGCACCGTGGCTGCTGATCGCCGCGCGCCCGGGCCTGCTCGCCGCCCTGCCGCGCCCCGGACCGTGGATGCGGCCCCTCAAGCTGGGGCTTGCGCTCCTGCTCCTCGGGACCGCGGTCTGGCTGCTGTCGATCCTGCACGCGACCGCCGGCGCCGTTGCGACGGCGCTCACCGCCGGACTGAGCGGACTCGCCGTGCTGGCCTTCGCGCTCCCGGCGGCCGGGCCGCGGACCCCGGCCGTGCGCGCCGCCGGCCTCGCGGCCGCGCTGCTCGCCGTCCTGGCGCCGACCCTGGCCGCCCGCCCGCCGACCGCCGCCGGGCCGCCGGATCCGGACGGGCTGTGGCGCCCGCTGGATCCCGACGCCGTGCAGGATCAGGCCGCCGGGCAGATCGTGCTGGTCGACGTGACCGCCGCCTGGTGCGTGACCTGCATCGTCAACCAGCGCCTGGTGCTGGACCGCCCGCCGGTGCGCGACCTGCTGGAAGCCGGCGAGATCGTCGGTCTCCGAGGCGACTGGACCCTGCCCGATCCCGCTCTGGCTGCCTTCCTCGCGGCCCATCAGCGGCTGGGGGTTCCCTTCAACGCCGTGTACGGACCCGCCCTCGCCCACGGCGAGGTGCTGCCCGAGCTGCTGACCCCGGAAGCGGTCACGGCCGCCGTCGCCCGCGCCAAACGCGCCCCACTGCGCTAACCTGCACGCCTCCGTTCCGGGGCGGACCTGCGGGTCCCTGCAGCCCCGGACCCCCGATCCGATCCCGGAAGGTTCCGATGTCCATTTCCCCTGGCGATCCCGTACCCGCCGCCACCCTCCGCCGCCTCGGCCAAGACGGCATGGAGGAGATCTCCACCACCGCCTACTTCGGCTCGCGCAAGGTGGTCCTGTTTTCGGTGCCCGGCGCGTTCACCCCGACCTGCTCCGCCCAGCACCTGCCGGGGTTCGTCCGGAACGCCGCCGCGATCCGGGCCAAGGGCGTCGACGAGATCGTGTGCGTCGCCGTCAACGATGCGTTCGTGATGGACGCCTGGGGGAAAAGCCAGAACGCCGGGGAGGCGGTCACCCTGCTGGCCGACGGCAACGGCGACTTCACCCGGGCGCTCGGGCTCGAGCTCGACGGCCGCGGACACGGGCTCGGGCCGCGCGGTCAGCGCTTCGCGATGGTGCTCGAGAACGGCACCGTCGCCCACCTCGCCGTCGAGGAACCGGGGGCCTTCGAAGTCTCGAGCGCCGAGCGGATCCTGACCGTCCTGTGACCCCGCGGATCCGGGGCGTCGGAGACCCCCCTTGAGCGACGCGGCCCGTCCTCCGGTCGCGCGGACCGCGATGGAATTCGATGTGGCGATCGTGGGGGCCGGACCGGCCGGACTGTCCGCCGCCATCCGGCTCCGGCAACTGGCCGGCGAAACCGGTCGCGACCTCTCCGTCTGCGTGCTGGAAAAGGGCCCCGAAGTGGGGGCCCACACGCTGTCGGGGGCCATTCTCGACCCGCGCGGCCTCGACGAACTGCTCCCCTCCTGGCGCCGGCAGGACGCACCGGTCCGGACCCGGGTCCGGAAGGAGCGCCTGCTCTTTCTCGGCGAGAAGCGCAGCCTGGCCTGGCCGCGCGCCCTGCTGCCCCCCGCCATGCGCAACGACGGCCACTACATCATCAGCCTCGGCAATCTGTGCCGCTGGCTGGCCGCGCAGGCCGAGGAGCTCGGGGTATCGGTGTTTCCCGGTTTCGCGGCGACCGAGCTGCTGATCGACGGCGAGCGGGT
This sequence comes from Alphaproteobacteria bacterium, assembly GCA_965115815.1. GTDB lineage: Bacteria > Pseudomonadota > Alphaproteobacteria > TMED109 > TMED109 > VXPW01. The sequence goes on along the minus strand of OZ220465.1, from coordinate 1,033,484 downwards.
GGCGGGGGTGGCCACCGGCGACATGGGACGGACCGCGGACGGGTCGCGCGGCCCGGGCTGGCAGCCGGGAGTCGAGATCCGGGCCCCGTTCACGCTCCTCGCGGAAGGATGCCGCGGCCATCTCGGCCGGCAGGCGATCCGGCGCTTCGAACTCGACCGCGACCGTCTGCACCAGACCTACGGGCTGGGTCTCAAGGAACTCTGGGAAGTGACCCCCGAGCGCCACCAGCCCGGCCTCGTCCTGCACACGGCCGGGTGGCCGCTGCCCGGCGACACCTACGGCGGGGCGTTTCTCTATCACCTCGAGGACCGTCAGGTGGCGGTCGGCTTCGTGGTCGGGCTCGACTATCCGAATCCGTACCTGAGTCCGTTCGACGAGTTCCAGCGCCTCAAGACCCACCCCGCGATCCGACCGACGTTCGAAGGCGGCCGGCGCATCGCCTACGGCGCGCGCGCCCTCACCGAGGGCGGCCCCCAGAGCCTGCCCCGACTGGCGTTTCCCGGCGGTGCGCTGCTCGGATGCGACGCCGGTACCCTGAACGTGCCCCGTCTCAAGGGCACCCACACGGCCATCAAGTCGGGCCGGTGCGCCGGCGAAGCGGTGGCCCGGGCCCTGGCCGACGGCCGAACGGACTGTGCCGACTACGACGCGTCGTTCCGCGCGTCGTGGGCCGGGCGCGAGTTGCGGCGCGGACGGAACGTGCGCCCCGGATTCCGCTACGGACGGTTCTGGGGAACGGTCCATGCGGGCCTCGACCAGATCCTGCTCCGCGGCCGGGCCCCCTGGACGCTCCGGCACGGCCGTCCCGACCATGCCTGCCTGGCCGCGGCGGCGGCCGCGGCGCCCATTCCGTATCCGCAGCCCGACGGCACGATCACGTTCGACCGCCTGACCAGCGTCGCCTACTCGGGAACCAGCCACGAGGAAGGGCAGCCGTGCCACCTGCGCCTGGCCGACGCGACGGTCCCGATGCGCGTCAACCTCGCCCGGTACGACGGACCGGAACAGCGGTACTGTCCGGCCGGCGTCTACGAATTCGTGGTCGAGAACGGCGAGCAGCGGCTGCGCATCAACGCGTCCAACTGCCTGCATTGCAAGGCCTGCGACATCAAGGACCCGACCCAGAACATCACCTGGGTGCCGCCGCAGGGCGGCGAAGGCCCCCGCTATCCCAACCTGTGAGCCCGAACATGCGCCCGATCCTGCCGTCCCTCGCCCTGCTGGCCGGACTGGTCCCGGCGACCGCTGCACCCGTGCCGGCCGAGGAACGCCTCGAGACCATCCGCCTGCCCGAGGGCTTCACCATCGAGCTCTACGCCCGGGTTCCCAATGCCCGGCAGATGGCCTGGGGGGACCGGGGCACGCTCTTCGTCGGCACCCGCCGCGACGGACGCGTGTTCGCCGTGACCGACGACGACCGGGACGGACGGGGCGAACGCGTGCGGACCGTCGCATCCGGGCTCCTGCTGCCGAGCGGGGTCGCCTTCCGCGACGGCGCGCTCTACGTGGCGGCCGTGAACACCATCCTGCGCTTCGACGACATCGAGAACCGACTGGACGATCCGCCGCCGCCGGTGGTGGTCACGGACCGCCTCCCGTCCGCCCGGCACCACGGCTGGAAGGTGCTCGGGTTCGGTCCGGACGGCTACCTGTACGTCCCGGTGGGAGCGCCTTGCAACGTCTGCCGGGTCGACGGCCAGTTCGGCCGCATCCTCCGGATGCGGCCCGACGGCTCCGACCTCGAGGTCTACGCGCACGGAGTCCGCAACTCGGTCGGGCTCGCCTGGCACCCCGTGACCGGGGACCTGTGGTTCACCGACAACGGACGCGACCATCTCGGGGACGACCTGCCGCCCGGCGAACTGAACCGGGCGGCGGAGGCCGGGCTCCACTTCGGATTCCCCTTCTGTCACGCCGGCACGCTCCGGGATCCGGAGTTCGGGAGCCTCGGCCGCTGCGCAGAGTCGGAACCGCCCGCCCGGGCCCTCGGACCGCACGTGGCGCCGCTCGGCCTCGCCGTGCACTCGGGCACCCACCTGCCCGACCGCTATCGGGGAGCGGTCTTCATCGCCGAGCACGGCTCCTGGAACCGGAGCCGGAAGATCGGCTACCGCATCACCGTCGTGCCGCTCGCCGACGACCACCGCACCGCACGGGGCTACGAGACCTTTGCCGAGGGATGGCTGCGCGGCGAGCGCGCGTGGGGGCGCCCGGCCGACGTGCTGGAGGCTCCGGACGGTTCGCTCCTGGTCGCCGACGATCAGGCCGGCAACGTCTATCGCATCCGCTACGCGGGCCCGGCCGCCGCCGCGGCCGGGCGCCGCTGACCCGCGCCTACTCGCTCCCGGCCCCGCTCTCGATCCGGGTGCCGTCCGGATAGGTGGTCACCGTCCGCCCCGCCTCGGCGCCGTTCTCGAACACCGCCTCCACCTGCACGCCGCCGGGATAGGTCAGGATTCCCGGGCCGTGGAACACGCCGTTCCGGAAGCTGCCCCGGTAGCGCGTGCCGTCCGGATACGTGAGCACCCCGACCCCGGTCTGCGCGCCGTCGGCGATCGCCCCCTCGTACCGCGCGCCGTCGGCATACACGACGGTCGCCGACCCCTGTACGCGTCGGCCGTCTTCGTACGTTCCGGCGAACCGGTTGCCGTCCGGGTGCGTGTACTCCCCCGGGCCGTGAAACCGGTCGTTGCGGAAGGCGCCTTCGTAGACGGCGCCGTCGGCGAACCGAAGCACGCCCGGCCCTTCGCGCCGTCCCTCCGCGAACGCGCCTTCGTAGACGGCGCCGTCGGCAAACCGGAACACGCCCTGCCCGGCCGGACGGCCCTCCGCGAATTCCCCTTCGTAGACTCCGCCGTCCGCGAGGGTCAGCCGACCGGTACCGGACATCGTGTCCGCAACGAAGTTGCCCGCGTACTCGGACCCGTCGGCAAACGTCAACACTCCGGCCCCGTCCATCCGGTCGTCCCGGAAGGCGCCCACATAGACACTGCCGTTGGCAAACTGCAGCGTCCCGGTGCCCTGCCGGCGCCCGCGCTCGTAGCCGCCGCGGTACGTGAACTCGCCCGGATGCGTGTATGTGCCTTCCCCGTGGAAGACATCGTCCCGAAATCCGCCCTCGTAGGTCCGGCCGTCCGCAAACCGGTAGATCCCCCGGCCCGTACGGGTTCCGGCCACGAAACCGCCTTCGTACTCGTCTCCGCTGGCGAGCACGAGCCGGCCGGCCCCCTCGGGCCGGCCGTTCCGGAACGCCCCCTCGTAGCGGCTGCCGTCGGCATAGACCCGCGTCCCCGAGCCCTGTTGCTCGACTCCGCGCTCGAACGTGCCGACGAAGGAGCTGCCGTCCGGGTGCGCATACGTTCCCTCGCCGTGAAACCGGCCCTCCTCGAACGCTCCCTCGTACCGGGCGCCGTCCGGGAACTCGAGCACCCCCCGGCCCGCCTGGCGGCCTTCCCGGAACGCACCCTCGTAGCGGGATCCGTCCCCCGACCGCAGCACGCCGGAACCGTGCGGCTGCCCCGCGGCGAACTCGCCCTCGTACCGGTCCCCGCCGGCAAACCGGAGGACACCGCGACCCTGCGGCACCCCGGCCGCGAAGTCCCCTTCGTAGACGTCTCCGTTCGCGTACACCAGCCGGCCGGCGCCGTGCACGGCGCCGTCCCGGATCTCCCCTTCCGAACGGCTTCCGTCCGGATGCAGAAGGATCCCGCGCCCCTGCCGCAGGACGCCGTCCTCGTAGGTACCGGCGTAGGCGCTTCCGTCCGGATGCGCGTAGGTGCCCTCCCCGTGGAACCGGTCCTCGAGAAAGCCGCCGGTGTACGTGGCTCCGTCGGCGAACCGATACACGCCCCGCCCCTCCCGCCGGCCGGCCACGAAGTCCCCCTCGTAGGTCCCCCCGTCGGCGAGGGTCAACGTGCCCGGTCCGTGCCGGAGGCCGTTCTCGAACCCGCCGGAGTACCGCAGGCCGTCGGGGGACGTGTACGTGCCCTCCCCGTGGAACCGGTTGTCGCGAAACGCCCCCTCGTACCGGCGGCCGTCCGCAAACTCCTGCACACCCCGGCCGGCCCGCACGCCGGCGGCGAACTCCCCGGCATAGCGGTCGCCGTTGGCGAAGACGAGGGTGCCGACTCCCTCCGGCCGCCCGTCCACGAATCCGCCTTCGTACACATCGCCGCGGGCATACGCGAGCCGACCGGACCCCGTCCGCACGCCGGCGGCGAAGTCGCCTTCATAGACGTCACCGCTGCGGAATACGAGCCGGCCGACGCCCGCCGGCCGGCCGGCCGCGAAGGCGCCCTCGTACACGTCGCCGCCGGCAAACGCGAGCCGGCCGGTGCCGGCCGGCTGTCCGTCGGCGAAGTCGCCCTCGTAGAGGTCTCCGCCGGGAAACCGGATCGCTCCTGTCCCGGCCGGCTGACCGTCGACGAAGGACCCTTCGTACACGCTGCCGTCGGCGTAGACCCGGATTCCCGTGCCGCGCCGGCGAACCCCGCGGTCCCAGGTGCCGGCAAAGGTGCTGCCGTCGGCGTGCACGTAGGTGCCCTCGCCGTGAAACCGGTCCTCCTCGAATGCGCCCTCGTAGCGGGCACCGTCCGCCAACTCCAGCACCCCGGGACCGGCCCGCGCGCCGGCCCGGAACGCGCCTTCGTAGGTGGACCCGTCGGCGAACCGCAACACGCCCCGGCCCTCCGGCCGGCCGGCCTGGAAGTCGCCGTCGTAGACATCACCGTTGGCATACGTGAGCCGGCCGGTACCCGAGATCTCGCCGCCGGCGAACGTGCCGGCGTACACGTTGCCGTTCGCGAACGTGAGGATGCCGGCGCCGTGCATCACGCCGTCCCGAATGGCGCCGACATAGCGGCTGCCGTCCGCAAAGCGCATCTCGCCGCGGGATTCGGACGCCGCCGACGGCACCCGGACCTCCGGAACCGCTTCCGTCCGTTCCTGCGCCGACGCCGGCAGGGCGGCGCCGACGACGAGAATCAGAAACAGGACCGTCCGGGTCCGGGTCGTCAGGAAGCGCATGCGGCCGAGTGTAGCCGATCCGGACGCGCTTCCCGAACCGGCTCAGGCGGCGGCCGGGCGGGCGGCGGCGCGGGCCCAGGCACCGGACGCCGGCGGGCGCGTGCTGCGCTCCCAGTTCGCGGGCTCGGAGAAGATCGCCTCCAGCAGTCTCCGGTTGATGTCGTGTCCGCCGCGGACGAACGTCACCCGGCCGAGCAGCTGCGCACCCGCAAGGTACAGGTCTCCGACACAATCCAGCACCTTGTGGCGCACGAATTCGTCCGGATGGCGAAGCCCGCCCCGGGCCTGCAGCCGCATCCCGTCAACCTGGATCACGTTGCCCGGATGTCCTCCGAGCCCGAGGTTCTGTCGGCGCAGATTCTCGGCCTCCGCGCGCGTGCAGAAGGTACGGGCGGCGGCGATCTCGTCCCGGAACCGCGTGCCCTCGAGGGTGAAGGCATAGCTCTGACGGCCGATCAGGGTGTCCGGATAGTCGATGGTTCCGTGCACCGTGAACGACTCGGCCGGCTCCGCCACCGCGGTGCCGGTTCCGTTCGCGACGCGCACCGGCCGGCGCACCCGGATCCACGATCGGAGCCGATCCTGCGCCACGACCCCGGCGTCCTCGAGGGCGGCGGCCAGGACGGCCGCCGACCCGTCGAGAATCGGTACCTCGCGGCCGCCGAGCTCCACTCTCGCGTTGTCGATGCCCAGTCCTGCAAACGCGGCCAGCAAATGCTCGACGGTCCAGATCGACCCCCCGCCTTCCACCCCGAGCATCATCGTCCGGCGTCGGGAATCGGCCACCCGCCCCCATTGCGCCGGGATCTCGGGCAGGCCGGGCAGGTCGGACCGAACCAGCACGATGCCGCTGCCCGCGGGCGCAGGGTGAATCGTCATCGCCACCGTTTCGCCGGTAAAGAGCCCGCGGTCCCGAAACGAGACCGGCCGGGCCACGGTGTGTTCGACTGCGTGCATGTGCGGTCCCAATTCCGGCGGCACGGAGGACGGCGGGCAAAGGCCCGGGAGGGGACGGAAGGGGCCGCGCATCCCGGTCCGCGAAGCGGCCCGGCCCAAGGTATCGCAGCCGCATTCGGCCGGCCATTCACGAATGGTTTCAATTGTTACAATCCTGCACCCGACCGGCCGGCAGGGAACCGGACGCCGTCCCGCGTCCGCGGCCGGCACCTCGAGGGAAGCCCGGCGCCGCCTGCGGACGGAGCGGCGGAGCAGGGCCGGGGGCCGACTGCGAATCCCGGCAGGGCGGCGGTCACCGACTTGCGGGCCATTGCGGTACGTCGACATCATGCCTGCCGGTGCGCGCCGGCACGGGGTACGGTCGGCGCGGATCCCGGCGGCCGCCGCGCCGGCAGTTCGCGGCCCTGCGGCGCCGTCGATACCGTCGGCCGGATGGGCCGACGTGCCCTGCTCCGAACCCGCCGACCGGTGAGCCCGCGCATGATCCGTCACTTCCGGCATCGGCGGACCGCGTGGGTCGCCGCCCTCCTGGCCGTGTGCGCCGCCGCCGCACCGACCGCCCCGTCCCGGGCCGAGTCGCCGCCTCTGATCCTGGTCCACGTGAACGACTGGGATCAGATGGCCGGCGTGGGGGAATCGGGGGGAGCGGCCAGGATCGCCACCATCGTCACCGAGGAACGCGCCCGGGCCGCGGCCGCCGGCGGACAGGCGGTGATCACCTTCGGCGGCGATCTGATCTCGCCGTCCGTCCTGTCGGGGATCGACCGGGGCGCGCATATGGTGGACCTCGCCAACGCCATCGGGTTCGATGTCGCGGTGCCGGGCAACCACGAATTCGATTTCGGCCCCGACGTGCTCGAACGGCGCCTGGCCGAGTCCGAGACGATCTGGCTGGCGGGCAACGTGCGCATCGACGGGCGGCTCTTGCCGGGCACCGCCGCCACCACGGTGCTCGAAGCACAGGGCTACCACATCGGCTTCGTCGGCCTCGTGACCACCGAGACGCCGATCATCTCCAGCCCCGGCCCGAACGTCGTCTTCGCGTCGGTGACGGAAACGGGTGCGCGGCTGGCGGCGGCGCTCCGGGCCGCCGGCGCCGACCTGGTCGTCGCACTCACGCACCAGGGGCTCGAGGCGGACCTCGAGCTCCTGCGAGCCGTCCCGGAGATCGATATCGTGCTCGGCGGCCACGATCATCTGCTCGTCGCCCGCCACGACGGACGCCAAGCGGTGCTGAAGGCCGGATCCCAAGGGCACCATGTCGCCGTGCTGACCCTCAGGATCCGCGAGGTCCGGAGCCGCGACGGGGCACGCACGGTGACCTGGACCCCGGACGTTCGCCTGCGCTCCACCGCCGGCCTCGAGGAACATCCGGAACTTGCAGCGAAGCTGGCCGCCTACCAGGCCCGGCTCGACCGGACCCTGCACGCGGCGGTCGGAACCACGGCCACCGAGCTCGATACGCGCGGCGTCCGGTCGGGCTCCGGCGAAACCGCCTTCGGCAATCTGCTGGCCGACGCCATGCGGACGGCCACCGGGAGCGACGTGGCCATCGTCAACGGCGGCACCATTCGCGGCAACACGGTGTACCCGCCCGGCACGCTCCTTACCCGGAAGGACCTGCTGACCGAACTCCCCTTCGGGAACCGGACCGTCGTGCTTCGGCTTCCCGGCGCCCGGATACGGGCGGCGCTGGAGAACGGCGTGAGCCGGGCTCCACGCCCCTCGGGCCGGTTTCCGCAGGTGTCCGGACTCGCCTTCTCCCTGGCCGTGGAGGCACCGCCCGGCAACCGCGTCCGCAACCTCACGGTCCACGGCGCCCCGTTGCGGGACCGCCGGACGTATACGGTCGCCACCAACGATTTCCTGGCCCGGGGCGGCGACGGGTACCGCGCGTTCCGGAACGGCGAAGCACGGATCGACGGGACCTCCGGCCGCCTCACGGCGGATCAGCTCATCGGCCACATTGCCGCAGCCGGCGTCGTCGCGCCGACGGTTGAAGGCCGGATCACCCGCCGGAAATGAACCGGAAGCCGGCAGAAACACGCCGCTCCAGTCCCTCCCTGCGCGGCGGGTCGGGGCCTGCCCACGGCCCACATGGACCTGAGGATCTCACGCCCGCCTTCGGTCCCCGAGTGGGTCGCGCCGCCTTCTCTCGCTCGCCGGGTGCGGCGCGCACCCGAATCGCCCGGTTCAGCCCTTCGAGCCCCTGCCGGATCTTCTTCGTTGCCGGGAGCGGCGGACGCAGCGCGGGATGCGACCCGACAGGGCGCCCGAGGCCGACGGCGCGGACGTCGGGCATCGCCCGGGCCGTCCGGTGACCCTGCGATTCCAGCAAGCATGCGAAGCCGGTCGAGGCCCTCCTCCGGAACCCCCTCGCTCGTCGGGATCTCGACACGCTCCGACGTTCACTCATTTCCGCGAGCGGGAATATCCGCCCTTTCTGCCAACATCACCGAGACACCGACTACCCTTGGAATGAGAGAGCAGCAGAGAGAGGTCACCCCGGCAGGGACAGGGACCTCGGATCGTGGGTGGAGTTGCAAGCGGTGCCTTCTTTGCATGCGTGGGCAATCACCGTGGCGCAACTTTGACCATGGGCATCTTCAATGAGCCGGAATGAGCCGGAATGAGCCGGAATGAGCCGGAATGAGCCGGAATGAGCCGGAATGAGCCGGAATGAGCCGGAATGAGCCAAAGCCACTTTGTACAGGGAGTTCCAACGGGCCCCCGACCCACTCCGGTGGGCTCCGCCCGCCCCCTAGCCTTCAGAATGGCGAGATCTTCCCGTAGTCGCCGCTCGTTTGCCTGAGGCCCCAGAGCAACGCGGAGCTCCCGGAGCGATGAAGAGGCATAAGGCCCCCTTTGCTGTTCTGTCAATTCGCCGCCCTCGTGCCGAGGCACGACAGGGTCGGAGCGTCGGAAGCGCACCGTCACGCAATCGCCCCGTTTCTCGATCTCGGGGCACGGCAGCCCGGCCGAGGGCGCCAGGTTCGCCATCTTGATCGTGCCCCGACCGCGTTCCTCGATGATGCCGCGCCGATAGAACGTGCGGAAACAAGCGGGTTCCAAGGCCGAGACTCGGGCGGTCCGAAGAGGTCTTCCGAAGTCAACCCGAAGTGCAGCGGACCGGTCGAGGTTCCCTCCAGTCGGTCGTCGTGCACTGCGAGCCCGATGGATCCCCCACCCATGGCATCGTCTCGGTGGCACAGGACGTTCGTCAGCGCCTCCCGCGTTGCACGGGGCGGGTAGAGCGGCTCATCGATGCGCGCCATGCGGCCCGACTCGAAGCGGCCGGCGATGGGGAGCGGTCGCGCAGGAAGCGCCCGGCACTCGCAAGGAGGAAAAACGCTTCCCTGTGAACTTGTGAACTGTCGGTTGTCGAGGAACTTCGAACGGTCCATGCCCCCGGAAACGGGCGACACGGAGCCGGCACTGCGGCATTTCGCTTGCGCGGCGTTCCACGGTCCCGAACAACACTGCGGCGGCCCGTACCGGGGCACTGACCCGGAGCAACCCCAACCCGCGGAGCACGTCCTCCGCATTCCGGCCACCAGGTTCGTCCAGCCGGGCGTTTCGCACCGCCTCCGCGACCGTATCGGGAATTTTCGCGAGATCCAGGTCGTCCACCCCTCTCTGCCAACATCGCTGAGACACCGACTACCCTTGGAATGACGTGCGGCCCGATCCCGGAAATTCACCGAAACATCGCCGATCATCGATCCGGTCCCATCGGCTTTCGTGGAGCATCCCCTGCCCAAGAGCCGCAACTTCGGTCGTTTGGGTCCGATCGGAGTACATCTTACCCATGCGGGAAGCAGAATGTCGGTCCCACCTCCGTACTACCTGACCAGTTGCATCTCGTTACACATGGGTCAATTACGCCCGTTTCCCGTCACACCAGCATTCCAAGTCCGACCACCAATGGTCCTGTCCTGCAGGCGGAGCTGAGCCCATGTCGGAGCTACCCAAAGGCGCGGGCCCCGGAACCGGAAAAACCGTACCGTGACCGCCGCAAGAACATCCGGCATCCGTTCGGTCCACCTCGCCCGAACCCCGCATCGGGGTTGTCGGGCGCAATGCATCGATCCTAGTGCACCGACCCGCCGAAGCGCTCCGGCGGCGTTTCGCTGACCTGCGAAGTCCAGTCGAGCAGGCGGCGGAGCGCAGCGAGGTCGGCATGCTGCAGGAACACCGCTACCCGCGGCGACGCCCGATCCTCGCCCGCCGCCCGGCGCGCCTCGGCAAATGTGATCTTCGCGCCGCCCGGCATGAAAGAAACGAAGACCTTGTTGACGAAAACCGCCGGCGTCCCGGCGATCCGCTCTTCCTCCTCTGCCGAGGCCGACTGCGGTGCCTCCCGTTCGTTCATGCTTCCCTCCACTGCCGCCGTATCCCGTGGCGGCGGGTCCGTTCAGAGCGGCTCCATTTCCATCGCCCGGAGTCCGCGCGGCGGGGTTCCCACCCGAACCAAGGACGTGCACCCGAAGTGCGCCCGAAGGTACCCGTTCGGCGAAGCCGTGGAACCGTCGGAAATGCGCAGGTGATCAGGGAACACGGCCACGGGTTCCGGTCAGCGGGATCGTTCACGACCGCCGCTGACCCAAACTAGTGCCCGCACCGAAAATGGTCATTTTGGCGGCCCTTCCGGCGAAATTTCGGGTTGGACCCACCCTCCGGGGCCTCCGGTCGCTCCGTTTCCAGGGGATTCCTGCCGATTCGTAGCGGCATCCGGGCCCTTCCCACCCAGAATCCGGACGCTAGGGCGAGCGGTTCCGTTCCCGCTCCCGGCGAGCTTTGCGGACGGGGTGGAGGGGCGCCGCTGTCAGGCGGCGCGTCTTCGTCGTCGTCGGGCTTGGGCCCGGGCCTGTCTCTGCAGCAGCAACCCGATGCGGTGGACATTGAAGGCCACCATGGAGAGCGCCACCATCCGCGCAAAACCCTCCGCCCCATACGACAGGACCCGGTCCATGCCGCGCTGCTCGAGATTATTGATGGCGGACTCCACGGCCGGATGCTGCCGGCGCATCTCCCGGAACGTCGGGTCGGCGGCCCGTTTCCGGTCGGCCGGACCGAGTTTTCCCTTCTTCGGAAGCACGTTGTGATCCAGCAGTTCGTCCAGTGCGATCCGGTTGGAGGGACTGTGGAACCCCCGATCGAAGCTGCACAGGCGGAGGTCGGGGAAGCGGGCCTGCGCTTCCCGGATCATGGGCACGGCATGATCCACGTCTCCGCCTTCCCACAGGATCCGGGAGTGTAGGAGGAAGCCGTGCTGATCCTCCAGCACGGCCACCGGCACTCCGAGTTCCACCGGAACCCCGGCCTTGCCCTTCACGCACCAGCGCGTGTGCTCCTCGAAGATCGAAAACACCTTCTCTTCCTGCGGGATCTTCTCGCCCTTCAGCAGGCGGCGGTCCACTTGGTCGAGCTGCCTCCGGGCATGCTTGAGGTACGACTCGATCCGGAGAATCCTGGGGGCTCCGACGCCTTGCTCCCGAAGCGCAGGAACCGTCGCTTCCGCCCGTCGGACCTCCTCCCAGCAGGCGTCGAGGTACGCTTGGATCGGCCCCGGACGGGCCCGCCGGGTCCGCCGAACCTTCTGAAAGAGCCGCTGCAGCCTCCGGCTCCGATGCCGCCACTGCCGCCCTCCGGACACCCCCGCCCGCAGGGCTGAGCGGCCCGTCTCGCGCACCAGGCAACGCATCGCATCCCACAGCAGGTTGACATCCGTCGGGAAGTGCACATCCGTCTTCACCACGAACGAATCACAGCGGCCCCGCAGGGGCTCCTTCGACGGGCGACCGCCCGGGCCGCTCTTCCGCTTCCGCTTCCGCACCAGCGCATGGCCGCTCTCCGCGATCAGCTGCAACACCTCCCCCAGCACGTCCGGCGTCAGCAGGCTCACGTTGTGTACCACCGTGGGATACCGGTACCGGGTCTCGTCCCAGAAGCCGGAGTGTCCCAGAAACTTCCGAACGGTATGGTGTTGGTTCACCAGCTCGTGCAGACGATCGAAGTCACACCCCAGGACCTGCTTCAGGAGACCCATCACGAGGATCCTCCACAGCTCCATGCCGGGACGCCCTTTCGTGTGGGACACCTCGGGAAGGATCCCCTGCTCCAGGATCTCGAACAACCGGGCACGAACCGACCGGTCGGCATACACGTGCCGAAGCCCGAGCAGCAGCGGCGGAATGTCATCCCGCGAGTTCTCGTCGATCTCGATCTCCTCGATCGCAACCTGACCCAATTCCATCTGCAGGCGAATGACATTTCGCATGGCAATTCTCGCGAAGATTTCCGAAAATCCGGCCGATTCTCGACCGCATCGGCCGATTCCCGCATCAAAGCGGGATTCTTCGTCCCCTCTATATCACGATTCCACTTTCAGAGTCAAACCATTGTACTTTTTCGGTGCGGGCACAAACTACCACGGCTTCACCGAACGCAAACCCCGAACGGATCCGTTCGCCCCGAACCCCGGTACCGGTTCCGTCCGGTCGTGGAGAGGCCGACCAGGGATCGCGGCCCCGGCGGAATCGAAGTTCCGCAAGGGGAGCGGCCGGGATGCCATTCATGATCGTGGCGCTATGCTCTTGACGGGCAGGCGGCAGGATCGGCGCAACGCAGAGCCCGGTTCCCGACCGCGCCCTGCAGCCTTCCGTCGCCTGATGCACCGAGCGGCCGCAGAGATTCCGTCCCCCGTCTTCCGGGCGGCCGTATTCGGCGACCCTTGGGGGAACCTCCATGCCCGCAACCGACACTGTTGATCCGGCCGTGATCGAGGCCAGCCGTCGTGCGGCCCGGCACGAACCGGCGGTCGACTTCCGCACGCTGGCCGACGCTCCCGTCCGCGAGATCCGGGCTGCCTACGACCGGACCTGCGCCTACTGGAACGCCCGGCCGCCGGCCCTTCCGTCCGTCGTCGATACCACGGTCGAGGGCCCCCACGGGACCCTGCGCCTCCGGATCTACCGACCGTCCGAAGCACGGGGTCCGGGGGTGCTCTACCTGCACGGCGGCGGCTTCATGCTGGGAAGCGTCGAAACGCACGACACCCTGTGCCGTCTGCTGGCCCTCGAAGCCGGCGCCGTCCTGATCTCCGTGAACTATCGCCTGGCTCCGGAATACCGGTTTCCCGTCGCGTACGAGGAATGCCGGTTCGCCTGCGGCTGGCTGATCGACCGCGGGACCGAATTCGGCGTGGACCCCGACCGGCTCGCGATCGGCGGCGACAGTGCCGGCGCCAACCTCGCGCTTTCCGTCCTCCATGCCGAACGCGAGACCCTTCGCGCCGGCGTACTGTTCTACGGCTGCTACGGCCATCTGCCGGAATTCGGCTACCCGCTCGGCGCGGCGGCCGCGGCCTACGGAGACGGTCGCTACGGCCTCGGGCTCGATCTCATGCGGCGGTTCTATGCCGACTACCTGCGCAACGAGGCCGACGGGCGCGATCCCCGCTTCTGCTCGTTGCGCAGCGACGTGCGCGGCCTCCCGCCGGTTCTCCTGGCCGCCGCGGCGCTGGACCCGCTCCGCGATGACACCGAAGCCTTCCGCCGGCGCCTGGAACGTGCGCGGGTGCCGCACCGCTACGTTCTGTATCCCGGCATGCCGCATGGTTTTCTCAAGCTGGCACCCGAAGTGGACACGGCCCGGCAGGGTCTTCGCGATGCCGCCTTGTTCCTGCGGGAACACTGCCGGCCCTGACACGCGGCCCGGGCGCTGCCCCCGGCACCCGGCCCCGGCATTCCGTGGTAGTACTGACGTGCGGCCGCACCACCGACCGGCTTCGTCTCCGGCGGCCGAGTGTCCGCCGTTTCGTCCGCCCAGCCAATCCGGGGAGATGCCGTTGAGCGACCTGCTGCGCGAGATCGACGAAGACCTTCGCCTGGAACGGCTGCGTCGTCTCGGGCGTCGGCACGGCCCGTGGATGGCCGGCGCCGCGGTGCTCGCTGCCGCCGTGATCGGCGGGTGGCACCTGTGGCAGAATCAGCTCCGGGAACGGGGGGCGGCCGAGGCGGACCGCTACGCGTCGGCGATTTCGGATCTCGCGAACGACCGGACCGGACTGGGCATTGCCGCGCTCGCCGATCTCGCGCGCGAGGCCGAACCGGGCCACGCCCTCGTCGCCAGACTTTCGGAAGCGGCCGCCCTCGCCGGCAGCGGCGACCCCGCCGCCGCCATCGGCCTCTACGACGCGGTCGCGAGCGACGCGTCCTTGCCCCGGCACTACCGGAACCTGGCCGACCTCCAGGCCGCGTTCCTGCTGCTGGATCACGGCGCCGCCGCGGTCATCCGCGACCGTACCGCCCGACTGCTGGACGATTCCGACGGTCCGTGGTTCGCGCTGGCCCGGGAGGTCCACGCTCATCTGGCCTACCGGGAATCGGACATGGATACGGCACGGTCGGAGTTTCAGGCTCTGGCCGCCGATGCCGACGCACCGAGTGGCGTGCAGGCCCGCGCCCGCCGGATGCTGCTGCTGTGGCCGGACCCGGAGAGCTGAATGCCCGTCTTCGCCCTTGCCCTTTCCGGGCTGCTGATCCTGACGGGGTGTACCTCCTGGTTCGGTTCCGACGAGGACGAACGGCTGGCAGGGGAGAGGGTGTCGGTCCTGACCCTCGAGGAACGCTTGGCCCCGACGGCCGATACCGGAGATCCGGTCGCGCTGCCGGAACCCGTCGCCGCCGCCTGGCCCCAGCAGGACGCGAATGCCGACAACCGGCCTCCTCACGCCGCCTATTCGGGCGAACTGGACCTGGCGTGGAGCGTTCGGGCCGGCAGTCCCGAAACCCGCACCGCCCGCATGCTCAGCCAACCGGTCGTAGGCGAAGGTCATGTGTATTTCCTGGACGTGAACGGCCGCGTGTTCGCGGTGTCGCTCGAGCGCCGGGAGACTGCATGGTCGACCTTGGTCCGACCTGCCGGAGAAGACGGGGGCCGAGGGATCGGCGGCGGCGTGGCACTGGATTCGGGCACCCTGTTCGTGACCACGGGCTACGGAGAGGTACTGGCACTGGACGCCCGGAGCGGAGATCTGCGGTGGCGCCGCCCGTACGGCGTGCCGCTTCGGGCGGCGCCGACCGTGCACGGCACGCGCGTCTACGCCGGCCTGCTGACCGACCAGACGGTTGCCCTCCAGCGCCGCGACGGCAGCGAAGTCTGGCGGCACGACGGTGCCTTCAAGCAAGGGCCGTCGCTCCTGAATGCGCTCCCGCCCGCGGCCAACGACGAGGTCGTGATCGCACCGTATTCGACCGGAGAGATCGTCGCCCTGCGGGCCGACAACGGAAGCGAGGCTTGGCGGCAGTCCCTGGCGGAGAGCCTTCAGGGGGCGATCCAGATTGAAGTCGAGGATGTCGCCGGCGGCCCCGTCATCCATGCCGGCGGAGTGCTGGCCGGCGGCGCCACCGGCCAGCTCGGGCACTTCGACCTGCAGACCGGCGCCCTGCAATGGCGGGTACCGCTGACCGTCGCCCACACTCCCCGCGTGATCGGGGAATGGCTGTTCGCCCTCACCGTCGACGGCGAAGTGGTGTGCCTGCGTCACCGTACCGGAGGGGAGCGCTGGCGCATCGATCTGGCACAGACCCTCGGCGCCGACGACGAGGCGCCGGCGTGGTCGGGTTTGACCGTCGCGGGGGGCGCGGTGATCGTCGCCGGTCCGCGGCGGCTGGTGCGCCTCGACCCCTCCGACGGCTCCCTCGTCGATTCCGCCGCGCTCCCGGGCGACCCGGTGAGCGCACCGGTAGCGGCCGGAGGACAGCTCTACGTGCTGACCCGCGAAGGCGCGATCCTCACGCTGAACTGAGGCCGCGTTGGCACCGCTGAGGGTGGCGATCGTCGGGCGTCCCAACGTCGGGAAATCCACGCTGTTCAACCGGCTGGCCGACCGCCGGGCGGCACTGGTCGATCCGGCGCCGGGCATGACGCGCGATCTGCACGCAGCTCCGGGATTGCGCTCCGGCGGGGCGATCGAGATCGTCGATACACCCGGATTCGATGCAACGGCCGACGACACGCTCGCCGGCCGCATGACCGGAATGAGTACGCGCGCGCTGGCCGAAGCCGACCTGGTTCTCTTCGTGATCGACGGCCGGCAGGGAGTCACCCCGGTCGACCGTACCTACGCGCAGGTCGCGCGGTCCTCTGCCCGGGCGGTCACGCTCCTGGTCAACAAGTGCGACACTCCGGCGCTGGCCGGACTGGCCGTGGAGGGATTCGAACTCGGACTCGGCGATCCGGTTCCGATTTCCGCCGAACACGGATTGGGGATGGCCGAGGTCGAAGCGGTCATTGCCGCCCGCACCCCTGCCGGATCGCGGACTGCGGACGGGGATCCGGAACCGCATCGTCCGATTCCGATCGCCGTCGTCGGGCGTCCCAACACCGGAAAGTCCACCCTGATCAACCGGCTGCTCGGCGAGGAGCGCATGCTGGCAGGACCGGAACCCGGCATCACGCGCGATGCGATCGACCACGTCTGGACGTGGCGAGGACACCCGATCAGGCTCGTCGACACCGCCGGATTGCGGCGCGCCCCACGGGTGGACTCCCGTCCCGAAGCCGTGTCTGCCGATTCCGCGCGGCGAGCGCTGCAGTTTGCCGAGGTGGCCATCCTGATGCTCGACTGCCGTGAAGCCTTGGTGGATCAGGATCTGACCATCGCGGCAGAAGTGGTGCGGGAAGGCCGGACGCTGGTGGTTGCAGCCAACAAGTGGGATCTGGTTCGACGACCCGGGGTCGTGCGCCGGGCCCTCCGACAGCGGCTTGCGGAGACATTGCCGCAGGCCCGCGGCGTCCCCTGCATCGCGCTGTCGGCCCGAACGGGCCACGGTACCAGCCGTCTGATGCAGGCTGTGCTCGCCGCCCATCAGCGGTGGAACCGGCGCGTGCCGACACCCGCGCTGAACCGTTGGCTGCGCGGCCGGGTCGAAGCCCAGGCACCGCCCCGGGTCGGCGGCCGTACCCAGCGGCTGCGCTTCGTGACCCAAGTCAACGTTCGCCCGCCGACCTTTGCGCTGTTCGCCAATCACCCGAAGGGGCTGCCCCGCAGCTATCTTCGGTATCTGGCCAACGATCTCCGCGACACCTTCGACCTCGACGGCGTGCCGCTGCGCATCATGGTGCGCAAGGGAGAAAACCCCTACGCGAATCGCACGGGAGTCGGAGCAGAGGCGCGCGCCGCCGACCCTCCCGCGCGCACCCGGAACCCGGATCGTCGGCGCTCCGGACGGCCGTAAAGGACCAACCCCGGTAGCTGGTCAGGTAGTCGACACGTGCTTTCGGGATGTTCCGTGCCGCGGACGGGCCGAAAACGGACAAGGGGAGAGCCCTGCTTCGGGGACGGGGCGGGTTGACACCCGGCCCCGGACGCTTATCGTGGCATGTCCGTTGTGTCTGGGTAGGTGCTGCCACCTGCAGCAGGCGACCCTGAGCCCGGCCGCGAGTATGTTCCACCTGAAGGAGACGAAACGATGGCACTGTTATGGGGTACCTCCGGCGCCGACACGCTTGTAGGCGGGTCGGGAGCAGACGAGATCTGGGGCTGGGGCGGCAACGACATACTGCGAGGCGGCGGCGGCAACGACGAGCTGTACGGTGGCGACGGCACCGATACGCTGGAAGGCGGCGACGGCAACGATACGCTGGAAGGCGGCGACGGCGTCGACACGCTGAAGGGCGGCACCGGCAACGACCTTCTGTTCGGCGGCGCCGGCGACGACACGCTGGAAGGCGAAGCCGGCAACGATGAGCTGTACGGTGACGAGGGCAACGACACGTTGTCAGGCGGCGCCGGCAACGACACGTTGGCTGGCCGCGAGGGCGACGACACGCTGAAAGGCGGCGCCGGCGTCGACTACGTGCATGGAGACGCCGGTGACGATACGGTGGAGGGCGGCGCCGGCAACGACTTCCTGACGGGCGGCGCCGGCGACGACACGTTCGTGTTCAACTCCGGCGACGGCGCCGACACCATTTGTTGTGGTTTTGTCCAGGGCGAGGACACGATCAAGTTCGTCGGCGTGAGCGGCTTGACCCAGTTCACTGATTTGGCGACCCCCACTGCATCGAATGTCCTCAATGATGATAACGAGAAAATTGGCACCAAGTTCGTTGTGGCCTACGGCAGCGGCGCCAACGCAGGTACGATCACGCTCACGGTGGCCGGCGCGGGGACGGTAGCCCTGGACGCGGACGACTTCGAATTTGACACCACGGGTTTGCAAAGATTCGGTAATCCACATAAGGCGCAGACGCTGACGGGGGGCGACGGCGCCGACACACTTCGTGGCGGCGCGGGCGAGGACAAACTCCGCGGCAACGCCGGCAACGACATCCTCCACGGCCGCGCGGGCGATGACACGCTGACGGGCGGCGCGGGCGACGACAAACTCCGCGGCGGCGCGGGCGACGACACGCTGACCGGCGGCGCGGGCGACGACATCCTCCGCGGCGGCGCGGGCAACGACACGCTGACTGGCGGCGCGGGCGACGACAAACTCCGCGGCGGCGCGGGCGACGACACGCTGACCGGCGGCGCGGGCGACGACACCTTCGTCTATCAGGCCGGGGGGGGGGACGACATCATTGCGGACTTCGATGCGGGGGACATCATCCGGCTGAAGTCCGTTGGCATGGACGCGTTCTCGGATCTCGCCATTGGTCGCCAGACGGTCGGGGGAGACGGGTTCACGATCGCCTTCGGCGACGATGTGCTCACCATCATGACCGACCTGAGCGCGCTCACGGCCGAGCACTTCGAGTTCGTCTGATGCGGTTCGCGCGCAGCGCCGCTCCGATGGCGCTGCGCTGCGTCCGGAGCGGAGGGTGCGGGGGTTCGACCCTGCATCCCCGGAGAGACGGTCGGCAGTACCGTTCCGCGCGGGCGGCCTCCCGATCCGGCCCGGCGCTTCTGGCCGGCGATCCGATGCGGGCGCCGGACCTTCTGCTCCACCAACTCCTTGATCCGATGGTCCCGCGCGTCCGGCTTGAACGCTCCGGGCTGCCGTTCGAGACCGGGGCAAGAGCCCCTCCCTTTGGGCCTCTACTACCTCTACGGATCACGAATCGTTGTTCCTGACGGGTTCGGATCCGGCATGTTCTCGTGCCCCTTCCCTCGCTCGCTGTCGATGACCGGAGGTGCGGGTTCCGGCTGACAAGAAGCGGTTCGATCTTCGGCTTCAGCCCCCGTTCCGGCCTTGTGGGAAGGAGCTGCGACGCGGTCCGCCCCCCGCCGGCGTCGCGTGTCCACCGTGCGGTCCGGTGGAGCGGGTTCCGGGGACTGCCGTTCCCTTCCGCCGGACCTATGCGCTTGCCATTGCAGGCGGGACGTTCTCCAGGAGGGCCATCGGGGCGGGTCGCGTCGGAGGTGGCGAGGGCGGCAGGGTACGGGTCGAAGGCGACGACGGGTCGGGGAGCACGAGATGATGCCGGGCCCGGACCCGTCAGGAACAACGATTCGTCGTCAGAAGGGGTGCGTAGATGCCTTGGGTCCCCGAAACCGGCGCCGCTTTCCCGAGGCCGGTCACCGCAGGTTCCACGAACTGCCCGGAAGCCCGTCCGAACGACCGGCGGACGTTCCTGGTTCTGGTCCGTCAAGACTCCCGAGGTCCGGACCTCCGGACTTCGGGGCGACGACGCCGAACCCGCAGTCGAACCCCGACCCGGACGGCCTCGCGCCGCAGAATCGCGCGCGAGGATCGCGGAAATGCCGACCGGCGACCACCGGAAGGAACCCACCGGTCACGCGGCCGCGAAACCACCGGCATGCCGGATCGGGATCCCGGTCAACCGGACCGGAGCCGGCGCATGCGGAGGCCGCGCGAGGCGGGTGCGAACCCTCACAAGAGATT
Source organism: Alphaproteobacteria bacterium (assembly GCA_965115815.1). Taxonomy (GTDB): domain Bacteria; phylum Pseudomonadota; class Alphaproteobacteria; order TMED109; family TMED109; genus VXPW01. Next base: position 1,013,645 of record OZ220465.1, on the reverse strand, counting down.
GACTGTTCGTGGGTTATGGGGCAGAATGCAGGCTGATTCGCCGGGGAGTTCCGATCGGAGCTTGGCGGACCGGTCCTTCAGCGGTTCCGATGATCCGGGCTTCCGACGATCCGGGCTGGAGAAAGGCCCCCGCAGGTGCAGTGCCATGCCTGACCTCCCCCTGCTCGATTCCATCACCGATCCGAGCGACCTCCGGGCGATGGAGCCGGATCAGCTGCGGCAGATCGCCGACGAACTGCGGGCAGAAACCATCGATGCGGTTTCGGTCACCGGCGGACATCTCGGCGCCGGCCTGGGCGTGATCGAACTGACGGTGGCATTGCACTACCTGTTCGACACGCCGAGGGACCGTCTGATCTGGGATGTGGGGCACCAAACCTATCCCCACAAGATCCTGACCGGCCGCCGCGACCGGATCCGCACGCTCCGCCGGGAGGGCGGGTTGTCGGGCTTCACCAAGCGGTCCGAGAGCCCGTTCGATCCCTTCGGAGCTGCGCATGCCTCGACCTCGATTTCGGCCGGCCTCGGATTCTCGGTCGCCCGGGATCTGCAGGGAAGAAAGCACCGGGTCGTCGCGGTGATCGGCGACGGAGCGATGACCGGGGGCATGGCGTTCGAAGGCCTCAACAATGCCGGGGCCATGGCCAGCAAGCTGATCGTGATCCTGAACGACAACGAGATGTCGATCGCGCCGCCGGTCGGAGCCCTGTCGGCCTACCTCTCGCGCCTGATCTCTTCCAGACCCTACCGTTCGCTCCGGGATGTCGGCCGGCAGATGTCCAAGCGCTTTCCCGACCCGTTGCGGCGATCGGCGCGACGGGCGGAGAGCTACGCACGGAGCCTGCTGACCGGCGGCACGCTGTTCGAGCAGCTGGGTCTGTTCTACGTGGGACCGATCGACGGCCACCGTCTGGACCATCTGGTTCCGGTGCTGCGCAACGTACGCGACGACCGGTCCGAGGGATCGATCCTCGTCCATGTCGTTACCCGGAAGGGCAAGGGGTACCCGCCGGCAGAGGAATCGGACGACAAGGGGCACGGCGTCGGAACCTTCGACGTGGTCAGCGGAGCTCCCCGCCAACCGAGGCGTCCCGACGCGCCGCCGAGCTACACCCGGGTGTTTGCCGACACGCTGGTGGAGGAAGCCCGCCGCGACGAGCGAATCGTCGTGATCACGGCCGCGATGCCGACCGGCACGGGCGCCGACCGGTTCGGCGACGTCTTTCCCGACCGGACCTTCGACGTGAGCCTGTCGGAACAGCATGCCGTGACCTTTGCGGCCGGGCTGGCCGCCGAAGGGATGCGGCCCTTCGCGGCGATCTATTCGACCTTCCTGCAGCGTGCGTTCGACCAGATCGTACACGACGTAGCGATCCAACGGCTGCCGGTTCGGTTCGCGATCGACCGGGCCGGCTATGTCGGAGCCGACGGACCGACGCACTGCGGCGCCTTCGACATCGCCTATCTGGGGTGCCTGCCGAACATGGTGCTCATGGCCGCGGCCGACGAATCCGAACTGGTCCACATGGTCGCCACCGCCGTGACCATCGACGATCGACCGTGTGCCTTTCGGTACCCCCGCGGCGCAGGCGTCGGACTCCCGCTGCCGGCCACGCGCGACATCCTGCCGGTGGGTCGGGGAAGGATCGTCCGGGAAGGCACGCGGGTCGCGCTGCTTTCGTACGGTGCCCGTCTGCACGACTGTCTCCGGGCTGCGGACGAACTGGATGCATGCGGCCTTCCGACCACGGTGGCCGATGCCCGTTTCGCCAAGCCGCTCGATGCGGACCTGGTCCTGGGTCTCGCCGGTCATCATCAGGCACTGATCACCGTCGAAGAGGGCTCGATCGGCGGCTTCGCCTCCCAGGTCATGCACCTGCTTGCACACGATGGAACCTTCGATTCCGGACTGGTATTCCGGCCCTTGGTGATGCCCGACCGGTTCCTCGACCACGACACGCCCGGCGCGCAGGTCCGGCGCGCCGGACTCGACGCCGCCCACATTGCGGCCACCGTCCAGCAGGCGCTCGCGGGGTCGAATTGATCGCCGGCAGGCGGGGGTCCGCTTTCGATCCCGCCGACCGGCCCGGCCCCGGCGGAGGCCGGGTCGGCGAGGGGGTCACGCGGGAACAGCGCTCCGGCGGTAGGTGTAGACCCCGGCCAGCACGATCAGGCCCCCGCCGGCCAGCGTGTTGAACCCGGGAACCGTTCCGAAGAGCAGCATTCCGTAGCTGACCGCGAACAGGAGCTGAATGTAGGTCAGGGGGGCCAACCTGCTCGCCGGGACCCGGGCAAACGCGAACCCGGCCAGGTACTGGCCCAGTGCGCCGAGGCCGCCGATGGCCATCAGCATGCCCCATCCTGCCGGATCCGGCATCCGCCAGTCGAACGGTACCGTCGCACTGGTCGCCACGGCACCCGCCAGCGAGGAGTACAGCAGTCCGGTTTCCGGCGGATCCGCAACCGACACCGCCCGACTGGAAAGCATGAACAGCGCGAACAGCACCGCTCCGAGGATGCCCGACCCCACTCCGATCAGCGTTCCCGGCGGCAGGGCCCCGGTTCCACCGGTCAGGACCTCGAAAAGGGCCAGCGGCCGGACCACGATCAGCACGCCCAGAAAACCGACCAGCGCGGCGCACCATTCCCTCCGGCCGACCCGCTCTCCCAGAGCCACGCCCGACAGCACCGTCATGATGATCGGCGCCGTGAAGATGATCGCCGCCGCTTCGGCAATCGGCAGCCGCGCGAGCGCATGAAAGTAGAAGAACGTCATGCCGAAGAGAAACACGGAACGAAGGAGCTGGGCGCTCGGTCTCCGACTCCGGTAGAAGCGAGGCCGCCGTCCGAGCGCCCGCAGGACGACCAGCACCGCCACGATCAGGACCAGATGGAAGGTGTACCGAGCCCATACGACCTGCAGCACGGGATACGTCTTGGACAGCCACTTCCCGTACGCCTCCATGGTCGAAAACGAGAACAGCATGCAGAAAAAGAACAGCATTCCGGCCCGCCGTCGGCCGACTCCGTCCCTCAGCACCGGAATCGACCCCCGCCCCGGCCGCCGGGCCGCCACCCCCAGCACACCGCGATCCACCGCACGTCGGCGCTCTGATCGGTCACGTCATCAGACCGGAGCCTCTCGGTACAGCGCCGCGATCGACGTTCCGTCGCATTCGGCATGCCCCCGTTGGACCATCAGCCGATGCAGTTCTGCGGCCGTCACGGTCATCGGCATCGCGGATTCGGTGGCGCGCGCAAGGTCGGACACGGAATCGAGATCCTTGAGCATGGTGCGGATGTACGATTCCACCGACCGGTCCTCCGCTACCATCCTCGGGAAAAACTGCTGCAGCAACAGGGAATCCGCCCGCCCGCCGGCCAGGGCCTCCGGAATCCGGGTGGCATCTATCCCGGCCCGTACCGCCAGAGCCGCCGCTTCGGCCAGGACCGCGACTCCGCAGCCCACGATCACCTGATTGACCAGCTTGGTCGTCTGGCCCGAGCCGACCGGGCCCATCAGGGTAAACCGTCGCGCGAGTACCGACACGACCCCCCGTACCCGCCGGAAATCCTCTTCCCGCCCGCCGGCCATAACGGTGAGACTCCCACGTTCCGCACCGGTCACCCCGCCCGAGACAGGCGCATCCATCCAGTACATGCCCGTGTCCTGCAGCAACCGCACCGCCATTTCCCTGCAGGCGTCCGGGCGCATGGAGGACAGGTCGACGAGCAGCTTCCCGGCCGCACCGCCCGCTGCCAAGCCCTCGTTCCCAAAGACCACCGCCTGTACGGCGGCCGTGTCGGAGACGCAGGTGAAGATCACGTCTGCCCGGCGAGCGACCTCCGCTGCGCTCCGTTGGCTCTCCGCACCACGCGCAACCACGGGCTCGAGCTTGGCGGGCGTACGCCCCCAGACGACCACCCGATATCCCGCCTCCAGCAACCGCACGGCCATCGGCGTACCCATCAGACCAAGACCAACGTATCCGAGGCACGGCCGATTCTGACTCATGACACTCCCCTCCCGATCCCCGCACCGGGATCCGCCTGCGGCAGCCTAACCGGCACCCTCGGCGCCACGGTCCGACGCGATCAGCATAGGGTCCGTTCCGGCCGGTGCACCACGTCCCGCGGCTGCTCCGCGCGGCACCGGCGGAATCCGACCGAAAGCCCTTCCCGCGTGCCTTGCGCCCTCCGGACTCGTACCCTGCCGATCCGTGCGCGGGCATTGCCCAACCACATCAGCATGCCCATGCACCCGAATCTCGACCGAATCCACACCCTCGACTTCTCCCCCGGTACTGGCCCGACCGCACGGCACCCAGAAGCCCGCACCGCACGCCACCAACGGGATCAAGGGGGAGCACCGGGGAGCCTCCGGTCCGGAAGGCGCGGTCGGTTCTCGTCTTCGTCCCCGGGCTGCGGACCGAATTCACGGCCGCAGCCTGCGCCCGGGGCGAGCATCCGTGGCCGGACCGGCCAGCGGGCCCGCCGCCGTGTCGGCCGTCCGGCCCTGCACGATCACCCGCTCGGGGAAGGCTCGGGGTCCGAACCGGCGGTTCCCACCGGGTTTCGATCTGCCCGATGCATGCCGCTCCGCGACGTTCGGGCTGCGACACCTGGTCCGGCATCGTGCCCGGACATTCGGGAATGGGCCGATGACTCCCCAGAGCACGCGGTCTAGAATACGCGCCAGGACCCAGCCCGGGAGGAACGGATGCGCTCCACCATCCTGTTTGCCGTTGCCGCGGTGCTCGTCACCGCCGCCCATGCACGGGGAACGGATCCTGCCGGATCCGAACTCTGGGAAGACCTGCGCGGCGCGTATCTCGGCGAGGACGCCGTGGTGACGTTCGATGATTCCATTCGTCTGATGATGGCCGACCGGGTAGAACGTGCGCACGAAGTTCCGGTCATGGTCAAGGTTCCGCACCGGCTGCGAGACATGCGGGAACTCGTGTTGCTCGTGGATCGGAACCCCATTCAGCAGATTGCCCGACTTACGCCGCACCGGAAGATCGAATCCGTCGGCATGAACATCCGCTTGGAAGAGTCGACTCCGGTGCGGGCTGCGGTTCTCAGCCCTTCCGGAATCTGGCATGTCGCCACCAAGTCCGTGCTGGTCATGAGTTCCGGCGGATGCTCGTCGCCACCGCCGGAGGGCGGCCCGGTGGCGGCGGTCGGCGACGTCAGGATCAAGCAGTTCGACCGGCATGGCGGGGCCAGCCGGCTGAAGGTCCGGATCCATCATCCCATGGATACCGGACTCGTCGTTCTGGAGGACGGCAACACGGTGCCGCCCTACTACATCGAGACCGTCCGGATCGAGGACAGCGAAGGCATCATCGCAGACCTGCTGACGTGGGCTGCCATGTCGAGAAATCCGGTCATCACCCTTGATCTTCCCGCGGAAGGCCGGTCCGTCCGCGTCTCGGGGAGCGACTCGCAAGGCCTGCCGTTTGAAGGCTCTGAACACGTCCCGATCCTGTAGTGGTCGCCCCGCCGCCGGGCTGGTGGCGGGCGGCATCCTGATCGCTCTCGCGGTCCCTGCGGAGGAAGCGGCCGGCGCGTCCTACGGCCTGCAACCCGAGCCGGTTGCCCCGGGCGTCTATGTCCTTCCCGGATCACAGGACGCTCTGACGCCGGACAACGGCGCCAACATTGCGAACACGGGGTTCATCGTGGGGTCGCACGCGGTGCTGGCCGTGGAAACCGGACCGACGTACCTGTACGGTCGGGAACTGCTGGCCGTCATCCGAACGATCACCGACCTGCCTGTCCGCTACGCCGTGGTCACCCATCGGCACCCCGATCACTCCTTCGGAATCGGCGCCTTCAGGGACGCCGGCATCGAGGTTCTCATGCACCCTGCGGAAGCAGCAGGCCTGGCCCGCGAGGGACCGGACCTGCTCGATCTCATGACCGCGCTCGTCGGCGAGCAGTGGACCAGGGGAACCTCCGTCCAGGGGCCGTCGCAGACCGTGCGCAAGGACCGTCTCGTGGATCTCGGCAACCGCCCGGTACACCTCCTCGTGCTGGAGGGCGGACACACCGAGGGAGACCTCGTGGTGCATGATCAGTCGTCGGGCGTCGCCTTCTTCGGCGACCTGCTGTTCGTCGAAAGGGCCGCCACCGTGCCGCACGCCGACATCGGAGTCTGGCTGCGGCATCTGGACGAACTGGAGGCACTGCCCTGGGTCAAGGGTGTACCGGGGCACGGCCCGATTCTGGAAGACCGAATCCGGTTTGCCGACACCCGGGACTGGATCACGTACCTGCGGCGCCGGGTCGCCGAGGCCGTGCTGACCGGCGAAAGTCCGGCAGAAATTCTCGACCCCGGCGTACCTGAGCCGTACGCAGGATTGAAGGAAGCCACACCGACCTTCGGACGGGCCGTCCTTCAACTCTATCGAAAATACGAAGCCATGGATCCGGCCGAGGTGGAAGCCTTGCTGCCCTGACGGATCGTGACTGTACGGCGATCTGAAGTGTCCGAACCTCCTTCGACCGCGCGGGATCTTGCCGAGCGCCTCGCATCCTGCGTCCGGTCCGGACGGTTCCGGAACCGCGGGATCCTTCCCCATGAACCCCGACTTGTTCATGGTGTTGGATCCTCGTGAGAGCGGGGCCGCCCGCGGCGAACCGTCCATACTGAACGAGGGCGGGAATGGGGTGGTGTCGTTCTGCCGCCCGGACGACGTTGGCGCGCGCCGAGCCGGTGCGCCGCAGTCCGCGAACGCGGTGGACGGGATCGGGCGGGAATCCGGCGCCGTCGCGGCCGACGCTGTCGTCAGGCACGAGGCGCGGCCGCCGCCGGGTTCGGAACCGGGACAAGACGCGGTAGACGCGGAGGCGCACGGGCCGGAACTTCGCTCTTCAGGTTGCGGAACCATCGGGAGGGAGTCCTGTGAATCACGCGGAAACCGTCCGTTCCTCCGCCGAACCACGAGGCCGAGGGAACTGCGGACGCGGAAGGGGCGCCCGCAGGTGTCCGGCGGCTACCGGAGCGAACCGGGGCTTGGGGCCCTGCGGTACCGAGAACCCGGATTGAGACCGCATGCAGGCAGAGGTGGAACGTGCGGGAGGCACGTCGGGCGAAACCGGAGAGTCTGATTCTCCGCTTGGTTGCTTCGGGAGAGAGCGCTGCCCCGAAACATGCACTCCCATCGACAGGCCTTCCCTCGGCCGGTCCGCGGCCCGGAATTCCCGGTCCCGAAAACCCTTGTCGACTACCTGACCCGGTACTCTTGAAGTTCCCGCTCCGGCAACGAGCCCGGTCCTCGGTGGTCGTCAGCAGGCGCTGGTTTCGTTCATCCGGGGTCAGAAACAGATTTTCGGACCGGGATCGAACGTCGTCGGCCCGGTGAGAATCCGAATCCTTCATCCGCCAACCGTAGCTGACTCCTCGGCAGGAATGCATCCTGAGACACGACCAGCAGGTCGAGGGGCTCGGAAGAAGGGTCACTCTCAGCCCCTTGTCCGCAGGGCCGGGAGAGCGGCGTGCAGAGCACCTCCTCCCCTGATCTCGCTCCGGAAAACGGATCGGATCCGCTCCATCCCAGCCAGACTGGTACCGCACCGACCCTCAAACCGGGCAGGCCGGGAACCGGTCCATCGAAGCGAGGGTCTCCGGGCAGGCCCTGACCTGCCCAATGACCGCTCGGCGCGCGGGCCGCCCGAAACGGTCTGAGCGCTCCTCCCTGATCAAGCTGCTGTCGTGCCGCGCTGCACCCACTCCCGCACGGAACAGGGCACCGGCCTGCTCGCCACCCACCTGAAAGCGCACGGATGTGGTTCAAAAGGCTTGGCGCCAACCTGCGAGAACGTTGAGTTCAGGGTCGATCGCGCCATTGTGGCCAGGTTGCCGGATCCAACCCGCACCTAGGCGCCACTCGCTTCCGTTGTCGAGCGCCCGACGCCACTGAGCGGCGAGGTCGATCTGCCGGCCCGTGGGTTCGAGGCCCGCGCTCATCGACCGGCGCAGAACCCGTCCGTCCTTGGTGCGACCGACCGGGATCGAAATCCTGGCCTGACCGTCCTCGACGCGCAGGGGCTGACCCACCGACAAGGTAAATGCGTCCCGGCCCCCCAGCACCCGTCGGGCCCGCAGCACGAAAGCACTGGTGGTCAGCGGCGATACGCCGGCGAGCATCCCGCCCCTCGCCGCCATCTTCACCGTGCCGATTTCCGCGCCCGCACCCAAGCGCCAGGCGCCGACCCGAAATTCACCATCAAGACCGGCGAAGGCAGACCGGCCTGCAATCCGTCCGAAGGCACCGCTTGCCGTACTGCCGAGCAGGGTCTGACGCTCCGCCACCATGCCGCCGATCAGGGTGAACGGTTGTTGCGGAAGGCGCCACGTCAGCGCCGCTCCCGACGCCGGAGGCAGACCCCGCATCCCTTCGGTGGAGAAGGCGGCAACCCCCAACCCGTGCGCTCCCGGCAGATCCACCGTCAGGCCCAACCCGGCGAGCGCGAGATGCCCGACGCCACCAAAGGGTGCCGCGGCCAGGCGGCCCACACGGAAGGGGGCGGCAGCGCCCGCCGTCCCGGCCCCTCCGGTCAGCGGGACGAGGCCGGGATGCAGGGCGCCGAAGGTCCGACCGGTCCTCTCCGGCGCCATGAAGGCGTGCAGCCGGGCGGTGAGGTCCGGGCCCGAAGCCTTGCCGACGAAATGTCCGAGCGGAAACCAGAACGGTGCCCCTAGTGCATCGAACGCCACAGCTTCCTCGACACCGGAAAGTGCCTGCGCCAGCCCGTTGCCCAACGCACCGCCGGGTACGAAGCGGGTGTCCGCTACAGGGCTGCCGGGACTGTCGATGCGGCCGCCCACCGTCAACGTGGTTCCGCCTACCGGCTCCGTGGCAGCGCCCAAATCCATCAGCCCTTGGCCGTAGATGCTGCTGTCGGCGTAGATACCCCGCTTGTTGGCTGTCGCCATCAGTCGGGCGACCAGCTCCGCGTTGGTCATCTGGTCGCGGAACATCTGCTTCATCACGAGCAATCCGCCGGTCACGAACGGCGCGGCCACGGAAGTGCCCCGGACATAGGTGGCGACGCCCCGCGTGCCGGGGCCACTTCCGGAAACAGCACGACAATTGGGATTGGACCCGCAGGGAGGACCAAAATAGGCCGCCTTGATCCGATCCCCGGGTGCCGCGATGCACCACTGTGCAGCAATGCCGCAACGGTTGGAGAAGGAAGCGATTTCATGCTCTCCGTCGCCGTCTTCATCGGGCACCACGGCGACGACGCCGATCACATGGCCGCGCAACTCGGCAATGCGCGCCGGCAGGCCGGGGAACACCTCCACCGATCGGGCGAGGACGCGCCCGCCCGCGCATAGGTCGGGATGGTTGGGGAAGTCTGCCGGATTGCAAGGAACGTCGTGGGCGTTGCCGGCCGCGAACACGAAGACGGTCTTGTCGGCCGAGCCAGCCTGCGCCAGTGCCGCAATGGTCCCGTTCAGGTTGCGGCGCAGCTGATTTTCGCCGTACTGATCGATGACTCCTTCCACGCCCCAGCTCGCATTGACGAAATCGATCTTTCGTCCGCCACGCGACCAGTTGACGGCACGGGCAAACAGATTGGCGTAGTAATCGTCGGCATGGCCCAAAGCAGCGAGAGATACCGGTTCGTACTGGCTGCCGCTCGATGCGAAGGAAATGGCAAGCAACGCAACATCGGCACCCGGCGCGACTCCGGGCCCGGCACCCTCGGCGGCATATGCGGCCGACGGCCGCCCGGCGAGCGCGCTCGCGACGATCGTGCCGTGTGAGGATTCGCGGCCGGTTCCAGCACCCCTGCCATGAACGATGTCCTCGCTCACCGTCTTGCCGGCAAACACCGGGTGATCGGTATCCAAGCCATCGTCGATCAACCCGGCAATGTAGCCGACCCCCGCCTCGACGCCGGCGCCGTGCACCAGTTCAATCTGCGCCCAAGCCCTGTGCGCGCGGACTGCATGCAACCCCCACTGGTTCCTGAAGTCCGCCCGACTTCTGTGGCGAACCGCCAGAGTCGTGTGCTGCTGCCGATACTTCTGCACGGAGAGGCATCCGAAATCCGCCGTTCGTATGGTGCCTGTCGCCGCGCACGGATCTGTCGGCGGCACGGAAGGGTTGCCCCCTCCGCCATCGTCACTGCTGCCGCCTCCGCCGCATGCTGACACAAGCAGGACCGAGGCAAGCAGGGCTGCTGCAAGCAGGGCCGGAGGCCGCTGGTAGAATTCCAGCAAACGCATTATGTCGCCCAGTTCACAGCATTCACGCCGCACGATGCACAGCGTAGCGAACGTACGAAAATCATATTCACCTGTATGCTTACCAACAGTACCTGGTCAGGTATTCGACACGTGCTCTCGGGATCGAGAACTCCGTGCCGCGGACGGGCCGATGGAAGGCCTGTCGATGGAGTGGAGTACCAGTACTTTCCCTCGCTGTGGTTGGCGCTTTGAATGACCGCTGAACAGGGCACGAATTTCCGCTTTCTTGCCAGATTTTCCGGCTTCGGCGACCCGTGGACGGTCCAACGCCAGAAAACCCGGCAGGGCTGGGCCCGTGCAACCTCCCTCCATCAGCAGGCGGCAAGGTCGAATGCAGCGTGAGAACGTCCTGAGTGGAGTACAGGGGCGGCACTCTCTCACGAATCCGCCAGGCGGAGCGCCCGACTCTCCGGCTTCGCCCGAAGCGCCTCCCACACGTTCCACCTCTGCTTGCGCGCGGTCTCGATCCGGGTTCTCCGTACCGCAGGGTCCCGAGCCCCCGGTTCGGAACCTGTCAACGCCGCCGGAGATCTTCGGGTGCACCTTCCGCATCCACAGATCCCTTTCGGCCTCGTAGTGGGTCGGAGAAACGGACGGATTCCGCAGAAACCGCAGGACTCCCTCCCGAGGGTCCCGCAGTCGAAGGACAAGGTTCCAGCCCTGGCTCCTCCTGCGTCTTCCGCGTCTCTTCCCGATTCCCGATGCCGGCGGCGGCCGCGCCTCGTGCCCGACGATCGCGTCGGCCACGAGTTCGTCGTAGTGCCTCTCAATCCGATCCGCCGCGTCCGTGGACCGCGGCCCACCGTCACGATCCGCTCCGTGGACCTCGTGCCCGGCGCCCCGGAGCTCCTTCTTCCTCCGCCCGGCCCACGTTTCTCCGCACGATTCCTCCCAGGAGTCGAGTTCCCGCAGGAGGGGCGATGCCGACGGTGTTCCACATCTTCCCGTACGGTTTCCCAAAATCGTGCACGGAAATGCCGGTCCCTTCCTCGAGGAGGTCTCCCCGGTTTTGGCCGAGACGGAACGGGCTGAGAGGCTCCGTGCAGGGGACCTGTACCCATTTCAAGCGGCCTTGGACCCGGACGCCGGTCTCGTCCCCTTCAACCGGACACGGTTGACTCTTCGCTCATGAGGGGCCGTACATCGTGGCCCATGAGGATCGGCTTTCGACCTCTGTGTGCGACGACGGTGGATGGGTTGAAGGCGGTGTCGGCGGCCGAGGGCAGCACGCGCTCGTCCTTGGCGCGGGGATGGTGCGAGCGCGAGGACTGACGCAACGGAAGGGCGCCCGGTGCCGGGCCTCGGCGCGCCCGGCCTTGCCGGGTCTTGCCTTGTCGCTCGACCTTGTCCTGCCTGCACCCAAGCCTCATGAATGCAGAGTTAACCATGTCCGGTTGAAAGGTCTCGTCCCTGTGTGGTACGGCGGCCCGGGCCGCGGAATCCCAGCCCCGGTCGGCGAAGCCGGAAAGGCAGGCGCGCGGTCGTCCCGTACCCCAGATCCCCGGAGGGCCGGCCCGATCCGGATCGTCCGGAGGGGTGGCGCGCCCATCAGACCGCCGCTCCCGGAACCACGCCGACACCGGTCAGCAGTTCCCGCACCCGCGTGCACATGGGGACCAGGTCTTCCGCCCGGTAGGTCTCGCAGCGAACCACGATCGCGGGTTCCGTATTGGAGGCCCGCAGGAGCCACCAGCCGGTCGCAGTGGAGACCCGCACCCCATCCAGGAGGTTCGGAGCCTCCCCCTCGCGCACCAGTCCGTCGCGGACGGCACGCACCACCCCGAACTTGCGGTCGTCCGGACACGGAATGCGAAGCTCCGGCGTGCTGAACGTCGGGGGCAGGACCGCACACCGCTCGGCCAAGGTCGGCCCGCGGGAGAGCGCCCGCAGCAAGCGCACGGCCGCGTACAGGGCATCGTCGTAGCCCGGATGCTCGTCGGCAAAGAACAGGTGTCCGGACAGTTCTCCCGCGAACAGGGCTTCGCCGGCCAGGACACGGGACCGCATGTGCGCATGCCCGGTCGGTCCGAGTCGGGGCTGGCCGCCGAGCCGGGCAATGTGGCGAAGCACGGTATCGCTCGTCTTGACGTCGACCAGCACGGCGGCGCCCGGGGTCAGGGCAAGCACATGGGCGGCCAGCACGCACAGCAGGTGATCCGGCGACACGATCCGCCCGGTTCCATCGACGACGCCGAGGCGGTCGCCGTCGCCGTCGAATGCGAATCCGAGATCAAAGCCGCCGCCACGAACGGCATGGACCAGCTGCCGCAGGTTCTCGGGCCGGGAAGGGTCCGGATGATGGGCGGGAAAGCGGCCGTCGACCGTACCGTTCAGGATCCGGTGTTCCCCCGGAAGCCGTTCGGCAAGTTCGGCCAGCACCGCGCCGGCCGCGCCGTTTCCTGCATCCCACGCAACCCGCAGCAGGCACGCCGGCGCCTCCAGTCCGGCGGCAAGGGAGGCCACGTAGTCCGCACCGGCCGCGTACTCCCTGACCGGACCGGGAGGACCGGCGGCGGCGGACGGTTCGGTTTCGGCCAGTCGTCGGATCGCCTCCCCGAAGAAGGGTGCCCCGCCCAGGGACAGCTTGAACCCGTTGTGGCTCGGCGGATTGTGCGATCCCGTGACCGCCACGGATCCGTCGGCGGCCAGGCGGTGGTCGGCAAAATGCACCATCGGCGTCGGACCGACGCCGACCCGGATGACCGCGGCACCTGCGGCGCGGAGCCCATCGACGAACGCCGCTTCGAGCGCCGGCGAGGACAGCCTGCCGTCCCGGCCGACCACCATTCGGCACGCACCCCGAGCCGCGCGCACCTGCCGCGCGAAGGCACCACCCAGCACGCGCGCCTCGGCCGGTCCCAAGGTTTCTCCCACGACACCGCGAATGTCGTAGGTGCGCAGGATCGAGGGGTGGAGCGCGGATGGCCGCCTCCCGTCCGGGGGGCGGGTCGTCCCGCGCCCGCCCGGCCCGCTGCGCCCGGCCGTCATGCCGATTGCACGCGGCCCGACCCGGCGGACAGCAGAACCTCCAGGGCCCCGGTTACCGGCGACCGCAATTCGGGATCGTGCAGGGCTGCCGCCACTCCCGCCGCGACCAGCCCGGCCGGACTTCCGCAATCGAACCGTCGCCCGGCGATCCGGACCGCGTGAACCGGCACCTTCCCGACGGTTTCCGCGATGGCGTCCGTGAGCTGCCGTTCCCCGCCGCGCCCCGGCGTCAGATCCGGCAGCGCGGCGCACGCGGCAGCGGACAACACGTAGCGGCCCACTACGCCCAGCCGGGACGGTTCGGTGCCCGGAAGCGGCTTCTCCACCAGCCCGCGCACCTCGATCACCGTGCCGTCATCCCGGCCGGGATCCACCACGCCGAACTTGCCCACTTCGGAGGCCGGCAATTCGCAGACTGCCAGCACCGTGCCCCCGAGTCGTGCGTGGACATCCAGCAGTTGACGCAGGCACGGCACCGGTCCCAGCACCAGATCGTCCGGCAGCAGTACGGCGCACGGCCCCGGCGGCAGGATTCGGGTCGCACAGCCGACCGCGTGCCCCAGCCCGAGGGGCTCGGCCTGCTCCACGGCCTCCAGCCGGCCGCCCAAGGCTGCCAGCGCCCGCACCTCCGCCAGCGCCTTCGACCGGCCGCGGGCACCCAGGACCGCCTCCATGGCCGGATCGGCTTCGAAATGCCGGAGGACCAGACTCCGCCCGGGCGCCGTCACCAGCACCACCCGATCCAGCCCCGCCGCCACCGCCTCCTCGACCGCGTACTGGACAAGAGGGCGACCGGCGACCGGGAACAATTCCTTGGGGACCACCCGGGTGGCCGGCAGCAACCGGGTTCCCAGACCCGCAACGGGCAGGACGGCGGCCGTAACCGCAGCGTCCCCGCCGGCTATGCGCGACACACCCCAACATCCAGGACCCGGACCTCCGCCCGCGGTCTGCCGCGCCACATCGATACCCGGATCTCACCGGCCACGTCCACCGGCCGACCCCGCAACAGGGCACTGCCCACCGAAGTGCCGACGCACCGGAAAGCGATCGCCTTGACCCGGCCCCGCGTCTCGTCGGCCAAGAGGCACGTCACGTGTTCGGCGCCGACGACGCGCGGATGCACCGGAAAGACCCGGTGGAACGCATAGCAGGGCCAAGGGTTGCCCACCCCGAACGGACCCGCGCGCTCCAGTTCCGTCCCGAATGCGGCGGTGGCGCCCGATACCGCCAGCACGCCATCCAGCATCAGGCGCGCTCCGCCCTCGCCCGACGACTGCGCCCGAACCGCAGCGTCCAGAAAGGCGGCGAAAGCCGCGATCCGGTCGGCCCTGCCCGTGAAGCCGGCGGCCATGCGGTGGCCGCCGCCGGCGGTCAGCAGCCCCGCCTTCCGCGCGCGGATGACCGGTCCGCCGATATCGATCCCGTCCAGCGAACGCGCCGAGCCCCGGAAGCCGTCCCCCTCGCGGGCGCACACCACCGCCGGGCGCCGGAACCGATCGACCAATCGGCTCGCAACGATCCCGATCACGCCGACGTGCCAGGCCGATCCTGCGACCACCACCACGGGGCACGAGGCTCCGCCCGCGGCCTCGGCCTGCGCCAAGGCCTCGGTGCAGACCTGCGTCTCCAGCGACTTCCGCTGCTGGTTCAGGATCTCGAGCCGGGCGGCCGTGCGGCTCGCCTCGTCCGGATTGTCGGTGGCCAGGATGCGGAACCCGAGCCGGGAATCGCCGACCCGGCCCGCCGCATTGATCCGCGGCCCGTAGACGAAGCCGAAATCGCCGACCTGCGGGGCTTCCTGCAGCCCGGCCTCGGCCGCGATGGCCCGGAGCCCCGGATTCGTGCCCCGGGCGGCCACCCGGAGGCCTCGGCGGACCAGCGTCCGGTTCACCCCGTCGAGCGGAACCAGGTCGCAGACAGTTCCGAGGGCGGCGAGATCCAGCAGCGAATCGGCATCCTGCAGCTGCGCGCCCGGGGCGTGGCCGCGGCGGTGCAGTTCCTGCCCGGCCGCGCGAATCAGCAGCCAGGTCAGGGCACTGGAGGCCAGCGTCCCCAGCCGGCTCGGGTCGTCGTGCCGGTTGGGATTGACGATCGCTGCCGCGGTAGGAAGCTCGGCCTCCGCCACATGATGGTCCACCACGATCACCGACAGTCCCTGCGCGGCCGAGAAGCGGAGCGCTTCGAACGCGGTGGTGCCGCAGTCCACGGTCACCAGCAGCCGGACCCCTTCCCGCTGGAGGCGCGCGATGGCCGAGAGACCGGGGCCGTAGCCCTCCGTGATCCGGTCGGGTATGTGGACCACCGATGCGCCGCCTGCCGCCCGCAGGAAGCGGACCAGCTGAGCCGCCGACGCGGCCCCGTCGACATCGTAGTCGCCGAGGATTCCCACCTTCTGGTTCCGGACCACTGCATCGGCCAGCAGGATCGCCGCGCGATCGAGATCGAGAATGGCGCTGCCATCCGGGAGGCCCGGCCCGCCCTCCGGATCCAGCCATGCGCCGGCCTCCTCCGGCCGGATTCCCCGGCCGACGACCAGGCGTGCAAGCCCGTCGGAGACGCCGGTCGTCCGCACCACCGCCTCGACCGCCGCCTCGCTCGCTCTGCGGAACTGCCAGGCTCTGCCCGACAGCGAGTGGTGGCGGACCGCCGTTCCGGCGCTCACGTCGACGTCGGGCAGCGCGACCGGCGCCGCTCCCGACGTCCGTCCGCCGCAAAGACGAGGCTGTCGCAGGTCACCGTGCCCCCGCCGTGCACCGGACCCTGCACCAGCGGACCATCCGTGACCCCCGTCACGATCAGGAGCGTGTCTCCGGCGGCCAGGTCCTGCCGGGCGTACACCCGGTCGAGATTGCGGATGCCGGCCCTCCGGGCGCGCTGGCGCTCGTGCTCGTCGCGGAACCGGAGCCGCGCCTGCATGACCCCCCCGGTGCAGGCCAGCGCCGCTGCCGCCAGCACGCCCTCCGGCGCTCCTCCGGTTCCCAGGTAGACGTCGACCGGCGAAGCCGGATCCGCCGCCTGAATGACCGCTGCCACATCGCCGTCACCGATCAGGCGCAGCCGGGCCCCGGCCTGCCGAACCTCTCGGATCAGGTTCTCGTGGCGATCCCGGCGGAGAATACAGACGGTCAGATCTTCGACCCGGCACCCCTTGGCTTCGGCCACCCGGCCGAGATTGTCCGCCGCCGGCAGGTCGATCCGGAGCACGTCGTCCGGGCACCCCGGGCCGACGGCGAGTTTGTCCATGTAGACATCCGGAGCGTGCAGCAGGTCGCCCTCGGACCCGACTGCCAGGACCGCGAGCGCCCCTGGTGCATCCGTGGCGCACAGGGTCGTGCCTTCGAGCGGGTCGACGGCCAGATCCAGCGCCGGGCCGCTCCCGTTGCCGACGGCTTCGCCGACGTACAGCATGGGGGCAGAATCGCGCTCTCCCTCGCCGATCACGACGGTTCCGGCCATCGGCACCTCGCCGAGCCGCGCCCGCATGGCATCGACCGCCGCTTGGTCGGCGGCCCCTTCGTCGCCCCGCCCGCGCCAGACCGCGGCCGCGACGGCGGCGTCTTCCGTCGCGCGCAGCAGGCGATCCGCGAGGCCCCGCATGAACTCCGCCGGCACCGCTGTCATGCGGCCCCCCGGACCGCACACTGTCCGGCTTCGCGGCGCTCCAGGAAGTGCCGGATGTTCCGGCAGGCCTGCCGGATGCGCTGCTCGTTCTCGACCAGACTGATCCGGACCCAGCCCTCGCCCCCCGGCCCGAACCCGGCTCCCGGCGAAACCGCAACGCGTGCATCCGTCAGGAGCGTCTTCGAAAACGCGAGGCTGCCTTCGGCACGAAACGGCGGGGGCACCCGGGCCCATACGAACATCGTCGCCGGTGGTGCCGCCACCTCCCATCCGGCCCGGCACAGACCGCGAACCAGCGTATCCCGGCGGCGGCGGTAGGTCTCGCGCACGGACTCCACGTACCCCTGAGGACCGTTGAGGGCCGTGGCGGCGGCCACCTGGATCGGTGTAAAGGCTCCGTAATCGAGATACGACTTGATGCGCGCCAGGGTTGCCACCAGGTGCGGATTTCCGACCGCGAAGCCGATCCGCCAGCCCGGCATCGAAAAGGTCTTGCTGAGCGACGTGAACTCGACGGCCAGTTCCTTCGCGCCGGGCACCTGCAGGATGGACGGAGGCGGGTCGTCGAAATAGATCTCGGCATAGGCGAGGTCGGACAGGATCCAGACCCCGTGCCGGCGACAGAGGTCGACGATGGAGGTCCACCCTTCGAGACCGATCACGGCCCCCGTCGGATTGGCCGGGAAGTTGACCGTAACCGCCTTGACCCGCCCTCCCCCGGCGGCCAGCACCCGCTCCAGTTCCGGCACGAATTCGTGTCCGGTCCCGACCGGCACCCGGCAGATTTCGGCCCCCGCCAGCACGAAACCGTACGGGTGGATCGGATAACTCGGATCCGGAACCAGCACCTGATCGCCGGGCTCGGTAATGGCCGTGGCAAGGTGGGCGAATCCCTCCTTCGAACCGAGCGCCACGATGATCTCGCGCTCGGGATCCAGAGTCACGTCGAACCGTCGCAGATAGTAGCCGGCCACCGCCCGGCGAAGACCGCGAATGCCCCGGGACGCCGAATAGCGATGCACCCGGGGACTGCGGACCGTCTCGATCAACTTGTCCACGACATGGTCCGGCGGCGCCAGATCGGGATTCCCCATGCCGAGGTCGATGATGTCGGCCCCGGCGGCCCGGGCGGCGTCCTTCATGGTGTTCACCTCGGCGAACACGTAGGGAGGAAGCGCCTGGATCCGCTCGAACTCGCGCGGGCAGGGAATGTGCTTCATCGAACCTCTCCGCCGGTCGGGTCGGGCCGGGTGCTGCCCGATCTCCCGGAACCGCGCCCGGGGCTCCGGTGCCGTTCCCGGATCCGCAGGCGCCGTCCGCACCGCGTACCGCTACGGAGCAAGGGCACCGGCCGACAGGCCCGTGTCTTCCGGCAGGCCCAGCATCACGTTGGCATTCTGTACCGCCTGCCCCGCCGCACCCTTCAGGAGATTGTCGAGGGCACACAGAAGAACCGCCTGACCGCCCCGTCCGGAGGCCACACCGAGATGGACCTGATTCGATCCGCGCACCTCCCGGGTTGCGGGCGGCACGCCGGGCGGCAGGACCTGGACGAACGGCTCGCCCGCATACGCATCCTCGAGACAGGCCTGCAGGTCCGCCGCGCCCGCGGAGGGGCTCGGCCGGACATAGACGCAGGTCAGGATCCCGCGGTTCATCGGCACCAGGTGCGGCACGAACGTCACCCTGAGCTCCGCCCCGGCAACCCTGGCCAGCTCCTGTTCGATCTCCGGCGTATGCCGGTGTCCGCCGAGGCCGTACGCCCGAATTCCCTCGGCCACTTCCCCGAACAGGAGATCCTCGCGCGCCGTCCGCCCGGCTCCCGATACGCCGGACTTCGAGTCGATGACGATCGATTCGGAACGGATCAGCCCGGCCGCCAGCACCGGCAGCAGCGGCAGCAACGCCGACGTCGGGTAGCACCCCGGGCACGCAACCACGGACGCCGATCGAAGGGCTTCGCGAGCATGCTCGGTCAGTCCGTACACCGCGTGCGGCTGCAACTCGGCGGCTCGATGCTGCGTTCCGTACCACGTGGCGTAGCTGTGCGGATCGCGGAGCCGGAAATCGGCGGACGTATCCACGACCCGCGTCGCCGGTACCAAGCGGGCCACGGTGTCCTGCGCGGTACCGTGCGGCAGACAGCAGAACGCCAGCGCGCAGCCCTCCGGTTCGACCGCATCGACCTCGACGAACGCGGGCAGGTCGTGGCCGCGAAACCGGGGGAACCGGTCTTCCGGCGCCATTCCCGCATGGCGCTTGGCCGCCAGAGCGGCAACCTCGAGACGAGGATGCGCCAGCACCAGCCGAAGCAGCTCGGCGCCGACATAGCCGCTGGCCCCCAAGACCGCGACCGGAAACCGGTCCGTCATCCCCCGACCCCCGGCCGGCATCGCCTCACCGGAAGCGCGGGATCGGAAACCGGCCGCCGCGCGGGCCGGACGGGATCAGCGCTTGGAGAACTGGAAGCTCCGGCGGGCCTTGGGGCGGCCGTATTTCTTGCGCTCCACCCGACGGGCATCGCGGGTCAGCAGGCCCTGAGCCCGAAGCTGGGGGCTCAGGGCCGGCTCCCGAGCAGCCAAGGCCCGACTGATGCCGTGCCGGATGGCACCGGCCTGCCCCGACAATCCGCCGCCGCGAACGGTGCACACGACATCGATCTCGTCCAGACGCTCGGCTACCTGCAACGGCTGCCGCAGCAACGCCAGGTGCCCGGCGCGCGAAAAGTAGTCTTCCTGGCGCTTGCCGTTGACCACGATCCGGCCCTTGCCGGCCGTCACCCAGACCCGCGCCACCGAACTCTTGCGTCGACCGGTGCCGTAGCTTCTCGTCTTGCCCGGGGACGCCGTCGGTGCGGGGGCTGCGGTCGCATCGGAGGGGAACGTGTCAGTCATCGGACGATCGCCGCAGGTTCTTCCGGTTCAGGGCCGCCAGGTCCACCGGTTCCGGTTGCTGTGCGGCATGTGGGTGGTCGGGGCCCGCGTAGACGTGCAGCTTGCGCATCTGGGCCCGGCCGAGTGGCCCCCTCGGGATCATCCGCCGCACGGCGAGTTCGATCACCCGTTCCGGACGCGCGCCCGCGAGCAGCGCTCCGTACCGCCGGGACCGGATCCCGCCGGGAAACCCGGTATGCCAGTAATGCTGCTTGTCTCGGGCCTTGACGCCGGTCAGCGCCACTTTCTCGGCATTGATCACGACAATATTGTCCCCGCAATCCAAGTGCGGCGTGTACATCGCCTTGTGCTTGCCCCGCAGGCGATTGGCGATCAGGCTGGCCAGCCGTCCGAGGACGGCCCGGTCGGCATCGACCAGATGCCAAGCACGCTGAATCTCCGCCGGACGGGCGGTATAGGTACGCATGGAACACGTTCCGGGGGCATGGAGCGGACCGGGCGCGCCGGCAGGCCGAACCGGCCGCCCGCGGCACGGCATCGATTTCTAGCCCGGAGGCGGGGGCGTGTCAACGGGATGGCGGAAGCCCGGCAGGAGGGTCGTTGCCGAGCTTCCTCCTGCAGGGACGGACACGCCCGTATTCGGACATCCGGTCCCTTCCGACCGGCTCGTACAAGCGGTACGGCCCGGCGCGTTCCCCCCGGCCGGGTCTCGCTCGGCGACGGCCGCATCGCGGCGGCGACCGTTTCGGTACGTCCGGCTTCGAGACCGGCGATCCGGCCCCGAAGCGGGGCCGATGGTCGGATCGGTCTCATCGGCTGCTGCCGCACGTTCCCGCCTGCAAGGTCCGAGACGGGTACCGCTCTGCCGGTGGGGGATCCATCCTCAACCGCAGGCACGCGGGAGGTCACGTCCACGACTACCCGATCCGTGACGGTTCCGGATTCATCCGGCGACGAGGGCGCGGCGGGCTCCGGCCCGAAGCATCGAAGCGACGGTCCCCGGGGGCAGCCTGCCGATCGGCAGGCCGAACCTCCGCGTCCCGGCGCGGGCAGCATGCCGCGTCGCGGGATCCGCGCATTCCTGCCAACGGGCTCCGGCACGAGCCCGGTCAAGTCCAAGTCCGCCGGTTCGCTGTTCCTGCGTTCCCGGAAGGTACCGGCTCCGAGCGGTCCTGCGACGACGACACCCGCACGGCCGATGCTGCCGGGTCGGCCGAGGCCGACGACCTGCACATGCTGCATGCCGGAGTCACGCCCGAGGCCGGAGACGGCATTCCGGACGCCTCCGTCCCGGGTGTCGTCCTCCCGCCGGGAACGATCCTACGACGAACCCCCGCTCACCGCCTCGAAGTGGCGCAACGCCGAGCGAAGATTCTCGACGATTTCGGCCGCGAGCACTTCCGGCTCCGGCAGGTTGTCGAAATCGGTCATGGCGGCGTCCTTGAGCCAGAACACGTCGAGACTCGCCTTGTCGCGTTGCAGCAGTTCCTCGCGCGGCCAGGCACGCCATCGGCCGTCCGGGGATTCCTCGCTCCAGGTCTCCTGCCGAACATGGCGGTTTCCGGGGCTGTAGCAGGCCACGAAGTCCTCGAGGTGGGCATCGGTCAACGGCTTCTGCTTGAGCGTGTGATGCACGTTGGTGCGGTAGTCGTAGTACCAGACCTTCGACGTCTGCGGCTCGGGACTCGCCGGGCGGTTGTCGAAGAAGACGACATTGGCCTTGACGCCCTGGGCGTAGAAGATGCCCGTCGGCAGCCGCAGGATCGTGTGCAGGTCGGTGGTGTGCAGCAGTTTCCGCCGGATCGTCTCGCCCGCCCCGCCCTCGAACAGCACGTTGTCGGGCACCACGACGGCCGCGCAGCCGGTCGTCTTCAGCATCGTCCGGATGTGCTGGACGAAATTGAGCTGTTTGTTCGATGTCGTCGCCCAGAAGTCCTGCCGATTGTAGGTCAGGTCGTCGGTCTCCTGCTCCCCGTCGGCGTTGGTGAAGCTCATCGAGCTCTTCTTGCCGAAGGGCGGGTTGGCGAGCACGTAGTCGCAGGTCTCCGAGGGCGGGGAGACGAGCGCGCCCGGGAGCGCGGTTCGGGATCAAGCCCGTTCGTGAACCGCGTGATCTCCCCGGTGCTCTCGTAGAGAAAGGGCAGCGGCGCGGTATCGGAAACCCACTTGAGCCGGGCGCGGGCGTAGCCTGATGACTGCTCTTCGACCGTGGTGAGCCTGACGCCCCAGCTGTCCGGCTTGGCCTCGATGACGCCGACGGCCCGCCGGCCGGCGAAGAGCACGTAGTCGGCGGGGCCGATGTCGGTCGGGTACTCGCGCACCGCAACGCCGGGGCCCGCGTCGAGGTCGAGCGTGTCCCGGTCCTGTACCTGCCATCCCGCAGTTCGCAGCCGGTCGTCGATCCGGTCGCGGGCGACTTCTTCCGGCGTCTGGTTGACCTCGCGCGGCTTGCCGTCACTCATGTCCGGACCCTGCCACGGCGGGCCCGGTTCCGAACCGCGACCGCGACGGAAGATGCCCACCCGCATCGGACCCGATCAACGACGCAGCCAGAGTCCTACGAGAATCGGCAATGCCCTCGGTCATCCCCGGGTGCGGACGACCGCCCGATCCCATCCTCTCGCCCGGGGTCCGATCCGGACGGCCGCCGCACCGATCACCGGATGCATCGGCCACGGCAATTCGTTGGACGAACGGGGGCCGGACCGGACGCCGGCTTCCAATCACCCGTCGAGGTCGAGTTCCGTCGACGCAACCGGATTCCTGTAGGGATCCCGCTCTCATGCGGGTTCGGCGCGGATATCGAGAAGGTTCCGCGCCTCGCGCCCGCAGGCCACGCCAATCAGGTGGACCGGGCCGTCGTGGCCGCGGTAGGTCTCCGCATAGCCCCGCGCGCGCATCTGCGCCATCGCCGCATCCAGCGCGACAGCGGCGCCCTCCTCGCCGTCGGCCATCTCGAACTCCAGCACGAAGACCTGACCGCCGAGACGCACCACCAGGTCCGCACGGCCGCGATGGGAGGCTTCCTCCGCGCTGAGATCCGCCCCGGCCGCGCGCAGGCACATGTAGAGGAGGCCCGCATACCAGGCCTCGTAGCGCGCCAGGTCGCCCTTCGCATGCCATTGGTACGGGATCCCCGCGAGCCAGGCGCGGAGTTGCTCGCCGAAGCCCGCGAAGTCGTGCGCCTCCAGCAACGCGCAGAATTCCCGCCCCCGCTCCGGCGGATCGGAATCGTTCTGCCCCAACCACGCGAGCAGCCCGTCGTTCAGGCTGAGCCGAACCTCGAGGTTGGGATAGTCCAGCCGGTAGAGGATCCTGTGGCCCCGTTTCTCCTCCCCCGCGATGGTCAGATATCCGGCCTGGAACAGCAGTGCGTCGATGTCGATGGCGCCGACCTCGAACTTCGAGACCCGTGACATGTCCGCCAACCGCCCTTCCAGTTCCATCGGGCTCACGGACTTCTCCATCAGCATCCGGAACAGGAAGTCCGGCGATCCGGTCTCGAACCAGTAGTCTCGGAATTCCCGATGGTCGAACAGCAGGAGCACATCGTAAGGATTGTAAACCCGCTCCCCGCCCCGCCAGTGGTAGCCGTTGTACCAGGTGCGGATCTCGTCGCGGTCCAGCCCGGCCAGTTCGGGCCCGAACACCCGGTCCAGGTCCTCCTCGCGGTAGCCGCAGATCGTGGCGAAACGCGGATCGAGGCTGATGTCCTTCAGATTGTTGAGCCCCGAGAACAGACTGACCTTCGAGAACATGCTGACCCCGGTGACGAAGACGAAGCGGACATGGCGGGCGCTGCCCTTGACGATGCCGTAGAGGCCGCGCAGGTAGTCCCGGTTGGCCGTCGCGCGCTCCGGATCGTGGAGCATGTCGAGGATCGGCTTGTCGTACTCGTCCACCAGCACCACGACCGGCCGGCCGGTGGCGCCGTGCAGGTGATAGAGGACATTCTGCAAGCGCTCCGGACCCGTGCTGACAGCCGGTACCTGGTCGAGGCCGGCGCCATGTTCGATGATTGCCAGCTGGTTGAGGACGTTGCGCTCGATGTCCCCGGGTTCGTCGTACTTGCCATCGAAGCTCAGCCGCACCACCGGATGCGGCGACGACCAGTCCCAGTGGGGATGGATGTCCAGGCCCCGGAACAGGGGCTCGCGACAGGCGAACAGCGATTCCAGCGTGTCGAGCAGCAGGCTCTTGCCGAAGCGGCGCGGACGGGACAGGAAATAGTGGCGCCCTTCGTCCACCAGTCGCCGGACGAGCGACGTCTTGTCGACATAGTAGAAGTCCTCGCTTCGGATCGTCGGAAAGTCCTGGATCCCGATCGGAAGAAGGCGGCGGGGCATCGGTCTCTCCCTTCGCGGCGACGGCACCTGCGGCCAAGCGGGGAGTGCGGGACGTCCCCGGTCGCGGCTCCGAAGGTCCCGGAACGGACGCGCCGAACGCACGGCCACGCTATCCGCCTGCCGGTCCATGAGCAAGGGACGAAGGACAGGGTCACGACCAGGAGTGCCTGCAGCCCGAAGTCCCGTCAGGCTGTCGGGACTTCGGTCGATTCCGTTCGGGGGACATCCTGACGAATACGTCGAGTGACGAATACGTCGAGCGACGTTGCGGCGCAGGGTCCGTCACGGCAGCCCGGGCGGAGCATCGTCACTGCGTCCCGCGCAGAACCTTCGTCCTCTCGTCCCTCTGCGATCCCGTCCCGAGCCTTTCAACCTGACATGGTTGAAAGGCTCGGGACAGGTATCGCTGAATGACGTAGCGTTCGTCGTCGAGGCCACTACCGACGAAGTGGGTGAGAAAGGGGCGTGCGTCGCCCCGCGCGGTGCGAGTGCCGCCTGC
This sequence comes from Alphaproteobacteria bacterium, assembly GCA_965115815.1. Lineage (GTDB taxonomy): Bacteria > Pseudomonadota > Alphaproteobacteria > TMED109 > TMED109 > VXPW01. The sequence goes on along the minus strand of OZ220465.1, from coordinate 989,027 downwards.
ATCGTGCCGTGCTCCTCATGGTCAGGCGAAAGGGAAGACGGCTGCGACTTCCTCGGGAGCGCGACCGCCGTTCCGCTCCCGGCCAGACTCCTCCTCTTGTTGATGACGCCGGGCGGTGTGTCGGCGCAGGCGGGGGCAGGTCACGGACACATGAGAGTTTTGATATAGTCCATGCATAACCGAAGGCGCGGACGGCGCCGCGGGAGTTGCGCAGCGTGTTCCTTATCCGTACCCTTCGGCATGTATTTTGGAAACACTTGAGGATACGGTACCTGCCTTGAAGCTGGAAGATCTCAAGCCCGAGTGCGCCGTCCATGGGATTCGCACGGCGGAAACCGTTAAGGTGGTCGGGATAACGTGGCACGGCGAGAACGCGCTGACCCTGCTCTACCGATCGGCGTCCGGCACGGTCGACGAGGCGGTTCTGTACCGCGACGACGAGGCGCGATTGGAGCTCGTTGCGCAAGGCCGTCCATGGAGATTCGACGGCGACGGTGCCCTTTATCGTCTGGTTTCCGAAGCGCACCGCATCCGCCTCGCCCACTTGTTCGATCCGATGCTCGCAGTGCACACCTCGCTGGTGGAGCCGTTGCCCCACCAGATTACAGCCGTGTACGAAGCTATGCTGCCAAAGCAGCCGCTTCGTTTCCTCCTCGCCGACGATCCGGGCGCAGGCAAGACCATCATGGCCGGCCTGCTCATCAAGGAGTTGATCGCCCGGGGAGACTTGGGACGATGCCTCGTAGTGTGCCCCGGCAGTCTTGTCGAGCAATGGCAGGACGAACTCTATCGCCGGTTCGGTCTCAATTTCGAGATCATGACGAACGACAAGCTGGAGGCGGCCCGAACCGGCAACTGGTTTCTCGAAAATGACTTCGCGTTGGCCAGGCTCGACAAGCTCGCGAGAAACAAAGATGTACAGGCAAAGCTGTCTGCGCGTGACTGCGGCTACGACTTGGTGATCTGCGACGAGGCGCACAAGATGTCGGCGACATTCTTCGGCGGCGAGATTCGGTACACGAAGCGCTACCGCCTGGGACAGTTGCTGTCGGGAATTACAAGACACTTCCTGCTTATGACGGCCACGCCGCACAACGGCAAGGAGACGGACTTTCAACTGTTGCTGGCGCTGCTGGACGGAGACCGGTTCGAAGGTCGGTTCCGGGACGGCGTCCACCGCATCGACGTGACCGACATGATGCGGAGAATGGTGAAGGAGAATTTGCTGAAGTTCGACGGTCGGCCCCTGTTCCCCGAGCGGCGCGCTTCCTCGATTCCCTACAAGCTGACAGACGACGAAGCTCAGCTTTACCATGCCGTCACCGAGTATGTTCAGGAGGAATTCAACCGCGCGGAGGCATTGCAGAACGATAAACGAGCCGGCACGGTCGGATTCGCCCTCACCGTGCTTCAGCGGCGTCTGGCCTCTTCGCCGGAAGCGATCCACCAATCGCTGATGCGAAGGCGCAACCGGCTGGAGAGCCGCCTGCACGAGGTGCAGGTAATGCAGCGCGGGGGCGCCTTGGCTAGCGACGCCCGGAGTTTTGCGCTCAATGCCGAAGACCTTGAGGATCTGGAAGACGCGCCGGAGGACGAGGTCGAGGCGGCGGAGCGCGGGGTCCTCGACGAGGCAACCGCTGCGAGCACAATCGCGGAGCTTGAGGCAGAAATCGAGTCGCTCAAGAAACTGCAAGCGATGGCCGCTGCGATCAGGCGCGCTGGCAGCGATACGAAATGGCGCGAACTTTCCGAACTGCTGGATGCGATTCTTCTGCGCCAGGACCCTGGATTGTTTTCGGGTGAGAGGGATCGGTCCCGTGCCGACAGCAAGCGCCCCATCCCCAAGGCATCCTCGCAACAGAAGCTCGTCATCTTCACCGAGCACCGCGACACATTGAACTATCTGACAAACCGCATCGAAACCCTGCTCGGAAAACCCGAAGCTGTTGTCTGGATTCACGGCAGCATGGGGCGCCAACAGCGGCGCCGGGCGCAGGAAGCGTTCCTTCATGACCCGAAGGTGCAGGTGCTGCTCGCCACGGACGCAGCGGGCGAAGGGATCAACCTACAGCGCGCGCACTTGATGGTGAATTACGATCTCCCTTGGAATCCAAACCGGCTTGAACAGCGTTTCGGGCGAATCCACCGTATTGGCCAAACCGAGGTATGCCATCTCTGGAACCTTGTGGCGGAGGAGACCCGGGAGGGAGATGTCTTCCGCAGATTGCTGGACAAGTTGGATCAGGCGCGCAGCGCGCTGGGCGGCCATGTGTTTGACGTACTCGGAAGGTTGCAGTTCGACGGAAAATCGCTGAGCGCGTTGCTGATCGAAGCAGTCCGATACGGCGACCGCCCCGAGGTCAGGGAAAGACTGGAACAGACGGTGAGCGAGGCCGTGGACCGCGAGCGGATCCAGGAACTGATCGAAGAACGAGCACTCGTGCAAGACGTCATGGACACAAGCAAGGTGGCCAACGCCCGCGAGGAACTTGAACGGGCGCAAGCGCGCAGGCTCCAGCCCTTCTACATCGAGTCGTTCTTTCTCGAAGCGTTCCGGGTGCTCGGCGGCGCCGCCAGGGAAAGAGAGCCTCGAAGGTACCAAGTAAGCCACGTGCCGGCCGCAGTGCGCAGCCGCGATCACGAAATCGGTCTTGGTGACCCTGTTCTCCGCCGGTATGAGCGCATAGCTTTCGAGAAAAAGCTGCTGACGCCCCCTGACAATCCCCCGGCGGCATTTGTGTGCCCGGGGCATCCGCTATTGGGCGCAGTGATTGACCTTGTGCTCGAGCGCCACGGTGAGCTCCTGAAGCGGGGAGCAGTTCTGGTGGATGATCGCGAAAACGGCGAGGAACCACGGATCCTGTTCGCGCTCGAACATGTGATTCAGGACGGTGGTCGGGGATCGGCCGGCGAAGCTCGGGTCGTATCACAGAGGATGCTCTATGTCGAGATGGACGGTAGGGGAAACCGCCGGCACCTGCACAACGCGCCTTACCTGGACTATCGTCCGCTGGGGAATGAGGATCCGGATGTTGGCGACATCTTGGCCCGGCCGGAACTGCAGTGGGTCTCGCGAGAGCTTGAAAACGAAGCGCATGAGGAGGCTATCGCCCATGTCGTGCCGGGCCACGTGGCCGAAGTGCGAGCAAGGCGGCAAGAGTCCATAGCGAAGACACGCGCTGCCGTAAGAGACAGACTGACGAAGGAAATCGCGCATTGGTATCGCCGCGCCGAGCAACTTCGTTTTGAGGAGGGTGCTGGCAAGCCTGGCGTGCGCCTGAACTCCGGCGAGGCGCGTCGGCGCGCCGAAACCCTGGAGCAGCGACGGCAGGCTCGCTTGACCCAACTGGACCAGGAAGAGCAGTTGTCCGCCTTGCCTCCAAGAGTGCTCGGGGCCGCTGTGGTCGTTCCGGCCGGACTGATCGCACGAATAAATGACCATGTGCCCGGCAAGGCGGTCGAGACACAAGAGTCCGCAGCACGGGCACGCGGGATAGTCATGGAGGTCGAAAAGGGATTGGGGTTTGTACCGAAGGATCGAGAGCTCGAGCGTCTCGGCTACGACATAGAGAGCCGCGTACCGGAAACGGGCAAACTGCGTTTCATTGAGGTCAAGGGAAGAGTCAGTGGCGCCAAAACGATTTCGGTCACCAGGAACGAAGTACTGACGGCCCTCAATGCTCTGGATGACTATATCCTTGCCATAGTGGAGTTTTCGGACGAGCACGAGCATCGTGTCCACTATGTGCGGCAACCGTTCGAGCAGAAACCGGACTGGGCTGCCACGAGCGTGAACTACAGTATGGACGATTTGATCGCGCGGGCGGAGGCGCCCTCATGAGTGGCCAATCGTTCGAAGCGTTATTCGAAACGCCGATGGAATCGGACGCCTCTCGTCAACATCATGTCAGTACGATAGCAGCGCCGACTACAGCCTTCCCGAATTGAGGCAAGCCATGACGATCACCCGGACCAAGCTCATCGAAGTATCGCTTCCGCTTGACTCGATCAACACGGCCGCGGCGCGGGAAAAATCGATTCGTCACGGCCATCCAAGCACGCTGCACCTTTGGTGGGCGCGGCGACCGCTCGCTGCGGCCCGTGCGGTGATTTTCGGTCAGATGGTGGATGATCCGTCTTCGGTTCCGGAGGAATTTCCGACGGCGGAGGATCAGGCGGCGGAGCGCGAGCGGCTGTTCGGCATTGTGCGGGAACTGGTGCTTTGGGAAAACACGGGCAACGAGACGGTGCTTGAAACGGCGCGGGCGGAGATTCGCCGGAGTTGGCGTCGCACCTGCGCTGACAACGCCGACCACCCGCGCGCCGCCGAGTTGTTCGATCCCGAAAAGCTCCCCGCCTTTCACGATCCCTTCGCCGGCGGCGGCGCGCTGCCGCTAGAGGCGCAACGTCTCGGCCTAGAAGCGCACGCTTCCGACCTGAACCCGGTGGCGGTGCTCATCAACAAGGCGATGATCGAGATTCCGCCGAAGTTCGCGGGGCGGTCGCCGGTGAACCCGGAGAGTCGGGCGGACCTTGCCGGTCGCGCGAAGTGGCCAGGCGCATCGGGGTTGGCAGCCGATGTGCGCTACTACGGCCGGTGGATGCGCGACGAGGCGGAAAAGCGGATCGGACGCCTGTATCCGAAGGCGAAGGTGACGGCGGCGATGGCGGTGGAGCGCCCTGATCTGGCGCCGTACGTTGATCGCGAGCTCACCGTGATCGCATGGCTGTGGGCGCGCACGGTGCGCAGTCCCAATCCGGCCTTCGCGGAAGTGGAGGTGCCGCTGGCAAGCTCGTTCGTGCTGTCGTCGAGGAAGGGCAAGGAGGCGTACGTCGAGCCGGTGATCGAAGGGCGCAAGTACCGGTTCGTGGTGAGAGTCGGTGCTCTACCCGAAGAGGCGAAGCGCGGGACCAAACTCTCCCGCGGATCGAACTTTCGATGTCTCATGTCGGGGACGCCGATCCCCCCAGACTACGTCAAGTCCGAGGGGCAGGCCAAGCGAATGGGCACTCGCCTGATGGCCGTGGTTGCCGAGGGCGACCGAGGGCGTGTTTACCTTGATCCAAATAATGATTCAGTGCGGACAAGTGAGGAGGCAAAGCCGGAATGGCGTCCTCAACAGCATCTTTCCGACGACCGACGCGCGTTCTGGACTTGGGCTTATGGTCTGACATCATTTGGAGATCTGTTCACGGATCGCCAACTCGTCGCACTCACCACATTCTCCGACCTCGTAGCAGAGGTGCAGAAGGTTGTGCTGACAGACACCCGACGGGTATGGAAGGCTGACGACGATCCCGAGCTGGCCAAGGGCGGAGTCGGTGCCCGAGCGTACGCCCAGGCGGTGGGGGTGTATTTGGGTTTGGCTCTTGATCGAATCGCGGACCGTGGCTCGACAATTTGCTCATGGGACTCAGGCCGTAGCACGATTCGCAATACGTTTGGCCTTCAGGCCCTGCCGATGATGTGGGATTATGCGGAGGGCAACCCGTTCTCGACATCAACCGGCAATTGGCTCAGCCAAGTTCGCTGGGTCGGAAAAGCTTTGCTGGTATTCCCGTCCAATATCCACGGTACATCCGCTCAGATCGACGCAAGCGTGCAGGCGTTGAGCCATCCCAAGGTCGTTTCCACCGATCCGCCGTACTACGACAATATCGGTTACGCCGACCTGTCTGACTTCTTCTACGTCTGGCTGCGACGCTCGTTACGATCGATCTTCCCGGATCTCTTCGCAACCTTGACCGTTCCAAAGGCGCACGAACTGATCGCGTCGCCCTACCGTCACGGCAGCCGGGATGCGGCCGAGCATTTCTTCCTCGACGGCATGACCCGAGCAATCGGACGACTCGCCGATCAAGCCCATCCCGGTGCTCCCGCCACCGTCTTCTATGCTTTCAAACAGTCGGAACGCAAAGCGGACGGCGGCGAAGCGAGCACCGGCTGGGAGACCTTTCTGGAGGCCGTGATACGGGCGGGCTTCGGGGTGACGGGCACATGGCCGATGCGGACCGAACTCGGCAATCGCATGGTGGGGCTGGGCACCAACGCGCTTGCATCGAGCATTATTCTCGTATGCCGGCGCCGTCGCGAGGACACGAGTCTGGCGACCCGGCGCGAATTCACGGCCGCGCTGAGGGACGCTCTCGCGCCCGCAGTCGTTCAGATGCAGTCCGGCAACATCGCCCCCGTCGATCTCGCTCAGGCCGCCATCGGCCCCGGCATGGCGGTATACACGCGCTACGCCAAGGTATTGGACGCTTCGGGGAAGCCAATGACGGTGCGCGATACGCTTGCACTCATCAACCAGATTCTTGATGAGGTGCTCGCTGATCAAGAAGGCGACTTCGATGCGGACAGTCGATGGGCGCTTGCCTGGTTCGAGGAGTATGGGTTTACCGAGGGCGAGTTCGGCCGTGCCGAAACTCTTTCGAAAGCGAAGAACACCAGCATCGCAGGAATGGTGGATGCCGGGATACTCATCTCGCAGGCTGGCAGGGTGCGACTGCTCTCGCCGACAGAACTCCCCACCGACTGGGATCCCAGAACGGATTCGCGGCTGACCTCATGGGAGATGGTGCACCATCTGATCCGCGTTCTTGAGACCGAGGGGGATGAAGGTGCGGCCAGACTCGTGCGGGCGCTGGGGGACGGTGCCGCCGATACAGCCCGCGAACTGTGCTATCGCTTGTACGCACTGGCTGATCGGAAGAATCGCCCGGCTGAAGCGCTCGCCTACAATACTCTCGTCAGAGGCTGGCCATCGATTGCTGAACGCGCGAGTTCCGGGGAGTCCGCACAACAGGACTGGATCTGGCCTGCCCCCGATAGTTCGCCGGGTTGATCGGGGTGCTTTGGGGACGGCATTGGATGAAACCGTATTCAGGCATGGCGAGCGACTCGCATGCCAAACCTCCGCCACTGAATATGTCGCGCTGTGTCCCGAATTGGATGTTGCAAGCCTAAGGAGACAGTGTGGCAGAAGCACGCGCGAATCTTGAGGAAACGCTTACGCTTTTTTTGAGACAACCTCGGCCGAGGAAATCGAGCAGCGTGCCAAACGCGAGGTCTACGTTACCGATGTGGAAATAGTCGTTGGTTAGGCTGGGAACACTATCGGGCCGCGATGTGTGCCGGATACTGGCAGAGCGCGGCTTTTTCGAAGTCCGGCGACGCGGCAGTCGCATAATCATGCAAAGTTTGGGGCTCATACAGAACGGTTGACAGCATACCATATATTGATTGTCTCGCTTCATCATAACCGCAGTATATGGCGTTTTTCAATCTATCTTTATAATCCCTCAAAGTTTGGGGTCGGGCGGCTCCGTGACGGTTCCGGTACCGAACCACCGGGAACTGCGTCCCGGCATACTGACGTCGATCATTCGTCAATCGGGGTTGAGCCGCACCCAGTTTGAATAGGCAAGTCGAGACAACCTACTCACGCGAAGGGAATGCGCGCCCCGCGCACGGATGCCGCCTGTGTTCCGCATCAGACCGCAAGGCGCAACTGCCCGTAGCGCGTGTATACCGCCATGCCGGAGCCGATGGCGGCTTGGGCGAGGTCGACAGGAGCAATGTTGCCGGATTGGAGCAGGCGAAGAGCGGACGGTAGACGGCTACGCAGATCCCCGGTGAACTGTCGACGGGTGGCGAGTGGTGCGTCAGACGGCCTCCGCCTACCGACAAGGACAATCGAAGATGCAAGAGCGTTTGTTCCAATGCTGTTTGGTCGTGCACTTCGTTCGGTTCGCATCGGCAACGTACCGGTGACAGCGATACCGGATTGCATGACTGCCTCAAGAAATGTTTCCCAGCCAGTGCTTGCTCTGCCAGCCTCACCCTTCTTCTTCTCCGACTGTTTGAAAGCATAGTAGATTGTGACTGGCAGGCTGGGGTGCGATTGCAACGTGATCTGGGCTATTGCTCGCCGCATGCCGGAGAGAAAATAGTTCTCAGCAGCCTCTTTGCTTCCATGACGGTAAGGCGTAGCAACCAATTCCTCGGCCTTTGGCACAGCGAGGGTCGCAAACAAATCTGGGAAAGTGGTCCGTAATGTGCGGCGCAACCAGACGTAGAAGAAATCCGATAGATCGGCATAGCCGATGTTGTCATAGTAGGGCGGATCCGTGGAGAACACTATGCCGTCTCGCCCGGCCAGCTCACAAGCGTTCAATTGGCGTGCCGAAGATGTGGCATAAGCGATCGGTAAGCAATCCAGGACCTTCGGGACCCAACCAATTGCAGTGTTTGTCCAATTCCCGCTACCTGAGCTGAATGGGTTGCTCTCTGCAAAGTCCCACACCATAGGAATGGCTTGGCGCGAGAATGCATGCACCACCAGACCCCCGCTTACTTCCCAAATGGCATTGCTGTTCCAGAAATCCGTTGCACGTCCCACTCCAAGCCCCAAATACACCCCCACCGCCTGGGCGTACGCTTGAGCACCGGCTCCGCCCCGGGCCAGTTCGGGGCCGTCGTCAGCCTTCCATGCCCGTCGGGCGGCTGTCAACACAACCTGCTGCACCTCTGCGACGAGGTCGGAGAATGTGGTGAGCGCGACGAGTTGGCGGTTGCTAAAGAGGTCCGCATACGTCGGCATACCGTAATTCGGGGTCTTGAAGTCCCGAGGGTTTTCGGGGAGAGTTATGTCCGGTGCCCATTGTGGGTTTGCTTCTCGCGCCGTATCCTCTTGCTCCAGTGTCGGTGTGATATATAGTGCCCGCCCGAAAAAGTACAACCAGTTGACTCCAGTGATAGAAGTGTGCTATTGAAGGGGTGAAGAATCCCTCTGTGGGCCGGGAATCGGCCGCTGGGGCCGGAAAATCGCGCGGGATTCGGGAATCTTCGGGAGAATGGCCATGCGGGAGACCGTCCGCTCTCAGCTGGAATTGGGCCAGGTTGCGATCGAGGAGATCAAGATCAACGTATACTCGCGGGATGACATTCCGCCGATGCTGCGTGGCCTTCAATACGTGTATGCGGACCGGTCGACCCGGGCCCGGTTGTTCGAGATCCTGGAGGAGGGGATCCTTCCCGAGGTATCCCGCCTGCGAGGGCGTCCCGGCATGGAGTTGTGGAAGATCCTGGTGATGGGTCTCCTGAAGCAGGGTTTGGGCTATGACTTCGATCACTTGCACGAGCTGGTGAACGAGCACAGGACGGTTCGGAAGTTTCTGGGACACACCGACATCTGGGATCACACCTGGTACGGATATCAGACGATGGTGGACAACGTGAGCTTGCTGACACCGGAAGTGCTGGGGAAGGTGTCGCAGCTGATCGCGGAGAAAGGCCATGCGCTGGTACGGAAGCGGAAGCGGACACGGAAGCGGAAGGACGGCACGAACGGCACGAACGGCACGAACGGCGCGGACGGCGCGGACGGCGCGAACGGCGCGGACGGCACGGACGGCGCGGACGGCACGGACGGCGCGAGCGGCGCGGACGGCGCGGACGGCACGAACGGCGCGGACGGCACGAACGGCGCGGACGGCGCGGACGGCGCGGACGGCGCGGACGGCGCGAACGGCGCGGACGGCGCGGACGGCGCGAACGGCGCGGACGGCGCGAACGGCGCGAACGGCGCGGACGGCGCGAACGGCGCGGACGGCGCGAACGGCGCGGACGGCGCGAACGGCGCGGACGGCGCGGACGGCGCGAACGACGCGGACGGCGCGGACGGCGCGGACGGCGCGAACGACGCGGACGGCGCGGACGGCGCGAACGACGCGGACGGCGCGGACGGCGCGAACGACGCGGACGGCGCGGACGGCGCGGACGACCGGGGCCGCCGTCGGTCGGACGACCCCCTGCGGGGCCGCTGCGATTCGTTCGTGGTGAAGACGGATGTGCACTACCCGACAGATGTCCACCTGTTGTGGGATGCGATGCGTTGCCTAGTGCGGGATACGGGTCGCGTCGCCGTACGCTTGGGGGTGTCTGGATGGCGGCAGTGGCAGCATGGGAGCCGGAAACTGCAGCAGCATTTCCAGCAGGTTCGGCAGACCCGACGGGCCCGTCCGGAGCAGGTCAAGGCGTACCTCGACGCCAGCCGGGCGTGGGTCCGGCGGGCGGAAGAGACGGTACCGGTGCTTCGGGAGCGAGGCGTCCCGATCTCCACGGTGCTTTCGGTCGAGTCGTACCTCAAGCATGCCCGCCGGCAGATTCACCAGGTGGATCGCCGTCTGCTGAAGGGCGAGAAGATTCCGCAGAGCGAGAAGGTGTTTTCGATCTTCGAAGAGCACACACGCTGGTGCGTGAAGGGCAAGGCCGGGGTGCCGGTGGAACTCGGAGTGCCGGTGGCCGTGCTGGAGGATCAACACGGCTTCCTCCTGCACCATCGGGTCCTGTGGGAAGGCGGAGACGTGGATCATGCCGTGCCCATGATCCGGGAAGCCCAGGCTCGCTTCCCCGACCTCCGCCTGTGCAGTTTCGATCGGGGCTTTCACAGCCCCTCCAACCGGATCACCCTGGACGAGCTGCTGGAGCACAACGTGCTGCCGAAGAAGGGAAGGCTCGGTCAGGCGGACCGGAAACGGGAAGCCGACCCGACGTTCCGGAAGATGCGTCGGCAGCATCCGGCCGTGGAGTCCGCGATCCACAACCTCGAGCAACGCGGCATGGACCGGGTCCTGTCGTATGGGGCAGACGGGTTTGCCCGGATGGTGGCACTGTCCGTGACCGCCTTCAACGTCCACCGAATCGGGCTGCTGCTGCACCGGCAGGCCCGGGCCCGGGCCCAACGACGACGAAGACGCGCCGCCTGACGGCGGCTTCCTTCCACCCCATCCGCGAAGCCCGCCGGAGGCGGGAACGGAGCCGCTCGCCCCGGCAGCCGGATTCGCGGCGGGACAAGCCCGGATACCGCTGCCCATCGGCAGAAATCCCCCCGGAAACCGAGCGGACGGGGCACCGAGGGAGGGTCCCAACCCGCAATTGCGCCGGCAGACCATCCGAAAGGGGCATTTTCGGGCGGGCACTATATAAGCGCCCATGATGCCCTTCCGCCACAATCGCCATCAGACGCGCGCCTATGCGGCCGACTTTCCCCTCCCTACGAATGTGATCGTAGGTAACGGGAACGCCTGACATGAGGCATCTGAACGCCTTGCGCTTTCCTGCCGAGGTTCCCAGCTTCACCGTAATCGGATCTTCGGGCTCTCCTGTTCTCACCACGAACCGGTACTTGCGCCCTTCGATCACTGGCTCGACGTACGCCTCCTTGCCTTTCCTGGACGACAGCACGAACGAGCTTGCCAGCGGCACCTCCACATCCGCGAAGGCCGGATTGGGACTCTTCACCGTGCGCGCCCACAGCCACGCGATCACGGTGAGTTTGCGCCCGACGTACGGCGTCAGGTCCGGGCGCTCCGCCGCCATCGCCGCCGTCACCTTCGCCTTCGGATACAGGCGCCCGATCCGCTTCTCCGCCTCGTCGCGCATCCACCGGCCGTAGTAGCGCACATCGGCTGCCAAACCCGATGCGCCCGGCCACTTCGCGCGACCGGCAAGGTCCGCCCGGCTCTCCGGGTTCACCGGCGACCGCCCCGCGAACTTCGGCGGAATCTCGATCATCGCCTTGTTGATGAGCACCGCCACCGGGTTCAGGTCGGAAGCGTGCGCTTCCAGGCCGAGACGTTGCGCCTCCAGCGGCAGCGCGCCGCCGCCGGCGAAGGGGTCGTGGAAGGCGGGGAGCTTCTCGGGATCGAACAACTCGGCGGCGCGCGGGTGGTCCGCATTATCGGCGCAGGTGCGCCGCCAACTCCGGCGAATCTCCGCCCGTGCCTTTTCGAGCACCGTCTCGTTGCCCGTGTTTTCCCAAAGCACCAGTTCCCGCACAATGCCGAACAGCCGCTCGCGCTCCGCCGTCTGATCCTCCGCCGTCGGAAATTCCTCCGGAACCGAAGACGGATCATCCACCATCTGACCGAAAATCACCGCACGGGCAACCGCCAGAGGTTTGCGTGACCACCACAGATGCAGGGTGGACGGGTGGCCGTGACGGATGGACTTCTCGCGAGCACCTGCCGCGTTGATCTCATCGAGCGGCAACGCGATTTCAATGAGTTTCTTGCGCAAAATATCCTCGCGGGGAGCAGTCGCGGCGGCTTTTCTGTAATCGTCGATTCGAGGCAGTGTCCGAATGCAAGTCTCCGCCAGGCGCCGGTTCGTGTCAACCGGTGGATCCGTGCAGGGCAATCGAGATTGCCGATCCGATGCGCTCGGCGGCGGCTTCGGTCTCCCGGTCGCTCACATGCGCGTAGCGTAGGGTCATGCGCAGATGCGCATGACCCAGCAGGCGAGACACCACGGGCAGGGGAACACCGGCCATGACGGCATGGCTGGCAAAGGTATGACGCAAATCGTGGAGACGCGTGTCCGCAATGCCCGCGGTTCGACGGACCTTTCGCCACAGCGAGAGTTCCGTCGAGCGGCTGGACGAAGGGTCGGTCGGGGACGGGAAGACGTACGGGCCGACGCGGGGCTGCCTCACAAGAACGGCTTGGGCCTCGGCATTGAGAAAGACTGCCCGGGGACCAACCTTGGAATCGGTCAGCACGAGTCTGTCGCCCTGGATCTCGGACCAGCGCAAAGCTATCAGTTCGCCCTTGCGGCACCCGGTAAGCAACAGGAGACGGATGATGTCGGCCTGCTGGATGCCTGAGCTCCTCCCGCGATGGACATCCAGCGCTCTGCGGAGATGTCCGATCTCCTCACGAGTAAGGAAGCGTGTCTTCCTGAGCTGCGGGTTTCGCCGAAGGGCGCGGGCTGGATTAGCCATCAGATTGCCGCATTCAACGGCGAAGTTCAAAACCTGGGACAACACGTCCAAGGCACGGTTCGCGCCGGCAGGCGCAATCCTTGAGTAGCGGTCGAACCATTGGGATATGTCCTCGTGGCCCAGCCGAGTCAGGTCGATGGAGCCGAACTCGGGGAGAAGTTGTGTGCGCAGCAGACTCTCGACCCGGAGTTTGGTAGAGGGCTTGCACGGCTCATGGCACGCAGCTTTCCAAGGTGACGCAATGAACTCCGCGAACGTTGTCATGGTCGATGCGCCATGGCGTCGGCGACAGTCTGCACGGCCTGCGTCGCGAGCGCGTCGTCGAAGTGGAGATACCGCAGCGTGGTTGCAGCGTCTTGATGCCCGAGCAGCCGGCCGATCGTCAGCACGGTCTCGCCCTGACGCAAGGCGTAACTGGCGTAGCTGTGCCGAAGGTCGTGGAGTCGCACTTCCGGCAACCCGGCTGCCGCGCGCATCTCCCGCCAGTATCGGTACAAGGTCTCCGTGCGCATGGGGCCGTCGTCCCGTCTGGCCGGAAACATCCAGGCCGAAGTCCTGTCGAGAGAGGCCAGGACCAAGCGGCTCGCGCCGGAAAGCCAGACCGTTCGCGGTCCGGTCTTGCTGTCGCGAAGATAGAGGTTGCCTTCCCGATAGTCGCCCCATCGCAGGTGCCGGATCTCGCCCTGTCGGCAACCGGTGAGAACCAGCAAACGCACAAGGGCAACCACATCAAGGGCATCGCGTTCGCGCTGAGCGAGTACGATACCGAGTCGACGGATTTCTGCGGTGGTGAGAAAGCGGCTGCGCCCGGGCGCGCGGTATCGTCGTACCCCCGCACAGGGATTGCTGTTCTCGGGACGAAGGCCGAGCCGTTCCGCCTCGCGGAAGACAACCGAAAGCACAGGCAAGGCGCGGTTCGCCGCGGACGGGATGGCGCGCAGGGAGGCGAACCACTGCCGTACCTCACCCGACGAAATGTCCGCAACGGGCCGCTGTGCAAAGAACGGCATGATCTGATTGCGCAGGTAGCAGCGGTTGACCGCCAGCGTGCGAGGCTTCCAGAGGCGCGACTGGCGGCGGACAACCGAATCGGCAAGCGGGCCGAACAAGGTTGTTGACTTTTCATTCGAGCTGTTGTGCTCCATGATGGTAAGGTAAAGTGCCTTGTCGAAGGTGCGGATGCGGTCTCGTGATGGCCCGGTTCGCGTCTGGATCGGCGACATTCCCCCAAGAGAGGATCCATGGCGACGACCAACCGGGAACGCGTAGGCAAGGCGCTGGAGCTGCTGCGCAACGGGCTCGCACCGTACGTGGAACGCGAGGTACGTGCTCGGTCGAAGCAGGTGCCTTGGGACCAAATCAAGAAATACACGAACGATCCGCATCTGGCGAACAAGCCGATCAACCAGTGGGACACCGCCGGTTTGTTGCGGCTGATGACCGATATCTGGCGTGAGGTATTCCAGGACACTCTCGGCCACAGCAGCCGCAGTCTGGCGTTTGAGCTGCGCGATTGGCGGAACAAGTGGGCGCATCAGGAGCGCTTCTCGAGTGACGACACGGATCGTGCGCTCGACTCGGCGGAGCGCATGCTCGCGGCAGTGTCGGCGCCACAGGCGGCAGAGATTGGGCGAATGAAGGTGGACCTTCGCCGCCTAGTGATCGACGAGCAGGTGCGCGGCGAGACACGGCGGGTTGCATCCCTTCAGGTGGACGCTCTCGCCACCTCGGGCATCAATGCTTGGCGCGATGTCGTCGAACCACACGACGATGTGGCTACCGGGCGCTATCAGCAGGCGGAGTTCGCAGCCGATCTGGGCCAGGTGCACCGAGGCCAGGGTGTCGATGAGTACCGCGACCCAGTCGAGTTCTTTCGGCGCACCTACCTGACCGCGAGCCTGAAATCGCTGCTCGTGGGCGCAATCCGTCGTTTGTCGGAAGGGGATGGAGACCCGGTCATACAACTTCAAACGAATTTCGGAGGCGGAAAAACGCACTCCATGCTGGCGCTCCACCACTTGTTTTCGGACATCGACGCGCAAACCGTGCCGGGATTGGACGCGGTGCTCGAAGAGGCCGGGGTCGCCCGCGTCGACCCCGTCCAGCGAGTGGTTCTGGTAGGCACTCAGATTTCGCCCGGAAATCCAGAGCCGAAGGCCGACGGCACGGTTGCCCGCACGATCTGGGGCGAACTGGCGTACCAACTCGGTGGCCGGAAGGCTTACGAGCGGGTGCGTGCCGACGACGAGTACGCGACCAACCCCGGACACAAATTGCGCGAGCTACTGGATGACTACGGCCCGTGCGCGATACTGATTGATGAATGGGTGGCGTACGCCCGCCAGCTTCATAATGAGCCGGGTCTGCCGGGCGGAACCTTTGAAACCCAGTTCACCTTCGCCCAGGCTTTGACCGAGGCGGTCAAGCTGACAAAGAACTGCCTGCTGATGGTATCCCTGCCGGCGTCGGACCAAGCCGACGGAGCAAGCGCCAAAGTGGACGACTCCGAGGTGGGAGGGAGACGCGGCCGGGATGCTCTTGAGCGCCTTCGCAATGTCATCGCGCGCGTCGAGTCGCCTTGGCGACCAGCGACGACCGAGGAAGGCTTCGAGATCGTCAGGCGGAGGTTGTTCAAGCCGTTTGCGGACAAGGAGGCCTTCAAGCAGCGGGATGTCACTGCGCGGGCTTTCGCCGACCTCTACCGGGCGCACCGTACGGAATTTCCCACAGCCTGTGCGACGCTGGAGTACGAACGGAGCATTCAGGCGGCTTATCCGATCCATCCCGAGATATTCAACCGCCTTTACACCGACTGGTCGTCCCTCGCGAGTTTCCAGCGCACCCGCGGCGTGCTGCGTCTGATGGCGGCGGTCATCCACAGCTTGTGGGAAACCGGGGATCGCAGCCCCCTGATACAACCATGGCATGTCCACCTGGACAATCCACGTGTGCGAAACGAATTCACGCGCTACCTCTCCGACAACTGGATGCCTGTAATCGAGAAAGATGTTGACGGCGCCAAATCGCTACCGGTGGCAATTGATGGTGATGTCCTCAATCTCGGCAAACTCTGCGCTACTCAACGGGTCGCGCGCACGGTCTATCTCGGCTCCGCGCCAATTGCCGAGGCGGCGCGGCGGGGAATTGAAGACACGCGGATCAAGCTCGGCTGCGTTATGCCGAAAGAAGCGCCGGCGGTCTTCGGCGACGGGCTTCGTCGCCTTGCTGCTCGCGCCACGTATCTTTACCAGGACGGAACACGCTACTGGTACAACACCCAGCCGACGGTGGCGAAGCTGGCAGAAGACCGGGCGGAAGAACTCCAGCGTAACGCGCACAAGGTAGCGTCGGAACTCGAAGGCAGATTGAGGCGCGACCTGCGCGAGCAGGGCGATTTTAATCAGGTTCACACATTCCCGAAATCACCTGCGGATGTGACGGACGAAAGCGACGCACGGCTTGTGGTGCTACCGCCAGAAACACACTATGCCCGCGGCGCCGACAACCCGGCCGAAAAGCTGGCTGCCAGGATTCTGGAATCTCGCGGCGCGGCCCCCAGGCTGTTCCGCAATGCGTTGGTGTTCCTTGCGGCCGATCAGACACGATTCCAGGAACTGGACGAGGCGCTGCGACGTTTTCTGGCTTGGGAATCAATCGTCAGGGATGTGGAGACGCTTAACCTGGACCCCCACCAGGCTGGACAGGCCCGGGAGCAGCAAAAAGCGGCAAGCGACACCATTCGGGCGAGAATTCCCGAGACTTATCGATGGCTTCTGGTGCCAGAGCAGCGATCGCCGAGTTCCGATGTCTCTTGGAAGTCGCTCAACCTGACCGCGTCGGGCACGCTTGCACAACGGGCATCGCAGCGGCTTCGACGTGAGGATCTTATGGTGGCCGACTTGGGTTCTGCCGTGCTGCGGCTACAGTTGGATAGAGTGCCGCTTTGGCGCGGCAATCATGTCAGCGTACGTCAGTTGACAGAAGACTTCGGACAGTATCTGTACCTGCAGCGGCTCACGAGCGCAAATGTGCTTGTGGGCGCAATCGAGGAAGGCATCAGGGCCTTGACCTGGGAACATGACACGTTTGCGCTCGCAGACGGCTTCGATGAGAAAACCAAGCGTTACCGTGGGTTACGAGTCATGCGAGATGTCAATATCACTTGCGACAGTAGCAGTCTGGTTGTCAAACCAACAGTTGCACGCGCCCAGATCGATATCGAAGCTCCACATCCGAATCCTCCCCCGGAAGGACCCTCTCCTACGCCTGAAGCTCCGGGCCGCAATGGAATGGCGCGAGTGGCCCCTCGCCGGTTCCACGCGACAGCGACACTCGATGCTGCCCGCATTGGGCCGGAAGCCGGCAGGATTGCGGAGGAAGTGGTTTCTCACTTGGACGGACTGGTTGGTGCGAAGGTGCGAATCACCCTTGAGATCGAGGCGAACATGCCTGCCGGTGTACCAGAACATGTCGAGCGAGTCGTTACCGAAAACAGCACGAGCTTGCGGCTGGACACTCATGCCTTCGAGAAGGACTGACGCGTTTCCTTGCCACCACAACCATCTGACCCGCGTTCTTGAGAGCATGATTCAAAACTCCATTACGGAGAACGCCTGCAGATCGTCGCCGATGCCGACCTCGAGGCCCTCGAGGAAAGCGAACCGCCACGCGGCTACGGACGGGACACATGATCCCGGCGACCGGCGCCTCGACCACGCCGACGACCTGAAGAAGTGTCTGACCTTCGGCGCCATCACCGCATGCCGTGTCAGGACCGTCGAGCGCCTCGCACGTTCCAAGCCCGACATGCCCGCCAGCCGCATCGTCCACCGCGACGAGATCACGGTCCTGAACCTCAACCTCCACAAGATCGGCAGACGGCGCCAACCGCAGGGACCTCCGATCCCGAACCGATCCTCGAAGCCTTCGCCGTCGAGGTCGCACGCCTGACCGGCTTCATTCCCAGAAAGCGCCAACCCCTGCCGGGAACCGAGAAACTCTGGCAGGGATACAGAATCCTCCTCTACTTCGTCGAGCATCACCGAAAATGCGGGAACACGATATGCTTAAATCAGAGGATTTAACCATGTCAGGTTGAAAGGTCCCGAGCGGCCAACAACGAAACCCTTGTGACCGGAATCCGGGTGTCCGCACCAAGGGGTTCCCTTCGGTCAAATGCTTCGGTGGCGAGTTCGACGAGGAACCGGATGCCGCCCAGGGCGCTTCTCCTGCCGGCCGTTTTCAATGCGCTCCCACGGTTTCGGGAGCGCACCGACATACCTGCTCGGCGCCTTCCCGTTTCCGGAATCTGCCCATGGTTTTCGGTCCTGTCGGATTCGGTGGGGGTCGATGGTGACCAGCTCGAACTACGTCGCTTCCCTTGATCCACGGCAATTCTGTGCGGCAATGGGCTGATGCACACGGCTCGAACGCGATGCATCCCTACCGGAGACGAATCTGAATCGTATGTCAGTTTGTGCCGCTGATCGGTGACGCCATGCAAGATTCCACGATGCCCGGGAGCATTCGGGTTGTGGAAAACGGAATGCCGGGGCCCGCGTCGAGGTCGAGCGTGTCCCGGTCCTGCACCGGCCAGCCCGCGGTTCGGAGCCGGTCGTCGATCCGGTCGCGGGCGGCTTCTTCCGGGGTGTCTGGTGGACCTCGTGCAGCTTGCCGTCACTCATGTCCAGACGTTGCCGCGGCGAACCCGGTTCCGAACCGCGGCTGCGACAAAAGATGTCCACCCGCATCGGACCCGATCGACGACGCGGCCGCCGCCGGTGGCGGGAACGATCCTCCTCGCGGCGGCACCGTCCGGGGATCAAGGAGTTCGACCCTGGTGTTGCGGGGCACGACGGCAAGCCCGCGATGGCCGCCGTCGCCACGAGAGCCCAACGAGGATCGGCACCCCCATCGGTCATCCCCGGGTGCGGACAACCACCCGATCCCATCCTCTCGCCCCGGGCCCGATCCGGACGGTCGCCGCACAGATCACCGGGTGCATCGGCCACGGCAATTCGCTGGACGAACGGGGGCCGGACCGGGCACCGGCTTCCGATCGCTCGTCGAGGTCGAGTTCCGTCGACGCAAACGGATTCCTGCAGGGATCCCGCACTCATGCGGGTTCGGCGCGGAGGTCGAGGAGGTTTCGCGCCTCGCGCCCGCAGGCCACGCCGATCAGGTGGACCGGGCCGTCATGGTCGCGGTACGTCTCCGCATAGCCCCGCTCGCGCATCTGCGCCAGCGCCGCATCCAGTGCGGCGGCGCCGTCCTCCTCGCCGTCGGCCATCTTGAACTCCAGCACGAAGACCTGCCCGCCGAGACGCACCACCAGATCCGCACGACCCCGATGCGAAGCCTCCTCCGCGCTCAGGTCCACTCCGGCCGCGCGCAGACACATGTAGAGGAGGCTCGCATACCAGGCCTCGTAGCGCGCGAGGTCGCCCTTCGCATGCCACTGGTACGGAATCCCCGCGAGCCAGGCGCGGAGCTTCTCGCCGAAGCCCGCGAAGTCGTGCGCCTCCAGCAACGCGCAGAACTCCCGCCCTCGCTTCGGAGACTCGGTGCCCGTTTCCCCCAGCCAGGCGAGCAGTCCGCGACTCAGGCTGATCCGGACCTCGAGGTTGGGATAGTCCAGCCGGTAGAAGGCGTCGAAGTCGTCGTGCTCCTCCCCCGCAATGGTCAGGTAGCCGGTCTGGAAGAGCAGCGCCTCGATGTCGATGTCGCCGACCTCGAACTTCGAGACTCGCGACATGTCCGCCAGACGGCCCTCCAGCTCCATCGGGCTCACGGACTTCTCCATCAGCATCCGGAACAGGAAGTCCGGCGATCCGGTCTCGAACCAGTAGGGACGGAACTCGCGGCGCCGCAGGAACAGCAGTACGTCATAGGGATTGTAGACCCGCTCCCCGCCCCGCCAGTGGTAGCCGTTGTACCAAGTGCGGATCTTCTCGCGGTCCAACCCGTCCAGTTCGGGCCCGAACACCCGGTCCAGATCCTCCTCGCGGTAGCCGCAGATCGTGGCGAAGCGCGGATCGAGGCTGATGTCCTCGAGATTGTTGAGCCCCGAGAACAGACTGACCTTCGAGAACATGCTGACCCCGGTGACGAAGACGAAGCGGACATGGCGGGCACTGTCCTTGACGATGCCGTAGAAGCCGCGCAGGTAGTCCCGGTTGGCCGTCGCGCGCTCGGGATCGTGGAGCACGTCGAGGATCGGCTTGTCGTACTCATCCACCAGCACCACGACCGGCCGGCCGGTGGCGCCGTGCAGCCGGTCGAGTACGTTCCGCAGCCGCCTCGGACCGGTATCGGCGGTCCGGGCGGGCGAGAGACCGTGCTCGCGCTCCACGCTCTCCAGTTGCTCGATGACGTCCCCTTCGATCTCGCCCGGCTCGTCGTATTTCCCGCCGAAGCTCAGCCGCACCACCGGATGCGGCGAGGACCAGTCCCAGTGGGGGTGGATGGCCAGTCCCCGGAACAGGGGCTCGTGGCCGGCGAACAGCGACCCCAGCGTGTCGAGCAGCAGGCTCTTGCCGAAACGGCGCGGACGGGACAGGAAATAGTGGCGCCCCTCGTCCACCAGCTGCCGGACGAGCAACGTCTTGTCGACATAGTAGAAGTCCTCGCTCCGGATCGTCGGAAAGTCCTGGATCCCGATCGGAAGGCGGCGGCGGGTCATCGGTCTCTCCCCTCGCGGCGCCGGAAACTGCGGGCAGGCGGGGTGCGCGGAACCTTCCTTGTCGTGGCTCCGAAGGTTCCGGAACCGCCGCATCGACGTACGGCCACGCTATCCGCCCGCCGGTCCATGAGCAAGAGACAGGGACGACCAAGGCGAACATGGCCGGCACCCCGAAGTTCGTTCAGGAGGCGCTGCCGGATCCCTGCATGGGTCCGCAGACGAGAGGCACGGTCATGCGGGTTCGGCGCGGAGGTCGAGGAGGTTCCGCGCCTCGCGCCCGCAGGCCACGCCGATCAGGCAAACCGGGCCGTCGCGGTCGCGGTAGGTCTCCGCATAGCCCCGATCACGCATCTGCGCCAGCGCCGCATCCAGCGCGGCGGCACCGTCCTCCTCGCCGTCGGCCATCTTGAACTCCAGCACGAAGACCTGACCGCCGAGACGCACCACCAGGTCGGCACGGCCACGATGGGAGGCTTCCTCCACGCTCAGGTCCACCCCGGCGGCGCGCAGGCACATGTAGAGGAGGCTCGCATACCAGGCCTCGTAGCGCGCCAGGTCGCCCTTCGCATGCCACTGGTACGGGATCCCCGCGAGCCAGGCGCGGAGCTTCTCGCCGAAGCCCGCGAAGTCGTTCGCCTCCAGCAGTGCGCAGAACTCCCGTCCCCGCTCCGGCGGATCGGGATCGTTCTGCTCCAACCAGGCGAGCAGCCCGCCGTTCAGGCTGAGCCGAACCTCGAGGTTGGGATAGTCCAGCCGGTAGAGGATCCTGTGGCCTCGTTTCTCCTCCCCCGCGATGGTCAGGTATCCGGTCTGGAACAGCAGTGCCTCGATGTCGATGGCGCCGACCTCGAACTTCGAGACCCGCGACATGTCCGCCAACCGCCCTTCCAGTTCCATCGGGCTCACGGACTTCTCCATCAGCATCCGAAACAGGAAGTCCGGAGACCCCGTCTCGAACCAGAAGGGACGGAACTCGCGCTTCCGCAGGAACAGCAGCACGTCATAGGGGTTGTAGACCCGCTCTCCGCCCCGCCAGTGGTAGCCGTTGTACCAGGTGCGGATCTCGTCGCGGTCCAGCCCGGCCAGCTCGGGCCCGAACACCCGGTCCAGGTCCTCCTCGCGGTAGCCGCAGATCGTGGCAAAACGCGGATCGAGGCTGATGTCCTCGAGATTGTTGAGCCCCGAGAACAGGCTGACCTTCGAGAACATGCTGACCCCGGTGACGAAGACGAAGCGGACATGGCGGGCGCTGCCTTTGACGATGCCGTAGAAGCCGCGCAGGTAGTCCCGGTTGACCATCGCGCGCTCGGGGTCGTGGAGCATGTCGAGGATCGGCTTGTCGTACTCGTCCACCAGCACCACGACCGGCCGGCCGGTGGCGCCGTGCAGCCGGTCAAGAAGGTTCCGGAGGCGCCTCGGGCCGGTATCGGCGGTCCGGGCGGGCGGGAGGCCGTGCTCGCGCTCCACGCTCTCCAGCTGCTCGATGATGTCCCCTTCGATCTCGCCCGGCTCGTCGTATTTCCCGTCGAAGCTCAGCCGCACCACCGGATGCGGCGAGGACCAGTCCCAGTGGGAGTGGATGGCCAATCCCCGAAACAAGGGCTCGTGGCAGGCGAACAGCGATCCCAGCGTGTCGAGCAGCAGGCTCTTGCCGAAGCGGCGCGGACGGGACAGGAAGTAATGGCGCCCCTCGTCCACCAGCTGCCGGACGAGCGACGTCTTGTCGACATAATAGAAGTCCTCATTCCGGATCGTCGGAAAGTCCTGGATCCCGATCGGAAGACAGCGGCGGGTCATCGGTCTCTCCCCCTCGCGGCGCCGGAAACTTCGGGCAGGCGGGGTGCACGGAACCTTCCTTGTCGTGGCTCCGAAGGTTCCGGAACCGCCGCATCGACGTACGGCCACGCTATCCGCCCGCCGGTCCATGAGCAAGAGACAGGGACGACCAAGGCGAACATGGCCGGCACCCCGAAGTTCGTTCAGGAGGCGCTGCCGGATCCCTGCATGGGTCGGCAGACGAGGAGCACGGTCACGCGGGTTCGGCGCGGATATCGAGAAGGTTCCGCGCCTCGCGCCCGCAGGCCACGCCAATCAGGTGGACCGGGCCGTCGTGGCCGCGGTAGGTCTCCGCATAGCCCCGCGCGCGCATCTGCGCCAGCGCCGCATCCAGCGCGGCAGCGGCGCCCTCCGCGCCGTCGGCCATCTTGAACTCCAGCAC
Source organism: Alphaproteobacteria bacterium (assembly GCA_965115815.1). Classification (GTDB taxonomy): domain Bacteria; phylum Pseudomonadota; class Alphaproteobacteria; order TMED109; family TMED109; genus VXPW01. The sequence goes on along the minus strand of OZ220465.1, from coordinate 966,343 downwards.
GAAGACCTGCCCACCGAGGCGCACCACCAAGTCCGCACGGCCGCGATGGGAGGCTTCCTCCGCGCTGAGATCCGCCCCGGCCGCGCGCAGGCACATGTAGAGGAGGCCCGCATACCAGGCCTCGTAGCGCGCCAGGTCGCCCTGGGCATGCCACTGGTACGGGATCCCCGCGAGCCAGGCGCGGAGTTGCTCGCCGAAGCCCGCGAAGTCGTGCGCCTCCAGCAACGCGCAGAATTCCCGCCCCCGCTCCGGCGGATCGGAATCGTTCTGCCCCAACCACGCGAGCAGCCCGTCGTTCAGGCTGAGCCGAACCTCGAGGTTGGGATAGTCCAGCCGGTAGAGGATCCTGTGGCCCCGTTTCTCCTCCCCCGCGATGGTCAGGTATCCGGCCTGGAACAGCAGCGCCTCGATGTCGATGGCGCCGACCTCGAACTTCGAGACCCGTGACATCTCCGCCAACCGCCCTTCCAGCTCCATCGGGCTCACGGACTTCTCCATCAGCATCCGGAACAGGAAGTCCGGCGATCCGGTCTCGAACCAGTAGTCTCGGAATTCCCGATGGTCGAACAGCAGAAGCACATCGTAAGGATTGTAGACCCGCTCCCCGCCCCGCCAGTGGTAGCCGTTGTACCAGGTGCGGATCTCGTCGCGGTTCAGCCCGGCCAGTTCGGGCCCGAACACCCGGTCCAGGTCCTCCTCGCGATAGCCGCAGATCGTGGCAAAACGCGGATCAAGGCTGATGTCCTTCAGATTGTTGAGCCCCGAGAACAGGCTGACCTTCGAGAACATGCTCACCCCGGTAACGAAGACGAAGCGGACATGGCGGGCGCTGCCCTTGACGATGCCGTAGAAGCCGCGCAGGTAGTCCCGATTGGCCGTCGCGCGCTCCGGATCGTGGAGCATGTCGAGGATCGGCTTGTCGTACTCGTCCACCAGCACCACGACCGGCCGGCCCGTGGCGCCGTGCAGGCGGTCGAGGAGGTTCCGGAGACGCCTCGGGCCGGTATCGGCGGTCCGGGCGGGCGGAAGACCGTGCTCGCGCTCCGCGCTCTCCAGCTGCTCGATGATGTCCCCTTCGATTTCGCCCGGATCGTCGTATTTCCCGTCGAAGCTCAGCCGCACCACCGGATGCGGCGAGGACCAGTCCCAGTGGGGATGGATGGCCAAGCCCCGAAACAGGCGTTCCTGACAGGCGAACAGCGATCCCAGCGTGTCGAGCAGCAGGCTCTTGCCGAAGCGGCGCGGACGGGACAGGAAATAGTGACGCCCCTCGTCCACCAGCTGCCGGACGAGCGACGTCTTGTCGACATAATAGAAGTCCTCATTCCGGATCGTCGGAAAGTCCTGGATCCCGATCGGAAGACAGCGGCGGGTCATCGGTCTCTCCCCCTCGCGGTGCCGGAAACTTCGGGCAGGCGGGGTGCACGGAACCTTCCTTGTCGTGGCTCCGAAGGTTCCGGAACCGCCGCATCGACGTACGGCCACGCTATCCGCCCGCCGGTCCATGAGCAAGAGACAGGGACGACCAAGGCGAACATGGCCGGCACCCCGAAGTTCGTTCAGGAGGCGCTGCCGGATCCCTGCATGGGTCGGCAGACGAGGAGCACGGTCACGCGGGTTCGGCGCGGATATCGAGAAGGTTCCGCGCCTCGCGCCCACAGGCCACGCCGATCAGGTAAACCGGGCCGTCGCGGTCGCGGTAGGTCTCCGCATAGCCCCGCTCACGCATCTGCGCCAGCGCCGCATCCAGCGCGGCAGCGGCGCCCTCCGCGCCGTCGGCCATCTTGAACTCCAGCACGAAGACCTGCCCACCGAGGCGCACCACCAAGTCCGCACGGCCGCGATGGGAGGCTTCCTCCGCGCTGAGATCCGCCCCGGCCGCGCGCAGGCACATGTAGAGGAGGCCCGCATACCAGGCCTCGTAGCGCGCCAGGTCGCCCTGGGCATGCCACTGGTACGGGATCCCCGCGAGCCAGGCGCGGAGTTTCTCGCCGAAGCCCGCGAAGTCGTGCGCCTCCAGCAGCGCACAGAACTCCCGTCCCCGCTCCGGCGGATCGGGATCGTTCTGCTCCAACCAGGCGAGCAGCCCGTCGTTCAGGCTGAGCCGGACCTCGAGATTGGGATAGTCCAGCCGGTAGAGGATCCTGTGGCCTCGTTTCTCCTCCCCCGCGATGGTCAGGTATCCGGTCTGGAACAGCAGTGCCTCGATGTCGATGGCGCCGACCTCGAACTTCGAAACCCGCGACATCTCCGCCATCCGTCCCTCCAGTTCCATCGGGCTCACGGACTTCTCCATCAGCATCCGGAACAGGAAGTCCGGAGACCCTGTCTCGAACCAGAAGGGACGGAACTCGCGCTTCCGCAGGAACAGCAGCACGTCATAGGGGTTGTAGACCCGCTCTCCGCCCCGCCAGTGGTAGCCGTCGTACCAGGTACGGATCTTCTCGCGGTCCAGCCCGCCCAGCTCGGGGCCGAACACCCGGTCCAGATCCTCCTCGCGGTAGCCGCAGATCGTGGCAAAGCGGGGATCGAGGCTGATGTCCTCGAGATTGTTGAGCCCCGAGAACAGGCTGACCTTCGAGAACATGCTCACCCCGGTGACGAAGACGAAGCGGACATGGCGGGCGCTGCCCTTGACGATGCCGTAGAAGCCGCGCAGGTAGTCCCGGTTGGCCGTCGCGCGCTCGGGATCGTGGAGCACGTCGAGGATCGGCTTGTCGTACTCGTCCACCAGCACCACGACCGGCCGGCCGGTGGCGCCGTGCAGGTGATAGAGGACATTCTGCAAGCGCTCCGGACCCGTGCTGACAGCCGGTACCTGGTCGAGGCCGGCACCATGTTCGATGATTGCCAGCTGGTTGAGGACGTTGCGCTCGATGTCCCCGGGTTCGTCGTACTTGCCATCGAAGCTCAGCCGCACCACCGGATGCGGCGAGGACCAGTCCCAGTGGGGATGGATGGCCAAGCCCCGAAACAGGCGTTCCTGACAGGCGAACAGCGATCCCAGCGTGTCGAGCAGCAGGCTCTTGCCGAAGCGGCGCGGACGGGACAGGAAATAGTGACGCCCCTCGTCCACCAGCTGCCGGACGAGCGACGTCTTGTCGACATAATAGAAGTCCTCGTTCCGGATCGTCGGAAAGTCCTGGATCCCGATCGGAAGACAGCGGCGGGTCATCGGTCTCTCCCCCCTCGCGGTGCCGGAAACTTCGGGCAGGCGGGGTGCACGGAACCTTCCTTGTCGTGGCTCCGAAGGTTCCGGAACCGCCGCATCGACGTACGGCCACGCTATCCGCCCGCCGGTCCATGAGCAAGAGACAGGGACGACCAAGGCGAACATGGCCGGCACCCCGAAGTTCGTTCAGGAGGCGCTGCCGGATCCCTGCATGGGTCGGCAGACGAGGAGCACGGTCACGCGGGTTCGGCGCGGATATCGAGAAGGTTCCGCGCCTCGCGCCCGCAGGCCACGCCAATCAGGTGGACCGGGCCGTCGTGGCCGCGGTAGGTCTCCGCATAGCCCCGCGCGCGCATCTGCGCCAGCGCCGCATCCAGCGCGGCAGCGGCGCCCTCCGCGCCGTCGGCCATCTTGAACTCCAGCACGAAGACCTGCCCACCGAGGCGCACCACCAAGTCCGCACGGCCGCGATGGGAGGCTTCCTCCGCGCTGAGATCCGCCCCGGCCGCGCGCAGGCACATGTAGAGGAGGCCCGCATACCAGGCCTCGTAGCGCGCCAGGTCGCCCTTCGCATGCCATTGGTACGGGATCCCCGCGAGCCAGGCGCGGAGTTGCTCGCCGAAGCCCGCGAAGTCGTGCGCCTCCAGCAACGCGCAGAATTCCCGCCCCCGCTCCGGCGGATCGGAATCGTTCTGCCCCAACCACGCGAGTAGCCCGTCGTTCAGGCTGAGCCGAACCTCGAGGTTGGGATAGTCCAGCCGGTAGAGGATCCTGTGGCCCCGTTTCTTCTCCCCCGCGATGGTCAGGTATCCGGCCTGGAACAGCAGCGCCTCGATGTCGATGGCGCCGACCTCGAACTTCGAGACCCGTGACATCTCCGCCAACCGCCCTTCCAGCTCCATCGGGCTCACGGACTTCTCCATCAGCATCCGGAACAGGAAGTCCGGCGATCCGGTCTCGAACCAGTAGTCTCGGAATTCCCGATGGTCGAACAGCAGAAGCACATCGTAAGGATTGTAGACCCGCTCCCCGCCCCGCCAGTGGTAGCCGTTGTACCAGGTGCGGATCTCGTCGCGGTTCAGCCCGGCCAGTTCGGGCCCGAACACCCGGTCCAGGTCCTCCTCGCGATAGCCGCAGATCGTGGCAAAACGCGGATCAAGGCTGATGTCCTTCAGATTGTTGAGCCCCGAGAACAGGCTGACCTTCGAGAACATGCTCACCCCGGTAACGAAGACGAAGCGGACATGGCGGGCGCTGCCCTTGACGATGCCGTAGAGGCCGCGCAGGTAGTCCCGGTTGGCCGTCGCGCGCTCCGGATCGTGGAGCATGTCGAGGATCGGCTTGTCGTACTCGTCCACCAGCACGACCACCTGCCGGCCGGTGGCGCCGTGCAGGTGATAGAGGACATTCTGCAAGCGCTCCGGACCCGTGCTGACAGCCGGTACCTGGTCGAGGCCGGCACCATGTTCGATGATTGCCAGCTGGTTGAGGACGTTGCGCTCGATGTCCCCGGGTTCGTCGTACTTGCCATCGAAGCTCAGCCGCACCACCGGATGCGGCGAGGACCAGTCCCAGTGGGAGTGGATGGCCAATCCCCGGTATCTAGTGTCTGCACGGAAAATCCCTAAGAGTCTGATTACATGAATGAAAGCTCAATATTGACAGGGCGAAGATTCATCGAATCCAGCCTGATTTCAGCGGAATATGCCGTCATATGCCCTCAAAGAAGGAGTCTTCGATTCTCCAAATTCCAGATATGGTTGCATATACAATGTGTTATGATTTTCCGGGCAGGCACTAGCAGTACGGAAACGTTGGATTGGGGGCTGCAGGCATGAGCTGGCCCCGATGCTCAGACCTGACACCTGATCCATAGAGGCCTAATAATCCCATTGTGTTCTTTATCTGATCCTTAGAAGCGGTGCGAGAATCTCAGCGAACAGCCCGGTTCCAGCGGGTGCCGACACGGGGCCGACACGCACCGACACGGACCGACACGGAAATACCGCCCCATCCTGCAGCCATCAATGCAACGTCGGTGGACTACTAGATATAATCCCCGAAACAAGGGCTCGTGGCAGGCGAACAGCGATCCCAGCGTGTCGAGCAGCAGGCTCTTGCCGAAGCGGCGCGGACGGGACAGGAAATAGTGGCGCCCCTCGTCCACCAGCTGCCGGACGAGCGACGTCTTGTCGACATAATAGAAGTCCTCGTTCCGGATCGTCGGAAAGTCCTGGATCCCGATCGGAAGACAGCGGCGGGTCATCGGTCTCTCCCCTCGCGGCGCCGGAAACTGCGGGCAGGCGGGGTGCGCGGAACCTTCCTTGTCGTGGCTCCGAAGGTTCCGAAACCGCCGCATCGACGTACGGCCACGCTATCCGCCCGCCGGTCCATGAGCAAGAGACAGGGACGACCAAGGCGAACATGGCCGGCACCCCGAAGTTCGTTCAGGAGGCGCTGCCGGATCCCTGCATGGGTCCGCAGACGAGAGGCACGGTCATGCGGGTTCGGCGCGGAGGTCGAGGAGGTTCCGCGCCTCGCGCCCGCAGGCCACGCCGATCAGGTAAACCGGGCCGTCGCGGTCGCAGTAGGTCTCCGCATAGCCCCGCGCGCGCATCTGCGCCAGCGCCGCATCCAGCGCGGCAGCGGCGCCCTCCGCGCCGTCGGCCATCTTGAACTCCAGCACGAAGACCTGCCCGCCGAGGCGCACCACCAGGTCCGCACGGCCGCGATGGGAGGCTTCCTCCGCGCTGAGATCCGCCCCGGCCGCGCGCAGGCACATGTAGAGGAGGCCCGCATACCAAGCCTCGTAGCGCGCCAGGTCGCCCTTCGCATGCCATTGGTACGGGATCCCCGCGAGCCAGGCGCGGAGTTGCTCGCCGAAGCCCGCGAAGTCGTGCGCCTCCAGCAACGCGCAGAATTCCCGCCCCCGCTCCGGCGGATCGGAGTCGTTCTGCCCCAACCACGCGAGCAGCCCGTCGTTCAGGCTGAGCCGAACCTCGAGGTTGGGATAGTCCAGCCGGTAGAGGATCCTGTGGCCCCGTTTCTCCTCCCCCGCGATGGTCAGGTATCCGGCCTGGAACAGCAGTGCGTCGATGTCGATGGCGCCGACCTCGAACTTCGAGACCCGTGACATGTCCGCCAACCGCCCCTCCAGTTCCATCGGGCTCACGGACTTCTCCATCAGCATCCGGAACAGGAAGTCCAGCGATCCGGTCTCGAACCAGTAGTCTCGGAATTCCCGATGGTCGAACAGCAGGAGCACATCGTAAGGATTGTAAACCCGCTCCCCGCCCCGCCAGTGGTAGCCGTTGTACCAGGTGCGGATCTTCTCGCGGTCCAGCCCGCCCAGCTCGGGGCCGAACACCCGGTCCAGATCCTCCTCGCGGTAGCCGCAGATCGTGGCAAAGCGGGGATCGAGGCTGATGTCCTCGAGATTGTTGAGCCCCGAGAACAGGCTGACCTTCGAGAACATGCTCACCCCGGTGACGAAGACGAAGCGGACATGGCGGGCGCTGCCCTTGACGATGCCGTAGAGGCCGCGCAGGTAGTCCCGGTTGGCCGTCGCGCGCTCCGGATCGTGGAGCATGTCGAGGATCGGCTTGTCGTACTCGTCCACCAGCACCACGACCGGCCGGCCCGTGGCGCCGTGCAGGTGATAGAGGACATTCTGCAAGCGCTCCGGACCCGTGCTGACAGCCGGTACCTGGTCGAGGCCGGCACCATGTTCGATGATTGCCAGCTGGTTGAGGACGTTGCGCTCGATGTCCCCGGGTTCGTCGTACTTGCCATCGAAGCTCAGCCGCACCACCGGATGCGGCGACGACCAGTCCCAGTGGGGATGGATGGCCAAGCCCCGAAACAGGCGTTCCTGACAGGCGAACAGCGATCCCAGCGTGTCGAGCAGCAGGCTCTTGCCGAAGCGGCGCGGACGGGACAGGAAGTAATGGTCGCCCTGCTCGATCAGATCCCGAACAAGAGCGGTCTTGTCGACATAGTAGCTGCCGGTCTCCCGGAGGCGTCGGAAGTTCTGGATCCCGATCGGAAGACGGCGACGGGTCATCGGTCCCTCCCTTCGCGGCGTCGGCACGTACAGTCAAGCGGGGAGTGCGGGACATCCCCTGTCGCGGCCCCGAAAGTCCCGGAACAGTCCCGCCGAATGCACGGCCACGCTATCCGCCTGCCTGTCCACGAGCAAGGGACAGATGCGGACCGGGGCGCACAGGACCGGCAACCCGCAGTCGTCCAGGAGCCGTTCCGCTTCGGTAACTAGTGCCTGCACGGAAAATCCCTAAGAGCCTGATTACATGAATGAAAGCTCAATATTGACAGGGCGAAGATTCATCGAATCCAGCCTGATTTCAGCGGAATATGCCGTCATATGCCCTCAAAGAAGGAATCTTCGGTTCTCCAGATTCCAAATATAGCTTCATATACAGTGCGTTATGATTTTCCGTGCAGACACTAACTAATGTCTGCCCGGAAAATCCCTAAGATTCGGATTACATGAATGAGAGCTCAATATCAGACGTCCTGACCTGCCCTTCTGAGGAGGCCTATCGCGCCCGTCAGGAAGTCCCCCTGTTTTCCTGTGTTTCTGCGACCAGTGTGTCTAATATCATGTGTTACACATTGGAATCGCCATGACCCCCTCCCTACCGCTCCAGCCGGCTCATGCCACCCCCATCGCCTCGTCCTTCTCGTGGGCCGTCATCGGCGATCCGGCGTGGTATTTCTCCAATCTTGAGCCGTTCGACTGCCATGCGGCCCAGGACTCCCGTGCCCAAGCCCTGCGCATCGCCCGGTTCTCCACGGCCGCCGGTGTGCGCGTGGTCGATTTGGCGAGGGCCTTCGGGGTCTCACGGCCCACCGTCTACCGTGCGGTGAAGCTCCTGAAAGCCAGGGGCGAGGCGGCGTTCGGAGCACCGCAGCGACCGCGGAGACGCACGGTGATCTCCCCGGCGATGGCGCGACGCGCCGAAACGATGCTGGCCTCGGGCACCAGCGGACGCGCCTGTGCCCGGGCGCTGGGCGTGTCGCACAGCACCTTCCACGAGAACCTGCGGTCAGGCGTCCTCCAGGCTCCGGTGGTCGAGGGCGCCGTGGCGAGCGAACGTTCGCAACGCTCGAAGGAGGCCCGGCGTCCGGCGATGGGACGGGCCTGCCACGATGTCGAGGGGCGCCTGCGGGCTTCCACGGGGATGAGGGAGGAGGCCGCTCCCCGCTTCGACACGAAGGCCCTTGCGGTCGAGAGAGGCGGGGTCCTTGCGGCCCTGCCGATGCTGCTGCGGGAGGGTCTCCTCGAGACGGCGCACCGCGTCTTGCGTCTGCCGGCGGGGTTCTACGGTCTCTCGACCGTCCTCATCCTGCTGGCCTTCATGACCCTGGCCCGGGTGCGCACGCCGGAGAGACTGCGCTACCCGGCGCCCGGGGAATGGGGTCTTCTGCTGGGTCTCGACCGATGCCCGGAGGTCAAGACCCTGAGGAGGAAGGTGGCCGCCCTTGCCGCCTCTCCCGAGACGGTGGAGGCATGGCAACGGGCCCTCGGGCGGTCCTGGCTCGAGGACGGCTCGCAGGACTGGATGACGCTGGCCGTGGACGGCCATGTCAAGGTCTACCCCGGCAAGGGCACGGTGCCGAAGCCCTTCGTGTCGCGCCAGAAGCTCTGCCTTCCGGCCGCGGCAAGCTACGGGATCAACGCCCTTTCGGGCGCCCCGTTGGTGTGTCTCCACAAGGATCTCGATGGCACGATGGTGCGGGCTCTGGAGCAGGACGTGGTCCCTGAGCTGGAGACCCTGGGGGTCGTCACCGGGGATGCCGGTGACCTTCTTCGCGGCGGCCCGCCGGCGGTCACCCTGGTCTTTGACCGCGAGGGCTGGAGCCCGGACCGGTTCCGCCGTCTGGCGCGCCGCGGTATCGCGGTCCTCACCTGGCACAAGAACTTCAAGGGCAAGGACTGGGCCGTCGAGGACTTCACAGAATGCACGGTGCCCCTTCACGGGCCGGCGGGGACCCCCTCGACCCAGGTCCGACGGGCCGAGAAGAAGATCGCTCTGGCCAAGGGCTACAAGGTCCGCCAGATCCGCCGCCTCCTGGACCATGGCCGCCAGGTGCCGCTCATCACCACCCATCCGGGGATGGCGATGGAAGAGGTCGCCGGGGCGATGTTCTCGCGCTGGGTTCAGGAGAACTTCTTCCAGTACATGCGTGACGCCTACAACCTTGACGCCCTGCCGGAGCAGGGCTTCGAGACGCTCAATGACGACACCCTCGTGGTCCATCCGGCCATGAGGACCGTGCGCACGGCCATCCGGAAGCACCAGGCGCGCCTCGCTCAACTGCAGGTGCGGGTCGCCAGGGCCACCGCCAAGGGCAAGGCAACCGACGCTCTCGCTGCCGAAGTCGGCGCTCTCGAGGAGGCCCTCGCCGAACTCAAGGAGCGCCGCTCGACCCTGGCCAGCCATGTCCGTGTCGGCGAACGTGCCGACCGCGACCAGCCCGACACCTTGCCACGAACGCGACGCCTCCTCATCGATCTCGTCCGCATGATCTGCGATCGCGCCGAAACCCGCATGATGGCCCCCGTGATCCGGGGAAAGGCACGACCCAACACCGTCCGCACCCTCCTCGCCGCCCTGATGACCGCCGATGCCAGCATCGAGCCGGACCCCGAAAGCGGCATCCTCAGGGTCAACATCCTCGGCCTGGCCAACAACGCAACCGAAAAAGCACTGCTGCCGCTGATCGAAGAACTCAACCAGACCAGGACCGTCTATCCGGGAACCAACCTCCGCCTCGTCTACGACATCGACGGCACAACACCCCAGAATCGTCTCACCTGACGTTGGACGAGGTCAGGACGTCTGAATATTGACAGAGCGAAGATTCTTCGAATCCAGCCTGATTTCAGCGGAATATGTCGTCATATGGTAACTACTCACCCCTTGTTGGGGTCGGGTTGGCCATAGTGCTCGTTGAGGATGTCTGCGGCCTTTCCGTCGAGGGCGATGTGGATGGCGACGAGAGGGTTGTAGCCGAGTGCCTCCATGGAGGTGAGGAAGCTGGAGCCTCGGCACCATGCGGTTGCGTGGAGCATGGTGCGGAAACATCCGGACACTTTGATCTTGACCTTGGTCATTCGGATCTTCTGTTCTCCGGCATTGTTGGTGAAGCTGACGTCGGGGTCCTTCATGAAGCGGAGGACGGACGTCTCGTGTTTCACGAGACGTTCATGCAGGTTGTGGGCGTCGGACTTTGCGATGCGTCCCCGGGTTCCTTTCGTCCGCGGCGGGATATCGGGCAACTCCTTGGCGCCTTGGGTGAGGAGGGTGCGGTAGCGCTTGCGCACGGCCCGGCGGTCGGTCTCGTTCAAGGCCTTGGATGCGCTCTGGTTGACCCTGTGGCAGACCTCGCGCAGCAGGCTCTTCATCAATCGCGCCCAGCGGTAGCCGTTGGACTCGACGACGAAGGCCAGTTCGCGCAGCAGGTGGCTGCCGCACAGCTGGTGGCGGCACTGCTCGTAACCCATGTACGCAGCCCAGCAGTCGTGGACCAGGACGCCCTGGTAGCGCGGGAGGATGCCGATCTCTTCGATCGCCTCCCGACCGCGCTTGCGGTGCGGGAACTTCACGGTCAGGGTCCCGTCGGTGACGACATGGAGCCATGGGGTCTTGCCGGCGACCCGGAATCCGGTCTCATCGACATGCAAGGCCGGGCGTTGCAGGAGATGGGCCACGGCGACCTCCTCCCAGGATGCGAGCGCATCCTGAAAGCGCCGGACATAGCCGAGACAGGTCGCCTCGGAGAGCTTGATGCCGGAGATCGCGTGCACGAGCGAGACGGCACGGCGCAGGGACAGCATCTGGGCGATCAGCAGGTTGAGGACCAAGGCCTGGATGCGGACACCGTACTGCACGGGACCCGGCATGAGGTCTGGGAACCGGCCCTTGGTCCGGGCCCGGCACTTCGGGCATTCCTTGATCTCGGCGTCGACGCGGCGCTCGACGACTTCGAACACGATGTCGTAGAGGACGCGGCGCTCCCGATCGACGGGGTCGACGTCGTCGAGGTCGGCGCCGCAAGCGTCGCAGGCATCGACGGTGATCGTCTCCTGGACGGTGGTCGTGCGCCGGTGGCCGCCCGTCTGCGGGTTCGGCTTCGGGCCCTTGCCGTGGCTCCCGGTGCGCCGCGCGCTCTCGTCCGGGTCCGTCTGGGACGGCGGCAGACCGGAGTTCCAGCTCGTCTTGCGCGTGGCCTTCTCCAGGAGCACGGCCAGCAGCAGCTGGAGCAGCATCAGCAGGCCGCGGACGAGCGCCTCGCACTCCGGGGAGACCGTGCCTTGCGTGCGGAGATCCTGGAACCGCTTCTGGAAGGCGTCGACCTCTTGGCGCAGGGAGGTGCCGGCGACGCTCGTCATCCCGACGCCTCCACCGCCCGGATTGCCGCCCGCACAGCGAACCGCTCGCCTTCGGGCATCGTCCGGTAGCGCCGCGCCGGCGGCGGGCGCGTCAGGACGCCGCGGCGCTCCAAGGTCTCCAGCATCCCGAGGCCGGCCCCAACCCTGGAGCCGCCCTTTGCTGTCGTCCCGTGAAGGTGCTCGCAGCGGCCCGAACAGGGGGTCGACTTCAGGTCGATGATTCGCTGGTCCATGGGGATTCCCGCAGCCACGATTCGACGACAGCATGCGAATCGGCGGGCGCTGGTCAAGCGGTGCGTGGACGACCCGCCCATGCACCGAAACGTCACCTCCTATCCAAGGCCTGCCGGTATGGGAACACCGCCGTCACCGCGACGCACCTATCCGAATGCCCGTGCCCCGCCGGGCGATCGACCCGTCGTCGCCTTCGATCCCTACCCGGCCGCCATCCACACCTCCGACGCGGTCCGCCCCGATGGCCCATCTTGGAGAGGGTCCCTCCTACAACGTCAAGCGCAGATCTCCGGCGGAGGGGAACGGCAGCCCACGGAACCCGCTCCACCGGACCGCAGGGCGCGGACCCGCGACCTCCGCGCGAGGGGCCCGGTCGCGTTGCGGACCCTCCCCACAAGGCCGGAACGGGGAGCGGAAGCCGAAGATCGACCCACTTCTTGTCAGCCGAACCCCGTGCATCCGGTCCTCGGCCGCGAGCGAGGGAAAGGGGCACGGAACCATGCCGGATCCGAACCCGTCAGGAAAAACGATTCGTCATCAGTAGGGGGGGGGTGAGTAGATACGTCATATGCCATCAAAGAAGGAATCTTCGGTTCCCCAGATTCCAAATACGCTTGCATATACAATGTGTTGTGATTTTCCGTGCAGACACTAACTAGTAGTACGGAAACGTTGAACTGACGATAGTATTCTGGCAAGATTTCCGTGTCGGTCCGTGTCGGCCCCGTGTCGGTGCGTGTCGGCACGCGTGGGCGCCCGATCGGTACGGCGCTCTCTTGTTCATCCCCACAGACCCGATGCCGAACGTGCAGGCGCTCACACTCTCTTGGGGATCGGACGGATCCGGTTTCCGGGAACCGAGCCTGCCTGCAGGGGTTCGGTGCGGGGATCGGAGTGGATCCTGGCCAATCCTCAGGGCAGGAAGCTCGATCGAGTGCGCCTTTCGGCGTCGGAGCGCCGGGAACTCCAAGCGATCGTCGACGGTACCGGAGCCGCCTGGCGTCGTCGTCGGGCGCAGATTCTGCTGATGGCAGACGAGGGGCGCGACGGCGGCAAACTCCGGGATGTCGACATCGCGCGCGGCCTGGGTATCGGCGCTTCGACGGTCGAACGCCTGCGCAAGCGTTGTGTTCTGGAGGGTTTGGAGGCCTCCCTTCGCCGCCGGGAGCAGGAGAACCGTCGACCGAAACTCCTGGACGGGGCGAAGGAAGCGAAGCTGGTGGCTCTGGCCTGTTCTTCCCCGCCCGAAGGTTGTGTTCGCTGGACGCTGAAGCTGCTGGCCGGTCGTCTGATGGAGATGGAGATCGTCGAGAGCATCTCGAAAGAAACGGTACGGAAGACTCTAAAAAAAGGAGATCAAGCCTTGGCTGAAACAGTACTGGTGCATTCCCCCGAGCCGCAACGCGCCGTTCGTGGCGGCGATGGAGGAGGTGCTGGACACGTACCAGCGGGATTTTGCCGAAGACGAGGTCCTGGTCTGCATGGATGAGACCAGCCGGCAGCAGACGAAGGAAACCCGCCTTCCCCGCCCCGTGCGGCCCGGGCAGCCGGAAATCGTCGACTACGAATACGAGCGAAACGGCACGGCCAATCTCTTCCTGGCGTTCGCGCCCAACGAAAACTGGCGTACGGTGAAGGTCACCGACCGTCGCACGGCGCGGGACTGGGCGCAGTTCATCCGGGAACTCGCGGACGATCATTTCCCCGGCAAGAAGATCGTGCTGGTCATGGACAACCTGAACACGCACGGCCCCGCATCGTTGTATGAAGCCTTTGCACCCCGGGAGGCCATGCGAGTGCGAAAGCGGTTCGGGTTTCGGTACACGCCGAAGCACGGAAGCTGGCTCAACATGGCCGAGATCGAAATCGGTGCGTTGTCGCGACAATGTCTTCGACGACGCATTCCTGACCGCGCCACCATGCTGCGGGAGACCGCGGCGTGGGTCAAGCGCCGCAACGCGGCCGGCGGCACCGTCGATTGGCGGTTCACGACGGCAGACGCCCGGGTGAAACTGAAGTCTCTATACCCAGCAATCCAATGATTCCGTACTACTAGTTCCCGCCCGAAAAAGTACAACCAGTTGATTCCAATGATGGAAATGTGCTATTGAAGAGGTGAAGAATCCCTCTGTGGGGCGGGAATCGGCCGCTGGGGCCGGAACATCGCGCGGGATTCGGGAATCTTCGGGAGAATGGCCCTGCGGGAGATCGTCCGCCCTCAGCTGGAATTGGGCCAGGTTGCGATCGAGGAGATCGAGATCCACGTACACTCGCGGGATGACATTCCGCCGCTGCTGCGCGGCCTTCAATGCGTGTATGCCGATCGTTCGACCCGGGCCCGGTGGTTCGAGATCCTGGAGGAGGGGATCCTTCCCGAGGTATCCCGCCTGCGAGGGCGTCCCGGCATGGAGCTGGGGAAGATCCTGGTGATGGGCCTCCGGAAGCAGGGTTTGGGCGTATCTACTCACCCCCCCCTACTGATGACGAATCGTTTTTCCTGACGGGTTCGGATCCGGCATTGTTCCGTGCCCCTTTCACTCGCTTGCGGCCGAGGACCGGATGCACGGGGTCCGTCTGACAAGAAGTGGGTCGATCTTCGGCTGCCGCTCCCCGTTCCGGCCTTGTGGGGAGGGGTCCGCAACGCGACCGGGCACCCCGCGCGGGACGTCGCGGGTCCGCCGTGCGGTGCGGTGGAGCGGGTTCCGTGGGCTGCCGTTCCCCTCCGCCGGAGATCTGCGCTTGACGTTGCTAGGAGGGACCCTCTCCAAGATGGGCCATCGGGGCGGACCGCGTCGGAGGTGTGGATGGCGGCAGGGTAGGGATCGAAGGCGACGACGGGTCGATCGCCCGGCGGGACAATGGCATTCGGATATGTGCGTCGAGGTGACGGCGGTTTTCCCATACCGGCAAGCCTTGGATAGGAGGTGACGTTTCGGTGCGTGGGCGGGTCGTCCACGCACCGCTTGACAAGCGCCCGCCGATTCGCATGCTGTCGTCGAATCGTGGCTGCGGGAATCCCCATGGACCAGCGAATCATCGACCTGAAGTCGACCCCCTGTTCGGGCCGCCGCCGGACCCGCCCGCCGATCGCGGAGGTTCGGGAGACCGTGGGTCGGTGTTCCCCCTGCCGCCGCACCGAGCGGGCGAAGACCCTCTGCGAGCCCCTTCACGGGACGACCGCAAAGGGCGGCTCCAGGGTCGGGGCCGGCCTCGGGATGCTGGAGACCTTGGAGCGCCGCGGCATCCGGACGCGCCCGCCGCCGGCGCGGCGCTACCGGACGATGCCCGAAGGCGAGCGGTTCGCCGTGCGGGCGGCCGTCCGGGGGGTGGAGGCGTCGGGATGACGAGCGTCGCCGGCACCTCCCTGCGCCAGGAAGTCGACGCCTTCCAGAAGCGGTTCCAGGATCTCCGCATGCAAGGCAAGGTCTCCCCGGAGTGCGAGGCGCTCGTCCGCGGCCTGCTGATGCTGCTCCAGCTGCTGCTGGCCGTGCTCCTGGAGAAGGCCACGCGCAAGACGAGCCGGAACTCCGGTCTGCCGCCGTCCCAGACGGACCCGGACGAGAGCGCGCGGCGCACCGGGAGCCACGGCAAGGGCCCGAAGCCGAACCCGCAGACGGGCGGTCACCGGCGCACGACCACCGTCCAGGAGACGATCACCGTCGATGCCTGCGACGCTTGCGGCGCCGACCTCGACGACGTCGACCCCGTCGATCGGGAGCGCCGCGTCCTCTACGACATCGTGTTCGAAGTCGTCGAGCGCCGCGTCGACGCCGAGATCAAGGAATGCCCGAAGTGCCGGGCCCGGACCAAGGGCCGGTTCCCAGACCTCATGCCGGGGCCCGTGCAGTACGGTGTCCGCATCCAGGCCTTGGTCCTCAACCTGCTGATCGCCCAGATGCTGTCCCTGCGCCGTGCTGTCTCGCTCGTGCACGCGATCTCCGGCATCAAGCTCTCCGAGGCGACCTGTCTCGGCTATGTCCGGCGCTTTCAGGATGCGCTCGCATCCTGGGAGGAGGTCGCCGTGGCCCATCTCCTGCAACGCCCGGCCTTGCATGTCGATGAGACCGGATTCCGGGTCGCCGGCAAGACCCAATGGCTCCATGTCGTCACCGACGGCACCCTGACCGTGAAGTTCCCGCACCGCAAGCGCGGTCGGGAGGCGATCGAAGAGATCGGCATCCTCCCGCGCTACCAGGGCGTCCTGGTCCACGACTGCTGGGCTGCGTACATGGGTTACGAGCAGTGCCGCCACCAGCTGTGCGGCAGCCACCTGCTGCGCGAACTGGCCTTCGTCGTCGAGTCCAACGGCTACCGCTGGGCGCGATTGATGAAGAGCCTGCTGCGCGGGGTCTGCCACAGGGTCAACCAGAGCGCATCCAAGGCCTTGAACGAGACCGACCGCCGGGCCGTGCGCAAGCGCTACCGCACCCTCCTCACCCAAGGCGCCAAGGAGTTGCCCGATATCCCGCCGCGGACGAAAGGAACCCGGGGACGCATCGCAAAGTCCGACGCCCACAACCTGCATGAACGTCTCGTGAAACACGAGACGTCCGTCCTCCGCTTCATGAAGGACCCCGACGTCAGCTTCACCAACAATGCCGGAGAACAGAAGATCCGAATGACCAAGGTCAAGATCAAAGTGTCCGGATGTTTCCGCACCATGCTCCACGCAACCGCATGGTGCCGAGGCGCCGGGTAGGAGGGGTCGTTGCCGAGCCCCTCCCCCCACAGATCCGGACGTGCCCGCATTAGGGCATCCGGTTCCTTACAGGACAGGTTCGCTCAAGCGGTCCCGTATCCGTGCATGATCTTGGCCGTCGGCAAGGGCAAGCGGCGAAGCAGCGCGGTCATCTGGTCCCAGTTCACCCGGGCCGAACGACTGCGCCGCGACAACCACTTTCGCCAGATTCGGATCACTTGGTAGCGGAAGCTGGCAGTTCGGGCACTGTTCCCGCTCCGGCCGTAGTAGGCGCAATGGCCTCGTATGACCCGTGCGAGATAGTTGCGCTGGTAGAGCAAGGGCGCGTGTCGATGCCGTCGGCACCACTCCCGCACCGCTCGCACCGACCGCGCCAAGCGGCCCTTGGCCGTGAGCTGGCGCAGCACCGCATACTTCCATCTCGACCGCACCCAAACATGGGTGAAGCCCAGGAAGTCGAAGGTGGCGCCCGCTCCCGGATCCGGGGGCAGCTTGGCCCGAAAGTCAACGGAACGTGTCTTCTCTGCGTGCAGCCTCAGCCCGAACCGGGCCAGGCGCTGGCCGAGGACGGCCAGCACCCGTTCGCAGTCCCGCTGATGCTCGAAGAGCAGCACGAAGTCATCCGCGTATCGCACCAGTTGGCACCGGCCCCGGAGGCGGGGCTGAACCGTCTGCTCGACCCACCGATCCAACACGTAGTGCAGGAACAGGTTGGAGAGCAGCGGCGACAGCACGCCGCCTTGCGGCGTGCCCGCTTCCGAGGTGTGCCGGACGCCCTCCTCCAGGACGCCCGCCCGCAACCATTTGTTGATCATGCGACGGAGGACACCGTCCTTGATCCGCAGGTCCAGGAAGGCGCGGAGTTCCCGATGCGGGATGCTGTCGAAATACTTCGATACATCCGCATCGATCACCCAGCGCTTCTTCTTCATGATGCCCTGGTCGATGGCGTGCAGGGCCTCCTGCGCCGATCGTCCAGGCCGGAACCCATACGATCCCGGCACGAAGTCCGCTTCGTAGATGGGTTCCAGCAGCATGAGAATGGCTCGTTGCGCCACCTTGTCTTCCAGGGTCGGAATGCCCAGGGGCCGGACCTCGCCGTTCCCCTTCGGGATCCAGGTCCGCCGAACCGGCGGCGCGAAGTAGCGGCACGACAGGATCCGATCCCGGAGGTCCTCCAAGTTGGCCTCCAGGTTCTTCTCGTAGTCGGTCGCGGTCACGCCGTCGATCCCGGCGGCCCCGTCCTTCCGGGTGCGACGCCAAGCCTCCCGCATCCAGTCCCCGTCGATCCGGTGGTGCACCGAGGTGAACACCCGGTCCGGGTGCTTCCTCGCCTGCGCGGCGATCCACTGTTGTTTCGTCGACGTGTTGGCAGATCGCAGTGTCTCTTCCACCGTTTCCCTCCAGTGGTTCTGTTCCTGCAGCACGCCCCTTCCCTCCAGCGGCACCCGGTGGACCCGGTTCCCCGCCTTCGACGGTAGTATGAGCGTGCTACGACTTCCTGTCCCCGCGTGCCCTTCGGCTCATGGGTTTCGCCAGCCGGGTCCGCACGATGCCTGCAGGTTTCGTGTTCGCTCGCGCGCTCCCGCCGCCGTGCAGGCACAGCGGCCGGCCGGGGTCTTGATGGATCACGCTGGCTATCTCCCTTTCCAGCGGTCATTCCTGCGGGCAGGAACAGGATCTCCCAGGTTCCCTGGCAAGCCATCCCGCGGCTTTGCGTCGTTCTCTGACCCCGGACGGTCCGTTGCGCCTTGCCCATGCATGCGGCACTCCGGTGCGGCCCCCACTGCTCGAAAGATGAAGGCACCGACGTTGAGGATTACGAGGCTCCATAGCGACGCTTCGCCGCCCGCTGTGTACGCTTCACGACGTGCGGTACCGCACGCCATGCCACACTCGCTCCCGGCTGGCGGGCTCACCTTTGCCGGGCGGGGGTCGAACCCGCAGGCTTGCGACGAAAGGTTTCAACCTACGTCATGGTTTCCCCCTCTCCAGGGCTTGGCCTGGCGCAAGCCGGGTAGGAGGGGTCGTTGCCGAGCCCCTCCCCCCTCAGATCCGGACGTGCCCGCATTAGGGCATCCGGTTCCTTACAGGACAGGTTCGCTCAAGCGGTCCCGTATCCGTGCATGATCTTGGCCGTCGGCAAGGGCAAGCGGCGAAGCAGCGCGGTCATCTGGTCCCAGTTCATCCGGGCCGAACGACTGCGCCGCGACAACCACTTTCGCCAGATTCGGATCACTTGGTAGCGGAAGCTGGCAGTTCGGGCACTGTTCCCGCTCCGGCCGTAGTAGGCGCAATGGCCTCGTATGACCCGTGCGAGATAGTTGCGCTGGTAGAGCAAGGGCGCGTGTCGATGCCGTCGGCACCACTCCCGCACCGCTCGCACCGACCGCGCCAAGCGGCCCTTGGCCGTGAGCTGGCGCAGCACCGCATACTTCCATCTCGACCGCACCCAAACATGGGTGAAGCCCAGGAAGTCGAAGGTGGCGCCCGCTCCCGGATCCGGGGGCAGCTTGGCCCGAAAGTCAACGGAACGTGTCTTCTCTGCGTGCAGCCTCAGCCCGAACCGGGCCAGGCGCTGGCCGAGGACGGCCAGCACCCGTTCGCAGTCCCGCTGATGCTCGAAGAGCAGCACGAAGTCATCCGCGTATCGCACCAGTTGGCACCGGCCCCGGAGGCGGGGCTGAACCGTCTGCTCGACCCACCGATCCAACACGTAGTGCAGGAACAGGTTGGAGAGCAGCGGCGACAGCACGCCGCCTTGCGGCGTGCCCGCTTCCGAGGTGTGCCGGACGCCCTCCTCCAGGACGCCCGCCCGCAACCATTTGTTGATCATGCGACGGAGGACACCGTCCTTGATCCGCAGGTCCAGGAAGGCGCGGAGTTCCCGATGCGGGATGCTGTCGAAATACTTCGATACATCCGCATCGATCACCCAGCGCTTCTTCTTCTTCATGATGCCCTGGTCGATGGCGTGCAGGGCCTCCTGCGCCGATCGTCCAGGCCGGAACCCATACGATCCCGGCACGAAGTCCGCTTCGTAGATGGGTTCCAGCAGCATGAGAATGGCTCGTTGCGCCACCTTGTCTTCCAGGGTCGGAATGCCCAGGGGCCGGACCTCGCCGTTCCCTTTCGGGATCCAGGTCCGCCGAACCGGCGGCGCGAAGGTGCGGCACGACAGGATCCGATCCCGGAGGTCCTCCAAGTTGGCCTCCAGGTTCTTCTCGTAGTCGGCCGCGGTCACGCCGTCGATCCCGGCGGCCCCGTCCTTCCGGGTGCGACGCCAAGCCTCCCGCATCCAGTCCCCGTCGATCAGGTGGTGCACCGAGGTGAACACCCGGTCCGGGTGCTTCCTCGCCTGCGCGGCGATCCACTGTGGTTTCGTCGACGTGTTGGCAGATCGCAGTGTCTCTTCCACCGTTTCCCTCCAGTGGTTCGGTTCCTGCAGCACGCCCCTTCCCTCCAGCGGCACCCGGTGGACCCGGTTCCCCGCCTTCGGCGGTAGTATGAGCGTGCTACGACTTCCTGTCCCCGCGTGCCCTTCGGCTCATTGGTTTCGCCAGCCGGGTCCGCACGATGCCTGCAGGTTTCGTGTTCGCTCGCGCGCTCCCGCCGCCGTGCAGGCACAGCGGCCGGCCGGGGTCTTGATTGATCACGCTGGCTATCTCCCTTTCCAGCGGTCATTCCTGCGGGCAGGAACAGGATCTCCCAGGTTCCCTGGCAAGCCATCCCGCGGCTTTGCGTCGTTCTCTGACCCCGGACGGTCCGTTGCGCCTTGCCCATGCATGCGGCACTCCGGTGCGGCCCCCACTGCTCGAAAGATGAAGGCACCGACGTTGAGGATTACGAGGCTCCATAGCGACGCTTCGCCGCCCGCTGTGTACGCTTCACGACGTGCGTTACCGCACGCCATGCCACACTCGCTCCCGGCTGGCGGGCTCACCTTTGCCGGGCGGGGGTCGAACCCGCAGGCTTGCGACGAAAGGTTTCAACCTACGTCATGGTTTCCCCCTCTCCAGGGCTTGGCCTGGCGCAATCAAGCTTCCTCACCTCCATGGAGGCACTCGGCTACAACCCTCTCGTCGCCATCCACATCGCCCTCAACGGAAAGGCCGCAGACATCCTCAACGAGCACTACGGCCAACCAGACCCCAACCAGGGGTGAGTAGTTACGTTTGGGCTATGATTTCGATCCCGTGCACGAGCTGGTGAACGAGCACAGGACGGTTCGGAAGTTTCTGGGGCACACCGACATCTGGGATCACACCCGGTACGGATATCCGACGAGGGTGGACAACGTGAGCCTGCGGACACCGGAAGTGCTGGGGAAGGTGTCGCAGCGGATCGCGGAGCAAGGCCATGCGAGGGTACGGAAGCGGAAGCGGACCCGGAAGCGGAAGAACGGCACGAACGGCGCGGACGACCGGGGCCGCCGTCGGTCGGACGACCCCCTGCGGGGCCGCTGCGATTCGTTCGTGGTGAAGACGGACGTGCACTACCCGACAGATGTCCATCGGTTGTGGGATGCGATGCGTTGCCTGGTGCGGGATACGGGTCGCGTCGCCGTACGCTTGGGGGTGTCCGGATGGCGGCAGTGGCAGCATGGGAGCCGGAAACTGCAGCAGCATTTCTAGCAGGTTCGGCAGACCCGACGGGCCCGTCCGGAGCCGGTCAAGGCGTACCTCGACGCCAGCCGGGCGTGGGTCCGGCGGGCGGAAGAGACGGTACCGGTGCTTCGGGAGCGAGGCGTCCCGATCCCCACGGTGCTTTCGGTCGAGTCGTACCTCAAGCATGCCCGCCGGCAGATCCACCAGGTGGATCGCCGTCTGCGGAAGGGCGAGAAGATTCCGCAGAGCGAGAAGGGGTTTTCGATCTTCGAAGAGCACACACGCTGGTGTGTGAAGGGCAAGGCCGGGGTGCCGGTGGAACTCGGAGTGCCGGTGGCCGTGCTGGAGGATCAACACGGCTTCCTCCTGCACCCTCGGGTCCTGTGGGAAGACGGAGACGTGGATCCTGCCGTGCCCATGATCCGGGAAGCCCAAGCTCGCTTCCCCGACCTCCGCCTGTGCCGTTTCGATCGGGGCTTTCCCAGCCCCTCCAACCGGATCACCCTGGACGAGCTGCTGGAGCACAACGTGCTGCCGAAGAAGGGAACGCTCGGTCAGGCGGACCGGAAACGGGAAGTCGATCCGACGTTCCGGAAGATGCGTCGGCAGCATCCGGCCGTGGAGTCCGCGATCCACAACCTCGAGCCACGCGGCATGGACCGGGTCCTGTCGTAGGGGGCGGACGGGTTTGCGCGGATGGTGGCACGGTCCGTGACCGCCTTCCACGTCCACCGAATCGGGCTGCTGCTGCACCGGCAGGCCCGGGCCCAACGACGACGAAGACGCGCCGCCTGACGGCGGCTTCCTTCCACCCCATCTGCGAAGCCCGCGCCGGAGGCGGGAACGGAGCCGCTCGCCCCGGCCGCCGGATTCGCGGCGGGACAAGCCCGGATGCCGCTGCCCATCGGCAGACATCCCCCCGGAAACCGAGCGGACGGGGCACCGAGGGAGGGTTCCAACTCGCAATTGCGCCGGAAGACCCTCCGAAAGGGGCATTTTCGGGCGGGCACTATATAGTGTCTGCACGAAAAATCACAACACATTGTATATGAAACCATATTTGGAATCTGGAGAACCGAAGATTCCTTCTTTGAGGGCATATGACGGCATATTCCGCTGAAATCAGGCTGGATTCGATGAATCTTCGCCCTGTCAATATTGAGCTTTCATTCATGTAATCCGAATCTTAGTGATTTTCCGGGCAGGCACTATATATATATTTTGGCCGCCGAAGCCATCGGGGCTGCTGGCTGTTCTGTCGAGCCATCGCTGACCCGCGATAATCCCTATCATGTGGATATTGTTATGCTAGTAGCACTTGACGACAAGGACCGGCGGGATGAGCTGACCGAGTATGCGACAAAGTTGGCGGACCGTGCGATATTTCGGCCATGGGGGAGTTGGGTCGATGGAGTCGACTGATTTAGGCGGAGCGGATTCCGGCGGCCGCATCGGTCACGCCCACGGGCCATTCCGGCAGGTCAGCCGAGCATATCGCTTCATGTTGTTGTGGCCCTCTTCGTCACGGAGCTATCGTGCGGACACGGGAGCAGGCCGTCCTCACCGTCCGTGCCCTCATCAAGCCCGGCCGGTTCGACGGCGCATAGGCAGGCCTCATTAGCGATGCGATACCCCGGCCAACAACAACTACCCCAGCTATGCCGTCAAGCGCGCCGCATGAGCCCGATCGGCCGAGTGATCACAACATCGCCATGCCAGACTCATGCCCCCCACGCCCAGCTATTTTCTCAAGATGGAGAATGAAAGCATGTCAATCGCCGAAGATCGGAACTGGGAGCAAGCGCTTCGAGAAGCCTGCTTTCCCGTTACCTTGAAAAAGGTCTTTGTTGACGATCCTGGGTATCTGGCAAAACGGTATCGAGCCGTTACTCGTGCCAATGCAAAGCCCAACGAACAGCCCTTCGCCATCGTTACCGACAAATACAAGTTAATCAGCAATCAGGACGCGGTCGATCTTGGACATGAAGCGTTCGAATATCTGTTTGGCTCATCTCTGCGGAAAGAAATTTACGTGTTTAATGTCGTATTAGCGAAACACCGGGGTAGTTTTTTTGCTGACTTCACCACACCAGAATTGAAATTCGACGTTGATGTTGATGTCCCAAAAAATGGACTGGACAAACACAAACATATTTTCTTTCTCCGTGTTGTAAATAGCTATAACAGAACTCAGGCTGTCAGGATGGAAGTTGGGATATGCCGCTGTATTTGCCGTAACGGTATAATTTTTGGCAGACAATCTATTCAAATTCGCACTCCCCATCACAAAGACAAGTATCAATTGATGGATGAAATTGCTTTACAGGCAAGACCTGTGGAGACAAAATTATTACGTGAAAGAATTTCCTGTGCCTTTAGTTTAGGGAATGACATGAGTGTTTTAGAAGGTGTATGGCAAGTATTGGGGCTTGCAATTCCTGAGCCAAATTCAAAATCTAGAGTAGCAAGAAATTGGATTGATCGTTGTAAAAAATTGGTTTCGTTTTCGGAAAAATATGAAAGCCAATACGGACAGAACGCATTCAGTGCTCTCCAAGCTGCGTCTGAATGGGCACAAGATTCAGCGGAAACCTCTCCGACCCAACGAAACAGCTATGAGCGGAAATGCGGCAGGATGCTCGAAATTCTCATGGCTGAAGGTACTTGGCCAAAACGAGACTCTGCCGCAGATGAGCAAGTGAAACGAATTCGCTCTTGGGCTAGTAGTACGGAATCGTTGTATTGATCGGTATAGAGACTTCAGTTTCACCCGGGCGTCTGCCGTCGTGAACCGCCCATCGACCGTGCCGCCGGCCGCGTTGCGGCGCTTGACCCACGCCGTGGTCTCCCGCAGCATGGTGGCTGCAGGATGGGGCGGTATTTCCGTGTCGGTCCGTGTCGGTCCGTGTCGGCCCCGTGTCGGTCTGTGTCGGCACCCACTGGAACCGGGCTGTTCGCTGAGATTCTCGCACCGCTTCTAAGGATCAGATAAAGAACATAATGGGATTATTGGGCCTCTATGGATCAGGTGTCAGGTCTGAGCATCGGGGCCAGCTCATGCCTGCAGCCCCCAATCCAATGATTCCGTACTACTAGTCCCGGCGGACGAGGCGCTGCGGGCGCTCGCAGTGGTGGCCCGGCGCCATTTCTCCGATCGGAGCCGAGGACCGGATCGACGGCGCCGCCTGCATCGGGGAGGATCCTCCCCGGTCTCCGCCCCGTGCACGAGCGTCTGCAGCCGGTCCAGAGGCGTCGCGGAGATTCCGGACCACACGGGGCTCCGCCCGCCGGCGGCCCCGGCTGGTCCGGCGGACCGTGGGCGGGGTTTCGGTCGCTCGAATTCGGCGGGGAGGATCACGACCGCGCCCCGACGCCGGGCGGAAGGGACCGCCAGCGCCGGATTGCGTCTCGGAGCATCTGCGCGCATGCTGCGCGCTCTTCGGGAGCGAGAAAGGCGCCGATGACGATGCTGCGTCCGCGCGACGAGAGCCGGAGCTGCCGATCCAGACTACCGGATGGACCGAAGTCGATCCGGAGCCAGTAGGGCTGCAATGCACAGACCCGTGCCCTTCCGTCGGCGCTGGCCTGCATGACATGGAGGTTTTCGGTATCCAGTCGGATCCGTTCATGCGCACGGGCGCTATCGTAGCTCCAGCGAAACGCCATGAAGACCAGCAACAGGTCAAGCCCGACAAACGCGGACACCGGCCAGGCGCCGACCGAGGCGAACACGACCCCGACGAAGAGACAGAATGCCGTGACCGCCCCCATCAGCCACCGGAAACCGGCGGAACCGAGCGATCGATGCGGCCGCAATACGGTGTCGAGCAGGACCGTACGTTCGGGGGCCGGAAGGATCTGAACCGGATTCATGCCGGAAGGATACGCGAAGCGGAAGGACACGGCTGCCGGTCTGCCGTTCGGTCTCCGGCGATCCATCGCGCCGGTCTCGTGTGGCGGCGGGGGATCGGATGCCGGACCGAGGGGGCGATGTCCGGAGGGCGGACGCACCCTATCGGACCGCCCGAGGAAGGGATGCCGGTTCGGCGCAGTGACGGCCTCCGGTCGGTCCTGCGGGTTGGCACACCGTCATCGGCCGTGGTGCCGGTCGGCGGAACGTCGCGGCCGCCGCTGGCGGAACCTTCAGCCGTCTCCGGTCCGGAGAACCGGGGCACCGGCCGCGAAGGGGAGGCATGCTCCCGACAGCCCCGCTGCCGGACCAGGCCGCACCACCCGCGACCGAGGTTCCGCGGACGGAATCGGGGGAGGAACGACGGGATCGGACAGGGGGCCGACCCGGCTGGAGGAACCGGACTACCTCCGTGGGGGTCCGATGCGGAACAACCGGAACCGGCGTCTGGGGGATCCGGGCGGGCGGGCGCGGGCGGTGCATCGCGGGCCGCTGAGGGACCGGTCGGCAGGGAGCGACCCGAGGCGTCCGGCGGAACACCCGCGGAAGGCGCAGGATGTCGAGAGCCGGCCGGAGAGGCGCGCGGGTTCCTAGGGCCGTCCCGGAAGGAAGCCGCCCGCCGGCACCCGAATCCCTTCCGGTGCCCCGAAGGCTCCCGGTACCCGTGACGAGGCTTCGCAGCGCCGCGGTGCTCCTGGCGGCGAGCCGCCTGGCATGGGCTGCAGCCGCTCCGGCCGTGGGACCGCTACTCCGGGCGCGCGCCCGCGGCGGGCGCGAAGATCCGGAACGACTGGGGGAGCGGCTCGGCCACCCGTCCCTGCCCCGTCCACCGGGGCCCTTGTGCTGGGTACACGCGGCAAGCGTGGGCGAGGCCCGGTCCGTGCAGCCGATCATCCGCCACTTGGTCGATGCGGCCGGGTTCGGGGTGCTGATGACCACGGTCACGGTGACTTCCGCCCGCACCATGGCCGACCTGCTGCCCCCCCGGGCCTGCCATCAGTACGCCCCCCTCGACCGGCGCCAGGCGATGCGCCGGTTCCTGGACCACTGGCGTCCGGACTGCGCGCTGCGGGTGGAGTCGGAACTCTGGCCGGAGACCCTCTGCCTGCTCAGGGAACAACGGGTGCCGCGAGCCTTGGTACAGGCCCGTCTGTCCGCCCGTTCTGCCGGCCGCTGGCGCCGGCTGGGCGGAACCCTCCGGCACCTGCTGGAGGGATTCGATCCGGTGGTCGCCCAGACGGCCGCGGATCGGAGGCGTTTCGAGGATCTGGGGGTGGCGAACGTGCAGGGGCCGATCAACCTGAAGGCCGACTCGGCCGCGCCGGAAGCCGACCCGGCGGCCCTGTCCGCCCTGCGGAACAATCTCGGGAGGCGGCCGTTCTGGCTGGCGGCAAGCACGCATTCCGGCGAAGAGGAACTCGTGCTGGACGCGCATGTCCGCCTGCGGTCGGGCTGGCCGGACTTGCTGACCATTCTCCTGCCGCGGCATCCGGATCGAGGACCGACGATCGAGGCACTGGTGCGAAAGCACGGGCTGTCGGCCCGACGCCGCAGTACCGCCGCGCTGCCGGATGGAACGGACATCTACATCGCCGACACCCTGGGAGAAACCGGGTTGTTCTATCGCCTGACGCAGATCGTGCTGATTGGTGGTACGCTGGTGGCCAAGGGCGGGCACAACCTGCTTGAGCCGGCGCAACTGGATTGCGCCATCCTGCATGGTCCCGACGTGTCGAACGTGACCGACGTGGCGGCAGCGCTCATGCGGGCCGGGGCAGCGATCGAGGTGGCGGATGCCGATACGCTGGCCGGTGCGCTCTCGCGGCTGCTCGCCGCACCGTCCGCCACCCGCCGCATGGCCGCCGCGGCCCGACAGGTCGCGGCCGAGGCCGGCGGAGTGACCGCACAGGTAGCGCACCTGCTGATGCCGATGGTGGCGCGGGCCAGGGCGGCGCATGCGCGCACCTGACTTCTGGTATGGCGGGAACCCGATCGCCGCGCGTGCACTGGTCCCGCTGGCGGCGCTCTGGACTTGGGGCGCGCGGCGTCGCCAGCGTCGCGGCCGCCCGGTCGACTGCGGAATCCCGGTGCTGTGCGTCGGCAATCTGGTGGTCGGCGGGAGCGGAAAGACGCCCGCCGCTCTGGCGCTGGCCGAGCGACTCCGTCATGCGGGGCTTGATGCGCATGTCCTGTCCCGCGGCTACCGCGGCCGGCTGGGCGGGCCCGTTCGGGTGAATCCGGACCGACATACCGTCCGCGAGGTCGGCGACGAGGCCCTCGTAACCGCCCGAACGGTTCCCACCTGGGTGGCCCGGAACCGGGCGGCGGCGGGATGGGCGATCGCGGCGGCCGGGGCCGACTGTCTGATCCTGGATGACGGTTTTCAGGATCCGGCGCTCGCCAAGGACCTGGCGCTGCTGGTCATCGACGGAGGTCAGGGTCTGGGCAATGGCCGGGTCCTGCCGGCCGGACCGCTGCGGGAACCTCCGGATGACGGATACCGACGGGCCGATGCCGCAATCGTGGTCGGAGAGGATCGGGGGAACGTGAAGGCGACCTTGCCGGCCGGGCTTCCGTGCATCCGGGCGTCGATACGGCCGGCGGCGGATCTTCGCGCCCTGCGCGGCCGGCGGGTCTTTGCCTTTGCCGGCATCGGGCAGCCGGAGAAGTTCTTCCGGTCGCTGCGGGAGATCGGCGCTCAGGTGGTCGGCACCCGGTCGTTTCCCGATCATCATCGGTATCGCCCGCGAGACCTCAGGCAAGTGCTGGCGGCGGCCCGGGCCGCGCCGGCGGTGCCCGTAACCACGACCAAGGACCACGTTCGGGTGCCGGCGGAATTTGCCTCGCAGGTGGTTGTGGCGACCGTAAACCTGCGCTTTGACGAGGGCGCCGTTCTCGACGAACTTCTGGTCCGGGTGGCGGGCGCAAGGAAGAACGGATGAGGCGCCGCCCGCCGCTCCGGCGCGTCCGTCACGCCACCGAGGCGCTGGGCCTGCAGGCACTGGTGGCGACCTCTCGCGCCCTGGATATCGACCGGGCTTCGGCGCTGGGGAGCCGCGTGCTGCGTACCTTGGGGCCGTGCCTTCCCCTGCACGGAACCGCGGAGCGCAATCTTCGGCGCATCCTGCCCGAACTGGACGCGGCCGGGCGCGGCCGCGTGCTCGCGGGCATGTGGGACAACCTGGGTCGCCTCGTGTTCGAGTTTCCGCACCTCCACCGGCTGGATCCGTTCGGTGCGCAGGCCGCGTTGCTCCCGGACGGGTCGCCGCGAATCCAGGTGGAGGGGCTGCAGGCCGTCGAGGAACTGCGGAATCTGGGCCGGGGCGCCGTGTTTGCGACGGCGCACCTCGCGAACTGGGAAATCGGCGCGCTGGTGCTCACGCGGGCCGGGCTCCCCATGACGTACGTCTACCGGCCGGCGGACAACCCCTGGACCGACCGCGTCATCCAGCGGTATCGGCCCGCAGGTGCGGAGTTCATCCGCAAGCACCAGGCCGGACGATCCTTGGTCGATGCCGTCCGGCGGGGCCGTTCGGTCGGAATCGTCAACGACCAGAAACTCACCGAGGGACCGATGGTCGATTTTCTTGGGGTTCCGGCCGGCACGGCTCCGGTGGCCGCCGCCCTGGCCCTGCGGGGCCATCTGCCGGTATTTCCGCTTCGGGTACAGCGGACCGACGGCGCCGCATTCCGCGTGACGATCGAGCCGGCCCTTCCGGTACCGGCCGCCGGGGTGCCCCGCCGAGAACGCATGCTGGTTCTGCTCCGGGCCCTCAACGACCGGTTCGGGGCCTGGATTCGCGCGTGCCCGGAACAATGGCTGTGGATTCACCGACGGTGGCCACCGTGACCGGACCCGGAGGCCGGGCCGGTTGAGGTGTCCATCCGAGAAGGTCGGACCGGTCGTCCAGGCGCAGGCCGCCACGAGCCGGCGCCGGATTCGGCTCGCAGATGCAGGCCAGAGAGGCTCGACCGTCAGGACGGGTACCTGTCGGCCACCCCGTGCGGTGCGGCTCGGCCGGCAGTTTCCCGGCGCGGCCGAGACGCCACCACCCGTCGTCAATGCGGCGGCGGGAGGCGGTGCGCGAGCGGTGGAACTGCTGCCGGGCGGTTCCAACCGCCCGATCGGATCGATCCACGCCTTAACATCCTGTGCTTCCGGAACATCCTGTGCTTCCGGGCCACCGGGAGATCCTGACGTCGCACGGCGACCGATCCCCGGCATGGGAACCTCCCGCACCCACACGACCGGCCGTGCTCGCCCGGACCGACTCCTGCACCTCCGCGTCCCCCAAGCCCTCGGTGATGCCGTCGGCAACCCGGACTAGCCCCGGTTCAGGTCACTGCGGTCGAACGGTCCGAACGCGGAGGTTTCGAGCCCGCGGTCCCGCGCCTGCCGCCAGTCCTCCATGGCCCAGCGTACCGACGGGAACGCAAGCCGTTCCCACGGTACCTCGTGCCAGGCAAACAGCTGCACCTCGAGACTTTCGGCGCCCGGTGCGATGTCGGCGTTGACCAGTGCGGCCGCGAAGATGATCTGGATCAGCGAGATCCGGGGCAGCGAATAGATCCCGAGCGTCTGCTCGACGGCAATGTCGGCCCCGGCTTCCTCCTGCGCCTCCCGGCGCGCTCCCGCTACCGCCGTTTCCCCGGTTTCCAGATAGCCGGCCGGCAGGGTCCAGAAGCCGGTGCGCGGGGGGATGGCGCGCCGGCACAGCAGGATCCGCTGTTCGTGGTGGACGACCGCCCCCACGACCACCCGCGGATTCAGGTAATGAACGAACCCGCAGTCGGTGCAGACGTTGCGTTCGCGGTTGTCGCCGTCCGGCACCATGCGGACGACCGGACCCCGGTGCGGCCGGCCGCTCACCGCTCACCTGCCGGAGCCAGCCGGTCGACCGGCAAGGCACAGGCCCAGAGGAGTCCCTGTTTCGCCGCCGACCGGTATTCGGCGAGGCCGATCTCCATGCCGACATGCCCGGCGCTGGGTTGGTCGCGAAACGTTCCGAACAGCCGATCCCACCATGTGACGCTGAATCCGAAATTCGAATCGGTTTCCGTGCGAAGGGTCGAATGGTGAATGCGGTGCACATCGGAGGTCACGATCACCCACCGCAGGGCGCGGTCGAGGGCGGGCGGGAGCGCGAGGTTGGCATGGTGGAACAAGGACGTGGCATTCAGGAGCACTTCGAACGCAAGGACCGCGGCCGCCGGCACCCCGAGCGCGGCGACGGCCGCGAACTTGACCCCCATGGACAGCACGATTTCCCCCGGATGAAACCGCACCCCGGTGCTGGCATCGACATCCAGGTCCGCATGGTGCACCCGGTGGAATCGCCACAGGAACGGAATGCGGTGGAACGCTGCATGCTGGGCGTAGATCACCAGATCCAGCGCGATCACGCCGAACAGGCACGCCGCCCAGTAGGGAACGTCGAGAACGGCCGCAAGACCGATTTCGCGGGCAGCCATCCGATCGGCCCACTCGACCGCGAGCCAGGGAAACAGCAGACGAAGCGTGATCGTGTTGATGGCGGTCAGCCCGAGATTCACCCCCCATCGCCGGGCCCGGGAAGCGCAGCGCGGCCGGCGCGGGAACCGGCCTTCGAGAAGGGTCATGGCAGCGAGAACGCCGGCGAACGAACAGAGGCGTACCTCGGCTTCGTACCGGAGCAGAAGTTCCAACGCTGGTGCTCTCCCTTGGTGCGCCGATCCAGTATAAAGGGCCGTCCGTTTCCGGGAATGAGCTATGCGACGCATGGTGGCCGCCGCGCTGGGCGGGCCCGAGGTCCTGCGGCTCGAGGAAGGGCCGTCCCCGATCCTCGGGTCCCGCTCTGTCCGGATCAAGGTGCATGCAGCGGGAATCAACTTCGCGGATTCCCTGCTGCTGCGAGGCCGCTACCAGGTGCGGCCGAGCCTGCCGTTTGCCCCCGGTCTGGAAATCGCGGGCATCGTGCGCGAGGTCGGGACCGAAACCCGGTTCCGGGCGGCGGGTGAGCGCGTACTGGGAGTGATGCGCTACGGCGGGTTCGCGGACGAGGTGGTTCTGCCCGAGGAAAACACGTATCCGCTGCCCGAGGCCATGAATTTCCGCACCGGGGCTGCCTTTCCGGTCGCGTACGGAACCGCGTACGGCGCCCTGGCCTGGAAGGCTTGCCTGCGGCCCGGCGAGACCTGCCTCGTGCTCGGCGCCGCCGGCGGCGTCGGACTGGCCGGCGTCGAGATCGCAACGGCGATGGGGGCGCGGGTCGTCGCCGCCGCCGGCAGCGCCGAGAAGCTTGCGGTCTGCCGGGCCCACGGAGCGGTGGGAGGCATCAACTACCGCACCGACCGGGTTCGGGCCCGGCTGTCCGAATGGGCGCCCGAGGGAGTGGACGTGGTGCTGGACACCGTGGGGGGAGACGCCGCCGACGATGCGCTGCGGCGTCTGGCCTGGAGCGGCAGGATGGTCACCGTCGGCTTCGCGGGCGGGCGGATTCCGGCCTTTCCCGCCAACCGTCTGCTGCTGCAGAATGCAGCCGTTCACGGCCTCTACTGGGGAGAGGTGGCGGCCCGGGATCCGGTGCGCGTGGGCCAGTCGCTGGAACATCTGGGTGTCTGGTACCGCGCGGGCCGCATCCGGCCCCGCATCGCCGAGGTGCTGCCGCTCGGGGATGCGGCCCGGGGGATCCGCCAGATCTTGTCGCGCACCGTCAGCGGCAAGATTGTCCTCGACTGCCGGCGTTGATCCGCGGCCGCCGGGCCGCCGGAACGGAGGCGAGGCGGCAGACCCCGAGGCAGGCCTCGCTCGGCGGGCGGTGAAGGGATCACGATGACCGGCCGGCCGCCCCGGGATCTGCCGATGTGGCGGTTGGCACTGCCGATGACCCTCTCCAACCTCACCGTGCCGCTGGTCGGCATGGTCGACACCGCGGTCGTGGGCCGCATCGGTGTTGCGGAGATCGGGGCGGTCGCGGTGGGCGCCACGGTGTTCTCCTTCCTGTTCTGGACCTTCGCGTTCGTGCGCATGGGAACCACGGGGTTTGCCGCCCAGGCGCACGGAGCGGGAGATGCCGTAGGCTTGGCCGGCACGGCCGTCCGCGCCTACGCCATGGCCGTCGGGATCGGCGTCGCGATGGTCACCCTAGCGGAACCCGTCCGGTGGCTCGGCCTGCTGATCGTCGGCCCTTCCGAAGCGGTGGCGGCGCCGGCGTCCACCTACATCGGCATTCGCCTGTGGGCCGCGCCGGCCACCCTCGTCAATTTCGTCGCCGTCGGCTGGCTGCTGGGGGCGCAGCGGGCCGGTCTCGTGTTCGTCCTCCAGGTGTTCATCAACGTGCTCAACATGACGCTGGACGTGTGGTTCGGCATCGTGCAGGGCTGGGGCCTCGCCGGAGTCGCTTGGGCAACGGTGGCAGCGGAGGGAGCCGGGGCCGGCGTCGGCCTGGTCCTGACGGCGGTGCTGGCCGCGCGGCGCGGGGCTCCGTTCCGGCTGGAAGCCGTGCGCGACCTTGCGGCGCTTCGGCGGATCGCGCAGGTCCACACCCACATCTTCTTCCGCACGCTGATCGCCGTCTGCTCGATCTCGACCTTCACGGCCGTGGGCGCGCGCATGGGCGAACTGATCCTGGCCGCGAACGGCATCCTGATGCTGCTCCAGACGTTCGTGTCCTACGGACTCGACGGGTTCGCGCATGCGGCCGAGGCCCTGGTCGGCGGAGCCGTCGGGCGCCGGGACCGGCGGGCGTTCCGGGCCGCGGTGGTGGCCACCAGTCGCTGGGCGGCGATCGTCTCGGGGGCCTACGCAGGGGCGTATGCCCTGTTCGGAGTCCCGATCATCGCGCTCCTCTCCGACCTGCCCGAAGTCCGGCAGACCGTGCGCCTCTACCTGCCCTGGTCGATCGTGCTCCCGGTTCTTTCGGTCTGGGGATTCCAGTTGGACGGCATCTTCATCGGCGCCACCCGGACCGGGGCCATGTTGGCGAGCATGGCGGTCAGCGGCGCCTGCTTCTTCGCCGCCATGGCGCTGCTGGTCCCGCTGTACGGAAATCACGGCCTCTGGGCCGCCTACCTGGTGTTCATGGTCGCCCGGGCGGTGACGCTGGGCGCGGCGTATCCGGCGCTCGAGCGCAGCCTGCGCAGCTGACCCGGGCCGCGCAGTCGGGGCGGGACGACACCGATTCCCGCTGCGCGGCGCCGACCGTCCGACGGCCGTCGGGGGCCTTCCGGCACGATCCGGGCCGCAACGATCCGGGTCAGGCCGGAGCAGGCGGGCGGGATCCCGGCAGGCGCCGCAGCAGGAAGATCCCGACGATCAGGAACGGCAGGACGGTGGCCATCCCCCAGCGCTCGCTGCCGGTCGCGAGCGTCACCGCGCCCACCAGCCAAGGGCCGACAAATGCGGTGACCTTCCCGGACAGGGCGTACAGTCCGAAGGCCTCGGCTTCTTCGCCGCGCGGCGCTAGGCGCGCCATCAGCGACCGGCTGGCAGATTGGACGGGGCCGAAGAAGAGTCCGAGAATCCCGCCCACGACGAAGAACACGGACGGGGTGGTGACGAACAGCAGCGCGGCGCTGAGGACCACGATCGCCGTGAGGCCGATCAGGATCGTGGACTTGGCCCCGATCCGGTCATCCACGTACCCGAACGTCAGGGCGCCGGCACCGGCGGTGACGTTGAGCAGGATCGCGAACTGCATGACCTCGCCCACCGTCATGCCGATGACGGCCGCGGCATAGATGCCGCCGAACGCGAACAGCGTGTTGATTCCGTCGGTATAGACCATGCGGGCGACGAGATACCGGCCGACCGGTCTTCGGCCGGGCTCCCGGATCATGCCCGAGAGGTTCCGGCAGAGCGTCCCGATCCCGGCCCGAACCGTCCCGCCCGCCGCCCTGCGTCCGGCGGAAGCGTCGCGGGTCCACAGCAGCAGCGGCAGCGAGAAGACCCCCATCCAGACCGCGACGATCGGGCCGGCGATCCGCACGTGCTCGCCGCGGTCGGGGTCGAGGCCCAGCGGCGGGGGATCGGCCAGCACGAAGCCGAAGAGCACGAGCACCAGGCACGCCATGCCGCCGACGTAGCCGGTGGCCCAGGCGGCGCCGGAAATCCGGCCCAGGCGGCGCCGGGAGCCGAGGCCGGGAAGCAGCGCATTGGAGAACACCAGGCCGAGTTCGAAGGCCACCAGACCGACCCCGGACCACCAGAGGATCCAGCGGGCCGAGCCGGCTTCCGGCCTCCCCCACCACAGGAGGGCGGTCGACAGCATCAGGGCCCCTGCGCAGGCCGCGATCCAGACCTTCCTCCGGCCGGTCTGATCGGCAATGGAGCCGAGAATCGGGCTGACGACCGCCACCACGAAGGCGGCGGTACCGACCATGAAGCCCCAGTCGGCCTGGGCGGACGCGTGGTCGGCCATCACCGCGCGGGCAAAGTAGGCCGGGATGACGAACGTCAGGACGATCGCGGCGAACGGCGAATTCGCCCAGTCGTAGAGGCACCAGCCGGCAATGCTCCGCCGCCGGGCGTTACGGTCTCTGCGCACGGGCCGGATCCCTTCGCCCGGAGCCGGAACCGGCGTTCGCTGCCGCCCCGGCTGGTATGCTGGCGGAACGTGGCGGTCCGGGGGAGGCGGGGCGCCGCCCGGATCCACGCGGCCGGAGGGTACCATGTCGAAGCCGTGCACCGATGCCGCGATGCGCCGCCGCCTGCGCGCGGCCGGCCTCCGCCCGACCCGCCAGCGACTGCTGCTGGCGCGCATGCTGTTCGTCGGCCGGAACCGGCACGTCACGGCCGAGACCCTGCGCCACGAAGCCGCCCAGGCCGGAACGCCGGTCGCCACCGGCACGATCTACAACACCCTGCACGGCTTCGCCAGGGCCGGACTGCTGCGCGAGATCACCGTCGACTCGGCACGCAGCTGGTTCGATACCAACATCCGCCCCCATCATCATTTCCTGCGCCCTGATACCGGCGAACTCGAGGACATTCCGGAGGACAGCATCCGGCTTTCGAAACTGCCGGATCCTCCGGCCGGAACGCGGGTGGCCGGAGTGGACGTTCTGGTCCGGCTGGAGCCGCATCACGGCGCCGGCCGGTCGTCCCCGGCGTAGCGCTGACGGCGGAGGGCTGGCCGGTTGTCAATCTTCCCGGAGACTCCAGGACGAATGACTATCCAACCCGAGGACATCGTCGGATTGATGCGGACCGGATGCAGGTCTGAGAGTTTGTTCCTGGGCCCTGTTGACCCAAGCTTAACGAGAGGTTCTACAACACACTGCTCCAGAAGAGTCTAAGAGCATGATTCAAAACTCCATATAATCGGTAGGTTACGGTTTTTCCGAGGGTTTCGGTCTGTCCGAGGCGGCGCACCAGGATGCGGATCACGGCCCGTTGCAGCCCTGCCCGCGAGCTCTCCAGCCGTCGTTCATCGTCCTTCGCCCGACGTCGGCAGCGGCCCAACCAGCCGAACCACCGCTCGACGATCCAGCGTCGTGGAAGCACCTCGAAACCCTTCGGTTCCTTGGGTTTGGTCACGATCTCGAGGTCCGGGGCGGCCGGCATCGCAGCCAAGGCTTGGGCCCCCGTTGGGGACCGCTGTACCCTCCGTCTGCCCAGACCTTCTGCCGGCTCGACAGGGTCGTTCGCAGTTCGGCGAGGACCGCCGGCGCACCCTCCCGATCCGGCACGTGGGCGGGGGGCACGTGCAGGACCCCAAGGGCAAGAAGATCCCATGCTTGTTGCTGTGATGCGATCGGAGTCTCGATCGCGGCGCGGGTCGACGCGTTCGAGTCTGCGATTGTGAGATGTGCGGACGTCTGCGGCCCGGTGGCGGCGCGGATTTAGGCGCGAGGGGTCCGTTTCGGCGGATCCGGGGCGAGCGAGAGGCCGGCCGGGTTGGGTGGCCCGGCTTGGATCCTTGCGGTTTCGGTCGGGGTGTGAGCGTAGTCAGCCGGGTCTTGTGACGGCGTGCAGGACCTGCTTGCGCTGGTCGGCATAGTGGTGACGGGCGTCGGCGAAGCTGGGGAAGGGCTGGGGCAGCTTCCGCGGGTTGTGGATGATGACGGCAAGGGCAAGGGTGTTGAGGATCGCGTGGTTTGCGGGTGCGTTGCGGGCCCGGAGCATGGAGTCGTCTTCGCGGAAGGTGGTATCGCGGAAGGTGGTATCGCGGATGTGGTGATGGCTTTCGACCACCCAGTGACCGCGGTTCCCTGCGAGGAGCGGTTGCGGCGAGGCGCGGTCGGCCGCGACCGAAGTCATGCCGTAGGCGTGTTCCATGGTCCGTTTTCCGGATTTCTTGAATTCGACGCGCCGGGTGACACGGAAGATCGGTTTGACATGAGGATCGTTGATCATCTTCGCGGGCGGGGTGAAGACTTCGATGCTGCGCGGCTCGATGCGGCCGTGCTCGAGCGTGGGCGTTTCGCGGTAGCGTCCCGTGCTTGTGGTTTCCCAGTTGATGCTCTCGAACGTCTCGAAGGTCTTGGGAGCGTTGCCCTTGACCGTCATCATCCAGTCGGCGCCATGGGTCTCGACGATCAGTCGTGCCGTCTCGCGGGTGGTGTGGAGCGCGTCGAGCGTGAGTAGACGGCCGGCCACCGGCGCGGTCTCGAGCGCGGCGTGGACGGCGGCGATCTCCCCGCCTTCGTCATGATCGTTGAGGATCGAGACCGGCATGCCGGTCCCGTGCTCGATCAGCGAGACCGTCTCGTTAGGATCCTCGCCGGTGCGGTTGGCGCCGCGAATGCGTTTGCCGTCGATCGCGATCGCGTGGCCGACCCGCAGGCACGGCTGCGCCCAGCGCCGCAGAGCCTCCTCGATCCACGTCGGGTCGGTGTTCTGCAGCACCCGGTGCACGGTCGATTTAGATACCGGTTCATACCGGCCGGTGTCCGGGTTCTTCCACGCACCGATCTGCGCCAGATCCTTCTGCGTCATCGCCTTCGCGTAGCGTGCCGCTGCCACCGCGCCGTGCCGATTCGCCAGCCGCGCCAGCAAGATCACGCACAGACCGAGGCGATGCCGTGCGTGCGCCCCTGCGCGCGCCGGAAGTCGGAAAGCGCCGCAACATGCGGGTACATTGAGCGCAACTCCCGCGCCGACCGGCCGCTCTGCGTCGCCCGCAACTCCCACGCCGCAGGAAGCGGCGCACGATCCCGCAACCGACGACAGGCGTCGCGACGCAGCGGAACCCCGTACCGATCTTTCGCCTCCCCGTGCGGATCCGTAGAGCGCCCGTTGGCGCGCGCATCGCCCTTGCTCCTGCCCACGTACTTCCAGTTCGCCGCCTGGTACAAGGTGCCGCGGAACTTCGTCGGTGAGACCAACGACTCCGCCACCAGCAACGGATTGCCGTACGCAGCTTTCCAGTCGTCGCTGAGACGCCGCTGCATCCGCGACAACGCAAACGAGGCAAGACCCCGAAACGCCCGGCGACCTCCCAGAATCACAAACCTCGTGGGGTTTCCGATCCGGTGCAGCCGCTCAAACGGTTCTTTGCGGCGCCAACCCATCCAACGGTCCCGCGGCGCACAGCGGAAGGCGCCCGTTTGCCCGCCCGCAGCGCCCATCCACCGCCCGCGCCACGTGAACACGTAGCGCAGGCCTCGACCCGCAAACTGCTTGAAACCAAGATCGTGATGACGGTCCACCACACGGTTCCAGCGACACACCTCATCCGGCCGCGCCAAGCGCACCACCCCATCCCGGAGCGCAAAACCCTCCGGAGTCGTCTCGAAAACATCCGCGGCGCGTTCCATGACCACCACGGATCCCACACCGCTTCACAAAAAGCCAGCACCAATACGAATCATCCGGAATCCGCGGAACCCAGCCTTCCAACAAACCTAGCATGGGATGGCCGTGAGGCGCAGGGGGACCCGGACATCCTGCGGGCCGTATCCGCCGATGTCGACGCTTGGCTCGCCGCCGAGACCGCAATCGAGCGAAGGGGACCGTTGTCGTGAAGCTCGTGAAGCTGCATTGCATCTACTGCACCGCCGGGAAGTGGGAGAGGGCCCGCAGGCGGGCGAAGGCGGCGAAGAGGTCGATCTCGCGCTTCGGGATCGAGTGCTGCCGCCGCGCGCCCGGGGACGGACCCTGGGCGGTCGGATCCTTCGCCGCGGTGCCGGAGCTGCCGCCGCGCGCCCGGGGACGGACCTACGTCCTGTTCCACGATCTGAAAGGTTTTCAGGCTGCCGCCGCGCGCCCGGGGACGGACCTGATCCCTCCGCGGCGCCCGGCCATCCGCTTGTGCTGACCGGGAAGCAACAGGAGCGCCTTCATGCGGAGGTGGAGGCGCTGCTGGCGTCGGGGCGGATCGCGGTTCGCGCGCCGGGCGGCGGGGAGGCGGCGGTGCTGCTGCGCGAGGCGGTCCGGTTCCGGCGCCTCGTCGAAGGGGAGCTGGCGGCATGAGGAGCACAACCCGACCGCAGGCGTCCGATGCAGCCGGGCCTGTTCAACCTGTAGACTGCAAGAATGCCGGCATCGTCGGCTGCTGCAGACGTGCCGGGCAGCTGCAATGCGCAGCGCCCGATACGCATTCCCCGGCCTCACTTGCGGGCCCACCGGCGCAGGATGTCGCTCCGGATATCGGCGGCGATCCTCTCGCGCTGCTGTCGCAGGGGGTTGCGGCGGGAGTCGAACTGCGGGGCCTCCATGCCGGAACATGCACACCAGGGTGCGCATGCGTCGGTGCATGCCGGCCTTGCCGCGCTCGTATTCGGCATCCCCGCGTGGGCGGGGGAACCCATCGCCGGCAACAGCCCCCGAAGGTGCGGCACGGGCCATCCCCGCGTGGGCGGGGGAACCGAGGCGGTCGTCTGGCGCGGACCGATGCTGATGGGGCCATCCCCGCGTGGGCGGGGGAACCTGTGCATGAGCCCCCGGAATCTGCTGCCGAAACGGGCCATCCCCGCGTGGGCGGGGGAACCGGTGCTGCTGTCCGACGGCGAAGACTATTCCGGCGGCCATCCCCGCGTGGGCGGGGGAACCTTCCAGGCCTCGCGCGAGAAAAACGCCTGTTTTTCTGGCGCGCGTCCCGGATATCGCCCTGACAGGCCATAACCGCAAGAAAAACCATTGCATTTATCTTCGCAAGAGTGTATGATGACCCCTATCTAGTGCCCGCCCGAAAATGCCCCTTTCGGATGGTCTGCCGGCGCAATTGCGGGTTGGAACCCTCCCTCGGTGCCCCGTCCGCTCGGTTTCCGGGGGGATTTCTGCCGATGGGCAGCGGCATCCGGGCTTGTCCCGCCGCGAATCCGGCGGCCGGGGCGAGCGGCTCCGTTCCCGCCTCCGACGGGCTTCGCAGATGGGGTGGAAGGAAGCCGCCGTCAGGCGGCGCGTCTTCGTCGTCGTTGGGCCCGGGCCCGGGCCTGCCGGTGCAGCAGTAGCCCGATTCGGTGGACGTTGAAGGCGGTCACGGACCGTGCCACCATCCGGGCAAACCCGTCTGCCCCATACGACAGGACCCGGTCCATGCCGCGTTGCTCGAGGTTGTGGATCGCGGACTCCACGGCCGGATGCTGCCGACGCATCTTCCGGAACGTCGGGTCGGCTTCCCGTTTCCGGTCCGCCTGACCGAGCTTTCCCTTCTTCGGCAGCACGTTGTGCTCCAGCAGCTCGTCCAGGGTGATCCGGTTGGAGGGGCTGTGAAAGCCCCGATCGAAACTGCACAGGCGGAGGTCGGGGAAGCGAGCCTGGGCTTCTCGGATCATGGGCACGGCATGATCCACGTCTCCGCCTTCCCACAGGACCCGATGGTGCAGGAGGAAGCCGTGTTGATCCTCCAGCACGGCCACCGGCACTCCGAGTTCCACCGGCACCCCGGCCTTGCCCTTCACACACCAGCGTGTGTGCTCTTCGAAGATCGAAAACACCTTCTCGCTCTGCGGAATCTTCTCGCCCTTCAGCAGACGGCGATCCACCTGGTGGATCTGCCGGCGGGCATGCTTGAGGTACGACTCGACCGAAAGCACCGTGGAGATCGGGACGCCTCGCTCCCGAAGCACCGGTACCGCCTCTTCCGCCCGCCGGACCCACGCCCGGCTGGCGTCGAGGTACGCCTTGACCTGCTCCGGACGGGCCCGTCGGGTCTGCCGAACCTGCTGGAAATGCTGCTGCAGTTTCCGGCTCCCATGCTGCCACTGCCGCCATCCGGACACCCCCAAGCGTACGGCGACGCGACCCGTATCCCGCACCAGGCAACGCATCGCATCCCACAACAGGTGGACATCTGTCGGGTAGTGCACATCCGTCTTCACCACGAACGAATCGCAGCGGCCCCGCAGGGGGTCGTCCGACCGACGGCGGCCCCGGTCGTCCGCGTCGTTCGCGCCGTCCGCGCCGTTCGTGCCGTTCGCGCCGTCCGCGCCGTCCGCGTCGTTCGCGCCGTCCGCGCCGTCCGCGCCGTCCGCGCCGTCCGCGCCGTTCGCGCCGTTCGCGCCGTTCGCGCCGTCCGCGCCGTTCGCGCCGTCCGCGCCGTCCGCGCCGTCCGTGCCGTTCGCGCCGTCCGCGTCGTTCGCGCCGTTCGTGACGTCCGCGCCGTTCGTGACGTCCGCGCCGTTCGTGACGTCCGCGCCGTTCGTGACGTTCGTGACGTCCGCGCCGTTCGTGTCGTCCTTCCGCTTCCGTGTCCGCTTCCGCTTCCGTACCAGCGCATGGCCTTTTTCCGCGATCAGCTGCGACACCTTCCCCAGCACTTCCGGTGTCAGCAAGCTCACGTTGTCCACCATCGTCTGATATCCGTACCAGGTGTGATCCCAGATGTCGGTGTGCCCCAGAAACTTCCGAACCGTCCTGTGCTCGTTCACCAGCTCGTGCAAGTGATCGAAGTCATAGCCCAAACCCTGCTTCAGGAGACCCATCACCAGGATCTTCCACAACTCCATGCCGGGACGCCCTCGCAGGCGGGATACCTCGGGAAGGATCCCCTCCTCCAAGATCTCGAACAACCGGGCCCGGGTCGACCGGTCGGCATACACGTATTGAAGGCCACGCAGCATCGGCGGAATGTCATCCCGCGAGTATACGTTGATCTTGATCTCCTCGATCGCAACCTGGCCCAATTCCAGCTGAGGACGGACGATCTCCCGCATGGCCATTCTCCCGAAGATTCCCGAATCCCGCGCGATTTTCCGGCCCCAGCGGCCGATTCCCGCCCCACAGAGGGATTCTTCACCTCTTCAATAGCACACTTCTATCACTGGAGTCAACTGGTTGTACTTTTTCGGGCGGGCACTATCTATTCTTGCGGTATGCGAGCGAACATGCTGATCGGCTATGCGCGGGTGTCGAAAGCGGACGGAAGCCAGCTGCTCGATTTGCAGCGCGACGCGCTCATCGGCGCCGGCGTCGAGACGGACCGGATCTACGAGGACCATGCCTCGGGGCGCAAGGATCACCGGCCGGGCTTGGAGGCCTGCCTGAAGGCGCTCCAGCCGGGCAACACATTCGTCGTCTGGAAGCTCGACCGGCTGGGCCGGGACCTGAAGCACCTAGTGAACACCGTGGACGAGCTGCGCGGCCGCGAGGTCGGGCTCCGGGTGCTCGCCGGCGCCGGGGCCGAGATCGACACCACCACCCCGAACGGGCGCCTGGTGTTCGGGATTTTCGCATCGCTCGCGGAGTTCGAGCGCGAGCTCATCACCGAGCGCACCCGGGCCGGCCTGGCCGCGGTGCGGGCGAGAGGACGCCTGGGCGGACGCCCGCGAAAGATGGACCGCGCCATGCTCCGGATGGCGATGAACGCCATGGCGTTGCGTGAGACCAATGCCCAGGACCTCGCGCGCCGGCTCGGAATCACGACGACGACGCTCTACATGTATGTCAACGGCGACGGCACACCGAAGGAGCCGGGCCAGAAGCTGCTGGAGAGAGAGGCCGCCTGAATGACGGATATCGACAGGCCAGGGCGGGACGCATCCGAACCGGATACCCGGAACGGGTCCGGGCAGAAGGAGGAGGAAGTCCCCGGCCACCCGGGTCTGGTCGCGCGGTGCATGTTCAACGTGATTTCGGAGTTCATCTCCCCGGAACACCTGTCGTTCGGGGGAGGCACGGTTCTGGCGGCCCGGTGGGGCCACCGGGTTTCCCTAGACGTGGATCTGTTCTGCACGCCGGGCGCCTACGACGCCCTGGGACGGTCAGGACTTAAACGCCTGGAAGCTGCCATCAAGGCGATCCCGGGATGCAAGGCAGAATCGACTTGGTGCGATTCCATCGGGACCTATGCCGAGATCGACGGCACTGAGGTGACCGTTCTGCCCAGAAGTTTCAACCTGGATCCCCTCCACACGACCCGATTGGCCGGCACCGGGCTCGCCT
This sequence comes from Alphaproteobacteria bacterium, assembly GCA_965115815.1. Lineage (GTDB taxonomy): Bacteria > Pseudomonadota > Alphaproteobacteria > TMED109 > TMED109 > VXPW01. The sequence continues at coordinate 924,000 of OZ220465.1, read as the reverse complement.
TGCATTCGAACGTGGACATTCTCTACGGGAAGATCGTACGGCGAATGTACGAGGCCGGTGAAATCGCCACTCGTGACCTCTTCGACATTGTGTGCGCGAGAGAATTCGATTTGCCGTCTCTCCGGGCGGCCTTGGGACGGGCCGACCCGAGGAACATCGAGACTGTCCGGGATATCATCCAGCAGAAGATTTCGGGGGACCGTCTCCTCAACGACAGGGTGAAGCCCCTGGTGGAGCCGCATTTCCAATGGACCGGAGAGGCGTTCAAGGAGGCCGTGATCGAGGCCCTCAGCGTTCCGCCATCCGCGCTGGCGGTCCCGGAGGATGACGACGGCATCACGGGCCCGGGACAATGAGGCGCCGTCATGGACATCTGGAGCCCGTGGAATTGTGCAGTCCGGAAGCGTTTGCCGCACACTCACGCGAGGTCGCCAATTGGAAATCCCCGCTGTGGCCCGATGCAGAGGCTCTGGCCGGGCGTATCGCGCGCAAGCACTGCGCCGGAATGCCCGGGCCGCGCCCGACCGGGGCCGGCATAATTGCCGCCTTGGCGCGGCCACCGGACCCCGATTGCCCTCACCGTGCAGCCGTCGACTGGATGCTCTCGACCATCCGTCCCCATGAGTGCTCGATTCTGCTTGCCGGCTGCGGGGTCGCGGTCGAGGATCTGGCCCGACATGCCCGGACTCACCACTACCAGCGCCCGTCTCTTGTGCGCTACCTCAACCAATTCGTCTTTCCCCCGCTGTAAGCCTCCACGCCCTGAAGGGGATGGGGCGTGCCGCGCCAAAGCTGCTCGAGAGAGAGGCCGCGAAATGACGGACATCGACAGGAACCGGCCGGAGGCGCCCGCCGAAGCGGAGCCGAAAGAGGAGACGATCCGGGCATCGACGGCGCGGCGCGAGGCGACATCCGATGCGATGATGCAGGCCCTCGAGGACGACATAGACCGGCGCTCGGGCGTCTATCGGCACCTGGCGGCTTCCTGACAGCCCGGGGAGGCGCTGCAATGGCCCCTGACCTCCACTGGTCGGCATGATCCGGCGGGTATGAAGCTCCCGGTGCACCGGCCGTCTCCCCCCGGGATCCCGTAGATCCCGGGAGAAGAAAAGACCCTGCGTGAGCGCATGCGTCTGCGAATCGCGCCGGTCTGGGGGCGGCCGTTAGAGCGCTGTCCACGCATTGCAGACCTCTACGAATTCACTCGGGTCGCTGCAGATCGCCCGCTAGCGCCTGAGAGCATGATTCAAGGCTCCATATAATCAGCAGTTTACGGTTTTTCCGGGGGGTCCCGGTCCGTCCGAGGCGGCGCACCAGGATGCGGATCACGGCCCGTTGCAGCCATGCCCGCGAGCTCTCCAGCCGTCGTTCATAGTCCTTCGCCAGACGTCGGCAGCGGCCCAGCCAACCGAAAAACCGCTCGACGATCCAGCGTCGTGGAAGCACCTCCTGGTCGTGAATGCATTGCATCGGAAGTTCGGTTTTGGCTCGGCCACATTTATCAATGGTGACGAGTGCCTCGACGGTGTGGAGCAGACATCAGGCGCTGCAGGAACAGTCCGCCAGCCGCGCGAACAAGCTGCGGAAGCTTTCAACGCCGGGAACGTGCGCTTTCTGGTATCGACGGGGGCTGGTGGAGAGGGAATTGACCTGCAAGAACGTTGCGCCGTTCTGGTACACGTAGACATGCCTTGGAATCCAATGCGCCTTCACCAAAGAGTTGGGCGCCTTTCTCGGTATGGTCAGAAGCGACCGGTCCCTGTCTACATTTTGCGGAATCCGGACACTGTCGAAGCTCGTATTTGGGATCTTCTTAATGAGAAGCTGGAACGGATTCAACTGAATCTTTCCTCGGTAATGGAAGAACAGGAAGATATCTCCCAATTGATTATCGGTATGACCGGGAACTCTGTATTCAACGAGTTGTTTGCAGGCGCCCAGGGTCTTTCCAACGAAAGGCTGGACGCTTGGTTCGACCAGGCTACGGCAACGCTTGGCGGGCGGGACATTGTCGAGACTGTCCGCGACCTTCTTGGGAACGTAGCACGGTTCGATTTCCAACAGGTGGGTAAGGTCGACCTCCCGGATCTGGAAAAGTTCTTTATTCAAGCTGTCACCCGGCATGGGCGTCGAGTTTTCCGGCGCGATAATGGCCTGAAAGTCAAGACGCCACACAAGTGGAAAGCACGCAGCTATGCGATTCGGGACAAGCACGAAGGGCTTGTTTTCGATCGCAGCCTACGTGGAACCAATGTGGCATCCCGCGTACTCGGTGTTGGGCATATTCTTTTTGACATCGCTTTAGATGAGGCTCGCGGTTTGCCGGAATGTGTGGCGGTGCTTGATGGTCTCTCCACTCCTTTGCTGATTGTTTCTGTTGAGGATGAAGTCACAGGCACAGGCGCGTCGGTCCATCGGATGGTTTTTGGCGTCACCGAGCGAGATGGCCCCAACATAGCATTGCGGGATTGGGAGCTTCTCCAACTATTGAACTCCCTCAGCGCTCGGATCCCGGCTGAACTCCCACAGGCCGCGAATACCAGTGAAGCCGTTTCTATCGTGAAGAGATTAACGCGTTGCATCGAACCAGAGCTCGCCAAACGCGCGTCAACGATGGTCCGACCTGTGGCGTGGCCGGAATTGCTTTTGCTGCCAAGTTCCCCGCAAACCCTTTGCCCAGCTTCGGACCGCCGGCATGAAGACGGCGGTGATGGACCAAGCCCTGCGCCAGCGTGACGCGGACCTGAAGGCCGCCGTCGAGGCGAGCCTTGACGGCGACGTGTCCCGTGCCTTCGGGAAGCTGGGTTCCAGTGTCGCCGAGGTGAAGGCCGACGGGCGTGAGTCTGGTGTGGCGATGGCGGGCCCGGTCGGCTGATCCGCGACTGGTTGAAGAACGACAGGGGGCTGAACGATCGCACTGTCAGCACTCGAAACAGCAATTGCCGACGTGTCGAGCGCCATGAAGGCGAGCTCGACGGTCACTACGACTCCGACGAACTGGGAAGCCTGCTGCAGTGCCTGGACCCAAGGCAACCCGGACACGGGATTCTTGATCGATGGCGACGTCTGCAAAGGCACGGCAACGCTGAAGAGTGCGGTCGCCCTCTATCGCGATTTCCGGAAAGGTGCCGGCCGGACCGCTGCTTCAAGCGGTATTCCTGAGGTGCGACGGCCGAGACAGCGACAGGGTCCCGGACCGAAAACGCAATGGCCTGCCTGGCCGCACCCGAAAGATGAGGACCTCCTCGAACTTGCCAGGACGATGGCGCCGTTCGTGCGGTTTCTCGATCCGGGAATCGTCGATGCGGTAGTCGAGGACAATCGGCGCTTCGGGAGCGAGTGGTCCACTTCGTTGGAAGCGCTGGGCACCGATCCGGCGATCTATCTCTGGGAGGGTTCGCCCTGCGCTTTTCCCGGAGTTCGGCGGTACGCCGGGAGCACCGAGATTGCAGCGTTCCGGAAACGGACCGAAACCGTTGAAGCGCCGCCGGAATGCCTGTCGCTCGACGACAATGACTATCCGAAACATCTTTGGGCATTCGTCTTTACCGGCAAGCCGTTTCGCAAGCGGGGTCCGGCCGGCTGCCAGCTTGCACACCTCTTCGACCACAAGGTGTATGGAAACCGATGGCCTGATGAGTTCGACGCGCCGCCGGGCATTGAGGCATCGGTCCTGCCTTACGGGCTGTTCACAAGCGCCGCGAACTCGGTGTATGCGCCGGGCGTTTTCCTGAGGCCAAACGGACCTTTCTCCCAGGCTGCGGAGCCTGATCCAGAGACGGGCGCATCAGCTCTACGACCACGTTTGCTGCCTGGCTCCGCCTCCCTTGAAGGTAAAGCCCTGCGCAGATCCGGATTGGACCCTGGACAACTTCCGGTGGAGCGCGCCCGTGGGTCGTGTGCAGTGGGTCGCTGATTTCCTGGAATTCCGCCAGCATCGCATTGACGAGCTTATCGAAAGACGAAGCGCGATGGACGACGAACAAGACTGAGTTGCATCGGGGAATGCGTGTGTACACAGGCGACGCCGGTGGAGAGGCACTGCAACGGCGGTGAAGGAGTAGCGTTATGTTCTCGCAGTTGCGCAGCCTCTCGCCAAGGCTGCCGCGATTCTCGCCCCGACGCGCTCCGCGGCGTCCTCGACCTCATGGTCCCCGACATGGGCGTATCGCAGCGTCATTGTCGGCTGCGCATGACCGAGCATCCGGGCGACGGTCGGCAGCGGCACGCCACTGGCCACGGCCTGGCTCGCCACCGTATGGCGCAGGTCCATGCAGGCGCACATCCTCGATCCCCGCCTCCCGCCTTTTCAGGGTCTCCGGGCGAGGGAAAGACGAAGGCGCTGCCGTTTCGCGGCTGGCGGGCGATGACGGCCTGCGCCGCCCCGCTCAGCCATACCGTGCGCGGCCCTGTCTTGGCCCCGGCCAGTCTGAGCACGTCTCCATTCCATCGACTTCCGACCATCCGAGCTTCAGGATTTCGCTCTTCCGGCAGCCGGTCAGCAGCAGGCGGATGACGTCGGCCTGCGGGCGGCGCGAGGGCCGTTCCCGCACCAGCCGGTCCAGGGTGCGGTGAAGCCGGGCGATCTCTTCTGCGGACAGGAAGCGGGTCATCTTCCGGCCCGGGTTCGGCCTGAAGCCGGTGGCAGGGTCGGTGCCGACATGGCCGGCGGCCCTGGCGGCGGTCACGATCTGGCGCAACACGGCGAGCGCGATGTTGGCGGCGCCCGGCGTCTTGCGGCTCATGGCGTCGAACCAGCGCTCGACATGAGGCCTAGAGATGCGGTCGATACGAAGCGCCCCGAAGGCGGGCAGAAGCCGGTGCCGGACCGTATGCTCGATGCGCTCGCCCCATTTCGGGTTGCAATGGCCCCGGCGCGCCGGCAGCCAGTCCTGCATGACGAAATCCCGGAACAGGGGAACGGAAGTCCGGGCGGCAGGGTCTGCGGCGCAGAGCGGATGCGAGCCGTCCAGCAGGGCCCGGCATGCGATCCGGGCTTCCTCCACCGTCATCAGCGCGGCCGCGCCTACGGTCGTCCGCACCATCCTGCCGTTCACGGTCCCGTGCCACACGAAACCGCGATGCCCGGAAGGCCGGACCCGCACGCCCAGACCGGCAACCGAATGTCCCTGACGATGTATTCCGTCTCGCCCGGCTTCAATCTTGCGACGCCTGCATCCGTCAGGCGGACCTTCCTTGCCCTGCCCGTCACGACTGCGCCCCCGAGAGCAGCGGCGCCAGCGCCTCGACCGTCTCCTTGACCGTTGCGTCGGAGAGATGCGCGTATTTCAGCGTGGTCGCCGCTTTCTCATGACCCAGCAGCCGGCCTACCGTGCGGATCGTCTCGCCGCCCGACAGCGCCATGCTGGCATAGCTGTGCCGCGTGTCATGCAGACGCATGTCCTCGAGGCCCTCCACGGCGCGCAACTGCATCCAGAAGGCGTCCAGACAGCTCCATGGTGTGCTCCAGCCTCCGATGGGGAACACGAAACGCGACGAGCGCGGCAGCCCGTCGAGGACCTCCCGCGCCGCCTCGCACAGCCAGACCGTGCGGGGACCAGTCTTGCTGTCGCGGAGAAACAGGTGACCGTCGCGGTAGAAGCGCCATTCCAGGGTGACGATCTCCGACTTGCGGCAGCCGGTCAGCAGAAGCAGGCGGAGCGCCGCGACCCGGAACGGCTGCCGGGCCTCATGGTTGTCCAGCGCCCTTCAGCCTACGTCATGGCTTCCGCCTCTCCAGGGCTCAAGCTTGGCGCACTCAGACGTCCGGGCCTCGGCTTCGATGTTCCCGGATCAGGGTGATGCTTCCGGGCCGAGTGTGCGCGCGTTGTCTGGCAGTCGAAGGGCTCCAAGTTCAAGAAGAAGACGGGAAGAAGACGGTCGGTACATCGACGTCGGCAAGGGAGAAGCACGAGGTTCCGATCGGGACGGCTTCATGCGGGTGCATCGCGAGCGTGTTCAGGGCCGGGATCATCCCCTTGCGAGCATCATATTATATGGGACAACGATACGGCTCTGTTATCAAGCACAAGACCGGACACATCATTCATTGTGCTGGGGTATCTACTCACCCCCCTACTGATGACTTATCGTTTTTCCTGACGGGTTCGGATCCGGCATTTTCCCTTGCCCCTTTCACTCGCTCGCGGCCGAGGACCGGAGGTGCGTGTTCCGGCTGACAAGAAGCGGATCGATCTTCGTCATCAGTAGGGGGGTGAGTAGATACGTGCTGGGAACAAGGGGTACGACGAATCAAGTCAACTCACGAGGTCAGAACCTCTGAGACTTGCACCCGGCCGCATGGGCGAACGATGCAGGGATGCGGGAAGAGGTCCGGGTTCGCGGCCCTCATGGACAGCAGCCCCCGACATCGCCGGGGTTCCGCGCGGTCCTGCGCGGCACCCGCAACCCGCTCCGGGATTCGTTCCCTTCCCTTGATCGCCGTCGGGGTCCGGATCCGATCCGGTCCACCGGAAACCGATGCCGCCTGCCCATTCGGTGTCCGGTCCGTGGGGAGTCCGGCGCCGTCCGGGATCCAACCGGACCGACCCGAACCTCCGACCGGCCGGCACCCGTCCGTTCGATGGCGCACACTGGTCGGCGTGCAGCCGTACCTTCCTTGGAATGGTTCCAAACCAGTTGACATCCCGCCACCCGGCACCTACATCCGTGCGGGCCGGAGGGTTCCGGCAGAATCCTGGAGGTGGGCATGCCCCTGAACGACAGCAAGACCAAGAAGAACCTCGCCGAAGCCTTTGCCGGCGAATCCCAAGCGAACCGCCGGTACCTGTATTTCGCGAGCAAGGCGGACGTGGAAGGCTACAACGATGTGGCCGCCGTCTTCCGGTCGACGGCCGAGGGCGAAACCGGGCACGCGTTCGGGCATCTGGAGTACCTGTCCGAGGTGGGAGATCCCGCCACCGGCGAGCCGATCGGCGACACGACGGCGAATCTGAAATCGGCGATCGCCGGAGAGACTCACGAGTACACGGACATGTACCCGGGGATGGCCCGGACGGCCCGGGAGGAGGGATTCGACGAGATCGCCGACTGGTTCGAGACGTTGGCGAAAGCCGAGCGCAGTCACGCCGGACGATTCCAGAAGGCCTTGGATACGCTGGACGGCTGAGGCGGGAACGTCCGACACGCTCCGGGCAGCGGACGGCGGGATGCGGCGTGACGAAGGGCGTACGGTGACGGAAGGCGGCCTGCGGCAACCCGGACGCGAGCCCTTGGCGCTCGACGACCCGCACTTCTGGGACGAGGCGGCGCTGGATGCGGAGATGCGCCGGCAATTCGATGTCTGTCACGGCTGCCGACGATGCTTCAACCTGTGCGACAGCTTCCCGCGCCTCTTCGATCTCATCGACGGGGCGGAAACGATGGAGCTCGATTCGGTTTCTTCCGACGGCTTCCGCGACGTGGTGGGCGCCTGCACGCTGTGCGACATGTGCTTCATGGTGAGTTGCCCGTACGTCCCGCCGCATGCGTTCCGGATCGACTTTCCCCGCCTGATGCTCCGGGCCCGCGCCGTGGAATTCCGCAAGGTCGGTGCGCCGTGGCGGGATCGGCAGCTGGCGCAGACCGATCGCAACGGCCGGCTGGCCGCGCCGGGGGCCGGCCTGCTCAACTGGCTGCTGCGCCGGCGTCCGGTCCGGGTCGTGCTGGAATGGCTGGCCGGCATCCACCGGCGGGCGGATCTGCCGCTGTACGTCCGGCGACCGCTGGTCCGCCGGAGCCGTCTTCGTCCGGGAGGCTCGGGCTCCGGGCGCACGGCCGTGATCTACGCGACCTGTTTCGTGAACTACCACTCGCCGGAAGTCGGAGCAGCGGCGCGGGATGTCTTGGAACGCAGCGGGGTGGACACGACCCTCGTGCACCCCCGGTGCTGCGGCATGCCGCAGTACGAGCAGGGCGACGTGGAAGGGGTGCGCCGCACCGCGGTGCGCACGGCGGCCGACCTGGCGCCGATGCTGGCAGCGGGCCGGACCGTCGTCGCGCTGACGCCGAGCTGTGCGTTGATGCTCAAGAGCGAGTGGCCGGACCTGGCGCCGGAGGACGAGAACGTCCGAAAGCTTGCGGCCGGGGCGCGCGACATCGACGAATACGTCATGGAGCTCGCGGCCGCCGGCGACCTGGCGCCCGGCCGGCAGCCGATCGAGGGGGGCATCACGGTGCACCTTGCCTGCCACAGCCGCGCCCAGAATATCGGCCCCAAGGCGGCCCAGATGCTGCGGTTGATCCCGAGCACCGAGGTCACGGTCGTGGAGCGCTGTTCGGGGCACGGAGGCATCTGGGGCATGAAGAAGCAGTGGTTCGATACCGCCGTCAAGCAGGGCCGCCCGGCCGCCGCGGCCGCGGCCCGGGCCGGGCACCCGCACCTCGCGGCCGCCTGTCCGCTCGCCGGACTGCACCTCGGCCAGTCCCTGCGGGACCAGGGCACGCCGGCGCCGCGGGTCCGCCATCCGATCGAATTCCTCGCGGCTTCCTACCGTCCGGATGCGGGCTGATGGCTCCTGCCCTGCATCCCCGCGACCTCATGGACCCCGCCGACTACGCCCGGGTGCGCAGGGACGAGCGGCGGCGCATGATCGCGCTCAAGCAGTACCGCCGGGCCGACATCGGTCCGGTGGTCACGGCGTACTTCGAGAACGTGGAGACGATCCGGCATCAGGTGCACGAGATGGTGCACATCGAGCGCGGCGGACCCGATCAGGTGCGCGAGGAAATCGCGGCCTACGGGCCGCTGATCCCGAACGGACGGGAACTCGTGGCCACGCTGATGGTGGAAATCGATGATCCGGTGCGCCGGCAGCGGGTACTCGGACAGCTCGGAGGATTCGAAGAGACCGTCCGGATCGAGGTCGGCAGGCACACGATTCCCGGCGTGCCGGAAACCGATCTGGACCGCACGACCGCGGACGGGAAGGCGTCGTCGGTGCAATTCGTGCATTTCCCGTTTCCCGCGGCGGCGAAGACGGCGTTCGGTGCGCCGGGCGCGCGCGTGATCCTCGGCATCGAACATCCCCGCTACCGACACCTGACGGTGCTGCCGGAAGCGGTACGGGCGGCCCTCGACCGCGATTTCATTCGGGATCCGTAGGCCCCCAGAGGGTGGCGCGGTCGATGTAGCCCGTCCACTCGCCGGCGGTGACGCGGCACCAGTCCGGTCGGCATCGACCCTCCAAGGTGACGACGGCGCCGGCGCGCACTTCGGCCCGCACCCCGGAATCGCCCGCTGCGCGGCGCCGCAGCGCCGCAGTCGCCACGACCAGCGCCGTCCGGCGCCCGGACAGGAGGCTGTGGTGCATCCAGCCGGAGACGCCGCCCGGGGTGCGGACCTCGCGCCAGTTGTCCTGACGGTCGGTGATCTGCACCGGAAGCCTCGGGGCCGTGAACACCCACCGGATCGGAAACCGCTTGCCCGGACCCGCGCGCAGGTGGGCGCGGCCGGCGGCGATGCTGCCCCAGGCCGGCGCCGAATCCCCGACCGTCGCGGCCGGCACGGGCAGCGCCGGCCCGACAACCGCGACGAACAGGAGGAGACGGAGAACCGCCCGCTTCACCACAGCGGCGCCGGACCGGATTCGGAGTTCGCGCCCCGCCTCCGGCCCGACCGGACGGTTCCGGCGCCGGGTCGGACACGGCGGCGCCTCGGGCCGTCCCTCCGACCCCGAGACTGCGCGCGTCCCTTCAGCCCGGGATCCTGCAGTCGCGGCGCCCGGCCGGGCCGGACACCGGCGGGTCCCGGAATCCGCCGGGACGCCCGGCCGTGCACGGCGACGAGGGGGATTCCGGAAGGGACCGCACGGCGGGCGCCCGGAGCAACCGCCCGGAACCGCACGGTCGTCGTGGGCATGCACGTCGATCGAACGCGGTGCCGGAACCCGCCCGCCGGCATCCGGTCCGGAGCCCCCGACCGGCGGCCGGGCCGGCCGACGACCCCGGTCCGATCGCCGTCGATCGCGAGGTTGCCCGCCCGGCCCGCCGCTCCGGAACCCCCAAGGATGCGGGCATGGCGGATCCCCCGGGTCGGGCCGCGAGGCCGCCGGCATCGGTTCCGGCTAGCCGGATCGGACGAACTTCTGGAAGGCATGACAGGAGAGCGGCGCGAAATGGTCGATCGCCCCGGAAGCCTGGATGACTTCGCCGACATAGAGGTCCCCTCGCGAATCGGCCCAGATCCCGTGCGGAACGATGAAGTTTCCGGGCAGCAGCGCTTCCGCGCCGCCCAGCTGAGCCTGGATGTTCCCGTCGAGGTCGCAGATCGTCACTCTCGCGATCGGCGTGTGGCCCGGAGGCGGATGCCGCAGGAACGGGAAATGCGGCCGCGCCGGAACGGGGACCGTCCAGCCGAGTTCCGCGATGTACAGGTTTTCCTGTTCGTCCAGGAACAGGTCGTCCGGCCGGTTGACCCAGTTCCAGCTGTCGAGATAGTCCCCGGCCGGGGAGAAGATCTGGATGCGCGAGTTCTCGCGGTCGGCCACGAACACGCGGCCCGAGCGGTCGACCGCGATTCCGTGCGGCAGGTTGAACTCCCCCGCCCCGCTGCCGGGTCCGCCCCAAGACGCGACGAGCTGGCCGTCGCCGGTGAAATGATGCACGCGCGCGTTCCCGTATCCGTCCGCGATGAACAGGTCCCCCGCGCGCGTCACCGCGACGTTGGTCACCATGTTGAACGGGCCGCCGCCGCGCTGGACGGGAGTCCGGCCGGGGACGAAGCCGGTATCCGCGGGCCGATTCGCCTCCCCCAGCGTCATGAGAAGTTCGCCGTTCGTCGTGAACTTCCGCACCGTGTGATCGAAGTTGTCGGCACACCAGACCTGGTCATGGCGATCGATGAAGATCCCGTGTGCACTGGAAAACACTCCCTCGCCCCAGGCATCCAGAAACGAACCTTCCTTGTCGAAGACGATCACGGGATGGGCGCCGCGGTTGAACACGTAGACACGGTCCCGCGAATCGACCGCGACTCCGGCCACTTCGACGAACGACCAGTGCTCGGGCAGCTGTTCCCAACCTTCCCGAACCTCGTATTCCAGCTTGGGAGTCGCCATGGCCGTGGATCGTTCCGCGTGGCGGGTCGCGCGCCGGCCAGCATACCGTACCGCCTCCGGCCCAAAACCCGGAGGGGCGTCCGGGCGGGAACCGGGCCCGGAAACAGCGGTCAGGCGAACAGCAACTGCGCGGCGGCGCCCGCTCCCGACAGCAGCGAGACGAGGCCGACGATCTCGACCTCGAGTTCCGGAATCAGTTCGTCGGGCGCGATGGCGTTCGCCCGCAGTCCCATGTCGCAGACAGCCACCTGCACCTTCAGTTCCCGGCAGGCCTCCAGCAGTTCCTCGAATCCGGCGATTCCCCGGTCGCGCAGGACCGCATCCCGGGCCCGGGCAGTTCCGTCGGTCGTGCGGAGCCCGTGCCAGCCGCGCGTCTGCCGCAGGGCCACGCAGGCATCCATCGTGAAGAACAGGGTGACCCTGCGCTCGGCGGCGGCGGCGGCGGCGGCGGCGGCGAGCACGAACCGCACGCGTTCGTAGTCGCCCGAGTGCACGATCCCGATCAACGGGCGGTCAGCCGTCGGCATGCCCGGCGAGATCAGTGATGGTGGGCCGGAGCCCGCACACCGGACAGTCCGGGTCCGGCCGCACCCGGACCTTCCGGAACGCGCAGTCCAGCGCATCGATGATGACCAGCCAGCCCGAAAGGCCGGTGCCGATCCCCAGGATTTCCTTGATCACCTCGATGGCCTGCAGGGAGCCGGCCTGCCCGGCCAGCGCTCCGAACACGCCGCCCTGGGCGCAGGTCGGAACCGTGCCGGCCGGCGGAGGTTCCGGAAAGAGGCACCGGTAGCAGGGCGATTCGGCAGCATGCCCCTTCCAAGTGGCGACCTGCGCCTCGAAGCGGAGCAGCGCTGCCGACACCAGCGGCGTGGCGCCGAGCACGCAGGCGTCGTTGACGAGAAACCGGGTCGCGAAATTGTCGCTGCCGTCCGCGACCACATCGTAGTCGGCCACGAGGCCGGCGGCGGTGGTCGGGTCGAACCGCCGCCGGTGGGGCTCGATCCGGATCGTCGGATTGACCCTGCGCGCCGCTCCGGCCGCGCTCGCGGCCTTGGGAGCGCCGAGGTCGCGGGTGCCGTGGGCGATCTGGCGCTGCAGGTTCGAGAGCTCGACCGTGTCGTCGTCGACGATGCCGATCCGCCCGATTCCGGCGGCGGCGAGATACAGCACCAGCGGCGATCCGAGTCCGCCCGCGCCGACCACGAGGACGCTGGCGGCCAGCAGTCGCTGCTGCCCGGTGCTGCCGACCTGCGGCAGCACGATGTGGCGGGCGTAGCGCCGGATCTGGTCCTCGGTGAGGTCCGCATCCGTCATGCCGCCGGCTGCCCGGACCCGGTCGAACCGAACCCGTTCCCGCCGCGGCCGGTCGCCGGCAGCTGCTCGACCTCTTCGAGGCGTACGGATGCCAGCCGCTGGATCACCAGCTGGCCCACCCGATCACCGCGTCGGATGACGTGCTCCTCGCGCCCGTGGTTGATCAGCAGGACCGCGATCTCGCCGCGATAGTCGGCATCGATCGTCCCCGGTGCGTTCAGCACCGTGATGCCGTGGCGGTGGGCCAGCCCCGACCGCGGCCGGACCTGCGCCTCGTATCCCTCCGGCAGGGCCAGCGCCAACCCGGTCGGAACCACGATGGCCGCACCGGGACGCAGGGTCATCGGTTTCCGGACGGCCGCCGGCAGGTCGAAACCCGCACTCCCGCCGGTCATGCGGGCCGGCAATCCGGCGACGGCGTGCGCCAGCCGGCGGATCCGGACCGCCACCGGGGAGCCCGAGCCGGTCACGGGCCGGGCCCCGGTGCGAGCAGGGCGTCGGCAATGCGTTCGGACAGCCGGTCGGCCACCTCGATCTTGGTCATCCGGGGCCACGTCTCGACCCCCTCCCCGGTGATCAGGTGGACCGCATTGGTATCGCCGCCGAACCCGTTGCCGGCCGCCGAGACATCGTTGGCCACGATCCAGTCGCACCGCTTGCGCTGACGCTTGCGGCGGGCGCGCTCCACGATGTCCTCGGTTTCGGCCGCGAATCCGACCACCAGCCGGGGACGGTCGATGGCCGCCTGCGCAATGCGGGCGAGGATGTCGGGGTTCTCCTCCATGCGGTACCGGGGCGGAGGTCCGTCGCCGCGCGACCGCTTGCGAACCTGCACCTCCGCGACCCGCCAGTCGGCGACCGCCGCCGCACAGACCGCCACGTCGGCGGGCAGTGCCTGGCGGCAGGCGGCCAGCATTTGCCCGGCCGTTTCCACGCCGGCCAGAGCGACCGACGGCGGCGGCGGCTGGGGGGTGGGGCCGGCGACCAGCGTGACGTCGGCGCCGCGGCGGGCGAGGGCTCCGGCAATCGCGTGCCCTTGCTTGCCGGAGGAGCGGTTGCCGAAATAGCGGACCGGGTCCACGGGCTCGAGGGTCGGACCGCTGGTCACCAGCGCCCGGATGTGGCGGAGCCGCTGCGGTTCGACCAGCAACGCCTCGATGGCGTCGAGGATCTCGGCCGGTTCGGCCATGCGGCCGGGCCCCTCCTCGCCGCAGGCCAGGTCTCCGGCTCCGGGCCCGACGAAGCGGATGCCGTCGCCGCGCAATCGGGCCACGTTGCGCTGCGTCGCGGGATGCGCCCACATCTGCACGTTCATCGCCGGCGCGGCCACGACCGGCGCCGCGGCCGCGAGCAGCAGCGTGGTCGCGAGGTCGTCGGCCTGTCCGGACGCCATCCTGGCGAGGAAGTCGGCGGTGGCCGGAGCCACCACCACCACATCGGCGTCGCGGGCCAGCCGAATGTGCCCCATCTCGCTTTCGTCGGTGAGGGAGAACAGATCCCGGTAGACCCGCCCGCCGGACAGCGCCGCCAGGGCCAGCGGCGTGATCATCTCGCTGCCGGCCCGGGTGAGCACGGCGCGCACCCGGGCGCCCCGCCCGCGCAGCCGGCGAACCAGGTCGAGACTCTTGTAGGCGGCAATGCCACCGGTCACGATCAGCAGGACTCGGGGGGATTCGGTCATGGCCGCCGCGCACATGCAAGGGACCGAGCATACGCCAATCCCGCGCCCCCGCGCCGACCGTCGGCGGCCGGCGCGGGGGCGAGCGCGCGCGGCTCAGGTCCGCTCCAGGAACAGCGGCAGTTCGACATGCCGGTCGTCGACGAGTTCGATCGGGTACGCGCCGGTGAAGCAGGCCGCGCAGTACGGCATGTGCCGTCCGTCCGGCCGCGTGCCGTGCACGGCTTCGATCAGACTCTCCAGTCGGGCGAATCGCAGGCTGTCCGCCCCGATCTTGGCCGCGATGGCGTCCTCGTCGAGGTGGGCGGCAATCAGCTCCGTGCGCTCCGGCGTGTCCACGCCGTAGTGGCAGGGGTGCGCGGTGGGCGGACTGGCGATCCGCATGTGCACCTCGCGCGCGCCGCCGGCCCGGAGCATTTCCACGATCTTCGTCGAGGTGGTGCCGCGCACGATGCTGTCGTCGACCAGCACCACGCGCTTGCCGTCCACGGCGGCCGCGTTCACGTTGTGCTTGAGACGGACCCCGAGATGGCGGATCTCGGCGGTCGGTTCGATGAACGTGCGGCCGACGTAGTGATTGCGGATGATGCCCAGCTCGAAGGGCAGGCCGGCGCGGGCGGCGTAGCCGAGTCCGGCCGGAACGCCGGAGTCGGGGACCGGAACGACGATGTCGGCGTCCGCGGGCGCGTCCCGGGCGAGCAACCGGCCGATCTGCTGCCGCACGGCATACACGTTCTTGTCCTCGACCACGCTGTCGGGCCGGGCGAAGTAGATGTACTCGAAGATGCAGAAGGCCTGCGGCACCCTCCGGCCCAGCGCATCGGGCAGGCTCTCGACTCCGTCGGAGCCGATGCGGACGATCTCCCCGGGCGCCACCGACCTCCGGAACCGGGCCCCGATGATGTCGAACGCGCAGGTTTCGGAGGCCAGCACGGACTGCCCGTGCAGCTCGCCCAGCACCAGGGGCCGCACTCCGTGGGGATCGCGGGCGCCGATGATGCCGTCATCCGACAGTGCGATCAGAGCGTAGGCACCCTCGACCCGGTGCAGCGCCTCGATCAGGCGGTCGAGCAGCGTCGGTCCGGTGGCCGTCGCGATCAGGTGCACGATGACCTCGGTATCCATGGTCGACTGGAAGATGCAGCCCCGCCGAACGAGTTCGCGGCGGAGGGTACGGGCATTGGTGAGGTTGCCGTTGTGGGCGATCGCGACACCGCCCCGCTCGGTTTCGGCGAAGATCGGCTGGATGTCGCGAAGCTGGGTCTTGGCGCCGCTGGTGGAGTACCGGTTGTGGCCGATCGCCGCGCGCCCCGGCAGCATGCCGATGACCTGGTCCGATCCGAACGCGTCGCCGACCCGCCCCTGCGCCCGGTGGGCGAGGAACTGCTTGCCGTCGAAACTGACGATCCCGGCCGCCTCCTGGCCGCGGTGCTGCAGCGCATGCAGGCCGAGCGCGGTGATCGCCGAAGCATTCTCGGTACCGAAGACGCCGAAGATCCCGCACTCCTCCCGGAAGCGGTCGGGCGGGAGCAGCGGGCCGGGAGGGCGGTCGGTCATGGCCGGCTTCCGGATTCGATCTGGAGCAGCCGGTTGAACTCCTTGCGGTCGCCGGCGGGATAGCCGACTTCGGTCTCCGGCGGATCCGCTGCGGAGGGGGGGGTCTCCCGTCGTCGCAGGAGGTCGTCCGCAGCGGCGGCCTGTCCGTTCGCGCATGGGTGGTTGACCATCAGGTCGGGGCCGGGTGCCAGCGCGGCGAGCAGGTGTGCGCCGTAGAGCACGACCGGCAGGGTCCGTGCGCCGCGGACCGGCTGCGGACATTCGGTGAAGGCCAGCCCGGACGCAAAGAGGCCGAGGTAGAGGGCGGAAACGAGAAGGAGTCCGCGGACGGCTCCGAAGATGAACCCGAGCGAACGGTCGAGCGGGGCCAGCACGCTCCCGGCAATGGCGCCGGCGAGCGGGACGATGGCGAAGGTCAGGATCACGATCGACGCCACGAAGATGCACAGCGCGCCGATGCCGCGGGCCAGGACCGAATCGCCCACCAGCGGCATCACCAGGGTGCCGGCCCAGTCGAGCAGCCATAGGGACAGCAGGCCCGACAGGACCCAGGCGGCGAGCGACAGGGCGCTCTGTACGAAGCCGCGCCCGTACGCGATCGCGCCCGAGGCCAGCACGGTGCCCGCAACCAGGACATCGACGAACGTCATGGGCGCACCGCTCCGGGCACCGGACGGTCCGGCCGGCCGCGGACGAACTGCTCGACCGGGGCCGACCCGCTCCGGTCGAGTTCCTCCACCGGGCCTTCCCAGATGATGCGCCCGCCGTGGAGCATGGCGATCCGATCGGCGATCAGCCGGGCGCTGACGAGATCGTGGGTAATGGTGATGGCGGTGGCCTGCAGCTGCGTGACGCAGTCCCGGATCAGCCGATTGATCGCGGCCGCCGTGATCGGGTCGAGGCCCGAGGTCGGCTCGTCGAAGAACAGGAATTCGGGGTCGGCGGCGACGGCGCGCGCGATGGCGGCGCGCTTCTGCATGCCGCCCGACAGCTCGGACGGATAGAGGTGGGCGGCGCGCTCGTCGAGTCCGACCTGATCCAGCCGGGCGCGGGCGCGTTCGTAGGCCTCGCCCCGGCGCAGCGAGCCGGTATGCAGGAGAGCGAAGGCGACATTCTCCCAAACCGGCAGGGAATCGAACAGGGCGCTGCCCTGGAACAGCACGCCCGAGCGCCGCATCAGCGCCTGCGGTCCGCGCCGCGGCAGATCCTGCCGAAGCGTGCCGGCGAACCGGGCGGCGCCGGAATCCAGGGACAGGAGGCCGAGCGCACACTTGAAACTCACGGACTTGCCCGAACCGGACCGGCCGATGATCGCCACGGAATCTCCCGGCTTGGCGGTCAGGTCCATGCCGTCGAGCACCATCTTCCTGCCGAATCGCTTGGTCAGGCCGCGAAACTCGATCGCGGGCGGTTCGACGGCGCCGGTCATCGGGAAAAGAAGGCCTCGGTGATGAGGTAGTTCGCCACCAGAATCAGGGCCGAGGCCGACATGACCGCATTGGTCGTGGCCCGACCGACGCCCCGTGCGCCGGCCGTGGCGTGAAACCCGTGATAGCTCCCCATCAGGACAATCAGAAAGCCGAACACGGCGGCCTTCACGAGGCCCGACACCACGTCCAGCACCTGGAGACTCTCCAGACAACGGTGGAGAAACACTCCGGGTTCGAAGCCGAGCTTGCCGACACTGATCAGGAACCCGCCCAGGGTGCCGATGACGTCGGCCACCAGTACCAGCGGCGGCAGGACCAGCACACCGGCCACCAGGCGCGGGGCCACGAGGTACTGCAGCGGACTGGCGGACAGCGTGACCAGCGCATCCAGCTGCTCGGTCACCCGCATGGTGCCGGTCTCGGCGGCGATCGAGCCGCTGACCCGTCCGGCCACCAGCAGGGCGGTCAGCACCGGGCCGAGCTCGCGGGTCAGGGAGACCACCAGGACCGACGGAAGTGCGCTCTCGGCCGCAAACCGGCTGAAGCCGGTATAGCTCTGCAAGGCCAGCACCATGCCGGTGAAGATCGCGGTCAGGCCGACGATGGGCAGGGAAAAGTAGCCGATTTCGAGGAACTGGCGACCCGCCTGCCGCAGGAAATACGGGGGCCGGAGGGCGGCGTAGACCGATGCGGAGGCGAACACCACCAGACGCCCGGCGGAGGCTGCGAACCCGAGCGTCACGCGCCCGATCGAGGCCAGCGGATTGGGCCAGCGCCGCCGCCTCATCCCACGTACAGCCGGGGAACCCGGCGACCGATTCGCGCCAGGATCTCGTACTCGATCGTGCCGCTTCGGGCGGCGGCGGCGTGCACGGAAACCCGGGGGCCCAGGAGATCCACGACCGCTCCGGGACGGACCTCCGAATCCGGCACGCCGGTAACGTCAACGGTGACCAGATCCATGGAGATTCGCCCCACCACCGGTGCGACATGATTTCCCACCGCCACTTGGCCGGCATTCCCGAGCTGCCTCGGGTAGCCGTCGGCATAGCCTGCCGACACGGTGGCGATGCGACGGGCACCCGGCGAAACCCAAGCCTGACCGTAGCCGACACCCTGGCCCCGGTCAACGGAGCGTACCTGCTGGATCCGCCCCACCAGCCGGGCGACCCTCGCCATGGGGTTGGGAGCTGCGGGCGTCGGGTTGATGCCGAACAACGCGGCGCCGGCCCGGGCCAAGTCGAAGTGAAAGGCGCGGGGCAGCCAGATTCCGGACGAATTGGCCAGACTGGCCCGGGCCGCGAACGGCGCCCGGCTCCGGGCGGCCTCGAAGCGGGCGAGCTGCCGGGCGTTGAGCGGGTGGCCGGGATCCTCCGCGACGGCCAGGTGGCTCAGCACGACGCGAAGATCGAGACCGGACCGGCGAGCCGGTTCCGCACACAGCGCGCGCCAGTCCGTTTCCTCGTATCCCAATCGATTCATCCCGGTGTCCACGTGCACCGCGGCCGGGAGGGTGCGCGTCGCGCCGCCCGCCGCCCGGCGCCGCTGCTCGGTCTCGCCGGGATGGTTCAGAACCGGGATCAGGCCGCTGTCCGCGGGCAGGTCCGCCCCTCCGGCGAAAACAAAGACCGAAGCGTCCGGAACGACCGGGCGGATCCGGGCGCCCTCGTCCGGCGTGGCGACGAAGAACGTCGTGCAGCCGGCCGCGCGCAGCGCGGCGGCGACCCGGCGCGATCCCATCCCGTAGGCATCGGCCTTGACTACACCGGCCACTTCGCAGTCCGCCCCGACCCGCGCCTGCAGCCGCCGGAAATTGGAACGAATGGCGTCGAGATCGACGATCAGGGCGCAGCCGGCGCGGCGCAGCGCGGTCTCCAGCGCCGCCCCGCCGGGGGGAGGCCGGCTACGGGCCGGGATCGTGGAGATCGCTGAACCGGGTGAACTGCGAATCGAACCGGACCTTGACATCGCCCTGGCGGCCGTGGCGCTGCTTGCTCACGTAGATCTGGGCCGCGTGCTCGGTCTTCTCGAGGCGCGTCTTCCAGAGCTGGTACCGGCGGTTGTAGTCGACCTCGGATTCGTCGGTTTTCTGCTGCGGCTCGGTCTGCCGCGTGTAGTAGTGTTCGCGATAGATGAAGAGGACCACGTCGGCGTCCTGCTCGATCGACCCCGAATCCCGAAGATCCTGCAGTTGCGGGCGCTTGTCGTCGCGGCCCTCCACCTGTCGGCTCAGCTGCGAAAGCGCGATCACCGGCACGTGGAGTTCCATGGCAATCGACTTGAGCCCTTGCGAAATTTCGCTGATCTCGTTGACGCGCGAGCTGTGGGTCCGGGCGGCGGTCATCAGCTGCAGGTAGTCGACGACGATCAGCCGGAGCCCATGTTCGGTGCGCATCAGGCGCCGGGCCCGGGTGCGGAGCTGGGGAATGGAGAGGGCGGGCGTGTCGTCGATGAAGAGGCGCAGCTGCTCGAGATCCTTGGAGACGTCGATCAGTGCGGTCAGGTCGCGGTCGCGGATGGCACCGCGCCGGATCGATTCGGAAGAGATGCTCGTTTCGGACGAGAGAATTCGGTTGGCCAGCTGGGTCGCGGCCATTTCCAGCGAGAACACGACCACGATTCCCTTGGGTCGGTCGTCGGGACCCTCCCAAGGCACGAAAATGTCCGGACGGCTGGCGGCGCGCGCGAAGTCGGTCGCGAGGGCCGTCTTGCCCATTCCCGGCCGCCCGGCCAGGATGATGAGGTCCGAGCGATGGAAGCCGCCCAGCAGGTCATCCAGGTCGTTCAGGCCGGACGTGATGCCGGACAGTTTGCCGCCCAGCTGGTAGGCCGCCTCCGCGGCACGAATCGCATCGGTGAGCCCGCTGGCGAACGGCTGGGGTCCGCCCGGTCCCTTGCCGTGCTCGGAGATCTCGAACAGCCGCTGTTCGGCATTCTCGATCTGCGCAGCCGCCGATTCCTCCACCCGCACGTCCGCCGCGTGGTGCTGAATGCGGGAACCGATCTCCATCAGCGCACGCCGCTGGGCCAGGTCCAGGATGATCTCGCCGTACTGGCGCGCCGCTTCCGGCGGCATCGCGCCGTGGACCAGCCGTTCGAGATAGTCGTCGACCTCGACGAGGGCCGGATCCCGTGCGAAGCGCGGCTTCAGGGTGACGGCGTCGGCCCGCCGGCCCTGATGAATGAGACTCCGGATCGCGTCGAAGATGCGCCCGTGGACCGGCACGTAGAAATGGGAGCCCCGCAACTGCTCGACATGTTCGAATGCCCGGTCGTTGTGGAGCAGCGTTCCCAGCAGCGCTTCTTCGGCCTCCACGTTCTGGGGCGGCGACCGGTCGCCGGCGTTCGCGGGACCGGAAGGCGCAGGGTCCGCCGGCGGGTCGGGGTGGAGGTCGTCAGGCATCGCGCACAGATTGGTGCATCATGGTGACGGCTGCAAGCATGGCCGGCCCCGGCGTCCGGCCGGCACCCCCGGATCCCCGGACCGGTGTCCCTCCGGAGGGGACACGCCGGCCGTGCTGGACGGCCGACACCGTCCCCCGGGAAGGATCGACGGCCCGGCCGTGTGCCCGGATGATGATGCCGCTTGCACGGCCGGATGGGTACGGGTGGACGATGCCGTGCCGCCTGAGAGGGATCCCGAGCCCGCGCCGCTAGTGTTGTGTCCCGCAAATACGAGCAGATAGTAGAATGCCGGTTCGGCCTCGCCATCCAACGAACCATCACGCGCGGATCGTTCGACAGTGTAAATCAATTCGTCAGGACGATTGAACGTTTCATCGAACAATACTATCGATTCCACATCCCTTTCGTATGGATCACAATCTCCGAATCTATTTTTGACAAGCTTGAGCTCTTATCTGCTCGTATTTGCGGGACACGACACTAGTAGTACGGAACTGTTGAGCTGACGACAGTTATTCCGGCACGATTTCCGTGTCGGCACGCGTGGGCGCCCGATCGGTGCGGCTCTCTCTGGTTCATCCCCACCGACCCGATGCCGAACGTGCAGGCGCCCACGCTCGCTTGGGGATCGGACGGATCCGGGTTCCGGGAACCGAGCCTGCCTGCCGGGGTTCGGCGCGGGGAGCGGATCCTGGCCCACCCTCAGGGCAGGAAGCTCGGCCGAGTGCGCCTTTCGGCGCCGGAGCGCCGGGAACTCCAGGCGATCGTCGACGGTACCGGAGCCGCCTGGCGGCGGCGGCGGGCGCAGATTCTGCGGAGGGCGGACGAAGGGCGCGACGGCGGCAACCTCCGGGATGTCGACCTCGCGCGCGGCCTGGGTATCGCCGCTTCGACGGTCGAACGCCTGCGCAAGCGCTGCGTTCCGGAGGGTCTGGAGGCCGCCCGCCGCCGCCGGGAGCCGGAGCACCGCCGACCGAACCTCCGGGACGGGGCGAAGGAGGCGAAGCGGGGGGCTCGGGCCGGTTCCCCCCCGCCCGAGGGTTGGGTCCGCGGGCCGCGGAAGCGGCGGGCCGGGCGGCGGAGGGAGAGGGAGATCGTCGAGAGCATCTCGAAGGAACCGGTACGGAGGACTCGGAAAAACAGGAGACCCAGCTTGGGCTGAAGCCGTACGGGTGCATGCCCCACGACGATCCCACGCTGCTAATCCAGCGGCGACCGGCGAGATTTTTCGGTCTGCGTCGCGCTGCAATCGTGCTGCCAAGGCTCCATTAGACCCTCTCGGCGCGAAAAATTGCGATCAAGGGGCGATCTGTGATGACGCAAGCCCCAACGCACTCGGATTCCGCGTCTCGGAATCAGCGTGGGATCACCGTGGTGCATGCCCCCGAGCGGCAACGCGCCGTTCGGGGCGGCGCGGGAGGAGGTGCGGGACCCGTACCCGCGGGCGGTTGCCGAAGACGAGGTTCGGGCCTGCAGGGATGAGACCCGCCGGCCGCCGACGCAGGAACTCTGCCTTCCCCGTCCCGGGCGGCCCGGGCGGCCGGACCTCGTCGCCTGCGAATAGGAGCGAACCGGCACGGCCCCTCTCTTCCTGGCGTTCGCGCCCAACGACAACGGGCGTACGGTGAGCGTCTCCGACCGGCGCACGGCGCGGGACGGGGCGCCGTTCCTCCGGGAACGCGCGGAGGATCCTATCCCCGGGAAGAAGATCGTACGGGTCATGGACCCCCGGAACCTGCACGGCCCCGCATCGTGGTAGGAGGGCTTTGCACCCTAGGAGGCCCTGCAGGTGCGAAAGCGGTTCGAGGTTCGGTACCCGCCGAAGCACGGAAGCGGGCTCCCCAGGGCCGCGATCGAAATCGGCGCGGGGTCGCAGCCGGGTCTTCGACGACGCCTTCCCGACCGCGCCACCCTGCTGCGGGAGACCGCGGCGGGGGTCGAGCGCCGCAACGCGGCCGGCGGCACCGTCGATGGGCGGTTCACGACGGCCGACGCCCGGGGGAAACTGCAGTCCCTCTCCCCGGCAATCCCATGATTCCGTACTACTGGGGGGGGTCGACTGCCGTACGGAGCGGCGCCCGGGCCGTTCGCGCGGGATGCAGCGTGAGAGACCGGACAGGATCCGCCGGACGGACGGGGCAACCATGGCGCTCTGCGCGAGGAACGGGCCTCGATTTCCTTGCCGACGAGGCGCAACCCGTTGCGGAAGATGTCTTCAAACGGTGTCCGGCTGAAAGACCCCGCGCCCCGGGACCGAGCGCCCACGCGGGCCGAACCCGGGGCGGGCAGCCCAACGGGATGATACACTCCAGTCGGACCCGCCAGCGACCGGCGTTGCGTACGCGTCTCTCCGCCCGGGCCGCGGGCGCTTCCGGCGGTCCGGCGCCGGAGTGCTTCGGACGGGGTGCCGCACATGGCCCGAGAACGCAAGGGACGCCGCGCCCGCGCCGGGAACGCGGGCGGCCGAAAGACCGCGTTTCGAACGGGTGGAACGCACGCCCGCCGCCCCTCAGCCCGGTCCGCTGGAATCCCGCACATTGCCCTGCTCGACCTGCTCCGAGGCGCCGCCCTCGTCGGAATGACCGTATTTCATTTTGCGTACGACCTGATGTTTTTCGGCTTCCGCGAGCACGGGTACACGGAACAGATCCACTGGGCGGTGCTGGCCAAGGCGGTGGCCATCAGTTTCCTGTTCGCGAGCGGCGCGAGCCTGTATCTGGCGCATGCCGCGGGGATCCGCTGGCCCCGCTGGGGTCGCCGCCTTGCCCGGATCGGGCTGGCGGCGCTGGCCGTCACCGCGATCACGTGGGTGATCATTCCAGAAACGTTGATCTTTTTCGGGATCCTGCACCTGATCACCTTCGCGGGCGTCGCGGGACTGGCGTTCGTGCGGATCCCGTGGTGGATCACCGTGGCCGTGGCGGTAGCGGTGGTTGCGGTCGACGCCACGGTTCAGGTCCGATGGCTGGACGCGCCCCTCTGGCACTGGACGGGACTGTCCCGCGTCACGCCGAATTCGGCCGATTATTTTCCCGTGTTCCCGTGGCTGGCTCCGGTCCTGCTGGGAATCGGCGCGGCCGGCGGGGCCCATCGGGCCGGCCTGCTCCATGTCCTGGCGTCTCCCCGGCTGACAAGCCGCGCGAGCCGGTTCGTCCGATTCCTGGGGCGCAACAGCCTCGTCTACTACCTTCTGCACCAGCCAGTGATGATGGTGCCGTTCTGGGTCGTGTTGCAGTTCCCGGCCCGCTGACGGCGAGATCGTGTCGCTGGATGCGGCCGGCGGCGGCCGGTGCGGGCCGTGGATCGACCGGACGATCCGGACTTCGTTGACCGGACCTCGGACTGGTCGGATGCCGCACCGCTGCGAGCCGGGAGCTCGGCAGCGCGGAGCCATCGCGGGGCGGACCGACGGGGGACGGGCACCGGGGGTCGGTCTGCACCCGTCCCGGAACCCCGCACCCCGCCGCGGACCGGGCACGGGATGGCCGCCCAGGACGCGGACGGGTTGCAAGACCCGTCCGGGCGGCTTCCGGGAGGATCCGCGGGCGGGCGGAGCCTTCCTTCCTGCCGCCGCCCGAGCGCGCGTCGGCAAGGGAACGGCCGCGGGGAGCCCGGCGGACCCCCTTGGCGCTCCGGACATGGCATGCGGACGAACCCGAAGCCTGATGTCCGGGCCCGGGGGCGAGAGATGAATCCCGCGCCGGCCCGGGCGGGCGAAAGGAAGCTCCCGGTCCGTCCGGTGCCCGACGGGCAGAAAGTCTGCTGTTCCGGAAGATCCGATGCGCTCCCGCCTGGATGCACCGGCACCCGGCCCGGCGCGCCGTTCCCGGCTGCGAAATCAAGGGGCGATTGGGGGCAGCGACATCTCCGGAACGTCCGCCTTCACCCCTGCGGCGATCCGGGCCGGGCCGGCGGAAACGGGCTGCTTCGGCCCACGGCCACCCAGACCACCGCTTCTTCGTCCAGCAGACGCCGGGCCACGCGCCTCACGTCCGTGATCGTGACGGCTTCCACCAAGGCATTGCGGCGTTCAAGGTAGTCGATACCCAAGTCGTACACCTGCAGGGTCACGAGAAAATCGGCGATCTCGGACGTGCTGTCGGTTGCCAGCGGAAACGACCCGGTAAGATAGCGCTTGGCGTCGACCAACTCCGCCACGGTCGGACCCTCGACCCTCGTCCGCCGGATGACCTCCCGGACCGCAGCGACCGTCTCCCCGGCGCTTTCCGCGCGGGTCGAAGTCGCACCGAGCAGGAGCGGGGCGCGGGCCGCGTCGGTCAGATAGGAATAGATGCTGTAGGCGAGACCGCGCCGGCGGCGGATTTCGGACTCCAGACGGGATCCCGGAGCGCTTCCGCCCAGGATGGCATTCAGCACGAAGGCCGGGAAGAAATCGGTGTCATCCCGGGCCAGTCCCGGCAACCCGAACACGAGCTCCGTCTGCGGAATCTCCATCGGCACGTGCAGCGATCGACCTTCGAAACGACCGGACTCCGGGGCTTCGTCGGCCGGCGTTCCGAGGGCCAGGTCACCGAAGGCGCGATCCAGCACGCGGGCCAGCGTCTCCGGATCCAGGTCGCCGGCCGCGCCGACGGTCAGTCGGCGGCGGACCAAGCGCTGGCTGGAGGCCGCCCGGAGATCGTCCGCACGGATGCCGACCAGGCTCGCCTTCGTGCCCGAAGGCGTTCGCCCGTAGGCTCCGTCGCCGAACACAAGCGAGAACCAGCGGGACCTCGCCAGGCTGCCGGGCTGCACCTCGTTCTGCGCCCGGATCGCGTCCAGCTGGCGCCGGACGCGCGCGACCGAATCGTCATCGAAGCGCGGCCGCGCCAGTGCATGCCCGAGCAACGCGGCTGCTTCATCGACATTCTCGCGAAGCGTGCGGAGGGTTCCGTAGAGGCTGTCCCGGCCGGCCGAGAGCGACAACCGGATGGCCCGGTCATCCAGACGTTCCCGAAAGGCCGCGGCGTCGTAGGGACCGGCCCCCTCTTCCAGCATGGCCGCCAAGAATCGTGCGAGCCCTTCCCGCCCGGGAGAATCCAGGGCGCTGCCCCCCGCAAACCGGAACGACAGCACGACGATGGGCAACGAGGAATCACGCCGCAGCCATGCCTCCGTGCCCTTGGGCGAGACCACCACTTCGATCGGCCGCGGCGCATCGGCCCGAGAATCACCCGGAGGAGTCACCCAGGCCGCGACGGCGACGGCGACGGCGACGGCAGTCGGCCGCAGGCACCGGATCAATCCGGTGCCTCCGGCCGGAGTACACCGGTGACCGTGGCCGGATCGTCCAGCAGGGCCCGTGCGGCTCCGGCCACTTCGGCTGCCGTGATCGACTGGACCAGTTCCAGATAGCCGTCAATCTCTTCCAGAGTGCCTCCCTTGATGAGGGTGCTTCCGACGAAATCGGCGAAGCGGGACACATCGTCGAGGGCATAGATCCGGCCCGCCGCGAATCGATAGGCGGCGCGCTGGATTTCCTGCTCTGCCACGCCCTGCTCGGCCACCCGGCGAAGCTCCGCGTCCACCTCGGCCGCCAGCGTAGCGACATCGGTGGCATCCGCCGGGATCGCGTACACGCCGAGCACACCGCCATCGCGGCGGGCGCCGTCAAAATAGGCGCCGGCGGCCAGGGCCGTCTTGCGGTGGACGACCAGGGTCCGGTGCAGGCGGCCCGACCCGCCGCCGAGCACGGTTGCGAGGACATCCAGGGCGGCGGCTTCGCGTACGTTGCCCGAAAAGTAGCTTGGTCTGCGGTACTGGCGCGACCACCGAGGCCGGACGACCCGGGGATCCTCCATCTCGACGGTGATCCGTGCCTGATGCGGGGGATCCGAGGGCCTGGACGGAACCGGCTCACCGCCTGCCGGCACCCGGGCAAAGGTCCGTTCCGCCAGCGGGCGCAGCGCCTCCGCGTCGATGTCGCCGGCGACCACCAGCAAGGCGTTGGCCGGACCGTAGAAACGGCGATAGTGCGCCTCCACGGTATCGAGGTCGAGGGCTTCGATCTCGTGACGCCAGCCGATGAGGGGTCGGCCGTACGGGTGGGCGTGCCAGGTGGCCGCGCGGAGATGCTCGCGGAACCGGCCGACGGGGGAGTTCTCGATCCGCAGCAGACGCTCCTCGAGCACCACCTGTCTCTCGGCCTCGAAATTTGCCGCGTCGAAGACGATCCCGACCATGCGGTCCGCTTCCAGGCGCATGACCGTCTCGAGTCGGTCTCGTGCAATGGTCGCGTAGTAGGCCGTGACGTCCGCGGCCGTGTAGGCGTTCGTGCGGCCGCCGTTCCGACCGATGATGCGCTTGTATTCCCCATCCCCCGTGCTCGCGGTGCCATTGAACATCAGGTGTTCGATGAAGTGCGCCATGCCGGACTGCCCGAGGGGATCGTCGGCCGCGCCGAAGGCGTAGTACACGGCATGGTGGACCACGCCGGGCCGAGCCATCGGAACGGCCACGACCTGCATGCCGTTGGCCAGCGTGAACGACTCGGCACCCACGCCCGCAACGGCGGGCGTCATCACGCACCCCAGCCCCATCGCGACGACCAACGAACCGGCAGAGAGGCGGGCCGTTCTCCGGAGCGCGGCCGCGGTCGGCCGCACCCGGACCGGGAGCGGCCGAGGACCCCGCGGCCCCGGCATAGGGTGCCGGAGATTCACTTCACGGCCCCCCGGGGGGCAGCGGCGCATCCTGCGGACGGGAGCTCCCGGCGGGGACGGAGCAACGGAGGCCCCGATGCCGCAGGCGCCACCGGCATCGGGGCATCCCCTTGCAGGGCGAATTTCTTGTCCGCCCGTCGAGCAGGTCGAACTGAAGTCGGGGCCGACCATCCCGGGTCCGATGCGGCAGGGTTCCGCTCATGGCGACCCGGCCGGTTCCGGGTCCGTGCGTTGACCTGCGCGCGGCCACGGTACACCCGGCAGGGTGCGGGCGGGGGAGCACCGGCACCGGGGAGAGTAGGGGGCGAAGCATCGCGATCTGCGGTTCCCCGGCGTCATCGGCAGGAGCCTGCACCCACTCGCGGTTCATGGCGAGACCGGGCTTGCCCCGGTCGACCGGCAACCCGGAGCATCCAAGCCGGACGCGCGGGACCGCCGGATCGAGGGGGCGGCTGAGCGGCAATTCCCGCGCCGGCGGCGGAGGCCGCAGGCCCTGCGGGCAGCGCACGGATATCCGGATCTTCCGGCGGAGACGTTCGTGAGCGCCGCGCGCTTCGCCGGCACCGGCTGCCGCGCCGCCGACCGGCGCTCGCTTGGGCGGACGCGCGGCGTTGCCCGTGCTCCCGGAGGGGGCGGCGCACCGCCGTCGCCACAGCCGGCCCGGGAAGGTCTTCGTATGCGCACGGACGAACCGTGCCCGAGGCGCTGGGCCGGATCGCGATGCCGGCACGCAGGCACACCGGGCCGCGCACCGAACCGCCGGTCGCACAGCCTGTTCGAGGGTCCGGGCGCGGGGCCTGAGTGCCGCCATGTCCGGGACAGGCGCCCGGACTTTCCGACTTTCCCGCGCTGCATTCGATCCTGCCGCCTGCTGATGGAGGGAGGTTGCACGGGCCCAACCCTGCCGGGTTTTCTGGCTTTGGGCCGTCCACGGGTCGCCGCCGCCGGAAAACCTGGCAAGAAAGCGGAAATTTGCATCCCGTTCAGCGGTCATTCCAAGCACCCACCACAGCGTGGGAAAGTTCTGGGCAGGCACCGCGCCCAACACCGTTCCGGCCCGCGCCGACGACGCCCGACCTGCCTTCAGACCCCATGCCGGAACCCGCGCCCGGACGCGACCCCGCCGGAACACCGGAGACACGCGCCGCCCGACCGATCCTCCCCGCGGTCCACCCTACCACGCGCAGGATCGGTCGCAATCCGGGGCGGGACAGGATCATTCCGGACCGAAGTCACGCGGGATCCGGATCCCGTTGCTTCCGGTTCCGGGATCGTGCGCACAACCCGCCCCTCGCGATCACGCACGAATTCGGCACCGGCAGAAACACGGTTGCAGCCGGCGGCCCCGGTACCGGGGCCACGGTCGGAAGCTGATTCTGAAGGGTCGACCACAGGCCCGTCCGGGACATTTCGTCCGGCGAAACCCACCACACACCAACCCGTTCCATTCATCTTGATCGCCTCCTATGGTTGCCGCCGGCCGAGCCCGGGAGAGGTGCCGGAGAGTCGTCAAATCCCGGCAACGACCTGCCTTCGTCCGTCGTGCAGGGCGACGGGCGGCAGATTTCGACGTTTCGGTTCCGATACGGTCGAACGGCAGCAGCCGGGGACGGCCGGGCCTCCCATGCACGGGCGGGCGAGCCGTGCGGGGGCAAGGACGGGCGGCTGCGCATCGGCCGGGACGCCCCATCCCGTGCGCCGCCCTTGAGAACCGGGACGATTCCGCACCCGAAGCTGCGCAGGGAGAGAAGACCGGCGTTCCGGATCCGGAGACCTCGCAGACGATCTCGAACCCGACGGGCGCCGTCACCGGACGGCAAGCACGCACCCGCAGTTCGCGGAGCCGGTCGTCCGCCGCATCCGCCTGCCGGAGATGGCGGGATTCCGCGGTTCGGCCGGCGGGGGACCGTCGGCAAGCGACAGGAAACCGGTTCGGTATTCTTACCAGGACAGGTCGCGGCATCACGGAGCGGGTCGCCGCATCACACGATCGGAAAGGTGCTCGGGATGGTCAGGAGGGCGAGAAGCGTGTCAACGCCTGCACCCCGGCCGCGAACCGGATCCGGACGTTCCGGACCCCCGATCCTGCATGTTCCGTCCGTGCCGCCGGCCGACCGCCGTGGACTCACGCGTGAAGAAGATGCCGGAGCCCGGATCCTCGGTGCGGGCGGCGGGACGGCCGTCAGCAACCTCGCGCTCAGGACGGGCATGTCCCACCCGCGCCGGGGGCGTCCCGAAACCGGCATCGACGGCTTCACGGGGCTTCGGAACCCCTGCACCTCTCCCGGAATGGAGGCTGCAGACGGCCGAACCGGGATCGAAGAAGCACCGACGCCACTCCGTACCGAAACCCGATACCGGGACGGACAGGGCAAGCGCACGCGGGCGGGCGGTCCGGCAACGCTGATGCCGGGCCCAGTCCTCGGGCGGATCCGTTCAGCGGCGGGTTTGCCCTCCCGGCTTCTGCCCGCGGTTCTGCGGGTGAGGACGAATCCGACGGATGCGAACCGTCTCGACCGGGGGCGCGCACCGATGAACCTGGACCGCCCAACCGCCGTATCCGGGCAACCGGCAACCGGACTGCGGCCGCCCGGGAGCCGGACCACGAACCCACCGCAACCGAACCTGCCGCCCCGACCCCGCGCCGACGATCCCCCTTCATGAAGCGTTCCCGCTACTACTGGCTCCTGTGGGCAGGCATCGTCGCAACCTTGGCCGGTCTGGGGTACGCCAAGCTCCATGTACGCGATTTCGTGATCTTCCTGTTGATTCTGCTGGGGCTCGCTGCGGTTTCCGTCGGCGTCATCCTTGCCACCTATCGGAAGGGAGAACGCATCACGCGCGAGCCCTTCGACCACTGATCCGTCCAATCCCTGCCGGAGCCGGCTCCCTTCCGCGGAGCCGGACCCAGTCCGGCCGGCCACAAGATCCGGCAGGCGGCCGCCCGGGCCGGCCGGTCCCGACCGCCGGACCCCGCGACGACTTCGGCGGCCGGACGATCTCCGGCTCCGTTCCGGCGGCGGGCCGCACGCGCTCCTGCCGGAGCCGGCGCCCGGCCCGGCGATGTCCTCCCCCCTGCCTCCTACGGCAGCGTGACCCGCCCGCCACTGGCCACCATCGTCTGGCCGGTCGAGAAGCTCGAACGTTCGGACAGCTGGAACAGGATCATCTGCGCAATCTCGTCGGCCGTGCCCATCCGCTGCAGTGGGGTCTGATCAATCACCGACTGCCGCCAGACGGGATCGGAACCGGCCACCATGTCGGTATCCGTGAGGCCCGGCGCGACGGCATTGATCCGCACATCGGGCGCGAGCGCAGCCGAGAAATTGCGCACGATGCCGATCACGGCCGCCTTCGATACGGCGTAGTCAATCATCATCGGCCGGGCAAACAGCCCCGCAATCGAAGCGATACACACGATCCGTCCGAAACCGCGCTCCAGCATCCCGTCCTTCACCGCCATGACCGACAGGAACACGCCGTCGACATTGACGGCCATGGTGCGCTTCCACACGTCGTAATTGAGTTCCGTATGCGGAATCGCATCCGCGATACCCGCGTTGGCCACCAGCAGGTCCACCGGCCCGAGCTCCGATTCGACCGACCGCACCATGGTGGCGACCTGCGCCGGATCGGACACGTCGGCCTGCACGATCATCGCCGGTGCTCCTTCGGATTCCACCAGTCGACGGGTCTCCTGCGCGGCCTCTCTCCGTCCCACATAGTTGATCGCGACGCGGGCTCCTTCCTGGGCAAGCCGGACACAGGTCGCCCGGCCGATCCCACGCGACCCGCCGGTCACCAAGGCTGTCCTTCCCGCAAATTCCCCTGCCGCCATGTCGCGCTCCTTGAATCCCGCGGGATCCGGATCCCGCGCTCCTCTGCCCCGATCGCATCGCCCCGCCCTGCCGTCGACCGGTGGCAGAATCCTATCGGCCGGCCGGGCTCGACCGCCCACTATAGAAGCCTTCCCCATTCCGTCCGGCGGGGCCGTTCCCCGGGCACCGACATGCCCGGAATCGGCAGGACCTCTGCGGCCGCGACCGGAATCCACCGAGCGTCCGACCGCCGCATTGGGGGGGGGACGGGCCGACGCCGGCACCGCGGTCGGAAGAAGCATCCCCGCGAGGGCAGGCGTGCGGTGCAGGCTCCCTGCGGGATCCATGCGACCCGGCGAGTCCTCCGTCTGGTCGTGCGATTCCTCGCGGTTGGACAGGCGGATCGAGGCCGAATCGGCCCCCGGGCCGCCGGTCTCCCGATCTGCACGGCAACGTCCGGTGCGGACGTCCGGCCCGGGCCCGGCACCGAGACACCCGCCGGCACGTTCGAGCAGCAGACCCCGGCTGCGTCAAACCCGGCCACCGGCACCCCCGGCCGCACGATGCTGCAGACCCCCGTGGGTCCGATCCGACCCCCGCAGATGCGGCCGGGTCCACCCCCAATTTCGCCGCTCCCGCACCCGCCTTCGACACCCCCTCGTGCTCCTCGTCGATCCGCCCCGCCCGCCCCGAAACCCGATGCCGGGTTCCGCGCCCGGCCGCTTGCGCAACCGGGCGATCCGGGCGAAGCTGCGGTGCGGCAACCGGGGGAACGGAGACTGCGGGTCCCTGCCTGCCCCCGCCACGCGCACCGGGATGAATGCAGGCCGACACCCAATGCTCCCGTTGCCTCTCCGCCCGCCCGCGCAGCACATGCTCCCACGGGGCCGACGACGGGCACGCCCGATGGGCCGGACATCCGCCGGAAGCCGGAACCCGACCCGATCGTCCGCACCGGGCCGGGCGCCGCCGGATTCCGGCCGGTTGCGCGGGCCAAGGTCTCCCCGCGCGGAAACCCGACGACCCGGCCCCCTGCGTGCGCCGGGGATCCGGGGATCCGGACGCTCCTCGACCGTTCCGGAGCGCGGATCCCCCGGTGGCGCAGGCCATCGGGTCCGCGGCCATGATCCGGTCCTCGTCGAACCCGATCCCGAAGCGCTTCCGCCCGTGCGCCCCGGCTGCGGCGCGACTGAGGTCTCGGGGAAGGATTCGTGAATATCGACCGATCGAACCGGTCCGGCCCCGACCGGCATCGACGCTCCGCCGGCCCGGTCGTCCTGAGCGAAGGCTTTCGCGTCCTGTTCCTGCTGGCCGGACTGTGGGGAACGCTGTCCGTTCCCCTCTGGCTCGGGATCTGGATGGGCGTGGTGGACTATCCCGGCCGGTTCGATCCCGTGACGTGGCACGTGCACGAAATGATGTTCGGGTATGTCGGGGCCGCCCTGGGCGGATTCCTGCTGACCGCGGTGCCGAACTGGACCGGCCGTGCGCCGGTGCGCGGAATCCCGCTCGCTCTCCTGGCCCTGACTTGGCTCGCCGGCCGGGCCGCCGTCTGGTGGAGTGCGGAAATCGGGCCGGTTTCCGCGGCCCTGGCCGATCTCGCCTTCTTGGGGGCGCTCACGGTACTGGTCGGCCACGCGATCATCGCGGCCCGCAATTGGCGCAACCTTCCGATGCTCGTCGGGCTGGCCGCCATGGTCGCCGCCAACGCCCGGTTCCATGGATCGGCGGCGAGCGGCGGCGAGGGCGGAGACGCGGCGGTCCGACTTGCGATCGCCGTCATGGCGCTGCTGCTGACGCTGGTCGGCGGGCGCATCGTGCCGGGCTTCACGCGCAACTGGCTCGCACGGCAGGCAGGATCCGGTGTCGCCGTCCCGATCGTCTGGTTCGACCGGTCGACCCTCGCCGCGACGGCGACCGCGCTGATCGCCTGGATGGCAGCCGGGTCCTCCACCGCCGCCGGCGTACTGCTCTCGGCTGCAGGCGTACTCAATTTCGTGCGCCTGGCCCGCTGGCACGGATGGAAGACAATGGGAGAACCGCTGGTTACGATTCTGCATGCTGGCTATCTGTGGCTCGCTCTCGGTCTGTTGCTGCTCGGCCTGTCGATGCTGACGAGCCGGGTGTCCGAGCCGCTCGCGCTGCATGTCCTGTCGATCGGTGCCTTTGGCACCATGACGCTCGCAGTGATGACCCGCGCGATCCTCGGCCATACCGGAAGGGCGCTGCACGCCGGGCCGGGAACGGTTGCGATCTACGGCTTGGCCACCCTCGCCGTGCTTGCCCGGGCCGCTTTCGAGGTCGCGCCGGATCTCCTCCTGCTCTGGGCGGCCGGCGGCAGCTGGGCGCTCGCCCTCGCGCTGTTCACGGCCGTATATGCGCCGATGCTGCTGCGACCGCGCCCCGGCTGATGCCGTCCGCTCCCGTCCGTCGATCTCCGGGCTGCCCGGCTTGAGCACCGGGCCGGAACCGGGCGCCGCGGAGCCTGTCAACGCCATTGAGACAGCAAGGGGGGTCATGTACTGAGCATCTCCCACGGTAGCGGTTGCCTTCGGCGGGTGTGATCTACTCCCATCGACTGGTCCAGTGCGAATGTTCGTGCATGGGCAGCTTCTCCGCCAAGCCGGCCGGCCTAGCATGATTGTTTCCAGGGCTGGAGGTCGGGATCCCGGGCTGCTGTGCGGGCGCACGGCGTGGTTGTGGCGGCGCCAGGATTCGATGAGAAGCCGAACCTCCTTCAAGGTGGAGAAGATCTGTCCGTTCCGGAGCTCGTCTCGCAGTCGTGCGTGGAAGCTCTCGATGAATCCGTTCTCCCAAGGGGATCCCGGCTGGATGAAGGCCGTGCGGGCGCCGACTGCAGAGATCCATCGCCGCACGATCTTGGCGACGAACTCCGGGCCGTGGTCGGAACGGATGGTGCCCGGCAGGCCCCGCAGGAAAAACCGATCGCTCAGCACGTCGACGACATCGCTCGAAGAGAGCTTGCGTTCGATCCGGATGGCCAAGCTCTCGCGGCGGAACTCGTCCCGCACGTTGAGCCTGCGGAAGGCCCGGCCGTCCTCGGTCCGGTGATGCACGAAATCGCACGACCCGACGGGGTTCACCCGCTCGGCACGGAGCCGGACACCGGAGCCGTCGTCGAGCCACAGCCGACTCCGTTTCCGGGGTCGGGCAGACACCTTCCGCCCCTCGCGCCGCCACAGGCGCTCGATCCTCTTGTCGTGGATCCGCCAGCCGGCGTCGCGCAGCAGGGCGGCGATCGCCGTAGCGGACCTGCGGGCGAGCCCACCCGATCCTGTCCGCAACCCGGTGCTTCTCGTCGGCACGGGGGTGCGAAACCCGGCGCTGGGTCGAGCGGTGCCGACCCAGTACCCGGCAGGCACGTCGTTCCGAGATCTCGAGCCGACCCCTCTCTGCCAACAACGCTGAGACACCGACTACCCTCGGACTGAGAGGGCCGCAGAGAGGAACCCTGATGAAGGCAAACCCGAATGTGCGCAGGGGGTACCCCTTGCCCCCAGTGCCGAAACCCCGCCGAAGGACGGCAGGGCGCGGGTGCCGGTTCTGGCCGCCCGGCCTTTCGAATAGTGCGACGGAACGGGTCACGGACTTGCGGCTTGCGCCGTCAAATCAAAAGTCACGTCGGTCATCCAACGCTTGAAGCCTTCGTTGTCCATGAACTGTTTGAAAGCTGGTTGTCGTCCCTGATCAGCGAAACAATCACCTGCTGAAGGGCCTTGTCGAATTCTGTCTTGATGTTTTCCGTGTCCGAATTCTTCCTGGCGTTCCTGTATGCCTCGTATCTACTCACCCCCTACTGATGACGAATCGTTTTTCCTGACGGGTTCGGATCCGGCATTGTTCCGTGCCCCTTTCACTCGCTCGCGGCCGAGGACCGGATGCACGGGGTTCGGCTGACAAGAAGTGGGTCGATCTTCGGCTTCCGCTCCCCGTTCCGGCCTTGTGGGGAGGACTTCCCACCATTTGTCAAGGGGGGTGAGCCGCCTTCGGGAACCGTTCCAACGGGTTCCCGCCGACCCGGAATCGGGCGTTGCATGCGGCCGTCGGCAGAACGATCCTGCCGGTGCAGCATTCGCCGCCGCGGGGCACTGCCGGATCCCATGGCCGGCCCCTACCGCACCGTTCCGTACCGGTCCGGCGGTGGGGTCGAACGCACCCGTCCCGGCCGAATCCTCGGGGCAGCTCCCGTTCCGCCAAGAGATCCAGATCCCGGTCGTCCAAGGCTTCGAGGACCGGGTCCAGGAGCTCCGCGGTGGCCGTGGTCTCCAGCGTCTCCGGCAGGCCCCGCCGCCCGTCCCGGTACTCCTCCCGGATCGTGAGGATCGTGGCGATGGCGTCGTGGAGCCGCGGACCGCGAGAGCGCCGATCCTTCGGCGCCCGGTACGCCGTCTTCGCCGCGCCCGCACGTCGGCGAAGACGGTAGCGTCGCTGGCGTTCCGCGTGGGACCGGGCCACGGCCGCAGATCTCCCGATCCCGGATCCCGTACGATGCAAGGAGATCCCATGCTTGTTGCTGTGATGCGATCGGAGTCTCGATCGCGGCGCGGGTCGACGCGTTCGAGTCTGCGATTGTGCGATGTGCGGACGTCTGCGGCCCGGTGGCGGCGCGGATCTAGGCGCGAGGGGTCCGTTTCGGCGGATCCGGGGCGAGCGAGAGGCCGGCCGGGTTGGGTGGCCCGGCTTGGATCCTTGCGGTTTCGGTCGGGGTGTGAGCGTAGTCAGCCGGGTCTTGTGACGGCGTGCAGGACCTGCTTGCGCTGGTCGGCATAGGGGTGACGGGCGTCGGCGAAGCTGGGGAAGGGCTGGGGCAGCTTCCGCGGGTGGTGGATGATGACGGCAAGGGCAAGGGTGTTGAGGATCGCGTGGTTTGCGGGTGCGTTGCGGGCCCGGAGCCTGGAGTCGTCTTCGCGGAAGGTGGTATCGCGGATGGGGTGATGGCTTTCGACCACCCAGGGACCGCGGTTCCCTGCGAGGAGCGGTTGCGGCGAGGCGCGGTCGGCCGCGACCGAAGTCCTGCCGTAGGCGTGTTCCATGGTCGGTTTTCCGGATTTCTTGCATTCGACGCGCCGGGTGACACGGAAGATCGGTTTGACATGAGGATCGTGGATCATCTTCGCTGGAGGGGTGAAAACTTCGATGCTGCGCGGCTCGATGCGGCCGTGCTCGAGCGTGGGCGTTTCGCGGTAGCGTCCCGTGCTTGTGGTTTCCCAGTTGAGGCTCTCGAACGTCTCGAAGGTCTTGGGAGCGTTGCCCTTGACCGTCATCATCCAGTCGGCGCCATGGGTCTCGACGATCAGCCGTGCCGTCTCGCGGGTGGTGTGGAGCGCGTCGAGCGTGAGCAGACGGCCAGCCACCGGCGCGGTCTCGAGCGCGGCGTGGACGGCGGCGATCTCCCCGCCTTCGTCAGGATCGTTGAGGATCGAGACCGGCATACCGGTCCCGTGCTCGATCCGCGAGACCGTCTCGTTAGGATCCTCGCCGGTGCGGTGGGCGCCGCGAATGCGTTTGCCGTCGACCGCGATCGCGTGGCCGACCCGCAGGCGCGGCTGCGCCCAGCGCCGCAGTGCCTCCTCGATCCACGCCGGGTCGGTGTTCTGCAGCACCCGGTGCACGGTCGATGGGGACACCGGTTCCTACCGGCCGGTGTCCGGGTTCTTCCACGCACCGATCTGCGCCAGATCCTTCTGTGTCATCGCCTTCGCGTAGCGTGCCGCTGCCACCGCGCCGTGCCGATTCGCCAGCCGCGCCAGCACGATCACGCACAGCACCGAAGCGATGCCGTGCGTGCGCCCCTGCGCGCGCCGGAAGTCGGAAAGCGCCGCAACATGCGGGTACATCGAGCGCAACTCCCGCGCCGACCGGCCGCTCTGCGTCGCCCGCAACTCCCACGCCGCAGGAAGCGGCGCACGATCCCGCAACCGACGACCGGCGTCGCGACGCAGCGGAACCCCGTACCGATCCTTCGCCTCCCCGTGCGGATCGGTAGAGCGCCCGTGGGCACGTGCATAGCCCTTGCTCCTGCCCACGTACTTCCAGTTCGCTGCCCTGTACAGGGTGCCGCGGAACTTCGTCGGCGAGACCAACGATTCCGCCACCCGCAACGGATTGCCGTACGCAGCCTCCCAGTCGTCGCTGAGACGCCGCTGCATCCGCGACAACGCACACGAGGCAAGACCCCGAAACGCTCGGCGACCTCCCAGAATCACAAACCTCGTGTGGTTTCCGATCCGGTGCAACCGCTCCAACGGTTCTTTGCGGCGCCAACCCATCCAACGGTCCCGCGGCGCACAGCGGAAGGCGCCCGTCTGCCCGCCCGCAGCGCCCATCCACCGCCCGCGCCACGTGAACACGGAGCGCAGACCTCGACCCGCAAACTGCTTGAAACCAAGATCATGATGACGGTCCACCACACGGTTCCAGCGACACACCTCATCCGGCCGCGCCAAGCGCACCACCACATCCCGGAGCGCAAAACCCTCCGGAGTCGTCTCGAAAACATCCGCGGCGCGTTCCATGACCACCACGGATACCACGCCGCTTCACAAAAAGCCAGTACCAATCCGAATCATCCGGAACCTGCGGAACCCAACCTTCCAACAAACCTAGCGTGGGATGGCCGTGCTCGACGGGTAGGTCGGGAGTTTCACCTGACCGATGCACGGGGTCGCGGGCGCGAGCGCAGTTGCCGGGCGGTCCGGAACGACCTAGAGCGGAGCCGGCAGGTGCGCTTGCCGGCCCCCGCGCGGGAAGGGGTGGCGGCGCTCCCCGGCGGCTGGGCGCCGCGGTTCCCGTGCCGTCGGGGGTCCCCTCGGAAGCGGGTGCGCTGCACGACCTGCGCCTGGTGCCGGTGACCGGGGAGGCGGACCGGCGGATCGGGAACGAGCTGAGGTTCCGGGAGCATCCGTGCGGGGCGGCGATGCAGGTGGGCGCCCCGCTGCGGTATCGGGTCCGGTCGGAGCACGGCATCCTGGGGGCCCTGGGCTGTTCGGCGCCGGCCTTGCGTCTGGCTTCCCGGGACCGGTGGATCGGGTGGGACGAGACCCTGCGGTCGCAACACCGGAACCCCGCGGTGATCGGTCGGAGCCGGTTCCTGATCCGACCGTCGGTGCGCGGCCGGAACCTGGGCTCCCGGGTGCTGGGGAGGGCGCTGGCCCGGCTGCCCGGCGAGATCGAGGCCCGGTACGGGGATCGTCCCCTGCGGGTCGAAACCTTCGTGGATCCGGAAACCCATGCGGGCACCGTGTATGCCGCCGCCGGCTGGGAGCGGGTGGGAGAGACCACCGGGCGGGGGCGGTTCGCCCGCCCCGGGCAGGAACGGCGGTCGGTCAAGGCGGTGGGGATGCGTCCGCTGCGGAGCGACGGGCGGGCGGTTTTGGGTGTGGCACCGGCGCCGGCGGAGGCCTTGGGTCCGGCCGACGGACGGGAGCGGGGGAGCGGGACCGCGAACGAGTTCGGCGGAGCTCCGCTGGGGGACCGTCGGCTCAGCCGTCGGTGGGTCACGAGTGCGTCCCGGATGGCCGACCAACCCGGCGCATCGTTCCCGGCCGCGGCCCGGGGTCAGCGGGCCTTGGTCACCGGGTACTACCGGAGGATCGACCCGCCGGCCGCGTCGGCGGTCCCACCGGAGGCCCTTCCGGCTCCGTACCGGGAGCGCACCCGCCGACGCATGGCCTCCTGCACGACGGTGCTGAGGATCCAGGACGGATCGGACCTCAACTTCGCGACCCATCCGAAGTGCGGCGAGCTCGGCCTCATCGGCCGCAACCGGAACGCGTCGGGCACCCGGGGTCTGCACCTGCATTCCACGCGGGCGGTCGACGCGGACACCGGCATTCCCCTCGGCGTCCCCCGCATCGAATCCGACGCGCCGGACGGCCGGGCCGAGAAGGGCACGCCGCTCGAAGAACGGAAATCCGCCCGCGGGATGCGGGGCGTGCGAGACACCTCGGAGCGGGTTCCGGATGGCGTGCGGGTCGTCTCCGTACTCGATCGGGAGGCGGATTTCTTCGCCCGGTTCGCCGAGCGGCAGCGGCTGGGCACCGTCGATCTTCGGGTCCGGGCCCGCCCCAACCGGTCCTTGGGCAAGGACGAAGAGAAGCTCTTCGAGCCACGGGCCGCGGAACCCTCGGCCGGATCCCTGGAGATCGAAATCGCCCGCCCGTCGGCCCGCACCTCCACCCGCACCCAGAAGGCCCAGGCGCTGCGGGAAGCGCGGGTCGCCAAGGTACCCCTGCAGTTCCGGCGCTTCGACCTGCCTCCTCCCGGGAACGGAACCGGCGCGCACGACCCCGTGCCCATGACGGCGGTCCGCAGGACCGAAGAAGATCCGCCGGCCGGTGTGGAGCCCACGACGATCCCATGCTGCTAATCCAGCGGCGACCGGCGAGATTTTTCGGTCTGCGTCGCGCTGCAATCGTGCTGCCAAGGCTCCATTAAACCCTCTCGGCGCGAAAAATTGCGCTCAAGGGGGGGGGGGATCTGTGATGACGCAAGCCCCAACGCACTCGGATTTCGCGTCTCGGAATCAGCGTGGGATCACCGTGAGTTTGCCGCCGTCGCGCCCCTCGTCTGCCATCCGCAGAATCTGCGCCCGACGACGACGCCAGGCGGCTCCGGTACCGTCGACGATCGCCTGGAGTTCCCGGCGCTCCGACGCCGAAAGGCTCACTCGATAGAGCTTCCCGCCCTGAGAGCCTGTGCGGAAACTATTGAGCGGCCCTGATTCTGGTATCTGCGATGTGGCTGGAGAGTACATCGGGATCAGACAAGTCCATTCCACATCTGTCAGATTGCTTTCGAAGCGGTCTCTCCGACGCCGATACTTTGCACGAGCGGTCAGAATCGGGACCGCTCCATAGTTTCCGTACAGGCTCTGAGGATTGGCCATGATCCACTCCGATCCCCGCACCGAACCCCTGCAGGCAGGCTCGGTTCCCGGAAACCGGATCCGTCCGATCCCCAAGAGAGTGTGAGCGCCTGCACGTTCGGCATCGGGTCTGTGAGGATGAACCAGAGAGCGCCGTTCCGATCGGGCGCCCACGCGTGCCGACACGCACCGACACGGGGCCGACACGCACCGACACGGAAATCTTGCCAGAATACTGTCGTCAGTTCAACGTTTCCGTACTACTAGCCCGTGAAGTCGAAGTCCGCTTCGGTCAGGTCGGCCGCGGCCACGCCTAGGAGCGTCACGCTCCAATCGTCGCCGGGTCCGGTAATGACGGCGGATCCGTCGCCCCGAACGGTCAGGTCCGCGTAGGACAGCTTGCCGCGGAATACCAGCACGTCGGCGCCGTTGCCGAAGTCCCCGATCCTGTCGCGGTCGCTTTCGGCGTCGAATACGAAGCGGTCCGCGCCCTTGCCTCCATGCAGGTAGTCGTTGCCCTTCCCACCGTGCATTTCGTCATCGCCGTCGCCGCCGTACAGCGCGTCGTTGCCCTTGCCGCCGAACAGGGTGTCGTCGCCGTCTTCGCCGTGCAGTTCGTCATCGCCCTTGCCGCCGTGCAGTTCGTCGTCGCCCCGGCTGCCGAACAGGAAGTCGTCGCCGCGCCCGCCGCGCAGTTCGTCGTCGCCGGCCCTGCCTTCCAGCATGTCGTTGCCGTTGTCGCCGTAGAGCACGTCATTGCCGCGCCCGCCGTACATCCAGTCATCGCCGGCCCCGCCGTAGAGCACGTCGTCGCCGCCGTGGGCAGGGTCTCCATGGTCTTCGCTGCCGGTCCCGCCGTGCAGGGTGTCGCTTCCGCGCCCGCCGTAAAGCACATCGTCGCCGCTCCCCCCGAACAGGAAGTCGTCGCCGCGCCCGCCGCGCAGTTCGTCGTCGCCGTACAAGCCTCCGTCGAGCCGGTCGTCGCCATCACCTCCGTCGAGCCGATCGTCGCCCCAGCCGCCGTCAAGCCGATCGTCGCCCGCGCCGCCGTCAAGCCGGTCGTCGCCATCGTCGCCGTCGAGCACGTCGTCGCCATCGCCGCCGTCGAGCACGTCGTCGCCGGACCCGCCGTCGAGCCGGTCGTCGCCGGACCCGCCGTCGAGCACGTCGTCGCCGGACCCGCCGTCGAGCCGGTCGTCGCCGTCGCCGCCGGACAGGTGGTCGTCGTCGGACCCGCCGTAGAGCCGGTCGTCGCCGTCGCCGCCGGACAGGTGGTCGTCGTCGGACCCGCCGTAGAGCCGATCGTTGCCCGCGCCGCCGTGCAGGGTGTCGTTGCCGCTCCAGCCTTCCAGCCAGTCATGGCCGCCTCCGCCGTGCAGGATGTCGTAACCAGTCGGCCTCGATGCAGGAGATAATGACCCAGCCATCGCCCGAGCCTCCGTCCGTTCCACGCCCTACCAGCGCGGCCATACCCTACACCATGCGCCCGGATTCGCCCCCGCGGACCCGCCCGGCGCCGGTCCCGCCGGAAACGGCCCGCCCAGACGGCCCCAGACGCGCGGGAAGGGGTTGCCGTCTTCTCTACCCCTGCGGCGCACGGCGCCCCAGCCGCCGCTATGCGCCGGGAATGCGCGCCCGGGTCCGTCCTTGGGGTCCGCCGCGGCCGGGGCGCCGCTGGGTGCGCTCGAGCGCGCCCGGCGCGGGGTCCGCCGGGGCCGCTAGCCGCCCGTGAAGTCGAAGTCGGATTCGGACAGGTCGGCCCCGCAGCGACACC
This sequence comes from Alphaproteobacteria bacterium, assembly GCA_965115815.1. Taxonomy (GTDB): domain Bacteria; phylum Pseudomonadota; class Alphaproteobacteria; order TMED109; family TMED109; genus VXPW01. Next base: position 882,415 of record OZ220465.1, on the reverse strand, counting down.
TTCCAGCGTTACGCTCCAGTCGTCGCGGGGGCCGGTAATGACTGCGTCGCCGTCTTCGTTGTCTTTCGCGATCAGGTCCGCGCGGTCCATTCCCTCGAATACCAGCACGTCGGCGCCGTCGCCGAAGTCCTTGATGGTGTCGTGGTAGCTTTCGGCGTCGAATACGAAGCGGTCGTCGCCGGCGCCGCCTTTCAACCGGTCGTCGCCCTTGCCGCCGTAGAGCCGATCGTCGCCGCGGTTGCCGGACAGGATGTCGTTGCCGGCGTCGCCCTTGAGCACGTCGTCGCCCGCGCCGGCCCAGAGCGTGTCGTCGCCGTTGCCGCCGGACAGGTAGTCGTCGCCGTTCCAGCCGTGCAGTTCGTCGTCGCCGTTGTCGCCGTAGAGCCGGTCGTCGCCGTCGCCGCCGCGCAGCATGTCGTCGCCGGACCCGCCGTCGAGCGTGTCGTCGCCGCCGTTGCCGGACAGGTAGTCGTTGCCGGACGTGCCGCGCAGCACATCGTCGCCGCCGGTCCCATGAATAAAAGCCATCGTCCGATCCTCTAGGTTTGCCGGCCCGAAGCGTAGCGCACGGCCGGAATGCGCCCCTTCGGCGCGCCGCGGCCGGGGCGCCGCTGGATGCGCTCGAGCGCGGCCGGCGCGGGTCCTAGCCGCCGATCCGGACGGCAGGTTTACGGGGCAGTCTTGCGGCGCCGCTTGCGCCGGGTCCGCGGCCGTGGGCAGCCATCCGTCGGCAGCCCGTAGATCGGCGCCCAATCCTCCGCGCCGGCCGGGGGTCCGCCGTCCGGCCGGCCCATCCAGTAGACGGCCCGGTAGTGGGACAGTTCGGCCCGCTCGACCCGTTCATGCGCCAGCCGGCGCGCACGGCCCCAGCCGGCCGCGTTGCCGTGCCCTTCCTCGACGGCCCGCGCCGCCCCCACCGGGTCGCCGGTCGCTTCGTCCACCAGCGCTTGCGCCGCATGGTACGGTGGCGCCGCGTCTGCGTAGCCGAACCAGCGCGGCCCGGACAGCCCCAGGAAGCGCGCCGCCGGGACCGGCCGGCCGTCGCCGTCCCGCAGCGGCCGCACCAGAAAGCCGGGGTGCCCGCCGCCCGGCGGGTCGTCCTCGATCGTCGCAGCGCGTTCGCCGTCCACCAGGATGTAGCGCGGTTGGCCCTTCCGCCGGTCCAGCCGCGTTACCCGGACGTCGAGTCTCACTGCGGCCCCCCCCGGCGCCAGCGCGCTCGCAGTCGGTCCCGCACTTCGTCAATCTGCCGGCGGCGCCACTTGGGGCGCGGCAGCGCTTCGTCCGGCCGGTAGTCCGGCGCGTCCATGGGTCCGCTCGGCGGGCAAGAAGATCCCATGCTTGTTGCTGTGATGCGATCGGAGTCTCGATCGCGACGCGGGTCGACGCGTTCGAGTCTGCGATTGTGAGATGTGCGGACGTCTGCGGCCCGGTGGCGGCGCGGATCTAGGCGCGAGGGGTCCGTTTCGGCGGATCCGGGGCGAGCGAGAGGCCGGCCGGGTTGGGTGGCCCGGCTTGGATCCTTGCGGTTTCGGTCGGGGTGTGAGCGCAGTCAGCCGGGTCTTGTGACGGCGTGCAGGACCTGCTTGCGCTGGTCGGCATAGTGGTGACGGGCGTCGGCGAAGCTGGGGAAGGGCTGGGGCAGCTTCCGCGGGTGGTGGAGGATGACGGCACGGGCAAGGGTGTTGAGGATCGCGTGGTTTGCGGGTGCGTTGCGGGCCCGGAGCATGGAGTCGTCTTCGCGGAAGGTGGTATCGCGGATGGGGTGATGGCTTTCGACCACCCAGTGACCGCGGTTCCATGTGAGGAGCTGTTGCGGCGAGGCGCGGTCGGCCGCGACCGAAGTCATGCCGTAGGCGTGTTCCATGGTCCGTTTTCCGGATTTCTTGAATTCGACGCGCCGGGTGACACGGAAGATCTGTTTGACATGGGGATAGTTGATCATCTTTGCGGGCGGGGTGAAGACTTCGATGCTGCGTTGCTCGATGCGGCCGTGCTCGAGCGTGGGTTTTTCGCTGTAGCGTCCCGTGCTCGTGGTCTCCCAGTGGATGCTCTCGAACGTCTCGAAGGTCTTGGGAGCGTTGCCCTTGACCGTCATCATCCAGTCGGCGCCATGGGTCTCGACGATCAGTCGTGCCGTCTCGCGGGTGGTGTGGAGCGCGTCGAGCGTGAGTAGACGGCCGGCCACCGGCGCGGTCTCGAGCGCGGCGTGGACGGCGGCGATCTCCCCGCCTTCGTCAGGATCGTTGAGGATCGAGACCGGCATGCCGGTCCCGTGCTCGATCCGCGAGACCGTCTCGTACTGATCCTCGCCGGTGCGGTGGGCGCCGCGAATGCGCTTGCCGTCGACCGCGATCGCGCGGCCGACCCGCAGGCGCGGCTGCGCCCAGCGCCGCAGTGCCTCCTCGATCCACGCCGGGGCGGTGTTCTGCAGCACCCGGTGCACGGTCGATGGGGACACCGGCTCCTACCGGCCGGTGTCCGGGTTCTTCCACGCACCGATCTGCGCCAGATCCTTCTGTGTCATCGCCTTCGCGTAGCGTGCCGCGGCCACCGCGCCGTGCCGATTCGCCAGCCGCGCCAGCACGATCACGCACAGCACCGAAGCGATGCCGTGCGTGCGCCCCTGCGCGCGCCGGAAGTCGGAAAGCGCCGCAAAATGCGGGTACATCGAGCGCAACTCCCGCGCCGACCGGCCGCTCTGCGTCGCCCGCAACTCCCACGCCGCAGGAAGCGGCGCACGATCCCGCAACCGACGACCGGCGTCGCGACGCAGCGGAACCCCGTACCGATCCTTCGCCTCCCCGTGCGGATCGGTAGAGCGCCCGTGGGCACGTGCATAGCCCTTGCTCCTGCCCACGTACTTCCAGTTCGCTGCCCTGTACAGGGTGCCGCGGAACTTCGTCGGCGAGACAAACGATTCCGCCACCCGCAACGGATTGCCGTACGCAGCCTCCCAGTCGTCGCTGAGACGCCGCTGCATCCGCGACAACGCAAACGAGGCAAGACCCCGAAACGCTCGGCGACCTCCCAGAATCACAAACCTCGTGGGGTTTCCGATCAGATGCAACCGCTCCAACGGTTCTTTGCGGCGCCAACCCATCCAACGGTCCCGCGGCGCACAACGGAAGGCGCCCGTCTGCCAGCCCGCAGCGCCCATCCACCGCCCGCGCCACGTGAACACGTAGCGCAGACCTCGACCCGCAAACTGCTTGAAACCAAGATCATGATGACGGTCCACCACACGGTCCCAGCGACACACCTCATCCGGCCGCGCCAAGCGCACCACCACATCCCGGAGCGCAAAACCCTCCGGAGTCGTCTCGAAAACATCCGCGGCGCGTTCCATGACCACCACGGATACCACGCCGCTTCACAAAAAGCCAGTACCAATCCGAATCATCCGGAACCTGCGGAACCCAACCTTCCAACAAACCTAGCGTGGGATGGCCGTGGTGTGGAGCCCCGGCACGGGATCCTGCTCACCCGCCTGCCGGTATCGACCCGGAAGGAGGCGCGGCGGGTGCGGGAACGGTACCGCCGGCGCGGGCGGATCGAGGACGGGCACCGGGTCCTGAAACGCGGATGCAAGGCGGAATTCCTCCACCATCGGGACGGACACCGGATCGAACGGGCGGTCACGATCAAGGCCGTGATCGCCTGGCGACTCTTCGCCAGGGTCATGCTCGGACGGGAACCCCCCGAACGGCCCGCCGAGGTTCGGTTCTGCAAAACCGAAATCAGGGTGCTCAAGGACTTCGCCCGTCGGCACCAGCTTCGGCGCCACCGGACCACCTGGGGCACGCCGTGCGGACCCTGGCGATCTTCGGCGGCTACCTCGATCGCCGCAGCGCCCCCCACCCGGACCCACGGTGGTCGGGCGGGGCTACACCCATATGGCGATCCTGACCCAAGGCTACGAATGGGTGCTGGAGATGGATCCATCCAGCGAGCTGTACCAGGAATTACGTCCAGACAAGACATGTGAGTCATAGGCAGCCCGCGGGACCGTGGGATGGGCGGGCGCCGCGAGGAACCGTTGGAGCGGTTGCACCGGATCGGAAACCCCACGAGGTTGGTGATTCTGGGGGGGGGCGCCGGGTGTTTCGGGGTCTTGCCTCGTGTGCGTGGTCGCGGATGGAGCGGTGTCTCAGCGACGACGGGGAGGCTGCGTACGGCACTCCGTTGCGGGTGGCGGAGTCGTTTGTTTCACCGACGAAGTTCCGCGGCACCCTGTACAAGGCGGCGAACGGGACGTGCGTGGGCAGGAGCAAGGGCGATGCGTGCGCCCACGGGCGCTCTACCGATCCGCACGGGGCGGCGAAGGATCGGTACGTGGTTCCGCTGCGTCGCGACGCCGGTCGTCGGTTGCGGGATCATGCGCCGCTTCCTGCGGCGTGGGAGTTGCGGGCGACGCAGAGCGGCCGGTCGGCGCGGGAGTTGCGCTCGATGTACCCGCATGGTGCGGCGCTTTCCGACGTCCGGCGCGCGCAGGGGCGCACGCACGGCATCGCCTCGGTGCGGTGCGTGAGGGTGCGGGCGCGGCGGGCGAATCGGCACGGCGCGGTGGCGGCGGCACGCTCCGCGAAGGCGATGACACAGAAGGATCTGGCGCCGATCGGTGCGTGGAAGAACCCGGACACCGGCCGGTATGAACCGGTGTCCAAATCGACCGTGCACCGGGTGCTGCAGAACACCGACCCGGCGTGGATCGAGGAAGCTCTGCGGCGCTGGGCACAGCCGCGCCTGCGGGTCGGCCACGCGATCGCGGTCGACGGCAAGCGCATTCGCGGCGCCAACCGCACCGGCGAGGATCATTACGAGACAGTCTCGCTGATCGAGCACGGGACCGGCATGCCGGTCTCGATCCTCAACGATCATGACGAAGGCGGGGAGATCGCCGCCGTCCACGCCGCGCTCGAGACCGCGCCGGTGGCCGGCCGTCTACTCACGCTCGACGCGCTCCACACCACCCGCGAGACGGCACGGTTGATTGTCGAGACCCATGGCGCCGACTGGATGATGACGGTCAAGGGCAACGCTCCCAAGACCTTCGAGACGTTCGAGAGCATCAACTGGGAAACCACGAGCACGGGACGCTACCGCGAAACGCCCACGCTCGAGCACGGCCGCATCGAGCAACGCAGCATCGAAGTCTTCACCCCGCCCGCGAAGATGATCCACGATCCCCACGTCAAACCGATCTTCCGTGTCACCCGGCGCGTCGAATGCAAGAAATCCGGTATCTACTCACCCCCCTACTGATGACGAATCGTTTTTCCTGACGGGCTCGGATCTGGCATTTTCCCTTGCCCCTTTAACTCGCTCGCGACCGATGACCGGAGGTGCGTGTTCCGGCTGACAAGAAGCGGATCGATCTTCGTCATCAGTAGGGGGGTGAGTAGACGGTGTCTGCACGGAAAATCACAACACATTGTATATGCAACCGTATTTGGAATCTGGGGAACCGAAGATTCCTTCTTTGATGGCATATGACGACATATTCCGCTGAAATCAGGCTGGATTCGAAGAATCTTCGCTCTGTCAATATTGAGCTTTCATTCATGTAATCCGAATCTTAGGGATTTTCCGGGCAGGCATTAGATGCTGTAATGACAGCTTTTGTGACTAATGGGCAGCCCGCGCCGATCAGCCCAGCCTCGATCGCCCTCTCGCAATCACGTTCGGTATGCGCGGGCATCGGTATCTACTCACCCCTACTGATGACGAAGATCGATCCGCTTCTTGTCAGCCAGAACACGCACCTCCGGTCATCGGCCGCGAGCGAGTTAAAGGGGCAAGGGAAAATGCCGGATCCGAACCCGTCAGGAAAAACGATTCGTCATCAGTAGGGGGGTGAGTAGATACGGGCATCGTTCACAAACCTGGCGAAAAGCGATATTGGACGCCAAGTGCATGCAGCATGGCGAAAGTGTCCTCGAAATCGATGGAGAAGGCATTGCAGACATCGGGCAACTTGATCTGGTTGCGCGACTCCGGGCGTGGCTGCTCATTGGTAACAACGGTCTTCCCGCCCGCCATGCCGTGAGCGACCAGCCAGCCATCCGCGCCGCTGGCGAACTTGGCCTTGGCCTCGTCGTAATACTGCGCGTGGCGCGTCACCCAGAGCATGACCCGGGTAAATGCAGCGATGACTGCTCCGGCATCGCTGCTGAGAAAAAAGCCTTCCGGTACGGACTGACCAACCCACCGCACCAAATCATCGTCGCTGCGTCCGAGAAGCAATTCCTGCCTGACTCGATCAATGCTGTGAATGTGCCCGAGCGAATGGCCGTGCAGGAGGCTGTCCCAGAACCCCGGACAAATCGGAAACGCATAGTATCGATTCTTCGCTGTGATCAGCACATCGGAATCGATGAGGTAGTCGGGCGACGAACTCACGGTAGCGTGATTTCGAGTTTGCGGGCATATCTCTGGAACGTGCCAGCATGCAGCCCGGTCAGTTCGTAGGCTTCCTTGAAGCCGACGCGCCCCTCCTTGGCCGCCCGGATCAGGCGAGAAGCAAACAAGCGGCCCACGCGGCTATTCTGGTTATTGTAGAAATCTCCGCTACCGGTTCCCGTTTGCCCTCTTCGGTGTTCGCTCCGGGTGTAGTCGTCGTAGAACCTGAGAAACTCGTCTCGCTCCATCAAGCCCAGATCCATTGCCCGGCGCCCGACCACCACCGGGCTGACCTTGAAGTGCCTGGCCAGACTCTCCAACGGGGCTTCGCTACCGGCAACCCCGGCCCAGGCGGCCTGAATCCCGGCGGCAGGTACGAGGAACTCGGCCGCCGCCCGGTTGCAAAATCGCTCTACCGCCCCATTGCCTGGTTGCAGCCCCTTGAAGCCGGACAAGCCCTCGCCCGCATCGCCCAGCCACAAATGCGCCAATTCATGCGCGAGGGTGAACATCTGGGCGGACTTGGCGTCAGCCCCGTTGACGAAGATCAGCGGGGCATGGGGGTCGCTCAGGGCAAAGCCGCGAAACTCGTTCACATCCAGCTTGCGATGAGCGTTGTTGCCGACAACGCCGTTGAGGACCGCCATGACGCCGACTGCTTCGATGGTTTTGCGTAGTTCGCCGACGGCTGCCGTCCAGTTGGGCACCCGCTTTGCCCAACCGTCAACCAGACCGAGCACGCGCCGCATTTCCCGGCCGATGGCCGACGGGGTGTCTGACAGCGACGCGGTGCCGACGAAGCCCACCGGCGATGCTTCCGCTTCCAGCCGCTCTTCCCGCAGCCAGGCCTGCCGCCGCCGCATGAGGTGAACGGTGTCCAGCAGCTCCGGGCTGATGCCTTCGGGGCGTTGGTTTTCGACCGTGCGGAAATCCGCGAATGGCAACTCCATCGTCGGCGGTTCCGGCAGGAAAAGAAATCCGAACGGGACCCGCGTCTTTTTGGCGAAGTCCTGCAACTGGCACATCGTGGGCCGGATGGACGCATTTTCCCACTCGGCCAACCTCGGGAACCTGTCTTCAAGGTCGGCCAAGCTGAGCCCGGCACGCTCCCGAGCCCAACAAAGCACCTCCGGGCTGACGGCCACCCGAGTCATGTTGGAACATCGCATCTCATGGAGTTGTCCATCAAACCCGTTCCCGAACGAATGAGCGAGCAGGTCGAATGATCAAGACTGACCGGTACCATCACATATGTCGAGACGTCGGGTGTCATTGTAGGTCCGCGAGCTGGCCTGTAACGGTTGCTGTGATCAACGCCGAACGATACTCCATGAGTAAGCCCAAAAGGCTCTTGGAATTGGGGGGATTGTTCGGTGCACTGGGGCGCGTATCGCAACCCACCAGTTTCTCGATCAACCCGTCGACCCGCGCCGTCCTCTCATCCAGAAACCGCGCGACCCTACGTTGCGTGGCGAGTGGTGGCAAGGCCAATGGAGCCGCCTTCATCTTTTCAGCCGTGAAGTGCGGTATCGTGGCTACGTTGCAGATCATCGAAACATAGCCTGACACTTTGAGAAATTTGAACCAGTAATAAATGAATCCAGGTTCTATCTTCCCGCGACAGTTGGGACGGACACGATTAATCGCATTCTGGAAGTAGTACTCGCCATCGGCATCAAAGATTTCCGAGCGACCTGCATTGCCATCTTCGCTTACAAGAATATCTCCTTTCCTGAGACGAAAAGATGGGCCTCTTGAGGACGTATCCACATGCTGAATTCATGACTGAGATCCAACCCTTGCTTTCCGATATTGATCGCCCGGAGATAAGGCTTCAACTGATCTCTGTCAGAGGATGGGTCGTTCTGAAGCATTCTTCCGATCTGTGCTTCACAGTATTTCCCGATTCCTGGTATTTACTCCCCCCCCCCCTACTGATGACGAATCGTTTTTCCTGACGGGTTCGTATCCGGCATTGTTCCGTGCCCCTTTCACTCGCTCGCGGCCGAGGACCGGAGGTGCGGGGTCCGGCTGACAAGAAGCGGATCGATCTTCGGCTGCCGATCCCCGTTCCGGCTTTGTGGGAAGGGGTCCGCAACGCGACCGGGCAACCCCGCGCGGGACGTCGCGGGTCCGCCGTGCGGTCCGGTGGAGCGGGTTCCGTGGGCTGCCGTTCCCCTCCGCCGGAGATCTGCGCTTGACGTTGTAGGAGGGGCCCTCTCCAAGATGGGCCATTGAGGCGGACCGCGTCGGAGATGTGGATGGCGGCAGGGTATGGATCGAAGGCGACGACGGGTCGGAGCCCGGCGATCGTCGCGGCCCGGCCGCCGCAGGACGTGTACCTGGAGGCGTTCCTTGGGGGCGGCGCGATCCTGACGCGCCCGCCACCGGCGCGGCGCTACCTCGGCCTCGACCTCCCTCGCCGGGCGATCGACCCCTTCCGCTGTGAGTGTACCCGGTGGAACGTCACCCGGGCTGCACCCTGCAGGTTCTCGCGACCGTCGCCTCGGGCCGGGCGCACGGACCCACGTGCGCGGGCCGGAACTCGATCGACCGCCCGCGCCTCCCGCGCCTCGCAGAGAGCGGGGCGCGACGCTACCGGACGATGCCCGAAGGCGAGCGGTTCGCCGTGCGGGCGACAGTCCGGGGGGTGGAGGCATCGGGAGGACGAGCGTCGCCGGCACATCCCTGCGCCCGGAGGTCGACGTCTTCCGGAAGCGGTTCCAGGATCTCCGCACGCAAGGCACGGTCCCCCCGGAGTGCGAGGCGCTCGTCCGCGGCCTGCGGATGCTGCTACAGCTGCTGCTGGCCGTGCTCATGGAGAAGACCACGCGCACGACGAGCCGGAACTCCGGTCTGCCGCCGTCCCGGACGGACCAGGACGAGAGCGCGCGGCGCACCGGGAGCCACGGCAAGGGCCCGAAGCCGAACCCGCAGACAGGCGGCCCCCGGCGCACGACCCCCATCCAAGAGACGATCACCGTCGATGCCTGCGACGCTTGCGGCGCCGACCTCGACGACGTCGACCCCGTCGATCGGGAGCGCCGCGTCCTCTACGACCTCGGGTTCGAAGTCGTTGAGCGCCGCGTCGACGCCGAGATCCAGGAAGGCCCGAAGTGCCGGGCCCGGACCCAGGGCCGGTTCCCAGACCTCATGCCGGGTCCCGTGCAGTACGGTGTCCGCATCCAGGCCTTGGTCCTCAACCTGCTGGTCGCCCAGATGCGGTCCCTGCGCCGTGCTGTCTCGCTCGTGCACGCGATCTCCGGCATCCAGCTCTCCGAGGCGACCTGCCTCGGCCAGGTCCGGCGCTTTCAGGATGCGCTCGCATCCTGGGAGGAGGTCGCCGTGGCCCCTCTCCTGCCACGCCCGGCCGTGCAGGTCGACGAGACCGGATCCGGGTCGCCGGCAAGACCCCATGGCTCCCTGTCGTCACCGACGGCACCCTGACCGTGAAGTTCCCGCACCGCACGCGCGGTCGGGAGGCGATCGAAGAGATCGGCATCCTCCCGCGCTACCAGGGCATCCGGGTCCACGACTGCTGGGCTGCGTACAGGGGCTACGAGCAGTGCCGCCACCCGCGGTGCGGCAGCCACCTGCTGCGCGAACTGGCCTTCGTCGTCGAGTCCCACGGCTACCGCTGGGCGCGATGGATGAAGAGCCGGCTGCGCGAGATCTGCCACAGGGTCCACCAGAGCGCATCCAAGGCCTTGAACGAGACCGACCGCCGGGCCGTGCGCACGCGCTGCCGCACCCTCCTCACCCAAGGCGCCAAGGAGCTGCCCGACCTCCCGCCGCGGACGAAAGGAACACGGGGACGCATCGCAACGTCCGACGCGCACAACCTGCATGAACGTCTCGTAAAACACGAGACGTCCGTCCTCCGCTTCATGGAGGATCCCGACGTCCGCTTCACCAACCATGCCGGAGAACCGAAGATCCGAATGACCAAGGTCAAGATCAAGGTGTCCGGATGGTTCCGCACCATGCTCCACGCAACCGCATGGTGCCGAGGCGCCGGGTAGGAGGGGTCGTTGCCGAGCCCCTCCCCCCAGTTACGGTAGGAATGCGCAGTACTGCGCACCCCCCGCACAGATCCGGACATGGACGTTCATCCATCCGGCTCCTACCTCGGGTGCTTGACGGCAAACCGCGGATCCGGCCATGGGCGGCGGAGGATTGCGCGCGACCCAGAACTCTCGGTCCTGCGCTCCCGTCGCTTCCGGTCGAACCTCTGCGGCTTTCCGGATCCGGTCCGCCGCCTGAGGCACGCTTGCCCGACACTGCGTTCGGCGCGTGCTTTGGCGTCCCGAATTCCCCTTGGTTGGGGCCCTTTCCTCCAGCCACTCCGCAGGAGCTGACGCTCCCTGGTTCGTCGCCTTCCCAGGTCGTACGGCCCCATCCGACTTCTTCAAGCCGTTCGTCCTAGGCTTCGGTTTTCTCCTTCCCTACGCGGTCCCGCCACGATCGGCGGGACCGCTTGAAGATCTCCCAGGGTCCCAACCGAAGACGTACGGACGTGTATGGGTTCTCGGACACCGCGGGGCGCGCCGGCATCTCACCCAATCGATGCCTGCGATGGTGCCTTCGGCCGATCGGAAAACCTCGGCACCCCGGATCCTCGTCTTTTCGGTGCTCATTCGCCCCACCCATCCGCGCCGCTGCCGACGCTTCGCCTGCCCCCTCACGGGAACCGACGCACGGCTCGCGAAGAAACGCGGTTTGGTTCCTCCTTCGTTCCAGGGGACTTTCACCCCCTGTCTTCTGCCAGTTCGCCTAGCACACGTTACGGTAGGAATGCGCAGTACTGCGCACCCCCCGCACAGATCCGGACTTGGACGCTAATCCATCCGGCTCCTACCTCGAGTGCTTGACGGCAAACCGCTGGTCCGGCCATGGGTGGCGGATGGTTGCGCGCGGCCAAAGAATTTTGGTCATGCGCTCCAGCCGCTTCCAGTCGAAACGGTGGCGCTGGGAGCGGCGGCGTATCGCCCGCATCCATAGGCGTTGCAGCCTTTGGCGGAACGTGCGCAGCCACCGGGTCGCTCCCGGGACGGCGTAGTCGTTGAGCCCGCCTTGACCGACCCGCCCTCGCCACTTGCCGACCTCCCATAGGTCGTACTGCCATCGTTTGCGAAGCACCACCCCGATGCGCGCCAAGGTCCTTGTGACCCGTTTTGCGATCGGCTTGCGCCCAAGCCTGAAGTGTCCGGCCCGGGTCTTCGCGCAGAAGTGCCTGAAGCCCAGGAAGTCGAACATCTCCGGCTTGCCCGCCCCGCGCTTCCGGCGGTTCGCCGTGGCGAACCAGCCGAACTCGACCCGACGGGTTTTGTCCGGGTGGAGACCGAGCCCAAAGCGCTCCAGCCTCTCCCGGACGTCGCGAAGGTAGTGCTCCGCATCCCGCTTGTACTGAAACCCGACCACGATATCGTCCGCATAGCGGACCATGATCGCTTGACCGCCCGGAACCTTCGGACGCCATGCCTTGTGAAACCACAGATCCAACCCGTAGTGCAGAAACACGTTCGCCAAGCAGGGGCTGACCATCGCACCCTGCGGCGAGCCCACCCCGGTGTCGCTCCATGATCCGCCGGTCATGACGCCAGCGTTCCGCCATTTGTGGATCAGGCGGAGCACCCGCCTGTCGCCCATGCGGTGCTCCAGGAACTTGACCAACCCATCCCTCGGGATGGTGTCGAAGCATGCCCGGATGTCTGCATCGACCATCCCGTTGACCTTGCGCCGCTCGATCCCGAACGCCAGGGCGTCGAGAGCGTCCTGCGCCCCTCGGCCCGGTCGGAACCCGTAGCTGAAGCCCCGGAACTCCACCTCAAAGATCGGTGTCAGGATCCCATCCACAACCCCTCTCTGCCAACATCGCTGAGACACCGACTACCCTGGGAATTAGAGGGCGGCAGAGAGGAACCATGATGAAGGCAGACCCGAATGTGGGCAGGGGGGTGTACCCCCTCGCCACGCCGGCCCTGGGGGGCGCGCCCCCCAGGGCCGAGACCCCGCCGGCTCGGCGTGCTCCGGACCCGGAGGTTCTCGCCCAGCCGACCCGCCGTCGGTTCTCGGCCGAGTATCGACTGCGGATCGTCGAGGAAGCGGACCGCTGTCGCGAGCCGGGCGAGATCGGCCGCCTGCTGCGTCGCGAGGGGCTGTACAGCTCGCATCTGTCGACGTGGCGCAAGGCCCGCCGCCGGGGAGCGTTGCAGGGCTTGGCGCCACGCAAGCGCGGTCCCAAGTCGGCGCCGTCCCACCCCCTCGGCGCCCAGGTTCGCCGGCTCGAGGCCCAAGTGGCGCGGCTGGAGAAGGAGCTGGCCACGGCCCATACGATTCTCGAAGTTCAGGGAAACGTTGCCGGGCTGCTGGGATTCAGCCTCCGCGACGGGAAGGACTGCGGATGGCCGCCACTTCACTCGCTCGACAGGTCGGCATTGCGCCGGCCTGTCGGGCGCTGGGGGTGTCCCGGGCCACGTTCTACCGCCGCCGGAGGCCCGCTCCCGGGCATCAGCAGCCCCGTACGACGCCCGCCCGGGCCCGGAGCGAGGGGGAGCGGGAGCAGGTCCTCGACCTGCTCACCTCCCCGCGTTTCGTCGATCGTTCCCCGGCCGAGGTCGTGGCTACGAGGCTCGACGAAGGACGGTACCTGGGCTCGGAGCGCACGAGGTACCGCATCCTCTCTGCCCGGCAGCCGGTGCGGGAACGGCGCAACCCGCTCACCCACCCACGCTATGCCAAGCCCGAACTCGTCGCCCGCGCTCCGAACCGGGTCGGGTCCTGGGACATCACACGGCTGCTCGGGCCGAAGACCGGGTCTTCCTTCTACCTCTACGTGCTGCTTGATCTCTTCCGCCGCTACGTGGTGGGATGGAGGGTCGCCGAACGCGAGAGCGCGGCCCTGGCCAGCCGGCTGATCGAGGAGTCGTGTCTCAAGCAGGGGATCCAGCCCCGGGTGCGGACCCTGCACTCGGACCGCGGCGCCCCCATGACCCGCCCGTGCACCGCGCAACTCCTCGCCCAGCTCGGTATCACCCGTTCGCTCAGCCGCCCCAAGGTCAGCGACGACCACCCCTTCTCGGAGGCACAGTTCAAGACCTTGAAGTACCACCCCGGGTTCCCCGGGCGCTTCCCGGACCTGCCCGCTGCCATCGACTTCGGTCGATCCTTCTTCCCCTGGTACCACACGGAGCATCACCATGCGGGCCTCGCGATGCTCACCCCTGACGATGTCCACCACGGCCGCGCCCGGCAGCGGATTGAGCAACGCCGGCGCACCTTGAGCCAAGCTTGGGGCCGGCACCCGGAACGGTTCGTCCAGGGGAAACCGAAACCGCGGGCGCTCCCCGAAACGGTCTGGATCAACCCGCCGAAGGCCACCCCTACCGTGGGAGATGCTCAGTAAATGACAACCCTTGCTGTCTCAACGGCGTTGACAGGTTCCGAACTGCCTTCTGGACGATCTTGTCCTCCAGTGCAGCCATCCCGAGCGGTCGTGTCCCGCCGTCCGGCTTGGGTATCTCCACCCGCCGAACCGGCGACGCCCGGTACGCTCCTCCACGATGCAGGCGCGAGTGCACGTCGAGCCAACGCTCGTCCAGACCTTCGCCATAGGCTTCCCACGTCACGCCGTCGACTCCGGCCGCGGCTTCCTTCTTCAGGCCGAACCAGGCCGACCGGAGCACCTCCGGCGTGATGTGGTGAAAGAGTGCAGTACGACGCTCCTTCGGGTTCCTCTCTACAGCTTTCCGGATCCGGTCCGCCGCCTGTGGCACGCGTGCCCGACACTGCGTTCGGCGCGTGCTTTGGCGTCCCGAATTCCCCTTGGTTGGGGCCCTTTCCTCCAGCCACTCCGCAGGAGCGGACGCTCCCTGGTTCGTCGCCTTCCCAGGTCGTACGGCCCCATCCGACTTCTTCAAACCGTTCGTCATAGGCTTCGGTTTTCTCCTTCCCTACACGGCCCCGCCACGATCGGCGGGACAGCTTGAAGATCTCCCAGGGTCCCAACCGAAGACGTACGGACGTGTAGGGGTTCTCGGACACCGCGGGGCTCGCCGGCATCTCACCCAATCGATGCCTGCGATGGTGCCTTCGGCCGATCGGAAAACCTCGGCACCCCGGATCCTCGTCTTTTCGGTGCTCATTAGCCCCACCCATCCGCACCGCTGCCGACGCTTCGCCTGCCCCCTCACGGGAACCGACGCACGGCTCGCGGAGAAACGCGGTTTGGGTACTCCTTCGTTCCAGGGGACTTTCACCCCCTGTCTTCTGCCCGTTCGCCTGGCACACGGTACGGTAGGAATGCGCAGTACTGCGCACCCCCCGCGCAGATCCGGACATGGACGTTAATCCATCCGGCTCCTACCTCGGGTGCTTGACGGCAAACCGCGGATCCGGCCATGGGCGGCGGAGGATTGCGCGCGACCCAGAACTCTCGGTCCTGCGCTCCCGTCGCTTCCGGTCGAACCTTGCGGCGTTCCGGATCCGGTCCGCCGCCTGAGGCACGCTTGCCCGACCCTGCGTTCGGCGCGTGCTTTGGCGTCCCGAATTCCCCTTGGTTGGGGCCCTTTCCTCCAGCCACTCCGCAGGAGCTGACGCTCCCTGGTTCGCCGCCTTCCCAGGTCGTACGGCCCCATCCGACTTCTTCAAGCCGTTCGTCATAGGCTTCGGGTTTCTCCTTCCCTACGCGGTCCCGCCACGATCGGCGGGACCGCTTGAAGATCTCCCAGGGTCCCAACCGAAGACGTACGGACGTGTATGGGTTCTCGGACACCGCGGGGCTCGCCGGCATCTCACCCAATCGATGCCTGCGATGGTGCCTTCGGCCGATCGGAAAACCTCGGCACCCCGGATCCTCGTCTTTTCGGTGCTCCTTCGCCCCACCCATCCGCACCGCTGCCGACGCTTCGCCTGCCCCCTCGCGGGAACCGACGCACGGCTCGCGGAGAAACGCGGTTTGGTTACTCCTTCGTTCCAGGGGACTCTCACCCCCTGTCTTCTGCCAGTTCGCCTGGCACACCAGATCCGGACGTGCCCGCATTCGGGCATCCGGTTCCGTACAGGACCGGTTCGCTCCAGCGGTCCCGTATCCGTGCATGATCTTGGCCGTCGGCATGCCGGGCATCCTTCTCCAGGACGCCCGCCCGCAGCCATGGGTTGATCCTGCGACGGATGACACCGTCCTTGATCCACAGGTCCAGAAAGGCGCGGAGTTCCCGATGCGGGATGCTGTCGAAATCCTTCGACACCTCCGCATCGATCACCCCGCGCTTCTTCTTCGCCTGCGCGGCTATCCACTGTCGTTCCGTTGACGGGTTGGAAGCTCTCCGTGTCTCTTCCACCGTTTCCCTCCAGGGGTTCGGTTCCTGCAGCACGCCCCTTCCCTCCAGCGGCACCCGGTGGACCCGGTTCCCCGCCTTCGCCGGTACTAGGAGCGAGCTACGACTTCCGGTTTCCGTCTGGCCTTCGGCTCATGGGTTTCGCCCGCCGGCTCCGCAGGCTCGACCTGCGGGCAGAAACCGGATCTCCCAGGTTCCCTGGCAAGCCCTCCCGCGGCTTTGCGTCGTTCTCTGACCCCGGACGGTCCGTTGCGCCTTGCCCCTACACGCGGCACTCCGGTGCGGCCCCCACTGCTCGAACGATGAAGGCACCGACGTTGCGGAGTACGAGGCTCCCTAGCGACGCTTCGCCGCCCGCTGTGTCCGCTTCACGACGTGCGGTACCGCACGCCCTGCCACACTCGCTCCCGGCTGGCGGGCGCACCTTTGCCGGGCGGGGGTCGAACCCGCAGGCTTGCGACGAAAGGTTTCAACCTACGTCCTGGTTTCCCCCTCTCCAGGGCTTGGCCTGGCGCAATCGTGCTTCCTCACCTCCATGGAGGCACTCGGCTACCACCCTCTCGTCGCCATCCACATCGCCCTCGACGGAAAGCCGCAAACATCCTCAACGAGCACTACGGCCAACCAGACCCCCAACAAGGGGTGCGTGGTTACAGAAAACCTTGTGTTCCAGAATCCCTTGTTAAACATGGGTAAAGCTCCATGCTGGGACGCCCTTTCGCGTGGGACACCTTGGAGAGGATCCCCTCCTCCTGAATCTCGAACTGCCGGGCAAGGATCGGCAGGTCGGCATAGACGTGCTGAATCCCGCGCAGCATCGGCGGGATGTCATCCCGCGAGCGTTCGTTGAGATCGATCTCTCCCCGATCGCAACCTGGCCTCTTTCCAGCTGAGAGCGGAGGACGTCTCGCATGGCCATTCTCGCGCAGGTTCCCGAAGATCCCGCCGATTCGGTCCAATCAGCCGATTTCCGGCCCGGAACGAGATTCTTCGCTCCTCACTACCACGATTCCGTTACCGGAGTCCGTGGTTCTACCTTTCCGAGCGGACCCTACACAGGGATCTCATTCCCGCCTTCGGTCACCGAGTGTTTCACGCTGCCTTCTCTCGCCGAGTGCGTCGCACACCTAGATCGCCCGGTTCAGCCTTTCGATCCCCTGCCGGACCTTCTTCGTTCCCCGGATCGGCCGACGGGGCGTGGGATGCGGCCCAACGAGGCGCCCGAGGCCGATGACGACGGCGCGGACAGCGGGCATCGCCCGGACCTCCTTGCAGGATGCGGAGTCCGGACGGGGCAGCCTTCGGGCGCACGCCGAGACGACCCGGCAGGCCCTCCGGCACCCGAGGCCTGCCTCGCCCTTGCCGCCCGTGCGCGCAGCCGTCAGCGGGGCAGGTCGGTCCGCCCCATCAGAAAGCGGTCGATCGAGTGCGCCGCCCGGCGCCCTTCGCAAATCGCCCAGACGA
The DNA here is from genome assembly GCA_965115815.1 of Alphaproteobacteria bacterium. Taxonomy (GTDB): domain Bacteria; phylum Pseudomonadota; class Alphaproteobacteria; order TMED109; family TMED109; genus VXPW01. The sequence goes on along the minus strand of OZ220465.1, from coordinate 865,211 downwards.
CCAAGGACTGACCGCGGCGCATGTCGCCCGCCGCAAACACGTTCGCCCGCGAACTCCGGTAGCTTTCGGAATCTGCCCGGACATTGCCGCGCGCATCAAGATCGACGTTCAGCTCGGCCAGCATGCCGTCCTGCACCGGACCCAGAAACCCCATGGCCAGCAGGACGAGATCGGCCGGGAGCTCGAACTCGCTCCCGGCCATCGGCCGGAACCCGGCATCGACCCGCATGCACTGCAGGGACCGAACCTGCCCCCCGGCGCCGGACAGCGCGCATGTCCGGACCGACCAGTCGCGCTCCGCGCCTTCCGCCTGGGACGACGAGGTGCGCAACCGCAGGGGCCAGTGCGGCCAGGTCGCGCCCTTGTCCGGATGCTCCGGCGGCATCGGGAGAATCTCGAGTTGCGTGACCGAGCGGGCACCCTGTCGGAACGACGTGCCGATGCAGTCCGAACCGGTGTCCCCGCCGCCGATGACGATCACCCGCCGCCCGGCGGCGAGAATCTCCGCCGGCCCGGCCGACCCGGCGCCGGCAACCCGGCGGTTCTGCTGGGTCAGGAACTCCATCGCGAAATGGACGCCGTCGAGGTCGCGCCCGGGCACGTTCAGGTCCCGCGGACATTCGGCGCCGCCGGCGAGCAGGACCGCATCGAACCGCCCGGCCAGCGCCGCAGCGGATTCATCGCGGCCGACATGCACGCCGCAGCGAAAGGCAACCCCCTCCTCCTCCATCTGGGCCACGCGACGATCCAAGTGCGCCTTTTCCATCTTGAAATCGGGAATGCCGAAGCGCAGCAGCCCTCCCGCCCGTTCGTTTTTCTCGAACACGGTGACGGCATGACCGGCCCGCGCGAGCTGCTGGGCCGCGGCCAGGCCCGCCGGACCCGAGCCCACGACCGCCACGGTCCGTCCCGTCCGAACGGCGGCCGGCCGCGGCACGATCCAGCCCTCGTCCCAGCCCCGGTCGGCGATCGCGCATTCGATCGTCTTGATCGTGACCGGTGCGTCCTGCAGGTTGAGCGTGCACGCCTCCTCGCACGGAGCCGGGCAGATGCGTCCGGTGAACTCGGGGAAGTTGTTGGTGGAGTGCAGGATCTCCAGCGCCCGCTTCCAGTCGCCCCGGAACACGAGGTCGTTCCAGTCCGGGATGATGTTGCCGACCGGGCATCCCTGATGGCAGTACGGGATTCCGCAATCCATGCACCGCCCGCCCTGGACCCGCAACTCGGGTTCCGCGAGCGGCTCCACGAATTCGCGGAAATGACCGATCCGTTCGGCGACCGGCCGATAGCCGCGGTCCCGCCGCTCGAACTCCAGAAATCCGGTGACCTTTCCCATGGTCAGATTCGTTCCGCAACCGGGCGGTCCGGCGCGGTCGTCGTCGCCCGCGCCTGCGTCAGCGCGGCGCGGAAATCGACCGGGAGCACCTTGACGAACCGGCGGACCGCATCGTCCCAGTCCGTGAGCAGCCGAGCCGCGCGCGCGCTGTTGGTGAAGTGGCGATGGCGCGCGATCAGCGTATGGAGGCGGCGCTCGTCGTCGGCCAGCAGGTCCGCGAGCACGGGGGCGAGCTCCAACCCGTTCCCGTCGGCCAGCACCGTTCCGGCATCGCGCGCGACCGGACCCAACTCCACCATGCTCCGATTGCAGCGCTCGGCGAAGGCGCCCTCCTCGTCGAGCACGTAGGCCAGCCCGCCCGACATGCCGGCCGCGAAATTCCACCCCGTGGCTCCCAGACAGACCACCACGCCGCCGGTCATGTACTCGCAGCCATGGTCCCCCACGCCCTCGACGACGGCCACCGCCCCGGAGTTGCGCACCGCAAATCGTTCGCCCGCGATGCCGCGGAAGTAGCATTCACCCGAGATCGCACCGTAGAGAACGGTGTTCCCCACCACGATGCTCGCTTCCGGCACCACCCCGCTGTCGGGAGCCGGATAGACCGCTATCCGCCCGCCGGAGAGTCCCTTGCCGACATAGTCGTTGGCATCGCCCTGCAGTTCGAAGGCCACGCCCCGAGCCAGGAACGCCCCGAAACTCTGCCCGGCCGTGCCGCGGAAGCGCACCGAAAGCGTGTTCTCGCGCAGCCCGGCATGTCCGTGCCGGGCCGCGATCCGGCCCGACAGCATGGCTCCGGTCGTCCGGTCGGTGTTGCGGATGGGAAACTCGAGCTCGGTCGGTGTGCCGTGTTCGATGGTCCGGGCGGCCGCCTGCAGCAGCCGCCGGTCGAGCACGTCGCGGATCGGATGATCCTGGGCCTCGCGGTTCCGGCGGGCGGTCCCCGGTTCCGTCTCCGGCTGGTGGAACAGCCGGCCGAAGTCGAAGCCGGAAGCCTTCCAGTGGTCGAGGGCCCGGGCGGTATCCAGCAGTTCGGTGCGGCCGATCAGGTCGTCGAAGCTCCGGACGCCGAGCTGCGCCAGGATCCGTCGCGCCTCCTCGGCCACGAACCCGAAGTACCGGATCACGTGCTCGGGCGTGCCGGGAAACCGCCGCCGCAGGACCGGATTCTGGGTCGCGATTCCCACCGGGCAGGTATTCAGGTGGCATTTCCGCATCATGACGCATCCGGCCGCGATCAGCGGAGCGGTGGAGAACCCGAATTCGTCGGCTCCCAGCAGGGCGCCGATCACGACGTCGCGGCCGGTCTTCAGGCCGCCGTCGACCTGGACGGCGATGCGGCCCCGAAGACCGTTGAGCACCAGCGTCTGCTGGGTTTCCGCCAGTCCGATCTCCCACGGGGATCCGGCATGCTTGATCGAGGTCAGCGGACTGGCGCCGGTGCCGCCGTCGTAGCCGGCGATCGTCACGTGATCGGCCCGGGCCTTCGCGACCCCGGCGGCCACCGTGCCGACCCCGACTTCCGCCACCAGTTTGACGCTGATCCGCGCGTCGGGATTGACGTTCTTCAGGTCGAAGATCAGCTGCGCCAGATCCTCGATCGAATAGATGTCGTGGTGAGGGGGCGGCGAGATCAGCCCCACCCCGGGCGTCGAGTGGCGCACCCGGGCGATCACGGCGTCCACCTTGTGGCCGGGGAGCTGGCCGCCCTCGCCCGGCTTCGCACCCTGCGCGATCTTGATCTGGATGTCGTCGGCGTTGACCAGATACTCGGTCGTCACGCCGAACCGCCCGGATGCCACCTGCTTGATGGCCGACCGCATCGAATCCCCGTCGGGCCGGACCGCGTACCGGTCGGCTTCCTCGCCCCCTTCGCCGGTGTTGGACTTGCCGCCGACCCGGTTCATCGCAACGGCCAGCGTGGTGTGCGCCTCGCGGGAAATCGAACCGAACGACATCGCGCCCGTCGCGAAGCGCTGGACGATGGCGGCGGCCGGCTCCACCTCGTCCAGCGGGATGGCCCGGGTCGGCCGGAACGTGAACAGGCCGCGAAGCGTCCGGGCCTGCTCCGCCCGGCCGTTGGCGGCCGCGGCAAACGCGTCGTAGCGCTCCTGCGCGCCGGTCCGGACCGCGTGCTGGAGATCGGCCACGGTATCCGGCGTCCACATGTGCGCTTCGCCGCGCAGGCGGAACGCGTACTCGCCCCCCGCCTCCAGCACATCGCGCAGCACCTCGGCCGCCCCGAACGCGTCCCGGTGCCGCGCGACCGCCTCGGCCGCGATCACCGGCAGGCCGACGCCTTCCACGGCCGTTGCCGTGCCCGGGAAGTACTCGTCGACGAAGCCCTGCGCCAGCCCGACGGCATCGAAGATCTGCGCTCCGCAGTAGGACTGATAGGTCGAGATCCCCATCTTGGACATCACCTTGAGGATGCCCTTGCCGATGGCGCCCACATAGGCCGCCTCGGCCGCGGCGGCCGAGACCTCCCCCGGCAGCCGGTCGCACACGTCCGCGAGCGTCTCGAAGGCCAGATAGGGGTTCACGGCCTCGGCGCCGTAGCCGGCCAGCACGCAGAAATGATGCACCTCGCGCGCCTCGCCGGTTTCGACGACCAGCCCCGTCGAGGTGCGCAGACCGCAGCGGACCAGGTGGCCGTGCACGGCGGCGAGGGCAAGCAGGGCGGGGACCGGAACGCGGTCGGGCCCCACCGCCCGGTCGGACAGCACCAGCACCGTCATCCCGGCCCGCACGCGCTCCTCCGCCTCCCGGCGGATCCGGGCCACGGCGGGCGCGAGTCCCGCCTCTCCGACCGCCGCCTCGAAGGTCGTGTCGAGCACCGCGACCCGAAGACCGGTTTGGTTGTCGGCCCCCAGTGCCTTGATCCGGGCCAGTTCCGCGTCGGTCAGGATCGGCTGTTCGAGGCGCAGGCGCCGCGTCGGGTCCGGTCCGTCCAGGTCGAACAGGTTGGGCCGCGGACCGACGAAGGTGATCAGCGACATCACCATCTGCTCGCGAATGGGGTCGATCGCGGGATTCGTGACCTGGGCGAAGTTCTGCTTGAAATACTGGTAGAGAAGCTTCGGGCGTTCGGACAGCGCGGCCAGCGGCGTATCGGTCCCCATGGATCCGATCGCTTCGGCGCCGGTCGCCGCCATCGGCATCATCAGGAACGCGAGATCCTCCTGGGTATAACCGAAGGCCTGCTGCCGGTCGAGGCGGGCGACGCCGGTCGCGGCCGGCGGGGGCCCGGGCGGCAGTTCCGACAGCCGCAGCGTGGTGGCCGCGACATCGGCCTCCCAGTTGGCCTTCCCCGCCAGCGCATCCTTGACCTCGTCATTGCCGACGATCCGGCCTTCCTCGAGGTCGAGCAGCAGGATCCGGCCGGGTTCGAGACGGTGACTGACGACCACGTCCCGCGCCGGAATCGCCAGCACGCCCGCTTCCGACGCCAGGATCACCCGGTCGTCCCGGGTGACGACGTAGCGGGAGGGCCGCAGGCCGTTGCGGTCGAGCAGGCCGCCGATCTGCCGCCCGTCGGTGAACGCCAACGCGGCGGGACCGTCCCACGGCTCCATCAGCACCGCGTGGCGCTCGTAGAACGCCCGGCGGCCCGGCGCCATGCCCGGGTGCCCCTGCCAGGCCTCGGGAACCAGCAGAGCGAGCGCGTGGCTCAGGGAATAGCCGCCGGCGAGGAGGAATTCGAGGGCGTTGTCGAGGCACGCCGAGTCGGACTGCCCCTCGGCGACGACCGGCCAGACGGTCTCCAGATCCCCGCCCAGCAGCCGGGAGCGCAGCGCCCGCCGCCGCGCCGCCATCCAGTTGCAGTTCCCGCGCACCGTGTTGATCTCGCCGTTGTGGCAGAGCATCCGGAACGGCTGGGCCAGCCGCCAGGAGGGAAACGTGTTCGTCGAGAACCGCTGATGCACGAGGGCGAGGGCGCTGGCCGTGCGCGGATCCCGGAGGTCGCGGTAGTACGGACCCAAGGCGTCCGGCAGCATCATCCCCTTGTAGCAGATGGTGCGCGACGACAGCGACACGACATAGAAGTCGCGGCCCGCGGGGCCGAAGGCCCGCACGGTGTTGCTCAGCTGCTTGCGGGCGACGAACAGCCGCCGTTCGAGCGAATCCCGATCACCGCTGCCGTCGAGGCCGGCAAACACCTGCCGGACCCGCGGCTCGCCGGCCCGAATGGTCTCCGACAGCACCGACCGATCCACCGGCACGTCGCGCCAGCCGTGCACGGTGAGGCCGTTGCGCTGCAGTGCGGCCTCGGTCTCGCGTTCGCACCGGCGGCGCGCCGCATCGGCGCGCGGCAGGAACACCTGCCCCACCCCGTAGGCCCCCTCGGGCAGGGTGAAGCCCGAGGCCGGGGCCTCGGCCCGGAACAGGGCATCGGGCACCTGCATCAGGAGTCCGACCCCGTCCCCCACGGTGGGATCGGCGCCGACCGCCCCGCGGTGGGTGAGATTGACGACCAGTTCCAGCCCCTGCGCGACGATCGCCGAACGTGCCCGGCCCCGGAGGTCGGCGATGAATCCGATCCCGCACGAATCGTGCTCGTGCGCAGGATCGTAGAGTCCCTGCCGAACCGGCGGCCGGGCGAGGTCTCGTCGATGCATCAGCCACCCTCGCAGTTCCATCGTGTCCGGGGGCCGCCCGCCCGGCGGTTCCGGCCCCGGGCATCGGCTTCGCTACCCGGCCCGCCGCTGCGGTACCGGCCCGGAAACTGCGGGACACCGCCCGGCGCGACCGACGGCACGAACGAAGGGGAGCGGACCCTGCGCAGGCCGGGAGCAACGCACGAATCCCGCCGGCCGCGCCCGGTCGAATCCGGCCGGAGACCCTCCGTTCCCCGACCACCATAGCCAAAGTCGACCCGCAACGCGACCGCGCCCGCCGCATCGGCGGCCGCGGGATCAATAGGCCTCGTCCACCAGCAGCCGCCTCACGGCGCCTCGCCCGCCCGCGCGCCAGGCCGCAAGCAGTTCCTCGGCCGGCGTGATCCCCCGATCGATGATGGTGGCAAGGACGTCGAGAAAGCCGCTCTCGTCGTCGCCGGCCGCATTCCGGCGCGCCCGCCGCTTCAGACCGTTGCGCGCGATCGCGACCAGGTCGGCGGCGACCGCCCGCAGCGGCCGGCCCCCGACCTCCAGAGCCAGCCCCTGCCGCGGCGCCTCGAGAAACAGCGTCGCGCGATCCTCCGGCGTCCACCCCCGCACCAGTTCCTCGGCCTCCGCCAGCGCGGCCGGGTCGTACAGCACGCCGGTCCAGATCGCGGGCAGCGCGCAGAGCCGCCGCCAGGGGCCGGCGTCGGCACTCCGCATCTCGAGGAACCGCTTGAGGCGGGTTTCGGTGAAGATGGTCGTGAGGTGGTCTTCCCAGTCCTGCAGCGTCGGGCGCTCGCCGGGCAGCGAATCCAGCCGCCCCTCGAGGAATCGGCGAAACGGGATGCCCGCGACATCCAGATAGCGGCCCGCCCGGTGCACGAAGTACATCGGTACATCGAGCGCATACTCGGTCCAGCGTTCGAACCCCATGCCGTGCTCGAAGACGAATTCCGGGATGCCGCACCGATCCGGATCGGTGTCCGACCAAGCGTGGCTGCGCCAGCTCAGGAAGCCCGTGGGGCGACCGTTGCGGAACGGCGAGTTGGCGAGGAGCCCGGCGAGGAGCGGCTGCAGCGACAGTGCGGTCCGGAACTTCCGGACCATGTCGTCCTCGTCGGCGAAGTCCAGGTTCACCTGGACCGTCGCCGTGTTCATCATCATGTCGAGACCCAGAGCGCCGCGCGTCGGCATGTAGCGCCGCATGATCCCGTAGCGCCCCTTGGGCATGACGGGGGCATCGTCGACGGACGTCAGCGGATCCGAACCGATCCCGACGAAGACCAGTCCGAGCGCGTCGCCGATCGCTCGGAGTTCATACAGGTGATCGTTGATTTCCTCGCAGGTCTCGTGCAGGGTGGCCAGCGGAGCGCCGGAGAGTTCCAGCTGCCCGCCGGGCTCCAGCGTGACCGACTGCTGCCCCTTGCGCAGCGCGATCACCCGTCCGGCTTCTTCGATCGGATCCCACCCGCCGGCGGCGAGCCGCTCGAGCACCGCCCGGATGCCCGCGGCTCCGTCGTAGGGGGCGCGGCCGAGGCATCGGGACGCGAACACGAACTTCTCGTGCTCGGTACCGATCCGCCAATCCCGCCTCGCCTTGCAGCCCGACTGGAGCCATTCCACGAGATCCCGCACCCGGCCGACGGCCGGAGCGGGCGAAGGCATCTCGGCCATAGCGTCCTGCAGTTCGGGATTCTCGGGCCGGCCCGGCGGGGCCGGAGCGCGGGCCCCGTCGCATCGCCGGCGGCCGGCAGTATCGCGCATTCGGCAGTGCGGGCAAGAACGGGTCCGGGCCCCGCGTCCGACCCGGGCCGGGCAGGCGAGACCGGTGCCGCCCTCCACGGCGCCGGACCGGCTCGCGCGCGCCCGCCCGTCGAGAGCGCCGCACAGAGCGCGCCCGCGTCGTCGTCGGGACGCTCCGTGCACCCGCACCGCCGTTCCTGGACGCGGGCGCATTCCTTCCTCCTGCCCCCGGCACGCTTCCTGCCGGTGGGGATCGATCCGTCGTGCGGGCCGCGGGCCCGCATCTTCGGCGGACCCCGTGCCGGGAGGCCGAACGGCGTTCGGAGCGCCGGCCGGTTCGGATTCAACCGCGAATCCGGTCGTCCCGCCCCTTCGAGGACCGACGGGACATCCTTGTCCTCACGGGCCACCCGGAGTGCTCCGGCCTCGACCTCAGGCTAGGCGGCGCCGACCCGGGGTTCGGCGGCGACGGCGCCTTCTCGATCGGGGTCGGGAGATTCCGGTCTCGCAGCGGATCGAGGCCGATTTCGACTTCGTCGGCCGAGGCCCCGGCCGCTTCCCGGCGCCGGACGGCCCGACCCCGGACGGACGCGGCGGGGACGGGCAATGGCGGTCCGCCGTCGTTCCGCTATCCTGAGCCGCCCTACGGATCCGTTCGACCGTGGAGGAAGCCCGACCCATGGGAACCGTGCCGCACGTGGAGTTTCGCGGCGTCAGCAAGACCTACGACGGCCGGGCCATGATTGTGCAGGACCTGAACCTGCGCATCGAAGAGGGCGAACTGTTCACGCTTCTCGGACCCTCCGGATCGGGCAAGACGACCTGCCTGATGATGCTGGCAGGCTTCGAGATTCCGACGTCCGGCGAAATCCGCCTGTCGGGTCGTCCGGTCCAGCATCTGCCGCCCCGCAAACGCGGGATCGGCGTCGTGTTCCAGAACTACGCCCTGTTTCCCCACATGACGGTCGGACGGAACCTGGCGTTTCCGCTGGAGGTGCGGGGCATGCCTGCGGCCCGCCGCCGGGCGCGGGTCCGGCGGGCGCTGGAGATCGTGCGCCTCGACGGGCTCGAGCACCGCCGGCCCGAAGAGCTCTCCGGGGGTCAGCAACAGCGGGTCGCGATTGCGCGCGCCCTGGTATTCGAGCCGGATCTGGTGCTCATGGACGAGCCGCTGGGCGCCCTGGACCGGCGGCTGCGCGAGGAAATGCAGCTGGAAATTCGCCGGATGCAGCAGGAACTGGGCGTGACCGTGGTCTACGTGACCCACGACCAGCAGGAGGCCATGGCGATGTCGTCGCGGGTGGCGGTGTTTCACCGGGGCCGCATCGAGCAGGTCGCCGCACCCGAAACGCTGTACGAGGAGCCCGAGCGCGAGTTCGTGGCCGGCTTTATCGGCGACAACAATCTCCTGCGCGGGCGGGTGCGGACCGTCGGACGCGACTTCTGCGAGATCGAAACCCCCGACGGCCTCGTGCGGGGATTTCCGGTGCACGCCTGCAGCCCGGGAGACCGGTCCGTCCTCGCGATCCGCCCCGAGCGGATCAGCCTGACCGAACCCGGCGTGTACACGAACGAGTTCGAAGCGACGGTCGAGGACATCCTGTTCATCGGCGACCATCTCCGGTTGCGCCTGCGGCTGTGCGGAAATCCCCATTTCATCGTCAAGATCGGGAACGTCGCCGGTCACAGCGGCGTCCTCGAGGGAGACCGAGTCCGCGTCGGATGGAGCGTCCTGGATTGCCGGGCCCTTCCCGACGAGGCGGCGGGGCGGGCGACTCCGTCCATCGGATCTGCCGACCGCCGCCCCCGCGCCCGGGACGACACCCGCCCTGCACCGTCCGATTCCGGACGGATCCCCCCCACCCCCGACCTGGGCCCCCTTCGAAAGGAATCCGCATGACCGTCCCCCCGACCCTTCGCCGCCCGGTCCGGGTCTGCATCCACGGCCTGTTCCTCGCCCTGACCGCGTTCGGAACCGCCCCCCACGCGGCGGAAGCGGCCGAATCCGTCACCGTGGTCTCGTGGGGCGGATCGTACGCCGAAGCCTGCAGGAACGCAGTGCTGGAACCGTTCACCGACGAAAGCGGCATCGAGGTGCGCCTCGAAAGCTACAACGGAGGCCTCGCGCAGATTCGCGCTCAGGTGGAAACCGGCAACATCCACTGGGACGTGGTCGACCTGGAATTCGCCGATCTGGCCCGCGGGTGCGACGAAGGGCTCTTCGAATTCGTCGACATCGACGAACTGCCGGCGGCGGCCGACGGCACGCCGGCGCGCGAGGATTACTTCGAGGGCACCTATTCGGAGTGCGGGGGCGGCGGGATCTTCTACTCCACCGTCTACGCGTACAACCACGAGAGCCTGACCGGCGAACCCCCCTCCACGATCGAGGACTTCTTCGATCTCGAGCGGTTTCCCGGGCGGCGCGGCATGCGCCGGACGGCCGGCGCCAATCTCGAATTCGCACTGCTGGCGGACGGCGTTCCGCCGGAGGACGTCTACGCGGTGCTGAACACGCCGGAAGGCGTGGACCGGGCCTTCGCCAAGCTGGACACGATCAAGGAGCACATCGTGTGGTGGGAGGCCGGTGCGCAGCCGCCCCAGATGCTGGCCGACGAGGAGGTGGTCATGACCACCGCGTACAACGGGCGGATCTTCAACGCGCAGGTTCTGGAGCGCCAGCCGTTCACCATTGTCTGGGACGGTCAGGTGCTCGATTCCGGGCAGTTCGCCATCGTGGCCGGCACCCCCAATTTCGAGGCCGCCAAGCGCTTTCTGCTGTTTGCCTCCCGGGTGGAATCCATGGCGGCCATCGGCGAGTTCATCGCCTACAGTCCGACCCGGCATTCCGGTACCGACCTCATCGGCACCCATCGCGAGACCGGCGTCGACATGCTTCCGCACATGCCGAGCGCTCCCCGGAACCTGCGTCGCGTGGTGCGCAACGATTGGGAATGGTGGAGCGACCATGGTGAGGAAATGAACGACCGCTTCAGCGCGTGGCTCACGCGGTAACCGCCGGACGGCTGCGGGCGGCAGCCCTCACGCTGCCGCTTGTGGCCTTCATCGGCGTCACGTTCCTCGCCCCGCTCGGCATGATGCTGGCTCGGAGCGTCCACGAGCCGCTGGTCGCCGACTCCCTGGACGGGACGCTCGCTCTGCTGGCGGACTGGGACGGCGTGTCCCTCCCCGGCGAAGCGGCCTTCGAGGCCCTGGGACGCGAGTTTCGCGACCTGCAGCAGCAACGGGCCCTCGGCCGCGTCGCCGCCCGGGTCAACCGGATCGAGACCGGCATGCGGAGCGCGATCGTCCGCACGGCCCGCGCACTCCGCGGACCCGACCCCGATGCATGGCAGGAAGCGATGATTGCCGCCGATCCGGCCTGGGCCGACGCGCGGGCCTGGCGGGCGGTCCAGCGAGCCGGAGAGCGATACACGATCCGCCACTTCCTGCACGCTCTCGATCTCGAACGGAACGCGGCCGGCGGCGTGGTGGCCCGGCCTCCGGACCAGCGGATCTATGTGGCCCTGCTCGGCCGCACCGTGCTGGTCGGCATCACGATCACCGTCTCCTGCCTGATCCTCGGCTATCCCGTGGCCTACCTGATCGCGCACACTCGTCCGTCCCGATCCCGCCTGCTGCTGCTGCTCGTGCTCGTGCCCTTCTGGACGTCCCTGCTGGTCCGCACCACCTCCTGGATCGTCCTGCTGCAGAACCAGGGCGTGATCAACGACCTTCTGGTGGTCGCCGGGCTGATCCCCGACGCCGGCCGAATCCCGATGATCTACAACCTGACCGGCACGCTGATCGCGATGACCCAGATCCTTCTGCCCTTCATGGTCCTGCCGCTCTACGCGGTCATGCGCACCATCGATCGGTCCCAGATGCGGGCGGCGGCGGCGTTGGGCGCGACCTTCGGACAGGGGTTCGTCCGGGTGTACTGGCCGCAGACCCTCCCCGGCGTAGCCGCCGGATCGCTGCTCGTGTTCATCCTGTCGATCGGCTACTACATCACGCCCGCCCTGGTCGGCGGACGCACCGGCCAGCTGATCTCCAATCTGATCGCCTACCACATGCAGCAGTCCCTGAACTGGGGCCTCGCGGCCGCACTCGGCACCATCCTGCTGGTCGGAGTAGGGCTGCTCTACCTTTTGCTCCACCGCTTCGCCGGCGCGGAGCGGATGCGCATCGCGTCGTGACGACGTCGGGCCGGACCGCCGTTGCGGGGGCGCGCGTGGGACGCGGCGCCTACCTCGCCTTCTGCGTCGCCGTGTTCGCCTTCCTGGTTGCACCGATGCTGGTCGTGGTGCCTCTCAGCTTCAATGCGGAGCCCTACTTCACCTTCACCGAAGGCATGCTGGCCCTCGACGCCGACGCCTTCTCGCTGCGCTGGTACCGGAGCATCGCGAACAACGAGGAGTGGCGCCGCGCCTTGGCCAACAGCCTGCTGATCGGCGTGGCGGCCGCCGCGATCGCCACCCTCCTCGGGGTCATGGCCGCACTCGGACTGGCCAGCCCGGCGATGCCGGGCCGGGCCCTGGTCACGGGACTGCTGATCTCGCCGATGATCACTCCCATCATCATCTCGGCCGCGGGCATGTTCTTCTTCTATTCCAGTCTGGGGCTGGCCCAGACCCATCTCGGCCTGATCCTCGCGCACGCAGCGCTCGGGACGCCCTTCGTGGTCATCACCGTGACGGCCACGCTCTCGGGGTTCGACCGAAGCCTGACCCGGGCCGCGGCCAGCCTGGGCGCCGGCCCTTGGGTCGTCTTCCGGCGCGTGCAACTGCCGCTGATTGCCCCGGGGGTGGTCGCGGGCGCCCTGTTCGCATTCGCCGCATCGTTCGACGAGGTGGTCACCGTGCTGTTCCTCGGCGGCCTGGAACAGCGCACCGTTCCCCGACAGATGTGGTCGGGAATCCGGGAGCAGATCAGCCCGGAGATCCTGGCGGTGGCCACTCTGCTGGTCGGATTCGTGCTCGTCCTGACGGCCGTGGTCGAAGGGCTGCGGAACCGGAGCGGACCCGTCGCCGCCAAGCGGTAGACCGGCTTCCGGCCGGCCGGAAACCGGTCGACGGCGTGCACCCGCAGGCCGCACGCCCTGCAAGCCGGGATGCCCGGTTTCCGCACGGGCGGGCGGGGTCGAGGCCGTTCCCGGCATGGAAGGCATCCCGTGGGCCGTCGGAGAAACGGCTGCCCTCCGGGGGCAGATGCGGGCACGCGGCTCGGCCTTGGCGGCCGGGCGACTCATACCCGGCCGCCGCGCTGCGCCTCGAGACCTCGCCGAACGACGAAACGGTCCGCGACCGGGGCTCGACCGCATCCTGTCGGGGGACGGGCGACCCCGAAAGCATGCGCCGCATTCGGCCGCTGCACCCACTTGTCCGCCGCCTTCTCGGCCGGCCGCAGAATCCGGAGCGCCGCGCCGCCGTCCGGGATGCAGGTCCTGCGCTCCAGCGTGTCGTTCGCAGGAACGGCGTTCCGAATCCTCTTCCGCTGGAAGAAGGTCGAGCGGGCGGGGGTGCCGAAAGCCGCCCTCTGCTCGTTCCCCGGGAGTGCGCGGAGCACCGCGATCCGGAAGCAGGTACCCGGGGTGGGATCGGATCACCCTGCCGGTCGACTGCTGCCGGCCCGGGCATGCATGACGACCTCCCTGTTCGGTTTCTGCCGACCGAACGGTCGGTCTGCGGACAGGTGCAGGCAGGAGCGATCCGCATTTGCCGAAGCGCGGGTCCGGACGGGTGGGTGCGGAGGGCCGCGTCCCCGGAACCGGCGACCGGATCAGGAACCGCAGGCTCGACGACGCCGACGACCTGCGTCCCGGTCATGCCTTCGACGCCTCTCCCTCCGGCTCCGGAAGCACTGCATCCTCCGGCCCCCGACCGCGAAGCCGCCCGCCCTCCGCACCGTCCGGGTTCGGTGTCGCCCGCGCCGCCGGATTCCGAACCAGCCGCCGGCAGCCGCTCCGTGGAACTGCGAACATCCGGCCGGCGCGGCGGCCAGGGAAGTTCGGACCCGGCTGCAGCGGCGCATGGAGCCCCATCTCGTGCAACAGGCGTGGCCCACGATGGCGACCTGAAGGACTGGAGCGCGGCGCCCTTCCCCGATCCGGGCGGATTCCGGCTCCCGCGCCGCCCGTCCGCGTCGCGGCCGGAGTCGACTGCGGCCTACCGCGGCCCCCCGCGGGCCCGGAGCAGCGCCGCGTACTCCCCTCGGGTCTTCGGACCGAACGTGAGGAAATGCGGGTCCGGATCCCGGCGATAGCTCGCCCGCTGCGTGCCGATGCGGTCCGCGCCGGCCCGCTGGCGGATCTCGTCCACATCGATCCCGTACACCCGGGCCGCATTGAGCCCGAAGATGCGGGCCCTCAGGGCATCCGTCATGGGTTCGTAGCCGTGGGCCGCCTGCAGCGCTTCCGAGATCTGGAACGTCCGAAACGCCTGGATCTGATCCTGCGGGGATCCGTACCAGATGCAATCGGACCCGTAGAGCACGTTGCGCTCGCCGATGTGCCGGACCAGCTTGCCGATCACGTGCGCCGCACTCTCGGGATCGCGCATCAGGAATCGCCAAGTGCTTCCCAACTCGGCGTAGACGTTGGCGTTGCGACCGATTCCGCTTTCCTCGACGGATCGAATCAGCTCATCGACCCCTTCGCCGCGGCCGGGGTCGTACGGCCCTTCCGGCTGGTCGCTGATGAATCCCGAGTGGTAGACTAGGAAGTTCACGTCCGGAAACATCCGGGCAGCGGGCCCGATATCGGTCGCCAGGCTGTGGCGGTAGGACCGCCGCCCGAACGGCAGTCCCTTGTGGACGCAGAGGTTCTTGACACCGAGTGCGCGGGCTTTCTCGATCAGTGCCCGACCCGGTCCGGGCTCGTGCAGGAAGAAGCCGGGTGCGCCCTCCGGCCCCCACTGCGTGTACGTCTTCCAGGCGGCCACGCCCCAGCGCTCCGCCAGTTCGTCCATGCCGTCGAGGTCCCCGTCCTGATTGGGGTTGACCCGTCCGTGAATCAGCAGACGGCGGGTACCCTCCATGGCGTCGATGATGCGGCGGGTTTCGTCCGCTTCCTGAATGGTCAGGAGCTCCCGTTCGCGGTTCGAGGGGATGAAGGACAGAACCATCATGTCGGTATCGGAATCCAGGAAGATATCCTTGATGAAGGCCTCCGAACCCCCGAGCCCCACCCGGCCCCGTCCGTGCTGCCCGACGAAGTGGCCCTGCACGTCGAACACGAACTCCCGGCCTTCGAGGATTTCGCTTGCCGCTTCGGGATCAAGGGCCGCGGCCTGCGGAACCGCAAAGAACCCGCCGGTCCGTCCCGCCGCGGCATGGGCGCGATTGCACGCCAGCAGCGTGGTCGCGGCCCCGGCGGACGACACGAGGAACGCGCGCCGGGACAGTCCCGTGCGCCGCGCGTTCTCGTCCACCCACCGATGGGCCAAGTCGTTGGCGCCGCGGGCCTGCGCATTCAGCGGTACGGGAACGAACTCACCGTTCGAGGAAGAATCGATCTTGACCGGCAGCCTCGTTCCGTCCGGATCATTCCGAAACGCCATCACGGTCTCCTTATCACGCGCAGGTCGCACGGCCGGCCTTCCCCGGCGGCACCCGTCCACCCGATGATGCGGCCCCCGCCCTCGTCCCGGCCTCCCGAGCCGCATCCGCTCGCCGTTCCGGCGGGCCCGGCCGCGGACCGGCCCCGCGGCAGATCCCCGTATTCGGAACCCGGCACCCGATCCGGTCGTACCACCCGAGGTTCCATCAGAAGCTCCGGGAAATCGCCACCCCGAGAATTCCGTCCGCGGTGGTGACCACGCCATCGCTGCAACGCGGGTCGCGGTCGCCGCGGTCCGACCAGAACACGCTCAGTCCCAGACCGCGAACCGAAGTACCGAGCTCCGCGTGGTACCAGTCGTAGTCATCGCAGTCCCTTCGCTTGCCGTCCCGGCCCACCGTCGCCGAGAATTCCAACGGCACGCCCGCACCGATCGCATCCCCAAGGGGCACATTGATTCCGAACTGCGGACGGTAGTGTCCGCTCGTATTCGTTGCGCCCGAATAGTCGCTCCACTTCGGAAGGCCCAGTCGAAACCGCACTCCCACCTGGCCCAACTCGGCGCTCAGGGTGAAGCGCGCCTCGACCAGATTCTCGTGCGTGTGGCCCGGATACGTCAGATAGACCAGATCGACACCGTACCCGAGGGTCTCCGACAGCGACCCTCCGCATCCGGCCTCGTAATCGATCTCGACATGTCCGTCGTAGTCTGCGCCGGACGCCCAGAAACCCACGTGGCACGGTTCCAAGGTGTACTGCAAGCTGCCCTGCACGGCAGGATTCTCGTCCGATTCGGAGCCCCCCTGAAAAGCATAGTGGGAGGTCAGTTTCATGCTGCCGGACACCTCCGCGTGCGCCACGCCGGGCACGGCCGCGCTGGCGCACACGAGGAAGACGCCGGCCGTCACGGTTCTGTTCATTCATATCCCCGCTTCCAAGCAATCGCGGCCTGAAGTGCGCCCGAGCGGACTCGAAACCCGTGCTGCACCCTGACGAAAACCGCGGCTTCTGCAGCATGTCTACGGTGTTGATTCTAGCGTACTGTCGCAGTTTCGTCAACGAGTGCTCGACCCCTCCGTACCCGGAACTACAGATGAGGAAAACACGGCTGATGCACAAGTACGGGATCATTCTCTACTACGCGTTTGCACCATTTCTGACAGGGATTCCATCGATCCTGCTTGCATCGGCTGATGATCTGGGGGCTTTCAGGCCCTCATCGTTAAAGAAATCTGGTTCCTGCGCTGTCGTACCACGCTTGGCTGAAATCGATTCCGATCCGGAATTTCCGCCTCGCCTGCCCGAGGTTCACGGTTCCCGGGAGAGGTTGCCGCGGACGGGGTCGGAACCCGGCGCCGGGGCAAGATCGACCACGAAGGTGCGGAGGGTCGGGCGGGCGGCGTTCCCGGACCGAGACGGCGAACCTGGGTGTCGGCGTCCGGTCGTCCCGGGCCTTCGACGGCACCAGCTCGACGGGGGCGGCGCGGAGCTCGAGGACGGCCCGGCGCTCGAGACGCGGGCGGCCCGCAGGAACGGATGCGGAGGGTCTTCGTGCCCGGGCCTGTTCGGACCGTCCCCGGATGTCGCCTTCACGATCGCAGGCCTTGACCCCGCGAGCCGGCGGGCCCGTGCCGGCCCGCGGGCCGGCGCCATCGCGATAGGTGGCGTTGGGGGCGAGCCCGCCGAGCAGAAGCCCGTGGGTGCCCGATCCCCCGCCGCCGAGATTCACGCACCCCCCCGGTCTTGCAGGGTCCGTTCGAATTCCGTGTCGTAGTCCTGCAGGGCCCGGATCACCTGCTCCCGCCGGGGCCGCGGTCGCCCGCCGCTTCCCGGTGCGCGGTGCGGGCCGCCGGCGACCCTCCGATGGCAGCATCCCGCGCCGCCGGGTGGCCCCACGACGATCCCACGCTGCTAATCCAGCGGCGACCGGCGAGATTTTTCGGTCTGCGTCGCGCTGCAATCGTGCTGCCAAGGCTCCATTAGACCCTCTCGGCGCGAAAAATTGCGATCAAGGGGGGGGGGGATCTGTGATGACGCAAGCCCCAACGCACTCGGATTTCGCGTCTCGGAATCAGCGTGGGATCACCGTGGGGTGGCCCGCTCGCGGCCAAGCAGCCGATGCCGCCCAAGCGGCCCCGGCGCGACGACACAATCCCGTACGGGAGCCCCGCACCCGGTCGAAGCGTCCACCCCTGCGAGTGACCTTTCAACCGGGTAACTGCTCACCCCTTCTTCCGCCGCCATCCCTTCGTCTCTGCCGTCCGGGCCGCTGCCCACACTACGCCGCCGCTCGCCTTGGGGCATGACGCCCGGTAGCGCCGCGTCCAACTCCGTGCGTTGCGCTGGATACACTGGAGATCGGGGGACTTCCGGCTTGCGCATAGGTGCACGTGCGGGCGGCCGAGGGTGCGCCACACGGGTGGCTTGCGCTTCGCGCCCGCTCCCAGGCGGGATTCGAGGTGCCCGTCCTGCGGTGACCGGGCTGCGACAGGAGACCGGCCGAAGACCGGACCGGTTCTGGCCTATCGGCACCCGCACCTCCGGTCCCCGGCAGCGGGTGAGGGAGGAAGGCGAGAGAAGATGCTTGCCCCCGAATGCAGTAAGAACCTGTACGGAAAAGTTGAGCGGCCCCGATTCTGGCATCTACGATGTGGCTGGCGAGTACATCGGGACCAGACAAGCCCATTCCACATCTGTCAGATTGCTTTCGAGGCGGTCTCCGTGACGCCGATACTTTGCACGAGCGGCCAGAATCGGGGCCGCTCAATAGTTCCTGCACAGGCTCTAAGGAAACACGATCCATGGCCCGCAGGGGCGAGCAGTTACTCAACCGGACACTGTTGAAGCAGTCTTTTTCAGCATAGCGAGTTTCCGCATGGTTCGGTGATGCTCGACAAAGTTGAGGGGGGAGTCTGTACCCCTGCCAGGGTTTCTCGGTTCCCGGCAGGAGTGGGCGCGTTCCCGGAATGAAGCCTGCCCGGCGTGCGACCTCGAGGGCGAAGGCTTCGCGGGTCGGCTCGGGATCGGGAGATTCACGCGGTGTGCGCAGGCGGGCGGTCCGGTGGAGGTTCCGGGCTCCGGGCCGCAATCTCATCGCGGTGGACGATGCCGATTGCCGGAATATCGGGCTCCGAGCGCGCGCGACGCTTGACGGTCAGGACGCGGCATGCGGCGAACACGTCGAAGACCCGGCGCTTCCTCCGGTCGTCGGCTTGGTCGAACCGCACGCGCATGGCACACGCCCACCCAATTGCGTGATCAAGGCATCATCCATCTGTCTGAAGGCGTTCGGTCTCCAGCCGTCCACCCAACGTCGCGGACTACGGGAGCATCCCGCCAAGCTCCCCGAGATAGGCCGAGATCCGCGCCGCATTGACCCCGACATCGCTTCGGCCCACGCGACTGAGCGAACGTACGTCGATCCGCGCCCCCGTACCGCTTTCGTTCGCGACGATCCGGATGGCGATATCGTCCTTGAAACCGTACCAGGTTGACGTGTCGGTCGCCTCGATCCGGCCCGTCGCCGCTTCTGCCGAGACGATGTTCCACCCCATGCGTTCGGCAACTGCGAGCGCCCGGCCATAGGCCGTGGCCGGATCCGCATCGGTGAACAGAGGACCGAGGTCGGGATAGCCGCATTGCTGCAGCCGGGCGACCGCATCCCCAGCATACTCGTGGGGATTGGCCGCTTCCGCCTCGCGCGCGGCAACGACCGCGGCAAAGACGGGCGGGTTCGCAGTATCCGTGGTGATGTCGTGAATGAAGGGGACGCGATTCACGGTGATCCATTGCTGGTACACCGTGTGGCAACTGTAGCCGCCCACGACCACCCCGATACCCGAGAGAATCATGCCCGGAACACTGCCCGGCAGGCTTCGGCCCAATCCGATCAGCGAAAGCACCCCGCCGGCAAAGGCGGCATAGGCCGCGTAACCGGTCAGGGTCAGCAAGGCGAATCCGAACGACCACAGTCCGAATCGATAGCCGAAGGCCGCGGCCATCATCGTCAGCGCGGCCAGTACTGCAACCGCAAACCCCAGAAGGGCGATGCGCGATACCGGAGTCCGGCCGTCCGGACCGCTGCCCCGTGGATCGCTCATGATGTTCTCCCCAACCCTGCCGCTGCCTCACCACGAAGCGCGCCGGCCCGAGAGCATAGCGCAGGACCGAAAGGCGATGTCCTGCCCTCGCGGCCACCCATGCCGATCGGAACTCGATGCCGGAACTGCCGAACCCTGTCCGTATCTAGTGCCCGCACCGAAAAAGTACAATGGTTTGACTCTAAAAGTGGAATCGTGATATAGAGGGGACGAAGAATCCCGCTTTGATGCGGGAATCGGCCGATGCGGTCGAGAATCGGCCGGATTTTCGGGAATCTTCGCGAGAATTGCCATGCGAAACGTCATTCGCCTGCAGATGGAATTGGGTCAGGTTGCGATCGAGGAGATCGAGATCGACGAGAGCTCGCGGGATGACATTCCGCCGCTGCTGCTTGGGCTTCGGCACGTGTATGCCGACCGGTCGGTTCGTGCCCGGTTGTTCGAGATCCTGGAGCAGGGGATCCTTCCCGAGGTGTCCCACACGAAAGGGCGTCCCGGCATGGAGCTGTGGAGGATCCTCGTGATGGGTCTCCTGAAGCAGGTCCTAGGGTGTGACTTCGATCGTCTGCACGAGCTGGTGAACCAACACCATACCGTTCGGAAGTTTCTGGGACACTCCAACTTCTGGGACGAGACCCGGTACCGGTATCCCACGGTGGTACACAACGTGAGCCTGCTGACGCCGGACGTGCTGGGAGAGGTGTTGCAGCTGATCGCGGAGAGCGGCCATGCGCTGGTGCGGAAGCGGAAGCGGAAGAGCGGCCCGGGCGGTCGCCCGTCGAAGGAGCCCCTGCGGGGCCGCTGTGATTCGTTCGTGGTGAAGACGGATGTGCACTTCCCGACGGATGTCAACCTGCTGTGGGATGCGATGCGTTGCCTGGTGCGCGAGACGGGCCGCTCAGCCCTGCGGGCGGGGGTGTCCGGAGGGCGGCAGTGGCGGCATCGGAGCCGGAGGCTGCAGCGGCTCTTTCAGAAGGTTCGGCGGACCCGGCGGGCCCGTCCGGGGCCGATCCAGGCGTACCTCGACGCCTGCTGGGAGGAGGTCCGACGGGCGGAAGCGACGGTTCCTGCGCTTCGAGAGCAAGGCGTCGGAGCCCCCAGGATTCTCCGGATCGAGTCGTACCTCAAGCATGCCCGGAGGCAGCTCGACCAAGTGGACCGCCGCCTGCTGAAAGGCGAGAAGATCCCGCAGGAAGAGAAGGTGTTTTCGATCTTCGAGGAGCACACGCGCTGGTGTGTGAAGGGCAAGGCCGGGGTTCCGGTGGAACTCGGAGTGCCGGTGGCCGTGCTGGAGGACCAGCACGGCTTCCTCCTACACTCCCGGATCCTGTGGGAAGGCGGAGACGTGGATCATGCCGTACCCATGATCCGGGAAGCGCAGGCCCGCTTCCCCGACCTCCGCCTGTGCAGCTTCGATCGGGGATTCCACAGTCCCTCCAACCGGATCGCACGGGACGAACTGCTGGATCACAACGTGCTTCCGAAGAAGGGAAAACTCGGTCCGGCCGACCGGAAACGGGCCGCCGACCCGACGTTCCGGGAGATGCGCCGGCAGCATCCGGCCGTGGAGTCCGCCATCAATCATCTCGAGCAGCGCGGCATGGACCGGGTCCTGTCGTATGGGGCGGAGGGTTTTGCGCGGATGGTGGCGCTCTCCATGGTGGCCTTCCATGTCCACCGCATCGGGTTGCTGCTGCAGAGACAGGCCCGGGCCCAAGCCCGACGACGACGAAGACGCGCCGCCTGACGGCGGCGCCCCTCCACCCCGTCCGCGAAGCCCGCCGGGAGCGGGAACGGAACCGCTCGCCCTGGCGTCCGGATTCTGGGTGGGAAGGGCCCGGATGCCGCTGCGAATCGGCAGGAATCCCTTGGAAACGGAGCGACCGGAGGCCCCGGAGGGTGGGTCCAACCCGAAATTTCGCCGGAAGGGCCGCCAAAATGACCATTTTCGGTGCGGGCACTATCTACTCACCCCCCCCTACTGATGACGAATCGTTTTTCCTGACGGGTTCGGATCCGGCATGGTTCCGTGCCCCTTTCCCTCGCTCGCGGCCAAGGACCGGATGCACGGGGTCCGGCTGACAAGAAGTGGGTCGATCTTCGGCTTCCGCTCCCCGTTCCGGCCTTGTGGGGAGGGGTCCGCAACGCGACCGGGCCCCTCGCGCGGATGTCGCGGATCCGCGCCATGCGGTGCGGTGGAGCGGGTTCCGTGGGCTGCCGTTCCCCTCCGCCGGAGATCTGCGCTTGACGTTGTAGGAGGGACCCTCTCCAAGATGGGCCATCGGGGCGGACCGCGTCGGAGGTGTGGATGGCGGCCGGGTAGGGATCGACGGCGCCGACGGGTCGATCGCCCGGCGGGGCAAGGGCATTCGGATAGGTGCGTCGAGGTGACGGCGGTTTTCCCATACCGGCAAGCCTTGGATAGGAGGTGACGTTTCGGTGCGTGGGCGGGTCGTCCACGCACCGCTTGACCAGCGCCCGCCGATTCGCATGCTGTCGTCGAATCGTGGCTGCGGGAATCCCCATGGACCCGCGAATCCTCGACCTGAAGTCGACCCCCTGTTCGGGCCGCCGCCGGACCCGCCAGCCGATCGCGGAGGTCCGGGAGACCGTGGGTCGGTGTTCCCCCTGCCGCCGCACCGAGCGGGCGAAGACCCTCTGCGAGCACCTTCCCTGGACGACAGCGAAGGGCGGCTCCAGGGTCGGGGCTGGCCTCGGGATGCTGGAGACCTTGGAGCGCCACGGCATCCGGACGTTGCCGCCCGTGCGCGAGGACCCCGTCCGCGACCGGGCCGCTGCCCCGGTCTGGACCTCGGCCTCCGACCCGCAGCCGGAGATCGTGGCTCCGCGGTCGGAACTGCGCCCGCTTCGCGTCGAGCCGGTCCCCGACCCCGAGGGGCGGCAGCTGGGGAACGCCTTCGTCGACCGGCACCACAAGATGGGCCATCGGGGTGGATCGCGTCGGAGGTGTGGATGGCGGCAGGGTAGGGATCGAAGGCGACGACGGGTCGGAGCCCGGCGGTCGTCGCGGCCCGGCCGCCGCAGGACGTGTACCTGGAGGCGTTCCTTGGGGGCGGCGCGATCCTGACGCGCCCGCCGCCGGCGCGGCGCTATCGGACGATGCCCGAAGGCGAGCGGTTCGCCGTGCGGGCGACCGTCCGGGGGGTGGAGGCGTTGGGAGGACGAGCGTCGCCGGCACCTCCCTGCGCCAGGAGGTCGACGCCTTCCAGAAGCGGTTCCAGGATCTCCGCACGCAAGGCACGGTCCCCCCGGAGTGCGAGGCGCTCGTCCGCGGCCTGCGGATGCTGCTACAGCTGCTGCTGGCCGTGCTCCTGGAGAAGACCACGCGCACGACGAGTCGGAACTCCGGTCTGCCGCCGTCCCGGACGGACCAGGACGAGAGCGCGCGGCGCACCGGGAGCCACGGCAAGGGCCCGAAGCCGAACCCGCAGACGGGCGGCCCCCGGCGCACGACCCCCGTCCAGGAGACGATCACCGTCGATGCCTGCGACGCTTGCGGCGCCGCTCTCGACGACGTCGACCCCGTCGATCGGGAGCGCCGCGTCCTCTACGACCTCGGGTTCGAAGTCGTCGAGCGCCGCGTCGACGCCGAGATCCAGGAAGGCCCGAAGTGTCGGGCCCGGACCCAGGGCCGGTTCCCAGACCTCATGCCGGGGCCCGTGCAGTACGGTGTCCGCATCCAGGCCTTGGTCCTCAACCTGCGGATCGCCCAGATGCGGTCCCTGCGCCGTGCCGTCTCGCTCGTGCACGCGATCTCCGGCATCCAGCTCTCCGAGGCGACCTGCCTCGGCTAGGTCCGGCGCTTTCAGGATGCGCTCGCATCCTGGGAGGAGGTCGCCGTGGCCCATCTCCTGCAACGCCCGGCCGTGCAGGTCGATGAGACCGGATTCCGGGTCGCCGGCAAGACCCCATGGCTCCCTGTCGTCACCGACGGGACCCTGACCGTGAAGTTCCCGCACCGCAAGCGCGGTCGGGAGGCGATCGAAGAGATCGGCATCCTCCCGCGCTACCCAGGTGTCCGAGCCCACGACTGCTGGGCTGCATACAGGGGCTACGATCCGTGCCGCCACCCGCGGTGCGGCAGCCACCTGCTGCGCGAACGGGCCTTCGTCGTCGAGTCCCACGGCTACCGCTGGGCGCGATGGATGAAGAGCCGGCTGCGCGGGGTCTGCCACAGGGTCCACCAGAGCGCATCCAAGGCCTTGAACGAGACCGACCGCCGGGCCGTGCGCACGCGCTACCGCACCCTCCTCACCCAGGGCGCCAAGGAGCTGCCCGATATCCCGCCGCGGACGAAAGGAACCCGGGGACGCATCGCAACGTCCGACGCCCACAACCTGCATGAACGTCTCGGGAAACACGAGACGTCCGTCCTCCGCTTCATGAAGGACCCCGACGTCAGCTTCACCCACCATGCCGGAGAACCGAAGATCCGAATGACCAAGGTCAAGATCAAGGGGTCCGGATGGTTCCGCACCATGCTCCACGCAACCGCATGGTGCCGAGGCGCCGGGTAGGAGGGGTCGTTGCCGAGCCCTCCCCCCAGTTACGGTAGGAATGCGCATTACTGCGCACCCCCCCCGCGCAGATCCGGACCTGGACGTTCATCCATCCGGCTCCTACCTCGGGTGCTTGACGGCAAGCCGCGGATCCGGCCATGGGCGGCGGAGGGTGGCGCGCGACCCAGAACTCTCGGTCCTGCGCTCCCGTCGCTTCCGGTCGAACCTTGCGGCTTTCCGGATCTGGTCCGCCGCCTGAGGCACGCGTACCCGACCCTGCGTTCGGCGCGTGCTTTGGCGTCCCGAATTCCCCTTGGTTGGGGCCCTTTCCTCCAGCCACTCCGCAGGAGCTGACGCTCCCTTGTTCGCCGCCTTCCCAGGTCGTACGGCCCCATCCGACTTCTTCAAGCCGTTCGTCCTAGGCTTCGGTTTTCTCCTTCCCTACACGGTCCCGCCACGATCGGCGGGACAGCTTGAAGATCTCCCAGGGTCCCAACAGAAGACGTACGGACGTGTATGGGTTCTCTGAGAGCCTGTACGGAAACTATGGAGCGGTCCCGATTCTGGCCGCTCGTGCAAAGTATCGGCGTCGGAGAGACCGCTTCGAAAGCAATCTGACAGATGTGGAATGGGCTTGTCTGATCCCGATGTACTCTCCAGCCACATCGCAGATACCAGAATCAGGGCCGCTCAATAGTTTCCGCACAGGCTCTTAGGCCTGGCGCAAGCAAGCTTCCTCACCTCCATGGAGGCACTCGGCTACCACCCTCTCGTCGCCATCCACATCGCCCTCGACGGAAAGGCCGCAGACATCCTCAACGAGCACTACGGCCAACCCGACCCCCAACAAGGGGTGAGTAGTTACTGAGTAGATACGATTCGGATTACATGAATGAAAGCTCAATACTGACAGGGCGAAGATTCATCGAATCCAGCCTGATTTCAGCGGAATATGCCGTCATATGCCATCAAAGAAGGAATCTTCGGTTCTCCAGATTCTAAATACGGTTGCATATACAATGTGTGTGATTTTCCGTGCAGACACGAATTACATCGAGACGAGACAAGAAAGATGCGTCATAGGCAGGGCGCGGCACCGGCCGCACGGACGCAGGCACGGACGGAACTCGACGCCTTGCCGGACGATGCCCGCGAAGCGAAGCTCCCTGCGCTCCCTGATCCATCACCGCGAGGGGCTGAGTGTCTTCGTCGACCCTCCCCAAGTGCCCATGGACCACCGTCCGGCCAAGAGGACCTTCCAAGGGTGCGGTGGCCGGGAGAAAGCCGAGCTTCGGCTCCGACAGCGAGGAGGGCGCCGCCTTCACCGCCGTCCTGTACTCCGTCATCGGCACCCTTGCCACGAACGGCACCCACGTCCGGCGCTGGCTTCACGAGGGGCTTGCGGCCTGCGCCCGAAACGAAACGGCGGCCAGCCGCCGGACGACCCCGACCCGTGGCGGCCAAGGCCGATGAGCCCGGAGCGCCGACGGGATCTCAGGAAACCGGGGTGATCAAGTGCCGCTACCAAGGCAGCGACTTCACCGCGCACGAGATGGCGCGGTTGCGTTCCCTGATCAACCCGGAACCGAACCGTGCGACCATCGCCCCTGTCTTCTGCCACAAGGTCCGCTTGCGTCAGTCCGGCGGGGCCTCAAGGACAGGACGGCGAGGATCGCCTTGCGGGCCGTGAATCGCGATAACCTCATCCCCCCTGCCGCCACCCAAAACAGCGGCAAGCCGAAAAAGGACATCTGGCTGCGACCACTGCGCAAGAACTGGAAACGCATCCTCGACCGGTGACCATCGACAACCATCACCGTATGACTAAACGCTTATGATGAGGAGGAGTAGACTTGGCACCACGCATCAGCCGACGAAGTCGAAATCGGCCTCGGTCAGTTGCGACGCTTGGATCCCCTCCACGGTGACAGTCCCCAAGGACCAATTGATGACGGCGCCTCTGTCGGACTGCCGAATAACAAGGTCGTCGTAGTCGAGCTCCGAGTCGACCGTGTGGAAGTCGATGCGGTCGGTCCCGTCCTCGAAGCCGATGATCGTGTCGTCGCCACCATACGTGAATCCGAACGAGTCGTAGCCCGGGCGGCCCCGGAGCGTGTCGTCGGCTGTGCTGTCGTCGAGTGCCCAGTCGGGCAGGCCGCGGAAGTGGAAATCGGCTTCGGTCAGTTGCGACGTCTGGATCCCCTCCAAGGTGATGGTCCCCAGAGACCAGTTGATGGCGGCACCACTGTCGGACTGCCAGATCTCGAGATCGTCGAAGCCGAGTTTCCCGTCGACCGAGTGGAAGTCGAGGCGGTCCGTCCCGTCCTCGAAGTCGAGGATGGTGTCGTCGCTGCCATCCTTGAATCCCCACTGGCTGTAGTAGCCCTTCTCGAAGAAACCGAACTGATCGGCACCCTCCCCGCCCCGGAGCGTGTCAACTCCCAAACCACCCGAGAGGAAATCGATGCCCTTGCCACCTTCCAGCGTGTCGTCGCCGTCACGACCGGTCAGAAAGTCGTGGCCGTCCCCGCCCCGGAGCACATCGTCGCCCGAATTGCCGCGGAGGAGGTCGTTACCCCCGCCACCATGGATTATGTCATCGCCTTTTCGACCGTAGAGCTTGTCGTCACCCGAGCCGCCGTAGATCGTGTCGTCGCACGCGGTGCCAAAGAGCCAATCGCGGCCTGCGCCTCCATGAAGGGTTACGCCACAGACCTCAACGTCGAGCGGACTATCGCCCGAAGTGCCCGGGATCGTATCCTCGTCACCGTCGTTGTCGTTGTCGAGGGGGGTGCCGCCGTCGTTGTCGTTGTCGAGGGGGTTGCCGCCGTCGTCGTCGTTGTCGAGGGGGTTGCCGCCGTCGTTGTCGTTGTCGAGGGGGTTGCCGCCGTCGTTGTCGCTCGTACTGGCGCCGTAAGCGGCCTTATCGTGGCCGTCACCGCCACCGCCAGCAGGCAGGATGAAGTCGTCCTCGCCGAGGGAGGTCGCTGTGATACCGGTCAGCCGGATGGTGTCGCCGCGGTCGCCATAACCGACGACGGCATCGGCGCCGTCCTGCTTGATCTGGAGCGCCGCAAACCCGCCGGACACGCCGTCGATGCGGATCCTATCTCCAGCCCCGAAGTCGGCAATGGTGTCGGCGCCGTCTCCCGCATCGAACACGAAGGTGTCGGCGCCACGGCCGCCGACGAGCGTGTCGGAGCCAGCCCCGCCGGTCAGTGTATCGGCGCCCTTGGCACCACGCAGGGTGTCGTCACCCTCGCCGCCGACCAGTATGTCGTCGCCCTTGCCGCCCCCCAGCGTATCGGAGCCAGCCCCGCCGGTCAGCGTGTCCGCGCCCTTGCCGCCATAGAGGAGGTCGTCGCCAGCCCCGCCGGTCAGCGTGTCCGCACCCCCGTTGCCACGCAGGGTGTCGTCGCCATCACCACCGGTCAGCGTGTCCGCGCCCTTGCCGCCCTTCAGCACCTTTCCGTCAGCAGGCCCGCCGCTCAAGGCGTCACCCTCCGGCGGCGCACCCTGTGCAAGAGCGTCCTGCGAGGCATCCTCCTCGCCGTCGCCCTCCGGCGGCACGGTCCCGGCGTCCGGAAACAGGAAGTCGTCCGCACCCAGAGAGGCCGCCGTCACGCCCTCCAGCTTGATCGTGTCGCCGTCGCCGTAGCGGATGACGGTATAGAAGCCCTTCTGCTCGATGACCAGATCCCCGAAACCGCCGGACACGCCAGCGATCTCGATGATGTCGCCAGCCTCGAAATCGCCGATGTAGTCGGCCCCGTCGCCGACCGCGAACGCAAAGACGTCATGGCCACTGCCGCCATAGAGCGAGTCCGCGCCCCGGCTGCCGGTCAGCCTGTCGGCGCCCCGGCCGCCAAACAGGACATCGTTGCCCGCACCGCCATCGACCGTGTCGTCCCCGTCACCGCCGTACAGCGTATCGTTGCCCGTGCCGCCGTCCAGCGCGTCATGGCCCGCGCCGCCGTCCAACGTATCGTGACCCGCGCCGCCGTCCAGCGTGTCATCGTCCGAACTGCCGGGGTTCATGGCGAGAAAGTCCGCGTCGGCTCCCGGGCTTGCGGTTCCGCCCGTCAGCGCATCGTCGCCCGCCCCGCCCGTCAGGATATCGTCGCCGAGGCCGCCCTTCAGGATGTCATTGCCGAGGCCACCTGTCAGGGTGTCGTCGCCGCCGCCGCCGGTCCGCTCTATAGTCATTTCAACCCCCTCTGCTCGGTAGGCGCAGCTAACCGCGCCGCGCCTACCGCTGTGTTGCTACGGACACCAGATTGTAATCCGCTCTTCCTGCGCCGTCAACCCATGTTTAACGAGGTTTCGCCGATTCGGGCCTGAAATTGCCGATTTCCGGGGTTCTGCGCGAAGAAACCCTTGAAAAGCAAGGGTGCTCCTGTTAAGGCATCCAGAGCAGTGCCCTTTTGTATCTAGTGTCTGCACGGAAAATCATAACACATTGTATATGCAACCATATTTGGAATCTGGAGAACCGAAGATTCCTTCTTTGAGGGCATATGACGGCATATTCCGCTGAAATCAGGCTGGATTCGATGAATCTTCGCCCTGTCAATATTGAGCTTTCATTCATGTAATCCGACTCTTAGGGATTTTCCGGGCAGGCACTATCCAGTGTCTGCACGAACTACCATCGCCGGAAGGGTTCGATCGGCGCGACGCAGCCGGAGGCCGCGACTGCCGGGGCCGGCCCGGATACATCGGAGAAGCCCGATGGGCCGCAAGCAGCGTCCATGCCGGCCTGCGACACCGAGGTCTGCGGATCCCCGCCGCCACGTCCGCTCGACCGCGCCGCCCGCGACGATCGGGACCGTTCGGCGCCGATGGGTCGCGGCGCGCGGGACGGCATGGGGCGGGTCGCGGCCGCCGTCGGAAGGTTGCCCGAGGCGCAGCCCCGGTTTGCCGAGGCCCGGTCGGCGGTGGCGCACGGCGGCGTGCTCGCGGCGCTACCGGCGCTTCTCCGGGAGGGGCTGCTGAAGCACGCGCCCGCGTTCCTGTCCTTGCCGAAGGGGTACTACGGGGTGACGAGCATCCTGTTGCTGCAGGCCTTTCTCCTGCTGGCCCGGGTGCGGAACGCGGAGGCGCTACGCTACCCGTCTCCGGGGGAATGGGGCGCCATCCTGGGTCTGGACCGCTGTCCGGAGGTCAAGACGCTGCGGAGCAAGGTTCGCGCGCTGGCAGCGGATGCGGAACGGCTCACGGCGTGGCAGGGCGCACTGGCGAAGGACGGGTGCGCGGAGGACCCGGAGGCGACCGCGACGCTGTCGGTCGACGGTCACGTGAACGTGTATACCGGTCGCAAGGGGCGTCTGCCGAAGCACTTCGTGTCTCGCCAGAAGCTCTGCCTGCCGGCTTCGGTCAGCTACTGGGTCCATGCGCTTGGCGGCCGGCCGCTGCTGTGCCTGCACAAGAACCTCGATCCCACCCTGACCCGCGCCTTGGAACGGGATGTTCTGCCGGCGCTGGAGGAACTGGGCGTGGCAGGGCCGGATGCACCGGATCTCACCACCGCCGACAGGGCCGTGCCGGCCCTGACGCTGGTCTTCGACCGGGAGGGCTGGAGTCCGGCCCTGTTCCGTCGTCTCGCCCGGCGCGGGATCGCGGTGATCACCTGGCACAAGAATTTCAAGGGCACGGACTGGCCGGAAGAGGAGTTCTCCCTCGAGACGGTGCCGATTCACGGCCCCGGCGGCGACCGCACGAGCGACATCTGGCTGGCCGAGAAGCGCATCCGCCTGCACGACGGTCCCGAGGTCCGGCAGATCCGCCGTCGGCGGAACGACGGCCGCCAGATCGCCCTGATCACCACGGACTTCCGCCTGTCGCGGGCCCGGGTTGCGAGTGCCCTGTTCTCGCGATGGTCCCAAGAGAATTTCTTCAAGTACGCTCGGGAAGAATTCCACCTCGACTCCCTGCCGGTGCACAGTCGGGTCCCCTAGGATCCGGACGCACAGGTCATCAACCCGGACTGGCGCAACAGGGACCGCGAGCTGCGCCGCAGCCGGCAGGCACTCGGCACGCTCCGCAACCGGATCGCCGAACTGGAACGCAAGCCCGAACCCTCCAACGCAATCCTCCGGAACGTCGGACCACTGCAGGCCGAGCAGGAGACACTCGAAGCCAGGATCCAGACCCTGCAACAAGAACGCAAGGAGACCCCGAAGCATGTCCGGGTCAAGGCTCTCAGAGACGATCAAGCCCTCGATGCCCTGGCGCCCCGGGAACGGCACTGGCTCGACATCCTGCGCATGATCGCCTACCGCGCCGAAACCCGGATGATGGCGGCCGTGGCCAAGGAGCAGGGCAAGAAACAGCGACCGCGAAGACACCTCCGCGCACTCCTGCAGGCCGACGCAGACATCCTCCCCGACCCCGAACGGGGCATCCTCCGGGTGCGCATCCTCGGAACCGCATGCAACGCCAGCGATGATGCCATCGCAGGGCTGCTGCAGGAACTCAACGATACCCGCACACTCTTTCCAGGAACCGAACTCCGCATGGTCTACGAACTGCCCGAGAAGCCCACCTGAACGGCCACCAAGGGTTCACACTTCTTGATCGCCAACACTCCCGAAGTCAGGACATCTGAGATTCCAGATATGGTTGCATATACAATGTGTTGTGATTTTCCGGGCAGACACTAGTGTTGTGTCCCGCAAATACGCGTATATCAATGCTCAAGCGCCGGTCACAATCGAGTCCGCGCTTGCGGCCTATACGAAAGTAGATGCGGAATCATTCGTAGTGTTCGAGGAATGGTTCAATTGGCCTGACGAGTTGAGTGACGCTGTCGAACGATCCGCGCTTGATAACTCGTTGGCTGATGGGGCTAATCAGTATTCCATTAGCTACTCGTATTTGCGGGACACAACACTAGATACGCCGGGTTCTGCGCACCGACCGGACCTGCCGCAACGGCCGCCCGCGCCCCGGGGTCCTCGCTCGGGACGGGTTCTGTGGTCCCGCCCGTCCACGCTTACTCCACCCCATCCGCCCGTCCGGAGAACTCCACGTCCTTTCCCGGTTCCCGGTGATCGACGCGGTCCTGGACATGCAAGGGGCACACCCCCCTGTCGGTCCTCCTCACCTTCCGGTCTTTCCCTGCTGATCGGTCCCGGATGGCCGCCGTCTCTACCCCGGGGAATGCGATGCGTGCCCCAGCTCTTCCACATCGACACTGGCCCTCGGGCTGGTTCCCGGCCCTTGGCATTCCCGACTATTCCCTACTCCGCTTCCTGTGGCGGGTTCCTTTTCGGGGCCCCCTACAAGCGTTCGCGTTCGCTCCGGCCCTCCGGTCTGCTTGCCGACCGGACGGATCAGACCGGCTGGACACGGGGTTTCGGCCTGTCCACCACGACTTTCTACGTCCCAGCTCGCACACGTCCAAGGTCGCACCCGAACCCGTGGGACAGACTACGGCGCCCAACAGGGAAGTGCGGCGACGGGGCACTTCCCCCCACAAGATCAACCGCTCGACCCGCTGCACAAAACTCCCGAAACACCGCCGCTCATCGATCCTGTCCTATCGATTGTCGTGGAACATCCTCTGCCCGGGAGCCGCAACTTCCGCCGTTTGGGCCCGATCGGATCACATCTTGCACCCATGAGAAACCGGATGTCACTCCAACCCCCGTGCTACCTGACCGATTACGCGGGTCGGAGGCCGAAGCACGGACCGGCGCAGAGGCCCTGTCGCGGGCGTGGTCCTTGCGCACAGGCAACACCGTCAGATTACCGTGAGGCTCCGGATTCTCCCGCATCCCGAGACCGAACCCGACCTTGGAGCCGCCCTTCGCCGCCTTCCGGTGGAGCGGTTCGCAGAAGGTTTTCGCGGGCTCGTTGCGGCTGCAGTGGGAACACTGCCCCACGGTCTCCCGGACCTCCGCAATCGGTTGGCAGGGCCGGCGACGGCCCGAGCAGGGATCGACTTCAAGTCGACGATTCGCGGGTCCATGAGGGATTCCCGCAGCACCGATCCGAGGGCATCATGCAAATTCGCGGGCGCGTGCCAAGCGGTGCGCGGACCGAAACGCCCGCGTACCGAAACATCACCTCATATCAGGGGCTTGCCGGCGTGGGAAAGACCTCCGTCACCTCGACGCGCATACCCGAATGCCATTGCCGCGCCCGCCGCTCACGGATCACGAGATGCGGGGGACCCCTTGCCGGCACAGGCGTTCCGAATCGTATCCGCGCCCTCCCGGAACGCCTGCTGCAGCAGCCAAGCATCGCCCGAGTAACAAATGAAATCCACGCCCGCCCCGAACAGGCCGGCAGCAGCTTCCGGATCCATGATCAGGCGGCCCAGAGACTTGCGATGCTGCCGCGCCGCGCGCTCCGTCCGCGCCACCGCTTCCCGGAAGATCGAATGCCCGAAGTCGCCCGGCGTCCCCAGGCTCACGCTCAGGTCCCAATGTCCGATCCACAGCATGTCGACCTCCGGAAGGGCGGCGATGGCCTCGATCTCATCCGCCGCGCCCCGGGTTTCCACCAGTACGGCAAGGACCGTCCGCGCATTCGCCGCGGCGAACTTCCGGTCGGCCGCGCCTGCCGTGAACCGGTCGTGCTGGATCCCAAGCGCCACCCCCCGCTGCCCCGCAGGCGGGTACCGGGAGACCCGGACCAGGGCTTCCACATCGGCCAGGGATTCCGCCTTCGGCACCATGATTCCCTCGGCTCCGGCATCCAGCGCCCGGTTGACGTGATGGGACTCTCCCGACGGCACCCGCACCAGCGTCGGCAACGCCGCCGCTTCCATGTACCGGAGGGTCGCCTTCAGCGAATCCATCCCGAAGCCGCTGTGCTCGGTGTCGAGGAATGCGAAGTCGCAGCCGGCCGCCTTCAGCACGTGACCGATCCCGGGCGTGTTGAACTCGACCACGAAGGTTCCGGTCTTCAACGACCGGGACCGGGTCATTGCCTTGAGGGACATCGTGCTCCCCGTTCCGTGCAGGCACCGGGTCCGGACCATCGGGCGGGAGCCGATGGCGGCCGTTAGGCGCCGCGCCCACCCAGTGGACGCATGCGCCCCGCGTCGTCGACGACGCGAACGCGGACGTTCGGCACATGGTTCGCGACGGCGGCGGCAGCCGCCTCGGGCATGACCGCGAAGGCCGTCGCCAACGCATCGGCGACGGTGGCCGTGGGCGCGATGACGGAGACGCTCCGATGGCGGTGGGCCGGACGCGCGGTCCCGGGATCGAAGATGTGGTGCCATTCCCCGTCCGCGTCGAATCGGGTCCCGTATCCGCCGGACGTAGCGATGGCCTCGCCGTCGAGCGCGACCGTCCCGACGAGGTCCGGACCCTCCGGATCCGGGATCCCGATGCGCCATGGCCGACCGGCCGGATGCCGTCCGATCGCCCGGGTCTCGCCCAGTTCCACCAGCACGTGCCGAAGCCCGCCGTCCCGGAGGCGATCGGCCACGCGGTCGGTAATGAAGCCCTGCGCGATTCCGTTGAGCGTCACCGCCATTCCGGGCCGCAGAAACCGCACGGTCCCGGCCCCGGCCTCCACGGACCGCCAGTCTACCCGCGCGCGCAGCGCATCCAGCACGCGGGGGAGCGGCGGCGTCCCGGTGGTTCGGAAACTCTCGGCCGCGGCGGCCCAGAGCGGCTGCACCGTGGGGTCGTAGGCGCCGCCGGTCAGTATGGACAGCCGGGCCGAATCCTCGAGCAGCTGCAGGAACGCCTTGCCGGGACGATCCAGCCGACCCGAACGGTTGAGCCTCGAGATCGCCGAATGGGGCCGGTAGAGGCTGAATTCGTCCTCGAAGGCATGGAGATCGCCGGCGATCCGCGCCAGCAGCGCCCGGGCCCGGGCCGGATCCTCGTCGAACAGAACGATCCGCGCGGGGGCACCCAGCGCGACTCCGGTCCATTCGACGGGCTCCGGCCGGCGCGGACCGCCCGTCAGCAGCGCGCCTCCGCCCAGTGCGAGCCCCCCGGCAGCGGCACCCAGGATGGTGATCGTGCGCCGGCGGTCGAAGCCGCGGGACGCGGCAGGTCGTGACGTCATGATCTCCTCATGATCTCCTCAAGCCTCCGAAGGCCGGGGGCCGTGCAGCGACGGGAGCCGGGCGGGTTCGGGCTCCCCGATGCGCGACCCGACCGTCCGCCGGGTTTCGCCGGACACGAAGATGCGCAGCATCGGCGGCACGATCACCAGGGTAATCACCGCCGACATCGTCAGCCCTCCGACCACGACCGAACCGAGGCCGCGGTAGAGTTCCGACCCGGCCCCGGGGAACAGTACCAGCGGCAGCATCCCGGCAACGGTCGTCAGGGTCGACATGAAAATCGGCCGCACCCGGTTCCGGGTCGCCTCGACGATCGCATCCGGCGGGGACAGGCCCTCCTCCCGGATGTGCAGCAGCGACTGGTGCACGAGCAGGATGGCATTGTTCACGACGATGCCGATCAGGATCACGAACCCGAGCATGGTCAGCATGTCGAGCGGCTGCACGGTGTACCGGTTCAGGAACCACAGTCCGATCACCCCGCCGGCGGTCGCGGGCGGAACCGACAGCATGATCACGAACGGGTACAGGAAACTGGAGAACAGAACCGCCATGAGCAGGTAGACGATCGCGACCGCGACGATGAGGTTCCCCACCATCGCGTTCCAGGTCTGCGTGAGTTCGTCCGCGGTTCCCGAGATGGCGAGCTTGGTTCCGGCCGGCAGGCCCTGCGCCTCGAGCGGAGCCACGACCTCGGCGGCGACCTTCTCGATCGCCGCTTCCAGCGGGATCCGGTCGGACGGGCGCAGCTGGAGCGTGATCGTGCGCTCGCGTTCGATGTGCCGGATTTCGGTCGGGCCGGACGTAACCACGACATCGGCCACCGAACTCACGGGGAGAATCTCGCCGGTCCGGGTCACCACCGGCAAGGTATCGATGCCCTGGGTGTGGCTGATGTCGTCCTGCGGGCCCTGCAGCGTCAGATCGAGCCGCTCCGAATCCACCGTGATCTCGGCCACCCGGAGCCCGGAATTGAAGGCATCCACGCTCATCGCGAGTTCGCGCGCCGTCACCCCGTTGTCCGACAGGCGCACCCGGTCGGGGCGGACCTGCACCTCGGGCGACCCGAGATCCAGGCCGGGGATGGGTCGCATCTGGTTCCCCTGTTCGCGCGGGAAGGCCTGACCGATCCGGCCGGCCGCCTGCTGGGCCACCGCCACCACGTCTTCAAGAGACGGTCCGCCGATGTCGATGTCGATCGCCCGCCCGCCCCCGAAACCGCGCTGGAACAGGCTGGGCTGCGTGAAGAACCCGAACGTGCCCGGCTCTCCGAACAGCGACCGCGTCAGGACCGGAATGAGCTCCCGGACCCGCGTCTCCTGGATCGCACTGGCGCCGAAGAAGGTGCGTCCGTCGCGGATCGCGACGAAGAAGTAGTTCTTGATCTTGGGCGGCTGCCCGGGCTCGGCCTCGGGCCCCGTCTCGCTGGCCCAGAGCGGCCGCACCGGAACCTCGACCCGCTTGGCGATCTCGGTCAGGGTTCCGAGATTGTAGCCGGGCGGCGGTAGCATCACGCCGAAGATCAGGTTCCGGTTTCCTTCGGGCAGGTACTCGAGCTTCGGCAGCAGCTGCCAGCTCACCAGCAGCGCCCCCGCCGCCACGCTCAGGGCGATGGCCGCCGACGCCGCCCGCGAGCGCAGGACGATCCGCACGTACCCGGTGAAGAAGCGGGCAATGAGGCGCGGCGCCCAGTCGACCGGACCCAGCCCGATGCGGCGGTAGCCCCGGCCCGGACCGAGGAGCCATGTCGCCAGGGCCGGAATGACGGTCACCGAGACGATCAGCGACATCAGGACCGCGACGGAAATGGCCACGGCGATGTCGCGGAACAGCTGCCCGGCCTCCAGTTCCATCACCAGAATGGGAATGAACACCAGAACCGTGGTGAGCGCGGACACCATCACGGCCGACCAGACCTGGCGCGTGCCGGCATGCGCGGCCTCGGGTCCCGAACGGCCGCTCTCCCGCAACCGGTAGATGTTCTCGAGGACCACGATCGCGGCATCGACGACCATGCCCACGGCGAACGCGATCCCGGCCAGCGAAATCACGTTGAGCGAACGGCCGAGGGCCGCCATGGCGACGAAGGACGCCACCACCGAAACGGGAATGGCCAGCCCGATGATCACGGTCGCGCGCCAGGAACGCAGGAACAGCAGCAGGACCACGACCGCGAGGAGGCCGCCGATCCAGATGTTCTGACGGACCAGCTCGATCGCGGAATCGATGTAGATGGTCTCGTCGTAGACCTGCTGCATGGTGAGGCCGACCCCCGGCAGCGCGAACTCGTTGAGTTCGGCAATGGCATCCCGAACCCCGTTCATGGTGTCGATGACGTTGGCGCCGCTCTGGCGCATCGCATTGACGGCAAGCGCCGATTCCCCGAGGAACCGGATGTCGGCAACCGGCGTCTTGTACCCGAAATCGACCGTGGCGATGTCGCCAACCCGGGTCCGCCCAATCCGGCCCGATTCGGTTTCGTCGGTCACGAGGACCACGTCCCGGACCTGTTCCGGCGTCTGGAGCTCGCCTTCCGCCCGCACCACGTACCGGCGCTTGCCTTCCTCGACGTCCCCGGCCGATACCGACGCGTTGGCCAGCCGCAGCGAATCCACCACCGACGGCACCGTGAGGCGGTAGGTGGCCAGTTGTTCCGGCCGGACCGTCACCTGCAGCTCCCGCTGCGTTCCGCCGAACAGGTTGGTGCGCGCCACGCCCGGCACCCGTTCCAGACGATCCTGGATCACGTTCTCGACGAAGTCGCCGTACGTCGATACCGGACGCTCGTTGCCCCGGGTCCGGGTAAGGATGAACCAGGCGACCGGATTGTCGTCCAGGCCGGCCGTGTCGAGCTGGGGCTCCCCGGCATCCTCGGGGTAGTCGTCGATCTGGTTGAGCCGGTTGGACACCAGGAGGAGCGCCCGGTCCATGTTGATCCCGACATTGAACTCGAGCGTCACCTCGCCCTGTCCGTCGCGCGAGGTGCTCTCCATGCGCTCGAGACCCTCCAGGCCCCGCAGCACGTCTTCCTGGCGGTTGACGATCTCGCGCTCGATCTCGTACGGGCTGGCACCGTACCACGAGGTGGTGACCGAAATCACGGGGGTGTACACGTCGGGAGCCAGCTGGATCGGAATCCGGGTAAGGGCCAGAAAGCCCAGCACCACGATCATGATGACGACCGCCAAGACCGCGATCGGCTTCTCGATGGACAGGCGAATGAGGTTCACGGGCCGGACTCCCGCGGACCGTCCGCGACAGCTTCGGCCCGCTCCTCCCCGCCGTCCGCCGCCGGCGGCGGGCCCACCGCTACCGCCTGCCCCGGCAGGAGCCGTTCGTTGCCGCGGATGACCGCCCTCTCTCCGGGCTCGACCCCGGAGAGGACCACGAACCGCTCGCCCACGGCCTCGCCCAGCCGGACCGGGCGGACTTCCGCCCGGCCGTCGACGACCACATAGACCACCGAGATGCCCCGACGCTGCAGGACGGCGTCCTTGTGGACCGTGGTCAGGACGGCCGCGTCGCTGACCGGAACGTGCACGGTGACCCCTTCGCCGATCGGCGGGACCGCCTGCATGCCCGCCAGCTCGGGCAGCAGCCGAACCCGGCGGGTGCGGGTCCGCGGATTCTCCACGGTCCCGACCGCCCGCACGGTGGTGGCCATCGATTCGCCCGACCCGCGGGTCACACCGATCGCGGTCCCCGGCTGCAGCGCCGCCACGCGGACGGAGGGCACGTCCGCTTCGATCTCGAGGGCCCGCTCGCTCACCAGCGTGACCACCGGTCCGCCGGGCTGCACCGCCTCGCCCAGGTCGGCGTGCCGCTCCTCGACGACCCCGTCGAACGGCGCGACCACGGTGCCCCGGTCGAGGTCGTCCCGGGCCGTGTCCAACCGGGCCCGGGCCTCCTGCAGCGCCGCCTCCGCCACCTGGACCTGCGCGGCCGCGATGTCCGCCTCGCCCCGCGCATCGTCGCGCTGGGCCTGGCTGAAAGCGGTCGATTCGCGGAGTCCCTCGGCCCGCTCCAGTCGCCGCCGCGCCAGATCGGCCGTGGCCTGCGCGACCGCCAGACCCGCTTCCCGCTGCGCGACGCTCGCCCGCGCCTCCTGCACCTGCCAGCCCAGTCGCTCGACATCGAGGACCGCGATGACATCGCCCTCGACCAGCCGGTCCCCGATCCGCACCGGCATCTCGGTCACGTGACTCGCCAGCAGCGCCGGCACGACCGCCTCGTTGAGCGTGACGAAGCGACCGATGGTCGGAGCCGTCTGGTCCACCGCCTCGGCGGTGACCCGGTCGACCCCCACGACCGCCGGCTGCTGGGCCGGGGCCGGAGTCACCGCACCCGCCCACGCCGCCGCGATCAGCCCGCCGGCCGGGCCGGCCACCCACCGCTTCCCCATTATCGGGAACTCCTCCTCCATCCCGTCTGCACGAGCGCGCGCCGGCGCCCGACCCTAGTAGGCCACGGGAACCGGATCCAGGTAGCGCCAGAGGAGCCATGTAGCGCAGGACCGCCACGGCTCCCACCGCCTGCCGATCCGCTCCGCCGCCGCCCCCCCGCCGTCCGCGCCACCATACAGCGCGCGCAGCGCGCGCAGAAGCCCGAGATCGTCGACCGGAAACACGTCGGGCCGCAGCAGGCAGAAGATCAGGAACATTTCCGCCGTCCACCGGCCGATCCCGCGCCGCTCGGTGAGCACGGCGATCGCCTCGGAATCCGTGAGTTCCGGCCACCCGATCCGGCGCCCGGCGCCGGTGGCGAACCAGGCCGCGAGTTCACCGAGGTACTCGGCCTTGCGCTGCGACAGCCCGGCCTTCCTCAGGGCCGGCAGCCCGGCGGCCGACACCCGCCCGGGCGCGACGCCGCCGAGGCCCTCCTCCAGCCGCACCCACACCGCATGCGCGGCCCGGACCGAGATCTGCTGGCCGACGATCGACCGGGCCAGGGACTGGAACGCGTCGCCCCGGGACCGCAGCGCGACGCCCCGGGAAGCGGAATCGTCGACGATCCGGCGCAGCACCGGGTCGCGGCGGGCCAGGGTCCGGGTCGCCTCGTCCCACCAGTCGGGGACGGTGCCCCGAGCCGGCACCCGGCCCACGGCTAGCGCGCCTCCCGGTGCCATGCAAGCAGCAGCGCCCCGACCGCGAGGGCCAGCAGCGCCCACCACGGGACCAGCGGCGACCGGACGAGCCCGGTCACCAGGTGCCGGCCCTGCCGCCGCACCCCGAGCCAGTTCTCGCCGGCCGCCGCCTGCCCGGCGGTCACCGTCCGGATCGGCGGCGGCCCGCCCCGATCCGCCAGCCAGAAGACGCCGCCGCCGGTGGCCGCCGCCAAGCCCCGGAGCGGCTCCGGATCGGCCCGCATCTCGGTCCGCTCGAGGGCGTCGGCCGCCTCCACCAGCGCCGTCGCCGTGAGGGATCCGCCCCGCAGGGTCCACAGCCCCGGTTCGTCGGCCGTCACCGAAGCGGTCGCCGTGCCCGCCCCGGCCGCGGTCAGCTCCGCGGTCTGCACGGCGCCGGAAGGACCGACGGCCGTGACCGCGTCCAGCGGGTCGTCGAGGCTCCGGTAGACCACGTCGATCCTCGGCCCGGACACGGTCGCCTGCAGCCGGTGCTCTTCCAGTTCCGGCTCCTTCATCAGCCAGTGCACCACCCGGCGCAGCAGTTCCGCGCGCGGGCCGCCGCCGGGGCCGGGCTGCGCCCAGACCCAGGACTGGTCGGAGAGCAGCTGCGCCACCCGGCCCTCGCCGACCCGGCCGAGCTGGAGCAGCGGCCAGCCGTCGACTCCCCGGAGCAGGGATTCCCCCTTCACCGGCAGGCCCCGCACCATCCGGTACCACGGCCCCCAGTCCGCCGCTCCGGCCGCCAGGCCGGCGGTCACCGGATGGTTCCGTCCGGCCTCCGAAAGCTCCGGCACGAACGGCTGCTCGATGACCTCCCCGGCCGGGAGGGTCGGGAGGATCTCCCGCAGCGCTGTGTGCACGAGACCGAAGCGACCGGCATAGCTCGGACCGGCAATGTCGAGCAGAGCCCCGCCGCGCACCACGTACTCGGCGATGTTCGACAGGTACTGCGGGGGCAGGATGCCGCGCACGTGATACCGGTCGAAGATCACGAGGTGGAAGCTGTCGAGGTCCGCCTCGAACAGTTCGCGCGCCGGAAACGGGATCAACGACAGTTCCTGCAGCGGGGTGGCGTCCTGCTGGGCCGGAGGCCGCAGGATCGTGAAGTGCACGAGATCCACCGCCGGGTCGGCCTGCAGCAGGTTGCGCCAGTGGCGCAGCCCCATGCTCGGCGCACCCGAGACGAGCATGACCCGGAGCCGGTCCCGGATCGCCTGGACGTCGACGATCGCCCGGTTGTTGTCGGGCGTGAGTTCCCCGGGCACGACCGCCGCCTCGAGGGACACCGTCACCGAACCGGGCCGCTCCAGCGGCAGCTCGAACTCGGCCGGGGTTCCGATCTGGAGCACCCGTTCCGACACCGACCCCCCGGGCACGACGATGCGGACCGGTTCGGCCTGCCCCGTCGCGGCCTCGTCCCGGAGGGTGACCCGGAACTTCACGGCCTCCCCGACGATGCCGTAGCTCGGCGCGCCCTCGACCACCAGGCGCCGGTCGCGTTCGCCGGGCGCGCCGGTCAGCAGGACATGCACCGGCGCATCGAACCCGAGCGCCGACGGCGCGTCCGGCACGTCGTGCACCTGCCCGTCGGTCACCAGCACCACCCCTGCCATGCCGTCCGGAGGCACGTCGCCGACGGCCGCGCGGACGGCGGCGAACAGCTTCGTCCCGGGACCGCCCCCGGTCGCGGTCACGACCCGGACCTCCAGCCCTTCGGCGTCGTCCAGGGCGTTCCGGATCGCCCGGACGGCGGACCGGGTCCGGTCCGGGCGGTCTCCCGCCTGCTGGCTGGGGCTGGCATCCGCCACGACCAGTACCACGTCGTCCAGCGCGGTCCGCTCCTCGGCGGTCGCGATGGGGCGGACCAGCGCGAGCAGGAGGGCGGCGGCCGCCAGTGCCCGAAAGCCGATTCCGGGCGCCCGCTTGCGGAGTCCGAGGCCGAGCACGGCCGCCAGGACCGCCGCGAACGCGGCCAGCAGGCTCCACGGCACGATCGGCCCGAACGTCAGCGTGAACCCGTCCATCGGACCTCAGCGATCCGCCGCCGGGCGCCGCAGGCGCTCCAGGATCGTCCGGGCGTGCGCCTGATCCGCCTTGTAGGTGCCGGTCATCGCGTACATCGCGAGGTTGACGCCGAACCGGTAGGCCAGCTCGCGCTGCCGGTCGCCGCCCGGCGTGACCGGGAACAGCGGCCGGCCGGCCGGATCCCGCGCCCACGCCGCCGCCCAGCCCGCCGCGCCCACGATGACGCCGGCCACCTCGTCGCGCGACCGCTCGGCCGTGCTCTCGATCCAGACCGGATTGCCGGCCCAGCGGCCCGGGAAGCGGCCCAGCAGATAGAAGGAACGACCCAGCACGTGCGAACCGGAAACCGGAACCAGCGGGGGCAGGTCGAGCACCCCGAGGATCCGGCCGAGGCGCGGGTCGCCGCGGCGCGGCCCTTCGATCCGGGCCGCCGGCGAACCGTCCCGGGTATCGAACACGATCATCCCGCCCGCCCGGAGATAGGCCTCGATGCGTTCCGCGGCGGCGGGCGAGACCGTCGCCTGGCGGTCGGTCACCGGCCAGTACACGAACGGGTGAAAGACCAGCGGATCGCGCTCGACGTCGAGCGCCCGCGGCGGCACCGGCGCCACGGACGTGCGCGCGGCCAGCACGCGGCCGAGCGCCGCCAGCCCGAGCGCGCTGGTCCGGTCGACCTCCGGGTCGCCGGTGACGACGTACCCGAACTGGATCGCGAGGGCGCCCGGGGGAACGGAATCCCGGGCCTGCGCGTCGGCCGCACCGAACCCGGCCAGCGCCGCCAGTACCGCGGCCCGGGCCGGTCCGCCGAGCAGTCCGCGCAGCCGCATCCCGACTGCGATGTCGACCCCGAGCAACCCGAGCGCGAAGGCGAACAGCCACGGGGACAGGTCGATTTCCGTCGCTCCGAACCGCGCGGACGGACCCGCTCCGTCGGGTAGCGGGCCGTGGTAGGCCCGCACCGCCGCCGCGCTGGCGCCCAGGTTGAGGGCCCGGCGGAACAGGTCGTGGCCGTAGTAGCCGGGCGGATTCCCGGGTCCCGGCCGCCCGGATTCAAGCCGGTCCGCACCGACCGCGACGGCCTCCGGCGGCGGCGGCCCGACCCGGCCGAAGCCGTCCAGGACCGCCAGCGGAGGCAGCATCCCGGATCCGGAACGGTCCTCGCCGCCCGCGGCCCGCTCCACGATCCGCTGCAGCATGCGGACGAACAGCCCGGACAACGGCAGATTCGACCAGTCGGGGTTCGCGGTCACGTGAAAGAACACGAGTTCGCCGCGACCGCGCGGCGCCGCCGTGACCAGCGGAGTTCCGTCGACCAGCCGCGCCAGGGTCCGATCGTCGAGCGCGGCGGAGGGTTCGGCGATCATCTGGCGACGGATCCGGACGTCGTCCGGCACGGTCAGCCCGGCCAACGGCGATTCGGGCGGAAACGGTCCGAGCGCGAACGGCCGTTCCCAGCTGAAGGCGCCTCCCAGCGCCCGCATCTCCCCTGCCCGCAACCGGACCGGCAGCAGGGGGTCGTCGGCGTCGACGAGGCGTTCGCCGGCAAAGCGCACCAGGGTGCCCCCGGCGTGCAGCCACGCCTCGAGGGCCTGCCGCCCCTCCGGGCGGAGCTGCCCGACATCCGCCAGCACGATGACCGGCGGAGGATCCTCGAGCAGCGCCCCGAGGGAACCCTGCCGCAGGTCGGCGAACGGCTCCAGGGCGCGTCGCAGGTAGTAGGTGGGGGCCAGCAGCGGGCGCGCCGCATGATCGTCGCCGAGCGTCACCAGCCCGACCGTGCGCCGCTGCCAGCGGTCGTCGACCAGCAGGACCGCGCCGGCATGGCGCTGCCCCTCGATCTCGATCCGGGCCACCTCGCGGCGGAGCTCGCGCGGCAGGCCGAGCGGTGCCTCCGCCGTGCGCTCGCCGTCGGCGAACGCGGTCTCCACCCGCGTGAGGACGCGGCCCTCCGCGCTCAGGATCCGCACCCACTCCGTCTGCCGTTCGGATGCGCGCAGGCGCCGCAGCTGCGGAACCGTGCCGCCGCCCGATTCCGCCGCCGGTTCCAGCAGCACCAGCGCCTCGTGCTCGCCCCCGGTCATCAGCCGCAGGGGCCCCAGCCGCGCCAGCTGCCGGGCCAGCAGCGCCATGGCTTCCGGGTCGCCGCCGTCGGTGCCGTCCCAGAACCACAGCACCTCGCCGACCGCCGCGAATTCCGCTCCCACCAGCGATTCGAGAAACGCCCTGCGGTCGACCCCCCACGGTTGCGGGGCCATGATTCGGGCCCGTCGGACCGCCGCCTCGGAATCCAGGGCGGCATGGGACCGGAACCACTCGGTGCCCGGAGCCGTCCCGGCCAGCACCACGGCCCGCTCCCGCGCCGCATCCAGCAGCTGCAGCAGCGCCCGGCGGGTGTCTTCCCATCCGGCGGCGCCCGCCCAGCCGTCGTCGACCACGACGATCAGCGCCCCGTCCGCCTCCAGCGCCGGCCGGGGCTCCCACCGGGGTCCGGCGACCGCGAGCACCACCAGCGCGAACAGGGTCAGGCGCAGGATCAGGAGCCACGGCGGGGTGGTGTGCGGGGGCTGCTCGCGGTCCTCGAGGCCGAAGAGCAGCCGGATGGCGGGAAACCGGATCCGGCGCGGCGCCGGCGGCCGGATCCGCAGCAGCCACCACACGGCCGCCAGCCCGGCCAGGGCGGCGAGGGCCAGGGGGGCGGCAAACGAAAGGGGCATCGCTCAGACCCGGTCGAACGCGCCGGACAGCGCCTGGTGGAGCGCGAGCAGCGCGGGCTTGACGGACCGATCGGTCCGATGCGCGAGGAACCCCCAACCGTGGCGGCGGGCGATCTCCCGCAGCCCGTCCCGATGCTCTTCCACCCGCTGCCGGTAGCGCCGGTGCACCGCTTCCACCCGGCCGACCAGGAGATCCCCTTCCTCCTCGGCCCCCACGAACCGGATGCGGCCGCGAAAGGGGAGCAGCTCCTCGGCCGGGTCGAGGATCTGCACGAGCTGTCCGGCCACCTCGCGGTTCGCCAGGCCGCGCACCCGGGCCGCCACCGTCTCCAGCGGCGCCAGGAAATCCCCGACCAGGACCGTCTGGGCATGGCGCTCCACGCGGGCCGCGGCCGGCAGGCCCGCATCGGCGCCCGGCGGCCCGGCGGCGAGGAGGGGTTCGGCGATCCGCCCCAGCATCGCGCGGCCCCGGCCGGTGCGGGGCGTCGATCCCAGCAGGCCGACGGTCTCGCCGCCCTGCAGCAGCATCGCGGCCAGCGCGAGCGTGAGCAAGGCGGCCCGGGTCCGCTTCGGCTCGAGCGCCGGCGACGAGGCGTAGTCCATGGACGGCGACCGGTCGCACCACAGCCATACCTGCTGCGCCACCTCCCATTCCCGTTCCCGGACGAAGACGTCCTGCGAGGCCGCCGTGCGGCGCCAGTCGATGGCGGCCACCGGGTCGCCGGGCTGAAACTGCCGGAACTGCCAGAAGCTCTCCCCGCGTCCCCGCCGGCGCCGGCCGTGGACGCCGCTGATCACGCCGGCCGCGACCCGAAGTGCACGAATGGCGAAGGCCGGAAGACCGGCGGCCGTCCGTTCGGCACGGTCCCGGAGTGCGGGATCAGGCATCGGCACCGGCCGCCTCAGGCGATCGATTCGGTCAG
Source organism: Alphaproteobacteria bacterium (assembly GCA_965115815.1). GTDB lineage: Bacteria > Pseudomonadota > Alphaproteobacteria > TMED109 > TMED109 > VXPW01. Next base: position 820,527 of record OZ220465.1, on the reverse strand, counting down.
GCGGTCGATCACATCGAGGACGGTGAGGCCGTCCGCGCGCGCCGCGAACGTCACGTCCATCCGGTGCCGCAGCACCGGCCGGGCCAGCGCGACCACGTCGTCCACCGACGGCGCAAGGCGGCCGTCCAGCAGGGCCCGGGCCCGGGCCGACAGCATGAGCGCCTGGGAAGCTCGCGGCCCCGGACCCCACGAGACGTGCTCGCGCACCATCTCGATCTCCGAGAGATCGGGCCGCCCCTGGCGGACCAGCGTCAGGATCGCCTCGACGACACTGTCTCCGACCGGGATCGAGCGCACCAGTTCCTGCATGTCCAGCAACTCCTGCGCCGAGATCACCTGCCGGGGCTCGACATCCTCGGGGCCGGTGGTCGCAATCAGCATGGTGCGCTCGGATTCGCGGTCGGGATAGTCGATGTCGATGCGCATGAGAAACCGGTCGAGCTGCGCTTCCGGCAGCGGATAGGTTCCTTCCTGCTCGATCGGGTTCTGCGTCGACAGCACGTGGAACGGCGCCGGCAGCGGGTGGGCCTGGCCGGCCACGGTCACCTCGTGCTCCTGCATGGCCTGCAGCAGCGCCGACTGGGTGCGCGGGGAAGCCCGGTTGATCTCGTCGGCCAGGAGGAGCTGGCAGAACACCGGGCCCTCGACGAACCGGAACGTCCGTCGGCCCGCGTCCCCGTCGTCCATCACCTCGGAGCCCACGATGTCGGACGGCATCAGGTCCGGGGTGAACTGGATCCGCTTGTCGACCAGTCCGAACACGGTGCCGAGCGAGCGGGCGAGCCGGGTCTTGGCCAACCCCGGCAGCCCGATGACCAGCGCATGGCCGCCGGCCAGCAGCGTGATGATCGCCTGGTCGACGACCCGCGGCTGGCCGAAGACGAGTTCGGCCATGTGGGCGCGGGAACGGGCCACGACCTCGTTGGCCGCTTCGATCCGGGCGGCCACATCGTCGGGCGGGGCGACCGCTACCGCGGGCGAAGGCTGGGCAGGGGGCATGGGCTCACTGGAATTCCGTACGTGCCGACCCTCGGCCCGAGACCGTCGGCCGGAGCCGGCAGCGGCAGGGGACGAACCACGGTGCGCGGCAACCTATCACGGCGGTCGCACTGCCTGCAACGGGGCCGGACCGTCCCCCGGGCCCGATCGAACCCGCGCTCCCGCCGGCCGGCGCAAAGCCCGAGCGTTCGGGCCGGCGGCGAACCCGACCCCGCGCCCGCACTGCGGGCTTCCGGGGACCCGCCACGCCGGATCGGCGGGCGCGAACCTTCCGGATCATCCAGACCGGATCCGACCGGGGGCACGCTCCCGGACCGTGGGTTCGAGGGGATCCTGCACCGGAAGCTTGGACCCGGATGATGCGGAAGAGGTCCGGGACGTCCACCCGAACGTGGTTCACTCGACCTTCATGAGGCCGTACATCGTGGTCCATGAGGATCGGCGTACGACATCTGTCCGCGACGACGGTGGCTCCCTCTCCGGCAACATCGCTGAGAGTCTGTGCGGAAACTATTGAGCGGCGCCGATTCTGGTGTCTGCGATGTGGCTGGAGAGTACATCGGGATCAAACAAGCCCATTCCACATCTGTCAGATTGCTTTCGAAGCGGTCTCTCCGACGCCGATACTTTGCACGAGCGGCCAGAATCGGGACCGCTCAATAGTTTCCGTACAGGCTCTAAGGAACCGGATGCCCTAATGCGGGCACGTCCGGTTCTGTGGGGGGGGGCTCGGCAACGACCCCTCCTACCCGGCGACTTCTGCTTCGTGCCTGCCTAGGATGTCGAGGTCAATGCCCAGCAGATCAGGATCGTCATCGAAGGCCTCGCTGGGCATGTCCCCACCGCACTGGTCGCCCTCGAGCTGGAAGATGTCCTCAGTATCTGCGACAGACTCAATCGAAGGCTCGGTTACGACCGGAAGGCCTCGACCGCCATGGCGGCCGCCTCCATGCGCGCCGAGGACAGCGATCCCGGCGGCCCCACCGAGCACTGACGCGCCGCCACCTTGCCCGGTTGTGGCGAACCCCCTATACTACGGAGCCGACACTGCAATGTTGAAGCCTGTCGAATGGATCGGTTCGAGCAAGGCGGACCTGATGCGTTTCCCGGTCCGGTGCAGGACCGCATGGGCTTCGCGATCTACCGCGCCCAGCTCGGACGCCGGCATCGGGACGCCAAACCGCTCAAGGAGTTTGGCTCCGGTCTGCTGGAACTCGTCTCGCGCCACGACGGCGATACGTTCAGGGCTGTCTACACGGTCCGGTTCGAGACCGCCGTCTATGTCCTGCACGCCTTTCAGAAGAAAGCTCGGCGGGGCATCGCCACACCGAAGCGGGAACTCGACCTGGTGCGCCAGCGGCTTCGGGCCGCCGAGCGGCACTACCGTGACGCCCGTCGTGGAGGCTGACGACATGGAATCCAACGACATCCCCGTCGAGCGCGGGAGCGGCAACGTCTTCGCCGATCTCGGCCTTCCCGATGCGGACGCGCACTTGGTCAAGGCCGAACTCGTCAGCCGCATCGACGATATCGTCCTCGCGCGCGGCATCACCCAGACCGAGGCCGCGCGGCTGCTCGGTCTCTCCCAGCCCGACGTCTCCCGGCTGCTGCGCGGCGACTTCCGCGAATACTCGCTGGAGCGCCTGTTCCGCCTGCTGACCACGCTCGGCCGGGACATCGAGATCGTCATCCGGCAGCCGCGCTCGGCCTCCGGGGGCAAGCTCCGCATCGCCGCCGACGCCGTCTGACCGTACCGTCTCCGGCGCGGTATCCGGCCGGCCGGCTGCGCAGCCGTCCGGGCTGATCCGCGATACGTCAGCCATCGCCAGGCACACCCTGCGGGAAGGCTCGGCACCGCCGTGCAGAGAACGATGGCCACGGGGTCGAGGAGATCGGCGCCCATCACGGCCAGCGCGGCGAACGCGGGCTCACGCCGCCGGATTGGCGTCTGCCTTACTTGTTGCCTCTGTGGTGTTTATGAGCCATTGTTCATCCAGACGAAGGGGGTGCCGAAATGGAACCGAAGACAGCAACGGCGTGCGGCATTCCGAGCGCACGCGATGCGACGCTCGCCGGGCGGGCGGCGGGCGCTGGAGGCCCTGACCGACGGGACGCAGCCGGTACCGGCGCGCTTCGGAGACCAGACCGTCGATCTCCCGGCGCCGGCGGCGCGGCTGCTCCGGGAGGTTCTCGACCGGATGGCCGACGGCAAGGGCGTTGCGCTCACGCCGCTCCACGCCGAGCTGACCACGCGGCAGGCGGCCGAGCTCCTGCAGGTGTCGCGGATGCATCTGGGCCAGCTTCTTGATGAGGGGCGGATACCCTGCCGCAAGGTCGGCTCCCACCGCCGCGTTCGCGCCAAGGACATTCTCGCCTGGCGGCGCGAGACGGAAATCCGCCGCCGCGAGGCGCTCAACGGGATGATCGCGCGCGACTAGTAGTACGGACACTGGATTGATGGGTATAGGGACTTCAGTTTCACCCGGGCGTCTGCCGTCGTGAACCGCCAATCGACGGTGCCGCCGGCCGCGTTGCGGCGCTCGACCCACGCCGCGGTCTCCCGCAGCATGGTGGCGCGGTCAGGAATGCGTCGTCCGGAACCTGTCAACGCCGTTGAGACAGCAAGGGTTGTCATGTACTGAGCATCTCCCACGGTAGGGGTGGCCTTCGGCGGATTGATCCAGACCGTTTCGGGGAGCGTCCGCGGTTTCGGCCTCCCCCGGACGAACCGTTCCGGGTGCCGACCCCAAGCTCGGCCCAAGGCGCGCCGGCGTTGCTCGATCCGCTGCCGGGCGCGGCCGTGGTGGACATCGTCGGGGGGGGGGGAGCATCGCGAGGCCCGCATGGTGATGCTCCGTGTGGTACCAGGGGAAGAAGGATCGACAGAAGTCGATGGCAGCGGGCAGGTCCGGGAAGCGCCCGGGGAACCCGGGGTGGTACTTCAAGGTCTTGAACTGTGCCTCCGAGAAGGGGTGGTCGTCGCTGACCTTGGGGCGGCTGAGCGAGCGGGGATACCGAGCTGGGCGAGGAGTTGCGCGGTGCACTGGCTGGTCATGGGGGCGCCGCGGTCGGAGTGCAGGATCAGCCTTTCAACCGGACATGGCTGACTCCGCATTCATGAAACTTGGGTGCAGGAAGGACGAGGTCGAGCGACGCAGCGAGACCCGGCAAGGCCGCGCGCACCGAGGCCAGGCACAGGGCCCCTTCGCGTTGCGCCACTCCTCGCGCTCGCACCATCCCCGCGCCAAGGACGAGCGCATGCCGCCCTCGGCAGCCAGCGCCGCCTTCAGCCCATCCACCGTCGTCGCAGACAGAGGTCGAAAGCCGCTCCTCATGGACCACCATGTTACGGTCTCATGAGCGAAGAGTCGACCGTGTCAGGTTGAAAGGGCCGGCCCGGCAAGGCGGGGGCCGCGGTCGGCGTCGCGGGAGACGGCGAGGGGGCACGAGGATCACGGGAGCGGTTATGCGTGGGCGGCCGGCTCGGCACGTTCCGCCACGGCTGCGATGGCGGTCAGCTTTTCTTCGATTTCGGCGTCGATCTCGTGCTCGGGGACATATGCAACGAGTTCATGGAAGCTTCCCTTCCTCATGAGGTTGGGGAGGCCGATCTTCCGGAAGTAGGTCTCGAACAGCGGTGTCAGGAACTCGTCGCTCGCCTTGATGTCCCGGTCCCAAGGCGATCCCTTTCCCAGCAGGCCCAAGGCCCTTTCGATCTCCGAAATCGCTTCCTGCATGGCCTTCGATCTTCGGTCGGCCTCCGACGGAGCAAAGAGCGGCATCGATTCGCCCGCCATCGCAGAGGCGCGCGCGTACGCCTCGAGAGTCGCTTCGGAACACAGATAGCTCTCGATCTCCCGCCGTTTCCAAACCAGATACTCAAGATACGGGTTCTCCGGCATGTCCCGTTCGAAGCGGTCGAAGAGAGCGATCCCCCTGAGGTCCGGAATTGCTTCCCTCAAGCCGTGGAAGTGATGCGCGGCGGCGCGCGGGTTGTTCCCGACATAGGAGACGAACGGTCGTCCCAGCGCCCGAACGGTCTCGTCCTTGCCCAGACGCCGGGCGAAGGCCTGCAGGATCGCGAGGTCGGTGGAACCTTCAAGATACAGCACCCAGCCCGTCTGCTCGGCCTGACAGTACTGATCGAAGCCGATCTCCGCGAGAGCCTTGCGCACCTGGCTCTTCCCGTGGCCGATCCGGTGCGGCTTCCCCACGAAGGCGATCACCAGATCTCTGCCGGCCGCCTCGTTCAGCAGTACCTCGGAATGGCTTGCGGCGATGATCTGATTGCCGTTCTCCGAAGCCACCTCCGTGACGATCCGGTAGATTTGGCGCTGGCGGAGGATTTCCAGATGAGCGTCAGGTTCGTCCAGCAGAATGACCGCGCCGGGATTGGCGTACATGTAGGCGAGGATCAGGAGGGTCTGCTGCAGCCCCCTGCCGCTTGAGGAAAGGTCGAGAGTCGAACCGCGCTCTCGATACCCCATGGCGATTTCTCCCCTCTCCTCAATGTAGCGCGGCTGGTCGATCTCCACTGCGAAGAGCGCCTCGATCTGCTCGGTCAGCACCTCCCAACGACCGGGATTTTGGTTCAGGATGCGGAAGCACAGGTTGCGGAGCACCTCGGCGGTACGGCCTTCGCCGACCCTGACGTTGACCGCGCCCTGGTCGAGTCGGGTTTCGGTGGCGGCGAGGCCGGACATGGGAGGGAGAAAGGCGATGCGCACCGAAGCTGCATCGTGCGGGATCGGCATCCGCTTGGGCTGCCTGTGTTCCTCGAGTCGCAGTGGACGGCAATAGAACGATTCCTCGTTGGCATAGTCGAATTCGAGGCCGCACCTCCAGGTCCTGCCTTCGTCGACCCCTTCAACAACAAGGTCGATTCGCACATTGTCCGTCCGCTGTCTTCCCTCGATCTTGCGGACGTCGCGCACATGCAGGTTGCGCCAAAGAAGCGCGGCCGCGGGGTGAGGGATGGCGAGCAGGTCCCGCCGGTTGACTGTGACACCGGGCCGCCTCTCCGGCGTGCTCTTGCCGGCGCGTTTTTCGTTCCAGCGCTTGACGCCGACGTCCCACAGAGCCAATGCCTGCATGGCCGAAGTCTTGCCCGAATTGTTCGGCCCGACGAACACGACGGGGTTGCCCAGCTCGATGTCGATCTCGTCGAAACGCTTGAAGTTACGGGCAATGAGCTTGGTGAGCATCCAAAACCTTTCTGCCTTTCAAACGCTCGGCAGCAGCGCCGTTACCGACAACGAAACACGCATGTGCCCGCTTCGATGTGGTTTCGACGGTCCGGCGGTGCCGATCTCGTCTGCCTGAATTCGGAGAATCGCTCGGTCCCGGTTCGGCCCCGAGGTCGGCATCCCGTGCGCGCGGCCATCGTCTGGATGTAGATCGAGGACATTCTCGATCTCCGGCCGGGATCGGCAAGCACGCTGCCGGTCATGCGGTCTCTTCGGCAAGCCGCTCGGAATCGCGAAGGCGGACCGGGCCGGAGACGGGCTTGGAGAGCACCGCGCTCTTCGCCGTTGGTGTGGTCGAGGAATCGGAAGGGGTGCTCCATGGTTCCTCTCCTTCCAGCGGAGTCGTTCGGTCGCCCACGAACGGGTCGCCGTGAACGGCCGACCGCTCCTTGGCCCCGACTTTCGGGTGATACGTGATCCGGGGCGTGCGAGGTTGATCGCGGTATGCGATTTCCATCAGTGTCACAACTCATTCACCGCATCCCGCCAAGTGCGAACTCTCGCCGTCCAACCGTCGTCCAGTCCTGGCAGGCGTAGATCGTGTCTAGCAGGTTGGGACTGGGCCGCGTTACCATGTGACCGGCGAAAGTGCGGAAATCCGGGATGGGAATGGTTTCTTTCGGCGGCTCCGGGAGGAACAGATAGCCGACCGGCGCATGAACGGCGCGAGCGAACGCCTCCACCTGCCTCAGCGAGGGCTGCATGTCACCGCTTTCCCACTCGGGAAGTCTCCTGAACTTCCCCGTCAAGTCTTCCTGCGCGATCCCGGCGCGCTCGCGCGCCCACCGCAGAATCTCGGGATTGACGGGAGCACGGATCATGGGCGCTCACCTGCCAAGCTCGCCCGAGCGGCCTTCAGAACTTGGGAAGCACACCTTGGCGGTGTGTTCATCCGGTGTGAAACCTGAGACCATCTGCTCGTACGGATGGATGTAGTTTCGGAAGTCGCGCAAGCCGTGACTGAACTTTTTGATGTCGAGTTTCAGTACGCCAATCTCGCAGGCAACGTCGACCAACTGCGCAAGGGTCCATTCATGGAAGTGTTTCGGCGAACCGTTCGCTGTTTTCGGCGTCGCATTTGCCTGATTGAAGCTCGCTGGAGCCTGCTGAGCTGCGCCTAGCAGCACAGCCTCCAGGACGCTGCCGCACAGGAAGATGACGGATAAGTGGGCACCTGCGCCAAGCGCGACGCGGGCCTCGCTAAGCCGTGCTTCGACTATTGATACGACCTGTGCGTCGATCGGCATTCTTTGAATGTTCGGAATCGCGAACTCCCGGGCCAAGAACTCGCCTTCCGTTGTCACTGAGTGGGGTGTGACAGATCGACCGGTCAAACGTCCGGCGATGCTACGCGCCTTTTTCAGCAATCCTTTGTCTAGTTTCCTGCCATTGAGATCGCAGTCTGCCTCATAGGAATCCAGCATTTCAGATAGAACCGTGCCAACCAGACCATCGGATTCCGCTGCCCAAAATGCGCGAAATTTTTTGCCTTTGACGTTCCGGACGTTCCGATTGTTTGATATTTTTGCCCGTGAATGTTGACGTTATGCCTTTCAAATAACGCGCCGAACGTGGCGTCCGTGAAATCCAGAACATGGCCGCCGGCCATATCGAGCAGTTTTTCGAGATAGCGCTTCTCAATGTCTGTCAACGAACTCATGTCACGGTTGGCCTGCCCCCATCGACGGGTCCATTACGAATGTTAGTGCATGGGCGGCTTCTCCGCCAGTCCGGCCGGCCGGCTCTGCTACGCTCCGCCGGCCGGCCGGACTGGCAGGATCGTTTCCGGGGCTAGTAGTACGGAATCATTGTATTGATGGGTATAGAGACTTCAGTTTCCCCCGGGCGTCTGCCGTCGTGAACCGCCCATCGACGGTGCCGCTGGCCGCGTTGCGGCGCTCGACCCACGCCGCGGCCTCCCGCAGCAGGGTGGCGCGGGCGGTGGATGCGTCGTCGAAGACACGGTCGCGCCCTGCCTATGACTCACATCAGTAGGCTTGACCGGAGTGCATGGACCCTCTACGGTGCGGCTCCTGTCGGCCATGGAACCCGTGCACCGCATCTTGAGACAGCCGGCGCATCTGCGCCGGCTGCAGGCGCTTCGGTCCCGGGAGCCGCCGGCCCGCCGTCGGGCCGGGGTCCGTCGGGTGTGTCGGGAGTTTCGCCTGATCGACGCGCGGGGTCGCTGGCGCGAGCGCAGTCGCCAAGCGGTATTGGAAGATCTGGAGCCCACCCGGCAGGTGCAGTTGCCTCCGCCCCGCCGGGGCCTGGGTGGGGGTGCTCTCCGGCGGCTGGGCGCTGGAGTTCCGGCGCCGTCGGCGGTGCCTCCGGAAGCGGGTGCGCTGCACGATCTGCGCCTGGTGCCGGTGACCGGGGAGGCGGACCGGCGGATCGGGAACGAGCTGAGGTTCCGGGAGCATCCGTGCGGGGCGGCGATGCAGGTGGGCGCCCAGCTGCGGTATCGGGTTCGGTCGGAGCACGGCATCCTGGGGGCCCTGGGCTTTTCGGCGCCGGCCTTGCGCCTGGCTTCCCGGGACCGGTGGATCGGGTGGGACGAGACCGCGCGGTCGCAGCACCGGAACCCTGCGGTGATCGGTCGGAGCCGGTTCCTGATCCGACCGTCGGTGCGCGGCCGGAACCTGGGCTCCCGGGTGCTGGGGAGGGCGCTGGCCCGGCTGCCCGACGAGATCGAGGCCCGGTACGGGGATCGTCCCCTGCGGGTCGAAACCTTCGTGGATCCGGAAACCCATGCGGGCGCCGTGTTTGCCGCCGCCGGCTGGGAGCGGGTGGGAGAGACCACCGGGCGGGGGCGGTTCGCCCGTCCCGGGCAGGAGCGGCGGTCGGTCAAGGCGGTGGGGATGCGTCCGCTGCGGAGCGACGGGCGCCGGATCCTGGGCGTGGCACCGGCGCCGGCGGAGGCCTTGGGTCCGGCCGACGGACGGGAGCGGGGGAGCGGAACCGCGAACGAGTTCGGCGGAGCTCCGCTGGGGGACCGTCGGCTCAGCCGCCGGTGGGTCACGAGTGCGTCCCTGATGGCCGACCCGCCCGGCGCATCGTTCCCGGCCGCGGCCCGGGGCCAGCGGGCCTTGGTCACCGGGTACTACCGGAGGATCGACCCGCCGGCCGCGTCGGCGGTCCCACCGGAGGCCCTTCTGGCTCCGCACCGGGAACGCACCCGCCGGCGCATGGCCTCCTGCACGACCGTTCTGAGGATCCAGGACGGATCGGACCTCAACTTCGCGACCCATCCGAAGTGTGGCGAGCTCGGTCTCATCGGCCGCAACCGGAACGCGTCGGGCACCCGGGTCTGCATATGCATTCCACGCGGGCGGTCGACGCGGACACCGGCATTCCCCTCGGTGTCCCCCGCATCGAATCCGACGCGCCGGACGGCCGGGCCGAGAAGGGCACGCCGCTCGAAGAACGGAAATCCGCCCGCGGGATGCGGGGGTTGCGAGACACCTCGGAGCGGGTTCCGGACGGCGTGCGGGTCGTCTCCGTACTCGATCGGGAGGCGGATTTCTTCGCCCGGTTCGCCGAGCGGCAGCGGCCGGGCAACGTCGATCTTCGGGTCCGGGCCCGCCCCAACCGGTCCCTGGGCAAGGACGAAGAGAAGCTCTTCGAGCCACGGGCCGCGGAAGCCTCCGCCGGATCCCTGGAGATCGAAATCGCCCGCCCGTCGGCCCGCACCTCCACCCGTACCCAGAAGGCCCAGGCGCTGCGGGAAGCGCGGGTCGCCAAGGTATCCCTGCAGTTCCGGCGCTTCGACCTGCCTCCTCCCGGGAACGGAACCGGCGCGCACGACCCCGTGCCCATGACGGCGGTCCGCAGGACCGAAGAAGATCCACCGGCCGGTGTCGAGCCCCGGCACGGGATCCTGCTCACCCGCCTGCCGGTATCGACCCGGAAGGAGGCGCGGCGGGTGCGGGAACGGTACCGCCGGCGCGGGCGGATCGAGGACGGGCACCGGGTCCTGAAACGCGGATGCAAGGCGGAATTCCTCAACCACCGGGAAGGACACCGGATCGAACGGGCGGTCACCATCAAGGCCGTGATTGCCTGGCGACTCTTCGCCAGGGTCATGCTCGGACGGGAAACCCCCGAACTGCCTGCCGAGGTCCGGTTCTGCACGACGGAAATCATGGTGCTCAAGGATTTCGCCCTTGAGCGCAAGCTTCCGTGTCGACCCGACAACCTGGGAACCGCCGTGCACACCCTGGCGATCCTCGGGGGCCATCTCAACCGTCGCAACGACCCCGCGCCCGGCCCCACAGTGATCCGGCGAGGGTACACCCAGCTGGCGACGATGGCTCAAACCTACGAACGTCTGTTGAAGCTGGATCCATCCAGCGGGCTGTACCAGCGCTTACGTCCAGACAAACAATGTGAGTCATAGGCAGGCCGCGCGGCCATCCATGCCCGGACCCGGCCCTGAGACGCCACGATCGTCCGGGGATCCCGGAACGCTGCCACAGAACATCGAAAACCAGGCATCCGGGCTGGAAACGCTGTCAGTGTCGGCGCGCGGACGGCTCCGAAGCCACGGAACCTGCCCAGAACATCCCGATTCGGCCTCCGTTCTTCAACCTCCCGAAAGATCGGTTGGCCGATTCGACCTCGATTCTGCGGCTTCCCGAACAATCAGCCGTAGCATGGGAAAGTCTTGGTCGGATGGATGTGGGAACCGCGATCCCGTGCGGCCTGTTCGGACACAGGACGGTTTCGGAAGAACACGGCGTTGCATTTGGAGGCACGAAGCGAAATGCCCGGAGAAACGAGGGATGTCTTTGCCCGAACCCCCGAAATCGCCGATTCCGAGGCCCGAATCGGCGGAATCTTGCCGCATTGGGTCAAGGCCGGGAACGCTGGACGAGAAGGTATCGATCCGGCGAGCTGTACCGGCGATCGCGTCTGGATCCGACAGGAGATGCGGGCATGGGCAGGGTGCGCCGCCAGCGGGCGCCAGATCTCTCCATCGGCGGCGATATACGGAAGCTTCTGGGTTCTTGTGAAGATCGTATGCGCCGAACCAGCCGGAATCGGTTTGCATTCCTGAGCAGGATTTCTGCTTGTCTTCCTGCCTTCGCAGTGGAGGGATTGGGTGTCTGACATGAGAAAGACGGCACACGCCAACGGATTTTTCCGGTCTGACGTATAAGCACCTTGCCGGCTGGGCACGGACTGCGGAACGTGAAGTTATGGTCCTGCTGGCGCAGGTAGACGCAATATGGCAACGGTCACGACAATGCCGGCAGATATCAGGGCGAGCACCACCGTTACCAGGATGCCGATCAGCCACTTTGATCGCCTGGAATCGCTCTCGGCGATGCAGGCCTTGAGATCGGCAATGTCTTCGCGGGTTGCGACATAATCCATTCTGGCCTCAATGCGAGCGAGGCGCTCCCCATAGCCTCCATTCCCACCGCCATTACCATGAGCGTGCCGTGGAGGCCCCGGGGGATCCGCTTCAACCGTACGCAAGTGGGGCACCTGAGCCATCAGGTTTCGACGGTTCCCATCCACTCCCACATGGAGCGGTCGGTAAAGCCGGAATAGCTGTCTATGCGGAACACCACTCCAGTGGCACCGCGCAGCCGGTCTTCGCCCTTGATCCCGGCCCGTTCCGCCAGTTCGTCGGAGAGGAGGTCGGCGGCGACCACGAAGACACTTGGAGAGAGGCGATAAACGGACGAAACCGCCCCCCTCAGCCTTTCTCCCACCTGCTTGCTCGCAGCCTGTCCGTCAGCGTCCAAGATCACTGCGAAGACTCTCATCTGGCAGACCTCAATCCCTGTGCCATCCGGGATTCTCGGGATGGACATGTCCCAACCATAGCGTAAAGCCACAGGTATGGCGTGGTTCGCGTCCCTGCCGGCTTACCCCTGTTGATTGGTCCGGCCGGACCGGCGTGATCGTTTCCCGGGTGGGGGCCGGCAGCCCGGGTGCGGTGCGGGCGCACCTGCCCCTGCTTCCGCTCCCGCGGATCCGCTTGACGGACCGCATCGACGAACTCGGGGGAATCAGTACCGTCGCGCCGATCGCCGTGCTGCTTTCCAAGGCACGGTGTGCGGCCACTGCACCCCTGAGCGGATATTCGGAGTGGACGGTTGCGTGAAGGAGTTCGTCTCCGATCGCGCGAAAGAGGCCGCTGGCGGACCGTTCGAGATCGGTGCGCTTGGCGACATAGTGCATGATCGCCGGGCGGATGAGGAACAGCGAACCCCGTCGACCGAGATCCCGGATGATGTTCCACACCGGTTCCGGGGGTCCGGAGACGCGACCGTAGGCGGCGCATACGCCCATCGGGCCCAAGCAGCCCAGCGATCTGCCTATGACTCACATCAGTAGGCTTAACCGGAGTGCACGGGCCCTCTACGGTGCGGCTCCTGTCGGCCATCACGGCCATCCCATGCTAGGTTTGTTGGAAGGCTGGGTTCCGCGGATTCCGGATGATTCGGATTGGTGCTGGCTTTTTGTGAAGCGGCGTGGTATCCGTGGTGGTCATGGAACGCGCCGCGGATGTTTTCGAGACGACTCCGGAGGGTTTTGCGCTCCGGGATGTGGTGGTGCGCTTGGCGCGGCCGGATGAGGTGTGTCGCTGGAACCGTGTGGTGGACCGTCATCATGATCTTGGTTTCAAGCAGTTTGCGGGTCGAGGTCTGCGCTACGTGTTCACGTGGCGCGGGCGGTGGATGGGCGCTGCGGGCGGGCAGACGGGCGCCTTCCGCTGTGCGCCGCGGGACCGTTGGATGGGTTAGCGCCGCGAGGAACAGTTTGCGCGGTTGCACCTGATCGGAAACCCCACGAGGTTTGTGATTCTGGGAGGTCGCCGGGCGTTTCGGGGTCTTGCCTCGTTTGCGTTGTCGCGGATGCAGCGGCGTCTCAGCGATGACTGGAAAGCTGCGTACGGCAATCCGTTGCGGGTGGCAGAGTCGTTTGTTTCGCCGACGAAGTTCCGCGGCACCCTGTACCAGGCGGCGAACTGGAAGTACGTGGGCAGGAGCAAGGGTTATGCGCGCGCCAACGGGCGCTCTACCGATCCGCACGGGGAGGCGAAAGATCGGTACGGGGTTCCGCTGCGTCGCGACGCCGGTCGTCGGTTGCGGGATCGTGCGCCGCTTCCTGCGGCGTGGGAGTTGCGGGCGACGCAGAGCGGCCGGTCGGCGCGAGAGTTGCGCTCGATGTACCCGCATTTTGCGGCGCTTTCCGACGTCCGGCGCGCGCAGGGGCGCACGCACGGCATCGCTTCGGTGCGGTGCGTGATCGTGCTGGCGCGGCGGGCGAATCGGCACGGCGCGGTGGCGGCGGCACGCTCCGCGAAGGCGATGACGCAGAAGGATCTGGCGCAGATCGGTGCGTGGAAGAACCCGGACACCGGCCGGTAGGAACCGGTGTCCCAATCGACCGTGCACCGGGTGCTGCAGAACCCCGACCCGGCGTGGATCGAGGAAGCTCTGCGGCGCTGGGCGCAGCCGCGCCTGCGGGTCGGCCACGCGATCGCGGTCGACGGCACGCGCATTCGCGGCGCCCACCGCACCGGCGAGGATCAGTACGAGACGGTCTCGCGGATCAAGCACGGGACCGGCATGCCGGTCTCGATCCTCAACGATCACGACGAGGGCGGGGAGATCGCCGCCGTCCACGCCGCGCTCGAGACCGCGCCGGTGGCCGGCCGTCTGCTCACGCTCGACGCGCTCCACACCCCCCGCGAGACGGCACGGCGGATCGTCGAGACCCATGGCGCCGACGGGATGATGACGGTCAAGGGCCACGCTCCCAAGACCTTCGAGACGTTCGAGAGCATCAACTGGGAGACCACGAGCACGGGACGCTACCGCGAAACGCCCACGCTCAAGCACGGCCGCATCGAGCAGCGCAGCATCGAAGTCTTCACCCCGCCCGCAAAGATGATCCACGATCCCCACGTCAAACCGATCGTTCGTGTCCCCCGGCGCGTCGAATGCAAGAAATCCGGAAAACCGACCACCGAGCACGCCTACGGCAGGATCTCGGTCGCGGCCGACCGCGCCTCGCCGCAACCGCTCCTCGCAGGGAACCGCAGTCCCTGGGTGGTCGAAAGCCATCACCCCATCCGCGATACCACCTTCCGCGAAGACGACTCCATGCTCCGGGCCCGCAACGCACCCGCAAACCACGCGATCCTCCACACCCTTGCCCTTGCCGTCATCCTCCACAACCCGCGGAAGCTGCCCCAGCCCTTCCACAGCTTCGCCGACGCCCGTCACCCCTATGCCGACCAGCGCAAGCAGGTCCTGCACGCCGTCACAAGACCCGGCTGACTACGCTCACACCCCGACCGAAACCGCAAGGATCCAAGCCGGTCCCCCCAACCCGGCCGGCCTCTCGCTCGCCCCGGATTCGCCGAAACGGACCCCTCGCGCCTAGATCCGCGCCGCGACCGGGCCGCAGACGTCCGCACATCTCACAATCGCAGACTCGAACGCGTCGACCCGCGTCGCGATCGAGACTCCGATCGCATCACAGCAACAAGCATGGGATCTTCTTGTGTCGGCCATGGAACCCGTGCACCGCATCTTGAGACAGCCGGCGCATCTGCGCCGGCTGCAGGCGCTTCGGTCCCGGGAGCCGCCGGCCAGCCGTCGGGCCGGGGTCCGTCGGGTGTGTCGAGAGTTTCGCCTGATCGACGCGCGGGGTCGCTGGCGCGCGCGCAGTTGCCAAGCGGTATTGGAAGATCTGGAGCCCACCCGGCAGGTGCAGTTGCCTCCGCCCCGCCGGGGCCTGGGTGGGGGCGCTCTCCGGCGGCTGGGCGCGGGAGTTCCGGCGCCGTCGGCGGTGCCTCCGGAAGCGGGTGCGCTGCACGATCTGCGCTTGGTGCCGGTGACCGGGGAGGCGGACCGGCGGATCGGGAACGAGCTGAGGTTCCGGGAGCATCCGTGCGGGGCGGTGCAGCATGTGGGCGCCCAACTCCGGTATCGGGTTCGATCGGAGCATGGCATCCTGGGGGCCTTGGGCTTTGCGGCGCCGGCCTTGCGCCTGGCTTCCCGGGACCGATGGATCGGGTGGGACGAGACCCTGCGGTCGCAACACCTGAACCACGCGGTGATCGGTCGGAGCCGGTTCCTGATCCGACCGTCGGTGCGCTGCCGGAACCTGGGCTCCCGGGTGCTGGGGATGGTGCTGGCCCGGCTGCCCGACGAGATCGAGGCCCGGTACGGGGATCGTCCCCTGCGGGTCGAAACCTTCGTGGATCCGGAAACCCATGCGGGCGCCGTGTTTGCCGCCGCCGGCTGGGAGCGGGTGGGAGAGACCACCGGGCGGGGGCGGTTCGCCCGCCCCGGGCAGGCGCGGCGGTCGGTCAAGGCGGTGGGGATGCGTCCGCTGCGGAGCGACGGGCGGGCGGTTTTGGGCGTGGCACCGGCGCCGGCGGAGGCCTTGGGTCCGGCCGACGGACGGGAGCGGGGGAGCGGGACCGCGAACGAGTTCGGCGGAGCTCCGCTGGGGGACCGTCGGCTCAGCCGCCGGTTGGTTACGAGTGCGTCCCGGATGGCCGACCCGCCCGGCGCATCGTTCCCGGCCGCCGCTCAGGGCCGGCGGGCCTTGGTCACCGGGTACGACCGGAGGATCGACCCGCCGGCCGCGTCGGCGGTCCCACCGGAGGCCCTTCCGGCTCCGCACCGAGAGCGCACCCGCCGGCGCATGGCCTCCTGCACGACCGTTCTGATGATCCAGGACGGATCGGACCTCAACTTCGCGACCCATCCGAAGTGCGGCGAGCTCGGTCTCATCGGCCGCAACCGGAACGCGTCGGGCACCCGGGGTCTGCACCTGCATTCCACGCGGGCGGTCGACGCGGACACCGGCATTCCCCCTCGGCGTCCCCCGCATCGAATCCGACGCGCCGGACGGCCGGGCCGAGAAAGGCAAGCCGCCCGAAGAACGGAAATCCGCCCGCGGGATGCGGGGCTTGCGAGACACCTCGGAGCGGGTTCCGGACGGCGTGCGGGTCGTCTCCGTACTCGATCGGGAGGCGGATTTCTTCGCCCGGTTCGCCGAGCGGCAGCGGCTGGGCACCGTCGATCTTCGGGTCCGGGCCCGCCCCAACCGGTCCCTGGGCAAGGACGAAGAGAAGCTCTTCGAGCCACGGGCAGCGGAACCCTCGGCCGGATCCCTGGAGATCGAAATCGCCCGCCCGTCGGCCCGCACCTCCACCCGCATCCAGAAGGCCCAAGCGCTGCGGGAAGCGCGGGTCGCCAAGGTATCCCTGCAGTTCCGGCGCTTCGACCTGCCTCCCCCCGGGAACGGAACCGGCGCGCACGACCCCGTGCCCATGACGGCGGTCCGCAGGACCGAAGAAGATCCACCGGCCGGCGTCGAGCCCCGGCACGGGATCCTGCTCACCCGCCTGCCGGTATCGACCCGGAAGGAGGCGCGGCGGGTGCTGGAATTGTATCGCCTGCGCGGGCGGATCGAGGACGGGCACCGGGTCCTGAAACGCGGATGCAAGGCGGAATTCCTCCACCATCGGGAAGGACACCGGATCGAACGGGCGGTCACCATCAAGGCCGTGATCGCCGGGCGACTCTTGGCCAGGGTCCTGCTCGGACGGGAAACCCCCGAACGGCCCGCCGAGGTTCGGTTCTGCACGACGGAAATCCTGGTGCTCAAGGATTTCGCCCTTGAACGCAAGCTTTCGTGCCGACCCGACAACTTGGGAACCGCCGTGCACACCATGGCGATCCTCGGGGGCGATCTCAACCGTCGCAACGACCCCGCGCCCGGCCCCACAGTGATCTGGCGAGGGTACACCCAGCTGGCGACGATGGCTCAAACCTACGAACGTCTGTTGAAGCTGGATCAGTCCAGCGGGCTGTACCAGCGCTTACGTCCAGATAAACAATGTGAGTCATAGGCAGGTCGCGACCACGCGCCGATTTCGATCTCGGCCCTGGTGAGCCAGCTTCCGTGCTTCGGCGGGTACCGAAACTCGAACCGCTTTCGCACCCGCATGGCCTCCTGAGGTGCAAAGGCCTCCTATAGCGATGCGGGGCCGTGCGTGTTCCGGTGGTCCATGACCCGTACAATCTTCTTTCCGGGGATAGGATCGTCCGCGAGTTCCCGGAGGAACTGCGCCCCGTCCCCGCGCCGTGCGGCGATCGGTGACCTTTACCGTACGCCCGTTTTCATTGGGCGCGAACGCCAGGAAGAGATGGGCCGTGCCGTTTCGGTATCTACTCACCCCCCTACTGATGACGAATCGTTTTTCCTGACGGGTTCGGATCCGGCATTTTCCCTTGCCCCTTTAACTTGCTCACGGCCGATGACCGGAGGTGCGTGTTCCGGCTGACAAGAAGCGGATCGATCTTCGTCATCAGTAGGGGGGTGAGTAGATACCGTTTCGCTCGTATTCGTAGTCGACGATTTTCGGCTGCCCGGGCCGCACGGGACGGGGAAGGCGGGTTTCCTTCGTCGGCTGCCGGCTGGTCTCATCCATGCAGACCCGAACCTCGTCTTCGGCAACATCCCGCTGGCACGGGTCCAGCACCTCCTCCATCGCCGCCACGAACGGCGCGTTGCGGCTCGGGGGAAGGCACCCGTACTGCTTCAGCCAAGGCTTGATCTCCTTTTTTTCCGAGTCTTCCGTACCGTTTCTTTCGAGATGCTCTCGACGATCTCCCTCTCCATCAGACGGCCGGCCAGCAGCTTCAGCGTCCAGCGGACACAGCCCTCGGGCGGGGAAGAACAGGCCAAAGCAACCAGCTTCGCTTCCTTCGCCCCGTCCAGGAGTTTCGGGCGGCGGTTCTCCTGCTCCCGGCGGCGGAGGGCGGCCTCCAGACCCTCCAGAACACAGCGCTTGCGCAGACGTTCGACCGTCGAAGCGCCGATGCCCAGGCCGCGCGCGATGTCGACATCCCGGAGTTTGCCGCCGTCGCGCCCTTCGTCCGCCATCAGGAGAATCTGCGCCCGACGACGACGCCAGGCGGATCGGCTCCGGTACCGTCGACGATCGCTTGGAGTTCCCGGCGCTCCGGCGCCGAAAGGCGCACTCGATAGAGCTTCCTGCCCTGAGGGTGGGCCAGGATCCACTCCGATCCCCGCACCGAACCCCTGCAGGCAGGCTCGGTTCCCGGAAACCGGATCCGTCCGATCCCCAAGAGAGCATGAGCGCCTACATGTTCGGCATCGGGTCTATGGGGATGAACCAGAGAGCGCCGTACCGATCGGGCGCTCACGCGTGCCGATACGCACCGACACGGGGCCGACACGGGGCCGACACGGGGCCGACACGGACCGACACGGAAAGCTTGCCAGAATACTGTCGTCAGTTCAACATTTCCGTACTACTAGTTAGTGCCCGCCCGAAAATGCCCCTTTCGGATGGTCTGCCGGCGCAATTGCGGGTTGGGACCCTCCCTCGGTGCCCCGTCCGCTCGGTTTCCGGGGGGATTTCTGCCGATGGGCAGCGGTATCCGGGCTTGTCCCGCCGCGAATCCGGCTGCCGGGGCGAGCGGCTCCGTTCCCGCCTCCGGCGGGCTTCGCGGATGGGGTGGAAGGAAGCCGCCGTCAGGCGGCGCGTCTTCGTCGTCGTTGGGCCCGGGCCCGGGCCTGCCGGTGCAGCAGCAGCCCGATTCGGTGGACGTTGAAGGCGGTCACGGACCGTGCCACCCTCCGGGCAAACCCGTCTGCCCCATACGACAGGACCCGGTCCATGCCGCGTGGCTCGAGGTTGTGGATCGCGGACTCCACGGCCGGATGCTGCCGACGCATCTTCCGGAACGTCGGGTCGGCTTCCCGTTTCCGGTCCGCCTGACCGAGCCTTCCCTTCTTCGGCAGCACGTTGTGCTCCAGCAGCTCGTCCAGGGTGATCCGGTTGGAGGGGCTGTGAAAGCCCCGATCGAAACTGCACAGGCGGAGGTCGGGGAAGCGAGCCTGGGCTTCCCGGATCATGGGCACGGCATGATCCACGTCTCCGCCTTCCCACAGGACCCGATGGTGCAGGAGGAAGCCGTGTTGATCCTCCAGCACGGCCACCGGCACTCCGAGTTCCACCGGCACCCCGGCCTTGCCCTTCACGCACCAGCGTGTGTGCTCTTCGAAGATCGAAAACACCTTCTCGCTCTGCGGAATCTTCTCGCCCTTCAGCAGACGGCGATCCACCTGGTGAATCTGCCGGCGGGCATGCTTGAGGTACGACTCGACCGAAAGCACCGTGGAGATCGGGACGCCTCGCTCCCGAAGCACCGGTACCGTCTCTTCCGCCCGCCGGACCCACGCCCGGCTGGCGTCGAGGTACGCCTTGACCTGCTCCGGACGGGCCCGTCGGGTCTGCCGAACCTGCTGGAAATGCTGCTGCAGTTTCCGGCTCCCATGCTGCCACTGCCGCCATCCAGACACCCCCAAGCGTACGGCGACGCGACCCGTATCCCGCACTAGGCAACGCATCGCATCCCACAACAGGTGGACATCTGTCGGGTAGTGCACATCCGTCTTCACCACGAACGAATCGCAGCGGCCCCGCAGGGGGTCGTCCGACCGACGGCGGCCCCGGTCGTCCGCGCCGTCCGCGCCGTCCGCGTCGTTCGCGCCGTCCGCGCCGTCCGCGTCGTTCGCGCCGTCCGCGCCGTCCGCGTCGTTCGCGCCGTCCGCGCCGTCCGCGCCGTCCGCGTCGTTCGCGCCGTCCGCGCCGTCCGCGCCGTTCGCGCCGTCCGCGCCGTTCGCGCCGTCCGCGCCGTTCGCGCCGTTCGCGCCGTCCGCGCCGTCCGCGCCGTTCGCGCCGTCCGCGCCGTCCGCGCCGTCCGCGCCGCTCGCGCCGTCCGTGCCGTCCGCGCCGTCCGTGCCGTCCGCGCCGTTCGCGCCGTCCGCGCCGTCCGCGCCGTCCGCGCCGTTCGTGCCGTTCGTGCCGTTCGTGCCGTTCGTGCCGTTCGTGCCGTCCTTCCGCTTCCGTGTCCGCTTCCGCTTCCGTACCAGCGCATGGCCTTTCTCCGCGATCAGCTGCGACACCTTCCCCAGCACTTCCGGTGTCAGCAAGCTCACGTTGTCCACCATCGTCTGATATCCGTACCAGGTGTGATCCCAGATGTCGGTGTGCCCCAGAAACTTCCGAACCGTCCTGTGCTCGTTCACCAGCTCGTGCAAGTGATCGAAGTCATAGCCCAAACCCTGCTTCAGGAGACCCATCACCAGGATCTTCCACAACTCCATGCCGGGACGCCCTCGCAGGCGGGATACCTCGGGAAGGATCCCCTCCTCCAGGATCTCGAACAACCGGGCCCGGGTCGACCGGTCCGCATACACGTATTGAAGGCCACGCAGCATCGGCGGAATGTCATCCCGCGAGTATACGTTGATCTTGATCTCCTCGATCGCAACCTGGCCCAATTCCAGCTGAGAGCGGACGGTCTCCCGCATGGCCATTCTCCCGAAGATTCCCGAATCCCGCGCGATTTTCCGGCCCCAGCGGCCGATTCCCGGCCCACAGAGGGATTCTTCACCCCTTCAATAGCACACTTCTATCACTGGAGTCAACTGGTTGTACTTTTTCGGGCGGGCACTAGTTACCGGGCTTCAAGCTTGTGATCCGCCGATGGGTTGTCGAGCGCATCTTTGAGTGCTTACCCGTTGGAGACGCTTGGTGCAAGACTACGAACAACGCATCCGATGTCTCCGAAACCATGATCCATGTGGCCCTGAGAAGCGTCCTGCTGCGAAGAATCGCCCATTGAACGTCCGGTTCGTGTCGATGGGTGCCAAACCCTTAGTTGTACGAACCGAACGCACGACGGACACTGGCGGGCGCATCGACATCATCGCGGACTTCCCGGAGGACGAAGATACGTTCTGCTTGGCTTTGCAGGACAAACAGGGTTCGTTTGCGCTTTCACCCGTGGCCTCTGGCCGGACTCCAATGTCTCCGAGGAGAGTTGAACAACCCCGGAAACAATTCCGGGAGAGACAGGCAACGGCGAGAAGGGACCGTCAAATCGCGCCGGAATTGCCGTCAAGTATCACCAAAAACCCCGTCAACTGCGCCAGAACCCCACACCCCACCAGACCGAGATCGCGACAGACATCGCAACGAGCAGGAAACACGCCCGATTTGCGAACAATGCTGCCGATTTCTGGCGGAGCCTCCTAGTAGTCCACCGACATTGCATTGATGGCTGCAGGATGGGGCGGTACTTCCGTGTCGGTCCGTGTCGGCCCCGTGTCGGTCTGTGTCGGCACCCACTGGAACCGGACTGTTTGCTGAGATTCTCGCACCGCTTCTAAGGATCAGATAAAGAACACAATGGGATTATTCGGTCTCTATGGATCAGGTGTCAGGTCTGAGGATCGGGGCCAGCTCATGCCTGCAGCCCCCAATCCAATGTTTCCGTACTACTAGCTCGCTCCTAGTAGTACGGAACCGTTGAACTGACGATAGTATTCTGGCAAGATTTCCGTGTCGGTCCGTGTCGGCCCCGTGTCGGTGCGTGTCGGCACGCGTGAGCGCCCGATCGGTACGGCGCTTTCTTGTTCATCCCCACAGACCCGATGCCGAACGTGCAGGCGCTCACACTCTCTTGGGGATCGGGCGGATCCGGTTTCCGGGAACCGAGCCTGTCTGCAGGGGTTCGGTGCGGGGATCGGAGTGGATCCTGGTCAATCCTCAGGGCAGGAAGCTCGATCGAGTGCGCCTTTCGGCGTCGGAGCGTCGGGAACTCCAGGCGATCGTCGACGGTACCGGAGCCGCCTGGCGTCGTCGTCGGGCGCAGATTCTCCTGATGGCGGACGAGGGGCGCGACGGCGGCAAACTCCGGGATGTGGACATCGCGCGCGGCCTGGGCATCGGCGCTTCGACGGTCGAACGCCTGCGCAAGCGCTGTGTTCTGGAGGGTCTGGAGGCCGCCCTCCGCCGCCGGGAGCAGGAGAACCGCCGACCGAAACTCCTGGACGGGGCGAAGGAGGCGAAGCTGGTGGCTCTGGCCTGTTCTTCCCCGCCCGAAGGTTGTGTTCGCTGGACGCTGAAGCTGCTGGCTGGTCGTCTGATGGAGATGGAGATCGTCGAGAGCATCTCGAAAGAAACAGTGCGGAGGACTCTGAAAAAAAGGAGATCAAACCTTGGTTGAAGCCGTACTGGTGCATTCCCCCGAGCCGCAACGCGCCGTTCGTGGCGGCGATGGAGGAGGTGCTGGACACGTACCAGCGGGATTTTGCCGAAGACGAGGTTTTGGTCTGCATGGATGAGACCAGCCGGCAGCAGACGAAGGAAACCCGCCTTCCCCGCCCCGTGCGGCCCGGGCAGCCGGAAATCGTCGACTACGAATACGAGCGAAACGGCACGGCCCATCTCTTCCTGGCGTTCGCGCCCAATGAAAATTGGCGTACGGTAAAGGTCACCGATCGCCGCACGGCGCGGGACCTGGGCGCAGTTCATCCGGGAACTCGCGGACGATCACTTCCCCGGAAAGAAGATTGTACTGGTCATGGACAACCTGAACACGCACAGCCCCGCATCGTTGTATGAGGCCTTTGCACCCCGGGAGGCCATGCGGGTGCGAAAGCGGTTCGAGTTTCGGTACACGCCGAAGCACGGAAGCTGGCTCGTATCTACTCACCCCCCCTGCTGATGACGAATCGTTTTTCCTGACAGGTTCGGATCCGGCATTTTCCCTTGCCCCTTTAACTCGCTCGCGGCCGATGACCGGAGGTGCGTGTTCTGGCTGACAAGAAGCGGATCGATCTTCGTCATCAGTAGGGGGTGAGTAGATACGCTGGCTCAACATGGCCGAGATCGAAATTGGTGCGTTGTCGCGACAATGTCTTCGACGACGCCTTCCCGACCGCGCCACCCTGCTGCGGGAGACCGCGGCGTGGGTCAAGCGCCGCAACGCGGCCGGCGGCACCGTCGACTGGCGGTTCACGACGGCAGACGCCCGAGTAAAACTGAAGTCTCTATACCCAGCAATCCAATGATTCCGTACTACTAGTACCGGCGAAGGCGGGGAACCGGGTCCACCGGGTGCCGCTGGAGGGAAGGGGCGTGCTGCAGGAACCGAACCCCTGGAGGGAAACGGTGGAAGAGACACGGAGAGCTTCCAACCCGTCCACGGAACCACAGTGGATCGCCGCGCAGGCGAAGAAGAAGCGCGGGGTGATCGATGCGGAGGTGTCGAAGGATCTCGACAGCATCCCGCATCGGGAACTCCGCGCCTTTCTGGACCTGTGGATCAAGGACGGTGTCATCCGACGCAGGATCAACCAAGGGCTGCGGGCGGGCGTCCTGGAGAAGGATGCCCGGCATGCCGACGGCCAAGATCATGCACGGATACGGGACCGCTGGAGCGAACCGGTCCTGTACGGAACCGGATGCCCGAATGCGGGCCCGTCCGGATCTGGTGTGCCAGGCGAACGGGCAGAAGACAGGGGGTGAAAGTCCCCTGGAACGAAGGAGTAACCAAACCGCGTTTCTCCGCGAGCCGTGCGTCGGTTCCCGTGAGGGGGCAGGCGAAGCGTCGGCAGCGGTGCGGATGGGTGGGGCTAAGGAGCACCGAAAAGACGAGGATCCGGGGTGCCGAGGTGTTCCGATCGGCCGAAGGCACCATCGCAGGCATCGATTGGGTGAGATGCCGGCGAGCCCCGCGGTGTCCGAGAACCCATACACGTCCGTACGTCTTCGGTTGGGACCCTGGGAGATCTTCAAGCGGTCCCGCCGATCGTGGCGGGACCGCGTAGGGAAGGAGAAAACCGAAGCCTAGGACGAACGGCTTGAAGAAGTCGGATGGGGCCGTACGACCTGGGAAGGCGACGAACAAGGGAGCGTCCGCTCCTGCGGAGTGGCTGGAGGAAAGGGCCCCAACCAAGGGGAATTCGGGACGCCAAAGCACGCGCCGAACGCAGTGTCGGGTACGCGTGCCTCAGGCGGCGGACCGGATCCGGAAAGCCGCAAGGTTCGACCGGAAGCGACGGGAGCGCAGGACCGAGAGTTCTGGGTCGTGCGCAATCCTCCGCCGCCCAGGGCCGGATCCGCGGTTGGCCGTCAAGCACCCGAGGTAGGAGCCGGATGGATGAACGTCCATGTCCGGATCTGTGCGGGGGGTGCGCAGTACTGCGCATTCCTACCGTAACTGCAAGAAGATCCCATGCTTGTTGCTGTGATGCGATCGGAGTCTCGATCGCGACGCGGGTCGACGCGTTCGAGTCTGCGATTGTGAGATGTGCGGACGTCTGTGGCCCGGTGGCGGCGCGGATTTAGGCGCGAGGGGTCCGTTTCGGCGGATCCGGGGCGAGCGAGAGGCCGGCCGGGTTGGGTGGCCCGGCTTGGATCCTTGCGGTTTCGGTCGGGGTGTGAGCGTAGTCAGCCGGGTCTTGTGACGGCGTGCAGGACCTGCTTGCGCTGGTCGGCATAGTGGTGACGGGCGTCGGCGAAGCTGGGGAAGGGCTGGGGCAGCTTCCGCGGGTTGTGGAGGATGACGGCAATGGCAAGGGTGTTGAGGATCGCGTGGTTTGCGGGTGCGTTGCGGGCCCGGAGCCTGGAGTCGTCTTCGCGGAAGGTGGTATCGCGGATGTGGTGATGGCTTTCGACCACCCAGTGACCGCGGTTCCATGCGAGTAGCGGTTGCGGCGAGGCGCGGTCGGCCGCGACCGAAGTCATGCCGTAGGCGTGTTCCATGGTCCGTTTTCCGGATTTCTTGAATTCGACGCGCCGGGTGACACGGAAGATCGGTTTGACGTGGGGATCGTGGATCATCTTCGCGGGCGGGGTGAAGACTTCGATGCTGCGTTGCTCGATGCGGCCGTGCTCGAGCGTGGGCGTTTCGCTGTAGCGTCCCGTGCTCGTAGTTTCCCAGTTGATGCTCTCGAACGTCTCGAAGGTCTTGGGAGCGTTGCCCTTGACCGTCATCATCCAGTCGGCGCCATGGGTCTCGACGATCAGTCGTGCCGTCTCGCGGGTGGTATGGAGCGCGTCGAGAGTGAGCAGACGGCCGGCCACCGGCGCGGTCTCGAGCGCGGCGTGGACGGCGGCGATCTCCCCGCCTTCGTCATGATCGTTGAGGATCGAGACCGGCATGCCGGTCCCGTGCTCGATCCGCGAGACCGTCTCGTACTGATCCTCGCCGGTGCGGTGGGCGCCGCGAATGCGCGTGCCGTCGACCGCGATCGCGTGGCCGACCCGCAGGCGCGGCTGCGCCCAGCGCCGCAGAGCCTCCTCGATCCACGCCGGGTCGGTGTTCTGCAGCACCCGGTGCACGGTCGATTTGGACACCGGCTCCTACCGGCCGGTGTCCGGGTTCTTCCACGCACCGATCTGCGCCAGATCCTTCTGCGTCATCGCCTTCGCGTAGCGTGCCGCCGCCACCGCGCCGTGCCGATTCGCCCGCCGCGCCCGCACCCTCACGCACCGCACCGAAGCGATGCCGTGCGTGCGCCCCTGCGCGCGCCGGAAGTCGGAAAGCGCCGCAAAATGCGGGTACATTGAGCGCAACTCCCGCGCCAACCGGCCGCTCTGCGTCGCCCGCAACTCCCACGCCGCAGGAAGCGGCGCACGATCCCGCAACCGACGACCGGCGTCGCGACGCAGCGGAACCCCGTACCGATCTTTCGCTTCCCCGTGCGGATCGGTAGAGCGCCCGTGGGCGCGCGCATAGCCCTTGCTCCTGCCCACGTACTTCCAGTTCGCTGCCCTGTACAGGGTGCCGCGGAACTTCGTCGGTGAGACAAACGACTCCGCCACCCGCAACGGATTGCCGTACGCAGCTTTCCAGTCGTCGCTGAGACGCCGCTGCATCCGCGACAACGCACACGAGGCAAGACCCCGAAACGCCCGGCGACCTCCCAGAATCACAAACCTCGTGGGGTTTCCGATCCGGTGCAGCCGCTCAAACGGTTCTTTGCGGCGCCAACCCATCCAACGGTCCCGCGGCGCACAGCGGAAGGCGCCCGTTTGCCCGCCCGCAGCGCCCATCCACCGCCCGCGCCACGTGAACACGTAGCGCAGGCCTCGACCCGCAAACTGCTTGAAACCAAGATCGTGATGACGGTCCACCACACGGTTCCAGCGACACACCTCATCCGGCCGCGCCAAGCGCACCACCACATCCCGGAGCGCAAAACCCTCCGGAGTCGTCTCGAAAACATCCGCGGCGCGTTCCATGACCACCACGGATACCACGCCGCTTCACAAAAAGCCAGCACCAATACGAATCATCCGGAACCTGCGGAACCCAGCCTTCCAACAAACCTAGCATGGGATGGCCGTGCCGTAACTGGGGGGAGGGGCTCGGCAACGACCCCTCCTACCCGGCTCTGAACGCGGGCGACTCGCAGCTTCGCCACGTCGACCGCGCCTAGGCCTCGACCGTGCACGCGTTCCAGGGCAAGACCGTGGACACCGTGATCGCGGCGATGGAGGCGAACCATCCGCATCTGACCACGCAGAAGAGCTTCTACGTCGAGATATCCCGCGCGTGCGACAAGGCAGAACGGGTCACCGACGACAAGGCGGCGCTCAAGGAACAGCTCGAAGCCGTCACCGGCGAGCGGATCGCGGCGCTCGAAGCGGTCGAGCCGGAGCGGGCGAAGGGCCGGGAGGGGGGACTGGAGGCGGGCCGGAGCGCCGGGCGAGAGATCGACGGGGCCGCGTCGCGGGAGCGGGACAAGGCGCCCGGGATGGAACGGGACGGCGCAGCGAAGGGCGTCGATCGCGGGCTCGGGCTCTGATGTGTCTGTGCCCGCGGCGGCGGAACCGGAGCGGAGGATTGGAGCCAGCGCCCGCGGGTGGCGCGAGATTGAAACGCCGCCCGGTGCTCCGTATAAGGTGTTCAGGCGCCGTCGCGGCGCGGATAATGAACGGCCCGACCGGGCGAGCGGAAAGGTGGAACGGTTCGATGGGCACGGTTCTCGAAGACGTCACGAGCGAAACCATCGACGCGCAGCACGTACGCCGCCGCGTCGATGACTGGGAAGAGCGCCTGAACGGGCTCTTCGCCGCGGTCGGTGGCTGGCTGCCGGACGGGTGGGAGGCCCGCGAGGGCGCACCCGTGCTCATGCACGAGGAGCTGATGCGCAGGTTCGGCGTCGCCGCGAAGCGGATGCCGACTCTCGAGCTCCGGGACGGCGCAGGTCATGTGGCGAGGTTCGTCCCGCGCGGTCTGTGGATCATCGGCAGCAACGGCCGCGTAGATCTGAAGCGCGACGGGTGCCGCTACCTGATGGTCGACATGGCGGAGAGTTTCGAGGCGCCGGACTGGCAGGCCGCCCCCGCCGAGCACCGGTGCGACCGCGAGGCGGTCAGCGAAGACTGGCTGAAGCGCATCCTGCGGTGACCGATCTCGACGCCATTGCCGCCCTGTTTCAGCAGGTCGACAATTCACTGGAAGACCTGCGTGAGCGACACGACGCCGCCGGCGAGGCCGGCGAGCGCGATCGTGTCGAATGCCAGCAGACGCTGAACGAGCAGGCGT
Source organism: Alphaproteobacteria bacterium (assembly GCA_965115815.1). Lineage (GTDB taxonomy): Bacteria > Pseudomonadota > Alphaproteobacteria > TMED109 > TMED109 > VXPW01. The sequence goes on along the minus strand of OZ220465.1, from coordinate 792,860 downwards.
ACTTCGTGCTGGCCTGGGGCCAGTTGGAAGCGGACATCGACGATGCCTGCCGCGACGCGATCCGTCTCGGGAAGTCGCACGAGGACTGGCGGCACCGGCGGGCGTGGAGCGTGTACGACGAGGACAACCCGAGGCTCAGCTTCAGGAACCGCCTGACGCTCGTGCTCGACCGGAGCAGCGACGAGTGGAAGCGGACCTTGGAGCTCTACCAGGTGCGCAACCAGATTGCGCACGGCGATCTGCGCCACGCGGGCATCAACCTCCCGACCGTGATCGAGGATTTCCACCGCATTCAATCGTCGCTCGTTCGGGACTGATTGCTGTCGGTTCACCGACCGATGGGCAGCTCGAGATCGACAACGGCTCCCTTATGGCGGTCTTCGCAAATGCGGACTTCGTTGCGATCCGCCCTCCTTTCCCACACCCGTCTCAGATGACGATCATGCCCGTGGTGGCGATGAAGGGAGTTTATGTGCGGACGGTAGGAACCTGTTTCGTATCTAGTGCCCGCACCGAAAATGGTCATTTTGGCGGCCCTTCCGGCGAAATTTCGGGTTGGACCCACCCTCCGGGGCCTCCGGTCGCTCCGTTTCCAAGGGATTACTGCCGATTCGCAGCGGCATCCGGGCCCTTCCCACCCAGAATCCGGACGCCAGGGCGAGCGGTTCCGTTCCCGCTCACGGCGGGCTTCGCGGACGGGGTGGAGGGGCGCCGCCGTCAGGCGGCGCGTCTTCGTCGTCGTCGGGCTTGGGCTCGGGCCTGTCTCTGCAGCAGCAACCCGATGCGGTGGACATTGAAGGCCACCATGGAGAGCGCCACCATCCGCGCAAAACCCTCCGCCCCATACGACAGGACCCGGTCCATGCCGCGCTGCTCGAGATTATTGATGGCGGACTCCACGGCCGGATGCTGCCGGCGCATCTCCCGGAACGTCGGGTCGGCGGCCCGTTTCCGGTCGGCCGGACCGAGCTTTCCCTTCTTCGGCAGCACGTTGTGATCCAGCAGTTCGTCCAGTGCGATCCGGTTGGAGGGACTGTGGAACCCCCGATCGAAGCTGCACAGGCGGAGGTCGGGGAAGCGGGCCTGCGCTTCCCGGATCATGGGTACGGCAGGATCCACGTCTCCGCCTTCCCACAGGATCCGGGAGTGTAGGAGGAAGCCGTGCTGGTCCTCCAGCACGGCCACCGGCACTCCGAGTTCCACCGGAACCCCGGCCTTGCCCTTCACACACCAGCGCGTGTGCTCCTCGAAGATCGAAAACACCTTCTCTTCCTGCGGGATCTTCTCGCCTTTCAGCAGGCGGCGGTCCACTTGGTCGAGCTGCCTCCGGGCAGGCTTGAGGTACGACTCGATCCGGAGAATCCTGGGGGCTCCGACGCCTTGCTCTCGAAGCGCAGGAACCGTCGCTTCCGCCCGTCGGACCTCCTCCCAGCAGGCGTCGAGGTACGCCTGGATCGGCCCCGGACGGGCCCGCCGGGTCCGCCGAACCTTCTGAAAGAGCCGCTGCAGCCTCCGGCTCCGATGCCGCCACTGCCGCCCTCCGGACACCCCCGCCCGCAGGGCTGAGCGGCCCGTCTCGCGCACCAGGCAACGCATCGCATCCCACAGCAGGTTGACATCCGTCGGGAAGTGCACATCCGTCTTCACCACGAACGAATCACAGCGGCCCCGCAGGGGCTCCTTCGACGGGCGACCGCCCGGGCCGCTCTTCCGCTTCCGCTTCCGCACCAGCGCATGGCCGCTCTCCGCGATCAGCTGCAACACCTCCCCCAGCACGTCCGGCGTCAGCAGGCTCACGTTGTGTACCACCGTGGGATACCGGTACCGGGTCTCGTCCCAGAAGCCGGAGTGTCCCAGAAACTTCCGAACGGTAGGGTGTTGGTTCACCAGCTCGTGCAGACGATCGAAGTCACACCCCAGGACCTGCTTCAGGAGACCCATCACGAGGATCCTCCACAGCTCCATGCCGGGACGCCCTTTCGTGTGGGACACCTCGGGAAGGATCCCCTGCTCCAGGATCTCGAACAACCGGGCACGAACCGACCGGTCGGCATACACGTGCCGAAGCCCGAGCAGCAGCGGCGGAATGTCATCCCGCGAGTTCTCGTCGATCTCGATCTCCTCGATCGCAACCTGACCCAATTCCATCTGCAGGCGAATGACGTTTCGCATGGCAATTCTCGCGAAGATTCCCGAAAATCCGGCCGATTCTCGACCGCATCGGCCGATTCCCGCATCAAAGCGGGATTCTTCGTCCCCTCTATATCACGATTCCACTTTCAGAGTCAAACCATTGTACTTTTTCGGTGCGGGCACTATCTACTCACCCCCCTACTGATGACGAAGATCGATCCGCTTCTTGTCAGCCGGAACACGCACCTCCGGTCATCGGCCGCGAGCGAGTTAAAGGGGCAAGGGAAAATGCCGGATCCGAACCCGTCAGGAAAAACGATTCGTCATCAGTAGGGGGGGGTGAGTAGATACCTGCCGGGGAAGACCCAGGGATTGCCGGGCGTGCGGGGAAGGCCGGCGAACACTGCGGCCACCCTTGCCGGCATCGGCGCCATCCGCGCGCCAGTCTTGGAGTCGCGCAGCCGTATCTCGCCGGTGTCGAAGTTGAGGTCGTCCCACCGCAGGCCGAGGATCTCGTTGCGCCGGCATCCGGTCAGCACGAGAAGGTAGATGGCGGCCGGCGCATGGGGGGCGCCCGGCGCTCGGCGGGCGCGGCCCTGAGCGCCTCGCCGAGCCGGGAGAGTTCCTCGCGGGTGAGGAAGCGCTCGTGCTTCTCGGCCCTGAAACGGGGCACGCTCCGGGCCGGGTTGCGCCCCGAGGGACACCAGCCCCACTCGTCGGCCAGATTGAACATCTTGACCAGAATGTCGGCCGCCCGGTTGGCGACACTGGGGCTGTGATGCAGCGCGTCGTGGAAGCGCAGGATGTCCCTGTGCCCGACCTCGGCGACGAGACGTCCGCCGAGTGCGGGCACGATGTGCTTGCACAGCATGATCCGGTAGTGGGAGACGGTGGCCGGCTTGCAGTGCATCTCGACATGTTCGCGGAAGTAGCGGTCCGCGAGGTCGGCGACGGTGGGATTGTTGGCCGGGTCCTGCGGAACCGGCGGCTGCCCCGTCTTGATGCGGACGATGACCTCGGCGGCCTCCTTGCGGGCCCGGTCGGCGGAGAGCGGGTTGCCGTGCTCGCCGAGGGTCACGCGCCTGGAACGGCCAAAGGCTCGCGTCTGGACGACGAAGACCTTCTTGCCGCTCGCGTAGACGCGCAGGCCGAAACCGGGCAGCTCGCGGTCCCAGTAGACGGTATCCCTGCCATCGACGGGGAGACTGTCGACGATACGTTTGGAGAGAGTGCGGTACTGGCGTTGCGTCATGGCGTCCTGCTCCGGAGACGAGGGCGTTCGGTCATGGCGACGATGAATACGACGATGCCGGCTCCGCGTTCCGGCAGGTCCGGTCCGAATTCGGTCTGCGCCATCGCTCTCTCCGTCACGGCCTCGTCGAACCGGATTCGACGGATGGCGTCCTGCGGCGGAACGGGTCGATTTTCTCGTAAGCGCAGCGGGCATGCGAGCGTGCGAAACGGGTCGTAAGCACTCGCTCTCTTGTCTCGTTTGGCGACTGTGGGTTCCATGGCCGCAATCTAGCGGACTGAAATAATCGTGTCAGAGCAACTGCTTATGTCACACATGCTTCGAATGGAAGGGCTTGGCAAGGATGCCGAAGCAGGTGCTTCTTGGAGAGTTATTTACTTGCCCCGAATGCCGTCAGGAATAACGAGCCGTGATGAATACAGGATCAATAGGGGTGCGCAGGTACGAACTCCTTTCGGAACCGGATGCTGCAGAATCGCTCATGGAACATGGACCGAGGACGGGTCCCGCACCACGACGATCCCATGCTGATTCGGAGATGCGAAATCCGAATGCGTGGGGGCTCGGCTCATCACAGATCGCCTCCTTGAGATCGCAATGTTCGGGCCAAGAAGGCCCCATCGAGCCTTGGCGGCACGATTGCAGCGCGACGCAAACTGAGAAAATCTCGCCAGTCGTCGCCGGATCAGCAGCGTGGGATCACCGTGCTCGAGAGACGGGCATGTCAGCGGAATTTGAGGGAACTGTGTCCTCGATTTCGATACAGCGCTGCAGCCCGCAAGATTTTCGATGATCGAGAAGCAATCAAACAGTGTTATTCGGATGCTGTTGAAAGAGCCTCTTCATCGGTGCAACGTAGGGAAGAGGAGGGCGAGCCGGGAGGAAATCCGTCTACGACCGTCCACCTGCTCACGGAATTGATATGTTGCTTCAAGCGTCGCGAGAAACACGGCAAGTGATTCGCGTGACACGGTTACCGACCTTTGCCGCCGTAGCCGCGCGGCGGGGGGGTGTCGGCCGTGCACGATCACTCCCTAGGGCCTGCTAACGCATTATGTGATGGAATATGTGGTAGAATCCGGATCCTTGGTTCGTAGAGAGGATTCCCGGTCATGGAACGCACGCAAGCCCAGTACGAGCGTACCCCCTCATGTCTTTCCGAAGCACCGCGGCAATGTCTTGCTTAGTACTGTGTCGGTTCTTAACGCCATTCTGTACGTAGCCGAGCAGGGATGCAAGTGACGCGGGCTGCCGGCGCACTTCGGCAACGGGCACACCATCTACACCCGGATGAACCGCTGGGCGAAGAAAGGCGTCTTGGATTGGGTGTTTGCGGAGTTGCAGCGCTTGGAGATCATATGGGTGAAGGTCGGGGTGCGGTTCTTGGACAGCACAGTGGTGAAGGTGCACCCGGACGGTGCGGGAGCGCTCGAAAAGCATGGTGCTCAGGCCATCGGGACGTCGCGCGGGGGCTGGACCCCCAAGCTTCATCGGGTCGCTGCGAAGGATCGAAACGCGGTAGGGTTTTCTTGGTCCGGAGGGCAGGAGGGCGACGGGCCCCAGGGGCGCACGTTGCTGCACCGCATGGCATTGCCGAATACCGCACGTTGTCTGGTGATGGACAAGGCCTAGTAGTACGGAATCATTGAATTGATGGGTATAGAGACTTCAGTTTCACCCGGGCGTCCGCCGTCGTGAACCGCCAGTCGACAGTACCGCCGGCCGAGTTGCGGCGCTTGACCCACGCCGCGGTCTCCCGCAGCAGGGTGGCGCGGTCGGGAATGCGTCGTCGAAGACATTGTCGCGACAACGCACCGATTTCGATCTCGGCCATGGTGAGCCAGCTTCCGTGCTTCGGCGTGTACCGAAACTCGAACCGCTTTCGCACCCGCATGGCCTCCCGGGGTGCAAAGGCCTCATACAACGATGCGGGGCTGTGCGGGTTCAGGTGGTCCATGACCCGTACAATCTTCTTTCCGGGGATAGGATCGTCCGCGAGTTCCCGGATGAACTGCGCCCAGTCCCGCGCCGTGCGGCGATCGGTGACCTTTACCGTACGCCAGTTTTCATTGGGCGCGAACGCCAGGAAGAGATGGGCCGTACCGTTTCGCTCGTATTCGTAGTCGACGATTTCCGGCTGCCCGGGCCGCACGGGGCGGGGAAGGCGGGTTTCCTTCGTCTGCTGCCGGCGGGTCTCATCCATACAGACCCAAACCTCGTTTTCGGCAAAATCCCGCTGATACGTGTCCAGCACCTCCTCCATCGCCGCCACGAACGGCGCGTTGCGACTCGGGGGAATGCACCAGTACTGCTTCAACCAAGGCTTGATCTCCTTTTTTTCCGAGTCTTCCGTACCGTTTCTTTCGAGATGCTCTCGACGATCTCCATCTCCATCAGACGACCGGCCAGCAGCTTCAGTGTCCAGCGAACACAACCCTCGGGCGGGGAAGAACAGGCCAGAGCCACCCGCTTCGCCTCCTTCGCCCCGTCCAGGAGTTTCGGTCGGCGGTTCTCCTGCTCCCGGCGGCGGAGAGAGGCCTCCAAACCCTCCAAAACACAACGCTTGCGCAGGCGTTCGACCGTCGAAGCGCCGATACCCAAGCCGCGCGCGATGTCGACATCCCGGAGTTTGCCGCCGTCGCGCCCCTCGTCTGCCATCAGCAGAATCTGCGCCCGACGACGACGCCAGGCGGCTCCGGTACCGTCGACGATCGCCTGGAGTTCCCGGCGCTCCGGCACCGAAAGGCGCACTCGATAGAGCTTCCTACCCTGAGGGTTGGCCATGATCCACTCCGATCCCCGCACCGAACCCCTGCAGGCAGGCTCGGTTCCCGGAAACCGGATCCGTCCGATCCCCAAGAGAGCATGAGCGCCTGCACGTTCGGCATCGGGTCTGTGGGGATGAACAAGAAAGCGCCGTACCGATCGGGCGCTCACGCGTGCCGACACGCACCGACACGGGGCCGACACGCACCGACACGGAAATCTTGCCAGAATACTGTCATCAGTTCAACGTTTCCGTACTACTAGCTAGTGCCTGCCCGGAAAATCCCTAAGATTAGGATTACATGAATGAAAGCCCAATATTAACAGGGCGAAGATTCATCGAATCCAGCCTGATTTCAGCGGAATATGCCGTCATATGCCCTCAAAGAAGGAATCTTCGGTTCTCCAGATTCCAAATATGCTTACATATACAATGTGTTGTGATTTTCCGTGCAGACACTAGCTATTCCACAGGCCCAGGGTCAAGAACATCAACCTGCTTGACGTGCAGCTGAAAACGTTCACCTCTCATCTCCCTTCCGTCCTTGCTTATCCACTTCGGGTATCTCCCCCGACAGTAGACCAACGAGCCAGTCCGATTGTAACAAACTGACCATGGACGTCCTGTTCAAATTCAGCCCCCGCGCTGGCCACCATCGGCAAGATCAGGGCGTCGTGCACATCCAGCAATTCGCAGTCCCGGCGTCGCGTGGCTGCCCCGTGGCGCCGCCCTGCCCCAAAATCGTTCTTCGCGCAATCCGCCCGGCCCTGGCCAGTGCCGGTTTCAGCGCGCCGTGAGGCGATGGACCGGCCGAAGCCCGGTAGCCCGTGCGGTCGAGAAACGCGCGTGGCGACCCTATCTCGACCGGCCCGTAGCGCGGCTCCGTGAAGTCCCGTACATTGCCGGTGATCAGGATCGCGCCGCCGGCCGCGGTGGTCGCCAGATAAACCTCGTCGTCGGGGTCGCGCAGGCCGAATGCGAGGTCCGCCGGTTCGACCGTGACCGCCAAACGCGCGATCTCCCGGATGACCACACCCAGGACTTCGCGGCAGGACGCTTGGGCGAGCCGAGCGGCAACCGTTTCGTATTCCGACAGGATGGGCGCGGACAGGACGAGCTCGTGATCCCGCATCACCCTGTCGATCGCTTCGCGGCACGCGCCGTCGGTTCGCGCCGCCGACACCACGACATTGCAGTCCAGCACGACCTTCATCCAGCGCGGGCGCGACGCTCACGTCGCGAGGCGAATATCTCCGGAACCGTCTCCTCCATGATCTCGTCCTCGGTGAGCCCGCGATCCCTGGACGAAGGCCGAGCCGCCGCAAGCGTTGCGGCGATCCGGTCGGCCGCTGCCTTCCGGTCCACCACCTCCTTGGGCCTCAGCAGGATTCCGTCGCCCACGAGCGCCGCCTCCATGAGGTCGCCCTCGCGAAGATTGATGTGCTTGCGCAACCCGGCCGGAATGGTGACCTGGAACTTCGGCTTCACCGTGACGAACGGCATGGCGGCCCCCTGCGACCGATGCTGGAAAGTCGGATATTCGTACCATCCGGCCGCCGGAAGTGCAATCCCCCGCCGGCTCGACTGGGGCCGCCTCACCCCGCGACCTCGGCGATCCTGGTGGCGATTCTGTTGGCGGCGGACTTGACCGGATCGTTGGCGAGTGGGCCACTCCCATTGGTTCGGCTTCGTCCGGGAGAGCTGCCCAGTGAACCCGGGCCGGCGCCGGATGCCGGATCGCGACCCCGGGCCCGGAACGATTTCGGTAGCACGGGACGGGTGTCTGGAGCGTCCGTGCCGGGAAAGGAAAGGGTCGTTGCCGAGGCCCCGATCCGGGAGGCGCAGCGATGCCCGGACTCAGTGCCCGAGCCGGTCGGCCAGCACCTCGTCGAGGGTCGCCGCTTCGACCACGGCATCCGCCCAGGTTTCCAGTTCGGAGGTCGACGCGGTGCGAACCCGGTCGCGTACCGTATCCGGCACCGACCCGAAGCGCAGTTGCAGAAGACGAAGTACGATCCCGGCCTGGCCTTCGCTCCGGCCTTGTTCGATTCCCTCGGCCCTTCCCTCGGCCCTTCCCTCGGCCCTTCCCTTCTCGATTCCCCTCTCGATTCCCCTCTCGATTCCCCTCTCGATTCCCTGTTCGATCCAAGCTTCCGCAACCGTGCCCATCAACGCCTCCCAGCGGTCCGGCTTCGTCCGGCGCAGCGACGCCTCCAGATGCGACGGCGTCAGGTTCGTCATGCGCTCGACGAGGTAGCCCAGAATATGGCGCTCCAGCGGACTCTCCGCAACCGGTCCGCCGGTGATCAGATCGAGCAGATCCGCCGCGATCTCCTCGGCGTGGTTCACCACGAGCGCCAGCAGCGCGGCCCGCACGTCGGGCGCGCGCGACAGTTCCGGCGGCGCGATCCCCCCGAGGTCGTGCAGCACGTAGGCGAACTCCCGGAGGAACGGCCGGAGTTCCTCGGGCGCGTCGATCATCTCGGGCACCGACCGCGCCGCCGTCCACCGGCCCCGACCGTGGTAGAACACCAGCGGCAGGATCGCCGGCAGCCGGGCCCCGCCGGCGCGGTCCTCGACCTCCCGGAACCAGATGCGGACCAGGTACTTCAGGATCTGGAGCGACGTCAGGGCGTCGATCCGGCTCTTGTGCTCGAACAATACGTAGATGCGCGCCTCGTGGCCGCTCCTCAGCCGTACCCGGAACAGAGCGTCGCACTGGGTCCGCGCCGCGTCTTCGTCGACGAAGCTCCCCTCGACCATCTCCGGCGGCACCTCGGGGTCGAGGAGGTCGGCCACCGCCCGCGGCAGGTAGTCCGCGAGCAGCGCGGCGGCACGGTTGGGCGCGGAGACCAGTTCCCGGAACAGCGCATCGTGCGCCCGCACGGGAAGGTTCGTCCGGCCCGGCCGGCGGCGTCTCACGAGAACCCCCGGAGAGCATCCCGCCTGCAACCCCGAAGGGGATGGGCAATCGACATGGCGGCACCCTACCCGAGAACCGGCCGTCCGGCCGTCCGGACGGTTCCCCGGGCGGATTCGGCGATGCGATTCCGGCCCGTGGACCCCAAGAACTCCGACGCCCGGTCTTGGTCCGGGCAGCGGCCCGAAAGCGAAGGTATTGCGGTACGGTATGGGAAGAATTGCGGTTTGGCAACGCCCCTCGACGGCCGTTCCCGCCCTTCTTCGGGCATATGCCCTCCGGAATGCAGTCCCGGAAGCCGCGGTCTCCGACGACTGAGGACCCTTGTTGTGTTTCAGATTATCTGAGCTGCTTTCGCCCCCAAAGCGGAAAACAACAACCCTGACCGCAACCCTATCCATCCATGTCCACACCGAGCCTTCAGCCGTGAAGGGTCTGAGCAGAAATCACGGTAGAAGGCGGGTGGATCGATGGAGCCCCTCTCTGTCAACGTCGTCGGGATCCCGATTACCCTTGCAACGAGAGCGCGACAGGAAGGGTTGCGCCGGGTGCGCATGACCGGTTTCCGCTCCGCCGTCGGCATCCTTTTCGGAACCATGACCCATGGTTTAACGAGATTTCGCCAATTCGGGCCCGAAATCGCCCATTTCCGGGGTTCTGAGCGAAGAAATCCTTGGAAAACAAGGGTCATTCTGTCGGGGCCTCCAAAGTAGCGCCAGTTTCTTTTGGGGACCCCTTGCAGCCGCCCGAATCGGCATTCGGTTGGGTGCAGGTTCCTTCGACGGACCCGAACCGGCGGCCGCAAGGGTCGCTCCTCCACCCCCTGCCGGCGGGGGAATCGGTGCGCCGGGGCGACCGGGTGCGGCAGCGAACGCGGCTCCATCTCGGCACCGACGTTCCGATCCAGCCGGAGTTGCGGGGAGATCTCGGTCGGCGAATGGACGAGATCCTCAGCCCGCCGTCCACCTGTCTGCCGGTCTCCCTGCCCGCGAAGGCCGAAGGCGAAGCCCAACGGATCGCCGCCCGTCTTGTGGCCGCGGCCCCTCCGGCGCCCCGGAAGACCGATCTTCAGGAGGTCGACGTCACCCGCCTCGAAAGGGTGCGGCCGCGTTCCTGCGGTGTCGAGCACGTGGGGTTGGGGGCCGTCCGGAAGGCCGGCCTAGACCGCCTGCTGGAGCATCTGGAGGTTCCCGGTCCGCGCCGCCACCGGGCCGCAGACGTCCGCACATCTCAAAATCGCAGACTCGAACGCGTCGACCCGCGCCGCAATCAAGACTCCGATCGCATCACAACAACAAGCATGGGATCTCCTTGCCACCACACGGTTCCAGCGACACACCTCATCCGGCCGCGCAAGACGCACCACCACATCCCGGAGCGCAAAACCCTCCGGGGGCGTCTCGACAACATCCGCTGCACGTTCCATGACAACCACGGATGCCACGCCGCTTCACAAACAGCCAGCACCAATCCGAATCATCCGGAACCCGCGGAACCCAGCCTTCCAACCAACCTAGCGTGGGATGGTCTTGCTGTCGGCGTCGGGCCAAGGACTGCGAACGCTCGCTGGCGAGCGCTCTGGGCTGGGTGCAACGAGCGACCGGCCGCTTCCTGATGCGCCGGGCGACGCGGGCCGGGCCCTAACCGGAAGCCGGCAGCAGCAAACACATAATATAATCATGCATTCATGATTCAAACTCTCAGCAGTGACTTCACTTTGCGCGACCCGATGTGCAAATGATCTTCCAGATCATGAACAAGATCATCTTGGCGAGACTTCCAGTAGCCCAGAAAATCCACGATCGTAACCCCAACAACGTCTCCACTCTCGGGATCGTATCTCCAGAGAACTCCCGGAAGACTCTCTTGAGCAATACCGTGCTTGCCCGGTTGGGTGACAATATAAAGGACGTCAGCGTCACTGTCATAAAGTACCTCCAGAAATACAGTTCTCATTGATTGACCTCTCAAACCAATCGAGAGTCAGACTCTCCGTGTTTGAAATACGCCGTACGCACCCGCGCTGATTCATTCCCGATTAGTTTCACAGGAATATTCAGAGAGGCATCCCCGTGCCTGAAATCGTCACTGACAAACACAAAAGACCGGTTTGTATTCCCCTCGTATACCCGAGTCGGGCTCCCGACTTCCCGTACAACACCATCCTTCCCAATTGTATCCATAACTTCAGGATGTTTGTCTCGAATATGTTCCGCGGTTTCTCTATACAGCCGAACTGAAGATACGGCCGGGAAGTTTGTTGACGTAGCAATCCACTCCGATTTTTTGTCAGACGTTGACTGCATGATCTGGCTTAATTTTGTGGATTTTTCCAATTCTGCGTATCTACTCACCCCCTACTGATGACGAATCGTTTTTCCTGACGGGTTCGGATCCGGCATTTTCCCTTGTCCCTTTAACTCGCTCGCGACCGATGACCGGAGGTGCGTGTTCCGGCTGACAAGAAGCGGGTCGATCTTCGTCATCAGTAGGGGGGGGTGAGTAGATACAATTCTGCAAAAATGGGGTGTCTGTATTTCCGAGTTTATTTTCCAAATTAGTGCCCGCCCGGAAAATCCCTAAGAATCTGATTACATGAATGAAAGCCCAATATTGACAGGGCGAAGATTCTTCGAATCCAGCCTGATTTCAGCGGAATATGTCGTCATATGCCATCAAAGAAGGAATCTTCGGTTCTCCAGATTCCAAATATGGTTGCATATACAATGTGTTGTGATTTTCCGTGCAGACACAAATTAGCTAATGAATCGCTCAGCAGCACACACAGATCCTTAGCCGCGTGAAAGCTCAAGGACACCGAGCCGCAGTGCATTTGATTACTATCGCTGCTGATCGTACCGTTTTCATCAATTACAGGTTTCTGGTCAGAGAACACCAATTTGATGTCGGTACCGGTCACAGCAAGGGCAACCCCGGATGCGTAGAATGCAGGAGCATCTTGCGATTTCGGTTCTACCAACGTTCCCTCCTGTGCAACCCCACATGGGCCAGCGACGCCAAGTTCGTCGCTCAAGCGGTCCCAAGGGAAGGCTACCCGTCCGCATGAGAAAACACAACCTACCTGAAGGTGCACTCCCGCCGGCCCCACCGGTGCCGGGCAGCAGGGCGGGATCCGATCCCGCTCCCGGGGTCGCGGGCAAGGCCCCGCATCGTTCCCGGCGAACGTCGGTTCGATGCCCGCCGGCGCGTTCCGGCAAACCCCGAGGAATCCGCGTACGTTTCCGCTGGGAGGGCCGGATGGCCGGGCGCCGCCTGCACGTTCGCGGACAGCCGCCGGCCCGGCTCCGACACCGGCGCGGCCGGTTCATCTTCCGTTCCGGAGCGATGATCACGAAGCGGGCGTTGCGGGCGATCCGATGCAGGTGCCGGAACAGGTGCGGTGCCCCCTTCCTCACTCCCCCAATTTAGCGATCCCGCACGGACCGACGAACGCAACCGGTCAAGGAAATTGGCGCACCGTGACGTTCCGCCGGGCGCGCATGACCGGCTGCCGCTCCGGTGCCGGCATCCCTTTCGGAACCATGAGACCCTGCCCGGCGGGCGGCGCGGCAGTCGCAGGCGGGAAGGATGCAGGACCGGCCGGCCGGACCAGGGTGCTCAGGCGGCCGGGCGGTGCCGCCTTCGCACCAGAAACGGCGCTTCGCGGATGGCGGGAAGCTCCAGGGCCCGGCCGGCGCCGGCCAGCGCCTGGATGAAGCTCCGGTGCGGTTCGATCCGCAGGTACTGATCGGGCACCATGGCCGCCATCTTCCGGTCTTGCAGCAGCGTCCGGTACAGCGCCACCTGAAACCTGTGACCGGGCCCGATCTCGGCCGCCAGCGCCGGGACGACCGCCACCCCGAGGCCGGCCTGGACCATCGACAGCGCAACCTCGTACGTCCGGGTGGTGGCCACGACCCGCGCTTCCGGAAGCACCCCCTTGTACCATTCGTCGATTCGGCGCTTGTGCTGGTTTCCGTACTCGAACCGGATGGTGCGGTTCAGCACCTCGGCGAGATCCGGGCCGAGGCCCGCCGCCGCATCCTCGGCCCCGTCGAGCGCCACGCCGGCCGGCGTGGCGAGCACGTACGGATCCTCGAACAGCCCAGTCTGCGCGAACGGAAGGTTGCTCGACGCGATCGAATCCGAGGCCATCACCCCGACCGAAATGCGGCGCGCATAGAGCAGTTCGATGGTCTCGGCCGGCGGCACCTCCAGGACGTCGATCTCGACATGCGGAAACGCAGCGGCAAACCGTCGCATGGCCTCGGGAAGCAGGTTGCGGGCGACGGAACTGAGGATTCCCAACTTGAGGATACCCCGCGTCCCCGTTGTGAACTGCCCGACACCGTCCAGCGCCTCGTCGTAGTCGCTGAGGATCCGCTCCACCCGCCGGACCAGAAACTGCCCGGCGTCGGTGAGGTCGATCGTGCCTCCATGCCGGCGCAGGACCTGGGTTCCCAGTTCGTCTTCCAGCTTGGCAACGTGCTGCGAGATCGTGGCCTGCGCCACGCCCAGTTGTTTGCTGGCACGGGTGAACGAGGACGCATTGGCAACCGCCCAGAACGCCCGCAGCTGAAAGAGCGACACCGCCATGGAAACCTCCGTCCCAGCTTCACCCTGACCCGGAAGACCGATTCCGGTCAAGTGGCCGGTCCCGGCCGGCGGCGGCGGCCACCCGACCCGCCACCGCGCGATCCGTCGGTGGGACCCTCCGCAGGGACCGCGCCGCGCGGACGGGCAGCCGGCCCGCGTGCACCGGGCCGGCGCAACCGGACGGCGCGCGGCGCCCGGGAACGCACCCGGCCGCGGCGGCACCCGACCGGACCCCGGAACCCGTCGACGCACTCCTCAGTGCGCCTCCTCCCAGCTGGCCCCCACGCCCACCTCCACGACCAGCGGTACCGACATCGAGCGCGCCGGCAACGGCGCCGTTTCCATGACCCGACGGACCACCTCGGCCGTGGCTTCGACTTCCGCCTGCGGCACCTCGAACACGAGCTCATCGTGGACCTGGAGCAGCATTTCGGCCTGCAGGCCCGCGTCGCGCAGGGCGGCCGGCATCCGGATCATCGCCCGCTTGATGATGTCGGCCGCCGCACCCTGCAGCGGCGCGTTGATCGCCGCTCGCTCGGCCCCCGACCGCGCCGAAAAGTTCCGGGCGCGGATGTTCGGCAGATGGCAGCGGCGCCCGAACAGGGTCGTGACGTAGCCGTGCTCCCGAGCGAACTCCCGCGTGGCCTCCATGTACCGCTCGATGCCGGGGTACTGCCGAAAATAGGCGTCGATGATCTCCTTGGCCTCGTCCTGCGGACAGCCGAGCTGCCGCGCCAGCCCGAAGGCGCTCTGACCGTAGATCAGGCCGAAGTTGACGGCCTTGGCCCGCCGCCGCCGGACCGCGTCGACGTCCGGAACGGCCACCCCGAACACCTGGGCCGCCGTCAGCGTGTGGATGTCGATCCCGTCGCGGAACGCCGACCGCAGCGGATCGATTCCGGCGACCTCGGCCAGCAGCCGAAGTTCGATCTGCGAATAGTCGGCGGCCAGCAGGACCCGGCCGCGCGGGGCTACGAAGGCGCGACGGAGGCGCCGGCCCTCCTCGGTCCGGACCGGAATGTTCTGCAGGTTCGGGTCGCTCGAGGACAGCCGTCCGGTCGCCGCGGCGGTCATGTGGAACGACGTGTGCACGCGGCCGGTGGAGCGGCTGCGCCGGAGCAGCACCTCCACGTACGTCGACTGCAGTTTCTGGAGCTCGCGCCACGCGATCATGCAGGCGGCGATCTCGTGGCCCTGACCGGCCAACTCCTCCAGTACCGCGTGCGAGGTCGAGGCACGTTTCCGGACCCGGGTGCGGCCGCCGGGGGCCAGTCCCAGCTCCTCGAACAGGACGGTGCCCAACTGGGCCGGCGACGACAGGTTGAACGGCCGCCCGGCCAGCCCGTGAATCCGGGTCTCGAGCCCCGCCATCCGCCCTTCGAAGTCCGCGCGGAGTTCCTGCAGGAACCCGCGATCCACGGCGATCCCGGACCGTTCCATGGTCGCAAGGACCGGAACCAGCGGCCGCTCCAGCGTCTCGTAGACCGTGACCAGGCGCTCCTCCAGCAGGCGCGGCCGCAGCCGCCCGTGCAGCTGCAGCGTGAGATCGGCATCCTCGGCGGCATACTCGCAGGCCTGCTCGAGCGGCACCTGCGAGAACCGGATCCGATCGCGCCCCGACCCGCACACCTGCGAGAACGGAATCGGCCGCACCCCCAGATGCCGTTCGCTCAGCGCGTCCAGACCGTGCTTCGTCCGGCCCGCGTCGGCGACGTACGAAAGCAGCATCGTGTCGTCGACCGGCGCGATCTCGATCCCGGCCGCCCGATGGAGGACGCCGGCATCGTACTTGATGTTCTGGCCGACCTTGAGCACCGCCGGACTCTCGAACAGCGGCCGCAGGCGCTCGAGCACGGCCGGTTGCGGCGCCTGCGCCGGCGGCGGGGCGGCAAACAGACCATCCTCGTCCTTGTTCCCGGCCGCACCCCCGTGCGCGAGCGGGATGTAGCAGGCCTCGCCGGGGGCGACCGCCAGCGCAATCCCGACCAGTTCGAGCGTCTCGAGCTCGAGACCGGTGGTCTCGGTGTCGACGGCGACGATCCCGGCGGTCTGCGCCCTCGCGATCCACGCCTCCACCTGCCGGAGGTCGGTCACCAGTTCGTAGTGCCGCTCGACCGGGGCGGGATCGGCCGCGGCCGGACGGGGGCCGTCCAGCTGACCGGCGATCCGCTGCTCCAGGCTGGCGAACCCCTGCGTCCGAAGAAAGCCGAGCAGCGTGGCGGCGTCCGGCGGGCGGCGGCGCAAGGCCTCGACCTCGACCTCGACCGGCACGTCGCGGCGCAGCGTGACCAGCTGCAGGCTGGTGCGCGCGTACTCGGCATGCTCGAGCAGCCGCTCGCGGCGTTTCGGCTGCGGCACCTCCGCCGCGCCGGCCAGCACACCCTCCAGGGAGCCGAACCGGTTCACCAGTTCGGCGGCGATCTTGAGACCGATTCCGGGCACTCCCGGAACATTGTCCGAAGCGTCTCCGGCGAGGGCCTGCACATCCGGCACCCGCGCGGGCGCAACCCCGAACTTCCGCTCCACCTCCACCGGCCCGATCGGTCCCAGGTCCCGCGGCTCCAGCATCCGGACATGCGGCCCGACCAGCTGCATGAGATCCTTGTCCGACGACACGATATCGACGTCCCATCCGCCGGAACGCGCCCGTTCCGCATACGTGGCGATCAGGTCGTCGGCCTCGAACCCCGGCCGCTGGAGGGCCGGCAGGCCGAACGCGCGCGTGGCCTCGCGCACCAGCGGGAACTGCGGGACCAGCGCCTCCGGAGGCGGCGGGCGGTGGGCCTTGTAGGCCGGGAAGATCTCGTTCCGAAAGGACTTCGATCCGGCATCGAAGATCACCGCGAGGCCATCGCTGGCTACCTGCTGGTGCAGCTTCCACAGCATGCTGCAGAAACCGTACACCGCATTGACCGGCGTGCCGTCGGCCCGGGTGAGCTCGCGCATCGCGTGGAACGCGCGAAACAGGTACCCGGAGCCGTCGACGAGGACCAGCCGGGGCCGGTCCGGGGGCGCGTCCGTCACCGCCGTCGGTCCGGAGGCCGGGCTATGATGGGGTCAGGCCGCACGCCGCACGAAGCGTCGGCCGCAATAGGGGCACACCGCGCATCCCGCGGCCCGGAGCGACAGGAACACGCGCGGGTGCCCGGTCGCCCCGCCGCCGTCGCAGGCCACCCGTTCACCCTCGACCTCGACCGTTTCCGAAGGTGTCATGGCATGCAGATCCCGGGCACGAGGCAGGCGGACATCAGGGCCGCGCACAGAAGCGGAGGATAAGGAAAGGGTGCCGACCATGCCAGACGATCCCGGTTCCCCGTCCGCGCCCGGCGCGCCGGCCGGGGCCGCCATCCGCATCAGCGGCATGGAGAAGGTGTACCGCGCCCAGTCGGGCCAGCCTCCCCTGCGGGCGCTTCGAGGGGTCAGCCTCGACATTCCGCAAGGCTCGATCTTCGGGCTGCTGGGCCCGAACGGGGCCGGCAAGTCCACGCTGATCAACATCCTCGCCGGGCTCGTGGTGAAGACCGGCGGAACGGTCGCCATCAACGGGCACGACCTGGATTCCGCCTGGCGGCAGGCGCGCCTCTCGATCGGCGTCATGCCGCAGGAACTGGTTCTCGATCCGTTCTTCACGCCCCGCCAGACCCTGGAACTGCAGGCCGGCCTCTACGGCGTGCCTCCGGCCCGGCGCCAGACGGAGGCACTCCTCGACATGGTGGGCTTGGCCGACCAGGCCGACGTCTACGCCCGCACGCTGTCCGGCGGCATGCGCCGGCGCCTCATGATGGCGAAGGCACTGGTCCACCGGCCGCCGATCGTGATCCTCGACGAACCGACCGCGGGGGTCGACATCGAACTGCGCGAACTCCTGTGGAACGAGGTCCGGTCGATCAACCAAGCGGGAGCGACCATTCTGCTCACGACGCACCACTTCGAGGAGGTTGAGGCCATCTGCGACCGGATCGCCATCATCCACCGGGGCGCGGTGATGCTGGAAGGGCGCATGGACGACATGCTCGCCCGGCTGGACCGGAAGGAACTGGTGGTGCGGCTGGCGGAACCGTGCACCGAGGTGCCGGCCGCCCTCGACGATCTCGATGCCCGTCTCCAGGGCGAACGGACGGTGGTCATCGGCTTTCGGCCGACCCGGGTCCGGACCCTCGACCTGCTCAGCCGGATCGCAGACGCCGACCTCCGGATCGAAGACCTGTCGACGCGCGAACCCAACCTGGAAGACCTCTTCCGATCCCTGACGCGCGAGCCGGCCGCCGGCGCGCCGCGCCCGTGACCGCCCTCCGGGACGCCGCCGCCCGGGCCCGCGCCTGGCCCTTCGCCGAAGCGCGCCGTCTCGCCGACCGCCTCGGCCACCGCGTGCCCGCCAAGGGCCACGTGCTCTTCGAGACCGGATTCGGACCTTCGGGCCTGCCCCATATCGGCACCTTCGGCGAGGTGGCCCGCACGACCATGGTGCGCCGCGCCTTCGAAGCCCTGACCGGCCTGCCGACCCGGCTGATCGCGTTCTCCGACGACATGGACGGCCTCCGGAGCGTCCCCGCCAATGTCCCGCAGCCCGCCCTGCTGGCTGCGCACCTCGACCGCCCGCTGAGCGACGTTCCCGACCCCTTCGGCCGGTACGGGAGCTTCGCCGAACACAACAACGCGAAGCTGCGGGCCTTTCTCGACCGGTTCGGGTTCGACTACGAATTCCGGAGTTCGACCCGCAGCTACCGCAGCGGCGACTTCGACGAGACGCTGCTGCAGGTACTGCGGCACTACGACGCCGTCACCGCGATCGTGCTCCCGACCCTCGGCCGCGAGCGGCGCTCGACCTACAGCCCGTTCCTTCCGGTCTGTCCGAAGACCGGCCGGATCCTCCAGGTGCCCGTGGTCGCCCGGGATCCGGAGGCCGGGACGATTACCTACCGCGATGCGGACGGCGCGGCGATCGAAGTCCCGGTCACGGGCGGGCGGTGCAAGCTGCAGTGGAAGCCCGACTGGGCGATGCGCTGGGTGGCGCTGGACGTCGACTACGAAATGAACGGGAAGGATCTGATCTCGTCGTACCAGCTCGGCGCGCGCATTGCCCGCGTACTGGGTGCGCGACCGCCCGCCAACATGACGTACGAGCTGTTTCTCGACGAACGGGGGGAGAAGATCTCGAAGAAGATCGGCAACGGCCTGACGATCGAGGAATGGCTGGCCTACGGGACAGAAGACAGCCTGTCCCTGTTCATGTACCACCAGCCCGGCCGGGCCAAGCGGCTCCATTTCGACGTGATTCCCCGGCAGGTCGACGACTACGAGCGACACCTCCGGCAGTTCGCGGAACGGGATTCGAAGGACGGGCCGGCGTCCCTCCTCGAAAACCCGGTGTGGCACATCCACGGCGGCCGGCCGCCCCGCACCCGGCCTGTGCCGCTGACGTTCGGGATGCTTCTCAACCTCGCCAGCGCCTGCAACGCGGACGATGCCGCGGTACTCTGGGGCTTCGTCGAACGCTACCGTCCGGGCTCCCGGACCGCGGCGGGGCCGGCACTCGAGCAGCTGGTCGATCGTGCCGTCCGCTACTTCCGGGAGCGGGTGCGCCCCGGCAAGCGGTACCGCCCGGCCACGGCGCCGGAACGCACCGCCCTGCGGGCCCTCGCCGCCGCCCTGCGCACCCTGCCGCCGGACGCCGACAGCGAAACGCTGCAGGGCACCGTCCATGCGGTGGGGCGGGCCCACGGTTTCGACGAACCGAAGGTCTGGTTCCAGGCGCTGTACGAAACCCTGCTCGGCCAGAGCCGCGGACCCCGGATGGGGTCGTTCATCGCGCTCTACGGGATCGCGGAGACTCTGGTCCTGATCGAGGCGGCCGCGAGTCGCACGGGAGCGGCCGCAATTCCCGTGACCGCCGCGAGGGGTCCGGCAGGACGTACGCACGTGGCGTGAGGGCGGGTGCAGCAGGCGGCAGAGCGCGCGTGCCCGCCCCCGCACGCGAGGGCTGCCCGGTCCGCCCGACGGATCGGCTCCGGCCGCTCGCGGTGCACCCCGCGCGCACGACCCGGACGCCGCTCCGAACGACAGCCGAGACCATCCGGGCGCACGTGGCCGAACCGGGCACCCGCCTGACCGGGAAGCGACGGCCATGCGCGGTCGGCCGCAACGGGCGGTCCTCGCCCTGCAGGACCCGCGACGCTGCATGCCAACGAACACCGCAAGACCGGGGGCTGGTCCACCTCGGCGGCGTCTCGGACACCCAGCCCATGTTTAACGAGATTTCGCCGATTCGGGCCCGAAATCGCCGATTTCCGGGGTTCGGATCGAAGAAACCCCTTGGAAAACAAGGGCGCTTCTGTCGGGGCATCCAAAGGAGTGCCATGTTCTTTTGGAGGCCCCTTGCAACCGGCCGAATCGGTATTCGGTTGGGTGCAGGTTCCTGCGACGGACCCGAACCGGCGGCCGCAAGGGTCGCTCCTCCACCCCCTGCCGGTGCAATGGCATTCGGATAAGTTGTTCTGGCATTCGAATACGAAACCCCCGTGCTTCGGGCGGTTGCCGGAAGCCGGGGGCCTTGTCCGGTGGCCGGTGTCGGGGGTCAGGCGGGTACCCGGTGCTGCCACGCAAGGAGATCCCATGCTTGTTGCTGTGATGCGATCGGAGTCTGGATCGCGGCGCGGGTCGACGCGTTCGAGTCTGCGATTGTGAGATGTGCGGACGTCTGCGGCCCGGTGGCGGCGCGGATCTAGGCGCGAGGGGTCCGTTTCGGCGGATCCGGGGCGAGCGAGAGGCCGGCCGGGTTGGGTGGCCCGGCTCGGATACGTGCGGTTTCGGTCGGGTTGTGAGTGCGGTCAGCCGGGTCTTGTGACGGCGTGCAGGACCTGCTTGCGCTTGTCGGCATAGGGGTGGCGGGCGTCGGCGAAGCTGTGGAAGGGTTGGGGCAGCTTCCACTGGTTGTGGAGGATGACGGCAATGGCGAGGGTGTTGAGGATCGCGTGGTTTGCGGGCGCGTTGCGGGCCCGGAGCCTGGAGTCGTCTTCGCGGAAGGTGGTGTCGCGGATGTAGTGATGGCTTTCGACCACCCAGTGACCGCGGTTCCCTGCGAGTACCGGTTGCGGTGAGGCGCGGTCGGCCTCGACCGAGGTCATGCCGTAGGCGTGCTCGGTGGTCGGTTTTCCGGATTTCTTGAATTCGACGCGCCGGGTGACACGAAAGATCGGTTTGACCTGAGGATCGTGGATCATCTTCGCGGGCGGGGTGAAGACTTCGATGCTGCGCGGCTCGATGCGGCCGTGCTCGAGCGTGGGCGTTTCGCGGTAGTGTCCCGTGCTCGTGGTCTCCCAGTGGATGCTCTCGAACGTCTCGAAGGTCTTGGGAGCGTTGCCCTTGACCGTCATCATCCAGTCGGCGGCGTGGGTCTCGACGATCCGCCGTGCCGTCTCGCGGGGGGGGTGTGGAGCGCGTCGAGGGTGAGCAGCCGGCCGGCCACCGGCGCCGTCTCGAGCGCGGCGTGGACGGCGGCGATTTCCCCGCCCTCGTCATGATCGTGGAGGATCGAGACCGGCATACCGGTCCCGTGCTCGATCCGCGAGACCGTCTCGTACTGATCCGTGCCGGTGCGGTGGGCGCCGCGAATGCGCGTGCCGTCGACCGCGATCGCGCGGCCGACCCGCAGGCGCGGCTGCGCCCAGCGCCGCAGCGCCTCCTCGATCCACGCCGGGTCGGGGTTCTGCAGCACCCGGTGCACGGTCGATTTGGACACCGGCTCATACCGGCCGGTGTCCGGGTTCTTCCACGCACCGATCGGCGCCAGATCCTTCTGCGTCATCGCCTTCGCGGAGCGTGCCGCCGCCACCGCGCCGTGCCGATTCGCCCGCCGTGCCAGCAACATCACGCACAGCACCGAAGCGATGCCGTGCGTGCGCCCCTGCGCGCGCCGGACGTCGGAACGCGCCGCACCATGCGGGTACATCGAGCGCAACTCCCGCGCCGACCGGCCGCTCTGCGTCGCCCGCAACTCCCACGCCGCAGGAAGCGACGCACGATCCCGCAACCGACGACCGGCGTCGCGACGCAGCGGAACCCCGTACCGATCCTTCGCCTCCCCGTGCGGATCGGTAGAGCGCCCGTTGGCGCGTGCATAGCCCTTGCTCTTGCCCACGTACTTCCAGTTCGCCGCCTGGTACATGGTACCGCGGAACTTCGTCGGCGAAACCCACGACTCCGCCACCCGCAACGGATTGCCGTACGCAGCCTCCCAGTCGTCGCTGAGACGCCGCTCCATCCGCGACCACGCAAACGAGGCAAGACCCCGAAACACCCGGCGACCCCCTGCACCATTCACGCGCGCGATTTCCAGCGCCAGCCGCCGCCTCCCCGGGGGAGGCGGCGGCTGAACCCCGCCCATCCATGGTTTTTTGCCATGGGTGAAGGTCCCGTTTCTTGCCAACGGGCTGGGCCCTTGGATCGGGAGCCACCCATGCCCCCTGCGCCTTGAGCACGTGGGGAGGACCTGTGCCCCGATCCGAGGTCATGATGGTTCGACCTCGGACAGGGAGAACCCGGCGAGGCAATGGCATTCGGATACGTTTTTCTGGCATTCGAATACGAACCCCCGTGCTTCGGGCGGTTGCCGGAAGCCGGGGCCTGGTCCGGGGGCCGGTGTCGGGGGTCAGGCGGGTACCCGGTGCTGCCCCTTGCTCCTGGGTGGTTTCGACTGCCGTACGGAACTGCGCCCGGGCCGTCTCGCGCGGGATGCACCGCGAGAGGCCGGACCGGATCCGCTTGACGGATCGGACGACCCTGACGCTCTGCGCGAGGAACCGGGCCTCGATCTCCTTGCCGACGAGGCGCAGGCCGTTGCGGAAATGGGTGCGCAGGGCCGGCCGGTCGTCGCCGTCGTCGTCGAGATCGTGGTCGCAGCGGTTCGCGCACGGGCGGGCGAGGGTGATGCGAACGAAGGCAGCGTAGAGCTCTGGGCGGACGCCGCGCTCGGACGGGGCGTGGAAGGCCTCGATCCGGAACGTCCCGGTCTTGTACCGTTCCTCCACGCCTCAACGAGCAGGATCGAGATCGGAGATCGCCGGGACGGGATCCCGGCTGCCGTCGAGCCGGGAGGTCGCGAGGCCGGATTCCGTGTCGGCGGGCCGGTACCGGACGAGCCGGACGCGCAGGGTCCTCGAGCGCAGCGCGGTCTCGTCCCCGGGTGCGCCGAGGGTGACGGTCCGGTCGCTCTCGCCGGAGGCGAGAACGGCGTCGAACCCGGAGTGGGCGCCGTTCCGGATGCGGAACCCGAAGTTCCGTTTGCGCTCCCGGTGGGCGAGAGCCAAGGCGAAGGAGGTGGAGCCGCGGTCGTAGACAATGACGTCGCCTTCGGCCGCAGGGCCGAGGTGCACGAGGGCGGCGGCCCGCTCGTTCTCGGGGTCGAACCGATCGAAGTCGACCGGGATGCGGTCGCCGATCCGGTAGAGGGCGCGGACCCTGCCCTGGGGGTCGTGGGCACCCTCGCTCGCACGGTAGCCGTACTGCGCGAGTTCCTTGGGCAGGGTGATCTTCGAGCCGTCGACGGCGAGGGTCCTGTGACCCTTCCCGAGCGTGCCTTCGGGACCGTGGGCGAGGACCTCCGCGTGCAGGCGCTGGAACGCGGCCTCGTCCAGCTTCTCCCGCGCCGCGCAGGCCGTCGACGCCGCCGGAGGCTCCGCTTGCGGCAACTCGATGCCCGCGGCCTCGCACGGCTCCCAGAGCTCGCTGAGCGGGGTCCCGTAGCCCGGCCCGCGCGGCGCGGCAACGAGACGGAGCACGAACCGCAGGATCCGCAGGCGGTGGAAGACGCGCCGGCGTCTTTGCCCGCGCGCGTCCTCGCGTTCCGCGATCGCGGCGGCGGCCGCGACGAGCGTCGCCCAGCGCTTCGAGAACCGTCGGTCGGCGGCGGCCGACCGTCCCCGCTCGGCCCGCGTCGCAGGCGTGCGCCGCGCCGCGCTCCGAGCGCAGGATCGCGCGGGCCCCCTCGCAGAGCGGCAGCACGGAGACTCCCGTGCGCGACGTGCCCCGACCCGCGGTGTCCCCGATGCGCTCCCCGTGGGCCGCACGGGAGCACGAGGCCCGGAACCGGGTCTCGTCGACGAAGGTCTCGATGCGGACGGGACGCCCGCCGTGGAGGCGTTCCCAGTCGTCGGCGAGGCGGCGCATCGCCCGGGCCAGGGCCGAGGACGCCAGGTTCTTCGAGACGACCCCGGGGAACCCGAGGTACCTTGAATGGACCGTCCTCCGGTGGCGGTTGCGGTCGCGCCTGCGGTCCGTCCATCCGATCCCGCGGTCCCGGCACGGAAGCGTCTTCGTCCCCGCCTCGAACCGGATGCAACCCAGCCGGCGCCCCTGCCGATCGGTCACGAAGGAGCGGACCTGCGCCCCGAAAGGGCGCGGGTAGCCGAGGTAGGGGTGCCGGTCGACGAAGGCGTTCCCCAGCTGCCGTCCCTCGGGGTCGGGGACCGGCTCGACGCGAAGCGGGCGCAGTTCCGACCGCGGAGCCACGATCTCCGGCTGCGGGTCGGAGGCCGAGGTCCAGATCGGGGCAGCGGCCCGGTCGCGGACGGGGTCCTCGCGCACGGGCGGCCACGTCAGGATGCCGTGACGCTCCAAGGTCTCCAGCATCCCGAGGCAAGCCCCGACCCTGGAGTCGCCCTTCGCCGTCGTCCCGTGAAGGGGCTCGCAGAGGGTCTTCGCCCGCTCGTTGCGGCGGCAGTGGGAACACCGACCCACGGTCTCCCGGACCTCCGCGATCGGCTGGCGGGGCCGGCGGCGGCCCGAACAGGGGGTCGACTTCAGGTCGAGGATTCGCGGGTCCATGGGGATTCCCGCAGCCACGATTCGACGACAGCATGCGAATCGGCGGGCGCTGGTCAAGCGGTGCGTGGACGACCCGCCCACGCACCGAAACGTCACCTCCTATCCAAGGCTTGCCGGTATGGGAAAACCGCCGTCACCGCGACGCGCGTATCCGAATGCCCTTGCCCCGCCGGGTTCTCCCTGTCCGAGGTCGAACCATCATGACCTCGGATCGGGGCACAGGTCCTCCCCAGGTGCTCAAGGCGCAGGGGGCATGGGTGGCTCCCGATCCAGGGGCCCATCCCGTTGGCAAGAAACGGGACCTTCACCCATGGCAAAAAAACCATGGATGGGTGGGGTTCAGCCGCCGCCTCCCCCGGGGAGGCGGCGGCTGGCGCTGGAAATCGCGCGCGTGAATGGTGCAGGGGCTCGGCAACGACCCCTCCTACCCGGCAACTTGCGGCGGACCGTCCGTCTTCCGATGTTTCCGGGAGCGGGCGGAATCCCGAATGTGCCGTAGATCCTGCGCGGCGCGGGTTTCGACGCGGGTGGAGGCGAGCCTGGAGGGCTTGGCCGTCGGCTCCTCGGTTCGAGTTCGTCGAAGGAACCTGCACGCGCAGCCCAATCCCGATTCGGCCGGCCGCAACCGGCCCCCGAAGGAACATGGCCCTACTTTTGCCGACTCGACACGATGGCCCTTGTTGTACAAGGGATTTTCTTGATCAAGGCCCCCTGAAATCGCCGATTCCGGGCCGGAATCGACTGAATCTCGTTGAACCTAGCTTGGGAGTGCGCGTCCCGAGCCCCGTGATTGCGGTGCCTCCGGTGTGAGGAATGCCTGCCGAAGGCCGCCCTGCATCCGCCCGGACGGCTACGGCGCGGGGGCCGCCACGAAGCCTTGGTCGGGACGGTCGGCTTCGACCGGGCGCCAGCCCTCCGCGTGCAGCAGCTCCACGATCCGATCATCGCCGAGGTCGGGATACAGAACCAGCCGGTTGTCGGCAAACCTTGCGGACACCTGCCGCCGCTCCAGCCGGGCGTCGCGGTACGCCGCCGGAACCACCGCAGGCAGCGGAATGCGCACGTCGGTTCCCATCAGCAACGGGATCAGGGTGTCCATACCGGGGTCCGTCGATCCGCCGGAGCGGTTGACTGCGAAGATCACCTGGTCGATGCGCCGGTTGAGAACGTCATGGTTCTCGGCGGTCCGCTCCTGAAAGGACCGGAAATCCGCTTCCAGCCGGTCAAATCGATGCTCGAACGTGTCGAACCGCTCGCCCAGCGCTCCGATCCGGGCATCCAACCGCTCGCCCAGCGCTCCGATACGATTGTCGATCTGGCGATCCAGAAACCCGCCGACGGCCAGCAGCACGACCAGGACCGGCCCGTGTTCCTTGATCCAGTTCCAGAAGGCCAAGGGATCTCCTCCCGCCACTTGTCTTTCCTTCCAAGGTAGCCCCGTCGGTCGCCGGGCGCAACGATGCCCCGTCCGGGAAGGGGCCCGCCGGCGTTGATTTGCGTCGATGCCGCCGGACGTTCCGGCATCGGGTTCCCGGAACCGCGTCGAACCGCAACCGCCGGCACGGAAGGCGGGAGCGGTTTCATCCGGCCCCGGCACGCGCCGGTCGCCTCGGGCCCAGCCAGGCGGCACCGAAAGGAATCCACCAGATGACCCTGTGCACGGGCGACAGGTCCTTGCGGCGGCGCGGACCGCCGCGACGGCCACCTGATCCAAGCAGGCGCTGGGTGCGGAGCCCGACCCCCTGCCTCCGTCGCCGGGGCCGCCCCTGATCGCAGCCGGAGTCCCGCCCGCGTCGGAACGCAGGGAAACCGCATCGATCGTCGGTACTCCCGAACTCGGTCGCGACCGGCCCCTGACTCACGTTTCTCGTCTGGACGCAAGCGCCGGTACCCCGGCGGATGAGCCCAACTTCAACTGCACTCTCGGCTCGACCCAGGTTGCACGGGATTCAGTCGATTCCGGCCCGGAATCGGCGATTCCCGGGGTCTTGCTCGAACCCATCCCTTGGACAACACGGGTCGTCGCATGGGTCCCGCAAGGGTTGTGCCCCGTTCCTTCGGATGCCCCTTGCGGCCGGCCGGATCGGGCCCGGGTGGCGATACGGGTTCCTTCGACGCATTCGAACCGGCAGGCCGATGGCCGGACCCCCGGGTTCACGGCCCCCGGGTCGAACCTGCGCGCAAGCGTAGCATCTACGGCGCACTCCGGATTCCGCACCCTCCCGGAACCCTCGGAAGGCGGACGTGCCGCGCCCGAAAAGTAGGGCATTCCCGCGCTTATATCGTTCGTGTTTTCTTGCTGGCAGGCAGTGCGTCGAGGTGACGGCGGTTTTCCCATACCGGCAAGCCTTGGATAGGAGGTGACGTTTCGGTGCGTGGGCGGGTCGTCCACGCACCGCTTGACCAGCGCCCGCCGATTCGCATGATGTCGTCGAATCGTGGCTGCGGGAATCCCCATGGACCCGCGAATCATCGACCTGAAGTCGACCCCCTGTTCGGGCCGCCGCCGGCCCCGCCAGCCGATCGCGGAGGTCCGGGAGACCGTGGGTCGGTGTTCCCACTGCCGCCGCACCGAGCGGGCGAAGACCCTCTGCGAGCCCCTTCACGGGACGACAGCGAAGGGCGGCTCCAAGGTCGGGGCCCTTTCAACCGGACACTATTGAATCCATTTCTTTCAGCATATCGAGTTTCCGCATGGTTCGGTGATGTTCGACGAAGTTGAGAAGGAGTTTGTATCCCTGCCAGAGTTTCTCGGTCCCCGGCCGGGGCTGGCGCTTTTTGGGAATGAAGCCTGCCAGGCGTGCGACCTCGACGGCGAAGGCTTCGAGGGTCGGTTCGGGGTCGGGAGGTCCACGCGGCGTGCGCGGTCGGCCGGTCTTGTGGAGGGCAAGGACCGTGATCTCATCGCGGTGGACGATGGGACGGGCCGGGGTGTCGGGCTCGGAGCGCGCGAGACGCTCAACGGTCAGGACGCGGCATGCGGTGATGGCGTCGAAGGCCAGGCACTTCCTCAGATCGTCGGCCTGATTGAGGCGCCGGTCCTCGATCCGTGTGCCGACCTTCAGGGCCTTGAAGTACTCTTCGATCCACCCTCGCCTCTCGTAGAAGGAGACGGTCTTGAGAGCATCGGCTGCGGTGCCGTCGCCTTCGGTGGTGAGCAGCATCCCGTCGAGAGGATCGCGGTCGGCGGGCGGGTCGGGTTCCGTGACTCGCACGGCCATCCTGGAGAGCGGCGGCGTTCCCCGGGGCTTCGAGTCCGGCGGAGCAAGGTCGACCCTTGCCGCGCGGACTTCGAGGCGCACGCCCGTGCGCTCCTTGCGGCGACGCGGCCCTCCGCAGGCTTCGATGTCGATCATCTTCGTGGCGATGCACGGCTCATCGGCCCTGGAGTCCCAAAGGTCCCGGCCTGCGCCCGTTGCAGTGATCACGCGGCGCCGTGTCGAGCGCCGGACGCGCACCCGCAGACCGGCCTCGTGCACGGTGCTCCGGGCCCGCAGGTCCCAGATGTCACCTTCACGGTCACCGATCACCAGCACCCTTGTCGAAGGACCGGCAGCGGCCCGTTCCACGGCCTTGTCGTATCCGTCGAGCCCGCGCCGGCTCTCCTGGTCGTCTACCTCGTCCTTCTTCGGATCCGGCTCGAGACGGAAGTCGGCGTCGCGATGGAACCGTCCGAGGGATGAGCCGCCTTCGCTGAAGGCAACCCCGACATGGGCCGCCATGCCCGGGGCGCCCGAGCCGCCGCCGCCGATGTCGACAAGACCCTCGGTCGCCTTCAAACCACGATCGTTCAAGAATGTCGTGTCCTGGATGGCAAGGATCCGGCGCTGCGCACGGCAGCGTTCCACCATCGCTTCCTGATGCCCCTCGAGGATAGGGTCCATCGTCACCCTCGGATTCGACCACAGGCGGTAGGCCGCCTTCTGCTCTGCCTCGCCGGGAAAGATCGTCGGCAGGATCTCTCCGGGACGATCGTTCCACGCCCAGCCCATGGTGACCAGGCGCTCGCGGATGCGCACGTCCCTGTGGCGGCTGCGGGCGTACTCCCGCATCGCCCCATCGGTCCGGTCATCACCGACCAAGGGTGCCGCCTGGCCCAGGACACGCTCGGGCTCCCGGCACAGCACGGCGCGCCCGTCCGACGACAGGGGCTTCATCCACACCGCGCGCTGCACGCCCGGGCCCGTGGCCCCGGGAGGTCGACCCGAGGTCCTCTCCTCGCAGCGCTCCCAGCCCGCCGCCCGATAGCTCGTGCCTGCCCGGAAAATCACTAAGAATCGGATTACATGAATGAAAAGCCAATATTGACAGGGCGAAGATTCATCGAATCCAGCCTGATTTCAGCGGAATATGCCGTCATATGCCCTCAAAGAAGGAATCTTCGGTTCTCCAGATTCCAAATATGGTTGCATATACAATGTGCTGTGATTTTCCGTGCAGACACTAATTCCGTCCATGCCTTCGCGCCTGTCGAGGACCCCGACACGGCTTTCAGAAAGTCTGCATCGTCGTCGACATCGACGGCATGGGCGTCGCCATCGGCACGTCGCTGGCGGCGCCGGGCGGCGGTAGCGGCGACAGCCTCGCTCGCGCCGCCCGTCAGGCCGGTCCCGGTTCCCCGTCTTCTCGCCGCCGTCCGCCGTCGAAGCAGCCCGCACCCCGGAGTTGGAGAAGAGCTTTCGCGGGGGCGAACGCCCGGGAGGGTTGGAGGAAGGGGTCCTCCCGCCGGATGCCCGGGGCGCCGCAAGGGGAGATGCCCGATGTTCCATCCGATCCATGACGCCGACACCGATGCCGGGACCCCGGACGCCGGCGAGTTGCTGGCCGAGGTGGGTCTCGATCCGAGGGCCATCCGCGAGGTCCTCCGGGGCCGCCGAGGCGCGGAGTAGGAGGAAGGCCTGAAGAGATTGAACGGTCGGGGGTCGGAGGGTGTCCCGGCCTCCGGTCGTTCGCAACCCATCGTCATCAACCCGTCCATGAAAGAGATCGTCATGGCATTCGGAAAGAACCACGCGGAACTGGTCGGCCGCTGGGGCGCGGACGTCACCGTCAACCATCTTGCCTCGGGCGGGCGCGTCGCCAATATGAGCATCGCGACCAACGAGAGCTTCGTCGATCGCCAGAGCGGCGAGCGCCAAGACCGGGTCGAGTGGCACCGGGTCGTCACCTAGCCGCAACAAAACGTACGGCGCGGCGGTGCGGCTGAACCGGTCCGGTCACCGGATGACCGCAGGTCCGGCACGAGACCGGGGAAGACTCCGGCCCCGCCGGCATGTAGTTTCGTTTCGGAAAGGATCCGCCTCCTCATGCAGGCATTGAAACAGCATCGCCGTGCCGGTTACCGGGACGTGCTGAACGCCCCGGCCCACATGGTCGCCGAGGTGATCGACGGCGCGCTGCACACGCAACCCCGGCCTGCCATGCCCCACGCTTGGGCAAGCTCGGGGCTGGGAGCGCGTCTCAATCCGCCGTTCAACTACGGCGACGGAGGCCCGGGCGGCTGGTGGATCGTCGACGAACCCGAACTGCACCTGGGCGAGGACATCCTCGTGCCCGATCTGGCCGGCTGGCGCCGAGAGCGGATGCCCGACTATCCCGACACCCCCTACGTCACCCTCGCCCCGGACTGGGTCTGCGAAGTGCTCTCTCCCGGAACCCGCAAGATCGACCTGCATGAGAAGCGGCCGATCTATGCCCGCGAAGGCGTTTCTTGGCTGTGGTTCGTCGATCCCCTCGCCTGCGGTCTGGAAGCCTTCGAACTCCGGGACGGCCAGTGGCTGCTGATCGCCTCGCTCAAGGACGATGACCCCGTCAGCGTTCCTCCCTTCGAGGCCACCACCTTCAGCTTGGCTGATCTCTGGCCCTGACGGGCGCGCACACGACTGCGCGTCCGGTTTCGGGAGCCGGCCGCAAACGCATCAGCCTTTCGACCGGGGGGACGCCCGGCGGCCCGTGCCTGCTGCTGTTGCAGGGGCGGGACATTCGTTCCATGCAGCGGCTTCCACGTCGCAGCGGTCCAGGCCGTCCTGGTATTGGAGCATCGCAGTGCGTTCCGCCCAGCCGGCCGCAAGCGCATCCAGCAGTCCCGTGCCTTCCGGCCGCCATGCGATACCCCTCTCTGCCAACATCGCTGAGAGACTGTGCGGAAACTATTGAGCGGCCCCGATTCTGGTATCTGCGATGTGGCTGGAGAGTACATCGGGAGCCGGGTAGGAGGGGTCGTTGCCGAGCCCCTCCCCCCAGTTACGGTAGGAATGCGCAGTACTGCGCACCCCCCGCGCAGATCCGGACATGGACGTTCATCCATCCGGCTCCTACCTCGGGTGCTTGACGGCAAACCGCGGATCCGGCCCTGGGCGGCGGAGGATTGCGCGCGACCCAGAACTCTCGGTCCTGCGCTCCCGTCGCTGCCGGTCGAACCTTGCGGCGTTCCGGATCCGGTCCGCCGCCTGAGGCACGCGTGCCCGACACTGCGTTCGGCGCGTGCTTTGGCGTCCCGAATTCCCCTTGGTTGGGGCCCTTTCCTCCAGCCACTCCGCAGGAGCTGACGCTCCCTGGTTCGCCGCCTTCCCAGGTCGTACGGCCCCATCCGACTTCTTCCAGCCGTTCGTCCTAGGCTTCGGGTTTCTCCTTCCCTACGCGGTCCCGCCACGATCGGCGGGACCGCTTGAAGATCTCCCAGGGTCCCAACCGAAGACGTACGGACGTGTATGGGTTCTCTGACACCGCGGGGCTCGCCGGCATCTCACCCAATCGATGCCTGCGATGGTGCCTTCGGCCGATCGGAAAACCTCGGCACCCCGGATCATCGTATTTTCGGTGCTCATTAGCCCCACCCATCCGCGCCGCTACCGACGCTTCGCCTGCCCCCTCGCGGGAACCGACGCACGGCTCGCGGAGAAACGCGGTTTGGGTACTCCTTCGTTCCAGGGGACTCTCACCCCCTGTCTTCTGCCAGTTCGCCTGGCACACGTTACGGTAGGAATGCGCATTGCTGCGCACCCCCCGCACAGTTCCGGACTTGGACGTTAATCCATCCGGCTCCTACCTCGAGTGCTTGACGGCAAACCGCTGGTCCGGCCATGGGTGGCGGATGGTTGCGCGCGGCCAAAGAATTTTGGTCATGCGCTCCAGCCGCTTCCAGTCGAAACGGTGGCGCTGGGAGCGGCGGCGTATCGCCCGCATCCATAGGCGTTGCAGCCTTTGGCGGAACGTGCGCAGCCACCGGGTCGCTCCCGGGACGGCGTAGTCGTTGAGCCAGCCTTGACCGACCCGCCCTAGCCACGTGCCGACCTCCCATAGGTCGTACTGCCATCGTTTGCGAAGCACCACCCCGATGCGCGCCAAGGTCCTTGTGACCCGTTTTGCGATCGGCTTGCGCCCAAGCCTGAAGTGTCCGGCCCGGGTCTTCGCGCAGAAGTGCCTGAAGCCCAGGAAGTCGAACGTCTCCGGCTTGCCCGCCCCGCGCTTCCGGCGGTTCGCCGTGGCGAACCGGCCGAACTCGACCAGACGGGTTTTGTCCGGATGGAGGCCGAGCCCAAAGCGCTCCAGCCTCTCCCGAACGTCGCGAAGGTAGTGCTCCGCATCCCGCTTGTACTGAAACCCGACCACGATATCGTCCGCATAGCGGACCATGATCGCTTGACCGCCCGGAGCCTTCGGACGCCATGCCTTGTGAAACCACAGATCCAACACGTAGTGCAGAAACACGTTCGCCAGACAGGGGCTGACAATCGCACCCTGTGGCGAACCCACCCCGGTGTCGCTCCATGATCCGTCGGTCATGACGCCAGCGTTCAGCCATTTGTGGATCAGGCGGATCACCCGCCTGTCGCCAATGCGGTGCTCCAGGAACTTGACCAACCAATCCCTCGGGATGGTGTCGAAGAATGCCCGGATGTCCGCATCGACAATCCAGTTGACCTTGCGCCGCTCGATCCCGAACGCCAGGGCGTCGAGAGCGTCATGCGCCCCTCGGCCCGGTCGGAACCCGTAGCTGAAGCCTAGGAACTCCACCTCAAAGATCGGTGTCAGGATCACATCCACAACTGCCTTCTGGACGATCTTGTCCTCCAGTGCAGCAATCCCGAGCGGTCGTGTCCCGCCGTCCGGCTTGGGTATCTCAACCCGCCGAACCGGCGACGCCCGGTACGCTCCTCCACGATGCAGGCGCGAGTGCAAGTCGAGCAAACGCTCGTCCAGATCTTCGCCATAGGCCTCCCACGTCACGCCGTCGACTCCGGCCGCGGCTTCCTTCTTCAGGCCGAGCCAGGCCGACCGGAGCACTTCCGGCGTGATGTGGTGAAAGAGTGCAGTAAGACGCTCCTTCGGGTTCCTCTCTACAGCTTTCCGTATCCGGTCCGCCGCCTGTGGCACGCGTGCCCGACCCTGCGTTCGGCGCGTGCTTTGGCGTCCCGAATTCCTCTTGGTTGGGGCCCTTTCCTCCGGCAACTCCGCAGGAGCGGACGCTCCCTGGTTCGCCGCCTTCCCAGGTCGTACGGCCCCATCCGACTTCTTCAAACCGTTCGTCATAGGCTTCGGTTTTCTCCTTCCCTACTCGGTCCCGCCTCGACCGGCGGGACAGCTTGAAGATCTCCCAGGGTCCCAACAGAAGACGTACGGACGTGTGTGGGTTCTCTGACACCGCGGGGCTCGCCGGCATCTCACCAAATCGATGCCTGCGATGTTGCCTTCGGCCGATCTGAAAACCTCGGCACCCCGGATCATCGTATTTTCGGTGCTCATTAGCCCCACCCATCCGCGCCGCTACCGACGCTTCGCCTGCCCCCTCGCGGGAACCGACGCACGGCTCGCGGAGAAACGCGGTTTGGTTACTCCTTCGTTCCAGGGGACTCTCACCCCCTGTCTTCTGCCAGTTCGCCTGGCACACCAGATCCGGACGTGCCCGCATTAGGGCATCCGGTTCCTTACAGGACAGGTTCGCTCAAGCGGTCCCGTAGCCGTGCGCGATCTTGGCCGTAGGCAGGGGCAAACGGCGAAGCAGCGCGGCCATCTGGTCCCAGTTCACCCGGGCCGAACGACTGCGCCGCGACAACCACTTTCGCCAGATTCGGATCACCTGATGGCGGAAGCTAGCAATTCGGGCACGGTTCCCGCTCCGGCCGTAGTAGGCGCACTGGCCTCGTAGGACCCGAGCGAGGTAGTTGCGCGGGTAGAGCAAGGGTGCGTGTCGATGCCGTCGGCACCATTCCCGCACCGCTTGCAGCGCCCGCGCCAGGCGCCCCTTGGCCGTGCGCTGGCGCAACACCGCATACTTCCATCTCGACCGCACCCAACCATGGGTGAAGCCCAGGAAGTCGAAGGTGGCGCCCGCTCCCGGATCCGGGGGCAGCTTGGCCCGAACGTCCACGGATCGTGTCTTCTCTGCGTGTAGCTTCAGCCCAAACCGGGCCAAGCGCTGGCCGAGGACGGCCAGCACCCGCTCGCAGTCCCGCTGGTGCTCGAAGAGCAACACGAAATCGTCCGCATACCGCACCCGTTGGCACCGGCCCCGGAGGCGGGGCTGGACCGTCTGCTCGACCCACCGATCCAACACGTAGTGCAGGAACCGGTTGGAGAGCAGCGGCGACCACACGCCGCCTTGCGGCGTGCCCGCTTCCGAGGTGTGCCGGACGCCCTCCTCCAGGACGCCCGCCCGCAGCCATTGGTGGATCCTGCGACGGAGGACACCGTCCTTGATCCGCAGGTCCAGGAAGGCGCGGAGTTCCCGATGCGGGATGCGGTCGAAATACTTCGACACATCCGCATCGATCACCCAGCGCTTCTTTTTCTTCATGATGCCTTGGTCGATGGCGTGCAGGGCATCCTGCGCCGATCGTCCAGGCCGGAACCCCTACGATCCCGGCACGAAGTCCGCTTCGTAGATGGGTTCCAGCAGCATAAGAATGGCTCGTTGCGCCACCTTGTCTTCCAGGGTCGGAATGCCCAAGGGCCGGACCTCGCCGTTCCCCTTCGGGATCCAGGTCCGCCGAACCGGCGGCGCGAAGGTGCGGCCCGACAGGATCCGATCCCGGAGGTCCTCCAAGTTGGCCTCCAGGTTCTTCTCGTAGTCGGCCGCGGTCCCGCCGTCGATCCCGGCGACCCCGTCCTTCCGGGTGCGACGCCAAGCTTCCCGCATCCACTCCCCGTCGATCCGGTGATGCACCGAGGTGAGCACCCGATCCGGGTGCTTCCTCGCCTGCGCGGCGATCCACTGTGGTTTCGTGGACGGGTTGGCAGATCTCAGTGTCTCTTCCACCGTTTCCCTCCAGGGGTTCGGTTCCTGCAGCACGCCCCTTCCCTCCAGCGGCACCCGGTGGCCCCGGTTCCCCGCCTTCGCCGGTACTAGTAGTACGGAAACGTTGAACTGACGATAGTATTCTGGCAAGATTTCCGTGTCGGTCCGTGTCGGCCCCGTGTCGGCCCCGTGTCGGTCCGTGTCGGCACGCGTGGGCGCCCGATCGGTACGGCGCTCTCTGGTTCATCCCCACAGACCCGATGCCGAACATGCAGGCGCTCATGCTCTCTTGGGGATCGGACGGATCCGGTTTCCGGGAACCGAGCCTGCCTGCAGGGGTTCGGTGCGGGGATCGGAGTGGATCCTGGCCCACCCTCAGGGTAGGAAGCTCTATCGAGTGAGCCTTTCGGTGCCGGAGCGCCAGGAACTCCAGGCGATCGTCGACGGTACCGGAGCCGCCTGGCGTCGTCGTCGGGCGCAGATTCTCCTGATGGCGGACGAAGGGCGCGACGGCGGCAAACTCCGGGATGTCGACATCGCGCGCGGCTTGGGTATCGGCGCTTCGACGGTCGAACGCCTGCGCAAGCGTTGTGTTCTGGAGGGTTTGGAGGCCTCTCTCCGCCGCCGGGAGCAGGAGAACCGCCGACCGAAACTCCTGGACGGGGCGAAGGAGGCGAAGCTGGTGGCTCTAGCCTGTTCTTCCCCGCCCGAGGGTTGTGTTCGCTGGACGCTGAAGCTGCTGGCCGGTCGTCGGATGGAGATGGAGATCGTCGAGAGCATCTCGAAGGAAACGGTACGGAAGACTCTGAAAAAAAGGAGATCAAGCCTTGGCTGAAGCAGTATTGGTGCATTCCCCCGAGCCGCAATGCGCCGTTCGTGGCGGCGATGGAGGAGGTGCTGGACACGTACCAGCGGGATTTTGCCGAAGACGAGGTCCTGGTCTGCATGGATGAGACCAGCCGGCAGCAGACGAAGGAAACCCGCCTTCCCCGCCCCGTGCGGCCCGGGCAGCCGGAAATCGTCGACTACGAATACGAGCGAAACGGTACGGCCAATCTCTTCCTGGCGTTCGCGCCCAACGAAAATTGGCGTACGGTAAAGGTCACCGATCGCCGCACAGCGCGGGACTGGGCGCAGTTCATCCGGGAACTCGCGGACGATCATTTCCCCGGAAAAAAGATTGTACTGGTCATGGACAACCTGAACACACACGGCCCCGCGTCGTTGTATGAAGCCTTTGCACCCCGGGAGGCCATGCGGGTGCGAAAGCGGTTCGAGTGTATCTACTCACCCCCCCCCTACTGATGACGAATCGTTTTTCCTGACGGGTTCGGATCCGGCATTTTCCCTTGCCCCTTTAACTCGCTCGCGGCCGATGACCGGAGGTGCGTGTTCCGGCTGACAAGAAGCGGATCGATCTTCGTATCTTCGTCATCAGTAGGGGGTGAGTAGATACGTTCGAGTTTCGGTACACGCCGAAGCACGGAAGCTGGCTCAACATGGCCGAAATCGAAATCGGCGCGTTGTCGCGACAGTGTCTTCGACGACGCATTCCTGATCGCGCCACCATGCTGCGGGAGACCGCGGCGTGGGTCAAGCGCCGCAACGCGGCCGGCGGCACCGTCGACTGGCGGTTCACGACGGCAGACGCCCGGGTGAAACTGAAGTCTCTATACCCATCAATCCAATGATTCCGTACTACTAGGAGCGAGCTACGACTTCCGGTTTCCGTCTGGCCTTCGGCTCATGGGTTTCGCCCGCCGGCTCCGCAGGCTCGACCTGCGGGCAGAAACCGGATCTCCCAGGTTCCCTGGCAAGCCCTCCCGCGGCTTTGCGTCGTTCTCGGACCCCGGACGGTCCGTTGCGCCTTGCCCCTACACGCGGCACTCCGGTGCGGCCCCCACTGCTCGAACGATGAAGGCACCGACGTTGCGGAGTACGAGGCTCCCTAGCGACGCTTCGCCGCCCGCTGTGTACGCTTCACGACGTGCGGTACCGCACGCCATGCCACACTCGCTCCCGGCTGGCGGGCGCACCTTTGCCGGGCGGGGGTCGAACCCGCAGGCTTGCGACGAAAGGTTTCAGCCTACGTCATGGCTTCCTCCCCTCCAGGGCTTAGCCTGGCGCAATCAGACAAGTCCATTCCACATCTGTCAGATTGCTTTCGAAGCGGTCTCTCCGACGCCGATACTTTGCACGAGCGGCCAGAATCGGGACCGCTCAATAGTTTCCGTACAGGCTCTGAGACACGGACTACCCTTGGAACGAGAGGGCGGCAGAGAGGAACCATGATGGTAACTAGTGTCTGCACGAAAAATCACAACACATTGTATATGCAATCATATTTGGAATCTGGGGAACCGAAGATTCCTTCTTTGATGGCATATGACGACATATTCCGCTGAAATCAGGCTGGATTCGATGAATCTTCGCCCTGTCAATATTGGGCTTTCATTCATGTAATCCGACTCTTAGGGATTTTCCGGGCAGGCACTAACTAGTGTCTGCACGAAAAATCACAACACATTGTATGTGCAACCATATTTGGAATCTGGAGAACCGAAGATTCCTTCTTTGAGGGCATATGACGGCATATTCCGCTGAAATCAGGCTGGATTCGATGAATCTTCGCCCTGTCAATATTGAGTTTTCATTCATGTAATCCGACTCTTAGGGATTTTCCGGGCAGGCACTAACTACTCACCCCTTGTTGGGGTCTGGTTGGCCATAGTGCTCGTTGAGGATGTCTGCGGCCTTTCCGTTGAGGGCGATGTGGATGGCGACGAGAGGGTTGTAGCCGAGTGCCTCCATGGAGGTGAGGAAGCTGGAGCCTCGGCACCATGCGGTTGCGTGGAGCATGGTGCGGAACCATCCGGACCCCTTGATCTTGACCTTGGTCATTCGGATCTTCGGTTCTCCGGCATGGTGGGTGAAGCGGACGTCGGGGTCCTTCCTGAAGCGGAGGACGGACGTCTCGTGTTTCACGAGACGTTCATGCAGGTTGTGCGCATCGGACTTTGCGATGCGTCCCCGGGTTCCTTTCGTCCGCGGCGGGAGGTCGGGCAACTCCTTGGCGCCTTGGGTGAGGAGGGTGCGGTAGCGCGTGCGCACGGCTCGGCGGTCGGTCTCGTTCAAGGCCTTGGATGCGCTCTGGTGGACCCTGTGACAGACCTCGCGCAGCAGGCTCTTCATCCATCGCGCCCAGCGGTAGCCGTGGGACTCGACGATGAAGGCCCGTTCGCGCAGCAGGTGGCTGCCGCACAGCTGGTGGCGGCACGGATCGTAGCCCATGTATGCAGGCCAGCAGTCGTGGACCCGGACACCTGGGTAGCGCGGGAGGATGCCGATCTCTTCGATCGCCTCCCGACCGCGCTTGCGGTGCGGGAACTTCACGGTCAGGGTCCCGTCGGTGACGACAGGGAGCCATGGGGTCTTGCCGGCGACCCGGAATCCGGTCTCATCGACCTGCACGGCCGGGCGTTGCAGGAGATGGGCCACGGCGACCTCCTCCCAGGATGCGAGCGCATCCTGAAAGCGCCGGACCTAGCCGAGGCAGGTCGCCTCGGAGAGCTGGATGCCGGAGATCGCGTGCACGAGCGAGACGGCACGGCGCAGGGACCGCATCTGGGCGATCCGCAGGTTGAGGACCAAGGCCGGGATGCGGACACCGTACTGCACGGGCCCCGGCATGAGGTCTGGGAACCGGCCCTTGGTCCGGGCCCGACACTTCGGGCATTCCTTGATCTCGGCGTCGACGCGGCGCTCGACGACTTCGAACACGATGTCGTAGAGGACGCGGCGCTCCCGATCGACGGGGTCGACGTCGTCGAGATCGGCACCGCAGGCGTCGCAGGCATCGACGGTGATCGTCTCCTTGACGGGGGTCGTGCGCCGGGGGCCGCCCGTCTGCGGTTTCGGCTTCGGGCCCTTGCCGTGGCTCCCGGTGCGCCGCGCGCTCTCGTCCTGGTCCGTCTGGGACGGCGGCAG
The DNA here is from genome assembly GCA_965115815.1 of Alphaproteobacteria bacterium. GTDB lineage: Bacteria > Pseudomonadota > Alphaproteobacteria > TMED109 > TMED109 > VXPW01. The sequence goes on along the minus strand of OZ220465.1, from coordinate 754,147 downwards.
ACCGGAGTTCCGACTCGTCGTGCGCGTGGTCTTCTCCAGGAGCACGGCCAGCAGCAGCTGGAGCAGCATCCGCAGGCCGCGGACGAGCGCCTCGCACTCCGGGGGGACCGTGCCTTGCGTGCGGAGATCCTGGAACCGCTTCTGGAAGGCGTCGACCTCCGGGCGCAGGGAGGTGCCGGCGATGCTCGTCATCCCGACGCCTCCACCCCCCGGACTGCCACCCGCACGGCGAACCGCTCGCCTTCGGGCATCGTCCGGTAGCGCCGCGCCGCCCCCAAGGAACGCCTCCAGGTACACGTCCTGCGGCGGCCGGGCCGCGATGACCGCCGGACTCCGACCCGTCGTCGCCTTCGATCCCTACCCTGCCGCCATCCACACCTCCGACGCGATCCACCCCGATGGCCCATCTTGTGGTGCCGGTCGACGAAGGCGTTCCCCAGCTGCCGCCCCTCGGGGTCGGGGACCGGCTCGACGCAAAGCAGGCGCAGTTCCGACCGCGGAGCCACGATCTCCGGCTGCGGGTCGGAGGCTGAGGTCCAGACCGGGGCAGCGGCCCGGTCGCGGACGGGGTCCTCGCGCACGGGCGGCCACGTCCGGATGCCGTGGCGCTCCAAGGTCTCCAGCATCCCGAGGCCGGCCCCGACCTTGGAGCCGCCCTTCGCCGTCGTCCAGGGAAGGTGCTCGCAGAGGGTCTTCGCCCGCTCGTTGCGGCGGCAGGGGGAACACCGACCCACGGTCTCCCGGACCTCCGCGATCGGCTGGCGGGTCCGGCGGCGGCCCGAAAAGGGGGTCGACTTCAGGTCGACGATTCGCGGGTCCATGGGGATTCCCGCAGCCACGATTCGACCGCATCATGCGAATCGGCGGGCGCTGGTCAAGCGGTGCGTGACGACCCGCCCACGCACCGAAACGTCACCTCCTATCCAAGGCTTGCCGGTATGGGAAAACCGCCGTCACCGCGACGCACAGATCCGAATGCCTTTGCCCCGCCGGGCGATCGACCCGTCGTCGCCTTCGATCCCTACCCTGCCGCCATCCACACCTCCGACGCGGTCCGCCCCGATGGCCCATCTTGGAGAGTGCCCCTCCTACAACGTCAAGCACAGATCTCCGGCGGAGGGGAACGGCAGCCCACGGAACCCGCTCCACCGCACCGCACGACGGACCCGCGACGTCCCGCGCGAGGTGCGTGCCCGGTCGCGTTGCGGACCCCTCCCCACAAGGCCGGAACGGGGAGCGGAAGCCGAAGATCGACCCACTTCTTGTCAACCGGACCCCGTGCATCCGGTCCTCGGCCGCGAGCGAGGGAAAGGGGCACGGAACCATGCCGGATCCGAACCCGTCAGGAAAAACGATTCGTCATCAGTCGGGGGGGGTGAGTAGATAATGCCTGCCCGGAAAATCCCTAAGAGTCTGATTACATGAATGAAATCCCAATATTGACAGGGCGAAGATTCATCGAATCCAGCCTGATTCCAGCGGAATATGTCGTCATATGCCATCAAAGAAGGAATCTTCGGTTCTCCAGATTCCAAATATGGTTGCATATACAATGTGTTGTGATTTTCCGTGCAGACACTAGTAGTACGGAAACGTTGAACTGACGATAGTATTCTGGCAAGATTTCCGTGTCGGTGCGTGTCGGCCCCGTGTCGGTGCGTGTCGGCACGCGTGAGCGCCCGATCGGTACGGCGCTCTCTGGTTCATCCCCACCGACCCGATGCCGAACGTGCCGGCGCCCACACTCTCTTGGGGATCGGACGGATCCGGTTTCCGGGAACCGAGCCTGCCTGCAGGGGTTCGGTGCGGGGATCGGAGTGGATCATGGCCAATCCTCAGGGCAGGAAGCTCTATCGAGTGAGCCTTTCGGCGTCGGAGCGCCGGGAACTCCAGGCGATCGTCGACGGTACCGGAGCCGCCTGGCGTCGTCGTCGGGCGCAGATTCTGCTGATGGCAGACGAGGGGCGCGACGGCGGCAAACTCCGGGATGTCGACATCGCGCGTGGCCTGGGCATCGGCGGTGCGACGGTCGAACGCCTGTGCAAGCGCTGTGTTCTGGAGGGTCTGGAGGCCGCCCTCCGCCGCCGGGAGCAGGAGAACCGCCGACCGAAACTCCTGGACGGGGCAAAGGAGGCGAAGCGGGTGGCTTTGGCCGGTTCTTCCCCGCCCAAGGGCTGTGTCCGCTGGACGCTGAAGCTGCTGGCCGGCCGTCGGATGGAGATGGAGATCGTCGAGAGCATCTCGAAGGAAACGGTACGGAAGACTCTAAAAAAAGGAGATCAAGCCTTGGCTGAAGCCGTACGGGTGCATTCCCCCGAGCCGCAACGCGCCGTTCGTGGCGGCGATGGAGGAGGTACTGGACACGTATCAGCGGGATGTTGCCGAAGACGAGGTTCGGGTTTGCATGGATGAGACCAGTCGGCAGCAGACCAAGGAAACCCGCCTTCCCCGCCCCGTGCGGCCCGGGCAGCCGGAAATCGTCGACTACGAATACGAGCGAAACGGCACGGCCAATCTCTTCCTGGCGTTCGCGCCCAACGAAAACTGGCGTACGGTGAAAGTCACCGACCGCCGCACGGCGCGGGACTGGGCGCAGTTCATCCGGGAACTCGCGGACGATCCTATCCCCGGAAAGAAGATTGTACGGGTCATGGACAACCTGAACACGCACGGCCCCGCATCGTTGTATGAGGCCTTTGCACCCCGGGAGGCCATGCGAGTGCGAAAGCGGTTCGAGTTTCGGTACACGCCGAAGCACGGAAGCTGGCTCAACAGGGCCGAGATCGAAATCGGCGCGTTGTCGCGACAATGTCTTCGACGACGCATTCCTGACCGCGCCACCATGCTGCGGGAGACCGCGGCGTGGGTCAAGCGCCGCAACGCGGCCGGCGGCACGGTCGACTGGCGGTTCACGACGGCAGACGCCCGGGTGAAACTGAAGTCTCTATACCCAGCAATCCAATGATTCCGTACTACTAGCCACTCGGACCACCACTCTCCGTCGTCTTCACGGACGGACGGTCGATCACCCCCGCCGTCGTCGTCGAACGCCGGCCCTCCAGCGCCCGGGCCGGACCCCGCAACGCCGCCACGAGATCCCCATACAGGCCCTGGTTACGCCACCGGTAAACATCGTACCGGACCGTCGAAATCGCAGGAAAACAAGGCGGTAGCGCACGCCACTGGCAACCCGTCATCCACGGATACAGCAGCGCGTTCACTACCTCGCGCAGGTCCACCTCACGGGGACGACCCGTCGACGACGGTGCCGGAAGCAGCGGCTCCAAACGAGCCCATTCCGCGTCGGTCCGATCGCGTTCGAAGCGGTTTCCCCGACGCGGATACTTCGCACGAGCGGTCTCGCTCCAAGCCATGGCATCCTCCCAATGTCGTCGCCAACCACATCGTAGAGGCTCGAATCGGGGCCGCTCGTGCAAAGTATCGGCGTCGGAGAGACCGCTTCGAAAGCAATCTGACAGATGTGGAATGGGCTTGTTTGATCCCGATGTACTCTCCAGCCACATCACAGATACCAGAATCGGGGTCGCTCAATAGTTTCCGCACAGGCTCTGAGTCATAGGCAGGGCGCGGCTGCGCCCAGCGCCGCAGAGCCTCCTCGATCCACGCCGGGTCGGGGTTCTGCAGCACCCGGTGCACGGTCGACTGGGACACCGGTTCCTACCGGCCGGTGTCCGGGTTCTTCCACGCACCGATCGGCGCCAGATCCTTCTGCGTCATCGCCTTCGCGGAGCGTGCCGCCGCCACCGCGCCGTGCCGATTCGCTCGCCGCGCCCGCACCCGCACGGGCCGCACCGAAGCGATGCCGTGCGTGCGCCCCTGCCGCGCGCCGGATGTCGGAAAGCGCCGCACCATGCGGGTACATCGAGCGCAACGCCCGCGCCGACCGGCCGCTCTGCGTCGCCCGCAACGCCCACGCCGCAGGAAGCGGCGCACGATCCCGCACCCGACGACCGGCGTCGCGACGCAGCGGAACCCCGTACCGATCCTTCGCCTCCCCGTGCGGATCGGGATCGCGCCCGTGGGCGCACGCATCGCCCTTGCTCCTGCCCACGCACGTCCCGTTCGCCGCCTGGTACAGGGGTGCCGCGGAACTTCGTCGGCGAGCCCCACGACTCTGCCACCCGCAACGGAGTGCCGTACGCAGCCTCCCCGTCGTCGCTGAGACGCCGCTCCATCCGCGACCACGCACACGAGGCAAGACCCCGAAACGCCCGGCGACCTCCCAGAATCACAAACCTCGTGGGGTTTCCGATCCGGTGCAGCCGCTCCAACGGTTCCTCGCGGCGTCCGCCCATCCCACGGTCCCGCGGCGCACCGCGGAAGGCGCCCGTTTGCCCGCCCGCAGCGCCCATCCACTGCCCGCGCCACGTGAATACGGAGCGCAGACCTCGACCCGCAAATTGATGGAAACCCAGATCGTGATGACGGTCCACCACACGGTTCCAGCGACACACCTCATCCGGCCGCGCAAGGCGCACCACCACATCCCGGAGCGCAAAACCCTCCGGGGTCGTCTCGAACACATCCGCTGCACGCTCCATGACCACCACGGATACCACACCGCTTCACAAAAAGCCAGCACAAATCCGAATCATCCGGAACCCGCAGAACCCAGCCTTCCAACAAACCTAGCGTGGGATGGCCTTGGCCGGGCACCGAACCACGCCGGAAGGGATCCGGATCCTCCGCACGTTCGTCGAAACGCACCCCGCCATGCGGACACCCGCCATGCGGAAGCAGCATGGAGTCCAAGGTCCGGAGCCGGGCGGGGCGCCGGCGACGGGATCCTGCGGTCGGCCGCGTGCGGCCCCTGGCCGTCAGAAGGTTCTGACGACGCCGAGTTCGCCGACGGCGCGGGTGTAGTCGTAGAGCACGAGGTTGCTCTTCCGCCGCTCGTAGCGCACGGTGATTTCCGGCATGAAGCCGAACAGTGCGACATACCGGTTGGACAGCCGCACCCACGCCGCCCACGTCCGGTCCCACCGCGCGTCCGGACCGAGCCACGGGAGCGGGGCACCGTACCGGCGCCACACGCGGGTCGCTCCCCCGCTCGCCACGAAGCCGCGGGGGAGCTCGCGCGACCCCGACCATCCGACCGTGAACGCGCGCCACGAATAGCCCTTCTGATCCAGCGCCTCGCGGCTCCACCCGGCATCCGCCTGCAGCAGCGTCGCCGGGCCCAGAGCATGCACCAGATCGACCCCGGCCGCAGCCGTGGTACCCCGGCCGCGAAATCCCTCATAGTCGACCCGCTCGTGCCGGAGCGTCGCGCCCAGCCGCCAGGTCGGCCCGGCCAGCCAGCTGCCCGTCAGTTCGATGCCCTGGGTCCGGCTGAACGTATCGCCGGCAATCCAGCGCTGGCCGGCGGTCCCCTCGGTGCGCAGGTCGAACGCGGGGAACAGAAAGCGCGGACCGGCGCGCAGGCTGAGCAGGCGGTCGTTGAAGGCGCCCTCCCGGTAGGTCCGGGTCCGAAGCCCGCCGCCCACCCGGAACCGCAGGTCGGGCGAGAGCCGCTCCTCGCGGCTTCCGTACAGGTTCGCCGTCACCCCGACCCCGCTGGTCCGGCGGGCCTCGTCCGACAGCGTGGCGGGCACGCCGGACAGCGTAATCCGGCGTGCATCGGTGGCGGCGTTGATGTTGGTGTCGGGCGCGAGGGCCAGCGCGCCGGTGACCGACCAGCGCTTGCGCCGCCGGATCCGGTCGAGGAAGGCCAGGGCATTGGCGCGCACCGCCTCGGGCAGAGGGCCCGACCCGAGCGCCAGACGGAAATGCCGCGCTGCGTTGCGGTCCTCCCCGGCCTGGAAATACGCCAGCGCCAGGTCGAGCCGCACCCGGGGCAGGTCGGGGTTGCGCGCCAGCATCGCCCGGAACCGCGCGATCGCTCCCTGCCAGTCGCCTCGCTGCATCGCAATCGATCCGTGCAGGAAATCAAGATCGTCGGCCGGCCCCTCGCCCGGCGGCACCCCCTCGAGAAGGACCGCCGCATCCTCGGGCTGCCCCGCCACCAAGGCCGTCCGCGCGGCCTCGATCAGGACCTCGGCAGAGATCCCGCCCGCCGGCGGCTCCCGGCCCGAATCCTCCTGTGCGGACACGGGAGTCCCGGCCAGAACCCGCACGAGCAGAAGGAGGAGAATCGCCACACCCGCAGATCGATGCACGCACAGAGTTCCCGGTCCGCTGCGGAAAAAAACCGGGGCGCCCGGGCCCGATGGACCGGGCGCCCCGGTGTCGCCAGGGCCGTGGCGGCGGCGCCTATTCGGGCAGACGGTCCATCCGACGATCGATCAGCTTAAAGCCGCCCGGGACGGGACCCCCTGTCGTCGCGACCGTCTCGGCCATCGGCATGCCGGACTTCGAGCCGCCGAAGGCGCCGCGGAACGCGCCCTTGTCCTCCGACGTGTAGTCGAACACGCCGCCGACCTCCTCGGCCGCCGACCCAAAGAAGCTGCCGCTGAACGCGCCCGTGAAGCCGCTTCCATCGGCCGCGGCGGCCAGATTCCCCTTTCCGTCCTTGACGTCGGAGATCTTGGTCCCCGAGAACATGTTGCCGGAAATGTCGCCCTCAAGCATGGCAAGCTGGTGCAGGTTGACCTTGACGGTATTCTTCGCAAAGTCCGCCGTCACCACCGAATTGCCGCTTTGTTCGGAAATCGGAGAGGGTTGGATCCGGATCCTCCGCACGTTCGTCGAAACGCACCCCGCCATGCGGACACCCGCCATGCGGAAGCAGCATGGAGTCCAAGGTCCGGAGCCGGGCGGGGCGCCGGCGACGGGATCCTGCGGTCGGCCGCGTGCGGCCCCTGGCCGTCAGAAGGTTCTGACGACGCCGAGTTCGCCGACGGCGCGGGTGTAGTCGTAGAGCACGAGGTTGCTCTTCCGCCGCTCGTAGCGCACGGTGATTTCCGGCATGAAGCCGAACAGTGCGACATACCGGTTGGACAGCCGCACCCACGCCGCCCACGTCCGGTCCCACCGCGCGTCCGGACCGAGCCACGGGAGCGGGGCACCGTACCGGCGCCACACGCGGGTCGCTCCCCCGCTCGCCACGAAGCCGCGGGGGAGCTCGCGCGACCCCGACCATCCGACCGTGAACGCGCGCCACGAATAGCCCTTCTGATCCAGCGCCTCGCGGCTCCACCCGGCATCCGCCTGCAGCAGCGTCGCCGGGCCCAGAGCATGCACCAGATCGACCCCGGCCGCAGCCGTGGTACCCCGGCCGCGAAATCCCTCATAGTCGACCCGCTCGTGCCGGAGCGTCGCGCCCAGCCGCCAGGTCGGCCCGGCCAGCCAGCTGCCCGTCAGTTCGATGCCCTGGGTCCGGCTGAACGTATCGCCGGCAATCCAGCGCTGGCCGGCGGTCCCCTCGGTGCGCAGGTCGAACGCGGGGAACAGAAAGCGCGGACCGGCGCGCAGGCTGAGCAGGCGGTCGTTGAAGGCGCCCTCCCGGTAGGTCCGGGTCCGAAGCCCGCCGCCCACCCGGAACCGCAGGTCGGGCGAGAGCCGCTCCTCGCGGCTTCCGTACAGGTTCGCCGTCACCCCGACCCCGCTGGTCCGGCGGGCCTCGTCCGACAGCGTGGCGGGCACGCCGGACAGCGTAATCCGGCGTGCATCGGTGGCGGCGTTGATGTTGGTGTCGGGCGCGAGGGCCAGCGCGCCGGTGACCGACCAGCGCTTGCGCCGCCGGATCCGGTCGAGGAAGGCCAGGGCATTGGCGCGCACCGCCTCGGGCAGAGGGCCCGACCCGAGCGCCAGACGGAAATGCCGCGCTGCGTTGCGGTCCTCCCCGGCCTGGAAATACGCCAGCGCCAGGTCGAGCCGCACCCGGGGCAGGTCGGGGTTGCGCGCCAGCATCGCCCGGAACCGCGCGATCGCTCCCTGCCAGTCGCCTCGCTGCATCGCAATCGATCCGTGCAGGAAATCAAGATCGTCGGCCGGCCCCTCGCCCGGCGGCACCCCCTCGAGAAGGACCGCCGCATCCTCGGGCTGCCCCGCCACCAAGGCCGTCCGCGCGGCCTCGATCAGGACCTCGGCAGAGATCCCGCCCGCCGGCGGCTCCCGGCCCGAATCCTCCTGTGCGGACACGGGAGTCCCGGCCAGAACCCGCACGAGCAGAAGGAGGAGAATCGCCACACCCGCAGATCGATGCACGCACAGAGTTCCCGGTCCGCTGCGGAAAAAAACCGGGGCGCCCGGGCCCGATGGACCGGGCGCCCCGGTGTCGCCAGGGCCGTGGCGGCGGCGCCTATTCGGGCAGACGGTCCATCCGACGATCGATCAGCTTAAAGCCGCCCGGGACGGGACCCCCTGTCGTCGCGACCGTCTCGGCCATCGGCATGCCGGACTTCGAGCCGCCGAAGGCGCCGCGGAACGCGCCCTTGTCCTCCGACGTGTAGTCGAACACGCCGCCGACCTCCTCGGCCGCCGACCCAAAGAAGCTGCCGCTGAACGCGCCCGTGAAGCCGCTTCCATCGGCCGCGGCGGCCAGATTCCCCTTTCCGTCCTTGACGTCGGAGATCTTGGTCCCCGAGAACATGTTGCCGGAAATGTCGCCCTCAAGCATGGCAAGCTGGTGCAGGTTGACCTTGACGGTATTCTTCGCAAAGTCCGCCGTCACCACCGAATTGCCGCTTTGTTCGGAAATCGGAGAGGGTTGGATCCGGATCCTCCGCACGTTCGTCGAAACGCACCCCGCCATGCGGACACCCGCCATGCGGAAGCAGCATGGAGTCCAAGGTCCGGAGCCGGGCGGGGCGCCGGCGACGGGATCCTGCGGTCGGCCGCGTGCGGCCCCTGGCCGTCAGAAGGTTCTGACGACGCCGAGTTCGCCGACGGCGCGGGTGTAGTCGTAGAGCACGAGGTTGCTCTTCCGCCGCTCGTAGCGCACGGTGATTTCCGGCATGAAGCCGAACAGTGCGACATACCGGTTGGACAGCCGCACCCACGCCGCCCACGTCCGGTCCCACCGCGCGTCCGGACCGAGCCACGGGAGCGGGGCACCGTACCGGCGCCACACGCGGGTCGCTCCCCCGCTCGCCACGAAGCCGCGGGGGAGCTCGCGCGACCCCGACCATCCGACCGTGAACGCGCGCCACGAATAGCCCTTCTGATCCAGCGCCTCGCGGCTCCACCCGGCATCCGCCTGCAGCAGCGTCGCCGGGCCCAGAGCATGCACCAGATCGACCCCGGCCGCAGCCGTGGTACCCCGGCCGCGAAATCCCTCATAGTCGACCCGCTCGTGCCGGAGCGTCGCGCCCAGCCGCCAGGTCGGCCCGGCCAGCCAGCTGCCCGTCAGTTCGATGCCCTGGGTCCGGCTGAACGTATCGCCGGCAATCCAGCGCTGGCCGGCGGTCCCCTCGGTGCGCAGGTCGAACGCGGGGAACAGAAAGCGCGGACCGGCGCGCAGGCTGAGCAGGCGGTCGTTGAAGGCGCCCTCCCGGTAGGTCCGGGTCCGAAGCCCGCCGCCCACCCGGAACCGCAGGTCGGGCGAGAGCCGCTCCTCGCGGCTTCCGTACAGGTTCGCCGTCACCCCGACCCCGCTGGTCCGGCGGGCCTCGTCCGACAGCGTGGCGGGCACGCCGGACAGCGTAATCCGGCGTGCATCGGTGGCGGCGTTGATGTTGGTGTCGGGCGCGAGGGCCAGCGCGCCGGTGACCGACCAGCGCTTGCGCCGCCGGATCCGGTCGAGGAAGGCCAGGGCATTGGCGCGCACCGCCTCGGGCAGAGGGCCCGACCCGAGCGCCAGACGGAAATGCCGCGCTGCGTTGCGGTCCTCCCCGGCCTGGAAATACGCCAGCGCCAGGTCGAGCCGCACCCGGGGCAGGTCGGGGTTGCGCGCCAGCATCGCCCGGAACCGCGCGATCGCTCCCTGCCAGTCGCCTCGCTGCATCGCAATCGATCCGTGCAGGAAATCAAGATCGTCGGCCGGCCCCTCGCCCGGCGGCACCCCCTCGAGAAGGACCGCCGCATCCTCGGGCTGCCCCGCCACCAAGGCCGTCCGCGCGGCCTCGATCAGGACCTCGGCAGAGATCCCGCCCGCCGGCGGCTCCCGGCCCGAATCCTCCTGTGCGGACACGGGAGTCCCGGCCAGAACCCGCACGAGCAGAAGGAGGAGAATCGCCACACCCGCAGATCGATGCACGCACAGAGTTCCCGGTCCGCTGCGGAAAAAAACCGGGGCGCCCGGGCCCGATGGACCGGGCGCCCCGGTGTCGCCAGGGCCGTGGCGGCGGCGCCTATTCGGGCAGACGGTCCATCCGACGATCGATCAGCTTAAAGCCGCCCGGGACGGGACCCCCTGTCGTCGCGACCGTCTCGGCCATCGGCATGCCGGACTTCGAGCCGCCGAAGGCGCCGCGGAACGCGCCCTTGTCCTCCGACGTGTAGTCGAACACGCCGCCGACCTCCTCGGCCGCCGACCCAAAGAAGCTGCCGCTGAACGCGCCCGTGAAGCCGCTTCCATCGGCCGCGGCGGCCAGATTCCCCTTTCCGTCCTTGACGTCGGAGATCTTGGTCCCCGAGAACATGTTGCCGGAAATGTCGCCCTCAAGCATGGCAAGCTGGTGCAGGTTGACCTTGACGGTATTCTTCGCAAAGTCCGCCGTCACCACCGAATTGCCGCTTTGTTCGGAAATCGGAGAGGGTTGCGTGACTCTGCCGGGGCCCGAGACGACGGCCCTCTCGCGCACATGCGCCGCCCAGGAACCGTTGTAGGTGGCGGTGCCGCTGGTCGGCATGGCGGCGGCGGCGGTCATGCTGCCGCCCTGCTTGGCCCGGGCGAATGCGATGCCCAGTTCCTTCGGCTTCTTGCCGGCCTCGTCCAGCATGGACCACAGGCCGAAATTGACATGATCGTAGGCGATCGATTCCGGAAAGTCGGAAACGGATACTTTCCCGGGGTCTCCCCGGTAGTCTCCCGTCCAAGCTTGGATCAGCTTGTACTGGAACGATTTCGTCCCGTCCGGCTTGGTGGTGGTCGAGACCAGTTCCAGCCATGTCCTGCGGTTGTTGGCGGGATTCGCCGGTTCGTTCCGGTCGTCGAGGACGTAGAAGACGTCGCCTTCTTCGAGTACTTCCTCCTCCTCGCCTACCTTAATGCTGAAGGTATAGGCGCTCCCGTTCCAGATCCTGCCGCTAGTGACCGAACCCGAAGAGGCCAAGTAGAAGTTGCCTTCCGCCTTCCGCACCACCTTCGGCCCCCCAGCATAGTCCGTATTCGTGTCATCCTTCGCCCACCTGCCGTAGGGAGCATCGTCTTCCTGGTCTACGGTGGCTATTACTTCGGTCGCTTCTCGATAGAAGAACCCGACGGTTGCCTTGCCCATGTAATGCGTGACGAGCCAGAGACGAGACTTGTCGTCCTCCGAATCGTACATGTGGCTGACCCGGACCTCGCGGCCCGCAGGAATCTCCGGCGATGCCAGCAGGCCTCCTGCCGGCGTCGCGCGGGCGGTCAAGGAGGGGGTCGCTATCGTCTCAGCGTGAAGGATTCGTTCCCTCCTGTCGGCCACCATATGGGTCACCTTGGTGGTCACCGTCAGCTCCGGACCGCTCGACTCGTCCGCCGCCCGGTAGACGGTCTTCTGGCTGATGCCGTCGTCCGACCCGAGACGGCCGGTCGTCAGCGACTTGCCGTCGACGGTTTGCGTGGTCCTCTCCGGGCCGGGCGTGATCGACATGGCGCCGACCGTGTAGGTTCCGTCGGCGTACGCGATCCCCTGGGCCTCGTCCACCGCCATCTGGGCCTTGTCATTGGCGGTCTTGGCCTGCGCCTCGGCGTCCTTCTGGGCCTCCTCGGCGTCGATCCTTGCCTCGGTCGCCACCAGCACGCTGGTCGCCGCCGCCGCCTTCGCGGCTGCCGCCTTGGCCAGGTCGTAGGCCTCCTTCGCCGCCTCGGCCGCCGCTTTGGCCTCGTCGGCATACATCTTCGCCTTCGCAGGAAGCTGGATGGACACGAGGTTCATCACCGCCGTCTGCGCCGCATCCGCGCCGGTCTTGGCCGGATCGTCGTCGGACGCCGCCATGCCCTGGGACGCGAGATCCGATGCGGCCTTGGCCGCCGTCTCGGCCGCCTTGGCCGCATCCTGCTGCTGCTTGAGCTCAGAATCCATCTCGTCGGCCGGAGGAGTACCCCCATTGGCCGGAGGAGTACCCCCATTCCCATCCGCGGGCTTCTTGGTGCTGCTGCTGCACGCCGCCAGCCCGAATGCGAGCACGACCACGCTGCAGGCCGTCGCCACGTTTTTGCACATCAGTTGGTTCATCGTCGAGGCTCCCCTTCGACTGCGGAAGAAACCCCGGAAAGGGGCCCTTGGATTTTGCACACATGAGACATCCGCAGGCGGCCCCGACGAACGCTCGGCGCTCACTATAGGCCGGCGAACGAACTCTGCAAGCCAGGACCCGGACCCGCCGTGTGGCCGCCCGGCGGCCGGGCGCGCGCCCGCCCCCGGACCCGCGCCGCAGAAGACCCCGGCCCCCGGCCCGCACGCGCCCGAGAGCGCAGGAGCCGGGCAGCAGCGGAACCGCCCCCGCCGCACGAAGAGGCACGGACGGGCCGACCGCAGCCGCGCCTCCGCGCCCTCCCTCCCACTCGATCGGGCCGGGCGGCTTCGACGTCACATCGTACCGCACCCGGTGGATGCCCGGAACCCGATGGACGACCGGCGCGGCCCCCTCGACCAGAAACTCCGACGGAACCCGGCCGACGCCCGCCGGCATGCCAGCGGCCGACGGCGCCGCACGCCGCCCGAGCGCGCCGTCGTACGAGCGGCGGCCCCCGTCCCCCCGACCCTCCGGACCGGCAGCCGGACCGCACACGCCGGCCCGATGTCGTCCTGCCGGCCCGCCCGGCGGATGGCGGCCCGCCCGATCCGGCCCGCCTCCCGCCGCCGCGCAACCCGGGCGCGGGGCAATGGCATTCGGATACGTTTTTCTGGCATTCGAATACGAACCCCCCGTGCTTCGGGCGGTGGCCGGAAGCCGGGGGCCTGGTCCGGTGACCGGTGTCGGGGGGCAGGCGGGTACCCGGTGCTGCCCCTTGCTCCTGGGTGGTTTCGACTGCCGTACGGAACTGCGCCCAGGCCGTTCGCGCGGGATGCACCGCGAGAGGCCGGACCGGATCCGCTGGACGGACCGGGCGACCCTGGCGCTCTGCGCGAGGAACCGGCCCTCGATCGCCTGGCCGACGAGGCGCAGGCCGTTGCGGACGTGGGTGCGCAGGGCCGGCCGGTCGTCGCCGTCGTCGAGATCGTGGTCGCAGCGGTTCGCGAACGGGCGGGCGAGGGTGATGCGAACGAAGGCAGCGTAGAGCTCTGGGCGGACGCCGCGTTCGGACGGGGCGGGGAAGGCCTCGATCCGGAACGTCCCGGTCTTGTACCGTTCCTCCACGCCCCCACGAGCAGGATCGAGATCGGAGAGCGCCGGGACGGGATCCCGGCTGCCGTCCAGCCGGGAGGTCGCGAGGCCGGATTCCGTGTCGGCGTGCCGGTACCGGACGAGCCCAAGGCCATCCCATGCTAGGTTGGTTGGAAGGCTGGGTTCCGCGGGTTCCGGATGATTCGGATTGGTGCTGGTGTTGGTGAAGCGGCGTGGGATCCGTGGTGGTCATGGAACGCGCCGCGGATGGTTTCGAGACGACTCCGGAGGGTTTTGCGCTCCGGGATGGGGTGGTGCGCTTGGCGCGGCCGGATGAGGTGTGTCGCTGGAACCGTGTGGTGGACCGTCGTCACGATCTGGGTTTCAAGCCGTTTGCGGGTCGAGGTCTGCGCTCCGTGTTCACGTGGCGCGGGCGGTGGATGGGCGCTGCGGGCGGGCAAACGGGCGCCTTCCGCGGTGCGGCCGCGGGACCGTTGGATGGGTTGGCGCCGCAAAGAACCGTTGGAGCGGTTGCACCGGATCGGAAACCCCACGAGGTTGGTGATTCTGGGAGGTCGCCGAGCGTTTCGGGGTCTTGCCTCGTGTGCGTGGTCGCGGATGCAGCGGCGTCTCAGCGATGACGGGGAGGCTGCGTACGGCAATCCGTTGCGGGTGGCAGAGTCGTTGGTTTCGCCGACGAAGTTCCGCGGCACCCTGTACCAGGCGGCGAACGGGACGTGCGTGGGCAGGAGCACGGGCGATGCGCGCGCCCACGGGCGCGATCCCGATCCGCACGGGGAGGCGAAAGATCGGTACGGGGTTCCGCTGCGTCGCGACACCGGTCGTCGGGTGCGGGATCGTGCGCCGCTTCCTGCGGCGTGGGCGTTGCGGGCGACGCAGAGCGGCCGGTCGGCGCGGGAGGTGCGCTCGATGGACCCGCATGTTGCGGCGCTTTCCGACGTCCGGCGCGCGCAGGGGCGCACGCACGGCATCGCTTCGGTGCGGTGCGTGATCGTGCTGGCGCGGCGGGCGAATCGGCACGGCGCGGTGGCCGCGGCACGCTCCGCGAAGGCGATGACGCAGAAGGATCTGGCGCCGATCGGTGCGTGGAAGAACCCGGACACCGGCCGGTAGGAACCGGTGTCCCAATCGACCGTGCACCGGGTGCTGCAGGACCCCGACCCGGCGTGGATCGAGGAGGCTCTGCGGCGCTGGGCGCAGCCGCGCCTGCGGGTCGGCCCCGCGATCGCGGTCGACAGCACGCGCATGCGCGGCACCCACCGCACCGGCGAGGATCCGTACGAGACGGTCTCGCGGATCGAGCCCGGGACCGGCATGCCGGTCTCGATCCTCAACGATCATGACGAAGGCGGGGAGATCGCCGCCGTCCACGCCGCGCTCGAGACCGCGCCGGTGGCCGGCCGTCTGCGCACGCTCGACGCGCTCCACACCCCCCCCCGCGAGACGGCACGGCGGATCGTCGAGACCCAGGGCGCCGACGGGATGAGGACGGTCAAGGGCAACGCTCCCAAGACCTTCGAGACGTTCGAGAGCATCCACTGGGAAACCACGAGCACGGGACGCTACCGCGAAACACCCACGCTCAAGCACGGCCGCATCGAGCCGCGCAGCATCGAAGTCTTCACCCCGCCCGCGAAGATGATCCACGATCCTCATGTCAAACCGATCTTCCGTGTCCCCCGGCGCGTCGAATGCAAGAAATCCGGAAAACCGACCATGGAACACGCCTACGGCATGACTTCGGTCGCGGCCGACCGCGCCTCGCCGCAACCGCTACTCGCAGGGAACCGCGGCCCCTGGGTGGTCGAACGCCATCCCCCCATCCGCGATACCACCTTCCGCGAAGACGACTCCATGCTCCGGGCCCGCAACGCACCCGCAAACCACACGATCCTCAACACCCTTGCCCGTGCCGTCATCCTCCACCCCCCGCGGAAGCTGCCCCAGCCCTTCCCCAGCTTCGCCAACGCCCGTCACCCCTATGCCGACAAGCGCAAGCCGGTCCTGCACGCCGTCACAAGACCCGGCGGACTGCGCCCACACCCCGACCGAAACCGCAAGGATCCAAGCCGGGCTCCCAACCCGGCCGGCCTCTCGCTCGCCCCGGATCCGCCGAAACGGACCCCTCGCGCCTAGATCCGCGCCGCCACCGGGCCGCAGACGTCCGCACATCGCACAATCGCAGACTCGAACGCGTCGACCCGCGCCGCGATCGAGACTCCGATCGCATCACAGCAACAAGCATGGGATCTCCTTGCGGGAGACCCGCTCCCGACCCGGGAACGGAACGGCTTCCGGAACGCGCCGGCCGCATCCCCGGTGCAACGCCACCGGTCCGGCGCAGGGGAAGCCCTCGATGGCCCGGCAATCCAGGTCAAGGCCGAGGTTGCGCATCGCCGGGGGCTTGCGACGCATGACCGCACCGCCCCCAGGGAACCAGGGAAGGACTCGATGGAAACGTCGCGGCCCGGCATCGCCGCGGCCCGCGCCGGCCACCGACCCGAGGTCGCCCTGGAACCGAACCCTGCCGGCATCGCCCCGGCCGCACCCGAAACCGTGCATGACCTGTGAATCCGGCCCTCGCCCCATGCGGGCCACCTGCCGCCTGGAGACGGCCGGGAATCGTTCCGCAGCCCCCCCCCCACCCGACCGGCGCCGCCCCGCCGGGTACTCGCGTGCGATGAGGGGGCGAGCCGTTCCGGATCCCCATCCTTTCGTCGCTCGCCCTCAGGCCCAGACAAAGGACGCGCACATCCAAGCGGTCGGTCCTGCCCGGCCCCCAAAAAAAGCGGCGCCCGATCCGCAGCAGGATCGGGCGCCGCCGCGCCGGCGACCGAGGTGCGCCGGCGCGGCGCACCTCGGTCGGTCACGGGGTCACTGCGCCCCTTCCACTTTGCGGCCGCCGAAGGCACCGCGGAACTCGCCGTGCTTCTTGGCCTCCGAAGTGAAGTCGAAGATGCCGCCGACCTCCTCCACCGCAGGGCCGTAGAAGCCGCCGCGAACCGTGCCCGTGTACTCCCCGTCCGTCTTCAACGCTACGGGGTCGTCAGCGCTGCCCACGTCGGCGAGGAGCACGGTGGCCTCGGTTCCCGCGAACCCGTTGCCGGAAATCGTACCCTCAAGCCGAGCGAAGGCGGCGGGGGTCTCGGTGACCTGGGAGGAGGTGGAAAGGGTCACATTGATGCCGTTCGTCCCGAAGTCCGCCGACGTTACCGAACCGCCGGAGTAGGACTGGATCACGCCCGCGCCCTTGTCGTCTGCACTGCGGACTTGCCCAACCCAATGACCACGGTAGACGGCGCGGCCGGAGGTCGGCATGGCGGCGGGAGCGGTCACGTCGGTCAGCGTGCGGACAAACGGGATGCCCAGCCCGGCCGGATCGTTCCCGGCCTTCAGCGTGAACCACGTGCCGTAGTTCATGTGTTCGTAGGCCATCTCGACCGGAAACTTCACACCGTGGCGGACGGAGAGCGCAATATACGTGATATTGGCATCGCCGACATCCTTACGCATCAGATAGATACGATCGCCTTTCGTTCTCGCGAGCCCCAGGAGGTTCTCGCTTGCCGGCGCAATCACGTAGTAGATTTCCTTGTTCTTGTTATCCTCGGTATCGGCATTGGAATCCTTTGTTGCCGATTCAACTGCATTGTTGTTGATCGCTATGCCTGAACCGTCATCATTCAGATTGGACCAATCTGTTTTTTTGAGCACGTAGAACTCTCCGCTTGCCCGATGCACCTTCAGTTCGGTGAAGTCGTTGCCTTCTGCACTCGTCAAATCGAGTGCTCCGTACGGCAGGGTGGAGCTTACCGCGTGGTCCGTGACCTTCTCTGCGATATTCTCGGCCGCCGCTGCAATATAGACGAAAACATCCTTTACGCCGACATACTTGTCGATGATCCGCAAACGGGCCGTGTCGTCCTTCGAGTCGATGGTGACGCCGACCGGCAGCTTCCGCGCTTCAATCTCCGGCTGCGACAGTCTCTCGGGAACGTCGCCGCTCTCGGCCCGGCCCGCCATCCCAGGCCGCGCGGTGTGCGCGCTCTCTTCGATGTTGCCCTGGGTTCCCGTGGTCTTCTTCTCCTCGCCGGTGCCGGTTTCCGACTTCGGAGCACCCGACATGATCGATGTGGCGCCGACCGTGTAGGTTCCGTCGGCATACTTGATCCCCGCCGTGGCCTCGTCCACCGCCATCCGGGCCTTGGCATTGGCGGTCTTGGCGTGGGCCTCGGCTTCCTTCCGGGCCGCCTCGGCCGCGCGCTTGGCCTCGGTCGCCGCCACCACGCTGGTCGCCGCCGCGGCCTTCGCGGCTTCCGCCGCGGCCGTGTCGTAGGCACGCTTCGCCGCCGCGGCCGCCGCTTTGGCCTCGTCGGCATACATCTTCGCCTTCGCGGAGGAAAGCTGGATGGACACGAGGTTCATCACCGCCGTCTGCGCCGCATCCGCGCCGGTCTTGGCCGGATCGTCGCCGGACGCCGCCATGCCCTGGGACGCGAGATCCGAGGCGGCCTTGGCCGCCGTCTCGGCCGCCTTGGCCGCATCCTGCTGCTGCTTGAGCTCAGAATCCATCTCGTCGGCCGGAGGAGTACCCCCATTGGCCGGAGGAGTACCCCCATTCCCATCCGCGGGCTTCTTGGTGCTGCTGCTGCACGCCGCCAGCCCGAATGCGAGCACGACCACGCTGCAGGCCGTCGCCACGTTTTTGCACATCAGTTGGTTCATCGTCGAGGCTCCCCTTCGACTGCGGAAGAAACCCCGGAAAGGGGCCCTTGGATTTTGCACACATGAGACATCCGCAGGCGGCCCCGACGAACGCTCGGCGCTCACTATAGGCCGGCGAACGAACTCTGCAAGCCAGGACCCGGACCCGCCGTGTGGCCGCCCGGCGGCCGGGCGCGCTACTGGATCCGCTCGCCGCGCCACGGCATCCTCGGCGGGATCGGCTTCGGGTCCGCGACCTGGCAGCTGCGGGCGCGGGATGAGTGGATCGCATGGTCCGCCGACGCCCGTGCCGCCAACCTCGGGCGTGTGCTCTGCCATCATCGGTTTCTCCTGCTTCCCGGCGTTCGGGTCTACCGATTGGCCTCCCGGGTCCTGCGCCTGGCGGCGGAGCGCATCGCCGACGACTGGGAGGCCCGCTATGCGGTGCGCCCGGTGGCGGCCTACACTCATGTCGGTGCGGAGCACAGCGGCTAGTGCTACCCCTGCGCCGGCTGGACCGTGGCCGGGCGGACCAGCGGGCGCCGCGGCGAGGTGGGCACGGTGCGGGTCCTGGTCTTGGAGAGCGGCTGGCGGACGGTGCTCCACGGGACACGGCGACGTCCACTCGGCGCCTTGGCAGGCGCCTATGACGGCACGCACGCGGACTGGGCGGAGCGGGAGTACGGGCGCACGCGCCCTACCGACGGTCGGGTACGGCGACGCATCGTGGACAGGGGCCGGGCTTGGATGAAGAACATGGGGGAGGATCTGCCGATCCTCTTTCCCGAGAAGGCGGAGCAGACGGCCGCGTACCGGTTGCTGTCGAACCCGAGGGTCTCCATGGAGCACGTTCTGGAAGCGCAGGTTGAGGCGACCGTGGAGCGTTGTCGGACCGCGCCTCTTGTCCTTGCGATCCAGGACACGACGGCGATCAACGACAGCGGCTTGGAGGCCACGAAGGGTCTGGACAAGATCGGGGGCGGCGGCACGGGGAGCGTCGGCATCCTCGCCCACGCCGGTCTGGCGGTGACGTCGGAGGGCCGGCCGCTGGGCCTGTTCACGATGGATGCGGCCTTCCGGCAGGAGCTGGGGGAGGACCGTCAGCGCTGGGTCACCGGGCTCGAGCGGGCCCGGGAGCTCGCGGCGGCCTGCCCGGACACGCGTGTCGTCTCGGTCTGCGACCGCGAGGGCGACTTCCGGGAACTGCTCGTCCATGCCGCGAACGCCGGGGCCGCGCTGCTGGTGCGTGCGAGCCGTTCGGCGAGACCGCGCGTGCGGACGCCCGACGGCAAAGAGAAGTGCCTGTGGAAGCCTGTCGCGGCCCGGCCGCGGGTAGCGGTGACGGAGCTGACGATCCCGGCCGCCGGCGGCCCGCGCGCCCGCAAGGAGCGCGCCGCCCGTCTCGAGATCCGTACGGCACAGGTCGAGGTGGCACCGCCGCAACGCGAGGGCAAGGCAGAGCCTGTGTCCCGGTTCGCGGTCTCGGCCCGCGAGGCCGGAACCGGTGACGGCGACGAGGCCCTGCACTGGCTGCTGCTGACCACCGAGCGCCCGGCACAAGGGGAGGCCGAGGCCGTGCACGCGGCGACCGTCCTGGGCTGGTACCGGACGCGATGGAGCATCGAGACCTGGTTCCGCACGCTGAAGACCGGGACCCGGATCCAGGACCGCCGGCTCGACAGGGCCGACGACCTGAAGACGTGCCTTGCCTTCGACGCCGTCACCGCCGTCCATGGTGCCGACCTGACCGTCCTCGCGCGCCTCGCGCGCGAGCGTCCCTTGACCCCGGCGAGCGAGGTGGTTGCCGAGGAGGACATCGACCTGCTCCGCACGCTGCTGGAATCCCAGGGTCACCGGGAGGTCCGGGCGATGGGCGATGTCCGTGCCGTCGTCATCGGCCTTGGGCGCCTCGTCGGGTGGCATCCCACGCCGCGCCAGACGCTCCCGGGAGCGAAGAAGATCTGGCAGGGTCTCGAAAGGCTGAACTGGGCGATCCAGGTGCGTGACGCACTTGGCGAGAGAAGGCGGGAGTAAGATCCCTATACACGTGTGGGTGGTTGAAAGGCCCGCGAGATCCTGCGCTCGGAGCGCGGCGCGGCGCGGCGCACGCCTGCGACGCGGGCCGAGCGGGGACGGTCGGCCGCCGCCGACCGACGGTTCTCGAAGCGCTGGGAGACGCGGGTCGCGGCCGCCGCCGCGATCGCGGAACGCGAGGACGCGCGCGGGCAAAGGCGCCGGCGCGTCTTCCACCGCCTGCGGATCCTGCGGTTCGTGCTCCGTCTCGTTGCCGCGCCGCGCGGGCCGGGCTACGGGACCACGCTCAGCGAGCTTTGGGAGCAGTGCGAGGCCGCGGGCATCGCCCTGCCGCAGGCGGAGCCTCCGGCGGCGTCGACGGCCTGCGCGGTGCGGGAGAAGCTTGACGAGGCCGCGTTCAAGCGCCTGCACGCGGAGGTCCTCGCCCACGGTCCCGAAGGCACGCTCGGGAAGGGCCACAGGACCCTCGTCGTCGACGGCTCGAAGATCACCCTGCCCAGGGAACTCGCGCAGTACGGCTACCGCGTCATCGACGGTGCCCATTACCCCCAAGGCATGGTCAGCGCCCTCTACCGGATCGGCGACCGCATCCCGGTCGACTTCGATCGGTTCGACCCCGAGAACGAGCGGGCCGCCGCCCTGTGCACCTCGGCCCTGCGGCCGAAGGCGACGTCATCGTCTACGACCGCGGCTACTACTCCTTCGCTTGGGCTCTCGCCCACCGGGAGCGCAAACTGGACTTCGGGTTCCGCATCCGGAACGGCGCCCACTCCGGGTTCGACGCCGTTCTCGCCTCCGGCGAGAGCGACCGGACCGTCATCCTCGACGCACCCGGGGACGAGACCGCGCTGCGCTCGAGGACCCTGCGCGTCCGGCTCGTCCGGTACCGGCACGCCGACACGGAATACTGCCTCGCGACCTCCCTGCTCGACGGCAGCCGGTATCCCGTCCCGGCGATCTCCGATCTCTATCCTGCTCGTTGGGGCGTGGAGGAACGGTACAAGACCGGGAAGTTCCGGATCGAGGCCTTCCACGCCCAGTCCGAGCGCGGCGTCCGCCAAGAGCTCTACGCTGCCTTCGTTCTCATCACCCTCGCCCGCCCGTTCGCGAACCGCTGCGACCACGATCTCGACGACGACGGCGACGACCGGCCGGCCCTGCGCACCCACTTCCGCAACGGCCTGCGCCTCGTCGGCAAGGAGATCGAGGCCCTGTTCCTCGCGCAGAGCGCCAGGGTCGCCCGATCCGTCAAGCGGATCCTGTCCGGCCTCTCGCGGTGCATCCAGCGCGAACGGCCCGGGCGCAGCTACGTACGGCAGTCGAAACAACCTAGGATCTGTTAACGCATTATGTGGTAGAATCTGGATCCCCGGTTCGTAAAGAGGATTCCCGGTCATGGAACTCACGCAAGCCCAGTATGAGCGTATCGCTCATGTCTTTCCGAAGCACCGCGGCAATGTCTTGCTCAGTACTCGGTCGGTCCTGAACGCCATCCTGTACGTAGTGCCCGCCCGAAAAAGTACAACCATTTGACTCCAGTGATGGAAGTGTGCTATTGAAGGAGTGAAGAATCCCTCTGTGGGGCGGGAATCGGCCGCTGGAGCCGGAAAATCGCGCGGGATTCGGGAATCTTCGGGAGAATGGCCATGCGGGAGACCGTCCGCCCTCAGCTGGAATTGGGCCAGGTTGCGATCGAGGAGATCGAGATCAACGTATACTCGCGGGATGACATTCCGCCGATGCTGCGTGGCCTTCAGTACGTGTATGCCGACCGGTCGACCCGGGTCCGGTTGTTCGAGATTCTGGAGGAGGGGATCCTTCCCGAGGTATCCCGCCTGCGAGGGCGTCCCGGCATGGAGTTGTGGAAGATCTTGGTGATGGGTCTCCTGAAGCAGGGTTTGGGCTATGACTTCGATCACGTGCACGAGCTGGTGAACGAGCACAGGACGGTTCGGAAGTTTCTGGGGCACACCGACATCTGGGATCACACCCGGTACGGATATCCGACGATGGTGGACAACGTGAGCCTGCTGACACCGGAAGTGCTGGGGAAGGTGTCGCAGCTGATCGCGGAGAAAGGCCATGCGATGGTACGGAAGCGGAAGCGGACACGGAAGCGGAAGGACGGCGCGAACGGCGCGGACGGCGCGGACGGCGCGGACGACCGGGGCCGCCGTCGGTCGGACGACCCCCTGCGGGGCCGCTGCGATTCGTTCGTGGTGAAGACGGATGTGCACTACCCGACAGATGTCCACCTGTTGTGGGATGCGATGCGTTGCTTGGTGCGGGATACGGGTCGCGCCGCCGTACGCTTGGGGGTGTCCGGATGGCGGCAGTGGCAGCATGGGAGCCAGAAACTACAGCAGCATTTCCAGCAGGTTCGGCAGACCCGACGGGCCCGTCCGGAGCCGGTCAAGGCGTACCTCGACGCCAGCCGGGCGTGGGTCCGGCGGGCGGAAGAGACGGTACCGGTGCTTTTGGATCGAGGCGTCCCGATCCCCACGGTGCGTTCGGTCGAGTCGTACCTCAAGCATGCCCGCCGGCAGATCCACCAGGTGGATCGCCGTCTGCTGAAGGGCGAGAAGATTCCGCAGAGCGAGAAGGTGTTTTCGATCTTCGAAGAGCACACACGCTGGTGCGTGAAGGGCAAGGCCGGGGTGCCGGTGGAACTCGGAGTGCCGGTGGCCGTGCTGGAGGATCAACACGGCTTCCTCCTGCACCATCGGATCCTGTGGGAAGGCGGAGACGTGGATCATGCCGTGCCCATGATCCGGGAAGCCCAGGCTCGCTTCCCCGACCTCCGCCTGTGCAGTTTCGATCGGGGCTTTCCCAGCCCCTCCAACCGGATCACCCTGGACGAGCTGCTGGAGCACAACGTGCTGCCGAAGAAGGGAAAGCTCGGTCAGGCGGACCGGAAACGGGAAGCCGATCCGACGTTCCGGAAGATGCGTCGACAGCATCCGGCCGTGGAGTCCGCGATCCACAACCTCGAGCAACGCGGCATGGACCGGGTCCTGTCGTAGGGGGCGGACGGGTTTGCCCGGATGGTGGCATTGTCCGTGACCGCCTTCAACGTCCACCGAATCGGGCTGCTGCTGCACCGGCAGGCCCGGGCCCGGGCCCAACGACGACGAAGACGCGCCGCCTGACGGCGGCTTCCTTCCACCCCATCTGCGAAGCCCGCCGGAGGCGGGAACGGAGCCGCTCGCCCCGGCAGCCGGATTCGTGGCGGGACAAGCCCGGATACCGCTGCCCATCGGCAGAAATCCCCCCGGAAACCGAGCGGACGGGGCACCGAGGGAGGGTTCCAACCCGCAATTGCGCCGGCAGACCATCCGAAAGGGGCATTTTCGGGCGGGCACTACGTAGCCGAGCAGGGATGCACGTGGCGCGGGTTGCCGGCGCACTTCGGCAATTGGCACACCCTCTCCACCCGGATGAACCGCTGGGCGAAGAAGGGCGTCCTGGATCGGGTGTTTGCGGAGTTGCAGCGCTTGGACATCATCCGGGTGAAGGTCAAGGTGCTGTCCTTGGACAGCACGGTGGTGAAAGGTGCACCCGGACGGTACGGGAGCGCTCGAAAGCACGGTGCTCAGGCCATCGGGACGTCGCGCGGGGGCTGGACCCCAAGCTTCATCGGGTAGCTGCGAAGGATCGAAACGCGGTAGGGTTTTCCTTGTCCGGAGGGCAGGAGGGCGACGGGCCCCAGGGGCGCACGTTGCTGCACCGCATGGTATTGCCGGATACCGCACGTTGTCTGGTGATGGACAAGGCCTAGCCCGGTTCCGTCACCAAGGGGAATGATCGCTTGATGTTCAGCCTCGGGCGCAGGCAAGGGTCTCCCTGAGCGCGCTGCTGACGGATTTCATGCCGCATTTCGGATCGAGGTTCGGCTCCTCTTGGCAGTTGGACCGGTCCGAAGGTCGTTTCTTGCCGTTCGTGCCGGTGCCCGGACCGGCGCCGGGCCCACGGCTACGGACATCTGCGGGAGATGCTGCTACGGACGTCTGCGGGAGACGTTGGGATCCGACGGTGATGGGATGCAGTAGCTGCGGTCCCGGCGGCGCTTGGGCCGCGGCACGCAGGTGGACGAGGGCGTGGGCGAACACCTCCTGCAAGGGGAAGATCGAGGCAAAGGAGAGGCAAAACCTGCGCACTGTCTTCGTGACCCTGCCGGCAAGCTTGAGCAACCGGGATCGCAGAGTGTCGACGCGCCAGCGGGCACACTGGGTACCGCGCAGGCCGACACGGCGCAGGAGGTCGATGAGGACGCCGGCGAAGGCCGAGAAGTACATGCGCAGCTGGTTGGCCCGCAGAATAGGGGCGGACGTGCGGTCGGAGAACCGCCACAACTGCGGGTCCTTGATCCGGTTCTCCATGTCGCCCCGGGCGCAGTACCATGGTTCGTAGAGTTCCCGGGCGCCGACCTTCTTTCTGGAGATGTTCGTCACCCCATAACGGGCGTTCTTGCCGCGCAGTCCGGGCCGCCATTCCGCCTGGGCCACCACCCGCCGCTTGCGGGGCCAGGATCTGCGTGTGCGATACTGCAGATTCCGATACCGTCGGGAGGGCTTGCCGGACCCTAGGCAACGCCGCCTCGACGGGTCGAGTGCCTTTGCGATCTTGTGGTTCAAGCGGGGGTTTTGCCCCTATCCAAAGACATCGTCGATCTCATGGTCCTCGCACCCGACCATGAGGTCGTTCTTGCCGAAGTCGGCATCGCCCCGCACCACGATCCGGGTCCGGGGCCACGCGTGGCGGATCTGCTCGATGATCCGGGACAGCTCCTTCAGTGAGCCCTCCGCCGCGCCGCGGGCGGCCGTCCGCAACTGACAGCACAGGGTGTGCTCGCCGCAGACGAGGAAGAGCGGCAGGAAGCCGTAGTGACGGTACTGGCCGTGGAAGGATTTGCCCTCTTGGTCGCCATGGACCGGGTCGTCGGGGGCATCAAGATCCAGGACGATCTCCCCGGGAGGTTCCGCATGGCTCTCCAAGAACCGGTCCACAAGAAGACGATCCAAGGCCTCGTGGTCGGCCACGACCTTCTTGTACCGGTGCGGGCTCGCCTCGTCCGGCGGGCTGAGCTCCAAGCGGTTCAGCGTGCTTGAGGCCGCCAACGCGTGACCACGGTCCCGCTCGCGAACGCGTCTCTCTCCCTCCACATCGTCGACCCCGCAAGCCAAGGCCAAGGCGGGGTCGTCACGCAGACGGTCATGATCGTTGAGATCCTCGTACCCCAAGGCCAAGGCGAACCTGCGCTGCGCCACCAAGGCCTGCACATCGTGCTCAATGCGGCCGGGGGCACGAGGGTCGACAAAGGCGTCCGCCACACGCTCCGTGACCTTGAACAGCCGGTCGGCTTCCCGCAACAGCAGCGCACCGCCGTCGGAGGTCATGCGGCCCCCGTCGAATCCGGCCACGATCCGCCGCCGTCCGAGGCGTGCAAATTCCAAGGGCCGTGAAGTACACTGTGTCGTCATGGGGATGGGCTCCTTGCAAGCAAGGAAATGGTTGTACGAATTCCGACTATAGCACCGATCCCATCCCCATGACAAGGGGTTGGTGAGCGATCCGGGCTAGGAAGGGGACGAAACTCGTGCATTGGTTGCAGGCCGGGGACGGGAGCCCGTGGTCCCACCGAAGGCCAACCGGATCACGCCGTGGGAATACGATCGGGAGTTGTACAAGAAACGTAATGAAGTCGAACGTCTGTTTCGAACGATCAAGCGATTTCGGCGTGTCTTCACGAGATTCGACAAGTTGGATGTCGTCTTCACCTTCTTCATCCACTTCGCGCTCATCGTCGATGCCCTCAAGCCTCTATAGGGTTAACAGGCCCTAGGGTCGTTCCCGCCGGTGCGCCCGTCCCAGTCGGCAATGGCGTAGGGCATTTTGAACTTACCATTTTTTGATGGTTATAGACCATCAAAATGAGCTATACAGGAAATGGGCGTTGCAAATATTTTCAAAGTATGCAAGTTTGATGGTTATGAGCCATCAAAGGACGCCAAGGCTGAAGCCCTTTCTGGAGCGGGTTCCCCCCGGCTTCCTCGTCGATGCGGCATGGCTGAAGCGCTCTGGCATCGATCCCAAGTCCATCCACGACTATGCCGAGCGGGGCTGGCTGGAGCGGGTGGTGCGCGGGGTCTACCGTCGCCCGCTGCCCCATACCGATCAGGCCGGGCGCCCGCTTGTCCGACCGGAGACTGACTGGCAGCTCTCGCTGCTATCGATCCAATGGATCATGGAACATGACGTCCATCTGGGTGGTTTGAGCGCTCTCGGCTTCCATGGACTTGCCCACTATTTGCCGCTTGGCGGCAGGGAGCGTGTTTATCTCTATGGCGAAGTTCCCTCCTGGCTCGCGCGCCTTCCAGGCAAGACACGGTTCGTCGTTCGCTCGCGCGTCCTGTTCGGTGACGAACTGACTGGCGTCGAGAATGCCGAGCGTCAGTTCGAGAGTGCGCATGGGGCGGGGGCGGGGCACGGCCCGACCGTGAGCCCTTGGCGCTGGCCGCTCAAGGTTTCCTCCCCCGAGCGCGCCATCCTCGAAGCGTTCGACGAACTGCCCGCCCACGCGACCTTCGACAATCTGGACATGATCTTCCAGGGGTTGACGAACCTGCGTCCCAAGCGCCTGATGACGCTGCTGCGCGTTTGCCGCAGCATCAAGGTCAAGCGCCTGTTTTTCGTGTTCGCCGACCGGCATGCCCATGCCTGGGTGAAGCATCTGGACAAAAGCGCCATCGATTTCGGTTCCGGCCCGCGCGCGCTGGCGAAGGGCGGAAAACTGCACCCGGTCTACCGGATCTATGTGCCCGAGGCGCTTCTGCCTGCAGACATGGACGAGGATGCGAGCCATGCATGAGCGCTATGTCGAGCAGTTCCGTTTGCTGATGCGCCTCCTGCCGGCCATTGCGGCCGAGGAGGTCTTTGCGCTCAAAGGCGGTTCGGCCATCAATCTCTTCTACCGGGACATGCCGCGCCTGTCGGTCGATATCGATCTGACCTATGTGCCGATCGAGGATCGGGCCATCTCTCTTCAGAATATCGATGCCACGCTTGACCGGATCATGGACTCATTCGGCCGCGGCAACAGGGATGTGCGTCTCCAGCGCATCGCCGGCGGCGGGAACCTGGAAACCCGCATCATGGCCTCGCGCGGTGCAGCGAGTGTTAAAATCGAGACCTCGCCTGTCATGCGCGGAACGATGCTGTCGCCGGTGCCGATGAGGGTTTCGGACGCGGTGGAGGAAGCCTTTGGGTTCGCCGAGATGCCGGTGCTCGCCTTCGAGGACCTCTTTGCCGGCAAGTTGCATGCCGCCCTCGACCGCCAGCACCCGCGCGATCTCTACGATGTCCACCTGCTTTATGAGAATGAGGGACTGACGGACAATTTGTTCCGGGTCTTTCTGGTCTATGTCTGCGCGTCCGGCCGTCCGCCACACGAACTGCTGGCGCCTCCGGCTATCTCGATAGAAGAGCTGTACACAGAGGAATTCGTTGGGATAACGCGGGAGGAGATCACGCTGTCCGAACTCGAAACGACGCGGACGCGCCTGATCGCAGATATCCGAAGCCGCGTGACTGGCAAAACCGCGGCGTTCCTGCTGTCGCTCCACGACGCCGAACCGGATTTTACCCTCATCGACCTGCCTCAGGCCGAATGGCGCCCCGCCGTCCAATGGAAGCTTCTCAACCTGCGCAGGCTTAAGGCTGAAAATGCGGCCAGGCATGCCGAGCAAGGAGAAATGCTGAAGGCGCTATTTAGTGCCCGCCCGGAAAATCCCTAAGAATCTGATTACATGAATGAAAGCCCAATATTGACAGGGCGAAGATTCTTCGAATCCAGCCTGATTTCAGCGGAATATGTCGTCATATGCCATCAAAGAAGGAATCTTCGGTTCTCCAGATTCCAAATATGGTTGCATATACAATGTGTTGTGATTTTCCGTGCAGACACTATTTATCTAAAGAAGACGCGGGAGAATAACAGACTATATAGTGCCCGCACCGAAAATGGTCATTTTGGCGGCCCTTCCGGCGAAATTTCGGGTTGGACCCACCCTCCGGGGCCTCCGGTCGCTCCGTTTCCAGGGGATTCCTGCCGATTCGTAGCGGCATCCGGGCTCTTCCCACCCAGAATCCGGATGCTAGGGCGAGCGGCTCCGTTCCCGCTCCCGGCGAGCTTCGCGGACGGGGTGGAGGGGCGCCGCTGTTAGGCGGCGCGTCTTCGTCGTCGTCGGGCTTGGGCCCGGGCCTGTCTCTGCAGCAGCAACCCGATGCGGTGGACATTGAAGGCCACCATGGAGAGCGCCACCCTCCGCGCAAAACCCTCCGCCCCATACGACAGGACCCGGTCCCTGCCGCGCTGCTCGAGATTATTGATGGCGGACTCCACGGCCGGATGCTGCCGGCGCATCTCCCGGAACGTCGGGTCGGCGGCCCGTTTCCGGTCGGTCGGACCGAGTTTTCCCTTCTTCGGAAGCACGTTGTGATCCAGCAGTTCGTCCAGTGCGATCCGGTTGGAGGGACTGTGGAACCCCCGATCGAAGCTGCACAGGCGGAGGTCGGGGAAGCGGGCCTGCGCTTCCCGGATCATGGGCACGGCATGATCCACGTCTCCGCCTTCCCACAGGATCCGGGAGTGTAGGAGGAAGCCGTGCTGATCCTCCAGCACGGCCACCGGCACTCCGAGTTCCACCGGAACCCCGGCCGTGCCCTTCCCACACCCGCGCGTGTGCTCCTCGAAGATCGAAACCACCTTCTCTTCCTGCGGGATCTTCTCGCCTTTCCGCAGGCGGCGGTCCACTGGGTCGAGCTGCCTCCGGGCATGCTTGAGGTACGACTCGATCCGGAGAATCCTGGGGGCTCCGACGCCTTGCTCCCGAAGCGCGGGAACCGTCGCTTCCGCCCGTCGGACCTCCTCCCAGCAGGCGTCGAGGTACGCCGGGATCGGCCCCGGACGGGCCCGCCGGGTCCGCCGAACCTTCGGAAAGAGCCGCTGCAGTCTCCGGCTCCGATGCCGCCACTGCCGCCATCCGGACACCCCCGCCCGCAGGGCTGAGCGGCCCGTCTCGCGCACCAGGCAACGCATCGCATCCCACAGCAGGTTGACATCCGTCGGGAAGTGCACATC
This sequence comes from Alphaproteobacteria bacterium, assembly GCA_965115815.1. GTDB lineage: Bacteria > Pseudomonadota > Alphaproteobacteria > TMED109 > TMED109 > VXPW01. The sequence goes on along the minus strand of OZ220465.1, from coordinate 724,875 downwards.
CGTCTTCACCACGAACGAATCACAGCGGCCCCGCAGGGGCTCCTTCGACGGGCGACCGCCCGGGCCGCTCTTCCGCTTCCGCTTCCGCACCAGCGCATGGCCGCTCTCCGCGATCCGCTGCAACACCTCCCCCAGCACGTCCGGCGTCAGCAGGCTCACGTTGTGTACCACTGTGGGATACCGGTACCGGGTCTCGTCCCAGAAGCCGGAGTGTCCCAGAAACTTCCGAACGGTATGGTGTTGATTCACCAGCTCGTGCAGACGATCGAAGTCACACCCCAGGACCTGCTTCAGGAGACCCATCACGAGGATCCTCCACAGCTCCATGCCGGGACGCCCTTTCGTGTGGGACACCTCGGGAAGGATCCCCTGCTCCAGGATCTCGAACCACCGGGCACGAACCGACCGGTCGGCATACACGTGCCGAAGCCCGAGCAGCAGCGGCGGAATGTCATCCCGCGAGCTCTCGTCGATCTCGATCTCCTCGATCGCAACCTGACCCCATTCCATCTGCAGGCGAATGACGTTTCGCATGGCACTTCTCGCGAAGATTTCCGAACATCCGGCCGATTCTCGACCTCATCGGCCGATTCCCGCATCAAAGCGGGATTCTTCGTCCCCTCTATATCACGATTCCACTTTCAGAGTCAAACCATTGTACTTTTTCGGTGCGGGCACTATATAACGGCCATAAGAACTCGGACGATTTTTCGCGATCCTTATACGATATGCATCAATACTGGAAAGGTTCGGCCCATGAAGGAAACGGACGGATTCCATCCCGGCGCTGCGAAACTCGCCGGTGTTCCAAGTCACCGTGGTCGGCGCGCGCGGCAGTGCAGTTCCCCTCTACCTTCGCTTTGCACCAAAACTGCCGATAATGTTCTGCTGCTCGAATATGCCCGCAGCCTCGACGTGGCCCGGGCCATAGAATCCACCCTGGACGCGGCTTCCCGGGGTTCCGGATCCGAACCGGCCGGAATCCCCGACCGGAACGTCGTCGAACCGGACGGTGTCGACAGACCAGGGATTGCGGTTCGCATTGTCGTGAATGTCGCTGAGCGTCAGGCTCACCGTGCCGGGTTCCGCTTCTCTCCAGACGAGGGCCGCTTTCCCGGCCAGGCGGGTTCCGGCCGCCTCCCCGCCGACCGCCGTCCCGATCATGACCCCGGCCCATGTCGCGCCGGCAGACGGTCGCGACCCTGTCAGGTTCCCGCCCGCAAACCCGAAGCGCGTCATCGCTTGGCTCTGCGGCCATCCGGTTTCCTCGGCAAGACCGAACACGTTGTAGGTCATCCAGTATCCGTAGGTTCTCCGGTCGCCGTGCCGGTATTCGAAGTCGACCACGCCGCCACGGGTTGCGCCCTTGGCGACGGCCGAAAGGTCCTCGGGGAACAGTTGGGAAATCGTCCGGACAAGAGGGACGCTGCCGTCGTCGCCGGCGGTCCACTGACAGCGAACCTGCTCGCATGTGGGTGCCGCAACCCGGCGGTTTCCAGCGTGGGCGCCGGTTGCGTCGAGTGCGTTCGTGCGACGGGCGAAGTCCCGGGCGCGCTGTTCCAGTTCCCCCGGTTCTTCCAGATCGGACGTATCAACGCCGAATACCTCCTCGGCGACATGATTACCGAAGTCCGAGCCCAGTTTCGCGAAATCGGAACCCGAACAGGCACCGAGAATCAGCAGGAGGAATGCGGCCACGAGCCCGGGCAGGGCCGGGAACCGCACGCTCTTGCTGCAAGGTGAGCGGGGTGATCCGGTTCCGGGCATGCGGCGATCCTTCCGTGTCTTCCGCGGGCGTTGACTCCGCAGATCCTACATCGTTTGCCTCCTTGGCGGTGTCCGTGCAGCTCAGCTGGCGGACCGGATGACGAAACCCGCGCGATCGTTATCCCGAAACTGTACATGCACTGCTCTGAGCGCACGCTTGGTGAAGATCGCACGAAGGCAGGGAGATACCCGAAGTCGCCCGGCAGCGAACCGGCGCATTCGAACCCTGCCGAGGTCCGGGCCCGGTACCGATTCCGGGATCATCCGGAGAAACATGGGCAGTGACACCGGCAACCTCCCGGCGCCGCATCGTCGGCGTCCGGTGCGGCGGATGCGCGGCCAGCGAGATGTCCCGGCGCAAGTCGCACCGCTGACTCGACGGTCTCGACGACGACGCCGAACCTATCGGCCCGGACTTCCGGGGGAAAGATCATCTCCGTGATGGATCGGGAAGCGGACTGCTTCGAACGGTTCGACCGGTGCCGGCAGCATCGCCGGCTGTCGATGCTGGCGCGGGCCCGACAGGACCGGGGCCTGGGCCCGCGGGGCGCCCCGAAACCGTTCACCCGACTGCACATGTCTCCTGCCGTGGCACGCTGCAGACCGATCTTCCCCGCCTGCACGACGATCCCACGCTGCTAATCCAACGGCGACCGGCGAGATTTTTCGGTCTGCGTCGCGCTGCAATCGTGCTGCCAAGGCTCCATTAAACCCTCTCGGCGCGAAAAATTGCGATCAAGGGGGGGGATCTGTGATGACGCAAGCCCCAACGCACTCGGATTTCGCGTCTCGGAATCAGCGTGGGATCACCGTGCCCCGCCTGACGGCCCGGCCGAAGTCCTCGGGGCGGAAGAAGCAGCCTGGCCGGCCCCCGCCGGGACGCGGTGCTCGCATTGCGTCGGCCGTTGACGACGCCGAGGCGACTGCCAGATGCCCCCATGCCGCGCTCGGGGCCGCGACCGCGCTGCATCCCCTCGAAACGGACCGCTGACCAGGTAACCCCCGGTGGAGCAATGGCATTCGGATAAGTTTTTCTGGCATTCGAATACGAACCCCCGTGCTTCGGGCGGTTGCCGGAAGCCGGGGGCCTGGTCCGGTGGCCGGTGTCGGGGGGCAGGCGGGTACCCGGTGCTGCCCCTTGCTCCTGGGTGGTTTCGACTGCCGTACGGAACTGCGCCCAGGCCGTTCGCGCGGGATGCACCGCGAGAGGCCGGACCGGATCCGCTTGACGGATCGGGCGACCCTGACGCTCTGCGCGAGGAACCGGGCCTCGATCTCCTTGCCGACGAGGCGCAGGCCGTTGCGGACGTGGGTGCGCAGGGCCGGCCGGTCGTCGCCGTCGTCGTCGTCGAGATCGTGGTCGCAGCGGTTCGCGCACGGGCGGGCGAGGGTGATGAGAACGAAGGCAGCGTAGAGCTCTGGGCGGACGCCGCGCTCGGACTGGGCGTGGAAGGCCTCGATCCGGAACGTCCCGGTCTTGTACCGTTCCTCCACGCCCCCACGAGCAGGATCGAGATCGGAGATCGCCGGAACGGGATCCCGGCTGCCGTCCAGCAGGGAGGTCGCGAGGCCGGATTCCGTGTCGGCGTGCCGGTACCGGACGAGCCCGGACGCGCAGGGTCCTCGAGCGCAGCGCGATCTCGTCCCCGGGTGCGTCGAGGGGGACGGTCCGGTCGCTCTCACCGGAGGCGAGAACGGCGTCGAACCCGAGGTTGGCGCCGTTCCGGATGCGGAACACGAAGTCCGGTTTGCGCTCCCGGTGGGCGAGAGCCCAAGCGAAGGAGGTGGAGCCGCGGTCGGAGACGATGACGTCGCCTTCGGCCGCAGGGCCGAGGTGCACGAGGGCGGCGGCCCGCTCGTTCTCGGGGTCGAACCGATCGAAGTCGACCGGGATGCGGTCGCCAATCCGGTAGAGGGCGCGGACCCTGCCCTGGGGGTCGTGGGCACCCTCGCTCGCACGGTAGCCGTACTGCGCGAGTTCCCTGGGCAGGGGGGATCTTCGAGCCGTCGACGGCGAGGGGCCTGTGACCCTTCCCGAGCGTGCCTTCGGGACCGTGGGCGAGGACCTCCGCGTGCAGGCGCCAGAACGCGGCCTCGTCCAGCTTCTCCCGCGCCGCGCCGGCCGTCGACGCCGCCGGAGGCTCCGCCTGCGGCAACTCGATGCCCGCGGCCTCGCACGGCTCCCAGAGCTCGCTGAGCGGGGTCCTGTAGCCCGGCCCGCGCCTTTCAACAGCCCGTTGTTGACGCAAACTGGCTCATGCGGTTCCCTTCTGATTGGACGAATTCGAGTCCGGTCTTGAATTTCCGCCACGCCTGCCAGATTTTGGCAGTACCCGGAAGCGGCTGACGTTTGCTGGGCCGGAAGCCCGCCATGCGGGCGAGATCGACCACGAAGGTGCGGATGTCGGGCGGCTTCCCGGGCGGGGCCCGGATGATGCGATCGTACCGGAGCCATCGGTAGAGAACCCCGATTTCGCGGTCGGTGAAGAACTCGAGGGCGGGGCGGTCGGGCGGGTCGCGCGCGAGGCGCTCGAGGTCCATGACCCGCCATGCGGTGATGGCATCGAAAGCGAGGCACGTGCGCAGGTCGTCGGCGTCCTGCAGCTTGCGTTCTTCGATCCGGGCGCCGACCTTGAGGACCCGGAAGTACTCCTCGAGGGTCCAGCGTGCCTCGTACCAGGCGACGATGCGTCGAGCGTGCGGGAGGTCGGCCTCGCCCTCGGTGGAGAGCAACACCCAGTGGAGCGGATCGCGGCCCTGGGGCGGCCGGGCTTCCCGGACCGAGACGGCGAGCACGGGCATCGGCGTCCGGTCGTCCCGGTTTTTCGGCGGCACGAGGTGGACGGCGGCGGCGCGGAGCTCGAGGATCACGGTGCGCTTGAGGCGCCGACGGGGTCCGCCGCAGGCGGCGAGGTGGACCGTCTTCGTTCCCAGGACCGGCGGCTCCGCCATGGCCTCCCACAGGTCCGCCACGGAGCCGTCGCTGCGGACCACCCGTCGCTGCCGGCCGCGGTCGGAGCGTACGAGGAGCCCGACGCCGCCGGCGCGCGCCTGTACGAACCTTTCCCAGATGTCGCCTTCGCGGTCGCAGACCGTGACCACCCGGGTGTCGGGGCAGGCGGCGGCCAGCTGGCGGGCGCGTTCGAGTCCCTGAAGCCAGCGCACACTCTCCGGCTTGACCGCGTCGCGGTCCGGGGCTGCCGTGCCCTCGCGCTCGGTGGCGTCGCGGTCCGGGGCTGCCGTGCCCTCGCGCTCGGTGGCGTCGCAGTCCGGGGCTGCCGTGCCCTCGCGCTCGGTGGCGTTGAGGTCGATCACGCCGAGCGGGCGGCGGCCCTCGGTCACCGCCAGCGTGAAATGGGCAAGGATTCCCCGGGTGCCCGAGCCCCCGCCTCCAAGGTTCACCAACCCTTTCGTCTTGCAGTGCCCGTTGTACTTCAGCGTCGTGGTGTCCTGCAGGGCGAGGACGACCCGCTCCTGCCGGCAGCGTTCGACCGTGGCTTCGGCGTGGGGATCGAGGATGTGTTCCATCGTGACCCGGGCGCTGGACAACAGCCGGTACGCGGCCTTCTGCGCGGCGGCGGACGGGAAGATCACGGGCAGGGACGCGCCCGGAGCGTTCTCCCAAGCCCGGCCCATCGCCAGCACCCGCGTGTGCACGCGGCCGTCGGGATGCGAACCGCGGCCGTACTCGATGTCGGCCCAGTCGGCGTTCCCGGGCCGCCACGGCTCCGACGTGGTACCGAGGACGGTGCCCCGCTCCCGAGACAGGACCTCTCGCCAGCCCTCGGCCAAGGGCCGGATCCACACCGCCTTCGGCGTGGTCGCACGGCCCCCCCGCCGGCCGGCCCGAGGTCGGTTCGGCGCAGCGGCTCCACCCGGCCGCACGATAGCAGGTGCCGCGGTGCTCGGGTCCCACATACGTGTAGACCGCCTGCGGCCGGGTCCCGTGCGCCGCCTTCCAGTCCGCGGCCAGGCGCGCCGTCGACCGGGCCAGCACGTGCGAGGCCAGCCGGGCGACCCGGACGCCGGGCAGCAGGAGAAAGCGGTGCTGCTGGACCAGCTGCACCAGATTCGCGGCCCGCGCCGTCGCCGACCAGCCGATGGCCGCGTCCCGGGCCGCCTGATGCCAGCCTGCGGCCGTATACCCGAGGCCGCCGAGACGGCCGTGGCGCGACGACACGACCCAGAAGTTGAGGACCTTCCCCGGCCGGTGCTTCCAACCCTGCGGATGATGGGTCTCCATCATCTCGCGCCAGCGGCGCCGGTCCGGGGCCGCGCCCACCGGGACCAGGGTGACCGCCCCGAGATCCGCCAGCGTGCACGCCAGCTTCCGGTCCGGGTCGGTGCGCGCCACCTCGCCGCCCGGACGGCCCGGCGTGCGGCACGGACCCGGCCGCGTCTCGGGCAGCACGAACCCCGCCCGCTTCGCGATCCCGGGCAGAACCCCGCGCGCCTGGGACACGCAGGGCTGGCCCCGGGCGTTGCGCCAGTCCTCGCGTTCGCACAGCTCGCGCGCCAGCGCATGACGCGTCCGGCCGGCCTCGGCCGCCGCCGCCTTCAGCCACTCGACCGTGTCGGCGCGGAGATGTCGAAGTCCGACTTGCATGCCGTCACCATGACGGACGGACCGATGCACGTCAAGTGTGGCGGCATGAAAGGGCCCGCGCGGCGCGGCAACGAGACGGAGCACGAACCGCAGGATCCGCAGGCGGTGGAAGACGCGCCGGCGTCTTTGCCCGCGCGCGTCCTCGCGTTCCGCGATCGCGGCGGAGGCCGCGACCAGCGTCTCCCAGCGCTTCGAGAACCGTCGGTCGGCGGCGGCCGACCGTCCCCGCTCGGCCCGCGTCGCAGGCATGCGCCGCGCCGCGCCGCGCTCCGAGCGCAGGATCGCGCGGGCCCCCTCGCAGAGCGGCAGCACGGAGACTCCCGTGCGCGACGTGCTCCGACCCGCGGTGTCCCCGATGCGCTCCCCGTGGGCCGCACGGGAGCACGAGGCCCGGAACCGGGTCTCGTCGACGAAGGTCTCGATGCGGACGGGACGCCCGCCGTGGAGGCGTTCCCAGTCGTCGGCGAGGCGGCGCGTGGCGCGGGCCAGGGCCGAGGACGCCAGGTTCTTCGAGACGACCCCGGGGAACCCGAGGTACCTTGAATGGACCGTCCTCCGGTGGCGGTTGCGGTCGCGCCTGCGGTCCGTCCCTCCGATCCCGCGGTCCCGGCAGGGAAGCGTCTTCGTCACCGCCTCGAACCGGACGCAGCCCAGCCGGCGCCCCTGCCGATCGGTCACGAAGGAGCGGACCTGCGCCCCGAAAGGGCGCTGGTAGCCGAGGTAGGGGTGCCGGTCGACGAAGGCGTTCCCCAGCTGCCGCCCCTCGGGGTCGGGGACCGGCTCGACGCAAAGCAGGCGCAGTTCCGACCGCGGAGCCACGATCTCCGGCTGCGGGTCGGAGGCCGAGGTCCAGACCGGGGCAGCGGCCCGGTCGCGGACGGGGTCCTCGCGCACGGGCGGCAACGTCAGGATGCCGTGGCGCTCCAAGGTCTCCAGCATCCCGAGGCCGGCCCCGACCCTGGAGCCGCCCTTCGCTGTCGTCCCGTGAAGGGGCTCGCAGAGGGTCTTCGCCCGCTCGTTGCGGCGGCAGTGGGAACACCGACCCACGGTCTCCCGAACCTCCGCGATCGGCTGGCGGGTCCGGCGGCGGCCCGAACAGGGGGTCGACTTCAGGTCGATGATTCGCGGGTCCATGGGGATTCCCGCAGCCACGATTCGACGACATCATGCGAATCGGCGGGCGCTGGTCAAGCGGTGCGTGGACGACCCGTCCACGCACCGAAACGTCACCTCCTATCCAAGGCTTGCCGGTATGGAAAAACCGCCGTCACCTCGACGCACAGATCCGAATGCCATGGCCCGGTGGAGGGGTGCCTGCTGACCGGCCTTCCGGCGGACCACGCGAAAGCAGCCCGGGAGATCGGCGGCTGGTACGCGCTGCGCCGGCGGATCGAAGGCGGGTTCCGGGGGCTGAAGTCCGGCTTTCGGGTCGAGCGTCTGGTGACGCGCTAGACCGGCCGGCGGGAACGGCAGATCACGGTCCACGCCGTGATCACCTGGCGTCGCGCCCTGATGACGCTGCTCGGGCGGGAGGTTTCGACGATGGATTCCGGCTGCCTGCGAGATCGAGCTTGGTGGCAACCCCGCGGGGATCCGAACCGCAAGCACGACCCGCCACCGGTCGACGTGAAGGGGCGACCGGAGGATGGGGCAGGGCGATTCGCGACAGGCCGCCGCCGCGCCGGCCTGTGCATGCCTGCTTGCGGCCAGCGGTCTGGATCCGACATCGGAAGAGCGCGATCAGCACTGTGCGACTCATGGTCAAAGGGCAGGATCTGGCTCCGATTCGTCTCGGGCAAGGCATCCGTCGGCATCGTCATGAATCACTGGATTCCCACGAACACCAAGACTCCTTGCCCACCTTATTCGTGCCCTATTCCGGCCAGCGGTTCGTCCGGGTGGAGCGCGTATGCTCGTGGCCGAAGCGCGCCCGCCGCCCGCGCCGCTTGCATCTCCACTCGGCCCCGTCCAGAATGGCGTGGAAGATCGACAGACGGCGGAGCGAACCATGGTCGCGGGGGATCGGGGAATCGGCAAAGACGGGTTCGGTGGGCCCGTACCGGGCGTGCGTGGGTTCCATGACCCGGAATTCTCACCCTGTTAACCGAAGGTCCGGGGGCTGCCACAAGGGGCGTCAACCCCCACCGGGTGCCGAACTCTGCAAGTGCGGTGACTCGACGCAAGGCGGCCACGGGGCGAACCTGCGAAACCACGACGGAGAACCTCACTGATGCATGATCTGCTGGTCCGCAGAGATAGAAGGCAACTGTCCCTTACTTTCTATTTGACCGCATTCATCACGGACTGGGAAACGGCAGGGAGGAACTTCGTTGCGGCCGTCGCCGAACGTTTCCGGGAGTCCCTGAACCCTCGACCCGGCGACTTTTCCGCATCCTCTGTCACGGAACTGGGCGAGGCTTGGTGCAAATACCGGATATTCGGCGGACCCAATCATCTCGCCCTAAGGGCAGACTCCATGACACTGCATTTCGCGAATATCATCAATGCCGGCCACGACCAAATCGTCCTTGATTTGGTGCAAGGGACAATGGATCACCTCTTGCCTGCGCTCGAGAGCTACGCACGGCAGTCCTACGCAGTATTCCTGAACTATCACGTGGATATTCTGGGCGGGCGAGCGGACGAGTATCTCGCACGTCATGGAAGCGATCGCATCGGTCATGCCGCATCGAAGGAAGTGACGGCAGAGTACCGGCCTGTCATCGGGTGTACCTTCAGAACCAGAGACGGCTGCCGGGTATTCCGACGCGCAATCGAGCAGTCCGAGAGTTTGCGAAACGGATTGTTCATCGTAGACCAAGCCTTTGTTTCCATACCGACCCTTACGGAGTTCGATGAGGAGCTGAGCTGGCTCACGCAAACTACCGAGCTCGCCGACCGATCCGCCGGGATTGCCTACGAGAAGGATGAAGTGGATGACGGTGTCCGCGCTTAGTCAGCCGCCGGAACGGTTCCACCGCTTCGATGGGGGCCGCCGAACGTCACTCGAAAGTGTACGGCCACGATCCCAACACCCGCCCGCCGGATGGTTCGACGGATACGGCATCGGCCGAATGCCGGGAGCCGAACCGCCCGTGACGGGCTGGCGGTCATCTCGAATGCCGGCCCCCCAATGGTTCGAGAGCGCACTGGCACAGGTGGACCGGATCCATCAAGAGGCGGAGGAAGAGGGCTACCCCCGTATCGACGAACGGGCGAAGACTAGTGCCAGATACGTGCTCTACCCGGCCGTCCGGAGCTCGATCGAGCCCGTGGTATATCCGTCCATGGATGGAGAGATCGCAATCTACTTCAAGTCCCTGACGGCTGCAGACGCGCTCCTGATCTTGTTGAACAATGATGGAGGGGCGGGCCTCTACTGGTCGGAGGGGGGAAAGAGTCGACGCCGGCGGCACGATGACGCCCGAAAACTGCCTCGGGATTTCCTTCCGATCCGACTCCGGGCTTTGGGAGGATTGCCTCTCTCCCAGTCCGTTGGCTGAACGACTCCCGAGATTGGCCGACGCAGAGAAGATCGGCCGAAGCGTGTATTCGCAGACGGCCGCCAAGAGAGCAAGCAGGCCACGGCCCATTCCAGAGGCATTCTTGATCAGTCCCGGATCACAACCGGATCTCCGTGGATCGACTGGATTTCGAGAAACGGACGGCGATGGCGAAAATCGCAGTCAAACGAGGGGTCGAACGCAGCGAGGGCCCCAGGAAATTTCGCGGGTGGGTCATCCTGATCGTCCACGACGCTGCGGCGAACGGACGGACCGTCGTGCCGAGCCCGCTTGAAGACAATCCGTACCATGCGGAGATCTGCCTCGACCTCCCTGACGGCGAGGATCGACGAGACATCCAAAAGGAACATGCCTTGGACTTGGCCGCCCGCGCGCGGTGGGAGGAAGCGCCATGAGCAAGGAAGGTTTCCGCACACCGCCGGAGTCGCCCCGTGTTCGCGGACGGATCCTCGCTCGGCATGCAATCGTCGGCTCGGCGATTCCTCTCGCAACGGACGGGGGATCGGGTACCGAGGCGGGAGTGGCGCTGCGGCGGGTCATGGACCCTCGTTCGATGGACTCGAAGACTGTCCGGCGCCCGCTTCCGGAATCAGTCCCCGGCGAGGCACCACTCGAGAATCGCCTTCTGCACGTGCAGCCGGTTCTCGGCCTCTTCCCAGACCACCGAATGCTCGCCGTCGATGACGTCCGCGGTGACTTCCCTCCCGCGATAGGCCGGCAGGCAGTGCATGAACACGGCATCCGGCGCGGCCAGGTCCATCAAGGACCGGTTCACCTGGAAGGGACGGAACACCTCCGGCCGGTCCGCGGCTCCGTCCGTCACCGGTTCCGTCGCCATCGACGTCCACGTATCGGTGAGCACGGCCGACGCCTGCCGGGCGGCCTCCGCCGGATCGTCCACCAGTTCCACGCAGCCGGATCCGGCTGCGCGCTCCGTCAGGGCCGCCTGCGGCCGGCGCGACGGGGGGCAGGCGACCCGGAGCCGGATGCCGAGCTGCACGGCGGCGTGAACCCACGAGTTGGCGACGTTGTTGCCGTCGCCGATCCAGGCCACGTGCCGACCTTCCAGGGAACCGAACCGGTCCACGAGCGTGAGCAGGTCGGCCATCACCTGGCAGGGATGACTCCGCTCCGTGAGGCCGTTGATCACCGGGATTCCGGCGTGCCCGGCGAATTCCTCGAGCCGAACGTGCGCCGCGGTCCGGATCAGCACCGCGTCCGCATAGCGCGACAGCACGCGGGCCGTGTCGGCCAGGCTCTCGCCGCGCCCGATCTGCGTGCCCTGCCCGTCCAGCGCCAGCGCCCGGCCTCCCAGTTCGTTCATCGCCACTTCGAACGACACCCGCGTCCGCGTGGACGGCTTCTCGAACAGCATCGCGAGCGTCCGGCCGCACCCAAGGCCCCGTTTCGCCCGCAGCTCGCCGCGTTTCCGCTTGTAGGCGCCCGCCCGCTCCAGCAGCGTCTCCAGCAGGCCGCCGCTGAAACGATCGAGGTCGAGAAAGTGTCGGGGTCGGGTCATGGGGCCGTTCCGCCACCGTTCACGGGAACGTGTCGAGTACCGTTTCCGTCAGGGTCAGTGCCTCGTCCACATGGGCAGGCTCGATGTTGAGGGGCGGCAGCATCCGCACCGTGTTGCCGCCGGCCGGAACCGTGAGCAGCCGGTGCTCGCGCAACCGGGCGCAGAGGTCCGCCGCCGGCACTGCGGCCGCTAGGCCGAGCATCAGGCCGCGCCCCCGCACCTCGGAGAGCACGCCCGGGTACCGGCTCCGCAGCTGCTCGAGGCCGGCGCGAAGACGCGCGCCCGCCCGTTCGACACCGGCCAGGAACCCGGGCGCCGCGATTTCCCCGACCACCGCCTCGGCCACGGCGCTGGCGAGGAAATTGCCGCCGAACGTCGATCCGTGCGTACCGGGCCCCATGCCGGCGGCCGCCCGCTGCGTGGCCAGGACCGCCCCGATCGGAAAGCCGCCGCCCAGCCCCTTGGCCAGACCGACCACATCGGGCACCACATCCTCCCACTCGCAGGCCAGGAACCGGCCGGTCCGGCCGACTCCGGTCTGGACCTCGTCCAAGGCAAGCAGAAGACCGCGCTCGTCGCACAGGCTGCGCAGCCCGGCAAGGTACCCCGGCGGCGCGGGCACGATTCCGGCTTCCCCCTGAAGCGGCTCGACGAACACCGCCGCCGTCCGGTCGGTAACCGCCGCGCGGGCCGCCGGCAGATCCCCGTAGGGCACGCGCACGAAGCCGGCCGGAAGGGGCGCGAATCCGGTTCGGTGCGCCTCGGTGCCGCCCGCCGCCAGACCCGCCAGCGTCCGTCCGTGGAAGGCGCCGCCGGCCACGAGGATCTCGCAGCGCTCGGCCGCGCCGCGGTGGTAGTGAAACCGCCGCACCGTCTTGATCACGCATTCCGACGCCTCGGCGCCCGAATTGCAGAAAAACACGCGCTCGGCGAACGAATGCCGGGCCAGCGCCGCAGCCAGTCGCTCCTGCGGACCGATCCGGTACAGGTTCGACGTATGCCACAGCCGGCCGGCCTGCTCGGCCAGGACCGCAACCAGCTTCGGATGGGCGTGACCCAAGCACGTCACCGCGATCCCGCAGCCGAAGTCCAGATAGCGCGCCCCGCCGGCGGTGAAGAGATAGGGCCCCTCGCCGCGCTCGAACGCCAGATCGGTCCGAGCGTAGGTGGGCATCAGCGCATCCATGGGCAACCGGTCCGAACGGAGGCGGAAAGGGCGGGAACGAACCGGCACTGTAGCGCAGAACCGGCCCCTGCGGACCGCGCGGGGTCAGTGCTTGAGCCGGTAGCCGCTCCGGAACATCCAGAGCGCCCCGAGCAGCAGTCCGGCGTTGACCCCCGCCAGTACGGCCATCCCCAGGCCCAGGTTCGCGTCCGCATGGCCGATGAAGCCGTACCGGAACCCGTCGATGACGTAGAAGAACGGATTGAAGTGAATGGCGCCGTAGAAGGGCTCCGGCAGACGTTCGATCGAGTAGAACGTGCCGGACAGGAACGACAGCGGCGTCACGATGAAGTTGGTGATCGTCGACATGTGGTCGAATTTCTCGGCCCAGACTCCGGTCAGCACGCCGAGCAGCGACATCAGCACCGCACCCGAGAGCGCGAAGTAGACCAGGAGCGGGAGATCGTGCACGCGCAGCGGAACGAACGCCCACATCGCCAGCCCGACCGTCAGCCCGACACAGACTCCGCGCGCCAGTCCGCCGACGAGGAACCCCGTCAGCAATTCGCCCGGCGCCAGCGGCGGCATCAGCAGATCCACGATGTTGCCGGTCATCTTGGCGCTCAGCAGCGAACTCGACGAGTTTGCGAACGCATTCTGCATGACGGACATCACGATCAGTCCGGGCGCCAGGAATTCCAGAAACGGCCGGCCGCCCACCTCCCGGAACGTGCCGCCCAGCGCCAGGGCAAACACGGCAAGGAACAGCAGCGTCGTGACCACCGGGCCCGCGACGGTCTGCTGGGAAATCTTGAGGAACCGCAGCGTTTCGCGCCCGCAGAGGACCCAGAGTCCCCCCCAGTTGACCCGTCCGATCGCGGGCATGGGCACGGGGGCGGCGGGGCTGCGCGAAACACGTGGCGGCATGCGGGTCATCCTTCGGCCGGTGGCGCGGGCAGCACGGTCCCGGCGGGCACCCGGGCGCCCCGCAGGAACGCATCGACCTCGAGTCGCCGTCCGCCCGGCCGCTGCAGTTCGAGCAATTGTAGCCCGCCCCGGCCGCACGCTACCGTCAGGCGTTCGTCCAGGACCGTTCCGGCCGGGGCCGGACGGCTCGCGACGGTCCGGGCCCGCCACACCTTGACGAACTGCCGCCGGGCCGACAGCGGAACCCAGGCCCGCGCGCCGGGCGCGGGGTGCAGGGCGCGCACCTGCCGCTCCAGCCGCGCCGCCGGCGCCGACCAGTCGAGGATTCGGTCCCCGGCACCCAGCTTGTCCGCATAGACGGCGCCGGCCGGCTGCGGGACGGCGACAAGGGTTCCGGCCGCGACCCCGCACAGGGCCGCCGCCAGCCGCTCCGCTCCGCACGCCGCCAGCCGGTGGCGCAGCGCCCCGCCGGTCGCCTCCGGGCCGATCGGGATCTCGCACCGATCGAGTACCGGGCCGGTGTCGAGACCCTCGTCCATGAGCATCAGCGAAACCCCGGTCACCGCATCACCGGCCATGATGGCGCGTTCCACCGGCGCCGCCCCGCGCCACCGGGGCAGCAGCGACGCGTGCACGTTCACGCACCCGAACCGAAACGCCTGCAGGACGTCCGCCGGCAGCAGCCGTCCGTAGGCCGCCACGACGCCGACGTCGAGCCGCAGCCGCTGCAGGCGGCCGACCTCGCCGGGATCCCGCAGCGTGCGCGGGGCGCGCACCTCGAGGCTCAGGGCTCCGGCCCGATTCGCGACTGGGCTGCACCGGCGACGGTGCCCCCGGCCGGCCGGCCGGGGCGGCTGCGTGTAGACCACGTGGATGCGGTGGATGCTGGCGTGGAGCGCGTCGAGCACCGGGAGGGCGAACTCCGGGGTACCGAAGAACGCCGTGCGCAGCGGCGTCCCGGACACGGCGGGGCTCAGGCGGCCGGCCGGACGCGGCCGCCGCGGGATCGTCGGTCCCGATGCCGGTCCCGGACCAGATTCCGGATGATGCGGTCGCGTTTCAGGCGGTTCAGGCGGTCGACGAACAGCACCCCGTCCAGATGGTCGATCTCGTGCTGCCAGCAGACCGCTTCCAGGCCGGTGCACGACCGCGTGCGGGGCGCGCCGTCGAGGTTCCGGTAGCGCACGGTGATCCGGGCCGGGCGCTCCACCTCCTCGTAGGTGCCCGGCACCGAGAGGCAGCCCTCGCTCATCGCCGCCGTTTCCCTGCTGGCCTGCACCACCTCCGGGTTGACCAGGACCTGCGGACGGCGGGACGCGTCCTCACCGCCCAGGTCCATCACCACGACCCGCAGCCGGACATCCACCTGCGGCGCCGCCAGACCGATTCCGTTCGCGGCGTACATCGTCTCGAGCATGTCCGCCGCCAGCTGCGCGAGCGCCCGGTCGAACGCCCCGACCGGGCGGCTGACTTTCGTCAATCCCGGGTGCGGCGCCCGGAGGATGGGTAGGATGGCCAACGAACCTCTCTCCCCGGCCCGGCCGCAACCCCGGCGGCCGGCCCGCGATGTCTCCGGTTCAGTATGCCGCCCCGCGCGATCGGCGCAAACCGAACCGGTCCCGGCGGCGGCGCCTCAGCCGGACGGCCCGATCCGGCGTTCCATCGGCAGGTCGGAATGGCGCGACCATTCGGCCAGCGAACCGTCGTACAGGCGGGTGCCGGTCTGCCCGAGAAGTTCGTGCAGCACGAACCATCCGAGCGCACTCTCGAGACCGGCGTTGCAGAAGACCACCGGGGCCGCGTCGGGCGGAACCCCGGCATGCGCGAGGATCGCGCGCACCGTCGCCGGCGGGTGGAAGGCGAGCGTGCCGTCCACCAGAAACCAAGCCAGCGGCACGTTCCGCGCTCCCGGCAGCGTGCCGTGCCGGAGGACCGTTTCGTTGCGGTTGATCCCGAGATGCTGGTCGCTCGTGCGCAGGTCCACCAGCGTGCGGCCCGCCACGACCGCCGCCGCCACCGCATCCCGGTCGGCCAGGATCGGCGGGGCGGCCGGACGGGGCGCGTAGTCGCTCGGCGTCGGCGGCCGGTAGCCGGTATCGACGTCGTTCTCCCAGACGGCGATCCACGCCGCCAGGCCGCCGTCGAGGATCGACACCGCCGGGTGGCCGACACTGCGCAGGGAAACGAAGACCGCGGCCGCCTCGGCGGCGTCGTAGCGACCGGAGCCCGGGGCCACGATCACGACATGGTCGTCCGGATCCACGCCGAGTCGCTCCAGCACCCGGGCCGTGCGCGCCCGCGACGGGAGCTGCAGCGGCACGCCGGCCCGAGTCTCCCGCCAGCCGTCCCGATAGAAGTCGGTGAAGACCGCACACGGCACGTGTCCGGTCTCGTGGTCGCTCCGGGACCGGCGGACATCCAGCACCGCCAGACCGTCGGTGCACGTCCGTTCGGTCAGCCAGGCCACATCGACCAGCGGCGGCGCCGCGCCGGCCGACGGCCCGACCGCCGCCACCGCCGCCAGCAGAAGGAATCGGAGGCCCGCCATGACGGATCCAGCATACGGCGGAACCCCGTCCGGCGATAGGCACTTCCGATGCCACGTATAGATGGACGCACCGCGGGCCGGGCCTATCTTCCCTGCAGACGGGCGCACGAAACTGCGTCGACCCTAGAGAACCCTGATCGGAGGATCACCCAATGTGGAACGCTCCTGTGGTTCGTGAGGTGGCGGTCGGTCTTGAGATCAACTGCTACGCTTGCGCAGAGGTCTGATCCGAGTCTGGATCGGACCTTGACCCCCGCCGTCCGGCCCTCCCGAGCAATGGTGACGTATCATGCAGATCCGTGTTCTGGGAGCCGCCGCCGGCGGGGGGTTTCCCCAGTGGAACTGTAATCATCCCAACAGTCGGCGGGCGCGCTCCGGCGACCCCGCCACCCCCTCCCGAACGCAGTCGTCCCTCGCGGTCAGCGACGACGGGAAGCGCTGGTTCCTCTTCAACGCGTCGCCGGACCTGCGCCAGCAGATTGCCGCAAACCCGGTGCTCCAGCCGGCCTCCGACGCGTCGCTCCGCCACAGCCCGATCACCGGTGCAGTGCTGACCAATGCCGATGTCGACCATGTCGCCGGCCTCCTGAACCTGCGCGAATCCCAACCGCTCAGCCTATATGCGACCCCGCGCGTGCTCGGCGTGCTCGAAGCCAACAGCATCTTCAACGTCCTGAACCCGGCGTTCGTGGAACGGCGCGCCCTGACCCTGGACCGGCCCGAGCCGCTGCTCGATGCCGCCGGGACCGACGCTGGTCTCGAGATCACGCCGTTTGCGGTACCCGGGAAGGTCGCCCTGTGGCTCGAGGACGAATCCCGGGGGCCGGATTTCGGTTCGGTCGACGAAGACACCATCGCGCTGGAGGTCCGCTCGACGACGGGCGCCGCCGCCTTCCACTACATGCCGGCCTGCGCCGCCATCACGGACGCCGTGCGCGAACGGGTCCGCGGCACCCCGCTGCTGTTCTTCGACGGCACCCTGTGGGTCGACGACGAAATGATCCGCGACGGAGTCGGCGTGAAGACCGGCCGGCGGATGGGGCACACCAGCATTTCGGGCGACGGCGGTTCGCTGCACGGCCTCGACGGTCTCGGCATCGGCCGCCGGATCTTCATCCACCTCAATACCACCAACCCGGTGCTCTCGGCCGGGACCCCGGAGCGGCGGACCGTCGAGGCAGCCGGGTGGGAAGTCGCCTACGACGGCATGGAGGTCGTCCTGTGATCGCCCCGGCCCCGCTGGTACCCGGCGTGCCGAACCCGGACGCCGGAGAGCCGCGGTCCGAGCCGGAGATGCTCGCGGCGCTGGCCCGCATCGGCGCAGAGCGCTACCACAGCCTGCATCCGTTCCACCGCCTGCTGCACGACGGCCGACTCGACCACGGACAGGTCCAAGCTTGGGCCCTGAACCGCTACTACTACCAGTGCTCGATCCCCCGCAAGGATCTGACCCTGATGGCGCGGATCGCCGACGTCGACCTGCGGCTGGAATGGCGCTCGCGAGTCATCGACCACGAAGGCGACCTGGACGGGTCGGGGGGACTCGCGCGCTACCTCCAGCTCTGCGAGCGGCTCGGGCTGGATCTCGACTACGTCCGCTCGGGCGCGGGGCTGCTGCCCGCCACCCGCTTCGCCGTCGACGCCTACATCGCCTTCGTGCGCGAACGCTCCGTGCTCGAGGCGATCGCCTCCTCCCTGACCGAACTGTATGCCCCGGCGATCCACCGCGAGCGCATCGCCGGACTCTCCCGGCACTACGCGTGGGCCGACGACTACGCGCTGGCCTACTTCCGGAAGCGAATCGGCCAGGCCCGCCGCGATGTGGACTTCGGTCGGGCCTGGGTGCTCCGCCACGCGCGAACCCGGGGGGAGCAGGATGCCGTCCTCGACGCGGTCCGGTTCAAGACCGATGTCCTCTGGGCCCAGCTGGATGCGCTGCATTCGGCCTACGTCGAACCCGGGCGGACACCGCCCGGCAGCTTCGTTCCCGACCGACCCGACCGGCGCGAGGCCGCATGAGCGGCCGGTTGCTCCTGCAGGCGGACTCGCTGCCGCGGCTGCCGCGGCACGCCAAACTCCGGTTCGACCGCACCCGGAACTGCTGGATCGTCAACGCGCCCGAGCGCGTGTTCGAACTCGATTCCGTCGCGGGCGAAATCCTCCAGCTCGTGGACGGCACGCGGACGCTGACGGCCGTGATCGACGAACTCGCCGCCCGCTACGATCGGGCGCCCCGCGGGGACATCGAACGCGATGTCACCGCGATGCTCCAGAACCTGGCTGACAAGGGATTCGTGATCGCATGACGGACCGCGCCCTCCCACCCGAACGCTCTCCCGCGCCCGCGGAGCCCTCCGGCTCTCCCGCCCGCCTGATTCCCTATGCCGTGCTGTGCGAGCTGACCCATCGCTGCCCGCTGCAGTGCCCGTACTGCTCGAACCCGATCGAACTGGAGCGGGCCTCGCGGGAGCTCGACACCGGCACGTGGCAGCGCGTCCTGTCCGAGGCCGTCGACATGGGCATCCTCCAGGCCCATTTCTCGGGCGGGGAGCCCACCGTCCGGAAGGATCTGGAGGAACTGGTCCGGCACGCCTCGGGGGCCGGCCTCTACACCAACCTGATCACGTCCGGCGTCCTGCTGACCCGGAACCGGCTGGACCGGCTGCGGGACGCCGGGCTCGACCACGTGCAGGTCTCGTTTCAGGACACCGAAGCGGCCGACGCGGACCGGATCGCCGGCTTCCGCGGACACGCGAAGAAGCAGGAAGCCGCCCGCATGGTCCGGGCGGCGGACCTGCCGCTCACCGTCAACGCCGTCATGCACCGCCAGAACCTGCATCACCTGGAGGCCATGATCGCGATGGCCGTCGAGCTCGACGCCGAACGGCTCGAGGTCGCCCAGGTGCAGTACTACGGCTGGGCGCTCCGGAACCGGCAGGCGTTCCTGCCGACCCGGGACCAGCTCGACGAGGCGACCCGCATCGTCGAAGCGGCCCGGTCCCGTCTCCAGGGCGTTCTGGCCATCGACTACGTGGTGCCGGATTACTACGCCCGGCGGCCGAAGGCGTGCATGGGCGGCTGGGGACGCCGGTTTCTCAACATCACGCCGGCGGGCAAGGTCCTGCCCTGCCACGCGGCGGAGACGCTCGACTTCTTGGACTTCGAGAACGTCACGGAACGGCCGCTGAACTGGATCTGGGAGCACTCCGACGCGTTCAACCGGTTTCGCGGCACCGACTGGATGCCCGAACCGTGCCGCAGCTGCGAGCGCCGGGAAATCGACTGGGGCGGTTGCCGTTGCCAAGCCTTCGCGCTGACCGGGGATCCCGACACGACCGACCCGGCGTGCGAATTCGCACCCCGGAGAGAGGTGCTGGAAATGCCGATCGGGGAAGCCGGCGGCGACATTCCGGACTTCGTGTACCGCCGGATCGGGAACGGCTGACCGGACGGGTCCGCCCGGCCCCGGCGCGAGGGATTCCGGCAGCCCGTTGCGGCCGGACGGGCGGGCGGCAGCCCGCGCCCCCGTTCGGGCGACAGCCCGCTATCCTGCCCGCTGCTGTCCGCATGGGCGGACCTCCTGTACGTGATGGGATCGCAATCACGCAGCGGCGGATGATTACCGTGCAACCTTCCCCCAAGACCATGCAGTCCATGCTGGCTGCAGCCCAAGCCAAGGTCCCGCAGATCGATGTCGTCGAGGCCCGGGCGCGCCACGGGCGCGCGGTGTTCGTCGATGTGCGCGACCAGCACGAAGTCGCGGCCGGCCGGATTCCCGGCGCCCTGCACGTCCCGCGGGGCCACCTCGAGTTTATGGCCGATCCCGCCTCGTCAAATCACCCGCCCGCGCTGACGGCCGACGCCGAGCTCGTGATCTACTGCGCCGCCGGCGGCCGTTCGGCGCTGGCGGCGGCAACCCTGCAGGAAATGGGCTACGCCCGGGTCGCGAACCTGGTCGGCGGCTATGGGGCATGGATCACGGCCGGAGGTCCGTCCCGGCGGGAGTGACCGCGCCCGACGGGGGCTGGTATGGTGACCGGCCCCGCCCGCGGCACCCGTAGCTCAATCGGATAGAGCGCTGCCCTCCGGAGGCAGAGGTTGCAGGTTCGAGTCCTGCCGGGTGCGCCACCGCGCCTCTCGGGCAGGGGCGTCTCGGGCCCTCCCCGGCGGCCGGTGCGGTCGGAGGATCGCCGAGACGTAGGCGTTCGGTCACGCGGTGATGGTTGGCGATGGTCACTGGTTGAGGGTGCGTTTCCCGTTCTTGCGCAGTGGTCTCAGCCAGATGTCCTGGTTCGGCTGGCCGCCTGTTTTGGGTGGCAGCAGGGCGATGAGGCCGTCGCCTGCCGCCATTTCGGGCGCAGGCGCCGAGCCCCTCATGAAGCCAGCGCCGGACATGGATGCCGATCATGGCCAGGGTGCCGGTGACCGAGTACAGGATGGCGGTGAAGGCGGCGCCCTCCTCGCTGTCGGAGCCGAAACTCGGCTTTCTCCCGGCCACCGCACCCCGGAAGATCCTCTCGATCAGACGGTGGTCCATGGGCGCCTAGTAGTACGGAAACGTTGAACTGACGACAGTATTCTGGCAAGCTTTCCGTGTCGGTCCGTGTCGGCCCCGTGTCGGTGCGTGTCGGCACGCGTGAGCGCCCGATCGGTACGGCGCTCTCTGGTTCATCCCCACAGACCCGATGCCGAACATGCAGGCGCTCATGCTCTCTTGGGGATCGGACGGATCCGGTTTCCGGGAACCGAGCCTGCCTGCAGGGGTTCGTGCGGGGATCGGAGTGGATCTTGGCCCACCCTCAGGGCAGGAAGCTCGATTGCGCCAGGCCAAGCCCTGGAGAGGGGGAAACCATGACGTAGGTTGAAACCTTTCGTCGCAAGCCTGCGGGTTCGACCCCCGCCCGGCAAAGGTGAGCCCGCCAGCCGGGAGCGAGTGTGGCATGGCGTGTGGTAACGCACGTCGTGAAGCGTACACAGCGGGCGGCGAAGCGTCGCTATGGAGCCTCGTAATCCTCAATGTCGGTGCCTTCATCTTTCGAGCAGTGGGGGCCGTACCGGAGTGCCGCATGCATGGGCAAGGCGCAATGGACCGTCCGGGGTCAGAGAACGACGCAAAGCCGCGGGATGGCTTGCCAGGGAACCTGGGAGATCCGGTTTCTGCCCGCAGGTCGAACCTGCGGAGCCGGCTGGCGAAACCCATGAGCCGAAGGCCAGACGGAAACAGGAAGTCGTAGCTCGCTCCTAGTACCGGCGAAGGCGGGGAACCGGGTCCACCGGGTGCCGCTGGAGGGAAGGGGCGTGCTGCAGGAACCGAACCCCTGGAGGGAAACGGTGGAAGAGACACTGAGAGCTTCCAACCCGTCAACGGAACGACAGTGGATCGCCGCGCAGGCGAAGAAGAAGCGCGGGGTGATCGATGCGGAGGTGTCGAAGGATTTCGACAGCATCCCGCATCGGGAACTCCGCGCCTTTCTGGACCTGTGGATCAAGGACGGTGTCATCCGTCGCAGGATCAACCCATGGCTGCGGGCGGGCGTCCTGGAGAAGGATGCCCGGCATGCCGACGGCCAAGATCATGCACGGATACGGGACCGCTTGAGCGAACCTGTCCTGTACGGAACCGGATGCCCGAATGCGGGCACGTCCGGATCTGGTGTGCCAGGCGAACGGGCAGAAGACAGGGGGTGAGAGTCCCCTGGAACGAAGGAGGAACCAAACCGCGTTTCTCCGCGAGCCGTGCGTCGGTTCCCGCGAGGGGGCAGGCGAAGCGTCGGTAGCGGCGCGGATGGGTGGGGCTAATGAGCACCGAAAATACGATGATCCGGGGTGCCGAGGTGTTCAGATCGGCCGAAGGCACCATCGCAGGCATCGATTGGGTGAGATGCCGGCGAGCCCCGCGGTGTCAGAGAACCCATACACGTCCGTACGTCTTCGGTTGGGACCCTGGGAGATCTTCAAGCGGTCCCGCCGATCGTGGCGGGACCGCGTAGGGAAGGAGAAACCCGAAGCCTAGGACGAACGGCTGGAAGAAGTCGGATGGGGCCGTACGACCTGGGAAGGCGGCGAACCAGGGAGCGTCAGCTCCTGCGGAGTGGCTGGAGGAAAGGGCCCCAACCAAGGGGAATTCGGGACGCCAAAGCACGCGCCGAACGCAGTGTCGGGCACGCGTGCCTCAGGCGGCGGACCGGATCCGGAACGCCGCAAGGTTCGACCGGCAGCGACGGGAGCGCAGGACCGAGAGTTCTGGGTCGCGCGCAATCCTCCGCCGCCCATGGCCGGATCCGCGGTTTGCCGTCAAGCACCCGAGGTAGGAGCCGGATGGATTAACGTCCATGTCCGGATCTGCGCGGGGGGTGCGCAGTAATGCGCATTCCTACCGTAACTGGGGGGAGGGGCTCGGCAACGACCCCTCCTACCCGGCTTGCGCCAGGCCAAGCCCTGGAGAGGGGGAAACCATGACGTAGGTTGAAACCTTTCGTCGCAAGCCTGCGGGTTCGACCCCCGCCCGGCAAAGGTGAGCCCGCCAGCCGGGAGCGAGTGTGGCATGGCGTGCGGTACCGCACGTCGTGAAGCGTACACAGCGGGCGGCGAAGCGTCGCTATGGAGCCTCGTACTCCTCAATGTCGGTGCCTTCATCTTTCGAGCAGTGGGGGCCGTACCGGAGTGCCGCATGCATGGGCAAGGCGCAATGGACCGTCCGGGGTCAGAGAACGACGCAAAGCCGCGGGATGGCTTGCCAGGGAACCTGGGAGATCCGGTTTCTGCCCGCAGGTCGAACCTGCGGAGCCGGCTGGCGAAACCCATGAGCCGAAGGCCAGACGGAAACAGGAAGTCGTAGCTCGCTCCTAGTACTGGCGAAGGCGGGGAACCGGGTCCACCGGGTGCCGCTGGAGGGAAGGGGCGTGCTGCAGGAACCGAACCCCTGGAGGGAAACGGTGGAAGAGACACTGAGAGCTTCCAACCCGTCCACGGAACCACAGTGGATCGCCGCGCAGGCGAAGAAGAAGCGCGGGGTGATCGATGCGGAGGTGTCGAAGGATCTCGACAGCATCCCGCATCGGGAACTCCGCGCCTTGCTGGACCTGTGGATCAAGGACGGTGTCATCCGTCGCAGGATCAACCCATGGCTGCGGGCGGGCGTCCTGGAGAAGGATGCCCGGCATGCCGACGGCCAAGATCATGCACGGATACGGGACCGCTTGAGCGAACCGGTCCTGTACGGAACCGGATGCCCGAATGCGGGCACGTCCGGATCTGTGGGGGGAGGGGCTCGGCAACGACCCCTCCTACCCGGCTCGAGTGCGCCTTTCGACGCCGGAGCGCCGGGAACTCCAAGCGATTGTCGACGGTACCGGAGCCGCCTGGCGTCGTCGTCGGGCGCAGATTCTCCGGATGGCGGACGAAGGGCGCGACGGCGGCAAACTCCGGGATGTCGACCTCGCGCGCGGCCTGGGCATCGGCACTTCGACGGTCGAACGCCTGCGCAAGCGCTGTGTTCTGGAGGGTCTGGAGGCCGCCCTCCGCCGCCGGGAGCAGGAGAACCGCCGACCGAAACTCCTGGACGGGGCGAAGGAGGCGAAGCGGGTGGCTCGGGCCGGTTCTTCCCCGCCCGAAGGTTGTGTCCGCGGGACGCGGAAGCTGCGGGCCGGCCGTCGGATGGAGAGGGAGATCGTCGAGAGCATCTCGAAAGAAACGGTACGGAGGACTCGGAAAAAAGGAGATCAAGCCTTGGTTGAAGCCGTACGGGTGCATTCCCCCGAGCCGCAACGCGCCGTTCGTGGCGGCGAGGGAGGAGGTGCGGGACACGGATCCGCGGGATGTTGCCGAAGACGAGGTTCGGGTCTGCAGGGATGAGACCCGCCGGCCGCCGACGAAGGAACCCCGCCTTCCCCGTCCCGTGCGGCCCAAGCCGCCGGAAATCGTCGACTACGAATACGAGCGAAACGGTACGGCCCATCTCTTCCTGGCATTCGCGCCCAACGAAAACTGGCGTACGGTGAACGTCACCGACCGCCGCACGGCGCGGGACTGGGCGCAGTTCATCCGGGAACTCGCGGACGATCCTATCCCCGGAAAGAAGATTGTACGGGTTATGGACCACCGGAACACGCACAGCCCCGCATCGCTATATGAGGCCTTTGCACCTCAGGAGGCCCTGCGGGTGCGAAAGCGGTTCGAGTTTCGGTACCCGCCGAAGCACGGAAACGGGCTCCACAGGGCCGAGATCGAAATCGGTGCGTGGTCGCGACCGTGTCTTCGACGACGCATTCCCGACCGCGCCACCCTGCTGCGGGAGACCGCGGCGTGGGTCGAGCGCCGCAACGCGGCCGGCGGCACCGTCGATGGGCGGTTCACGACGGCAGACGCCCGAGTGAAACTGAAGTCTCTATACCCAGCAATCCAATGATTCTGTACTACTAGGGAGGATCGACAAAGACGCAAAGCCCCTCACGGTGACGGATCAGGGAGCGCAGGGGCTTCGCTTCGCGTGCATCGTCGGCACGGCGTCGAGTTCCGTCCGTGCCTGCCTGAACCGCGCCTCGACAATGGCACGAAGGGCATCCTGCAGGGCCTCGAACCTCGCGGACCGACGCGCCCGTGCGGGAGCGTGGTGCTTCCGCCGCAACGCATGTAGACGGAAGATCCGCGCGATCCTGACGAGCCACCTGTCGCTCCCCTCTTCCCGCCCCTCCCGGCCCGCCGCCTCGATCCCGTCGCGCCGATCGTGCGTCCGGCAAACACCGAGGATGACCTTGCCCTTGAGCTCGCGCGCCCTGCCTATGACTCACATTGTTTATCTGAACGTAAGCGCTGGTACAGCCCGCTGGACTGATCCAGCTTCAACAGACGTTCGTAGGTTTGAGCCATCGTCGCCAGCTGAGTGTACCCTTGCCAGATCACTGTGGGGCCGGGCGCGGGGTCGTTGCGACGGTTGAGATAGCCCCCGAGGATCGCCATGGTGTGCACGGCGGTTCCTAGGTTGTCGGGTCGGCACGGAAGCTTGCGTTCAAGGGCGAAATCCTTGAGCACCAGGATTTCCGTCGTGCAGAACCGGACCTCGGCAGGCAGTTCGGGGGTTTCCCGTCCGAGCATGACCATGGCGAAGAGTCGCCAGGCGATCACGGCCTTGATGGTGACCGCCCGTTCGATCCGGTGTCCTTCCCGGTGGTGGAGGAATTCCGCCTTGCATCCGCTTTTCAGGACCCGGTGCCAATCCTCGATCCGCCCGCGCAGGCGATACAATTCCAGCACCCGCCGCGCCTCCTTCCGGGTCGATACCGGCAGGCTGGTGAGCAGGATCCAGTGCCGGGGCTCGACGCAGGCCGGCGGATCTTCTTCGGTCCTGCGGACCGCTGTCATGGGCACGGGGTCGTGCGCGCCGGTTCCGTTCCCGGGAGGAGGCAGGTCGAAGCGCCGGAACTGCAGGGATCCCTTGGCGACCCGCGCTTCCCGCAGCGCCTTGGCCTTCTGGGTACGGGTGGAGGTGCGGGCCGACGGGCGGGCGATTTCGATCTCCAGGGATCCGGCCGAGGGTTCCGCGGCCCGTGGCTCGAAGAGCTTCTCTTCGTCCTTGCCCAGGGACCGGTTGGGGCGGGCCCGGCCCCGAAGATCGACGTTGCCCAGCCGCTGCCGCTCGGCGAACCGGGCGAAGAAATCCGCCTCCCGATCGAGTACGGAGACGACCCGCACGCCATCCGGAACCCGCTCCGAGGTGTCTCGCAACCCCCGCATCCAGCGGGCGGATTTCCGTTCTTCGAGCGGCGTGCCCTTCTCGGCCCGGCCGTCCGGCGCGTCGGATTCGATGCGGGGGACGCCAAGGGGAATGCCGGTGTCCGCGTCGACCGCCCGCGTCGAATGCAGGTGCAGACCCCGGGTGCCCGATGCGTTCCGGTTGCGGCCGATGAGGCCGGGCTCGCCGCACTTCGGATGGGTCGCGAAGTTGAGGTCCGATCCGTCTTGGATCCTCAGCACCGTCGTGCAGGAGGCCATGCGCCGGCGGGTGCGCTCCCGGTGCGGAGCCGGAAGGGCCTCCGGTGTGACCGCCGACGCGGCCGGCGGGTCGATCCTCCGGTAGTACCCGGTGACCAAGGCCCGCTGACCCTGAGCGGCGGCCGGGAACGATGCGCCGGGCTGATCGGCCATCAGGGACGCACTCGTACCCCACCGGCGGCTGAGCCGACGGTCCCCCAGCGGAGCTCCGCCGAACTCGTTCGCGGTCCAGCTCCCCCGCTCCCGTCCGTCGGCCGGACCCAGGGCCTCCACTGCCGTCGACGCCACGCCCAGGATCCGGCGCCCGTCGCTCCGCAGCGGACGCATCCACACCGCCTTGACCGACCACCGCGCCTGCCCGGGGCGGGCGAACCGCCCCCGCCCGGTGGTCTCTCCCACCCGCTCCCAGCCGGCGGCGGCAAACACGGTGCCCGCATGGGTTTCCGGATCCACGAAGGTTTCGACCCGCAGGGGACGATCCCCGTACCGGGCCTCGATCTCGTCGGGCAGCCGGGCCAGCGCCCTCCCCAGCACCCGGGAGCCCAGGTTCCGGCAGCGCACCGACGGTCGGATCAGGAACCGGCTCCGACCGATCATCACCACGGGGTTCAGGTGTTGCGACCGCAGGGTCTCGTCCCACCCGATCCACCGGTCCCGGGAAGCCAGGCGCAAGGCCGGCGCCGCAAAGCCCAAGGCCCCCAGGATGCCATGCTCCGATCGAACCCGATACCGGAGTTGGGCACCCACATGCTGCACCGCCCCGCACGGATGTTCCCGGAACCTCAGCTCGTTCCCGATCCCCGGTCCGCCTCCCCGGTCACCGGCACCAGGCGCAGATCGTGCAGCGCACCCGCTTCCGGAGGCACCGCCGACGGCGCCGGAACTCCAGCGCCCAGCCGCCGGAGAGCACCCCCACCCAGGCCCCGGCGGGGCGGAGGCAACTGCACCTGCCGGGTGTGCTCCAGATCTTCCAATACCGCTTGGCAACTGCGCTCGCGCCAGCGACCCCGCGCGTCGATCAGGCGAAACTCCCGACACACCCGACGGACCCCGGCCCGACGGCGGGCCGGCGGCTCCCGGGACCGAAGCGCCTGCAGCCGGTGCAGATGCGCCGGCTGCCTCAAGATGCGGTGCACGGGTTCCATGGCCGACAGGAGCCGCACCGTAGAGGGTCCGTGCACTCCGGTCAAGCCTACTGATGTGAGTCATAGGCAGCGCGCGCCAGCTTCTTGTAGGCCGCGTAGCGGTCGCAGACCAGGAAGACGGTGCCTTCGGTGAAGCCGAACCGCGTCCTGGCCACCCGGGCGCTGCGGGACGGATCGACGAGGAAGAAGACGGAGTCGGCGCGGACCGCGTTCCCCAACCAGGCCTTCTGCGAGCACCCCGAGGCCTGGAGGGACGGGATGCGCCCGCGGGCCTCGTCGCCGTGGCGCACCGTCACCCGGTTCCGAGGGTCGAGAATGGCGAGCGCGAGGGGCGCAAACCTCGGCATCGGTCCCGTCCTGCCGCCGGCGATCGTTCCCGGCGTCATCGGCAGTCGCTGATCCTCCAGCCGCGCGAGACCCGGCGCAGGGGGCCGCAGGCCGTCGTAGCGCTCCCAGAGCACGCATCCCCGGACACGGATGCCGCAGGGGATCTGCGGGAGCCGGCCCGCAGGGGGCGGCGCCGCAACCTCTGCCGGCGCCGACGGACGCCGCGCCGGGGTCGAAGGCGAGCGCGGCCGCGAGCAGGTCGGTGGTGGAGAACCCCGCGCCGCGCTCCGAGAGATGGGCGAGCGCCCAGTCCACCGCCGCGCGCGCGGGATCGGCCCGCTCGGCATGTTCGAACGGGTCCGGCTGGCGCGGCGGGATGAGAGGACCGCCCTTGCCTGGTTCGGCGGCGCGCGCCTTCTCCGCCCGCGACGCTCCAACGCCGAGGCCACCAGCCCCTTCGCGTCGAAGCCGAGCGCGGCGGCCGGTCTGGCCCAAGTCTCCCGCAGCGCCTCGCGGTCGACCTCGCGCTTGGCCGCACGCGCCCTCAGCGCCGCCCGCCGGGCCAGATGCGGGTTTCTCCCCTGTCGTGCCCCGCCCCGGATCCTCCATTGCCGCCTCGACCTCCGCGCGCCGCGTGGAGAAGGCGTCGATGACCTCGCGCGAGACGCCGGCGATCTCGAACCGCCCGTCAGCGTGGGTCTTCCCTGCGGTACAGCCGAGCCTCCCGAGTTCGCCGGCCCGCGCATCGCGGTAGAGCGCTCCCAGCGCCCTCTTCGAGGCGTAGAGCCGCTCGTTGGCCATGGTGCTCCAGCACCCGCCTTCGCCCTGCACCACGTTGGCGATCATCGAGTACGTGTGCAGTGCGGGATCGAGGTTCCGGGACGTATCGTGGCGGAACGTGGCGATCACCGTCTTCGGACCCCCGGCCCGAGCCATGCACCCGCCCGCCGGGTCCTGCATCCGGGGCTCGGCGGCGTTCCTCTCGAACCAGGGTTCCGGGGAGAGCGTTACCGGCGCCGGCTGCCTATGACTCACATGTCTTGTCTGTACGTAATTCGTGCCTGCCCGGAAAATCCCTAAGATTGGGATTGCATGAATGAAAGCTCAATATTGACAGGGCGAAGATTCATCGAATCCAGCCTGATTTCAGCGGAATATGCCGTCATATGCCCTCAAAGAAGGAATCTTCGGTTCTCCAGATTCCGAATATGGTTGCACATACAATGTGTTATGATTTTCCGTGCAGACACTAGTTAGTGCCTGCACGGAAAATCCCTAAGAGTCTGATTACATGAATGAAAGATCAATATTGACAGGGCGAAGATTCATCGAATCCAGCCTGATTTCAGCGGAATATGTCGTCATATGCCATCAAAGAAGGAATCTTCGGTTCCCCAGATTCCAAATATGGTTGCATATACAATGTGTTGTGATTTTTCGTGCAGACACTAGTTAGTGCCTGCCCGGAAAATCCCTAAGAGTTGGATTACATGAATGAAAACTCAATATTGACAGAGCGAAGATTCATCGAATCCAGCCTGATTTCAGCGGAATATGCCGTCATATGCCCTCAAAGAAGGAATCTTCGGTTCTCCAGATTCCGAATATGGTTGCACATACAATGTGTTATGATTTTCCGTGCAGACACTAGTTAGTGCCCGCACCGAAAAAGTACAATGGCTTGACTCTGAAAGTGGAATCGTGATATAGAGGGGACGAAGAATCCCGCTTTGATGCGGGAATCGGCCGATGCGGTCGAGAATCGGCCGGATGTTCGGAAATCTTCGCGAGAAGTGCCCTGCGAAACGTCATTCGCCGGCAGATGGAATGGGGTCAGGTTGCGATCGAGGAGATCGAGATCGACGAGAGCTCGCGGGATGACATTCCGCCGCTGCTGCTCGGACTTCGGCACGTGTATGCCGACCGGTCGGTTCGTGCCCGGTGGTTCGAGATCCTGGAGCAGGGGATCCTTCCCGAGGTGTCCCACACGAAAGGGCGTCCCGGCATGGAGCTGTGGAGGATCCTCGTGATGGGTCTCCTGAAGCAGGTCCTGGGGTGTGACTTCGATCGTCTGCACGAGCTGGTGAACCAACACCATACCGTTCGGAAGTTTCTGGGACACTCCGGCTTCTGGGACGAGACCCGGTACCGGTATCCCACGGTGGTACACAACGTGAGCCTGCTGACGCCGGACGTGCTGGGAGAGGTGTTGCAGCTGATCGCGGAGAGCGGCCATGCGCTGGTGCGGAAGCGGAAGCGGAAGCGGAAGAGCGGCCCGGGCGGTCGCCCGTCGAAGGAGCCCCTGCGGGGCCGCTGTGATTCGTTCGTGGTGAAGACGGATGTGCACTTCCCGACGGACGTCAACCTGCTGTGGGATGCGATGCGTTGCCTGGTGCGCGAGACGGGCCGCTCAACCCTGCGGGCGGGGGTGTCCGGAGGGCGGCAGTGGCGGCATCGGAGCCGGAGGCTGCAGCGGCTCTTTCCGAAGGTTCGGCGGACCCGGCGGGCCCGTCCGGGGCCGATCCAGGCGTACCTCGACGCCTGCGGGGAGGAGGTCCGACGGACGGAAGCGACGGTTCCCGCGCTTCGGGAGCAAGGCGTCGGAGCCCCCAGGATTCTCCGGATCGAGTCGTACCTCAAGCCTGCCCGGAGGCAGCTCGACCCAGTGGACCGCCGCCGGCGGAAAGGCGAGAAGATCCCGCAGGAAGAGAAGGTGTTTTCGATCTTCGAGGAGCACACGCGCTGGTGCGTGAAGGGCACGGCCGGGGTTCCGGTGGAACTCGGAGTGCCGGTGGCCGTGCTGGAGGATCAGCACGGCTTCCTCCTACACTCCCGGATCCTGTGGGAAGGTCCGGACGTGGATCCTGCCGTACCCAGGATCCGGGAAGCGCAGGCCCGCTTCCCCGACCTCCGCCTGTGCCGCTTCGATTGGGGGTTCCACCGTCCCTCCAACCGGATCGCACGGGACGAACTGCTGGATCACAACGTGCTTCCGAAGAAGGGAAAACTCGGTCCGGCCGACCGGAAACGGGCCGCCGACCCAACGTTCCGGGAGATGCGCCGGCAGCATCCGGCCGTGGAGTCCGCCATCCATCATCTCGAGCAGCGCGGCATGGACCGGGTCCGGTCGTAGGGGGCGGAGGGTTTTGCGCGGAGGGTGGCGCTCTCCATGGTGGCCTTCCATGTCCACCGCATCGGGTTGCTGCGGCAGAGACAGGCCCGGGCCCAAGCCCGACGACGACGAAGACGCGCCGCCTGACAGCGGCGCCCCTCCACCCCGTCCGCGAAGCTCGCCGGGAGCGGGAACGGAACCGCTCGCCCTAGCGTCCAGATTCTGGGTGGGACGGGCCCGGATGCCGCTACGAATCGGCAGGAATCCCTTGGAAACGGAGCGACCGGAGGCCCCGGAGGGTGGGTCCAACCCGAAATTTCGCCGGAAGGGCCGCCAAAATGACCATTTTCGGTGCGGGCACTAGTTACGAAGGATCGACCAAAGGCGATGGCGGCAGTCCGGTCCGGGAAGCGCCCGGGGAACCCGGGGTGGTACTTCAAGGTCTGGAACGGTGCCTCCGAGAAGGGATGGTCGTCGCGGACCCTGGGGTGCCGGAGCGAGCGGGTGATGCCGAGCTGAGCGAGGAGGTGCGCGGTGCACGGGCGGGTCCTGGGGGCGCCGCGGTCCGAGTGCAGGGCCCGCACCCGGAGCTGGATCCCCTGCTGGAGACACGATTCCTCGATCCGCCGGCTGGCCAGGGCCGCGCTCTCGCGTTCGGCGACCCTTCATCCCACCCCGTAGCGGCGGAAGAGATCGAACCGCACGTAGAGGGAGAAGGAAGACCCGGTCTTCGGCCCGAGCCGCCGTGTGCGGTCCCAGGACCCGACCGGGTTCGGAGCGCGGGCGACGAGTTCGGGCCTAGAGTAGCGTGGGTGGGTGAGCGGGTTGCGCCGTTCCCGCACCGGCTGCCGGGCGGAAAGGATGCGGTACCTCGTGCGCTCCGAGCCCAGGTACCGTCCTTCGTCGAGCATCGTGGCCACGACCTCGGCCGGGGAACGATCGACGAAACGCGGGGAGGCGAGCCGGTCGAGGACCGGCTCGCGCTCCCTCTCGCTCCGGGCCCGGGCGGGCGTCGTACGGGGCTGCGGATGCCCGGGAGCCGGCCTCCGGCGGCGGGAGAACGGGGCCCGGGACACCCCCAACGCCCGACCGGCCGGCGCGATGCCGACCTGCCGAGCGAGGGAAGGGGCGGCCCTCCGCAGTCCTTCCCGTCGCGGAGGCGGAATCCCAGCCGCCCGGCAACGTTTCCCTGAACTTCGAGAATCGTATGGGCCGTGGCCCGCTCCTTCTCCCGCCGCGCCATCTGGGCCTCGAGCCGGCGAACCTGGGCGCCGAGGGGTGGGGACGGCGCCGGCTTGGGACCGCGCTTGCGCGGCATCAGGCCCTGCAGCGCTCCCCGGCGGCGGGCCTTGCGCCACGTCGACCGATGCGCACGGTACCGCCCCTCGCGACGCAGCAGGCGGCCGATCTCGCCCGGCTCGCGACCGCGGTCCGCTTCCTCGACGATCCGCAGTCGATAGTCGGCCGAGAACCGACGGCGGGTCGGCTGGGCGAGAACCTCCGGGTCCGGAGCACGCCGAGCCGGCGGGGGTCTCGGCCCCGGGGGCCGCGCCCCCGGGGCCGGCGTGGCGAGGGGGGGGGGTACACCCCCCTACCCACATTCGGGTCTGCCTTCATCATGGTTCCTCTCTGCCGCCCTCTCATTCCAAGGGGAGTCGGTGTCTCAGCGATGTTGGCAGAGAGGGGCAGGCTTGGAATCGCCAATGCGCCGATTGCCGACGTATCCGAACTCATTGCTTCCCAAGGCATCTGGGCATCCGGTGTCACGCTTCCCGACGGTATGTCAGGCCTCTTCCTGCGGCATCCGAACATCGGGCTGGCCATTCTCGTGAATTCGTCCCATCCGAAAGGACGGAAACGCTTTTCCTACGCGCACGAATACGCGCACGCCCTCCTCAACCGGAAGGACTACGTGACGATTTCCAGCACCGACCATTCGTCCGAAATGGTCGAAAAGCGCGCGAACGCATTTGCCGCCGCCTTCCTCATGCCGAGGGCCGGAATCCGTACTTCCCTGCGGGCCCTCGACAAGGGCCTGCCGAGCCGCCAGGACCACACCATCTTCGACGCCGCGAGCGGGGGCCACATCGAGGCGGCCCAGCGCCCGCCGGCTCGCTCCCAGCGCATCACCTACAAGGACAACGCCATGCTCGCGCACCATTTCGGCGTGAGCTACCCGGCGGCCGCCTATCGGCTCAAGAGCCTTCGATACATTTCCGCGCGCGAATGCAGCGATCTGCTCGATCGGGGAAGCGTCGGACGAGAGTATCTTGTCGCCCTCAGCAAGTTCGATGATGTCGGCAAGCGCGAACGGCGACAATATTGGGACCGGGAGCTTCGCAGCAAAATCGTGCATCTCGCCGTCGAGGCCTATCGCCTGGAGGAAATCTCCCGCGGCCGGATCCTGGAACTGAGCAAGACCCTTCGGATCCAAGGAGACACCCTGCTCAACTTGGCCGAAGCGGCCCGCAACGGATGACAGTCGTAGCGGGAGAAACCAAGCCGGCGATCATCGTCACCGACACCTCGGTGCTCATCAATTTTCTACGCATCGACCGGACAGACCTGACCGCCAGCCACTCCCACGATTTCCTCGCCACCGACCATGCCACGGCGGAAATCAGCGACCGCTATCCCGACCAACAGCAGAGGTTCGCCGAAGCTCTCGACGCCGGCATCATTTCGGAGACGCGCGTCACCATGCATGCCTTCGACCGTCAGTTTGACATCGTTCGGGCAGCAGGGGGACGCCAAAGGAACCCAGTCTTGTTGGCAGTGGGGGGGGGTCGAAGGGACGGGCCTGTACCGACCGCGCCGAGCGCGTTCGATCCGGACGATGCTCCGGTCGTTTGCGGCCCACGCAAACCGGAGGGCGGGATCTGACCGTCGATCGGCGGCAAGGACGGCTAGGGCCACGGCTTCCCGGCCGACCCCACACCAAGGTCGGCGGATCGGAAGCCTCCCCATTGCAGCCCGGGAAACCGGACGGAGGGAGGTCGGACAGAAGGTCCGAACAAGTGCGCGACAAGGCACGGATCCCGATATCCGTCTCCCGAAACGACGCTCCGGATCTCGGCCCGATTCCGTACAAGCAAGGGACGCGGTTGGCCGCCATCCTCCAAGATCCCGAAGTTCGGTTCGGTTCCGTCCGTGACGCTAGCCGGCGGTCGGGGGAGTCCGACAACCAAGGGAAGCAACAAGCGCCCGTACACGCATGACCACCGTCTTCCTACGGGTATTGGGACAGCACCCCTCCGAGGTTGCAACGGCTTCGGGATGGCAGGACCCCACTATCCGTCCATGTCGGGGCTCGTTGAGGACCGGGCTGTTGGCCACCGATATCGCAGACTTCAGGAAGATCGCGTATCGGATATGGAAGCACAACCGAGACCCCGCGGACCGGGCGCAGGCCGGAACCGTGAGAGCGGCTCAGCCCGCGACCCTCCAGGCAACGTTGACCGGCTATCGGCCGGACTTGCGGTGCAATCCGGTGTTCGGGTCGGTGACCAGCCTGCCCCCCACGCGGAGCCCCGGGGGCAACGCGTCCAGCCGCACACAGCCGGTCAGATCAAGGTCTCCATCCACGTGGAGCTGACCGGGCAGCATCGTCAGTCGGGAACAGGCCGTCAGGTCGAGGTCACGCTTCACGTGGAGCCTGTCTGGGAGCCGTGCCAACCTGCGGCAATGGTTCAGGTAGACGCCGCCGTCCACCCGGAGGGCCGACGGCAGGGCCTGCAGATTCGTGCAATGCGTGAGATCGAGATCCCCCCCGACCACGAGACTGCCGGCAACCGTCACGAGACAGGTGCAGCGGGTGAGGGTGAGATGGCGCCGCGTTCGGAGTCCGGCCGGGAGTTCGGTCAGGCGGGTGCAGTGGGCGGCAGCGAGGCTGCCCCGAACCCGGAAACCGACGGGAAGACCGACCAGCCCGGAACAGTACGAGAGATTGATGTTGCCGCCGACATCCAGGTCCGCCGGCAGGGCCGACAGGCCCGTGCATCCCGTGAGATCGAGAAACCCGCCGACCCGCAGACCGGTCGGCAACGCCGCTACTCCGACGCAGCTGTTGAGGTGCAGGCTGCCGCGAATGTCGAGGTCGACCGGCAGGGACGTCATCTCCACGCAGCCCACCAGATTGAGACTGCCGCGGACGCGCAGGCCGACGGGAGCGGTGCCATCGAGGATGGCGGCCCGCGCAGCGTTCGAATGGACCCGCATGCCTTGCGTCCCTCCCAGCCGGCCCGGTTGCCCGGCCCCTGCCGGTACCGATCCGGACCGGGCGGCCACAGGGTACTCCCGGAATTGCAGACGGACCGGCTGCCCCCTTCTCTTTCGCGACCCTGAATGCCGCACGGATCCGGGAATCGGCAAGGACGCATGACCGCTTCCGCTCCGCCCAGCTTCGTGCCTTTCGCGTCGGTGGCCGGCGTTGCGGCGGTCGGACATCGCGCTCAGTGGAGCGGGCGCCCGAGGGACCGGAAACGGGTCCGTCTCCACCGGACGGCCGACCCCATCCACTTCGGAACCCCGTTCTCGGAACTGCGGCGCGGGAGGGTCCCGGCGGAGATCGCGATGCCCTGCGGCATGGGGTCGGGCCGCGCGTCGCCGCCCCGGACGGGCGAGGTCCGGCTCCCTCGGCGGGGCACGGCGCACGCTGCGGGATCCTCGCCGAGAGGCCCGACGCGAGCGATGCGGGGCCGCGCATCCGCCCGCGGGGAGCGGGGAGAAGCGCGCGGGCGCCCAGGCGCCCGCCGGCGGCGGGAATGCGCGCTTCGCCCCTACCAGCGCAGCGCGCCGCGCAGCAGGAGGCGGTCTTCGGGATCCGGCGCCGGCCGGTGCGTGCCCTCGGCGCCGAGGGAGACCCCCGCGCCGAGGCGGTAGCGCGCGCCGAGCCGCAGCGTACCCCCGCCCGTCTCCGCCAGGCTCAGCCCGGCATGCGGCGTCACCACCGCCCGCGGGCCCGGGCCGGGACGGCCGAACCCGTGGCCGACCTCCGCCTCCAGACGGCTCCCCCGGTGCGCGGTCGCGTCCGCGGCCGCGCCCGGAGGCAGGCCGTACTCGAACATCCGACCGAGACCGCTGTCCGTGCGCCCGTGCGCGGGACCGAAGACGAGGAACGTACCCCGCCCGTCGGCCCCGGGGTCGAGGCGCACAAGCGCGCTCACCCCCCACTCGTCCCGGTCCGCCTCGTGCGCCGCCAGCAGCCGCGTGCGCACCTCCGCCGTCAGACCCTTCGCCGGATCCCGCCAGGTCACGCTCGCACCGACCTCCGCGCCGAAGCCCCGACCGGCATCGCCCCCGTCGTGGCGCACCCCCGCCTCCAGCGCCGGCGTCAGCGTCGCACCGTCCGCCCGCGCTCGCTCGTGCGATCCCTCCAGCCGCAGCCGCAGACGCGTCGTCTTCGCGGTCCGCCCCGCCAGACCGTCCTCGGCCCCCGTGCGCAGATGCGCCGCCGCACCCTCGCCCTTCACCGCCAAGCGCGTCACCCCGCCCGCGATGAGGTCCGCATCCTCGACCAGAACGCGCCGACCGCCCGCCGCCGCGCTCCACTGCGCGAGGTCGGCGCGGCGCACCGCCGCGCCGACCTCGGCCATCCGCACTTCGCCGGTCCCGTAGCCGAGACTCGCCCACAGGGTCGAGCCGTCCGGCGC
This sequence comes from Alphaproteobacteria bacterium, assembly GCA_965115815.1. Taxonomy (GTDB): domain Bacteria; phylum Pseudomonadota; class Alphaproteobacteria; order TMED109; family TMED109; genus VXPW01. Next base: position 688,594 of record OZ220465.1, on the reverse strand, counting down.
CAGCCACGCCGCATAGGGATGCACCGACGTGATCGTGGTCTCGTGGACCCCCTGCACCCGGCCGTCCTCGCCGGTCACCTCCGTGTCCAGCTCGCCCCGCGCATGCGACAGCGCCGCTCCGGCCAGCAGGTCCGGACGCACCCGCACGTCCGCCCCCACCTGCGCCGACCACAGACCGCCGTCCCACGACACCCCCGCCTCCGAACCCGACAGCGATCCCCACGCGCCCCGGCCCCACACCGCCGCCGGCGGCAGCAACCCACCCCCGCCGAGCGCCAGCGTGAAGGAAGCCCCGTCCAGCATCTCCCGCAGGGTCGGGCCGGCCGGGGCCCGGTGCCGCCCGACCGCCCGGTCGTCCGCCACCGCCTGCGGCCGGGCGCCGAACTGCACCGTTCCGCCCCCCGCGCCGGACGCCACCCCCTCGATCCGCCCCGCCACCGCCCCCAGCGTCTGCGACATCGCCGCCGCCGCCACCTGCGGCAGCACCGCCGCATGCACCCGGTTCGACCGCGCCACGGAACCCGCCGCCCGGTCGCGCACCACGCCCTCGGCCACCGCGTCGCTCCCCACCGTGTAGCCCGACCCCGCGCGCAGCGTGATCCGGTAGCCCTCCGCGCCTTCCGCTTCCGCATCCGCCGCCGTCGGGATCGTCACCACGCCTGTGGTGCGCGCCGCGGCGCCGAACACCGCCTCGAACGCACGCGGCCCCAGACCGCCCGGAACGTCCCCGGCATCGAACCCGCTGGCCGGGCGCGCCGACAGCGTCAGGTTGACCGACAGATCGCCCGTCCGCGCCCGGTCGGACGTCACCACCAGGCGGATGGCCTCCCCCTCGGTCACCGCCGCCGGATCCTCCGTCAGCGTCAGCACCGGCCACAGCGTCGTGTCCGTCACCGTCACCGCCACCGGAGCGATGGTCACCGAACCGTAGCCGCCGCCCGAGGCGCTGTGCGTCAGCGTCGCCGTGTCGTCGGTCGTGTCCTCGTCGGTCCCCGCGCGCACCGTCACCGTCTGCGCCGTGTCCCAGTCGGTCGTCGTGAAGGTCAGGCGCGTCGGGTCCACCGTCACCTCCCCCGACGCGCCGCCCACCGTCACCGTGACCGCGCCCGAGGGCTCCGTGTCCAGCACCACCGTGTAGGCCGCACTGCTGCCCTCCGTCACCGTCAGCGACGTCGGCGTCACCGTCACCCCGCCCCCGTCGGGGGGTTCGGACGGCGTGCCGCCACCACCGCCGCCGCCACCGCCGCCGCCGGGCGTCGTGGGAGGCGCCGGCGTCGCCGTTACCGGCCCTTCCTCATCCTCCGGGCCGGCGGCGCCGTTGCCGGCCCCGTTCACCGCGCGCACCTCGAACTGGTAGGCGGTGCCGTTGGTCAGACCGCTCACCTCGTAGCGGGTGGTGCCCGCATCGGAACCGGGAACGTCCGTCCACGCGCCCCACTCGCCGCTGCCGGACTTCTGCCGGTACTGCCACTTCGTGATGGTCGGGTTGTCCGGGTCGGTCCAGCTCAGCGTCACCGAACCGTTGCCCGCCGCGCCGGCCAGGCCGGTCGGCTTCAACGGCACCGCATCCGCATCCGCCACGCGCACCACCACATCGGCGATGCTCACCGAGCCGTAGCCGCCGCCCGAGGCGCTGTGAGTCAGCGTCACGTCGTCGTCCGCCGTATCCGTGTCCGTGCCGGCGTTCACCGTCACCGTCTGCGGCTGGTTCCAGTTGGCCCGGGTGAAGGTCCGCGGCGAACCCGTCACCGTCACGTCCCCCGACGCGCCGCCCACCGTGATCGTCACATCCGATGTCGGCGGCGTGTTCAGCCGCATCGTGTACGTCTTGCTGCCGCCCTCCGCCACCGTCAGCGCCGCCGTCGACACCGTCACCCCCGGCGTATCGGCCACCGTCACGTCCACCGTGCCCGCATCCGGGATCGCATCCGCCGAAGCCCCCGTCAGCCGGAAGGCGTGGTTGATCACCGCCGTGCCGTTCGCCACACCGGTCACCGTCACCGTCCGCGCCGTGTTGTAGTTGCTGGTGGTGAAGATCAGGCTCGACGGTGACACCCGCGCCGCCGCCGTGGCGTCGCTCGTGACCCGCAGCGTCCCCGCAAACGCCTTCGTCAGCGCCACCGTGTAGGTCGCCGTGGAACCGGGCGCCACCGTCACCGGCGTCCCGGTCAGCGTGAGTGCCGCCGTGGTGTCGTCCTTGAAGGGGACCGTGCGGATGTTCGACCAGGGACCCTGAAGGTTGCCCGTTCCCCCGGCGACACCCGCCATGCGATAGCCCGTTGCCCGAACCCGGACCTCAACCGATGCCCCGTCAGGATAGTCCAGCAGAAGCCGATTGTTGCGAGAGCCCGGGTTCTGTCTGGCACTGGCCTGGTTGAGACTGCGATCCGTCCAGGTGCTGGCCCCCTTCAGCCGGGTCTGCGCTCTCCACCAATGGAACTTGGCCGCATCTTTCACATAGTCGTCCGCATCCGACAACTCGTTCGAACCGCCGGCATGGGTCCAGGTCAGGTCGATCTGCCCGTTCGTCGTCGAGGTCGCCGCCGTCAGTACCGGGGCCGCCGGATCGGTCTTCGCCGTCACCTCGTCCGACCACACCGACTGCACCCCGGGACGGATCGCCGCAAACAGGCGGAACGTGTAGTCCGTCCCCTTCGTCAGCCCCGTCACCCGGACGCTCGTCCGGCTTCTGCCCGTGATCGTCGTGGTCGGGTTCCAGCCGCCCGTGCTCTTGTACTGGTAGCCCCAGCTCGTGATCGGAATGCCCGTCAAGGCGCTCCAGCTCAGGGTAACCGAGGCATCGCCCCCGGCCGCCGTCAGGACCGGCTTGGGAACCGTATTCGTCGGCGTCGCCTTCACCTCGTCCGACCACACCGACTGCACCCCGGGACGGACCGCCGCGAACAGGCGGAACGTGTATTCCGTGCCGATCGTCAGACCCGTCACCGTGGTGCTCGTCGTGCTGGCGCCGGTGACCGTCTGGGTCCGGATCCAGCTGCCGCCCGCGGGCTTGTACTGATAGCCCCAGCTCGCCACCGTCACCCCCGACAGCGCGCTCCAGCTCAGGGTGACCCTGGCGTAGCCCGCTTCGGCGCTCAGCACCGGCTTGGGAACCGCCGCCGACGCCGACGGCGTCGCCTCCACCACCGCCGACGCGGCGCTGTTGCCGGACCCGTTCACCGCCCGAATGCGGAAACGGTACTCGCTGTCGTTGTCCAGATCCGTCACCGTGTGGCGCACCGTGTCCGCGTCCGAACCGGAGATGGCGGACCAGCTTTCCCAGGCAGCGCTCCCCTTCCTCTGCTGCACCCGATACCCCGTGATCGAATCGTCGTCTGGATCGGTCCAGGTCAACTCCACCTGCGCGTTGCCCGCCGCCGCCGACAGGCCCGCCGGGGCAGAGGGAGGCGCTGCCGGCGCTGCCGGCGTCGCCGTCACCCCGAAGGACCAAGGTACTATTGTCGTTGTTGTTCCGGAAGGATGAGCAGTGTTCCTGCGTGTGACCTGGAAGGTGTACGCGGTGTTGTTGGTCAGGCCTGTCACCGTATGGGCTCGGACCGCGTTCCCGCCGGAAATGTCCTGCCACAAGCCGTAGCTTCCCGTGCCTTTCTTCTGCCGGTACGCCCAGCTGAAACTCGTCGTCGCGTAGGTCCAGGTCAATGTCACCTGCCCATTGCCCGCCGTGGCGGTCAGGGCCGGAGCCGGGCTGCCGGTCGGCGTCGCCGTTTTCTGCGCGACCGCGCCCTTGACGCTGTTGTTCACGGCGCGGAGCCTGACGGTGTAGAGGGAGCCGCCGCGCACGTTGCTTAAAGTCACGGTACGGTGAGAAGTGGTGAAAACCGGGACGGCGATCCAGTCCCTGAAGCTGCCTGTCCCAACCTTGTACTGATATTCATAGCCGGTGACGCCCTCTATTTTGTCCCATCGCAATGCCAATGCGTTGGCGCCCGCCGTGAGGGTTAGCACCGGCGCGGCGGGCGCGGGGCCGGTGATGGTGACGGTGGTGGAGGTCGTGCCCGCCGTGGCGGTGCCGTCCTGGCCCCTCCAGCTCCAGGTGACGGTATGTGTGCCCTTGCCCAGATTGACGCAGGGACTGAGGTTGACGCCGCGCCCCTTCGTGATGCCGGCGGGAGCCTGTGTGATCTCGACGCCGAGGCTCGTGTCGGAGAGCACCGCATGCGCGGTCACGGCCGTCTTGCCCTGACGCGCCTCCAGATACGTGGTCGCACCTTGCGAGACCGAAAGCAGATTGTAACACACCTGCGTCGTCGTCTCGGCGGTCCTGATGGTGCTGTCCGGGCCGGAGATCAGCGTCGGGGCCGGCACCTGCGGTGTGGCGCTCACTTGGTTGCTTTGACGGAAAGCTGTATTGGCATCAGTCTGCGCGTACACAATGAACTGATAAGGGGTTCCGTTCGTCAGGCCCGTTACCGTGTGGCTTCTGGTGCCGGAGTTGGAAGCTGGAATCACGATGGGTGTCCCGGCCCACGTATGTACACCGCCGTTGATCTTGTACCCCCAACCGGTTAGCCCGCCGCCGGTATACGTCCAGTTCAGCGTCACCTGCCCGTCGCCCGCCGTGGCCGTAAGAGTGGGGACCTGCGCCCGCGCGTCCTGCGGCGCGAGGGCGGCGCACAGCGCGATGAGAAAGAGGGCAGCGAGTCCCGCGCTCAGGCGGCGGGCGGTTCTCCCGAGGGCGCCCACCGGCTCAATCCCGCGCCCGGACTCTTGAGGGGGGGGGGAGGCGGCTGGCACTGGAAATCGCGCGCGTGAATGGTGCAGGGGGTAGAACGAGTTCGGGTTCGCGCGCGCGGGAGGCGCTCACGCCCCGCCCGGACCACCGCAGGTCATGCGCCTCGACATCGCCCGCCATCCCCGTCATGACCTGCATTCTCCCGTGCCGAATTCGGGGCCACGGCCGATCCCGCAAGACCGCAGCAGACCCATCGGTGCAACCTTAGCTGATCCTGAAGGCAGTCTCAATACGCAACGGGCTGGGAGGCGACGTTGACCAGGCCTCCCGGCACCGTTCACGCATGCGACCGGAGGTCCGCGGAGCCCGTGCCTTTCCCGGAGCGATGCCGCGCCGGAACGGATGCACGAGCGGACCCCGGGCCGTCGAGGTCCCTTCCGATCCCCGCGAGGTCGCGATCGCACCCGAGAACCGGAACAGCCTGCGGAATGACGGTTTCGGTCGGAACCGATTCCCGCACGGATGCGATCGGGAAGCCGGCGTACACCCCCGAAACCGGCAGAACTCCGGCGGCGGATCTCCCGGGATCTTGGCGAGGGATGATCCCGGGGCGGCCACGGCCTGACAGAAGCGTGAGGCCGTGTGGGAATCCCCGACACCCGTGGCAGCACCCTGTTCAAGCCGGCTTGGAAACCCAGCGCATCCGAATATCATCGGAGTTCGCCCGCGACCCGGGTTGCGGGAACCGTCCCGCCATGGGGAACGGACGGCCAGCATTGCGACGGCTGCCGGGTTCGGCGCCCGTGCGGCCGGGTGCTACGGGGGACACGACTTCGTGCAGGATCGGGATCTAACCGGAAGGACGGCCCTCGTAACCGGTGGATCCCGCGGAATCGGCAGGGCCATCTGCAGACGACTGGCACGGGCCGGCGCTTGGGTGGCCATCAACCATGCATCTAGTCCCGGAGAGGCAGCCGAAACCCTTGAGCAGATCACTGCCGAAGGCGGCGAAGGCGGTCTGTTTCAGGCCGACATCTCCTCGCTGAAGGCCACCGGGGCCCTGTACGATGCGATCGAAGCGCAACGCAATGCGGTCGATCTCTTGGTGGCCAATGCAGGCATTGCCTCCTTCGAGGACAGCATCGACATGACCCCCGACGTGTGGCGACGCATCCTGTCGGTCAATCTGGACGGCACGTTCCACTGCGTGTGGCGCGCGAAGGAACGCATGCTGACCCGGAAGTACGGGCGAATCGTCTGCATCTCTTCCATCAACGGCATTGCTCCGAACCGTATTCGGCCGGATCGCCTGATCGCATACGGAACGTCGAAGGCTGCGGTCATTGCCTTCGCCCGGAATTGTGCCATGGCGCTCGGACCGGCGATTCGGGTGAACTGTGTTGCACCAGGTCTCATCGACACCGACATGACCAAGGATATGAGCGAGGAAATGCGCGCACGCATCATCGCATCCACCCCTGCAGCCCGCGCCGGACAACCCGACGATGTGGCCAAGCTGACCTACTTCCTGCTGAGCGACGCCGCAGACTTCGTCACCGGTCAGACCTTCGTGACCTCGGGCGGCTTGGTCACGTTGCCGTAACCCCAGAATCTGACGCACCACCGACGGCGGCGCGATGCTGTAGTTCCGGCGGGAACGGCCAAGGCGTCTCTGCAGTACGGAACCGAACCGCCGAAAGCGGGTGCGCCACAGGCGGTGCCGGGTGTCATGATGTCCTGTGACCGCCGGAACTCACCGGAACCCCGGACTGCAGGGTCCGAATGGAAGCATGGACGGGACCACGATTCGCCAGGACCGTCCCGATTTCCGTCCGGAACGCTGTCAGGCCACGACCCGGGAAGACGGCCGGTCTCGCCCTTCCGTCAACCGGGCGGGACCGATGCGCCGGTACTCGCCGAACCCGCGCCGGACCGTCCTCGCGAGGGCCCGAGCGGCGCGGTGCGGCGCGACGGATCCCGCCATCCGGCGGTGCCCGCCGGTCAGGACCCCACCCCCTGTCAGCCCGGCCCGTGTCGTCCGGCAAACGGCGGACACCGAAGAATCCCGGGCCGAGATCCTCCGTGCACAGCGAGCAGAGTACGCTGTCGCGTGCCGGGGTCCGCGACAGCGGGGCCGGGCACGCGATCCACACCATGCCGGTCCGGCCGGAGGAATCATGAAGATCACCGACGTTCGCGTCACGCTGTTCCGGTGGGAGGGTATTCCCGCCACGACGTACAATCGCCACACCGGCACCTTCGGCGGCGCCAGCGAGTTGGGACTGGTGTCGATCCGGAGCGACGAAGGACTGGAGGGCCACGCATTCCTGGGATCAGCGCTCGACGGCGCACAGGCCGACGGTTCCGACTTCATCCGCCATCTGAAGCCGATTCTGATGGACCGCAATCCGCTGGACCGGGAACGATTGTACGAGGATCTCTGTCACCGCAACCGCTCCGTGTCGTGGCGAGCCATCGGTGCGGCCGACGTCGCGCTCTGGGATCTGGCCGGGAAGGCTTCGGGATTGCCCGTGCACCAGCTGATCGGCACGTACCGGAACAGTGTGCCGGCGTATGCATCATCGGCAGTGCTGCCGTCCGCCGAGGCCTATGCCGAGGAGGCCGTCAGGATCCGGGAGGCCGGATGGGCGGCATACAAGATTCACCCGCCGACACGCTGGGAGGAAGACATCCACGTGTGCCGCGCAGTGCGGAAGGCGGTCGGAAACGACTACCGAATCATGCTGGATTCAACCTGGAGCTATTCCTTTCCCCAAGCGGTCCGCGTCGGCCGCGCCATCGAGGAACTCGAATTCCACTGGTACGAGGATCCACTGGCCGACGACGACATCTACAACTGTGTCAAGCTGCGCGAAAAGCTGGATATCCCGCTCATGGCAACCGAATATTCTCCGGGCGGCTTCACCGCCTACGTTCCCTGGATCATGATGCGAGCAACCGATTACCTGCGCGGAGACGTGGCCGTCAAGGGCGGCATTACCGGGATTCTGAAAACCGCGCATCTTGCCGAAGCATTCGGGATGAACTACGAGATTCATCATGGAGGCAACTCGCACAACAACTGGGCCAACCTGCATGTTTGCGCCGCGATACCCAACACCCAGTTCTTCGAAGTGTTGCTGCCGACCGACGCCCAGAAGTACGGCATCGTCGAGGATCTGACCCCGGATGCCGACGGCTTGGTCTACCCGCCGAACCGTCCCGGCATCGGTGCCGAGATCGATTTCGATCTAGTCGAACACGCCAAGACGGCCGAGCTTGACTGAAATCCCGAAGCAAGGAGAACGATGGAAACCCGGAGCAGCCGGCGGCGTGAAGCTGCCTGCACCGCGGCCCCGGGTTCGCATCCGGCGATCGACGGGAACGCAACCGGTCGGCATGGACCGTCGCGCTCCTGCGGATTCACCCTTGCCGACCGGGCCTCCGGCCAAGACAATCGTCCGTAGAGGGAACGCGCTTGAGGAGCTTCGGGCAAACCGGAGAGCCGGGTGCTCCTCCCGGTTGGTTCGTGAGGGAACTCCGCCCCTGAATCCGCCCCATCGACAGGCCTTCCAGCGACCTGCCCGCGACACGGAATCCATGGTCCCGAAAACGCCTGCCGACTATCGGACCATTTGCATCAAGTTCTCTTCGTCAAATCTCAATAACAATCCTCGCCATGGCTACGGAGACCGATCGTTCCTGTCACGACGGCTGCCCAAGCGTCCGGCAGCCATGGCGGCAGTCAAGGCCGGCGTCCGATCAATCTCGGCCGGCAGGCTCGCCGCATCTCCCTTCAGAGCCAGGTGGTCGGCGCGATTCCCGTCCAGCGGCTGCGGCTTGCAGCAGCAGCGGTCGACGCTGTTTCGCAGCAGGACCTGACGCTGTCGGGCCTGTACCAAGAGTCCGACGTCCAAAACGGAACCTCTCGTGGCGCAGGAAGGCTTCGACGCAACCTTCCGCCTGTAGCGGGACCCGCTCGGTGTCGCACAGGCCGCCGTCCGGTTGGTATTCCACAACGGTGGGCTTGCCGGTGCCCGTGAAGGCCCGTAACGGCGCCGCTTTCACAGATCAAGTTCACGGACAATTTCTTCAAAGGTGATGCCGGGCAATGCTCTTGAGTATGCTCGACAGGATTCCGGCTCTGATCGGAGTTTGCAGCGGGATCACTTCGTGATGCTCTCCGTTGATCCGGGCAGTGATCCGTACGTGTGAGCCTCTTTGTCCCACAGCGTCGTATTCCAAGTGTCGAAGGGCCGCCCACACCCTCGCCCCGCCCACATTGCGGGCAACTTCATGCCGCAAGAACCTCGCCGCGCACGAAGTGCAACCGGATGAGCTTCGGACGAGGCAACGTGCCGTCAAAGCAGCAATCGACGGCCTCCTTGACGTTGTTCCGAATCTCCTCGCGGGAATCTCCCTGGGTGTGGATACCGTACCCGACGGCACTGGCCGAGCAACAGCCGTCCACTTCGTCTGATCACTTCAAAGATGATTTCGGTCATGAGAGCCTGTGCGGAAACTATGGAGCGGCCCTGATTCGAGCCTCTACGATGTGGCTGGCAACGACATCGGGAGGATGCCATGGCTGGGAGCGAGACCGCTCGTGCGAAGTATCAGCGTCGGGGAGACCGCTTCGAAAGCGATCGGACCGACGCGGAATGGGCTCGTTTGGAGCCGCTGCTTCCGGCCCCGTCGTCGACGGGTCGTCCCCGTGAGGTAGACCTGCGCGAAGTGGTGAATGCGCTGCTGTACCCGTGGATGACGGGTTGCCAGTGGCGTGCGTTATCGCCCTGTTTCCCGCGACTTCGACGGTCCGGTACTAGTTTTACCGGTGGCGGAACCAGGCCTGTATGGGGATCTCGTGGCGACGTTGCGGGGTCCGGCCCGGGAGCTGGAGGGCCGGCGTTCGACGACGACGGCGGGGGTGATCGACAGTCCGTCCGTGAAGACGACGGAGAGCGGTGGGCCGAGTGGCTAGGACGGTGGGAAAAAGATCAAGGGGAGAAAGCGGCACGCGGTGGTCGACACCCTCGGGCTCCCCCTGGTCCTGCAGGTGCACCCCGCCAACGTGCCGGATCGGGAGGGTGCGCCGGCGGTCATCGCCGAACTGCGTACGACCATGCCGAGCCTGCAGAAGGTCTGGGCAGACGGAGGGTACCGCGGCCCCAAACGGGCCCAAGCCCGGGCCGCGATGCCGGACGCCCCGGACCTCGAGATCGTGACACAACCCAAGGAACAGAAGGGTTTCGAGGTGCTTCCGCGACGCTGGATCGTCGAGCGGTTTTTCGGCTGGCTGGGCCGCTGCCGACGTCTGGCGAAGGACTACGAACGACGGCTGGAGAGCTCGCTGGCATGGCTGCAACGGGCCGTGATCCGCATCCTGGTGCGCCGCCTCGGACGGGCCGAAACCCTCGGGAAAACCGTAACCTACTGATTATATGGAATTTTGAATCATGCTCTGACATCGTCTCCTCGGTCCGGCCACCAACCCTCTCGGCCGGCAGGCCCGCCGCATCCCCCTCCGGGGCCGGGATGTCGGCGCGAATCCCGGCCGGCGGCCGCAGCGGCTGCGGCCTGCAGAAGTAGCGGTTGAAAGCACAAGATCTTGTTCCTTCATGCTGACCGTGATTCTGGAAAAACGAGGCTTCCTCCTCCGGAAGCGCATCGCGGCAGATTCGACCGCAATCGGGAAGGATTTCGTGAACCTTCGTCCTCCCGACCTTGCCATTCGGTCCATTCCGTCCATGGCTCATGCCTGTTCCGTTCGGGTACCAACCACGGAGGTCGGAAAGATGCCTGACGGGGCTGGCCGTCCTCGGGCGTCGCCGTTCTCATCCATTCCACCGTGCCGACGCTGAATTTCGAAATGCGGCCCGCGTGCCGCTGCCGTGGACGGTGAACAGCCATGCGTAGACTGTAGGCTCCTGAAAGGCCCCAGCGGGCGAAACCGACGCGTCGCCGAGGAGCGGACGCCCCCCGGAGCCCCGGACACGCCGCCCGGCCCGATGCCGGCGCAAGGCAGAAGCGGCAAGCCGCGGCGGCACCGCCGGTTCGCGCACGCGGCGCCGGCGGACATCGTCAGCCCAGCTTGGCGAGCAGTTCCGGGGGAATGTGCGGCAACGGATCCGATTTCTTCCAGCACGGCAGCGCTTCCACGCGGCGCATCCAGCTCCGGATCCCCGAATAGTCCTTCAGCGGCAGTTGCTGGACCTCGTGCAGGTGCATCGGCGCCGCCACCGCGATGTCCGCGATGGACAGGCGATCGTTGCTGATCCATTCGTGATCCTGGAGTCGTGCTTCCAGAATCCTCGCCAATCCATGGAAGATCGGCGCGTGATCTTCGAGCACCGACGGATCCGGTTTGTCGTCGAGCATCGGCTTGACGACATTCTCGACCAGAAACACGTAGCAACCGGCGAACCACTTGCTCGACTCCCAGAGCAGCCAGCGAGTAATGTCGGCGCGAACCCCGGGGTCGGCCGGGTACACGGCGCGGTTCCCCGACCTTTCGGCAGCGTAGACGAGAATCGCATTGGATTCCCACAGCACCAGATCCCCGTCCACCAGCGCCGGCAGCTCGGCATTGGGATTGATCGCCCGGAACTCGGACTTCTTGTGGTCGCCACCGAAATAGTCGAGGATTTCCTCATCGTATTCGGTGCCGATCAGGTCCAGGCCGGCAACTACCTTGCGGCAATTCACGGTGATGGGATCGAAATACAGTTTCATGGTCATGGATCCCTGATGCAATGGATCGTCTCCCGGGGTTCAGGATCCCCTGGCTCAAGACGAAAGTCCCCCGGAAGGAGGTTCGGAGACCGGTTTGCCGCAGAAGGCTCCCGCCACCACAACCCGGTGTCCGCCTCTCCCGGCAGCAAGTACTGCATGTGCAGCGGAGCAGCGTAGCGACCCTGCGCCGGCATGCAAGCTGCGCGCCGGATCCAGCCGACGTCAGGCCGGGCGGACCCCGGATTCGGCCACGGATCCGGGTGGCGGCGCTCCGCGCCCCGACTCCCGTTGCCGACCCGGTCCGGGCACCGGTACCGCCCCCTGTTCTCCGGCCGCCCGGATCCGGGGGCAGGCGGCGGGGGCAGGAAACCGACGAGGAATGATGCTCTGTCGCCGTGCAGCCACGCTCTCTCGCTGACCCGGATCCCGTACCCCGCCTCGCTGAGCCCGGGCCGTCCTTTACTCGCTGGCGGCCCCCAAGACCCTGGTCATCTGGGAAGCGCAGTTCGGTGACTTTGCCAATGGCGCGCAAGTCATCATTGACCAGTTCATTGCCTCGGGGCAATCCAAGTGGCTGCGGATGTCGGGCCTGACGCTGCTGCTGCCGCACGGGTACGAAGAGCAGGGTCCGGAGCATTCCTCGGCCCGGATCGAGCGGTTCCTGCAGTTGGCGGCCGACGACAACCTGCAGGTGGTCAACTGCACGACCCCGGCCAACCTGTTCCACTTACTGAGGCGCCAGATGCGGCGGAAATTTCGCCGGTCCCTCGTCATCTTCACGCCGAAATCGCTCCTTCGCCACAAGCGAGTGGTGTCCGGTCTCGGCGCGTTCGGGCCGGATTCCAGTTTCCATCGTGTGCTGGGGCAGCCGAACGGGCCCGACCCGGCCGATGTGCGGCGTACCGTGTTCTGCTCCGGCAAGGTGTACTTCGATTTGTTGGAGGCGTGGGAACGTGGCGAAGACCGCGTCCGGAAATCGGTGCAGCTGGTGCGCATCGAGCAGTACTATCCCTTTCCGGCGCTGGCGGTAAAGGAGGTGCTTTGGGAATCGCAGCAGGCAGGGGTGGTCTGGTGTCAGGAAGAGCCTGCCAACATGGGGGTCTGGCCGTACATCGGTCCGATGCTCGATGAAGCCATGGAAGAGGTGCGGATGAACGGCCGTCCCGCCTATGTCGGGCGGGCGGCGGCCGCCTCGCCGGCGACCGGGCTGTATGCGTCGCACGAATCCGAGCAGCGGGATCTCGTCCGCCGCGCCCTGACCCTTCCTCCTGGCACCGATTGACAGGGGTTCGCCATGTCCTTGGATATCGTCGTCCCCGCGCTGGGAGAATCGATCAGCGAAGCCACGGTCCTGAACTGGCGCAAGGGTCCGGGGGATCCGGTCGCCCGGAACGAAGTGCTGGTCGAACTCGAAACCGACAAGGTGACGGTGGAAGTGGAAGCGCCCGAAATCGGCACCCTGCTGGAGGTCTCGGCCCGCGACGGGGACGAAGTGGCCGTGGGGTCGGTGATCGGCCGCGTCGAAGCCGCCGCCGCGGCGGCCGCCCCGGATCCTTCGGACGCGCTTGCCGCCGCCCGCTCGCCGGCCGCCGCCGGTGCGGATCCGGCGCCGGCCGGACCCGAGGCGGAAGCGCAGCGCGAACCGCCGATCTCGACCGAATCCGGGCGGGCGGCGGACCGGTCTCCGGATGCGGCGCCCGGTCCGGGGGATGCGGCATCCGCTTCGGGCGGTCGCGCCGAACGGTTCGGTCCGGTCGATGCCCCGCCGCCCGTGACGGGCGCCCCGACGGGCCCCGAAACAGCCTCCGAAGCCGGGCCCGGCCGGACTCCCGCGGCGGCGTCCGCCCGCTCCGAAGCGGTGCACGGATCCGAAGCGGCGGACGGTGCGTCGGCGAACCTTCCCGACCCGGAGCAGGTTCGCCGCAGCGGGCCCGGCGAGCGCATCACGGCCGACGACCTTCGAGAGTTTCTGGGTGCGCTGGATCGCCCCCTGTCGCCGGCCGTGCGTCGGGCCGTGCGCGAGCACGGGGTCGATCCGGCCGCCGTTGCGCCCACCGGCCCGCGCGGACGGATCGTGAAGGAGGACGTGCCGGCCCCCGCCGGCCCGCCGCCGGCCGAACCCCGCCCGGCCACGGCCGGGCCGCCGGCCGCCGCGCCGCCGCCGGCACCCGTCGGCGCTCCGGGCGATGGCGGTGCGTCCGGCGGACCGAAGCCGGAGCCTGGCCCGGCGCGCGTGCGGCGCGTGCCGATGTCGAGGCTTCGCCGCCGTCTCGCGGAGCGGCTCAAGGAAGCGCAGAGCACGGCGGCCCTGCTCACCACCTACAACGAGTTGGACATGAGCGCCGTGGCGGCGTTGCGGAAGGCGAACGGCGATGCGTTCCGGGCGCGGCACGGGGTGCGCCTGGGCCTGATGTCGTTCTTCGTGAAGGCCTGTGTGTCCGCGCTCCGGACCATGCCCGAACTGAATGCCGAAATCGATGGCACCGATATCGTCTACAAGAACTTTGTAACTAGTGCCCGCACCGAAAAAGTACAATGGTTTGACTCTGAAAGTGGAATCGTGATATAGAGGGGACGAAGAATCCCGCTTTGATGCGGGAATCGGCCGATGAGGTCGAGAATCGGCCGGATTTTCGGAAATCTTCGCGAGAATTGCCATGCGAAACGTCCTTCGCCTGCAGATGGAATGGGGTCAGGTTGCGATCGAGGAGATCGAGATCGACGAGAGCTCGCGGGATGACATTCCGCCGCTGCTGCTCGGGCTTCGGCACGTGTATGCCGACCGGTCGGTTCGTGCCCGGTTGTTCGAGATCTTGGAGCAGGGGATCCTTCCCGAGGTGTCCCACACGAAAGGGCGTCCCGGCATGGAGCTGTGGAGGATCCTCGTGATGGGTCTCCTGAAGCAGGTCTTGGGGTGTGACTTCGATCGTCTGCACGAGCTGGTGAACCAACACCATACCGTTCGGAAGTTTCTGGGACACTCCGGCTTCTGGGACGAGACCCGGTACCGGTATCCCACGGTGGTACACAACGTGAGCCTGCTGACGCCGGACGTGCTGGGGGAGGTGTTGCAGCTGATCGCGGAGAGCGGCCATGCGCTGGTGCGGAAGCGGAAGCGGAAGAGCGGCCCGGGCGGTCGCCCGTCGGAGGAGCCCCTGCGGGGCCGCTGTGATTCGTTCGTGGTGAAGACGGATGTGCACTTCCCGACGGACGTCAACCTGCTGTGGGATGCGATGCGTTGCCTGGTGCGCGAGACGGGCCGCTCAGCCCTGCGGGCGGGGGTGTCCGGAGGGCGGCAGTGGCGGCATCGGAGCCGGAGGCTGCAGCGGCTCTTTCAGAAGGTTCGGCGGACCCGGCGGGCCCGTCCGGGGCCGATCCAGGCGTACCTCGACGCCTGCTGGGAGGAGGTCCGACGGGCGGAAGCGACGGTTCCCGCGCTTCGGGAGCAAGGCGTCGGAGCCCCCAGGATTCTCCGGATCGAGTCGTACCTCAAGCATGCCCGGAGGCAGCTCGACCAAGTGGACCGCCGCCTGCTGAAAGGCGAGAAGATCCCGCAGGAAGAGAAGGTGTTTTCGATCTTCGAGGAGCACACGCGCTGGTGTGTGAAGGGCAAGGCCGGGGTTCCGGTGGAACTCGGAGTGCCGGTGGCCGTGCTGGAGGATCAGCACGGCTTCCTCCTACACTCCCGGATCCTGTGGGAAGGTCAGGACGTGGATCATGCCGTACCCATGATCCGGGAAGCGCAGGCCCGCTTCCCCGACCTCCGCTTGTGCAGCTTCGATCGGGGGTTCCACAGTCCCTCCAACCGGATCGCACTGGACGAACTGCTGGATCACAACGTGCTTCCGAAGAAGGGAAAACTCGGTCCGGCCGACCGGAAACGGGCCGCCGACCCGACGTTCCGGGAGATGCGCCGGCAGCATCCGGCCGTGGAGTCCGCCATCAATAATCTCGAGCAACGCGGCATGGACCGGGTCCTGTCGTATGGGGCGGAGGGTTTTGCGCGGATGGTGGCGCTCTCCATGGTGGCCTTCAATGTCCACCGCATCGGGTTGCTGCTGCAGAGACAGGCCCGGGCCCAAGCCCGACGACGACGAAGACGCGCCGCCTGACAGCGGCGCCCCTCCACCCCGTCCGCGAAGCTCGCCGGGAGCGGGAACGGAGCCGCTCGCCCTAGCGTCCGGATTCTGGGTGGGAAGAGCCCGGATGCCGCTACGAATCGGCAGGAATCCCCTGGAAACGGAGCGACCGGAGGCCCCGGAGGGTGGGTCCAACCCGAAATTTCGCCGGAAGGGCCGCCAAAATGACCATTTTCGGTGCGGGCACTAGTTACAGGGCAGGAAGCTCTATCGAGTGCGCCTTTCGGCGTCGGAGCGTCGGGAACTCCAGGCGATCGTCGACGGTACCGGAGCCGCCTGGCGTCGTCGTCGGGCGCAGATTCTGCTGATGGCAGACGAGGGGCGCGACGGCGGCAAACTCCGGGATGTCGACATCGCGCGCGGCCTGGGTATCGGCGCTTCGACGGTCGAACGCCTGCGCAAGCGTTGTGTTCTGGAGGGTTTGGAGGCCTCTCTCCGCCGCCGGGAGCAGGAGAACCGTCGACCGAAACTCCTGGACGGGGCGAAGGAGGCGAAGCTGGTGGCTCTGGCCGGTTCTTCCCCGCCCGAGGGTTGTGTTCGCTGGACGCTGAAGCTGCTGGCCGGTCGTCTGATGGAGATGGAGATCGTCGAGAGCATCTCGAAAGAAACGGTGCGGAGGACTCTGAAAAAAAGGAGATCAAGCCTTGGCTGAAACAGTATTGGTGCATTCCCCCGAGCCGCAACGCGCCGTTCGTGGCGGCGATGGAGGAGGTGCTGGACACGGATCAGCGGGATTTTGCCGAAAACGAGGTTTTGGTCTGCATGGATGAGACCCGTCGGCAGCAGACCAAGGAAACCCGCCTTCCCCGCCCCGTGCGGCCCGGGCAGCCGGAAATCGTCGACTACGAATACGAGCGAAACGGTACGGCCAATCTCTTCCTGGCGTTCGCGCCCAATGAAAACTGGCGTACGGTAAAGGTCACCGATCGCCGCACGGCGCGGGACTGGGCGCAGTTCATCCGGGAACTCGCGGATGATCACTTCCCCGACAAGAAGATCGTACTGGTCATGGACCACCTGAACACGCACGGCCCCGCATCGTTGTATGAGGCCTTTGCCCCCCGGGAGGCCATGCGAGTGCGAAAGCGGTTCGAGTTTCGGTACACGCCGAAGCACGGAAGCTGGCTCAACAGGGCCGAGATCGAAATCGGCGCGTTGTCGCGACAGTGTCTTCGACGACGCATTCCCGACCGCGCCACCATGCTGCGGGAGACCGCGGCGTGGGTCAAGCGCCGCAACGCGGCCGGCGGCACGGTCGACTGGCGGTTCACGACGGCAGACGCCCGGGTGAAACTGAAGTCTCTATACCCAGCAATCCAATGATTCCGTACTACTAGATCCGCGCCGCCACCGGGCCGCAGACGTCCGCACATCGCACAATCGCAGACTCGAACGCGTCGACCCGCGCCGCGATCGAGACTCCGATCGCATCACAGCAACAAGCATGGGATCTCCTTGCGGGAGACCCGCTCCCGACCCGGGAACGGAACGGCTTCCGGAACGCGCCGGCCGCATCCCCGGTGCAACGCCACCGGTCCGGCGCAGGGGAAGCCCTCGATGGCCCGGCGATCCAGGTCAAGGCCGAGGTTGCGCATCGCCGGGGGCTTGCGACGCATGACCGCACCGCCCCCAAGGAACCAGGGAAGGACTCGATGGAAACGTCGCGGCCCGGCATCGCCGCGGCCCGCGCCGGCCACCGACCCGAGGTCGCCCTGGAACCGAACCCTGCCGGCATCGCCCCGGCCGCACCCGAAACCGTGCATGACCTGTGAATCCGGCCCTCGCCCCATGCGGGCCACCTGCCGCCTGGAGACGGCCGGGAATCGTTCCGCAGCCCCCCCACCCGACCGGCGCCGCCCCGCCGGGTACTCGCGTGCGATGAGGGGGCGAGCCGTTCCGGATCCCCATCCTTTCGTCGCTCGCCCTCAGGCCCAGACAAAGGACGCGCACATCCAGGCGGTCGGTCCTGCCCGGCCCCCAAAAAAAGCGGCGCCCGATCCGCAGCAGGATCGGGCGCCGCCGCGCCGGCGACCGAGGTGCGCCGGCGCGGCGCACCTCGGTCGGTCACGGGGTCACTGCGCCCCTTCCACTTTGCGGCCGCCGAAGGCACCGCGGAACTCGCCGTGCTTCTTGGCCTCCGAAGTGAAGTCGAAGATGCCGCCGACCTCCTCCACCGCAGGGCCGTAGAAGCCGCCGCGAACCGTGCCCGTGTACTCCCCGTCCGTCTTCAACGCTACGGGGTCGTCAGCGCTGCCCACGTCGGCGAGGAGCACGGTGGCCTCGGTTCCCGCGAACCCGTTGCCGGAAATCGTACCCTCAAGCCGAGCGAAGGCGGCGGGGGTCTCGGTGACCTGGGAGGAGGTGGAAAGGGTCACATTGATGCCGTTCGTCCCGAAGTCCGCCGACGTTACCGAACCGCCGGAGTAGGACTGGATCACGCCCGCGCCCTTGTCGTCTGCACTGCGGACTTGCCCAACCCAATGACCACGGTAGACGGCGCGGCCGGAGGTCGGCATGGCGGCGGGAGCGGTCACGTCGGTCAGCGTGCGGACAAACGGGATGCCCAGCCCGGCCGGATCGCTCCCGTCCTTCAGCGTGAACCACGTGCCGTAGTTCATGTGTTCGTAGGCCATCTCGACCGGAAACTTCACACCGTGGCGGACGGAGAGCGCAATATACGTGATATTGGCATCGCCGACATCCTTACGCATCAGATAGATACGATCGCCTTTCGTTCTCGCGAGCCCCAGGAGGTTCTCGCTTGCCGGCGCAATCACGTAGTAGATTTCCTTGTTCTTGTTATCCTCGGTATCGGCATTGGAATCCTTTGTTGCCGATTCAACTGCATTGTTGTTGATCGCTATGCCTGAACCGTCATCATTCAGATTGGACCAATCTGTTTTTTTGAGCACGTAGAACTCTCCGCTTGCCCGATGCACCTTCAGTTCGGTGAAGTCGTTGCCTTCTGCACTCGTCAAATCGAGTGCTCCGTACGGCAGGGTGGAGCTTACCGCGTGGTCCGTGACCTTCTCTGCGATATTCTCGGCCGCCGCTGCAATATAGACGAAAACATCCTTTACGCCGACATACTTGTCGATGATCCGCAAACGGGCCGTGTCGTCCTTCGAGTCGATGGTGACGCCGACCGGCAGCTTCCGCGCTTCAATCTCCGGCTGCGACAGTCTCTCGGGAACGTCGCCGCTCTCGGCCCGGCCCGCCATCCCAGGCCGCGCGGTGTGCGCGCTCTCTTCGATGTTGCCCTGGGTTCCCGTGGTCTTCTTCTCCTCGCCGGTGCCGGTTTCCGACTTCGGAGCACCCGACATGATCGATGTGGCGCCGACCGTGTAGGTTCCGTCGGCATACTTGATCCCCGCCGTGGCCTCGTCCACCGCCATCCGGGCCTTGGCATTGGCGGTCTTGGCGTGGGCCTCGGCTTCCTTCCGGGCCGCCTCGGCCGCGCGCTTGGCCTCGGTCGCCGCCACCACGCTGGTCGCCGCCGCGGCCTTCGCGGCTTCCGCCGCGGCCGTGTCGTAGGCACGCTTCGCCGCCGCGGCCGCCGCTTTGGCCTCGTCGGCATACATCTTCGCCTTCGCGGAGGAAAGCTGGATGGACACGAGGTTCATCACCGCCGTCTGCGCCGCATCCGCGCCGGTCTTGGCCGGATCGTCGCCGGACGCCGCCATGCCCTGGGACGCGAGATCCGAGGCCGCCTTGGCCGCCGTCTCGGCCGCCTTGGCCGCATCCTGCTGCTGCTTGAGCTCAGAATCCATCTCGTCGGCCGGAGGAGTACCCCCGGCCGGAGGAGTACCCCCATTCCCATCCGCGGGCTTCTTGGTGCTGCTGCTGCACGCCGCCAGCCCGAATGCGAGCACGACCACGCTGCAGGCCGTCGCCACGTTTTTGCACATCAGTTGGTTCATCGTCGAGGCTCCCCTTCGACTGCGGAAGAAACCCCGGAAAGGGGCCCTTGGATTTTGCACACATGAGACATCCGCAGGCGGCCCCGACGAACGCTCGGCGCTCACTATAGGCCGGCGAACGAACTCTGCAAGCCAGGACCCGGACCCGCCGTGTGGCCGCCCGGCGGCCGGGCGCGCGCCCGCCCCCGGACCCGCGCCGCAGAAGACCCCGGCCCCCGGCCCGCACGCGCCCGAGAGCGCAGGAGCCGGGCAGCAGCAGAACCGCGGGACGGAACACCGCGCCCGGGACCCCCCGGATCCCGCGGTGCGGCCATCCGGGTCCGCCGCGCCCGGGCGCGCCCCCGCCCGTTCCATCGCCCCTTGCGATGGTTGACGTAGTCGGGCGCCTGTGCGGTGTCCTTCGGATCGGGTGCCTTCGAGTCCGGTCTTGAATGTCCGCCCCGCCTGCCGGATGTTCGCAGTACCCGGAAGCGGCCGGCGCCGGCGGGGCCGGAAGCCCGCCCTGCGGGCGAGATCGGCCGCGAAGGGGCGGAGGCCGGGCGGCGTCCCGGGCGGGGCACGGAGGACGCGATCGTACCGGAGCCATCGGTAGAGAACCCCGATTTCGCGGTCGGTGAAGACATCGAGGGCGGGGCGGTCGGGCAGGTCGCGCGCGCGGCGCTCGAGGTCCATGACCCGCCCTGCGGTATGGCATCGAAGGCGAGGCACGTGCGCAGGTCGTCGGCGTCCGGCAGCTTGCGTTCTTCGATCCGGGCGCCCACCTTGAGGACCCGGAAGTACGCCTCGAAGTAATCCTCGAGGGGCCCGCGCGCCTCGTACCCGGCGACCCTGCGCCGGGCGTGCCGGAGGTCGGCCTCGCCCTCGGTGGAGCGCAGCACCCCGTGGAGCGGATCGCGGCCCCGGGGCGGCCGGGCTCCCCGGACCGAGACGGCGAGCATGGGCATCGGCGTCCGGTCGGCCCGGTCCTTCGGCGGCACGAGGTGGACGGCGGCGGCGCGAAGCTCGAGGACCACGGTGCGCTTGAGGCGCGGACGGGGTCCGCCGCCGGCCACGAGGTGGATCGTCTTCGTTCCCGGGACCCGCGGCTCCGCCACGGCCTCCCACAGGTCCGCCACGGAGCCGTCGCTGCGGAGGATCCGGCGCTGCCGGCCGCGGTCGGAGCGCACGAGGAGCCCGCCGCCGCCAGCGCGCGCCGGTCCGAACCTTTCCCAGAGGCCGCCTTCGCGGCCGCAGACCGTGACCACGCGGGGGTCGGGGCCGGCGGCAGCCCGCTGGCGGGCGCGTTCGAGTCCCTGCAGCCAGCGCACGCTCCCCGGCTCGACGGCGTCGCGGTCCGGGGCTTCCGTGCCCGCGCGCTGGGTAGCATTGAGGTCGATCCCGCCGAGCGGGCGCCGGCCCTCGGGCACCGCCAGCGTGAAAGGGGCAAGGATCCCCCGGGGGCCCGAGCCCCGCCTCCCAGGTGCACCCGCCCTTTCGTCGTGCCGGGCCCGGTGTCCTTCGTGCCGGCCCGGAAAAACCCCAAGATATTGTTTATGAATGCATGCTTTTCGTTCTGGGAACGTACCTGGTCAGGTAGTCGGTACGCGGTTCGGGCCGGGAATCCCGCACCGCGGGCACACCGCCGGAAGATCGGTCAACGGAACGGATTCAGGGGCCGGGTTGCGTCACGAATCCACCAAGCGGGGAACCCGGTTCTCCGGTTTCGCCTGAAGCGCCTCGAGAAGGGTCCACCCCCGCGTGCGCGCCGTCTCGTCCGAGGATTCCGGCACGTCCAACGTGAGCCGCGGTCCACCCCCGCGTGCGCGCCGTCTCGATCCGGGTTCTCAGCGTCGCGGGGGTCCGCGCCCCCGGCGCGCTCCGATCGCCGCCGGACCCGTTCTGATGCACTTTCGGCATCCGCAGGTCCCTCTCGGCGTCATGGTTCGTCGGTGGGTCGGTGGAACGGACGGACCCCGCGTGCACCGCAGAATCCCCTCTCGATGGGCCCGCCGCCGGACGAGATTCCAGCCCGTGCGTTTCCGGCGTCTTCCGCGCGGGATTCCGGCGCGGGATTCCGGCGCGGGTCGCGCGTCGTGCCAGGCGAGGCGGCAGCGACGATCTCGTCGGAGGGCCTCTCGATCCGGTCCGCCGCGTCCGCGGACCGCAGTCCCTCGGCACGGGCCGCCTCGTGGATCTCGTGCACGGCTCCCCGGAGCAGCTGCTTCCTCGGCGCGGCCCCTTCCTCTCCGTGAAACTCCGTCCGGGGATCGAGTGCACGCAGGAGATGGGCGACGCAGTGTGCCTGACGGGGCTCGAGGATCTTCCGGTACGGTTTCCAGAAATCGTGCACCGAAATGCCGGTCGCGTCCGCCCTCCCGTCCCCGCGGCTTTCGCCGAGACGGAACTGGCGGGTCCGCTTCGTACAGGTGACGTGGATCCAGTTCCGCCGACCGTCGGACCCGGACGCCGGTCTCATCCCTGTGCTGGACGGCGGCCTGGACCGCCGCATCCCGGACCTGCCCGGCAAAACCGGAGAAGCGGTCGGCGCCCCGGTCCAGAAGGGCGGAAACCGTCCCTTGGGACCGGGTCCTACCGATGGGACCGGGTCCTACCGAACAGGTCTGCGAGGGAGGATGAGCCTCGATCCGACAAGGCGTCTCGGAACGACGCAGCGTCGTTCCCGGATGGCCGGGCTGGCCGTCCGGACGGCGGTCCGAAGAACGGCGGCGGACGGAAGCTCTCTCCTTCGGCCCCGGTCGGGAACGGCCGGCACGGGAGGGCGGCGTGGGGCGGTTGCGGCGGTTCAGACCCAGCCGACGCTCCAGCTCGGAACCGCAGTCCTGCAACGCCGCCCGCGCCGCCCGAGCTTGGTCCCGCTCGGCCGCCGCCTGGTCCCGCTCGGCCGCCGCCGCATCGCACGCGGCGACCGCCTCGGCCCGTCCGGCTTCAAGACCGACAACCCGGCCCCAGTGGATTCGGCTGCAACTTC
Organism: Alphaproteobacteria bacterium; assembly: GCA_965115815.1. Taxonomy (GTDB): domain Bacteria; phylum Pseudomonadota; class Alphaproteobacteria; order TMED109; family TMED109; genus VXPW01. Next base: position 666,142 of record OZ220465.1, on the reverse strand, counting down.
CCTGCCCAAGGGCTGACGCCGGCGCCGCCTCTCCTGAGCCTATCAGATTCTCAACCCTATGGGAACCGGGATGTCAAGCCGAAGCCCTACCTGACCAGGGTTCTTCTTTTGTCCGGTTTCGTCCGGCGAGGGGGCGTTGTAGGCAGATCTGGAGGTCCATTCGGGAGCAGATTCGTTGTCGATATGCCGGTTCCGACCTCGAGAAAGTGCCACCAACTTCAAGAACGGCCACTCTGATGCGGTTGTCCGCCGCTGATGGCGAAAACAGAATGGTCCTGTCTACCTGACCAGGACCATTCTTTTGTCGGTCCTGTGGGTTGTGATGTGACCGGGACCTGGCATGGTTGAGGCGCCCCGGGTTCCCTGTGGGCCGGTTTCCGTGGTCCCTGCGGGTGCATCCGAGCTCACCGGACCCGCGTGTTCGAGGGTTCGAGTTCGAGGGTTCGAGCAGAGCGGTCCGGTGGCGCCGTCCGGCGGCGCGTTCCCGGCGGATGGCGCGGGGTCAGGAGCGAAGGTTGATCTGCCGGGCGGGAGGAGGATGGTGTCGCGCGCGTCTTGGGCGCGGGCGGCGTCGTGCCGGTTGGCCTCGGGCATAGAGTGGAAGTGCCCGCCGCCGCGCACGATGGCGATGGCGGCGTGGGTCCAGCAGGAGAGGTGGCGCGGCAGAGGGCGCACAGGGACCCTGCAGCGGTCTTCGTCGTAGGTGCAATCGCGTACGGAGTGGAGTCGATTTTCGATGACCCCGTGTCGCGCACGAGCGCCCGCACCCTCTCGGGGTCGGCGCGTTCGGGGCCGAGCGAGGTGCGGCACCCGGGGGTCTCGACCCGGCGCTCTTGGGTCGTGCAGATCTCGCGTTCGCGCTCGATGCGGAGGGCGGGGCGGCGACCGTGGAGAGCGGCGGAGCCGTCCCCCTCGGCGCCGGAGAGGTCGACCCCGGCACCGCGGCGGCGCTCGCTGCGCCCGTGCCCCGGGTCGAGGGTTTCGAACGAGACCGCGCCCTCGAAGTCGAGGGCTTGGAGGTCGTCGAGCCGGGTCTCCGGGTGGTTCTTGATCGCCGTGACGACGGAGTCGGCGCGGCGTTCGAGCCGCCGCCGCGCGGTCTCGTGCTGAGCGTGCATCGCGTCCACGGTGACGATGCGGCCGGGGCCGTGGATGCGGCCGGCGAGGTCCCGCACGGCGGGGCTCTCGTGGCTCTTCGCGTCGACCTCGACCGGGCCGAGAACCCTGCCGGTCCCGGGCTCGACCGCTGCGACCCCCATCCGCCGGGCGTTCCCGGTCTGCCTGGAGGCGCCGCGGAGGTCCGTGCCGTCCCCGGCGAGCGGCGTGTCTGCGCCGGTCTGCTGGGCCGTCCACAGGCCGATGGCGGGGTCCCGGGTCTCGGGCGGCCGGCCCGCGAGGAGGGTGTGGAAGGTGGTGGACGTGGGCGCGGTGGAGCGCGTCTTCGACGGGCGGAAGAACGCGTGCACCGCCGCACGCGGTTCCTGGGGGAGCCGGGCGGCGAACGGAGCGCATGCGGTCCCGCCGCGGTCGCCGGCGAGCCGGGCCGCAACGGCGATCGCGAGAAGGGTTCCCAGCGGATCGCGCTGGCCTTGGGGCGTGCGGCACTCGGGCACTTCGCCCCGGCCGGCGAACCGACTGCGCAGCCCGGACGAGGCCATCGGCCCGGCACGGTCGTGCGGTTCCGCGTTCCCGCTCTCCGGGATCGCGTCCCGGCGCAGCGCCGCGGCGGCACCGTCGGTCCGTTCGTACCGGAAGATCTCCTGGGGCGGGCCGTGGGGACGGAAGCGCGCGGAGCCGCCGGGCTCGCGACCGAAGCCGCGCGTCCATCCCCGCGAGCGCCCATTCGCTGCGCGATCGCAGGTTCCGGCGAAGCGCGAGACGTCGACGCATGTCTCCGCGAGGAACACCGGATCTCCGTGCGCGGCCTCGAGGTCGGCGGACCGCCACCGAAGGCTCAGGCCGAGCACGCGGGACGCCAGGTTCGGCCTCCCCCTCGGGCGAAGGATGACGAACCGGGCATGGTTCGCGATCCGATGCCGGCGCCGGAACTGCTGCTCCGCAGTCCAGCCGATCCAGCGGTCGCGTGCAGCCCGCTGGAACGCACCCGGCTGCCCGCCGACCCGCGCCACCCAGGTCTCGCCGTGCCGGGCACCAGGGCGCAGGCCCGTGCCGACGATGCCGGGAAACCGCAGGTAGGGATGCTCCTTCCCCCGACGGTCCCAGAGCCGGTGCGCACGTGCGCCACGGGTCGGGCGCACCGTCACCTCGCGAAGGTCGATGAGGGAATCCGGGGTCGCAAGCGTCGCCATGCCGGCACTCGGCCACGGCGAAAACGGACGGAAGGTCCAGACCAAATCAGCATGTGCCGATCGCTGGGACGACAACAGAATAGCCCTGCGGGCCACCGGCCGCTCCTGAATCCGGTGCAGGCCCAGGATGCCCGACTGGGGCGGATTCAGGATCGGAGCCGATAGCAGCGAACCGTAGATCCCGCCGTTCGACACCGTGAAGGTGCCGCCCCGCAATTCGTCCGCCGCCAGGGTACCGCGCTGGCGCGGTCACCGAAGCCGCGGATCTCGCGCTCGATGTCGGCGAACCCCTTCCGGTTCGCATTCCGGAGCACCGGCACGACGAGTCCCTGCTCGGAATGCACCGCTATCCGGATATCGTAAAAGTTCTGTATCTAGTGCCCGCACCGAAAATGGTCATTTTGGCGGCCCTTCCGGCGAAATTTCGGGTTGGACCCACCCTCCGGGGCCTCCGGTCGCTCCGTTTCCAAGGGATTCCTGCCGATTCGCAGCGGCATCCGGGCCCTTCCCACCCAGAATCCGGACGCCAGGGCGAGCGGTTCCGTTCCCGCTCCCGGCGGGCTTCGCGGACGGGGTGGAGGGGCGCCGCCGTCAGGCGGCGCGTCTTCGTCGTCGTCGGGCTTGGGCCCGGGCCTGTCTCTGCAGCAGCAACCCGATGCGGTGGACATTGAAGGCCACCATGGAGAGCGCCACCATCCGCGCAAAACCCTCCGCCCCATACGACAGGACCCGGTCCATGCCGCGCTGCTCGAGATTATTGATGGCGGACTCCACGGCCGGATGCTGCCGGCGCATCTCCCGGAACGTCGGGTCGGCGGCCCGTTTCCGGTCGGCCGGACCGAGTTTTCCCTTCTTCGGAAGCACGTTGTGATCCAGCAGTTCGTCCAGTGCGATCCGGTTGGAGGGACTGTGGAACCCCCGATCGAAGCTGCACAGGCGGAGGTCGGGGAAGCGGGCCTGCGCTTCCCGGATCATGGGTACGGCAGGATCCACGTCTCCGCCTTCCCACAGGATCCGGGAGTGTAGGAGGAAGCCGTGCTGGTCCTCCAGCACGGCCACCGGCACTCCGAGTTCCACCGGAACCCCGGCCTTGCCCTTCACACACCCGCGCGTGTGCTCCTCGAAGATCGAAAACACCTTCTCTTCCTGCGGGATCTTCTCGCCTTTCCGCAGGCGGCGGTCCACTTGGTCGAGCTGCCTCCGGGCAGGCTTGAGGTACGACTCGATCCGGAGAATCCTGGGGGCTCCGACGCCTTGCTCTCGAAGCGCAGGAACCGTCGCTTCCGCCCGTCGGACCTCCTCCCAGCAGGCGTCGAGGTACGCCTGGATCGGCCCCGGACGGGCCCGCCGGGTCCGCCGAACCTTCTGAAAGAGCCGCTGCAGCCTCCGGCTCCGATGCCGCCACTGCCGCCCTCCGGACACCCCCGCCCGCAGGGCTGAGCGGCCCGTCTCGCGCACCAGGCAACGCATCGCATCCCACAGCAGGTTAACGTCCGTCGGGACGTGCACATCCGTCTTCACCACGAACGAATCACAGCGGCCCCGCAGGGGCTCCTTCGACGGGCGACCGCCCGGGCCGCTCTTCCGCTTCCGCTTCCGCACCAGCGCATGGCCGCTCTCCGCGATCAGCTGCAACACCTCCCCCAGCACGTCCGGCGTCAGCAGGCTCACGTTGTGTACCACCGTGGGATACCGGTACCGGGTCTCGTCCCAGAAGCCGGAGTGTCCCAGAAACTTCCGAACGGTAGGGTGTTGGTTCACCAGCTCGTGCAGACGATCGAAGTCACACCCCAGGACCTGCTTCAGGAGACCCATCACGAGGATCCTCCACAGCTCCATGCCGGGACGCCCTTTCGTGTGGGACACCTCGGGAAGGATCCCCTGCTCCAGGATCTCGAACCACCGGGCACGAACCGACCGGTCGGCATACACGTGCCGAAGCCCGAGCAGCAGCGGCGGAATGTCCTCCCGCGAGTTCTCGTCGATCTCGATCTCCTCGATCGCAACCTGACCCAATTCCATCTGCAGGCGAATGACGTTTCGCATGGCAATTCTCGCGAAGATTCCCGAAAATCCGGCCGATTCTCGACCTCATCGGCCGATTCCCGCATCAAAGCGGGATTCTTCGTCCCCTCTATATCACGATTCCACTTTCAGAGTCAAGCCATTGTACTTTTTCGGTGCGGGCACTAACTACTCACCCCTTGTTGGGGTCTGGTTGGCCATAGTGCTCGTTGAGGATGTCTGCGGCCTTTCCGTTGAGGGCGATGTGGATGGCGACGAGAGGGTTGTAGCCGAGTGCCTCCATGGAGGTGAGGAAGCTGGAGCCTCGGCACCATGCGGTTGCGTGGAGCATGGTGCGGAACCATCCGGACACCTTGATCTTGACCTTGGTCATTCGGATCTTCTGTTCTCCGGCATGGTTGGTGAAGCTGACGTCGGGGTCCTTCATGAAGCGGAGGACGGACGTCTCGTGTTTCACGAGACGTTCATGCAGGTTGTGGGCGTCGGACTTTGCGATGCGTCCCCGGGTTCCTTTCGTCCGCGGCGGGATATCGGGCAACTCCTTGGCGCCTTGGGTGAGGAGGGTGCGGTAGCGCTTGCGCACGGCCCGGCGGTCGGTCTCGTTCAAGGCCTTGGATGCGCTCTGGCCGACCCTGTGGCAGACCTCGCGCAGCAGGCTCTTCATCAATCGCGCCCAGCGGTAGCCGTTGGACTCGACGACGAAGGCCAGTTCGCGCAGCAGGTGGCTGCCGCACAGCTGGTGGCGGCACTGCTCGTAGCCCATGTATGCAGCCCAGCAGTCGTGGACCCGGACGCCCTGGTAGCGCGGGAGGATGCCGATCTCCTCGATCGCCTCCCGACCGCGCGTGCGGTGCGGGAACTTCACGGTCAGGGTGCCGTCGGTGACGACATGGAGCCATTGGGTCTTGCCGGCGACCCGGAATCCGGTCTCATCGACATGCACGGCCGGGCGTTGCAGGAGATGGGCCACGGCGACCTCCTCCCAAGATGCGAGGGCATCCTGAAAGCGCCGGACCTAGCCGAGGCAGGTCGCCTCGGAGAGCCTGATGCCGGAGATCGCGTGCACGAGCGAGACGGCACGGCGCAGGGACAGCATCTGGGCGATCCGCAGGTTGAGGACCAAGGCCTGGATGCGGACACCGTACTGCACGGGACCCGGCATGAGGTCTGGGAACCGGCCCTGGGTCCGGGCCCGACACTTCGGGCCTTCCTTGATCTCGGCGTCGACGCGGCGCTCGACGACTTCGAACACGATGTCGTAGAGGACGCGGCGCTCCCGATCGACGGGGTCGACGTCGTCGAGGTCGGCGCCGCAAGCGTCGCAGGCATCGACGGTGATCGTCTCCTGGACGGTGGTCGTGCGCCGGTGGCCGCCCGTCTGCGGGTTCGGCTTCGGGCCCTTGCCGTGGCTCCCGGTGCGCCGCGCGCTCTCGTCCTTGTCCGTCTGGGACGGCGGCAGACCGGAGTTCCGGCTCGTCTTGCGCGTGGCCTTCTCCAGGAGCACGGCCAGCAGCAGCTGGAGCAGCATCCGCAGGCCGCGGACGAGCGCCTCGCACTCCGGGGGGACCTTGCCTTGCGTGCGGAGATCCTGGAACCGCTTCTGGAAGGCGTCGACCTCCTGGCGCAGGGAGGTGCCGGCGACGCTCGTCATCCCGACGCCTCCACCCCCCGGACGGTCGCCCGCACGGCGAACCGCTCGCCTTCGGGCATCGTCCGGTAGCGCCGCGCCGGCGGCGGGCGCGTCAGGATCGCGCCGCCCCCAAGGAACGCCTCCAGGTACACGTCCTGCGGCGGCCGGGCCGTGACGACCGCCGGGCTCCGACCCGTCGTCTGTCGCGGACGGGGTCCTCGCGCACGGGCGGCAATGTCAGGATGCCGTGGCGCTCCAAGGTCTCCAGCATCCCGAGGCCGGCCCCGACCCTGGAGCCGCCCTTCGCTGTCGTCCCGTGAAGGGGCTCGCAGAGGGTCTTCGCCCGCTCGGTGCGGCGGCAGGAGGAACACCGACCCACGGTCTCCCGAACCTCCGCGATCGGCGGGCGGGTCCGGCGGCGGCCCGAACAGGGGGTCGACTTCAGGTCGATGATTCGCGGGTCCATGGGGATTCCCGCAGCCACGATTCGACGACAGCATGCGAATCGGCGGGCGCTGGTCAAGCGGTGCGTGGACGACCCGCCCATGCACCGAAACGTCACCTCCTATCCAAGGCCTGCCGGTATGGGAACACCGCCGTCACCTCGACGCACCTATCCGAATGCCCGTGCCCCGCCGGGCGATCGACCCGTCGTCGCCTTCGATCCCTACCCGGCCGCCATCCACACCTCCGACGCGGTCCGCCCCACGGTGATCCCACGCTGCTGATCCGGCGACGACTGGCGAGATGTTCTCAGTTTGCGTCGCGCTGCAATCGTGCCGCCCAGGCTCGATGGGGCCTTCTTGGCCCGAACCTTGCGATCTCAAGGAGGCGATCTGTGATGAGCCGAGCCCCACGCATTCGGATTTCGCATCTCCGAATCAGCATGGGATCGTCGTGCGGTCCGCCCCGATGGCCCATCTTGGAGAGGGTCCCTCCTACAACGTCAAGCGCAGATCTCCGGCGGAGGGGAACGGCAGCCCACGGAACCCGCTCCACCGGACCGCAGGGCGCGGACCCGCGACCTCCGCGCGAGGGGCCCGGTCGCGTTGCGGACCCCTCCTCCCCACAAGGCCGGAACGGGGAGCGGAAGCCGAAGATCGACCCACTTCTTGTCAGCCGAACCCCGTGCATCCGGTCCTCGGCCGCGAGCGAGGGAAAGGGGCACGGAACCATGCCGGATCCGAACCCGTCAGGAAAAACGATTCGTCATCAGTCGGGGGGGGGTGAGTAGATACCCTGCCCTGAGGATTGGCCATGATCCACTCCGATCCCCGCACCGAACCCCTGCAGGCAGGCTCGGTTCCCGGAAACCGGATCCGCCCGATCCCCAAGAGAGTGTGAGCGCCTGCACGTTCGGCATCGGTTCTGTGGGGATGAACAAGAAAGCGCCGTACCGATCGGGCGCTCACGCGTGCCGACACGCACCGACACGGGGCCGACACGGACCGACACGGAAATCTTGCCAGAATACTATCGTCAGTTCAACGTTTCCGTGCTACTAGGCGCGAGGGGTCCGTTTCGGCGGATCCGGGGCGAGCGAGAGGCCGGCCGGGTTGGGAGCCCGGCTTGGATCCTTGCGGTTTCGGTCGGGGTGTGGGCGCAGTCCGCCGGGTCTTGTGACGGCGTGCAGGACCGGCTTGCGCTTGTCGGCATAGGGGTGACGGGCGTCGGCGAAGCTGGGGAAGGGCTGGGGCAGCTTCCGCGGGGGGTGGAGGATGACGGCACGGGCAAGGGTGTTGAGGATCGTGTGGTTTGCGGGTGCGTTGCGGGCCCGGAGCATGGAGTCGTCTTCGCGGAAGGTGGTATCGCGGATGGGGGGATGGCGTTCGACCACCCAGGGACCGCGGTTCCCTGCGAGTAGCGGTTGCGGCGAGGCGCGGTCGGCCGCGACCGAAGTCATGCCGTAGGCATGTTCCATGGTCGGTTTTCCGGATTTCTTGCATTCGACGCGCCGGGGGACACGGAAGATCGGTTTGACATGAGGATCGTGGATCATCTTCGCTGGAGGGGTGAAGACTTCGATGCTGCGCGGCTCGATGCGGCCGTGCTTGAGCGTGGGTGTTTCGCGGTAGCGTCCCGTGCTCGTGGTTTCCCAGTGGATGCTCTCGAACGTCTCGAAGGTCTTGGGAGCGTGGCCCTTGACCGTCCTCATCCCGTCGGCGCCCCCTGGGTCTCGACGATCCGCCGTGCCGTCTCGCGGGGGGTGGGGAGCGCGTCGAGCGTGCGCAGACGGCCGGCCACCGGCGCGGTCTCGAGCGCGGCGTGGACGGCGGCGATCTCCCCGCCTTCGTCATGATCGTGGAGGATCGAGACCGGCATGCCGGTCCCGGGCTCGATCCGCGAGACCGTCTCGTACGGATTCTCGCCGGTGCGGTGGGCGCCGCGCATGCGCGTGCCGTCGACCGCGATCGCGGGGCCGACCCGCAGGCGCGGCTGCGCCCAGCGCCGCAGAGCCTCCTCGATCCACGCCGGGTCGGGGTCCTGCAGCACCCGGTGCACGGTCGATTGGGACACCGGTTCCTACCGGCCGGTGTCCGGGTTCTTCCACGCACCGATCGGCGTCAGATCCTTCTGCGTCATCGCCTTCGCGGAGCGTGCCGCTGCCACCGCGCCGTGCCGATTCGCCCGCCGCGCCAGCACGATCACGCACCGCACCGAAGCGATGCCGTGCGTGCGCCCCTGCGCGCGCCGGACGTCGGAAAGCGCCGCAACATGCGGGTACATCGAGCGCACCTCCCGCGCCGACCGGCCGCTCTGCGTCGCCCGCAACGCCCACGCCGCAGGAAGCGGCGCACGATCCCGCACCCGACGACCGGCACGGTGATCCCACGCTGCTGATCCGGCGACGACTGGCGAGATTTTCTCAGGTTGCGTCGCGCTGCAATCGTGCCGCCAAGGCTCGATGGGGCCTTCTTGGCCCGAACATTGCGATCTCAAGGAGACGATCTGTGATGAGCCGAGCCCCCACGCATTCGGATTTCGCATCTCCGAATCAGCATGGGATCATCGTGGACGACCGGTGTCGCGACGCAGCGGAACCCCGTACCGATCTTTCGCCTCCCCGTGCGGATCGGGATCGCGCCCGTGGGCGCGCGCATCGCCCGTGCTCCTGCCCACGCACGTCCCGTTCGCCGCCTGGTACAGGGTGCCGCGGAACTTCGTCGGCGAAACCAACGACTCTGCCACCCGCAACGGATTGCCGTACGCAGCCTCCCCGTCATCGCTGAGACGCCGCTGCATCCGCGACCACGCACACGAGGCAAGACCCCGAAACGCTCGGCGACCTCCCAGAATCACCAACCTCGTGGGGTTTCCGATCCGGTGCAACCGCTCCAACGGTTCTTTGCGGCGCCAACCCATCCAACGGTCCCGCGGCGCACCGCGGAAGGCGCCCGTTTGCCCGCCCGCAGCGCCCATCCACCGCCCGCGCCACGTGAACACGGAGCGCAGACCTCGACCCGCAAACGGCTTGAAACCCAGATCGTGACGACGGTCCACCACACGGTTCCAGCGACACACCTCATCCGGCCGCGCCAAGCGCACCACCCCATCCCGGAGCGCAAAACCCTCCGGAGTCGTCTCGAAACCATCCGCGGCGCGTTCCATGACCACCACGGATCCCACGCCGCTTCACCAACACCAGCACCAATCCGAATCATCCGGAACCCGCGGAACCCAGCCTTCCAACCAACCTAGCATGGGATGGCCTTGGGCTCGTCCGGTACCGGCACGCCGACACGGAATCCGGCCTCGCGACCTCCCGGCTGGACGGCAGCCGGGATCCCGTCCCGGCGCTCTCCGATCTCGATCCTGCTCGTGGGGGCGTGGAGGAACGGTACAAGACCGGGACGTTCCGGATCGAGGCCTTCCCCGCCCCGTCCGAACGCGGCGTCCGCCCAGAGCTCTACGCTGCCTTCGTTCGCATCACCCTCGCCCGCCCGTTCGCGAACCGCTGCGACCACGATCTCGACGACGGCGACGACCGGCCGGCCCTGCGCACCCACGTCCGCAACGGCCTGCGCCTCGTCGGCCAGGCGATCGAGGGCCGGTTCCTCGCGCAGAGCGCCAGGGTCGCCCGGTCCGTCCAGCGGATCCGGTCCGGCCTCTCGCGGTGCATCCCGCGCGAACGGCCTGGGCGCAGTTCCGTACGGCAGTCGAAACCACCCAGGAGCAAGGGGCAGCACCGGGTACCCGCCTGCCCCCCGACACCGGTCACCGGACCAGGCCCCCGGCTTCCGGCCACCGCCCGAAGCACGGGGGGTTCGTATTCGAATGCCAGAAAAACGTATCCGAATGCCATTGCCCCGCGCCCGGGTTGCGCGGCGGCGGGAGGCGGGCCGGATCGGGCGGGCCGCCATCCGCCGGGCGGGCCGGCAGGACGACATCGGGCCGGCGTGTGCGGTCCGGCTGCCGGTCCGGAGGGTCGGGGGGACGGGGGCCGCCGCTCGTACGACGGCGCGCTCGGGCGGCGTGCGGCGCCGTCGGCCGCTGGCATGCCGGCGGGCGTCGGCCGGGTTCCGTCGGAGTTTCTGGTCGAGGGGGCCGCGCCGGTCGTCCATCGGGTTCCGGGCATCCACCGGGTGCGGTACGATGTGACGTCGAAGCCGCCCGGCCCGATCGAGTGGGAGGGAGGGCGCGGAGGCGCGGCTGCGGTCGGCCCGTCCGTGCCTCTTCGTGCGGCGGGGGCGGTTCCGCTGCTGCCCGGCTCCTGCGCTCTCGGGCGCGTGCGGGCCGGGGGCCGGGGTCTTCTGCGGCGCGGGTCCGGGGGCGGGCGCGCGCCCGGCCGCCGGGCGGCCACACGGCGGGTCCGGGTCCTGGCTTGCAGAGTTCGTTCGCCGGCCTATAGTGAGCGCCGAGCGTTCGTCGGGGCCGCCTGCGGATGTCTCATGTGTGCAAAATCCAAGGGCCCCTTTCCGGGGTTTCTTCCGCAGTCGAAGGGGAGCCTCGACGATGAACCAACTGATGTGCAAAAACGTGGCGACGGCCTGCAGCGTGGTCGTGCTCGCATTCGGGCTGGCGGCGTGCAGCAGCAGCACCAAGAAGCCCGCGGATGGGAATGGGGGTACTCCTCCGGCCAATGGGGGTACTCCTCCGGCCGACGAGATGGATTCTGAGCTCAAGCAGCAGCAGGATGCGGCCAAGGCGGCCGAGACGGCGGCCAAGGCCGCATCGGATCTCGCGTCCCAGGGCATGGCGGCGTCCGACGACGATCCGGCCAAGACCGGCGCGGATGCGGCGCAGACGGCGGTGATGAACCTCGTGTCCATCCAGCTTCCTGCGAAGGCGAAGATGTATGCCGACGAGGCCAAAGCGGCGGCCGAGGCGGCGAAGGAGGCCTACGACCTGGCCAAGGCGGCAGCCGCGAAGGCGGCGGCGGCGACCAGCGTGCTGGTGGCGACCGAGGCAAGGATCGACGCCGAGGAGGCCCAGAAGGACGCCGAGGCGCAGGCCAAGACCGCCAATGACAAGGCCCAGATGGCGGTGGACGAGGCCCAGGGGATCGCGTACGCCGACGGAACCTACACGGTCGGCGCCATGTCGATCACGCCCGGCCCGGAGAGGACCACGCAAACCGTCGACGGCAAGTCGCTGACGACCGGCCGTCTCGGGTCGGACGACGGCATCAGCCAGAAGACCGTCTACCGGGCGGCGGACGAGTCGAGCGGTCCGGAGCTGACGGTGACCACCAAGGTGACCCATATGGTGGCCGACAGGAGGGAACGAATCCTTCACGCTGAGACGATAGCGACCCCCTCCTTGACCGCCCGCGCGACGCCGGCAGGAGGCCTGCTGGCATCGCCGGAGATTCCTGCGGGCCGCGAGGTCCGGGTCAGCCACATGTACGATTCGGAGGACGACAAGTCTCGTCTCTGGCTCGTCACGCATTACATGGGCAAGGCAACCGTCGGGTTCTTCTATCGAGAAGCGACCGAAGTAATAGCCACCGTAGACCAGGAAGACGATGCTCCCTACGGCAGGTGGGCGAAGGATGACACGAATACGGACTATGCTGGGGGGCCGAAGGTGGTGCGGAAGGCGGAAGGCAACTTCTACTTGGCCTCTTCGGGTTCGGTCACTAGCGGCAGGATCTGGAACGGGAGCGCCTATACCTTCAGCATTAAGGTAGGCGAGGAGGAGGAAGTACTCGAAGAAGGCGACGTCTTCTACGTCCTCGACGACCGGAACGAACCGGCGAATCCCGCCAACAACCGCAGGACATGGCTGGAACTGGTCTCGACCACCACCAAGCCGGACGGGACGAAATCGTTCCAGTACAAGCTGATCCAAGCTTGGACGGGAGACTACCGGGGAGACCCCGGGAAAGTATCCGTTTCCGACTTTCCGGAATCGATCGCCTACGATCATGTCAATTTCGGCCTGTGGTCCATGCTGGACGAGGCCGGCAAGAAGCCGAAGGAACTGGGCATCGCATTCGCCCGGGCCAAGCAGGGCGGCAGCATGACCGCCGCCGCCGCCATGCCGACCAGCGGCACCGCCACCTACAACGGTTCCTGGGCGGCGCATGTGCGCGAGAGGGCCGTCGTCTCGGGCCCCGGCAGCGTCACGCAACCCTCTCCGATTTCCGAACAAAGCGGCAATTCGGTGGTGACGGCGGACTTTGCGAAGAATACCGTCAAGGTCAACCTGCACCAGCTTGCCATGCTTGAGGGCGACATTTCCGGCAACATGTTCTCGGGGACCAAGATCTCCGACGTCAAGGACGGAAAGGGGAATCTGGCCGCCGCGGCCGATGGAAGCGGCTTCACGGGCGCGTTCAGCGGCAGCTTCTTTGGGTCGGCGGCCGAGGAGGTCGGCGGCGTGTTCGACTACACGTCGGAGGACAAGGGCGCGTTCCGCGGCGCCTTCGGCGGCTCGAAGTCCGGCATGCCGATGGCCGAGACGGTCGCGACGACAGGGGGTCCCGTCCCGGGCGGCTTTAAGCTGATCGATCGTCGGATGGACCGTCTGCCCGAATAGGCGCCGCCGCCACGGCCCTGGCGACACCGGGGCGCCCTGTCCATCGGGCCCGGGCGCCCCGGTTTTTTTCCGCAGCGGACCGGGAACTCTGTGCGTGCATCGATCTGCGGGTGTGGCGATTCTCCTCCTTCTGCTCGTGCGGGTTCTGGCCGGGACTCCCGTGTCCGCACAGGAGGATTCGGGCCGGGAGCCGCCGGCGGACGGGATCTCTGCCGAGGTCCTGATCGAGGCCGCGCGGACGGCCTTGGTGGCGGGGCAGCCCGAGGATGCGGCGGTCCTTCTCGAGGGGGTGCCGCCGGGCGAGGGGGCGGCCGACGATCTTGATTTCCTGCACGGATCGATTGCGATGCAGCGAGGCGACTGGCAGGGAGCGATCGCGCGGTTCCGGGCGATGCTGGCGCGCAACCCCGACCTGCCCCGGGTGCGGCTCGACCTGGCGCTGGCGTATTTCCAGGCCGGGGAGGACCGCAACGCAGCGCGGCATTTCCGTCTGGCGCTCGGGTCGGGCCCTCTGCCCGAGGCGGTGCGCGCCAATGCCCTGGCCTTCCTCGACCGGATCCGGCGGCGCAAGCGCTGGTCGGTCACCGGCGCGCTGGCCCTCGCGCCCGACACCAACATCAACGCCGCCACCGATGCACACCGGATTACGCTGTCCGGCGTGCCCGCCACGCTGTCGGACGAGGCCCGCCGGACCAGCGGGGTCGGGGTGACGGCGAACCTGTACGGAAGCCGCGAGGAGCGGCTCTCGCCCGACCTGCGGTTCCGGGTGGGCGGCGGGCTTCGGACCCGGACCTACCGGGAGGGCGCCTTCAACGACCGCCTGCTCAGCCTGCGCGCCGGTCCGCGCTTTCTGTTCCCCGCGTTCGACCTGCGCACCGAGGGGACCGCCGGCCAGCGCTGGATTGCCGGCGATACGTTCAGCCGGACCCAGGGCATCGAACTGACGGGCAGCTGGCTGGCCGGGCCGACCTGGCGGCTGGGCGCGACGCTCCGGCACGAGCGGGTCGACTATGAGGGATTTCGCGGCCGGGGTACCACGGCTGCGGCCGGGGTCGATCTGGTGCATGCTCTGGGCCCGACGACGCTGCTGCAGGCGGATGCCGGGTGGAGCCGCGAGGCGCTGGATCAGAAGGGCTATTCGTGGCGCGCGTTCACGGTCGGGGGGGCGGTGTCGCGCGAGCTCCCCCGCGGCTTCGTGGCGAGCGGGGGAGCGACCCGCGTGTGGCGCCGGTACGGTGCCCCGCTCCCGTGGCTCGGTCCGGACGCGCGGTGGGACCGGACGTGGGCGGCGTGGGTGCGGCTGTCCAACCGGTATGTCGCACTGTTCGGCTTCATGCCGGAAATCACCGTGCGCTACGAGCGGCGGAAGAGCAACCTCGTGCTCTACGACTACACCCGCGCCGTCGGCGAACTCGGCGTCGTCAGAACCTTCTGACGGCCAGGGGCCGCACGCGGCCGACCGCAGGATCCCGTCGCCGGCGCCCCGCCCGGCTCCGGACCTTGGACTCCATGCTGCTTCCGCATGGCGGGTGTCCGCATGGCGGGGTGCGTTTCGACGAACGTGCGGAGGATCCGGATCCCTTCCGGCGTGGTTCGGTGCCCGGCAGGGGCGGACGCTTTCCGGGGATGCAGCCGGCCCGGCGCGCGACCGCGAGGGCGAAAGCTTCGACGGCCGGTTCGGGACCGGGAGGTCCACGCGGTGGGCGCGGTCGGCCCGTCTTGTGCGGTCCGGGACCGGGGTCTCGGCGCGGGGGACGATGCGGCGGGCCGGCGGGTCGGGCGCCGAGCGTGGGCGGCGCTCGACGGTCCGGACGCGGCCGGCGGTGCTGGCGTCGAAGGCCGGACCCTTCCTCAGAGCCTGGGCGGAAACGATGGAGCGGCCTCGATTCGAGCCTCTGCGATGGGGCTGGCCACGACCTCGGAAGGATGCCATGGCCTGGAACAAGACCGCTCGCACGAAGGATCCGCGTCGGGGAATCGCTTCGAAGCGATCGGACCGACGCGGAAGGGGCTCGTCGGGCGCCGCGGCGTCCGGCACCGTCGTCGACGGGCCGTCCCCGTGCGGTCGACCTGCGCGAAGGGGCATGCGCTGCGGTACCCGTGGAGGACGGGGCGCCAGTGGCGTGCGCTCCCGCTTGGTGTTCCCGCGACGTAACGGCTCGCCCCCGGATCGCGCGCGGGCGCCCCTCGGCTGCGGGCCGGTCGGGTGAGGGTCTGCGGAACGGTTCCCCATCGTCCGGGTACCCGCTTGCCTGCCTGCGGTCGCGGTTCCTCACGGAACCGGTCCGTCGCCCTTCCGCTGCGGGCCCGGTCGAGAGCGGTCCGGGCGCGGGACGAGGGCCGCGGAGAACGGCAGGAAGCGGGAGACGAGGCCGTAGCGATCGGCGTACCCGAGGGTCCGGAAGCCCCCGGAGACCTTCATCGTCCCGTGCGACCTTCTCGGGTCCCGTTCGCCCGGGTGGTGGGTGAAGCTCGGGTACGGATCGAGGGCGAAGCGCAGAACCTCGGTTTCGTACTGTTTCCGCCGCTCGTGCAGGGGGGTGCGTCGAACTTGGCGATGCGTCCGCGTTTCCGGTTCCGGCGCTTCGGGAGGTCCGGCCGTTCCCGGGCGCCCGGGGTGCGGCGGGGGCGGCAGCAGGTGCGGACCGTGCGGCCGTCCTCGTCCGGGAGCGCCTTGGCATCGCGGACGGGGATCCGGTGGCCGGTCGGTCGGAGCCGCTTCTTCATCCGCCGTGCCCCGCGGAAGGCGCCCGACTCCTCGACGAACGCCCGTTCCCTCGGCAAGCGGGCGCCGCAGGGCGCAGGGCGGCACCGGGTACAGGTGCAGCAGGACCGCCGGCGGGCATGGATCCGCACGCCGGTGGAGCACGGGAGGATGCCGATGGCGTCCAAGGCCTCGGTCCCGCGCGTGCGGTGCCGGCCGTGCCGGGTCCGCGGGCCGTCGCCGAGCCCAGGAATCCAGGGGTTCTTGCCCTCGACCCGGAAGCCGGTTTCCGTCGGCAGGCCGAGCCGGCGCAGCCCGCCGCCGCTCGAGGGCGTGCTCCTTCCAAGGTTGCAGATTCTTCCCGAGACGCCGGATCCCGTCCCGGCAGGTCGCTCCGGAGATCGTGCGTCCTGTCATCGCCCGGACCCGGGCGGCGGCCCGGGTCCGCGAGCGCACGGGGGCGACGAGGAGGGGGAGGACGAAGGCCTGGAGGCCGCGACCGTACCGGATCGGTCCCGGCATGCGGTCGGGAAACCGCCCCCCGGTCTGCTTGCGACCCACGGGGCACGGCTGGATCTCGGCCTTGATCGTGCGCTCCACGAGGCGGAACTCGAGGTCATGGAGGGTGCGACACCCGCGGCCCCACGGCGCGACACCTTCGAGGTCGGCGCCGCCGGTGGCACAGGTCTGCTCCCTGGACGGTTCCTTGAGGACGAGGGTCGGGAAGCTGTTCCGGTCCGCAGGGTCGCCGGCCGCGCTGCGTGTGCGGCGCTTCCCCGCGCCCCTGGCCGTCTCGTCCGGGCCGTCCGTCGGCGAGGGCGGGATGCCGGAGTGGGCGCGGTTCTTCGGCGTCTGCTTCTCCCGCAGGACGGCGATCCGCATGCGGATCCGTGTGCTCGGGATGCCGAACCGCTCGTGCGCTTCCGGGGACACCTTGCCGGCCTTGTGCAGCATCGCGCTCCGCGCCGGCGCCGCGTCGAACTCCGCGCGCAGCAGCTGCGCGGGTACCTCGGTCCTCCGCCGGCCTCGACCGCCCGCAGGGCCGACCGCACCGCCCGCGGCCTCGGCGCCGCCACCGCGGCCCGCCCCGGTTCTCCGCCGTGCGCTTCCATCGGTCAGGTACAGGAGAAACCCTCCATGGCCCGGCGATCCCGGCCCAGGCCGAGGTTGCGCATCGCCGGGGGCTTGCGACGCAGGATCGCACCGCCCCAAGGAAGGGCTCCATAGAAACGTCGTGGGCCGGCATCGCCGCGACCATCGCCGGGCACAGACCCGAGGTCGCCTTGGAACCGAACCCTGCCGGCATCGCCCCGGCCGCACCCGAAACCGTGCATGGCCTATGGATGACCCTCGTCCTATGCGCCGGGTAGGAGGGGTCGTTGCCGAGCCCCCCAGTTACGGTAGGAATGCGCATGGCTGCGCACCCCCCGCACCGATCCGGACATGGACGTTCATCCATCCGGCTCCTACCTCGGGTGCTGGACGGCCAACCGCGGATCCGGCCCTGGGCGGCGGAGGGTGGCGCGCGACCCCGAACTCTCGGTCCTGCGCTCCCGTCGCTTCCGGTCGAACCTCTGCGGCTTTCCGGATCCGGTCCGCCGTTTGTGGCACGCGTGCCCGACCCTGCGTTCGGCGCGTGCTTTGGCGTCCCGAATTCCCCTTGGTTGGGCCCTTTCCTCCGGCCACTCCGCAGAAGCGGACGCTCCCTGGTTCGCCGCCTTCCCAGGTCGTACGGCCCCATCCGACTTCTTCCAGCCGTTCGTCCTAGGCTTCGGTTTTCTCCTTCCCTACACGGTCCCGCCACGATCGGCGGGACCGCTTGAAGATCTCCCAGGGTCCCAACCGAAGACGTACGGACGTGTATGGGTTCTCGGACACCGCGGGGCGCGCCGGCCTCTCACCCAATCGATGCCTGCGATGGTGCCTTCGGCCGATCGGAACACCTCGGCACCCCGGATCCTCGTCTTTTCGGTGCTCCTTCGCCCCACCCATCCGCACCGCGGCCGACGCTTCGCCTGCCCCCTCACGGGAACCGACGCACGGCTCGCGGAGAAACGCGGTTTGGTTCCTCCTTCGTTCTAGGGGACTTTCACCCCCTGTCTTCTGTCCGTTCGCCTGGCACACCAGAACCGGACGGGCCCGCATTCGGGCATCCGGTTCCGTACAGGACCGGTTCGCTCAAGCGGTCCCGTAGCCATGCACGATCTTGGCCGTAGGCAGGGGCCAGCGGCGAAGCAGCGCGGTCCTCGGGTCCCAGTTCACCCGGGCCGAACAACTGCGCCGCGACCCCCACGTTCGCCCGATTCGGATCCCCTGGTAGCGGAAGCTGGCACTTCGGGCACGGTTCGCGCTCCGGCCGTAGTCGGCGCCATGGCCTCGTAGGACCCGAGCGAGATCGTTGCGCGGGCAGAGCAAGGGTGCGTGTCGATGCCGTCGGCACCCCTCCCGCACCGCTCGCACCGCCCGCGCCAGGCGCCCCTTGGCCGTGTGCTGGCGCAGCACCGCATACTTCCATCTCGACCGCACCCAAACCTGGGTGAAGCCCAGGAAGTCGAAGGCGGCGCCCGGCCCGGCATGCGGGGGCAGCTGGGCCCGAACGTCGACCAAGCGTGTCTTCTCCGCGTGCACCTTCAGCCCGAACCGGGCCCAGCGCTGGCCGAGGACGGCCCGCACCCGCTCGCCGTCCCGCGGATGCTCGAAGAGCCACACGAAGTCCTCCGCATACCGCACCCGTGGGCACCGGCCCCGGAGGCGGGGCTGGACCGTCGGCTCAACCCACCGATCCAGCACGGAGTGCAGGAACCGGTGGGAGAGCAGCGGCGACCGCACGCCGCCTTGCGGCGTGCCCGCTTCCGAGGTGTGCCGGACGCCCTCCTCCAGGACGCCCGCCCGCAGCCCTGGGTCGATCCTGCGACGGAGGACACCGTCCTGGATCCGCAGGTCCAGAACGGCGCGGAGTTCCCGATGCGGGATGCGGTCGAAATCCTTCGACCCATCCGCATCGATCACCCCACGCGGGTTCTTCCTCAGGATGCCCCGATCGATGGCGTGCCGGGCATCCTGCGCCGACCGACCAGATGTGCGGACGTCTGCTGCCCGGTGGCGGCGCGGAGCGGGGCGCGAGGGGTCCGCTTCGGCGGATCCGGGGCGAGCGAGAGGCCGGCCGGGTTGGGGGGCCGGCTCGGAGGCTTGCGGTTTCAGTCGGAGTGTGGGCGCGGTCCGCCGGGTCTTGTGACGGCGTGCAGGACCGGCTTGCGCGGGTCGGCATAGGGGTGGCGGGCGTCGGCGAAGCTGTGGAAGGGCTGGAGCAGCTTCGGCGGGTTGTGGAGGATGACGGTAAGGGCGAGGGTGTGGAGGATCGCGTGGTTTGCGGGCGCGTTGCGGGCCCGGAGCCTAGAGTCGTCTTCGCGGAAGGTGGTGTCGCGGATGGGGTGAGGGCGTTCGACTCCCAGGGACCGCGGTTCCCTGCGAGTACTGGTTGCGGCGAGGCGCGTTCGGCCTCGACCGAGGTCCTGCCGTAGGCGTGCTCGGTGGTTCGTTTTCCGGATTTCGTGCATTCGACGCGCCGGGGACACGGAAGATCGGTTGGACGTGGGGATCGTGGACCATCTTCGCGGTCGGGGTGAAGACTTCGATGCTGCGCGGCTCGATGCGGCCGTGCTCGAGCGTGGGCGTTTCGCGGTAGCGTCCCGTGCTCGTGGTCTCCCAGTGGATGCTCTCGAACGTCTCGAAGGTTTTGGGAGCGTTGCCTTTGACCGTCATCCTCCCGTCGGCGTCCTGGGTCTCGACGATCCGCCGTGCCGTCTCGCGGGGGGTGGGGAGCGCGTCGAGGGTGCGCAGACGGCCGGCCACCGGCGCCATCTCGAGCGCGGCGTGGACGGCGGCGATCTCCCCGCCCTCGCCGGGATCGTGGAGGATCGAGACCGGCATGCCGGTCCCGGGCTCGATCCGCGAGACCGTCTCGTACGGATCCTTGCCGGTGCGGTGGGCGCCGCGAAGGCGCGTGCCGTCGACCGCGATCGCGGGGCCGACCCGCAGGCGCGGCTGCGCCCAGCGCCGCAGAGCCTCCTCGATCCACGTCGGGTCGGGGTTCTGCAGCACCCGGTGCACGGTCGATTGGGACACCGGCTCCTATCGGCCGATGTCCGGGTTCTTCCACGCACCGATCGACGCCAGATCCTTCTGCGTCATCGCCTTCGCGGAGCGTGCCGCCGCCACCGCGCCGTGCCGATTCGCCCGCCGCGCCCGCACGATCACGCACCGCACCGAGGCGATGCCGTGCGTGCGCCCCTGCGCACGCCGGACGTCGGAACGCGCCGCACCCTGCGGGTACATCGAGCGCAACGCCCGCGCCGACCGGCCGCTCTGCGTCGCCCGCAACGCCCACGCCGCAGGAAGCGGCGCACGATCCCGCACCCGACGACCGGCGTCGCGACGCCGCGGAACCCCGTACCGATCCTTCGCCTCCCCGTGCGGATCGGGATCGCGCCCGTGGGCGCGCGCATCGCCCTTGCTCTTGCCCATGCACGTCCCGTTCGCCGCCTGGTACCGGGTGCCGCGGAACGTCGTCGGCGAGACAAACGACTCCGCCACCCGCAACGGATGGCCGCACGCAGCCTCCCCGTCGTCGCTGAGACACCGCCTCATCCGCGACCACGCACACGAGGCACGACCCCGAAACACCCGGCGACCTCCCAGAATCACCAACCTCGTGGGGGTTCCGATCCGGTGCAACCGCTCCAACGGTTCCTTGCGGCGCCCGCCCATCCCACGGTCCCGCGGCGCACAGCAGAAGGCGCCCGTCTGCCCGCCCGCAGCGCCCATCCACCGCCCGCGCCAAGGGAACACGGAGCGCAGACCGCGACCCGCAAATTGCTTGAAACCCAGATCGTGATGACGGTCCACCACACGGTTCCCGCGACCCACCTCATCCGGCCGCGCCAGGCGCACCACCACATCCCGGAGCGCACAACCCTCCGGGGTCGTCTCGAAAACATCCGCGGCGCGTTCCATGACCACCACGGATCCCACACCGCTTCACAAACAGCCCGCACACATCCGAATCATCCGGAACCCGCGGAACCCAGCCTTCCAACCAACCTAGTAGTACGGAACCGTTGAACTGACGACAGTATTCTGGCAAGATTTCCGTGTCGGTCCGTGTCGGCCCCGTGTCGGTGCGTGTCGGCACGCGTGAGCGTCCGATCGGTACGGCGCTTTCTTGTTCATCCCCACAGACCCGATGCCGAACGTGCAGGCGCTCATGCTCTCTTGGGGATCGGACGGATCCGGTTTCCGGGAACCGAGCCTGCCTGCAGGGGTTCGGTGCGGGGATCGGAGTGGATCCTGGCCAATCCTCAGGGCAGGAAGCTCTATCGAGTGCGCCTTTCGGCGTCGGAGCGCCGGGAACTCCAAGCGATCGTCGACGGTACCGGAGCCGCCTGGCGGCGGCGGCGGGCGCAGATTCTGCGGATGGCGGACGAGGGGCGCGACGGCGGCAAACTCCGGGATGTCGACATCGCGCGCGGCCTGGGTATCGGCGCTTCGACGGTCGAACGCCTGCGCAAGCGTTGTGTTTTGGAGGGTTTGGAGGCCTCTCTCCGCCGCCGGGAGCAGGAGAACCGCCGACCGAAACTCCTGGACGGAGCGAAGGAGGCGAAGCGGGTGGCTCTGGCCTGTTCTTCCCCGCCCGAAGGTTGTGTCCGCTGGACGCTGAAGCTGCTGGCCGGCCGTCGGATGGAGATGGAGATCGTCGAGAGCATCTCGAAAGAAACGGTACGGAAGACTCGGAAAAAAGGAGATCAAGCCTTGGTTGAAGCAGTACTGGTGCATGCCCCCGAGCCGCAACGCGCCGTTCGTGGCGGCGATGGAGGAGGTGCTGGACACGTATCAGCGGGATTTTGCCGAAGACGAGGTTTGGGTCTGCATGGATGAGACCCGTCGGCAGCAGACCAAGGAAACCCGCCTTCCCCGCCCCGTGCGGCCCGGGCAGCCGGAAATCGTCGACTACGAATACGAGCGAAACGGTACGGCCCATCTCTTCCTGGCGTTCGCGCCCAATGAAAATTGGTGTACGGTAAAGGTCACCGATCGCCGCACAGCGCGGGACGGGGCGCAGTTCCTCCGGGAACTCGCGGATGATCACTTCCCCGGCAAGAAGATCGTACGGGTCATGGACAACCTGAACACACACGGCCCCGCGTCGTTGTATGAAGCCTTTGCACCCCGGGAGGCCCTGCGGGTGCGACAGCGGTTCGAGTTTCGGTACCCGCCGAAGCACGGAAGCTGGCTCCACAGGGCCGAGATCGAAATCGGCGCGTGGTCGCGACCGTGTCTTCGACGACGCCTTCCCGACCGCGCCACCCTGCTGCGGGAGACCGCGGCGTGGGTCAAGCGCCGCAACGCGGCCGGCGGCACGGTCGACTGGCGGTTCACGACGGCAGACGCCCGGGTGAAACTGAAGTCTCTATACCCAGCAATCCAATGATTCCGTACTACTAGCGTGGGATGGTCTTGGCCGTGGCCCGGCCTCCGCGGCCCCGGAGATCGCATTGCCAAGGACCGGCCGCGGGACGAAGATGGCGGGGCGAACGCCTGCAGGAGCCGCTCGGATCCGGGCCCGAAACCGGTGCCCGCCCGCCCCGGCGGGCGAACGGCCGGCCTTGCGCGGGCGGTCGCGAGAGCCGCCAAGAGGGTGCCACGGGATGCGTTGCGAGATCGTTGCGGTAGGAACCGAGCTGCTGCTCGGACAGATCGTCGACACCAACTCGTCGTGGATGGGAGAGCAGCTCGCGCGGATCGGGATCGATTCCCACCATCAGATGAAGGTCGGCGACAACCGACCCCGGATCGTCTCGACGATCCGGCAGGCGCTGGCCCGGAGCGACGCGGTCATCGTTTGCGGCGGCCTAGGGCCCACCCAGGACGACATCACGCGCGAGGCGATTGCCGACGTGATGGGGGTGGCACTGGTGCGAAACGAGGCGATGGGAGAGAGGATCCGCCTCGGTTTCGAGGCGCGCGGCCGCCGGTGTTCCGAGAACAACTTGCGCCAGGCGGACTGCCCGGCGGGTGCTTCGTTCATTTCCGAGATGCCGGGTACCGCTCCGGGCCTGGTGTGCCCGGTCGGCGCGCAGGTGATCTATGCGGTGCCCGGCGTGCCGTTCGAGATGCGCACCATGATGCAGGGAACGGTCCTTCCCGACCTCGAGCGCCGGGCGGGCGGCGGCGCCGTGATCCGGAGCCGGGTGCTCAAGAGCTGGGGCCAGACCGAATCACGGATGGCGGAGCTGCTGGCGGGGCGGATCGCGGATCTCGACCGTGCCGGCAACCCCACGCTTGCCTTCCAGGCCAGCGGCATCGAAGGCCTGAAGGTCCGGATTACCGCCAAGGCGAAGAACACAGCCGCGGCCGCAGCGCTGATCGCCCGCGAGGAAGCGAACGTGCGCAACCTGCTCGGCGACGCGGTGTTCGGCGCCGATCAAGAGACGATGGAGTCGGTGGTCCTCGACCTGCTCCGCGGCCGTGGAGTCTCCCTGGCCCTCGCCGAATCCGTGACCGGCGGGCTGGCGAGCGCCCGACTCACCGCGGTGCCCGGTGCGGGCGAGGTGTTCCGCGGCGGAGTGGTGGTGTGCGCGGGCGCGGGGAAGAGCGGCCGGCTCGGCGTACCGGCCGGACCCACGGTCTCCGCCGAGGCGGCCGGGGCGCTGGCCGCCGGCGTGCGCCGGCAGTTCGGCGCCGATCTCGGGCTTGCCGCCACAGGGGTAGCGGAGCCGGAAGGACGGGACGGGCATCCGCCCGGCACCGTGTTCTTCGGATATGCGGACGGGGACACCCCGGAGGCGATGCGCGTGCGCCTGCCCGGGGACCGCCGCCGCGTTCGCGAATACGCGGTGATCAGCCTGCTGAACTGGCTGCGGCTTCGGATCGCGGGATCGCCCGAGAACCCGGAACTCTGACTGCCGCCCCACTCGGCCGCACGCGGGACGGCATCCGCCGCTCCGGTCGCGCTCGCCGGCGGGCGCGCACGGCCGGCCCCGGGGCTCCGGACCGGCGGCATTGCGACCGAGGGCATCCTGCCGATCCGCCTGCGGACCCGCGACCCGGGACCGCCGGTGACGGCGCGGCCGGCTTCGGACGCCTCCGGGAACCGGCAACATCGGGCCCGCGCCGCCGCCGTTCGGGGCCGGCTCCGACGTGAGCCGCGCATGGGAGGACGGCGCGGGGACCGGTCGGGGTCACGATGGGGCTGGGTCCGGGCGTCGATGGCGTCGAGCCGGGTTCGGCGAAGGAACCTGCGCCCCAACCGAATCCCGATCCGGCCGGCGGCGAAGGGACTCCGAAAGAACCATGGCGCCGGTCCTGGAGATCCAACGCGACAACCTTTCCAAGAGTGTTTCGCTTTCGGATCCTCACCATCGACGGGTTCGGGGCGGCCCCGGCCACGCCTTGTGCAACACGAATTGACGTCACGCCCCTGCCCTGTATGCTGGCGGCCGCGGCATCGATCGCTTGATCCTGAGGAGGAATCGCCATGACAACCCAGCATTTCATCGACAGCGAAGAGACGGTCGATCGATCCGGGGATACCGGGCCGAACCAATACCAGGCCAGGCGCGGGGAGGGTGGAAGTCCGTACGAAGGCCCGATGAACGTTGTCGGAGGGGCAGGCCAGGACACCTTCATCGGACAGAAGGGCAATGACTGGTTCAAGGATTCCGGCGGCGGCAGCGACGCATCCGGCGGTGGCGGGCGCGACTATCTCGAAGGCGGCAACGGACCGAACACCCTGCGCGGCGGCTGGGGCAACGACATCCTGGTCGGGAACCAGAAGGACCAGATCGCCGACCGCCTCTACGGCGGCTCCCACAACGACTTCCTGATCGCGGGCAAACTCAAGGCGAGCAACCGGCAGGACGACGGCACCGGCGCGCTGACCGACGGGACGCGGGGCCGGGGGCCGACCTCCGACCAGGCCGGGGATCCGCAGGGAAGCCTCCTCCATGGCGGCCATGGGGGCGACCACTTCATCCTCAACCCCGACAGCTATGTCTATATCGAGGACTTCCTGAATTGGTACGACTACATCTACGTGACCGGGATTCGGGACGGGGCGAAGCTCACCATTGTCCACCACCCCGACGGCCACTACGGGAAGGCGCACTTCCGGATCATGCTCGGCAACAAGGTGCTCGCCGAGCTCAAATTCGAGGAGGAAGTCAATCCCGATGACGCCGAAGCCGTGAGGGTGGCGAAAGGGAAGATTGACGAGTTCCTGCAGACCGCGAGCGGGGACTGGATCAACGGCGACCACAATGACAACTCCATTCAGGGCACCGCGTATTCCGACCATATCTACGGCCATGGCGGCGAAGACACGCTCAAGGGCGGCGCGGGGGATGACGCTCTCGTCGGCGGCAACGGCAACGATGTCCTCCGCGGCGGGGACGGCGATGACCGGCTGCAAGGCGGCGACGCCAACGACACGCTTTGGGGCGGCGCGGGCATGGACTCGCTGGACGGCGACGGCGGCAACGACCTGCTCTACGGCGGCGGCGGCGACGACGGGCTCTACGGCGGCGACGGCCACGACCGACTCGATGGCGGCGACGGCAGGGATGTGCTCTATGGCAATGCGGGCCGGGACATCTTCGTGATCAGCGAGGGCCGGAGCAGCGACGGGGCCGCTGACATCATCGGGGACTTCAAGATCGGGGAGGACTACATCCGGTTGCCGTTCAGCATCTCGTGGGACGATGTCCGGTTTGTCCGGAGCATCACGGACCCGAACGATGTGACCACGCACCTTGTCACCGGCACGGGCGACTCGCAGAAGGTGCTGGCCCGGTTCCAAGGCTTCGAGAATCTCACTGCCCAGCAGCTGCAGGAGCTCAAGAACCAGGTCGAGTTCATCTGGGACTTCGATCCGAACGAGGAGTATCCCGACCCGCAGGCCGGGAAGACGCTCAAGGGAACGAACAAGAAGGACATGCTGGTCGGTGGCACGGACAACGACACCATCGAGGGCTTGGGCGCGGCGGATGTGCTCTACGGGCGCGGCGGCGATGACACGCTCTTCGGCGGTAGCGGCAAGGATATGCTCTACGGCGGCAGCGGCGACGACTTCCTCCACGGGGATAACAACAACGACATCCTCCACGGCGGGGCCGGCAGCGACACGCTGAACGGCGGGAAAAGCGCCGACCGGCTCTATGGCGAGGACGGCGACGACACGCTCAACGGCGGCAACGGCGACGACATGCTGTATGGCGGCGCCGGTAGCGACGAGCTGGACGGCGGGGACGGCAACGACCGCCTGGAAGGCGGCGAGGGCGATCTCGATGTGCTGGCCGGCGGCGCGGGCGAAGACCGGCTGTTCGGCAACGGCGGCAACGACCGTCTGGAGGGCGGCAGGGATGCCGACCGTCTGCGTGGCGGCGAGGGGGCCGACGAGTTCCTGTTCCGCCGGGGCGACGGTGTGGACGTCATCACCGACTTCGAGGACGGGACCGACACGATCGTCTTCCTGGCCCAGACCGAGGCGAAGGCCGGGACCGAACAGAAGTTCCTCTCGTTCTCCGACCTGGTGCTGACCGACAGCGAGGAGGCGGGCGGCGTGGTCATCACCTCGGACAAGCTCGAAGGCAACGAGATCATCGTCCGGGGCGTGACGTCCGAAATGCTGACGGCCGACGACTTCGGCTTCCTGACGGTCGATCAGTACAACGAACACCTCGACATCGCTTGAGCCGACCGGCCAACCGGCATGGTGCGGCCGCTCCTCACCCGGGGAGCGGCCGCAACCGCATCCGCCGCATGGGACGCACGGGAACCCGGGTCCGCCGGGGCCGGGCGTCTGGATCTGAACCCCGTTCCCACGACCTGCCGGCATCACTCCGACCAGACGGCCGCCGCGGCGGCGGGCGGAAGGCGGTGCCGGGCAATTGAACTCCGCTTCGGTCGGCTGTCGTCCGGCAACCCCGCAGCCGCGAACGAGGAAGTGCCGGCCCCGTTCCGGGCCAGACGGGCGAGCCGCGCGAGGGAACCCGGGCTCGGCAACGACCCCCTCCTGCCCGACCGATCCGCCGGCCGCTGGCGGCTGGCGGATGGAACGCCGGGGCCCGTCCGGTCCGGTTCGAGCCGGGCCGGTCGCGGCGGCGGCGATGGGGCGGTTCGGACGCGGACGATCCCGACTGAGGAGGCGGCGGATGCAGAGGGCGGAAAGGCGGTCCGCGTCCCGCCGAACGATGCGCGGACCCTGCTCGCGGCGTCCGGCGATGCGGGCGGTCCGGCGCCCGGCCGGGGTCGCGGGTCGGCGGCGCACGGACCGTGCTGCCGTCCCGAACCGTCCCGGTTCGGGACGGCAGGGGACGTTGGGTGGGGCGGCCTTCACGCGGACGCTCGGCGGCGGGGCGCTTGCCGGCGACGCGGGCGAGAGGTCCTCGCCGCCGCTTGCGGTGCGCGGTCGAGGTGCGCGGCGGTCGGTATCGGGTTCGGCAACGGACGGGTTCCGGGGCCGCGCCCCGTGATCGGCGCAACGGGGAGCGGGGAGCGGCGGGCGGCCACGCCGAGCCGGCGCCACGAGACCGCGGAACCGCAGGGTCGGCGCCGCCTGCGTTCCGGGTCCCGGATCGGGCTCCGGCGATTCCCGACCCGTCCTTCTGCGCCCGGGTGGTGGCAGACCGGACCCCGCCGGGTGCGGAGCGGAACCGTTGACGGCCCTCCGCCGACCTGCCTGCGGTGCACGGCGATCCAGACCGTCCGGAGAACATCCGGATCCCTCGAGGTGTGCCGCCCCCTGCGATCGGACCTCGAACCGGCGCTTCCCGGCTCGGGCATGCAGCTTCGCCTGCGAACCCGGACCCGCGGCCCGCCGCCGCCATCCACGGCCGATCCGGGGAGGCGTTCGGGTTCGAACGGACCGACGGCGTGCCCGGTCCTCGGGGAACCGGTCCGGTCGGAAGCAACGGCTCCCCACGGACCTGCAAGGCGTTCGAGCCCGCTCCGGACGCGACCCGGGGTGCACGGTCCGGAACGTTGCCGGACCGGCATGCTCCCGATCGTTCCGGTTGCCGTGCGCACCCCGGGCCCGCCGGGGATGCCCCGCAGCCCGGGTCTGACCGGCGCCACGGACCGCCTCGATCCGATGCGTCCGTTCCGCCGGCAGCGGTTCCCCGGCGCGATCCGGAGCCGCTCCCGGAGGCTCGGGGCGGCATCCTCCGCACCACCGAGGATCGGGTCGGGCCCTCGACCTCGCGGTTCCCGGGTCACCCTCCGCTGGATCTCGTCGAACCCGGGCCAGGGTGCCGGAAGGCATTCCCGAGCTTCGATGGAGGGGACCGTCCCGATCGTGCCGGGAAGCGGCGACGGAAGGTCCGGGATCGGGCCTGCCGGCCGCCGTTCCGCAGATGTCCCCGCCGGGCGCCGGCAGAATCGCCGGCCGCAGCCGCGTTTCCGCCGGCGCCGATCCGCACCGGATCGCGACGGCCGGACGGCCGCACGACCCCGCATTCGGGGCACACCGGAAGGTCCGGATCCCGCAGGAGTCGGCGCGGGTGGGTCCGGGCCGCGAGTCTGCATCCGGGTCGTGCGACCCGCAGCGCACGGGCGCCCTCACGGCCCGACCCGGTTCTGCCACGGCCGGAGCACGAGATCCCGGTGCACCAGTACCGACAGCGGCCAGCCGGGCCGCACCCGCAAGGTCGGCGGCACGTCGAGTTCGCGCTCCAGGAGCTTCCTGCCCGCTCGGTCGGTTCCATCCTGCACGGACTCGCGCAGGGCGCGAGTCAGGTCCCCTTCGTCCTCCCATGCAAGCTCGGTACCGACTCCCAGCAGGGAGGAAAGCAGAATCCCGCGCCCGATCCGCCAGCCGTGGACATCCACCGTGTCGGACAGTCCGGCGCGGCCGGCGGCGTCGGCCGCCGGCAGATTCTCGACGACGATCGACGCGCCGTCCGGGAGCACCAGCCGATGCCAGACCACCAGCGCCCGTTCCTGTCCGAACGCGACCTGACTGTCGTAGCGGCCGAGCAGCCGCGTTCCGCGCGGCAGCAGCACCGTCTCCCCGGTCACGGAGTCGAAGACGTCCTCGGTCAGCTGCGCCACCACGAAGCCCGGCAGGTCCGAATCGAGTCCGGTGACCAGCGCCGCCCGCAGGATGCTCCCGGCCAGGATCTGCCACGGCGACAGCGGCTCTTCGAGAAGATGCGGGTTGTAGACCTCCGTGGAAGGCGCCGCATCGAGGAACGCCTGCATCCGTGCCTGCCGGTCCCGTGCGCCCGCCGGCTTCGGGCCGGCTTCGGAATCCGTCGGGACATCGACGGCCTCGGGCGCCGGCGGCGCGGGAACCGCCTGCCCGCCCCGCACCGGAAAGAAGAGTTCCGACCGCAGCGCCTCCCTCGTCTGCTCCTCCTCCCGCCGCCGCGCCTCCGCCCCCGCATCCGGACGCGGCGCCGCATCCGGCTCGCCGACCGCCGGCAGCGGCCGAAAGGCCACCTCCGCATAGCTGTCGGGCAGGCGCTCGACCGCGTCGACGTGCGGCCGGTCCGGAATCCGGACTTCCGGCAACGCGTTTCCGCCGCGCCCGGCGGGCGGCGCCAGGGCCGCCGAGAGGATCCCCAGCGCCGCCAGCACCGCAGCCCCGGCCAGCACGGCGAGAAGCCGGCGATTGATCCGCGTGACGGGCCGGGGCGGCACCCGGAGCTCGAAGTCCGCCGGATCGCCTCGGGGGACCGATTCCCCGACCGTCTCCGGACCGTCGGCCGCGGCGCCCGCCCCTCCCGCGTCCGGCCCGGAAGGCCCGAGAGGCGCAGCGGGGTCGGCGTCCCCCGGCCGGCGGACCCGCGCTTCGCCACCGCTCACCGGGCCCGCTCGATCCGGACCACCGTCTGCGGATCCGTCCCCAGTCGGAGTTCGGCAACGTCGAACAGGCGATCCACCACGTAGTACGACCCGCGCACCCGGTAGTTCACCAGTTCCACCTCCTGCTCCGGTCCGATCAGGAACAGCGGCGGGGCAACCGCCGTCTCCGGCGGCAGCTGGACAAAGACCCGCCGGCCATCATCGAAGACCCGCACCGGCCGCCACGCCGGACGGTCGCCGAGAATGCGGTACCCGAACTGCAGTTCGTCGGGCCGCAGGCCGACGACGGCGACCGGACCGGCCGCCGGATCCGGCGCGGCCGCCTTCCGGTACGCCAGGGCCTCTTCCGGGTAGGTCCAGGACACGGAGGCCATGTAGGTCGCATCCAGCGACCGGAGCTCCACATGGTAGACCCGCCGGTCGGTGGCCACGATGAGATTGGTGACCAGCCCGGCGGCGATCGGCTTGACCAGCACGTGGGCCCGCCGGCCGGGCCCGCTGCCGCTCGCGGTGTCGTCCACCTTCCACCGGACGGTATCCCCCGCGGACAGGGACACCAGCTGCTCGCCCGGGGCCAGGGCGAGGTCGGTGACCTGGCCGGGCGCCGTGTAGACCTGATACAGGGCCCCCTCCGTCCAGGGATAGACCTGAATCGCGTTCACGTACCCGTCCGCGTCCGGTTCGAGGCGGGCCTCGGCATTGGCCGCATGGATCCGGGCCCGCGGGTCGGGCCCGGCCCTGTGCGGCGCGCCGCGCGGCGGACCCGCCGGCGGGAGGGGCTTGAGCTGCCCCGGCAGCGGCAGCGGGGTCGGCACGGCGATCACTTCGGTCGCCGGTTCGAGAATCCGCGTGGCCGGCACCGCGACGGCCGGGGCGGATCCCGGGTCGGCGCCGCGGTTGGCGGCCGGATCGGTCGTGCAGCCGGCCGCCACCGCGGCCAGGATCAGCAAGGTCGGACGGTTCATGGTGAGTCTCCTGTCACGAGGTCGCGCGACCAGTGGAAATCGGTGATGTAGATCCCGAGCGGATTGGCCCGGAGCGCCGCGGCGTCGCGGGGCGGCTGCACCACGTACGACAGCAGGGCGGTGTACCAGCGGGTTTCGGCGGCGGCGCCCCGGAACGATTCGTCCTCGCGCCAGCGCAGTTCGAAACTGGTGTCGGAGGACCGCACCGCGCTGGTCAGTTCCACCGTGACCGTGCGCTCGCCCACGTTCCGGAACGGATCCGCCGAGCGGGCGTAGTCGCCGAGGCGGCCGGCGGCCCGGCTCGCGACGTATGCGTAGGCCCGCAGCCAGTTCCGGCGCAGCACCACGGGATCGATGGGCACGGTCCGGACGTTTTCCACGAAGGCCGCGAGGTGGTAGGCGATCTGTCCGTCGCCCGGACGATGCTCGCCGGGCATCGGCCCCACGGCCCGCGCGGCGCCGAACGCGTCCACTTCGACGACGTAGGGAACCACGGTGCTGCGCCGGGCGGTGTGCCACAGGCCCGCCGCCAGCACGCCGGCGATCGCGAGCGACGCCAGACAGGCCAGACGCCAGTTCCGAGCCTGCACCCGGGCGCTGCCCAGCCGTTCGTCCCACACCTGCGCGGCCTTCTGATACGGCGTGACCGGGGCCGGCGTGCGGCCGTAGGACCCCTCGGAACGCCTGAGCCGGCTCATGCGCGATCCCGCCCCGGACCCGGCCCGGCCGACCCGCCGCCGTCCCCACCCGCTCCGTCCCGGTCCGCGAGCCCGGCCGCACCGGACAGCGTCGAGCCGGCCGCGCGCCGGCCGGCGCCCGCGGACGGGTCCGGAGACCGGGCCGGCAGGCGCGCGGCGGCCCGGGCCGGGGCGGCCGCGCCGCCCGACCCGCGCTCGCCCGCGATCATCCCGGCCGCGCCGGCCAGCACGGTCCCGGCCGCCCGCGCCGTGCGGCTCCCTGCCCCGGCGTCCAGCTGCGGGCCGCCCGCGATCAGGCCGCTCGCGATCGCCGGTCCGTGGATCCCGATGGCCAGGAGCAGGAAGGCCGCGAGCAACAGCGGCAGGGCCCGGGCGATCGTCACGTCCTGCCCCTGCAGGGCGCTCGCGACCTCGGCGAAGATGGTGCTGCCGATGCCGATCACCACCGCCAGCACCATGACCTTCACGCCGGCCGCGATCACGCTGCCCAGCACCCGTTCGGCCAGGAACGTGGTCCGGCTCCAGAGCGCGAACGGCACCAGCACGAAGCCCACGAGCGCCGTCAGCTTGAACTCGACCAGGGTCACGAACATCTGTCCCGCGAGCACGAAGAACGCGCCCAGGACCCCGCACCAGGCCAGCAGCAGGATCGCGATCTCGACCCCGTTCACGAAGATCTCGGGAAACCCGATCAGGGTCTGGAGGTCGAGCAGGATCGGATGAGCGGCCGCGATGCCGACATTGGCCACGTAGCCCGGCCGCAGCAGGTCGTCGGGGCGCAGGGGGGCGGCCGTCGCGGTGAGTCCGAGATCGATGAACGAATCGAACAGGATGTCGGCGAGGACCGCGTAGTTGTTGAGGATCAGGGCGAAGGCGCCGACATAGAGCACCTTCCGCACCAGGCTCGCGAACACGTCGCCCTCGGCCGCCAGCGCCCACGTCAGCCCGGCGAGGACGATGTCGAGGGTGACCAGGATCCGGATCAGAAAGCCGACATCGGGCCCCAGCAGGCCGAAGCCGCTGTCCACGAACGCAAGGAACGTGTCGGTGAACCGGTCGGCAACGTTGAGATCGTCCACGCGGCTGGGCCCTACGGCAGCCGGGTGTACAGGGTGCCGGAACCGATCGAGGCCGCGAACCGGGCTCGGGCCGCCCGGGCCGCCGCGTCCGCCCGCAGGCGTTCTTCCGCCTGCGTACGCTGATGCGCCGCGAGCAGGGCCTGCGTCCGCAGCTGCTCCCGCACCTGCAGGGCCGCGATCTGGTTGCCGGCCTGCGCCGCCGCCAGGGCGCCGGGCGCCCCCCGGGAGGCGGCGACCAGATTCCCCAGCAGCGCTTCCGACGTCCGGGTCTCCCCGACCATGCCGGTCTGGACATCGTGGCTGTGCCGCCAGCCCTCGCGCACGAGGTCGGCCCGCGCCCGGGCCTGCCGGACCCGCGCCGGCCGCGCGAGCGCCGGCGGCACGGTGTCCGGAAACAGGCGGTCCGCGGCCGCCGCGGCCTGGGTGCGGTCCCATGCGATTCCCGGCGCGTCGGCGAAGAGGATCCGGAGCCAGGACCGGCCCGTAGCGAGAACCGAGCTGCCGTCGAAGCCGAGCTGGCGGAGATTCCGCTGCAGCCCGGCCACCATCTCCGAGAGATGCCGGACGGCCGCGAGCGACCGCACCGCGGTCAGGAGGTTCTGGGCGTAGTTCGCGCCGTCGTAGACCGCCAGAGCCTGCGCAGCCCGCGGTTCCGCCAGCAGCACGGCCGCCAGCGCCAGCGCCGCGCCCCGCCGCTTCACGTCCGCCCGCTCCGGGCGGCCAGGAACGCTTCGAGAAACCGCTCGGGACCGGCGCGCGCCAGCGCCTCGCGCACCCGGACCTGGTCGTCGGCGCTCGAGGCGCCGGCAAACGTCAGCGCGATCTCGCCCAGCTCGAGCTCGAACAGCCGGGCGCCCCGGCGCGACTGGTAGTAGTAGTGCCGCTTCGGGGTCGCCCGGGCCAGCAGTTCGATCTGCCGCGCGTTGAGGCCCAGGCGGTCGTAGACCTCCTGCGCGGCCGGCTCCTGGGCGCGTTCGTTGGGAAGAAAGATCCGCGACAGGCACGATTCGAGAATCGCCGGGGCAACCGGACTCCCGACGATGTCGCTCGGCGACTGGGTGGCGAAGACCACCGCCACGTTGCGTTTGCGCAACGTCTTCAGCCACTCGCGGATCTGCGCGGCGAACAGCGGGTCGTCGAGAAAGACCCAGGCCTCGTCCAGCACCATGAGGGTGGGCCGCCCGCCGAACCGCTCGCGCAACCGGTGGAACAGGTATCCGAGGACCGGCGCCGCCAGCCCTTCGTTCTCGAGCAGTTCCTCCATCTCGAATCCCTGCACGTCGGTCAGGGCGAGTGCATCCTCGTCGGCGTCGAGCACCCGGCCGTGCGGCCCGGCCAGGGTCCACGGCTGCAGCGCGTCGCTCAGCTCCCGCCGCGCCAGCAGCAGCGCGAGACCGGTCAGCGTCCGTTCCCGCGGCGGGGCGGACGCCAGGCTGCCCAGCGCATCCCACAGCTCGCGCCGCACCCCCGGGTCGACCGCGACGCCGGCGCGCCCGAGCAGCGCCGCCGTCCATTCGAACGCGAAGCTGCGTTCGGATTCGCGGTCGACGTGCCGCAGCGGCTGAAAGGCCGGCCGGTCGCCGCCGGTTCCGAGGTCGAGGAACGTGCCGCCCATGCCGAGAATCGCCGCCCGGCACGAGGCCCCCTTGTCGAATACGTACACTTGGGCGCCGGGATAGCGCCGGAACTGCAGCGCCAGCAGGGCCAGCAGCACCGACTTGCCGGCCCCGGTCGGACCCACCACGAGCGTGTGGCCCACATCGCCGACATGGAGCGACAGCCGAAAGGGCGTGGTGCCGCGCGTCTGCGCGAGCAGCAGCGGCGGTCCGTCGAGGTGGTCGTTCCGCTCGGGCCCGGCCCAGACGGCGGACAGCGGCATCATGTGGGCAAGGTTCAGGGTGTGGACCACCGGCTGCCGGACGTTGGCGTAGGCGTGCCCCGGCAGCGAGCCCAGCCACGCCTCGACCGCGTTGAGGCGTTCGCGGATCGTGGCAAAGCCGCGGCCGTGCAGGACCCGCTCGAGCTCGAGCAGGCGCTCGCCCGCGACCGCCGGCGATTCGTGGCGGACCGTCACGCTCGTCGTCACGTGGCCGAACGCGACCAGGTCCTCCCCCAGTTCCTGCAGGGCGGCGTCGGCGTCGGCGGCCTTCAGGCCGGCGTCCGAATCGAGCAGGGCGGCATCCTGGCTGAAGACGATCTCCTTCAGCAGCGCGAACACCGACTTTCGTTTCGCGAACCACTGCCGCCGGGCCCGGCCGAGTTCGCGCTCGGCCTCGTCCTTCCCGAGCACGATGAAGCGCGTCATCCAGCGGTAGGCGAACGGCAGGTCGTGGAGATCGTCCAGGAGTCCCGGCCGCGTGACGTTGGGGAATCCGAGCACGGTGAGGGTGCGCAGATGCAGGTCGCCGAGCACGGGGTCGATGCCCCCGACCAGCGGCGTGTCGGCGAGGACCGCATCGAGATGCGCGGGAATCCCGGGCACCGTGATCCGCCCGTCGGCGGCGGACACCGTTCCGTGCAGGTAGGTGAGGGTCTCCTCGTCCGACAGCGGGGCGAGGCGGGGCATCACGTCCGCGAGCAGGCGGAAGGCGCGGTCGGTCTGGGCCTGGAAATTCTCGAGATGGGTCCGCCACGTGACCGACTCCCCGGGCCGGGGCCCGGCCTGCGCCACCAGCGCATGCCCGGCCCGCGACCAGGAATCGGCCGGCGGGAGCCAGGCGAGCGTCAGACGGCAGCGCGATTCGAAATGCCGGCCCCGGCGCTCGAAACCGCGCCGCCGTTCGTCGTCGACCAGCCGGGACAGCCGGTCGGGAAAGGTGCTCCGCGGATAGCTTCGGGCGGGAATCCGCTCCGCGTCGAAGTACAGGGCCCAGCCGGAACCGAACCGGCGCAGCACGTTGTTCACCCGCGCGGTCACGGCCATCAGTTCGGATTCCGTCGAGCTCTCGAGATCGGGCCCGCGGAACCGGGCCGACCGCTGGAACGACCCGTCCTTGTTCAGGATGATTCCCGGAGCCACCAGGAATCCCCACGGCAGCAGGTCGCCGAGACCGGCCGGGCGCTGCCGGTATTCGGACAGGTTCAGCATCCGTGGTAGCTCCGGTGCCGCAGGTGGCGGACCGCCACTTCCACGAACTGGGCATCGTGGCGCGCGCAGACCGCGCCGACCGCCTGGACGACCACCCAGATCCCCAGGCCGACCACCCACTGCTGGAGGCCCAGTCCGACCGCGGCGGCGAGGGTGCCGTTCAGGATCGCGAGCGACCTCGGCACGCCGGCCAGCAGGATCGGCTGGGTCAGCGAACGGTGCAGCTGCACCTCGAACCCTTCCGGGACGGCCCGCCCGGTCACGGTACGAGCGCCCCGCCGGCAAACGAGAAGAACCGGAGGAAGAAGGAGGCCGCGCCGAAGGCGATCGACAGGCCGAACACGATCTGGATCATCCGCCGGAATCCGCCGGAGGTATCGCCGAACGCGAGCATGAGTCCGGTCACCGTGATGATGATCACCGCCACGATGCGGGCGACCGGTCCCTCGACCGAGTTCAGGATGCTCTGCAGCGGCCCTTCCCAGGGCATGCCCGAACCGGCGGCCCACGCCGGTTCGGGCGCGAATCCTGCCAGCAGCGGCACCAGCACGGCGGCGCACGCGAGCGGGCGGACGGACGGCTTGATCATGGGCGGAACCTCCTTTCGGTCCGGTGGTGCGGGAACTCCGGGCCGGCGCCGCGGTCGGCGGCGGTACCCCCGCCCAGCGGCCGGGTGTCGTACGTGCCGTCCGGGTGGAGGCCGTGCACGGCGAGCAGGGTTTCGACCCGGCGCGCGCCGCCCGACCGGTCGAGGAACACCACCAGATCCACGGCCTCGGCCACCAGCCGGCGGTCGACGGCGGCGGCGGCTTCCTGGATCAGCAGTTCGAGGCGGGCGAGCGCGGCGGGGGCCGAATTGGCGTGGAGCGTCGCGAGTCCTCCCGGATGGCCGGTGTTCCACGCCTTGATCAGGGCCAGGGCCTCGGCGCCGCGCACCTCGCCGACCACGATCCGGTCCGGACGGAGCCGCAGGGTCGAGCGCAGCAGGTCGGTGAGCGACGCCACCCCCGGCTGGGTGCGGAGGGCCACGCATTCCGCGGTCCGGCACACCAGTTCCCGGGTATCCTCGAGCAGCAGCACGCGGTGGCCGAGATCGCGGATTTCGTGCAGGAGCGCGTTGGCCAGCGTGGTCTTGCCCGACGACGCACCGCCGGCCACCACGATGTTGCGCCGGGCGCGGACCGCATCGCGCAGCAGGGCCGCCTGCGCCGGGGCGAGGGCTCCGGTCCGGACCTGGGTTTCGAGGTCGAGCACCCGCTCGGACGGCCGGCGGATCGAGAAGCAGGGGTGCCGGGCCACCGGCGGCAGCACGCCCTCGAAGCGTTCGCCGGTGCCGGGCAGTTCGGCGCTCACGATCGGATGCTCGACGCCCGAGGCGCGCCCCGCCTGGCTCGCGACCAGGCGGATGATGCGTTCGACCGCCGCCGGCGCGAGATGCACGCCGGTGTCCACGCGGCCGCTCACCGCATGATCGAGCCACAGCCGGCCGTCCGGGTTGACGGTGACCTCGAGCACCCGGGGATTCGCGAGGGCGCCGGTGACCGCGCTGCCCATGGCCGTCCGCAGCATCCCGATCCCGCGGTTCGGAACCGGTTCACCCATCGCCCGTCTCCGCCGCGCCGGACCGGCGGCCGGCGGGCGCCGGCGCCGAGAAGTCCACCGCGGTCAGGAAGTCGCGCTCCGCCGGCCGGATCTCGTCGAGCACCTCGTGCAGCAGCGTACGGCCGCCGGCGATGCGCTCGGCGAGCTGGGTGACGAAGTACTCGAAGCGCTCCAGTCCCAGCGCCCGGGCCGCTTCCTGCTCGTCGCCCGGGACCGGCGGCGTGACGACCAGGAAGTAGCGGACGAAGAGGGCCAGCGTTTCCGAGATCACGATGTGGTCGCGGGAGAGGCGGCCGAGCGAACGGGTGATCCGATCGAGGCGGCGGATGAGGATCTCGTCGCGCCGGTCGGCGCCTTCCGGGGTGAGGAAGCTCCGGAGCGCGGCTTCCACCAGCGCCGTCTGCGTGACGCCGCGCCGGGCGGCCTCGCGGCCCACCTGTTCGCCGAGGCCGGCCGGCACCCGAACCGACTTCGACGGGCTCACCGTCCCGGCTCCCGGCGGACCGGAATCGCTCCGGCATCCCGGAAGAGCCGCTGTTCGGAGTGCATCGGGGGCGCCTCCGCCTCGGATCCGTCGCCGGCCGGGGCGGCCGGCAGCGGAAGCGCGCTCCAGTCGTCGACCGGCCGCGCGAGGCCGGCCCGGCCGGGGGCCGCCGGCGGCGGGCGGCAGCGGCGGCGCAGTTCGCGATCGTCGAAGTAGCGCAGCTTCCGCGCCCGGATCGGCGGGCAGCCGGCGACCAGCACCAGCTGTTCGTCGGGCTGCAGCTGCATGATCTCGCCCGGGGTCAGCAGCGGCCGGGGATTCTCGTGCCGGGCCACCGTCACGCGATCCAGCCACGGCGCGAGCCGATGCCCGCCGTACTGCTGCTGAAAGCGCGCCGCCGTGGCGGTGCCGACGGTGTCGCTGATCCGCCGGGCGGTGCGGTCGTCGTTGGTCGCGAAGGCAATGCGCACGTGACAGTTGTCGAGGATCGCGTTGGGCTCGCCGTAGGCCTTGGAGATCTGGTTGAGGGACTGGGCGACGAGGAAGGCCCGCATGCCGTAGCCCGCCATGTACGCGAGCGCACTCTCGAAGAAGTCCAGGCGGCCGAGGGCGGGAAACTCGTCGAGCATCAGGAGCAGTTGATGTGGAGGATGCTGACGGTTCTCGCCCTCGAGCCGTTCGGTCAGCCGGCGGCCGATCTGGTTGAGGAGCAGGCGGATCAGGGGTTTGGTGCGGGACAGGTCGGACGGCGGCACGACGAGGTAGAGCGAAACCGGGCGGCGGGCGTGCATCAGGTCGGAAATGCGCCAGTCGCAGGCCCCGGTGACGTGGGCGACGGCGGGGTCGCGATAGAGCGCGAGGAAGCTCATGGCGGTCGAGAGCACCCCCGAACGCTCGTTCTCGGACTTGTCGAGCAGCTCGCGGGCGACCTGCGCGACCACCGGATGGGGCCGGGGCGGACCGTCGCCGAGGTGCTGCGTGCCCATCATGCGGGCCAGCGTCTGCTCGAAGGTGCACGCCGGATCCGACAGGATCGAGGCCACCCGGGCCAGCGTCTTGTCCCGCTCGGCGTACAGCACGTGCAGGATCACGCCCACCAGCAGCGCGTGGCCGGTCTTCTCCCAGTGGTTCCGGCGGTCGAGCGCCCCTTCGGGATCGACCAGGATGTCGGCGATGTTCTGGACGTCGCGGACCTCGAAGGGTCCCCGGCGCACCTCCAGCAACGGGTTGTAGCGAACCGACCGGAAATCGGTCGGATTGAAGCAGAGGCAGCGGGAGAACCGGGCGCGCCAGCCGGCCGTCAGCCGCCAGTTCTCTCCCTTGATGTCGTGGACCACGGCCGATCCCGTCCACGCCAGGAGGGTCGGCACGACCAGACCGACGCCTTTCCCCGAGCGGGTCGGAGCGAAGACCATGACGTGCTCGGGCCCGTCGTGCCGCAGGTAGCGGCGGCGGAAGCGGCCGAGCACGACCCCCCGGTCGGCGAGGAGGCCGGCCCGGCGGAGGTCCCGGGCTGCGGCCCACCGGGCCGATCCGTAGGAGGTCGCGGGGCCGGGGATGCGCGCCTGCCAGAGCGAGACCGCTACCGCGGCGAGGATGCCCGCGGGGCCCGCGCACGCCGCCAGCGTACCGGTCCGGGCGAACACGCCGGGGGCCGCCGCCTCGTAGGCGTACCACCATTCGAACAGCTTCCAGGGCAGATGCACGTCCCAGCCGAACGGCGCGAGCCACGGCGGATCCAGCACGTACCGGCCGGAGAGCAGCACCGCCGTCCACTGGGTCGCGCCCCACAGCACGGAACCGACCGCCGCTGCCACCACGGCCGTCCGCGCCAGGGCCAGGCGCGCCGGCCTCATTCCGCGACCTCGTTCCGTGCCGTCACCAAGCGTCCCTCCCGTCGCAACCGGTCCGCGCCGTCCGCGCATCGGAGAGAACATATAGAGAACATTCTACGGCTGTCAAGCCGGCAGGGCCGGAATGCGGTCGCGGCCGCCGAGGTTCGCGAGAAGGAATCGGCACCCCCCGGTCGCCGCACCGGTTTCGGGCCCGGTCGGCCGTGGTCCCCGCGCGGGTCACCGGCCGCGGTCCGGACCGGCGCGCCCGACCGGACCGGCCTCCCCTTCCCGCTCCGCCTCGAGGCCGACCTCCGCCGCGACGCCGCGCTCCTCCCGCCGCCGCGCCGCCCGGGCCGTCCGCACCGCGGCCCCCCATCCCCGGCCGGCGGCCGGGGCGGTCCGGCCGGGAGCCGGCGGCCGATCGAGCCCGCCGGGCTCCGGAGGTCGAACGTCCCGGTCCCGCGGCCGGGGGTCGAGCACGCGCATGCGGGCCACCCGGTACCGGCGGCCGAGTTCCTGGGTGCGCAGGCGCGTCCGGAGGTCCGGCGCCACCCGCCACCGGCCGACCCCGGCCGGATCCGCCAACCCCGCCCGAGCCAGTGCGCGCACGCGCCGGTCGGCGGCCGCCTGCCCGGTCCGGCCCGCCGTCCACACGCCGTTCCGCGCCGCGGCCTGCGTCTCGATCCGGCGGTCGAGTGCTGCGAGATCCGGATCCTCCGCGCGGAGCTCGATGCTCGCTCCGCGAGCCAACCCGGCCGGCAGACCGGCCAGATCGGCGTACCAGACCCGGCCGTCGACTCCGTCGACGACCGCGTACGGGGTCGGCCGGGCGCCGGACCGGTCGCCCCAGGCCAGCAGAGCGCCGGTAACGCCGCGCGCGAGCTCGGGCCCGCCGGCCACGGCGCGATCCCGCAGCGGCCGCCGGATGCCGGCCTCCGCCAAGGCCCGCTCCAGCAGCCGATAGGTCTCCCGCCGGTCGCCCAGGGTCCGGAGCACGGGCACGGCGTCGGGGTCGAGCGCCCAGTGCAGCGGCGCGGTCTCGGTCGCGAGACCCATGCGCGCGAGGGTCCGCACCCGATCGATCAGGCGGGCGCGCGCGAACCGGGCGTGCCGGTCCGCCGCCGGACTCCGGAGATCGACGATGCCGGAACGGGACCGTTCGACCAGGCCGAGGTCCAGCCCGGTCAGTTGCTGGCTGCGGGCTTCGGCCCGAAGCCGTTCCCGCAGAGCCCGGTCCGAATCCGGACCGAGCTCCCGGGTCAGCGCCTCCATCGCACGGCGGCGCACGCGCAGACGCAGGCTCCGCGGGCTCCGGTCGAAGGTCCGCCCCCGGAGGTCGCGGCCGCGCAGCACGACATGCGCATGGAGGCGGCCGGTGTTGGCGTGGTCGACCGCGACCCAGTCGAGGTCGCGGTCCAGGTCGCGCGCCACGTCCGCCAGGACGGTGCGCGTCACGTCGCGCAGGTCCGGAAGTTCGGCCGCGTCGTCCGGCGAGAGCACGAACCGCACCTGCGCGGGATCGTTCCGGGCCCGCTCGAGGAAGCCGCCCGGGTCGAGTCCCGTCCGGTCCCGGCCGTACACCACGCCGGGGCGGCCGTCGGCCTCGACCCCGTCCCGCCGGAGATACTGCAGGTGCGCCCGCGTGCCGGCGGCTCCGGTCGGACCCAGCACGCTCAGCCGGACGATGCAGCGGCGGTGACCGGGCGCATGGAAGGTCCGGCCCCCGCGGACCGCGGGTCCGGCCGCCCCCCGCAGCTGCCCAAGCGCCCGGACCCGGCGCAGGAACGGCTCGGGCGGGTGGCCCTCGCGGCGCAGCCGGGCCCCGCCGCCCGGGGTCAGCGGCCGAACCCCGGCAACCAGGGGCCGAACCGGAGCGGAACGAGACGCCCGGCAAGGGCCGACGCCGGCGTGAGCCCGAGGTAGCGGCCGTCGAACGACCGCGGATGATCCTGCAGCAGGAACCTGTCGCGCGCGCCCAGCCGCCGGCAGCCGGACCAGACCGGCAGCGGCTGGTTCGCGCGGTCGCGGGCCCGGGCCGACGCGACCGGCCGGCCGTTGATCGACACCCGCGCGCCGGTCCGGCAGACCCGGTCGCCCGCGGCTGCAGCGAGCCGCTTGACCAGCGGCGTGCCGTCCGGAACCAGGCCGCGGCGCGCCGCCTCGACGGCCGCGCCGCTGTCCGCGCGGACCAGGACGGAATCGCCCACCCCGGCCGGCTGCACCGAGCGCACGTAGAACCCGACGGGGGCGCTGCCGGAAGCGTTGTACACCAGCCACGGAGCACCCTCGGGTCCCCGGAACAGCAGACCGATTCCGGCCAGGATCCCGAAGACGGCGACGGCCCGGCGACGCGTCATCCGCCGACCTGCCGAAGGGCGAGATAGGCGGCGTGCTGGCCGGTCGAATACGGGCGCGGCGCCAGGTCCGCCGCCAGCGCGGCCCCGACCCCGGCGATCCAGGCCGGCGAGGCGTCTCCGGGATCGATCCCCAGACGGCGCACGGCATCGAAGACCCGGAGCGCCCGCTGCGTCCGAAGCTTGCCGGTCACGCACAGGAGGACCTCGGCGCCGGGCCGGACCCCCGGGATCCGCAGCAGGCACTCTCCCGGACCGCCGGCGCGGAGCACCGCGAGGCGCCAGGCCTCCCGGCCGCCCCGACCGGACCCGGCGCGGAGCAGCTGGGCGAACACGGCGCCGGGCGGAAACGCCGACCAGCCGTCGACGGGAGGGACGGACGGTCGCCCGAACGGGAGCGTGACCGCTCGGCGCTCCGTCGTCTGCTGGAGGGCGCGGGTGACGGGGACCGGCCCCGTCTTCCGGGCCGCCCGCGCGGACAGCAGCAGCACGCAGCCCATCCCGCGCCGACCGTCCGCCGCCGTCGATGCCCCTGCCGCTGTTCGCAGTGTTTCGCTCCCACCGACCGGACCGGACGCCCGTCTGAAGAGAACATAAAAGGAACATATGGGAAGGGTCAAGCGGCGAGCCCGGGCCGGGCCGCGGTCGTGGCGCAGCGCCGGGATCCCGCGCCCGGACGGCCGCGACGCGCGGGGCCGGCGCCCTGCCGCAGTCCGGAACCGGCGGCGGTCGCGAGCGCGGCGGCGGCGCATGCACCGGGGCCGCCCGGTCCCGACGGTGCCGGCCCGGCGCGCCCGGTGCGCCCGGCGGACGCGGCATTGCCGGATCGGCCGCATGCGTCTATCCTGAGGGGGCCGGCCTCGGCCGGCTATGGTGATAAACGGCCCGTGCAATAGGCGTGTTGGACCCGGGGGCAGTGCCCGGCGCCTCCACCAGACCCGAGCCGACCCGTTCGGGGGTCGGCCCGCGGGGGCGATCCAGGATCGACAACCGCTGAAAGACGAGGTCCTTCACCCGGCATGGTACCGCCGTGACGGACCAAACACATAACTGCCAACGACAACAGTCGTGAGGTTGCTCTCGCTGCCTAACCAGTGAGAGGAACGACAGTTCCAAGTCCCTGCCGCATCACACGGCAGGGCGGGGTCTGGGGGCGCCCGGCAACAGAAGCCCCCACCGAGCTTGCGCCCGGCGCCGCTGCCGACCGGTTGAACGCACCCGTGACCGATCGAACCCCCGAGGTCTCCCGGCTCATCGACTACGAAGCGCTGACCCTCGAGGCGCTCCGCGGCGTCGCGCGGAGGGCGCTGGAACAGGTCGCCGCGGAGGGACTCCCGGGAGATCATCACTTCTATGTCGAGTTCGACACCGCGGCCGCCGGGGTCGAGATCCCGGAGTTCCTTCGGGCGCGGTACCCCGCCCGCATGAACATCGTCCTCCAGCATCAGTTTTCCGGCCTGCAGGTCGAACCCGGACACTTTCGGGTGCGCCTGGTGTTCGGCGGCATTCCGGCGACCCTGACCGTCCCGTTTGCGGCCCTGACCGCGTTCGCGGACCCGGCCGCGCAGTTTGCCGTGCGCTT
This sequence comes from Alphaproteobacteria bacterium, assembly GCA_965115815.1. Classification (GTDB taxonomy): domain Bacteria; phylum Pseudomonadota; class Alphaproteobacteria; order TMED109; family TMED109; genus VXPW01. The sequence continues at coordinate 622,946 of OZ220465.1, read as the reverse complement.
CGGACCGGAGGCGCCGACCGCGGCGGCCGGCGACCGCGCGAAGCCGCGCGGCGCGGCCGCCGCGCGGGACGGATCCGCTTCGGAAGAAGCCGCGGCGCACCCCGACGGCGTGGTCTCCCTCGCCGCCTTCCGGAACCGGCGGAGCCGGCCCCCGCCGCCGGACGGGGAGCCCGCATGACCGGATTTCGCCATGCGGAACTGTTCCCGCGTTCGTCCGACCCGACGACCTACCGCCGGCTGACCGACGACCACGTGCAGTCGCTGACGGTCGGCGGGCGGTCCGTGCTGTCGATCGATCCGGCGGCCTTGGAACTGCTGGCGCGGACGGCGTTCCGGGACATCTCGCACTACCTCCGGCCGACCCATCTCGCGCAGCTGCGGGCGATCCTCGACGATCCCGAAGCGTCCTCGAACGACCGCTACGTCGCTCTGACGCTCCTCAAGAACGCGAACACGGCCGCCGGCGGCGTCCTGCCCATGTGCCAGGACACCGGGACGGCGATCGTGATCGGACACAAGGGCGAGCAGGTCTGGACCGGGGGTCGGGACCGGGAAGCGCTGTCCCGCGGCATCTATCGGGCCTACACCGAGAACCACCTGCGCTACAGCCAGCTGGCGCCGCTCTCGATGTACGAGGAGGTCAATACCCGCACCAACCTGCCCGCCCAGATCGATCTCTACGCCGACCCCGGCGAAGCGTTCGAATTCCTGTTCATCGCCAAGGGAGGGGGGTCGGCCAACAAGGCGTTCCTCTACCAGGCGATGCCGTCCGTCCTGCGCACCCGGCGCCTCCTCGAGTTCCTGGAGGAGCCGATCCGCTCGATCGGCACCGCCGCCTGCCCGCCGTACCACCTCGCCATCGTCATCGGCGGCCTGTCGGCCGAAATGGCCATGAAGACGGTGAAGCTTGCCAGCTGCCGGGAACTCGACGGCCTGCCGGCGAGCGGCAGCGACGACGGCCGGGCGTTCCGCGACCGCGATCTCGAACACGCCGTGCTCGAGATGACCCGATCCTTTGGAATCGGCGCCCAGTTCGGCGGCCGGTACTTCTGTCACGATGTCCGGGTGATCCGGCTCCCGCGGCACGGGGCCAGCCTGCCGATCGCCGTCGGAGTGAGTTGCGGGGCCGACCGCCAGGCCCGCGCCAGAATCACGGCCGAGGGCGTGTTCCTGGAGGAGCTCGAGCGCAACCCGGCCCGGTTCCTTCCCGAGATCGACGCCGAACTCCTCGAGGACGATGCGGTCGCCCTCGATCTCCGTCGGCCCATGTCCGACATCCGAGCCGAACTGTCCCGGCTCCCGGTGCGCACCCGCCTGTCGCTGTCCGGACCGATGGTGGTGGCGCGCGATCTGGCCCACGGCCGGCTCCGTGAACACCTCGAGCGCGAGGGGTCGCTGCCCGACTACCTTCGGAACCACCCCGTCTACTATGCCGGGCCGGCCAAGACCCCGGCCGGCCGGCCGACCGGATCGTTCGGCCCGACCACGGCCGGCCGGATGGACAGCTACGTCGATGCGTTCCAGGCCGCGGGCGGCAGCCTCGTCATGCTCGCCAAGGGCAACCGGTCCCGGGCGGTGGTCGAGGCGTGCCGCACCCACGGCGGCTTCTATCTCGGTTCGATCGGCGGCCCCGGCGCGGAGCTGGCCGCCCGCAACATCCGGAACGTGGAGTGCCTCGCCTATCCGGAGCTCGGCATGGAAGCCGTCTGGCGCATCGAGGTGGTGGATTTCCCCGCCTTCATGGTAATCGACGACAAGGGGAACGACTTCTTCGAGGAGTTCGGGCTGACCTGAGACCCCTTGCACGGCGCCCGATCGGGCGCGGCGCTCCGGGTCCGGGCGGGCACCCGGCGGACCGGGAACGGCCGACTACGGGACGGGTTCGGGGGATCCCGCCGCTCCGTCACCGCATGCCGGGGCGGTCCTCGCCGTCTTCGGAATCCCTCCGGTCGGCGGCCGGACATCCTTGCAATACCGGAATTCCATGCCATAATTGCAGCGATGATCGCACGACGACTGTCACCGACCCTCCTCTCCCGACTGGATCAGTTTCCGGCCGTGGCCCTGCTCGGGCCGCGGCAGGTCGGCAAGACCACGCTTGCCCGGGCGATCGGGGAAGCGCGGTCCAGCATCTATCTGGACCTGGAGCGTCTGTCGGATCGACGCCGGCTGTCCGATCCGGCGCTGTATCTCTCCGCGCACGAAGACCGGCTGGTCATTTTCGACGAGATCCAGTTCATGCCGGAACTGTTCCGGGAACTGCGGGGCCTGATCGATGACGGGCGCCGCCGCGGCCGGCCACAGGGCCGTTTCCTCCTTCTCGGATCGGCTTCCGGCGAACTCTTGAGACAATCGAGCGAGAGCCTGGCCGGGCGAATCGCCTACATGGATCTCGATCCGCTCGACGTATCGGAAGTGCCGCCGGAGCACCGGGATCGGTTGTGGACCCGCGGCGGATTCCCCGACAGCTATCTGGCAGACAGCGGATCGGCCAGTGCCGTCTGGCGAGAGAACTTCCTCCGGACCTATCTGGAGCGCTACATCCCGCAGGTCGGGCCCAGAATTCCGGCCGAAACCCTGCGGCGCTTCTGGACCATGCTGGCGCATGCGCAGGGCCAGCTTCTGAACGCGGCGCAGCTGGCCCGCAATCTTGCCGTGGACGGCAAGACGGTCGCCCGGTATCTCGACCTCATGGTCGACCTGCTGGTGATCCGCAAGCTGCCGCCCCATCGCGGAAATGCCGGCAAGCGCCTGGTCAAGTCCTCCAGGACGTACATCCGCGACAGCGGCCTGGTCCACACGCTGCTCGGAATCGACGATCGGGAGGCGCTGCTCGGCCATCCGGTGGTCGGCGCCAGCTGGGAGGGATTCGTGATCGAGAATCTCCTGCGCGCGGCGCCGGAGCGCACTTCGGGGAGCTTCTACCGATCCGCTTCCGGGGCGGAGATCGACCTGCTTCTGGAACTGCCGGGCCGAGGGCTGTGGGCCATCGAAATCAAACAAGGGCTCGCGCCGAAACTCGAACGGAGCTTCTTTGCCGCACGAGAAGACCTGCATCCGGAACACTGTTTCGTGATCTGTTCAGGCAACGAACGCTATCCGAAGACGGAGGGGGTGGACGTCATCGGCCTTGAAGATCTCTGTCGGGAACTACGATCGCTGCACGAACCCGTCCCGTCCGGGGACGTCCCTGCAGGTCCGGACCGGCTGCACGGCCGGCGATGCTAACGGCATCGCCCGGTCCGCAGCAACAATGGCGGGGAGGACATTGGCGGTGTCCCCGAGACAGACTCCAACCCCACCGAACACCCCGCCCTCGTCTCGAGGGATCCGCCCGGCGCCGCGTCTAGGCAGGACGGTGCAACGGCCGTACGGCGTTGGCCGGGAACGGTTCGCCGCATCCACCCGTGAGGCCCAAATCCTTCCCGGTGATCTCCGGCGTCCGGATCTCCCGCGGCAGGACGGATGCACCGCCGCCGTCCGAGCCGGAACCTGTCGGCGTCGGGGAGACGGCAAGGATCGTCTCGGGACCCGCTTGGCGGCCCGGGCCTCCCATGGGCGAACGCTCCGGGTTCCGGTCCCGGACCTGACGCAGGGCACGCCGGCGTTGCTCAATCCCGTGCCCGCCGCGGCCGCAGCAGGCACGTTCGGACGGAATCGTTTAACGTCGGGAAATTTCCCTTCCTCTAACCAAAACCTCCTGACCAGTTTCCAGCCTGTAGATTTTCGGGAAAAAATAAATCAACCACAATTTTACGGTACGCCATATCTGAACGCATCCTTCGATACCTTCATTCTGTCGACCAAGACGCTCCGATAAAAAATCCTGCGCTCCTGTGTCTGTCAGACCAGCAGCAGACAGCTTCTCTATTTCTGCAATTAGCGGCATTTGTCTGAGTATTCCTGCTATGTAAGCGGTGAACATTTCTTCGCTTAATCCTTGTGGAGGAGACAGTGCCTTCAGATCATCCTGTGCAGCATTGAATGCGCTGCTAACCATGGTATCGGAACCACCGCCACAATAAACTGTCCAAAGATGTTCCGGAACCGGACATTGAGGTACCCACAGTACAAAAGACACCGGAGTCCCGGCCTCCTCCACTTCTGGTGAATGGCCTATCGGTCCGGTCCGTTTGAACTGGTCTGCCTGATGCGAAATTTGATGGCACAGCTTCTCGGTGACTTGGATGGCAGAGTTCAGTAGCACAGACTCCCAATTTTCCAGTCCCGGAAACTCGGAAGGTAGGGCAACGAGAAGCTCGATATTGGCGGGTGTATGCCAGCCGAGGCCGCGCGATGTAAGATTGGCAGAGCCTACAAGAGTTTCTTTACCGTTCGAATAGTACTTCGCATGCAGATGTGGGTGAACCAGGAGTTGCCCACCTTGAACACTTAGTACGTCGTCGACAATTTCGAGATCGCATACGCCTGAGGCAATGTCCTCAGGCAGCCACCGTGTAATGCATGTCAAATCTGACACCGTATCGGGAATCACATTGATCATACGACGTATCGCTGACCTTTTCATGTAGGGAGCGGCGATGATGAGCCGGTCAGATGCATTTTTCACGAGCCCCAGGACAGCATCACCAGGAGACACAATGTCCATGCTATGGACCTTCCTGGTCGGTCAGGAAGAAACGTGCCATCTTTCCCCATTCTTGGCGCATATCGAACAGTTGATTTTGTTGTTGCACTTCTTCCATTTCGTAGCGCGCCCAAGCGGCAAAAAGTAGCTCCAGCGTATCCGAAGCTCGATGAATTCGATCCATCAGATCAGCGTCAGTCTCGTTACCGACACGGGGAACCAGCGACTCCAGCAATTTTTCATGAAATGGATGATTGGTGTTGAAAACAATAGCAGTCAGACCTCCATGATGGTGTTCTACGTTGAAGAAAGCGTATCCCTCCATTGCCTTGGTTAAAAACACGACCTTGCGCTTGCGAGAAATTGTCGCGTTAGCAATATTTTCTGCCACATCAGCCGGGTAATCTTTGTCCTCCGTCAAATTTCTCTCAAAACTCTCACGATCTTCTTCTGTGAACTCCTCACCGTCAGCATCGGTCTGATGTCCTTGCCGCACACGTTCTATAAACTGGGTTGTCGCCAAATCTTCGACCGAAGGGCCTTCTTCGTGTCTACCCGGTCCTGTTCGATGGCCGGCTGTTTGTTTCTTTAGGCGCTTACGCACTTCCTTGATTTGTCGACGTATGTGATTGACAACGGGCAATAAGAGCGCCCGAGGATCTCCATCACTCTGGATACGGTCGCAAAAATCGGACAGGGATTCGCCAGGATTTGCTTCGGCTCCCCACTCGAATTGGGCCATGTGGGAAAAGGTGGTCGCGTTCTGCTTGGTGTTGGTAACACCGAACACCTCGTCCAAGGTTGATGGAAATTCAACTTCCACACCCCACCACCGCTCGGTGGGATCGTAACTGTTGGCCCAAGACGGGTCTAAATCCAGTTCGCGGCCCTCGCGAATGATCGAAAGACCGATGTTCTTGGCTGCGTGCCTGCCATATGGCTTGCTCCCGCGATCACTCTTATCCTCGGGCACGGTCTCTTGACGCGCCCAGCTCATCCGCACAATGATGTCGTGATCGGCGCCGTCATAGTGAATCGAAAACTTTTCGTCCCGATCGCCCCAGGAATCGAACATCGGCTTGCCATCAAACGGAGCTGGGGTAGAGGAAGGTTTCATTCGGTAGAGCGGATCGTTGACGCGAACGGATTCATCGGTAACCGCCTGCCCTTCAATCAAAGCAAGCAGACGAATGGACAGCTTGCCGTTATCGATAAACTTGCGGTACATGCGACCAATCAACGATTCAGTATTCCGAAGAGTTGCTCGCGCACCGCGCCAACTCAACCGATGATCGTCAAAATTGCTCCACAGAACCAGCGTACCGGTTGTGTGAAGTATGTTGGATCGTGCGCGCCATTTATCGGGCAGCATACGATGCGAAGGTACCGGGACCGCGAACATCTTGCGGTTTTCGATCTCATCGACATCAAGATAAGTGTACATGGCATTGTCTGGTCCGTTTTGCCATGTCCACACTTCTACGCGCCGGCACTGAGAGATCGACGAATTCGGCAAGCCCATTCCGAAGCGTCCGATGCCTTTGCGATCCGTCAAGTGCGTACCATTGCCGAATTGGAGTGCAAGGCGAAGCGTCTCAGGCTTCATGCCCTCGCCGTTGTCGAGGATCCCAATTGCATGGAGTCTCCGTCTGATCCGCTCGTTGATCTTCTGGTGCTTTTCGATGCAAATGATCTCGACACCAGTGGCGTGAGCCTGAACGGAGTTATCAATCAGTTCCGCGAGCGCGTAGGCAGTGTTCTTGTACCCACTGTCGCGCATCGCCTTGACAGCCAACTCCGGAGGAATGATCTCCCCACCTGGCCGTTGCTTGTCAGCGGTTGTTTCTTGGCTCATTCCAAACGTCCTCCCAATTTCTGAAAGCTTCGGCGAGGCTGCCAAAGCCGGGCAAGTGTGGGTCGACTACTGTAACAATCTCGGCTTCTTCGTTTCCTCCCGCCCGTACGCCTCGAGTCGCCCGTCCGACCATCTGGCTGTAAAGAACCAGTGACCGTGTCGGTCGCGCGATAACGGCGGCGCTTGTTGCGGGTGCGTCGAATCCGGTGGTCAGTACGCCGTAGTTTACAATCACCATGGAGTGATTGTCGGTGCTCCTGAAACGTCTGATTGTTCTTTCCCGTTCGAAGGTACTGCTTTCTCCTGTCACGACATAAGCTTCACGGTCACGCGCGGACAGAATTGCTGCAATCATACGTGCGTTTTCTACTGAAGGGGCAAATACGATCATCCGTCGATGTCGCGTCAGAAGATCTTCGATAGTCGCAATGATCTTCAAGTTGCGCTGAGTGTCCGCACCCAAACGACCAAGAATTTTCTCGGGGACGTCACTCGCAGACGATAATTCGCAGACATCCGCCTCGCTTAGCTTAATGTCCGTGCCAGAATATAGAGTGCGGAACAAAGGACGTGCCAGGTACTTTTGATCAATCAGAAAGCTGATCGGATCTTCGTAGCCTGCCACTTGGAGCGTAACCTTGCGGCCATCGAAATACTCCGAGAGTTTGCGATCTTCGCTGATATCCGACCAGCTTCGTCCCGGGGTGGCGGTGAGGCCCAGCAAGGCATTGCGGGGGCGCTTGCTGTACAATGCCGTTAGGATTGCGGCATAGGTCGGCGCGATCGCTTGGTGCGCCTCGTCGATTATCGTAAGTGATACACGATCGGCTAACCGTAGCAGGGCGGCTGGGTCGCGGTTGTCGAGCGCCGACATCTTGCCGAGACCCGCGACCACAATGCCGTCTTGGAGGCCGAGAATATTTGACCTCCGATGGCCCCAGAATCGTATCACGCCTGTTTTGCGGTCGCCAAGATGGTGCCATGCGTGTTCGAATTCATCGGCTGCTTGGTCAAGCAACTCAGCGTTCTGCGCAAGCCAGCAGACCACGGTAGGTTCATTTTGACGGAGGTGGGCCGCAACGATGTGCATGGCCGTTCGGGTCTTGCCCGACCCAGTAGGCATATGAAGGACAGTCTTGTGCGGTGATCTTGAAAGTGCGTCCGCAACGCACAAGGCGGCGACACGCTGGTGACCGAAAAGTGCGTATGCAGCAGGTGCCTGCGCAACATCAGAACCCGTACAGGCAGGTGCGCGCGGATCGCGAATCACACCGAAAAAGGAATAAAGGACTTCCAACGCCGCGTTGTCGGCAGCTTTTGCACAAAGATCGTCATACAACGTGCGCCCATCTCTTGCGCCCAGACGTTGCCCAAGCTCACGCGCCTTAGGTAAGGGCAGCATACGGATGATGCACTCACGCGTCGACGCGCTCCGCAAAGCGACGAACGGGTCCGTCAGCCTTACCGCGAGCTCGCCGAGGCGCTCACCTGATGTAAGGTCAAGGTTCAGCCCGCGGATGATGTCCATGGCTGACGGTCCGATCACGTTACGCAGTGCCGCCCCCTTGGCATTGCGAAGCAGTGTCTGCCAGGCGATGCCCGGCGCGGTAGTTGGTGTATCGGTCGACTCGTTCATAATTCACTTATGGCAAGCCAAGCAGGCCTTCGCTTTACCATACAGATCATCGATGTCCAAGGGCTCGCGGTCCGGGCGCAGAGGATTGAGTTTGGTTCTCGAGCGTATCCGTGCCACGCGCTGTTCATGATCATGCATGATTCGCGTGATGCGCGCCGGCCGTTCCAAGTCTTCGAGGGACTCTCCCTCGCTCCAGGTGAAGGGTGAGCCGTGCTCGACGGCGGTTTTTTCATAGGCTTTAGCTTCCTCGAATGCCGCAGGGTGTTGTTCCTTGAGCCGCACCCACTCGATCTTTTGCTGAAAGAAACAGAAGGTACAGCCGCTCCGGGTGCGCCAAGCGTAGTACGCCGGAAGACCGAGGCCAGCCCCATCGAGGATTTCCAGCACGCCTGCCTTGTCAACGCCGCCCTGCTTGAAGGGCAGTTCAATGATGAGGCGACTGTCCTTTGATGCATATCCTTCGCGGTATTCTTCATCGCTGCGGATCGCAACATAGCTGTAGACGGTAGTGCCATCTGAAAGAATCGGTCGGATCCACTGCTCAAACGGCCGCAGCTTGAGCTGCCGCGTGCACCAGCGCGACTGCGGCGACGGCAAGAAGTCATTGTACTGCTTGAGCCAGAAATCGAAATCGCGGTCGGGATTCAGACGCCGTATCGGCTGTCCGAGAAATCCTTCGAGCTTCCCCAGGTACTCGTAGACTTCGGGCAGTTCCTTGCCCGTGTCCGTGAAAAAGTACTCGATCTCCAACTCGGGGTGATGCTGCCGCATATAGACGGCAAGCGCCGCACTGTCACGCCCACCGGATAGGCCGAGCACATGTTTCACGGAATCGGTCGTCATGAAGCGACTCTCCCGTTCCGTTTTTCTTTTGCGGGCGCGGGCCGTTGCATGTAGCGCGTACTGAGTTCTGCCAGCGCCGCCAAAATGATGCTGCGGTGGCCGGTGTCGGCCATCTCCAGCACGGCAGCAACATGCTCGACAAGCTCGCTGACGGCGGCACGGTCGGTGTCGGCGATGTGGAACTCCTCCAGCAAGGGTGCCGGACGGCCGTCCATGCCGATAACGACGGCCATCGCCTGTCGCTTGTCGGGACGGCCCTTGACGCGCGCATATGTCTCTACGCGCAGGAACTTCTGCGCCAGGTCGGCAAGCTCAATGGCCGCGCGATCAAGGTCGGGATCGACCCAGTCGCGCGGCGGCTTGTTTGCGGCCAAGCTGGCAATCCCTTCGAAGCTGTTGAGAGATCCATCGAACTGCATGAGCCGACCGACGAAGGCGTCAAGACGGAAGTCGCCAGCAAGCTTCCTGATGTTCTCTGCGCGCTCTCGCAGTTCCGCAAGGGCCTGTGGAGAGTGGTTTGGTACCAGCAGCTCCGCGAGCATGATGTCGCGCAAGCGATCCAGCATGGAGGGATAGGCCTGTACCAGCTCCTCAAGCCCCGCGCGGACGCTGCCGATGACACGGCACACGGCGTTCTCGTCAACAAGCGAAACGTCCTTTCCCAGCATCCCGGGGATATCATCGAACAGGAACTGGTTGGGGTCATGGGCCCGCTTGAAGAGCTGACGGATGCTCACGGCGTTCGAGGACACCCGCATGGTTCGTTCGGTCCACTTGGGAAGCCGGTCATAGATCGCGACGAGACCGCGCCCGATGTCGATCGGTTCCAAATGCGTGAGGTCATTCGTTTCGTCGAGAGCACCCACGATCTGCGCCATACCCGCAAGCAAGCGTCGGGCAAGGTCGGTGAGGTCCATCCAGCGCAGTTGGACAATGGATGCGTCCTTCGCGAGATAGTCCACATCCACATCGTCGAAGATCGCCCGGAACACGCCGTCCCGGTAGACGGCCAACTTGTCGTGTTGCGACAGGACGAATGCGACAGCGAGGATCGGCATGAGGCCCTCCTTGACACCGAAGGGCGGCTTCCTCCACTCGTCGAACAGTTCCGAGAGAGGGACCGCGCGATTCGCGTTCTGCTCCAGGAACCGGCTCGTCTGCTCCCAGATGGGCCCCAAACGGCAGCGATCACCATGACCTGTCGTCGGCGGAACGAATCGCCAGACATTCTCACGCCGGGCATAGAGGCCCGTCGTCTCAAGCAGGGACGCGAACAAACCGCGTGCGGCGGAGAACCCCTCGATACCGAGACAAGGTTCTCCCTGGTTCAGGACCATACGTCGCAGGAGGTAGTTCTGCGCCGCAACGGCGTTGCCGGACGGCTTCCTTCGGTTTAGAAGCTCGTTGTGCAAGCACGGCGACTTATTGAAGCGAAGATCCGCCAACTCGGAGGCCATACCGCTCAGGTCGGCCTGTCTCAGGCGTTTCGGCTGGTGGTCCCTGCAAAACCACCGGACGTTGTCGAATGCCTTGTGCAACTCGGTTTCCAAGATGGCCTGCAGGGTTGCAAGCCGCACGGAGACCTCTCGCCGGGCAACGGCATCACCAGCCAGTGCCGGATGATCGTTGGCGACGCGGTCAAGGGCCAGCAGTTCACGCGCAAGCGGTACGACGGCCCAGGATCGCTGAGAAATTCCCACGACCGTGTCCCACTCGTCGCTGTGGCGCGCCGCCTCGCGGCACAGGCTTTCGGCGTTTCCCTCACTTTCTCCCTCGGCCGGGATGGCCAAAAGGAACTGACCGATGGCACCGTTCTTCGGCCCGGGACCGGCTGTGAGGTCAGCGAGTCTGCGGACCGGAACCATGTTCACGTCGAACCATCGGAGTGCGCCTGTATCGTGATAATGGCGCTTGGCGAGAATGGGTTGAAGACCGGCTAGCGATTCGAGGTCCCGGAAGTCGACCTCGTCGATCTCGTCGAGTGCCGTGCGGACAGCCCGATCGATGTCGAAGTCGCTGCCGGCGAAAATCGCGCGGGCATCAAGGAACTTCTTGAAGATCGTGAACGACCACGTGTCCAGCTGCATGAGCGTCTTCTCAAGCTCGCTTTCAGAGACCTCGGGGAAGCAGGTCCGCAGAAGCCCGAAACTCGGAACGAGACTCGAGCGCTCCTTGGACAGGTCGATGATCGCGATCGTCTTGAGCAGGCCCACATGAAGGGCATCGCCGCCGATGGCTTCGCATCGCTCCAACGCTTCTGCCGCTAGTGCCCATCGGTGCCCGTCGGGGGAGGCGAGGATGGAGGGCTCAAGGTTGACTCGCAGATAGTCCCAGAGCCGGTCCGGACCGTAGAGTTGTCCGTCGGAGGCTCGGTTGAGGAAGTCCTGAAATCCGTGCGGCTCGGCGGAGTTGAGGAAACTGAATACACTGCGCTGGTTCTGCCCGAAACGTCGTCGGGAAATCGGTCCCAGAAGACATGCCACGACCGGGTGCAGGGGCCAGCATGATTCAAGAAGAACAGCCAGCCTTTTCGCATCCCGGGGATGATCCCGACGCAACAACCCTGCAACAGCGGAAGCGAATGCGCCTGGCTTCGTCGGGCGGTGATCGCTGTCGATGGCGCGGGAAATGAGGTCTATCTGTTCCTCGCCCGCAGGGTTGACGATGAGATCGACAAAACGGCCCTGGATCTTGGCCCATTCATCACGCATCTCGTGCGACAGGCGGTGGGCATAGTCCTCGAACGCTTGATGCAGCACACCGACAAGCAGCAAGCGCCCGTTACTCCGGGACGCCGCTTCGGCAAGTTGCTGGAGGACAAAAATGTCGATGCCGTCCTGGGCAGCGGCTTCGAGAAACTTGCCCATTTCGTCGATGAAAAGGACAAGCCCGCCATGCGTCGAGGTCTTTTCCGTTGCCACCCTGATCAGGGCGGCGATCAGGTTGGTTTCCGTCCAGCCGCCGCGCGGCCGACGAGATACAAGCCCCATGCGCTTGACAGCCTCACCGATGACCGCGACGGGATCGTCGCGGCGCGCAACGACAGGAAGGACACGCCAGCCCTTCGAGCCGGCGGGCCATGCCTTCCGGACCGCTCTCGTGACCTTCCGCCCGAAGATTTTACCCGCTTCTCTCTGCAGTACGGCATTGCCGTTCAGCAGGGTGCTGAACGCGACGACCAGACTTGACTTGCCGCTGCCGTAAGGACCGGTCCACGTGTATGCACCTTGTCCGGTCTCGGAAACATGCCGGACCATCGTCAGGAGAACATCGACGAAGGATTGCGGGCAGATGAAGCCTTCAAGGCTCGCGGCGTCGCCGAAGTCGGAGTCGATTCGGATCGATCGAAGAAATCGGCGAGCAATGTGAACGCGGTCGCCGGAAGACATCAGGCGGCCTCGTTCTCGGTCAATTCTCCGTAGTCGCTTCGAACCCGGGACAGAACCGTCTTGTCGTCGATGTCGATGTTGCGTTCGACCTGCTTGAGGCCAGCGGTTTCAGACCACCGCAAGGCACCGTCTGTTGACCCATCGAGGGCGGCGAGACGCTCGGCAACATCGTTCTCATCGAACAGGAAGACACGCCCTGGGCCCCCGGGCCCATGTGCTATGGCTTCGAACGAAAGGGTGACTACTGTGGGAGATCGCGACCAGAAGTCCAGGAGCGCATAGGTGAAGACGCCGTCGCCCAAGGTCGTCTTCGCCCCTCGGACGAAACGGAATCCGTCTTTCCGGCCCACTGCCTTGATGAGCCCCAATTCGGTCAACGGCGATTCAAGCACATCGTCGTGGCTCGCCCTGCCGGACGCTTGACGTGCGACGTAGGTGCGCAGAAAACAAGCAACATCGTTCCTGATCGTGGCGTTAGAGACGCGGGGCCAGTGGCGGTCTCTTGCAAGCCGTTCAAGTTTCTTGATCAGTGACTCCCGCTCGAAGGTGATGGCGGAGTAATGGTTGAATGCCCAGAACCATGTCGTCTTGTCCGCATGTGCTGCCAATCGCCAGTGAATGAGCCACAGCGTTGCAGGGTGCTCCATGTACGGGTCAAGGCCATTAAAACCGAACAACAAGCGCCCGAGTGCCGTCGTGCGAACCGAATTGGTCGAAGGTTCCTCAATCACGCCGGTCGCCTTCGCCCAATGGCGCATGGACGCGACCATGTTCTTGCCGACCCCGAATCGCGCGATGGCGTCTTCCCCCCAACAGGCGGCCCGGTTCTCGGGTTGGCGTTCCGTCTCCGCGACTCGGTCGAACGCCTTCTTCAGCCATCCGTAACGGAGCGGGAAGGTTTCATGGCCTGAAAACTGCGGGCTGTAGGTGTCTCGATTAAGCGGCCCACGCACTGTTCGTTCCTCGGCTATTGGGTACTGCAGGCAGTTGCTTCATCCTAGCGCACGGCCTATGATGCGGTCAACGGGAACTGGAGACATCCGCCAGAAGACCGAAACCGGCATCCGCGTCTCGGCGCAGAAGTGGGCACGAAGTTACACTAAACCATTGTCATACAATGAAAATCGGACAAACAATCTATCTGGACCATCAGGCCACGACGCCCCTGGATCGGCGGGTTCTGGCCGAAATGGCCCCCTATCAAGGCGAGCGGTTCGGGAATCCGCACTCGTCGGACCATAGCCTCGGCTGGCAGGCCGCGCGTGCGGTTGAAGAAGCCGCCGCACGAGTGGCGCGGTTGATCGGTGCGGACCCCGACGAGATCTTCTTCACCTCCGGCGCCACCGAATCCAACAACATGGCGTTGCTGGGGCTGGGGCGCAGGGCTGCCGGGGGAACCCGCCGCCGGATCCTGGTCAGCGCCATTGAGCATAAGTGTGTGCTCGCATCGGTTCGAACGCTCGAAGAACAGTACGGATTCACCATTGAGCGGATCCCGGTGGACCGACAAGGTCTCGTCGATCTCGCGGCATTGGACGCCATGCTTGGCGAAGACATCCTCGTGGTGTCGATCATGGCCGTGAACAACGAAGTGGGGACAATCCAGGACATTGAGACACTGTCCGATCGGGTTCGTCGGCATGGAATCGTGTTTCATTGCGATGCGGCGCAGGTGCCGCTCGGCATGCAGAGCACTAAACTGGCAACGCATGCGGACCTCTTGAGCCTCTCCGGTCACAAGATGTACGGTCCGAAAGGAATCGGAGTCGCCTGCATCACACGGGCATTGCAAAATCGGATCGAGCCACTGGTGTACGGCGGCGGTCAGCAGGACGGGCTTCGCTCGGGCACGCTTCCTGTGCCACTCTGCGTGGGCATGGGCATGGCGAGCCATTTGCTGAGCAGCGAGGAAACCCGGAAGAAGCTTGATGGACTGGCCGGCCGTCGCGATGTCTTCGTGCGTCTCCTGACAGATCTGGACCGGTCCATTCGACTCGTTGGTCCCGAATACCAAGTACGACACCCCGGAAACGCAAGCATCTGTTTCCACCGATTCTCTGCGCACGAGATACTGGGGGCGCTGCAACCCCGTCTTGCCGCTTCGACCGGATCCGCGTGTGCGTCGGGCATCCCGGAGCCCTCGCATGTGCTGCGAGCAATCGGACTCAACGATGAAGATACTGAAGCAACCATACGTTTCAGCTTGGGTTTCGGCACGACCGATGAAGACGTCGGACAAGCCGTGGCATTGGTCGAAAAAACCCTAGCGGAAGTGTCGAAGGCGCGGTCCCGGGATGCCGCACCATCGTGGGACAGATCAAGTGAAGGGATGTGCTCGAAAGGCCCCTGAAATCGCCGATTCCGGGCCAGAATCGACTGAATCTCGTTAAACATGGGTTGGGAGTGCGCGTCCCGGGCCCCGTGATCGCGGGTACCTCCAGTGCGGCGAATGCCTGCCGAAGGCCGCCCTGCATCCGCCCGGACGGCTACGGCGCGGGTGCCGCCACGAAGCCTTGGTCGGGACGGTCGGCTTCGACCGGGCGCCAGCCCTCCGCGTGCAGCAGCTCCACGATCCGATCATCGCCGAGGTCGGGATACAGAACCAGCCGGTTGTCGGCAAACCTTGCGGACACCTGCCGCCGCTCCAGCCGGGCGTCGCGGTACGCCGCCGGAACCACCGCAGGCAGCGGAATGCGCACGTCGGTTCCCATCAGCAATGGGATCAGGGTGTCAATACCGAGGTCCGTCGATCCGCCGGAGCGGTTGACTGCGAAGATCACCTGGTCGATGCGCCGGTTGAGAACGTCATGGTTCTCGGCGGTCCGCTCCTGAAAGGACCGGAAATCCGCTTCCAGCCGGTCAAATCGATGCTCGAACGTGTCGAACCGCTCGCCCAGCGCACCGATCCGGGCATCCAGCGCTCCGATCCGGGCCTCCAAACGCTCACCCTGCGCACCGATCCGGGCGTCCAGCGCACCGATCCGGGCATCCAACCGCTCGCCCAGCGCACCGATCCGGGCATCCAGCCGCTCGCCCTGCGCACCGATCCGGGCATCCAGCCGCTCGCCCTGCGCACCGATACGATTGTCGATCTGGCGATCCAGAAACCCGCCGACGGCCAGCAGCACGACCAAGACCGGCCCGTGTTCCTTGATCCAGTTCCAGAAGGCCAAGGGATCTCCTCCCGCCACTTGTCTTTCCTTTCAAGGTAGCCCCGTCGGCCGCCGGGCGCAACGATGCCCCTTCCCGGGAAGGGGCCCGCCGGCGTTGATTTGCGTCGATGCCGCCGGACGTTCCGGCATCGGGTTCCCGAAAGAGCGTCGAACCGCAACCGCCGGCACGGAAAGCGGGAGCGGTTCCATCCGGCCCCGGCACGCGCCGATCGCCTCGGGTCCGGTCGGGCGGCACCGGTAAGGAATCCACCGGATGACCCTGTGCACGGGCGGCAGGTCCTTGCGGCGGCGCAGACCGCCGCGACGGCCGCCTGATCCAAGCGGGCGTTGGGTGCGGATCCCGACTCCCTGCCTCCATCGCCGGAACCGCCCCCTGATCGCAGCCGGAGCCCCGCCCGCGTCGGAACGCAGGAGAGACCGCATCGATCGTCGGTGCTTCCGGACTCGGCCGCGACCGGCCCCTGACTCACGTTTCTCGTCTGGACGCAAGCGCCGGCACCCCGGCGGATGGGTCCAACTTCAACTGCACTCTCGGCTCGACCCAGGTTGCATGGGATTCAGTCGATTCCGGGCCAGAATCGACTGAATCTCGTTGAACCTAGGTTGGGAGTGCGCGTCCCGGGCCCCGTGATCGCGGTGCCTCCGGTGTGAGGAATGCCTGCCGAAGGCCGCCCTGCATCCGCCCGGACGGCTACGGCGCGGGGGCCGCCACGAAGCCTTGGTCGGGACGGTCGGCTTCGACCGGGCGCCAGCCCTCCGCGTGCAGCAGCTCCACGATCCGATCATCGCCGAGGTCGGGATACAGAACCAGCCGGTTGTCGGCAAACCTTGCGGACACCTGCCGCCGCTCCAGCCGGGCGTCGCGGTACGCCGCCGGAACCACCGCAGGCAGCGGAATGCGCACGTCGGTTCCCATCAGCAACGGGATCAGGGTGTCCATACCGGGGTCCGTCGATCCGCCGGAGCGGTTGACTGCGAAGATCACCTGGTCGATGCGCCGGTTGAGAACGTCATGGTTCTCGGCGGTCCGCTCCTGAAAGGACCGGAAATCCGCTTCCAGCCGGTCAAATCGATGCTCGAACGTGTCGAACCGCTCGCCCAGCGCACCGATCCGGGCATCCAGCGCACCGATCCGGGCCTCCAAACGCTCACCCTGCGCACCGATCCGGGCGTCCAGCGCACCGATCCGGGCGTCCAACCGCTCGCCCTGCGCACCGATCCGGGCATCCAGCCGCTCGCCCTGCGCACCGATCCGGGCATCCAACCGCTCGCCCTGCGCAGCGATCCGGGCATCCAGCCGCTCGCCCAGCGCACCGATACGATTGTCGATCTGGCGATCCAGAAACCCGCCGACGGCCAGCAGCACGACCAGGACCGGCCCGTGTTCCTTGATCCAGTTCCAGAAGGCCAAGGGATCTCCTCCCGCCACTTGTCTTTTCTTCCAAGGTAGCCCCGTCGGTCGCCGGACGCAACGATGCCCCGTCCGGGAAGGGGCCCGCCGGCGTTGATTTGCGTCGATGCCGCCGGCCGTTCCGGCATCGGGTTCCCGGAACCGCGTCGAACCGCAACCGCCGGCACGGAAGGCGGGAGCGGTTCCATCCGGCCCCGGCACGCGCCGATCGCCTCGGGCCCGGTCGGGCGGCACCGAAAGGAATCCACCAGATGACCCTGTGTACGGGCGGCAGGTCCTTGCGGCGGCGCGGACCGCCGCGACGGCCACCCGATCCAAGCCGGCGTTGGGTGCGGATCCCGACCCCCTGCCTCCGTCGCCGGAACCGCCCCCTGATCGCAGCCGGAGCCCCGCCCGCGTCGGAACGCAGGAGAGACCGCATCGATCGGCGGTGCTCCCGGACTCGGTCGCGACCGGCCCCTGACTCACGTTTCTCGTCTGGACGCAAGCGCCGGTACCCCGGCGGATGGGTCCAACTTCAACTGCACTCTCGGCTCGACCCAAGTTGCACGGGATTCAATCGATTCCGGGCCGGAATCGACTGAATCTCGTTGAACCTGGCTTGGGAGTGCGCGTCCCGAGCCCCGTGATCGCGGGGCCTCCGGTGTCAGGAATGCCTGCCGAAGGCCGCCCTGCATCCGCCCGGACGGCTACGGCGCGGGGGCCGCCACGAAGCCTTGGTCGGGACGGTCGGCTTCGACCGGGCGCCAGCCCTCCGCGTGCAGCAGCTCCACGATCCGATCATCGCCGAGGTCGGGATACAGAACCAGCCGGTTGTCGGCAAACCTTGCGGACACCTGCCGCCGCTCCAGCCGGGCGTCGCGGTACGCCGCCGGAACCACCGCAGGCAGCGGAATGCGCACGTCGGTTCCCATCAGCAACGGGATCAGGGTGTCCATACCGGGGTCCGTCGATCCGCCGGAGCGGTTGACTGCGAAGATCACCTGGTCGATGCGCCGGTTGAGAACGTCATGGTTCTCGGCGGTCCGCTCCTGAAAGGACCGGAAATCCGCTTCCAGCCGGTCAAATCGATGCTCGAACGTGTCGAACCGCTCGCCCAGCGCCCCGATCCGGGCATCCAGCGCTCCGATCCGGGCCTCCAACCGCTCACCCTGCGCAGCGATCCGGGCATCCAGCCGCTCGCCCAGCGCACCGATCCGGGCATCCAGCCGTTCGCCCTGCGCAGCGATCCGGGCATCCAGCCGCTCGCCCTGCGCACCGATACGATTGTCGATCTGGCGATCCAGAAACCCGCCGACGGCCAGCAGCACGACCAGGACCGGCCCGTGTTCCTTGATCCAGTTCCAGAAGGCCAAGGGATCTCCTCCCGCCACTTGTCTTTTCTTCCAAGGTAGCCCCGTCGGTCGCCGGGCGCAACGATGCCCCGTCCGGGAAGGGGCTCGCCGGCGTTGATTTGCATCGATGCCGCCGGCCGTTCCGGCATCGGGTTCCCGGAACCGCGTCGAACCGCAACCGCCGGCACGGAAGGCGGGAGCGGTTCCATCCGGCCCCGGCACGCGCCGATCGCCTCGGGCCCGGCCGGGCGGCACCGAAAGGAATCCACCAGATGATCCTGTGTACGGGCGGCAGGTCCTTGCGGCGGCGCGGACCGCCGCGACGGCCACCCGATCCAAGCCGGCGCTGGGTGCGGAGCCCGACCCCCTGCCTCCGTCGCCGGAACCGCCCTCCCCTGATCGCAGCCGGAGCCCCGCCCGCGTCGGAACGCAGGAGAGACCGCATCGATCGGCGGTGCTCCCGGACTCGGTCGCGACCGGCCCCTGACTCACGTTTCTCGTCTGGACGCAAGCGCCGGTACCCCGGCGGATGGGTCCAACTTCAACTGCACTCTCGGCTCGACCCAAGTTGCACGGGATTCAGTCGATTCCGGCCCGGAATCGGCGATTTCCGGGGTCTTGCTCGAACCCATCCCTTGGACAACACGGGTCGTCGCATAGGTCCCGCAAGGGTCGTGCCCCGTTCCCTCGGACGCCCCTTGCGGCCGGCCGGATCGGGTCCGGGTGGCGGTACGGGTTCCTTCGACGCATTCGAACCGGCAGGCCGATGGCCGGGCCCCGGGTTCGCGGCCCCCGCGTCGAACCTGCGCGCAAGCGCAGCATCTACGGCGCACTCCGGATTCCGCACCCTCCCGGAACCCTCGGAAGGCGGACGTGCCGCGCCCGAAAGGTAGGGCATTCCCGCGCTTATATCGTTCGTGTTTTCTTGCTGGCAGGCAGGGTGATGTTGCGTAGGTGCGCGCGACCCCGTGCGATCCCAGGGCTATTCTGTTGTCGTCCCAGTGATCGGCGCACGCTGATTTGGTCTGGACATTCCGTTTTCGCCGTGGCAGAGTGCCGGCATGGCGACGCTTGCGACCCCGGATTCCCTCATCGACCTTCGCGAGGTGACGGTGCGCCCGACCCGTGGCGCACGTGAGCATCGGCACTGGGACCGTCTGGTGAAGGAGCATCACTACCTGCGGTTTCCCGGCATCATCGGCAAGGGCCTGCGCCATGTTGCCCTGCACGGCGAGACCTGGGTGGCGCTGGTCGGCTGGCAGCCGGGCGCGTTCAAGCTGGCTGCACGCGACCGCTGGATCGGTTGGACTGCGGAGCAGCAGTTCCGGCGCCTGCATCTGATCGCGAACAATTCCCGGTTCGTCATTCTTCGCCCGAGGGGGATGCCGAACCTGGCGTCCCGCGTGCTCGGCCTGAGCCTTCGACGGCTGTCCGCCGACATCGAAACCGCGCACGGATATCCGGTGTTTCTCGCGGAGACATTCGTCGATGTCTCGCGCTTCGCCGGAACCTGCTATCGCGCGGCGAATTGGCGCTCGCTGGGACGGACGCGCGGCTTCGGTCGCGAGCCCGGCGGCTCTGCGCGCTTCCGTCACCACGGCCAGCCCAAGGAGATCTTCCTGTACGAACTGACCGACGGTGCCGCCGAGGCGCTGCGCCGGGACGCGATCCCGGAGAGCTGGAACGCAGAGCCGCACGACCGTGCCGGGCCGATGGCCTCGTCCGGGCTGCGCAGTCTGTTCGCCTGCCTGGGCGAAGTGCCCGAGTGCCGCAAGCCCCGGGGCAAGCGCTATCCGCTGAGAACCATTCTCGCGATCGCCGTCGCAGCCCGACTCGCCGGCTACCGCGGCGTGACCGCATGCGCTCAGTTCGCCGCCCTGCTCACCCAGGAACAGCTGGCAGCGGTGAACTCGTTCTTCAGCCCGTCGAAGAAGCGCTACACTGCACCCACGTCCACCACCTTCCACACCATCCTCGCGGGCCTGCCGCCCGAGACCCTGTACCACGCCATCGGCCTGTGGACGGCCCAGCAAGCCGGCACAGACACGCCGCTCGCCATGGACGGCAAGGACCTCCGTGGCGCCTCCAAGCAGACCGAGAACGGGCGGCGGATGAGGGTCGCAGCGGTCGAGCACGGGACCGGCATGGTCCTCGGCCGGTCCTCGGCCAGGTCGAGGTCGACGCGAAGAGCCACGCGATCCCCGCCGTGCGGGACCTCACCGGCAGCATCCACGTCACCGGCCGCATCGTCACCTTGGACGCGATGCACGCTCAGCACGAGACCGCGCGGCGGCTGCTCGAACGCTGCGCCGACTACGTCGTCACGGCGATCAAGAACAACCAGGAGACCATGCTCGATGACCTCAAGGCCATCGACTTCGAGGGCGCGGCCTCGTTCGAAACCCTCGACCAGGGGCACGGGCGCATCGAGCGCCGCCGCTGTGCCGTGGTCGACATCTCCGGCGCCGAGTGGGACGGCTACGCGGCTCTCCACGGTCGCCGCCAAGCCCTCCGCATCGAGCGCGAACGCGAGATCTGCAAGACCCAAGACCCAAGAGCGCAGGGTCGAGACCACCTGGTGCCTCACCTCGCTCGGTCCCGAACGCGCTGACCCCGAGAGGCTTCTGGCGCTCGTGCGCGACCACTGGGTCATCGAGAATCGACTCCACTACGTAGTGTCTGCACGGAAAATCATAACACATTGTATATGCAACCATATTTGGAATCTGGAGAACCGAAGATTCCTTCTTTGATGGCATATGACGGCATATTCCACTGAAATCAGGCTGGATTCGATGAATCTTCGCCCTGTCAATATTGAGCTTTCATTCCTGTAATCCGAATCTTAGTGATTTTCCGGGCAGGCACTACGTACGCGATTTCACCTACGACGAAGACCGCTGCAGGGTCCATGTGCGCCCTCTGCCGCGCAACCTCTCCTGCTTGACCCACGCCGCCATCGCCATCGTGCGCTGCGGCGGGCACTTCAACTGTATGCCCGAGGCCAACCGGCACTACGCCGCCCGCGCCCAGGACGCGCTCGACACCATCCTCATCCCGCCCGGCGGATGAGCCTTCGCTCCTGACCCCGCGCCATCCGCCGGGAACGCGCCGCCGGACGGCGCCACCAGACCGCTCTGCTCGAACACTTGAAAACGCGGGCCCGGTGAGCTCGGATGCACCACCGGTGAGCTCGGATGCACCAGCAGGGACCACGGAAACCGGCCCACAGGGAACCCGGGGCGCCTCAACCATGCCAAGTCCCGGTCACATCACAACCCACAGGACCGACAAAAGAATGGTCCTGCGTGCGATCCCCCCCCCCTCTAGCGTTCCTGTGCTGCCTGTGCGATGCTCCCAAGGCCATTCCATGCTAGGTTTGTTGGAAGGCTGGGTTCCGCGGGTTCCAGATGATTCGTATTGGTACTGGCTTTTTGTGAAGCGGCGTGGTATCCGTGGTGGTCATGGAACGCGCCGCGGATGTTTTCGAGACGACTCCGGAGGGTTGTGCGCTCCGGGATGTGGTGGTGCGCCTGGCGCGGCCGGATGAGGTGTGTCGCTAGAACCGTGTGGTGGACCGTCATCACGATCTGGGTTTCAAGCAATTTGCGGGTCGAGGTCTGCGCTACGTGTTCACGTGGCGCGGGCGATGGATGGGCGCTGCGGGCTGGCAAACGGGCGCCTTCCGCTGTGCGCCGCGGGACCGTTGGATTGGCTGACGCCGCAAAGAACAGTTTGAGCGGTTGCACCTGATCGGAAACCCCACGAGGTTTGTGATTCTGGGAGGTCGGCCGGGCGGTTCGGGGTCTTGCCTCGTTTGCGTTGTCGCGGATGCAGCGGCGTCTCAGCGATGACTGGAAAGCTGTGTACGGCAATCCGTTGCGGGTGGCAGAGTCGTTGGTTTCGCCGACGAAGTTCCGTGGCACCCTGTACAAGGCGGCGAACTGGAAGTGCGTGGGCAGGAGCAAGGGCGATGCGCGCGCCCACGGGCGCGATCCCGATCCGCACGGGGAGGCGAAAGATCGGTACGGGGTTCCGCTGCGTCGCGACGCCGGTCGTCGGGTGCGGGATCGTGCGCCGCTTCCTGCGGCGTGGGCGTTGCGGGCGACGCAGAGCGGCCGGTCGGCGCGAGAGTTGCGCTCAATGTACCAGCATTTTGCGGCGCTTTCCGACTTCCGGCGCGCGCAGGGGCGCAAGCACGGCATCGCTTCGGTGCTGTGCGTGATCGTGCTGGCGCGGCGGGCGAATCGGCACGGCGCGGTGGCCGCGGCACGCTCCGCGAAGGCGATGACGCAGAAGGATCTGGCGCAGATCGGTGCGTGGAAGAACCCGGACACCGGCCGGTAGGAACCGGTGTCCCAATCGACCGTGCACCGGGTGCTGCAGAACACCGACCCGGCGTGGATCGAGGAGGCTCTGCGGCGCTGGGCGCAGCCGCGCCTGCGGGTCGGCCCCGCGATCGCAGTCGACGGCACGCGCATGCGTGGCGCCCACCGCACCGGCGAGGATCAGTACGAGACGGTCTCGCGGATCGAGCACGGGACCGGCATGCCGGTCTCGATCCTCAACGATCATTACGAAGGCGGGGAGATCGCCGCCGTCCACGCCGCGCTCGAGACCGCGCCGGTGGCCGGCCGTCTGCGCACGCTCGACGCGCTCCACACCCCCCGCGAGACGGCACGGCGGATCGTCGAGACCCATGGCGCCGACGGGATGATGACGGTCAAGGGCAATGCTCCCAAGACCTTCGAGACGTTCGAGAGCATCCACTGGGAAACCACGAGCACGGGACGCTACAGCGAAAAGCCCACGCTCGAGCACGGCCGCATCGAGCAACGCAGCATCGAAGTCTTCACCCCGCCCGCGAAGATGATCCACGATCCCCACGTCAAACCGATCTTCCGTGTCACCTGGCGCGTCGAATTCAAGAAATCCGGAAAACGGACCATGGAACACGCCTACGGCATGACTTCGGTCGCGGCCGACCGCGCCTCGCCGCAACCGCTACTCGCAGGGAACCGCGGTCACTGGGTGGTCGAAAGCCATCACCCCATCCGCGATACCACCTTCCGCGAAGACGACTCCATGCTCCGGGCCCGCAACGCACCCGCAAACCACGCGATCCTCAACACCCTTGCCCTTGCCGTCATCCTCCACCACCAGCGGAAGCTGCCCCAGCCCTTCCACAGCTTCGCCGACGCCCGTCACCACTATGCCGACCAGCGCAAGCAGGTCCTGCACGCCGTCACAAGACCCGGCTGACTGCGCTCACACCCCGACCGAAACCGCACGTATCCGAGCCGGGCCACCCAACCCGCCCGGCCTCTCGCTCGCCCCGGATCCGCCGAAACGGACCCCTCGCGCCTAGATCCGCGCCGCCACCGGGCCGCAGACGTCCGCACATCGCACAATCGCAGACTCGAACGCGTCGACCCGCGCCGCGATCGAGACTCCGATCGCATCATAGCAACAAGCATGGGATCTCCTTGCTTGGCCGTGTGCTGGCGCAGCACCGCATACTTCCATCTCGACCGCACCCAAACATGGGTGAAACCCAGGAAGTCGAAGGTGGCGCCCGCTCCCGGATCCGGGGGCAGCTTGGCCCGAACGTCAACGGATCGTGTCTTCTCTGCGTGCAGCCTCAGCCCGAACCGGGCCAGGCGCTTGCCGAGGACGGCCAGCACCCGTTCGCAGTCCCGCTGATGCTCGAAGAGCAGTACGAAGTCATCCGCGTACCGCACCAGTTGGCACCGGCCCCGGAGGCGGGGCTGAACCGTCTGCTCGACCCACCGATCCAACACGTAGTGCAGGAACCGGTTGGAGAGCAGCGGCGACAGCACGCCGCCTTGCGGCGTGCCCGCTTCCGAGGTGTGCCGGACGCCCTCCTCCAGGACGCCCGCCCGCAGCCATTTGTTGATCCTGCGACGGAGGACACCGTCCTTGATCCGCAGGTCCAGGAAGGCGCGGAGTTCCCGATGCGGGATGCTGTCGAAATCCTTCGATACATCCGCATCGATCACCCAGCGCTTCTTCTTCTTCATGATGCCCTGGTCGATGGCGTGCAGGGCATCCTGCGCCGATCGTCCAGGCCGGAACCCCTACGATCCCGGCACGAAGTCCGCTTCGTAGATGGGTTCCAGCAGCATGAGAAGGGCTCGTTGCGCCACCTTGTCTTCCAAGGTCGGAATGCCCAAGGGCCGGACCTCGCCGTTCCCCTTCGGGATCCAGGTCCGCCGAACCGGCGGCGCGAAGGTGCGGCACGACAGGATCCGATCCCGGAGGTCCTCCAAGTTGGCCTCCAGGTTCTTCTCGTAGTCGGCCGCGGTCACACCGTCGATCCCGGCGGCCCCGTCCTTCCGGGTGCGACGCCAAGCCTCCCGCATCCCGTCCCCGTCGATCCGGTGGTGCACCGAGGGGAACACCCGGTCCGGGTGCTTCCTCGCCTGCGCGGCGATCCACTGTGGTTTCGTTGACGTGTTGGTAGATCGCAGCGTCTCTTCCACCGTTTCCCTCCAGGGGTTCGGTTCCTGCAGCACGCCCCTTCCCTCCAGCGGCACCCGGTGGCCCCGGTTCCCCGCCTTCGACGGTACTAGGAGCGAGCTCCGACTTCCGGCTTCCGCAGGGCCTTCGGCTCATGGGTTTCGCCAACCGGATCCGCAGGTATCTGCGGGCAGAAACCGGATCTCCCAGGTTCCCTGGCAAGCCCTCCCGCGGCTTTGCGTCGTTCTCGGACCCCGGACGGTCCGTTGCGCCTTGCCCCTACACGCGGCGCGCCGGTGCGGCCCCCACTGCTCGAACGATGAAGGCACCGACGTTGCGGAGTACGAGGCTCCCTAGCGACGCTTCGCCGCCCGCTGGGTCCGCTTCACGACGTGCGTTGCCGCACGCCATGCCACACTCGCTTCCGGCGGGCGGGCTCACCTTTGCCGGGCGGGGGTCGAACCCGCAGGCTTGCGACGAAAGGTTTCAGCCTACGTCATGGCTTCCTCCCCTCCAGGGCTTAGACCTGGCGCAAGCAGACGTCCGCACATCTCAAATCGCAGACTCGAACGCGGCGACCCGCGCCGCGATCAAGACTCCGATCGCATCACAGCAACAAGCATGGGATCTCCTTGCTCAAGGCGCAGGGGCATAGGGTGGCTCCCGATCCAGGGGCCCATCCCGTTGGCAAGAAACGGGACCTTCACCCATGGCAAAAAAACCATGGATGGGTGGGGTTCAGCCGCCGCCTCCCCCGGGGAGGCGGCGGCTGGCGCTGGAAATCGCGCGCGTGAATGGTGCAGGGGCTCGGCAACGACCCCTCCTACCCGGCAACTTGCGGCGGACCGTCCGTCTTCCGATGTTTCCGGGAGCGGGCGGAATCCCGAATGTGCCGTAGATCCTGCGCGGCGCGGGTTTCGACGCGGGTGGAGGCGAGCTTGGAGGGCTTGGCCGTCGGCTCCTCGGTTCGAGTTCGTCGAAGGAACCTGCACGCGCAGCCTAATCCCGATTCGGCCGGCCGCAACCGGCCTCCGAAGGAACATGGCCCTACTTTTGCCGACTCGACACGATGGCCCTTGTTGTACAAGGGATTTTCTTGATCAAGGCCCCCTGAAATCGCCGACTCCGGGCCGGAATCGACTGAATCTCGTTGAACCTGGCTTGGGAGTGCGTGTCCCGAGCCCCCGTGATCGCGGGGCCTCCGGTGTGAGGAATGCCTGCCGAAAGCCGCCCTGCATCCGCCCGGACGGCTACGGCGCGGGGGCCGCCACGAAGCCTTGGTCGGGACGGTCGGCTTCGACCGGGCGCCAGCCCTCCGCGTGCAGCAGCTCCACGATCCGATCATCGCCGAGGTCGGGATACAGAACCAGCCGGTTGTCGGCAAACCTTGCGGACACCTGCCGCCGCTCCAGCCGGGCGTCGCGGTACGCCGCCGGAACCACCGCAGGCAGCGGAATGCGCACGTCGGTTCCCATCAGCAACGGGATCAGGGTGTCCATACCGGGGTCCGTCGATCCGCCAGAGCGGTTGACTGCGAAGATCACCTGGTCGATGCGCCGGTTGAGAACGTCATGGTTCTCGGCGGTCCGCTCCTGAAAGGACCGGAAATCCGCTTCCAGCCGGTCAAATCGATGCTCGAACGTGTCGAACCGCTCGCCCAGCGCCCCGATCCGGGCATCCAGCGCTCCGATCCGGGCCTCCAAACGCTCACCCTGCGCAGCGATCCGGGCATCCAGCCGCTCGCCCTGCGCAGCGATACGATTGTCGATCTGGCGATCCAGAAACCCGCCGACGGCCAGCAGCACGACCAGGACCGGCCCGTGTTCCTTGATCCAGTTCCAGAAGGCCAAGGGATCTCCTCCCGCCACTTGTCTTTCCTTCCAAGGTAGCCCCGTCGGTCGCCGGGTGCAACGATGCCCCGTCCGGGAAGGGGCCCGCCGGCGTTGATTTGCGTCGATGCCGCCGGCCGTTCCGGCATCGGGTTCCCGGAACCGCGTCGAACCGCAACCGCCGGCACGGAAGGCGGGAGCGGTTCCATCCGGCCCCGGCACGCGCCGATCGCCTCGGGCCCGGTCGGGCGGCACCGAAAGGAATCCACCAGATGATCCTGTGTACGGGCGGCAGGTCCTTGCGGCGGCGCGGACCGCCGCGACGGCCACCCGATCCAAGCCGGCGTTGGGTGCGGATCCCGACCCCCTGCCTCCGTCGCCGGAACCGCCCCCTGATCGCAGCCGGAGCCCCGCCCGCGTCGGAACGCAGAAGAGACCGCATCGATCGGCGGTGCTCCCGGACTCGGTCGCGACCGGCCCCTGACTCAGAGCCTGTGTGGAAACTATTGAGTGGCCCCGATTCTGGTATCTGCGATGTGGCTGGAGAGTACATCGGGATCAGACAAGCCCATTCCACATCTGTCAGATTGCTTTCGAAGCGGTCTCCCCGACGCCGATACTTTGCACGGCCGGCCAGAATCGGGGCCGCTCAATAGTTTCCGTACAGGCTCTCACGTTTCTCGTCTGGACGCAAGCGCCGGTACCCCGGCGGATGGGTCCAACTTCAACTGCACTCTCGGCTCGACCCAAGTTGCACGGGATTCAGTCGATTCCGGCCCGGAATCGGCGATTTCCGGGGTCTTGCTCGAACCCATCCCTTGAACAACACGGGTCGTCGCATGGGTCCCGCAAGGGTTGTGCCCGTTCCTTCGGACGCCCCTTGCGGCCGGCCGGATCGGGCCCGGGTGGCGGTACGGGTTCCTTCGACGCATTCGAACCGGCAGGCCGATGGCCGGGCCCCGGGGTCACGGCCCCCGCGTCGAACCTGCGCGCAAGCAAGGCGGACGTGCCGCGCCCGAAAGGTAGGGCATTCCCGCGCTTATATCGTTCGTGTTTTCTTGCTGGCAGGCAGGGTGATGTTGCGTAGGTGCGCGCGGTCCCGTGCGATCCCAGGACCATTCTGTTGTCGCCATCAGCGGCGGACAACCGCGGCAGAGTGGCCGTTCTTGAAGTTGGTGGCACTTTTTCGAGGTCGGAACCGGCATATCAACAACGAAATCTGCTCCCAAATGGACCTCCAGATCTGCCTGCAACGCCCCCTCGCCGGACGAAACCGGACAAAAGAAAAGCACTGCGTGCGATCCCCCCTCTGGCGTTCCTGTGCTGCCTGTGCGATGCTCCGGGCAGGGTGATGCGCGACCGCATGGAATCCGGCCCGGTGTACCGGGCACGGTGATCCCACGCTGATTCCGAGACGCGAAATCCGAGTGCGTTGGGGCTTGCGTCATCACAGATCCCCCCCCTTGATCGCAATTTTTCGCGCCGAGAGGGTCTAATGGAGCCTTGGCAGCACGATTGCAGCGCGACGCAGACCGAAAAATCTCGCCGGTCGCCGCTGGATTAGCAGCGTGGGATCGTCGTGGTGTACCGGGAGACCCTCGCCGGGTTCTCCCTGTCCGAGGTCGAACCATCATGACTTCGGATCGGGCACAGGTCCTCCCCAAGTGCTCAAGGCGCAGGGGCATAGGGTGGCTCCCGATCCAAGGGCCCATCCCGTTTGCAAGAAACGGGACCCTCACCATGGCAAAAAACCATGGATGGGTGGGGTTCAGCCGCCGCCTCCCCCGGGGAAGGCGGCGGCTGGCGCTGGAAATCGCGCGCGTGAATGGTGCAGGGGCTCGGCAACGACCCCTCCTACCCGGCAACTTGCGGCGGACCGTCCGTCTTCCGATGTTTCCGGGAGCGGGCGGAATCCCGAATGTGCCGTAGATCCTGCGCGGCGCGGGTTTCGACGCGGGTGGAGGCGAGCTTGGAGGGCTTGGCCGTCGGCTCCTCGGTTCGAGTTCGTCGAAGGAACCTGCACGCGCAGCCTAGTCCCGATTCGGCCGGCCGCAACCGGCCTCCGAAGGAACATGGCCCTACTTTTGCAGACTCGACACGATGGCCCTTGTTGTACAAGGGATTTTCTTGATCAAGGCCCTCTGAAATCGCCGATTCCGGGCCGGAATCGACTGAATCTCGTTGAACCTGGCTTGGGAGTGCGCGTCCCGAGCTCCCGTGATCGCGGTGCCTCCGGTGTCAGGCATGCCTGCCGAAGGCCGCCCTGCATCCGCCCGGACGGCTACGGCGCGGGGGCCGCCACGAAGCCTTGGTCGGGACGGTCGGCTTCGACCGGGCGCCAGCCCTCCGCGTGCAGCAGCTCCACGATCCGATCATCGCCGAGGTCGGGATACAGAACCAGCCGGTTGTCGGCAAACCTTGCGGACACCTGCCGCCGCTCCAGCCGGGCGTCGCGGTACGCCGCCGGAACCACCGCAGGCAGCGGAATGCGCACGTCGGTTCCCATCAGCAACGGGATCAGGGTGTCCATACCGAGGTCCGTCGATCCGCCAGAGCGGTTGACTGCGAAGATCACCTGGTCGATGCGCCGGTTGAGAACGTCATGGTTCTCGGCGGTCCGCTCCTGAAAGGACCGGAAATCCGCTTCCAGCCGGTCAAATCGATGCTCGAACGTGTCGAACCGCTCGCCCAGCGCTCCGATCCGGGCATCCAACCGCTCGCCCAGCGCACCGATCCGGGCGTCCAGCCGCTCGCCCTGCGCACCGATACGATTGTCGATCTGGCGATCCAGAAACCCGCCGACGGCCAGCAGCACGACCAGGACCGGCCCGTGTTCCTTGATCCAGTTCCAGAAGGCCAAGGGATCTCCTCCCGCCACTTGTCTTTCCTTCCAAGGTAGCCCCGTCGGTCGCCGGGCGCAACGATGCCCCGTCCGGGAAGGGGCCCGCCGGCGTTGATTTGCGTCGATGCCGCCGGCCGTTCCGGCATCGGGTTCCCGGAACCGCGTCGAACCGCAACCGCCGGCACGGAAGGCGGGAGCGGTTCCATCCGGCCCCGGCACGCGCCGATCGCCTCGGGCCCGGTCGGGCGGCACCGAAAGGAATCCACCAGATGACCCTGTGTACGGGCGGCAGGTCCTTGCGGCGGCGCGGACCGCCGCGACGGCCACCCGATCCAAGCCGGCGTTGGGTGCGGATCCCGACCCCCTGCCTCCGTCGCCGGAACCGCCCCCTGATCGCAGCCGGAGCCCCGCCCGCGTCGGAACGCAGGAGAGACCGCATCGATCGGCGGTGCTCCCGGACTCGGCCGCAAGCCTTTCCCATGCTCCGGGGATTCTGCGAACGTTGGATGAAGGGAGACTGAAACGGCCGGTTCTGGTGGTGTGTGGGATGTGCGGAACCGTTCCCGGGGCGTTGCGGGCGCGGGGTTGGTCGCTTGGGCTATGTTTAACGAGGAATTCCACAAAAACACTGTTTCGTAAGGGTTCGGATGCCCTTCCAAAGCTGTCCAGGTACTACATTGCGTGCGCTGAACCGGTTTCCGAGCCAGCCTTCGAATGCCTCCGGGGCGTGCGGGGTCCTCAGCGCGTCGTAGATGCTGCACTGCCCGGATTCGGTTCGGCAGGAACGACCCCTGCCGCCACCGGTTCGGGTCCGTCGCAGGCATCTGCACCCCAATCCAATGCCGATCGGTCCGCCCGCACGAACCCTCCAAAGGAAACTGGCACCACTCTGGATGCCTCGATGGAATGACCCTTGTTTTCCAAGGGTTTCTTCGCTCAGAACCCCGGAAATCGGTGATTCCGGGCCTGAATCGGCGCAATCTCGTTAAACTTGGGTTGGGCGCCTTGGTTTCGGAGTGTGGCAGCGGTCCGGTCTGTCGGCCCCCGGGAAGGGCTCGGCCGCGTGGCGGCCTCTCAGGGTCGGGTCCGGGCGGCGAGGGCTTCGCTGCGGTTCCACTGCAGGCGTTGCCGGGTTTCGGCGAGGCTCTCCGCCTCGCGGCGGTGGGCGAAGATCACTGCGAGCGCAATGGGGTTGAGGCTGGCCCGGTGGGCCGGGCCATGGCCGGTGCGGGTCCGGCAGGCGTCTTCGCCCAAGACGCAATCCCTTGGTCGATGGTTCCGATGTTCCACGGCCCCGTGGCCCCGATTCCGCCGGAGCCGATCCTCCGGCGTCCTGGCCTCGGGAGCCAGTGAGGTGCGGACCCTACGCGGTTTCGGTGTCGTCGTTTCCGACCTCCTTCCCGTTCTTCTTCTGCGGCTCCCGGGAGCGGGGGATGCGGGCGATCGGACGGACGCCGGGGTCGTGGATCCGGCGCGGGAGCGGGGTCAGGACGGGGATGGAGCGCGGCTCCAGACGTCCGTGGGCCGTATCTACTCACCCCCTACTGATGACGAAGATCGATCCGTTTCTTGTCAGCCGGAACACGCACTTCCGGTCATCGGCCGCGAGCGAGTGAAAGGGGCAAGGGACAATGCCGGATCCGCACCCGTCAGGAAAAACGATTCGTCATCAGTAGGGGGGTGAGTAGATACTGTGGGCCTTTTCCAAGTTCTCGGTGAAAGGGCCGGTGACGTCTCTCTCCCAGGGGATGCGGTTGAGGAGGTCGAAGGTCTCCGGCGCGTTGCCCTTGACGGAGAAGACATCGTCGGCGCCGGAGCGTTCCGGGATCCGCTTCGCGGTCGTGCGGGTCGTGTACAACGCGTCGAGGGTGACCACCCGGCCACGGATCGCACGGCGTTCCGGGAGGTCGTGCGGGGCCGCCAGCTCGCCCCCCCTCGTCGCCGAAATTCCGAAGAGCGAAGGGTGCGCCGGAGGCGGGGTCAACCCGGGCCACGGTCTCGTGGTGGCCCGCGCCGTTGCGGTGGGCACCGCGGATGCGCGTGCCGTCGGCGGCCAGCGCCCGGGCCAAGGGGAGCCGGGGCCCGCAATACCGGCGGATCCCGTCCTCGAGAGCTTCGGGGTCGATCCTCGGGACCACCCGATGGCTCGTGGACGTGGAGGGGGCTCGCAACGGCCCGTCCGGTGGTTCCGCCAGGCGCCGACGGCCGCCAGCTCCTCCTGCGACCGTGCCTGTGCGAACGGCGCAGCGGCGAGGCAGCCCTTACTGTGGGCAAGCTCGGCGAGGAGGTGGATGCACAGCACGCAGGCCGTCGTGTGCATGCGTCCCTGCCGCCGGCCGAAGCCGGGGATGCGAAGCCGTTCGTCTTGGAGCGCCCGCATCGCCCCGGGGTGGCGCGGAATCCGGCCGGGGTCGGCCGGCGGCACCCCCTCCGGCGACAGGGGCTGCGGGCGCGCAAGCCGCGCCCGGGCATCGGGCCGCAGCGGCGTGAGGAACCTCTCCTTCGGCGTGCCGTGCGGGTCGGTGTACTGTCCGTGGGCGCGGGCGAACCCCCCGGGTTCGGCCCAGGCTCTCCCAGCCCGCCGCCCGGTACCGGGTGTCGGGAACGCGTTCCGGGTCCCAGAACGTCTCGGCCCCGAGCACCCGGTGGCCCGGTGGCCGTGCGTCGCCAGCCCGCCGTCGGCGAGCCGACGGGTCCTCCGCGCCAGGAAGAAGGAGGCCAGGTTCGGGAACACCCCAAGGGTCGAAAGCACCAGGAAACGTGTGGGGTTCGCGAGCCACTCCAACCGACGGAACGGCTGCGCCGGCTTCCAGCCGATCCAGCGGTCGCGCGGACCGCCGCACGTGAAGGCGCCGTTCTGCCACGCTGCCAAGCCCAGCCACGGGCCTCGGAAGGTCGCGATCTAGCGCAGGCCGCGGCCCGCCAGCCGGCGAAAGCCCAGGTAGTGATGCGTGTCCATCAAGGCGTCCCAGCGCGGCCGTTCCTCCGCCTTCACCAGACGAACTTCGACCTCGGACAGGGAGAACCCGGCGGGGGTCTCCCGGTACACCGGGCCGGTTTCCCTGCGGTCGCGCATCACCCTGCCCGGAGCATTGCACAGGCAGCACAAGAACGCCAAAGGGGCGGATCGCACGGGGTCGCGCGCAAACCTACGCAACATCACCCTGCCTGCCAGCAAGAAAACACGAACGAAATAAGCGTGGGAATATCCTGTACCCCCAAGGCAGGATCCGCGCCCTCTACCGGATCGACGACCGCCTCCCGGTCGACTTCGACCGGTTCGACCCCGAGAACGAGCGGGCCGCCGCCCTCGTGCACCTCGGCCCTGCGGCCGAAGGCGACGTCATCGTCTACGACCGCGGCTCCACCTCCTTCGCCTTGGCTCTCGCCCACCGGGAGCGCACACGGAACTTCGGGTTCCGCATCCGGAACGGCGCCAACTCCGGGTTCGACGCCTTCCTCGCCTCCGGCGAGAGCGACCGGACCGTCACCCTCGACGCGCCTAGTAGTACAGAATCATTGGATTGCTGGGTATAGAGACTTCAGAGCCTGTGCGGAAACTATTGAGCGACCCCGATTCTGGTATCTGCGATGTGGCTGGAGAGTACATCGGGATCAGACAAGCCCATTCCACATCTGTCAGATTGCTTTCGAAGCGGTCTCTCCGACGTCGATACTTTGGCACGAGCGGCCAGAATCGGGACCGCTCAATAGTTTCCGTACAGGCTCTCAGTTTCACCCGGGCGTCTGCCGTCGTGAACCGCCCATCGACGGTGCCGCCGGCCGCGTTGCGGCGCTTGACCCACGCCGCGGTCTCCCGCAGCAGGGTGGCGCGATCAGGAATGCGTCGTCGAAGACACGGTCGCGACCACGCGCCGATTTCGATCTCGGCCCTGTTGAGCCAGCTTCCGTGCTTCGGCGGGTACCGAAACTCGAACCGCTTTCGCACCCGCATGGCCTCCCGGGGCGCAAAGGCCTCCTACCACGATGCGGGGCCGTGCGTGTTCAGGTGGTCCATGACCCGTACGATCTTCTTTCCGGGGAAGTGATCATCCGCGAGTTCCCGGATGAACTGCGCCCCGTCCCGCGCCGTGCGGCGGCCGGTGACGTTCACCGTACGCCCGTTTTCGTTGGGCGCGAACGCCAGAAAGAGATGAGCCGTACCGTTTCGCTCGTATTCGTAGTCGACGATTTCCGGCGGCCCGGGCCGCACGGGGCGGGGAAGGCGGGGTTCCTTCGTCTGCTTCCGACGGGTCTCATCCATGCAAACCCGAACCTCGTCTTCGGCAACATCCCGCGGATCCGTGTCCCGCACCTCCTCCCTCGCCGCCACGAACGGCACGTTGCGGCTCGGGGGAAGGCACCCGTACGGCTTCAGCCAAGGCTTGATCTCCTTTTTTCCGAGTCCTCCGTACCGTTTCCTTCGAGATGCTCTCGACGATCTCCCTCTCCATCCGACGACCGGCCCGCAGCTTCCGCGTCCCGCGGACACCACCCTCGGGCAGGGAAGAACCGGCCAGAGCCACCCGCTTCGCCTCCTTCGCCTCGTCCCGGAGTTTCGGTCGACGGTTCTCCTGCTCCCGGCGACGGAGGGCGGCCTCCAGACCCTCCAGAACACAACGCTTGCGCAGGCGTTCGACCGTCGATGTGCCGATGCCCAGGCCGCGCGCGAGGTCGACATCCCGGAGGTTGCCGCCGTCGCGCCCCTCGTCCGCCATCCGCAGAATCTGCGCCCGACGCCGCCGCTAGGCGGCTCCAGTACCGTCGACGATCGCCTGGAGCTCCCGACGCTCCGGCGCCGAAAGGCGCACTCGGTAGAGCTTCCTGCCCTGAGGGTGGGCCAGGATCCACTCCGATCCCCGCACCGAACCCCTGCAGGCCGGCTCGGTTCCCGGAAACCGGATCCGTCCGATCCCCAAGAGAGTGTGAGCGTCTGCACGTTCGGCATCGGGTCTGTGGGGATGAACCAGAGAGCGCCGTACCGATCAGGCACCCACGCGTGCCGACACGGGGCCGACACGGACCGACACGGAAATCTTGCCAGAATACTGTCGTCAGTTCAACGTTTCCGTACCACTAGGGACGAGACCGCGCTGCGCTCGAGGACCCTGCGCGTCCGGGCTCGTCCGATACCGGCACGCCGACACGGAATCCGGCCTCGCGATCTCCCTGCTTGACGGCCGCCGGAATCCCGTCCCGGCGAACTCCGATCTCGATCCTGCATCATGGGGGCGTGGAGGAACGGTACCCGACCGGGACGTTCCGGATCGAGGCCTTCCACGCCCAGTCCGAGCGCGGCGTCCGCCAGGAGCTCTACGCCGCCTTCGTTCGCATCACCCTCGCCCGCCCGTGCGCGAACCGCTGCCACCACGATTGCGACCACGATCTCGCCGACAGTGACGACCGGCCGGCCCGGCGCACCCACGTCCGCAACGGCCTGCGCCTCATCGGCAAGGAGACCGAGGCCCGGTTCCTCGCACAAAGCGCCAGGGTCGCCCGATCCGTCAAGCGGATCCTGTCCGGCCTCTCGCGGTGCATCCAGCGCGAACGGCCCGGGCGCAGCTCCGTACGGCAGTCGAAACCGCCCAGGAGCACGTGGCAGCACCGGGTACCCGTCGGATCCCGACACCGTCCCCCGACCCGGCCCCCGGCTTCCGGCCACCGCCCGAAGCACGGGGGTTTCGTATTCGAATGCCAGAACAACGTATCCGGATGGCATTGCCCCGCCGGGTTCTTCCTGTCCGAGGTCGAAGTGCCGGGTAGGAGGGCTCGGCAACGACCCCTCCTACCCGGCAACTTGCGGCGGACCGTCCGTCTTTCGATGTTTCCGGGAGCGGGCGGAATCCCGAATGTGCCGTAGATCCTGCGCGGCGCGGGTTTCGACGCGGGTGGAGGCGAGCCTGGAGGGCTTGGCCGTCGGCTCCTCGGTTCGAGTTCGTCGAAGGAACCTGCACGCGCAGCCTAATCCCGATTCGGCCGGCCGCAACCGGCCCCCGAAGGAACATGGCCCTACTTTTGCCGACTCGACACGATGGCCCTTGTTGTACAAGGGATTTTCTTGATCAAGCCCCCCCCCTGAAATCGCCGATTCCGGGCCGGAATCGACTGAATCTCGTTGAACCTGGCTTGGGAGTGCGCGTCCCGAGCTCCCGTGATCGCGGTGCCTCCGGTGTCAGGCATGCCTGCCGAAGGCCGCCCTGCATCCGCCCGGACGGCTACGGCGCGGGGGCCGCCACGAAGCCTTGGTCGGGACGGTCGGCTTCGACCGGGCGCCAGCCCTCCGCGTGCAGCAGCTCCACGATCCGATCATCGCCGAGGTCGGGATACAGAACCAGCCGGTTGTCGGCAAACCTTGCGGACACCTGCCGCCGCTCCAGCCGGGCGTCGCGGTACGCCGCCGGAACCACCGCAGGCAGCGGAATGCGCACGTCGGTTCCCATCAGCAATGGGATCAGGGTGTCCATACCGGGGTCCGTCGATCCGCCGGAGCGGTTGACTGCGAAGATCACCTGGTCGATGCGCCGGTTGAGAACGTCATGGTTCTCGGCGGTCCGCTCCTGAAAGGACCGGAAATCCGCTTCCAGCCGGTCAAATCGATGCTCGAACGTGTCGAACCGCTCGCCCAGCGCCCCGATCCGGGCATCCAGCGCTCCGATCCGGGCCTCCAACCGCTCGCCCAGCGCAGCGATCCGGGCATCCAGCCGTTCGCCCTGCGCACCGATCCGGGCATCCAGCCGCTCGCCCTGCGCACCGATACGATTGTCGATCTGGCGATCCAGAAACCCGCCGACGGCCAGCAGCACGACCAGGACCGGCCCGTGTTCCTTGATCCAGTTCCAGAAGGCCAAGGGATCTCCTCCCGCCACTTGTCTTTTCTTCCAAGGTAGCCCCGTCGGTCGCCGGGCGCAACGATGCCCCGTCCGGGAAGGGGCCCGCCGGCGTTGATTTGCGTCGATGCCGCCGGCCGTTCCGGCATCGGGTTCCCGGAACCGCGTCGAACCGCAACCGCCGGCACGGAAGGCGGGAGCGGTTCCATCCGGCCCCGGCACGCGCCGATCGCCTCGGGCCCGGTCGGGCGGCACCGAAAGGAATCCACCAGATGATCCTGTGTACGGGCGGCAGGTCCTTGCGGCGGCGCGGACCGCCGCGACGGCCACCCGATCCAAGCCGGCGCTGGGTGCGGAGCCCGACCCCCTGCCTCCGTCGCCGGAACCGCCCCCTGATCGCAGCCGGAGCCCCCGCCCGCGTCGGAACGCAGAAGAGACCGCATCGATCGTCGGTGCTCCCGGACTCGGTCGCGACCGGCCCCTGACTCACGTTTCTCGTCTGGACGCAAGCGCCGGTACCCCGGCGGATGGGTCCAACTTCAACTGCACTCTCGGCTCGACCCAAGTTGCACGGGATTCAGTCGATTCCGGCCCGGAATCGGCGATTTCCGGGGTCTTGCTCGAACCCATCCCTTGGACAACACGGGTCGTCGCATGGGTCCCGCAAGGGTCGTGCCCCGTTCCCTCGGACGCCCCTTGCGGCCGGCCGGATCGGGTCCGGGTGGCGGTACGGGTTCCTTCGACGCATTCGAACCGGCAGGCCGATGGCCGGGCCCCGGGTTCGCGGCCCCCGCGTCGAACCTGCGCGCAAACGCAGCATCTACGGCGCACTCGGGATTCCGCACCCTCCCGGAACCCTCGGAAGGCGGGCGGCCGGCGAAAGGTGCCGCGCCCGAAAGGTCGTGCGTGGAGGACTTGGGAAGCCCGTTCAAGTTCGTTCGGAACCGCGGGTCGCAGAATCTCCCGTCAACCTTGGCTACCGGCCCGGAAGGGATGCCGAACGCGGATCCCTCCAGCAATGGGTGCTGGGAATGACGTTCCGAAAAGCGATGCGGGGCATGGGCCGGGCGCGACCGTGCGCGCGCACGCCTGGCGAGGCGACTCCAGCCACGAGGTCCGGAACAACGGCTCCGGCGACCGACAAGCCTTCACGGCCTCGTCACGCTCGGCCACCGTCGCGGCAAGTCCTGCTTCGGAATCGGCCCTCGGGTCCCGGAACCCCACCGAAGCGCCGCCGATCATCGGCCCTGTCCCATCGGCAGTCGTCGAACCTCCCCTGCCCGGGATCCGCGACTTCGGTGGTCCGGCCCGATGGTGATCCGAGCCCGAACCCCGGAGCAACCGCATGCCGAATCGGCCCGTGCGGCCCGGACAGTCCGCAGCCCGGGTCCGGACGGGACGACGCCGGAGGTCGGAGGCCGGGGGTTCGCGGCGACCCGGCTGGATTCGCCGGCGCCGGTCGTCCCCGTGCCCGGCGGCCGGACCGGCCCGTCCTCCGGTTCCCCGGCGCCCCGGTTGACCGTGCCCCGGCCGCGCCTCATCTTCCGTCATTCCGGCCTGCTGCCACCCGAGTCCCGTCCGTGTCTCCCCAGCCTCCCCCTTCCGTCACGCTCGTGTTTCCCGACGGCGCCCAGCGCACCTTTCCCCTCCCGGTCACCGGCCACGACGTCGCAGCGGCGATCTCGCCGTCGCTGGCCGCGGCGGCGCTGGCCGTCCGCCTCGACGGCACCCTCCGGGATCTCGCGCGGCCCATTACCGAAGACGCCGCGATCGAAGTCGTGACCCGGAAGGACCCCAGCCGCGAGGTCCTGGAACTCGTCCGCCACGATGCCGCACACGTGCTGGCCGAGGCCGCGAAGGAACTGTACCCCGACGTTCAGGTCACGATCGGACCGGCCATCGAGGACGGCTTCTACTACGACTTCGCCCGCGAGGAAGCCTTCACGCCGGCCGACCTCGAGGCCATGGAGGCCCGGATGCGCGAAATCGTGGAGCGCGACGAACCGATCACCCGCGAGGTCTGGGACCGGGAACGGGCCGCCGGCTACTTCGAATCGATCGGCGAGCACTACAAGGCCGAGATCGTGCGCGGCCTGCCCCCCGACGAAGAGGTCACGATCTATCGCCAGGGCGCATTCGTCGACCTCTGCCGCGGCCCGCACCTTCCCTCCACCGGCAAGCTCGGCACCGCCTTCAAGCTCACCCGTCTGGCCGGCGCCTACTGGCGGGGGGATTCGCGGAACGCGATGCTCCAGCGCGTCTACGGCACGGCCTGGCGAACCCCGAAGGAACTGGCCGCGCACCTCCGGCGCCTGGAGGAGGCGGCTCGTCGCGACCACCGGCGTCTGGGCCGGGAGATGGCCCTGTTCCATTTCCAGGAAGAGGCGGCGGGCGCCGTCTTCTGGCACGCCGCCGGCGCCACCCTCTACCGCACGATCCGCGCCTACCTGCGCCGCCGTCTGGAGGCGGCCGGCTATCAGGAGGTCCAGACCCCCGAACTGGTCGAACGCGCCCTCTGGGAGCGGTCCGGACACTGGGAGAAATTCCGCGAGCACATGTTCGTGGCGGAAACCGCCGACGCCGGCGGCAGCACGCTCGCCCTCAAGCCCATGAACTGCCCCGGGCACGTGCAGATCTTCCGGCAGGGCCTCAAGAGCTACCGCGACCTTCCGCTCCGCATGGCCGAGTTCGGCTCCTGCCACCGCTACGAGCCCTCGGGCGCGCTCCACGGCCTGATGCGGCTGCGCGCCTTCACCCAGGACGACGCGCACATCTTCTGCACGGAGGAGCAGATCACGTCCGAGACCGGCCGCTTCATTCGTCTCCTCCGTTCGGTCTACCGGGACTTCGGCTTCGACGAGGTGCGGGTGCGGTTTGCCGACCGCCCCGAGGTACGCGCCGGCGAGGACGCGGTCTGGGACCGCGCGGAAGCGGCGCTCCAGACGGCGGTCGGGGAGACCGGCCTCGCGGTCGAGCTCAATCCCGGAGACGGCGCGTTCTACGGCCCGAAGCTCGAATTCGTCCTCGCGGACGCGATCGGGCGGAGCTGGCAGTGCGGCACACTGCAGGTGGACTTCGTCCTGCCGGGACGTCTGGACGCGCTCTACACGACCGCCGAGGGCGAACGACGGCGTCCGGTCATGCTGCATCGCGCCATCCTGGGATCCTTCGAACGCTTCATCGGCATCCTGATCGAGCACTACGCAGGAACGCTCCCCCTGTGGCTGGCGCCGCGCCAGGTCGTCATCGCCACGATCACCGACGCCGCCGCCGCCTACGCCCGGGAGGTGCACGCCGCGTTCGCCGTTCGCGGTCTCCGCGCCGGCCTCGACCTGCGCAACGAGAAGATCGGGTACAAGGTCCGAGAACATGCTCTCGCCAAGGTGCCCGTTCTGGCGGTCGTAGGGCGACGCGAGGCCGAGCGCCGGCAGGTGGCGCTCCGCCGGCTCGGCGCGACCGCGCAACCGGTGATGGAGTTGGCCGACGCCGTCACCGCCCTCGCGGACGAAGCCCGCCCGCCGCACCCGGCCCGCACCGAACCCGAAGCCGGCTGACCGCCCGCATTCCGCGTTCCGGCGCGGTCGGCGCCCGTCCCTCCCGAGCGGGAGTTCCTCGACCGGGAACCCCGATCGACGTCGGGCGCTGCACCGTTCGAAACCCGTCCTCCTCCCCCGCTGCGAGCCGGCCGGCCCGCGACGGCCGGGCCCGGACGCGCAGGATCCTCCGTGACGGCTTCGCGGACGGCGCTGCTTGCACTGGCCGAGAGCTGCTCTACCCTTGGGTGCGACGCTCGGCCATCGGGCACAGGAGGAAGCACGCTTGCGGAGACTGACCAATCGCTAGGGCGCCGGCGCGACCGGTCGCCCCCACGCGCCGGGGACCACGGATCAATCGGGAGATCCGGATCGATCCGGTTCGTCTTGTCGACTTTGATGGCACCATGGTCGGAGTCGTTCCCCTCGAAGAAGGACTTGCGCGCGCCGAAGACGCCGGCCTGGACCTGGTAGAGGTGTCGCCCAACGCGACCCCGCCCGTCTGCAAGATTCTCGACTACGGCAAGTATCGCTACCGCGACCAGCGGAAGGCCCGCGAAGCCAAGAAGCGGCAGCGCACGTTCGACGTCAAGGAGGTGAAGGTCCGTCCGAACATCGACGGGCACGACTACGCGGTGAAGATGCGGTCGGTCACCCGGTTCCTCGACGAAGGCAACAAGGTGAAGGTCACTCTCCGGTTCCGCGGGCGCGAGCTGGCCCATCCGGAACTGGGGGCGCAGGTGCTTGCGCGCATCCAGGGCGACCTGTCCGCCCGGGTCCGGGTCGAACAGATGCCGTCGATGGACGGCCGCCAGATGGTGATGGTGGTGGCCCCGATCCAGGGACTCGGCCAGGTGACCCCGGATTCCGGTGCTCCGCCCGCCGGGGCAGCGGAGGGCCGGCCGGCCGCCGCCCCCGCCGCAGATCCGGGCCCCGCTGCGCCGCCGGCCGCACCGCGCGACCGAGCGCCCCCCGCCGGCTCCCTTTCGCCGTCGTCCGAGGCCTGACCGGACCGTGACCGCGGCGGCCACCGGCACCCCGGCCGACGGCTCCCGCCACCTGCTCTCGACCGGCGGTCTGCGCATCGCCTATGCGCGTTCGGCCGGGCGGCCGCCCGGCATCGTGTTCCTGGGCGGCTTCCGGTCGGACATGACCGGCACCAAGGCCACCGCGCTCGAAGCCTGGGCGCGCCGCCGCCGGCGCGCGTACGTCCGGTTCGACTACCGCGGTCACGGCCTCTCGGAGGGCGTCTTCGAAGACGGCACGATCGGGAGCTGGCGGGACGATGCACTGGCCGTGCTGGATCAGGCGACCGAAGGCCCGCAGGTGCTCGTGGGGTCCAGCATGGGCGCATGGATCGCCCTGCTGGTCGCCTGCGCCCGACCCGAGCGGGTCGCGGGCATGCTGGGGGTCGCGGCCGCACCCGACTTCACGCGCCGCCTGCTGCAGACCGAATTCGGCGCGGACCGGCGAGCGGCCCTGGAGCGCACCGGACAGGTGGTCGTTCCGTCGGCGTACAGCGAAACCGGCTACGTGATCACGAAGAACCTGCTCGAGGAGGCCGAGCAGCACACGCTGCTGGACGGCCCGATCCCCGTCCGCTCCCCCGTGCGCCTGCTCCACGGCATGCGGGACGAGGCGGTACCGCACGAAACGTCGCTGCAGCTCGCCGAACTGCTCGAGGCGGACGACGTGCAGATCACGCTCGTGCCGGACGGCGACCACCGGCTGTCCGGACCCTCCGATCTCGACCGCCTGACCCGGACCCTCGACGAACTGGTCGCCGCGTCGGATTCGCACGCCCCGCC
The DNA here is from genome assembly GCA_965115815.1 of Alphaproteobacteria bacterium. Classification (GTDB taxonomy): domain Bacteria; phylum Pseudomonadota; class Alphaproteobacteria; order TMED109; family TMED109; genus VXPW01. The sequence continues at coordinate 581,398 of OZ220465.1, read as the reverse complement.
CCCGGCTCCTCGATCGGGCAGGACCTGATCGCGCCCTTCCGAGGTCGGATCCCGGTCGAGGGCTTCGAGCGGACCTCCGCAGGTTCGCGGGGCCGCTGCCGGATGCGGGCCGACCGGCCGCCGGGTCCGACCGCCGGGGGGCGGGCGGGCGAAACCGCCCGATCGCCGCCCGTCCGGCGGCCGCTCCGCGATCGACGGGCGGCGCCGGCAGGCGGGGAAGACCGACCCTGAAGGGGACCGCGGCCCGGGGTCCCGGTGCAGCCGGGCCCACCGGTGCGTGCGGAGACGCTCCGGCGCGCGCCGGGCGGCCGACCGAATTCGCACGGCACCGGCGAACACCGACCCCGGCCACCCGAGCCGGCCGCAGGGAGTTCCGGAGGCCGTCTTCCTCGATGGACGGGAGGCCGGACGGCGACGAATCCGGAGAACGGCGGAACGAAAGCGCGAAGTGCTCGGACGGAGCGCCGACGCCGGCCCGCATTCCGTCGGGATCTCAGGGGCCGGATCGCTCCGGAAGACGCACCGGGGGCCGGGCCGCGGGGTCGGTCGACCCCCCCCCGCGCAACGAGACTCCCCCGACGCCGCCCCGGAATCGACGATTGCGGGGGGCGTGACCGAACCCTCGCCGCAGGACCGCCGCCGATGTCCCCGTCGCTGCGGCCGCGGCTCGTTCCGGACGCCCGGGCGGCCCGGTCTTCGATCTCGGGCCGCCCGGTTCGGAGCGGCGAGCGCCTCGATCCCTTCGGGAGGAGCCCCCTGGCCGGCGGGGTCGCTCTGCCCGGGGCATCCAGGCGGGACGAAAGGGGGCGCGGAACCGGTTTCGCCGCCGCCGCCCGGTGGCCCGCGGATCCCGGCCGAGCGGCCGGCGCCGCCGTCCCGGACGCGCGGCTCCGTGCGATCGTCCCGGGCGGCCGGCGGAGACGCAATCGATTCCGACCCCGCTCTCCGCCCCTCCGGCCCCGACCCGGGAAGGCGCCGGACGGACCGCCCGCCACCTTCGGCGCCGCGGAGGATTGCGGCCGCCGGCTTGACGAAACGGGTACCCTTCCGGGCCGGGATCCCGGACGGTCGTTTCCGCGACGGACCGGAACCCCGCTGAGCAGCCGCGGGAGGCCAGCCGGATCGTCGGTGGTCCGGCCGCCGTGCGGCGGAAGGGAACACTCACCACCATGCACACCTACAGACTGATTGCGACCGCCGCCGCGGCCGCGGTGCTGGCGTGGACCGCGCCCCTCGCGGCCCACGAACACGCCGGATGGTTCAAGGGCGAGGAAGCCGGGTTCCCGGCCCCGACGGGGGCCCGCGATCTGGTGCCGGAAGACGCCCGGCTCATGCGCCTGTTCGACGGAGGCTGCATCCTCACCGAAGGCGTGGCGGCCGGACACGACGGCTACCTGTACTTCAGCGACATCACCTTCACGAAGTTCTGCAAGGATGCGTCCGGCCTCTACCCGCAGGCCGGCAACATCTGGAAGTACGACCCGAGGACCGGAGAGACGACGATCTTCCGGTCCCCGTCGGGCATGTCGAACGGAATCAAGTTCGACCGGAACGGCGACATGCTGGCCGCGCTGGGAGCCGACTACGGCGGCCGGATGCTGGTCCGGACCGACATGGCGACCGGCCAGAGCTTCATCCTGTCCGGCACGTACAACGGCAAGTCGTACAACGCCCTCAACGACATCACGATCGACGAGCAGGGCCGGATCTACTTCTCCGACCCGCGCTACCTCGGCCACGAACCGGTGTTCCAGCCGGGCTTCGCGGTCTACCGCCTCGACCCCGACGGCACGGTCGACCGGATCATCACCAACGGCGGCAAGACCAACGGCGTCCTGGTGTCTCCCGACCAGTCGACGCTCTACGTCGTGAGCAACGACAACGGCTGGCTCGGCTTCATGCAGCTCGACGACACCGACCAGCCCCCGACGGTCAGCCGGCACCTGCTGCAGGCCTACGACCTGCACGCCGACGGAACCGTGAGCAATCGCCGGGTGCTGGTCGACTACTCCGAACTCTATCCCGGCCAGCCGTGCAGCGGCCCCGACGGCCTGGTGGCCGACGTGGACGGCAACCTCTACATGGCCGAACGGTGCGAGCACCGGCCCGGAATCGCGATCCGCGACGCCGCCGGCGCCGAGCTCGCGTTCCTGTCCACCGGCGAGGAGCTCCCGACCAATGTCGGCTTCGGCCGCGGGGTCGAACGGAACGTGCTCTACGTGACGTCGGGCAAGAGCCTCTACAAGATCAAGCTGGGCAAGGACGGCTACGAACTTCCGTAGCGCCCCGGGGGCGGGCGGCGGCCTCCGCCGTCCGCCCCCGACCCGCATCCGCGCTCAGACGGCGTGCCAGAGTGCCGACCCGCCCGCGCCCTCGGCGCGCACCTGTCCCTCGCGCTCCAGATGCAGCAGGGTGGCGCAGACCGACCGGCCGGCGGCGCCGGCCAGGGCGGGGTCGAGGCCGGCGTAGTGCTCGGCCACCAGCTCCGGGATCCGCCGCGGCCGCCGGCGCAGGCTGGCGAGCGCCTCCGCGCAGCGGCGCAGCCGGTGCGACCGGAGCGCCTGCAGGAACGGCTTCGGATCGGCGATGACCGGACCGTGCGTCGGCCGCAGCCGCCGGTCGCGGTCCGCCAGCAGGCGATCCAGACTGGCGAGATACGCGGTCAGATCCCCGTCCGGAGGCGAGAGGACCGTGCTGGCCCAGCCCATGACGTGGTCGCCCGAGAACAGGGTGCCTTCCTCCCGCAGCCGGAAGCACAGGTGGTTGGACGTATGGCCCGGGGTGTGCACCGCCTCCAGGGTCCAGCCGTCGCCGGCCACGACGTCCCCGTCCCGCATCACGACGTCCGGCACGAAGTCGAAATCGGCGCCCCCATCGTCGGCCCCCGATCCGGATCCGCCGGCATGCGGACCGAAGCCGTGGACCGACACGTCGACCTGCGCCTTCAGCAGCGCCGCCGCCGGCGAATGATCCAGATGCGTGTGGGTGACGAACACCTGCGCCACCGACGCCGCCCCGACGGCCCGCAGCAGGTTGCGGACATGCCCGGGGAGGCGGGGGCCGGGATCGATCAGCGCCTTCGGACCGCGCGCGCCCACGAGGAACGTCGCCGTCCCGTGGAGCGTGAACGGCCCCGGGTTGGGCGCGACCACCCGCTGCACCAGCGGCGACAGTTGTTCGACCTCGCCGTAGCGGACCGGGTCCGCGCGGCGGAGCAGGTCGTGCAGTACCGGTGCGGTGTTCATGTTCGGCTCCCTGCCGCCGCCCCGCCGGTCCGGACGGGGCCGGCGGATGCGCGTTCCCGGCGGCAGGCTACAGGTCGAGCGCGGCCTGCATGAACGCCTTCCAGATCTCGGCCGGCGGTCCGCCCCCCGTCACCCGGTCCATGGGGCGGGAATCATCCCGGCCCATCCACACGCCGCAGACCACGTCGCCGGCGAAGCCGACGAACCACGCATCCCGGTAGCCCTGCGTGGTGCCGGTCTTGCCGAAGGCCTCCGCGCCGTCGAGGCGCGCCGTGCGGCCGGTGCCGCGCCGGACCGTGCTCCGCAGGAGGTCCCGCATCGCCGCGACCGTCGGGGCGGACAATCCGTTCCGGCGCGGGGCCGCGGTGCGTTCCCAGACCAGTCCCTCCGAACCCGTGCGCACTGCGACGGATCCGTACGGCAGGACCGGAGATCCGCCGTTGGCGACGGCCACCAGCGCGGCGGTCATGTCGAGGAGGGACACCTCGGACACGCCGAGCGCCAGACTCGGGGCCCGGTCCAGCTCGGCCGTGACCCCGAGGCGTTCCGCGGTCCGGATCACGCGCTCCTGGCCCATGTCCCGGACCAGGCGGACCGCGACGGCATTGGAAGAGCGCGCGAATGCCTCGCGCAGCGAGATCTCGCCCCGGTAGACGTCGTTGTAGTTCCGCGGGCTCCAGTCCCCCACCGTGACCGGCACGTCCCGCACGCGGTCCCCGGGGCGGTACCCGGCTTCGAGGGCCGCGAGGTACACGAAGATCTTGAAGGCCGACCCCGGCTGCCGGGACGCCTGCGTGGCCCGGTTGAATTGCGAACGGGCGTAGCTCTGCCCGCCGACCATCGCCAGCACGGCGCCGTCGAGGTCCATGGCCACGAGGGCGCCGGCGACCCCCGGATGCCCGGCCAGCCCGGCCCGCACGGCCCGTTCGGCCGCGCGCTGCAGGGCCGGCACCAGCGTCGACGCGATTTCGACGTCCCGGGTCCGGTCGCGCGCGGCCCCGGTCTGCCCCACCACCCAGTCGGCGAAGAACCGTCCGCTCCATGCGGATCCGTCGCCGCCGGTCACGGCCGCCGGCCGGTCCCGGGCGGCGGCCGCGGCGGCCGCCTCGATCCGCCCGGCCGCCACCATCGCATCCAGCACCACTTCCGCCCGGGCCCGGGCCCGGCCCGGATGCCGGGTCGGGGCCAGGCGCGAGGGCGCGCGCAGCAGACCGGCCAGCATCGCCGACTGCGCGAGGTCGAGCCGCGCCGGCGTGACCCCGAAGTAGCGCCGCGCCGCGGTCGCGATCCCGTAGGCCCCGGCGCCGAAGTAGGCGCGATTGAGGTAGCTTGCGAGAATCTCGGCCTTCTCGAACCGGAGTTCCAGCCACAGGGCGAGCAGCACTTCCTGGACCTTGCGCTCGAGCGTGCGGGCCGGCGTCAGGAACGCCAGCTTGGCCAGCTGCTGGGTGATCGTCGATCCGCCCTGCACCACCCGGCCGGCCCGCCAGTTCGCCCGGGCGGCGCGCACCAGCGCCAGCGGATCGATTCCCCAGTGCCGGAAGAACCGCCGGTCCTCGATCGCGACCACGGCGTCGACCAGCGTCGGCGCGATGCCGCCGAGGCCGACGTAGCTGCCGTAGACGTCGCCGTAGGCGGCGGCGAAGGTGCCGTCGGCGGCGAAGACCGAGACGCTGCCCGCGCGGCGCCCGCCCCCCATGTCCGAAAGGTCGGGAAGCCCCAGTGCGCACCAGGCGACGAAGCCGAACACCCCCACCCCGGCGAGCCCGACGGCGCGCGCGATCAGACGGGCGCAGAATCGGGCGAGGACGGCCCGCCACGAGCGGGCGCCGCCGGCCGCCGCCCGCCGGCGCCGCCGGCGGGCGGCGGCTTCCCGGCGGCCCCACGGGCGCCTCCCGTGCACGGGCATCGAATTCGGCGCCGGATCCGCTCAGACGTCGAGGTTTTCCACCTCGAGGGCGTTCTTCTGGATGAACTCGCGGCGCGGCTCGACCACATCCCCCATGAGCTTGGAGAACAGGTCGCTCGCTTCGGTGGTGTCGCCGACCTCGACCTGCAGGAACGTGCGGGCCTCGGGATCGAGCGTCGTTTCCCACAACTGGTCGGGGTTCATCTCGCCGAGTCCCTTGTACCGCTGGATCGCGAGTCCCCGGCGCGCCACCCGTTCGATCGCGCCGTGCAGCTCGGTCGGCGTGTGCAGCTCCATCTGCTCGTCGTCCACCCGGAGATGCACGGGCTCCGCATAGAGTTCCTGCAGGAATGCGGCCCGGGCCCGCAGGCGCCGGCCCGGCGGCGAAGCCAGCAGCGCCGCCGGCACCGGATAGTCCGTGCGGACGCCGCGCCGGTCGTGCCGGAACCGGTAGCCGGACCCGGCTTCGGCGGCCGTTCCGGACCATCCGGCTTCGCCGGGCGCCGCGATCCGGTTCAACCGCCCGCAGACCTGCCGCACGCACCGGTCGGCCGCCGCCGGATCGCCCGCGACGCCGGCCGCGAACCCGTCGCAGATGGCCAGCTGCTCGACGAGCGGCGGCGGGAGGCGGTGCGCGAGCTGCCGGATCAGCGCGGCATCGTCGTAGCTCGACCGGACGAGGTCGCGCAGGTCCGCTCCCGAGTGCTCGACTCCCCGGGGGCCCGTACGGAGGACCGACTTCCCGAGGATGCTGCCGACCAAGTAGTCCCGAAGCTCCCCGTCGTCCTTCAGGTACACCGAACTGGATCCCTTCCGCACCTTGTAGAGGGGCGGCTGCGCGATGTAGAGATGCCCGCCCCGGATGACGGCTTCCATATGTCGGTAGAAGAACGTCAGGATGAGGGTGCGGATGTGGGCGCCGTCGACATCGGCGTCGGTCATGATCACGACCTTGTGGTAGCGCAGCCGGCCGATGTCGAACTCCTCGCCGATGCCGGTCCCCAGCGCGGCGATCATCGTGCCGATTTCGGCGGACGCCAGCATCTTGTCCATCCGGGCGCGCTCCACGTTCAGGATCTTGCCCTTGAGCGGCAGGACGGCCTGGTTGCTGCGGTTGCGCGCCTGCTTGGCGGAGCCGCCCGCCGAATCCCCCTCGACCAGGTAGAGCTCCGACCGGGCCGGATCCCGCTCCTGGCAGTCGGCCAGCTTGCCGGGCAGGTTGGCGACGTCGAGCGCGTCCTTGCGGCGCGAGAGCTCCCGCGCCCGGCGGGCCGCTTCCCGGGCCTGCGCCGCCTCCACGATCTTCTGGACCAGCTGCCGGGCCGGTTCCGGGTGCGCCTCCAGCCACTCCTTCAGCCCCTCGCCGACGATGCGGTCGACGACCCCGCGGACCTCGGAGCTCACCAGCTTTTCCTTCGTCTGGGACGAGAACTTCGGGTCCGGAACCTTGACCGACAGAACTCCGGTCAGCCCCTCGCGCGTGTCGTCGCCGGTCAGCGAGACCTTTTCGATCCGGGCGCCGCCGAACTGCTTCGCGTAGTTCCCGATCTCGCGGGTCAGCGCGTTCCGGAATCCCGCGAGGTGCGTGCCCCCGTCGCTCTGGGGAATCGTGTTCGTGAAGCACCGCATCGTCTCGTGGTAGCTCCGGTTCCAGCGGAGGGCGAGCTCGACCTCGATGCCGTGGCTCTCGCCCGCGATCAGGATGGGCTCCTCATGGAGCGGCGGGTCGGTGCGGTTGAGGAACGCCACGAATTCCCGGAGTCCGCCGTCGAAGCGGAACTCGCAGGTCTCCGGCGCGTCGCCCCGTTCGTCGGTCAGGACGACCTGCAGCCCGGCGTTGAGGAACGCGAGTTCCCGCAGCCGCTTCTCGAGGCGGGAGCGGTCGTACCGGACCTCGGTGAAGACCGCGTCCGAGGCCCGGAAGGTCACTTCGGTGCCCCGCCGGCCCCCGGCCTCGCCGACGGCCGCGAGCGGGCGTTCCGGCACGCCGTCGGCGAAGCGCATGCGGTGCTCGGATCCGTCCCGCCAGATCCGCAGTTCCAAGCGTTCCGACAGCGCGTTGACGACCGACACCCCGACGCCGTGCAGGCCGCCGGACACCTTGTAGCTGTCCTCGCCGAACTTGGCGCCGGCATGCAGGTGGGTCATCACGACCTCGGCCGCCGACACGCCCTCGTCGGCCTGGATGCCCGTCGGAATGCCGCGGCCGTCGTCCCGCACCGTCACCGACCCGTCCGCCTGCAGGCGGACGTCGATCCGGGTGCAGAATCCGGCCAGCGCCTCGTCCACGGCGTTGTCGACCACTTCGAACACCATGTGGTGCAGCCCGGACCCGTCGTCGGTGTCCCCGATGTACATGCCCGGGCGCTTGCGCACCGCCTCGAGTCCCTTGAGGACCTTGATGCTCCCGGCGTCGTAGGCGGCGCCGTCCGGCCGGGCCGGCGGGGCGGCCGGACCGCCGGCCGCGGGGTCCGGGTTCGCGGGCGGTTCGGGACTGGACATCAGGACAGGGTTCCCTCCACGGCGCGCACGACCGGGAGCGCCACCGACTGCACCTCGCGAAAGTCGCCGAAGGTACTCGCCTCGGTTCCGGTCAGCCAGATCTGGGCGCCCAGCGCATCCAGCTCGACGGCGAGCGCCGTGCGGCGGACCGGATCGAGGTGGGCGCACACCTCGTCCAACAGTACCAGCGGCGGCGCGCCGCGGCGCGCGGTCTCCGCGCGCGCGGCGGCCAGCACCAGACTGATCAGCAGCGCCTTCTGCTCGCCGGTCGAACACCGCGCCGCCTCCACGCCGCGGCTGCGGTGGCGGACGACCAGATCGCTCCGGTGCGGACCCGTCGCCGTGCGGCCGGACAGCCGGTCGCCCGGACGGCCGGCCCGCCACAGCGCCTGCAGGCGTTCGGCCGCGGCGGCCGGCCCCGACGCCAGCAGCAGCCGCTCCGCGGCGCCGCGGACCGCGAGGTCGGGTACCGGAAACGATCCGCTGCCGTCGGCCATCGCCGCCGCCAGCGCCGCCACCGCCTCGAGCCGCGCCTGCGCCACGGCCGCCGCCGCCTCCCCCATCGCGCGCTCGACCGATTCCAGCCAGCGGTCCTCGGTCCGGTCCTGCCGCAGCAGTTCACGGCGCTGGCGGGCGGCGCGCTCCCACTGGGCCGCCGCCGCCGCGTACGCGGGATCCATGCCGGCGACCAGCCGGTCCAGAAACCGCCGCCGGGCCGAAACGCCCGCGGCGAACAGGCCGTCCATCGAGGCCGTCAGCCAGTGCACCGCGAGCAGGTCGCCGAGACCCAGCGTGGACGGGGCCTCGACGCCGTCGATCCGCACGCGGCGCCGGCAGCCGCGGCTCCAGCCGGTGCCGACCCGGACGGAACCGTCGCCGAACCGCAGTTCGAAGCCGAGCCTCCAGCCGTCGGTCCGGTCGCGGGCTAGGTCGGCAGGCCGGGCCCGGCGGAGCCCGCGGCCGGGCGCGAGCAGGGACACGGCCTCGAGGAGGTTGGTCTTGCCCACGCCGTTGGGGCCGGTGACCGCGAGCGAGCAGGGCTGCAGGTCGAGCACGAGGCGCGCGTGGTTGCGGAAGTCGTGCAGTTCGACCCGGGTCAGGGCGGCCGCCGGGCGATCCGCGTCCGCCGGGACCGGCACTACCGTCTGCATGCGCCGCCGGCTCAGACCCGGGTCGGCAGGATGACGTGCAGCCGGCCGAGCCCGCCGGGATCCCGGATGACCACCGGCTGTCCGGACCCCTGAAATTCCATGACCACTTCGTCGGACCGGGCGACCCGGCAGAACTCGATGACGTATTCGGACCGGAAGCCGACCACGATCGGACTGCCCCGGAAGGCGCCCGAGATCAGGGTCTCGCGCCCCACCCCGTGCTGCCGGTCGCCGGCCACCGCCGCAAGGCGCTCCTCGCTGAGTTCGAACCGGATCGCGCGGCTCCTCCGGTTGGCCACGAGGGCCAGGCGCTCGAGGGCCTGGCGGAGCCGGGCGGCGTTGATCGTGAGGGTGCTGCTGTACTCGGTCGGAATGACGCGCTGATAGTCGGGAAACCGGCTTTCGTGGAGGCGGGTGACGACCGCGACGTCCGCGATCCCGAACCGCATCCAGCCGTTTCCGATCGCCACCTGGACGCCGCCGTCGGCGTCCGCCAGCAGCCGTCCGGCCTGTTCGACCGCCTTGCGGGGGACGGTCACGCCGTCGGTCAGCGCTTCCGCCCCCGGCGGGCACGCACATCCGGCCTGCGACAGGCGGTGGCCGTCGGTGGCGCCCATCCGGAGCAGGCGGCGCCCGTCTTCTTCCGTGACGTGCAGCAGCACGCCGTTCAGGTGCATCCGGGCCGGATCGTCCGACATCGCGATCCGGCACCACGCCAGCATGCGCCCCAGCTCGGCGGCGGAGACCTCGAACCGATGCTCCCACTCGAGATCGTGCAGGGCCGGAAACGCCGCCGGCGCGAGGGACGGAAGGAGGAACCGGCTCGCTCCGGCCTCGACCCGCAGCCACGCGCCCGATTCCGGGGCGCCGGCCTCGTCGACCGGCGTGCCGGAGACCCGGACGTCGACGTCTTCGGGCAGCTTGCTGATCACGCCGTGCAGCAGCTGCACCTCGACGGTGGCGGCGCCGGCCGTCTCGACCCGGGCGGGCAGGCGTTCCGATTCGTACAGCGCCTGACTGTCGCAGGCGTCGAACGTGACCCCGTCCAATCCGGCCCGGATCAGCGCGTGGGACAGGATGGGGCGGGTTCCGACCCGCTCGACCACGCCCTGCAGACGGGCGAGGGGGGCGAGCAGCGGGCTCCGCCCCAGCGTGAACCGCGCGCCGGCGTCGGCGCCGGCGTCCTGCAGGAGCGCCCCATGCCGCTGCCCCGACACGTCCATCGGCATCACCACATGCACGGTCCCGTCGTCGCCGGGGCCGCGGATCACGGCCGCATGGCCGGGGGTGTTGAATTCGAGGAGGAGCTCCCGGTCCGGGATCACGCGGCAGCAGGCCAGCACGTAGCGGCTGTTGAATCCGATGGTGAGCGGCTCACCCTCGTAGTCCGCGCGGATGCGTTCCTCTCCGAGGCCGGTCGCCGGATCGCCCGCGCTCACCCGCAGGTCCCCGTCGCCCATCTGCAGGACGATGCCCGGGTTCTTGCGGGCCACCGCGGATACCCGGTCGATCGCCTGTTCCAGGGCCGCACGGGGAACCCGGAGCCGGTTCGCCCGGTCCTGCGGGATCACGCTCTGGTAGTCCGGGAAGCCGCCCTGGCTGAGGCGCGCCGTCATCGACACGGAACCGACCCGGATCTGGACCAGGTCGTCGCCCGACCGGAGCTCGACCTCGTCCCGCGCCCCCCGAAGCAGGCCGTTGACCTGCTCGACCGCCTTGCGCGGCAGCGTGATTCCGTCCCGGATCGCGTCGCCGTCGCCCGCCAGCACGTGCATCGAGCAGGCGAGGCGGTGCCCGTCCGTGGCCGCAGCGCGGAACAGCGCCCGGCCGTCCTCGGTGGTCGTGTGGAGGAAGATGCCGTTGAGGTGCAGCCGCGCGTCGTCGTTCGACATCGCGATGCGGCACGAATCGATCAGACGCCGCAACCCGGCCGCCGGCAGCCGCACGGCCGCTCCGGTCGGCTCGGCGAACTCCTGGAAGTCCCCCGGCGCCATCGACGGCAGTTCGAACGTGCTCCCGTCGGCCTCGAAGACCACCCAGTTCCGGAACGCGGGAACACGGGCTTCCTCCGGTTCCGGGACGCCTCCGTCGGCGTCGGAGTCCGTCTTGCGCTCGAGCCGCACCCGGACCGTCGCGTCGCTCGGGATCCGCTTGACCAGGTCGTGCAGGAGATGCGCCTCGACGGTGGCCTTGCCCTCTTCCTCCACCGTGCCGTCGAGGCGCTCGGACTCGTAGAGGACCTCGTCGTCGCAGGCGTCGAAGGCGATCGTGCCGTCCTGCCCGTCCGCGCCGCGCCGGGCCTCGATCAGCGTATGGGTCAGGATCCGCGCGCGCTGGCGGGCCTGGTCGAGTTCGGGGTCGTGGTGATGCGCCACCCCGTACACGTGCCGCAGAGGGGCCAGCAGATCCCTTTGTTCAAGCGTAAACTTCATCGATTCACGTAGCTGCTTCCGGGGCGGCGGGCGGGGATCCCGCCCATCGCTGCCCAAGGTGCCGCGAAACGGGCCAGTCTAGCAGCATGTGCTCCGACATGCACCTGTAATCAGTCAAGAATCCAGTGCTTCAGCTTCTCGAGGTCCTCGGCCAGCGCCGGTTCGTCCGCCAGCCGCTCGTCCACCCGCCGCGTCGAGTGCACGACCGTCGAGTGGTCCCGGTTGAACCGGCCGCCGATGTCGGGAAGGCTCATGGGCGTGAGCTGCTTGCACAGCCACATCGCGACCTGCCGGGGCCCCACGATGCGCCGTTCGCGGCGCGGCGACGCCAGATCGCCCCGGCGCAGGCCGTAGTAGGCCGTCACCGCCTTCTGGATGGCCTCGGCCGTGACCCGGCGCTCGTTGGCGCGCAGCAGGTCGGGGAGTGCGTCCCGGACCAGGTCCAGCGTGATCGGCTGACGCGTGTACTCGGCGTGGGCGACGACCCGCGCCAGGGCGCCGGTGAGTTCGCGGATGTCGTTCGTGATCTTGTGGGCCAGGAACTCCAGCACCGGATCCGGGACCGCGAGATCGTCGTAGCGGTCGCGATGCCGCTGCAGGATGCTCAGGCGCAGCTCGTAGGTGGTCGTGCGCAGCTCGGCCAGGAGGCCGCCCCCCAGCCGCGACCGCAGCCGCCGGTCCACGTCCTCCATGTCGACCGGCGCGCGGTCGCCCGACACCACGATCTGCTTGCCCTCGCTCGACAGGGCGTCGAAGGTGTGGAAGAACTCCTCCTGGGTCTGGGCGCGGCTGGCCAGGAACTGCACGTCGTCGACCATGAAGATGTCCACGGTCCGGAAGCGGCGCTTGAACGCATCGGTGTCCCGGGTCCGCAGGGCGGCGACAAATTCCGAGGTGAACTTCTCGGACGACAGGTAGGCCACCCGCCGCTCCCCCCGGGCCAGCACCTCCCACGCGATGGCATGCATCAGGTGGGTCTTGCCGAGGCCCACGCCGCCCGAGAAGAAGAGCAGGTTCCGGTCCCCGTCGGGCTGCCCCTCGGCGACCCGGCGGGCGGCGGCGAAGGCGACCTGGTTGCTGGCTCCCACCACGAACGAATCGAAGGTCCGCTGCGGATCCAGGATGCTCCCCACGTTCGCCGGCGCGGGCCGGGCCGGCGCCGGCCGGGGGTGCGCCTCCGGGGCCGGCGCGCCTTCCTGCACGACGATCTCGACGCGGCTCACGGACGGGTCGGCCGCCGTGCAGCTGGACAGGATCTGGCCGAGATACCGGCTTCGCACCCAGTTCCGGTGAAACTCCGAAGGCGCCGCCAGGACCAGCGGATTGCCGCCGGTGCCGACCGGCCGCAGGGGCACGAGCCAGTGCTCGAACGCCGCCGGACTGATCTCGTCCCGAAGCCGGAATTGGGCCGCGTGCCAGCAGTGTCGGTCCATTCGGCATTCCTCCCAGCGGATGTCGGCACCGACCGCGGCCGGCCCTCGGAACGCCACAGGAACCGCTGTCCCCAAACCCTCGAAACCCTTGAGGAAATTGCCGGTTCTCGGGCACGGGGAGCGTGCCGTGATCCTGTCACGCCGAATCAGAATAGGCACGGGCCGGCGGACCGCACAAGCGGCCCATTCGAGCAACTTGCCGCCTGTTCGTCCTCCGGCCGCAAACCGGTTGCCGAATCTGGAAGATGCCGGAAGAAGCCGACAGACCATCGAGAACCCGACCCCGCGCCGGCCGTCCGCGTTCCGCAAGGCATTTGCTGGAGTCCGGAGCCCGGAACCCGGGCCGGGACCGACCGGTGCCCGAACACCTGTTCCCGCAGCGGACCGGTCCGCATCCCGCATCCGGTCCGATGCGGCCCGGCCTGCGTCTCGGGGGCGCGCCTCGTTCCAGCCCCGTTGCCAACGATACTGCGGTTCCTGCGCTGTCGTCCCATGCGGGGAGGAACTCGGTTCCGGTCTGGAAGGTCCGACCCGCCGGCCGGCGGGTCGCGGTCCCCGGGGATTCCGGTCCGGCGGGCCCGGTCGACCCGGGCCGTGCGGACTTCGAGGCGCACGCCCTTGCGCGCCTCACGACGGCGGAGCCCTCCGCAGGCCTCGATGTCGATCGGCTGCGTCGCGAGGCACGGCGCGTCGGCCCTGGGCTCCCAAAGGCCCCGGCATGCGCCCGAGGCGGTGACCCCGCGGCGCCGGGCCGAGCGCCGGGCCCGCACCCGCAGACCGACCTTGCGCGACGAGCGCCGGGCCCGCAGATCCCGGAGGTCGCCTTCACGGTCACCGATCACCCGCACCTGGGCCGAAGGACCGGCCCCGGCCCGTTTCCGGCCCGGCCGGATCCGTCAAGCCCGCGCCGGCTCTCCTGGTCACCCTCCCCGTTCTTCTCCGGATCCGGCTCCGAACGGAAGTCGGCGTCGAGATGGAGCAACCCGAGGGCACCGCCGCCTTCGGTGAACGGCCACCCCGGCATGGACCGCCATGGCTCGGATGCCCGAGCCGCCCCGACGATGTCGACCCGGCGCTCGGTTGCCTTCAAGCCGTGGGAATCAGGGAATGTCGTGTCCTGGACCGCAAGGATCCGGCGCGGCGGACGGCAACGTTCCACCCTCGCTTCCCGGTGTCCTTCCAGGATGGGCTCCATCGTGATTCTCGGGTTCGACCACCGGCGGTAGGCTGCCCTCGGCTCCGCCACGCCGGGAACGAGCACCGGCAGGCTCGCTCCGGGACGGAGCTGCCACGCCCGGCCCACAAGGACGAAGCGGTCGCGGATGCGCACGTCCCTGTGATGGCTGCGGCCGGATCCCTCATCGCCCCGTCGATCGTCCCGGTGCCGACCCGCGGCTGCGCCTGGCCCAGAACCCGCTCGGGCTCCCGGCACCGCCCGGCGCGCCAGCCCGGTGTCAGGGGCTGCATCCACACGGCACGCCGCACGCCCGGACCGGTGGACCCGGGCGGTCGACCCGAGGTTCTCTCTGCACCACGCTCCCGGCCTGCCGCCCGGTCGCTCGGGCCGATGGGCTCGGGCCCCACAGCGCTGTAGGCCAGAACCGGCCGCACCCCGTACTGCTCGTGCCCGTCCGCGGCCCGCCGCCGGACCGCGCTCGCGCGAGCATGGGCCGCCCATCCCTTCCCATGGACCGAAGGAAGGATCGGGAAACGATCATGGTGGACCGCCTCGCCGAGGTGGGCGTCCCGCGCTCCCCGGGACCCGCCGATGAAGTCGTCGCACGCCTTCTGATGCCCACCGGCCGCACCGAACACCAGACCGCCGCGGCGACCGTGCCGCGACGAAGGGATCCAGGATCGCATCCGGGCGCCGGGGGCGCATGCATCGCCCCTGGGATGCCAGGTCGCTCATCCTCGACCGGGGCCTGGTGCTGGTCCTCGCCGTCGCCGCCCGGCTCCACGGTGATCTCTCCCAGATCTTCCGGAGAACCGGTCCGGGACCCGTCGGGATCGTCCCGCTCGACGATGTCCGGATGGAGGACATGAGGTCTGAGTTCGGGAAGGACGATGCCCAGGGACGAAGCCAGCTCCGGCCAACGCTTGCGCGCCGCGGCAAGGCACAGGGCGCCCTTCGCGTTGCGCCCATCCTCGCGCTCGCACCATCCCCGCGCCAAGGACGAGCGCGTGCAGCCCTCGGCCGCCGCTCCCTTCCGCCCAGCCACCGTCGTCGCGGACGGAGCTCGGAAGCCGATCCTCATGGATCACCAGGTACGGCCGCATGAAGGCCGAGGCAACCGCGTTCGGATGAAAGGGCCCGGATCCGGCCGGAGACCTCCCCCGGAGAATCACCGGGGGCGATCGATCCCAATCCGGCGACGGCATCCTGCGGCCTGCTTCCCGGTGGGCGCAGGACCGCGGAACGGACGGAAATCGGGCCGGAAATCCGGGCTCTGCGCCGGATCCAGGCCGGCGCGAATCAGGCGAGGGCGCGGACCCGGGCGTTCAGGCGCGACACCTTGCGCGACACGGTGCCCGGCCGCAGGACGCCCTTGCCGACCCCGCGCCGCAGCTCGCCTTCGGCGGTCCGCAGCGCCGAACGGGCGGCCGCGTGGTGGCCGGCGGCCAAGGCCTCCTCCACCTTCCGGACGAACGTGTGGATCCGGCTGACCCGGCTGCGGTTGATCTTCCGGCGGCGGGCATTCGTGCGAATGCGCTTCTTCGCCGACGCGTGATGCGCCATGGGGCTCTCCGAGAAACCGATGGAAACCGTGCGTTCCTAGCGTGCTTGGCGCCGCCGGTCAACGATGCCGGAAGTCCGGCCGGCGCTTGGCGGCAAAGGCCCGCATGCCCTCGCGGCGATCGTCGGTCGCGAAGGTCGACTGGAACAGGCGCCGCTCGAACCGGATCCCCTCGTCGAGCGTCCCCTGGTAGGCGCGGTTCACGGCTTCCTTGGCCATCAGCACCGACGGCAGCGATTGCTCCGCGATCTTGGCCGCGACCCGCAGGGCCTCGTCGAGCAGTTCGGCGGCAGGGACGACCCGGCTGACGAGACCGGCGCGCTCGGCCTCGTCGGCGTCCATCATGCGTCCGGTCAGCACCATTTCCATCGCCTTCGCCTTGCCCACCGCCCGCGGCAGCCGCTGGGTTCCGCCGGCACCCGGAATGGTGCCCAGCAGGATTTCCGGCTGACCGAACCGGGCGGTATCGGCGGCCAGCACGATGTCGCACATCATCGCGATCTCGCATCCGCCCCCGAGGGCGTAGCCGGATACCGCCGCCACGACCGGCTTGCGGCACCGCGCCAAGCGCTCCCAAGGCTGGATGAAGTCGTGCCGGAGGACGTCGGTGAACTCCCGGGCCAGCATTTCCTTGATGTCCGCACCCGCCGCAAAGGCCTTGCCGGAACCGGTCAGCACGAGCGCGCCGATGTCCGCGTCGTGCTCGAACCCGTCGACCGCCGCGCCGAGCTCGGCGGCCAGTTCGGCGTTGATGGCGTTGAGCGCGTCGGGGCGGTGCAGGGTGATCATCCCGACCCGGCCGCGGACTTCGGTCCTGATGCAGGTGAACGACATGCCGGAGAGCCTCCTCACTCGGTGCCGGGCGACGGCGCGAGAGCATAGTGCACGCGCAGGTCGCGACCCTCCGTCTCCATGATCGAGATCCGGAGCCGCTCGCCGGCGCGCACGGCATCGAGCGGGCCCGGACCCCGGAACTCCCATCCGAAGGCCGGCAGGGCCTCGCGGTAGAACCTCCGGACCTCGTCCGCCGACACCGGCCCGTGCGCTTCGGCCAGGACGACGCGTCCGGTGACCGTATCGAAATTCAGGCAGCCCTCCGCCGCTTCGCCGAGCCCGGGAACCAGCGGCAGGTGGTCCATGCAGGACAGGAATCCGTCGGCCTGGCCCGGAAGGGCCCGGCCGGCCACCGCCGCAAGCAGGATGCCGGCCAGCCACAGTCGCGCCACGCTTCCGCCTCCATCCCCCGGCCCGACGCAGGCGCGGCGCGGCCACTGTCGCACATCCGGCCCCGGTCGCACAATCGGCGCGCGCCCGCGGCCTAGCGCTGGCAGGCCGGACAGTGAAAGGTCGACCGCCCGCTCTGGCGGAACCGGCGAACGGGACGCGCGCAGGCGCGGCACGCCTCTCCGGCCCGCCCGTAGACGTCCAGCCGGCGCTGGAACCAGCCCGGTTCGCCACCGACCTGCCCGTGGTCCCGGAGCGTGGAGCCGCCGGCCCGGATCGCGTCGGCCAGGACCGAACGGATCCCCGCGGCCAACGCGTCGGCGCGGCGCGGGCCGATGCGGCCGGCCCGCCGGCGCGGGCTGATCCGGGCCCGGAACAGCGCCTCGCACGCGTAGATGTTGCCGATGCCGGCGAGGACCCGCTGGTCCAGCAACGCGGTCTTGATCGCGGCGGTTCGGCTCCGAAGGACCGTGCGCAACCCCGGACCGGTCACGTCCAGCGGTTCGGGTCCCAGCCCCCGAAGACGCGGATGCCGCCCTTCCGCGCCGGCCGGGACCAGATCGAGGAGGCCGAACCGCCGGGGGTCGCGGAACGTCAGCCGGAGCCGGGGGCCGGCCGGCGACATCAACTCGACCGCGGCATGGTCGTGCGGCCCGGGGGCCGGGTACGGCGGCACCTCCAACAGGAACCGTCCGGACATGCCGAGGTGGAACAGGATCGCGGGAGCGGCGTCGAGGGCCAGGATTCCGTACTTGCCGCGGCGCCGGACGGCGACGATGCGGGCGCCGACGACCCGTTCGGCGAAGTCCGCGGGGAACGCCCGGCGGAGCCCCGACCGGCGGAGCGCGACCGGGCCCACGACCCAACCGCACACCCGCGCCCGCAGTCCCCGACAGACCGTTTCCACTTCGGGCAGTTCCGGCATGCGTCCCCTCGTTCCGGCCGGGCCCGCAGCGGCGGCGCGCGGGGCGGCCGCCGCCCGGTCTGCGAATGCCCTATGGTCGGCCCATGGACAGGGTGCCGTTCGGGTTTCGCGATGTCGAGCGACCGGAGAAGCGGGCGCTCGTCGGAAGCGTCTTTTCGGGCGTGGCGACCCGCTACGACCTGATGAACGATCTGATGTCCGCGGGCCTCCACCGGTGCTGGCGACGGGATCTCGTGCGGCAGCTGAGCCGGCACGAGGCGCGCCGTACGCTCGACCTCGCCGGCGGTACGGGCGACCTGGCCTACCGGGTCCGGCGGCGCTTCGCCGACGCCACGGTCGTGGTGGCGGATGCGTCTCCCGAGATGATCGGGGAGGGCCGCCGCCGCGGCCTCGACCGCGGCTTCGTCGCCGCGCCGGACTGGATCTGCGCCGATGCGGCCGGGCTGCCGTTTCCGGACCGGGCCTTCACGCAGGTGCTCTGCGCCTTCGGGCTCCGGAACTTCGCCGAACTGGGGCGGTCGCTCCGGGAGGTCCGGCGCGTCCTTCGGCCCGGCGGGCGCTTCCTGGCCCTGGAGTTCGCACCGACCGCGCGGTGCTTCGACTCCCTCTATACGGGCTACCTGTTCCGGGTGCTGCCGCGGCTCGGCGGCGCCGTGACCGGCCGGCGGGACGCGTACGCCTATCTGGCGGAGAGCATCCGCCGGTTCCTCCCGCCCGACGCGGTGGCGGACGAACTCGGGCGGGCCGGTCTCGGCACCCTGCGCGTGAAACCGTATGCGGGCGGGATCGCCTGCCTCTACAGTGCGCGCCGAACCTGAATCCGGATCGGGAGGCGCCATGACGGCCTACTGGCTCTTCAAGTCGGAACCCGGAGCCTGGTCCTGGGACGATCAGATGCAGTGCGGCGAGACGGGCTGCGAATGGGACGGGGTGCGCAGCCACCAAGCGTGCAACCACATGCAGGCGATGCAGGTCGGCGACCGCGGGTTCTTCTACCATTCGGTCCGCGAACGGCGCATCGTCGGGGTCGTGGAAGTCGTCCGGACCTACTATCCCGACCCGACGGATCCCTCGGGCCGCTTCGGGATGGTGGACGTGCGGGCGGTCGCGGCGGTACCCCGCCCCGTGACCCTCGCCGCCATCAAGGCCGAGCCCCGGCTGTCCGGACTCGCGCTGGTGCGCCAGTCCCGCCTGTCGGTGGTTCCCGTCTCCGTGCCCCACTGGCGCTTGCTGTGCGGGATGGCGGGCCTCGCCGACGCGCCGTGACGGACCTCGTCCTTCCCGCCGCCGCGATTCCCGACGGCGGCGCCCGAACCTTGGCCGGACCCGACCCGGCGGAACCGGGCGTGATCGTGGTCCGCTCGGCGCAGGACCTCTCGGCCTTCCGCAACGATTGTCCGCACGCCCACCTGCCGCTCGACCTCATTCCCGGACGAGTCCTGACACGCGACCGGCGGCACTTGCTGTGCGCCAATCACGGGGCGCGGTTCCGGCTGACGGACGGCCTCTGTATCCACGGGCCGTGCCGCGGCCGGCATCTCGCCCGCCTCGGCGTCGCGCGGACCGGCAATGCAGTCCGGATCAGGCTGGATCCCAGAGCACGCGCCGTTGTCCGCCGACCTTCGTGAACAGCGGGGTCGGGTGCGGATGCTCGAACCGGCCCGGGTCGCAGCCTCGCTTCGTTACCTGCTGCAGCATGAACCGGGTCGGGGACGAGAGCGCGAGATCCCGGACGTCATCCATCGGTACCCAGACCACGTCATCCAGTTCGGCGGTCGGCCGCAGGCGGCCCAGGACGGCATCGGCCGCAGCGGCAAAGAACCGGGCATGGAACCGGATGGGGCTGTCGGCCGGCGTGATGGCCCGCCCCACGTAGCGGAGGGCCGCGAGGGTCGGCGCGAGACCGGCCGCCCGCATCGTCGTCCAGCCGCCGGCGAGTCCTTCTCCGACCGCGCCCGTCGCCCCGAGCAGCAGTCCGGTCTCTTCCACGGTCTCGCGCACGGCGGCACAGGCCATGGCCCGGAAGTGCCGGCGGTCGATCCCGATTTCCGGAATGCGCGCCGCCCGGTCCACCAGCTCGGGCGCGAGCTCGGTGGCCGATCCGGCCCGGAAGTCGTCGGCTTCGATCCCGCCGCCCGGAAATACGTAGAACCCGGGCATGAACCGGGCCGAGGCCGGGCGGCGCCCCAGCAGCACTTCGGGACGCTCCGGCGCGTTACGGACGAGGATGAGCGTGGCCGCATCGCGGGGAGTGGCTTCCGGCATGCGCGTCTCCCCGGAGGTCCTGCCGCCGCCCTCCGCGCCGGCGTCCACCATACCGGCGCCCGCCCGGGAAGGGAGCAATGGCGCTGCTCGAGCATCCGTTGATGTCCGCAGCGCTGGCCGAGGCTCGGGCGGCGGCCGCGCGCGGCGAGGTGCCGGTAGGAGCCGTTCTCGCCCGCGACGGAACCATCGTCGCGCGGGCCGGCAATCGCGTCGAGGCTTCCGGCGACCCGACCGCGCATGCGGAACTGCTCGTCCTGCGGGCCGCCGGTCGGGCGATGGGCCGGCACGCATTGGGGGCCTGCGACCTGTTCGTGACCCTGGAGCCCTGCCCCATGTGCGCGCACGCGATCGTGCTGGCCCGCGTGCAGCGGCTCTACTACGGCGCGACCGACCCCAAGGGCGGCGGCGTCGAGCACGGTCCCATGATCTTCCACCATGCGGGCGCACCTCCGGCACCGGAGGTGTACGGCGGCGTGGGCGAGCAAGCCGCAGCCGACCTGCTGCGCGCCTTCTTCCGGTCCCTCCGCTCCCGAACAGGCCCCGCGGGGCGGCGGCTCGCGCAGGCGGCGCTCGACCCCCGCCGGGTGCACGGCATCACCCGAACCCTGCACGAGATCGACCCCACATCGAGGGCGGCCCGACCGAAGGCCAGGCCGGTCGAACGGAACCTCGCGGATGCGATGGATTCCGAAGATGCACCAGAACGTGACCCGAGGTGACCAGAGCGGGCCGGGGGTCCGGAACCCTGCGGCGGCTCGCCGGCTTCTTCCGGTCCCTCGTGCAAACTGCGAAGCAGTTGAGTGCCGAGGATCGATGGTGCCGGACCCTCGGCACTGGCCGAAGCGCCCAAGAAATGCCTCTATGCCGCGAATCGGCCGTCAATCCTGCCGGCCGCCCCTAGTAGTACGGAAACGTTGGATTGGGGGCTGCAGGCATGAGCTGGCCCCGATGCTCAGACCTGACACCTGATCCATAGAGGCCCAATAATCCCATTGTGTTCTTTATCTGATCCTTAGAAGCGGTGCGAGAATCTCAGCGAACAGCCCGGTTCCAGTGGGTGCCGACACAGACCGATACGGGGCCGACACGGACCGACACGGAAATACCGCCCCATCCTGCAGCCATCAATGCAACGTCGGTGGACTACTAGGACCGCGCCGGCGTGCTGAATCCACCCTGCACTCCGACCGCCGCACGCCGCCAAGAGCGCGATCACGCCCTCCAACTCCCGGATTTAGGGTTGATTCGTTTGTGCGCGCTGTAGGCGCAAGCACGGTACTATGCTGCATCGGAACACGAGGACAAAAAGTGCTTGACTCTTGCAAAAAATTCTGACAGCATGGATTATAGGTTATGTATAACCTTGGAAGTTCAGAGCCTGAACGGGCCAGCGCCCCCTGCGTGGCGCAGGCCCGTGAGCCAACCGGAGGGAAGCATGAGTGAAGGAACCCCGGCCCGTGATGCCCGCGCGATCGCAAATGCGCTGATCAAGAAAGGTGCAGAAGCGGATTCTCCGTTCACGCCATTGCAGATCGGCAAGCTTTCCTACATTTCGCACGGGTGGATGCTTGGCCTCTACAAACGGCGCTTGTTCAGACAACCTGTCCTCGCATGGCTATACGGACCAGTTGTGCGGGAAATATACTATGGTTTGAAGAAATATCGCGCAAACGGTGTCACCCAAACCATCATCGCCGATGATGAGGAATTCGATCGCTACGAAGAAGACTTGATCCAGCAAGTGTTCGAAAAGTACGGACATCTTTCTGGAATTAATCTTTCTTATCTTACCCATGCGCCAGGAACGCCTTGGTACCAGGTTTGGCACAGTTCTGGCCGCAATTCGGAAATCCCGAATGATTTAATACGAGAATATTATGCTGAAACCGCACAAAGGGCATAGGTAGTGCCCGCACCGAAAAAGTACAATGGTTTGACTCTGAAAGTGGAATCGTGATATAGAGGGGACGAAGAATCCCGCTTTGATGCGGGAATCGGCCGATGAGGTCGAGAATCGGCCGGATTTTCGGGAATCTTCGCGAGAATTGCCATGCGAAACGTCATTCGCCTGCAGATGGAATTGGGTCAGGTTGCGATCGAGGAGATCGAGATCGACGAGAGCTCGCGGGATGACATTCCGCCGCTGCTGCTCGGGCTTCGGCACGTGTATGCCGACCGGTCGGTTCGTGCCCGGTGGTTCGAGATCCTGGAGCAGGGGATCCTTCCCGAGGTGTCCCACACGAAAGGGCGTCCCGGCATGGAGCTGTGGAGGATCCTCGTGATGGGTCTCCTGAAGCAGGTCTTGGGGTGTGACTTCGATCGTCTGCACGAGCGGGTGAACCAACACCATACCGTTCGGAAGTTTCTGGGACACTCCGGCTTCTGGGACGAGACCCGGTACCGGTATCCCACGGTGGTACACAACGTGAGCCTGCTGACGCCGGACGTGCTGGGGGAGGTGTTGCAGCGGATCGCGGAGAGCGGCCATGCGCGGGTGCGGAAGCGGAAGCGGAAGAGCGGCCCGGGCGGTCGCCCGTCGGAGGAGCCCCTGCGGGGCCGCTGTGATTCGTTCGTGGTGAAGACGGATGTGCACGTCCCGACGGACGTTAACCTGCTGTGGGATGCGATGCGTTGCCGGGTGCGCGAGACGGGCCGCTCAGCCCTGCGGGCGGGGGTGTCCGGAGGGCGGCAGTGGCGGCATCGGAGCCGGAGACTGCAGCGGCTCTTTCCGAAGGTTCGGCGGACCCGGCGGGCCCGTCCGGGGCCGATCCAGGCGTACCTCGACGCCTGCTGGGAGGAGGTCCGACGGGCGGAAGCGACGGTTCCTGCGCTTCGGGAGCAAGGCGTCGGAGCCCCCAGGATTCTCCGGATCGAATCGTACCTCAAGCATGCCCGGAGGCAGCTCGACCCAGTGGACCGCCGCCTGCGGAAAGGCGAGAAGATCCCGCAGGAAGAGAAGGTGTTTTCGATCTTCGAGGAGCACACGCGCGGGTGTGTGAAGGGCAAGGCCGGGGTGCCGGTGGAACTCGGAGTGCCGGTGGCCGTGCTGGAGGACCAGCACGGCTTCCTCCTACACTCCCGGATCCTGTGGGAAGGCGGAGACGTGGATCATGCCGTACCCATGATCCGGGAAGCGCAGGCCCGCTTCCCCGACCTCCGCCTGTGCAGCTTCGATCGGGGGTTCCACAGTCCCTCCAACCGGATCGCACTGGACGAACTGCTGGATCACAACGTGCTTCCGAAGAAGGGAAAACTCGGTCCGACCGACCGGAAACGGGCCGCCGACCCGACGTTCCGGGAGATGCGCCGGCAGCATCCGGCCGTGGAGTCCGCCATCAATAATCTCGAGCAGCGCGGCATGGACCGGGTCCTGTCGTATGGGGCGGAGGGTTTTGCGCGGATGGTGGCGCTCTCCATGGTGGCCTTCAATGTCCACCGCATCGGGTTGCTGCTGCAGAGACAGGCCCGGGCCCAAGCCCGACGACGACGAAGACGCGCCGCCTAACAGCGGCGCCCCTCCACCCCGTCCGCGAAGCTCGCCGGGAGCGGGAACGGAGCCGCTCGCCCTAGCGTCCGGATTCTGGGTGGGAAGAGCCCGGATGCCGCTACGAATCGGCAGGAATCCCCTGGAAACGGAGCGACCGGAGGCCCCGGAGGGTGGGTCCAACCCGAAATTTCGCCGGAAGGGCCGCCAAAATGACCATTTTCGGTGCGGGCACTAGGTATCATGCGAGAGGAAGTGCAGAAAGAACCTGAAGACGGTATCCGACGAGTTGTCCCTCCGTCTGGCAAAAATCTGAATCGGGAAGTTCCCGCCAACGACCTAGCGGCGCAAGAAGAACGGGCTCTTGCCAACAACATAAACATAGAAAAGAAAACCAGCGCACATCATCGTTCTGAAAAACTCAGGGACATATATGGAAGCGGACTAAGTATCTACTCACCCCCCGACTGATGACGAATCGTTTTTCCTGACGGGTTCGGATCCGGCATGGTTCCGTGCCCCTTTCCCTCGCTCGCGGCCGAGGACCGGATGCACGGGGTTCGGCTGACAAGAAGTGGGTCGATCTTCGGCTTCCGCTCCCCGTTCCGGCCTTGTGGGGAGGGGTCCGCAACGCGACCGGGCCCCTCGCGCGGAGGTCGCGGGTCCGCGCCCTGCGGTCCGGTGGAGCGGGTTCCGTGGGCTGCCGTTCCCCTCCGCCGGAGATCTGCGCTTGACGTTGTAGGAGGGACCCTCTCCAAGATGGGCCATTGGGGCGGACCGCGTCGGAGGTGTGGATGGCGGCCGGGTAGGGATCGAAGGCGACGACGGGTCGATCGCCCGGCGGGGCACGGGCATTCGGATAGGTGCGTCGAGGTGACGGCGGTGTTCCCATACCGGCAGGCCTTGGATAGGAGGTGACGTTTCGGTGCATGGGCGGGTCGTCCACGCACCGCTTGACCAGCGCCCGCCGATTCGCATGCTGTCGTCGAATCGTGGCTGCGGGAATCCCCATGGACCCGCGAATCATCGACCTGAAGTCGACCCCCTGTTCGGGCCGCTGCGAGCACCTTCACTGGACGACAGCAAAGGGCGGCTCCAGGGTTGGGGCCGGCCTCGGGATGCTGGAGACCTTGGAGCGCCGCGGCGTCCTGACGCGCCCGCCGGCCGGCGCGGCGCTCCCGGACGATGCCCGAAGGCGAGCGGTTCGCTGTGCGGGCGGCAATCCGGGCGGTGGAGGCGTCGGGATGACGAGCGTCGCCGGCACCTCCCTGCGCCAAGAGGTCGACGCCTTCCAGAAGCGGTTCCAGGATCTCCGCACGCAAGGCAAGGTCCCCCCGGAGTGCGAGACGCTCGTCCGCGGCCTGCTGATGCTGCTCCAGCTGCTGCTGGCCGTGCTCCTGGAGAAGGCCACGCGCACGACGAGCCGGAACTCCGGTCTGCCGCCGTCCCAGACAGACAAGGACGAGAGCGCGCGGCGCACCGGGAGCCACGGCAAGGGCCCGAAGCCGAACCCGCAGACGGGCGGTCACCGGCGCACGACCACCGTCCAGGAAACGATCACCGTCGATGCCTGCGACGCTTGCGGCGCCGACCTCGACGACGTCGACCCCGTCGATCGGGAGCGGCGCGTCCTCTACGACCTCGGGTTCGAAGTCGTCGAGCGCCGCGTCGACGCCGAGATCAAGGAAGGCCCGAAGTGTCGGGCCCGGACCAAGGGCCGGTTCCCAGACCTCATGCCGGGGCCCGTGCAGTACGGTGTCCGCATCCAGGCCTTGGTCCTCAACCTGCGGATCGCCCAGATGCGGTCCCTGCGCCGTGCCGTCTCGCTCGTGCACGCGATCTCCGGCATCAGGCTCTCCGAGGCGACCTGCCTCGGCTAGGTCCGGCGCTTTCAGGATGCGCTCGCATCTTGGGAGGAGGTCGCCGTGGCCCATCTCCTGCAACGCCCGGCCTTGCATGTCGATGAGACCGGATTCCGGGTCGCCGGCAAGACCCAATGGCTCCCTGTCGTCACCGACGGGACCCTGACCGTGAAGTTCCCGCACCGCAAGCGCGGTCGGGAGGCGATCGAAGAGATCGGCATCCTCCCGCGCTACCCGGGCGTCCGGGTCCACGACTGCTGGGCTGCATACAGGGGCTACGAGCAGTGCCGCCACCCGCGGTGCGGCAGCCACCTGCTGCGCGAACGGGCCTTCGTCGTCGAGTCCCACGGCTACCGCTGGGCGCGATGGATGAAGAGCCTGCTGCGCGGGGTCTGCCACAGGGTCAACCAGAGCGCATCCAAGGCCTTGAACGAGACCGACCGCCGGGCCGTGCGCACGCGCTACCGCACCCTCCTCACCCAGGGCGCCAAGGAGCTGCCCGATATCCCGCCGCGGACGAAAGGAACCCGGGGACGCATCGCAAAGTCCGACGCCCACAACCTGCATGAACGTCTCGTGAAACACGAGACGTCCGTCCTCCGCTTCATGAAGGACCCCGACGTCAGCTTCACCAACCATGCCGGAGAACCGAAGATCCGAATGACCAAGGTCAAGATCAAAGTGTCCGGATGGTTCCGCACCATGCTCCACGCAACCGCATGGTGCCGAGGCTCCAGCTTCCTCACCTCCATGGAGGCACTCGGCTACAACCCTCTCGTCGCCATCCACATCGCCCTCAACGGAAAGGCCGCAGACATCCTCAACGAGCACTACGGCCAACCCGACCCCAACAAGGGGTGAGTAGTTACCATCACCGAACCATGCGGAAACTCGATATGCTGAAAGAAATGGATTCAACAGTGTCCGGTTGAAAGGACAGATGACCGGGCCGGACCTTGCCGCGGTGCTTCGGAAAGACAGGAGCAATGTGCTCGTAACTGGACTTGCGTGAGTTCCATGACCGGGAATCCTCTCTACGAACCGGGGATCCGGATTCCACCACATAATGCGTTAACAGTCCCTAGGATGCCGTGCTCCGACCGGACCCGATACCGCAGCTGGGCGCCCACCTGCATCGCCGTCCCGCACGGATGCTCCCGGAACCTCAGCTCGTTCCCGATTCGCCGATCCGCCTCCCCGGTCACCGGCACCAAGCACAGGTCGTGCAGCGCACCCGCTTCCGAGGGAACCCCCGATGGCACGGGAACCGCGGTGCCCAGCCGCCGGGGAGCGCCGCCACCCCTTCCCGCGCGGGGTGCCGGCAAACGCACCTGCCGGTTCCGCTCCAGGTCGTTCCGGACCGCCCGGCAACTGCGCTCGCGCCAGCGACCCCGCGCATCGGTCAGGGGAAACTCCCGACCTACCCGTCGAGCCGCGGCGCGACGGCGGCTCCCGAGACCGAAGCGTCTGCAGCCGGACCAGGTGCGCCGGTTGCTTCAGGATGCGGTGCACGGGTTCCATGGCCGACAGGGAACCCACCGTAGAGGGTCAGAGCTCCGGGGTTAACCGGCAGGATGTGTGTGCATGGCAGCCCGCACCCGGGCCTCCGATCCTCACAGTAGAGGTTGGCTCAGGCCCACCCGTTGCGCCCCATCCGCCCGCCGCGCGGAATTCTTGTATACAAACATGATGGCCGGTGGAACTACGGTACTGTCGGGCCCCGGTCCCGGCGAAATATTCGGAACCATGTCGGAGGACCAAAATGACATTCCTCAGCAGCTTTGAGGTTGTACATTACCGAGGGGTAGACGGACTCTCCTTGCCCCGACTTGCACCCGCCAATCTAATCACCGGCGCAAACGGCATTGGGAAAACCGCTTTAATTGAGGCCATGTGGTTATTTTCCGGGAGATACAACGTCAGCCTTCTGTGGAACATGAATGTGCAACGTTCCGCTTCTTCGGGACTCAATCCCATTACCAGACTTACAAGAGACAGGTTGGTCCTTCAAGGTTGTGAAGAAGGAAGCAATCATCGCCTGGAATTCGCCTACGAGAAGCGGGCAGACAACCTGTCGACAAGAGCAACGCTGGTTGATCCCTCTGCAAAACATTCGATCCCCATGCCTCCGGTTGTCGGTCGTATTCGGACGAAACTGGACAATGCGGACAACGATTCGAAAGATCAGGAATTGAGCGGGCTGCACGTAACGCCCTACGGAACTGTTGTGTTTGAAGATCTGCAGCCCCCGGCATTGAGGCCGAACTGCACAATTATCGGCACAAGGTTTCAATCCGAATCGCTTGAATCATATCTCCAGCGATACTCGGACATGGTGAGGGGGAAATACAAGAAAGATTTTATTGATGCAATGAATCTTATACTTCCGAAGGTCAATGATGTGGAAATCCTGGCCGACGAGATGGGAGAGTCGTATATTTCCGCGGCCACAACGGACGGACAGCAATGTCCGATTCAAGATCTCGGCGGCGGTGTCGTGAGATTGTACCAGATGTTTCTGAGCCTTTTTTCGTCTCGGGAGGGTGCGCTTTTTGCGGATGAAATAGAAAATGGTCTGCATTACTCCGTCCTTGAAGACGTTTGGCGTCATGCCCGTACCTGGATGCGAAAATGGAACGTGCAATTGGTGGCAACGACCCACAGCTACGAGTGCATCCGGGCGGCCATGGCGGCGTTCAGGGATGCACCCCGCGACCTGGCGATTCACAAGCTCTACCGGAACCGGGAATCCGGGGAGGTACAGGCGGCGACCTTCACCGACGAAACGCTGGAAGGTGCGCGCGATCTGGGCTTGGAGATTCGGTGATGGCAGCCCTGTATGGCGGTGCGCCAAATCTTGAAATTCACGCAGACCGCCTGTTGCTGGTTGAAGGCCGGGACGAAGTCAATCTGTTTGGCGCACTTTTGCAGCGAAACTTCGAACAAGCAGAAACGTCGAATATACAGGTTATTGATGCGGGCGGGAAAGATACTTTCCGCAACAAGATTCTTGCAATCCGATCCGGAGCAGAAAGTGGTCCAACCATCCGTTCCCTCGGTGTGGTCCGGGATGCCGACGACAACGCGAACCGCGCATTCCAGAGCGTTTGCGATGCGCTTCGAGGCGCCGGATACGATCCGCCCGCCGCCCATGGCGAGATTCGCGGCGATCCGACATTGGGCGTATTTATCTTGCCGAACGGTGCAGAGGCGGGCACCATTGAGACCCTGTGCCGACGTTCAATTACAGAGACCGAGATCGAGGCCAGTCGCTGTGTCGAAACATTCATCAACTGTCTGAAACGGCAACGCGTGCTGCATTCCCGTAACGAGGACAAGACCTTTGCCCATGCTTGGCTCTCCTCCAAGCGGGATCCCGTGGCGCGTGTGGGCGAAGGTGCGCAGCAAGGTGCCTGGAAATTCGACTCCGATGCCTTTGCGGACCTGTCCGATTTCCTTCGGAGGCTCTTCGCGCCTGCCGCCCGACCGGGCCGGTAGGACGCAGGCGAGACCGCCGAAGCAGGGGCACAACAAGGCCGCCAACCAAGAGATCGCCGCCCTCGACCTTCGGCGGCTTGCTCTCCACGGGGAATGGGGCCCTGCCCTTCTGCCGGCGCCTCGCAAACGATTCGATCCTCTCCCGACGGGGCCTGCGCTCGCGCGGACCTCAGATCTGACCATCATTCCTGCGGTGCCGCAATGTCCCGCCGCCAGACGGCTTCAGGCCAGTCCACGGCCGCCACGCCGGTATAGGCTGCGCGCCGGGCCGCCGCGGTGTCCGGCCCGGTGGCCGTCACTCCCAGAACCCGGCCGCCGGCGGCCACCAAGCGGCCGGCGCGGCGCGCGGTGGACGCGTGGAACACCTGCACGCCGGGGCCCGATCGTTCGGCCGCTTCGAGGCCGCGGATCTCGCCTCCCGTGACCGGCGCTTCGGGATAGCCCGGTGTCGCCATCACCACGCACACCGACCGCTCCTCTCGCACCCGGAGAGCAAAGTTCTCCAGTTCCCCCTCCACGGCCGCGACCAGCGCCGGCAGCAGGTCGGAACGCAGGCGCACCAGCAGTGCCTGGCATTCGGGATCTCCGAAGCGGACATTGAACTCGACCAGCTTCGGTCCGTGTGCGGTGAGCATCAGCCCTGCGTACAGAACCCCGCGGTACGGAGTACCGCGACGGGCCATGGCAGCGACCGCGGGCTGCAGGATCCGCTCCATCGCTTCGGCCCGGAGCGCATCCGTCATTGCGGGCGCCGGCGAGACGGCTCCCATGCCACCGGTATTCGGTCCCTGGTCGCCGTCGCCGATTCGCTTGTAGTCCTGCGCATCGCCCAGCAACCGCACGTGCATGCCGTCCGTGATCGCAAACACGCTCGCCTCGGTTCCCTCCATGCGCTCTTCGACCACGATCCGCTGCCCGGCCGCACCGAACCTCCCTCCCAACGCCGCCCGGGCGGCCGATTCCGCTTCCTCGACCGTACCGGCGACGGTCACGCCCTTGCCCGCAGCCAAGCCATCGACCTTGATGACCGGCGGACGGGCCTGCGCACGGATGTAGGCCACCGCTGCGTCGGCATCGGCGAACGACCGGCCGGCCGCACACGGGATGCCGGCTTCGGCGGCGACCGCGCGCGCGAAGGATTTCGATCCCTCGAGCCGCGCCGCGGCCGCCACGGGGCCGAACGCCCGGATCCCGACCGCCTCCAGGCGATCCACGAGGCCGGCCACCAGCGGCGCTTCCGGGCCCGGCACCACGAGGTCGACCGCCGATTCCCGGGCGAACGCCACGACGGAATCCGGGTGGTCCGGATCACACGCCGCCGCTTCGGCCAGTTCGAGGATCCCCGGATTGCCCGGCGCGCACGACAGCCGATCCACTGCCGGAGAAGCCGCCAAGGCCCAGGCGAGAGCATGCTCGCGGCCGCCGCCGCCGATCAGCAGAACGTGCATGTCCCTTCCTCCCGCCACGGCGCGTACCGGTTCGCTAGTATCCGGTCCATGAACGTGCGCACCGGCTCCAACCTACCCGAGTACTCGGTCAGTCAGCTTGCGGAGCACATCAAGGGCACGCTGGAGGAAACCTTCAGCCGCGCCCGCGTGCGGGGCGAGGTCTCCAGCTTCTTCCGGTCCCGCGCCGGACATCTGTACTGGACGCTGAAGGATCGTCACAACGGCATCAAGTGTGCGTGCTTCCGCACCGCTGCCCAGCATCTCGCCGTCCGCCCGGAAGACGGGCTCGAGGTGGTCGTCACCGGGCGCGTCAGCACGTACGGGCAGCGCTCCGAGTACCAGTTGATCGTCGAGGCGGTCGAGGTAGCCGGCGAAGGGGCCCTTCTGAAGATGATCAACGATCGCCGGAAGCGTCTCGCGGCCGAGGGTCTGTTCGATCCGGACCGCAAGCGTCCGATTCCCTATCTGCCGTCGGTCATCGGCGTCGTGACCTCCGAACGGGGGGCGGTCATTCACGATATCCTGCACCGCCTGCGCGAGCGGTTTCCGAGAGAGGTGGTCCTCTGGCCCGCTCGGGTGCAGGGCGAGGGCGCGGCCGAACAGGTCGCGGAGGGCATCGCGTTCCTCAACCGACTCCCGACGGGCGGGCCGGTCCCCCGCCCGGACGTCCTGATCGTGGGCCGGGGCGGCGGCAGTGTCGAAGACCTCATGGCCTTCAACGAAGAGGTCGTGGCGCGGGCCATTGCGGCATCCGGGATTCCCGTGATCTCTGCGGTCGGCCACGAAACCGACACCACGATCGCCGACTTCGCTGCCGACCTCCGCGCTCCGACTCCAACGGCGGCCGCCGAGATGGCGGTACCGGTGCGGGCCGAGCTCCGGACGCGCGTCCTGTCCGCCGCGGCCCGGCTCGCCGACGGCATGCGGCGCGCCGGCGCCGCCCGACAGACCCGCCTCGAGATCGCTCGTCAGCATCTGCACCGCCCGTCCACACGCATCGAACGGCTGACACAGCGCGTCGATCATGCTTGGAATCAGATCACGGCGCATGCGGAGCGACGTCTGGTCCGACATCGGGGCAGGATCGCTCGCCGGCATCTGCAGCGCCCGTCCGCGCGCATCGAGCGGCTGGCACGGCACGTCGATCATGCTTGGAATCAGATCACGGCGCATGCGGAACGACGCTTGGTCCGACATCGGACTAGGCATGACGGAATATCCGGGCGTCTGCCGACCCCTCGCGATCAGATCCGCGCCAGACGTGACCGGACTGCCGCCGCGCTTTCGGTCGCCCGCCACGCCCTTCGGGCCCGCGGCAACCGCGCGCGCCTCCGTCTGGACCTGTCTGCCGACCGGTCGCGGCTTCGACGCTCGTGCGGCAGCGCTGCAGCGAGGCGTACCGGCGCTGGGACGCTCAGGCCCGGCTGCTCGAAGCCTCCAGCCACCAGCGAATCCTCGAGCGGGGGTACGTGATCGTGCGCACGAACCCCGGCCTCCTAGTCCGCCGGGCCCGGGAGCTCGTGACGGGGCAGACCGTCACGCTGCAGTTTCGGGACTCGCCACCCGACGCATACACGCCGGCCCGCATCGTCGAATCCCGCCCCGGATTCGACCCGCATCCGCAAGGAATCCCGCGCTCATGAAAACCTCCGCCGCCATCCCGCTCCTGCTGCTGGCCCTGTTCGCCCGTCCGGCCCAATCGGCGACCGTGACCGGCCAGCCCATCGAGGGCGGACTGCTGTTCGGTCAGGGCCTGCCCGGCACGACGGTCACGCTCGACGACCGGCCGGTCCCCGTCGCGGAAGACGGATCCTTCGTGCTCGGCTTCCACCGGGATTCTCCCAGGGTCTCCGTGCTGCGGATCCGGGAACCCGGGACCGGGGAGCAGCGCATGGAGCTTGAGGTCGTGCAGCGCGAGTACGGCGAGCAGCGAATCGACGGGCTGCCGTCCGACCGGGTCACGCCCCCCACCGACATTCTCGAGCGGATCCGGAACGAGGCCGAGAAGGTGCGCGAGGCCCGTGCCTCGCCGGTCCTGACTCCGCATTACGCCAACGGCTTCGAGTGGCCGGCGGAAGGATGCATCTCCGGGGTGTACGGAACCCGGCGCATTCTCAACGGGGAGCCCCGCCAGCCCCACTACGGGGTGGATCTCGCGGCCCCGACCGGCACTCCGGTCCGGGCCGCCGGTGACGGCATCGTGGTCTTGGCAGAGCCGGACCTGTATTTCAGCGGCGGCACGCTCGTCATTGCGCACGGACAGGGCCTGACTTCCTCCTACCTTCATCTGTCGGCAATCGCGGTGGTTCGCGGGGACCGCGTCCGAAAGGGCGACATCGTAGCCGCCGTGGGATCGACCGGCCGCAGCACCGGCCCGCATCTCGACTGGCGATTCAACTGGCAGAACACCCGGCTCGATCCCGAACTGGTGGTCCCGGCAGGGCCGGGACAGCAGCAGTGCGGCTGATCGCAAGCGCGCGTGCGTCGGAAGAGAACGCGGGCCTCGCGACGATCGGTTGCTGTCCCTGGCGGGCGACGGATGCGGCGGGCGACCTGCGCGGAAACCGTCTCCTCCGGACCTTGTCTGACGCAGATCCGGCGCGGACAAAAATCGGGAACGGGTTGCGAGGTCGGTCCGGCCGTTCCTGACGGAGCGGCCCTTTCCCGCACCCGGATCGCCCGACGCGGTGCCGGACGACGAGCTGGACGGCCTCGTGGACGGGGATCGTCTCCACCCTCCGTCGTCCTGCATCGGACCCCGGCACCGGTACTCGGGCAGGATCCGCAGTGCGGCCGGGATCGGGCGGCCTTCGCCCGTCCGCCTGCTCCGCTCAAGCGGGACCGGCCGGCCCGGGGTTCGATACGACTTGCGGAACAGACGGCCCTCGACCGGTGAACCGAGACCGCCTGCACCGTCGCTTGCGGTACCCCGCCCGCTCCGCATCTGCCGACATGCCGGCGTTCTTGGCAGCAACCGTCCCAGTCGCGGGCCAATGGCATTCGGATATACGCGTCGAGGTGACGGCAGTTGTTCCCGCACCGGCAAGCGCTTGACATGAATTGACAGTTCGGTGCGCGGGCGCGTCTGTTTGCGCGTCGCTTGACCAGCCCCCGCCGATTCGCATGCTGTCTTCGCAAATCGTGGATGCGGGAATCCCTCATGGACTCGCAAATCATCGACCTGAAGTCGACCCCCTTCTCGGGCCGCCACCTGATCCGGCAGCAGATCGCGGAGGTTCGGGAGACCGTGGATCGGTTCCCACTGCAGCCGCAACGAGCTCGCGAAGACCCTCTGCGGTATCTACTCACCCCCCTACTGATGACGAATCGTTTTTCCTGATGGGTGCGGATCCGGCATTGTCCCTTGCCCCTGTAACTCGCTCGCGGCCGATGACCGGAAGTGCGTGTTCCGGCTGACAAGAAACGGATCGATCTTCGTCATCAGTAGGGGGTGAGTAGATACCAAACATCAATACATTCATGATTATGCGTCTGATCTGCGCTGGAACTTCGGACTAGGGCCACAGAGCGTTCTCGGCGAGGGCCTGTTGCAGCCGTTCGGTAGACCACACGTCGATCACCGTCCCCGGTCCGGAAAGACCGCTTGCTACCGTAGATCAGCACACTTCGCGCTATTCCCGGGAGCTCCGCAATTGCGCGCAGCCCCAGTAGCATGCCGGTGTGACAGCGAGGCTGGGACTTGACCTTGATCGCCGCCATTTCGCCGTCCCGGCAGAGCAGGAAGTCGACCTCCGCACGGATCACGGGGTCCTTCATAAGTGCCTCAACCCGCGACCACTTTCCCCGCTTGGTAGAGCCATCCGGGCATCGGGCGTTCAAGCTCCCACAGTATTTTCATAGGTCGTTCAGACTCATGACTGCGGTACTGGGCACGGCCGAGGCAGTGGTACGGAAGGGTTTCTCCACGGCCATCTCTCTTGCGTTCGCGCACGAACAAGACGACATTCGTGCCTTGGTCTGGTTGCTCGATGTAGCGGCGCCCGGTCCGCGTATCAGATGACGCGGTGTTCTGCGACTCCCAGTGAAACAGGGTCGGCGAGATCGGGTAGTCGGCGTAGCGAGTCGTGGGAGAGTAATCCCTGTCCGACTTCTCCAGCGTGACGAACAGCAGGTCCGTCTGCGTCTCCTTGTTCCAACGAACCCCGCCCTGCGGAAACACCAGCGCGCCACGTTTATCAGTGTGCCCGTGTGCCGCGACGATCTCGCCCAGGGTATAGGTGGCGTGACTGGCCAGGGGAGCATCGCTGGCAGGATCAAGCGGCCGGGAGACCGAGCGAATGCGGTCCGCGAGAATTTCCAGGAGGTCGCCGATCTCGCGACGCAATTCTGAAGAGCCACGGACACTTTCCAATACCTGATCGGCCTCATCGATCGCCTGACGACGGCTGCCCAGAAGCGCGAACAACATGAGGCCGAGGCGATGCTTGCGGCCCTGGAGTCCCGCGATGCCGCGGGAACGATCCCCTAGCAGGAGGTCTCGCCAGAATTCGATCCGCTCGTGATCGTCTACGTGAAGTAGTTTGCCGACAGCCTTGAGGAGAATGTCTTCGACAGCGCCCTGCTCGAAGCCAGCCCGCCGACGGAGCTCGGTAAAGCAGTGTCCCGAACCGGGTCGTGCGTAGATTTCTTCGAGTTCGACACCGGCGGCCACCATGAAGCCACGGAGCCGTGTTTCAGGTCCGAGAACGCGCAGGTCATCGGCGCGGCGTGCACGGGCATTATGCACCGCCTCTTTCAGGTTGCGCAGCACCGTCTTCTTGGCGATGCGATCCAGTTTGAGCGCACATCCCGGTGGGAGCAGCGGAAAGTCCGCCTCGATGGCGCACCTGACCTGATGGCGGGTGCCCCCCAGCAGGGCTCGATAGCGCACGTCGTAGCGGTACTCACGCCGAACCTGGCCCACGAAGTCGAGGACAGTGAGAACCCGCTTTCCGTCGGCCCACCGCAGCCCTCTTCCGAGCTGCTGGAGAAACACCGTGGCGCTTTCGGTCGGCCGCAGCATGAGCACAGTGTCGACTTCGGGAAGGTCGACACCCTCGTTGAAGAGATCGACCGCGAAGACGGCTCGAAGTTCTCCTCGCTGCAGTCTCGCGAGCGCCGCTCGACGATCGTCCCCGGGGGTGCTGGCATCGAGCGCCATTGCCGGGTAGCCGAAACCGGTGAACTGCCTCGCCATGAAGTGGGCGTGACCGGTGCCTGCGCAGAATCCCAGCGCCCGCATCTGGTGCGGGTCGGTCACGAATTCTTCGACAGACTGACGGATCCGAACCGCTCGAACGTGATCGCCCGTAAACACGTTGTCGAGCTCCCCGGACACATATCGTCCGCGCTCGAAACGGACCGCCGAGAGATCGGTCGCGTCGTTCACCCCGAAATAATGAAACGGGCAGAGCAGCCCCTGGTCCAAGGCATCCCAAAGCCGGGTCTCCGAGGCAATGCGGCCGTCGAACCACCGCAGCACCGACTGGCCGTCGGCGCGCTCCGGCGTGGCCGTGAGTCCGAGGAGGATTTTCGGTCTCAGACGCGACAGCAGGCGTTCGTAGCTCGTGGCGGCGGCGTGATGAAACTCGTCCACGATGACCATGTCGAAATCTTCCGGAACGATTTCATCGATCCGGTTGGCAAGAGACTGCACCGAGGCAAAGACGTGGTGACCCGCGCGTGGACGCTCGCCGCCGACCAGCCGCTCACCGAACCCCGGCTCGCGCAGTACGAGCTGAAAGACTTGCTGACTCTGACGGAGGATCTCGTCGCGGTGCGCGACAAAGAGCAAGGAACGAGCCGCACCCTGGTCGCGCAGCCGCTTGAAATCGAATGCCGCAATCCAGGTCTTGCCGGTGCCGGTCGCCGCGACCACGAGATTGCGGTGGTACCCGCGCAGACGCTCCGCTTCGAGGGCCTCCAGCGCAACAGCCTGATGCGGTTTCGGTGCGACGTCGACCAACGGAGACCGCAGCGTACCGTCGTCTCGTCCGGAATCGCCGCGCTGTCTCGAGAGCGCGTGGTCGAGACGCTCACTGTCACGCTGGGGCGTATAGTCCTCGAATTCGGGCTCTTGCCAGTACTGTTCGAAGGTCGCTGCGAACCGCTCGATCACCTCCGGATTCTCGGCCGCGCTCACGCGCACGTTCCATTCGAGGCCGTCGACCTGTGCCGTGTGGGTGAGATTGGACGAGCCGATATAGGCAGTGTGCAGACCGCTGTGCCGGTGGAACAGCCACGCCTTGGCATGAAGCCGGGTCCGCGCGACTTCGTAGGAGACCTTCACGTGCGCACCGAGATGGACAAGCGCGTCCAGCGCTCGGCGTTCGGTTGACCCGGTATAGACGCTTGCGATCACGCGCACCCGCGCGCCCTCTTGTACCCGTTCTTCAAGCTCGGAACGGAACAGCCTCAATCCCGAGTGCCGCACGAATGCGCAGAGGAGGTCGATCCGATCGGCACTCGGGATCTCCCGCGCGATTTCGCTCGCGATCTGGACGTCGCGCCGGCCATTGACGAGCAGGCCGGTCCGACGAAGCGAAAGTGTCGGGCGTGGAACTGCCGATTGCGTACCGCCCAAGGCTCCGCGTTCCACAGCTGCCAGGAGCAGGCGCGCGGCGTCTGCGACCCGATCGTCGGCCATCGCACCATGTTCGACGAGAACCTCCACCAGTCGGTTCGTCAGGGCGACCTGGGTGGCCGGCTGCGCGCCGTCTTCTTCGGGAATCCCTTCGAGCGCGCGTCGAAGGAGGTGATACACATGACGGGCTAGGAGCTCGGGACGAACAGTTGAGTCCGCCGTGGCGATGTCAACCCACCAGTCCTCCGCCGTCCGGGCATGGATTTCCGCCTCCAGAGCGGAGGTCAGCAGGTCTTCGTAGAGCCCGGAATACAGTCGACGTGTCATGACCGGTCGGAACGGAAGAGCATGGTTGACCGCGCTCGTGTCACCATGAGATTCCGAAGCGTTCTTTCATGGCCTGCGTCCTCCCCCAGGGCTCGCCGGGCAGCCGATCGATGAGCATCGTGAACACACGCGGCGAAAGGAATCCGCTGTTGCCTCTTCCGTCAGAGCTTCCGCCTGAACAGCCGGCAGCAGGGGGCGCAGGTCGAGCAAAAAGCGCGGGTTGGCCAGTTTGGCGAACATCCGCTCCTGGGCCTGAGCGCGGGAAATCGTCTGGCCGGAGAGGTCGAGATACCGGCCGAACATCTCGACCATACCGCCGATATCGAGGTTCTCGAAGACCTCCAACGCGTGCGCGAGGTCGTAGAGATCGCGCCCTTGGTCACGCTGCAACAATGCACGCAGCTTGGTCGTCAGCATCTCTTCGCGCGAAAACGTCGAAATGGCTGCCGCGCCCGAGAACCAGGGATTGTCGATCTTGAACGGCAACGATGCCGGGCCGTCGAAAGCTTGGGTCTCGCGGGTGTTGATCTCGACCTTCAGCCGGATCGGCACGCCACTGCCGTCTTCGGCATCGACCCGAAAGCGAAACTTCGGTGCGACAGGACTCTGATCGAACCGCGCGCACCCCAGCCACGGTTCCAGAACGACACGCAGCCGATCGAGGATGGGACCGATTGGCCCGCCGGAAATCCGGACCAGGTCGATGTCCTCGGAATAGCGCATCGGCTTCGGGAAGTGCAGCTTGTTGAGCGCTGTCCCGCCGCGAACCCGTACTGCGGCGCGCAGCATGTCGTCGGAGAAGATCTCCACCAGAGCACGGCCGATGATGAGGTCTTGTTCGACCTGTCGCGGATCGGCCCAGGGAACGACGTGGCCCCAGGCGACGATATTCTGCGCCGGGATCATGCGTCGGCTTGGGGTAGTCGGCGCGCGGTGATCCGCCACCGGACATCGCGTTGGAGCGGTTCAGACGCGAAGTCCGGGTCCCGCGCCTCCTGCCAGTCGAGCTCGGTCCAGGGCAGCGACCCTCGTGCGCTCAGGGACTCCTGCATGGGCCCCGTCAGTTCGTCATGGCCGAGATGGTCCAGAAGATACCCGAGACGCTGTACGACAGACCGCTGCACGACCACCGATAACGCGACGAGCTGCGCCCGGTTGATCTTGCGTCCGAGATCGGAGAGGACCGTGGCGATGTTGTCCATGCCGCCCGACGCCTGCGGATAGCGCAGCAGGTCGAGGGCGGTCAGCGCGGCCGATGAGATCTTCATCGTGCCGGTATCGGTCTTGCGATCCTCGATTCCCGCCGTCACCGCTTCCATGTCCTTGCGGAAGTAGAAGACTGTCGTGCTGCGCCCGGCACGGATCTTGGGCAGGCGCTTCGCCGTGACGACCTGAAACTCCATGACCGCCTGGTGCGTCGCGCCGTGCAGCTCCGCCGCCTTGAGCAGCCCGACGTAGTAGGCCTGACCCTCACGGCGCATGAGCGCGTCGATGTACCAGGCCGGCGGCGGCGCCCCCCAGGACGCATAGTGCGGCGGGACAACGACATAGAAGCCCTGCCGCGGGTTGAGCAACGCCCCGCGACGCTGTAACCGTTCCGCGGCATCCAGGAACGCGCCGTGCCCAACACCGAGCGCCTGTTCGGCCTCGCCGGCGGTGAAGACCGTTCGGCCGGTGGAGAGCAGACCGCTCACGTACCCTGACAGGGCGGATCGCCGATCGTGAGGCATGACCAAATATCCGCCTTCTATGCGGATATAGCAACATATATTGTGATGGCCGAATGCCGCACGCCCTCTTCGTCATCCTGCCCGGGCGGCACGCCCCGCATTCCCCGAGGGCTCCGCGGGCCCCGTAACCGGGCCACGGCTGCAGTCAGACGAGCCAGACCAGCACGGCCAGTACTGCGAGAATGCCCCCGCCCGCCATGATCAGCCTCCACCGCCGGTCCACCGAAACGCGCGACGGCCGGGGCACCGCCGGCCGAACTTCCGCGGGAGTCTCGACCGCCGGCGCGGGAACCGGCACCGGTTCGGCCGCGATCAGGTCCGACAGCGTGCCGACAAACGAGGTCGCATACTGATTCATCGCGCCGCCGACCAGCCTAGACCCCAGTTGCGCCAGCCGTCCCCCTACGCTGACCTCGACCGTATAGCGAAGGACGGTCGTTCCGTCGCCGGGATCCTCCAGCGCCACGCGGGCCGATCCCTTCGCGAACCCGGCCGCGCCGCCCTTGCCTTCGCCCATCAGGACATAGCTTTCGGGCGGCTTGATGTCCGTCAGCCGGACCGATCCGGAAAACGCCGCCGACACCGGCCCCACGCGGGCCCGCACCCGGGTCTCGAACGCATCGGGGCCGATCCGGGTCAGCGTCTCGCATCCCGGAATGCACCGCTCAAGGACCTCCGGATCGTTCAGAGCATCCCAGACCCGATCCCGCGTCGCCGGAATCCGGAACTCGCCGCCGAAGTCGATGGCCGGAACTCCCCGGCCGACCGTGCGCGCCTAGCCGCCGAACTGCCTTAGGTAGGCAATGACGTCTGCGCGGTCGTCGGGCTTCTTGAGGCCGGGGAAGATCATCTTGCTGCGCGCCACCACCTGCTTGGGATTGGCAATCCATCGGTCCATCAGTTCGTCGGTCCAGGTCCTGCCTTCCTCACCGAGCGCCTTCAGACCCTTCGAGTACTTGTAGTCGGGCCGATTGGTTCCCAAGACCGTGTCGAACACCCCCCACAGGTTGGGACCCACACGGTCCTTGCCCCCTTCGTCGACCGTATGGCACGCCTTGCACTTCTGGAAGACCTTCTCGCCGTTTGCGGCGTCGCCGGCGGCCGCCGCGCCGGCGGCGACCAGGGTGCAGGACACGGCCGCGACCGTGAGACATCGAAGCATGGGAGAAACCCTCCAAGAATGGGTCGAACAGAAAACCGGGAACGTTCGGACCGTCACCCCCGAACCCGGGCGAGGATAGGTTTCGAACCGGCCAGCGACAACCGTCCGGCCCGGACCGCCGGCGCCGTCGGAGATCCCGACCCTCGGCCGCCTTTACCGGAGGCCGGAGCGCGGGTACATTTTCCGTCGCGCAGGTCGACAGCGACGGGCGCGGGAATACCGGGGACGCCGCGGCCCATGCGCCTACTGGCAGGGAACAGCAACCGGCAGTTCGCCCGCGCGGTCGCGGACGAGCTGGACCTTCGGCTGACCGCGGCCGATGTCCGCCGTTTTTCCGACGGAGAGGTCTTCGTCGAGGTGCAGGACAATGTCCGGGGGCAGGACGTGTTCGTGCTGCAGTCCACCTCCCCGCCCGCCAACGACCACATCATGGAACTGCTGGTCTGCATCGACGCTCTGACCCGGGCATCGGCGGCCAGCGTGACCGCGGTCATCCCCTATTTCGGCTACGCGCGCCAAGACCGCAAGGCGGCTCCGCGGGCGCCGATCTCCGCCAAGCTGGTCGCCAATCTCATCACGACGGCCGGGGCCAGCCGGGTACTCACCATTGATCTCCATGCCAACCAGATCCAGGGCTTTTTCGACATTCCGGTCGACAACCTGTATGCGGCGCCGGTGATTGCCGCCGACATCCGCAGGCGCTTCGGGAACGATTCCTACGTGCTGGTATCCCCGGACGTGGGCGGCGTGGCGCGCGCCCGGTACCTCGCAGCCCGCGTGCACAGCAGTCTCGCGATCGTCGACAAGCGGCGCGAGCGCGAAAACGTCTCGGAGGTCGTGAACATCATCGGGGAAGTCCGCGATCGGGTCTGCATCATCGTGGACGACATCGTCGACACGGCGGGCACCCTGTGCAATGCCGCGCAGGCCCTGACCGCGGCCGGCGCCCGCCGGGTGGCCTGCTACGCCACCCACGGCGTGCTGTCGGGGCCGGCGGTCGGGCGGATCGATGCGTCCGCTCTCGACATGCTGCTGGTCACCGACAGCATCGCGGGACGCGACGAGGTTGCACGATCCCCGAAAATCCAGACACTCTCCGTGGTCCCGCTGGTCGCCGAAGCGATTCGGCGGATCAGCGATCACCGCTCGGTATCGAACCTCTTCGACTGAGACGGGCCCCTGCCCGCCCGAGGACCGACCTATGCAAGCCATGTCCACCATCAAGGCCCGGGTCCGCACGCCACGCGGCAAGGGAGGCGCCCGTGCCCTCCGCCGGGAAGGCCGGCTTCCGGCCATCATCTACGGCAACGATTTCGAGCCGCTGGCCATCGATGTCGACATCGAATCGAGCCGCCGCGAAATCCGCAAGCCGGGGTTTCGCACCCGCTTGTACGACATCGACCTGGGCGGGGATTCGGCGATCCGGGTGCTGCCGCAGGCCGTTGCCTACCATCCGGTCACCGACCATCCCGTCCATCTGGATTTCCTGCGCGTGGGCGAGCACACGCGGGTCACGGTGGATGTGCCGGTGGCCTTCCGCAACCCGGAAGACTCCCCCGGCATCAAGCGCGGCGGCGTGCTCAACATCGTGCGGCGGACGATCAATGTGAGCTGTCCGGCGGGCCTGATCCCCGAAGCCATCGAATTCGACGTCACGGGACTGGAGATCGGCGACAGCCTCCACATCAGCCATACCCGGCTGCACCCTGCGGTGGAACCCACGATCAGCGATCGCGATTTCACGGTCGCAAGCATCGTCGCCCCGTCCGCCTTGGTGTCCGCCGCAACGTCGGGAGCGGACGCCGGCGAGGGCGCGGAAGACGGACCCGAAGAGACGGCCGGAGCGGACGGCGCCCCGGACAACCGATAGCATCGCGCCCGGCGTTCCGCCCCGGTGGACCAACTCTTCGTCGGGCTCGGAAATCCGGGTCCCGAGCACGCCCGCCAGCGCCACAACGTCGGCTTCATGGCGATCGCCGCCATCGCGTCGGAGCACGGCTTCGGCCGGACCCGGCAGCGGTTCCGGGGCGCCGTCCGGTCGGGCCGGATTGCCGCGATGTCCATCCTGGCGCTGTGCCCGTGGACGTGGATGAACCGATCGGGCGAATCGGTCGGCCTCGCCTGCCGGTACTACAAGCTTCCGACGCCGGCGGTGACGGTGTTTCACGACGACCTCGATCTCCCGGCCGGCAAGGTCCGCGTGCGGCGGGGCGGCGGCAGCGCCGGCCATCGGGGGATTGACAGCATCGACCGCAATCTCGGGCGGGACTACCGGAGGGTCCGAATCGGAATCGGCCGGCCGCCGCGGGGGGATGCGGCCGAACGGTACGTGCTCGGAACGTTCGGGCGCACCGAACTGGACCGACTGGAGCCGCTGCTGGCGGCGGTGGCAGCCGCTGCGCCCTTGCTGGCCGGCGGCGGCGACGACCGCTTCATGAACCGGGTCGTGCGGGAAGCCCCGCCGGCCGCCGGCGCCTGACCGCCCGGCCGTGGGATTCCGGTGCGGCATCGTCGGGTTGCCGAATGTCGGGAAGTCCACCCTGTTCAATGCGCTGAGCGGAACCGCGGCCGCCGAGGCAGCCAACTACCCGTTCTGCACGATCGAGCCGAACATCGGCCGGGTTCCGGTTCCGGACGCGCGACTGCACCGGCTGGCGGAACTGGCCCGCTCCGCCGCCCGCATCCCCGCCGTGGTCGATTTCGTCGACATCGCCGGCCTGGTCAAGGGAGCCAGTCGCGGGGAGGGCCTCGGCAACCGGTTCCTCGGCCGGATCCGGGAGGTGGACGCCATCGTTCACGTGCTCCGCTGCTTTGGCGACGAACGGGTTACGCACGTCGCGGGATCCCTGAATCCGGCAGCCGATGCCGAGATCGTCGAGACGGAGCTGCTGCTTGCCGATCTCGCCACCCTGGAGCGGGCCCGCGACCGTCTGATCAAACTGGCGAGAAGCGGCGATGCAGCGAACCGTCGACGGCTCGAGGTGGTGGAAGGCTGCTTGCGGCACTTGGGAAACGGCCGGCCGGCCCGGGAATTCGTCGAGGATGCCGACGCCGCGCTGTCTCGGGATCTGG
Organism: Alphaproteobacteria bacterium; assembly: GCA_965115815.1. Lineage (GTDB taxonomy): Bacteria > Pseudomonadota > Alphaproteobacteria > TMED109 > TMED109 > VXPW01. Next base: position 538,408 of record OZ220465.1, on the reverse strand, counting down.
GGCTGCTCACGTCCAAGCCGGTGCTGTATCTGGCCAACGTGGGCGACTTGGGCCGGCCCGAGGGCCGTGCCTTGGCGGAAGCCGCCCGGAAGCATGCCGCCGCGCAAGGGGCGGAACTTGTACAGATCTCCGCCCAGTTGGAGTCCGACCTTCACGAACTGGATTCCGAACGCGACCGCAGGGCTTTCCGGGTCAGTGCGGGGTTGGAGGAATCAGGGATCGAAGCGCTGATCCAGGCGGGCTACACGCTGCTGCGGCTGATCACGTTCTTCACCGTGGGCCGGAAGGAAGCGCGCGCGTGGACTGTCCCGGCGGGCACCACCGCGCCTCGCGCAGGAGGCGTGATCCACAGCGATTTCGAGCGCGGGTTCATCGCCGCGGAAACGGCGGGCTTCGATGCCTTTGTCGAGGCGGGCGGCGAACAGGGCGCCCGGGCGCTGGGGCATCTGCGCAGCGAAGGCCGCGACTATGTCGTGCGGGACGGCGATGTCGTGCTGTTCCGATTCCATGTCTAGCCTCGATTCCCGACGGCCACACCGGATGTGGACCCCGGAACCCCTGCGCCCCGCTCCCGGGCAGCGGATCCGCAGCCTGCAGTTCCCGAGCCCCGGCACGGCGATGTCGGTTTCGTGTGGTGGGAAGCGTTGCCGAGGAACGGGGGGTCGCCCGCCGCCCGATGCGGACGTCGATGCCGTCCTGGCCGATCGTGAGGTCCGCCGGCGCCTTGACGAAGTTCCGAAATCCGGGCGCGGAGTTCGCGTTCTGCCTGCCGTTTCCGACGCGGACGGCGGGCAGCCGGTACCGGCCGTTGGCCCTGAGGGGGGGGGGCGGCGGTCGAGATCGATCTTCATCGGAACTGCGGCGGTCCGCACGTCCATGGGAAGACGTCGATCGCATCGGCGATGGCGTTGCGCAGCGATCCAGAGCCCCTCGCACGGCCAGGAATTCGATGCCTTTCTCGTGGATCCGCTGGAGGTTGGCATGCGTCGTCCGGCGGGAACCGAACACCGGCTCCTTGGGTAACCCGTCGTTGCGCTCCTCCCGGAACCCGATGAACCGGAGACCCCCGTCGTTCGGGGCGACCGTGCGGACCCGAGCGTCGGCGTAGACGAGCCGGCGGGCGGCGGCGCGGGCGAAGGAGACGAGGACGCCCTTCCGCCGGCGGTTCCGCCATGGGGGCGCAGGGCCGCTCGATGGGTGCTTCCGGGTCCTTCCCCCGCCGGGAACGGTGCGGATGTCGGGGTCGAAGGAGCCGGCCCCGCCGCGGTCCGCTTCCAGGTCGCTCCACGCCCGGTGCCGGCGGTCCATGGGACCGACGCACGGCTTCGGGTCGACGCACCCGGAATCCTCGGTCAGGCTCGACCGCTGGGGCACGACGTTCCGCCCGGCGAACCGGGCCATGCCGGGATCAAGGAGGTCGGCCATGACGGGCGGCGGCCGCCCCACCCTGCCCGGAAGGCATAGCGCGCGGGGATCCTCCCGCGGCCCGGCATTCCGCTGTCGGCGGGGATTCGGTCGAGGGTGAGCCGGACCCGGTCGGGGACGAACCGGAACCGCCCGCCGAACCCGGTGCACCCGGCCTAGGACTCACATCGATGGGCTCGACCGAAGCGTGTGGACCTTCTTGGCGTGCTCCATGTTGGCCATGGAACCCGTGCGCCGCATCCTGGAGCATCCGGCGCACCCCGGGTTGAGGGGCCCCTACGGGAGGTGGGTGCGGAACTGCGGCTGGGCGGACGAGTTCGGCCAAGCCGGTCCGGGCCCTGCATGCCGTTGGGATGCTATTGCCGCCCTACTCCAGGATGGATGGTGTCGCAAGCCGGAACTGCTCGGAACCGTCGCGCGTCGAGCCGGGACGCAGGAAAGAGAGCCCGGAACCGACTCCGAAGGCGGGCGCCGGACCCGGGCCGCCGCGCCGGCCGGGATGCTGATGTCGTGCCGTGGCCCTGCCTGACAGCGTGGACCGTCGATGCAAGTACCCTCGCATGGGATGAATCCGCGCCGGCGGCGCCACGACCGATCTCCGTCGGATCCGGGCGGGGAGCACGGCAAACACCGCCCACCGAACGATGCCGGATCCATCCGGCCACCCGCAGTCGCCGCCGGATTCGCATTCATGGCCGTTGGGAATCGAGGCTAGGACACGGGGGCCAGTTCTTCCGCCCGCAGGTCCACGTACGATCCGCGAAGCATGTCGTGCAGTTCCTCTACGGGAGTATCCGGGTCCAGCCAGACCCGGAAGTCCGTCGGCGCGATCACGGCCGGCATGCGGCCGTGCACGCGCGCCACGACCGGGCTGGCCGCCGTCGAGACGATCACGCATCCGGTTACCGGACCCGAAGCGCCGCCGTTGGCCGGGCGCAGCGGCCTGTAGATGCCGGCGAACGCCAGATACGCGCTGTCGGCAGCGCGAAACCTCCACGCTACCTGCGGACCTTCCTCCGGCGTCCCCCATTCGTAGAAGGAGTCGGCGGCAACCAGGCACCGCCGACGCTGGAACGATTCCCGAAAGGCCGGATTCCGGCCGACACTCTCGGCCCGGGCGCTGATCACCAGATCGGACGGGCCGGAACGGTCCGAGGGAAACCCCCAGTGCAGCAGGGCCGCCCGGATCCGGCCTTCCGCACTCCGCCCGCCGGCCAGAACTTCCGTGCCGGGAACGATGTGCGCGTTCGGTTCGGGTACCGACCCGTTGGGGTCCCGGAACAAATCGCGCCGGGCGCCGGCGGGATCGATCAGACTGTATCGGCCACACTTGCCACTGGACATGTCGAACTCCGTATAGGGATCTGTGAAATCGTACCGGCCGCGGCCGCATCCCGATTCGGGCGCAGACGGCCGCCGGAGGCTGCCGGGAACACCCAGTTGGACGGGGCTCCCTGAAAGGTTCAGTACCGCTGTCTGCAACGAGAGAATACCGCAATCGGGGTTCGGACCAACCCTGCTGCCCTGGATGCTCCTCCCTCAACCTGGTGCGCCCGGAATCCACCGCTCGGTCCACGGAAAGGACTCCGGCGCCGCGATCGGCCCGCCGCCCGCGACCGCAAACCCGCGGTACCCTGAGCCGGCCTCCGCATGGCACCGGTCGAGGTACGCCGGAAAGCCGCCGATATAGGGCATGAACACCCGGGGCCGGCCGGGCAGGTTGGCGCCGACGTACCAGGAACTGCAGGTTGACCGCAGGGAATGGCCCGCGATCTCGCGGACATGCTCGACCCAAGCGTCCTCGCTCGCGGGCCGCGGTTCCAAGGTTCGCGCACCAGCTGCGTCCATGCGGGCGCAGCAATGAGCGATCCAGTCCACGTGCTGCTCGATCGACGGCATCATGTTGGTCAGCACCGACGGGCTTCCGGGACCCGTGATCATGAAGAAGTTCGGGAATTCCGCAGTCATCAGGCCGAGATAGGTCCGCGGTCCCGCCTGCCACCGTTCCTGCAGCGTCCGGCCGTTTCGGCCCGTGATGCGAATGCGGTCGAGCGATCCGGTCATCGCCGCGAATCCGGTCGCGCAGACGATGGCGTCGAAGTCGTAGCGGCGGCCGGCGGCCACCAGCCCGGTTTCGGTGAACTGCCGGATCGGCGACTCCGACACGTCGACCAAGCGTACGTGCGGCAGGTTGAAGGTTTCGTAGTAGCCGGTGTCGACGCACAGGCGCTTGCAGCCGAACACATCGCGCGGACACAGCAGTTCGGCCACGTCCCGGTTCCGGACGGTGGACCGGATCTTGCCGCGCACGAACTCCGCGGCGCTGTCGTTCGCTTCCCGGTCGAGCAGGAGGTCCGAGAACGCCCCCAGAAACCCGAGCCCGCCGCGCCGCCAGTACTCCTCGTAGTGCCGTTCCCGCGCGGCCGGCGGCACCGCCCCGGCGGACCGCCGGTCATACGGAAACACGAACCCCGAGACCCGGGTGCGGGCCAGGGCGCGAAAGGCGGGATAACCGGTCTTGATCTGGCGCTCGTAGTCCCGGTCCACGGGAGCGTTTCGGGCCGGCACTGCGTAGTTCGGGGTGCGCTGGAAGACGACCACGGACCGCGCCGCCCGGGCGATGATCGGTAGGGATTGGATCGCGGACGATCCGGTGCCGATGACGCCGACCCGCAGCCCGGCAAAATCGATCTCCCGATGGGGCCATCGACCGGTGTGGAGAAGCGGCACCTTACAGGCGTCCCGGTTCTCGAACTCCGGTACATGGACCGCCGACAGGCAACCCACCGCGGAGACCAGAAACCGGCAGGACACCCGGTCGCCGCGGTCGGTCTCGACCTCCCAGCAGCCCGAATCCCCGTCGAAGTCCGCCGCCGTCACCCGCGTCCGGAACCGCAGGTCCCGCCGCAAGTCGAAGCGGTCGGCCACGTGCCGGGCATAGGCCAGGATCTCCGGTTGCGCCGCGTACTTCTCCGACCAGCACCACTCCTGTTCGAGGGCTTCGGAAAAGGAGTACGAGTACTGCAGGCTTTCGACGTCGCACCGCGCCCCCGGATACCGGTTCCAGTACCACGTGCCGCCCACGTCGTCCGCCGTCTCGTAGCCGCGCGCCGACAGTCCCACGCTGCGCAGCCGATACAGCATGTACAGCCCCCCGAAGCCGCCGCCGATCACCACTGCGTCGAACGCCGCTCCGACTTCCGGGACCGGATCCCGCGCCGCCGTCTCCGTCCGCCGGGCGCCGTTCACGCGGCGCCCCCGCCGTTCGGCGCGAAGAACCGCGCGAGAATCCGTTCGTACACGTCGGCAAGGGTCCGCAGGTCGGCGATCGCAACGTGTTCGTTGGCCTGATGCATCGTCTGGCCGACGCCGCCCAGCTCGACCACCGGGCAGACCGCCTGGATGAACCGGGCGTCCGACGTACCGCCACCCGTCGACGCTGCCGGCCGGCCGCCGGTCACGTCCGCCACCGCCGCCGACACCACCTCGGTCAGAGGCCCGGGTTCGGTCCGAAACGCGGCTCCGCTCCAGTCCAAGTCCAGCCGGTAGCCGCCGGCGGATGCAGCGTCGAGCCGGCGCCGCATCCAGGCCTCGAGCGATCCCGGGGTGTGGGCCGGACAGAAGCGTACGTTGAAGCGCGCCGCCGCACGGCCCGGAATCACGTTGGTCGCGTCGTTGCCGACGTCGATCGAGGTGACCTCCAGACGGGACGGTTGAAAATGCGGAGCCCCGTCGTCCGGAGGCTCGGCCAGCAGCGAGGCCAGCAAGGCCACGATCCGCGGGACGGGGTTGTCGGCCAGTTCCGGATAGGCCACGTGCCCCTGGACGCCCGGGACGGTCAGCGTGCCGTTCACGCTGCCCCGGCGCCCGATCTTCATGGTATCGCCCAGGCGCTTCCGACTGGTGGGCTCTCCCACCACGCACGCATCCACCTGCTCGCCGTGCCGGTCCATCCAGTCGAGCACCCGGGCCGTGCCGTTCCGCGCATGTTTCTCCTCGTCGCCGGTCAGCAGCAGGCTGACGGACCCGAAGGCCTGCCCACTCCGCAGGAACCGGCTGCAGGCCGCGATGAAGGCCGCGATGCTTCCCTTCATATCCGAGGCCCCGCGCCCGTAGAGGATTCCGTCCTCCGCGATCCCCGCGAACGGGTCCCGATCCCATGCCGCGGCCGGACCGGGCGGCACGACGTCCGTATGACCGGCAAAACAGAAGTGGGGACGGCCGGTGCCGATGCGGGCGTACAGATTCTCGACCCGCGCCTCCGCACCTTCGGCACCGGGATCTCCGAAGGCCAAGCGATGGCACGTGAACCCGAGGCCGCCGAGCACGGTCTCCAGGAGATCCAAGGCCCCGGCGTCGGCCGGAGTGACGCTGGGACAGCGAATCAGCGCCCGCGCCACCGGCAGGGGATCGGTCAGATCCTCCGGAGCGTCCGGACCGACGGGCTTCACGGGGCGGCGGTCATCAGGGCGAATGCATAGACGAGCGCAACTTCGTCGAGACGGGCATAGCGGCCGGCCGACCCGCCGTGCCCGGCTTGCAGGTGGGTCCACAGCAGCACCGGCGCCGACGACGTCGTACAGGCCCGCAGCTTGGCGGTCCACTTGGCCGGCTCCCAGTAGCCGACGCGCGGATCCGTCAGCCCGGCCGTCGCCAGCACGGCCGGATACCGTTGCTCGACCACGTTGGCATACGGACAGTACGAGCCGATCCGGTCCCGGGCTGCCTCGTCGCGAACCGGATCCCCCCACTCCGACCATTCCGGGGGCGTCAGCGGGAGCGAGGCATCCAGCATCGTGTTGAGCACGTCGACGAAGGGGACTTCCGCGATCACGCCTCCGAACAACCCGGGATCCCGGTTCAGCGACGCGCCGACCAGCAGGCCGCCGGCGCTGCCGCCGTGCGCGATGATGCGGCCCCGACTCGTGTACCCCGCCGCCGCCAGCGCCCGCCCCGCCGCCACGAAGTCGGCAAAGCTGTTCTCCTTGCGCTCGAGCTTGCCGTCGAGATACCAGCGGTAGCCCCGCTCGGAGCCGCCGCGCACATGGGCGATCGCATACACGAAGCCGCGGTCCAGCAGGCTGAGCCGCGTGTGCACGAACGAAGCGGGCGTGGCATGCCCGTACGCGCCGTAGCCGTACAGCAGGAGCGGGGTCCGGCCGTCGAGCACGAGATCCTTCCGGTGCACCACGGACACCGGAACCTCGCTCCCGTCGTCGCTGCGCACGGCCAGCCGCCGTCCGACGTACTGCCCGGCGTCATGCCCCCCGGGAATCCGCTGCTCCTTGCGCAGCACGGCCGTCCGCCGACGCAGATCGAAATCGAACGTCCGGGCGGGAGTCGTGAGGGAACTGTAGACGTAGCGGACGACCTCGCCCGCGTATTCCATGCCCGGCACCAGGTGCAGACTGAACGCTTCTTCTTCCCCCGCATCGATCGGATATTCCCGGCCGTCGCGCAGACTGCGGACCACGATCCGCGGCAGCCCGGCCACCCGCTCCAGTCGGACCAGCCACTCGGCGAAGACCTGCATGTCGAGGATATGGACCCCGGCGCGGTGCGGCACGACCGGGACGGCATCGGTGCGGGGCCGGTCCCCCGGCATCCGGACAATCCGGAAGTCCTCGGCCCCGTCGTTCGTGAGCACGAACAGGTCGTCGCCGTGATCCGACACGGTGTAGCGCACGCCCGCCCGCCGCGGCCAGACCCGGAACGGCTCCGACTGCGGCCGGGACGCACCAATCAGGTAGGTTTCGGACGTATCGGCATGCTCGTGGCAGTCAATGCAGAGGAAGCGCCCGCTCTCGGTCCGTCTGACCGACACGAATACCTGCGGCGAAGGGCGCGTGAACACGACGGCATCGTGCTCCGGGGCTTCTCCGAGACGGTGCCGGCGCACCTGCCAGGGCCGGTGGCGGTCGTCGAGAACGGTGTAGAAGAGGTACCGGGAATCCAGCGACCAGGCAAGGTCGCCCTGAACCCCGGACAGGCGCTCGGCCCGCTCGGTCCCACGGGCGAGGTCCAGGAACCGCACTTCGTGCCGTTCCGATCCCGTGCGGTCGGCGGCATAGGCCAGCGTTGCGTGATCGGGCGAGTGGCGCGCGCCGCCGATCCGGAAGTAGTTCGACCGGTCCGCTTCCCGGTTGCCGTCGAGCAGGATCTCCTCGGTCCCGTCCGGTGTCGGAATCCGGCAGAGCAACGGGTATTCGCACGCGCGCTCGAATCGCCGGTAGTAGGCATAGCGGCCGTCCGGGACCGGAACTTCGGCCTCGTGATCCGGAATCCGGCCGCGGAGTTCGCGCACCAGTTCGCTCCGGAGCCCTGCCACCGGCTGCAGCTCCGTCTCGGTCCGCGCGTTCTCCTGCTCAAGGTAGGCCCGGATCCCGGGCTCCAGGGTCTCCGGGTCGCGCAGCACCGCCGACCAGTTCGCGCATCGGAGCCATGCGTGGGGATCGGCGGGTCCGATCACGGCTCCCGTTCCCGCCGGCCGCCGGCCCCGCGGTCCGCGCACGGGATCAGAGGAGCTCCAGGACCGACTCCGGCGGCCGCCCCACCCGGGCCCGGCCGCCGTGCACGACGATGGGACGCTCGATGAGGATCGGATCCGCCACCATCGCCGCAATCAGCGCATCGTCGTCTAGAGCCGGGTCCGAAAGGCACCGCGTCCGGTAGACGGGTTCCCGCTGGCGAAGAAGTTGGCGCGGCCCCATCCCCAGACGGAGCAGGAGGTCCGCCAGCGCCGGCGCGTCGGGCGGCGCCTTCAGGTATTCGACGATCTCGGGATCGATCCCGCGCTCCCGCAGCAAGGCCAAGGCGGCGCGGGACTTGCTACACTTCGGGTTGTGGTAGATCACCGTATCCATGCGCTGGGCTCCGCGGTCCGTCGGACCGGCACCGGCCGTCGCGCGGCGTTCCGCAGGGTGCCGGGGAAGGAGGTCGCCCGGTCGGACCGGGCGACCGCAGCATACCACCCGAACCGGTGACCGGACGAGGACGGCCCCGGCCGCGGAGCGCACCGGACGGCCCGGGCCGAAGGGGCGGCCGCAAGGGCGCCGGCGGTCCCGACGTCCGGTGTGATTCGGCCACTTGGATTGCCCGCGCCGGCGCTCGGGCGCCCTACCGAAAAGCGGCCCGGTCGGCGCTGCGCCGGCTGGCCGAACGCTACCGGGCCGGCGAGCTGCCGTTCCTGACCACCCTGCACCGTGGCCCCGCCTCCGCCGGCTACCTCGATGTCGGCCGACGGTTCGCCCGCACCGCCGAGGCGGTCGTCCACGTCGGCTGCGGCGGATCCGTGCACGCCGGCCGGGCGTTCGTCGCGGCCGCCGGCGCGGCGGACACCGGCGCGGTCGGGGCCCGGCCTTCGATGATCTTCGCGGACAGCGTCCATCCGGACGCCTGTGCGCGGCTGCTGCGGACCCTGGACCGGATCGGACCCGACCGCGTCTGCACCATCTTCGCCAGCCAGTCCGGTCGAACCACCGAGGTGCTCGCGCTGTTCGCCATCCTGCTCGACTGGTACGGCGGTACGCTGGATTCCGCAGCCCTCCGGCGGCAGGTCGTCTGCCTGACCGCGGCCCGGTCGTCCCCGCTCGGAGCCCTGGCCCGGAATCACGGCCTTCCCGTGCTCGACGTCCCGGCCGACGTGGGAGGCCGGTTCGCCGCCTTCACGGCTTCCGGGCTGCTGCCCGCAGCCATCGCGGCCCACCGTTCGCACCGCTCCGAACCCGGCCCGCTTGCCGGCGGACGGGCGGCCCTCGCGGCCGCGTTTCCGGACACGGGCCTGAGCCCCGCCGCGGAAGCCGCGGCCGCGATGGCCGAATTTCACGACCGGCACCGCACCGGCACGCTGGTCACGCTGGCCTACGATCCGGCGCTGCGTCCCCTGCAGGCCTGGTATCGGCAGCTGACCGCCGAAAGCCTCGGCAAGGCCGGACTCGGCTTCACGCCCGTGACGGCGACCGGGACCGACGACGAGCACAGCCAGCTGCAGCTCTGGCTGGACGGCCCGCCCGGACAGATGTTCACTCTGCTGCGGACGCCCACCGCCCGCTGCATCCGGATTCCCGCCGACCGCACGGCCCTCCCCGACTGGTTTCCCCGCCGCCTCGACACTCTCTGGAGCGCGCATACCGATGCGACGGTCGAGAGCCTCGCCGCGGCCGGCCGGCCGGTCCGTACCATCTTCCTTGCGCGCCGGAACCAGGCTGCCTACGGTGCCCTGATGATCCGCCTCATGCTCGAGACCGCATTGCTCGCGGACCTTCTCGGAATCGATCCCTTCGATCAGCCGGCGGTCGAAGGCGCCAAGATTCGGCTGGCCCGGAACCTGGCCGGATGACGATCCGCCGCCTGCCGGAAGGAACCGTCAACCGCATTGCCGCCGGCGAGGTCGTCGAGCGGCCGGCCTCGGTCGTCAAGGAACTCGTCGAGAACGCGCTCGACGCCGACGCCCGATCCATTGCCGTCAGCATCGCCCGCGGCGGCAAGACCGACATCACGGTCACGGATGACGGCCGCGGCATGCCGCCCGGCGACCTGGCCCTCGCGATCGAACGGCACGCGACCTCCAAGCTGCCCGAGGATGACCTGTTCGCGATCCCGACCCTGGGGTTCCGCGGCGAAGCCCTGCCCTCGATCGGGTCGGTCAGCAGGCTGACCGTGACCTCGCGGGCCCGCGGCGGGCCGGAGGCCTTTGCCGTGACGGTCGACGCCGGGACTGCGGGTCCGGTCACCCCGGCCGCGCATCCGCCGGGCACCCGGGTCACCGTCTCCGATCTGTTTCGGGCCACGCCGGCACGCCTCAAGTTCCTCAAGTCGGACCGTGCCGAATCGATGGCCGTGACCCAGACGGTCCGGGAACTTGCGATGGCCCATCCCGGCATCGCCTTCAAGCTGCAGATCGACGGCCGGACCAAGGTGGACCTCCGGGCGCCGGCCGAGGCCGCTGGCGCGCGCGACGACCGGCTGCGGGCGGTCATGGGCGACGCCTTCGCCGACAATGCCGTCGAGGTCCGGTACGAACGCGGGACCGTCCGGGTGTCCGGCCGGGCCTCGCTGCCGACCGTGAACCGGGCGAATGCCCGCGCCCAGTACCTGTTCGTCAACAGCCGGGTGGTTCGGGACCGGGTCCTGCACGGTGCGCTCCGCGGCGCCTATCAGGGCCTGATCGCCCATGACCGCCAGCCGGTGGTCGCGCTCTACCTCGACGTGGCGATGCGGGAGGTCGACATCAACGTTCACCCGGCCAAGACCGAGGTGCGGTTCCGCGATCCGCAAACGGTCCGGAACACCATCGTCGCCGGAATCCGGACGGCCCTTCGCGAGGAGGGGCCCCGGCCCTCCACCGCGCTGGCGCAACAGGCGCTCTCGCGGGCCCGCCGGGATCCGTGGCTGCGGTTCGAACGCGCCGTCGGGATCCAGCCGCCGGCCCGGTCGTCCCGGCCGGAGATCCGGGAGGCCGGGGGCGGCCGCGCCGCCGGATCGCCCCGGTACCCCGGGGGATCCGCGCCGCCGTCCGGACCGGCGGCCTTCAGTCCACCCGGGCCGGAGCCGGAGACCGACCGGCCGCGGCCCGGTGGCGGACCGTCGCCGCTGCCGGATCCCGAACTGCCGCTGGGCCGCGCCCGCGCCCAGCTTCACCGCATGTTCATCCTGTCCGAGACCCGGGACGGACTGATCCTGGTCGACCAGCACGCTGCGCACGAGCGCATCGTCCTCGAGAGCATCAAGGCCGGGCTGGAGGGCGACGAACCGTCCAGCCAGAGGCTGCTCACGCCCGAGGTCGTCCCCCTCGAGCCCGCCGCGGTCGAGATTCTCGGACGCCGGGCGGAAGAGCTGCGGGCGCTGGGGCTCGTGCTGGAAGCCCGCGGCGACGGCGCCGTCGCCGTGCTCGGCACTCCTTCCATACTCCGGAACGTGGCCGTGGCCGGTCTGCTGCAGGACCTGGCCGACGAGCTGCTCGAGCACAGCACCGCCACCGCGCTCACCGACCGGATCGAACACGTGTGTTCGACCATGGCGTGCCACGGGTCGGTGCGCGCCGGGCGCGTCCTGACCCTTCCGGAGATGGACGCGCTCCTGCGCGACATGGAGAAGACCCCGAATTCGGGCCAGTGCAACCACGGACGGCCCACCTTCGTGGAGTTTCGGAAATCGGACCTCGAGCGCCTGTTCGGGCGAGGCTGACCGCCTGCGGGTCGATCTCACGCCCCCTCCGACCCCCCTGTCCGAAGACGCCGGAACAGGGTCACCGTGTTGTGCAGCAGGTAGGCAACGGTCATCGGTCCGACCCCTCCGGGCACGGGGGTGATCGCCCCGGCCCTCTCCCTCGCTTCGTCGAACGCGACATCGCCGACCATGCGGCCGGCGCCCACCCCCCCCACCCGGTTGATTCCGACATCGATCACGGTGGCCCCCGGCCGCACCCAGTCCCCCCGCACCATGGCCGCCCGCCCGGCCGCCGCCACCAGCACGTCGGCCCGGCGGCACAGTTCCGGCAGGCTCCGGGTGTGCGAATGCGCCAGCGTGACCGTGCAGTTTTCCGCGGTGAGCAGCGCCGCCATGGGGCGGCCGACGATCGCACTCCGGCCAATCACCACGGCGTGGAGCCCCGCGAGCCGGCCGCGGCTTCCCTCCTCGTCGTCGCCGTGCACGTGCCGGAGCAGCGCAAGGCAGCCGCGCGGCGTGCAGGGGACCGTACGGGCCCGGCCCAGGGCGAGGAGCCCGGCGTTGCTCGAATGAAATCCGTCGACATCCTTCTCCGGGCGCACCGCATCAAGGACGCGATGCGGCGCGACGTGTCCGGGCAGCGGCAACTGCACGAGGATCGCATCCACGGCTGCGTCGCGGTTCAGTTCGCCGACGAGTCCGACCAGTGCGGCTTCCGGAGCATCGCCCGCCAGCGCATGGACGGTCGACCGCAGCCCGCACTCGGCGGCCTGCCGGCGCTTGACCCGGACATAGGTTGCACTGGCCGCATCGTCTCCGGCCAGGATCACCGCCAGGCCAGGCGGCCGGCCGAACCGGCGAGCCAGTGCGGCCACGTCGCGCGCCACCCGGCCGCGCGTGCGGCGAGCGATCTCCCTGCCGTCGATGATCCTGGCGGACATGGACCTCGCCTCGAATGCACGGGACGCCCGCGACCCGGATCCGGAAGGACCGTTGACGCGGCGGCGCGACTCCCTACTGTATCCTCGTTCGTTCGTGTTTTTCTCCGGGCTTCCCCGTCCGCTCCGGGCGGCGGACGACACGATCCCGCGCGACCCTGTCCGAGCGCAATGACGCTGCTGCATCCTCCCGCTACCGCACCGAGTACCGACGGTGTCGTCATCCGGTTTGCCGGCGATTCCGGCGACGGCATCCAGATCTCCGGCATGCGCCTGACGATGGCCGCCGCCCTCGGCGGGAAGGGGGTATCCACGCTCCCGGACTTCCCGGCGGAAATCCGGGCGCCGGCCGGGACCACGTACGGGGTGTCGGCCTTTCAGCTGCGGGTCGGGGACGGGAACGTGCTGACCCCGGGGGATGCGCCCAACGTCCTCGTGGCCTTCAACCCCGCGGCGCTGAAGACCAATCTCGGGGACCTGGCCCCCGGCGGGCTGCTCATCGTCGATTCCGGCACGTTCACCAAGCGCGGCCTGAGCAAGGCCGGCTACGACGCCAGCCCCCTCGACCCCGGTGCCTTGGCAGGGTTCCGCACGATCGCGCCCGACATGTCCCGACACACCCGGGATGCGGTCCGGACGTTCGAACTCGGGCAGAAGGGGTCGCTGCGCTGCCGCAACATGTGGGCGGTCGGACTGATCCTGTGGCTGCTCGACCGCGACACGCGCGAGGCCGAGGACTGGATTCGCCGTCGTTTCGGGACGTCGTCCGTCGGCCATGCGAATGTCGCCGCCCTGAAGGCCGGTCATGCCTACGGCGAGACGGCGGAACTGCCCGACCTCGATCTCCTGCAGGCTCCCTCCGTCCGGTTCGCATGGCCGGCCGGCGAGTACCGGACGATCAACGGTGCGGAAGCCCTGGCCCTCGGTCTCGCCGCCGCCGCCGACCGCACCGGGCTCGACGTCGTGTTCTGTGCGTATCCGATTACGCCGGCCTCCACGCTGCTGCATCAGCTGGCCGGGATGCGGCGGCGCAACGTGGTGACCTTCCAGGCCGAGGATGAAATCGCGGCCGCCTGCGCCGCCATCGGCGCCTCCTACGGAGGTGCGCTCGGCGTCACGTCGAGCTCCGGGCCCGGCATCTCTCTCAAGGCCGAAGCCGTGGGCCTAGCCGTCGCAGTGGAACTGCCGCTGATCGTGATCAACTCCCAGCGGGCGGGACCCTCGACCGGCATGCCCACCAAGACCGAGCAGGCCGATCTGCTGCAGGCCCTCTACGGGCGCCACGGCGAGGCGCCGGTGGTGGTGCTCGCGCCCCAGAGCCCGAGCGATTGCTACGCGACGGCCATCGAAGCCGTCACGATCGCCGTCCGGCACATGACACCGGTCATCATCCTGTCGGACGCCTTCCTTGCGAACACCTCGGAACCCTGGCGGCTGCCCGAACCGGTGGTACCCGGTGCCGACCGGGTGTCCTTCCGGACCGACCCCGAAGGTTTCGAACCCTTCGCCCGCGACCCGGAGACGCTGGCCCGGCCTTGGGTCAAACCCGGCACGCCCGGTCTCGAACACCGGATCGGCGGCCTCGAGAAGAGCCGCGCCGGCGGCGAAATCTCCTATGACCCCGACAACCACCAGTTCATGAACGACGCCCGAATCGCCAAGGTCGCCGGGGTCGCGCGCACCCTGCCCCCGACCGTGGCCGAAGGCCCGGCCGACGCGCCGCTATGCGTGGTGACGTGGGGTTCCACGTTCGGGGTGGCACGCGAAGCGCTGGCCCGCTGCCGGGCAGACGGAATCGATGCCGCGCACGTGCACCTTCGGCACCTGCACCCTCTGCCGTCGAATCTCGGCGAGCTTCTGTCCGGCCACCCCTCCGTCCTGGTGCCCGAAGTCAACGCCGGACAGCTGGTCCGGCTGCTCCGCGACCGCTTCGTCGTCGACGCCGTCAGCCTGCCCAAGGTGACCGGCCGGCCGTTCCGGGTCGACGAACTCGCGGCCGCGATCGCGGCGCGGGCAGGGGGTCCCGCATGAACGCGCCGGTCCGGTCGCCGCGGGATTTCGAATCCGGCCAGGACGTCCGCTGGTGCCCGGGATGCGGAGACTACGCGATCCTGCGGGCGGTACAGAAGACTCTCGCAGGCCTCGACGCCGACCCGTCCAACACGGTCTTCGTGTCGGGCATCGGCTGTGCGGCCCGGTTGCCGTACTACGTGGCCACCTACGGTTTCCATACCATCCACGGCCGCGCGCCGGCGATCGCAACCGGCCTCAAGCTGGCCAATCCGGACCTCGACGTCTGGATCGTGACGGGGGACGGGGACGGCCTGTCGATCGGTGCCGGCCACCTGGTGCACCTCCTGCGTCGCAATCTCGACTGCCAGGTCCTGCTCTTCAACAACGAAGCCTACGGACTGACCAAGGGTCAGTATTCCCCCACCTCGCGCATCGGGACCGTCACCCCTTCCTCGCCCGCGGGTTCGGTCGGCAAACCGCTATCGGCCTGCAGCCTCGCCCTCGGCAGCGGCGCCGCCTTCGTCGCCCGCGGGATCGACACCCAGATCGCTGAACTGCAGGCCGTTCTCGCCGCCGCGTATGCCTTTTCCGGCGCCGCATTCATCGAAATCCTCCAGAATTGCGTGGTCTACAACGACGGCGTCTTTGCCGAGTTCACCGATCGCGCGCGCGCGCCGGAGCGCCAGATCCGCGTGGCCCACGGGAAACCCCTGCGATTCGGCCGGGACCGAGGTCTCGTCCTCGATCGCGAAACCCTCGCCTTGCGGGCCGTTCCGGTCGGCGCGGACGGTGTGCCGGAAGGGGATCTCCTCGTCCACGACCAGTCGAACCGCGCCATGGCGACGCTCCTCGCCGCCATGGAAGGCCCCGACCTGCCGCTCGCGGTCGGAGTCCTCTTCGCCGAGGAAGGCCCGGTATTCGATGCGGCTGTCCGCGCCCAGACCGACCAGCGACCCCAGCTGCCCCTGTCCGACCTGCTGCGCGGAACCGCGACCTGGACCGTGCCGTCCTGACATCCGGCTGCCGGCGGCTGCCGCCCGCCACGGTTCGTGCGCTTCTGTCCCACCCGGGCGGCGCGACACGCCCGTCCGGCAGGGCGCGGCCGAACGGCCGAACCCGGAATTCCGGCCCCTGCCCGGCCCGCACCGGGCGCTGTCCATCCCGCAACCGGAGAGCGTCCGCATGAGCACGTTCGACAGCACCAAGCTCCCCCTCCCGCAGATTCTCGCCGACATCACGGCGGGCAGGATCCAGCTTCCCGACTTCCAGCGCGGCTGGGTATGGGACGACGCGCACGTGAAGTCCTTGCTGGTAAGCGTTGCCCGTTCGTTTCCAGTCGGCGCGGTCATGATGCTCGATGCAGGCGGCGATGTCCGCTTTCGAGCTCGCCCCTTCGCCCACGTCGACGGTTCCCGGAATCCGCCGGCGCCCGACCGCCTGGTCCTGGACGGACAGCAGAGACTGACCGCCCTGGCCCAAGTGCTGGCCACCGGCAATCCTGTCAGTACGAAGGATCACAAGGGCGCCCGAATCCGCCGTCACTACTACATCGACATCGCCAAGGCGCTGCGAGACGACGGACTGGAGGAGGCATTCCTTTCCGTTCCGGAAGACCGCAGGATCAAGACCAACTTCAACCGTGACGTCCGACTGGATCTCTCGACCCGCCAGCTCGAGCTGCAGAATTTCTGTTTTCCGTGCTCGGAAATCCTGGACTCGGACGAATGGGAATACGCACTGAACCGTCACGCTTCCGAACGACAGAACGAATTCTTCGAGTTTCGAAAGAAGGTCGTTAGCGCGTTTCGAAACTACCAGCTGCCGGTAATTGCGCTGGGAAGGGCAACCACGAAAGAAGCCGTGTGTCTCGTCTTCGAGAAGGTCAACACCGGCGGGGTGCAGCTTTCCGTGTTCGAACTGGTCACGGCAACCTTTTCCGTCGAGGATTTCAAGCTCCGCGACGATTGGAAAGAACGTCGCGAACGCCTCCGCCAAGAGCCGATCCTTGCCGATGTCGAACCCACCGACTTCCTGCAGGCCGTGTCGATCCTTCATACCTACGGCCAGCGACGGAACGACCTCGCGTCGGGTAAGAAGGGCCAAGCAGTTTCGGCCGTCAGCGCCAAGCGCGCAGCCATCCTGTCCCTGAAGCTGGATGCCTACAAGAACCTGGCGCCCCGGGTCGAGCAGGGCTTCCTGGAAGCGGCCCGGTTCATGCGCAACCAGTATTTCTTCGAAGTCCGCGAGCTCCCCTATCGGACCCAGCTCGTCGCGCTCGCCGCCTTGCTGTCGCAACTGGAAGGACGCTGGCGGGAACCGCGGATTCACGACCGACTGTGCCAGTGGTTCTGGTGCGGCGTGCTCGGAGAACTGTACGGCGGGTCCACGGAGACGCGCATGGCAAACGATTTCGAGGATCTGGTCCGGTGGTTCGGGCTGATCTCCGACGATTCCGTGCACCAACCGGCAAGCGGACCGCCCCGCACCGTTTCTGACGCCGCCTTTCAGGAAAGCCGCCTGGACACCCTGCGGTCCCGCACCAGTGCCGCATACAAGGGCCTCAATGTACTGGTGCTGCGGGAGGGGGCGATGGATTTCTTCTGGAAGGACACGATCCAGGCACTCAACTATGAAGACATGGCGTTGGACATCCACCACATCTTTCCCCGCGCTTGGTGCCGCAGAGCGGGAATCCGACGGGCGGCCTACGATTCCGTCGTCAACCGCACCTCGATTTCCTCGAAAGCCAACCGGATGATCGGCGGCAGGGCCCCGTCCGAGTATCTGGCCGCCCTGCAATCTCACCGCCAGGTCGGCCTGACCGAAGAGGGCATGAACCGCATCTTGGCCAGCCACAGGATTCCCCACGCGCCTCTCCGGTCCGACGACTTTCATGCCTTCTATATCGGACGAAAGCACGCTCTGATCCGGCTGGTGGAAACGGCCATGGGAAAATCCGTGCAGCGCGACCAGTCCCAGACAGCCGGCTCGCTCGATGCCGCGGACGGAACGCCGTCCTGAGTCCCGATCCAGCGGGCGGACCTTTCCGCAGCGGCCCGGGCGAACCTCCGGGCGTCAGTCCGGGGTCCACCGGCGAACGCGCTTGGGCTGGAGACCCTGCTCCCGGTGACCAAAGAATCAGCCACAGGCGGACCGGATCCTGCAGGTTGCCGGGGTCGGCATTGAGGCGGTCCGCCGCGTGCCCGGCCCGAACGACCTTCGGCGGCAGATGCTGGCGCTCCTCCTCGACAGGCCAAGGTTCAGACGGCGGTAGGCGTAGATGGCGCGGAACATGGGTTCCGCACGGATTCTGCCAATGGCGCCGCCGCCCCGGCTCACCCCGGCACCCGGGCGCGCGCATGCCTGTGCGAACCCGACGCCGGATCGAATCTCCCGGGCAGGCGGCATCCATCGGTGAGCGGGCCTCGGCACCCGTTCCGCACGGGCCCAACAACCGCAACCGCACAAGGGACGGTCGCGCAGGTTCCTCGCTTCCCTCCGGACCATCGCATGGTCGCTCCCCACGAGCTGCTGCGCCGTCTTCCCGGGCACACTGGCCACCGGCTGAGGGCCGGTGAGGCGTCTTGCGCGTTTCGCAGGTCCGCACCAGCCATCGAAACCGCAACCCGATTCCTGCTTCGAGACCCGACCATCCTTCGGGACCGTCTGGCGCTCCGGGTTCGCATCGCCCCTTCCGTACCCCTGCCAGCGGACAATCCCCTGCCAGAATCGCAGGCGGTCGACCGTGGGTCACCGGCCGATGCTATGGTCCCGCAGGTCTCGTGGCGATGCGGAACCGTCGCTCCGGGACTTTCCCCTCAAAGGGGCGACGACCTCAACCCCTTCCGCCCTTCTTCTCCAGTGGGCCGCGGAAGCCGTTCTCTCAAGAGGCAGTCTCGCAAGGATCCGCCAAGGATCCGCCAAGAGTGCCCGTTTCATCCCGGATCCACAGGCCGGTACCCGATGGGCACAGACCTCGTTGCGGGATTTCACGCGCGGATCCCCCACGATTCATGGATGGCGAGTACCCGACCGGGGGGCGTGGTGCACGGTCCGCAAGAACGTCTGCGCGACCGAGGAATGCCGCCTATGATGGGGCCGCAGCGTCGGAACCGGCGCAGCGGGCGGTCAGGTCCGGGCACGGCAGGAGTTGATGGGAACGGCAGCCAGAACTTCGATCACCGGGCGAGCGGTCTTCGATGCATCGAGAAGGCGGGATCCCTCTCCGGAGCGGCACGTGGGGCTGCAGCCCGATTCCTCGTGCACGCCGGTTCGTTCGAGCCGACCGGATTCCGGCTTCCTCCCTGTTGCAACGCCGACAGCCCGCCTGCCGATTCCAGTATCCGGGAATCGGGCCGCCGGCTTCGGAGTTCCGTCGCGAATGTCCCGGAATGAGGCGGATCAGTGTCAGCGATCGCTCTCGCAGTCATCCTGATCCTCAGTGTTCCCGGCCCGGCACGAGCGGATACGGCGGAGCAACTCGTCGAGGTCTACAAGCGCAGCATGCTGAGTTGGAGTGTCGACTACGACACGCTCCGGCCCAATCGGGCCGGCGCCGCCTGCATCCCGTGGGGAGCGCTGACCGACACGTTCCTCGACGAGGGCCTGTTCAAGGCCTTGGGCTATGCTTGGCAAGTGGCGGGCGAGCCGGTAGCGGTCCGGGCGGCCTTGGAGGGGTGCGAACGGATGCGACGTGGCGAACGGCTGGAAAGGACCTGCACCTGCGAGCTCCTGCTATATAACGACGAGGTTCGTGTGGTGGTTCCCGAGGAAGCAGAGTGACTGATGTCGTCCCCCACCCGCTGGCTGCGCAACTGGTGGAGACCGCAATGCGGCTGGGCGCCGAGCAAGCGGATGCCCTGATCGTTGCCGGCACATCCTTGGAAGTGTCGGTCCGCAAATGCGAGACCGAGTCGATCGAACGGTCCGACAGCCTGCAGGCAGGACTGCGGGTGATCCTTGGCGGGCGTCAGGCTTCGGTCGCGATGACCGAAGGATCGAACCGGGGAATCGGACAGGAGTTCGTGGAACGCGCCGTCGCCATGGCCCGCGTGACCCCTGAAGATCCCCATGCTGGCCTTCCCGAAGCACGCAGCCGCCCGACTTCTCTGGCTCCGGTGCGCTTGAGCGATACCGCCATTCCATCGATCGATACTCTCGGCGAATGGGCCGCGGTCGCCGAAGAGGCGGCGCTAGCGGTGCCCGGCATTACCAATTCCGAAGGCGGGCACGCCGGGGCCGCCGAATCCACCTTGACGCTGAACGCCAGCGACGGCTTCAACGCGGCTTACCGTCGCACCCATCACTCCCTGTCGGTGGCGGTGGTGGCGGGAACCGGTACCGGCATGGAACGAGACTACGATCATACGGGTGCCGTACGCCGTGCGGACCTTGAGGATCCGGCTGAAGTCGGCCGGCGAGCCGGGGCGCGTGCCGTCGCCCGCCTGAACCCCCGCAAAGCGCTCTCCGCCCAGGTTCCCGTCGTCTTCGAACCTCGTGTGGCGGGGGGGGTGCTGTCGCTGCTCGCGCGCGCCATCGCCGGAACCGCAGTGGCCCGCGGTACCACGTTCCTGAAGGACCGCTTGGGGAGCCGCGTGTTCCCGGCCGGCATCACGGTAACGGACGATCCGCTTCGCCCCTTCGGACACCGTTCCCGTCCCTTCGACGGTGAGGGGGTCGCCGTGGCCTCTCGATCCGTTATCGACGACGGCGTGCTGCAGACATGGCTGCTGGATTCACGCTCGGCGCGAAAACTCAACCTCCCATCCACCGGCTCGGCCTCCCGGGCACCGGGCGGGGTGCCCGAGCCGGGCCCAAGCAACCTGTATCTGGCCGCCGGCAAGGCCTCACCCGAAGCCCTGCTCAGCGGGATCCGGAACGGTTTCTACGTTACCGAAATGCTGGGCATGAGTTTCAATCTGGTGACCGGAGACTACAGTCGGGGCGCAACCGGATACTGGATCGAAAACGGCGAAAAAACCCATCCGGTGAGCGAAGTGACCGTGGCCGGGAATTTGGCGGATATGTTCCGAAACCTCACGCCTGCCGATGACCTGGAATTCCGCACCGGAATCGATGCCCCGACGTTGCGGATCGACGGAATGACCGTCGCCGGTCTTTGAATTGTTCCTGAACGGACAGGCAATTCGGCTTGATATCGACCCTTCCATAATCTGCCGAATCGCAAGCAACGTGCAGCATGCTCATTGACCGCATCCGAACGGCACTGGCCGGCACTGCCCCCGAAACCGGTACTGACGGCGAGATCGGGAAGCACAGCCCGGTCGAGATCGCTTGTGCAGCTCTCCTGGTCGAAGCGGCAGGTATGGACGAGCGGTTCGACGCGGCGGAGCGAACGACCATTCTGACCCTGCTGCGGCACCGATTCGCCCTGGATGCCCGGACTGCGGAGCAATTGCTTGAGGAAGGCCGGAAAGTCGGCAGTGAAGCTTCCTCCTATTATAGGTTCACGCGCGCAATCAACGATTCGTGGAACGAGGAGGCTCGCACCGAGCTAATTTTTCTGTTATGGTCCGTAGCCTGCGCCGACGGCCGGATCGATCCTTATGAGGATATGCTGGTCCGGCGGATCGCCGGGCTCCTGCACGTACCGGATCGTGCGCGTGGCGATACTCGGAAGCGCGCCATTGCTTCGGCACCCAACCCTTCCGAAGCCGACTGAGGGAGTGTCCATGACCTATGTCGTGACCGAAGCCTGCATTCGTTGCAAGTACATGGACTGCGTCGAAGTCTGTCCCGTTGACTGCTTCTACGAAGGAGAGAACATGCTGGTGATCAACCCTGATGAGTGCATCGACTGCGGGGTGTGTGAACCGGAATGCCCGGCCGAAGCCATTCTTCCTGACAGCGAAGACGAAGCAAAGAAATGGCTTGATCTGAATACCGAGTATTCCAGCATCTGGCCAAACATTATCCGGAAAGGCAATTCTCCGGATGACGGCCCGGACTTTGACGGCATGGCCGAAAAATTTGATAAGTTTTTCAGCAAGAATCCCGGCACTTCAGCCGGATAGCCGGCAAGACCCGAATGCGAGATTCCCGCATTATTCCTCCTGTCGGCTTAGTCGGTTGTAGCACGACCGGCCGAACCAACCTGCAATTCGACCAACAAATACGATGACCTCCACCACCGATCCCACATCAGCGTCCAATTTGGTCGGCGCGTCCCGCAAGAGGCGCCCCATCATCAAATCCAATCCGGCACGACGGCGCCCGAACCAGACACCGAAGGGGAAAATCCGGGAACGAACGGCCCCCGCCACACCGCCTGCGACAAACCTGACCGACCCGGATTCCCATGCCAAGGGCCGGGATTCCACCCCGTCAAAACCCGAGAAACCTGCCGCCACGTTCGGGACAGTCACCTCGCCGAAGACCCGGATCCCGGTGAGAAGCACGAAGTCTACTCGGGCCGCCACGGATAAGCAGACGAAATCTCCGATCGTGGCCAAACCTGCGAAGGCTGCTACCGAAGCAACCGTTCAGGCAAAAAGTACTGTGGTCAAGCCCACGAAGCCTGCCACCAAGACCAAGATGGACAAGCAAGCCAAATCCGCAACCGCTGCCGGACCCGCGAAACCCGCCGCCAAGGTCACGAGGGAAAAGCAGGCGACCCCCTCGACCGCGACCAAGGCCCCAACAACCACCTCGTCGAGTACCCGGACACCGGCGAGAACGGCGAAGTCCGCAAACACACTCAAAGCCGCGAAACCCGCCGCCAAGGCCACGAGGAAAAGATCCGCCAAGGCTGCGACGAACAAGCCGGTGACGCCCGCGCGGCCTGCCGCCCAGGCTGCGTCAAGCGCCCCTACCGAAACCGGAACCAAGGCGAAGAGCACAAGGCCCGCCAAGGCCGCGACGAACAAGCCGGTGACGCCCGCGCGGCCTGCCGCCCAGGCTGCGTCAAGCGCCCCTACCGAAACCGGAACCACGGCGAAGAGCACAAGGCCCGCCAAGGCCGCGACGAACAAGCCGGTGACGCCCGCGCGGCCTGCCGCCCAGGCTGCGTCGGACGCCCCTACCGAAACCGGAACCACGGCGAAGAGCACAAGGCCCGCCAAGGCCGCGACGAACAAGCCGGTGACGCCCGCGCGGCCTGCCGCCCAGGCTGCGTCAAGCGCCCCTACCGAAGCCGGGACCACGGCGAAGGGCACAAGGCCCGCCAAGGCCGCGACGAACAAGCCGGTGACGCCCGCACGGCCTGCCGCCCAGGCTGCGTCAAGCGCCCCTACCGAAACCGGAACCAAGGCGAAGGGCACAAGGACCACGCCCGCGACGAACAAGCCGGTGACGCCCGCGCGGCCTGCCGCCCAGGCTGCGTCAAGCGCCCCTACCGAAGCCGGGACCACGGCGAAGGGCACAAGGCCCGCCAAGGCCGCGACGAACAAGCCGGTGACGCCCGCGCGGCCTGCCACCCAGGCTGCGTCAAGCGCCCCTACCGAAACCGGAACCACGGCGAAGAGCACAAGGCCCGCCAAGGCCGCGACGAACAAGCCGGTGACGCTCGCGCGGCCTGCCACCCAGGCTGCGTCAAGCGCCCCTACCGAAGCCGGGACCACGGCGAAGGGCACAAGGACCACGCCCGCGACGAACAAGCCGGTGACGCCCGCGCGGCCTGCCACCCAGGCTGCGTCAAGCGCCCCTACCGAAGCCGGGACCACGGCGAAGGGCACAAGGACCACGCCCGCGACGAACAAGCCGGTGACGCCCGCGCGGCCTGCCGCCCAGGCTGCGTCAAGCGCCCCTACCGAAGCCGGAACCAAGGCGAAGAGCACAAGGCCCGCCAAGGCCGCGACGAACAAGCCGGTGACGCTCGCGCGGCCTGCCACCCAGGCTGCGTCAAGCGCCCCTACCGAAGCCGGGACCACGGCGAAGGGCACAAGGACCACGCCCGCGACGAACAAGCCGGTGACGCCCGCGCGGCCTGCCGCCCAGGCTGCGTCAAGCGCCCCTACCGAAGCCGGAACCACGGCGAAGAGCACAAGGACCACGCCCGCGACGAACAAGCCGGTGACGCCCGCGCGGCCTGCCGCCCAGGCTGCGTCAAGCGCCCCTACCGAAGCCGGAACCAAGGCGAAGAGCACAAGGCCCGCCAAGGCCGCGACGAACAAGCCGGTGACGCCCGCGCGGCCTGCCGCCCAGGCTGCGTCAAGCGCCCCTGCCAAAACCGGGACCAAGGCGAAGGGCACAAGGCCCGCCAAAGCCGCGACGAACAAGCCGGTGACGCCCGCGCGGCCTGCCGCCCAGGCTGCGTCAAGCGCCCCTACCGAAGCCGGGACCAAGGCGAAGGGCACAAGGCCCGCCAAGGCCGCGACGAACAAGCCGGTGACGCCCGCGCGGCCTGCCGCCCAGGCTGCGTCAAGCGTCCCTGCCAAAACCGGGACCAAGGCGAAGGGCACAAGGCCCGCCAAGGCCGCGACGAACAAGCCGGTGACGCCCGCGCGGCCTGCCGCCCAGGCTGCGTCAAGCGCCCCTGCCAAAACCGGGACCAAGGCGAAGGGCACAAGGCCCGCCAAGGCCGCGACGAACAAGCCGGTGACGCCCGCGCGGCCTGCCGCCCAGGCTGCGTCAAGCGTCCCTGCCAAAACCGGGACCAAGGCGAAGAGCACAAGGCCCGCCAAGGCCGCGACGAACAAGCCGGTGACGCCCGCGCGGCCTGCCGCCCAGGCTGCGTCAAGCGCCCCTGCCAAAACCGGGACCAAGGCGAAGGGCACAAGGCCCGCCAAAGCCGCGACGAACAAGCCGGTGACGCCCGCGCGGCCTGCCGCCCAGGCTGCGTCAAGCGCCCCTACCGAAGCCGGGACCAAGGCGAAGGGCACAAGGCCCGCCAAGGCCGCGACGAACAAGCCGGTGACGCCCGCGCGGCCTGCCGCCCAGGCTGCGTCAAGCGTCCCTGCCAAAACCGGGACCAAGGCGAAGGGCACAAGGCCCGCCAAAGTCGCGACGAACAAGCCGGCGAAACCCGCTAATGAGACCAAGGCTGCGTCAAGCGCTGCCAAGACCGGCACCGCCGCCCCAGCAAAGACCGGAACCCCGGCGAAAGGCGCGACATCCTCTGCCAATGAATCAATTGCTAATTCGGCGAAGACTGGGATCCAAGCAATCGATCGGGGGGAGAACGGGAGCAAAAGCAAACCCACCGGCGCCGGGGCTCCTGCACACGCGGGTCCGGACGGATTGCCGTCTGGACCTGCCGAGCCACGGGTTGTCGAAGCAGACACAGGCATCCGGAACCCCAAGCCGATACCGCCAACTGTCCAAGCGCCATCAAGAGAGGGATCAGACGCCGGTGCCAATCTTCCGCCCAAGAGAGAGTCGCCGAAATCTCCCCGCGCAACACCCAAGCAATCTTCCAACCCCAAACGTGCCTCTCGAAAACAGGGTTCCGGTCGTCCGCACGGATTCAAGAACGGCAGTTGGGTCGTACATCCTTCGCACGGACCCGGCTGTGTGATCGGATCCGAGAAACACGTAGTCGGCAGCGAAACCTTGGAGCTGATCACCATCTCCTATGGTCGCGAAATGGCTCGGATCAAGATTCCGATAGATCGTCTACAGGAACTAGGACTGAGACCGGTCAGCACGAAGGCTCAGATCCAGACGGCAACCAAAACGTTGAAGAAACCGCCCCGCATCTCTCGCACCATGTGGAGTCGTCGGGCTCAAGATTACGAAAACAAACTGCATTCCGGGGATCTCGTTCAGATCGCGGAGGTCATGCGAGATCTGTATCGACATCCGGATGGTCCTGAGCAATCCTTCAGCGAACGTGAACTGTACAAGGATGCTCTCGACCGGTTTTCACGGGAACTGGCGGCTGCCGAGAAAAACCTGAGCGAAGAACAGGCGGTGCAGCGGTTGGAGAACGTGCTCCGGAAGGCCATCTAAAACTCCATCAAACCGGGGGAGGGGTCCGTGTTGAATACCGAAGAAACACTTCGGACACTGGATGTCGACGGCAAGCCGTACGACTATTACAGCCTGTCGGCTGCCGCACAGAGCCTGCCCGACCTAACCAATCTGCCACGTTCGCTGCGGGTGCTGGCGGAGAATGTGCTCCGCCAAGGTGACGCGGACGCCTTGTCCAAGCTTTCCACAGCCGACGCTTCCGGACATCCCCGCGAGCTCAGGTTTCGACCGACACGAATTCTCATGCAGGACTTCACAGGCGTACCTGCGGTGGCCGATCTCGCCGCAATGCGCGACGCGGCCGAATCCGCCGGGGTACCGGTCGACCGCATCAATCCAAAGATTCCGGTGGATCTCGTGATTGACCACTCCGTCATGGTCGATCAGTGCGCGACCAACAGTGCCTTTGCCCGAAATGTCGACCTTGAACTTGAGCGCAACCGGGAACGCTACGAGTTTCTGCGCTGGGGAGCGGGTGCCTTTGACAACTTTCGGGTCGTACCACCGGGCACCGGCATCTGCCATCAGGTCAACCTCGAGTACCTTGCGCAGGTGGTTTGGGTCAGGGAACGCAACGGCCGAAACCTCATCTGTCCGGACACCGTCTTAGGCACGGACAGCCATACCACCATGATCAATGGCCTCTCGGTGCTCGGCTGGGGCGTCGGGGGCATCGAGGCCGAAGCGGCCATGCTGGGCAATGCGATCTCGATGCTGGTGCCGGAAGTCGTCGGAGTGCGATTGACTGGCAATCTCCCCGAAGGGTCCGGAGCCACCGACCTCGTGCTCATGGTGACACGGATGCTCCGGGAACATGGAGTGGTCGGCAAGTTTGTCGAGTTCTTCGGACCCGGAATAGCCGACCTCCCTCTCGCCGACCGCGCAACCCTAGCGAACATGGCCCCGGAATATGGCGCGACCTGTGCCTTCTTTCCCGTCGATCACGAAACACTGCGCTATCTCGAACTGTCCGGCCGCGATCATCACCGGATCCGGTTGGTCGAACGCTATGCGAAAAGGCAAGGCTTCTGGCAGGGGCCGGACCTGCCAGATCCTGCATTCAGCGAGGTGCTTGAGCTGGAACTCGATGCCGTTGAACCCAGCATTGCCGGTCCGAGACGTCCGCAGGACCGGGTTCCGTTGCATGCGGCCAAAGCGGCCATGACAAAACTTGCCGATGTGTCGCGCCAGCCGGTTCCCGTGCCCGGCACCGACTATTCGATCCGCAACGGTTCCGTGGTGATCGCTGCGATCACGAGTTGCACCAATACCTCGAATCCTGCCGCCATGATTGCCGCCGGGCTGCTTGCCAGGGCAGCTCGAGAAAGAGGTCTGGAACGCAAGCCGTGGGTAAAGACCAGTCTCGCACCCGGCAGCCAAGTAGTCACGGACTACCTTGATGCCGCCGGTCTGACAGCACCCTTGAACGAGTTGGGATTTCACTTGGTTGGCTACGGTTGCACAACGTGCATCGGAAACTCCGGTCCCCTCGCTCCGGCCATCGTCGAGGCCATCGAAAATGGGGCTGGCCTGACGGTGGCGTCGGTCCTGTCGGGGAATCGCAACTTCGAGGGGCGGATCCATCCGAATGTTCGGGCCAACTGGCTGGCCTCTCCGGCATTGGTCGTAGCTTACGCGATTGCCGGGTATCTCGATCTCGATCTCACCACCGAAGCCTTGGACTCTGATCCGGAAGGCCGGCCGGTGTTCTTGAAGGACATCTGGCCGGACAAGGCAAGTATCCGGGACACCATTGCAACCTCACTGCGACAGGAAATGTACCGGCGCCGGTACCGGTCGGTGTTTCAGGGATCCCCGAAGTGGCAAACCATTACCGCCGCTGCGGAGCCCACGTATCGTTGGCGAGAAGATTCCACGTATGTGCGCCGACCGCCGTTTTTTGACGGTATGACCCGTGACCCTGATCCCGTGATTGACATGCTCGACGCCCGCGCCCTCCTGGTGCTCGGCGACAGCGTGACCACGGACCACATCTCTCCCGCGGGCGTGATCCGGCCTGACGGACCGGCCGGAGAATGGCTGCTCTCGCGACAAGTGCGCCCCTCTGAGTTCAACTCGTTCGGTGCCCGTCGCGGCAACCACGAGATCATGCTGCGGGGCACCTTCGGCAACATTCGCATTCGCAACGAGCTCGTGCCGGGTACGGAAGGCGGTGTTACTCGGCATCAGCCGAGCGGCGATGTTCTCTCGGTCTACGACGCTGCCGAACGCTACCGATCCGAAGGCGTTCCGCTGATCGTGATCGCCGGGCGGGAATACGGCACCGGGTCATCTCGAGACTGGGCTGCCAAGGGAACCCGGCTGCTGGGCGTTCGAGCGGTAGTCGCGGAAAGCTTCGAGCGCATCCACCGTACCAATCTGATCGGCATGGGGGTGCTGCCGCTGGTGTTCACGGACGGCTTCACGCGCCGGAATCTCGACCTCAACGGGACGGAGAAGTTTCATGTCTCGGGCCTGAAATCCGGCATCGTTCCACACAATACCCTAATGCTCGTCGTTCAACACAAGGACGGCGGGAGGCGGGAAATTCCGGTTCGCAGCCGTATCGATACCTCGGAAGAAGCGGACCACTTCCGAAACGGCGGAATCCTTCCTTCGGTATTGCGCGGCATGGCCCGCGATATCTGACCTGAACGGACGGCAAGGACATCCGGAACCCGGTTCGCGCATCCGTGCCGATCATCCCGGGAGCATGAACCGGCACGGAGCGTCCGACCGGGTTCCTGGAAGCCAGCACCGTCGATTCCGTACGATTGGAAGCATCAAAACCCGAACGGATCCGGCACACCGACTTGATCCGGCGGGGTTTCATGATTCCGTCTGGCCGGCGTGTCTTTCGTACCCTATAACCGGAACATGAACCTGTTCCAAGAACTACACCGAGTTGTCGTCGCGGCGGCTGTTCTGCTGACTCCGGTTCCGGGCACGGCCGGCGAACGTTCCGTCGTGGTCGAGCTCTTCACCTCCGAAGGATGCTCTTCCTGTCCGCCCGCGCACGCGGTGATCGGCCGGATCGCACGCCACCCGGGTGTCCTCGCGCTGTCGTTTCACGTCGACTACTGGGACTACATCGGATGGAAGGACAGCTTCGCCGCTCCTTGGGCCACCCTTCGGCAGAAGGCGTACGCATCCCGCATGTCCAGCGGTCCCGTATACACCCCACAAATGGTGATTTCGGGCAGTACCGATGTGGTCGGGTCGCATGCGCCGCAGGTCATGCGAGAACTTGAGCGCGCACTGGCCGCGGCGCCGCCACCGCTGCTGCAGATCGTGGAAAACGAAATTGTTGCCCGCGGCCTCGACACCACCGCAGAAATCTATCTGGTTCGCTTCGATCCCGTGCGGGAGACCCGCGTCCTGCGGGGCGAGAACGCCGGCCGTCAGCTCATGACGTTCAATGTGGTGCGAACGTACCGGAAGCTCGCCGACTGGGACGGGACCGCGCGACGCATACCGCTGCCGCCGGACCTTCACGACCAACCCGGCGAGGTCACTGCCGTCATCGCACAGCACCGCGGACAGGGTCCGGTAGTGGGAGCCGCAGTCGCAGACTAGTTCTGCCGAGTAATGGCACTTGCGACGTGACGCCTGAGGCCTGTCGCCTGCCCCCATCGACTGGTCCAGTGCGAATGTTAGCGCATGGGCAGCTTCTCCGCCAAGCCGGCCTGGCATGATCGTTTCCGGGCCTGGGGGTCGGTATTCCAAGCTGCTGTGCGGGCGCACGGCATGGTAGTGGCGGCACCAGGATTCGATGGGAATCTGGGTCTCCTTCAGGGTGGAGAAGATCTCTTCGTTCAGGAGTTCGTCTCGCAGTCGTGCGTGGAAGCTCTCCATGGATCCGTTCTCCCAGTGCGATCCTAGCCGGAGGAAGGCCGTGCGGGCGCCGAACCGCAGAGAGCCATCGCCGCCCGATCTTGGCGACGAACTCCGGGCCGGGGTCCGAACGGATGCAGCCCGGCCTGCCCCGCAGGAGGAACCGATCGCTCAGCACGTCGACGACATCGCTCGAAGAGAGTGTGCGCCCGACCCGTATGGCCAAGCTCTCGCGGCGGACCTCGTCCAGCACGTTGAGCATACGGAAGGCCCGGAAGGCCCGGGTCCACGGAGCAAGGAGATCCCATACTCGGTGCTGTGATGCGATCGGAGTCTTGATCGCGGCGCGGGTCGACGCGTTCGAGTCTGCGATTGTGAGAGGTGCGGACGTCTGCGGCCCGGTGGCGGCGCGGAGCGGGGCGCGAGCGGCCCGCTTCGGCGGATCCGGGGCGAGCGAGAGGCCGGCCGGGTTGGGTGGCCCGGCTCGGATCCTTGCGGTTTCGGTCGGGGTGTGGGCGCGGTCCGCCGGGTCTTGTGACGGCGTGCAGGACCGGCTTGCGCGGGTCGGCATAGGGGTGACGGGCGTCGGCGAAGCGGTGGAAGGGCTGGGGCAGCTTCCGCGGGTGGTGGAGGATGACGGCAAGGGCGAGGGTGTGGAGGATCGCGTGGTTTGCGGGCGCGGTGCGGGCCCGGAGCCTGGAGTCGTCTTCGCGGAAGGTGGCGTCGCGGATGTAGTGATGGCTTTCGACCACCCAGGGACCGCGGTTCCCTGCGAGTAGCGGTTGCGGCGAGGCGCGGGCGGCCGCGACCGAGGTCCTGCCGTAGGCGTGCTCGGTGGTCGGTTTTCCGGATTTCGTGCATTCGACGCGCCGGGTGACGCGAAAGATCGGTTGGACGTGGGGATCGTGGACCATCTTCGCGGGCGGGGTGAAGACTTCGATGCTGCGCGGCTCGACGCAGCCGTGCTCGAGCGTGGGCGTTTCGCTGTAGCGTCCCGTGCTCGTGGTCTCCCCATGGATGCTCTCGAACATCTCGAAGGTCTTGGAAGCGTTTGCCCTTGACCGTCATCATCCCGTCGGCGCCTTGGGTCTCGACGATCCGCCGTGCCGTCTCGCGGGGGGTGGGGAGCGCGTCGAGCGTGCGCAGACGGCCGGCCACCGGCGCCGTCTCGAGCGCGGCGTGGACAGCAGCGATCTCCCCGCCCTCATCGTGATCGTGGAGGATCGGGACCGGCATGCCGGTCCCGGGCTCGATCCGCGAGACCGTCTCGTACTGATCCTTGCCGGTGCGGTGGGCGCCGCGAAGGCGCGTGCCGTCGACCGCGACCGCGGGGCCGACCCGCAGGCGCGGCTGCGCCCAGCGCCGCAGCGCCTCCTCGATCCACACCGGGTCGGGGTTCTGCAGCAGCACCCGGTGCACGGTCGATGGGGACACCGGTTCCTACCGGCCGGTGTCCGGGTTCTCCCACGCACCGATCTGCGCCAGATCCTTCTGCGTCATCGCCTTCGCATAGCGTGCCGCCGCCACCGCGCCGTGCCGATTCGCCCGCCGCGCCCGCACGATCACGCACCGCACCGAGGGGATGCCGTGCGTGCGCCCCTGCGCGCGCCGGACGTCGGAACGCGCCGCACCCTGCGGGTACATCGAGCGCAACGCCCGCGCCGACCGGCCGCTCTGCGTCGCCCGCAACGCCCACGCCGCAGGAAGCGGCGCACGATCCCGCAACCGACGACCGGCGCCGCGACGCAGAGGAACCCCGTACCGATCCTTCGCCTCTCCGTGCGGATCGGGATCGCGCCCGTGGGCGCGCGCATCGCCCGTGCTCCTGCCCACGCACGTCCCGTTCGCCGCCTGGTACAGGGTGCCGCGGAACTTCGTCGGCGAGACCCACGACTCCGCCACCCGCAACGGATGGCCGTACGCAGCTTTCCAATCGTCGCTGAGACGCCGCTCCATCCGCGACCACGCACACGAGGCAAGACCCCGAAACGCTCGGCGCCCCCCCAGAATCACAAACCTCGTGTGGTTTCCGATCAGGTGCAACCGCTCCAACGGTTCCTCGCGGCGCCCGCCCATCCCACGGTCCCGCGACGCACAGCGGAAGGCGCCCGTCTGCCCGCCCGCAGCGCCCATTCACCGCCCGCGCCACGTGCACACGGAGCGCAGACCTCGACCCGCAAACTGCTGGAAACCCAGATCGTGATGACGGTCCACCACATGGTTCCCGCGACACACCTCATCCGGCCGCGCAAGACGCACCGCCACATCCCGGAGCGCAAAACCCTCCGGGGTCGTCTCGAAAACATCCGCGGCGCGTTCCATGACCACCACGGATCCCACGCCGCTTCACAAACAGCCCGCACCAATCCGAATCATCCGGAACCCGCGGAACCCAGCCTTCCAACCAACCTAGCGTAGGATCGCCTTGCCGGAGAGCCCGGCCGGTAGACCACCTGAGCTTTCGGCATGACGGTTCTCGGTGCACAATCCGGTCCTCGTGTCGCAGCGAAACCGTCAGTCAGCCCGGTACCGATACCCCTTGCCGGGGTCGGATCCCCACGGTGCCCGACCCGGGATCGCGCGGCACGTCGCCGAACCGTACCGATTCGGGAGGGAATCTGCGAGGGAGTGCGGAAGCGGCCGCAGACAATCGTCGTTGCGGCGCCGATGGCAGCGCGGGCGTGCATGGGCGACCGGTCCGGATTCCGCAGCGGGTCGACGGTTCCGGAGCGAGCAGGAACGGTTCCGGGCCGCAACTGTCGGGGACCTTCCCGGAATGCTGCCTGCCGGTACGGGACGCCGGACCGGCCTGATCGAACCATGCGGGCGGTTGCGCGACCGGGCGGTTGGCGGCAAACTGCCCCCTGCGGCCCTGCTGAATCACGAAACGGTACGGATGTTCATGGAGTTGGATCCGTGGGGGTCGTGACGGGATTGGAAACTTCAGGGAAACCGGGCAATGGCACGAACACGCTCCCGCGAACGGCCCGCCGGGCGGATCAAGTTTCTGGTGTGCATCGACGACACGCGGGAGTGCCGGACTGCCTTGCGCTTCGCCTGCATGCGCGCCCAGAACACCGGCGGCAAGGTCAGCTTGGTGTACGTCGTCGAGCCCAATGCCTTCAATCTCAGCGGATCGGTCCAGGAAATCATGGCGGCCGAAGCCCGCGATCATGCGCGGGCCGCGCTAGAGGACTGTGCGGGTGAAGTCTTTGCCGCGTTCGGCATCCGCCCCGAGATGGCCGTTCGGGAAGGAGAGAAGGCGCAAACGATCCTGTCGACCATCGAGAATGACGAGAGCATCAACGTTCTGGTACTGGGGGCGGCGCCCGACGGGGCCGGCACCAATCACCTGATCGCGTATCTGTCGAGCCAGGTGACCAAACGGCTCTGCATTCCGCTTACCATCGTGCCTGGCGACTTGGATGACGAGCGGCTTCGCTGGATCACGTAGGCGGCAGAGGCCGTGGTCGGAGGCGGATTTCGGCGGCGCGTAACAATTCCGTGAACGGCCCGTTCCGGCAACGGTTCCGGTGTAGCGTGCGATGGAATTCGAACGGGGATCGTCCACGAACCGTTCGGGTTTCCGGATCCATGCCCGCCCGTTCGGCGGAAAAGGGGGACCTGATGGAAACAGCACGGCAGCGCCCGAAGCACTCGGCACCTGTCCGGAATCTCGTGAACTTTGCCATGCGCGCGCCCTTGCTCTCGCGCGAACGCGAACGCGAGCTAGCGTTGCGCTGGAGGGATCAGCGCGACGTGGACGCGATGCACGAACTGGTGGAGTCTCATGCGCGGCTGGCCATTTCGATTGCTAAGCGGTTTCGGAATTACAACATTCCGTTGTCCGATCTGATCCAGGAAGCGCACATCGGTCTGGTCCAGGCAGCCGATCGTTTCGACCCAGATCGAGGCGTCCGGTTCTCGACCTGTGCGAGCTGGTGGGTGCGTGCGGCCGTCCAAGACTACGTGTTGCGGAACTGGTCGGTGGTGCGGACCAGCACCACCGCGGCGCAGAAATCACTGTTCTTCGGGCTGTCCCGGTACCGTGCCCGCCTAGCGGAGTACGGGGATGCGGAACTGACGCCGGAGCATCGCGGCATCGTGGCCCAGTCACTCGGCGTGACCGAGGCCGAAGTCGAACGCATGGAGCATCGGCTGGGTGCAGCCGGGGACACGTCGCTCCATCAGGCACTGTACGAGGACGGCGCCGAAGAACGCCAAGATACCGTGGTCGATGAGCGCGAAGGACCGGAAGCCGAGGCCGTCGATCGGGTAGACCGGAAGAAGCGGATAGGTTGGGTCCGACAGGCTCTCCGCACCCTGACGTTGCGGGAGCGTCGAATCGTTAGGGCGCGCCATCTTGCCCAGTCACCCAAGACTCTTGAGGAACTGGGCACCGAGCTGGGGGTCAGCAAGGAACGGGTTCGGCAGATCGAGCATCAGGCAATCTCGAAGTTGCGCCGCAAGGTCATCGCCTTCCAGGAGCTTTCAGCGGCGGCCGCCTGATACCCGTTCCGGGGCTTGCATTTGCGCCGGAACCACTCCATATCCGCACGGCGGGCGAAAGCCCGCCGTGCGCGTGGAGGGTTAGGGCATGGCAGATGCCAGCAGCGATTCGCCGTCGGCAGAGCGGCACAGGTTTGAGGCAGAGGTCGGCCAGCTTCTCGACCTGATGGTCAACGCGCTGTACAGCCAGCGCGACGTGTTCTTGCGGGAACTTGTGTCCAATGCGGCAGATGCGACCGATCGGCTGCGCTATTCCGCGCTGTCGAGACCGGAACTCCTCGGCGACAACCCGGATCCGCGCATCCAGCTTGCGGCCGATCCGGAAGCCGGAACGCTTGCCGTCAACGACAACGGCATCGGCATGTCGAAGGCCGACCTCGCCAAGAATCTCGGCACCATTGCCCGATCGGGAACGCGGGCATTCGTGAATCGACTGGCAAAGTCCGCAGACGGTCGGAAGCCCGCCGATGTCGGCATGATTGGCCAGTTCGGCGTGGGTTTCTATTCTGCATTCATGGTAGCAGACCGGGTGGAAGTGGAAAGCGTCGCGGCTGGTACCGCGAAAGGGTGGACCTGGTCGTCCGCCGGGCGCGGCACCTATGAGATCGCTCCGTCCAGTCGGACGGAGCGAGGCACGTGCGTGCGGCTTCATCTGAAGGATGACGCCAAGGAATATCTGGAGGAAGCCCGGCTTCGGCAGGTGGTGCGCACATGGTCAGATCATGTATCCGTCCCGATCGAGTTGCGGATCGGCAAGGACCGGGAACCGCAGATCATCAATACCGCTGCGGCGCTGTGGACGCGCCCCAAGGCGGAGATCACGCCGGAACAGTACGTGTCGTTCTACCGGGATATCGGGCACTGCTTCGACGAGCCTTGGATCACGCTGCACAATCGGGCGGAAGGCACGGTGTCGTATGTGACGCTGCTGTTTGTTCCAACTGAGCAACCGCAGGATCTGTACGATCCGGAACGGCGCCGGCAACTCCGGCTGTTCGTCAAGCGGGTGTTCATCACCGACCGGACGGATGCCCTGATCCCTCCGTGGCTGCGGTTCGTGAAGGGAATCGTCGATTCGGAGGATTTGCCTCTCAATGTCAGTCGTGAAATGCTGCAGCAGAATCCGCTGGTCGAGCATCTACGTCGCGGCATCACCCGACGGATCTTGGATGCCCTGAAGGTCCGGTCGGAAAAGGAACCGGAATCGTACGCCCGGTTCTGGAGGGTTTTCGGAACGGTGCTCAAGGAGGGCGTGTACGACGATCAGGAGTGGTGCGACCGGCTGCTGGAACTGCTTCGGTTCCGTTCCGCAGGGGGGCAGGCGACCGACGATTTGATCAGCCTATCCACCTACGTCGATCGGATGAAGGAAGGGCAGAAAGAGATCTACTACATCGTCGGCACCGATCACGGTCACCTTGCTGAAAGCCCGCAGATTGAAGGTTTCCGGGCACGCGGCATCGAAGTGCTGCTGCTATCGGACATGGTGGACCCCTTTTGGGTGCCGCGGGTGGGCGAGTACCGGGGGAAACCGCTGCGGTCGGTGACCAAGGGAGGCATTGATCTCTCCGGTTTCGAGCCGAAGCAGACGGAGGCATCTTCGGACGATGCAACCGATCCGGACATGGAACGGCTGATCGGACGTTTCAAGTCGGTCTTGGGTGAAGAGGTCGCCGATGTCGTGTGCTCCGATCACCTGATCGACTCGCCGGCCGTCCTCGTGGCTGCCAAGGATGGGATGGACCTGCAAGTGGAAAAGCTTCTGCAAAGCCACGGCCAACTGCAGGAATTGTCTCGTAAGATATTGGAAATCAATCCTGCCAACGACCTGATCCGGGCCATGGGGCGGGAGGGGATGGACGACCAGGGGTTTGACGACGCGGCCCATGTCCTGCTGGATCAGGCACGACTGGTGGCAGGAGAGTCGGTCACGGACCTGGTACGGATGTGTCGACGAACCAATCGGTTGATCAGCCGCGGAATCCGCCCGACTCCAGACGCAACCCCGCATCCGTAGTGCAGGATCATCGAATCGACCGATACAAGGGCTGCAGTTCGGTCCGGGTATCCGTAAGCGTTCGGTCATGCAGTGATGACTGATTCTGGTTGGTTCCGGGACCGCGGGTCGGCGGCCGGAGCCAAGGATGACCGCCGCGATGCACGGGTTCGGGCCGGAGCCCTGCGCACCGACGGCCCGGCCTTCCGACGCATCGACCCGATCTCTCCGGCGGTCATCCGGCTGCGGGCAGCATCGCGCAGGGCCCGGGATCGGACCCACCCGCGGACGCGCCTGGTCCACCGGATCCGTCCGCAGCTCTGGCGGTACTACCCGCAGCTTCTCGAGCTCGAGAGCGACCTCTCGCGGACTTGGTTCCGGGAACTTTGGGAGCTCGTCCCGACACCGGACCGAGCCCGGCGACTCCGTGCCGGTACCGTGACCCGGCGCCTGCGGCGGCATCGCGTGCGCCGCCGGAATGCCGACACCGTCCTGAAGACGCTCCGCACGCCGGCCCTCCGGGTGGCCAAGGTGATCCCATGCTTGTTGATGTGCTGCGATCGGAGTCTTGATCGCGACGCAGGTCGACGCGTTCGAGTCTGCGATTTTGAGATGTGCAGACGTCTGCTGCCCGGTGGCGGCGTGGATCGGGGCGCGGGGCAATGGCATTCGGATACGTTTTTCTGGCATTCGAATACGAACCCCCCGTGCTTCGGGCGGTTGCCGGAAGCCGGGGGCCTGGTCCGGTGGCCGGTGTCGGGGGTCAGGCGGGTACCCGGTGCTGCCCCTTGCTCCTGGGTGGTTTCGACTGCCGTACGGAACTGCGCCCGGGCCGTTCGCGCGGGATGCACCGCGAGAGGTCGGACCGGATCCGCTGGACGGACCGGGCGCCCCTGGCGCTCTGCGCGAGGAACCGGGCCTCGATCGCCTTGCCGACGAGGCACAGGCCGTTGCGGACGTGGGTGCGCAGGGCCGGCCGGTCGTCGCCGTCGTCGAGATCGTGGTCGCAGCGGTTCGCGCACGGGCGGGCGAGAGTGATGCGAACGAAGGCGGCGTAGAGCTCTGGGCGGACGCCGCGTTGGGACGGGGCGTGGAAGGCCTCGATCCGGAACGTCCCGGTCTTGTACCGTTCCTCCACGCCCCCACGAGCAGGATCGAGATCGGAGAGCGCCGGGACGGGATCCCGGCTGCCGTCCAGCCGGGAGGTCGCGAGGCCGGATTCCGTGTCGGCGTGCCGGTACCGGACGAGCCGGATGCGCAGGGTCCTCGAGCGCAGCGCGGTCTCGTCCCCGGGTGCGTCGAGGATGACGGTCCGGTCGCTCTCCAAGACGATCCCACGCTAGGTTGGTTGGAAGGCTGGGTTCCGCGGGTTCCGGATGATTCGGATTGGTGCTGGCTGTTGGTGAAGCGGCGTGGTATCCGTGGTGGTCATGGAACGCGCAGCGGATGTTTTCGAGACGACCCCGGAGGGTTTTGCGCTCCGGGATGGGGTGGTGCGCCTTGTGCGGCCGGATGAGGTGTGTCGCTGGAACCGTGTGGTGGACCGTCATCACGATCGGGGTTTCAAGCAATTTGCGGGTCGCGGTCTGCACTACGTATTCACGTGGCGCGGGCGGTGGATGGGCGCTGCGGGCGGGCAGACGGGCGCCTTCAGCGGTGCGCTGCGGGACCGTGGGATGGGCGGGCGCCGCGAGGAACCGTTGGAGCGGTTGCACCGGATCGGAACCCCCACGAGGTTGGTGATTCTGGGGGGGACTTCCCACCCTTTGTCAAGGGGGGTGAAGCGCCCTCGGACCCCCTTGCC
Organism: Alphaproteobacteria bacterium; assembly: GCA_965115815.1. GTDB lineage: Bacteria > Pseudomonadota > Alphaproteobacteria > TMED109 > TMED109 > VXPW01. Next base: position 500,793 of record OZ220465.1, on the reverse strand, counting down.
CGGTTCCCGCCGGAGCCGGCCTGCGGCCGTCGGCAGAGCCGTGCCGCCCGTGACGACTCCGCCATCGCGGGGTTCTGCCGAGTCCCATGCCGGCCCCTACCGCACCGTTACGGAACGGAGCCTGACCGGGCCGAACGCACCCGTCCCGGCCGAATCCTCGGGGGCGTTCCCGTTCCGCCAGGGAATCGAGATCCCGGTCGTCCAAGGCTTCGAGGACCGGATCCAGGAGTTCCGCGGTGGCCGGGGTCTCCAGGGTCTCCGGCCGGGCCTGCCGCCCGTCCCGGTACTCCTCCCGGATCGCGAGGATCGTGGCGATGGCGTCGTGCAGCCGCGGTCCGCGAGAGCGCCGCTCCTTCGGCGTACGGTACGCCGTCTTCGCCGCACCCGCCCGTCGACGCCGGCGGTCGCGGCGCGGGCGTTCGGCGTGGGACCGGGTCACGATCCCGGATCTCCCGGTCCCGGATGGTACGAACCCGGTTACGGAACGGTCGCGGCGGCCGGCCGTGTGCGAGGATCCGCCCGGCTTCGGAGGGCGGGGTCGTACCGGGTCGGGGTTTCCCGCAGGGCACAGACCCCTGCGAGCCGGCGGTCGGCGACGGAGCGCACGGCTCGCGCAGGCCGGTGGCCGCGAAGCCGCAGGGCCGGGTACTGGGCCCGGCGGGCCGGGTCCTGCGGCATCGCGACGCGCGCCCAGGGATCGACGGCCTCTTGCAGGCGATGATGGGCGGCCCGCCGGCGGACCACGATCACCGATTGGCCGGAACGTCGGGGGACGGGGGCCACACCGGACCGGCACCGCAGAGCCGGATCGTCTCGCCGTCGCAGGGCCTCCGGTGCTTCTGCGCGCAGCGTGGCCCGGACGATCCTGCCGACGCCCGGTCGCGAACTCCGGATCTCTGCGTCCCGCGGCACCGCCAGCCCCGATGCGGATTCCGATCCCTCTTCCTGCTGCATCACGTCCGCCGTCTGCCGGTCGATCTCCTTCCGCACGTCCGCCCGTGGTCCGGTGACGAGGTCCAGCGGGGCGAACCCCACCCGGAGAGGGCCCACGGCGGCTTCCGTGGTGCCATCCGCCCCTCGGATGGCCGGCGCTCGGAGGGTCTTCCGGACGGGGTCGGCATCCCGGCGCCGCACGCGAGGGCGGCGAAGGATCCGGGGCACGGTGCGGGCGCGGAGTCTGCGGGCCCGGTCCGGCGTCGGGGCGAGATCCCAGAGTTCCCGGAACCAAGCCCGCGAGAGATCGTTCTCCCGATCGAGGAACTGCGGGTCGTACCGCCCGAGCTGCGGGCGGATCCGGTGGACCAGGCGCGTGCGCGGGGCGGTCCGCTCGCGGGCCCTGCGCGACCCTTCCCGCCACCGGATGACGGCCGGAGAGATCGGATCGAGAAGGCGAACGGCCGAACCGTCGGTACGCAGGGCTCCGGCCCGAACCCGGGCCTCGCGGCGGTCGTCCTGGGCGCCGGCCGGCGACCCACGGTCCCGGAAGCGGTCCCGTGGCTTCGGGTGGATCGCATGCAGGACCCGACCGCGTTCCATCCGGGACTCGACCCCCGGTCCGTGCGGAACCTCGAGGGCCACCCCGATGGCGTCCGGTTCGGTCTGCGCAACGGCCAGCAGCCCGTCCGCCATCGGTGCCAGCCCGGCTCCGCCAGGGGAGAAGGACCGCTCCTTCGGCACGGTGCCGGAAGCATCGAGAAGGCACACGTGGTGGGGCTCGGACCCCCAGTCGATTCCGGCGAAAAACGTCAACGCGTTCATGATTTCCGGCTTCTTCGGGTCAGGATTGGGTTCCCGGGCCGCCAGGATGCGGATCGGTCCCGGCACAGGCGCTCGGAGGCGCACACTTCCCACGGGATCTCCATCCTGGCCTCGGATCGGGGCACAGGTCCCCCCAGGTGCTCAAGGCACAGGGGGCGTTGGGTCGCTCCCGATCCGGAGGCCCGTCCCGTTCACGAGGAACGGGGCCTTCACCATGGCAGGAACCATGGATGGGCTGTAGCCGGCGGGAGGCGGCGGCTAGCGCGGCAATCGCGCGCGTGAATGGTGCAGGGAGCGTTGCCAAGCCTCCCCTTGGCTGTGCTCCCGCGGGGCGGCTGCGACCCGCACCTGGTCGGCTGGTGTTCGGCCGGGATCCGGGTCCACTCCCCGTCCTGCGTCGTCACGGAGCAACCGGGGTTCCCCGTCGCACCGGGGCGACCGCACGGGCTCCCGTGCGCGGTCCGGAACTTCCCCGACCCCGCGCATCCCGCGCACCGCGCCGAGCAGGCGCGGTGCGGGCGGTCATGGCCCGAGGACGAACGACTCGCGGTGCGGGCAGTGAAGGCGGAGGGAGAGCGAGCGTGGAGGACACGTCCCGGCGCGAGGCGGCCGAGAACGCGAAGACCCGGATCGCCGTGCTGCGCAGGGACAGCACGGCGCCCGCCGCGATCGGCATCCTCCCGCGCTACCGGGGTGTCCGGATTCCCGATGATCGAGACTCGTACCCGGGCTGCGGTCCGTGCTGCCGCCCGCTGTGTGGCAGCGACCGGCTGCGGGAGCGGACCTTCGTCCTCGAATTTCCGGACTTTCGTCGGGCGCGATAGGTAAGGAGGGCTGCACGCGACCGCCCGCAGGGCCCATCAGAGCACATCCAAGACCTTGGCCGCGGCGGATGGCCGGGCCGTGCGCAAGCGGTACCGCACCCTCTTGATTCGGGGCGGCAGGGGGTGGGCAGTTACGCCGCTTCACAAAAAGCCAGCACAAATCCGAATCATCCGGAACCAGCGGAACCCAGCCTTCCAACAAACCTAGTGTGGGATGGCCTTGTCCCCGGCCGGGGCTACACCCGGCGAAACACCTCGGCCGCGGTCACCCCCATGGCCAGCGCCACCACCACGGCCAGCAGTCCGTACTCTGCCGGCCGTTCCTGAGCGAGGTCGAACAGGAACGATTCGAAGCCGCCCCGTTCCACCGACAGGCGGTTGATTCGACGGTGGGTCAGGACCCCTTCCCGAAACAGCAGCGTTTCCACCCAGTATTCGCCGGGCAGCGTCTCCGCCGGCAGGGCCAGCGTGGCGCGAAACAGCCGGCCGCCGATGATCGAGACCGGCTCCTGTTCGACCGCATACAGGCCGCGCCGGGTGAAATTCCGGATCAGCCCCGCCCGATGGGTGTCGGGAATCTCCCCGCGCACCTGGTACCGCACATCCAGTTCCAAGTCGCGGCGCAGGTCGTCGGAGGCGATCGAGGCCAGCGGGCGCGACGCCGCAACGGAATAGAACGACGGTACCGTGCCGACATCCACCCGGTCGCCGTTCAGCCAGATGCCGCCGGTCTTGACCTTCCTGCGCACGGTGATGTCCACGGGCGGTCCGAACACCCTGACGACGATGTCCCCGCGCCGGTCGAGCGCGCCGAACAGCAGCAGTTCAGCACCCGTGAACGCCGCATCGATGTGAATGCGATGACTTGCGAGGTCCACCAGCATCGGCATCTGGGCCGGAACGCCTCCTCCGGGAACCGCCGCTCCGGCCGACGTGACGGCCAGCGCAACGACGGCCCGCCACCCTCTCACGACAGCCGTTCCACGATGAAGGGATCCTCCGGCGGGAGGACCAGATCGAGCCCCAGCATGATGACGACCAGCAGGACCAGCCCCGCCATCAGCAATCGGATCTGCTCCCCCCGCAACCGGACCATGAGACGGGATCCGACCTGGGCTCCGACCACCGCTCCGATCAGCAGCAGCAGCCCCAGGAGCAGGTCGACATTCCGGTTGAACGCTGCATGCAGGAACGTGGCGATCGTCGTCACCACCGCGATCTGCAGCAGCGACGTGCCCACCACCACGCGTGTGGGGACTCCCAGCAGATAGATCATGGCAGGCACCAGGATGAACCCGCCCCCGACGCCCATGACGATCGACAGCACGCCCACGACGAACCCGGTGAGAACCGGGGGGACGATGCTCATGTACCGGCCCGAAGTCCGGAACGGCACCCGAAGCGGAAGGCCGCGCAGGAGGGTCTGGCGGCTGGGGCGGTGGCGGATTCCGGATCGGTGCCGCCGGAGCGCCCGCAGGCTTTCCGCGCCCATCAGGGTGCCCACGGTCCCGAGGACCGCGACATAGATCAGCGAGATCGCATCATCGATCTGGCCGAGCCGGCTGAGCATTCGAAAGACCGCCAGCCCGGCCAGCGCCCCCAGCATGCCGCCGGCGAGGAGCACCAGCCCCAACCGGAGATCGACGTTTCCGCGGCGGGCATGCGCCGCCAGCCCCGACACCGAGGACGCCGCAATGTGGCTGGCTTCGGATCCCACCGCGACGGTCGGAGGAATGCCGATCAGGATCAGCAACGGCGTGGTCAGGAACCCGCCGCCCAGACCGAACATTCCCGACAGGATCCCGGTACCGAAACCGATTCCGAGCAGCAGCAGCATGCTGACCGGCATGCCCGCGATCGGCAGGTAGATCTCCACGCGATGCCGCCCCGCGCCCGGACCCGCCGTCTACCGAAAGCCGACGATGCGCTGCACTTCGCCGAGAACGGGGGCGGCGATCGCGGCCGCCCGCTCCGCTCCCGAGTCCAGGATCGCTTCCAGTTCCGACCGGTCGTCCAGCAATTCCCGAATGCGGGCGGCGATCGGGGCCAGCGTCGCGACCGACAGTTCCGCAAGATCCGTCTTGAAGCGGCTGAACTCCGCGCCGGCGTACGCGGCCACGACCTCGGCCACCGGCTGTTCCGCCAGAGCCGCAAAGATCGTCAGGAGATTGGCGGCCTCCGGTCGGGCGTCGAGCAACCGGGCACCGAGCTCTCCGCGATCGTTCAACGCGGTTTCGTCCGGCAGCCGGTCCGGATCGGTTTTTGCCCGGCGGATTTTCTTGGCAATCGTGTCCGCATCGTCGGTCAACCCGATCCGGGACTGCGCCGAAGGATCCGACTTCGACATCTTCGCACGGCCGTCGCGCAGGCTCATGATCCGCGTGGCCTCCCCCCGGATCAGCGGCTCAATGACGGGAAAGAACGCGCGGCCGTAGTCATGATTGAACTTCTGCGCGATGTCGCGGGCCAGCTCGAGGTGCTGCCGCTGGTCGTCACCCACCGGTACCCGGTCGGCCCGATAGGCGAGGATGTCGGCGGCCATCAGGCACGGATAGACGTAGAGGCCGGCCGAAGCGTTCTCCCGGTTCCGGCCCGCCTTCTCCTTGAACTGCGTCATCCGGTTCAGCCACCCCAGCCGCGCGACGCAGTTGAAGATCCAGGCCAGTTCGGCGTGCGCCGACACCCGCGACTGATTGAAAACGATGCTTCGCTCCGGGTCGATGCCGGCCGCAAGGAACGCCGCCGCCACCTCCAGGATCTGCTTCCGGAGCGCGGCCGGATCCTGCGGTACCGTGATGGCGTGAAGATCGACGACGCAGTAGAGGGTCTCGTAGTCCTCCTGCAGCGAGACAAAGCTCCGAATGGCGCCGAGATAGTTGCCCAAGTGCAGGCGGCCGGTGGGCTGCACTCCCGAAAACACCCTAGGCATCAGGCTCCTCGCTCCGGTCTGCAGATCCCGCAACATAGCAAAGAGCCATCCGGATTCCGTGCCGATCCGCAACCCGGCCGGTCATCCCCGCCACCCGCGCCGGATGCCCGCCGCCACGTCCCGCCCGCGCACCAAGCCCAAGGCCAGCGCCAAGCCGGCGAAGCCCGCCGCACCGGCCGCCACCAACACGAACAAGGTGACAGCGGACGCCAGCGGCACCACGGGCTGCAGCGCGGTGCGCAGCGGATCGGCGACGTACGCCAGGCCGCCGAGGGGCGCGGCGGACAGGATCACGCGGACTCCCTTGCGGAGGGCCTCCCGACCCAACGGGGCATACCCCCGCCGCACGACGAGGACCGCAAGCAACCCGGCCTGCAACCATGCCGATGCCGACTGCGCCAGCGCGATTCCGATATGTCCGAGCACCGGCATCAGCAGGCCGATGCCGGCGAGGTTGGCCAGCAGCGCCGCGGCGGCGACCTTCACCGGCGTCGACGTGTCGAGGCGGGCGAAGAACGACGCGACCAGCGTCTGCACCAGCACTAGGGCCGGCACACCCCAAGCATAGGCCTTGAGCGCTGCTGCGGTTGCAGCGGTATCGGCCGCCATGAACGATCCGCGCTCGAACAGGACCTCGACGGCCAGTCCGGCCACCGACCACAGGCCCACCGCCGCCGGTACCGACAGGCCCAGCGCGATGGCGTTCGCCTGCCGTTGCGCGGACTCCCCGGCCGCGGCCCGGGCGCCGTGCAGGTGGCGAGCCAGTGCGGGCAGCAGCGCGGTGCGGACGGCGAGACCCACGACGGCCACCGGCAGGTGGACGAGATGGTGGGCGTAGCTCAGCCAAGCAACCGCCCCGGGTACCGTACTCGCGAAGATCGTGCCGACCACCACGTTGAGCTGGGTCACCCCGGAACCGATCACCCCCGGCCCCATCAACCGGAGCCACTTGCGGAGGTCCGGCGTGATTCGCGGCCGGCCCGGGAGAATCGGCATGCCGGCCCGCCAGCAATCCACGCCGACCAGCACGAGTTGCGCCACGCCCCCAGCCAGCACGCCCCAGGCGAGCGCATGGGCGGGGGACGCGAACCATCCGGATGCCCCTGACAGGGCGCCGATGAGTGCGAGGTTCAGCAGCAGCGGCGCAGCCGCGGCCGCGGCAAACCGAAAGATCGCGTTCAGGACGGCGGCGAAGAACGCCGTCATCGCGATCAGCACCAGGTAGGGGAAGGTGATGCGGGCGAGGTCGACCGCGGTCGGCAACCGTTCGCCCGGCCCGGAAAATCCCGGAGCCAGAGTCGCGATCACTGCGGGCATGGCCCACTCTGCCAGCAGCGTGAACGGAATCAGGACGATCAGCAGCACCGAGGCCACGGCCGCGCCGAAGGCCCTCGCGGCGGTCGGTCCCTGCTGCTCCAGCCGCGCGGCGAACACCGGCACGAAGGCCGCCGCGAATGCGCCCTCCGCAAACAGGGCCCGAAACAGGTTCGGAAGTCGCAGGGCCAGGAAGAACGCATCGGCCAACGGCCCGGCACCGAGCACCGCGGCGATCAGCAGGTCACGCGCCAAGCCCAGGACGCGACTGGCAAGCGTCAGCCCGCCGACCGTGACGACGGGCATCCCCAAGTGCCGGAGGGCCGGCCTCGCGTCAGGCAGCCTTCGAGTCCGCAGCGACGTTCCCGGGCAGGGCGGACAGCACCTCGAGCAGGCGCCGGCGAATGCGTTCCAGTTCGGCGCCGTCGGTGAACCTGCCGCCGAATCCGTTCTGCACGTAGAACACGTCGATCGCCCGTTCCCCGTGCGTCGACACGCGCGCACCCGATACGGAAACCCCGAGCTCAAGCAGGGCCCCCGCAATGGCCAGCAGCAGACCGGGCTGGTCGCGGGCCTCGATCTCGATCACGGTCCGGCTCGCGCTCGCGTCATTGTCGGTATGCACCCGAGGGGCCACCCGGAACACATCCGTGCGGCTGCGGAACCGCGGCCGTACCTCCCGAAGAATCTGGGCGATGTCGGGCGCCTCGCGAAGGAAGGTCTCGATCGAGGCCAAGAGCGTCTCGGAGCGGCGCGGATCGTCGAACACCGTGCCGCCCTGTGCCGAGATGACGAACGTGTCCATCGCCATGCCGTCGCGGGACGTCATCACCTTCGCGTCGGCAACGCCCGCCTCGGCAAGCGTTATCGCGGCCACGATGCGCGCGAACTGACCACGTTGGTCCGGCGCATAGACCGTGACTTCCGCCGTGCGCCCACCGGGCCGGACGTGCCAGTCGAGAGCCAGCGGGCGACCCGCCCGGTCGGCGGCGCAGACGGCCCGCGCGATACGCGCCAGCGTACCCGAATCGTGCACGGCCCAGAAGTGCGCACGACAGCGCCGGACAAAGGCGTTGACGTCCGCTTCCGGCCAGTCGGTCATCAGGGCCCGAAACCCGTCCATCGTCCGGTCGATGCGCGCATCATGCGTGTCCTTCAGGCTCGCTCCCTGCATGACGGCCAGCGACATCTCGAATGCATCCTCCAGCAGGCTGGCCTTCCAGGTCGTCCAGACCCCGGGCCCGACTGCCGCGATATCGCAGGCGGTGAGCACGTAGAGGAGCCGCAGGCGTTCCGGGGACTGGATGTGGGCCACGATGTCGGCGACGGTCTGCGGATCCTGCACGTCGCGCTTGAACGCCATCCCCGACAGGTAGAGATGCTCGCGCACGAGCCACGCCACCGTCTCGGTTTCCTCGGCGTCGAGTCCCAGCCGCGGGCCCAGATCCCACGCCACCTCGGCTCCCAGGATTGAGTGATCGCCGCCCCGCCCCTTCGCGATGTCGTGCAGGAACACGGCCAAGTACAGAACGCTCCGTGACTGCAGGTTGCGGGCAACGCGCGTGATTCCCGCCAGTTCGGACGGCGCCGTTCCCCGCTCGACCGCCGACAGCACACCCACCGCACGGATCGTGTGTTCGTCGACGGTGTACACGTGGTACATGTCGTGCTGGGTCTGGGCGACGATCCGCCCGAAATCCGGCACCAGCCGACCGAGCACGCCGGTCTCCGTCATCTGGCGCAGTACCGGTTCCGGGTCGGAACGCGACGACAGGATCTCGAGAAACAGCCGGCCGGCCGCGAGATCGCCGCGCAGCCTGTCGACGCTGCGCATCCGTGCCTGGAGTTGGCGGCGCAGGGCCGGGTGCAGCAGCAGACCGTGGCGGACCGCCACCCGGAACGCCTCAAGGATGCGGATCGGCGATCGATCGAACCCGGTCGGATCCGACCGGTACAATTCCCCGTTGCGCACCTCGAAATCCTCGATCTTGCGAACCGGCAGGCGCAACCGGCCCAGCATCGTGCGGGACGCACGCCGTTCCCGCAGGTTGGACAGGACCGCTCCGGTCATCTCGCCGACCCGTTTGGTCGTGAGGAAATAGTGCTTCATGAACCGCTCGATGCGATTGGCTCCGGGGCGGTCGCGGTAGCCCATCCGGGCCGCCAGCAGCGGCTGGAGATCGAACGTGATGCGTTCTTCCGCGCGGCCGCTCTCGAAATGGAGGTGGCAGCGCACCGACAGCAGGAACTGCAGGGTCCGCGCGAACGCGGAGCGGTCCGCCTCGGAGAACAGCCCCCGATCCACGGCCACGCGCATGTCCGAGCGGCCGTGCAGGATCTGGACGATCCAGCGCAGGAGGTGCAGGTCGCGCAGGCCGCCCTTCCCTTCCTTCAGGTGGGGCTCGTTCACGTAGCGGGTATCGCCCATTCGGAGATGGCGCTGGTCGCGCTCCACGATCTTGGCCTGCACGAACGCGGCGCCCGCCCGCTCGACGATCTTCGTCTGAAACGGCCGCCGGAATCGGCCGACGGGATCCGGACTGCCGTAGACGAACCGGTGATCGAGCAAGTTCGTCGCAATGGTCCAGTCCGACCGCGCGGCGCGCACGCACTCGTCGACGCTGCGCACGGCATGTCCGACCGTGAAGTTCAGATCCCACAGCACGTACAGGACGAACTGGATCAGCTTTCGGGTCGCCGGCCCCGGCGGCGCCGTCGTGAGAAACAGCAGATCGACATCGGAATGCGGGCAGACTTCCCGACGCCCGTAGCCTCCTACCGCCAGAACGGCGAGGGCATCGACGACCTCGGCGTCCACCACGTTGCCGGTGCGCGCGCCGTCGACCAGGAGCGCCAGCACCTGATCCAGCAGAAACGCGAATTCGCGCCCGGCCGTGGGCCCGTGTCCGTGCTCCCGGAACCGGGCGTGAATCTCGTCGCGTCCGGCCGCTACCGCGCCCTGCAGCAGGCCGGTCAGTGCCCGACGCCAGGTTTCGGGGCCACCCGTCCGGGCCCGCAGGCTGGTCGCCTCGGCGACCAGTGCGCGGCGCGCGATGATGTTCCTCGGCTCCGCGATGTCCATGGCCGCTACCCCGTGCCCCGCCCGCGTTCCGCACGGGGACCGGTCTCCCGGTCCGGCCGGCCGGCCGGTGGCGGATCAGCACCCGCATCCCCGCCCGAACCGGACTTATACCCCTTCCGCCGCACGTCCACGAGTCGGTAGACCAGCTCCAAGGCCGCCTTGGGGGTGAGCGAATCGGGATCGACTTCGTCCAGCAGATCGGCCGCTGGATCGGGTTCCGGACGGGCGGGCAGTGCCCGCGCGCCGCCCCGACCGGTTCCGCCTTCCGCCTCCAAGTGCGCGAGGATCTGCCGGGCCCGGCGCAGGACCTCTCCGGGAAGACCGGCCAGCCGGCCGACATCGATCCCGTACGCCCGGGCACTCACGCCTGCGGACATGGCGTAGAGAAACACCACCTCGCCCTGCCATTCGCGCACCCGCAGGGTCCGGCACGCCAATCCGTCCAGGCTCTCGGACAGTTGCGTGAGTTCGTGATAATGGGTCGCGAAGAGCGACCGGCAGCGATTGTGCCGATGCAGGTACTCCAGCGTCGCCCAGGCGATCGAGAGACCGTCGAAGGTCGCGGTGCCCCGGCCCACTTCATCGAGGATGACGAACGACCGCGGGCCGGCCTGATGCAGAATCGCCGCGGTCTCGACCATTTCGACCATGAAGGTCGATCGACCCCGGGCCAGGTCGTCGGCCGCCCCGACCCGGCTGAACAGGCGGTCCACCACGCCGAGTTCCGCCGTCTGGGCCGGGACGAAGCCGCCGGCCTGCGCCAGCACCACCATCAGGGCGTTCTGCCGCAGGAAGGTGCTCTTTCCAGCCATGTTCGGACCCGTCACCAGCCAGATCCGCTCCGCCTCTCCGAGATGGCAGTCGTTCGTGACGAAGCTGCCGTCGAGCGCGGTTTCGACGACCGGGTGACGCCCGCCGATCACCCGAAACCGCGAATCCGGATGCATCGCGGGCCGCACGTAGCGGCGTTCCCGCGCGAGCTCGGCAAACCCCTGGGCCACATCCAGGGCCGCCAGCGCCCGGGCGATCCGCTGCACCGCCTCGCTGCGGTCGAGCACCTCGGCCGCCAGTTCGGCGAACACCTCCTCCTCGAGGGCGCGCACCCGGTCGCCGGACAGTTCGATCCGTTCGGCCAGGGAAGCCAGTTCGGGTGTCACGAAGCGGGAAGCGCCGGCCAGCGTCTGGCGGTGCTGGAACCGTTGGCCGGTGTCGGACGCCTTGAGGTTCCCGACCTGACCGGCCGGAACTTCGAGGAAGTAGCCGAGCACCCGGTTGTGGCGAATCCTGAGGGTCTGCACCCCCGTCGCCCGGCACTCCCGGGCCTGCATCTCCCGGATCAGCTTCCGCGACTCGTCCCGCAGGGCCCGCTGTTCATCAAGGTCGGCCCGGAATCCGGCCTGCACGAACGCACCCTCGCGCACGAGGCGGGGCGCATCGGGTTCGATGGCCCGACCGACCCGGGCGGTGAGTTCGGCCTCTCCGTCAAGCGCGTCCACCAGGATCCGGAGACTGGCAGGGAGGGGCCGCCGGCCCCGGCCCAGGCGGGCGCGCACCTCCGCGGCCACCGCCAGCGCGTCCGCGATGTGCCGGAGGTCGCGCGGACCGCCGCGTCCGAAGGCGATCCGCGCCAGCGCCCGCACGCTGTCCGGCGACCGCCGCAGTTCCAGCCGCACCTGCGCCCGCACCTCGTCCTCGGATACCAGCCACTCGACCCGGTCGTGCCGCGCTCCGATCCGGGCGCGGTCGGCCAGCGGGCGGGCCAGGTCGCCGGCCAAGCGGCGGGCTCCCGCCGCGGTGACCGTGCGGTCGACCGCATGCAGCAGCGAACCGTCCGCGGTGCCGGCCAGCGAGCGGACGAGCTCGAGGTTGCGGTGCGTGGCCGCGTCGATGCCGAGATACGCATCCGGCACCACGCGCCGCGGCGGACGGCAGGCCGGCAGACTTTCCCGCTGCGTGAGCTCGGCGTAATCGAACACAGCTCCGAGCGCCGTGACCTCGGCCGGGGTGAGGGCGCCGAACGCATCGAGCGCACGGACCCGGTAGTGCTCCCGAACCCGGCGCTCCGCGGATTCGAAGACGAACCGCGCGGCCGGCAATTCCGTGATCACGGCACCGTGCGCGGCCAGCACCGCCTCGGTCTCGGACTGGCGCGCCAGCGCGTCGGAGACGATGATCTCCCGGGTGCCGTCCCGCGCCAGCGCCGCCTCGAGACCTCCCGCCGCCACCGTTTCGACCTCGACCTCGCCGGTCGAGATGTCGACGAACGCGACGGCCGTCCGGGAGTCGACCCGCGCCAGCCCCGCAAGGAAGCTGTTTTTCCGGGCCTCCAGCAGGTGCTCGTCCACGACCGTTCCGGGCGTCACCACCTGGACCACTTCCCGCTTGAGCAGGGGCCGGTAGCCGCGGCGGCGAGCCTCGGCGGGGCGTTCCACCTGTTCGCACACCGCGATCCGGAACCCCTTGCGGGTCAGCCGGGCCAGATACCCCTCGCTGGCGTGTACGGGGACTCCGCACATGGGAACGGGATTGCCGTTCCTCGATCCCCGGCTCGTCAGCACGAGGTCGAGTTCGGCGGCCACCTTCTCCGCGTCCTCAAAGAACAGCTCGTAGAAATCCCCCATCCGGAAGAAGAGCAGGCAGTCGGGATGCTGTTCCTTGGCGTCGAAGTACTGCCGGAACATGGGAGTCAGGGCCGGACCCGCACGTGCGCCGGACGGAGATTCGGCCGGGGCGTCGAGCGCCGGGATCGTCAGCTGCGTCATGCCCGCTCCGGCCCCCCGCCACTCGGACCCGCCGACCGAGCCGGCCTCCGATCAGGACCGGAGGAACTGCCGGCGATGCGGCGCACCGCCTTCCGAACCCGTTCCCCGCCGCCCGGGATGCACCGTTCAGCGGATTCCCGGCAGCGGCGCATCCATCTCCACGACGTTGGTCGCGGGGCCGACGATCAGAGGGTCCGGACCCTGCACGACATTCCGGTCCTGGCCGGGATACGGAAGCGCGGAGAGGAAATGCTGCAGACAGGCAATGCGGGCCCGTTTCTTGTCGTCCGACTTCACGACCGTCCACGGCGCGTCAGCGGTATCGGTGTAGAAGAACATCTCCTCCTTGGCGAGGGTGTACGAATCCCACTTCTCGATCGACGCCGTGTCGATGGGCGACAGCTTCCACTGCTTGAGAGCATCCTGCCTGCGGGCTTCGAAGCGACGGCGCTGCTCGGCCTGCGTGATCGAAAACCAGTACTTGAAGTACCGGATCCCGCTGTTCACCAGCATGCGTTCGATCTGCGGGCATTGGCGCAGGAATTCGAGGTACTCGCGGCCCGTGCAGAAGCCCATGACCCGCTCGACCCCGGCCCGATTGTACCAGGAGCGGTCGAACAGGACGATTTCGCCGACAGTCGGCAGATGCCGGATGTACCGCTGGAAATACCATTGACCCCGTTCGCGCTCGCTGGGCTTCTCGAGGGCCACCACCCGGGCGCCCCGCGGGTTCATGTGCTCCATGAACCGCTTGATGGTGCCTCCCTTTCCGGCGGCGTCCCGTCCCTCGAATACCACCACGATCTTCTGTCCGGTCTCCTTGACCCAGTTCTGGACCTTCAGAAGTTCCACCTGCAGACGCCGCTTCTGGGCTTCGTACACCGAGGTCCGAAGCTTGCGTCGGTAGGGATAGACGCCTTCGCGGAAGATCCGCGCCCGCGCACCGGGGTCGAGCCGCAGGGCCGTGAGCGCCGGGTCGGGATCGGCCGGCGGCCCTCCCTGCGGGCCGCTCTGCCCGGCGGCATCCCCGAGCGGGACCACGGTCGCCGCGGCCTCGGCCGCCACCCGATCCCGGAGAACGGTGTTCCGCTGCTCTGCCGTCATTGCTCCGCGACCCTGCCGCACCTTGAGCTCCAGTATATAAGGGAACCCCGCACGCGCTCCGGTCCGGTCGCGGCGGAGACCCCGGGTGCGCCGGAGCCTCCGCCCGCACCCCGGAACCGGCCCCTGCCGTGCCCGAGGACACACGAACCGCTCCCTGGGAGATCCGCATGCTGCTTGACGTCCGCACGTATACCTGCCGTCCCGGCACCATCAAGAAGCACCTCGAACTCTACGAACGGATGGGGAAGGCGCCGCAAACCCGCCATCTCGGCGCTCCGCTCGCCTATCTGGTCACGGAAACCCCCGACCCGAACCAGTACGTCCACATCTGGGTCTATGAGAATGCCGGCGACCGGGAGACCCGGCGCGCCGCCATGTGGGCCGATCCCGACTGGACGGCCTATGTGGGCGAGAGTGCGAAACTGGGGGCGCTGGTCCGTCAGGAGAACCGTCTCATGACTCCGGTCCCGTTCTTCCCCGAACCCGGTCATGGCTGATCCGACGGCGCCCGTCCGGACCGGATCCGATGCCGGCGGCAACGCCCGAACCGGACCGCGGCCGGCCTCCGGCGACGCCCGCCCGCCGCGCACCCCGTGCACCGTCGGCCGGCTCCGAATTCGCTGGGAAGCCGTGTCGGCACCGCGCTCCGTCCGCGGCCGCAAGCAAGACATCGCCTTCGGCTGGTTCGATTCCCCGTTCGGGGACATGCTCGTGCTCGCGCTCGGACCCGAACTCGTCGGACTCGCCTTCCGCGGAGACCGTCCGCGCGAAGACGTCTTCCGATCGATGACGGCCCGGCAGCCCCAGGCCCGCTACCGCGCCGATCGCGCCGGGCTCGCGAACCCTGCCGACACCTTGTGCCGGACGGGATCGGCACACCTGCGCCTGAGCGGTACCGAGCGGCAACTCGAGGTCTGGTCGGAGCTGCTTGCCATTCCGAAGGGCGAGACCCGGAGCTACCGCGATCTCGCCCGCCGTCTCGGAACCCCGCGCGGCCCGCGCTGGATCGGGCAGGCGAACGCGGCCAACCCGGTGGCCTGGCTGGTTCCCTGCCACCGGGTGGTCGGCAACGACGGCAGGCTCGCGGGCTACGCATGGGGAACCTCGATCAAGCGGGCCCTGCTGGCGGCGGAGGGGGTGCAGTTCGCAGCCGCCTGACGCACTCCGCACCCCGGCCATCCCGGCGCCACCGGGACCGGCCGGATTCCGGCCAGCGAACCGCCCGCACCGAGCCACCCGCCCTGTGGCTGTACGGTCGGCACGCGGTGCGGGCGGCCCTGCAGAATCCCGCCCGCACCGTCCACCGGGTGCTCGTCGCCCGCGAAGCCGGGGCCGGCCTTGCGGAGTCGCTTGCCCGCCTCCTGCGCCGGAGCGAATCCCCGCTGGTTCCGGAGCGCCCTGCTCGGGACGAGATCGAGCGGCGGGTCGGAGCCGGCGCTGCCCATCAGGGGGTCGCGCTCCAGGTCAACCCGCTCCCTGCTCCCGATTTCGCAGGCCTGTGCCGGGCCGCCGGGCCCGAGACGGTCGCGATCGGTCTCGATCGGGTCACGGACCCCCGGAACGTCGGCGCGATCCTGCGCTCGGCTGCGGCCTTCGGATCCGCATTCCTCGTCCTGCCGGACCGGCATGCTCCCGGAGAGACCGGAGCCTTGGCCAAGGCCGCCTCCGGCGCACTCGAAACCGTCCCGGTGGTCCGGGTACGCCGGTTCGCGCGGGCCTTGGCCAGCCTGCGCGAAGCGGACTTCACCTGCCTCGGACTCGATCCCGGATCCCGGAACCCGATTGCGTCCGGGATCCGACGCGCGAAACGCGATCATCCCCTGGCCCTGCTGCTCGGTGCGGAGGACCGCGGCCTGCGGCCCCGTACCCGCTCCCGCTGCGACTCCCTCGTGTCCATCCCCATCCGGGAGGACCAAGGGAGCCTCAACGTGTCGGTGGCCGCGGCGATCGCCCTGTACGAGGCGCGACGCCGGTGCGCAACGGGGTCGGACTCGGTCTCCCGCCCCGGCCGGCCGTCGGACACCGGATAGCGCCCCCGCCTCCCGTGCTCCGAACCCCACGACGATCCCACGCTGCTAATCCAGCGGCGATCGGCGAGATTTTTCGGTCTGCGTCGCGCTGCAATCGTGCTGCCAAGGCTCCATTAGACCCTCTCGGCGCGAAAAATTGCGATCAAGGGGCGATCTGTGATGACGCAAGCCCCAACGCACTCGGATTCCGCGTCTCGGAATCAGCATGGGATCACCGTGTCCGAACCCCGGCGCCGGCCGCACGGGATTCTGTCCGAGGGCCGGCGGACCGGGCCCGTTCGCACCTGCCGGCGACGGACCGCCACGGGATCGAAATCCCGCGTCCCGCCCGACCCTTCCGGGGCCGGCCTTCGGCCCGCCGCATTCTGCAGCATCGATGGCATTCTGTCCTGGGCATTGACCGGAACCCGAGCACTCCGGAACCGGACTCGTCCCAGGCAGGAAATCGCCCCCGGAGACCGACGGATCGGACCGTGCGTGGATCGCCGGCCCTGGCCTCCGTCGCCTGCGTTCGCGGCCGGATGCGACCGTCCCGGGCACGTCTTCCCGTGATCCGTCGCAATCGCCGTTGACCCCGTGGGGAGCGCTATCTGTGCCGTGCCGGGTTCCTGAACACTTTCGACAGTTCAGAGGTCCTGATCTCGTGAGTCCACTCGATCCGTCCGTGCCCCCTTGTTCCCAGCACAATAAACGATTTGACCGGCTTCGTGCTTGATAACAGAGCCGCATCGTAGCCCAATATCGTGTGATGCCTGCAATGGGATGATCCCGGCCCTGAACAGGCTCGCGATGCACCCGCCTGAAGCCCCGTCCCGGTCGGAGCCTCGTGCTTCCTCCCTTGCCAACGTCGACGTACCGACCGTCTTGTTCTCGAACCTGAAGCCCTTCGACTGCCAAACAACGCGCGCACACTCGGTCCGGAAGCATCACCCTGATTTGGAACCATCGAAGCCGAGGTCAGGACGTCTGCAGTTGCGCCATCTGACTGACGAGACCGCTGGGGCGACGGGGAACGAGGGCGAGATGATGGCGGCCTGAACTGCGCGAATGGCGACTGTCCGTATCAGCCCGATGCCCACACCGGATTCATCGGAAGAAAGAAACGACCAAGAGCGTTGTCGACAACACAAAGAATATGATGGGGAGCATGCTCTCCACAACTGTGAGCTTCCAGTACCGACGTGCCGTCTTTCCCTCATCCAGCAATTCCCATTCTCTCCTGAAGAATGGAAAGGCAATTTGATCTTCAAGTTCTTGCAGCGCGGCGAATTTCCCAGAATTCAGCTGACGGTAGGAACGAATGACAATATACCAAGATACGGACAACACTGCACCGATGATACCAGAGGCTTGGAACAAAATGCGGCTCGCAAAAATATCTCCGACCCCAAATCTGATTGATATACCAAGGAATAACGCCAGACCCACAAGCAGACTGACGTATAGACGGTTCGCCCCCTCCCGCCTCTGACTCACCCTATCAGCGAGTTCTGCGTGGAGTTTGTAGATTTCCAACAGTTCATTTTTCGTTGGATGATTCATCATGCCAATTCCTGAATCGCGGTTACGACTGAATCCGTATTCCATCGCACGACTCGATCCGCCGCCTGCTTGACTGGCGACGATGTTCTTTCGCTTGCCCACGGTTCAATCGCCACAATAGGTTTTGGGCGTGAAAAAGCAGATTGAGCCAAATCGATCTCAATGTTGCTCCACTTGCTGTAAGTGGCATATACTCCAGCCAGCACAAAGACCACTCCGCAGGGAATCATCTTGTTCATTATTGCGTTCTTGAGAGACGCATCAGAAGGAGCATTATGAACGGGGTCGTCCCTAGGTACGGAACAATTTCGGTACCTAAAGTACGTTCTTGTGTTCAACATCTCGACAAGTCTGCCATAGGAATCGGAGTGATTCCAAGAATGGCTGATGCACAAATTATGTGTTTTCACGAATTCAATTCTCCCAAAACCGGGTCAGGTCAGTGACCTGCCCCTGTTGACTGACCTAGTTCGGATGTTAGTGCATGGGCCGCATCTCCTCCAGTCTGGCCGGCCGGCGACCGCACGACAACGGGGCGGACCCCCACAACCGCGACCATGATGGCATCGTCGAGGGTGCAGTCCAAGCTTAGAGCTTGTGCGGAAACTATTGAGCGGCCCCGATTCTGGTATCTGCGATGTGGCTGGAGAGTACATCGGGATCAGACAAGCCCATTCCACATCTGTCAGATTGCTGTATCTAATCATCCCCTACTGATGACGAAGATCGACCCGCTTCTTGTCAACCGGAACACGCACCTCCGGTCATCGGCCGCGAGCGAGTTAAAGGGACAAGGGAAAATGCCGGATCCGAACCCGTCAGGAAAAACGATTCGTCATCAGTAGGGGGGTGAGTAGATACAGATTGCTTTCGAAACGGTCTCTCCGACGCCGATACTTTGCACGAGCGGCCCCGATTCCAGCCTCTACGATGTGGCTGACGCCGACCTCGGGAGGATGCCATGGCTGGGACCAAGACCGCCCGTGCGGAGGATCCGCGTCGAGGGGGATCGCTTCGAACGCGATCGGGTCGACGCGGAAGGGGCGCGTCTGGCACCGCTGTTTCCGGCGCCGTCGTCGACGGACCGTCCCCGTGCGGTCGACCTGCGCACAGGAGTACATGCGCTGCGGTACCCGTGGATGACGGGCTGCCAGCGGCGTGCGCTTCCGCCTGGTGTTCCCGCGACTTCGACGGTCCGGTACTCCGGTTCCCGGTGGCGTGACCCGGACCTCTGTAGGGGGATCTCGTGGCGGCGCTGCGGGGCCCGGCCCGGGAGCGGGAGGGCCGGCATTCGACCCCGACGGCGGGGGGGGGATCGACCGTCCGTCCGTGAAGACGACGAAGAGCGGTGGGCCGAGGGGCAAGGACGGCGGGAACCAGATCCAGGGAAGACAGCGGCACGCAGGGGGCGATCCCTTCGGGCTCCCCCGGGTCCTGCCGGTGCCCCCGCCCCTGTGCAGGATCGGGAGGGTGCGCCGGCGGTCCTCGCCGAACTGCGAACGACCCTGCCGAGCCTGCAGAAGGTCTGGGCAGACGGGGGTACCGCGGTCCCCAACGGGCCCAGGCCCACGGCCATCCCATGCTAGGTTTGTTGAAAGGCTGGGTTCCGCGGATTCCGGAAGATTCGTATTGGTGCTGGCTTTTTGTGAAGCGGTGTGGGATCCGTGGTGGTCATGGAACGCGCCGCGGATGTTTTCGAGACGACTCCGGAGGGTTTTGCGCTCCGGGATGTGGTGGTGCGCTTGGCGCGGCCGGATGAGGTGTGTCGCTGGAACCGTGTGGTGGACCGTCATCACGATCTTGGTTTCAAGCAGTTTGCGGGTCGAGGCCTGCGCTACGTGTTCACGTGGCGCGGGCGGTGGATGGGCGCTGCGGGCGGGCAAACGGGCGCCTTCCGCTGTGCGCCGCGGGACCGTTGGATGGGTTGGCGCCGCAAAGAACCGTTTGAGCGGCTGCACCGGATCGGAAACCACACGAGATTTGTGATTCTGGGAGGTCGCCGGGCGTTTCGGGGTCTTGCCTCGTGTGCGTTGTCGCGGATGCAGCGGCGTCTCAGCGACGACTGGAAAGCTGCGTACGGCAATCCGTTGCGGGTGGCGGAGTCGTTGGTCTCACCGACGAAGTTCCGCGGCACCCTGTACAGGGCAGCGAACGGGAAGTACGTGGGCAGGAGCAAGGGCGATGCGCGCGCCAACGGGCGCTATACGGATCCGCACGGGGAAGCGAAAGATCGGTACGGGGTTCCGCTGCGTCGCGACGCCGGTCGTCGGTTGCGGGATCGTGCGCCGCTTCCTGCGGCGTGGGAGTTGCGGGCGACGCAGAGCGGCCGGTCGGCGCGGGAGTTGCGCTCGATGTACCCGCATTTTGCGGCGCTTTCCGACTTCCGGCGCGCGCAGGGGCGCACGCACGGCATCGCCTCGGTGCTGTGCGTGATCGTGCTGGCGCGGCTGGCGAATCGGCACGGCGCGGTGGCAGCGGCACGCTACGCGAAGGCGATGACGCAGAAGGATCTGGCGCAGATCGGTGCGTGGAAGAACCCGGACACCGGCCGGTAGGAACCGGTGTCCCAATCGACCGTGCACCGGGTGCTGCAGAACCCCGACCCGGCGTGGATCGAGGAAGCTCTGCGGCGCTGGGCGCAGCCGCGCCTGCGGGTCGGCCACGCGATCGCGGTCGACGGCACGCGCATTCGCGGCGCCCACCGCACCGGCGAGGATCAGTACGAGACGGTCTCGCGGATCGAGCACGGGACCGGCATGCCGGTCTCGATCCTCGACGATCATGACGAAGGCGGGGAGATCGCCGCCGTCCACGCCGCGCTCGAGACCGCGCCGGTGGCCGGCCGTCTACTCACGCTCGACGCGCTCCACACCACCCGCGAGACGGCACGACGGATCGTCGAGACCCATGGCGCCGACGGGAGGATGACGGTCAAGGGCAACGCTCCCAAGACCTTCGAGACGTTCGAGAGCATCCACTGGGAAACCACAAGCACGGGACGCTACCGCGAAACGCCCACGCTCGAGCACGGCCGCATCGAGCAACGCAGCATCGAAGTCTTCACCCCGCCCGCGAAGATGATCCACGATCCCCATGTCAAACCGATCTTCCGTGTCACCCGGCGCGTCGAATTCAAGAAATCCGGAAAACGGACCATGGAACACGCCTACGGCAGGACTTCGGTCGCGGCCGACCGCGCCTCGCCGCAACCGCTACTCACATGGAACCGCGGTCCCTGGGTGGTCGAAAGCCATCACCCCATCCGCGATACCACCTTCCGCGAAGACGACTCCAGGCTCCGGGCCCGCAACGCACCCGCAAACCACGCGATCCTCAACACCCTTGCCCTTGCCGTCATCCTCCACAACCAGCGGAAGCTGCCCCAGCCCTTCCCCAGCTTCGCCGACGCCCGTCACCCCTATGCCGACCCGCGCAAGCAGGTCCTGCACGCCGTCACAAGACCCAGCTGACTGCGCTCACACCCCGACCGAAACCGCACGTATCCAAGCCGGGCCACCCAACCCGGCCGGCCTCTCGCTCGCCCCGGATCCGCCGAAACGGACCCCTCGCGCCTAGATCCGCGCCACCACCGGGCCGCAGACGTCCGCACATCTCACAATCGCAGACTTGAACGCGTCGACCCGCGTCGCGATCGAGACTCCGATCGCATCACAGCAACAAGCATGGGATCTTCTTGGGCCCAGGCCCGGGCCGCGATGCCGGACGCCCCGGACCTTGAGCCTAGACCTTGAGATCATGGCAAAACCCCAGAAAAAGAAGGATTTCGAGGTGCTTCCCGGCGCTGGATTGTCGGGCGGTTGTGCGGTTGGCGGGGCCGCTGCCGACGTCTGGCGAAGGACGACGAACGACGGCTGGAGAGTTCGCGGGCAGGGCGGCAACGGGCCGTGATCCGCCTCTTGGTGCGCCGCCTCGTACGGGCCGGAACCCTCGACAAAACCGCAGCATGCTGATTGTATGGAGCTCTTACTATGCCTGACTGCCGGGTGCCGTGCCACCTGGAACCTACGGGATGCTCCATGGCTGCTGACAAACCTCTGGACATGACGGAACCGTCGGAAACCGGGTTCTCGATCCGGCCGCTGCCGGGAGCTCTCGGGGCCGAGATCCACGGCGTCGATCTGTCGTCCCCGCTGGATGCTCCTACCGTGCAGGCCCTTCGGGACACGTGGCTGCGGTATCTCGTCGTCTTCTTCCGGCATCAAGCGCTCAGCGCTCGGGAACTGGCGGCCGCGGCGCGGCACTTCGGTACCCCCATGCTGTATCCGATGGTGCCGGGAGTGCCGGGCGAGCCCCAGGTCATCGAAGTTCTCAAACGCGAGGACGAGACCGTCAATTTCGGCGGCCTCTGGCACACGGATACCGCCTACCTCGACCGTCCTCCCATGGCCAGCCTCCTGTACGCCGTGGAAGTTCCTCCGGTCGGCGGCGACACGATGTTCGCAAACGGCTATGACGCCTTCGATGCGCTGTCGCCGGCGATGCAGGCCCTGCTCGAGCCGCTGCGGGCCGTGAACCGCTCGGACGGCGGAGCCGTGTCGGCCACGCGGGCACTGCGCTCCGGCAGCCTGCAGCACACCCCCTTCCAAGCCGTGCATCCGGTGGTGCGGACCCACCCGGAAACCGGCCGCAGGGCACTCTACGTGAACTCCGCCCACTCGGTCCGATTCGACGGCATGACAGAACATGAAAGCGAGCCGATGCTGCGCTGGCTCTTCGCCCATCAGTCCCGGGCTGCATTTACGTCCCGCTTTCGATGGACGCCGGGGTCGCTGGCCTTCTGGGACAATCGTGCGGCACTGCACTACCCGCTGAACGATTACCACGGATTCCGGCGGCGGATGCTGCGCATTCAGTTGGAGGGCGACCGGCCGGCCTGAGGTCCGCCGCCCCGCGAGAGCCGTATATGCCGATCCGGGGGTGCGTGCTCCGCTCCGTCCGCGGATTCCCCGGCCGGCCGGCGGATGCGCGGGGACGGCGGGGATGACCGTGCACCCGGAAGTGCCGTATCCGAAGACCCGCACATCCTGCATGCGGAAAACGCGCTTGAGACGATCGCCGGAATCGCTACGCTGGACCCTCTGGAGGGGTGGCCGAGTGGTCGAAGGCGCACGCTTGGAGTGCGTGTATGCGGGAAACCGTATCGAGGGTTCGAATCCCTCTCCCTCCGCCATCTCCGCGAACGGCGGCCGGATTGGGCCGAGTTGCTGTCTGTGACGAATCCGGCACCCATGGCCACGATCTTCGGCGCGACCGGATTGGTCGGGCGTGCGGTCGTCCGCCACTTCGCCCGGTCCGGATGGCGGGTGCGTGCCGGTACCCGGAGACCGGAGCGGGCGGGGTTCCTCCGACCGATCGGGGATTTGGGCCAAGTCGCACCCGTCGTCGCCGATGTGCGGTTGCCCTCAACCCTGCTGTCCGCCGTTCAGGGGGCCCGGTCCGTCATCAATCTCGCCGGAATCCTCGCACCCTCCGGTCGGCAGACCTTCACCGCCGTGCATGTCGAGGGGGCCGCCAACGCTGCCCGGGCTGCCGCGGCAGCACAAGCGGGCAGCTTCGTGCACGTTTCGGCCATCGGTGCCGACATTGCGGCCCGGTCCGCATATGCGCGCACCAAGGGACTGGCGGAGCGTCACGCTCTTGAGGGTTTTGCCGCCGCTTCGGTATTGAGGCCCGGCATCGTGTTCGGGCCGGAGGATCGCTTCTTCAATCGGTTTGCCGCTCTCATGCGGCTGGCGCCGGCCATGCCGGTACCGGGCCGAGGTCGGGTCCGCCTCCAGCCCGTGTACGTGGAAGACGTGGCCGAAGCAGTATTCCGGGCCGCGACCAGCCCCGCGGCCGCCGGCCGGACCTATGAACTGGGCGGTCCCGGCGTACACTCGCTGATGACGATCCTCCGGTGGATCCGCGAGCAGATCGACCGCCCGTGTCTGCTGCTTCCCGTACCGCTCGCCCTGCTGTGGCCGTCGGCGGCCCTCCTCGAACGTCTGCCCGATCCGCCACTCACCCGGGACCAGCTGCGCCTGCTGGCGAGGGACAATGTGGTATCGGGCACTGCCCGCACGCTCGGGGACCTCGGCATTGCGGCGACCTCGTACGAGGGAATCGTCCCCGCATATCTGGAACGGTTCCGGCCCGGCGGCCGCTTTCCGCGCTGACGACAGCAGGCTGTCGAACCGATGGATACCCGTCCACGGGCATGGGACCGCGGTCGTCGACAACCGACCGGGCGCGCTTGCGCGCGCCAAGGTGATCCCATGCTTGTTGCTGTGATGCGATCGGAGTCTTGATCGCGGCGCGGGTCGACGCGTTCGAGTCTGCGATTGTGAGAGGTGCGGACGTCTGCGGTCCGGTGGCGGCGCGGAGCGGGGTGCGAGGGGTCCGTTTCGGCGGATCCGGGGCGGGCGAGAGGCCCGGCCGGGTTGGGTGGCCCGGCTCGGATGCTTGCGGTTTCGGTCGGGGTGTGCGCGCGGTCCGCCGGATCTTGTGACGGCGTGCAGGACCGGCTTGCGCGGGTCGGCATAGGGAGAGCGGGCGTCGGCGAAGCGGTGGAAGGGCTGGGGCCGCTTCCGCGGGTGGTGGAGGATGACGGCAAGGGCGAGGGTGTGGAGGATCGCGTGGTTTGCGGGCGCGGTGCGGGCCCGGAGCTTGGAGTCGTCTTCGCGGAAGGTGGCGTCGCGGATGGGGGGGATGGCGTTCGACCCCCCAAGGACCGCGGTTCCGTGCGAGTACCGGTTGCGGCGAGGCGCGGTCGGCCGCGACCGAAGTCCTGCCGGAGGCGTGCTCCGTGGTCGGTTTTCCGGATTTCTTGCATTCGACGCGCCGGGGGACACGAACGATCGGTTTGACATGAGGATCGTGGATCATCTTCGCGGGCGGGGTGAAGACTTCGATGCGGCGCGGCTCGATGCGGCCGTGCTCGAGCGTGGGCGTTTCGCGGTAGCGTCCCGTGCTCGTGGTCTCCCAATGGAGGCTCTCGAACGTCTCGAAGGTCTTGGACGCGTGGCCCTTGACCGTCATCCTCCCGTCGGCGTCCTGGGTCTCGACGACCCGCCGTGCCGTCTCGCGGGTGGTGTGGAGCGCGTCGAGCGTGCGCAGACGACGGCCCCCGGCGCGGTCTCGAGCGCGGCGTGGACGGCGGCGATCTCCCCGCCCTCGTCGTGACCGTTGAGGATCGGGACCGGCATGCCGGTCCCGTGCTCGATCCGCGCGACCGTCTCGTACTGATCCTCGCCGGTGCGGTGGGCGCCGCGAAGGCGCGTGCCGTCGACCGCGATCGCGGGGCCGACCCGCAGGCACGGCTGCGCCCAGCGCCGCAGAGCCTCCTCGATCCACGCCGGGTCGGGGTTCTGCAGCACCCGGTGCACGGTCGATTGGGACACCGGCTCCTATCGGCCGGTGTCCGGGTTCTTCCACGCACCGATCTGCGCCGGATCCTTCTGCGTCATCGCCTTCGCGGAGCGTGCCGCCGCCACCGCGCCGTGCCGATTCGCCAACCGCGCCCGCACCCTCACGCACCGCACCGAGGCGATACCGTGCGTGCGCCCCTGCGCGCGCCGGACGTCGGAACGCGCCGCACCCTGCGGGTACATCGAGCGCACCTCCCGCGCCGACCGGCCGCTCTGCGTCGCCCGCAACGCCCACGCCGCAGGAAGCGGCGCACGATCCCGCACCCGACGACCGGCGTCGCGACGCCGCGGAACCCCGTACCGATCCTTCGCCTCCCCGTGCGGATCGGGATCGCGCCCGTGGGCGCGCGCATCGCCCGTGCTCCTGCCCACGCACGTCCCGTTCGCCGCCTGGTACAGGGTGCCGCGGAACTTCGTCGGCGAAACCAACGACTCCGCCACCCGCAACGGAGTGCCGTACGCAGCCTCCCC
Organism: Alphaproteobacteria bacterium; assembly: GCA_965115815.1. Classification (GTDB taxonomy): domain Bacteria; phylum Pseudomonadota; class Alphaproteobacteria; order TMED109; family TMED109; genus VXPW01. The sequence goes on along the minus strand of OZ220465.1, from coordinate 475,550 downwards.
GTCGTTGCTGAGACACCGCTCCATCCGCGACCACGCACACGAGGCAAGACCCCGAAACGCTCGGCGCCCCCCCCAAACCACCAACCTCGTGTGGTTTCTCCGATCCGGTGCACCCGCTCCAACGGTTCCTCGCGGCGCCTGCCCATCCCACGGTCCCGCAGCGCACCGCGGAAGGCGCCTGTCTGCCCGCCCGCCGCGCCCATCCACCGCCCGCGCCCAAGGAACATGGAGCGCAGACCTCGACCCGCAAACTGCTTGAAACCACGATCATGATGACGGTCCACCACACGGTTCCCGCGACACACCTCATCCGGCCGCGCAAGACGCACCACCACATCCCGGAGCGCACAACCCTCCAAAGTCGTCTCGAAAAACTCCGCTGCACGTTCCATCACAACTACGGATACCACACCGCTTCACAAACAGCCAGCACCAATCCGAATCATCCGGAACCCGCGGAACCCATCCTGCCAACCAACCTAGCGTGGGATCATCTTGTGCGCGAGCCCCGGGGGCACGCGGCCGCATGAACGGCGGGGCAATGACCGACAGGCCCGCCGGGCGCGCCGACATGAGATTGCCGGTGCAGCGGCGACTGGCGGATGCCCGCGACACGGGCCGTTCCGCCCTCGCGCAACGACCGCCACGGCCGGCTGGAAGTCGCGCCCGTCCCCTCGCTCGGCCCCCGTCCCGCCCGCCGGGGTCCTGCGCTGGTCAGGCGGGCCGGGTCGGGGTGCGGTGAAGCGGGGCCTCACCGCGGGACACGCGGATCACGTTGTGCAATGCCACCTCGAAGTTCCGACGCTTGGATTCGAAGGTCTGACCGCCCACGTGCGGCGTCATGAGCAGGCGCTTCCTTGCCGATCCGGAAAGCGCGAGGAAGGGATGGTCGGGCGACAGCGGCTCCGACTCGAACACGTCGAAGCCGGCTGCCCGAATCCGACCGGCTTCGAGCGCTTCCGCTACCGCACGATCATCCACCACTCCGCCTCGCCCCACGTGAATGAGTATGGCTCCCGTCTTCAGGCGCCGGACACGATCGCGATCCAGCAAGTGTCGGGTGCTGCTGCGTCCGGGCAGCGCGACCACCACGATGTCGGAGAGTCCGAGCATCTCGTCCAGCGGCACCGCAGGCACTGCGGGATCGTCCTGTACGCCGTATTCCGCACGCACCACACCAAGTCCGAGACCCCGAAACACGTGTGCAACCTGCTTGCCGATCGGGCCGTATCCGATGATCCCGACCTGACCGGAAAGCTCGTGCGCGGTATTGGCGTGATCCGTGCGGGCTGCGAGCCATTCGGCTTCGCCTCCGACCTCCAGCATGGCAAGCGGCCGATGGAGCCGGAAGACCAGTTGGGCAACCAGCTGGGCGACCGACGGTGCATTGAGCCCCGGAACGTGGCACACCGGAATCCCGCGGCGGGCGCATTCCGCGTGATCGACGTTGTCGTAGCCGGCGCCGGTCAGCTGTACGAGACGGACTTTCGGAGCGAGATCCAGCAGCGCCTTGTCGACAGATCCGAAGCCTGACCCGATCAGAATGTAGTCGGCGGCGGCAGCAGCGGCCTCCACCTGGGCGCGGACGGTCGCCTGCCCGAAGCGCATGTCAAACCCCTCGGGTGCCGGAAGGCCGGCGGCCCGAAAATCGGTCTCCGGCCAGAGGAATGCGATCAGTGGCCGGGACATTGCCGGACACGCGTTACCGGAGACACGGAGGCCGCGCCGCGGTCCCGGCGCCGGCCTCCGTGCGGAGTACGACCTCTGTGCGGAACGCTCCCGGGACCGGCTTCAGATCGGGGTCCGGAACGTGCCGGGGAGGGAAATCCGATCATGTCGGAGATTCGCGAATCACGGTGACGCGCGGGATCCAGCGCTGCCGGCGCCGCGCACGACGCACAACGAGGTCCTCGGCCTCGCAGGCCGTCACTGGAATCGTGCAGGGTCGTCGTTCGGCGCGGGAAGCAGCACATCGGTGTTCGGCACGGCGTGGAGTTTCCGGTCCGGTTCCCGGGTTGCCGTCGTGAGCACGCCGTAGCGCGAACCCACGAGAACCGTGGCCGTTCGATGACCGAACCGGGATCGACCGGCACCGACCGGTTTGGTCGACGGTGATCATGAGACGACCATCGGGAACCAAAACACGAAGCACTCCATGGCATCGGCAAAACCCGCAGCTGCAGCGGCGAGGAGACCGGGAAGCGCACTCCGCCACCTCCGGCAGCACGCGGACCCGCGCCGCATCGGCAGCGGCCGATCAACCGCTTCGGTCCGGGTTCGGATCCTGCCGGGGACACCGTTCCGGACCCGCTGGGGTGAGGTCGGCCGGCAGCCGGTCAGAACCGCGAGAAGCAGCCCGGTGCTCGACCCGGTCGATTCGAAGACCGCCGAAGGCCTGTTCGGTCGGAACGATCTCGATGGTGGAAACGTTCACCCTCCAAGGTGCCCGGACAGCGTACAGGATGGCGTCCGCCACATCCTCCGGATGTAGTTCGTCGAACGTCCCGTAGGTCTGTCGGGCCGCCTCCGCCCCCGCCGCACTCGCCATGAATTCGGTCACGACCCGGCCCGGGCAGATTTCCGTCACCCGCACCCCCGTCCCGGCGAGGTCGATGCGGAGGTTCTGCGACGCCAGACGGACCGCGCCCTTCGATCCCCCGTAGATCGGCGACTGGATCGGATACAGCCCGGCCACGGATCCAATTCCGACGACATGACCGCGTTTCCGGCCGCACATGCCGGGCAACACGGCGCGAAGCGTATGCAGGAATGCGGTGACGTTGGTGTTGATCGTGGCATCGATATCGCTGCGATCCGCGCCAAGAAAGCTCGCCATGCCCCGTCCGAGTCCCGCGTTGTTGACCAGAACGTCGATCTCCAGAGATGCCAGTTGGGCATAGAGCGCATCGGTGTCGCAGAGGTCGAGGACCAGCGGGGTGGCGCCGGTTTCCTCGGCAAGGGCAGCCAGCCGGTCCGCCCGGCGGGCCACCGCTGTGACGGCAAGGCCGGCACCGGCCAGTGCGCGCACGGTCGCCCTTCCGATGCCGGCAGAGGCTCCCGTCACGAGAGCGGTCCTGTAGTCATGATGGATCATCAGAGGGCCCTCACCTCGCTGTGGCAGACATTGCCGACGGGAACCGCAGGCATCGGAACCCGTGACAGGACGGTTGCGGATCCGCCACCGGAAGCGCCGGCTCCCGGTTCAGCGAAGGAGAAGCGGGGCTCCGGCCCGCGCCGACGCGGGATTCCATGACAGGATCCCCCTGACGCGGGACTCCTGGCCGATCGGGAGCACTTCCGTGCCGGCACCCGAAATCGTGCGACGGGGCGGGGTCTCCCGGGGAAGCCCGGAAGAACCTGCTTACTCGGCCAGAGCGGCATCCCGCACCCGATGAAAGTTCTGCAGTCCGATCTCATTTCGGCCGAACAGGATCTGACGCTGGACTTCCGCAGCGAGGTTGGCCTGAACGCTCTCCATCATCGCGAAGTCCTCTTGGTCCAGTACACCGAGTGCCAGCCGCAACGCTTCGTCCCAGTTGCGATCAGTCGTGTCGCTCGTCGGTGATACCATCGTGACCCTGCAGGTCGTCGTGTCCGGCCGGCGGCGGTCGGGAAAGAACCGGTAGAACTCCATGTGCGGTCCCTGGCTGACCAGCACCGCGTTGGGAAAGAGTCGGTAGATGATAGTGGCATGCGGGACTAGGCGCCGGTCGGCCGCCGGATTGCCGCGCTGTTCCTCGATGCTCCGACGGGGAGCCACGAGTCGCGCATGGCGTCCAAAAGGTTCGTACAGAAACGCCCGGTCCGGCAGAGCCTTCGCGATCGTGCTCCGATGCAGGAACGCCACATGGTGGATCTCCAAGAACGTATCGACGCCGAGTTTCCAGTTCATGCGCTTGATCCAGACGTGGCTGCCCCGCGCAACGTGCGCCGCCAGTCGGTAGGCGGAGAGTTCGGATTCGAGCGCGCCCAGTTCCGGATCGGGAACCTGCGTCGCCGCAGGCTCGAGCAGCAGCCAGATCAGGCCATCGCGATCCTCCGCAGGAAACCGCACGAGACGGGTGCCACCGACATCGACTTCCGGAAAGTGTTCGCAGCCCGGGAGCGCCCGCAGCACCCCGCAACGGTCGTACGCCCAGCCGTGGTACGGGCATGCAAAGGCCTTGCCGATCGAACCCTCGCCCGACAGCAGGCGCGCGCCCCGGTGGCGGCAGGTATTCAGGAGCCCGTGCACGACACCCGCATCGTCGCGCACGAGCAGCACCGGAAGGCCCGCGATCTCCAGCGTCAGATAGGCGCCGGGGGATGCGACCTCGCATCCGAGTGCGACGGGCAGCGGGTACCGACGAAACAGGGTACGGTCCTCGGCCTCTAATGCGGCCGTGGCCGTGTAGCGGGCACCATCGACCACCATCATGCTGGCGGCCTGCGGAATCGCGCGCCGGGCAATTCGATCCAGGGCTTCGCTCGCCAGCTGTTGTTCGGTTTCACGTTGCATCGGCGTGGTCCACGGCCGGCCTTCAGCGCCCTGTACCCGGCATTCTGCAGCAGGACGCGGGTCGCATTCCGGGGAGGATTATGACACACTGTCCGAAATGCGACATGGGCAGAAGGTATGCAGGTGCAAAAAGAGTGCATGTTCGGACCAGATGAGCCGGACCGGTTCGGTCATTGGAAAGTGGCAGGTTCGCTGGAGTCCATTCTGGAAGCGTTCAGCGGTACATCAATGACGAAGAAACGCATCGATCGGAAGATCATCGAAGAATTGCGTGAGAATTCCAACCAATACTCCTCCTTGTCGAGCAGGACGCTCGAACCGTCCGTCAGGTTCCGACCCGCGTCCTTGAGAGCAACTCGTTGATCCTTGCGCGTGCGAAGGCTTCCGTCGGGCCGCTCATGCCGCCCGTACAAGGACCGACAACCTTGATGCCGGTATCCTCGAAATCCCGAATGTTGCGGGTAACCACCGTCATGCCGTGCGAGCGGGCAATGGCCACGATCTGGCAGTCCGCCAAGGCGATCGGACGCCCGGCGGAACACCGACCCGTCGCAATGTCCGCATGATCTCGCGCCGGAACCTGTCAAAGTCATTGAGACCGCAAGGGTGGTCCGGTACTGAGCATCTCCCACGGTAGCGGTGGCCTTCGGCGGGTGGATCCAGACCGTTTAGGGGAGCGCCCGCGGTTTCGGTCTCCCCCGGACGAACCGTTCCGGGTGTCGGTCCCAGACTCGGCCTAGTAGTACGGAAACGTTGGATTGGGGGCTGCAGGCATGAGCTGGCCCCGATGCTCAGACCTGACACCTGATCCATAGAGGCCTAATAATCCCATTGTGTTCTTTATCTGATCCTTAGAAGCGGTGCGAGAATCTCAGCGAACAGCCTGGTTCCAGCGGGTGCCGACACGGGGCCGACACGCACCGACACGGACCGACACGGAAATACCGCCCCATCCTGCAGCCATCAATGCAACGTCGGTGGACTACTAGGGTACGTCGGCGTGGCTCGATCCGGTGCCGAGCGCGGCCGTGATGGACACCGTAAGATCATGTTTAACAAGGAGTTCTAGTGGTACGGAAACATTGCATTGATGGGTATAGAGGCTTCAGTTTCACCCGGGCGTCTGCCGTCGTGAACCGCTCATCGACCGTGCCGCCGGCCGCGTTGCGGCGCTTGACCCACGCCGCGGTCTCCCGCAGCAGGGTGGCGCGGTCGGGAAGGCGTCGTCGAAGACACGGTCGCGACCCCGCGCCGATTTCGATCGCGGCCCTGGGGATCCCGCTTCCGTGCTTCGGCGGGTACCGAAACTCGAACCGCTTTCGCACCCGCAGGGCCTCCGGAGGTGCACAGGCCTCATACAACGATGCGGGGCCGTGCGGGTTCCGGTGGTCCATGACCCGTACGATCTTCTTCCCGGGGATAGGATCCTCCGCGCGTTCCCGGAGGAACGGCGCCCCGTCCCGCGCCGTGCGCCGGTCGGAGACGCTCACCGTACGCCCGTTGTCGTCGGGCGCGAACGCCAGGAAGAGATGGGCCGTACCGTTTCGCTCGTATTCGTAGTCGACAATTTCCGGCGGCCCGGGCCGCACGGGGCGGGGAAGGCGGGGTTCCTTCGTCGGCTGCCGACGGGTCTCATCCCTGCAGACCCGAACCTCGTCTTCGGCAACCTCCCGCGGATCCGGGTCCCGCACCTCCTCCCTCGCCGCCACGAACGGCGCGTTGCGGCTCGGGGGAAGGCACCCGTACGGCTTCAGCCAAGGCTGGATCTCCTGTTTTTCCGAATCCTCCGTACCGGTTCCTTCGAGATGCTCTCGACGATCTCCCTCTCCATCCGACGGCCGGCGCGCAGCTTCCGCGTCCCGCGGACACCACCCTCGGGCGGGGAAAACCGGCCAGAGCCACCCGCTTCGCCTCCTTCGCCCCGTCCCGGAGTTTCGGTCGACGGTTCTCCGGCTCCCGACGGCGGAGGGCCGCCTCCAGACCCTCCAGAACGCAGCGCTTGCGCAGGCGTTCGACCGTCGAGGCGCCGATACCCAAGCCGCGCGCGAGGTCCACATCCCGGAGTTTGCCGCCGTCGCGCCCTTCGTCCGCCATCAGGAGAATCTGCGCCCGACGACGCCGCCAGGCGACTCCGGTACCGTCGACGATCGCTTGGAGCTCCCGACGCTCCAGCGCTGAAAGGCGCACTCGAACCGGGTAGGAGGGGTCGTTGCCGAGCCCCTCCCCCCCAGTTACGGTAGGAATGCGCATTACTGCGCACCCCCCGCGCAGATCCGGACATGGACGTTCATCCATCCGGCTCCTACCTCGGGTGCTTGACGGCAAACCGCGGATCCGGCCATGGGCGGCGGAGGATTGCGCGCGACCCAGAACTCTCGGTCCTGCGCTCCCGTCGCTTCCGGTCGAACCTTGCGGCGTTCCGGATCCGGTCCGCCGCCTGAGGCACGCTTGCCCGACACTGCGTTCGGCGCGTGCTTTGGCGTCCCGAATTCCCCTTGGTTGGGGCCCTTTCCTCCAGCAACTCCGCAGGAGCGGACGCTCCCTGGTTCGCCGCCTTCCCAGGTCGTACGGCCCCATCCGACTTCTTCAAGCCGTTCGTCCTAGGCTTCGGGTTTCTCCTTCCCTACGCGGTCCCGCCACGATCGGCGGGACCGCTTGAAGATCTCCCAGGGTCCCAACCGAAGACGTACGGACGTGTATGGGTTCTCGGACACCGCGGGGCTCGCCGGCATCTCACCCAATCGATGCCTGCGATGTTGCCTTCGGCCGATCTGAAAACCTCGGCACCCCGGATCATCGTATTTTCGGTGCTCCTTAGCCCCACCCATCCGCGCCGCTACCGACGCTTCGCCTGCCCCCTCGCGGGAACCGACGCACGGCTCGCGGAGAAACGCGGTTTGGGTACTCCTTCGTTCCAGGGGACTCTCACCCCCTGTCTTCTGCCCGTTCGCCTGGCACACGTTACGGTAGGAATGCGCATTACTGCGCACCCCCCGCGCAGATCCGGACATGGACGTTCATCCATCCGGCTCCTACCTCGGGTGCTTGACGGCAAACCGCGGATCCGGCCATGGGCGGCGGAGGATTGCGCGCGACCCAGAACTCTCGGTCCTGCGCTCCCGTCGCTTCCGGTCGAACCTTGCGGCGTTCCGGATCCGGTCCGCCGCCTGAGGCACGCTTGCCCGACACTGCGTTCGGCGCGTGCTTTGGCGTCCCGAATTCCCCTTGGTTGGGGCCCTTTCCTCCAGCAACTCCGCAGGAGCGGACGCTCCCTTGTTCGCCGCCTTCCCAGGTCGTACGGCCCCATCCGACTTCTTCAAGCCGTTCGTCATAGGCTTCGGGTTTCTCCTTCCCTACGCGGTCCCGCCACGATCGGCGGGACCGCTTGAAGATCTCCCAGGGTCCCAACCGAAGACGTACGGACGTGTATGGGTTCTCGGACACCGCGGGGCTCGCCGGCATCTCACCCAATCGATGCCTGCGATGTTGCCTTCGGCCGATCGGAAAACCTCGGCACCCCGGATCATCGTATTTTCGGTGCTCATTAGCCCCACCCATCCGCGCCGCTACCGACGCTTCGCCTGCCCCCTCGCGGGAACCGACGCACGGCTCGCGGAGAAACGCGGTTTGGTTACTCCTTCGTTCCAGGGGACTCTCACCCCCTGTCTTCTGCCCGTTCGCCTGGCACACCCGATCCGGACGTGCCCGCATTCGGGCATCCGGTTCCGTACAGGACCGGTTCGCTCAAGCGGTCCCGTAGCCGTGCGCGATCTTGGCCGTAGGCAGGGGCAAACGGCGAAGCAGCGCGGCCATCTGGTCCCAGTTCACCCGGGCCGAACGACTGCGCCGCGACCACCACTTTCGCCAGATTCGGATCACCTGGTAGCGGAAGCTAGCAATTCGGACACGGTTCCCGCTCCGGCCGTAGTAGGCGCAATGGCCTCGTACGACCCGAGCGAGATCGTTGCGCGGGTAGAGCAAGGGCGCGTGTCGATGCCGTCGGCACCATTCCCGCACCGCTTGCAGCGCCCGCGCCAGGCGCCCCTTGGCCGTGTGCTGGCGCAGCACCGCATACTTCCATCTCGACCGCACCCAAACAGGGGTGAAGCCCAGGAAGTCGAAGGTGGCGCCCGCTCCCGGATCCGGGGGCAGCTTGGCCCGAACGTCAACGGATCGTGTCTTCTCTGCGTGCAGCTTCAGCCCAAACCGGGCCAGGCGCTGGCCGAGGACGGCCAGCACCCGTTCGCAGTCCCGCTGATGCTCGAAGAGCAGCACGAAGTCATCCGCGTATCGCACCCGTTGGCACCGGCCCCGGAGGCGGGGCTGAACCGTCTGCTCGACCCACCGATCCAACACGTAGTGCAGGAACCGGTTGGAGAGCAGCGGCGACAGCACGCCGCCTTGCGGCGTGCCCGCTTCCGAGGTGTGCCGGACGCCCTCCTCCAGGACGCCCGCCCGCAGCCATTTGTGGATCATGCGACGGAGGACACCGTCCTTGATCCGCAGGTCCAAGAAGGCGCGGAGTTCCCGATGCGGGATGCGGTCGAAGTACTTCGATACATCCGCGTCGATCACCCAGCGCTTCTTCTTCATGATGCCCTGGTCGATGGCGTGCAGGGCATCCTGCGCCGATCGTCCAGGCCGGAACCCCTACGATCCCGGCACGAAGTCCGCTTCGTAGATGGGTTCCAGCAGCATAAGAATGGCTCGCTGCGCCACCTTGTCTTCCAGGGTCGGGATGCCCAAGGGCCGGACCTCGCCGTTCCCCTTCGGGATCCAGGTCCGCCGAACCGGCGGCGCGAAGGTGCGGCCCGACAGGATCCGATCCCGGAGGTCCTCCAAGTTGGCCTCCAGGTTCTTTTCGTAGTCGGCCGCGGTCACGCCGTCGATCCCGGCGGCCCCGTCCTTCCGGGTGCGACGCCAAGCCTCTCGCATCCACTCCCCGTCGATCCGGTGGTGCACCGAGGGGAACACCCGGTCCGGGTGCTTCCTCGCCTGCGCGGCGATCCACTGTGGTTTCGTGGACGGGTTGGCAGATCTCAGTGTCTCTTCCACCGTTTCCCTCCAGGGGTTCGGTTCCTGCAGCACGCCCCTTCCCTCCAGCGGCACCCGGTGGACCCGGTTCCCCGCCTTCGCCGGTACTAGGAGCGAGCTACGACTTCCGGTTTCCGTCTGGCCTTCGGCTCATGGGTTTCGCCAGCCGGCTCCGCAGGCTCGACCTGCGGGCAGAAACCGGATCTCCCAGGTTCCCTGGCAAGCCCTCCCGCGGCTTTGCGTCGTTCTCGGACCCCGGACGGTCCGTTGCGCCTTGCCCCTACACGCGGCGCGCCGGTGCGGCCCCCACTGCTCGAAAGATGAAGGCACCGACGTTGAGGAGTACGAGGCTCCCTAGCGACGCTTCGCCGCCCGCTGTGTCCGCTTCACGACATGCGGTACCGCACGCCATGCCACACTCGCTTCCGGCTGGCGGGCTCACCTTTGCCGGGCGGGGGTCGAACCCGCAGGCTTGCGACGAGAGGTTTCAGCCTACGTCATGGCTTCCTCCCCTCCAGGGCTTAGACCTGGCGCAAGCCGGGTAGGAGGGGTCGTTGCCGAGCCCCTCCCCCCAGTTACGGTAGGAATGCGCATTACTGCGCACCCCCCGCGCAGATCCGGACATGGACGTTAATCCATCCGGCTCCTACCTCGGGTGCTTGACGGCAAACCGCGGATCCGGCCATGGGCGGCGGAGGATTGCGCGCGACCCAGAACTCTCGGTCCTGCGCTCCCGTCGCTTCCGGTCGAACCGTGCGGCGTTCCGTATCCGGTCCGCCGCCTGAGGCACGCTTGCCCGACACTGCGTTCGGCGCGTGCTTTGGCGTCCCGAATTCCCCTTGGTTGGGGCCCTTTCCTCCAGCAACTCCGCAGGAGCTGACGCTCCCTTGTTCGCCGCCTTCCCAGGTCGTACGGCCCCATCCGACTTCTTCAAGCCGTTCGTCATAGGCTTCGGGTTTCTCCTTCCCTACGCGGTCCCGCCACGATCGGCGGGACAGCTTGAAGATCTCCCAGGGTCCCAACAGAAGACGTACGGACGTGTATGGGTTCTCTGACACCGCGGGGCTCGCCGGCATCTCACCAAATCGATGCCTGCGATGTTGCCTTCGGCCGATCTGAAAACCTCGGCACCCCGGATCATCGTATTTTCGGTGCTCATTAGCCCCACCCATCCGCGCCGCTACCGACGCTTCGCCTGCCCCCTCGCGGGAACCGACGCACGGCTCGCGGAGAAACGCGGTTTGGTTACTCCTTCGTTCCAGGGGACTCTCACCCCCTGTCTTCTGCCAGTTCGCCTGGCACACGTTACGGTAGGAATGCGCATTACTGCGCACCCCCCGCGCAGATCCGGACATGGACGTTAATCCATCCGGCTCCTACCTCGGGTGCTTGACGGCAAACCGCGGATCCGGCCATGGGCGGCGGAGGATTGCGCGCGACCCAGAACTCTCGGTCCTGCGCTCCCGTCGCTTCCGGTCGAACCGTGCGGCGTTCCGTATCCGGTCCGCCGCCTGAGGCACGCTTGCCCGACACTGCGTTCGGCGCGTGCTTTGGCGTCCCGAATTCCCCTTGGTTGGGGCCCTTTCCTCCAGCAACTCCGCAGGAGCTGACGCTCCCTTGTTCGCCGCCTTCCCAGGTCGTACGGCCCCATCCGACTTCTTCAAGCCGTTCGTCATAGGCTTCGGGTTTCTCCTTCCCTACGCGGTCCCGCCACGATCGGCGGGACAGCTTGAAGATCTCCCAGGGTCCCAACAGAAGACGTACGGACGTGTATGGGTTCTCTGACACCGCGGGGCTCGCCGGCATCTCACCAAATCGATGCCTGCGATGTTGCCTTCGGCCGATCTGAAAACCTCGGCACCCCGGATCATCGTATTTTCGGTGCTCATTAGCCCCACCCATCCGCGCCGCTACCGACGCTTCGCCTGCCCCCTCGCGGGAACCGACGCACGGCTCGCGGAGAAACGCGGTTTGGTTACTCCTTCGTTCCAGGGGACTCTCACCCCCTGTCTTCTGCCAGTTCGCCTGGCACACCAGATCCGGACGTGCCCGCATTAGGGCATCCGGTTCCTTACAGGACAGGTTCGCTCAAGCGGTCCCGTATCCGTGCATGATCTTGGCCGTAGGCAAGGGCAAGCGGCGAAGCAGCGCGGTCATCTGGTCCCAGTTCACCCGGGCCGAACGACTGCGCCGCGACAACCACTTTCGCCAGATTCGGATCACTTGGTAGCGGAAGCTGGCAGTTCGGGCACGGTTCCCGCTCCGGCCGTAGTAGGCGCAATGGCCTCGTATGACCCGTGCGAGATAGTTGTGCTGGTAGAGCAAGGGCGCGTGTCGATGCCGTCGGCACCACTCCCGCACCGCTCGCACCGACCGCGCCAAGCGGCCCTTGGCCGTGAGCTGGCGCAACACCGCATACTTCCATCTCGACCGCACCCAAACATGGGTGAAGCCCAGGAAGTCGAAGGTGGCGCCCGCTCCCGGATCCGGGGGCAGCTTGGCCCGAAAGTCAACGGAACGTGTCTTCTCTGCGTGCAGCCTCAGCCCGAACCGGGCCAGGCGCTGGCCGAGGACGGCCAGCACCCGTTCGCAGTCCCGCTGATGCTCGAAGAGCAGCACGAAGTCATCCGCGTATCGCACCAGTTGGCACCGGCCCCGGAGGCGGGGCTGAACCGTCTGCTCGACCCACCGATCCAACACGTAGTGCAGGAACAGGTTGGAGAGCAGCGGCGACAGCACGCCGCCTTGCGGCGTGCCCGCTTCCGAGGTGTGCCGGACGCCCTCCTCCAGGACGCCCGCCCGCAACCATTTGTTGATCATGCGACGGAGGACACCGTCCTTGATCCGCAGGTCCAGGAAGGCGCGGAGTTCCCGGTGCGGGATGCTGTCGAAATACTTCGATACATCCGCATCGATCACCCAGCGCTTCTTCTTCTTCATGATGCCCTGGTCGATGGCGTGTAGGGCCTCCTGCGCCGATCGTCCAGGCCGGAACCCATACGATCCCGGCACGAAGTCCGCTTCGTAGATGGGTTCCAGCAGCATGAGAATGGCTCGTTGCGCCACCTTGTCTTCCAGGGTCGGAATGCCCAGGGGCCGGACCTCGCCGTTCCCCTTCGGGATCCAGGTCCGCCGAACCGGCGGCGCGAAGTAGCGGCACGACAGGATCCGATCCCGGAGGTCCTCCAAGTTGGCCTCCAGGTTCTTCTCGTAGTCGGTCGCGGTCACGCCGTCGATCCCGGCGGCCCCGTCCTTCCGGGTGCGACGCCAAGCCTCCCGCATCCAGTCCCCGTCTATCAGGTGGTGCACCGAGGTGAACACCCGGTCCGGGTGCTTCCTCGCCTGCGCGGCTATCCACTGTTGTTTCGTCGACGTGTTGGCAGATCGCAGTGTCTCTTCCACCGTTTCCCTCCAGTGGTTCTGTTCCTGCAGCACGCCCCTTCCCTCCAGCGGCACCCGGTGGACCCGGTTCCCCGCCTTCGACGGTAGTATGAGCGTGCTACGACTTCCTGTCCCCGCGTGCCCTTCGGCTCATTGGTTTCGCCAGCCGGGTCCGCACGATGCCTGCAGGTTTCGTGTTCGCTCGCGCGCTCCCGCCGCCGTGCAGGCACAGCGGCCGGCCGGGGTCTTAATTGATCACGCTGGCTATCTCCCTTTCCAGCGGTCATTCCTGCGGGCAGGAACAGGATCTCCCAGGTTCCCTGGCAAGCCATCCCGCGGCTTTGCGTCGTTCTCTGACCCCGGACGGTCCGTTGCGCCTTGCCCATGCATGCGGCACTCCGGTGCGGCCCCCACTGCTCGAAAGATGAAGGCACCGACGTTGAGGATTACGAGGCTCCATAGCGGCGCTTCGCCGCCCGCTGTGTACGCTTCACGACGTGCGTTACCGCACGCCATGCCACACTCGCTCCCGGCTGGCGGGCTCACCTTTGCCGGGCGGGGGTCGAACCCGCAGGCTTGCGACGAAAGGTTTCAACCTACGTCATGGTTTCCCCCTCTCCAGGGCTTGGCCTGGCGCAATCGAGCTTCCTGCCCTGAGGGTTGGCCAGGATCCACTCCGATCCCCGCGCCGAACCCCTGCAGGCAGGCTCGGTTCCCGGAAACCGGATCCGTCCGATCCCCAAGAGAGCGTGAGCGCCTGCACGTTCGGCATCGGGTCGGTGGGGATGAACCAGAGAGCGCCGTACCGATCGGGCGCCCACGCGTGCCGACACGCACCGACACGGAAATCTCGCCAGGATACTATCGTCAGTTCAACGTTTCCGTACTACTAGCGGCTGTAAACACAACCCACGTTTTGTTTACAGCCCTGCCGGCGCCATTCCACTTGCCGTTTGCACGGTATTGCCGTACACACGTGCTATATGATCGTTCGCTCCATTCGTCATCGGGGACTGCGCCAGCTCTACGAGAACAATTCGTGCCGGCTGCTGAAACAGGACCTCGTTGAGCGCTTGCGCGGCATCTTAGCGGTGCTGGCCATGGCGGAGACCATGGAGGGCTTCATCCGCGAGGCGGCACCCGGATGGCGCGTCCACCGGCTGTCTGGTGAGCGCCGCAACGAGTGGAGCGTTTCGGTGTCGGGAAACTCTGGCGGATTACCTTCGAGGAACGGGACAGATGCACGTTCATCACGGTGCTGTCCCGCGACCGCACCTCGACCTTTCCACGGACGATCTCCAGGCGTTGCAACTCCGCAAACACCCGATCCAGAACCCCCTTCTTCGCCCAGCGGTTCATCCGGGTGTACCTGGTGTGCCAGGTGCCGAAGTGGGCCGGCAGCCCGCGCCACGTGCATCCCTGCTCGGCCACGTACAGGATGGCGTGAAAACCGACAGATGGCTGAGCGAAACCTTGCCGCGGTGCTTCGGAAAGACAGGAGTGATGCGCTCGTACTGGGCTTGCGTGAGTTCCATGACCGAAAACCCTCTCCACGAACAGAAGGGGGGGGGGGGCTGGAGCATACCACATGTTGAGTTAACATGCCTTAGGGCCGGTACCCGGAGCGATTCGTCCGGGGGAGACCGAAACCACGGGCGCTCCCCGAAACGGTCTGGATCCACCCGCCGAAGGCCACCGCTACCGTGGGAGATGCTCAGTACAGGACCACTCTTGCGATCTCAATGGCGTTGGCAGGTTCCGAACTTCTCGACCTTCGGCGTCCTTCCTTACCACAGGGAACGGAACCACAACCACCTGCATGCATCGTCAAATGATTCCCTTGTTTCCCGACCGACCCTCAGTCGCGGAGAAGCTCGTTGACCGATGTCTTGGCCCGGGTCTGTGCGTCGACCCGTTTCACGATCACGGCACAGGCCAGCGCCGGGCCCGGCTCGCCGTTCGGAAGAAGGCCGCCCGGCATCGTGCCCGGCACCACCACGGCCCCGGCCGGGACCCGGCCGCGGACGAATTCCCCGGTCGCGCGGTCCACGACCCTTGTGGACTGTCCGAGGAACACGCCCATCGACAAGACCGCCCCCTCCTCGACGATCACGCCCTCCGCCACCTCCGACCGCGCGCCGATGAAGCAGTTGTCCTCAACAATTACCGGTTTCGCCTGCACCGGTTCGAGCACTCCGCCGATCCCGACACCGCCGGAAATATGGCAGTTTCGTCCGATTTGCGCGCAACTCCCCACCGTCGCCCACGTATCGATCATGGTGCCCTCACCCACGTGGGCCCCGACATTGACAAAACACGGCATCAGCACCGCACCGGGGGACACGTAGGCAGAATGACGGACTACACAACCCGGCACGGCCCGGAATCCGGCCTCCTCAAAACGTTCCGCGGTCCAGCCGGCAAACTTGGAATCGATCTTGTCCCACCACGATGCGCCTCCGGCAGCGCCGGACACGGTCACCGTGGGCCGGAGCCGGAAGGACAGCAGCACAGCCTTCTTGGTCCATTCGTTCACCTGCCAGGCGCCGCCCCGTTTTTCCGCCACCCGAAGCTGTCCGGCATCCAGCATGGCGAGGACTTCGACCACCGCCGCCCGAAGCGCCCCCCCGGTATCGGGACCGACCTTCTGGCGCGCTTCCCAGCCCGCCTCGATGGTCGTTTCCAAGGTCCTACTACTGGTCGTCATCGGTCGTCTTCTCTCTCGCAGGCGGCCGCCTTCTCCAGAAACGCGACGAGATCGTCTACCACGAAATCGAAATCGCGTTCGGTCAGACCGTCCATCAAATGCCGGGGCATCTTGCCCCGGATCCATACCGTGCACATCCCGAGTCGGGATGCGGGGCGCAGGTTCCTCGGAATGTCCTCGAACATCGCGGCCCGGCCCGGAGCGATGGCGTGCCTGGCGATCAGGCGCCGATAGGCCTCGGGCGCAGGCTTGGCCCGGTATTCCGCATCCCGGATCGAATAGATCGCGTCGATCTGTCCGCTGCACCCCAGACGGGCCAGTACGCGTTCGGCGTGCTCGGTCGGAGAATTGGTATGGATCAGCCGCCGTCCGGGCAGTGCCGCCAGCGCGGCGGCCAGTGCCGGGGATGGTGCGAGGACCGAGAGGTCGAGGTCGTAGACGTGATCGAAGTACTCCTGCACATCCACTCCGTGATGCCGGATCAGCCCGACCAGCGTCAGCCCGTAGTCCCGGAAGTACCGGTGCTGGAGGGATCTAGCCTCATCGTCGTCCGTGATCGCCAGCCGGTCCCTCAGGAAGCTCCGCATGCGAAGGCCACTCTGGCGCGTGACCCCGGCCCCCACTGGATACAACGTGTTGTCAAGGTCGAAGATCCAGTAGCGCGTGTCGGCTAGGCGCGCGCTCACGATTCAGCAGTCCGGACCATGGTACCCCCGCCCGCCTCGGTGAACACCTCGACCAGCAGGGTGTGCGCCGTGGTTCCTTCCAGAATCGTTGCGGCTCCCACCCCGGCCGATACCGCTTCGATGCACATGCGGACCTTTGGAATCATGCCGCCCGTGATGATTCCGTCATCGATCAGTCGCTGCGCCTCGGCGGCACTGACAGTCGGCAGGAGCTTTCCGTCCCTGCCGCGCACACCCGGAACATCCGTCAAGACATAGAGCCGGGCCGCGCGGGCGGCCACGGCGATGGCCCCCGCCACCGTGTCCGCGTTGATGTTGAACGTCTCACCGTTCGCCGCCCCGCCCACCGGCGCGATAACCGGTACCACGTCGGACCGGGTGAACAGATCGAGAATCGACCCGTCCACATCAACCGGGCGACCGACGAAACCGTAATCAAGCGTGCGCTCGATCGTTGACCCCGGATCGCGCGGAGCGGTACGGCTCAGCGGCTCCGCCTTGAACAGCCCGGCATCCTTGCCGGACAAACCGACCGCCCGGCCGCCCGCCTGATGGATTTCCGACACCATCTGCTTGTTGATTCGGCCCGACAGCACCATTTCGACGACCTCGGCCGTTTGCCGGTCAGTGACGCGAAGCCCGTCGACAAACGTGGACCGGATGTTCAGACGCTCCAGCATGGCGCCGATCTGCGGACCGCCCCCGTGCACCACCACCGGATGAATGCCCACTTGCTTCAGGAGCACGATGTCGCGAGCGAAGGCCGACCGGAGCGCCGCGTCCCCCATCGCCGCGCCGCCGTACTTGATCACGAAGGTGTGGCCGGCATGCCGCCGTGCGTAGGGCAAGGCCTCCGCCAGCGTCGCGGCAACGTGACGTACGGCGTCACGCGCCGCCGACGGTGAACCGGTCGTGGCCATCGGAGCAGTCTATGCCGGAATCGCAAGGCCCGCGAGCACGGAACGCACGTCGTCGATTCCCCGACCCGCCGTCGCCGATGTCGCGAGCAGTTCGGGAATCGCCGCCGGGCGACCCGCCACCCTTGCCCCGGTCTCGCGCCGGCACCGACCGAGCTCCGTCTCCCCCAGCTCGTCGATCTTGGTCAACACCACCTGATAGGCCACGGCTGCCCGGTCAAGATCATCCATGATGTCCAAGTCTCCGCTGCCCAGACCCCGCCTCGAATCGACCAGCAGGAACATCCGCCGCAGGTTTGCGCGCCCCCGAAGGTAGCTCCGCACCAAGCGGGTCCACGAGCGTGCCTGCTTTCTCGAGACACGCGCGTAACCGTAGCCCGGAAGGTCGACCAGCATGAGGATCTCCCCCAGCGCGTAGAAATGGAGCAACCGGGTGCGGCCGGGCACCGAACTGGTCCGCGCCAGCTGACGACGGCCGAGGATCGCATTGAGCAGGGTCGACTTGCCCACATTGGACCGACCGCCGAAGCAGACCTCCGGTGCCTCCATCGGCGGGAGGCCGGACAGGTCCGCCACCGCCGCATGATGCCGCGCGGTCATCCGCCACAGATCGGCCATCGTGCGGCCCGTCAGGTCCGGACATCCATGCGACGCATGATGACCCACTGCTGGGCAATCGAAAGCAGATTGTTCCAGGCCCAGTAGAGGACGAGACCGGCCGGAAACGGGGCGAAGACGAACACAAAGACGAAGGGAAGCGCCATCATGATTCGTGCCTGCATCGGGTCCGGCGGCGTCGGGTTGAGCTTCTGCTGCAGATACATGGTGCCCCCCATGATCAAGGGCAGGGCTCCCACCATGAGAAAGCCGGGCGGTGTGAACGGCAGCAGTCCGAACAGGTTGAAGATCGTTGTCGGATCTTGGGCGGAGAGGTCACGGATCCAGAGATAGAACGGTTCGTGCCGCGTCTCGAGAGTCACGAACAACACTTTGTACAGTGCGAAGAAGATCGGGATTTGCAGCAGGATCGGCAGGCATCCCGACAGGGGATTCGCCTTTTCACGCCGATAGAGTTCCATCACTTCCTGCTGCATTTTCTGCTTGTCGTCCTTGTACCGGTCGCGAATCTCCATCATCTTCGGCTGCACCTTCTTCATCCGGCTCATGGCCGCGTAGCTGCGGTTGGCCAGCGGGAACAGCGCGATACGGACGCAGACAGTCAGCGCCAGGATTGCGAGGCCCACGTTGCCGAGCAGTCCGGAGAACCAGTGGAGGACATAGAAGATGGGCTTGGTGATCGGGTAGAACCAGCCGAAGTCGACGGCCCGGTCGAACAGCGGAATGGCGAGCTCGTCCCGGTAGGTGTCGAGCAGGTCGACCTCCTTGGCGCCGGCGAAGAAGTGGGTCGTGTACGTGGCTTCTCCGCCCTCCGGAACGACCATGGCCGGCCCCAGGAAATCCACCTGATAGCGTTCGCCCCCTTCCGGGCGGCTCGAAGCGGAAAAACGCGACCGGGCGCGGGCCGTCCGATCCGGAACCAAGGCCGTGAGCCAGTACTTGTCGGTGATGCCGATCCAGCCACCGGTGCTGTCGAATACCTGCGGGGCTTCTCCGACCAGATCGTCGTAGTCGAATTCCTCCAGCGTCTCGTTGAAGACCCCGATCGGTCCTTCGTGGAGGATGTAGAATCCGACGAGTTCCGGCAGTTCCTCGCGGCGGACGAGACCGAACGGATGCAGCGCCAGTTCTTCCGCCGTCGGATTGGCGATCGAGAACGTGATCCGGAACAAGTAGTTCTCATCCAGTTCCAGCGTCTGCCGAAACACCACGCCCGCCGCATTGGCCCAGCGGAACGTTACCGCAACCCCGGCCTCCAGCCGCGTCCCTCCCTCCGCCACCCACCGGGAATCGGAATCCGGCACCTCGACACCGCCGCCGGCGGCGTTGACCCAGCCGAATTCGGCGAAATACGGCATCGGCCCGCCGGCAGGGGACAGGAGGACAATCTCCTCGTTGCCCCCCACTTCCTGCCGATACCCCAAGAGCGTCAGATCATCGATTCTGAGGCCCTGCAGTGCGACCGAACCGAACAGGCGGCCGCGATTGCGGTCGGGATTGATCGGAAACCGCGCCGAATCGGCCAGCGCCTCGGTCCGGTCCGGAACGGCGGGCACCGGTGCCGGCACGACGCCGGGAGGGGATCCGCCATCCTCGCCGGTTGAAGGTGGAGCCAGCGGTTCGTTCGGAAACAGCATCTGAAACACAAACAAAACAGCAATTGACAGGACAATCGCGAGCAACAGGTTCTTCTGATCTGTCATGGCCGCCGGGACCTGAAGCGGGGAACCGGATCGAAACCGCCGGCGGCCCAGGGATGGCAACGCAGAAGACGCCGCACCACAAGCGCCAGTCCGCGCCCTGCCCCGTGGCGCCGCAAGGCTTCCAGCGCATACCCCGAACAGGTGGGTGCATACCGACACGTCGGCGCGAGAACCGGGGAGACCAACAGACGATAGGCCGAAATCAGCAGGCAGAGCACCCGGACCGGAAGGTCGGAAATGATCACGTCAGCACCCTCTCTCGGCATGAGCGCGGGCCAGTGCCCTTGCCAGATCCGCCTGCAACCCGTCCCATGAGCGTTTGCCGGTCTCGCGCCGGGCAATGAGGACATAGTCCCGGCCCGGAACCGCAAGGCGCGGCAGCATCAGGTCGGCCAGTGCCACGAGGCGGCGGCGCGCGCGATTCCGCCGTACCGCGTTCCCCACCTTGCGGCTGGCCGTGAATCCCACCCGGACCTGCCGCCCCAGTCCGTTCGGCGCGGTTTGCAGCACCAGACCCGGAGCGGAACTGGTCCGGCCCCGACGCCGCAGTCGCAGAAAATCTCTCCGATACCGAAGCCTCGGAAGCGGACGGGGCACCCGGCTATGCGGTCAGTTTCTTGCGGCCCTTGGCGCGTCGGTTGGCGAGCACCCGGCGGCCGGCCTTGGTCGCCATCCGGGCGCGAAATCCGTGCCGTCGCTTGCGGACCAGTCGACTCGGCTGATACGTACGCTTCATGAACTGTCTCCGGAACCTCACTCGAAACCGGCCCGCCACGACACGGCCGCATCGGGAGCGACGCCCGCCGTATAGGACGGCGCGGCTACTGGAGTCAAACTGGCCGGGCGCATATGGCTCCGCGCCCGCCAGCATTCTGCCCGAATCCGGGCCGCAGGTGAACGGCCCGCAACGGACCCCCGATCCTGAGGGCCCACCCGTCCGGGAGCGCTGACCCGACGGACACCTTGACCGGAAGAGCCGGACCGCGCAAGTAGCGCCATTCACCCGGGCCGGATCAACGGACACGGCACAGGGCACGGATGCCCCGTGGCCCGCAAGGAGCGCACGGGATGGTCTCCGGGACGTGATGCGCAAGTCGAGGGGGCTGGAACGCCGCCGGGGCGCGGCGGCATCCGGATGCTGTCGGAGGACGTTGCGGCCCGCATCGTGCGCGAACGCTTCGCAGGCCCAGTTCCCATCGTGCACCCGCCCGAATCGCCAAGGAATTCCGACGACGGGAGGTGCTACCGTTTCGGTGCATGGGACGGGCTCACGGCTGCGTCACGATGCAATGGAGGAATCGCGTCTTCCGGTCGATTCGGGCCGCCGCGGAAACGTCGATGGAACTCGGGCAGCAACCGCACAAACGAGGGTTCCCTTCCGTCCCCGATCAGGATCCTTCCGAGCCACCCGACACCCCACATTTGACGGGTGTGGGCGGCCGCCGGACAGGCACGGACGATCCACGGGGGTCCAGCTGGCCACTGCCGCAGTTCCCGCCCGTCGAGATCCGAGAACTTCCAGAGACATCTGATCCTGAGCGCAGCACTGCACATCCCGAAAGCCGGAATCCTGGCGATCTCGGACTCGTCGTCGAAACCAACCGTTCCGCGCCTCTGCCGCCGCGACAGGGTGTCGGCGCCATCCTCGCCGAATCACCTGTCATCCTGACTTTGCCCGTGAGCGCATCGTCCCCTTGCTGTCCCAGCCCAACGCACCATGCAGTTGGTCGTCGCCGCCAAGGATCGCACAGCCAACGCCCGGCTCCTTGAACCAGGCCTGCGACAGGCCGCCGCTTCCCGCTCCTCGCCGGCCCTCCTCTCCAGGTACCGGATCGGCTTCCTCCCACCCCTGTCACCACCACCCCATGATCCGCCTTGCCCGCTATCCGTCGGAACGACAGTGTTCGGACAAAGGTTCCACCCGCCGCGAGGAGGTGTCGTCGCGGCGGACGCCCGCTTGACCGCTGGACACGCCGGCCGGCATTTCGGCCGGACTGCTCCCGGCCCCTCATTCCCTCCGTCATGCGTTCCGATGGCTGTCGGCTAGAGCAGCAGCCCGGGGTTCGTACCTGACAGGAAAGGCCCCTTCCACGGCACACGCGGATGATGCAGTGTCCAGATTCCTTCACCCAAATTTTTAACAAGAGATTCTACAACACACTGTTCCAGAAGGTCTTAAGGTGAACTCAAAAGCCCTCCAGGCACTACATTTCGGGTGCTGGACTGGTGGCAGACCGTCCGTCTTCCGAGGTTTCCGGGAGCGG
Source organism: Alphaproteobacteria bacterium (assembly GCA_965115815.1). Taxonomy (GTDB): domain Bacteria; phylum Pseudomonadota; class Alphaproteobacteria; order TMED109; family TMED109; genus VXPW01. Next base: position 453,742 of record OZ220465.1, on the reverse strand, counting down.
GCGGAATCCCGAGTGCGCCGTAGATCCTGCGTTGCGCGGGTTTCGACGCGGATGGACGCGAACCCGGAGGGCTTGGCCGTCCGTTCCTCGGTTCGAGTTCGTCGAAGGAGCATCCACCCTCAGCCCACGGTGATCCCACGCTGCTGATCCGGCGACGACTGGCGAGATTTTCTCAGTTTGCGTCGCGCTGCAATCGTGCCGCCAAGGCTCGATGGGGCCTTCTTGGCCCGAACATTGCGATCTCAAGGAGGCGATCTGTGATGAGCCGAGCCCCCACGCATTCGGATTTCGCATCTCCGAATCAGCATGGGATCGTCGTGACCCTCAGCCCAATCCCGATTCGGCCGACCGCAAGAGGCTTCCGAAAGAACATGGCGCTACTCTTGCCGACTCAACACGATGACCCATGTTGTACAAGGGATTTTCTCGATCAAGGCCCCTGAACTCGCAGGACCATTCTTTTGTCGGGCCTGTGGATTGCTGAGTGACAGGGACCTGGCATGGTTGAGGCGCCCCGGGTTCCCTGTGGGCCGGTTTCCGCGGTCACTGCTGGTGCATCCGAGCTCACCGGGCCCGCGTTTTCGAGTGTTTCGAGCAGAGCGGTCCGGTGGCGCCGTCCGGCGGCGCGTTCCCGGCGGATGGCGCGGGGTCAGGAGCGAAGGTTGATCTGCCGGGCGGGAGGAGGATGGTGTCGCGCGCGTCCTGGGCGCGGGCGGCGTCGTGCCGGTTGGCCTCGGGCATACAGTTGAAGTGCCCGCCGCCGCGCACGATGGCGATGGCGGCGTGGGTCAAGCAGGAGAGGTTGCGCGGCAGAGGGCGCACAGGGACCCTGCAGCGGTCTTCGTCGTAGGTGAAATCGCGTACGTAGTGGAGTCGATTTTCGATGACCCAGTGGTCGCGCACGAGCGCCAGAAGCCTCTCGGGGTCGGCGCGTTCGGGGCCGAGCGAGGTGAGGCACCAGGTGGTCTCGACCCTGCGCTCTTGGGTCTTGCAGATCTCGCGTTCGCGCTCGATGCGGAGGGCTTGGCGGCGACCGTGGAGAGCCGCGTAGCCGTCCCCCTCGGCGCCGGAGATGTCGACCCCGGCACCGCGGCGGCGCTCGATGCGCCCGTGCCCCTGGTCGAGGGTCTCGAACGAGGCCGCGCCCTCGAAGTCGATGGCCTTGAGGTCGTCGAGCATGGTCTCCTGGTTGTTCTTGATCGCCGTGACGACGTAGTCGGCGCGGCGTTCAAGCAGCCGCCGCGCGGTCTCGTGCTGAGCGTGCATCGCGTCCAAGGTGACGATGCGGCCGGTGACGTGGATGCTGCCGGCGAGGTCCCGCACGGCGGGGATCTCGTGGCTCTTCGCGTCGACCTCGACTTGACCGAGGACCATGCCGGTCCCGTGCTCGACCGCTGCGACCCTCATCCGTCGGGCGTTCCCGGTCTGCCTGGAGGCACCGCGGATGTCCTTGCCGTCCATGGCGAGCGGCGTGTCTGCGCCGGTCTGCTGGGCCGTCCACAGGCCGATGGCGTGGTCCAGGGTCTCGGGCGGCAGGTCGGCGAGGAGGGTGTGGAAGGTGGTGGACGTGGGCGCGGTGTAGCGCTTCTTCGACGGGCTGAAGAACGAGTTCACCGCCGCCAGCTGTTCTTGGGTGAGCAGGGCGACGAACTGAGCGAATGCGGTCACGCCGCGGTAGCCGGCGAGCCGGGCCGCGACGGCGATCGCGAGAATGGTTCCCAGCGGATAGCGCTTGCCTTGGGGCTTGCGGCACTCGGGCACTTCGCCCAGGCAGGCGAACAGACTGCGCAGCCCGGACGAGGCCATCGGCCCGGCACGGTCGTGCGGTTCCGCGTTCCAGCTCTCCGGGATCGCGTCCCGGCGCAGCGCCTCGGCGGCACCGTCGGTCAGTTCGTACAGGAAGATCTCCTTGGGCTGGCCGTGGTGACGGAAGCGCGCGGAGCCGCCGGGCTCGCGACCGAAGCCGCGCGTCCATCCCAGCGAGCGCCAATTCGCCGCGCGATAGCAGGTTCCAGCGAAGCGCGAGACGTCGACGAACGTCTCCGCGAGGAACACCGGATATCCGTGCGCGGTTTCGATGTCGGCGGACAGCCGCCGAAGGCTCAGGCCGAGCACGCGGGACGCCAGGTTCGGCATCCCCCTCGGGTGAAGGATGACGAACCGGGAATTGTTCGCGATCAGATGCAGGCGCCGGAACTGCTGCTCCGCAGTCCAGCCGATCCAGCGGTCGCGTGCAGCCAGCTTGAACGCACCCGGCTGCCAGCCGACCAGCGCCACCCAGGTCTCGCCATGCAGAGCGACATGGCGCAGGCCCTTGCCGATGATGCCGGGAAACCGCAGGTAGTGATGCTCCTTCACCAGACGGTCCCAGTGCCGATGCTCACGTGCACCACGGGTCGGGCGCACCGTCACCTCGCGAAGGTCGATGCGGAAATCCGGGATCGCAAACGTCGCCATGCCGGCACTCTGCCACGGCGAAAACGGAATGTCCAGACCAAATCAGCATGCGCCGATCGCTGGGACGACAACAGAATAGCCCTGCCTGAACTCGCCGATTCCGGGCCAGAATCGACCGAATCTCGTTATACATGGGTTCAGCTGGGCTGTTACCCCGACCGTCTTCCTTCTGCAGGCGTGCAATCTCCGCCCGACGATCCACCCTTTCCGAGTTCCGGCCATTCTCGATCAAGGCGTCCCGGAACCGCAGCCCTCCGGGCCCGCGGTTCCTGCAGCGTCTATGATTTCGCGGGAACAGCCTCGCTCCAAACCAAGGTGGTCTCTGCGTGCAGCCGCAACGATCGCATCGCCGGACGTTCCACCAAGCCGGTTCGACGCGCCTGATTACCTTCCGGGAACAGCCGTTTCATCGGGGCTTCGCCGGATGGATCCCGGAACGGAACCCTTGCGAAAGCGAAGGGAACCATCTTCCTCATGGATCCATTCGTCAGCCAGACCCATCCGTTACGGGCCGCAGTAGCGGAATCTCCGTCACTGGCCGTGTTCCGGTACCCGCAAGTCCCCTGGCCCGTAGCCGGAATCGCCGTCCGTGCTCCGGCCCACCGCGCAACTCCATGCCTTCGGCGGGCGTGGCCGTGGGATTCCGACCAACGCTCCGCAACAAGGAACGCATGTGCACCCGAGAGTTTCCGTGAGGGGTAGACGCCCTCGAAGTTCGAGATCTCGTCCGCCTGCGAAGACCGCGCAGTCGAGGCATCCGCGCGTGGTTTGCATGAAGTGGGGAGATGCCTTCTCTCCGGAATACGTGAACGTGCTGCAACGAGCGGTCGCCTGTCATCTCGGACGTACCCATCAGTTCACATGCTTCACCGACGATCCATCGGGTATCGATCCGGCGGCCGAGATCCGGCCGCTTCCCTATGCCGCGCTGTCCGAAGCGCGCCGCCGTCACGGAGGATGGCTCAAGTTATCGGTCTTTCAGGAGGGTCTGTTCGAGGAACCCGGAGCGGTGCTGTTCCTGGACCTTGATGTGGCGGTCGTAGGTTCCCTGGATCCCTTCTTCGACACGGAACCGCACGGAAGGATCCGGATCATTCGCGACTGGCGACCTTGGCCGCAAAGCGTGTACCGGCGGCCGGGCACGGTCGGAAATTCATCGGTGTTTCTCTTCGAAGCCAACGGACAGCCCCAGATCTTTGATCATTTCGTGGCCGACCCGGAAGCCGCATTCGTCGCCTTCCGTAACGAACAGCGCTTCCTTACCCACCATGCTCGCGGCCTGCACTACTGGCCGGAAAACTGGTGCCGGAGCTTCAAGCGGCACTGCATGGGATCTCCTTTGTCCAGGAGGTTCCGCCGACCTGCAGTCCCTCCCGGCACCCGCATTGTGGTCTTTCACGGGACACCGAAACCTGTCCAGTTGCTGGCCGGGCGGAACCGGGTCGAATGGGTTGCGGACTACTGGAAACGGCACCAGCCGAACGGGAATTGCGGCAAAACCGAGAAATAATCGATGGATCGAAACGCGAGAGCGGGAACATCGGAGGGCACCCAAGGGCCCGTCAGGATCCCTCGCTTCGGTCGATCGGTTCTCGGCCGGCCCGTTTCGGGGACCGGTCCGATACCAGTCTGATCCTGCAGGGGCGGGTTCCGAACCGTGTTCCGGAGTGATCTTAAGGGGCGGATAATGCTCTGCGCTCCTGCCCCTGCAGGGCGCGGCAGAGCAGCCGCTCTTCGAAACCCTCTCGACCCATCGGCCGTTTTTCCGGGCGGGTTCTTGCCAAGAAATCGGCTACGGATAGCGGATGAGGAATTCAGATTCCCGCCGGATCAGCGCCACTCGGTACCGGTGCGGGACCCGGTCCCCGCACCCGGATGAATGGAGCCGGCGGCCGCCGAAGCCCGGGTCTTGGGCCGGATCGGGATGGCGCAGGCGGCGAACCGGCGGGGCGCGTTCCATGATCGGTCGGAGCCGGAAGGAACGGGACGGCGAGATGCCTCCTCCGGGCCGGGTCGGGTTGACGGCCCGGAGGAAGCCGCTAGGCCGCCGGCTGCAAGCCGCCCAGCACCCCAATGGCATTCGGATATGCGCGTCGAGGTGACGGCGGTTTTCCCACACCGGCAAGCCTTGGATAGGAAGTGACGTTTCGGTGCGTGGGCGGGTCGGTCCACGCACCGCTTGACCAGCGCCCGCCGATTCGCATGATGCGGTCGAATCGTGGATGCGGGAATCCCCATGGACCCGCGAATCATCGATCTGAAATCGACCCCCCTTTTCGGACCGCCGCTGGACCCGGCAGCCGATCGCAGAGGTTCGGGAGACCGTGAGTCGGTGTTTCCCACTACAGCCGCAACGAGCTTGCGAAGACCCTCTGCGAGCATCTCCACGGGACGACGGCGAAGGGCGGCTCCAGGGTCGGGGTCTGCCTCGGGATGCTGGAGACCTTGGAGCGCCACGGCATCCTGACGTCGCCGCCCGTGCGCGAGGACCCCGTCCGCGACAGGACCTCCGCCCCGGTCCGGACTTCGGCCTCCGACCCGCAGCCGAAGATCGTGGCTCCGCGGTCGGAACGGCGCCCGCTTCGCGTCGAGCCGGTCCCCGACACCGAGGGGCGGCAACTGGGGAACATCCTCGTCGACCGGCACCCCTACCTCGGCTACCAGCGCCCTTTCGGGGCGCAGGTTCGCTCCTTCGTGACCGACAAGGAAGGGCGCCGGCTGGGCTGCATCCGGTTCGAAGCGGGGACAAGACGCTTCCGTGCCGGGACCGCGGGATCGGATGGACGGACCGCAGGCGTGACCGCAACCGGCCCCGGAGGACGGTCCCTTCGCGGTACCTCGGGTTCTCTTGGGTCATCTCGAAGAACGTGGCGTCTTCGGCCGTGGCTCTGGCGACGCACCGACTTGCCGACGACGGGGAGCGCCTCCACGGCAGGCGTCCCGTCCGCATCGAGACTTTCGTCGACGAGACCCGGTTCCGGGCCTCGTGCTCCCATGCGGCCCACGGGGAGCGCAGCGGGGACACCGCGGGTCGGGGCACGTCGCGCACGGGGGTCGCCGTGCGGGCGCTCTGCGAGGGGGCCCGAGAGATCCTGCGCGCGGAGCGCGCCATCCAAACGCGCACGCCTCCGACGCGGGCCGAACGGGGACGGTCGGCCGCCGCCGACCGCCGGTTCTCGAAACGCCGGGAGGCGCTCGCGCGGCCGCCGCCGCGATCGCGGAACGCGAGGACGCGCGCGGGCAGAGACGCCGACGCGTCTTCCACAGCCTGCGGCTCCTGGGGTTCGTGCTCCGCCTCGTCGCCGCGCCGCGCGGGCAAGGCTACGGGACCCCGCTCAGCGGGCTCCGCCTGCGGCGGCGACGGCCGGCGCGACGCGGGAGAAGCTCGACGAGGATGCGTGCCGGCGCCGGCACGCGGAGATCCTCGCCCACGGTCCCGAAAGCACGCTCGCGAAGGGCCACAGGACCCTCGCCGTCGACGGCTCGAAGATCCCCCTGCCCAGGGAACTCGCGCAGTACGGCGACCGCGTCCTCGACGGTGCCCACTACCCCCAGGGCAGGGTCCGCGCCCTCTACCGGATCGGCGACCGCATCCCGGTCGACTTCGACCGGTTCGACCCCGAGAACGAGCGGGCCGCCGCCCTCGTGCACCTCGGCCCTGCGGCCGAAGGCGACGTCATCGTCTACGACCGCGGCTCCACCTCCTTCGCCTTGGCTCTCGCCCACCGGGAGCGCACACGGAACTTCGGGTTCCGCATCCGGAACGGCGCCAACTCCGGGTTCGACGCCGTTCTCGCCTCCGGCGAGAGCGACCGGACCGTCACCCTCGACGCACCCGGGGACGAGACCGCGCTGCGCTCGAGGACCCTGCGCATCCGGCTCGTCCGGTACCGGCCCGCCGACACGGAATCCGGCCTCGCGACCTCCCGGCTCGACGGCAGCCGGGATCCCGTCCCGGCGATCTCCGATCTCTATCCTGCTCGCTGGGGTGTGGAGGAACGGTATCCGACCGGGACGTTCCGGATCGAGGCCTTCCACGCCCAGTCCGAACGCGGCGTCCGCCCAGAGCTCTACGCCGCCTTCGTTCGCATCACTCTCGCCCGCCCGTGCGCGAACCGCTGCGACCACGATCTCGACGACGACGGCGACGACCGGCCGGCCCTGCGCACCCACGTCCGCAACGGCCTGCGCCTCGTCGGCAAGGAGATCGAGGCCCGGTTCCTCGCGCAGAGCGCCAGGGTCGCCCGGTCCGTCCAGCGGATCCTGTCCGGCCTCTCGCGATGCATCCCGCGCGAACGGCCCGGGCGCAGCTCCGTACCGGCAGTCGCAACACCCTAGTAGTACGGAATCATTGGATTGATGGATATAGAGACTTCAGTTTCACCCGGGCGTCTGCCGTCGTGAACCGCCAATCGACGGTGCCGCCGGCCGCGTTGCGGCGCTTGACCCACGCCGCGGTCTCCCGCAGCAGGGTGGCGCGGTCGGGAATGCGTCGTCGAAGGCACGGTCGCGACCACGCGCCGATTTCGATCTCGGCCCTGTGGAGCCAGCTTCCGTGCTTCGGCGGGTACCGAAACTCGAACCGCTTTCGCACCCGCATGGCCTCCCGGGGTGCAAAGGCCTCATACAACGATGCGGGGCTGTGCGTGTTCCGGTGGTCCATGACCCGTACGATCTTCTTTCCGGGGATGGGATCATCCGCGAGTTCCCGGATGAACTGCGCCCCGTCCCGCGCCGTGCGGCGGTCGGTGACGTTCACCGTACGCCAGTTTTCGTTGGGCGCGAATGCCAGGAAGAGATGGGCCGTACCGTTTCGCTCGTATTCGTAGTCGACGATTTCCGGCTGCCCGGGCCGCACGGGACGGGGAAGGCGGGTTTCCTTTGTCTGCTGCCGACGGGTCTCATCCCTGCAGACCCAAACCTCGTCTTCGGCAAAATCCCGCTGGTACGTGTCCCGCACCTCCTCCATCGCCGCCACGAACGGCGCGTTGCGGCTCGGGGGAAGGCACCCGTACGGCTTCAGCCAAGGCTGGATCTCCTTTTTTTCAGAGTCCTCCGCACCGTTTCTTTCGAGATGCTCTCGACGATCTCCATCTCCATCCGACGACCGGCCAGCAGCTTCAGTGTCCAGCGGACACAACCTTCGGGCGGGGAAGAACCGGCCAGAGCCACCAGCTTCGCTTCCTTCGCCCCGTCCAGGAGTTTCGGTCGGCGGTTCTCCTGCTCCCGACGGCGAAGGGCGGCCTCCAGACCCTCCAGAACACAGCGCTTGCGCAGGCGTTCGACCGTCGAAGCACCGATACCCAAGCCGCGCGCGAGGTCGACATCTCGGAGTTTGCCGCCGTCGCGCCCTTCGTCCGCCATCAGGAGAATCTGCGCCCGACGACGACGCCAGGCGGCTCCGGTACCGTCGACGATCGCCTGGAGTTCCCGGCGCTCCGGCACCGAAAGGCGCACTCGATAGAGCTTCCTGCCCTGAGGATTGGCCAGGATCCACTCCGATCCCCGCACCGAACCCCTGCAGACAGGCTCGGTTCCCGGAAACCGGATCCGTCCGATCCCCAAGAGAGCATGAGCGCCTGCATGTTCGGCATCGGGTCTGTGGGGATGAACAAGAAAGCGCCGTACCGATCGGACGCTCACGCGTGCCGACACGCACCGACACGGGGCCGACACGGACCGACACGGAAATCTTGCCAGAATACTATCGTCAGTTCAACGTTTCCGTACTACTAGGAGCAAGGGGCAGCACCGGGTACCCGCCTGACCCCCGACACCAGCCACCCGACCCGGCCCCCGGGTTCCGGCCACCGCCCGAAGCCGGGGGGGGGTCATATTCGAATGCCAAAAAAACATATCCGAATGCCATTGCCCGGCCCCCGGGTTCGGATTCGGCTCTGCAAGCGCGGATCGGGCCGGCACCCCGAGGGCATCCGGTTCCCCACAGCACCGATTCGCTCAGGGCCGCCCGTTGCGCCCCTCGTCTTCCGGGGTCCGGCCTCCGGGTCTTCCGACCCTGTGCGGGAACCGGCGCCATTGTCGTCCTCGCAGAACAGGGGCATCAGACCCCGGTGCCTGCACCACTCCACGTAGCAGACGAGCCTGATCCAGCAGGCCCGAAAGGACAGGACACGAACCCGCTCCCCGATGGAGGGGAATGCCGCCGGCCGAACCTGTCGGGCAGCCGGGGCGCGCTTCCTGTGGCCTTATCCATTCCATGCGTCCGGAACGGATGTGCGGGTTCACGACCCGAATCGGAACCCGGAACCGGAATCACCGGGTAGGAACAGCGCAGGATCATCGCCGACATGGATATCGACAAGGCACGTTCAATGGCCGCATCTCTCCTTACCAGCAGAAGGAAGGCCGTTTTCCGAACGAAGCTCGGAGGCGGAGCCCCACCTCGTGCGACGCCCGCAATTCGCCAAAGCGGTGGATGGACGCAGCCCGCACACGGGAGCAACCGTTGCGCCCATATTCTGCGTAAAAGATCATCTACAGTCAGATTCTATTGAACACAATATGGGCATCAGAAGGATTCCATGGCGGACAAGAAACGCCCCGCGAATTGGCATGGTGGTTGCTTGTATCCGTTGACGGGGAATCGCCCCACCCACCCATGCCCTCTACCGCAGCTCCGCGGAGGACGGATACCAACCGGTCTCTGGGCTGTCCGAAGCTCAGATCCCGTCCGAATGCCGGGGGCTGTCACAGAGATTTGTACATCCAAGCCGGAAGCAGAATCGAAGCCACGGTTTGCATGGTGGAACTCGATCTGTTGCCGAATGCGGCAATCCGGGGATGCATTGGAGAATCGCATGAAATCACCCATTGTTTGCAGTTTGGCGGCTGTCGTCCTGTTCGGTCCGGCCATGGCGTCGGCGGCGACATCGCCGGAAGACACCGCATTCATCTTCAATACCCTGTCATTCTTGGCAAACGGAGCGCTGGTGTTCGCGATGGCACTCGGTTTCTGCATGCTGGAGGCTGGAATGGTGCGAACCAAGTCGACAAGTGCGATCTGCGTCAAGAATATCGGGCTGTTCTCGATCGCCGGGGTCACCTACGCGATCATCGGCTACGGCTTGATGTATGATGGGGTCGAGGGCGGATTCATCGGATCCTTGGGGCCGTTCGATGCGCCCGATCCCGCGGCCGAGGCTGCAGGCGGGGGCTATGCGGCAGCCTCCGACTGGTTCTTCCAAGTGGTGTTCGTGGCCACCGCCGCCTCGATCGTATCCGGCGCCGTCGCCGAACGGGTGCGCGTGATCCCGTTCCTGCTGGTCATTGCGGTACTGGTTGCCGTTATCTACCCGATCCAAGGTGCGTGGTCTTGGGGCGGCGGCTGGCTGAGTGAACTCGGATTCTCCGATTTTGCTGGCTCCACGATCGTCCACTCCGTGGGTGGCTGGTGTGCGCTCGCGGGCATCATCCTGCTGGGTGCGCGACGCGGGAAGTTCAGCGCCGATGGCAGGCCCAACCCGATGCAGGCGTCAGCGGTACCCTTGGTGACGCTTGGCGCGTTCGTGCTGTGGATTGGCTGGCTGGGTTTCAACGGCGGCTCGCAGCTCGCCTTGGGGTCCGTGCCCGACGCAAGCGCGATGGCACGGATTTACGCCAACACCTATCTGGCCGGATGCGGAGGAGCACTTGCCGCCGCGGCGACGTACTTCGTCGTGTATCGGAAGCTCGACGTCACGCTGATTCTCAACGGCGTGCTGGGCGGCTTGGTCAGCATCACCGCGGAACCGCTGATGCCCTCCTTCGTCCAGGCCATCCTGATCGGTGGGGTCGGGGGCATCATCGTCGCGCTCGGTGTGCCGTTTCTTGACCGGATCAGGCTTGACGACGTGGTCGGGGCAGTTCCGGTCCACCTGTTCGCCGGCATCTGGGGCACTATAGCAGTGTGCCTTACCAATCCCGAGACGAGCGTGGCGGCACAACTGGTCGGTATCGTCGCCATCGGCCTGTTCGCATTCCTTGCCAGCCTGGCGGCGTGGTACGGGTTCAAGCTCATCATGGGGATCCGCCTCGACGAGGAGGCGGAAATGCGTGGCTCCGACCTCACCGAGATCGGGGTGGTGTCGTATCCCGAGTTCGTGGCCAGTCGTTCGGGGTAGTTCCGAAACCTCCGTACGGGCTCGCCGACGAGATACGGGCGGCATACAGGCACGGCGCGGGCAGGCATGCTCCTGCCCGTGCCCTGCCCATTCTCCCCATTTCTTGTCTGCATGCAATCGCTGGTACGGCCGGCCGGATCGGTCCATCCGCAGCACGCGCTCCTACCCGGTGCCTTGGGCCAAAGTCGCCAGGCAAGTGTTGCCCCGCCAGACCAGTGTGAGACCGGAGGGCACTGCGACGATCAAGGTGGCCTTCCGAGGATCAGCAGGGTCCGCACGGCGTGCCGCAGGTCGGCCGGTCGGCACTTGAGCTTGCGGTCCCGGGCGAAGTCCCGGGAGGCCACCCGCTCCCGGTCCCCCGAAAACGAGGTCCGCGTGCATACCTTTGCCTATGTCGTCCGGCCGAACACCACTGCGTACTTCCACCGTATCTACTCACCCTTTAACTCGCTCGCGACCGATGACCGGAGGTGCGTGTTCCGGCTGACAAGAAGCGGGTCGATCTTCGTCATCAGTAGGGGGTGAGTAGATACCGATCAATATTGATATAGTATATGTTCATCCTATGGTACCGGTGTTGCCGATGATGAGAGGATCTCGGGAAATCCAAGGCCGCCGGACTGCGGCTGGCCGCGGCGGAAGTCGATTCGCCGCTTCCGACAGCCGCCTTCCGCGAACCTCGAGCCCAGAGCTCTCATCACATCGCAACCCGCCCCGAAAACCGGTGACCCGTGAATCGATCGAGGACAGGACACGGACTCCGGCGTCTTCAGGAACGCCTGCCGATTGCCGCGACCCGTGAACTGCCGGGAAGCGGACGGTCGGGCATAGCGGGCGTCTGCAGGACACGACATGCCGAACTGGCGGTTTCTCCTTCGTATCCCGCCCCGGCGCTCCTTGCCCACGCCACGCACCGCCCGACATCCCGAGGCTGCCCCGGCACCGGCCGACGTGCGCCCTCCATTCGAAGGGGCGCCTCTCGCCGGGGCGACGGCGCACGCCCAGCGGCAGGACGCGAACGCCCGACCCGGTACGGGAGCACCTCCAGCAGACCCCGCCCGGCACCCGACACTGGGGACGTCCCGGCCGCAAGGCGGCCTTTCCGATCGTCCGCCGCGTCCTTCGGGCCAGGCGCCGGCGCTCGGGCCTGCATCGCTTGCGCGCCGGCGAACCACGCCCCTGTCGTCCCCGGCCGCCGCCTGCAGCCGTTCGACCGTTCGGGCTCGGCAATACCGAGCCCGTCGTGCAGGCCTCCGCCCTGCACGACGGGCGGAGCGGATCAATCTTGGATCGCTGCACAGGCACCCCTTCCTTCCCGGTGCCGGGCGCCAAGGTCGTCTCGCAGAAGGTTCCGGTTCCCGGCGGGCGGGCGTTCAGCCGCGGCCGGCCATGGTCACCCCACCGTCCATGACGATATGCTGACCGGTGATGAACGCGCCGGCCGGCGCTGCCAGCATGACTGCAACGCCGGCCACCTCGTCGGGCTCCCCGATTCGCCCGAGCGGTGCTGTCGCCTCCACGTCCCGGAGAAGGTCCGGATTTTCCCAGAGTGCGCGGGCGAAATCGGTCCTGATGATGCCCGGACACAGTGCATTGACCCGTACGTTATGCGGACCGCCCTCGACGGCAAGACTGCGAATCAGTCCGAGATCCGCCGATTTCGAAATCGCGTACGCCCCGAGATTCCGCATCCCCTGCAGTCCGGCAATCGACGAGACCACGATCACCGCCCCGCCGCCGGACGCGGCCATGCCCGGCATCGCCGCCTGAGCCAACCAGAGATTGGAGCGGACGTTGTTGCCCATGATCTTCTCGTAGGCCTCGTCCGGGATCTCCAGCAACGGACCGTAGTAGGGGTTCGAGGCGGCATTGCAGACCAGGATGTCCAGTCCGCCGAAGGTATCGAGGGTCGACCGGATCAATGCCTTGCACTGGCCGCGGTCGGAAATGTTGCAGGCCTGAACGTGCGCCGTTCCGCCGGCATCGCGGATCGCGGCAGCCACCGTTTCGCAGGCCGCAGGCTTGCGCGAGGACACGACCACCGCCGCGCCGGCTTCGGCCAGACGCTCGGCTATGGCCCGGCCGATGCCGCGGCTCGACCCGGTGACGACCGCGGTCTTGCCGTCGAGATCGAAGAGGGAATGGGTCATGATTCGGTAAACCTCGCTTCGCGTTGGTCACGAAAGGACCGGACGCCTTCTGCGGCGTCACGGGTTTCAGCAGATCGTGCGGCCGGCGCCCCAGACCCGCACTCGCCTCGGGCCAGCCGGCGTGCAGCCCGAGACCGGCATGGGCTCGCGTCGCCGCGACCGCCAGCGGGGCTGCAGAGGCACTGGCTTCGGCAACGATCCAGGCTCCTGTCCGAAGGCCCCGCCCCGCCCGGCCACCTCTTGGACCAGACCGCATCGATATGCGGTATCGGTGTCGAATTTGCTGCCCGTCAGCTGGATTCGCACGGCGTTCCGCAAGCCTGCCCGCTGGCTCATGCAAGGCGTCGGTCTGCCCGTGGTCATGATGCCGCGCCGGACTGTGCGAGCTGGGCAACCCGGCAGTCGGCGTCCGTCACGCCCACGTCGCCGGCCAGCAGGCGTTCCGGCCCGATCGTATCGGTGATGCCCTCCACCGCCGTGACCAGCGGTTTGGTGCGCCGCGGCTCCCGCAGGTTGAACGGATCGACACCGCCTTCCGGGCGGAACGGGCGGGGCCCGCGCAGGGTCTGCTGCATGCGCGGCAGATCCCGTCCGGCGGTAAAGTGCCGCCCATGCGAGAACAGCAGGGCGAAACGGGCCCGGGAATCGCGTTCGAACTCCGTGTAGGCGTACGCCAGTTCGCGGCACATCTCCGGCGTGAACCCGTTCAGCTTGGTCGGACGGTCGAGGCCGATGAGGAACACGCTCCGGGCCCGGGTGATGCGGCCGACGGCCGGATCGGCCGGCAGCGCCTCCGGCCGGGCCCGACCGGTCGACCCGGACCGCGGAGACCCGGTCATTCCCGGTGCCCCTCGCCGGCGGCACGGGGACCTCGCCCGTGCGGGCCGTCGGGCGCAGGGAGCCGGACGGGCGCCTGCACGGCCATGCTGATTCCGTCGGCAAACCGCAGGATCAGCGGCACCGGCGCATCGGCACTGAGGATCTGCCGGAGTCCGATCAGCATGATGTGACGACCCCCGGGACGGAACACCTCCGTGCGGCCGGGAAGCACGGACAGGGCCGCAGGGAGCGGGCGCATGCGCATCACCCCGTCGGCATCCTCGACGACCTCGTGCAGTTCCGCGGCCGCGGCCACCGGCGAGGCCGCGCCTACGAGACGGAGCGGGGCCGCCGACCGGTTCTCGAGGACGAAATAGACGGCCGTGGTATCGACGCCGGACACCGGCAGCCGGACCCAGGGGTCCCAAACGGATATTCCGCGGGCCCGGGCGTCGTCGACCGAGAGAACGGGCCGGGGATCCGGACCGGCCGCCGCCGGAAATGCGCCGGCCGCGAGCACGAACGCCACCCCTGCTGCCGTCAGCCTCCGCCGCCCTGCTGCCCCGGTCACGACGGGGCCGCAACGCGCTGCGCTCGGCCCGCGGCCGGAGCAACCGGCCCGGCGGATCCGGAGACGCCCCCGGCGGCCGCGGCCGGGGATCCGGAGCGGGCCATGAATGTCGGAATCCGGACCCTCATCGCGCGATCTCCGTGCGCACCGCCCGCACGATCTCGGATGCGTCCACGGTGTGCGAAAAGTGTCGGCGGTAGGCGCCGTCGGCCCCCATCAGGTAGATGATGGCCGAATGATCGATGGTATAGCCGAGCGCGGAGCCTTCAAGCGGTACCTGGGCCGCGTACACGCGGTACGCCCGGACCGCAGCGTCGATCTGGGCCTGGGTGCCTCCGAGCCCGGTGATGCCCGGGTGGAAAGCTCGAGCATACTGCCCGGCCCTTGCCGGAGTATCGCGTTCGGGATCGAGTGTGACGAACAGCGCATCAATCCGCTCCGGTTCCGGCAGCGCGCGCAGCGCGGCGCCCACGGATGCGAGGGTCGAGGGGCACACGTCCGGACACGAAGTGAAGCCGAAGAAGATCAGGAACGGGCGACCGAGCAGATCCTGCGCGGTCACCGTGCTGCCATCGGCAGCCGTCAGTGCGAACGGCCCGCCCACGGCAGCCGCGCCCGATCCCGCCGCCGAACGGCCGGAGGGGTCCCCGCTCCGCCCCGACAGCAGCAACGCGGCGGCGGCAACCAACACCCCGAGGGCGAGGACGACGCCCGCCGCGGCAACCGGGCCGCGGCGCACATCCCGCGGCCGGTCGTCAGACCGCCTGGCCATGATCGGTCCCCAGCCGGCCGGTCCAGCGCACCCGCCACGTGTCCCGGCCCTCGGACCCGATGCGCCCGTCGATCCGGGTGACCGAGAGATTGCGGAGGGTCAGGGCCAGCGCCCGCTCGAGATTCCAGCCCGCGCCGTGCCGGCACGCGGCCCGGATCGGGCCCCCGTGCGACACGACAACCAGCGTCTGGCCGCGATAGCGGCGGAGCAGACCCCGCACGGCCCGCATCACGCGCACCTCCAGCGCCCGAAAGCTCTCGCCGCCGGGCGGCGCATAGTCGGGGACCGCGATCCAATGCGCATGACCCGCACCGGCCGCGGCCGCCGCACGCGCGACGGCGTCCGTCGTCCGACCCTGCCAGGCACCGAAATCCTGCTCCCCGAGGGCCGCATCCACCTGTCGCTCGACCGGCTCGAACCCCGCACGCTCGAGTGCCGCTGCCGTTTGCCGGGCCCGCTGCAGCGCGCTGGTGACCAGGACGCCGCGGGCCGGGAGCAGCGCGGCGAGGGATCGAAAGGCCGCAGTGTCGGATGTATCGCAGTCGACATCAAGGGCACCATACCGGCGGCCGTCGTAGCCAACCACGGGCGCGTGGCGGACCCAGCAGAAGATCGTGGTGTCGGTCATTCGCCGGTACTCATCAACAGGCCGCGTCGGCGGGCGACAGCATAGGACCCGAGAAACGCGGCGATTCCCGCGAAAGCGTACGGGATGTTCAGCACGAATGCCTGGATCAGGAGGCCGGCATCCAGCCGGTGCTCCTGCACCACGGCTCGCATACCTTCGAAGACGTGCGTGGCCGGCAGGAACCATGCAACCGGCTCGAGCCAGTCGGGCAGGACGCTGACTGGATAGAACACGCCGCACAAGGGCTGCAGCACGAAGAGCGCGCCCCAGGCCAAGGCTTCCGCAGCCAGACCGTAGCGAAGCAGGACGGCGCAGACGACCAGTCCCACGCCCCAGCCCATCAGGACCAGATTGAGAAAGAACAGGACCAGTCCGACCCCGAGACCGAGGGCGTCGAAACCGAAAAAGACGGAGGCGAGGAATCCCGCTCCGCCGACCCCGATGAGCGTCCGGATCAGGCTCGTCGCAATCAGAGCACCCACGAACTCCAAGGGCCGCAGCGGGCTGACCGCGAGGTGCCCGAGGTTGCGGGCCCAGAGTTCCTCGACGAATCCCAAGGTAAGGCCCAGCTGGCTGCGGAACAGGACGTCCCACAGCAGGACGGCTGCCACCAGGTACCCGGCGACGAAGACCGCCGGATGGGGGGCGGCGGTGCGCAGGTATTCCTGCATGAACCCCCAGATCAGCATGTTGAACGTCGGCCAGTAGACAAGTTCGAGAATGCGGATCGGGGATCCCGCATACAGGTAGGCGTGACGGACCATCATCGCCGCCATCCGGCCGAGGGAGGCCTTCACGGCCTGAGCCCGGATCCGTCCGGTCGTCCGCCGGTTCCCGCGGCCGCAACCTCGAGAAAGACCTCCTCCAGCGTCTGCCGGCCGTACCGGCGGATCACGTCCTGCGGCGCCCCCTCCTCCAGCAGCCGCCCGCGGTGCAGGAAGGCCACGCGATCGCACATCGCCTCCACTTCCGGCATGTTGTGCGATGCGAGGACGATGGTGGCGCGGGTCTGCTTCTGGTAGCGTCCGAGCAGGGTCCGAAGCCACGCCGCGGATTCCGGCGACAGCGAGGCGGTCGGCTCGTCGAGAAAGAGGACGTCGGGCCGGTTCAGCAGCACCTTGCCGATCCCGACCCGCGTTTTCTGGCCGGCGCTCATCTGCCCGACCGGCCGATCCAGCAGCTCCTCGATCCGCAGGTCTGCCGCGATGCGCTCGATGCGGCGGCGGATCCCGGGAACCCCGTAGAGACGGCCGTACACCGTGAGGTTCTGTCGGGCTGTCAGACGATGGGGCAGGCTCACGTAGGGCGACGAGAAATTGGCGCGGGACAGGGCCCGAAAGCGGTCCCGCTCCATGTCGTGCCCCAGCACCCGGGCCTCGCC
The DNA here is from genome assembly GCA_965115815.1 of Alphaproteobacteria bacterium. Taxonomy (GTDB): domain Bacteria; phylum Pseudomonadota; class Alphaproteobacteria; order TMED109; family TMED109; genus VXPW01. The sequence continues at coordinate 436,844 of OZ220465.1, read as the reverse complement.
GTGGTCCGGGCGCAGCAGGCCGAGCAGCATGAGAATTGTGGTGGTCTTGCCGGCGCCGTTGGCCCCGAGCAGTCCCACGGTAATGCCGCGCGGAACGGCAAACGAGACGCGGTCGACCACGGTGCACCCGCTGAATTTCTTGGTGAGGCCGCGGGCCTCGACCGCCGGCTGGAGGCTCATGCACTCCCGATTCGCTGCCGGAGCACGCGGCGAACCAGCACCGCGAGCAGCGACATGGCACCGAGACCGCCGAGACCCAGCAGGATTTCGGTCGACACGAGGTTGTCCAGCGACGGTTCCGCAGTTCGCTCCAAAGCCTTGCCCAGGCCCGCACCGATGAACGTGTAGACCAAGGTTCCGGGAAAGATGCCGACCAGCGTGGTCCCGACGAAGAGCGGCAAGCGGACGCCCAGAAAGGCCGGGGCAAGATTGACCACGAAGAACGGGAAGACCGGAGTCAACCGGAGAAACAGGAGGTAGAAGAGGGCATCCTCGCGAAAGCCCTTCTCCATGGCGGCCAAGGCTCCGCCGGCCCGTTCCAGCCGGACCTTCAGCGAACTGCCGAGAGCGGTACGGGCGGCCAGAAAGACGCCAACCGCGCCGATGGTGGCGCCGATGACGGTCAGAACCGCCCCGGTCCAAGGACCGAACAGGAACCCTCCGGCAAGGGTGAGCACCGTCCCCGTCGGCAGAGACGCGGCGGTTGCGAGGGCATAGAGGGCAATGAAGGACGCGGCCGCCAGCCCGAACCGGGCAGCGACCTGCGTCTCCAGCCAGTCGCGGTTGTCGCGGAGTGCCGAGAGCGTCGCGTATTCGTGCGCACCCGAGGCAAGGGCGGCAGCGACCAGCGCGCCGATCAGGACCAGGGGAAGCCAGCGTTTCGCATCCACCCGGCGGCGGTCCGGAGCACCGCTCACCGACGGTCCTCCGCGAGGTCGTTCAGGGCCCAGTCGTAGTGATGGTCGCGGATCCGTCCGGCGGATTGCAGGGCGGCCTGACGGTCCGGACGGGCATACCGGGCGAGATGACGGAGCACGCTTTCGTCATCACCGCCGAAATCGGCGATGAACCAGCGATAGATGCTCGAGACAACGACTCCGTCCCCGCCCACGGTGACCCCCCGGGGGTGGTTGACGTACGCGGCGGCGGCGGCATCCAAGTCGGCGTCGAGGGTGGCGGCCCGCCAAGCCCGGTCACGAAGATTGGGGCATCCGATCGATGCACAGTTGAGGGCGTAGTGCACCCGGGCGTCTCGCCACAGCGGGCGCAGGATCCGATGCTCGATGTCGTCCAGCGTCAGGCCTTCGTTCTCGATCATCGCCAGTTCGGCCCCCCATGGTCCTCTGGCGAACAAGCCGGGGGAAATATCGATCTCCCGGATGCTTCCGACCGGATAGTGATCCCGGATGACCTGCAGGGTCAGTGCGTTGTAGAGATTGATCCAGAATGCCTGCTGTTCAGGCCGGTCCAACCGGGAAACCGGCGCAGCGGCAAGCCGTTCGAGATAGCGGTCCAGCCGGCCGGAGAGGTCGTCTGCGGTCAGGGCGCCGTAGCGCACGCGGGCGATGCCGTCACTGCCCACGCGTACGACCTCCGCAAGGATCGCATCCCACGGGTCGTGGTCGACGCTGAGGTCCGAGCCGGGCGCGTGGGCTTCCCAGCGGGGCCACGCTTCGGCACGCGGCGCCGCAGATGCCGGATCGCCGGACCCGGTCAGGGTACCCGCAACGATCAGTGCCGCGGTACCGAGTACCAGAAGGGGAGGCACGGCGGGTGGGTGCAAGGGAACCCTCCAATGCGCGCAGGGCGGAAGGTAGACTAGCAGAGCCCGCAGAGACCCGCGCCGCTCGGTATCGGCCGAACCGTCGTCCGCATGCCGATCGGGCTTCGCACCCGCCCGTCGCCCGCGTCTTCACCGTTCGCATTTGCGTTCGGAACCGGCGCGGGCTATCCTCGCTTCGCTGCGACCTTCACCGCACCTTGCTGGTGCCGCTGCCGCCATGTTCGACGACGCTGTCCGAGCTGGATATCCCCCGGCCAGCGGCGGGGCCGGCGACCGGAAGCCCGCCGCGGACGGACTGCGGCCCCGTGCGCGGGCCAGCCGACTCGTGCGCGGACAGCACGGGAGTGCATCGGGAGCCGGTGAGGCCGGGCCGTCCCGACGCCTACCGGACCCGGGCCTCGGACGGCAGGATCCTCGGGAGAGGCGACCGAATCCGGCGACCGTACGCCGGAAGGCGAAGACCCGGCGGCGCCCGCGCCCGGAAACCCGTCCGAAACCTGATCGTGTCCGGCAGAACCGGGCGGGCCCTCGAAAGGGGGCGGGACCCGGCCCCGGCCGGACGACCCCAACGACGCTCCATGTCCGGCCGGGCAGGCGGTACCACGGGCGCATCCCGAAGGGAAAGCGGATCGGCCTTCGTGGCCTTCGTCCGCGGAGCGGGCCAACGGGCGGACCGGCCTCTCGTGTCGCTCCTTCGAATCTTTCCCGGCGCCGCGGCCGGGATCCCGGCCCGGAGGTGACCGTTGCCGCGACCCGGGTGCCGGCCGGGCGGCCGGGCTTCCGGCATCGATGTCCGACCGGCGCTCCCCGCGCGGCGGGAGCGAGCAGGGGTCCCGTCTGCGTCCGGACCACCCCCCGTACCGGATTCTCGATTGGCGGAAGACGAGAGGGTCCCCGTCTGCGTCGGGACCAACCCCGTCATTGCTTGCGCCGCCGTGCAGTTCGTCAGGGTCCCCGTCTGCGTCGGGACCAACCCCAAGGAGAAACATCATGCACTATCGGGAGATCTTCACCATTCCTCGTCTCTGGACGATGTTCGGGGTGTTTCTGGTCGTCATGTTCGGGGTTCTGCTTCTGATCGGCGGCAGGACCTTTCAACTGGCGCCACCGGTACCGTCCGAAATCGTCGCGGACACCGGCGGTCGAACTTCCGTGCTGTTCAGCGGCGAGGACATTCACAGGGGACGCGATGTCTGGCGCCGTCTGGGCGGCATGGAACTGGGCTCGGTCTGGGGGCACGGATCGTACCTCGCGCCGGACTGGACGGCCGATGTGCTCCACCGCGAGTCCGTGGCCATGCTCGAGGCGGACCAGAACTTCGCCAGCCTTTCCGGACCGGAACAGGAAGCACGAATTGCCGCCCACGCCGCGCGCCTGCGGACGAATACCTACGACCCCGCATCCGGCCGCATCATCATCTCTCCGGAGCGCGCGGCGGCGATTGAGACGATCATCCTGCACTACATCGCGCTCTTCGGCGGAACCGGCGACAACTCCGAGACCAAGTCCCTGCGGGAGGCATTCGCCATTCCGGACCAGCCTCTGGGTGCGGCGCCGGACGAAGAGGTTCGGGCGCTGGTGGCGTGGTGGTGGTGGACGGCGTGGGCCGCATCGACCCTGCGTCCGGACGACGACGTCACCTACACCAACAACTGGCCGCACGAGCCGCTGGTCGGCAACCAGCCCACCGGTTCGATGTTCATCTGGACCTTCGTGTCGGTGGTCCTGCTCATCGGCGGAGTCGGTGCCCTCTGCTGGTTCTTTCTGCGCGAGCGTGACGAGTGGCAGCGGGACATGGATCCCGGAGACGGATATCCCGGCACCAATCCGGTGGCAGGCGTGCGGCCGACGGCGTCGATGCAGGCCGTCGTCCGGTACGTGTGGGTGGTTGCGCTCCTGCTCGGCCTCCAGATCGTGCTGGGCGCCATAACCGCACACTATGCGGTGGAGGGCCACGACTTCTACGGAATCCGGATCTCCGACATCGCGCCCTACGCGCTGACCCGGACCTGGCATGTCCAGCTTGCGGTGCTGTGGATCGCGACGGCCTGGCTCGGGGCAGGGCTCTACCTTGCCCCCATGATCGCGGGATCGGAGCCGCCCTACCAACGATTGGGCGTCGACGTGCTCCTGGCAGCCTTGGTCGTCGCCGTCGTCGGTTCGTTTGCCGGACAGTGGCTGACCCTGACCGGGCACATGACGGACCCTGCATGGGTCTACTGGTTCGGCCATCAGGGGTACGAATACATCGACATGGGACGATTCTGGCAGATCCTGATTTTCGCGGGTCTGCTCATCTGGCTGGCCCTGATGCTGCGAGCCCTCGTCCCGGCGATTCGGCAGGCGCGTCCGGACCGGCACCTGCTGGTGGTGCTGCTGCTGTCGACGGCCGGCGTGGCGCTACTGTTCGGGGCCGGTCTTCTCTACGGACGCGACACTCATCTCACGATCGCGGAATACTGGCGATGGTGGGTCGTGCATCTCTGGGTCGAGGGCGTGTTCGAGGTCTTCGCCACGGCATGGGTGGCCTGGGTCTTCGTCCACATGCGGCTGCTCCGGGCCGCGACCGCGGCCATCTACGTCATGTTCTCGGCCATGATCTTCCTGGGAGGCGGTGTGCTCGGCACGTTCCACCACCTGTACTTCGCCGGTACCCCGGAATCGGTGCTGGCGCTCGGAGCGGTGTTCTCCGCCCTCGAAGTGGTGCCCCTCGCACTCATCGGGTTCGAGGCCCACGATCACTGGCGGGCGGAACGGATGGCGCCCTGGGCACGACGCTACCACCTGCCGCTGATGTTCTTCCTCGCCGTCGCCTTCTGGAACTTGGTGGGCGCCGGCGTGCTGGGATTCCTCATCAATCCGCCGCTGTCGCTCTATTACCTGCAGGGGCTTCTCACCACTCCGGCCCACGGCCACGCGGCCCTGTTCGGCGTGTACGGCATGCTCGGGATCGGATTGCTGCTCCTGTGCCGGCGTGACCTGCCGCAGGTGGCCGCCCGCTGGTCGGACCGGACCCTGAAGTGGGTGTTCTGGCTGTTCAACGGAGGTCTCGCGCTGATGGTGTTCGGATCCCTGCTTCCCCAAGGGATCGTACAGGCGCTGGTGTCGTTCGACCGGGGCTACTGGCATGCCCGAACGCCGGAACTCCTGCATTCTCCCCTGATGGAAACCCTGGTCTGGATGCGCGTTCCGGGCGATATCGTATTCGCTCTCGGCGCCGTTCTGCTGGTCGTCTTTCTGGTACGGCTGGAAGTCGGCGCACGAACCCCGGCGCATTGACAGGGTCGGGCGAAGCAGCCGGCCCCCGCAGCGTTCGAGCGGGGGGGTCCGGTTCCGCAACCGGGGGGGGGTCCGGCCCGTTCCCGCCGCTGCGGCGGCGGGAACGGGCCGTCGGAATCGCGGGCCGACCCGCCGATGCGGGGAGAGCTGGACGGCGCGCCCCGGGTTCGACACGAAATCGGCTGCCGCCCCGCGCTTCGCACGGGCACGACTTCGCCCCCTCCCGCATCGGTCGTTCACGACGGATGACCGCGCAACGGAGGGCGGCGACCGGGCATCGACCGGAGGGGACCGACACCCCCGGCACGGGGATGCCGACCTCGATGGTAGCGGGGGAGGGACTCGAACCCCCGACCCGCGGATTATGATTCCGCTGCTCTAACCAGCTGAGCTACCCCGCCCGGTGACCGGCCGGCAACCGCAGCACCGCCCGACGGCCCGCCAGACTACACGATCCGCCCGCACCGTCGTCTTTCGGGCCCTTCAATCCCCCCGTGGTCGACAGGACCGGGGTCCCGGGCCGTTGTCCCTGCATGGACAACGCCGAGTCCGACCTCGAATTGCCGCTACGTCTGCCGGAGGTTCCCGGAATCGGCCGACGCGGGCGAGCCGTCGGCCGGGACCAGGGTGACCTATCGGAGATCCTCCGGCCCGCACTCCAGCTCCAGGTCGGGACACGGTCGTTCCACCTCGCAGCCCGGCATCCGGCACGGCCCGGGCCGCGCCCCGTTCCGCACGATGCCCGCCCGCTCCGCCAAACAACCGGGCCGGGCCACCCCGGGCGCGGCCGCCGTCTTCCGCCATTCCGCCGTGCCCGCAGCCGAGAGGTCGAAGTCCGGCCTGGCTTCCGCCGCCGGACACGGCGAACGGACCATGGTCGACTGCGGTCTCTTGAGAGGCTTCGGGCAGCAGCGAGCGGACGGATCCGGGCCGCCCGGATCCCCGAAGCCGGGCGACCCGCAGCCGACACCCAAAGGTACCGGTTCAAGCGGTCCGGGTCGTCCATCCCGCAGACGGCCGCGGTCTTGCCGTATAATGACGAAAGTCGTGACGGAAGCCGGTTCCGACGACAGGTTCATCTTGCGGGAGAGACCAAGACGTGCGTACGGAACGAACGGCCGGCGGGCGGGCCCGGGCCGCCGGCCTCCTGTTGGTGGTAGGTGCAGCCTTGCCGGCCGCGGCGGACGACGGACGACGCTTCGGGGCCGGCGTGCTCCACTTCGGGTCGTCGGACGTGGTGCCCTGTGTGCTCCGGGCCCATCGGATCGACGGCAGCGGGCCGACGCAGGCGTACGTGCATCCCTCGCCCGCCTGCGATGAGCCCTCGGAGGCCGCAAGCGGTTTCCGGGAGCGACGGACGGTCGGGACGGCCGCCACTTGGGAGAGCTCGTACTCCGAAGTCGATGTCGCCGTCGGCGTCGTGTACCGAGCCCCGCCCCCGGTCGGGACCGAACCGCAGCCGAGGGCCGGGGAGACGGTGTCCATCGTCGGCGCGGTGCAGTACGGACCGCTGGCCGTGGGTGCCCGCGTATTCGACGAGGAGAATCTCGCAGTCCCCACCGTCCGACGCGGGTACAACCTCGGCGCCAACTACCGGCTCGGCATGCTTCGCGTCGGCACGTCGCTGACGGCAACCTGGTCCGATGGGTCCTGGACGGGAGGATCGGTCCCACGCCGGTCCACGCGGTTCTTCGACTCCCTGTCGGTCGACCTGGCATACCTGTTCCCGTCCGGGTTCACGGGCTACTTCAACTATTTCGAGGCCCACCGCCCGGACGGCCCGCTCTCCCGCCGGCCGGAACCCTCCGGCCAGCGGGAGAGCATCTGGACCATCGGCGTGAGTGTGGGGTTCTGACCGGTCCGGCCGGCCGCCGGCTCCGACCTGCATGACGTCCGCGCACGACGGCGGCCCCCGTCCCGACCTCGACCAGGATCCGTGGGGGGATGTCCGTGACGGCGTACGCAAGCTCTGCGCCCGTTTTCCCGGCAGCTACTGGCGGGAGCTGGACCGCGACCGCGCCTATCCCGCGGCATTCGTCCGGGCCCTGACCGATGCGGGCTACCTCGGCTGCCTGATTCCCGAACGGTACGGAGGCGGAGGCCTGCCGCTCGCCGCCGCCGTCGCGATCCTCGAGGAAATTCACCGGAGCGGCGGAAACGGCGCCGCGTGCCATGCCCAGATGTACATCATGGGAGCCTTGCTCCGGCATGGATCGGACGCGCAAAAGGAGCGCTATCTCCCCGACATCGCCAGCGGAAAGCTCCGACTGCAGGCATTCGGCGTGACCGAGCCCGATGCGGGCAGCGACACGCTCGCCCTGCAGACTCGGGCCGAGCGCGACGGCGGGACGTACGTCATCAACGGCCAGAAGGTCTGGACCAGCCGCGCCGAACACTCGGACCTGATGCTCCTCCTTGCCCGCACCGCGCCCGTCGACGATACCGCGACACGCACGGACGGCCTGTCGCTGTTCCTGATCGACCTGCCCGAGGCGCTGGAGACGGGACTCACGATCCGCCCGGTCCGCACCATGCTGAACCACGCGACCACCGAACTCTTCTTCCGGGATCTGCGGGTGCCCGACACCTGCCGGATTGGCGAGGAAGGCAGGGGATTCCGCTACATTCTCGACGGGATGAACGCGGAACGGATCTTGGTGGCGGCCGAATGCATCGGCGACGCCCGCTTCTTCGTCGACCGGGCGGTCGCCTATGCCGGAGAACGAATCGTCTTCGACCGTCCCATCGGCCGGAACCAGGGCGTGCAGTTTCCCATCGCGCGGGCCTATGCGGACACCGAGGCCGCCAACCTGATGGTCCAGCGGGCCGCCCGGCGATTCGACCGGGTCCTGCCGTGCGGCCCGGAAGCCAACATGGCCAAGCTGCTGGCGGCGGACGCGTCCTGGCAGGCGGCCGAATGCTGTCTCCAGACCCATGGCGGATACGGATTCGCCGAAGAGTACGACATCGAGCGGAAGTTCCGCGAAACCCGGCTCTACCAGGTCGCCCCGGTGTCCACGAATCTCATTCTCGGGTACCTCGGGCAGCACGTCCTCGGGCTGCCCCGTTCCTACTGATCCCCGACCCTGAGCCGATGCAGGATCTCGAAGATGTGCTGGTGCTCTCCCTGGAGCAGGCGGTGGCGGCGCCGCTGTGCACCGCGCGGCTGGCGGACGCCGGGGCCCGGGTCATCAAGGTGGAGCGCGACGGCGGGGATTTCGCCCGCCACTACGACCGGGCCGTGCTCGACCAGAGCGCCTATTTCGTCTGGTTGAACCGCGGCAAGGAATCCTTGGTCGCCAACATCAAGGACCCGGAGGACCAGGCCCTGCTGCGGACCATTGCCGCCCGCTCCGACGTCTTCATCCAGAATCTCGCACCCGGCGCCGCCGCGCGCGCCGGCCTCGGTTCCGGGGCCCTGCGCCGAGCGAATCCCCGTCTGATCGCGGTCGACATCACCGGCTACGGCGCCAGCAGCTATCGCGACATGAAGGCCTACGACCTGCTCGTCCAGGCGGAGAGCGGTATCTGCGCGCTGACCGGGACGCCGGACGGACCGGCCCGCGTCGGGGTGCCGGTCTGCGACCTCGGAGCCGGCATGAATGCACATGCGGCCATCCTCCAGGCCCTGTTCCGCCGGACCCGGACCGGGCAGGGCTGCAGCATCCGGACCTCGTTGTTCAGCGGGATCGCGGACTGGATGTCGGTTCCGTACCTGACCCGTCGGTACGGAGGGGTGGAACTCGAGCGGCTGGGACTGACCCATCCCTCGATCGCACCCTACGGCGCCTTTCCCGCCCGGTGCGGACGGTTCGTCCTGATCTCGATCCAGAACGAACGGGAATGGCGGACGCTGTGCCGCGCGATCTTGGGCCGCGAGGCCCTCGCCGACGACCCGCGCTTCCGTACGGTCGGCGACCGGTTCCGGCACCGGACCGATCTCGACCGGATCCTCTGCGAAACCTTCGGAACCGAAGACCGTCCGGCCCTGCTCCAGCGCCTGCGCCGGGCCGGCATCGCCTGCGGGGCACTCAACGACGTGGCCGGCCTCGCGGAGCATCCGGCGCTCCGCCGGATCTGCTACGACACGCCCGGCGGGCCGGTCGAAACCGTCGCGCCGCCCAATGACGTGGACGGTGCCGCTCCCTCCTACCGTCCGGTCCCCGACCTCGGCGAGCATTCGGATGCGATCCGCGCGGAGTTTTCCCCATGACGAAGAACCGGAAACCGCAACCCCGGATCCAGGAGGACGACATCGCGATCTGGCCGGCCCGCGCCCTCGCTGCCACCCTGGATGCGCCGGCCCCCGAACCGGGAGACGCGCTGCCTCCGGGCTGGCACTGGAGCTATTTCCTGGAAGCGGTGCCGCCGGACCGCATCGGAGCGGACGGCCATCCCCGCCGCGGTGATTTCCTGCCGCCGATCGATCACCTCCCGCGCCGCATGTACGCCGGCGGCCAGCTCCGCTGGCTGGCCCCGCTGCGGATCGGCGCCACCGCCACCCGTACGTCCGAGGTCGTCCGCGTGGAAGAGAAGTCGGGGCGAACCGGGCCTCTGGTCTTCGTGACGGTGCTTCACACGATTGCCGCGGAGGCGGAAACCTGCATCCGGGAAACCCAGAATCTGGTCTATCGTGGCGCGCCGGAGCCGGGATCCCCTCCGCCCGAACCGCGGCCCGCGCCGTCCGAACCCGAGTGGTCGCGCGCCGTGCGGCCCGACCCGGTGCTGCTGTTCCGGTACTCCGCCCTCACCTTCAACGGACACCGGATCCACTACGACGCTCCGTACGTCCGCGAGGTCGAGGGGTACCCCGACCTGGTCGTGCACGGACCGCTGATGGCCACGCTGCTGCTCGAGACCCTGCGCTGCGAGGCCGGGATGGCGCACCCGGCCGTCTTCACGTTCCGGGCCCTGCGGCCCGTGTTCGCCAATGCACCCCTGCGGGCGGAAGGGCGCACCACCGATACCGGCGCGGAGCTCTGGATTCGCGGTCCGGACGGGGGTCTTGCGATGCATGCGGAGAGCCGCGCGGCCGCCGCGTGAACGGAGGGCGTATCGGGCGGCGGTTCAGGCCGTCACGGCGGCGTCCACGGTCCGGCCGGCATCCCGGACCGGACCGGCCAGGGCGGCAGCCGGCGGCAGGTGCACCTCGGCGAAGTACCGCGCCGTGCGGATCTTGGTCGCGAGGAACGGGTCGGTGCTGCCGGCCCGGATCCGCTCCGCGGCCCGCACGGCCGCGCGTCCCATCGTCCAGCCGGCGGCCGTGTAGCCCAGCAGGGTCAGGAACGGGGTCGCACCGGCCGCGGCCGCGCGGGGATCATCGGCGAAGGTGCTGGTCAGCCAGGCGCCCGCATCGCCGGCCGCGGCCGCGGCCCGGTCGAGACATCGGCCGATCGCCGGCAGATCCTGACCGGCACTGCCGGTCAGCCTGGCCGCGACCTCCCGCATCTCCGACACCAGTTCCCGGAACGGCCGGCCGTCCGCGAGGTGCAGTTTCCGGCGCAGCAGGTCGAGTGCCTGGATTCCGTTGGTTCCTTCGTAGATGGGCAGAATCCGCGCGTCGCGATAGTGCTGAGCGGCGCCGGCTTCCTCGATGTAGCCCGCGCCCCCGTGCACCTGCAGCGCCGTCGAGGCAACCTCGACGCCCTGATCCGTGCACCAGCCCTTCACCACCGGAACCAGCAGATCGGCGCGGAGCGCCGACCGTTCGCGCACGGCGGCGTCCGGATGGGCGCGGGCATGGTCCAGGGCCTCGGCCGTGAGGATCGCCAGAGACCGTGCCGCTTCCGTCCGGGCCTTCATGTCCATGATCATCCGGCGCACGTCGGGATGGCGGAGGATCTCGACCGCCGCGGCCCGAGGCGCCTCGATCGGCGCGCCCTGGATCCGGGTCCGCGCGTAGTCGAGCGCCTGCTGGTAGGCGCGTTCGGCGATCGCGACCCCTTGGATGCCGACCTGGAGGCGCGCATGGTTCATCATGGTGAACATCGCCTTGAGTCCGCCGTGCGGCTCGCCGACCAGCTCGGCGCGGGCCCCTTGATCCTCGCCGTACAGCAGGACGCAGGTCGGACACCCCATCTGACCGAGCTTGTGCTCCAGCGAGTGCGCCCGAACATCGTTGCGGACCCCGAGCGAGCCGTCCTCGAGCACCTCGCGTTTGGACACGAGGAAGAGGGAGATGCCGCGGACGCCGGGAGGCGCATCCGGCAGCCGACCCAGAACCAGATGCACGATGTTGTCGCACATGTCGTGGTCGCCGAAGGTGATGAAGATCTTCTGGCCTCGCAGGACCCAGGCGCCGTCGGCCGGTTCGGCCCGGGTTTGCAGGCGACCGAGATCCGAACCGGCGTGCGGCTCGGTCAGGTTCATCGTTCCGGACCATTCGCCGCTGATCAGTCCGGGCAGGTAGGTGCGCTTCTGCCGCTCGGTCCCGTGGTGCGAGAGAAGCTCCACCGCACCCTGGGTCAGCATCATGCAATTCGCCAGCGACATGTTCGCCGACTGCCAGATTTCGCTGAGGGCGGCATTCACGACCCCGGGCAATCCCTGTCCGCCCCAGGCGGTCGGCCCGCATACCGCATTCCAGCCCCCGTCGACGAACTGCCGGTAGGCGTCGGCAAAGCCGTCCGGCACCCGTACCACGCCGTTCTCGATCCGGGCGCCGCCCACATCGCCGGAACGGTTCAGAGGCGCCAGTACCGCACCGGCAAACCGCCCCGCCTCGTGCAGTACCTGATCCACGAGCTCCGGCGTCGCCCCGTTGCTCTCGGGGATGGCCGGCAGGTCGGCAATCTCGTTCAACGCAAAGCGCAAATCGGCGAGCGGCGCACGATATTCGGACACGGAGGCCTCCTTCGGAACGGATGGTCGGGAGCAGGAACGTCCGAACGCACCACGACGGCAACGGAACCTGCCGGACAAGCCGGTCCCGCGACCATACACGGGGCTCGAACCGAAGACGGGAGGACACGCGATCCGGCGCCGGTGCGGCCGGCTCGTGGGGCACCGCCCGATCGCGACGCATCCGCCCAACCCGCAAGGCCGTCGCCGGATGTGCCCTGCCCATGCCCCGGATCTCTTGTCCGCACCGACACGGCCCGGGTCGTGACCGCTCGTTCGATCCGGTGATCCTCCGGATGGCCGAGCAACTCAGTTCTGCATCCGCGTTTCACGGTTTCAGGGTAGGTCCGGAAACCATCGCTTGGATGGACCCGGTCTCGGCGTGCTCAACTTGAGGGCCGGTCGGGACGGGTACCGATCCGGTCGCGAGAAGCCGCGCCAGGATCGTCCGTCGGCTCGGCAGTGCCGCTCGCACGAGGCCTCGGTGCGTTGTGAACCGGAACGGAACGGCCGTTCCAAGGGTCTGAGAGTTTGTTCCTAAAGTCGGTCATTCTCTGCCTCGGGACAAGAACATGGAACATGAACAGATCATGCTCGCGTACAAAGTGAGAACGAAATTTGCGGTATTTGGAAAGAATCCGCGCGAACACGATTATTGAATCGAACATATCCAGAATGAAAGCACAACAAATGCATTTAGGAACAAACTCTGAAGATCCCCGATCCGGCGAGGGCCGCCCTCGAAATTCGGGTCCATTCCTTCCACGGGGAGCACCGCTACACCCTTCCCACGCACGTGCAAACGATTCTCTTGTTTCCTGCCGAATCCTGAGCACCCCGATCAACTCCTGATCCAGGCTTGACGCCAGATTCCGCCCATCGGACGATCGATCACGGCCAAAAGGTGATCCGGGATCTCGCACCGCTCCGCACCACTTCGTCCCAAGTCGACACAGGGCAGCGCAGTCGGAATTCGTAGGACAGGCCCAGGATCCCCGAAAGCAACGGAGGGTCCTTTCGGCGCGGCGCGGCGCGCCGTGAAGCGTGCGCAGCGCAACCCGCCGCCCCGAACCGGTGGCGGGGAAGGGTCCGCAGCCACCCGCTTCCCGCGCGACGAACGCCGGTGTAGCGAAAGCGGAACACCCGGGATCGCGCCGGAGGATCCGGTCCCCAATCCCCGGGCTGCCCGTACAATGACTCGGACCTGTCGCGCACTTGCTGCCGATGCCGACGACGAGGCTGGTCGGCCTACAGGCTCCGCCGGTGCGCCGGCTGCCCGGAACGGAATCCGCCCCCGATGCCCGACATCCGCAGCGCGTTGACCACGTATCGGGACCGGCGGATGGCCCGCATCCTGCTGCTGGGCATCATCAGCGGCTTCCCTTGGGTGCTGATCGGAAGTGCCCTCAGCCTGTGGCTGAAGGAAAACGACCTCAGCCGCACCACGATCGGCTGGGCCGGCCTGATCTTCGGCGTGTACGCGATCAACTTTCTCTGGGCGCCGTTCCTCGACCGGATCCGCCTGCCGTGGCTTTGCGCCCGCCTGGGCCACCGTCGGGCCTGGATCGTCGCCCTGCAGGCGGTCATCCTGCTCGGTCTCGCCACCTGGAGCGCGGTCGCTCCGGCCACCGACCTGACGGTCGTAATCGGTGTCGGTCTGGTCATCGCAGTGGCGTCGGCAACCCAGGACATCGTGATCGACGCCCTGCGGATCGAGCAGGTCGGCACGGGCGAAGGCGAAGCCATGGCGGCGGGCGCGGCCACCGCGGTGGTGGGCTGGTGGACGGGCTACAAGCTCGGAGGTGTGGTGGCCCTGGAAACCGCGTCCCGGTTTCAGGCAGCGGGAGTCGGCGAGTACTGGCAGGCCACGTTTCTCGTGCTCGGCATCGTGATCGTCCTCTGCAATATCGGGTTGATGTTCGTCAGCGAACCGGCACCCGCGACCCGGTCCGGGGCCGCGAGACCGAGGACCGGGCACAGGATGCTCCCGGGCAGAGCAGGGCGCGCTGCAACCTGGCTTACCGGTACGGTGTCCGGACCCCTGACGAGCTTCTTCCGCCGGAACGGGGTGACCATCGCACTCGCGGTGCTCGGATTCGTGTTCCTGTTCAAGATCGGCGAGGCCTTCATGGGCCGCATGTCGCTCGTGTTCTACAAGGAGATCGGATTCTCCAAGTCGGACATCGCCTTGTACTCCAAGGGGCTGGGCTGGATCACCACCGTCCTGTTTACCGTGCTGGGCGGCTTATGTGCCATACGTATCGGCTTGGTACGCGCTATGTTCGTAGCCGGTACTGCCATGGCACTGACCAACCTCCTGTTCGCCGCGCTCGCGTGGACGGGCAGGTCGGAGGTGCTGTTCGCCGCGGCCGTCATCATGGACGATCTCACGAGTGCCTTTGCCACCGTCACGTTCGTCGCCTTCATTTCCATGCTGGTGGACCGCACCTACACCGCCACCCAGTACGCGCTCCTTGCATCCATCGGCACCGCCGGAAGAACCCTCTTCGCCGCATCCTCCGGCCTCCTCGTGGACAGTCTGGGCGGGGACTGGGGCATGTTCTTCGTCCTCACCACGCTCATGGTCGTTCCCTCGCTGTTGTGCCTGTGGGCAATCCGCAAGCAGCTCAAGGATCTGCTCAGCGGCGCCAGCGTGCGGCTGTTCGGGAAGGATGCAGAGCCCGCGTCCTCTTGATACCGCTCAGGGTCGAGAGCCGGGACGCCCCCTGCGGGGTGCGGCGGGCGGTCGTTAAAAGTTTCGATGCGCCCGGAGCAAATCGGCCGTACCCCCCCGAAATTCCGCGATTGCGGAGGATCCGGCGGAATCTGCTACGGATTCTGCACGGAGCGCGGCCGATCGGAGGCGCGCCCGCGGCCCGGCGGCGATCCTCTCTGGAAGGCGCATGTTCACGCATATTTCGCCATTTTCATTTGCTCAAAACTTGCTTGAGGCAACGTTGCTCCTGGGGGGATCAAACTTTTTTCGGTTCCGGCGGGCGCCCGGACGGCCGCAGACGCACGGATCGCGGCCGGGCCCGAGCCCGGGCCCTTGGGGGCTTGAAAGGGATCGGGGCGCGCCGAAGAGATTCGCCACGACCGCGACGACCCGGAGGCGGGGGACCTTGGGCGCCGCATCCTCGATTCCCCCTCGGACCGTACGGAACCGGGGCCGTCACGCCTTCCGGAACGCCGCCCGGGTTCCTCTCGCCACAGGGGCCGCACACCCCCTTGTGCACCCGGTTGCTCGACGGTCTCCCGCACCACCGGCGGAAGGTCCGGGACCGGCCGGGCGGCCGGCACCTCCGACCGCGCTCCGCCCCGCGAGGTTCCGCATCGACCGCAGCGATCGGGACGAGGATTCTCGACCCGGTCCGGCGTCGCAGAACCGCGCAGCGTCGTGCCCTTGGGGCCAGACGGGCCGCCCGGACGACGCCCCGAAGCACGGCACGGGCGGCAGACGGACGTCCTCTCCTTCGGGCGGGGCGGGAAAGGCGGCGGGGGGCGGTTGCGGCCCAGCCGACGCTCACATGCGGCCACCCGACCCTGCAAGGCCGCCAGCGCCGCTACGGCCTCGACGCGCCCGACGGCAGCCGTGGCACGTCTTGCTTCAAGATCGGCAATCCGATTCCGGAACACCACCGAAACCCCGCCGATCCTCGATCCTGTGCCATCGACGTTCGTGGAACATCCTCTGCCCGGGAGCCGCGACTTCCGTCGTTTGGGCCCGATCGGATCCAATCGTACACATATGAGAAACTGGCTATCAATCCAACCCCCGTACTACCCAAGACCATTCTGTTGTCGCGATCGGCGGTGGACAACCGCGTCAGAGTGGCCGTTCTTGAAGTTGGTGGCACCTTCTCGAGGTCGGAACCGGCATATCGGCAACGAAATCCGGTCCCGAATGGACCTCCAGATCTGCCTACGACGCCCCCTCGTCGGACGAAACCGGACAACAGAATAGCCCTGCTTGCATCCGCCTGAGGTTTGGCTATGATCGGTATCCCTGCTATCGTATGGGTTGGCAGTCGTTCGGCACGGTGCATGAGGCCATGACGCGAAACTTCCGGCAATCAGGCAACGTTGCCGTGCGCGGCCCGTTGCGATGCTTCGGTCCGGCCAGGGCGTTTTCGGGCAGTGCCTGCTTGAGGTTCTTGCCCCCCCCCTCGAAATTCAGACGCCGAGCTGAGTCGGCGGGCGCGCTCAGGGGATTACCTGCCACCTGATCGCGGTATTTGTTGCCTTCGTCCGCAGAAGTCGCGCAAGCGCGGCAATTGCCCTGACTTTTCTGTAGCCACAGCAGGCAAACCGGGCTGGTCACGCCGGGCCGAAATGCTGCGCCGTCTTCGTCGGGCAGTATCCGTTCATGCCGGATCTTCCGATGCGGTGTCGAGCGAGCGGGATTGCACCACTTCCGGCAAGAATCCGGGATCCCGCATCCACGCAGGTCGCAGTCGATTCCACGCCCAAGGGATTGGACAGGTTCCGCTTGCGCCCCATCCGGTGCTGTTCCACCCGCCGTTTCCTTACCACCACCAAGGGAGTTCTCGAAGATGAACAACATGAAGCATTGGGCGCTGGCCGTTGCCGTCGCAGCGGTCCCGGCTCTCGCCGGCTGCCACGTGTCCGGCTCCCCTTCCTCCGGCGAGACGGCGGCAGATCGATCGGACAGGCAGACGCTGAGCCGCTTTCAGCCGATTCCGGCGGCTCCTCCCGGTTCGCGGTATCAGAATACCTGTGTCTCCAGGGGATATGTCCTGGAGGAGGGTTCTGGCGATGGACCCAAGAAGTTCCTGTCGGCCTTGTATGTGCATGACATGCCCGATTTCCCGCTGCCCTTGTTCAGCGACCCGGTGCGGAAGGATGCCACGACCGCGCACCTGACGGGGTGTTCCACCCGTTACCAAGTGGGAATCGATGCGAATGGCAAGCCGAAATATCGATCCGATGATTTCACGTTCTACTACGATCCGACGCCGGACGGAGACTTTTCGAATCCCCGGAGCTTCTGCGGAGACGAACCAGGCGTCATTGCCATCGGTGGAGACCGGATGCTCGACAACAGCGCAGCGGAATGGGGATACGAGCGGGGGTACGCTCTGGCTGAGGTGGATCGTCAAGTGGAGATCACGGGGCCGGACGGGGATCCGGTCGTGATTTCTCCTGCAGGTGCCGTCTGGGCCGCGGGATGGGAATGGAGCGAGCAGGACGACCTGACCGAAATCTGGGTCTACCAGTACGATGACCCGGCCCGGGCGCCCGAGCCGGTGGAACATCGGACGGTTGCGGATCCGTTGTTCTGATGAGCCGAATGCCGAGAGCTCCGGCCCGTGACCGGATGGTTCACGGGCCGAGCCTCGCTCCAGCGAACGCAAGTCGGCCGGACAACCGGCGGCCGGCGGGCAACCGGCATCATCCCGGAAACCGAAGGCCGCAAAGACACGTCACGCCAGGACCACTACTGGGCGTTGGGCAGGGCGCGCGACTGTGCGGAGAGCGAGGAATGGCGCACCAAGGTGATCCCATGCTTGTTGCTGTGATGCGATCGGAGTCTTGATCGCGGCGCGGGTCGGCGCGTTCGAGTCTGCGATTGTGAGATGTGCGGACGTCTGCGGCCCGGTGGCGGCGCGGATCGGGGCGCGAGGGGTCCGCTTCGGCGGATCCGGGACGAGCGAGAGGCCGGCCGGGTTGGGGGCCGGCTCGGATGCTTGCGGTTTCGGTCGGGGTGTGGGCGCGGTCCGCCGGGTCTTGTGACGGCGTGCAGGACCGGCTTGCGCGGGTCGGCATAGGGGTGGCGGGCGTCGGCGAAGCGGTGGAAGGGCTGGGGCAGCTTCCGCGGGTGGTCGAGGATGACGGCGAGGGCGAGGGTGTGGAGGATCGCGTGGTTTGCGGGTGCGTTGCGGGCCCGGAGCATGCAGGACCATTCTGTTGTCGCGATCGGCGGTGGACAACCGCGTCAGAGTGGCCGTTCTTGAAGTTGGTGGCACCTTCTCGAGGTCGGAACCGGCATACCGGCAACGAAATCCAGTCCCGAATGGACCTCCAGATCTGCCTACGACGCCCCCTCGTCGGACGAAACCGGACAACAGAATAGCCCTGCCGTACTACCTGACCAGTTACGCATTTTGAACAACTCCATGCCTATGTTGCACACGGCATCGCCACCGTCACGCTGAACCGACCGGGCCGGATGAACGTCTGAACCCCCGTGATGGGCGAGGAACTTCGAACCGGCTTTCGCGCCCTTGCCGACGACTCTGAGGTTCGGGTGATCATCCTGACCGGAGCCGGACGCGGGTTCTGTGCGGATGCCGATATCAAGGCCCTCATGCCATCCGCCCCGATTCGGGCCGCACCGGCCGGCGACCGGGGCCGTTCGACCCGATGCTCCCGAGGGCCATCAAGGGGCCCACACGTGGTTTCTTGCCGTGCCGCAGCCCGTCATCGCCGCGATCAATGGGCAGGCCGCGGGGCTCGGGCTGGTGCTCTGATGCGACCTTCGTTTCGCGGCCGAAGAAAGCCGTGTTCTCCAGCGCCTTCAGCTGTCGGGGCTTCGTGGCCGAACACGGCATCAGCTGGCTGCTGCCGCGCTTGGTAGGGATTCCGCGAGCCCACGACATCCTGCTGTCCTCACGTCGCATATCGGGCACGGAAGCAGCCGCGCTGGGCCTGATCAACGCCGCCTACCCGGCCGAGAACCCCCTCTCTTCGGTCCGGAACTACGCCGCCATGCTCACCGGACAGGTCGCGCCCGCTCCCTCGGCATCATCAAGCGTCAAATCTGGGAGGCGCGCGGCAGCGGGCTGGACGAAGCGCTGACCATCGCCGAACGGGAACCGGAGAAGGGCCTTTCGAGTGGAAACTTCCGGAAAGGCGCGGCCTCCTTCGCCGAAAAACGGAAACCTCGGTTTACCGGCCGAAGACCGCCCGGCCCGGGGAACCGACAGCGGGTTGCGGATGGCCGCCGGCACCCGACACCGCGACCCCGGCCCGGGCAGGCCGGAGCCGGGCCGCGGTGTCGCAAGCCGCGCCGCTATTCGCGGATGATGTGGAGTTCGGCCGGGCCGAAGACCTCGCTCTCGCGACGTCCCGGCAGGGTCGGATATTCCGCCCACTGACGGTCAGCAAACTCGGCGGGGAGCTGATCCGCCACGTTCGCGTACTGCACTTTCACCTTGAACCGCAGCTGATTCATGGATTTCGGCGCATCGGAGTTGACGCAGGTCGGGCCGTGGCCGCCGAACTCGCCCGCGCCTTCCGTCACGCACCACTCGGGCTGCGGACTGCGATCGCTGGTCGGCACCAGTCTCAGGATGACGCTCTGGCCCGCTTCCGGACCTCCATCGACATCCAGGACCGCCCAATACGGCTGATCCACCCATGCATCCGGCGTGTCCTCGGGAATCCCGCCCTTCAGAAACACGATGTACGCGGGATACAATCCCTGGAAATACAGACGCGCTTCCTCGCCCTTGATCGACACGATGTCGGCCTGCGCCACGGAAGCCAAGCTCGAGCCGAAGCACACGCCCGCAATCATCAGTAACTTTCGCATAGTCTCCCCTTCCCGTGCCCAGAACCCGCGCACCTAGCCCGCATGCGGGCCGCGTGCCGTCCGAGGCATCGCAGGAAAAACGGGGAGTGCGGAGATCCGTCCGCACTCCCCGGAGCCGGTGCCCTCTTCAGGCCGACCGGACGTAGCCCCACCGCTTGTTCGAAGGCACGCCACCCTCTTCCCGGAACTGCTGCGCCAGCCGCGCGATCTTGTCCTCGGAGAAGCTCGGCAGGGCCGGCATCTCGGACGCCGATTCCACACCGACATTGTAGAGGCGCGCGGAATTCAGCCCGAAGATGGCCTGCTTGGTCAGGCTGTTCGGGCCGCCCAGCGCCGGCATACCGTACTTCTTCTGCATGTCCTCGGGCACCTCGAGCCGGCGCAGGGCCTCAATCTGCCATTGTGGCGAACCGTACCAGACCGTGTCCGTGCCCCAGACCACGTGGTCGGCACCGAGGTCGCGGACGAGGGTGCCCATCAAGGCCGCCGAGAACCGGGGATGGGCCACGGCCGAGTTCGCGAACGACGTTCCGACTTCCCCATAGACGTTGTCGACGCCGTGCTCGGCCGGAATCCGCGCGAGATCGGTCACCCACTTGATCTCGCCGCCGGACTCCTCGAACTCCTTCCAAGCCTGATCGGGCAATTCGAGGAAGGGCCGCAAGCCGGCATGGTAGATCACGAAATTCATGCCGGGCCAGTCCTTGGCCGCCTGAGGCAGGTCGTCCAACGTGGCGTACTGCCACACTCCCGGGAACGACACCTCGTAGTCTGGAGGCAGTAGTCCCTTGTGCGTGCAGATGGTGTTGATTCCCGCTTTCAGCGCCTTCTCATAGAAGGGATACATGATCTTCTCGTCGTCGAGACGCCACGGGTACTTCGACGGCGACAGGGGGTCGCCGATCGTGTACGACTTCCAGGAATCAGGGTGCAGTTCCTCGATCGCCTGGTCCACGATGTCCATCCAGCCCGGCTGGCCCGGCGTGATTACGGTGTGTCCGAGCATCCGTTGGGCCCCGGCGAAGTCGTTCACCAAGTCCCGGGCTCCCACGATCTGCTCGTTGCCGAGGAGCCACCAGGTCGGATCGTCGAACGGGGCGCCGGACAGCAGCGCCATCTTGGTGTCGCTGGTGTACCAGAGTTCGCGGACATAGTTCTCGAACTTGTAGCGGGCGAGGGTGAGGCCCTCCTCCTTCAGTTTCGGATTCCAGTGTTCCGCGGCGAACTCCCCGAGTCCGAGAATGGCTTCATGCGCAAAGTCGTCACGCAGGAAGTGGGTCTGGTCATCCAAGATGAACTGGCCGGACAACTGCCGGTCACGTTCGCTCATCATCTCGGGGTCGCGCGCTTCCGCCTCGCTGACCTGGAAGACCCCCCCGCCGTAGATTTCGTTCATGGCGAGAAACGCGGTCGCCATTCCGCAGCTGGTGTGCATGAAGGCACGCCGGCTCATGTCGAGATGCTTCGCGTTGGCGTCGGCAAGATCCAAGATCCGTTGCTCGACACGCTTCTGGTTCTCAGACTGCCTGGGGGGAAGGTACTCCCCGTTCGAGACGATCTGAGTCGGAACCGGCAGGTCGAGATCGAGCTTTTCCGCTCCGTCGACCAAGGCCTGTTCCCGCTCACTGAGCCACACGTGGGCCATTAATGTCCTCCTCCGTCTTCGCATCGCGCTCGCGATCGAAAACTCTTTTCCGACAAGCGCGACATTAGTCGGGAATTCCCGGGCGCGCAACCTCGCCCGGCAGCGGATCGTGGCATCCGGGCGCCGGCGCGATACATTGCCGACCGATCCCGGACCACGGAGACCGCCATGTGCACCCACCATCCTGCTCGTGTGCGGCCGGCTCTGCCGGCGGCGTTCGTAGCGGCCCTGCTTGCCGGCCTCTCCTGGAATCCGGTGCACGGCGCAGATTCGTCCTCGCAACTGGCCACCCTGATGACCGGCTCCGAAGGAGAGATCCGGGATGCGGAAGAGGAGGATTTCGTCCCCCGTCAGCGACGGGCGGCGGGCTGCCGCTCCTACAGTTCGGACGCCGGGGCCGTCCGCCGCTTCCTGAACGCCCGGTTGCTGACGGCCCGGCCGCACGCCGCCGTCCACTTGGGACCCGGCAAGCACTTCTGCATCACGGGCTTCGTCGTGGGACGCGGGCTGCGGCTGCGGATCGTCGGCGAAGCCGACGGCTGGTATCGCATCCGGCTCGGCCGCGTCGAGGGCTGGGTCGGCGCCGCCAGCGTCCGACGCGAGGTCAGATGAAAGGATCCGCAGCGGCGGCCTGGCCGGACACGCTGTACGAAGCCCTGAAGGATCTCCGCATTGATCAGGTGGCGCACGTCCCGGACGCCGGTCATGCGTACCTGATCGACCGTTGCACCCGGGACCCGGACATCATCGTGACCGGGCTCACCCGCGAGGAGGAAGGCGTGGGGATTGCGGTCGGCGCTTGGCTGGGCGGGCACCGCACCTCGCTCCTCATGCAGTCCAGCGGACTCGGCAACTGCGTCAACGCCATTGCCTCGCTCGCTGAAGCCGGACAATTTCCGCTTCTCATGATCATCACGATGCGGGGCGAATGGGGAGAATTCAATCCGTGGCAGGTGCCGCTCGGTCGAGCGGCCCGCAACGTGTTGGCCGCCATCGATTGTCGGGTCCTGGAAGCGGAGTGTCCGGAGGACGTGGGCGGTACCGCCCGGGCCGCGGGGCGCCTTGCCTTCGATTCGTCCCAGCGCGTGGCTGTGCTGCTGACCCAGCGCCTGATCGGAACCAAGGCGTTTCGACGATGACCGGCACCCTGGCCCGCCAGCAAGTTGCCGATCGACTGGCCCGCACCCGAAACGACCTCTTGGTAGTGGCCGGACTGGGCGGCACCGCTTGGGACGTCAGCCGCGCGGGAACCGATCGCCACCTGAACTTCTATCTGTGGGGCGGCATGGGCTCGGCTGCCTGTGTCGGGCTAGGGCTCGCGCTCAGCTGCCCAGACCGCAGGGTTCTGGTCCTGACCGGCGACGGGGAAATGCTGATGGGTCTGGGCAGCCTGGCCACGGTGGCCCGATCCCAACCCGGGAATCTGGCGGTCGTGGTCATCGACAACGAACGGTACGGGGAAACCGGCGGCCAGCGGTCCCACACGGCGGGGGACTGCGATCTCGTCGCGATCGCCCGGGCCGCCGGCATCCGAGAATCCCTGACCGTGTCGGACCCGGACGAGCTCGAACGTCTGGCCGAAAGGCTTGCGGCTCCGAAACTCCGGCCTTCCGGACCGCTGTTCGCTGCCGTGAAGGTACCGGGTCAGATGTCCGAACCTCCGGCCAGACTCCCGCCGCGGGACGGTGCGTACCTGAAACACCGGTTCCGGCAGGCGTTGATGGGACCGGATGCACATCGCTGACGGCGCCGGCCGCACCGCACCCGGGCGCCGGCCATGAAGGTGGTGCGCTCGGTTGCGGCCCTCCGGGCCGCACTGAAGCCGCGGCGGGCGGCCGGCGACCGCATTGCCTTGGTGCCGACCATGGGGGCGCTGCATGCCGCACACGCCGCGCTGATGGCCGCGGCGCACGCCCGCTCCGACCACGTCGTCGCGACCATTTTCGTGAACCCCCGTCAATTCGGCGACCACGACGACCTGGCCCGCTATCCCCGGAGCGAGGACGCCGACTTCCGGCAACTGCGCGCCGGCGGCGTCGGGCTGGTCTTCGCTCCGCCCGTGAAGGAAATGTATCCGGACCGCTTCGCGACCTCGGTCGTCATGGCCGGACCGGCCGAGGGCCTGTGCGGTGCGGTGCGTCCCGGCCACTTTTCCGGGGTGGCAACGGTGGTCACGAAGCTGCTTCTGCAATGCCTGCCGGATCTCGCCGTATTCGGCGAAAAGGACTACCAGCAACTGGTCGTGGTCCGCCAGCTGGCCCGTGATCTCGACATTCCCGTGGACATTGCGTCGGTCCCGACCGTCCGCGAGCCCGACGGGCTCGCCTGTTCGTCCCGCAACGCCTATCTGAACCCCGAAGAGCGCGCGGCGGCGGCGGGCCTGTTCCGCGCGCTGCGGAAGGCGGCCCATGAGCTGTCGGCTGGCGCCGGCATCGCGCCGACCGGAGCCGGAGCCCGTCGGGATATGCTGGAGGCAGGGTTCGAAAAGGTGGACTACGTCGAACTCCGCCGCGCCGACACCCTGGATCCCGTGACCCGCCGCGAAGGCACTCCGGCCCGGCTGCTGGCTGCCGCCCGGCTGGGCCGAACCCGCCTCATCGACAACCTGGGACTGCGCTATTGACCGACGACCCTTGCCATGGCCACGCATCGGACTAGGCTACCGCAACGAGCGGCGCCCGTAGCTCAACTGGACAGAGCACCTGACTACGGATCAGGAGGTTGAGGGTTCGAATCCTTCCGGGCGCGCCAACCCGGTCGAGTCCGGGCAGCACAGTCACCGCTGTCGGGAATGCCCGGTCCGCGACCGACCGCGGTTCCCGCCGCGCGAAGCCCGTTCCCTGACCGATCGCCGCGCCGAACGACACGGCCGCATCCGGCCGGTCCACCCGCTCCTGCTCACAGGCTTGATGGGCCTCGCGTCCGTCGCTGCCGCAGACAATGCGGACAAGCGGCGGGCGACATTCCGGCTGTTCACCGACTGCGAATCCTTTGAATCTTCGACCTTCGCGTGATCGACCTGCACCCGCCGGCCGACGCCCTCGGACGGTCGCGGGAATCCATCCGGACGGCCACGGCGAATCGCCTTCGGGCCTCAAACCGCCATGATCCGGGGTTCGACACCTACCTATTCGTCAACGTGTGAGAACCGACGCGCCGAAGGGCATTCCAATCGCTCTTCCGGACCGCTCTACCCGTCGGTCGATGCAAGCCATCGTGCCAGAGGAGGGTTTTCCTATGGCTATTGATCGGGCCGGCGACGACACCCTGCGTGGCGGTGCCGGCGACGACATCCTGGATGGCGGTGCCGGCGGCGACACGCTGACGGATGGTGATGGCAACGATGTCCTGAGAGTTTGTTTGCAAATTCGAGCGGCCTCTCGGTGGGGTAGCCTGACGCTGTGGCGTCCGTACATGGGAGCCTTTCCTTGGCTTGGGCCCAGACCACCGAGAAGCAGTACCCCTTGGATCGTTGGGAAACCGATGTGAGCGATGCGGAATAGGCCGTGATCGATCCGCTCCTTCCTTCGCCCTCCGGGAAGGGACGGAGGTTGATCACGGACCGCCGGGAAGGATTCAACGCGATCCAGTTCCTGTGGGGAACTGGCTGCCCATGGCGATGTGTTCCGCCCTTGAGCACGGTTCAGAACGACGATTATGCGTGGCGGAAGAGCGGGGTCTTTGACCGCATGCGGGACGCCCTTCGGGATCTTGCTCGGGAGCCGGACGGGCGTCCCCGGAAGCCGACTGCAACCGTGATCGACCGACCGTCGGTGGCCCCGACGGAGAGTGGCGACCCGGCGGGATCGGACGCAGGCAAGAAGGCCGGAGGGGCGCAAGCGTCCGATCACCGTGGATCCGCAGGGATCTCCGATTCGATCCGGGTTCCCGAGGCGTCGATTCCGGATCGGGAGGGTGACCCGGAGGGGATCCGGAAGATGCCGGAGAAGGCACCACAGGGTACGAAAGGGTGGGCGGCGGGCGGATCTCAGGGCCCGAAACGGGCCTCAGCACAGGCGAACCCCGGATCGGATGCGATCCGGGAGATCGTGCGCAAACTCCAAGAAAATCCGAGGGTCTGTCCTTCTGTATCGCCGCAGATTACGAACGCTGGCAAGCGCTCCGGCCTGGGCTCAACGAGCCGCCTGCCGCTTCCTGATGCGGCGGGTGGCGCGGGGCGGGCCCTGATCGGGAATCGGAAATTCCATCAAGAACATAATCCAATCAAGCACGTATGACTCAGACTCTGGGAGGCCGCAAGAGCGGACGAAACCATAGCCGGCGGAGCTGGCGACGACACGCTGACGGGCAGCCGTAGCGCCGACACCTGACACCGCATTCTACCTCGCTGCTGACGGGGCGGAGCAGCCCCGCGCACCGCCCCGGCATCGCGCGACCGTGACCACATCCGGCCTCGGTCCCCCCCCCCGATTGTCACCAAACCCCGTACCCGGGAAACCGACCCAACGGCAACATCCCAATCAATCCAGTGCGCACTCTCGTCATGCCGGACTTGTACTCCGCACAAAGATGATGTTCCGCATTTCCGGCGACGGCTTCGGCGTTGGGATGAAGCCGAGTTCCTTCATCAAACCGAACAGATCCTGATTACGATCCGAGCGCAGGTCTCCTTCCATCTCAATGATTACCGACTGCACTGAAGCCGCCGACAAGGTGAGTCTCCCTCCGCGCAGGATTTCGGCCTCAATCCCATCAACATCGATCTTGACATGTGTCGGGAGCGGCGGTTGAAACGTCGTTACGAAGTCATCGATGGAAAACCCGACAGATCCTTGGCGAAACTGTGTGTTCATCACTCGGTCCAAGGGGCCGATGTCAGACTCGAATCCGTTGTAGAAGCCGCCTGCAGCGGTTCCTCTGCCGGCTGCGTCCATGTTCAGCCGGCCAATCCTTGTGACGGCCGCCAGCGCGACGCAATAGGCGACGGCATGGTCCGCCATAGCGTTGCACTCGATATTTCTGTTGAGGGCGCCATAGTTGGCGGCACCGGGTTCAAACGCCACGACGCGAACGCCCTCCCTGCGGAGCCTGGAAGCAGCAAAAAGGGTGAAGAACCCGACATTGGCCCCAATATCCCACAGCAGCCCATCTTCCGGCATAGCGGAAATCCAAGCTGCGGTATCGGGTTCGGAAACTTGGCAGTCCCGGATGATCGTGAATGTCGATTGGGTGTTGTCGCAGAACAGCAGGCGACTCCCGTTCGAAAGGGCGACACTCACATCTGTATCGATTCTCTCTCTGGCCCGCAAAAGAACCTGAGTTCGTCTTTCATCGCCAAATCCCAGCGTTACGAATTTCGCAAACGAAGCAATGACCTGCGCGAACAATTCTCTCATTATGCACCCTTGAATTTTGTCTTGCGCATGGAACAGGAAGATTGCGAGCTTGTTCGGTCGGCAGGAAAATGGCAACCGGCAATTCTGGAGAATCCGAATTCTCTGTCCGCAGTGAGCCTGCCGGGGTGTGCGTTTCGTATGGCGATGGCGGTTTGGTCCGATGTCCCGGCTTCATGCGGCGCACCCGGCAAGGCCGCCGGCGCATTTGTGGTTCTTGGTGGCCAGATCGTCATCGCCGAGTGTGCCGGTCCATGCGCGATCGAGGGCGTTGGGATTGGATGAGGGCGCGGACGGTGAGGACGGATTGCCCGTCGACGGTGTGCCATCGCAAATCCGGTGATGCGGATCGTGCCGTCGGTACCCGGGGCCGGGGAGCGGGAGCACGGCACGGGCGGCGGCGCGAACGACCGGGGGTCCCTTCTCCAACCGCCGTCGTACGCCGGTCTCCGGTGCAACGCTCCGACTTCCGAACGCGCCCCTACTGCAGATAACCGTACTCGGCCCAAGTGCGGTAGCGCTCCTTGAAGGCGAAGTAGGCCGCCGCGACCCTAGCAAAATCGGCGTCCTTCGCCGATTCCTCGGCCACGACCTCCTGCCACCCCGCCCGCATCGCATTCAGGATTTCGGGCGGCCAGCGATGCAGTTGGACGCCGTGCGATTCGAGTTGCGCCAGCGCTTCCGACTGGACTGCCTCGCCGATGGCCGCGCCCTGCACGAAATTGGCCTCGCACACGATCTCGATCTGTGCCTGCTGTACCAGGGAGAGTTCGCCCCATCGATCGTGTGACACCAGAAGTTCGAAGAGACTGGTCTGCTGATGCCAGCCGGGAAAGTAGTAGTGCTTGGCAACCTGATAGAAGCCCTGGTTCAGATCGATCACCGGCATGGAATACTCGGCGGCATCGATGGCACCGAGCTCAAGGGCGGGGAAGATGTCGCCGCCGGCCAACAGCTGTGTGGACACTCCCAGTTTTTCCATGACGCGGGCACCCAGTCCGAAGAACCGCATCTTCAGACCGCGCAGATCCTCGATCGACCGGATTTCGTCCCGGAACCATCCGGATCCCTCCGGAGAATGCAGGCCGCAATGCATCGCGTGAATGCCGTGCGGCACATAGAGATCCCGGTAGATCTCCTCTGCCCCGTCCCCGTACAGCCATCCCAAGTACTCGCCGATGCCGGGACCGAAGGGAACCGCAGTGAAAAACTGCAAGGCAGGAATCTTGCCGGCCCAAAGACCCGACGAGGCCCAGGCGGCATCAATCGCGCCCCGAGACACCGCATCGAACATCTCCAGCGGCGGCACCAAGGCATTGGGCTCGAAAAACTGGATTCTGACGGTGCCGCCGGTGACCTTGCGGACCTGCTCCACCAGATGCACGCCAAGCTCTCCCTGGATCGGCCACTGGCTTCCGAAGGCGCTTGCCATCTTCCAGCGGACCGGCCGGCCGGCATCGACGTCCGCCGGAGTTTCGACCGATCCGGCGTCCGGATGCGCGGGATCCCCCGCGCCCAACTGGGCGACACCGAAACCCGCCGCAGCGCCCCCCAAGAGCACCAGTACGACTACGAGGATCCGCACCATGAAATCGGTTCATCCGTGTCCACCAGAACCCGATCCTAGCACAAGTGATGGCCGCTCATCTGCCCGAACCCATCCGGTACCTATCGTATGCGGATTTCGGTCGTTGTCGCTCCGGCCGGGACCGCCCGCCGGGCACGACGATCCCATGCTAATTCGTGCCTGCCCGGAAAACCCCTAAGATTCGGATTACATGAATGAAAGCTCAATATTGACAGGGCGAAGATTCTTCGAATCCAGCCTGATTTCAGCGGAATATGTCGTCATATGCCCTCAAAGAAGGGATCTTCGGTTCCCCAGATTCCAAATATGGTTGCTTGTACAATGTGTTGTGATTTTCCGTGCAGGCACTAATTCGGAGACGCGAAATCCGAATGCGTTGGGGCTCGGCTCATCACAGATCGCCTCCTTAAGAAGATTGCAAGTTTCGTGCCAAGAAGGCCCCATCGAGCCTTGGCGGCACGATTGCAGCGCGACGCAAACTGAGAAAATCTCGCCAGTCGTCGCCGGATCAGCAGCGTGGGATCACCATGCCCGCCGGGTTTCCACCCGTGCTCGACACGAACGATCGAATGCGGGAACCGTCCCTTCCCGGCCCCGCTCCGGAAGCGCAGGAAACGCCCGGTGGTCGGTCCGCCATCGGTCACCGATCCTGCGGAGATCCGGCATCGCCTCGACGCCGTTCCGGGGGTTCCCGCACTTCCCGAGGAAATCCGGCTCCGCAGGATCAAACCGGCGGCTCGCGGTCGACAAGATCGTGGTAGTCGTGCTTGGCATAATGATAGGAACGAGGGGGCTGGAAGTCGCATGCCGCTCTCAGCTCGTTCAGGGGAAGCGGCCGTGAAAAGGTCCGGGGCTGTTCGAGGGCGATCACCACGGCCCGTTCGACTCCCTCCAGATATCGTACGAACGATTCGCGCGGGACGCAGGCCCTGCGCCCGAATTCGGTCCAGATCCGTTCGACCGGAAGCTTGGCCACTTCCCGGATGACCGCGACCCCTGTCAGCGCCTTCACGGGCGCCGTGGCATAGAGAAACAGGTCGGTGCCGCGCGGAGCGGCAATCGGAAAGCGGCGACGAAGCTCGACCGTCTTCTTTCCGTCGAGAATCGCGTTCGCGTACCGTGGATGGACGGAAATCACGAAGCCGCGCCGATACCGAAGACGCACATCGAAGCCGGGCCCGGGATCGGCAGGGAGCTGCACCGGTCCGACAACCTCTGGACGGCGGGCGGAAGCTGGAGGCGCCATCGGGCCTGACTCGCGGGGCGGAACGAGGCCGCGACGGGCGTGCCACGGCCGAAAGGTCAGGATAGCCGCGGTGCGCGCGGCAGCGCCTTCCCACACGACATCCGGAGAGCGGGCGGGCTTGCGGTCGCCGTCGTCGCAACCGATCGGCGAACGTTCCCGACACAGGTCAGGATCAAGAAGGATTCAGGGCGCCCGGCCTCCGGCGGATCCGCGGACCTTTCGACGGAATCGCAATGCAGTCCCGGCCGCCCGGCCGACAGGGCGTCCGGATGCGCCGAGCGACGGAACGCCACGTCCGATCCGGCAGGCCGAAGTTCCGTGCCGGCCCGACCGTGCCGGTTCGCCCGCCTTTCGTGGCGCTGCCCCGGCGAGGAAGAACCGTCCCCCGAGGCCGGGAACGGATCCGCTCCACCGACGGGCACCCGCCTGCGCGGTCCCGCGCACGGGGGCCGCCGGCAGACGGTAGACGGTGCTAGACCGAATAGTACATGTCGAATTCGGCCGGGTGCGGCGAGTACTCCAGCCGCTGGATCTCTTCCCGCCGGAGATCGATGTAGCCCTCGATGGCATCCTTTTCGAAGACCCCGCCTTCGGTCAGGAACGTGTGATCTCGTTCCAGCGAATCGACGGCCTCCTTCAAACTTTCCGACAGGGTGGCCACCCCGCTCCGCTCCTCCGGTTCGAGGTCGTACAGGTTCTTGTCCAGCGGGTCGCCCGGATCGATGCGGTTGCGAATGCCGTCGAGGCCCGCCATCAGCATGGCGGAAAACGCCAAGTAGGGATTGGCGGCCGGATCGGGAAACCGCACTTCGACCCGCTTGCCGCCGGGCCCGGTGGCAAACGGAATGCGGCAGCTGGCCGACCGGTTCCGGGCCGAATAGGCGAGGAGCGTGGGCGCCTCGAAACCCGGCACCAGACGTTTGTAGCTGTTGGTGGTCGGGTTGGTGAAGGCATTCAGCGTGCGCGCGTGCCGGATGATGCCGCCGATGTAGTGCAGGCAGGTCTCCGACAGCCCGGCGTACCCGTCACCGGCGAAGAGCGGCGCCCCTCCCTTCCAGACGGACTGGTGCACGTGCATGCCCGAACCGTTGTCATCGACCACGGGCTTCGGCATGAACGTCGCCGTCTTGCCGTACGAATGCGCCACCATGTGCACGCAGTACTTGTAGATCTGCAATCCGTCGGCTGCCTGCACCAAGGGCCGGAACTTCAATCCGAGTTCGTGCTGGGAAGGCGCCACCTCGTGGTGGTGCTTCTCCATTTCCAGACCCATCTCCGCCATCGTCGTGACCATCTCGGAACGGAGATCGCTGGCGGAATCGACGGGCGGCACCGGGAAGTACCCGCCCTTGGATCGGGGCCGGTGCCCGACGTTGCCGCCTTCGAACTCCTCGCCGGAATTGTACGGGCCTTCCTCCGAATCGATGCGATAGAACGTATGGTTCATTCCCACGTTCCAGCGCACGTCGTCGAACACGAAGAACTCGGCCTCCGGGCCGAAGTACGCCGTGTCGCCGACGCCCGACGAGCGCAGGAACGCCTCAGCGCGAACCGCCGTGGAACGTGGATCCCGCTCGTAGGCCTCCCCGGTCGTGGGTTCCAGGATGTTGCAGAACAGGATCAGCGTCGGCTGGGCCGTGAACGGATCCAGAACCGCAGTCGACGGGTCGGGCATCATGCACATGTCGGACTGGTTGATTTCCTTCCAGCCCGCAATCGACGAGCCGTCGAACATGAGGCCGTCGGCAAACAGATCCTCGTCGACGAACTGCACGGCCTGGGACACGTGTTGCCACTTCCCCCGGGGATCCGTGAATCGAAAGTCGACGAACTCGACCTTCTTCTCGCGAATCATTTCGAGAACGTTGTCAATCTCGGAAGCCATAGGATTCCTCCACGGCAGGTTGCGGAACGAATTGGGGAACGATGGGCGGCCCCGGCGGGGGTGCCGCCGGGCGATGCTATACGACGATTTCGCCCTCTTCACCGGTCCGGATGCGGATCGCCTGCTCGACCGGCGTCACGAAGATCTTCCCGTCGCCGATCCGCCCCGTATGGGCCGACTTCTGAATGGCCTCGATCGCCTTTTCGAGAACCTCGTCCCGCAGTACGACCTCGACCTTGATCTTGGGCAGGAAGTCGACCACGTACTCGGCTCCGCGAAACAGCTCCGTGTGCCCCTTCTGGCGGCCGAAGCCTTTGACCTCGGTGACGGTGATGCCCTGCAGCCCGACTTCGTGAAGCGCTTCCTTCACTTCATCGAGCTTGAAGGGCTTGATCACGGCTTCGATTTTCTTCACGTGCATCCTCCCAATAGTGCTGGCGCCGAACCCGACGAGGTCACGGTCAGGCATCTACAAGCAAGTTTCGTGCCATTCTTTCGGAACGGCTCCGCGACGCGGTCCCAAGCGAACTGCCGGTACCCGACCGCGCCGCGCGGTGCCTGCTTTCCGGGCACGGACCTGCCTGCTTTCCGGGCATTCGTCCGGCTCCCGACCGGCGCGCGGTTTCCGCGCCGGAAGGGACGGGACGGCAGTTGCAGTTCGGGCGCGACGGGACAATCATGGAGCGAGGCAATCACCGGAAACGCGGCGGCGGCATGGACTACTTTGCCCAGCAGTTCATCAACGGCGTCAGCCTCGGGGCCATCTACGGGCTGATCGCGATCGGCTACACGATGGTCTACGGGATCATCGGCATGATCAATTTCGCGCACGGCGAGATCTACATGATCGGCGCGTTCATCGCGCTCATGGTGATGGTGGCCTTCGGCATCGG
This sequence comes from Alphaproteobacteria bacterium, assembly GCA_965115815.1. GTDB lineage: Bacteria > Pseudomonadota > Alphaproteobacteria > TMED109 > TMED109 > VXPW01. The sequence continues at coordinate 404,776 of OZ220465.1, read as the reverse complement.
CGAGAGCGGTCTCGTAATTGTCGCCCTTCTGTCCGCGCTGTTGGTCTCCATGGCCCTGACCTCGCTGTACGGGTGGGTTCTCGAGCGGGTCGCCTACCGACCGCTCCGCGGAAGCCAGAGGCTGGCCGCGCTCATTTCGGCGATCGGCATGTCGATCGCGCTCCAGAACTACGTGCAGCTCACGCAGGGAGCCCGCGTGAAGACCCTTCCGCCAATCATCCGGGGCGGGTTCGAATTTCAGTTCGGCGACACCGACTTCCTTGTCCGCCTGAGCAACTTGCAGATTCTGATCATCTCGCTGACGCTGCTGTTGATGGCGGTGTTTGCCCTGCTGATCGCCCGCACGGCGCTCGGCCGCGCACAGCGGGCCAGCAGGACCAGGGCATGGCGGCCCTGCTCGGCATCAACGTGGACCGAACCATCTCGCTGACCTTCGTCATGGGAGCCGCCCTTGCTTCGGTGGCGGGACTGATGGTCACGCTCTACTATGGCGTGATCGACTTCTTTGTCGGCTTCATTGCTGGGGTGAAGGCCTTCACTGCAGCCGTGCTGGGTGGGATCGGCTCCATTCCGGGAGCCATGCTGGGCGGCCTGCTCATCGGTCTGACGGAGGCCATGTGGTCGGGGTACTTCAGCATTGAGTACAAGGATGTGGCGACATTCTCGATCCTGGTGATCGTGCTGATCTTCCTGCCGACTGGCATTCTCGGCACGCCGGAAGTGGAGAAGGTATGAGGCGTCCGGCCTCCCCGGGGCCGGTTCGGGACGCGGTATTGGTGGCCGGGATCGCCGGGATCCTCGCCTTTCCGTTCGTCGGCCTGCTGATCGGCACGCAGGGGACGGCGCCCTCCCTCAGCACGCGGTTCCCCGAATTCGCCGGGGCGGTCGTCGTCATCTTCTTCGGGCGGCTGGGCATCAGTTCCGCCCGCCGGGGGCAGGCCCTCCTTCCGCTGGCGCTCGGCTCGGCCATGGCGGTCGCGGGCGCGCTGGCGCTCGTCCTCGACGGCAACGGGACAGCCGCGGCCGGAACCGCAGTCTGGCACGCGTTCGTGCCCGGCACGTTCCTGTCTGCCGTCGCCTGTGCCGGCGGCGCGGCGATCGCGGTCGTCGCCGGCCGCACCTGCCTGCCGGACCGGCTCCGGCCCGAAGTGCGGGCCCCGCTGCCGATGCGGCAGCTGCTGCTGTGGGCCGGGGTCACGCTGGCCGGATTCGCCATCCTGCTGCCGCTACTGCCCGGCGTCGACCGGCGCCTGATCGATGTGGCGACCCTGGTTCTCACCTACGTGATGCTGGGATGGGGCCTCAACATCGTGGTCGGCTTGGCCGGCCTGCTTGATCTGGGATACGTAGCCTTCTATGCGGTGGGCGCATATTCGTACGCACTGCTCTCGGTGACGTTCGAATGGAGTTTCTGGATCTGCCTGCCGGTGGCGGGCGTGCTGGCGGCGCTGTTCGGCGTAGTCCTCGGCTTTCCCGTCCTGCGCCTTCGGGGCGACTACCTCGCAATCGTCACGCTCGGCTTCGGCGAGATGATCCGGATCATCCTGCTCAACTGGTACGACCTGACCAACGGGCCCGACGGCATCACCAACATCGGCCGACCGAGCTTCTTCGGGCTGCCGTTCACGGCCGGACCCGACGAGGATGTCCGGTCCTTTCACACGTTCTTCGGCTTCGCCTACGACCCGGTGCACCGCCTCATCTTCCTGTACTATCTGATTCTCGGGCTGTCGCTCCTGACCAACGCCTTCACGCTGCGGATCCGCCGGCTGCCGATCGGGCGGGCGTGGGAGGCTCTCCGGGAGGACGAGATCGCCTGTCGGTCGCTGGGGGTCAATCCGCGCAACACCAAGCTCTCCGCCTTCGCGATCGGCGCGATGTTCGCCGGATTCGCCGGATCGTTCTTCGCCACGCGCCAGGGATTCGTGAGCCCGGAGAGTTTCACGTTCATCGAATCCGCCATCCTGGTGGCAATCGTGGTGCTGGGCGGCCTGGGGAGCCAGATCGGCGTCGCGATCGCCGCCCTGATCCTGGTCGGGCTGCCGGAGTATTTCCGCGAACTGCAGGAGTACCGGATGCTGGCGTTCGGGATGGGCATGGTGCTGATCATGCTGTGGCGGCCGGGCGGGATCCTCACGCACCGCGACCCTACCGTTCGCGCCCGGCCGACGACAGCACCGGCATGAACGGAGTCGCGCTGCTCACGGTCGAGCACCTCACGATGCGATTCGGCGGTCTGGTCGCCGTCGACGACGTGAGCTTTGCCGTGCAGCCGCAGACCGTTCACGCCTTGATCGGCCCGAACGGCGCCGGCAAGACCACGGTGTTCAATTGCCTGACAGGCTTCTACAAGCCGACCGTCGGCCGGATCACGCTGCATGCCCCGGAATCCCGGACGACCTTCCTGCTGGAACAGATGGACGACCACCGGATCGTGCGCGACGCGAAGGTCGTCCGCACGTTCCAGAACATCCGCACGTTTCCCAAGATGTCCGTACTCGAAAACCTGCTGGTGGCGCAGCACAACCAACTCATGCGCGCGTCGGGATGGAGTATCCTCGGGCTCATGGGCGCGCCGTCCTTTCGCCACGCCGAAGCGGAAGCCGTCCAGCGGGCCGAGTACTGGCTCCACCGTACCGGGCTGACCGGCCAGGCCGACACCGAAGCCGGCACCCTTCCGTACGGCGAGCAGAGGCGCCTGGAGATCGCACGCGCCATGTGCTGCGGCCCCGTCCTGCTGTGCCTCGACGAACCGGCAGCCGGCCTCAACCCGAGCGAGACCGAGCATCTGGGCGCGCTCATCCGCTACATCCGCGACCATCATCACATCAGCGTCCTGCTGATCGAACACGACATGTCGATGGTCATGGGGGTTTCCGACCACATCGTGGTGCTCGATTACGGCCGGATGATCGCCGAGGGCGCACCGGCGGACATCAGGAACAGCCCGGCCGTCATCCAAGCCTATCTGGGGAGCGACGACGATCCCGCCCCGCGACCGGTCCGTTCGTGAAACCGCTGCTCCAGGTTTCGGGCGTCCGCACCTTCTACGGCGCCATCGAGGCGCTGCGGGGCGTGGACGTGACCGTGGCCGAAGGCGAGATCGTCACTCTGATCGGCTCGAACGGCGCCGGCAAGTCCACCCTGCTGATGACCATCTGCGGCAACCCCCGGGCCCGCAGCGGTGCAATCCGGTTTTCCGGGCAGGACGTCACCCACCTCCGCACTTGGGACATCGTGCGCCTCGGGATCGCCCAGACCCCCGAAGGGCGCCGGATCTTCCCGCACATGACAGTGCTGGAAAACCTGCAGATGGGAGCGGTCGCCAATCCCGACGCCGATTTCGAGAGCGGGGTCCGGCGCACCTTCGAATTGTTCCCGGTACTAGGCCGGCGCCGCCACCAGCGCGGCGGCACCCTCTCCGGCGGCGAGCAGCAGATGCTGGCCATCGCCCGCGCGCTCATCAGCAGACCCCGATTGCTGCTGCTGGACGAGCCCTCGCTCGGGCTTGCTCCCCGGCTGGCACGCCAGATCTTCGCCGTGCTGCGCGAAATCAACCGATCGGGCGGAACCACGATCTTTCTGGTGGAACAGAACGCCTACCATGCGCTGCGGCTGTGCCACCGCGGCTACGTGCTTGCGAACGGCCGGGTCACGCTGGAAGGGACCGGTCCGGAGCTTCTGGAGAATCCGGCGGTGCAGGCAGCCTATCTGGGAGGATCCGGACCGTGACCGAGGCGCTGCTCGGCATGCCGCTCACCGTCTTCGCCGGTTTCACCGTGATCATCGCCGGAGGCGCCGCATGGTTGTCCGGCCGGGCGCTGGCACTCGGATGGCGGTCTCCCTGGACCGTGCTGCCCGTCGCCGCGGGACTGGCCCTCGCCGACCGCTTTTTCGTCTGGGCGCTGTTCGGCGGCGAGTTCTACCCGCCTGCCGGCACCTTGGCGGAATTCGTCACCCTACTCGGTATCGGGCTGGCGGCGCATCGCCTGACCCGGGCTCGCCGGATGGTGCGGCAGTACCCTTGGCTCTACGAACGCAACGGTCCGTTCGGGTGGCGCCGCGTGCCGCAGGATTCCGAACGCAGCCCACCGGGGCCCACTCCCGCCACCGATTGATCGCCGGATCGACAAAGGGACTATACTCGGCCCGGGATCGCAGTCCCACAAGTGCACGGCGCGGATCTGCGTCAACGGAAGATCGGACCGATGAAGCAAGTCATCTACGGGATCCTGGTCGCGGTCGCGGCCGTGATTGGAATCGTCATCGCCATGGACCGGTTCGGCGGCGACAGCGACACCTCCGAAACGTCGATCCGGATTGCTGCCGTCGGTCCGCTCACCGGACAGTACGCCTCCTTCGGCCAGCAACTGCAGCAGGGGGCGGCGGCGGCGGTGGACGACCTCAACGCGCAGGGGGGCGTGCTCGGGCGATCACTGGTGCTGGAGACCGAAGACGACGCGTGCGACCCCAAACAGGCGGTGGCCATCGCCAACAGCTTGGCATCCCAAGGCGTGCCGATCGTGATCGGTCATTTCTGTTCCGGCTCGTCGATCCCCGCGTCCAATGTCTACGCCGAGGAGGGAATCATCCAGATCTCTCCTGCCTCCACCAACCCGCAGCTGACCGACCGCGGGCTGGGCAACGTGTTCCGCACCTGCGGTCGCGACGATGCCCAAGGGAAGGTGGCCGGCGCCTACCTCGCCGCAAGCCACGGTGACGACCGGATCGCCATCGTCCACGACAAGACGGCGTACGGCAAGGGTCTGGCCGACGAAACTCGGGCCGCGCTGAACGCCCAAGGCGTAACGGAAGTCTTGTACGAAGCGTACACGGCGGGCGAAAAGGACTATTCCACTCTGGTTTCCAGGCTGAAGCTCGAGCAGATCGACGTGCTCTACATCGGCGGCTATCACTCTGAGGCGGGGCTGATCGTTCGGCAGATGCGCGATCAGGGCCTCGACACGCAGCTGATTTCCGGCGACGCGCTGGTATCCCAAGAATACTGGGCCATCACGGGGAGTGCCGGCGAAGGCACGCGGATGACATTCTCGCCCGATCCGCGAAAGAACCCGGAAGCGGCCGAAGTCGTGAATCGATTTCGGGAGGACATGAACTACGAGCCCGAGGGCTACACGCTCTACACCTACGCTGCGATCCAGGCGTGGGCCCAGGCCGCCGAAACCGCCGGGTCGCTGGATTCGGAGGCGATTGAGGCTGCCCTCAAGGCCGGCTCCTTCGCTACCGTGCTCGGCGCGCTGAGTTTCGACGACAAGGGCGACGTTCAGGGTCCTTCGTACGTGTTCTACGAATGGAGCGACGGCGAGTACCACGAAATCCGCTAAGCGGCCGGATTCGACCGGACGGCCCGCAGGACGCAGGGATCGGGGGCCGGGCCCCGTCGGCCGAGTCAGTCGCAGCGCAGGAGGGATGCCGGAGCGGTCGAACGGGGCGGTCTCGAAAACCGTTGTGCGCGCAAGCGTACCGAGGGTTCGAATCCCTCTCCCTCCGCCATGACCGATCCATGGCTTGCGGAACAGCCGGGTAGGAGGGGTCGTTGCCGAGCCCCTCCCCCCAGTTACGGTAGGAATGCGCATTACTGCGCACCCCCCGCGCAGATCCGGACATGGACGTTAATCCATCCGGCTCCTACCTCGGGTGCTTGACGGCAAACCGCGGATCCGGCCATGGGCGGCGGAGGGTTGCGCGCGACCCAGAAATCTCGGTCCTGCGCTCCCGTCGCTTCCGGTCGAACCTTGCGGCTTTCCGGATCCGGTCCGCCGCCTGAGGCACGCTTGCCCGACCCTGCATTCGGCGCGTGCTTTGGCGTCCCGAATTCCCCTTGGTTGGGGCCCTTTCCTCCCGCCACTCCGCAGGAGCGGACGCTCCCTGGTTCATCGCCTTCCCAGGTCGTACGGCCCCATCCGACTTCTTCCAGCCGTTCGTCATAGGCTTCGGTTTTCTCCTTCCCTACACGGTCCCGCCACGATCGGCGGGACCGCTTGAAGATCTCCCAGGGTCCCAACCGAAGACGTACGGACGTGCATGGGTTCTCGGACACCGCGGGGCTCGCCGGCATCTCACCACATCGATACCTGCGATGTTGCCTTCGGCCGATCTGAAAACCTCGGCACCCCGGATCCTCGTCTTTTCGGTGCTCCTTCGCCCCACCCATCCGCACCGCTGCCGACGCTTCGCCTGCCCCCTCACGGGAACCAACGCACGGCTCGCGGAGAAACGCGGTTTGGTTACTCCTTCGTTCCAGGGGACTTTCACCCCCTGTCTTCTGCCAGTTCGCCTGGCACACCAGATCCGGACGTGCCCGCATTCGGGCATCCGGTTCCGTACAGGATAGGTTCGCTCAAGCGGTCCCGTAGCCGTGCATGATCTTGGCCGTCGGCATGCCGGGCATCCTTCTCCAGGACACCCGCCCGCAGCCCTTGGTTGATCCTGCGTCGGATGACACCGTCCTTGATCCACAGGTCCAGAAAGGCGCGGAGTTCCCGATGCGGGATGCTGTCGAGATCCTTCGACACCTCCGCATCGATCACCCCGCGCTTCTTCTTCGCCTGCGCGGCGATCCACTGTCGTTCCGTGGACGGGTTGGCAGATCTCAGTGTCTCTTCCACCGTTTCCCTCCAGGGGTTCGGTTCCTGCAGCACGCCCCTTCCCTCCAGCGGCACCCGGTGGACCCGGTTCCCCGCCTTCGCCGGTACTAGGAGCGAGCTACGACTTCCGGTTTCCGTCTGGCCTTCGGCTCATGGGTTTCGCCCGCCGGCTCCGCAGGCTCGACCTGCGGGCAGAAACCGGATCTCCCAGGTTCCCTGGCAAGCCCTCCCGCGGCTTTGCGTCGTTCTCTGACCCCGGACGGTCCATTGCGCCTTGCCCCTACACGCGGCGCGCCGGTGCGGCCCCCACTGCTCGAACGATGAAGGCACCGACATTGAGGATTACGAGGCTCCATAGCGACGCTTCGCCGCCCGCTGTGTACGCTTCACGACGTGCGGTACCGCACGCCCTGCCACACTCGCTCCCGGCGGGCGGGCGCACCTTTGCCGGGCGGGGGTCGAACCCGCAGGCTTGCGACGAAAGGTTTCAACCTACGTCATGGTTTCCCCCTCTCCAGGGCTTGGCCTGGCGCAATCGAGGATCCGTACCGCGGCGGTACGAATCCCGAGGTCGGGCCGACCCCGGGATGCCGGGGTCGGCCCGACCTCGGGATTCGTACGTGATCCGGGAGCAGCATCGGCCGGACCTCCCGGTTCGCATGCAGCCGCAACTCCCATGAGTCTTGTCATGTGCGCCCCGTCGGCAGGGAACTGAGGATTCCGACAGCGCCTCCTTCTCGGCAAGACCATCCCACGCTAGGTTGGTTGGAAGGCTGGGTTCCGCGGGGTCCGGAGGATTCGGATGTGTGCTGACTGTTGGTGAAGCGGCGTGGTATCCGTGGTGGTCATGGAACGCGCCGCGGATGTTTTCGAGACGACTCCGGAGGGGTTTGCGCTCCGGGATGGGGTGGTGCGTCGTGCGCGGCCGGATGAGGTGTGCCGCTGGAACCGTGTGGTGGACCGTCATCACGATCTTGGTTTCAAGCAGTTTGCGGGTCGAGGCCTGCGCTCCGTGTTCCCGTGGCGCGGGCGGTGGATGGGCGCTGCGGGCGGGCAAACGGGCGCCTTCCGCGGTGCGCCGCGGGACCGTTGGATGGGTTGGCGCCGCAAGGAACCGTTGGAGCGGTTGCACCGGATCGGAAACCCCACGAGGTTTGTGATTCTGGGGGGTCGCCGGGTGTTTCGGGGTCTTGCCTCGTTTGCGTGGTCACGGATGCAGCGGTGTCTCAGCGACGACGGGGAGGCTGCGTACGGCACTCTATTGCGGGTGGCGGAGTCGTGGGTCTCGCCGACGAAGTTCCGCGGCACCCTGTACCAGGCGGCGAACTGGAAGTACGTGGGCAGGAGCAAGGGCGATGCGCGCGCCCACGGGCGCTCTACCGATCCGCACGGGGAGGCGAAGGATCGGTACGGGGTTCCGCTGCGTCGCGATGCCGGTCGTCGGTTGCGGGATCGTGCGCCGCTTCCGGCGGCGTGGGAGTTGCAGGCGACGCAGAGCGGCCGGTCGGCGCGGGCGCTGCGCTCGATGTACCCGCATGGTGCGGCGCTTTCCGACGTCCGGCGCGCGCGGGGGCGCACGCACGGCATCGCCTCGGTGCGGTGCGTGAGGGTGCGGGCGCGGCGGGCGAATCGGCACGGCGCGGTGGCGGCAGCACGCTCCGCGAAGGCGATGACGCAGAAGGATCTGGCGCAGATCGGTGCGTGGAAGAACCCGGACACCGGCCGGTAGGAACCGGTGTCCCAATCGACCGTGCACCGGGTGCTGCTGCAGAACCCCGACCCGGCGTGGATCGAGGAGGCTCTGCGGCGCTGGGCGCAGCCGCGCCTGCGGGTCGGCCACGCGATCGCGATCGACGGCACGCGCATGCGCGGCGCCCACCGCACCGGCGAGGATCAGTACGAGACGGTCTCGCGGATCGAGCACGGGACCGGCATGCCGGTCTCGATCCTCAACGATCCCGACGAGGGCGGGGAGATCGCCGCCGTCCACGCCGCGCTCGAGATCGCGCCGGTGGCCGTCGTCTGCGCACGCTCGACGCGCTCCACACCACCCGCGAGACGGCACGGCGGATCGTCGAGACCCAGGACGCCGACGGGATGATGACGGTCAAGGGCCACGCTTCCAAGACCTTCGAGACGTTCGAGAGCATCAACTGGGAGACCACGAACACGGGACGCTACCGCGAAACGCCCACGCTCGAGCACGGCCGCATCGAGCCGCGCAGCATCGAAGTCTTCACCCCGCCCGCGAAGATGATCCACGATCCTCATGTCCAACCGATCTTCCGTGTCCCCCGGCGCGTCGAATTCAAGAAATCCGGAAAACGGACCACCGAGCACGCCTCCGGCAGGACCTCGGTCGCGGCCGACCGCGCCTCGCCGCACCCGCGCCTCGCCGCACCCGCTACTCGCAGGGAACCGCGGTCCCTGGGGGTCGAACGCCATCCCCCCCATCCGCGACGCCACCTTCCGCGAAGACGACTCCAGGCTCCGGGCCCGCACCGCGCCCGCAAACCACGCGATCCTCCACACCCTCGCCCTTGCCGTCATCCTCCACCACCCGCGGAAGCTGCCCCAGCCCTTCCACCGCTTCGCCGACGCCCGCCACCCCTATGCCGACCCGCGCAAGCCGGTCCTGCACGCCGTCACAAGATCCGGCGGACCGCACTCACACCCCGACCGAAACCGCACGTATCCGAGCCTGGCCACCCAACCCGACCGGCCTCTCGCTCGCCCCGGATCCGCCGAAACGGACCCCTCGCGCCCCGCTCCGCGCCGCCACCGGGCCGCAGACGTCCGCACCTCTCACAATCGCAGACTCGAACGCGTCGACCCGCGTCGCGATCCAGACTCCGATCGCATCACAGCAACAAGCATGGGATCTCCTTGCCTTCTCGGTGCGCACCCTCTCTCCAGCGGCGCCTTCGCCTGCCTCGCAGCAGCCTCCTGTGTGGGTGGGCAGCGTTCCGAGGTCGATCGGTGCGAGGTCCGGCGGGTCCCCCCGTGCCGCCCGGTATGGGGGAGCCAGAGGCCCGATCCGCCGGCGAAGTACCGCATCAGCCGGCGCCCGGGCCGCACGGCGATCCCGCCATCCGCACCCTTATCAACCGGAACAGATCTCCTTTCCGCGTCTTCGACGATGTTCCGCTGCTCGTCCCGACCATCTTTCCACGGCGTGCAGGTGTCGCTGCACGTCGGTGCTTCCGGGGCTTCGGGATCCCGAGAGCGCGCAGGCTTGGGACTGCCGATTTCCAAGTCTGGGTCGAGATGGGCCCTCCGAGCCGGGCGCTGGCGGCGAACGAACGCGCCCCCCAGGCCGGCGCCGGTGCGAAGCCGCCACAGGGTGCTGCACATCCCTGGGCGCGACGGGCGGGCAGCTGCAGGGCTTCGGGGCGCACCCCGGCGAGGGCGCAAGGTCCGTCCGCGCCGGCGCCGGACGCGGTGGTCGAGGCATCGACCGGACGCCGCCCGGCGCGCGCCTCAGAGCCTGTGCGGAAACTATGGAGCGGCCCCGATTCTGGTATCTGCGATGTGGCTGGAGAGTACATCGGGATCAGACAAGCCCATTCCACATCTGTCAGATTGCTTTCGGAGCGGTCTCTCCGACGCCGATACTTTGCACGAGCGGCCAGAATCGGGACCGCTCAATAGTTTCCGTACAGGCTCTCAGCCTGCGGGACGTGATCCGGATGCCGGGAGTGGGCCGAGAACCTCGCCCGCCGGCCACTGCGGCACCGAGGACGTGGTGCGGCCGGTGCGCGGCGGAACCCTCAGCCCGGGACCCGCGGAGTTCCCGACTGATGAAGCACGTCACCACAGACGAGGAACGCCGAAACCATCGAATACGGAATCGACCGAGACCATGGGAACATTGTGCGCCAGAGCCTGTGCGGCAAGCATCCGGTCGAACGGATCGCGATGAGAACCGGGCAGGCGCGCGGCGCACGCGGCGTCGGCCACATCGATCGCCAGCTCTTCGAATCCGTGTCCGGCGATGTGGGAGGCGACATCAAGCGCCAAGGCATCGCACCCCGGCAGTTTACCGATCCGGAACTTGGTGGCGATTTCCCAAGCGGACACCGCGCTGACCGCGATGTCATTCGACTCATCCGCGATCGCGCCGCGCGCCGGTCCCGAAAGACGCGCACTGTCCGCGACCCGCCAGAGAAAAGCATGGGTGTCCAGCAGCGCCCGCACTGCTATCTGGCCTCCCACGCCGCCAGTTCTTCCTGCGGGAGCGGGACGAAGAACGCATCGGGAACCACCCTCCTTCCCTTGAGGATATCGGGCTGCCGCTCCGCCCTGGATTTGCAGGCGGCGAGACGCGCGACGGGTTCGCCGCGAAGTGCGATCACTACGTCCTCGCCGGCCTCGACCCGTGCCAACAACCGGGAAAGCTCAGTTTTCGCTTGATGAACATTGACGACGCGCATCGGCTTTCACCGTTCTTCGGCATATCTAGTGCCTGCCCGGAAAATCCCTAAGAGTCGGATTACATGAATGAAAGCCCAATATTGACAGGGCGAAGATTCATCGAATCCAGCCTGATTTCAGCGGAATATGTCGTCATATGCTCTCAAAGAAGGAATCTTCGGTTCTCCAGATTCCAAATATGGTTGCATATACAATGTGCTGTGATTTTCCGTGCAGACACTAGATAGTGCCCGCCCGGAAAAGTACAGCCAGCTGACTCCAGTGATCAAAGTGTGCTATTGAGAGGGTGAAGAATCCCCCTGTGGGGCGGGAATCGGCCGCTGGGGCCGGAAATTCGCGCGGGATTCGGGAATCTTCGGGAGAATGGCCATGCGGGAGATCGTCCGCCCTCAGCTGGAATTGGGCCAGGTTGCGATCGAGGAGATCGAGATCAACGTACACTCGCGGGATGACATTCCGCGGCTGCTGCGTGGCCTGCAACATGTGTATGCCGACCGATCGACCCGGGCCCGGCTGTTCGAGATCTTGGAGGAGGGGATCCTTCCCGGGGGATCCCACCTGCGAGGGCGCCCCGGCATGGAGTTGTGGAAGATCCTGGTGATGGGTCTCCTGAAGCAGGGTTTGGGCTATGACTTCGATCACGTGCACGAGCTGGTGAACGAGCACAGGACGGTTCGGAAGTTTCTGGGGCATCCCGACATCCGGGACAACACCCGGTACGGATATCAAACGACGATGGACAACGTGAGCCTGCTGACACCGGAAGTGCTGGGGAAGGTGTCGCAGCTGATCGCGGAGAAAGGCCCTGCGATGGTACGGAAGCGGAAGCGGAGACGGAAGCGGAAGGACGGCACGGACGGCACGAACGACCGGGGTCGCCGTCGGTCGGATGACTCCCTGCGGGGTCGCTGCGATTCGTTCGTGGTGAAGACGGATGTGCACGACCCGACGGATGTCCACCGGTTGTGGGATGCGGTGCGTTGCCGGGTGCGGGATACGGGTCGCGCCACCGTGCGCTTGGGGGTGTCCGGATGGCGACAGTGGCAGCACGGGAGCCGGAAACTGTAGCAGCACTCCAGAAGGTTCGGCACGACGGGCCCGTCCGGAGCCGTTCAAGGCGTACCTCGACGCCAGCCGGGAGTGAGTCCGGCGGGCGGAAGAGACGGTACCGGTGCTTCTGGAGCGAGACGTCCCGATCCCCACGGTGCTTTCGGTCGAGTCGTACCTCAGTGCTGGATCGGAAACCGCCCGGCGGCGCCGTGCGCGGCAACTCCTGATGGGGCCGTTCCTCCACGGCGAGCCCGGATCGAGGAAGGAGGCCCGGACCGCCGAGACCATCGTGGCGGCAGAACCGAGTTCGGCAACGAGGCCGATCCCGGCACGGTCCGGAAGTACCTCGAAGCCCGATCCCGGCTGCAGCGTCCCCGACGCAGCAAGCATCCATGGGGCTCCCGGCACTCCGAGAGGTCACGATCCGGATGCGCGCGGGGAGCCCCGACCCGAAACGCGGCATGACAGTACTCGGGTTCGACGAACCTCAGAGCCTGTGCGGAAACTATTGATCGGCCCCGATGCCCGCTTCTACGATGTGGCTGGCACCGACCTCGGGAGGATGGCCATGGCTGGGAGCGAGACCGCTCGTGCGAAGGATCCGCGTCGGGGGGATCGCTTCGAGAGCGATCGGACCGACGCGGAATGGGCTCGTTTGGAGCCGCGGCTTCCGGCACCGTCGTCGACGGGCCGTCCCCGTGAGGTAGACCTGCGCTGCGCGAAGGGGTGCATGCGCTGCTGTACCTGTGGATGACGGGTTGCCAGTGGCGTGCGCTACCGCCTTGTTTTCCCGCGATTCCGACGGTCCGGTACTACGGTTACCGATGGCGTGACCGGGGTCTGTATGGGGATCTCGTGGCGGCGTTGCGGGGTCCGGCCCGGGAGCTGGAGGGCCGGCGTTCGACGACGACGGCGGGGGGGATCGACCGTCCGTCCGTGAAGACGACGGAGAGTGGTGGGCCGAGTGGCTAGGACGGCGGGAGAACGATCAAGGGGGAGAAAGCGGCACGCGGGGGTCGACACCCTCGGGCTCCCTTGGGTCCTGCAGGTGCACCCCGCCAACGTGCCGGATCGGGAGGGTGCGCCGGCGGTCCTCGCCGAACTGCGAACGACCCTGCCGAGCTTGCAGAAGGTCTGGGCAGACGGAGGGTACCGCGGTCCCCAACGGGCCCAAGCCCGGGCCGCGAGGCCGGACGCCCCGGACCTCGAGATCGTGACCCAACCCAAGGAACCGAAGGGTCTCGAGGTGCTTCCGCGACGCTGGATCGTCGAGCGGTGGTTCGGCTGGCTGGGCCGCTGCCGACGTCGGGCGAAGGACGATGAGCGACGGCTGGAGAGCTCGCGGGCAGGGCTGCAACGGGCCGTGATCCGCATCCTGGTGCGCCGCCTCGGACGGGCCGAAACCCTCGGAAAAACCATAACCTAATGATTATATGGAGTTTTGGATCATGCTCTCAGGGGCACCGAGACGTCCATACGGGGGGGGGGCAGATACCGATGCTCTCCCTCTTGGCCGGGACAGGGGTCGCGGGTCCCGGAACCGGACGAAGACGATCGCGGCCGACGAAGCGGGGCCGGGGCCAAGCCCACTGCCGTTACTGTCGGGACGCCTTCCGAACGTGTTCGGGCGGAAGCTGCTTGTCGATCGCACCCACGTCAAGCACGGGCGCGGCATCGATTCCCTCTGCATCCAGCATCGTGGCGACGCGCTCGAGGATCGCGATGATCAGGGACTGTTCCCAGTCGGCCAGCTTGGCGAAGCGGCCCTGAAATCGATCCTGCAGGATGTCCGGGGCCTTGCGGATGGCGCGCCTGCCCGCTTCGGTGATGTCGACCATCACGCGCCGTTTGTCCACATCGTCCCGGCGGCGTACGACGAATCCCTGCCGCTCCAGCTTGTCGACCAGGGACGTGACCGTGGCCTGCGTGATCGAGGCTTCCCGGGCAACCGCACCAGGGGTGGGCGCTTCGAGCGTATCGATCAGCTGCAGGATGATGTGCTGGGACGGTGTCAGGCCGGCCTCCCTCGCCAAGGCCCGCGCGTTCATTTCCGTGGCGCGCAGGATTTTCCGCAGCGCGACCAGTGCTACATCCGAACGGTCACCCATGCGCCAAGTTTCCAGCCGGGGAACAGCAGTCCCGGTCCGCGGGTTATACCCCGGCAGGGCAGGGAACACCGACCGCGAAGGGCCGGCCGCGGTGCGTGAGAGTCCCCGCATCGCAAAGAGTGCTCGGCGCCGTGGACACTGCGAACCCAGACCGCACCCGAAGCCGGGCCTAGGGCGCCGGCGCGGCAAGCGGAACTCCGGCCGCGGCCGTTCCCGGAACCCGCCGGACCTGCGAGGCGCGGTCTCTCTTCCGGAACCCTTTCCCGACCCGGGCCGGGGGTCTGCGGTGCGGCAGCCCGCGCACGCGGGCTGCCGGCCCCTCCCGAAGAGTTCGGGGAAGCGATGGCGTCCGGTACGCGCGAGCGGGTTGCAGGGCGGTCTTTGGGCACCGGCGCAGATGATTTGAGATGCCTAATCAATTGTCCGGTCCGGCCGCTTCGGCTCTCCGGATCAGGCCGGGCTGCGCGACGTGGGGAGACGCCCGAACGCCAACATCGGAGCGCCGATGGATGGCTTCGCCCGGGCCCGCGAGGGGTACCCTGCGCCGGGGGGGGTTGACACTTTGATTAGCTTAGCAAATATTTGGTAGGTCCGATTCCGTCGATGACTCCCGAAGGGCCCGCATGAGCCTTGCTGAATCCGATTCCGATTCTTCGGCAGCGGAAGAGCCGGAGCAGCCAAGGTTTCGGGTGCCGACGGCAACCGACGGCGCCCGGGTGTGGGAGTTGGTCGCCGCCTGTCCGCCACTCGATCGGAATTCGGTGTACTGCAACCTGATTCAGTGTACCGACTTTGCCCGTACATGCGTTCTGGCCGAAGTGAACACCCGGGCCGTCGGCTGGATTTCCGCCCACCGGCTTCCCGAAGATCGCCGGACGCTGTTCGTCTGGCAGGTCGCCGTTCGCGAACAGGCGCGGAGAAGCGGGCTCGGGCGCGCGATGATCGACGCGCTGCTGGCCCGCAGCACCGCCCGCGACGTGACCGGGATCCGAACCACCGTCACGCTCGGCAACGAGGCTTCCTGGGCCCTGTTCCGATCCATTGCCCGGCACCGCTCCGCCCCGCTCGTCAGTGAGGCGTGGTTCGAACGAAACCGGCACTTCGGCGGCCGTCGCGACACCGAATATCTCGTCAGCATCGGCCCATTCGGCGCGCTCGCAGCACGCTGATCCCTTCATCCGACTGACTTCGCCTTCACCCAAGGAAAGGCTGTTCCCTCATGCCGATCACCGACCTTACAGCACGAAACAAGCAAAAGCCCGGCGTGTTCGAACGCCGCGAATCCGCCGTGCGGTCCTATGCGCACCACTTCCCGGTGAAGTTCGTCAAGGCGCAGGGAGCCCGGCTGTTTGACGCGGACGGACGCACGTACATCGACTTTCTCTCCGGTTGTTCCTCGCTGAATTACGGACACAACCATCCTGTCCTCAAGAAGGCGCTCGCCGAATACATCGAGGCCGATGGCCTGACGCACAGTCTGGACATGGAAACGGACGCCAAGGAGGCGTTTCTGCAGGAATTCGAATCGACCATCCTGCGGCCGCGCGGAATCGATTACGTGGTGCAGTTTCCGGGACCGACGGGCGCCAACGCGGTGGAGGCGGCACTCAAGGTTGCCCGCAAAGTGACGGGACGGAGCAACGTGATCGCCTTTACCAATGGCTTCCACGGCTGCACCCTGGGATCGCTCGCCCTCACCGGAAACCGGCATCACCGCGACGGATCCGGCGTGCCGCTCCACGACGTGACACGCATGCCGTTCGACGGATACTTCGGTCCGGATACTGACACGGCGGAGCCGATCGCCCGGATGCTGGAGGATCCCTCCAGCGGCATCGATGCGCCGGCTGCGTTCGTCGTGGAAACGGTTCAGGGCGAAGGCGGTCTCAATGCAGCCTCGGGGCGGTGGCTGCGGGCCCTCGAACAGATGGCGCGCCGGCACGGCGCGCTGCTGATCGTGGACGACATTCAGGCCGGCATCGGCCGCACCGGAACCTTCTTCAGTTTCGAACCCGCCGGAATCCGCCCCGACATCGTCACGCTCGCTAAATCGGTCTCCGGCTACGGGTTGCCGCTGGCCCTGACGCTGTTCCGGCGCGATCTCGACGTGTGGAAGCCCGGCGAGCACAACGGCACGTTTCGCGGCAACTGCCACGCCTTCGTCACGGCGACCGCCGCCCTGCAGGCATTCTGGCGGGACGATGCGCTGCAGCGGGCGGTCGGCCAAAAGGGACACGTGATCCGGCAGTGCCTCACCGAACTGGCCGCGCTGCGCGAGGACGACGCGGTCAGGGTCAAGGGGCGGGGCATGATGCTCGGACTCGACGTGGGATCCGGCGATGCCGCCGCCGCCATCGTCCGACGGTGCTTTGCCGACGGCTTGGTGATCGAGACCAGCGGACCGCGGAACGAGGTCGTGAAGTGCCTCGCCCCGCTCACCATTGCGAATGCCGACCTGCTCGGTGGCCTGGAGGTCTTGCGCCGGGCGGTCACCGCGGTGCTGGCACCCGACGTCCGGGCGGCGGCATAGGACGGAAGAGCATGATCGTACGCGACCTGCGCGCGGCCGCATTCACCCCGCGCCGCGTCGATTCGGAAGGCTGGAGCAGCGTGCGGCTGCTCCTCGGCGAGGACCGAATGGGATTCTCGTTTCACATCACGACGATCCAACCGGGGGCGGAGCTTCCCATGTGCTATCAGCACCATCTGGAAGCGGTCTACTGCATCGAGGGAAGCGGAAGCGTCGAGGATCTCGCGAGCGGCACGGTGCATCGCATCCGCCCGGGCATCCTCTACGCCCTCGACCGGCACGACCGGCACATCCTGCGAGGCGATACCGAAATGACGCTGGCGTGCGTCTTCAATCCCCCAGTCACCGGCCGGGAAGTCCACGACGAGCACGGTGCCTACCCGCCCCCGACAGGGACGGCCTGACGGTGGGGAACCAACCACCCGCCGACCTCTATCCGTCCCGCTGCGGCGGTACGTCCCGCCTCGTCGGGCGGAGAGACCCGGTGGTGCATGGCGGCGGGAGCGCGGATGCCCCACTGACGGGTTCCCAGATCGAAGACTATCGGAGGGACGGCGTGCTCGCTCTGAACGGCGTCTTCGATGCCGACGAAACCGCAGCGCTGCAGTCCGAAGCCGCCCGCCTGCTCGCCCGGCCGCGGGTGGTCGACCGGGAAACCATCGTTCTCGAGCCCGACTCGGGAGCCATCCGGTCGATCTTTGCCGTGCACCGCCAGAGCCGGATCTTCGGGCGGCTGGCGGCGGATGCGCGCCTGGCAGGCATCGCCCAGCTGCTGCTCGACGACCGGGTCTACATCCACCAATCCCGCCTCAACTACAAGCCGGGCTTTGCCGGCAGGGACTTCTACTGGCATTCCGACTTTGAGACCTGGCATACCGAGGACGGCATGCCGCGCATGCGTGCGCTCTCGATGTCGATCCTTCTTACCGAGAATGCCGCCATCAACGGGCCCACCATGTTCATGCGGGGATCGCACCTGCGGTATGCAACCTGCGTGGGCGAGACCCCGGACGAACACTACCGGCAATCGCTGCGCAGACAGGAGTACGGCGTGCCCGACCGCTCGCTACTCGCGGAGCTGGCGCAGGGCGGCATCGCGATGCCCACCGGCCCGGCCGGGACGGTGGTGCTCTTCGACTGCAACACCATGCACGGTTCGAACTCGAACATCACCCCCTGGCCGAGATCGAACGCGTTCATCGTCTACAATGCGGTGTCCAACCGGCTGGACCGCCCCTTCGGCCCCGCATCCCCGCGCCCGGAGTTCATCGCGGCGCGGGAACACGCGGAGCCCGTGGAACCGGTGCACGGCCCCCTGTGCTCTCCGGCCGCCTGAGAGACCGGGCCACCGGGGCGGGGGCCGAAGGACTGTGCGGTCAGCGCATCATCCGGGGCGGACGGCGGTGTCAGCGGAATCCGGACGAGCGGAACTGCGGTCGGCGTGCGTGGACACGGAGCGGAACCTGCCATACTCGGAACGGTTGCGATGGCGGGTGCTGCAGGTCGGCCCGGCCGCCGATCGGGGCGAATTCCACCGCTTCGGGCCGGCGCCCCTATCCGACTCGCCATCGCATGCGCGCCGCGTTCGTGGTGAGGCCGGGCCTCCGGCGCCCGAAGGAGCTACGAAGTGGGTCTTCAAGCAGATCTCGGTCCGCAAAAGGACCAAAGAAAGGAGAACCAGCATGACTGGTGATCCGCCCGCAGCCCTGATCGTTGTGGCAAGCGCCATGATTGGGCGTACCTTGCTCCTCTTCGGTTAGATGACCGGGAACCTGTGGCAGCGGACGGCCGGGATGGTCGGAGCGGCACTCGCCGTGACGGGCGCTGCTCCGGCGGCGGCGGACCTCCTCGAGGCCCTGCGGGCCGGCGAGCCCGTGCGCATCGGCTTCGCCAACGAGGTTCCCTGGGCCTATCCGGGCGAGGGTGCGGAGGCGCTCGGGTTCGTCAATGAGATCGCGGTCGCGGTCCTGAAGGAACTGGGCGCCGAGACGATCGTGCCGGTCGTGACCGAGTGGGGCGGCCTGATCCCCGGACTCAAGGCCAACCGGTTCGATGTCGTCACCGGCGGCATGTACATCCTCCGGAAGCGCTGCGAAAACGTGCTGTTCTCGGATCCGATCGGCGTCTTCGGCGACGCCTTCATCGTGCCCAAGGGCAACCCCGAAGGAATCCAGACCTATGCGGACATCCGCCGGATGGGAGCCACGCTGGCAACGGGGGCCGGCTACAACATCATCGAGGCGGCCAGGAAGCAGGGAATTCCGGAGGACCGGATCATGCAGGTACCCGGACCGACCGAGATTCTGGCGGCCGTCCGGACGGGACGGGCGGCAGCCGGCGGCGTTACCTACTTCACGGCGCGGAACCTTGCGGCCCGGTCGAAGGGAGCGGTCACGGTGACCGATCCGTCGAACCTCCCGGAATGGACCCGGAACTGGGTCGGCATCGCCTTTCGCCAGTCGGACCTGACCCTACAGCAAGCCTTCAACGCAGCGCTCGGAGACTACCTCGGATCGAACGAGATGCTCGCAAGCGTGGCACCCTACGGGTACACCGAGGCGCAGTTGCCCGGCGATGCCACCACCGAGTACGCCTGCGCCAACCGGTAACGGGTCCCGCTCCCGGCGACCGGCTTCCGGCGATCGCACCGCCCGGACCGGCACTACGGCCACCGGAGCGCGCGATCCGCCGCCGCCGGGAGCACTTGAGCGATACCGACCATGTTCGCGGAATTCGTGCTGGAACACGCGCCCCGGTTCGCATCCGGGGCTTGGGTCACCGCGCAGCAGACTCTCCTGGCCTCGCTCCTGGCCCTCGCCGTCGCCTTCCCGCTGGGACTGCTGCGGCTCGCCCGGAATCCGTTCGCGAGGGGCGTCGCAACGGCCTATGTCGAACTGTTTCGCGGCACCTCTCTGCTGGTGCAGCTGTACTGGATCTTCTTCGTGCTCCCGCTGCTGGGGCTTTCTCTGGCACCGTTCACAGCCGGATTCGTTGCGGTCGGGATGAATCTCGGCGCCTACGGAGCGGAAGTGGTTCGGGGAGCGATCCAGGCGGTACCGCGCGGCCAGTACGAGGCGGCTCTGGCCCTGAACCTGCCGCCCTGGACGAGGATGCGCCGAATCCTCCTGCCGCAGGCCCTGGTGCTCATGCTGCCGCAGTGGGGCAACCTGCTGGTCGAACTGCTGAAGGGAACGGCCTTGGTCTCCCTGATTTCGGTCGGTGATCTCATGTTCGAGGCGAAGCAGATCAACGGGTCCACCTTCCGGTCCGCGGAGGCGTTCGGGACCGCGCTGATCCTCTACTACGTCCTGGCGCGGTTCCTCATCACGCCGGGCATGCGACGGCTCGAAACGGTCCTGGCCCGCAGGCTGGGCCGGGTTTGACCGGAAGGACGCGATGTTCGACTGGCGCTGGGACTTCACGTTCGCAATCCTCCCGCAACTACTGCACGCGACGCTGAACACCCTGCTCGCGGCGGGAACCGGCTACGGGATCGCGCTCGTCGCCGGCCTGGGGCTGGCGCTGGGCCAGCAGACGCGGTGCGCACCGGTCCGGTTCGCCGTCCGGGAAACGGTGGAGTTCGTCCGCTCCACGCCGCTCGTCCTGCAGATCTTCTTCGTATTCTACGTCGCGCCGCAGTTCGGGCTGCGCCTGTCGCCCTGGACAGCCGGCATGATCGCGATCGGACTGCACTATGCGAGCTACCTGTCCGAGGTCTACCGTGCCGGAATCGAGAGCGTTCCGAAAGACCAGTGGGAGGCCGCCCGGGCCCTCAATCTCGGCCTGCGGCGAACCTATGCGCGGATCATCCTGCCGCAGGCCCTGCCGGCGGCCCTGCCGGGCATGGGAAACTATCTGGTCGGCATCCTCAAGGACACGCCGATGCTCTCCGTCATCGGCGTGGCCGAACTGATGCACGTGGCCGGCGCGCTGGGATCCGGAACCTACCGCTACCTGGAGCCCTACACGCTGGTCGGGATCATCTTCCTTGCCATCTCGCTGCCCGCCGCCGGCGGGCTCCGAACGCTCGAAGCCCGGGTGAAGCGGCGCCTCGGCATGACCGGATGGGGACGCACAGGGGGGCCGCGGTGACCGGGCGCCGACGGCCCCTCCGGATTGAGGGCGACGACGTCCCCATGGTGCGGTTTGCCGCGGTTACCAAGCGATACGGCTCCCTGACCGTCCTGGATGCGCTCGACCTGGATGTCGCCGCCAACGAACTGGTATCGATCATCGGACCATCCGGCTCGGGCAAGACCACGGTTCTGCGGACGCTGATGACACTGGAAGAGGTCGACGAGGGGGTGATCTACGTCGACGGAGAACCGCTCACCCACATGCGCGCCGGCGGCCGGCTGGTCCGGGCAACCCCCCGACACCTGCGGAGGATGCGGTCGAACATCGGCATGGTATTTCAGCACTTCAACCTGTTTCCGCACCTGACGGTGCTCCAGAACTGCACCGAGGCACCCGTCCAGGTCCTCGGGCTGTCGACTCGGGAAGCCGAGCACCGGGCAACGGAGCTGCTGGACATGGTGGGTCTGGCCGACCAGACGCACCGGCATCCCGCGCACCTGTCCGGCGGGCAGCAACAGCGCGTCGCCATCGCGCGGGCTCTCGCCATGCGCCCGAAAGTCCTGCTGCTCGACGAGGTCACGTCCGCACTCGACCCGGAAGTCATCGGCGAAGTGCTGAACGTCATCCGGAGGCTTCGTGCCGAACACGATCTGACCCTGCTGATGGTCACCCATCAGATGGGCTTCGCCCGGGAAATTTCGGATCGAGTGTGCTTTTTCTCGGGCGGCAGAATCGAGGAACAGGGGCCGCCGGAACGGCTGTTCGGCCGGCCGCAAAGCGCGCGGACGCGGCAATTCCTGAGCGCCGTTCTCGAGGCCGGATGAACCGGGCCGGCACGAACGGCGCGGCCCTCGCCGCCCCGACCCCCACCGGCCGGCGCATCCGGGTGACCGCCGCCGGACCGGCTTCCGCAACCGGCGCCTGCCGGTACTCTCCCGGGACGCCGTGCACGTCCCGGAAATCCGGCAGGGGCGTCGACCCGGTTGCGGTCCGGCGCCCCGGTCGGGCCACGAGGCTTCCGGCCCCGGATGCGGGCTGGGACTGGACATGCGACCGGGGAGAGCCGTGACGGGGTCTCGGAGGAAACCGATCGCGTCGACCGTCGACGACCTGCTGCGCGCAAGCGCCGCCTATCGGTCCTCGGCCATGTTCCAGGAAACGGTGACATTCCTGGCCAAGTTCCGGGAATACGCCCCGTACAACAATCTGCTGGTGCGCACGCAGAATCCCTCCTGCAGCTACTACGCCACCGAGAAGGACTGGAAGCGGCGATTCGGCCGGACGCTCAGGGAAGACGCCCGGCCCATGCTCATCCTGGCGCCCATGCACCCGGTCCTGCTGGTCTACGACGTCGACCAGACCGAGGGGCGGGCGCTGCCCGAGGAACTCCGGAACTTCGCGCACTTCCGGCACCTACCGGGCCGGAACCCGGAATGGAACCCGGACCGACTCCAGCAGACCATCGACAACGCCGAACGCCGCGACCGGGTTCGCGTCGATTTCCGAACGCTGTCGTCGACGCACGCGGGTTTCGCCGCCACCGCGAGCCACCCCGGTCCCTGGAAGATGCGAATCGTCATTCATGAGGGTCTCGACGAGACCAGCCGTTTCGGCGTGCTGTGCCACGAGCTCGCCCACGTGTTTTCCGGACACTTGGGAAGCGACGAGGATCACTGGTGGCCGGATCGGCGCGACCTGGGCCACGAGGCGAGGGAGATCGAGGCCGAGGCCGCCTCGTACATCGTCACCGATCGTCTCGGTCTCGAAGGGGAGAGCGCGAGCTACGTGTCGCATCATATGAAGGAGGGCCGTCCGCCGGGGGAGGTGTCCCTGGAACTGATTACCAGGGTGGCCAACCGCATCGAACGCATGGCCCGAGGACGCCTGCGCACCCGCCGGCCTCGGCAAGAGAAGGGGGTGGGGGCGCGCGGGGGTCTCCGTGGGGATCCCGACTTCGCGTTCCCGGAGTACGACCCGCCATGACGGGTGGTGGGATCTCCGTGCGTACCCCGACCGTCGCGGTCCGGGAACGTCGACGAGCGCCGGACTTCCAGGATCTCGGCTGTCAGCATGAACCCTTGACCCCACGTCAAGGACACCCGACCGGATGGCGGTTCGGGGTTCGTCGGGGCCGGGATCTCCGAAGCTCGGCCGGGCCGGTTTCCTCAACTCATGTTCAACAAGGAATTCTGCAACCCGCGGTTCCGCAGGGGCCGAAACGGGATCAACCCCCTTCAGGCACGACATTTCGGGCGCGAAACTGCTGGCAGGCCGTCAGCCTTCGGAGGTCTCCGGGAGAGGGTGCGGAATCCCGAGCGGATCGCGGATGTCGCGCCGCACGGGCGCAGCGCGGATGGTCTTGCGGACCGGGAGGAACCGGCCGGCAGCCCGCCAGTTGGGGTTCGTCGAAGGAACCTGCACCCCCACCGGATCCCGATCCGGCCGGCCGCCCGGCCGGGCGCGATTGCACCCGGGCGACATGCCTCTGCAGGTTCACTGCCCGTGGTGCCTGCATGAAGCGGAAACGAGCCGGACCGGGCCCCTGAAGCAGGATCCGGCATGGATCTCCGGAACTGCCGCAATCTCCGTGCCCGAACGATGTCGGGCCGGAAACCGGCGAGGAGCGGCCAACGATCGGGCCGGGTCCGGCACGACAACCCGTTCCGGGCATTCACCCCCGCAAGGACGGCCCATGCGCCGGCAGGCGAAGGCTGCCCGGAGCAGGGACGCCGATCGGGGGAGCCGGTCGTCGGCCGCGTCGAACCTGATATAGTCGGTATCGAGTGCGCCATCAAGGGACGGAACATCATGACGCGTACCGGTCTGACCCTTGTGCTGCTGGTTGCGGCCGCGGCGGTGCCCCCGGCCGGCAGCGCCGAGCGCATGCAACCCGCCCCTTGGGCCGGAGACCTCACTCCGATCTCCGAATCGGAATGGAGCTACGAGCGGGCGGCGCACCTGCTGGAGCGGGCAGGGTTCGGCGGGACTCCGGAAGAGATCGCGCACCTGGCCGCCCGCAGCCCGGAGGAGGCCGTCTCGTTCCTGATCGACTGGGAACGGGTGCCCAACGAACACCTGCAGGCCTTCGACCATTCGGGGATCTTTCGGGCGGGCATGATCGAGGTTCCGCGAAGCCGCGCCCAGGCGGTACGCGATGCCCGGCGTGACGGATCCGCGCTCGGCGTGCACGTCAAGCCCGGCGGGTCGCGGCCCCTGCAGCCGGTCGTGAACGCCTTCTTCTACATCCTCAATGCCGACCGGCTGGAAATCCGCCGCCTGTCGCGGTGGTGGGGCGAACGGATGCTGCGGACCGGACGGCCGCTGCAGGAGAAGCTGGCGCTCTTCTGGCACGGGCATTTCGCCACCGGGAACGTCAAGGTCCGCGACTACCGGAAGATGCTGCAGCAACTGGAGCTGTTCCACGCCCGGGGCAAGGGCCCGCTCCGCGAACTGCTGCGCGGCGTGGCCACCGATCCGGCCATGCTGGTCTACCTGGACGCCGGACAGAACGTGAAGGGCAATCCGAACGAGAACTTCGCCCGGGAGATCCTCGAGCTCTTCACGCTGGGGCCGGGCAACTACTCGGAAGCCGACATCCGGGAAGCGGCCCGGGCCTTTACCGGATGGACCCATGATCCGGACACGCTGACCTTCGTGGTCCGGGCCGAGCAGCACGATACCGACCCGAAGACGTTCCTCGGGCACACCGGCGACTTCGACGGCTACGACATCATCGACCGGATCTTGGAGCAGCCGTCCACGGCACGGTTCCTCGTCGGCAAGCTGTATCGCTATTTCGTGCGCGACCGGCCCGACACGGCGGTCATCCGGGCCCTTGCGGACCGCTATCGGGCGAGCGGCTACGACACGGCGGGCTTGCTGCGCACGATCTTCCTGAGCCGGGATTTCCATGCGGCGGCGTCGGTCGGCACCCAGATCAAGGGCCCGGTGCATCTGGTGGTCGGCACCTACCGCAAACTCGGCCTGACCGACCTGCCGGGCGTGCCGGACTTTCACGTCACCACGGAGCGGCTGGGGCAGCGGCTGTTCGAACCCCCCAACGTGGCCGGCTGGGCCGGCGGGCGCACCTGGATCACCTCGGCCACGCTGCTGGAGCGCGGGAACTTCGGCCGCCGGCTGCTGTTCCCCGACATGTTCGCGTTCCGCTCACCCGACCCGCTCTATTCGGACACCTTGGTGAAGGTCGGGGCGAAGATCGCCGCCGGCGCCGAAATCACCCAGGCGACCGTGCAGGGGCAGTCGATGGCCATGGAAATGGCGGCATCGGACGAAGCCTACAACACGCGCTATGCGTCGTGGCACGGTCACTCCGAAGCGATGCGCGCGGTCCGGCCCGCGCCGAGCGATCCCCCGCAACTGGACGTGCTGGCGCTGGTGGACGGCTTGGAGACCTCGGAAGAAGTCGTGGATTCGCTCTGTCGACGACTGCTCCGGCGCCCGCTGGACGAGCCGGACCGGAGAGCCCTGATCCGCTTTCTCGACGATCAGCTTTCGGGGGCCGCGCTGGCCGCCTCCACCTCCTGGATCCGCGAGCCTCTCCGCCTGCTGGTCCATCTCATCCTGAGCACCCCGGAATACCAGCTGTCATGACCGCTTTCCCGTTCCGACACCTGTCGCGCCGTCATTTCCTGTCGACTGCCGGAATCGCCGGCCTCGGCGCGTTCGGTGTACCGCCCGTCTTCCGGCGGGCGCTGGCGGCCACGGACGCCGTCGAGGGTGCCGTACGGGACCGCGAGGGCCGCATTCTGGTCGTGGTCGAGCTCACCGGCGGAAACGACGGACTGAATACGGTGGTGCCGTACGGGGACGACGCCTACTACAACGCAAGACCCCGAATCGGAATTCCGAGCGGGGACCTGCGAATCATCGACGACCACTTCGGCTTCCATCCGTCGTGCAAGGGACTGGCGGAGCTGTACGACCGCGGCGATCTGGCCATCATTCACGGATGTGGCTACGACCAGCCCAGTTTTTCGCACTTCATCTCCATGAGCTACTGGCACTCGGCCGCGCCCAACAGCGGCGAGGCATCGGGCTGGGTCGGACGCGCCGCAGCCGACCTGAGCCCCGAATCCCGCCGCGATTTCATCATCAACGTGGATGAGCGCCCGTCCCAGGCGGTGCGCAATCCCGTGCACCCGGCCCTCGTGTTCGACGATCCGGAAACCTTCCGGCGGAACGGCGTGTACGAACAGCAGTCGCTGTTCGACGAACTGATCGGAAACCCCGAAGCGTCCGAATCCAACCTGTCGTTCCTGAGCCGGAGCGCCCGGGACGCCCGCCGGTCGGCCCGGCTGGTTCGCAACGCCTGGAGCGCCTATCGAAGCGACGTGGACTACGGCATCAACGTCGATCTCGCGCAGGATCTGCGGAAGGTCGCGGCGCTGATCGATGCCCGAATGCCGGCTCGCTTCTACTACTGCGGATATCGTGGCAATGCCTTCGATACCCATGTCCACCAGGCGGACGTCCACGCCCGACTGCTTGCCTACGCAACCGATGCGATCCGGGGCTTCGTCGACGATATCGACCGGATCGGCAGGAGCGACGAGGTGCTGGTGCTGGTCTTCACGGAATTCGGGCGCCGGGTTCCCGAGAACATCTCGCTGGGAACCGATCACGGCACGGCGACCCCGGTATTCCTGGCCGGCGCCCCCGTCGTCGGCGGTCAGTACGGGCGGCCTCCGAGCCTGACGGAACTCGACGACGGCAACCTGCTGCACACCACGGACTTTCGTCGCGTCTACGCCACGGCAATCGGCGACTGGATGGGTGCGGACTCAGGGGCGGTCTTGGGGGGTGACTTCGATTCGGTTCCGGCCGTCGCGCCCGCCTGAGCCTTCGGCATCCGGCCCGCAAGCCGGTCCGCCGCCCGAAGCGTTGACGTGGATCCGGTAGAGGTCGCACACGCGCCGCGTCATCGGGCCCGGCACTCCGGAACCGATCGTCGCCCCGTCAAAGACGACCACGGGGACGATGAACGAGGACGTGCTGGTGAGAAACGCCTCCTCCGCCTTCCCGACGTCGGACGGGCGGAAGCCCTGCTCGACGCATTCCAGGCCGGCGGCGGCAGCGAGTTGCAGGACGACTTTCCGGGTGACGCCGCCGAGCACATCCTCGTTCAGGGGATGGGTGTACATGCACCCGTCGCGCACGATCCACGCATTGGACGATGCCCCTTCGGTCACCACGCCGTCCCTGACCATCCAGCATTCGAATGCGCCGGCTTCGGCGGCGCGTTGCTTCGCCAGCACGTTCGGAAGCAACCCGGTGGTCTTGAGATCGCAGCGCCGCCAACGGAGGTCGGGCCCCGATACGACCCCGACTCCGGATTCCAGCGAGGCCGGAAAGGGAGTCCAGGGTCGAAGCGTCACCATGAGCGTCGACCGCGGCTCGGCCGGAAATCCGTGGCTGCGCGGTGCATGGCCTCGGGTTACCTGTAGGTAGAGCAGACCCTCCCGCAAGCGGTTGCGACGAATCACCTCCTCCAGCACGATGCGGATTCCGGGTTCGGTCCCCGGCGGCGGCAGGCCCAGCCCGGCC
The DNA here is from genome assembly GCA_965115815.1 of Alphaproteobacteria bacterium. Taxonomy (GTDB): domain Bacteria; phylum Pseudomonadota; class Alphaproteobacteria; order TMED109; family TMED109; genus VXPW01. The sequence continues at coordinate 377,405 of OZ220465.1, read as the reverse complement.
CGCGAGCGCGACAGTCGCGCGAGATGAAGATCGAGGTCCACCAGTCGTCCGCCAACCAGCGCCACCACTTCATAGACACTGTCGGCGAACTGCAGGCCCCGGTCCTCGACGGCAACCGAAGCCCGGTGGAGATCCTGATAGGCTCCGTCGACATAGGCCACGCGCGCCATGGTCAGCCGCCCCATCCCGGTGCTGCCGGCGCTCCGGTCCCTGTGGCCACCGGCCCGGCCCCGCGGTCGCGAACCTCCGCAGGAAGAACGTACCGCCGCCGCATGGCCGCCCTCCCCCAGCTTGGTGCCTGCCACGGTCGCAGGGTAGCGTCCTGCCGGGCCGGCGGATACCGGCGGCCCGTGCAGGAATCAGCGCAAGGTGCGCCGGCTCCGGATTCCCGCCGATTCCCGACCGCGTTCCCGGCCGAGCGACTGCGGACTCGCCAAACCCCCGAACGTTCCTTTGGCCGAGCCACTCGAGAGGATGCCCGATTCCTCCCCCGGCCCGGCGCCGCCCGTTCCCCATTTGCCCAGCACTGCGCCGAACCCTTGTGCCGATCAGGAATCGCGATCCTCGGGGCGCATGGCCCCGGAAATCCGACGGGGCCGGGATTTGCGGGTATGGTGTCAGGCACTGATGACGGCGCAGGATGCGCCGGAGTAGCGAGAAGGCAGACTCTCCCTCCATCGCATCCGGTGCCGCACCGGCATGTCTGCGTGGCATGCCGGCGTCCGAAGCCGTGCCGGTCGGTGCCATGAAGACCCTCGAAAGTGCACCCGGGAAACCCCCGGCTTCCGCAGCCTTGCGATCCGACACGCGATGGTGAACTCCGTCACCGCCAAGCCCGTCATGACCCGGTCCCCGGACGCGATGGTCCGTTCGCGCAGCTTCCGCACGAGGTGCAACTCCCTGCCGTTCCCCCGCCCGGCCCGGTCCCGGGCCTCCCGCGATGCACGATGACCGCCCGCCAGCCGGGCTCCGTCCCGGCCGGGAACCCGCATGACCGCCTGTTCCGGGTGCTGCTCGATCACCCCGAACGGGCCGCGGTCCTGATCCGCAGCTACCTTCCGTCCGTCGTCCGCGCCCGGCTCGCCGACACGCCCCCGAAGCTCGTGGACGGCACCTTCGTGAACGAGGCCCTGCGCGGCATCCAGAGCGACCGGCTGTTCGAGGTCCGGCTGAAGACCGGCCGGCCGGCCTTCATCTACGCCTTGTGCGAGCACAAGTCCTCCGCCGATCCCGGCACGCCGCTCCAGCTGCTCGGCTACATGGTCGCCATCTGGAAGCGCCATGCCGGACACCGGGCCTCCCGCCTGCGGGCCCTGCCCCCGATCTTCCCGCTGGTCTTCTACCACGGGCAGACGGCCTGGAACGTGCCGCGGTCGATCTTCGACACCATCGCCGACGACGAGGAACTCCGCCCGGCCGTCCGGTCGATGGCGTACACCCTCCACGATCTCGGCCGGATCGACCTGGAGCGGACCTCCGGCACCGGCGCGGTCCTGGCCGGCCTGATGACGCTGGCCGTGGGATCCCGATCCGAGGTCTCGCGGGAAAGCCTGCGCCGGATCCTGGCCGCGCTCCCCGAGGACGAGCCCTCGTTCCAGCGCGCCGTGCTGGACTATATTCAGACGTCCTGACCTCGTCCAACGTCAGGTGAGACGATTCTGGGGTGTTGTGCCGTCGATGTCGTAGACGAGGCGGAGGTTGGTTCCCGGATAGACGGTCCTGGTCTGGTTGAGTTCTTCGATCAGCGGAAGCAGTGCTTTTTCGATTGCGTTGTTGGCCAGGCCGAGGATGTTGACCCTGAGGATGCCGCTTTCGTGGTCCGGCTCGATGCTGGCATCGGCGGTCATCAGGGCGGCGAGGAGGGTGCGGACGGTGTTGGGTCGCGCCTTTCCCCGGATCACGGGGGCCATCATGCGGGTTTCGGCGCGATAGCAGATCATGCGGACGAGATCGATGAGGAGGCGTCGCGTTCGTGGCAAGGTGTCGGGCTTGTCGCGGTCGGCACGTTCGCCGACACGGACATGGCTGGCCAGGGTCGAGCGGCGCTCCTTGAGTTCGGCGAGGGCCTCCTCGAGAGCGCCGACTTCGGCAGCAAGAGCGTCGGTTGCCTTGCTCTTGGCGGTGGCCCTGGCGACCCGCACCTGCAGTTGAGCGAGGCGCGCCTGGTGCTTCCGGATGGCCGTGCGCACGGTCCTCATGGCCGGATGGACCACGAGGGTGTCGTCATTGAGCGTCTCGAAGCCCTGCTCCGGCAGGGCGTCAAGGTTGTAGGCGTCACGCATGTACTTGAAGAAGTTCTCCTGAACCCAGCGCGAGAACATGGCCCCGGCGACCTCTTCCATCGCCATCCCCGGATGGGTGGTGATGAGCGGCACCTGGCGGCCATGGTCCAAGAGGCGGCGGATCTGGCGGACCTTGTAGCCCTTGGCCAGAGCGATCTTCTTCTCGGCCAGTCGGACCTGGGTCGAGGTGGTCCCCGCCGGCCCGTGAAGGGGCACCGTGCATTCCGTGAAGTCCTCGACGGCCCAGTCCTTGCCCTTGAAGTTCTTGTGCCAGGTGATGACCGCGATGCCGCGGCGCGCCAGACGGCGGAACCGGTCCGGGCTCCAGCCCTCGCGGTCAAAGACCAGGGTGACCGCCGGCGGGCCGCCGCGAAGAAGGTCACCGGCATCCCCGGTGACGACCCCCAAGGTCTCCAGCTCAGGGACCACGTCCTGCTCCAGAGCCCGCACCATCGTGCCATCGAGATCCTTGTGGAGACACACCAACGGGGCGCCCGAAAGGGCGTTGATCCAATAGCTTGCCGCGGCCGGAAGGCAGAGCTTCTGGCGCGACACGAAGTGCTTCGGCACCTTACCCTTGCCGTGGTAGACCTTGACATGGCCGTCCACGGCCAGCGTCATCCAATCCTGCGAGCCGTCCTCGAGCCAGGACCGCCCGAGGGCCCGTTGCCATGCCTCCACCGTCTCGGGAGAGGCGGCAAGGGCGGCCACCTTCCTCCTCAGGGTCTTGACCTCCGGGCATCGGTCGAGACCCAGCAGAAGACCCCATTCCCCGGGCGCTTGGTAGCGCAGTCTCTCCGGCGTGCGCACCCGGGCCAAGGTCATGAAAGCCAGCAGGATGAGGACGGTCGAGAGACCGTAGAACCCCGCCGGCAGACGCAAGACGCGGTGCGCCGTCTCAAGGAGACCCTCCCGCAGCAGCATCGGCAGGGCCGCAAGGACCCCGCCTCTCTCGACCGCAAGGGCCTTCGTGTCGAAGCGAGGAGCGGCCTCCTCCCTCATCCCCGTGGAAGCCAGCAGGCGCCCCTCGACATCGTGGCAGGCCCGTCCCATCGCCGGACGCCGAGCCTCCTTCGAGCGTTGCGAACGTTCGCTTGCCGCGGCGCCCTCGACCACCGGAGCCTGGAGGACGCCTGACCGCAGGTTCTCGTGGAAGGTGCTGTGCGACACGCCCAGCACCCGGGCACAGGCGCGTCCGCTGGTGCCCGAGGCCAGCATCGTTTCGGCGCGTCGCGCCATCGCCGGGGAGATCACCGTGCGTCTCCGCGGCCGCTGCGGTGCGCCGAACGCCGCCTCGCCCCTGGCGTTCAGGAGCTTCACCGCACGGTAGACGGTGGGCCGTGAGACCCCGAAGGCCCTCGCCAAATCGACCACGCGCACACCGGCGGCCGTGGAGAACCGGGCGATGCGCAGGGCCTGGGCACGGGAGTCCTGGGCCGCATGGCAGTCGAACGGCTCGAGATTGGAGAAATACCACGCCTGATCGCCGATGACGGCCCACGAGAAGGACGAGGCGATGGGGGTGGCATGAGCCGGCTGGAGCGGTAGGGAGGGGGTCATGGCGATTCCAATGTGTAACACATGATATTAGACACACTGGTCGCCACATGTCAAGCGGAATCCGCACCGAAACAGCCAGAAACACAGGAAAACAGGGGGACTTCCTGACGGGCGCGATAGGCCCCCTCAGAAGAGCAGGTCAGGATGTCTGATATTGTCTGGACGTATCCGATTCCGCTCCGCATGCTCGAACGGGAACTGCGGGCGGCAAAACCCGGGCGATGGGAGGCACTGATGGGAACCATTGCCGAAACCTGGGAACAGGAAGGCTGGAAAAAAGGCCTGACCGAAGGCCGGGCACAAGGGTTGACGCGTCTCCTGGAACGGCGTTTCGGGACTCTGCCCGATGGCCTGCAGGCGAGGCTTCGATCGGCGGACCTGGGCGATCTCGAAACCTGGTTCGACGCCGCCATTGACGCCGACAACCTGACCGAGGTGTTCGGCCGCTGAACGTCGGCACCCGGAAGCCGCGTGAAGCCCGGTCCCGGGCCTCCCGAGGGGCACGATGACCGCCCGCAAACCGGGCTCCGTCCCGGCCGGGGAACCCGCATGACCGTCTGTTCCGGGTGCTGCTCGATCACCCCGAACGGGCCGCGGTCCTGATCCGCAGCTACCTTCCGTCCGTCGTCCGCGCCCGGCTCGCCGACACGCCCCCGAAGCTCGTGGACGGCACCTTCGTGAACGAGGCCCTGCGCGGCATCCAGAGCGACCGGCTGTTCGAGGTCCGGCTGAAAACCGGCCGGCCGGCCTTCATCTACGCCCTGTGCGAACACAAGTCCTCCGCCGATCCCGGCACGCCGCTCCAGCTGCTCGGCTACATGGTCGCCATCTGGAAGCGCCATGCCGGACACCGGGCCTCCCGCCTGCGGGCCGCCCTGCCCCCGATCTTCCCGCTGGTCTTCTACCACGGGCAGACGGCCTGGAACGTGCCGCGGTCGATCTTCGACACCATCGCCGACGACGAGGAACTCCGCCCGGCCGTCCGGTCGATGGCGTACACCCTCCACGATCTCGGCCGGATCGACCTGGAGCGGACCTCCGGCACCGGCGCGGTCCTGGCCGGCCTGATGACGCTGGCCGTGGGGTCCCACTCCGAGGTCTCGCGGGAAAGCCTGCGCCGGATCCTGGCCGCGCTCCCCGAGGACGAACCCTCGTTCCAGCGCGCCGTGCTGGACTATATTGTCTGGACGTATCCGATTCCGCTCCGCATGCTCGAACGGGAACTGCGGGCGGCAAAACCCGGGCGATGGGAGGCACTGATGGGAACCATTGCCGAAACCTGGGAACAGGAAGGATGGAAGAAAGGCCGAACCGAAGGCCTGACCGAAGGCCGGGCGCGGGGCCTGACCGAAGGCCGGGCACAAGGGTTGACGCGTCTCCTGGAACGGCGTTTCGGGACTCTGCCCGATGCCCTGCAGGCGAGGCTTCGGTCGGCGGACCTGGACGATCTCGAAACCTGGTTCGACGCCGCCATTGACGCCGACAACCTGACCGAGGTGTTCGGCCGCTGAACGTCGGCACCCGGAAGCCGCGTGAAGCCCGGTCCCGGGCCTCCCGCGGTGCACGATGACCGCCCGCAAACCGGGCTCCGTCCCGGCCGGGAACCCGCATGACCGTCTGTTCCGGGTGCTGCTTGATCACCCCGAACGGGCCGCGGTCCTGATCCGCAGCTACCTTCCGTCCGTCGTCCGCGCCCGGCTCGCCGACACGCCCCCGAAGCTCGTGGACGGCACCTTCGTGAACGAGGCCCTGCGCGGCATCCAGAGCGACCGGCTGTTCGAGGTCCGGCTGAAAACCGGCCGGCCGGCCTTCATCTACGCCCTGTGCGAACACAAGTCCTCCGCCGATCCCGGCACGCCGCTCCAGCTGCTCGGCTACATGGTCGCCATCTGGAAGCGCCATGCCGGACACCGGGCCTCCCGCCTGCGGGCCCTGCCCCCGATCTTCCCGCTGGTCTTCTACCACGGGCAGACGGCCTGGAACGTGCCGCGGTCGATCTTCGACACCATCGCCGACGACGAGGAACTCCGCCCGGCCGTCCGGTCGATGGCGTACACCCTCCACGATCTCGGCCGGATCGACCTGGAGCGGACCTCCGGCACCGGCGCGGTCCTGGCCGGCCTGATGACGCTGGCCGTGGGATCCCGATCCGAGGTCTCGCGGGAAAGCCTGCGCCGGATCCTGGCCGCGCTCCCCGAGGACGAGCCCTCGTTCCAGCGCGCCGTGCTGGACTATATTGTCTGGACGTATCCGATTCCGCTCCGCATGCTCGAACGGGAACTGCGGGCGGCAAAACCCGAGCGGTGGGAGGCACTGATGGGAACCATTGCCGAAACCTGGGAACAGGAAGGCTGGAAAAAAGGCCTGACCGAAGGCCTGACCGAAGGCCGGGCGCGGGGCCTGACCGAAGGCCGGGCGCGGGGCCTGACCGAAGGCCGGGCGCGGGGCCTGACCGAAGGCCGGGCACAAGGGTTGACGCGTCTCCTGGAACGGCGTTTCGGGACTCTGCCCGATGCCCTGCAGGCGAGGCTTCGGTCGGCGGACCTGGACGATCTCGAAACCTGGTTCGACGCCGCCATTGACGCCGACAACCTGACCGAGGTGTTCGGCCGCTGAACGTCGGCACCCGGAAGCCGCGTGAAGCCCGGTCCCGGGCCTCCCGCGGTGCACGATGACCGCCCGCCAGCCGGGCTCCGTCCCGGCCGGGAACCCGCATGACCGCCTGTTCCGGGTGCTGCTCGATCACCCCGAACGGGCCGCGGTCCTGATCCGCAGCTACCTTCCGTCCGTCGTCCGCGCCCGGCTCGCCGACACGCCCCCGAAGCTCGTGGACGGCACCTTCGTGAACGAGGCCCTGCGCGGCATCCAGAGCGACCGGCTGTTCGAGGTCCGGCTGAAGACCGGCCGGCCGGCCTTCATCTACGCCTTGTGCGAGCACAAGTCCTCCGCCGATCCCGGCACGCCGCTCCAGCTGCTCGGCTACATGGTCGCCATCTGGAAGCGCCATGCCGGACACCGGGCCTCCCGCCTGCGGGCCCTGCCCCCGATCTTCCCGCTGGTCTTCTACCACGGGCAGACGGCTTGGAACGTGCCGCGGTCGATCTTCGACACCATCGCCGACGACGAGGAACTCCGCCCGGCCGTCCGGTCGATGGCGTACACCCTCCACGATCTCGGCCGGATCGACCTGGAGCGGACCTCCGGCACCGGCGCGGTCCTGGCCGGCCTGATGACGCTGGCCGTGGGGTCCCACTCCGAGGTCTCGCGGGAAAGCCTGCGCCGGATCCTGGCCGCGCTCCCCGAGGACGAGCCCTCGTTCCAGCGCGCCGTGCTGGACTATATTGTCTGGACGTATCCGATTCCGCTCCGCATGCTCGAACGGGAACTGCGGGCGGCAAAACCCGGGCGGTGGGAGGCACTGATGGGAACCATTGCCGAAACCTGGGAACAGGAAGGCTGGAAAAAAGGCCTGACCGAAGGCCTGACCGAAGGCCGGGCGCGGGGCCTGACCGAAGGCCGGGCGCGGGGCCTGACCGAAGGCCGGGCACAAGGGTTGACGCGTCTCCTGGAACGGCGTTTCGGGACTCTGCCCGATGCCCTGCAGGCGAGGCTTCGGTCGGCGGACCTGGACGATCTCGAAACCTGGTTCGACGCCGCCATTGACGCCGACAACCTGACCGAGGTGTTCGGCCGCTGAACGTCGGCACCCGGAAGCCGCGTGAAGCCCGGTCCCGGGCCTCCCGCGGTGCACGATGACCGCCCGCAAACCGGGCTCCGTCCCGGCCGGGAACCCGCATGACCGCCTGTTCCGGGTGCTGCTCGATCACCCCGAACGGGCCGCGGTCCTGATCCGCAGCTATCTTCCGTCCGTCGTCCGCGCCCGGCTCGCCGACACGCCCCCGAAGCTCGTGGACGGCACCTTCGTGAACGAGGCCCTGCGCGGCATCCAGAGCGACCGGCTGTTCGAGGTCCGGCTGAAGACCGGCCGGCCGGCCTTCATCTACGCCTTGTGCGAGCACAAGTCCTCCGCCGATCCCGGCACGCCGCTCCAGCTGCTCGGCTACATGGTCGCCATCTGGAAGCGCCATGCCGGACACCGGGCCTCCCGCCTGCGGGCCCTGCCCCCGATCTTCCCGCTGGTCTTCTACCACGGGCAGACGGCTTGGAACGTGCCGCGGTCGATCTTCGACACCATCGCCGACGACGAGGAACTCCGCCCGGCCGTCCGGTCGATGGCGTACACCCTCCACGATCTCGGCCGGATCGACCTGGAGCGGACCTCCGGCACCGGCGCGGTCCTGGCCGGCCTGATGACGCTGGCCGTGGGGTCCCACTCCGAGGTCTCGCGGGAAAGCCTGCGCCGGATCCTGGCCGCGCTCCCCGAGGACGAGCCCTCGTTCCAGCGCGCCGTGCTGGACTATATTGTCTGGACGTATCCGATTCCGCTCCGCATGCTCGAACAGGAACTGCGGGCGGCAAAACCCGAGCGGTGGGAGGCACTGATGGGAACCATTGCCGAAACCTGGGAACAGGAAGGATGGAAGAAAGGCCGAACCGAAGGCCTGACCGAAGGCCGGGCACACGGGTTGACACATCTCTTGGAGCGGCGCTTCGGAACCCTGCCCGATACTGCTCGGGCAAGAATCCGGTCGGCTGGTCTGGGCGATCTCGAAACCTGGTTCGACGCCGCCATTGATGCCGGCAGCCTGACCGAGGTGTTCGGCAACCGGCAAACAGGAGATCCGTGACCGCTTGACCCTCGGACCGGCAACCCGAGCAGTAGGAGGCACTGATGGGAACCATTGTCGAAACTTGGGAACAGGAAGGATGGAAGAACGGCCGGACCGAAGGGCTGACCGAAGGCCGGGCACACAGGTTGACACATCTCTTGGAGCAGCGCTTCGGAACCCTGCCCGATGCCGCTCGGGCACGAATCCGGTCGGCTGATCTGGGCGATCTCGAAACCCGGTTCGATGCCGCCATTGAGGCCGGCAGCCTGACCGAGGTGGTCGGCAACCGGGAAACAGGGAATACGTAGCCGCTGGACCCCCGATCCGGAATGATCGCCTGCGACTGCGACAGCTGCCAGACAAATGTCGTGACCAAGCTCGAACCACCGAGCCCGTCGTGTCCTTGGCCACACGCGACCCGTTCCCGTTGCTGCGCCTCCCAATCATCAGTTACAGCCGACCGGCCATTCCCGTTCCGATACCGGAGGCACGCGCGCAGCACCCTATCTCATGTGTGCCCGATGACGGAGCGTCTGCCCCGTGAGCCGTTCACCGGACCCCTCCCGACAATGAATCCCCCGCTCCTCGAACCTCCATCACCAGAACAGGACGCGGCGGGCAATCTGCCCGCCTTTCCGTATTTCCCGTATCGTCTTCCCGTGACCTCCGAAGAGTTTCGATCACCCTGCCTGCCAACGATACCGGGGCACCTCGGGAAGCCGAAGATCCGGCAGTCGCGGACCGCACTCTGTTAGACTGAGATCGGGCAGGAAACGGCCGGCCCCGGAACCGGATGCGCGGGACCGGTTTGGGAACGTCGGCCTTCGACCGATGGGGCCGAAGCTGCCTCCGCTGGAAGTGCACGGAGCAGCCGCAAGCGATGAGCCAACGATGAAGGTTCCGACGATCTTCGACACCTGCCGCCCGCGCCGGGATGTGCTGGACGGAACGCTGACAGAAGCTGATTTCGCAGCGGACCTAGCGCAGGTCATCGTCGGCAAGAGTGCAGACGACTATTGCGACCCGACCCGTTTCTTCGCCAACACCTACCCGACGAGGGGTCTGAAGAACCTGCTGGAAAATGTCTGCGCCCGGCTGAGCGGCACCGGCGGCGGAGCCGCACCGATCTTCCGTCTCGACACCTCCTACGGCGGCGGCAAGTCGCACGGCCTGATCGCGCTGTGCCACGCCGCGCGCAGCGGATCCGATCTCGCGAACCTGGCGGAATTCGTCGATCCCGCGTTTCTGCCGGAGGCCCGCCCCCGCCTTGCCGCCTTTGACGGGGAAAACGCCGACCCGGCCAATGGACGCCGGATGGAGGGAGGGTACTTCGCCTATACCCCGTGGGGAGAGATCGCCTCGGCCCTAGCGGGCCGGGAAGGGTACGAGCGGGTGCGCGCGAGCGACGAGAACCGGGTTGCTCCTGGCGCCGAGACGCTGCGCGAGCTGTTCGGCGGCGGGCCGGCCCTGATCCTGCTCGACGAGTTGTCGGTCTACCTGCGCAAAGCGGGCGCCCTCGGGTCTGCCCGCGACCAGTTGACGGCGTTCCTGACCTCGCTGTTCAAGGCGGTGGAAGGTACGCCGAACGCGGCCCTCGTCTACACACTGGCCATCGGCAAGGACGGACGGACAACCGACGCCTATCGCGAGGAGAACCGGCTCATCGCCGACGCCATGGCGGAGGCGGAGAGCGTGTCGGCGCGCAAGGCGACGCTGCTCAACCCCACCGAAGAGGACGAGACCATCCAGGTGCTGCGCCGCCGCCTGTTCGAATCCATCGACGAAGCAGCGGCAAATGCCGTCGCGGACGCCTACCGGACGCAGTGGAGCGCCCACGCGGACGCCCTGCCGGAGGCCGCCGATCGACCGGCGGCGGGCGAGATATTCCGTTCAAGCTATCCCCTGCACCCCGAGGTCCTGGAAACCCTGACGGCGAAGACGGCGACGCTCGGCAATTTCCAGCGGGTGCGGGGCATGCTGCGGCTGCTGGCGCGCACGGTGGCCCATCTGTGGTCGGTGCGGCCTGTCGACGCGACGGCCATCCACCTCCACCACATCGATCCGGGCCACGAGCCCATCCGCCGGGAAATCGTGACGCGCCTCGGGCAGTCGGCATTTGCGCCGGCCATTTCCAACGACGTGTCCGCAGGATCAGCCGACAAGGCGTCGCTGGCCCAGGAAATCGACGCCGCGCATCACGGAGGCTTGCCACCCTACGCCGCCTATGTGGCCCGCACCATCTTCCTGCACACGCTGGCGTTCAACGATCCCCTGAAGGGGGTGTCGCCGGAACGGCTTCGCCTTTCGGTTCTGGGCCCTGCCACGGACATCAGCTTCATCGAAGAGGCGCGCAAGAAGTTCCTTGCCGAATCCGCCTATCTCGACGATCGTCCCGGCGTGCCGATGCGGTTTCTGGCCGAGGCCAACCTGCGCCAGATCATCCGGCGCACGGAAGACCACATCGATGCCGGGGAAGCGCGGGCAGAACTGAAGGACCGGATCCGCACGATCTTCGATGGCAAGGCGCTGGACGCGGTGCGGTTTCCGGGCGGTCCGTTCGATGTGGCCGACGATGTTGCGGACGGGCGACCGAAACTGGTGGTTCTCAGCTACGATGCCGTAACGGTCGGCGCCTCGGTCGACGCCGTACCGGAGCTGATCGGGCGCATCTACGAGAGGAAGGGCGCGGAAGGCTCCGCCCTGCGGGCGCTCCGCAACCATCTCGTGTTCGTGGCTGCCGACGAGGCGCGCACGGAGGACATGCGCCGCAGTACCGGTTACCGGCTGGCGCTGCGGGAGATGAAGAGGCCCGAACGTCTCGCCGAACTGGCACGGCACCAGCAGGATCAGGTGCGCGAACTGGAGTCGCGTTCGGAGCAGGAACTCGCGCTCTCCATCCAGCACTGCTACCGACACGTGTTCTACCCGTCGACCAACCGGGTCGGCGCCGGCAACATCGATCTGGCGCACACGACGGTCGACATGCCCTCGGCCTCCGACCGGCCCGGTGCGGGCCAGCAGCAGATCGTGCGGGCACTCCGCGACCTGAACAAGCTGCGCGAATCCGGGGACGAGCCGGATTCGCCCGCCTACGTGCGCGACCGGACGCCGCTGAAGAAGGGGCAGATTTCGACGCTGTCGTTGCGCGACGAATTCCGCCGCGACCCCGCCCTGCCGATCCTGTTGGGCGACGACATCTTCGTTCGCGGCGTGCGGCGGGGAATCGAGCAGGGCGAGTACGTGTACCGGCGCGGAGAACTGCTGCTCGGGCCGGGTGATGCGCACGCCGAGATCGAGATCGACGAACAGTCGATCGTGTTCACGATGGCCCATGCGAAGAACCAGGGGGTCTGGCCGCGGCCGACGCCCGCGGGCGAACCGAAGATTTCGGGAGGACCTTCCGGACCGGGTCCGGTCCCCGACCCCTCGCCCGTCCCTCCCGGGCCTGTCGAACCGGGCCATCCGGAGCCTGATTCGTTCACGGCCGAAGGGATTCTCCGGGAAGCGCTCGTGCAGCTCTGGGAACAGGCTCGCATGAAGAAGGTGGAGGCCATCGAGGCGCTGACTGTCCGCATGTTCGAGGCCGGCGACGCCTTCCGGCTTCTCGGCGCATTCGGAGCGGTGTCCGGAGCGGAGCGAACCGTGACTCTGAACGCCGAGTACGAGACCCGCGACGGCGGCACGTTCGAACTGGACTTCCGGGGTCCGGTCTCCGACGCGCAGCCGATCCGGGAATTCCTGGAGCCGCAGCTCCGTGATGCCAGCTCCCAAACCGTCAGTGCCGGGTTCAAGCTGACCTTCGAAGACGGCCTGTCGATGACCGGCGATGCCGCGGAGAAGCTGACCGGGCAGCTGAGTCGGTTCGCGAGCGGTGCGGCGTACGTTTCGGCCACGGCACAGGGGAAGGCAAGAGAGTAGATGACGCGGACGGAACGGGAACTGCGGGCCAGGGTGCCCGCATCCTCGCCGCGCTACGAGTTGCGGGTGCAGCGATACGGACCGGCGAACTCCGCCTACGAGATCTGGCAGTTGCCGGCCGCTGCCTCGCCGCATGTGACCCGCGCACTGCGGGTCGCCGGGCTCGGGGGACGCAATCTCGACCTGGTGGAGCACCGGGTACTGCGAAGGCTCGCGCAGGTCGGCGTCCGGCCGGGTCGTCACACGAGTGCGACAAAATCCGGCTACCGGCTGACCGAGGACGCGGCACTCGTGCTGGGCCTGCTCTTCCGCACCCTTGCGCCGATGCGCAGCCGCGACAACATGCGCGCCGTGGCGGAAGGCATAGAGGCGATGGGGCGCGAGGAGGCGGCCTACTGGCTGGGGATGGCCATGCACCGCAAGAACCCGCGCCGCGTCTTGGCCGCGCTGCGGTGTCTGCTGACGGCACCCGGCGCGATGGCAGGGCAATCATAAAGCGAAACGGTCGCTGGGAGGCCAGGTACGCATCACGGGGGGCCATCTGTCCTGAACGACGGCGGGCACGGGTCAGGAATCTGTGGTAGCATCAGTGGCCGCTGGGTGGATGACCGCCACGCCGCCGAGAAGGGATACGCAGTTGCTGACGTTTCCGGAGGTCGATTCCGGTTTCTGGATCCAGCGCAAGCATTGCCATGACCGATCAACATCATGTTCTTGGCAAGGATTGAAGGGGGCGCGTTTCATGACACGTCCGGACTGTTCCACGGCGGTCCGAAGCTTCAACCGGGCGTTGGACGGGGGCGGGACTTCGACCCGGAAGTCTCGGCACTTTCCGTTCACGATTCAGGTACCGCTAGCAGTCGAAGCATCGGGCCAAGCGTCAGAATCCGCGATCCAGAAGACGGAAAGTGATGCTCCGGTGACGAGACGGGCACGCGGCCGAATGCACATCCCGCGCACCTGCGAAGCCGTTGCTTGGCTGCTGAGGTAGTGAATTTCCCACTGTCGAAGAGGCCTGAACCTCGCATGGTCACCTTGCAGGAATGGGAAGGACATGTAGTTCAGATCGATGCAAGCGAGTTCGTCGCGCGACTGGTCGATCTGACGGCGGGTCATTCCCATGAAAGCCAAGAGGCGGTCATTCCCCTCGCCAATCTCTCCGAACGCTTTGCCTGCCGCATGGCCATCGGCAGTATCTTCCATTGGAGGATCGGCTATGAACGTTCTCCGAAAGGAACCCTCAAACCGGTTTCCCGGATCTCCTTCCGGGATGTGGCCAAAATGACCAACATTGATTTTCTGGACGGCAGAGAATGGGCCCGCAAGATCGCGTTGGCCCTCAACCCGTGAGAACGGCGACACGATGAATAGGGAAACGCTCGATCTGCCCGTTGACGACGAGGAGCCGGAAGGTCTGGATCACAAGGGCGCATCGTGGGGAGACTATCCGCTCGACGCCCTCCTGATCAGATCTGAGAACCGAACGGTCCATGACGTGATCCGTCGCATAGATCAATCCGCCTATGTCATGGACCCGGATTTTCAGCGCGATTTCATCTGGCCGGAAGACAAGCAGAGCAAACTCATCGAGTCGATCATCATGCGAATACCGCTTCCCGTCTTCTACGTGGCCGAGGATGATCGAGGGCACATGGTGGTGGTGGATGGTCTGCAGCGCCTCTCCACGTTCCATCGGTTCGTCAAGGGAGAATTGAAGCTGGATCTACCCGACAGGGCGGAGCTCAATGGCCAGCGCTTCTCGAGCTTGCCGTTCAAGATCCAGAACCGTGTCGAAGATTGCAATCTGATCTTCTACATTATCGACTCGAAGGTTCCCGAGCGCGCGCGGTTGGATATCTTTGAAAGGGTCAACGGCGGTGTCCCGTTAACCCGGCAACAGATGAGAAATTCCTTGTACATGGGTGTGGGAACACGTTTTCTCAAGAACGAAGCGCAAACGGATATTTTCCTGCGCGCGACCGGAGACAGCCTGAATCCCAAGACCATGAGAGATCGAGAGTTCGTCAATCGATTTTGTGCGTTTCAGCTCCTGAGCTCGGACGTTTACCGTGGCGACATGGACCAGTTCCTCGCTGATTGTCTGCGTCGGATGAATCAGATGGACGACACACAATTATCGACTGTCTCCCACCAATTTCGCCGAAGTCTCGCAAACAATATTATTCTGTTTGGTCGCTTCGCGTTCCGAAAACACAGACCGGGCCAGGAAAGACGATCCGTACTGAACGCTTCTTTCTGGGATGTCATGTCCACTGAGCTTTCTGGCTATGATGAGAATATCGTCAGGTCGATGGCGGATTCGATTCGCAATTCCATTTATCGACTCTTGGATGATGAAGATTTCATTGTTGCGATTACGTACGGCCCGAATGATGCGAGAAAAGTGAAGACACGCTTCGCAATGACACGGAAAGCGATCCGGGAGGTGTTCGGTGATTACTCAAATTGACTTGGGGCACTTCAAGTGTTTCGAGTTGCTGAAGCTGCCGTTGCGGCCGCTGACGCTGCTATCCGGCGGCAACGCTTCGGGAAAATCATCGGTCATGCAAGCGCTGGTGTTGCTGCATCAGACCATGCGCGAGCACGAATTCTCCTCGCGACTGATCCTCAACGGAGAAACGATACGTCTCGGCACCGCAGCGGATGTCATCGATCAGGAACATGGTCATCGAACATTCGCAATTGAATTACTCTACAAGGAGAAGAGCTATGGTTGGTTGTTCTCCGGGGAACGCGGGGACATGACCATGCGCGTTATGTCGGTTTCGGTCGATGGGACGGGACAGTCTATGCTGGCCCCCCTTCACAATTTGCTGCCTGACCCGCACGGACAAGGCCTGGCGTCTCATCTACGACGACTAACATACTTGTCAGCTGAAAGGCTGGGTCCACAAGATATGTATGATCTGCAAGAAATCAGAGACTCACCAATGGTCGGATCTAGGGGAGAACATGCGGTTAATGTGCTCTTCTCGGATGGACAATTGGAGCTGACGGGAGACATTGTGCTTGCTGGCGTGCCTCCCACATTGCTTCGCCAAGTCGAAGAAAGGATGGCGCGGTTCTTTCCGGGGTGCGGGCTGGACGTCCAGAAAATTCCCCGCGTCAATGCCGCAACCCTAGGCCTTAGGACTTCCACCGGTACGAATTTTCATCGCCCTGCACATACTGGGTTTGGACTTACACAAGTATTCCCAATCGTAGTTGCTGCACTTCGAGCAGAGCAGGACAGTTTGCTGTTGATCGAGAATCCTGAAGTTCATCTGCACCCGGCCGGGCAGGCTGCAATAGGCGCGTTTCTGGCGGAGGTTGCCTCCGCTGGTATGCAAGTCATGATCGAAACGCACAGCGACCATGTTCTGAACGGCATTCGCCGGGCGGTAAAGACAGAAGTGTTGCCCCACGAGCATGTTGCACTTCATTTTTTCCGACCTCGAGCGGAGGCGAGTGACACCAAGCCACAGGTCGAGAGTCCGGCAATCGACAGCAGTGGCAACATTGATAGCTGGCCCGACGGCTTCTTCGATCAATTCGATCGTGACATGAATTACTTTGCCGGCTGGGGTTGACATGGACTTGCTGGTCAGCGACCGGTCCGTTCATGGGCAATTCCGCGATCTGGCGGGGTTCCGGAGCGCGTTGTCCCGGCTGATGGCCTTGCGCGAGACCGCCGGTCGCTTCGGCCACGAGGTCCAATGTCACCGGGCATTCTTGAACGCTGAGCCGATACCGGGCGTACCGCTGCAAAGCGCGGTCGGGAGCCTTGAAACCGAACGCCGAAGAGCCGTCATGACCTGGCTGACCCGATCCGGCCCGTTCTGGGACGATGTACGACGGCACGGAAAGGACGACTGGCTGGAGTGTAACGGCGAGGTCGTCACGGACAGCGCCATCGGGGAGGCCGCCTTCCGAATCTTGCACGGCGTGAAATGCGGACTGGTCAGCCTGGAGCCATCCAATTGGTGTGATACCCCCCTTGACGTAATCTGGGTTCGCAAGGCCGAGGGGCTGGACAACTGCAACGCGGTAGTCGAGAACTTGTGGAGTGTGGAAAAACTTGAAGAGTCGCTACGGGACCGTGTACCGCTGCTGCGTTCATGGGACGGTTTGCGCAAAGCATCGGAAAGCAGGTTTGCGAACCTTGTTTTTTCCAAGAACTGTTTCAGACCGCTTGCAGGAATTCCGTTCGCCAAGAGTTCTGCTGATCGGTTTACGGTGCTACTCGATGTGCTGAATCATTTCGCAAGGGCTTTCGACGATGATGGTAAACGCAATGCAAGGGGTCACCACATCTATCAAAAATATTTTACGGGCGGACAACAGGCGTTGTTTTCTGATTCGTCGGACAAGGAAAAGCGGAAATTTAGGGGAAAAATGACATTTGTCCACCCGGAGAATTCGGCAAGCTCGTTGTTCTGCCCATGGCACGGCAAGGTGCGGCACCAGACGCTGCGTCTGCATTTCTCTTGGCCCGTAGAGGCAGGCAAGCCGGTTTATGTGGTCTATGCCGGTCCCAAGATCACCAAGCAATGATGGGATTCCGTGTCTGATCCGCGCCTGATCGAGCGCTGGCTGCCGATGGCGGCGCTGGGGATCGAGAGCGTGCGGGAGCGGACGCCGATGACGCCGTTCCCGGCCCCCAATCGTCTCCACGTGTGGTGGGCGCGTCGTCCGTTGGTGGCGTCGCGAGCGGCGGTGCTGGCGTCGTTGCTGCCGGCGGATGCGGACCGCGGGCGGTTCCTGCACGTGCTGGGCATTCACGGGGATCCGGTGGCGGCTCGCCGTGCGGTTGATCGGGCGCGGCGAACGGGAGTGCGCGTGGCCAATCCGTACGGCTACGACCGAGCCTTCCAGTTTTCGCCGGCGCCGTCGGATCGGGAATGGCTTGAGGGCGGTCTCTCCGTGCCGCCGAGCACCGTGCGGGTCTTGGATCCGACCGCGGGCGGGGGCAGCATCCCGTTCGAGGCGGTCCGTCTCGGTCTGTGCGCCATGGGGAACGATCTCAATCCGGTCGCGGCCCTCATCTTGCGGGCCACGGTCGAGTGGCCCGGGACCTTCTCCGGCGACCTGCGGGCCGGCTTCGAATCGTTGGCCCGTGCATGGCGCGATCGTCTCGAAGATCATCTCGGATCGCTCTTTCCCCAGAGGTCCGCTCCGGACCGGATGGATCTGACCTACCTCTGGGCGCGGACGATTGTCTGTCCGTATTGCGCGGGCCGGGTGCCGCTGTCGCCGAACTGGCGTCTGGCTCCGGGGGGTAGGGGTGTGCGTCTGCGTCCGTCGGTGGCTGCGGGTCCGGGTTCGGGGGGCCGGGTGTGCGGGTTCGAGATCGTGGCGGAGTTGGCGGCGCAGTCTGCGGGCACGGTGCGTCGGGGGGACGGTAGCTGTCCGTGGCCGGACTGCGGTCGGGTGATCGACGGTGCGGAGATCAAGCGCCAGGCGCGGGCGGGCGCCATGGGCGAGCAGCTGTATGCGGTGGTGTACAAGCAGCGGGTACCGGGCAAGGTGCTCAAGTCCGGTCGCCGCGGTCGGGACCGGTGGGTCCGCGGCTACCGGGCGCCGCGTCCGGAGGACGACAACGGCGCGGCGGTCCGGGCGTGTCTTGCCGCGAAGCTCCCCGAGTGGGAGGCGGACGGCATCCTTCCCGGCGAGCGACTTCCGGAAGGGAACAAGACCACGGAGCCCCTGCGGTACGGCATGCCGTACTGGCGCGACCTGTTTTCGCCGCGGCAGCTGCTGTGCCACGGCACGAGCGTGGAGGTTTTCCGGGAGCTGCTGGCGGCCGACGACGAGGCCGGCCGGCTGACCGACCTCCGCCGCGCCGCCTACGGGTACCTGGCGCTGTCGATCGACAAGCTCTTGAACTACAACTCTCGGATGACTCGTTGGATATCGCAGCGTGGGGTCATCGCCGGAACCTTCGATCGTCACGATTTCGCGCTGAAGTGGTCTTACGCGGAAATGGCCCCGTTGATCGCCGGGGTGGGCTACGACTGGGCCATCGGCCAGACTGCGAAGTGCATCGGGGAGCTGGTGTCGCTGGTGCGTCCGGGCGACGCCGACCGGGATAACCTGTTCGAAGCCGCGCCGGCGCCGCCGGTCACCGTCAGCTGCACGTCGGGCGACAGCCTCGATCATGTTGCGGACGGCAGCATTGACGCGGTGGTCATGGACCCGCCGTACTACGACAACGTCATGTATGCCGAGCTCTCGGATTTCTTCTACGTGTGGTTGAAGCGCACCGCGGGGCATGTGTTTCCGGATCTGTTCCGTCGTGTCCTGACCGACAAGGAGAGCGAGGCGGTGGCGAACCCGGCGCGGTTCCGGGGCGCGCAGGGCGCGAAGGCACTGGCGGGCCGCGACTACCGGGAGCGGATGGCGTCGATCTTCGCCGAGTGCCGCCGGGTGCTGAAGCCGGACGGCATTCTGACGCTGATGTTCACGCACAAGGCGGCGGGGGCTTGGGACGCCCTCGCGACGGGGCTGATGGAGGCGGGGTTTGCGATCACCGCGTCGTGGCCGGTGAACACCGAAGCCGAGGGCAGCCTGCACATCCGGAACAAGGCGGCGGCGAACAGCACGGTCTTCCTGGCGTGCCGCCCGCGCGCGCCCGACGCCGACCCGGAGCCGGGCCTCTACTGGGAGGAGGTGGAGCCGCAGGTGGCGCAGGCGGTCCGCCGGCGGGTCGGGGAGTTTCAAGAGGCGGGGATCGCGGGGGTGGACCTGTATCTCGCCGCGTTCGGGCCGGCGCTGGAGGCGTTCTCGCGCCACTGGCCGCTCCGGCGCGGCACGCCGCGCCAGCCGGCGGAGGAGGGCCGCCGCCGGAGGCAGGCGTCGTCCGGGGACGGGGCGGAACGGGATCCGTATGCGGTGACGCCGGAGGACGCGCTGGAGGCGGCCCGGCGCGAGGTCCTGCGCTGGCGGCTGGAGGCCCTGACGCATCGGCAGGCCGACGCCAACTTCGATGCCCCGACCGCCTTCTTCGTGCTGGCTTGGGACGCCTTCGCGGCGCCGGTCTTCTCCTACGACGAGGCGCTGCGTCTGGCCCGCGCCGTGGGCGCCGACCTCGACCGCGACGTCGTGGGCCGGCTAGCCGAACGCAAGGGCAGCGACCTGGTGCTGTGGGACAGCGAGCGCCGGGCGGCGCGGGGGGCGCTCGGCCCGGCCGACGGCTCCCGCGGCCGGATCGACGCCCTCCATCACGCAGCCCACCTGGCGCGGCAGCGCTCCCTGGCAGCCGCCCGGGAGCGACTGGCCGAGGCGGGGGCGGACCGGGACCCCCGCTTCTTCGCGGCCCTGAAGGCGGTCCTTGAGGTCCTGCCGGTGTCCGGGGCGTTCACCGGCATCGACCTCGAAGGCGCGCCGGCGGCGGCCGGCAGCGACTTCGAGGCCCTCTACCAGCTCAGCCGGCTGGCCTACCGCGAGCGGGTCCCCGAACCGGAGCAGCTCGCGCTCTGGCGCGACGAGGGGCATTGAACGTCTGTGACCGAGCAACTGCAACCGCTCAATCCACCTCCGCCGGACGGGCCGACCCATGACGGTGCAAGTGCATTCCGGGACGAATGGGGACGAACGGTTGCAACCTTCGGACGGCCTGCAAAATCCTTACCGTCCTTGAGCATACTCCTTGAGAGCAATCGACAACTGGTGCGCCTGGAACATAGCAGGACAAGAAAGGAAGGGGTGCATTGTCTCACTGGAATTCTCTCAGGAACGGACGAACTTGAAACAGCCTTCAAAACTCGTTTCTCAGGCGACATGAGCCCTGCTGGTGACACGGCCTGACC
This sequence comes from Alphaproteobacteria bacterium, assembly GCA_965115815.1. Lineage (GTDB taxonomy): Bacteria > Pseudomonadota > Alphaproteobacteria > TMED109 > TMED109 > VXPW01. The sequence goes on along the minus strand of OZ220465.1, from coordinate 357,107 downwards.
CATGCTGCGGAATCGCACATGGCGCCTGAAATACACCCCCGAGGACGGCGACCTTGTCCGGCGGTTGTACCTTCCCGCGCTTGAGGACGCGGAGCGCTACGACCGGCTGACCGGGTATTTCAACGCCGGAGCGCTGGCGCTTGCGGCACGCGGCATCGAAGAGCTGGCGCGCAATGACGGCCGGATGCGGCTGGTGGTCGGCTGCACGCTGGAGCCGGACGAGATCGAGGCGATCCGGCGGGGCAACGACCTCCGCGCCTTGGTAGAGCAGCGCCTGGCGAGCCTTCCGCTGGCCCCGCCCGACCCGGCGGCGGCCGGCGCGCTGGAACTGCTGGCGTGGATGGTCGCGGGCGGGTTTCTCACGGTCCGGGTCGCCGTGCCCTGCAACGCCGCACGAGAGCCGGTGGCCGACAACGGGATCTTCCACGAAAAGACCGGGATCATCGAGGATCGGACCGGCGACCGACTGGCCTGGACCGGGAGCATCAACGAAACGGGTGCTGGCTGGCGGACCAACTGGGAGAGCGTCAGCGTCTATACCAGCTGGGGACCAGAGCCGGCACGGGTCGACGCGGAGGAGGCGAATTTCGCCAGCCTCTGGGCCGACCGGGCGCAGCGCGCGATCGTGCTGGACGTGCCGGAGGCGGCGCGCCGCGACCTGATGCGCTTCATGCCGAAGACGGGCCGGCCGGCACGGCTGCTCCCGAAGTCTGCGCCCGGGAAGCCGACACCCCGCGAACCCACGCCGGAATCCCGGCCAAAGGACGCTGCAGAACCACCGGTCCCGCCGGACGGGACGCTGCGCGAACGGGTCTGGGCGTTCATCCGGGAAGCGCCGTCGCAACCGGGCGGGGGAGAGCGGATCGGCGAGGCAACCGCGGCGGTCGAGCCCTGGCCGCATCAGGCGAGGGCGTTCGAGCGCCTGTACGGAAACTGGCCACCCCGGCTCCTGATCGCCGACGAGGTGGGGCTGGGCAAGACCGTCCAGGCTGGGCTGCTGCTGCGCCAGGCCTGGCTCGCGGGGCGCGCACGACGCATCCTGATCCTTGCGCCCAAGGCCGTACTCGGCCAGTGGCAGGTCGAGTTGCGGGAGAAGTTCAACCTCAACTGGCCGATCTACGACGGCGGCCGGCTGACCCGGCATCCCTCGCCGGCGCTGCAGGAGCAGCACGAACAGGAGGCCGGGCGCGACGAATGGCATCGTGCACCGGCCGTGATCGCATCGAGCCAGATGATGCGCCGTCGCGACCGGGCGACGGAGATCCTGGAACGCGCCGAGCCGTGGGATCTGGTGGTACTCGACGAGGCGCATCATGCCCGCCGGCGGGCGCCGGGCAGCAAGCAGGAAGGCGGCCCCAATACCCTGCTCAGGCTCATGCGGGGCCTGAAGGAACGCACGCAGGGTCTGGTCCTGCTGACGGCAACACCGATGCAGGTGCATCCCGTCGAGGTCTGGGACCTGCTCGACCTGCTCGGCTTGCCGCCGGCATGGACGACATCGAGGTTTCTCGACTTCTTCGAGGACCTCAAGCAGCCGAACCCGTCGAAGGAGGCCCTGGAGCGGATGGCATCGCTGTTCCGGGCGGCCGAGAGCGCTTGGGGCGGCATGGAGACGGCAGACGCACAGCGCCTGACCGGCCTCGCGCGTCTGAAGACCAACAAGGTGCTCCGCGCGCTGCGCGACCCCTCCAGCATTCCACGCCGCCAGCTGGAGACCGACGAGCGCCGGGGGGCGGTCGCGGTCCTGCGGGCCGGTACCCCGGTACGCCGGCTGATCTCGCGCAACACCCGCGAGCTGCTGCGGCGCTACTTCCGGGAAGGGAGGATGACGACGCCGATCGCGGAGCGCCGGGTCGAGGACCGCTTTCTCGAAATGACGGGTCCGGAGCGGGCCATCTACAGCGCGGTCGAGGACTACATCGAAGACCTGTACAGCCGGGCGAGCGAACGGGAACGCCCGGCCGTCGGGTTCGTGATGACGATCTACCGGCGCCGGCTCGCCAGCAGCTTCGCGGCACTGCGAGCGACGCTGCGCAAGCGACGCGACGCGATCTCCGGCCGCGGGATCCCGGACCCCTTCGGACTCGACGAGGACCTGCCGGACGATGACGCGGTCGATGAGACGACCGATACCGACGAGGCGGAGAACCTCGAACGCACGGCCCTTGCCCGTGAGCAGCGAGCGGGAATCGACCGCCTCCTCGGTGCGATCGAACGACTGTCGCCGGACAGCAAGCTCGGGCACCTCCGAGAGGTGCTGCGCACCCTGCGCCGGGACGGACACGCCCAGGCGATGGTCTTCACCCAGTACACCGACACCATGGACTTCCTGCGCACCGCGCTTGCCGAAGACGGGGAATGGACCCTGCTCTGCTTTTCCGGGCGGGGCGGCGAGACACCCGGCGCCGACGGCGCGTGGCGCAGAATCGGAAGGGACGACGCGAAACGGCGGTTCCGGGACGGCGGGGTGGACATCCTCCTGTGCACCGATGCGGCGGCCGAAGGTCTCAACTTCCAATTCTGTGGCGCCGTGATCAATTACGACATGCCGTGGAACCCCATGCGGGTGGAGCAGCGGATCGGGCGGATCGACCGGCTGGGCCAGAAGCACGAAACCATCCGCATCGTCAACCTGCACTACGAGGGGACGGTCGAAACCGACATCTATCGCGCTCTCCGGAACCGCATCGACCTGTTCCAGTCCGTGGTGGGGCCGCTGCAGCCCATTCTGGCCCGATTGCCCGGAAGAATCGCGCAGAGCGTGCTTGCCGGCACGGGCCGGGACGCCCGCGATCGGGCTGATCTCGTTGAGGCCATCGAGCGCGAGGCGAGCGAACCGGGCGCTTCAGGAATCGATCTCGACACCGTCACGGAACACGATCTCGCCATGCCGGCGCGCCCGCCGTCGACCGTGACCATGGAGGATCTGGACCGGATCATCGGATCGGACGGCCTGCGGGCGCCCGGTACCGAGATCCAGCCGATGGGACAGCGGGAGTACGGGCTGCGGGCACCGGGCATGCGGGCGCATGTCCGGGTCACGACGGACCCGGCGTATTTCGCGGAGCACGCCGAGAGCGTGGAACTCTGGTCGCCGGGCAACCCCCTGTTCAGCGCACCGGAATTCGCGGGCGGCGTGAAGCCGGCCCCGTCGTACCGGACCCTGAAGGACCTCCTGGATGACGGATGACCGCCGTCGCCGCGCCGGAACGGCATCGGAGGCAAGATCTTGCCCGTCTCGACGGCAATTTCCTTGGCGGCCGGAGGCCTCCGGCAACGCCGTCGTCTCGCACTGGGGGGCGCTTCCTCCGCCCCGACCCACACCTGTGCGCCCAGAGGTCTACAGAGCAGCGCTCCCCTGCCCCTCCGTTCTTCGGACACCACCGGATCCCCGTTCCCACCCGAAGGATGGCCCCGCAATGCCGCTCCCTCCCGCCCCCGACGCATCGGACCACCGCAACGTGCCGCCCGCCCGACCCAGTGTCCCGGATCGAACCCGGATCTGACGACATCCATGCCGACACCGTTTTCCCGACCGTTCCCTTGCGGACGCGCAGCAGAACCATGGCCGTCTACACACACGTAAGCGCCGATCAGGTCCGGATGTTCCTGGCGAACTACGATGTGGGGCAGTTGGAAACCTGCATCGGAATCGCGGACGGTGTGGAGAACACGAACTACCTCCTGTTCACCACTTCCGGCCGCTATATCCTCACCCTGTACGAAAAACGGGTGACCGAGTCCGACCTGCCGTACTTCCTGGCGCTGATGGATCACCTAAGCGAGCGGGGCATTCCCTGCCCGGTTCCGATCCATGACCGTTCGGGCCATCGTCTCGGCCGGCTGGCCGGCCGGCCGGCCGCGCTGGTCTCCTTTCTGGAGGGAACTGCCCGCACCCGCATCGAACCGGCGCATTGCCGGGCCCTCGGCCGGACCCTGGCGAGCCAGCACACCGCCGGCGCCGGCTTCCGGCCGTCCCGCCCGAACAACCTTTCCGTCGACGCCTGGAGCCGCACGCTGATGCAATCGGGAGCCCGGCTCGAACAGTACAGTCCGGGGCTCTACGGGGAGGTGCGGAGCGACCTCCATCGAATCTCGGAAGCTTGGCCCAGGTCGCTTCCCGGAGGCGTCATTCACGCCGACCTGTTTCCCGACAACGTGTTCTTCAAGGACGGCAAGATCAGCGGAATCATCGACTTCTACTTTGCCTGCAACGACGCTCTCGCCTACGATGTCGCCATATGCATCAACGCGTGGTGCTTCGAACGAGACGCGGACTTCAACATCACGAAGGCAGGGGCGCTGCTGAAGGGCTACGGGGAGATCCGCCCGCTCTCCGGGACGGAGATCGCGGCCCTCCCGGTACTCTGTGCGGGATCCGCCCTGCGGTTCCTGTTCACCCGCCTGATCGACTGGCACACGGTCCCTGCCTCGGCCGTGGTTCGGCCCAAGGATCCCGCCGAGTACCTGGGCCGTCTCCGCTTTCACCGGGCTGCCCGAGGCCCCGACAGCTATGGAATTCCGGCGACATGACGAATCATCCGACGATCGCGTACACCGACGGATCCTGCCTCGGAAACCCCGGTCCCGGCGGCTGGGGGGCCGTCATCGAAACTCCCGCCGGCACCCGGGAGATTTCCGGCAGTGACGGGAACACCACCAACAATCGAATGGAGCTGATGGCGGCCATCCGGGTACTCGAGTCCATCGCCCCCCCTGCTTCCGTGCGGATCGTCACCGACAGCCGCTACGTGATGGACGGCATCACGTCCTGGCTGGCCGGATGGCGACGGCGCAACTGGCGAACCGCGAGCGGGGCGCCGGTGAAGAACCGCGATCTGTGGCAACGTCTCGAACGGGCGGTGGCCCTGCACGATGTCCGGTGGGAATGGGTACGCGGCCACACCAACCACCCGGGCAACGAACGGGCGGACGCGTTGGCGAAAGCCGCGGTCGCCGATTCGCGACCGTAACCGGGAACGATGTGGAAAAACCGGGGCGGATCCGCCATATTGGCGTTCCGTGCATGCCCTACGCAGGCAACGGATGGGTGGCCGAGCGGCTGAAGGCGCTCCCCTGCTAAGGGAGTATACGGTGATGAGCCGTATCGCGGGTTCGAATCCCGCCCCATCCGCCAGCGCCTGCCGGTCGCGCATTGCCGGTCGGGAATCCGCTCGGGATGTTCTCTCCTTCCGGAAACTGAACGGAGAAGAACGGAAACAGAGCAGGAGGCCACCCCCAGGACCGGGTCAGGAACCGCCTACAAACGAGGAGGGAATCTTCACGACGGAAGGGCGGATCCATGCCGGCCTTGTCAGATGCGTGATAGTCCACCGACGTTGGATTGACGGTTGCAGGCCGGCATGTGCCGATCCCGTGATCCAGACCGGTTCCGGATCCGCAAGGGGCCGATGCTGCCGTTGAGCGCCTGCATGCACTGCGGAAAGGAAACCGATACAGGCTGATCCGGCAATGATGCACCGAAACGATGGTCAGACACACTCCGGCGAACGAACCGCGGAAGTGGCAGACCAGCCCAGCGCGCGCAGGCTGTGCAGGGGATCGACCGCGCTCGGCAGCTCGCCGCCGCCTGCCCGATCCCCGCGTGGTCACGGTCTGTGACTGTGAAGGCGACCTCCGGGAACGGTTTGGAAAAAGGCGCGCGCCGATGCCGGACCGTCTTCACCACAAAGGAAGCGGTTTCGTGATCCACGCCCCCCATCCGGAAGCCCGGATCCCATCATCGGTCCCGCAGGAAAGGGCCTTTCCGAATTCAGGGTCAGGAGCAGCATGGAATTGCGGCCGCTCGGGTTCCCCCTGTACCGCTATGCACGCCCGGCATTCCGGAGCCGAACCCACCTGCTCCTGCTTCCGGGTATCGACCGAAATTACCGGCTGTCCCAACCCCTGGAACGCCTGCACACGCCGACTGATGCGCCGGAACCGGGCATCCCGATCCGGATGCTGGTCCCCTCCGGCGTCTTGCGGGCAGCCTGCAGGCCGGACCCGAATCGTGCAGCAGGTGGCTCTCCGTGCGCCCAATCACCGGATGACCGTCCACCCGAAGCCCCGGATCATGTGGGGTGGGCGATCCGTCGCCCCCTCCGGATTCCGGTCGCCGTGCCCCCGCACGTCGGCTAGGTGAAACTCCCGGCACACCCGACGGGCGACGGCACGACGACCGATCGGCCATTCAAGCGCCTGCAGCCGGCACAGGTGCCCCGGGCCTGCTCCAGGATGCAGTGTACACGGGTTTCATGACCAACATGGAACCCACCGTAGAGGGGGGAGAGGATCGGGATTACGCTGGTAGATGTGTGCGCAGGGCAGACCGCACCTACACCTTCGACAAGGCGCCGCAGGCGTTCGAGAACCTGAAGACAGGGGTGAACACCCAGGGCCTGTTAAATCTATAAAGGCTTGAGGGCATCGACGATGAGCGCGAAGTGGATGAAGAAGGTGAAGACGACATCCAACTTGTCGAATCTCGTGAAGACACGCCGAAATCGCTTGATCTTTCGAAACAGGCGTTCGACTTCATTGCGTTTCTTGTACCGTTCTCGATCGTATTCCCACGGCGTGATCCGGTTGGCTTTCGGTGGGACCACGGGCTCCCGTCCCCGGCCTGCAACCCACGCACGAGTTTCGTCCCCTTCCTAGGCCTTGTCCATCACCAGACCACGTGCGGTATTCGGCAATGCCCTGCGGTGCAGCAGCAACGTGCGCCCCTGGGGCCCGTGCACGGCCATCCCATGCTAGGTTTGTTGGAAGGTTGGGTTCCGCAGGTTCCGGAGGATTCGTATTGGTGCTGGCTTTTTGTGAAGCGGCGTGGTATCCGTGGTGGTCATGGAACGCGCCGCGGATTTTTTCGAGACGACTCCGGAGGGTTTTGCACTCCGGGATGTGGTGGTGCGCTTGGCGCGGCCGGATGAGGTGTGTCGCTGGAACCGTGTGGTGGACCGTCATCACTATCTTGGTTTCAAGCAGTTTGCGGGTCGAGGTCTGCGCTACGTGTTCACGTGGCGCGGGCGGTGGATGGGCGCTGCGGGCTGGCAGACGGGCGCCTTCCGCTGTGCGCCGCGGGACCGTTGGATGGGTTGGCACCGCAAAGAACAGTTTGAGCGGCTGCACCTGATCGGAAACAACACGAGATTTGTGATTCTGGGAGGTCGCCGGGCGTTTCGGGGTCTTGCCTCGTTTGCGTTGTCGCGGATGCAGCGGCGTCTCAGCGACGACTGGAAAGCTGCGTACGGCAATCCGTTGCTGGTGGCGGAGTCGTTGGTCTCACCGACGAAGTTCCGCGGCACCTTGTACAAGGCGGCGAACTGGAAGTACGTGGGCAGGAGCAAGGGCTATGCGCGCGCCAACGGGCGCTATACGGATCCGCACGGGGAGGCGAAGGATCTGTACGTGGTTCCGCTGCGTCGCGACGCCTGTCGTCGGTTGCGGGATCGTGCGCCGCTTCCTGCGGCGTGGGAGTTGCGGGCGACGCAGAGCGGCCGGCCGGCGCGGGAGTTGCGCTCAATGTACCAGCATTTTGCGGCGCTTTCCGACTTCCGGCGTGCGCAGGGGCGCAAGCACGGCATCGCCTCGGTGCTATGCGTGATCGTGCTGGCGCGGCTGGCGAATCGGCACGGCGCGGTGGCGGCGGCACGCTACGCGAAGGCGATGACGCAGAAGGATCTGGCGCAGATCGGTGCGTGGAAGAACCCGGACACCGGCCGGTATGAACCGGTGTCCCAATCGACCGTGCACCGGGTGCTGCAGAACACCGACCCGGCGTGGATCGAGGAAGCTCTGCGGCGCTGGGCACAGCCGCGCCTGCGGGTCGGCCACGCGATCGCGGTCGACGGCACGCGCATTCGCGGCGCCCACCGCACCGGCGAGGATCCTAACGAGACGGTCTCGCGGATCGAGCACGGGACCGGCATGCCGGTCTCGATCCTCAACGATCCTGACGAAGGCGGGGAGATCGCCGCCGTCCACGCCGCGCTCGAGACCGCGCCGGTGGCCGGCCGTCTACTCACGCTCGACGCGCTCCACACCACCCGCGAGACGGCACGGCTGATTGTCGAGACCCATGGCGCCGACTGGATGATGACGGTCAAGGGCAACGCTCCCAAGACCTTCGAGACGTTCGAGAGCATCAACTGGGAGACCACAAGCACGGGACGCTACAGCGAAAAGCCCACGCTCGAGCACGGCCGCATCGAGCAACGCAGCATCGAAGTCTTCACTCCGCCCGCGAAGATGATCAACTATCCCCACGTCAAACAGATCTTCCGTGTCACCCGGCGCGTCGAATTCAAGAAATCCGGAAAACGGACCATGGAACACGCCTACGGCATGACTTCGGTCGCGGCCAACCGCGCCTCGCCGCAACAGCTACTCACATGGAACCGCGGTCACTGGGTGGTCGAAAGCCATCACCACATCCGCGATACCACCTTCCGCGAAGACGACTCCATGCTCCGGGCCCGCAACGCACCCGCAAACAACGCGATCATCAACACCCTTGCCATTGCCGTCATCCTCCACAACCAGCGGAAGCTGCCCCAGCCCTTCCACAGCTTCGCCGACGCCCGCCACCACTATGCCGACAAGCGCAAGCAGGTCCTGCACGCCGTCACAAGACCCGGCTGACTGCGCCCACACCCCGACCGAAACCGCAAGTATCCAAGCCGGGCCACCCAACCCGGCCGGCCTACGGCGATCCCACGCTGATTCCGAGACGCGAAATCCGAGTGCGTTGGGGCTTGCATCACCACAGATCGCCCCTTGATCGCAATTTTTCGCGCCGAGCGGGTCTAATGGAGCCTTGGCAGCACGATTGCAGCGCGACGCAGATCGAAAAAGTCTCGCCGATCACCGCTGGATTAGCAGCGTGGGATCGTCGTGGGGGCCCGTGTCGCCCTCCTGCCCTCCGGACCAGGAAAACCCTACCGCGTTTCGATCCTTCGCAGCGACCCGATGAAGCTTGGGGGTCCAGCCCCCGCGGCGACGTCCCGATGGCCTGAGCACCATGCTTTTCGAGCGCTCCCGCACCGTCCGGGTGCACCTTCACCACTGTGCTGTCCAAGAACCGCACCCCGACCTTCACCCATATGATCTCCAAGCGCTGCAACTCCGCAAACACCCAATCCAAGAGACGCCTTTCTTCGCCCAGCGGTTCATCCGGGTGTAGATGGTGTGCCAGTTGCCGAAGTGCGCCGGCAGCCCGCGCCACTTGCATCCCTGCTCGGCTACGTACAGAATGGCGTTAAGAACCGACACAGTACTAAGCAAGACATTGCCGCGGTGCTTCGGAAAGACATGAGGGATACGCTCGTACTGGGCTTGCGTGCGTTCCATGACCGGGAATCCTCTCTACGAACCAAGGATCCGGATTCTACCACATATTCCACCACATAATGAGTTAACAGGCCCTAGGGAGTGATCGTGCACGGCCGACACCCCCCGCCGTGCGGCTACGGCTACGGCGGCAAAGGTCGGTAACCGTGTCACGCGAATCACTTGCCGTGTTTCTCGCGACGCTTGAAGCAACATATCAACTCCGTGAGCAGGTGGACGGTCGTAGACGGATTTCCTCCCGGCTCGCCCTCCTCTTCCCTACGTTGCACCGATGAAGAGGCTCTTTCAACAGCATCCGAATAACACTGTTTGATTGCTTCTCGATCAGTATCTACTCACCCCCCCTACTGATGACGAATCGTTTTTCCTGACGGGTTCGGATCCGGCATTGTTCCGTGCCCCTTTCACTCGCTTGCGGCCGAGGACCGGATGCACGGGGTCCGTCTGACAAGAAGTGGGTCGATCTTCGGCTGCCGCTCCCCGTTCCGGCCTTGTGGGGAGGGGTCCGCAACGCGACCGGGCACCCCGCGCGGGACGTCGCGGGTCCGCCGTGCGGTCCGGTGGAGCGGGTTCCGTGGGCTGCCGTTCCCCTCCGCCGGAGATCTGCGCTTGACGTTGTAGGAGGGACCCTCTCCAAGATGGGCCATCGGGGCGGACCGCGTCGGAGGTGTGGATGGCGGCCGGGTAGGGATCGAAGGCGACGACGGGTCGATCGCCCGGCGGGGCACGGGCATTCGGATAGGTGCGTCGAGGTGACGGCGGTGTTCCCATACCGGCAGACCTTGGATAGGAGGTGACGTTTCGGTGCGTGGGCGGGTCGTCCACGCACCGCTTGACAAGCGCCCGCCGATTCGCATGCTGTCGTCGAATCGTGGCTGCGGGAATCCCCATGGACCAGCGAATCATCGACCTGAAGTCGACCCCCTGTTCGGGCCGCCGCCGGACCCGCCCGCCGATCGCGGAGGTTCGGGAGACCGTGGGTCGGTGTTCCCCCTGCCGCCGCACCGAGCGGGCGAAGACCCTCTGCGAGCCCCTTCACGGGACGACCGCAAAGGGCGGCTCCAGGGTCGGGGCCGGCCTCGGGATGCTGGAGACCTTGGAGCGCCGCGGCATCCGGACGCGCCCGCCGCCGGCGCGGCGCTACCGGACGATGCCCGAAGGCGAGCGGTTCGCCGTGCGGGCGGCCGTCCGGGGGGTGGAGGCGTCGGGATGACGAGCGTCGCCGGCACCTCCCTGCGCCAGGAAGTCGACGCCTTCCAGAAGCGGTTCCAGGATCTCCGCATGCAAGGCAAGGTCTCCCCGGAGTGCGAGGCGCTCGTCCGCGGCCTGCTGATGCTGCTCCAGCTGCTGCTGGCCGTGCTCCTGGAGAAGACCACGCGCAAGACGAGCCGGAACTCCGGTCTGCCGCCGTCCCAGACGGACAAGGACGAGAGCGCGCGGCGCACCGGGAGCCACGGCAAGGGCCCGAAGCCGAACCCGCAGACGGGCGGTCACCGGCGCACGACCACCGTCCAGGAGACGATCACCGTCGATGCCTGCGACGCTTGCGGCGCCGACCTCGACGACGTCGACCCCGTCGATCGGGAGCGCCGCGTCCTCTACGACATCGTGTTCGAAGTCGTCGAGCGCCGCGTCGACGCCGAGATCAAGGAATGCCCGAAGTGCCGGGCCCGGACCAAGGGCCGGTTCCCAGACCTCATGCCGGGGCCCGTGCAGTACGGTGTCAGCATCCAGGCCTTGGTCCTCAACCTGCTGATCGCCCAGATGCTGTCCCTGCGCCGTGCTGTCTCGCTCGTGCACGCGATCTCCGGCATCAAGCTCTCCGAGGCGACCTGTCTCGGCTAGGTCCGGCGCTTTCAGGATGCGCTCGCATCTTGGGAGGAGGTCGCCGTGGCCCATCTCCTGCAACGCCCGGCCTTGCATGTCGATGAGACCGGATTCCGGGTCGCCGGCAAGACCCAATGGCTCCATGTCGTCACCGACGGCACCCTGACCGTGAAGTTCCCGCACCGCAAGCGCGGTCGGGAGGCGATCGAAGAGATCGGCATCCTCCCGCGCTACCAGGGCGTCCTGGTCCACGACTGCTGGGCTGCATACATGGGCTACGATCAGTGCCGCCACCAGCTGTGCGGCAGCCACCTGCTGCGCGAACTGGCCTTCGTCGTCGAGTCCAACGGCTACCGCTGGGCGCGATTGATGAAGAGCCTGCTGCGCGGGGTCTGCCACAGGGTCAACCAGAGCGCATCCAAGGCCTTGAACGAGACCGACCGCCGGGCCGTGCGCAAGCGCTACCGCACCCTTCTCACCCAAGGCGCCAAGGAGTTGCCCGATATCCCGCCGCGGACGAAAGGAACCCGGGGACGCATCGCAAAGTCCGACGCCCACAACCTGCATGAACGTCTCGTGAAACACGAGACGTCCGTCCTCCGCTTCATGAAGGACCCCGACGTCAGCTTCACCAACCATGCCGGAGAACAGAAGATCCGAATGACCAAGGTCAAGATCAAAGTGTCCGGATGTTTCCGCACCATGCTCCACGCAACCGCATGGTGCCGAGGCTCCAGCTTCCTCACCTCCATGGAGGCACTCGGCTACAACCCTCTCGTCGCCATCCACATCGCCCTCAACGGAAAGGCCGCAGACATCCTCAACGAGCACTACGGCCAACCCGACCCCAACCAGGGGTGAGTAGTTAGTGCCCGCACCGAAAATGGTCATTTTGGCGGCCCTTCCGGCGAAATTTCGGGTTGGACCCACCCTCCGGGGCCTCCGGTCGCTCCGTTTCCAGGGGATTCCTGCCGATTCGTAGCGGCATCCGGGCTCTTCCCACCCAGAATCCGGACGCTAGGGCGAGCGGCTCCGTTCCCGCTCCCGGCGAGCTTCGCGGACGGGGTGGAGGGGCGCCGCTGTCAGGCGGCGCGTCTTCGTCGTCGTCGGGCTTGGGCCCGGGCCTGTCTCTGCAGCAGCAACCCGATGCGGTGGACATTGAAGGCCACCATGGAGAGCGCCACCATCCGCGCAAAACCCTCCGCCCCATACGACAGGACCCGGTCCATGCCGCGCTGCTCGAGATTATTGATGGCGGACTCCACGGCCGGATGCTGCCGGCGCATCTCCCGGAACGTCGGGTCGGCGGCCCGTTTCCGGTCGGTCGGACCGAGTTTTCCCTTCTTCGGAAGCACGTTGTGATCCAGCAGTTCGTCCAGTGCGATCCGGTTGGAGGGACTGTGGAACCCCCGATCGAAGCTGCACAGGCGGAGGTCGGGGAAGCGGGCCTGCGCTTCCCGGATCATGGGTACGGCATGATCCACGTCTCCGCCTTCCCACAGGATCCGGGAGTGTAGGAGGAAGCCGTGCTGGTCCTCCAGCACGGCCACCGGCACTCCGAGTTCCACCGGCACCCCGGCCTTGCCCTTCACACACCAGCGCGTGTGCTCCTCGAAGATCGAAAACACCTTCTCTTCCTGCGGGATCTTCTCGCCTTTCAGCAGGCGGCGGTCCACTTGGTCGAGCTGCCTCCGGGCATGCTTGAGGTACGACTCGATCCGGAGAATCCTGGGGGCTCCGACGCCTTGCTCCCGAAGCGCAGGAACCGTCGCTTCCGCCCGTCGGACCTCCTCCCAGCAGGCGTCGAGGTACGCTTGGATCGGCCCCGGACGGGCCCGCCGGGTCCGCCGAACCTTCTGAAAGAGCCGCTGCAGCCTCCGGCTCCGATGCCGCCACTGCCGCCATCCGGACACCCCCGCCCGCAGGGTTGAGCGGCCCGTCTCGCGCACCAGGCAACGCATCGCATCCCACAGCAGGTTGACGTCCGTCGGGAAGTGCACATCCGTCTTCACCACGAACGAATCACAGCGGCCCCGCAGGGGCTCCTTCGACGGGCGACCGCCCGGGCCGCTCTTCCGCTTCCGCTTCCGCTTCCGCACCAGCGCATGGCCGCTCTCCGCGATCAGCTGCAACACCTCCCCCAGCACGTCCGGCGTCAGCAGGCTCACGTTGTGTACCACCGTGGGATACCGGTACCGGGTCTCGTCCCAGAAGCCGGAGTGTCCCAGAAACTTCCGAACGGTATGGTGTTGGTTCACCAGCTCGTGCAGACGATCGAAGTCACACCCCAAGACCTGCTTCAGGAGACCCATCACGAGGATCCTCCACAGCTCCATGCCGGGACGCCCTTTCGTGTGGGACACCTCGGGAAGGATCCCCTGCTCCAAGATCTCGAACAACCGGGCACGAACCGACCGGTCGGCATACACGTGCCGAAGCCCGAGCAGCAGCGGCGGAATGTCATCCCGCGAGCTCTCGTCGATCTCGATCTCCTCGATCGCAACCTGACCCAATTCCATCTGCAGGCGAATGACGTTTCGCATGGCAATTCTCGCGAAGATTCCCGAAAATCCGGCCGATTCTCGACCTCATCGGCCGATTCCCGCATCAAAGCGGGATTCTTCGTCCCCTCTATATCACGATTCCACTTTCAGAGTCAAACCATTGTACTTTTTCGGTGCGGGCACTAGTTACCTCGATCATCGAAAATCTTGCGGGCTGCAGCGCTGTATCGAAATCGAGGACACAGTTCCCTCAACTTCCGCTGACATGCCCGTCTCTCGAGGGGCGCGTTTTGCTCTTGATAGTGGAGAATTCCCCATAGCTCGAAACACGGATTCGAAATGGCCAGTCGAATGCCCCTGCTGCGCGCCAGATCCCTTGCCTCGTCGAATCTCTCATGGCTGTCCCGATCGAACATGGCCCACACGGAATCGCGCCCCGCCAGCCGATCCCGCTACGATTTCTCCAATTCTTCGATTGCGCGTTCGACCACCGTTCGCGGGTCACCGCCGACACCGACCGGGACGACTCGTACGGACCGGTCTCCATGAATGCGATTGAACACCTTGAGATACTCGGGTTCGGTCGACACTCCTTCCGTGGCGACCACGATTCGGGCGGCGGGCAGGCGTGTGGCGGGCCGCCGCGCGATGCGTCTCGCGCGGCTCATGGGCCCGCCGAGCTCCCGTCCTCACGGAAGCTGATGAAAAAGTCGTCGCCAATCGGAATACCCCCAAAACGGCCCGCGCGGTACGCTTTCTCGATATCGTCACGTGAGCGGAGCTTGAAATCGGTCAATGGCGTGAACTGGGATTCACCTTCATGACTCTTGTCGGTCAGCCAGATTTCATCCGGATTCAACACGCCGCTACCGAGCAGCGCCACGTCGTGGGTAGAAAATACGAGTTGGGCGCCATGCGGGTTGGATTCCTTCTTGGTAAAGAGCGAAACGAACGAACGCGCCAGATTCGTATGGAGGCTGGTATCGAGCTCGTCGATTACGAGAAGCGATCCACGCGACAGCGCTTCCAGCGCCGGAATAAGCAAGGAAATCAGAGTTCGTGTTCCCTTGCTTTCCGTGGAGTATCTGAAAGCCGCAGTACGATCCCCGGCCGCCGAGTGCATGAAACTCAACCGTTTCCTGTGAAGCATCTCGTTGACCATTGATGCTTCTAGATCGTGTTCGGGGTTTTGAGGAAAGTGCTTCGAAATCAGACTGGCAAGATCGCGCTCGAATCCCGCACGCTTCTCCTCGACTTCCTCCTCTTTGATATCGATATCGACTATTCCGATGTCGGCCTGGCGTATCAGCATAAGAAGATTTTCCATGTGACCATAGTCGGATAGACGCTTCGCGACAATCAGTTCATCCATGGCTTCCGAATTCAGAATGATCTTCCATCGCTCGGCGAAATAGCGATACAGTTCAATCAGCAGCGAATGATTGTTCTGGGCACCGGCGGACAGAAACAGACTGTTTGGACGGGTCAGACTGGCGATTGTCCTATTTCTGCCACGGAGCTGACTGCCAAATCTCACGCGGACCTTGCCGTCTTCGGTCCTGCGCTCGAACAGCACTTGGGTGCTTTGTCGTTCATTGCGCACCATCCGATACAACCACTCGCGCCGAAACTCCGTGTCCACGTACTCGAACCCATACTCGTACACGCTTTCGGGTGTGGGGGGACTCTGCTCCGCAGCAGACACCCCTTCTCCCACCGAGAACGTGCAGTCGAACCGCGTCGGTTGCGTGTTACCCGCACCATCGAGCCGAAACGGGGTCCGAGGAATGCGGTCGGTGGCACCCAACGATTTGTGAGAACGAACGATTACCCGCCGAATTTCGTCCATCGCATCAATAAGATTCGATTTCCCCGTCGCATTGCTGCCGTAGAGTGCGACGACGGGAACTGCATTCTCTTTCAGCGTCGGCGCAGGAATGACCGGCCCCTTGCGCTTGATTCGCCTCGACGCACTCAAGTGCAGCTCCCGATAGTCACAAATGGAGCGGTGGTTGGAGACTCCGAAGCGAAGTAACATGATAGTTCCTCATCCCAGCCGATATTGGTGTCATATTCTGGCACAAAATACCGATATTCACGCGCTATGCGCCGTTTCATTCGGTCCAGTGCATCCGAGCAAACCCATGGCGGTTGCGCACGAGGTCGAGCAGACGCGGGCGCGGGAGGGGCCGTTCTCGCGATCTGGCATGCGCAGCCGGACGTCTTCGGCGCGCTACCTGCTGATCGGTACCAGCACGCCGTTCATGTTCAGCTCGTCGCAGAGGTTCATGAACTCGTCCCGGATTGTAGCCAGTGAGAGCGATGCGGGCAGGTCGACGATGAGGTGGAGCGACCCGATTCTCGTCTCGCGGCAAGGGCTGCGGCCAGTCGTCGCATGGAAGTCCTCGATCGGGATCTCGCGCTCGCGGAAGAACCGCACCATCCGTGCGGGCACGCCGGGGCGGTCGGCGCCGGTGGTCTCTGCAAGGTACGGGACGGCGTCGCTCGACTGCGACGACACAACCTAGAGCCCGTGCTCCCCATGCAGGCGGGCGAGTACGCCTTCGAGCTTGGTGACCGCGTTCCAGTTGCCGGACACGCACGCGAAGATGCCCACATGGTCGCCGAAGCGGACGAGCCGCATTTCCTCGGCGCCACAGCCGCATTCGTGAATAGCGCGAACCAGCAGATCCCGTCCTTGCGGATCCCCGGCGGTAACAGCCGAGAGTAGGAGGTGCGTCCTGCCTATGACTGACATCGCTTGTCAGGATGGAATTCCTGGTACAACTCGCTGGATGGATCCATCTCCAGCACCCATTCGTAGCCTTGATCCAGGATCGCCATGTAGGTGCAGCGCCGCCAGACCAACTTGGATCCCGCTGGGGGGTCGCTGCGACGATCGGGATAGCCGACGAGATCACCATGGTCCGCACGGCGTGCCCCAGGTGGTCCGGTCGGTACCGGAGCTTGTGCCGGCGGGCGAAGTCCTTGAGCACCATGATTTCGGTTTTGCAGAACCGCACCTCGGCGGGCTGTTCGGGGGGTCCCGTCCGAGCATGACCATGGCGAGGATTCGCCAGGCGAGCACGGCCTGGATCGTGACCGCCCGCTCGATCCAGTGGCCTTCCCGATGGTCGAGGAATTCCGCCGTGCATCCGCTTGGCGGAACCCGGCGCCGGTCCTCGATCCACCCGCGCAGGCGATCCGGTTCCAGCACCCGCTGAGCTTCCTTCGGGGTCAGTACCGGCCGGCGGGTGAGCAGCGTCCCGTGCAGGGGCTCCACGCCTGCCGGCGGATCTTCCTCGGTCACGCGGACCGCCGTCATGGGCACGGGGTCTTCCGAGTCGGTTCCGTTCCCGGGAGGAGGCAGGTCGAAACGCCGGAACCGCAGGAATACCTTGTCGACCCGCGCTTCCCGCTCCGCCTCGGCCTTCCGGGTGCGGGTGGAGTTGCGGGCCGACCGGCGGGCGATCCGGATCTCCGGGGAGCCGGCAGGGAGTTCCGCAGCCCGTTGCGCGAAGAGTTTCTTTTCGTCCTTGCCCAGGGGCCGGTCGTGGCGGGCCCGGACCGGAAGGTCGACGTTGCCCCGCCGCCGCCGCTCAGCGGACCGGGCGAAGAAGTCCGCCTCCCGGTCGAGTACGGAGACGACCCGCACGCCGTCCGGCACCCGCGCCGAGGTGTCCCGCAAGCTCCGCATCCGGTGGGCGGATGTCCGCTCTTCGAGGGGCTTGCCCTTCTCGGCCCGGCCGTCCGGCGCGTCGGATTCGATGCGGGGGACGCCGAGGGGAAGGCCGGGGTCCGCATCGACCGCCGGCGTCGAATGCCGGGGCCGGCCCCGCGTTTCCGATGCGTTCCGGTTGCGGCCACCGAGGCCGGGATCGCCGCACTTCGGGTGGGTCGCGAAGTCGAGGTCCGATCCGTCCCAGATCCTCGACACCGTCCTGCCGGGGGCCATGCGCCGAAGGGTGCGCTCCCGGTGCGGGGCCGGAATGGCCTCCGGCGTGACCGCCGACCCGGCCGGCCGGTCGATCCTCCGGTAGTACCCGGTGACCGGGGTCTGCCGACCCCGAGCGGCGACGGGGAACGATGCGCCGGGTGGATCAGCCGTCAGGGAGGCACTCGTGACCGACTGGCGGCCGAGCCGACGGTCCCCCGGCGACGCTCCGCCGAACCCGTTCGCGGTCCAGCTCCCCCGCTCCGGTCCGCCGGCCGGACCGAAAGCCGACGGAGCCGCCGGCGCCCCACCCAGGACCCGGCGCCCGTCGCTCCGCAGCGGACGCATCCACACCGCCCTGACCGACCGTCGCTCCGCCCCGGGGCGCGCGAACCGCCCCCGCCCGGCGGTCTCTCCCACCCGCTCCCGGCCGGCGGCGGCATCCACGGCGCCCGCACGGGTCTCCGGATCCACGAAGGTTTCGACCGGAAGGGAACGATACCCGTACCGGGCCTCGATCCCGTCGGGCAGTCGGTCCGGGGCCCTCCCCGGAACCCGGAACCCCGGGTTCCGGCCGCGCACCGACGGACGGACCGGGAACCGGCTCGGGCCGATCACCGCGGGATTCCGATGCCGCGACCGCGGGGTCTCACCACCCGATCCACCGGTCCCGGGAAGCCGGACGCAAATCTGGGGCCCGGCACGCCCCGCTCCGACTGGAGCCGATACCGCAGTTGGGTGCCCACATGCCGCACCGCCCCGCACGGATGCTCCCGGAACCTCTGCTTGTTCCAGATCCGCCTCCCCGGTCACCGGCGCCAGACGCAGGTCGTGCAGCGCACCCGCTTCCGGGGGAACCGCCGACGGCAAGGGAACCGCGGTGCCCAGCCGCCGGGGAGAACCTCCACCCTTTCTCCCGCAGAGCAGCGGCACGACGACCGGTTGGTGGATCCTGAGCCGGGAGTGCCTGCAGCCGGTGCAGGTGGGCCGGCTGCTCCGGGATGCGGTGCACGGGTTCCATGGCCGACATGGAACCCACCGTAGAGGGTCTGAGGCCCGAGGTCGACCTGGTAGATGTGCGCGCAGGGCAGGCTGCGCCTCATCCATCGGATGCGGACCAGCGGGGAACTCGATCAGGATCCGCATGCTCAAGGAATACGAGCCTGAACGACTGCCGTCCACCGCTTGAACGCCGGCTTGCCTCTCCGCTCGCCCATGCCGCAAGCCATGACGCGAGGCAGCCGACGCACGCACATCCGGCAGGGTGGAGCAGCGGACCGGGCCTGGAAACCGGCCATGTCGGCCGGACAGGGAACTTTGCACCCGGTTCAGGTCAAGTGACACTGCAAAGTCGGGTTCAACCGAAGCACAGGACTACGCTGACTCGAACGCGGCCCGGAATCGGCTCCGTTGTCCGGCGAGGGTCTCGGGTTGCTCGAGGACAGACCGGACGGGCAGGGGCGCGCAGCTCAAGGTGGCGGGCTCCATGGCGGGGCGTGGCACGGATCGGGCTTGCTGTCGGCGAGGGTTCGGGGATCCCGGGGTCCGGCGATTCATCCGTGATGACTGCCCGACATCTCGCTTGTCTTGCCGCCTTGTCAGGGCGAAGGAACCGGGCGGGGCCGGAGATGCCGCTGGAACCGTGTGCCTGCCGTTGCTTGCAAACTGGAAATCCGTTTCTAAAATGCATGGCGTGCTGGCCCGAAAGACAGACACGCTGTTGCGCGCCCGCCTCGGGCTCTATCCCGCCGTCGCGCTGGTCGGTCCCCGCCAATGCGGCAAGACGACCTTGGCCCGATCCCTGGGCGGACGATACTTCGACTTGGAGCAGGAACCCGATCGCCTACGGCTCGACCTGGAGTGGGACCGGGTAGCAGGCGGGTCCGCACTCGTAATCCTGGATGAAGCACAGGCTTGGCCGGAAATCTTCCCGCGGCTGCGCGCCGCGATCGACGGCGACCGGCAGCGCCACGGCCGATTCCTGCTGCTGGGATCGATTTCTCCTTCTCTCATGACGCAGGTTTCCGAATCGCTCGCCGGACGGCTCTCCGTAGTCGAACTCGCTACGCTGCTCCACACCGAGCTCGAGAGTGATTCGCAACGACGTCGGCTCTGGCTCTTCGGCGGCTATCCCGACGGTGGCGTGCGGAACGGCAGCGGCTTCCCCGTCTGGCAGCACGACTATCTGAATCTGCTGGTGCAGCGGGACCTTCCCAACTGGGGTCTGCCCGCGCATCCCCGGACGACGCATCGCCTGCTGATGATGCTCGCGGTGGCGCACGGCCAAGAATGGAATGCCAGCCGGATCGGGAAGAGCCTCGGGCTCTCCCATCACACGGTCAACAGTGACCTGGATTACCTGGAAGGCGCGTACTTGGTGCGCCGCTTGCCCGCGTACCACGCGAACCTGCGCAAGCGCCTCGTCAAGCGTCCCAAGGTGTACTGGCGCGATACGGGACTGCTGCACGCGCTGCTGCACGTGCACGACCGGAACGCCCTGCTGGTCCAGCCCTGGGTCGGAGCGAGCTGGGAAGGGTTCGTCATCGATCAGATCCTCGCCACCCTGCATGCCGCGGGCAGACCGTTCGAGGCCTTCCACTTGCGCACAAGCGACCAACGTGAAATCGACCTCCTCATCCGCACCGGCACGGAGCTCTGGGCGATGGAAATCAAGCTCACCACCCACCCCACCCTCCACGACATGACACGGCTCCAGGCCAACGCGGACCTCGTAGGCGCGGGTCGCCGATTCCTGGTGTGCCAGCGCAGCGACTTCATCGAGAGCGGAAACCGGATCCTGTGCGGCCTCGAAGATCTCCTGAACCGCATCGAGTAGTCTGCTTGCGCCGGACCAAGCTCCGGAGAAGGGCAGCCATCCCGCAGGTGGAAACCCCTCGTCGCAAGCCCGCGGGTTCGACCCCCGCTCCGGGCCGGAATCGGATGAATCCCGTCAGACACGGGTTACGATCGCCGGGAATACCGTTCCGCCTCGACACGGAGGCCGCGCACCCTCCAGAAGCCGAGACTGGCCCAGCAGCCTGTCCGGTCAAGGTGCCCGAGCGGCGCTCGCGGGCGACCACGATGGTTCCCGCAGTACCATTCCTGTCGACGAACGGGATGCCTTCCCGCCGGAATTGCGGGTCTAGCGCCGCGGTTTCCGGAACGCCATCCAGTTGACGATTCCGGTTGCGACCAACAGGAGCATGGAGACGGCGGCGAGGTCCATGACGACGGTGCCGGCGGCGCCAAAAAACCGCCCCGAATGCACGTCGAGCAGGACGCGGCTGAGCGGCAGTCCCGCCCCTCGAAACGCTGCCAGCTGCGCCTCCAGCTCCGCCTCGTCCGGCATCCCTGCTCGAGACCACTCGACCTCGCCGGTGAAAGGAGCCCATGCAAGCAGTTCCGAATCGCTGGCAAACAAACCTTCGGCAGTGCCAATGACCATGCGCTCCGACGATACCGTCCCTACCCGCAGGATGACACCGGGGAGGAAGGCCGCACCCAAGCGCTCGACCGGTTCACCCTCCCGGGTGAAGATCACGATGGTGTCGGAGGTCGCGACCGCCAGAAGGGAATCAAGCTCGACGGCCCCGCGCGGAGTGCCCCCGGCCTCGGCGACGCTCTTCCCGTTCGCGTAGATCGTGCCGTCAATCCAGCTTACCCAGAGGTCGCCGGCCCGATAGTGCGTCGGGCGCTCGACCGGATGGAGCCCGTACCAATGGATCAGCGCCGCCGCCTCGATGTTGATCCGGTCGAGGTCGAGCCGTTCGGCATGGTTCAGCAGCACCCCGGTGACGGCCACTACCGCGACTGGCATCGCGACCACGAGACCGATACGACGGTGCCAGATGCGGGCTCGCGAGGCCCAGCGACGACGGTGCTTCCGCCGAACGGTCCGGGGATTCTCAGCCTGCAGCATCGGCAGCAATCCGCGCATCCAGAAACAGGGCCAGTGCGGCGAGGCGAGTGATCGCCGACACCGACAGCGTGGCGCCGGCAATACCGTCAATCGGACCGGTCAGGTGCCGGTCCTGTTTCAACGCGAGGCCGCGGAACTGATCCGTGAAGAACGGGTACCGGACCTCCCATCCGTGCGACTCGCGATAGATGAGGATCCGAACGTCGGCGACCCTGCCGTCATCGATGATGAACCCGGCCGTAATCGGCTCGTACTTGCCGATCTCTTCCAGAATCCACGCGGTTCGATGCCCCTGCCGCCAGTACTTGATCCTCAGCTTGCCGTACCGGTGGCCCAAGATGGCCGCAATGTCGTCCCGAAGATCGCCCCGGAGCCACAGGTTCCGGCTCGGAGGCGGGCTTCCGCCGAATGCCTGGCCCACGAACTCGTTGGGCGGAAGATAGACCTCTTCGGCCGGAGCGGGCGCCGCCACCGACGCCATCACTCCGGCAACGAACAGGCCGGCAATCCCGTGCCGGATCGGCGGCCCGCCGACCGCGCTGCGGTCCGCCGATCCCATGGCCTAGAACTGGTAGCCGACACCCAGGCTGATCGTGCGCGCGTCCTCGGATCCCGGCTTCTCGTGGTTCACGTAATCCGCCTTCAACACGGCATTCGGGTGCAGCCAGTAATTGACGCCGACCACCCACTGGTTCTCTTCCGTGTCCGCGTCGCTGCCTGCCCGGGTGTCCCACGCCTCATACCGGGCGAACAGGCCGACGGACTGCGAGCCGCCCAGCCGCGTCCGAATCGAAGGTTCTGCATACCATCCGCGCTGCGAATCGGCTCCCAGCGCCGAAGCCTCATCGCCGTCGATGTTCCACCCGGCGTAGAGAGCCCGGAAACCGAAGGTCGTCCTGTCCGATACCGGTCGGTCGAGATCGGCATGGACAGCGACCAGTGAAGCAGCCGCATCGTGCCCGTCGGCGCCCTGGGTCAGGTCGGACTGATACTGCAGGGTGCCCGCAACCTCGATCCCGGGCATGCCCGTGTACCGGATACGGGTGGTGACCGCCGGATCCTCCATCACCGCTTCGGCCACCTTCTGACGTCCACTGCGAATCTTGTAGCTGTCGGTCGGCACTTTCAGGCCTCCGTGAAGCATGGCATCCACCTGGAAGCCCGTCGCCGTCGTCATCGTACCCCCGACCCCGCCTTCCCACCACGTGGTGGGAATGATGTTCTTCTCGACATTGTTGCGTTCCACCCCGTAGAAGGTGGGCGGCTCGTGGACCTCGTTGAGCATCCCGACGGGGATCAGCACGACCCCGGCCCGGCCCGTGAACGTATCGCTGAAGTCATGCTCGACATAGGCCTGCTCCAGCTCGACCTCGCCCGGCTTGCCGTCTCCGGCCAGCGCGTGCTCCAGCTCGAATTCCGAAAACATTC
This sequence comes from Alphaproteobacteria bacterium, assembly GCA_965115815.1. GTDB lineage: Bacteria > Pseudomonadota > Alphaproteobacteria > TMED109 > TMED109 > VXPW01. The sequence goes on along the minus strand of OZ220465.1, from coordinate 334,144 downwards.
GGGTCGTCGCGTTGAAATCGTGTCCGAAGAACAGAACCCATCGATGAAAGTCGATCTCTCCGTCCCCGCCTTCCGGGCTGTTGTAATGCAGCTCGCCGTAGCCTCCGATCTGGGTCCGGTCCCACCATCCACCCCCGGTGGCTTGCGCATCCATGGATTCGACCACCGCCTCGATTGCCACTGCAGTCTCCTCTGCCTGCACCTCTCCCGCTCCGATTCTCTCCTTGAGCGCCTCGATTTCCATCTGTTGCTGCTGGATGATCTCCCACATCTCTTCCGGTGGCGGCAGTTCCTGGGCATGGGGGCTGCCAACGATCAGTAGGGTCATCGTGGCCCACATCCCGACGCGATGCATCGCAGGGCAAAACGACATGGCGGCCATGGGGAAGCTCCAATCTTTACAAGAATGCGAGGCATTCGCACACGTGCAGCCTACGCGGACCTCGTCGCATATGCAAGTCACTCGCATTCTTATGTGCAGGGGCGACTCCCGGACGGGGCGGGCCGGGGATGCTCCCGACAGCGGCGGCCGCGAAACCCGACCATGGATGGATGTCGGCGGCCGACCGGCACGACGGGGTGGATTCGTTGCGGCACGACGCGTGGAAGCGAATCCGGAACGCCGGAAGCATCGGGATCATCCCGGCTCGTTCAATCAGACGTACTTCAGGACATGGGGCGCAAGGACGCATTGCGGACGGTTCCGGGCCGGAACGCGTACCGGCCGAAACCGGCCACGGCAACCAGGTACAGCCTTCCCGTCATTCGGGCTTCGGGTCCGTGCGATCGGCTCCGCCACCGGAAGCGATGCAGACCCGGCACCACGAAAGACGGTGCGCTCTGCGGGCAATGCGGGACCGTGGTCCTCCTATGCGAGGGCGGACCGATCGACGGTCTCGGGGAGGGTCGACCGTGTCGAGGCATGCAATCCGCAATGCCCGAAACCCGAGTCCTGGTGCAAGACGACTTTGCGCAGGAGCACGGACCGTATGGCGGAACCGCTCTCCTGCTGCGACCGGGAAGAAATGCGCCGGGTAGGAGGGGTCGTTGCCGAGCCCCTCCCCCCAGTTACGGTAGGAATGCGCATTACTGCGCACCCCCCGCGCAGATCCGGACATGGACGTTAATCCATCCGGCTCCTACCTCGGGTGCTTGACGGCAAACCGCGGATCCGGCCATGGGCGGCGGAGGATTGCGCGCGACCCAGAACTCTCGGTCCTGCGCTCCCGTCGCTTCCGGTCGAACCGTGCGGCGTTCCGTATCCGGTCCGCCGCCTGAGGCACGCTTGCCCGACACTGCGTTCGGCGCGTGCTTTGGCGTCCCGAATTCCCCTTGGTTGGGGCCCTTTCCTCCAGCAACTCCGCAGGAGCTGACGCTCCCTTGTTCGCCGCCTTCCCAGGTCGTACGGCCCCATCCGACTTCTTCAAGCCGTTCGTCATAGGCTTCGGGTTTCTCCTTCCCTACGCGGTCCCGCCACGATCGGCGGGACCGCTTGAAGATCTCCCAGGGTCCCAACAGAAGACGTACGGACGTGTATGGGTTCTCTGACACCGCGGGGCTCGCCGGCATCTCACCAAATCGATGCCTGCGATGTTGCCTTCGGCCGATCTGAAAACCTCGGCACCCCGGATCATCGTATTTTCGGTGCTCATTAGCCCCACCCATCCGCGCCGCTACCGACGCTTCGCCTGCCCCCTCGCGGGAACCGACGCACGGCTCGCGGAGAAACGCGGTTTGGTTACTCCTTCGTTCCAGGGGACTCTCACCCCCTGTCTTCTGCCAGTTCGCCTGGCACACCAGATCCGGACGTGCCCGCATTAGGGCATCCGGTTCCTTACAGGACAGGTTCGCTCAAGCGGTCCCGTATCCGTGCATGATCTTGGCCGTAGGCAAGGGCAAGCGGCGAAGCAGCGCGGTCATCTGGTCCCAGTTCACCCGGGCCGAACGACTGCGCCGCGACAACCACTTTCGCCAGATTCGGATCACTTGGTAGCGGAAGCTGGCAGTTCGGGCACGGTTCCCGCTCCGGCCGTAGTAGGCGCAATGGCCTCGTATGACCCGTGCGAGATAGTTGTGCTGGTAGAGCAAGGGCGCGTGTCGATGCCGTCGGCACCACTCCCGCACCGCTCGCACCGACCGCGCCAAGCGGCCCTTGGCCGTGAGCTGGCGCAACACCGCATACTTCCATCTCGACCGCACCCAAACATGGGTGAAGCCCAGGAAGTCGAAGGTGGCGCCCGCTCCCGGATCCGGGGGCAGCTTGGCCCGAAAGTCAACGGAACGTGTCTTCTCTGCGTGCAGCCTCAGCCCGAACCGGGCCAGGCGCTGGCCGAGGACGGCCAGCACCCGTTCGCAGTCCCGCTGATGCTCGAAGAGCAGCACGAAGTCATCCGCGTATCGCACCAGTTGGCACCGGCCCCGGAGGCGGGGCTGAACCGTCTGCTCGACCCACCGATCCAACACGTAGTGCAGGAACAGGTTGGAGAGCAGCGGCGACAGCACGCCGCCTTGCGGCGTGCCCGCTTCCGAGGTGTGCCGGACGCCCTCCTCCAGGACGCCCGCCCGCAACCATTTGTTGATCATGCGACGGAGGACACCGTCCTTGATCCGCAGGTCCAGGAAGGCGCGGAGTTCCCGGTGCGGGATGCTGTCGAAATACTTCGATACATCCGCATCGATCACCCAGCGCTTCTTCTTCTTCATGATGCCCTGGTCGATGGCGTGTAGGGCCTCCTGCGCCGATCGTCCAGGCCGGAACCCATACGATCCCGGCACGAAGTCCGCTTCGTAGATGGGTTCCAGCAGCATGAGAATGGCTCGTTGCGCCACCTTGTCTTCCAGGGTCGGAATGCCCAGGGGCCGGACCTCGCCGTTCCCCTTCGGGATCCAGGTCCGCCGAACCGGCGGCGCGAAGTAGCGGCACGACAGGATCCGATCCCGGAGGTCCTCCAAGTTGGCCTCCAGGTTCTTCTCGTAGTCGGTCGCGGTCACGCCGTCGATCCCGGCGGCCCCGTCCTTCCGGGTGCGACGCCAAGCCTCCCGCATCCAGTCCCCGTCGATCCGGTGGTGCACCGAGGGGAACACCCGGTCCGGGTGCTTCCTCGCCTGCGCGGCTATCCACTGTTGTTTCGTCGACGTGTTGGCAGATCGCAGTGTCTCTTCCACCGTTTCCCTCCAGTGGTTCTGTTCCTGCAGCACGCCCCTTCCCTCCAGCGGCACCCGGTGGACCCGGTTCCCCGCCTTCGACGGTAGTATGAGCGTGCTACGACTTCCTGTCCCCGCGTGCCCTTCGGCTCATTGGTTTCGCCAGCCGGGTCCGCACGATGCCTGCAGGTTTCGTGTTCGCTCGCGCGCTCCCGCCGCCGTGCAGGCACAGCGGCCGGCCGGGGTCTTAATTGATCACGCTGGCTATCTCCCTTTCCAGCGGTCATTCCTGCGGGCAGGAACAGGATCTCCCAGGTTCCCTGGCAAGCCATCCCGCGGCTTTGCGTCGTTCTCTGACCCCGGACGGTCCGTTGCGCCTTGCCCATGCATGCGGCACTCCGGTGCGGCCCCCACTGCTCGAAAGATGAAGGCACCGACGTTGAGGATTACGAGGCTCCATAGCGACGCTTCGCCGCCCGCTGTGTACGCTTCACGACGTGCGTTACCGCACGCCATGCCACACTCGCTCCCGGCTGGCGGGCTCACCTTTGCCGGGCGGGGGTCGAACCCGCAGGCTTGCGACGAAAGGTTTCAACCTACGTCATGGTTTCCCCCTCTCCAGGGCTTGGCCTGGCGCAAGCGAGCATCCGTTCCGCTGATTCGCGAAGGCCTGCTTCCGGTAGGCTTCGGTCCGCGTGCCGGATGACGAACCTGGCATGCTTGGAGCACGGGGCTTGGAGTGCGCTGCGCGTCCACCGGATGGCGGCAGCTTGGTCCGTGTCGGAGCAACAGGGTGGATTCTCGAGAACTCTCCAAGGCTGAAAGCCGGCGCGGCCCGTTCCGTGTTCGCGAGGTCGTGGACGGGTACGACGCGCGGGCGGGCGACCTGATCGAGGAGTTCGAGCGCCTTTCGTTCGAGGCTGTGCATGCGCCGGTGCTGGACCTGCTGCCCGGGCCCGCAGGGTGTGTTCTTGACGTGGGTGCAGGCAGCGGGCGGGATGCCGCTTGGTTCGCCGCGAAAGGCCACCGGGTCGTCGCGGTCGAGCCCTCCGGGCAACTGCGTTCCGCAGCGAGGGAGCGCCACCGGTCACCGAACATCCAGTGGACGGAGGACACGCTCCCCGCACTGGACCGGGTGTGGCGCGCGAACCTCACCTTCGACCTGATCTGGATGAGTGCGGTATGGGTACATCTGCCGCCGCCGGCCCGCGCTCAAGCCTTCCGCAAGCTGGCCTCGCTGCTGAGCCCCGGCGGAAGCATGATGGTGACCCTTCGCCACGGCCCGATTCCACCCGGGCGCCCGATGGCGCCGGCCACTGCGACCGAGATCGAGGCGCTGGCGCGACGGCACGGCCTGCAAACGATTCGAAGCGAGCACCGTTCCGATGTCCGGGGCCGGACGGAAGTCAGTTGGGACGTTCTCTGGCTCCGACTCCCGGACGACGGGACCGGAGCGCTTCCGCTGCTCCGGCACGTCGTGTTCAACGATCGCAAGTCCTCGACGTACAAGCTTGCCCTGCTGCGGACGCTGATTCGGATTGCCGACAGCGCGGAGGGCTTCGCCCGACCGGGCCGGAACGACCGGTACGTGGACCTGCCGTTGGGGCTCGTGGCTCTATTCTGGGTGCGCGCCTTTCGACCGCTCATCGCGCACGGATTGCCCCAGCGCCGGGGCCGGGGCGGGCTTGCATTCGTCAAGGAAGGCTTTCACGGCCTTGAGACGCTCTCGCCGTACGATCTCAAGGTCGGCCGGCAGTTCGACGGGAGCGAGGCCAGAAACCTGCTCCTCGCCATTCGCGATGCGGCGAGATGCATCCAGAGGATGCCCGCGACCCACACGAAGTATCCGGGCAGTTCCGAGCCCGTGTTTCCTTGCAACCGGCGGAGCGGACCGGGGCCGAACGCCGGCGGCGTACGCCTGGACGAGGCCTTCCTGTGGTCGTTCGGAACCTTCTCGGTACCCACCCACCTCTGGCAGTCGATGGGCCGGTACGCCGCGTGGATCGAGCCGGCCGTGCTGAACGAGTGGATCGAGATCATGCGCGGCAACCAGCAGGCCCTCGGACAGGACCCCGGCTCCTGGGATCAGCACCTGGAAGCGTTGCGCTGGCTTGATGCCGAACACGAAACGGGAAGGGTGCGCAAGGTGGTACGGATGCTGCGCGAGAACGAATCGCCGTTGTACTGCGTGTGGACGGGCCGCCGCCTGACCGGAAACTTCGACATCGACCACTGCTTCCCCTTCGCAGCATGGCCGTGCAACGACCTCTGGAACCTGCTGCCGAGCACTCCGGCGGTCAATCGAAGAAAGGCGGACCTGCTGCCGGCGCCCGAGGCCCTGGCCCAGGCCCGGGAGCGAATGGAAGAATGGTGGCAGCGGGCCTATCGCCGCAATGACGCGCTGGCACGGCAATTCCAGGATGAATGCCGAAGCGCACTGCCGATGTCGGCATCCGACGACGGCCGCCTGGACCTTTCCTCCGTCTTCGAAGGCGTGATGACGCAGCAATGGAAGCTGAAGCGCTATCAGGGACTGCGGGAATGGGCGCCCGGAACCCCCCGGCAGACCTTCCGGCGCTGACCAGGCCTGCGCACCCCGGTCCCGCATGCCGCAAAGACCCCCGGTTCCGGCTCCGCATCCCCCGTCACCCGCGCACCGTGCGCACCCGGGCGGGCCGAAGGACGCCCGCCGGCTACTGGCAGGCCAGGCATTCCTCGTAGTCCACCCGTTCCGGACGCGCCGCGGCCGCAGGCTCGGGCCCGGCCTCCCGGTCCGACCGCTGAAGCGACATTGACCGGAGGTAGTAGAGGCTCTTCACGCCGCGTCTCCACGCTTGGAAATGCAGATGGTGCAGATCCCGCTTGTGGACGTTCGCGGGGAGGAACAGGTTCAGCGACTGCGACTGGCAGATGTAGGGAGCCCGGTCGGCCGCCAGTTCCACCACCCAACGCTGGTCGATCTCGAACGCGGTGCGGAACACGGCCTTCTCGTCGTCGTCGAGAAAGTCCAGATGCTGGACGGATCCTTGGCGGGTGGTGATCGACGACCACACGTCGTCGGAGTCGCGCCCCTTGCTCTCCAGCAGCTTCCGGAGATAGGGGTTTCGAACCGGAAACGCCCCCGAAAGGGTCTTGTGCAGGAAGGCGTTGGCGGCAAACGGCTCGATACCGGGAGAGGTGCCGCCGCAGATGATGGAGATCGAGGCGGTCGGCGCGATCGCGAGCTTGTTCGAGAACCGCTCCACGGCCTTGCCGTCGCGGGCATCGGGGCACGGACCCTTTTCCTCGGCGAGCCGGCGGGACGCCGCGTCGGCGCGCGCCCGAAGATCCCGGAAAATGGCCCGATTCCAAGCCTTGGCCGGGGCGGATTCGAAGGGCAGCCCGCGGGCCTGCAGGAAGGAGTGGAAGCCCATGACCCCGAGCCCGACGCTGCGTTCCCGTTCCGACGCATACCGCGCATGGGCCATGGCTTCGGGGGCCTTCCGGATGAAGCCCTCGAGCACGTTGTCGAGGAACCGCAGTACGTCCTCGACGAAGAGGGCGTCGTCCTTCCAGTCGTCGTACCGTTCGAGATTGACCGACGACAGGCAGCACGTCGCCGTCCGCTCCCGGCCATGATGATCGGGGCCGGTCGGCAGCGTGATTTCCGAGCAGAGATTCGAGGTCCGGACATTGAGCCCGAGGAAGCGGTGGTGCTCCGGCACGGCCCGGTTCACGTGGTCGATGAACAGCAGATACGGTTCGCCGGTCTCCACGCGCGCCGTCAGGATCCGGATCCAGAGGGCGCGGGCGGACACGGTCCGGCGCGCCTGACGGTCGCGCGGACTGGTCAGCGTCCATTCGCCGTCGGATTCCACGGCCCGCATGAAAGCGTCGGGAATCACGACCCCGTGATGCAGGTTGGGCGCCTTGCGATGCGGATCCCCGCCGGTGGGGCGCCGGAGCTCCACGAATTCCTCGATCTCCGGATGACTGACCGGCAGATAGACCGCGGCGCTGCCCCGGCGCAGACTCCCCTGGCTGATCGCCAAGGTCAGGGAATCCATGACCCGGATGAAGGGAATGATGCCCGAGGTCTGGCCGTTCTGGCCAACCTGCTCCCCGATGGAGCGCAGATTGCCCCAGTAGCTGCCGATGCCGCCGCCGCGGGCGGCCAGCCAGACGTTCTCGTTCCAGAGATCGACGATTCCCTGGAGACTGTCGCTCGCCTCGTTCAGAAAGCACGAAATCGGCAGTCCGCGCGAGGTGCCGCCGTTGGACAGGACCGGGGTGGACGGCATGAACCAGAGGTTGGACATGTAGTCGTACAGGCGCTGGGCGTGCCCGTCGTTGTCCGCGAACGTGCTTGCGACCCGGGCGAACATGGTCTGAATCGGTTCGTCGGGAAGCGTGTAGCGGTCCCGAAGGACGGATTTCCCGAACTCCGTGAGAAGAGCGTCGCGGTCCGCGCGGGGCGCGACCCGCCGGCCGCCGGGTACCTGGATGGCGTCCTGGTCCGGATCGAACAGCCGGTGGGGCAGCACCGGCGCAGAGGCGACAGGCGCTTCGATCACACCATCCATGTTGCTCTTTTACCCCACCATTGCGGCTACAACGAAGATTGCGCCGCTCCGATTCGCGGGAATCCGGGAATCAAGATGTAGATCGGCACAAGCCGAGGACTGGAACATACAGCGGGCGGGGCCGGATGGGAAGCGGGCCCCGGCCCGCCGCCCGGGACGCGCCCCGGCGGCCGCGTCCGAACGTTTGATCGCCACCGCGTCCGCCGCTGCGCGGCCCCCGCGGCCCGGTCGAAGAACACTCCGCGGCCCGGGTCGCGGACCGACCTCTCCGGCCCGTTTCGAGGGTCGGGCGGCCGCGCAGCCCGAGGTCCGCCCCGGCTGCTCGCGGGCCGCCCGATGCCCGCGGCCTCGCGCCGGCCGCGGATCTTCCGCAACCCCGCCGCCGCACGGTCCGCACCGGAGACCGGGCCGCGCCCGTCCGGGTGCGTCGACAGGGTCGCGGGGAAGGACGTCGGCAGCGCGGCGCGGACGGGGCTCCCGCCGGTTCCGGGGAACCTACGGGAAGAGGCGGCCGGTCCGACGGCGGCGGGGAACCTACGGGAAGAGGCGGCCGGTCCGACGGCGGCGGGGAAGAGGCGGCCGGACTCGATCCCCTCCGGAAGCCGCGCGGAACGAACCGTCCCCCGGCGGCGCGCGGACGCCCCGGAACCGGCCGCCGACGCCCGGGCCGCGGCCCGGACCCGCACGGCCTTGCAAATCGGCGGGTCTCGGCTACAAACATGTTCGGCCCGCACGAATCGGCTGGGCCCGGAACCCCTCGCATCCGCATGTCGAATCCAGCTGCACCCGCAGCGGCGTCCAGCCGCCGCGACTTCCTCAATCTTGCCTCCGGCGCCTTCGGCGCCGTGGCGGCCGGAGGCGCGGCCTGGCCGCTCATCGACCAGATGAATCCGGCGGCGGACGTCCAAGCCCTGGCCACGGTCGACATCGACCTGAGCGGGCTGGAGCCCGGAAGCAGCCGCACCGTGCTGTGGCGGGGGGCGCCGGTGTTCGTCCGCCACCGGACCGCCGAGGAAATCGAACAGGCCGCCCGGGACGACACCGCCGACCTGCCGGACCCGGCGACCGACGCCAGCCGGGCGCAGGATTCCCGCTTTCTGGTCCTGGTGGGCGTCTGTACTCACTTGGGCTGCATTCCGATCGGCGACGGGCAGGGCGAATACCGGGGTTGGTTCTGCCCTTGCCATGGATCGCATTACGACACGTCGGGCCGGATCCGGAAGGGCCCGGCGCCCCGGAACTTGGCGGTTCCGCCGTATCGGTTCGTCGACGACGCGACGATCCGGATCGGGTAGGCGCGGTGCCGAACCGGGGTCTCGTCACGCGGGCGGTGCGCTGGATCGACTACCGCCTCCCCCTGTTCGCGGCGGCGCGGCACGCGCTGATCGAGTACCGCACGCCCCGCAACCTGAATGCGTTCTGGAACTTCGGCTCGCTCGCCGGATTCTTCCTGGTGGTGCAGATCGTGACCGGGGTCGTGCTGGCCATGCACTACACGCCGCATGTCGACCATGCCTTCGACAGCGTGCAGCACATCATGCGGGACGTGAACTACGGCTGGCTGATCCGGTCGGCCCACGCCAACGGAGCCTCGTTCTTCTTCATCTGCGTCTACATCCACCTGTTCCGGGGGCTCTACTACGGCTCGTACAAGGAACCGCGGGAACTGCTGTGGTGGCTGGGCATCATCATCCTGATCGTCATGATGATGAGCGCGTTCATGGGATACGTGCTGCCCTGGGGGCAGATGAGCTTCTGGGGGGCCACGGTCATCACCAACCTGTTCTCGGCGATCCCCGGCATCGGGCCGGCGGTCGTCGAATGGCTGTGGGGGGGATTCGCGGTCGACAATCCGACCCTCAACCGGTTCTTTGCGCTGCACTATCTCCTGCCCTTCGTGGTCGTCGCGCTGGTGTTCCTCCATATCGTCGCCCTGCACCGCCACGGTTCGAACAACCCGCTCGGGATCAATCCCGGAGCCCCCCGCGACACGATTCCCTTCCACCCGTACTACACGGTGAAGGATCTCGTCGGCCTGGGCATGGCGCTGGTCTTCTTTGCCGGCGTGGTGTTCTACGCCCCGGACCGCCTCGGCCATCCCGACAACTACCTCCCGGCGGATCCGCTCCGGACGCCGCCGCATATCGTGCCTGAGTGGTACTTTCTGCCGTTCTACGCCATCCTGCGGGCCGTCCCGCACAAGCTGGGCGGCGTGGTCGCGATGTTCGGCGCCATCGCCGTGCTGTTCGCCCTTCCGTGGCTCGACAGCTCCAAGGTCCGGAGCGCCGCCTTCCGTCCGGTCTATCGGTGGCTGTTCTGGCTGTTCGCGGCCAATGCCGTGCTGCTCGGCTGGATCGGCGCGCAACCGGCGGAAGACCCGTACGTCGCGATCGGGCGGCTGGCGACCCTCTACTACTTCGCGCACTTCCTGGTGCTGATGCCGGTGATCGGGCGGGTCGAGCGGACGCGGCGGCTGCCGGGGAGCATCTACGGACACGAGCACGGGAGCGGTCCGGGGAGCGGGAATCCGTGAGGCACCGGCAGCTGCGGTGCGCCGCGGGAATCTGGGCGGCCCTGTGGATCGCGGCGCCCGCCGCGCAGGCCGCACCCGACGGCCGTGCGCCGCCGGACGTCGAATTTTCCTTCGACGGGGTGTTCGGGCGGCTGGACCGGGCGGCCGCCGTGCGCGGGTTCGAGGTGTACCGCAACACCTGCGCGGCGTGCCACGGACTCCGGTTTCTGGCCTGGCGCAACCTGGAAGATCTGGGCTACGCCGAGGAAGACGTGCGCCGGATGGCGGCGGACACGCTGGTCGAGGACGGGCCGGACGACCGGGGCGAGCGATTCGACCGCCCCGGCCGGCCGTCCGACCCGCTGATTCCCGAACCGTTTCCGAACGCGAAGGCCGCCGCCGCCGTCCACAACGGCGTGGCGCCGCCCGACCTCTCGCTCAAGGTGCGGGAGCGGGGTGCGCCGTACGTCTACGGCATCCTGACCGGCTACGAGGATCCGCCCGAGGGGGTCGACCCCGGTGCCTCCTACTACAACCCGTATTTCCCGGGCTCGGTCATCGCCATGCCGCCGCCCCTCTGGGGCGACGATGTCGCGTACGCGGACGGTACCGAGGCCACGATCGCGCAGGAAGCCCACGACGTGGTCACGTTCCTGGCTTGGGCGGCCGATCCCAGCGCGGACGAGCGGAAACGCACGGGCCTGCGGGTCCTGATCTTCCTCCTCGTGATGACCGGCGTGTTCTATGCCGCCTACCGGCGCACGTGGACGCCGGTCCGGCGCGGAGACGACCGCCTCTGAGAAGGCAAGCCGGTCAGCGTTCCAGGACGCGTCCGGCCACGGCCTGCAGTTTCGCCGCGAGTCCGGCGTCGCGCGCCTCCGGCGGCGTGATGACGGCCGCATCGAGGGCGCGGTAGGCCGGATCGGAATCGTCCCAGTCCGTGGCGGCGGCGATCCCGGCGAAGGTCTCGACCAGCGTGCGTGCGCGGGCCGCATTGTCCCGCAGGACGCCGACCACCTGTTCGACCGACACCGCGTCGTGATCCGGATGCCAGCAGTCGTAGTCCGTCATCATCGCGACGCTGGCGTATGCCATCTCGGCCTCCCGGGCCAGCTTGGCTTCCGGCAGGTTGGTCATTCCGATCACGTCGCACCCCCAAGTCCGGTAGAGCTCGGATTCGGCCCGGGTCGAGAACTGCGGCCCCTCCATCGCCAGGTAGGTTCCGCCGTCGACCGAGCGGATCCCGGCCGCGGCCGCGGCCGCGGCGAGCAGGCGCCGCAAGCGGTCCGACGTGGGCCGGGCCAGGGAGACGTGCGCCACCAGGCCCGGTCCGAAGAAGCTCCCGGCCCGGCCTGCCGTGCGGTCGATGAACTGGTCGACCAGCACGAATGTACCCGGCGACAGGTCTTCCCGGAGGCTGCCGGCGGCCGAGAGCGAGATGAGGTCGGTCACCCCGGTCCGCTTCAGCGCGTCGATGTTGGCGCGGAAGTTGAGACTGCCGGGCGGGAGGCGGTGGCCGCGGCCGTGCCGGGGCAGGAAACGGAATTCCAGTCCGCGCAACCGACCGTGCAGGATCGCATCGGACGGTGCGCCGAAGGGGGAGGCGACGGCCTTCCAGCCGTCCGCGGCCAGCGATTCGAGCGCATAGATGCCGCTCCCGCCGAGGATTCCGAATACCGGTGTCTTGGTCATGCGGCACCGGCCCCGCCGGAGCACCTTCCCGCGTCCGGGGGCCGCGTCGCGCCCGGCGGTTCGACGGCCGCCGCGCGCCCCGGAGCCGGAATCCCGAAGCCGGCGGGCCGGCCGCTCACGATGCGGCTTCCCCGGCCACATGCCGCGCGAGGAACGCGAGCGTGCGGGCGTGGGCCGCGGCGGCCGAGGCCGCCTGAAAGCCGGCGCGCGCGGCACAGGCGAAGCCGTGGCCGCCATCATGGACATGGAGGTCGGCATCGGGCGCGAAGGCGCGAATCCTCTCGATGTCCTCCGGCGGGATGGACGCATCGCGGTTCCCGAAATGCATCTGCACGGGAACGCCGGCGGGACGGTCGAGAAACGCGGCGATCTGGCCGCCGTAGTAGCAGACCGCGGCTTCCATCCCGTACCCCCGGCAGGCGCTGAGCCACGCCAGCGTGCCGCCGTAGCAAAAACCGACCACGCCCACCCGGTGGTCGATCAGCAAGGTCGAGACACACGTCTGGATATCCATGACCGCATGGTCCCAGCCGGCCTGCGCCTTGAGGTCGCGCGCGCGCGCGACCTCGTCGGGACCGTAGCCGAGCTCGATGCCGGGTTCGATGCGGTGGAACAGGTCGGGAGCGTAGCAGACGTAGCCGGCCTCGGCGAACCGGTCGGCAACGCTGCGAAGGTGCGGGTTGACCCCGAAGATCTCCTGGAGGACGACCAGGGAACCGCGACGGATCCCGGTCGGCTCGGCGAGATAGACGGGGAGACGGGTGTCGTCGGCGGCGCGCAGCGAGATCATGGACCCCATGAGAGCGGCTCCGGTCGGGACAGGCAACTGGAGGAATGCCCGCTGCAACGGGCCGTGCACCTTATAGCCCGTCCGGCCTTGGAATCCAAAGCGGTCCCGGCCGGATCGGTCCGGTGGACTCCGCCCCCAGCCGGCCCGGGCGCCCCCGTTCCCCGAACCTCCGGCCGCGGCGGCGGGGAACGGGCCCGGGGTTCCGGAAGGGGGGTCGCGGCGCGACGCGAACGGGTCGGCCGGGAGCGGTCACGGACTCCGGGATTTCACGAGCGCGTGCAGTTCGCGCCACTCGCGCGGACTGAGACCGCTCGTTTCCTGACTGACCGCCTCCCCCGCCAGCCAGGCCCGCACCACATCGAGCATGGGACGGGAAAGCTCGGCCGCCGCGAGGCGATAGTCCGCGAACGCTTCCGCAACCAGCGGAACCCAGCGCTGCACGATTCCGAGCAGAGCTTCCGCATAGGCCCGAATCTCGGTCTGGGCGTGGGCATCGGTCCGCAGCTGCAGGAAATGCAGCAGGTTGTGAAGGTCGGTTTTCCAGTACCACTGCGTGTACGTGGAGAGGGGAAGGTTGATGCGCGCGAGTTCGCGCGCAAGGGCCGGCCGGTCCGGGTCGGCGGGCGAGCCGTCGGACGGGAGGTTGAGCAGCCATGCGTAGCGGCGGTGGGCCTGACGCGCATCCTCCTCCAGCAGCCGACGGATCTCGCCCGCCGCCGCGGCCGGCAGGGGGCCGTCCCGGCCCTGACGATTGGATCCGGTCTGCCCGGCCAGGTCTTCGGGATCCGGCAGGTAGAATTCCCGGTCCAAGACCGAATAGCGGGCCGAATGCTCGTTCACCGATGCCGTGCGGTGCCGGATCCACTGCCGGGCCACGAAGATCGGCAGCTTCACGTGGACCTTGATCGAGCACATCTCGAACGGGGTCGTGTGGCGGTGCCGCATCAGATAACGGATCAGCCCGCGATCCTCGCGCACCTGCCGCGTCCCGGCGCCATAGGACACGCGGGCGGCCTGGACGACGGCGGCGTCGTCGCCCATGTAGTCGACGACCCGGACGAAGCCGTGATCGAGCACGGGATACTCGCGGCCGAGGATGGCTTCGAGCGCCGGGACCGTCGGCCGGCCCGTGGCCGCGGGATCCGCCGCGCTCTGCCTCTCGGTCACCCGCCCGGTTCCGCTTGGGCAGACGGGCCGGGCCCCCGGCCACTCCCGGCCTTCGGCCGAAGCTCGCCGGCCGGGCCGCACAGGACGGGAAAGCGCGGCCGCTCCGGACCGGTCCGCGGCCGGGGCGCGGATCCCCGGCCCGCTTCCGGCAGCCGCCCGGGACGGCCGCCGTCCGCCAGGCTTCCCCGGCACCGGAAGGGGGCGGACGATGGCGCTTCCGGGCGATGTCGTTCAGCAAGGCCCTCTCGACCTCCGACAGGGCCCGCGCCGCCGGCAGGTCCGGTGGGCTGCGCTCCGGACGGGTGCGCGCACCCGTCCGCCAGGCCGTCACGGCGTGGATGCCGACCGGCCGGGGCGCGGCAGATTCGAGGCGGCAACCGATCTTGAGAACCCGGCGCTGCTCCTCGATCCCCCCGGGCAGGCGGCCGCATGCGAGGATCCGGTGCCGGTCGCCGGAGACCCACACCGGAACCGCGGTCAGCGGTCTCCGGGCAACCGGAGCACCGCCGTCGTCCGGCAGCCGGGGATCGAAGGCCCCGATCCCGTGCACCGGGACGAACGAAACTTCCGAGGCCCCGGACCGGCCCCTCGGCAAGGGAAGGTCGAGCGCACCCCGCCGCACCTCCGGCCGGGCCCTCCGGGTTGGCCATCGAGTTGCGGGCCGGGAACCGGCCCGCGGGGATCGTCAGGATGTCTCCGACCGGGCGTGGCCGCAGGTGCTCGAACCGCTGCGGCCGCCCCTTGCCCCGGCGACGGTCGCCGCAGGATCCCACCGGAACGGACCCGTCCCGATGCGGCTCGGAGAGGGCGCACAGGACGGATTTCGGGGGCTCGTTCCCCGACCTCGAACGAGGGCCCGAATCGCCTCGAACCCCCCTGCGAAGGACGGGCAGGGCACACCCGACACCGCGCCGGAACCGGGAGCTACGGGCCGACCTGGAAGACATGCCGCCGCAGGAAGTACCGCACGGCGGCGGGCTTCCGCGGAAGGACGGCCGGGTAGTAGGCCGGGTGCGCGTGAAACGAGAAGGCGCCGGCCGCCCGCGCGGTGTAGTGCAGATGCCACCGCCGACCGCCCACCACGGCGGTCCGCCAGGCCGCCAGCGACGTCGTTCCAAGCATCGATTCGAACTGCTCGTGGACGAAGATCTGCTGCTTCTCGACGAAGGCCTTGAGGCGACCCGGATCCTCAAGGGGGTAGCACGCCGCCGGCACCCCGAGGATCAGCAGCGCATGGTCGAGGCTGACCGCCCGGATCAGTCCGCCGTCGTCGTACCCGTTGTCGTCCGTTTCCACGTCCACCGCGGGGTAGCCGACGGCGGCGGTGAGGGCGGCGGCCAGGTTGCGGGCGGTCGGATCGAGCGCCTCGCCGGCAAACGTGTCGGGCAGAATGGCATGGAGGAGGGGATCGTCGAAAGAAGGCAAGGAAGACACTCCGCAACGGTCGTGGCCACCGGATCCGAAGCCCGGGACGCGTCGGCCGAGGCACCCGGCCCGGACCTGCATTCGCTCCACGGTACCCCACTGCGGAGGCCCCTGCAGCAACTCCGGGCGCCTCCGGTGCCGGACGGCGCCCGGGGCCGGTGCTGTGCGGCCCGCGCGCCCCGGGGCCTGCTCGGGATCTCGAGAGCCCCCTGAAGCCGGGGGGATGCGACAGCCCGGCTGACGGTACGGACGCCGGCGAGGCATCGGACGCGCCCGGAGCGTCACGGCCCCTGCACCGATGGTGCCCATCACCGTGCGCGTCCGCCCGTGCGTGAACCGGAGGAGCCACCCGCAACACCGCCGGCGTGCGGGTCAGCCTCTCTCGTTCCGCCGCTCGGCTTCCCGGACGAAACGCCGCCGCGGCCGCCGCCTGCATGGCCGCCCGGCCGCGCGGCCCGAACCGGGAGCCGTCAACCATGGGCGACCCCCCCCCGAAGTCCGCCTTCGCCCGGCGCGTCCGCGCCGCCCGGCCGGGCGGACGCGCCCTGACATCCGCGACGATGTCATCCCCGGCCTGTTCCTGCGCGTCTTCGCCCTCCGGCGCGCGCCGCTTCGCCTTCGACCGCCGGACACGCGGGCGCCGGCGCTCCGCCTCCCTCGGCAGCGCCGACCCGAAGACGGTCCCCGAGGAGCGGCGCGAGGTCGGCAGGTACACCGCCGGCTTTGCCGACACCGCGACCGGGGACGGCGGACCCGTGACGGCGGGACATCCGATGGCTGATTTCGCCGTGCAGGTCCTCGACCGGCAGGTCCGGCACGGGCAGCCCCGGACCCGGGAGACCCAAGGCCGGATCGTCCGCACGTACATCCTCCCCGCCGCCGCCCGCCGGACCGTGGACGCCACCGACGCCGGACCCGTCAGGGACCGGTTCGCCACCATGGCCTCCACGGCCCGACGCCGCCCACCGTACGATGCCGGCGCTGCCGACGATGATGCACAGGGCCGAACTCCGGGGATACCGCGCCCATCGCGCCTCTCCGCCCGCCTCTGGTATCGTCCCGACCGTCCCGGTCCGGTCTTGCCCGGATCCAAGTCGGAGGACAGCATGCCGGTACCCGCCCGCCGCCCGCTCTCGCCCCACCTCTCGATCTACCGTCCCGAGATCACGTCGGTGCTCTCGATCCTGCACCGCCTCTCCGGGCTGGTGCTCGGCCTCGGGATGGTGGCGCTCGCAGTGTTCCTCTGGGCGACCGCCGCCGGACCGGCGGCATTCCGGGTCGGGGCAGCGGCGTTCAGCAGCCTGTTCGGATCCGCGTTCCTGGTCGCCGTGTCGGCGGCCTTCTTCTACCATCTCGCCAATGGCGTTCGGCACCTCTTCTGGGATGCGGGTCTGGGCTTCGAAATGGGGGCGGTGCGGGCGTCCGGCTGGTTCGTCGTGGGGCTCGCGGTCCTGCTGACCGCGCTGTTCTGGTCGGGTGTGGCGGCCGCATGAGTCTCCGGAATCCGTTCGCCCGGGCCCGCGGCCACGGGTCGGCGCGGGAAGGGGCGCACCACTGGTGGATGCAGCGGGTGACGGCCGTGGCGCTGGCGCTTCTCGGGCTATGGTTTGCTGGGTCGCTGGTCGGTCTGGCCGGAACCGACCACGACGCGTTCCGGTCCTGGATGGCCCGCCCGCTCAACTCCGTGCTGCTCACCCTGCTGATCATCGCCGGCTTCCACCACGGCTGGCTCGGCGTCCGGGTCGTGGTCGAGGACTACGTGCAGACGCCCGCCGTGCGCATGGCCGCGTTGGCCGCGTGCGCCGCGGTCGCCTGGCTGGCGGCCGCCGGGGCCGTCCTGGCCATCGTCCGAGCCGGTTTCGGGGGAGCGTGATGGCAGCCGGCTACGACCTCGTCGACCACGCCTACGACGTCGTGGTAGTCGGCGCGGGCGGGGCGGGGCTGCGCGCGACCCTCGGCCTCGCCGAACGCGGGTTCCGGACCGCCTGCCTGACCAAGGTGTTCCCGACCCGGAGCCACACGGTGGCGGCGCAGGGCGGGATCAGCGCCGCGCTCGGCAACATGGGGCGGGACGACTGGCGCTGGCACCTGTACGACACGGTCAAGGGGTCGGACTGGCTCGGCGACCAGGATGCGATCGCGTACATGTGCCGCGAAGCCGCCGCGGCCGTTGTCGAACTCGAGCACTACGGCGTGCCCTTCTCGCGGAATCCCGACGGACGGATCTACCAGCGGGCCTTCGGCGGCATGACGACGGAATTCGGCAAGGGGCCGGCGGCGCAGCGCACCTGCGCTGCGGCCGATCGGACCGGTCACGCCATCCTGCACACGCTGTACCAGCAATCGCTCCGGAACGCGGCGGAGTTCTTCATCGAGTATTTCGTGCTGGACCTCCTGATGGGCGCCGACGGTTCGTGCCAAGGCGTCCTGGCCTGGAAACTCGACGACGGTACGCTCCACCGGTTCCGCGCGCACACCGTCATCCTCGCGACCGGCGGCTACGGTCGCGTCTACTTCTCCTGCACGTCGGCCCATATCTGCACCGGTGACGGCAACGCCATGGTGCTGCGGGCGGGGCTGCCGCTGCAGGACATGGAGTTCGTGCAGTTCCACCCGACCGGGATCTACGGCGCCGGCTGCCTCATCAGCGAAGGCGTGCGCGGCGAGGGCGGGTACCTGACCAATGCGGAAGGCGAGCGGTTCATGGAGCGCTACGCCCCGAACGCCCGGGATCTCGCGTCGCGCGACGTGGTCAGCCGGTCGATCACGCTGGAACTGCGGGCCGGCCGGGGGGTGGGGCGGCATCGGGACCACGTGCACCTGCATCTCGAGCACCTGGATGCCGGCGTCATCGCCGAACGGCTGCCGGGAATCGCGGAATCGGCCCGGGTCTTCGGCGGCGTCGACGTGACCCGCGAACCGATTCCCGTGCTCCCGACCTGTCACTACAACATGGGCGGAATCCCCGTGCTGCACACCGGAGAGGCCGTCACGGGACAGGCGGGCGGCGCCGACACCGCGGTGCCGGGACTGATGAGCGCCGGCGAGGCGGCGTGTGTCTCGGTGCACGGCGCCAACCGGCTGGGATCGAACTCCCTCCTCGACCTGGTCATCTTCGGCCGCGCCTGCGCCCATCGGATCGCCGCCACGCAGCAGCCCGGGGCCCGGCATCGGGCTCCGCTCAAGGATGCCGAGGATGCCGTCCTCGCCCGGTTCGACGGCTTTCGCCATGCGGCCGGAGGGACGCCGACCGCCGAGCTCCGGCGGGAGATGCAGCGGACCATGCAGGATCACTGCGCCGTGTTCCGAACCGGCGACAGCCTCGCGGATGGAGCCGACCGGATTGCCGCGGCCTGGCAGCAGTTGGCGGACATTCGGGTCGCCGACCGCTCGCTGATCTGGAACACCGATCTGGTCGAGACCCTTGAACTGGAAAACCTGCTGCAGCAGGCGGCGGTCACGATCGGCTCGGCGCTTCACCGCACGGAAAGCCGGGGCGCCCACGCCCGCGAGGACCATCCCGACCGCGACGACGACCACTGGCTGACCCACACGCTGGCGTGGTTCCGGGACGGCCGCGCCGCATGCGCCGCCCGTCCGGTGCACCTCGGCACGGATTCGCCCGACATCGACACGATCCCCCCCCAGCCGCGCGTCTACTGACCAGGAAGGGACAGCCATGGTGGCGTTCAGACTTCCCCGGGGCCCCGAAGTCCGCCCGGGCCGCCGGCGGCCGGCCCCGGACGGGGCCCGCAACGTGCGCGAGTTCCGCGTGTACCGCTATGCCCCCGACCACGACGATCCGCCCCGCATCGACATCTTTCCGATCGATCTGGACCGGTGCGGGCCGATGGTGCTGGACGCGCTCATCGCCATCAAGGATGTCCACGATTCCACCCTGGCCTTCCGCCGGTCCTGCCGCGAAGGGGTCTGCGGCTCCTGCGCCATGAACATCGACGGCACCAATACGCTGGCCTGCACCAAGGCGATCGACGACGTGCGCGGCCCGGTGAAGGTCTATCCGCTGCCGCACCTGCCGGTGATCAAGGATCTGGTTCCCGACCTGACCGACGCCTACGCCCAGTACGCGCTGATCGAACCCTGGCTCAAGGCCGACTCGCCGCCGCCCGACCGCGAACGCCTGCAGTCGGAGGAGGACCGCCGCCGGCTGGACGGGCTGTACGAGTGCATTCTCTGCTTCTGCTGCAGCACCGCGTGTCCGAGCTACTGGTGGAACGGAGACCGCTATCTCGGGCCGGCCACGCTCCTGCAGGCAGCGCGCTGGCTTGCGGACAGCCGCGACGAGGCGGCCGGCGAGCGCCTCGACGCGCTGGAGGATCCGTTTCGGCTGTACCGCTGCCACACGATCCTGAACTGCACGAAGACCTGCCCCAAGGGCCTCAATCCGGCCCGCGCCATCAGCGACATCAAGCGCCGCATCCAGCACCGGCGCTGACGCGCCGGTGCTGCTGCTGAATCTGGGGGCCGTGGCCGTCGGCATCGGCCTGCTGGTCGGCGGCGGCGAACTGCTGGTCCGCGCGTCCGTCGCCGCCGCCGCTCGCCTTCGGGTTCCTCCGTTCGTGATCGGCGCTAGCGTGGTCGCGTTCGGCACCTCGTTCCCGGAGCTGGTCGTGGCCGTGCGGGCCTCGATCGGCGGCCACGCCGGCTTCATCCTGGGGAACATCGCGGGATCCAACATCGCCAACGTCCTGCTGGCCGTGGGCATCGCCGCCGCCTGCCGGCCGATCGTCGCCCCCCGGGACCTGCGGCCCGATGCCTTCGCCCTGCTGGCCGCGACGGCGGGCTTTGCCGCGATCACGTTCGGGCTCGAGACGCTGCCCCGGCTCGGCGGGCTCGGGCTGATCGCGGCGCTGGCCGTCTCGACGGCGGGCTCCCTCCGCCGCACCGGCGCCGAGGTGGCGCGGGCGGGCAGCGAACCGGCCCCTCGGTCCCTCGCCGCCTGTGCGGCCGGAACGGCAGCCAGTCTCGCCATGGTGGCGGGCGGGGCGGAGGCCCTGGTCTTCGGCGCGAGCGGCCTCGCCCGCACCTTCGGCGTGGCGGAAGCGGTCATCGGCCTGTCCATCGTCGCGGTCGGCACGTCCCTGCCCGAGGTCACGGTGACCGCCCTCGCCGCGCTCCGCCGCCAGGGCGGGCTGGCGCTCGGCGGCATCCTGGGCAGCAACATGTTCAACCTGCTGGGAGTCACCGGCGCCGCCGCCCTGGCCCATCCGCTGTCCGTGCGCGGCATCCTCGCCGCGACGGATCTGGTCGTCCTGCTGCTCACGGCCCTGTTCCTCGCCGGCTTCCTGATGCTGCGCCGCCCGCTGGGCCGAATCGCCGGCGGCGCCATGGCAGGCCTGCAGGCCGTGTACCTCGGGGCGCTGTACGTCGGGGCCACCTGATACACTCCCGAACCGCGCCGGGCCGCCGGCACGCCGCAAGGGAGGACGATATGGATCGAGGGAAACTGGCGATTCTGGTGGTCCTGGTCGTCGGGGTCGTCATCGGACTGGCGGTGCGTCCAGCCCTGTTCGGCGAATCGGAGCGAACGGCCGGCCCACCCGCGACCGCGCCGGAGACGCCGACCGCGGCGCCATCGGTGCGCTGGAAGCTGGCCAGCGCCTACGCTGGGACGACCCCCATCCTCGGCCCGTCCCTGAAGGCGATGCTGGAGCGCGTCCGCACGGCCTCGGACGGGAGCATCGACATTCGCTTCTTCGAGCCCGGCGCCCTGGTTCCGCCCCTCGAGATCTTCGACGCGGTCGCGTCGGGAAGCGTGGATGCCGGCTGGGCCACGCCCGGCTTCTGGGCCGGAAAGGTTCCCGCGCTCCAGCTCTTCGCATCGATTCCCTTCGGCCCGGCGGCGCCGGAATACATGGCGTGGATGTACTTCGGAGGCGGCCAGGAACTGCTGGACGAGATCTATCTCAAGCACAACATCAAGAGCACGCCCTGCATGATCCTGCCTCCCGAGGCCTCCGGCTGGTTCCGCCGGGAGATCCGCACGCTCGACGATCTCCGCGGACTGAAGATGCGGTTCTTCGCCCTGGGGGCGCGGGTGATGGAGAAGATGGAGGTCTCGACCCAACTGCTCGCCGGCGGCGACATCTACCCGGCGCTGGAACTCGGGACCATCGATGCCACCGAGTTTTCCAGCCCGGCCGTCGACCGCAACTTCGGTTTCGAACAAATTGCGAAGTTCTACTACTTCCCGGGCTGGCACCAGCAGTCGACCTGGGCCGACGTGATCTACCACCTCGACGGATGGAACGAACTGTCGCTGGCGCAGCAAACCCTGCTGACGATGGCGTGCGGCGAACTGGTGCAGCGGGGTCTCGCCGAGGGCGAGGCGCTGCAGGTGCCGGCGCTCGAGTACTTCCAGAGCCAGGGCGTCCAACTGAAGCGCTGGAGCGACGAGTTCCTGCAGGCCTACGAGACCGCGTGGGAAGAAGTCGCCCGGGAGGAATCCGAAAAGGATGCGGACTTCGCCAAGGCACTCGCATCGCTGACCGAATTCCGCGAACGGTTCGCGGTCTGGCGCGACCTCGGATATCTCGACTGATGCCCGAAACCCTCGGCCATCATGTCGGCGGACGCCGGGTCGCGGGGCATTCGGAACGGTCCGGGCCGGTCTTCGACCCATCGACCGGCGAGGTGGCGCGCCGGGTCCGCCTCGGCGGCGCCGACGACGTGCACGCAGCCGTGCGGGCGGCGGCGGCAGCGCTTCCCGCCTGGCAGGCGACCCCGCCCGCGGCGCGGGCGCGCATCCTGTTCCGCTACCGGACGCTGCTCGAAGCGCACGCCGACGACATTGCCGAGCTGATCTCGCGGGAACACGGCAAGACTCTCGCGGACGCGCGCGGCTCCCTGGTCCGCGGCTGGGAGGTCGTGGAATTCGCGTGCGGCATTCCGCACCTTCTGAAGGGCGAGCACAGCCGCGAGGTCGGCGCCGGCATCGACACCTGGTCCCTGAGGCAGCCGCTCGGCGTGTGCGCCGGGATCACGCCGTTCAACTTTCCGGCGATGATTCCGCTCTGGATGTTCCCGCTGGCGGTGGCCTGCGGCAACACCTTCGTGCTGAAACCCTCGGAGCGGGATCCCTCCTGTCCGCTGCGTCTCGTCGAACTGTTCGAGGAAGCCGGCGGGCCGGCGGGGGTCGTCAACGTCGTCAACGGAGACCGGGAAGCGGTACAGGCCCTTCTTGCCCATCCCGACGTCGAGGCCGTCAGCTTCGTCGGTTCGACTCCGGTCGCCCGATCCGTGTACGCGGGCGCGGCGGAACACGGCAAACGCGTCCAGTCCCTGGGCGGGGCGAAGAACCACCTGGTCGTGATGCCGGACGCCGACCTCGACCAGGCGGCCGATGCGCTGCTGGGCGCCGCCTACGGCTCGGCCGGCGAGCGCTGCATGGCGGTCTCCGTGGCCGTGCCGGTGGGCGACGTGGCCGGCCCGCTGGTCGCGCGGCTGGCCGAGCGGGTGCGCGGTCTGAAGGTCGGACCCTACAGCGATCCGGGAGCCGAGATGGGCCCGGTCGTCACCGCCGAAGCCCGGGATCGCATCGCGAATCTGATCGCGAAGGGCGTGGAGGAAGGAGCGGACCTCGTCGTCGACGGGCGCGGGCTCCGCCTGCAGGGGTACGAGAACGGCTTCTACCTGGGGGGCTCCCTCTTCGATCGGGTCACTCCCGACATGACCATCTACCGGGAGGAGATCTTCGGACCCGTGCTGTCCATCGTTCGCGCCGCCACGTACGCCGACGCCCTGCACCTGGTGCGGAACAACCCCTACGGCAACGGAGTCGCGATCTTCACCCGGGACGGGGCCGCCGCGAGGAATTTCGCCGAGTGCAGCAACATCGGCATGGTCGGGATCAACGTCCCGATCCCGGTACCGGTGGCCTACCACTCCTTCGGCGGGTGGAAGAACTCGTTCTTCGGCGCCTCCAATACGCACGGGATGGAAGGCGTGCGGTTCTATACCCGCATCAAGACGGTGACGGCGCGTTGGCCGGCCGGCGGAGAGAGCCGACCCGAGTTCGTGATCCCGACGCATTCCTGACCCCGAAAGCTGCCGGGTCCGGCAAACGCCGGGATACCGTACCGGTGCCGACGCCGGCAACCCGGTCACGGACAGGGCCGGCCGGACGAGGCTTCCGCCCGAAACCCGGACGCCGACCTCGCGGACCGAATCGGAAACGAGAATGGACCGCGGCACCCCGGATTCTCGGGTACCGGTGCCCACGCCCGCGAGCAGCGTCGGCATGCACGCCGATCGAGGATTGCGCAGCGTCCGGTCCCGGACACCCTTGCCGTCCTGACCGACCGCGCCGCATGCGACGGTCCCCGGTCCCGCCCCGGCCGGTGACCTCGATCCCCGCCGGGGGTCCCCGGTCCCGCCCCGGCCGGTGACCTCGATCCCCGCCGGGGGTCTCCGAAACCGGCGCGGATCGGACATTCCCGGCCGCCCGCAGGCAAACCCCGCGCCGCGCGCCTCGTCGCGTGCGTCCGCTCACGGATTCCGGGCCCGAAGCCGCGGCCGACCGGGGATCCGGCCCGACGACTCGCCCCTCGGTCCGCTTTCCGGCGGGAGTCCGAGCGGTGGCCTCCCGGGGGTTCGCCGCCAGGGCCCGGACCGTGGACGAAGGAAGCGGAGCCATCCGGCCGGGCTGCCGTCGCGCTGGGGCGGCCCGCCAGCGTGTCGGGTCCGCCGGCTCGCGTTGCGCGCCCGAATCATTGACGATCCGGAAGCGGGCCGTACAACAGGGGTGCCATGGGGTTCAACGCAGGGAGGAGACCATGATCCGACAACTGCACCACAATGCGTACCGCTGTCGTGACTCGGAGGAGACCCGGGCCTTCTACGAAGACTTCCTGGAGCTCCCGCTCGCGGAGGCCTTCGCCATCCATACCACTCGAACCGGCCGGTCCGCGCAGGTGCTGCACACGTTCTACCGAATCGACGACGGCTCGTTCCTGGCCTTCTTCGAAGCCCCGGACGAACCGTTCGAATTCAAGAACCAGCGGGACTTCGACCTCCACATCGCCCTGGAGGTCTCTTCCGAAGACCTGCACCGCATGCTCGCAAAGGGCCGCGCCGCCGGGATCGAGACCCGTGGCCCGTCCGATCACGGCATCGTGGAATCCGTCTATTTCCGCGATCCGAACGGCTACGTGATCGAGCTCTGCGCGAAGCAGGCCGGGCATGACGACCTGCTCGACCCGATCCGCAACGGTGCGCGCGACAAGCTCGACGCGTGGCAACGGGCCAAGAACACGCGCGTCGCGTAGGGCACCGTGATCCGGACAGGGCCGGGAGTCGAGAGCCCGCCGGGCGAGCGGTGCGGGGAGCGCAGGGGTTGCGGCGTTCCCGCCGCGAGACCTGCGGAGCGATCCTCCGTTCCGGAGTTCCTTCCTGCGTTGCCGGTCCGCACCGGTCGGAACCGGGAAGATTCCGGAACGCATCGCGGAAGGCGCACCGAACCCTGCACCGTCTCGCAGGGTCCGGCCGCGCACCGGCGGTCGCCGCCTCCGCCCGGACGGCGAAAGGCCGGGTGAGGGATGACGGACGAAACCGATGTCCGGAGCAGGTTCCGGGAGATCGCTGTCGGAAGGACGGGAGGGAGACGGGCTCCGTACAAGCCCCTGCTCGTGCTGTGGACGATCGGCCGCTGCCTGCGCGGAGAGCCGCGACTGACGCCCTACGAACGGACCGACCGGGCACTCGCCCGACTGATCGGCCGGTTCGGACCGCACGGAAGATCGACCTCTACGCACTATCCGTTCTGGCGGATGACCGAGGACAGGGTGTGGGAGCTGGACCGACCCGGTCTCGTACGGACCACCAAGAGCGGGGATCCGTTCAAGGAAGATCTGCGGAATCACAAAATCCGCGGCGGCCTGACCGAAGCCGATTACACTGCCTTCCGGCGGAATCCGGACCTTGCGCACCGGATCGCCGATTCGCTGGTTGCCGAACACTTCCCTCCCGGCCTTCAAGAGGAAGTCCTGGAAGAAACCCTCGGCCCGCTGAGCGACCGCCGTGCTGAAGAAGCAAAAAACCGAAACCCTTGGATCCTGACCAAGCGGCGCCGGCGCGACCCGGGGTTCCGCAATCGGGTTCTTGAGGCGTACGACAACCAGTGCGCGGTGTGTGCATTCTCGGCGCGTCTGCTGGGCCGACCGCTGGCGCTCGAAGCGGCCCATATCAGGTGGCATGAATGCGAGGGGCCGGCGGTGGTCGGGAACGGATTGGCGCTATGCGCCCTGCACCATCACCTCTTCGACAGCGGCGCCTTCACGATCCTCCCGGATCTGGAGGTACGGGTGGCTCGCGAGATCCGGGGGGCGGGTACCGATCGGGCATTGGGACAGTACGACGGCCGGGCGTTGCGGGCGCCTCTGCACGAGCAGACAGCGCAACCGGATCCGCAATTTCTCCTGTGGCACGGACGGGAAGTGTTCCGGAACCCGGAGGGGCCGGATCCCTTGTGGCACGGACAGGAAGTGTTCCGGAACCCGGAGGGGCCGGATCCCTTTGCAGAGAGGTGCGCCGACCGTGACGCGTGAAGTTTCCCGGCCGGCCGCGCGGACCGGACCGCTTGGCGGCGGTCAGAAGGTTCCGCCTCGCACCGCCCGGCCTCCGTCGACGGTCACGATGCTGCCGCTCAGGGAGCCCGCGCGCTCGGAGGCGAGAAACACGACCACGTTCGCCACTTCCCCGACGGACGCCGCCCGCCTCAGCGGCCAGCGCCCGACAGCGTCCCGCCACCGTTCCCGGTCCCCGAATTCGGTCTCGGCCTTGTCCGCAAGCAGGAGGCGGATGCGATCCGTCTCGAACGCACCCGGATTGACGCCGGAGGTTCGGACGCCAGTCGAGGCTGTTGCTGCCCATGGCCCAGGCAAACGCCCTGAGCACGGCGTTCCCCGTCGTTCCGGCCATGATAGGTCGCGTCGAAGCATTCTCCGGCCAAGCCGATCACGTTGACGATCGCACCGCCGCCCCGTCGCCGCATGCGACGACAGTACTGTCGGGTCAGGTTGATGTAGCCGAATACCTTCAGATCCCACGCTTCGCGCCAGCGCGCATTCTCGACCTGATCGACCGGGCCGCCCGGAATCGCACCGGCATGGTTCACCGGAACGTCGATTTCGCCGCAGCATTCCGCCAACGTTTCGGCCGCTCCGCGCACCGACAAATCCAGTGCGTGAACCTGCGCGCCCACCTGATGGGCCGAACGAATCTCTTGACGCCGCCGCTCGAAAAGATCCGCATTCCGCGCCACGAGAATCAGATCCGCTCCTTTCGCGGCAAACCTTTCGGCGCAACCGAACCCAATGCCCCTGGACGCTCAGGGCACCGGCACTGTCTTGCCCTCAAGTCCCAAATCCATGAAACACCTCCCGGTTTACCCGCTGCCCTACGTACAGGCATCACGGTCACCTTGCGACCGAGAGACACCCCGGTTGCGCCCATTTCGCAGGTTCGGTGGGGGCCTGTGGGGATGGAGGCCCCTTCGTGACAGCAGCGGGGAGCCGTGGATCTGCCGGAAGCTCCTCTGCTGCAATGCCTGCAACCCGCCCCCTTGATGCGGCGCAGCCCGACATCCTTGGGTGCATGGGCGCACATCGCCCCAGCGTACCGCCCGGCCGTGGCCCTACGAGCCTTCGATCGATGCACCGTCGCCGTGCGACCATCAGCCGGTCCCGGGATGCCGTCGCGATGGAGTCGCACGGGGCTGAGGCGGAGCGTCACGGCGAGAATCCCGCAGATCATCGGAAGTCCCCGAGAACGGAATCGTACCACTCGTAGGCGAGACAGGACTCCCGATACCGCCCGCGGGCCGCTTCCAGCGCCGCATCCGAACGTTCGTCGATCGTGCAGACCATGATCTCGACAACCTGAAGCATGGTCGGCACTCCTGCGGGCGGGGATCACGGAGGATGCCGCCGCTGGAATCCGCAACCTGCCCGTCGCCGGATGCGTCTAGGGAGGGTTCGCCGAAACCACCCGGTCACCGGCCGGCTGGACAGGTCGAGGAACCGCTCGGCGAGAGCGCGCGCCCGTCGAAGGGGACATCGGCGAAGACGCGTTCGCGCTCGTGCCGGACGCAACTGCGGTTCCGGCATTCGGAGTGGCGGCACGCGCAATCGGGCGCTTGACCGCGGACAGGCAGAACCGCCGACGGATGACGACAGCGGCCTCGTCGGTCGGCACCTCGGCGACCGCGGACAGCGCGGCGGGGTCGTCCCGGAACGGAGTGGTCCGGGACGGAACGATCAGGCTCTCGAGCGGCGGGAACTCAGAGCAGCGCGACCGGCTCCACGCAGCGCGGATCGTCGTTGGAGGGCAGGTTGACGTGCGTGCTCACCGGCCAAGCGGTCATGGCGTC
Source organism: Alphaproteobacteria bacterium (assembly GCA_965115815.1). Classification (GTDB taxonomy): domain Bacteria; phylum Pseudomonadota; class Alphaproteobacteria; order TMED109; family TMED109; genus VXPW01. The sequence continues at coordinate 306,464 of OZ220465.1, read as the reverse complement.
CGTCGGGCACGGATCAAGCGAAACCTCCTCGCCCGCGAGCCAGGCACTCCAAGCGTTCGGCGGCAGGATCACCGGCATGCGGCCATGTACCGGTGCCACCGTCTCATTGGCGGAGGTGGTAAGGATCGTGCAGGTCTCGACCACGTCTCCGGGACGGCGCTCGGCGAACGATCCGGTGAGAGCGGCGTCTGCCGACACCGTCCAGCGCTCCCACAAACCGGCGAAGACCAAGGGCGCGCCGTCCCGGAAGCCGAACAGCCAAGGCTGGCGGGTCCGGCCCCGACGCTGCCACTCGTAGAAGCCGTCGGCCGGGATCAGACAGCGGCGGTGGCGGAAGGCGGTCCGAAAGGACGGTTTCTCCGCCGCCGTCTCCGACCGGGCGTTGATGAGCTTGTGACCGATCGCCGGATCCCTTGCCCAAGCCGGGATCAGTCCCCAGAACAGCATTGCGAGTGTGCGGCCCTCCTGCGCGGCGCGCACCACCGCGATGTCCTGGCTCGGCGCGACATTGTAGCGGGGCCGCAGGTTGAGCGGCGTGCCGATGAGGTCCATCCGCTCGTGCAGCTCTTTCCATGAGAACCGGTTCGTGAATCGACCACACATCGGTATTGCACTCGTGCCCGCCCGGGAAGGTACAACCGCTGGACTCCGATATGCAAGCGTGGTGTTCAGAGGGCGAAGGTTCGCCTTTGGGCGCGGACATTTGCCCGTTGGACCGGACCTCCGCCAACAGCCGGCATTCGGCCGGGTCGAAATCAAGAAGATCGATCTCAACGAAAACTCCCGGAACGATGTGCCGGCGGTACTGCGCGGGACTCCGCACGTGCAGGCCGGCCTGCCGCTGCGGGCCCGGCAGTTCGGGATCCCGGAAGAGGGAGATCCTCTCCTGAATCCCGCACGGACGGGCAGCCCGGCATGGAGCCGCGGACCATCCTGGTGCCGGGTCTTCAAACGCAGGGGCCGCGGGGAGGACTCGATCCCCTGGACGAGCGGGTGAACGAGCATCCGACGGTGGCGGACCACGGCAGCCTGCGGATGCCGGAAGTGCCGGGAAAGGCGTCGCAGCGAGTCGCGGCGAGCGGTCGTGCAAGGGTACCGTAGCGGCCGCGAACGGTAGGATCGGGCCGGCGGAAGCCGGACGTTCCCCAGCGAGGCCGCCGGGATGTGTTTTCGCGGGCAAGACGGATGTGCACGACCCGACGGGTGTCCTCCTGTGGTCGGATGCACGGAACTTCCGGGGGCACGCGACGGATCGCGCAGCCGTGTGCACGGGGAAGTCCGAATGGCGGCAGCGTCCGCATCGGAGCAGGGGCCTGCAGACGCGCTTTCGCAAGGTTTGCCGGACCCGGCGGACCGTCCGGACCAGGTCGAGGCGTATCTTGCCGCCGATCGGGAACGGATTCGGCGGGGGGCGCCGGTTGGATCTCGGGTACCGTCGGCCGTGCTCCCGGATCCTGCGGGCTGGCGGCGGCGGATACCCGGCCGTGACCGGGATCCGGAAGGCGCCGACTCGCTCCCCCGATCTCCGCCTGTGCCGTTTCGATCGGCGGTCCGCCCGTCCTTCCCACCGGATCGCATGGAACGAAGGGCCCGGATCCGACAGGCGGCCGAAGAAGGGGCGCTCGGTCGGGCCGGGCGGGAACGGGAAGAAGACCCGACGTTTCGGAAGTGACGCCGGCAGCAGCCGGCCGCGGGTTCTGCGATCGACCCTCTCGAGCCACGCGGCAGGGTCCGAATCCGATCCAGGGGAGCGGACGGCCGTGCGCAGGTGGTGGCGCAGTCCATGGAGGTCTTCCACGTCCACCGGAACGAACGGCTGCTTCAGAAGCGGGCCGGGCCCGACGATGAAGGCGCGGCGCCTGACGGCGGCACCGTCCCCTGCCCGCGAAGTCCGCTGGGAACGGGAGTGCCCGCCCCGGCGCTCGGGGGGCCGGCTGGAAGGTCCCCAATTCCGCCCCGATGCGGCAGGAATTCGCACGGAGATGGGGGACCCGAACGTGCCGGGAGGTCGCTCAAACCGGAAGTCGTGCGGGACGCTCAGCTGAAACGAACATTTCCGTTCGGGCACGACCCCGACAGACCGCCTTGCAGTCTCGCCGGAAGTCCGCGTCAGGAACGGCCCGCGATCAGGACGCCCAAGGCAAGGGCGACGAGCACGATTCCTGCCGGGTACAGAACGCTGACGGCCAGGACCGGAACCACCAGGTCAAACCAGACCGTTGCGTTTCCTGGATCCGGATCCAGCCACCGATCCACGAATCCCTGCAGCCCCACCAGACTGTTGGCGTGCAAATTCGACCAGAAGCGGGCGATCGAAGGACCCACGCCGAACGCCGCCGATCCGAGGACCACGATCCCCAACAGCAAGGTGGTCCAACCGAGCCTTCCAATCACTAGCGCGGTACTCCGCCGATGCGAAGTCTCCCGATCAGGGGGCAGGGCCTCGGAACCCGGAATCTAGCGCATGCGTGCCGGCGACGCGAGCAGGCTGGTCGCGCAACCATTCGTACTCCAAGAATCCATCTATGCTCATCGGACGATGGATCCCGCCCGGTCGCCTCCCTGCATGCCTCGCATCATGCGCAAGAGCCCTGCCCTGCCTCGACCCCCGGTCATCAATGACATTCGGACCCGCTTGCGGCGTGCGGCACCCGCCCGCACCATTCCGGCCGTCATCGGGAAACGCGCGTTCCCCGGTTCCCCGGCCGAACACCTGGTCCGGGCCGCCGTGCTGGTGGGCTTGGTGGACCGGCCGGGGAGGCCGACGATTCTCCTGACCAAGCGGGCGGACGACCTCCCGAGGCACCCATCCCAAGTGAGTTTCTCGGGAGGAGTTGTCGAGCCGGACGACGAAGACGAGGTCGCCTGTGCGTTGCGGGAAACGGAGGAAGAGATCGGACTCTGCCGCCGGCACGTGGAAGTCATCGGCCGTCTCGATACCTGTACCACCGGCACCGGCTACGCCGTGATGCCGGTAGTGGGCCGAATCACCCCTGGCTTCACGCTGACCTTGGCCCGGAGGGAGGTCGCAGACGCGTTCGAAGTGCCGCTCGCGTACCTGCTGGATCCGCACAACCACACGGAATCCACCCGCACGACCGCCTACGGCGAATTCCGTTTCTACGACATTCAGTGGAAGGAGCACCGTATCTGGGGCGCGACGGCGCGCATGGTCGTGAACCTGTTCGAGAGGACGCAGCACCCGTGATTCGCACCCTTCTGATCCGCATCCTCCCGTTCCTGGTACCGATCCTTCTGTTTGCCGTCTGGTACTATCTTGCCCGTCGCCGGGCCGGCAAGACCGGCGAGGCTCCGCCCGGATGGCGCGAGGCGCCGTGGGGCTGGATCGCATTGTCCGGCCTGCTGGTCATGGCCTTGGGGCTCGCCTACTTCCGGTTCTCCACCGGTGCCGCGCCCGATGGCACCTACGTGCCCCCCAAATACGAAGACGGACGCATCATTCCCGGCCACGTCGAGCCGTGACCGGGCGCGGGCTGCAGGTGATCGGCAGGATCACCGAAACGCCCGCTTGGGTGCAGCGCCCGCTGGTCAGGCAGGTCATGGCGGCGCTCGACACCGGCGAAACCCGGCCGGGCGCACTGTTCGTCGGGGGCTGCGTGCGCGACGCCCTGCTCCCGCAACCGCGCGATTCACTCGATATCGATGTCGCCACGGTGCATCCGCCGACCGATGTGCAGAGGCGCCTCGGGCAAGCCGGAGTGCGGACCCTTGCGCCGGGTATCGCGCACGGCACGATCACGGCACTGCCGGGCGGCGACAAGGCGGGATCGGTGGACGTCACGACCCTTCGACGCGACGTGCGGACCTTCGGACGGAGCGCCGAGGTCGTGTTCTCGGACGACTGGATCGCCGACGCCGACCGGCGCGACTTCACGTTCAACGCGTTGTACGCCGACCTGGATCTCCGGGTGTTCGGAACCGGAGATCTCGGTCTCCGGGACCTCCGGCGCGGTCATGTGCGCTTCATCGGCAACGCCGCCCATCGACTTCACGAAGACTACCTCCGGATCGTCCGGTATTTCCGCATGTTCGCGTGGTTCGGCGGCCCCGTGCACGACCGCGTGACCCTGAACGCCGTTGCCAAGTCCCTCCCCGGTTTGCGGCAGGTTTCCGGGGAGCGGCTCCGGGTCGAACTCCTGCGGCTGCTGGCGGCCCCCCAGCCGGTGCCGGCCGTGGAAGCCATGGCGGCGACCGGTACCCTCCATCGAATACTGGGGAACTGGAGCCATTCGGGATCCCGAACCGCAGGGCGAAAACTCCAGACCCTGAACCGGCTGGTTCAGCTTGAGCACGACCTCGGCCTCGCCGATTCCGAACGGCGTCTGTGCGCCCTCGTCGACACGATTCCCGGTGCCGTCACGACCGCCCGTCGGCTCCGGCTATCCCGGTCCGAATCCCGCAGGTTGCGAGCTGCCGTCGAAGCGGGTCCGCCCGCGCGTTCCGGGGCGGAAGCCCGGCGGCAGGTCTGGGAAGCGGGAAGCGGCGGTCCTGCCCTCGACCGTCTCCTGCTGGGCACCGCTAGAGAGGGGGGGCCGACCACGGAAGGGGTCCGCCGCCTGGCCGGGTCGATGCAGGCTTGGAAGCCCCCGATCTTTCCGCTGCAGGGAGACGATGTCGTTCGCCTCGGCGTGCCGCCGGGACCGCGTCGACGCACTCTGCTCCGCGCCGTCGAAACGTGGTGGGCGGAGGGCGATTTCGCCGCCGGGCGGGACCAATGCCTGGAGGAGCTTCGCCGCCGGACCGGATCGCCATTCCGAGTAGTGCCCCTGCAGATGGACGGCCCGGTTCCTGACTGACCGATCGACCCGCATGCGGGAGCCGTATTCGAAAGCGGCCAGCCCACCAACCGCATGGTTGACCGAAGGCACCGGGGCTCCGATCCCCAGACCCGGGAAAGGCTGGAAAGAACGGCCACCGAAGGGCGCTGCAGAACCGGAATGCATCCCGTACCCTACGTGCGGCTGGTCTGCCTCCCTGAAATTGGTCCACCCTAAGGTTCAGGATGAGGAGGGGCAACCATGGCCAGAAAGCGTTACCAGCCGAACCAGATTGTCCGCTTGCTGCGGCAGGTGGAGGTGCTGCACGGCCAAGACCTGTCGATGGCAGAGGCGATCCGACGGGTCGGGATCCGCGAGGTCATCTTCTACCGGTGGCGCAAGGAGTATGCCGGGATGAACGGCAACCCGTTGCGCCGCCTGAAGGATCTGGAGAAGGAGAACGAGCGGCGGCGCCGGGCGGTTTCCAATCTGGCGTTGGACAAGCAGATTCTCGAGGAGGCTGACCGGGGAAACTTCTGAGCCCCGCGCGTCGTCGCCCATGGATCGATCCTGTCCGGGGTCGGCTCAACCCATGTTTAGCGAGATTTCGCCGATTTCCGGGGTTCTGATCGAAGAAACCCCTTGGAAAACAAGGTTCATCCTGTCGAGCCCCCCAAGTAGTGCCATGTTCTTTTGTACCTCTTGCAGCCGACCGAATCGGTCTTAGAGCCTGTGCGGAAACTATTGAGCGGCCCCGATTCTGGTATCTGCGATGTGGCTGGAGAGTACATCGGGATCAGACAAGCCCATTCCACATCTGTCAGATTGCTTTCGAAGCGGTCTCTCCGACGCCGATACTTTGCACGAGCGGCCAGAATCGGGACCGCTCAATAGTTTCCGTACAGGCTCTTACGTGGGGTGCAGGTTCCTTTGACGGACCCGAACCGGCGGCCGCAAGGGTCGCTCCTACACCCCCTGCCGGTGGGTGGAACCGGTGCGCCGGGGCGACCGGGTGCGGGCGCGAACGCAGCTCCATCTCGGCACTGACGTTCCGATCGAGCCGGAGCTGTGGAGAGACCTCGGTCGGCGAATCGACGAGATCCTCAGCCCGTAGTCCACCTTACCTGCCGGTCTCCCTGCCCGCGAAGCCCAACGGATCGCCCCCGTCTCGTGGCCGCAGCCCCTCCGGCACCCCGGAAGACCGATCTCCGGGAAGCCGACATCACCCGCCTCGAGAGGGTGCCGCCGCTTGGGCGTGGCTGTGCCGGCGCAGTGCGCTCGGCGAGCGGCGGGAGGTCGACTTCGAGGCTTCGAGGGCCAGGAGTCGGTACCGGGCTGCAGATGCGCTCCTGCATCCTCGCGACGCGATCGAGAACCACCGGTTCCACCGGATTCCGGATCGGTTCGGAATCGAGCCGACGATCCCTCTGTACGATCGCACGAACCCGTTCTCCGAAGGCCGGGCGGCGCAGCCGCCCAAGGCCCGCTTCGGTCGCTCCCAGGAACGCCGCTCCGAGGGCCGGCTGCGGACGCTCGGCCGGGTTCCGGACGGCAGCGGCTTCGTACGGAGATCCCGCGTCTTCGAAGGCCACGTCTCCGAAGGGTCCACGCGGGAGACCCTGCTCGCCGGACTCCGGACGCCGGCAGGTGCACGGGTACCTGGATGCCGGGATCGCGACGGAGGACCACCTCGCGGGGTGGCGCGACCCCAGGTACCGCTCCCTCGTCGTCCGCCGCCGGTGCGCTTTCGATGCCGCCCGTGCGACCCCCATCCGGGGCCGTTCCGGTCCGGAGGTGCAGCTCTGCCGGAGTGTCGATCCGGCCACCGGCGAGATCTTCCTCGCCTGCCGTTCCGAGACCAGGAGCAAGAAGGAACCGGCGATCCCGGATCGATCGGCCGAGCGATTCGAGACCGCCTTGCAGAAGATCCACGATGGCCTCTCCCGTCCCCGCGCCCGCCGTCGCGTCGACGACGTCGGGCGCCGGATCGGCCGGATCCAAGAGCCATGCCGTCGGGCTGCCCCACACGACGCCGTCGAGGTGGACACCGACGATCTCGGAGCCCAGGCCACGGCCGTGACCGGGAAGCGCCGGCCGGCTCCCGACCCCGAACGCACCCGGCCCGGCGTCGATGCCCTGCGCTCCCACCGCACCGACGGGGAGGACGACCCACCCCTTGGGGCGCACCGACACGATGCGCACGGACCTGGAGGCCGTGTTTCGGTCGCTGAAATCCGAGCTGGGCCTGCGGCCGATCTTCCATCAAAAGGAATTCCGGGCCGACGGCCACTTGTTCATCTCCGTCCTCGTCTACCCGCGGGTCCCGAGGATCCGCCGCAAACTCCAAGCGCACGGTGACCCTCGAAGCGGGAACCGCCTCCATGCTGACCTCGAGGGACAGCAGCGGGTCACGGCAACCTTCCGGCAGACCAACGGTCCGACCCTCCCGGTCCGCAAGGCCACCCGGGCCGAACCCGAGCAGCGCAGCATCTCCGACGCGCTGGGGATCCCGCACACCCCCGGAGGCACCCGAAGGCGGGACCATCGGAAAAAAGTTCAGCGCACGAAATGGAGTGCCTGACGGGCGTTCGAAGGGCGCCGAAACCCTTAGAAAACCTTGTGTTCTGGAATCCCTTGGTAAACATGGGTCAAGCTTCCTCACCTCCATGGAGGCACTCGGCTACAATCATCACTTCGCCATCCAGATCGCCCTCGACGGAAAGGCCGCAGACATCCTCAACGAGGACTACGGCCAACCAGACCCCAACAAGTTTTTATTATTTACAGCAAGGCAACTGTACAAATGTATATTGTCACTATAATTCAGTCTCAATTTTGAGAGGATGATACGCAAAGCTTTGATTTGACCGGGGCGTTGTCCTCCTATGCTGAATCCCTGATCGCTGTCGAGTAGGCAGCGAGGTCCGATGGGCTCATCCGAAGCTGTCGCGCTATCTGTTGCCACCCGTCCAGTGCGGTTGCGACTTCGTCGATGATGGCATCGGCCCGGACCAGGTCCAGCGCGAAATACGGTGTAGCGGCGCGGGCCAGGTCGAGATCGGCGTCCGGCCCTTCTTCCGATATCCAGGTCGTCAGTTCGCGCGCCTTTTCGGTCAGCGGCAACGGGTTCAGGTCATAGGCCGGCGAAAGGTGCCATTTGTTGCCGTGATCGTACAGGAAACCATGGTTGCGGAGGTGATCGTCGAGATTGCCGACCATCACATTGAAGACGATTCGCCTCCACAGTTCATGCAGGTCTTCGGTGGGCGCGCTCGAATACACTCTGATGACTTCTGCGATATCGGTGTAGGTCGCTTCGTCACCGTCGCTGAGCCCGAGTAGGGTCATGGCAGAAATGAACGGGATTCTCCGGCCCTGATCTCGGTCGAATCGCGTGATCAGGGACACCGGTCGACCAGCCACGTCCAGCAATGTTGCCTGAGCAACATCAACGCCTGCGGCGGCGGCGAGTGTCATCGCGAGGACTTCGCCATGCGGGATGCTGCGATCATCATCGTTCTTCGGAAACTTGGCGATCGCCAAGCGGCCGCCATGGTCGATGACGGCGGACTTGGGGCGGGCGCCGCCGAGCGGCGAGCCCTCGTTCAGCAGGAGCTTCAGGTCTTCGGCGGTTTCGGAGTTGGACAGTACCGCATCGGCGGCGTCAAGGAGCGCCGGTAGGCGGATCAGGGGAGGCACACGGTAGCGGCTGACGTTGTGGTCGAAGGTCTCTTCGCCTTCCCGGCGATACCGGAGCGCGCCGATTCTCGTCCGATCGTTGAGGGCGAGGAGATAGTCGATCTCGGACAGGGTGCGCTGCTCGCCGGCTTTGCGAAAGGCGCGCCGAATCAGCTGTTGGCCCCAGCGGTCCGGGGCGGTGTCGCGCAACGCACCAGGCAATGCGGACTTGTTGGAGGAAGTGTAGATCTGGCGGTGTTCCAACGGCAGGTTCGCCGGATCCAGGGCAAAAGCACCGGCGCGGTCGTGCCACGTGTCGGCGTACTCAAAGACCGAGCTTTGGCCGCGTCGCTTGGCGATGTAGTGGCACCGCCCGACGAGAGGAGTCTGACCATTGTGGTCGACAAGAACCTCGATCGTGTCGGTCATGACTGTAACCGGGAGCGGCGCCGCGGTTGCACCTTTCTGGGCAGTCGATCCTCGTCGATGTCCAGTCCGAGGGAATCGTCGCGTCGGTCGGCCGCCTGGGCGAGACGGTCGGCAAACCCCAAGATGGCCAATACGGTCATATAGATGCCGATCGAGACCGACGGGTCGCCGCGTTCGACCTTGTAGAGAGTGCCGCGGCTGATGAATGCGCGCTCAGCCATCGAGACCGTCGAGATGCGACGCTTCTTACGGGCGACCGCGATGTCCGCGCCCAGCTTGGCGAGGGCCTGTTTCGCTGCTCTGGGAAGCGCATGTGTCGCTAATGTTCTCATCGTCTGTGCGATCTGGAGATCAATAGGGCACTCTATTGTTCATTATATAAGACATATGAGGGGGCAGTCAACAGACTTCAGCAGGCTGCGGAAGAACGCGGCGAGTTGGGATTCTCATGGGCACCTTTCGGAATGGGCGTGGTGGTCGGATCGATTTGTTCGGAGGGAATGTGGCGGAGGATTTCGGCGTAGCGGTGCGGCCCTGCGGCCGGATAGCTTTGCCGGCCCTCGCACCGGCGCAAGGCCATCCCACGCTAGTAGTACGGAAACGTTGGATTGGGGGCTGCAGGCATGAGCTGGCCCCGATGCTCAGACCTGACACCTGATCCATAGAGGCCCAATAATCCCATTGTGTTCTTTATCTGATCCTTAGAAGCGGTGCGAGAATCTCAGCGAACAGCCCGGTTCCAGTGGGTGCCGACACAGACCGATACGGGGCCGACACGGACCGACACGGAAATACCGCCCCATCCTGCAGCCATCAATGCAACGTCGGTGGACTACTAGTAGTACGGAATCATTGGATTGCTGGGTATAGAGACTTCAGTTTCACCCGGGCGTCTGCCGTCGTGAACCGCCAGTCGACCGTGCCGCCGGCCGCGTTGCGGCGCTTGACCCACGCTGCGGTCTCCCGCAGCAGGGTGGCGCGGTCGGGAATGCGTCGTCGAAGACATTGTCGCGACAACGCACCGATTTCGATCTCGGCCATGGTGAGCCAGCTTCCGTGCTTCGGCGTGTACCGAAACTCGAACCGCTTTCGCACCCGCATGGCCTCCCGGGGTGCAAAGGCCTCATACAACGATGCGGGGCTGTGCGGGTTCAGGTGGTCCATGACCCGTACAATCTTCTTTCCGGGGATAGGATCGTCCGCGAGTTCCCGGATGAACTGCGCCCAGTCCCGCGCCGTGCGGCGATCGGTGACCTTTACCGTACGCCAGTTTTCATTGGGCGCGAACGCCAGGAAGAGATTGGCCGTACCGTTTCGCTCGTATTCGTAGTCGACGATTTCCGGCTGCCCGGGCCGCACGGGGCGGGGAAGGCGGGTTTCCTTCGTCTGCTGCCGGCGGGTCTCATCCATACAGACCAAAACCTCGTTTTCGGCAACATCCCGCTGGTACGTGTCCAGCACCTCCTCCATCGCCGCCACGAACGGCGCGTTGCGACTCGGGGGAATGCACCAGTACTGCTTCAACCAAGGCTTGATCTCCTTTTTTTCCGAGTCTTCCGTACCGTTTCTTTCGAGATGCTCTCGACGATCTCCATCTCCATCAGACGACCGGCCAGCAGCTTCAGTGTCCAGCGAACACAACCCTCGGGCGGGGAAGAACAGGCCAGAGCCACCCGCTTCGCCTCCTTCGCCCCGTCCAGGATTTTCGGTCGGCGGTTCTCCTGCTCCCGGCGGCGGAGAGAGGCCTCCAAACCCTCCAAAACACAACGCTTGCGCAGACGTTCGACCGTCGAAGCGCCGATACCCAGGCCGCGCGCGATGTCCACATCTCGGAGTTTGCCGCCGTCGCGCCCCTCGTCTGCCATCCGCAGAATCTGCGCCCGACGACGACGCCAGGCGGCTCCGGTACCGTCGACGATCGCTTGGAGTTCCCGGCGCTCCGGCACCGAAAGGCGCACTCGATAGAGCTTCCTGCCCTGAGGGTTGGCCATGATCCACTCCGATCCCCGCACCGAACCCCTGCAGACAGGCTCGGTTCCCGGAAACCGGATCCGTCCGATCCCCAAGAGAGCATGAGCGCCTGCACGTTCGGCATCGGGTCTGTGGGGATGAACCAGAGAGCGCCGTACCGATCGGGCGCTCACGCGTGCCGACACGCACCGACACGGGGCCGACACGGACCGACACGGACCGACACGGAAATCTTGCCAGAATACTATCGTCAGTTCAACGTTTCCGTACTACTAGGCTGATTGGAAGGCTGGGTTCCGCTGGTTCCGGATGATTCGGATTTGTGCTGGCTTTTTGTGAAGCGGTGTGGGATCCGTGGCTGTCTTGGAGCGCGCAGCGGATGGTTTCGAGACGACCCCGGAGGGTTTTGCGCTCCGGGATGTGGTGGTGCGCCTGGCGCGGCCGGATGAGGTGTGTCGCGGGAACCGTGTGGTGGACCGTCATCACGATCTTGGTTTCCAGCAGTTTGCAGGTCGAGGTCTGCGCTCCGTGTTCACGTGGCGCGGGCGGTGGATGGGCGCTGCGGGCTGGCAGACGGGCGCCTTCATCTGTGCGCCGCGGGACCGTGGGATGGGCGGGCGCCGCGAGGAACCGTTGGAGCGGTTGCACCGGATCGGAAACCGCACGAGGTTTGTGATTCTGGGGGGGGGTCGCCGGGCGTTTCGGGGTCTTGCCTCGTGTGCGTGGTCGCGGATGGAGCGGTGTCTCAGCGACGACTGGGAGGCTGCGTACGGCAATCCGTTGCGGGTGGCGGAGTCGTTTGTTTCGCCGACGTATCTACTCACCCCCCTACTGATGACGAATCGTTTTTCCTGACGGGTTCGGATCCGGCATTTTCCCTTGCCCCTTTAACTCGCTCGCGGCCGATGACCGGAGGTGCGTGTTCCGGCTGACAAGAAGCGGATCGATCTTCGTCATCAGTAGGGGGGGGTGAGTAGATACTCGCCGACGACGTTCCGCGGCACCCTGTACCAGGCGGCGAACGGGACGTGCGTGGGCAGGAGCAAGGGCGATGCGCGCGCCCACGGGCGCGATCCCGATCCGCACGGGGAAGCAAAGGATCGGTACGGGGTTCCGCTGCGTCGCGACGCCGGTCGTCGGGTGCGGGATCGTGCGCCGCTTCCTGCGGCGTGGGCGTTGCGGGCGACGCAGAGCAGCCGGTCGGCGCGGGCGTTGCGCTCGATGTACCCGCATGTTGCGGCGCTTTCCGACTTCCGGCGTGCGCAGGGGGCGCACGCACGGCATCGCCTCGGTGCTGTGCGTGATGTTGCTGGCACGGCTGGCGAATCGGCACGGCGCGGTGGCGGCGGCACGCTACGCGAAGGCGATGACGCAGAAGGATCTGGCGCCGATCGGTGCGTGGAAGAACCCGGACACCGGCCGGTAGGAGCCGGTGTCCCCATCGACCGTGCACCGGGTGCTGCAGAACCCCGACCCGGCGTGGATCGAGGAGGCGCTGCGGCGCTGGGCGCAGCCGTGCCTGCGGGTCGGCCGCGCGATCGCGGTCGACGGCAAGCGCATTCGCGGCGCCAACCGCACCGGCGAGGATCCTGACGAGACGGTCTCGCGGATCGAACACGGGACCGGTATGCCGGTCTCGATCCTCAACGATCCCGACGAGGGCGGGGAGATCGCCGCCGTCCACGCCGCGCTCGAGACGGCGCCGGTGGCCGGCCGTCTGCGCACGCTCGACGCGCTCCCCACCCCCCGCGAGACGGCACGGCGGATCGTCGAGACCCAGGGCGCCGACGGGATGATGACGGTCAAGGGCAACGCTTCCAAGACCTTCGAGACGTTCGAGAGCATCAACTGGAAGACCACGAGCACGGGACACTACAGCGAAACGCCCACCCCTCTCTGCCAACATCGCTGAGACACCGACTCCCCTGGGAATTAGAGGGCGGCAAAGAGGAACCATGATGAAGGCAGACCCGAATGTGGGCAGGGGGGGTGTACCCCCTCGCCACGCCGGCCCTGGGGGGCGCGCCCCCAGGGCCGAGACCCCCGCCGGCTCGGCGCGTTGCGGACCCGGAGGTTCTCGCCAAGCCGACCCGGCGCCGGTTCTCGGCCGAGTATCGACTGCGGATCGTCGAGGAAGCGGACCGCGGTCGCGAGCCGGGCGAGATCGGCCGCCTGCTGCGTCGCGAGGGGCGGTACAGCTCGCATCTGTCGACGTGGCGCAAGGCCCCGCCGCCGGGGGGCGCTGCAGGGCCTGACGCCGCGCAAGCGCGGTCCCAAGCCGGCGCCGTCCCCACCCCTCGGCGCCCAAGTTCGCCGGCTCGAGGCTCAGGTGGCGCGGCTGGAGAAGGAGCGGGCCACGGCCCCTACGCGATTCTCGAAGTCCAGGGAAACGTTGCCGGGCTGCTGGGATTCCGCCTCCGCGACGGGAAGGACTGCGGATGGCCACCCCCTTCCCTCGCTCGGCCGGTCGGCATGGCGCCGGCCGGGCGGGCGCTGGGGGTGTCCCGGGCCCCGTTCGACCGCCGCCGGAGGCCCGCTCCCGGGCATCCGCAGCCCCGTACGACGCCCGCCCGGGCCCTGAGCGAGGAGGAGCAGGAGCAGGTCCTCGACCGGCTCGCCTCCCCGCGTTTCGTCGATCGTTCCCCGGCCGAGGTCGTGGCTACGAGGCTCGACGAAGGACGGTACCTGGGCTCGGAGCGCACGAGGTACCGCATCCTCTCTGCCCGGCAGCCGGTGCGGGAACGGCGCAACCCGCGCACCCACCCACGCTATGCCAAGCCCGAACTCGTCGCCCGCGCTCCGAACCCGGTCTGGTCCTGGGACCTCACACGGCTGCTCGGGCCGAAGACCGGGTCTTCCTTCTACCTCTACGTGCTGCTTGATCTCTTCCGCCGCTACGGGGTGGGATGGAGGGTCGCCGAACGTGAGGGTGCTGCTCTGGCCAGCCGGCGGATCGAGGAATCGTGTCTCAAGCAAGGGATCCAGCCCCGGGTGCGGACCCTGCACTTCGACCGCGGCGCCCCCATGACCAGCCCGTGTACCGCGCAACTCCTCGCTCAGCTCGGCATCACCCGCTCGCTCCGCCGCCCCAGGGTCCGCGACGACCATCCCTTCTCGGAGGCACCGTTCCAGACCTTGAAGTACCACCCCGGGTTCCCCGGGCGCTTCCCGGACCGGACTGCCGCCCTCGCCTTCGGTCGATCCTTCTTCCCCTGGTACCACACCCAACAGCACCCTGCCGGCCTCGCGATGCTCACTCCCGACGAGGTCCACCACGGCCGCGCACGGCAGCGGATCGAGCCACGCCGGCGCACCTTGGGCCGAGCCTGGGGCCGGCACCCGGAACGGTTCGTTCGGGGGAAACCGAAACCGCAGGCGCTCCCCGAAACGGTCGGGATCCACCCGCCGAAGGCCATCCCTACCGTGGGAGATGCTCAGTACAGGACCACCCTTGCTGTCTCAACGGCGTTGACAGGTTCCGCACGCTCGAGCACGGCCGCATCGAGCAACGCAGCATCGAAGTCTTCACTCCGTCCGCGAAGATGATCCACGATCCTCACGTCCAACCAATCTTCCGTGTCCCCCGGCGCGTCGAATTCAAGAAATCCGGGAAACAGACCACCGAGCACGCCTACGGCATGACCTCGGTCGCGGTCGACCGCGCCTCGCCGCAACAAGTACTCGCATGGAACCGCGGTCACTGGGTGGTCGAAAGCCATCACCACATCCGCGACGCCACCTTCCGCGAAGACGACTCCAAGCTCCGGGCCCGCAACGCGCCCGCAAACCACGCGATCCTCAACACCCTCGCCCTTGCCGTCATCCTCCCCAACCCGCGGAAGCTGCCCCAATCCTTCCACCGCTTCGCCGACGCCCGCCACCCCTATGCCGAGAAGCGCACGCAGGTCCTGCACGCCGTCACAAGACCCGGCGGACCGCGCGCACACTCCGACCGAAACCGCAAGTATCGAGCCTGGCCACCCAACCCGGCCGGCCTCTCGCTCGCCCCGGATCCGCCGAAACGGACCCCTCGCGCCCCGATCCGCGCCGCCCCCGGGCCGCAGACGTCCGCACATCTCAAATCGCAGACTTGAACGCGTCGACCCGCACCGCGATCAAGACTCCGATCGCATCACAGCAACAAGCATGGGATCTCCTTGGTCGTACCCGGTGACCGGGGCCCGCCGGCCCTGAGCGGCGGCCGGGAACGATGCGCCGGGCGGGTCGGCCATCAGAGACGCACTCGTAACCAACCGGCGGCTGAGCCGACAGTCCCCCAGCGGAGCTCCGCCGAACTCGTTCGCGATCCCGCTCCCCCCGCTCCCGTCCGTCGGCCGGACCCAGGGCCTCCGCCGGTGCCCCGCCCAAAACCGCCCGCCCGTCGCTCCGCAGCGGACGCATCCACACCGCCTTGACCGACCGTCGCGCCTGCCCGGGGCGGGCGAACCGCCCCCGCCCGGTGGTCTCTCCCACCCGCTCCCAGCCGGCGGCGGCAAACACGGTGCCCGCATGGGTTTCCGGATCCACGAAGGTTTCGACCAACAGGGGACGATACCCGTACCGGGCCTCGATCTCGTCGGGCAGCCGGGCCAGCGCCCTGCGCTTACCATCGAGTCCACTTGGCGCATGGCATATGTGCTGGCGATGCTCAACCGCGAGCAATTGCTCGACGCCGGGCGCGAGAACGAGCTCGAAGAGTTCGTAACAGAGGCACGCGAGGTCATGCAGGAGACCATGACCGAGAGACCGGCCTGAGCGAATTGCCAGTCGAGGTCGACGGTGGCACGGTGCGCCAGATGCCCGGAGGGAGCCATGACCGGTTCGAAACAGCGCGATAAGGCGGCGGATACCGGTCCCGAAGCTCCGGTGACACAGGTAACCGGGGTGGGCTTGTCGCCTGCCGTGGAGAAAATGTTCGGTGCCCTGGTCGATGAACAGGCCGCCGGAGCGAAGTCCACCGCGGAGCTTGAAGCCCGGCGCGCCGCGCGGCCCGGTGCCGCCTGACCTTGAAACCCTCCTTCGGGAGGGCGAATCCCCAACGGTGCTGTTCGATGCGAACGTGCTTCTCGACATATTCCTGCAAAGAGAGAACGCGGTTCCGGCGGCACGCGCGCTTACCTTCGCTGAAGCCGGCGCCGTCAGGGGTCATGTCTGCGCCTCCGCCTTCGGGGTGATCTGCCACCATGGCGCCGAGCCGGGGCCGGGGAGAAGCCGGCGCGAACGCCTCCTCGCCGCCCAACTCATACGGTTTCTGAAGGTCCTGCCGCTGACGGAGGAGGTACTCGACACTGCGCTCGGCTATGAGCGCCTCTCGTTCGAAGACGCCCAAGTCGCGGCCGCGGGCGATCGTGCGGGCGTCGACGCGATCCTGACCAGCGACGGCGGGTTCCTCCGCGGACACGATCTGGCCTGTACGCCGCGGGATCTGGTGCCGCTCCTGGAAGCCCATCTGGGCCAGCGCACCGTCTGCCGCATCGTCAAGGTTACGCCGGAAGGCGCGTTCTGCGTCGAAATCGCCGACCCGGCGGGTGGCTGGCGCCAGACCCTGCCATTGTCGGGCTTCCCGTCCGAAGAGCAGGCCGAGCGCGTCGCCGGGCTGCGGCAGGAGGATTAGCGGCGCCTCAGGGGCTCCCGCCGGCCGCGTACAGCCCCAGCACCGACATCACCGCCGATCCCACGCTCTGCGCATCGAGATCGTCCCGGCCGGGATTCAACGCCGCGATCCGTTCGGTCTCCCGCTCAGCGATGCGCATAGCGGTCTCCGCGCTCATGTTCACTTCGACGGTCACGCGGGAATCGTCGGGACTTCCCAGATGGACGATCCAGCGTTCCTTTCCCGCATTCTCGACTGTAGCCATGGCGATCCCGCCCCGTTCCAAACTCTGCACAAGTTAGGGTGTCCGCGTCAGAGCGTCAATCGGAGCGCAACTCCGCGATGCATGGCCCGACCCCGGTGACAGCCCCTCGTCATTTGGATGAAGGAGACGATGGGCGAAGGTTCCGAGTGAGTCGAGCCCGCAGTCCGACTATCCCATCCAATCGTGTCGGCTCCACCGCACCAACTTGTCTCTCGGCGCGACGAATCCCATCTGCCTTCCCCACCAGTCGCCAGTCCGGTACACCGCAAACATGAACGATCCGCACATCGTCGGCCTGCACTACAAGGTCCGGACGGAAACACGACGATCCCATGCTAATTCGTGCCTGCCCGGAAAATCCCTAAGAGTTGGATTACATGAATGAAAACTCAATATTGACAGGGCGAAGATTCATCGAATCCAGCCTGATTTCAGCGGAATATGCCGTCATATGCCCTCAAAGAAGGAATCTTCGGTTCTCCAGATTCCAAATATGGTTGCACATACAATGTGTTATGATTTTCCGTGCAGACACTAATTCGGAGACACGAAATCCGAATGCGTTGGGGCTCGGATCATCATAGATCGCCTCCTTGATCGCAATTTTCGTACCGAGAAGGTCCCATCGAGCCTTGGCGGCACGATTGCAGCGCGACGCAAACTGTAAAAATCTCGCCAGTCGTCGCCGGATTAGCAGCGTGGGATCACCGTGGGACGGAAATCATGGTGCTCAAGGATTTCGCCCTTGAACGCAAGCTTCCGTGCCGACCCGACAACCTGGGAACCGCCGTGCACACCATGGCGATCCTCGGGGGCTATCTCAACCGTCGCAACGACCTCGCGCCCGGCCCCACAGTGATCTGGCGAGGGTACACCCAGCTGGCGACGATGGCTCAAACCTACGAACGTCTGTTGAAGCTGGATCCATCCAGCGGGCTGTACCAGCGCTTACGTCCAGACAAACAATGTGAGTCATAGGCAGGGCGCGGCCACCGACCCGTACCCATCCGGTCCGCGTCGAGTTTCGGATGGCATTGCGCGACGACAAGGGCGAACCGCGATGACTCCTGTCCAGGATCAGCAGAATCCCGATGAACTCAAGCGGTGGGCGGACAAGCTGCTCAGCCGTCTCGGCGGCATGACGGTCCCCTGTGGGTTCGAGAAGATCGAAGGGTGACGGAACCAGAGTCGCGTTCTCGACATCTCGACAGGGACTTGGGGGACAGGGAAACGAAACCGCCCCCCGACACCTCGGTACTGGCGCCCGAGGCGTGCGTGTGAATCTAGTAGTACGGAATCATTGGATTAATGGGTATAGGGACTTCAGTTTCCCCCGGGCGTCTGCCGTCGTGAACCGCCCATCGACAGTGTCGCCGGCCGCGTTGCGGCGCTTGACCCACGCCGCGGTCTCCCGCAGCAGGGTGGCGCGGTCGGGAATGCGCCGGCGAAGACACGGTCGCGACCACGCGCCGATTTCGATCTCGGCCATGGTGAGCCAGCTTCCGTGCTTCGGCGTGTACCGAAACTCGAACCGCTTTCGCACCCGCATGGCCTCCGGAGGTGCAAAGGCCTCCTACAACGATGCGGGGCCGTGTGTGTTCCGGTGGTCCATGACCCGTACGATCTTCTTTACGGGGATAGGATCATCCGCGAATTCCCGGAGGAACTGCGCCCCGTCCCGCGCCGTGCGGCGGTCGGTGACGTTCACCGTACGCCCGTTTTCGTTGGGCGCGAACGCCAGGAAGAGATGGGCCGTACCGTTTCGCTCGTATTCGTAGTCGACGATTTCCGGCTGCCCGGGCCGCACGGGGCGGGGAAGGCGGGTTTCCTTCGTCGGCTGCCGACGGGTCTCATCCATGCAAACCAGAACCTCGTCTTCGGCAACATCCCGCTGATACGTGTCCAGTACCTCCTCCATCGCCGCCACAAACGGCGCGTTGCGGCTCGGGGGGATGCACCCGTACGGCTTTAGCCAAGGCTTGATCTCCTTTTTTTCAGAGTCCTCCGTACCGTTTCTTTCGAGATGCTCTCAACGATCTCCATCTCCATCCGACGGCCGGCCAGCAGCTTCAGCGTCCAGCGGACACCACCCTCGGGCGGGGAAGAACCGGCCAAAGCCACCCGCTTCGCCTCCTTCGCCCCGTCCAGAAGCTTCGGTCGGCGGTTCGGAACCTGTCAACGCCGTTGAGACAGCAAGGGTTGTCATGTACTGAGCATCTCCCACGGTAGGTGTGGCCTTCGGCGGGTGGATCCAGACCGTTTCGGGGAGCGCCCGCGGTTTCGGTTTCCCCTGGACGAACCGTTCCGGGTGCCGGCCCCAAGCTTGGCTCAAGGTGCGTCGGCGTTGCTCAATCCGCTGCCGGGCGCGGCCGTGGTGGACATCGTCAGGGGTGAGCATCGCGAGGCCGGCATGGTGATGTTGGGTGTGGTACCAGGGGAAGAAGGATCGACCGAAGGCGATGGCGGCAGTCAGGTCCGGGAAGCGCCCGGGGAACCCGGGGTGGTACTTCAAGGTCTTGAACTGTGCCTCCGAGAAGGGGTGGTCGTCGCTGACCTTGGGGCGGCTGAGCGAACGGGTGATGCCGAGCTGGGCGAGGAGTTGCGCGGTGCACGGGCTGGTCATGGGAGCGCCGCGGTCGGAGTGCAGGGTCCGCACCCGGGGCTGGATCCCCTGCTTGAGAGCCTGTGCGGAAACTATTGAGCGGCCCCGATTCTGGTATCTGCGATGTGGCTGGCGAGTACATCGGGATCAGACAAGCCCATTCCACATCTGTCAGATCGCTTTCGAAACGGTCTCCCCGACGCCGATACTTTGCACGAGCGGCCAGAATTGGGGCCGGGCCGCTCAATAGTTTCCGTACAGGCTCTGAGACACGATTCCTCGATCCGCCGGCTGGCCAGTGCCGCGCTCTCGCGTTCGGCGACCCTCCATCCCACCACGTAGCGGCTGAAGAGATCAAGCAGCACATAGAGGTAGAAGGAAGACCCGGTCTTCGGCCCGAGCAGCCGTGTACTGTCCCAAGACCAGACTTGGTTCGGGGCGCGGGCGACGAGTTCGGGCTTGGCATAGCGTGGGTGGGTGCGCTGGTTGCGCCGTTCCCGCACCGGCTGCCGGGCAGAGAGGATGCGGTACCTCGTGCGCTCCGAGCCCAGGTACCATCCTTCGTCGAGCAGCGTGGCCACGACCTCGGCCGGGGAACGATCGACGAAACGCGGGGAGGCGAGCCGGTCGAGGACCGGCTCCCGCTCCCCCTTGCTCAGGGCCCGGGCGGGCGTCGTACGGGGCTGCGGATGCCCGGGAGCGGGCCTCCGGCGGCGGTAGAACGGGGCCCGGGACACCCCCAGCGCCCGACCGGCCGGCGCGATGCCGACCTGTCGAGCGAGGGAAGGGGTGGCCATCCGCAGTCCTTCCCGTCGCGGAGGCGGAATCCCAGCAGCCCGGCAACGTTTCCCTGAACTTCGAGAATCGTAGGGGCCGTGGCCCGCTCCTTCTCCAGCCGCGCCACTTGGGCCTCGAGCCGGCGAACCTGGGCGCCGAGGGGGTGGGACGGCGCCGGCTTGGGACCGCGCTTGCGTGGCGCCAAGCCCTGCAACGCTCCCCGGCGGCGGGCCGTGCGCCACGTCGACAGATGCGAGCGGTACCGCCCCTCGCGACGCAGCAGGCGGCCGATCTCGCCCGGCTCGCGACCGCGGTCCGCTTCCTCGACCATCCGCAGTCGATACTCGGCCGAGAACCGACGGCGGGTCGGCTGGGCGAGAACCTCCGGGTCCGGAGCGCGCCGAGTCGGCGGGGTCTCGGCCCTGGGGGGCGCGCCCCCAGGGCCGGCGTGGCGAGGGGGTACACCCCCCCTGCCCACATTCGGGTCTGCCTTCATCATGGTTCCTCTCTGCCGCCCTCTAATTCCCAGGGTAGTCGGTGTCTCAGCGATGTTGGCAGAGAGGGCAACCTCTTCCTGGCGTTCGCGCCCAATGAAAATTGGCGTACGGTGAAGGTCACCGATCGCCGCACGGCGCGGGACTGGGCGCAGTTCATCCGGGAACTCGCGGACGATCATTTTCCCGGAAAGAAGATCGTACGGGTCATGGACCACCGGAACACGCACAGCCCCGCATCGTTGTATGAGGCCTTTGCACCTCAGGAGGCCATGCGGGTGCGAAAACGGTTCGAGTTTCGGTACACGCCGAAGCACGGAAGCTGGCTCCACAGGGCCGAGATCGAAATCGGTGCGTGGTCGCGACCGTGTCTTCGACGACGCCTTCCCGACCGCGCCACCATGCTGCGGGAGACCGCGGCGTGGGTCAAGCGCCGCAACGCGGCCGGCGGCACGGTCGACTGGCGGTTCACGACGGCAGACGCCCGGGTGAAACTGAAGTCCCTATGCCCATCAATCCAATGATTCCGTACTACTAGAATCCCCGGGGATTTTCCTTCCGATGCGTGAGGATCGAATTCCTATCCCCGATGTCTTCAGGGTCGGATCCGGTCTCGGCGGAAACGGCGGCGCAACGATTGCCCGCTGCACTGCCGATCGCCTGCCTGCCGGGCACCCGGCTCCTTCCGCGACGGGTTCCCTGCGCGTGCACCGACCCGGAAGGCCCGCGAAGGGTCATCGAAAACCGCGCGACCGCGAAGACCCGGCTACCCGGAAGGGCCGGGATCGTGCGTCCTCGTAGACCCCTCGTTCTCCGTGACGTTCGGCGGCAGCGCCGGGGCATCCTGGGTCGGACGCAGCAGGCCGGCCTTCCGGAGGTCGCGGAGTCCCGGCAGGTCATTGCGGGACTCGAGGCCGAAGAAGTCCAAGAAGGCCGTGGTCGTCTGCCAGGTCGTGGGACGGCCCGGCACCTGCTTCCTGCCCCGGGGCTCGATCCAGCCTTCCTCAAACAGGATGTCCAGCGTGCCCGGACTGACCGACACGCCGCGAATGTGCTCGATTTCGGCGCGCGTCACCGGAGCATGGTAGGCGACGATGGCCAAGGTCTCGAGGCCGGCGCGGGACAGTTTCCGCCGGCGGACCCTGGCAACGGTCAGCCGGTTGGCAACGTCGCTGGCCGTGCGGAACGCCCAAGCGTTCCCGACCCGGCCCAGTTCCACGCCGCGGCCGGCATAGTGCGCACGCAACGCGTCCAGAACGGCCGCCACCGGCGTCCCTTCGGGCAGCACGCCGGCAATTTCGCTCGTCCGGACGGGAACGGCACTGGCAAAGAGCAGCGCTTCGGCCACCCGGCACGCATTCTGCAGGGCCGGGTCGGTCTTCGAGGACGCCGCGGGCGGGTCGCCGGATCCGACCGGAGATGCCCTCCCGGCACCGGCCCCCAACTCGCCGGCCTCGTTCCGGACCGGGACTTCCACGGCTTCATGCGGCATGGACCGACGCTCCGTCGGGACGGGTTCGGGGGCGCACCAGAACCGGATCGAACGGCCGCATCTGCCGAAGTTCCAGTTCGCCGCCGCGGGTAAGCTCCAAGCTCGCCACGAAGACCGATACGTAGGCCGACCGGAACGCCGCCGGGTCGCGGCGAGGCAGAAATCCGGCCAGCGGCACCCATCCCCGGAGTCCGCCGAGCCGGTTCCGAATCCAGCCGGCCGCCGTCTTGACCGAATAGAGGCGCCTCGGACGCACCGCGAGGGCGGGCGGCTGGCGCCGACGGCAGATGTTCGCATAGGCCAAGATCAGATCGTGGAACGTCGCCTCGACCGCGGTCGATACCTTCTCGGCGCGCGGCTGCGCCGCGCCCCGCGCATGACGGTCCCGCCCGAGGAGCGGCCGCCGAAACAGAAGTTCCCCGTGGCGCCGCATCGCATCCAGCCGGACCAGGCGAAACCGCAGCGTCTCTGCCAGTTCCTCCCCGGTCAGCCGCTCATCCTCCGTCGGCGGAAGCAGCAGCCGCGACTTCAGGTAGGCGAGCCAGGCCGCAGTCACCAAGTGGGCGGCCGCGATCTCGAGATCGAGGCGGCGCGCCCCGTCGATGAAGGCCAGATACTGCTCGGCCAGCTTCAGCACGGAAATCCCGGCCAAGTCCACCTTCTGGCGCCGGGCCAGTGTGAGCAGCAGGTCGATCGGACCTTCGTACGCCCCCAGCGACAGGAGGAATCCGTCGGACCCCCCCCGCCACCGCGGCGGATCCTCCCGGAACTCGGAGACCGAAGCCGTCACGAAAGGCCCACCATGCGAACGATGATGGATACCACGTATCGGGCCGGATCCCCAAGCAGCCACCGGAATACCGGAAGCTCCGCCCCCAGCGCCGACGCCGCCAGCGGCAGCCCCACGAGCCCGGCCAGCAACGCCGGAAATCCGTAGCGCTCGGTTGCGGCCCATCGGCGCGCCCATCCGGACGGCAGCGCGGCGTACAGCACCCGCCCGCCGTCCAGCGGCAGCAGCGGCAGCAGGTTGAGCAGCGCCAGCAGCACGTTGATCCACAGCGCGTTCACCAGGTTGTCCGCCACCCATCGACCGCCGGCCGGAATCCCCGGAATCAGGTGCAGGAGGAGTGCGGCCAGCAGCGCAAGGGCGAGATTCATGGCCGGCCCCGCCAAGGCCACCACGGCGATCCCGACCCGTCTCGGGCAGAGGCGGGAGAACCGCACCGGCACCGGCTTGGCGTACCCGAAGACCAGCGGCGAAACCAGCAGCAGCAGAAGCGGGAGCAGCACCGTGCCGACGGGGTCGACATGGCGCAGGGGGTTGAGGCTGACCCGGCCCGCCTGTCGCGCCGTGTCGTCGCCGAACCGCTCGGCGGCATAGCCGTGGGCCGCCTCGTGCAGCGTGATCGCCGTCAGCACCGGCAGCGCCCAGACCGACACCGTATAGGCAACGGCGGCGGCCCCCTCAGGCATGGTCCGGTCGCCTGCAGGGGCCGGACCCGGCATCGAGGCTCCGCGCCGCCTCCGGATTCCGGCGCGCCGCCAGCCAGGATCCTGCTGTCTCCCAGCGCCCGAACGCCTCGTCCGTCACGGGCGACAGCACCCGTGCGATGGCGGTCATTTCGTCGATCGCGCCGCTGCAGTGGAGGACCAGGTCGCAGCCCGCCGCGCGGGCGGCGGCGGCCCGTTGCGACACCGGCCCGGTGAGGGCCCCCATGCCGAGGTCGTCCGACAGCAGCAGTCCCTCGAAGCCGAGTCTGCCGCGCACGACTTCCCGAATGCCCCGACGCGAAAGGGTCAGGGGCAGCGCTGCATCCACCGCGGCCAGGACGACATGCGCCGTCATCGCGACCGGCGCGTCGCGCAGCGCACGGAACGGCACGAAATCCGAAGCCTCGAGCACCGACACCGGGACATCGACCACCGGCAGCGCCGCGTGGCTGTCGACGCCCGCGCGGCCGTGTCCGGGAATGTGCTTCACGACCGGCATCACGCCCGCGCGGCCGAGTCCGTCGAGGGCGGCCCGGCCGAGCGCCGTCACCACGTCCGGATCCCGGGCAAAGGCCCGGTCCCCGATGACGGCGTCGCCGCCTTCCACCGCGAGATCGAGCACCGGCGCGCAGTTCACGTCGATCCCGAACGGCACGAGGTCGCGACCCATCCGGAGATGACCGGTCCGCACCGTTTCGACGGCCTGCGCGAGATCCCGTGCGGCCAACCGCCCGTACGCACCCGCCGCCGGATAGGCCGGTGCGTGGGGTGGGCCCAGCCGCTGCACGCGGCCGCCCTCCTGATCGATCAGGATCGGCACGGCCGACCCGACGGTCTCCCGGAGAGCGCGGACCAGTCGGCGGATCTGGGGCGGCGCATCCAGATTCCGGGCAAACAAGATGAACCCGAAAGGGGTGCATTCCGCGAACAGGGACCGCTCGCCGGACCGCAGTTCCCGGCCGGCGACACCGAAGATGACCGGCAGCGTCACGGCCCCTTCGCGACGAAACAGGACACTCCTCGATCCTCCAGCGCATGACAGGCTTCGCCCGCATCCTTTCGGGTGGCAAACGGCCCGGCCTGCAGACGCTGCATCCGTTCCCGCTCCGACACCCGGAACTCCCGAACCCGAAAATCGAGGGTGCCGAACACGTCCGGATGGGCGGCCAGCAGACGCCGAGCCTCGATCACGGCGCGGTCGCGCGACCGGACCGCCAACAACTGGATGGATGCCTTCCACGCGCTCCGGGGATGCCGAGCCTCCGGAAGCTTCAGCGGCTGCACGGCCGGCGCGGCGGGAGGTTCGGCCGGGTCCGGCCCGGCCGCGGGCTCGGAGGCGGGGGCCGCGGCCGGGTCGCCGACGTCCGCTCGGCGCCGGATCACGGGTTCCTCGTAGCTCGGCAGCAGCCGCTCAGCCTGGTCGTCCGATTCGGGGCCGGGATCCTCCAGCAGAGCGCTGCCCCGGAAATCCGCCCGGTACCCGCCGGGGTCCTCCGGGCGCTGACGGACCGGCCCCGGCAGCGGCTCCACCACGGGAACCACACCGGTCGTCGGGCCGGCCGTCCCGAAGTAGCCCTCGAAATACATCCAGACGCCGATTCCGAAACTGCCGACGACGGCGGCGGCCAGGGCGGGGCCCAGGATCCGGTTCATCGCATCTCCTCTGCCGGGGTCACGCCGAGAACGGACAGGCCGGCGCGCAGCACCGCCCGTACCGCATCCGCCAGCACCAGACGCGCGGCCGTACGCGGGCGGTCGCCGGGAATCAGGGTCCGCAGGTACGGCTCGCCGCGGGCACCCGCGGTCCAGAGCGCATGGTACCGGGCGGCCAGCTCCGTCAGCTGGAAGGCGATCCGGTGGGGTTCCCGAGCCCGGGCCGCCGCTTCCACCTGCCCGGGCCAGAGCGCGACCGCCCGCATCAGCGCGACCTCCCGCGGATCCGTCAGCAACGACAGGTCGGCCTCGGCCGGAAGGTCGATTCCCCGCAGTTCCGCATGCTCCCCGATCCGGCGGAACGCGGAACAGATCCGGGCGTGCGCATACTGGACGTAATAGACCGGGTTGTCCTTGGACTGGCGCACGGCCTCCGCCAGATCGAAATCCATCGGCGCATCGGGCCGCCGCATGAGCATCAGAAACCGGAAGACGTCGGGCCCGACCTCGCCGAGGACCGATTCGAGGGTGACGACGTTGCCGTCGCGCTTCGACATCCGTACCGGCCGCCCGGCCCGGGTCACCCGCACCAACTGGCACAGCCGCACGTCGAGGCGGGCAGCACCCTCGCTGAGCGCGGAGAGCCCGGTCCGCACGCGCTTCGCGTACCCGCCGTGGTCCGCGCCCCAAATGTCGATCTGATCGCGGAAACCGCGGTCGAACTTGTCGAAATGATAGGCGAGATCGCCCGCGAAGTAGGTCCACTCGCCGTTGGCCCGGCGCAGGGGACGGTCGACGTCGTCCCCGAACCGGGTGGCGCGAAACAACAGCTGCGGGCGCGGCTCCCAAGCGCCCCCCGTCTCGCCCCTGGGCCGGGGGGGCACGCCCGTGTACACGAGATCCCGCTTCGCCAGGACGGACACGGCGCGCTCGATCCGGCCGGCATCCCGCAGGTCGCGTTCCGACACGAACCCATCGAAGCGGATTCCGAGTCGCGCCAGATCCCGCTCGATCAACTTCATCATCCGACGTACCCCGGCCTGGCGGAACCGCTCCAGCCATCGGGCCTCCGCAGCGTCGACCGCCGATCCCCGATCCTCCGCCAGCAGGGCTTCCGCCACGGGCACGAGGTACTCGCCCGGGTAGAGGCCATCACCCGGCAGCCCGCTCTCGACGCCGGCCGCCATGCGGTAGCGGTGGTGAATCGACCGCGCCAGCTGGTCGATCTGGCCGCCGGCGTCGTTGACGTAGTACTCCCGGGTGACGTCGAAGCCGACAAATGCGAGAAGGGCGGCAACGGCGTCTCCCAGCACCGCGCCGCGCCCGTGACCGACATGCAGGGGTCCCGTGGGGTTGGCCGATACGTACTCGACGTTGACCGGCTGCGCGTTGCCGAACGCCGAACGGCCGTAGTCGGCGCCGGCTGCGGCCGCCGTCCGCAGGGCCGGAACCCAGGTCGAGGGGGCGATCCGGAGATTGACGAAGCCGGGGCCCGCGGGTTCTGCCGTCACGATCCCCGCCTCTCCGGGCAAGGCCCGGGCCAGACGCTCGGCGAACGCACGCGGACTCATCCCGACGCGCTTCGCAAGGACCAAGCCGGCATTGGTGGCGAGGTCTCCGTGCGCGGGGTCGCGCGGCGGCTTCAGGGTTGCCGCCGACGCCAGCAGCGGCTCCCAGTCTCCCTCGGGCGGTGTCGCCGGGCCGGCCGCCGCCCGCACGGCCTCGGTCAACCGCCGGCGCAGGTCGCCCAGTGGCCCGTCGGCGGCGGTCCGTGCGTCCGGCTGCCGATCGTTCCCCGCCACCTCCCGGGCCCCGCCGCGCGCCGCCGGATTCAGTCGGCGAGCCCCTGCCGGACGGCCGCGACCGCCGCCTGCGCGGCCGCGGTCAGGAGACGCGTGTCGTTCGCGATGGACACCAGCCGGAAGCCGTCGCGAATCCGCTGCCGTGCGTAGTCCGGCCCCAGACAGTGCAGACCCGCCGGCACGCCAGCCCGCCGGCACGCCGCCAGGATGTCGGCGATGGCCCGGGTGACCACGGGATTGTCGGGATCCAGCCGGGGCCGCTGGCCGAGCGACAGCGCAAGGTCCGACGGACCGACGTAGATGCCGTCCAGGCCCGGCGTGGCGACGATCGCATCCACGTTGGCCACCGCTTCCGCGGTCTCGACCATCGCGATGGCCAGCACCGTCTCGTTCGCCCGATCGAGATAGTCGGAGCCTCCGAGGAGCGCCGCGCGAATCGGGCCGAAACTGCGGACGCCGGCCGGCGCGTACCGGCAGTAGGACACCAGCTGCGCGCACTGTTCGGGCGTATTGATCATCGGGCAGATGATTCCGTAGCTGCCGGCATCCAGCAGCCTGCCGATGATTCCGGGCTCCAGCGACGGAACGCGAGTCAGCGGCGTCACCGGGGTGGCGGACAGCGCCTGCAGCATCGGCACGGCGTCGGAAAGGTCGCTCAATCCATGCTGCAGGTCGACGGTCACCGAGTCCCATCCGCAATGGCCCATGACCTCGGCGGCGAAGCTGTTGGGCAGGGAAAGCCAGCCGTTCACGACGGCGCCGCCCTCCTGCCAGGTCTTCCGAATTCCGTTCACGCGCATGATCCGGGCTCCAGTACTTCGGGATTGACGACATGGGCAGTCCGGATCCGACCGTCAAACGCATCCAGGACGTTCTGACAGGTGACCTCCGCCATGGCCTGCATCGATTCCCCGGTAATCCCCGCCACATGAGGCGAAAGCAGCACGTTCTCGACATCGAGCAGCGGATGATCGTCGGGCGGCGGTTCCACGTCGAAAACATCGAGGCCGGCCGCCCGGATGCCGCCGCGGCGAAGGGCCTCCGCCAGCGCCGCCTCGTCGACGATGCCGCCGCGCGCGGTATTGACCAGGATCGCGGACGGCTTCATGCGTCGGAGCGCGTCCGCATCGATCAGGCCTTCGGTCTCAGCGTTGCGGGGGCAGTGGACGGACACGAAGTCCGCGGTTTCCAAGGCGTCGGCGAGGCGCCCGACGCGGCGGGCTCCGGCCTGCTCCACGACCGCCGCGTCGACATAGGGGTCGAGAACCTCGACCGTCATTCCGAGGGCCGTGCAGATCGATGTCGTGCGGGTGCCGATCCGGCCGCACCCGATGACCAGCAGTCGCTTGCCGAACAGTTCGACGTTCTCCCGGTCGGTACCGAATCGTTCCCGGAACCGGCGCCGGCGGACGGCACCGTGGAAGTGGAGGGCGCGCTTGGCCAGCGCCATCATCATGGCGACGGCGTGCTCGGCGACCGACCGCGCATTGGAGTCTCCGGCAATGAGCAGCGGGATGCCCCGCTCGGTCAGGGCCGCCACGTCCACCGAATCGAATCCGACGCCGAATCGCGCCACCACCTCCAGATTCGGAGCGGCCTCCAGAAACGCCCGGTCGCACGGGGTCGTGCGGAGCGTGACGGCCGCCGCGTCCCGCAGGCGCAACGGCAGGGACGCCAGTTCCTCGGAGGCGCAGTCCTCGACCCGGAGGTCGTCGCGCGCCTCCAGCAGGGCGCGCCCGGCCGCGGGCATGCCCTGGACCAGCAGCACCTTTCGCCGGCCCGTCACCGCACCGTCTCCTGCCCCTCCGCCTTGCCGTCGCGTTCGCCCCGACGGATGCAATCCCGCATCCGGGCGACCCCGCTGCCTGCCATCCGTTTCTCGGGCTCGGCGGCCGCGGCCGGCATCCCGGCCGGCGCCGGCACCCACCCGATCCGGGGCCGCCGGGCCATGCCCGCACGGCCGGCGGCGGCCGTCGTCCGATCCGTCGGACGGCCGTTCCCGCCGTCCGCAACAGGCCAGTGCGCCGGGCAAGCGGATCGCCGATCAGGAAACAGGCTGGGAAACACGGTCACGGCCCCCGGGTGACCGCGACACCATAGCGCAGCGGGCGAACACCCCCAATCGCGCCGGCGGCGGACGCGTCTCCTCGTTACGGCCGGCGCCGGTGCGACGGCGCCCCGGCATCCCATCGCTGGTCCGGGTTCCCTTGCCGGCCGCCTTCGTCGGCCGGATCCACGCTCGACCGGCGTTCGCAGATTCTCGGACCCGCCTTGCGGAACGCGGGCGCACCCTCCCGGCCGTCGCTCCTTCCTCTCGGCAGGGGACGACCGAATTCCCCCGACATCGGGCTACCGAAGATTCGCTTGGAAGACGGTGGGCAGGAGGGAAACGTGCCTTTCGAGCGGCGGCGCCAGTTCGAACGCCTTCGGCTCCCGCGAGAAGCTCCAGAGCCGGAACAGCCGCCATTCGGCGGGCCTCGCTTCGGCGACGGACCGTTCGTTCCGCGAGATGTGGAACGGCGTGTATTCCCATCCCCTCGTGGTCTTCACCTCGAGGAGACGATCCTGGCCGTCGGGCGTGAAGCTGGCGATATCGTAGCCCGCGCCATCGCCCTCCTCCTCCGACACCCAGCGCACCTTGCGTGCGAGATCGTCCCGGCCGGCATCTCTCAGCACCGCGCGTTCATGACTGCAGGCGAGAGCCTCGCCGGCGCGGCCCAAGGCGCGGTTGCGTGCATCCCGGCCCGCCACATCGAACCTGCAGGCGATGCCGAGCATGGTTTCCAGTTCCTGCGGCGGTTGGTTTCTGAGCGTCGGCGGCGGTCCGACCCAAAGCGGCGTCTCCGCCGGCGGGTCGGCCCCGACCGGAGGACGTGGGTCCGGAGCGCGAAGAAACCAATCCGGGTGGCGCTGCAGCCAGCGGCCCACGGCGTCCACCAGCGCGGCCTGGAAATTGCTGGCGGGCTTGTAGCCCGACAACCAGTCCTCGGCGAGACCCTGGAGCACGGCACTGATGTTCTGGTGCTTGAACTCGATCGATCCTTTCGACCGGCTCGGAAGCAGGCGCATCAGGGCGCGCCGGTGCTCGGTCTTGTTGCAGGGCCGTCCGGCGAGGTCTTCGGCCAGCATCGCAAAATAGTCCGCAACGATCAGGTCGTTCTCTTCATCGGTCCAGGGGTCGTTCGGCATGACCGACAATCCTTGCTTCCAATCGCATCTGTCCGTCCCGACTTCGCCGGCGAAACCGGAGGGAGCCGTGCAGGGCCCGCACGAAATGGGGAACGATCACTTGTTCTCCGACCCACACCTGCCGGTAGATCAATGCTGAAGGGGACCAAGCAGGACGCGATCGACAAGGCGACCCGAATCTTCGGGGCCGAGGTTGCGCGGGAGCATTGGCCCCGGAAGGGCGACGATGGTGTGGCCGAAGCCGCACTCATCGCCGCCTGGTTCCGACAGTTTCGCTAGTCGGAGGCCCCCGAGCGCGCCAGCTTCAGGAGAGTGTCGATCGGCATGGCCAGGTGCCCCCCTTCGCCCCACCGATCGGCCACCCGTTCCGGCAGAGACAGCCCGCCGAGTTCCAGCGCACGCAGGTAGAGACTGGCCGTAAGCCAGACGTCGTGGAGGCAGTAGTCGATCACGTTCCCATGGAATCCGAGCTGCCATTGGATGGCGGCATGCGCCCCGGTCATGGTCTTCGGCGGGAGGCCGTTGGCCTTCGCCATGGCCGCGAGTCCGGTGCCCAAGTGGGTGCGGCGGTCGTAGTTCGTGTCTGCACGGAAAATCACAACACATTGTATATGCAAGCATATTTGGAATCTGGAGAACCGAAGATTCCTTCTTTGAGGGCATATGACGGCATATTCCGCTGAAATCAGGCTGGATTCGATGAATCTTCGCCCTGTCAATATTGGGCTTTCATTCATGTAATCCGGATCTTAGGGATTTTCCGGGCAGGCACTAGTTCTCCGGGTCGAGGCCCATCGACGCCCAGATCCATTGCAGCACGTCGAGGGACGTGCGGACCTCCGCCCCGTTGGCCGCGCAGACCCGGTCATCGAACCGGCGGGAATTGTACCCCGCGAGAGGCCGGTCCCCGACCCACTCCGCGAACGTGTCGAGGTTGTCCCCGAGGAACACCCTCGGTAGCCCGGTCTCCAGGTCGATGGCGCCGATCACGGAGATCCCCATGTTCGCGTGATCGTCCCAGCCGTCGCAGTACTCGATCTCCTTCTCCGTCTCCGGCGTGACCCCCCGCATCACCAGGGGGCGGGGGGCGCGGAGGACCTCGATGTCGTAGACCACGACGCGCGCCAGGTTCCGCCGCACGACGGGCGCCAGCGTGGGGTCGAAGCGGCCGAGCGAGTCGAGCGTGCTGAACGTCATCGGACCCCCATTCCGTAGAGCTCCTGCGCGCAGGCGCGGTTGTAGGGGGCGCAGCGCTTCAGATTGTCGCGGTAGCTCCACTTGTCCGCCTCGATCTGCCTCTGCGCCTGCCAGTCCATGTAGCGCTCGTGCTGCCGCGTGAGTTGATCACTAAGAAACTTCAACCCGTCGGTCTGCGGCGGCCGGGGCTGCTCATACGTGGGCGCGGGAGGGGTGTATGGCCTGGAGAGCCTCTCAAAATCCCTCATGGCCTCTTGGTACCACCTCTGCTCACTGAGATCCTGCGCCTGGGCCGGCTTCGTCCCGCCGGCGAAGACGGCGACGGAGAACAGGACGGACAGCAGGAAGAGGCCCACGAACCAGACCTCCGGGAACGGGATGGAGAGCCACCCCGACTTGAAGACATACGACTTTCGGAACTCACTCATGGTTTTCTCCGACCCACACACGCCGGTAGGTCAACGGCAGCCGGAGACAATCTCCGGCATCTTCGGGCACGACACGGACGCATTCGCCGGTCGGCCACAAGAGTCCAAGCCGACCGTCCGGCCCCGACGAGGTCACGCGCCACGTTCGGGACGCCTGCAGATCCGGCGGGCCGGAGCATCCGGCCGCGGCCCATTCGGCAAGGCCGATATCCCGTCCGGTCCGCCGTGGTGCCCCCTACGGGAATCGAACCCGTGTTTCCGCCGTGAAAGGGCGGCGTCCTGGACCGCTAGACGAAGGGGACCGGAAACCAATGTACCGGATTGCCGGCGGCGGCGGAACCGGAACCACGGACGGCGGCCGTCAGCCCCGGAACCCGTACCGCTCCGGATCGAGCCGGGCCGGATCCCACAGGCGGCAGCGGCCGAACCCCCGCCGGCGGGCCGGGCCGGCCGGTCCCGGCTGGCCCTCAGCCGCCCATCCCCGCATAGTGGCAGGTTCGCGAGGCTCGGCGGCCCCGCGCCGGCAGGATCCGTTGCATGCCCGACGCTTCGAAACGCTTCCCACCTCGCCGCTTCGGCGTGACGCTCGGGGATCCGGGCGGCATCGGGCCGGAGATCGTAGCCCGGGCCCTGGCCGTCCGGCCGGCGGGCCGCCGGCGCGAGATCGTGGTCATCGGGGACCTCGCCGCGCTCCGGCGGGCCCAGCGGACCCTCGGACAGGAGCCCGATGCCTTGGCCCCCTGCGGGCTGGAGGATCCGGGGGCGCCGGCCCGACCGGTACCCGTCGGCCGGCCCTCGGCGGCGGGCGGGGCCGCCAGCCATGCGGCCGTCGTGCGGGCCGTCGAACTCGCCCGCGCCGGCGCCATCGAGGTCATCGTGACGGCTCCGATCTCGAAGGAAGCGCTGCACCTTGCGGGGCATCCCTACGACGGCCACACCGGGCTGCTCGCACACCTCTGCGGCGTCGACCGCCCGTTCATGCTGCTGGCCGCTCCGGCATTCGCCGTCGTTCACGTTTCGGCGCACCTTCCGCTCCGCACCGCGATCGAACGGGTGCGCACCGGACGAATCCTCGACGCCCTCCGGGCCGGCGCCCGGCACCTGCAGCAGCTCGGGATTCCGCACCCCCGGATCCGGGTCGCCGGCCTGAACCCCCATGCCGGCGAGGGCGGAATCCTCGGCACCGAGGACGCCGCCGAGATCGCCCCGGCCGTGGCGGCGGCGCGGGCCGCGGGGCTCGACGCGACCGGCCCGCACCCGCCCGACACGGTCTTCCGGCTGGCGACCGCCGGCCGCGCAGATCTGATCGTGGCCCAGTACCACGACCAGGGACACATCCCCGTCAAGCTCCACGCCTTCGACACGGCGGTCAACGTCACCCTCGGACTCCCGATCCGACGCGTATCGGTCGATCACGGCACCGCGTTCGACATCGCCGGCCGGGGCCGGGCCAGGCCCGACAACCTGCACGCCGCACTGGCCTACGCCGAACGGCTCGCCGGCCCGCCGGACACCACCTGAATCGGCGGCCCGCCGGCGCCGGCCCCTTCGAACTCGGTGCTTCCGGTCCGGCCGGCGCCGCCGCGCCGGTCAGTGCGCGGTCCAGCCGCCGTCGACCCGCAGGCTGGTGCCGGTCACAAGGCCGGCGGCCGGGGACGCGAGATACAGGACGGCCGCCGCCACGTCGTCCACGCGGCCCGTCCGGTTCATCCGGATCATGCGGCGGACCGATTCGACGAACGCCCGGTTCCGGAGGAAGGGGCGGGTCATCGGCGTTTCGATGAAGGTCGGCGCCACGGCGTTGACCCGGATCCCGCGGGGGCCGAGTTCGACCGCCATGGCCTTGGTCAGGCCTTCGATCGCATGCTTGGTCATGCAGTACACGGTGCGCTCGACGGCCCCGACGTGCCCCATCTGCGAACTCATGTGGATGATGGATCCGCGCCCGCGGCGCAGCATCACGCGCGCGGCGCTCCGGGCCACCCGGAACGCGGACCGCACATTGAGGTCGAGCAGGTGATCGAGGGCCGCGTCCGAGACCTCGGCAAACGGCTCCGGCCGGTTCGTGCCGGCATTGTTGACCAGCACGTCGAGCCGGTTCATCCGCTCGATCCGATCGAGCAGCGCATCCCCGGTCACGTCCGCGACCCAGGTATCGAGCGGCCCGGCCGCCGCCGCGGCCAGATCCCGCAGGTCGGCTTCCGTCCGGGCCACCGCCACGACCGCGGCCCCCGCCTCCGCCAGCGCCAGGGCGCAGGCCCGGCCGAGGCCGCGTCCGGCGCCGGTCACGAGGGCCACCTGCCCCTCCATCCCGCGGGCCCACGCCGGGCCGTCCCGTTGTCGTCCCTCGGTCGTGCGCATCCCGGCCTCCCGGTTTCGAACCGCGCCGACATGCTATGATCGCCGGCCGCCGCCCGGGATCCGCACCCATGGCCCGACACCTCAAGACCGGGTCCGGCGATGCCGCCCGGGCCGAAGCCGACGCCCGGGTGCGCCGGGTCGTCGAGGACATTCTGGCCCAGATCGAGGCCCGCGGCGACGCCGCCGTCCGGGAGTACTCGGAACGGTTCGACCGGTGGTCGCCGGACACCTTCCGCCTCGACCGCGCCGCCATCGATGCCTGCCACGCCCGCGTCGGGCCGCGCGCGCGCGCCGACATCGAGTTCGCCCAGGCCCAGATCCGCAACTTCGCCGCCATCCAGCGGGACGCGCTCCGGGACGTGGAGCACGAGACGATGCCGGGAGTCGTCCTCGGGCACAAGAACATCCCGGTGCACAGCGTCGGCTCCTACGTTCCCGGCGGGAAGTATCCGATGGTGGCGTCGGCGCACATGAGCGTGGTGACCGCGAAGGTGGCGGGCGTGCAGCGGATCGTCACGTGCGCGCCTCCGTACGCAGGCGAACCGAATCCCGCCATCGTGGTGGCCCAGGATCTCGGCGGCGCCGACGAGATCTACTGTCTGGGCGGCGTGCAGGCGGTCGGCGCGATGGCGCTCGGTACCGAATCCGTCGCACCGGTCGACATGCTGGTCGGACCGGGCAACCTGTACGTCGCCGAAGCCAAGCGGCAGCTGTTCGGACGGGTCGGCATCGACCTGTTCGCCGGCCCCACCGAAACACTGGTCCTCGCCGACGATTCGGTCGACGGGGAACTGTGCGCCGCCGACCTGCTCGGGCAGGCGGAGCACGGCCCCACCTCGCCGGCGGTGCTGCTGACGAATTCGGAGGCCCTCGCCCGCGACACGCTGGCGGAAGTGGAGCGGCAGCTCGGGACCCTGGCCACGGCCGCCACCGCCCGGTCGGCCTGGGACGACCACGGTCAGGTGATCGTGTGCGACGGATACGGGGAAATGGTCGAGGTCGCGGACCGCCTCGCGGCCGAGCACGTCCAGGTGATGACCCGCGATCCGCAGTATTTCCTCGACCGCCTGACCAACTACGGCGCGCTCTTCCTCGGCCCCGAGACCAACGTGGCGTACGGAGACAAGGTGATCGGCACCAACCACACACTGCCGACCCGGCGAGCGGCCCGCTACACCGGCGGCCTGTGGGTCGGCAAGTTCCTCAAGACCTGCACCTACCAGCGGGTGACGAAGGAGGCCTCGGTCACGGTCGGCCGGTACTGCTCCCGGCTGTGCGCCCTCGAGCACTTCGCCGGCCACAAGGAACAGGCAGACATTCGGCTGCGGCGGTACGGCGGCCTGAACGTGCGGGGGCTGGATGCGCTCCCCGACGCGGAGTAGTCGGCCCGGCGTGCGCCGTCCGCCCGGGCGTGCGACACTCCGGCCCCGCCGACGGGGCCGGCGGCCGGGCCGCGGCCCGGTGCCGGCCCGCGGCCGAGCCAGACCGGGAGCCGGGCGTCCATGAACCAGATCGATCTCCAGAACCGCACCGCCGTCGTGACGGGCGCGGCGAGCGGCATCGGCCGCGCCGCCGCCACGCGTCTCGGCGCCGCCGGCGCCGCGCTCGAACTCTGGGACGCGGACGAAGCGGGCCTCGCGGACACCGCCGCCGCCACCGGCGGCACCGCGACGGTGCTCAGCGTCACCGACGACGACGCCGTGGCCGCCGCCGCGGAAGCGGCGGCGGCCCGGCACGGGCAGATCGACATTCTCGTGAACTGCGCCGGCATCGCCGGCGCCGTCGCGCCGGTCGTCGAGGCCGACCCGGCCGAATGGCGGTGGGTGATCGAGGTCAATCTCACCGGCACCTTCCTCTGCTGCCGGGCCGTGCTGCCGCACATGCTGCGCGCCGGCTACGGACGCGTGGTCAACATCGCGTCGGTGGCCGGCAAGGAAGGCAATCCGAACGCCGCCCACTACAGCGCCTCGAAGGCCGGCGTCATCACGTTCACGCGCGCCCTCGGCAAGGAAGTGGCAGGCCGCGGCGTGCTGGTGAACTGCATCACCCCGGCCGTGATCGAAACCGCGATGCTGGGCCAGGTCACGGACGCACAGGTCCGCTACATGGTGGAACGCATCCCGCTCGGCCGCATGGGGCGGCCGGAAGAGGTGGCCGCCCTCATCGCGTGGCTGGCCTCCGAAGAGTGCTCGTTCTCGACCGCCGCCGCCTTCGATCTCTCGGGCGGGCGCACGACCTACTGACCCCCCGGCCCACTGTCCCGTCCCGACCCCAGGAGCCCGCATGCATCCGCTCACCATCCGTTCCGTCTCCACCCGCATCGTGGACGTTCCCTTCCGCCGGCCGCTCGCGACCCGCATCGGCACCTTCGCGAAGGCGCCGTTCCTGCTCATCGACCTGCAGACCGACGAGGGCGTCACGGGCCGCAGCTACCTGTTCGGCTACCGACCCAACGGCGCCCGGCTGCAGGCGGCCGTGCTCGAGGAAATCGACGCCATGGTCAGAGGCCGTGCGTGCACCCCTCCGACCCTCTACGACGAGCTGGTGCAGGGGCTCTCCCTGTACGGGCCGCAGGGCATCGCGATGAAGGCGATCTCGGGCTTCGACATGGCGGCGTGGGATGCCTGCGCCCGGGCCGCCGACCTGCCGCTGGCCGCTCTTCTCGGGGGCACGCCCGGACCGGTACGCGCCTACAACTCCAACGGGCTCGGGCTGATGGAGCCCGATGCGGTCGCCGCCCAGGCCGTCGAACTGCTGGAAGGCGGCTTCCGGGCCCTCAAGATCCGGTTCGGGCGCGACCGCACCGAGGACGATCTCGCGGCCTTCCGGGCCGTGCGCGACGCCATCCCCGACCGTTGCCTGCTGATGTCGGACTTCAACCAGGGCCTGTCCCGGCGGGAAGCGCTGCGGCGGTTGCCGGCGCTCGACGACCTGGGTCTGGTCTGGTTCGAGGAACCGGTCGCCTACGGCGACCTCGACGGTTGCCGGGAACTCCGCGAAACCGTGGCGACGCCGATCCAGATCGGCGAGAACTTCTACGGTCCGGCCGACCTCCGGGCGGCGGCCGCCGCCGACGCGGCGGATTTCGTCATGCCGGACGCGCAGCGCATCGGCGGCGTGACCGGATGGCTCCGGGCCGCCGCCCTCGCGCACGACTCCGGACTCCCGGTGTCGAGCCACCTGTTCCCGGAAGTGTCGTCGCACCTGATGCGGGTGACGCCCGGCGCCCACTGGCTCGAGTACGTGGACTGGGCGGCCCCGTTCCTGGCCGTTCCCGTGGCGGTGCAGGACGGACATGTCCAGGTGACGGCCACGCCCGGGACGGGCATCGAATGGGACGAGGACGCCGTCCGCCGGCTCTCCGCCTGACCGGCCGCACGGACCGCCGCGGGCTGCGGACCGACCGTGCGTCCGGCCGCCGCCGCCCGGTGGGACCCCGCGGATTCCCGCGCGCCCGACGCGGTCGTGCTGGGAATCGAAAGCAGCTGCGACGAGACGGCCGCGGCGGTGGTGGATTCGCGCCGACGGATCCGGGCCAACATCGTCCATTCGCAGCATGCCCGCCACGCTCCCTTCCGGGGCGTGGTGCCCGAGCTCGCGGCCCGCAGCCATGCCGACCGGCTGGACGACACGGTCCGGGAGGCCCTGCGCGCGGCCGGCTGCACCTGGCGCAGTCTCGACGCCGTGGCCGCCACCGCCGGCCCCGGGCTGCTCGGCGGCCTCCTCGTCGGCACGGTCACCGCCAAGTGCATCGCCCTCGTCCACGATCTGCCCTACCTCGCCGTGAATCATCTCGAGGCACACGCGCTCACCCCTCGGCTCACGGACCGCGTCGCGTTCCCCTACCTCGCCGTGCTCGTCTCCGGCGGGCACAGCCAGTTCGTCGCGGTGGCCGGCGTGGGGCGCTACGCGCTGCTCGGCACGACCCGCGACGATGCCGCGGGGGAGGCCTTCGACAAGGCGGCCCGGCTGCTGGAACTCGGGTTCCCGGGCGGCCCGGCGATCGAGCGCGCAGCCCGGGCCGGCGACCCAAACCGCTTTCCCCTGCCCCGGCCCCTGGCCGGCACTGCGGGCGCCGACCTCTCCTTCAGCGGCCTGAAGACCGCCTTGGTGCGGATCGTCGCACGGGGGGCGGCCGCCGAGGGGCGGCCGCCGGACGGCCGCACCCGCGCCGACCTCGCGGCCTCCTTCCAGAAGGCGGTGACCGAAACCCTGGCAGACCGCATGCAGCAGGCCGCGCGGGCCTTTCGGACCCGGCACGCCGACGGGACCGTCGCCGTCCTCGCCGGGGGCGTGGCCGCCAACCGGGCGCTGCGGACGCGCCTGGGCGAAGTCGCCGCCGAGCACGGCCTGCGCCTGGTGGCGCCGCCGGCCGGCCTGTGCACCGACAACGCCGCGATGGTGGCCTGGGCCGGCATCGAACGACTCGCCACCGGTACGGTCTCCCGGCTGGAAGAGCCGTCCCGCGCCCGCTGGCCGCTGGCCGGAGACGCCGGCTGACCCGCGTGGCGATCCTCGGTGCGGGCGCGTGGGGCACGGCCCTGGGCGCCGTCCTCGCCCGCGCCCGAGCCGGCGTCGTCACGCTGTGGGCCCGGCGCGGGGACGTGGCCGACGCCGTCAACCGGACGCACCGCAATCCGGAGCTGCTGCCGGGAATCGACCTGCCGCCGAACCTGCGCGCCACGACCATCCTGCGCGACGCGGCGGCCGAGATCCTGCTGATCGCCGTGCCGGCCCAGCACGTCCGCACCGTCCTGTCGCTGCTGAGCAGGTCCGTGCCCCCCGGCGCGACGCTGGTGCTGTGCGCCAAGGGAATCGAACGCTCCAGCGGATACCTCATGAGCGAGGTTGCCGCCGAGGTCCTGCCGGCCGCCCGGGCGACCGTGCTCTCGGGGCCGTCGCTGGCCGGCGAAGTGGCGCGCGGCCGGCCCGCCGCCCTGGCGCTGGCGGCCGGCGATGCCGGCGCCGCGCAGCAGGTCTCCCGCCTGTTCGCCGGGTCCGGCCTGCGGATCTACGAAAACGACGACCTGATCGGCACCCAGATCGGCGGCGCGGCCAAGAACGTCCTGGCCATCGCATGCGGGCTCGCGGTCGGGGCCGGCTACGGCGAGAACGCGCGGGCGGCGCTGGTCGCGCGCGGCGCCGCGGAGATCCGCCGCCTGGCCCTGGCGTGCGGGGGGCGGGCCGAGACGCTGGCCGGCCTGGCCGGAATCGGCGACATCGTACTGACCTGCACCAGCCCGGCGTCGCGGAACTATGCCTTCGGCGTCCGTCTCGGGGCCGGCCGCGGGGCCGGCCCCGAGCCCGGCCGGGGGCGGGCGGTCGTGGAGGGCGCGGCGACGGCGGCGGCCGTCCGGCAGCTGGCGCGGCGCCTCCGGGTCGACATGCCGATCGCCGACGCCGTCGGACAGGTGCTCGACGAGGGCGCCGACCTCCCGGCGGTGGCCGCGGCCCTGCTCGCCCGCCCGCCCCGCCCGCGCGGCGAGGCCGCCTGAGGAATGCGGGCCGGGCGGGGGGCGCGCGGGCCGGGCACCGGACCGAAGGGCCGCCCGTCCAGATCGGGCGCGGACAGTCCTTCGTGACCCCCGCCGAACTCGGGATCTACGGCTTCGTGCAGGGAGCCACCGAGTTCCTGCCCGTGAGTTCGTCGGCGCACCTGTACGCGCTGGAAGCCCTGTTCGCCTGGCCGGAAGCCGGACGCGCACTGGCCGTGGCGAGCCACACGGGGACCTTGGCCGCAGTGCTCCTCGCCTGCCGCCGCCAGGTCGTCCGGCTGGCCGGCGGGGCTCTGATGCTCGCCCGCGGGGAAGGCGCGCGGGCGGAAGCCCGGGAGGCGCTCCGGATCCTGATCGGGAGCCTGCCCCTGTTCGCGGCCGGGGCGGTGCTGGCGGTCCACGTGCCCGCCGCGGTGCTGGCCCAGCTGCCGGTGATGGCGGCCGCGACCGGCGCCGGAGCGCTGCTGCTGCTGGCTGCGGACCGGGGATGGATCCGACTCCGCCCGGCGCGGCCGGACGGAGTGGCGGTCTACGCGTTTCTCGGCCTCATGCAGGCGCTCGCCCTCGTTCCGGGAGCCAGCCGGGCGGGCTGCGTGATGACGGCGGCCCGCCTCGCCGGCTGGGACCGGACGGCCGCCGCCAACGCCGCGCTGGTGCTGGGCCTGCCGGCGATCGCAGGTGCCACGGCGGTGGAGGCGTGGGGGCTGGCGCAGTCCCGCGATCCCGGACTGGCTGCGGCCGCCGCCGCGGTGTCCGCAACCGCGTTCGGGGCGGCGCTGGCCGCCATCTGGCTGCTGCTCCGCTGGCTGCGGCGACGGAGCTTTCTTCCGTTCGTGCTCTACCGGCTCGTCCTGGCCGGCCTCCTCGCGTCGCTGGCCCTGGCCGCCCCCCGGACGGACCCGGACGTCCGCGCCCCCCCGGAGACGGCCGGGGCCGTTGACTTCCGGACGGGATCGGCCTAGACAGACCGGGCAACGGGGGATCCTGCCCGTTCTCGGTGCTCTGGGGGCCCGGCATGTCGCTGAAGATCCGTTTGAGCCGCGGCGGGGCCAAGAAGAGCCCGCACTACCGGATCGTCGTGGCCGACTCCCGGAGTCCGCGCGACGGCCGGTTCATCGAGCGGCTCGGCACGTACCACCCGCTGCAGCCCCGGGAGGACGCCGATCGGATCCGGATGGATCTCGACCGGATTCGCCACTGGATGGAACGCGGGGCCCGTCCCACCGACCGGATCCGGCGGTTTCTCGTCGACGCCGGCGTGCTGGAGCGCCCGGCCCGGTTCGGGCCGGTCCCCGCCGCCGAATCCGAAGACCCAACGGCCCCGCCTGCCGCCTGAACCGTGTTCGTGCTGACGGCCGGAGTCGCCCTCTTCGTCGCCCTGCATCTGCTGCCGATGACCAGAGGCCGGGCACGCGCCGCTCTGGTGCGCGGCTGCCGGGGGGAGACCCCCTACCGGGCCGTGTTCGCGGTCGGAGCCGTCGCCGCCGTCGGCCTCATGATCTGGGGCTGGCAGCGCGCTCCCGTCGTGCCCGTGTATGCGGTGCCGTCCCCGGTTGCGTGGCTCGGCACGGGACTGGCGGCGGCGGCGGTCGTGGTGTTCCTGTCCGGTCTCTATCCGTCGCGCCTGCGGCTCTGGGTCCGGCATCCGCAGATGGCCGGAGTCCTGCTGTGGAGCGCCGGGCACCTGCTTCACGGTGCGGCCGTGCACGCCCTCGTGCTGTTCGGCGGCTTGGGAGTCTGGGCCGCAACCTGGGCCGTGGTCCGGGGCTGGGCGCCGCCGCCCGCGCGGCCGCCGGTGCCGATCTCCCTCGATCTGCTGGGAGTGTCCGCTTCCCTTCTGGCCGCGGTCGGGATCGGATGGATCCACGGACTGGCGTACGGCGGCCTCCTGTAGGCCCCGCCGGCCGACCGTCCGCATGGACCGCACCGTGCCCGGCGCCCCCCGCCCGCCCGCTCCTGCCGTCGGCGACTGCGTCCCGCTGGCCCGCGTGGAACGGGCCCACGGCGTGCGGGGGGCGGTGCGGTGCCGCCTGTACGGGGATTCGGCCGCCGGCTGGGCCCGCCTCGGCCCGGTCGTCCTGCCGGACGGCCGGGCCACCCGGGTCCGCGTTCTGGCCGCCGGCCGCCGGCACGCGCTCTGCCGGATCGAGGGAATCGAGGACCGCACCGCCGCCGCCGCCCTGGTCGGAAGCGAACTCGCGGTTCCGCGCCGCCGGCTTCCCGACCCCGACGCCGGCACCTACTACCAC
The DNA here is from genome assembly GCA_965115815.1 of Alphaproteobacteria bacterium. Lineage (GTDB taxonomy): Bacteria > Pseudomonadota > Alphaproteobacteria > TMED109 > TMED109 > VXPW01. Next base: position 264,520 of record OZ220465.1, on the reverse strand, counting down.
GCCGACCTGATCGGGCTCGCGGTCCGCGACCTGCACGGCCGGCCCTGCGGCCGCGTGGTCGCCGTCCACAATTTCGGCGCCGGCGACCTCCTGGAGATCCGGCCGCCGGACGGGACTCCGGTCCTGGTGCCGTTCACGACGGACGCGGTACCGGTGGTCGATCTCGACCGGGGCCTCGTGCGCATCGACCCGGTCTGGCTGGCGGCCGAACCGCCCCGGCCGGCCGCGACGGAGGCGCCGGATGCCGGACCGTAGCGCGCCGTGGCGGGCCACGGTCTTCACGATCTTTCCGGACATGTTTCCGGGCCCGCTCGGACATTCGCTCGCCGGCCGCGCCCGGGCGGCCGGAATCTGGTCGCTCGGGACAGTGGACATTCGCCGCTTTGCAGGCGATAAACACGCCTCGGTCGACGGCCCGGCGTTCGGGGACGGCGGGGGCATGATCCTGCGCCCGGATGTCTTGGCCGCCGCCTTCGATGCCCACGCCGCGGCCCCGGGGCCCGGCTTGGCGCTGTCCGCGCGCGGGCGTCCGCTGACCCAGGCGCGGGCGCGGGCGCTGGCCGCCGGTCCGGGCGTGCGTCTCGTGTGCGGGCGCTACGAGGGAATCGACGAGCGCTTCCTCGAGGCGCGCGCTGTGGAGGAGATCTCGGTCGGCGACTACGTGCTGTCGGGCGGAGAACCGGCCGCGCTGGTGGTCCTGGATGCCGTCGTCCGGCTGCTGCCGGGCGTGACCGGGTCCGTCGGACGCCTCGCCGGCGACTCGTTCGAGAACGGGTTGCTCGAGCACCCCCAGTACACGCGGCCCCGGCTCTTCGAGGGCCGCCCGCCGCCGGCGGTACTGGTGTCAGGCGACCACGCCGCCATCGCCAACTGGCGGCGAGCAGCGGCGGAACACACCACGCGGGCCCGGCGCCCGGACCTGTGGCGGGCCTACCTGCGGTCCCGCCGCCCAGCCGACTCCCGCGGGGGTCAGGAGGACGAGCGATGAACGTGATCGACGCGATCGAACGAGAGCAGATGGCCGAGGCGCGGGCGCGACACGAACCGCCGGAATTCCGGCCCGGCGACACCGTGCGGGTCCACGTGCGCGTGACCGAAGGCAGCCGCCAGCGGATCCAGGCGTTCGAAGGGGTCTGCATCGGCCGAACCCGCCGGGGCATGAGTTCCGCGTTCACGGTACGGAAGGTGAGCTACGGCGAGGGAGTCGAACGCGTGTTCCCGCTGTACGCCCCGATCATCGAGCGGATCGAGGTCGTGCGGCAGGGGCGGGTGCGGCGGGCCAAGCTCTACTATCTGCGCGAACGCTCGGGCAAGTCGGCGCGCATCCGCGAGCGGCGCCGCAGTGCGACCGGCCGGGCCGCAGGGCCCGCGCCGGCCGGCGCGGACTGACGCCGGCATGTCCGCCTCCGCCCCCCGGACCCTGTTCGCCAAGATCTGGGATCGGCACGCCGTCGAGACCCGCGAGGACGGGGTCACGCTGCTCTATGTGGACCGGCATCTCGTGCATGAAGTGACGAGCCCGCAGGCGTTCGAGGGACTGCGACAGGCCGGTCGGCCGGTACGGCGTCCGGAACTCGCGCTGGCGGTCGCCGACCACAACGTTCCGACCGAAGGCCGGCGCCGCGGGATCGCGGACGAGACGGCCCGGCTGCAGATCGCCACGCTTGAGGACAATGTCCGGGCGTTCGGAATTCCGTACCTGCCGCTGCTCGATTCCCGACAGGGCATCGTGCACGTCGTCGGCCCCGAACAGGGCTTCACGCTGCCGGGAACGACCGTGGTCTGCGGCGACAGCCACACCGCGACGCACGGCGCGTTCGGCGCCCTCGCCTTCGGGATCGGCACCAGCGAGGTGGAGCACGTGCTGGCGACGCAGACCCTCCTGCAGCGCCGCCCGCGGACCCTGCGGATCACCATCGCCGGCGCGCCTCCGGAGAGCGTCGACGCCAAGGATCTGATCCTCAGCGTGATCGGACGCATCGGCGCCGCGGGCGGCACCGGTCACGCGATCGAGTATGCCGGCGCCGCCATCCGATCCCTGTCGATGGAAGGGCGCATGACCGTCTGCAACATGTCGATCGAGGCCGGAGCGCGGGCGGGCCTGATTGCTCCGGACGCCACCACGTTCGCCTACCTCCGGGGGCGGCCGATGGCGCCCGCCGGCGAGGCGTGGGACACGGCCTGCGCCGACTGGCGTCGGCTGCCGACCGACCCGGGGGCCGCGTTCGACCGCGAGATCACGCTGGACGTCGCGGAACTCCGGCCGCACGTGACGTGGGGAACCAGTCCGCAGGACGCGGTCGCGGTGGACGCGGCGGTACCGGACCCGGCTGCCGAACCGGATCCCGACCGGCGCGAGATCATGGAGCGCGGACTCGCCTACATGGCCCTCGAACCGGGCACCCCGCTGGTCGAGGTGCCGGTCGACCGGGTCTTCATCGGGTCGTGCACCAATGCGAGGATCGAGGATCTCCGGAGCGCCGCGGCCGTCGCCCGGGGCCGGAGAGTGGCGCCGCGCGTGCACGCGATGGTCGTTCCGGGATCGGGTCTCGTGAAGGAGCAGGCGGAAGCCGAAGGGATCGACCGGGTGCTGATCGACGCCGGTTTCGACTGGCGCGAGCCCGGCTGCTCGATGTGTCTCGGGATGAACCCCGATCAGCTGGCCCCCGGCGAACGCTGCGTCTCGACGTCCAACCGCAACTTCGAGGGCCGCCAGGGCCGCGGCGGGCGCACCCATCTGGCCAGTCCGGCCACCGCTGCCGCCAGCGCCGTTCTCGGGACGATCGCCGACCACCGGACGCTGACCGGGGAGCCGGCGTGATGGAGGCCTTCGTGCGGCTCGAGGGCGTGGCGGCGGCCCTGCCCATGGCCAATGTCGACACCGACATGATCATCCCGAAGCAGTTCCTGAAGACGATCCGGCGCACCGGTCTCGGCCGGCACCTCTTTCACGAGCGCCGCCGGACCCCGGACGGCGCGGAAATCGATTCGTTCGTGCTCAACCGCCCGCCGTGGCGGGACGCCCGGATCCTGGTCACCGGCGCCAATTTCGGGTGCGGGTCGTCGCGCGAGCATGCACCCTGGGCGCTGGCCGACTTCGGCATCCGGTGCGTGATCGCGCCGTCGTTCGCCGACATTTTCTTCAGCAACAGCGCGAAGAACGGGATCCTGTTGATCACCGTGCCGGAGGCCGAGGGCGCGGCCCTGATGCAGGATGCCCGGGCGGCGGCGACGGCCCGCATGGCCGTGGACCTCGAGGCCCGCACGATCACCCGCGCCGACGGTTCGGTCGTGGCCTTCGACATCGACGACCACCGCCGCCGCTGCCTGCTCCACGGGATCGACGACATCGGACTCACGCTCGAACGCACCGCGGTCATCGAGGCCCACGAAGCCCGCGCGGCCCGGGCCCGACCCTGGTTGGTGCCGGGCGCATGACGACGACAACGACCAGCAACCGGCGCGTGCTCCTCCTCGCCGGGGACGGGATCGGACCCGAGGTCGCAGGCGAGGCGAGACGGGTCGTGGAGTGGCTCGACCGGCGCCGGACGGTCGGGTTCGACCTCGTCGAAGCGCCGGTCGGAGGCGCCGCGTACGAGGCCGAGGGCCACCCTCTGCCGGACGCGACGCTGGCGGCGGCGGCGGCGGCGGATGCCGTGCTGCTCGGCGCCGTCGGCGGCCCGCAGTGGGACACGCTCGAGTTTTCCCTGCGGCCGGAACGCGCCGTCCTGGGGCTGCGCAAGAATCTCGACCTCTTCGCCAACCTGCGTCCGGCCCGGGTGTTCGATGCGCTGAGCAACGCGTCCAGCCTGAAACCGGAAATCCTGCGCGGCCTCGATCTCGTGATCATCCGCGAACTGACCGGCGGCATCTACTTCGGCGAACCGCGCGGCGTGGAAACGCTCCCGGACGGCACGCGCCGCGGGATCAACACCGAGGTCTACACGACGCCGGAAATCCGGCGCGTGGGCGCGGTCGCGTTCGAACTCGCACGGGAACGTCAGGGCAAGGTCCACTCGGTCGAGAAGGCGAACGTCATGGAATCGGGGGGGCTCTGGCGCGAGGAGATCCAGGACCTGCATGACGCGGACTACGGAGAGATCGAACTCCACCACATGTACGCGGACAACTGCGCGATGCAGCTGGTCCGGGACCCGCACCAGTTCGACGTGGTCGTCACCGGCAACCTGTTCGGCGACCTCCTGTCGGACATCTCCGCCCAGCTCACGGGATCGCTCGGCATGCTGCCGTCGGCGTCGCTCGGCCCGCCGGGCCCCGGCGGGCGCCGCGCCGCCCTGTACGAACCCGTGCACGGCAGCGCGCCCGACATCGCCGGCGAGGGCACGGCCAATCCCATTGCCATGGTGCTCTCGCTCGCCATGCTGCTCCGGCATTCGCTGGGCCGGGAAGACGACGCCGACCTGATCGAACGGGCGGTCGGGAACGTGCTGGACCGCGGTCTCCGGACGGCGGACATCGCCCAGCCGGGCCTGACCGCGGTCTCCACCGAGGGCATGGGCCGGGCCATCTGCGCCGAACTCGACCGGCTGGCGGCGTGAGCCCGGATCCGGCCGCCCGCCGGCCCGCAACCGAGGCCGGGATTCCGATCCCGCCCGGGCCGGCCGGCCGACTGCAGGCCGGTTCCCGGACGGGGCCTCCATGACGGTCCGCGTCGCGGTCGTCGGTGCGACCGGCGCGGTCGGGCGGCGGATGCTGCACACGCTCGCGGCCCGGGCCTTTCCGGTCTCGTCGGTCGTCGCGCTGGCGTCTTCCCGCTCGCACGGGCGCGAGGTGTCCTTCGGCGAGGGGCGCACGCTCGCCGTCCAGCCGCTCGAGGATTTCGATTTCGCGGACACCGATCTCGCGCTGTTCTCGGCCGGTGGCGGAGTCGCGGCCGAACATGCGCCGCGGGCCGCCGCCGCCGGCACCCTCGTCATCGACAACTCCTCCTGTTTCCGAATGGACGAAGACGTCCCGCTCGTGGTCCCCGAAGTCAATCCGGACGCATTGCAGCAGGCCCGGCGGCGGAACCTCGTCGCCAATCCGAATTGCTCGACCATCCAGTTGGTCATGGCCCTCAAACCCCTGCACGACCTGGTTCCCGTTCGACGCGTGGTGGTCTCGACGTACCAGTCGGTGTCCGGCGCCGGCCTGGGGGCCATGGAAGAACTCGAGGCGCAGGTCCGGGGGGAGCTGTTCCACGAGCAGGCGGCGGTCGACCGGCTGCCGAGACGCATCGCATTCAACGTCGTGCCGCATATCGACGTGTTCGAGGACGACGGATCGACGCGCGAGGAATGGAAGATGGTGCACGAGACGCGGAAGATCCTCGATCCCGACATCGCGCTCGCCGCTACCTGTGTGCGGGTACCGGTGTACATCGGCCACGCCGAGGCGGTGAACGTCGAATTCGCCGGACCGGTCTCACCCGACGACGCGACCGCGGCGCTCGCGGCCGCCCCGGGCGTCGAGGTCACGGATGCCGACGATGTCGGGACGTATGCCACCCCCATCGACTGCGTACACGAGGATCCGGTATTCGTATCCCGCATCCGCACCGATCCCACGGTGGCCCACGGCCTGCAGTTCTGGACCGTTGCCGACAACGTGGGCAAGGGCGCCGCGCTGAACGCCGTGCAGATCGCCGAAGAGGTGGTGCGGAACCGCATGTTGCCCTGACCGGCGGGCGGCCCCCTGCGCATCCATCTTCCCGGTTAACCCCAGCCCTCTGACCCTCTACGGTAGGTTTCATATCGGCCATGGAACCCGTGCACCGCATCCTGAAGCAGCCGGCCAATCTGCGCCGGCTGCAGGCGCTTCTGTCCCGGGAGCCGCCGACCAGTCGTCGCGCTGCGGCTCGACGGGTATGTCGGGAGTTTCACCTGACCGACGCGCGGGGCCGGTGGCGCGAGCGCAGTTGTCGGGCGGTCCTGAGCGACCTGGAGCGGGCCCGGCAGGTGCAGTTGCCTCCGCCCCGCCGGGGCATGGGTGGAGGCGCTCTCCGGCGGCTGGGCGCCGCGGTTCCCGTGCCGTCGGGGGTTCCCTCGGAAGCAGGTGCGCTGCACGACCTGCGCCTGGCGCCGGTGACCGGGGAGGCGGATCGGCGAATCTGGAACGAGCTGATGTTCCGGGAGCATCCGTGCGGGGCGGTGCGGCACGTGGGCGCCCAGATGCGGTATCTGGTCCGGTCGGAGCACGGCATCCTGGGGGCCTTGGGCTTTGCGGCGCCGGCCTTGCGCCTGGCTTCCCGCGACCGGTGGATCGGGTGGGACGAGACCACGCGGTCGCAGCGTCTGAACCACGCGGTGCTCGGTCTGAGCCGGTTCCTGATCCGATCGTCGGTGCGCTGCCGGAACCTGGGCTCCCGGGTGCTGGGGAGGGCGCTCGCCCGGCTGCCCGACGAGATCGAGGCCCGGTACGGGTACCGCCCCCTGCTGGTCGAAACCTTCGTGGATACGGAGACCCATGCGGGCACCGTGTATGCCGCCGCCGGCTGGGAGCGGGTGGGAGAGACCACCGGGCGGGGGCGGTTCGCCCGCCCCGGGCAGGAGCGGCGGTCGGTCAAGGCGGTGTGGATGCGTCCGCTGCAGAGCGACTGGCGTGCGGTCCTGGGTGTGGCGCCGGCGGCGGTGGAGGCCCTGGGGCCGGCCGACGGACTGGATCGGGGGAACTGGGCCGCGAACGAGTTCGGCGGAGCTCCGCTGGGGGACCGTCGGCTCAGCCGTCGGTTGGTCACGAGTGCATCCCTGATGGCCGACCAGCCCGGCGCATCGTTCCAAGCCGCGGCCCGGGGTCAGCGGGCCTTGGTCACCGGGTACTACCGGATGATCGACCAGCCGGCCGCGTCGGCGGTCACACCGGAGGCCCTTCTGGCTCCGCACCGGGAGCGCACCCGCCGGCGCATGGCCTCCTGCACGACCGTTCTGATGATCCAGGGCGGATCGGACCTCAACTTCGCGACCCATCCGAAGTGCGGCGAGCTCAGCCTCATCGGCCGCAACCGGAACGCGTCGGGCACCCGGGGTCTGCACATGCACTCAACGCTGGCGGTCGACGCGGACACCGGCATTCCCCTCGGCGTCCCGCGCATCGAATACGACGCGCCGGACGGCCGGGCCGAGCAGGGCAAGCCGCTCGAAGAACGGAAGTCCGCCCGCTGGATGCGGGGCTTGCGAGACACCTCGGAGCTGGTTCCGGACGGCGTGCGGGTCGTCTCCGTACTCGATCGGGAGGCGGACTTCTTCGCCCTGTTCGCCGAGCGGCAGCGGCTGGGCAACGTCGATCTTCTGGTCCGGGCCCGCCACCACCGGTCCTTGGGCAGGGACGAAGAGAAGCTCTTCGAGCCACGGGCCGCGGAACCCTCGGCCGGATCCTTGGAGATCGAAATCGCCCGCCCGTCGGCCCGCACCTCCACCCGCACCCAGAAGGCCCAGGCGCTGCGGGAAGCGCGGGTCGCCAAGGTATCCCTGCAGTTCCGGCGCTTCGACCTGCCTCCTCCCGGGAACGGAACCGGCGCGCACGACCCCGTGCCCATGACGGCGGTCCGCATGACCGAAGAAGATCCACCGGCCGGTGTGGAGCCCCTGCACGGGATCCTGCTCACCAGCCTGCCGGTATCGACCCGGAAGGAGGCGCGGCGGGTGCTGGAACTGTACCGCCTGCGCGGGCGGATCGAGGACTGGCACCGGGTCCTGAAACGCGGATGCAAGGCGGAATTCCTCCACCATCGGGACGGACACCGGATCGAACGGGCGGTCACCATCAAGGCCGTGATCGCCTGGCGACTCTTCGCCAGGGTCCTGCTCGGACGGGAAACCCCCGAACGGCCCGCCGAGGTCCGGTTCTGCACGACCGAAAGCAGGGTGCTCTAGAACTGCGCCCTTGAGCGCAAGCTTCCGTGCCGACCCGACAACCCGGGGAGCGCATCGGAGCTTCAGACCGATTCCGACCCTCGACCAACGAACGGATGTCTCGGCGAGACGGCGGTTCCGGATACCGCCTTGACCGGCCTCTGCGGCGCGACCTCCCCGTCCCCCGCCACCGTTTCGACCGACCGGCCTCGGCTCCTTGCGGTCCGGGCAATTCGCACCGCCCGCGCGTACCCCCGACGGAGGCGTCCGCGAAGCCACTGCCGGTTCGACGGATGTAGCCGCCGGACCTCCTCCTCTCGCCATCGGGTCGTGAACCGACGGAAATGCTGCCCGGCCGCCGGCGTCAGGACAGACCCGGCACGTGCTCCCGGAGCACTCCGAACAACCGGTCGATGTCGGCATCGGTGTTGTAGACGTGCGGGGTGACCCGAATGGACGACCCGCGGACACTGACGTGGACGCGTTCCGCTGCGAGGCCCGCCGCCAAGCCGTCCGGAGACGCAGTGCCGGGAACGCGCAGGCCGAGGAAGTGCCCCGCCCGGAGCGGTACCGGAAGGGATTCGAGCCCAAGGTCGGCCGCACGCCTTGCGATGTCCGCGTTCCGCTTCGCCAGCGTGTCCTCGATGGCCGCCACGCCCCATTCGAGAATCTGCTCGAGTGCGGTGCGGAGCATCGGTACCAGCACGAAGTTGGCATGCTCTCCCACATCGAATCGGCGGGCCCCCGGCCGGTAGTCGTCCGAGTAGTCGACCAAGCGCGCAAAGTCCTCGGCATTCGCCCGCGCCGACCAGTTGTATTCGATGGGGCAACCATCGCGGTGCTGGGGTGCGACCCACAGCAAGCCCGTGGAATACGGTCCGAGCAGCCATTTGTAGGCCGCACACACGATGTAGTCCGGGCGGACCGTCGCCGCGTCGAAGCGCAGCGCGCCTGCAGACTGCGTGAGGTCCAGGACCAGCTTGGCGCCCGCGTCGCGGCAGCGGCCTCCGATCCGGATCAGGTCGACGAATCCTCCGTCGGTCCAGTGGCAGTGCGGCAAGGCGGCCACGGCCGTGCGCTCGTCGATCACGCCGAGCAGGGCACGCGTCCAGTCGTCATCCTCGGGCCGGTCGACGGTGACCAGCTCGGCGCCGCTGGCGCGGGCGAGTTCCCTCCAGACGTACACGTTCGAGGGAAACTGACGGGCAAGAACGACGATCCGGTCCGCCGGCTCGAGCCGGAGGTTGCGGGCCGCACACGCCAGTCCATAGCTGGCCGAAGGCACCAGTGCCACGCCTTCGGCATCGGCACCGACGAGCCGGGCGAACAACTCCCGGACCCGGTCCGCCGCCGAGAAGAAATCGTCGGCGCTGATTCGCCACGGCCGGGCTTTCGTACGGACACCGCGCGCACCGACGTCGACTACCGCGTGCATCAGCGGCCCCATGTAGGCACAGTTCAGGTAGGCCACGTCATCGGGGATGTCGAAGACGTGACGCTGGCTGGGCAGCCCGGCGCCTCGCTCCGCGGGGGTCCACGCGGGCGTCATTCCGGAAGCCCTCCCTCCGGCCGGAACCCCGGGGCCCGGGTCCGGGAAGATCGGACGGGAAGATCGTTCGGAGCGGCTCGCGGAACTGCGGGCAGGCCGGCGCGGGGCGGCTTCACGGACCCTCCCGAACGCGGCGCGACCCATATGTGCGAATGACTTGCAATCTCATCATTTTTCGTCTACCCTCCGGACCGCCGGAGATTGCGGGTGCGGGCACAGCGGTGGATGCCACCGCGCCTGCCGCATACCCAGTCGCGGCCGGAGAACCGCGTCTGTCCGCCCGCGAAACCCGCGGTCGGCGCCTCCTCACTGACGCGTTCGCCGGCGCGAAGCGTGGAGAGACACCCGAAAGGGCTCGCTATACACCGGCCCGAACCGGGTTGTCTCTTCACGCTACCGGCAGCACGACCATATCAGAGGCGTACCGTCGGCTGCGGTCTCCGGGGGTTCCTCGTTGCCGCTCCGCGCCGGCAGCACCGACCCACGGAGTACCGGGGGCGCACCGGCCGATGGTCGGAACGACCTGCGTACCCTGTCCGGTCGGCCGGGGCTGGGGCTGCGCATGCTCCGTCTCTCCGAAGACATCGGAGGGCGGAACAGGCCTGGGGCCGGGACCGGATGCGGCCGCGGGCGCTCTTCATGCCCGGACCGGACGGCGGCCCACCCGGGGCATCCGTCTTCCGGGCCGGTACGCACGCGACCGGAGCCACGGTCGCAGACGGGGCCCCCGGTCGCCCCGGGGCCCACTCGCCGGAAACGCCCGCCGGCGCCACGGCGACGGAGGTCCGGCCGGTTCCCCTGACCGGCGCGCCACCCTGCGGGAGCCCGATCACCGGCGAACCGCAGGATCCCGAACCCCGCCGGACCCCGCAACCGGCAACCGGGGGGCTCGAACCAGCCCGCTCAGGCCGTCGTCTGCCCGGCCAGGCGCGCCTGCGCCATCGCGTCGGCTACCTGCTCGGGCGGTCGGTTTCCGCTGCGGCTCGCCTCGAAGATCGCGTCCAGTCGAGGTCCGATCCCGGCAACGGCCGCCGCCGCAACCGATCGATCGAACGGCTCGCCACGGCGAAGGACATCCCACGATCCGCTGATCAGTCCGCCGGCATTGATCACGTAGTCGGGTGCGTAGAGAATGCCCGCCCGATGCAGCGCCACGCCGTCTTCGGGGGTCGCCAGCTGGTTGTTGGCCGCGCCTGCGATCACGCCGGCCCGGATCCGTTTCCGGGTCTCCCGGTTGATGACTCCACCGAGGGCGCAGGGCGCGAACACGTCCGTCTTCTGCCCGACGATCGCGTCCGGCGCCACGGACACGACCCCCCGCCCGCGCGCCATCTGCTGTACCCGATCGACCGACACGTCGCTCACGACCAGCCGGGCTCCTGCATCCTGGAGCAACCGGCAGAGAGGCAGCCCCACATGCCCAAGGCCCTGAACCGCAACCGTGATGCCAGCGAGATCGTCGGCCCCGTAGCGATGCCGGACAGCGGCGCGAATCCCGTGGAGCACGCCCCGCGCCGTCATGGGAGAAGGATCCCCGCTTCCGCCTGCAAGGCCGGCGACATGATCCGTCTCGCGACGCACCGTCTCCATGTCGGCCACCGACGTGCCGACATCCTCGCTCGTGATGTAGGTCCCGCCGAGATGCTCCACCGCACGACCGAAGGCCCGGAAGAGCCCGGGAGACCGTTCGCGCCGCGAATCCGCGAGAATCACCGCCTTCCCGCCGCCCAGCGGCAAACCGGCGAGGGCCGACTTGAAGGTCATTCCGCGCGCCAGACGCTGAACGTCGAGCAAGGCATCGGCTTCGCTCGCGTAGCGCCACATCCGGCAGCCGCCGAGCGCGGGTCCCAAGGTCGTGTCGTGCACGGCAATCACGGCCCGCAGGCCGTACTCCGGATCCTCGCATCGCAGGACCTTCTCGAATCCGGGAATGGCCAGTAGCTGATAACGGTTCAGGAGACCCTCCTTCGACCCTCGGGCGGAAGCCTCTCCCGCCCGGCCGTCTGTCCCGTCCGGATCAAGGATATAGGGGGAAGACGACCGCCCTCGGCCCGTGCCTTCACGGCATCCCGACCCGGCGCACCCGTTCCCTGCCCCGGTCCGCCGCCGGTTCGCACCTTCACTGCGATCGATCCTTCCAGTCGGCCCCGCCCGAGTTCGACACGCCCGAGATCCTCGACCCCGCCCACCCGCGCATCGAGCCCGATGATCTCGTGGTCGCCGTCGGCCGCCGCGATGCCCGGACCACCGACATCGGGGGCCCGATCACGAAGCGCGGCGGCGGACGGTTCATCGACCTCCCGGACGGCGGCATCACAGCCCTTGGGAACCCCGCCAAGCCGGTCTGCGCCCCGATCGCGCGCGGACAGAGCCTTCGGGGGGCGAGGGCGCCGGCGGATGCCTCGCTTCCGGACACCCGTCCGGCGGACGGAATGCGGTGGGGAGGGCTCCGGCGGTCAGCTTCCGCGCAGGATCAGGAGGGCATACACGGGCACCTTCGCCTCAAGCAGTCGGGCTCGGCCCGGCAATCCGTCCAGCTCGATGACGGTCGCGAACTCCTCCAGCACGCCGCCGAGTCGGCGGACGAGCCGGACGGCCGCACCGGCGGTACCGCCCGTCGCGAGCAGGTCATCGATCAGGAGCACCCGCTCTCCGGCGCGCACCGCATCCCGATGGATTTCCAGCGCATCCGTCCCGTATTCCAGGGCGTAGTTCTCCCTGATCGTCGCGTGCGGCAGTTTTCCGGCCTTCCGCACCGGCACGAATCCGATGCCGAGTGTGGCCGCAACCGCGGCCCCGAAGATCAGCCCGCGCGCCTCGATGGCCGCGATCCGGTCCAGCTGCCGTTCGCGGTACCGATCGGCCAGGAATTCGGTCACGCGCCGGAACCCCGCACCATCCTGCACCAGCGTTGTAATATCGCGGAAGAGGATTCCCGGTTTCGGATGGTCGGGGATCGTGCGGATCAGGGAGGCAACATCCATGTTGCTGTCGAGATGGTGCATGCTGGCGTCCTTGGTCGTCGTGGCTGCAATCCGCGCCGAAGCGGAAGCCACGGCACCGTCTGATCTTGTCGGTTCGAGCGTGCAGTACCGGGTCAAGGGTACCGAGACCCTGTTCGAAGTGGCGCGGCCGAGGTCGCTCGCGTTTACCGAGATCATGAGCGCGAATCCGGGGGTGGATCCTTGGGTTCCGGAAGCCGACACCGATCTCCTGCTGCCGTCGCGCCACATCCTGCCGCAGAGCAACCGAACCGGGATCGTCATCAATCTCGGCGATTCTCGACTCTACTATTTTCCGGAGGACGGGACGACGCCGGTCTCGTTTCCCATCGGGATCGGACGCTACAACTGGACCACTCCGCTCGGTACGACCCGGATCGTGCGGAAGGCCAAGAATCCGACCTGGTATGTGCCGAAATCGATCCGCACCGAAGACCCGTCCCTGCCCCCCGTCGTCCCGCCGGGTCCGGACAACCCGCTGGGCGGTCACGCCCTGTACCTGGGAATGCCGGGCTACCTGATTCACGGCACCAACAAGCCGTGGGGGATCGGCATGCGGGTCACCCATGGCTGCATCCGCATGTACCCGGAGAACATTGCTTGGCTGTTTCAGGTCGTGCGACCGGGCACGCCGGTCGAAATCGTGGACCAGCCGATCAAAGCGGGTTGGGACGGCGATGCGCTATTCGTGGAAGTGCACCGCGAAACCGAGTACGCTCGCGAAAGCGGCGATGAAGTCCACGCACCGCCGACCACGGCGCCCGAAGAACTGTACCCCGTGGCGGCCTCCGTAATCCAGCACACGGCCGGCACCGAGGTTGCCCGAATCGACTGGAACCTGGTTCGGGGAACGATCCACGCGGCCACGGGCGTGCCCGTGCGGGTGAATCTTGATCCCGCGCCGGGTGACACGGGGAGAGCACCCGCCCGCTAACCGTCCCCCGAGCGGGCGGAGGACGACCTCGGCGTCCGGCTCCCCCCCCCCCGCAATCCGAATCGGAAACCCTGCTCCCAGGAGAGGGTTGCGGCCGAGCCACGCACCCTGCCTATGATTCACATCTCTTGTCTGGTCTGGACGTAATTCGTGCCCGCCCGAAAAAGTACAACCAGTTGACTCCAGTGATAGAAGTGTGCTATTGAAGGGGTGAAGAATCCCTCTGTGGGGCGGGAATCGGCCGCTGGGGCCGGAAAATCGCGCGGGATTCGGGAATCTTCGGGAGAATGGCCATGCGGGAGACCGTCCGCTCTCAGCTGGAATTGGGCCAGGTTGCGATCGAGGAGATCAAGATCAACGTATATTCGCGGGATGACATTCCGCCGATGCTGCGTGGCCTTCAGTACGTGTATGCCGACCGGTCGACCCGGGCCCGGTGGTTCGAGATCCTGGAGGAGGGGATCCTTCCCGAGGTATCCCGCCTGCGAGGGCGTCCCGGCATGGAGTTGTGGAAGATCCTGGTGATGGGTCTCCTGAAGCAGGGTTTGGGCTAGGACTTCGATCACTTGCACGAGCTGGTGAACGAGCACAGGACGGTTCGGAAGTTTCTGGGGCACACCGACATCTGGGATCACACCTGGTACGGATATCAGACGATGGTGGACAACGTGAGCCTGCTGACACCGGAAGTGCTGGGGAAGGTGTCGCAGCTGATCGCGGAGAAAGGCCATGCGATGGTACGGAAGCGGAAGCGGACACGGAAGCGGAAGGACGACACGAACGTCACGAACGTCACGAACGTCACGAACGTCACGAACGGCGCGAACGACGCGGACGGCGCGAACGACGCGGACGACCGGGGCCGCCGTCGGTCGGACGACCCCCTGCGGGGCCGTTGCGATTCGTTCGTGGTGAAGACGGATGTGCACTACCCGACAGATGTCCACCTGTTGTGGGATGCGATGCGTTGCCTGGTGCGGGATACGGGTCGCGTCGCCGTACGCTTGGGGGTGTCCGGATGGCGGCAGTGGCAGCATGGGAGCCGGAAACTGCAGCAGCATTTCCCGCAGGTTCGGCAGACCCGACGGGCCCGTCCGGAGCAGGTCAAGGCGTACCTCGACGCCAGCCGGGCGTGGGTCCGGCGGGCGGAAGAGACGGTACCGGTGCTTCGGGAGCGAGGCGTCCCGATCCCCACGGTGCGTTCGGTCGAGTCGTACCTCAAGCATGCCCGCCGGCAGATCCACCAGGTGGATCGCCGTCTGCGGAAGGGCGAGAAGATTCCGCAGAGCGAGAAGGTGTTTTCGATCTTCGAAGAGCACACACGCTGGTGCGTGAAGGGCAAGGCCGGGGTGCCGGTGGAACTCGGAGTGCCGGTGGCCGTGCTGGAGGATCAACACGGCTTCCTCCTGCACCATCGGGTCCTGTGGGAAGGCGGAGACGTGGATCCTGCCGTGCCCATGATCCGAGAAGCCCAGGCTCGCTTCCCCAACCTCCGCCTGTGCAGTTTCGATCGGGGCTTTCCCAGCCCCTCCAACCGGATCACCCTGGACGAGCTGCTGGAGCACAACGTGCTGCCGAAGAAGGGAAAGCTCGGTCAGGCGGACCGGAAACGGGAAGCCGACCCGACGTTCCGGAAGATGCGTCGGCAGCATCCGGCCGTGGAGTCCGCGATCCACAACCTCGAGCAACGCGGCATGGACCGGGTCCTGTCGTATGGGGCGGACGGGTTTGCCCGGAGGGTGGCACGGTCCGTGACCGCCTTCAACGTCCACCGAATCGGGCTGCTGCTGCACCGGCAGGCCCGGGCCCGGGCCCAACGACGACGAAGACGCGCCGCCTGACGGCGGCTTCCTTCCACCCCATCCGCGAAGCCCGCCGGAGGCGGGAACGGAGCCGCTCGCCCCGGCCGCCGGATTCGCGGCGGGACAAGCCCGGATGCCGCTGCCCATCGGCAGAAATCCCCCCGGAAACCGAGCGGACAGGGCACCGAGGGAGGGTCCCAACCCGCAATTGCGCCGGCAGACCATCCGAAAGGGGCATTTTCGGGCGGGCACTAATTCGTGTCTGCACGGAAAATCATAACACATTGTATGTGCAACCATATTTGGAATCTGGAGAACCGAAGATTCCTTCTTTGAGGGCATATGACGGCATATTCCGCTGAAATCAGGCTGGATTCGATGAATCTTCGCCCTGTCAATATTGAGTTTTCATTCATGTAATCCGACTCTTAGGGATTTTCCGGGCAGGCACTAATTCTTGGTACAACTCGCTGGATGGATCCATCTCCAGCACCCATTCACAGCCTTGGACCAGAATCGCCATGTGGGTGTAGCCCCGCCCGACCACCTTGGGTCCGGGTGGGGGGCGCCGCGACGATCGAGGCAGCCGTCGAAGATCGCCAGGGTCCGCACGGCGTGCCCCAGGTGGTTCGGTGGGCGCCGAAGCTGGTGCCGGCGGGCGAAGTCCTTGAGCACCATGATTTCGGTTGTGCAGAACCGGGCCGCGGCGGGCAGCTCGGGGGGTCCCGTCCGAGCAGCACCCTGGCGAAGAGTCGCCAAGCGATCACGGCCTTGATGGTGACCGCCCGTTCGATCTGGTGGCCTTCCCGATGGTTGAGGAATTCCGCCTTGCATCCGCGTTCCAGGCACGTTGATCCCACGCTGATTCCGAGACGCGGAATCCGAGTGCGTTGGGGCTTGCGTCATCACAGATCGCCCCTTGATCGCAATTTTTCGCGCCGAGAGGGTCTAATGGAGCCTTGGCAGCACGATTGCAGCGCGACGCAGACCGAAAAAATCTCGCCGATCGCCGCTGGATTAGCAGCGTGGGATCGTCGTGCCCGGTGACCCGGGCCTGCTGGCCCCGGGCCGCGGAAGGGCACGATGCGCCGGGCTGATCGGCCATCAGGGACGCACTCGTGACCCACCGGCGGCTGAGCCGACGGTCCCCCAGCGGCACGCCGCCGAACTCGTTCGCGGTCCAGCTCCCCCGCTCCCGTCCGTCGGCCGGCCCCAAGGCCGGCGCCGACGTCACGCCCAGGATCCGGCGCCCGTCGCTCCGCAGCGGACGCATCCCCACCGCCTTGACCGACCGCCGCGCCTGCCCGGGGCGGGCGAACCGCCCCCGCCCGGTGGTCTCTCTCACCCGTTCCCAGCCGGCGGCGGTGGCCAGGGTGCCCGCATGGCTCTCCGGATCCACGAAGGTTTCGACCCGCAGGGGACGATCCCCGTACCGGGCCTCGATCTCGTCGGGCAGCCGGGCGAGCGCCCTCCCCAGACCCGGGAGCCCAGGTTCCGGCAGCGCACCGACGGTCGGATCAGGAACCGGCCCAGACCGAGCACCGCGGGGTTTCGATGCTGCGACCGGACGGTCTCGTCCCACCCGATCCACCGGTCCCGGGAAGCTAGGCGCAAGGCCAGCGCCGCAAAGCCCAAGGATGCCGTGCTCCGACCGGACCCGATACCGCAGCTGGGCGCCCACCTGCATCGCCGCCCCGCACGGATGCTCCCGGAACCTCAGATCGTTCCCGGTCCGCCTCCCCGGTCGCCGGCACCAGGCGCAGGTCGTGCAGCGCACCCGCTTCTGAGGGAGAGAACCCCCGACGGCACAAGAACCGCGGTTCCCAGCCGCCGGGGAGCGCCGCCACCCCTTCCCGCGCGGGGCGCCAGCAAGCGCACCTTCCGGGTCCGCTCCAGGGCATTCAGGGCCGCCCGGCAACTGCGCTCGCGCCAGCGACCCCGCGCATCGGTCAGGGGAAACTTCTGACCTACCCGCCGCGCCGCGGCGCGACGGCGGGTCGGCGACTCCCGAGACCGAAGCGTCTGCAGCCGGACCATGTGCGCCGGCTGTTTCAGGATGCGGCGCACGGGTTCCATGGCCGACAGGGAACCCGCCGGAGAGGGTCAGAGGTCCGGGGGCAACCGGGAAGATGTGTGCGCAGGGCAGCCCGCGCCCGCCAACGTCACCCGGCCCGAGAACCGGCGCTGGCCGACGGACCGGGCACGGGCCCCCGAACCGACCTGCGGCTGGAGATTCAGCCTGAGGATCCCGATCGGAAGCGGCCCGCTGCCGGCGGCCGTCTGGGCCTACTTGCGCGACATCGTGGCGAACATCCGGTCGATCTTCTCGTCGAGCGCGCGCAGCCCCGCGCGATTCTGTTCCGCCATGGCCATCGCACGTTCCACCATCCGTCGCAACTCCTCGTCGCGCTTGGCGTCTTCCTGATCGCGCATGACGTCTTCCTGGTCGCGCTTGGCGTCTTCGCTGGCCTGAGTCTCGACGGCGGCCGCATTGGCCTCCGCTGCTGCACTCAGCAGCGCCATCCGGTCCTCGCAGTCCCGGCACGCGCCGGCGCACCCGGACAGCATCAGGGCGGACAGACCGACGACGAAGACACCGATACCGGTGCGGGGCAGATGTTGCATGTCTTTAAACTCCTCTTGAGGACGCCCGACCCATCGAAAAGTCGAGTGCAACGGCAGTCTCAGGCGATCATACGGGGAAACCGCATGCCTGACAACCGACTCTCGAGGCCCGAGCCCGAAGGATGCCGCGGAGCCCAGTGCGTTCGGCAGCCTCCCCACGATCGCCGGCCCCGGCAAACGCGGCACCCGTGCACACCGCCGACAGGCATCGCAGACCTGCTCCCCGCCGGCCCGATCCTCGCACCTTCCCGGTCGGGAACGCCGCGCCGTCGGCACGAGACCGGCGGACAGGACAGCGGGCGGGAGTCCGCTCGTCGACTCCGTTCCGAACCGCCGATCTCCTGCCGTGCCGCGGACGGCCGGAACCGGACCGGCACCGACCGCCGGCTCCGGGCCGAGATCAGGGTCCGTTCGGAAGTCACCGCTTCGGTTGAGGGATCCTCGGCGGGCCCGGTATGGAGATCGGTCCGGGCCCGGAAGGGCCGGGTTCCGGAGTGGGTTCGAGCAACGAACCTGGATCGGCGGCACCCCCCCGGCCCACGAAGATCCCATGCTTGTTGCTGTGATGCGATCGGAGTCTCGATCGCGGCGCGGGTCGACGCGTTCGAGTCTGCGATTGTGAGATGTGCGGACGTCTGCGGCCCGGTGACGGCGCGGATCTAGGCGCGAGGGGTCCGTTTCGGCGGATCCGGGGCGAGCGAGAGACCGGCCGGGTTGGGTGGCCCGGCTTGGATACGTGCGGTTTCGGTCGGGGTGTGGCGCGGTCCGCCGGGTCTTGTGACGGCGTGCAGGACCTGCTTGCGCTTGTCGGCATAGGGGTGACGGGCGTCGGCGAAGCTGTGGAAGGGCTGGGGCAGCTTCCGCTGGTTGTGGAGGATGACGGCAAGGGCAAGGGTGTTGAGGATCGCGTGGTTTGCGGGTGCGTTGCGGGCCCGGAGCATGGAGTCGTCTTCGCGGAAGGTGGTATCGCGGATGGGGTGATGGCTTTCGACCACCCAGTGACCGCGGTTCCCTGCGAGGAGCGGTTGCGGCGAGGCGCGGTCGGCCGCGACCGAAGTCATGCCGTAGGCGTGCTCGGTGGTCCGTTTTCCGGATTTCTTGAATTCGACGCGCCGGGTGACACGGAAGATCTGTTTGACGTGGGGATCGTGGATCATCTTCGCGGGCGGGGTGAAGACTTCGATGCTGCGCTGCTCGATGCGGCCGTGCTCGAGCGTGGGCTTTTCGCTGTAGCGTCCTGTGCTTGTGGTTTCCCAGTTGATGCTCTCGAACGTCTCGAAGGTCTTGGGAGCGTTGCCCTTGACCGTCATCATCCCGTCGGCGCCATGGGTCTCGACGATCCGTCGTGCCGTCTCGCGGGGGGTGTGGAGCGCGTCGAGCGTGAGTAGACGGCCGGCCACCAGCGCGGTCTCGAGCGCGGCGTGGACGGCGACGATCTCCCCGCCTTCGTCATGATCGTTGAGGATCGAGACCGGCATGCCGGTCCCGTGCTCGATCCGCGAGACCGTCTCGTACTGATCCTCGCCGGTGCGGTGGGCGCCGCGAATGCGTTTGCCGTCGACCGCGATCGCGTGGCCGACCCGCAGGCGCGGCTGCGCCCAGCGCCGCAGAGCCTCCTCGATCCACGTCGGGTCGGTGTTCTGCAGCACCCGGTGCACGGTCGATTTGGATACCGGTTCCTACCGGCCGGTGTCCGGGTTCTTCCACGCACCGATCTGCGCCAGATCCTTCTGCGTCATCGCCTTCGCGTAGCGTGCCGCTGCCACCGCGCCGTGCCGATTCGCCAGCCGCGCCAGCACGATCACGCACAGGACCGAGGCGATGCCGTGCGTGCGCCCCTGCGCGCGCCGGAAGTCGGAAAGCGCCGCAAAATGCTGGTACATTGAGCGCAACTCCCGCGCCGACCGGCCGCTCTGCGTCGCCCGCAACTCCCACGCCGCAGGAAGCGGCGCACGATCCCGCAACCGACGACAGGCGTCGCGACGCAGCGGAACCCCGTACCGATCTTTCGCCTCCCCGTGCGGATCCGTATAGCGCCCGTTGGCGCGTGCATAGCCCTTGCTCCTGCCCACGTACTTCCAGTTCGCCGCCTGGTACAGGGTGCCGCGGAACTTCGTCGGTGAGACAAACGACTCCGCCACCAGCAACGGATTGCCGTACGCAGCCTCCCAGTCGTCGCTGAGACGCCGCTGCATCCGCGACAACGCAAACGAGGCAAGACCCCGAAACGCCCGGCGACCTCCCAGAATCACAAACCTCGTGTGGTTTCCGATCAGATGCAACCGCTCAAACGGTTCTTTGCGGCGCCAACCCATCCAACGGTCCCGCGGCGCACAGCGGAAGGCGCCCGTTTGCCAGCCCGCAGCGCCCATCCACCGCCCGCGCCACGTGAACACGTAGCGCAGACCTCGACCCGCAAACTGCTTGAAACCAAGATCATGATGACGGTCCACCACACGGTTCCAGCGACACACCTCATCCGGCCGCGCCAAGCGCACCACCACATCCCGGAGCGCAAAACCCTCCGGAGTCGTCTCGAAAAAATCCGCGGCGCGTTCCATGACCACCACGGATACCACGCCGCTTCACAAAAAGCCAGTACCAATACGAATCATCCGGAACCTGCGGAACCCAACCTTCCAACAAACCTAGCGTGGGATGGCCGTGCCCCCCGGCCCCGGGATTCGTTGCGAAGTGGGCAGGAGCGACGATCCCAAGAGGGGGATCGTATCTGATCCGGAGAGGGCCGCCCGACCTTCGGCGCCATTCCTCCCATGGGGAATCCCACCTTCCCGCACCCACCGTTCATCGTTTCGCTTCTTCCTTGCCGAGCCCCGGGCGCGGACCTGCAGCAGCGCAAGCGGCCGAATCGCAACCGTGCGAGAACCCGGAACATTTTTCGTCGTGATCGGCGGAAGACGGCGGCGACAGAGTAGCCGTTCTTGAAGCGGGTGACGCCTTCTCGGGACCGGAACCGGCACATCGACAACGCAACCCGCTTCCGAAGGGACCTCCGAGCCTGTCCGGAGCGCCCCGCGCCGGACAACAAACGAGTCCCGGTGCGCGAAGACCCGTCCGGAAACACGCATCACGGGTGCCGTCGGAACCGCAGCGACCCTGCCGAGCCCGTTCCCGCCACGAGGATCTTCCGAGCCAGGGCGTCCGGGGCAGAAGCCACGGATTCCGGAGCCTGATCCAGCACGCAGTCCGCAGCGTATCGGCCGCGGAACCACGTATCCTGACGGCGCGCGTACCGGCGGGTTTCGTCGACCGTGCGCGCCACCGCCGAATCCAGCGTGAGCGTTCCGCAAAGATATCCGGACAGCGGGCGCAGGCCGTGCGCCTTCCAGACCGGCGCATCCCCGGGCACGGAAAGTTCCCGAAACGCCCGCACCTCGTCCAGCGCCCCGGCAGCCAGCATGCGGCGAACCCGGGTTTCGATCGCCGCCCGCACCGCATTCCTCGGCGGGTGCAGCAGGATCCGGCGGGCCGGCAGGCCGCCCACGGGCGGCTCCTGCTGCCACGAAGACAGGGTCCGACCGGTAGCCAGCCAGACTTCCCAGCCCCGTGCTATGCGCTGCCGGTCGCCCGGATCCAAACGGTCGGCCAGTGCGGGATCGACGTCGCGAAGTTCGGCATGCAGTGCCGCCGGACCCACTTCCTCCAGACGCCTGAGCACCCGGCGTCGAACCGGGTCCGGAACCGGCGGGACTGCGGCAAGTCCGCGAAGCAGCGCCTCCAGGTACAGCCCGCTTCCTCCGACCACGACGGAAGCGCGTCCGGCGGCATGACCGTCGGCGACCGCCTGCAGCGCAAGCTCCCGCCAGCGCCCAGCGGAACAGCGGTCGCGGGGACCAAGTATGCCGTACAGGCGATGCGGGATTCGTCGTTCGGCGGCCGGACTCGGCCTCGCAGTCAGGATCCGGAAGGCACCGTAGAGCTGCACGCTGTCCGCGTTGACGACCTGCCCGCCGAGTCGACGGGCCAGCGCTTCCGCCAGCGCCGACTTGCCGGAGGCCGTGGGCCCGGCCACCGCAAACACCCGCGGCCCTTCGGAATCCGCGAGGGCAGGAGGCCGGGCCGAGCCGATCAGCTCTCCGCGGTGCGCAGCGCAACGAACAGGTGGTTGCCCTCGCGGTTGACGAGCAGCAGGATCGATGTCCGTCCGTCCTGCTGCAGCCGTTCGACCTCCTCGACCACCTCCGCCGGTGTGGTCACGCGCTTGCGGTCGACCTCCTGGATGACGTCGCCGACCTGCATGCCCTTGGTGGCGGCATCCGAATCGGCCGCAATCCCGGTCACCACCACGCCGCGAACGTCTTCATCGATCGTGAGGCGCAACCGTTCGGCCGGGGTCAGGGTCGAGAGCATGAGGCCCAGGGACTCCGCGCGGGCAGGCGTTGCATCGGCGTTGGTCAGGGTCGCTTCGGCCTCTTCGAGCTCGCCCAGCTTGACCTGCACCGTTTCCATCCGCCCGTCGCGCCATAGCGCGATCTCGATCTCGCTCCCGACCTCGGTGCCGGCCACCATGCGGGGCAGATCCCGCACGGTCGGGATGTCGTTTCCGTCGAATTCCAGAAGCACGTCACCCGGCTGCACCCCGGCCTGGGCCGCGGGACTGTCGGGAAACACGACGGCGACCAGGGCGCCGGCCGGCTCTTCCAGGCGCAGCGACTCGGCGATGTCCTCTCCGACCCCCTGGATCTGCACACCCAGCCAGCCCCGGCGCGTACGCCCGAGTTCCATGATCTGGGCAACGACCGTCTTCGCGATGGAGGAAGGCACGGCAAAGCCGATTCCGACGGAGCCGCCGGCCCCGCCGGGCGGCGAATAGATCGACGTATTGACGCCGATGACCTCACCCTCGAGATTGAACAGGGGGCCGCCCGAATTTCCGCGGTTGATGGCCGCATCCGTCTGGATATAGGAATCGAAAGGTCCCGAACGGATGTCGCGGGCCAAGGCCGAGATCACGCCCACCGTGAGCGTGCTGCTCAGACCGAACGGATTGCCGATCGCGAACACCCAGTTCCCCATCCGGGCCGCGTCCGAATCGCCCCATTCGACGACCGGCAGCGGAGTATCGGCTTCGATCTTGAGGATGGCGAGATCGGTCTTGGGGTCCGATCCCTTGATCTCGGCGGTGTACGTCTTGCCGTCGTGCAGGGTCACGGCAATCTCGTCGGCATCCTCGATCACGTGGTGATTGGTGACGATATAGCCGTCCGCGCCGATCAGGAACCCGGAGCCGCCACCGAAGCCGCGCGGCGGTCGGGGGGTCGGCGCCTGCTGCGGACCCCGCTCGAAAAAGTCCCGGAAGAAATCGCGAAACGGCGAGTTGGGCGGAAACGCATCGGGGGGCATCGGCATCTGCGGCCGGGAACGCTGGCCGCCGGCCGTCCGCATCACCGTCGCGACACTGACCACCGACGGCAGCAATCGTTCCGTGAGATCGGCAAAATCCGGCAGGGACGCGTCCGCCGCCAGCATGCGTGCGGTCGGGGTCCCCGTGAGAACGGCGGCCAGACAGGATGCGGCAACCACGCGGCAGACGAGGGACGGGCGGATCATGGAGTACCTCCGGGCATGAACGAGGGGATTCAACCCCGGAGGAGCCAGATCACGAGCAGGCCGACGCCTGCTCCCGCGATGCCCGCCGCCCGCACCGTGGAGGCCGGGAGGCCGAGCGACCGCTTCAGCATATCTCGCATGCCGTCCGGGAACAGCGCATATAGTGCGCCTTCGATCACCAGCACAAGCCCGAGCGCCGCCCACAGGTCATCCAACGGGAGGCGCCTGTCCGGTCCTATTCGCCGACGGTGGCCGCATCGGTGCCGAAGAACTGGAAAAACTGGCTGTTCGGGGACAACACCATCGTCGTATCGTCGGCGGAAAGCGCCTTTGCGTAGGCCTGCATCGACCGGTAGAACGCAAAGAACTCGGGATCCTGCCCGAACGCGTTCGCGAAGATCCGGTTCTTTTCGGCGTCGCCCCGTCCGCGCAGCACGTCGGCATCGCGCTCGGCTTCCGCGAGAATCACGGTCTTGTCCCGGTCGGCGGCTGCCCGCACCCGACGGGCCTCTTCCTCGCCTTCCGCTCGGATCTGCGCCGCTTCCTGCTGGCGCTCGGTTTGCATCCGCCGGTAGATGGCTTCCGAATTCTCGTTGGGAAGATCGGCGCGCCGGATGCGCACGTCCTCGATGTGAAGGCCGAAGGGAAGGGCCTCGCGGCGGACGCTGTTCGCCACCGCGGCCATCAGCTCGGCCCGCTGATCGGAAATCACGGATTGGAGGGGCACCCCGCCGAGCACCTGCCGGAGACTGTCGTTGATGATGGAGCCGAGGCGCGTGCGGAGTGCCACTTCGAACCGGATGGTCTGGAAGTAGAGCAGCGGATCGACGATCCGGTACCGTGCGAAGGCGTCGACGATCAGGCGCTTCTGGTCCGAAGCAATGATCTCCTCGGCCGGAGAGTCGAACAGGAGGATCCGGCGGTCGAATACCGTCAGGTTCTGAATGAAGGGGATTTTCCATTGCAGCCCGGGATCCTGTACCACGCGCCGCGGCTCGCCGAACTGCAGGACGATGATCTGCTCCCGCTCGTCGACGATGAAGAAGCTCTCGTAGGCGGCAACGAGCGCGACGGCAGCAAGGGCTCCGAGAACGATTCCGGCCATCCGCGACATCAGCCGGCACCCTCTTCAATGGCCCGCCGGCGGAGTTCCGGCAGCGGCAGATAGGGAACGACGCCCCCGCTGCCCGAATCGTCGACAATCACCTTGTTCATGTTGCTCATCAGTGCTTCCATCGTTTCCAGGTAGATCCGCTGGCGCGTCACGCCCTTGGCCTGCTCGTACTCCCGGTAGACCGAGAGGAAACGCTGGGCCGCACCGTCGGCCTCTGCAATCACCCGCTGGCGGTAGGCCTCCGCGCCCTCGCGAATCTGGGCGGCCTCGCCCTTGGCCTCAGGCACGATCCGGTTGGCGTACGCCTGTGCCTCGTTTACCAGACGCTCCTGATCGGCCCGCGCGCGCTGGACATCCCGGTAATCGTCGATGACCTGCGGTGGCGGGTCCGCGCGCTGGATCAGCAGGGCCGTGACCGCGATTCCGGTCTGGTACCGGTCGAGGATGTCCTGCAGCAGAAGCTGCGCCTCCCGGCGCACCTGGTCGCGTCCCTCGGCGAGCGCGAACTCGATCGGGGTGCGGCCGATGATCTCCCGCATCACGCTTTCGGCGCTGTCGCGGACATTCTGATCCGGATTCCGGAGGTTGAAGACGAAATCGCCGGCGTTGCCGATCACCCACTGCACCACGAAGTTGACATCGATGATGTTCTCGTCGCCGGTCAGCATCAGGCTCTCGTCGTCGACGTTCCGGGTGCCGCTGCCGCCGCTGCGAAATCCGATCTCGAC
Source organism: Alphaproteobacteria bacterium (assembly GCA_965115815.1). GTDB lineage: Bacteria > Pseudomonadota > Alphaproteobacteria > TMED109 > TMED109 > VXPW01. The sequence continues at coordinate 239,345 of OZ220465.1, read as the reverse complement.
GTTTCGCGTCCGGGTCACGGGAACGACGATCGATTCCTCGATCGGACGGGGCAGCACGTAGTTCAGGCCGGGCTGGGTGGTCGAAACATACTTCCCGAACCGAAGCACGACACCCTGTTCCTGCGGTCCCACGGTATAGAATCCGCTCGCCAGCCACAGTCCGGCGACGACCGCGATCCCCAGCAGGATCAGTTTCTTGCCGCCGGGGCCCAGCGATCGGAAGAACTTCCGGGCAGCGTTGGCGGCATCGCCCAAGGGATTCTGGGACGGGCCGCCCGAAAGAGGGCCTCCCGATCCGCTGCCCCAGTTGCCGGACCCGCGGTCCGACCCCCAAGGGCCGTTCTGATTGTTCCAGGACATGTATGGACTCGGCCGGAGGCGGGCGGGGATCCCCGCATCTGTAATATACGCGCCAACAACCACGAAACGCAACCATCAGGCGCGCCGCACCGGGGCCCTCTTCGGGAATCCCGACCGCGGCGGTCTCGGCGAACCCTCGGGGCGGGGCATGCCCTGCGGGGCCGCCATCGGCGCCGGCCGCCTCGTGCACCGGTTCGCACGGCCGGGAATCCGGGGCCCCTCCGCGGATGGTCCGTCCGCCGCGACGTGACCGGCACCGGGACATCGCCGGAACCGTGATGAAGCGGGGCGCCCTTGCGCAGCACCATCGCGCCCGGCCGCCGGCATGCCGAAACGGTCCGCTGCTCCCGGAAACGGTCGGAAACGTGCCGCAAGATGGACCTTCGCGTGCATGGAGCGCAGGGCCGTCCGGCGCATCTCGAACCCGTTCCGGCAGCCTGTCGTGACGGCCTCCGGGGACCCGGCCCCCGGAGGCCGCTGGCCGGCCCGGTCCCGGAAACCGGCACGCGACGGTCGGCAACCTGCCACGGAGGCGCCCAGTGCACGGCATGTGCGGGGCCGGTCGAGAGGCACGGCCGTTCCGCACGGCAGACCGTCATGCAGGTATGGCGTGGACGTTCCGGTCACGTGCCTGTCCCCCGAGGCTCCATGATCGCGGAATCTTGAGCGACACGCGCCTGTCCGGGCCCGCGCATGCACCGGCAGGAAGGGTTTCGACGCTCGCCGGCGAGGGTACGGTGCACCCCATGGATCCGGGGCCGGCCGCAGGGATCGCGCCGTCCGGCGGGCCCAGCCGGTTCCAGGGCGAGGGGAACCGAGTCAGTCGGCCGAAGCCGGGCCGGCGGCAGTCGGGGGTCGGGCCGCGATGCGGGCATCCATGGCATCAAGGCGCTTCTCGGTGGCGTCGAATCGGCCTTCGAGGGCGGCAAAGCGCTCGCTGAGATCCCGCACGCTGGCGTCCAGCCGGTCGATACGGTCGTCCAGGCCGTCGATCCTGGCCGTGAGACGGGCCTCGACATCGACGATGTGGGTCGTCAGGCGGGCTTCGACATCAACGATGTCGGTCTTGAGGTTGGTGATGTCGGTCTTGAGGTTGGTGATGTCGGTCTTGAGGCCGCTGATGTGATTGTAGGTGAACGTCATCAGGAAACCGATCACGAGAACGACCGTCAGAAGGTTCGACGCGACGACGATGACGGCGGTACGAATCTCGCCATGGCTTGAAGCACTTCGGTCGGTGCGGGTGGTGTCCGGCATTCGGCATTCTCCCTGCAGCAGGATAGCAATCCGACGAGGATAGGTGCCACCCCATGGATCCGGGGCCGGCCGCAGGGATCCCGTCGTTCGCGGGCCCGGACGGCTCCGGAACGAGGGGAACCGGGTCAGTCGGCCGGGGCCGGACTGCCGGCGGCAGGGGGCCGGGCCGCGATGCGGGCATCCATGGCATCAAGGCGCTTCTCGGTGGCGTCGAATCGGCCTTCAAGGGCGGCAAAGCGCTCGCTGAGATCTCGCACGCTGGCGTCCAACCGGTCGATACGGTCGTCCAGGCCGTCGATCCTGGCCGTGAGACGGGCCTCGACATCGACGATGTGGGTCGTCAGGCGGGCTTCGACATTGACGATGTCGGTCTTGAGGTTGGTGATGTCGGTCTTGAGGCCGCTGATGTGATTGTAGGTGAACGTCATCAGGAAACCGATCACGAGAACGACCGTCAGAAGGTTCGACGCGACGACGATGACGGCGGTACGAATCTCGCCATGGCTTGAGGCACTTCGGTCGGTGCGGGTGGTGTCCGGCATTCGGCATTCTCCCTGCAGCAGGATAGCAATCCGACGAGGATAGGTGCCACCCCATGGATCCGGGGCCGGCCGCAGGGATCCCGTCGTTCGCGAGCCCGGACGGCTCCGGAACGAGGGGAACCGGGTCAGTCGGCCGGGGCCGGACTGCCGGCGGCAGGGGGCCGGGCCGCGATGCGGGCATCCATGGCATCAAGGCGCTTCTCGGTGGCGTCGAATCGGCCTTCAAGGGCGGCAAAGCGCTCGCTGAGATCCCGCACGCTGGCGTCCAGCCGGTCGATACGGTCGTCCAGGCCGTCGATCCTGGCCGTGAGACGGGCCTCGACATCGACGATGTGGGTCGTCAGGCGGGCTTCGACATTGACGATGTCGGTCTTGAGGTTAGTGATGTCGGTCTTGAGATTGGTGATGTCGGTCTTGAGGTTGGTGATGTCGGTCTTGAGGCCGCTGATGTGATTGTAGGTGAACGTCATCAGGAAACCGATCACGAGAACGACCGTCAGAAGGTTCGACGCGACGACGATGACGGCGGTACGAATCTCGCCATGGCTTGAGGCACTTCGGTCGGTGCGGGTGGTGTCCGGCATTCGGCATTCTCCCTGCAGCAGGATAGCAATCCGACGAGAATAGGTGCCACCCCATGGATCCGGGGCCGGCCGCAGGGATCCCGTCGTTCGCGGGCCCGGACGGCTCCGGAACGAGGGGAACCGGGTCAGTCGGCCGGGGCCGGACTGCCGGCGGCAGGGGGCCGGGCCGCGATGCGGGCATCCATGGCATCAAGGCGCTTCTCGGTGGCGTCGAATCGGCCTTCAAGGGCGGCAAAGCGCTCGCTGAGATCCCGCACGCTGGCGTCCAGCCGGTCGATACGGTCGTCCAGGCCGTCGATCCTGGCCGTGAGACGGGCCTCGACATCGACGATGTGGGTCGTCAGGCGGGCTTCGACATCAACGATGTGGGTCGTCAGGCGGGCTTCGACATTGATGATGTCGGTCTTGAGGTTGGTGATGTCGGTCTTGAGGCCGCTGATGTGATTGTAGGTGAACGTCATCAGGAAACCGATCACGAGAACGACCGTCAGAAGATTCGACGCAATGACGACGACGGCGGTACGGACCTCGCCGTGGCGCGGTTTACTTCGGTCGGGGCGGGTGATGTCCGACATTCGGCATTCTCCTCGCAGCAGCATAGCAATCCGGCAATGGTACGGTGCACGCCTTGGGTCCGGGGCTGAGAGCCTGTACGGAAACTATGGAGCGGCCCCGATTCTGGCCGCTCGTGCAAAGTATCGGCGTCGGAGAGACCGCTTCGAAAGCAATCTGACAGATGTGGAATGGACTTGTCTGATCCCGATGTACTCTCCTGCCACATCGCAGATACCAGAATCGGGGCCGCTCCATAGTTTCCGTACAGGCTCTGAAACCGGCCGCAGGGATCCCACCATTCGCGTGCCCGGTCGGCTCCAAGACAAGGGGAACCGGGCCAGTCAGCCGGGGCCGGGCCGTCGAGGGCAGGGGATCGGGCCGCTATGCGGGCATCCTTGGCGCCCAGGCGTTATTTCAGTGACGCCGAATCAGCCTTCGAAGGCGACATCGCGCACGCTGAGAGTTTGTTCCTAAATGCATTTCTTGTGCTTTTGTTCTGAATGTGTCCAGTTCAATGATCGTGTTCGCGTGGATTCTTTAACCAAATACCGCAAATTTCGTTCTCACTTTGTACGCGAGAATGCTCTGTTCATGTCCCATCTTCTTGTCCCAAGGCAGAGAATGACCGACTTTAGGAACAAACTCTGAGATCCCGCACGCTGGCGTTCAGCCGGTCAATACGATGCGATCGTCAAGGCCTTCGACCGTAGCCGCGAGACGGGCTTCGACATTGGCGATGAACATCGTCGGGGAAACCGATCACGAAAACGAACATCAGAAGATTTCGACGCTACGACGATGACACCGGTATGGACCTCGCCATGGCGTGCGGCACTTCGGTCGGTGCGGGTGGTGTCCGGCATCCGACACTCTCCTCGCCACGGCATCGCAGTACAGACGGGGCGCAGGCAGGGCAACAGGGCCGTAGCGCGTCCGGCGCACGGGCGGTGAATGCCGGCGGATTGTCCTGGGGACGCCGGGGGATTTGAAACGGACGGCGGCTCCCACGCGATGGGCGCGCAGGCCATGGCAACCGAAGGCACGGAATGGGGACCAGTGCCGGCGGGGACAGGCATCGACCGGAATCCTGTCGCGAGTTCGACGCGGCGCTGGCAGGAATCCGGGCAGCATGGGTCACCGCTGTCGGACAATGGGTTCATCTGGTGGCCTGCATCGTGGCCGTGCGGGCTGACGCCAGTGCGTGATACCGGCCCGACCACGCGTTCCATCAAGGCAGACTCCGAACCTTCCACGGCACATCCGGTGAGACAGCCACCCGATTGGGGATCCGGACTCCGTTCCACCAAGCGTCCTTTTTCAGCAATGGGTGCAGGGTCAGCGGGGAGGGGCGACAGTCTCGCATTGGAGCTTGCTCTCCCGGCAAGGAGTACTTTTGTCGGTTGGCGACCAACCAGAGTCGATCGGTGGGGCTGACCACTTCGTTTTCAATGGGGCAGAATGCTCGTCATGCCGTTGTCGGCCCCGGATTCGTCCTTGGCGCTCCATCGCTTTCCGCCTTCCGCCCGACCCGCGGACCGCGGGAGCATCGGCACCGGGATGCGCGGGTGTCCGACCCCCCCCCCCAAGTACCATGACCTGATGGTTCACGGGATCGTTGTCGAGGACTCATGTCCTGTCACCGTGCACGGCGGACCTTGGCTGGCGATGGAACGCGGGCTGGCAGCCGGGTGCCCTTGAGTTGGTTCGCGGGACCGCCGAATCGGGCGGTCAGCGGAGCAGCAGCTTCTCCGACCGAAAGTTCAGGGATCTCCGAAGTTTGCCGCCACCTGCCGGCGGCCTCATCCTTGCTCGCCGTCATTCCGTCCCGGCCTGTGACAATCGATATTCTTGGCTCGTCCGGTCCTTCGCGGGCCGGGCCGGATCGTGCTCCCTCCCGTGCACCGCACTGCGCTAATGGCCCCTGATCGACATTGCCGAACCCTGCCTTCATGAACGAATGTCCACGGGATCGGGGGTTCGCGCACGGCCGGGGTGCCTCGGCCGGACCGAAGGCATGCGCATTCCCGGTCGCGGCCCGAATCCGGCAACCCCGCTTGCGCCGTCACGACCGGCCCACGCGTTCGCGCACCGGCGGATTGCCGGAATGCCGACCGTTGACGATGCGCCGGGACCCGCAGGGTCACGGCAGCCGACGAGGACGGCCGGGGCGAAGGCCCACCGGCTTGGGCCGTTCGCACAGGCGTGTGACGGCCTCCCGCGGAGGCGCTGCCCGCCGCTCCGGATACCGGTCCGCACACACCCGACGCATCCTTGATGCAGGGAGCGAGGCCCGGCCGGCCTGCATCGGTCGGCAGTTTTCCGTTGCGTGACAGACGGTTGGGCCTGGCCCGGCCTCTGACCGCGGTTTCGCGCGCGGGTCGCGTTGTCCGTTCAGGAGCGCCGTTCCGTTCCCCCGGGACGGACGGCGCCCGAGGGAACAGACAACGGAGACACGCCCATGCGCATCCATGCCCCCATCAACGAGCGGACGGTCCGCCGCACCTTCAGGGAGAAGAAACCCGGACGATACGGCCTGACCGTCATCGACAGGGACCTGCCCGCCTTCGGCTTCACCGTCGCCGGGAACGGAACGAAGACCTTCTTCGTCTGGACCTCACGCCAGTTCGGCGCGCCCAGGGCGATCCTCGGCACGACCGACGACATGACCGCCGCCGAGGCGAGGGAGAAGGCCCTTGCCGCCATCGCCGAAGCCGGGGCCGACCGCGAGACCGGGCCGCTGTTCGCCGACTTCGCGGCCGACTTCATGCGCCGCCAGGGGCGGCGCTGGAAACCCTCCACGAGGAAGGCCAACGCCCATCTGATCGAGCGCCGCCTCGTGCCCTTCTTCGGCGCGATGCCCGTCGCGAAGATCGACCGCGCCGATGTGCGGCGCTGGTTCGATTCCCTCAGCGGAACCCCCGGCAGCGCCAACCGGACCCTGCCGGTGCTCTCGGTGATGATGCGCCAGGCGGAGCTATGGGACCTTCGCCCGCAGGGCTCCAACCCCTGCCGCAACATGCGGCGCTACAGGACGGCGCCGCGCGAGCGGTTCCTGTCCCTGGACGAGTTGAAGCGCCTCGGCTTCGTCCTCGACCATGCCGAGGACCGGCAGGCCGCCGCCATCCGCCTGCTGCTGTTCACCGGCGCCCGGTCGTCCGAGATCGCCGGCCTGCAATGGGACTGGATGCGGGACACCCGCGCGGTGTTGCCGGACTCCAAGACCGGACCGAAGGCGCTCCAGCTTCCCCCGCCCGCGCGGGCCGTCCTGACTGGCCTGCCGCGCGAGGGACGCTTCGTCTTCCCGAACGGGAAGGGCGACGGCCCGATGACCGACCTCGGCCTGCGCTGGCAGAAGCTGCGCGGTCTCGCCGGGCTGGACGATGTGCGCATCCACGACTGCCGGCATACCTTCGCCTCCCATGCCGTGATGAGCGGCCTCGACCTCTACACCGTCGGCCGCCTGCTCGGCCATGCCGATACCGCCTCCACCGAACGCTACGCCCATCTCGCCGACGAGCATGTCCGCGAGGCGGCCGGGCGCATCTCCGGCATCGTCCACGAGGCCATGACCGGGAAGGAGAGCGGGCGATGAGCGGCGGCAGGCATCGTGTCCGGCTCACCGTGAAGGCCGTCGCCGCCGCGAAGCCGGCGGAACGGGAATACACCCTGTGGGACAATCTGCTGGCGCATTTCGGGGTCAGGGTGCAGCCCTCCGGCGTCCGGTCCTGGATCGTCCAGACCCGCGTCCGGGGACGCATGCGCAAGATCACCCTCGGGCGCTTCCCCGAACTGCCTCTCGACGCAGCCCGCCGGGAAGGCGCGGCCGTGCTCGCCCGCCTGTGGGGCGGCGAGGACGTGACGCCGCCGCGCAAGGAGAAGGCGCCGCTGTTCCGGGACTTCGCCGCCCGTTACCGCTCGCGGCGGAAACACCGCTGGAAGCCGTCCTCGCTCGAGACCTTCGACATCTACCTGAAGAACCGCCTGATGCCGCATTTCGGCAGGCTCCGGCTCGACGCCATCGACCATGCGCGGGTCTCGGCATGGTTCGACGCCGCCAGCGCGGACAGGCCCGGCGCCGCCAACCGCGCCTTCGAGATACTCCGCGCCATGCTCGGGACGGCCCGGCAGTGGGGCGACATCGGCGAGCATGTCCCCGACGCCTGCGCCAACATCGTGAAGAACCCCCGCAAGCCTGTCGCGCGCTATCTCAGCCGCGAAGAGCTGGAGCGTCTCGGCGCGGTGCTCGACCGCCACCGGGAACAGCATCCCTGGCCGGTGGCGGCCATCCGGCTGTTGACGCTCACCGGGGCGCGGCTCTCCGAAGTCATCAACCTCAGGTGGGACGAGATCGGAGAGCTGGGCGGAGACGGCGCGAGCGCGCGCATCGAAGACTCCAAGACCGGGCCGCGCACCATCTGGCTGGGGCCGGAAGCGGCAAGGCTGATCGCGGAACTGCCGCGACCGGATGGCCGGGAGCGGGTGTTTCCCGACAACCTCACGACGGCAAGGCTCTATACTTTCTGGGTCGGCATACGCGACGAGGCGGGGCTTCCGGGTCTTCGCATCCACGACTGCCGCCACACTTGGGCCTCGCAGGGCGTCATGAACGGCGTCGGGCTCACCACCGTCGGGCGGCTGCTCGGACACCGCAAGCGGGAGACCACCGCGATCTACGCCCATCTCGACGACGGCGCGCTGCGGGACGCCGCCGCGCAGGCCGCGGCCGTCATCGCGCGCGCCATGGGATACAGGGCGGAGGCGCCTCCAATGCCGGACGAGGCGGAACACGGCGATGTGTCGGCTGCCACGCCCGGGCTCCCGGGTCCCGGAAAGCCAATTGCGCCAGAGGGGGAGGGGGTTCCTCTTCGGGGCAGAACCGGGGATCCGGAGCGATCGGATGCAAGCATCCGCCGAAGACCGCAGGGTATAGAGATCTGAGTTTGTCGCGGACGTCGAGCTGATCGGGGAGCGCCAGGCAGGGTCTTTGGCCATGCGCCCTGATCGGGTTGCCGGTCGTCCCGCCAGTTCCAGGGAAAGGGCCCGTCGAGCCGGCTCTGCGGCGTTCCGGCGATGCGGGCGGGCACATCGACGAGCCAAGCCTGAGGATCGGCCTTGTTGAGCCTAGCGGTGCCGATCAGGATGTACATGGCCGCGGCGCGCCTGATTGCGCTCAACTCATTGCAAGAAATAGCTCATACTACCATCCGCACACCTCCCAGATCGCCGATCAGGAACATCAAAACAGGCCGAAGTGGTTCGCAAGGGCGCTCTACGGCCCCCGCGCCCGCGCCGAACAGGCCGTCGGCAAGATCAAACGCTTCAAACGCATCGCCTTGCGTTGCGAAAAAACGGCCACAAACTTCAGTTTCTTCGTCGCATTCACCGCCGCCTTCATCCTGATCAAATCCGTCCACAGGACCTAATATTCACCCTGGACCAGTCGACGGGGGCAGATCACTTGGGCAAGGCACTCGTCGTCGAGTGGGGCACGCTGACAACGCCGCCCGACCCGGAGGCAAATCGACCGCCGTTGGGCCTTACCCAGGATGCAGCGGTTGATGTCGCGCCACGTTCCGTCCGCCCTGCGCTTTGTGGCCGAACGCTACGGCATCCGGCCGAGAGACGTGCTTGAAATCGCCTCGCTGCTTTTCGTCATCGTTGCGGAATGAAGCTTGCTGGAACGGCAGCGGCGGCTGAATGAAATTTACGCTACGCAAGAAAAAGCCAGACCGGAGAGTGATGGAAGAAAGACCGGCGCATCTCGGCGGAGGATCACTCGACATGAAGAGCTCGCCACCGCGCCCAACCGCCTTTGCATGACAAACAGGGTTCGCTTACGTTCGCACTGGGCTGGCCTCTGGCTAGCCCACAACGTCACGGAGGAGAGCTGAACAACTCCGGCAACAGTCCCCGGAGAGACAGCGCAATGGCAAAAAAGTATCGTCAAATCACGCAGGAATCGCCGTCAAATGTCGCCAGAAGCCGCACCTATCCACGGCGACTTCTGGATGGCCACGGTAGTGTACCGTCAAGCTGTTGGAGCAAAGGCTCAACCTTTTCATCCTCGTCCCGGCGCTCCCGGACTGGTGTCAGGCGCTCGTCAAACCAGATGAGTGAAAGACATTGATTCCAGTCCCGCAGGAGGATGGCTTCCTCAGCAATCAATGGTCGGTTCCTGACGCCTCCGTCGAACCAGACATCTGTTGGGAGTTCGTCGTAATCCTCGATCTTCGGACCACCCTCGATCAGGCGCTGCGCGACGCTGCCTTGCGGCACAGAGGCGTTGAAATTGATCCATCCCTTCAGCTCATTCAGGTATTTCGACCGGGACACATAACGGATCCGCCCGTTCTCGCTGAGGACGAACGCACAGGGCTCTCTCGCATTCAGAGCGAATCTCGATCCCGTCGTGGTCAATGATGCCTTGTATTCTCGGGCAAGCGACTTCACGGCATTCAGGGAGATTTCCGAGTCGGCGACTTGTTCGGCAAACGGGTGGTAAGGAAGCAGGCACTCGGCAGCGAAAACATCACAAAGCACTTCTTCCTCGGGTCGCCGTCCGTACCGGAGAAGCACGTCGGTCTTGAGCGTCGAGCCGTGGTGCTGGGAAGGCAGTCCAAGAACGATGTGGGCGATTTCATGAAGCACGGTGAAGCGCTGCCGCCCCTCCGTGTGATTGCCGTTGACGATGATGACGTGTGTTCCTTTGAACCGGGTGGTCTGGCCAGATTCATCGTCGGCGAGATCGTAAGCGACCTTGATCTTCGCGTTGGCTGCCGCAGCCAAGCGCCCGACGTCGACGGGCACAGAGTCGTTGCCAGCGTCCCGAAGGAACTGGCGAGCACTGAGAATCGTCGGGAACTCGTCCATTCATTCGTCGTCTTCATCGAACAGGCGAGCCAAACGATCGAAATGCCGGCGCCAGTCGTCCTTGGCTTCAGGGCGCGTTCCCCGGAAGCTCATCTGGTGAGCAGGCTCTAGTAGGTCCAGCGGTCGCTGCTCGTCTTCGATGAACACGTCGATGAGGGTACGGTTGATCGTCTTCCCGACCAGCAGGCGCAGCAGGCGCGCCCTTCGAGAGTTGAGCTTCAAGGTGCGGACGAAGGTGTCGACCACTTGCTCGGAGGGAGCCGTCTTTTCCTCCCGTTCGAGCCGGTGGATGTACGCGTGGCCGATTCAGCAGAGCTTGCCGAACTCGCGTAAGCTCAGACCACGGGCTTCCCGGAACCTCCTCAGCGTGTAGCCGAACGACATCGCTCTCCCCTTGACATGCGGCCGCGGTGGCTTATGTTGTCTGTACGGACAACAATCTCAGTGAGACGCATGCATCAATGGATCTCGTCAGCACCGCGTAAGGCTATCTGCCCGTGGACTGCATGGGCATACACGATAGATCACCGCGGCACCTGTGACAAGGTGGGTCGGACCGTCGCGCCATCAGGCTGCCCAACAATACACTGGTATCGAGGGCGGCGATGCAGTGACGAGATTCGTTGGCCTTCGGAGAACCCTGGATCTGACCGAAGGGGCGGCGGAGTTCGTACGGCAGAGGCGCATTGCTGTTACACGGAGATCATGCCGTGCGAGCCCGGATTGAGGTCGGAGATTATGGCGCCGGGAAGCGCGGAGCGCCAAGACCCACCCGTGCTTCGACGAACATCGGGTTGCCATGATGTACAATTGGGCCGAGTGGTTCGAATTCCCTTCAACCTCCAACAATCGGAGAAGTAAAACGATGAATGGCGACACGGAGATCTACGTGAGCGGTCAAGTGTACAAAGTCCCCGGCCATATTGTTAACTATGCCGAGGTCGTAAAGATCTGGAACAAGCTGCACAAGACAGAGAACAAGCACATCATCGGTACACCCGGCATCGACTACAAAGACGATTTCAAGGACGAGGACGGTGTTCTCTTGCCGGGCAAGGATGTTAAAGTCAAGGACGGCACAAGCTTTTCGGTCGACCCCGAGCATGTCTCGTAGGAATCGCCTCAAAGCGTTCGGTGAGCAGGCCGGGTTTAGCATCAGAGTCGATTCCGATGTCGTCCGGGCCGTGGGGGTGCCTTGTCTCCTTGCAGACAGGGGCGTGGGCACTTGCACTATAGAGAAGTCGTACGACCGCGCGAACGGGAAGCCGAATGATCAGATAGGCGACGCGATCCATGCGGTGCGGATCATCACTGACGAAGAACTCGACGGGCGCGTGTACCACGCGGATGGAACCCCGATCGAGAACTACATCGCCGGCGATGGAAAGACTTGGTCGATCATTTCCATCAAGAAAGGTGGGCAAGGCAGTCCGGAGGAGGATGGGTCGGTGGATGACTTGATTCACCGCTACGCGAAGCAGATCGTCGGGGCCGTGTCGGAGGCCGGTTACTCCGAAACCGCTTCTCTAGCGAAGCAGGAGCCTTTCAAGATACCCAACACGTTCGAGGCACGAGCGGCGTTGAGGCCGGTTCAGGATCGCATCCGTAGTCAACGGATTGCGATCATTGGTCTGGGCGGAACAGGCGCCTACGTCCTCGATCTTGTCGCAAAAACACCCGTGAAGGAAATTCATCTACTGGATTCAGACGACGTTAACTGGCACAATTTGATGCGTGCGCCCGGTGCACCTACAGCCGAGGAGGTTGAGTCGTGCAAAAAGGAACATTTGCGCAAAGTAGACTACTACTTCTCCAAGTATACACCTCTCCGGGAAGGCATCCACGCGCACGCTGTCCGGGTAGACAGTCCGTCAATTTTCGGCAAGTTTCTGTCGGCACACCCCATCGACTATGCATTCGTGTGTATCGACCAGCTGACCAACGGCGATTCGTCGCGTCAGGATGCCGTCTACTGCGCACTCTCTGAGACGAAGGTTCCGTTTATAGATTCGGGCGTGAGCATAGCGCTGGAAGACTGCGCTGTTAGAGGCGCCGTGACGACAAGCGCCTATGCCGCTGGGTCTGAGGCATGGAAGGAGGCCATACCGAACGCTAGAATCGAGGGCAGTGTGCCCGGCTATCACAACGTCCAGTTACCGGAAGTGAACGCGTTGGCGGCGTCGCTCGCCGTGATGGAGTGGCGGCGCCGCACGGAGCAGTATGTGTCGGAGTCGGCTTCGTTCCTCTATAAATTCCGACTCGAAACCCCGCGCATTGTCAGTGTCAGAGCGAATGACTCGCGGTGAGAATGCCCGTGAAACTCTGCCCTGTCTTCGTAGAGGTGCTGCCCAAGTTCGACCAAATCAAAACCGGCGAGCTTTGGATCAGCCACAAACATCGGACTGTCAACCTGCGCTGCCCTTGCGGATGCGGCGATCTGACGGTGCTGTCCCTCCACCCCAGTCGATGGCACGTTCACTTCGATGGGAAGTCGGTCTCGCTGGACGGTCCTACGGGTGGATCCGTGTGGGCCAATTCCGGCTGCGGCAGCCACTACGTGATACGGGATAACGCGGTGATTTGGTTGGAGGGGATCGATCCAAGTCGTCATTCGGAGTATGTCGACGGCGAGCGGGCCCGTTTGCTGGACTCAACACGGAGCCGTCGGGCTCTTCGATCACGGATCGTACGAATATGGCGTGGTCTATGGTCAGGGAGTTGGCGTAAGTAGAGCGCTGTCTTCCGCTCAATCGGCGACTTTTACGTCTGCCCCTCGGCATTCAGCAGGGCGGTTTTCAGCCCGGTCTTGCTATCGGCGAGTTCGAGCCGGTCGCCCTTCACTTCTTCCCGGTGAAGGCAGACGATCTCACCCTTGCGGCAGCCGGTGAGCAGCAACAGGCGGATGATGTCAACCGGCTGCGCCCCGGACGCGTCGACCCGACGCCCGGCCCTGGACTGGTTTTGACCGTGCTCTCAGTGCCTGTCGCTCGGGCGGCGCATCCTGTACCCCGTGACACGCTATCATATTGATCTGTTGGGCAGCGTCGGCGACGCTGGAATGGTGGCACCGCGATCTACGGGATCCTTCCCCACCCGAACCGTGTCGGCCAAGTATGCAGTGGTATTCGTAGAGCCGAGTCGGCAAACTGTATCCGCGTTGGCGGCCAAGGATTCAGACTATATGGCGAGGCAAGCGACCAGCAACGGTGCCAATCTCGGGTTCGAGGCGCAGCTCTGGGCCGCGGCGGACAAGCTGCGCGGCAACATGGAGCCGTCCGATTACAAGCATGTCGCCCTCGGGCTGATCTTCCTCAAGTACATCTCCGACGCCTTCGAGGCGAAGCGGGCGGCCCTGCTCAAGGAACACCTGGCCGACCCGGAGGATCCGGAGGAATATCTCGCCGAGAACATCTTCTGGGTCCCCAAGGCAGCCCGCTGGCCGCATCTGCAGGCGAGGGCCAGGCAGTCGACCATCGGCAAGGACATCGATGACGCCATGCTGGCGATCGAGGCCCGGAACGCATCGCTCAAGGGTGTCCTGCCCAAGGACTACGCCCGCCCGGCGCTCAACAGGGTGATGCTCGGCGAACTGATCGATCTCGTGAGCGGGATCGGCATGGCCGAGGAGGCCGACCGCTCCCGCGACATCCTCGGACGGGTCTACGAGTATTTCCTGGGCGGCTTCGCCGGAGCGGAGGGCAAGCGCGGCGGCGAGTTCTACACGCCGCGTTCCGTCGTCCGGCTGCTGGTCGAGATGCTGGAGCCCTACAAGGGCCGCGTCTACGACCCGTGCTGCGGCTCCGGCGGCATGTTCGTGCAGTCCGAGAGATTCGTCGAGGAGCATGGTGGGCGCATCGGCGACATCGCGATCTACGGGCAGGAGAGCAACTACACGACCTGGCGTCTCGCCCGGATGAACCTCGCCGTCCGAGGCATCGATGCCGACATCCGCTGGAACAACGAGGGCAGTTTCCACAAGGACGAACTGCCGGACCTCAGGGCCGACTTCATCCTCGCCAATCCGCCGTTCAATGTCTCCGATTGGGGCGGCGACCGGCTGCGGGAGGATGCCCGCTGGACGTTCGGCGTTCCGCCGACGGGCAACGCCAACTATGCCTGGCTCCAGCACATCCATCATCACCTCGCCCCGAACGGGACGGCGGGCGTGGTGCTCGCCAACGGCTCCATGTCTTCGGCACAGTCCGGCGAAGGCGGCATCCGCCACGCCCTGGTCGAGGGCGACGCGGTGGACTGCATGATCGCGCTGCCGGGGCAGCTCTTCTACTCGACGCAGATTCCCGCGTGCCTCTGGTTCCTGACGCGCAACAAGAATCCCGACGGGGACTGCCGCGACCGGCGCGGGGAAGTGCTGTTCATCGACGCCCGCAAGTCGGGGAATATGGTCGACCGGACCCGGAAGGAGTTTTCCGACGAGGACATCGCGCGGATCGCCGGTGCATATCACGCCTGGTGCGGCGGGCCGGACACGTCCCCCTATGAGGACGAGCCGGGATTTTGCAAGTCCGCCACGCTGGAGGAGATCAGGGAACACGACCACATTCTCACGCCCGGCCGCTATGTCGGCGCCGCGGCAACCGAAGAGGACGACACGCCCTTCGAAGAGCGGTTCGCGGAACTGAAGCAAACACTGACGGAGCAGTTTGCGGAAGCTGCGGAGTTGAGTGCCGTTATTGAGGCAAAGCTGGGAGAGATTGGGTGACGATGATCTCTTCCCATTTGCATGCGCCGGGAAATATGTCGGTAAGCCAAGGCGCGCGGCGCCTTCCAGTGAAGGCTGTTCCCCGACAGCCTTGCCCCTGCCATGACCTGCGAGGGATTGTCGATAACGATATCGTCCATGACAACGGGAAAGACTTCGCCGGGGCCACGCTGAGGCTGCTGCCCGACTTTATCGCCGACACCGGGGCTGGCGGACATGATCGAGGCGGCGCCGGATGACTGACCGGATGCATCTCCAGCCGAAGCACCGCGAGGCGCTTGAGGTACTGTTGCGGGAGCATTTGCCCGATGTCGAAGTGTGGGCCTATGGCAGCCGCGTCAATGGGCGCAGCCATGACGGCAGCGATCTCGATCTGGTGCTGCGCGGACCAGAATTGGAGGAAATTCCGGTGGGCAACATGGCGCACGCCTGTGTCATACAACGGTTGCTGAGGCTCATAATCTTGCCGAAATTGATCGACCAATCGGTCTGCCGCTCATGGATGAGCCGCAACGGGTCTGCGCACCGGGGACGGAGCAGCGGGGCATGAGCATCGATACCACCTTCTTGCGGCGCTGCATCGGAACGCTGGAGACAGCTTTCGGCGAGATCGACAACCAAGCGCGCGACGGACGATTTCATGTATGACATCTATCGCGCCGCCTGCGTGAAGGAGTTCGAGCTGGTGTTGGAGCAGAGCGGCAAACTGTTGCGCAAGCGGCTTGCCGCCTTCTTCGCCAGCAACAGACAGGCGGACCGGCTTGCCTTCAAGGACCTGTTCCGCCACGCCGCCCGGCACGGACTGATCGAAGCCGTCGCGGCGGAACGCTGGTTCAGCTATCGCGACAACCGCAACGATACCGCGCACGACTACGGCGCAGGCTTCGCCGAGACCACGCTCAAGTTGTTGCCCGACTTTATCGCCGATGCCCGGGCGCTGGCGGACATGATCGAGGCGGCGCCGGATGACTGACCGGTTGCATCTTGAGCCGAAGCACCGCCAGGTGCTGACAGCCCTGCTGCGGGAGCATTTGCCCGATGTCGAGGTATGGGCCTATGGCAGCCGCGTCAACGGGCGCAGCCATGACGGCAGTGATCTCGATCTGGTGCTGCGCGGGCCGGGACAGGGGGAGATCCCGGCCGACAAGTTGGCGGACTTCGAGGAGGCGGTGCGGGAATCGACCATTCCCTTCTTGGTCGAGGCCCGCGACTGGGCGCGCCTGCCGGAGCGATTTCATCGGGAGATTGAGCGGAACCATGCGGTGCTGGCAGACGTTGATGACACCAGGCGAAGGAGGCTCTCTGTAGATGAAAAGTGGCGGCGTATGCCGTTTACCGAAGCAGTCGTTGTCAACCCGGCAGTGCGTCTTGAACGCGGAATGGCGTATCCGTTCGTTGATATGGCTGCGGTCACTGCCGGTTCCCGGTGCGTACATGCGATTGACCGGCGCGCCTATTCCGGCGGCGGGTCGCGCTTCCAAGATGGCGACACGCTCATGGCGCGCATTACGCCGTGCTTGGAGAATGGCAAGATTGCCCGTTATTGCACAGACCGGGCGGCAGAGTGCGCGCATGGCTCGACCGAGTTCATCGTTATCCGCGGACGCGCGGGCGTCACGGATTCCGAGTACGCCTACTACCTAACTCAATGGGAGGGGGTGAGAAGCTACGCCGTGGATCAAATGACCGGCACTTCCGGGCGTCAGCGAGTGCCTGTCGATTCCCTGAGTTATCTGCTGGTTCCAGTACCCCCCCTACTCGAACAGCGCGCCATTGCGGGCATTCTCGGCGCGCTGGACGACAAGATCGCGTTGAACCGGCGCATGAACGAGACGCTGGAGGCGATGGCGCGGGCGATCTTCAAGGACTGGTTCGTCGATTTCGGGCCGGTCCGGGCGAAGATGGAAGGGCGTGCGCCTTATATGTCTCCCGAACTGTGGGAACTGTTTCCCGACCGCTTCGTCAACTCCGAACTCGGTGAGATACCGGAGGGGTGGGAGGCAGGAGTTTTGGATGATGTAATAGAAATTCACAGTAGAGGTACGCCTAAAACGTCGATCGAAGATTATTGGGATGGCGAAATTTATTGGTATACGGCAAAAGATGCGCCATCTTCCTCGGACATGTTCGTCCTGGAGACCGAGAGGAGCATTACGCAAACAGGGGTTGAAAACAGTGCGGCAAAAGTTCTTTCTGCCGGAACAACCGTTAGAGCCTGTGCGGAAACTATGGAACAATCCCGATTCGAGCCTCTACGATGTGGTTGGCGACGACATTGGGAGGGTGCCATGGCTTGGAGCGAGACCGCTCGTGCGAAGTATCAGCGTCGGGGAAACCGCTTCGAAAGCGATCTGACCGACGCGGAATGGGCTCGTTTGGAGCCGTTGCTTCCGGCACCGTCGTCGACGGGCCGTCCCCGTGAGGTAGACCTGCGCGAGGTGGTGAACGCACTGCTGTATCAGCTGATGACGGGTTGCCAGTGGCGTGCGCTACCACCTTGTTTTCCTGCGATTTCGACGGTCCGGTACTACTTTTACCGGTGGCGGAACCAGGGCCTGTATGGGGATCTCGTGGCGGCGTTGCGGGGTCCGGCCCGGGAGCTGGAGGGCCGGCGTTCGACGACGACGGCGGGGGTGATCGACAGTCAGTCCGTGAAGACGACGGAGAGTGGTGGTCCGAGTGGCTATGACGGCGGGAAAAAGATCAAGGGGAGAAAACGGCACGCGGTGGTCGACACCCTCGGGCTCCCCCTGGTCCTGCAGGTGCACCCCGCCAACGTGCAGGATCGGGATGGTGCGCCGGCGGTCCTCGCTGAACTGCGAACGACCATGCCGAGCTTGCAGAAGGTCTGGGCAGACGGAGGGTACCGCGGCCCCAAACTGGCCCAAGCCCTGGCCGCGATGCCGGACGCCCCGGACCTCGAGATCGTGACAAAGCCCAAGGAACAGAAGGGTTTCGAGGTGCTTCCGCGACGCTGGATCGTCGAGCGGTTTTTCGGCTGGCTGGGCCGCTGCCGACGTCTGGCGAAGGACTATGAACGACGGCTGGAGAGCTCGCTGGCATGGCTGCAACGGGCCGTGATCCGCATCCTGGTGCGCCGCCTCGGACGGGCCGAAACCCTCGGAAAAACCGCAACCTACTGATTATATGGAGTTTTGAATCATGCTCTTATTACCGCAAGGGGCACTGTCGGAAGGTTGGCTTGTCTCGGCAGGGCGATGGCCATGAATCAGAGTTGCTACGGGATACGAGGCGTCGGCGGCTATTGTGACTTCTTCACATACTGGCTTGTTAGAATGATGGTGGAAGAGTTGCGGAATCGGACGCACGGCACGATTTTTGACACGATCACACGCCAGACTTTTGCTCTGGTCGATTTAGCCTTGCCACCGGTGAGCGTCGCAGAAGCCTTTGAGCTGTGGGCGATGCCGATCATGAAACGCGCCCTGAGAAATCTGCACCAGATCGAGACCACTGGCGCTCTCCGCGATCTGCTTCTCCCCAAGCTCATGTCCGGCGAAATCCGCCTTCGTGACGCCGAAAAGGCGGTCGAGGCTGCGGCATGATCCGTGCTCCCGTCAATCCGGAGCTTCTGCGGTGGGCGCGCGAGCGCGCCGGGATCGTGCAGGAAGACTTGACGGAGAAGTTCAGGAAACTTCCCGAATGGGAAAGCGGTGACATCCAGCCCTCGCTGAGGCAGGTGGAGGCTTTCGCTCGCGCCGTTCATGCGCCGGTCGGCTATCTGTTCCTCTCGGAGCCGCCGAAAGAAGCCGTTCCCATCCCGGATTTCCGCACTTTCGCCGGTCACCCGGTCACGCGGCCCAGCCCCAACCTGCTGGACACGATCTACGCCTGCCAGGAGCGGCAAAGCTGGTACAGGGATTTCGCGCGCGTCGCCGGCGAGTCGGCGCTCGATTTCGTCGGCAGCGCCTCGGTTGAAGAGTCCCCTGAGAAGGTTGCGGCCCGGGTCCGGGAGACTCTGGGTTTCGATCTGACCGCCCGCCGGGAATGTTCGACATGGACCGATGCGTTGCGGCTTTTCATCCGCCAGGCCGACGAGGCCGGCGTTCTCGTCATGGTGAGCGGTATCGTGATGAGCAACACCCGCCGCCGTCTCGATCCCGCCGAGTTTCGCGGCTTCGCGCTGTGCGACCCGCTCGCGCCGCTGATCTTCGTCAACGGCAAGGACACGAAGGCGGCGCAGATGTTCACGCTCGCCCATGAACTCGCGCATGTCTGGCTTGGCGCCTCCGCCCTGTCGAACCTCGGCGCTGCGCCAGGGACGGGTTTCCAGCGGGAGGAAGTGTGGTGCAATGCGGTGGCGGCGGAGCTTCTGGTACCACTGGAAGCCCTGCGATCCGATCTGCGACGGAACGAGCCGCTCCCGGACACGCTGTCCCGACTGGCGCGCACCTTCAAGGTCAGCACGTTGGTCATCCTGCGCCGCCTGCTCGATGCCGGCTGGCTCACTCGCGAGCGCTTTGACGCGGCTTGGACGCAAGAGAGCGAGCATCTGAGAAAGCTGGTCCAGGCGGGCAGCGATGGCGGCGATTTCTATCGCACGACGGTCGCGCGCGTCGGACGGCGGTTCACGCGCGCGCTGGTCGTTAGCACGCTCGAAGGCCAGACGCTTTATCGGGATGCGTTCCGGATGTTGGGCGTCAGGAAGACCGAGACCTTCAACAATCTCGGGCGCGAAGCCGGGGCGATGGGATGACGGCCTATCTCGTCGATTCGAACGTCTTCATCCAAGCCAGGAACTTGCACTATGGCTTCGATTTCTGCCCCGCCTTCTGGGATTGGCTGGTTGAGCAGAATGGCGCGGGCAAGGTCGCGAGCATCGAGAAGGTCGCGGACGAATTGCAGGCCGGAGACGACGAGTTGGCGGAGTGGGCCGCGGCGCGGGGGGACGGGTTCTTTCTGCCGCCGGATGATGCGGTGTTGCCGGCGCTTGGCGCCGTGAGCGACTGGGCAGGCGGACATGGATACCAGCAGGCCGCCGTCGCAACCTTCTTGCAGGTCGCCGACTACTGGCTTGTCGCGCATGCGCTGGCTCACGCGTGCATCGTCGTCACGCACGAAGTCCCCGCCGATACCGCCAGAAAGATCAAGATTCCGAATGCCTGCATCGGTCTTGACCTGCGCTGCATGAGCCCGTACGAGATGCTCCGCCGCGAGCGCGCAAGATTTGTCCTGGGAACGGGCAGAGTCGCGGCGTAATGACCCGAATCACCGAAAGCGAAGTGGAAGCCGCCGCTCTCGAATGGCTCGCCGGGCTCGGTTATGCCGTGCTGCACGGACCGGACATCGGCCCGGAGCGTCCGGCATCGGAGCGCGGCAGCCACGATGAGGTGCTGCTAGCCGGCCGGTTCCGCGAGGCGCTTGTACGCCTCAACCCGGACCTGCCCGCCGCGGCGCTGGAGGAGGTGCTGCGCAAGGTGCGGCAGACGGAGACCCCCTCCCTCGTCGAGGAGAACCGCCGCCTGCACCGCTACCTGATCGCGGGCGTGCCGGTCGAGGTGGCGCGGGAGGACGGCAGCATCGGCGGCGACGCCGCCCGCCTGATCGATTTCGACGACATCGAGGCCAACGACTGGCTGGCGGTGAACCAGTTCACGGTGATCGAGCACGAACACAATCGCCGCCCCGACATCGTGCTGTTCATCAATGGCCTGCCGCTGGCCGTGATCGAGATGAAGAACCCCGGCGACGAAAACGCCACCCTCGAAGGGGCGTTCAACCAGCTCCGGACCTACAAGGACGAGATACCTTCCCTGTTCCGCACCAATGCCGCCCTCATGACTTCGGACGGTCTTCAGGCGCGGTTCGGATCGCTGACGGCCAGTCTCGAACGGTTCATGCCCTGGCGCACCGTGGACGGCGCCGACGTCGCCCCGAAGGGCGCGCCCGAGCTCGAAATCGTCATCGAAGGCGTGTTCGAGAAGAACCGGTTTCTGGCCCTGATCCGGGACTTCACCGTGTTCGGGGACACGGGCGCGGGACTGGTCAAGATCGTGGCCGGCTATCACCAGTTTCACGCCGTGCGCCGCGCGGTCGCGTCCACATTGCGCGCGCTTCCCGGGCAACCGGAGGCACTGCGCGAGGACCCGGCCCCATACGGGCTGCGGTCCGTTGAAGCGCAGCCGGCGGGCGATCGCCGCATCGGCGTGATCTGGCACACGCAAGGCTCCGGCAAGAGCCTGCTGATGGCGTTCTACGCCGGACAGGTCATCGCCCACCCGGCGATGGAGAACCCGACCATCGTGGTCATCACCGACCGCAACGACCTCGACGACCAGTTGTTCGGCACGTTCTCCATGTGCCGCGACCTGCTCCGCCAGACCCCGCGGCAGGCCGACAGCCGGGAGGATCTACGGCAGGTTCTGACGCGCCCATCCGGCGGCGTGGTGTTCACGACCATCCACAAGTTCGCACCCGAGGCCGGCGAGATCGAATACCCGGCCCTCTCCGACCGCCGCAACATCGTCGTGATCGCCGACGAGGCGCACCGCAGCCAGTACGGTTTCCGCGCCAGGGTGGCCCGCGAGACCGGAGAGATTTCCTACGGCTTCGCCAAGTATCTGCGCGACGCCCTGCCGAACGCTTCCTTCATCGGCTTCACCGGCACACCGATCGAAAGGGAGGATGTGAACACGCCTTCCGTTTTCGGCAATTACATCGACATATACGACATCAACCGCGGCGTCGAAGACGGCGCGACCGTACCGATCTACTACGAGAGCCGCCTCGCCCGCATCGAGCTCGACGAAGACGAGAAGCCGGCGCTCGACGACGAGGTCGCCGAACTGACCGAGGACGAGGCCGAAGGCGAGCAGGAACGGCTCAAGAGACGATGGGCGAACGTTGAGGCCGTCGTCGGGACGGAGAAGCGCCTGCGCCTGATTGCCCGGGATCTGGTCGACCATTTCGAGAGTCGTATTGCCGGCATGGACGGCAAGGCCATGATCGTCTGCATGAGCCGCCGCATCTGCGTCGCGCTCCATGGCGAGATCGTCAAGCTGCGCCGGGACTGGCACAGCGACGACGACGAAAGCGGCGTCATCAAGATCGTCATGACCGGCGCGGCGTCGGACCCGACGCATTGGCAACGCCACATCGGAGGCAAGGCCCGCCGGGAGCTGCTCGCCAAGCGGATCAAGGACGCGGACGACCCGCTCAGGCTGGTGATCGTGCGGGACATGTGGCTGACCGGCTTCGACGCGCCGAGCCTGCACACGATGTACATCGACAAGCCCATGCGGGGGCACGGGCTCATGCAGGCCATCGCCCGCGTCAACCGCGTGTTCCGCGACAAGCCCGCCGGTCTGATCGTGGACTACATCGGCATCGCGCAGAACCTGAAGTCCGCCCTCGGCCAGTACTCGCGCGACGACCGAAGGCACGCCGGCATCGACGAGGCCGAAGCCGGCGCGGTCATGCTGGAGAAGTACGAGATCGTGAGCGCCATGTTCCACGGTTTCGACTACCGCAACGGCCTTGTCGGGTCGCCGCAGGAGCGGCTCGCGGCGCTGGCCGGCGCCATCGAGTGGGTCCTCGACATGCAGCAACGCGAGGCGGCCCGGGAATCGACCGAGGAAGGTAAGAAGCACGCCCGGCGCCGCTTCAACGACGTCGTGCTGGCGCTCACTAGGGCGTTCGCGCTCGCGGCCGCCAGCGACGAAGCCCGGGAAATCCGCGACGAGGCGGGCTTCTTCCAGACCGTCCGTGCGGCGCTCGCCAAAAGCGCGCCCGGCGCCGGCAAGTCCTCCGCGGAGCGGGACCTGGCGGTTCAGCAGATCGTCAGCCGCGCGGTCGTTTCGACCGAGATCGTCGACATTCTCGCAGCCGCCGGACTGGACACGCCGGACATTTCCATCCTCTCCGACGAGGCGCTGCGCAAGCTCATCAACGGGGAGCTTCGCTCGCGAAGCCGGGTCAACGTCGTGCAGACCCGGGCCTTCTCCCGGAGGCTGGAGGAAGCGATCGCCCGCTACCACGGCAACGCCCTCACGACGGCCGAGGTCCTTCAGGAACTGATCTGGCTTGCCAGGGACATCCGCGAGGCGCACCGGCGCGGCGAGGAGGAGGGGCTCAGCCCCGAGGAAATCGCCTTCTACGATGCCCTGGCCCAGAACGCGAGCGCGGTCGAGGTGATGGGCAACGATCACCTTCGTGTCATCGCCCAGGAATTGCTGAACGGGCTGAAAAGCAAAGCCTCCGTGGACTGGCAGCACCGCGAGCCGGCCCGCGCCCGGATGCGGGTTCTGGTCAAGCGCATCCTGCGCAGGCACGGGTATCCGCCCGACCTCCGGGACGCCGCCGTGCAGACCGTTCTGCAACAGGCTGAAGTCCTCTCGGCGAGGTGGGCCGCATGATCGCCAGGACCTTTGAGATACAGGTTCAGGACGACCATCTGGAGCGGGTCGCGCAGACCCGAAAACCCATCCTTGCCCTGGCCGAGCTGATCTGGAATGCAGTCGATGCGGATGCCACGCATATCGACGTGACGCTGGTTGAAGAGGACCTCGACGGGCTCAAGGCCATCAGAGTCGCCGACAACGGACATGGCATTCCCTTTGCCGAAGCCGAGGGGTTGTTCTCCCGTCTGGGAGGATCGTGGAAACAATCGCGATTTCATTCGAACGGACAGAAGCGAATTCTGCGCGGCAAGGAAGGAAAAGGCCGATTCCGCGCCTTCTCGCTTGGTCGCGTCCTTGATTGGGACATTTGCCCGCTGACCACTCGGATAAACTCCGGTCCTATCGAATCTCCATGTTGAAGGACTACTTGCGTCGCGTGCGAATTACAGAAGCCGTCCCGATGACTGAAGGCAGTATGGGAGACTGAGTACAATGTCCGGAACTTCGTTAATCAGCCATGCCGCAAACGATATCCAGTGGTGGGAGGACAATATACCAATACGCGGATGCCAGTTATCCTTGCCACAAATCAAAGCCGCATATCGTGAATTAAACACTCTCACGAGGAAGGAGGGACAGCAGGATGTTGCTACCGTTCCCAAGTTCGATGGCGAGACCGAAGATGAATTCGCAGAACGAAAAAACGTTCTGTTGGATGGTGCATTCCGGTTGACAGTGTCAGTAGTTGGTTTTGAAGGCCAAACTAAGTACGGGGAGACAGAGCAGATTTTCGATTCTCAGAATTTGCCGTTTCCCATCAAAGCGGTGTATTTCACGAATGAGAACTCGTACAAAAAGTACACGAATGGAAATATTCCTCCGAATCGTTTCTCCGTTTTGCTTCAGTTCGACAAACCGCCGCTATTTGATTTCAATTCGTTGACGTCTGAACCAACACCCAACAACAGCAACGTATCAATTCAAGCATGTAATTCTGCTTACTTTCATGCAATTAGGGACATCGCAAATAGTAAATTCAAGTCTAAAAAGAAGTGGTATTCCTTCATTCATGAGAGTTTTGCCTACGATGTTGGACTTTGGTTTCTTGCACTACCGTACGGACTGTATTGGGTTACTGTATACGCTGACTACTTTCTTCCAAATGATGGCGATCACTCGTCCTTCCGTGTGGCCTTTTATATATACGGAATGGGAATATCTCTCGTGATTTATCGGGCGTTATTTGGATACTTGAAGTGGGCTTTTCCGGTAAACATATTGGAGGAGAATAAAGATCGCGCCACACGGCACCGTGTTGCACTCGCGGCGATTGTCGTCGGCATTTTCAGTTCAATAGTTAAGTCAGCGTTCGGTTACATCCCAGGGATTTAGCTAGCCGGGTAAGGGGTAGGAGATCATTTCGGAACCCCCTTGCCGTCAAGCAAGTCTGTCCGATGTCCGTTCCCGCAACCCGCCGATACGCGATCCTGTGCGACGGCGCGGGAAGCGCCGCTGTCGATCGGAGCGCGGCGGGAGGCTCCGGCGGTGCATTCATCGTCGACCCGATTCCAGAATTCGGCGCGGTTGGGGGAGGCGGGGGCCCGGTCGCCGGGGCGGCGGGTGGCCGGGTTGTGCGGTACGGTTGAAGCCGCTGGCGTCCGCACGCGGCGCACCGCCGGGAGGCCGGGTGTGGCCGTGAGCGGGGCGGCGGGCGGGGGTCCGGGAGAGGGTCTCCGCCGCCGTCCTGAAGTCCCGACACGACGGAGGCGCTCCCCATGACATCCGCAATCCCGAGGCCCGGCAACACCGACACGACCTTCCTCATCCACTTCTTCAACGGCGGCCTGAAAGACGGCGAACGCTACGCCGTCGAACGCTTTCGCGCCATGGTGGACGGCGACATTCGCCGTTGCCATGACGACACCGCCCCGAAGGGTGCCCGGCGCGGCGCGAAGCCGGCCACCGCCACGCTGAAGGCAGTGAAGGAGATGCGCCCGGCGCGCAACGAGATCATCGTGTGTACCGGCCTGCGCTCCCGCGGCGGGGTGCAGTACTGGGGCGTCCACGCCATGGGCTTCGGCATCGACCGCCGCCAGCGCGGCTGACCGCCCGCCTCGCCGGACGTCCGGCCGGCCCGCCGCCGGCCGGGTGTCTCCCGCCCGAACCCGCATCATCCACCGGGAGAATGGCAATGGCTTGCCGGGAACCGGAAGTCCGCAAGGCCCGCGACCGCGAGCGTATCGCCCGGCGCACCGCATCGCGTATCGCCCAAGGCCGGTGTCCGCGCTGCGGCAATGCGCCGGCCGTGGAGGGCCGCGCGTCGTGCGAGCCGTGCCTGGAGAAACGCCGCGCCGACGACCGCGCCCGCTACGCCGCCTGCAAGGCCGCCGGGCTGCCCTATGGCGGCGCCAATGCGGAGGCGAAACGCAAGGCCGCCCGCCTCAAGAGCAGGCGCCGCCAGAAGGCAAGGGCCGGGGCCGGCCTCTGCATCCGCTGCGGCAAGCGTCCCCCCGTCGAGGGCGGAACCACCTGCCAGCCCTGCCGGGACAGGAGGCAGGCGGCGGAACGGCGGCAATATGACGAACGCAGGACCGGGGGCCGTTGCACACGCTGCGGGCAGCCGGCCTTCGACGGCCTCTCGCGCTGCGGCCCCTGCGCCGCCATCGAAAAGGCCGGCCGGGAACCGGAGCGCAAGAACGCACGCTCGCGGCAGTTGTACGCCCGACGCCGGGCCGCCGGCCTGTGCACGGCCTGCGGGGCGCCGTCACAGGGGGCGGCGCGCTGTGCGCCCTGTGCCGAGAGGTCGTATCAAGGGTCGGCGCATTTCAGGGGCATCCCGGTCCACGAGCCGGTCTGGACCGTGATCGAACTGGAGACCGGCCGCGAGCACGGCCCGTTCGACGATCCGGCCGATGTCGCCCTCTGCCTCGCCTTCGGGAAGCTCGACCGCAACCGCGTCGAGATCGTCGCCGACGCCCCCGTCACCGCCTCCTTCACCGCCTGGACCTGACATGCTGTCCCGGGCGGCGATGGCGGCGCTCGCCTGGCCGCGATCCGCCGCGCCGTCCCTGTGTCGTGGAGAGGGGTGAAGCGCCTGCCGGGCGAGTGTCCGGCAGGGCGGAGGAGAGGACTCCCCGCCGATGCCGGATCGATGTCCGGCACAGGTCGCCGGGCAGGGCAACGGCAAAGGAGACCCCGCCCATGTTCCATCCCGATACACCCCTCGACCTTCCGCTCGGCTGCGACCTGCTCGCCGAACTCGGCGTCGACCGTCGCACCGTCCGCGAGATCGCCGGGGACGAGCGCGCCATCCGCTGTCCCGACCGGGGCGCGGCCTGTCCGGAACACGGCTTCGCGAGCCTCTTCCCGGAACCGGCGGCGTCGTTCTCTCCGGGCGGTCAGGGGTAGAGGAGGGCCTGAAGAGATTGAACGGGCGGGGGTTCGGGGGAGTGACCCCGGCCCCGGTCGTTCGCAACCCATCGTCATCAACGCGAACCTGAAGGAGTATCGCAATGAGCTTCGGACTGAACAAGGCGCAGATCATCGGCCGCCTCGGCGCGGACGTCACCATCAACCACCTGCAGAACGGCGGCCGCGTGGCCAATCTGAGCGTTGCCACCGACGAGAGCTACATCGACCGGAACGGCAGCGGCGAGCGGATCGACAGGACCGAGTGGCACCGGGTCGTGACCTTCCAGGACGGGCTGATCGACATGCTCGCCAGGCACGCCACGAAGGGCCGGCTGGTCTACATCGACGGCAAGCTCCAGACCCGGCGCTGGTCGAAGCCGGGCGAGGCCTCGGACCGCTTCTCGACCGAGATCCTGCTCGTGCCCGGCGGGCGCGTCCAGTTCCTCGACAAGGCGAACGGCAATGCCGGGCGGATGCAGCCCGGTCCGGACGCGACGAGCGACGCCGGCCCGTGCCGGCCGGCGGCGACCCGATGGACGGGGATCAGATCCCGTTCTAGAGCTTCCCGTTCTTCCCTCCCCACAGGGCCGGCGCCTCACGCGTCGGCCCTTTCTTCATGCAGGCAGGTTCGAGTCTCGCCGCGGCGCATACGGAGTGGGAGCGAGGCTGGAAAGCGGGTGAACCGCGCGAGGAGGAGAGGGAGCCCGCTCGCGCACCCGTCACGCTACCCGGAGAACCCGATGAGCACCATCTCCTTCCGCCGCATCGCCCCCGACGAATCCCGCATCTACCGGGACGGCGACCATGTCGGAGACGTCCACGCCTTCGACGACAGCACCCGGCCGGGGCACAGGGTGTTCGCCATACATCTCGACGAGGACCCGCGCGGGCCAATGTATCTCCACGACCGCACCCGCATCCGCGAGACCGCCCGGCAGCGGGTCGACTCCCATCCCCTGTGGAACTGACGCAAAGGCGGGCAGGACCGGAAATCCTTCCCGGCGCCGTGCCGGGCCGAAACGACGATGGGGTCCGTGCAGGGCGAGAGAAATACGCCACCCCGCTGTGATCTCCAATCGTGTCACACGTGCTCGCGACAGCAACCCCTGCGGGGTCCTCCGGTCGCTCCGCTCCCTGCGGCCCGGGCAAGAAGCTCCAAGGGCGGACCGTGAAAGTCGACGACCGTGAAGATCGCAGGGCGATCTTCCGCACCATCGCCGACTTTCCGCACCACTCCGCCCAGGAGCTTCTACGCCCGGGTGCTTCTGCTGCGCGCGCGTGCCCCGACAGGACATCACAACGGGGATCGGCCCCGAACGTGAAACCGAAAGGAAAACGACATGACCTTCGATATCGAGACCGCAGCGCAGTCCGCAACCGCGATCGTCTGCGACAACGCCGCACTCTTCGGCGCAACCCCCGAGCGCGACGAGTTCGACACCCGAGAGATCTGGGACCAGGACGATGCCATCGCCGCCGTCAACGAAGCCTTCCGCATCCTCAGCCAGGGCGTCGCGCCCGATGGATACCAGATGGCAGACGAACGCGAAAGCCTGCTGTGGGGCTTCGTCAACATGCTCCACGCCCAGACGCAGCGCCTCGACCGCAGCGTCGACAAGCTCACCCCCGAACTCCAGGACCTCCAGCGCACCCAGGACGGCTCCGAGATCAGGTCCCTGGAACTGGAACTCACGACAGACCGCGCGCAGAACCTCGGCGACCGCCGCGACGCCTTCGAGACCTTGCGCAACAAAGCCGCCGAAGCCTACCGCACCGTCACCGGCGACACTTGGCGGCCCCGGCGCGGCAGCCACGCCAGCCAGACCGGACATCTGACCTCCGCAGCCATCGACGCCCGCGACTTCGTCCGCGCCCGAAAGGACCGCAAGACACAGGCTCACCTGCCCCAGGGAACCCTCGTCGCCATCGCAGGCGGAAAGGACATCGCAAACCCGGCGGCCGTCATCAAGCGCCTCGACAAGGTCCGCGCCAAGTATGCCGACATGGTGCTCGTCCACGGCGGCGGCCCCGGCGTCGAGAAGATCGCCGCCAGCTGGGCCGAGCGCAACGGCGTCCACCAGGTCGTCTGCAAGCCCGACTGGGACCGCCACGGTCGCGCCGCACCCTTCCGCCGCAACGACGAACTGCTCAACCTCCTGCCCAAGGGCGTCATCGCCTTCCCCGGCTCCGGCATCACCGAGAACCTCGTCGACAAGGCCCGCAGCCTCGGCATCCCGGTCATGCGCTGCCCCGCCTGACACGCAGCACCCACGGGCCGCGTCGTCTCCGCTCCGGCGGCGGCGCGGTCCGTTTCCGTATGCGCACACCCGTCGCGCGGCAGCTACGCCTCGCGCGCGCTTCGCGCCGCGTTCGTGCGGAGCCTGCCCCGGACTGCGGTCCGGGGTCTCGCTGTCGCTCGCCGCTCGCCGTTGCGGCGCCTGCCCCGGACTGCGATCCGGGGCTGCCGCGTCACGCGCCGCTGCACCATGCTTCGCATGGGTGCATCGCGGGCTGCGCCGAGCCCGGCGCAGTGCCGCCGGCACTGCTGACCCACCCACTGCCGGCGCTGCTGCCGGACCGGCACGACACCGTGCTTCGCACCGCTGCCCGCAGTCCTGCAGGCGCCGCCGTCGGCGCCTCCGATCGCAACGGCTATCGCAACCGTCACCGCACCCGCGCGGCCGACGCCGCGGTAACGGGTGCGCCATCCCCGTCTGCGTCTGCGGTAATGTGTGAGCAGCACGCGATCACCCTGAACAGCCCCGCTTTCGTCGAGCACGCTTGTATCACGGTAACATGTGCGCGGCGTCCTTCGGCTCCGCGGAACATGTGCGGCGGCGCCCGTGTCGCCGAGGTAACGCCGCCGGCTCCGGTGCGCCATGTGTGAAGACTGCCCTCCGCCGTTTGCACGCCGCGCCGCGTTCTGTTACCTCTGCGACCGGACGACAACGCGGAACGCGCCCGAAGATCGCGGACCGGTCGTCTCGCTCAATCGCCGCGACGGCTCCCGTCCCTTGTGACGCTGGCGTTTCAGGCGATGGTGGTGTGCAGGGCAACCTCGCCCGATCTCGACTCCGTTCGGAGTTTTACCGTCACACCCGACACCCCCACCCACGGATCCCGGGCTACGCAGTGTTGCAAATATGTCACCAAAATGACCGGGGTGCTTCTGAGGTCCGCAACAGGCCTTGGATTCCCGCCGGACCGGGGTATCGTCCCGTTCTCGGTTCGGCGGGCCCGGCTGTCTGTGTGCAGCGACCGCACGAGACCAACGGGCATTGTCGACTCAGATTGTTTGCAGCAACCGGGTTCCAAGCGGATTGCGTATCCCCTTGAGTTCGGTTTGGCGGGGCCGTGGACGGCCTTGCGATATCCACAGGAGACCATTCTCATGACACAGATTCTTCGTCGCATGGCAGTTTCGGGCCTTGGGCTCGCACTGACCGGATCAGTCGCGTTCGCGGGAACCGCGCACGCGGACATGCACGAAGCGGAGGCAGGCGGGGTCACGGTGGGCGGCGTCGTGGAAGTGATCGGCGGATCGTCGGACGACTCGGACTACGACGGCCTTTCACGGGGCCTGTTCAGCCGAATCAATCTGGACTACAGCAAGACGCTCGACAACGGCTTGGAAGTCGGCGCAAAGATTCAGTATCAGGTCAACCAGCGGGGAACCGGAGGCTCTGACCCTGAGAACGTCACGGCCTACGCGCCCGATGTCCTCTTCGTCACCGTGGGCGGCGGATTCGGTACCGTGAGCGTCGGCGCACACGCGGCCGCAAGCTGTGCGATGCTGCCTCGGCCCATCGCATTCGTTCCAGGTGGCACAAATGCGACTTGGTACACTCTCTTCACGGCCTTCGAGACCGGCAACTCCGTGTTCACGGAATCGAATTACTGCGGAACTTCCGAGGCCATTTCCTACGCCACCCCGACCATAAGCGGATTCTCCGCGATGGTCACGTACGCTCCGAACATGGGTGTCAACCAAGGAACCACGATCAAGAACGCGACGGATGGAGGGGAGAACAAGCCCGACTATGTGGCTGCCGCCGCCAAGTTCGCAGCGGACATGGGCGGTGTCGACTTGGCTCTTGGCGCGTCTTGGCAGACATCGGACGATGATACCATGGGGAACGAGATTGACTCCCAGTCGGTTGCCGGCACCGTTGGCTTGGGCGGTGGGACCCTCGGCGCGGCTTGGTTCGACAACGGCGACGGCGACTACAGCGGCTACACGGTGGCCGCCAAGTACGCATTGGGGTCCATTACGCCTGCCATAGCGTACAGTGCGCAGGAAATGGACGGAACCAAAGAAGAAGAGACAGCACTGGTCGTCGGTGCAAACTATGCGGTCGGCGGCGGCCTAAGCGTCTTCGTCGAATACATGAGTCTCGAAGAGGAAGGGACTGGTGCGGACGGAATGGGCAAGGATGATGATTCACTCGTGATGGGTGGGATCATTGTGTCCTTCTGATGCGTGCAGGCTCGAACGCCGTTGCCTGACCGGCGAGCGGTTTCCTTGATCGGCGGCGGCCTTCGGGCCGCCGCCTTTTTTTGTCCGAACTCGAGCCGACAAGACCGTTCGGGATTACGGGTTTTATCGTCACACGGGATAGCGGCATCCGAGGTTGGTGGCGTCGCATGGAGCGGAATAACGATTTTCCCAAGGCCTCCCGGGATCTGCGAATCACGGCCTACTGCGAGGGATTCAGCAGGAAACCAGAACGGCTCGGGAACGTGGAGCTTCGGAAAAGCCACGCCCACGGGCGCGAGATCGACATGCGCGTCTGTCACCAGCCACCCGGGACCCAGCAAGTGGAACACCGGATCGAACACAGGAACATTCTTTTTGTCGCGATCGGTGGCGGACAACCGCGGTAGAGTGGCCGTTCTTGAAGTGGGTGGCGCCTTCTCGAGGTCGGAACCGGCATATCGACAACGAAATCCGCTCCCGGACGGATCTCCAGGTCTGCCTACAACACCCCCTCAACGGACGAAACATGACAAAAGAAGGAGACTTGGGATTGAAGGCCAGTACTGGCGTGTCGCCCGGCTGCGAAACCTTGTCCCAACCGTCCATCCCATTGGCGTCACCACCACCCACAGCGGCTCCGGGCATGCTGCAAAACTCGATAAGAACGACAATTCCAAGGGGTGCCAATCTCCCATCCGAAGATGGACGCCCCCAATTTTCGACGCGCTCCTTCCACCGGGAAGTACCACTCCACTCTTCTGTACGCATCTTCCAACGGTTCACGTGTTTCCCCCGGTGAGCCCCAGGATATTCCGTGCTGGTCCGTACCGGCTCGGAAGCCGGCACGGACCAGGATAACGGAAAATACACGTGTGCCCAAGGAGTTGACGCTTCCCGACCCTCCTCGTCATCTGGGAACGACGGGAATCATCAAAATCTAGAAGCTCACAATGATTCCAGACATAAACAAGGACTCGTCGGCATCGGTGGAGTCGTCGATTGCGCCCGACACACTGATCTTTCCGTCGATCTTCATGTACTCGACGAATACGCTCAATCCTCCGCCGACCGCGTAGTTCACGCCCGCAACCAACGCCTTGGCCTCGCTTTTGCCGCTGATCATTGCGGAGTCGGAAAGTGCAAGGTTCTTGAGATCGAGCTCCATTGAACTGTAGGTTATGCCGGGAGTGATGGCGCCAAGCCGGTACTTGGCACCAATGTTGAATCCGCTAGTTCCGCTTCTGTTCTTGGTGACCGTGATTAGTGCGCGTTCGTCGTCGGTGTCGAAGGGAAAGCGACCTGCCGTTATATTGCCCACAATTGTACTTATTGTACTTACCGTGTCGGCAGTGGTCAAGGAGAGATCCTTCAAACTCGGGTCGCCATTGTCGTACCAGGACGCACCGAGACTGGCACCACCGAACGACACGATTCCGGCCGCGGACTTGGAATCGATTCGGTCGTCTTTGGTCGTCTGAAAGGACGCTCCCAAATCAATCCCTATACCGCCCAGGTTGCTTTCGAATTTGGCTGCGACTGCAATATATTCCTCCGCACTATTCGAAGAGTCTGCGGTTTTAAGGCTGGTGTACTGGTTAGATCCTATGTTGGGCGCATAAGTTACCATTGCCGAAAAGCCACCCATGGTAGGGGTTTGGGTAACTACTCACCCCTTGTTGGGGTCGGGTTGGCCATAGTGCTCGTTGAGGATGTCTGCGGCCTTTCCGTTGAGGGCGATGTGGATGGCGACGAGAGGGTTGTAGCCGAGTGCCTCCATGGAGGTGAGGAAGCTGGAGCCTCGGCACCATGCGGTTGCGTGGAGCATGGTGCGGAAACATCCGGACACTTTGATCTTGACCTTGGTCATTCGGATCTTCTGTTCTCCGGCATTGTTGGTGAAGCTGACGTCGGGGTCCTTCATGAAGCGGAGGACGGACGTCTCGTGTTTCACGAGACGTTCATGCAGGTTGTGGGCGTCGGACTTTGCGATGCGTCCCCGGGTTCCTTTCGTCCGCGGCGGGATATCGGGCAACTCCTTGGCGCCTTGGGTGAGGAGGGTGCGGTAGCGCTTGCGCACGGCCCGGCGGTCGGTCTCGTTCAAGGCCTTGGATGCGCTCTGGTTGACCCTGTGGCAGACCTCGCGCAGCAGGCTCTTCATCCATCGCGCCCAGCGGTAGCCGTTGGACTCGACGACGAAGGCCCGTTCGCGCAGCAGGTGGCTGCCGCACCGCGGGTGGCGGCACTGCTCGTAACCCATGTACGCAGCCCAGCAGTCGTGGACCAGGACGCCCTGGTAGCGCGGGAGGATGCCGATCTCTTCGATCGCCTCCCGACCGCGCTTGCGGTGCGGGAACTTCACGGTCAGGGTGCCGTCGGTGACGACATGGAGCCATTGGGTCTTGCCGGCGACCCGGAATCCGGTCTCATCGACATGCAAGGCCGGGCGTTGCAGGAGATGGGCCACGGCGACCTCCTCCCAGGATGCGAGCGCATCCTGAAAGCGCCGGACATAGCCGAGACAGGTCGCCTCGGAGAGCTTGATGCCGGAGATCGCGTGCACGAGCGAGACGGCACGGCGCAGGGACAGCATCTGGGCGATCAGCAGGTTGAGGACCAAGGCCTGGATGCGGACACCGTACTGCACGGGACCCGGCATGAGGTCTGGGAACCGGCCCTTGGTCCGGGCCCGACACTTCGGGCATTCCTTGATCTCGGCGTCGACGCGGCGCTCGACGACTTCGAACACGATGTCGTAGAGGACGCGGCGCTCCCGATCGACGGGGTCGACGTCGTCGAGGTCGGCGCCGCAAGCGTCGCAGGCATCGACGGTGATCGTCTCCTGGACGGTGGTCGTGCGCCGGTGACCGCCCGTCTGCGGGTTCGGCTTCGGGCCCTTGCCGTGGCTCCCGGTGCGCCGCGCGCTCTCGTCCTTGTCCGTCTGGGACGGCGGCAGACCGGAGTTCCGGCTCGTCTTGCGCGTGGCCTTCTCCAGGAGCACGGCCAGCAGCAGCTGTAGCAGCATCAGCAGGCCGCGGACGAGCGCCTCGCACTCCGGGGAGACCTTGCCTTGCATGCGGAGATCCTGGAACCGCTTCTGGAAGGCGTCGACCTCTTGGCGCAGGGAGGTGCCGGCGACGCTCGTCATCCCGACGCCTCCACCGCCCGCACAGCGAACCGCTCGCCTTCGGGCATCGTCCGGTAGCGCCGCGCCGGCGGCGGGCGCGTCAGGACGCCGCGGCGCTCCAAGGTCTCCAGCATCCCGAGGCCGGCCCCAACCCTGGAGCCGCCCTTTGCTGTCGTCCAGTGAAGGTGCTCGCAGCGGCCCGAACAGGGGGTCGACTTCAGGTCGATGATTCGCTGGTCCATGGGGATTCCCGCAGCCACGATTCGACGACAGCATGCGAATCGGCGGGCGCTTGTCAAGCGGTGCGTGGACGACCCGCCCATGCACCGAAACGTCACCTCCTATCCAAGGCCTGCCGGTATGGGAACACCGCCGTCACCTCGACGCACCTATCCGAATGCCCTTGCCCCGCCGGGCGATCGACCCGTCGGCGCCTTCGATCCCTACCCGGCCGCCATCCACACCTCCGACGCGGTCCGCCCCGATGGCCCATCTTGGAGAGGGTCCCTCCTACAACGTCAAGCGCAGATCTCCGGCGAAGGGGAACGGCAGCCCACGGAACCCGCTCCACCGGACCGCAGGGCGCGGACCCGCGACCTCCGCGCGAGGGGCCCGGTCGCGTTGCGGACCCCTCCCCACAAGGCCGGAACGGGGAGCGGAAGCCGAAGATCGACCCACTTCTTGTCAGCCGAACCCCGTGCATCCGGTCCTCGGCCGCGAGCGAGGGAAAGGGGCACGGAACCATGCCGGATCCGAACCCGTCAGGAAAAACGATTCGTCATCAGTAGGGGGGGGTGAGTAGATACGGGTTTGGTAGGAAATGCTCTCCGAAGTGCCGCAGTAATTTGCCTCAGAGAACGTGACGTTCTGGCCGGGAAGGACATCAGAAAGACCGGAAAAGAGGGTGTACCAGGTCGCATTCGCGCCACCGGGGACAAAGGCAATGATACGTGGCATGAGCGCACAGGGCGCTGCTGCGGCGGCGCCGGCAGTAATCGTTCCAAAACCCCCACCCACGCTGAGCGAAAGAACGTCAGGAGCGGCAGCAGACTGTTGGTCGAGTCGATGGGATATGTTTCCGCTGACCTGCAAGCCGTTGTCCAGTGTCCGGTCGTAATCCACGATAATGCGGCTAAACAGGCCTCGGGAAAGTCCATCGGTGCCAGGAAGTGCTTCCTTATTGCGATCGGACGTTCCGCCAATCACTTCGACTAGGCCGCCCACCGTGACTCCGTCTGTTGCGTCCGCGTCCGCGTTCGCGGTTCCCGCGCGTGCGCTATGCGCCGAAGTACGTTCTCGCGTTTGTAGGATCCTCCCGGACCCAGAGCACTGATTACATTACTTGAACGACTCTCTTCTTCATGTCCCGTCCGTCCGGCTTCCGAATCTCGCCACCGGACACTGCTTCCGGTCGTGCGCATCGACCCTGTTGCCTGCACATCCACGGTTTCCCCCGAAGGGGCGGCCGGAATGGAGTATCCAGACAACCGGGATTCCGGGCAACAACGGTCGTTTTCCCCGAACGAATATCAGTACATTCAATGCTCTCCACGACCAAGTGTCATTTGTCCATCCCTTCGAAGACGGGTTCCGCTGCCGAGATGACGTGCACGCCCGGAAACGTCGCACGGTTCCGGCAGTCGCTCGAACGCACTGGCGGGGTCAATGTGGGGGTCTGATGCCGTTGACGGTCCCGACCCCCGCATGGGTCGGCACCGACCGGTCAGCCTCTGCCGCAGGGCGGAGCAGCGTACTGTCCCCACACCTCCAGCAGTTCCCTGCGCCGATCCAGCAATTCCGTCCGCGAATAGGCTCGTCGTACCTTGCTCCTGACCACATGCCCCAGCGTCCGTTCCACGACTTGGGCATCCGTGCCCTTCTCGGTCGCCCAGTCGTCAAACGTGCTGCGGAATCCGTGCAAGGTTCCTTCCAGCCCGAGGCGCCGCAGGAATCTGGATAGCGCATGAGGCGAAATGTGCTTGATGGTCCCACGATCACCGCTCGGTTCGCAATACGCGAACACGTGCCCGTTGGCGCCGTCCCTGCTCACGTTCAGTTCGTGCACGCGCCGCAGCACGTCCATGGCCGCGCTCGACAACGGAACCTTGTGCGCCTTCGTTTTCTTCTTCATCCGAGCGGCCCCGATTGTCAGCAAGCGCTCCTGCTCGTCAATTTCGCTCCAGAGGATGCCCACCAGCTCCTGACGCCGCAGCCCTGTGAGGATCACCATCTCGAATGCCAGTGCGACCACCGCGTCACTCGGCCTTACCCGGTGGACAATGCTCCGGAACCTTCGCGCCCTTGAGACGGCTTCCGGAATTTCGGCATGGTCCAACGCTGCGTGATGTCGCTCTTCGCGCTCGATCCGCGGCAGCAGGTCCTCGACCCCGTCGGTCGGCAGATCGTCCCGAAAACCACGTGCCCGCACCCATCGGAACGTACCGCGAAGCACCCGCAGCAAATCGCGTCCGACCCGTCGATGCGCGATCCATGCCGGCTTCACGGCGGCTGCAAGATCCGATCGCCTGACCCGGTCGACGCGCAACTTGCCGAGAACCGGAGACACGTGCTTGGCGAAGCTCGTCCGATACGCGTGCTCGGTGGTGCGCCCCACCCATGCTGCGGCAAATTCGCAGAAAAACTGCTCGGCAGCCTCGGCAATGGTCGGTACTTCCCATTCCGTTTGTGCCGGATGCCGGCCCTGCCTCGCCATTCGCTGATGGGAGACGGCCCGATCTCTTGCCTCCTCCAGGCGGAATGCGGGCCACGAACCAAGGCCCAGTTCGATCCGCTTGCCGGTACCGGCAATGCGCAGCCGCTGGCCGAAGGACACCCTCCTTTTTTCCGTTACTTCAATGAACAGGCCCGTTCCGTCTCCGACATAGTGACGGCCGGGCCCTAGACGCCCCGGGTTGAGGCCGGCCGGTTGCCTGCCCCGACACACGGCCTCCATCAGCAACAGCTTGAGCATCACCGGATTATCCGGCAGGGCGTGTACGTCCGCAGCTGTCCGCAGATGCTTGACGGACGGCAGTCGCGAACGGCGGCCGACCGCGGAACTTCCGTTCCCGGCAGAGTTGGTAGGCAAGACTCGTTTCTCCTGATGGACGTGAGAGATTCGCCCGCCAAAACGTACCCGTTGGCCGTCCGGCCTGCGGCCGGTCCTGTCGCCAAAGCTCTCGTGAAACAGGGCTTGATGCCCCGAACGGCAAAGGCCGGTCCGGGACTGTGCCCAGGCACCGGCCAGAACCTCTTCTGATCCCGGAATCGGTCGGGGAACAGGGCCGACCGAGACCAGTTCACCGGTGAGCGGACTCCGGTCTCCGTCCCCGGTCGGCTCACGCCGGCGCTCTTCCCTCGAGACAGGGGTCGGTGCGTGTCCTCTGCACCGCAATCAGCGCGGAATTCCGCTCTTCCCTTGGGGGAAGAGGCCCCTTGGAGCAGAGGTCGATGCCGACGGCGCCGACAGGTTGATGTTCGAGCGTCGGATAGAACCTCTCTCGGAACCGGGATCCGACCGAGAACGATCGCTTCGACTGACCTGTCCGAAGAATGGTCGGGTCGGGTAACACCACGGCGGAATCGGGTTGGTCACCTCAGCAAGGGTACTTGCAGTCTCGTCGCTGAATCGGGATTCTTCGAACGGGACACCGAAGTACTAGAGCGAACGATTCCCGTTCCCTCGAACTTCATCTGCGCGTGTGCTCCTCGAAGATCGGGCACTCCTTCTCGCTCTGCGGAATAGCCTCCCCCTGCAAGCGGCAGCAGCCCACCGGGGCGGAGTGCCGGCGGACATGCGTGAGGCAAGACCGCCGGCAGACGGACGCCATCCACTGGGTCATGACCAACGTCCGTCTCCCCTGCTGACACCCTTGGCGTTCAGCCTTCAACCAAGATGCCCGATCGCGCCATCGGAACGCTTGCCGAAATCCGACGGGAGTCAAAGGTGCGTAGCGAAGTCTCAATCGCGGTTCGGCAGTCTCCGTGGCAAGCCCGACTGCCGGATTCCCGGCAACACGGAGCAAACCGTGTTCGAGGAAGCCGTCATTCACGCTCGCACGGGAAGGCAGCGTCGCATCTGCTGCATGTCATTGTCGAAGAGCGTACCTGTTTCCGTCGGCAACAAGCGCATCGGCTTGCTGTGGATGCCGCTCCGTATCTACTCACCCCCCCCTACTGATGACGAATCGTTTTTCCTGACGGGTTCGGATCCGGCATGGTTCCGTGCCCCTTTCACTCGCTTGCGGCCGAGGACCGGATGCACGGGGTCCGTCTGACAAGAAGTGGGTCGATCTTCGGCTGCCGCTCCCCGTTCCGGCCTTGTGGGGAGGGGTCCGCAACGCGACCGGGCACCCCGCGCGGGACGTCGCGGGTCCGCCGTGCGGTGCGGTGGAGCGGGTTCCGTGGGCTGCCGTTCCCCTCCGCCGGAGATCTGCGCTTGACGTTGCTAGGAGGGACCCTCTCCAAGATGGGCCATCGGGGCGGACCGCGTCGGAGGTGTGGATGGCGGCCGGGTAGGGATCGACGGCGACGACGGGTCGATCGCCCGGCGGGGCAAGGGCATTCGGATCTGTGCGTCGCGGTGACGGCGGTTTTCCCATACCGGCAAGCCTTGGATAGGAGGTGACGTTTCGGTGCATGGGCGGGTCGTCCACGCACCGCTTGACAAGCGCCCGCCGATTCGCACGATGTCGTCGAATCGTGGCTGCGGGAATCCCCATGGACCCGCGAATCATCGACCTGAAGTCGACCCCCTGTTCGAGACGCCGCCGGACCCGCCAGCCGATCGCGGAGGTCCGGGAGACCGTGGGTCGGTGTTCCCCCTGCCGCCGCACCGAGCGGGCGAAGACCCTCTGCGAGCCCCTTCACGGGACGACCGCGAAGGGCGGCTCCAGGGTCGGGGCCGGCCTCGGGATGCTGGAGACCTTGGAGCGCCGCGGCATCCTGACGCGCCCGCCGCCGGCGCGGCGCTACCGGACGATGCCCGAAGGCGAGCGGTTCGCCGTGCGGGCGGCCGTCCGGGCGGTGGAGGCGTCGGGATGACGAGCGTCGCCGGCACATCCCTGCGCCAGGAGGTCGACGCCTTCCAGAAGCGGTTCCAGGATCTCCGCACGCAAGGCACGGTCCACCCGGAGTGCGAGGCGCTCTTCCGCGGCCTGCTGATGCTGCTACAGCTGCTGCTGGCCGTGCTCATGGAGAAGACCACGCGCAAGACGAGTCGGAACTCCGGTCTGCCGCCGTCCCAGATGGACAAGGACGAGAGCGCGCGGCGCACCGGGAGCCCCGGCAAGGGCCCGAAGCCGAACCCGCAGACGGGCGGCCCCCGGCGCACGACCCCCGTCCAGGAGACGATCACCATCGATGCCTGCGACGCCTGCGGCGCCGACCTCGACGACGTCGACCCCGTCGATCGGGAGCGCCGCGTCCTCTACGACCTCGGGTTCGAAGTCGTCGAGCGCCGCGTCGACGCCGAGATCAAGGAATGCCCGAAGTGCCGGGCCCGGACCAAGGGCCGGTTCCCAGACCTCATGCCGGGGCCCGTGCAGTACGGTGTCCGCATCCAGGCCTTGGTCCTCAACCTGCGGATCGCCCAGATGCTGTCCCTGCGCCGTGCCGTCTCGCTCGTGCACGCGATCTCCGGCATCAGGCTCTCCGAGGCGACCTGCCTCGGCTAGGTCCGGCGCTTTCAGGATGCGCTCGCATCTTGGGAGGAGGTCGCCGTGGCCCA
The DNA here is from genome assembly GCA_965115815.1 of Alphaproteobacteria bacterium. Lineage (GTDB taxonomy): Bacteria > Pseudomonadota > Alphaproteobacteria > TMED109 > TMED109 > VXPW01. The sequence goes on along the minus strand of OZ220465.1, from coordinate 199,357 downwards.
TCTCCTGCAACGCCCGGCCTTGCAGGTCGATGAGACCGGATTCCGGGTCGCCGGCAAGACCCAATGGCTCCCTGTCGTCACCGACGGGACCCTGACCGTGAAGTTCCCGCACCGCAAGCGCGGTCGGGAGGCGATCGAAGAGATCGGCATCCTCCCGCGCTACCAGGGCGTCCGGGTCCACGACTGCTGGGCTGCGTACAGGGGCTACGAGCAGTGCCGCCACCAGCTGTGCGGCAGCCACCTGCTGCGCGAACTGGCCTTCGTCGTCGAGTCCCACGGCTACCGCTGGGCGCGATGGATGAAGAGCCGGCTGCGCGAGGTCTGCCACAGGGTCGGCCAGAGCGCATCCAAGGCCTTGAACGAGACCGACCGCCGGGCCGTGCGCACGCGCTACCGCACCCTCCTCACCCAAGGCGCCAAGGAGTTGCCCGATATCCCGCCGCGGACGAAAGGAACCCGGGGACGCATCGCAAAGTCCGACGCCCACAACCTGCATGAACGTCTCATGAAACACGAGACGTCCGTCCTCCGCTTCATGAAGGACCCCGACGTCAGCTTCACCCACCATGCCGGAGAACCGAAGATCCGAATGACCAAGGTCAAGATCAAGGTGTCCGGATGGTTCCGCACCATGCTCCACGCAACCGCATGGTGCCGAGGCTCCAGCTTCCTCACCTCCATGGAGGCACTCGGCTACAACCCTCTCGTCGCCATCCACATCGCCCTCAACGGAAAGGCCGCAGACATCCTCAACGAGCACTACGGCCAACCCGACCCCAACAAGGGGTGAGTAGTTAGTGCCCGCACCGAAAAAGTACAATGGTTTGACTCTGAAAGTGGAATCGTGATATAGAGGGGACGAAGAATCCCGCTTTGATGCGGGAATCGGCCGATGAGGTCGAGAATCGGCCGGATTTTCGGGAATCTTCGCGAGAATTGCCATGCGAAACGTCATTCGCCTGCAGATGGAATTGGGTCAGGTTGCGATCGAGGAGATCGAGATCGACGAGAGCTCGCGGGATGACATTCCGCCGCTGCTGCTTGGGCTTCGGCACGTGTATGCCGACCGGTCGGTTCGTGCCCGGTTGTTCGAGATCCTGGAGCAGGGGATCCTTCCCGAGGTGTCCCACACGAAAGGGCGTCCCGGCATGGAGCTGTGGAGGATCCTCGTGATGGGTCTCCTGAAGCAGGTCCTGGGGTGTGACTTCGATCGTCTGCACGAGCTGGTGAACCAACACCATACCGTTCGGAAGTTTCTGGGACACTCCAACTTCTGGGACGAGACCCGGTACCGGTATCCCACGGTGGTACACAACGTGAGCCTGCTGACGCCGGACGTGCTGGGAGAGGTGTTGCAGCTGATCGCGGAGAGCGGCCATGCGCTGGTGCGGAAGCGGAAGCGGAAGAGCGGCCCGGGCGGTCGCCCGTCGGAGGAGCCCCTGCGGGGCCGCTGTGATTCGTTCGTGGTGAAGACGGATGTGCACTTCCCGACGGACGTTAACCTGCTGTGGGATGCGATGCGTTGCCTGGTGCGCGAGACGGGCCGCTCAGCCCTGCGGGCGGGGGTGTCCGGAGGGCGGCAGTGGCGGCATCGGAGCCGGAGGCTGCAGCGGCTCTTTCAGAAGGTTCGGCGGACCCGGCGGGCCCGTCCGGGGCCGATCCAGGCGTACCTCGACGCCTGCTGGGAGGAGGTCCGACGGGCGGAAGCGACGGTTCCTGCGCTTCGAGAGCAAGGCGTCGGAGCCCCCAGGATTCTCCGGATCGAGTCGTACCTCAAGCCTGCCCGGAGGCAGCTCGACCCAGTGGACCGCCGCCTGCGGAAAGGCGAGAAGATCCCGCAGGAAGAGAAGGTGGTTTCGATCTTCGAGGAGCACACGCGCGGGTGTGTGAAGGGCAAGGCCGGGGTTCCGGTGGAACTCGGAGTGCCGGTGGCCGTGCTGGAGGACCAGCACGGCTTCCTCCTACACTCCCGGATCCTGTGGGAAGGCGGAGACGTGGATCATGCCGTACCCATGATCCGGGAAGCGCAGGCCCGCTTCCCCGACCTCCGCCTGTGCAGCTTCGATCGGGGGTTCCACAGTCCCTCCAACCGGATCGCACTGGACGAACTGCTGGATCACAACGTGCTTCCGAAGAAGGGAAAACTCGGTCCGGCCGACCGGAAACGGGCCGCCGACCCGACGTTCCGGGAGATGCGCCGGCAGCATCCGGCCGTGGAGTCCGCCATCAATAATCTCGAGCAGCGCGGCAGGGACCGGGTCCGGTCGTAGGGGGCGGAGGGTTTTGCGCGGATGGTGGCGCTCTCCATGGTGGCCTTCAATGTCCACCGCATCGGGTTGCTGCTGCAGAGACAGGCCCGGGCCCAAGCCCGACGACGACGAAGACGCGCCGCCTGACGGCGGCGCCCCTCCACCCCGTCCGCGAAGCCCGCCGGGAGCGGGAACGGAACCGCTCGCCCTGGCGTCCGGATTCTGGGTGGGAAGGGCCCGGATGCCGCTGCGAATCGGCAGGAATCCCTTGGAAACGGAGCGACCGGAGGCCCCGGAGGGTGGGTCCAACCCGAAATTTCGCCGGAAGGGCCGCCAAAATGACCATTTTCGGTGCGGGCACTAGTTAGTGCCCGCACCGAAAAAGTACAATGGCTTGACTCTGAAAGTGGAATCGTGATATAGAGGGGACGAAGAATCCCGCTTTGATGCGGGAATCGGCCGATGCGGTCGAGAATCGGCCGGATTTTCGGGAATCTTCGCGAGAATTGCCATGCGAAACGTCATTCGCCTGCAGATGGAATTGGGTCAGGTTGCGATCGAGGAGATCGAGATCGACGAGAGCTCGCGGGATGACATTCCGCCGCTGCTGCTCGGGCTTCGGCACGTGTATGCCGACCGGTCGGTTCGTGCCCGGTTGTTCGAGATCCTGGAGCAGGGGATCCTTCCCGAGGTGTCCCACACGAAAGGGCGTCCCGGCATGGAGCTGTGGAGGATCCTCGTGATGGGTCTCCTGAAGCAGGTCCTGGGGTGTGACTTCGATCGTCTGCACGAGCTGGTGAACCAACACCATACCGTTCGGAAGTTTCTGGGACACTCCGGCTTCTGGGACGAGACCCGGTACCGGTATCCCACGGTGGTACACAACGTGAGCCTGCTGACGCCGGACGTGCTGGGGGAGGTGTTGCAGCTGATCGCGGAGAGCGGCCATGCGCTGGTGCGGAAGCGGAAGCGGAAGCGGAAGAGCGGCCCGGGCGGTCGCCCGTCGAAGGAGCCCCTGCGGGGCCGCTGTGATTCGTTCGTGGTGAAGACGGATGTGCACTTCCCGACGGACGTCAACCTGCTGTGGGATGCGATGCGTTGCCTGGTGCGCGAGACGGGCCGCTCAGCCCTGCGGGCGGGGGTGTCCGGAGGGCGGCAGTGGCGGCATCGGAGCCGGAGGCTGCAGCGGCTCTTTCAGAAGGTTCGGCGGACCCGGCGGGCCCGTCCGGGGCCGATCCAAGCGTACCTCGACGCCTGCTGGGAGGAGGTCCGACGGGCGGAAGCGACGGTTCCCGCGCTTCGGGAGCAAGGCGTCGGAGCCCCCAGGATTCTCCGGATCGAGTCGTACCTCAAGCATGCCCGGAGGCAGCTCGACCAAGTGGACCGCCGCCTGCTGAAAGGCGAGAAGATCCCGCAGGAAGAGAAGGTGTTTTCGATCTTCGAGGAGCACACGCGCTGGTGTGTGAAGGGCAAGGCCGGGGTTCCGGTGGAACTCGGAGTGCCGGTGGCCGTGCTGGAGGATCAGCACGGCTTCCTCCTACACTCCCGGATCCTGTGGGAAGGCGGAGACGTGGATCATGCCGTGCCCATGATCCGGGAAGCCCAGGCCCGCTTCCCCGACCTCCGCCTGTGCAGCTTCGATCGGGGGTTCCACAGTCCCTCCAACCGGATCGCACTGGACGAACTGCTGGATCACAACGTGCTGCCGAAGAAGGGAAAACTCGGTCCGGCCGACCGGAAACGGGTCGCCGACCCGACGTTCCGGGAGATGCGCCGGCAGCATCCGGCCGTGGAGTCCGCCATCAATAATCTCGAGCAGCGCGGCATGGACCGGGTCCTGTCGTATGGGGCGGAGGGTTTTGCGCGGATGGTGGCGCTCTCCATGGTGGCCTTCAATGTCCACCGCATCGGGTTGCTGCTGCAGAGACAGGCCCGGGCCCAAGCCCGACGACGACGAAGACGCGCCGCCTGACAGCGGCGCCCCCACCCCATCCGCGAAGCTCGCCGGGAGCGGGAACGGAACCGCTCGCCCTAGCGTCCGGATTCTGGGTGGGAAGAGCCCGGATGCCGCTACGAATCGGCAGGAATCCCCTGGAAACGGAGCGACCGGAGGCCCCGGAGGGTGGGTCCAACCCGAAATTTCGCCGGAAGGGCCGCCAAAATGACCATTTTCGGTGCGGGCACTAGTTACGCCGCTCCACCGGAAACGGGAGGGGTGGCACACCCGATCAGCCCGCAGGACCGAACGCCGCTGATCGTCGACCTTCTGCCCCTGCAGGGAAGGGCCTCATGATCCGGATGGCCGTCAACCTGCCGGCGGGATCTGCCGATTGACGGATCGTGACCGCTCCGGGGACACGCCCACTGTTGCGATCGGTACGCAGCAGTGGGCGTGCCCGGCCTGATTTCCCACCTCCGGGTGCCGACGGCAGACGCCGACCGGAGCCGGATGCGCAGCCTTGGAGCGCTTCGGGAGGCTGTACGGGATCCGTCCGTGCACCTTGGCCCATGTTTAGCGAGATTCCGCCGATTCGGGCCTGAATCGGTACCGGCTTTCCACTCGAGCCGGAGCTGTGAGGAGACCTCGGTCGGCGAATCGACAAGATCCCAGGTCCGCAAAGCCACCCGAGCCGAACCCGGGCCGCGCAGCATCTACGACACGCTGGGGATCCCGCACACTCCCGGAGGCATCCGAAGGCTGGCGATCTGAAACCGGTTTAGCACACGAACTGTAATGCTGGGAGGGAGCTTTGGACGGGTACCGAAACCCGTATAAAACCGTGTTTTCTAGAATCTCTTGTTAAACCGAAGTTCCAGAACATTCCGGCTGAGATGCACGTCACGTCATTGATGCAGCATGGTTTGTCGGATGTTCCGGTCGTCAGAGTGTACCCATGGAATACTGTGTTGCCTGCTTGCCATGCACGGATCGTTCGCCTCTATACCGTAGCCCTGTAGATCGAATCCGTCCCCCACCGCTCGTCCCCGCCCGCCATCCTGCTCCGCGAGTCCTACCGCCAAGCCGGAACGGTCAAGAAGCGCACCCTCGCCCACCTCTCCAAGGGGTCGCCCGCTCTCATCGAGGGGTGGCGCATTCTGCTCAAGGGAGGAACCGCAGTCCGACGTCTCGACGACGCCTTCCCCTCTCTGCCAACATCGCTGAGACACCGACTCCCCTGGGAATTAGAGGGCGGCAGAGAGGAACCATGATGAAGGCAGACCCGAATGTGGGCAGGGGGGTGTACCCCTCGCCACGCCGGCCCTGGGGGGCGCGCCCCCCAGGGCCGAGACCCCGCCGGCGCGGCGCGCTCCGGACCCGGAGGTTCTCGCCCAGCCGACCCGCCGCCGGTTCTCGGCCGAGTATCGACTGCGGATCGTCGAGGAAGCGGACCGCTGTCGCGAGCCGGGCGAGATCGGCCGCCTGCTGCGTCGCGAGGGGCTGTACCGCTCGCATCTGTCGACGTGGCGCAAGGCCCGCCGTCGGGGAGCGCTGCAGGGCCTGACGCCACGCAAGCGCGGTCCCAAGCCGGCGCCGTCCCCACCCCTCGGCGCCCAGGTTAGCCGGCTCGAGGCCCAAATGGCGCGGCTGGAGAAGGAGCTGGCCACGGCCCCTACGATTCTCGAAGTTCAGGGAAACGTTGCCGGGCTGCTGGGATTCAGCCTCCGCGACGGGAAGGACTGCGGATGGCCACCCCTTCACTCGCTCGACAGGTCGGCATTGCGCCGGCCGGTCGGGCGCTGGGGGTGTCCCGAGCCACGTTCTACCGCCGCCGGAGGCCCGCTCCCGGGCATCAGCAGCCCCGTACGACGCCCGCCCGGGCCCGGAGCGAGGGGGAGCGGGAGCAGGTCCTCGACCGGCTCGCCTCCCCGCGTTTCGTCGATCGTTCCCCGGCCGAGGTCGTGGCCACGATGCTCGACGAAGGACGGTACCTGTGCTCGGAGCGCACGAGGTACCGCATCCTCTCTGCCCTGCAGCCGGTGCGGGAACGGCGCAACCTGCTCACCCACCCACGCTACGCCAAGCCCGAACTCGTCGCCCGCGCTCCGAACCCGGTCGGGTCCTGGGACCTCACACGGCTGCTCGGGCCGAAGACCGGGTCTTCCTTCTACCTCTATGTGCTGCTTGATCTCTTCCGCCGCTACGTGGTGGGATGGAGGGTCGCCGAACGCGAGAGTGCTGCGCTGGCCAGCCGGCTGATCGAAGAATCCTGTCTCAAGCAGGGCATCCAACCCCGGGTGCTGACCCTGCACTCCGACCGCGGCGCCCCCATGACCAGCCAGTGCACCGCGCAACTCCTCGCCCAGCTCGGTATCACCCGCTCGCTCAGCCGCCCCAAGGTCCGCGACGACCACCCCTTCTCGGAGGCACCGTTCAAGACCTTGAAGTACCACCCCGGGTTCCCCGGGCGCTTCCCGGATCTGCCCGCTGCCATCGACTTCTGTCGATCCTTCTTCCCTTGGTACAACACCGAGCATCACCATGCCGGCCTCGCGATGCTCACCCCTGATGATGTCCACCAAGGCCGCGCCCGGCAGCGGATTGAGCAACGCCGGCGCACCTTGAGCCAAGCTTGGAGCCGGCACCCGGAACGGTTCGTCCGGGGGAGACCGAAACCGCAGGCGCTCCCTGAAACGGTCTGGATCAATCCGCCGAAGGCCACCCCTACCGTGGGAGATGCTCAGTAAATGACAACCCTTGCTGTCTCAACGGCGTTGACAGGTTCCGTTCGACCTCGTCCGCTCCCTTCCCCATGGGCTTGGGGCCGCGGTGCTGGGAGCCCGGAAGAAGCTGGGCTTGGACCGGCGGATCGACCCGAAGCCTTCTCCCGAGCGGGATCCGGTCTTGGCCAGGATCGTGGCACGGATCCTCGAACCCGCCTCGAAGCGGGCCACGGCCCGGGGTCTGCCGCAACCCGCTGCGGGCCGAGGACCGGGCCCGCAAGCGCCGGGAACGGCTCGAGGCCACCGAGGCTCGGCTCGAACCGATGGCCGCAGCAACACAGCGTGCCCAACGCCGTCTCCAGGGTGCCGGGAAGATCGGGGAGAGGGTCGGCACGGTCATCAGCACGTACAAGAGGGCGAAACCCTTCACAGGGTTCATCGACGACGAGGGTGTCTTCACCGATGGGCGCGATGCGGCTTTCATCACCGCCGAGTCCCGGCTCGATGGTCTCTACGGGATCCGCACCCGCCGGCCGCAGAGCGAGCTCGACGGTCCCGGCACAGTGCGGACCTACCAGCGGTTCAGCTCCGTGGAACGGGCCTTCCGCAGCCTGAAGACCGTGGACCTGAAGGTCCGTCCCGTCTACCCCCGCACCGCACCCCGGGTCCGCGCCCACGTCTTCCTGTGCAGGCTCGCCTACTACGTCGAAGGGCACATGCGTCAGAGACTGAAGCCCTGCGGTTCAACGACGAGGATGCCGAAGGCGCCGAGGCCCGGCGGCCGTCCGTCGTGGCGCCGGCGCAGGTCTCGGCCCGCGCCCGGGCCAAGGCGGCAACGAAGCGGACGCCCGGAGGGGATCCGGTGCACAGCTTCCGCACCCTCATCGGTGATCTCGCCATCCTCACCCGCAATCCCGTGGTGCCCCGCCTTGCGGGCGCCGAACCCTTCCCGGTCACCACACGGCCCCGCCACTCCAGAGAACGGCACTCAGGCTCTTGGACGTGAAGCCATAGTGTACCCGGTCCGACGCCGCTGAAATGTACCGATTGTCCTTCCTATCCGATACGTACGTCTGATCGGCTCTGGAACCTCGGGTTAAACATGGGCTGGTTCCGTCGAGTCACAGCGGTCATCCCCGTTCCCAGTCCGCGATCCCGCCCGGCACGACCCGGAACAGCGGATGGACCCGCGACGGAGACGCCGCCTGCCCTTCGAGCCACTCGGGTGCGCGCGCCTCAAGCTTCGTTCTCAGATGGTGCCATTCGAAGTCGATCTGGCCCCGCGGAACCTCGATATGTCCCGTGGTGCCGCCGGCCGCGATCCGGGTCGCGTCGAACCGGTATCCCCGCTCGACCGATTCGGCATGCACGGCCCGGAGATACTCGACGATGAACGATACCGGCGAGCACTGCACGCGGAATCGGGCCAGCTGAGGATGATGCCGATATCCTCTCGTCGCCTGCTTCAGAACCGCTTGGGCGAGCAGACCCTCCCTCCACAGCGCGACCAACCCGCGAGGGTCGAGATGTGCGGGATGAAGGCTCCAGAGACGCATGCCCGCATCCTCCCTGCCGAAGGGCCGCCGGACAACCCCAGCCGCACGATACCGGCGGGCCACGGATGGACCGAGAAGCTCGCCGTTACCGGGTGGTCAGCGGCGACGGCACCCCACCGGACCCGCGGACCGCCACGGCACGACCCCGCCGGTCCCGGGAACGAAGACGATACGCCGCATCTTCTGCGGCGGTCCCCGCCCGTTCCGGCCGGCCGTCCTCGAATCTCACGTCGCCGAAGGACCGGGACAGGCGGACGCCGATGCCCGGGCTCGCCTGCTCGGTCCGGGAGATCCGGCCGCCTCGGGGCCGCGCGTCGCTGCACCGGGTGCGGCCCGCCACCGAGAGCGGGACCGATCTTGACCACGCCCGGCGCACCGCGGCCCGCTATGAGTCGCGCCGGAGCCTCGAGGAGAGGATTTCACGGTCCCCGGGATCGGCGCCCGGATCGAGGCCTGCAGGCTCGACAACGCCGACGACCTGCGCCAAGGTCTCGCCTTCGACGCCGTGACCGCACGGCGGATCGTGCACCTCGAACGTCTCGCTCGCACCCGCATCACGACCCGGAAGATCGAGGTGCCCCGGGACCGACTCCGGCCTCATCGGATCCTCCGCACGCCGTCCGGAAGTCCCCGATCTGCGCACCTTCACGATCGGCCTCGACTGCGGCGCAGGCTGTCGCCCGACCCCGCGTCCGCCGCTGCCGGGAACCGGAAACCCCGGCCCGCGTGGCGGCAATGCATAACCGGGCCCGGCATCTTTGCCGCCTTGGGCGTCCGCGCGGGAAGCGGGTCCAACCGACCGCGGGGCCTGCCGGGGTTCCGGCTGCGGCACCCCCCTGTCCGATTCGATCCCCCGGTGCGTTCGGGACTCGCGATCAAGGCGACCCGCGACGCCTCCCCGATTGGAACCGGTTCTCCACTGCGCCCGCTCGCGCCGGGGATCTCGAGCCTCGGCCGCGTGTGCATTCCGGTTCCCGACCCTACAATGGGGGTTCTGTCGATCTGGCCCGAAGGATGCAATGCAGATCACCGGAGCGGAAATCATCGTGCGCGCACTCGCGGACCTCGGGGTCGACGTGGTGTTCGGCTACCCGGGCGGCGCGGTCCTCCCGGTCTACGACGCGATCTTCCGGCAGAACCGGGTCCGCCATGTCCTGGTGCGCCACGAGCAGGCCGCCGTGCACATGGCGGAAGGGTATGCGCGCTCCACGGGACAGGTAGGGGTCGTGCTGGTGACGTCGGGGCCGGGCGCGACCAATACGGTAACCGGCCTGACCGACGCACTGATGGACAGTGTCCCCGTCGTCTGCCTGACCGGTCAGGTGCCCACGCATCTAATCGGGAACGACGCCTTCCAAGAAGCGGACACGGTCGGCATCACACGTTCCTGCACCAAGCACAACTACTTGGTCAAGGATGTCCGCCAGCTCGTTCCCGTACTTACCGAAGCCTTTCTGGTCGCCACCAAGGGGCGGCCCGGGCCCGTGGTCGTCGATCTTCCCAAGGACATTCAGAACGCGGAACTCGCCTATCTCGCCCCCTCGTGCAGCACGGTGCGCTATCGACCGAAGGAACGACCGGCCGCCCCGCAGGTGCAGGCGGCGCTGGAGCTTCTGTGCCGGGCCGAGCGCCCGGTCATCTATGCCGGCGGCGGGGTGGTCAACTCGGGACCGGCGGCATGCCGGTCGCTGGCCCGGCTGGTTCGGGAAACCGGATTCCCGGTCACCACCACCCTGATGGGGCTCGGCGCCGTGCCCGCCAGCGAACCCAACTTCCTCGGCATGCTGGGCATGCACGGAACCTACGAGGCCAACATGGCCATGCACGGCTGCGACGTCATGCTCAATGTCGGGGCGCGCTTCGACGATCGGGTCACCGGCCGTCTCGACGCCTTTTCGCCGGCCTCGAAGAAGATCCACATCGACATCGACCCCTCCAGCATCAACAAGAATGTGGCGGTGGACGTGGCGATCCAGGGCGATGCCGGGAAATCCGTCAACGCGCTCCGGCGTGGCTGGAAGGCCCAGGGTCGGAAGGCGGGAGCTAACGGTCTCGAATCGTGGTGGAACACCATCAGGGGCTGGCGGGCGCGCAACTGCCTGGAATTCGAGAACTCGAGCCGGCGCATCAAACCGCAGCACGCCCTGCAGCGTCTCGACGCCGCACTCGCCGGACGGGACGCCTACGTCACGACCGAGGTCGGCCAGCACCAGATGTGGGCCGCCCAGTACCTTCGTTTCGAGCGTCCCCAGCGCTGGATGACGTCCGGCGGCCTCGGCACCATGGGGTACGGTTTTCCGGCGGCCATCGGCAGCCAGATCGCGGACCTTGAGCGGCTGGTCGTCTGCGTGGCTGGAGAGGCGTCGTTCATGATGAACCTGCAGGAGTTGGCCACGGTTCGACAGTACCGGCTGCCCGTCAAGATCTTCGTGGTCAACAACGAATATCTCGGCATGGTCCGTCAATGGCAGGAGTTCTTTCACGGAAGCCGGTACGCCGAGAGCTACTCGGACTCGCTTCCGGACTTTGTGGGCCTGGCCGAAGCGTTCGGCATCAAGGGACTGCGCACCGACCGACCCGACACGCTGGATGATCTGATTGCCGAGATGATCGCGCATGACGGCCCGGTACTGGCCGACATCCAGGTCGAGAAGAGCGAGAACGTCTTCCCGATGATTCCCGCCGGCGCCGCCCACAACGAAATGCGCCTTTCGGCCTCGGACCCAGCCGGCGCGACCCACACCGACGAGGGCCGGCTGCTCGTCTAGGGCCGGCCGGCGGCACGTTTGCGGAACGGCAGGCCGTCGAGGGGTCGGCGGTTCCGCAGGCCGGGAATCTGGGATTCTTCTGGGATTCTAGAGAGTCACCCGGCAGGCTTGGCGGCCGCGAACGGGAAGTCCGGAGGGAAGGATGACCGACGGACACAGGGCAGGCGGACGAAGGAGGACTGATGGACCCCACCCCGGGGTCATGGGTCGTCGGCCAAGCGCCGGGCGACCGGAGCAAAGGACCGGCGATGATGGGGGCTGACCCCCAGTCTCCGAAGTCCCGTCGCGTGCTCGGGGGTTCCGTAACCCGCATTGCGTTCCCAGCCGTAGCCCGGGAACTCTCGGGACAACCCGGCCATCAAGCGGTCCCGCTCCACCTTCGCCACGATGGAGGCCGCCGCGATGCTGCAACTCCGGGCGTCGCCCCGCGGTACGGCCACGGCACGGCACGGAAGGTCGGGAAGCCGGTTCCCGTCGACCAGGGCGCACTCCGGCCGTCGTGGAAGGGCGAGCACGGCCCGGCGCATCGCCAGCAAGGTTGCGTTGAGGATGTTCAGCCGGTCGATTTCGCCTACGGACGCCCGCCCGATTCCCACTTGGGCGTGGGCTTCGATGGTGCGCCGAAGCCGCACCCGAACGGGAGCGGTCAATCGTTTCGAATCCTCGACCCCGGCCGCATCCCAGTCCCGGTCCAGAATAACCGCCGCCGCCACCACGGGACCGGCCCAAGGCCCCCGCCCGACCTCATCGACCCCGCACACGCATCCGCACCCGCAGGCCTCCTCCAACGTATGGTCAGGCATTCCGCTTCCGATTGCATGTTCGATCGCGTGCGCTATAGCTTGGTCCATGAGGTTGCCGGTACTGTACGTCGTGCATCAGAAGCGTCCGGCCACCGGCCGGATCGGTCGCATGCTCGGGGCCATGGGGTACTCCGGTGATGTCCGTCGCCCAATCTACGGGGATGCCCTTCCCGCAACCCTGAACCGGCACAGTGCCGCCGTGGTCTTCGGCGGCCCCATGTCGGCCAACGACGATTCGGCCTTTATCCGCACCGAACTGCGATGGCTGGAACGCGTCGCGGGCGCGGACAAGCCGGTACTCGGAATCTGCCTCGGCGGACAGCTGCTTGCACGGGCGCTCGGCGGCAGGGTGCACGCACACCCTCTGGGCCACTGCGAGGTGGGCTGGCATCGTGTCGTTCCGGCCCGGTGCGCCGCGCCGGTCGTGCCGGAGCCCATGCATTTCTACCAGTGGCATACCGAAGGCATGGCGCTTCCGCCGGCGGCCGAACTCCTCGCCTCCAGTGCCACCTTTCCCGTTCAGGCGTGGCGTCTCCGGAACACCGTCGGGCTGCAGTTCCATCCCGAAGTGACCAAGGCCGGAATGCGATTCTGGGTACGCCGGAATCTCGACCGGTTCTCGGGGCGACCGGGCGTGCAGTCGGCGTCCGGGCAATACGCCGCCCATGCCCGCCATACTCCGGCCGTGGTGCGCTGGGTCCGGACCTTTCTGGCGGCTTGGGCGGAACGGCAGCTGCCGTAGCGACACGCGCGGCCCCGGGATCCGCACGGTGCGGAGCGCTCGGCGGCACGAGATCCCGCATGCCTCAGTACTGCGGTTCCGGAATGTCGATGAGCGGGAATGCGCTCAGGAGACCCGGCTGGACCACCGGGGATGCTGGCCGCAGCATGCTTCGATCCAGCTCGGCCAAGCTGGTCAACCCCATGAGGCCGAGGCAGGTTCGCACTTCCTCTTCCAGCAACTCCAGCATGCGGACGACACCGGCGGAACCGCCCGCGGCCATCCCGAAGCCCAGCAGCCGGCCCACGCCGACGGCATCCGCGCCCAGCGCAACCGCCTTCACCACATCCGTACCCCGGCAGATACCGCCGTCCACGATGACCGCCGCCCGGCCATCGACGGCATCCACGATCTCGGGCAGAATCTCGGCAGATCCCGAACCGTGGTCCAACTGCCGGCCGCCATGGTTCGATACGTACACGGCCTCGATTCCCAAATCGAGACAGCGGAGGGCATCCTCGACGTCCGCAATTCCCTTGAGGACCAGCGGAATATCGTGCCTCGACTTGAACCGGGCAAGCCGATCCCAGTCGAAGGAAGCCTGGAAGGCCAGATCCTCGAGAAAACGCCGGTTCCAGGTCTTCTCGAAGCGCTTGGCGATATCCCGCTCCCGGCGGCTGTAGTGCATGACGTCCGCGGTGATGGCGAAGGCATCGTAGCCGGCCGCCACCGCCCGTCCGACCATCTCGTCCACCCACGCATCGTCCCCCCGCACGTACAGCTGAAAGATCTTCATGTTATCGGCCGCAGCCGCCACATCCTCCAGGGACGGCTGGGATACCGAACTTTGCATGTGACAGACGCCGAACGCGGCGGCGGCCCGGGCGGCTTCGGCCCCGCCCCCGGCTGCGAACGACTCGAGGGACCCGATGGGTGCAAGGACCAGCGGCAGGCGCAGACGATGCGCCAGCAGACGGCCCGTGCAGTCCACGCTGGAGACGTCTCGCAAGACCCGTTGCCGAAGCGCCAGCGAATCGAGAGCCGCGCGATTGCGCTTCAGCGTGGTCTCGGTTTCGGCTCCCCCCACGAGATAGTCCCAGACCTGATGGGACAGGTTGTTGCGGGCGGCCCGCACGATTTCGTGCAGCGCATGAAACTCTCGCGGTCGGTTGTGTTTCATCTCGTTCCTGCTGGGGCCATCCCTGCGTCCGTGCCGACGGCCGTCCCGTCCGATCCCGTCCGATCCAAGGCGCCGGCAATCGAGACTTGCCCCACCCGTCCTGCCATCCGCTTTCCGGAACCGGCGTCCGCACCGATCGACGACGCGTTCGCGCGCTCTGCGGCCGGCCGAGTGCTTCCCATCCGGTTGCGTTCGAAAGGAACCGTTCCACCTGCCCGACGCGGTTGCAGGAAGCTCACGATCCCCCCGGTTTCGGTGGTCGGGCGGATAACCGGCTGCAGTCCTGCCGGAACTGCCATCGACCGAAAACGGAGACCGCGTGCACGATCCTACCCGCAGCATAGCGATACCCTGTCGGCCACGGCCGGATCGCATGGACCGGCATTCCGGACTTCGCCCGCACCACTGGACTTACCGAGCCCTCCGTGGTATCCGTCCGGGCTGCCCGAAAAGCATTCACACTCATGGATTTCGGAGTGGCCCCCATGACATCGTGGACCCACGGTGATCCCACGCTCCCGATCCGGCGACGACTGGCGAGATTTTCTCAGTTTGCGTCGCGCTGCAATCGTGCCACCAAGGCTCGATGGGGCCTTCTTGGCCCGAACATTGCGATCTCAAGGAGGCGATCTGTGATGAGCCGAGCCCCCACGCATTCGGGTTTCGCATCTCCGAATCAGCATGGGATCGTCGTGCGTGGACCCGGTGGCTGCGGCACTTCCTGTTCATCGCGATCGCACGGGGGCGACCGGTGGTTCGTGTCGGCAACTAGCGTCGGATCATTCACGGGAGACGCGCGCCGGACAACCACGAACTCGACAAGCGGAATGCCGTGCTGGAGGAGCAGATGAGTACTCTGCAAGCCAGCCTCGAAAGTACCCTCAACGCGTTCCGGGCGGACAGCGAAAGGCGGCGGACGGACATTAGAGCATGATTCAAAACTCCATATAATCAGCAGGTTACGGTTTTGCCGAGAGTTTCGGCCCGTCCGAGGCGGCGCACCAGGATGCGGATCACGGCCCGTTGCAGCCCTGCCCGCGAGCTCTCCAGCCGTCGTTCATCGTCCTTCGCCCGACGTCGGCAGCGGCCCAGCCAGCCGAAAAACCGCTCGACGATCCAGCGTCGCGGAAGCACCTCGAAACCCTTCGGTCCCTTGGGTTGGGTCACGATCTCGAGGTCCGGGGCGTCCGGCCTCGCGGCCCGGGCTTGGGCCCGTTGGGGGCCGCGGTACCCTCCGTCTGCCCAGACCTTCTGCAAGCTCGGCAGGGTCGTGCGCAGTTCGGCGAGGACCGCCGGCGCACCCTCCCGATCCTGCACGTTGGCGGGGTGCACCTGCAGGACCAGGGGGAGCCCGCGGGTGTCGACCCCTGCGTGCCGCGTTCTCCCCTGGATCTTGTTCCCGCCGTCACAGCCACTCGGCCCACCGCTCTCCGTCGTCTTCACGGACGGACGGTCGATCCCCCCCGCCGTCGTCGTCGAACGCCGGCCCCCAGCTCCCGGGCCGGACCCCGCAACGCCGCCACGAGATCCCCATACAGACCCCGGTCACGCCATCGGTAACCGTAGTACCGGACCGTCGAAGTCGCGGGAACACAAGGCGGGAGCGCACGCCACTGGTAACCCGTCATCAGCTGATACAGCAGCGCGTTCACTACCTCGCGCAGGTCTACCTCACGGGGACGACCCGTCGACGACGGTGCCGGAAGCAGCGGCTCCAAACGAGCCCATTCCGCGTCGGTCCGATCGCGTTCGAAGCGGTTTCCCCGACGCTGATCCTTCGCACGAGCGGTCTCGCTCCAAGCCATGGCATCCTCCCAATGTCGTCGCCAACCACATCGTAGAGGCTCGAATCGGGGCCGCTCCATAGTTTCCGCACAGGCTCTTATTCGAATGCCGGAAAAAACTTATCCGAATGCCATTGACCGGCAGGGGGTGTAGGAGCACGACGATCCCACGCTGCTAATCCAGCGGCGATCGGCGAGATTTTTTCGGTCTGCGTCGCGCTGCAATCGTGCTGCCAAGGCTCCATTAGACCCTCTCGGCGCGAAAAATTGCGATCAAGGGGCGATCTGTGATGACGCAAGCCCCAACGCACTCGGATTCCGCGTCTCGGAATCAACGTGGGATCACCGTGGGGGGTAGGAGCGACCCTTGCGGCCGCCGGTTCGGGTCCGTCGAAGGAACCTGCACCCAACCTAATGCCGATTCGGCCGGCTGCAAGGGGTCTCCAAAAGAACATGGCACCACTTTGGAGGCCCCCGACAGAAGGACCCTTGTTTTCCAAGGGTTTTCTTCGATCAGAACCCCGGAAATCGGCGATTTCGAGCCCGAATCGGCGAAATCTCGTTAAACATGGGTTGAGGGAGCCGGTCAGGTTGTCGGCACGGGCGTTTCGGAACCGGGATCGGGTGCCGCGGGCAGGTCGCCGAACGGTCCGGAACGGTCCTGCTGGTCGGCACCGGGCGCCGTAGCCGCGGTCCGGCCATTTGCCGGCCTGCGGGTGAACTCCAGGTACAGCGGGCGGTCCGCTCCGGGAGCGTTGCGGGTTTCGTAGCGGGTTCCGTACCAGTCAGCGGGCGGCCTGAGGAAGTCCGCCGGCCGCCGGGCGGCCCACTCGAACCGGGGATGGTCCAGCAGCTGCCGGAGGACCCACTGCTGGCAGACCGGGTGATCGCTGGCGATTCGAAGATGCGCCCCCGGTTCCATGATCCGCGCCAGCTGGTCGAGAGTCCGGACCTGCACGAATCTCCGCTTTGCGTGCCGGCGCTTGGGCCAAGGATCAGGAAACAGCAGGAAGACGCGAGCGATCGAGGCCGGGGCGAGGGCGTCGAGCAGCAGGCGGGCGTCGTTCGCCAGGATTCGGGTGCGGCCGCGGTCGGCGGCCGGCAGCAGGGCCAGCAGGGCCGCGACCCCGTTGCGATACGGTTCGCACCCGAGGAACCCGATGTCGGGATGCGCGCCGGCCTGAGCGACCAGGTGCTCGCCGCTGCCGAAACCGATTTCGAGCCAAGTTTCCGCGACTGCGCGCGCGAACAGGGACGTGGGTTCGAGGGAGCCGGCCAGCTGGGCGGGGCCGATCGAGAGCTCCGGCAGCAGGTGCTCGAGCACGGCCCGTCGTCCCGGTCGCAGGCCGCCGCGCCGGCGGCGCCCGTAGCAGCGGTATCGTGGAACCTCAGCCGAGGGCGTCACGAAGGGCGTCGATCCGGTCGGTGTGTTCCCAGCTGAAGCCGCCGTCCGCTTCCGGCGCCCGGCCGAAATGTCCGTACGCGGCCGTACGGCGAAAGATCGGACGGTAGAGGCCCAGCTGTTCCCGGATGTCTCCCGGCCGCAGCGAGAACACGCGCCCCTCCGCCAGTACCCGCGTCAGCGCCGCGTCGCGTTCCGGGCCCCGATCGGTCTGCACGCGTACTGAGACCGGTTCCGCCACTCCGATGGCATAGGCCAGCTGGATCGTACAGGCATCCGCAAGTCCGGCCGCCACGATGTTCTTGGCCAGGTACCGGGCGGCGTAGGCGGCCGAGCGGTCCACCTTGGTGGCATCCTTGCCGGAGAACGCGCCGCCGCCGTGGGGGCAGGCGCCGCCATAGGTATCGACAATGATCTTGCGGCCGGTGACTCCGGTGTCTGCATCGGGACCGCCGGCGACGAACTTGCCGGTCGGGTTGATGAGAATGGCCGAGGACGGCGGCAGCCACCCGTTCGGGAGCACGGCCTCCACGGACGGGAGGATTCGGTCCCGGACCCCGGCCGGCGTCAGGTTCGCGTCGTGCTGGCTGGAGACCACGATCTTTTCGACTCCCACCGGGCGTCGATCCTGGTACCGAAGCGTGACCTGCGACTTGGCGTCCGGCCCCAGACCGTCGACCACCCCCGCGTGCCGGGAGTTCCGGAGGTGCAGGAGAATCTGGTTGCTGTAGTGCAGTGCGGCCGGCATGAGGGCGTCTTCCGTCTCGGCGCACGCATGACCGAACATCAGCCCTTGATCGCCAGCCCCCTCTTCCGCCCGGTCGGCGGCATCGACGCCCTGCGCGATGTCTGCGGACTGCTCGTGGAGCCGGTAGTCGAATTCGAAGTTCCGCCAGTGAAACGATTCCTGCTCGTAGCCGATGGCGCGGAT
Source organism: Alphaproteobacteria bacterium (assembly GCA_965115815.1). Lineage (GTDB taxonomy): Bacteria > Pseudomonadota > Alphaproteobacteria > TMED109 > TMED109 > VXPW01. The sequence continues at coordinate 181,301 of OZ220465.1, read as the reverse complement.
CGTTTGCCGCACCGCGGCCTCGACGGCGTTGGGCGACAGCGTCAGTCCCCGGGTTTCGCCGGCGACGAGCACTAGGTTGGTGGTCGTGATCGCCTCGCAGGCCGCGCGCGACGCGCGCGGATTCCCGGAGTTCTCAAGGATGAGATCGACCAGCGTGTCCGAAATCTGGTCACAGACCTTGTCCGGATGGCCTTCGGATACGGACTCGCTGGTAAAGAGGTGGGTCGACAAGGCTTCGCTCGCGACGGCGGGTGGGCTGGACAGCAGATGCAGGCTGGAGACGCCGGGCAGGACGACGGAGCGTCAGCCGGAATCCTGCGAACCTATCCGAGCGACGGGGGTCTGTCCATCTCCCTGGCCCGCGCCCCGACCGGATCATCGCTCCCTGACGGGGCTAGGGAAAGCCCCGGTTCCGCGGTCGCGCGTTCTCCGACCGAGGTGCCGGGAAGGGCGGATGGCCGGCGAAAGGGTGCTCGCGTTCCGGCCCGCGGTTCCGAAGGATGGCCGCACCCTGCCTGCGCGATCGATCGGCGGAACGGTCCCGTTGCCGCCGGTCGGGAGTTCCATTCGTCGATCGCGTCGGCCCACCAAGCTGTCGTATCGACGAAGTGCGGGCGCGAGGCCCGCATTCGGTGCCGTGCGGGCGCGAACGGTGCGGTCCGGCGGGTCCCCCTGTGCCGCCCGGGGAACCGCGCGGGAGCTGCCGATGCCCGATCACGGAGAGCCGTCGCCGGTCGCATGCATGCGCGGGATGAACCGTCCGGTCGATTCACGGTTCCGGACGCGAAACGGCGCGCGGAACCTTCTCTCTCCGTGCAGCGATGGGGTCCGGAACCCCGGCCCGGGGCCGGATTCGGGATCCGGCTCCGAAGGGACCGATGGCGGGCGCTCCCGGACGGACCGGAGTTCGCCCGCGGATTTGGCGCCGCCGGCCGGTCACGGTAGGATTCCCCGAATCTGCCGGTGCCGGCGCACCCGGAGGCCGATCCCCGCCGGGCCGGATCCGCGCCCTTAGCTCAGTTGGACAGAGCAGCGGTCTTCTAAACCGCAGGTCGCAGGTTCGAGTCCTGCAGGGCGCGCCATTCACTCAGGCGGCACGACGCGTTTCGGCAAGCGGGGCTGTGGTCTTCGCCTCGACCTCATCGAACTGCACGCCCGGCGAGAGTTCCACGACCTGCACCACACCGTCCTCGGGCGCAAAGACGCCGAGGTCCGTGATCACGAGATCGACGCACGCACGTCCGGTCAGCGGCAGCGTGCAGGACTCCACCAATTTCGGGCTGCCGTCACGGGCGACATGCTCCATGACCACGATCACCCGGCCGACGCCGGCGACGAGATCCATGGCGCCTCCCATTCCCTTGACCATCTTGCCGGGGATGGTCCAGTTGGCGAGGTCGCCGCCGGCCGAGACCTGCATGGCGCCGAGGATGGAGAGATCCACGTGGCCGCCCCGGATCATCGCAAAGCTCTCGGCACTCGAAAAATAGCTGGTGTCGGGAAGCTCGGAGACCGTTTGCTTGCCGGCGTTGATCAGGTCGGGATCCACCTCGTCGTCGTAGGGAAACGGCCCCATGCCGAGCAGGCCGTTCTCGCTCTGAAGCGTGATGTCCATGTCCTCGGGAACGAAGTTCGCCACTTCCGTGGGCATGCCGATCCCGAGGTTCACGTAGAAGCCGTCCCGGAGCTCCCGGGCGGCACGCGCACAGATGGCATCTCGATTCCAGGGCATGAGGGGTCTCCGTTCGTCGGCTCAGGGCCGGGGCCGGGTGGTCCGGTGCTCGATTACCCGGCTGTAGCCGGATCCCTGCAGGATGCGGTCGACGTAGATTCCGGGGGTGTGGATCCGGTCGCCGTCCAGTTCCTCCGGATCGACTAGGTGCTCGACTTCCGCCACGGTCACCTTGCCGGCGGTCGCCATCACCGGATTGAAGTTCCGGGCGGTCTTGCGGTAGATCAGGTTGCCTCGGGTATCGCCCTTCCAGGCCTTGACGATGGCCAAGTCGGCCACTAGGCCGGTTTCCATGACGTACTCCCGGCCGCGGAAGGAACGGACTTCCTTGCCGTCGGCCACCGTCGTGCCGGCACCGGTCGCCGTGTAGAACGCCGGGATGCCGGCGCCTCCGGCGCGGATGCGTTCCGCCAAGGTCCCCTGCGGGTTGAATTCGAGTTCCAGGATGCCGTCAAGATACTGGCGGGCGAAGATGCGGTTCTCGCCCACGTAACTGGAGATCATTTTCCGGATCTGCCGCGTCTCGAGCAGCAGGCCGAGACCGGCACCGTCCACGCCGGCATTGTTGCTGACCACCGTGAGATCGCTGGCGCCCGTGTCCCGGAGCGCAAGGATCAGGTTCTCGGGAATGCCGCAGAGCCCGAACCCGCCGGCCATCACCGTGATGCCGTTTCTCGCGAGCCCGTCCAAGGCGCCCGCTGCGTCTCCATACACCTTGTTCATGCAGGCGTGACCCCCAACGCCCGACCGGAACGGACCGTGGCACTATAACCGTGGCACTATAGAGGAGTCGGGGATCCGGCAACGGTACCGCGGCCCGTCGGAGAGGGTTTCCGCGACCGTGGGCGCGCCCGCTGCGGTCGGAACGTCGTTGATGCGCCAACCCCGTGCCCGAACCGGATCCGCGCCCGCCGGACCGTCGCTTTCCGCCGGCATTCGAAGAATCGCGGCCATCGGGGAACCGCCGTGTCCGCCGGGGCGGCCTTCAGCACCGAACGGTACCTGCGAATCGCGCCGGAAATGCAGGCCGGCCAGCCACCTACGTTGCCATGATGGTTGCAGGCGGGCCGAGTGTTCCTGCAGGTCCGAGTCTTCCCCTGATGGTCGTGCCGCAGTGTCGGCACTTGTAGGAACCCGGGCTGCGCAGATGTCCCGCAGATCCACATGAATCGGATGCTGAATGGGCAGCCGACATCGCCTCCCTGCAGATCCGGCATAGATCCGGACCATGAACGCGGAGCAGACCTGCCGGAAACCTTTCATTGGGGATTCTAGAGGGACAGGGTATCGGCTCACCCCTTCGTAGAGGCGGGTTTGGCGCCGTGCCCGTGGTTCCTGTCGGCGGCGTTCCCGTCGAGTGCGATCCCGATGGCGACGAGAGGGTGGTAGCCGAGTGCGGCCATGAAGGTGAGATCGGCGGAGATTCGGCACCAAGCCTCGGCGTGGAGCCGGGTTCGGCAGCATCCGAACCTTGGATCCTGCCCTTTGCCCTCCGGATGTTCTGCTCGCCGGTGGGGTGCGGGAAGCGGACCTTCGGGTCGCTCATGAAGCGCAGGACGGTCTCTTCGTGCGGTGCGAGACGCTCACGGAGGTGGTGTGCGTCGGGCTTCGCGATCGGTCCGCGTTTCCCGTTCGGCCGGGAGTTCCGGCCGTTCCGTTGCTCCCCGGGTCCGGTATCGCCGGAGGACGCTGCGGCGTTCGGGCGCGGTCCGCGTCTTGGTCGTGCTCGGGTGGATCCGGTGGCCGGTCGCGCGCAGCAGGTTCTTCCTCCGACGTGCTCGGCGGTCGCCGTGGGAATCGACGAGGAAAGTCCGTTCCCTGAACCAGTGGGACCCGCACTGCGGGTGGGTCAGGGGTCGCATGGCCGGTGGTATGCGGCCCCGCCGTCGTGGACCCGCGGGCCGGGGGTGCGCGGGAGGATGCCGATCTCCTCGAGGGCCAGCCGCGCCTGCGATGCAGGAACGTGCCTGTCCGGGATCCGTCGGTGACGACCGGGAGCCTTCTCCGGCAGGACGGCCATCAAGAGGCTCGGCAAGGTGCACCGCATGCCGATCCCGCCATCGATCTCTTCGGGCGCCTTGCCCGCCGCGCGCAGGGCCGCGACCCGGGTTTGGGCCGTCTCGAACGCCTCGCGCAGCGACGTTGCGTTGACCGTCGCTATCCCCCGGCCTCGACGGCCAGGATCGTCGCGAGCCCCGCCCGGCGGCATCTTCCGGTACCTCGCCGCCCCATGGGCGGCCTTGCGCGGGATGCGCGGACGACGGTCCCGTGCGGTTCCGCCCGGCATAGCCGACCGCGTGCATCCGTCCGGGCTCGAAGGGAAGCCCCACCTCCTCGGTGCAGATCCGGGCTTGGGTCGTCGCCACGGCGATGCGGCGCCCGTCCCGCAGCCGGTCGTCGTACCGCGCAGAAGGGTGGCCCGAGACCCTCACCGGACACGGCAGACCTTGGAGAAGTTCCGGCTGCGTGACCGGGTTGGTGTCGATGTAGTCGTGGCGGTACCGCCGGCGCGGCCGGCGGGTTGCCTGCAGGTACGGCGGATCACGGTAGACCGGCTCCGAGCCCCGAAACGCAAAGCCGGGCAGGAACGCGTGGGGCAGCCGGGGATCCGTTCCACCAGACCGGCGCACGGCGAATCCGTCCCGCGCACGCCGATCCCGATCGCGCGCCGCACCGGCGCCTTGCGGTTCCTCCGCGCGCCACCTCCCCGGATGCGTTGCCCCATCCAGGGCCAGTGGGGGTCGGAGCCCCGGGGAAGCCGCAGGCACCGCCTGCTCGTCGCCGTGGACCCCAAGCAGCCCACCGGCAGTCCCCGCCGCTCTTGATGGCCACCATGAACCGAATCGCACTCCCGTGTCGCATTTCCACAAAACCCCGTTCGTGGCTCCACCTCGACATCAAACCGGAACCAGGGGATGCGGGTTCCGAGAAGCCGGAACCGACCCGTTGTCCGTCCATTCTTCGTCCGGTCTCCCGTTCCGGCCGGCCGCACGGGGTCTGCGTTGCGGTGAGGAACCCGGGGAGGGATCGCGAATCCGGCCCCAGGTGGTCCGGTGGGCGCCGAAGCTGGTGCCGACGGGCGAAGTCCTTGAGCACCAGGATTTCGGTTTTGCCGAACCGGACCTCGGCGGGCCGTTCGGGGGGTTCCCGTCCGAGCAGGGCCCTGACGAAGAGTCGCCAGGCGATCACGGCCTTGATGGTGACCGCCCGTTCGATCCGGTGTCCGTCCCGATGGTGGAGGAATTCCGCCTTGCATCCGCGTTTCAGGACCCGGTGCCCGTCCTCGATCCGCCCGCGCCGGCGGTACCGTTCCCGCACCCGCCGCGCCTCCTTCCGGGTCGATACCGGCAGGCGGGTGAGCAGGATCCCGTGCCGGGGCTCCACGCCGGCCGGCGGATCTTCTTCGGTCCTGCGGACCGCCGTCATGGGCACGGGGTCTGGCGCGCCGGTTCCGTTCCCGGGAGGAGGCAGGTCGAAGCGCCGGAACTGCAGGGATACCTTGGCGACCCGCGCTTCCCGCAGCGCCTTGGCCTTCTGGGTACGGGTGGAGGTGCGGGCCGACGGGCGGGCGATTTCGATCTCCAGGGCTCCGGCCGAGGGTTCCGCTGCCCGTGGCTCGAAGAGCTTCTCTTCGTCCTTGCCCAAGGACCGGTTGGGGCGGGCCCGGACCCGAAGATCGACGTTGCCCAGCCGCTGCCGCTCGGCGAACCGGGCGAAGAAATCCGCCTCCCGATCGAGCACGGAGGCGACCCGCACGCCATCCGGAACCCGCTCCGAGGTGTCTCGCAAGCCCTGCATCCAGCAGGCGGACTTCCGTTCTTCGAGCGGCTTGCCCTGCTCGGCCCGACCGTCCGGCGCGGCGGATTCGATGCGGGGGACGCCAAGGGGAATGCCGGTGTCCGGTGTCCGCGTCGACCGCCAGCGTTGAGTGCATGTGCAGGCCCCGGGTGCCCGACGCGTTCCGGTTGCGGCCGATGAGGCCGAGCTCGCCGCACTTCGGATGGGTCGCAAAGTTGAGGTCCGATCCGTCTTGGATCATCAGCACCGTCGTGCAGGAGGCCATGCGCCGGCGGGTGCGCGCCGGGTGCGGAGTCGGAAGGGCCTCCGGTGGGACCGCCAACGCGGCCGGCGGGTCGATCCTCCGGTAGTACCCGGTGACCAAGGCCCGCTGACCCCGGGCCGCGGCCTGGAACGATGCGCCGGGCGGGTCGGCCATCCGGGATGCACTCGTGACCCACCGACGGCTGAGCCGACGGTCCTCCAGCGGAGCTCCGCCGAACTCGTTCGCGGTCCCGCTCCCCCGCTCCCGTCCGTCGGCCGGACCCAAGGCCTCCGCCGGCGCCGGTGCCCCGCCCAAAACCGCCCGCCCGTCGCTCCGCAGCGGACGCATCCCCACCGCCTTGACCGACCGCCGCGCCTGCCCGGGGCGGGCGAACCGTCCCCGCCCGGTGGTCTCTCCCACCCGCTCCCAGCCGGCGGCGGCAAACACGGTGCCCGCATGGGTTTCCGGATCCACGAAGGTTTCGACCCGCAGGGGACGATCCCCGTACCGGGCCTCGATCTCGTCGGGCAGCCGGGCCAGCGCCCTCCCCAGCACCCGGGAGCCCAGGTTCCGGCCGCGCACCGACGGTCGGATCAGGAACCGGCTCCGACCGAGCACCGCGGGGTTCCGGTGCTGCGACCGCGCGGTCTCGTCCCACCCGATCCACCGGTCCCGGGCAGCCAGACGCAAGGCCGGCGCCGAACAGCCCAGGGCCCCCAGGATGCCGTGCTCCGACCGGACCCGATACCGCAGCTGGGCACCCACCTGCATCGCCGCCCCGCACGGATGCTCCCGGAACCTCAGCTCGTTCCCGATCCGCCGGTCCGCCTCCCCGGTCACCGGCACCAGGCGCAGGTCGTGCAGCGCACCCGCTTCCGAGGGAACCCCGGACGGCACGGGAACCGCGGCGCCCAGCCGCCGGGGAGCGCCGCCACCCCTTCCCGCGCGGGGTGCCGGCACGCGCACCTGCCGGCGCCGCTCCAGGTCGTTCCGGACCGCCCGGCAACTGCGCTCGCGCCAGCGACCCCGTGCATCGGTCAGGGGAAACTCCCGACCTACCCGTCGAGCCGCGGCGCGACGACGGCTCGGCGGCTCCCGAGACCGAAGCGTCTGCAGCCGGACCCAGTGCGCCGGTTGCTTCAGGATGCGGTGCACGGGTTCCATGGCCGACAGGGAACCCACCGTAGTATGGGGATCTCGTGGCGGCGTTGCGGGGTTCAGCCCGGGAGCTGGAGGACCGACGTTCGACGACGACGGCGGGGGTGATCGACCGTCCGTCCGTGAAGACGACGGAGATTGGTGGTCCGAGTGGCTAGTAGTACGGAATCATTGGATTGATGGGTATAGAGACTTCAATTTCACCCGGGCGTCTGCCGTCGTGAACCGCCAGTCGACGGTGCCGCCGGCCGCGTTGCAGCGCTTGACCCACGCCGCGGTCTCCCGCAGCAGGGTGGCGCGGTCAGGAATGCGTCGTCGAAGACACGGTCGCGACCACGCGCCGATTTCGATCTCGGCCCTGTTGAGCCAGCTTCCGTGCTTCGGCGGGTACCGAAACTCGAACCGCTTTCGCACCCGCAGGGCCTCCCGGGGTGCAAAGGCCTCATACAACGATGCGGGGCCGTGCGTGTTCCGGTGGTCCATGACCAGTACAATCTTCTTTCCGGGGATAGGATCGTCCGCGAGTTCCCGGATGAACTGCGCCTTTCATTGGGCGCGAACGCCAGGAAGAGATTGGCCGTACCGTTTCGCTCGTATTCGTAGTCGACGATTTCCGGCTGCCCGGGCCGCACGGGACGGGGAAGGCGGGTTTCCTTCGTCTGCTGCCGGCTGGTCTCATCCATGCAGACCCAAACCTCGTCTTCGGCAAAATCCCGCTGATACGTGTCCAGCACCTCCTCCATCGCCGCCACGAACGGCGCGTTGCGACTCGGGGGAATGCACCCGTACTGCTTCAACCAAGGCTTGATCTCCTTTTTTTCCGAGTCCTCCGCACCGTTTCCTTCGAGATGCTCTCGACGATCTCCATCTCCATCCGACGACCGGCCAGCAGCTTCAGTGTCCAGCGGACACAACCCTCGGGCGGGGAAGAACCGGCCCGAGCCACCCGCTTCGCCTCCTTCGCCCCGTCCCGGAGTTTCGGTCGGCGGTTCTCCTGCTCCCGGCGGCGGAGAGAGGCCTCCAAACCCTCCAAAACACAACGCTTGCGCAGGCGTTCGACCGTCGAAGCGCCGATACCCAGGCCGCGCGCGAGGTCGACATCCCGGAGTTTGCCGCCGTCGTGCCCCTCGTCTGCCATCCGCAGAATCTGCGCCCGACGACAACGCCAGGCGGCTCCGGTACCGTCGACGATCGCTTGGAGTTCCCGGCGCTCCGACGCCGAAAGGCGCACTCAAGCTGGGTAGGAGGGGTCGTTGCCGAGCCCTCCCCCCAGTTACGGTAGGAATGCGCAGTACTGCGCACCCCCCCGCACAGATCCGGACATGGACGTTCATCCATCCGGCTCCTACCTCGGGTGCTTGACGGCAAACCGCGGATCCGGCCATGGGCGGCGGAGGATTGCGCGCGACCCAGAAATCTCGGTCCTGCGCTCCCGTCGCTTCCGGTCGAACCGTGCGGCTTTCCGGATCCGGTCCGCCGCCTGAGGCACGCTTGCCCGACACTGCGTTCGGCGCGTGCTTTGGCGTCCCGAATTCCCCTGGGTTGGGGCCCTTTCCTCCAGCCACTCCGCAGGAGCGGACGCTCCCTGGTTCGTCGCCTTCCCAGGTCGTACGGCCCCATCCGACTTCTTCCAGCCGTTCGTCCTAGGCTTCGGTTTTCTCCTTCCCTACACGGTCCCGCCACGATCGGCGGGACCGCTTGAAGATCTCCCAGGGTCCCAACCGAAGACGTACGGACGTGCATGGGTTCTCGGACACCGCGGGGCTCGCCGGCATCTCACCCAATCGATGCCTGCGATGGTGCCTTCGGCCGATCGGAAAACCTCGGCACCCCGGATCCTCGTCTTTTCGGTGCTCCTGAGCCCCACCCATCCGCACCGCTGCCGACGCTTCGCCTGCCCCCTCACGGGAACCGACGCACGGCTCGCGGAGAAACGCGGTTTGGTTCCTCCTTCGTTCTAGGGGACTTTCACCCCCTGTCTTCTGCCCGTTCGCCTGGCACACGGTACGGTAGGAATGCGCAGTACTGCGCACCCCCCGCACAGATCCGGACCTGGACGTTCATCCATCCGGCTCCTACCTCGGGTGCTTGACGGCAAACCGCGGATCCGGCCATGGGCGGCGGAGGATTGCGCGCGACCCAGAACTCTCGGTCCTGCGCTCCCGTCGCTTCCGGTCGAACCGTGCGGCTTTCCGGATCCGGTCCGCCGCCTGAGGCACGCGTACCCGACACTGCGTTCGGCGCGTGCTTTGGCGTCCCGAATTCCCCTGGGTTGGGGCCCTTTCCTCCCGCCACTCCGCAGGAGCGGACGCTCCCTGGTTCGTCGCCTTCCCAGGTCGTACGGCCCCATCCGACTTCTTCAAACCGTTCGTCCTAGGCTTCGGTTTTCTCCTTCCCTACGCGGTCCCGCCTCGACCGGCGGGACAGCTTGAAGATCTCCCAGGGTCCCAACCGAAGACGTACGGACGTGTAGGGGTTCTCGGACACCGCGGGGCTCGCCGGCATCTCACCCAATCGATGCCTGCGATGGTGCCTTCGGCCGATCGGAACACCTCGGCACCCCGGATCCTCGTCTTTTCGGTGCTCCTTAGCCCCACCCATCCGCGCCGCTGCCGACGCTTCGCCTGCCCCCTCGCGGGAACCGACGCACGGCTCGCGGAGAAACGCGGTTTGGTTCCTCCTTCGTTCTAGGGGACTTTCACCCCCTGTCTTCTGCCCGTTCGCCTGGCACACCCGATCCGGACGTGCCCGCATTCGGGCATCCGGTTCCGTACAGGACAGGTTCGCTCAAGCGGTCCCGTAGCCGTGCATGATCTTGGCCGTCGGCATGCCGGGCATCCTTCTCCAGGACGCCCGCCCGCAGCCCTTGGTTGCTCCTGCGTCGGATGACACCGTCCTTGATCTACAGGTCCAGAAAGGCGCGGAGTTCCCGATGCGGGATGCTGTCGAGATCCTTCGACACCTCCGCATCGATCACCCCGCGCTTCTTCTTCGCCTGCGCGGCGATCCACTGTGGTTCCGTGGACGGGTTGGAAGCTCTCCGTGTCTCTTCCACCGTTTCCCTCCAGGGGTTCGGTTCCTGCAGCACGCCCCTTCCCTCCAGCGGCACCCGGTGGACCCGGTTCCCCGCCTTCGCCGGTACTAGGAGCGAGCTAGTGTCTGCACGGAAAATCACAACACATTGTATATGCAACCATATTTGGAATCTGGAGAACCGAAGATTCCTTCTTTGATGGCATATGACGACATATTCCGCTGAAATCAGGCTGGATTCGAAGAATCTTCACTCCGTCAATATTGAGCTTTCGTTCATGTAGTCCGAATCTTGGGGGTTTTCCGGGCAGGCACGAGCTACGACTTCCGGTTTCCGTCTGGCCTTCGGCTCATGGGTTTCGCCAGCCGGCTCCGCAGGTTCGACCTGCGGGCAGAAACCGGATCTCCCAGGTTCCCTGGCAAGCCCTCCCGCGGCTTTGCGTCGTTCTCGGACCCCGGACGGTCCGTTGCGCCTTGCCCCTACACGCGGCGCGCCGGTGCGGCCCCCACTGCTCGAACGATGAAGGCACCGACGTTGCGGAGTACGAGGCTCCCTAGCGACGCTTCGCCGCCCGCTGTGTCCGCTTCACGACGTGCGGTACCGCACGCCCTGCCACACTCGCTCCCGGCGGGCGGGCGCACCTTTGCCGGGCGGGGGTCGAACCCGCAGGCTTGCGACGAAAGGTTTCAACCTACGTCCTGGTTTCCCCCTCTCCAGGGCTTGGCCTGGCGCAAGCCGGGTAGGAGGGGTCGTTGCCGAGCCCCTCCCCCCAGTTACGGTAGGAATGCGCATTGCTGCGCACCCCCCGCACAGATCCGGACATGGACGTTCATCCATCCGGCTCCTACCTCGAGTGCTTGACGGCAAACCGCGGGTCCGGCCATGGGTGGCGGATGGTTGCGCGCGGCCAAAGAATTTTGGTCCTGCGCTCCAGCCGCTTCCAGTCGAAACGGTGGCGCTGGGAGCGGCGGCGTATCGCCCGCATCCATCGGCGTTGCAGCCTTTGGCGGAACGTGCGCAGCCACCGGGTCGCTCCCGGGACGGCGTAGTCGTTGAGCCCGCCTTGACCGACCCGCCCTCGCCACTTGCCGACCTCCCATAGGTCGTACTGCCATCGTTTGCGAAGCACCACCCCGATGCGCGCCAAGGTCCTTGTGACCCGTTTTGCGATCGGCTTGCGCCCAAGCCTGAAGTGTCCGGCCCGGGTCTTCGTGCAGAAGTGCCTGAAGCCCAGGAAGTCGAACACCTCCGGCTTGCCCGCCCCGCGCTTCCGGCGGTTCGCCGTGGCGAACCGGCCGAACTCGACCCGACGGGTTTTGTCCGGATGGAGGCCGAGCCCAAAGCGCTCCAGCCTCTCCCGAACGTCGCGCACGATATCGTCCGCATCGCGGACCATGATCGCTTGACCGCCCGGAACCTTCGGACGCCATGCCTTGTGAAACCACAGATCCAACCCGTAGTGCAGGAACACGTTCGCCAGGCAGGGGCTGACCATCGCACCCTGCGGCGAGCCCACCCCGGTGTCGCTCCATGATCCGTCGGTCCTGACGCCAGCGTTCAGCCATTTGTGGATCAGACGGATCACCCGCCTGTCGCCCATGCGGTGCTCCAGGAACTTGATCAACCCATCCCTCGGGATGGTGTCGAAGAATGCCCGGATATCTGCATCGACCATCCCGTTGACCTTGCGCCGCTCGATCCCGAACGCCAGGGCGTCGAGAGCGTCCTGCGCCCCTCGGCCCGGTCGGAACCCGTAGCTGAAGCCCAGGAACTCCACCTCAAAGATCGGTGTCAGGATCCCATCCACAACTGCCTTCTGGACGATCTTGTCCTCCAGTGCAGCCATCCCGAGCGGTCGTGTCCCGCCGTCCGGCTTGGGTATCTCAACCCGCCGAACCGGCGACGCCCGGTACGCTCCTCCACGATGCAGGCGCGAGTGCACGTCGAGCCAACGCTCGTCCAGATCTTCGCCATAGGCCTCCCACGTCACGCCGTCGACTCCGGCCGCGGCTTCCTTCTTCAGGCCGAGCCAGGCCGACCGGAGCACCTCCGGCGTGATGTGGTGAAAGAGTGCAGTACGACGCTCCTTCGGGTTCCTCTCTACAGCTTTCCGGATCCGGTCCGCCGCCTGTGGCACGCGTGCCCGACCCTGCGTTCGGCGCGTGCTTTGGCGTCCCGGATTCCTCTTGGTTGGGGCCCTTTCCTCCGGCAACTCCGCAGGAGCTGACGCTCCCTGGTTCGCCGCCTTCCCAGGTCGTACGGCCCCATCCGACTTCTTCAAACCGTTCGTCCTAGGCTTCGGTTTTCTCCTTCCCTACTCGGTCCCGCCTCGACCGGCGGGACCGCTTGAAGATCTCCCAGGGTCCCAACCGAAGACGTACGGACGTGTAGGGGTTCTCGGACACCGCGGGGCGCGCCGGCATCTCACCCAATCGATGCCTGCGATGGTGCCTTCGGCCGATCGGAAAACCTCGGCACCCCGGATCATCGTCTTTTCGGTGCTCATTAGCCCCACCCATCCGCACCGCTGCCGACGCTTCGCCTGCCCCCTCACGGGAGCCGACGCACGGCTCGCGGAGAAACGCGGTTTGGGTACTCCTTCGTTCCAGGGGACTTTCACCCCCTGTCTTCTGCCCGTTCGCCTGGCACACCCGATCCGGACGGGCCCGCATTCGGGCATCCGGTTCCGTACAGGACCGGTTCGCTCAAGCGGTCCCGTAGCCGTGCATGATCTTGGCCGTCGGCATGCCGGGCATCCTTCTCCAGGACGCCCGCCCGCAGCCATGGGTTGATCCTGCGACGGATGACACCGTCCTTGATCCACCGGTCCAGCAAGGCGCGGAGTTCCCGATGCGGGATGCTGTCGAGATCCTTCGACACCTCCGCATCGATCACCCCGCGCTTCTTCTTCGCCTGCGCGGCGATCCACTGTGGTTCCGTGGACGGGTTGGAAGTTCTCCGTGTCTCTTCCACCGTTTCCCTCCAGGGGTTCGGTTCCTGCAGCACGCCCCTTCCCTCCAGCGGCACCCGGTGGACCCGGTTCCCCGCCTTCGCCGGTACTAGGAGCGAGCTACGACTTCCGGTTTCCGTCTGGCCTTCGGCTCATGGGTTTCGCCAGCCGGCTCCGCAGGTTCGACCTGCGGGCAGAAACCGGATCTCCCAGGTTCCCTGGCAAGCCCTCCCGCGGCTTTGCGTCGTTCTCGGACCCCGGACGGTCCGTTGCGCCTTGCCCCTACACGCGGCGCGCCGGTGCGGCCCCCACTGCTCGAACGATGAAGGCACCGACATTGAGGAGTACGAGGCTCCCTAGCGACGCTTCGCCGCCCGCTGTGTCCGCTTCACGACGTGCGGTACCGCACGCCCTGCCACACTCGCTCCCGGCGGGCGGGCGCACCTTTGCCGGGCGGGGGTCGAACCCGCAGGCTTGCGACGAAAGGTTTCAACCTACGTCATGGTTTCCCCCTCTCCAGGGCTTGGCCTGGCGCAATCGAGCTTCCTGCCCTGAGGAAGGGCCAGGATCCACTCCGATCCCCGCACCGAACCCCTGCAGGCCGGCGCGGTTCCCGGAAACCGGATCCGTCCGATCCCCAAGAGAGTGTGAGCGCCTGCACGTTCGGCATCGGGTCTGTGGGGATGAACCAGAGAGCGCCGTACCGATCGGGCGCCTACGCGTGGCGACACGCACCGACACGGGGCCGACACGAACCGACACGGAAATCTTGCCAGAATACTATCGTCAGTTCAACGTTTCCGTACTACTGGGGAATGTTAACGCTATAGAGGCTTGAGGACATCGACGATGAGTGCGAAGTGGATGAATAAGGTAAAGACGACATCCAACTTGTCGAATCTCGTGAAGACACGCCGAAATCGCTGGATCCTTCGAAACAGGCGTTCGACTTCATTGCGTTTCTTGTACCGTTCTCGATCGTATTCCCACGGCGTGATCCGGTTGGCTTTCGGTGGGACCACGGGCTCCCGTCCCCGACGTGCCACCAGTTTACGGGTTTCGTCCCCTTCCTAGGCCTTGTCCATCACCAGACCACGTGCGGTATTCGGCAATGCCATGCGGTGCAGCAACGTGCGCCCTTGGGGCCCGTCGCCCTCCTGCCCTCCGGACCAGGAAAACCCTACCGCGTTTCGATCCTTCGCAGCGACCCGATGAAGCTTGGGGGTCCAGCCCCCGCGCGACGTCCCGAGGGCCTGAGCACCATGCTTTTCGAGCGCTCCCGTACCGTCCGGGTGCACCTTCACCACGGTGCTGTCCAAGGACCGCACCTCGACCTTCACCCGCATGATCTCCAAGCGCTGCAACTCCGCACACACCCGATCCAGGACGCCCTTCTTCGCCCAGCGGTTCATCCGGGTGGAGATGGTGTGCCAGGTGCCGAAGTGCGCCGGCAGCCCGCGCCACTTGCATCCCTGCTCGGCTACGTAGTGCCCGCACCGAAAATGGTCATTTTGGCGGCCCTTCCGGCGAAATTTCGGGTTGGACCCACCCTCCGGGGCCTCCGGTCGCTCCGTTTCCAAGGGATTCCTGCCGATTCGCAGCGGCATCCGGGCCCTTCCCACCCAGAATCCGGACGCCAGGGCGAGCGGTTCCGTTCCCGCTCACGGCGGGCTTCGCGGACGGGGTGGAGGGGCGCCGCCGTCAGGCGGCGCGTCTTCGTCGTCGTCGGGCTTGGGCCCGGGCCTGTCTCTGCAGCAGCAACCCGATGCGGTGGACATTGAAGGCCACCATGGAGAGCGCCACCATCCGCGCAAAACCCTCCGCCCCATACGACAGGACCCGGTCCATGCCGCGCTGCTCGAGATTATTGATGGCGGACTCCACGGCCGGATGCCGCCGGCGCATCTCCCGGAACGTCGGGTCGGCGGCCCGTTTCCGGTCGGCCGGACCGAGTTTTCCCTTCTTCGGCAGCACGTTGTGATCCAGCAGTTCGTCCAGTGCGATCCGGTTGGAGGGACTGTGGAACCCCCGATCGAAGCTGCACAGGCGGAGGTCGGGGAAGCGGGCCTGCGCTTCCCGGATCATGGGTACGGCATGATCCACGTCTCCGCCTTCCCACAGGATCCGGGAGTGTAGGAGGAAGCCGTGCTGGTCCTCCAGCACGGCCACCGGCACTCCGAGTTCCACCGGAACCCCGGCCTTGCCCTTCACACACCAGCGCGTGTGCTCCTCGAAGATCGAAAACACCTTCTCTTCCTGCGGGATCTTCTCGCCTTTCAGCAGGCGGCGGTCCACTTGGTCGAGCTGCCTCCGGGCATGCTTGAGGTACGACTCGATCCGGAGAATCCTGGGGGCTCCGACGCCTTGCTCTCGAAGCGCAGGAACCGTCGCTTCAGCCCGTCGGACCTCCTCCCAGCAGGCGTCGAGGTACGCCTGGATCGGCCCCGGACGGGCCCGCCGGGTCCGCCGAACCTTCTGAAAGAGCCGCTGCAGCCTCCGGCTCCGATGCCGCCACTGCCGCCCTCCGGACACCCCCGCCCGCAGGGCTGAGCGGCCCGTCTCGCGCACCAGGCAACGCATCGCATCCCACAGCAGGTTGACATCCGTCGGGAAGTGCACATCCGTCTTCACCACGAACGAATCACAGCGGCCCCGCAGGGGCTCCTTCGACGGGCGACCGCCCGGGCCGCTCTTCCGCTTCCGCTTCCGCACCAGCGCATGGCCGCTCTCCGCGATCAGCTGCAACACCTCCCCCAGCACGTCCGGCGTCAGCAGGCTCACGTTGTGTACCACCGTGGGATACCGGTACCGGGTCTCGTCCCAGAAGCCGGAGTGTCCCAGAAACTTCCGAACGGTATGGTGTTGGTTCACCAGCTCGTGCAGACGATCGAAGTCACACCCCAGGACCTGCTTCAGGAGACCCATCACGAGGATCCTCCACAGCTCCATGCCGGGACGCCCTTTCGTGTGGGACACCTCGGGAAGGATCCCCTGCTCCAGGATCTCGAACAACCGGGCACGAACCGACCGGTCGGCATACACGTGCCGAAGCCCGAGCAGCAGCGGCGGAATGTCATCCCGCGAGTTCTCGTCGATCTCGATCTCCTCGATCGCAACCTGACCCAATTCCATCTGCAGGCGAATGACGTTTCGCATGGCAATTCTCGCGAAGATTCCCGAAAATCCGGCCGATTCTCGACCTCATCGGCCGATTCCCGCATCAAAGCGGGATTCTTCGTCCCCTCTATATCACGATTCCACTTTCAGAGTCAAACCATTGTACTTTTTCGGTGCGGGCACTAGATACGCCCGCCCTTCCTCTTCTTCATCGGCGTGGCGGGCCGCGAGGAGGGCGCCGCGACCTTCGCCGGCCTCCATGGTCACGTGCAGCCGATTGCCGCCATGAACTGCCCGGTTCCGGTGGAATCCGACGCCGAGCGCCAGGCGTTCGGTGCGCTGAGGAAGACACTCGGAATCATGAGACGCGAGTTCGACACCGTGAGGTTCGCCCTCGATAAAGTCGCTCGTTGAAATCGACACGCAGTACGGGCCATGCCTTCCCGATTTCATCATCCGGGCGCACCCTGAGGCTTGGGAGGGCTGGGACAGCGTCGATTTCATGATCGAGGTCATGGAATCCGAGGATCCCGCCGCCCGCCGGCGCAAGGAGGAAACCCACCATGCCATGACGCAGCTTGGCACGCTGTGCATCATGGAGGCGGACTGGTTCGACACGCCCCGGGGGTTGGCAGCGGCAGGAACCAACGTCACCGACAAGGTCCGTTCGGTGCTCCGCCGGAGGCTGGCTCGCGGGGTTCCGCCGGAACAATTGTGAAACTCATGAGGTCCCTCGCCAAGCAACAACCTCCCCGCGTCGCTCCCCGCAACGGGAGCGTGGGTTGAAACGCCCTCCTCCTCTCCCCGCCACCTTCCATACGCTCATCCCGAGGCACCTTGACCGGTATGTGAGCGAGTGCACGGCCCGATACCCCGGGCCCGCCGCATCGCTTGACGGGCGCATGATACAACAGTAGTGTTGTAGGCATGATTCCGAACCATGTCGACCTGCCCGGCTCGCCGTGGCCCATACTGCCTCCCGGCATCCATCCGGCGACCCTTGCCGAGGTGGAGACGCGATTTGCATCGAACCCTCGCCGGCGCGCACAGTTCAAGGGCTTCGTCGCCGCATTGGCGAACCTTCGGGGTGCAGGGTGCCGCCGCGCCTTCCTCGACGGAAGCTTCGTGACTGCAAAGCCCCGTCCAGGGGACTTCGACGCCTGCTGGGATCCGACCGGGATCAATCAAGCCTTGCTCGATCCGGTCCTGCTCACGTTCGAAAACGATCGCGCAGCGCAGAAAGCCAAGTATTCCGGGGAGTTGTTCCCGTCCACGATCCCGGCTGATCAGGCCGGGACCATCTTCGTCGAGTTCTTCCAGGTCGATCGTTTCACCGGTGTCTCCAAGGGCATCGTGGCGATTGACCTTCCGGATGACCCGATGCTCCAACCTGCGGTGACGTCATGATCCACAGCGAAAAGCAGTACACCATAACCGAAGGGCAGCTGGGCAAGCTCCGCGATGCGCTCGCCGCCGCCCAGTCCGAAAACGCCGATGCGACCGGCGAGCAGGACTGGCTGCGCGAAGCGCGCATCGCCGCCATGAAGAGCCAGATCGCGACCCTGGAGGCCGAACTCTCCCACTACGAGCTCCTGAAGTCCGGCGAGATCACGTTCGCCCGGGCGCACTCGCTGGAGAATCTGCCGTCGGTGCTCGTCCAGGCACGGATAGCAGCCGGCTTGAGTCAGACCGACCTTGCCGAACGACTCGGGATGAAGGCACAGCAAATCCAGCGCTACGAGGCGTCGGACTATTCGGGGGCAAGCCTCGGTCGACTGATCGACGTCGCCGCGGTCCTGAACGTCCATGCCACGGGGCTGTTCGAGAGCGAAGCTGCCTCCAAGGGGTCCGTCTTCTCATGGTCGGACATCGAGGATGTGGTGTGGAAGCAGTTCCCCGCTCGCGAGATGGCGCAACGCGGCTGGTTCGACGCACCGCGCAAGAGCGACGTCCACCAGCTCGCCCGCGACTACTTCATGCGGGCCGCAGGGCCGCAGTTCGCGAGTGTCTGCCACCGCAAGAAGATGCACGGCGGCTCGGTGCCGAACGAGTACGCGCTGCTCGCGTGGCAAGCGCGGATCCTGGAGCGGACCCGAAACATCGTGGAGGGCCGAGATCCACCGGAGTTCGTTGCCGACGACCGCTGGCTCGCCGATCTCATCGCACTCACGCGGTGCTGGAACGGCCCCAAGCGGGCGCAGGCGCTCCTGCTGTCCAAGGGCATCATCCTCGTCACGGAGAAGCACCTGTCAGGCACCTGTCTCGATGGGGGGGCCATGCTCGATCACGACGGCCGACCGGTCATCGGGCTCACGCTGCGCTTCGATCGCCTCGATAACTTCTGGTTCGTGCTTCTGCATGAGCTGGGGCACGTGTTTCTGCACCTCATGGACGGGTTGCGCTACGATTTCTTCGATGAGGAGGAAACAACCGGCGATGACAAGGTCGAGCGCGAGGCCGATGCCTTCGCGCTCGACCGCCTCGTACCTGAGTCAAAGTGGGACAAGTGCCTGTCGCGCTTCGCGCTGTCCGAAGAGGCGGTGCGGACCGACGCCAAGAACCTCGGCATCGACCCCAGCATCATCGCCGGGCGCATTCGAAAGGAGCGCGGCGACTACACCATTCTCGGGAGTCTGATCGGCCAGGATCAGGTCGCGTCGCAGTTCGAGGACGCCGACGATGAACTGGTTTGAAGATACCCGCCGCCTGGCAGAAACCCTCTCTTTCCAGCGGACATCGGGCGCTGCTGACGACCATGGCTCCAACGGCGATCGATGTCTTCGCGGGCGCCGGGGGCCTGGCGGTCGGCCTCAAGCGCGCAGGATTTCGCATCGCCGCCGCCGTGGAGATCGAGCCTCATTCGTTCGCAACCTACAAGGCGAACCCCCGGTCCGAGGTCGAGGTTCGTCGGGCGAAGGCGGAGGAACGGCCGCGCCGGGACGCTTGGATGGACGCGCATCCCGATCCGGGCTTTCGTCGGTTGGCGGGCCGCGGCCTGCGTTCGATCGCGGCCTTCAGGGGTCCGTGGCTGGGCCTGGCGGCGTGGCCGAACGGTGCCTTCGCGTGCGGTCCGCGCGACCGCTGGATCGGCGGGAAGCCGGCGCAGCCGTTCCGTCGGCTGGAGTGGCGCGCGAACCCCACGCGTTTCCTGGTGCGTTCGGGCCCCGGATGGTTCCCGAACCGGGCCTCCTTCTTCCGGGCACGGAGGACCCGTCGGCGCGCCGACGACGGGCGGGCGACGCCCGGCCATCGGGTGCTCGGGACCGAAACGTTCCGGGACCCGAAACGCGTTCCCGGCACCCGGTACCGGGCGGCCGGCTGGAAGGGTCTGGGCCGAACCCGGGGGTTCGCCCGCGCCCACGGGCCGTACACCGACCCGCCCGGCACGCCGAAGGAGAGGTTCCGCCCGCCGCTGAGGCCCGATGCCCGGGCGCTGCTTGCGCGCCCGCAGCCCCGGCCGCCGGATCTTTCAATCACCCGTACTGAGTGTCTGCACGGAAAATCACAACACATTGTATATGCAACCGCATTTGGAATCTGGGGAACCGAAGATTCCTTCTTTGATGGCATATGACGACATATTCCGCTGAAATCAGACTGAATTCGAAGAATCTTCGCTCTGTCAATATTGAGCTTTCATTCATGTAATCAGAATCTTGGGGGTTTTCCGGGCAGGCACTACTTAACAATGTCCGGTTCGCCGTGCGGTGTGGCGGCATACAAGTCGGACTTCGACACCTCAGCGCCGGTCCGGTGGAATGGCTGAAGACGGCGGCGTCCGAGGCGGGTCGGACCCGTCCTGCTGGGGCGCGCGAACTGTGCGAGCGCGAGGCGTGGCGCAACGCGCGGGGCGTGCCCTGTGTAGCCCAAGCGACCCAAGCCCTGCCCCTGCTGGCGGAGCGCACGGGGATCGTGCTGCCGGCCCCTCGGCCGCGACCCTTCCGGACGCCGGGCCTGCCGGGCTGCAAGGTGGAACGCACGTACCCGGACCGGGATCTGCCGTGCGCCTGGGCCGACCTCGGGGAGGTTCCGCGGGCCCCGGTCGGCGACGCCCCGGATCGGCGGCGGTGGCGGGAGAGGATGGCGACCCATCCCCCGCAGGGGTGGACGCGCCGACCGGGTGCGGTGCTCCTGTATTGGATCGTGTCGTCTGCGCCAGGGCCGCTTGGGCGACATCGGCTACTCGGCCGCGAGCTGGGACACTAGGCGGCGCGGGATGCTGCCATCGGCGGGTCTCCGGCGGCCCGGGTCGCGAATCTGACACAGGGGGTCCACCCGCACCCTGCCTATGACTCACATCGGCAGGCTTAACCAGAGTGCATGGACCCTCTACGGTGCGGTTCCTGTCGGCCATGGAACCCGTGCACCGCATCTTGGGGCAGCCGGCGCATCTGCGCCGGCTGCAGGCGCGTCTGTCCCGGGAGTCGCCGGCCAGTCGTCGGGCCGGGGTCCGTCGGGTGTGTCGGGAGTTTCGCCTGATCGACGCGCGGGATCGCTGGCGCGAGCGCAGTTGCCAAGCGGCCCTGGAAGACCTGGAGCACACCCGGCAGGTGCAGTTGCCTCCGCCCCGCCGGGCAATGGCATTCGGATACGTTGTTCTGGCGTATCTACTCACCCCCCCCTACTGATGACGAATCGTTTTTCCTGACGGGTTCGGATCCGGCATTGTTCCGTGCCCCTTTCACTCGCTCGCGGCCGAGGACCGGAGGTGCGTGTTCCGGCTGACAAGAAGCGGATCGATCTTCGGCTGCCGCTCCCCGTTCCGGCCTTGTGGGAAGGGGTCAGCAACGCGACCGGGCACCTCGTGCGGGCAAGCGGAAGCCCCGGAGCCGGACCCCGGCCGCCGGATGGGTTTGCAGCCATCCGGCGGGCTGCGCGGTGCCGGGGTCGTGGATCGAGCGCCTCGACGACGGGGCTGAGCGGGTCGAACGGGCCGGGCAGTGGCGGTTCCGTGTGGCGGCGACGCCGAAGACGATCATGAGCACGCTCGGCCCGGTGACCTGCAGGCGGGCGCGCTATCGCCACGGCGTGGGCGGCCCCTCGTTCGTGCCGGTGGACGAGAGCCTGGGGCTGGTGAACGACTGGCTGACGCGCCCGGCCAGTCCGTCGGCCATTGATCGGTTGGTGGTGCCACCCCGCCGCGGAGGTCGGCGGAATCAGGGCTCGTAGCCGCCGGAGGGTTCCAGGGCGCGCCGGACCAGGTCCTGGAAGGCGGAGAAAGAGACTCCCTCCCGGACCATGGTCATGCCCTCAAGCACGAACGCTTCAGTGCAAACCGGCAGTATTGCCGAGCCCGCCATCGGCTCCGGCCCTTCGGGTGCTTGGAGGCCGAGGAACTCCACCCGCAGCAGCCCGTCGGGCCCCGCATCGAGGCGCCACATCTCCGGAACCCCCAGGTCGCGGTAGAAATCCGGCTTGCCGGGGTCGCCATGGGTGTGCTCGACCTCGACCACCAGGTCAGGCGGGTTGGCGTCAGCCCAGGCCTCGGCCTCGGCGTCGCTGACGGCAAGCGCGGCGAAATAACCGTCCGCCTTGCCGTCGAAATAGAAGCAGGCGTCAGCCTCGCCCCGGCGCTCGCCGCCGTCCGGGTCCTGGTCCTTCCAGGTCGTCGACCGCAGCGAGGCGCGCCGCCGGCCGCCCACATCGGCGACCGCCTTCACCAGATCCGATACGCCTTCAGCATGGATGTCGTGCACCGACGAGGGCGACATCATCGCGATCAGGCCGTTGACGGGGTCGACGAAAACGCGCCGGGCCGGCGAGCCGGGCTCGTCCAGGCCGAGGGCCTTGGCCCAGGCGGCGATCATGCCCGGCGCATCTCTGCCGGGCGGAGCCCGGAAGCACCAGAAGGCTGATCCCATGCTGCCACGGCCGTGCGGCGGGCCGGCAAGGGCAGGGTCGATGGCGTCCACAGCCATGGACGTCTCCTTCGTCGTGAGGTTGAAGTTCCTGCCCATCATACCACGGCTGGGACCGGGTGCGGCCTCAGAGCATGATTTAAAACTCTATATAATCAGAATGTTACGGTTTTGCCGAGGGTTTCGGCCCGTCCGAGGCGGCGCACCAGGATGCGGATCACGGGCCGTTGCAGCCCTGCCAGCGAGCTCTCCAGCCGTCGTTCATCGTCCTTCGCCCGACGTCGGCAGCGGCCCAGCCAGCCGAACCACCGCTCGACGATCCAGCGTCGCGGAAGCACCTCGAAACCCTTCGGTTCCTTGGGTTTGGTCACGATCTCGAGGTCCGGGGCGTCCGGCATCGCAGCCCGGGCTTGGGCCCGTTGGGGACCGCGGTACCCTCCGTCTGCCCAGACCTTCTGCAAGCTCGGCAGGGTCGTGCGCAGTTCGGCGAGGACCGCCGGCGCACCCTCCCGATCCTGCACGTTGGCGGGGTGCACCTGCAGGACCAAGGGCAACCCGAGGGTATCGACCACCGCGTGCCGCTTTCTCCCCTTGATCTTTTTCCCTCCGTACTACTAGTTGGCGGCTCCTGTCTAACCCGAAGTTCCAGATGACCATGTCGCCTTGGCTCGGATCTCGAGCGGCGGCGCCCATGCAGCGGGCGTCGTCCCGGGGATCGAGGAAGACCTCGTCGTTGCCGACTCCGGTGACCGCGCCGCGCTCCGGGAAGCGTTCCGCACCCATGACGACATCGCCGCTGCCATCATCGAACCGACAGGGGCCAGGTTCGGCCGGCTTCCGGTCGACCCGGACTTCGTCCGGCTCTTGCGCGACGAGACGGAACGTCACGGAGCCCTCCTCATCCTCGATGAGGTGGTGACCGGATTCCGCGTGTCACCGGGAGGCGCCCAGGAGTCGCTCGGCATCACGCCCGATCTCACGGCTCTGGCAAAGATCCTGGCCGGCGGCTTTCCCGGCGGCGCAGTGGCCGGGCGCCGGGACGTCATGGAGATGCTCGATTTCGAGACCACGCGACGGGATGGCCGCACCAAGGTCGACCACTTCGGCACCTTCAACGCCAACCCCGTTTCGGCCGCCGCAGGCATCGCCGCCCTGAACCAGATTGCCGACGGCGCCATGTGCGAGCGCGCCAGCGACACGGCGGCCGCGCTCCGGGACGGCATCAACCGCGTCGTCAGCGAGGCCGGCGTCTCCTGGGCCGCCTATGGAACCCACTCGTCCTTCCACATCTTTCTCAATCCCCGGCGCCTCGACGTGGCGCCGGGATCCTTCGACGGTTCCGGCGTGGCGCCCGATGATCTCCTGTACCTGCCGAAACCACTCGCCACCCGTTTCGATCTCACCATGATGCTGGGCGGCGTCACCATGGGCGGATCGCCCGGCGGATACGTGTCGGGCGTCATGGAGGGCGCCGATGTCGACGTGACGGTGGAAGCGGTCCGCGATGCGATCCGCATGCTGCGGGCCGAGGACGCCCTGTGAATTGGCCGCGCGCCATGGTCCCCTCGCGAATCGGCAGGGCGGACCTCTCGACGCTCATGGCGACGACCCCCCCCCGGTTGCCCCCGTGTGAGGGCCACCGCGCCGGAACAAGCCGTTGTGTCATCGGCATTCAGCCCGATGGCGCTCGAGCGGCAGCGCCCGCCGCGCACTTGCAGAGTCAGTCCTGCGAACCACCGCGCGACTTCCGAGCGGCACGACAGGAAGCACGAAGCGACGATGCAATGCGCGCAGTCTCGTTCATCGGCAGCGGCCATTCGCCCGGCCCGTACCGTTGGCGATCGTGCGGGCAGTAGAGCGTCCGCATCTACGGCAACTGGCGCGTGGTGTTCCGCTTCGAGGACGGCGAGGCCGTGGACCTGATCGACCCTCGCTGACAGAAAGGGCGATGACCATGAACGATGTTGCAGGTGACCGCGTCGGCCCGATGCGGAACCCGTCGCATCCGGGCGAACTCATCCGCGAGAACATGGACGATGCGGGCTGGCACGTGACCGGGACGGCGACGCGTCCTCGGTTGCCAGCGGGGAACGCTGTCGCGCCTGCCGCCAGCACCGATCAGGCACGCCGGACCCCGGCAGACGGACAACCCAACGCGCCGGAACACGAGACCGCTCGGGCCTGGACCACCATCTCTCGCGGCCGAACCGGAGCCACAGGGCAAATTTTCCGCTTGCATGACGGCGGTGCGCCGTCTATGGTTCTGCATGATCGTGGTTCTGCATGATCGTTGCGACGGGTATTTTCGGACTTGACTTCCTGCCTTGATCTTGGTGTAGACGCGTCTCGCGTCTCGCGTCTCTTCTATGCGCCGGATTTCGGCGCCGATGTGCTTGGTCGCCTTTGGGAGACCCCTCCCCCTTTGATACTGTCTTCCCCGCCCGTGCGTCCTCTCCTGGAGGAGCGCCGGGCGCAGGCAGACGAATACGTTGTCGGGCAGTGGTTGCCGGGCAGTGCGCGGGAGTGCGCACGTCGCGTCGGTGGCAAGACCGCTTCTCGACCGGACCGGTTCCACCCGGCACGACTTCTGCCACGGCCTTCCCGAGG
Organism: Alphaproteobacteria bacterium; assembly: GCA_965115815.1. Taxonomy (GTDB): domain Bacteria; phylum Pseudomonadota; class Alphaproteobacteria; order TMED109; family TMED109; genus VXPW01. The sequence continues at coordinate 156,803 of OZ220465.1, read as the reverse complement.
CCGTGGCTCCATCCTTCATCCGCAGTGACCCACCGCCCCGACGGGCGCCGGTTCCGACGCCTGTCGGCCAATGAGCGTTGCGGATGGACTTACCTTGAGCTGAAGGAGACGAAACGATGACGACAGGCATAACGTGGGCCGGTACGTCCGGCGACGACACCAAAGTCGGCGGCGACGGCGACGACACGCTGGTAGGCAACGCCGGCGACGACACGCTGAGTGGCGGCAAGGGCGCCGACACGCTGAATGGCGACGATGAGAATTTCCTGGTCAGCGGCGACGATACGCTCCATGGCGGCGCGGGCGACGATACCCTCGACGGCGGCAACGGCGACGATACGCTCCATGGTGACGAGGGCGACGACACTCTATATGGCGGCGACGGCAACGACACCCTCGACGGCGGCGTGGGAGGCGACCTGCTCTACGGCGGCGCGGGCGACGACACGCTGAATGGCGGCGCGGGCGACGACACGCTGAATGGCGGCGCGGGCGACGACGCGCTGTATGGCGGCACGGGCGTCGACACCCTTATCGGCGGCGCGGGGGATGACACCCTCACCGGCGGCGCGGGCGACGACTTTCTGTTCGGCGGCGACGGAGACGACACGTTCGTGTTCAGAGCCGGAGACGGCGGCGACATCATAGGCGGGTTCCAGGACGGCGACATCATCAAGTTCGACGCCGTCGCCGGGGTGGGCCAGTTCAGCGACCTGACGGTGGAGGAACAGGACGTTACCAACAGCGGTGGTGATAAGACCGGCACCAAAGTCGTCATCACCTACGGGGCCAGCGGGGACACGATCACGCTGAACGGCCTGGGCTTGGGGGATATCGGCTCGGCAGACTTCGCGTTTGCGGACGCCTCGGGCAACTACGAGCTGACCGGCGGCGCGGGCGACGACACCCTCACCGGCGGCACGGGCGACGACACCCTTATCGGCGGCGCGGGCGACGACACCCTCACCGGCGGCGCGGGCGACGACACCCTCACCGGCGGCACGGGCGAGGACACATTCGTGTTCAGAGCCGGGGACGGCGACGACACGATCACCGATTTCCAGGATGGCGACACGATCAAGTTCGACAGCGTGCCCGGGGTGGACGATTTCAATGATCTGACGGTGCAGCAAGTTGGCGACGATGTCGTCATCACCTACGGCGCCAGCGGGGACCAGGGAACGATCACGCTGACAGGCGCAACCATCGGGGATATCGACACGGCAGACGTTACGTTTGTCGCCGCCCCCGCTCCCCGCCCCGCCTCCAATCTTGTGCGCGAGATCCCGGGGAAGACGCTGACGGGCACCTCGGGCAACGACGAGCTGATTGGCGGCGAAGGCGCCGACACGATCAGTGGTGGCGAAGGCGATGACAAACTGGTGGGCAACGGAGGCGACGACACCCTTAATGGCGACGGTGGCGATGACACCCTCTATGGCAACGCGGGCAACGACAAGCTCTATGGCGGCGACAACACTGGCAATGGCTGGGAGACTCTCTACGGCGGCGCGGGCGACGACACGCTGTATGGCCAGGCAGGTGACGACACCCTGTATGGCCAAGCCGGCGACGACACCCTGTATGGCGGCACGGGCGAGGACACTCTTGTCGGCGGCGACGGCGACGACACGCTCGATGGCGGCGCCGGCGACGACAGGCTATGGGGCAAAACCGGCAACGACACGTTCGTGTTTACGGGCGGGGACGGCGACGACACGATCATCGACTTCCAGGAGGGCGACAAGATCAAGTTCGACGGCGTACCCGGAGTGACCACGTACGATGACCTGAATGTCGCTGTCCACCTTACTGAAAACCGGACCGTCATCATCTACGGTCGTGGCGAGAACGAGGGTACGATCACGCTCACCGGCGTGGTCTCTGGCTTCGACGCGAATGATGTCGAGATTGTCTCCCCCGACGACGTTGCACGCACCACTACCCCAGTGTCGAAGACGGGCACGTCGGCCGACGACAAGCTCCACGGCGGCGACGGCAACGACACGATCAACGGAGGCGCCGGCAACGACCGCGTGAGGACGTTCAAGGGCGACGACACGATCAATGGCGGTGCCGGCGACGACTGGCTGGCCGGGCTCTCAGGCGCCGACACGATCAATGGCGATGCCGGCGCCGACACGCTCCGCGGCGGCGCGGGCGATGACGTTCTGAACGGAGGCGCCGGCAACGACAGGCTCAATGGCGGCGCGGGCGATGATACGCTGACGGGCGGCGATGACAATGACAAGCTGTTTGGCAGCGCCGGCAACGACACGCTGACCGGCGGCGACGGCGACGACTGGCTCCAGGGTGGCGCCGGCAACGACACGCTGACCGGCGGAGCCGGCAACGACACCTTCCTCTACAACGGAAGGGGCGATGACACCATCTTGGACTTCGCTGCGGGGGACACCATCGCGTTGAGGAACATTGATGGGGTCAACGCGTTCGGCGACATCACCGTTGATTCCACGGAAGGCGGTTTCACGATCTCCTTCGGTGACGGCAGCGCCGACACCCTGACCGTCACGACCAGCCTGCAGGCACTCGAAGCCGAACACTTCGACTTCTTGTGATGCGTTTCGCGCGCAGGGCCGCCACCGCGGCCCTGCGTTGCGTCCATGCGATCGAAGGCAAAGTTGCGCGCGCCCGGGGGAAGACGCGCAGAAGCAGGCCGGGGATGGTATCACTGTGGATGTCGGTCGTAGCGCTTCTCGCGCGGTCTGGCGGCGCGAACGCACCGTGCGACGGTGGACTTCGGATTGTCGCCCATAGTTGGTGCCCGCCCGAAAAAGTACAACCAGTTGACTCCAGTGATAGAAGTGTGCTATTGAAGGGGTGAAGAATCCCTCTGTGGGGCGGGAATCGGCCGCTGGGGCCGGAACATCGCGCGGGATTCGGGAATCTTCGGGAGAATGGCCATGCGGGAGGTCGTCCGTCCTCAGCTGGAATGGGGCCAGGTTGCGATCGAGGAGATCGAGATCAACGTACACTCGCGGGAGGACATTCCGCCGCTGCTGCGTGGCCTTCAGTACGTGTATGCCGACCGGTCGACCCGGGTCCGGTGGTTCGAGATTCTGGAGGAGGGGATCCTTCCCGAGGGATCCCGCCTGCGAGGGCGTCCCGGCATGGAGTTGTGGAAGATCCTGGTGATGGGTCTCCTGAAGCAGGGTTTGGGCTAGGACTTCGATCCCATGCACGAGCGGGTGAACGAGCACAGGACGGTTCGGAAGTTTCTGGGGCACACCGACATCTGGGATCACACCCGGTACGGATATCCGACGAGGGTGGACCACGTGAGCCTGCGGACACCGGAAGTGCTGGGGAAGGTGTCGCAGCGGATCGCGGAGAAAGGCCATGCGAGGGTACGGAAGCGGACACGGAAGCGGAAGGACGGCGCGGACGGCACGGACGACCGGGGCCGCCGTCGGTCGGACGACCCCCTGCGGGGCCGCTGCGATTCGTTCGTGGTGAAGGCGGATGTGCACTCCCCGACAGATGTCCACCGGTTGTGGGATGCGATGCGTTGCCGGGTGCGGGATCCGGGTCGCGCCGCCGTACGCTTGGGGGTGTCCGGATGGCGGCAGTGGCAGCATGGGAGCCGGAAACTGCAGCAGCCTTTCCCGCAGGTTCGGCAGACCCGACGGGCCCGTCCGGAGCCGGTCAAGGCGTATCTCGACGCCAGCCGGGCGTGGGTCCGGCGGGCGGAAGAGACGGTACCGGTGCTTCGGGAGCGAGGCGTCCCGATCCCCACGGTGCGTTCGGTCGAGTCGTACCTCAAGCATGCCCGCCGGCAGATCCACCAGGTGGATCGCCGTCTGCGGAAGGGCGAGAAGATTCCGCAGAGCGAGAAGGTGGTTTCGATCTTCGAAGAGCACACACGCTGGTGCGTGAAGGGCAAGGCCGGGGTGCCGGTGGAACTCGGAGTGCCGGTGGCCGTGCTGGAGGATCAGCACGGCTTCCTCCTGCACCCTCGGGTCCTGTGGGAAGGCGGAGACGTGGATCCTGCCGTGCCCATGATCCGAGAAGCCCAGGCTCGCTTCCCCGACCTCTGCCTGTGCAGTTTCGATCGGGGCTTTCCCAGCCCCTCCAACCGGATCACCCTGGACGAGCTGCTGGAGCACAACATGCTGCCGAAGAAGGGAACGCTCGGTCAGGCGGACCGGAAACGGGAAGCCGATCCGACGTTCCGGAAGATGCGTCGGCAGCATCCGGCCGTGGAGTCCGCGATCCACAACCTCGAGCCACGCGGCATGGACCGGGTCCTGTCGTAGGGGGCGGACGGGTTTGCCCGGAGGGTGGCACGGTCCGTGACCGCCTTCAACGTCCACCGAATCGGGCTGCTGCTGCACCGGCAGGCCCGGGCCCGGGCCCAACGACGACGAAGACGCGCCGCCTGACGGCGGCTTCCTTCCACCCCATCCGCGAAGCCCGCCGGAGGCGGGAACGGAGCCGCTCGCCCCGGCCGCCGGATTCGCGGCGGGACAAGCCCGGATGCCGCTGCCCATCGGCAGAAATCCCCCCGGAAACCGAGCGGACGGGGCACCGAGGGAGGGTCCCAACTCGCAATTGCGCCGGAAGACCCTCCGAAAGGGGCATTTTCGGGCGGGCACTACGTAGTGCCCGCACCGAAAAAGTACAATGGTTTGACTCTGAAAGTGGAATCGTGATATAGAGGGGACGAAGAATCCCGCTTTGATGCGGGAATCGGCCGATGAGGTCGAGAATCGGCCGGATTTTCGGGAATCTTCGCGAGAATTGCCATGCGAAACGTCATTCGCCTGCAGATGGAATTGGGTCAGGTTGCGATCGAGGAGATCGAGATCGACGAGAACTCGCGGGATGACATTCCGCCGCTGCTGCTCGGGCTTCGGCACGTGTATGCCGACCGGTCGGTTCGTGCCCGGTTGTTCGAGATCCTGGAGCAGGGGATCCTTCCCGAGGTGTCCCACACGAAAGGGCGTCCCGGCATGGAGCTGTGGAGGATCCTCGTGATGGGTCTCCTGAAGCAGGTCCTGGGGTGTGACTTCGATCGTCTGCACGAGCTGGTGAACCAACACCATACCGTTCGGAAGTTTCTGGGACACTCCGGCTTCTGGGACGAGACCCGGTACCGGTATCCCACGGTGGTACACAACGTGAGCCTGCTGACGCCGGACGTGCTGGGGGAGGTGTTGCAGCTGATCGCGGAGAGCGGCCATGCGCTGGTGCGGAAGCGGAAGCGGAAGAGCGGCCCGGGCGGTCGCCCGTCGAAGGAGCCCCTGCGGGGCCGCTGTGATTCGTTCGTGGTGAAGACGGATGTGCACTTCCCGACGGATGTCAACCTGCTGTGGGATGCGATGCGTTGCCTGGTGCGCGAGACGGGCCGCTCAGCCCTGCGGGCGGGGGTGTCCGGATGGCGGCAGTGGCGGCATCGGAGCCGGAGGCTGCAGCGGCTCTTTCAGAAGGTTCGGCGGACCCGGCGGGCCCGTCCGGGGCCGATCCAGGCGTACCTCGACGCCTGCTGGGAGGAGGTCCGACGGGCGGAAGCGACGGTTCCTGCGCTTCGAGAGCAAGGCGTCGGAGCCCCCAGGATTCTCCGGATCGAGTCGTACCTCAAGCATGCCCGGAGGCAGCTCGACCAAGTGGACCGCCGCCTGCTGAAAGGCGAGAAGATCCCGCAGGAAGAGAAGGTGTTTTCGATCTTCGAGGAGCACACGCGCTGGTGTGTGAAGGGCAAGGCCGGGGTTCCGGTGGAACTCGGAGTGCCGGTGGCCGTGCTGGAGGACCAGCACGGCTTCCTCCTACACTCCCGGATCCTGTGGGAAGGCGGAGACGTGGATCATGCCGTACCCATGATCCGGGAAGCGCAGGCCCGCTTCCCCGACCTCCGCCTGTGCAGCTTCGATCGGGGGTTCCACAGTCCCTCCAACCGGATCGCACTGGACGAACTGCTGGATCACAACGTGCTGCCGAAGAAGGGAAAGCTCGGTCCGGCCGACCGGAAACGGGCCGCCGACCCGACGTTCCGGGAGATGCGCCGGCAGCATCCGGCCGTGGAGTCCGCCATCAATAATCTCGAGCAGCGCGGCATGGACCGGGTCCTGTCGTATGGGGCGGAGGGTTTTGCGCGGATGGTGGCGCTCTCCATGGTGGCCTTCAATGTCCACCGCATCGGGTTGCTGCTGCAGAGACAGGCCCGAGCCCAAGCCCGACGACGACGAAGACGCGCCGCCTGACGGCGGCGCCCCTCCACCCCGTCCGCGAAGCCCGCCGTGAGCGGGAACGGAACCGCTCGCCCTGGCGTCCGGATTCTGGGTGGGAAGGGCCCGGATGCCGCTGCGAATCGGCAGGAATCCCTTGGAAACGGAGCGACCGGAGGCCCCGGAGGGTGGGTCCAACCCGAAATTTCGCCGGAAGGGCCGCCAAAATGACCATTTTCGGTGCGGGCACTAGATACGGGCGGGCTTGCCGCCTTGTCGCCGCTACCGGGTCGTGGGAGACGGGAGGCGACGTCGATGCGGGATCCCCTGCTGCCGGTGACGCCGTGATCGCCCCCCCCACACGGTCCCGCAGACGAACGCTTGCGGGCTGTGGCGGGCGGGCCGGTGTTTCGCCAGTTCCTGCATGTGAGCGTCGATCCGGTCCCGGTAGGGGAAGAAGAGGTCACCCAGCATCCTGCCGGGAGCGATCTCGAACGCCTCTGCGACCTACCTGATCCGGTTCCACCACTCCTTCGCATTCGCGGCGGCGGCGGGAAGGCGGTTGAGGCCGGCATAGACCATGAGCTCGAACAGCCGGTGGCGCCAGACGTCCGACGGGTCCGCGAGGATCTTGAAGTACCTCTCCTCGTACAGTTCCATTGGCCCCGCCGGGAGGATGCGGAGGGCATCGCTGGCGCTGGTCGTCATGGTCCTTCCCCCTACTCGACGGGCGGTTCGACGGGGGCGTGATCGTGACGACGCACGCAACCGAGCCCGGCGTCTTCCAGCCCCATGCACTCGGCGCTGTCGTGGCCGTAGTTCCCCCAGACGGTGTCCTTCCATCCTCCCGTCGGGTCGGGCGCCGGGGCCGCGGGCATGAGCGTGTCGTCACGTCGAGCAAAAATGCCGAGGGGGCAGCGGCCACGGGAATGGCGGCGGCGATGGCGGCGCCGATCCAGGCGAAGCGGCGGAAGGCGCCCCTCTCGGCGCGGAGCTGCGTCGAGAGATCGGCGGCGCCGGTGCGGACCTCGTCGAGAGTCCCGTGGGCGGCGGGCGGCTCTGTGACGCCACGGGTGCCCCGGGAGGATCCCCGCCCGCGACAGGTGTCGCCGTGTCGGCGATGCGGGCGATGAGCTGATCGATGCGGGCCATGATCTCGGCGTGGAGCGCCGCCGGATCGTCCGCCGGCGTCGCCTCGGGGACCGGGCCGTGCGGTGGCGGCTGGTGGAGGGTGCGGATCAGCTGCGCCTGAGCCTCGAGGTCGCGGCGCAGGGCGGAGAGGGCCTCGACGACGCGATCGGGATCCGGTGAAGGCAGGGCGTCGTCCTCCTCCCCGGCGGCGGCGAGCACGGCGGGATGGCCTCGATATCGGCCGCGAGCCCGTCGAGCAGCAGTGCCTCGGCGAGTGCCCTCGCGATGGCGGTCGCCGAGGGACCGGACTCGGCGTCACCGGGCGCGCCGGCAGCGCCGTCCTCTCCGGCTGCCGCCGGCGTCCCTTCGCCGGTCGCTTCCCCGGTGGCGGCCTCCTCGGTGGCGGTCTCCCCGGCGTACCCTTCCGACTGCGCGGCCTCGCCGCCGCCGTTCCCGCCGCCGACCTCTCCCGCCTTCTCTCCGGCAGCGGCCTCGTCCTTGCCGGTCTCCTTGTCGGTCTCGTCGCCGGCTTCGCGGGTTTCCGTGGCGGCGGCGGGCGGCTCCCCTCGGCTTGTGCCGTCGGTGGACCCTGCCTCCCCTCCGGTGTTCGCCGGCGTCCCTTCGCCGGTCGCTTCCCCGGTGGTCGCCTCTCCGGTGGCGGACTCCCCGGCGTCCCCGGCCGACTGCGCGGCATCGCCGGTGACGTTCCCGCCGCCCTCCTCGCCGGCTCCCTCGTCTCCGGTCGACGCGAGGACGGCGACGAGGGCCTCCGATCGAGGCGGTCAGCTGCTACTGGGCGTGATCGACCTGGGAGATGCCGTGCATCGTCGCCGCAGGGCATTCCCACGCTTATTGGGCGTGGAATGCCCTGCCGGGTACCCGCCTCCCGACACCGGCCACCCGACCAGGCCCCCGGCTTCCGACCACCGACCGAAGCACGGGGGGGGGGTTCGTATTCGAATGCCAGAAAAACCTATCCGAATGCCATTGCCTGGCCGCCGGCCCGGCTGCTTCCGATCGCGGCGCCGGCGGGGGCTCCGCCTGGTTGACCCGTGGTCTGCGGGTGGAACGGAGCGGTCCGGCGGCAGCCGGGGGAGATGGCCGTCGCTCCGAACACGGACCGGCAGGTGCGCCGGGACCGCCCCCGCGCGTCCCCGCGCCGCACCCGGTTCCCGCCGGTCGTATCAGCCGCCTGCGGCTTCGTGTCCCCGGCACCGCAACCCGCGCCGCCCGATGCGCGGGCTCCTCCCCCGACGACCGGCACCGGGCCTTCACCCCAGCACCGGCGGCGGTGGCCCACCGGTCGCCCAGTCCAGAAGTTCGGCCGTGTGCGCCACCGGGATCGCGCATCCCCCCGCGATCTGCATCATGCAGCCGATATTTCCGGCCGCGACCACGTCGGCTCCGGTCCGCTCCAGGTTGGCGACCTTTCGCGCACGCAGCCGCTCGGCCAGGACCGGCTGCAGGAGGTTGTAGGTGCCGGCCGACCCGCAGCAGAGATGCCCCTCCGCCACCGGCCGTACCTCGAAGCCGGCCGCGGACAGCAACCTGGCCGGCAGTCGAGCCAGTTGCTGGCCATGCTGCAGGGAGCATGCGGCATGATGGGCCACGCGACGGCCGGCATGAGATCCGGCGACCCTCTCCGGCAACCCCAAGCGATCCACCACCTCCGTGACGTCGGCGGCCAGTCCCGCCGCCCAAGCCGCCTCCGCGCGGTCCGCATCCGTGCGCAGGAGATGGCCGTAGTCCTTGAGCATGGTGCCGCACCCGGCCGCGTTCACGACGATCGCATCGAGCGGGCCCTCGGCTGCCAGCCGGCGCCACGCGGCCAGGTTGCGCCGCGCCGCGTGCTTCGCCGCCGGTTCCCGTCCCAGATGGTGGACCAGCGCACCGCAGCAACCGTCGGCGGCGGGCACCACCACCTCGGCCCCCAGCCGGGTAAGCAACCGCACCGTCGCATCGTTGATCCGGGGATCCAGGACCCGCTGCACGCAGCCGGCGAGAAGGGCCACGCGCAGCCGGCGCGCTCCCGCGGCCGGGTACACGGATCCCGGTCGGACGAAACCGGCCGGGGCGGCCCGCGCCGGGATCATGCGCAGCAGTCTTCCGGCCAACCCGGGCAGGCGCCGGGCCAAGGGCCGAACGAACGGGCGGCCCAGCCTGAGCGCCCAGCGAAAGCGGCCCGGATGGGGCAGCAGCAGCGCGAGGAGCCGACGGAACAGCCGCTCGGGCAGCGGGCGGCGGAACGTGGTCTCGATCCACGTCCGTGCATGATCGACCAGATGCATGTAGTGGACACCGGACGGGCAGGTCGTCATGCAGGACAGGCACGAGAGACACCGGTCCACGTGCCGCACGGTCCCGGCGTCCGCCGGCCGGTCGTTCTCCAGCATGTCCTTGATCAGGTAGATCCGGCCGCGGGGGCTGTCGAGTTCGTTCCCGAGCAGCACGTAGGTCGGGCAGGTGGCCGTGCAGAAACCGCAGTGCACGCAGGCGCGGAGGATCTCGTTCGCCGTGCGGATCGCCGGATCCTCGAGCTGGGACGCCGTGAAGTCGGTGCGCACTCCGTCAGACCCCCATGCGGCCGGGATTGAGCACGCCGGCCGGATCGAATCCGGACCGGAGGGCCGCCGCAATGCGTGCGATGCTTTCGGCGGGCGGCGGAAACACGCCTTCGGCGGCCCGGACCGACGCCGGCGCCCGGAGCAGCGTGGCCGCCCCTCCCGCCCGGGCCGCCTCGGCGCGGACCGTGTCCGTCGCCGGGGCTCCGTCGGCCGGCTCGAACCACAACAGGCTCCCGTCCAGAAGCCAGCTCCCGCCGGGCCGGGATTCCAGCCGCTCGACGGCGGCCGCGGCCGCGGCCGGCGGCAGCGACAGGCGCCACAGCGGACGCTCCGCCCGTACGGACGCCGGATCCGCGAACGGCGCACCATCGCCGACCGCCCGCCACAGCGCGCGGGAGGCCGCGGGTCCGAGCCAGTGCGACGCGCCTCCCAGGTCGGCGCGCATGCGCTCGGTACGATCCTGCACCGAGCCCGCCGGCCCTTCGAACCGGATCGCGGCCATGCAGCCCGGCTCCTGCGGCAGCCCCGGCGGTAACCGGCCGACGAGCTCGGCCGGCAGGCCGCACAGCCCGCTCGGTTCGAGACGGCTCTGCCAGGCGGTGATCAGCAGCCGGACCGCGTCGCGGACCGAGCGGCCGGGCAGCAGCAACGTGGCGGTGCTTCCGGCCCTCGGCAGCACCTTGACGATCACCCGGGACAGGACCGCAAGCGTTCCGAAGGATCCTGCCAGCAGTTTGCAGAGGTCGTATCCCGACACGTTCTTCACCACATGACCGCCGGCCTTGAAGGCCTCGCCGCGGCCGCTCACCGCCCGGAACCCGAGAAAGTGGTCCCGCGGACTTCCGGCGCGCACCCGCCGGGGACCGGCCAGATTGCACCCGATCACCCCACCGATCGTGGCCGTCCCGCCCGGCGCCCCGTAGAGAGGGCCCAGATCGGGCGGCTCGAACGCGAGTTCCTGATCGTGTTCCCCGAGCTGCTCCGCCACGGCCGCAAGCGGAGTTCCGGCACCGCAGGCAAGGGTCAGTTCGGCCGGCTCGTGGTTCTCGATTCCGGCGAGCCCGTCGAGCCGCAGCGTCCCGGCGGCATTGACCGGCCGCCCCAGTCCCGGCTTCGTGCCGGCGCCGATCACCTGGGCCGGGGTGCGCGCCGCCGCCAGACCTTGAATGGCCTCCACGAGTTCCGCTTCGTCCGCCGGACGGACGTGCGCGTCCACGAGCGGCGCCGCTCAGAAACGCGGCAGGTCGGGAAACGGCAGCCGGCCGTGGTGGACGTGCATCTTTCCGAGTTCGGCGCAGCGGTGCAGTTCCGGAAAGACCTTGCCCGGATTGAGCAGGCCGTCCGGGTCGAACGCGCACTTCAGCCGCTGCTGGTGCCGGAGGTCGGTGTCGTCGAACATGGCGGGCATCAGGTCGCGCTTCTCGACGCCGATTCCGTGCTCGCCGGACAGCACGCCGCCCTCGGCCACGCACAACTTCAGGATGTCGGCGCCGAACGCCTCGGCCCGCTCCAGCTGGCCGGCATCGTTGGCGTCGTAGAGGATCAGCGGATGCAGATTGCCGTCCCCGGCATGAAACACGTTGGCGACCCGGAGGCCGTGCTTCCGCGACAGCGCGGCGATGCCGTCGAGCACATCGGGGAGGCGACCGCGGGGAATGGTGCCGTCCATGCAGATGTAGTCGGGCGCGAGCCGCCCCATCGCCGGAAACGCCGACTTGCGGCCCGCCCAGAACCGCTCCCGTTCCGCCTGGTCCGCACTCTCGCGGACGTGCGTCGCGCCGCAGTCGCGGGCCATCGCGAGGACCTGCGCCATGCCGTCCGCCACCTCGGACACCGTGCCGTCCAGCTCGACGATCAGAAGCGATTCCGCATCAAGCGGATACCCGGCCTGCGCAAAGGCTTCCGCCGCCTCGATCGCGAACCGGTCCATCATCTCCATGCCGGCCGGGATGATGCCCTCCGAGATCACCCGGTTCACGCAGGTGGCGCCCGCCCGGATCGTCCGGAATCCGAGCAGCGCGGTTCGGGTGCATTCCGGCTGGGGCCGGATCCTGACCGTGACCTCGGTGATCACGCCCAGCAGGCCCTCGGATCCCGTGATCACGCCGAGCAGGTCGTAGCCCGCAGGGTCCGGATGCCGGCCGCCGATCCTGAGCACGTCGCCGGCCATGGTCACGAGTTCGACGCCCGTGATGTTGTTGGTCGTGACGCCGTACTTCAGGCAATGGACGCCGCCCGAGTTCTCGGCCACGTTGCCGCCGATGGAGCAGGCGATCTGGCTCGACGGGTCGGGGGCGTAGTAGAAGCCCCGCCCCTCCACCGCCCGAGTGATCGCCAGGTTGGTCACGCCGGGCTGCGTCACGACGCACAGGTTGTCGTAGTCGATCTCGAGAATGCGGTTGAAGCGTCCGAGCCCCAAGGTGACGCCGTCCCGAAGCGGCAGGGCACCGCCGGACAGGCCGGTGCCCGCCCCGCGCGGAACGATCTTGACGTTCCGGGCGCGGCACAATCGGAGCACCGCGGCGACCTGCTCGGTCGTCTCCGGAAGCACGACCAGCATCGGCAGTTCCCGGTAGGCCGTCAGGCCGTCGGTCTCGTAGGCGAGGAGCTCGCGCTCGTCCTCGATGACGCCCTCGCCGGGCACGACCTCCCGAAGAGCCCGGACGAGGTCCGCCCGCGCCGCGATCACGGCCGCGTCGGGCTCCGGCATCCGCATGCCGCCGCCTCAGCGCCGACGTCGGGCAGTCGGAGCGGCCGGGATCATCCCTGGCGGGCCTTCAGTCGGGGGTTCTTCTTGTTGATCACGTAGACGCGACCCTTGCGCCGGATGACCCGGCAGTCGCGATCCCGTTTTTTGGTACTCTTCAGGGAGTTGACGATCTTCACGGCTCGACCTTCGCCGGCGAACCGGCACGGGGTGGGAAGCCGGGACACTATCCGATTCCGGCAGCGCACTGTCAATCCGTCGAGGCTGCACCATGATTCCGACCCCCTTGGTTCCGGCATCGCTGCTCCCGTTTCTGGATCCGTGGGGGTGGTGGGTCGCGGCGCTGGCCGTCGGACCGGTCATGCTCGCGCTCCGCCGGCCGACCCCGGCGCTGCGCCGGCTGCGCGGCCTGCTCGGCCGCGCCGCGGGAATGGCGGCGGGGATGGGCCTGCTGCTGGAACTGCAGCGGCGCGGCGGCATCGGCGCCCCGGTCCGCAGCTGGCCCGGCCTGCTGCTCTGGATGGCGGCGGGCACGGCACTGGCGCACGGCGCGGCGTCGCTCCTCGACCGGCGGCGGCGCTTCCGCCGCCGCACCCGTCCGGAGGAACCTGAGCCATGACAATCGACGCCCTGGAGGTCCGCCAGTACCGGCTGCCCCTGGACCCGCCCCTGACCGACGCTACCCACGGTGCGATGGGCGCCTTCGACGTGACCACGGTCGAGATCCGAACGGCGGACGGCGCCACGGGAAGCGGCTACACGTATACCGTCGGGCGGGCCGGCGGCGCCGTCCGCAGTCTGATCGAGGCCGATTTCCGTCCGCTGCTCGTCGGTGCCGACCCCGACCGCATCGAGGCGCTCTGGCAGCGCCTCTGGCAGGCCGTGCACTACGTCGGCCGCGGCGGTCCGGCGAGTTTCGCGCAGGCGGCCGTGGATGTCGCACTGTGGGACCTGAAGGCCCGGCGCGCCGGCCTGCCGTTGTGGCGCCTGCTCGGCGGCCATGACCCCGAGGTTCCGTGCTACGCCGGCGGGATCGACCTGCAGGATCCCACCCCGGCACTGCTCGCCCGTACCGAGCAGCGGGTCGCGGACGGATTTCGGGCGATCAAGATGAAGGTCGGCCGGCCGGACGTGCACGAGGACATCCGGCGGGTGCGCGCCATGCGCCGGCTGCTCGGCGACGATTTCCCCCTGATGGTCGATGCCAACATGGCCTGGCGGGCGGGCGAGGCGGTGCAGGCGGCGCGCCGACTGCAGCCGTTCGGGCTCGTGTGGCTCGAAGAACCCGTCGCCGCCGACGACTTTCCGGCCCACCGGCGCGTGCGCGACGTGGGCATCCCCATCGCCGCCGGCGAGAATCTGCACACGCTGGCCGAATTCCGGGCCCTGGTGGCGGCGGGCGGGGCCGATTTCCCGGAACCCGACCTCGCGACCTGCGGCGGCATCACGGTCTGGCGCAAGGTGGCGGCCCTGGCCGAGGCGCACAACCTTCCCGTGACCTCGCACGGCGTGCACGACCTGCACGTGCACCTGCTCGCGGCCGTTTCCAATGCATCGTTCCTGGAAATCCACGGCTTCGGTCTGGAATCCTTCCTCGTGCATCCGCTCGAGATGCGCAACGGCCGGGCCGTGGCCCCCGAGCGGCCCGGACACGGCGTCGTGTTCGACCGCGAACGGCTCCGCGCATTCGCGGTCTGACCGGCCTCACGGCCGCCGGACTGCCGGCCTGCCGGACCGGGGATCCGCATGGCTGAACCGGCGGGAACGGCCGGCCCGCCCGAGACCATCGACGTCCGCCGCTTCGTCGCATTCGTCGCGATGATCGCCGGCATGTTCATGGCGGTGCTGTCGGTGCAGATCGTCGGCTCGTCGTTCAAGGAGATCCAGGCGGCCCTGGGCGCCGCTCCGGACGAGGTGAGCTGGGTGCTGACCGCGGCGCTGATCGCCGAGGTGATCATGATTCCGCTCTCGGCGCGGCTCAGCCAGATCTGCTCGACGCGCATCTTCTTCGTGACCTGCGCCGCCGGCTTCACACTGGCCAGCGTGGGGTGCGCCCAGGCTTGGGACGTGCCGTCGATGATCACCTTCCGGGCCGCCCAGGGGTTCTTCGGCGGCGGGATGATGCCGATGGTGGTGGCCAGCCTCTACACCGCCATCCCGCGCCGGCTGCAGGTCTCGTTCGCCATGATCTTCGGCATGCTGGGCACCAGCGCGGTCGCCATCGGGCCCGTGGTCGGCGGCTGGATCACCGAGGCCCTGTCCTGGGAATGGCTGTTTCTCGTCAACGTGCCGATCGGCGTGGTGGTGATCGTCGTCGTCGGACTGTTCGTCGACTTCGACCGGCCGGATGCCCGCCTGATCCGGCACACCGACTTCGCCGGCATCGTGCTGGCGTTCGCACTGCTCGGATCGACCCTGTTCGTCCTGCAGGAAGGACAGCGCCGCGACTGGTTCGAATCCGGCGTGATCGCCGGGTGCACGGCGGTGGCCGGGGTCGCGCTGGCGGCCTTCCTCGTCCGCGAGCTCTCGGCCCGCGATCCCCTGGTCCGCTTCGGTACCTTCCGCCGTTCCCACTTCCTGGTCGGAGTGCTCCTCATCGGCGTGTTCGGCGGCGGGCTGTACATCCCCATCTACCTGCTGCCGCTGTACCTCGGACAGGTACGGGGCTTCGACACCTCGACCATCGGCACCGTCACTGCCGTCCTCGGCGTCTCCATGGTGCTTTCGGGCGTGTTCGCCGGCCACCTGGTCCGGCTGATCGGCATCGGCTGGACCGCGGCGCTCGGGTTTTCGCTTCTCGCCGCCGGCACCCTCCTGCATGGCGGCCTCACCATCGACAGCGGGTTCGCCGAGTGGGCGCTGCCGCAGGTGCTCCGCGGCATCGGCGCCCCGCTAGCCTACTTCACCATGCTGGACCTCTCGATGAGCGCGCTCCCGGTCGCGGAGGTCAAGCACGGGAGCGCGCTGTTCAATCTGGTCATGCGCCTCGGCGCGGCGGTCGGCCTCGCCGGCGCGAACACGCTGCTGGCCGCCCGGGCCGACCTGCACTACGCGCGCATCGCGGAGGCGACGCACCTGCCCCCGGGCGGCGGCGGGCAGATCCTCGGGCGCGTGTCCGGCCTGCTCGCCGGGATCCCGTCCCCCGGAGTCCATGCCGACGCGGTCGGCTACCTCACCCGGATCGCCCAGCGCGAGGCCCTGATCATGGCGTTCAACGACGTGCTGATCGGCACCGCATGCGTACTCGGGACGGCCCTGCTCGCGATGCCGATCGTGGGTCGCATTGCGCGCCGGGCGCATGTCCGGGCCTGAGAGCCTGTGCGGAAACTATTGAGCGACCCCGATTCTGGTATCTGCGATGTGGCTGGAGAGTACATCGGGATCAAACAAGCCCATTCCACATCTGTCAGATTGCTTTCGAAGTGATCTCTCCGACGCCGATACTTTGCACGAGCGGCCAGAATCGGGACCGCTCAATAGTTTCCGTACAGGCTCTGACGGCCGGCGCGCCGCCGGATCCGCTCCGAGATCGTGCGGGCACCCTCTCGACCGGATCGCCGGCCGTCCGGTTGCGGAGAGCGGGCGGGAGCCTCATAGTGGGATCCGCATCGTCGCGCACGTGCGGAATCCGACGCCGTAGGATGCGGCAGCGGCGGGGGCCGGATGGATCCGGAGCGCCGGGAGCGCGGGAGCGGGCGCGGCGGCGGGAGCCCGGATCGAACCGGGGATCGAGCGGGAAAGGGCCGAGGGAATCGATACGGGAATCGCGCGAGGCCGGAGCGAAGGCCGGGCCGGGATCCGCATCGGCATCGATGTCGGCGGGACCTTCACGGACGTGGCGCTCGAGCTGCCGGACGGCAGAATCGTCACCGCCAAGGTGCTGACGACGCCGGCCCGGCCCGAGGCCGGCGTGAGGGCGGGCGCCCGGCGCGTCCTCCGGGAAGCCGCCGTCGATCCGGCCGCCGTCGATCTGGTCATCCACGGCACCACGCTCGCCACCAACGCCCTGATCGAACGGACCGGCGCGAAGACCGCGCTCATCGTCACCGAAGGCTTCCGGGACTCCGTCGAGATGGCGCTCGAGAACCGCTTCGAGCAGTACGACCTCTCCATCGACCGTCCCGCACCGCTGGTGCCCCGGCACCTGCGCTGGCCCGTGGCCGAACGCATGGACCATGCGGGCCGGGTCCTCGTCCCGCTGGACGAAGGCTCCGTCCGGGCGCTGCTGCCGGAATTCGAGTGCCACGGGATCGAGGCCGCGGCGGTCGGGTTGCTCCATTCCTACGCCAATCCCGCACATGAACGCCGGGTCGGAGACCTCCTGCACGCGGCCCTGCCCGATCTCCGCATCACGCTTTCCTGCGAGGTCTGCCCCGAGATCCGGGAATACGAACGCCAGTCGACGGCGTGCGCCAACGCGTACGTGCAGCCCCGGATGTCCGGGTATCTCGCGGCCCTCGACGGCACGCTGCGCACGCTGGGTCTGACCTGCCCGCTGCTGCTCATGACCTCGGGCGGCGGGCTGACCACACTCGAGACCGCAACCCGCTTCCCGATCCGCCTGGTCGAATCTGGACCGGCGGCCGGCGTCGTTCTGGCCGCCGCCGTCGCCCGGGAATGCGGCGGTGCGCACACGCTCTCGTTCGACATGGGCGGAACGACCGCCAAGCTCGCCCTCATCGATGCCTGCCGTCCGCAGACGACCCGCACGTTCGAGGTCGCCCGCGCCTACCGCAACCTGAAGGGCAGCGGCCTGCCGGTCCGCGTGCCCGCCATCGAAATGGTCGAGATCGGGGCCGGAGGGGGATCGATCGCGGCCGTCGACCCTCTGGGCCGCCTCCACGTGGGCCCGGCCAGCGCCGGCGCCGACCCGGGTCCTGCCTGCTATGCCCAGGGCGGCGTACGGCCGACGGTGACCGACGCCGACGTGATCCTGGGGCGGATCGGACCCGCCGGGTTTGCGGACGGGGCGCTCCGGCTGGATCCGGGGCTGGCCGCCGCCTCGATTCGCCGGGCCGTCGGACAGCCGCTAGACCTCGGCGAAGCGGAGGCAGCGCTCGCCGTCTCCGAGGTGGTCGACGAGAACATGGCCAACGCGGCCCGGGTGCACGCGATTGAAGGAGGCAGGGACGTGTCCTCCCGCACCATGATCGCGTTCGGTGGTGCGGCTCCGCTGCATGCGGCGGAGCTGGCGCGGAAGCTGGGCGTCGACCGGGTGATCGTGCCGACCGGCGCCGGAGTCGGGTCCGCAATCGGCATGCTCCGTTCCCGGGTGTCCTACGAGGTGGTGCGGAGCCGCTACATGCGCCTGGCCGGGATCGACCTTCGGGCCGCCAACACGCTGCTGGCGGAGATGCGCGCAGAAGCGCGGGCGGTGGTGCGGGAAGGAGCGGGGGACGATGCGGAACTGGAGGAGGCCCGGCATGCCTACATGCGGTATGTGGGCCAAGGGCACGAAATCGTGGTGCCGCTCGCGACCCCGGCCTTGGACACCGGGGCTCCGGAGGCCCTCGCCCGGTCCTTCGATGCCGAATATGCGCGCCTGTTCAGCCGGACCCTGCCCGGCCAGGAACGGGAAATTCTGAGCTGGACGCTCACGGTCACGGCGCATCCGAGGTCTTCCCCCCGGCCGGCGCGCGGGACGTCCGCCCGACGGCCGCCGGCCGCGGCCGCCGCGATCGGCGAGGAGCCGCCGCGGCCCGGCGCCCCGCCGACGGCGTCCGGCCGACCGCTCTTCGATGCGGACCGCGCCGAGTACGGGACCGCGGCCGAGCATGCCCGCCAGGACCTCCCCCGAAACGCGGTGGTGGCCGGGCCGGCGGTCATCGTCGAGGAACAGACCACGACCGTGGTGCCGGGGGGATTCCGCGCCACGGTTCATCCTCTCGGCCATCTGGTGCTCGAACGGACCCCGGAAGCCGGCTGACCCGCCGGGCCGCGGCAGACGGCGGTCCGCACGGGGCCGCCCGCATCCCGCGGCCCCCGCTTTCTTTGCCGTCCAGCGGTTCTCGCCGTCGCCGCGGGCATCATCGGGTACCCTGACCCTCGACGGGCGTACGGGCAGACCCGGCCCGAAGCCTCCACGGAGGGAGCATGCGCCGTTCGACCGCGCTCGACCGGATCCGGATGCAGATCCAGTGGAACCGGCTGCTGTCGGTGGTCGAGGAACAGGCGCAGGCGCTGGTCCGGACCGCCTTCAGCACGTCCGCCCGGGAAGCCGGCGACATCTCGGCCGGAGTCTTCGACCCTTCCGGACGCATGCTGGCCCAAGCCGTCACCGGCACCCCGGGACATGTCAACGCCATGGCCGCTTCGGTGAAGGGCTTCCTCGCGAAATACCCGCTCGAGACCATGGCGGAAGGGGATGTCTACCTGACCAACGACCCTTGGCTCGGCACGGGACATCTCAATGATTTCACTGCGGTCACGCCGACGTTCCACGCGGGCCGCATCGTGGCCCTGTTCGCTTCCACCACCCACGTCGCCGACATCGGCGGCCGCGGCTTCGGACCCGACGGACGGCAGGTCTACGAAGAGGGCCTCAACATCCCGATCCTGCCGCTGGCCGAGCGCGGAACGTTCAATGCCCTCGTGCTGGAGATCGTGCGGGCGAACGTGCGCAATCCGGCCGAGGTCGAAGGCGATCTCTACTCGCTGGCCGCCTGCAACGAGGTCGGAGGGCGGCGCCTGGTCGGCATGATGCAGGAATTCGGTCTCGCGGATCTCGACCGCCTGTCCCAGAGGATCATCGACACTTCCCGCACGGGCATGCTGGAGGAAATCCGGGCCCTTCCGCACGGCACCTACCGCAATACGATGCGCATCGACGGCTACGAACGGGAACTGGATCTCACGGCCGCCGTCACCATCGACGATTCCGGCCTTGCCGTCAGCTTCGACGGCACCTCACCGGTCTCCGGCTACGGCATCAACGTGCCGATGACATACACGGAGGCCTACGCCAGCTTCGGCGCGCGCTGCGTCATCGGCCCGCGCATCCCCAACAACGCCGGCTCCCTTTCGGCCATCCGGGTGACGGCGCCACCCGGGACCATCCTCAACGCCCCTCGACCGTGCGCGGTGACCGCGCGCCACGTCATCGGCCAGATGCTGCCCGACGTCATCCTGGGATGCTTGGGTCAGATTCTCCCCGATCGGGTGCCGGCCGAAGGCACCTCCTGTCTGTGGAATCCGGTCTTCCTCGGGGGGCACGGCATGACCGGAGACGACCTGCAGAGCGGCCCGACCTTCGCCATGAACGCGTTCCATGCCGGAGGGACGGGAGCCCGGCCCGGAAAGGACGGCCTCGACGCGACCGCCTTCCCTTCCGGGGTCCGCAATACCCCGGTCGAGGTCAACGAAGCCATCGCGCCGCTGATCTTCTGGCGCAAGGAATACCGGGCGGATTCCGGGGGCGCGGGAACCTACCGCGGCGGCACCGGACAGGTGATGGAAGTCGCGCACGCCAGCAACTGCGCGTTCGCCATCAACACCATGTTCGATCGCGTGATCCACCCGCCGCGCGGCCGGAACGGGGGGCGCCCGGGCCGGACCGGACGAATCTACCTCAAGTCGGGCGCGGCGGAATTCGAGGGGAAGGGCCGGCAGGTCGTGCCGCGCGGCGAACGCCTGGTACTGGAGATGCCGGGCGGCGGCGGACTCGGCGACCCGCTGGAGCGCGACCCGGAGCGGGTGGCGGAGGATGTCCGGAACGGCATGGTCTCGGCGGAACGGGCCCGTGCGGACTACGGCGTGGTCCTGGATGCCGGCCACCGGCCCGAACCGGACCGCACCCGGGCCGAGCGCCGCGCCCGGAAGGCTGCCGCATCGTAAGGGCCTGTGCGGAAACTATGGAGCGGCCCCGATGCCCGCTTCTACGATGTGGCTGGCACCGACCTCGGGAGGATGGCCAAGGCTGGGAGCGAGACCGCTCGTGCGAAGGATCCGCGTCGGGGGGATCGCTTCGAGAGCGATCGGACCGACGCGGAATGGGCTCGTCTGGAGCCGCGGCTTCCGGCACCGTCGTCGACGGGCCGTCCCCGTGAGGTAGACCTGCGCTGCGCGAAGGGGTGCATGCGCTGCGGTACCCGTGGATGACGGGTTGCCAGTGGCGTGCGCTCCCGCCTTGTGTTCCCGCGACTTCGACGGTCCGGTACTACGGTTACCGATGGCGTGACCGGGGTCTGTATGGGGATCTCGTGGCGGCGTTGCGGGGTCCGGCCCGGGAGCTGGAGGGCCGGCGTTCGACGACGACGGCGGGGGGGGGGATCGACCGTCCGTCCGTGAAGACGACGGAGAGCGGTGGGCCGAGTGGCTCTGACGGCGGGAACAAGATCCAGGGGAGAACGCGGCACGCGGGGGTCGACACCCTCGGGCTCCCCCTGGTCCTGCACGTGC
Organism: Alphaproteobacteria bacterium; assembly: GCA_965115815.1. Lineage (GTDB taxonomy): Bacteria > Pseudomonadota > Alphaproteobacteria > TMED109 > TMED109 > VXPW01. The sequence continues at coordinate 135,819 of OZ220465.1, read as the reverse complement.
ACCCCGCCAACGTGCAGGATCGGGAGGGTGCGCCGGCGGTCCTCGCCGAACTGCGAACGACCCTGCCGAGCTTGCAGAAGGTCTGGGCAGACGGAGGGTACCGCGGTCCCCAACGGGCCCAAGTCCGGGCCGCGAGGCCGGACGCCCCGGACCTCGAGATCGTGACCCAACCCAAGGAACCGAAGGGTCTCGAGGTGCTTCCGCGACGCTGGATCGTCGAGCGGTGGTTCGGCTGGCTGGGCCGCTGTCGACGTCGGGCGAAGGACGATGAACGACGGCTGGAGAGCTCGCTGGCAGGGCTGCAACGGGCCGTGATCCGCATCTTGGTGCGCCGCCTCGGACGGGCCGAAACCCTCGGAAAAACCGCATCCTGCTGATTATATGGAGTTTTGAATCATGCTCTAAGGGTTCTCGCCGAAATAGTGCCCGCCCGAAAATGCCCCTTCCGGATGGTCTTCCGGCGCAATTGCGGGTTGGAACCCTCCCTCGGTGCCCCGTCCGCTCGGTTTCCGGGGGGATTTCTGCCGATGGGCAGCGGCATCCGGGCTTGTCCCGCCGCGAATCCGGCGGCCGGGGCGAGCGGCTCCGTTCCCGCCTCCGGCGGGCTTCGCGGATGAGGTGGAAGGAAGCTGCCGTCAGGCGGCGCGTCTTCGTCGTCGTTGGGCCCGGGCCCGGGCCTGCCGGTGCAGCAGCCCGATTCGGTGGACGTGGAAGGCGGTCACGGACCGTGCCACCCTCCGGGCAAACCCGTCCGGCCCCATACGACAGGACCCGGTCCATGCCGCGTTGCTCGAGGTTGTGGATCGCGGACTCCACGGCCGGATGCTGTCGACGCATCTTCCGGAACGTCGGATCGGCTTCCCGTTTCCGGTCCGCCTGACCGAGCTTTCCCTTCTTCGGCAGCACGTTGTGCTCCAGCAGCTCGTCCAGGGTGATCCGGTTGGAGGGGCTGGGAAAGCCCTGATCGAAACTGCACAAGCGGAGGTCGGGGAAGCGAGCCTGGGCTTCTCAGATCATGGGCACGGCAGGATCCACGTCTCCGCCTTCCCACAGGACCCGATGGTGCAGGAGGAAGCCGTGCTGATCCTCCAGCACGGCCACCGGCACTCCGAGTTCCACCGGCACCCCGGCCTTGCCCTTCCCACACCCCACACCCGCGTGTGTGCTCTTCGAAGATCGAAAACCCCTTCTCGCTCGGCGGAATCTTCTCGCCCTTCAGCAGACGGCGGTCCACCTGGTGGATCTGTCGGCGGGCATGCTTGAGGTACGACTCGACCGAACGCACCGTGGGGATCGGGACGCCTCGCTCCAAAAGCACCGGTACCGTCTCTTCCGCCCGCCGGACCCACGCCCGGCTGGCGTCGAGATACGCCTTGACCGGCTCCGGACGGGCCCGTCGGGTCTGCCGAACCTTCGGGAAAGGCTGCTGCAGTTTCCGGCTCCCATGCTGCCACTGCCGCCATCCGGACACCCCCAAGCGTACGGCGGCGCGACCCGGATCCCGCACCCGGCAACGCATCGCATCCCACAACCGGTGGACCTCCGTCGGGTCGTGCACGTCCGTCTTCACCACGAACGAATCGCAGCGGCCCCGCAGGGGGTCGTCCGACCGACGGCGGCCCCGGTCGTCCGCGCCGTCCGTGCCGTTCGCGCCGTCCTTCCGCTTCCGGGTCCGCTTCCTACCCTCGCATGGCCTTGCTCCGCGATCCGCTGCGACACCTTCCCCAGCACTTCCGGCATCCGCAGGTTCACGTGGTCCACCCTCGTCGGATATCCGTACCGGGTGTGATCCCAGATGTCGGTGTGCCCCAGAAACTTCCGAACCGTCCTGTGCTCGTTCATCCGCTCGTGCATGGGATCGAAGTCCTAGCCCAAACCCTGCTTCCGGAGACCCATCACCAGGATCTTCCCCAACTCCATGCCGGGACGCCCTCGCAGATGGGATCCCTCGGGAAGGATCCCCTCCTCCAGGATCTCGAACCACCGGGCCCGGGTCGACCGGTCGGCATACACGTAGTGAAGGCCACGCAGCAGCGGCGGAATGTCAGAGCTTGTACGGAAACTATTGAGCGGTCCCGATTCTGGCCGCTCGTGCAAAGTATCGGCGTCGGAGAGACCGCTTCGAAAGCAATCTGCAGATGTGGAATGGGCTTGTTTGATCCCGATGTACTCTCCAGCCACATCGCAGATACCAGAATCGGGGTCGCTCAATAGTTTCCGCACAGGCTCTCATCCCGCGAGTGTACGTGCCGGGAGGAGGGGCTCGGCAACGACCCCTCCTACCCGGCAGTTCGCGGTGCTGCGCCAGCTCACGGCCAAGGGCCGCCTGGCGCAGTCGGTGCGAACGGTGCGGGAGGGGTGCCGACGGCATCGCCACGCGCCCTTGCTCTACCCGCGCAACGACCTCGCTCGGGTCCTACGAGGCCATGGTGCCGACTACGGCCGGAGCGGGAATCGTGCCCGAATGGCCAGCTTCCGCTACCAGGTGATCCGAATCTGGCGAAAGTGGCTGTCGCGGCGCAGTCGTTCGGCCCGGGTGAACTGGGACCCGATGACCGCGCTGCTTCGCCGCTTGCCCCTGCCTACGGCCAAGATCGTGCACGGCTACGGGACCGCTTGAGCGAACCGGTCCTGTACGGAACCGGATGCCCGAATGCGGGCACGTCCGGATCTGGTGTGCCAGGCGAACGGGCAGAAGACAGGGGGTGCAAGTCCCCTGGAACGAAGGAGGAACCAAACCGCGTTTCTCCGCGAGCCGTGCGTCGGTTCCCGCGAGGGGGCAGGCGAAGCGTCGGCAGCGGCGCGGATGGGTGGGGCGAAGGAGCACCGAAAAGACGAGGATCCGGGGTGCCGAGGTGTTCCGATCGGCCGAAGGCACCATCGCAGGCATCGATTGGGTGAGATGCCGGCGCGCCCCGCGGTGTCCGAGAACCCCTACACGTCCGTACGTCTTCGGTTGGGACCCTGGGAGATCTTCAAGCGGTCCCGCCGATCGTGGCGGGACCGCGTAGGGAAGGAGAAAACCGAAGCCTAGGACGAACGGCTGGAAGCAGTCGGATGGGGCCGTACGACCTGGGAAGGCGACGAACCAGGGAGCGTCAGCTCCTGCGGAGTGGCGGGAGGAAAGGGCCCCAACCAAGGGGAACTCGGGACGCCAAAGCACGCGCCGAACGCAGGGTCGGGCACGCGTGCCTCAGGCGGCGGACCGGATCCGGAAAGCCGCACGGTTCGACCGGAAGCGACGGGAGCGCAGGACCGAGAGTTCTGGGTCGTGCGCAACCCTCCGCCGCCCATGGCCGGATCCGCGGTTGGCCGTCAAGCACCCGAGGTAGGAGCCGGATGGATGAACGTCCATGTCCGGATCTGTGCGGGGGGTGCGCAGTACTGCGCATTCCTACCGTAACTGGGGGGAGGGGCTCGGCAATGACCCCTCCTACCCGGCATTGGCCGCAGCTTGACCAGACTGCGGCCATCCTCGTTCTTCCGCAACCGGAACGTTGCGGCGTGGACATCCATCATACAATCAGGCTACATTGTGGCCCATGCAGGAGGATCGACCCATGCGCACCGTCGTTCGGGCCCGCATCGACGAAAAGACCAAGCGGGAAGCCGCTGCCGTACTCGACGCGATCGGCCTCACCGTGTCCGATGCCTTCCGCCTGATGATGGTGCGGATCGCGACCGAGAAACGCCTGCCGTTCGAGCCCCTGGTGCCGAACGCGGAGACTATCGCGGCCATGGAGGCCGCGCGCCGGGACGATCTGGTCACGGTCGGCGATGTCGACGGCCTGATGGCCGACCTCCATGCGGACGATTAGACGGACCGCGGCCTTCAAGCGGGATTACCGGCGTGAGAAAAAGGGCCGCTTCGCCAGGACTGTCGATGGCGAACTCGCGCAGGTCGCGGCCGGGCTGGCGGAGGATCGGCCGCTCCCGCCGCGCCATCGCGACCACGCACTTGGCGGGCAATGGAAGGACCACCGGGACTGTCACGTCCGCCCCGACTTGGTTCTGATCTACCGCAAGCCCGACTCCGAACATCTCGATCTCGTGCGCCTCGGCTCGCACAGCCAACTCGGCCTCTGACCGGCCGCGGTCTCCGGCTCCCCTCGATCCCCACCGTCCAGTAGTCCGCGGACGTTCCGGTCCACAACCTTCTCCATGTAGCGCGCCGCCAGCCCGGCCACGGTGAGCGCCGGCGCCGCAGGCGCCGGAAAGGGTTCCTCGCCCCGCTTGATCCGGTCGATCGCCACCGCCGCCGCGCGCGTCCTCGCCTCCTCGACGATGGTCTCGCCATACCTGCCGAGCTTGGCGCGCTTCAGCCCGCCCGACCCCCGGGACTGGACCACATAGACCTTGCGCCCAGGGGCATGGACGCGGACGCCGAAGCCCGCGAGGTCGCGCTCCCAGAAGGTGGCATCGCCGCGGTCGACGCTGAGCGCATCGACGGTGCGCTTGACGATCCTGAGAGTACTTCGCTTGGGCATGGCGCCATTCCCGTGATCAAACCGCATATGAGCGGCATCAAACCGGGGTGCATTCAAACGCATCCGCGACGCAGATGCAAGAGGTGAAGAGGACCGGAGATTGCACGTAGCAATAGGAAATACAAGGAATTATCATGTTGGGATGTAGCCAGACGCACGGACGATATGGCTGGAAAAGTTATGATCTGTCTTTCTGTCAGAACGATGCAGGATTCTCCATACAGCAACAGGTGGAGTATGCCGTGGCCGAGCAGGAGGGGTTGCTGCCGATCCCATCCCCGGTTGCGGCAGGACTGCGCATTGCTGCGCACCCCCCGCACGGATCCGGACGTGGACGCTCATCCATCCAGCTCCTACCTCGGGTATTGGACGGCCAACCGCTGGACGGGCCGGCGGCTTCCCGTATCCCGTCCGCCGCCTGTGGCACGCGTGCCCGACACGGCGTTCGGTGCGTGCTTGGGCGTCCCGGATTCCCCTGGGTTGAGGCCCGTTCCTCCAGCGGCTCCGCAGAAGCTGACGCTCCCGGGTTCGCCGCCTTCCCCGGTACTACGGCCTCATCCGACTTCTTCCAACCGTGCATCCCGGGCTTCGGCTTTCTCCTTCCCCATGCGGTCCCGCCACCACCGGCGGGACCGTTGGAAGATCTCCCAGGGTTCCGACCGAAGGCGTGCGGACGTGCATGGGTTCTCGGACACCGCGGGGCTCGCCGGCATCTCACCCCATCGATGCCTGCGAGGGTGCCTTCGGCCGCTCTGAGAGCCTCGGCGCCCCGGATCCTCGTCTTTTCGGTGCTCCTGAGCCCTGCCCATCCGTACCGCTACCGACGCTTCGCCTGCCCCCTCGCGGGAACCACCTGCCACATGTCTGTCGCACCGTATCCGTTCTTGGAAGTGCTTCTCCCTGTACGTTTGATCACCTGTCCGGTCTCCGGCGCCAACCAAGTCGTTTCCGCATGAGAGTCGTGCTTGGTTACCACCAGCTCCACTCGGCACGCCGTGAACGTTCCCGCCGGAACCTCGACCTCCTGCCAAGCCGAGACATCGTGGTCTGACCACTGATCACTGGAACAACCGGGTTGCAGCCAGTGGTCCGTCCAGCGAGACCTCCATCGCCACGCATCCGACTTGCAGGGGCCACGACAGCATCTTGGTGTGCGGCATCGTCTTCGCCAGCACCTCACCATCCTTACCATCCTTCAGGCAAGCGATCTGGTTGCGGGACCGCGCATCGATCAGGTCGCCGTCGGCGACCTCGCGCGGATCACCTGAACCCATTGCCGGAGGCCAAAACTCCGTCCGTTGGAACAGCAGACCATCACCGCTCCACCTCCTCCACGACCCCAGAGGCCCGGAGCACATACCGGCCATTCGGCCCCCATTCCTTGTCTACGAGAACCGAGCCCACGGTCGCGGCCGGCGAAGCGGCAACCGACGGCGCATCGGCCTGGACCGGCATGGTCACGATATTCGTCGCAACAGGCGCGTCGGTCGCCAGATTGCAGCCCGCGAGCGCCCCCTCAAGCCGCACAAACGCCACCCTGACGGCCGCCATGATGCTTCCATGGCGCGGTGATTCGTCGAACGGGCATCTGGCGAGACCCATTGGGCATGAGGCCCCGGCATACCGCTTCCGCTCCGCCGGGCCTCGTGCCTCTCGCCTCGTCGGCTGACTTTTCGCTGTCCAACGTCACGGTCCCGCACAACCACGCCCTGCGCAACACGCCGGCCCTCGCCCTGATCCTCCCAAGATCGGGAAGACACGTGGGCTCGCCAGCGTCATGCGGTACTCCAGTGGGCACCGGAAACGAGATCTTCCGGGCGATCACCCAGCCCTGAACGCGATCCTCTTCGTTCCCGAGGTCTCCCCGAACCCATCCGGTCACAATCCGGCATCCGAAGATCGGGACCATCGGCAGATTCCGGGGCTCCGGCGCGTCGGATTCGCGTGCGAACGCCATCGGCGGGTCTGCTGTACGACCCCGCAGCCGGCGCGAATCCGGCTTCGAACCCCTCGGAATTTTGGCGTGGGATGATCCCGGGTCACGGCCGATGAATCCCCGGCGGGGTTCGGCAGGGGCGCCGATCGAATCCGGCCCGCAGATGCCGGCCGGTTCGCGGCCGTGCGGCGGCGGTCGAGCTCGACGATCCGGAACGAGTCTCGATCCGCCTCCCGGCTGCGCCGTTGCGGCCGAACCGGCATGGCGTAGGATGGACTCGGAGGATGTGCGCGGAACGGCGGTTCGCGAACGAGCGCGGGAATGTCCGGGACGAGAAAGGGACCTGTCATGAAGATTGCCGGATTCGAGATCCTTCACGCGGACGGGGGATGGCGGGTGCTGTCGTTCCTCAAGGTGACCACGGACGAGGGCATCACCGGGTGGTCGGAATTCAACGAGAGCTACGGGAGCGCGGGTCTCAGCGCGGTCATCACGGCCCTTGCCGAGCCCTTGGTCGGCCAGGATCCGCGCCCGGTCGAGCGGCACGGCGCGATGCTGTACGCGCGCACCCGCCAGGCCCCGGGAGGAATCAACCAGCAGGCCATTGCTGCCATCGAGAACGCCTTGCTGGACATCAAGGCGCGGGCGCTGGGAGTGCGCGTGTGCGAGCTCTTCGGAGGTCCGGTCCGGGACAATCTCCGTCTGTACTGGTCCCACTGCGGCACCTATCTCGTGGCGCACGCGGACCGGATCGGCCAGCCCCCCCTGACCGGTCTCGGCGACGTCGAGACTCTGGGCGCACGGGTTCGCGCCGAGGGCTTCACGGCTCTCAAGACCAACATCTTCCGGTTCGACGGCGACCGGCCACAGGTCTACATGCCGGGATTCGCCATGGAAGGCGGCGCGCCCGACCTCCCGCCGCGCCCCGCGGTCGAGCGGGCGCTCCGGGCCCAGGTGGAGGCCTTGCGCTCCGGCGCCGGTCCCGATGTCGAAATCCTGGTGGACCTGAATTTCAACTTCCGGCCGGAGGGCTACCGGCGCATGGTGCGGACCCTCGACGATCTGGGGCTGATGTGGGCCGAAATCGACCTCTTCGACGCGCCGGCGCTGGCCGGAATCCGCAACGCCGTCCGCACACCGATCGCCTCGTGCGAATCCCTGTACGGACGCCGCGAATTCAAGCCGTTCCTCGAACGGCGCGCCGTCGACGTGGGCATCGTCGATGTCGTGTGGAACGGGCTCGCCGAAAGTCTCAAGATCGCGGCGATGGCGGACGCGTACGAAATCGACGTCGCACCGCACAATTTCTACGGTCATCTCTCGACCCTGCACAGCGCCCACTTCTCGGCCACCGTCCCGAACTTCCGCATCATGGAAATCGACGTGGACGAGGTGCCGTGGAAGGATGACCTGGTCACCGTTGTCCCGACCATTCGGGACGGCACGCTCGTGCTCCCGGAGGGGCCCGGATGGGGCACGGAGGTGAACGAGGAAGCCGTCCGCGCGCATCCTCCGCGCTCCGGATCCGACCGGCACCGGATGCACCGGCCCTGACCCCCGCGTCGGGGCCCCCGCCCCGGCCGCGCACCACAGCGTCCGCCCGAACCGCCGCCCGCCCGTCGCCGGACGGGTCCATCCGTGGGGAGTTCCGCATGCATCCGTACCGAACCCACAACTGTGGCGAACTCCGCTCCGATCACGTCGGCACGCCGGTCCGGCTCTCGGGCTGGGTACACGCGAAACGCGACCACGGCGGGCTGCTCTTTCTTGATCTTCGGGACCACTACGGCCAGACCCAGGTCGTCGCGTCCGGAGAGGCATCCTTCTTCGCCGCCGTCGAAGCGGTACGAGTGGAAAGCGTGGTCACCGTGACCGGGTCCGTAGTCGCCCGCTCCGACGACACCGTGAATGCGGCGCTGGCCACCGGAGCGGTGGAAGTCCGCATGGAATCCTTCCATGTCGAATCCCCGGCCGCAATCCTGCCGCTGCAGGTGGCCGGCGAACAGGAGGCCGGCGAAGCGGTACGCCTCGCGTACCGCTTTCTGGATCTCCGCCGCGACAAGATGCAGCGCAACATCCGCCTTCGCTCCGAGGTCATCACCGCCATCCGGCGGCACATGACGAAGCAGGGCTTTCTTGAAATCCAGACCCCGATCCTGACCGCATCGTCGCCCGAAGGCGCGCGGGACTTCCTGGTTCCGAGCCGTCTGCATCCGGGACGGTTCTACGCCCTGCCGCAGGCACCGCAGCAGTTCAAGCAGCTGCTGATTGCTTCCGGATTCGACCGCTATTTCCAGATCGCGCCGTGCTTCCGCGACGAGGATGCGCGGGCCGACCGCAGCCCGGGCGAGTTCTATCAGCTGGATGTCGAACTGGCGTTCGCCACGCAGGAGGACGTGTTCGAAGCCGTCGAGCCGCTCCTGCGTGAGCTCTTCACCCAATTCGGCAGCCGGCCGGTCGCGGACGGCCCGTTTCCCCGGATCGCGTGGCGGGACGCCCTGCTGCGCTACGGCACCGACAAGCCGGATCTCCGGAATCCGCTCGAAATCGCCGACGTGACCGCAGCCTTCCGGCAGGAAGGAGTCACGTTCCGCGCCTTCCGGACCCAGATCGAAAAGGGCGCGGTGGTGCGGGCCATTCCCGCGCCGGGCGCCGCCGCCCGGCCGCGGAGCTTCTTCGACGGCCTCAACCGCTGGGCCCGCGAGGAAGGAGCGCCCGGCCTCGGCTACCTCGTCTACGACGACGCCGGAGGCAAGGGGCCCATCGCCAAGTTTCTGACTCCCGCGGCGCAGGCCGCGATTCGCGAGGCGACGAACGTGGGGCCGGGGGCAGCCGTATTCTTCGTGTGCGACCAGCCGGCCCGGGCGGCCGGATTCGCCGGCACGGTCCGTACCCGGCTGGGCGAGGAACTCGGCGTGATCGACAACCGGACGTTCCGGTTCTGCTGGACCGTCGACTTTCCCATGTACGAACGCGACCCCGGCACCGGCAGGATCGAATTCAGCCACAACCCGTTTTCGATGCCGCAGGGCGGCCTCCGCGCACTGGAGGACGCCGCCGATCCCGAGAACGTCCTTGCCTGGCAGTACGACATCGTCTGCAACGGCGTGGAACTCTCGTCCGGCGCCATCCGAAACCACCGACCCGACATCATGGTCAAGGCCTTCGCGATTGCCGGGTACGGCCGGGACGAACTGGAAGCCCGCTTTCCCGCCCTGTTCCGGGCGTTCCGCTACGGAGCCCCTCCGCACGGCGGGATCGCACCCGGCATCGACCGGATCGTCATGTTGCTGACGGACGAGCCCAACATTCGCGAAGTGATTCCGTTTCCGCTGAACCAGCAGGCGGAAGATCTGCTGATGGGAGCTCCCGGGACCGTCTCGGACGAACAGCTGCGGGAGATTCACCTGCGAAGGGCCGCTCCGTCCGCATAATCTCCGGTCCGTTGCCGATCCGGAGGTCGGCTACCATATACTCTGGAGCGTGCACGTTTGCGGCCGCAAGCCAGTACGGCGTGTCCGCACGACTCTGTCGAATCTCACGGGAGCTTGTCCATGGCCCTAGGCCACTACACCAACAATCCGACCGTTCGCCTGCAGGCATCCCAGTTGTCGGATGTCGATGCAGGTCTTCGCGCTTACATGCTGCGAATCTACAGCTACATGACGGCCGGCCTCGCAATCACGGGGGGCGTGGCGCTGGCGGTGTACTCCCTGGCCGTCAGCAACGGAGCGCTGACCTCCTTCGGCATGGCCCTCTATACGGCGCCGCTTTCTTGGGTGGTCATGTTCGCCCCTCTCGGGGTGGTCCTGCTGATGGGTTTCCGCGCCCATCGCATGCAGGCCTCCAGCGTGCAGTCGCTGTTCTGGATCCTGGCAGGCTGCTACGGCGTGTCGCTGTCCTCGATCTTCCTCGTTTACACCGGCGAGAGCATCGTTCGCGTGTTCTTCATCGCGGCCTCCATGTTCCTTGCCATGTCGGTCTGGGGGTACACGACCAAGCGGTCGCTGTCCGGCCTCGGCTCCTTCCTGTTCATGGGAATGATCGGCATCTTCATCGCGATGTTGGTGAATCTGTTTCTCGCCTCCAGTGCGCTGCAGTTCGCAATTTCCGTGATCGGAGTACTCGTCTTTGCCGGGCTCACGGCCTACGATACGCAGAAGCTCAAGGAAATGTACGTAGCCGGACAGTCCGGGGAACTCGTCGTGAAACAGGCGGTCATGGGAGCGCTCAGCCTCTACCTTGATTTCCTGATGATGTTCGTATTCCTGCTGCAGCTGCTCGGCAACCGCGAATAGGGTCGTTCTCGCCGGCGCACGGGCCGGGGGCGGATCCGGGCGGACTTCCTTCGGGAGGTTCCAATCGAGCGGAGCCCGCCCCGCCCGGGGTACGCCCGCCAGCCGGGCCGGACAAGCGGTGCCGGATCGCCCGCTCCGGACCGACAGGCCGACCCGCCGCCGGGTCGGGTGGCGCCTCGGATTCCCGAGATCCGGCGCACCCGGACTGTCGGAAACCCGTTGCCGCCCGTGCGCACTTGTCCGTTCGCGACCGAACACCCGATACCCCCAAGGAAGCCGCAGCGCGCCAAAACGATCCGGCAGACCGCTGCCCGCGCGCGGCGTTCGCGACCTTCCGGACGGTTCACGGCTCGCCATTCCCTCCCTCCACGTGGGCCGCTCCGAAACCTCGCCGGGCGGGACCGGGGGGGGGGCTTCCCACCCTTTGTCAAGGGGGGTGAAGCACCCTCGGGCCCCCTTGCCCGGTTCCCGCCGGAGCCGGCCTGCGGCCGTCGGCAGAGCCGTGCCGCCCGTGCCGACTCCGCCGTCGCGGGGTTCTGCCGAGTCCCATGGCCGGCCCCTACCGCACCGTTACGTACCGGAGCCTGACCGGGCCGAACGCACCCGTCCCGGCCGAATCCTCGGGGGCGTTCCCGTTCCGCCAGGGAATCGAGATCCCGGTCGTCCAAGGCTTCGAGGACCGGATCCAGGAGTTCCGCGGTGGCCGTGGTCTCCAGGGTCTCCGGCCGGGCCTGCCGCCCGTCCCGGTACTCCTCCCGGATCGCGAGGATCGTGGCGATGGCGTCGTGCAGTCGCGGTCCGCGAGAGCGCCGCTCCTTCGGCGTACGGTACGCCGTCTTCGCCGCACCCGCCCGTCGACGCCGGCGGTCGCGGCGCGGGCGTTCGGCGTGGGACCGGGTCACGATCCCGGATCTCCCGGTCCCGGATGGTACGACCCGGTTACGGAACGGTCGCGGCGGCCGGCCGTGTGCGAGGATCCGCCCGGCTTCGGAGGGCGGGGTCGTACCGGGTCGGGGTTTCCCGCAGGGCACAGACCCCTGCGAGCCGGCGGTCGGCGACGGAGCGCACGGCTCGCGCAGGCCGGGGGCCGCGAAGCCGCAGGGCCGGGTACTGGGCCCGGCGGGCCGGGTCCTGCGGCATCGCGACGCGCGCCCAGGGATCGACGGCCTCCTGCAGGCGAGGATGGGCGGCCCGCCGGCGGACCCCGATCACCGATGTGCCGGAACGTCGGGGGACGGGGGCCACACCGGACCGGCACCGCAGAGCCGGATCGTCTCGCCGTCGCAGGGCCTCCGGTGCTTCTGCGCGCAGCGTGGCCCGGACGATCCTGCCGACGCCCGGTCGCGAACTCCGGATCTCTGCGTCCCGCGGCACCGCCGGCCCCGATGCGGATTCCGATCCCTCTTCCTGCTGCATCACGTCCGCCGTCTGCCGGTCGATCTCCTTCCGCACGTCCGCCCGTGGTCCGGTGACGAGGTCCAGCGGGGCGAACCCCACCCGGAGATGGCCCACGGCGGCTTCCGTGGTGCCATCCGCCACTCGGATGGCCGGCGCTCGGAGGGTCTTCCGGACGGGGTCGGCATCCCGGCGCCGCACGCGAGGGCGGCGAAGGATCCGGGGCACGGTGCTGGCGCGGGGTCTGCGGGCTCGGTCCGGCGTCGGGGCGAGATCCCAGAGTTCCCGGAACCAAGCCCGCGAGAGATCGTTCTCCCGATCGAGGAACTGCGGGTCGTACCGCCCGAGCTGCGGGCGGATCCGGTGGACCAGGCGCGTGCGCGGGGCGGTCCGCTCGCAGGCCCTGCGCGACCCTTCCCGCCACCGGAGGACGGCCGGAGAGATCGGATCGAGAAGGCGAACGGCCGAACCGTCGGTACGCAGGGCTCCGGCCCGAACCCGGGCCTCGCGGCGGTCGTCCTGGGCGCCGGCCGGCGACCCACGGTCCCGGAAGCGGTCCCGTGGCTTCGGGTGGATCGCATGCAGGACCCGACCGCGTTCCATCCGGGACTCGACCCCCGGTCCGTGCGGAACCTCGAGGGCCACCCCGAGGGCGTCCGGTTCGGTCTGCGCAACGGCCAGCAGCCCGTCCGCCATCGGTGCCAGCCCGGCTCCGCCAGGGGAGAAGGACCGCTCCTTCTGCACGGTGCCGGAAGCATCGAGAAGGCACACTTGGGGGTGCTCGGACCCCCAGTCGATTCCGGCGAAAAACGTCAACGCGTTCATGATTTCTGGCTCCTTCGGGTCAGGATGGGGTTCTCTTGGGCCGCCAGGATGCGGATCGGTCCCTGCACGGGCGCTCGGAGGCGCACACTTCCCACGGGATCTCCATCCTGGCCTCGGATCGGGGCACAGGTCCCCCCCAGGTGCTCAAGGCACAGGGGGCGTTGGGTCGCTCCCGATCCGGAGGCCCGTCCCGTTCACGAGGAACGGGGCCTTCACCATGGCCAGAAACCATGGATGGGCTGTAGCCGGCGGGAGGCGGCGGCTAGCGCGGCAATCGCGCGCGTGAATGGTGCAGGGGCCGGGGCAACCACCCGGGGGCGCCGGTCGGCACCGCCACTCCAGCTCCGGCTCGCTTGGTTCGATCCCGAGCCCCAGGCCGCGCCGTCTCCGACCGCTCCGCGGACGGACGCAGGGACCGGGGGTGCATGCGGGACGACTTCGAAGAGTCGAGACGGCTCGCGGCGCCCTCCCCCGTCAGCAGCGCCGATGAGAAGTCGCGCGTCCGCCGGCGGCGCCGTGCCGTGCCCTCCCCGGCCGCGCGGGAGGAAACGGCGGCCGCATCTTGCCCCAAAGCGCCGCCTGCCACTCCGCTGCCAGAACGGTCCCTGCCCTTACGGCCCCCTGCACCCCCTTTCCGATCAAGCCCGGTTCCCGGGCTTTCCCATCCCTTGATCAGGTCAATGTCGCGAATCGCGAGGGCGGGCTGTGGATCGCGAAGCTCACGAGCTGCAGGGATTCGCTTGCGGTAGAGGAGGGGAGAGGTGCTTCTCCGGCTCGCAGCCGCATGCGGTCTACGGGCAGCCGAGGCGCAATTGCTGCCGGGATCCGATCGTGATCCTGTCGCGCTCATCCGGCGTTTCGACCGTTCCGGCAGAGGGCGCACTCCCTTCATTTCGGCCCAGACGCTGCCCTTTCAACCGGACATGGTTGACTCTGCATTCATGAGGCTTGGGTGCAGACAGGACAAGGTCGAGCGACAAGGCAAGACCCGGCCAGGCCGCGCGCGCCGAGGCCCGGCCAGGGCGCCCTTCGCGTGGCGTCCGTCCTCGCGCTCGCACCATCCCCGCGCCCAGGACGGGCGCGTGCTGCCCTCGGCCGCCGACACCGCCTTCCGCCCATCCACCGTCGTCGCACACAGAGGTCGAAAGCCGATCCTCATGGGCCACGATGTACGGCCCCTCATGAGCGAAGAGTCCACCGTGTCCGGTTGAAAGGACGCTGCCGGCAATCGATGGTGCCGAGCCGGGCGATTCCGTTTCCATCGCCGACGCGATCAGAGAGCCTGGAGACCCTCCGGGCACGGACCCTAGCGGAGCTCCACGGCCGCCTGCTGTTCACGATCCTGGTCTCCCAATTTCGATGGCCACCTCCGCAACCACGCCCTTCTCCATGTCGCCAGAGGCCGGTGGCGTCTGTCACCCGCTTACGACATCAATCCCGAACCCGCGGGCAACCCGTCTCTGAAACCCGGCATTTCGGAGATCCACGGGCTCGCACCAAACATCGAGGCGGCGATCGACATCGCTCCCGTTTTCGACCTCTCCGTCGACGTCGCGGCCACGCGCGCGAAAGAGATGACCAAGCAGCTCCGGGACAGCTGGCGGATCCGGGGCGAGCAGCTGGGCATGACGCCGGGCGAGATCCAGCGCTATACCGGCGCCTTCGAACATCGGAATGCCGAAATCAGCGCTTGGATAACGCGGTTCGGACCTCGCCCCCGAGCCGGCCGGCCCGTGATGCCGCCGGGCCCGGCGTCCGCAGACCGTGGGATCGCGTCCGGAACCCGTCGCTTCGGTCGACCGGTTCCCGGCATGCCCGGTCCGTGGACCGACCTAGCCCCGGAAGGGGCAGATTCCGAGCGGTGTTCCGGAGCGACCCCGAGGAACGGACGATCCTCCGCACATCATTCTCCTGCCCCTGCGGGCAAGGGGCGGAGAGCGACCCTTCTTCGAATCCCTCCGTTCCTTCAGGCAGTCTCGGCCGTCGACTTCTCCCCATCGAAGACGATCTCGATCTTCACCCCGTCCGGATCGCGAACGAACAGCTGCCGAAACCGCCCATCCGGGGTTTCCTGCTCATCGAACGCGATGCTCCTAGCTGTCAGCTCGGCCTTCGCGGCCTCCGGGGAACCCGTACCGGAGATCGCGAAATGATCGACCGCCCCGGCCGGGGTTTCCGCCGGCCGGCCGGCCACCAGATGTACGATCGCACGCCCATCCAACGCCAGCCAAGCTCCGTCAAATCGGAATGGCGGGCGCCACGCCGCCGGGGTCATTCCGAGCACATCCCGGTAGAAGGCCAACGACCGGTCAAGGTTTCGGGTACGGACCGTCACGTGGTCGAGGGCATGCAGTCGGATCGCCATTCCGGCCTCCCAGTGGTCGTTCGTTCCCGGACCGGCATTGTGCAGGCTCCGGCGGCGGCCAGCAACGGACCCGACGGTCGACTATCCGTGCCCTGTGCCACCGACCGTCTCCCACCGAGTGGGTTCCATGCGCATGATCGCCGCCCCAGGGTAATCCCGTGCTTTGTTCTTCGGTCCGGCCGTCGGTTTCCACTCCCGATCCTGGAACATCTGACCAATACGTAAGTCGGAAGCGGCGTGCGGCATGGCGCATGACCGCTTCCGCTCTGCTGAACCCCGTGCCCCTCGCTTCGGGACGGTCAGGAACTAGTAGTCCACCGACGTTGCATTGATGGCTGCAGGATGGGGCGGTATTTCCGTGTCGGTCCGTGTCGGTGCGTGTCGGCCCCGTGTCGGCACCCGCTGGAACCGGGCTGTTCGCTGAGATTCTCGCACCGCTTCTAAGGATCAGATAAAGAACACAATGGGATTATTAGGCCTCTATGGATCAGGTGTCAGGTCTGAGCATCGGGGCCAGCTCATGCCTGCAGCCCCCAATCCAACGTTTCCGTACTACTAGTAGTACAGAAACGTTGAACTGACGACAGTATTCTGGCAAGATTTCCGTGTCGGTCCGTGTCGGTCCGTGTCGGCCCCGTGTCGGTGCGTGTCGGCACGCGTGAGCGCCCGATCGGTACGGCGCTTTCTTGTTCATCCCCACAGACCCGATGCCGAACGTGCAGGCGCTCACACTCTCTTGGGGATCGGGCGGATCCGGTTTCCGGGAACCGAGCCTGCCTGCAGGGGTTCGGTGCGGGGATCGGAGTGGATCATGGCCAATCCTCAGGGTAGGAAGCTCTATCGAGTGCGCCTTTCGGTGCCGGAGCGCCGGGAACTCCAGGCGATCGTCGACGGTACCGGAGCCGCCTGGCGTCGTCGTCGGGCGCAGATTCTGCTGATGGCAGACGAGGGGCGCGATGGCGGCAAACTCCGGGATGTCGACATCGCGCGCGGCCTGGGTATCGGCGCTTCGACGGTCGAACGCCTGCGCAAGCGCTGTGTTTTGGAGGGTTTGGAGGCCTCTCTCCGCCGCCGGGAGCAGGAGAACCGCCGACCGAAACTCCTGGACGGGGCGAAGGAGGCGAAGCTGGTGGCTCTGGCCGGTTCTTCCCCGCCCGAAGGTTGTGTCCGCTGGACGCTGAAGCTGCTGGCCGGCCGTCTGATGGAGATGGAGATCGTCGAGAGCATCTCGAAAGAAACGGTACGGAAGACTCTAAAAAAAGGAGATCAAGCCTTGGTTGAAGCAGTACTGGTGCATTCCCCCGAGCCGCAACGCGCCGTTCGTGGCGGCGATGGAGGGCGATGGAGGAGGTACTGGACACGTATCAGCGGGATTTTGCCGAAAACGAGGTTTTGGTCTGTATGGATGAGACCAGTCGGCAGCAGACCAAGGAAACTCGCCTTCCCCGCCCCGTGCGGCCCGGGCAGCCGGAAATCGTCGACTACGAATACGAGCGAAATGGTACGGCCAATCTCTTCCTGGCGTTCGCGCCCAACGAAAATTGGCGTACGGTGAACGTCACCGACCGCCGCACGGCGCGGGACTGGGCGCAGTTCATCCGGGAACTCGCGGACGATCATTTCCCCGGCAAGAAGATCGTACTGGTCATGGACAACCTGAACACGCACGGCCCCGCATCGTTGTATGAGGCCTTTGCACCCCGGGAGGCCATGCGGGTGCGAAAGCGGTTCGAGTTTCGGTACACGCCGAAGCACGGAAGCTGGCTCAACATGGCCGAGATCGAAATCGGTGCGTTGTCGCGACAATGTCTTCGACGACGCATTCCCGACCGCGCCACCATGCTGCGGGAGACCGCGGCGTGGGTTAAGCGCCGCAACGCGGCCGGCGGCACCGTCGATTGGCGGTTCACGACGGCAGACGCCCGGGTGAAACTGAAGTCTCTATACCCAGCAATCCAATGATTCCGTACTACTAGTGCCCGCCCGAAAAAGTACAACCAGTTGACTCCAGTGATGGAAGTGTGCTATTGAAGGGGTGAAGAATCCCTCTGTGGGGCGGGAATCGGCCGCTGGGGCCGGAAAATCGCGCGGGATTCGGGAATCTTCGGGAGAATGGCCATGCGGGAGATCGTCCGTCCTCAGCTGGAATGGGGCCAGGTTGCGATCGAGGAGATCGAGATCAACGTATACTCGCGGGATGACATTCCGCCGATGCTGCGTGGCCTTCAATACGTGTATGCCGACCGGTCGACCCGGGCCCGGTGGTTCGAGATCCTGGAGGAGGGGATCCTTCCCGAGGTATCCCGCCTGCGAGGGCGTCCCGGCATGGAGTTGTGGAAGATCCTGGTGATGGGTCTCCTGAAGCAGGGTTTGGGCTAGGACTTCGATCACTTGCACGAGCGGGTGAACGAGCACAGGACGGTTCGGAAGTTTCTGGGGCACACCGACATCTGGGATCACACCTGGTACGGATATCAGACGATGGTGGACAACGTGAGCTTGCTGACACCGGAAGTGCTGGGGAAGGTGTCGCAGCTGATCGCGGAGAAAGGCCATGCGCTGGTACGGAAGCGGAAGCGGACACGGAAGCGGAAGGACGTCACGAACGTCACGAACGTCACGAACGTCACGAACGGCGCGGACGGCACGAACGGCACGAACGGCGCGAACGGCGCGGACGGCGCGAACGGCGCGAACGGCGCGGACGGCGCGAACGGCACGAACGGCGCGGACGGCGCGAACGACGCGGACGACCGGGGCCGCCGTCGGTCGGACGACCCCCTGCGGGGCCGCTGCGATTCGTTCGTGGTGAAGACGGATGTGCACTACCCGACAGATGTCCACCTGTTGTGGGATGCGATGCGTTGCCTGGTGCGGGATACGGGTCGCGCCGCCGTACGCTTGGGGGTGTCTGGATGGCGGCAGTGGCAGCATGGGAGCCGGAAACTGCAGCAGCATTTCCAGCAGGTTCGGCAGACCCGACGGGCCCGTCCGGAGCCGGTCAAGGCGTACCTCGACGCCAGCCGGGCGTGGGTCCGGCGGGCGGAAGAGGCGGTACCGGTGCTTCGGGAGCGAGGCGTCCCGATCTCCACGGTGCGTTCGGTCGAGTCGTACCTCAAGCATGCCCGCCGGCAGATCCACCAGGTGGATCGCCGTCTGCTGAAGGGCGAGAAGATTCCGCAGAGCGAGAAGGTGTTTTCGATCTTCGAAGAGCACACACGCTGGTGTGTGAAGGGCAAGGCCGGGGTGCCGGTGGAACTCGGAGTGCCGGTGGCCGTGCTGGAGGATCAACACGGCTTCCTCCTGCACCCTCGGGTCCTGTGGGAAGGCGGAGACGTGGATCCTGCCGTGCCCAGGATCCGAGAAGCCCAGGCTCGCTTCCCCGACCTCCGCCTGTGCAGTTTCGATCGGGGCTTTCCCAGCCCCTCCAACCGGATCACCCTGGACGAGCTGCTGGAGCACAACGTGCTGCCGAAGAAGGGAACGCTCGGTCAGACGGACCGGAAACGGGAAGCCGACCCGACGTTCCGGAAGATGCGTCGGCAGCATCCGGCCGTGGAGTCCGCGATCCACAACCTCGAGCAACGCGGCATGGACCGGGTCCTGTCGTATGGGGCAGACGGGTTTGCCCGGATGGTGGCACGGTCCGTGACCGCCTTCAACGTCCACCGAATCGGGCTGCTGCTGCACCGGCAGGCCCGGGCCCGGGCCCAACGACGACGAAGACGCGCCGCCTGACGGCGGCTTCCTTCCACCCCATCTGCGAAGCCCGCCGGAGGCGGGAACGGAGCCGCTCGCCCCGGCCGCCGGATTCGCGGCGGGACAAGCCCGGATGCCGCTGCCCATCGGCAGAAATCCCCCCGGAAACCGAGCGGACGGGCACCGAGGGAGGGTTCCAACCCGCAATTGCGCCGGCAGACCATCCGAAAGGGGCATTTTCGGGCGGGCACTATCTACTCACCCCCCCCTACTGATGACGAATCGTTTTTCCTGACGGGTTCGGATCCGGCATTGTTCCGTGCCCCTTTCACTCGCTCGCGGCCGATGACCGGAAGTGCGTGTTCCGGTTGACAAGAAGCGGATCGATCTTCGTCATCAGTAGGGGGTGAGTAGATACGTCAGTTCAACGTTTCCATACTACTAGGCGACGAAAACGAAGTCGAAGTCGTCGATGGTCAGGGTGCCCATACGGGTGTCGACCAGCGTGATGGTGTCTCCCGCATCGCCGTAGCCGATGACGGTATCGCGGCCGTCCCGGCGGATCTTCAGCGACTCGAAAGCGGCTTCGTCCGATGTGTCGCCCGGAACGTTGAGGTGAAGCTGGATGATGTCCGTCTCCCCATTGGCCAAGGCCCTCTTCCGGGCCGCATCGTGAGCTTTGGGAGTGGGAAGGTACGCGTTGCTGCCACTGAACCCGAAGCCGAAATCCTCGATCGTGTCCTGCCCGTCGCCCTCGTGGAACACGAAGGTATCGGCTCCCCAGCCGCTTTCCATGGTGTCGTTGCCCTTGCCGCCAACCATGGTGTTGTCGCCCCAGCTGGCCTCCAGGGTGTCGTCGCCGGCCCCGCCGTGGAGCTCGTCGTCTTCCCAGCCACCTTCCAGGGTATCGTTGCCGTCGCCGCCGTGGAGTTCGTTGTTGCCGTTGGTGACGGTCAGGGTGTCGTCGCCGGCACCGCCGTGGAGCACATCATCGCCCCGGCCGCCGTCCATGGTGTCGTCGCCGGCCTCGCCGTGGAGCACATCATCGTCCCAGCTGCCGTCCATGGTGTCGTCGCCGGCACCGCCGTGGAGCACATCATCGCCCTGGCCGCCGTCCATGGTGTCGTCGCCGGCACCGCCGTGGAGCACATCATCGCCCCAGCTGCCGTCCATGGTGTCGTCGCCGGCACCGCCGTGGAGCACATCATCGCCCCAGCCACCTTCCAGGGTATCGTTGCCGGCATAGCCGTAGAGGCACGTGTCCTTCCAGATGGCCCTCAAGGTGTCGTCGCCGCTGGTGCCGTAGAGGGTAATGCCGCAGTCGTGGGGATTGCCGGTTTCGAGGGTGCCGTCGCCCTCGCGACCAAGGGTCTTGTCCTCGCCGTCCCCATCATTTTTGACGTCGAGCGGCTTGTCACCCGAAGTGTCCGGGATCGTGTCCCCGCCGCCGTCGTTGTTGGCATTCGGGTCGCCACCGTCGTTGTCGTTGTCGAGGGGGTTGCCGCCATCGTTGTTGTCGCTCGTACTGGCGCCGTAAGCAACCTTCTCGTGATCGCCGCCGCCACCGCCAGCAGGCAGGATGAAGTCGTTCGCATCCAGGCTGTCCGCCGATACGCCCGACAGGGTGATCGTATCGTCGCCGCCACCGTAGCGAATGACGGTATCGTCGCCGTTCTGCTCGATGATCAGCGCCGCAAACCCGCCGGATACGCCATCCAGACGAATCCCGTCGCCGTCCCCGAAGTCGGTGATCGTGTCGGCGCCGTCTCCCGCCTCGAACACGAAGGTGTCGGCGCCGCGGCCACCCGTCAGCGTATCGTCGCCGTCGCCGCCGATCAGCGTGTCGCCGCCCTTGCCGCCCCCCAGCGTGTCGGAGCCAGCGCCGCCGGTCAGCGTGTCAGCGCCCTTGCGGCCCCGCAGAACATCGTCACCGTCGCCGCCAGTCAGCGTGTCAGCGCCCCGGCCGCCAGTCCGCTCGATAGCCATGGTAGAACCTCCTGATTGCTGTCATGGACACATACTTTACCCCCCCCCCGCCGTCAACCGTCAAACAAGTCCGAGACATCTGCGCTCATGTGTGCCTTTTCGGCCACAGTGGGTGGTGTTCCAGGTCCGGGCGGCCCTGTGTTCCGGCGTGTTGGGTTGTCCGTCTGCCGGGGTCCGGCGCGCCTGCCACCGATCGGCGCCATCGTCACGCTGTCGATGAAGGGCGCATGCGCCGTCAGCGACATGATCGCGCAAGCCATCCTCCATGCCCCGAAGGGTCCCGGGCATCGTACTGTCTTGGTATGGCGCCGCCGATCAACTGCACAAACCGGTGTGCGATCCAGGCTTGTTCCGGGGTATCTACTCCCCCCCCTACTGATGACGAATCGTTTTTCCTGACGGGTGCGGATCCGGCATTGTCCCTTGCCCCTTTAACTCGCTCGCGGCCGATGACCGGAAGTGCGTGTTCCGGCTGACAAGAAACGGATCGATCTTCGTCATCAGTAGGGGGTGAATAGATACCCGCTCGACAGGAACTCCGTTGCGAGACTGACTCAACCTCCGGTTTCGCCTCACATCGACCTACGAGGGCCTCTTGCTGATCCCGTCAGGTGCGCATGACTCGCTTGCGCCCACATCACGCCGACGACACGGCTTCGACTGACTGGCCGACACGTGGGTACCCGCCTACCAACTCGAGCCACGATCCTCGTCCTTCGGCGCCCGTTCATTCCCGCGACATGGCTCGGTCGCTCAATCGAACCTTGTCGCGGCCAGCATCCGCTTCCGCCTTGAGGCCCATTGCGCCCTCAAGCGACGCTCCTTGAGCGTCTCCTTGTCGTGACGAGTTCGACGCGGTCGCCTGCACGGGAGACCTCGATTCCAAACCCTTCTGCATGGTATCTAGTAGTCCACCGACGTTGCATTGATGGCTGCAGGATGGGGCGGTATTTCCGTGTCGGTCCGTGTCGGTGCGTGTCGGCCCCGTGTCGGCACCCGCTGGAACCGGGCTGTTCGCTGAGATTCTCGCACCGCTTCTAAGGATCAGATAAAGAACACAATGGGATTATTAGGCCTCTATGGATCAGGTGTCAGGTCTGAGCATCGGGGCCAGCTCATGCCTGCAGCCCCCAATCCAACGTTTCCGTACTACTAGTGTCTGCACGGAAAATCACAACACATTGTATATGTAAGCATATTTGGAATCTGGAGAACCGAAGATTCCTTCTTTGAGGGCATATGACGGCATATTCCGCTGAAATCAGGCTGGATTCGATGAATCTTCGCCCTGTTAATATTGGGCTTTCATTCATGTAATCGAAATCTTAGGGATTTTCCGGGCAGGCACGAACTAATAGTACGGAAACGTTGAACTGACGACAGTATTCTGGCAAGATTTCCGTGTCGGTTCGTGTCGGCCCTGTGTCGGTGCGTGTCGGCACGCGTAGGCGCCCGATCGGTACGGCGCTCTCTTGTTCATCCCCACCGACCCGATGCCGAACGTGCAGGCGCTCACACTCTCTTGGGGATCGGACAGATCCGGTTTCCGGGAACCGAGCTTGCCTGCAGGGGTTCGGTGCGGGGATCGGAGTGGATCATGGCCAATCCTCAGGGCAGGAAGCTCTATCGAGTGCGCCTTTCGGCGCCGGAGCGCCGGGAACTCCAAGCGATCGTCGACGGTACCGGAGCCGCCTAGCGTCGTCGTCGGGCGCAGATTCTGCTGATGGCAGACGAGGGGCGCGACGGCGGCAAACTCCGGGATGTCGACATCGCGCGCGACCTGGGTATCGGCGCTTCGACGGTC
Source organism: Alphaproteobacteria bacterium (assembly GCA_965115815.1). Lineage (GTDB taxonomy): Bacteria > Pseudomonadota > Alphaproteobacteria > TMED109 > TMED109 > VXPW01. Next base: position 113,024 of record OZ220465.1, on the reverse strand, counting down.
GAACGCCTGCGCAAGCGTTGTGTTTTGGAGGGTTTGGAGGCCTCTCTCCGCCGCCGGGAGCAGGAGAACCGCCGACCGAAACTCCTGGACGGGGCGAAGGAGGCGAAGCGGGTGGCTCTGGCTTGTTCTTCCCCGCCCGAAGGGTGTGTCCGCTGGACGCTGAAGCTGCTGGCCGGTCGTCGGATGGAGATGGAGATCGTCGAGAGCATCTCGAAGGAAACGGTACGGAGGACTCTGAAAAAAAGGAGATCAAGCCTTGGCTGAAACATTACTGGTGCATTCCCCCGAGCCGCAACGCGCCGTTCGTGGCGGCGATGGAGGAGGTGCTGGACACGTATCAGCGGGATTTTGCCGAAAACGAGGTTCTGGTTTGCATGGATGAGACCAGTCGGCAGCAGACGAAGGAAACCCGCCTTCCCCGCCCCGTGCGGCCCGGGCAGCCGGAAATCGTCGACTACGAATACGAGCGAAACGGCACGGCCCATCTCTTCCTGGCGTTCGCGCCCAACGAAAACGGGCGTACGGTGAAGGTCACCGATCGCCGCACGGCGCGGGACGGGGCGCAGTTCATCCGGGAACTCGCGGATGATCACTTCCCCGGAAAGAAGATCGTACGGGTCATGGACCACCGGAACACGCACGGCCCCGCATCGCTATATGAGGCCTTTGCACCCCGGGAGGCCATGCGGGTGCGAAAGCGGTTCGAGTTTCGGTACACGCCGAAGCACGGAAGCTGGCTCCCCAGGGCCGAGATCGAAATCGGCGCGTGGTCGCGACCGTGTCTTCGACGACGCCTTCCCGACCGCGCCACCCTGCTGCGGGAGACCGCGGCGTGGGTCAAGCGCCGCAACGCGGCCGGCGGCACCGTCGACTGGCGGTTCACGACGGCAGACGCCCGGGTGAAACTGAAGTCTCTATACCCAGCAATACAATGATTCTGTACTACTAGGAGCGAGCTACGACTTCCGGCTTCCGCAGGGCCTTCGGCTCATGGGTTTCGCCAACCGGCTCCGCAGGTTCCTGCGGGCAGAAACCGGATCTCCCAGGTTCCCTGGCAAGCCATCCCGCGGCTTTGCGTCGTTCTCTGACCCCGGATGGTCCGTTGCGCCTTGCCCATGCATGCGGCACTCCGGTGCGGCCCCCACTGCTTGAAAGATGAAGGCACCGACGTTGCGGAGTACGAGGCTCCCTAGCGACGCTTCGCCGCCCGCTGTGTCCGCTTCACGACGTGCGTTGCCGCACGCCATGCCACACGCGCTTCCGGCGGACGGGCTCACCTTTGCCGGGCGGGGGTCGAACCCGCAGGCTTGCGACGAAAGGTTTCGGCCTACGTCATGGCTTCCTCCCCTCCAGGGCTTAGGCCTGGCGCAATCAGACGGCCGGCCAGCAGCTTCAGCGTCCAGCGAACACAACCTTCGGGCGGGGAAGAACAGGCCAGAGCCACCAGCTTCGCCTCCTTCGCCCCGTCCAGGAGTTTCGGTCGGCGGTTCTCCTGCTCCCGGCGGCGGAGGGAGGCCTCCAAAACACAACGCTTGCGCAGGCGTTCGACCGTCGAAGCGCCGATACCCAGGCCGCGCGCGAGGTCGACATCCCGGAGTTTGCCGCCGTCGCGCCCCTCGTCTGCCATCAGGAGAATCTGCGCCCGACGACGACGCCAGGCGGCTCCGGTACCGTCGACGATCGCTTGGAGTTCCCGGCGCTCCGACGCCGAAAGGCGCACTCGATAGAGCTTCCTGCCCTGAGGATTGGCCATGATCCACTCCGATCCCCGCACCGAACCCCTGCAGGCAAGCTCGGTTCCCGGAAACCGGATCCGGCCGATCCCCAAGAGAGTGTGAGCGCCTGCACGTTCGGCATCGGGTCTGTGGGGATGAACAAGAAAGCGCCGTACCGATCGGACGCTCACGCGTGCCGACACGCACCGACACGGGGCCGACACGGACCGACACGGAAATCTTGCCAGAATACTGTCGTCAGTTCAACGTTTCCGTATTACTAGCGTGGGATGGCCTTGGCCCCTGAGCTCACCCCGGAGCCCTGTTCGGATCCCACAAGACCAAACGGGTGCCGGACCGGCCCCCGAAACAGGCCGGCCGAGAACCGGTCCACCGAAGCGACGGTTTCCGGACGGTCCCTAAGAGCCTGTACGGAAACTATTGAGCGGCCCCGATTCTGGCCGCTCGTGCAAAGTATCGGCGTCGGAGAGACCGCTTCGAAAGCAATCTGACAGATGTGGAATGGGCTTGTTTGATCCCGATGTACTCTCCAGCCACATCGCAGATACCAGAATCGGGGCCGCTCCATAGTTTCCGCACAGGCTCTAAGCGAAACGATCTGCTGCTGTGCGCAATGGTACCGAGTTGACCGATTGCGTCCGGTAGGAACGGCGCCTACCGTAAGCGTGACCGGTTGCGAGAGCGACGCGGAGATGAGACCGGAATTCGGAAACGTGGAGATCGGCCCGTGAACGAGGGGTGCGGTGCCCGGGGTGGACGAAGCAGGATCGTCGCGATCGGAGCAGAGGCGCGTGGAAGCCCGGTTCTCCGGACGCGCCGGAAGCCCCGCCGGCCGCGGTCGTAGGCCGTGGTCCGACCGATGACTGACTTGTTGCTGTCGAACGACATGCTCAACCGACATCGCTCGGCTTCGAAGCGGGTGAGGAATCCCGGTGCCCGTTGGCTGGAAAAACCTGGACGGCACAAACAGCGGAATTTCAATGCCGTGGCGGAAGACGGGACGGTCTACCGGATCTACCAGCGGCAGAATCTGGATGACGAACGGGACTTTTCGTGCGGCTTGGCGCTGACGCGGCGTGGCGGGAAGTCTCTGAGCTTGGTTCGCTACAACGGGGCGAGCCACGTACACGGGGAGATTCGCTACGCCTGTCATGTTCATCGCGCCACGGCCGAGGCACTCGCGGCCGGGAGGAAAATTGACAGCCAGGCCGAAGGAACGGGTCGGTACCGGACCGTGGAGGGAGCGCTCGCATGCCTGATCGAAGACTGTGGCGTGGAGGGTCTTTCCGCAAATCATGACGAGCGGAACCTGTTCGATGGCGCTTGATCCGGTGCAACTGGAAAAGCTGCTGTGCGAACGCCTGTGCGCAGAGGTCAGGATTCACCGGCGTGAGGACGACCTGTTGATGATGGAATCGCCATTCACGTTTCCCGATGGCGATCACTTCCCAATCTACTTGTCCGAAACGGCGGCCGGAGGCGTGAAGCTCAGCGATTGCGGCCACACCCTGATGCACCTGAGCTACGAACATGACGTGGAGCTGTTCTACGAAGGCGCGCGCGCGTCTCTTCGTGAACAAATCGTGCGCGAGAGCGGCATCGAGGAAGACAAGGGCATTTTCTCCATCGAGACGCCGCCGGACCAAGTGGCGGGCGCGCTGTTCCGGTTCGGGCAGGCACTGACGAAGATCCATGACCTGACGTTCCTGAGCCGCGAGAGGACCGCCTCGACGTTTTACGAGGACCTGCGCGGGCTGGTCTTCACCATCTTGGACGAGGAGGTCGTCGAGAGGGATTACCTTCCGCCTGAGGTTCCGGACGCCAACCACTATCCGGTCGACTATCGTTTTGTGGGGAAGGACGGGAGGTCGGTGTTCCTCTACGGGATTCCGGGCCGCGACAAGGCGCGGTTGACGACCATCATGCTGTCGCATTTTCTGCTGCACCGCGTACCCTTCGAATCGGTCATCGTTTTTGCCGATCAGCAGGAAATACCGAGATTCGACCTTGCACGGCTGACCAATGTTGCCGGAACCGCGGTCGCCTCGCTCGAGGCGGAAATTGATCTGCGCCGAAAGATCGAACGCCTCGCAGCGTGAACGCGTTCCGGAAAGGACACGCCTGCTGTGCTGTGACGGATATCGATGGCAATGGGGTACCGAGAGTGCGCTCGACGAGAGGACCGGTTCGGTCGCTGTCAGCGAGTTGGGCGCGGCGCTTCCGGCACGGTTGGACCAACGTTCGGGAAACGGGACGATGCCGATTCCGGCGCTGGCAAGGTCGGTGCGCAGCTTGCAGCAGGCGGGCTCGCCGGCGCCGGCGGGAAACCGGTCATGGCCTGGCGCCATCCCGCGCAAGGTTGTGCGCGTGGGTCGCCAAGCCCTTGGAACCTCTCAACTCCTTCGGTGGATGAGGGCACGGATTCCCACCATGCTCCTGCCATGACGGCTTCCCGGCGGCAACCGCAGCGGGGCAAGCGATCCATGGACAAACCGCACACCTCACGGCCGCCGCACCGGGTGGCGATCGGTCTTCGATCCCGCACCGCGGCGGCAAGGATTCGCCGTCGCGACGATGGGCGCTGTGTTCCGGCGCTCCTCGCCGGCGCGGGATACCACGGGGCATGACGGGTACGCGGCGTCGAGGACCCCGGCTGCGGATCTGCTGATCGTCGCCGGGTTCGGCCGGGACCCGCCAGTGGAGGACCGCGGGACGAGCGGCGCGGAGGAGACGGTGAGCCGCTATGGCCTGACGGCTACCTTGGAGACGCGCGGGGCGCGGGAGAACATTCTGACGGCGCCACGCGGGGTGCCCGGTCGGGGCCGGGCGGCGCGTGCCTCGTGCTGACCGGGCGGCAAATTCCCCCGGGCCGGCGAACCCGACCGGGGCCCGAGGGCGGCCTCTCGCCGTCCCGCTCCTTCGGGCTTCGACGGTGGCCGGCCCACGAAGGCCTCGTTCCTCCAGGTGCGGAGACCGAGCCTTGAACCGGTACCGGACGGCGCCGGTCCGGTGGGATGCGGAATCCTTACGTTCGCTACCCGTAGCGGACTTCCCGAACAGAATCCATCGTGCGAAACGAACGGGAGGTCGAGAGATCTCGAAGAGAGGCAAGGATCAGCGCAGGGTAACTAGTGCCTGCACGGAAAATCCCTAAGAGTCGGATTACATGAATGAAAGCCCAATATTAGCAGGGCGAAGATTCATCGAATCCAGCCTGATTTCAGCGGAATATGTCGTCATATGCTCTCAAAGAAGGGTATCTACTCACCCCCTACTGATGACGAAGATCGATCCGTTTCTTGTCAGCCGGAACACGCACTTCCGGTCATCGGCCGCGAGCGAGTGAAAGGGGCAAGGGAAAATGCCGGATCCGAACCCGTCAGGAAAAACGATTCGTCATCAGTAGAGGGGTGAGTAGATACAAAGAAGGAATCTTCGGTTCTCCAGATTCCAAATATGGTTGCACATACAATGTGTTGTGATTTTCCGTGCAGACACTAACTAGTGCCCGCACCGAAAATGGTCATTTTGGCGGCCCTTCCGGCGAAATTTCGGGTTGGACCCACCCTCCGGGGCCTCCGGTCGCTCCGTTTCCAGGGGATTCCTGCCGATTCGTAGCGGCATCCGGGCTCTTCCCACCCAGAATCCGAACGCTAGGGCGAGCGGCTCCGTTCCCGCTCCCGGCGAGCTTCGCGGACGGGGTGGAGGGGCGCCGCTGTTAGGCGGCGCGTCTTCGTCGTCGTCGGGCTTGGGCCCGGGCCTGTCTCTGCAGCAGCAACCCGATGCGGTGGACATTGAAGGCCACCATGGAGAGCGCCACCATCCGCGCAAAACCCTCCGCCCCATACGACAGGACCCGGTCCCTGCCGCGCTGCTCGAGATGATGGATGGCGGACTCCACGGCCGGATGCTGCCGGCGCATCTCCCGGAACGTCGGGTCGGCGGCCCGTTTCCGGTCGGCCGGACCGAGTTTTCCCTTCTTCGGCAGCACGTTGTGATCCAGCAGTTCGTCCAGTGCGATCCGGTTGGAGGGACTGTGGAACCCCCGATCGAAGCTGCACAGGCGGAGGTCGGGGAAGCGGGCCTGCGCTTCCCGGATCATGGGTACGGCATGATCCACGTCCTGACCTTCCCACAGGATCCGGGAGTGTAGGAGGAAGCCGTGCTGATCCTCCAGCACGGCCACCGGCACTCCGAGTTCCACCGGAACCCCGGCCTTACCCTTCACGCACCAGCGCGTGTGCTCCTCGAAGATCGAAACCACCTTCTCTTCCTGCGGGATCTTCTCGCCTTTCAGCAGGCGGCGGTCCACTCGGTCGAGCTGCCTCCGGGCATGCTTGAGGTACGATTCGATCCGGAGAATCCTGGGGGCTCCGACGCCTTGCTCCCGAAGCGCGGGAACCGTCGCTTCCGCCCGTCGGACCTCCTCCCAGCAGGCGTCGAGGTACGCCTGGATCGGCCCCGGACGGGCCCGCCGGGTCCGCCGAACCTTCTGAAAGAGCCGCTGCAGCCTCCGGCTCCGATGCCGCCACTGCCGCCCTCCGGACACCCCCGCCCGCAGGGCTGAGCGGCCCGTCTCGCGCACCAAGCAACGCATCGCATCCCACAGCAGGTTGACGTCCGTCGGGAAGTGCACATCCGTCTTCACCACGAACGAATCACAGCGGCCCCGCAGGGGCTCCTCCGACGGGCGACCGCCCGGGCCGCTCTTCCGCTTCCGCTTCCGCACCCGCGCATGGCCGCTCTCCGCGATCCGCTGCAACACCTCCCCCAGCACGTCCGGCGTCAGCAGGCTCACGTTGTGTACCACCGTGGGATACCGGTACCGGGTCTCGTCCCAGAAGCCGGAGTGTCCCAGAAACTTCCGAACGGTATGGTGTTGGTTCACCCGCTCGTGCAGACGATCGAAGTCACACCCCAGGACCTGCTTCAGGAGACCCATCACGAGGATCCTCCACAGCTCCATGCCGGGACGCCCTTTCGTGTGGGACACCTCGGGAAGGATCCCCTGCTCCAAGATCTCGAACAACCGGGCACGAACCGACCGGTCGGCATACACGTGCCGAAGCCCGAGCAGCAGCGGCGGAATGTCATCCCGCGAGCTCTCGTCGATCTCGATCTCCTCGATCGCAACCTGACCCCATTCCATCTGCAGGCGAATGACGTTTCGCATGGCACTTCTCGCGAAGATTTCCGAACATCCGGCCGATTCTCGACCGCATCGGCCGATTCCCGCATCAAAGCGGGATTCTTCGTCCCCTCTATATCACGATTCCACTTTCAGAGTCAAACCATTGTACTTTTTCGGTGCGGGCACGAGCTACGACTTCCGGTTTCCGTCTGGCCTTCGGCTCATGGGTTTCGCCCGCCGGCTCCGCAGGTTCGACCTGCGGGCAGAAACCGGATCTCCCAGGTTCCCTGGCAAGCCCTCCCGCGGCTTTGCGTCGTTCTCGGACCCCGGACGGTCCGTTGCGCCTTGCCCCTACACGCGGCGCGCCGGTGCGGCCCCCACTGCTCGAACGATGAAGGCACCGACGTTGCGGAGTACGAGGCTCCCTAGCGACGCTTCGCCGCCCGCTGTGTACGCTTCACGACGTGCGGTACCGCACGCCCTGCCACACTCGCTCCCGGCGGGCGGGCGCACCTTTGCCGGGCGGGGGTCGAACCCGCAGGCTTGCGACGAAAGGTTTCAACCTACGTCCTAGTAGGACGGAATCATTGGATTGATGGGTATAGAGACTTCAGTTTCACCCGGGCGTCTGCCGTCGTGAACCGCCAGTCGACGGTGCCGCCGGCCGCGTTGCGGCGCTTGACCCACGCCGCGGTCTCCCGCAGCATGGTGGCGCGATCAGGAATGCGTCGTCGAAGACACTGTCGCGACAACGCGCCGATTTCGATTTCGGCCCTGTTGAGCCAGCTTCCGTGCTTCGGCGGGTACCGAAACTCGAACCGCTTTCGCACCCGCATGGCCTCCCGGGGTGCACAGGCTTCATACAACGACGCGGGGCCGTGTGTGTTCAGGTTGTCCATGACCAGTACAATCTTCTTTCCGGGGATAGGATCGTCCGCGAGTTCCCGGATGAACTGCGCCCAGTCCCGCGCCGTGCGGCGATCGGTGACCTTTACCGTACGCCAATTTTCGTTGGGCGCGAACGCCAGGAAGAGATTGGCCGTACCGTTTCGCTCGTATTCGTAGTCGACGATTTCCGGTTGCCCGGGCCGCACGGGGCGGGGAAGGCGGGTTTCCTTCGTCTGCTGCCGGCTGGTCTCATCCATGCAGACCAGGACCTCGTCTTCGGCAAAATCCCGCTGGTACGTGTCCAGCACCTCCTCCATCGCCGCCACGAACGGCGCATTGCGGCTCGGGGGAATGCACCAATACTGCTTCAGCCAAGGCTTGATCTCCTTTTTTTAGAGTCTTCCGTACCGTTTCTTTCGAGATGCTCTCGACGATCTCCATCTCCATCCGACGACCGGCCAGCAGCTTCAGTGTCCAGCGAACACAACCCTCGGGCGGGGAAGAACAGGCCAGAGCCACCAGCTTCGCCTCCTTCGCCCCGTCCAGGAGTTTCGGTCGGCGGTTCTCCTGCTCCCGGCGGCGGAGAGAGGCCTCCAAACCCTCCAGAACACAACGCTTGCGCAGGCGTTCGACCGTCGAAGCGCCGATACCCAAGCCGCGCGCGATGTCGACATCCCGGAGTTTGCCGCCGTCGCGCCCTTCGTCCGCCATCAGGAGAATCTGCGCCCGACGACGACGCCAGGCGGCTCTGGTACCGTCGACGATCGCCTGGAGTTCCTGGCGCTCCGGCACCGAAAGGCGCACTCGATAGAGCTTCCTACCCTGAGGGTGGGCCAGGATCCACTCCGATCCCCGCACCGAACCCCTGCAGGCAGGCTCGGTTCCCGGAAACCGGATCCGTCCGATCCCCAAGAGAGCATGAGCGCCTGCATGTTCGGCATCGGGTCTGTGGGGATGAACCAGAGAGCGCCGTACCGATCGGGCGCCCACGCGTGCCGACACGGACCGACACGGGGCCGACACGGGGCCGACACGGACCGACACGGAAATCTTGCCAGAATACTATCGTCAGTTCAACGTTTCCGTACTACTAGTTTCCCCCTCTCCAGGGCTTGGCCTGGCGCAATCAAGCTTCCTGCCCTGAGGATTGGCCATGATCCACTCCGATCCCCGCACCGAACCCCTGCAGGCAGGCTCGGTTCCCGGAAACCGGATCCGTCCGATCCCCAAGAGAGTGTGAGCGCCTGCACGTTCGGCATCGGGTCTGTGGGGATGAACCAGAGAGCGCCGTACCGATCGGGCGCCTACGCGTGCCGACACGCACCGACACGGGGCCGACACGGACCGACACGGAAATCTTGCCAGAATACTATCGTCAGTTCAACGGTTCCGTACTACTAGATACAGCGCAGGAACGGAAGAACCGAATGCGGGGCACCGTCCGCCCGGGGATCACCCCGGAGTCCGGCCCCCTGCACCAAAGACCAAATGGGTGTCGGACCGATCCTCGAAACGGGGATGCCGAGAACCAGTCTCCCGAAGCGATGGTGTCCGAACGGGCCCTTCGTCGGCCGGCACAGGGATCGTCTTCGGTCTGGCGAGGGCCGATCCAGGCAAGTCCGGAGGTCCATTCGGAGGCGAATTGCGTTGGCAATCGGCCGGCTCCCGCCCCGAGAAGGCGGTACCAGCTTCCAGAATGCCCGCTCGGCCGCAGTCATCCGCGCGCTGATCACGCCCATCATGTTCCCGCCGCCGTGCCCGATTTACGACGTGCGCGACCGCGCGCCACGCCCCACTCGCTTCCGGCGGGTGGGCGGCACCTCGGTCGGACGGGAGTCGACCCCGCGGACCGGCGACGAGAGGGTTCCACCTGCGTCATCGATTTCCCGCTCTCCGAAGCTCGGCCCAGCGCAAGCGATTTTCGATTCCCGGCACCGCCGACTCGGGTACGAACGCCATCGGCGGGCCTGCTGCACGCCCCTGAAACCGATGGAACCGCCTTCGGACCCCTCGGAATCTCGGTGTGGGGTTATCCTGCCGGGCCGGGATCCGCCGATGCCCTGCTGGTTTCCCGGAACGGCTTGGCGAACTCAGGGATACACGGGCGCGGATCGGATGCCGCGCATCGCATGAGGGGATGGCATTGCTTCGCTTGATCGCTCTTCTGGTTCTGCTCGGTGGAACGTGGCTCGTGCTCAGCGGGCACTTCGAGCCGTTCCTGCTGTTCTCGGGGGTCGTTGCCTGTGTGCTGGTGGCATTCCTTGCCCGACGCATGGGAACGATCGACGAGGAGGGCGTTCCGCTGCAGTTGCTTCGCGGACTGGTGCTCTACCTGCCCTGGCTGGTATGGCAGATCGCCCTCGGCAACGTCCGGGTCGCGATCATCGTCCTGTCGCCGGCATTGAGGATCGCCCCGGTATCGGGCTGGGTCCCGGCACATCAGAAGACTCCGGTCGGCCTCGTCACCTTCGCCAATTCGATCACTCTGACCCCGGGCACGGTATCGCTGTCGGTCGAGGCGGACCGCATTCTGGTTCATGCGCTCTCACGGAAGGGGCTCGAGGATCTGAAGGAGGGCGTCATGGATCGGCGGGTCCGCACCATGGAAGGAGGCTCCTGATGTTCACCGCCGCAACGTCCTGTCTGGTCGTGGCGATGGCGCTGTCACTGGTGCGCGCGGTGTGGGGTCCGACGCCCTATGACCGGATTCTTGCCGTCAACGTGCACGGCACCATGACGGTGCTGCTGATTGCCGTGGCAGGCTACCTGACGGAACGACCCGACTTCCTCGACCTGTCGCTTGCGTATGCCTTTCTGAATTTCGTCGGAACCCTGGCGGCGCTGAAGTACTTCAGGTTCGGTCATCTGGGAGAGGAACCGTGAGCGCGGCGGTCGACATCGCAAGCTGGATCGCCATGGTCACGGGCGGTCTGCTGCTGGTCACGGGTGCCTTGGGGATGGTGCGTCTGCCCGACCTCTTCACACGTCTGCATGCGGCCAGCCTCGCTGATACCGGCGGTGCCGCCCTCCTGCTCCTCGGCATGGTGCTGCAGACGGACTTCGGCCTCGATACGGTGAAACTCGTGCTCATCGGAATCGTGCTGTTCCTGACGGCGCCCACGGCCACCCATGCCGTGGCCCATTCGGCCCTGCTCGGAGGCATCTCTCCCGACGCTGCGGGCGAGGAAGAGAAGGAAGGCCCCGGTTCGTGATGGAGGATCTCAACATCCTCCTGCTGATGGTGCTGCTGATCGCGCTTGCGCTGTCGCTCGTCGGGCTCCGGAGCCTGCTCGCCGCAGCCATCCTCACCGGGGCCTACAGTCTCATCCTGGCGGTCGTCTACACGCTGCTTCATGCCGTCGATGTCGCCTTCACGGAGGCTGCGGTAGGCGCCGGCATTTCGCTCACCCTCATGCTGGCAGCCATTTCGCTGACCCGACGGGACGAAGCGCCCGCCCGGCGACCTTTCGCAGAGCGCCTGCTGGCGCTCGCGGTGGTCCTGGTGACGGGCTCGGCCCTAGTCTACGCGACCCTCGAAATGCCGCTGCTCGGGGACCCGACGGCGCCCGCCCATATCCATGCCGCGGCTCGCTACATCGCCGAAGGACCGTCGAATACCGGCGTTCCCAACATGGTGACGGCCGTCCTTGCGAGCTATCGGGGGTACGATACCTTGGGAGAAGTCGCCGTGATCTTTACCGCCGGGATCTGCGTGATCGCGCTTCTGAGACGCTGGCGCAGCGACCGCCCATGAGTGAATTCCTCATCATTCGGGTGATCGTGAAGATTCTCGTGCCCTTCATTCTGCTCTTCGCGCTCTATGTCCAGATGCACGGCGACTACGGACCGGGCGGCGGCTTCCAGGCCGGGGTCATCTTCGCCACGGGCATCATCGTCTACACCCTCGTGTTCGGTGTCAGGAAGGCCTCTCGCGTGCTGCCCGCGTCCGCGATCACCGCCATGGTCTGTCTGGGACTTGCGTTGTACGCCGCCACCGGGTTCACCGCCCTGATGCTGGGCGGGGCCTACCTCGACTACAGCGTCTTCGACAGCCGGTCCGCCGTGTCCGGTCAGCATGCGGGCATCATCATCATCGAACTCGGGGTCGGTATCACCGTGGCCGGGGTCATGACGGCGATCTTTCTCGCCCTTGCCGAACGCAGGGAACGCTGATGGACATCCTGTCGTTCGTGGCCGCGCACGGACTGCAGTGGGGGGCGATCATCCTCCTGATGATCGGACTCTACATCGTGATGACTCGCGGAAATCTGATCAAGAAGATGGTGGGTCTCAACATCTTCCAGACCGCAGTCTTCCTGCTCTACGTTTCCGTAGCCTGGGTCCGGGACGGCACGGCCCCCATCGTCCACGAGCACGCCGCGAACTATTCCAATCCGCTTCCCCACGTCCTCATCCTGACGGCCATTGTGGTTGCGGTCGCCAACATGTCGGTGGCGCTCGCCCTCATTGTCCGCATCCACGAGTCCTACGGCTCCATCGAAGAGGACGAGATGGTCATCGCCGACCAGAACTGACCCGATGGCCCTGCTCGATCACTTGCCGGCACTGCAGGTCGGGATTCCGCTCATCGGCGCGCCGCTCTGCGCCCTTCTCGGGCGCCCCCGTCTCGCATGGCCATTTGCCGTGGCGGTCGCCTGGGCAAGCTTCGCCATCGCCGTCGTTCTCCTCGCGAGCGTGGTCGCCGACGGCACCATCCACTACACCATGGGGGGCTGGCCCGCAGTGCTGGGGATCGAGTACGTCATCGATCCGCTCAATGCCCTGGTGCTCGTGCTGGTCTCGGGCATGGCGGCCGTCATCATGCCGGCCGTGCGCCTCGGGATCGGCGTCGAGGTCGTGCAGCGCGCCCGTCATCTGTTCTACACGGTGGCGCTTCTGGCGCTCGCCGGCATGCTCGGCATCGCCGCCACCGGCGATATCTTCAATCTCTACGTCTTCCTCGAGATGTCGTCGCTGGCGAGCTATGCCCTGGTGGCCATGGGCATCGACCGTCGCGCGACCCGGGCGGCCTTCGACTACCTGATTCTCGGAACCATCGGCGCCACGTTCATCCTGATCGGCATCGGCCTTGCCTACATGATGACCGGGACGCTCAACATGGCGGACATGGCGGAGCGGATCCCCCATGTCCGCGATGCCGCCCCCGTCCAGGCCGCTCTCGCCTTCATCTTGGTCGGCGCCGGCATCAAGTTCGCGATCTTCCCGGCGCACATGTGGATGCCCAACGCGTACGCCTACGCACCATCGCTGGTCTCCGCGTTCTTCGGCGCGACGGCCACGAAGATCGGGGCCTACATCCTGATCCGCTTCGTCTGCAGCGTCTTTGGCGTCGACTTCTCCTTCGACACCATGAAGATCGGATGGATCCTGGTGCCTCTGGGCCTTGCCGGCGCCGTCTACGGCTCCGTCGTGGCGATCTGGCAGGGCGACCTGAGGCGCATGCTCGCCTACTCGAGCGTGGCCCAGGTCGGATACATCGCTGCAGGGATCGGTCTTGCCAATCACGACGGCATGGTGGCCGCGATCATCCACGTCTTCAATCACGGCCTCATGAAGGGGGCGCTGTTTCTCGTCATGGCCTGTGTCATCTTCCGGCAGGGCACGGCCGATCTGGTGAGCGTGCGCGGCCTCGGGCGCCGCATGCCCGTCACTGCAGGTTGCCTGGTGGTGGCGGGACTCTCGATGGTCGGCGTGCCGATGACCGCCGGGTTCATCTCCAAGTGGTATCTCGTGAAGGGAGCGCTCGATGCCGGCCTGTGGCCGGCCGCCGCCCTCATCGTCGTCAGTTCCCTGATTGCCGTCATCTACGTCTGGCGCGTCGTCGAAACCGCCTATTTCACGGCACCGGCGCCCGGCGACGAGGTCCGGACCGAAGCGCCCGTCCTGCTGCTCGTGCCGACGCTCGTGCTCACGGTCCTGTGCGTCGTCCTCGGCGTGACGACGGACCTCACGGTCGGCGTGGCAGGCGAGGCCGTGCAGGTCCTCGGAATCCTGCCGTGACGCCGGTCCGCAGGCGGCGGAACACACCGGCGCGCGGAGCCCGGCCATGATGGCGGTCCTTGCGGTCATCGTCCCGCTCGCGGCCGCCGTCCTGGTGTTGCTGACCCATCGCTGGCCGAACGTGCGCGAGTCGGTGAGCGTCGCCGCCGGCGCGGCCCTGCTGGCCGTGCTGGCCGCCGTCGCCGGGGGAGGACCGACCGCCGTCGTCCTGGCCGAACCGATCGCAGGTCTCGCCATCAAGCTGGTCGTCGAACCGTTCGGCGTCCTGTTCGCCCTGCTTGCCGGCAGCCTCTGGGTCGTGACCACGGTGTACGCGATCGGCTACATGCGGGGCCACCGCGAGACCCATCAAACCCGGTTCTATGCCTTCTTCGCCCTGGCCATCGCTTCGGCGGTCGGCGTCGCCCTGGCCGGCAATCTTCTCACCCTCTTCCTCTTCTACGAGGCATTGACCCTCTCGACGTTTCCGCTGGTTGCCCACGCCGGTACCGAGCCGGCGAAACGGGCCGGGCGCACCTATCTCGGCATCCTGCTCGGCACCTCGATCGGGCTGCTGCTGATCGCCATCATCGCGACCTGGGCGGCGGCCGGCACCCTCGACTTCGTTCCGGGCGGGATTCTCCGGGATCGCGTCACCGACGCCGCGGCCGGCATCCTGCTCGCCCTGTACGTCTTCGGGGTCGGCAAGGCCGCGCTGATGCCGTTCCATCGCTGGTTGCCCGCCGCCATGGTGGCGCCGACGCCGGTCAGCGCACTGCTCCACGCCGTGGCGGTGGTGAAGGCGGGCGTCTTCACGATTCTCAAGATCTCGTGGTTCGTCTTCGGCTTCGATCTTCTGCGCGACCTCGTCCTGCTGGAGGTTCTCCAGTGGACCGCCGCCTTCACCATCCTCGCGGCATCGCTCGTTGCCCTGACCCGGGACGACCTCAAGGCCCGACTGGCCTATTCGACGATCAGCCAACTCGCCTACATCGTACTGGCGGCCCTGCTGGCCCGCGAAGTCGGTTTCCTCGGCGGCGGCCTGCACATCGTGACCCATGCCTTCGGCAAGATCACGCTCTTCTTCTGCGCCGGCGCCATCCTGGTCGCGGCGCACAAGCGGGCGGTGTCGGAACTCGACGGGATCGGCCGAATCATGCCGGTCACCATGACCGCATTCACCATCGCCAGCCTCAGCATCATCGGTCTGCCGCCATTCGGCGGTCTGTGGAGCAAGTGGCTGCTCTTCGAGGCGTCGCTGGCCGCCGGTCAGGTCCCGCTGCTCCTCGTCCTCGGTGCCAGCACGCTGCTCAGTATCGGCTACCTTCTTCCCATATCGGTCCGGGCCTTCTTCCGGTCTCCGCCCGGGGGGCATGCGGGCGGGATCCGGGAAGCGCCGCCCGCATGCCTCGCGGCCCTCGCCTTCACGTCGCTTGGCTGTCTGGCCCTGTTCGTCTTCCCCGACGCCGTCACGGTCTGGCTCGAACAGGTCTTCCCCGCGCCGGAGGTTCCGGAATGACCGACGACCCCCCCCGCTTTCTCGACCAGCCCCGCAACGTCAGGCTGCTCGTACGGGGGCTCTACGCGGCCTGCATCGTCGTCTTTGCCGCCGATGCCGTGGTTCATCGCCACGTCGACCATCCCTGGGAAGCGTGGTTCGGGTTTCACGCGGTCTACGGCCTCGTCGCCTGCGTGATCCTCGTCCTGGCGGCCCGCGGACTGCGCAGACTCATCATGCGCCGGGACGACTACTACGATGACTAGCGTCGCCCCGTTCGTCCTTTTCTTCGCCGGCGCCGCGGGCGCGGTGCTGACGAGCGGCCGGTTGCGCGCCACGGTTCTGGTCGCCACGCCGCTGGTCGGCGCCGTCAATCTCTGGTTCCTGGATCCGTCCACCGTCCTCACGACCTCGATCCTCGGCCTCGACCTCGTCCTGGTCCGCGTCGATCGGCTCTCGCTCCTGTTCGCCTGGCTGTTCCACCTCGCGGCGCTCATCGCGGTGGTCTACAGCCTCCACATGTCGGACCGCCTCCAGCACGGCGCCGCGCTGGCCTATGCCGGCTGCGCGCTCGGTGCGGTTCTTGCCGGCGACCTCGTCACGCTCTTCCTGTACTGGGAAGGACTCGCGCTCACGTCGGCGGCGCTCATCCTGGCGCGACGCAGCCGCGCCGCGCTGCGGTCGACCCTCCGCTACTTCGCGGTGCAGACGACCTCGGGCCTGCTGTTGCTGGCCGGCATCGCTGTCCTGGCCCATGAAGGATCGAGTCTCGCCATCGCCGCGATGGAACTCCGGGGAACCGCGGGCTGGCTCCTCTTCCTCGCGCTCGGCATCAAGTGCGGCTTTCCCCTGCTGCACGGATGGATCACCGATTCCTACCCGGAAGCGACCGAGACAGGCACCGTGCTCATGAGCGCGTTCACGACCAAGGTCGGGATCTATGCCCTTGCGCGGCTCTTTCCGGGCACCGAGGAGCTCGTCTGGATCGGCGCGACGATGACGTTGTTCCCGATCTTCTATGCGGTGATCGAGAACGACCTGAGACGCGTGCTCGCCTACAGCATGATCAACCAACTCGGATTCATGGTCGTGGGCATAGGAATCGGAAGCGAACTCGCGCTCAACGGCGCGGTCAGCCATGCATTCAACGACGTTCTCTTCAAGGGCCTGCTGTTCATGTCCATGGGGGCGGTCCTCTACCGCACGGGGCGCATCGGAGGGGCCGGCCTCGGCGGTCTCTATCGCACCATGCCGGCGACCACGGGCCTGTGCATCGTCGGCGCTGCCTCGATTTCCGCCTTTCCGCTGTTTTCCGGATTCGTCTCCAAGTCCATGATCATGGTGGCGGCTCTCGAAGAGGGCCACGGATGGATCTGGCTGGCCCTGCTCTTCGCCTCGGCCGGTGTCTTCCATCATGCCGGCATCAAGATCCCGTTCTTTGCCTTCTTTGCGCACGATTCGGGCCTGAGGCCGAAGGAGGCTCCCCGGGCGATGCTCGCGGCCATGACCATCGCCGCCTTCTGCTGTGTCTTCAACGGCGTCTATCCGGATCTGCTCTACTCCATGCTGCCGTTCCCGGTAACCTACGTTCCCTATACGTGGGCTCATGTCCTGACGCAGTGCCAGTTGTTGTTCTTCTCGGCACTGGCCTTCACGTGGCTGAAGCTCTACGGGCTCTATCCGCCGGAGCTTCCCGGCATCAACCTCGATGCCGACTGGGGCTACCGCCGGCTGTTGCCGAGGGTGGCGCGCCGGGCCGCGGCGGTTCTCGCCGGCGCGGCCGCGCCGGCCCGCACGCTCGGCCGCGAGCTCATCGCGGGCGTCGTCGCCGCCGCCGCATACCTCGGCGGACCGCGGGGTGTCCTCGCGCGGGACTCGGGCGCGGGCACGGCCTCGCTGGCAATCGGCATCGTATTGGCCGTGGTACTGCTCTTTCACCTGGTCCGCGGCGGCTGATCGGAAGGAGCGAGGCGGGGCCGCGGGATCTCTGCCGCTGTGCCCCCTCCACCGGATGCCGATCACCGCCCTTGGGCCCGCGGCCGGCATCCGGGAGCGCCGACGCCGCAGGGCCGGTGCATCGCAGGATCCTGTAGGATCGGACGGGGCCGGTGCGCCGGCAGGCGGCGCCGCGCATCCCGACCGGCGCCGCAGCACGTGTTTCAGGGGAGCCCCGCGGCATGGAGGCATACAGTCTGAGTCCGTTCCTGGTCTTCGTGCTCGCGGTCGCGGCGGTCGCGGCCGTCGTCGTGCTGACCGGAGTGAAACAGGTGCCGCAGGCCGAGCAGTGGACGGTCGAGCGCTTCGGCCGCTACCTGCGCACCCTGTCGCCCGGCCTGCGGCTGATCGTGCCGATCATCGACCGCATCGGCCAGCGCCTGTCCATGCGCGAAACCGTGCTCGACATTCCGTCGCAGGACGTGATCTCGCAGGACAACGCCACCATCACCGCCGACGGCGTGGCGTTCTTCCAGGTGATCGACGCCCCCCGCGCCGCCTACGAGGTACAGAATCTCAAGGGGGCCATGATCAACTTGGCCCTGACCAACATCCGCAGCGTCCTGGGAGCCATGTCGCTCGACGACATCCTGTCCAAGCGGGACGACATCAACGCCCGTCTCCTGCGGGTCATCGACGCCGCCACCAATCCCTGGGGCGTGAAGGTGACGCGGGTGGAAATCAAGGATCTCCGGCCGCCGGCCGACCTGGTGCAGGCCATGGCCCGCCAGATGAAGGCGGAGCGCGACAAGCGCGCCGAGGTGCTGCAGGCCGAGGGCGAGAAGCAGTCGTCCATCCTGCGGGCCGAAGGACTCAAGCAGGCGGCGATCCTGGAGGCGGAAGGCCGGCGGGAAGCCGCCTTTCGCGATGCGGAGGCGCGCGAGCGCGAGGCGCAGGCCGAGGCTCATGCCACCACTTCGGTGTCCGCCGCCATCGCGGCCGGCGACCTGCACGCGGTCAACTACTTCGTAGCCCAGAAGTATGTCGACGCCATCGGCGGGCTGGCCGCCGCGCCCAACCAGCGGGTGGTGCTGTTTCCGGTCGAGGCGTCCAGCCTGATCGGGAGCCTCGGAGGCATTGCCGAGATCGCGAAATCGGTGTTCGAAGCGGCTCCGGTCTCCTCCGCGCTCGCACCCTCGCCGCCGGGCCCCGGCCCGAACCCGCCGTCCGGATCTCCGACCGCCCCCCGGGCACCGCCCGCGCCCCGGGAATCGGTACCGAAGGCGGGCGACTAGGGACCCGGATCGGTGGATGTTCTGGTCGGCTGGCTGTGGGCCGTCGAATTCTGGCATTGGTGGGCGTTCGGCCTCCTGCTTCTGGTGGTCGAGGCGTTCGTCGCGTCGACCGTCCTCGTCTGGCCGGCAGCGGGAAGTTTCGTGACGGGGGTGGTGATCGCGTTCGAGCCGGAGCTCGACTGGCGCTACCAGATCCTGATCCTGGCTCTGGCGTCGGGCGCGGCCGCCTTCGCCTGGGACTACCGGTTCGGAGGGAAACGGATGCCGGTCACCGACCGCCCCGACCTGAATGTCCGCACCGATCGGTACCTGGGCCGTCGCGCCGTGCTGGCCGACGAACTGGCCGACGGCCGGGGCCGCGTGACCTTCGACGACGGCATGTGGCAGGTCCGGAACGAAACCGGCGAGCCCCTGGCCGCCGGCACCCGGATCGAAGTCGTGGGCGCGGACGGCCCGACGCTGCTGGTCCGCCGCGTAGCCGCCGACCGGAACCCGCTGTGAAGCCTCGCGGCCCGTCGTCGCGCCCTGCCGGTTCGGGCGCCTGCGCCGGGGGCCGTGCGGGGGCCGGTGCCCCGGGGAGCGCCTCAGGGCCGCGCCAGGCGGAGCGCGCGCGCGAGGGCCGCGTAGTCGGGTTCCCGATCCGGGCGGATCAGTCCGTGGCGCAGGAGAAACCGGATCAGCACCGGCCCGCAGTTGAACTTGAAGTGCCCGCCCTCGCGCAGCAACCCGGCCACGCGCTGCCAGGACAGGAGCGCGAAGTCCGAAACCTCGCCGTCCCGGTTGGACGGCCGGAAATCCTCGGGCATCGGAAGATCGTAGAGGAACAGGGTATCGTCGCGGAGGAATTCCCCGTCCTGGTGACGGTACGCGAAGGTGCCGGCCGGGCGGGCAGCGGCCAGCAGTGCGGAATCGAGACCGGCTTCCTCCCGCGCCTCCTGTTCGAGCGTGTCGGCCGCCGTCCTGCCGGCCGCGATGCCCCCGGCAACCGTATTGTCGAGCAGACCCGGCGCCACCGCCCGGTCGCGCGACCGCCGCGGAATCCAGATCCGGGGCCCGTCGGCGCCGGCGACATAGCCCACGACATGGACCCCGTGGCCGCGGAATCCGAAGGTCGGAAGGAGGGCCCGGTCGCACCGGGCCCGCGGCGCGGCGCCGAACCGGTGCACCACGTCGAACACTTCCCCGGTCGCCGCCCGCGACAGCCCGGCCGCCGCCAGTGCCGGCAGGGCTGCGGCGAGCCGCTCCGTGCGGCGGGCCGGACCGTCGCCGTTCCATCGAAGGACCCCGGCCTCTTCCCGCAGCCACGGAAGGCACGCCCGCAGACGCGGCACGCGGCGGCGATGCACGCGCCCCACGACGGTTCCGTCCATGGCCAGCGGGGAGAACGTCCGGAGGTCGGCGTTGGCGCAGGCGCGGACGACGGCCAGAAGTCTCCCCAACGTCACTCCTCCCGGGCGTACCGACCGAAGAGGGCGAGGGCGCCGGCCAGCATGACGGCGGCCCCCGCCGCTCCCGCCAGGTAGGGCCAGGCCGGGCCGACGTGATGGAAGCCGGCGCCCGCGATCGCGGGGCCGAGGATCCGGGCCAGCGCGGCGGCCGACTGCGCGAGACCCAGCGCCGCGCCGGCCCGGCCGCTTGCGAGGGTTCCGGCAATCAGCGCGGACAGGGCCGGACTGGCCAGGCCCAGCCCGAACACCAGGACGGCCACGGACGGGACCAGCAGCAGCAGACCGGTACTCGCCGCAATGCCGGCCATACCGACCCCGAGCAGCAGGATTCCGACTCCGGCGGTGGCCGGGTTGCCGATCCGGCGGGCCAGGCGGCCGACCAGCAGCCCCTGCACCAGAACGCCGAGCACGCCGGCGCCGGCGAAGAGGTAGCCGTTCTGCAGCGGCCCCCAGCCCAGCACCCGCTCCGACCACAGGGCGAAGGTGGACTCCATCCCCGCGAAGACCAGCGTCACGCCGAAATACAGGAGCACGAAGCCGCCGCACACCGGACTGGCGAACGCCGGCAGGAGTCGGCGGACGGGATTGCGGGCGGCCACCGGCGACTGCCGGTGCTCCGGTTCCCGCAGCCGGACGACCCCCAGCAGCACCGCCGCTCCCGAAACCCCGATGGCCGCGACCAGCGGCGCCGCGAAGTCGGCGCCCCTCGGATCCCCGCCGGCGAGCACGCCGCCGACGGCCGGACCGATCACGAACCCGGTCGACAGGGCCGCCCCGAACAGCCCCATGCCGCGCGTGCGGTCCTCGGGAGCCGTCACGTCGACGATGTACGCTTGGGCCACGGCCAGATTCCCGGCCATGGCGCCGGCCGCGGCCCGGGCCACCACCAGCTCCGTCAGGGTGCCGGCGTCCAGCATCAGCAGATACGCCCCGATGCCGCCGGCGAGGCTGGCGAGCAGGACCGGTTTCCGGCCCCATCGGTCGGACAGGCCGCCCCAGAGCGGAGACGCGACCAGCTGGGCGGCGGAAAACGCGGTCATCAGCAGCGCGGTCTGCTGGGGATCGGCGCCGTGGCTCTCGGCGTAGAAGGGGAGCATCGGGATGATGATCCCGAACCCCATCATGTCGATGGCAACGATGAGCAGGACAACCGGCATGGGACGGCCCCCGGGCCGGGACGTGCGGGATCAGATCCGGCGAAAGTCGATGTACTTCTTTCGCCGAGCGGCGATCAACGTGCGGGGATCTTGGCCCTCGATCGACGTCAGGGCCGTTTCCAGATGCTGTCCCACGGCCTCGAGGACGGACTCCGGATCGCGATGGGCGCCGCCCACCGGCTCCGGAATCACGGCGTCGGCCACGCCGAACGCCTGCATGTCGGCCGCCGTCAGGCGCAGCGCTCCGGCCGCCGCCCCGGCCTCGTCGTTGGTGCGCCAGAGAATGGACGCGCATCCCTCCGGAGAGATCACCGAATACACGCTGTTCTCCAGCATCAGCACCCGATCGGCCGACGCGATCGCGACCGCGCCGCCCGAGCCGCCTTCGCCGATGATGACGCTCACGAGCGGTACGCCGATCGACAGGCAGGTCCGAATGGCTTGGGCGATCGCTTCCGCCTGGCCGCGCTGCTCGGCCCCGACGCCCGGATAGGCCCCGGCCGTGTCGACGAAACTGATCACGGGCAGCCCGAACCGATCGGCGAGCCGCATGAGACGCACCGCCTTGCGGTAGCCCTCCGGCCGCGCCATCCCGAAGTTGCAGCGCACGCGCTCGGCCGTTCCGCGGCCCTTCTGCTGGCCGAGCACCACGACCGAACGCGACCGGAATCGGCCGAGCCCGCCGACCATCGCGGGGTCTTCGCCGAAACAGCGATCCCCGGCCAAGGGTTGGAAATCGCCGATCAGCTTCTCGACATAGTCGAGCGTGTGGGGGCGATCGGGATGGCGGGCCACCTGCGTCAGTTGCCACGGGGTCAGCCGCGCGTACGTGTCCCGGAGAAGGCTCTGCACTTTCGACTGAAGGCGCCCGACCTCCTCGACGAGGTTGAGATCGCTCTCGCCGCTGAGGTGGCGCAGTTCCCGAATCTTCCCCTCGAGCTCGGCGATCGGCCCTTCGAAATCGAGAAAGTGCTGCATCGGACCCGTCCCCGGCCTAGCGGCCGGCGATCCGGTTCGCCTTCCGGACCCGATGCTCGGCCTGCCGGATCAAGGCGAGGTCGATCCGGCCCCCGTCGAGGGCCCCCGCCCCCCTGCCCCCGCCCCGGTGGTCCGTACCCATCGCCTCCAGGATCCGGCGCACGCGCGATATCCTCCTCGGGAGGAGGGAAGAGGTCGTGGGCGAGCAACGTCCGGTACGCGAGCAACGTCCGGTACGAATGAAGGGCCCGCTTCCCCTCGCCGCCGAGCACGCCCGAGCGCTGGGCCTGCGCCCGGTAGCCCGCCGCCTCCGAAAGGTCGCCGAACGGCCCGTCGATCGGACGCAGGCCGTGGGCCCGGGCCGCCTCGACCACCTGCGGCACCGCGTAGCGCCACGGGCCGCCCCAATGGTAGGCCCGCGGTCCGGCCGGCCCGGCATCGGTGAGCACGCCGTAGTCCGGATGGGCGCCGCCCATGCCGGTCGTCCGGCACGGGCCGAGGCCGCGCAATCGGCCACGCCGAAATGCAGGGACTCATGGCGCTCCGACGCGGCCGCGATCGCGTTCACGTCGGCCATCCCCAGCACCGTTTCGATGATTCGCTCGAAGCCGATGCGGCGGGCGCGGCCGGTGGCCGGCTCGACCTGGGAAACCAGGACGTCGACGGCGTAGACGTCGGCCGCATGGCCGACCTTCGGAATCCGGATCAGTTCGAAGCGCCGGCCGGCCGGCTCGAACAGGTCGACGACGTTCCGGTGCCTGTGCGCGGTGTCCGGCCCGTTGATGCGCACCGAAACGGTGCGCCCGCTCCAGTCGATGTCGTCGAGGGCGGCGAGGACGTGGTTCCGGGCCCGCTCCTCGTCATCCGGAGCCACGGCGCCTCCCGGGTCCGGGAGGACGAAGTCCGCAGCGGACCGCGCCGCCTGTTCGAAGGATTCCGGCCGACTTCCGGGAACGGTCCGTTCGCTGCGGTTCAGACGGGCCGGCGCCCGCCCGGCGACCCGAAAGCTCATCGGGAACCTTCCGCCGGCGGACCCGGACTTCGGCCGGCCGGTCGGCCGGCGACGGGCTTCCGGACCAGCGGATGACCCTCCAGGGCGCGGCGGACGGCCGCATCGACGACATGGGTGTAGATCTGCACGGTCGAGATGTCCTCGTGCCCCAGCAATTTCTGCAGGGTACGAAGATCGGCGCCGCGGGCAAGCATGTGACTGGCGAAGGCATGACGCAGCACGTGCGGAGAGACCCGAGCGGGATCCAGACCGGCCCGGGCCGCGAGTTCCTTCAGCAGCTGTGCCAGACGCTGGCGCGTGAGGTGCCCCCGGCCGGAGGGAAACAGCCAGCGGGACGGCCCGCCGGGCGACGGTCGGGACCGCCGGACCTCGAGCCAGGCCCGGATCGCATCCCGGGCCGGCTCCCCCAAGGGCAGCCGCCGCTCCTTGTTGCCTTTCCCGATGACGGTGAGCGCCGTGCGGTCGGGGGCGAGCGCGGCGAGCGGGAGCCCGACCAGTTCGGAGACCCGCAGCCCGGTTCCGTAGAGGATCTCCAGGGCCGCCTGCAACCGGAGTCCCCGCGGGGTCGGGTCCGCGGCCGCGGTCTCGAACAGCCGCGTCGTTTCCGACTCGTCCAGGATCCGGGGCAGGCGGCCGGACCGCTTCGGAAACCGCAGGGATTCGGCCGGGTTGTCGGCCCGCAGGCCGTCGGTTCGCAGAAAGCGGTAGAACTCGCGCATGGAGGAAAGATGCCGAGCTTGCGTGCGCCGCGCGTAGCCGCGCTCGGCGAGCCCGCCCAGATACCGGCGAAGGTCGGCGGTCGTCGCCCCTTCGAGCGGGGTTCCCCGCGCCCCGAGAGCCCGCTGCAGGCGCCGGAGATCGCGGGCGTAGGCGTCCCGGGTGTGCGGGGAGGACTGCCGCTCGGCCGCGAGCATGTCGACGAAGAGCGCAATCCGGTCCGATGCCGCCGCCCCGGCAGTCAGATGACGGCCTCCAGGGCGACCGCGCGCGCGTCCTCGACCAGACCGACGGCGCGCAGGCTTCGAATGGCGGCATTCAGAGTCAGGGGATCCGCGCCGACCGGGCCTCCGGAACCGAGGATCGACAGCACGAACAGGACGGTCTCCGCGACCCGCTTTCCCGCGACGGCATCCCGCAGTTGATAGCGGGCCGGCGCGCTCGGGATGGTGGCCGTGGTCCGCACCGAAGTGTCGTCCAGCAGGGTGATCCACGATCCGCGCGGCACCGGGATGTCCATGGCTTCCAGTACGACCAGCAGCCGGCTCAGGGACTGCGCACGGTCCGCTCTCGGACCAGCCGCCGGAGGCGTCGCCCGTACCTCCTCGCGCGGAAACACCTCGTACGGTTCGGGTACCGGACGGCCGGCCAGGGCCAACGCCGGAAACAGTGCGTAGAGCTGCCCCGACAGCACGAAGTCGAGATCGGCCGAACCGGCCAGCATCGCAATCCAGTCCCCCGCCTCCGCATAACGGCCGCCCGCGAGAAGCGCCCGGGCGGCGGCCACCGAAAACCAGGCAAGGTCCGGGCGCGGCTTCACCGTGGCGGCGGCCGGGGCGGTGGCCCGGGCCATCGCCGCAAAGCCCGGATCGGGGTCGGCGCGATCCCAAAGAAGCCGCAGAAACCGCGCCCGGTCGATCGCAGTCGTGGCCTGCAGGGCTGCCTGGAACAGGAGGGCGCGACCGAGCACCGGATGCACGGCATCGGCCTCGGTCCCCGCGCTTCGGAGCTGCTCCGGCGTGAATGCGGCCGCCGCGTAGGTCTCGGCCAGCCCGCGGTCCCGGAGGGCTCCCGCGCGGGCCGTTTGCTCGGCGGCAAAGATTCGGCGCACGGGGTCGCCGGACGGGCCTTCGGCAATGGCCCGGAGGACGGGCAGCCCCGCCGCATTCTGGCGGCGGACGAAGGGCTCGCCGCCGCTCGCCAGCAAGGCCAGCGCCAAATAGTCCTCGTCGGGAAACGCCGTCCCCTCCGGCAGCGGCGTGCCGTCCAGCACCGCCAAGGCCAGCGCGGGCAGGGGCGCGTCGGCGGGAAAGGCCCCCTCCAGCAACTGGAGCGAGAGATGCGCGGCATCCCGGGCCCCCTGCCGGATCTGGCAGGTGACGAGGGCCATCCGGAGGCGGGCCGAGGGCTGCGCAGCGAGCCGTTCCAGAACCTCCGCACACGCCTGTTCCGGGTTCCCGACCAGCACGCGGGCTTCCAGCAGCCGTTCCTGCGCCGCGGTTCCGACCGCGGCGGACGCCGCTGCCCGGGCCAACAGCTCAAGCCCCTCGCGGTCCGCGAGCCGTACCAGCAGGTGCACGCGTTCTTCGAAGAAATGCGCGGTTTCCCCCGTGTCGGTATCGGCCGGCGCCCCGTCCGGAGTCAGCTGCACGACCTCGCGCCGGGGCGGGCGGGCGGGGGTCGCCGCGCGACTCAGCAGCAACCGGCGGGTCAGGCTTCTCATCGCCGCCGATTGCATCTCGTCCGGGACCGCGACCAGCAGCCGCGCCGCCAGTGCGGCATCGGTGCCGTCCCACATGGACCAACCGAGACCGCCGTCGTCCTCGTCCAGCACGCCGGTCCAGCCCGGCCGCGCCGTCGGCAGGTCCGAGATCCGCACGCCTTCGCCCGACCGCGGCACGCGGAAGGCCGGAGGCACCCCGTCGTCACCGCCGTCTTCGGTCTCCGGCAGGGCGCCGGCCGGAATCCCGTCCGGGACGAGCTCGACGGGAGGCCCACCCGTCACGGACGGATCCTCCTGCCGACCCGTCGCGGGCAACTCGGTTGCGGACTCCGGTGCCTGCGCACCTCCGGCCATCGGCAGCATCCCCACCAGACAGACGGCGCAGACGACCGCACGCATCGGGACGCCCGAAATCCGCTCGGCCGAAGATTCCCCGTCCCGTTCCGAAAGCTCCCCAACCCCGCCCGGGAGCCGCCCGCCCGATCCTCGGAACCCCGAACCCGGCGGGCGGGCGGGCGGTATCCCCGGCGACCTCGCCGGCGTGTCCGGTCGATGCGGACCGCCCGCGGCCTCGGGGTCGGGGTTCCGGCCGGCCGGCCGAAGCGCCGTGGCGCGACACGAATCTCCCCCTTGCCCCATCCTCGGTCCGATCCCCGACACGGCCCTCGTCGCGCCGATTCTCGGCCACGGCTCCCATCGGATCCTCCCGTCACTCGGACCCGGCCGTTCGTCGCGCCGGTTCCGGCGGCCCCGGCAAGACCGGAAGGCGCGGACCGTGCGGGCCGGCACTGGCCCGGCCCCGCCCCCGCCCGGACACGGCCGGGGCCGGCGGAGATCCCCCACCGCCACGCAGCCCCGCAAGGCCAGGACCGGGGCGGCCGGTGCCACGGAGATTCCCGCGGCCTCGGGGCTCGGGCCGGCCTTGGTGAGTCTTCGTTCGGTCGACATCTCGCTGTGGTTCATGGGTCGATCGCCTACGCCTTTTCCGGGCAGACACCGTTTCCGGCTACAGGGCAGGGCTCGCAGCAGGGAGGAACGATAACAATTTGCGCTCCGATGCGTGGAAGCGCACCCATAGTCACGACCGACGTGCCGCGGTACTTGGTCAGGCACCACGGACCGGCCGGCCATCCGGTTCTTCATCGGCTCAGGATCCGCTCGCCATCAGGCAAGGCGACCAACATGGCGGATCCCGGGCCTTTCCCTGACTCAGAGTTTGTTCCTAAATGCATTTCTTGTGCTTTTGTTCTGAATGTGTCCAGTTCAATAATCGTGTTCGCGTGGATTCTTTCCAAATACCGCAAATTTCGTTCTCACTTTGTACGCGAAAATGCTCTGTTCATGTCCCATGTTCTTGTCCCAAGGCAGAGAATGACCGACTTTAGGAACAAACTCTCACACTTGACGAAGGTCGGTCCGTCGTGCCGTGTGGTGGAATGCAAGTCGGACTTCGACCCCTCAGAGCCTGTGCGGAAACGATTGAGCGGCCCCGATTCCAGCCTCTACGATGTGGCTGGCGACGCCATCGGGACACGAAGATCCCATGCTTGTTGCTGTGATGCGATCGGAGTCTCGATCGCGGCGCGGGTCGACGCGTTCGAGTCTGCGATTGTGAGATGTGCGGACGTCTGTGGCCCGGTGGCGGCGCGGATTTAGGCGCGAGGGGTCCGTTTCGGCGGATCCGGGGCGAGCGAGAGGCCGGCCGGGTTGGGTGGCCCGGCTTGGATACGTGCGGTTTCGGTCGGGGTGTGAGCGTAGTCAGCCGGGTCTTGTGACAGCGTGCAGGACCTGCTTGCGCTCGCTTGTCGGCATAGTGGTGACGGGCGTCGGCGAAGCTGTGGAAGGGCTGGGGCAGCTTCCGCTGGTTGTGGATGATGACGGCAAGGGCAAGGGTGTTGAGGATCGCGTGGTTTGCGGGCGCGTTGCGGGCCCGGAGCATGGAGTCGTCTTCGCGGAAGGTGGTATCGCGGATGGGGTGATGGCTTTCGACCACCCAGTGACCGCGGTTCCATGCGAGGAGCGGTTGCGGCGAGGCGCGGTCGGCCGCGACCGAAGTCATGCCGTAGGCGTGTTCCATGGTCCGTTTTCCGGATTTCTTGAATTCGACGCGCCGGGTGACACGGAAGATCGGTTTGACATGGGGATCGTGGATCATCTTCGCCGGAGGGGTGAAAACTTCGATGCTGCGTTGCTCGATGCGGCCGTGCTCGAGCGTGGGCGTTTCGCGGTAGCGTCCCGTGCTTGTGGTTTCCCAGTGGATGCTCTCGAACGTCTCGAAGGTCTTGGGAGCGTGGCCCTTGACCGTCATCATCCCGTCGGCGCCATGGGTCTCGACGATCAGTCGTGCCGTCTCGCGGGTGGTGTGGAGCGCGTCGAGCGTGAGTAGACGGCCGGCCACCGGCGCGGTCTCGAGCGCGGCGTGGACGGCGGCGATCTCCCCGCCTTCGTCATGATCGTTGAGGATCGAGACCGGCATGCCGGTCCCGTGCTCGATCCGCGAGACCGTCTCGTACTGATCCTCGCCGGTGCGGTTGGCGCCGCGAATGCGCTTGCCGTCGACCGCGATCGCGTGGCCGACCCGCAGGCGCGGCTGCGCCCAGCGCCGCAGAGCTTCCTCGATCCACGCCGGGTCGGGGTTCTGCAGCACCCGGTGCACGGTCGATTTGGATACCGGTTCCTACCGGCCGGTGTCCGGGTTCTTCCACGCACCGATCTGCGCCAGATCCTTCTGCGTCATCGCCTTCGCGTAGCGTGCCGCTGCCACCGCGCCGTGCCGATTCGCCAGCCGCGCCAGCACGATCACGCACAGGACCGAGGCGATGCCGTGCGTGCGCCCCTGCGCGCGCCGGAAGTCGGAACGCGCCGCAAAATGCGGGTACATCGAGCGCAACTCCCGCGCCGACCGGCCGCTCTGCGTCGCCCGCAACTCCCACGCCGCAGGAAGCGGCGCACGATTCCGCAACCGACGACCGGCGTCGCGACGCAGCGGAACCCCGTACCGATCTTTCGCCTCCCCGTGCGGATCGGTAGAGCGCCCGTGGGCGCGCGCATAGCCCTTGCTCCTGCCCACGCACTTCCAGTTCGCCGCCTGGTACAGGGTGCCGCGGAACTTCGTCGGCGAAACCAACGACTCTGCCACCCGCAACGGATTGCCGTACGCAGCCTCCCAGTCATCGCTGAGACGCCGCTGCATCCGCGACAACGCAAACGAGGCAAGACCCCGAAACGCCCGGCGACCTCCCAGAATCACAAACCTCGTGGGGTTTCCGATCAGGTGCAACCGCTCCAACGGTTCTTTGCGGCGCCAACCCATCCAACGGTCCCGCGGCGCACAGCGGAAGGCGCCCGTTTGCCCGCCCGCAGCGCCCATCCACCGCCCGCGCCACGTGAACACGTAGCGCAGGCCTCGACCCGCAAACTGCTTGAAACCAAGATCATGATGACGGTCCACCACACGGTTCCAGCGACACACCTCATCCGGCCGCGCCAGGCGCACCACCACATCCCGGAGCGCAAAACCCTCCGGAGTCGTCTCGAAAAAAATCCGCGGCGCGTTCCATGACCACCACGGATACCACGCCGCTTCACAAAAAGCCAGCACAAATACGAATCATCCGGAACCCGCAGAACCCAGCCTTCCAACAAACCTAGCATGGGATGGCCGTGGCCGCTTGCCCGGCCATGCCGATGTCGCCTCCACCGAACGCTACGCCCATCTCGCCGACGAGCATGTCCGCGCGGCGGCCGGGCGCATCTCCGGCATCGTCCACGGTGCCAAGAACGGGAAGGAGAGCGGGCGATGCGGCAACAGGCGCCGGATCCGGCGCACCGTGCAGGCCGTCGCCGCCGCGCAGCCGGCGGAACGGGAATACACCCTGCGGGACAGTCTGCGGGCGCATGTCGGGGTCTAGGTGCAGCCCTCCGGCGGCCGGTCCCGGATCGTCCAGACCCGCGCGCCGGGATGCATGCGCAAGATCCCCCCTCGGGCGCTTCCCCGACCCGCCCCTCGACGCGACGCGCCGGGAAGGCGCGGCCGTGCGCGCCCGCCTGTGGGGCGGCGAGGACATGGCGCCGCCGCGCAAGGAGAAGGCGCCGCTGTTCCGGGACTTCGTCGCCCGGTGCCGTTCGCGGCGGAAACACCGCGGGAAGCCGTCGTCGCTCGAGACCTTCGACATCTACCTGAAGAACCGCCGGATGCCGCATTTCGGCAGGCTCCGGCTCGACGCCATCGATCATGCGCGGGTCTCGGCATGGTTCGACGCCGCCCGCGCGGACCGGACCGGCGCGGCCAACCGCGCCTTCGAGATCCTCCGCGCCATGCTCCGGACGGCCCGCCAGTGGAGCGACCTCGGCGAGCAGGTTCCCGACGCCTGCGCCAACATCGTGAAGAACCCCCGCAAGCCTGTCCCGCGCCATCTCGACCGCGAAGAGCTGGAGCGTCTCGGCGCGATGCTCGACCGGAACCGGGAGGAACAACCGTGGCCGGCGGCGGCGATCCGGCTGCTGACGCTCACCGGAGCGCGGCTCTCCGAAGTCCTCAACCTCAAATGGGACGAGATCGGAGAGCTGACCGGAGACGGTGCGAGCGCGCGCATCGAAGACTCCAAGACCGGGCCGCGCACGATCTGGCTCGGACCCGAAGCGGCAAGGCTGGTCGTGGAACTGCCGCGGCCGGACAGCCGGGAGCGGGTGTTCCCCGAGACCCTCACATCGGCAAGGCTCTACACCTTACTAATGCGGTATCCGCGACGAGGCGGGGCTTCTGGCCTTCGCATGCACGACTACCGCCACACCTGGGCCTCGCAGGGCGTCATGAACGGCGTCGGGCTCACCACCGTCGGACGGCTGCTCGGACCCCGCAAGCGCGAGACCACCGCGATCTGCGCCCATCTCGACGATGGCGCGCTGCGGGACGCCGCCGCGCAGGCCGCCGCCGTCATCGCGCGCACCATGGGATGCAGGGCGGAGGCTTGAAGGAGTTTCAAGTCAGGCTCCGGCCGGGCGCGGCGGTCGAAAGGCAATCTCCGTGATGTTTGATTTTCTCACACTCGCGTGCTAGAATTCATGGGAATCAGACATGGAGGCCCCAATGGCACCCGTTACGACACTCGAGCCCAAGGCCGTACCGGCATTCCCTTCCGGGGAAATCGAGGCCTGTATCCGCGACGTCTTGGCGGACCAAGGCGCGATGCAGGTGGCCCTGCGCGGCGGCGCAACACCGGCAGGCGGCCCGGGCAGCACGGTCGGTCCGCAGCCGATGATTGACTCGCTGGTCGTTGTGGAAGTGCTGCTTGCAATCGAGTCGAAAGTACCGTTCGCGCTTCCCGACAGTCTGGTACAGCCGGGCGGTTACGACAATGTCGATGCGGTCAGGCAGCATCTCATGCCACAACTGGAGCGGCGGTGGCGTAAGCATCATGAGGAGGAAGGTTGATGACAGGCAAAAGTAGGCGCAGCGAATCCCGGAGAGATGAAACGATTGACCGGCAAGAGCTCGGCGCGCGTCTGCGCGAGGCGCGAGAGTACTTGGCACTGTCACAGGGTGAAGTAGCAAAGTACCTCGGGATTCCGCGGACGGCGTTGTCGCATATCGAAAGCGGCCAGCGCCGCCTCGACGCACTGGAACTGAAGAAGGCTGCATATCTGTATAAGCGCCCCGTAGCCTATTTCACCGGGGAGGCAGAAGCTGATGCAAGCCTGCCTGACGACATCGCCCATCTGGCACGTGCCGCTGCCGGCTTTTCGGAAAGAGATCGCCAGGAATTGAGCCGGTTTGCCGACTATCTGCGGGCACGCGCGCAAAGCGAGAGGTCCTCGGATGGCTGACGTGCGCAATGCCATTTTGCGCGGCAAACGTGCGGCCGGCCGGTTGCACCGAGAGTTCGGGATGCGGGAGCGTGTTGAGGTGGAAGGCGGCCGGATCGACGTGTTCGACACGATCATTAGATCGGGTGTGCCGCTTTTGTTCAAGCCGCTTGAGGGACTGCTCGGCGTTTTCATCAATGAGCCGATGCCCGGTGTCATGGTGACGACGAAGCGAGGACTCAGTATTCAACGCTTCACTGGCGCTCATGAGCTGGGTCATTGCGTCCTCGGTCATCGCCCGAGTTTTGATGATGAGTCGATGTTGCGACGGTCACCGTTCACTACCAATCCGGATTACGAGCAGCAGGAACTCGAAGCGGACGCATTCGCCACGGAGTTCATGATGCCGCCTTGGCTGTTCGTGGCGCATTTCCTGCGGCACGAGTGGACGCCTGCGTTGATGGCGGATCCGATGACGGCCTATCAGCTCTCGCTGCGGCTCGGTACGAGCTATGAGGCCACATGCCGATCATTGATGCGGCCCGGCGTTGCCGTGACACAGAAGAACACGGTCGATAACCTGCTCCGTGTGCCGCCCAAGGCCATCAAGAAAGCGTTGCTCGGAGACTATGAACCGCCCGACTGGCGGCGGGATGTCTGGCTGCTGACGAAAAATGACGGTAACTACTCACCCCTTGTTGGGGTCTGGTTGGCCATAGTGCTCGTTGAGGATGTCTGCGGCCTTTCCGTTGAGGGCGATGTGGATGGCGACGAGAGGGTTGTAGCCGAGTGCCTCCATGGAGGTGAGGAAGCTGGAGCCTCGGCACCATGCGGTTGCGTGGAGCATGGTGCGGAAACATCCGGACACTTTGATCTTGACCTTGGTCATTCGGATCTTCGGTTCTCCGGCATGGTTGGTGAAGCTGACGTCGGGGTCCTTCATGAAGCGGAGGACGGACGTCTCGTGTTTCACGAGACGTTCATGCAGGTTGTGGGCGTCGGACTTTGCGATGCGTCCCCGGGTTCCTTTCGTCCGCGGCGGGATATCGGGCAGCTCCTTGGCGCCCTGGGTGAGGAGGGTGCGGTAGCGCTTGCGCACGGCCCGGCGGTCGGTCTCGTTCAAGGCCTTGGATGCGCTCTGGTTGACCCTGTGGCAGACCTCGCGCAGCAGGCTCTTCATCAATCGCGCCCAGCGGTAGCCGTTGGACTCGACGACGAAGGCCCGTTCGCGCAGCAGGTGGCTGCCGCACAGCTGGTGGCGGCACTGCTCGTAGCCCATGTATGCAGCCCAGCAGTCGTGGACCAGGACGCCCTGGTAGCGCGGGAGGATGCCGATCTCTTCGATCGCCTCCCGACCGCGCTTGCGGTGCGGGAACTTCACGGTCAGGGTCCCGTCGGTGACGACATGGAGCCATTGGGTCTTGCCGGCGACCCGGAATCCGGTCTCATCGACATGCAAGGCCGGGCGTTGCAGGAGATGGGCCACGGCGACCTCCTCCCAGGATGCGAGCGCATCCTGAAAGCGCCGGACATAGCCGAGGCAGGTCGCCTCGGAGAGCCTGATGCCGGAGATCGCGTGCACGAGCGAGACGGCACGGCGCAGGGACAGCATCTGGGCGATCAGCAGGTTGAGGACCAAGGCCTGGATGCTGACACCGTACTGCACGGGCCCCGGCATGAGGTCTGGGAACCGGCCCTTGGTCCGGGCCCGACACTTCGGGCATTCCTTGATCTCGGCGTCGACGCGGCGCTCGACGACTTCGAACACGATGTCGTAGAGGACGCGCCGCTCCCGATCGACGGGGTCGACGTCGTCGAGGTCGGCGCCGCAGGCGTCGCAGGCATCGACGGTGATCGTCTCCTTGACGGTGGTCGTGCGCCGGTGGCCGCCCGTCTGCGGGTTCGGCTTCGGGCCCTTGCCGTGGCTCCCGGTGCGCCGCGCGCTCTCGTCCGGGTCCGTCTGGGACGGCGGCAGACCGGAGTTCCGGCTCGTCTTGCGCGTGGCCTTCTCCAGGAGCACGGCCAGCAGCAGCTGGAGCAGCATCAGCAGGCCGCGGACGAGCGCCTCGCACTCCGGGGGGACCTTGCCTTGCGTGCGGAGATCCTGGAACCGCTTCTGGAAGGCGTCAACCTCCTGGCGCAGGGAAGTGCCGGCGACGCTCGTCATCCCGACGCCTCCACCCCCCGGACGGTCGCCCGCACGGCGAACCGCTCGCCTTCGGGCATCGTCCGGTAGCGCCGCGCCGGCGGCGGGCGCGTCAGGATCGCGCCGCCCCCAAGGAACGCCTCCAGGTACACGTCCTGCGGCGGCCGGGCCGTGACGACCGCCGGGCTCCGACCCGTCGTCTGTCGCGGACGGGGTCCTCGCGCACGGGCGGCAATGTCAGGATGCCGTGGCGCTCCAAGGTCTCCAGCATCCCGAGGCCGGCCCCGACCCTGGAGCCGCCCTTCGCGGTCGTCCCGTGAAGGGGCTCGCAGAGGGTCTTCGCCCGCTCGGTGCGGCGGCAGGGGGAACACCGACCCACGGTCTCCCGAACCTCCGCGATCGGCGGGCGGGTCCGGCGGCGGCCCGAACAGGGGGGCGACTTCAGGTCGATGATTCGCTGGTCCATGGGGATTCCCGCAGCCACGATTCGACGACAGCATGCGAATCGGCGGGCGCTGGTCAAGCGGTGCGTGGACGACCCGCCCATGCACCGAAACGTCACCTCCTATCCAAGGCCTGCCGGTATGGGAACACCGCCGTCACCTCGACGCACCTATCCGAATGCCCTTGCCCCGCCGGGCGATCGACCCGTCGTCGCCTTCGATCCCTACCCGGCCGCCATCCACACCTCCGACGCGGTCCGCCCCACGGTGATCCCACGCTGCTGATCCGGCGACGACTGGCGAGATGTTCTCAGTTTGCGTCGCGCTGCAATCGTGCCGCCAAGGCTCGATGGGGCCTTCTTGGCCCGAACCTTGCGATCTCAAGGAGGCGATCTGTGATGAGCCGAGCCCCACGCATTCGGATTTCGCATCTCCGAATCAGCATGGGATCGTCGTGCGGTCCGCCCCGATGGCCCATCTTGGAGAGGGTCCCTCCTACAACGTCAAGCGCAGATCTCCGGCGGAGGGGAACGGCAGCCCACGGAACCCGCTCCACCGGACCGCACGGCGCGGACCCGCGACCTCCGCGCGAGGGGCCCGGTCGCGTTGCGGACCCCTCCCCACAAGACCGGAACGGGGAGCGGAAGCCGAAGATCGACCCACTTCTTGTCAGCCGAACCCCGTGCATCCGGTCCTCGGCCGCGAGCGAGGGAAAGGGGCACGGAACCATGCCGGATCCGAACCCGTCAGGAAAAACGATTCGTCATCAGTCGGGGGGGGTGAGTAGATACAAATGACGAAGGAGCCGTCATCGAGGGCAGTCGTTCGGACCTCTTTGTGCTCAAGTTGCAAGAACACAGCGGGGCCGGCTATGTCTGGACCTTCGACGAGCTCAACGAAACGGGCTTTGTTATTGTTCGCGACGAGCGTGAGGGACCGCACGGCGAAACCATCGGCGGGCACGTGATGCGGTCGATTACGGCGCGCTCCGAAGGACCACAACAGGGACGAATGGCACTTGCAGAGCGGCGCCCATGGCTTGCCGAAGGCGCACCACTGGCCTCATTCTGCGTCCACTATGACCTGAGCGGGCCGCAAGATGAAGGGATATCGCAAGCCGAGCGGCGGCGTCTGCTGGGGGCCGCCTGATGGAGGTCACGGTCGAATGTGACCTGCGTCATTTGTTCGGCCCGGCGCGCGATCAAGGCGTGCGGCCAACCTGCATGGCTTTCGCGGCAAGCGACACCCACGCGGCGGCCCGGCCGGGTTGGGTTCCACTGTCGTGCGAATACGCCTATTTCCATGCACTGAAACGGGACGGGGGCAACCCAGATGACGGGACAACGCCCGATGCGATGCTGACGGCGATCCAAGAAGACGGACAGCCGCCGGAGACGGCTTGGGCATACCTGCCGCGCATGCCGGTCGACTTTGCGCTATGGAAGCCGCCCGGAAGCGTCGGCCCTCTTTACCGGCGTGCCAACGCCTATGATCGCGCATCACTCGCCGCAATCCGCACAGGACTAGATGCCGGAGTACCGATGATTACAACGATGTGCCTGTCCGATGCATTCTTCCAGCCCGACCCGGACAGCATCATCGACGCACGCGAGCCACCCGACCCGCAGCGGCGGCACGCGATTATCGCGGTCGGCTATGGCACTCGGGGCGGCAACCGGCTGATCCTTGTACGGAATAGTTGGGGCACGGGCTGGGGCGCCGATGGTTATGCGTGGGTAAGCGAAAACTATCTTGCACCCCGCTTGTACAATTTTGCAGAAATGAAAGAGGACCTGACGAGTGTATCTGCCGATCCCAACGCAGCCAACGTGTGCAACAGCGTGGCTTGAGGCCTTGGCAACTGTCGACGCGAAACCCGGCCACGAAGCGTACAATGTGATGGTCGACGTGGCCGAGCCGCTGGCGCAGACCGCTGCCGACGCGGGCGTGATCGAGATCGCAGACAAGTTCCTACGTGGCCGTGGTGCAATGCCCCTGCAATCTGTAGCGAATACGATCTTCCCGCAGGGTCTATACGAGCGCCACGGTGCGCCGACTCTATGAGGTATACGGACAGGTTTACCAGAGGGTTAAGAAGCGGCAAGGCGATTGGGGCCGGTACTTTGAACGGATGATTCGCCGCCCGACCGCAAAGGGCAAGGATATCAATCCTCTCGCTGACATGATCGCAAAAATGACGCAGCATGTTCACGGCAGCGGCAAAACGTTCCGCAACATATACGAGTTGACCGTTTCCGATCCAGCTCTCGATGTGCCCATCTATGATCCCGAACGTGACGCCGGGCCGGTGATGAATCGACAGTGCCTGAGCTTCCTGAGCTTCAAGCTTGACCGAGAAAATCGCGTGATGCTGACCGCCTTGTACCGGAACCACTATTACATCGAACGGCTGCTCGGCAATTTGATTGGTCTCGTTCGCCTGATGGCTTTCGTTGGGTGCGAGGCCAATGTACCAGTCGGTCCGCTGACCGTCATCTCCACCCACGCGGAAATCGACACGCGGCGCGGCTGGAAGCGCCACGATATCAAAGAGCTAATCGCTGCGTGTCGGGAAGCCACTGCTCAAATGGTGAGCGTCGCCGCGTAGGCGATTACCTGCCTGCGCTGGCGGTGCAACGCACGCCGTAAAGGTCGCACATGCTGTGAATGAACTCCTTCTGTCCGCCATAACTCGGATGCCGGACGGCGGTCGACGCAAGATCAAGGTGGGAAAGCGCTTGCTGCGCATCGCGGCCTATGGCGACGAGGCGCCGGGGCCGGAGCATCTGCATCAGGGTCAACAAAAGATCGCGGAACATGGCCCGCTCCGCGCGCGTATGACGGCGATTGGAAAGGGGGTCGCCAGTCTCGAAGGGATGAAGCGGAAACACATTCCACAGGAAGATTGGCCTGTCAATTTGGGTGAGTACCCTCCAGACGATGGCAGCCGTGCGCTCAGCCATTGGTGGTCCTTTCGTCGCCTGTGAAATCGACACGCCGTAAATCTCGCTGAATGTCTGCAAGTGAATTTCGTCCGTGAGCGGCAGACCGGTCCGGCGTCCGCCACGATAACCCAGATCGCGCGCAAGCCAAATTGAGTCCACTTCTTTATCCGCAACAGCTTCAAGAAAAGCGCACAAATTGGCGTGCCGTCTTTTCGGAGCGTCCGCACGGTCATGGACCGGACAAACATCGCTGTACGGATTGAAAACAGCGTCGAGACGGACGGCACTCAAGGCGTTGACAATAGCAGACGGTTTCATGCGGTCAACCTGTCAAAGGTTATGGTTCGTTCTTTCAGATCGGCGATAACCATACCGCGCCTGTGTTTGCATAGCGCACGAAATACCTCATAGCCGCTCAGGATTGCCTCCTCCCATAGCCAGAGCGGGCAGCGCGCCGGTTCATATCCAGCGACGAGCGAACGCGCAGTTTTGAGAAGTCCGTAACCGACGCTTTCTAAATTCTGGAAGAAATTCACCTGTGGTATCTACTCACCCCCCCCCGACTGATGACGAATCGTTTTTCCTGACGGGTTCGGATCCGGCATGGTTCCGTGCCCCTTTCCCTCGCTCGCGGCCGAGGACCGGATGCACGGGGTTCGGCTGACAAGAAGTGGGTCGATCTTCGGCTTCCGCTCCCCGTTCCGGTCTTGTGGGGAGGGGTCCGCAACGCGACCGGGCCCCTCGCGCGGAGGTCGCGGGTCCGCGCCCTGCGGTCCGGTGGAGCGGGTTCCGTGGGCTGCCGTTCCCCTCCGCCGGAGATCTGCGCTTGACGTTGTAGGAGGGACCCTCTCCAAGATGGGCCATCGGGGCGGA
This sequence comes from Alphaproteobacteria bacterium, assembly GCA_965115815.1. Classification (GTDB taxonomy): domain Bacteria; phylum Pseudomonadota; class Alphaproteobacteria; order TMED109; family TMED109; genus VXPW01. The sequence continues at coordinate 75,294 of OZ220465.1, read as the reverse complement.
CCGCACGACGATCCCATGCTGATTCGGAGATGCGAAATCCGAATGCGTGGGGCTCGGCTCATCACAGATCGCCTCCTTGAGATCGCAAGGTTCGGGCCAAGAAGGCCCCATCGAGCCTTGGCGGCACGATTGCAGCGCGACGCAAACTGAGAACATCTCGCCAGTCGTCGCCGGATCAGCAGCGTGGGATCACCGTGGGGCGGACCGCGTCGGAGGTGTGGATGGCGGCCGGGTAGGGATCGAAGGCGACGACGGGTCGATCGCCCGGCGGGGCAAGGGCATTCGGATAGGTGCGTCGAGGTGACGGCGGTGTTCCCATACCGGCAGGCCTTGGATAGGAGGTGACGTTTCGGTGCATGGGCGGGTCGTCCACGCACCGCTTGACCAGCGCCCGCCGATTCGCATGCTGTCGTCGAATCGTGGCTGCGGGAATCCCCATGGACCAGCGAATCATCGACCTGAAGTCGCCCCCCTGTTCGGGCCGCCGCCGGACCCGCCCGCCGATCGCGGAGGTTCGGGAGACCGTGGGTCGGTGTTCCCCCTGCCGCCGCACCGAGCGGGCGAAGACCCTCTGCGAGCCCCTTCACGGGACGACCGCGAAGGGCGGCTCCAGGGTCGGGGCCGGCCTCGGGATGCTGGAGACCTTGGAGCGCCACGGCATCCTGACATTGCCGCCCGTGCGCGAGGACCCCGTCCGCGACAGACGACGGGTCGGAGCCCGGCGGTCGTCACGGCCCGGCCGCCGCAGGACGTGTACCTGGAGGCGTTCCTTGGGGGCGGCGCGATCCTGACGCGCCCGCCGCCGGCGCGGCGCTACCGGACGATGCCCGAAGGCGAGCGGTTCGCCGTGCGGGCGACCGTCCGGGGGGTGGAGGCGTCGGGATGACGAGCGTCGCCGGCACTTCCCTGCGCCAGGAGGTTGACGCCTTCCAGAAGCGGTTCCAGGATCTCCGCACGCAAGGCAAGGTCCCCCCGGAGTGCGAGGCGCTCGTCCGCGGCCTGCTGATGCTGCTCCAGCTGCTGCTGGCCGTGCTCCTGGAGAAGGCCACGCGCAAGACGAGCCGGAACTCCGGTCTGCCGCCGTCCCAGACGGACCCGGACGAGAGCGCGCGGCGCACCGGGAGCCACGGCAAGGGCCCGAAGCCGAACCCGCAGACGGGCGGCCACCGGCGCACGACCACCGTCAAGGAGACGATCACCGTCGATGCCTGCGACGCCTGCGGCGCCGACCTCGACGACGTCGACCCCGTCGATCGGGAGCGGCGCGTCCTCTACGACATCGTGTTCGAAGTCGTCGAGCGCCGCGTCGACGCCGAGATCAAGGAATGCCCGAAGTGTCGGGCCCGGACCAAGGGCCGGTTCCCAGACCTCATGCCGGGGCCCGTGCAGTACGGTGTCAGCATCCAGGCCTTGGTCCTCAACCTGCTGATCGCCCAGATGCTGTCCCTGCGCCGTGCCGTCTCGCTCGTGCACGCGATCTCCGGCATCAGGCTCTCCGAGGCGACCTGCCTCGGCTATGTCCGGCGCTTTCAGGATGCGCTCGCATCCTGGGAGGAGGTCGCCGTGGCCCATCTCCTGCAACGCCCGGCCTTGCATGTCGATGAGACCGGATTCCGGGTCGCCGGCAAGACCCAATGGCTCCATGTCGTCACCGACGGCACCCTGACCGTGAAGTTCCCGCACCGCAAGCGCGGTCGGGAGGCGATCGAAGAGATCGGCATCCTCCCGCGCTACCAGGGCGTCCTGGTCCACGACTGCTGGGCTGCATACATGGGCTACGAGCAGTGCCGCCACCAGCTGTGCGGCAGCCACCTGCTGCGCGAACGGGCCTTCGTCGTCGAGTCCAACGGCTACCGCTGGGCGCGATTGATGAAGAGCCTGCTGCGCGAGGTCTGCCACAGGGTCAACCAGAGCGCATCCAAGGCCTTGAACGAGACCGACCGCCGGGCCGTGCGCAAGCGCTACCGCACCCTCCTCACCCAGGGCGCCAAGGAGCTGCCCGATATCCCGCCGCGGACGAAAGGAACCCGGGGACGCATCGCAAAGTCCGACGCCCACAACCTGCATGAACGTCTCGTGAAACACGAGACGTCCGTCCTCCGCTTCATGAAGGACCCCGACGTCAGCTTCACCAACCATGCCGGAGAACCGAAGATCCGAATGACCAAGGTCAAGATCAAAGTGTCCGGATGTTTCCGCACCATGCTCCACGCAACCGCATGGTGCCGAGGCTCCAGCTTCCTCACCTCCATGGAGGCACTCGGCTACAACCCTCTCGTCGCCATCCACATCGCCCTCAACGGAAAGGCCGCAGACATCCTCAACGAGCACTATGGCCAACCCGACCCCAACAAGGGGTGAGTAGTTACCACCTGTGTAGCATGATTGAATATCCAGGTCGCAACACCTTCCTCAATCAGTATGGCGCGGGCTCCGTCCTCGGCCTCATCAATCTTGGGGCAGCTTTTGCGTTTGACCCGGAAGAGCGCCCGCATGACCGGGGACCACCCCAGTTTGGCCGCGTAAGCAAGATGAAAGACATCGTGGAAGCGATAATCGTACTTTTCCAGCTTGTTGTCGGTAAGCCGATCACCGACGTTGATGTCATTGCAGCTAAGAAAAACATATGTCTTCTTGTTCACCGTCTTCTCAAAAATCTGCATCTCGATAAGCCGCGGAATCTGTTCCCCCGAATCGTATCCGTCATCGAAGAGCGGCGGATAGACGCGCTCCAGCGGCCAGCGGTCGTAAATCTTGGAGAGATTGCGGTGTGCGGCCTCACCCAGACTGACGCCGGCATGGTCGGCAGCATCCATCACGGTACGGAATACAGCTTCCATGTGGTCCGAAAGGCCATCCGACCCGTTCGCGATCTGACCTGCCGAAAAATCGGCGACCAGTTTGCCGATTTTGCCGGCCAGACGGATAAGCGTTGCCTCGAATACGGTTTCGGCCGCCGATCCTGCTGCCGACAGTTTTGGCTGAAGTGTTGAAAAGGTGATGTCGGGCACGGTACCGCTGGAATCGCCGCCACTGATACGACTCGCGAGCACCGGGAGCATGATCTGCGCACGGCTGGCCAAGCTGGAGAAATACCAAAGAACGTCCCCCAGCTCTTCGAAGACTGACTGCCGGTAACCGTAATAGGAATCGGCATCGCGCTGTTTCTTTTTCAGTTCAGACAGCAGGCTTCCGGCCTCGCCGAATAGTCCTAGCAGCGGGAAGGAAAGTCCCTCGGGCTGCCGGTCTGTCCCGCGGGACAGGTTTTGATATTGCGCGAGAGTGAGCTTGCGGTGGGAAGCTGCCAAAACCTCCTCAAGGTTGGATGCACCCGACATTGTTTTGCGTTGCTCCGCAGAGTCCTTACTCTTAGAGCCTGTACGGAAACTATTGAGCGGCCCCGATTCTGGTATCTGCGGTGTGGCTGGAGAGTACATCGGGATCAAACAAGCCCATTCCACATCTGTCAGATTGCTTTCGAAGCGGTCTCTCCGACGCCGATGCTTTGCACGAGCGGCCAGAATCGGGACCGCTCAATAGTTTCCGTACAGGCTCTTACTGAAACTGAGGTTCGCCATCACATGCTCACATTCCTACCGCAACCGGGGTGCCGATGATGACCCCTTCTGCTCGGCCTCGTCGCATTGAGCATGTCAACACGACGTGCACGTCTACTCTCGTCTGGCAAAACAGGTATGGCGATACGGTTCTGCACATGCTGTAGCTTCCCCCTGTCCGTGTCACGGAAGCAGAACGTTGTGGACAATTTGTCCGATGTGCCGGGATGGCACCCAACCTTACTCGCAATCCGCCTGATGGTCACGATTGCCCTCCATTCGACTGTTCCCGCAGTTCCGCGAACGGACAGGGAAGGCCCACAATGATGGCAACGGTCTTCACGCTGACATGAACGATGCGGCGCAGCGCCGGTATCAGATCACGCGGGTCGTCGAACCAGCCGTTGGGGTCGTTGACGATGCCGCTCTGCCCGTCACGGACGATCCGGTAGCGGTCGATCAGCCATTCGAGCGGGGTGCGGCCATTGACCCGGTACTCGTGGGCCTGCGGGGGAATGCCCGTCAGGCGAATCCAGTCGTTGACGATGAGAACGGCCCGGTCCGCGTCGGCGAAGCGCATGGCGCGCTGGCCAAGCCGGCACTGCTCCGGCGCAGGCTCGCCTTCCCCGGCAGATTCGAGCCCCAGCGGATATTCCGGACCGGTCTCGTAGCCGAGATGCAGTGCCGCCAAGCGGCGACCAGCCTCGGCGAACGCACGGAAATCGTCGGCGAACGGCAGGTGCGGCAGATCCTTCGCCAGATCATTGGCGAAACGCTCGCGGTAGGCCGGCGCATGCAGAACGCCGTAGGCATAGTCGAAGATCGCGTCCTTCGTGATCGCGCCATTGTCGTAGTGCACCCGAAAGGCGCAGAGCGCGGTGTCGGAAACGTTGTCGACGCGCTTCGGAAGCGGCCCCGTGCCGGGAAGGTTCTCGGCACCGTCGCGGCGCACATAGCGGTAGCGAGGGAAGCACTGACCCTTCGAGATCAGCTCCAGATCCGGCAACGTGTCGACGACGAGTGCAGAGAACGGTTTGGTCGAGCCGACTCCCGAAACGCAGATCGCGCGGTTCTCCGTGTCGGCGGTGGGGAAGATTGCCCGAGTCTGCCCCGGTGCCTGAGAGAACGTGTAATCGGCATAGAGATGCTGTCGTACAAATGGCCGATAAGCGACATGCCGGACATAACCTCGGGAAAATTCCGCGTCGGCTCGCTGTCGCAACCGGCGCATTTGTTCGCGATCCCATCGCAGGTGTGAGGAATGGCGTCTTGCGATTTCCTCGATGTCGGTCTTCTCCGATTTCGAGTCCTGAATTTCCCGTAAAGCCCCACGATAATCTTCCACCATCCTGTGGGCATTGACAGTACACGCCTCGCGATCGAAATTGTAGACAGATGAGTCACGACCGCTCTTGTAGCCGTTGCTGAACAGCCGGAACACCGCCTCGTCCCTCTTGCCTGCCTTCGCCGCCTTCGTGCCCAACGGATAGAGCGTCCGGAACGCCTCGTTACGCTGGCCAACCCAGTCGTGGTGCCGGTCGGGGGCGATCTCTTCCCAGTCCGTGATGCCGGCGATCGACCCCCACTCGCGCAGCAGCCCCAGCTTGTCCTCGCGGGAGAGATAATCGCCGATGTCGCGGTAGAGGATGCGGCAGCCGTCATGCTTCGCGTCCGGATTCTTCGCGAGGACGGTGACCGCGACCGGCGCCCGGGACCCCTGGCCGAAGGCGTTATCGCCTTCCGAGCGGCGGCGTTCCCCCGATGTCCGGGCATTACCCCGCAGGTTCACCACATGGATCGACGAGAACTCTTCCGCCAGGCAGGCGCGGACGCCGGAGTCGACATTGCCGTCGATCCAGGAACCGTTGGTAACGAAGGCCACGACGCCCCGGTCGCCGATGCGGTCCGAGGCCCAGCGTATCGCCATCTTGTATGTATCGTAGAGACTGTTCTTCAGCGTTGCCGTGGAGCGGGCGGCATAGGTCTCGGCGACACGCTGCTCGATTTCCGGATAGCTCACATTCGGGTTGTCATCGGCCGAACTCCGCTGTCCCGCGGACCATGGCGGGTTGCCGACGATGACCTGGATGGGCAGCTTCTGCTGGCGTTCGGCGCGTTCACTGTTGCCGGGCAGCCAGTCCTTCGGGAAGCCCGAGCGCCCGGTGTGCAGGTTGAAAGTGTCGGTGAGCACGATGCCGCCGAAGGGTTCATACTCTTCATTGTCGCCGACCCGGCCGTGGAACGCCTCCTCGATATGGATGGCGGCGATGTAGTAGGCGAGCAGGACAAGCTCGTTGGCGTGCAACTCCTCCCGGTACTTGCGCCCGAGGTCGGCATCGCAAAGCAGCGCCGACTGCAACAGCCGGACGAGAAAGATGCCCGTCCCGGTAAAGGGGTCGAGGATGTGGACGCCCTTGTCGCTCAGGCCCCGGCCGAACTCCTCGCGCACCACATGGTCGGCGCTTGCGAGGATGAAGTCCACGATCTCGACCGGCGTGTAGACGATGCCAAGACGGTCCGCATCCTTCTTCATGGCCGTCGCGAAGAACTTCTCGTAGAGTTCCATCAGCACGCGCTGGCGGGCTTCCGGGTTGTCGAGTCCGCCCGCCCGCAGCCGCACGCTCTCGTAGAAGCCTCCGAGGTCGCGGGTCTCGTTTTCCAACCCGAACTCCCCGAAGTCGCGCCGCAGCGCATCAAGCGCCCGGGCAACCGGATTGCCGCCGGCGAAGTCGTAGCCCTCGAACAGCGCCTCGAACACCGGGCGGGTGAGGATGTGCTGCGCCATCATGTCGATGGCGCTTGCAGCCGTGATCGATTCGTTGATCGAAACCCGCAACTCCTCGTGGAACGCCCCGAACCATTCCCGGAGAGCGTCGTGGTCCGGGTTCTCGAGCAGACCCTCGATCCGCACGACGAGGCGCGAGAAGATGTCCGCAACATCCCGGGCCCAGCTTTCCCAGTACCTGCGGTCGCCGCATTTCTCGACGATCTTCGCATAGAGTGCGTCGGGCGGCAGGTCGAGCGGCGGGTACCCCAACAACGAAGTATCCCCCGACGCGCCTTCGCCGAACCCCTCCCGGCCGAAGATGATCCGGTCGGTCGGCCTTTCGTTCAGGTCGATCTGGTTGATTTCGGCGTCGAAGCGATCATCGTGCGAGCGCAGGGCGCGCAGGACGCTCCAGACGACATCGAACTCCTTGCCGCGGTCGAGAACCAGCGCCGGGTCGCGCCCCTCCGGCACCGCGACCGGGAGCACGATATATCCGTAGGTCTTGCCTTCGGCCTTACGCATGGCGCGGCCCACGGCCTGGACGATGTCGACGATGCTCCTGCGCTCGGTCATGAAGATCACCGCATCGAGCGCCGGCACGTCGATCCCTTCCGACAGGCACCGGGCGTTCGAGAGGATGCGGCAGCTGCCTTCCGTCGTCCCCTTCAGCCATTCGAGGCGCGCCTTGCGGTCGAGGGCGTGATGCCGTCCGTCCACATGCCGTGTCTCGCACCGGAACACCGAGCGCCGTTCCGCCTCCGGCAGCAGCGCTGCGGCCTGCTCGACCAAGCCGCCCCAGTGCGTGGCCAAGAGTTCCGACGACCGGATTCGGTTGGTGAACGCGATCGCGCGGCGCACGGGTCGGGCGTCTCGGTCTTCGATCCGCCGGCCCTCCGGGTTCTGCAGGACCCGCCAGCAACCGACGATCCGGGCGACATCGCTCAGGTTGACTGCACCCCCCTGGGCCGCCAAGTGGGCCTGCAACGCTCGGTCCACATGGCTTTCCGACAAGGCGAAAATGGCGACCTTGTAATCCGACAGCAGACCCTGCTCGATGGCCCGGGAGAACGGGAGGCAGTGGAACTCCGGCCCGTAGGTCGCCTCATCGTCCATCGAGAACACGTCGGCGCCGTGGGTGGAGGCCGTCGTCCTCGCCCCTTCGGTATAGAGCCGCGGCGTCGCCGTCATGTAGAGGCGCCGGCCAGCCCGGATCCGGTCGGAGTCGTGCACGAGGACGAAGGGCGAGGTCCGACCGCCGGTGCGCTCGATCCCCGTCGTCCGGTGCGCCTCATCGCAGAGAACCAGATCGAACGGTGGCGCGCCTTCGTCCTGCGCCTGTGCGACGAGGTCGATCGAGTGGTAGGTACAGAACACTGCGGTCATCGTGTCCGACGGCGCGAGTCGCAACGCTTGGCCGATCCTGCCCGGGTCAGTGGTGACGGGAATTTCCAGTTCCAGGAACGAGGCGTCCTCGTCGGTGCGACCCGCGCGGGTATCCGAGCAGATGCCGACATAGCGGTGCGCCAGCGCGCGCTGCTCCGCCCATTCGCGCATCGACTGCTGGAACAGGGCGATCGAGGGAACGAGGTAGAGCACCCGCCCGCCCGCACCGGCCAGCGTTTCGGCAATGCGCAACGCCGTGAAGGTCTTGCCGGTGCCGCAGGCCATCACCAGCTTGCCGCGGTCGCGGTCCGCGAATCCCTGCACCACATCGTGGTACGCCCGCTTCTGGTGCGGCCGCAGCTGGAACGGTTCGAGCCGGAAGGTCAGGTCTTCGGGTTTCCCGCGAACGAGGTTCGGCCAGTCGAAGGGGCGTCTCGCGAGGTCGCCGAATCGGAGGACCGAACAGGCTGGTTTCAACCTGTCGATCGTCTTGACCGCGTTCGGTCCCCACTCGTCTCCGGTATCGACGACGATGCGCGCGGTAAACGGAGCGCGCGCCGACGCGGCGATGAAGGAGTCGAGAGCGGCCTTCGAAATCCTCGTGCCCGGCGCATGACACTTGCACTGGATGGCGCAGAAGCCGCCGTCCCGCTCCTCGGCAACCAGGTCGATGCCGGTGTCGGCACCGTCGAAATCATGCTGCGAGGCGGCCCAGTCGGACCACAGCCGCACCTGCGCGAACCGGTCCCGGTAGAGCGGATCCTGCGCGAAATACGCCTTCATCAGTCGCTCGAACAGGCGGCCCTTTTCTCCCTCCGTTCCCGCAATCGACCGGATGTGGTCCAGTACCCGCTGGAAACCATCGCTCATGTTCGCGGCGTCCCTTGACTGTCACAACCGCGGATGATCTTCGTGCAGCCCGTCACCGGATTCCACGTTGCCTCGGTCCACGCGATTGCCGATTCAGCGCCCAAGGTGCGACCCCACGGCGAACTCGAATCCGAGCACGCCCCGGTTGCGCAGGGCGGAGGCGCGATCGGTGCGTGGTTTCACGCGACCGCACCGAGGCCGTTCTTCTCCACCAGCGTCAGCCGCTTCAGCGAGGTGCCGCGGGGGCACTTTTCGCCGCGCTCCCACTGGCTCACCAGACCCGTCGTCACGTTGAAGCCGCGCGCGAATGTCCCCCGGCGTCATCTCCTTGACGGGCGTGCGGCCCATCTCGTCGAACTTCCGCATGGTCCGTTTCGACATCAGGCCCGCTTCGGCCACGCCGAGCGGCGCCTCGTGCACCGAAGCCAGCACCTCGCTGTCATGCTGCCCGGTCATTGTAGTCCACCTCGATGATCGATTCCGTCGCCTGCGCGGCCGCAGAACCGCGGCTGCCGACGGCTGCCGACGGACATCGGACAAGAGGAGAAGCCGCTACCGCGAGCTGGCTCCCGAGCTGCCCCCAAGGAAGCGGTCGTTCGGGATCCGCTCTTCCACGAGCGCGGGGTCCGGGATGATATCCACGGAGAGAAGCGCGTACATCCCGATCCCAAGCACGGTCGCAATGGCCAGCAGAAACAGCACGGCTAGGATCAGCGTCCTGCGCCGCGCCTCCAGCCGGGTCTGTTCCTGACGGGCAAACATGGCTCAAGCAGGCCCCCACCCGGCTCCGATCGCACGATCACGATGTCGCAGAATACAGCCCTCCCGCCAGAGGCAACCCGGCCGCCGCCGGACTTCCCGGTCGATCCGCGGCGGCACCGTCGGCCCCGACCCGAACCCATTGCAGCATGATAGACTTGCCCCTCGGGCGACGCAGCAGAACGGACGCACCGGGGGCGGCCGTCACGGCGAGTGCGGCCGGCGGTCGCAGGGAGTGCGCGGGCATTGGGCAGGGATTCGCGGTCCGAGGCGGCCGCACGGGCGCTCGGTGAACGGCACCTCGCGCTGGTGGGGATCATGGGAGCCGGCAAATCTGCGATCGGTCCGCACTTGGCCGCCGCCCTGGAGCGACCCTTCGTCGACAGCGATTCGGTCATCGAGCAAGAAGCCGGTCAGTCCATCGGGAGCCTCTTCGCCCGCGACGGAGAAGAGGCCTTTCGTCGGCGGGAGGCAGCAGCTCTCGAACGGCTGCTGGACGGCGCCCCGACCGTCATTGCCACCGGCGGCGGTGCGTTCCTGCAGCCGGCGAACCGGATCCGCATCCAGCGACAGGCTCTGTCCCTGTGGCTGCGTGCCGACCTGGATCTCCTGACCCGGCGGATCCGCCGGCCGGACGCGCGGCCGTTGCTGGCCGGCACCTGCATCCGGGACACTCTGTCGAAGCTCATGCAGGAACGCCACCCAGTGTACGCGAAGGCGCATCTCGTCGTCGATTCGGAAGACGTCGACCCCATCGAGACCGTGCAGCGGGCACTTGCGGCCATTGCGGCAACCCGCGCATGAAGGCCGCGCCCTGGCGCATCCCGGTCGCGCTGGGAGACCGTGCCTATCCGGTGGTCGTGGGATCGGGCGTCCTGAAATCGGCCGGACGATTCCACCGGGAGCTGGGGCTCGGGCCGGCCTTCGTCGTCACCGAACCCGAGGTGGCAAACCCCCATGCCTCGTCCCTGATCGACTCCTTGCGGCAGGCGGACATCCCGGTCCGGAGCGTGATCGAGGTGCCGTCGGGCGAGCCGGCCAAGACGTTCGCGTCGTTCGAACGCCTGATCGAGCAACTGCTGACGGCGGCCGTGCGACGGGACTGCACCGTGTATGCGGTGGGCGGGGGCTGCGTCGGCGACCTTGCCGGGTTTGCCGCCGGAACCGTGCTCCGGGGCGTGGCCCTGGTGCAGGCGCCGACCACGCTGCTGGCCCAGGTGGACAGTTCGGTGGGGGGCAAGACCGCGATCAACACCCGGGCGGGAAAGAACCTGCTGGGCGTCTTCCATCATCCCCGGATCGTGCTCGCGGACATCGCGGCGCTCCGGACGCTTCCCCTGCGGGAACTGCGGGCGGGATACGGGGAAGTGGCCAAGTACGGCCTGCTGGGGGATGCCGGACTGTTCACGTGGCTCGAGCACCACGGCCAGGCCGTGCTGGACGGCGACGAAGCCGCCCGCACCACGGCGGTCGCGCGGTGCTGCCGGATCAAGGCGCAGGTGGTGGCGGAGGACGAGCGGGAGCACGGCCGGAGGGCGCTGCTGAACCTCGGGCACACGTTCGGACACGCCCTCGAGGTGGAAGCCGGCATGGACGGAACCCTGCGCCATGGCGAGGCCGTCGCCGCCGGTTGCGTGCTCGCGTTCCGGTTCTCGGAGCAGTGCGGCTACGCCCCCGCCGGCACGGCCGACCGGGTGGCCCGGCACCTCGCCGCGGTCGGGCTGCCGACCTCCCCGCGACAGGCCCTCGGCCGCCCCTGGCCGGCGGCGGCGGCCCTGCGGCAGATGCGCTCGGACAAGAAAATCCGCAGCGACGGCAAGTTGCCGCTGATCCTGGCCCGCGCCGTCGGCGAAGCGTTCCTGGCTCCGGACTGCAGCCCCGACGACCTCGTGCGCTTCCTGCATGCGGAGGAAGCGCGTTGACCGCCGCTGTTTCCGCCGCCGGGATCGCCCGTTGAATCCGCTGCCGCTCGATCTCGCCGCCATCGCCGCACTGCTGATGCTGTCGGCCTTCTTTTCCGGATCCGAGACTGCGCTGACCGCGGCATCGCGCCCGTGGATCCACCTGCACGCCGCCCGAGGCGACCGGCGGGCCCGCAGGGTGCAGGGACTCCTCGACCGCCGGGAACAGATGCTCAGCGCGATCTTGCTGGGCAACAACCTTGTCAACATCCTGGCCTCGGCGCTGGCCACCCGCGCTCTGATCGAACGGTTCGGCGGGGCAGGCGTGGTCTACGCGACGGTCGTCATGACGGCGCTGGTCCTGGTGTTCGCGGAGATTCTCCCGAAGACCCTCGCCATCCGGCACGCCGACCGCATCGCGCCGTGGGTCGCGATTCCGGTGGCGCCGCTCGTGATGCTCCTGACCCCGCTGACCGCGCTGGTCTCGGCCGTATTCCGTCTGGGCGGCCGGCTCGGCCGGGCCGGACCGGCGGGCCGGACCGCGCGGGAGGAGCTCCGGGGGGCCATCGAACTGGCCGCGACCGCAGGCGTGCGCCGCCGGGACCGCAACATGCTCCGCAGCGTCCTGGAGCTCGACCACGTCACCGTACGAAGCGTCATGGTTCCGAGAGTCCGGATGGTGACGCTGGATGCCTCGCAGCCCCCCGATGTCCTCGCCTCCGAGGTCCTGCAGAATCCGTACACCCGGTACCCGGTATGGGAGGATGAGCGGGAGAACATCATCGGCATCCTGCACGTGCGCAAGCTCTTCATGCGCATCCAGGCACAAGGAGGCGCGCAGGCGGTCGGCATCCGCGAGGTGCTCGATGCACCGTGGTACGTGCCCGACGTGACGACGCTCGCCCACCAGCTCGACTCGTTCCGGTCGCGGCAGACGCCGATGGCCCTGGTCGTCGACGAATACGGGGCGCTGGAAGGCCTGGTCACCCTCAAGGACATTCTCGAGGACATCGTCGGGGACATCCCCGACGAATTCGACCCGGTACGGACCCTTCCTCCGCCCGGGGCGGACCACAGCGTCGTGGTGCCGGGCGACACATCCGTTCGAGACCTCAACCGACGCTACGACTGGCAACTGCCGACCGAGGGGGCACCGACGATTGCGGGCCTGGTCATCGACGAAGCGGAGGAACTTCCCGAAGAAGGCGCCGACGTGCAGGTGCCCGGCTTCGTCGTGCAGGTTCTCCGAAAGGACGGCGCGCGACTGGTCCGGCTGCGGCTGCGTCCGAACCGGACGGCGCCGTAGGCGACGGGCAGAACCGTCGTTCTCCGGCACATGGCCGCACACGCTCTGCCCGGGATCGGATCGTTCCGATCCTGCATGGGGATCCCTGATGGCCGCGCCGGATCCCCCGGCCGACTCCGACCTCGATCCGCATGCTCGACTGCGCCGCACCGCCGGGTCGCAACGAGAGGGGCGCGATCCGCGGCTGCCGTGCCGGGAACACGCCCTGCCGTACGCGATTCGCACTCGGCCGAACCGCCGCGCAGGATCGTCCCGGGAGCGCGTGCGCTCCTCGCGCAGCATCCGGATCCGCGCGCCGACCCGTGGTTCGGACGGGCCGGATCCCTGCACGCCATCCAGCTTGCGCTCGGTGCATGGCCGTACCGAATGCCGGCGCCGAGACCGCGAGGCCTTGTCTGCGACCCGGGTTCCGAGCACCCGCGGCCCCGGCCGCGTTGGGCAGCCTCGGGGCAACAGGCCCTCGCCGGCGGCCACCGGGCGAGCAACCCGGCCGTCGTGCGGCAGTGTTGCCGCGAGACCGACCGCAACCCTCCGAAGACCGCGGACCGTCCCTTGATGCGACCGACACCGGAACGGGCGTGATGGCCTCCCTGGGGACGATCGTGCTCGCCCTGCTGCCCGTCCTCGCGCCGGTCTTCGTCATCGCCGGACTCGGTTTCCTGTGGATCCGGGTGGGGCGGCCCTTCGAGACCCAACCGGTCACGGACCTGGTCAGCCGCATCGGCGCACCCTGCCTGATCTTCACCACCCTGGCCACGCTGGAATCACCGACCGCACTGGCCCTCGAGATCGCGCTGGCAGCGGCCTTCATGATCCTGGGGGCCATGCTGATCGGAGCGGTCGCGCTGCCGCTCGCTGGACTCCCGCGGCGGACGTTCCTCGCTCCGCTCATGTTCCCGAACAGCGGCAATCTCGGCATCCCGATATGCCTGTTCGCCTTCGCCGCAGCGGGCCTCGAACTCGGTATCGTCTTCTTCACCGTCACCGCGACCCTGCATTTCACAGTGGGAGTCCTGATCTGGTCGGGGAACGCCAGCCCCGTCGCCCTGCTGCGAACGCCGTTCCCGTATGCGGTGGCCGCCGGACTGGTCGCGCTGCTGACCGACGCGCCGGTGCCGGACTGGGTGCTGGCGACCACCTCCCTGCTGGGCAGCGTCGCGATTCCGCTGATGCTGTTCATGCTCGGCGCGACCGTCGCCCGCTACCGCATCCTGGACCTCGGCCGCACCCTGCGCGCGGCCGCCATGAAGTTCGCCATCGGGCTGTTGCTGGCCTTCGCCGTCACCGACCTCCTTGCCCTGGACGGCGCCGCGCGCGGCGTGGTACTGCTGCAGGCAGTCCTCCCCACCCCGGTATTCGCGGTGCTCTTCGCTCAGCACTACCGGTGCCATCCCGACGAGGTTGCCAGCACCGTGGTCGTCACCACGACCGCGTCCCTGGTGCTGGTGCCCGTCATGCTCGCCTACTTGCTGCTACCTTGATCCGCCGCCGCGGCGGACCCCCGACCCGATCCCGTCCCGGAGTACGCCGCGATGCCCCTGCCTGCACCCCAGCCCCGCGCTCCCCTGCACTGTCGTCAGCTGATCTGCCGCGGCTTCCGGCGCGAGGACGGCCTGTGGGACATCGAAGGGCACCTCCTCGACACCAAGGACTATGCCTTCCGTTCCCGCTGGCGCGGCGAGATTCCGGCCGGCGACCCGATTCACGACATGTGGATCCGGTTGACCGTCGACGACCGCTTCATCGTCCGAGAGGTCGAGGTCGCGGTGGAGAAGTCGCCGTATCCGATCTGCCCGGCGGTCATCCCGAACCTCCAGCGCCTCAAGGGGATCGCGATGGCCCGGGGCTGGCGCCGCGCCGTCCGCGAACGACTGGGGGGCACGGAGGGCTGCACCCACCTGGTGGAAATGCTGTCTCCGCTGGCCACGGCCGCCTTCCAGACCATCTGGCCGGCGCGGATCCGCGAGCGGGGACGACCCGTGGAAGATCTGCAGGCCGGAGACCGGCCGATGCTCCTGAACACCTGTCATGCCTACGCCGAAAGCAGTCCCGTCGTCCGCGACCTCTACCCCGAGCACTATCGGGGCGCCGCGGCCGAACGCCGAACGCCGACCCGGCGGGATTAGGGGTCCGCCGCGGGTTCCGGTTCGGGCGCCGACAGTTCCAGCGCCAGCGCATGCACCCCGCCGGCCAGCTCGTCCCTCAGGATGTCGTGCACGAGCCGGTGTCGGTCGATTCGGCTGAGGCCGCGGAACGCGGCGCTCTCGATCCGGATTCGATAGTGGCTCTCGCCGCCGCGCGGAGCGCCGGCATGGCCTGCGTGCAAACGGGACTCGTCCTCGATCTCGATGCGGGCGGCGGGAAGCCGCGCCTGCAACGCATCGAGCATCCGCTCTGCTCGGGTCAACCGAAGATCTCCTTACCCGGCCAGCGGCCGGACCCCACCCTGACGCATCGGCCGGGTCGTGGCAACCGCGCCGATGCGCCTGGGGAAATCGGGCGCCTTTGCCAGAATCGCACGATGCCCGCATGATGCCGGCATGACCGTGCGTCACTCACGCCGCAATCCGCCGCGCGGAGCACCCGAATGCGCGGGCAACGACCCGGGCGCGGCCCCGCGCCCCTGCGAACACCCCGGATGCACCGGGCCCGGACTCTACCCGGCCCCGCGGTCCCGGCGCGCCCTTCGCAGCTGGCGGTGGTTCTGCCTGACCCACGTGCGGGAGTACAACCGGCGCTGGAACTATTTCGAAGGGTGCGACGAAGCCGAGATCGGCCGCGAGGTTCGCGAGGATCTCGGCTGGCAGCGGCCGACCTGGCCGCCCGCCGGAGCGCCGGGTTGGCGGGTGGCGGACCGGTTCGGCTTCCTGGGCGGCGCGCGACGGCCGCCGGGGACCGCGCCGGGCGGGTCGCGCGGGCACCGGTGCGGAGAGCGCCTGACCCGGGCCTTGGACGTGTTCGGGCTGTGCGAGGGGGCGTCGCTTCCCACCGTCAAGGCGCGCTACAAGTCCCTCGTCAAGTCGCATCATCCGGACGCCAACGACGGCGATGCCGGCGCGACGGACCGATTGATCCGGATCAACGCGGCCTACGCCGTCCTTCTCGACCACCACCGCGAGGCCTGAACGGGAGCCGCATCCGCCCCCGTCGAACCGACCGCATGTCCCACCCCCCCGCCGGCCCCGAACCCGATCGCGCGTCCGTGCCGGACACCGTCGTCTGCGTCCGGGACGCCTTCGGCATCGATACCGATCTCGAGGTTCCGGCCTATTCGCAACCGGACGAGCATGTCCCCGACATCGATCCTTCGTACCGGTTTGACCGGGAAACCACGCTCGCCATCCTCGCGGGGTTCCGCGACAACCGCCGGGTGCTGATTCAGGGCTATCACGGCACGGGCAAGTCGACCCACATCGAGCAGGTCGCCGCCCGCCTGAACTGGCGCTGCGTCCGGATCAACCTGGACAGCCACATCAGCCGGATCGACCTCGTGGGGCGCGACGCGATCGTGATCCGCGACGGTCACCAGGTCACGGAGTTCCGCGAGGGCATGCTGCCCTGGGCGCTGCAGTCGCCGACGGCGCTGGTCTTCGACGAATACGACGCCGGCCGGCCGGACGTCATGTTCGTGATCCAGCGGGTGCTGGAGGTCGACGGCCGGCTCACGCTGCTGGACCAGAACCGGGTTCTGCGCCCGCATCCGGGATTCCGCCTGTTCGCGACCGCCAACACGATCGGCCTGGGCGATGCAAGCGGCATGTACCACGGAACGCAGCAGGTCAACCAGGGGCAGATGGACCGCTGGAACGTCGTCACCACACTGAACTACCTGGCCGCCGAAGCGGAAGCGGCCATCGTCCACGCCAAGGTGCCGGCGTTCTCCGGGCCCGAGCATGCCGAAACCGTGCAGGCCATGGTGGCCGTCGCCAACCTGACTCGCCGCGGACTGGCGGCCGGGGACATTTCGACGGTCATGTCGCCCCGGACGGTGATCACGTGGGCCGAGAACGCCCTGATCTTCGAATCCAGCGTCCGCAACCGGGAGGAAGCCTGCGCACTGGCCTTCCGGCTGACGTTCCTGAACAAGTGCGACGACGTGGAGCGGCCGGTGGTCGCGGAGTATTTTCAACGCTGCTTCGGACGCGACCTGCCGGAAAGCTGGGTCGGCGGCATGCAGCGGGGATGACGGAGGCCCGCGCCCGGGGGCGCCTGGACGATTTCAAGCGGGCGACCGCCGGCGCCGTTCGGGCGCTGGCGGGGCTTGCCGAAGTGGACGTGCGGTTCGGCAACGCACCGCCGGACGATCACGCGGTCGCGGTGCCCGTACCCGATCCGGATGGCGCCGATGCCGCCTCGGTCCGGGGGGCGGCCGACACGGCCGCACTGCGGCTGCGGCACCACGATGCGGCGCTGCACCGGTCGGCCGGGGCGTCCAGTCCGCTCGGGCAGGCCCTGCTCGACGCAGCGGAACAGGCGCGGTACGAAGCGCTGGGCGCCAACGCGATGCGAGGCGTGGCCGACAACCTGGACGCGCTGCTGATTGCCGAAGCCCGCCGGTCGGCGGGACCCGGTCCGGAGGGCGGCGAGGACGGGAGGGCGGGACTCGCGAGTGCGCTGCGGCTGATGGTGCGGGAACGGCTGACCGGCCGACCGGTACCGGCGGCTGCGGCCGGGCCGGCGGAACGCTGGAAGGAGGCGTTCCAGTTTGCGCCGGACCGGTCGCTCGACACCCTGGTCGAGGTGATCGAGGACCAGGCCGCCTTCGCCCGACACCTCCGGGAACTGCTGGACGATCTCGACCTGCACGCCCTTGCCGGCCACGAAGACGAGCGCGGCGAAGAGGAAGACGAGGCGCCGGCCGACGCGGATCCACCGGGCGACGGCGACGGCGACGGAGACCCGGAAGGCATGCCCGGTACGGGGGTCCTGGAGGACGAATCACGGGCAGAGGAAGGGGAGGACCGCGGGTCCGGGCTCGACGGAGAGGGCGGCGAGGAGGAGGGGGACGGGGCCCCGCCCGCCCCCCACAACCTGCCCACCGGCCCGTCCGCACCGGACTCGTACACCGTCTTCACGCGCCGGCACGACGAAATCGTGCCGGCCGAAGACCTGTGCGCTCCGGACGAGCTGGCCAGGCTGCGGGAAACGCTGGACCGGCAGCTCGTCCAGTTCGAAGGTCTGATCACCCGACTGGCGCACCGGCTGCAGCGCCTGCTGCTGGCGCAGCAGGTGCGCTGGTGGGAGTTCGACCTCGAGGAAGGGCTCCTCGACTGCGCGCGGCTGGCGCGGGCCGTCGTCGACCCGGCCACGCCGCTGTCGTTCAAGCGGGAAACCGAGACCCGATTCCGCGACACGGTCGTCACCCTGTTGCTGGATAATTCCGGATCCATGCGCGGTCGACCGATCACGGTGGCCGCGATCAGTGCCGACATCCTCGCCCGCACCCTGGAGCGTTGCGGGGTCAGGGTGGAAATCCTCGGATTCACCACCCGCGCCTGGAAGGGCGGAGCGGCGCGGACCGCGTGGCTGGATGCCGGCCGGCCGGCCGGCCCGGGCCGCCTCAACGATCTGCGGCACATCGTCTACAAGGCGGCCGACACGCCGTGGCGGCGCGCGCGCCGCAATCTGGGCCTGATGCTGCGGGAAGGCCTGCTGAAGGAGAATATCGACGGAGAAGCCCTGTTGTGGGCCCATCAGCGGCTGCTGGCCCACCCCGAACAGCGCCGCATCCTGATCGTGATCTCCGACGGAGCTCCGGTCGACGACAGTACGCTGTCGGCCAACCACGGGCACTATCTCGACCGGCATCTTCGCGGTGTGATCGACATGATCCAGCGAACCTCGCCGGTCGAACTGGCCGCCGTGGGAATCGGTCACGATGTGACCCGCTACTACCGCCGCGCCATCACGATCCTTGACGCGGCGCAACTGGGGGCCGCGATTACCGGACAGCTTGCGGAACTGTTCTCGGAGCAGACCCCGCCCCGGCCCGCGGGGCCGGCGGCCTGCTGACCGACCTAGGCGCGCGTCTGGCGCTTGTGGGCGATCTGTCTGCGGACCGCCCGGGCGCGGCTCGACAGACGCTCCGGATCCGTATTCAGGAGAAACGCGTCGAGGCCCCCCTTTCGGTCCACCGAACGGAGCGTGGACGCGGCAATCCGGAACCGGACCGTCCGGTCCAGCAGGTCGCTGTGCAGCGACACGCGCTGCAGGTTGGGCAGAAACCGGCGCCGGGTCTTGTTGTGGGCGTGGCTGACGTTATTGCCGGCCAGCACGCCCTTGCCGGTAAGTTCGCAACGTCGGGACATGGGACCGCTTTCGGAATGGGCGTCGGCAGGGGCCGAACCGGACCGGGAGGGCAGGGACTATACAGCAGGAGGCCGAGATCGCGAGCCCGACCTCCGGTCGGTGGTCGTCTCGGTGCGGCCCCCTCCGGAATCCGCCCGGCCGCCAACGGTACTCCGGAAGAAAGGCCCTCCGGCGGGGCCGGCAACCGGAGACGGCCCCTCTCCGTCGGCCGCGCCCGCCACCGGGAGCATCCTGCTACGTTCCTGCCGGAGCGTCCCGGGGGGCCGCGCCGCCCTGCACCCTGCCGGTGAAGGCGACGGACCGACCCGGAACGGTCGTCAGCACCGCGGAGGCCACAGGTGTCCGGAAACTGGTCCCGAAGGTCGAAGATCCCGCCGTTTCACGCCATGGGCATTCTCGCCGAGGCCAACCGCCTGGCCTCGTGCGGCCGCGACATCCTGCACCTCGAAGTCGGCGAACCCGATGCCCGTCCTCCGGCCCCGGTGCGCGAGGCGGCGATCGCGGCGATCTCCGCCGGCCGGACCGGGTATACCGAGGCACTCGGCATGCCGGAACTGCGGCAGGCCATCGCGTCGCACTACCGCAGCTTCTACGGAGTGGAGGTCGGACCGGAATGCGTCATGGTCACGACCGGGGCGTCGGGGGCCTTCATGCTCGCCTTTCTCGCGCTGTTCGAATCCGGCGACCGCGTGGCCCTGGCCGCGCCGGGCTACCCGGCCTATCGCAGCATCCTGACCGCACTGGAGATCGAGGTCGTCACCATCCCCGGTCTCCACGAGAGCGCCTACCAGCCCGTCGCGGACCTCCTGCGGCCCGTGGCCGAAGGCCTGAAGGGCGTGATCCTGGCCAGCCCGTCCAACCCGACCGGATCCGTCCTCCCGGAACCGGAACTGGTCGGTCTGGCCGCGTTCTGTCGGGAACGCGGCATCCGACTGGTGGCCGACGAGATCTACCATGGCATCGTCTATGGCCGCACGTGCCCCACCGTGCTGGGAATCCACCCCGAGGCGGCCGTCGTGAACAGCTTCTCGAAGTACTTCGCCATGACGGGCTGGCGGCTGGGCTGGCTGGCCGGACCGGCGGAACTGATCCGGACGGCCGAGCGCCTCGCGATGAACTTCTTCCTGTGCGCCCCCACGACCGCCCAGGCGGGAGCCTGCGAGGTCTTCGGCTGCTATGCCGAACTGGACGCCCATGTCGAACGCTACCGCGCCAACCGCAATGCGCTGCTGGCTGGACTGTCGAATTCCGGGTTCGACCGGATCGCTCCGGCCGACGGCGCCTTCTATCTCTATGTCGATGTTTCCGACTTCACCGATGATTCGTTCGCATTCGCGCACCGGCTCCTGCAGCAGCAAGGAATCGCCGTCGCCCCGGGTATCGATTTCGACCGCGAACGGGGGCACCGATTCGTCCGCATGAGCTACGCCGGCGCCCCCGAAACGATCCGTGCCACCGTGCGCCGTCTGGAAACCGCCAAGCTCCGCTGAACCGGACCTCCGCGTTCAGGAGCGGCTCCAGAACGGCCTCCAGCGGCGGCGTCCCTCCGGTCCCGCTTCTCCACCGGACGACCTTCCGGCAGCCCCGTTCCCGTTCGCCTCGTCGGCCCCGCCGGTGCGCGGCGCGGATTCCGGATCCGTGAACGGGTTCTCACGGTTCGCTGCATCGCCTCCGCGGCGGCCCGCCGACCCGGGGGGTGCGGACCGCGCGTCTGCGGCTGCGAACGGATCTTCGAACACCGGGGATGATTCCGACCGATCCGGCGAGCCGCCCGACGACCGCCCCGCATCGACCTGTTCGTCCGCCCGGCCGCCCGGCCGCCCGGCCCCGAAAGCCTCGTCCCCGCCCGCCGTCGGCTCTCCCGGACGGTCGACCACGGACCCGAACGGGTCCGGGTTGCGAACCGCACCGGTCCGTTCGAAGGAGCGGCCGAACGGGGGCGGTTCGGCCGGGTCGACTCGGGCGCCGTCTCCCGCCGCGCCAGGTGCACCCTCCCGACCGGAGGCCTCCGAATCCCTCCGCCCGGCGCGCGATCCGGTCCGCCGGATTCCCCCCCGCGACCCGCGACGGGTGCGCCGCTCCGAACGGCGGCGCCGACCCGACGGAGGAATCCCGGCCGGTTCCTCGAACGGCGACTCCGCGCTTGCGCCGACACCGTCGCGCAATCCTCCGCCACCCGCGAACCCTCCCCGACTTTCGTCGAGCCGGCCGGACTCCCCGGCTTCGGGATCGTCGACCGGTTCGACCCGCGCGCGGTCCGATCGAGGTTCCGGCAGCGCCCTCGGGAACAAGTCGTCGCGGACGGACGGACGGGCTCGCTGCCGCGGATGCGGGTCTTCCGGAAACGCGTCGTCGGACCCGGCGCGGGACGAACGCGGCTCCCCGGCCCGCCGCGCGGGCACCCGGCCGGGTGCCTGATCGTCGAGGCCGCCCAGCCGCGGCGCGCGCGCCGGGCGATGGGGACGAATCTCCCCTCCCGCGCCCGCATCCTCGAACCCGTCCCGGTCCGTGTGCCGGGCGCGCCGGGCGCCGCCGCGACCTCGCGGTCCGGCTTCCCGGTCCTCGTCTGACGGGCGCCGGTTCGGGCGCGGGCGGTCTTCGTCGTCGATGGACCCGAATTCGTCGCGGGGCGAGGTCCGGCGACGGCCCCGCAGTCCGGTGCGGTCGCCGGGAGCATCCCTGCGGTCATCCCGGAATCCCGGACGGGCGCGGCGGGACCGGTGTCCTTCGTGGCGGTCGTCGTCGAAACCCTCGGGAGAATCCGGAGACGGACTACGACGCTCGGCGACCTTCCGGTCGGCATCCTCGGTCTCCTCGTCGAAGACCCCGCGCACGGCCGGGCGCCGGTGTCCGTTCCGGGGACGGGCCCCGTCATCCTCGCCGCCGCGGTCGGGTCCCGGCCCGTTGCGGCCGTGCGCACGCCGTCTCCCGTCTTCATCCCGGCCCTCGTCCTCGGCTTCCGGGAACTGCGACCGCCGGGAGTGCACCCGCCGCTCCGGAACCTCCTCGCCGGCCTCCTCGTCGAAGGCCTCGCGCCCGGCCGGCCACCGCCGCCCGTTCCGGGGACGAGCCCCGTCGTCCTCGCCGCCGCGGTCGGACCCCGGCCCGGTGCGGCCGCGCCCACGCCGCCCCGCGCCCGCGCCCCGGCCCTCGTCCTCGACCTCCGGGGGCTGCGGCCGCCGGGACCGCGCCCGCCGCTCCGGAACCTCCTCGCCGGCCTCCTCGTCGAAGGCCTCGCGCCCGGCCGGGCGCCGCCGCCCGTTCCGGGGACGGGCCCCGTCGTCCTCGCCGCCGCGGTCGGACCCCGACCCGGTGCGGCCGCGCCCACGCCGCCCCGCGCCCGCGCCCCGGCCCTCGTCCTCGACCTCCGGGGGCTGCGATCGCCGGGACCGCGCCCGCCGCTCCGGAACCTCCTCGCCGGCCCCCTCGTCGAAGGCCTCGCGCCCGGCCGGCCGCCGCCCGTTCCGGGGACGGGCCCCGTCGTCCTCGCCGCCGCGGTCGGACCCCGGCCCGGTGCGGCCGCGCGCGCGCCGCCCCGCGCCTTCGCCCCGGCCCTCGTCCTCGACCTCCGGGGGCTGCGGCCGCCGCGACCGCGCCCGCCGCTCCGGAACCTCCTCGCCGGCCCCCTCGTCGAAGGCCTCGCGCCCGGCCGGCCGCCGCCCGTTCCGGGGACGGGCCCCGTCGTCCTCGCCGCCGCGGTCGGACCCCGGCCCGGTGCGGCCGCGCGCGCGCCGCCCCGCGCCTTCGCCCCGGCCCTCGTCCTCGACCTCCGGGGGCTGCGGCCGCCGCGACCGCGCCCGCCGCTCCGGAACCTCCTCGCCGGCCCCCTCGTCGAAGGCCTCGCGCACGGCCGGCCGCCGCCCGTTCCGGGGACGGGCCCCGTCGTCCTCGCCGCCGCGGTCGGACCCCGGCCCGGTGCGGCCGCGCGCGCGCCGCCCCGCGCCTTCGCCCCGGCCCTCGTCCTCGGTCTCCGGGGGCTGCGGCCGCCGGGACCGCGCCGGACGATCAACGCCGTTCTCCCGGCTTGCGCCCCGGGTTCGGGCCCCGCGCCGGGACCGCTCGCCCGGCCGGGCCGGACCGGAATCGGGATCGGCGCCTCCGGACGGATGGAGCGCCACCGCGGTACCGTCGGCCCGGATGACTTCCAGCTGGAAATCGTCGACCAGCGGTGCCGTCGCGGTCTGAATGTCGACCCGGACCGCAAACTGCGTTTCAAGCTGGTGGAGGGATCGCCACAGCACCTCGGAAAGGTACCGGGCGCAGGCCGGCGATACCCGGGCGCGAAACCGGCAGCCGCGATGGTCCGCCACCTCGCATTCGAGCGCCCGCAACACCATCAGCGCCAAGGCCTCGGGGCGGTAGGTCCAGCCGTGGCCGCGACAATGGACGCAGGACTCGTGCTGGGTGTCGTGAATGCTCGCCCGGAGCCTCTGGCGAGACATCTCGATCAGGCCGAATTCCGACATCCGGCCGACGTGGGTGCGGGCCCGGTCGCGCTTCAGGATCTCCTTGAGTCGCTGTTCGACCTGTTCGTTGTTGCGGCGCCGTTCCATGCCGATGAAATCGATGACGATCAGGCCGGCAAGATCCCGAAGCCGGAGCTGCCGCGCCAGTTCGTCCACGGCCTCCAGATTGGTGTTGAGAGCCGTCTCCTCGATATGCCGCTCGCGAATGGCGCGACCCGAATTGATGTCGACGGTGACCAGCGCCTCGGTCTGGGCGATGACCATCGACCCTCCCGAGGGCAACCGGACTTCCGGTCGATGCACGCTGGCGAGCGGGCGCTCGATCCCGAAGGAATGGAAGAACGGCAGGTCGCCCCGGTACATCTTGACGTGACGGGCCTTGGACGGCGACAGGATCTTGGTCATTTCCTTGGCTCGCCGGTACGCTCCCTCGCCGGCCACGATCACCTCGCTCACGTCGGACTGGAACAGGTCGCGGACGGCGCGCTTGACCAGGTCGTTTTCCTTGTGCACCAGGGACGCCCCGACCGAATTCAGGGTTTTCTCCCGGATCTCGGACCAGACCGAAGCCACGTAGTCGAAATCGCGGCGGATTTCGGCACGAGTGCGACCCTTGGCGACGGTGCGCAGGATCACGGACATGCCGTCCGCCACATCCAGGTCCCGCACGATCTCCCGAAGGCGCTTGCGATCCTTCGGACCCCCGATCTTCCGGCTGACACCTCCGCTGTGGGCGGTATTCGGCATCAGCACCGTGTACCGACCCGGAAGCGAGATGTAGCTGGAAAACACGGCGCCCTTGCTGCCCCGTCGTTCCTTCGTGGCCTGCACCAGGATCAGTTGTCCGTTGCGGATGACTTCCTGGATCCGGTAGTTCCGGTAGAGCTCGGCCCGACGCTGCCTTTCCGACCGGCGCCGGCTGACGCGCCGGGACGATGGTCCGCCCTGTCGTTCCCCGTCGGCCAGCTGTCCGTCCTCCTCGTCCGCGACGTCTTCGGAATCGGCGCCGTCCTCGGCATCGAGTTCCTCGCCATCAAGGTCGAGCTCCTCGGCTTCCGCAGCCTGGCGCGCCAGCTCGCGGTCCCGGGCCGCAATCGCCTCCCGGTCCGCTACGGGGATCTGGAAGTAGTCGGGGTGAATTTCGGTGAAACTGAGGAATCCGTGCTTTTCGTTACCGTAGTCGACGAACGCGGCCTGCAGCGACGCCTCGACGCGAACCACCTTGGCGAGGTAGATGTTGCCCTTGATTTGCGGGTGGGAGGCGAGCGCTACATCGTAATCCTCCAGCACGGATCCACTGGCAATGACGACCCGGGTTTCCTCGGGCCGCGCGGCATCGATCAACATTTGCTTGGACATGAATACTCCTGATCGGCGCATGGGCTCGTGCTGCGCGAACCGAGCCAGCAGCCGTGAAGGGTCGGGAATCCGAGTCCGGCTCGATCCGATCGTACTCGTGCACGAAGGTGTCGATGTCCGGGGGCGCGACGGCACCCGCTTCCCGTCCGTTGGGACCGCACGCCGGGGTTGCGATATGCATCGGCGTGAGTTCGGGCATGGGCGGCCGGCGAACCGGACGATCGGTTCGCACTGGGTCCGTCCGGGCCAGT
The DNA here is from genome assembly GCA_965115815.1 of Alphaproteobacteria bacterium. Taxonomy (GTDB): domain Bacteria; phylum Pseudomonadota; class Alphaproteobacteria; order TMED109; family TMED109; genus VXPW01. Next base: position 50,363 of record OZ220465.1, on the reverse strand, counting down.
GCCGGGCACCCCGTCGCTGTGCAACCTTGGCACTGTCAGCAATTCCCCTACACTATCGCATGGCTCGCGACGTTGCGCAAGCCTGCGGCCCGTACGGGGTTCTGGTAGTTGGAACAGATCGGAACCGGCCGACCTCGCGATTGCCGCTGCGGCCTCGCTCCCGAAAGCGGGTCGCCGGTCAGGCCTTGATGTGCCCGCCCGGTTTCGGAAGGTTCCGGGCCGTGGCGAGCGGGGCCGTCCTTGCGCTCGTCGCCCATGGCGCTTCGGTCCCTGCCGCCGCCGCGGACGCTACGGTGCAGAAGATCCGGATCGGACAGCACGCCGGACCGAAGACGACCCGCATCGTCTTCGATCTGTCGGCACCCGCCCGGTACCGGACGCCCTTCCTCCTGACCGATCCAAGCCGTCTGGTCGTCGACATTTCGGCCCGCATGGACGAACTGGAAAAGGTCGAGCCCAAGGGCGCGGTGAGTCGGATCCGGGTGGGGCGCCGCAAGGGCGGAATCTCGCGTTTCGTATTCGACATTCCGGTCGACGCACGGGTACTCGAGAACTTCACCTTGTCCCCGGGCCCGGGCCGCCCGAACCGGATCGTCGTGGACCTGATCCTTCGGGAACCGCCGGGTCCGCAACCCGTCGCATCGGAACCGCGCACCATCATCGTGGATGCGGGACACGGCGGGAAGGATCCGGGGGCGATCCGAGGCACGTTGCTGGAAAAGGACCTGACCCTGGCGGCTGCACTGGAACTGCGGCGCGTCCTCCGACAGCGCGGCTACCGGGTCCGGCTCACCCGCGACACCGATGTATACGTCTCGCTGAAGCAACGGCGATCCCGCGCCCGGAAGATGGGCGGCGACCTGTTCATCTCGCTGCACGCCGATGCCGTCAGGAGGGCCGGCACGCGCGGGCTGAGCGCCTACACGCACAGTGCCGAGGCTTCCGATCAGCTGGCCGAAGCCCTGGCCCGGAATGCCAGTCGCCGCGATGCGGTGATGAATACGGCGGTCGCCGACTGGAACTCGTACGACCAGCAGGAGCAGAACATCCTGCTGGACATGACCCATACCGGAAACCACCACAACGCCCCGATCCAGTTTGTCCGGAGCCTGGTCGCGTCCCTCGAGGAACACGGAATCCGTTTGCTGAAGAATCCGCACCGCAAGGCCAACTTCGCCGTCCTCCGGGGCTTCACCATCCCTGCCGTCCTGATCGAGATGGGGTTCGTCTCCAACTCCGAGGACGCGAAACTGCTTGCGAGTTCCCGCTACCGGCGCCGGCTGATGACCGCGATTGCCGACTACGTGGATCTGTTTTTTTCCGCACCCCCGCAGTACTGAACCGCACGGGCCCCGATGCGCCGATGCTTCCGACTTCCCGCCCCGGCACCGGAGGCTGGTGACCCCTAGGGGAATCGAACCCCTGTTTCCGCCGTGAGAGGGCGGCGTCCTGGACCGCTAGACGAAGGGGCCCCGTGCTCGCGGACCAGCAGAGCCGGCCGGGAGCGGGGCAAGTGTGCCAGCGATTCCGTGCCGGTGCAAGCGGCACTGGGCCCGGACGTCCGGGCAACGAGCCGGCGGCGGAGCGCCGCCGGCAGGGACGGTGGTCGTTAAGACTCGCGATTCTCCTTCGGTACTGCTATACTTGTGGTTCCTGACCCAGAGCGCGATTCTCCCATGCCTGACGCAGCCGGAAGGGTGTCATCGGAAAAGGAGCCGGCCGTTCATCGACGATGTGCTGGTCGGTTCCGGGCGGGGGGGTGCGGGCACGATGGGGATCCTCCGGCAGTCCCGCTGGGGCCGGACCCCCGCCCCGGAACACGGCTCCGGGGATCCGCCCCCCGCAGCCTTCGGCCGTCGGGGTCGGGAAAGAGACCCATGTCCGCCGGCAGGAGAACTTGCCGGCGGCCCGGGGGTCGGGAGCCTTCACTCGGGCCCGGGCAACGGCGGGCACCCGGATCCCGGACGGCAGGTTCCGGGACCACCGCAGTGCCCGTTCGAATTCCGTCCACACCTGCACACCCGAACGTCTGTGGTTTTCCGGGACCAGTCAGGGTCGACCCGTCCCACCCGGTCGCGCTGGCTCAGGATGTCTGACAAGGAAGAAACGGTTTCTGCGGCGGGCCCGGATCCAGGAAGCGGTGCGCCGTGGGGCGGTGATGGAGCTGCGAGGGTCCTGTCGGGCCATTGGTCTCCGGAAGAGCTGCCGTGGGCGGCGTTCGATCCCGAGCGGGTCGATCCGAATCTCGTCCCGCTCGTCAAGGCGGCCAGCATGGTCGAGTCGAACGGGCGCGACTATGCCGCCTATCTGAATCGCGTGTTCGCGGACGATGCGCAGGTCTGCGACATGATGAACGGCTGGGCGCATGAGGAGGTCCAGCACGGCGTCGTGCTCGGCCGCTGGGCGAAGCTGGCCGACCTCTCCTTCGACTACGATGCCGCGCTCGCGAGATTCCGGGCCGGCTATTCCATCCAGGTCGATGCCGACGCCTCGATCCGCGGCTCGCGCACGGGCGAGTTGATCGCGCGCTGCATGGTGGAGGTCGGCACCTCTTCCTTCTATTCGGCGCTCGCCGACCGGACGGACGAGCCGCTCCTGAAGATCATCTGCAAGCGCATCGCGGCCGACGAGCTGCGCCACTACGCACTCTTCTATCGGACGATGAAACGCTATCAGGCGAAGGAGCGGCTGAACCGGATCGAACGCATCCGCATCGCCTTCCTGCGCATCCTGGAGACGGAGGACGACGAGCTCGCCTACGCCTGGTTCGCCGCCAATGACGCGGGCGGGCGCTACGATCGCAGGGAGGCCAACCGTGCCTACATGCGCGAGAGCTACGCGCTCTACCGCCCCCGCCATACCCGGCGCGGCATGACGATGATCCTCAAGGCCGTCGGGCTGAAGCCCACCGGCCGGCTCTCGCGGACGATGACCGCGCTCGCGATTGCTCTGATCGGCTTCCGCGCCCGACGGCTGGCCCGTGCCTGATCGCGGGCGGCCCGGATCGGAGGATCGGCACGGGTCCGCAAGAACGCCGAGCGGACCGATGCGTTGCGCAGGAACGCCCGGCGGGAGGCGGACGGCGTGAACGCGACCGCGATTGACACGCGGGACGCGCGCCGGCCACACTCGGCGCCCTCGGGTTCACGCTGCCGGGGGATCGTCATCGGTTCTTGCGCGAACGCTCCACCATGGGCCCTGGGGCCGCCGACGAGGTTCCGGACCGCGCTTCCGGCGCGCGCGGCGGCCGGCATCCTTGCGGCGCCGCTGGCGGCGGCATGACCGGATCTTCCGGTCCGGGCCCGATGGACCTGCGCGAAACCGTCGATCGGAACCGGAACAGGACGGTCGCAGCGGAAGGCCGCGCATCGTCGGAGACCGCCGACCGGCACGCCGTCCCCGTCGTCTGGGCGGCCGGCCGGCCGTTGCTGCCGAAGCGGCGCCGTCTCATACGTGTCGCCCCCCTCGCCGCGGTGGCGCAGGCCACCGAGAACGTGCACCGGATCGATGTCGATCCACCGGAACATAGGGAAGCGGGGATGCCGGGTTCCGACGCGATCGGCCTTGGCACGCGGTCGCTTGACCGGCCTGTCGAACCGGAACGTGCCGCCGACCGCGGGGCGGCCGTCTGCAGCCCTGCCGATCGGAGCACCGGCCGGGAAGCGGGCGCAGGCGCCGCCGCATCCGCGCTCTGCCGTGCAACCTCTATCGTTCGGCGGGAGTTGACGCTCGACCGGGCGGCGCCGGCGCTCGGACGGCGCCCCTGCCGGTCGCGGGGGACCGGATGGTCCGGGACGGGACATCGAGCATGGCCGACCGCGTGGAACGGAAGCTTCCTGCGCGCGGCCGGCACACACACCTCTTGGACGGAGACCCGGTCCGCCTCGGGATCCCCCGGGATCTCGGATGCACGGAGCGCGACCGGATCGCACCCTCCGCCGCGTGGCCGAGATGGCAAAGCGGATGATCGATGCCGGGCGGCGGCGGGCGGTTCCTTCATCGCACCCTTCAGGTCGGAACCCGGCAGGGTGCGCGACCGGCTGCGGGCGCCAGGGGGATCCCCGGAACGACTCGCGGACACGCCGCTCGCGGTCCGCGAAGCGCGCGATCCGCAGGGCCCCGGCGCCCGGGCGCCGGGGGAACGTCACCGGGATCGAACCGCCCTGCAGACCGCCGGACGCGCCCGCAGGGCGGATCGATACGACGGCCGTTTCGGTGGGCCCTGCGGTGGACGCGGTCGTCCGGGTGCGGGGCTGATGCCGGGATCGCCGCCGCCCGGCGCCCGTCGGCCCGCCGGTCGTCCCGTCGGGTGCCGGGCCGCAAGACGATTCGGAGCGGTTCGATGACCGGTCGGAGATCGCGTCATCCACCGGTTGTCATTCTGAGTTCCGGCCGTTGCGGGTCGACGATGCTGTCCGACATGCTGAACCTGCATCCGAATCTCCTCAGCATCTCCGAGTTCTTTACGCTCCACAGCACCGCCTTGTTCAGGCGATGGCGCATGACCGGAAACGGAATGTGGAATGTGCTGACCCGCCAGCCGCAATTGGTTCGGTATCTTCTGAGAGCAGATTACAAGGAACTGTTGTATCCCTTCGACGATCCGAAGTCCCGGTTTGAACGAACGACCGTCCCTCCGATCCTGTGCGTGACGCTTCCTCATCTGACCAACGACCATGAAGGACTTTTCGATGCGATGGAGCCGGTCGTTCGGAAGTTCCCGCGCCAGTCTCCTGCCGATCATTGCCGCGATCTTTTCGAGTGGCTGCGTGAGCGATTCGACCGGAAGGTCTGGGTGGAACGCTCCGGCGGATCTTCCATGTATGCATCGAGGCTGATCTACCGATTCCCGGAAGCCCGAATCATCCACATGCATCGGGACGGTCGGGATGTCGCCCTTTCCATGTCCGAACATCATCCATTCAGAGGAATTGCGCCCTATATCATCGCCCTCCAGAAACGAAGGTACGACCCCTTTAGAGTCGAGGCAAAGCGCGACGAGTTCTGGGATTCGATGGCGGTGCGTCTGCAGCCGTTGCACTACCTGTCCCGGTTCCCGATCCCGATGTCTGCCGACCGGTTGGAGCTTGCGCATTTCGGCGCCATCTGGAGTTCGATGGTGGGAGCGACGCAGGATGTGGTCCAGCACCTGTCATCGGAACGGGTCCTGGATGTGCGGTTCGACGATTTGCAGCGAGATGCGGAGCGGGAACTGCGCCGCATCATCCGGTTCATTTCCACCGATCTGGAAAACGAGGATTGGGTGCAGGAAGCCGCCGCGATCCCGAGGCCGTCCCGATCCCGGTTTGCGCAGCTCGCACCGGCGGAACGGGCCGCGTTGACGGAGGCCTGCCGGCCGGGTCTGGAGCGGCTCGGCTACACCGTGTAGGACGCGGCGCAATGGCGGCGGAGTCCGGAGCGCACCACGCAGAGGAGAGCGTCTACACGACCGGCCCGGTCGGGCGCCACCTGCTGCGCATGGCCGGCCCCGCTTCGGCGGCGCTGGTGTTCATCTTCCTCGCCGACCTGGTGACCCTCTTCTACATCTCGCTGCTGCGGGATGAGCAATTGATCGCGGCGGTCGGGCTCTCGAGAGTCATCGAATACGTCGCGATCTCCATCGGGATCGCCTTCGCATCGGCGGCGACCGTGCTGGTCAGCCAGTCGCTCGGCGCCGGCAACAGGACCCTGGCCGTGCGGCAGGCGACCTCGTGCCTGGTCGTCACGGCCGCAGTCCTGTGCGCCGCGGTCGGGCTGGCGCAGGGCTTTCGCGGCCCGACTCTCGCCTCCTTCGTGGAACCCGGCGCCGTCTTCGACGCCGCCGATCTCTATCTGGAGATCGCGTTGTATTCCGTTCCGCTGGCAGCGGTGAGCATGGCGGCGGGCGCGATCTTGCGCGGCGCCGGCGATGTGCGCCGGTCCGTGGCCGTCACCGTTTCGGGCAGTCTGGCTGCCTTGGCGCTCGTCCCGGCGCTGATGTTCGGGGCCGGTCTGGGCCTGGAGGGAGCGGCCTGGGCGTTGCTGGCGGACCGTGCGATCAGCGCGATGCTCGGAATCGGGTTCGTGGTCCGCAACCACCGTCTCCTGAAGCGGCCCGATGTCTTCGAGTCGGTGCGCGACACCAGGGCCATTCTGGCGATCGCGGCCCCCGCCTCCCTGTCCGAGCTCGCGACGCCGGCAATCTGGCTGCTGGCGACCTGGTGGGTCGCGGCGTTCGGGGACAGCGCCCTCGCCGCATGGGCGCTGATCGCACGGATCACCCTGCTCGCAGGGTGCGGAATCATGGGATTGACCATCGCACTCAACCCGGTTCTCGGCCAGAATTACGGCGCCGGCGAAACCGGTCGGACCGCCGCCAGCCTGCGCAGCGCAGCAGTGTTCTCCGTCGGCTACATCCTTGCGGTCTGGGCGCTGTTCGCGTTCACGTCCGGTCCGGTCTCCCGCCTGTTCGATCTGACGGCGGAAGCGGCGGGCCTCGTGCATGTGTACGCACTGTACGGGTTCGCCGCGCTGGTCCCGGCAAGCATGGCAACCCTCTGCCGGCCGGTGTTCTACCATTTCGGACGATCCTTCTGGACAACGGCCATGGCCTGGACGTCGAACCTTCTGACACTGCTTGCGCTGGTTCTGCTGGTCGGTACGCCGGACGGGCAGCCGGTCGCGTGGGCGCTCGGGGCGGCGGCGGCGGTGTGCGCCGTGCCGATCGGCAGGGCCCTTGCCGGTTTCCTCTCGCTCGGGCTCGCTTGGCGTCTGGTTGCGCACATGAGGGCGCCCGAACCGTTGCCGAAAGAGACGGCATGAAAGAGACGGCATGAAACGGAGGGCGAGGCGGTGGCTGGCCCTGCCGGCGGCGTTCGCCGCCGCGGCCGTCCTCGCAGCCACCGCAGGCTGGTTCTGGCTTCGCACATCGCTGCCGCAGCTCGACGGCGAGGTCCGGCTTCCCGGTCTCCGGGAACGGGGCGAAGTGATCTACGACACCAACGGCATTCCCCATATCCGGGCGGCGACGGCGGACGATGCCTATTTCCTTCTCGGATACGTGCATGCGCGCGACCGGATGTTCCAGATGGACTTTGTGCGGCGGCTCGGCCGCGGAGCACTTTCCGAAGTCGTCGGCGAGCGAACGCTGCGCCTCGACCGCATGGCGCGGACACTGGGAACGGGGCGGAATGCGGAGCGGATCCTCGCGCGCCTGCCGGAGGAAGCGGTGCGGGTTCTGAAGTCCTATTCCGCCGGCATCAACGCCTGGCTGGCCACGCGGTCCGGCGCGCTGCCACCCGAATTCGTCCTGCTCGGCTACGAACCGGAACCGTGGCGGCCCCAGGATTCGCTGGCGCGGAGCGGCGTCACGCTGAGCAACCTGATATGGGAGTGGGAGGGGGAAGCCCTGCGCGGCGCACTGGCGGCACGATTGTCACCCGCGCAACTGTCCGATCTGTTCCCCGGGGAGGTCGATGACGCCTCGTCCGGCGCCGGCCGCACCCGGACGCCGGCGGGCCGCGCACTCGGCACCGCCCGCTGGCAGTCCTTGCGGCGGGCGGCGGGCGGCCCGACGCCGGAGCCGCCGGCCTCCAATGCGTGGGCGATCGCCGGCGGCAGGACGGCAAGCGGCTTCCCCCTGCTGGCCAACGATCCCCATCTGGCGCTGACGGCGCCGGGCCTCTGGTATCTGGCGCGCATGGAAGCGCCGGGCCTCAGTCTGGCAGGCGCAACGGTTCCGGGCGGGCCCGTCTTCGTCATGGGCCACAACGACTCCATTGCCTGGGGCGTGACCAATGCCGGCAGCGATGTTCAGGATTTCTTCATCGAGCGCATCAGCGAAGGGGAGCCGGACCGGTACGACACCCCCGGCGGGCCGCTCCCGTTCGACGAGCGGGTCGAGACCATTGCCGTGAAGGGGCGGGACCCCGTGGTGCTGACCATTCGGGAAACGCGCCACGGCCCGGTAGTATCCGACTTGGCGCCCGACTTCGCCGACCTCAAGGGGCGCGGCCCCGGCAAGCGGGACCACGTCGTCGCCTTCGCCTCGACGCTACTCCGCGGCGACGACATGACCTTCCTCGCCGTTCTCCGGCTGAACCGGGCGCGGAACTGGGCCGGTTTCACGTCCGCGCTGGAGCATTTCCATTCCCCCCATGTCCGCATCGCCTATGCCGACGTCGACGGCAATATCGGCTTCCGGTCGCCGGGGCGCGTTCCGATCCGGAGCGGTGGCGACGGCTGGCTGCCGGCCGCCGGCTGGACCGGCGAAGGGGACTGGACCGGGTTCGTGCCCTACGAAGCGCTTCCACGCGCCTTCAACCCGCCGTCGGGCCTCCTCGTCCACGCCAATCAGCGCCTCTCCCCTGCCGACCGTCCATGGCGCCTCGCCCGGCGCTGGTCGCCGCCCTACCGGGCGAACCGGATCCTGGCGCATCTGGAGCAGGCCGCCCCGCGAACGGTCGCCACGGAAACGGCCCTGCAGCATGACGAAATCTCCGGCGCCGCAGCCGTACTGGTCCCCCTGTTCCTGACACTCGCCGAACCCGCCCGGATGGACGGCGACGCGCAACGCGCCCTGTCCCTTCTGCACGGCTGGAACCTGCGCATGGCACGCACCTCGGCGGCGCCGTTGATCTTCACGGCCTGGCTCGCAGAAGTGAACCGCGGTCTCTACGCCGATGAGCTGGGCGACCTGTTCCCGCCCTTTTTCGGCCTCCGGCCGCGGACGGTCGCCCACATGCTGACCGACCGTCGGACCTGGTGCGACGATGTGACGACAACGCCGGTCGAGGACTGCGGTCGGACCGTCACTGCCGCCCTCGCGCGCGCGCTCGACGATCTGGCGCGGCGCTACGGTGACGACATGACGCAGTGGCGGTGGGGCGAGGCGCACCGGGCCGTGTTCGGCCATGTCCTGCTCGGCCGCGTTCCGCTCCTGAAGGGGCGGGCGGAGATCCGCATCGGGACGGGAGGCGGTAGCTTTACCGTCAATCGCGGGCGGCACAGCATCGCCGATCCCGAGGAACCCTTCGCCGCCAACCATGGCTCCGGCTATCGCGCGGTGTACGACCTGTCCGACCTCTCGAACTCCGTGTTCGCCGTCGGCACCGGTGCCAGCGGCAATTTCCTGTCCTGGCGCTACGACAACACGACCCGTCGGTGGCGGGACGGCGAGTACATGCGCATTCCCCGCAGCCGCACCGCGGCCCTGCGGGATGCGGCGGGGGTGCTGACGCTGCTGCCGGGGCCGCGGTAGCCCGGCCCCGCGCCGCCCGGCCGCGCGCCGGCGCGTCGCTTCAGCCGGACTCGCCCGTGCCGGAGCCGGATTGCGCAGCCGGCCCGGCAGCGATGCCGGCGGCCGCCGCCTGCGCCTTCGCCAGGACTTCTTCGAAATCCCGCGCGTCGCAGGCCCGGGCCAAGGTGGCGCCGACCGGGCTCTCTCCAAGCGTCTCGCCACCGCCGTTCACCAACGACAAGGCGCATTCCAGACCGAGCAGGAACTTCGCCGCCCCGGCCAGCTCCTCCGCCGTCTGCGATGGGAGAAGTCCGCGTTCTCCGGCTTTCTTCAGCAGCGCCACCGGCCCATCCCCGCCCGCCAGATCCGGATGGGCCCCGCAATGTCGCCGCCGCACGTCGAGCACGATCCGTTCCAGGTCGTCCAGACCGCCCGGGCCGTCCAGGATCGCCCGGGGCGCCTCTCCTTTTCCCGCCTCCCGGCGCGGCGGGAGCGGGCGGCCGGCGGCCGGCGGGGCCGCCCGGCGCAGGACGGACCGCCTGGCTTCCTCGAACCGATCGGCGAAGCGCTCCGGGCGGTCGCCGAACGTGCACAGGATCCTCGCCGACGCCGCATCCCGCAGTACCTCCGCATCGGGCTCCCCGGCACCGTCCGCAAAACGCTCCAAGCTGCCGGTGACACTGCCGGTCCCGCGATTCGGGGGCCGCAGACGGACGGATTCGACCAGCAGGTTGTTGGCCGACCACTCCTCCGCGACCTGGTTGAACCTCTTGCAGAATTCGCCGGCCCTGTCCTCCAGGGCGAATCCCTGCTCGCCGCGGTCCGATGCCCCGTCCGCCAAGGCGATCAGCTCGATCTTCGATTCGAAGGTCATCCGGCGTTCGCCGAGCCTGCCGAGGGCAACGAAGGCGACGCCGTCGCCTCGAACCGGACCCAGAGAGGCCACGAACTCGTCGAAAACGGCCCGGGCCAACAAGGTGACCGCCGCGTCCGCCATGTTGGAGAGCGGCCGGCCCGCATCCTGCCCCAGCACATGTCCCCGCATCAGCCGTACGCCGATCTGGAAGGCTTGGCTGTTGCACCAGATCTGCGCGTTTTCGGCCACTTCCCCGGCCATGTCCGATTCCGAGAGATCCATATCCTCGATCATTTCGCGGTAGCCGAACTCATGCCCGTAATGCAGTCGCAGCAATCCCCTCTGGGCATGGAGCAGCTCGTCGGGGTTCATGCCGATGGTCTCGGGGATGGTGATCTGCTGGAATTTCCAGCTTGTGATGCTGTCGATCAGCGGATAGCAGGCCTCCATGTATCGTGCCAGACAGGGCGCGCTGCGAATGATCTCCGAAATCAGGGGGAGCGCCTCGGGCCGGTGACGGTAGGCCTCGCTGGAAAGCGCCCGCCAGTCCTTGATGTCGGGATAGAATTTGCGCCGCCATTCTTCGACGATCGGGTTCATTTTCCGGAACCAGGCCGACGGAAACAGAAGCAAGGTCATCATCGATCCGTAATTCGACGGCAGGCTCGGAGCCTTGTCTTCGGGGAGGCTGTGGAGCAAGGGGTACGGGCGGCTCGGCCTTGCGTGATGATCCGAGTGCCGTTGGATGGAGAAATACAGATAGTTCGAAGAACTCGAGTGATTCCAGGAATGATGCGGCTGGATCCGTTCGTATTTGCCGCTCGGCATCAGGATGCGCTGCAAGCCGTAATGCTGCATGTAATCGACCGCCCGGATCCCCCAGGCTGCGAACAGGACGATGAACACCCAGGCGCCGAGCCCTGCCCATCCTCCGATCGCCAGCGCCAGAACCGGCCAGGCGACCCACATGGCGGCCCACATCCAGACCGGGTTCGACCGGTGCCAGAACGACAGGCCGCGGCGGGCCAACCGGCGATGCTGGACGCGAATCGCCTCCGCATAGACATAGGGGAGCCCCGTGAAGAAGTACTGGTAGTAGCTTTGCCCGAGTCGTGCGGACTCCCGGTCCCGCGGCGTTGCGACATTCGGATGATGCATGTACACATGTTCCGTGTAGATATGCGGCATGGCAATGGCGCTCATCGTGAACTCTCCCAGCCGCCGCATCCAGAATTTCGGCCGGTGGATGAGGTCATGCGACGTTATGGTGACGAGTCTTCCGAGCATTCCGCAGAACACGAGCAGAACCATACGTTCGTAGAGCAGCAAGGACGGTATATTGCACACGGCCCAGAGGACGAAGATCACCAACAAGGGGTAGGTGACGGCCCACAGAACGAGAATCGCCATGTGCCAGAACACCTCGGATTCCGGCGTGGCGCGATCCAGGTTCGGAACATCGTCCTTGCACAGGGTTTCCAGAATCTTGATGAAGGGAACCAGCGGCAGGATCACCCAGGGAACGACCCACGGAACGAAATCGGGCAGCGCATCCAACGCCATGGCAACGATCAAGGGCACCAGCAGAAGCGTGACGGAGAACGGCGCCGCGCCTCTCAGGCCGGTTCCGGCCGTCCGGGAGCGGTTCATGGGTTCCGCAGGTCGTAACCGAGGCGTTCGAGGCTCGAACGGCAGGCCTCGGTCAAGGCGGTCCGTTCGGCGGGCGCGAGACCGCCCAGTTTCGAGGGCGTCGGGCGGGGGATCTGCGCCGCTTCCTTCACCCAGTCCGGGTCGTCGAGGGACGGGTCGAGGAACCGCGCGAAGCGCGCGATTTCCCGTTCCGGTTCGCTCTGCAGGTCCTCGAACCGCACTCGCAGCACCCTTGCCGGCGGAAGCGTGTCGAGAAACCGGTCCGCCCTGTCCACGACATCGGACCAGAACTTGCCGAACGCGGAAAGCGCGAATTCCCGGTTCCGGGTTCGGTGGAACAGAAAGACGGCATAGAGGAACAGCTGCGCGCGCAGCATCGCCCAGTTCCGGAACGCAGGCCCCGACCCCCCCGTCATCGGGGTCAGAGCATCCACGCCATACTCCTTCATGGTCACGACATAGCGCATGGCCTCGCGGAATACAGGATGGTTCTTCATCGACACGGCAGTATCGCGCCCATCGCGGTAGAGGTGGACGAACTTCGCCTCGGGGAACATCCTCGCCAACCGGGGCGCATACATCCCGGACCCGCCCGAGCGCTCCACCCAGATCTTTCGGTTGAACTTCCGGCGCAACCATGCGAACATTGCCCGATAATGATCCGCCGCAGGTTGGCGCGGCTGCGAGCGGATCACCGGCTCGAGTTCGTCGAGAAGGTCGTCGGGCCGGTCGGTGAGATGCGGAAGCGCAACCCACGAAATCGGGGGGATCTCCGCACCGGCATAGCGCCCGCGCGGGGTGCCGGCCGGATACAGGAGCGCGTCGGAGTGGCTGCCGAGTTGCCGGCGCTGCGCCCTCGTCTGCCTGCTGACGATGCCCCACATCTCATTGCCGGTCAGACGCCGGAAATGAAACAGGGCGCGACCCTGCAAGATAAACAATTCGGATATACTGAGAATGTCCGGATGCGAGTTCAGGATGTCGGACAGCATCGTCGAACCGCAGCGTCCGGAACTGATCACGAATGCAGGAGGGATCTCCATGGCCTGTCCCGATCCCCCTGGCACTGGGCCCGATTTGACCACCGGCGCCCCTGCAGCTCAGGGGGACCGCCCGCAACCGCTCCGTCGAGTGGCCGGAGCAGGAGGGGCCGTTGCCGCGCCCTCCTCCCGCAAGACCGGACGTTCCCGCATTCGGGAACCCGGTTCCTCCCCGGCCAGCTTCGCTCAGAACCGCCCGTTGCCGGATGATCCTGCGCTGTCGCAGCCATGCTCCATTATACCAGTTTCGCTCCAGTTTCGCTACGGGTGCGCTCCGGGCCGGTCTCCATCCGCCACCCCGGCGCCGCATCGGGAGACGAAGCCGGGCGGCCCGGATCCGGCTGCCTGGCTGATTCGGTCCTTTCCTGCTAGAATCCCGAGCATGCTGCCAGAATTCGCAGAATTCGGCGTGCTCGGGCCGGCGGCAAAGCAGGAGCGTCCGGGCCGGCCCGTCGCTGGCCGGACCAGTGGGCGTGCCACTGTCCGGTCGGTAGCCTGCGCCTCCCTCGGACCGGGGATCGAACCCCGACCTTGCGGTGTTCCGCCGCCGGTGGCGGGCGAGAGCGTCAGCGGCCGGAACCTAGCGGGCGCGCCGGTCCTCGTGCGGGCCGACCCTCCGGGGGATCCCCGAAGACCCCGAAGCCCCGTTCGATGGCGTTGCCGCCCGTACGGGCGGAGCCTCGTGGGGCCGCCGGCGGCGGCCGGCCGGCCGATCGCGTACGACCTGCGTGCCCCGAGCTCGGTCCGCCATCGCAACGGCAGTGGCGCACCCGTCGGGAAGAGACACGGAGGGGCCGCCGGCCAAGGCACGGATCGTCGTCGGCCGGGTTCGGAAAGACCCGGCCGATCGCGGCTTGCCGTCCCCGTCCGTCCCGTCAGGTCGATCACCCGACCCCGGCCACCTCCCCTGCGCCCGGGCGGGCGGAGCGCCCGGATCCATGGGACCCCCCGGCCCGGGATGCCGACCGGCCGGGCACGGAACGCGTGGTCGGCCGAATGCGGGAGAACGCGCCGGCCCGGCGGCCCGGCGGCCCCCGCACGCCGCGCCGGAGCCGTGCGATCGCGGACGGGAGGCAGAAGGATGCGCGAGTGCCGACGCTGAGCCACCTGGATGACCTGGAGTCCGAGAGCATCCACGTCATTCGGGAAGTCGCCGCGGAATGCCGCAAGCCGGTGTTGCTGTACTCGATCGGCAAGGATTCGGCCGTGCTGCTCCATCTGGCGCTCAAGGCGTTTGCGCCGGGAAAGCTGCCGTTCCCGCTCCTGCACGTGGATACGACCTGGAAATTTCGGGAGATGATCCGCTTCCGCGACGAAACCGCCGCGCGTCTGGGTCTCGACCTCATTGTCCACGTCAATGCCGAGGGCGCGGCGCGGGGCATCGGTCCGTTCAGTCACGGCTCCCGCGTGCATACCGACGTGATGAAGACCGAGGCGCTGAAACAGGCGCTGGACCAGCACGGATTCGATGCGGCGCTGGGCGGGGCCCGCCGGGACGAGGAGAAGTCGCGCGCCAAGGAGCGGGTGTTTTCCTTCCGCAACCGTTCGCATCGCTGGGATCCGAAGAACCAGCGCCCGGAACTCTGGAGAATCTACAACCCGCGCGTCGCGCCGGGAGAGAGCGTTCGCGTGTTCCCGCTGTCCGACTGGACCGAACTCGATGTCTGGCGCTACATCGACCGGGAGCACCTTCCGGTCGTGCCGCTCTACTTCGCCGCCCGGCGACCGGTGATCCGGCGCGACGGACTCCTGATCCTGGCGGACGATCATCGGCTGCCCCTCGAACCCGGCGAGGAGCCAGCCGCGCTGCGGGTCCGATTTCGCACGCTGGGCTGCTGGCCGCTGACCGGTGCCGTCGAATCCGACGCGGAAACGGTTCGCGACATCATTGCGGAACTGCGGCAAAGCCGCGGGTCGGAACGCGAAGGCCGGGCGATCGACAACGACCAGGCGGGCTCCATGGAGAAGAAGAAGCAGGAAGGATATTTCTGATGGAGACCGGCGCGAGACCCGCCGCCGCGCGGCCCGATGCCGACGGCCCCGGTCCTGCCCGGAACGAGCCGGGTCGGCTTCGCTTCGTCGTTTGCGGCTCGGTGGACGACGGCAAATCGACCCTGCTCGGACGTCTGCTGCACGACACGAACAACGTACACGAGGATCAACTCGCGGCCGCCGGCGCCGAAAGCCGGATCTACGGCACCCAAGGCGATGCCACCGATCTGGCCCTGCTGGTCGACGGCCTGCAGGCCGAGCGCGAACAGGGGATCACGATTGACGTCGCCTATCGCTACTTTCAGACCGACCGGCGCAGGTTCATTGCGGTCGATGCCCCGGGCCACGAACAGTACACGCGAAACATGGCGACGGGGGCGTCGAAGGCGGATCTCGCACTGATTCTCGTCGATGCGCGAAAGGGCATCCTGACCCAGACCCGCCGGCACAGCCATGTGGTTGCTCTCATGGGGATCCGCCAGGTGATCCTTGCGGTCAACAAGATGGATCTGGTGGATTTCGACCGGCGGCCGTTCTCCGACATTGTCGAGGAGTACCGGTCTTCCGCTCGGGAACTGGGCTTCGAAGAGATCTGCGCGGTGCCGGTTTCGGCACTGACGGGCGAAAACGTCTGCACCACCCGCGGCCATGCCCCCTGGTACGATGGCCCGACCCTGCTGGAACTTCTCGAAAGGTCCGGCGCCGGACGCATCCCGACGACCGGCGCGCTCCGCATGCCGGTGCAATGGGTCAACCGGCCCCATTCGGACTTCCGGGGGTTCAGCGGCAGGATCGCATCGGGATTCGTTAAGCGGGGCATGGGCGTGGTGGCATGCCCGTCGGACCGGCGATCGACCGTCGTGCGCATTGTCGGACCGTCGGGTGATCTCGATCGGGCGGAGGCCGGCCAGTCGGTCACGCTCGTGCTCGCCGACGACGTGGACATCAGCCGCGGGGACATGATCGCCGATGAGGACTGCCCGCCGACGGTCGCCGACCAGTTCGCAGCGCACCTGATCTGGATGGACCCGCAGCCGATGCTGCCCGAACGGGCCTATGCCATCCGGTTCGCCAGCGCTTCCGGCATCGCCCGGATCACCGACTTCGCACACCGGATCGACGTCAACACGCGGAGTCGACTGGCAGCCAAGACCCTTGAGCTGAACGAGATCGGCTATTGCAAGATCTGGATCGACCGGTCCGCGCCGTTCGATTCCTATGCGGTGAATCGCGAAACCGGAAGCTTCGTGCTGATCGACCGGTTTACTCATGCCACCGTGGGTGCGGGCGTGATCGACTTTGCGCTCCGTCGCGCCCGTCATCTCGTCTGGCAGGACCTGAAGGTCGACAAGGCGGCGCGAGCACGCGCCACCGGCCAGCATCCCTGCGTCCTCTGGATGACCGGACTGTCAGGGGCCGGCAAGTCGACCATCGCCGACTGTCTGGAGCAAAAGCTGCAGGCGCTGGGGAAACACACCTACCTGCTGGACGGAGACAACGTCCGCCACGGGCTGAACAAGGATCTCGGCTTTACCGATCAGGACCGGGTGGAGAACATCCGTCGCATCGCCGAGGTCGGCAAGCTGATGGTCGATGCAGGGCTGATCGTCATCGTTTCCTTCATCTCGCCCTTCCGGGCCGAACGAGAGATGGCGCGCACCCTGATGGAAGAGGGCGAATTCTTCGAAATCCATGTGGACACGCCCCTCGAGATCTGTGAAGCGCGCGACCCGAAGGGACTGTACGCCAAGGCCCGCAAGGGCGGTCTGGTCAACTTCACCGGAATCGACTCTCCCTACGAGGCACCGGACCACCCGGAACTGCGAATCGATACCACGACACTGTCGGCCGACGAAGCCGCGGACGAGGTGATCCGGTGCTTGCAGGATCGGCAGGACGCGCCGTCGAACGCCGGATGACGGAACCGTCCCTCGGGACGAGCCCCCAACGGGTACGGCCGCCGATCCTGCATTTTGCGGTCAACCCATGTTTCGGGTCCGACCAGTGGCGCCGGTACTTCGATGTCGGACGTCCAGACATCATGCCGAGCGTGCGAAGGGGGGCTGCCGCGCGGTGCGCGGCAGCGGGCAAGGACCCTGCCGGGCCGCCGGATCTCGCCGACGAACCCTGGCCGTGCCGGTTCGGGCGGCGCAGGCGGCGAATCCCGCCTTCTGATCGGCCCCGGAATCCTGCCGAACCCGGCTTCCGTCCGCGAGGCGACCCGTGCCGATCTGACGACGATGCCGTCGACGACCGCCGGACCGCAGTCCGGGCGATCGACGCCAGCGCCGGCCTCAAGACCACCGGGGACCGCAAGGAACATTCTTTTGTCGCGATCGGCGGCGGACAACCGCGGCAGAGGGACCGTTCTTGACGTTGGCGGCACCTTCTCGAGGTTGGAACCGGCATATCGACAACGAAATCCGCTCCCGAATGGGCCTCCAGATCTGCCTACAACGCACCCTCGCCGGACGAAAACGGACAAGAGAAGAGCCCCACCCGGCGCGGCCGTCATACAATCTTGCCGCAACGTCGGCGTACCGGTACCGGACGAGCCGGACGTGCAGGATCCTCGAGCGCAGTGCGGTCTCGTTCCCGGGCGCGTCGAGAGTGACGGTCCGGTCGCGCTCGCCGAAGGCGAGGAAGGCGTCGAACCCGGGGTGGACGCCGTTCCGGATGTTCCGGATGCGAAACCCGCAATCCCGGTTGCGCTCCCGGTGGGCGAGGGCCAAGGCGAAGGAAGGAGCCCCGGTCGTAGACGATGACGTCGCCTTCGAAAGTAGGCCGAGGTGCACGAGGGCGGCGGCCCGCCCATTCTCGGGGTCGAACCGGTCGAAGTCGACCGGGATGCGGTCTTGGGTTCGGTAGAGGGCGCTGACCCTGCCTTGGGATCGTGGGCACTGTCGCTCACACCCCGACCCTGGAGCCGCTCTTCGCCGTCTTCCAGTGGTAGATGCTCGCAGAGGGTCTTCGCGCGCTCGTTGCGGCTGCAGTGGGAACACCGTTCCACGATCTCTTGGACATTCGCGATCTGCTTGCGGGTCAGGCGGCGGCCCGAGAAGGGGTCGACCTCAGGTCGACGATTCGCGGGTCCATGAGGGCTGCCCGCATCACCGATTCGCAAGCGGTGCACGGACAGAAACGCCCGAGCACCGGGAAGCCAGTTCCTATCAAGGGCTTGCCAGCGTGGGAAAAACCGCCGTTACCTCGACACGAGTACCCAAACGCCATTGCCCCACTCGCCCCCGACTCTCTCGGAAACACCCGACGTTAGCGTTGTACGGGCCGGCCGCGTCCCGCCGCTCGGCTTCCTCGACGAAATGCCGCCACGGCGGCTTCCGCCTCCCGTACTACCGCGCGGCCCGAGCAGGGAGGCGCGGTCCCATGGCCGACCCACCCGATTTCACCTTCCGCCTCCGCCAGCCGCATCCGCGCCACCAAGCCCGCGCCGGTATCTCCACCGATTCGCGACGCCGATGCCGAAGGATCGCGGGTGGAACTCTCGTATGGCAGAAGCAAACTATTGATCTACAGTATCTACTCACCCCCCTACTGATGACGAATCGTTTTTCCTGACGGGTTCGGATCCGGCATTGTCCCTTGCCCCTTTCACTCGCTCGCGGCCGAGGACCGGAAGTGCGTGTTCCGGCTGACAAGAAGCGGATCGATCTTCGTCATCAGTAGGGGGTGAGTAGATACGATCTACAGAAGGATCTTGAATCTTCCGGGGGGGGGGTAAACCGGCCCTCCGTGACAAGAACCGGTTCGGGTGGATGTTGTCACCGCATGGCGAGGGTCCGAAGAACGGGATGCTCCCCACCGCCGGAAGCGGTACGATGCCGTTCCGTCACAACCCGCATCGGGAGCCTCCCCATGACCGTATCTTCACCGGCCGCCCCGCGGTCCATCGATGTGTCCGGCGTGCCGGTTCCGGTGGCGGCAGCCGCGCTCCGGATCTGGGCGCAAGGTCGGGAAGAGCGGGAAATGCCGTGGACGTCGGAGAGCTTCGAAGCGTGCGAACGGCGGGTGCGGGAAGCGACGCACCCGCTGGGTTGCGCGTCCTGGGCGCCGTCATCGAGAACCCGGACGATGGTGCCCCAAGGTCGAGCGGGGTGAGAAGACTTGGGTTCGGGTGCCGGAGACCCCGAAGACGATCCTGACCCCCTGGGTGCGGTCCCGTATCGACGGTCCCGCTCCCGCCGTGCGTCCGGAGCCTCCGCGGTGCCGGTCGAGGAACGACGGGGCCGGGTCGAGAAGGATCGGACCCGGCCCGCCGCCGAACTCGCGCGGTTGCTGAGGGCCCCTTGCCCGCCTCGCGAAGCAACCGGGTTTCTGGCCCAGGTCGGGGGGGATGAGTCTTTCGGTCCGCACCCTGCAGCGCCGGAGCCGGAACCTGCACGAACGCTGGCAACGTCTGGGTCCGAAGGCGCGGGACGACGTTCGGGAAGCCGAGGAGATTCCCCGGGAAGCCGTCCGGGCCTCGGGGTCCCTCGACGGCGTCATGGTGTCCTGGTGTGCGGGAGAGGAGGGCCGCCCGGAGGCCTCCGGGCGCGCGGCGGCGTGCGGTACGGTATCGGCTCCTGAGGCTGGGGGCACGCGGCGGAAACCCCATTCTTTCGGACGCATGCCGGAGCAGGGGAAGGCAACCCTCAAGGGGCCGCTGGCCAGCGACGCCGCACACCTTCGGACCCGACGTCCAGAGAGGGAGGGGGCGGCGGTGACGGAGGGGGCGGCGGGACCACGGGACGTTTCTGAAGCCGCGTGCCCCGGAGGCCGAGGTGCGGGATTTCCGGCATGCCTGCGAGCCTGTGCGGGAGGTAGCCAAGCACGCCCGGGCCGCCGGCTGGTACGAGAACGATCGCGGGATTCTGCGTCAGGATCCGAACGGCGTCGACAAGCTGATTCGTGCCGTACGCTACGTGCGGGATCGTGCAAGCGGCCGGGACCGGACGGAGATCGATCGAGAACGGGCCTTTTCCGAAAGCATCGCCATCGCATGCGCGACCGGGATCTGCAGGACCGTGGCCTCCCGATCGGTTCGGGGGGGGGGTCGAGGCTGCCAACAAAACTTGGGTCACCCAGCGGATGAAACCGTCCGGCATGCGATGGCGGCTCGCCGGGGGTCAGGCAGTGCTGGAATTCCGTGCTCGGGTGAAGTCTGATCGTTTTGCTCCCGCATGGAGAGTCCTCATGGCCACGCTGGATCCACCGGCCCACTCCAATCTCGGCCCCCCTGCCCAGCGGCCCCTCGCCGCCGGACCGCAACGAGAGGTCCGCCCAAAGAGTGGTGCCAAAAAAACCGTCATGCCGTACTAGTAGTGTGGAATCATTGGATTGCTGGGTATAGGGACTTCAGTTTCACCCGGGCGTCTGCCGTCGTGAACCGCCAATCAACAGTGCCGCCGGCCGCGTTGCGGCGCTCGACCCACGCCGCGGTCTCCCGCAGCAGGGTGGCGCGGCCGGGAATGCGTCGTCGAAGACACGGTCGCGACCCCGCACCGATTTCGATCTCGGCCCTGTGGAGCCAGCTTCCGTGCTTCGGCGGGTACCGAAACTCGAACCGCTTTCGCATCCGCATGGCCTCCTGAGATGCAAAGGCTTCCTACCACGATGCGGAGCCGTGCGGGTTCCGGTGGTCCATGACCCGTACGATCTTCTTTCCGGGGATAGGATCGTCCGCGAGTTCCCGGATGCACGGCGCCCCGTCCCGCGCCGTGCGGCGATCGGTGACCTTTGTTTTCGAGACGACTCCGGAGGGTTTTGCGCTCCGGGATGTGGTGGTGCGCCTAGCACGGCCGGATGAGGTGTGTCGCTGGAACCGTGTGGTGGACCGTCATCACGATCTTGGTTTCAGAACCTGTGCGGTATCTACTCACCCCCCCTACTGATGACGAATCGTTTTTCCTGACGGGTTCGGATCCGGCATTGTTCCGTGCCCCTTTCACTCGCTTGCGGCCGAGGACCGGATGCACGGGGTCCGTCTGACAAGAAGTGGGTCGATCTTCGGCTGCCGCTCCCCGTTCCGGCCTTGTGGGGAGGGGTCCGCAACGCGACCGGGCACCCCGCGCGGGACGTCGCGGGTCCGCCGTGCGGTCCGGTGGAGCGGGTTCCGTGGGCTGCCGTTCCCCTCCGCCGGAGATCTGCGCTTGACGTTGTAGGAGGGACCCTCTCCAAGATGGGCCATCGGGGCGGACCGCGTCGGAGGTGTGGATGGCGGCCGGGTAGGGATCGAAGGCGACGACGGGTCGATCGCCCGGCGGGACAATGGCATTCGGATAGGTGCGTCGAGGTGACGGCGGTGTTCCCATACCGGCAGGCCTTGGATAGGAGGTGACGTTTCGGTGCGTGGGCGGGTCGTCCACGCACCGCTTGACAAGCGCCCGCCGATTCGCATGCTGTCGTCGAATCGTGGCTGCGGGAATCCCCATGGACCCGCGAATCATCGACCTGAAGTCGACCCCCTGTTCGGGCCGCCGCCGGACCCGCCCGCCGATCGCGGAGGTTCGGGAGACCGTGGGTCGGTGTTCCCCCTGCCGCCGCACCGAGCGGGCGAAGACCCTCTGCGAGCCCCTTCACGGGACGACCGCAAAGG
The DNA here is from genome assembly GCA_965115815.1 of Alphaproteobacteria bacterium. Taxonomy (GTDB): domain Bacteria; phylum Pseudomonadota; class Alphaproteobacteria; order TMED109; family TMED109; genus VXPW01. The sequence goes on along the minus strand of OZ220465.1, from coordinate 29,016 downwards.
GCGGCTCCAGGGTCGGGGCCGGCCTCGGGATGCTGGAGACCTTGGAGCGCCGCGGCATCCGGACGCGCCCGCCGCCGGCGCGGCGCTACCGGACGATGCCCGAAGGCGAGCGGTTCGCCGTGCGGGCGGCCGTCCGGGGGGTGGAGGCGTCGGGATGACGAGCGTCGCCGGCACCTCCCTGCGCCAGGAAGTCGACGCCTTCCAGAAGCGGTTCCAGGATCTCCGCATGCAAGGCAAGGTCTCCCCGGAGTGCGAGGCGCTCGTCCGCGGCCTGCTGATGCTGCTCCAGCTGCTGCTGGCCGTGCTCCTGGAGAAGGCCACGCGCAAGACGAGCCGGAACTCCGGTCTGCCGCCGTCCCAGACGGACAAGGACGAGAGCGCGCGGCGCACCGGGAGCCACGGCAAGGGCCCGAAGCCGAACCCGCAGACGGGCGGTCACCGGCGCACGACCACCGTCCAGGAGACGATCACCGTCGATGCCTGCGACGCTTGCGGCGCCGACCTCGACGACGTCGACCCCGTCGATCGGGAGCGCCGCGTCCTCTACGACATCGTGTTCGAAGTCGTCGAGCGCCGCGTCGACGCCGAGATCAAGGAATGCCCGAAGTGCCGGGCCCGGACCAAGGGCCGGTTCCCAGACCTCATGCCGGGGCCCGTGCAGTACGGTGTCAGCATCCAGGCCTTGGTCCTCAACCTGCTGATCGCCCAGATGCTGTCCCTGCGCCGTGCTGTCTCGCTCGTGCACGCGATCTCCGGCATCAAGCTCTCCGAGGCGACCTGTCTCGGCTAGGTCCGGCGCTTTCAGGATGCGCTCGCATCTTGGGAGGAGGTCGCCGTGGCCCATCTCCTGCAACGCCCGGCCTTGCATGTCGATGAGACCGGATTCCGGGTCGCCGGCAAGACCCAATGGCTCCATGTCGTCACCGACGGCACCCTGACCGTGAAGTTCCCGCACCGCAAGCGCGGTCGGGAGGCGATCGAAGAGATCGGCATCCTCCCGCGCTACCAGGGCGTCCTGGTCCACGACTGCTGGGCTGCATACATGGGCTACGATCAGTGCCGCCACCAGCTGTGCGGCAGCCACCTGCTGCGCGAACTGGCCTTCGTCGTCGAGTCCAACGGCTACCGCTGGGCGCGATTGATGAAGAGCCTGCTGCGCGGGGTCTGCCACAGGGTCAACCAGAGCGCATCCAAGGCCTTGAACGAGACCGACCGCCGGGCCGTGCGCAAGCGCTACCGCACCCTTCTCACCCAAGGCGCCAAGGAGTTGCCCGATATCCCGCCGCGGACGAAAGGAACCCGGGGACGCATCGCAAAGTCCGACGCCCACAACCTGCATGAACGTCTCGTGAAACACGAGACGTCCGTCCTCCGCTTCATGAAGGACCCCGACGTCAGCTTCACCAACAATGCCGGAGAACAGAAGATCCGAATGACCAAGGTCAAGATCAAAGTGTCCGGATGTTTCCGCACCATGCTCCACGCAACCGCATGGTGCCGAGGCTCCAGCTTCCTCACCTCCATGGAGGCACTCGGCTACAACCCTCTCGTCGCCATCCACATCGCCCTCAACGGAAAGGCCGCAGACATCCTCAACGAGCACTACGGCCAACCAGACCCCAACCAGGGGTGAGTAGTTAGTGCCCGCACCGAAAATGGTCATTTTGGCGGCCCTTCCGGCGAAATTTCGGGTTGGACCCACCCTCCGGGGCCTCCGGTCGCTCCGTTTCCAGGGGATTCCTGCCGATTCGTAGCGGCATCCGGGCTCTTCCCACCCAGAATCCGGACGCTAGGGCGAGCGGCTCCGTTCCCGCTCCCGGCGAGCTTCGCGGACGGGGTGGAGGGGCGCCGCTGTCAGGCGGCGCGTCTTCGTCGTCGTCGGGCTTGGGCCCGGGCCTGTCTCTGCAGCAGCAACCCGATGCGGTGGACATTGAAGGCCACCATGGAGAGCGCCACCATCCGCGCAAAACCCTCCGCCCCATACGACAGGACCCGGTCCATGCCGCGCTGCTCGAGATTATTGATGGCGGACTCCACGGCCGGATGCTGCCGGCGCATCTCCCGGAACGTCGGGTCGGCGGCCCGTTTCCGGTCGGTCGGACCGAGTTTTCCCTTCTTCGGAAGCACGTTGTGATCCAGCAGTTCGTCCAGTGCGATCCGGTTGGAGGGACTGTGGAACCCCCGATCGAAGCTGCACAGGCGGAGGTCGGGGAAGCGGGCCTGCGCTTCCCGGATCATGGGTACGGCATGATCCACGTCTCCGCCTTCCCACAGGATCCGGGAGTGTAGGAGGAAGCCGTGCTGGTCCTCCAGCACGGCCACCGGCACTCCGAGTTCCACCGGCACCCCGGCCTTGCCCTTCACACACCAGCGCGTGTGCTCCTCGAAGATCGAAAACACCTTCTCTTCCTGCGGGATCTTCTCGCCTTTCAGCAGGCGGCGGTCCACTTGGTCGAGCTGCCTCCGGGCATGCTTGAGGTACGACTCGATCCGGAGAATCCTGGGGGCTCCGACGCCTTGCTCCCGAAGCGCAGGAACCGTCGCTTCCGCCCGTCGGACCTCCTCCCAGCAGGCGTCGAGGTACGCTTGGATCGGCCCCGGACGGGCCCGCCGGGTCCGCCGAACCTTCTGAAAGAGCCGCTGCAGCCTCCGGCTCCGATGCCGCCACTGCCGCCATCCGGACACCCCCGCCCGCAGGGTTGAGCGGCCCGTCTCGCGCACCAGGCAACGCATCGCATCCCACAGCAGGTTGACGTCCGTCGGGAAGTGCACATCCGTCTTCACCACGAACGAATCACAGCGGCCCCGCAGGGGCTCCTTCGACGGGCGACCGCCCGGGCCGCTCTTCCGCTTCCGCTTCCGCTTCCGCACCAGCGCATGGCCGCTCTCCGCGATCAGCTGCAACACCTCCCCCAGCACGTCCGGCGTCAGCAGGCTCACGTTGTGTACCACCGTGGGATACCGGTACCGGGTCTCGTCCCAGAAGCCGGAGTGTCCCAGAAACTTCCGAACGGTATGGTGTTGGTTCACCAGCTCGTGCAGACGATCGAAGTCACACCCCAAGACCTGCTTCAGGAGACCCATCACGAGGATCCTCCACAGCTCCATGCCGGGACGCCCTTTCGTGTGGGACACCTCGGGAAGGATCCCCTGCTCCAAGATCTCGAACAACCGGGCACGAACCGACCGGTCGGCATACACGTGCCGAAGCCCGAGCAGCAGCGGCGGAATGTCATCCCGCGAGCTCTCGTCGATCTCGATCTCCTCGATCGCAACCTGACCCAATTCCATCTGCAGGCGAATGACGTTTCGCATGGCAATTCTCGCGAAGATTCCCGAAAATCCGGCCGATTCTCGACCTCATCGGCCGATTCCCGCATCAAAGCGGGATTCTTCGTCCCCTCTATATCACGATTCCACTTTCAGAGTCAAACCATTGTACTTTTTCGGTGCGGGCACTAGTTAGTGCCCGCACCGAAAATGGTCATTTTGGCGGCCCTTCCGGCGAAATTTCGGGTTGGACCCACCCTCCGGGGCCTCCGGTCGCTCCGTTTCCAAGGGATTCCTGCCGATTCGCAGCGGCATCCGGGCCCTTCCCACCCAGAATCCGGACGCCAGGGCGAGCGGTTCCGTTCCCGCTCCCGGCGGGCTTCGCGGACGGGGTGGAGGGGCGCCGCCGTCAGGCGGCGCGTCTTCGTCGTCGTCGGGCTTGGGCTCGGGCCTGTCTCTGCAGCAGCAACCCGATGCGGTGGACATTGAAGGCCACCATGGAGAGCGCCACCATCCGCGCAAAACCCTCCGCCCCATACGACAGGACCCGGTCCATGCCGCGCTGCTCGAGATTATTGATGGCGGACTCCACGGCCGGATGCTGCCGGCGCATCTCCCGGAACGTCGGGTCGGCGGCCCGTTTCCGGTCGGCCGGACCGAGTTTTCCCTTCTTCGGAAGCACGTTGTGATCCAGCAGTTCGTCCCGTGCGATCCGGTTGGAGGGGCTGTGGAACCCCCGATCGAAGCTGCACAGGCGGAGGTCGGGGAAGCGGGCCTGCGCTTCCCGGATCATGGGCACGGCATGATCCACGTCTCCGCCTTCCCACAGGATCCGGGAGTGTAGGAGGAAGCCGTGCTGATCCTCCAGCACGGCCACCGGCACTCCGAGTTCCACCGGAACCCCGGCCTTGCCCTTCACGCACCAGCGCGTGTGCTCCTCGAAGATCGAAAACACCTTCTCTTCCTGCGGGATCTTCTCGCCCTTCAGCAGGCGGCGGTCCACTTGGTCGAGCTGCCTCCGGGCATGCTTGAGGTACGACTCGATCCGGAGAATCCTGGGGGCTCCGACGCCTTGCTCCCGAAGCGCGGGAACCGTCGCTTCCGCCCGTCGGACCTCCTCCCAGCAGGCGTCGAGGTACGCCTGGATCGGCCCCGGACGGGCCCGCCGGGTCCGCCGAACCTTCTGAAAGAGCCGCTGCAGCCTCCGGCTCCGATGCCGCCACTGCCGCCCTCCGGACACCCCCGCCCGCAGGGCTGAGCGGCCCGTCTCGCGCACCAGGCAACGCATCGCATCCCACAGCAGGTTGACATCCGTCGGGAAGTGCACATCCGTCTTCACCACGAACGAATCACAGCGGCCCCGCAGGGGCTCCTTCGACGGGCGACCGCCCGGGCCGCTCTTCCGCTTCCGCTTCCGCACCAGCGCATGGCCGCTCTCCGCGATCAGCTGCAACACCTCCCCCAGCACGTCCGGCGTCAGCAGGCTCACGTTGTGTACCACCGTGGGATACCGGTACCGGGTCTCGTCCCAGAAGCCGGAGTGTCCCAGAAACTTCCGAACGGTAGGGTGTTGGTTCACCAGCTCGTGCAGACGATCGAAGTCACACCCCAGGACCTGCTTCAGGAGACCCATCACGAGGATCCTCCACAGCTCCATGCCGGGACGCCCTTTCGTGTGGGACACCTCGGGAAGGATCCCCTGCTCCAGGATCTCGAACAACCGGGCACGAACCGACCGGTCGGCATACACGTGCCGAAGCCCGAGCAGCAGCGGCGGAATGTCATCCCGCGAGTTCTCGTCGATCTCGATCTCCTCGATCGCAACCTGACCCAATTCCATCTGCAGGCGAATGACGTTTCGCATGGCAATTCTCGCGAAGATTCCCGAAAATCCGGCCGATTCTCGACCTCATCGGCCGATTCCCGCATCAAAGCGGGATTCTTCGTCCCCTCTATATCACGATTCCACTTTCAGAGTCAAACCATTGTACTTTTTCGGTGCGGGCACTAGTTAGTGCCCGCACCGAAAATGGTCATTTTGGCGGCCCTTCCGGCGAAATTTCGGGTTGGACCCACCCTCCGGGGCCTCCGGTCGCTCCGTTTCCAGGGGATTCCTGCCGATTCGTAGCGGCATCCGGGCCCTTCCCACCCAGAATCCGGACGCTAGGGCGAGCGGTTCCGTTCCCGCTCCCGGCGAGCTTTGCGGACGGGGTGGAGGGGCGCCGCTGTCAGGCGGCGCGTCTTCGTCGTCGTCGGGCTTGGGCCCGGGCCTGTCTCTGCAGCAGCAACCCGATGCGGTGGACATTGAAGGCCACCATGGAGAGCGCCACCATCCGCGCAAAACCCTCCGCCCCATACGACAGGACCCGGTCCATGCCGCGCTGCTCGAGATTATTGATGGCGGACTCCACGGCCGGATGCTGCCGGCGCATCTCCCGGAACGTCGGGTCGGCGGCCCGTTTCCGGTCGGCCGGACCGAGTTTTCCCTTCTTCGGAAGCACGTTGTGATCCAGCAGTTCGTCCCGTGCGATCCGGTTGGAGGGGCTGTGGAACCCCCGATCGAAGCTGCACAGGCGGAGGTCGGGGAAGCGGGCCTGCGCTTCCCGGATCATGGGCACGGCATGATCCACGTCTCCGCCTTCCCACAGGATCCGGGAGTGTAGGAGGAAGCCGTGCTGATCCTCCAGCACGGCCACCGGCACTCCGAGTTCCACCGGAACCCCGGCCTTGCCCTTCACGCACCAGCGCGTGTGCTCCTCGAAGATCGAAAACACCTTCTCTTCCTGCGGGATCTTCTCGCCCTTCAGCAGGCGGCGGTCCACTTGGTCGAGCTGCCTCCGGGCATGCTTGAGGTACGACTCGATCCGGAGAATCCTGGGGGCTCCGACGCCTTGCTCCCGAAGCGCGGGAACCGTCGCTTCCGCCCGTCGGACCTCCTCCCAGCAGGCGTCGAGGTACGCTTGGATCGGCCCCGGACGGGCCCGCCGGGTCCGCCGAACCTTCTGAAAGAGCCGCTGCAGCCTCCGGCTCCGATGCCGCCACTGCCGCCCTCCGGACACCCCCGCCCGCAGGGCTGAGCGGCCCGTCTCGCGCACCAGGCAACGCATCGCATCCCACAGCAGGTTGACATCCGTCGGGAAGTGCACATCCGTCTTCACCACGAACGAATCACAGCGGCCCCGCAGGGGCTCCTTCGACGGGCGACCGCCCGGGCCGCTCTTCCGCTTCCGCTTCCGCACCAGCGCATGGCCGCTCTCCGCGATCAGCTGCAACACCTCCCCCAGCACGTCCGGCGTCAGCAGGCTCACGTTGTGTACCACCGTGGGATACCGGTACCGGGTCTCGTCCCAGAAGCCGGAGTGTCCCAGAAACTTCCGAACGGTAGGGTGTTGGTTCACCAGCTCGTGCAGACGATCGAAGTCACACCCCAGGACCTGCTTCAGGAGACCCATCACGAGGATCCTCCACAGCTCCATGCCGGGACGCCCTTTCGTGTGGGACACCTCGGGAAGGATCCCCTGCTCCAGGATCTCGAACAACCGGGCACGAACCGACCGGTCGGCATACACGTGCCGAAGCCCGAGCAGCAGCGGCGGAATGTCATCCCGCGAGTTCTCGTCGATCTCGATCTCCTCGATCGCAACCTGACCCAATTCCATCTGCAGGCGAATGACATTTCGCATGGCAATTCTCGCGAAGATTTCCGAAAATCCGGCCGATTCTCGACCGCATCGGCCGATTCCCGCATCAAAGCGGGATTCTTCGTCCCCTCTATATCACGATTCCACTTTCAGAGTCAAACCATTGTACTTTTTCGGTGCGGGCACTAGTTACCCTGTGCGGAAACTATTGAGCGGCCCCGATTCTGGTATCTGCGATGTGGCTGGAGAGTACATCAGGATCAGACAAGCCCATTCCACATCTGTCAGATTGCTTTCGAAGCGGTCTCTCCGACGCCGATACTTTGCACGAGCGGCCAGAATCGGGACCGCTCCATAGTTTCCGTACAGGCTCTCAAACAATTTGCGGGTCGAGGTCTGCGCTACGTATTCACCTGGCGCGGGCAGTGATCGCAGGTTCCGGCGAAGCGCGAGACGTCTACGAACGTCTCCGCGAGGAACATCGGCGGACCGCTGGCGAAGGCTCAGGCCGAGCACACAGGACGCCAGATTCAGAGGTCCTGACCTCGTGAGTTGACTTGATCAGTCGGTGGTCCCGTTTTCCCAGCACAATGAATGATTTGACCGGTTTTGTGCGTGACAACAGAGCCGCATCGTAGCCCAATATCGTGTGATACCTGTAATGGGATGATCCCGGCCCTGAATACGCTCGCGATGCACCCGCCTGAAGCCCCGTCCCGATCGGAACCTCGTGCTTCTCCCTGGCCAACGTCATCGACGTACCGACCGTCTTGTTCTCGAACCTGAAGCCCTTCGACTGCCAAACAACGCGCGCACACTCGGCCCGGAAGCATCACCCTGATTCGGAAACATCGAAGCCGAGGTCAGGACGTCTGAGATTCGGCCTCCCTCCTCGGGCTCGGAAGGACGAACCGGGAAGGGTGCACGCTCCGATGCAGGCACCGGAACTGCGGCCCCGCAGACCCGCCAATCCAGCGGTCGCGTACAGCAAGCGTGAACGTGTCCGGCTGCGCGAGACCTGCGCGACCCAGGTCTCGCCGTGCCGAGCGACAGGGCGCAGGCCCGTTCCGATGATGCCGGGAAACCGCAGGTAGGGATGCTCCTTCACCCGACGGTCCCAGAGCCGGTGCTCACGTGCGCCCCGGGTCGGGCGCACCGTCACCGCGCGCAAGTCGAGGAAGGAATCCGGGGTCGCAAGCGTCGTCAGGACCGGCACACGGCCACCGCGAACACGGAAGGTCCCGCCCCACATCAGCATGCGCCGATCGCCGGGACGACAACAGAATAGTCCTAACCGGACCGCCGACACCCTCGGCCTCGGCCCCAGAACTGTGGTACCGTGGAAGGGCCGGCTTGCGGCGCACACGCATTCGCTGCCGCCGCCGGCGCCCTGATTCCCATCCTGCGGCTGCCGCTCCATCCGCGCGAGTCCCGGCCGATCCCGGAGCGTCTGCTTGGATCTGCAACGCATTCCGCGCAACCGGCTGTTTCGCCACGGTTCGGCGATGGCCGCCGGGGCGGCATCGGCGCTGGCCTTCGCTCCGATTCACGCGGTACCGGTTCTCCTGGCATCGTTTCCCGTGCTCGCCTGGCTGATCGGCGCCGGAACCCTGCGCCAGGCGTTCTGGACGGGCTGGGCCTTCGGCTTCGGGCAGTTCGCGGCCGGGCTGTACTGGATCGGGGCGTCGTTCGCCTATGCCGGTCAGTTCGGGTGGATCGCCGGAGGCCTTGCGGTAGGCGGCCTGTCGGGGGGTCTCGCAGTGCTCCCCGGGCTGGCCGCGGCCGCGGCCCGATGGTTCCGCCCTCCGGCTTCGCGGCTGGTCGCACTGGGTACCGCATGGGCGCTGGCCGAGGGATTCCGAAGCTGGCTGCTGACCGGCTTTCCGTGGAATCTGACGGGACAGGTCTGGGCGTTCACCGTTCCCACGCTCCAGCCGGTGGCGTGGATCGGCACCCACGGTCTGGGGGCGGCGACCGTGTTTGCGGCGCTGGCCCCCGCCGCCCTGGCGAGCCGGCAGGGGCGGCTGGGAATGCTGCTTCCGGCTCCGCTGGCGGCGGCACTCTTTCTCGGCCTGCTGCGTGACAACGTGCGCACCTTGGACTTGGGCGAGGGGCCGATCGTGCGAATCGTCCAAGGCAACGTCCCGCAGGCCGACCGGCTGGATCCGAACCGGCACGGCCAGAACCTGCTGCAGTACGTGGACGCCTCGCGGACGGCGCCGTCCGGCACGGGACCGAAACTGGTGATCTGGCCCGAAGCGGTGCTCCCCTTTGATCCGACGGCGAGGGAAGACGTCCGGCGCGTCATCCAGCACGCAATCCCGGGCGCGGCCCGCCTCGCCACCGGCGCCTTCCGGATCGACCCGGAGACGGGCTCGGTCTTCAACAGTCTGTTCTTCCTGACCCCGGAAGGCCGAGTGGAAGCGGTCTACGACAAGGTGCACCTAGTGCCGTTCGGAGAATTTCTCCCCTTCGCCGACTGGCTGCCCGGTTCGATGCTGCCGGTGACCGGACGCGGCATCCACGCCGGCGCGGCTCGAACCCGCGTCGCGCTTCCCGGGTTTCCGCCGGTCGCCCCGGCGATCTGCTACGAGATCATCTTTCCGGCTTCCACGGGAGGAAGCGACCGGCCGGGCTGGCTCCTCAACGTGACCAACGACGCCTGGTTTGGCCGCACTTCCGGCCCGCACCAGCACCTTGCGCAGGCCCGGATCCGCGCGGTCGAGGAGGGACTGCCGGTCATCCGCGCCGCCAACACCGGCATCTCTGCCGTCATCGATGCCCGCGGCCGCATCCTCGCGCACCTCGAACTGGGCCGGCGCGGCGTGATCGACCATCCGCTGCCGGTGCCCGAGAAGCCCCCGCTGCATGCGGTCGCGGGCGACCTGCCGCTGTTCGGGGGACTGACCGCCCTCCTGCTGCTCCTGTTCCTCGCAGCGGCCCGGGACCGCGAGCCCGCAACCGGGTCCGCCGAAACCGGACCTGCGGCCCTGACCCCACCATGACGACCCCGGCTTCCGCCTCCGACGCCGTCCGGGACGCGGCCGCATGGATTGCCCGCCATCGCCTCGAACGCCGCCCGCTGCCCGCATTGCCCGATCCTCTTCGGCCCCGGGACGAAGCCGCAGCCTATGCAGTACAGCATGCGCTGCACCGAAACCTTGCCGCCGCGGGCCGCGGCCAGCGGACCGGATGGAAGATCGGATGCACGAATCCCCGGATGCAGCGCTATCTGGGCATCGGACATCCGGCCGGCGGCGGCGTCCTGTCCGACGCCGTCCGTTTCGGCGCCGGGCGGTTCCGTCACGACGACCTCGTCCGGCCCGGGGTCGAGATCGAGATCGCGGTGCGGCTCGGCGCCACGCTGCGCGCGGCCGACGGTCCCTACCGCGGGACCGAAATGGCGAAGGCGGTCGAAGCGGTCCTGCCGGCCATGGAAATCGTGGATGACCGCTACGCGGACCGGACCCGCCTGGACACCCCGACCCTGATCGCCGACGATTTCTTCGGAGCCGGCGCCGTGCTGGGAACTGCGGTGCCGCTGGCCTCGGACCTGGATCTGGCAGGTCTGCAGGGAGAGGTCCGGATCAACGGAACGCTGCGCTCGACCGGACGCGGCAGCGACATTCTCGGACATCCGCTCGAAGCGCTGGCGTGGCTCGCCTCCCACCCGTCGGCATGCGGCGGGGTCTTGCGCGCCGGGGACTTCGTGCTGCTCGGAAGCGTGACCGCCGTGCAGTGGGTCGAGCCGGGGGCAAGAATCGACGGGAATTTCGACGGTCTGGGGGCCGTGCATGCGCTTGTCGGCTGATCCCCGCGATGCCCCGCTCGCGGGCCGCACCGGACCGGAACCCGGGGCCGCACGAGAGGCCGGCCGCTGGCGGATCCGGGCCCGCAGGCTGCTGGTCGGACTCGGCTTGGCCGGCAGCCTGGCCCTTGCCGCCGGGGGCGTCGTCGCACTTGTCGTGATCAGCCGGTTCGGGCAGGGGCTGCCCGAATACCGGCAACTCATGGAGTACGAACCGGCCGAAACGTCGCGTACCTATGCCGCCGATGGACAGCCGCTCGGCCGCTACGCGGAACAGGATCGGCAGTTCGTGCCGATCCGCTCGATTCCGGAGCGGCTGGCCCACGCCTTCATTGCGGCGGAAGATCGGAACTTCTGGACCCATGGCGGACTGGACTATGTCGGGATCGTGCGGGCCGTCGTGCAGAACGCGGGCCGCCTGGCCCAGGGCCGCCGCCCGATCGGCGCCTCGACCATCACCCAGCAGGTGGCGAAGGTGTTTTTGCTGACGCGGTCCGTGTCGATCGAGCGGAAGGTGAAGGAAGCGCTCCTCGCGCTCCGCATGGAACGCGTGCTCGGCAAGGAACGCATCCTCGAACTCTATCTCAACGAGATCTACCTCGGGTTCCGCTCGTACGGGGTTGCCGCCGCCGCGCGCAACTACTTCGACAAGTCTCTGGACGAACTGTCGCTGGCGGAAACGGCCTATCTGGCGGCCCTGCCCAAGGGCCCCAACAACTACCATCCGGAACGGCGGCGGGAGGCTGCATTGGCCCGGCGCGCCTATGTCCTCCGGCGGATGACCGAGGACGGCTTCGTGTCGGCCGCCGACGCTGCGGCTGCCCGGAGGGAACCGCTGACGGCCGTGGCGCGGGAAGGGCGGGACGCTCTCGTCGCCGCGCCGCACTTCGCCGAAGAGGTACGCCGGTGGATCGTCGACGCGATGGGCGAGGAGTCGCTCTATCGGGGCGGCCTGACGGTGACCACCACGCTCGAGCCCCGGTTGCAGCGCCTTGCCGTCGACGCACTGCGCGGCGGACTGGAAACCTACGACCGGCGGCACGGCTACCGAGGCCCGGTCGGAACCATCGGCGATCCGGAAGCGCGCGACTGGACCGAGCGGCTGTCCGACGCCGCGCCCGCGGCGGTCTCCCCGCACCTCGAGCCGTCCGTGGTCTTGGACGTCGACCGGCAGGGCGCCCGGATCGGACTACCGGACGGAACCGTCACGGACCTCGCGCGGGCCGACATGGCTTGGGCGCTCGACGACCGGGACCACCGGACTCCGGCCGACCTGCTGGAGCCGGGCGACGTGGTGCTGGTGGAGCTGCTGTCCGGCGGGGACGGCCCGCGGCCCGCCCTGCGGCAGGTTCCGGAAGTCGAAGGGGCACTCGTCGCCCTGGACCCGCGCAACGGACGGGTGCTGGCGCTGGTGGGCGGTTACGGCGAGCACGAGTTCGGATTCAATCGCGCCACGCAGGCCCGGCGCCAGCCCGGCTCGGCCTTCAAGCCCTTCGTCTATCTCGCCGCCCTGGAGAGCGGACTGACTCCGGGAAGCCGGGTGCTGGACGGACCGCTGGTCATCGATCAGGGCCCCCATCTGAAGAAGTGGCGGCCGCAGAACTATGTCGCCGGCCGCTTCTACGGGCTGCGGACCCTCCGGGACGGTCTGGAACAATCTCGGAACGTGATGACGATCCGGCTGGCCGGCATGCTGGGTGTGGAGCGCGTCGGCAAGGTGGCCGATCGTTTCGGTCTAGGGCCCGCCCAGCCGTATCTCGCGACGGCGCTCGGCACGATGGAGACCACGCCGCTGGCGCTGGCCGGCGCGTACGCGGCGCTGCTGAACGGCGGGCGCCGGATCGAGCCCGCATTCGTCGAACGGATCCAGGACCGGCGCGGCCGCACGCTCCACCGCCGGGATCCGCGGCCCTGTCCGTCCTGCCGGACCGAGACCGACGTACCGCCGGATCTCGGCCCGCTCGGCACCCCGGTCGCCGATCCAGTCCACGCGTTTCAGGTGACGTGGATGCTGAAAGGCGCGATCGATGTCGGTACCGGCCGGCGGCTGGGGGATCTCGGCATCCCGCTGGCTGGCAAGACCGGTACCACGAACGATTTCCTCGATGCTTGGTTCGTGGGCTTTTCACCCGACCTCGTCGTCTGCGTGTTCGTCGGTCACGACCAGCCCCGGTCGCTCGGCCGCGGCGAAAGCGGCGGCCGCGTGGCCGCCCCGATCTTCGGAACGTTCATGGAACGGGCGCTCGGGGAGGGTCCCAGGGTTCCGTTCCGGATCCCGGACGGGATCGACATGGTGCGCATCGACGCCGAGACCGGCCGGCGGCCGACACCGCAGTCGCAACGGGTCATCTTCGAGGCCTTCGTGCGCGGTACCGGTCCGAAATCCTCCGTTCCGGATGTGCGCGGCTTCGAAGACGAAATCTACTGACGGCGGCCGGTCACCCGTCGTAGCCCGGATTGCAGCGGTCCAGCAGGCGCTTGGACGCACGGAAGAATCGGTCCGCCGTGCAGAGCCCCGATTCGGACTCTCGGACCACGTCCGCAGCAATGGCGGCGGCAGCCGAATCCGGCACCCGGACGAGCGGCCGGCCGGTGGACATCGCCGCCACCTGCGCCGCGCAGGCCCGCTCCAGGAAATACAGGTCCTCCCAGGCCCGCGCGACGGTACGGCCGGTGACCAGAACCCCGTGATTGGCCATGAAGAGCACGTTGCAGTCCCCGATCGCCTCGACGATCGGAGAGGTCTTGGCCGCGTCGAACACCACGCCGTCGAACGCGTGCATCATGGCGGTGCGGCCAAAGAACCGGCAGGCATTCTGGTCGGCCATGTGCAGCCCGCCGTCCTCGATCATGCACAGCGCGAGGGCGGAGCGCATGTGCGTGTGCATGATGCAGGCCGCATCCGGCCGGGCGCGGTGCACCGCGCCGTGAATGAGAAATGCGGTCGGCTCGGCCGTGCCGTCTCCTGCCACGACCTTCCCCTCCCCGTCGATCACCAGCAACGCGCTGGCGGTGACCTCGGACCAGTGCATTCCGAACGGAATCAGCAGATAGCGGTCTTCCTCGCCGGGCACGGCCAGGGTCAGGTGGTTGCAGATCCCCTCGGACAGCCCGTAGTGGTCGGCCAGCCGGTACGCGGCGGCCAGGTCCACCCGGGCGGCCCGCTCGGCATTGTGAGAACTCAGCATGGTTGCTTCCATGTCGGGATCAGAAAGCGATCATCTGCCGAATCGCATCGCCGTCGTCAAGGCGGTCAAAGCCCTCGTTGATCCGCTCGAGCGGGATGTGGTCGCTGACCAGCCGGTCGATCGGCAGACGCCCGGCGCGGAACAACTCCAGGTAGGCCGGAATGTCGCGCCGGGGGACGCACGAGCCGAGGTAGCTTCCCTTGATGGTCCGCTCCTCGCCGACCAGCTGCACGTGCGGGACCGAAAACCGGGCGTCCGGGGGCGGCAGGCCGCTGCTGGTCGTGGTTCCGCCGCGGCGGGTCACCGCGTAGGCGAGTTCCATCGCCCGGGACGAGCCCACGCATTCGAACGCGTACTCGACACCACCTCCGGTCCGTTCCCGCACGGTCTCCACGACCTCGGGGTCCGACGCGTTCACGACCTCGTCAGCGCCGATCTGCCGGGCGGATTCCAGCTTGCTGTCGAGCAGGTCCAAGCCGATCACCCGGCCGGCGCCGGCGGCGCGGGCCCCGAGCACCGCCGCGAGCCCGGTCCCGCCCAGCCCGACGACGGCGACGGCGGCGCCGGGGCGCACCTTCGCCGTGTTGACCACGGCGCCCATGCCGGTGATCACCGCGCAGCCGAACAACGCGGCCTGGTCCAGCGGGATGTCGGGGTCCACGCGAACCAGCGAGCGGGTGCTGGACACCGCATATTCGGCAAAGCACGAGACGCCGACCTGGTGGTGGACCGGCTTGCCGTCCAGCCGGATCCGCCGCTCGCCGGAGAGCAGGGTGCCGGCCACCGCCGCCGCCGCACCGGGTTCGCACAGGGCCGGCCGGCCTTCGGCACAGGGCAGGCAACGGCCGCAACTCGGCACGAAGACGTACACGACGTGATCTCCGACCCGGAGTTCGTCCACACCCGGCCCCACCGCCTCGACGATGCCCGAGCCTTCGTGTCCGAGGACCAGGGGCAGAGCTCTCGGCCGCGAGCCGTTGACCACCGAAAGGTCGGAATGACAAAGTCCCGCAGACGCCATGCGGACCAAGACTTCTCCCGGTCCGGGATCGAGAAGTTCGATCTCCTCGATCCGGACCGGCTTCGAATCCGCGTACGGCCGCGGCTCTCCCATGGTGTGCAGGACGGCGGCGCGGCATTTCATGAGAGGATCTCCCTTGCGTGCGGAAGGTGACGAATCAGAAGCGGACGGCGTCGCCGCCCTTCAGCGACAGCAGGGAACGCGCCTCGTCGGGCGTCGCCGGCACGAGCGACAGGCCGTCGAGGATCCCGCGCACCCGGAGCACCTGGGCGGCGTTGCTGGCAGCCAGCCGGCCGGGACCGTCCCACAGCGAATCCTCGAGCCCGACCCGCACGTTGCCGCCCTGCGCCGCCGCCAGCGCCGCCACCCGCATCTGCTGGCCGCCGGCGCCCAGCACCGACCAGATCCACGCGCCGCCGAACAGCCGATCGGCTGTCCGCTTCAGGTGCGCGATGTCTTCCGGATGGGTCCCGATCCCGCCGAAAATCCCGAACACCGTCTGGATGAAGAGCGGGGGCTGCACCAGTCCCTGGTCCAGAAAGTAGGCAAGGTTGTACAGGTGACTGGTGTCGTAGCACTCGAATTCGAAGCGCGTTCCGTTCCCGCTGCACGCCCGGAGAATGTTCTCGATGTCCTCGAAGCTGTTCCGGAACACGTTGCTCCGGCTCGATTCGAGGGCCTCGCGCTCCCACGCGTGGCGAAAGGTCCGGTAGCGCTCCAGCATCGGAAACAGGCCGAAATTCATTGAGCCCATGTTCAGCGACGCGATCTCCGGCGCGAACTCGACCGCCGGGCGCATGCGTTCGGCGACCGGCATGCTCGGGGCGCCGCCCGTCGTGATGTTGACCACCGCATCGCAGCCCTGCCGGATCCTCGGGAGGAACTGCCGGAAGACCTCGGGATCCTGGGTCGGACGCCCGTCGTCGGGCTGACGGGCGTGCAGGTGAAGGATCGAGGCGCCCGCCTCGGCCGCGTCGACGGCCTGGGTGGCGATCTGGTCCGGCGTCACTGGCAGATTCGGTGACATCGACGGCGTATGGATCGATCCGGTCACCGCACAGGTCACGATGACCCTGCGCCGTGGGGGGTCGGGCGGAGCGGCTTCCGGGGCCGATGCGGAAGACAGGGCCATGATCGCGAGTTTCTCCGGACGGCGGCCGGGCCGCCGGGCCCAGTCTAGCGCCGGGCCGGGGAACCCGCGCCACGAGGCGTTCCGGCGGCGGGCCGTGCGGGTCGGTGTACGGCCCGTGGGCGCGGGCGAATCCCCGGGTTCGGCCCAGGCCCTCCCAGCCCGGTACCGGGTGTCGGGAACGCGTTCCGGGGCTCGGAACGTCTCGGCCCCGAGCCCCCGATGGCCGGGCGCCGCCCGTCCGTCGTCGGCGAACCGACGGGCCCTCCGCGCCAAGAAGAAGGAGGCCCGGTTCGGGCACCCTCCGGGGCCCGAACGCACCAGGAAACGCGTGGGGTCGCGAGCCACTCCAGCCGACGGAACGGCGGCGCCGGCTTCCCGCCGATCCAGCGGTCGCGCAGACCGCATTTGAAGACGCCGTTCGGCCACGCCGCCAGGCCCGGCCACGGACCCCGGAAGGCCGCGACCGAACGCAGGCCGCGGCCCGCCCACCGACGAAAGCCCGGATCGGGATGCGCGTTCATCCAGGCGTTCCAGCGCGGCCGTTCCTCCGCCTTCGCCCGACGAACCTCGACCTCGGACCGGGAAACCCGGCGGGGGCCTCCCGGTACACCGGGCCGGCTTCCCTGCGGTCGCGCATCGCCCTGCCCGGAGCCTCGCACCGGCAGCACAGGAACGTCAGAGGGGGCGGATCGCACGGGGCCGCGCGCGAACCTGCACCATCACCATGCCGGCCAGCAAGAAAACACTGACGAAAGTAAGCGTGGGAATGCCCTGCGAGGCCTCCCCGGGGGCCGACCGACCGGACCGCTGCCACGCTCCGAAACCCGGGCGCCCAAGGGACCCACACCGCGCCGGCAACGCCCCGGCCCCGGTTCCGCACAGGCTCTGCGTTGGCCCGCAGGGGGTCTTCTTTTGTCCGTTTTCGTCCGGCGAGGGGCATTGTAGGCAGATCTGGAGGTGTCCATTCGGGAGCGGATTTCGTTGTCGATATGCCAGTTCCGACCTCGAGAAGGCGCCACCAACTTCAAGAACGGCCACTCTGCCGCGGTGGTCCGCCGCCCGATCGCGACAACAGAATGGTCCTGAGTTGGTCCGCGGCATTCATTGCGGCATTCATTACGGAAAGCGTACGATGCGTTACGATCGGCGCGCATGATACGGAGCTTCAAGGATCGGGAGACGCGGCGCTTCTTCGAGGGGCGCCGCGTCGCGGTGTTGCAAGGCTTCGCCGATCAGGCGGTGCGTCGACTGATCCTGCTGAATAGCGCGGAGACGCTCGGAGACCTTGCCGCGTTGCCGAGCAACCGGCTGGAGGCGCTGCGGGGCGACCGCGCCGGGCAGTCGGGCAGTACAGCATTCGGATCAACGCGCAATGGCGCGTCTGCTTTCGCTGGACGGATGACGGACCGGAAGATGCGGAGATCGTGGATTATCACTGAAGGAATGTGACATGAACGCAAGGAACGGCATGAGGCCGGTGCATCCGGGCGAAATCCTGCGCGGCGAGCTGGACGAGCTCGGGCTGTCGGCCAATTCGCTGGCGAAGGCACTGGGCGTGCCGGTGAACCGGGTGACGATGATCCTGAACGGTCAGCGGGGCGTGAGCGCGGACACGGCGCTGCGGCTCGCGCGGTACTTCGGGGCGACATCGCAACTCTGGATGAACCTGCAGAAGACCTGGGAGCTTCGCCAAGCGGAGATCGCGGCGGGCCGCGAGATCGCAAAATGCGTTACGCCGCGGCAGGTGGCGACAACAGGTGCGGCGGCCGATGCCGATCCCTGATTTCCGGTCGCTGATGCTCCCCGTCCTCAAGGCATTGTCGGACAGGGGCAAATTTCGAGCCGCGGAAGTCCGCACACGCGTCGCCGCCGCCGAAGGGCTGGCGCCCGATGACCTGTCGGAGCAGGACCCCGATGACCTGTCGGAGCAGGACCCCGATGACCTGTCGGAGCAGGACCCCGCCCCTCGATCCGGTGGCTTCATCCCGGACGGCCGAGGAGGGCGAATCCCGGCGGTCCGGCGCGGATATGGTACGGTGCGGCCGGACAGGAGGCACCATGCCGGTCATCAATCGCATCGCAGGCGGAAACGATGCCATGGTTGCATGGCGACGGGACTTTCACCGCCACCCCGAACTCGCGTACCAGGAACACCGGACCGCGAAACGGGTCGCCGAACTGCTGCGATCGTTCGGCGTGGACGAGGTCGTCGAGGGGGTCGGGGGGACCGGTGTGGTCGGCCGGATCCGGAACGGATCCGGCCCTGCGGTCGGGCTCCGGGCCGACATGGACGCACTCCCGATTCACGAACAGAATGCCTGCGACCACGCCTCCTCGACGAACGGCGTCATGCATGCCTGCGGCCACGACGGACACACGGCCATGCTGCTCGGGGCCGCCCGCTACCTGTCGGAAACCCGCCAGTTCCAGGGCGACGTGGTGCTCGTGTTCCAGCCGGCCGAAGAGGGATTCGCCGGCGCCAAGGCGATGCTCGACGACCGCCTGTTCGAGCGGTTTCCGGTGCGCAGCATCTTCGGGATGCACAACATGCCGGGCCTCGAGCAGGGGAAACTCCGGCTGGCGGCCGGCCCGATCATGGCCGCAGCCGACAATTTCACGATCACGGTCCGGGGCCGGGGGGCGCATGGTGCCATGCCGCACCAGTCGGTCGACCCGATCGTGGCCGGGGCCGCGGTCGTGCAGGCGGTGCAGACGCTGGTCTCGCGGACCCTCGATCCGCAGCACACCCTGGTCCTCTCGATCACCCGGTTCCATGCGGGCGACGCCGACAACGTGATCCCGGACCGCGCCGAGCTCGGCGGCACCATCCGGTATTTCCTGCCCGAGGTCGGCGAGATGGTCCGGACCCGCTTCCCCGAGGTGTGCGCCGACGTGGTCCGGGGATTCGGCGCCACGGCCGCGGTCGACTACCGGCCGGGCTACCCGCCGACCGTCAACGACGCGGCCTCGGCCGCCTTCGCCGGGCGGATCGCCGCCGAGATCACCGGCGAGGCCGACACCACGGAGCAGAGGCAGGTGATGGGGTCGGAAGACTTCTCGTACTTCCTGCAGGAGCGGCCGGGAGCGTACGCCTGGATCGGCAACGGGAATTCGGCTTCCCTCCACAATCCGGGCTACGACTTCGACGACGACAATCTCGCGGTCGGCGCCAGTTTCCTGGCCCGGATTGCCGAGGACTCGCTCCGTGCGCCGGACTAGCGCGGCGCTTGCGCTCGCCGCCGGCGCCGCACTGGCCCTGCCGGCCGCGGCCGAGACCGTGCTGCGGGCCGTGGTGCATGCCGATCTCCGGAACATCGATCCGATCTGGACCACGGCCTACATCACCCGGAATCACGGATACATGGTGTACGACACGCTGTTCGCGGTCGATTCCGAGTTCCGCGTGCAACCGCAGATGGTCGATGCCTGGGAGGTTTCGGAAGACGGGCTGACGTGGATGTTCCGGCTGCGGGACGGGCTGACCTGGCATGACGGAGCGCCGGTGACGGCGGCCGACTGCGTGGCCTCGATCCGCCGCTGGGGCGCGCGCGACGGCATGGGCCAGAAGCTGATGGACGTGACGGCGGCCCTGGAGGCGGTGGACGACACGACCTTCCGGCTGACCCTCGGACAGCCGTACGGGCTGGTCCTGGAATCCCTGTCCAAGGCGAGTTCCAACGTGCTCTTCATCATGCCGGAGCGGCACGCCCGGACCGATCCCTTCGAACAGGTTCCCGAAGTGGTGGGGTCGGGTCCGTTCGTGTTCGTGGCCGACGAGTGGGTTCCCGGCGCCCGGGTGGTGTACGAACGGAACGCGGCGTACGTGCCGCGGGCCGAACCGCCGGACTGGGGCACCGGAGGCAAGGTGGCCAAGGTCGACCGGGTGGAGTGGCTCTATGTCCCGGATGCCGCTACCGCCATGAATGCGCTCCTGGCCGGTGAAGTCGACTACTTCGAACTGCCGCCCCACGATCTCCTGCCGATCATGGCGGCCGCACCCGACGTGACGGTGAAGCGTCTGGATCCGGTCGGGGTCCAGGGGCACATCCGCCTCAACCACCTGTACCCGCCGTTCGACCACCCGAAGGCCCGTGAGGCTCTGCTGTGGCTGGTGGAGCAGCCGCGGTTTCTACGGGCCGTGGTGGGAGACGAGGCCCATTGGCGGACCTGTCCGGCGTACTTCGGCTGCGGCGGCCCCTACGAATCCGCGGCCGGGGCAGAGGCCCTGATGGCGTTCGACCCCGAACGGGCGCGGCGCCTGTTCGAGGCCGCGGGGTACGACGGCCGTCCGGTGGTGCTGATGCAGCCTACCGACGTAGCGATCCTGAGCGGTGCGGCGCTGGTGCTCGCCGGCGTGCTCCGGGACGCCGGGGTGAACGTCGAACTCCAGGCCATGGACTGGAGCACGCTCACCAGCCGCCGCGCGATCGACGGGCCGCCCGAGGAGAACGGCTGGAACCTCTTCCCGACCTGGTTCATCGGCATGGACGTGATCCACCCGCTCGCGAGCGTGGTGACCAGCGGCGGCTGCCGCAAGCGTGCATGGTTCGGCTGGCCGTGCGACCCCGTGATGGAGGAGCTGCGCACAGCCTTTGCATTCGAAGAGGACGGAGACCGCCTCCGGGTGCGGTCGGAAGCGGTCCAGCTCCGGGCGTTCGCGCTGGTGCCGTATGTGCCTTTCGGGGAATGGTTCAATCCGGTCGCCTACCGTTCGGAGCTCGACGGAGTGCTCGAGTCGCCGATTCCGCTGTTCTGGAACATCGCGAAGCGTTGAGCGAACGGAAGTTCCGGTGAGCGGCTTCCTGCTGCAGCGGCTGCTGGCCACCCTTCCGGTGATGGCCTCCGTCGCCGTCGTCGTCTTCCTGCTTCTGCACCTGGGCCCGGGCGACCCGGCCGCGGTCATTGCCGGCGACTACGCGACCCCCGAGGACATCGAACGCATCCGGGACCGGCTGGGCCTCAACGAACCGCTGCACGTGCAGTTCCTGACCTGGACCGGCCGGATCCTGACGGGGGATCTCGGGATCTCGATCTTCTCGAACCTGCCCGTGTCCCAGCTGATCGTGCAGCGGCTCGAGCCGACCTTGGCCCTGTCGGTCGGCACGCTGCTGATCGCGGTCGCGGTCGCGGTACCGCTCGGGATCGCGGCCGCGTGGCGGGCCGGATCCTGGCTGGACCGCGGTCTCATGGGCGGAGCGTCCCTCGCGTTCGCGGTGCCGGTGTTCGTGATCGGCTACCTCCTGATCCACATCTTCGCGATCCAGCTCGCGTGGTTGCCGGTCCAGGGGTACAGCCCCCTGGCGGAAGGAGCGGGTGCCTTCGTCCGCCACCTGGTCCTGCCCGTCACGGCGCTTTCGCTGGTCTTCATTGCCCTGATCGCCCGGGTCACACGGGCGAGCGTGCTCGAGGTGCTGGGCGAGGACTACATCCGCACCGCCCGGGCCAAGGGCGTGACCACCTTCCGCCTGCTGCAGCGTCACGCCCTGCGCCCGGCGCTGGTGCCGGTGGTGACGGTGATCGGGATCGCCTTCGCGCTCCTCGTCGGCGGCGTGGTGGTCACGGAAAGCGTGTTCAACATTCCCGGACTCGGCCGCCTCACGGTGGATTCGGTACTGCGCCGCGACTATCCGGTGATCCAGGGACTGATCCTGATCTTCAGCGGCGCCTACGTGCTGACCAACCTGATCGTGGATCTCCTGTACAGCGTGCTCGATCCGAGAATCCGAGGGTGACGGCGATATGGCGGAACCGTTCGGTGCAGACCGGGCTGGTGCTTCTGACTCTGATCGCGGCGGCGGCCGTGCTGGCGCCCCCGCTCGCGGGGCTGGATCCGCTCCGCATGGTGCCCGAGGACCGGCTCAGCAGCCCGGCGGCGGTGCATCCGTTCGGCACCGACATGTTCGGCCGGGACATCCTGGCGCGCACCCTGCACGGAGGTCGGATCTCGCTCGGCGTCGGACTGGCCGTCGCGACCGCGGCCCTGGCAGCGGGACTGGGGATCGGGCTGGTGGCCGGCTATCTGCGGGCGGTCGACCGGATCGTCATGCGGATCATGGACGGCATCATGGCCATCCCCGGAATTCTGCTGGCGATCGCGCTGATCGCCCTGTCGGGCGCCACGCTCGCCACGGTGGTGGCGGCGATCGCGGTGCCCGAGGTTCCGCGCGTGGTGCGCCTGGTGCGGAGCGTCGTGCTCGCGGTACGCGAGGAGCCCTACGTGGAGGCGGCGATCGCCGGCGGGGCGCGCCTGCCCCGCCTGTTGCTCCGGCACGTGCTCCCGAACACGCTGGCGCCGCTGATCGTGCAGGGGAGCTACGTTTGCGCCTCGGCCATGATCGTCGAATCAATCCTCGGTTTCCTGGGGGCTGGCATGCCGCCCGAGGTGCCGAGCTGGGGGAACGTCATGGCGGAAGGGCGGGCGTTCTTCCGGATCGCACCCTGGATCCTGTTCTTTCCGGGCGCGTTCCTCGCCGTGACGGTACTCTCGGTCAATCTCCTCGGCGACGGCCTGAGGGACACGCTCGATCCCCGCCTGCGGGGGCGGTTCCCGTGACCCCGCCCGCACCGCCGCCGGTCCTCTCGATTCGGGATCTCACGGTGGAGCTCCCGGCCGGCGCGGAACGCGCGCGGGCCGTGGACGCCGTGTCCTTCGACGTTCGGGCCGGCGAGATCGTGTGTCTGGTGGGCGAATCCGGGTCGGGCAAGTCGGTGACGGCGCAGGCCGTGCTGGGGCTCCTGCCGCCGGACCAGCTGCGCGTGACGGCCGGCGCCATCGAACTCCGGGGCGAGAACCTGCGGGAGGCTTCCGCCGCCCGCCTGCGTTCGCTGCGCGGGCGGACGATGGCGATGATCTTTCAGGAGCCGATGACCGCCCTCAACCCGGTGCTCACGGTCGGCCGGCAGGTCCGCGAGGTGTTCGAGACCCATCGGATGTACGCGCCGCCCGAACGGCGGCGGCGGGTCGTCGAGCTGTTCCGGTCGGTACGGCTGCCGGATCCGGACCGCCTTGTGCACGCCTATCCGCACCAGTTGTCGGGCGGTCAGCGGCAGCGTGTGATGATTGCCATGGCGTTTGCCCTGGAACCGGCGCTGCTGGTCGCGGACGAACCCACGACCGCCCTCGACGTGACCACCCAGGCGCGGATTCTCGAGATCATGCAGACCTTTCAGCGGGCGCGCGGAAGCGCTGTGCTGTTCATCACGCACGATTTCGGGGTGGTGGCCGACATCGCGGACCGCGTGGTGGTCATGCGCGCGGGGCGCGTGGTGGAGCGTGGGGCCCGCGAGACGATTCTCGGCCGACCGGCGCAGTCGTACACGCGCATGCTGCTGGAGGCCGTGCCCGGCCTGGAGCCGGCGGGGAATCGACACCGGGCCGCCGGCGCGCCGGCCCTTGAAGTGCGGAACCTGTCCAAGACGTTCGCCGGCGGCGGCTGGTTCCGCCGCCGGACGGTCGAGGCGGTGCGGGAGGTCTCGCTGGTGGTCCGCAGGGGCGAGACCGTGGCCGTCGTCGGCGAATCCGGATCCGGAAAGTCGACGCTAGCCCGCTGCGCCGTACGGTTGACCCGGGCCGACCGGGGCGAGGTCCGGCTGGGCGGGACGGACATCGCGGGACTCGAACGCCGCGCCCTGCATCCCTACCGCCGGCGCATCCAGATGGTATTTCAGGATCCGTTCCGCTCGCTCAATCCGAGACGCACCATTGGCGCCGCACTGATCGAGGGGCCGGTCAACTACGGCGCGGCGACATCGGTGGCTCTGGCGCGCGCCCGGCGGCTCCTGGACCTGGTGGGGCTCGGCGACGACGCGCTGGGGCGCTATCCGCACCAGTTTTCCGGCGGCCAGCGTCAGCGCATCTGCATTGCGCGGGCCCTGGCTCTCGAGCCCGAGATCCTGATCGCGGACGAACCGGTATCCGCACTGGATGTTTCGGTGCAGGCGCAGGTGCTGGACCTGCTGGAGGCCGTACGGGAAGAGTTCCGGCTCGCCATGCTGTTCATCACGCACGATCTTCGGGTCGCAGCCCAGGTGGCCGACCGGGTCGCGGTGATGTCCCGGGGGGAAATCGTCGAAACCGGACCCGTGCAGGAGGTGTTCGGGAACCCGCAGCACCCGTACTCCCGGGCGTTGCTGGCCGCGGCGCCGGGTCGGGGGCGACTCTGACGATGGCGGAGACGACCGGCTCGGGGACGGGAAGGCTCTACGCTTGGGTGCTCGGGCTCGCCGGTCACCGTCATGCCGAGCCGGCTCTGGCGGCCGTCGCGTTCACCGAGAGTTCCTTCTTTCCCGTGCCGCCCGACGCCCTGATCGTGCCCATGGTACTGGCCCGCCGCACCCGATGGGCGCGGATCGCGCTGATCGCGCTGGCGGGATCCGTAGCCGGCGGATTCCTCGGGTACGCCATCGGGCACCTGCTGTGGAACGCGGTCGGCGAGGCCATCCTTGCGTTCTACGGGATCGAAACCGCATTTGCCGCATTCCAGGAATGGTACGCGGACGGCGGCGCCCTGATGGTCTTTCTGGCCGCGTTCACGCCGCTCCCCTACAAGGCCGTTACCCTTGCCAGCGGAGTGGCGGAGATGGACCTCCTCGCCTTCGGGCTGGCCTCGGCCGGGGGACGCGGCCTCCGGTTCCTCGCGGTCGCCGGGCTGCCGGCCCTGCTGGGGGCTTGGGCGGAGGAGCGGATTCGCCGTCATGCCCGCCTCGCGACCGGGGCCGGCCTCGTGCTGCTCGCCGCGGTCCTGCTGGGCGTGATGCTGGCATAGGAGCAGGAGCGCATGCGCACCGGAGCACGGATGGCCGCCGCCGGCCGGAGCCTGCGTTCCCCGCGCGGCTACCTGGCGCTGGCGGCCGGCTCCGCGGCCGCCGCGTTGTCGGTGGCCCTGATCATGCAGTACGGGTTCGGACTTCCGCCGTGCGATCTGTGCATCGAACAACGCTGGGGGTTCGCCGTGGCCGGGCTGCTGGCGGCGGGCGGCCTGGGGGTGCGCCGGCCCCTGCTGCAGCGAACCGCGGTGGCCGGGGCCGGACTGGCGTTTCTGGTCACGGCGGGGCTGGCCCTGCGGCACGTCGGGGTGGAACAGGGATGGTGGCCCGGGCCCGGCACCTGCACGGCCACGGGCGCGGATGCGCAGACCGTGGAGGAACTGCTCGACACCATCCTGCAGGCCCCCCGGATCCGATGCGACGAGGTACCGGCCACCCTGCTGGGCCTGTCGATCGCCGGTTGGGTGGTCGTGACCGCATCCGTGCTGTCGGTCCTGGCCGTCGCGGTGCGGATGCCGCAGGCCGAACAGTGACGGATCGGCGCCGCACCGGTCCGGAGCCGGAACCGCCCGTCGCGCGGATGCTCCGGGTCAACCATGCGGGCGAGTACGGCGCGAAGCGGATCTACCAAGGCCAGCTCCTGGTGCTTCGGGGCACTCCTTCGGAAGCGGTCATCCAGGAGATGGCGGACGGGGAACAGCGGCATCTGGCCGCGTTCGCGGACGACCTCGCCACCCGCGAAATCCGGCCCACCGCCCTGCTGCCCGTCTGGCATGTGGCCGGCTTCGCCCTGGGGGCTGCGACCGCCCTGCTCGGGCCCGCCGGAGCCATGGCGTGCACGGAGGCCGTCGAGGAGGTGATCGACGAGCATTACGCGCGCCAGGAACGGACGCTGGGCGAGGCCGAACCTGCGTTGCGGGACCGGATCCGCGCGTTCCGCACCGACGAACTCGGGCACCGAGACCGCGCGCGCGAGGAAGGCGCGGCCTCGGCACCGGGGTACCGGGCGTTGCGCAGGTCGGTGCGGGCCTCCACGAGACTGGCCATCTGGCTGTCCGAACGAATCTGAGACGCGCGGCCGGGCACCGCCCGCAGCTCCCGCCGCACCGATACCGGCATCTCCGCGCGTTCGTCCTCCGGACCGGGCCGGAAGACGCCCGGTCGACCGTCCGCGGCCCGGCCAACCAGAGAATCGGGAACGGCAGGGTCTCGCCCCGGCATCGCCTGCCGTCCGGCCCGCGCTTCGTTACCGAACGCGCGCGACCGGACCCCTTTCCGCGATCCCGTTTCGCTTCGGGCGTGCAGACCGCGGACTCCGGCCTCCCGGTCCCGGACTGCCCGATCGCCGTCCGGCCCGCCGTGGAGCACAACCGTGACGACCGGCCCGGCGGTCCGGAGAACCGCCCGTTCCGGTCCCGGAAGCGGTCCAGTCAAGCGGCGGAGGGAAGCAGGAGGTCCCCGGGAAGAGTTCGGAGCGGAACCGGCCGAGGATGGCATGGTCAGGCGGGCCTATCCGATCCGCGCATCAGGACCTCCCCGAGCCTGCCCGTCGACGGTCATGCCCCCGGTCGCCCGGGATCCCGTCCGGGAAGCGGACCGGACGAGGAATCCCGACGGATCCGTTCGTGCGTGCTATCCGAGCTCGGGATCCTCTTCGTATCCCGGATCGAATCCCTCGATTTCCGTGTCGGGCGGGTCGTGGGGGCGCAGCCGGCACAGCCGGCGCAGATCCCACTCGTTGATGGCGGCCCGAACCTTGTAGCGCATGCGCCCCTGAAACCCGACCCCTCCGGGCGCTGCTTCGTAGGCCGGCGGTTCCCAGTCGTACGCCCGTCGGTACAGTCCCCGAAGGTTCTCCAAGGTTCCCCTCACGTCGTCCTCGTCGGGAACTTCCAGCGCGACGCTGCGCTGCTCCAGCAGGTTCATTCCGTATTCGGCGCGGTCGGCGAGCCCGGCATGCCGAGCGCTTCTCTCCAGTCTGGTGCGAACGTGGTCGCGATCCTTCTTTTGCCCGTCCCGGCTGATGATCGCGCTGGCGAAGTCCCCGGTCACCGCTCCGATTCCGATCAGTCCGGGGTGGAAATCCCCATCCGCACACCCCATCCAGCCCGTGATCTCGGCATAGGAGCGTCCGCGCTGCAGGATCGAGTACGAACCCATCAACTCGATCTCGTCCAGCAGGACGACCCATCCCCGATAGCCGACCGCCCGGATCAGTTCGACGGCAAAACGCAGGCGCTGCAAGGGCAGGTCGGCCGCCCGCGGCGCCCGGAAGCGATAGGCAGTCGCCTTCCCGATCTCCCGGAGTCCGGCGCGAAGCTTGGCAATCTGGAGCTTGTCGCCCGCCCAGAAGGACTCAATGTCGCCTTGGAGTTCGAAGTCGTCCGAGTCTTGGTACACCTGAACGCTCGCCGGAAAAACCGGGCTGATCAGGCCCTCGTCGGCGGCCCGGTCGGCCCATTGCGCAAAGGCCCCGAACTTCTCGGCATTCTGACGGAGGGCAAAGGAGAGCTCTTCGACGAACCTGCCGGTCCGGTCCGGCATGCACCCGTTGTCCATGGCCGAAGAAAACACCTTGCCCAGATCGTACAGCGGCGTTTCCTTGCTGACCGCGACCCGGCTGCAAACGAAGTTGCGGGAGAGCGCAAGGTGTTCCAGATACTCCAGAAGATGGGACTTGCCGACGCCGAAGTCTCCGGACACCAGCATGCCTCGCCGGTCAGGATCGGCATCCCGGACGGAGTCGCGGCCGGCGGGCACCTCTTCGAGCATCCGGACAAAACGCTGTTCCACGCGCGGCTGGCGGCAGCCGAGCTCGCGCACGGCCTCTCGATTCGGAACGCCGCTGCGCAAGGCTTCCACGGCCCTGCGCGCGATCAGGTAGCCCGGCGAGCGGTTGACCATGACCCGCCTCCTACGACAGCCGCACGAGGGCTGCCACCGGATTGACGACGCGCCGGTCCCGCACGTCGTCCATCACCCGGGTTCGCAGCGCGGCGTAGATTCCCCAGCCCCGGGGCGCCTCTTCGTCGACGAAGGACTCGTCCGCGGCCACGACCAGCAGCGCACCCGACAAGCGGCCCACATCGTCGATGAACTCGCGCAGCACTTCGTAGTGATCCATTGTCATCGCGCGGGTGTAGTAGCGGTTCCCGTCGTGCGGATTGCGCGCGACGGCGACGCGCGCATTGTCGAGCAGGATCAGCGTGCCCGCATGTCCGGCGCGTTGCACCCAGTAGAGGGTCGATTCGATGAAATGGCGGGCCGTCGTGCGATTGATGGGCGTATGGATCTGGAAGGGGCGCACACTGCTGATGCGCGGGTTGGTTCCCTTGAGCCAGTCGAGCAGCGGTTGTCCGGCATACTCCCCCTGATGCGGCACCTCCCGTTCCATCCGGCACAGATGGGACATGGCGATCCGAAACGCCCGCATCATGTTCGGGTTCTTGAAGACCTCTTCCTGCAGCATCAGGCGCAATTCCGGAAGCACGAACTGGGAATCCAGGTTGTTGGCCCGTGCGACGGCCCCCATGATGTCGAAGGTGTCTTCCGGATCAATGCCTTTGACATAGTATTCCTTTTCTTCCAGCAGCCGCAGAAGCAGTCT
Source organism: Alphaproteobacteria bacterium (assembly GCA_965115815.1). Lineage (GTDB taxonomy): Bacteria > Pseudomonadota > Alphaproteobacteria > TMED109 > TMED109 > VXPW01. The sequence goes on along the minus strand of OZ220465.1, from coordinate 583 downwards.
CCGAGCGAGCAGACGCCAGTCCATTTGCGATGCCAGCCCGAAAAAGATGTCCTGCGGCATGTGCACCCGGCACTGACTCGCGTTCAGCCCGACGAACACGTAATCCAGGTCTTGGCAGCGACGCTGCAGCTTCTCGTGCAGTTCGGGCCGCTTCGCTTCCGACGTGATCGCGAACTTGACCGCAGCGGCCCCGTCCTTGATGAAGGTCGAGAGGTACTCGCGATCGACGATGTCCAGCCAGTCTTCGATACCAATCGTGTGGGTCACGGCTGACCCTCGCTGAACCGGATCCCGTAGTACTCCACCGAATGTCCGTCAGGATCGATGAACGAGAAGATGTCGCTCGACCTACGTCTCGTGCCGGTGGAAGAGGGAAACGAAACCGTCGCCCCCTTCCGGGTCTGACGGGGGCCTCGGGAATCCACATTGTACAGGTCGCGTGTGAAGTCGCTTCGGCCGTATTCCCGGGCGGCGCCCGGCAGCGCGGTCATCAGCTTGTAGATCCGGATCAAGGGGACCACGTAGCCGCTTTCGGACATCGGCAGCTGTCCGGACGTTCCCGTTCCCCGCAGGATTTCGTGGT